>CAVTRH010000001.1:0-18665 GCA_963736985.1 uncultured Acidobacteriaceae bacterium
CCTGTCGCGCGAGCTCGTGCGCCATGAGCTGGTGCATGCGCGCCGAATCGGGAGCGACCATCGCGAGCGAGAGCATGGTTTCGTCCGAGAGCTCGGAATAGATACGATGCGCGGTATATAAGATATCGATGTTAGTGGGTTCGAGACGGCGAAGTTGGTTCACGATTTCCGCGGCTCTGTCGAGATCGCGGAGGGCGTAATCGATTTCGACTAACTCGAGGCCGACGTGAACGCGAAGCTTCTGCTCTTGTAACTGCGGAAAAGCTTTTTCTAAGTCAGTCTGAGCTTTGTTGGTTTCACCGATCCGCTTTTCGCTCATCCCGAGCAGCGCTTGAATTTTCGGGAGGCTCGGATTGGCGGCGAGGGCCAGGCGCAGGTCGGGGGCGGCTTTGGCGTATTGGCCTTGGAAGAATTCCAGCACGCCGAGATTGCCGCGCGCGTCGACGTTGTTCGGTTCGACCGCAAGAATAGCTTGAAATTCGGGGATGGCGAGATCGGGCCGGTTTTGCTGAAGATATTGCTGAGCTTTTTGTAGATGAGACGGGATGTCCTGACAAAACGCGATCCCAACGAGAAGAAATAAGAGAGCCCGAGGACTAAAGCTGCGAGCCATGTGCTCAGTCTCACACACATGCCTCGCAGCCCTAGTAAAGAATGCAGCTAGAACGAAATGCGGACCCCGAGCTGAATCGTGCGCTGGCCAAAGCTGTTGTTCGTTGAGTTGTAGTTACCGGTCGTTCCCGTAATTACGCCCGCGCCTCCTTGCCCGACGTATTGATTCGGTATGTCGAAGTTAGGATGATTGAGTGCGTTGAGAGCATCGAAGCGGAGCTGTAGGTTACCGGTCTCGTGCGGCAGCGGGAAATGGAAGTTCTTGCCGAGAGATATATCCACGTCTTCTATTCCCGGCCCCTTGAGAATGTTCCGGCCGGCATTTCCGAAGGTGCCGGGGGCCGGAACCGCCCAAGCCGGATTCGTGCAGCCGACGGGAAACAACGTTCCATCCGGCATGATGGTGCAGGTGTTGTACCAGGCATTTACGGTCGGGTTGCTCAGAAACGGGTTACCGATCAGGTTGGGGTACCAATTGCCGGAGAGTGCGCCGCTGAGGTTGGTGGTACCTACGAGAGGAGTGAACGGCAGTCCGGATTCAAGAACCCAGGTGGTTCCCAACTGCCAACCGCCGAAAACCGCATCCACAAAGCCGTTACTGTTCAAGAACGTCCTTCCTTTGCCGAACGGCAGATCGTAGACTAGATCGCCCTTGAACATATTGGGTATATCGAAGTTAGACAGCGCGTAATTGAGCCGTGGGTTGTAGGCGTCCTGATAATATTGTCCGCCGTCGCGGCTGCCCCAACCTGAAGAATCCTGCTCGTCCAGCATCTTGGACCAGGTGTAATTCGCGCTGAACTGCAAGCCCGTGGCTGAGACGTTTTGTAAAGCTCAGTTGCAGGGAATCATAGTTTGAGATCGCGTTATAGAAATTGCCGTTGATACTGCTGAACTGCGGAAACGGGCGCAGATTCTGGGCGTTGCTCGAATTTGCTGCGCTTTGCGCGAGTAAATTGGCGGGCACCTGGTTCGCATCCACCGGGTAAGACAGATTGGCGCCGTGATTGCCGACGTATGCGGCCTGCGCCATCATGCCTCCGCCGAACTGATGCTCGATACTGAACGACCATTGATACTGCTTCAGAATGGGCGTATTTTGCGGATAATATGGCGGGCTTTGGCCGTTGAAGGAAGCGGGGTTTGTGTTGGGGCCGTATACGTAGCCTAACGTCGCATAACTGGCCTGGGAAAGTGTAAACACCGGATGGATCTGGTCTGTCGAACTCAAATTGCCGTGGCTGTTGGTACCCAGCCCTTCGGCGCCGCCGGCGTAAGTATCGAGACTCCAGGGACCATCGTAAATGCCCCAGCCGCCACGGAACACCCAATTGTTTTTGGGAGACCAGGCAAATCCAATGCGCGGGAGAAAAATATCGTAAATCGTGTTTTCCAGGTTCGTGCGACCTTCCTGGCCGCCAAACCACATAGCACCGGGGGTGTTAGTAACAGGATTGATGAGCGTCGGGTCGAAATCGCCGATGCGATTATCGATCTCGTGCCAGCCTTGCTGGATTTGGTAGCGCAAGCCCAGATTGAGAGTCAGCTTGGGGCTGACTTTAAAATCATCCTGTACAAAGAATTGGGGGATTTTTTCGCGGAAGCCGACGATGGGGGTATTGCTCGAGCTCCAATTAGAGGGTGCGCCCAACAGAAAGTCGGCGTAATCCAACCCTCCTGAGCCGTTCGGCATGTTCTGCGTGAACGCGCCGCTAAATTGAAATGTTCCGGCATCGATGTTGCCCCAGGGCGTAGAGTTGTCCTGATACGCGAGAATTTCGCCGCCGAATTTGAGAATATGGCGACCTCGGATGAGCGTTACGACATCGGAAGTATCAAAGCCGTTCTCGACATAGATGGCATTGGTAGCGGGGCCGATCCAGGTCGTACCTGACGAGCCGTAAAACTGCAGACTGGGAGGAAGATTCGCTTCGTTATAGGTCCAGCCGAGGTTCTGCGGCCAATTCTTGTTGAGACTCAGCGGCTCATACCAATTACCCTGGCGCGTAAAGCCCACTCGCAGCTCGTTCACGGTATTGGGACTGAACGTGTAGACATCGGAGACCTGCGTGTTGTAGCGGTCGACGTCGCCGGATTGATCCCCAATCGGGACGGCGGATGGAAAGAACGCGGGATTATCGCTTTGCGTGATCGAAAAGGTGATGCGGTTCCTGTCGGAGATGTTGTAATCCAATCTTCCGAACCATTTCAGGTAGGGCGCCTTGTCTTCGATGGTTCCGGTCCAGTTATTAGTCAGGCCGGGGAGGTTGGGAGCCGGAAAGAGCGATTGAAACTTGAGAGCGAGCGGATCCAAGGCAGCCGCGGGGATCTTATTGCCGGGAAAAGGAATGCGCGTTGGGTTTGTAGCAGTGCTGCCGGGACCCAGTCCCAGCGTATTGGGCTGGTAAATGGTTTGAGAGAAAGCCGAGAAATCTCCAGACCGCATGGCCGCTGTGGGGAAGGTGTTGATCGAGACGTAAGACGAGTTGTTGATCGTCTTATCGATATTAAAGAAGAAGAAAAACTTGTTCTTAAGGATGGGGCCGCCGACGGTCCCGCCGAAGTTATCGAAGCGCAGGAAGGGGACGGTGGCCGAAAAGAAATTCCTGGCCTCCATGAAGTCGTTCTGGAAGTATTCGTATGCCGAGCCGTGCCATTGGTTGGTGCCGCCTTTGCTGATCTGGTTGAAAACAGCGCCGCCGACGCCGTATTCCGCAGAGAAGGTGGAAGTGTTCATCTGTACTTCGGCGACATCTTCGAAGACCATCTCATCGAAATTGGCGCTATGGGGAAGCATGACGTTTGCGCCATCGGCGAGGAAATTGTTGTAGTAGGGGAGATTGCCATTCACCGAGACACCCGTTCCCGAGCCCGATGCGCCGGGCAGCAGCTTGGTGAAATTGGACCAACTCTGGTTCACGTTCGGCAGTACCTGCATGGTTTGGGCGTCGAGGGTGGTGGATTGCTCGGCGTTGTCGGTTTGCAAGAGCGGCGCTTCGGCCGTCACTTGCACCTGTTGCTGAGTGCTCCCGACCGTAAGCTGCGCGTTCACGGTGGTGGTTCCGACGTTGATGCTGACTCCACTGCGGGTGAGCTTGTCGAAGCCTTGCCTGGTGAATGTGAGCTCATAATTGCCGGGCAGGATGGACACGGCGTCGTAAATTCCGGCATCGTTGGTCACCAAATCGCGCGTGATTCCGGTGTCGGTGTTGCGAATCGTAACGGTTACTCCCGGAACGGCAGCGCCGGAGGGATCGGTCACGTTGCCGCGGATGTCGCCCGAGTTGGTGTTTTGAGCAGAAGATGCCACGGGAATCGACAATCCGAGACAAAGAATGAAGAGCAGCAGTTTGGGGTGCAGACAGCCCGAAGCGCTTATCGGCGATTGCATACTGGCGACTTCCTCCCTGAAAGACTAAACCTGTAACAAGGCCCAAAGCGGCCCTGTAACAACTACGAAAACACACGAGTGAGGCCTATCCAAAGGTGCTTTACGGGACTCTACGGGTTTCGCGGCGCGCGCGCAAGCGTTTACCAGAAATAAACCGCGATGACGCATGGCGGACCTCCCACGCCGGATAATACTCGGGTCTTGAGAACCACCTGGATGTTTTTCCGCGGCCAGTCGCGGGGAGCATGGACGAGGGCCTGAGCGAAATAGGAGGGATGTGTCAGGAACTCGGCGGCGGCCTCAGTGCCGTATGGGGCGATGCCTGCGACGACGACCATGCTCTGCTCGGTGGTGCGGTTAACTACTCGGGTGACGAGCGCGTAGTCCTCGCTGATGGCGCGGCCGGGCGGCCAGGCGTCCGCGAGTTTCCAATCCGCGGCATTCGGATGCTGCCGGTCGCGAATGAATTGCGTATTGGTGGCGGCGTCGGAATCGAAGTAAAAGCGCAGATCGCGGACGAAACTCAGCGTCCACCGATTATCGAACGCGCCGATGAAGACGGCCGGCTTACCGCGCAGGTCTGAAAGAGAGACCAGTCGCTCGCCACGCAGATCGACGCGCTTGTGCTTCTGTGCAAACAAGTTGGCCAGACGGGAGAACGCCTGGGCATCGGCGAGTGCGATCGGCGTGCTCCACATGGGGACGATTTCCCCGAGCGGGACCGGAGCGGGCTGGGGCGGTCGCCGGTCGGCGGCGCCGCTATCGAACCACGCATTCAGTGCATGAGCGGTTTGCGGCCGAAACGTATAGAGCTGCGGCTGGCCGATGCACACCAGGACGGGATCGCGCTGCAGTAAGGGCGCCCAAAAGCGGTCGAGCGGCGCTTGGCGCTGCCAGAACCAGACGACGGCGGCGGCAGCGCAGATTGCAAGGGCAGCAGCGGCGGCTTTAATCCCGACGAACCTCTGCCGTGATGAGTTAGAAACCGTCGCGGGGAGTACCAGAGGCGCGGTTACGTGCCTTTCAAGTGACGCCGCGATCGGATGCACCTCAGGTATATACGAACCCGGCGGGAGAGTGAAGCGGACGGTCGCTGCGCCGGTTTCAAGGTAATATTGCGCGAGCCTCTTTCTAACTTCGCCGGCCGTGCCGCGAACGATGGGATCTTGATTCGTATCATAGTGCGGCGCGCGCTCGAAAACATCTACGCCCAGGGTGCGCTCTTTGAGCGAATCGAAGCGACCCTCGAGCGCGGCTTCTACGATATGGCGCAAAAAACGCGAACACTTTTTGCTGGCGCTGAAGTGATGACTTTCGAGAATGCGGGTGAGTTCGGTGAGAATTTCGGCGCGCGGAAGCTCGGACCAGCTAGCCGCTTCACCGGCGCTCCCGCCCGGCGCTTTCGACGGCGACCCCATTTGGTTTGCAATGTTATCACGAGTCAGGATCAAGCAGGATTCGCCCGTCCAGTGCAGGTACAGTACGTGCTTTTTCGAGCAGAAACGGGCCGGTGCTGTTCCGTAGAACACCTCAAAAAGGGACATGATTGCGCCATACGCTAGCGCTTGGTGGTGCATGGAGGTGTAGTGTGTCACAAGGAAGGATCCTGGGGGTGTAATGAACGAAATCAACCGGCGCAACGTCCTGAAAACGATGTCGGCGGGGGTTTTATCGGCTGCGGGAAGCCGTGCAGCGGGCGCTCGGACGCAATCGAGCGCCGGCCCAGGTTCAGGCGAAATCGACGTGCGAGTGACGGCAGGGACGCAGCGATTCGCGCAAGGCGCACCTTTGAAGTGGGGGCCGCCGAGTGCGACTGCAGCCGATGCCATCCGGCTGGATGCGGATAGCTGGTACCAGGAGATCCTCGGGTTTGGAGCGGCATTGACCGACTCGGCCTGCTACATGCTCAACCAACTGCCCTCCGACGCGCGAGCGAAGCTGATGCGCGAGCTTTTCGATCCGTCGCAGATGGGAATGGGCGTGTGCCGCCTGTGCATTGGATCAAGCGATTATGCGACCAAGGTCTACAGCTACGATGAGGGCGGGCCGGATCCGGATCTGGCCAGATTTTCCATCGATCACGACCGCGAGTACATCCTTCCCGTCGTGAGCGCGGCGCGCGCGGTGAACCCGGACTTGTTTCTGTTTGCATCCCCGTGGAGCCCGCCCGCGTGGATGAAAGTAAATAACTCCATGTTGGGCGGATTGATGGAGAAGAAACATTTTCCGGCTTACGCGAGTTACTTTGTGAAGTTTTTGGAAGCTTACGAGAGCGCGGGCGTGAAGGTGGACGCGATCACCATACAGAACGAAGTGGACACCGACCAGGATGGGCGCATGCCGGCCTCTCTGTGGGGACAGGAATACGAGACGCAGTTCGTAGCGGAGCACTTGGGACCGGCGATTGCAAATGCAAAGCTCGACACGAAAGTTTGGATTATCGACCATAATTACAATCTTTGGGGCCGAGCGATCGCGGAGTTAGACGAGCCGGACGTGAATAAGTATGTGGATGGAGTGGCGTGGCACGGTTACTTGGGCCATCCATCGGCGATGAGCCGGGTGCATGAAGCGCATCCGGAGAAGCACATGTATTGGACCGAGGGCGGACCAGCGTACAACGCTCCGAATTATGCCACCGATTGCGCGAACTGGGCGGCTACATATGCCGGCATTCTGCATAACTGGGCGCGCTGCATTGTGGGTTGGAACATGGCGCTTGATCAGAACGGGAAGCCGAACATAGGACCGTTCGATTGCGGCGGAGTGGTAACGGTCGATTCGCGCACGAAAGAGGTCTCGCGTAGCGGGCAATACTGGGCTTTCGTACATTACTGCCATGCCGCGCGGACGGGTGCGCGCCGAATCGATTCGGCCGGCATGATTGAAGGTGTGTCACACGTGGCGTTTGCAAATCGCGATGGAAGCACGGCGGTAGTTTTGACGAATAAAGGCGGCGAGAAGCGGGTTGTGCTGCGGCTTTCAGGGCGGGAGGCTACGGTGCCGCTGCCGGCCGATTCGGTCACGAATCTAAGCTGGGCGTAGTGTCAGCTCATTTAGCTATGAAAATGGCCGCGTTGATTTTTTCGCCTGGCATGGTTATGCGCTCGTTGCTTATCGCGGCGCTTTGTACGGTACCTGCCTGCCCGGTTGCCGCGCAATCGCCAACCAACCTGGCCGTGTTCAAGGGGCTCGCGCCAGTCACCGTGTTATCGAAGACGCCGGAGGGCAAAGCCGCCTTGGGCGCGAATTACACCGTCACGGGAGGCATTCAGACCGGCTCTATCCCGCAGCCCACACTGCTGCCGCATGCCGAGCAGCAGCAGCAAGCGTTACGAGACGTTTTTATCACCTACGGCAACCTCGCCGAACTTGCCGATGGGCTCGGGACGACGCTCGGCGCCGCCTATCAGGCGCGTGCTCACTACATGGATCGGGAACATTTCACCAGTCTGTCTCAAGCTGTCGCGGATTTGATCGCTTACGCCGACGCGACCACCGCCGCCGACTCGAGCGCAAGTAAGTATTTCTTCGCGAACGGGACGACTGACGGCAAAAATCCCGTTTCCGCTGAGGCGAAGCAGGTCATCGAACAGATCGACGGCGAAACGGATTTTTTCGGGAAAAATTACGGTCGGCCCGCCGGCTCGGAGGGTGCCGACGCCTATGGCAATTCGCGCCCCTTCCAGACCGAGCCCAGCCTTTCGCGAATTACCGGGCCCGATTATCTGAATGTCCCCGCCGATAACATCGTGTTTACCCGTGGACCGGCCATGAACCTGACCAATAGCCCTTCCTTCCCGAGTGGCCACACCACATACGGCTACACCGGTGCCATGATTCTTGCGCTGCTGGTGCCGGAGCGATATCCGCAGATGATCGCCCGTGCCGCCGAATACGGCAATGACCGCATCCTCGTGGGCGCTCACTACGCAATGGACGTGCTCGGCGGCCGCACGCTCGCGCTATATGATTTGGCGCATCTTCTCGCGAACGATCCAGCTTATATGGGGCGCTCGCTGAGACACGCTCCCCGCATTACGGACTTTCGCGCAGCGGTGGAAACGGCGCGTAGCGATTTGAAAAAAGCTCTGGAGACAGCGTGCGGCTACACGATAGAAGTCTGCGCCCGCGAGGATATCGGACCCTTTAACAACCCGGTCTCAAACAAAGCTTTTTACCTATGTACGCAGACTTATGACTTGCCAGTCGTGTATTCAAAACTCAGCGGCACTGTGGAAGACATCGCGAAGATCGCTCCCGAAGCCGGCTATCTGCTGACCATCGCCTTTCCATCGCTAACGCTCCAGCAGGCAGATCGCATTCTGACCGACACCGAAGGCCCCGGCGGCGGCTTCCTGGATAACGGGTCTTCCTTCGGCGTATATTCCCGTCTCGACCTCTATTCCGCAGGCGAGAGAGCTGCGACCGAAACCGCCACCATCGCAAATCGATCCCAGTCTCAAATAACAGTTGAGCACCCACGAACGCGTTAAGCCGCAGTCGAGGGATTCACGCGCTGTTCGCTCGCCGAATACCCCCATAACGTCATTCCGCTGAAAATTGTCAGGGCGATTGCCACGATTGCGTGGAACATCGCTCGGGCGTCGAATAGGTTCCCAATACTCACGCCGAAGCTCAACGCCAGCGGGACCCAACAAGCCGTCCCGATCAGCGTAATCGCGGCCAGCGTTTTGTCCTCCGGCCGCCCCGCCCGAACGATATTCAGCGTTCCCAGCAACGCGGCCGCCAGCGCAGATCCCAGAGACCAAATGAAAATTCCGCTCATCGGTTGCGTCGACATAATTGTCCCGGCCGTATGGCCGGCAGCTCCGACCACCAGCAGCGACCCAAAGATACGATCGATTCGTTTCATCATTTTGATCCTCCTCTCGGCCTTTTTCGCCTTTTCGCCAAATGACCGTCGGGTGACGGCGACCACGACAAAAAGTCGCTCGTTCACTCCGCCCGATTTCCGGTCTCCGCCTGATTGCGAAACAGCCGGAGCATTCCGTTCCATGCCTGGGGCCCCTCAAAAACCAACCGCAGCGCGTCAGCGTCTCCGCCGTGCCGTTCGAAATGCCGGTGCTCCAGATCAACCCGGGTCTCGCCATTGGGCTCCGGCGTAAAACGCACCTCCACTTCACTCGATTTTGCGAGCTCGGGCTCATACTCCCAATCCGGAGTAACTTGCCAAGCCAAAACGAATCGATGCGGCGGCTCCCACACAAGAATCCTGCCCCAATCGCATTCGGTGCCATCGACCTGCTCGCTATAACACCGGCCATCCACATGACCTTCGATGATCACTCTTTTCATCGGCGACTTACCGATATGGTGAGTTCGCGGCCACCACGTATCCACTCCTTCCGTGAATACCCGAAACGCGCGCTCTGGCGTGGCTCTTACCGTAATGCTTTTCCGAACTGGCGCGCTTACTGGATGCTCTGTGCTCATTCATTAGCCTCTTCCACTTTTTTCTTGAAGGCCGCGAGCGCTTCTGTCCAGAATTGATCGAAGTAAGCCCGCAGGGAATTGAATCCTTCCGGATTAAGTTGATACAACCGGCGGGTCCCGCAGCTTCTGTGCGTCGCGAGCCTGGCGCGTTCCAGTACGCGAAGATGCTGTGAAATGGCAGGCCGGCTGACGGAGAAGCGCTCGGCCAATTTACCGACCGGCACAGGGCCCTTTCGAAGGCGCTCGATAATGGCCCGGCGTGTCGCATCGCCGAGAGCGTCGAGCTGTGCAGTTTGGTAAGCGTTCACTTACCGTAAGTATAAACTTACGGATCTTATAAAGCAAGAGGATCTGATGAGAGGTAGTAAATGTGGGTGACACGTGAGGGCCAGGTGATGGGTCGCCTGAAGCGATCACTGGATGCGGCCGAAACCGCGGACTTGCAGCCAACGCCGGCAAAGTTTGAAAAGCACGTTACCATTGCGAACAGGGACGCACCGTTGAAATAGAAACTTCGCTGCAACTCATCTATGTCGCCCAAAAAAATCTCCGGCGGTGTGGTACACGAATTGCCCGCGGATTTAAAAAAGGCACTCATCTCCGACCCAAAAGCGTTGTCAACATGGGAGGATATTACGCCGCTCGCGCGCAACGAGTGGATATGTTGGATTGAGTCGGCTAAAAAAGCAGAAACGAGAAGCCGCCGGATCGAGTGGGGCTGTTCAAGCCTTAAGGACGGGAAACGACGCCCCTGTTGTTGGCCGGGATGCGCCCACCGCTAATTCCAACACGGGCTATTCGTCTGTTTCCGAAGCATTCGTGGAACAAATTCCACCGGGCCCACGTTCGGAACAACTAGGAGGAACGCACGTGTCGAAACGAAATGGCGTTTGCCTAGTTTTGCTCGACCGTTGTTCTTAGTTACGTTACGCTTTTGATCGTAAACGCAAGGATTTCGGTAGCGATGGTCATGAAACACAGCCGGCCATGATCTGCAGACGTGATTTCATCAAAGCCGGTACAGCCGCAGTACTGGATTTGACAGCCCACGCCCAAGTTGAACCGCGGCGCCTGCGGCGGGTTCGGCCCTCAGACCCGGCATGGCCATCTCCAGCCAAATGGGACTCGCTTGGCCGAGCGACGGGAGGTCGGCTCGTCAGAGTCAAGTCGCCACTTGAGGTCTGCACGGAATCTCCCAACGGAAACGCATGCGCGGATGTCTTCAGACACCTCAAGAATCCCTACTACATCCAGGATGAAGCAGCGCTGACGCAGACATGCGGATGGCTCAACGCGTGGACTGCTCGGCCGAGCGTATACGCCGTGGCGGCACACGAGACGTCGGATGTCGTAGCCGCGGTGAATTTCGCGCGCGATAACAATCTGAGGCTCGTGATCAGAGGTGGGGGGCACAGCTATATTGGCGGGTCAAACGCGCCCGACTCACTGATGATCTGGATGCATGAAATGAAGGAAATCGTCGTCCATGACGGGTTCGTCGGTCACGGATGCGCGGAACGTTATCCCCCTGAACCAGCGGTTTCCCTCGGACCCGGTGCAATCTGGATCGACGCCTACGACGAAGTCACCACCAGGCACGGACGTTATGTCCAGGGGGGCGGCTGCGCGACGGTAGGTGTGCCAGGCTTGGTGCTGGGAGGAGGGTTTGGCAGTTACTCGAAAAATTTCGGCACCGCGGCCGCCAGCCTGATCGAAGCGGAAATCGTCACCGCCGATGGATCAGTGCAAATCGCCAACCGCTGCACGAATCGCGGTCTGTTCTGGGCGCTTAAAGGCGGTGGCGGCGGCACGTTAGGCGTAGTAACTCGTGTGACGCTTCGCACCCATGCACTCCCAAAAACCTTCGGGTTTGTTGTCATCACAACCCGCGCCTCTTCCGATGAGGCATTTCAGCGATTGGTACGGCGGTTTGTGGATTTTTACGCTGAGAATCTGCACAATCCGCACTGGGGCGAAATTGTAAACGTGAAACAGGGCAACATTCTCGACGTCCAAATGTCGTTTCAGGGGCTCGATCAGGGACAAGCCGAAGAGCTCTGGCAACCTTTTATCAAGTGGACCGGCGATGCGGGAAAGGATTTCACCTTCGAGGCAGGTCCGATCATCCGCGCCATCCCCGCAGCTAGGCGATGGGATACTGCGTTTATTAGAAAACAGGCTCCTGCTGCGATTCTCTCCGATGACCGCCCCGGAAGGAATGGCAGTGTATACTGGTCCGCCAATCGCAGCGAAGCGGGACATTTCATTTATGGCTATGCGTCCGTGTGGCTGCCGAGTTTGCTGCTGCAACCGGAGCAGCGACAAAAGCTCGCGAAAGGGTTAGTCGCGGCCGCCCGGCAATCATCCGTAGAACTCCATTTTCAGAAGGGTTTAGCGGGCGGCTCAGACGAAGCCATCGCGCGCACGAAAGGCACGTGTATGAATCCTGCCGTCATCGATGCCTTCGTGTTGGCGATCGCGGGCAGCGAGGGGCCGCCGGCCTTTCCGGGCCTGAAAGGGCACGAGCCTGATTTCGCCGATGCTCGCAAGAACGCGGACGCAGTCACCAACGCGATGCATGAACTCGAAAGCCTGGTGCCGGATGGCGGATCGTATGTGGCAGAAAGCGACTATTTTCTGCACAACTGGCAGAGGGCCTACTGGGGGATAAACTATCCAAGACTGCTTTCGATCAAGAAAAGATACGATCCGACAGGTCTGTTCTTTGTGCATCATGGCGTGGGCAGCGAGTACTGGAGCGCTGACGGTTTTACCCGAACCGGATAGAGGGTCAGAAGCCTCCTCGCGCAGTTCTCGGAGAGGTATTGCCGACCTGAGTGAATACGCAATCGTAAAGACCCGCACCAGGCCTCGTAAACCGCTATTGCGAGCGGTGGCCAAAAACATTTCCGATCTTTCGCCTAGATCTTCAAACCGGAGCTTGCGACGCGGACCAGGCCAATTTCCCTATCGCGCGTCGCTCCGGAGCAATTTGCACGTTTGCTCCTGATGAATTGCGCATTTGTAACTTTGCAGGTGCCATCAAGCTCCGGAAATTGGCGGCAAAGAAAATGCTGCATGCGGCAGCCCCAGCTTGAACCGTAGCCGATCATATTCCACCAACGGTTGAAACACTTCAGGTTCCGATAAGGGCCAGAGCGTTGCACGTGTCGCACTCGATCCTGCGCGATCCAATAACGCGTTTACTGCTCTCCGCGCCGCCTCATTCGCGGCCTCCATACACGCAACATCGGTATATGTCTTCACATAGTCGGACGCCAGGAACAAATTCGGAATCTCGGTGCTCGCCTCTGGCCGGTATTGCAATGAGCCTGACGTGTTGATCATCAGCGGCTCCAAATTCGTCACTGCCGTAGGATTCGGGAATTGCACGTCGGGATCGAGAAACCACTCGAGCAGGTTAGCGTCCTGCAATACCTCCGTGCCACTTACATTCAGGTGAAGTTTCAGTTGCGCCCAGGTCTCTTTCTCAATCTCCGAAGCGGAGCATTGCATCGCCGGCTTGCCGTACACAACTCCAGGCGTCTGCCAATCCGATATGTCAACCGAAAGGATTCCACCCAGGCTTCCATCGCCAAATTGCGCCAGCATGCCCGCCTTCCAGAACTGCTTCTGCGAAACGGAGGTCAGCGCCCACGGCGAATCTGCATACAGCGAATGTCCAAAGTCCAGCGGCACATCCTGCTTCAGGTAAAACTGGATGCCGTTCATCCACGCCGTCTGAATTTTGTTGAGATTGGCGAGCGAGGGAGCCAGCGTTTTCATCCGGTCATCGACAAGCGGCGTCATCGCCTCTACCGGCATAGCCGAGACATAATAATCCGCCGTGATCGTCAGCTCTTGTCCGTTGCTTTCGGCATCGGCCGACGCAATCCCCGCCTCCGACATCGCGAATGACTTGACTAACGTGTTATTGCAAAACTTCACACCTTCCGCCCCGAGATAAGTAATCCACGGCTGCAGCCAAACATCGTTCGTCGGCCCGTTCAGCAGGCGGTCAAACCCTCCATACGTCAGTAGCCCGTAGAGCAGTTGCAGAAAGGTGTAGCCGACCGTGCGTGTGCTGCCTTGCTGCGCTCGGACCGCTACTAGCGACCGTGTCAGCCCTTTCCCGAGCAGCGTCTGGTACGCCGTCGAGCGGTTCGCCGCATCGATGAACGTCCACCACGGGAGATTTTCGTATTCCGCGATGCGCCTTTCCGGGCAACTGGTCAGCAGAGTGAGGATTCGGTCCGTGAAGAATAGCACCTCGTTATCCGGCACTCCGATTCCGCCAAAGATTTCCTGAAAGACGAGAGCCCAATCCTCCAGGCTCTGCGGAATTCGAGCGGTGAGCACCAGCGCTGGTTTTCCCGCGCGTGCCAAAAGGATCCGAGTCGCATGTACCAGATTGTTGAATACGCTAACGTTGCTCGGGTCCGGTATGCGCATCATCGTGTCCGGAAGATGCTTGTAAAACGCGGGGAAAAAGCGGAATCCATGTTCTCCCGGCAGATCTCTGCGTCCGCCGGTTCCGCTATTCGGCACGGACAGGCTTCGGGCCTTCCCGCCAAACACATCTTTCCTCTCGTACACCGTGACGTCGAATCCACGCTCGATCAATTCATGAGCCGCACTCAATCCGCCCACACCACCGCCCAGCACCGCAACCCGATTCGACATGCTGAATACTCTATCGCCTTCCGGCTAAAACTATCGATTCACAATGGGCGTTTCAGTCGTGATCCGGCGCGCCCCGGATACGGAATGCAGTTCCTCCATCACCTGCATAACTTGCCGGCCAGCCAGTAATCGACACTGAACTTTCCCGGACCAGAGCAGATCAACCAGATAAAGAAGAGCACTACAGGACTTCCGAAAGATACAGGAAATCGTCGAGCCAATTCAGGGGCGAAAGTCCTTTAGGCATGGCGGAAAGTTTGGTGGTCAGGATGGCGACAAGCATATTGACCAATATTGTTTTGTCGATCGCTCATCTTGAGCCTTCATATGACAACAAGCTAAGCTCGCTTCCTAGCGAATCGGAGTGTACGCCTTGCCCAAATCGCGTTTTTTCTTCGATGACCCCAGAGTCTACACCGCGTCGAGGCGTCTGCCGTCAGGCTTCGTTCAACTCTGCATCGAGGACATTCCGTCTAAGCTCTCATGCCAGCGACCCAGAATCTACGGGCGTTTTTACGGACGTATCCGGGCTGATACTGTTTTTCGGTCAGATCCGTAGAACGTGATTGATAGATGACGCAGGCCAAGCGAAATCGCTAAGAGGCACTGAACGGATTACAACCGGGATCAGTTCAGAGCAGAAACGACCGGCTCACCGAAGCGGCCGTTGCCGTTCTCGCTGTGTGTTCGGTAACTTTCGATCACGAACTACTGGATCACGGGACCGTGTGCGTTCTTCTGCGTCGTCAAATCCGTGTTTTGACTTCGTCCTGGGCGCAAGACCGTCGCGCCCGCCCACCTTGACGAAGACCTCCGCCTCCTCCTCCCCCGACACTTCATGACCGTTGAAAAAGGAGAGGAGCGGATCGTGATTGAGCTGCAAATTACGCGGGAGTAGTTTCCCGGCAAGTATTCGCCCACATGCGCGCGCGACGACCCGATTTGGGCGTGGATTTTTCGTGCCCTGTTCACCGCGGCCGCGAATCGTCTTCATCGCCGATGAAATGTTCAACCCAAGGCTTGAAACGAATATCCGAGCCGCTGTTCGTTGAGCATCCGCTGCCGCCCGGGCCAGCCGGGCATCCCCAGAAGTTCTCTGTCGCGTCGATGCTTTCGGCCGCGCACGAGGCGCCGCTGTCGAAGGCGCAGACGTTAGCGACGCCGATACCGCCGCCAAGCAGATCATTCAGATGAATATCCACTTCGGCAGGAGTGTTCACCGCAATGTCTACTTCTTCCTCGCGGATCACGTTACCTGAAATGATCGTGCCGTAAACCGGCGAACCGCCGCCGCCGCTGTTGATGTTGATCCCTGTGGTCCCAGGTGTTTTCGTATCGGCGGTATCGGCCAGATTGCGCGCGATGAAGTTGCCGATGATCATGTTGCTGTCCATGTCATCGCGAGGCAGGCCAAAAGCTGGGCCCACGTGGGTGTGGAGAGCTACGCCACCAAGACCGTTGCCTGTCAGCTCGTTGCGGATAACCACATTGCCGGAGACGCGGCCCGGACCATTGCCGTCCGAGAAGAGGCCGACTCCCGCACCACCGATTTGCACACCGTTTTCGGTGGAAACGTTCTCGGCGACGGTATTATGGTTCACCCCGTAGTGAGGAGCGAAAGGAGCAGAGGTGTGGCCCACGGGGGGATGTGAGGCAAGGACGATGCCGCATTCGAGTGGGTTGTTCTTGAAAACGTTGTGTATGACCAAGTTGCCGCGGCTTTCTCCAGTCTCGTCACTGATGAGAAGGCCATCGGCATTGCCTGACAGAGTGTTGCCCGACATGATGGATTCGACCGTTCCGATCAGGTGAACTGCGCCCCCGCAGTCGCCGGTTTCATCGGTCTCAAAAGCGGGTTGGCCGGGGCAGCCGTGGGTCTCACCGGTGAAATTGAGGCCCGGAGATTTGTCGTTATCGTCGATCTCATTGTCGCGAATGGTCACATCCGAAACGCTGACTACCAGAATGCCTTCGAACAGGGCGTTCTTCACCGCGAATCCGGCAACGGTCACATTGTGAAGACCGGGATGATCAAAACCGTCGACAAAAATGCCATTCGCCAGTCCGCTGGCATCGATGATGGACCGATCGCAGCCCGCGCCAATCAGCGAAAGCGGCTTCCAAATCACCACGTCCTCCTTGTAGGTCCCCGGCGCAACGTCGATCACGTCATTGTTCGATGCCGCGTTCACAGCTGATTGAATTTTCCCGTAGCAGCCGTGCGAACTGCTGGGGTTGACGCAAAGCGTATTGCCCGCCGCAACCTGAGAAACTGCGGCAAACAGGAGCGTGCTGCAAATGACTAACGTTTGACCCAATCGAGCTGAATGCATCGGTATTCTCCTTCTTGTCCTGGGGCCGCCGTTCTGGGGAAGCAAGCGATGGAGCGGTCCACTATGCACCATCTCTCTTTGGGCGGCTGCTTCGATTCTCGGAATTATTTCAGTACTTGGCCGACAACAATATCACCGTCAAACACGGCGACGCAATTGTCGGGAGCACCATTCGTACCACGGGCCATGCGGACTAGTACCGGCCAGCACAAACTTTGTCCTCAGGCGTCCTCATGAGCACCTACACATCTTACGGACCTTTGCGGACCGGCCTTTCTGCGCCGCGTCACTCCAGATAGAGTCACAGCGTTTAGCGTTCGTAATCCTGCCGAATGCGCGGAAACCTACATCACTCAAGCAGTTTGCGCGTTTTGGGAAAGGCGGCTGAACAATGAGCTTGGCTGGTTTCTAAACACATCCCGACATATCGCGGGTCAGGCAAGACCTCGCTGCCGCGCGGTCGTCAATCAACGTGTAGGCGACTATAAAGCCAGGTGGATCGTTCTATACTGGCGCGTCTTTCGGGACCTATCCTACGACTTGCGTGCGCGCAATTCTTAGTGATTCATATTATGGAGCCGCGGGCGCGCGTTGTGCTGAGGGGTCTCTCTCGGCCCACAGCGGAACTTTTGGCGCTGGCGGCCGAACAAACGCATGGAACGCCCACATCAACGCAGCGGTGACGACGCCGATGCCCGTGACCACCCACCACATTCCTTGCGGGCGCTTAAGTACGACCCCGAAGTAGTGCAGGAGATGGCCGCCCAGAATCCCTGCGATGAAATAGCCTATGGCCACGGGCAAAAATGCGTAGCCCATGTAGAGGCCCTGCTGGCCTGAGGGCGCGAGGCGAGAGACATATTCGTAGAACCGCGCGGCATACATCATTTCACCCAGCGCAAGAACAGCAAAAGCGACCGCGACCATAGGAATGCTGGGGCGGACGGCAAGAACGATCCAGGCGAGCCCCGCCACCAGAAAACCCAGCCCCATGGCTCGCACCGGCTCCATGCGTCGCGTTAAATATGTGATAGCGATCTGAAACAAAATGATCATGGCGGGATCGACGGAAAGAAGCAGGTCCACATCTGCTTTCGAGTTAATGTAATTGCGCGTAAAGAGCGGGGCGGAGATGAATTCCTGCCAAAACACGATATAAAAGCCCGACACAATCAGTAGAAAAACTACAAAGCGGAAATTCCCGAGCACAACGACCATATTTTGGAAGGCCTGGGCCGCGCTCGCGACAGCCTCTTGGCCCGAACGTGCGGGTTCGCGATAAAAGAGCAAAGTTACCCAAAACATCAGAAAGACCGAACAAGACGCAACGCGGAACACCGCTTCCATGCCCCAGCCGAGCTGTTTGCGAACCAAAAACGCGATGATCGGGCCTAGCGCTCCTCCGATGTTCACCAGTGTGTAGTAAATCGAATAACCGATTGAGCGCACGTTTTCTGACGATGCGAGCGCTGTGGTGCCCGCGACGCAAGGCTTGACGACGCCGGGACCCAAGGCCGGAATCATGAGGATGGCCAGCACGAGCCACTTGTCGCCAAGGGAATGTCGGACGGGCGCCATCCACGTGGCCGAGAGCGACCCAAGCAGGAAATATCCAGCGGTCATGACCAAATAGGCGAACATAAGCGCACGACGGAAACCAAAACGGTCAGCCAAGGTTCCGCCCAGGATGGGCAGGAACCAGACTACGAGCCCAAACGTGCCGAGGATCCAGCCGGTGCGCTCGGTCGAAAAGTGCAACTGCTCGTTTAAGTAAATGGCAAGGACGGCGGTCGTGGCGTAGTAAGCGACGCGCTCGAAAATCTCAGTGAAATTCGCAGCCCAGAAAGCGGGCTCGAAACCGGAGCGAATCTCGTGCAGCCGCTGTCGGAACGGCACTCGCATCTCCTCAAGTTGGTGAAACCGTCTGGTGGTGTCCAGCTTTTTTCGATCTTGCCTGAACTCTAGAACATATCAGGTCGAGTTCTTTTGCTTCCGCCCCCGATGAGGGGCAAGAGCAAAGGGGATCAGTGACGGCCAGAAACGCAGCCCGGCTGAGGGATCATTCGAAGGTATATAGGAATGGAGCTGCAGATTCGTCTTGCCCACGACTTTGGACCCACAAGTCGGCCGGGGCCCAAGAATGCCATTTGGCCGTATGACGCGCATCGCTGATATCTGGCCGTCGCAAG
>CAVTRH010000002.1:0-127687 GCA_963736985.1 uncultured Acidobacteriaceae bacterium
TCAGGGCGGATCGATCCCGGGCTTTAGCTCGTTCAGTTTTCGAATGCCCCGTGGCACGAGAGCTATTCGAAAGGAATGGTCGTATCAGGCAGGTGACCCGAACACGAAGCCGCTATTCGGTTCGCAACGCATCCAGTGGCGAAACCAGACTGGCGCGCAGTGCTGGAATAAAGGACGCGACTAGGGCTGAACAACTGAGCGCCAGAATTGCCACAGCCATAACCACTGGCTTGTAGGGACCTACTCCGTAAAGCTGATTCCCGAGCACTTTGGCTGCGCCATACGTAAGCGGCAATCCTAACAGCACACCTAAGACAATTAATCCGGCAGCGTTCTGGAGGACCAGTCGGATAACGTCCACACGATTCGCTCCGAGTGCCATTCGAACACCGATCTCAGTGGTGCGCCGGCCGGCGTTGTAAGCGATCACGCCATAAGTTCCAATTGCCGCTAAGACAACGGACAATAGCGCAAAAAGCCCCGTCAAGCGAGCCATCAGACCTTGCTGCCGGAAGGCATCCTCAACTTGCTCGCGCAAGGTTCGGACGAAATTCACCGGCAGATTTGGATCGATGGAGGCCACAACGCGCCGGATCTGCTCATCGGATACTTTTGCTCCCGGACGCAAGAGCAGAATGACATCGTTCATGTAGTGTGTCATCAAATCGCTCTGCGTGTCCTCAGCTTTCGGATAGACCGTATATTGGGCTTCGGGAAGGAAGAAAAATGGATCAATTGGTTTGCCGGGGCTACCCGTCATGAAGGCATCTTTCGCCACGCCGATAATCCGATACAAACGAGTCGCCCGCGGATCGCCGGCGCCGAAGAACTTGCCGATAGGGTCCTGCCCCTTGAAGAATTTCTTGACAAACGCTTGATTCACGACCGCAACGTGCGCCGACCCGGCGGTGTCCTGCTCGGTAATCCCCCGGCCCTCCACGATGGGATTGCCGATGGTCTCGAAGAAGCCGGCAGTCACGCGGTCCGTGTCTGCGCCATTGTTCGTTTCACTTCCGGGAGCCTGCTGGCCATCTACATAAATGCTGTGGTACCAATCGCCGCCCAGCGGAGAGTACATACACATAGATACCGACGCAACGCCCGGCATCGCCGCAAACGAATCGCGCAACCGCCTGTAGAGGGTATCCAATTGCTCGACTTGATATCCACCCAACTGTGGATTGATTTTTACCAGAATGCGCCCTTGCTGTCTGAAGCCGAGATCCAGGTTCTTCAAGTTTCGAAGGGTCGCCGTTAACAGTCCGGCGCTCGATAAGAGGACTAACGACAGCGCCGCTTGGATAATCACGAAGGCCTTGCGAGGGAGAGAGCCGTTCTGAGTCACCGAACGACTCGACCCGCGTAGCGCCTCTATTGGATCGACACGGATCGCCAGGCAGGCCGGTGCGATCCCAAACACTATGCCCGTGATCAGTGAAGCCGCCAAGGCAAATAGCAGGATCGGGCCCGAAGGCGAGGCATGGATCGGAATAGTGGCCATTTCTCCCATCCGCGGAAATGCGAAATCGAGAATCAGGCGGGTACCGCCGAAAGCAACGGCCAGTCCAGCCGCGCCGCCCAATATCGAAAGCAGAAGACTTTCTGTCAACGGCTGCCGCAGTAAACGCGAGGTCCGTGCGCCCAAGGCCGCGCTCAACGAGATTTGGCGCCGCTGCTGCGTACCGCGTACCAGCATCAGATTTGCCACATTGGCGCAAACAATGGCTAATACAAAGCTGGATGCCAGCATCAGGATGTTCAGCCAGTGCTCGTACTGCTCGCGCATGGCGACGATCCCCGCGCCTCCCGGGCTGAGATACAGAGTTTGTTTCGGGAGGAGTTTTCGGGCGTTCGCATCCATATCTGTCCAATGCGAGCGCAGCCACTCGATCAGTTCGAGCCGCAGTTCAGCCTGAATCGCATTACGATTGACCCCCGGTCGAATACGGCCAATCAGATCTAGCCAGTGACCGTCGGGCTGATTTAGGAGCGAGCTCTCACCAGCCAAAAGCGGTTCTGCGGCCAACGGTACAAAGAAATCCGGCGGCACGTAGCGAAGGCTGTCGCCATAGAACGGCGGAGGAGTGATTCCGATGATCGTAAACGGCTTGTCATCGAAGTTGAATATGCTGCCGACAATGGATGGGGCGCGCGCGTAACGGTCTTCCCACAACCGGTAACTCATCATTGCCACAGGTGGCGCGTCGGCGCGGTCGTCGCGGTTAACGATGGTGCGTCCCTGGTACGCATTGACGCCGAACATCGCGAAGTAGTTGCCGGACACAAATTCGGCCCGATAGGTATGCGCGGGGTCGGGGCGATTTACAGGCTTTACCCCAACATCCGTTCCTCCCGCCTGGAACGCTGCCAGTTCTGAAAAACCGTGAGTATGATCGCGGAAATAACGGTATAGATCGAACGAGAAAATAGAGAACTCCTCCGATTGCGTGTATCCGCCCCAGATGCAGCAATGAGTCTGTTTACCCACGCGATAGAGTTGCTGTGGATTCGACACAGCAAGGGATTGCAATAGGACGGCGTGGACCAAGGTGAAGATCGAGGTAGTCGCGCCGATTCCCAAAGCTAGCGTGAGAGCGACTGCAATGGTGAAAACAGGCGAACGGCGCAGGCGGCGTAGCGCGAGCCGGATGTCTTGGAATGTGTGCTCCAGCCAGAGTCGGCGGCCGCTTTCGTAAAAATGCTCGCCCGCGGTGGAGAGATTTCCAACAATACGCCGCGCTTTCCAATATGCTTCTTCTTCACTGAAGCCTTCCTCGCGATAACGATCCATCTCCATTTGCAAATGTGACCGCAGTTCATCGGAGAAATCGCTTTGTGGTCGCTTACGGCGAAACATTTAGCCCTCCTGGTTTTCGAGTCTTTTAAGATCGAGGATGCGAGCCATCGCACTCGAGATGGTGCGCCAGCGGCCCGTTTCCTCATTCATTTGCTTTCGGCCTTTCACGGTGAGGGTGTAAAACCGGGCACGACGATTATTGGACGAAACGCCCCATTCGGCTCGAATCCAACCCTTTGCTTCCATGCGCTGCAAGGCCGGGTACAACGCGCCGTGATCGACTAAGAGCACTTCATCGGAATTCGTCTGAATGGCGCGCGCGATTCCTTGGCCGTGCTCCGGGCCGAAAAGCAGAATCCGCAGGATTAGCAGATCGACCGTGCCTTGGAGTAGCGCCACGCGCTCTTTTTCACCTTGGGTTGACATCTTACCCTAGTATTAGCATCCTCGTGTCAGATGTCAACCCAAACCTAGTCAGGGGCCGAGTTAATCACAATCTGAAAGCGCTCAGCTCTGGTTGGCTGCCGGATTTTACAGGCGTTATTTGCGAATCGTTTCCAGTTGGTCGGCCATCCGGACAGAACTCGTCTCGCGATCGATAGATCCTTTCTAGTCGCCAAGGATCACGTAATCGGCGCCATGCTCGCCTTGCTTCTCAGATTGTCACTTCGCCGTTAGGGCGGATCAATCCGAAGTCGGCCACTTCTCATCGTCGCGCGTTATACGGCAAGATGACGTGAGGCCGAGTCTTAAGGAGGATTTTCTTCCGTCCCTTTCTGTCGGGGTGGATGCACCCGGTTCGGGGCTTCACGGGAGTGATTCCTCAACGCCCCCTTGGCGGCTTTCGACTGCCGTCTGCGCGTTGTAGCCCTGAATGATGCTATCGGCGCCCGGCATGATCCGCGATTGCGGATCGGTGAAGTTGTACTGATCCTCGTCTTTCGGTTTCGCCTGATCCGGTGCGGCGCGTTCGGCCGCCGCTTTCTCCCGCGCTCTGGCCTCCCGTGCCCGTTTGGCCTCCCGGATCTTCAGACGGGTCTCGCGGTGCCCCTTCTTCCGGCAGTTCGTCGCCCGCCGCTTATCCTTGCCATGGCGGATATGGTTCGCCATGTGTCCGATCAGGCGATCAGGTAGCTTTCTCCCAACCTCTAAGGAGACAGAAGCTGTTATCGCTTTGAGGCACTGGATCGGCCGGATCGCTTAGAAATTGCGCTCTTCGGCAATCGCGGAACTACCTGAACGCCCGCCCAAAGCGTGGCGATCGTTTGCTCGACCACGAGAGTCTGCTCAGGCAAGTCAGGCACAACCCCTTGGATGACCATGAGCGTGGCGAGGCCTAAGATCGTGTACCACCAAGTGTGAGCTACCACTATGTCATCTCTACTTGGCAATCCTTCATCCTTGGCAACAGCGAAAAAGAGCTGTACGAAACGTTCGAACAAAGGCGCGCCAATCTCGTTGATATATTGTCCGGCGCGGATGCCATTGCGGTTTTCCGGCCCGAAGAAGACGTTGCGGAACTGCTGTGGATGGGCAGTACAGAACTGAACCAAGCCACGTGAAGTCGCAAAAAGACGCTCTTTCGGTACGGGATGTTTAGCGGCAATCGCGTCGAAGTTCTGAATCAGCAGCCCGATCGTCTCGCTGCTCAACTCGGCAAGAATATGCCATTTGTCCGGGAAATGCTGGTAGATCACGGCGTGCGTGTAGCCGATCTCTTGAGCAATCGCGCGAAGCGTCACGGCTTCGTAGCCGCGATCGGCAAACATTTTACTTGCAGCCGCAAGGATTTCGCCCCGCAGCCTCTCCTTGCGCTGTAGCCGGCGACTTGGTGATGTGGATGTCACTTCAATAGCTTAGTCCCTTTGGACGACTTTTGCGACCGATTGTTTTTTAATGGCCATTGGTTAACAAACCAGTGATTATTTTGCAACCAATGGTTTTCATCCGCCTCTAATGCGGTCGCTCGTTTGGATGGGCGGCCAAATACGAGGCAAAAGGAAGATCCGATGAAAGTTCTAGTGATTGGAGCAGCGGGCAAGAGCGGAGAAGCGCTGGTGAATGAGGCGCTGGCGGCCGGACATGAGGTGACGGCTTTCGTGCGCGGTGCCGCGCAGTACAAGAAGGCGAAAGTCAGAGTTGTTAAGGGCGACGTGCTGGACGCGGCCGCGGTCGACGTTGCGGTCGCCGGACAGGATGCGGTGATCGACGCGCTGGGAGGCAAGACACCGTGGAAAGTGACTACGATGGAAACGAGCGCGGCACACAATATTGTGGACGCGATGCGGCGCAATGGCGTACGGCGATTGCTGAAGATTTCGGTGGTTGGTGCGGGCGAGAGCGTCAAGAACGCCGGCTTCTTCAACGAGCACCTGCTCATGAGGACGTTTCTGCGGGGCCTGCTGGTAGACAAGGCGGGCATGGAGGCCGAGATCGAAGGCAGCAACTTGGACTGGACGCTCGTGCGGCCGCCGATGTTAACCGACGCCGAGAAGACCGGCATTGCCAGGGTGCTGAGCACGGAGGGCGGCGAGAAGGCGCACAAGATCGGGCGGGCCGATCTGGCAGCCTTCATGGTGCAGCAACTGGAAAGCGGCCGGTATGTGCGTCAGGCAGTGACGGTGACGACCACATAGCAAGGCCTCCGCGAGGATCAACCACCTCTCTCATCGAGGCGATCTGATGTAACGATTCATGCGACAGATAACCGTGGAGACTCAGGGGACTAGCGGAGTGCTAGCTGCGCAACTCACAAGCTCTGGCATTTGCATCAGAGCATCACTTTCGTTCTAACAAGGAGAAAACGATCATGTATTTAGTCATGGGAATTACTGGAAACGTTGGGGGCGCCACCGCGCGGCACCTGCTGAAGCAAGGCAAACAGGTGCGAGCACTTGTGCGCAATCGCGAGAAAGCGGCGAAGTGGGCAGACCAAGGCGTGGAGTTGGTGGATGGAGACTGGAACGATGCGACAGCCATAGCGGCGGCGCTCAAAGGTGTTGAGGGCACGTTTGTTATGTTGCCGGCTGTATGGGCACCCTCGCCTGATTACAGAGAAGCAAAGGGCGTGATTGCGAATTATGTCGAGGCGCTGACTAAGGTAGTGCCCGCGCGGGTGGTAGCGCTCTCGTCGATGGGCGCGAATAGAACAAGCGGGCTGGGGATGATCGCGGCCTTATCACTTTTGGAGCAAGGTTTTCGCAACCTGCCATCTCCGGTGGCATTTGTGCGCGCAGGCGGCTTTTTCGAAAACTTTCTTTTCGGCTTACAGGCCGCCCAAGGCGGAACGCTACCGGTCTTCTACAATCCTACAAGCCGGAAATCGACGATGGTCGCGTCAGACGACATCGGCGCAGAGGTGGCAACGCTTCTGACCGGGCCGGCGTGGTCAGGGCATCGCGTCATCGAGCTGGGTTCGATGGTAAGCGCGGATGAAGTGGCCGAACAATTGGGTGAAGTCCTGACACTCGACGTAAAAGCCTTTGCAGTCCCGCGTGCAGGGTGGGCGGAAGCGTTCGAGCAGTTCGGCATCCCGAAGGGCCACACTGGAGCTGCCGAAGAAATGTATGAGAGCGTTAACGCGGGATGGATGGAGCTCGGAATTCCCGGTACGGAGCACGTAGCGGGTACGACGTCCGCACGCGATGTTTTTGCGGCTGCACAGAACGCCGCCAAGGCGTAAGTCCGGGGCAAGCAATATGAAGGCTGAACAGACAATAGATAAACCCGCGCGGGCAGGTCGAACAACTCAAATAGCCGCGATGGTAATAACCTGCGTCGTCGCCTTCATCTGGGTGTATTTCGGAAGGTTATATCTAATTCACGATCCCGAGGAATGGAGAATCGCCAATCAGCAGCTCGGATATCCGCTCTACATAATCCCTCTGATTGGCGTGACTCACATCCTTGGTGGCGTGGGCCTTCTAATTCCGAAGGTGCCTCGATTGGCTGAGTGGGTTTATGCTGGTCTCGCGATAGATCTTTTACTCGCATTCTATTCACAACTGAATGGCGGTGGCAGTACTTGGGATAAATTTGATTCGATTCTCGTGATGGCGTTCGTCTTTGCCTCGTATGTTTTAAGACGCTGCATGCGCGCAAACAGGTGGTCCATATGAAGAACACGCTGGGGCGGGTGGCCAGCCCCAGCGTGTTCTTAACCGGAACGCCCGCGGCCGCTATCCTCACAGCCCACATGAGCGTAAAGTCGGCGTTGCGGATGATGAAGCGTAGCGCGTTTTCCGTCGAAGTGACTTCTCCCGTAAAGGGGTAGCTGGCCGTCGCTCATGATCTTTGAAGCTGCTGCGATTGTTTACGTATGGTCCGAGAAGCGGGATAGTCATCCCGCGCCGCAAGTTGCCCAAAGTTCCAAATGACGCTTCCGCTGCGACATGCTGCCCTAAAAGCAAAGGTGCAAGATTGAGAAGCCTGACCGCCGGACGCGATTTCTGAAGGAGCGACGTGATGCCGGGAAATACCGAGTCCCTTGTAATTCTAGTGCATGGGACTGTTCCCTCGTTTGGCCCGATGAAACTCGGAAAGAAGCCAACCTGGACAGCTGCTGACGCGATCTTCTGCAAGGAGCTTAAGCAGCGATTCAGTGGGCCACTAGCCACCAAAGAGTTCCTCTGGAGTGGAAAGAATTCGCATCGAGCACGACTAGAGGCCGCACATCGACTTGCAACATGGCTTCGCGAAGAATTCAAAGCTCCCAGATTTGCGGCTTACTATTTGATCGGTCACAGCCATGGGGGAAACGTTGCCCTATATTCGCTGAAGATGCTGACTCCTGAGTTAAGGCGTAGAGTTGGTGGGGTCGTCTGCTTGGGAACCCCCTTTTTTCATTGCATTCCACGGCCAGAGCACCAGCTGGGCTTCGCAGCCCTTGGCGGACTTTTGCCTATGATCTGCTTCGAAGGCTTGACTGTCCTACTGGCCTACTGTGGGTATTCAGCAATCGCGAATGACCTGAATCATCATAACTTTCAATTTCTTTCCAATTTGCCGGCATCGGCTAAGGAGTGGTTTGTGTGCCTGTCGATGCTGACAATTATTCTCGGCGCTCTCATCGGCATCTACTCAGCTAAAGTCGAGCAGCACAAGAAAGCACTAGCGGATTGGATCCGGTCCGACGCCGAGGATAGCGTACGTTTGTTTTGTGCCTACGCGAAAGGTGACGAGGCTTATCGATGGCTTGATCTTCTCCAACTGCCCTTCACCGCCACCTTCGAGCTGACAGGAGTTTTAATTGGCAGTTCGTACTTCCTCACGAATATTGCATGCAAGGTGGGGGCGGCTGCGCACCAAACGTTCGGAGCTACACTGTCAATTCAGCTGTTCATAGCGTTTGTGGTTCTCGGTATTGTCGGCTTCGCCTTTGCAGTCAGTGTAGTACTGACTTTGATCGCCGCGATCGTGCTTCGCACTACGTTCTTTAGCTTCGGTGAAGGCCTTGCCGTTGCACTCACGCAAGACGCTCACGTACGCGTTACTCCTCCTAATAGGAATTCTGCCATTTTGAGAAAGTACGAGTATGGGCGTTCGTACTTCAGCCACGCTCATCTTCATGATGATCTAGCGGTGATCTCCGACATTGTTGAGTGGCTACGCGGTTCACTTCGCAATGACCTCCAGATCTTTGCAGCTTACCGATGAACCCAAACTAGACGCGGAGTGAAATAGTCACTGCGTGATTCTATGGATCCTAGTGCATGCCCCCACGTGGTTCTGAGCGCCGTCGTAAGAGAGGCGCAATTAGGAGGCCGCGTAGGCTCGGTCATTTGCCTGATCATGTGGGTGACCGCTCGCGAAGCCGAGTTTGGCTGCGTACTGTTCTAGTAATTGCCAGACGGGCCGTTCAGTTACCGTTCCATAAGTTTTCCGTCACGACAGCACATCGAAGCCCGTGCAATCAGACAATCGGACTGCCCTGGAGCACTCCGACAAACTCTCCTGGCTCGATCATCTTCGTCAAGCGGCAGAAACTCACTTGACGTATAGTCGGCTTCTCGGTGAAGTGGAGATGCCGATTACCCGTGAGTAGCCCGGACGGTCACGTAATCCGGTCGCGACCGCCACTCGATTCTCAGATCGCCAATGGGCCGTCAACGAGCAACAAAGACGCGGAATGAGCGGGCCCCGGATAACCACGCGCGAAAATCAGTAATGGGCTGGCTCATATGGTGGATGGAGCTTTGCAATGTCAAGTGAAGTGAAAATCCTTAAACGCGTTTACGATCGGTTTAACGCTCGCGACATAGATAGCGTCCTCGCGGCAATGCACCACGATGTCATGATCAAGCGCTTCGATATCCGCAGCTCGTAGGGTCTGCACAACTTGTTTGTGGTGTGTGTCTTTCAACGTGCCACGTGAAGTTCTCCCGGCCGCGTGACACACTTTTCGGCACGCCTTTGACTAGGAATGGCGTGGTCACCCGCGGGTAGTCGCCAAGGGTTTACTGATGAGTCCCTGAGCAATCACTCCAGCGCTCGATACCGCCTCTTTACGTCGCCCGACGCCGCATGCGATTCAGAAACTCGCGCGGTACGCGTACGTTGCCTCGCATTCCCGTTCCGAGATCTACATCCGGCTTGATCGAGCCGTGAAAATCGGAACCGCCCGTCGGCAACAGATCCAATTCTTCCGCAAGCTGCCGGTAATGGGCTTGCAATTCCGGCGGATGCTCGGAGTGATAAATCTCCAGCCCCAACAGGCCCGCCTGTTTCAGCCGGATCATAAGCTCTCGCTCGGCCACGCGATCCATTCCCAGCCGGATCGGATGCGCCACCACCGGAATTCCGTTTCCGCGCCGCACAATTGCGATAACTTCTTCAATGCTTTTGCTGTCGCGATGCACGTAAGTCGGCGCGTCCTCGCCTAGAAATCGGCGAAACGCATCGTGGGAGTCTGCGGCGTATCCCTTCTCGATCAGAATTCGCGCGAAGTGTACCCGCCCGGCAAGGCTCCTGCCGCGCCGCTCTAGTTCTTCCACGGTTATATCGATGCCCCGCTGTTGCAGCGCTTGGGCCAGCCGGATGTTACGGGTGCGCCGCTCCGTCCGTTGCTCTTCGAGCCATTCGAACATCTCTTTGGAAGGCTCGGCCGCCGGAAAATACGCCAGCATGTGAACGGACTGTCGTCTGTGATCGCGATTGAGCTTTGCGTTCAACTCGATGGCGCGCACCAGATCCAGTCCCGCTTCGCGCGCGAATGGAACCGCACGCTCATATCCGGTAAACGTGTCATGATCCGTGATCGCGAGCGCATCCAGATCGTTTCGCTTCGCCAACTGCACAAGCTCTTCCGGTGTCAGGCTGCCGTCCGATTCGTTGGTATGCGAATGCAGATCGATGTAGCGGCCCGGAGTAGGGGATTCAGAAGCTTCGGTCACTAGTGACTCTTGAAAGGCGCGTAAACCTCAAACGTGAATATCTCTCCACACGTGTGAGCAATAAAACGCCCCGGTCCCAGAGTTTTCTCTTTGCTGCGGTTCTCGAAAAAAATCGCTCCGTCGGTGCTATCGCCGGGTTTCAACTTGGTCGGTACCAGCGTAATGGCGGAAGCCGCCGCCGCTGCTTTGAATCCGCGATTCACAAATTGCGCCATCGCCGCCTCTCTACGCTGCTCGTATCCGTTCGTGGATCTGAAGTTGGTAAGCGCATATATAGTGTCTTCGTAAAGAAGCTGCAGCTTAATTACATCACCGCGGCTGGCTCTTTCGACCAGTGACTGAACCACCTCATCGGCCGAAACGGGCCGTAGCTTCGTGCCGTCCTGACGGATGAAATCGAAGTCGCTCGGTTTCACCGTCCAGGAAACCAGCGAGCCATTGGTCACGGTCACCTGCACAATGTTGTAGTCCTTGAGGTGAGGCGGCAGGGACGCGAACATTACCGTCACGCCTTCCTTTGTCAACGCCTCGTATTCCATTCCTTTGGATTCGAATTCGATCGGCCCGGAGGGTTGTTCGACAGCTGCGGGCGACTGATTTTGCGTCGGCGCCGGTGGCGGGCTTTGCTGCGGTCCCTGCTGGCCGGCAAACGCTGCAACCAGCGCGGTCAGGGCCAGACAACCGCGTGCGCATGCAATACGGGCACCCGCGTTTCTGCTGTTCATCCAAAAGACCCATCTACATCATAGACGCTACTCTGCGGCGGCAACCGATATGCTTGAATACTGAAATTGTGACGTGCCGCGGGTCCCTCAAATTTCTCTCGCTTCTTTTCTGCTCCGCGTGCATCCTGAGCGCCGAAACAGGCTACAACGCATGGCTGAGATATGAGCCCATCGAAGATGCATCCGCAAAATCGCTCTACGGCCGCCTGCCTGCAACGGTTGTCGCGCTCGATAATTCGCCCATTGCCTTAGCCGCTCAACGCGAGATCGTCCGCGGAGTGCGCGGCATGCTCGGCAGAACTCTGCGCGAAGCGAAACAGATTCCTCGGGAAGACTCGATCGTCCTCGCGACGTTCGCCTCTTTGCAGCGCGCGCTTCCCCAAGAGCCTGTTCCGGGCGAGTTGATTCCAGACGGCTTCCTACTCAAAACCGCCTCGTTTAACGGCCACGCCGCTTTACTGATTGTGGGCCGGAATGATCGCGGTGTGTTGTACGGCGCCTTTGCGCTGCTACGAAAGATGGCTCTGCGCGAGCGCATCGACCATTTAAATGAGACTCACAACCCCTATGCGCCTGTGCGCTGGGTCAACCAATGGGACAATCTCGACGGAACGATCGAGCGCGGTTACGCCGGCCGTTCCATTTTCTTCGACAACAACAACGTCGTTCCGGATCTGACCCGTGTTGCCGATTACGCGCGGTTGCTCGCCTCCATCGGCATCGATGGATGCACAGTCAACAACGTCAACGCGAACCCGCGCGTCCTTGCTCCCGATTTCCTTCCGCAGCTTGCGAGAATTGCGGATGCATTCCGCCCGTGGGGCGTGGCGCTTTCCATCTCTGTCGATTTCGCCAGCCCGAAAACTGTTGGAGGGCTCGATACTTTCGATCCGCTAGACCCGCGTGTCGCGAAATGGTGGCGCGATAAAGCCGATGAGATCTATCGCCTGATCCCCGATTTCGGCGGGTTTGTTTTGAAAGCCGATTCCGAAGGCCGCGTCGGCCCATCCGTCTACGGCCGCACCCACGCTGATGCGGCAAATGTGCTTGCCCGAGCGCTGAAACCGCATGGCGGCATCCTCATCTATCGCGGCTTCGTCTACAACCACCATATGGACTGGCGCAACCTCAAGAATGATCGCGCGCGCGCGGCCTATGACAACTTCCATCCGCTCGACGGCAAATTCGATTCCAACGTGCTCGTCCAGATTAAGTACGGACCGATTGATTTCCAGGCGCGTGAGCCCGTGTCTCCGCTCTTTGGCGCGCTCGAACACACCAACGAAACCATCGAGCTGCAAATCACGCAAGAATACACCGGACAGCAGCGCCATCTCTGCTACCTCGTGCCCATGTGGAAACAAGTTCTCGATTTCAACCTGCATGTGAACGGCGCCGACACGCCGGTGAAACAAATCGTTTCAGGCCGCACGTTTCATACGCCCCTCGGCGGCTTTCTCGGTGTCGCAAATGTCGGGCGCGATCTCAACTGGCTCAGCAACGATCTCGCCATGGCGAATCTCTATGGCTTCGGCCGGCTTGCATGGAATGCCGATCTCTCGGCGCCCCAAATTACTGACGAATGGACGCGCCTCACGTTTGGCGATGACGCTCGTGTGGTCGAAACGGTGACGAATCTCGAACTCGAATCCTGGCGCGTCTACGAAGGCTACACGGGGCCGCTGGGGCTCGGCACTTTGACCGACATTCTGCACAGCCATTACGGACCCGGCATCGAATCGGCCGAGCGAAACGGTTGGGGCCAATGGATTCGCGCGGATCACAACAGTATAGGGATGGATCGAACTGTTGCAACCGGCACCGGCTATATCGGGCAATACCCTCCCCAGGTCGCCGCCATGTATGAATCGCTTGACACCTGTCCCGACAATCTGCTCCTGTTCATGCATCACGTGCCATATACATACGTGCTGCACTCCGGCAAAACGGTCATTCAATATGTCTACGATTCGCATTACGAAGCGGCGGCGGAGGCGCAGGAATTCCCGGAATGGTGGAAGAGGTTGCGCGGCAAGATCGACGAGCAGCGCTATCGCGCAGTTTTGGCACACCTCGAATATCAAGCCGGCCACGCGATCGTCTGGCGCGATGCAATCTGCACCTGGTTTCTGCGGATGTCCGGCATCCCGGACGATAAAGGCCGCGCCGGTCATTTCCCCAATCGCATCGAGGCGGAATCGATGCAGCTAACGGGCTACATCGTAGCCGATGTGAGTCCAATGGAAGACGCCTCGGGAGGCAAAGCGATCGAGTGCCGGGCTGCATCCTGCTCGGCGCAGTTCGTCTTCGACGATGCACCCGGCTGGTACACGCTGAATATCCAATACTTTGATCTGAATACCGGGACGGCGCAATTCAGATTATTCATCAACGGCCAGCAGGCCAGCGAATGGACCGCCGATGCGCTACTCCCGGCGACCGCGCCCAACGGCGACTCATCCACGCGACGCAGCATCAGCGGTCTCGCGCTACGTCCGAAAGATGTTATCCGCATCGAAGGCATCCCGAACGGCGGGGACACAGCAGCTCTCGATTACGTCTCTATAGATCAACCAAATAGATCAACCAAGTAACGATTAGCGTCTCAGATAACATGAACTTGTGAGTCGAAAGTGCAGCCTATTTACGGTGCTGGTGAGTGCGGTCGCGATCTCGGTATACGCGCAAGAACCGCAGGCACCGCCAACGAATCCTCCTGCCGAGCCGCCCGCCGGCGCCGCAAACGGTCCTCATCCCGGCCCCGCCGCCAAGCCGCCAAATGCCGGCCAGCAGCCCACGCAACAAGCTGGCGCTCCCGGAGCGAAAAATCGCGAAAACACGGTTCGAAACTTTTTCGCGCTCGGTGCGGCTCCTGATCCGCAAGCGGTGGACCGCGGCCAGAAATTATTCGTCGCGAATTGCGCCTTTTGTCACGGCACAAATGCAAAGGGCGGCGCCACCGGCCCCGACCTTGTCCGCTCCGTGCTTGTGCTGCATGACGAAGGAACGGGCAAGAACATCGGCCCTGTGATTCTCAACGGCCGTCCCGCTAAAGGAATGCCTAAGTTCGATTTCACCGAAGCCCAAATCAAAGATATCGCCGCATTTTTGCTGTCGCGTAACCAGGCGGCCGCGGATCGCATGGATTACAAGATTCTCGACATCAACACCGGCAACGCGCAGCAAGGGGAAGCTTACTTCAATGCGCACTGCGCCAACTGCCACTCGCCGACCGGCGACCTCGCGCACATCGCAAGCAAATACGACGCGCCTTCCCTTGAAAACAAATTTCTCTACCCGCGCGAGCATCACTACCCGGGAATGCCCGGCCCACCGCCCGATCCCAGAACCGAGAAAACCGTTACCGTGACGCTTCCGAGTGGCCAGACGTTCTCCGGCACGCTGGATGAAATTGATGATTTCAGCGTTGCGATGACCGATTCCTCCGGCGAATATCACTCCTGGTCATTGGGCGGTCCAAACGGGCCAAAGATCGAGATTCACGATCCGCTCGCTGCCCATGAAGAGTTGCTCAAACACTACACCGACGCCGACATGCACAACCTTTTGGCTTACCTGGAGACGTTGAAATGAAGCGCAAGGCATTTCTACTCGCATCTGCGTTCGTGGCCTTGTGCGCGGCCGTTTTTGCGCAGGGGCTCGATCCCGCGAAGCTGCTGCACCCGACGCCGGATAGCTGGCCCACCTACAACGGCGACTATTCCGGCCGCCGGTTTAGCCCGCTGAAACAAATCAATTCTGCGAACGTGCACGACCTGGGTCTCGCTTGGGTTTATCAAGCCAACACCGGCCCCGGCGGGAGCCCGTTTGGCGACCAAATCAAGTCCACTCCGCTGATGGTGGATGGAGTTCTTTATTTTACGCTGCCCGATCACGCCTGGGCCGTTGACGCCCGCACGGGACGCGAGCTTTGGCATTTCAAATGGCAAAGCCAGGGCGGCATTCACATCGGCAATCGTGGCGTAGGCATCTATGGTAACTGGGTGTTTTTCGAAACGCCCGACGATCACCTCGTCTCGCTTGAAAAGAACACGGGAAAGCTGCGCTGGAGCGTGGAAATCGCTGACGTGAAGCAGGAGTATTTCTCGACGCCAGCGCCGCTCGTCGTCCATAACCACGTGATCGTCGGAGTGGGCGGCGATTCGCTCGACGTTCCCGGCTATCTCGAAGCGCGCGATCCGGAAACCGGACAGGTGCAATGGCGGTTCGACACCGAGCCGAAACCCGGCGAGCCGGGCTCCGAAACTTGGCCCAACAAAAATGCCATGGCGCATGGCGGCGGCATGACGTGGATGCCCGGCACTTATGATCCGACGCTGAACGAGCTGTACTGGGGCACCGGCAATCCGAATCCTGTTCACGCCGGGCAAGGCCGCAAGGGCGACGATCTCTGGACCTGCAGCATCGTGGCGTTGAATGCCGATACCGGCAAGCTCGTCTGGTGGTTTCAACCCTCGCCGCACGATACGCATGATTACGACGCCGTGCAAACGCCGGTGATTTTCAATGCCGATTTCGATGGCAAACCGCGCAAGCTGCTTGTGCAAGGCAGCCGGAACGGCTATTTCTTCCTGCTGGATCGGACCACCGGTAAGGACCTGGTGACTGCGCCTTACGTTCCACTCAATTGGTCAAAGGGAGTTGATCCGCGCGGCGAACCGATTTCGAATCCCGCCAAGGAGCCGAAGACGGACGGAACGTTGGTTGTTCCCGCGTCCGGCGGCGCAACCAACTGGCCGCCGCCTTCCTTCGATCCGCAAACTGGGCTCTTCTACCTGAGCACGTCGTACTCATACAGCGTGTTTTATTTGACCGACACCGATCCAAACCCGGAAGGCTATGGCGGGCGCGATGCCGGCGTGTGGTCGCAATCGGCGCTGAAGGCGATCGACTATCAAACCGGTAAAATCTCCTGGTCGCATGTGTTCCCGGGCCAAGGCGGTTCCATCTCGGGCTTGCTTACCACGGCCGGCCACCTGCTGTTTTCCGGCGATCCGTCGCACAATTTCATTGCTTTCGACCCGGCGAACGGGAAAATTCTCTGGCACGTGGGCCTGAGTTCGAGTGTCAGCAACGGGCCGATGACCTATGAACTGGACGGCAAGCAATACCTCGTGGTCGGCGCGGGCGAAATGCTCTACGCCTTTGTGCTTCCGTCTTAATCGTTTACTACATGTATGAAGCGGTTCTGATCGTTTCCTTCGGCGGACCTGAGAAGCGGGAAGAGGTTCTGCCGTTTTTAGAGAATGTGACTCGCGGCCGCAACGTGTCGCGCGAACGGCTGCTCGAAGTCGCGGAACACTACTACCAGTTTGGCGGAAAGAGTCCGATCAACGATCAATGCCGCGAGCTGATGGCCGCATTGCGAAACGAACTGGCTGAGAACGGGCCGCAACTGCCCGTCTATTGGGGCAACCGCAACTGGCATCCGTTTCTGGCTGACACGTTGCGCCAGATGCGTGACGATGGCATTCGACACGCATTAGCGTTTGTGACTTCGGCCTATAGCTCGTATTCAAGCTGCCGGCAATACCGCGAAAATATCGCGGCGGCGCAGGCGCAGGTTGGCGAAGGCGCGCCAAAGATCGACAAGCTGCGCGCTTTCTACAATCATCCGGCCTTCATCGATGCGTGCGCGGATCGCGTGCGCGAGGCTTTCACGCCGTTTTTGCCAAACGAACCCAATTCATTTCGTTTGGTAATTTCGGCTCACAGCATTCCCTTGTCGATGGCCGAAACCAGCGACTACGAAAAGCAATTGCGCGAGACATCGCGGCTGGTGGCCGAAGCCGTGGGTTTCGATCGTTGGGATCTGGTGTTTCAAAGCCGAAGCGGACCGCCTGGCCAGCCCTGGCTCGGGCCCGATATTCTCGACCATCTCCGTCAGCTTAAGAGCGAAGGAGTGACGAATGTCCTGCTTGCGCCGGTCGGGTTCGTTTCGGACCACATGGAGGTTTTGTACGACCTGGACGTGGAAGCCGCCACGCTCGCGAAAGAGCTAGGCATCAGAATGATACGGGCGCGCACGGTGGGGACGCACCCGGCGTTCATACGGATGATTCGGGAACTGATCCTCGGGCCTACTCAGGTCGTTTGTCCGGCGGATTGTTGTCCCGCCCCGCAGAGAGCCGGTAGACCTCCCGTTTCGGAAGCCGCATCTGTTTTGCAACGCTCTTGATGGCTTCCATGCGCGGCATCCCTTCGCCTTCCAGCCGCTCGATTTCTGCAAGCGGATCGCCCAGTTCCTCTTCGCCTTCCGAACCGGCGATGACCAGCGTGATTTCACCTTTGATCGCGGGCCGCGCTTTCAGTTCTTCGCCGATATCGTGCGCCGTTCCTCGAAGAAACTCCTCATGAAGCTTCGTTAGCTCGCGCGCGAGCACCAAGCGCCGACTGCCCAAGGCTTCGGCTATGTCGGCTAAGCAATCCAGGATGCGGTGAGGACTTTCATAGGCGATTACGGTTGCAGGCTCGTGCTTTAGCTGCTCAATTGTCTTTCGTCTCGCTCCCGCTTTTTGCGGAACGAAGCCAATGAACCGGAATTCGTCGGTTGGGAGCCCGGAAGCGGACAACGCGGACAAAATTGCAGAGGGGCCAGGTATGGGTACGACGGGGAATCCGTTTTCAATTGCGGCGTTCACGACACGATATCCGGGGTCGGAGATCAGAGGCGTGCCTGCGTCGCTTACCAGCGCGACGGATTGCCCGTTTTCGAGCGCGGCGAGTATCTCGGGCGAACGGGCCGTCTCATTGTGTTCGTGATAGCTAATCAGCGGCTTGTGAATGCCATAGTGCTCGAGCAATTTGTGCGTCTGCCGCGTATCTTCGCAAGCAATGAGCGCGGCTTCTTCGCGTAGAATGCGAACAGCGCGGAAGGTGATATCTTCCAGGTTCCCGATAGGCGTTGAGACAACATACAGACTAGCTGGCAAGTATTAAGCATAAGCAGTGTATCGTTGAAACGAGTAAGCATTCATATGGCACATGGGGTCTGAACAGCGAATTCAAGAAGAGGCGCCGTCCTATATCCGATGGGGCCTGGAGAATTCCGCCTACGCAATTGAGCTGAAGCTGGATCTGGTGGGCGCGATTTCGCGCGAGCTGGCGGAAGCCGAAGCGTTGGACATCGAAATCGGGGGCGTGCTGATTGGCAAAGTGCTGAAGGGACCAGCGGCGACGCTTCGAATCGATGAAATCGAGATGATTCCGCGCCGCCCCGAAGACGGAGCCATCTATGTGCTGGGGCCCGATTATCAAAAGCGCTTTCCGGAGGTTCGGGCGAAAGCAAAAGCGCGCCACAAAGTGGCGGTAGGGTTCTTTCGCAGTCATTGCCGGTCGGGTCCGCTGCGGCCGGCTATCGCCGACCGCACGATGCTCACTGCGGAGTTCAAAGATTCGGCTTACGTATTTTTGTTGATCGAATCCCGCGAGCCGCACAAGGCCTCTTTTTTCATTGCGGAAACCGGCGAGCTGGCGAATGAGCCCGCGGTTCGCGAGTTCCGATTCAACGAAGCGGAGTTCAAAGCGCTTCCCGAGATTGAGGCAGAAGACATCGGCGCTACCGCGCCGATCAGCGCTGGAGCGCGCGCCGGAATAAACTGGTACACCTGGGGCGCAGCCGCTGCGGCAGTTGTGATCGTGCTTGCTGTCTGGTTAATTGCCGGGCGGCCCGCTGTTTCGGATTGGCTGGGTGCAGCCTCGCAGCAGCTCGATTTGAAACTGACAGCGAGCCAAGAAATTTTAAAGATCTCCTGGAACCACGATGCGCGCGAGATCGGCCCGTCCTCGACTGCAACACTCGTCATTGGCGACGGCAAAAACCGCCGCGAGATTAAGCTCGGCGCCGATGAGTTGAAATTGGGCAGCGTGGATTACGACAGCTCTGGCCGCCCGATCGAAGTGACCATGACGGTGAATAATTCCGATTCCGCTCCGCTGACGCAGACGGCGGGTTGGCCGCCTTCGAAATAGTGGGTCAGTGCCTCAGGAGGATGTTGAATTCGCCGTTTTTTGCATCGAGCACGACGATAGAACCGGGCGAGATCTGCCCTTGCGCTACTAAGGAAGCGACCGGTTGAATGAAATTACGCTGCACGGTGCGTTTCAACTCTCTCGCGCCAAATTCAACGCTGGTCCCGAGGTCGAGGAGCAGATTGCGCGCCGTTACTGTGCACTGCAGACGGAAGCCGCGAATCCCGAGGCGATTATGAATGAGACGTGAAAAGCCTTCGAGCGTCTGGTCGAGAATAATTTCGCATGCGTCGCGGTTCAAAGGCTTGTAAGTGATGACGGAATCGATGCGATTGACGAACTCGGGCGAGAATTTGTGCCGTACCGCGGACATTCCGATATTCTGAAGCTTCGCCGGATCCTCTTCCTGCACCGGAGGCAACATCGCTTCATAGCCGAAATCTGGTTTATTGAGCCGCTGAATGGATTTTGCGCCGAGATTGCTTGTGAGGAATATCAGCGAACGCTCGAAGTTGACTGTCGTGTTGTCGCCGAGCCGCAGAGTCGCCTTATCGAGAATGCCAAGCAGCAGTCGTGTCATCGAGGGCGCGGCTTTCTCGATCTCGTCAAAAAGAATGAGCGAAATGTCGCTATTTTCGGTGCTGACTCCGTTCACTTTGGCTTGCGTGAGCATGGGCTGCGTCTCGCGATGTCCCAAGTATCCCGGAGGGGCGCCAATCAGCTTGGCGACTTCGTGCTCCATCTGAAATTCGCCACAATCGACTTTCAGGAGGTTCTTCGCGCTGCCGTGCAGCACCTCGGCGAGCGCTTCCACCGTGCGGGTCTTCCCAGTGCCTGTAGGTCCTAGCAACAGGACCACGCCAACCGGGCGGCCCTCCGGCGCAAGGCCCGCCTGGTGCATCTGGATGTAAGGAACAATGATGTCCATGGCGTCGCTTTGCCCGACCAGCAATTTATTCAGCCGAGCCGCTAACCCATCGGGGTCCTCCGGCAGGATCGGACGCCTGGAGCGCCCGGATAATGAATAAGTTCGCATCCGCCTTTCGGTCGAAGCCGCCAGTCTGGGGCCGGATTTTCTCGTCAGAGGACGGGGCATCCCGGCTGCGCGACTTCAATCGCCTTTCGCTTAGAAATCTAGCCGCGGCACCCACGCGACCGAACCCTTCGCCCGTCCAAAATGCCCCTGCGCCAAACCCCGTCCGCCGAGTCAACCGCGTGATTTTACTGACGTTAGCGCGCGCTCAAGATCTTACGCCAATTTTCGTTGAGAGTTGTGATCGGTTCAAACTGCAGATTCGATCCGTCACAATCAAGCCAACCGCATTACAATAAACCTCTAGTTGTGTTCAGTCCGATTCAAATCCGCAAGGTGGCGGGACTTCTATTCGTTCTGACCTTCACCCCTCTTGTCTTCATCGCTTGCGGCCGTTCGCATGCCACTGCCGCAGGAATTCCAAACGTGATTGGCGAGGATGAGTACCTGCAGCACCACGCCTGGAACGATAAATTGGTTCGATGACGACGACGCGTAGACAACTCGGCCTTCTGCTGCCGGCTTTGGCGGCCTTTCGCGCGGAGGCCCAAACTTCCGTTCTTCCTTCGAAGGCTTATTCCTTCGACTCCCTGGCGGCGAAAACAAATGCGGCGAACCACATGCAAGTGCGCGATGTGTTTCGAGGCAAGACACAGACTGGTTGCCCGCTCGCGCTCCATATCAGCACGCTTCCGCCAGGTGAGATGCCGCATCCGCCGCATCATCACGTACACGAAGAGATGATGCTCATCCAAGAAGGCACGCTGCAGTTCACGATCGAGGGCCACGCGAGCACGGTGGGACCCGGGTCGGTGGTCTACGTCAACTCAAACGAGCAGCACGGGCTGAAGAATATAGGCGATACGCCAGCGCAGTATTTCGTGGTGGAGATTGGAAGCGATAAATAGTCACTGGTTCACGGCGTCTTGCGCACTGCGTGCTTCGGACGTAAATGGTGAAGCGGGCAGACCCGCGGAGTTGAACAAATTGACCGTGGGCGCGTTCTGCCAGCCATAGCGAACAAACTTCGGTTTCTCAATTTGCGGGCTAGTCACGACAACACTATCGCCGTCGATGCGAGCCGCAGCCTCGACAAATCGATGATCTTCACCCGCGATTTCAAATCCCTGCAGCGCCCCGCCTCTCGCCACTAATCCGCCAGCCGCGTGAGTGAACCAGACACGCACTGAGTGGTCTTCGACACTTGTCTCTCGATAGAGCGGGCCGGAGTACTCGATAGGTTCGTGATAGGCGATTGCACGCGCTGCAAGCGCCAGCCGAGCGCCAACTGTTTGCTTATCCGCGGGATGCACGTTGTCCGGATTGCCGATATCGATGGTCACCGCCATGGCGGTGTTTACAAGGGAAAGCGTGCGGCGCTGCGCATCGCGCACGATCGCCCAGTTTTCAGCGGGGGTGGATTTGAAACTGGAGATTTGTACAAAGAGGAAGGGGAAATTGCCCTCCTGCCAATGACTGCGCCAATCGGCGATCAGGGTGGAAAACACGCGCTGGTACAAAGGAGCTCGCGCGAGCGCGGTATTAGCTTCGGCTTGATACCAGATGACGCCCTTGGTGGGGAAGCCGATAGCCGGGGCCACCATTCCGTTGAACAGCCAGGAAGGATCCCAGGAATTGGGATCGGGGTGCCACGGATGTTCTGGTAAGGGCGCATTTGCTCGCCGCGCCGCCTCGTCTTCAGCCTTTTCGGCCCTGATCATGGCAGGAACTTCGGGCTGTTCGTCCGCCATCTTGGACCATTCGGCGAAGACTGGCATCAGCGAGGCGTCGGCCGAGAGCGAATCGAGACTCACCCAAGCCTCGCCCGGCGTGCCGCCCCAACTGGAATCGATCAAGCCGATGGGCACGTGCTCTTTCGCGGAGATATCGCGGCCGAAAAAATAGGCGACGGCTGAAAATTTCGCAGCTGTTTCCGGAGAACAGACGGTCCACTGCGCGCCGTCTTCGAAATCTTGGAGCGGGAACGGCGCGGCTTTTTTCGGAACCAGAAACAGCCGAAGCTCGGGGTGGTTTGCGTTTCTGATTTCTTCCGCCGCATTGTTCACGACTGCCGAGCCCGGAAACCCATTCAACGGCATCTCCATGTTCGATTGGCCTGAGGCAAACCAAACGTCTCCGATCAGGATGTCATCCAAAACGATGCGATTCGTCCCGCTGATCGTCAGTTGAAAAGGGCCGCCGGCCTTCTGCGGCGAGAGATAGAGACTCCATTGCCCCAATCGGTCGCCGACCGCGGATTGGGTCTCGCCGTTGAGCGATGCAGTGACCTTTTCACCTGGGTCCGACCAGCCCCAGATGTGAATCGGTTGATCTCTCTGCAGCACTGCATGCTCGCTGAAAATTTTGGGAAGCCGCACTTCGGCTCGCGCGGCTGCAACCGCGAGAAGCAGGAAAAGAAATGTCCGGAGCCCTGGCATTCAGACCGGCAGCAGATTCAGCGCGGCCTCGATTTCCGATCGCGTGTGCGGGTCGCCTCTGCGCGTGGCGGCTTCGATGCCTTGTTCGTAGATCGAGCGGGCCTGTTCGAGCTCGCCCGCTTTTTCGAGCGCCTGTCCGAAATGGAAGTACGCAGGCACGTAATTCTGGTCGCGTTCGATCAGCGCGCGATACTCGGCGACGCTTTCGGTAAGCTGGCCGCTGTTTGCGAGCTCCATGGCCAGGCCGTAGCGCGCGAAACTATTATTCGGGTCCTGGCTGACCATCTGCCGCAGGACATCAAGGCGGTTCGTTGACATGCGAAGACAAGTTAAGCCGATTCGGCGGAGGTGAATTCGCGGACGTGGCGCGCTGCGTTCTCGACTGCGCCGGCGGCTTTCGAGGTGGTCTGCCTAGCGGTTTTCGCCGCTTCGCCGAAACGCTGTTGGGCGCGTCCCGCAACTTCGCCGAACAATGACGCCGCGCCTTCTAATTGTTCGCGGCCCTTTTCAAACATCTCTTCAGCCCGGCGCCAGGACCAATTCGCAGCCGCCGGGATCACCAATGCGATACCGGCCGCGGTCAAGCCGCAACCGACGCCGATCAAAACCGCTCCGAGCCATCCCGATTTCGAGCACATAGGAAAAATTCCTCCTTCGAGTGTATGACTGCGAATTAGAGTTGGGTGGTTTCCGTATAAGTACCGAAAACACGACGCATGGCATCGCAGATTTCACCTAGCGTCGCATAGCAACGAACGGCATCAATAATATACGGCATTGTGTTTGCAGTCTTTTCCGCGGCGCGGCTCAAAGCATCCAGAGCTTTTTCGACCGCTCCGTTATCGCGGCGCGCACGGAGGGCGGCCAGTTTGTCTTGCTGAAGCTTCTGCGCACGCTCATCGATCTGCAGTAGATCGATTGGTTGATCTTGCGATTGGAACCGGTTGGCTCCGACGATCACGCGCTCGCCATCTTCGACTTCGCGTTGATAGCGGTAACTCGCGCTGGCGATTTCGGCCTGCGGGAAACCGGCTTCGATGGCCGGAATCATGCCGCCGAGCCTGTCGATGCGGTCGATGTATTCGTTCCCGGCGGCTTCCATATCGAGGGTCATTTTTTCCAGGAAATATGAGCCGCCCAGCGGGTCTGGGGTGTTCGCGACGCCCGTTTCATAGGCAAGAATCTGCTGCGTGCGCAGCGCGATGGTCACGGCCTGTTCGCTCGGCAAAGCATAGGCTTCGTCGAGCGAATTGGTGTGCAGCGATTGCGCGCCGCCCAGCACCGCAGCCATGGCTTGCAGAGCCGTTCGGACGACATTATTGTACGGCTGCTGCCAGGTGAGCGAGCAACCGGCGGTCTGGGCATGGAATCGCAGCTTGAGGCTGCGTTCGTTCCGCGCGCCGTAACGGTCACGCATGACGTAGGCCCAAATTTTCCGTGCTGCACGATACTTGGCGATCTCCTCGAAGAAATCGCTGTGCGCATTGAAGAAGAAACTGAGGCGCGGGGCAAACTGATCGATATCGAGGCCGCGCTCGAGCGCCCAATCGACGTACTCGATGCCATCGCGCAGGGTAAATGCGAGTTCCTGCGCGGCAGTCGAGCCCGCTTCGCGGATGTGGTAGCCGCTGATCGAGATGGGATTGAAGCGCGGGGTGTGGCGGGCGCCGAATTCGATGGTATCGGTGACCAGGCGCATGGAAGGGCGCGGTGGAAAGATGTATTCCTTCTGCGCGATGTATTCCTTGAGGATGTCGTTCTGCAGCGTGCCAGAAAGCTTTTGCCATTCGACACCCTGTTTTTCCGCGGTAACCAGATACATCGCCCAAAGGACAGCGGCGGGCGAGTTGATGGTCATCGAAACCGTCACGTCGCCGAGCGGGATCCCGCGAAACAGGATCTCCATGTCTTCGAGTGATGAGATCGAAACGCCGCACTTGCCGACCTCACCCTCGCTCATCATCTGATCGGCGTCGTAGCCCATCAGGGTGGGCAGATCGAAGGCGACGGAAAGGCCCATTTGGCCCTGTTCGAGGAGGTAGTGATAGCGGCGGTTGGTTTCTTCCGGCGTTGCGAAGCCGGAGAACTGGCGCATGGTCCAGAGCTTTCCGCGATACATGTCGCGGTGGATGCCGCGCGTGTACGGAAACTCGCCGGGTTCGCCTAAATCACGCGCCAGATCGAAATTTTCGAGCTGTTCGGGCCCGTAAAGCGGTTCGACCGGGACGCCGCTGATGGTGGTGAAGGGACGTTCGACGCTCTGCATACCGGCGGGTTGGCCGCCGATTTGATCGTAACGTAGAAGCGGGCGGGTTGCGCTACTTGCGACCAGCGGCCATTTACAGTTCCTTCCAATCCCGGTCAGAAAGCTTGACGGTGGCCGCCTTAATGCCGGAAATGCCGCACGCCGGTAAAGACCATGGCCAGATTCAGTAAGTTCGCCGCCGCGATTACTTCGCCATCCCGCACAGAACCGCCGGGCTGAATTACGGCCGTGATGCCATGCTTGGCGGCTTCTTCGATTCCATCCGGAAATGGGAAGAACGCATCGGACGCAAGCACGGTTCCGGCCAGCGGCAACACCGCTTTCATCGCTCCGACCTTGACGCTATCCACACGGCTCATCTGTCCCGCTCCCACGCTAACCGTCTGGCCAGGGCGCGCATAAACAATCGCGTTCGACTTTACGTGCTTCGAAACTTTCCATCCGAATAGCAGCGCTTCCCATTCTTCCGACGTTGGCTGGCGGGTAGTTTTCACTTGCAGCGCAGATCGGTCGAGTGGAGCTATGTCGGGGGTCTGGGCGAGCATGCCGCCCGAGATCGATTTCACGACCAACTCGGGCTCTTCGACGGGGGTTACACGCACCAAGCGCACGTTCTTCTTTGCCCGGAGCACCGCAAGCGCACTGTCGGCGAAAGCCGGCGCGGCAACTGCTTCGACGAAGAGCTTGCCTACCTCTGTCGCGGTGTCTTGATCCACTTCGCGGTTGAAGGCGAGCACTCCTCCGAAGGCGGAAATGGGATCGGCCTCGAGCGCTTTCTGGTATGCATCTCGTAGGCGAGGCTGTTCCCCGCATCCGCAAGGATTGCTGTGCTTGATGATGGCGGCGGCGGGCCCATCGAATTCCTGAACCAGTTGCCAAGCAGCATCCAGATCGACCAGGTTGTTATAGGACAGCTCTTTGCCGTGTAGCTGCTCCGCGCTCGCGATGCCGCCGTGACCGAAGCTATACAGCGCGGCTTTCTGGTGGGGATTTTCGCCATACCGCAGAGCGTTGGTCCGGTTCGCGAAAATGCGCAAGGCCGCCGGAAGCTCTTCCTCCGTTGTTTTTCCCTCGGGATCCAGTTGCACCAGACGCGACGAAACCGCTGCATCGTACGCGGCCGTGTGGACAAATGCCTGCTGAGCGAGTTGCCAATGCGTTGCGTGAGAAAGCGAGCCGCCGTGCTGCTCCATCTCAATAAGAATCGGTTCGTATTGATCCGGGGAAACGAGGACTGCTACATCCTGAAAGTTTTTCGCCGCGGCGCGAATCATGGTCGGGCCGCCGATGTCAATGTTTTCGATCAGCTCTTCGCGCGTGACGCCGGGCTTATTTGCGAACTTCTCGAACTGGTACAAGTTCACGACCACCATCTGGATCGCGGGAATACTGTGCTCTTCGAGCGCGCGCATGTGCTCCGGGTTCGCTCGCATGGCGAGAATGCCTGCTGCAATGCGCGGGTGAATCGTTTTCACGCGCCCATCGAGCATCTCCGGAAACCCGGTAATCTCGGAAACTTCGCGCACGGGAATTTGTTTTTCCCGAAGCAGTTTGGCTGTTCCGCCGGTTGAAATCAGTTCCACGCCCATCGCGTGCAGCTTGCCCGCGAACGCAACCACTCCCGTTTTGTCCGTTACGCTCAGCAGCGCACGCTCGATTCGCGCCATAAAGAGACATTCTGGCAGAATCGGATTGGTTTAGACGCGCACCACGGCTTCCAATCAGCCTGTGCGCTCATAATCCTAATAGTGCCTCACCAATGCACGCTTATTCCAGGCGACGGAATCGGCCCAGAGGTCGCGCAGGCCGCCGTGCGCGCCGTCGAAGCAACCGCCGTTGACATCACCTGGCGCCGTGCCGAGTTGAACGAATCGATCATCCTCGAATCCGGCAAAACGCTGCCGCACTACGTGCTGGATTCGCTGAATGAGACACGCGTCGGCCTGAAGGGACCTGTCACCACGCCAGTAGCGAGTGGGTTTCAGAGCGTGAACGTGGCGCTTCGAAAGGCGCTCGATCTGTTCGCGAATGTGCGTCCGGTGAAAACTTTGCCCGGCATCAAGACTCGCTTTCAGGATGTCTCGATCGACATGGTCATTTTCCGCGAAAACACTGAAGATCTCTACTCCGGCCTCGAGCATGAGATCGTTCGCGATGTAGTGACGAGCTTGAAAGTGATCACGCGCACGGCATCTGAGCGCATCGCGCGCTACGCATTCGACTACGCCAAGAAAAACAACCGGCGGCAGGTGATCGCCATTCACAAAGCCAACATCATGAAGCTCGCCGACGGCTTGTTTCTGCGCTGCGCCCGCGAGACTGCCAAGGTGTATCCGGAGATTCAATACAAAGAGTTGATTGTGGATAACGCGGCGATGCAGCTCGTCATGCGGCCGGAGAGCTTCGACATTCTGCTGCTGCCGAATCTATACGGCGACATCGTGTCGGATCTTGCGGCCGGGCTGGTTGGAGGTCTCGGCATTGTGCCGGGAGCGAATATGGGCGAGACGCACGCCGTCTTTGAAGCCGTGCATGGCAGCGCTCCCGACATCGCGGGGCAGGGAAAAGCGAACCCAACCGCGCTCATGCTTTCCGCTGCGATGATGCTGACGCACCTCGGCGAGCCGGCGGCGGCGCACAAGCTGCAGAGCGCGATTGAGTCCGTCTATCGCGAAGGCAAATGGCTTACCGGCGATGTCGGCGGAACTGCTTCCACGGAAGAATTCACGGAGGCAGTTACCCGAACAATTAGGAGCTGACTACAGCCCCTTGCTGCCCAAGAACGCGATCAGATCGACAATACGGTTCGAGTAACCCCACTCATTGTCGTACCAGGCAACGACCTTTACCAGATTGCCGCCCAGCACCTTCGTCAGCTCCGCATCCACGATTGAGCTGTTCGGGTTATGCAGCATGTCGCTCGAGACGACCGGGTCTTCGGTATAGGCGAGTATGCCTTTCAAACCGTCGTTGGCGGCCTCTCTCAGCTTGCCGTTTACCTCCGCCGCAGTCGTGTTTTTCTTCAAGACAGCGACGAAATCCACCACGCTCACATCCGGCGTCGGCACGCGCATGGAATAGCCATCCAGCTTGCCGTTCAGCTCCGGTACCACCAATCCGATTGCCTTCGCGGCTCCAGTCGATGTGGGAATCATGTTGAGAGCAGCCGCGCGGGCGCGCCGCAGATCCTTGTGCGGGAAATCGAGCACGTTCTGATCGTTCGTGTAGCTGTGCACCGTCGTCATCGAGCCCTTTTCGATGCCGAACGAATCGTTCAACACTTTCACCAGAGGCGCGAGGCAGTTCGTGGTGCAGGACGCGTTCGAAATGATATTGTGTTTGGCCGGGTCGTACATCTTATCGTTGACTCCCAGCACGAGCGTGACATCTTCATTCTTCGCCGGCGCCGAGATAATCACTTTTTTAACCGAGCCGCGCAGATGCTTCTTGGCATCCGCCGCATCCGTAAAGCGACCCGTGGATTCGACCACAACCTGCACACCGAGGCCGGTCCAATCGATCTCGGCGGGATCTTTAATCGCGAAGATCTTGATCTTGTCGCCTTCCACGCGAATGCTGTCGCCATCGGCGGCAATCTTATGCTGAAGATGGCCGAGAATCGAATCGTACTTCAATAAATGCGCAAGCGTCTTGGTGTCGGTGAGATCGTTTGCCGCGACAAATTCGATTTCGGGATTGTTCAAGCCGGCGCGGACAACATTCCGCCCGATACGGCCGAAGCCGTTAATTCCTACTTTGATTGGCATCTAGTTCTATTTTACGGAGTAGCTCAAAAACTTCTCAGCGCGGCGGCGGCAGCGGGGGCGCGGTCATGCCGCCGACATTGGCGTACGACTCTTCGATTTTCACCACTTTGCCTTCGGTAAACCGGACGAATGTCATCTTGCCCGGCGGCTCGCCGTACAGCCAGTCTTCGATTTCATCGCCATCCGCGTTGGTCTCGCGGCTCTTGCTGTGCGGTTTGCCTAATGCGAGCAGTACCTGGTCGCGGTCCATGCCGACAATTGCGCGCTGCTCGTGGATGGCTTTTTTGATCGGCGCCGGAAGCGTCTCAACGTATTGTTGCGATGCCGAGTGCTTCTCAAAATCCAGAATCGGCGAAAGCATCTGGCGAATCTGGGCAGCCTTCAATGAAGGGACGCTGCCGGGAAAGATGAGCGCGATATGCGAGCCGTTGTTGGTGCGGGCGCTTTGATTTCTGTCCACCGGTTGCATGCCGATATTGGTTCCCATCTGCACATGGTCATACCAATGGCCGGAGTGCGTGCCGCCGTTGATTTCAAGTAGAATTTTGTTCTTTTCGATCTCCACGCGAGTGATTTGGATCTCATCGCCAAGCCGCGCGGCCGGTCCGTCGTCCTGCATGGCCCGTGTCCAAGCGCTCTTGTCGTATGTGCCATCGCTATGGATGGCCAGCGGTTTCTTGGCATGCGGTAGCGCGACTTTAGCGGTTGCGAATTCCGCAGTCAGTCCGCGTTCGATCTCCATGCGTTCATCGAAACTCAAGTTGTCCGCGCGCAGAATGGCGCAGACTCCGAGGGCCGCAAAGGTCGTCAGTCGAATGAATCGGGCTCGTTGAGCACGCGCGCAATGGCGGCCGGCTGCGGAGCAATTCGGGCGCGCGCCAGTACGAAGAACAGCACGATCGCGAAAATGGTTGTCAGGAGGCCGCCTTCCGGCCCATAAGCTCCACCGCTCCAGAGAGGCCCCAGGTCCCATCGATAGTAGTACCTCGTTACATCGATTGTAAGCCCGCTGAGATTGACACCGAACAGCGGCAGTACTGCGTTCCAACCGTAGTGCAATCCAATCGGAAGCCACAGATCGTGGCTGCGCAAAAATGAATACCCCAGCAGAATGCCCCAGACCATGGTATTCACGACCCCGAGCCACGTTGCGCTCGGGTTAAAGCTGTGCGCGAGGCCGAAGATGACGCCTACCGGCAACACGGTCGCGAAGGGGCCGATTTTTTCAATCAGCAATTGGAACGCATAGCCGCGAAAAATCATCTCTTCGCCCGCAGCGCCGAAAAGGATCACGGCGAGGTAGAAGATCAAGCTGGGCCAAGCGAACGTCGAGTTCTCCCGCGCGACCAGGTGACCCGTCCGCGCCAGTAGAGGCGCAAGGAGCATCAGAGCCGCCGCGCCACCTCCGCACAGAATTCCTATCAGAAAATTGCGGCGCGTGCCACGCCCGCCTGCCAAGCCGATATCGGCCAAAGAACGGCGGTCGAAGATCCTGAGCGTTAGAAAATTCGCGAGGAGGCCAGTCATGAAGAGCCCAAATGTTCCGGCCACCACGGCGCCGAAGATCGCAAACAGCAGCCCGAATACCCACAGGCCGATGACGACCAACCCTGCGAAAAATGCCACGCGCAGCAGGACGCCCAGGCGTGTCAGCGGCCCGGTTGGCCCGATTTCGGGGGGCAGGGTGGAGTTTGGGGAAACTGGCGGTGCGCCCATGATCTTGTATGAAGTACTAGGACTGATCAGAGAGGACAATTTCATCCTACCCACGGTGCTTGCCGGAAGGGCTCTAATCCTTAGGCGCGCCGCGTCCGATGAGACAAGCATGGATGATCGTCGAAGCGATCCGCGGCTGCTATGTGCAGAGCTGGTCGAAATTATCTGGACCGACAAATCGGGCCGCTCGCGCCGGCGGGTTGCCAATCTCGAGGACATTTCGCTCTCCGGCATCTGTCTGCAGGCGGAGACTTCGATTCCACAGGGGACGCTGCTTACCATGCGCTACGGTGATGGCGAACTGGTCGGGACGGTTCGGTATTGCGTATTGCGCGATGGCGCGCATTTTCTGGGAGTTCGGTTCGAGGAAGGCTGCCGCTGGTCGACTCAGCACTTCCGCCCTCAGCATTTGCTCGATCCGCAGGAACTCGTGGATCGGGCCATTCGCCGCCGCGAAATACAAGCGGGTTCTTCGCCGCTCGAAATTCCGGCTTAGGCGTCCCCGCTTCACCGGGATTCGGATCTCCGCACAGGCCTGGTTCTGGCGGTTGTGCGCGGTGTAGGATGTCCGCAGTACAATTCCCTAAACGGAGCGCATTCGCCGCCTCATATCGCTGCTCGGAAGAGCGTTGCGCCGCCCAAACATGTCGACCGACAACCCACCTCGCGCGAGCGGTGTGTACGCCGCTCTTCCTACGCCTCGGCGGTCGGATAGCATTGAGGCGGACGGTGCCGTGCTGCTCGATTACCTCGATGCTGTTGTGCGAGCCGGAGTCGACGGTTTGGTCCTGTTTGGCTCAACGGGAGAGTTCGTCCATTTCGACGTAGCCGAACGGGCGCGCGTCGTCACGCTGGCCATCAAGCGCAGCCGCGTACCGGTTCTGGTCAATGTTTCGCACTCGACTCTCGTGGGCGCGATCGAACTCGCGAGAAGCGCGGTCGAATCGGGCGCGGCCGGACTGCTGATCATGCCGCCCTATTTTTACCGCTACAACGACGAGCACATCGCCGAGTTTTACTCCGGCGTTGTGAAAGATCTGAACGGCGCCGCACCCTTGTATCTCTACAATCTGCCCATGTATGTAAATCCGATTAGTGGCAATCTCGCCGATCGGCTACTTCGCAGCGGAGCATTTGCCGGTATCAAGGATTCCACCTGCGAGTGGTTCGATTTCGAACCTCTGACCACCTTGCGCGCGAATGTCGATTTTTCGCTGCTGGTTGGCAATGAAGTTCTTTTTTTGCGTGGACGCCTTGCCGGCGCGGACGGGATTGTTTCGGGGGTAGCAGCAGCAGTTCCAGAACTGCTCGTTGCGATCGAGCGCGCTATCCGAGCCTCCGACGGCCATGCTGCCGAGCGGCTAAACGGACGTTTGCAGGAATTCGTCGCTTTCGTGAACAGTTTCCCCGCTACCGTCGCCATCAAGCAGGCCGCTGCGGCGCGTGGCTGGCAGGTTGCGCAATTCGCGACTCCGTTCGATGAACAAACCAAGCGCGAGCTGGTCGAATTTCAACGATGGCTCGACGACTGGTTTCCCGAGGTGCTCTCCGAATGCGCAGCGGCGGTGGTCAAGACCCGAGCGGAAGCGCGATCGTCCTCGATGACACCCTGACGCCGGCAGCGCACCTCAACTAGTCTGCATAGAATTGAATTGGATGTCGCCCGACGAGTTTCGCCGCTCTGCCCATCAGCACGCCGACTGGATTGCTCAATATTTCGAGCGCGTTCGTGAATTCCCCGTAACATCATCCGTTCAGCCGGGCGGACTGATCGCGGCCCTGCCGCAAGCTGCGCCGGAAACAGGCGAGCCAATCGACGAAATCTTCCGCGATTTCCAGTCCACGATCTTTCCCACACTCACGCTCTGGAACCACCCGCGCTTTTTCGCCTACTTCTCGGTCTCATCGACGCCGCCTTCCGTTCTGGCCGAATTTTTGTGCGCCGCGCTCAACAACAACGCCATGCTGTGGAAGTCGTCGCCGGGCGCAACCGAGCTCGAACAGGTCACGCTCGGCTGGCTTCGCCAGTGGTTATTGCTGCCGGAAGAGTTCTTTGGCATTATCTACGACACCGCTTCTATCGGGGTGTTGCAGGCGATCGGCGCGGCGCGCGAATGGGCCGATCCCGAATGCCGCCTCAAGGGCATGCGTCCCGGCCTGACCGTTTACATTTCGGAGCACACGCATTCGTCGTCTGAAAAAGCTGCAATTACCCTGGGCTTCGGGCAGGAAAACATTCGCAAAATTTCGGTTGACGCCCAGTTCCGCATGCGACCCGATCTGCTGCGCGAAGCTGTCGAAGCCGATATCGCAGCGGGCAAGCGCCCCTGCTGTATCGTTGCTTCCATTGGATCTACATCGACAACGGCCATTGATCCGGTTCCCGAAATCGCAGACATCGCGGAGCGCTATAACGTCTGGTTGCATGTCGACGCGGCGTACGGCGGCTGTGCTGCCGTGCTTCCCGAAATGCGCCACATCTTCGAGAGTGTCGAACGCGCGCACTCAGTGATCCTCAATCCGCACAAGTGGCTGTACGTTTCGATCGATTGCAGTATCCTCTACACTCGCTTCCGGGAGGTTCTGCGCCGCGCCTCATCGCTGAGCGCGGAGTATCTTCGCACTGCGGAAGACGATCGCGTGATCAATTACATGGATTATGGCGTGCAGCTCGGACGCCGGTTCCGCGCCCTGAAGCTCTGGTACGTGTTTCGCCACTACGGCCGGCAAGGAATTTTAGCGATGATCAGAAACAGCCTGCATCTGGCGCAGATCCTTAAATCTCTGGTCGAAGCGGACCCCAACTTCGAGCTCTCCGCGCCCGTTCCCCTCTCGCTCCTCTGCTTTCGCCATCGCGGCGGCAACGCATTCAATCAGCAGTTGCTCGCGGATGTGAACGCGACCGGTAAAGCGTTCCTTTCACACACGGTCCTCAACGGAAATTTCGTTCTTCGCTTTGCGATCGGAAATTTCCAAACCACAGAGCAGGATATTCGCGAGAGCTGGCAGTTGGTTTGCCAAACAGCCGGAGAAATCGCTGCGGCGGAGCACACGCTCGCCGGGACGCGTTAGCTTCCATGGCGAAATCTCGCCTCGCAACCACTCTCTGCGGTATCGAGCTGCGCAATCCCGTATTGGCGGCCTCGGGAACGTTCGGCTATGGCATCGAGTTCGCGCCGTTGCTTAACCTAAATCAACTCGGCGGCATCATCACCAAAGGCCTCTCGCGAGAGCCCATGGCTGGTAACCCTTCTCCGCGGCTCTGGCCGACCGAAATGGGGATGCTGAACTCCGTCGGTCTGCAGAATGTCGGCGTGCGCGCCTTCATCTCAGAAAAGCTTCCGAAGCTGCGGCAATATACGGCCCCTATATTTGCGAACGTTTTTGGTTTCGAAGAAGACGATTATGTGGAGGTGGTTCGAGCGCTCGAAGATGCCGAAGGAATCGCGGGCTATGAACTGAATGCGTCGTGTCCCAACACGAAGCAGGGTGGCATTTCGTTTTCGAGCGATCCGGCGATCTTGTCGGCGCTGGTCACGCGGGTGCGCCACGCGGCAAAGCGCCCGCTGATCGTGAAGCTCTCGCCAAATGTTGCGCGCATCGAGCCTTTCGCGAAAGCGGCGGAAGACTCGGGTGCGGATGCCATCTCGCTGATTAACACGTTCGTGTCGCTTGCGATCGATGTGCGTACGCGCGCGCCTCATCTCGGGGCTGGCTTCGGCGGTCTTTCCGGCCCGGCTATCAAGCCGATCGCATTACGGTTGGTGTATGAAGCCGCGCAAGCGGTCGAAATTCCAGTGATCGGGATCGGTGGGATCGCAAAAGGGGAAGACGCCGCCGAATTTCTGATCGCAGGCGCCCGCGCAGTCGAGGTCGGAACCGCGACCTTCGTCTACCCCGACGCGCCGCTGCGTGTTGCCAGACAGCTTGATCGCCTTCTCAATCGCCTCCAGATCGCGCGCATCGAAGAGCTAACGGGCACTCTTCGATTTACCTCCCGTGGAAAATAGAAGCGCACAGGGCGAATGGTGCCCGTTGTGCGCGGTACACAATAGAAGCGCACAGGGCGAATGGTGCCCGTTGTGCGCGGTACACAATAGAAGCGCACAGGGCGAATGGTGCCCGTTGTGCGCGGTACACAATAGAAGCGCACAGGGCGAATGGTGCCCGTTGTGCGCGGTACAGAATAGAAGCGCACAGGGCGAATGGTGCCCGTTGTGCGCGGTACACAATAGAATCCATGAAAGAAACCATAACCGCGCCGAACGCGCCGAAAGCCGGTGGTCCCTATTCGACCGCGGTGCGCCAGAACGGCTTCGTGTTTTTGAGCGGCCAGATTCCGCTCGATCCGCAAACGGGCGAGCTCGTCACCGGACCCATTGAAGCGCAAACCGCGCGCGTGCTCGAAAATCTACAGGCCGTGCTGGCAGGCGCGGGGCTTACGCTCAATGACGTGGTCAAGACCACCGTGTTCCTGAAAAATATGAATGACTTCTCGCGGATGAATGAGGCCTATGCGAAATACTTCGGCAGCATTCCGCCCGCGCGCTCGACGATCGAAGTCGCGCGTCTACCGCGCGATGTGCAGATCGAGATCGAAGCGATTGCGATCGATTCGCACGCTTAGGCGGTGCCATCCGAGCGCTACTGCGGAGGACGGTTTTCCTGCGAGTCCGATGGAAGGGGCTTGTCGGCTGGTTTCAACGGTCCGATGGGGCTGTATTGCTTCTGCGGCGGATTCAATTTGACATCGATCTTTTTCTCATCGGTATCGAGCTCGAATTTCTGGCCGAAGGTCTGATATTTCGTCGTGATCACTTGCACCTGCACAGTGCCGTGCGGGACCGGCGGGAAATGCGCAATGCCGTGCAGATTCGTATGCACTTCCCAATGGATTTTTTTGCGCTTGCCCAGTTTTATTGCCTGGTGCGAGCCGAGAAAATCTAGAATCACGGCTGCATTATCAACCGGCTTGTCGAACTGATTTTTAACCGTTACCAGGATCGTCGTCTCCGGAGTGCTCGCAAAGCCCACGGAAGACCACGAGAGCAACAGGGCAGCCAGAAAAACTTTCATGCTAGAAATTATCGCGTAGACAGCTACTGCCCGGAAGTTCTGGTGAGACTGCGGGCGCTGTTTTGATTTTGGAGCAGCGGCTCGATCGCGGCACGCAGAGTTTTCTCATCCATGACACCGGGATGATAGAGCCGCACAACTCCGCGCCGGTCCACCACGACGAACGTTGGAATGGTGCTGGCGCCGAATCTCTCGAAATTAGCGGGATCGAGAGGCACTTGAACGCCCGGTATGGAGGCGTAGAGTTCGTTGTATACCCTCTCAATAAAGGCCCTCTCGGTGGCAGGCGCTGCATGTTCCTCGGCTGCCGTGTAGCCGTAGCGCTTGGTCGGCGCAATCACAACCAAACCTTTGGGCTCCAGCTCGGTTGCCAATTCTTTAACAACGGGGATGTCTTCCTTGCAGTCCGCGCACCAGTGGGCCCAGAAGAAAAGCAGCAGCACTTTGCCTCGCAGGGCGGTCACAGGCGCCGGTTTCGCGCCAATCCATTCCGTTTCGCGCAGCGGCGGCATCGACCGGCCCTGTAGCGTCAGCAAATTCAAATTCTTCTGTAAGCGATCTTCGAGCGATGTGCCGCGCCACTGCCGAATCGCCGTTTGCAGGAGCTGGATGGCCTGCGTTCTCTCATGCCGAGCGCGGAGCACCTCCGCTTCCACTTCAAACGCCGCGCCCAACGCCAGTGGCAGATGCGGCTCCGTATCCAGGCTCCTGGTTCCGAGCGTCGCCTCGCAAGCGTGCTTGATCTCTTCCGCATCTTTCCACGCCTGATCGGGATGCCCGGCTGCCAGTTCGCCTCGCGCCAGCCAGGAGAACGCTTCGAGCGCCTCGGGCGTGTCGCCGTTCAGCCGGCGGTATTGCGCGACCATCGCGGAAGCCGAATCCAAATCGCCGTTCTGCAGCGCCTGTTGCACGTACGCGACGACCCGCGGCACCGGTGTCTGGGCAAATGCGCTGCAGCAAAATAATGCGGCGGCTGCAAACAGCCGTTTCATCCCTCCGTGCACACTGCTCTCAAATATTCGCGGAAGTCTTTTCCCAGGTCATGACGGTTCAGCGCGAATTCCACCGTCGCCTTCAGGAAACCGAGCTTATCGCCGGCGTCGTAGCGCTTGCCTTCGAACTTCAGCCCGTAAATCGGACGGTTCCGCAGCATGTACTTCAATGCATCTGTCAATTGAATCTCGCCGCCGCTGCCGGGTTCAATTCGCTCGATACAGGTGAAGATCTCCGGGGTCAGGATGTACCGCCCGATGATTGCGAGATTTGATGGCGCATCCGCCGGCTTCGGCTTCTCCACCATATTCCGTATGCGAAACAAGCGGTTCTCGCGTCCGTTATCCTGCACCAGTTCGGCATCCACGACGCCGTAAGCCGAGATCTGGTCTTTCGACACCTCCATCAACGCAAGCACCGACGCGCCATAGTACTCGTACACGTCGAGCAATTGCCGCACGCAAGGCGTTTGGGACGCGATGATGTCATCGGAAAGAATGACCGCGAATGGCTCTGTTCCAACCAGTTCCTTTGCGCGCAGCACCGCATGCCCCAGACCGAGCGCCTCTTTCTGCCGCACATAAGAGATGTCGATCATGTCCGAGATCGCTCGCACCATGGAGAGCATCTCACCCTTGTTCTTCGATTCGAGCAGTTGTTCGAGCTCGAAACTGACGTCAAAGTGATCTTCAATCGACGACTTGCCGCGTCCGGTCACAATGATGATGTTTTGAATGCCCGAATGCATGGCTTCTTCGACGCCGTACTGGATCAGCGGCTTGTCTACCAGCGGCAGCATTTCTTTTGGTTGCGCCTTGGTCGCGGGAAGAAACCTGGTGCCCAGCCCGGCGGCTGGAAAAACTGCCTTGCGCACTTTCGCCATCATCTTTGGCCATTATAGGTGTGCATGGAGTATCTGCTTGATTTCACGCGCCGCACACCGCCCGTCTACGCCCTTCAATTCGTCAAATCCCCACTCGCTGAACCGCGTTTGGCAGCCGAGTTCGGTGTGTGCTACTCCTTGGAATTACAATTAGAACGAGTGATCAAATCGGAATTGAAATGGCTTACGTAATCGCCGAACCGTGCATCGGAGTTAAGGACCACGCCTGCGTTGACGCTTGTCCGGTGGATTGTATTCACCCCAAGAAAGACGAAGAGAAGTTCGCAGGCGAAGAAATGTTGTATATCGACCCGGTGGAGTGCATCGATTGCGGCGCTTGCGTGCCCGTCTGCCCGGTTTCCGCGATCTTCGCGGCGGACGATCTGCCCGACAAATGGGCTGACTTCGCCCAGAAAAACGCCAGCTTTTTCGGCCGCTGATCCTGGCTACGGCCTGTACACAGCCCAAGCTGTGTCCGTCTCCCAGACTGTCACGTAAGAGATGGACGCGTTCTTTAGATCCTTCTGGATCTCCTGACAAAAGAACTTCGCGATGTTTTCGGCCGATGGGTTGATCTTGTCGAAGGGCTGCAGATCGTTGATGAACTGATGGTCGAGATACTCGCTCGTGGCGCGCAGCCGTTTTTTTAACTCCGCGAAGTCATAGAGCAATCCGTGATCGTCCAGTTCCGGGCCCGCTATGGCTACTTGCACGCGGTAGTTGTGCCCGTGCACGTTCTCGCACTTGCCGTGATAATCGCGAAGCGCATGGCCGGCAGCGAATGTGTGCTCTACGCAAATCTCAAACATGGAAAAAGGCTTCGACGTCGCTCATCTTCGTCGTGAAGCGGTATGCGGGGAGACTATCGAAAAACACCCGCCCGTATGACAGCTTCGTAATCCTATTATCCAGTAGAGCCAAAACGCCGCGATCGGTGGTCGCGCGGATCAGGCGGCCGAATCCCTGCTTCAGAGCCAGCGCAGCCTGCGGAATCTGGTATTCGCAAAAGGGATTTCCGCCGTTCTGGCGAACCGCTTCCGTGCGCGCGGCAATGACCGGGTCGGTAGGAACTGCAAATGGCAGGCGGTCGATAATGACGCAGCTCAGTTTCTCGCCTTGCACGTCGATGCCTTGCCAAAAACTGGATGTGCCGAACAGCACCGCGCCCGGCGTGCTGCGAAACGCTTCGATCAGGGCATTGCGCGGCGCATCGCCCTGCAGCAGCATGGGGTAATCGATGCGCGGGCGCAGCAGGGTATAGATCTGCCGCATCTGCTGATAACTGGTAAACAGCACAAAGGCGCGGCCGCGCGACGCGTTTACTAATTCTTCCACCTGGTCCGCGGCGCGATAGGTGAATTCCGGATTTCGTGGATCCGGAAGCTGCTGCGGCACATAGAAAAGGACCTGCTTGGTGTAATCGTATTGGCTCTCGACGCGCAGGGTTCGAGCATTCGCGAGTCCCAGCCGGGTTTGCGTGTAGTCGAATGCTCCCGCGACCGTCAGCGTGGCAGAAGTCAGAATCGCGCATCCGACGTTGTCGAACAGCCGCGATGACAGCACTTCGGAAACGTCGATGGGAGTCGCTTGCAGGTACATACCGCGGCCGCGCCGCTCGGTCCAATAAACATATCGCGAGTCGTGGCACTCCAGCCAAAAGCGCAATCCGCTCGCAATCAATTTCGCGCGCCTGACGAGCGGCAGCGTCTCCTCGACGGCGCCTTCCACCAGCTCCAAGCGGGCGCAAAATGCATCAATCGAAAGCAGTAACTCGCCGTACGCGCTCTCGTTTTCCGCGAAGAACTCTTCGTGGTCGTGGAAACCGTGCCGGCCGTCTTGGGGGAAGAGTGCAAAGAATTCTTCCGCCCGATCGCCAAGCTGAATCAAAGCGCGATCCAGTTCCGGCGTGGCGAAGAGCTTCCGGCGAGAGACTTCCGCCGTGTCCTTTATAAGCTCTTGCACTTGCAGATTGCTCACGCTAATGCCGAAATACTGCCCCGCGATATCTTCAATCTCGTGCGCTTCGTCGAAGATGACGGCTGAATAATCGGGCAGAATCGACGCGAACGCCTGGTCACGAACCGCCAAATCCGCGAAAAAGAGGTGATGGTTGACGATGATGATGTTGCTTTCTTCTGCGCGGCGGTGCATCTCCGTAATAAAGCAGCGCTCGAACTGTTTACATTTCTGGCCTGCGCAGAGATCGCTGCGCGCGTCAAGCTTCCACCAGGCGGGGCTGTTTTCCCGAAGCGTCTCGCAGCTCGCTACGATCGCCGGTCTCGGTGGTCTTCTCCCATTCGCGAATGATTTGAAAATCCGTTCGCTCTTCGAGCCCGAAAAGCATCGGCTCGCGATCAGCATCGTACAGTTTCTGGCGGCATAAGTAATTCGCGCGCCCTTTCATGTAGCAAACCGGCAGCGAATTCTGAAACAGGGTCTGCAGAAACGGCACATCTTTGAAGAAAAGCTGCTCCTGCAAATTCTTTGTTCCGGTCGAGATGACGATGCGCTTACCCGAGAGGATGGAGGGAAGCAGATACGCGAGCGTTTTCCCCGTTCCCGTCCCGGCTTCGACGATCAGATGCCGCCGCTCGGCGAGCGCCGAGGCGACGGCTTCCGCCATCTCGATTTGACCTGGCCGATACTCGAAGCTCGGGTGCGCGCGCGATAGGATCCCATGTTTTCCGAAGAAACTCTTCGGCGTAAGTTTCGCCTGCGGGCTAGCCGGGGCGGAAATATTGGTTGAAGCGCTCACTGCTACGGGCGGGAGGAACCCCCAGTGTAGTACGTAAGCGGGGGCATGCCGAATTCTCGTTTCTGGTATATCATCGATGGACAATTCCGGAGGAGTTCTATTCGAATGAGCGAGTTCTATCTCACGCTGATCGGTCTTGCGGTGGCAGCGGTTGCCGGTGCTTACTCAATATGGACCGACAAAGACAAGCCGGCATCCGCAAAGTCGTTGCTGCTGGGTCTGACTGTAGTGGGCCTGGCGGTAGGCGGTGTCGGGGCGAAACAGCAGGCCAGCGATACGGACAAAGCTCAGAAGCAGCTGGACGAAATCGAAGGCAGGGTTGGTACCGTCGCCAATCTCGATGACCAAATTCAGCGAAAGACTACCGGGCTCACAGCACTTGATCAGCTCGGAGGGAAGGACTACTACGTGGTCATTGACACATTTCAAAACAACGATCGCTCAAAGCAAGATTTTCAGGCGGTGAAGCATCGGCTGCTGAGCCTTTTCCCTGAAGCGGAGAAAAGCGGCATGCTGTGGGAGCATCCGGTTTCGAACGGCCAATACGAATTGCGTTTCGGCCGCAATTTGAGCCTTACGTCCGCCGAAACATACCGCCGCTTAGCGTCCTACGGAATTGCGAACGGTAACCCGCTGATCCGTAGAGAACAATGACCTCATCAGTGCTTGGCCCGGTTATTCTCTAAAACACGAGGAACTCCGGCAGGCTTAGCTGACGCTCGCGTGCCGGTATCGCGCCAAGATCTCGTTCATCTGATCTTTGAGGTGCAACTTGAGCTTTTTCAGGCGCTGCTCTTCGAGTTCATCGTCCCCAGTCACGTGGGGCTTGGATTCAATGTTCTCAATCTTCTTCTTCAATTGCGCATGCTGCTCGGCCAGAGACCGGAACTGGTCGTCGGTAGCGAGCAGATGCGCTTTCAAGCTTTCGTCTTGAGTATGGTTCTCCATGAAGGGCTCTCCTTTAACGAGTGACCACGCCGAGTCTGGTTCTGGGGGAATATGAGGAAGAATCTGGCCCGGTGGGTATGAGTGCATGAATTCACTCGCGGCCGGTCACCAGGGCAGGCCGCATTCAAAAATTAGCACTATTTCATCTTCATGACAATAGCTGTTTCCCGGGGGGAGTTATAGTATTGCGGGCGGCGACCGACTTCGACAAAGCCGAGCTTGCGATAGAGCGCCTGCGCCGCAAGGTTCGATTCACGCACCTCGAGGAAGTGAATAGCGCGGCGCTGCAGCTCGTTGTCGAGCAGAGCCGTTGCGATGCCTTCGCGGCGAAACTTGCGAGCCACGGCAACGTTCAAGATCTCCCGTTCGGCGGGAGCTCCGTCAGCCGAGGGGAATGTCTGGCGCGAAACGAGAAAACCCGCAATGCTGCCGTTCACCTCGGCCACGGTACATTCGTCGGCCAAGAAATCGTCGGCGCGCCAGGGCGAATCGGGAAAAGCTTCGTGCTCGATATCGAGGATCGCGGAAAGGTCGGCGAGAGTCGCCCGACGCAGTTGCGGCTTCAATGAACCTGCAGGCTGACGACATTTCCGGCCGTGTGTAAGCGGTCATCGGGATCGGCGGCGTACTGAAGAGAAACGCGCCGCGGCGGCTGCTGCACACCGCAACCAAGGCCGGATTGAGAGATGTCTTTCATCAGCAGCTCAATGCTTTTTCCCGAAGCATCTTTAACCCAGAGGCGGGCAGCGGTCCGGAGACACTCGACCTTGAACAAGGTCCCCTGCAGCTTTTTTCGAACTACGAGTTGATCCCAGGGCACGGCGTTTTCCGGTTTCGCCGTACCGGCTTGCGCATCGACGGTTCCGTTGGCTTTCGCTTCCGCCGCGCGGATGCGGTCGAGCTCCGTTTGCTGCGCTTTCTCGTCCGCCAAATGGACCGATTCACGCTCGCGACGCCGCGCTTGGGCCGCCGCGTCGAGGCGCTCTTGCTCGGAATCCAGTCGCATCTGGTGAATGCGGTTCCGTTCCGCATCGGTTGGGGCGGAATCTTCCGCGCGCAGCCATGCGCCATTCGCGGCCGGTATGTCTCCGGCATCGGTCTCCGTTTTTGCGAGCTCCAGCCAATATCGAGTCGCACGCGGATCGAGTTGTGTCGCTTGTTTCAGTAGCGCCAGTTTTTGGGCTGAGTCGGCGGCGAACGCCGCCTGGCGGAAAACCGGCTCGGCCCAGCGCGGATTCAGTTGCGCGGCCTTTTTGAGCAGCGGCACCGCTTCCTGCGCATCGAGGCCGTCGGCCGCATCGGCATACACGGGCGCGCTCAGGGAGCCTGCATGGATGGCATCGTCCAGGAACTCCTTCGGATTCTGGTGCTGCAATTCGGCAATTCGCGCCAGGCCCGCATAGCCGAGGGCCGCCGCCGGGCCTTTTGCCTCGACGGCAGCTTTAAATGCGGCTTCCGCGCTGTTCGGATCGGCAGTCAATTCCGCATCCGCAATGTACAGGTCGGCGATGACCGGCGCGAGGGAATGCTCGCCGAAATCCCGCTTGGGATCGAGCGGCCGGCCGGAGACGGCGACCGGCTGCCAGGTTCCCGCTGCCAACACGGCGGCCGCTTGCTGCTCCAGAAGCTCCGAGGGTTTGCCGAAGGCATTCTGCTCGGCGGCCCGCACGTCGCTACCTTTCAAGGCGTTCAGAAAGATGTGGAAACTCGAACTGTACTCGAATTTAGTCGCGAACAGTTGCATCCGAGCCCAGGCGAGATCCGGATGCTCGGGCCGCCCGCCCCAGGTGACGTGACTGCCGTGCGCCTCTAACGTATCGAACAACTGGCGGATTCCCGATTCGATTTCGGGCGGAAGGCGCGGCGTGTTTTCATCGAGCAAAATCCCCGCCGCGTCGCCGAGCGGAACACGTGCGTTGGGGGTTGTGAGGAGAAGAAACTGCGCATTTTGCCAAACGAAATGGCCGGCCGCGTTCGCTCTTGCGGAGTTGGAGAAGATAACGCGGATGGGCCAGACAGCTTGTAAGTCCTTGGATTCCAAGAGCCCACCTAGAACCCAGCGAACCTGTTCCAGTTGCGTGAGAGCCTCGCGGGCGGCGCTCACATCGGAATCCGTATCAACGTAGAAGGGGCCGATGTTCAACTCCGTCCAATGTTCATGGGAAGCAGCGGAGCCAAAGGAGCAAAAAAACGAAACGAACCCAATTTCGAGGAGCAGCAGGCTACAGGCGCGGCGGAACGGTGACAACGACAGCGCGCGCGGGGTGTTCCGATTCGGCACGATAGGAATGCGGTTCAGAGCCATCGAAATAGACGCTGTCACCGGCCTGGAGAACGTGTTGTTCCGCTTGATAGTGTATCGTGAGCGTGCCTTCGAGCACATACACGAACTCGGCGCCTTCGTGGAAGTGCTCGCGCACTTCGCTCGGCTCGCCGCTTCGGAATTCAGCGAGATAAGCTGACAGGGCTTTTTCGCCCAGGCCGAAGGCGAGTACTTCAAAGTAGTAGTCAGGCGGTGCGCTGCCATTCGGAACATCTGGAAATTTCAGACGGTCGCCGGCCCGAACGATGGAGAACATTCGCTTCGAGTGCTTTTCCTCAAAGAAATGCTCGAGCCCGACGTCGAACACCATTGCTATGCGCGCGAGCGTCGGCAGGGTAGGAATCAAGCGGCCATTTTCGAGCTGAGACAGCATCGACGCCGAAAGCCCGGTATGCCTGCCGAGGTCGACTAAGGCGATTTTCTTGCGAAGCCGCAATTGACGGAGTTTCCGTCCGATGTCATAGCTGGAGAGAACGCGCCGGATCGTCTCCTCGCTGGTTTCCGTTTTGCTCAAACTCAACTCGTCTGTGGTCAATTGAGCTGCTTAAGAATGTTCCGCTAAATACGGGTCGATTGGACGTTGCTCATCCGAGGGTCCAGTACGGATGCACTCTGGACAACTTGGGAGGTGTGTGCCGCTCACACGGGCAAAGCTTCGGTGCATTCATTGAACCCACGGTGCTGCTTGCGATTATGACGCAAAATTTGACCGATTCAAAGCATATTTGTCAAACAACGCTTCGGTAATACTAAAACGTCGGAAGTGAGCGAGAAATCTTGATGAACCGATACATCGGCGCATAGGCCGAGAGCGCAGAACCAACGGGGTCTATGGGAGTTTGTAAAGCCAGAAGTGATCGACGGGCTTGCTGCTCAGGGGAATCAAGCCGGCCGATGTGGCAGGAGAGGGTCGCTCGTCGAAAGCCTCGTATTTGATCCCGAGTTGCTTCAGGATCGGGTCTGTCGGGTTGACGCTCCATTTCAGGATGCCGAAGCTTGGCGACACGAGGGATGGGCTGGCGTTGAGAGGAAGCGGGTTCGCCATCAGAAGAGCATCAGTATCCAGCGTTTGCACGTTGTACCCGTGCGACCGGAACAACGCAAAGTGATCGATGTCGGGGATGAAATGCAAGCTGTTGTAGGCCTCACATCCGACGCCGGTGAAGAATTCCGGTGCATGTATATCGCCTACCCGACTAAATACGATCCACTCGGAGCTCAGCAGATCATTGTTGGCATGCACGAATTTGTAGAGATCGGACGAAGTGAAGACCGAGACGCCGTGTTCGATCGGATTTACTCCCGCGAAGGCGACGGCTGAAGAGAGCACGAGAGCGAGCGCGAGGAGGATTTTGCGGCCCTCGATGAGGAGCAGAACCAGCAAGGTTGTGAAAGCGGCCGCGAAGAGAATGTCGGCGGTGGAAAAGAATCGGTTGAAAGAGTCGTTCGTGAGTTCCAGAGCAAAGAAAATGAGGGCGAATATTCCGACGGCTCGGGCCAACACGACGATCGCACGCGGCGCGGCGCCTGGAGTTGCGCGTTTCCTTATGATTGTGGCCATGCAGATGGCGACGATGGCCACGTTCGCCAGTCCGAGTGCGACGTTGGGGCGGCTGCCGCCGGTTCGTGTAAGCCACAGGTATTTAGCAAAGTGGCCCGGAAACCCGAACATAAGCCACCCCAGCATCAGAGCGGAAAACGCCCACAGTGCCGCATAAGCAAGCTTCTGAAGCCTGGAAGCTGACATTCTACCGACGCAAAAGAGAGTTACGGGCGCGAGCCAAAGGAAACCGGATGCTTCGGAGATGTTCGGCAAAAGGCGCGGAACGTGCGCGTCCGTCAATTGCCAATTTAAGAAGTGCAGGAGATAAAACTGCACGGCCATGAAGGAGTAAGAGACGCGTTTGCCCGGATAGGTAGTATCGGCGACAGCTTGGATCGCGGTGCGGGCATCGGAATAAACGAGTGCGGCAACGACTCCGACCAGCGCGACGGCGGCCGCAGCGCAGAGAAGACGCGAAAGCGCGTACTCTTTTCTAAAGATCAGCTTCCGCTTGGCGATGCACCAGGCGGCGAAGAAGAAGATGGCGAGCCAGGCGAGCGGGATCAGATGCGGAGGATAACCGCACATTCCGAAGTTGATTGCGCAACCGGCGAAGCCCGCGGCGGCGATCAGGAGAGCGCTTCGATTTTTCCCGATGGTCAGATAGCAAGCGAAGACCATGACAAAGCACATCAGCCCGATCATTTCCGGAAGCAAAGACGGCCAGGAGTAGGACCATTGCATGCCCGGCGAAAAGAAGAACCAGAGGGCGCCTGTCGCGGACCAGAGTGTCGAGTGCGTGAGCAGGAGAAGCCACGTGAAGACGCCGGTCAGCAACAGTAGCGCCTTGAATTGCCAGTAAACGGCAAACGCGTACCCGGGTGGGAGCACAAAGAAAGACCAGAATTGCGGCCGGAAAATAGTCGATATGTGCGCGACCGGGATATTTCCGAGCAGCGCGATGGAGTGGTTGCCGAGGGCAGTGGATTGGACTTCGAATTTATCGGACCGCAGCGCCTGGTTTAAAATCGCGGGCGTGTGAATGCTCCATTCATCCATTCGAATCGCGCGCGGCGAACCCACGATGGGCGGCGAGGCAGGCCCGTGCGCGAGGATCGTGTGGAAGATGTTCATGGACGAGCCGTTGAAATCAGCGAGGCTGAAGACGAGGAACACGGCGAAGCAAAGCGCGTAGAACCAAATTGCCCAGCGGTCGAATTCGATAAAGTCCGGAGTGGAGAGCCGGCGCGCGATGGATTGAAACGCTGAATCAACTTTGCGAATGGCGTTTGGCCGGGGCTGCACGGCAGGGACGAGCGGTTCGGCGGGAGGGGGATCGAGATCCGGCTCCTCGGGAGGGTTCAGGACAGCGGGCGGCTGCTCCTCAAGCAAGATCGTTCCGGCGACGCTGCGGGATTCTTCCCTGCCGGAGCCAACGGCACGCACCGTGGCGGCGGGAGCGCTCGCGTGGACGGCGGCGGGTTCGGTCCGCTGGATCAGCATCGGCTCCGAGCGCAGCGAATTGCTGCGGTAGAGCTCGACCGCCTCCTGAGTGTCGCCGTCGAATATGATCTGGCCTTTTTCGAGATAAATCACGCGATCGCAGAGAGCCAGAATGTCGGTCATGCTGTGCGTGACGATGAGGATCGTTTTGCCGGCTGCACGGAAGCGCTTTAAGCGCTCCATGCACTTGGTTTGAAAAGCCAGATCGCCGACGGCCAGGATTTCATCAATTACGAGAATCTCGGGGTCTACCTCGGTCGCGACCGCGAAAGCCAGCCGTAGATACATGCCGGACGAATATTGTTTTACGGGAGCATCAATAAAATCGCCGATACCGGCGAAGTTGATGATCCGTTCCTGCCGGGACAGCATTTCGGCCTTCGAGTAACCCATCAACAGGCCATTGACCAGGATGTTTTCGCGGCCGGTGAGCTCTGGATGAAAACCAGCGCCGAGCTCGATCAGAGGGGCGACGGCGCCGTTCACTTGAACCTGCCCGGACGTAGGACGATAGACGCCGGCGATGATCTTGAGGGTACTGCTTTTGCCCGAGCCGTTACGGCCGATCAGCCCGACGACTTCTCCCGGAGACACGGTAAAGGAGACGTTCTTCAGGGCATCGTAATCGTGGAAAGACGTCTTGTGGCGGAAAAAGCGCGCGAATAGCTCACGGAGCGTGTCGGGGCGCTCGCTGATCACGCGATAGCGTTGCGTGATGTTGTCCAGCCTGATTGCGACAGCTTCGGATTGCATTCGGGGTTAAACGTAGAAAACGAAGTCGTTCTGATAGCGCCGGAAAACGGAAAAGCCGATTGCCAGCGCCGCGAAGGCGCAGATGAACGAGATCGCAACCGATTCCGGACTCGGCAACTTACCGTAATAGACGCCGAGGCGAAAGCCGTTCAGGATGTACTGAATCGGATTGAGCTTAAAAAAGATGCGATATTTCGCAGGGAAGAAGTCGATGGAAAAGATGATGGGAGTGATGTAGAACCAGGCTTGCAAGAGTATTTGCAAGATATGGGCGACATCGCGATAGTAGACATTGGCGGCCGCAAAGAAAAAAGTGCCTCCGAGTGTGAAGATGATCAAAGCCGCGAGCGGCACCGGGAGGTACAGCCAGGTTATATAAAACGGGTGTCCCATCAGGGCAACGATCAAAACGAGAGAGATGAAGGAAAGCAGCAGGTTGATGAGATTGGAAACAACGGCTGCGACCGGAAAAACGAGCTTGGCGACGCGAATTTTCTTAATCAGGTCGGCATTGCCGACGATTGCTTCAGTTGCGTATGACAAGCATTGCGAGACGAAGGTCCAGGGCAAAAGGACGCTGAGCAGGAAAATCGCATAATGCGGGAGGTTGAAGCTCATGATCGTGGAGAACACGACCGTGAGCACGAGCATGAGCAGCATGGGATTCAACAATGCCCAGAGGAAGCCGAGCACCGAGCGCTTGTAGCGGATCTTCAGCTCTTTCATAGCCAGCGCCCAAATCAATTCGCGGTAGCGGTAAGTTTCCCGCAGGAGTTCAATCATGTTTTGCCGATAGAATGTCTTGTCGCACCGGTGGCCTCTATTCAGTTGGAAGATCGCTGGTCAATGCAGGAATTCGCAGGCTGAGAGACGGCAGTCGAACTTAAGCAAATTTCTCCCTATTGTAACGCGCTAAATACCGGTCCAGCGGATGACCGCGGCGGCGACGATTCCACCGCAGATGGGGCCGAAGATGGGAACGAAGGCATAACCCCAGTCCGAGGTGCCTTTGCCTTCGATAGGCAGGAAGGTATGGGCGAGCCGCGGTCCCAGGTCGCGCGCGGGATTGATGGCGTATCCGGTTGTTCCGCCGAGCGAAAGCCCGATACTCCAGACGACGGCGCCAACCAGAATGGGGCCTAAGCCGGGAGCGACACCGCCCGGGGCCAAACGGCGGGAAACGAGCGCCGCCGCGACCAGCACCAGAATAAAAGTCCCAATCAGCTCGCTCAAGAAATTGCTCGCGAGTTTGCGGATGGCGGGGCCGGTGGAGAAACACGCGAGTTTCGCGGCTGGGTCCGCTGTTACGCCCCAATGCGGCAGATAGATCAGCCACACCAGTACGGCACCGAGAATGGCTCCGAGGATCTGGGCGGGAATATAGGTGTACAGGCGCTCGGAATGCCCGGTCATCAGAACCGAAGCAATGGTGAATGCGGGATTCAGGTGAGCGTCGCGATCTCCCATCGAGATACTGACGGCAACGCCTGAGAAGACAGCTAATCCCCAGCCGATTGTAATCGCCACCCAACCGGCTCCTTGGGCTTTGGAGCGCGCCAGCAAAACGCCTCCAACTACGCCGTTTCCAAGAAGGATCAGCACCATGGTACCGACAAATTCGCCTAAGACAGCAGGGTCTATGTGCATCGTGACTCCTAAATAGTCGCGCGGAAACGACTGAGCACCGCTTGGCTGCCGCGCTAGTCGCTCCAGATATATTGCTCAGCCGATTTACTGTATGCAATTACTTGGTTGTGCTCCCACGAGGAATCGCGACCGAGTTCGCGCGCCATCAGGCGGGCCGTGAGCGGAGCAGCTTCGATGCTTCGTTTGGCATCGAGAAATAAAGCGCGAGTGCGGCGAGCCAGGACATCTTCGAGGCACCTGGCCATCTCATGCCTCGCGGCCCAGACGACTTCGCACTGACGAAACGGCAATTCGGGATGGAGCGGTTGGTTGAACTCAACATTTTCCGTCGCGAGTGCGTTGAGGGCGGCCAGATCGGCGCCGTAGACGTGCTGCCATTCAGCGGGATGCGCAGAACGTTCGGTCGACCCATGAAGTTTCAAAGTCGCCGTCCTGGATGGGACATGAGGCAATCCGGGACGTTCGGCTGCGCGGTCGATGGTGTCCTCAGCCATTTTGCGATAGGTGGTCCATTTGCCGCCGGTAATTGTCACGAGCCCCGAACTGGAAATCGAAATGGTGTGATCGCGGGGAATCGCGGAGGTGCGGGAAGCATCGCCGTGACGGACGAGCGGGCGTTGGCCGGACCAGACGCTGAGGATTTCGTCTGGTTGCGGCCGCCGGCCGAGGAAACGCTCGATGTACGAGATCAGATATTGGCGCTCTTGCGGCATCGCGCGGGGATCGAGGGCCGGCTGCGGGACCGGATCATCGGTGGTTCCGACCAGCACGCGATCATGCCAGGGAATGGCGAAAAGGACGCGGCCATCCGCCGTTCTCGGAAGAATCAGAGCGGAATCGCCAGGCAAAAACGAGCGCGGAAGAACCACGTGCGAGCCTTGGCTGACGGTGATGATGGGAGGCGCGCCCGGTTCATCTAGCTGGCGCACGCTATCGGTGAACACGCCGGTGGCATTGATGACAACTTTCCCGGCGACTTCGAAGGTTTCCCGGGTTTCGGTATTCTCGACGGCTACGCCTATGATGCGGCCGCCGTGCTTGAGAAGTTTGGTGACACGCGCGTAGTTCAGAGCGACGCCTCCAAGATCAAAGATGGTCCGGAGCAGGGCGATGGCGAATCGGGCATCATCGAATTGACCGTCGTAATAAAGGATGCCTCCCTTGAGAGCGGACTGCCGGAGAGTGGGGAACTGATCGCGAACGCGAGCCGCGGAAAGTATATGGGAATAACCGAGGCGTTCGTGGCCGGCAAGCAGATCGTAGACTTTCAAGCCGAGGCTGTAAAAGGGCAACTCCCATAATCTGTACGCGGGGATGACGAAAGCGCGACGATGCGCGAGGTGCGGAGCGTTTTCGAGAATGCGCCCACGCTCGCGCAACGCGTCTCGCACCAGCTTGATGTTTCCTTGCTGCAGGTAGCGGACACCGCCGTGAACAAGCTTGGTGCTGCGGCTGGAGGTGCCTTTCGCAAAATCGTACGCTTCGAGGAGAAGCGTGCGAAAGCCGCGCGACGCCGCTTCGACGGCAGCGCCCAAGCCGGTGGCGCCGCCGCCTACGACAATTACGTCCCATTCCGCGGATGTTCCGATGTGACGCAGAATGTCTTCACGGCGAAGGTTCACGCACGCGCCCAATCCCGAGAACGTTCGAGCGCGCGAGTCCAGCCTTCGCGCCGTCGCCGACGTTCCTCTTCAGAGATTTGCGGATCGAAACGGGCGTCCGCCGTCCAGTGTTTTGCGACGGCCTTTTCATCCGGCCAGTAGTTCACTGCGAGACCGGCGAGATAGACGGCGCCTAGCGCGGTTGTCTCCGGGTTGGATGGACGAGTTACCGCGACGCCGAGCAGGTCCGCTTGCAATTGCATCAACAGGTTATTGCGGGAGGCGCCGCCATCGACGCGCAACTCTTGGATCGGGACGCAGGAATCGGCTTGCATGGCATGAAGCACGTCCGCGACCTGGAATGCGATACCTTCGAGGGCGGCTCTCGCGATATGGGCACGGTTACTGCCTCGCGTGAGGCCGACGATAGCGCCGCGCGCGTATTGATCCCAATGCGGCGCACCGAGACCGGAGAACGCTGGAACCAAATAGACGCCGCCGGAATCGGGAACGCTTGCAGCGAGCGATTCGGTCTCCTCGGCGCTGCGAATGAGTTGCAATTCGTCGCGCAGCCACTGTACGACTGCGCCGGCGATAAAGATGCTGCCTTCGAGGGCGTAGGTTGTACGGCCACGCAGCCGCCAAGCGGGAGTGGTCAGCAGCTTATTCCGCGAATTGACGGCTCGCTCGCCGGTGTTGAGCATCAGAAAACTGCCGGTGCCGTAGGTACACTTCACCATGCCGGCGCGAGTACACATCTGACCGAACAGCGCGGCGTGCTGATCGCCTGCGATGCCTGCAATGGGAACACCAGACAACACGCCCGCGGTATGGCCGCAGATTTGGCTCGATTCGACGACTTGAGGAAGTAGTGCGGCCGGGATCTGGAAGAGATCTAGCAGCTCTTCGTCCCATCGTTGGCTGTGAATGTTGAAGAGCATCGTGCGCGAGGCATTCGTCACGTCGGTCGAGTGAGTCGCGCCGCTAGTCAATTTCCAGATCAGCCAGGTATCAACCGTGCCGAATGCGAGCTCGCCGCGCTCCGCACGTTCATGCGCACCCGCGATGTTGTCCAGCATCCAGCGGATTTTGCTGGCGGAAAAATAAGCGTCGATGACCAAGCCGGTCTTCTGTTGAATCATCGGTTCGTGCCCTTGCTCGCGGAGCCGGTCGCAGAATTGAGATGTGCGGCGATCCTGCCACACGATGGCGTTATGGATGGGCTCGCCCGTGCGCCGGTCCCACAGGATGGCCGTTTCGCGCTGATTGGTGATGCCGATGCCGGCGATGTCGTCCGCGGTTGCACCGGCCAGTGCGAGCGCTTCCATGGCGACCCCGAATTGCGAGGACCAAATTTCGACGGGATCGTGCTCGACCCATCCGGGTTGGGGGAAAATTTGGCGGAATGGCGTCTGCGCCTGGCCATGCACGCGGCCGTCAGGGCCAACGAGCACGGCGCGCGAGCTGGTGGTGCCTTGATCGAGCCCGAGGATGTATTTCACGCATCCACCACTCTATTCGAGAAGGCGCTCGTGATTACTTCTGGAGGGTTGCCGCGTACATGGCGTCCAGCAGATCCTGAGACTCGCCGTCATAATCCGCGTCCAGAGACCACATAAAGCAACCGCCAACGTCGCGCTGCCAGTCGGAATACCAAACACGGTAGTAAGTTGAGAAGGAATCGTCGTAAGTGATGTAACCGGGTTTCCCGTCGGCTCGCAGCATATAAGGAACGAACGCATCAGTATCGTAGAAAGTTTGCCAACCTTTCTGATCAATGCGTTGTTTGATAAATGTGCCGTAGTTTTCAGAAAGCACCGTTTTGCCGCAATGTGTGCAGGGCCCGAATAGCTTGTCGACGTTCTGATAAAAATAGCCGTAGAATGGCGTGCCGATGTTCAGCTTGGCGGCTGGAATGTTCAATTGATCGACATAAATGTTGATCGCTTCTTCGACACTTCCTCCCGGTTCGCACTCATAGGGCTCCGGATTCGCCGGATCGGGAAAAATTGGCGAATTGAGCTGCCCATCGTCTGTCCAAGGGCCTGCGCAATCGTAGGTCATGATGTTGAAGTAATCGACGAGAGGCGTAACTTCCGGAAAATCATAGCCAGTGCCTCCCCACGGCGGCACATCGGCGGAAAGAAGGTAGTGGTGCGCTGGGAAGGCCGTGCGAAGCGCTGCCATGAGTGCAAAGAAGGTCTGCTGATCCAGTTCCGTAGCCGGGTATTCCCAATCTATGTCAACGCCATCGTAGCCATGTTGCGCGGAAAAGGCCTGCAAGTTATCGACTAATTTGGGCAGCGCGGCAGGATGCTTCTCCAGTCCCGTGAAGTCGCCACCCAACAAAAGAAGCACCTTTACGCCGCTTGCGTGCGCTTTCGCGATGAGCTCCGGTTCGAGAAATCCATCTGGAACCGTAAGATTGCCGTTGCCCGTGAAGCTCAGGCCGGCGTGATTGATGTGCGTTAGTTTGCGAAAGGGAATCTGGGCGGCGCTATAAGGCGGAGTCTGGGTTCGGCTCCAGTAGCCGTAATCACCGATCAGCCGCTTCGGAAGTGGTGTACTGGCTGTGTCTTGAGCGAATACCGGTCGAATGCATACAAAAGCTGCTACTAGCGCGGCGCAAGCCGTCATGCGGGCAGGATTCATAGAGTACCGTTGCGACGCCTAGTATATCTCCAGCAGACGCGGACGGACACCGGACGAGCGTACGCCGTTTCGTCGCACGCGAAATGTGAGAGTGACAGTTACCGAACTAATACATCACGAAGCACCAGACTTTGTCACCCGTAGCGGCGATCAGATACTGACGACCGTCAAGCATATAGGTCTGTGGCGGATTGCTCACGTATCCGATGCGGGTGTGCCACAGAGGCGTGCCAGTTGCCGCGTTGTGCGCTACCAAACTCCCCGCTCCATCGCCCGCAAAGATCAGTCCACCAGCGGTAGCCAGCAGACCGCCACCGCCGCCGCCGTCATCGTAATAGCGATGCCTCCAGGCAATCTTTCCCGTTTTGTAATCAATGGCGGTCAGAAAGGTTCCGCCTGTTCCGATCTCGTCCTCTTCACTCCCGCCGAGGCCCATGGAGCCGCGTGGATCGAGATCGGTCAGGTAGAATTCGGAGAAGCTGTTGTGCTCGGAGACGTAAAGCAGGCCAGTCTCTGGCGAGAAGGCAGGCGGCTCCCAGTTGATGACACCGTCGGAGCCAGGCGAGACCAGTGAGCCGCCTAGGGTAGCATCCTTCTCGGGGTTTACTTTCGGCGCGCCATGCTCGTTGAACCCTGTCGCCCAGTTAGTGAACTCGCCCCACTTGCTGCTGACGAGGCGTTCGCCCGTGGTGCGGTCCAGGGTGAAATAGTATCCGTTGCGCGCCGCGCTCAGTGCGAGTTTTCTCATTCTGCCATCGAACATGGCGTCCACCAACACGGGAGTCTGGGCCGAATCGTAATCGTGCATGTCGTGAGGCGAACTTTGGAAATACCAGGCCATTTTGCCGGTATCTACATTCACGGCGATCAGAGAGGAAGTGTACAGATTATCGCCGCTGCCTCGCGTGCCATTCGTAAAAGCGGGAGTCGGGTTGCCTGTTCCAAAGATGTAGAGGTGCGTGTCGGGATCGTATGCGCCCGGCATCCATGGCTCCGCACCACCGTGTCTGGCGGCATCGAGGCTCGCCCAGGTATCGAGACCCGGATCGCCTTTGGCCATCGGAACCGTATAGTGCTTCCATTGCAACTCACCCGTTTCGGGATCGAATGAATCGAGGAATCCGGGAGCATCGATATCGTCTCCCGTTCCGACCAGAACATGGTTCCCCACTACGACGGGGGCGGGTGTGGAGAAATAGCCATCGTCTACATTGGCAATCATTTTGTGCCAACGCTCCTTGCCTGTCTTGGCATCGAGTGAGACGAGGTAGTCATCAGGCGTCTCCATAAAGAGATAGTTCTTCCACATGCCGAGCCCACGATTCCCGATGTGCGTGCCGCCCTTCGTCTTCCAGAAGTAATGCCATAGTTCGTGGCCGTCGCGCGCGTCGATTGCCCAAGCGTTGTCGGGCATCGTGAAGTAGAGCGTGCCATCTACTTCGAGTACCGATGCTTTGATGCTTCCACCGTGGATAGCAATGTCGCCCGGGCCCTCGCCTCCCACGATCACGGGCGCAGTATTCGGGTTGGTGCGCCGGTGATGTTCGTGGCCTTCGCCGGTTCCCGAAGTCACCTCGGTCATCCAGGCGAGCGTCAAGTGCTGGACGTTCGAACGGTTCACTTGCTTGAGCGCACTGTAGCGCTTGCCGGAATAGTCGCCGTTGTAAGTCGGCCAGGAGTCGGAAAGCGGCTTCAAGATATCAGGCGGGTTCAAACCATTGCCTTGGGCGTGAGCAAGAAGGGGTGCAATGAGTAGAAAGGCGGCGCAAACGATTGAGTTGAGCTTCATTTCAAGGTCACCAGATATGCAGTTACGTCGTGAATGTCTTTGTCACTGTATTGCCATAACAGATCGCGATGAGCCTTTAAGGGATCGTGAATTATAATTTGGGGCTCGTCTCCGGTCCTGCGAAAACTTTTCTGGGATCCGTCCGCGAGAGTAAGTGTCACTAAGAAATCATCAATGTGGACTAATTTGCCCGCTATGGGTTCACCCGAACCGAGCTTAATGGTGGCGGTTACGATACGACCCGTGGATGCAGCGCCCGGTGTCTGCTCCTGGTCTTCCGGCGTACCGCCAGCGAGCCAAGCGTTTTGCAGGCGCTTGGGATCGGTAATGCGGTCCGCGATCTTGGCGAGATCGTTTGCGGCGGAATGGCAGGCGCTACACTTCACCGCGAAATAGGCCTTCCCTTCGCTTGCATTGCCGATCAGAATACTTGGCACTTTTTCGCCGGCAGAGGGCGGGGCGCCCTGTTCCTGGATGGTTTCGATGACGCTGCGAACGTAAGCTGCCACCGCATTTGCGTCCGCATCGCTCAAGTCGAAAGCGGGCATGCCCATTTTCTGGCGGCTCCCGTGAATGATGGGGACGATCAACTCGCCATTTTGGTCGCTCAGAGCCGCCTGCGAGCGCAGAAGATTGGGACCGCCTAAATCACCGCCGCGCAAATCTGCGCCATGGCAACCGCGGCAGTTGATTGCAAACAGCGTTTTACCGCGTGCGACCCGTTCCGGATTCTCTGGCGGGCGTCTCTGACCTGGCACAAACCCGCCGGTGCGCGGAGGCTCCTGAGTTGCAGAAGGAGCAGTGGGGGCTGGTGGAGTGGGAGAGGCAGTCTGCGCCGCTCCGGCTTCAGCGGAAGAAAACATGATAAAGAGCAGAGATGCGCTTGCGATTGCGGGTTTGATCAGAATGTTGAGCCTCATTTCGTGCACGGATTGCGAACCGGGTTCAACACGTATTGTATGAGGAGCGGAGAAAGGCGGCCGCGTTGGGGAGATCAAAGCAGCGTGGAGTCTCGTGCTAGAAGCTGCAGATCAGGCTTCGGCGCGTCTGATCCAGCGTTGTCCGTCAAAGCTATCGCCTTCTCTCCCCCAAGTACCATACTTCGATGCCATTTGGCCGCCGTCCACCAACAGCGTGGCGCCAGTAATATAGGAAGCCAGATTGGAAGCAAGAAAAAGAATCGCGTGTGCAACTTCTTCGACTTCACCGCCTCGGCCGAGTGGTATTTGTTTGAAGTATTCCGAAAGAACCTTCTGATGTGAGAAAGTTGTAGCCGTCAGACGGGTGCGAATGAGACCTGGGCAAACGGCATTTACGCGAATACCGTAGGGGCCTAGCTCGTTGGCCGCGGTGTGCAGGATGCCAAGTAAGCCGGCTTTGCTGGCGTTGTACGCGATCAGATCCGGTTCCCCGTCGTACGAATTCGTTGATGCGGTCAGCACGATAGATCCTCTGCGTTGCGGCTTCATCTTTTGAGCGGCAATCTGCGTCGTATAGAACGCCCCATTTAAATTGACATCGAGTGTCCGATGCCATTGGTCGGGCGTTGTTTCAAGCAAGGACTTACTCCCGCCAATCCCGGCGTTCACTACAACGATGGAGGGATCTGAAATCTGATTAAATGCCTCGGCAATTGAATTCGGGTCGGTCACATCAGCTACACACGTGTGGGCTCCGATGGATGTGGCGACCTCCACGGGGTGCGTATCCGACAGATCGAGTACCCAAACTGATGCGCCTGCGGCCGCGAAGATCCTGGCAACGGCCAATCCGATTCCGTTCGCGCCTCCGGTGACGACTACTCGTTCGCCTCGAAAATCAAACTGCATAACGTCAGATTGTATCGATTGAGATCAGGACGGCGGTGTCGAGCACCGCCGAGGTAAAGAGCCGTGCCATTCGAACCGGAACGTCATATCGCCTCTACAATTTGCGTCCGAACTGAGCGTTTGGCGGGTCACAAGGTGTGCTCGACGTAACGTCGCGGTCGTTATTGCCGATAGCTCTTGCGCAATATGTTCACAGTACGTGAACTTCCGAACAGGGAATGCCGCAAAACTCAGTTGAAACAATCATCCAAACCAGAGATGGATATTTATGGATGGGAACCGAGGAAGGGCTGGTGCGGTTTGATGGCGTCCGTTTTACGGTATTCAATAAGGCGAACACACCGGCTTTCAAACACAACGACGTGCAGCAAACGGTCGGTCTGCTGGACGAATATGTTTGCCGTACACTACGGCAGATCGTCCCCCTCTCTGCGATGGAATGTTTGGGAAATCAGTAGTACGGATGGCTTACTAATTTGCTTCAAATCTCAGTTTGTCAAGCGGAAAAAGCGGACCGAGATTCTGGACAGAAGTGGGGCGGGTGCCACCGGCCTTATCGAACGGATAAACATAATTGACCGCCACGCACAGGTCCCTGCTTATCCATCGGAATATGGCTTCCGTCGCATCGATGAAATGACGCGCGTCTTTGAACACAAACAGGCGGACTCATTCAGGTCAAGAACAAACGGGCATTTTGCTGCCGTAACTCACGACCCCTGGGCAAGACTTGCAAAAGTTTCCGCGATTAGAAGAACGGCACGCGCAAAATCCTACTCGCAAGAAACAGATAGGAGTCGATTTAGTGCTGTCAAGCACATTTAGCAATGGGAGGCGGAATCTAGCTGAACTCACCACCTAAACCGATCTCAATCTCTCCCGAAATTGCCGCACCTTGCGACGGCGACGATCAGGCTGAACGAATGCACGCGGCATTCGTGCCATACTTCGTGAATCTCTGGAATCTCCGAAAATTGGCGCGGCCCGCATTGTAATAACGGGTGGCCCGGTTGGACAAAGAAGGCGGCGCGATGTTCCAACTGCGATCTGGAACTCGGCACGCTTCGGAATGCGGTTGAATGATTTTGCGAAATAAACATGTGCAAGCCGACGACGCGGACGAATTTGAACAGGACGGCAATGATAACGACGACATGCGCGCAAAAATCGGTTACGCTCGCAAACTCGCTTAAGAAGCTTGCAAGCGCGCCCCTGTTCGTGCTCGTGGGCTTTGTATTGCTGCTGGTATCTCCGAATCGCGCGCATGACGTGATTACCACGAAGCTCACCTATTCGCGCGACATCTCACGCATTTTCCTCAAGCATTGTACCGGTTGCCATGCCGCTGGTGCGTCCATACCGTTTACTTCTTATCAGCAAGTCAGACCGTGGGCTGTCGATATCAAAGAACAGGTCCTTAGCCGCCAAATGCCGCCATGGGGCGCGGTGAAGGGATTCGGCAATCTTTGGCCTGACAGCGCGCTCAGCCAGGAAGAAATCATGATCATTGCGGCTTGGGTGGTAGGCGGAGCGCCGGAGGGCGACCCGCGGCTGCTGCCGAAGGAGCCGTCACATGCCGCGGCTGTGTCAGAGCCGGTATTCCAGGATGGCCCGATCGTACAAACCCAATTGCGATTGCCGAAATCGCTTGAGATCGTCGGCATTCGTCCGCTTCCGGAAACTCCGGTCGAATCGGCTCGTGTAACCGCACAACTTCCCAGCGGGGACATTGTGCCACTTGTGTGGCTGTATCATTTTGATCCGAAATCCGGTCACAACTTCACGATTCGCGATCCGTTACTTGCACCCGCTGGAACCATCATCGAATCTTCAGCTCCGCTTCGTTTTGCGATATTGAGCGACGCGCGCAAAACGCGCGCGGCATCAAGCGCCCGCGCAACGGGCAAATGCGCTCCTTTGCTGTATCGCGGCGCACATCCGCGCCCTTTGCGCTCTTAGAGCGCTCCAACTGGAAGAGTAAACCGAGTGGTGTTCACAGTCCCGAGCCGCTGGAACTGCGTCCACACACGATACATGCCCGGTCTCGGGAAAACTAAGTTGAATTGCATATGCTGTCTTTCGTCTGTAAGGAACGGGTGTATGTGGATCAGGTCAATCAGATCGCCGCTCACGACGAGCATGTGGGCCCATGCTCCTAAGTAGCGCTCCAGCCCTTCCGCGGGATCGAGCGTAAAAAACAAGCGGGTTTGTAATCCTGCAACCGGCTGAGGAGGTTCAAACCGGAGCGCAGCTGTCAGATTCGCCGCGCGATAAGGAGCCGTTTCGGGAGCGAGATGCTGGGGTGATCCTTTGCCGGCAAGGAAAAAGGTAGCTACCGCAAGCTGTGGGACGGATCCGGCCGGATAAAAATCAGCAAGCAGCCGATACATGCCGCCTTCCGGCAAGCAGATGGGCAACAGGAAAGATCCATCGTCCTGTAGCGTCGGATGTACGTGGGCGAAATACTCGAGACTCTCACTAACCAGAAATACGTGCATGAGCTTCTCATGCACAATCTCGAAATTGCGCTGTATTGTGTGGCTATCCGGCTGCAGAACGCGCAACCGCAAAGTGGCATTCTCGCGTGGGCGAAGCAATGCCGGGGTGTGAGTCACTTCCAGCGGCAGCTCAATCCGATCGGGAATGCCGAGTACGAGTTTCATTCCGCAGCGCGGGCAGACGCCGGGTGAACTCGCACGATAATCGGGATGCATGGGGCAAACCCAATCCTCCGGCTCCGGTTGCGGCTCGGTAACGGTAGCGATTTGCGGCCAAAGCTTCCGAGTAACCGCACCCCCGGTCAATGTTCGCAGGCAAGCGCGGCGGCTTACAGGTGACACTTATACTTTGCGCAGCTTACTAACACGGCCTACCTCAACCCATTCGACAACGTAGATATTGCCCTCATGATCAAAGCAGGCGCCATGCGGACACACAAACTTACCCGGCTTGAAATGATCGCGTGTAAGTTTCCGAGTCTGCATGTAGTTGCTGTGCGAATCGTCGCCCAAGTTAACGATGGTCTTGTTATTGGCATCCATCAAGGTGACGCGCGCGAACAGATCGGGCACCACAACATCGCCGTTCCGGAATATGTTGAAGTGGCAGGGGGCATTCGTTCCATAAAGAAAATCGATGTGCTCGCCTGCCAAAGTGAAGCGCTGGATCCGCTTATTCGTTCTATCCGCGATCAGGAGAATCGGCTCCATACCGCGCGTATCTACGATGATTCCGTGTGGGCACTGTAGCTGGCCTGGGCCCGATCCTGGGCCGCCAAAGGTTCGCAGATACTTTCCTTCCGGGTTGTATACGTTCACATAGCTGGAACCGTATCCATCGGCAACATAGAAATCGCCGTTGGGCGCGACCGCGAGATTTGTCGGGCTATATTTGAGCGGCTTGCCGTTCGGGTCGGGGCTCCGCATACGGCGCAGCTTGCTTGGGATACCCCAGTGCAAAAACCTCTTCTCCGTCGAGCGTTGTTTTGACTACCAGCCCACGCTTAATGTCGCACAAATACAAGAACTCTGTGCTTCCTTCTTTGCGGATGGTCAGGCCGTGCGCACCGCCGCGAAATTCTTTGCCCCAGCTTTTGACAAATCTTCCTTGCGAGTCGAATACGACCATGGTGTCCGGCTTCTCGCTCGAATCGCCGACCGTGTGATGGATATAGATATGGCCTTCGGAATCCTCGCAGACGCCGTGAGTGTTGCCGTACTGGATCTCGGGCGGCAGATTGCCCCAATCGTGAGTTACCTCATAACGATATTCGCCGCTGCCCATAACCGGCTTCTGATTGCCCGATTTAAATTGCGCGCCTAAAATGAGCGGTGCGCCCAGTCCAGTCGCAGCGCGGGTGATGAATTGCCGTCTCGAGGTAGTCGGATCCATATCGCTCACTCTCAATGTCCGCCGTCGGTTGAAGCGGCCTCAGCGGTCGCCGGTTTTTGGTCTACCGGTTGAACATCTGCATAGGCGAGCCAAAATCCCATCATTTCTTCGTTGCTCGGTTCACCCCACCGAACGGATTTACTCGGATCGGGATTCAAGCCGTTATTCGGGGAATTATCGAAATAAGCGGTCGTTATTAACCGCGTTCCCTTCGGCATCAAGAACTGATGCTTCAGAAAATAGGTTTCTTGCCAGCGGAAATCATATTTCGGGACGTTAAAGATGATCTCGTGCCGGCCGTCGGGGTAAATCGCTTCCGTCATCATGCTCTTACCTCGAAAATGCATGTGCGCGGTATAGGCAACTGCTGTTACGTCTTTAGGAAGCGTGAAGCAGGAAGTTACTTTATGATTGCCATCACCGGGAGGAATAAGGAACCAGTTATTCCAGATCTCATATTGCGCGACTTCGAAGTGCACAGGCTGTTTCGCAAATACCAGGCCGATGCTCGTACGGTCTCTAACTGTTTGTCCCAATCGGTTGCTGTAGTGAATCTGAAACTGAAGATAAGAGCCGGCCGGTATCTTCAACGCGTATCCGGGAGGCCTGCTCTCCGCCAGGTGGCCAGGGAGATAGATCGCGGGTACATGGTTGATGTCCCCTGACGTGTACGACTTGATCGCTGGGCTGTGCGGCGGCGCGCATCCATCGTCTGAGACCGGCGCGTTGGGTTTCATGTGGTTGACCTTACCCGTCCGGAAATGAAACTGGTCCACGTTTTCCGCTCCGCCATGCGTCTCAATCAGTTTGGCGGCTTTCTCCGCCGAGACAACGCTTACGGTCGCGTGATGCACCACGCGTCTATCGCCGGGGACCACTTCAGCCGCTTGCACCCATTTGTCTTCCGTAAAGTTGGTCGGCACATAAATGTATTCATAATCATCCTGGTTGCCGGCGGCGACCTCCCTTTCCGGAATGCTGAAAACGACGTCCGGTTTGATGTGCCAGCCGGTCTCGAATACCGGAGCCTTCGGCAGGTCGCGAGCATCGCCTTCTCGCGCGCCGCCCTTGACCCATTCGACGATCGTGTCGATCTGTTCTTGCGAGAGGCGCGGATCGTTCAGGTATTCGCCAACGTGTGGGTCGGCATGCCACGGGGGCATCTGCCGGGTGACAACCGCTTCGCGAACGGCTGCGGCCCACGGACGTGCGTCTTTATAGCTCATGAGCGACATCGGGGCGATGTCGTTCGGGTGATGACAAACCACACAGTGCTGGTAAAGAATGGGAGCTACGTTTTTATCGAAGGTCAGCTGCCCGAACAGTGTGCCAGGCAGGAGCAAGGTCCCCAACAAAAATGCGGCGCTTTTGTTCATTGGCCTGATAAAACGAGCACAATGAGCCCGTATGCCCGATTGTATCCATAATTCAGGACTGCGGAACGTCCTCGCGACCGGGTTTATCCATGGCGTGATCCTCGCAACAACGCGATAAGTAAGTCTTTGTTGCTCGGCGTCTCTGAGCGTCCGCTCGATGCCGAACGGAAACAGGCGGTACGATTGTTCATCAACCTGTATGATCAGCCGATGACACCGGCGGTTGACTCGAAACGCGTGTTCGGATAGCTAACGTATGGCGAAGCAGCGAGAAAAGGAAGGATTATGCGGGAAGTTCAAAGAAGAGAATTTTTGCAGCGCATTGGGGCAGGCTGCTCGGTTGCCGCGCTGGCGGGATGGAACCGGTTGAGGGGTAATCCTTTGCAACTGCCGATTGGGTGCCAAACCTATCCTGTCCGAAAAATGATCGCGCAGGACTTTCCGGGCACGCTCAAACAGCTAGCCGCCGCGGGATTTCAAGCGATTGAATTATGTTCGCCGGTCGGCTACGCCGATTCGGGGTTTGCGGTAGTCGGAAAATACAAAAGCGCCGAACTGAAGAGACTGCTGGGCGATGTGAATCTAAAATGCCAGAGTTCTCACTTCAGCATGGATGAATTGAGGAAGGACTTACCGGGCCGAATCGCGTGGGCGAAAGAGATCGGACTTACGCAGATGATGGTTCCGAGTCTCGATGGACCGCAGCACCCGACGATGGACGATGTGAAACGGGCGGCCGACGAATATAACCGGATCGCGCAAGCGTCGCATGAAGCGGGCATTCAGCAAGGGCTGCATAATGAAGGTTTCGAACTGTCGACCGTCGATGGCAAGCGTACCTACGACGTACTGTTTGACTTACTCGATCCGAAGCTGGTGAAGTTTCAATTTCAGGTTTCGACCATAAGCGAGGGGTATGACGCCGCCGACTACTTCATGAAGTATCCAGGCCGGTTCATCTCCATGCACGCGCAGGGATGGTCTGCGAAAATGAGGAAGATTGTGGCGATCGGGCACGGAACACTTGATTGGAAGCGCATCTTCACGGCGGCGAAGACCGGCGGGATTCAGAATTATTTTGTGGAGATGGATCTGCAGCTGATGCGCGAGAGTGTGCCGTATCTAAAAGCGCTGCAAGTGTGACTTGCGAATACGCCTGCTTATGAAACGCTTCTGCATCGATGCATGCAAGGTCCGCCGGGGCGGCTAACCAATGAGCTCGCCCCGAGTTATTGCGCCTTCACTTCGCCGGCACCGCAACCGTGATGTTGCGGAATTTCAGCCCGCCTGTGTGGTCGCCTTGAATGTAAAATGACCCTGGCTCCCCTTCATCGGCGTCCAAAGCACCGCCCGTGATCCCGTCAATCTTTTGATGGTCAATGGTCATCGTTCCGTCCCGTACCACCGTTACGGTGCGGCCCACGAGTGTAACGTCAAAGGTCTCCCACTGGCCTGGTTTTCTAGGCAGTTGGACAGACGGAGCGATACGTCCGTAGATTGAACCTATGGCGCGATTGGGCGGGTTCTCGCCGACGGGTTCATACTCGATCTGAAGTTCATAGCGCCCTCGAAGGTAAAAGCCGCTGTTGCCGTTGTCCGGGCAATTCACTTCAAAATGCAATTTGAAATCGTTAAACTTCTGAGTCGATTTCAGGTTGGCGCCGTGCTGCAGGTTTACCAAGTCACCGTTCTGCACGGTCCAATGATTCGCGGCGACGTTTCCAATCGGTTGCCAGCCGTTGAGATCCTTTCCATCGAACAGTGGCTGAGGCGCACCCCATGCGGCCGGCTCCGGGCGATTCAGTTGCGGCTCCGACTTCCCCGTGAGCGGAACCGTCTGGGTTCCGCGTTTCTCGGTACCCATGAGTTTGCCGTTCTTAGCGTCCAGTTCCCAGACCATCGGCTTGTTTCCTTCTCCGGCGGGAATCGTCAGGGTCAAATGTGAGCCGTTGAGTTTGTAATCTTTGATCTGGAATACGTGCCCACCAGTCGGCTGGAACCAGATATCCAGATTCCCGCCATTTTCCGATACGCCGAGCCAGTTCGCGCCGATACCGTAGCGCGTCGGCACATCGAAACCCCATGCCCCAACGAACGGGTTTGATTGGCCGTAAAAAGTAATCGGCAGTAAAACGCAGCCGAGCGTCAGCAGAAAGAATTTTCTCATCCCGGTCAGTCTATCGAATATCGAAAATGCGAGTTGATCGCGGGAATGCTCTGCTCGGATGGGCGGCAAAGATTTACTCGAGGCCGAAGACAACGTATTCGCCGTTGATCGGCGCCGTTGAGGCTGGGTGACCGGCTACAGCATGGGTCCGTGTGGAGGAGCGCGCCGATGCGCAAACGACAATATATTCACGGCCGTCCAGTTGGTAGATCGCGGGCATTCCCTCAATTCCAGCGCTTAGCTCGAATTCCCAGAGTTCCTTTCCAGTACGCGTATCGAGTGCGCGGAATTTCTGGTCGCGCGTTCCCGCAAAAATGAGCCCACCTGCCGTGACAACCGGCCCGACTTTTGGAAACTGACTTCCGGTGTTATGAATGCCCCTGGCGGCGAGTTCGGGAACTTCGCCAAGTGGAACCCGCCATTCGATGTTTCCCGTGTTCAGGTCATACGCGGTCAGCGTCGTCCATGGAGGTGAGATGGCAGGAAGACCGCTACTGACGAACATAAACCCAAAGGGAGTCTTGTAGTGCAGCTTGCTTGGAGGACCGGGTAGCCATGTGTGCCCAGCAGCATCGACCCTTGCGTCCTCAATGGCACCCGCCGCATCCGGGTGCTGCAGATACGACAGGAGATCGCTTACTTCTTCTTCGCTCAGGCGAGGAAAGGCCGGCATCTGTGCCTTTCCGTGGCGCACGATGCTCTTGATCTGATCCGCATTGAGCTTATCGGTGATTTCCACTAGCGACGGGGTTCCAGGCGGTTGCCCGCGCCGATCAGCGCCGTGGCACAACTGGCAGTTCGAGACGAAGACCGCGTGCCCTTTACCTTCCGGTGAAGTCGCGGCTTGCAACTGCGTGGGTTCACTCAATTGCAGCTTCAGCATCGCCGGCAAATCCTTGGAGACGACGTACAATTTTCCGGTGCGTGGGTCGACTGCTGCGCCTCCGAAATTTGCGCCTCCATTATTGCCCGGCATTTCGATCGTGTCGCGAGTGCCTGGAGGAGTGAAGATTCCTTCGTTGCGGGCGTTCCGTATGCTTGCCAGTAACTGCGCGCGCTCATCAGGATCGGCAATATAAGGATTGAGATCTTCGGCGTGAAAGGCTTGCCGTGCGAATGGTGGTGGTTTGAGTGGGAACGGCTGTGTCGGAGATGTCACCTCACCGGGCATATCGGACTTCGGCACCGGCCTCTCTTCGATGGGCCACAACGGTTTTCCAGTATCACGTTCAAATACCCACACGAATCCTTCTTTGTTCACCTGGATTACAACATTGACCTTGACGCCATCGTGAGTGACGGTCAGAAGCTTAGGGGCCGTCGCGTTGTCATAATCCCAGATGTCGTGATGAACCATCTGAAAGTGCCATAGCCGGCGGCCCGTCCGCGCGTCGAGAGCGAGCAGGCAGTTTCCAAACAGATTTGAGCCTGTGCGATCTGCGCCGTAAAAGTTGTATTTCGGACTAGCGGTCGGAACGAAAACAATCCCCTGGCTTGTATCCAAGGTCAATTCGCTCCAGGCATTGGCGCCCCCAACGGTTTTCCGCGCGTCCGCAGGCCATGTTTTGTAGCCGTACTCGCCTCGATGCGGAATCGTGTGAAAAGTCCAGACAAGTTTGCCGTCGCGAACGTCATAGGCGCGAATGTCGCCGGGTCCGGAACTATATTCTTCGTTTGTCGCAGATCCGAGAATCAGCAGGTTGCCGAAGATCTTACCTGGCGTTGTGGACTGCACTAACGTCAATGTTTTCGGATCACGTCCGAGGCCCTCTCGAAGATCGACCCCGCCATCCCTGCCGAAATGAACGATGCGCTTGCCTGTTCGGGCATCAATCGCCTGCAGGATGTTGTTGCAGGCGAAAAGCAAACGTCGCTCGCTTCCGTCGGGGCTTTCCCAATAATTGATGCCCCGATGGGTGATCAAAGTTGTATTGGGATCGGTTTCGTGTACCCACAATTCCTTTCCGGTTTTGGCGTCCAGGGCAAGGATCGAGTTCTCTTTCGCGAGGACGTACATGACGCCGTGAACCACGATCGGATTGAACAAATACTCGCGAGAGTCGCCTGTCGAACAGCGCCAAAGAACGCGCAGTCGCTTCACGTTCTCACGATTGATTTGCGATAAGTCGGAGTATTGCGCGGAATCGGCGCTGCCTCCGTACTCGGCCCATGAAGTTCGAAGGCTCGCGTGTTCGCTCATGCGTTGAGCTGGGAGCGAAGCAGCGGCGATCAGAAGTGCAACAACACCTGAGAGACGTATGTAGCGAGGCAAATTCGAGAATATACTGCGCACTCACCCGCTCGTGACAGCGCGTAGTACGTTAACGGCCGCGTTCCTTCATGAACTTCGCCAAAGCCTCATATTGATCGGTGGCGATGAAGTTCACTCCGGCGTCGATGGCCGCTCGCCAGCGAATTTTTGCCGCTTGCAAGCTGCCGAAGTTATACTCTTCGAACCAGCCGTTTGTTTTGCCTTCACCTGGCAGAAATCCGTCTAGAGTGTAAAAGCGTATCCAATAGCCGAGCGAGTGTGCCCGGTCGACAAGCGAGCGGAGCCGGATCATATCAGCGGAAGTCCAATCGCCCGCTTTGGGCTGACCGCCCTCTTCTACTTCATCCCAGGAGTTATTCCACCAGCGGCGATATGTGGTTGGCGGATCAGTTAGTAACTCTTCAGGAGCGAGCGTGGCGGCCAAGTGAAGGCGTTTCTTCTCATCCTGTGTCTTGGGGATGTTGGTGTGAGCAGATCCAAAGATACGAAGGAGCGCTCCGGTCGGCACCTCGTCATAGAAGATCTTCTGCTGGGCATCCGAATCTTCCGTGATCACGAGAATTGGCTTACGGCTGAGAGGCGTCAGTTCGTTTCTGTCGGGCGACTTCATGGCGGTGGCAATCCAATCCTGATACTCGCCGATGAGGTCCCAAACGGCACGTAGAAGCGACGGTTGGACATCTTTGAAGTCCAAGTGCAGGATGATGAACGGCCAATGGGAGCTGTCGCCGCTTGCGAGAGCTTTTTCGATAAAAGGGCGCACAGTTTCAAAAAAATATGTGCGTAACTCCGGGTCGGACGCGTTAGGGCGGGACGAATGACTTAAAACCACACGTCCTTTTCCGGCCGATGGATCCACATACCAGGCCAGATCCTGCTCGATCGAGACGGGAAATCCGCTGGCGAGCGCGCGCTGAATTCGATCCGCCCAGCGGCCGTCGTACGGGTAGCAGTTATGAGCATCCACTATAGGCCGATTGCCGTTCAGAAATTGCAACTTTGCCGTTGTAGCCGATTGTAGGGTGGATTGGGATGAAAGAGTGAACACGACGAGCGGGAGACACCGGAAGAGGCGCATGCCGCTAGTATGCACAACCCGGCTGCATCGCTGATATTGGCGCCTGCGCCGATTTTCCGCTAAACTCAGCGTAAATGTTGCGGACGTTCGTACTCTTGCTCGTTGCATCGGTCGTATGGGCGCAGTCTTCCGAGGAGGCGATACGGCGCGTACTCGAAGATCAAACGCAGGCCTGGAACCGGGGTGACATTGATGAGTTCATGACTGGATATGAAAACTCGCCCGATACGGTGTTCATTGGAAAGAAAGTCCAACGAGGTTACGAAGCCGTGCGGCGTAGATATCACGACCAATATCCGACGCCGGAGAAGATGGGCAGATTGAAATTCTCCAATTTGTCCATGAATCTTTTGGGTGCTGACTATGCTTCAGTCACCGGAGCGTTCCAGCTCACGCGTGCCGCGCCGGCGGGCGGCAATGTTTCAGGTGTATTTTCGCTGCTATTCCGGCGAACGGCAGCGGGCTGGAAGGTTATACTGGATCACACAAGTTGATCGCGACCGGCACGATAGGACTTGCGCGGCGTCTCTCTCTTGGCGACTCGGTCGCGATTGTCATAGGGATGATGATTGGCGGTGGCATCTTTCTGGTGCCCAACCTGGTCGCGCGGAGTTTGCCGTCTGCGCCCATGACGATGACGGTGTGGGTTGTGGCGGGTGCGGTCTCTTTAATTGGAGCGCTGGCTTGCGCCGAGCTGGGCGCAGCGTTTCCTGCAACTGGGGGCCAGTACGTGTTCTTGCGCGAGGCGTATGGGCCCGCAGCCGCGTTTCTCTGTGGCTGGTCGCTTTTCACTGTCGCGCGTACTGCGCAAGCGGCTTGGCTGGCCGTGGTCTTTTCCATTTACCTTGGCTACTTCGTCCCGCTCGGGCATTTGCTCTCAATGCTGGTCAGTCTGGCAGTGCTGGCTATCTTCACGTGGGTCAATTATCGGGGAGTGAAGTTCGGCACGATGGTTCAAAATAGCTTCACTTTTGCGAAGGTAGTAGGACTACTCATCATCATCGCAGCCGCATTACTGCTGGGCGGGCACGCGGCATCGTCAGCCGCGCATAACCTATCAGCTCAGGGTTCAACTTCCATTTCAGTAAGTAACTTCGGTGTCGCACTTATTGCCTGCTTGCTTGGTTATGACGGTTGGGTGCAGCTGACCTTTGTCGCCGGTGAGATCCGTAATCCGAAGCGCAATGTGATGCGCGCGCTGATCGTGGGCACGCTCGTCGTGGCAGGCATTTATCTCCTTGCGAACTTGGCGTACTTGCGCGTGCTATCGATTCCCGAAATTGCGGCTAGCGCGCACGTCGGGGCCGACGCCACCGAACGCGTACTTGGACCGATCGGCGGCAGCGTGGTGTCGCTCATCATCATAATCTCTGTCCTCGGTACTCTAAATGGTTGCTTCCTAACTAGCCCGCGAGTATATTTCGCACAAGCCGCGGATGGCCTCTTCTTCCGCAAATTCGCCGATGTCCATCCGATTTACGGCACTCCAGGCTTTGCGATCGTCGCGCAAGCGGTCTGGTCGGCGGTACTGCTGGTCAGCGGCTCTTACGAATCCCTGATTGATTACTCCTTATTTGGCATTTGGCTGTTCTATGGCTTGATGATTGCCGCTGTGATCGTGCTACGGCGTAATCGGCCCGATCTAACTCGCCCCTATCGCATGTGGGGTTACCCGATCACCCCCATTGTCTTTCTACTCGTTACTCTTTGGTTTTTGATCAACATGCTGATCACGCGTCCTCAGGCCTCTTTTTCTAGCCTGGGATTGATCTTGACGGGCGTACCGGCATACTTACTCTGGCGCCGGTATGGGCCGCGCGCCGCCTTGCGGCGAAGTGCCGTGGCGGACCGTAGTTTACCTTCATAGCTATGTCGGACCTCCTCGATTGGCGGAAAGAGTTTCCCATCCTTGAGAAAACTACCTACCTCATCAGCCATTCGCTTGGAGCTATGCCTCGCCGCACTGCGGATGCGTTACAACAATTTGCGGAAACCTGGGCATCGCGCGGCATTCGTGCCTGGGAAGAAGGTTGGTGGGAGATGCCGGTGACCACCGGCAATCTAATCGCCTCAATCATCGGGGCTGGAACTGGCGAAGTGGTAATGCATCAGAACGTCTCGGTGTGCCAGATGCTGGTTGTTTCCTGTTTCGACTGGAATACTTCGCGCAATAAGCTCGTCACCGATGGCCTGAACTTCCCGTCCAACGATTACATCTATTACGGCTTAGAGCGGCGTGGGGCGCGCGTACACCAGGTTGCGTCACTCGACGGCATGACGTTGCCGCTGGAGCTGATGCTGGACGCGATTGACCAACACACGCAATTGGTCTCGGTCTCACATGTTGCGTTTCGCAGCTCATTCATACAGGACATTGCGGCAATCACACGACGTGCCCATGAAGTGGGCGCCTTCGTGATTGCTGATCTCTACCAGTCGGCCGGAACGCTGCCGGTGAACGTTCGTGATCTTGGCGTTGACTTTGCAACCGGCGGTTCTGTCAAGTGGCTGTGTGGCGGCCCTGGCGCTGGCTACTTGTATGTGCGGCCGGATCTGCGGACCCGATTGCAGCCGGCGGCTACAGGCTGGATGGCGCATCGCCGGCCTTTTGAGTTCGAATCCGGCCCCATCGACTTCGCTGAGGACGCATTCCGGTTCTTGAACGGAACGCCTGCCATTCCTGCTCTATACTCGGCGCGCTCGGGGTATGAGATCGTGAATCAAATCGGAGTCGCGGCGATCCGTGAAAAATCTTTACGTCAGACGCAGCGCCTCATCGAGCTGGCCGATGATGCAGGGTTTCCGGTGCGGTCCTGCCGCGATCCGCAAAACCATGGCGGAGTCGCCGTGCTCGATGTGCCAAACGGAGACCGGGTGGTCCGCGAACTTGCACGCCGCGAAGTGTTGGTCGATTACAGGCCAAACGCCGGCATTCGAATCGCGCCCCATTTTTATACCGCAGACGAAGAACTCGACCGGGCTATCGCTGAAATCGCCTCAATTGTGAGGGGTTAAAGTCGGAAACTCCGGTTACTAAAAACGGGCGCTCCGACTTAGAGCAAAATTATCTCGCCATTCCGACGTAGATGCAAGTAAATTCATTGAAGTACCTGATCTTAATTAAACCTGGAGATCAGTAATTGAAAGAGCGTAGCTAGACAGGCAATTCGTAAGCGCCGCAAGGCACGCTCAGCCGTAAACTTCGTTAATGATGCCTCGGATGTAGGTCAGGTTCTTGCGCAAATCGGAGTCTAAGTACCCAGGACGGGCATCCGTTTCGAGGTTTACCCAGCCTGACCATCCAACATCTCGAATGGTTCGCACCACTGAAGCAAAGTGAATGGATCCTTCGCCGAGAAAGTGCGGATTGTCTTTAGAGTGGAACTGGCAGATGCGATCCTTGCCGAGCCAGCGAATCTCTTTGGCAACATCGAATCCTGCTTGGGTGGAGTTGCCGACATCGTAATAGACGAGGACATTCTTCGATCGCGATACATCCATGATGCGGACATTGTCTTCGGCCGAGATTGTATCCTCAAGCCCAAGAATCACGCCTGCACGCTCCGCCTCTGGGGCGAGTTCGCGCAGCGCGTCGCCGACATGCGCCATCTCCGCATCGCTCTTGAGAGCCCAGCGTCCGAAGAAGGGCAGCAGAAGCACTTTTGTGTTCAGGTCGTGAGTCAGGCGAATGGAATCCGACACCCATTTAAGTGCGAGCGGATCACTCTTCAAGCCGTTGTCGTGCAACCTGTCAACGCACGTCCCATCAATCTCGACGCCCATGTGCTTCGAAAGCTCAAGATATCTCGCGATAATCTCCGGGTGATCGGCAGGCATTTTGCCGTCGACGATATTGCGGCCAAACGAGACCTGCACGCCTTCAAAACCAAGCTCGGCAGCCTTGGAAACGGCGGTCGGATCCGCGCCCAGATGAAGGTTCCAATCAGTTACACCAATACGCAATGCCGGTGATCGCGCTGCCTGTAAGCTACAGCCAAGCGAAAAAGCCGCAGCAGTTCTGCCGAGGAATGTTCTTCTATTCAAATGCGAATCACGCATTTGCTCGCACTCCAAAAATCTGTTCTGCATACTGACGGCTCAGGCGAAGATCTTCTACCAGCGAGCGAGTTACAACCGTTTTGGGCCGGTAAGCCAACTCCACGACAATCAATGGCTTGAGGTTGGCTTTGTTCAGGTATGTCGCAACTGCGCGGTAATCGATATCGCTGTCTTTGAGATCTTCCAGCCATATCTTATTGCGGGCGCTGCGAACATGGATTTCGCGTAGACGGTTTTTGACTTCACGCAGAAACGGGATCGGCTCAAATCCGGCTTCGTACGCCCAGTCAACGTCCACGCAGATGTAGACGTATTCGGGATCCGTGTGCGCGAGAATGTGACGCCATTCGCGAGCGTGGTCGATTAGCTGCGGAGTGTGGTGATGCACTCGCAATTGAAACCCGTCTTTGGCAAGTGCGCGGCCCATACGATTCAGCGAGTCCGCTTGCACGTTCAGTTCGCTGTCGGTTTTTTCTACATCGCCCTGCTTCGGGTCGGGATTGGTGACAATCGCCTCGCATCCGAACGGCTGGCACAGCTTGCCGAATTCGAGAGAGTCATCGATCGTTTTGTCCGCTGACGTTTTTTCATGTAGAGCGCCACCGACGTACAAACTCGGCATCCGCAAATGCTGCGACCGAATGATGGACAACGTTCGTTCGCGATCCCCCGGAGGGAAGAAGCCGCTGTTGAGTTCGATATTTGTGAAGCCTGCGGCTCGCGGCATCGCGAGAACCTCCGGCAGCACGGCCGCGAGCGGTTTGTTTAGCTTTTGAGCATACTGCTGAAAGATATAGCCTTCGACAGCCAACTCCGATTTCTGCTGCGCTGGAGCAAACGTTGCCAGCGCAGAAGCAGCCAGGAATTCACGCCGCGTCATCGAGAAGATTATCTCGCTTAAGCGTTGTCGACTGCGCATCCGTCGTCGAGAACGATATTATGCGACGAAGGAAATCATCGATGCCCCACAAATCGAAGCCCCACCTTCATGCTGCGTTCGCCATCTATGCCTTGTCGCAGGTATTCGCGTGGGCTCAGTCGCCTTCTGCGACGCCCGAGTCGTTAGGCTTCTCCTCTGAGCGGCTTCGCTGGCTCCATGAGAACATGCAACGCGAGGTCGATGAACACCGGCTGCCTGGTGTGGTGACCTTGCTCATGCGTCACGGCAAAGTTGTCGAGGAGCGGTGCTATGGCGTGAAAGACCTCGCGTCCGGCGCCCCCATGACGAACGACACGATCTTCCGCATCTATTCGATGACAAAGCCGGTGACGGGAGTGGCCATGATGATCCTCTATGAGGAGGGTAAATGGCAGCCATCCGATCCGATCTCAAAGTTCATTCCCGAATTTCGAAACTTACAGGTGTTCAAGGAAGTGGACGCGAGCGGCGCGATGATTACGGAACCGCCCAACCACCCGCCGACCATGGCCGAACTCATGACACATACCGCGGGATTCACATACGGCTTGTTCGGCTCCACGACCGTTGACCAACTCTATTTGGCGAAGAACTGGATGGGCGCTCGGAACCTCCAAGACATGATCCAGCGCCTGTCGGGCATCCCACTGCTGTACCAGCCGGGCTCGAAATGGGTTTACAGCGTGTCGATGGACATCCAGGGTTACATTATCGAGAAGCTGACGGGGAAATCGCTGCCTGAATTCATGCAGGAACGGATCTTCGGGCCCTTGGGGATGAAAGATACCGGGTTCTTCGTGCCGAAAGAGAAGCGCGGGAGATTTGGGACGCTTTACGGCCCCGGCCCCGACGGGAAACTGGTCATGGCCGGTGAAGCGTCAGGTCCCAAGGCCGACTACGTCTCCATGCCGGGAGCGGCCTCCGGAGGAGGTGGCTTGGTTTCGACGGCAAGCGACTACGCGCGATTCGCGCAGATGTTATTAAATGGCGGCGAGCTCGACGGCATTCGCATTCTGTCTCCGTCCAGTGTCGAACTAATGACCTCGAATCACTTGGCGCCCAAGCTGCTGACGGGTGAATTCTCGGTTGCCGGCGCCGTGATGAGGCCGGGGCACGGATGGGGCTACGATCTTGCCGTGTACAACGATCCAATAACAGCAGACGAGACCGTCGGTAGGGGTACGTTTTACTGGGCGGGCGCGGCCGACACCTGGTTTTGGGACGATCCCACCAATGACCTTATTTTCGTCGGGATGACGCAGAGGATGATCGGCCCAGGCTGGCCGCCGGTGCAGCCGTTGAGCCGTGCACCGGTTTATGGGGCGCTGATCAATCCGAAGATGTAGCGGCTTCGCGTTGAAGTACGCGTGACTGACCGAGTGCCGGCTCTAGGTTCCTAGCTGCTGTTCAATCTGCTCGAGCGTGCGACCTTTTGTCTCCGGGACGCGCCACCAAATGAATGCAAAGCCGACGAAGCAGATTCCGGAGTAGAGCCAGAATGCACCCGCCGCGCCGATCCCGCCGAGTATCGCCGGGAATGTGAAGGTAAGAATGAAAGACGCGATCCAAAGCGCGGAAACGGCAATAGAAACGGCGGCTCCGCGTATTCGGTTCGGAAAAATTTCGGAGATGATTACCCAAGTGACGGGCGCAAGCGACATCGAATAGCACGCAATCGCGCACAGGGTCAGCAACAACACGGGCAAGCCGCCCATGTGTGCTCGATAAACGAAGCCGATCAGCAGATGCGAAAGACCGATGCCCGCGCAGCCAAACAGCATGAGCGGACGGCGTCCAACACAATCGACAAACCCCAGGGCGACAAATGTGAAAACAAGGTTGACGCCACCGGTGAAAAGGATATTGAACAGTACTTGGCTGATACCATAGCCCGCATTCCGGTAGATCTCTTCGGCGTAATTGAAGATGATGTTGATACCGCTCCACTGCTGGAGCACGGCGAGAAAGATGCCGATCGCAAGAATCCTCCGCATGCGATCTGAAAACAACTCGCTCCGCTGAAAATTGTGTTGCGCCTCCGAAGCCATAGCCGCCTCGATTTCAAGGAGCGCGCTCTCCGCATACTGCTGGCCTCCAATCTTGGCCAATACTGCCCGGGGGCGGCTATCGCTGGCTAGCCGGAGCGGGTTCGCTCGGGAGCGTGGGGGGAAGCGCAGATGGGCGCGCAACACGGCCGGTGAGCGCTTCTTGGATGGAAATGTGGTTCGCGTCAAGCGTTGTGCCCAGGGTTTGATCAAACGCCACGCGCGCGTTGCTGTAGGCAACTAAAGCGGCGATTTCGGCGGACTGCGCGGTCGCCAGATCGCGCTCCTGCTGGACGACTAAGAACGTGGTTGAGGCGCCGAGAGCAAACTTCCTTTGTTCGGCATCGAGCAACTGCTGCTCAAGAACCCGGCTCTTTACAGCGGAGAGATAGCGAACGCGCACCTGTTGCATACCCACTACGCCGTTCGAAACGTCCACGGCAAGTTGATTGAGCGACTGCTGATATTGGAGCTGTTGTTGGCGCAGCGAGAGCTGGTCGATACGATTATCGGCCTGGGCCTGGCGGTTGCGGAAAGGGACGTAGAAGTAGCCGCCCGCACGCTCGCTCGGGAAATCGCGGCCGAAGGCCTGGCTTAATGCGTTGTTGATGCCGCCGACGAAATTGCCGAGCGGCGCGATACAGAGCGTGCCGGGAGCGTAGCCCGCGGGACACGGAATTGCGCCGGCGGGCAGCGGCACGGTGGTAGTGGTGGAACCGGAGCCGGAAGATGCGGAAGAACCGGAGGTGGTGGTTGAAACCGGAATGGCGTGACGCACGGTGCCGACGCGATAGGGGCCGGCGAGCCCTTGCGAAGTTGCATTCAAAAGCGCTTCGGCCTGTGGCAGCACTCCGTTTTCGGTTCCCAGATTGGTGATTTCGGTATTGCTGAGATTGATGCGCGCAACCACAAGGTCGGGGCGGTTCTTGAGCGCGGTCGCGACCAGAGTTCTGAGCGGCGGCAGCTCATCGTGCTCTGGGATTTCGATGTGGTCTAACGGAATAATTTCGGCGTCGGCGATGATCGGGTCCGAGAGGCCGTTGCGGCTGAGCACATTTTTGAGCTGGACCTGCTGCTGTTCGAGATTGGTCTGGGACACTACCAGGTCCTGTTGACTCGAAGCAACCTGCGCTTCGGCGGTGGTGACGTCGAGCGGCGCCATTGCGCCCAGCTGCACTTCCTTTTTATTGTTTTCGTAGAACTGCTGCGCTACGGAGAAAGCGGATTGCTTGGCTTTGAGGTCTTCGTAATCGGCGGCAAGCCCGTAATAGAGCGTCAGGACATTTGCGATGACGCCGATCACGTCGCTCTTGAAGGTGGAATCGTCCGCTTTGAGCGTTGCTTTCGCGGTGGTGATGAAACGGCTATTGACGGCCGTGCCGAAGCCTTGCAGCAGAGAATGTTGGAAAGAAATCGAAAGGGAAGGCGCGTAAGTGGGATTTGGCGTATCGCTCGGCGCGTTTTCGTTCAAGTAAGATTCTTTGTAATTGAAACTGATCTGGCCGCCAGTAATTAACCCTTGACTAAGACTCGCGCTATAGGAGCGGATGTTATCGATGATGTTATACAGGCCGCTCTGCACCTCGTCGGGCTGCAAAATGGATCTATGCGAAAACGCGGCTGAATATTGGAACGTGGGATCGAGCGTCGGCGTAACCGGGCCGATTTGGGAGATGGTTGCGCCGGAAGAATTGCCGGCACCCTGGCTCGATACAGTAGTGCTTACTCCGGCAGCTGCCTGGCTTCCGGAAACGCCTTGGCCGGTCGCAACCGAGCTCGAAAGTGACTGACCGCTGGGGACGCCGGGCAATGCGCCGCCGGCTTCGTAGCGCTCCAGATTCCATTGATCGAGCAGCGGATTGTAGCGTTCGATTTCGAGATCGATATTGTTTTCGAGAGCCAGCGCGATCGCGTCCTGCACGGTCAGATATAACTTGCCCGCCCGAATGAGCTGCCTGATGCGGAGCGAATTCGAGACTTGCACCGGCGGTATATAGGGAGCTTCGTAGGGCCGCACAATCACCGAGCTGGATGGCCTTATCGGCGCAATGCGCTGCTCCTGCGCCCAGGAAGGAGGAACGATACAGGTTGCGCAAAGCGCAATCGAGATCGATTTCAGCAAGGGGCGAGAAAAGGCGCGGATCATTGATGTTGCGCCTCGGTGGCAGGAGGTTGCGTCTCGGTCGCCGGCACCTGGGAGGCCAGCGTTCCGGGTCGTAAGGTCGCTGATTTTAATGCTGGCGTGTCGGACGTGACTGCTGCATCCGGCGTCGTTTCGCTTACTTGCTCAGGGTTCGGCAGATTGGCGGGCAACACGGATTTATACGCCACTTGCCCGGACATTGCCTCTTGCATCGAGATGTGGTTGACGTCTAGCGTGGTGCCCATCGCCTGCTCGAACGCGATGCGGGCGTGAGTGTAAGTCGCTAATGCCGCCGTTTCGGTGCTTTCCGCCGTCGCGAGCGTTTGCTCATCCTGTACAACATTGAAGACTGTCGCGGCGCCGAGTGTGTATTTCTTCTTGTCCGCGTCGAGGGTCTGCTGCTGCAGAATGCGCGCCTTTACCGACGAATCGTAGCGCACGCGCGCCTGGCGCAACGCAATCACGGCATTTTGCACATCGACGCGCACCTGATTGACGGATTTTTGAAGCTGCAGCTCGGTTTGCCGCACACCAAGCGCGCTGGTGACATAGTCCGATTGCGCGATGCGATTGCGCAGCGGGATATTCAACTGAATGCCGGCCGAGTAATTAGGGAAATTGCGGCGGAATACCTGGCCAAGGACGTTGCCGTAACCGCCCAATAGATAGGGATCGGGATAAATGTAACCGGAAGACGCGGCGTTTTGGGGTGTAATTAGGTAATTCGTGCTACCCGACAGGCCGTTGTTCGTGAGTTCGGCGAAAACTTGAAGAGTAGGCTTAAGCTCACTTTTGATGCCGCGCAAGTTGATCTTGTTACTCTCAAGATTCAGCCGGGCTTGCGCAATTTCGACGCGATTTTTCAGCGCCTGCTGCACCAAGTCGTCAATGGGCGGAAATTCGTCGCTTTTAGGAATTTGTATTGTGTCCAGAGGGATCACGTGAACTTCGGCCAACAACGGGCTCGCTACCCCGTTTCTGCTGAGCGCGTTTTTGAGCACCGTCTCCTGTTGCAGCAGATTGGTTTGGGAGATTAACAGATCCTGCTGGCTCGAATAAACCTGCGACTCGGCGCGAGTGACTTCAATGGGAGCCAAAGTGCCGATCTGCACTTGCTTCTTGTTATCCTCAAACAACGCCTGTGCGGTCGCAAGCTCGTCTTTTCGCGCCTTCAGGTCCTGATAGAAACTCACTAAGTCCCAATAAAGATTGAGAACGGCCGAGATGGTAGTAACAACCTGCTGCTTGAATTGCAGGTCGGAAACTTTCTCGTTATTTTTAGAAACGCGGATATATCGATCAAGAACCGGCTTTCCGAAGCCTTGCAAAAGATTTTGCGTAACATAAAGATCCAAACTGCCTGACGAGTAGGGATCAAGCGTAAAGGACAAGCTATTGTATTTGTTCCACTGGTCTGTATAGGTAAACTGCGCGTAAGTCCCTGTACTGAAATATTGGAAATACTGCGCCTGGTAAGTGCGGTTTTCTTCGACGAGCGCCGCAGTACCGGTCAGGATCAAGTTACTCTGTGGGCTGGTATAGTGTCCGAAGTTGCCATAAAGCACAAACTGCGGGTCGAAGTTATTCACCGTGGGCCCTAACTGCGTCACGATGCCTCCGCTAGAACCTACGCCGGCGCCGGAGGTACTGGTCGTTCCGCCGCTCGCCGTCAAGCTCACACCGGTGAGGCTGACGCTCTGCGGTCCGGCCGCAACGGGAACGCCGACATTGCGTAATGCGCCGCCGCCCTCAGCGCGCAGCGTGACTTCTTTTTCCAGCAACGGCGTGTAGCGCTGGATTTCAATGTCGAGATTGTTCTCGAGCGCAAGCGCGATCACGTCCTGGGCGGATAAATACAGATTGCCGCCTCGCACCAGAGTTTCGAGCCGGTCGGAATTGGTGAGATTGATAGGCGGGATTTCGCGCTGTTGATAAGGGCGCGTCAACCAGCCGAGACCGCCATGCGGCGGCTCAACGCGGATGGCATTCTGCGCGGACGCAGACGTGAGGGCCAGCAGGAAAATACACACCAAACTCAGGGGCGCTTTGAATCGTGTCATCAATATCGTTCAGGACCTTCAATCTAGAATCAGCGGCTTGGGGCAGATGGTCTGGGCGCATTTCGTTCGCGCCCGAAGAGTTGGCCCGTTGCAGTGAAAACGGTAAGCACAAAGGCCAAGTTCCGTGATTTCTCATCGTAGCGCAGCAAATAGGTCAGGCCACGTTTTCGTGACCGCTGAGCCCGTTTTTCAAGCCGAAGTACTGAAAAGGCACGATGACTGCCATCCGAGAGCTTTCGGCAACCTTCCCGTTTTCAGCACCCTGCGGAAGCGGCGGGCGACTAATGAAACCCGCAGGTGTTCGTTTATGGGACGAGCGGCGGCGCGTCTGCAACCGGAGCCAACGGTCTTCGAAGCGGCTGTTATGCTTGATCCGGCTGCGCTGCGGATGCGAAGATTGCGCTTCGAGGTCGCCTACGATGGCACGGACTTCAACGGTTGGCAGGTGCAGCCGGGGCTGGCGACGATTCAAGGCGTCTTAGAAGACGTAATCGGCCGGATTGAGGGACGGCCGGTGCCGGTGATTGGCTCCGGGCGCACGGACGCGGGCGCGCACGCATTTGCGCAGGTGGCGGCGGTGTCGATCGAGAATCCGATTCCGTCGGACAACTTCCGCCGGGCCGTCAATCGGTTTTTACCGCATACGATTCGCGTCAGTCAGGTGCGCGAGGTTCCCGCCGAGTTTCATCCGCGCTTCGATGCGCACCGCAAAACCTACGAATACCGGATTTTTCGCCAAGAGGTTTGCCCGCCCTTCGACCGACGGTTTGTCCATCATCATCCCTATCCTTTGCATGAGGCGGCAATGATCGAAGCTGCTTCGCTGTTCGAAGGCGAGCACGATTTCGCCGCGTTTGCCGCCGCGGATGACAAGGATGCGTTGAACGTCTCGAAGGTGCGCACCATTTTCCGATCGGCGCTGGCGCGAACCGGCAACATGCTGGTCTACCAGGTGACCGGCTCGGGATTTTTGAAGCACATGGTGCGAAATATGGTGGGCGTCTTGCTTGAGGTGGGCAAAGGGAATCTGGATGCGGCAGCCGTTGCGGCGCGCCTGGAGCCGCAAACTGGAATCAAAGCCGGACCGGCCGCTCCGGCAAGCGGATTGTTTCTGGTGTCGGTGGATTACGGCTAGGAGCCGGATTCTCCGCGATACTGGAGCACCAGAACCGTCACATCGTCGTGCAGCGCTCCGGCGAATTCGAGGAGCCGCTCGATCAGGCGGTCATGCAGTTCTTGGGCGGAGAGCTGCGCGCACGAGGCGAGCAATTCGGGCAATTGCGACGCGAAAACTCCGGAGTTCGGGGCTTCGGCCTCGGATAATCCATCACTAAACGCGATGATCTTGTCGCCAGGCGAGAGTTGCAGCCTCTCAATGGCGAACTCGGCCTCGGGGAGCAGGCCAAGCGGCATGCTGGTGGTCTCAAGATTGCGCGTTGTACCGTCAGTGCTCAGCAGAATCGGCTCGACATGCCCGGCGTTCGACCACATAAACGATCCCGAGCGATGAATGGCGGCGCAAAACAGCGTGGCGTACTTTTCGCCATGCGCGCGCTCGTTGAGAAAGGTGTTGATTTTCGAAAGAACAGCGTCGAGCGGAACATCCAACCCGGACGCCAGCAGAAATGCGCCTTGCAATAACGATGCAAGCAGCGCAGCCCCGATACCTTTGCCGGAAACATCGGCGATAATGGCAGCCCACGCATCGGGACCAATCGAATGAACATCGAAATAGTCGCCCGCGATTTCAGCGGACGGAATACTGGAGCCTGCGGCGGAAAACCAGTCCGCTTGCGGCATTTTCTGCGGCAAAAGGTTCTCCTGGATCTGGCGCGCGAGTCCGAGTTCCTGTTCCAACAAGCGCTTTTGCCGCTCTTCTTCGAGCAATCTGGCGTTCGCGACCGCGGTTGACGCTTCGAGCGCCAGCGTGTGCAGGAGTTCGCGATCTAAATCGGAGAGCCTGGAACGGGCACGAGGGTGTTCGAGATAGAGCACGCCGATGGTGCTCGATTGGGAGGAGACTGCGATTGTTTTGCGCGCGTCGATTGAGGGAAACTCGAGCAGCGGGATGCAGATGCCGTTTGCTGATTCAGGTTCAGAGCCCGGCAGATCGAGCGAGAGCAGATCGCGGCGCTCAGCCAGAGCGCTTTCTATTACAGTTGTGGGCACGTTGAAATCGGAACGATTGAGAGGCGAGCCGGTGTTATCCCGGCCCAGTTTCACTTCCAGCTTCTCTCCCGATCGCAGCAACAAAAAGCCTCGCGCGGAGCCAGTGAGACCCAGGGCAGCGTCTAAGATTGCCGCGAGCACCTCTTCGCGCGCGAGCGTGGTCTGCAAAGATCGCGCCAGTTCCAGCAGCGCACGTAAGCGTGCCAGACTGCTGGCCGCGCCGGACACCTGGCTCGATGCCGAAATCTCGTCCAACATGCGATGGATTCTGGTCCCGGCCTCGGTAAACACCAGACGGTACGAATCTTCGAAGCCGAAATGAACGGAATCGCCCGCCTTGAGCCGCATAGGAGCCTCGATGCGCGCGCCATTCACCCAGGTGCCATGCAGGCTGGCGAGATCTTCGACCAGAAACGCGCTGCCATCGAAGGAAATTTTGGCGTGCGCGCGGGAAGCCCGGTTGTCGCGGAGGATCAGATTGTTATCCGGGCCCCGGCCAATCCGGAACGGCAGCGGGTCGACTGGTATGCGCGTCCGCTCGCCCGAGGGGTGGATGACGTCCAACGCGGGCGTATCGATCTGCGGAGGCATTCGATCACTTCACCTCGAAGTGATACGAACCCGATCCGATCTCGATGCCGCGCCCGCTCTTGCGCGAATGGATGCGCTTGCCGTCCTGCGTGATCGTAGCGTTCGGGATATCAGGCAACATGATCTTAGTGGTCGTGTTTGCGGGAATCGTAACGTTCAACGCGAAGGGACCCTTCGGCGTGCCGCTCCAATCCGTGACGATTTTGCCGTAAATGGATTCGTATTCGCCGTGCGCTTGCGTAAGCCGCGCATCCGGATATGGGCGAATGACGATTTCATGAAACCCAGGCGCGCTTCCGGATGCGTCGATGCCCGCGACGCGCCGATAGACCCACGCCACAACAGACCCGAAAGCATAATGATTGTAAGAGTTCATGGCCGGATCGCCCGTATCGCCGTTCCAACGCTCCCACCAGGTGGTCGCGCCCTTGCTGAGCATGTAACCCCAGGATGGATACGTCTCAGTCATCAACAGCCGATACGCCACATCGTAGCGGCCGTGATCGGAAAGCGCGAAGAGCAGAAACGGCGTGCCCAGGAATCCCGTGGTTAAGTGCCAATTATGCGCTTCGATGTTATTCACTAAGTGACTGACGGCGGCCGATTCCAGCTCGGCCGGAATCAGTTTCATGTGCAGAGCGAGTACATAGGAGGTTTGCGTACCGTTTCCGACTGTGCCGTCGCTTGCCACATAATTTCTTTGAAACGCCGTGCGGATGTTGGCGTAGAGATCGGCATAGCGCTGCGCATCCTGTTCCCTGCCGGTAGCGCGCGCCATGTCTGACATCATCTCCGCGATCAACGCCCAGTAAGCTGTGTCGACCAGATCGTTGGAAGTTGTTTTGTCCGGCGCGAGCCAGTCTCCAAAATTCGGCCCTACTTTGTGTTTGCGTATGAAATCCGGGTTTGCGTCCTGGATAAATTTCATCCAGCGCTGCATGGCGTCCCAATTGTTGTCGACGACAGTTCGATCGCCATATTGCAGCCACGTGGTCCAGGGGACGATGACCCCGGCATCGCCCCATCCGGGTGCGCCTTCGGGAACGCTGACGCCGATGTTGGGCGAAACGTTCGTAAAAGCTCCGTCCGGCAATTGCGCATCGCGAACGTCGCGCATCCACTTATGCGTGAACGCCTCCGTATCGAAGTTATAGCTACCGGTGCGCCAAAACACACCGGCGTCTCCCATCCAGCCGAGGCGCTCGTCGCGCTGCGGGCAATCGGTCGGAACGCTCAGGAAATTACCGCGCTGTCCCCAGATGCCGATACGCCACATCTTATTGACCAACTCGCTCGATGTAGAAACAGTTGCCGTCGGTTCGTCTGACAGGCTGCTTACAACTTCGCCAGTAATATCGGCAAGCGTCGGCGTGCCCGGATAGCCGCTAACTTCGACATAACGAAAGCCGTGAAACGTGAATCTCGGAGTAAATGTTTCCTCTGCTCCTCCGTGCAACGTATAAGTGTCTGTTGCATCGGCATTTCGAAGGTTCGTGGTATAGATCGTGCCATCGGGATTCAGGATTTCGGCAAAGCGCAACCGGACGGTCGATCCGGCGCTGCCTCTCACCTTGAGCGCCACCCACCCGACCATGTTTTGCCCCATATCGAAGACGTACGAGCCATCAGGCAGCGCGTTTATCTTCTCGGGCCTTAACGTCATTACAACGCGGGGCGGAGCATCTGGCTGGCTAGAAACAGCGCCGCCGTAGGGATCCGCCAAAACGGCTCTCGCCCATTCGGAATCGTTGAATCCGGGCTTATTCCAGCCCGGTTGCTCGAGCCGCGCGTCGTAGGTTTCTCCGGCGTAGATCTCCGAATGCAGGATCGGTGATTCTGCCGCTTTCCACTTCTCATCCGATGCGACCGTCTCGCGCGTGCCGTCGGTATATTGGATTTCGATCTGTGCCAGCAGACGAGTCGGAGGCAGTAAGTTGAAGTGTTGCCCGGTCCAGGCGATAGCGCTGCCGAACCAGCCGTCGCCGAGAATCGCGCCTACCGTGTTCCGGCCCTGAGTAACTAATCCAGTTACATCGTAAGTTTGATATTGGACGCGCTTTGAGAAATCGGTAAAGCCGGGCGTGAGCACATCTTCACCTACGCTCTGGCCATTTATGTAAAGGTCATACGCCCCGAGCGCCGTGACGTACGCGCGGGCGCTGCTCACTGGCTTATCTACGCGGAAATCGCGGCGCAAAAGACCGGCGGGTTGCGGAAGCCGGCCGGCATTATGCCGGAACGTACTGCCATCGAGTGGGCCGAGGATCGTCGCGGGGACCCAGGCGCTATCGGGCTGCGTGCGCACCTGCCAATGCTCGTCCGTGGGAATTCGCTCGACCGTGCCGTCGGGATGTCGAATTTTCAGAAGAGCGGCGAGAGCGGCTGGACGGCGAGGTTCGTTCGGGCCTATGTCCAGTTGCGTTGGAGGAACCGTAACCGTCACATCGATCGAGTTCTTGCCATGGACCAAAAAGCCGTCGATTTCCCGCCGATCGAATTGATTCCAGTGCGGCTTCGCCCCCGCATCGTGTCCGTTGACAGTGACTTTCCAATCGCCATGCGCGATCAGGAAAAACGCGGCGCGCTGAGGCGGCTGGGGAAGGTCGAAATCGAGGTGAAAGAACGTTTTTGCACCCGGAGTCGAAATCGAGCCTTCCTGGGCCGGCGCCGAGATCCATTGAATGCCCGCGCGGTCGGCTGCTTCTTCCGGATTCTGCCAACGAATCCACTGCGCGCTCCAGTCGGATTTCTGCAACAGCCCCATTTCCCACGACGCCGCTTCCGTGGATTGCGCCGCATGTCCCCGCGCATCCCAGACGCGCACGGCCCAGTAATAGCGTTGTCGCGATTCCAATTTCGGGCCGGCATAGGCGATGCCGACCGATTCGCCCGAACGCTGCTTGCCGCTGTCCCAAATGTCCGCTCTGCCGGAAGCGAGGCCTTGCGGAGAACTGGCCACGAAGATCTCATAGGCGCTTTGGCGCCAATTGCGCTCCTGGTTATCGCTCCGCCATGAAAGATTCGGCGCCTGGTTATCGATCCCAAGCGGGTTGATTCGGGATTCGCAGCGCAGGTGGACCGGTCTTCCATGCAGGGTGACGGCGACTGCGACTAAGAGCATCAAACTTGGTATCTGTCTTTGCATCTTATTTAGCGCTTGAGAATGGATTCTTTCAACCGAGCGATAGTGCCGTCCGCGCCTGCAGCCCACGGCAGGCTGAGCGCGTCCCAGCCTGCTTTGTCGAATTGCTTCCACGTTTTCCCGTCGTCATAAGAGACGTCGCTGCCGTTCGGGCCTACCGCAATCCAGCCACGCAGCGTTTCATCCCACGCAACCGCGGAACGGTAACCGCGGGGCGGTTCGGAAGCTGCGCTCCAAGTCACGCCGCCATCCGATGTAAACGCCGCTGTCCCGTCAGGCCGCCCGGGTTGTTTGTAATCTCCTCCCACGGCCACGCCATGCGTGCGATCGCGAACGCGAGCGAGAAGACGCCAGAGCTTTCAGCGCCGCGCATGGAATTGACGGTGACGGAACTCCAATGCCCGGCACGCAAGTGGAAGATGCGAGCTCCGCTCGGGCCGCCCGTGCCGAAATACGCGTCGCCGTCGGGATTGAGGAAGAGGGCGGAGTTGCTGGCGGCGAAAGCGCTCTCCTGGCCGGCAAGCGTTGCAAGTTCGGCGCTATTATCACGGGACCAGTGCTCGCCGCGATCGGTCGTGCGCCAGATCGTAAACCTGTTATTCACAGGATCACCGAGGAGCATGCCATGCCGTTCATCTGAAAACGCGATTGCGTCCCAAAAGCCGGATGCATCGGGATTCGTAAAGATCATATTCCAGTGCGCGCAGCCATCCGTCGTTTCGTAAAGCCGCGAACTCGCGCCGTGTCCGCTCGACATGACAAGCGCACGGTTCGCGTCCCAAGCCCAAACGCCGCGGAAATCTAATTTGGACGCATCGGGCGGCGCTTTGCACTGCTGCCACAGGTAGCCGTCATCTTCGCTGCGCAGTACGGCGCCATTTGCCCCGCTGGCCCAGACGGCACCCGATCCCGCGTTATGAATTCCTCGCAAGTTCGATTTGGTTCCGCTGTCTTCGGCTTCCCATTGAGCGGAAGCGAGGGAGGCGAGGGCAAAGAGAATGCCGGCGACGGCAAGTTTCACCACGTATAGCGTACATCGCCGCTGTGTTGAACTGAAAGCATGACTGATTACCTGGACGCGGCGATTGAGATCGCCCGCGAGGCCGGGCAGGTATTGCTTGCGCATCGCGGCGCCGCATTCGAGCTAAAAGGCGCGTACGATCTGGTCACGGCGGCAGACCGCGCGAGCGAACAACTGATCATGACGCGGCTGAGAGAACGATTTCCGCAGCATGGAATTGTCGCCGAAGAAGGCGGCCGGGCGGAGATGCAGGCCGAGATGCGATGGTACGTGGACCCTCTCGACGGCACGACGAATTTCGCGCATGGCTTTCCCATGTGGAACGTCACGCTGGCGCTCGCGCGCAAGGGCGAGGTAATTGCGGGCGTGGTTTTCGATCCTTTAAATCGCGAGCTCTTTGCGGCCGAGCGCGGGGCCGGCGCGCGGTTGAATGGAGCCCCGATGCGCGTCAGCAAAACTCCGCTGCTAAACGATGCGCTGGTTTCCACCGGTTTCCCGAGCCGCAAGCGGCACCAAAACGTCAACATCCATTTTTATTACCAGCTCGCCATGGTCACGCATGGGGTGAGGCGCGGCGGGTCGGCAGCGCTGGACCTGGCTTACACGGCGTGCGGGCGGCTGGAGGCGTTTTGGGAGTTCGGGCTGAATCCGTGGGACATGGCAGCGGGGACGCTGCTGGTCGAAGAGGCAGGCGGAAAAGTTTCTGGCATGCAGGGTGAGCCGCTGGACCTTTATGGAAGACATCTCCTGGTGGACAATGGCCTGATCCACGATGAAATTTTGGAGCTGTTCGGCGAAATTTTCGCAGGACGCTACCAGCATGAGATGCCGTCGCTGCCGGTAGAGGAGTGGGAGCTGCAACGTGGCTGAATCACCCGCGGTGCCTTTGACGCTGGACGGCGCATACGTGCTGCACCAGATGTTTCGCATCCGACGGCCGGGATGGCGGGCACTCGCCGATTCACAACGCCAGGCGATGGCTGAAGAGGCATCGCTGGTGCTGAGCGCGATGGAGCGGAAGCGGGCAAGCGATGGGCATCCGAATCAATCCGCGCTGTATTCGCAGATCGGGCACAAGGCGGATGTCATCATGCTGCACTTTCGCGATTCGCTCGACGAAGTGCATTGCGCGGAACTGGCGGTCGCGCGGCTTCCTATTTCCGATTTCCTGGAACCGGTGCACTCGTATCTTTCGGTAGTGGAGCTTGGCTTGTACGATTCGAGCGTCAAGACCTACGCTCAACTCCGCGAGCGGGGCCTTGAGCCGAATTCGGAAGAGTGGAATGCCGCGATCCAAGACGTGATCGCGCGGCAATCTGCGGCAATGGAGCCGCGGCTATTTCCGGAGATCCCAGCCGCGAAGTATTTGTGCTTCTATCCGATGGACCGCAAGCGAGCGGAAGAGAAGAACTGGTACCAGGAGTCAATGGCCGACCGGCAGCGCATGATGCACGAGCATGGGATGATCGGCCGGCGTTACGCGGGTTCCGTGCGGCAGATCATCACGGGGTCGATCGGCTTCGACGATTGGGAATGGGGAGTCGATTTGTTTGCCGACGATCCGTTGGTCTTCAAGAAGCTCATCTACGAAATGAGGTTCGATGAGGTGAGCGCGGTTTACGCGCTATTCGGCGCGTTCTATGTCGGGGTGCGCTTGCCCTCAGCGCATGTGGGCCGACTCATGAGCGGCGAGCTTTGAGCACACTCCTGGGCTGCTCTAAGCGGTCCATATTACCTTTCCGGGCCGTCTCTAAGTTACTCGGGATGATACGCTTAGAATTCGAAAAATGCGTACTGTCGACCTGATTCATCGGAAGCGGGACGGCGAGGAGCTATCGCCCGAGGAGATCCAATTCCTCATCGATAGCTACACTCGCGGCGAGATTCCCGATTACCAAATGGCCGCCTTCTTGATGGCTGTGTATTTCTCCGGCATGTCGGACCGCGAAGTGAGCGCCATGACCGAAATCATGGTCAATTCCGGCAGCCTGGTAGATCTGTCGTCCATTCCGGGCATCAAGGTCGATAAACATTCTACGGGAGGGGTGGGCGATAAAACTAGCCTAATCGCGTCGCCCATCGCGGTTTCAGCGGGCGTAATCGTACCGATGATTTCCGGGCGCGCGCTGGGGCACACCGGCGGCACGCTGGACAAGCTCGAATCGATTCCGGGCTTCCGCACGGACCTCACGATCGATGAATTTAAAGCTCTGCTTGCCGAGCACAAGCTCGCCTTCATCGGACAGACCCCCGAAGTCGCGCCCGCGGATGGAAAATTGTATGCGCTGCGCGATTCGACCGCGACGGTGGAATCGATTCCGCTGATCGCGACATCCATCATGTCGAAGAAGCTGGCCGTCGGGCTGGATGCGCTGGTGCTGGACGTGAAAGTGGGCTCGGGCGCGTTCATGAAGAAGCAGGTGGATGCGCGGCGCCTGGCTCAGATGATGGTGGGCATCGGCCGACGGCTGGACAAGCGCGTGCAAGCGCTGATCACCGATATGAACCAGCCGCTCGGGTACGCGATCGGCAATGCGCTGGAGGTGATGGAGGTCTCGCAGACCCTGCAAAACGCCGGGCCTTCCGACCTGACTCGCATTTCTCTTGAGCTGGCGGCGCGCATGATCTTCCTGGGCAAGATCACGAAGACCTTGGACGAGGCGCGCGAGCTGGCGACTTCGAAGCTGCTGGATGGCTCCGGGTATCGAAAGCTGAAAGACGTGATCCGAGCCCAAGGCGGCGATCCCCAGGTGCTCGACCGCTTCGACCTATTGCCGAATGCGACCGGCGCGCAGGAGATTACAACCGCGCGCGGCGGGTATGTGAGCGGCATCGATGCCGAGTTGATTGGCCAAGCGTCGGCGATGGTCGGCGCGGGCCGCAACACAAAGGAAGACACCATCGATCCCGCGGTCGGCGTGATCCTTGAGGTAAAGGTCGGTCAGAAGATCGATTCGGGCAGCATTTTGTGCCGTATTTACTACACGAGCGAGGAGCACGTGCAAGAGGCGGCCGACCTGGTGGAAGACGCATTCAAAATTTCGCAGCAACCCGTCGATGAGCGCGATCTGATTCTAGAAGTGGTCAGCTAACGCCAGTTGGATGGCACGTTTCGACGGGCTGGTCGGCTTAGTCGCGATCGTGCTTTGCGCGTATCTGTTTTCCTCGCGCCGCGGCGCGATCCAGAAACGAGTGATCGTGTGGGGAATCACGCTGCAGTTTGCGTTTGCGTTTCTGGTCCTGAAAACGAAAGTCGGCGAGCTGTTTTACGGCGTCAGCCTGTTCGTCAACGCGCTGCTGAATTACACGGCCGCTGGATCGAGCTTCGTTTTCGGCGACAAGCTGGGGCTCAAAAACGACCAGTTCGGCGTGATCTTCGCATTTCAGGTTCTGCCGATCGTCATCTTCATCTCGTCTCTCTTTGCGATTCTCTACTATCTCGGCGTCATGCAGCTCTTTGTGAAGGGCATGGCCATCTTCATGCAAAAGTTCATGGGCACGAGCGGGGCCGAATCGACGTGCGTGGCGGCCAGCATTGTGATGGGCCAGACCGAAGCGCCCTTGACCATCCGGCCGTATCTCGAAACCTTGACTCAATCCGAGCTCTTCACCGTGATGACGAGCGGCATGGCGCACGTGTCCGGTTCGGTCATGGCGGCGTACGTGGCAATTGCCGGAGTTTCCATCGCGCATCTGCTGACCGCGGTGATCATGACCGCGCCCGCCACGCTGATGCTGGCCAAAATGTTCGAGCCGGAGACCGGTACGCCCGTCACCGGCGGCACGGTCAGAGTTGAAGTGGAAAAGCCGGGCGTCAATCTGATCGATGCGGCCGCGCGCGGCGCCGGCGACGGATTGAATCTGGCGCTGAATATCGCCGGTATGCTGATCGCATTTCTGGCATTGATTGCAATGGTGAACGGCGGCCTGGGTTGGGTCCATTCGTTCGCGAACTGGGTGCCTGCATCGCTGCAACAGATTTTGGCAAAATTGTTTGCGCCCATCGCATGGACGCTAGGCATCGCGTGGAACGATTGCGCCAGGATCGGCAACCTGTTGGGAACGCGCATGATTCTAAATGAATTTGTTGCGTTCCTGGAACTCGGAAAAATAAAGGCGACGCTCGAGCCGCGCTCTTTCGTCATTGCGACTTTTGCGCTGTGCGGGTTTGCGAATCTCAGCTCGATTGCGATTCAGATCGGCGGCATCGGCGCGCTCGCGCCGTCACGCAAATCGGATTTAGCGCGGCTGGGATTGAAAGCCATGTTTGCGGGCACCTTGGCAAACTTCATGTCGGCTTGCATTGCGGGAATGCTGCTGTGAGCGACATGATCGATGCTGCGCGACTCATCCAGTCGCAAACGGCGCTGCGGCCGAAAACAGGCATCGTGCTCGGCAGCGGGCTCGGCGCTTTCGCTGATTCGCTCACGCACGCGGTTCGCATTCCCTATAGCGCGATTCCGGGGTTTCCAGTCTCCACTGCCGTCGGACATGCGGGCGAGTTGGTCATAGGAACGCTTGGCGCGGATGGCACAGGCACGGATCTGGCCGTTATGTCGGGCCGTTTCCATCTGTATGAGGGATACAGCGCGCGCGAGGTGACCAGCGGCATCCGCTTGTTTCGCGAGCTGGGAATAGAGCGCGTGGTGCTGACGAACGCGGCGGGTGGAATCAACCTCGGATTTGCAAAAGGCGCGCTCGTACTGATCTCCGATCACATCAATTTGCAAGGCGCAAATCCACTGGTAGGGCCAGCCACGGATGAAGGACCGAGATTTCCTGACATGACGGAGGCGTACTCGACCCCCTTGCGCGAGATGGCTCGCGAAACAGCCGGGCAACTCGGCATTACCGTGTGCGAAGGCGTGTATGCCGCGGTGCTCGGGCCGAGTTATGAAACCCCCGCCGAGATTCGATTTTTGAAAACCGTTGGCGCGGACCTGGTGGGCATGTCGACGGTGGCCGAAACAATTGCCGCCAACCACATGGGTCTGGAGGTGCTAGGGATTTCATGCGTAACCAACGTTGCCGCGGGTCTGAGCGGGGAGAAGCTCAATCACCGGGAAGTGCTTGAAATCGGGTGCCAGGTGTCGGGCAAATTTTTGAAGCTATTGACGGCGCTGCTGCCAAAACTGGAGAAGCCGGCAGCGCCGCCTCAAGCGAGCAGCGGCATTTAGGACGCGGCACTCATCGCCCGGGCAGCCTCAGCTTGTTTAAGACGTGCGTAGGCGACATCGATCCGCAAGGTGTACGCACCCTCGAGTTCCTCAATTTCTTCTTTCGTGAGACCCCTCATTTTGCCGTCGCGAACCAAACCTGCATACGCGACGACTGCCCCTTGCCACTCTGCGTATAACGCTTGCACGTTTGCGCTTTCCATGGTTCATTTTGGGGCAACGAGGTGAGCTGTTCAACGTAGTTTGGTTTCGCTTATCCCTGTACGGTGTCAGGCGTTTGGAGGCCGGTAGTAAGCAGCTCAGCGTTCGCCGTCTGGCGTTTTGGTTTCACCGGTGTCGGCGGCCCAATCGTCGGGCGGAACATCGCCATAATTGGTCAAGCCGAGCCGGCCGTCATTCGCCTCAACAACTTCCAGACCGTCGTAATCTCGAAGCTCTTCTTCGACGCTGAACGGGCTGTTCGTGGCATGGCGAATGGAGGTGGTGCCCCCGAACGCCGTCGGATCGACGGTTGCTTGCGCGAATCCGGACCCGAGTTCGTCCGGGCGGGCTTCGTTGTCGCCGGTATCTTCTAACTGATCGCCCGGCAACGCACGGCGCGGAGGCCTTGGCGATTGCTTGTCTGTGTCCACCAAGCCATCGCTTGGCTGCCGGGCTTCGCGGTCGCCGCGCTGAGTAAAGCTGTCGTTGGGTGCCATACAACGTGGACCGCCGCTGATCCTATTTGGTTTCCCGGCATGGGTCCGGGGCTCAAATCCATCAGATCCAATTTCCCGGCGGCGCGACTTCAATCCATGCGCCTTCCACACCGTCCTGGTGCAACGTGATCGACCGCAGATATTTGCCGAGCAACCCGCAATTGCCGGGAATTGTGACAGCATAAGCTTGCGGGGACGCTAGTGCGGCCGCATCGGGCGATTCCCGGCTCAGGAGTTCGCGCAGCTCGCGAGCGAGTCCGCTTGCATCGTGATCCGCCGGGCTCACTTCGTAATCCGGTTCCACGACTACGCGGCCAATCTCAGAGGAAGTTGGCTCGATGGACTCGAACGCCTCTTCGAGGAAGAACTCCAACTCCGGATGCATAGCTTAGAACTAGCATGCGTGGCAAGGCTTCTTTGGTTTTTCGCGCGCGTCATTCTTCGCGCAGCGCCTTCATCGGATCGATGCGAGACGCGCGCCGGGCCGGGCTGTACGCCGCTAGCAGCGCCACCAGGAACAGCGGAATGACCACCACCACAAACAAGCTGGGGTTCGTCTTGCCGAACGTCAGAGCCAACATCGACCCGATCAATCGCGAAGCAGCAACACTGAACAACAAACCAATGCCGATACCCCACGCGGCCAACACCATGCCTTGACGCAGCACCATTTGCAAGACCCCGCGCCGATCCGCGCCGATGGCCATGCGCACTCCGATCTCGCGGGTACGGCGGCTGACCGAGTAAGCGATCAGGCCATACAGCCCAATCACGGCAAGAACGAAGGCCATCAAGCCCATCCCGCCAACTGCCTCAGTGATGATATCGGGCGTTTGGATCGCACGTTTCGTATAGAGGTCCTGCATGGTGCGCACGTCGAATGCAGGCATATTCGGATCCATGCCGTGGACGATGCCGCGCAACTCCGGCGCGAGACCCGAGGCATCACTTGATTGCGCTTCCGTCATCAGGGTCATCGCGTTGTGCGGGTTTTGGGAAAACGGCAGATAAAGAAAATCGACGGGCGGTTCGGTGATCCAGAGATATTTGGCCTGCCTCGCGATACCGACAATCTGAATCAATGGCCCATTTGCGTCGTTCACATGGAAGCGTTTTCCGATCGCGTCCTGATGTGGCCAGAAATGCTTTGCAAACTGCTCATTCACAACAGCGACAAGCGGGGAATTCGGTTTATCGGTTGGAAGGAACCCTCTTCCGCGCACGATAGGGATGTGCAGGGTCGCAAAATAGCCGTCGCCGACGATGGAATCGAAAGCGTTGGGAAGGTGTTCACCGGGCTTGAGGGCGCGCCCTTCCGGGAGCACGTCTCTCCCGTCGCCATCCATGCCTAACGGAACGGTCGAGGCCAGTGCGTCCGACTTAACGCCCGGCGCGGAACGCACGCGATCCACAAGCTGTTTGAAGAACTGCTCGCTCTGCGCCGCGGTGTAATGCACCATCTGAGCATCGAAGGTCATGAGGTACAGATGATCTGTTTCGAAGCCAGGCCCTTGCGCGGCCTGCTTGCGGAATCCCATGAAAATCACGCTCGAGATGAAAACAAGAACCAGGGAAACGGCCAATTGCGCGGAGACCAGAACGTTGCGTCCCCATAGCCGTGACTTGCGGCTGCCATCCGTGTCTCGGGCCTTAAGCGCCGTGCTGACATCGGCGCGCGAGCTTCGCAGGGCGGGAAAGAACCCAAAGAGAAACGTGCTCAAGACGGAAGCAATGAGCGTGAAGATCAGTACGCGCTGGTCCAGATTGATCTGAAACGAAATCGGCACGTCGCTTGGAATCGGAATGCTCGCAAACAGCTGAACCCCGGCGTACGCAATCGCAATGCCCAAAGCTCCGCCTAAGAGCGCGAGCAGCAGATTCTCAAGAAAAAGCTGCCGCACCAACTGCCATCTCGCTGCTCCCACGGCAAGCCGGACGGCGATTTCGCGGCCTCGAGCCGCAGCCCGGCTCAGCAACAGCCCGGCGACATTCGCACAGGCAACCAGCAGCACACAGGCGGCAAGCACCATGAGCATCTCGATCAACTCAGCATCCGGCGGAGACTGTTCTATGCGGAGAGCGAGTTCGGTTTCGACTGGAATTTTCTGATCGCGCGGCTCGGATGGATACATCCGCTGCAACTGTTTCGCTATGGCTTCCAGATCTGCTTGCGCCCTGGCGGTCGTCACGCCGGGTTTCAGACGCCCCTTGATCATCAGCCAGCGAGCATCGCGCTTGTTGAGATTGTCCGAGCCGGAAAGCGCCGGCTCCATGGCGATGGGCAGATAGATGGTCGGCTTAACGAATTGGTCGATCCCTCGAAACGCCGCGGGCGCAACGCCGACGATCGTAAATTCCATGCCATTGAGGCGTACCGTTGAACCTACGGCGGAGCTCGCGCCGTTGAAATGAGAGACCCAGAATTCATGGCTGATCACGGCGACGCGGTCACGGCCGGGAACCTTGTCCTCATCGCTGCGAAAACCGCGGCCGAGGCTCGGCTCAACACCCAAAACCCGGAAAAAATTGCCCGAAACGAAGATCCCGAACTGCATCTCGGGGACCACGGATTGGTTCGGCGCATAGCCGAATTGTCCATACTGAAAGGCGATCAGGCCGTCAAACGTGCGGTTACGGTCGCGAAAATCGAGGTAATCCGGGTAGGAGAACGTCCTGTTGCCGCCGAACGTAGTGGGCCCAGAGGCGAGGTTTACCACAGCACTCGGCTTCATCACCGGCAACGGCCGCAGCAACATGGCATCGGCGAAGCTGAAGATAGCCGAATTCGCGCCGATCCCAATCGCCAACGAACACGCCGCTACGGCCGTGAATCCCGGATGTTTTCGAAGCATTCGCAGCGCATAGGTAATGTCGTTTAGCACAGATTCCTGTTTCCTCTCGTGGTCCAGGATTCAAATGCACTTCGAGAACCAGTTGCCGCAGCCCGCGTTTTCAAAGGCTTAGCGTTACGTGCAAGATGCGAACTGTCCGAATTCGGGCAGCGCAGAGTGCTTTTGGGCGCGTCAGCAGCTATTCGTCGCGCAATTCCTCCATCGGTTCCACGCGCGAAGCGCGCATAGCCGGAACCAAGGAGGCCAATAGGGTGACACGAGAATCAGAAATACCACCCAGAAGAAGGTCGCGGCGTCGGTCGGCGACACGCCCTAAAGCATGCTTCGAAGCGCTTGCGAAGATCCGGAGCCCGACACACCGGGCGGCTTTGCGAAAATGCTCCGACGCGACACGCCGGATGGCTTCGTCTACTGTGTCGGTGGGACATCTGGCGGAGAATTTTGCCGCCTCGAGGAGCGAAGACATGGGCTGATCCCCAGCCATGGGGACCTGTAAATTGGGATGAGCACTGACAATCGCTAGAACTGTTATCTTATGGCGAGAATTGGTTTTGAAAAGCACTGGCTGGGAGGCAGGGACTCGAACCCCGATACGCAGATCCAGAGTCTGCAGTCTTACCATTAGACGACCTCCCAAGGGGTTACAGACGCAGTATAACAACCCTTTGATCCTCTATGAGATGTGGAACAAACGCCGCCACAGCGGGCGTTTCTTGCGCATCGCGGGATGCGTAGATTTGGTGTTCTGTGCCTTCCGTAAATGAGACGAGCCCCGCGTATGATGGGGCTCTGTGTGTCTGGCCTTAGTCTCTTTGGCAATCGCCTCTTTCGGAACCGCCGCTCTCGCAATCGGCGGCGATGCGGGCGGCGAAACCGCTGTTTCCAATCTCGGAGCGGCAGGACGATTTGGAACCAGCTCCGCCTCCACAATAAAGCGCTTCGGAGCCGACCCGACGTAGTAGAACGGATAGCACGTAATCATCGTCAGCAGCCGGCTCTTATCCGTCGGCTGGCCCTGCGGGTCGTCTTCGGAGATAATTCCTCCTCCATCCGACCGCAACACTGTGACATCGGAGGGTTTGACAACCTTAGTCGCAACTACTTGGTAACTGTAAGCGCCCTCCGGCGATTGAAACGTGACCAAGTCGCCCCTTCGAATGTCTTTCAAAGCTCGAAACAAAGTATCGCGGTGAGCTGCAATTGCGAAATTGCCGATTTGCCCAGGCAATGCAGTCGAGGGAACGTGCCCCACCGCGATGCTCAACGTTTTCGCATCCACGCCCTCGCGCACGATCGCCGAAAGGTTCAGCCTCGAGATCTCGACACGTCCCAGTAGCGATCCTTCTGCCGGCCGCGCGGGTTCCGGTTGCGCCTGACGCGTGGGGGCTGCCGGTGTGGCGATAGCCGGCTTTCGAGATGCCTGCCCTAGTAGAAACCCGAACGGCGTCTCCTCTCGAAGATAATCGGCAAACGTTACCGCGGACCCTCCGGCAATCTGCTGATCGAACGCCCAATTCTCATACGACTGGTACACATATTGATTCGCAAGCGTATATCCGTAGTATCCCAGCGCGCAGATGCCAATCAGAAACAGGAGAATTCGAAACCGGCTAAGTGCACCGAATCTCCTGTTCGCAGACGCCCGGCGGCGCGTAACGTTATGGCTGTGCAGACCAGGTTTCACAAAAGGTTTCGTCTCAGCGTGCCTGACAATAACTGGCTGGTTTCCCATTGCTTATCGTCCTGAGTGTTTCTCCGCTATCAAATCGGAGAACGGACGGATGGTGTAAGTCGTCCGCGTCCTTACGATTAATTTACGGCCGTTCTCTTCCGCAGTTACTTTGACCGTCCGAATCGCGCGCCGATCCGTCGTTTCATCGGGCACATACGCTAGCGTGTAACGATTTCGCAGGTCTTTCGAAATCTTATTGAAGACCCCCATGACACCATCTATCTGCGGCTGAAAATAGTCGCCTCCGCTGACCGCCGCGAGACGGCGAAGCACGCCCGGATTCAAGTCGTTCGCCTCGGGATCGAAAAGGCCCACCGTGTAAATCGTTGCTCGTGATGCTTCGATCAAACGCATGAGTTCCCGCAAAGGTGTTGTGCTGACATTGTCACCGCCATCGCTCACCACGATCAGCGCTCGCCGCTGCTGATGACTCCGTTCGAGATGGCGGAGCGAATAAGCGACCGCATCGTAAAGCGCAGTTTGGCCCTGTGGCTTCCCAAAATAAAGCGCGTTCCGCAGGGTTTCGAGATTGTCGGTAAACAGCATGTTCGGAGACAATCCACGAACCACCGAATTATTGAAATTCACAACGAAAAGGTTGTCGTTCGGGTTGCTTTGTTTTGCAAACGCTAGCCCCGCCAGCACCACCTCGCCTCGCTTCCGCAACATGCTTCCGCTGTTATCCACCACCAGCCCAATCGTTACCGGCGTGTCGATGCTCGCGAACTCATCCAGCTTACGTCGATGCCCGTCTTCGAACACCTGGAAGTCTTTTTTCTCTAGTCCGCTGACATAACCCCCGTGCGCGTTTCTCACCGCCACATCGAGCACCACCAGGTCCACGTTATCCGAAATGGTGTATGTCCCCGGCTCGCGCTCCTGCGCCTGCAAATGCAATCCCGCCCCGAGCAGCAGCACTGCAGAACTGAGAGAAAGGCTTTGGTGTAACATCCCCGGCTCTTTCCATTGTTGCAAGAAAATGACGCCTGACCTTTGGAGCCAGGCGTCATAGGTCGATTCAAAACTAGCTAAGAAGTACCGTTACTGGTTTCGGCTTGTCGCAAGTCCAAGTAAGCCGGCAAAACTGATGAAGGTCAACCCAATCAGCCCAATCAGAGGATTGAAGCTCGCGGTGTGAGGCAGAGCCTGCGGCTGTGCAGGAGCGGCGGCCGCCGGAGCAGGTGTTTGAGGCTCAGGTTGCGGCTCAGGCTGAGCGGCCGGTGCGGGCTGCGGCTCGGGAGCAGGCTGCGCAACAGGAGCAGGAACCGGTTGCGGCTCAGGCTCGCGATAATTCGTCGGAATCGGTACCGGAGCTGCCGAAGCTAACTGCGCAACCAGCTTCTTCGGATACGGGAACTCCTGTCCGAAGTTGTCGCCGGGATAAAACCATGCGCGAACCGCTTTCGGTACGCCTGCCGGAGTTTCCCAGAAAGCGAACTGCGTATGGCCCGTCGGGGTCAAACGATAGTTAGGAATCGCCAGAATCGTCTCCTCAAGGTGACGCTGATCCTTGTCGAAAATCTGCACGACATGGCGATCGGCCGGCGAGTCCATCAACTTCCAAACGTAAGTGCCAGGATCCAGCACCTTGTTACCCGCAATGATCGGCTCATTTACGGTAACGATCGTCATCTTGTCCCACGCATCTGCGTGGGCGTTGGGAACAAACGACGTTCCCAGCAATCCGAGGCCTGTAACTGCCAGGGCGCCAATATAAAAAGACCGGAATTTACGGCTCATTTCTGAATTCCTCCAACTCAATGTTTTCCGTTATCGCGTCCATTACTATCTGTCGCGATCGTTCTGCCGAACTCGTATTTTAGGTAGCATCTCGCGTGCCAAACGGAACGCGCTCACGAGTTGTCAACACTTTAGTGACGCACTCCCACGCGGCTGGGATGCAAAAACTACCGACAAAAGCCTCGATTGGCAAAAACACCAAACCTTAGGTCTCCATTGGATAAAGTGTCGGTATGGCACCGCACACTGGTAACCTTTCGACGCTTGCAATCGACGTCGGCGGCACGGGCATTAAAGCTTTGCTGCTCGATCCGCGCGGAAAGCCCATCAGCGAACGCGAGCGCGAGCCCACACCTCAACCCGCTATCCCGGAAGCGATGCTCGCCGTAATGGACACGCTCGCGAAGCGGCTTGGCAAGTTCGATCGCGTGTCCGTCGGTTTTCCCGGCGTCGTCAAGCATGGCGCGACTCTCACCGCGCACAATCTCGATCCGAGCTGGGTGGGTTTCGATCTCGCCAAAGTACTGCAGAGAAGATGGCGCAAACCGGTTCGCGTCGCAAACGATTCCGCCGTGCAGGGATTCGCCGCCATTCGCGGCAAGGGGGTCGAGCTTGTAATCACTCTGGGTACCGGCTTCGGCTCTTCGTTATTCACAAGCGGTTTCCTGGTCCCCGGCCTCGAACTCGCTCATCATCCCTGGCGCAAAAACAAAACCTACGAGGACCACTTAGGAAAGCGCGGCTTAGACAAATACGGCCGCAAGAAATGGAACAAGCTGGTCGAAGAGGCGATCGCGCAACTCGAGGCGCTCTTCAATTTCGATCACTTATATATCGGCGGAGGCAACGCTGTCAAAATCGATTTCGCCGTGCCGAAACATGTCACTAGAGTTCCTAACGAAGATGGATTGCTCGGCGGTGTCGCGCTCTGGCGCGACTAGAAACAAAGCCGCGCTTTGGCGCGAGTAATTGCTATCGGGTTAGATAAGGCCACTTATAAATGAAGTGGTAATGATAGCGGTAAATAAACAACGCCAGCACTCCAGCAGCCGCGACGATTACCCCAAGCGAGATCAGCAGCAAGATTAGCCACGGGAATTTCTTGCCTTCGCGCCTGAGCACCAGTAAGTAACTCGCAAACACGCCCACGAAGAACAGCAGCACCATCGGTACCGCGAAGATCATCATGTTGAACACGTCCGGCGTGGGCGTGACCACCGCGGCCAGAATCGTGATCGCGAGCACTGCGTACCGGCTATGCCGCAGCAGGAAACGCGGCGACGCCAGGCGCAACAGCGTCAGGAAGAAAATGATCACCGGCATCTCGAATACGAGTCCCACGCCAAGCGTGACGTTCACAAACAGATCGAAATACTCATTAATCGAGACCATCGGCTCAACGTGGATATCGCGTCCAATGCCGAGCAGAAATTCGAGACCGAACCGAAACACCACGAAGTACGCGAAGCATCCGCCCGCAATAAACAGACCCGCGGTGCACAAGATGAACGGTACAGCCCATCGGCGCTCCCGCTTATATAACCCCGGCGAGATGAAAGCCCACACCTGGTACAGCACCCAAGGCGAGCCGAGAAAGATCGCAACCAGCAGCGGGAACTTTAGATAAATGACATTGAATTCCTCGGTCGGCGTGATGGCGACAAGGGCCGGGTGCAGTTTCAGGTGTGTCAGCGCAATCACCGCAGGCGCCTCCGCCAGCTGCCACAGCGGCTTACAGAACGTCAAGCACAGAAGGTAAGCGACCACGACTCCGCCCAGCGCCTTGATCAGCCGCCCGCGGAGTTCCTCCAAATGCTCCATGAAGGACATGCGGAGCATGCCCTTTTCTTCTTCGTCTCCCTCATCGTCGTCATCGGGCGGCGGCGGGGGTGGCGGAGGAGTTCCCGGCGGCCCTTGGGGCGCCCTGCGCTCTACAACTTCAGTACGCGCTGTGGGAACGATCGCCGTCTCCGTGGCCCTCGTTTCGCCGTATGGCTCGGAAGAACTGCTATATGCAGGCGTGCTGACCGCATCCGGAACCGCGGGCTCGGGCGCGTGCGCCCCGTTCGGCCCCTGCGTCGGCTGGCCGTTTGAATCGCTGCTCAACACTCAGACTGCGCGGTCCTGTTCTGTCGAAACCGGAACCGGCTCATCGGCGTGTGAGGTACCGCGGGGAACGGTGTCCGCAACCGGCCGGCTCTGCAATGCTTCCTCGGAACTGTTTTCCGCCACGGGCGCCGAAATTGCCGTCTGCTCTGCATATGAGCTGTCATAGCCTCGTTGCCCGTATTCGTCGTAGGGCTGCGGGTAAGTGGGCGACGAATAGTCGGGCATGGTGCTGGAAGACTTCCATTCCGATAGCCGCGTTTCCCGCTCGAGTTCATGTAAATGGGTCTCGAAAGTGGACTTCAACTCGTTCTTCGCTCGTCGAAATTCGCTCAGTGCCTTCCCCAGCGTGCGGCCCAATTCAGGCAGCTTTTTGGGTCCGAACAGAATCAGAGCAATCACAAAGATCGCGATCATCTCCTGTACGCCTATCGGTCCCATGCTGCTGGTCCCAGCATAGCGCGGTTTCACCTGGCTAAAGCCTCAAGCCTCTTAGGCGATTTCCCACGCCCAACCGGTTGTGCGCACCGCCCTCAGAAGTCGACCGCCACGTTTGGGACCTCGGTGCGGCAGAAACCGTCAATCCCCGGGTGAGGAGTCCCGAACCGCCGGCGCTTGGGAAATACGCAACGCTAGTCCGCCCTGTCCCGACCGGCTTCGCTTTCGCCGTCACGCTCAACCGTCGTGCAACACCGCGCATCTCCATGCCGAATGTCGCGCCGCACTATACTACTTCGGTGGACGAGGATAGAAAAATACCGAATTCGCCACGCGAGCTCCAGGCGATCTACAGCCACCGCTTTGATACACATCTCCGCTATAGGAACAAAGTGTGGCGAGTGCTCGTTGCCTCTTTCTTTTCGGACTTTATCCCGCGGGAAGGATCGGTCCTAGATCTCGGCTGCGGGTACGGGGAATTTATCAACCATGTCGTTTGTAAGAAGCGGTTCGGAATCGATCTCAACGCTCGCGCGCGCGAATATTTGCATCCCGATGTTACTTTTCTAGAACAGGACTGCTCGGCCCCTTGGCCTTTGCCCGACGAATCGCTCGACCTCGTCTTCACCAGCAACTTCTTCGAGCATCTTCCTTCTAAGGAGGTACTGTCCGCAACGATCGCGCAAATCCGGCGGTGTCTGAAACCCGGAGCCCGCATCATTGCCATGGGGCCGAACATCCGGTTTGTGGGGGGCGCTTATTGGGATTTTTGGGACCATCATCTGGCGCTAACGGATTCCTCTATCGTTGAAGCGTTTCGTCTTCAGAATCTGCAGGTCGAGCGAATGGTCAATCGGTTTCTGCCTTATACGATGGTGAATCGTCGTCCCGTGCCGCCCATATTAGTCCGGCTGTATTTGAAAGCGCCTTTTTTCTGGAAAATTTTCGGAAAACAATTTCTGGTGTTTGCTCACAAGCGCTGAGTTCGACTGGCACCCGCGCCGCGCTAGCCTATGGGCACTGTTCCCGTTGCCAAGATGAAAAACGTAGACCGAATCGCAGTAGCGTTTTGCCTGGCGGCGCTCCTGTATGTCGTCACCGGTTTTTGCAGCCGCGGAAACCCAAAAACAATCATCCCTGACGTAATTAAGCAGCTGAATCTTGCCGAACCGGTTCTTTCTGGAAGGGCTTTTGCGCTGCATGCTATTCCGGATTTTCCCCGCCCAGAAGAGGTCAAGGGGCCGCTTGCACTCTATGGTTCCTTTGTCGGTGGGGGAGATTCGATGGGATCGGTAAGATCGGCTTCTTTTAAGGCCGTCCCCGATTTCTACATGTTTGTGAGCGGATTTCCGAATCGGCCCGGCAACCAACTGGCGATTGAAGTTCAGATGGAGAACGGAGACCTGGCGCGGCTGCGGGTGTCGCCCTTTGAAGACATGGCCGAAAGATGGGTTCTGAAACGCATCTCGCTGCGGCCGTTCCCGGGAGCGACCAGCTTTCGAATCCTGGCAACGGACGGCAACCGAGGACCGGAGGGATGGTTGGCGTTCTCGCTGCCTTTTGAAGATCGGGACCAATACGGCAGGCACGGCCTTCTCATCCCGAAACAACTGGCTCTCAGTGTGCTGGCCACGGTTGCCGCTTTCGTGGCTCTCTTGGCGCCTGGCTTTCTCTTACGGGATAAATGGCGGAGCCATAGCGGGCGGCTCTTCTCGTTCATCTGGGTGGCGGTCCCGGGAATGCTCGGGCTGGCGGTGTTAGCTACGCTCGCGTGGCTCAGCCTGCCGCGATTCGAACCGGCAAGCATCTGCCGCTTTGGGCTGGCAATTTTTTTCGCGCTTACGTTATGGTGCTTTCTGCGAGTCCGCTTCTCAAGTCTCGTAACGAAGGTCGAACTGCGGGTCCTCGCCGTGGTGGTCGCGCTCATAGCAATCTGCGTTGCAAAATCGATCTACTCTTTGGGACCGGTTGGGGAGCTCTACCACGATGAGATCCGCCGCACGTTGGAAATCGGAGGCCGTAGCGACAGCAGGTTCCCTTATAACGTGTCGCAACTGGTCGGGCGACAGAACGGACCGAACAGCCCGCTTGCCGGAATTTTATATGGAACTTGGACATTTTCAGACCGCGGTCAATTGGTTGCGCTCGCAGCCGCCCCGCTCGTTCTAGCCGGTCCGACGAAAGTTCCGGGAAACCAGGCAAGCGACCCATGGACGGTATTCGATCCCCAAGGATTCGCCGCCTATCGCTTCTGTATGATCACTTTTGCAGCGTCCGGCCTGTTATTCGTGTTTGGAATTGCCCGGCTGTTCCTGTCTGAGCAGTGGTCGCTGTTTGCAGTTTTGGTAACCGCCGGCACGCCGTTCTTTCTCCACGAGACGTATTTCACCTGGCCGAAGCTCGAAGCTGCGGCATTTGTTCTGCTGGCCGGCTATCTGGTCCTGCGAGCCCGGTTCCTGTTAGCCGGACTTGCCCTGGGCCTCGCATATATGTGTCATCCGGCTGCGCTGTTGTCCGTTCCCGCGCTGCTAGGCGTGATTGTTCTTGTTCCGAAGTTCAGAGGAAGCCGCGCCGCAATCTCGAAACGTATCTATCAATGGGCGAAGGCGGCCATACTGCTGTTGCTGGGGCTTGCAGTTTGGATCGGTTTCTGGAGAGCGGTGAACGCGGGTCATTACTCCCAAACCGCCTTCCTGGGCTTCTTAACCGCTACCGGACACCTTCCTAAAACTCCGATGAATTGGGTCGTCTATCGACTCGACTCGCTGCTGAATACGTTTGTGCCGCTAAACCAATTTTTCTTCTATTCGACGGACGACAACGTAAATGCCTTAGAAGGACCGTCTCCCGCCATCGTGCGCTTCTTCGTGCAACCCTGGTCGGCGGTGCCCTTCGCGGTTGGGTTCGCGTTCTTCTTCTGCCAACTGCCGCTCTTGTACACAGGATTCAAAAAGGCGCGAAGCTGGCTGATACTCACTCTAGTGATTCCGTTGCTGGTTTTCGCGGCGTACATGGGCGTGGATCGTTCGGGTCTGCTCAAGGACGGCATGCATGCCTGGTTCCTCACGTTGATGATTTTTACTGTGATCGTGTGGAAGAAGTATCGAGCGGGATCTCAAAGATTTTTTCAGATCTGTAACTGGGCATTATTGAGCCGCGCCGCGGATATTTTACTCATGATGTTATTGCCCGTGGTCTGCACCCAACACTCGATTGTTCGTCCGCCATTCGTGCTGACAGATGTCTTCGCGCTCTGCGTCATGATTGCAGGAAGCATCTTTCTCTGTGTCTGGACCTTTCGCGTAGGCGAACAATGCCGAGTGGCGGAAAATTCGATGACAGATTACGTTCGGGGCGCGGCATAACGAAGCGTTTACCCGCAGAACGCTTTTGAACGCACGTCCAGGCGATCGCCGACTCCAGTTTGATCCCAATGCAATCGGTATCGGTGGATACACGCTTCCCTTCCGTCGCTGCGGTTCCGGTACCGCGTCATCGTGCATTCCGGAGACACTCTGAAGCAAAAGATTGCCGACTGGTACGCCGCATACGCGAATAAATGAGCATCTCATCCGGTTTTTGATACGGTTGATCGTCCCGATATCCCGGCAGGTCCGCCGCGGGTCTATGCTTGGGTCGTGGACGCGACAATGACCGGTTGCTCGATATGGAGAATGCTCGGCCGCTTGGCGTTCGCCTGCGTCGGCATATCGCTCTGCGTGCCTCTGCTCGAGTGGTGCTTCGATCCCCGTGCAACCCTGCCCTTTCTGGTCGCCGATTACTTCTTTTCGCTGGTCTACTCTATCCTCATCGGCACACTCTTGAGCCTCGCGGTGCCTGCCGTTTGGAAAAGGTCTGCAAAATGGCCGTTGATCATTCGCTTGCCGGCGCGCCTGCTCACCGTCGTCGCGGGAACTGCTCTCGGGTGCCTTGCCGCAGGGCTGGTTCCATTTGCAGTGTATGGCGCGAAATACAACTACTGGCAGTCATACGTCGCATCCTTCAAGATCGGTCTGGTCCTTTCGGGAGCAGCCCTCGCTTTTCTGATCACGTACGACCGCCTGCGCGAAAAGCTGCAAGTCTCCGAAATGGAATTGAAAAACAAAGAACTGGAGCGTCAGCGCGCTTTGAAGCTCGCCACCGACGCGCGCCTTTCGTCGCTTGAATCGCGCATTCATCCGCATTTTCTGTTCAACACCATTAACTCCGTGTCCTCTTTAATCCCGGATGACCCGCAACGTGCCGAGCGCATCCTAACCCAGATGGCAAACCTGTTGCGCTTCTCGCTGGACGCTTCCCAAGCCGGCCTGGTCTCGCTTGATCGCGAGATCAAGATTGTCGAAGACTATCTCGATATCGAGCGCGCTCGATTCGGCGAAAGATTGCAATACCGAATTGCCGTGCCCGACGACCTCCGCTTTGCCCAGCTTCCGCCGCTCGCGTTGCAAACGCTCGCCGAAAATAGCGTCAAATACGCCGTCAACGCTAGGCGCCAAGGTGCGACGATTCGCATCTCCGCAACCAGCGATGGACAGGATCTGACGCTTGAGGTCTCCGACGATGGCCCCGGTTTTCGCGCCATCGAAATGCCCTCCGGCCACGGATTACACAATCTGCAGGAACGCCTCATCGTAGTTTTTGGCGGCCGCGCGCAGCTCGATATCGCAAACCTGAATACCGGCGCGTCGGTTCGAATCAGAATGCCCTTACTTTTCTCAACCATCCGCGCCAGTGTTCAAACCGAGCCTCGCGAGACAGTCGCGCTGGGTGCATGAGCTGGCCGCATGAGCCGTCTGCGCGCCTATCTCGTCGATGACGAGCCACTCGCCCTGAAGCGGCTCGAACGGCTGTTGAAACAAACGGACCGCGTCGAAATCGTCGGATCGAGCGCCGATCCCGCGCAAGCCATCGAAGAACTTCGCTCGCAACCCTGCGACGTGCTGTTCACTGACATCGAAATGCCCGACCTCTCAGGTTTCGAGATGCTCTCGCAGCTCAACCCGCAGCCGTTCGTGGTATTCACCACCGCTTACTCCCAGTTCGCGCTGCAGGCCTTCGAAGTCAATTCAGTCGATTACCTCGTCAAGCCGATTGATGACAAGCACCTCGAACGCGCGCTGGCCAAACTGGAGCGCGTGCGCGGCGGCTTGGAACCAAAGCCGCAGTTGGAGAAACTGCTGCAGCAGCTCGCGTCCGCGCTTCCCGCCAAACGCAGCCACCCCTCGCGGCTGCCTTCGAGAACCGGCGACCGCATCGAATTCGTCGAAGTCACCCGAGTAACTCACTTCTATGCCAACGACAAGCTGACTTACGCCTCCACTCCGAAAAAAGATTATGTTGTGGATTACACGATCTGCGAGCTCGAAGAAACCCTGGACCCTGCCAAGTTTGTCCGCATTCACCGTTCGACCATCGTCAACTTGGATTTTGTCAGAGAGCTGTACTCCTGGTTCTCCGAACGCATGATGGTCCGCATCAACGACGGAAAAGATACGGAGCTGACCGTAGCCCGCGACCGCGTCAAAGCTCTCAAAGAACGGCTCGGTCTATAAGAGCCGTTCGGCTGGTATGGACCGGCTCGGTTTATAAAAGCCGTTCGGCTTGTATGGAGCGGCTCGGTCTGTAGCGGCTCAACTTCCCTGCGCCATCCCCGCCGAATGTGCGTCAATAGAGATAGGAGCCGAAAAGGATGACACTGCTCGAATCATTGAAGAAATTCAGTACCGTTGTGGCCGATACCGGCGATATTGAAGCCATTGCACGTTTGAAGCCTCAGGATGCAACGACCAATCCTTCTCTGCTGTACGCTGCCGCCCAGCGTCCGGAATACCAGCACCTGGTGGAGGAAGCCGTTGAGCACGCCGACCAGCAGGGCGGCAACGAAAAACAACAGGCTGAAGCCTTCATGGACCGCCTTTTTGTCAGCTTCGGCCGCGAAATCCTGCAACATATTCCGGGCCGCGTTTCAACCGAAGTCGATGCCGGCCTGAGTTTCAACCGCGAAGCCACGCTCGCCAAGGCGCGGCATCTGATCAGCCTGTACGAAAAGGAAGGCGTGAAACGCGAGCGCATCCTTATCAAGATCGCCAGCACCTGGGAAGGAATCAAGTCCGCCGAGGAGCTTGAGCGCGAAGGCATTCACTGCAATTTGACCTTGCTCTTCAGCTTTGCCCAAGCCGTGGCCTGCGCCGAGGCCAAAGTAACGCTCATCTCGCCATTCGTGGGCCGCATCTACGACTGGTACAAGAAGGAAAACGGTGGCAAAGACATCCCCATCGACAAGGACCCAGGCGTCGCTTCGGTAACGCGCATCTACAACTATTTCAAAAAATTCGGATACAAGACTCAGGTGATGGGAGCCAGTTTCCGTAAAGTCGAGCAGATCTCGAACCTCGCAGGCTGCGACCTGCTCACCATCAGCCCGGACCTGCTCGAAAAGATGCAGCAGACGCAGGGCGAAATTACGCCGCAGCTCACTCCCGGCAAGGCCAAAGCGAGCGAAGGTGAGCAGCTGCACCTCGACGAAAAGACCTTCCGCTGGATGCACAACGAAGATCCCATGGCGGTGGATAAACTGAGCGAAGGCATCCGCAAGTTTTACGCCGATGCCCGCAAATTGGAGCAGTACGCGCGCAGCCAGGTACGCGAAAAAGTCGGAGCCTAGATCCTTCTCTACGCGGATCGAACGCGCGCGGCTTGCTCTCTCACAATGACCGCCTGCATGCCCGCCGAGATCACTTCTTGCGCGCGCAGGCCATCGCGATGCGTGGAAGGAAACCGCGCGCCCGTCCGGCAGCATTCGATAAATGCGGCCAGCTCCGCTTTGTACGCCGGCCCGAATCGGTCGACAAATTCAGCTAGCCCTGGGCCGTAATCCCGCATCCGGAAACTTCGCTGCGCAATCGGTTCCTTTCGCCCGCGCCGTCCGTAAGCTTCCACGAACACTTCAAGCAGCTTCTGTTCGAAGTGTCCCACGTGAATCTGCCCTTCTTCGCCAAAAATGATGGTTTCGTTGCGATATCCGGAAACGTGATTACGGCTGACCTGTACCTGCCCGGTCAGCTCGCCTTCAAACCACAAATACAGCAGCGCGTCGTCGAAGTCTTCCTCGCACGTCGTGAGCTTATGGCTGTAAATCCGCGTCCCGATCATCGCCGCCGATTCCGGCATGCGCCCGAGCAGCCACAGAATCTCATCCACATTGTGAATCGACATATCCGGCAGAATTCCGCCGCTCTTATACCCGTTCGGTGCTGGATTCGAATCCTCGAGCGCTGAATAGATCTTGAACACGCGGCCGATCGCGCCCGCATCCACCAATTCCTTCGCAAATCGTAGAGGGGCATCGAAACGCCGCTGAAACGCCAGCATCAGCGCATGCGGGTGCTCGCGATCAAGCTCCGCCGCAAACTCGCGATCGCTCTCAACTCGCCCGGTAAGCGGCTTCTCCAGCATCACGCGATGCCCCGAGCGGATCATCAGCGCCGCGTGATCCCGATGATTCTCCGTCGGAGTGACCACCACCACCGCTTCGCACGCCTTCGAGCGCGCAAGCTCCTCGATCGACCCAAAAATAGGAACATCGGCGCCGATCTGCCGCGCAATACGATGCGCGCGTTCCGTATCCAGGTCTGCCAGCGCCGCCAGTTGGCAAGCTTCGTTCTCTCGCGCAAGTTCCTGCGCGTGCAGCGCATGGATCGCGCCCATTCGTCCCAGCCCCGCGACGCCAAGCTTAAGCAATTTTTCCATTTTTCAGCGAGTAAAGTGCAGATTCGAACTCTCCGAGCGGGCGCGTATTCAACACATCTCCGGCTTCGAGCCAACCGCGCCGCGCCGTGATCACTCCATAACGCATATTCTGCAGATGCGCCGGCCGATGCGCATCGGTTGAAATCGTAAATTTGCAGCCTTTGCGCTTGGCGGCACGCACCAGATGGCTGGGCAGATCCAGCCGCTCCGGGCTGGCATTGATTTCAAAACACACCCCGCGCTCGGCGGCCTTCCCCGCCACGCGATCGAAATCGAACGGGTATGCTTCGCGATTGAGCAGCAGCCGGCCCGTCGCATGGCCCAGCACTTTGAGCGAAGGCGATTCCAGCGCGCGTAGGAATCGATCGGTCATCTCCGCCGCTTCGAGATTGAAATAGCTGTGTACGCTCCCGATCACCAGATCCAGCTCCGCTAGCGCGTCTTCGGCAAGATCCATCGCGCCATCGCGCAGGATGTCGCACTCGATACCGGAAAAAACTCGCAGTGGCAGCCCTTCGCGATTCAACTCTCGCACTTCGCGCGCAAAATCAATCACGCGCTGCTCATCCAGCCCATTCGACATCGCTAGAGCTTTGGAATGATCGGTAATCGCAATGTACTCATAGCCAAATCCCGCCGCCGCTTCCGCCATCTCCCGCAGGGTCGCTTTCCCATCCGTCGCGGTCGTATGCATGTGCAGGTCGCCGCGCATGTCTCGAAGATCGATCAGATCCGGCAGCGATCCCTCTTGCGCCGCTTCGAGCTCGCCGCAATTTTCGCGCAGCTCAGGCGGAATCCACGCGTATCCCAGCCGCTCATAAATGGCTTCTTCGCTTTCCCCCGCTACCCGCTCGTTGCTCTCGATCGTGAATAATCCGTATTCATTCAACGTCAGGCCTTGCTTAATCGCGTTCGTGCGCAAAAGCACGTTGTGCTCTTTGCTGCCGGTGAAATATTGCATAGCCGCGCCGAAGCTTTCATGTCCCAGCGCGCGCACATCCACCTGCAGCCGCTCGAGGCCAAACGTCACGCTCGCTTTATTGCCGCCTTGGCCTAACACTTCCTGAGTCTTCGGATGCTTGATCAAACGCGTGAGCGTCTCAGATGCCCCTGGACCTGTCGCTAGAATGTCCAGATCGCCAATGGTCTCCCGTCCGCGCCGCAGGCTTCCCGCGGCTTCGACTCTTTCAATGCCTGGCAGCGCGCCGAACTCGGCAATCAGTTCATCGGCAATGCGGCGCCCGAAGCTCAGCAGAAATCGGCCCGCGCTTTTCCGGTACGCCTCGATCGACCGCAGCACTTTTTCCTCGAGTTTCGCACCCATCCGCGGCAGCTCGCGCAATTTCTGCTGGCGGCAGATGCGCTCGAGATCGTCAACCGTCTTGACCCCGTGGTGCTCGTACAACAAAGCAATGCTCTTCGGACCGAGCCCCTGGATTTTCAGCAGCTCCAACGCCGACGCCGGATATTTCGCGAGCATCTGGTCGCGCCGTTCGAACGATCCGCGTTCGCAAATCTCGGTCAGCACCGCCGCGAGCCCTTTGCCGATACCCGGAATATCGGTCACCTTGCGCTCCGGATTGCACACAATGTCGGTAACGCGCTCCGGATAGCTGACGATTGCCGCCGCCGCATTGCGGTAGCTGCGAATGCGGAATCCGTCTTCGCCGGCCACTTCCATCAAATCGGCCGTCTCGTACAACAGGCCGGCCAGCTCTTTATTCTCCATGTGCTCCGATGGAAGCTCGCCGCCTGCGCCCCGCGTCTTCGCTCGATAGATCCGACGGCTCCACATGCACCAGCACGTCCGCGACCCACGGCAATCTTTCGCGGACGCACGTTCGGACTCGCGTCGCGATAGCATGCGATTCGCGCACCGTCATGTCGGGATCCACCTCCAGGTGCAGATCCACGTGGTACTTGAGGCCGGTCCGCCGCGCCAGGCATTTCTCGATTCCGAGCGCCCCAGGCACGCACAGCGCAGCCGTTCGGATCTGCGATAGTTTCCGCGGCTCGGGCGCCGTATCGAGCAGTTGTCCTACCGTGCGCCGCACCACTTGAACGGACAGGAAAAACACGATCACCCCGATAATCATTGCTCCGGCGTGATCGGCCGCGCCGAAACGCTGCGGCCACTCGATCGTGAGCAGCACCGCCCCCAGCGCCACCATCGTCGAGAGCAGATCTGTGACATCGTGCCAACCATCGGCCTCGAGCGACGCGCTCGTGATGCGTCGGCCCACCCGGAATTTCGTGCCGGCCAGCGCCAGTTTAATAAAGATCGCCGCGATCAGTGGGTACAGCGCGTACAGCTGCAACGCCGAGCGCTCCCCAAGCGATGTGTACCCGTGCCAGAAAATGGCCGCTCCCGTTAGCAGCAGCAGCGCACCGATTGCCAGGCCAGCGAGGGTCTCATACCGCCCATGCCCGTAAGGATGCTCGTAATCGGGCGGTTTGCTCGCAAGCCACAGGCCCGCATACACGATGCCCGACGAAAGCATATCGCCCACCGCTTCCAGGCCGTCCGAAACCACTGATGTAGACCCCGCGTTCAGCCCGATCCAGATCTTGGCCATTGCGAGCAACGCCCCTGCGCTCATGCTGATCAGAGCAATGCGGCGCCCGACCACCTCTTCGGTTTGCGCTGCAGAGCGCGTTCCCCCGGCGGGCATACGTTCCCACCATATCGCGTATCGCGATTTACCCGCCCGCGACGATGAATCTATTCAGACAGATGTAGAATTTCCGAAGCAATCTGCGCGAATGCCTGCCCCAAGCTCCCTGCGGTCGCATAGATGAACAATCCGGCTGGCTGGCTGGAACTGTACTCGCTGGAGGGAAGCGTCGGATCATTGGCGAGGCGCATCAGAAAGTTGGAATCGATCTGCTGCTCGGGCGTGCCGCCAAGCCCGATCGTGTAGACGTAGTATCCGGCGTTCCGAATCGTATTGCCCATATTCCAAGCAAGGTTCGTCGCTGCATACATAACATTCTGCGGAGTGTCGATCCTGTAATAGCTCGTATACGGAGAATACGGGCAGTTTGCGAGCGTTTTGTATCCAATGATCGAATTCCCCCAGGGATCTGAAGCCGGCAAATACGCGACGTCATTCCGCACCGCGTAAGAATAAGTCGGATAACTTGACGTGCTAATAAACGAGCATCCGGGAGCGCCGCTCGAGCCGATGGTGCTCGGAGGAACCGGCGGATAGTACGAAGTGGACCACGTGATTGGTTCCGCAGTATCGGGATAAATTCCTCCCGTATACCCCGTTGCATCCGGCGCGCCGTCGATATCAAGTAGCACCCCTCCGCCGATAGTCGATGTACAGGAGCTTGCTGGCACGCTGACATAACTCGTCGGGCTAGACCAACTGTAACGTGTGTCCGACTGGCTTTTGACCGTAAACGATGATGCTGTATAAGAGTCTGGTTGCCCGTCTGTAAACACCACGATTACGTTCAGCGCGCTCGGCTGATTCAGCGCCTGTAATTCTGTATAGGCCAAATGCAACGCTTCGTCGATATTTGTGTATCCGGTGCAAACGAGTGTTGACAAGGTGGAGTTGAGGCTAGGGCTTCCCGACTTGAAGGTTTGCGTCAATGCGTAGTCGTAATTCGCAGTCACCTGAAAAGTAACCAGCCCGAGGTAATCGCGGCCGTCAACGAAATTATTCACGAAGTTTTGCGCCGACGCCACCATCGTGCTGCACGCGCTCGCTTGGACCATTGAATAGGAGCGGTCCAGAACCAGCATCACGTTCGCGCTCCGCCGCGTGGACTGGCCTGAATCGGAAAGATTCGCACTGCTGTGACCGACGATTCGTAAAAAGTAGAGCGGCACAGTCACGGCTGCCTCAACCGTTATTTGAATTTTCTGCGCGCTCAAAATACTGACCGTCGTGCATGGATTCGCACTTGTGGTGCAAGGGCTCGGCAAACTGACATTGGCCAGCGAGGTGCCCATTTTGCCGGTCTGAAAGTCCGCCGTAAAATACTCGCTCGCGGTGCTTGCAGCGGTCGTTGCCATATCGCTTTGGTCAGCCGCCAGGCTCAGTGAGCGCGCGGCAGCGAGGGCTGCCGCGTCGACGGAAGACGAGAGTTTCGTCTTCATCCAGTAGCAAACCGATCCGTCCACTGCAAATCCGATCAGCGGCGCGATCACAGTCACGACCATGAAGGAGAACATGATCATGGCCGCGCCTCGCTCTTGCGGTCGCTGCCGGCATCTAGCTCTTGCGAACGGTACGCCTCGAGAAAAAGTCATGTTAAAAAACAAACCTCGAACTTATCCAATCGTTGCCAAGCGCCGCCCACCAGTTCAGGTCCGTATTCTTGAAGTAAACTTCCCCTACATAGGCGAACTGGGTAGACGCCGTCACGGGTACCAGACTGAAACTGCCACTTGCGGCTTGGGCGGCCGAAGCACTCAATTGATTGGCTTGAGTAACGTTGTCGCTATTTGTTCCATCCACCGGCGGGGTTCCAAATGCGCTGCTCTGCAGCCCGCTACTCCCAATCACCACCTGCCGGGTAAACACCGTATCGCCTTTATTCGAGCATTGTGAGCTCGTATAGCTCGATCCAAACGCGGCTTTGCAGTCCGCATCATCAACGTAGCTGATCGTCGATAAAATAATGACACCGTTCCCGCCGGTCGCCGTAATATTTAGTCCTTGGGCGATTTTAAGAATCTCGCTTTGATAACTCGTCTGTGTAAAATCGACTCCGAGCGAGTACATGTGCGTGGCGTCGCGGCAAAGTTCCGTCACTTGTATCTGGCGAATTAAGGTGAGACCGATAACCGCCGTGCCTAGGAGCATTGGTATTAACAGAAAAGCCATGCAGAGTACAAATTCAATTAACGCGCTTCCGCTCTCACCGTGCGGGTCATGCTTGCCCGAAGATTTCTGTCTGTCGGCCGGTAGCATAATCACGGAGAACCGGGGGTGGGGTTGCTTTCGATAATGTCGGATGCCGTCGCTCCCACCGAAACCGAGCGCTGGCTTAGCCAAAGCGGGGACAAGGTCCCGATCGTCACGCCGGTAACCGAAACCTGGATAATGTTTCCGCCGACATCCGCGCCGGATCCGCTCACTTGGGCAAGGCTGCCTCCATTCGGCGAATAGTAACTTACCGAAATATCGCTGCTCTTTGGGATTAATCCGAATGAATAAGCCATTACCGTGGTTTGCACCGTGCACGTGACGCTACTGCAGCCGCTCCCATCCGTCGCTGTTACGCCGACGCGCACCCCTTCGCGTACAGCTTCCTGAATCGTGGCTTGCGCGAAGATGGCCCAGGCAAAATTCATAATCAGAAACACGACCGCCAAAAACGGCAGCAACACGAGTGCGAATTCCACTACGGCCGAGCCTCGCTCGCCCCGGACGCCAGCTTTCCCCGGCACCCTGCCGCCACTAGCGCTCTCAATAAAAGTGCTGCTCATCGGACAATCTTTCTCGCTTCTCCCTAGCCTTATCGGCACGTCCGTGTCCGTGCTTCAGGCCAAAGTGAGAGGCGCGAAGCTCGACACGATTCAAAAAACGAGCGCACAGGGCGATTGTGGCCCGTTGTGCGCGACTCAAAAAAAGGAGCAACGCCCCGGATACGCAGGACGTTGCTCAGACAAAGGGTGGAGAAGGAAAATCTACCGAATCGCTGGGCTTACCAGCGCTTACTGCTCGCCATAGATCGCGATATTCGCGGCTGCCGCCGCGTCTGTGCCGGCGGACGCATCCGATGAAGTGCCCCACACCGAACTCGTTCCCCAAACGGCATTGGTTCCCCAAACCGCATTGGTGCCCCAGACGCCGTTAGAGCTCGAAACGGAAGTCGTGCCCCATACCGTGTTATAGTCCCAAACGGCGCGCTGGCCTTCGAGAACCGAGGCGCCCCAAACCGATTGATAGCCCCACACCGCGCGCGATCCGGAAACCGAGTAATTGCTCCACATTGAGTTCGGATCGAACGTGATGCTCACGTTCCCGCTGCCCGGATCGTAGCTCGCAGTAGGTGAGAGCGCATTGAGATTCCCCGGCACGGAATTAATCTCAGCCAAGGCCGCGGCTAGGTCGATGTAGCCCGCGCCGACGGTGAAGATGTCGTAATAGTCGGTGTAGGTCATGCCGGTCGTCGGATCGGTTGCGGTGCTCGAGGTCGGAAACGTCTTAGACGCGCTCTGCATCAGCAGCGCCTTCACCTGGTCTGGAGTGAGCTGCGGATTCGCTTCGAACAGGTCAGCCACCGCGCCCGTGACCACCGCCGTCGCCATGCTCGTGCCACTCAGGGTGAAATAGTTGTTCGATGTTTTCTTCGCCTGCCCCGGGGGCAAATTGGCTTGGTAGTAGCTCTGCAAGATATTGTTACCCGGATACTCGTTCGAAAGTGTCGAGTTCTGCGCGAGCAGCGAAACCACCAGATTGCCCGGAGCGACCACGTCCGGCTTCACGATGGAATCGACCTGTGTGGGCCCTTTTGAGCTATACGTTGCAATCAGATCGTCGGAACGCGTGGCAGTGCCTTCGGTCTTCATCGCGCCCACCGTAATCACATACGGGTCATTCCCGGGTGCGCTGATCGTCCCGTACCCTTGCTCGCCGAAGGTATTGTCGCGGCCATCGTTTCCAGCCGCTACCACCACCGCGATTCCGGCCTTCCAAGCAGCTTCCACCGCCTGGCACAGCGGATCCTGCGTATAGCTCTCATAAATCGGCCGGCCGAGCGACAGGTTGATCACCCGAATGTTGTAGAAATTCTTCAAAGCGATCGCCGCGTCGAGCGCCAGGATGACGTTGCTATCCGTCCCATTGCCATTCTGGTCGAGCACCCGCAGATCGATCAGATTGACCCCCGGCGCGAGCCCTTTGAAAGTTCGCGTGCAGTTCGGACAACTCGAACTCTGGCCATTCGATGCAATGATTCCCGCCACATGCTGCCCGTGTCCATATTGATCCGGTCCCGGCCCCGACAGCGCATTCACCAGCACAGGTGTCAAAATCGTCGGATTTGCCAAAAAGCTCGCCGCAGCCGCAGCCGCCTTGGCATTCGTAAAGTCGTAGCTGAAGACCACCTTTTTGCCTGGCCCGAGATTGGGATCGGGGTTGATTCCGCTATCGATCACCGCGACCCCGACGCCGTTTCCGTTCCAGCCGGCGTTCCACAACGCGCTCGCATTGACCGCCGCTGTCGAAAGGTCCAGCTTGGCCGCAATTGGCCGGTCGGGAGAAATGTACTTTACATCTGGATCATTCGCCAGATCTTTCAGTGCCCAGCCCGGAACCGTGTAAACACCACCCGGGATCGATTTGAGATGATGGTGGACCAAGCCGCCCCGCGAGGTCACTTTCACATCCTTTGCCTCGTCGGCGGGATTGGACCACTGAATAATTACTCGGACGGCAGTCTGGGCGTCCGCTCCCGCTAATTCGCCCGATAGCTTCTGCCATCGCGGCCCGGCCCAGCAGCCCAGTGCGCTCACCAGCAGGAGTGTGGCAATGCGTTTCATTTGCTTCTAACCATCCCTCTTGTATGGTTCTCTTGGCGTCTCTACGATTCGCCGCAGGCTTCGGTAGACAAAACCCTTATCGGCGGCTATCTACCGCAAGCTTGAGAACAGAGCCGGCCCTTAGTCCGTCTGCAAAGTTCTGGGACACTGTTTCCGGGCGTACCCTCCCATACACATTCATCGCCTAAGTCTCAATTACGGGCACCAGAATTTTCCCGTAAGACGATCCAGCCTGTGGTCCCACCAACGTAAGAAGTACCGGAAGCGGGCCCGATCCCCATCGCCCCTGAAACCGACCCATTCATTTGAAAATCAAGAATGTATACAGGTGACTCCCAACATCGGTCAGGAACACGTGATGGACAAGCTTGCGCAGAATATTCAGGAAGCGTTTCTCAACAACGCCAGAAAAGACAAAATGTTCTTGACCATTTACCTGATGAGCGGCGTCAAATTGTCCGGTCGAATCAAGAGTTTCGATAAATATTCGGTGGTGCTTGAGACCAACAACCAGGAGCAGCTTATTTTCAAGCACGCCATCTCCACCGTCGTGGTCTCGAAACCACTCCACGGGATCAATTCCGCCGGCGCCTCTGCCAACTCAGGTACTGCAGTACTAGTACCAGAGCACCCGGAAGCCGATTCGTAAGTGCCCGCATCCCCGGAACGCGCTCTCGTCGTCGGCCTCGAGATTACTGGACGCGCAAAACCCCGCCCGGGGAACTCGAATCTTGAGCCCGAGACCGAGCCATCGCTCGAAGAACTCGTCACGCTTGCCCAAAGCGCCGGTGCCGAGGTCGTCGACCGCCTTTGGCAGACCCGTCCCGCAGTCGATTCCGCCACGCTCGTGGGCGCCGGCAAGGTCTCCGAAATTGAGGCGCGCGTAGACGCCGACCAGCTCGACACCGTCATCTTCGACCATGACCTCAGCCCCACCCAATTGCGGAACCTTCAGCGGCGCCTGGATGTAAAGGTCATCGATCGAACCCAGCTCATTCTGGATATCTTCGCCCGCCGCGCACGCACCAGTGAAGGCCAATTGCAGGTCGAGCTGGCGCAATTAACTTACTTATTGCCGCGCCTTGCGGGACGCGGTACGCAGATGTCCAGATTGGGTGGCGGCATCGGGACCCGCGGCCCTGGCGAAACGCAGCTCGAAACCGACCGCAGGCGGATTGGCCGCCGCATTGCCAAGCTCAAGGCCGATATTGAGCGCGTACGGGCCACCCGCGGCGTGCAGCGTTCGCAGCGCCAAGCAGTGCCGCTCTCAACCATCAGCTTGGTGGGCTATACCAACGCCGGCAAATCGACCCTCTTCAATCGCCTGACAGGCGCCGGAGTGCTCGCGGACGCGCGCATGTTTGCAACTCTCGATCCGACCGTCCGGCAGATCCGCCTGCCTTCCCAACGCCGCGTGTTGTTAAGCGATACCGTCGGCTTTATTCGCAATCTGCCGACCACGCTCGTCGATGCCTTCCGCGCAACGTTAGAAGAGGTCACCGCTGCGGCGCTGCTCTTGCACGTAGTGGATTTGACCTCGCCGGTGGCCGAAGAGCAGACCGAGCACGTCCTGAAGGTGCTGGGCGAAATCGGAGCGGAGAAGACGCCGCAAATCCTGGTCTTAAACAAAAGCGACCTTCTTCCCGGCGAGCACCATGCGCAAGACCTACCCGCGCTCACCCACCGGCTGCTCGGCGAAACGGCGCGGCAGAATGCGACGCCTGCCGTGCTCCTCTCCGCCCATACCGGCGAAGGCCTCTCGCGGTTGCTGGAGCTCGTTGATCAGGAACTGGTGCAAGATCCGGTAGCTCGCGAACGCTTTCGCCTGCCCCTCGGCGAAGGTCGCGCTTTACATCTGCTGCACGACCGGGCCGCCGTCATCTCCAAGCACTACGCTGACGATTATTGCGAAGTGGTCGCCGACGCCCCGCAATCCATCCGCGAGCACCTGGCCGAGTTTTTGGTCGAGCCCGAAGCTGAATAACACCGCCCACCTGCCCGCAAACAGTGGGTACCTGCGGACTAAATCGCCGTGCTTACTGCGTAACCGGAATTTCCACCGCCACGCGCTCCATGGCAAAAGCCTCGAGCCTGTCGCCCACCTGAATATTGTTGAAGTTCACCAGTGAGATGCCGCATTCCAGGCCATTCTTGACCTCGCTCGCATCGTTCTTGAAGCGCTTCAGCGCATCAATCCGGCCCGTGTGTACCACCGCGCCATCCCGCATCAGGCGAACCTGGCTGTCGCGCCGAATGGCACCGTCCGAGACATAGCAGCCCGCCACCGTCCCCACCTTGCTGATCTTGAACGTCTCGCGCACTTCGGCGTGACCGAGCACGGTTTCCTTGAACACCGGTTCGAGCAGACCCGTCATCGCCATCTTTATGTCGTCGATCAACTCGTAAATAATGCTGTAGAGCCGAATGTCGACCTTCTGCTGCTCGGCGGTCGATTGCGCGTTGCGCTCCGGCCGCACATTGAAGCCGATGATGAGCGCTTCCGACGCCGATGCCAGCAACACGTCGCTTTCCGTGATCGCCCCGACCCCGGTGTGGATCACGCGGACGCGCACCTTTTCGTTCGAAAGCTGCTGCAGAGTGTCGGACAGCACTTCGGCCGTGCCGCCCACATCGGCTTTGATGATGAGATTAAGATCTTTGAGATCGCCCTCTTTAAACTGCCGGTGCAGCGAATCGAGCGTCGCCACGCGAGCACCCTTTGCCATCGCGGCATCGCGCGCTTTCGCTTCGCGATAGATCACGATCTGCTTCGCCTTCGAAGTATCGGAGACCACCTGGAAACTATCGCCCACTTCGGGCAGGCTATCGAGCCCAATCACTTCGACAGGCATCGAAGGCTCCGCGTCTTTCACGGAATTGCCGCGATCGTCGAACATGGCGCGAACTTTACTGAACAGCGCGCCGCAAATGAAGAAATCCCCTGCGTGAAGCGTGCCGTTGCGCACAAGCATGGTTGCCACCGGCCCACGGCCTTTGTCGAGCTTGGCTTCGAGCACCGTGCCCAGAGCCGGCCGGCCGGGATTCGCCTTCAGATCCTGGATATCGGCAACCAGCAGAATCATCTCGAGCAAGAGATCCAGATTCTGCCCGGTCTTTGCAGAAACCGGAACCATCACCACGTCGCCGCCCCAATCTTCTGCCAGCAGGGCGCGGTCGGCGAGCTGCTGTTTCACACGCTCAGGCTGCGAATCGGGCTTATCGATTTTGTTGATTGCGACCAGAATCGGAACGCTTGCCGCGCGCGCGTGATCAATCGCTTCGAGAGTCTGCGGCATCACGCCGTCATCCGCCGAAACCACCAGCACCACAATATCGGTGACCTTCGCGCCGCGGGCGCGCATCCGCGTGAACGCCTGGTGGCCTGGAGTGTCGATGAAGACAATCTTGCGGCCGTTCTTCTCGATGTGATACGCCCCAATGTGCTGCGTGATGCCGCCGGCTTCGCGCCCGGCAACATTCGTCTGGCGAATCGCGTCGAGCAGCGACGTCTTGCCGTGATCGACGTGGCCCATGATGGTCACAACCGGCGCGCGCCGCATCAGGTCCTTCGTTTCCTCAGCCAGCTCCACGTCTTGTGTGCTCTCTTCTTCGTAGCTGACCTGGTTGGTCGAAGCGCCGAACTCGCGCGCCAGCTCCTCGGCCAGCTTCACATCCAGCGTCTGGTTGATGGTCGCGAAGATCTTCTTCGTATCCACCAGCTTCTTGATCACGAGGTTCGCCTTCACCCCGAGCTTTTCCGATAGCTCCTTGACCGTGATGCCTTCCGAAACCGTGATCTCGCGATCGATAGGCGGCGGTTCGATTACCGCCGAGCGCTTCGAAACGCGCTCGCGGAGAATCCCTTCGACCTCTTCACGCTTATGCGCCACCTGCCGGCTGCCCGGCCGCATTTGATGACGCCGCTGCGGATCCGTCGGCAGCGTGGCGGGTTCCGCGCGGAGCGGAGTCGTCGGATGCATGGGGCGCAGTCCGGCTGGGCGCCGCTGACCCGGTTGAATGGGACCGCCCGGTTGACCCGGGCCGCGCATCAGCGGTTGACCTGGGCGAATCGGACCCCGGTAAAGCGGCTGTCCCGGAGCAGGCGGACGTCCTGGCGTTGCCGGTCGCGGCACGGCCGGAGTACCGGGCAACGGACGCGATTGCGTCTGCTGTTGTTTAAGCCGCTGCACCAGGTCCGGACGCGGCGGAACCACCGGGCGCGCCGAAGGTTGGCCCGCCAGAGGTCGCGCACCCTGCGGACGCGGTGCGATCGGAGTTCCCGGCGTCAGTCCGGGCGCAGAAGGGCGCGGAGGCGCCGGACGCGTCGGCATCGGAGCGCCTGGCATCGCGGATGGCGCTTGCGATCCCGTCGACGGTCCGGGCGCGACAACATGCGTCGGCGGCGTGGGCCGTGGTTGTGAAGGTGTCGCCGGTGGCGTTACCGGTGCGGAAGGCGGTTCGGATTGCGTTCGCGCGGAACGTTCCGGCATTCCAATGGGCCGGGACGGTTCGACCGGCAGAGGCTGCCGTGGTCCCATGGGCGCGCTTGTGCCGGGTGTCGCAGCTGTCCGAGGCGCGGGCGGCGGAACGGGACGAGCTGGAATCGCAATATTACGGTTGCCCGGCCCGGGCGGCGTTTGACCCGCATGCGCCAGCGGCGGATGCAGCGCCGGACCACCACCTAAAGGAGGACGAAGCGGCGGCCGGAACGGAGCCGGGCGGGAACCTGTCTCGGCCGGAGTGGGCCCGCTCGCGCCTAGCGGCGCGCTCTGTGCAGGCGCACCGGTCACCGAACCAGCGCCGGCTTCAATCGCCACCGCTGGCGGAACCGCCGTGCTCGGGGCCGGAGTAGCCGGTATCGCAGGCGTTGGCGTTTGCGGCGCAGCGCTCTCGCGACCCGCGGGACGCGGCGGCGGGTGAACCGCAGCACGCGCTAGTTGCTCCTCGTGTCCCTGGACGTCCTCGCGTTCCGCTTCTGCCGGCTTTTCAGAAGACTCGTCCAAAGACGCGCTGTGCGTGGCTGCCTCTGGTTCGGTAGTTTCGTGAGGCACACCGTTCGAGCCATCGCGAAAAGGAGTTTTGGCGACCCCGGAACCGACGAGCCGATGCCGCAATGCGAGCGCGACATCCTCGTCGATCGAGCTCGAATGCGTCTTCTTCTCCTCCACGCCCAATTCGGGCAGCAGATCGAGAATCACGCCAGGCTTTACCTCGAGCTCTCGCGCCAACTCATTAATTCTGATTTTCTTCATAGAAGGTACTGCTGAGTTAACTCCTTATCCCACCGTCATTTGTAGCCGCAATCCGCCGTTTTTCATGGTAACAGACTCAGGCCTCTTCGCTTCCCTCGTCCGAACTCGTCACATCGCGCAGAACCGATGGCGCGCCCGAAAGTCCTTCCACTCGCCCCAGATCCAGCACTTCCCCTTCGTCGCTCTCTTCGATCGCCGCCGGTTCGTGCGTCGCAAAATCACGTTCGAGCACTCCCGTCTCAATGTTCTCGAACGCCGCCGGGCTATCCGCATCCGCGAAATCCCCGTCGGGACCCTCCGCTCCAGCGGCATCCAATACCGTTTCCACCGTCTCCGCATCGGCCGGCGCAGTCTCCGCCTCTTGCGTATCGTAATCGCCGTAGAAGGACACCACTGCTGATTGAATCTGACTCACCACGCCTTCGTCAATACCCGGAATCGCTTCCAGATCCTCCGGAGTCATGGAACCAAGCCGCTCCACGGTCCCAATCCCCGCCGAGACCAGCCTTTCGATCACCTGCTCATCGATGCCATGATCGAGCAGTACAGAAACCGGCGCGCCCGAGATGACCATATCTGCCATCCTGGATTCCAATTCGCGGCGCTTTTCTTCTTCGCTTTTGATGTCGATCTTCCAGCCGATCAGCTTCGCCGCCAGCCGCACGTTCTGCCCGCGCTTGCCGATTGCGAGCGATAGCTGCAGATCCTCCACCACCACTTCCATGTGCTTTTCCACCGGGTCCACGATCGTAACGCGCGAGATCTTCGCCGGGCTGAGCGCCTTTGTCACATATTGCACCGGATCGTCCGAGTACTCGATAATATCGATCTTTTCGCCCCGCAGCTCGCGGATGATCGATTGCACGCGCATGCCTTTCATGCCCACGCACGCGCCCACGCTATCCACGTCGCGGTCGCGGCTGGACACGGCGATCTTCGTGCGCTCGCCGGCTTCACGCGCGCAGGCCTTGATCGTCACCGTGTTGTCGTAAATCTCCGGCACCTCTTGCTCGAAAAGCCGCATCACCAGTTCCGGCGCCGCTCGCGACACAATCACGCCCGATGTTTTGCCGCCGCGATCGACCCCCTTAATCACGCACCGCACGCGGTCGCCCACGCTGAACGTCTCAACCCGCGATTGCTCCTTTTTCGGAAGCCGCGCTTCGGTCTTGCCCATGTCCACTACGTAATCCTGCAGCTCCACGCGCTTCACCACGCAGTTGACCAGCTCGCCCTGCCGGCCCTGAAACTCGGAATACACGGTATCGCGCTCGGCTTCACGCACTTTTTGCAGAATCACCTGCTTGGCCGTCTGCGCCGAGATGCGGCCCAAAACGTCCGTCGGCTTCGGATCGCGAATTTCGGTCCCCACCTGCGCGTTCGGATCCAGGCGGCGCGCGGCCGAAAGCGTGATCTCTTTCGTCGGGTCTTCCACCGCGTCAACCACCTGCTTAACCGTATAAATCTGGATGTTGCCCGTGCTCTCATCGAGATCCGCGAACAGGTCTTCGGTCGAGCGGAAGTGCTTCCGCGCGGCCGCCAGCATCGCGTCCTTCACCGCGTCCAACACAATCTGCGGGTCGATGCCCTTTTCCTTGCTCAACATCTCAATAGACTGATAGATCGAAACCACGTAATTACCTCTTGAATCTTGCCTGGTCTTAGTTGCGCGTCGGAGCCGGAGGAACTACCACTCGAACTTCAGGTTCGCTTTTTGCACCTGTTCGAGCGGAACGTGCAGCATGCGGCCTGGTGAAATCTCCAGTTCGAGCGTGTCTTCCGCAAGCGCGGCGAGTCGGCCTTCGAAACGCGTCTGGCCTTCCATCGGTTCGCGCACCGTGAGGCGGATCTTTTCGCCGACGACGCGCTCGTAATCGCGCCGCTTCGCTAGCTTCCGCTCGACACCCGGAGAACTCACCTCAAGCGTGTAACCCTCGTCCGGAATGGCGTCCGTTTCGTCCAGCAGCCTGCCCAAACGCTCGGAAACCAGCTCGCAATCGCCATGCGTAACGCCGCCCGGTTTGTCGATATACACACGCAGCAGGCGCGCCTTGCCGGCTCCCCGCAGCTGGACCTCGGCAATTTCAATCGAGGTGCCCGCGGCAGCCTGCTCGGCGAGCGATTCGATCTGCTCCGTGAGCCCGGTTTTTTCGACTGCTGGCATAAACATCCAGATGGCAATAAAAAAGTGGGCTTTTCGCCCACTTCCGCGTTCGACGCTTACATCACTATTAAACCATTTGCACCGCCCGCCGCGCAACGTCGCAACCGACTCGGCACGCTGCGTAATCTCCTCGTTTATCCGTTCCTAGAACGCCTATCGTCCAACTCCATTAGAATGCCTGTATCGAAAGATTCAGGAGCGCCTATGAAGCTCTCAGTTTTTTGCGGCATGAGCGTAGACGGCTTTATCGCTCGCCCGGACCACGCACTGGATTTCCTGGACGCTGGCGGGCAAGCGCCGCATGGCTTCGAAGAATTCTATAACAGCGTCGATGTCGTCGTGATCGGGCGTAAAACCTTCGAAGTTGTCCTGAAATTTGGCCAGTGGTTTTACGGCAAAAAGCCAGTCGTGGTGCTCAGCACCCGTCAAGTTGACTTCTCCTCCGTCACTGGCGGCGTGATCGAGCAACTCGCGGGCGAACCCGCCGAAATCGTAGCCCAACTCGAAAGCAGGGGTTTTAAACACGCCTACATCGATGGCGGAATTACGATCCAGCGGTTCCTATCAGCCGGACTCATCCATAAACTGACAATCACCCGGGTCCCCGTCTTGATTGGAGAAGGAATTCCATTGTTTGGTCCACTGCCGCACGACATCATCCTTCACCATGTCGCGACGCGATGCTACAACGGCGGCCTGGTGCAGAGTGAATACGAACCTTTGCGTGGATCAACCAGTTGAACCGGCGCAAACCCGGCCTGATTCGACGTAATGCTACTGCCAGGTCCTGGCGCGTTTGAGCCGGCTACCGAGCCAGTCTCCTGATGCGCGGATATTGCTCGACGGTCGTCCGACCCTCGTGCCTTACGGTTTCCACACGATGCACACGCACTTTCACTTCGACGCGTGAGCCGAGGCGGTTGAGGATCGAGATGAGGCGATCGACTGTAAACCGCCCCAGGTCCGCATTGCGGATGCGCGAGAAGTCGGCGGCTGCAATCCCGGTTCGATCATGCGCCGCGCGCACGGACAGGTGTTCCCGGTCGAGCGCCTTGATGATTTCGGCGGCCAGAATACTCTTGAATTGTTCCGCGTCCGCGTTCTTCTGCCCGAGGTCGCGGAACACGTTGCCGTTTCCCCGCACTACTTCCAGCTTTTTGCCTTTCATCGCAGCATCTCCTTCAATCTTTTCAGCCGGTCTTTTATCAGCTCGTTTTCGCGCTGCGGCGTTTTGATACCCTGCGTCGATTTCTTCTGGAATGCATGGACGACCCAGATTTCATCGGCCACTTGTACCGCGTAGACAACGCGGAACGCATCGCCCTTGAACGGCAACGCGATCTCGAACACGCCCGACCCGAGGCCGTGCATTGGCTTCGCAATGTCGGCCTTGCCGGCTTCCGCTGCGATGGTCAGTGCAGTCAGGCAAATCGACTTAGCCCCTTCCGGGAAGGTCTCGAATTCCTTCAGCGCCGCCCTGATCCATGAAACGGGCCGCGTCTTTCGGGTCATTGGCCGCGAACGCCGAAAACCTCAAACTCGATGTTGTCAGATATGACAACACTTGTCAAGGAAGCCCGCCCCCAGGACGTAATCTCTTTTTTGCGAGCTAAACACAGCCCCCGGTCTCTATTCGTTCCGCAGCGCCGTGAGCGGATCCACTCGCGCCGCCCGCCACGCCGGAATCAAACTCGCAAGCAGCCCAGCCGCGGCCAATCCAAATGCGGCCACGACAAACGTTTGACGATCGCCTGGACTCACCTCGAACAGTTGCGCGGCGGCAAATCGCCCCGCCAGCAAACACGCGATGAATCCGGCAACAATTCCGATCACAACCAGCCGCATCGCTTGGCTCATAATCAGCGCCAGAATGCGCCATCGCTCCGCCCCGAGCGCCGTGCGAACACCAATCTCCCGCGTCCGCCGCGCCACGTTATAACTGATAACGCCATACAGTCCGATCAGCGCAATCAGCAGCGCCGCGCCACCGAACACCATCAAAATCTGCGTAGCGAACTGCTGCGGCCCCAGTGCCAGCGCAAGTCTTTCCTGCATGCTCCTGACATCGAACACCGCCTGCCCCGGATCCACCGCCCGCACCGCGCTCCGGATTGCATGACGAAGCTGCGCGGCCGGCGCCTTGCCTCGCGCCACCAGGAACGCCTCGGAAATCGGCTGCTGATAAAAACAGAAGTAATAGGTGCCTCGACCCGCGTCTGCCGCCACGCTCGACTGCTTCACATGTCCCACGATGCCCACGATCATGGCCCATTGGGCGCCATTCCCGCGGCGCAACCGTTGCCCGATCGGGCTTTCATTCGGCCAATAGTGTCGCGCCAGATCCGCGTCGATAATGGCAACCGCCTGCCCGTTCCGCGTGTCACCATCGTTGAAATCCCGCCCCGCCAGAAGCGGTATTTTCATGGTGCGAAAATACTCCGGGCTCACATGTCTTGACGAGCCGTGAAATCCCGGATCGCCGCGCGGAACCACCCGTCCTTCAATATCGAAGGATGCCGTCGGATCGCCGCCCGCAAACGGTACAATGCTTGCCGCCGCCGCCGAATCGACGCCCGGCGCTTGCGAAAGCCGATCCACCGCCCCACGGAAAAACGCGATCTGCTTCTCCTCCCCGTATTCCGGATCCGGCAGAGCGACGGACGCCGTCATAACCCCGCGCGGATCGAAGCCGGCCTTCACATTCTTCAAATTTGCAAGCGTTTTCAGCAGCAACCCTGCGCCTACCAGTAGCACCAGCGCAAGCGCAATCTGGCCTGCCACCAACGCCGAACGCAGCGTCTGGCGAGCTTGGCCTTCCATGCCCGACCGGCCGCCCTCCTTGAGTTCCGCATGCTGTTCCCCCAGTCGCGAAATGTGCCACGCGGGCATCACACCGAACACCAGGGCGCTGAGAATTCCCACGCAAGCCGTAAACGCCAGCACGTGCCCATCCACGTTGACAAACAGTTCGGTCCCCAGTTCAACTCGCGCCACCGACAGCAGCGCCCGCAGAAGGCCAAACGCCGCACACAAACCAACCGCTGTACCAAAAACCGCCAGTACACTGATTTCCGTGAAAGCCTGATAAATCAAGTCCATTCTCCCGGCCCCCAGGGCTGTCCGGATGGCGAATTCACGGCCCCGCGCGATCCCACGCGCCAACATCAGACCTGCGATATTTGAGCACACAATCAGCAGCACAAACGCAACCGCCCCCAGCAGCAGAAACATCGGTTTCTTCAGGTCCCCAGCGTTATATTCCGTAAACGGTTCAATGACCATGCTCCATTGCGAATCTCGCGCAAAAGGCACTTGATCGAGCACCCGTTTCGACAACACAGGCATGAAGCTTTGCGCGCGCTCGTAACTCACCCCGCGCGCCAGCCGCGCCACCGCGAAATAGCTCTCATTGAAGCGATTGCCCGGCCCGTATGCACTCGCCGGCAATCCAATCGGAATCCACACATCCGCTTCACTGGGCCAATGGAAATCCTCAGGCATCACGCCGATCACGCGATAAGGCGTCCTATTCAGTTCAATCGTTCGACCCAGAATCTGGCGATCCCCGCCAAATAAACGGTTCCAAGTGCTAAATGAAAGAACGGCCACATGGTTCGCGCCGGGCTGGTCGTCCGAGCGCTGGAAATCGCGTCCCAGGAACGGAGCGCGTCCCAATACATCGAACCACTGCCAGGTGACAAACGCGCCCTGCATCCGTTCAGGCGCTTCGCCGCCCGTATAATTCAGCCCTTCCACGTCCACCATCGCCGCGTGCGAAAAGATTTTCGGCTGATCGCGTACATCGGCGAAGTCAGTCGCCGACATCCCGATTTTGTCCAGGTTCAGCTTTTTGTAATTGATGCGCGGCGCAACCAGCCGCCCCGGATCGCTCATGCCGGTGGGATGAAAAAGAAGCCCGTTCACAACGCTATAAATCGCGGCATTCGCCCCGATTCCGAGCGCCAGCGACAACACGACCGAAAAAGCGAACCCCGGACTTCTGGCCAACGATCGCATCGCGTACCGGAAGTGGGATGCAGGCATGACTGATACAGACATGGTTATCGTCTATATACGCAATCCGAACCTCGAGGTTCCGCGCTTTTGCCCTACCTGCGTCTCAGTTTTTTAGCGCGGCGCCTTCTTTACGCACCCGTTCAGCGAAACAGAAGACGTAAACCGCCAGAAATCCCACAATCACCGGCATGGCGGCCAGGCAAAAAATATCGCTGATTTCGAACTGTTTCTGAACCAGCATGTGATTGGATGCCACCGTGGGCAACAGCAGCATAACCTGAATTTCCACTCCACGGAACAGGAACGCCCAGTTACACACCCGCCATAACGCCTGCGACTTACACGGAAAATCTGCCAAGTTACTACCGCCCCGACGATCAGGCCAATAACCCAAGCGTGCAGACCTTCGCGAGTAAGTCCGCCGCTCGACTTTCCCCAATAAATAAGAAAAATCGTAAATGGAACCACAAAAATAAGCAGCAGATATACCGGCTTTTTCATCAAGCTCAACCAGAACGCACGCAGCAGGTAAGTGAAAAAAAATCCGATGCCAACCCCAAACGGCAGCGTGTTCCAGTATTGAAAGAAAAAGCGGATCACCGGCGGAGAGGATCCATAAATGGAGCTGGTCTCCGGGCTGTCGCGATGAAGCAGAAACAGATTCATCGGTATCAGCGTGTTCAGCGCCGAATCCATCCGCGAGCGGAGCCAGTTCGACCACGTGAGCTTCATGCCGGCTGACATCTTGACGTAGCTCAGGAAGTAATCCTGCGCAAAATGGCCTTGGTTGAGGACGCGCCAGAGTAGGACCCAAACCATGGTTCCCAACGCAAGAGTGGCGATCTGTCGTGCCAATATCCACACTGTGCTCGGCCGTCTAGATAAAAAAATCATTGCCGCCA
>CAVTRH010000003.1:0-157090 GCA_963736985.1 uncultured Acidobacteriaceae bacterium
CGCAAGACGAGTTCTGTCTGAGTGGCCGACGGTCCGCCCGGAGGTGGTTTGCAGCGGACTCGGCTCAACCAGCGAAGATAGCCCCGCCAGTAACAACATTGTCAGGAGTAACCTGATGAGCGGACCTCAATATGCCGATCTCTGCTAGTACGGTCTTAATCAGAGCCCTACTTTTTGTCGTCGTTCCAGCAACATCCGCCATCACGCTGGCACAAAGCCCCCGAGCTCTGACGGAATCCGGCGCGATATCCGGGGTGCGCGAAAGCGGATTGAATGTCTACAAAGGCGTTCCATTCGCCGCTCCGCCGGTCGGCGACTTGCGTTGGCGGCCGCCGGCACATGTTGCACCCTGGGCTGGCACGCGCAAGGCGGATGCGTTCGCCCCGGCGTGCATGCAAACTGGTGCGTCCATGCCAGGCGAGACGCCGCCGGCAGTGAGTGAGGATTGTCTCTACCTCAACATCTGGACGCCGGCCAAAAGCGTGCATGAGCACTTGCCAGTTATCGTCTGGATATACGGCGGTGGCTACATCAACGGGTCGGCTTCGATGCCCTTGTATTGGGGCGACCGGCTCGCACATAAGGGCGTAATCGTTGTCACGATCGCCTATCGACTTGGTCCGCTTGGCTTTCTTGCGCTTCCTGAGCTCACACGCGAGTCCCCGCACCACTCGTCGGGGAACTATGGCTCGATGGATCAGATTGCCGCACTCGAATGGATTCAGAGGAACATTGCAGCCTTCGGCGGCGATCCGAAAAACGTAACCATCGCCGGTCAATCTTCAGGAGCGATATCGGTCAGCATTCTGATGGCCTCCCCCCTAGCCAAGGGGTTGTTTCAGCGCGCTATCGGCGAGAGCGGCGGCCTGTTTGAACCGCTCCAGCTCGCACCAAAGTACCTGCTGGCGAGCGCAGAACGCGACGGCGAGAAGTACGCCGTCTCGCTGGGCGCGACCTCGCTCCAACAACTGCGCCGACTGCCCGCGAGCCAGCTCAGCGGCAATGCTGGCGGCATTGTCCACCCAGTGATCGAACCCTACGTGCTTCCCGTTTCGCCCTATGAAGCGTTCGCTTCAGGGAAACAGAACGATGTCCCTCTGCTCATCGGTTCGAACGCCGAGGAGGCGCGTGCGTTGGTGGATGTCACCCAAGTCACGGCAGCCACGTTCGAGAGCGACCTTGAGCACAGCTACGGCGCGCTGCCGCCTCCGCTTGTTGCAGCGTATCCCCACGCTACCGACGAAGATGCGCGGCAGGCGCGGCTCGGCCTCGAGCGCGATCTCCGCTTCGGCTGGGACATGTGGGCATCGGCGAGGTTGCAAGCCGGAACCGGAAAGAACCCCGTCTACTACTACTCATTTCGACAGAAGCCACCGTTCCCGGCCGGCTCTGTGTATGAGGGTTGGGGCGCGAGCCACTTCGCCGAGCTCTGGTATGTCTTCGATCATCTGGATCAAGAGCCCTGGCACTGGAGCGAGGCAGATCGCAAAGTCGCCGAGGAAATATCCAGCTACTGGGTCAACTTCGCGAGGTCGGGCAATCCGAACGGCCCGGGCCTTCCCCGATGGCCAGCGTTCACCAACGCGGACAGCAGGGTTTTGTATCTCGGCGATCCGCTCACCGTTGGCGGGGTGGCGAATATCGATACCCTGAGGGTCTTTGATGCCGTCTACACGAGCGTGCGCGGCAAGCCATTTGCCGCACGGTAATGTCGCTTCGTAAAGAAGCGCCTTGAACAGAATCTCAAACAAAACGTGCTTTATGAATGTCAATGATCGCCCGAGCCATTGCGGAGGAATCGTCCTTCTCGGCATGATCATGCTCGCCCTTGGTTGCCTCCGCGCGCCGGCGCAGACTGCTCAAGCGAACGCACCGCTCAAGCTGAAGCGAGGTCAGGTCACCACTTTCCGGGATCGATGGGGGATGGCCCACCTCTACGCCGCCCGCGAGGAGGATGGCTTTTTCGGCCTGGGCTATGCGACGGCCGAGGATCGTCTCGAGCAGGTTCTGCTGCTGTATCTCGGCGTCAACGGCGAACTGGCCGCCGCGTTCGGCCCTGGAGCGGTCGGCGCCGACAAGGTGGGACCGGTACTGGGCGGGGAGATAACCGACACGGTCGCCTCCGACCTTCGAGTGAGGAAGTTCCAGATCCTGGAGGAAGCACGCTTGAACATGTCGAAGATCCCGGCGCAATATCATCGAGATCTGGAAGCCTACATAGCCGGAATCAACCAATTCATGGTTGACCACCCCGAGCGCAAACCCGCCTGGGCGCCCGCGCTTGAACCCGCTCTTCCGCTCGCGTTGTTCTGGCAGTACACCCTCGAGGCGGACGCGATTTGCCCTGCCCGCCTCGCAGCGGCGGCGCAGAAGCTCGCGTACGACCCGAGTCCGCTGGCCACCAGCGAAGCCTCGGACGCCTTTGCGATCGGCCGAAGCAAGACCGCGGATGGGGGGATCACCTTCTCTTCGGATTCCCACCATCCGTGGGAGGTCGTGGGAACCCTCTTCTATCCCTGGCGCATGAAGGCGGGTTCGCTGAATGTGCAGGCGTTCGACGTGGCCGGCGCCGCGATGTTTTTCTTCGGCCACAGCAATGACTTCGCCTGGGGATGGACCGAAGCACCCCGTTACACGGGGGACTGTTACTGTATCAAAACTGTAAAAGGAGACCCGCGCGCTTACCTGTTCGATGGAAAGCTTCAGCGGATGGTTGTGACGCCGTACAGGATCAACGTCCGCGGCGCGGCTCCGGTTACGGGTGAGTTCGAGTACACGCGTCACAACGGCGTCCTTTCACCGGTGGTGGAGCGGCGTGGAGACGACGCCTTCGTGGTCAGCTCGGCGTATTTCGACCAGGTCGGCCTTGGAAACGCCGAACTCTACGAGATGCCTCATGCCCGCACGCACGCCGACATCAAAGCCGCCCTGGCGCCGATGGATCTCTATCCCGCCAACTTGATCCTGGCCGGGCGAGATGGGACCTTGCTCTACATCCGGCCTGGCCGTCTTCCGAAGCGTCCGGACGGGGTGGACGTGACCCTTCCCCTCGACGGGTCGACGTCTCGAACAGCGTGGACTGGATTCGTTTCACTGAGCGAAGCGGTGCAAGTCGAGAACCCACGCCAGGACTATGTCGGCAACGACAATGTGAGCCCTGACCGCATGTACACCACACCGATTTTCGATCCTGCAAAATACCCGGCCTATTATGCGTTCGACCCCGGCCAGACCAACACGCGTCAGCTGAGGATGATCGAACTACTCGAAAATGCACATGGGATCAGTGATAAGGTCGCGATCCAGATCACCATGGACGAGAAGGTTTTTGGCGTCGACAAATGGGGGGCCATGTTCAAAACGCTCAAGCTTTCGGGCGCCTGGGCCAAGAACACCGATCCGGACCTCGCAACGTTCGTTGCGGCCCTCGAGAGTTTCGACGGCGTGTTCTCGAAAGAGTCGCGCGGCGCCCTCTACCACATGGCCTTTCGTAAGGCGCTGCGCTCGGCCTCGCACAAGGCCGCCGGGGAGATCGAAGGCGCTATCGAAGCCGGGCGGCCACTCTCGCCGGCGCAACAGCGGAGTGTGGAGGACGCCGTCCTGGCGGCATACACGTCTCTTCGCCGGGGGTTTGGCACGATCAATCTCGTTTTCGGCGACGTTCACCGTATCGGACGAGGCTCCGAGTCCTTTCCCGTCGGCGGCGCCGCGATCGATTCGTCGCAGGAAAAAAGAGAGCTCAACACGGTCGGTGCTTGGGTCACGGAGCCCAGCGCGGCTGAAGCCATGCGGACCATGGCGTTTCGACCGGACGCCAAGAACCCTGCCCTGCTCGACGCATATTGCTGTCAGCGAGTGCCATTCGTGGTCACCTTCCACCCGGATGGGTCGCTGACCTCCTACTCCGAGATGCTGCCGGGCGTGAGCGACGATCCGGCCTCGCCGCACTTTGGCGATCAGATGCGGCTCGCAAGTCAAAAGGAACTGCGACCCGACTATTTCTACTTGCGCGACCTCGAGAAGAATACAGAGTCGCGAATCGATATCGTCATCACCGGCGCATCGCCGCCGATGGCCAAAACTGAAGTGAGAGATCGCTGACTGTAAGGATAAATGTTTCCGACTCGTCGCTCGCAAGATGGATTGCTTGGTCTTCTGAATCCCACCACGCGCAAACTTCAAGTGTGACCGTTTTGCCGTTTTACCAAGGCGCATGGACTTGCTCCTATTACCGAGAGCGTTCAGAATTAAAACTCAGCTCGTCTTCGGGCCGCAGGGACTGTCAAGGCGGCACGGAGATGACACTTACAGCAATTTCAGGCGGATAACGGGCAACCTGGAAGTTGAGCTGGGCTCGGGTCGGGATAGATCCGCCCTTACGGCCATGTATTGATCTACGCTCGGCGACGACAGCGGGTCTCAACTGCACAAGCGCGTTTCTGAGCGGTTGTCCAACTACGTAGCCTCTACAGGCGCTGCAGATGAGTGTCTTTGAAGAAGGTAGGGTACTTCAAACCGAAGCCGAGTGCCCGGTCAAAGCCGATATGGCCCAGCCAGATGAGTGCGAATGCTAGCAGCGATGTCCGGTGCAGTGCGAATGACGATGTGGCGAGAGCAGCAGGAAGAACATCAGTGTGCACCAGGTTGTAGAGGCGCGAGCCTAGTTTCGGGTTCAGCAGGTAACCCAGCATCAAGATGTCTGGCCAGAGGAAGAGCGCTATAAATAAGACCCAACTGAATCTCAGCGAATGATAGAAAAACAAAGCGCAGAACAATAGAGCAGCGCCTTCGAGTCGGAGTAGCAGCGCAGGAACCATACCGAAACTATACGCCGATGTCGATTTCTTGGTTTCTGCCGTTCGTCAGGCGACAGTGTGCGAGCCATCATTTTGATTTGGACGCGCCAGAGGGGCCAAATTCAATTAGATACCGGCAGCAGTTTAGTCTTGCGAATCCGGAACATCAGAGATCATTGGCATGATCTTGTTGCCTGTCACTTGCGTTTCTCCTGATCAGGAGATTGCACAACTCGCCGGGCTCAGTGACTGTGCAAAGGCGCCGGGCTACCGTCCGACCAGTTTGGTGCTATCACGATATAGGTCGTCAAAGGTTCTGGGGCGCCTTGAAACTGAGGGTTCAGCAAAACAGGTGAGTGTTCGGCATCGGCGCCCCAATCCGACCCGTCGGACCGGGCGCCGTAAAACATGAGGTGCGGATGCCAATGTCCGACGTCATCGTTCAAGTAGCTGCCTTTCGCCATCATGTAGGACATTGATCCGGCCTCGAGCGCCGGAAGCTCTTTGCGCCTCACCACCTCCGTGAGGCGGGCAGCCAGTTCAGTCTTTGTCAAGCCCGCCAAAACAAATTGGGTCCTCTTGATGGTGATTGGTAAAACGGACCGCGCGGCGGCGGGATTGAAGCAAATGGCTCCCCGTACTTTGGGGTTCCAAAATCCTGTGTCGTCAAGCGGTCCCATCCAAGCGCGCTCGACCAGACACACAAAGCCGTTTTTGCCCTTTTGTGCTATCTCATACCCACCGCGCTTCAACACCATTACGGTGGCGTCGCGGGAGATGGCAGCCGGCGCAGCGCTGCGTGCCAGAGCCGCCTCTGCCTTGAAATCGGTGTCGAGATATTCAGCGACAGGCGCCATTTGCGGGTACTGGCTACCGGCCGTTTGGGCGTGCATGCCACTACTTGCGCCGATGAGGACCGTAAGTATGAGGCTGTAGAGCGCTCGCCTATGAGCTTGGAAAGACAAAACGCCGCCACCCTCCTGATAACGCCTAAAAAGTTAACTTCATAGCCAGCTGTAACTGCCGCGGGTTGCTCGAGAACGCCTGACTCCACTGCGCGAAATTAGCTGAAGTTGGCTCAATGCTGGTCCGAGCCAAATCACCTGCAGTGGTACCTGCCCCAAAGGCCGCGTCCGCGACGTCGCTGAGGTTCCCTCCTACGTATTGGGGATGGTTGAAAATGTTAAAGGCGCGAACCGAGAATTCCAGGTTGCAGCGCTCGGTCAAGCTGAACCTTTTCAGGGCCGTGATGTCGACATTGTCAATTGGATTCATCCTAAGAAGACTCCGTCCGCTGTCCGGCAGGGTGCCTTCGGGTGAAGTCACAAAGCGGGCGTTAGGATTATTCGCCAGGTAAGCGACGATGGGAGGCGTCACTCCGGAAGGCTCCGCCGGACAGACAGGAGCGCTCGGTCCGGAGCACAGAGGCGTTGTCCCTGTTCCGGCGTTGTTCGCTGCATTCGGATTAATCATGACGCGATCCGGCGCGCTGTCGCCGTTCAGGTTGGAATCCACTGCGCTCTGCGGCGTCACCCATTGACCGGTTTGGTACTGGTAGACGGGCGCAAGTTCCCAGTTCCCAACGATGTTTTTCATGAACCAGTTTCTGTTCTTGAAATAAGGCGCGTCATAGATCATGGAAAACACGACGCGATTGCGATGATCCAGCAGGGACGAAGCGCGTTCCATCGCAAGGTCCTGAAAATCCTCAGGACGGCGCGGCGCAAGAACCGTGGAGTCGAGCGCATCGGTGGAATTGTCTATGGCATGGCTCCAGGTATAGGAACCTTGAAATTGCAATCCGTTCGACAGGCGCCGAGTCAACTGATTGGACCAACCATGATACGTGGAGCTCCCGTCCGGCATAAAAGCAGTGATGGGGCTCACGAAACCCGCATTGGCGTAGGCAGGCACGATGTCTCCACCGTTGTCATACGCCGTCTGCAGGGCCGGCAGGGTACTGGTGAGGGAGTTCAGGGTGGCTACGCCCGGCATTGTAAAGTAAACCGGCAAAGCATTGGACGCATTAACGGTTGGTTGCCGGTTTAATTGGACTTGCATAGGAAGAAACAGACCACGCGTTCCGACATAACGGCTTTCAAACACGTAATTACCTGCAAAAACATGTTGAATGCCGAAGTTCCAGTTATAGGCTTCGGGTCGCTTCTGATTCGGAATGAAGCCGGCGGTGGCGGCAATCGCGGCCGCGCCCTCCGGTACCGCGACGGACGTGTTAGGCGGAATCCCTCCTCCTGCGAGAAAACCAGTTTTATCTAAACCTGTTACATCGACCGTAGTACTCAGCTGAGGCGGCAAAGTGGTGGTCCCGAGATTGTCGTACAGCACGTCAGCAGTGATGCCGAAACCGGCGCGGATCGAAGTCTTTCCGCTATTCCCGGGTGAGTAAGCCAGACCGACACGAGGCATGAAGTTCTCTTTTTGCGCGGTCGGCGAATGAAAGCTGATCAGACCAGGAACGCTTGCGCTCGAATTCAAGTCTTGACTGTTTTCGCCGAGCGGAACCGAAAGATACTCGTAGCGCAATCCGAGATTGACAGTCAGATTGGGCGTGATTTTCCAGTTATCGTTGCCGTAAAAGCTAAGGTACGCCTGGTTCTGGTAATAAGTCGGATGCCCCAGCGAACGCTGCGCAATTCCGTCCGGGTTGTTGTCGTACAGATAATCGGAAAGATAACTCCACTCGTAGTCACCACGCGAACGCTGGGTGAAGCTCGAAGGCGAAATCGAACTCCAGCCATCGAAGCCGAATTTGAAGTTGTGGCTCCCCCTGGTCCAGCTGAGATTGTCCGTGGCCTGATACAGATTCTGGATGGTGTATTGAGGTGCGCTCGTGTCCGGGCCGAAGGCTGCATTCAGCTCATACACGTTTATATTGGGAAATTGGTCGAGGCCGGGAAAGGTTTGATTTCCACCAACCGGAAGAGTCTCGTTGAAGCGGTTGAATCCCAGCCGGAATTCATTGAGAAGAGTGGGCGTGAACGTATGATATTCCGAGATTGTCGCGAGATACGCATTCACGGGTTCAATCGCGAAGAAAACGGAAGGGAAGCCGGCGCTATCGATAGTTCCAGTCCGGTTCAAGATAAATCGTCCACGAACAGAATCTTTATCGGAGATATTGTAGTCGACCGAGCCCACGCCTAGTTCATTGTTTGTGAATGCCGGGAGCGACGAAGAGATTTCTCCTACCGGAATTGTAACTGCCCCAGGGGCTCCGGTAACGGCAAAAATACCGGTCCCGAGACTTTCGTTACTCCCCGGGCCGGGTGCAACCAGAATTGGCGCCTGGTTAGGTAGCGTGGAAGGATTGGCCGCTGTTGTGGCTGTACCTAAATACTTCTGATATTGCGCCAGATTGTTGGCGTTGATACCCGGCAGTCCGGCAAGTGTGGAGTAGCCGGCGGCGGTGGGAGCGTAGTAATAGGTGGAGCTGGTTCCACCAATCGGGTTATATTCGTAGTCGACAAAGAAGAACAACTTGTCGTGCTTGATTGGACCGCCGAAGTTGCCGCCAAACCGATTTTCATCGAAGCGGGGATGTAGAGGATTACCTTCGACGAAGTTCAGGTTATCAGCGGCGTCGAGATTTCGATTCTGGAAGTACTCGTAAAGCGCTCCGTGAAACGCATTGGTTCCGCTCTTCACTACCTGATTGAATTGGCCACCGGAAGAATGGCCGAAATCCGGCGAAAACTGGTTCTGAAGAACACTGAACTCAGATACTGCGTCGTTTGGCACTGTCACGGCCGGTCCGGTGACTGACAAGAGGTTATTGTCCACGCCTTCGATCGTGAAATTGTTGTTCGTCGGCCGCTGACCGCCGACAGACGGCCCCGTGCCATAACCCGCCCCGCCACTCGTAGTCACTCCGGCACTGAGCAGCGCGAGGTTGATCACACCCGAGCCGCTGCTGGCTGAAGGTAAGTCGGCGGCCTGTCTAGCTTCAAAGGTATTTTGAACCTGAGCAGTTGTGGTGTCGATATTAGCTGCTGATGTATTCACTTCAACAGTCGTGGCAGTCTGCCCGATTTGCATCGTCACGTTAGCCGTCACGGTTTCGTTTATATCGACCGTGATGTTATTTAGCACTGACTTAGCGAAGCCACTCGCGTCGGCAGCTAACGAATACTTTCCTGCCAGTAGGTTCTGGATTCGATATTCACCAGTCGAGGTGGAAAGGGTTTGATTTTCCACGCCTGTGGCAGTGTTCCTGGCGACAACAGCCGCACCAGGCACAGTGGCGCCGGACTGGTCATACACCGTTCCCTGAATGTTTCCACTCGTTTGCTGAGCGCAAAGGAGCCCGCCGAATGAAAAGAAAACCAGCAATACGGCACTAATGCGTAAGTTCGAAGCGTTCATAACATTTCTTCCATTCCAGGACGTATCAGGGGTCAAATGGCCACAGTTAGACTTGCGCGCTTTTGCACGCCTGCGCGACGAGCTAATTACCGGAGTGCTCTGACAGAGCCTCGACTATAATGGCTGCCCTATCATGTCGCCACTAACCTTCTTTCCCCTATAAACGTTAGATCGATGAATCGAGCCAAATTCATCGGTCCTGGCGAAAATATAGGTATCGCGCAGCGCTCAATGATTACGCGGGCAGGTGTATCGTTTACGCGCGTTTATGCGGGCAGGTGTAGCGCTTATGCGGGCAGATGTAGCGGCAATTCGAATTTGGGGAAGAGCGTCTCGGTATCGAGAAAAAAGTTGCAGCCTGCAATGCAGTCCCCGGAGAGTTCAAGCACGACCAAAGCGAATGGCTTGTGCCCACCATCGGGGTTCAACTTGTATTGACCGAAGGCCGGCGAACCGCATGCTGCAGTTGTCAGAAGGCGAGAACCGCGGCACCCCGAGCCCATACCAAGCAGCCAGGTGCGGACGGATTCCGGGCCTTGAAGCCAAAGGGTATAAGGGGGCATGGAGAACGTCGCATCATCGCGCAACAGCGTGACGAACTGATCGACATCATAGCTCTCAAAAGCGGCGACGTATCGACTCAGCATCTGTTCCTGGCATTCCGTCAGTGCGGGCGGGACGGCGCGCCAATTCCGGTCCGCAAGAGTAGCGCGGGCCCTCTGAAGTGCGCTGTTGACAGAAGGAATAGACGTGCCCAGCGTTTCCGCCACTTCGGCGGCGGACCAGCCGAGCACCTCTACCAGAAGTAACGCTGCGCGGGGTTTTGGGGCGAGGCGCTGGAGAGCAGCAACGAACGCGAGCCGGATGCTTTGCCGCAGCATCGCGCGTTCGGAAGGGTCCGCGTCTGCTGGTATTGCACGCGCATCGGGGATGGGCTCGATCCAATCAGTGTTCGGGCGCTGGACTAACGCATCGCTAGGTGCACCGGCCGGGCGCTCTTCAATTGGGCGCGCTCTACGCCTGCGATGCGACAGTTCGGCAATGCAAACGTTGGTTGCAATGCGATACAACCAAGTCAGTAAAGCTGCCCGCCCATCGAACTGATCGGCATTCTTCCATGCTCGGATAATGGTTTCCTGAGTAGCATCATCAGCATCGACTGCTGAGCCGAGCATCCGATAGCAGTGACCCGTCAGCGCCTGACGGTGGGCTTCTATGTGCTCGATATTGACAATCATTTTTACGACCAATCTAGCATCGCTGCATACGCTGTGCAGAATACCCGGTTTTTCGTGCGCCGCGCATCTAACTGGCCCGAGGCGCAAGCGGATCAGCCGTGATTCTACACAGCGGCGGCGCAGATGCAGTTCGCGTTACCCTCAATAGGAAAGAGCATGAATCGTTTCCGCGATAGCGTGCGGCTCGCCACTAAGCGTCTGGGCAAGTCCGGCGTTGACTTTGTCATCACGCTCGCGCTGTATGTCATCTTCTATTTCACCGGCCACCCGATTCTGACGCTGCTGTGCTTCCTGGCCCTCATCCCCCCCGGCGTCATTCTGTTGGTTAGGCTTTTTCGCTATCTCCGGAATCATTCGCTTTGGAGTGTTCGCAACCGCCTGCTCTTTGTATACGGATTATTCGGCTTCTTGCCGATGATCCTGCTATTCGTGCTCGTGGCGGTGGGCGCTTGGGCCCTGATGAGCGAGCTCGCGATTTATCTCGCCAGTTCCGCGCTCGATCGCCGCGTCGAAGCGGTCCGCGACGCCGCCGAATTCATACACAGCCTTCCCCTCGATCAGCGCGCAGGCGCCGCGGAACATCTTCTCGATGCTCACAGCCAGGACTTCCCCGGCGTCCATATTTATCTGCGAGACGGAGCCGGCCAGCATCGATTTCCCGCCACCAGTCCGCCGTTCGATCTATCCCAGGCATGGAAGACCGTCAGCGGACTCTTATATAACGACGGTCATTTTTACGCCTGGAGTCACATCGCAGATCCCGTGCAGCGCATCACTTTGATCGCGCCGCTGTCCGACCAAATCGTCTCTAACCTGGTCCCGCATCTCGGCGTTATCGCTCTCGTCGAATCAGACAAACGCTACGCCAAAACGCCGATTGCTGCAGGCGGAGTGCACATAAAAGTGATGGGCCCGGACAAAGATCAAAATCTGGCCTTCACCGCTCCAGAAGACGCTTTCGGCCAACACATCAACCATGTTCCACCGCCCGTCAATCGCTTTGACATCGAAATCGCCTGGCCCTCTACGCGCCCCCACTATCACCTTGACGACCCGAACGTAACCCATCCGGGAGTTCTGTGGGTTCAATCCCGCCCCTCCGCCGTTCTCCGAACCTTCTTTTCCGGTTCCGAGATGCTCCGCGGCGTCTTGTTCGACATCGTCATTACAATCGCCGTCTTGTTTCTATTGGTCGAGCTCGTTGCCCTGATTATCGGCGTTTCGTTATCGCGCCGCATCACCAGCTCCGTCAGCCAAATCTATGAAGGCACGCGGCGTGTGATTCATGGCGACTTCCGCCAACGCATTCCCGTTCGCGTACACGATCAGCTCGGCGAGTTAGCCGAATCCTTCAACCAGATGACCGGCAATCTCGAACGCCTGCTGGCGGTCCAGAAAGAAAAAGAGCGGCTGCAAACCGAACTCGAGATCGCTCGCGAGGTCCAGGCGCAGCTCTATCCCAAAGAAGAACCTCCAAGCGGAGGATTGCGCCTCACCGCACGCTGCGATCCGGCGCGCATGGTCTCAGGCGATTATTACGATTACCAGGCGCTCGTCGGAGGCAAAATCGCGTTTGCAATCGGCGATATCGCGGGCAAGGGAATCTCGGCCGCTCTGCTGATGGCGACTCTACAAGCCGCGCTGCGCGCGCAAGTAAGTCAATCTGCCGCCGCCGCTAACTCGCACGGCGCCGTTCTCGATCCCGCGACGCTCGTTTCGCAGCTCAATCAACAGATCTATGCAAACACGTCGCCCGAAAAATACGCGACGTTTTTCTTCGCTCTTTACGATGGAAGCACCCGCTCGCTGACTTACACGAATGCGGGCCACTTATCGCCCCTTCTGTTCTGCAATGGCAACGTTTCGCCGCTCGATTCAAACGGCACGGTAGTGGGCGCGTTTCCCTTCTCCAAATACGATGAGAGCTCGGTAACTGTAAGCCTGGGCGACCTGTTGGTATGCTACACCGACGGCATCACCGAGCCCGAGAACGCTTACGGCGAAATGTTCGGAGAAGAGCGTCTCATCGATCTGGTCCAAAAACATCTCCATCGCGACGATCACGAAATCATCCGCATCGTCTTCGACGCGGTTCGCGGTTGGACCGGACAGCCCGAGTTATCCGACGACATGACCCTGCTTCTCGCCCGCCAGGTACAAACCGCGTGAAGATCCTGACTGCGGCCGAAATGCGCGAAGTCGACCGCCTTACGATCGAGCGCGGCATTCCCGGACTCATCCTCATGGAAAACGCCGGCAGCCGGGTGGTCGATTTCTTACGTGAGACCTTCGCGCCGCTCGAAGATCACCACATCGTAGTTGTCTGTGGCAAAGGGAACAACGGCGGTGATGGATTCGTAATCGCGCGCCAGCTCTTCACTCGCAATCTCTGCCGTGAACTCACCGTTCTCGAACTGTTCGATCCCGCCACTTTGACCGGGGATGCCGCCGCGAACCGCCGCATGCTCGAGGTATGCGGCTGCCCGGTCGCCCGGGAACTCAAAAACGAAGCCAATTTCGCGACCATCGTCATCGATGCCGTGCTCGGCACTGGCCTCAGCGGCCCAGCCAAAAGTCCTTCGCTCGACGGCATCCGGCTGATCAACGATCGTTTTCCGCTGGCGAAGAAAGTCGCCGTCGACATCCCCTCCGGTCTTCCCTCTGACGAAGCGAACCCAACCGGCGAGTTCGTGCGCGCCGATTACACCGTCACCTTCACCGCTGCGAAACGAAGCCAATGCCTCTCGCCTGGCTATGAGCGCTACGGCTGCCTCACCGTCGTCCCGATTGGCAGCCCCCTCGATGTATGCGAGACGAACCCAAATTTCAAACTCAGCTTGACCACACGGGCCGATCTTCGGCATCTGTTCGCCATGCCGTCCCGCCGATTCCAACAAAGGAATGTACGGCCACGTACTGATCGTCGGGGGTTCGTTCGGTAAAAGTGGCGCTCCCGCCATGGCCGGATTGGGTTCGTATCGCAGCGGAGCCGGTCTGGTCACGGTTGCGGTGCCGAAAAGCGCTCTCCCGATGATCGCTTCCGTTCGTCCTGAGCTGATGACCGAGCCGCTTTCAGAAACCGATTCCGGCCGAATTCGTTTGGCAGAATCGGCTCATCTCCTCGAGTTGCTCAAGAAAATGACCGTGCTCGCGATTGGGCCGGGGCTCGGGACCGAAGACGAGACAGTTCGTTTGGTAAAAACGCTCTACGCCGAAGCCGAAACCCCGGCCGTTGTCGATGCCGATGCGCTCAACGCGTTGGCGGGCGATCTGCCCGCCCGCAAGTCCGAGCAGCCTTCCCGAATCCTCACCCCACACCCCGGCGAGATGGGTCGCCTCATCGGACAATCGGCGAAGGAAGTGCAATCCGATAGGCTCGGAGCGGCACAGAGTCTTGCCGCTCAAAGCGGCGCGACCATCGTTCTCAAGGGTGATCGAACAATCATCGCTTTCCCGGACCGCGAAACCTGGGTCAATCCGACCGGTTCACCCGCTCTCGCGACCGGCGGGACCGGCGACGTTCTCACCGGCATGATCGCCGGACTGATTGGGCAGCATCCGAAAGACTGGAAGCGCGCCGTTATCGCGGGGGTCTGGCTGCACGGCCGTTGCGGCGAACTGGCGGCGAAGCGCTGGGGCGAAGAAGCGACGCTCGCGACCGACATTCTCCAGTTTCTGCCCGAGGCGATGGATGAACTCCGTCCTCCGGTTTGAAACCCGGTCGGACGAGGAAACACGTGCTGTCGGCCGGCGTTTGGCAGCTCTGCTTCCGGACCGCGCAGTGGTCCTCTTAATAGGCGATCTCGGAGCCGGCAAAACCACGCTCGCGAAAGGTATTGTCGAAGGCCGCGGAGCCGCGCGCGCCGAAGACGTTTCAAGTCCGACCTTCACCCTCATTCACGAGTACGGCGATCCGGTAAGTGTTTATCACGCCGACCTATACCGGCTCGACACGCCTGAGCAAGCACGGCGGCTCGGTTTAGAAGATATGTATGATTCGGCGCTCGTGCTGATCGAATGGGGCGAACGGTTTCCCGACGTGTTGCCGGAAAATCGGGTCGAAATACGAATCCGGGATGCCGGAGAAGACGCGCGCCAAATCGAAATTTCAGGCCTGGATTACTGATTTCGTCCGGCCGCAGTAGCCGCTTTGGCAGCGCGGCATTCAACTTCGTGCTGTGAAAGCTCGCCGCGCGTGTTGAGCCACCGGCCGCAAGTTTCGCATCGGAATTGATTCGTTCCGGGGCCGGCGTTGCGCCCGGTCGGATGATGCTCCTTCGCCTCGTCTTCTTCGCGCCCGAATGCGCCGTCTACGGGAACCGCGCCTCGGCCTGTGCCCCACTCCGGCCGTGATGCGGAAAGTTTTTCGACCGAGGAGTGCTTGCCGCTCTTAAGCGATGTTTGCAGATTTTCGTTCTGGTCCGGGATTTCGGTTGTGTCCTTATCCTCCAGCCCCGGATGATTGCTGCGGGCTGATTCGTCGGAATCGGGGTAATTCGTTTTTCTATCCATGCAAGTCTCTCTAAATAGAAGACCCGTTGGGGGAACGTGCGTGTTACTGAGGATTTTCCCAGCATATTCACCGTAGTAACGGGATGAAAGCCGGTTTGTCTTCTAGGTGTATGAACTTATTGAAGCCGGAAGTGGCTGGATTTCAAAGCGCGAAGGACCTGAAAACGATGCTAGGCGCGGAGGGCCCCTGTTTGAGCGTCTACATTCCGTTTAGCAGCGCGCCTCCGAACCAAAGCCTCAAGGCAAACGCTCTGGAATGGAAGGAAGCGCTTCGGAACCTCGAACCGCGCCTGCAGCAGTATGGACCCGCGGCTCGGGAATTGTGCGAAAGCATTCGCGATTGGGAGATCGTCGCCCCGGATCAGGAACCGCAGGGACGGTCGATTGCGGTGTTTCGTGCGCCCGATGTTTTTCGGGCTATTTGGGTAGATGAACCCATCAAGAGCCGCGCCGAAATCGGACCGCATTTCTATATCCGGCCTTTGCTTTCGGACCTCACGCGCGATAGAAGTTTCTATATCCTCGCGCTGAATCAAAACAATGTGCGGCTGCTGCTATGCACGTCTCGCACCTCGGAAGAAATCCCGTTCCCGCAGGCGGTTCCGACCAGCTTCGATGCCTATATGAATTCGGCCAAACCCGACCACGTAAGCGACAATCGCGGAACTCCGGGACCGAGCTCGGGATCGTCCAAAGGCGTCATGTTTACAACCAGCTCAGACCGCGAGGATCATGGTGAGTACCTGGCGCACTTCTTCCGCCAGATCGATCGCGGCGTTAACGAAGTGCTGCGCGGAAAGACCGAGCCGGTAGTGCTGGCCGCCGTCGAATATGAATTGGCGATCTATCGAGACGTAAACACCTATCCGCACTTGGCGAAGGAATCCGTGCAAGGCGCGCCGAACAGCTTGAAATCAGGTGAGATGCACACCCGCGCGCTCGACGCGATGCTGCGCTGCTATGAGAACAAGATCGACGAGGAGCTCGCGCAGTATAACCACAAGGTCGGCGGCGGCGCGTCGAATCGTCTGAAAGAAGTCATTACGGCGGCGCACGATGGCCGCGTGCTGACGCTTCTGGTCTCAGATTCGCTCGAGAAGACTGGCGCGTTCAACGAATCGACCCATACGGTAAAGGGCCGCGAGACCGGTACCCCGGAGGATGAGGACCTGGTCAACGATGCAGCCGTGCAAACGATTCTGCACGCCGGCCAGGTTTATGTTGTGCCGAACGGCAAGATGCCGAATGGCGCTCCGTTAGCTGCGATTTATCGCTTTTGATCGAAAAGCGGCCAAAGCTCCGAGCCCGATCAGAAGAAGCGCGATGTTCGCCGGCTCGGGCACGCCGCTCGATGGCGTGATGGCAGCTTGAAAGTCCGTAAGCGCAAGGTCGGCGATGAATTGATCGGCGTAGCTCGTCGGATGCAATCCATCAAAGGAAAACGCGTAGCCATTCAAATCCGCGCCCTGCGGTTCGACCAGGCCTGTGAAGCCGTATTTGCCGGGATCGCCTATGATGTCGTTGAACAGGGTTTCGATATTGACATCGACCAAAACGATGCCGGGGTACTCATGGTCCAGCGTTTGGCTGTCCGTCGCCAATTGAGCGTCGAAAGCCGCGCTCGCGGCATTCAGAGCCGCTGCCTGGCCGCTTGCCTGCCCTCGCGGAGTGTTGCCGAGATCGGGAAGGTTTAACCAAAGGAAGTATTTGCCGCCCTCGCCCGCCAGAGTAGCGATATTCGCCTCGAGACTATTGGCCGCCGTTACGGGATTGTTGCCGGCGATGAGGTCGTTCGCACCCGCCCAGAAGCTATAGAGGCTTGTCGATGGAACGCTGGTTTTGCCTAACAGATAGGTGTCAAGCTGAAAGGTCACGTTGCCCAGGCCTGACCCGGTATCCGCACCGGCCACTGCGAAGTTGGTTCCTGCGCCCGGCGCCAGAAACGGCTGTGGATCGGGAAGGCCTGCATTCGCGGCAAATTGATCGATCCACAATCCCGATGGGCCGCCGGGTGCTGGCGGGTTTGTAAATTCGCCTACTTGAAACGGCACGCCTGGGATCGAGCGATAGGCATAGCCGGAGCCGGGCTCAACACCGAGCGTCGCGATGGAAGCGTTGCCTGTATCGGTGAGGCTATCACCGAAGGCAACGATCTGATTCACGGGAAGCGGATCCGCGATGACCGCGGAGGCTGGCAACATTACAGCAAATACACTAACGGCGAAGACCCTGGTGCGCATACCCAATGGACAAGAGAAGGCCTCTGACTGGTACATGCAAAAGCAGTTCTAATGGTTTTTAGCCACTCGGGATTCAGCAGCCCTGGGGCGCGTATCTGCGCCTTCTGCGCTACTGAGCGACGGCGGCAACTTGGGAATGCGAATAATCGATCGCCGTTCGACTCGGTTCGGTACGTGAAATCACGAACAACGTCACGTCATCGTGCTTTCGCGCGTGCCCGCGGAAACTGCTCAAATCATCCCGGCAAGCGCTCAACAGGTCCGCGGGACTTGCCGCATGGTTCTGGCTGATCAGTTGGCGGAGGCGATCCGTCCCATATTCGCGGCTCGAGCTATCGAGGGCTTCGGAAACGCCGTCCGAATAGATGATCATTTGCTCGCCGCGATTGAGTGACAATTCCGTCAACGAGAATTCCTCGCTCGAAAACATGCCTACGGGAAGGCTCGAGCCTGGCACCTCTTCAACCATTCCGTTACGAATGATCAGTGGAGCCGGATGTCCGGCGTTGGTGAGTTCAATGTTGCCGCTGGGCAGCGCGCGTCCGCAGACCAGAGTCGCGTATTGATTCGGGAGCGTGCTTTCCGCGAAGACGCGGCTTGCGTGATCGAGTATGGAGCGCAGTGAAAAGCCCATGGGGACGAGCGTGCGGAACATGGCGTGAAGGTGCGCCATCAGCATGGACGCCGCGACGCCTTTACCCGACACGTCTCCAACCATGAAAAAGAGACCGGAATCGCCGGCATCCACCACATCGCAGTAATCGCCGCTGACCAGCCCGGCAGGATCGTAGTGATAGCAGATATGCCAGCCGTGGCGCTGAAGATTCTGCGGCGGCAGCAAGCCTTTCTGCACTTCCGCCGCGAGTTGCAAATCGCGCTCCAGCGCGTCGCGTTCCTGGCTGCTGAGGTGATCGAGGCAAAAGCGCACCAACGGATCGCAAATTAATCGGTCGGCTTCAATCGTGTCGTGGCATTCTTCGCACATACCGAAAGTTCCATCCTGCATGCGCTCCAGCGCGCGGTCGACTTGGTCGAGCAGATGATGGAGCTGGACGGAATGCCCGGATTCCGCAAGTGCGTTGTGCAGCCGGTCTCGCCGGCTCAGCAATTGCTGCTGCATGAAGGGAGTGATGTTGGTCGCCATGCCGGTTAGCGTGTTGGATGCGGCGCGGAGGAGGAAAGTTGATCAATTCCGCGCTTCCAACTTGCGATTTTGGCAAAATAATCGCCGGCCGGTCTATCCGGATCTTGCGAGGGTTTTAGGACCAGCTGTCGAAGAAATCATGGTCGATGATCCGGAACATTTCTTCGAAGAGCTGTTCGATGCTCCGATGCCCAGCGATCATTCTTTACCCGCCTCAGGCGCGGCAAGCACGATTACGGCATTCTGGGCTTCATCCTTCCGCAATTCACGCGCCCGGCGTAGATGAAACATAGCCTGTTCGTTCTCACCTGCTTTCTGCAGCAAAAGGCCAAGCTGGTAATGAGCTGATGCGATCCGGTCATCCAACTTGATGGCCCGCATTAATTCGTTGCGAGCCTGTTCCGTCTTTCCTTGCGCCATCAAAATTGCACCCAGTGCGGCGTGAGTACGTCCGTTCCGTGGTGCGATCCTGATTGACTGGCGCAAAGCTGTAACCGCTGCTTCCCTGTCGCCCTCTTTGCGGTAACACTGCCCGAGATAGTAGTAAGCTGCGGCGGAATTCGGTTCGAGTTCAAGCGCTCGCTTGAACTTCACCTCAGCGGCGCTGTTATCGCCGCCCGCAAGGTAAAGGGCGCCCAACGATATCCAGCTTTTGACATACTGCGGATCGATTTGGATTGATTGTTCAAATTCGTGCTGAGCATTTCGCGTATCATCGAGCCCGAAGTACGATACACCCAGTAAATGATGAACATCAGCGTTCCGGGGCCATAGTTGAGCGGCCCTTTGCAAAGCTGCACGTGCATCAAAAAACATCCGGTTCGCGATGCAAATGCTTCCGTATTCGATCAGAGCTGCAACGTCAGCAGGTGATGAGTCGGAGGCGAGGGCCGTTTTTGCTTCGAAGAGCCATTTCATGGCTGCCGCCCGATTCCCCGCCCGATCCTCGGCTCGAAAAAGCTCCAGAGTAATTCGCAAGTTTCCGGGCGAGGACATATGCGCTTGTTCGAGCCAAGGTATAACGTATCGTTGCAAGCCATCTTTCTTGAACAATTGCGCGGCAAGGATGGCGTCCCGAGGATCAATCGTTACACGCGAGAGCCTGTCGCGGAACGTATAAGCCTGGCTCGTTTGCCCTAATTGCGAAGAACATTCGATCATTCCTGCAAGCACAAGCGGATCGGGATCATCGGCGGAATTGAGCGCACTGAAATGAGGCAAGGCGCGAGCGGGATTGCCTTGATCCAATGAAACGATGCCTTCGATCAGGTGGCCGTTGAAATTGTCCGGGGCAATTCGTAACAGCTGGTTTGCCAGCGTGCCGGCCCGATCTTCCGAAAACGTCATCAACTCAAGGAGAGCCAGGTTTTCGAGCGCGTCCGCATACTCGGGCTGAAGCCGAATTGCTTTTTCGAAGGCCCTCCGAGCGTCTTCGAAGCGGTACTGCTGAAGGAATGCCTGTCCGGCGGCATTTTCCTGCCCAGCGGTGAGCGCCGGTTGCTGTGCCCCAGCGCGCACCGAGATGAGAAGAGACGTGCCGGCACAAAGCAGCAGAAAGCTGCCGGGTTTGCGCCAGTTAGAACGTGTAGTGAAGCGCCATCTGCAAGCTACGCGCCGGGTAAGCCGTCTGAATGGCTCCAAAAGTGGTTCCCTTATCTCCAATGCTTGTATCGGGATCCTGAAGAACGGTGTGATTGAAGACATTGAAAGCTTGAACCGTGTATTGCAGTGTGCCCCAGCGCTCGAACAGCGGAACGTTCTTTGTTAATTGCATATCATTAAAGAATTTGCTCGGGCCCCGGGCCATTCCGCGCTTCGAATCTCCGAGAGCAAGATAAGAAACTCCGGCAGCAGGATCGACTGCACACGAAGGTCCAGTCTCATTCGCGGCGCAAAACGCTGCAGGATTCAGCCATTCGGCCGCTTGAGAGGCTCGGTTGGTTTGTGGTCCGTAGATTGAACCGCCCACGTAATTCGCCCATGCAGATGCAGCAGAAAAAGCGTCGAATCCGACGGGGCTCGTGATGGTCAAAGGATCACCCGAAGTGGCACGCAGCGTTCCGCCCCAAACCCAACCACCGAACGCCGCCCGCAACCAGCGATTCGAGTTCGTCAATATAGGCAAGCGCCAATTGTAAGTAATGCTGGCGGAGTTAGGCATGTCGTAAGCTGAGGGACCCCAATCTAAATTACGATTGTAGTAATCACGAGTAGGATTTCCGGTTAGAAATGTACCCGCAGTATCCCCGGAATCAAAGGCGCGGCTGTACGTGTAGTTTGCAAGAACGGAAAAGCTCTTCGAAAAGCGTTTATTCAACGTGAGCTGCATGGCGTTGTAAGTGGAATTCGCGCCAGAATATTCAGACCAGATGTCTTCAAACTGTGGATACGGACGGCGCGCCTGCTGGTTTGCATCCGTGCTTGCGTTGGGAACGAAGATCGGCGCATTTATGTCCTGCGTTGTCCCCAGGTGAGTGCCGCGGGTACCCACGTAGGCGACCGTGAAGAGATAGCTATTGATCGGCTCCCACTGATAGCTCACGTTCCACTGATGTATTCGGCCGTTTTGGTAAGACGGATCGGAACTGTAAAGGGTCAAAGGCGTGGACGGAAATACATATGTTTTCGTCGCGGCAGAACCGGGCAGCGGCTTGGTATAGGGGAACAGATTTTGGCCGTAGTAAGGATCTGTGATGGAGACTGGACCCGGCGGCGAATAGGTGAAACCGTAGGGAACGGATGAGCCGTAATCGTTCAGGCCAAGGAAGTACTGGTAATCGGAGTATATTCCGTAACCCGCACGAATCGCCATTTTGCCGTTTCCAGTCAGATCATAAGCAAGGCCGACGCGAGGCGCAAAATCGAAGTAGCGATTCGAGTAAGTCGCCGGCGGTACACCGGGATCACCGGGCACAACCAACCCGGTTGGCGCATTGGGGAAAATTTGAGATTGTTCGCCTGGACGGAACGCACTCAACTCACCGCGCGTTTCAACCACCGCGAAGCTGGGGGTCCAGCGAACGCCCAAATCCACCGTGAGACGTTTCGTCGCCTTATACTCGTCCTGAACGTAGGCTTCGTAATCCGGGTAGGAGAGCTTCATGTCCAGGGTGGATGCTTGAGTAAACGTGGCGCCATCGCCCAGCAAGAAATCCGCGAAAACGTTCCCCGTCGAACCTGGCTGGCCGGCCGAGAAGGAATAAGCACCCCCGGCTTCCCAATCCTGAAGCTTCGAGTTATGCAGAATGCGCTGATAGTAGCCAGCTTTGATCGTGTGGCGGTTCTTAATCCATGTAAAATTGTCAGTTATGTAGTAGTTCTTTTGCGCCGTCGTGTCGTTGTAGTTACCCCAGAGAGTAAATCCGTTCGGACCCCAGCCGTTGACGAAGATTCCGATTTGAGTAGGAGCAACGCCGGCATCAGGGACAGCAGTTACTCCCAGCTTGGCCCAAGTGAGATCGGGATTGCCATTACTCGCGGCCGGACCTACGGTATAAGGGCGAAAGCCAAAGATGAAGTTGTTCAACATGTTGGCCGAAATCGTGTAAGTGTAGTTGACGGTCCACGTCGACGTATAAGTCCGGAATGTCGAGACACCTTCATTGGGAAGTGTGGGCGCCGAGAACTGAATTCCGAGCAAAGGATTCCAGAGTAAGTCCTGGTGGTAACGAAACACTGAAAAGAACACGCGGTGCTTGGAACCGAAGTTCTGGTCAATTTTGCCAACAATGTTACTTAAGGTCTGGCTATTTGTTCCCAGCCAGGTGTATTGGCCATTAGGGCCGTTCGGCAGCGGAAGAAGCGATGTATTCGCGAGCAGCGCCTTCGCCATCGGGCTGAAATTTGCCGGATTAAGGTTTGGGGTTGGTACTCCGTTGATGAGTGGAATGCTGCCGGATTGAGAAAAGTCGCCCGTACGCTCGGCGGCGGTCGGCACCAATTGCTGCTCTAAGACTTGGGAGGAAGGATTGGTGTACTCGTAAGAAAAGAAAAAGAACGTCTTGTCGCGGCCGTTATAGAGTTTGGGTAGAACGACAGGCCCTCCGATGTTGCCTCCGTACCAGCGCTGTTGCGCCGTCGGGCGAGCTGTACCCGTTCGGTTGCCCTGCCAGCTATTCGCCGCCCACCCGGAATTCTGCAAATACAGCCACCCCATTCCGTGAAGATTGTTGGTGCCGGATTTGATGATGGCGCTGACCTGGCTTCCCGCAGAAGATCCATATTCCGCGTCGGCTGCGTTGGTGATAACGGAGAACTCTTGCAGGTTTTCTACGGCAGGATACACCGACGAGTTCCCATTGAAATAATCGATGTTCTCGGTGCCGTCAACTTGGTAGTTGTTGTTCGCGCCCCGGGTGCCGTTGACACTCACACGCGCTCCGGTGTGACCCGATTCGGCAGGCACGGTGCCGGGTTGCGTGAGCTCGACGGTTTCGCGTGGATCCCGGCCTTCTACGGGCAGAGACATAAGGGTTTGCTCGGAGATGTTGCTTTGGAGGGCCGGTTCGACTGTGTCCACCTGTGTGAAGGAGGCGCCCACGTCGACCGATTGAGTCACTTGGCCAAGCTCCAGATGAATTACCAGCGTGGAAACACGCTCGGCTGAGACTAAGTTGCCGCTAGAAGAAAATCTGCGGAAGCCGGGGACTTCACAAGCTATGGTGTACGTGCCAGGCGCGAGCGATTCAAAGCCATACGCGCCGTGAGCGTCAGAGGTGGTGTGAGAGACCACGCCGGTCTGCTGGTTCGTCGCCGTGATCTCTGCGTTCGGAACCGTAGCCCCGGTGGAATCGGTCACGGTCCCGTTGATGCGACCGGAAATGTCTTGAGCCCGCGCTAGGATGCCCAAAACCAAAGCGATCGACGTGATCGCAATGCAACTGAAAGCTCGCCCCTTGGTCAACATGAGTCGATTCTAGGCGCACGGCGGCATGTAGCCGATGTTTTTCTGCGCTAAAAAGATTGCGATGTGGAATTCTCGCGATTACAAGGAGATGCATGGGGTTACCGCGAGTGTTAAACGCGGGTTAACACTTCCTACGAGTGATGTAAAATCGGCTTACGTTCTAAAAGAGGGGACGGATGTTGCTGACGTCCAAGAAGCCCGCGCGAAGTCAGGCGGCTTCCAAGATCGACGCCGAACGAGCGGAATTCGAACGCATTGTTGCGGCAGGCATTTTCCCTCCACATTCCAACTCCGCCCGCCTGCTCGAGTTCGTTTGCCGCAAGTACTTCGAGGGAGAAGAGAATCTCACGGAGTACACGATTGCAACGGAAGCCTTGAATCGCCGGCCGGGCTTCACGCCGAAACAGGATTCGATTGTAAGGGTAGAGGCTCACCGGGTCCGCAAGCGGCTGCTAGAGTTTTATGAAAATGAGGGCGCCGGGCACCGGCTGCACCTAGCGCTACCTGTAGGTAGTTATCTACCAACGTTTGTGCCCGGAGAGCACAACGCTCCAGAGCCGGCACACGTGGCTCTCGAACGGGCGCCGAAGCACCCGCGCATCGTTATTAGCATTGGCGTTGCGGTTGTACTGATCGTGGCCATCATCAGCCCGATGGTGCTGCAGCGGGCGAGGAGATCGAAGTCTACTCAGACGGCGGTGGTGAATCGCGCACCCGTCAGCATCCCGGTGCTGCCGGATTCGGTTTCGGAACTGCGCATCATTGCCGGATCGGATGCAGACGAACCATTCACGGACCGGTTGGGTCACGTGTGGTTGGGAGATCGTTTTTTCGTTGGTGGTCAGACGGAAACCGCGCCGTATCGCGAAATTTTCCGCACGGACGAGCCGCAACTGTTTCTTTCGTTTCGAGAAGGCCACGATTTCCGATACGACATTCCGCTGAAGCCGGGCATCTACGAGCTGCGGCTTTACTTCGCGGAGACGCTTTACGGGCAGGACAATCACGAAGGCGGCGGCGAATCAAGCCGCATCTTCGATGTATCGGCGAACGGAGCCCCGATTCTCACGAACTTTGATCCGTTATCAGATGCCGGCGGGAGCAACACGGCGGATATGCGAGTGTTTGAAGGAATTGCGCCCGCCGAGGACGGCAAGTTGCATTTGAGCTTTCATACGAAGTGGCCGCTGAAGGGAACCGCGTTCGTGAACGCAATTGAGTTGAGCGCCACGAAAACGCCGGAGATGGCTCCTGTGCGATGGATCGCCGGGCCGGCCGCGCGGCTGGATGCATTTCATCGGCTCTGGCTTCCGGACCAGTTTTCCTTAAATGGCCGCTTGTTGACGCATCGCGAAAGCACGGCCAACACAAACAACCCGGAGCTGTACAGGTCCGAACGATACGGAAACTTCAGCTACGCGATTCCTGTGCCGAGCGGCAGCTACACATTGACGCTTTACTTTTCCGAGCATTGGTTTGGTTTAGAAAACGGCGGCGGTAATGATAATATGCGGCTTTTCGATGTTTACTGCAACGGTGTCGGCGTTGCTCCGGAATGTCGACATCATGCACGAAGCAGGAGGGAGTGCGCGGGCACTGGTGAAGAGATTTACCGGCCTGAAGCCAAACGCGCAAGGGAAGCTGCTGCTTTCATTTGTTCCTACAAGCGATTACGCGAATGTAAACGCAATCGAAATCGTGCCGGAAGGGCGCACCGCCGCCGCAGACGCACGTTAATCCACTTTTTAACCTTCTTTAGCCTTCAGTTCTTTCGAAATCTGCTTCATCCTCAGAGAAGCGGACCATCTCGTGTCATCTCATATCACAGTTGCCTCACTTCTTCTATTTGCTCTCGCTCCGGTGATCGCTTCTGAAACGGAGGCGCCATCGCTCGATCGCTCAGCGTTTCAGCATTACGTCGAGAGCTTCAACGCAAACGACAAAGAACGGCCGGGCGCGACGATTCCAAACGCCGAAGCCTGGAAGTGGCTGGAAGAGAACATTCCGTTTTTCGAGTGCTCCGACAAGAGCTTAGAGGAGATGTACTACTTCCGGTGGTGGACCTTCCGGAAGCACATCAAAGCTACGCCTGACGGTTACGTCGTGACCGAGTTTTTGCCCGATGTTCCGTGGGCGGGCAAGTGGAACACGGTGAGCGCCTCGGCGGGAATGCATTTTTATGAAGGGCGCTGGCTCAGAAATCGCAAATATCTGGATGATTATGCCCGGTTCTGGTTTGAGAAAGGAGGCAACCCGCGCCTGTATAGTTTCTGGGCGGCGGATGCGCTGCGGGCGCGCGCATATGTGAGCGAAGACCAGCAGCTTTTAAAGGAATTGTTTCCGGCGCTCAAAGCAAACTATGAGGCATGGGAAAAGACACACCTGGATCCGAATGGTTTGTTTTGGCAAATTGACGATCGCGATGGGATGGAGATGTCAATCGGTGGAAGTGGTTACCGGCCGACTATCAACAGCTACATGTTTGGCGACGCGATGGCGCTGTCGGAGATCGCTATGTGGGATTGGAAGCCGGACGAGTCAGTCGAATACCGGCTGAAGGCGGACAAGCTGCGCGAGATGGTCGAAACCAAACTTTGGAACGAGACGGCTCGTTTTTACGAGACGCTGCCACGAGGTCAAAACGACCCCGATAAAACCGTGAATGTGCGTGAATTGATCGGCTATGTGCCGTGGTATTTCAATCTGCCGAATCCGGGCAGAGAGGTCGCCTGGAGGGAGCTGTTAGATCCGAACGGGTTTGCGGCGCCGTTTGGCCCTACGACGGCGGAGCGGCGGAATCCGAGATTCATGTTTCAGAATCCGCATGAGTGTCTATGGAACGGCCCATCGTGGCCTTATGCAACCTCGCAGACCCTGACTGCAATGGCTAATCTGCTGAACAATTACAAGCAGACTTACATAAGGAAAGCAGATTATCTTCAGGTACTGAAGACGTACACTCGATCGCAGCATCTGAAGCTGAACAATGGCCGGGAGATTCCGTTCATCGATGAAGACCTGGATCCGGACACGGGGACATGGCTCGCCAGAAGCATTCTTTATAAGATGCAAGATCCCGAGAAACACGGAAAGGCGGATAAGGATCGCGGACGCGATTACAATCATTCGACTTACAACGATTTAATTATCAGCGGCCTGGTCGGTGTAAGGCCTCGCATCGATCATCGAGTGGAGATCAATCCGTTGGTGCCGGAGGGCAGCTTAGATTATTTCTGTCTCGATCGGTTGCGTTATCACGAATGGGACCTGACCATTCTGTACGACCGTACCGGCGAGCATTATCATCGCGGCGCCGGGCTGCGAATCTATGCCAATGGGCAGCTGATCGGGTCTTCGGAAAAACTTGGTTGGATGCTTGTCAATCTGCCGCAAACGGCGGGTGGTTGGCAAAAATATGCAGGCGACCCGATCATCGGCGGCGGGAAGTTGGGCACGGTGTTCGACATAGCCGTCCTGCATGAGGACGGTAAGTACCGGATGTGGGGATCGTGGCGGCCGAAAAAAAGCATCGCTCTGTTCGAAAGCAGTGACGGCATTCATTGGGGCGAGCCGAAGGTTGTACTGGGGCCGAATCCGTCTACCGATTGGGAGAAAGACATCAATCGCCCGGCCATTGTGCACCGCACGGATGGTTATCACATGTGGTACACGGGCCAGGCGGATGGACGTTCCTGGCTCGGCTACGCGACCAGCCCGGACGGCATCACGTGGAAACGTATGAGCGAAAAGCCGGTGCTGACGCCGGAACTGCCGTGGGAGAAGACCTCGACAATGTCGCCGCACGTGATCTGGGACGAATCAGCGAAGCTATTTCGGATGTGGTATTCGGGCGGCGAACAGTATGAACCCGACGCGATCGGTTATGCGACCAGTCCGGACGGGCTGCATTGGACGAAGGACTCCGCAAACCCGATCTTCAAAGCAGATCCGAACAACATTTGGGAACAATACAAAGTAGCTGGTTGCCAGGTGATTCATTTTGGTGACTGGTATTACATGTTCTACATCGGATATCGCGACGTGGACCACGCGCAAATCGGAATTGCGAGGTCGCGAGACGGCATCGGGAATTGGGAACGCTTGCCGGTAAATCCGATTATTCGGCCGGGACAAGATCAGTTTGATGAAGATGCCTGCTATAAGCCGTACGCGCTCTACGATGGACACCGATGGATGCTCTGGTACAACGGGCGGCACGGTCATCTGGAGCAGATTGCACTTGCAACTCACGAGGGCGAAGATCTTGGCTTCGGAGAATAGGTCACCTCATCGAAAGATGGCAAGAACCCAATAGACTCGCGAGGTGCACAAAGGTCGAAGCGACGGAAACGCCAAAAGCCTGGTTTGACTCCAACTTTTGGTTATGAAAATCGGTTTTATCGGACTCGGCAAGATGGGCGCGGGTATGGCGCGCAATTTGCTTCGGGGCGGGCACCAGATTACCGCTTACAATCGCACTCGCGAAAAGGCGGAAGCTCTAACGAAGGATGGCGCGCGTGTTGCAAATTCGCCTGCGGAAGCCACTCGCGGCGCCGACGCGGTTTTCACCATGCTTGCGGATGACCATGCCGTTGCGGAGGTCGCATTCGGAGAGGACGGAATTCTGGCGGCGCTTGGAAACGACGCCGCCCACATCTCGTCCAGCACGATCAGCGTGGGATTCGCTCGCCGCTTGACGGAGGAGCACCGGGAAAAAGGCCAAGAGTTCGTCTCCGCTCCGGTTTTCGGCCGACCTGAGGCAGCAGAAAACAAGAAACTGGTGGTTGCGGCAGCAGGCAAATCCGACCTGCTGGACCGGTATCGGCCGCTATTCGAGGCGATCGGACGCAACACCTTCACGATCGGCTCCGAGCCATGGCAGGCGAACGCTCTGAAGCTGTTCGGCAATTTCATGATTGCCAGCATGATTGAAAGCTTGAGCGAAGCATTCGCGGCCATGCGCAAGGCAGGGATCGATCATCATCTTTTTCTCGAAGTGCTGAATGAACTGTTCCAATCGCCGGTGTATAAGAACTACGGCGCGACCATCGCCGATGAAAAATTTGAACCGGCGGGCTTCGCGCTCAAGCTTGGGCTGAAGGATATTCGCCAAGTGCTCGAAGCCGGCGAAAGCTTCGGCGCTCCCTTGCCGGTAGCGAGCATTCTTCGCGACCATCTGATTTCAGCACTGGCGAACGGCCAGGAATCGCTGGATTGGTCAAGCTTTTCGCGCGTCCTCGCGCGCAACGCGGGATTACCAGAACCAAGCACGGTGCAATCGACTCACGCGTAAGACGCTGGCCCGCTCTCTAGGCTGCTTCTGCGACAGACATATAGAACTCCTCGCCTAGCATTGGTAATATCGCCACATCAAGCATTCACTGATTGAATTCGCGGGCACGTTGTCGCGCACAGGGCAGGTGTGCGGATGACCCGCTTGAGGGCTTTGGAGGCACGATTTGGGTTCAAGCATCAAAGATGTGGCAGCCAGGGCGGGCGTATCCATCGCGACCGTATCGCACGTACTGAACGGCACCCGGCCAACGCGTCCGCATACCAGACAACGAGTCATGACAGCCGTGCAAGAACTGGGTTATGCGCAGAATCTCGCGGCGCGCAATCTCGCGCGTGGCAAGAGCAATTTCTTGGGATTGATCGTCTCGGACGTCAGGAATCCGTTTTTCCCGGAGATCACGGCCGCTTTCCAGGACGAGGCGCAGCTTCACGACATGGACGCCCTGGTTCTCAATACGAATTACGACGCGGAGCGCATGCTCAATTCCGTGCAGCGCCTGGTCGGCCTGCAGGTTCCGGAGTGTCGCGATTCTCACGTCGCAGATTGACGTGTCTGTCATAGAAATGCTCGCCGCCAGGCGCATTGCCGCGGTGTACCTCGATTTGGGCCATGTCGCTCCAAGCATCAGCAACATTCTGGTGGATTACGAGCATGGGATCGCGGAGGCCCTTGAATATTTGGCGAAACTGGGACACCACGATATCGCATATATAGGAGGGCCGCCGAAGCTACCGTCCATCCAGCGCCGCAAACAGGCGTTTATCGACACGGCTTTGCGGCTGGGCCTGAACCCGAAGCGCGTTATTGATTCCGATTTCAAGGTCAGAGGCGCTTACGCCGCCTGCTCGGCGCTGCTCGAACAGGGCGCCCCAACAGCGATTGTGACCGGCAACGATCTGACGGCAATCGGCGTTCTGCATTGCGCCTATGACGCAGGATTGCGGGTGCCGGAGAATCTCTCGGTAGTGGGTTTCGACGACATTCTGTTTGCGGAATACACGCAGCCGGCGCTGACGAGCGTGGCGGTGCCGAGGACCGAAATCGGAAGGGTAGCGTTCGATGCTCTTTGGGCGATGCTCGCGGATCCTCAACTTGCGGGCCGCGAGTTCCGCCTTGGAACACGGCTGGTGGTGCGGCAATCGGCGGCGGCACCGGAGCGATGAAGTAGTCGCCGAAGCACCCTGCGAAGTATCGGCGCCGGACTCCACTACTTTCATGGCTCACGAACGGAGGAGTCTATGCAACGCTTTTTTGTTCTCTTGGTCGCCGGGCTTCTGATCGCGGCGGGAGTCGCGGTACCGGCTGATGCGGCATCTTCTTCACGCACTAGCGTTTCGCGGGCGGCGACACCGGGCGACGCCCAGATTGAAGCGACCATTCGCACCAAGCTCGCGAAGTCGAAGATCGGCAAGGACGGGTTCAAGTTCCATGTCCAGCGCGGAGTTGTGACCTGGGAGGGGACGACGAACGTGATGCAGCATAAAGGATCGGCTACACGGATGGCGCGAGCTGCGGGCGCGGTGCAGGTTGTCAATAACATCCACGTGAACGGCGCCGGTAAAGATATGTCGGGTCTGAAACACGCGTCCGTACAGCCCTAGCATTACTTCGCGGGAGGGTTCGCGCGTGAGTTGCATGTTAGAGTTGAAGAGATCTAATCGGCAACTGAATGAAAAGCAGTATCTGTCTCCTTGTCTTCACGTGCGGCGCTACGCTCGCTTTTGCTCAAAGTACTCCTCAATCTTCGACCTCCTCTGCGACGAGCTCGACGGCTCCTAAACCTGCGGCAACCCCGTCGCCAGCTCAATCGCCGGCATCTGCAACGGGGCTGAAGCCGCGCGGACCGGAAGCGGTTGCGCAACAGGATCCGAACCGGGTGGTGGCGACGATCGGCGGTAAACAAATCACCGCGCGGGAGGCGTTGGATCTGCTGAAGCCGCTGCCTCCGCAGCAGCGCAGGCGATTTGAAAACAACCTCTCCGCATTGATCCAGCAGATCTACATGGAAGATCAGTTGGCGCAAGAAGCCGCCAAGATGAACCTGGACCAGGAATCGCCGTGGAAGGAGCAGTTGCAGATGGCTCGGGCGAATATCCTGACGCAGGCCTATCTCAACAAGATTGCAAACAGTTCTGCGGCGGGGGGCGGCGGCGCCGGATCCGAAGGCCTACTATGATTCGCATCCGAACGATTTCGATCAGTTCAAGCTAAGCGGAATCTTCGTTGCTTTCAGCCCGCCGGGCACGCCCGCAGCGGCGAATTCGCCAACGAACCGGACCGAAGAAGCGGCGCGGCAAAAGGCGGACGACATTGAGAAGAAGATTAAGGCGGGAGGAGACTTCACCGCGCTCGCCCGGACCGAATCCGATAACCAACAGTTAGCCGCAAAGGGCGGCGACCTGGGAACCGTCACCAGCGGAGACCAAGGATTGCCTGCGGATATCAAAACGGCGATCGAAAACCTGCAGACCGGTCAAGTTTCCGAGCCGGTTCGATTGCCGAACGGCTTCTTCATCTTAAAAGTGGATAACCGAAGCAAGCTACCGTTCGAGCAGGCGCGGGCGAGCATAGTGCAGCGTCTGCAAAATGAAAAGAATCAAGCCGCCGTGAAGGAAGAGCTTGACAAATATAAGATCGAGGTAAAGGATCCCGACTTCTTCAATGCGTCCAACGCGCAGCCGCACAACACCCCCTCGTTGCAGCGGCCCACAGGAACGCCGGTACCGGCAACGCCGCCGCGCTCGGCGGGAACCACAGCGCCGGCTCCTTCTAAACCTCCGGCTCAACAATAAAGCGGAACGCGACATCAACAAGATCGTTGAGGGACTGCCGGAACTTTTCGGCAGCCCGATTTGCATTCAAGACCGCGGCCGGCTGACAGCGGCCGGAGGAAAGCTGGTATCGAGCGACGCGCGCGATGGAACGCCGCTTCATGCCGCAGCATTCATTCGCCGGCGCGAGATTATTCTGGAGACCAGCTTACTTCGAAGACCGCGACTGTTCCGGCTGATCCTAGTGCATGAGATATTCCATTTCGTATGGGCGAGATTGGGAAACGGGCGGCGCGCCGCGTTTGGGAAGCTGTTGGCGATAGAGCTGCAAACCGGTGCTCGGGGCGAGCTAGGCGAATCCGCGGAAATTGCAAAGCGGGCGATCATGCCATCCGATCGCGAACACGGTTCGCGCGCCTGGCGGAGCTATGTTTGCGAAAGCTTCTGTGACACAGCGGCGTGGATGTATGGAGGAGTTTCGCAGCATGCTGCGTTCACGTTGGCGGAACGTTGGAGGCGGAAACGCAAAACGTGGATGCATTTTGCGTTTGAGCGCGTTTGCCAGTGTTAATGCACGGGAACGGTACACTGAAATTTGAGCATTCGCCTCGTGGGGAAAAAATATCTTGCAGTTCTCGCCGTGATTGCCGTTGCGGCATGCTATTCCTGCAGCCGCGCAGCATCCTCATCGGAAGCTTCGCGCGCTAAGCAGACAGCGTCAGACAAACAATCGAGCGGCAGAAAGCTCGCGCCCGATTTCACGTTGGCCGATGCGAACGGGCAATCCGTCAAGCTTTCGGATTACCGCGGGAAAGTAGTGCTTCTGGATTTCTGGGCCACGTGGTGCGGACCTTGCCAGATCGAGATTCCGTGGTTCATGGATTTTCAACAGGAGTATAAGTCCAAAGGTTTGGAAGTGATTGGCGTCTCCATGGACGAGGACGGCTGGCAGGCCGTGAAGCCGTACATTGCGGAGAAGAAAATCAATTATCGTATCCTTTTAGGGAATGACACGGTAAGCGAGCTGTATGGCGGGCTTGATGCGCTGCCGACCACTTTTTTGATTGATCGAGAGGGCAAGTTTGCCTTCAACGCGCACGTGGGGCTCACAAGTAAGAATGAATTTCAGTCTGAGATTCAATCGCTGCTCGGGATTAAGCAGAGCGCTTCTGTTCAGCGCCGCCTGCCTGCTGTGCCTGCCGTTCTATTGCCGCGCGCAGCTGAATAAGCTGGTTGTTAGCCCCGCTGAGCATCTCACCGTGAAGCGTGGGGCGACCGCGACCGAGAGCCTGAGAGTAACAGTTCTTCCGGGCTTTCATGTCAACAGTGACAAGCCGAAAGAGGAGTATTTGATTCCGTTGAAGCTGACGTGGAGCAGCGGGCCGCTTGAAACGAAGTCGATTTCGTACCCCAAACCGGAAGAAGTGAAGGTTGGGAATGACCTGCTGAATGTGTTCACAGGCACGTTCGAGATACAAACTCAATTTAAAGCTCCAGATGGGGCCACTGCGGGTGATGCGACTGTCACGGGGCGATTGCGTTACCAGGCCTGCAACACCACAATGTGTTTCCGGCCGGCAAGCATTGACGTGACGGTGCCGGTCACAATCGAGTAGACGACTATCTATATGGTGCGATCGCACAGCGCGCGATGGCGGAGTTGCGCTGCGGGCATTGCGTGCGCAGTCCTCGTTTCGTACGGGCGTGCGCAAACACATTTATATGTGGACCCGGCGATTGAAGCCGAATTGCGGCAGATTCGCGCCATCGACAACCATGCGCATGCCGTGGCTGTGACTTCACCCGGCCAAGAAGATCACGATTACGACGCACTTTCGATGGAGGGAATCCAGGATCTAGCGATGGCCGCGCCGTTTCAGGACGGGAATCCATATTTTCCGCAGGCTTGGCATGCGCTTTTCGGCTATCGGTATTCCGACGCGACGCCGGAGCACCTTTCAGAGCTAGAAAAAAAGAAACGCCAGATAGCGGAACAGAAAGGCGATTCATATCCGGCGTGGGTGCTCGATCAAGCGAATACCGAGATCATGTTGGCCAATCGTATGGCGATGGGCCGAGGGCTTACGAACGATCGGTTCAAATGGGTGCCATTCGCGGACATGCTCCTGTTTCCGCTAAATAACGACTCAATGGCGGCTGAGGATACCGATCATCGGATTTTCATTCGAAGAGAGGAGCAGTTACTCAAAGGTTATCTTGCAGGGGCTCAGTTACGCAAGTTACCGGTGAGATTCGATGATTATCTCGGCTTTGTCACGCATCTGCTCGAGAGCTGGCGGCGAAACGGAGCTGTCGCCGTGAAATTTGAGCTGGGTTACTTGCGGACTTTGCAGATCAGCGACGCTAAGCGGGAAGATGCGGAACGGGTGTACTCCCGGTATTCGCGCGGGTCGAAACCATCGCCTGAAGAATACAAGACTCTGCAGGATTATATATTTCGGCATATTGCCCAAGAAGCCGGGCGTTTGAATATGCCGGTGCATTTTCATTGCGCGATGGGCGCTGGAAGTTACTTCCGTGTTGCAAATGCGAATCCGCTTCAGATGGATGAGCTATTCAATGACCCATCGATGCGAAAAACTAAGTTTGTGATGTTACACGGCGGGTGGCCATTTGCGAAAGAAGCGGCAGAGGAGATATTGAAGCCGAACGTGTATGTCGATTTTTCCGCGTTCATGTATGAAACGTATCCGGTGGAGGGCGCTCAAGCGATTCGAACATATCTCGAAGCTGCGCCGGAGAAAGTGCTGTATGGATCGGATGCGAGCCCGTTTTCCGACTCGATTGGATGGGAAGAGACGGCGTGGATCGGCTCAACCACGGGCCGGCTTTCGCTTGGGTTAGCACTCACGGGCATGATGCAGGACGGCGAAATCACGGCGGAACGCGCGAAACAGATCGCGCACATGGTGATGCGCGAGAACGCGCGAAAATTGTACGGGTTTTGAGCCGCTCAGCGATGCGACGGCTAGTCATCCGGCCGGGCGCGATTGGAGATTGCATCCTGGCGCTGCCAGCGCTGGAATATCTGAAAAGCGAATATACCGAGGTTTGGGTTCCGTCCCCGGTTGTTCCGCTGGTTCAGTTTGCGGATGTTGTGCGCCCGATCAGTGCGAGTGGGATTGACCGGCTCGGCGTGGGCGATTTACAGCCGGACGCGAAGCTGATTCAAACTTTGCGCAGCTTCGATTCGATTGTGAGCTGGTACGGCTTCGCGCGCGAAGAGTTTCGAAGCGCTTTGAGCAGCTTGGGCGCGCACTGCCAGTTCTATCAAGCGTTGCCGCCCGCCGATTATCGCGGCCATGCAACGGATTTCTTCGCCGCGCAGGTGGGTGCACGCGCCGGGTTGCGGCCGAGGATCGGAATTGGTGCAGCTCGATTGCGCAGGAGCGTTGTCATTCACCCCTTTTCAGGAAGTGGGCGAAAGAATTGGCCGCTGCAGTGTTTTCAGAATGTGGCGGTAACGCTCGCGTGCAACGTTGAGTGGACGGCTGGTCCGGAAGAGCAGCTTGCGGACGCGATTCGCTTCGACAATCTGCTTGACCTTGCAACGTGGGTCGCGGGCGCCCGAGTTTATATCGGCAACGATTCGGGAATCACGCACCTGGCCGCCGCAACAGGCGTAAGTACTGTCGCGCTATTTGGGCCGACAGCACCCGAAACGTGGGCGCCACGCGGGGAGAATGTGACGGTTTTACACTCGGAGGCGCTGACCGATTTGAAGGTCGAAACCGTGCTGGAAACGGTCAATCGGCTGCTTGACTCGCGTTAGTCTTCGGTTGCCAGCGCACGATCGGCTTGCGCGCTGCAGTCACTTCATCGACTCGCGATGTGCGTGTCGAATGCGGCGCCTTCAGAACCAACTCAGGGTTGTCTTCTACTTCTTTCGCGATCGAGATCATGGCGTCGCCGAACAGGTCGAGCTCGCGCTTACTCTCGGTTTCGGTGGGCTCGATCATGAGCGCGCCGCGAACGATGAGCGGGAAGCTGACCGTGTAAGGATGAAAGCCGTAATCGATGAGGCGCTTCGCGATATCGCCGGTGCGCACGCCCTTCTTCGCTTGACGATCGTCGCTGAAGACGCATTCATGCATGCTGGGCGCTTGATAGGCGATCTGATAATACGGCTCGAGGAGCACGCGAACATAATTTGCGTTGAGCAAGGCGTCGAGAGTAGCTTGCCGTAGCCCGTTGCCGCCGTGCGCCATGATGTAGGCGAGCGCGCGAACGAGCACGCCGAAATTTCCATAGAAAGCGCGCACGCGACCTATGGAATCGGGAAGATCGTAATTCCACGCCCAGGCATCGCGGTTGCGCTTCAGACGCGGCGAAGGAAGGAACGGTGTCAATACCTTCGCGACCGCAACGGCACCGGAGCCCGGTCCGCCTCCGCCGTGGGGCGTGGAGAACGTCTTGTGCAAATTGAGATGCATGACGTCGGCGCCAAAATCGCCGGGCCGCGCGATGCCGACCAGGGCGTTCATGTTCGCGCCGTCCATGTAGACGAGCGCGCCTTTATCGTGCAGGATTCCGCAGATCTTGCGAATGTTCTCTTCGAAAACCCCGACGGTATTCGGATTCGTGATCATGAGAGCGGCGACATCTTCGGTGACCACTCGATGCAGCACGTCCGTGTCGACCATGCCGCGGTCGTTCGATTTGATGTTTTCGACCGTATAGCCGACCATCGTGGCGGTGGCGGGGTTGGTGCCATGCGCGGAATCGGGCACCAGAATCTTTTTGCGGGCAGCGCCGCGCTTCTCGAGCAGAGCGCGGATCATGAGGATACCGGTGAATTCGCCGTGCGCACCGGCGGCAGGCTGCAGCGTGACCGCATCCATGCCCGTGATTCCTGCGAGCGCCTGTTCGAGCACCGCAATCACTTCCATGCAGCCTTGCGCGAGCGATTCAGGCTGATACGGATGCGCCCAGGCCAGGCCTTCCGTGCGCGCGACAAGTTCATTCACACGCGGGTTGTACTTCATGGTGCATGAGCCAAGCGGGTACAGGCCGAGATCGATGGCGTAGTTCCAAGTGGAGAGGCGGGTGAAGTGACGCAGCGTTTCGAACTCGCTGACTTCCGGGAAATTCTCGATCTCGGAGCGCACGTTGTCGCTGCCCAGGACAGCTTCGGCGTCGATAGCTGGGACATCTAGGGCAGGAAGCTGATAGCCGCGCTTGCCGGGCGAGCTGAGCTCGAACAGCAGCGGCTCATTTTGAACAATGTGCTTGGAAACTTTCTTAATCATTGTTTAAATGCCGCGGCAACTGCGTCCATGTCCGCCCGGCGGCTCATCTCCGTGGCGCAGAGAAGCATGCAACGCTCGAGTTCGGGATAAAATCGGCCGAGCGGCAATCCGCCGACAATCTTTTGTTTGACTAAGTCGCTGTTGATACGGTCGGGCGATTTCCCGTTTGCGCGCGCGACAAACTCGTTGAAGAATGGGCCGTCGAATTGGAGCGGCACCTTCGCGGCGAGATAATGCGCTTTCGCGAGGTTCTGTTCGGCGAGCTCGCGGAGACCTTCTTTGCCGTAAATCGACATGAAGACGGTTGCCATGAGGGCGAGCAGCGCCTGGTTGGTGCAGATGTTCGAAGTGGCCTTTTCGCGGCGGATATGCTGCTCGCGAGTAGCCAAGGTGAGGCAAAAAGCGCGGCGGCCGTCGGCATCGGTGGTTTCGCCAACCAGCCGGCCGGGAATCTGGCGGATGTACTTTTCGCGCGTGGCGATGATTCCGGCGTAAGGGCCGCCATAACTCGGCGAGATGGCAAAGCTTTGCAGCTCGCCTACGACGATATCGGCGTCTCGAGGCGGCTCGACGATTCCGAGCGCAACTGCTTCGGTAAAAACGACGACCAGCAATGCGCCTTTCGTGGAAGCAATTTGCGACAGCTCTTTCACTTGTTCGAGCAGGCCGAAGAAGTTCGGCGTTTGGACAATCACGGCGGCAACATCATCGCTCAGTTTCTTGCGCAGGTCGTCCAAATCGAGGCGACCGCTCTTCGCGTAAGCGATCTCTTCGACCGGAATGCCCTGGTGCTGCGTGTAAGTGTGCAGCACTTCGCGGTATTCCGGATGCACCGTGCGCGCGATGAGGATCTTGTCGCGGCGCGTGATGCGCACGGCCATCATGGCGGCTTCCGGAACGGCCGAAGAACCGTCGTACATGGAGGCGTTCGCTACTTCCATGCCGGTCAACTGGCAGATCATGGATTGAAATTCGAAGATGCTGGTGAGAGTTCCTTGCGAAATTTCGGCCTGATAGGGAGTGTAAGAGGTCAGGAACTCGCCGCGCGAGACGACCGTGTCAACCAGCACGGGCCGGTAGTGGTTGTAAACGCCCGCGCCGAGAAAGCTTGGGAAACCGTTTCCGTTTTGAGCGGCGCGCTGCTTGAAGTAATCGATGATCTCGTATTCGCTCTTGCCGTCTTCGATAGCGAGCCGGCCGTTGAAGCGAATATCGGGCGGGAGATACGCGATCAGGTCTTCTTCCGAGCGCATACCAAGCGTGGCGAGCATCTCGCGGCGCTCGGAATCTGATTTCGGTAAGTAGCGCAAACGATATTTTCCAGCTTAAGCGCGGCGCAGATCGCTATTCGGCGCCCACATAGTTTTGATAATCCGTCGCCGACATAAGTGAATTGATTTCATTGGGGGAGGAAAGCTTGACTTTTATCAGCCAGCCTTCCCCATGCGGGTCTTCGTTTAGCTTTTCAGGATGGGTTGAGAGCAGCTCATTAAAGGATGTTACTTCGCCAGTTACCGGCGAATACACATCTGAAACAGCTTTCACCGATTCAACCGATCCGAAGGTTTCGCCGCGCTTCACGCTCGTCCCCACCTTGGGAAAATTGACGAATACGATATCGCCGAGCTCATGTTGTGCATGATAGGTAATGCCGACGGTGCCTTCAGATCCTTCTGCACGCAGCCATTCATGCTCTTTGGTGTATTTATAGGTCTCCGGGTAAGTCATTTTGCTCTCTTATAAAAGGGCGTTGATACAGTTTCTGCTTCGACGGGCGTATCGCGAATGATCACTTGAATTCTTACTCCGGGCACGGCTTTTTCGATCGGCAAATAACAAAGCCCGATATTCTTATTCAACGTGGGAGACGGGCCGCCGCTCGTAACCCAGGCGGCGGGCGCGCCGTCGATCCAGATCTCATAGCCATCTCGCGCGATGCCGCGATCTTTCATCTCGAACCCTGTGAGCCTTCGAGTAACTCCTTGCTGCAGTGATTTTTCTAGAGCACGTCGGCCGACGAAATCGCTTTTTCCCATTTTGACGATCCATGCTAAATCCGCTTCAAACGGGTTTGTGGAGGCGGTCAGTTCATGGCCGTAGAGCGCCATCTTTGCTTCCAGCCGCAAGGTGTTTCGAGCGCCTAAGCCGCAGGGCTTAATCCCGAACTCTTCGCCGGCATTCAGGACTTCATTCCAGATGCGCGGGGCTGATTCGGGCGGGATGTAGATTTCAAAACCATCTTCGCCGGTGTAACCCGTGTGCGCGATGCGCGCTGGAACGCCGGAGACGATTCCGTCGGCAAACCAATAATACTTGATACCCGCCAGGTTCGTGTCAGTAAGCTTTTGCAGCGTGGGCGCCGCTTTTGGCCCTTGTATGGCTAACTGCGCGTATTCGTCGCTTGTAAATTCGACTTCGGAATCGAATTGCATGTGCGCGCGAATGAAATCGAAATCCTTCTCCTGGTTCGAGGCATTTACACACAGAAAGAAGTGCGTATCGGAGACTTTGTGCACCAGGATGTCGTCGACAAAGCCGCCGTGCTCATAAAGCAGCGCGGAATAATGGGCTTGTCCGGTTTTCATTTTGCCGGCATTGTTGGTCGAGACGTAATCCACTTGCTTCGCAGCTTCAGGACCGCGTATTTCGATTTCGCCCATGTGACTCACATCGAAAAGACCAACCGAGCCGTGCGCACGGCATGATGCTCCTGCAGGATGCCGGAGTATTGGATGGGCATGCTCCAGCCGCCGAAATCGACGAGCCGGGCCTTTGAGAGTGGAATGGACATCGAAGAGCGGCGTTCTCTTCAACGTGGAAGCGGCGGCGCTCATGAGCAAGAAACCTCAGCGTAACATGCGCCAGAAAGGCGTTAACCGCGCCGAAAGTGCGCGCCGGAGCGTCAGATCAGGTTTATGCGTTGCCGTCGGCGGCTTCGGTGGCGCCGTATTCTTTGAGCTTGTTGAAGAGGGTTTTGAGGCTGATGCCCAGAATTTCTGCGGCGCGCGTTTTGTTGTTTTTGGTGTGGCCCAAGGTGAGCTGAATCAAGGCCTTTTCGGCATCGCCCACGGTGGTGCCGACGGGGAGTCGCACGCTATCGGGCTCAAAGACCTGGGCAGGCGGACGTGAACCGACCGATACGCCGAAGTCATACGGCAGATGAGCCATCTGGATCGCGCCTTCGCCCGCCAGGATGACGGCGCGCTCCAGGACGTTGCGCAGCTCGCGCACGTTGCCCGGCCAGTTGTACTTGCGGAAGGCCTCCATCACATCCGGAGTGACATAAGTGATGTTGCAGGAGTGCTTGCGATTGAGATGCGTGATGAGCGTTTCGCAAAGCACCGGGAGATCTGTGAGCCGCTGGCGCAGAGGCGGCAGAGCGATTTGAAAGACGTTCAGACGGTAATAGAGATCCTCGCGAAGATCGCCCTTTTTGAGCGCTTCGTCGATGTTGCGGTTAGTAGCGGCGACGACGCGAACGTCCACTGAAAGTTCGCCCTTGCCGCCCAATCTGCGCACGCGCGAGTCCTCGAGCACGCGAAGAAGCTTGGCTTGAGTGCCGGAAGGCATTTCCACCAGTTCGTCCAAGAGCAGAGTTCCGTGTTGGGCCAGCTCAAAGCAGCCAGCGCGACGTTCGAGCGCGCCGGTAAACGCGCCCTTTTCATGACCGAACAGTTCGCTCTCCATAAGCGTCTCCGGCATAGCTGCGCAGTTAATGGCGACGAAGGGGCCGCCGCGGCGATCGCTGAGCTGATGGACGGCACGGGCGACCAATTCCTTGCCGGTTCCGCTTTCGCCCGCGACCAGGACGGCCGCATTGCTGGGAGCTACCTGCCGGATGACCGAAAACACCTGCTGCATCTGCGGCGAGGTGCCAACCATGTCGACCAGCACGCCCTGATAGGACAACTGACGCTGCAGCCGCTCGGTTTCCTCGGCGAGCTGGCTCTGCGATGCCGCGCGCTCCAGCAGAACGCGCAGCGCGGCGGGCTGAATGGGCTTTTCGAGAAACCAGAACGCGCCCAAGTCGTGAATGGTCTGGATGGCGGTTTCGATGTTGCCGAACGCGGTGAGCACGATCGCGGGGGGCATGGCGCCGTCGGAGCCGAGCCGCTTCATAAGCTCGAAGCCATCCATACGGGGCATCATCAAGTCGGTAACGATGACATTGGCAGAAAAGGTTGCAAGCCTGTCGAGCGCTTGCTGGCCATCCGATGCGGTTTCAACGTTGAAACCCCATGCGGAGATCATTTTCGCCAGCGGGTCGCGTTGCGACTCTTCGTCGTCGACAACAAGCACGTTCGTATTTTGGCGTGTGGCTGTTCCCACGGTTTGTTAGTGTATCCGAGGCTCTTTTCTTCGCGCCCAGACACACCGGGCGCTAGTACCAGAACAACGCTTCAGTACTCTTGAAACTACCAGCGTATAACGTCGGCTGATTAGTTGGCCACTCGCGACTTTCCTAGCGCATCCTTTAACATGGAGCGCAAGGTGCAAAGTACCGCAGAAATGCCGGAAGAACCACCGCCGTTTTTGGGTAGGTGGCGGCGCGTGTATGCGGCTGTGCTTTGCTACTTGTTCCTGCTGATCGCCGCGCTATACGTGCTTACGCGCATTTTTAACTTTTGATGCCAAGATTGCTGGAAGTGATCGTCACCTCGCTTGACGAGGCCCGAGAGGCGGAGTCGGGCGGGGCCGACCGTTTGGAACTGGTGCGCGCTTTTGAAATCGGCGGATTGACGCCGGAGCGGAGAATCGTCGAAGAGGTGGTTCGCAGCGTCTCGATTCCAGTCCGGGTGATGCTGCGGGAGAATGCATCGATGGAGGCGGGCGCGGGTGAGATCGAGCATTTGCGGTTGAAGGCGCGCGAAGTGGCTGAGTTGCCGATCGGCGGTCTTGTGGTGGGATTCGCGAAGGATGGCGGCCTGGATTTAGATGCGATGGAGGCAGTATTGGGCGCAGCGCCGCAAGTGCACGTGACCATGCATCGCGCGTTCGAGCATGTGACAGATCCGATCGCCGCGATCCGGCAACTGAAGAGATTCGGGCAGATCGATCGCATTCTGACAAGCGGCGGGCCGGGAGACTGGGAGGAGCGCAAGCGAAGGCTTTTGGAGTGGCAGGCGGTAGCGGCGCCGGAAATCACGATGCTTGTGGGCATCGGGTTGCGTCCTTCGATTTTGTCTGAGATTTCGCAGGCTTCGAATGGCTTCGAGTTTCACGTGGGGCGCGCGGCCAGGATACCGGCGTCGGCTGATGGGGCCGTGAGGCGAGAGCAGATCGCGCGCTTGAAAGCGCTGCCATGAGTCCACTCGACTGGGTGGTGCTTCTGGCGTGGCTGACCTCGCTGGTTTCGTACGGACTGTATCGCGGGCGCGGTAGCAACACTGTCAATAAGTACCTGCTGGCGGGCAAAACCATGCCCTGGTATGCGATGGGGCTCTCCATCATGGCGACGCAGGCGACTGCGATCACGTTTATCTCGACCACGGGCCAAGCATACGTCGATGGGATGCGTTTCGTGCAGTTCTATTTCGGACTGCCGCTCGCGATGGTGATTCTGTGCGCGACGGCGGTGCCGATTTTCCATCGCGCCAAAGTTTACACCGCTTACGAGTACTTAGAGCAGCGATTCGATGCGAAAACGCGCGCGCTCGTCGGAGTGGTTTTTCTGATTCAGCGCGGGCTGGGAGCGGGTATCGGGCTTTATGCGCCCGCCGTTGCTCTGGCCGCAGTGCTCGGTTGGCCGGACCGGCTCATCACAGTGGTGATTGGAAGCCTGGTCATCCTTTACACCGCGACGGGCGGGATCAAGGCACTCACGTGGGCCGATGTCCAGCAGATGACGATGATCTTTGTTGCCCTGATTGCCACGCTTGTCGCGGTGATCCACGCACTGCCTCCCAACATCTCCTTTGTGGACGCGTTCCACTTGGCGGGTGCGGCGGGAAAGTTGAATATCGTCGATCTGCATCTCAATTTAGACAACCGTTTCAATGTCTGGAGCGGGCTGATTGGAGGCGGATTTCTGGCGCTGGCTTACTTTGGGTGCGACCAAAGCCAGGTGCAGCGCTATCTGACAGGCAGATCGATTGCACAGAGCCGTTTAAGCCTGCTGTTTAACGCGATCGCGAAGATTCCGATGCAGTTATTTATCTTGTTTGTCGGCGCGATGGTGTTTGTCTTGTCGCTATTTGTGGCGACTCCGATGATTTTTCAGCCGCTCGAAGCGCAGCATGCGGCTTCAGCGCCGGAGTGGGCTCAGTTAGACGCGAGTTACCAGCAGGGTTTCGAGCAGCGACGCAATGCGGCATTTCATCTTGCAGGCGAGATGCGTGGCGCGGCCGGAAGAACTGGAGACGCGCTTCGAACCTTCCGGAATTCGGAGCGCGCATTCCAGCAAAACCGGCGCAACGGTCTCGAGTTAGTGAAGCGGCTCAACGGTGATCGGACTTACGATGACACGAATTACATTTTCCTCTCGTTTGTGAAATCGTATTTGCCGGTGGGATTGATCGGGTTGGTTATTGGCGTGATTTTTTCTGCGTCGATGGGATCTACGTCGGGCGAGATCAACTCGCTCGCGACGGTATCGGTGGTCGATATCTACCGGCGGTTCTTCGTTCGCGGGCGCAGCGACCGGCACTATCTTTGGGCATCGCGATGGTTCACGGTGTTCTGGGGCCTGTATGCGATTTCGTTTGCAGCGCTAGGTGCGCGAGGCTTTGGAGCGCTGATCGTGCGGGTGAACATCGTGGGGTCCTGGTTTTACGGCGGAATGCTGGGGGTATTCGTGCTGGCTTTCTTTTGCAAACAGGTGGGTGGAACGGCAGCGTTTTGGGGCGTTCTGGCGGGAGAAGGAGCTATCTTCGCGGCTGTGCTATTTACGAAAATCTCGTTCCTCTGGTACAACGTGATCGGCTGCGTGGTGGTGGTCGCGGTGGGAATGCTATTGGCCGCCGCGCATCCGCCGTGCCGCGCGAAGGAACATCGCATATGAGACCGGTGGCCCTTGTAACAGGAGGAAGCCGCGGCATTGGGCGGGCGATTGTCGATGAGCTTGCAAGCACTCATCGGGTGATTGCGACTTACCGGTCGAACCGGGAAGCAGCGGAAACGGCTGCCAAGGACACCGGCGCTGAGATGCTCGAGTGCGACCTGGGAGATATGAGCTCCTGTGAGCGCTTAATCGAAGCTGCGCGGGAGCGGGTCGAGCGCATCGACTTATTAGTCAACAACGCGGGCATGGCGCCGCGCGAACGCAAGGACCTTCTGGAAGCGACGGTCGCGAGCTTCGATGAAGTAATCGCTGCCGATCTGAGGGGGCCGTACTTTCTGACCCAGAAGATTGCGCGTTGGATGCTGGAGCGCGGATCGGGAACAATTGTATTCATTGGATCGATCTCGGCGTTTACGGCGTCAGCGAACCGGGGCGAATATTGCATCGCGAAAGCAGGCATCAGTATGGCGGCGAAGCTGTTCGCGGCGCGGCTGGCTGCGCACGGCATTCCGGTTTTCGAAGTGCAGCCGGGAGTTATTCGCACCGACATGATCGCGCGGGTGGCAGAGAGTTATGAAGAGAAGATCGCCAATGGACTTGTGCCGCAGGGGCGTATGGGCGAGGCGCGCGATGTGGCGGATGTAGTACGCGCAATTGCGGACGGCAAGCTCGACTACTGCACGGGACAGGTCATCCACGCCGATGGAGGATTTCACCTGCGCATTCTGTAGAGGTGAGCAAATGATTGTTGCAGATCTGGCGAATATCAGCGGGCGAAGATATCCGGCGCGGCGTTTGACGCAGAACGTGGTGGGCGGAGCGAGCCCGATTCAGGCGTCGCATTTTGCGTTGGGACAGGTGACGCTCGATCCGCATGGAGGGCAAGTGCCGTGGCACAACCAGGAGCAGGAAGAGATTTATTTCATTCTGGAGGGCGAAGGCGAAATGTGCCTGGGGAATGAACGCGCAACCGTTCGCGCCGGGCAAGCGGTTTACATTCCGCCGCAAGTCTTTCATCAACTCACGAATACGGGTTCGACTCCGATGCGCATGATCTACTGCTACGGGCCTGCGGGAGATGTGGCGCATTGGCGCCAGGAATTAGCAGGAACGCTTCCGCGAGCCGGCGTGGAGGCGCCGCCATTGCCTGAAGGCGCGCAGCCGCAATCGGAATGAGCGAAAAAACAGTTCATACGGCCGGCATCATCATGAACGGCGTGACCGGCCGCATGGGGCTGAATCAGCATCTGCGGCGATCGATTTACTCGATCATCGAGCAAGGCGGGATTCGGACATCGGACTCCGAGACCATTCTTCCGCAGCCGCTGCTGGTGGGGCGCAACACGCAGAAGCTGGACGCGATTTCGCGGGAGTTTGGCGGTTTGCCTTTCACGACGGACTTGAACGCGGCGCTCGCGGACTCACGCTATTCAATTTATTTCGATGCGCAGACAACCGACCGGCGCGTGGACGCTGTGCGCGCTGCGATTGCGGCGGGTAAACACATTTATTGCGAGAAACCGATTGCGGAATCGACCAAGACGGCGCTGGAACTATACCGGCTGGCTGAAGTTGCAGGCGTGAAGCACGGCGTCGTGCAAGACAAGCTGTGGCTACCCGGATTGGTGAAGCTGAAAAACCTCCGCGATGCGGATTTCTTTGGGCGCATCCTCTCAGTTCGCGGCGAATTCGGATATTGGGTCTTCGAAGGGGACAAAGTGGTGGGGCAGCGGCCATCCTGGAACTACCGGAAAGAGGATGGCGGCGGAATTATTCTCGACATGCTCTGCCATTGGCGATATGTGCTCGATAACTTGTTCGGCGGGGTGAAAGCGGTCTCGTGTCTGGGCGCGACGCACATTCCGGAACGCTGGGATGAAAGTGGGAATCGATATCCGTGCACGGCGGATGATGCGGCGTACGCGACGTTCGAACTCAAAGGCGGCGTGGTTGCGCAGTTCAATTCATCCTGGGCGGTGCGCGTGCGGCGGGACGATTTATTGGTGATTCAGGTGGATGGCACGAAGGGATCGGCGGTTGCGGGGCTGCGCGATTGCTGGATTCAGAGCTACGAAACGACACCGCGCCCGGTATGGAACCCCGATGTGCCAAGCCCGATCCAGTATTTCGATTCGTGGGAAAAGTTCGACGAGAACGCGACGTTCGAGAATGCGTTCAAGAAGCAATGGGAACTGTTTCTGCGGCACGTTGTCAAAGATGAGCCGTTTCGCTGGGACCTGTACGAAGGCGCGAAAGGCGTTCAGCTTGCCGAAAAAGGGCTCGAATCGTGGCGAAAACGGTCCTGGGTTAATGTTGAGCCGCTAAGACGCTGGGCATTGTCCTAAAGAATGCGCGCGCAACACACTTCCTGTACGGCCCGGTATTCTGTGCCGCTCGGAGTTTGGGAGTTACGGGATCGCCCGCTGTCGACTTCAATAGCGCACGGACCGTATCCGCCCAAAGGCATTCTCGCGTCATTCTACGGCAGCGAAATTCGATACAAATTCCGATGGACCGTCGTATTCACGTATGCGTAATGAGAAGGGTCCCGGCCGGGAACGAGATCGGCGCGCGCCACCGATTGCGCGCCTGGGATTATGCTCGCGCTAGCCTGCGGCGGAATGCCTTGGGGTGGAAGTTGCGGTAAGCTTTCTCCGGGGCCAACAGGAATCGCCAAAGTTCGACCGGGGCTGGTTCGTGTCGCGCCCTCAACTGGAACAAAAAGGAAGTTTCCGTTCGAAGACCAAATTGGGTTGCAGTCACTCTCGCATACGATGTAGGGAGGTCCGCCGGCGGTGGGAATCGCCATGATTGCCTGGTCAGTCCCACCCGGAATGGGCGTACCAGCGATGATCCATCGCCGACCAGGAGAGATGCCGTGAATGTCAAGGATCGGGTATGGGACGACTTTGGAACGTTCTGAGCCGTCCGGGTTCATCTGCTCCAAATAATTGAAGTTGCCCTCTGCGATTTGAAACAAAACTTGTCCGTGTGGCCCGAAGTACGGCGAGGTTTCACCGGAATGGCCGATCCGTCTAGCGGGTGAGCTTCTGTCCACAGGCGCAATCCACAATGAGGATTTGCCACCCGCGCCCGGAGCGACATAGACCACTTGTTTGCCGTCCGGCGATACATCGAAGGCCAGCATGGAAGTCCCCGGAAATAGCGCTTCACTTTTGCCGGAATCGACCATCATGCGCCAAAGCTCGGGGCCGGAATCGGCCGATTGATGAACCAGAAGGTAGTAAAGGAGCTTGTCGTCGGCCCTAAAGCAGGGAGGCGAGCCGGCGAATATCTCTCCCTCCGACGACAAAGGCCGGTCGCCACTGGGATCGTGAATCCAAATGGCGCTTTCATGAGTTCCCATGGAAGTGATGACCGATCGGCCATTCTGTTCCACGGCCACTCCTTCTTCTTCCGTGATGCCCGAGGTAACTTGCTCCGGCTGCCCGTTGGGGAAGCGCTGGCGCCACAAATGACTGCGCTCTCCGACGTAAGCCGTGAAATACATCCAGGAACCATCGGGAGACCATCCAGCGGAAGTGCATGCGCCCGGCGGACCGATAGGACGGCCGGGGAATTTCCCGTTCAGGGGAATGAGGCGGCACGGTGCCCACCAGCCTGTTTCGTTCATCTCGACCACTAAAGCCGATTTGTGGTCGGGAGAAGCGTAAGAGTAATGCGCCATCGCCCGCTCATGCGATGGGAAATAGAGTTCACGGAGATTCTCGCGCGTGACAGTTCCGGTAACCACTCCCAGATGGATACCGGAGCGGATTTGGGAGAACAGGACATGGCGTTGGTCGAGCCAGGTAAGCCCGGCTGCGTTCCTCAGCAAGAGACGAGAGTCACCTCCGAGCACGGAGACCGTGTAGGTGTCGAAATATGGCGATGCCACCACGCTGTAGGCGATCTGAATGCCATCGGGGGAGAATGCCAAGCTGTACTTCTCCCGTGGGTCGTCAGTCAGGCGTTTGGCTTCGCCGTTGGGAAGCACCTTCACGTAGATTTGATCCGCCGTCAGAAAGCCGCTGTCTCCACGGATGAAAGCGAGCATGCGGCCGTCCGGCGATAGAGCAGGAGCCATAGCGGAATCGGTGAAATCGGTGAGTTGCGTGTAGGTGAGCGGAGCGGGTCGGGTTCGAAAAGAGAGATAGACCGCTGCGCCGGCGATAAGTAATAGAGCGAACACGCCTACTGCGAGCGCCGAGATAGGCAACCGGCGCAGCAGATTCCGATTTAGCACATTTCCCGCAGGCTCCGTGAAAAGAGTCTGCGCGCCGGGTTGGTGCTCGCGCGCCGCCTCGGCTGTCGCGCCGTTCGCCCCTCCAACCACCTCCGCGATGAACCGATAACCTTGCTTCGGCAGAGTCTCGACGTAGGCGGGCTCCACGGCGTTATCGCTCAGCGCGATGCGGATCTGGCGGATGCAATAGTTCAGTCCTTGATCGAACTCAACAAAAGTTACGCCGTCCCAGATATGACTGCGCAGCTGTTCGCGTGAAATCGTCTCGCCCGGCCGTTCAACCAGGAGTTGTAGCACCCGTAACGGCTGCGGTTGAATTTTTACGGGAACGCCATCGCGGAACAGTTTTCCGGATTGAGAATCGAATTCGAAGTCGCCGAACCGTACCCGCCCGTTGCCGTTCGCGTCCATCGAACGTTCCGTTGTGCCTTGCTTTAGCATTTTAGATCATTCCTCATCTGGGATGAGGAACAACTCAGACGCTGCTCACGTGAACAGGAAGACGTTTCGTGGCAAGGTGACAAACAGCCGGCCGTGCCGGCGAGTAAAAAGGAGAAATCAGTGAAAGCAAATTACAGAACGTTAGCGCCGATGTTGGGCGCGCTCGCATTCGCGCTCTTGGGCGTATCCAATTGCGCCGCTACATGCGTCGCCACCGCTCACCCACCGGCGTCTCACAGCAGCTTGCATTTTCAGCCCGGACAGATACGGCTTCTGCCGGCGGCATTCTTCAAGGACGACGATTGGGACCATCATGACGATGCGATCGTGGGCTTCTGGCGTCAGGAATTGGTGTCCAAGGGAACTGAGGGAGTACCGGACGGCACTGTACTTGAGAACGGATTGTCGCAGGCGCATAGCGACCACACAGAAATCCTGAACTCGAGTCGCCCACCCATTTCAGGCAACTTCTGCTTGGGGGTGTGGGAAAAAGTAGGTGAGCGCACATACAAGGTGAACCATTTTCTCCTGGCCTGGGACTCCACCGGAATCACTTTTGTCGGCCCCACGAATCTCCGGGAAGAAGTGACCGTGGACCCCGACGGCGACCATTACAGCGGCACTTTCACTGTCGAAAACTACAGTGAGGACAAGAACGGACAACTTACTTTGATCCTTCCTGTCGTTCATGGAGTGACTTCAGGGACCCGAATCAAGGTGGACACTTCAGTTGAGTCGATTTTTTGACTCGCCTGGAAGCGGACTTGGGCCTTCAATGGCATGAAGGCCCATCCGCTTCGCCCACTTTTCGAGCGCTTGCCCCAAACGAAAACGCTTCTCCCCCACGCGACGAAGAGATTCAGCCCGATCAGTCGCGAAGGGTGTCTTGATCCTTGTGCCAGGCTGACGCGCAAACGGGAAATTGGATCGTTTCAGGATCATGCGTACGATTCAGCGCAGGATTAGGACACTATCAGACGGTGATGCGCCGCGCGAGCGGCTTAGCATGGAAGTGTGAGACGTTTTGGCATCTTCGCGGGAATTGTTGTGATTGTGCTCGGGGGTGGTTACGCAGTGTATCGCCTCGAGCGGCACTTAACGGCAACTGACCGGCAACTCGCCGTGCTCACGACGCAAGTTTCGGAAGCGACGCAATTGGCCAAAGAAGAAGCGGCCGCGGCTACGACCGCCAGCCAGCGCGCGACGGACGCCGCCATTCGCGCCGAAGTTGCAGCGGGAGCACGGGCACAGGCTGAGCAGCAGCGATCCCAAGCCGAGCAGCAGCGCGACCAGGCACAGGCCGCGCGAGTCCAGGCGGAATCTACGGCTCAACAAGCGGAGCAACAAGAGACTCAAACCAAGAGCCAACTCGACGCGCTTCGAGAGCAGCGCAAAGAAGAACTGGACCAGATGCAGGAAGCATTGAATCGAGTCGCCGAGACCAAGCGCACGCCGAACGGAATGGTCTTGGTTCTGCCCGACTCCACGTTCAAGTTCGATTTCGATAGCGCCGATCTGAAGCCGCGAAATCGGGAGCTTTTGAGCCGCGTAGCGGGGATTCTACTCGCCTCGAAAGGGTTCAGTTTGGCGGTGTACGGCTACACGGACGATATCGGTACCAAAGATTACAACCAGAAACTCTCACAGCGCCGGGCGGAAGCGGTGCGCAAGTATCTGGTTCAGGCGGGCATCGATGCCGCGCTCGTAGACGCAAAGGGTTTTGGGAAGACAAATCCGCGAGTCAATGGCGAGACGGAGCAAGCGCGTGCGATCAATCGGCGCGTCGAAATTGCGGTGACTGACAGCGAGATCAAGTATCCAAGTGAAGCCGCTCAATAAAAACCGCAACTGAATCGGCTCAAGCAGCGAGCGCGACTGAGCGCGCGAACACTATGCGGGCAATGCCTCGCGCCGTGCTCCTAGCGAAACTGCAGAGCGGATAGCGGCGGCCGGGAATTCGAGGTGGAAGCGCGTGCCGCGTCCGACTACGCTATCGACTTCGATTACCCCGTTGTGCTCCTGCACGATGCCATAGGTAATCGACAGGCCGAGGCCGGTTCCCTTCTTCGGCCCTTTGGTGGTGAAAAACGGGTCGTAAATGCGCGCCAGATGTTCGGTAGGAATGCCCTGCCCGGTATCGGCAATTTCGGCATGAGCAAAGCCGTTTTCCGCCCAGGTGCGCACGGTCAACGAACCTCCGGCGCCCATCGCGTCGCGCGCATTGATGAAGAGATTCAGAAATACCTGCTGCAGTTTTCCGGCATTGCCCCGCACGGCCGGCAGGTTGTCGGAAAAATGGAGCGCCGTGACGACGCCATTCTTTTGAAATTGATGATCCACGAGCGTGACGGTCTCGCGAATGACGCGATTGAGGTCCACTTCGACGAAATCGGTTGGCGACGTGCGTGAAAAGTTCAGCAACGAGTTGACGATTTCACTGGCGCGGAAGGTCTGCTTGGCGATTTTCTCGAGCAGCTTCGATTTCTGATCGTCGCCCGAGACCTGCTTGGCAAGCATCTGCGCGTAAGTCGAAATTACGGCGAGCGGAGTGTTTACTTCGTGCGCAACTCCAGCGGCGAGCAAACCGATCGAGCTTAGTTTATCTGCCTGCATGAGCCGCCGCTCGAGTTCATCGCGATCGGTGACGTCATCGAAGATGATCAATCGCCCGATCTGTCTCGAATCCTTTGAAACCAGCGGGGCAATCGCTAAGTTAACGATCGATTCCTTCTCGGGCGGCGGAGCTTTCGTGAGCTCGAATCCGCCATGCCCGTTACGGGGAACGCCGTTGCCGGTGCCGGGGTGATTCTCTGCGGCACGCGGACGCAGGGCGAATTTATAGACATTGTGGATGCCTTCATCGCCGCGTAGCTCATCAAACTTCTCGCACAAATCCGCCGGGAACAAGGCGGATAATGTTTGGCCGACCGCCTCCTGCCGCGGGATGCCTGTCAAGCGCTCGATCTGGGTGTTCCAGCTTTCGACGCGGTCATCGAGCCCGGCGGCAAGAATCCCGACGTTGATTGATTCGACGATGTTTTCGCTGAATTCTTTCAGCCGTTCGTACTCATCCGCCTTGCGTTGCAGCGAGCTGTAGAGGCGTGAATTTTCGATCGCGATGGCAACGTAGTTGGAGAACGTGACCAGCAGCTCGATATCGTCGCTCGATAAGAAATCGCCTTCCGTGGTGCGGCTGATGCCGAGAAACGCGATGGTCCGTCCGCGCGATTTGCATACCACGTAATAGGTGAAATCGAGCTCCGCGATGGCATCTCGCATCGACTGCGGCCATTGCTGGTAGACGATGTCGCGGAGATGCTTCGGGCGCTCGAAAAAGAGATACGGCCCATCGATGGATTCTTCAAGGAATCGCAAATCGAGCGGTTCATGCAAAGGCTTGGGCGTCCGCCCGGATTTTTGTGTCCGTGAATGCAGCCGGAAGCGGCCCGAAGGCTCGTCCTGCAGAAAGAAACCGATCTGTTGAATGGATAGCGTGCGCAGCAGGCGGTCTGAGACCTTGCCGAGCATGGCGTTCTGGTCCGTCTCGGAGCTCAATTCGCGCGCGAATTCAACTAACGTGACACGCGCGTCGTAGCGGTCGCGGTAGAAAACCCAGCGGTCGAGTTGCTCCTGAATCCATCGACGGATGGGTTGAAAAACGAACGTGGCGAATGAGATCAGCACCACAAACGCCGGCGGGCTGATGGTGCTGGTGTTGAAAATGAGGAAGATCAGGGCATAGAACGTGCCGATTACCGCGAGCGTTGCGAGCGTGTAAACGTAGCCTTGCTGGAAGATGATGTCGACATCCATCAACCGGTAGCGTGTGATCGCGTAAGCCCACGTTAGAGGAATCAAGGCCATCGAAAGAACACTGAGGTTCATGATGTGGCTGGGGACGACGCCTGCAATGTAAGGCACTGCGTAGACGAGCCCAAACGGCAACAGGCCTACGATTGCGCCGTTGCGCAGATACTTCAATTGGCGGCGCAGCACGGGATCTTCGGCGTGCGCAAAATCGAACCCGAGAGCGGTGGCGCCAATGAAATAGAGCAGCAATGAAAACCCAAGCGTGAGCCGGTCCAAGAACCAGCGCACTTCGAGCAGCGGCGCAGAGAACCGGAGCACGCCTTCCGCGGATGCGGCGATGACAGCTAACAGCAGCGCGGAAGGGAGATATAGCAGTAGCCAGGCTCCTCGCTTCTGCAGCCAACGCGGGCAGCCGTGAAAGGTGAGGCAAAAATGCAGGAAAATGGCCGGCGCGAATAAGCCGGCCGCGACATTGCCCCAATACATGGCCTCGTCGAAGGTGTTCAGCTTCCCGGAATAGTGGAAGCAGGAGGCGATGAATGAAGCCAGGCAAAGCAGGTAAAATTGCGCCGATTTCGCAGCGCTAGTGCGGCGGTAATAGACGAAAAGCCCGATCGCGAGGTAAAAAAAGCCGACGAAATACTGGTAGTAAACCGCCGAATCGCGCGCCGCATCCTCGACGAATATATTGTCTTTTTGGAACTCGATGCCAGCCCGCCGAAGAGTATAGCGCGCCTGTCCCCAGCGCGGGATTCGCGCGAGCGCTTGTGGGACATCGAGCGCCCTTTGAATGGGAATTGCCTGGACACGAACCAATTCGTCGCCGAGCCGAATTCCCGCTTTATCGCCCGGTCCCTGGGGTGAAATGTAGCCTGCGATGACCCGCGTCTTTCCCGTCCGGAGCTTTGTGGTCCACCCACGTAACTCCGTCGTCGTTCAGGTGAAAATGCCGCAATTGCTGGAAACTAAGAACGGCCGCAATGACTGCGGCCATAGTCGAGACAAGTAGAACGGTACCGGCGAATTGTTTCCTGGATTCGCTCACGATGAAACGTGGGCGAACCGGAATTCTGTTCCGCTCGCCACACCTCTGCTTACATTAGAATATGTGCTGCGTTGCACGTATTACGCCACTTGAGGGCGCGCGCTATGTCACTGTTAAAACGTTAGAAAAACAGATTCGGTTTCCTGGCCGGGCATAAAACTCCCCATTTTGGGAGTCTGTCTACGGATTCTCGTAGGGGCTGGAGTGGTGGCGGTCTTCTTTCGTCCGGCGGGCAGACGCTTTTCGATTAGCCTCATGGAGCGCATATTTTCTTCTGTAGGGCTTCCGGCGCGAGCTGCCGGAAATCGCCCAAATTGAAGGTGTAGATGCGCTCAGCTCCGCACTGGTCTGCACACCGCAGCATCAGGACGTCATAGATCTTGGGTCCTATCGAGCCGCCGTTCGCCACGCTCTTCACCGCTTCCAGATAGTCGTCGAGCGAAACCGGCACAACTTCAAAATGCGGCAGGATGTTTTCTGAGACGATGCGCGCGGCCTCGACGGGATGGATCCGCGGCTGCACCGGGAGCCGGGTCAGCGCGGCATAGAGTTCGGCGATTGAATGCGCGCTGATGAAGCCCTTGTCCCGGGTACCAGCGACACGCAGCAGCGCCAGCCAAGCCTGCACATGATGCGGATGGCTCCGTTCCGAGGCGGCAACAAGAACCGTCGTGTCGAAGAATATCCGCATTCGCCGCTAGGCCTTCAGGGTGGATTCGATGCGATCCTCCCGCACGGCCTCAAGCACGTCGTCCCAACGCGCCCCTCGTACTGCGACACCCTGGTGCAGCCATAACCCGTCCACCTTGGCCATGGAGGGCAGCTCGGCAACGCGCTTGAGAAGGACGCCCTCCGGGCGTTCGATCGCCTCCAGCTCGGTGTCAGGCGTGAAGCCCAGCCGTTCGCGGACAGGCTTTGGGACTACGATTCGGCCTGCTTTATCTATCTTGAGATTCATATGGAAGCGCTGGCGCCTACCATTTGTTCTACCATTTGCCATTCAGAATGGTAAGGCCACTCAGAACAACGGCATTGCAGGCGCGAAGATCGGCGGAGCCCTGACTCGGTTCTATCATTCGAAACCTGAGATACGCAGCATACGTCCCGCCGTTGACGGTGAAGGGGAAAGACACTTAAACTAAGTGGTGTACCCCGTTCGTCCACAGAGGTTTTTCTCCGCATGAAGTCACTTGGAATCCCGCGCCCAATTCTGATCGGTTTTGCCGCGGCTGCCCTCATCGCGACCAGCCCCGCTGCGCAGCAGAATTCGGGCTCCAGCAGTTCCAGTTCGAGCAGCTCGAACGAAACAGTAGCCAAACCGCTGACACCGAAGCAACTGAAGAAGAAGCAGAAGGCGCTCGAAAAGGAGCTTGCCGGGCCGTGGAAGAAGTGGCTAAACGAAGACGTGGTGTACATCATCACGGACGAGGAGAAGCAAGCGTTTAAGCGCCTAAAGACGGACGAAGAACGGCAGCAGTTTGTCGAGCAGTTCTGGCTCCGCCGCGACCCCACACCCGATACCGAAGAGAACGAGTTCAAAGAGGAGCATTACCGGCGCATTGCTTACGCCAACGACCATTACGCTTCGGGTATTCCGGGCTGGAAGACCGACCGCGGCATGATTTACATAAAATATGGGCCGCCGGATGAGATCGACTCTCACCCGTCGGGTGGCAGCTATGAGCGGCCGATCGATGAAGGCGGCGGCGAAACTTCGACCTATCCGTTCGAAGACTGGCGCTACCGGTACATCGAAGGCGTCGGCACCAACATCCAGATTGAATTCGTCGACACCACCATGAGCGGCGAATATCACATCAGCACCGATCCGGAAGAAAAGGACGCGCTGCTGTATGTGCCCGGCGCAGGGTTGACGCTCTCGGAACAGATGGGCATGGCCGACAAGACACAGCGTTTTTCGCGCACGGATGGAACGCATCTCGGCACCGGGAACCAGCCTTTGCCGGAAAGCATGGACGAGTTTACGCGCCTGGAGCAAAACGCGAAGCTGCAGGCCCCTCCTGCCATCAAGTTCAAGGACCTGGATGCGGTGGTCAGTTCGAACATTCACTACAACACCTTGCCCATGCGGGTGCGGGCCGATTACATCCGGGTCACGGATGCGACGGTGCTGGCCGATCTTACGGTTCAGTTCAAGAACAGCGACCTGAACTATGCAACGAAGGATAAGATCTCCAAAGCGACGGTCAACCTGTATGGCCGCGTTACTTCACTCACGCGGCGGCCGGTGAACTGGTTTGAAGAAACGATTACGGCCGAGGTCCCGCAGGAGATGCTGCAACAATCCATGGGCGGTTTGCAGGTTTATTCGAAGACCATTCCACTGGCTCCCGGCACTTACCGGCTCAACATCGTAGCGAAGGACACCGTGGGCAACACGATGAATAACTTCGAGATGGCGCTGAATGTCCCGCATTACGATGAGGACCAGCTCGGCTCGAGCAGTCTGATTTTGGCCGACCGGCTCGAGCGTGTGCCGACCAATAGCATCGGTGCCGGACAGTTTGTGATTCGCAGTTCGAAAGTCCGCCCGCGCGTGGATGACACATTCAAGCAGGACGAGACGATGGGGATTTATACGGAGTTCTACAACTTCGGGATGGACGAGAAGACGAAGAAACCGGAAGGCACCATCCAATACGCCGTGGTGAACGCGAAAAACCAGACCATGTTCAGCACCACGGAAGACATCAAGAACATTCCGAACTCTTCCGCATTCCTGGTGACGGTGGAAAAGAAGCTGCCGCTAAAGACGCTGCCGCCGGGCAAATATACGCTTAAAGTAACGGCCGTGGACAAGCTCAGGAACCAGACCCTGAGTCCGTCGGCCCAATTTACGGTAACATCATAAGCATCGGGCGTTTGCCCGAACGCGCGAAAGGGCATGTTGAAGCTGGGTTTCCCGAGCACGAACTTCATCAAAGCGATCGCTTTAGCGGGATGCCTTGCGCTGACATCTAGCGGGCAAACGGCCGATCTGTCGATGGCCATTACGGGAAATCTGTTGGGAACCGTGGCCGATGCGAGCGGCATCCCGCAGATGGGCGCGACGGTCCAGCTGCTGAACAAGTATGAGCGTGTGGTGGCGAGAGCCCGGACCGCTCCAGACGGGCGTTTCGCCTTCGCCGAACTGCCTCCCGATCTGTACTCGGTTCGTGTTTCGCTTGCCAGTTTCTTACCGGCTGCGCGGGACAAAATCGCCGTGAAGGCGGGTCTCGACAGCATCCTTCAGATTCATTTGGCGACCCTGTTCAGCAATGTCGAATTAAGCTACACGCTTCCGACCGGCTCTATGAGTGACGACTGGAAATGGGTGCTGCGTTCGTCGCCCGCCACGCGTCCCATCACGCGCCTTATCGAGCAGCCGACTGAAACATCCGATTCCACCATGCGGCCGCATATCTTCTCCGGAACACATGCGCTGGTCTCGATTAACGGAGGCGATGGCGGCCTGATCGATTCGGATTCCTCGCAAGCGGACCTGGGGACTGGATTTGTAGTGTCCACCAATGTTTTGGGCAAGAATCAGGTTCAAATCGGAGGCAGTTTCGGCCCCAGCTATGGCCCTGCCGCAATGGGTCTCTGCGCGATATACAGCCGCAGCGATAACGGACCTCTCGGCGACCCGCCTGAGGTGACCCTGACGATTTCGCAGTTCGGCATGCTTGGGCCACAACTTCCGGGCACCCAGAACGCGGCGAGTAGCGTGGCAATGGGCGGCGCAGGTCCCATGATCCGGGCGATGTCGATGAGCGTTTATCAGACGACCGACCCGGTGGAAGGCGTGCATATTGAGTATGGGCTGACCGGCGAATCTGTCGAGTCGACACAGCACACGAGCAGAATCAGTCCCTTCGCGCGCATGACGGTGGATGCCGGCCGGCTTGGAGAATTCATCGCAGCCTATAGCGACGGCGGCCGTCCCGATGAGCTTTGGGCGCATCAGCAGGAGCAGAGTTCGGAAACAGTCGCAAGCACAAGCGACGACGATCTTCTGAGCGCCGTGAATGCGCTCGCGCGATTACCGCAGATCTCCGATCGCAACGGGCGGCTCGAATTGCAACGCACCCAGAACTACGAAATCGGCTACCAGAAGACTCAGGGTTCACGCACGTACGCAGTGAGCGGTTTTTACGAGGATGTCTCGAACGGGCGGATCAACGTGGCGGGCGACCTTGCGCCTTTGAGCGAAGGCGACCTGCTCTCCGATGGCATCTCCACCACATCGACTTACAACGTCGGGCATTATGACCGGAGCGGGTATCTGGCTTCTTTGAATCAGCGCGTGAGCGACTCGCTTAATATGGCGATCGCGTACGGACGGATGGGTGGGTTCACAACCGATCCACTCGAACTCGCGCAAACCTGGGGAACGCAGCAGAGATTTCTGGACGAAGCGAATCATAACGTCGCGACGGCGAATGTCCGCGCGCGGATGCCAGGAACCAAAACTCAAATCACTGCAAATTACGGCTGGGTAGACAGCGGCGCGGTGATTCCCCTGCACGTCTTTACGAGCCAAAGCACCTACGTTTCGCCAGGGCTGAATATCATGATTCGGACAGCCGCTGCCCACCTTCTTCGGCATGCCTGGAAGACTAGAGCTCACGGCCGATCTGAGAAATCTTCTGGCGCAGGGCTATCTTCCGCTTCCCGCCGGCGACGGCGGCTCGATGCTGGTGGTGCAGGCTCCACGCGCGATCCGCGGCAGCCTCAACTTCATCTTTTAGCAGCATGCCAGGTTTCGGAAAGCTCGCGCCGGCCGTTCTCGTCGCCGCGCTCTCCGCTCTTGCCGTGTCACCGAACACGGGCCTGGATCTTACCGGCAAGCCCGTCGATCCATTCGCTTCTCATGCGCGCGCCGAAGTTTTTCTTTTTGTCCGTACGGATTGCCCGATCACGAACCGCTACGCGCCGGAGTTGCAGCGGATCAGCCAGGAATTCCGTTCACGAGGCGTGCGGTTTTGGCTCATCTATCCGGATTCCACCGAAACAGCATCAGCTATTCAAAACCACATTTCGGAGTATCATTTTCCAGGCGAGCCCTTGCGCGACCCTCATCATAAGCTTGTCGACCTGGCGCACGCGACCGTGGCGCCGGAAGCTGCCGTTTTCGATTCTTCGGGCAAGCTGATGTATCACGGGCGGATTGACGACCGTTATGTCGAGATCGGCAAGTCGCGGCAAACCGCTCAAGTGCACGATCTTGAAAACGCGGTCGCCGCCGTGCTTGCGGGCAAGCCTGTCGCGCAGCCTGAAACACGCGCCGTCGGGTGCTCGCTCGCAGATGTAGAGTGAGGCGCTTCTTTTCCTTTTTGGCTCTGGCTTGTTCGGCGATGGCGCAGCAAACGGCCACGCAGCCGAGTTTCGCGCGCGATATCGCACCCATCATTTACCAGAACTGCGCCGCCTGCCATCACCCCGGAGGAGCGGGCCCGTTTTCGCTGCTCACTTACGAAGACGTCAAAAAGCATGCCCATCAGATCGCGGACGTTACGCGGCGAAGGTACATGCCGCCCTGGCTCCCCGAGCCCGGATTCGGCGACTTTCAGGGCGAACGGCGGCTCACCAACGAGCAGATCCGGGTCATCGGCGATTGGGTCCGCGCAGGCGCGCCCGAAGGAGATGCATCGCAGATTCCCGCTCCGCCGAAATTTACTTCCGATTGGCAGCTTGGTCCGCCCGACATGGTGCTACACGCTTCGAGGCCCTACATGGCGCCCGCATCGGGACCCGATACCTTTTGGAATTTCATTTTCAGGCCGGATCTGAAATCGACGCGCTATATCCGCGCGATCGAAATTCAGCCGGGATCGAACCGAAACGTTCACCACGCGAATCTGCTCATCGATCGCGGCGGGGCCACGCTGAAGCTCGAAGCGACGCCCGGCGCAGGCTTCCCCGGAATGGATCTTACAATTGACCGGAATCCTTTCGATCCCGACAGCCACTTCCTGTTCTGGAAGCCCGGAACCGTGCCGCATTCAGAGCCCGACGGTTTTTCCTGGCGGCTCGATCCCGGCAATTTGCTGGTGCTCAACACGCACCTTCAGGCGAGCGGCAAACCCGAGCCGGTCGAGCCCTCGATCGGGCTCTACTTCACCGACAAGCCTCCCAAGTATTTCCCGCTCCTGATTCAGCTCGAGCACGATGGAGCGCTCGATATTCCCGCCGGGGCGCGCGATTTCCTCGTCAGCGACGATTTCCGCATGCCCATCGACGCAGATGTTTTGGCCGTTTATCCGCACGCGCATTACTTGGGCAAGCTGCTCGAAGGCTACGCCACTCTGCCGGACGGAACCCGCAAATGGCTCATCCGTATCCCCGATTGGGACCTCAATTGGCAGGCGGTTTATCGCTATCGAGAGCCGGTCTTTCTGCCCAAAGGGTCGGTCATCTCGATGCGCTATTACTACGACAATTCAAGCGCCAATCCGCGCAATCCGAACCATCCGCCCAAACGCGTTGAAGCCGGGAATCAGGCCACCGACGAAATGGGCCATCTCTGGCTGCAGATTTTGCCCAGAGGCCGTGGCGATCATCGCCGGCCCGTGCAGGAAGCGTTAATGAGGCATCGCCTCGAAAAATATCCGAATGATTTTTTGGCGCACTTGAATCTCGGCGCGCTGTTGTTGTCGCGCTTGGATGCGCAGGATGCGGAAAGCATGCTCGAAGCAGCGGTCCGGATCGACCCGAAGCGGCCCGAGGCGCACGATATGCTCGGCTCGGCATTCGAAGCGCTGGGGCGATACTCAGACGCTCTGAATCAGTTTCGCCTGGCTTTGCGCGTGCGGCCCGATTACATCGAGGCGCGCTACGACCTGGCCGTGGCGCTTGCCAAACAGGGCAAGGTGAACGAAGCCATCGATAACTTCCGGATAGTGCTCGCCGCCTTTCCGAGCAGCGAGCGTCTGCAGTCGCAATTCAAGCATCTGCTGGCCCGCCGGCAAGCCGCCGCGCCTTAGGATCACGCGGGCTTATTGATACCGGAAGATCAACCCGCCTGAGTTGATTCCCCATATCGCAGCGTCTGCGCCGACCGTCACGTTTGCCAAAGCTCCGCTAATTTGCGTCCAGCTCTGAGTAGAGGAATCGAAGCGGTAGATGCCGCCAGTGGCGGTAACCGCCCACGCGGTGCCGTCAAATCCAACCGAAATACTTGCGAAGGAGCCTCCGGTGAGCGTCCAGTTCTGTGCTTCCGTGTTGAACTGGTAGGCTTGTCCGCTGGAATTGAGCGCCCACACGTTAGTGCTCGAGCCCACCGCCACTTTCGAAAAAGTTCCTGGCGTTTGGGTCCAGCTCTGCGAGGCCGCATTATATTGAAATACCGTTCCCGCGGCGTTGACTCCCCAAACAGAGCCGTCGGTTCCGACTGAAAGCTGATTCAGCGATCCGGCGATTGGTTTCCAGGTGCTCGAAGCGGAATCATAGTGATAAACGCTCTTGGCAGAATTAATACCCCACGCATCGCCGGTGTCTCCCACCGCAACCTGCACCAGCTCGCCCGGCGTCTGAATCCAGCTTTGCGTTGAGGAATCATACGTGTATATCTGTTGTCCCGAGTTGATGCCCCAGACCCTTCCATCCCTTGCGATGGATATCTGGGTTAACGCACCCGGCACCCATGTCCAGCCTTGTGTCAACCGATCGTAAGTGAAAATTTCGTCGTCGCTGTTCAGGCCCCACACGCTGCCATCACTCGAAACGGCTAACTGCGTGAGCGCCCCCGGGATGTATTGGAAACTCTGCGGAGTTACCAGGCTCTGCACGTATTTAAAAACGTTCCCTGTAGTGTTATTCCCCCACACGCTTCCGTTCGCGCCGGCTGCAATCTGGGAGAGCGTTCCCGCAACCTGGTTCCACCTTTGAGTTGAAGCATCGTAGCCGTAAACGACGCCCGAAGGGTCTACGCCCCACACGTTGGTCGCGCTTCCGACGCTAATCTGCGCCAGCGTGCCAGGGATCATCTGCCAGCTCTGCGTGTGCGAATTGAAATGGTAGATGTTACCCACGCTGTTGAGGCCCCACACGTCACCATCCGCGCCGACCGCAATGCTCGAAAGCGTTCCAGGCACATACTCAAACGCCTGCGTGCCCGGATTGAAGCGGTAGATCTCCCCGTACTGATTCAATCCCCAGACCGCGCCGTCGTAACCGACTGCGATGTGCAGTAGAGCCCCCGGAATGTAAGTCCATCCCCCAGTCCCGGAGTTGTAATGGAAGATCTCGCTGTAAGCATTTAACCCCCACACATCTCCGTCTGAGCCTACGGCAATGCGGCTCAGGTTCCCTGGAACATAGTTCCAGGCGCCGCTGCTCGAGCTGTAGTGATAGATATTGCCGACCGAATTCAATCCCCAAATCGCGCTGCTCGATCCCACCGCAACCACCGACAAAGTAATGCCAGAAAATTGCTGCCACGCCTGGCTGCCGGAGTTGTATACAAAAACCTGGCCGCTGCCGTTTACGCCCCACGCCGTTCCATCCACACCCACAGAGATCTGTGTCAAAGTCGCGGAAACTGACGTGAGGGCGGGTATCGTGGTCGCGCCCGTCCACTCGCTGACGAAATGATATGCGTCCACCGATCCCAAACCTGTGGCGCGGTCATATCCCGCGTTCGCGAAATAGCCGATCTCGCTGCCGCTCGGGCAATCCGTTGTGCCTGCCTTGCACGGCATCATGTTGTTGCCTTGCGTGATGTCGTGGAAGGCGTCGGACGAGAGATAAGACAGCCTGTAGATGGCTGGATTGATATTGCCCTGACGGCTGCCGGTCTTTTCGACTAGCAAAGCGACGATGGCGGCGAAACTCGGCGTGGAGGCGGAGGTGCCTCCTATGACGTCAAGTGAGTTGTTCGTGTTCGGATCGCTGGTAACGTCGCGAAATCCATTCAAGCAATCGCCGCCCGAGCAAATCAGGTATCCATCGTTGTCAGGCGAGGCCGAAAACGAAAGATCCGGCGTGTCGCGCGCTCCGTCATCGGGCATATTCAGCGCTTGTTGCCAGGTGGGTTTCGTGAACAAGACGCTGGCGCCTCCCCCGCCCCCTGACAGTTGGCCATCCGTCTGCGTGGTGTTCCACACCCATTCCGGTATATAGGAGAGCGCTGAACCGTTCTGCGAATTGTTGGTCGAGCTCCAATAATTTCCAGTGCCTTCCTTGAATTCCGTTCCGCCCAGGCCGGTAACATATGTACTGCTGCTGGGGTAGTCCACGGCCAAGCCGTCACTCGCTACCGCCGGCGTGCTCCCCTTAGGACCCGTTCCGTCATCGCAATCGGTAGCGCCGCTATCGCCGGCCGCAGCCACGACGGTAATGCCTTCCGCATTGGCTTGCTTAAACTCCTGCTCTGCCGAATCGATATCGGCCTGCCCGAACTGCGATTCACAATCACCGTAGGTGAGGCTTAGAACCGCGCCAAGATTGTTATCAATGGCGTAGTACGCGGAGGTAAACGTGTCTTCTGAGACGACGAAGACGATGGTCGCATCCGGAGCGAGAGCGCCCGCCCATTCCACATCCAGGTCCGATTCGCCCTCATCGCCGGTACTCGATTGGATACCGGGATCTTTGCCCGTGTGAACAACCGTCGGATTATTCGTCGATAATCCCGCCGCCGAACGAAACGCTTGGATATCCGACGTCGTTATGTCCGATTGCCCGGGAATGACGATGGTTTGCCCACTGCCGTTGATCCCGCTGCTATAGAGCGGAAGCAGATCGTAGATCGTCGCCCAGTCATTGGGCGCCAGGAAGTGAAGTTGCGTAATGCTGGAGGTGAAACGAGGCTCCGCATCCGCCGCAATGCGCTTCCTGATCAATCGCGGCTTGCGATGGAAGTCATTCAGCCCGCGAATGGCCGTCACCATACCCGTCAACCCGCGCGGCAGCGCCGGGTTCGTCGAATTCGCGAAATGCTCGATGCCGTTTACTTGATATCGGTGGATGGACGTTTGAAATGCCGAGCGAACGGTCGCCGCCGTGCCTGACATACTGACAGCCGTCCGGCTGCGATTCACCTGAACGTTTGTAAACCCGGAATTTTCCAGCCAGGCAACAATTTTGTCCAGATCGTCCTGGCTCATCCCGAATTGCGCACCGAATTCCTCGGGCGTGAGCCACTGATGATAGCGGCTGCTCGAGGGATTCTGCTGGTCCTCTAGCAGCGCGTTCAGTTGCGCCTGCTGGGAAGCTGACATCTTGAAATGAATCGTGATCTGCGCTAATGCGAGCGAGGTTTCCGCTTCGCCCTGGTCCGCCGAGGGCACGGCGAAACGGTGTACATTGCCGGGAAGAACAAACGTCTCGCCATTCTGCAAGGATCCGCTAATCCGCGCGGCCACTTCGGCCGAAATTCCCGAAGACGCTGACAGACCCAGGAATACGGAGAAAACGAGAGAAATAGGGAGAGAACGGCTGTGATTCAAATCCACCACCTTGTTTTTACCAATCTACTTTGATGCGGGCTTCTAACGCGCGGTTCCCGGCGGTTTGAGCCTCAATTGACTCTAGCTCCGTAAAACGGCACAGGATATTAATACCCTAAAGTGGGTGGGTTGAGGGAATTTTCTATAATAAATGACCGCCCGGAGATTCCGGTTCGAGCCTAATGCGCGGCTGCGGCCGCACCCCCTGCTCGCCTGACGCGCTTTACAATCCAGACAACAGGGACGCACGCCCAGCAGGCGAACGCCATGTAGCGGAAATCGTCCACATAGGACCACACCTGCGCCTGCTGCGAGAGCATGTGTCCAATTTGCCCGATGGCCTGCTGCCGCGCCGTTACGTGATCCGCAAATTGTGAGAATAAATTCGTGAAGTACGCGAGCGTTTGCTGATAATTCGGCAGCGTGGGAACGAGATGCCGCACCAACTCTGTCTGATGCAGTTGCTGGTGCCGGGCGAGAATGGTTTCCACCACCGAAATGCCAACGCTGCCGCCGATATTGCGCATCAGGTTATAGAGGCCACTTCCGTTTCCAATGCTCTCGGGCCGTAAGTCGCCGAGCGTTGTTACAGAGAGCGGCACAAACACCAGTCCCAATGAGAATCCGCTGATCACGATGGGCCAGAGCATTGACCAAGGCGAGATCTGCAGCGTCAGCATCGACCAAAATAGGCTGCAGGCGCCGAATATCGCGAATCCGGTTGAGACCAGGATGCGCGTGTCGAGCTTCGCAACCAGAACGCCGACCAGCGGCATCGCAATGATCGAGCCCAGTCCACGCGGCGAGACCACTAACCCCGCCCACCAGGCCGAGTAGTCCATGATCGACTGATAGTAGAGCGGCAACAGCGTCACGGCCGAATAGATCACGGCTCCGAACAAGAAAATGAGAACGCAGCCCAGCGTGAAATTCCGGTTTTTGAAGACCGCAAGATCAACCAATGGCTTTTCGCGGGTAAGCTGCGAAATCACGAACCCCGCCAGGCAGACGATCATGATTAAGAACGTCCAGCGAATCCAGATCGCGCCGAACCAATCATCTTCTTGCCCGCGATCGAGAATGATTTGCATGCAGCCCAAGCCGACGGCAAGCAAGCCAAAGCCAATGCTATCGAGCTTTCCGGGATTCGCATTCTTGATGTACGGAGGGTCCTTTACGTATCGCAAGATCAAAAGAACCGCGAGTACGCCGACTGGGATATTGATGTAGAAAGCCCATCGCCACGAATACTGATCGGTAAGCCAGCCGCCCAGAGTTGGGCCGAGCACCGGCGCAACGACTACGCCCAATCCGAACATGCCCATAGCAAGCCCACGCTTTTCAGGCGGAAAGCTTTCGGTCAGGATGGCTTGCGAAAGCGGTTGCAAACCGCCGCCTCCCGCGCCCTGCACCAGACGCGCGATTAGAATGACAATCAGGCTTTGCGCAGCGCCGCAAAAGAAGGAAGCGACCGTAAAGATGACGATGGAGGCGATCAAAAACCTTCTGCGCCCGAATCGCAGCGAAAACCACGCGCTCGCAGGGAGCACAACCGCATTCGACAGCAGATAAAAGGTTAGAACCCAAGTCGCCTGGTCATATGAGGCGGACACGCTCCCCGCGATATACGGTATGCAGACCGAAGCAATCGACGTGTCGATGACCTCCATAAAAGCAGGCAGAATCACCGCGACTGCGATGAGCCACGGATTCACTCCCGGTTCTACGTTTTGCGCTGAGAGATCTTCGGCCATGAACCTGAACTGCTCTTTGATGCCGGATGAAGAGCAAAAGATGTGACTGAAGTGGACGAAGCGAGTTACGCTGGAAAATCCGGCGCATCAGTACAAGCGCGGCAACAGACGCCATGACGTTCGGCGATAGGCATGATAGGCTTCGGGAAATTCTTCTGTCAACAGCTGCTCCTCACGCCCGATTCTGTTCACGATAAAAACGACGCTGATGGCGAAAATGATCACGCTCACCGGACTTCGAAACGCCAACAACATACCTGGGAGATTCAGCAGGGCGCCGAGATAAAACGGATGGCGGATGCGGCGATAAATGCCAGTCCGAATGAGTTGATGATCCGACTGCACGGTCAGTAGAGCGCTATATTGGCGACCTAACTCATGCAAGGCACAGAGTCGAATTGCCCCGCCAGCAACAAAAAGAGCGATGCCGATCCAGCGGATTGCGGAGAATTCCGGAAACACGAAAATGCTGTGGCGGTCGCAGAAAGAAACCGCTGCCCAGACAAGCGGGACAGTGAAGATGCCTGCTACGATCGGCGATGCTCGACTGTGGCTCTTTCCTTTGCGAAACGGGTTCAACTCAATCCGCCACATTGTCCCTGCGGCGAACTCAATGAAGATTACCGCAATGACAGCGGCTCTGGCCGGATTCGCAAAGAACTCGTCGAGATCGTCAACGCCCCAGCCCAATAAGATCGCGACGATGGCAAGAGCAGCGGGTATCGTCAAAGTGAATGCGGCTCGGCTTCTTGCGACTGGGGGCATCTACTGTGTAGCATTCTACCCTTGTTACAGGTGCCTTGAAAGCGTCTGCCCGTGCCAGCGTCTATCGGGCAGGACTGCTTGCGAGGATTCATTTGAAAAGAATTGCCATTTTCCTGATTGCCGCGTTAACGATCTCCTGTACCAACAAGAATCCGCAAACGGGAGCGCAGTCGAGCGCGTTGACTCCGACACCGGCGCCCGCTTCCTATTTGCCGCGCATCGGTATCGCGGTAAGCACCGGCTCACGAACCTGCATGGCGATTCAGAATAATAATCTCGCCTCCGACAGTCCCGTTACTCTCGTCACGGCAACACTGCCGCAGAGTTTCACGCAAGGGCAGATTGGAGCGCAATCGCAGTCGCCGTGTCCGATCAGTAAGGACCCGAATCCGGCGCTCACAAGCTATGACGTTCAGGTGAGCGGCGCATCGCTTCCCAAGCTGACGCCGCTGATTGCCGTGCTCGGAGCGTCCGCGCCTTTTTCGACGAACAATAACAATGTGCAGGCGGATCTCGATCAGAACGGCAAGACGGAATTGTTCCGCGTCTGCGGCGCCAATGACGGCCTATATCTCACGGTATGGTCGGGCGCTCCGACCACAGGCACAGTGCTATGGCACGGCTTCTATTACGATCCCAACAACACCGCCGGAAGTCCGCCATGCACGGCAAAGGAAAGCGCCGGCACCTAAGAGTGGGACGGCAGCAGGTCCCAAATCGCCGGGTCTTCGTCGCCGAGCACCCAGGAGCAAAAGCCCTGTAACCCGCGTTCGGCCGCCAAGTTGTAGCGCTCGCGAAAGGTGCGTGGATCAGTATAGAAGACCCACTCGCGCATTTCGTCGCGATAGAAATAAAACCACGCCACGCGGTCTTCCGAATCCCACTGTAGTTGAGGATGATAGGTCGCGATTAACTGGTTAACCGCCAACGCGCCGATGCTGTTGGCAGAATTCGAAGGCCGCTCGTCCTTGCCCGGTTCGCCGGCGAACCAGTGATAGCCGTAAACCGGAATGCCCAGCGACAACTTCTCTTTGGGAACGGATTTAAGCGCGTAATCCACGTTTTCAACCGTCCAATGCCAGCCGGCGACGGGGCCAGGCGGCGTGTAGCGCGTGTGCTCGTCGTAGGTCATCAGGCAGATGAGGTCCACTTGTGCCGCCAGCGCCTTGAGATCATAGGCGCCGCGCCAGTTCTCATAAATCCAGCGCGCAAATCCGCCTTGACCCGGGTAGCCAGGCGCATTGGGAACGGTCGCGATGGAAAGTTGTAAGTGGTCGGCATGCAGAATGTGCGCGGTCTCGGCGACAAGAGCTGTGAGCGGATCCCGGTCGGTCCACGCGACATTTTCAAAATCGAACTGAAAACCGGTGTAGCCGTGCTGCTTGCTCTCATTTACGAGTGCCGCAACAAGCTTGGCTCTGGCCTCCGCGCTGGTGAGAAATTTGTGGAAATTCTCCTGGTTGAAACCGGGGTTCGAAACGATCGGCATTACCGGCACGTGCGCGCGCCGGGCCGTCTCCATCACTAAGGCGTTCGGGCCACCCCAAACCAGTCCGGTCTCGTCCACTGAATACCAGGTAGGAACGAGGATGTCTATCTTGTTTGCGTGCTGCAGAAAGGATTGAATCGAATTCGGATCTTCTGTGAGGTAGAAGAGCGCTTTAGGCTGCGCCAGCGCAAACTGCTGAAACGCAAAAGCGCAAAATACAAACAGGACCGCTGCTTTGATCTGTCGCATGACGCTTACGTTAGCAACAGGAGACTCAACGGGCAGTTAATGGCCCGCGAGCAGGCCCGATCAAGATGCGTGTTTACCGCGCAAGCGCCTGAGGTACGCTAGAACTAAGCGGTCGTCATGAATAAGTACGAAGCACGCGCCGAACAGCAGCGCAAGGCGGCGTTGCGCTTTTCACTGATGATCTGGACGGCCGGACTTGCGCTGGTGATTGTAGTGGTATTGATCCTGGGCCTCAGCAGTTCCGCTCCGCGAGGATTTTTTTCGAAAGCCGCAATTGCGGCTGCGGTTCTGCTGTTGATCCTGCGCCAGTTGAATCGCCGGTTGCGCGGGCGGGGTCCCAGGGCGGCTCAGCCAGATCCGCAATCCACTCTCAAGCTGGATTGAAGCGCCCGGCAACAACCGCGCGAGCGCTAACGAGTTGTTAACATCGGAGAGGTTTTATGAAGGGCATCGTTTTGGCCGGCGGAACCGGCAGCCGTTTGTTCCCGCTTACTAAGATCACAAACAAACATCTGCTGCCGATATATGACAAGCCGATGATTTACTATCCTATTCGGACGCTGGTGCAGGCCGGTATTAAGGATCTGATGGTCGTTACCGGCGGACGCAATTCCGGCGATTTTTTGCGTCTGCTTGCAAACGGGAAAGAGTTCGGGCTGAAGCACATCAACTACACCTACCAGGAAGGCGAAGGCGGAATCGCGGAAGCCCTCGCGCTAGCCGAACATTTCGCCGAAGGGAACAAAATCTGCGTGATTCTTGGCGATAACATCATTGAAGGCTCAATCGCGCCAGCGGTTCAGGCCTTTCAACAGCAGGCTCACGGCGCCAAGATTCTCCTCAAAGAAGTGCCCGATGCGGAGCGATTCGGAGTCGCCGAGATTGATGGCGGCCGCATCGTCGGAATAGAAGAGAAACCGCGCCGGCCGAAATCGAATTACGCCGTCACAGGCATTTATATGTATGACGAAACGGTCTTCGACAAGACGCGCACTCTGAAACCTTCGGCGCGCGGCGAACTAGAGATTACCGACGTGAATAACGCCTATATCCGTGAAGGCGCCATGACGTTCGATTATCTCGAAGGCTGGTGGACGGATGCCGGCACGTTCGATTCGCTGCTGCGAGCCGCCAACCTGGTGCGCGATTCAGAATTGAAGCGGCAACCTGAGACTGCCATGGCAACAGCGGAGCGCGCGTGAGCGCGGCGGTGCCCGGCGCTTTGGAATCCGGACTCGAAATTGCTGTCCCAGGGTGCGATCCGGGTATTGGAAAGATCATCCTCTCGCCCCAAAGTAGCGATCTGATTTCCGGCGTAAAGATCAATCCCTTTGCGCTGTGGCCCGATGACCGGGGCTATTTCCTTGAACTCGCCCGCCTCGGCCAAGGATTAGTCGCCGATTTTCCCCAAGCAAGCACGCAAGTTTCCGCGGCACTGAATTATCCCGGAATCATCAAAGCATTCCATTACCACAAACTTCAAACCGATTACTGGGTTCCGGCCGCCGGGTTGCTGCAAGTGGCGCTGGTGGACCTTCGTCCTGGCTCCAGTACGTTCGGGTTGAAAAATACTTTGTATGTGGGGGCGCTGCGGGCATGGCAGTTATTAATTCCTCCGGGCGTCGCTCATGGCTATAAAGTCATCGGCGAACACCCTTCGATGCTGATCTACATCACAGACCGCACCTATAACCCGAAAGACGAAGGGCGCATCGCTTATGATGAACCAGCTATCGCCTACGACTGGGAGCTGCAGCACAAATGAAGCTGCTGGTCACCGGTGGAGCGGGTTTCATTGGCTCGGCCTTCATTCGCATGGCGCTTCGCAAACAGTGGGCCGAGAAAGTTATCAACCTGGACAAGCTTACCTACGCAGGAAATCTCGAAAATCTTCAATCCGTAAGCCAGCACCCCCGCTACGCATTTGTTCAGGCGGATATTTGCGATTCCGAGATTATTGAAAACGTGTTCGCGGCTGAAGCTCCGGATGCGGTGATCCATTTTGCAGCGGAATCGCACGTAGACCGGAGCATTCATTCTCCGGCGCCTGCGATTTCGACGAATCTCACCGGGACCTTTAACTTACTCGAAGCCGCACGGCGGAATAAGACCGCGCGTTTCGTGCATATCTCGACAGACGAAGTGTACGGAACTATCGAGCCTCCGAACGAAGCGGACGAAACTTATCCCTTGCGCGCGAGCAGCCCATATTCGGCGTCCAAGGCCGGTTCCGATCTTTTGGCCTTATCTTATTCCACAACCTATAACCTGAACGTCTCCGTTACTCGCGCGTCCAACAACTATGGACCGTACCAGTTTCCGGAGAAACTCATTCCGCTGATGATCTCAAACGCGCTCGAGAACAAACCGCTGCCGGTATACGGCGATGGGCAGCAGGTGCGGGATTGGTTGTATGTCGAAGATCATTGCCGGGCGATTCGCGCCGTTTTGGAACAAGGGAAACCTGGAGAAATCTACAATATCGGCGGCAACTGCTCTTTGCCGAACCTCGAAGTGGTGCGGCGGATTCTTAAAGCGACGAACAAGCCTGAATCGTTGATTGAGCGGGTGGCCGACCGCCCGGGACACGACCGGCGTTACGCGCTAACTAATCGCAAGTTGACAGAAGAAACGGGCTGGATGCCGCAAATGGACTTCGAAACCGGTCTTGCGAAGACCATCGAGTGGTACCGCAAGAATCGCGAGTGGGTCGAGCACGTGAAGAGCGGCGAATACCGGCAGTTCTATGAGCTTAATTATTCGAACCGCGCGTGATAGCAGCCGGATGTCGCTATAATCGCTTCGAGAGCGCTCTCGTTCAGTGGATCGCGTGCAGCACACATATACCGCGCTGGATGAGCTGAGACAAATCCAGTCCGAAGCGCGGAAATCGACTTCGCTCGATCATCTGAGGGCCTGCTTCGAACGGGTCCAGACACTTCGCCGGACATACATAGACGATTTCGACATGCAACTGTTCATTGCACAGTTGCACGAAGAAATCATCGAGCACGCCCGTGGGTTGCGAGAGCGTGAAGCTTCGTCACTGCTGGATGAAGAGCCATCTTCTCGCGCCGTAAAACCTCATTCCGAGCGCGAGAGAGACCCGGACGCCGCAGAAATTCCGCCTGAGGTTCCGGCCTTGGACGCGAAGACCTGGCAGCGAGCGACTTATATCGGCCTCTTTTTCGCGATCCTGCTGTTCGCAACATTTATATATCTTGTGCAGGCGGCGCGCAAAATCAATTTCCCCGGCTCGGGAACGCCTTCGCAAGAGGCGGCGCAGCAAAAGAATCCGTCGAATTCGGCTGCGCAGACGATTCCGGTAACGGCTGCTTCGACCAAACCAACTCTTCGGCTCTATACGGATCTGGTTCCGGGAACGGTCGAAATCGATTCAGGCGAGCCGCAGGATTTAAAAGACGGCGAGTTGGTGTTGGATGATCTACAGCCGGGGCAGCATTCGATTAAAGTGGTGGGCCGTAGCGGAGAAGCAGCTTTCACCTTCGATGTCTCCGAAAAGTCCGCGCCCCGCATCGTCAGTGTCCCGTCGGCTTCGAATGCCATGGCCGTTCTCGTGTCCGCCGAGGACGGCAAAGCGCACCTGGTTACGAACGCGGACAATTCCGAAGTAAGCCTCGACGGCAAACCGGCCGGCCAGGTAGGAACTGATGGCTTGACGTTGCAGGACCTCGGCACGGCGGACCACGATCTGGAGGTCACGCAAGGCAAGGACCGGCAGCGATTTGTTCTCACTTACACCACCGCTCCCGCTTTGACGGTGTATGTAAAGTCCGATCCCAATGCCGGCACGCTCGTCGTCATGACGGGCCAGGACAACGTCGCCGTCTATATCGACGACAAGCTGTATCGCCGGGAGACGGATCGGGGCCAAGTGCGGGTTCCTTTGAAGGTCGGCGATTATACGATTCGCGTGCATAAGCAGGGATTCATCGATCCTCCGCCAAAGACGGTTACGGTGAAGAAAGCCGAAGAAACGCCGGTCGATTTCCGTCTCGATCCGGTGCCGCAGATTGCCACGCTCACGATCAACGGCGCGCTGCCAGGCACCATGGTCTACGTGGATAAGGATCTGGCGGCAGTAATCGGCGTTGACGGCAATGCGAATATCTCAAATGTTCGACCGGGCGATCACACGATTGAGCTTCGCCGCGAACAAGCTCTGCCGAAGCGGTTTCAAAGGTCTTTCCATATGGGCGATACGGTTGTCCTGTCCGGCCCCGATGTCATGCTCGAAAAGGCGATCGCGGAAAATGCGCCTGCCGCCCCCGTTCCCGCGCCGGTTGAGGACGCTAATGCTCAGAAGTATGGAATGGAAATGGAAGGCTCGCAAGTGCGGAAAGGCGGCGGATTTGTCGCCTATCACGTGCCCAAGGTTGCCGGGCATTATACATTCGCCGCGCAAGGTCACATCGGCGGATTGTTCAAGCACAGCAAGTTACAGTGGTACGCCGGGTATCAGGACGACCGCAATTACATTCTGTTTACGCTGGACGGCAAGCACGCCATTATTCACGAGGTTCGCAACGGCAAGGCCATCGAAGTCGCCCGCATGCCCTTCAGCGCGGATTCGAATGAATGGGTGCAGGTGGATCTTTCGGTGCGTCCCAACCTGATCGATGCCCGCGTGAAGAAGACCGATGGCGGATGGGATGATCTTGGCTCCGTCACGAGTAATGGCCGTGATTTCACGCAAGAAAAAGTGGGATTCTATATTCCCGGGAATGACGAGATCGCGGTTTCGAATTTCCGGTTTGCGAATCGGTGAATCGCCAGTGGACGAACGAGCCTTTTATCGCGAATCGCAAGTGACTAAGCCTGTCTCGCTGAACTGTCCCTTCTGCAGGGCTTCGGACAGCTACGATCTGCGTTGGATCGTGCGGCGCAAGATAGACCGGCTGCCGCGCAACGCCGACGAGCGCGATCGCGCGAAATTCGCCAAAGCAGCGAGTTACATGGTCCTGATGGACGACAAGGCCGCGTGCAAGAATCCGCGCTGCCGCAGGACGTTCGAAATCTCGGGCGTGAAAACCACCGCGTTCCTTACCGACTGAGTGCCGATTAATTTCGATTTAGAAACAGCCGAATAGACCTCACCCTCGTAACGTCGCTAGTAGGTAATACATCTATGTGCCAGGAGGCACCCCTAATGGTGCAGGCACTTGGGAAGGGAGCGCGGCGAATAGCGCTCGGGGCAGTTCTTTTCGGGATTATCAGTCTTTCGCTTTCGGCGCAGGAGGATCCGCCGGATCGCGTTGCGCGCCTGAATTACATAAACGGCAACGTCTCAATGGAACCTGCAGGCCTGGACGATTGGGCTCCGGCCACGCTGAATCGCCCGTTCACGATCGGCGACTACTTGTATACCGATGACGGCGCGCAAGCGGAATTACACATGGATGTTGCCGTGTTGCGCATGGGTCCGCAGACCAGCTTTGGATTCCTCAATCTGGACGACCAGACGACGCAGATTAAACTGACGGAAGGCGATTTTTATGTGCGCCTTCGCAACTTCACGTCCGATCAGGTGTTTGAAGTGGACACGCCGAATGGCGCAGTGACGCTTCTGCAGAATGGCGTGTATCGTTTCCGGGTTGACCCGAACGGCCAATGGAGTTTCATCCTCGTGCGGAATGGACAAGCGCAGGTAACTGGCGGCGGGCAATCCTTCCTGCTCGACGAAAACGAAAGCGCGAATATCTCGGGAACCGACCAGTTGGCGTATGACGTGGAAGCTGCGCCCGCGCCTGACGATTTCGACAACTGGGCCGCGCAGCGTGACCAGCGCGAGGCGCATTTGCAAGCGGCACAGTACGTTGCGCCGACTGTCATTGGCTACGAGGATTTGGATGACAATGGCGACTGGCAACAGAGCTCCGATTACGGACCGGTTTGGTATCCCCGCCAAGTAGATTCGGGCTGGGCTCCTTACCATAACGGCCACTGGGCCTGGATTGATCCGTGGGGTTGGACGTGGGTGGACGATCAGAGCTGGGGTTTCGCTCCGTTCCACTATGGCCGTTGGGTTTTCGCAAGCGGGCGTTGGGGCTGGTCACCCGGTCCGCGGGTGGGAGGTTCTCGGCCGTACTATGCGCCCGCGCTGGTCGCCTGGTTCGGCGGCGCTCATTGGGGCGTGTCCATTGGCATCGGAGGCGGTGGACCTGCGCTTGGATGGGTGCCGCTGGGCTATGGCGAAGTGTACACGCCGCCCTACACCTGCAGCCAACGTTACTTTAGCGATGTCAATACTTACAACACTCGTATCGTGAACGTGAACATCACGAACGTATACAACACTGTATACGTGAACCACACGGTTTACAACCAGCAATTTGTCAACGCGAGAGCGCCGAATGCGGTGATGTCGATGCCGCAGGCGGCGTTTGCAAGCGGCCGGCCCGTCCGTGAAGCCGCGAGACCGGTTCCGGCGGCCGATGTAGCCCGTATTCAACAGGCGCGCGTCATGGCCCCGCCGGTAGCCCCGACGAGGCAATCGGTGGCTCCGACTATCGGCCGGTCCGCCCCGCATCCGCCAGCTCAGGTAACGCAACGGCAGGTAACGGCACGTGCTAAACCGCCGGCGGCTCCTGCGTCATTCGCGGCCAGGCAACAGTATCTTCAACAACATGCCACTAACGGTCAACCGCTCAACCACGCGGCATTGCGCCAAGCGGTTCATCCCGCACAGGCTGCACCAGCCGTCCGGGTAGCGAGGGCGCCAGCGGCGGCGAGACCCGTAGCCGTTCATCCGGGAGCAAAAGTTGGCAATCCGGTCGTCGCCGCGCGTCCCGGAACGGTTCCCCAACCCGGACACGTGACCGCCGCCGCGCCGGGCCGTCCTGCCGAACGAAACGCAGCTAGACCGGAACCGGCCGCTCGGACGCCTCAGCCTGCACCGGCGCGTCCGGCCGAACGAAATGAGCCTCAGCCTGCAGCGCACGGCGCTGCGCCGAATCGCCCCGCGGAACGAAACGAAGCCAGACCGCAACCGGCCGCTCGGACGCCTGAGCCTGCACCGGCGCGTCCGGCCGAACGAAATGAGCCTCAGCCTGCAGCGCACGGCACTGCGCCGAATCGCCCTGCGGAACGAAACGAAGCCAGACCGCAGCCCGCTGCTCGAACGCCTCAGCCTGCACCGGCGCGTCCGGCCGAACGAAATGAGCCTCAGCCGGCAGCTCACGGCGCTCCACCGAATCGTCCTGCCGAACGAAACGAAGCCAGACCACAGCCGGCGGCTCGAACACCACAGGCAGCACCGGCACATCCCGCTGCGCGGAGTGCTCCGACTGCACCGGCGCATCCCGCGGAACGAACCCAAACGGCCCGTCCTGCCCCGCAGCAAAAAGCTCCTCCGGCACGGGAGGAAAAGAAGAACACAAGGGATACAAAGGATACGAAGCGATAGCCTTCGCGGCCAGAGTCAGCGATCAGGCGACGGAGGGAACGGCAATCGGAATTTCGACCAGAAGATCGAGCTCCTGCTTGAAATTCGATACTTTCTCTAAGACTTGCGGCTCCCGGGGCTGAGGCAAGCGGCCCACAAACCGGTTAGCGGTCGAATAGGCGTTCAGCGCGATCTGGCGAGCCAAGTCGCCATATTCGAAGCGGCCTTCCTCGTACGCAGTGCGGGCTTCCTCAATGTAAGCGAGGCCAAAGTTAACCTGACTGTAAATCAGATCGGACAGATGCTCGGTGCGCGGTGTATGGGCAGAAGACATAGATGTTAACGGAAGTTAAGATGGTATCAGAAAAACCTGACCTGTCACGGCAAGAAGGTACTAGCACTAAGGTCGGTTGTTATCATACATTAATTTCAACCTCGACCTACACACTCCGCAAATCGGGTGTTTTCAATTATATCGGTATAATCGATGCACCTTTAAATAATTATCTATGAATCCGTTACGGAAGTACCTTTCGACTCTTCTTCTCTCTTCGTCACTTATGCTCGCGCGGCAGGGAAATCCAAAACCGGACGATCGCTATAAGGCGGACCTGCTGGTTGTGGTTGCTCATCCGGACGATGAAACGGAAATTGGGGCCTACCTGGCGCGCGCGATTTTCGATGAGCACAAGCGGGTTGCGGTGGTGTTTGGCACCCGAGGCAACTCAGGCGGCAACGCGGAGGGGCAGGAACAGGCGGCAGCACTGGCCGCCGAGCGTGAAATCGAGGCGCGAAAGGCTCTGGAGCACTTTGGCGTTATGAACGTCTGGTTTCTGAATGGTCTGGACACGGCCGGGCAGAGCGTGTTGCATTCGCTCGAGACCTGGAATCATGGAGATTCTCTCGGACGGGTGGTGCGGATCGTGCGATTAACCCGGCCAGAGGTGATTGCGACCTGGCTGCCGGACTATGTTGCAGGAGAAAATCACGGCGATCACCAAGCCGCGGGCGTCCTGGCCACCGAAGCGTTCGACATGGCCGCCGATCCGGTCGACTTTCCCGAGCAGGTTACACCCCCGCGCGACCGGTTCGACATCGACAACTTCACGGAGGGCTTGCATCCGTGGCAGGCGCAAAAAATCTATTACTTCAGCGACGCCTCGAACACGGATTTCATGAAGGGCCAGGGGCCGAGCTATTCAGCAACAGATGTCTCGCCTTCGAAGCATGTCCCGTATGCGCGGCTCGCGGCGGAAGAATGCGCCTTTCATTTGACCCAGGACGACACGGGGCAGATGGCGCGGAAAGCGCTTCAGAGCAAGGATCTGCACTACTTTGAACAGCCCGTAAAGATGATTTTGGGGAAATCGTACGTCCCCTCGGCGGCGACTGCGGATGTTTTTGCAGGCGTCACTCAGGAAGCGATCCCATACCATCCCGCGCCGGTGTTTAATCCACACGAACCGACGGCGCCCACGCTGGAGCTAGGCGGGTCATGGCATTTCTATCGCAATTTCTGGCCTGCCCACGACCTGAATCACCTGGCGAACCTGATTCCGCCCGAGGTCGAGGTCAACTTCGCCAGTTTCTTATGGGTGCCTCTGTTGATCAAAAATCCAACCCGCGAGGCACTGACTGTCAATCTTGCAGTCGACGTGCCTGCGGGCTGGACTACGGTCCGAAAACTGCCGGGGCAGGTGACCGTTCCGCCTCACGGGACTTATCCGCTGCACTTCGAACTGAAAACGCCTGAGGAGCGGGTGGAAAGCTGGAAAACGGTGAGCGTCCGGGCCGATGCCGGCGGGGTTCAACTCGGTTCCATCGATCTGCGTGTGCAGTTGAACGGCGGAGCACTTCCTCAATAAATAGTCAGGCTAAAACCGTTGCAGCGATAAGTCTTGACTCCCGCCAAGTTCCTCTATAACCTATCGGCATCAGGGTATAGGAGGTCTTATGGCGGGAGTAGTTTATCGCACATTTTTAGCGTTTTCATTCGCAGTGCTTTTCGCGCTGCAGATAGCGGCGCAAGCGGTTTCGGGCAACATCGCGGGTACGGTGCAAGACGCGTCGGGGGCTGTTTTTGGTGGCGCGAAGATCACGATTACGGATCTGGAGCGAGGGACAGTCTACACCACGACCAGCAGCAACGACGGGAATTATTCGCAGACTCACTTGCTGGCCGGGCATTATCAGGTGCGAGTCGAGGGTCCGGGGTTCGGCGTGTTCACGGCCAATGCGACGGTAGACGTGGATGCAACCACGAGGCTCGACGTGACGCTGCGGCCGGCCAACGTTCAGACCAGCGTACAGGTGACGGATGTGACGCCAATTCTGACCACCGATCGTGCGGAGATTTCGACTACGTTGACCGGCAGGCAAGTGGAACAGCTTCCGGTGCTCAACCGAAACGTGACGAATCTGCTGCTGGAGATTCCTGGAACCCAACTGAATACCTGGCAGCACTCGGCGGCCGAAAATCCGCAGCAAGGGATTCAAGCGAACGTCAACGGGCAGTTCTTTACGGCCAATGGATACACTTTGGACGGCACGGAGAACGACAGCGCCATTCTGGGCATCGCGGTAATTAATCCAAATATCGATTCACTGCAGGAATTCAAAGTCAGCACCAGCAACTACGAAGCAGAGTTCGGCGCCGCGTCGGGTGCTTTGGTGGAGGCGACCACCAAAGCCGGGACGAATCAATGGCACGGGTCACTGTTCGAGTTTCTACAAAACAACCTCACGAACGCGACGAATCCGTTTACCGGGATTAACCCGGCGGTTCGGTGGAATCAATTCGGGGGCTCGGTTGGGTTCCCCATTCTGCACAACAAGCTTTTTGGATTTTTCGATTACCAGGGCACGCGACGGCGAACTGGCGGATCCCTGGTGACGACCGTGCCAACGGCGGCGGAACGCGGCGGCGACTTAAGCGCGCAACTCGGAGATTACATCTGCTCCGACGGCACGGTTTCAGGAACGCCATGCGGAACGCCGCAGATGGTCACCACGACGGAAGGCGCCAGCGTGCCTGCGCAAGCGGGGATGGTCTTCGATCCGTATACGGGGAACCCGTTGACCGGAGCAGGCCGCGAGGTGTATTCCACGAATGGAGCGATCAACGTCATTCCGGCTGCCGATCTTTCCGCCCGATGCTCAAGCTGCTGAGCCTGGTTCCGTCGCCTAACGCGGGCACCGGGATTGCAAATAATTTCGTGAGTTACGGCGTGCAGAGGTTCGACACGGATCAATACGACGGGCGCATCGATTACGACTGGACCGACAAGACTCACATTTTCGGGCGCTATACGATCGCGGACTTTAACAATTACTCACCAGCGGCCTATGGCGACAGCGGCGGTGGGCCGACAGCATTCAGTTTTTCAGGTGATTCGATCGACCGGAACCAGAGCTTAGCGCTCGGCTTCGATCACACGTTCAGTCCGACGCTGGTCACCGATGCGCGGCTCGGGTTTTACCGCTATCGCATTCGCGTGCAGCCGAATGACGCGGGTGCGACGCCTGCAACCGACGCCGGACTTCCGGGCCTGAACACAGGATCTGCATCGACAACCGGATTGCCTGCTCTTTATATCAACGGCGATGGCGGTTTTAATTTCGGATACGGTCTAAACGTCAATCAGTGCAATTGCCCTTTAAAGGAGACTGAGAATCAGTTCCAGTGGGTCGACAACTGGACTAAGATTTCGGGCGATCACACGATCAAGTTCGGGGTGGACGTGCGGAGATCGCAACAACAGCGGATTCCGAGCGACGAACATCGTTCGGGCGAGATCACATTCACCGACGGGGTTACCGGAAACGCGGACGTGGATACAGCCGCGGCAGGGCTGGTGTCGACAGGTTCTGCGCTGGGTGCGTATCTGCTTGGCCTGCCGAGTAACTTCGACCGCTACACGACCGCATACGACTACTACCCCGGATTGCGCGAAACGCGCATGTTTGTTTTTGGGCAAGATTCGTGGCGCGCCACTTCGAAACTGACGGTCAATATCGGGCTGCGGTGGGAAGATTATCTGCCGCAAACGGCCGCAAAACCCGGCGGAGCGGGCACCTTTGATCCGGCAACCGGCGACGTTCTGGTGGCGGGTGTCGGGCAAGTTCCAATCAATCTAGGGGTCAAGTCATACAATCTGGGCTTTGCCCCGCGTGTTGGCATCGCATACCAAGCGACGGAAAAGACCGTAATTCGAACGGGCTACGGGCGGAGCTTCAATCCCGGCGGCCTGGGCGCGGTTTTTGGACAAGGCGCAGATTACAATCCGCCGATTGTGAATCCTCAGGTAGTAAATCAATCAAATATCTATGTGCCGGTATTTAACTTAGTCAATGGACCTCCGGCTCCGCCACAGCCTCCAGTAAGCTCAAGCGGCACTTATCCTTTGCCGCCCGGCCTTGGCATCAATTACTTTTTGTCACCGCTGAATTCGTATCGCATTCCGAATGTGGATTTCTGGAATTTCACCATCCAGCATCAGCTTACAAACACCATGGCGTTCGAAGTGGGGTACGTTGGCAACGTGGGGCGGCATCTTTTTGAGACCCTGAACGCAAATCAGGCGATGCTCGGACCGGGAGATGTGAACTCGCGGCAGGCCATTTTACAACTTGTATGGGCTAAGTCAAGGCCTTTATCAATATTGCAATTGCGACAACTCGAACTATAATGCGCTGCAGACGAAGTTACATAAGCAGTTTTCCCGTGGGCTTGATTTTCTACTGACTTACACTTACTCGAAGGCTCTCACGGACACGGAGGGCGGCGGCGTGCCTTCCAATAGCTACGATGTGCGCAGCGATTACGGTCCCGCATCCTGGGATCGAACGCATACGCTGACGCTCCAGTACGACTGGTACCTGCCGTTTGGCCGTAATCAACATTGGAAGCTCGGCGGAAGCAGAGTTGCGGACTTGATCGCCGGGGGCTGGCGCTTGAGCGGGGTGCATACGTTTGCAAGCGGTGAGCCGTTCACGCCAACGGTGTCGAATGCTCCGCTACTCAACGATCCGGATTTAGCGCAAGTGCGCGCCGACGTGGTTGGCAACTGGTCTGTGCCGAACCCGAGCGCTGGGGAATGGTTCAACCCTGCGGCGTTCAGTGAGCCACAGCAGCCATATCGCCAAGGCACGGCGGGACGCAATTCTTTGCGCGGTCCCGGATTATCAGTTTCGAACGTTTCACTGGCCAAGAATTTATTGGGCGGCGAGAAGCGGTCGCTCGAACTGCGAGCCGACGCATTCAACGTTTTCAACCAAGTCAACCTGGCGAACCCGGCCAGCACGATCGACGAAGCCGGAGTGGGCCAGATCACGTCGCTGCTGCCGGGGCTTACCATGCGGCAGATGCAGTTCGGATTGCACTTTCAATTTTGAAACGGCTGTTTAACCGGTTCGCGCGGGTACAGCAGGTACACACTGTACCCGCGCAGCGGCGGACGCGGCTTCCGGTTAATAATAGAGAAGTTATGTGGACTGACCGGAAAGCAACGAAACCCTTCGAGAACACGCCGGCGGGCGCCAGTACAGATGCCGGACCGGAGGGCGTGCTCAACGTGTCAAATTTGACGGTGATCGGGAAAGCGATGGTCGTGCGCGGGCACATCACAAGCAAAGAGAGCCTGCACATTGAAGGCGAGGTGAACGGGACGCTCGATCTTCCGGGCGCGCGGCTGACGGTCGGGCAAACGGCGAAGGTAATGGCCGACGCGCGGGCCCGGGAAATCGAAATCATCGGCACGCTTTCGGGAGATTTGGATGCATCGAAGAAGATCACGGTGCGCAAGGGCGGCCGACTGATTGGAGACTGCCGCACTCCAGGGATTGTGATCGAAGAGGGCGCGTACTACAAGGGGAAAATCGAGATCGTAAACCCGGACGAGCACGGGTTGAGCGATATGGCGCGAGCCAGCGTCCGAAGAGTCGCAGCGGGAAGTTAAAACACTGCCCGGTGCTGTTGCGTGCTCTTAGAGGTAAGAGAGAAGCGGGGCTCGATTGCGGGCTCTGCTGCATTTATGAGACGCGCAGCGGTATATTCGCCCACAAACGGGCCGTGTTTGAAGCCGTGGCCGGAGCCGCCGCCGCAAATCCAAACATTTTCAAACTCAGGATGGCGATCGATCAAGAAATCGCCGTTCGACGTGTTTTCGTATTGGCAGACACGCGAATCGACGATGGGCGAATTGGCGAGCGCAGGAAACCGATCGGCCACATAGGCGCGAGCGGCTGCAATTTTATCGGGAGTCGCGAAACGGTTTGCGGTGTCGGGATCCAATTCCGGACCGTGCTTGTCGAAGGCGACTTTAAATCCGCGGGTTTCGAGATCGGGGAAGCCGTACATGCCGCGATCGTCGCTGAAATCGATCCAGACCGGCATTTGCGGCGGGGAGAAACGCGAGTCGCCGGGCAAAGTGCCGAAGAACATCACTTGCTGGCGCGTGACGAAGATGCGATCTCGAAGCAGAGCCGGAAAGACCTTGCCGAGCCAGGGACCGCAGGCGAAAACGAAGCTGTCGGCCGAGACGGATTCGCCCGTGCTTGTGGAAATGGCGCGCAGAATTCCCTTCCCTTCTGGCTGGCGAATCGCGACGCGGCGGTATGCGCCACCGCGGCGAATAAAATCGGCAACTACGGCATGCACGGACTGGCGGGCCATGAGCGCGCCGCTTTCGGGTTCGAAGATCGCGATCGCGGAGCGGTCCAAATGGATCTGCGGATATTCGCGAGCCAGATCTGCTGACGAGAGATCGCGAAACGGCACGTCGAATTTGCGGAGCGTCTGCCGGCTCTGCTCGACGTACACATTGCCGGGCTGAGCCATCCAGAGGACGCCGATGCGCTCGAGGAAGGTGCGGCCGGTTTGCGCAAAGAAAGCGGACCAAAGCGCGAGCGAGCGCTTCGCGCTGCGAGTATAGACTTCATCGGGACCATAACTGCAGCGGATGATGCGCGATTCTCCACCGGAACTGGCGCGACTGCTGGCTGGGCCGTACTGGTCGATGAGGGAGACGCGATGGCCGGCATTCAGCAGATGCCACGCTGTCCAGGCGCCAAAGACGCCAGCACCGATGACTACATACGTTGCCGGTTTTTCCGCGCGCGGCAGAAGCGCGCCTGCAGCCAGCGAAGCGGAGAATTCGCGGCGGCTCATGGTCATCGGGAAACGCCGGGAAACCGCAAGTTGGATGGCATGTTCAGTAGGTTAGCGAACCGCATCAAGGGAGTAAAATATGTCCATTGCATCACAACTTCGCGAGTAAATCTAAAGCTGCATGATTGCCGGAACTCGCGTCGCCAGACGCGCAAACGGCTCCGAATGGCGGAACGTTCTCTTCCGCTGCGCCGTTTCGATTAGTTTTCTGGCGCCTCCCGCCGTGATCGCGCTGGCGCTACGATCGCACCCACGTCTTGATCCGATTATCAGCCTTTCCTTTCTGACGGCAGTGTCTATCGCGGCGTGGTGGGCGGGCATTTGTGGCGGCATTCTGACGAGCCTCATCACGGTACCAGCGATCACGCTGTGCAAGACGGGCGGCGCGACGTTCATTCCAATTCCTTTCGACCCGATCGGGCTTATTCTCTTGCTTCTTTTTTCGATCCTGGTGGCACTTGTCGCGAACAGCCGCCGTCGCGTAGAGGAAGTGCTGCGGAACGCAAACGATGAGTTAGAGAGAAAGGTGGAACAGAGGACGGCAGAGCTGCAACGCGCCCGGAACTGGTTCGAGACGACTCTCGCGAGCATCGGGGACGCGGTGATCGCAACCGACGCTTCCGGCCGCGTCAGCTTCATGAACAGTGTTGCGGAATCTTTGACCGGATGGAGCAGCGCGGAAGCGGCAGGGAAACCGTTATCGGAAGTTTTCGTCATTTTCAATGAAGAAACGAGAGCAAGCTGCGAGAACCCCGTGGCCAAAGTTCTGCGTGAGGGGACGATTTCCGGGCTTGCGAATCATACGCTTCTGGTGGCGCGCGATGGGCGGGAGATGCCTATCGACGACAGCGCTGCGCCCATTCGCGATCAAGAAAACTCAGTTGCAGGCGTGGTGCTTATTTTTCGCGATATCACGCAGCGGAGGAAAGACGAAACGGCCGCGGAACTGGGGCGGAGGGAGCTGGAGCGAACGAACGAAGAGCTGCAGCAGTTCGCGTTTGCCGCTTCGCACGATTTGCAGGAGCCGCTACGCAACGTGAAGATTTACAGCCAATTGCTGAGCCAAAGATATAGCGGAAAGCTGGATGCGGACGCTGACCAATTCATCGACTTCGCAGTCAACAGCGCGTCTCATATGGAAATGCTGCTGGCCGATCTTCTCGATTACACGCAGGCCTCGAACACAATCGAGCACCAAGCCAGGCATACCGATACCAAGCTTGTGCTGGAGGAAGTTCTTTCGAGTCTTCAGGCAACGATTACGAACACCGGAGCCTCGATTGGGTCCGACAATCTTCCGGTGGTTCCGATGAATGAAGTCCATGTGCGGCAGTTGTTTCTAAACCTGATCGGAAATGCGATTAAGTATCGCAGCGACGAGCCTCCGACGATCCATGTGTCCGCTCGACGCGCGGGTCAGGAGTGGGTCTTCTGCGTCGAAGACAACGGCATCGGCATCGAGCAGCAGTACCAGCAAAAGATTTTCGGACTATTCAAGCGGCTGCATACGCAAGACCAATATGCCGGGACTGGGATCGGTCTCGCCATCTGTCAGAAGGTTGTGCAACGCTATGGCGGGCGTATTTGGGTGGAATCGAAGCCGGGCGCGGGATCGAAATTCTTCTTCACCTGTCCGCGGAATGCCGCATAATGCAGAAATCGAACGGGAAGAAATTCTCGATCCTAGTGGTTGAAGACAATAAGCCGGACGTTTTCCTGGTCCGTGAAGCGCTCGATGCGCGCGGGATCGCATATGAACTGCACCATGTGGAAGACGGCGACAAGGCAATCGATTTTATCCGGCAATGCGACCAGCAAGAATCGGCGCCTTGCCCGGACTTGCTGCTGCTCGATATGAATTTGCCAAAGCGCGAAGGGGACGAAGTCTTGCGCGAGACGAAGCGGAGCCGAAGCTGTTGCGAGGTTCCAGTGATCATTTTCACTTCGTCCGATTCGCCCGCGGATCGAGAGCGCGTGGCGGCGTTGGGCGCCACACGCTACTTCCGAAAACCGTCGGATCTCGACGAGTTTATGGTGTTAGGCGCGATAGTTCAAGAGTTGCTGACGAGCGAGTAATCGAGATCAGAAGGTAACCTTCAGGCTGACTTGAATATTCCGCGGGTCGTTTCGCGTTCCATAAACGATTCCCAAGTTGCCGCAATCGATGCAGTTCCCAATGTTACTCCCGGTCCCGCCATAAAACTCGCCGCCATAGATGGGATGATTGAACACGTTGAGGAACTCGCCTCGTAACTGCGCTCTGAACCGCTCCGGCCCAAAGTACTTAGCGATAGACAAGTCGAGGTTCTTCGTGGCCGCTTCGCGAAGCTGGGTCATGCGTCCGGGCTCATTGCCATACGTATATGGAGGCGGCGCGATGAAGGCGGCTGGATTGATCCAATCATTCGCGTTCTGGTTGGCCGGTTTCGGGTTCCCGATCACGTCAGGCAAGCCGTTACCGGGGAAGCCGTACGGCCCGAGCGGGTTATAGGAATATTGAACTGGGTTTAAAGGCAGGCCGCTAGCTAACCGGACAACTCCCGAAAGCTCCCAACCTCCCAAAACCTCGTTAACGATCCAGGGCGAACTGCCGCCAAATGTCCTGCCGTGCCCGTAAGGCAGCGCATACACGAAGGCTGTGGCGAAGCTTTGCGGCACGTCATGCGCGCTGATATCGTAATCCAACTTTGTGTTATAGGAATCGCGCCACATATTGCCGAGCGCCCAACCGATGAAGTCATCCGACCCATTGTCGAGCGCTTTCGACCATACATAGGTGGTGATGAGGCTGAGGCCGTTGCTGAATGCGTGCGTATATTTCAAGTTGAGGGCATCATATTGGGAGCGCGCACCCGGCAGCGAACGAGTATATTCAAGATCCGTATATTCCGGGAATGGTCGCAGCAACTGGTTATACGCGACGGTTTGACCGCCCAGGGGAGCGTTCGGGTCAATAACGCCATAGAACGGGTTCGGTACAAGGTTATCAAGCTGAGTTCCAAGCGCAAGATCCTGAGTTGGAAGCTGGTCGGCATTGATGTTCGGATTTCCGTACATCAGCTTGCGCCCACGGACGCCGGTATAGCCTGCTTCAACGACCGAGTGATTGCTGAGCTGATATTGAAGGTCAAAGCTCCATTGGTACTCGGTGCCGATGGGGTGAGAACCTTTGGGCCAGATCTGGCTGGCGCCATAACCGACCTGAGTAAGTCCATCTTGCGTTTTTCCGACAGGTTGGTTGATACCGCCTGGAAAGGGATTGCTGACCAGGTTTGACGGAACATATCCATTGCTATTCAGTGTGCCAACCCAGTTAGTCGTGGATGTATAGCCAAGAAACTGGCCAGGGCTGTCATAGCTGATCATGGCGGAAGCCGGGGCGTAGAATATACCCGCACCCGCCCGTGCAACTAACTTATCTGTAATTTTATATGCGAGGCCCATTCGGGGACCGAAGTTTGCGTTGTCGGGGGCCCATGCGTACCGGTTGTTTGCGCTCGCATATTGGAACTCGCCGGGCACAGTGTAGCCGACCTGTGAACTGATCGGGTTAACTGCGGTGGTATCAAAATATGCTAAGCGGTTATAACGTTCCGTCGCAGGTCTCTGATTTTCGTACCGCAATCCGAAATTCCATGTGAGCCGGTCATTGACCCTCCATTGATCTTGAACGTAGGCGCCGTACGTATGCAAACTCATGGCGGGATCCATCTGAATGCTGGTGGACCCGTTTCCGACACCGAGCAGCATCGAGGCAATCGAATTGCCGCTGATATCGGAACTCAAAGGAGCCTGGCAAGGCCCGCTATCCGGCCCTGGATCGCAGGCGGTCATCGACCTACTGAAATCGAAACCGGCCGGCGATTCCTGGATGTTGTTCATTAACGCGACATCGTAATTGGCGCCGAACTTGACGCTATGCCTGTTGAACTCTTTCGTCAGGTTCATCAAGGCGGTGTCACTGGTGCGGACATAACGGTTAAAGCTGGAGTAAGTGCTTCCGAGCGTATCGTACAAATCCGCATTGACGACCGGCAGCAAAGGCGCTTGGAACAAACTCGGCGATAATCCGATCGCGCTGGCGTCTGTACCATAGCCGATGGCCGTCTGCGATTCGAACCAGCGGCCAACCGCAACGTACGAATCGATTACCCAGTGCGGATTCGGTGTTATGGTGTCGTTTACAACAACCTGAAATCCGTGGTCAGAGTTATTGGCGTTGTTATCTGCGCCGTTACAGAAGAAGCAGGCGGGCGTATCGAGCTGACGAACGCGATCGGACATACGAACGAAAATTCGGTGCGTGGGGCTCTGATCCCAATCGACGCGCCAGTCGAATTTATCGTTCTGGGTGAGGCCTTTACCTTGCGCGTAGTAATTGTTCAGGTCATTAACAGCTTGGCTGGGAAGGTTGGGATTGGGATAAAGATTTGCGATCTTTTGCCCAACCGGGTTAATAAATTGTGCGGGGATTTTGTTGCCCGGAAACGGAGCGCGCGTATAGTAAGTATTTCCTTCTGGGTCTGTAACGAGAGTCGTTGAGAAGGGGTTGTAGATTACGTCGAGCGTCCCATCGGGATTGTACGTATGCGAGAAATCGCCAGTCTTTTCGGCTGCGGTCGGCACAGTGAGCTGCCCGCTTGAGTCGGTCTCCGGCTGCCGCAGACCCTCATACGCGCCGAAGAAAAAGAGATTCCAGCGCTTGAGGATTGGGCCACCGAGATTACCGCCGAACTGGTTGCGTTGGAAGAGGCCCTTGGGCGCTCCGGACTGGTCATTGGACCAGGTATTCGCATCGAGAATTGAGTTCCGGAGATAATCGTAAGCCTCGCCGTGGAACGAATTCGTTCCGCTCCTGGTGATCAGAGTAACGACGCCCGCGGCTGACTTCTCATATTGCGCATCGTATATGTTGGTTGAGACCTGTTGCTCTTGCACGGAATCATTGACAGGAGCAACCAGAAGACCGCCCCAATCGACCGCGGTCGAAGGCGCACCGTCGATCAGTATCTGCTCGTTGCCGGTCCGTCCTCCGTTCAGGCCGAACGCGCTGCCGTATTGATCCAAGTTGATGGAACGCGATGTCAAACCGGCCTGCGCTTCCGTCGTGCCCGCAATGGCGAAGACGAAATTGAGCGGGTTCCGGTAGCTGTTCGGCAACGACTCGATCAGATGCTGGTCCATTGTCACGGAGTTGGTCGCTGTTTGCGTATCAAGCAGCACAGCTTCGCTGGATACTTCGACTTGCTGCTGGGTGGCACCAACCTCGAGGGGAACATTTACTGTTGCGGCGATATTCGCGCGCAGGATCATGTTCGACTGCACGTAGCTCTTGAAACCCTTGGCCTCCGCAGTTATCTCGTATGTGCCGGGCAGTAAGTTATCAAATTTATAAATCCCATCGTCCCCGGAGACAGTGTCTCGAGTATCGTTGGTGCCCATATTTTTTAGGTGAATGGCCGCGTTGCTCACACGGGCGCCGCTAGGATCGGTGACAACACCCGAAATGGAGGCGGAAAATGTCTGAGCAACACCACTCTGAGATACGAGCAGCACGGCCATTGCCATCAATAGAGCTGCTTCGATGAGTCTTGATTTGAGTAAATGCACGTTATCTCCTTGAATCGGACGTGGGTTGGAGTGCGAGATCCGAGGGCTTCACCCCCGGCGTGAATGTTTCGGACAGGAACGAGTGGGGATGATACTCGCCCACAAAGGCGACATCCGCTTCTCGAGGAATCTTTTTTTCCAGGCCGACGGCCCAGTAAGTGGCGTTCACGAACAGCCGGCGCAAGGCGTCGTTCAGCAGGTCATCGGCGGCGCCCATGGTGGAGGCGAAAACGCGCGCCGTTTTACCCGGTTGCGGCGTGTACGCGTTGGTCCAGGCGACTGGAATCATGGGGTCGTTGACTTTGCCGGGAACGGGCGGGTCATTGGGGCTGAGGCCGGTCAGTTCCTGCCCCACAAGCAGCGCATGACAAGTGGGCGGTTGCGGCAGCAGGACTTCATAATCTTCGGTAGGCACCCAAATTTCGCCGTTTTTGATGCCGCGCAGGATGGGGCTGTGCGCCGCGCCGGGCGCGAACCAAGCGCGCGTGCTTTCCTTGCCGTGAACTCCGTGGTGACCGTAGTGACCTAGCTGCTCTTCCCAGGTAGTACCGAGAACTTTTCGGCCGAAACCGCCGACCCAACCGGGGATCTTGCTATTCCACGACCACTGCTCATAGGTCTTGCTGGTCTTGAACCAGAAGGGGTGCGTACCGGTGCGAATCGCGATGATTGGGCGGCCGGATTGGATGTAATCGACGAGATATTTCATCTGGTCATCGGGCAGATCGCGCCAACGGATGAACAGGATGAGGAGATCGGCGTGTTCTAGAGCCTCCAGGCCCGGAATGTTTTGGGCGTGGGGATCGATATAGCCGGTCGAAGGATTGATTGAGAACAGTACCGTACATTTGAACCCGTGGCGGACGGCCAGAATTTTTGCGAGGGCGGGGAGTGCTTCTTCGGAGTGGTACTCGGCGTCGTCGCCAGAGACCAGCACAATGTATTTGCCGCGCCCGGGTCCATGTTCGCTATCGTACGTAACGCCCGCCGCAGACACTTCGAGCGCAAACAGCAGCAACACAGCCGGCAAGAGCTTCAACGAAACGACCTCACCCCGCGAGAAGATTTGTTTCAGGTTTAATGCCAAACGAGTACCGATGTCAAGAGAAAATTTCATCAAGTTTCATGAAACCCGCTTTTTAGAGCAGCATGTGCTCTTCTTTCCGCAGCGGACGGCAGGTGCTGCGCTTCATAAACACGGTCGGGACGGATGCCGTCTGGGGCCGTTTTTCTTGTGATTCGATCTGCGCAATGGCCAGCCTGGCGAGTTGGCGCCCGACTTCGACCATATCAACGCAGACGCTGGTCAGGTTCGAGCCTCGCGAATGCCCCAACTGGTGCTCGAAACCGATCAGGCTAACATCTTTCGGAACATCGCGGCGATGTTGACGCAGGCCTTCGCGGGCTCCGAAGGCAAGCTCATCGGAAGCGGCCAGAATCGCGGTGACGGGCCATTGCTCGTCCAGAATGTGAGAAATTGCAGCCTGTCCGTTTTCAAATTCGTCATCCGAGAGCGCGATGGTATGGACGTGCGGCTCGAGCGAAAGCTCGGCCATGGCGCGGGCGTAGCCGCGGTAGCGATTGCGATGCCAGGGACGCGAGGCGTCGCCGATGTACCAGATGTTTGTGTGCCCCAGCTGCGCAAGATAACGGATGGCTTCGTGGCAACCCAGGTCATCGCTGTAGCGAACAGTGCTGCGCCGCGGAGTCTGCTCTCCTCGATCGGCAAGGTGATTTTCAAGCAGGACGTAGTTCAATCCTTGGCGGTCAAAGGCGGCCAGGACATTCGGCTGAATCGCTCCAATCAGGATGATGCAGTCGGCAAGACCCGGCGTCTCAATTGCCGCCGGCAAAGAAAATGCCGTGCCATTGGTGTCCGCCGGGAACTGATGCCGGGCGAACAGGAGATAGTAACCGGCGCGGGCGCAATATTCTTCGACCCCGAGAAGCAGCAGGGATTGCGCGGAGCTGAGGCCGAAATCGTTGCAGAGAATCAATCCGAGGATGCGCGATTTGGAATGCACGGCGCTGCGGGTCCGCGAATTCAGCCGATATCCAAGCTTGCGAACCACCGATTCGACACGCGTGCGCAACTCTTCGTCGACGTCCTGATGCCGGTTCAGAACGCGTGACACGGTGCCGATTGAGACGTTCGCGCGCGTCGCGATGTCCTTCATCGTGGGCGCGGAGGAACGGCGGCGCATGATCTACCGGGTTGGCGATGCGGTTGTGTGGTGATTCAAAATCTCAGCCACAGCAACGGGACGGTGCTCGTTGATGGAGCGGTAGCCGGCCTCGATGAGCGCCATGGTGCCGAGATTGTCCGCGCCATTGGTCGAGGGCTGAGTTCCAGTGGCGATGGCGTGCATGAGATCGGCCATGGGACCTTGGAACGCATCCGGGAACCACACTTCGCGCCAGCGGGGCGTAACCCAAACGCCGGGTTCGGCAAGAGTGGTGAAGGTCAAAGTGCTGGGATTTCGATTTGGATACTGCGGCCATCCGAGAGTGCCTTCGGCCAAGCCGTCGGTGCCTTCGACGCGCCATTTGATGTACGGGTTGAGATCGTCTTTCGCATTGCGCGGGCCAGCCCACACGTCATCCCAGGCGGAGGCGCGCAGCCCGTTGGCGTATTCGAGAATGTAGAGACAGATGCCGTCCTGATGCGGGAATTCGGTGCGCGGATCTTTTCGCGCGCTGACGAAGATGGACTCGGGATCGCCGAACAGGTAGCGGAAGCTATCCAGGTGATGAATGCTCATGTTGAGCAGCGTCAGGCGGCCGTATCCGCGTAGCCAACTCTGCCAATGCGGGACGGCGCGCATCTCGATGGTCGCCAAAACCGGCGAGCCAAGGGTTCCGCGATCCAGCAAGTTTTTGAGCGCCTGGATGGACTGGTCATAGCGCATGTTCTGGTTTACGGCGAGCGCGAGATGGCGCTCCTCACAAAGGCGCACGATCTCGACCGCGTCGGCATAGTTCACGGCCAGCGGCTTTTGCGCCAGCAGACCCTTGAGATGCTTGCCGTGGCGAACGGCCTGGCGCACGATGTCAAGTTGCTGATCGGGAGGCACGGCGATGTCGAGAATCTCGATCGCCGGATCGCCGAGCATTTCGGTCAAGGTGTCGTAGACGCGCGGGATGCTGCGCAGATCGGCGACTTCATGAGCGATTTCCGGCGTGCGGGAAGTGATGGCCGCGACGTTGTAACCGGCGTCGGCGTAAGCTTTGAGTTGTACATCGCGCATGATGAAGCCTGCGCCGACAGCGCCGATTCCGAAATCGGTATGGGCAGGAGGCTCAGAGGGCGCGGTATGGAAATCGAGGTCCATCATGCGAGCTGACTGGCAAGCTCGTGATGAACTGCTCGTCTCAATTTCATGAATGTTTATGATATTATCTCTGCGGGTTTCAGCAAGTCAATGAAAAAAAGCGGTGGCGGGAGGCGGCAAGTTTGAAACTCGGCCTGATTAGTTCCGCCTGGCTGGGCACTGTGGTGGATACAGCGCGCGGAATCCAACTGACGAAAGAGATCGGATTCGATACGATCGACATCTTCGCCGATCCAATGGAGATCTCGCCGCAAGAGCGGCGGCTGATTCGCGAGACCTGCGTGGCTTCGAAGCTTCCGGTTGTCTCGACGGTGTGTTGCGCGCTCGGTATCGCGGATTTCAACAAGCCGGTGCGACGTTTTCACGTGGAGCGCGCCAAACATTATCTCGATTTTTGCTATGAGCTGGAAGGCAGAAACCTGCTGCTGGTATTGGGCGAATATATCTGGGAACAGGAAGTGATTACGCCGGCGGAGCAGTGGGGTTGGGCGGTGGAACACGTGCGCGAACTCGCTGAATACGCGGCCGGGTTGGGATTGGAGCTGGCGATCGAGCTAGAGCCATTTCAGATGTCGATTGTGAATACAATCGAGCGGATGAAGCAGTTTTTGGAAGACGTAAATCATCCCGCGGCGCGCGCCAATGTGGATATCTCGCATGTGGCGCTGACGGGCGATTCGGCCGAAGATATTTTGAAGCTGAAGGGACGCATCGCGCATGTGCACCTCTCGGATTGCGACGGCAAAAAGCATGGCGACCTTCCGCCGGGGCGAGGAGTAGTCGATTTTCCGCCATACTTGAAAGCGTTGAAGGATGCCGGATTCGAGGGTACAGTCAGCATCGAGCTCGAATATTCGCCAGAGCCCGCGAAGATCGCCGATTGGGTGCGTGAAGCATACAGCGCGACCGGGAAAATGATGGGCCAGCTTGGGATTCGTCACTAATTGCGAAAGGAGTAGCGATGGCAAAGGGACCGGTTCGAGACAATCTGCTCGGAGAATATGAGCAAAAAGGATACGTGCTGGCGCGCGGGATGTTCGACCGCGAGGAGATCGACCTGCTACGCCGGGCGGCGAAAGAAGATCGCGAATTAGACCAACATTCGTTCGGCAAGGGCGACGGCGAAGGCGGAACCGTGCGCCTGTCGCTTTGGAATCATCCCGGCGACACGATTTACGGCATGTTTGCGCGGTGCGAGAGCGTGGTCAATTCGGCCGAAAAAATTCTGGGCGGCGAGGTTTATCATTACCACTCGAAGATGATCATGAAAGACGCCAAGGTCGGCGGCGCATGGGCCTGGCATCAGGATTACGGCTATTGGTATCAGAACGGCGTGCTCTTTCCGTGGCTAACGAGCGCGTCGATTGCGGTAGACGCTGCCACGCGCGAAAACGGCTGTCTGCAAGTGCTCGAAGGGTCGCACCTGATGGGCCGGATCGATCATATCCTGACAGGCGACCAGGCGGGCGCAGACTTGGAGCGCGTGCATGAGGCGGAGAAGCGGTTGCCGCTGGTGTATGTGGAGATGGAGCCGGGCGATGTGCTGTTTTTCCATGCGAATCTTCTGCACCGGTCGGACCAGAACAAGTCCGACAAGCCGCGCTGGTCTATGATCTGCTGCTATAACGCCGCGCGGAACGATCCTTACAAGGAGCATCATCACCCGCGCTACACGCCGCTGAGCAAGGTGCCGGATGCAGCCATTCGGGAAGCGGGGCTGCGGCGGTTCAGCGACAGCTCGGCGAATGTTGCGTGGCTCAATGAGGCCGAAGACAAAAGCGCGCGCAGCCTGGAAGAGAAAGAACACGCGAATATCGCGCAATGACGGCGAGCGCCGGCCAACTTCGAAGCTATCTAAACTTCATGACGCTCGAGTCGCTGCCGGCGACATCGACCGGACCGGCGAACGACGATTTTGAGGCACGGCTTGAGCGTGTGCGAGAGTGCGGATTTGAAGGCGTGCAGTTCGCGGCGCTGGGGACGGTTGACGAAATCGCTGCCTGCGGAGAGTTGGGATTGGGAATTGCGGCGAGCGGGAGGGTGAATAAGCCTGCCGAGATGCGGAAGCTCGCCGAGCGGTTGACAGGCGATGGTTATGAGTGCGCGACGCTGCATGTGGGCTGGGGTCTGGAGGATGACACCGCAGCTCACCGGCTGATCGAGAGCGTAATTACTGCTTCGACGAAATGGGAAATTCCGCTGTACATCGAGACGCATCGAGCGACGATCTGCCAGGATATGTGGCGAACGGTTCAATTCGTGCGGCGATTTCCGGAGATGCGCTTCAACGGCGATTTCTCACATTGGTACACGGGCCAAGAGATGGTGTACGGCCGATTCGAGAACAAAGTTTCGTTCATACAGCCAGTCATAGAGCGCGTGCGGTTCATTCACGGGCGAATCGGGAATCCGGGCTGCATGCAGGTGCGGGTTACGGCGAGCGCGGATCGGGAACCGGTTTATGTTGCGCATTTCCGGCAGCTTTGGACGGCCTGTTTTCGCGAGTTTTTGGCGAGAGCACAGCGGGGCGAAGCGATTTATTTCGCGCCTGAGCTGCTCGCGCCGGAGATTTTCTATGCGCGCACGTTTCCCAACGGCGAGGGGGATGAGGTTGAAGAAAGCGACCGCTGGGAGCAGTCGCTGGTGCTGAAACGAATTGCGGAGAGATGTTTTGCGGACGCGCGCGGCAGCAGTTAAGGCGATTGCAATTTTCGTTGGCTGCGTGGTGGCCATATGGGCGCAGGATGCGGACTATGTCCACCAGCAAAAGGCCAACGCGGCGAGCGCTTCGGCGGGCAGGGCGCTGTTTCAGCAGAACTGCAGCTTCTGTCATGGGCCGGATGCGCGCGGAGCCAGTGGACCCGACCTGATTCGTTCCACTCTGGTGAATGATGACCAGAACGGAGAGTTGATCGGGCAGGTGGTCCGAAATGGGCGGCCGCAAAAGGGCATGCCGGCGTTCCCGCTTTCGGATTTGCAGATCCATCAAATCGCGGACTTCTTGCATTCGGAGGCCAAATCTGCCTCGACTGTTGCGCGACGAATCCCGTCCGAGTATCCGCTTGCGACTCTGCTGGTTGGAAATGCGGAAGCAGGCAAGGCATACTTCAACGGTGACGGGAAGTGCGTGCAGTGCCATTCGCCCGCGGGAGACCTGGCGCACATCGCGGCGAAGTACAAACCCATTGACCTGCAAAGCCGCATCGCATTTCCATCTGGTGCCATGACGCGCCTGACCGTGACGGATCGATCGGGGAAGAAATTCGAGGGCGACGAAGTCTATGCCGATGAGTTTACGATTTCGCTTCGCGACGCGAAAGGCTGGACGCATACCTGGAATCGGGCGCTGGTGAAAGTGGAGGAGCATGATCCTTTAGCTGCTCACGTCGCGCTTCTGGACAAATATACGGATGACGACATTCACAATCTTTTCGCTTATCTGGAGACCTTGAAGTGAAGGCCCGCCTGCTCGCTATCGGGCTCGGAGTTGCGCTTTCCATTGGCGCGCAGGGCCTCGATCCGGAATCGATTTTGCATCCCGCACCCGATAGCTGGCCGACTTACAACGGCGATTACACTGGCAAGCGCTTTAACGAACTGAAGCAGATCAATACAAATAACGTGCCGATGTTGACCATGGCGTGGGCGTTCCAGACAGACGTCGCGTCAGGCATCGGGTTGAAGTCGACACCGCTGCTCGTAGACGGAACGCTGTATTTCACCGAACCGGATGATGTATGGTCCGTGGATGCGCGCTCGGGACAGCAAAATTGGCATTACCACTATCATGCAAACGAAGGGTTGCATATCGGCCAGCGAGGGTTGGGGATGTACAAAGACCGCCTCTTCTTCGAGACCCCCGATGCTCATCTGCTCTCGCTTGACGCAAAAAGCGGCGAAGTCCTGTGGGACGTGGTGCTCGCGGATGTGAAGCTTGGCTACTGGGCCACGATGGCGCCGCTTATCATACGCAACCATGTGCTTGCAGGAGTGTCGGGCGACTTCACGGATCTGCACGGATTCATTGATTCGTTCGATCCGGAAACCGGGAAGCTGCAGTGGCGCTGGAATGCCCTGCCGAAGCCGGGACAGCCTGGATCCGACACTTGGCCGAAGAACAGCGACGCGATCGAGCACGGCGGAGGAATGACGTGGATTACCGGCACTTACGATCCCGAGTTGAACCTGCTGTATTGGGGAACGGCGAATCCGAATCCAGTGCTATCGGGCAAAACACGCCCCGGCGATAATCTTTTCACTTGCACGATCGTGGCGCTGAATCCAGATACGGGAAAGCTGGTCTGGTACTTCCAACCGTCTCCGCATGACGTGCACGATTGGGACGCAGTGCAGACTCCGGTGATTGTGGACGCCGATTTTCATGGGGCGTCGCGGAAGCTGCTTATTCAGGCGTCGCGCAACGGATATCTCTTCGTGCTGGATCGGACAAACGGAAAGCCGCTGCTCTCGGTCCCATATGAAGAGATCAATTGGAGCAAGGGCGTGGACGCAGAGGGCCGGCCGATTGCCGACGTATCGAAGTATCCGAATCCGGCAGGCACGCTGGTGGCGCCGGATGCTCTGGGAGCGACTAATTGGATGCCGCCGAGCTTCGACCCCGATACCGGTTTGCTGTATGTCGATGCGCACCGCTGCTTCAGCTTGTACTACGACATGTCCGAAGGCCGGCCGGAGGGGTTTGCGGGGCGCGACTTATCGGTTTGGGCGGAATCGTTTTTGAAAGCGATCGATTATCAGACGGGTAAGACGCGTTGGCAGCACGAGCTGGGTTATGGCGACAATTGGGCGGGCGTGTTGAGCACGGCGGGAGGATTGGTTTTTACCGGCGATGTACACGGCAACATTCTTGCGCTGGATGCCAAGACAGGAAAGACTCTTTGGCATGCTTATGGCGGCGGTCAGGCGCAGGGACCCCCGATTACTTATGAACTCGATGGGCGGCAGTACATTCTGATTGGCTGTCACGGCGTGCTGTATGCGTGGTCGCTGCCGGAAGCGATCACGAGCCATCCGGCTCGATAGGATTCATTTCGATTCGAGCGGCTGGAGCGAAATCTTGCGACCAACTACCGAGCCGAAGGCGCCCAGATCAGCAGACACGCGGCCGGAGTAGAGCTTGAACCAGATCTCTTTCAGCTGTAAGAGGTCATCCACGTGATAGTAGTCCATGACGGGCAGATCGACCGTGACGTGGATGTCGCGATTCGACAGGTTGAGAATGACAAGGATCTCGTCATTGCCTTTCTTGCGGAGAAAACTGAGAACGCTCGCGGGCTCCGTGTTGTTGATCCAAACAACTTCACCTGACGTCAGTTCCGGATTGTTTGCGCGCATGGTGAACAGGCGCTCATAGAAAGCAAGGGTCTGTTCGAGAACCCTCTGATCGCCAGCGGTGTTGTGGAGCGACCATTGTATGGGCGCGGGCGTGGTCCAGTGAGTCGCAGTGCGGTCGCCAATTTCCTGTCCGTTGTAGATGAACGGAATGCCATCCAGCGTGAAGTTGAGAATGGACGCCGCGATCGAGCCTTTCTCGCCGAACTCCAGCACCGGGCGGCGCCAATCGTGATTGTCGCTGAAGTGCAGAAGCCGCGCGCCATGCGGCATGGTGTCGTGCATCGTCTGCCATTCCTGCCGCAGATCGAGTGCAGGCGCGCCATCGCGGATCACAGACCGCAACGTGAGATAGTACTGGAAATTGTAGTTGATATCAAAAGCTTGCAATTGATCGTCTGGGCGATCTGATTCCGAAAGTAGAATGACGTTCGGATTCACGCGATCAAGCTCCTTGCGCGCTTCGTCCCAAAAGGAAATGGGAACGCCGCCGCCAACATCGCAGCGGAAACCGTCGATCGAGAAGTCGCGAACCCAATGCACGAGGCTTGCGATCAGATATCTGCGGACTGCCGGATTGCTGTAATTGGGCAGAGGTTGAGGCCAGAAGCCGCGGGCGATTTTCCCATCCGGAGTTTTCACCAGAAAATCGGGATTGTGCAGCATAACGGTGTCCGGTGCAGTGTGGTAATAGACGATGTCTAGCATCACCTTCAGGCTCAGTTTGTGCGCCGCCGTTACGAAATCATGCAAATCCTGTTCCGTCCCGAATTGCGGATCGATGGCGTTGTAATCCGCAATGCTGTAAGGCGATGCGTGCGGAGTAGCGGACCGCTTGGCGATAGGGCTCAGGTAAATGATCTTCGCGCCGAGATCGGCAACGCGCTGAAGCCCTGGTATCGCGCCGCGTAACGTGCCTTCTTTGCTGAATGCGTTCAACCAGATCTCGTAGATAGTCGAGCGCGGAAGCCAATCGGGAACTGTGCGCGCGTCGCGTGAGCCGAAAGAAAGATTCTGCGCGGGTGTTGCACTGTACGGAACGAATACCAGCACTAGAGCAAGGAAGGCGCGCATCGAATAGTTAAAGCGTCGCAAGTCCAATCAGCAGCAGCCCAATTACATATGAGATGAACATGATCGTGATCAGCGGAGCGGTTCCGCGGGGCGCGGCGCTGAACTCTTTCCAGATGGCGACGCCCCAAATGGCAGCGATTAAAGTTGCGCCTTGTCCGAGTGCATACGAGACGGCGGGCCCGGCAATTCCGGAGGCAATCACGTTCAGGCTCAGGGCCACCATCCAGATTGCGCCGCCCAAAACACCGAGGGAGTGCAGCTTCGCGCTGGCGCGGAAATACTGCGCGTAGCTACGCCCGCCTGCTCGCATGAAAATCGTGTTCACCACAAAATTGCTAACGACGAGGCCGATGGAAAAGAAGAACAGCGCCGTGTAAGGCGTGAGATACCCAGGATGAATGCGCAGCGAATTGAAATCGGGTGAAAGAGAACGCTGGAGTTCCGGATAGAAAAAACCCATCAGACACCCCGCGACGACTGCAAAAACAATTCCTTTCTTCCAGTTCCCTGCCCGCGCACTTGGCAACTTTCGATACGCCAGCGCAGAGACAATCATGGCGACCAGAACGAACAAAACGCCCAAAAATATAAGCGCTGCTTTACCAGCCGGTTGCTCGACATATGCTGCGATGGTTCCGATCACAAGTGCCAGCCCAATTCCCACTGGAAACGCGATCGACATTCCTGCCACATCGATGGCGACCACGAGCAAAATGTTGGCGATATTGAACAGCGCTCCGCTCAGCATGGCGGTGCGAATTGCATAGCTCGAAGCCTGCGCAAGATTCGCGGCCGCGGGCATTCCGCCCGAACCAGTGCTTCCCGCGGTAAACATGAACACGATGCTGAACAGAAAGATGCCGATCGCGTAGTCCCAGTAAAATAGCTCGAATGGCCAATTCGTGCGGCCCGCGAGCTTTTGCGTATTGGCCCAGGAGCCCCAGCCGATCATGGTGAGAGTGCAAAACAAAATTGCTAAACCAAGGGAATGTACGGTGAACACTAGTTTGGATCCCGCACAACGGGCACCAACCGCCCTGTGCGCTCTTAGAGGTAAAGTATCATTTCGCTTCTTATTGCCGGTTTTGCTGACGGTTGCGGCGGTGGCGAGCGCGCAAACTAAAACCCCGGTGATTCTTTCGACCGACGTGGGCAACGAGATCGACGATCAATGGGCCATCGCGTATATGCTGGTGAATCCGGTTTTCGATGTAAAGGGCATCGTGTCGGCGCACGCGCCAAGCCTTCCCGCGCCTTCGGCTCACGCCACGTATGAAGTGTTGAAAGACGAAGTGGAACACCGATTGGGAATGGCGATTCATCCGCCGCTGTTTGAAGGATCGAGCTTGCCGCTCGAGGACACAAAAACGGCGCGTTCCAACAGCGGAATCGATTTCATCATTTCGACATCGAAAGGGTTTTCAAGCAGCAACCGGCTCACGGTTTTGACGATCGGCGCCGCGACCGATGTCGCCTCTGCGATTCTCGAGGACCCGGGTATCGCCGAACGCATTCAAGTGGTCGCGATGGGCTTTAAGAACTTGAAAGACGCCGGGAAAGAGTACAACGTGGAGAACGATCCCAAAGCCTGGGAGGTCATTTTGGATTCGGACGTACCGGTGACGATCGGATCGGGTGATATCTGCCAGAGAGATCTCGCTCTCTCGTTCGACGGCGCGAAAAAGCTGATCAGCACGCACGGGGCAGTGGGTGCGTGGCTGTGGGATGAATATCAGGCGTGGTATTTCCGTTTTGTAAAGCCGCTGCGCGTCAATGATTTTTCGAAACCGTGGGTCATTTGGGACACGGTGGTGCTGGCTTACGAGCAAGGCATGACGAAACAAGAAACGATCCCCCGGCCGCGCTTAGCCGATGACTTATCGTTTGAGCAGACCAAAACTGAAAAGACGATTACTTGGGTGACGAGCATCGATTCTGGCCGCATGTGGCCGGATTTTCTCGGCAAACTGGATGCGTATGAGCGCACGCATGCCATTCCGCAGTAGGGTTCCGGTGTCCGCAGGCGAGACGTGCGGGTCGAGTTTAAAGCGCGAATTTGGGGCGCATAGCTCAACCCAATTACGAGAACCCTCGTATTTGTAGTGACTTACCCTTTCCCGCACTTCGGCGAGCGACGTGCAAGGTACACACGGGCGCAACATGCATTCGTTATTGCAAGATATCCGATACGCGATTCAACAGGCGCGAAAAAATCCAGGATTCAACGCCACGGCGATCATTTCACTGGCGCTCGGGATTGCGGCGACAACCGCAGTTTTCAGCGTGATCTATGGCGTTCTGATGAACCCGTATCCGTATGCGCATGTCGATCGCATGGTCCATCTGGTGGTGAAGGACAACAGCGGAGACGATCACTGGATTAATTTAACGGGCCCGCAAATCCGGCAATTGCGGGAAACCAGATTCATCGATAGCGTCGCCGCGCAGGATGAGTGGGACCTGATCACCACAGGCGGCGACGTTCCGGAAAGTGTGGACGCGATTTACCTGACCGCAAACGCAATGATGCATCTGGGCGTTCCGGCGTTGATGGGCCGAGGGCTCATTCCATCCGACGCGCCGGAAGGCCAGGACCCGCAACCGGTGGCCGTTCTCACGTATGCGTTCTGGCAGCGTCATTTCAACGGCAGCCCCGACATCGTGGGCCGCAAGTTAGAACTGGTCCATAAGGCCTACACGATCGTGGGCGTCATGCCGCCGCGGTTCACTTGGGGTCCGTGCGACGTCTATCTTCCTCTGAAATTGACGTCTGACCGGAACAAAACATATTTTCCTCTGATCCGGTTGCAGCCCGGCGTCACGCGCGCCGGTGCTAACGCCGCCTTTCTGCCGATACTGCAGCAGTTCGCGAAAGATACACCGGCTCATTTCCCCAAGCATTTCCGCGTTCAGGTGCAAGGATTCAATGATCATTTCGTAGCACAGCTGGGAAGCACTCTGGCCCTACTTTTTGGCGCAGTCGCAGTCCTGTTGGTCATCGGATGTGCAAACGTATCGATTCTGCTGCTGGCTCGGGGCACCGCGCGTCAGCATGAATTAGCAGTGCGCGCGGCGATCGGCGCCAGCCGCCAGCGAATCATCCGGCAATTACTGACAGAATCTATCGGACTTGCGCTGGCAGGTGCGGGCTTGGGTGTTCTCCTTGCCTATAAAACGGTCGGGCTCATCGTACAGTGGCTGCCAGAATATTCGTTCCCGAAAGAGGCAGATATCCGAGTGAATTTACCCGTCCTGCTGTTTAGCGTTGCACTCGCGGTGTTCACGGGCATCTGCTTCGGTCTTTCGCCAGCGATTCAATTCTCACGCCCGGAAATCGCGCAGATGATGCAGGCGAGCATGCGTAGAGTGATTGGCGGATTGCGTGGAAAACGGACGCACGGCTTGCTGGTCGCAGCTCAGCTCGCGCTTACGCTGCTTCTGATGACGGCCGCCGGCGGCGCGATTGCCGGATTTGTCCACATGATGCACATGCCTCTCGGCTACGACCCTCGCCATGCGATGTCTGTCGGGATACCTGTGCACGAGAATACTTACGGCACTTGGCAAGCGCGCTCACAATATTTCGAGCAGTTGCGCGAACGCCTCGCTTCCATGCCCGATGTCATATCCGCGGGCATTTCCTCGAATGCCACGCCGCCGAATAACGGATGGAACCAGGATTTTGAGATATTCGGCAAGCCGAAATTGGAACAACTGAAAGCGGGAATCAATTTCATCGGCCCTGAGTATTTGAGCGTACTGCACATCCCGGTCGTGCGAGGCCGAGTGTGGAATCAGACTGAGACCATGCGCGGCGCGCATCTCGCTTTGATCAATGAGACCATGGCGCACCAGTACTGGCCGGATGGCAACGCATTGGGACAACAGATCCGGTTTCCGGATTTGAAGCCGGAGCCACCGCAGACGCTGACCGTTCCGGGAAGCGATAACTGGGTGCAGGTTATTGGCGTGATAGCGGATGCACGCAACGACGGACTTCGCAAATCGATCAAGCCCGCAGCATACCTGCCATTCACTTATGAAATGCGGATGTGGACGCAGGTCCTGGTGCGCACTCGACCTGAGCCGTTGTCGATTCTGCACGCGATCCGGGAACAGATCCGCGATGTAAATCCCGACCAGCAGACCTTCAGCGATGTCCGCGACCTGCATCATTGGATTACGATGCAGCCCGAGTGGGGCGAGGAACGGCTGATCACAATTCTGTTCGGCGCATTTTCGATCTTAGCCCTGATGTTGGCCGCGGTCGGGCTTTATAGCGTCGTCGCATACAGTGTTGCGCAGCGTACCAGTGAGTTCGGAATCCGCATGGCGCTGGGCGCGCAAAGGCGTGACGTTTTGCGCAATGTGATGTTTTCTTCGGTCCGAAGTTTGGGCGGCGGACTACTGGCTGGAATCTTGTTAAGCCTAGTGTTCAACAGCGTCGTGGCGCATTGGGTGGAAGGCGGCTCACGCAATCCGCTAATCATCGTAGCGGTCCTATTGATTTTGCTAACGGTCGCGCTTTCCGCGTGCCTGATTCCCGCACAACGCGCAGCCCGCGTCGATCCCATAACTGCGCTGCGATACGAATAACACCGTTTTCGGGCGGACCTCAGAAACGGGCAACCGGCGATGGATTAGCCGATACGACGGACGTGCGGGCGCTTTTTGTCTCTCGAAACTGAAAGCGCTTTGGTGTAAGCACCTTGTATTCCTTGGCAAATTCGCTGATCTGGATGAACTGATTGGGGCTGACGTTCGCAAAATTCTGCGATGTTTTGGTTGCCGGCCAAAATACCTCCAGGTTCACTATGTGCGCCGATTTGCCTAAACCAATGTGCTGTGCTAATGGTGAAGCGCCAAAAGATCCACCACTGCTCACCGTGCGAAAAATCGAGCGGATTCCGCGCCCTTTATTTTCGACTGCGATCTTGATTCGGGCGCCGATGGCGCCGCGGTTGCTTTTGACACCAACCAGCTTGACATTAATCCAGTCATTGTCATTGCCCGGATTCTTGAAAACGCGAAAAGCGTGTGCGTCTCCCGGGGTGGCGCCGCCCATGGAAGTCAAAATATCTTCTTCCCCATTATTCTGAAGGTCGGCAAACGCCGTGCCATGTCCCTTGTGCAGGTCTCCGATTCCGGCCGAAGAACTGACATCCACGAAGGACTTGCCCCCGTCATTACGCAGCAGGACCTTGGGAAATAGAAAACCGTATTCGGGGCCGCCGGTCCCCAGGTAAATGTCGAGAAAGCCGTCATTATCGACATCTCCAAAATTGGCGCCCATGGGCGAGTACACTTTAGTGAGGCCGACTTCCGCGGTAACGTCCCTGAACGTGCCGTTCTTCATATTTTTGAACAGCTTCGTTGTTTCCGCGCTGTGCGGAAGCCCAAGATAGCTCCGCAGGGATTCGTCGAGCGAAAAAAAGTAGCTGTTGACCAACAGGTCGGGCCAGCCGTCGTTATCGTAATCAAAAAACCAACTAGAGAAACTCTGCGAATTCGGCAATTGCACGCCGGCCTTTTGCGCAACTTCCGTAAAGGTGCCGTCGTGATTGTTGTGATACAGGAAGTTGCCGCCGTAAAGATTGGAGACGAAGAAATCTACATATCCGTCATTGTCATAATCGGCTGCTACAACTCCTTTGGTAAAGGCAATCCTGTCGACGCCGGAGGACTTGGAAATATCTTCGAAGGTCCCGTCGCCGCGGTTGCGAAATAGCTGGCTCGGGCCATTCTCATTACCAACGAACAGATCGACGAATCCGTCGTTATTGATATCGGCCCAAACAGCGGCCTGCGTACTGGTCGCCGGCTCGGCCAAGCCTGCGTGCTTTGTGGCGTCGGTAAAAGTGCCATCGCAGTTATTCCGTAGCAGAGACTTACGCACAGGAAACTCCCATGCTCCATGCAGGACCAGTAAGTCCATACATCCATCATTGTTGTAGTCGGCCTGTATCATGTTGAGTCCGCCCAGTTGACCCGCAAGTCCAGCCGCTGCTGCGCGATCGGTGAAGGTGCCGTCTCCGTTGTTGTGAAAGTAATGGAGCGGCTGACACACATCGAAGCTCGAGATCATCACATCCAACAGACCGTCGTTATCGAAGTCATCGACAGCTACGCCGTTGGCCATAGAAACCAGATTGAGCCCGGCGAGTGGCGCGACGTCGACAAAACGCCCGATGCTCTGCTTGGATTCGAATACGTTAGGCGGAATGAGATACTTTTTCGGCACGCCATCCGGATATTTGCCCATGGTCATGTAACTCAGATTCAGGAGCCATTTAGTCTGCAGATCGTCGGGCTTTCGCTCCAGATACTTCGAGAAATGGTCAACGGCCTTTTCCGAATCGGCGATATTTTCGTACTTGCGGGTTGCACGTGGCGGGAAAATGCACTTATCATCGGGATCGCGATAAACGCCATTCTCCATCTCGGATTTATGGAGATAAGCAATTCCCAACACGGCTTCCAGCTGAGGTACTCCAGCTGGGACTTTCGTTGCCGCGATCTGATAGGCTGCTTCCCATTCGGCAATCGCCTGGTCCATATCTCCCCGATAGGCTTCGATCTGTGCCAGAGCGTAATGTGCCTGGATGAGATCGGCGGAGGACGACTCAGTCGTGGCGCGGCCAATCCGGTTCTTCAGACGCGATTCGAGCGCCGATAATGATTGCTTGCGAACTTCACAAACCGCTGTTAAGTCTTGTTCCCATCCGGTTGGCTTCGGATATTTTTGAAATGCCAAATCGGCGATCACTTGCCCGGCAACATCGACCGGATAACGAATACTGCCTTTACCGGAAAGCGCAAGATCACGGTTCGGGCCCATGGCTTGCCCAGTGGAACCTTCGCTGCTCGGGAGAACTTTTACAATGGCGTATCCTCCCGGGAGTTTCACCACACTGCTGACGTGCCCGGGCGCGAGTCCTCTTACGGCCTCTCGCAATTCAGGCCGCAATGCCGCAACTTTCACCTTGCCGACGTAGCCGTAATCCTCCGCATATGGATCGATCGATTTGTTTTTAGCAAGTAATCCGAAGTCCTCGCCGCGTTTCAACCGATCCAAAATCTGCTGCGCTTCTGCTCCAGAGCTCACCACAATGACACGCAGAATTACCTCTCCGGAAGTATTCGATTGGGAGTTCAAAGGTGAGTGAGAAAAAATTGCAGCGAACAATATCGCCAGCAGAAAGCTGCATGCCAGGCTAAGCCGCGAATGCCGAGTAATTTTTGTGCCTGCCACAGCGGGAATACTGGATGGAGACGATGATTATGGAAGTGGCCGTGTAAGCCAACGGTTTAGATTATCAGAGTGTTTGGTGGACCTGGAGAGATTCGAACTCTCGACCTCTTCCATGCCATGGAAGCGCGCTCCCAACTGCGCCACAGGCCCACAGCGGAGGGAAGTACGTCCTGAGAATATCACAGCGAAGTACCATGACCATGCGACCTGAGTTCCATGACGATGTAGAAAGCGCTTGACTCGGATTCGAAGAAGGCTGAAAATCTAGACGACAGGGAAATCGGCTGACATGTTTGCCCGCGTTGAGCCTGCCGGGTTCGTATGAACCAAATCATTGGTGCTGTTTCCGCTACTCGGCAAGAAGGTCTTCTTAGCCGAATGGATTTGATGCCTCCTCAAATCTCAGACTTGAAAACTCATTCCTTCGAGGATTTGGCGCATGAACTGCGCCAACCGCTGGGCACGATTGAGGCCTTGGCCTACTTTCTGGAGTTGACCGCTGAAGACGAAAGCATCTGCGGGCACTTACAGCGAATCCAGGCGATGGTCGTGCAGGCCAACGACATTCTCGAGCGATCTTGCGGAATCCGCACCGAACAAACCTGATCAGCGCTTGCTCGCGCGCTCCGTTTCGAGTTGCCCGACTCTTTTGTTGAGTTCGCGAATCTCGCTTCGCAATTCGTCTATCTTTGCGACGTTCGCCAGTCCCTTTAAATGTTGACGCAAGGGGCGCGCTGGAATGCCCCATACGGGCTCGCCGGCGCTGACGCGCGCTGAAGTAAGGATGCCGCTCTTCCCTCCGACCACAGCGTTCGCGGCAATCGTAGCCTTTTCTCCAACACCCGCCTGACCTCCGACGATGGCATGATCGCCGATGGTGACGCTGCCGGAGAAACCGGCCTGCGCTGCAATCACCACGTGTTTGCCGACGTTGCAATTGTGCGCGATATGGATCAAGTTATCGAGCTTGGTTCCGTTCTGAATGCGAGTCGCACCGAGCGCAGCGCGATCAATGCAGCAGTTGGCTCCAATTTCGACGTCATCGCCGATTTCTACCGACCCGATCTGGGGAAATTTTTCGTATCGGCCCTCGATCAACGTGAAGCCGAAGCCATCGGCTCCGATCACGCAGCCGGAGTGCAAAATGACGCGAGCGCCAAGGCGCGCATTATCGTAGATCGTCACGTTGGGATGAATGACGGAATCATTGGAGATCGTGACTCGATTTCCGATGAACGAACCGGCACCGATGGAACATGCATCGCCAATTCGCGATTCGTCGCCGATGATTACATAGGGTCCGACAAAGCAATGATGGCCGAGCATGGCCGAAGCGGCGATTACTGCGGTTGGATGGATCTGCGGGGATGGCCGCGTTTCGGGATACAGGGCTGATACGGCGCGTGCAAAAGCGGCGCGAGGCTCCGCTGCATGAACGAGCGACCAATCGCCTGCGTGTTCGAACGAGGGCGGCGCAATCAGGCATCCGGCGCGCGAATTCAAGGCCGCCGCAATTGCTTTGGAATTACCTACGAACGCCAAGTCGGTCTCACGGGCCTCTTCGAGCGAACTTGCGCCCGTGATGACGCGGTCAGGATTGCCGACAATTTCGCCACCGCACAGCGCGGCGATTTGAGCGGCCGTGAGAGCGGGCATCCTCCATACTTACACTATGGCGGTGGACCCATCGGCGTACATTGCACCCACGGCGCGCGTGCATCCTGACGCCGTGGTGGGCGCTCGAACCCGAGTAGGCGAATACTGCGTGATCGAAGCGGACGTAACGATCGGCCGCGATTGCCGCTTTGAGCCGTATGTATACGTGAAGCGCTGGACCAGCATGGGAGACGAAAACGAAATCTCGGCGGGAACGGCGCTCGGTACAGATCCGCTGGATAAGGCATTCGGCGGAGCGCGAAGCTATCTCCGCATCGGAAACCGGAACAAGATCCGCGAGCACTACACGATTTCACGCGGCACGCAACCGGAATCCGAGACGCTGATCGGCGACGACAACTACATCATGACTTCAGGGCACATTGCGCATAATTGCGTCATCGGCGACGGCGTGGTGGTGGCGAGTTGCGCGTTAGTGGCGGGATTTGCGGAAGTGGAGAGCCAAGCATTTATTTCGGGCGGCGTTGTCATTCATCAATATTCGAAGATCGGGCGTTTGGCGATGGTGGGCGGAAACACGCGCGTGAATAGCGATTTACCGCCCTTCTTTTTGTATTCGGATTTCAATGTCGCGGCAAAAGGATTGAACCTGGTTGGGCTCAAGAGGGCCGGTTTTTCCTCCCAGCAAATACGCGAATTGAAAGAGGCATACCGGCTCTTGTACCGGTCCGGATTAAAGCAGGACGATGCGCTGGAACGTATGCAAGCACAGAATGCTTCGGAAAATGTGCAATATCTGGTGGCGTTTATCCGGCGCAGCAAGCGAGGAATCTGCCGCGAGAGCAAACGAGCGCAGGGGGAAGACTGATCAGCTTCCGCCGGCGCGCGCAATTTGGACGTGGCTGAGCGAGCTCGAATATTGCGAGACACCTTTGAACAGCGCTTCCGCGATCTTCTGGCGTTGATCGGATCTTTTCAAAAGGCGTTCATCGTGCGGGTTCGAAACGAAACCGATCTCGGCGAGGATCGAGGGCATGGTTGCGCCGATCAGAACCAGAAACGGCGCCTGGCGCACGCCGCGATCACGCGAACGGCTATTCATCCGAACTGAAGCTGCCCAGAGGGAAGCTTGCACTTTCTGCGCGAACTCTCTCGATTCCTCAAGTTTGGTTTCCAACACAGCCTTATGCAGAAGATCGTTCAGATCGGAGATGGAGCTTTGCGCGGCCGCATTTTCGCGCGTGGCCAGGTCCAGGCCGGTTTTGTCGGACGTCAGATTGAAATAGTATGTCTCGACACCTGTAGCACTCCGCTCGGGCGATGAGTTGGCATGAATAGAAATGAAGAGGTCCGCCTTCTCGTCGTTGGCGATGCGCGTGCGGTCTTCGAGCGGTATGAAAACATCTTCCGAGCGCGTGTAGACCACCTGCGCGCCGAGCCGCCGTGTAATGAGCGCGCCGAGCCGCAGAGCGACGTCGAGAACCAGATTTTTCTCTTCAAGTCCGTTGGGCCCGATGGTGCCGGTATCGTGTCCGCCATGACCGGCATCGATCACCACTTTGCCCATCTTGAGTCCGAAGACCCGAACCAGCGAGCGGTCGCCCGTCGAATCACGCTTCGCGGCAGCCGCCACGCCGGTGGACGTGGCAGGCGGAGAAGACGCGCGCGTCAACGGTTGCGTGGCAGCATCAGGCGGCGGCAAAGCTGGCGAGATCGTCGATTGCTCGACGGGAGTTCGCGGTTGAAATTCGTTTGCAGAGGTGGTCGGTCGTGCGCGCGAGGCGTGGGCCGATGCGGGAGTCGCAGTGGGCGATGCACCCCAAAGCGGATGCGTGGCAGGCGGCAGAGACGCGACCGGAACAAGCGCTTGCGACCGGCGTGATCGGCTCCCATTGCGGGCCGAAAGCTCGTGAGGCAACGTATCTTTGGGTCGCAGCTCGATCATCAGCCGATCCGGGTTGACGAGCTGCGAAGAGACCACATCCACTGGGGCTTCGAGATCGAACACCACGCGCGTCGTGCCCGGATTGACTTCAGCGATCCGAACCTGTCTTAGCCTATGATCGCCAACCAGAATGGTTTCGGTGCCGTGATGCGCCGAAGCGGGAGGGCGCAGGCCATTGAGATCGAAGTAGAGGCGTGCGGGACTCTCAACCTGATCGGAAGTGATCTGATAAGAGCCCTGCGTCTGGATCGCGATGCGAGTCACGTCTCCAAACGACCAGAAACGAATGGCTTCTATATGAGGATTAACTGCTGCACGCTGAGCATACGCGCAAGAACCACAGAACGCCAAGGCGAAGAGCCAAGCGATAAGACGATAGGAGCGGAAGCGGGGCGCGGCATCGTCCACGCTCTTTTGGACGGATTCTGCTGAGCTTCGTTGCACAGGCGGTGCGAGCGCTGGGGCAGGCAAATGGCTAAAAGTTCTTAACCTTCCAGTGGAGCGAAGATGCCGGGCAAACCGGCGCGCTGCGGAGACGGGCATCCCGCTCGAAGAGGGCATAAGACAAAACGGACGAAGTTTGTTTGTTCGATTATAGCTGGAAAAGCCAGTCGCCGATGCTACTATCTGGGCATGCAAGCGGCTGGTTTCGTGCTTGTCGGCGGATGTAGCTCGCGCATGGGACGGGATAAGGCGCTGTTGCAAGTGGATGCGCATGCTCTCGTAGAAGATGTGGCGGCGAGAGTGCTTGAAGTTGCGGGAAATGTCGCACTCGTTGGGCGACCGGAGCGGTATCGCGGACTTGAATTCGAGTGTTTGCCTGACTTACGTCCCGCGCTGGGACCGTTGGCAGGAATCGAAACGGCACTCGCGGCCCAGCGCGGAGATTTGAATCTGATTGTGGCGTGCGACATGCCAGCGCTCCACAGAGAATGGATGCGGCAATTGCTACGGCATGCCGAAGAGAGCGACGCAGCGTGCGTAGCGATCAGCGACGGCCGACATATCGCGCATCCTCTCTGCGCGGTTTACCGCATCGATTGTCTTCCAGTGGTGCAGAGGGCGTTGGATCAGGGCAGGTTGCGGGCTCAGGATCTGCTTGAAGAGTTGGGCGCTGGTTTTATTGAGATTGAGGCAGATCTTCAAAACGTGAACACACCGCAGGACTGGGCCGCCTGGCAGCAAAGATGCGTGTTGACGGATGGCGCCGATGCCGGCTGATACACACCCGCATTACATCGAGTTCCGGAATGTCTATAAGAGCTTCGATCATCCGGTTTTAGTCGACGTCAGTTTTCATGTCGACGCTGGCGAGACCTTGGCCATCATTGGCCGTAGCGGAGTCGGGAAATCCGTGACGCTGAGCCACATTATGGGATTTCTCAAGCCGGACCGAGGGAGCGTAATTGTGGCGCACCGCGACATCACAGACATGACGGAAGCAGAACTGCGGACCATTCGCAAGAAGGTCACGATGGTATTCCAATCGGGAGCGCTGTTCGATTCGATGAGCGTGGGCGAGAATATTTTGTTCTCACTCGAGCTGAGGGAAGATTATAACGAGCAGAATAAGGAAGATGTCGTGGACGGCCTGCTACAGATGGTCGATTTGCAGCACGTCAAAAATCTGCTGCCCGCCGACCTTTCGACGGGATACAAACGCGCGGTCGCGATTGCACGCGCGCTCGCCGCGCAGCCTGAGTGCATTCTCTACGACGAGCCGACAACGATGGTGGACCCGATCATGTCGGATGATCTTGGAAACCTGATGCTGCGCCTGAAGCGGCAGCTCGGCTTAACGTCGATTGTCGTTACTCACGATCTGGACCTCATGCGCAAGGTAGCCGATAGCGTCGTTTTTCTTTACAAAGGCGAAGCGATTTATTTTGGCCCGGTATCGAAGCTTGGCGAATGCAAACATCCGCACGTGCGGCAATTCCTCGCCATGGACGAGTTAGCGATCTCGGGGAAAATCGAAGAGACCTAGACGCCGCCAGCCAGCCGGCGCTTCAATTGAATCCATTCGCGGCTGAGCCATCCAGGGCCTTTGTTTTTGTTCAGCTTGCTGGTGTCCAAGGCGGCCGGTTTTGTCTCTTCGTTTGCCGCTGCGGGGTGATAATCTTCCGTCGAGGCGAGGTGAACGCGCACACCATCGAACAGATACGTGCGTCGCCGGAAGTGGCCGTCGTCATCCTTTGTGACAATCTCGAACGTGCGGCCGAAGGCATTTGTATCGGGCGCGTCGACGTGTACCGGGAAATAGCCGTTGAGATCGCGGTCGCGGTAAGAAGTCTCATAGCGATGATGGCGTCGATTCCAGAGAAACACACGCCAGGCATCGAAATCGTACGGCTCGGGCTCCGATGATGTGGTCCACAGCCAATTGTGCTTTTCGCCTTTTTCTTCGTCCGTCACCGCGCCCAAATCGAAATAGGAAGTGATGCGCTTGCCCTCGGCGTATTGCGCCACTTCGTCCGGAATCGACATCATCAGATTGCGCGAAAGAACCCATCCGCACTGGTTCTCTTTGGTGCGGACCAGGGTCCAGTCTTCGAGTACGACCGGCTTGCTGGGCGCCGATTTCTGTACAGCCGGTTTTTCCTGGACAGAGGGTGCTGGGCCAGCCTCCACGCGCTCGGCTGAGAGTTCTTCCCAATTCGCAGGAGGTCCGGGAGGCCGCGGCTTCGGAGGCAGGCGGGAATTGTTCCCCTTTTTATCGTGACGTTGCCTGCGCGGCGCAAGCTGCGGCTTCTCAACAGCGAAGGACGGAATGGGCGAAGGGCCTGTCATTTTCGGCGAGAGCCGGTAGCCAAGCACGCTAACCGCGCCGCCTTCAGGAATCTGCGCGAAGGCGGGCGAACGGCGATCGGGTTCGAGATGAATGTTTAGAGTCTCATAAACCGTAGCAGCGCCTTCGGAGGGCAACGCAAGGGCTCTATCGCGCTCACGGCGAATCTGCGCCATCTCTTCGGGGCTGAGAAGCTCGGTCGCATCTACCCAGCCCTCGGCTCCGGCATCGGTTCGGATCTTGACGAAGCGGCGGCGCACGTCGATGATGTAGACCCGTTCGCCATGTTTCAGCACTGCAACGGTGTTGTTTTTCTGCGTGAGTTCCCGGCGAAGGTTGAGCGATTGGGGTGCAATATAGGCCTGCGCCAGCACATCGCGCGATTGAGCGCCGCAGCCCGCAAGCCCGAGCAGCACGATTGACAGCGCAACCGCAGCCGCTAAGCGCGCCAACAGGGAATGCATGTAGCAGTAGTGGGTTGTTAACGAGTAGTTTATCGCGGGTTTGTGGCGCGACGGTTAATACGGCAATAGCCGCGCGAGTTCCTTCAGAATGCAGCGGTTCGCCTGTATCGCGCACAACAGGCACCAATCACCCTGTGCGCTCGATGGACCGCCGCACTCAATACGGCAGCAGGCGTGCGAGTTCCTTCAGAATGCAGCGGTTCGCCTGTATCGCGCACAACGGGCACCAATCGCCCTGTGCGCTCGAAACCGCCGCACTCAATACGGCAGCAGGCGTGCGAGTTCCTTCAGAATGCAGCGGTCCATCACCACTGCCATTCCGGCGGTTTCTGCTTTTTTCGCAGCTTGTTCGTTGACTACGCCTTCCTGCATCCAGATGCAGCGCACACCTTTCAGGAGCGCATCGTCCACCACTTCGGGAACGCGCGCCGGCCGGCGGAAGATGTTGACGATATCGATTGAATCCGGCACGTCCTTCACGGAAGCATAAGCGCGCTCACCCAACACTTCGGTTTCATTCGGGTTCACTGGAATGACCCGAAACCCCTGACGTTGTAAAAACCGGGAAACACCGAAGCTGGGGCGCATCGGGTTATTCGAAAGACCGACTACGGCGATGTTTTTTGTCGATCGCAGCAGTTCGGTGATTTCGCGGTCCGTCATCATGCTTGCTCGGCCGATTCGCTGACGCTCATTACGCTTCTATTTTCGCGCCTGAGGTGTCGTCGCTTTCGAGGTGCAGCAGTTTGCGGAAGCGCGCCACTTCGGCATTGGTCAGCGTGCGATAAGCACCCGGCTTGAGATTGCCTAATTCGAGGAAGCCGATTTTCACGCGCCTCAGCTTTTCAACGAGTCGGCCGAAGTGCTTGAACATCACGCGAATCTGATTTTGCCGGCCTTCTACCAAGCGCACCTCGTACCACGGATTTTCACCCTTGCGGATGAGCTTCAAGCCCGCGGGCGCGGTGCGCCGGCCATGCACCGGGATTCCGCGGCGAAACTGCTCCTCTTGATCGGCTGCGAGCGCGCCGTTTACCTTAACCACATAGGTCTTCGTGACGTGGCTCGAAGGTGATGTGAGATGGTTGGCAAAATCCCCGTCGTTCGTGAGCAGCAGCAGTCCTTCGCTCGCGTAATCCAGCCGGCCCACGGGATAAATGCGTTCCTGCAAGCCTTTAAAAAAGGACATCACGGTTTGCCGGCCCTGCGGATCGTGCATCGTGGTCACGCAATTCCGCGGTTTGTTCAGGGCGAAATAGAGGTGGTGTTTGGGCGCGCTGAGAATGCGGCCGTCGATCTTCACTTTGTCGACGGCAAGATCTGCCTTGGACCCGAGTTCGGTAATCGTTTCGCCATTTACCGATACACGGCCCGCGGCAATCAGTTCCTCCGCTTTCCGGCGGCTGGCGACGCCGGCGCGAGAAAGAATTTTTTGGAGCCGCTCTTCAGGCATCCGCTTGCTGAGGCGCCGGTTCTTCGATTTGGGGTTCTTCGGCGGATTCGTGTGACGTTTGAGCGCCGGGCTCGGCTGCTTGTTCCGGAGCTGTTTCTTCGGAGTCGCTCAAGGCGAAGCGGCCGAGTTCTTCGAATTCTTTCAAGGTGGGGAGTTCGGCGAGCGAGCTGAGACCGAATTGCACCAGAAACTCGCGCGTGGTTTTGTACATGATCGGTTTACCGAGCACGTCTTTGCGCCCCGCCGCGGCGATCAGCTTTCGATCGAGCAAGGTCTTGAGAACGCCTGCGCCCTGCACGCCGCGAATATCCATGATTTCAGGAGCCGTAATGGGCTGCTTATACGCGACGACGGCCAGTGTTTCGAGCGCGGCGAGCGAGAGTTTCAACGGCGGCTGGAGCCGTTTGACAAACTGGCGGATCGATTCGTGATGCTCAGGCTTCGTCGACATCTTGTATCCACCCGCCAGCTCCCGGATGGAGAGGCCGCGATCGCGCGCGGAATATTCGTCGACGAGCGCGCTGAGAATCTGCCGGACTTGTTCCATTGGCGCGTCGAGACCGGAGGCGATTTGTTCCGCCGTGAGCGGCTCATCCGTGATATAAATCGCGGCTTCGATGATGGCCTTGAGATCGGAGTTGTTTTGCGGCTCGGCCGTTTCCGGTTCAGGTAAAAGCTCGAGCGTTTCAGGAGCCTGCGGTACTTCTTCCATGCTGTTTATCAGCGGTATTCCTCATCTACGGTTGCGAATTCTTCTGTGCTTTCGCGGAGTTCGTCGAATGCCGGCCCACATCGCAGGCCGATGTCGCCGAACGCCTCCCCTTGCGTGAGTTCCACACTTTGGCGCTTGACGAGCTCGAGAATCGCGAGAAACAGCACGATCATCGCGCGGCGGCTGCGCTGGCGTTCAAAGAGTTGGGTTGCCGAGAGCGGCCGGCGGCGCGACCGCGCGAACTCCCGCTGCAAGAACTGAATCATATCGGGCACGCTGACCGTCTCTTTGCCGATTTCGTAGATCGGCCGGCTCTTGGCGCGGTCGAGAACACCCTGGAAAGTCTTCACGAGATCGAAAATCGTGACCGCAAGACCCGGACCTTCACCCTCTGCAACGAATTGCTCGATCTGTGGATTCGACCAGATGGCCTCTTCAATCACGCGCTTTTGCTGCAGCATCTCGGCGGCATTTTTAAAGCGCTCATGCTCAAGCAAGCGGTGCACCAATTCCTGCCGCGGATCTTCTTCAGGCGCGATTTTCTCGAGTTCCGGATCGCGAGGCAGAAGCAACTTGCTCTTGATGTGTATCAACGTTGCGGCCATGTAAACGAATTCGGAACTGAGCTCGATATCGAGTTCAATGGCCTTTTGCAGATACTCCAGATATTGAGCCGTAATGCGCGCGATCGGAATGTCGTAAATGTTGATTTCCTGTTTGCGGATCAGGTCGAGCAAAAGATCCAGCGGGCCCTCGTATTGCTCGATCGAGATGTTCAAGGGCGACGACACTAGGTCCAAAATAGCATCAAAGAACGCGGATTTCAGTTTCCCGTGCTGTTCAAGAACGTTGTTGATAGCGGGCGCCGATTCTCGCTAACCCGGCAGCATAGTCGAGACGTGTCTCGTTATAATTCACCCATTCAAACGGGTAGGGCGGAGCGTTTGTTGCCTTGAAGCGTAGAAAGAGAAATTCATCGAAATGCGGGGCCGCTTCGGCCCTCAAACGGTTTTCTGCTCGCGCGGCCTCCTGATACGGATGTAAGTACCCGCCCTTTCCTGTTGTGGGAATCGCGCGGTCTCCTTCGTAGCCGACGACACTCTGTGCATGTTATGCCGATAACACCGATGCAAATGGGATTTTCGCCGCCACGTCGAAACTGGATCACTTGGTTTCGCAGGTCGTTAATCACGCGATCGATCTGTTTGATCATCGCTTTCAGTAGGATTTTGACTTCAACGCCGATTTCTACAGTCGCGATCGGTCCGCGAGCTACTTTGTAACCTAGTTCGACCATGGGCGACTCACCGGGGATGATTTCGCCGAATGTGCCGTCTCCGCGGCGGGCGACAATGCCACGACGCACGTTTTGGAGGTTCAGAACGCGCTCATGTCGACCAACCGAGGCAACGAGTTTAGGCGAGCGTGCGACGGTCAGCAGATCCTCGTAGAGGTGCATTGCGACATAGTCGCCTTGCGTCGACGAGCGATGTTTGTACTGTTCGCCTTCAAACAGACGTTTGAATTCTGTCAGCAGCCGGTACTCTACCGTCGGCTGCTTTTTCGTCGAAGATGACCTCAGCTTCGGTTGCCCCTACCATCCTGATCTGCCTAGCCGTTCGGAGAACTCGCTGGCGTGCGAGGTGAACGTAGGCGCGTTCAATCTCATTGGCGATGGAATTTCTGCCACACAGAATAGCAGCCTGTGAGGTCGACCCGGTGCCTGCAAATGGATCGAGAATTGTATCTCCCGCGAAAGAGAAAAGCTTTATGAGCCGTCCGGCGACCTCGATCGGGTATGGCGCGGGATGTCCGTCGCGAGTTGAGGCCCCCCGAAGATCAGTCCAGATTGAGCGCTGCCATTGCTTCATTTCTTCCCTCGTTAACATCGACAGAGCTTTCTGAAGAGGAGATGTGGAACGGTACTCGCCGCCTTTACGCAAAAAGAGGATGTATTCAATGTCGTTCTTAATGATTGCGCCGGGCTGATAGGGCTTGCCGTAGAATCCGGAGCCGTTGCCTTCGACCTCCGTCGCGCCGTTCGCAATCTTATGCCAGAGAATAGGCGTCAGGCAGTCCAGCCCCACTTTTCTCGCACGCACTTGAATGTCCGAATGAAGGGGAACGACGTGATGTCGTCCAGCCCTCTTGCGTGGGACGCATACGTCACCTACTACACAGCAGATGCGTCCACCGCCGACAAGGACGCGCTGGCACTCACGCCAGACCTGGTCCAATTCGGTCAGGAAGTGCTCGTAATCCTCGAAGTGGCCCATTGCCGGTCATTCCCGGCAGCGTATTCTTTCAATGTCCAATAAGGCGGAGATGTGACGACCAGATGGACGGAGTTGCTGGGAACCGAAGACAGATCGCGAGCGTCACCGACCCGCAACCGGTGAATCGTGCGGTTGAACGGCTCAGGCCACGGCTGTTCCCGGTACTGTCGATTTGCCTTCAATAGAAGTCGAAGGCCTTCGGGAGTATTGTCCTCGGCCGGCAGCACGACCTCAGACGTTGTAAGCCTCGCGCGTTTCGGTTTCTCATGAACGAAGAAGTTGCGCTGTATAGCCAGTTCGTTCATGCGTGCGTTCTCACATTTATACTGTCGGACACTTGCTCCTCTAAACACAAGTTACCGGATACCAACGGTGACTGTACCTTTTGGACTGGATATTCATCCATCCTCTGCTCGGAACCGCCTGGACAGCCGAGTCGGGCGATTCCTTCGCTACTCGCGAAGTTGCGCGGCGAATCGACCTGCCGGCTGATATACCGCGCGGTGTTGAAGCGGATCCGGCAGATCTGCATCCAGAGTACGATTCCATTGGGCAGAAAGCGGTAGATGTGAGGGATGCCTGCCGCGTTGAACTGCACGACTGCCATATGCACGCCTTCCGGCCACGCCAGGTTGCTCTCATATCCAAGAACATTGGCGCGATCGACAAAGTGGTAGTGGACCTGATTTTCGACGCAGGTCATGACAAAAATCAGCAGGACCACGATCGTCGCGCGAGCGGCCGGGGCGGTAATACTCCAAGCGGCAAAAGGCGGCGCAGATCAGCCCTGGGATCACGTAGCCGATGACAATCGCCGCGACTGTTCTCGATTCGAGATGCTCCAGGATGGCACGGTGCCGGAGAATGGGCCAGATGAAAAACGCTGTAGCGGCCCAGACGAGCGCCAGGATCCAAACTTTCTTCCGCTGTGGGCTAAGAAACGGGATTCGCGCTCTCCGCGTGTGTGATCGCCCCGCCCGGTTCCACAACCGCGCATCGCCGGCTGATATACCGGGCCGCGATCACCGACAGCACAAATACCAGCGGCATATAATTTCGGGTCTAGCGGAGCCAACCGAAAAATAGGTTCGAGATCAGCAGGACTGGGATCAGATAGAACGTCATGCGCTTGAGTGGTCGCGGGGTCTCTTTCCAGCCCATCGCAAGAAACACTCCATAGGCGAGAAGGATGATAATCGCCACAGGCCAATCAGCGCTCATCAGGTTATCGAGAACGTGGCCGGGGTTGACGCCACTCACCTGGCTGTAATGTATTGTCCCGCGCAGCACGAACGATCTTACGCCGTAATAGACTGCGATCGTCGCAATCGACAGCGTTAGCGCCTTTGCAGCGTAGCGTCTATCCGAACGGCAAAACAGCACGTAATAGCCGCTCAGCGCGAGCACCGTCTCCTTGGCGATCGATCCAATCAGCAGAGTCGAAAGCAGGAATTCGAAGTCTCCAGCCTCGAGAAAAATAAAGGCGAGTACAAACGACAGATGCGACAGCGGGTCCGTGAGTTGCCCCGCGTAGGTCTCGAAGCTCATCGGATAGACAATCTCAACCAGCAGGATGGCCAACAGGATAATCGGTATACAAGCGGGCGTAGCAATAAATCGGGTAAAACAGAAGCAGCCCAAATATTAAACGGTAAACGTCGCGCGCGACTGGGAAGTCGACCCGGCAAAGCTGCATCCACAACACGATCCCATTCGGCAGGAAACGATAGGAATGAGGCGCCACGCCCGGCGAAAGCGCGATTACGGCCATTTGAAGACGCTCTTGCCATACGGTGTTAGTCGGAGACGACCAAAAGGAAGTTTGATCGATATACGCGTGGTGAATCTCATTAACAAAGCAAGTCAGTAGAAAAATGAAAACCACCAAGATCAGGTTGAGCGAACGTTCGAGGCGGTGCGACTCCACGCGATAAAAGCGATACAAAAGCAATGCCGCAAAACAATACCCCAGAATTAGGGCGAGCGTGGTCCTCCATTCCCAATGCGCGAGGATTGTCCGGTGCCTGAGAATCGGCCAGATAGAAAATGCTGTTGCAGCCCAGACGAGCGCGAGGATGCGCCACTTCTGTTTGTGCGCCTGATTCAACTCCGTATTGTATGCGGACTAACCGAGCGTGTTGACCGTCAGCGGGCGCGTGGCTTCGTAGGCCGCGATCGCGGGTTCCTGCTGCAAAATGTAGCCTAGTTCGTCGATGCCTTCGAGCATGCAGTGTTTCGCAAACGAATCGATCGGAAATGTGACGGAGGCGCCGTCGGGCAATGTCACCGTTTGCGTGGCAAGATCGATGGTCACCGTTGCGGCCGAGTCATTCGCGACGGCTTGCATCAAGGATTTGTGCGCATCGTAAGGCAGCGCGATCGGCAGTAGCGAGTTTTTCAGCGCGTTCCCGCGAAAAATATCCGCAAACGACGTGCTGATCACGGCGCGGAACCCGTATTGCAAGAGCGCCCACGGCGCGTGCTCGCGCGAGCTGCCGCAGCCGAAATTATCGCCCGCAAGCAGGATTTGCGCAGCGCGGCCTTCCGGTTTATTCAGGAGGAAATCGGGATTCGGCTTGCCTTCGGCGTCGTAGCGCCAATCGAAGAACAGCTCATCGCCTAACCCAGCTTTCGAAGTTGTCTTGAGGAACCGCGCAGGAATGATTTGGTCAGTATCGATGTTGTCGATCGGCAGAGCGGCCAGACGGCTGGTGAACCTGGTGACTTTTTCCACGTGCGTGCTCCTAAATTAAAGTGCGGACATCCGTAACGACCCCCGTAATCGCGCTGGCAGCCGCGGTGAGAGGACTCGCGAGGAACGTGCGGCCGCCTTTGCCCTGCCGCCCTTCGAAATTGCGATTGCTGGTTGAGACGCTGTATTGTCCAGGAGCCAATTGATCGCCATTCATCGCGATGCACATAGAGCATCCAGCTTCGCGCCAATCGGCGCCGGCTTCGCGGAAGATGCGGTCAAGACCCTCAGCCTGCGCCTGCTGTTTCACCTGTTGCGAGCCCGGGACCACCATCACGCGCACGTTGGCGCTGACTTTGCGGCCCTTCAGAATTTCCGCGGCCGCGCGCAGGTCGGAGATGCGCGAGTTGGTACAGCTTCCGATAAACACGACGTTTACGGGATGGCCCAACAGCGGCTGGCCCGAAGGCAGATCCATGTAGCGAAGCGCTTTGCCCAGCGACTCGCGCTCAATCGGATCGCTGATGGCTGAGGGATCGGGAACGGGCGCCGTGATCGGGATGCCCATGCCGGGATTGGTACCGAACGTGATCATAGGCTCGAGCGAGCCGGCGTCGATATCAATGCGTTTGTCGTAACGCGCGCCGTCATCGGTGGGCAGCTTGCGCCAAAGTGCAAGCGCTCGATCCCATGCCGCGCCTCGAGGAGCGTATTGCCGGCCAGCGAGATATTGATAGGTTGTGTCGTCGGGCGCAATCATGCCTGCGCGCGCGCCGCCTTCGATCGACATGTTGCAAATCGTCATGCGCTCTTCCATCGAAAGCGAGCGAATGGCCGAGCCTCCGTACTCGAACACGCAACCAGTGCCGCCGCCGATTCCAATACGCGAAATCAGGTTCAAAATAATGTCTTTTGCTCCGACGCCGTTCTTCAGGGCGCCCTCGACGCGCACTTCGTATGTCTTCGATGGCGCTTGGAGGAGACATTGCGAGGCGAGCACATGCTCGACTTGCGTGGTCCCGATGCCGAAAGCTAATGCGCCGAAGGCGCCGTGAGTTGCAGTATGGCTGTCGCCGCAGACTACGGTCATACCGGGCTGCGTCAGACCGAGTTCGGGTCCGATGATGTGCACAATTCCCTGCTTTTCGCTATGGGGGCCAAAAAACGGAATCCCGAAATCCCGACAATTTTTTTCGAATTGATTTATCTGAGCCGCGGCTACTTTATCAAGAATCGGCAGATTGCGATCGTGCGTCGGAATGCTGTGGTCGGTTGTGCCGATGGTCAGATCCGGGCGGCGAACCTTGAGGCCGCGCTCGCGTAGTCCGGCGAAGGCCTGGGGAGATGTGACTTCGTGGACCAGATGCAGATCGATATAGAGGAGCGTGGGAGCGCCTTCGCGCTCTGACACTACGTGATTGGTCCAAACTTTTTCAATAATCGTGCGCGGCTTCGAGGCAGCGCCGTTTTCTTGTGACATAAATACGTTTCCTACTGAATCATGCGATGGCCGCGCGGCTGCGAAGCGAGGCGCACACTGCGTCACCTACGTCGCTGGTGCTTGCGGGAGCACCGGAGGGCTTCAGATCAGCCGTTACTCGCCCGCTATTTAACACTTCTTCGATGCCGCGAGTGACAGCCCGCGCTTCCTCTTGAAGATTGAAACTGTATTGCAGCATAGCCGCAACCGAACCGATCGCACCGAGCGGATTCGCTTTATTCTGTCCAGCAATGTCGGGCGCCGAACCATGCACCGGCTCATACAGCCCCACCCAGGCGCCGGACGGACGCTTCGCGCCGATCGACGCCGAAGGCAGCATGCCGATGGAGCCGGCAAGCACGGCCGCTTCGTCGCTCAAGATGTCGCCGAACATATTTTCGGTAAGAACCACGTCGAAGTGCTTGGGATTGGTGATGAGTTGCATGGCGCAGTTGTCGACCAGCATGTGATCCAATGCGACATCGGAATATTGCGCCGAGATTTCCGTCACCACGCGACGCCAGAGCTGCGAGGTTTCGAGCACGTTCGATTTGTCAACGCTCGTAACTTTTTTTCGCCGGTTGCGTGCGAGCTCAAAAGCCATGCGGGAAACGCGCTCGATCTCCGGACGCGTGTAGCTCATGGTATTGATGCCGCGCTCGTCTGAACCGGAGCCGCTGATCCCGCGCGGCGTTCCGTAATATAAGCCGCCCGTGAGTTCGCGCACGATGATCATATCGGCGCCATCCACCACCTCATTTTTTAACGGTGAGGAATTGAGCAACGCGCGATAGGTTTGCACCGGCCGAAGATTAGCGTAGACTTCAAGCGCCTTGCGGATGCCGAGCAGTCCGCGCTCGGGGCGCTTCTCGGGAGGTGCATTATCGAATTCCGGCAGCCCCACCGCGCCCAATAGCGTCGCGTCCGCCTCTAACGCAAGCCTACGCGTCTCTTCCGGAAATGGATTGCCGGTTTGGTGAATCGCGATGCCGCCGAGCAGGCCTTCGCTTATCGAGAGCTGATGCCCGAAAGCATCGGCAACATGGCGCAAAACCTTGCCGGCTTCACGCGTCACTTCGACTCCAATGCCATCACCGGGAAGGAGCAGGATGCTGAGATTCATCAATTAGCTCGCCGTTGTCATTTGAGCCGCTTCGACTGCCTCGCGCCCGATCACCTGTTCCACCAGCGCCGCGATTTCGTCGTTGCGCAGCCCTTTCTTGTTATCCGCAATCATCGTGAACTGGTGATACACCTCATTGAGCTGCTCGCCGCTGAGATGGAATCCCAGATCTTCGGCGCGCTTCTTTAACGCATGACGCCCGCTATGTTTGCCCAACACGATGCGGCTTTCCGGAACACCGACGCTGGCCGGGTCCATGATCTCGTAAGTTGATTTTTCTTTCAGATAGCCGTCCTGGTGAATGCCGGCTTCGTGAGCAAACGCGTTCTCGCCGACGATGGCCTTATTCGGCTGCGGACCAAACGTGATCGTGTTGGCAAGCGTCTGGCTGGCGCTAAACAGCTTTTGCGCATTGATGTTGGTTTCAAATGGCAGCCGGTCATGACGCGTCTTGAAAGCCATCACGAGTTCTTCGAGCGCTGCATTTCCGGCGCGCTCACCGATGCCGTTGATCGTGCACTCCACTTGCCGCGCCCCTGCCTGCACCGCTGCCAAGGAGTTCGCAACTGCGAGCCCGAGATCGTCATGGCAGTGCACGCTGACAGTCGCGCGATCTCCAAGCACTTCCACCATGTGCGCAATGAGAGCTGCGTATTCTTCGGGTATGGAATAACCGACTGTATCGGGCAGGTTTACCGTTCGCGCGCCAGCCTCGACGACCGCCTTACAAATCTGATCGAGGTAGCCGAGCTCGGTTCGCGTTGCATCTTCAGCTGAGAATTCAACGTCGTCGGTATAGTTGCGCGCGAGCGCAACAGCAGCGCACGCATCTTCGAGCACTTGCTGCCGGCTTCGGCGCAGTTTGTATTTCAAATGTATATCGCTGGTAGCGATGAAGGTGTGAATGCGCGGACGTTTTGCCTGGTGCAATGCGCGCGCCGCACGCTCAATATCCAGCGTGCAACAGCGCGCAAGGGCCGCAACTTGCACCCACGGATACTGCTTGCTCACCGCGTCGACTGCTTCGAAATCGCCTTCGGATGCAATCGGGAAGCCCGCTTCAAGAATGTCAACGCCCAGGTCCACTAAGCGCCCAGCCATCTTCAGCTTCTCCGGCGTCGTCATGCTGCAGCCGGGAGACTGTTCTCCATCACGCAAAGTGGTATCAAAGATATATACACGGCTCAAGGGGGCCTCCTGGAGGTGGAATTCTTATCTCATGTTAGATTGAACGAACTTAATTATGCAAATTTATACTGTTTGCACCTTGTATTAGTTAAGCTAATGAGTAGCGCCTAGGGTGGGTGGGCGTGATGGAACTCTATCCTCTGAAAGTCTTTTTGACCGTTGCGACGGAACGGAGTTTTTCGCGAGCCGGGGAGAAGCTGCTGCGCACCCAGCCTGCGATTTCGATTGCTATTCAGCGCCTGGAGAGCGATTTAAAGGAAAAACTGATTGATCGCGCCGGCCGCGAACTTTTACTGACCGACGCAGGGCGGGTGGTGCTCGAGTACGCGCGTCGTTTTCAGAACCTGGAAGGCGAGCTAGAGAATGCGTTACGTGAGCTGAAGGACAACTACGCAGGCCGGCTGACGATTGGCGCGAATGAATCGACGACCCTCTACCTTCTCCAGCACATCGGGCAATACCGCCGGCTTTTTCCGAAGGTAAAGGTGCAGGTGAGGCGCTCGGAATCGAGCAAGATACCGTCGCAATTGTTGGATGGCGAACTGGAGATGGGCGTGATCAGCTACGATCCGGGAGACGATCATCTGACCACGCAGATCATCTACACCGATCGGCTGACGCTGATTGTTTCGCCGAAGCACCGGTTCGCAAGCCGCGGCGACGTTTCTATTGCCGAACTTGATATGGAGACGTTTATCGCGCACAACGTGCTGTCGCCGTACCGGGAGACGGTGATCCGTGAGTTTCAGCGCCATCGCGTGCCGTTGAACATGGATGTCGAAATGCCGACTGTGGAGACGATTCGGCGCCTGGTGCAGGACAACGAAGGCGTCGCCTTTCTGCCGCGCATGTGCGTGGAACAAGAGATCAAGTCGGGATTGCTGCGCGAGATTCGTGTCCGGGAGCTGAACGTGGAGCGTAAGATCCGGCTGGTGTATCCTGCGCGGCGCGCGCTCAGCCATGCAGCAAAGGCGTTTTTGGAAGTCGTGAAGCGGTCGAGCGCCGAGCCAGAGGCGTTGCAAGAGCCGGCGTGAGCCGGGCGGCGACGCTGCCGGAAGCCTCCATTGCGGTGGTGGGTGGCGGCATCGTCGGGCTCTCGATTGCATGGCAACTCGCGAGAGAGAGATGGCGAGTTGCGCTCTTCGAAAAAAATCGAATTGGGAACGAAGCCAGTTGGGCGGGCGCCGGCATGCTCTCGCCGGGCGGTGAGGTCGACGGTCCCTCGGTGCTCTCGGAGTTGGCCAACGAATCGCGCAAGCTATACCGTGATTTTGTTCGCGATTTGGAACAAGCCTCCGGACTTGTGATCGATTACCAGGAGTGTGGCGGACTGGATGTCGCCTACTCGACCGAGGAACTTGAAGCGTTCGAGCAGCGGGCCAGGAGACAGGCAAGCGCGGGAATCGAGTCCAAGCCGGTTTCGGCGGCGCAAATCTCCGCCTTTTGGCCCAGACTACGCAAAGAAGGTGTGGCAGGCGGGCGTTTTTATCCGAATGACGCGATCGTAAATCCGCGCGAGGTTGTGGGCGCGCTCGCTGCCGCTTGCCGGAAGCTCAACGTGACGGTTGTGCAGGATTGCGCAGTAGAACGGGTGGACGTGGCAAGAGAATGCATCGAGCTTTATGCCACCGGCAACGGCGGAAGTTACGGGGCGGCCGTGATTGCGGCGGGAGCGTGGAGCAGCGGCATCGCGACGGGGGGAGTGCCGCCGATTCCGGCCGCGGAACCGGTCAAGGGGCATTTGATCGGGTACCAGCAGCCGCTACAGGTCTGCAACACGATCCTTCGCCATGGCCATACCTACCTTCTGCAGCGAGCCAATGGATTGCTGATTGCCGGTTCTTCAATTGAGCACGCGGGATTCGACCGCGAGTTGCGGCCCGAAATCGTCGCTGGATTGCGCGAGCAAGCCGGGTTTCTGTTGCCGCATCTGAACGATGCGGTACCCACTGAGACTTGGGTCGGCTTCCGGCCCGCGAGCGACGCGCTGCACATCGAAGCGTGGCATTCCGAGCGCCTGTACCTCGCCTACGGCCACTATCGCAACGGAATTCTGCTCGCGCCGGTGACGGCGAACAAAATTGCCGGCGCGCTTCACGACAATTTGCGAGCGCCGTAACGCGCTTCATGCCCAATTGGGGAAGGCTCCAGGGCGCTTGCGCCGCACCTCCTGAATCAGCGTGGAAACGCGGCCGCGTCTTTTCAAAAGCGTTTCGAGCAACATCTCGAGCGGAGTTTCATCGTCCTCGAGCCAATCCCGCGGGATCTCTTTCCAAGCCGAATCGATCACCTGAACGGGGAAATTTTCGACCATGTCGAGCCAGGGCTGGAAGGAATCGAGGGACCGGACATCGGCATACACCGCAGTGCGGAAGTAGAGCCCTTGTATCGGAGAATCCGGAAATTCCCAGTGCGGTCCGTTGAACGCATATCCGTGATCGATCATCTGCGCGAAAAAGCCGATGCGCGCGGGCATTTCGCCTTTCAGCGGGGTCCAGGTCTTGGCTTTGGCGCGGAAAAAAACGGCTTGCCGGGAATCGGCGTTTGCCACCCATTTATCGAACACCAGCGCGCCCAGAAAATCGGCACCGTTCTCAATTTTCTGCAGCAGCTTGTCGGGGAGAAAATCGAACACGGCGACGCGGTCCGGGTTCACGGCCATTTTGGACCCAAAGTGCAACCCCGGAAAGACGGGCTCGCGGCGTGGACCAATCGAGAGATAAAGATCGGGGCTCGACGCGATAAAACCCGGCGTCAGCTCGATCAGCGCGGTATCGGCGACGTGGATCTGCAGATAGCGGAGGAATGAGGCGGCGAGCCATTCGTTGATGAGAACCCTTCGATGCTGCGGATTGTTGACGAATTTCACGACGTAGAACGCGCCGTCCTCGCCCTCTATCAAGTGGGCTTGCGCGCCGCCGCGCATTTTTCGGATCAGGTTGCGGGCGCGAACAGGCATTGATCAGGCCAGATGCGAAAATCAGGCTTGAATCGAAATCGCGAAAAGGAGCAAGCGCAAAGAATGGCCGATGAAGCCGCCGAGAAGCAGCCTCTCAGAAACCCCGACGAGGTTGCGCTCGAATTGATGAAGTTTATCGCAGTGACCACGGGCTACGGCAAAGGCACTCCGACAGCCGGCTTCGGGGGAAAAGGACCGCGCTCGAGCGAGGAGTATGCGGACTCGCTGCTGGAGCTCTTCGAGCGCTGTCGTAGCGTGGTGAACAAACCCTCGAAGCCGGGCAAGTAAGCTTAGCCGCAAATAGGAGACACCAAACCTTGCTTCGCGCAGTCGCGCGCGAAGAGCGCTGCACGCGGTCCGATGGCCGCCTGCTATCTCCTCTTTTTGGCTCCCTTGGAAGCGGTCTTTTTCGGAGCAGCCTTTTTCGGAGCAGCGTTTTTGGAAGCAGCTTTCTTCGGGCCACTCTTCTTGGTTGCTTTAGCCGGAGCTGTCTTCTTTGAGGCCGTCTTCTTTACCGCCTTCGAAGCCGTTTTCTTGGCGGGCGCTTTCTTAGTAGCGGTCTTCTTTGCGCCGCCTGCGGAAGCTTTCTTGCCCGCAGCCTTCTTGGTTGCGGGCGCCTTCTTGCCAGCCGCTTTCTTTTCAGCCGGTGCCGCCTTCTTCACTCCGGCCGAGGTCTTGGATGGAGGCTTGCGTGGTGTGCTCTTCTTCGCAGGAGCGGCTTCCGATGCTTTTTCCTCGGTGCCAGTTGCTTCGGTGCGCGAACCGGCTTCAGAAGACGAGGACTCCTCCGCCTTCCCAGCCCCATGTTCAGCACCGCCCGAGGTGTGACGCGCGCCGCCTTTGTGCGAGCTAGAAGCGGACCGTTTCTCTAGCTCCTCGTCTTCCTCCTCATCGTCTTCTTCCTCGTCTTCCTCCTCATCGTCGTATTCGTCTTTCTCGGACTGCTGCTCGACGTGCTCGTCTTCGTAATCGAAGTCGTCGTCCTCATTTTCTGGCCCGAGCCAGTAAATCAAGCTCACGATCTCCTCCTTTCACACCTTACTTACTATGCAACGAGATGATGCGAGAAGCAAAATAATTTCACACGCTGTGGAGAGCGACGCTGCGCTAGAGGGAAAAAGCGCTTCAACGAGCCTGACGGCTTTATCGAACCGACTCTGACCGCGCTACCGCACGAGGCTGGCGGTATGGATGGCCGCCTTGCGATGGAGAACCTGCGCCGGTACGCGCCGCGATGCGCTGAGGTGGGTAGAACGCTGCCCTGAACTGGATTTGGCCGATTTCAGATCAGTCGCCGTATGGCTGCCGCTCCGTTTCGCGGCCCTGCTGCGCGCGCGACTTCGCGGTTGGGGTTCCTCGTGGTAAACGGCTGGGATGATCAGCACATCGCCCGCTTCGAGCGAATCCGCGCTACGATTCACCGCCACGATGCGCTCCGGAGTCAGGTGATAGGTGCGGGCGATGGTTGCGAGGGTGTCGCCGGTCGCGACGTGATGCAGCCGCCACGCCTGCCGGTTCTCAGCCGGAACACTCTCAAGCGCCGCTTGCGCCGTTTCGGCCGAGCCCTTGGGAACATGCACCTGAAAATCGGCCGGAGCGACCGAGCGCAACAGCGATGGATTCAAATCCCGTAGCACGGAAACCGGTTGCAGCGTCGCATCGGCGATCAGGTTCAAGTTGGTGGGCGCGCTCAGGTGGATGGTGTCGTAGTCCTCCGCCGGATCCGTTTCTACATTCTCCAGCCCGTAATCGGACGGGTTCTTGGCCATGATGGTGATGGCCAGGATGATGGGAACGTAATTGGCGGTTTCCTTCGGCAACGCGTGGCGCTTCAGCAGCTCCCAGTAATCCGCGTAGCCGGTTCGTTCAACGGCGCGATCAACGGCGCCCGCGCCGCAATTGTACGCCGCGATGGCCAGGTACCAATCGCCGTAGCGCGCGTGGAGATCTTTCAGATACTTGGCAGCCGCGCGTGTCGCTTTTTCCGGGTCGAACCGTTCGTCGTAATTCGCGTTATGCTCCAGATCATAGGTGGCGCCGGTCCCAGGGATGAACTGCCACATCCCGTATGCCTTTTTATAAGAGATGGCACGAGGCAAGAAGCCCGATTCGGCCTGTGCGAGATAGATCAATTCCTGAGGAACACCTTCTTCGGCAAAAACACGCTCGATCATCGATTTATAGCGGCCGGCGCGCCGGAAGCCCGACAGCAAGGTCTTACGCCCGCGGTCGGTAGAAAAGTAATGCACGTAGCCGAGCACCGGATCCGATAGCTCCAACGGTATTGCCGAAGTGGTCTGATTCAGTTCCGACTGAAGCTTGGGCGCGAGACTCGGATCTACCGGGAAGGTCATGTGGCTGATCTCGTCGATAGGAGCCTGATCGAAAGACGCGGCCTCTTGTTCGGCTTGACCTGCTCCCAGCTTTTCCACATCGAACCGGTAAATCAGGTCACAGAGTTCGTCCAGTTTGCGCTCGATCCTGCGGTGATCCGGAAGCGAATCCGGCGCGTCCAGCAGAGCGTCCACGGCGGCATCGAACTCGCGGCGCGCACCTTCCAGATTGCCCTCGAAATAGAATTGCCGCCCGGTATTGAAGTGAGTCTCCGCCCGCGCCAGGCGTTCGTCAGCTTCCGCCGAATGCGGCGTATTGTCGACCATTCCATCGGGGGGTTCCGAGGCGCTCCAACTGGGAAGCGATGAAGCCGCTGCATCGGCGCTCTCAGCCGCCGCCGTTGCCGCGGGCACAATTCCCGCGACAGCGGCTCCAGGTTGAGCTGCGTTCATCTTGCAAACCGATGCCGTTGCTAGAAGCACCAATCCAGCGAGAACTCGTTGTGATCGAAACATCGTTCTGATAAGCGAAGTTTATGCTTCAGTAAAGTAGTAACGGTAAGTTCACTGTATCTCAGCGTCGAATTCGCGGTCAAGTTGAAAGTTTTGCTTATTCTTCCAGATTACGTATCGTCTTCCATTCGCCATAGCTGTATAGGTCAGCTATAGAAGGCCCCCTAACTTACGCATTTCTTTGGAAGTCAGCCGCTTACCGTCTGTATCGTGGATGCGTCCTGCAGGCGGCCTATTTCCGTTTCAAGCGACCCTGTCGGGTTCGCTGGAAATGAATTCGGGTTAATCTGCTCGCGACCGGGCAACTAGCGGGTCGGGACGGGCTGATGAACGCGCGTTGAGATAATGCGATCGATCATGCCGTATTGGAGCGCTGCCTCGGGCTCGAGGATATAGTCGCGATCGACATCACGCGCAATCTTGTCAACCGGCTGGCCGGTCGCGTCCGCCAGGATCTCGTTCAAAGATTGGCGCATGCGCAGGATCTCGCGAGCGTAGATATCGATGTCCGCTGCCTGCCCTCCCAAGCCGCTCATCGAGGGTTGGTGAATCAAAATGCGGGAATTCGGCAGGCTGAAGCGCTTGCCCTTGGCGCCGCACGCCAGCAGAACGGCAGCCATCGAGGCAGCCTGGCCGATGCAATAAGTAACGATATCGGGTTCGACCAGCCGCATGGTATCCAAGATGGCAAGACCAGCGGTGATCGAGCCTCCCGGTGAATTAATGTACAGAGAGATGTCCCGTTCGGGGTCTTCGGCGGCCAGAAATAGCATCTGGGCCATGACAAGGTTGGCTACGTTGTCATCAATCGGGGTGCCGAGGAAAATAATGTTCTCCTTCAGCAGGCGGGAATAGATGTCATAGGCGCGCTCGCCCCGCGACGTCTGCTCAACCACCATAGGGACGAGTACTGAATTATTCATCCAAAAACTCCTTCATACAAGGCTCTCCGCCCTGAGAAAAACGTGGGTTCGCACCCCCATGATATAGGATCGATGCAGCGGGACGGGTTCAACAGGCAACGCATGGAATCTCCTATTGACCCTCCGTCCGGAGCCGATCATATTTAAAAAGTGCGCTGTTTTCTACATTTTCTTGGTGTAAGAACGCTGGCGCAAAATCCGGGATGCGAAAACTTACATCTCTGTGACTCGGCGGCTAATTCTTCCCGCCGCGCGGACGATTAGATGGATAACGGCACGGGGCCCGGACGGCATATGAGAGTTCTGATAGCGGACGACAGCGCAACTTCGCGCATCTTACTGCGCAGCGCGCTGCTTCGCTGGGGCTACGAAGTGGTGGTGGCCGAAAACGGGGCCCAGGCGTGGGAAATTTTGGCGGCTCCCGATCCTCCAGCCATGGCCATTCTCGATTGGGTGATGCCGCACATGACAGGCCCTGAAGTCTGCCGCAAAATGCGTGAGACGTACCGGGAGCCGTATACCTATATCCTGCTGCTCACCTCCAAGAATACAAAGGATGAGACTGTCGAAGGGCTCGAGGCAGGCGCGGACGACTATATCGTCAAACCCTTCGATGCGCACGAGTTGCAAGTGCGTCTGCGCGCGGGCAAGCGGATCGTAGATTTGCAGATGCAGATGCTGCAGGCGCGCGAGGAGTTGCGTGAGCGAGCCAATAAGGACCTGCTCACCATGCTTCCAAACCGGGCGGCAATCGCAGCCAGGCTCGAAGAGGAGCTTTCCCGGTGTCACCGCGACCGCCGCACCGTGGGGGTCATCCTGCTGGACATCGATCATTTCAAGCGCATCAACGATACCTATGGCCACTTTGCGGGCGATGCGGTCTTGCGTGAAACCGCGGCCCGTTTGCGCGGCAACATGCGCCCCTACGACGCCGTTGGCCGTTACGGCGGCGAAGAATTCCTGGTCGTGCTGCCAAACTGCGATCTCGAGCAGGCCGCCCTGCAGGCTGACCGCATGCGGCACAAATTACAGGCGAGCACAATGCTGGTGGACGGCGCCGAAATGCGCGTCTCGGCCAGCTTTGGCGTGACGGTTTCCGACGGCTCCGAGCGCGATCCCGACGTGTTCGTGCGCGTTGCCGACGAGGCGCTTTACCGCGCCAAGGCTGGCGGAAGAAACTGCGTTTCAAGCTTGACGCTCCAAGAGTCCGCCCGTTCCATCTCCTGAAACTCCGATTTGCAGTCACCGTCGAAAGCAGCAATCCGTTGATATACTGAGGCTATTGCGCCCGTAGCTCAGTTGGATAGAGCGTCTGGCTACGAACCAGAAGGTCGGCAGTTCGAATCTGTCCGGGCGCACCAGAACAAATTTCCAGAATTCTTATCCTTACGGACTGCTGACGCGCGTGGTTTGGCTCTACGCACTTAATGGGGGCAAGCAGGCCTCCGACTGATTCTAAGAACCCATTACCCTAACTCTCAATCTGTAGTTCTGGAAGTTTCTAAACCCGTAGGCCTGACGTTGGAGAACCTCCATTTTGTTGTGGAAGCCTTCGGTGATGGCGTTATTGCGGGTGAAGCGCCACATGGTGGCGATTTCTTCTCTCCAGGCATGCAGCGTATGGCGGAGCGCCACCAGGGGCGCGACCCCGCAATAACGGAGGCTCGCTACCTGGCGCAGGAACCGAATGGCCAGTTTGCGGCATCGGGCTTGGTTACGGCCCTTCTCTAGCAGCAGGTAAGAAAGCCGCTGCTTGAAGCGGTAGATCTGCTCCAATGCCGGCCGCTGTCGTAAGTAGTCCGACAGCTTAGCGTGCTGCTCAGCGCTCAGGTTATGGCGGTGGCGGCGCATCAGCGAGAGCAGCCCCCGATTCTTGGCGCCGACCGGATCGAGGTCCTTCCAGCAGGCCAGGAAGTGATGATTCACGGTGCGGATGACATGAAAGCGGTCGGCCACGATGCGCGCCTGCGGAAAGTGTTTGCGCACCAGCCACCGGTAGGCGGCAGCCAGGTCCATACAGACCACCTCCACCAGATGTTTGCCTTCGAGCCGATCCAAATAGCTCTCCAGAGCCGTCTCGCTGCGGCCGAGCACCACGTCGTACACCTTGTGATTCCGCAGATCGCAGAACGTGGTGGCATAGCCACGTCGGCGCGTGAAGAAGTGTTCGTCAATGCCCAGTATGCGCCGACATTGGCGGCCGATGCGCTCGCCGACCTGTTGCCGCAGGTACGCCCCGAACCAGCGCTCCACTGTAGCACTGGAAATTCGTTCGCGCTGCCCCAAGCGGCTTCGGCTGATGCCGTCGAAATGCTTCTGGCAAACCGAGCGCCGGAACGGCTCGGTGGCTCTCTGGCGCGGCAGAATGCCGGGAAAGCGCTGCCAAAAGCTGCGGCCGCAGGCCCGGCACACCCACTTGCGCGTTTCCAACGCCAGCACACAATGCCGTACGCCCCAGCTCTCGTGCCGCGGCCGACGAATGCGCCGGTCCCTGGCCCGCAGCTTCTCTCCCCCACAGTGCGGACACACCACACGGCCCACGAACCGCACTGTGATCTGTACCTGTCCCGCCACTTCTTCCAGAGCGCTAATCTCGTATTCGGGCAAGCCCAATATCGCCTCTGGTCTGATCAAAACATTTCCTCACAAGCATGCTTTATCAGTCAGACGCTTGGGCTGCCCCCATTAACGAGCTAGAAGGTAGTGTCCGCGATTCTGTGTAAACGACTTGCGTGGTTTTTGATTTTGCTTAGTCGGCCCGACTAGGAAGGCCCGAAAGCTCATCCCGCCGGAGCCGCCCGTCGCGATCTTATCTTGCCAGAACAGTGCGGAGGGTGCAAGGGCGCGCAGAGCGCGGCGCAGCGAACCCTTGCCAGGCGAGCACTGTTCTGGCACTGAGTCCGATTCCATTCGACGGGCGAGTCGGCCGGGATGAGCGTGGCTCCATCCTGCTGGTGAGTCCCCGAGCGGCCTGCGCTAGCGGTTCGCGAGCGCTGCTTGAATGCGCTCGCCCCACAGCATCTGGAAACAGTTCAGGGCTTCTCTCCAGAACTGCACGGTCTGCCACTTGGCGATCGTGTTCTGCACGGCCAGATACAGCAATTTCAGCGCTGCCTCTTCGCTCGGAAACGAGCCGCGTGTCTTCACTGCTTTGCGCAGGCTGCTGTGCAGCGATTCGACTGCGTTGGTGGTGTACGTGATGCGGCGGACCTCGGCGGGAAAGGAAAAGAACGGAATGACGCGCTCCCAGTTCTCGCGCCAGAGCCGGCCGATCGCCGGATACTTCGCCCACTTGGTTGTGAACTCCGTTAGCTCCTGCGCGGCTTGCTCGGCCGTCGCAGCCCGGTAGACCGGCTTCAAATCCGCCACCACTTGCTTGCGGTCCTTCCAGGTCACGTAGTTCAAACTGGCGCGCACCAGGTGCACAATGCAGAGTTGCACCTGCGCTTGGGGATATACCGTTTCAATCGCTTGCGGAAAGCCCTTCAATCCGTCTACGCACGCCAGCAGAATGTCTTTCACCCCGCGGTTGCGCAACTCCGTCAGCACCGATAGCCAGAACTTGGCGCCTTCGCTCGCTCCGGTCCACATGCCCAGCACGTCTTTGGCGCCTTCCAGAGTGATGCCGATCGCCACATATACCGCACGGTTCTCCACACGCCCTTCGTGCCGCATCTTCACGAACATCGCATCCAGAAAGACGATGGGGTAAATCGGTTCCAGCGGCCGGTTCTGCCAGGCGCGCGCTTGCTCCATCACCTGATCGGTTACTTCGCTGATCAGCCCGGGACTGACTTCCACGCCATACATCTCCTGCAAATGCAGCTGGATGTCGCGCGTCGTTTCCAGTTCGATCTCCCCGAACTCGCCTTTCAGCGTCTTGGTTGATACCCCGTTGCGCGAGTTGCCGCTGTTCTTGCCCGCCGGATCGTGCTTCTCGTAGCCGAGATGCTCTTGCATCTCGGCCTGCATCGCTGCTTCCAGCACTGCTTTCGTGATCTGCTTCAGCAGCCCGTTCTCGCCGATCATGTCTTTCGGCTTCTTGTAGCCCTTGATCAGCTCCGCGATTAACTTCTGATCCACTGCCATTTTCGTTCTCCTTATCTTCTCGAAGAACGTTTACACAGTTTTTAGGACACCCTCTTCGCTGAGTCCCCCTCGACTGAAAAAACCACTCGAAACTCGTGGTTGGGAAATCCTTGCACTTTGATTGGCTCAGAAACCCAACGGCGAACAAAGTAATTTTCCGGCCGCCGACCGTCCTTGGTCTGCAGACTCCTGAAATCGTAGTCCTCCTCTGGAAATGGATGGCCGTAAGGGATATCTTCCGCGTTCTGCTCGCCAATTCCGCGCACACTCAGTGTGCACGGGAATGGCAAGGTTTCGCCCCAAGCAGAGTGGATCCGCCCCCAAGCGGTGAACCACTGGATGTAGTCGATCAGAGGAGCGTGTGCAAACGCGTTCCAATTGTTGCTATCGTATCCCCGGACTTCGACGACGGTGCCAGAAGTCGCGTGGTCCAGCAGCGTGAAACCGCTCTTGCTTTCCTCGGAGAAACGCACGGCTGGTGGGTCGCCCTTCTGCCTGACAGCTACATTCAAAGCGGGACAGGCTTCGCCAAAGTTGCCCGCAACACTGGCCCGCCGTTGATCGATTTCGTAAACACAGTCACCATCGAGCTGTTATAGGTGATCTTCGTTCCGTGTCCCTTGTAGCCGATTGCAGCTTGTTGGTTCGGCTTACTACTGAAGCCGAGATCGAAAAAGCCCTCCAGTTCGGATCGCGTCATTCCAACGCCGTCGTCTGTGATGCGAACGATCAGTTCGTCCTCACCAGAGCTGTCGTCCCTTAGTGCCTCAATTACAATGCGGCGGCTTGCTGTAGCATCTATCGAGTTTGCAATCGTCTCGCGAACCAGTTCCCGAGGATTGGTGAAATCCTTTGAAATCTCCGCCAATTCCTTGGCTACATTTACCTTAGGAATGTACAAATTTCAGGAATGTACGAATCTTCCACGTTTCGACTGCCCTTCCCTTCTGCACCCTCACCAAAGCAGAGACGGCTCGCCCCCACCGCCCTGGTGGCTCTTGTGCTCGTATTGTAGACGAATGCAACAGCTAGACCGCGTCCCACACCTGGGCAGAGCCAGCCCGCCCACGATGTGATCTTTCTCTATTCTCGTGTGCCATCCGCTCCATGCGTCGACTTCACTCTTGAAGCGTCGATCCTTTAATACTCAGTCGGAGGCCGACCTTCCGGGCACACGTGCCAGAAACGGGCTTCGATTACGTCGAGTCATCGAATTCGGCAAAGGGCAGAGCGATGTCACGTCACTTGGTTGTGTAACGCTCCTCGCGGATGTGCTGGGCCGGTGAAGCGCAGCCATAGCGGTTGTCGCAGGAGACAGGGCAGCATAGCATGAGTTTTCAAGCGCGTATCGCTTGAGGGCCGGTGGTTGTTGGCGTTGAGCGTTGTGACTGGGGTTCGTGCGCCAAGCTTTGTACCCGATGGGCTCGTGGACGTATGATGTCTGCAAGAAAGGAGCTCGTAGGGCAGAGAAAAGGACAAGAGTGCTCGGGAAAGAAAAGCCGCCGCTGGAGCCGGGCTCGGTAGTGACCAGCAAGCCGAAGAAACTGCCCGGAAAAACAAAGCCGCCAACGCTGACGTTGGAGCGAGGCAAAAATCAGTAGGTGGACGCGGGCGTCTGCCCTGACCGGTGGTGCCGCGCGCGCACACCATCGCAGCGGAAGGCGACTACACGGGCAGCTGGCAGAGCACGATAGAATGCGCGGTCGGCTGAACCCTTATTTGGAAGCCGGTTCGATATCCAGCGCGAAGGCGAGCGCGTCCTTAAGGTGTTTCATCACCTCTGCGGAAAGCCTGCCGAGCCTCCGTTCAAGGCGCACGGTCGGCAGAGATCCCAACCCTTGAACATTGGCGACTGATTCACTATCAAGGAACGGAAGCCGCGGCAGCGGCACCTCATACGGACTGTCCCTTCGGTGGGTCGTAAGAGGCACGTACAAAACGAGGGATCGTGCGGGTCAGGGTCTTGGCGCGAGACGATAATGACAGGACGCGTCTTCGCAGCGAGCCCCAGGTCTGCGAGCCAGATCTCACCGGGTTGGAGGCTCATCGAGCAGATCCAGGACCTCCTGTTCGGCGGCACGCGATCGCGCGATATCGAGGATGTCGTGATCGGCGAGCTCTATAACCTCAGTGATGCGCTCCCGGGCCTCTGCCGCTGTCTCCGGTTTCCACTCGCGCAATCGTCCGTCCAGCTTCTCCGGCAAGGCGTCCATGATGCTCCTACCCTCGTCCCTAGTGTAACGGCACCGGCGCCCCAGCGGCGTACTCCACTGCGGGCGCTTGAAGACTCCAGTTTTCATGCGGGTGTTCCCCCCACCCAACTTGGATCCCAAGAGTTCGTTCGGCAAAATCCCTCCCGGCCACCCGAGGGCCTGACCAACCAAAACCCGATCACGTCCCAACGAAATAATCTGGATCGCGAAATCAACGCGTTCGCCCGCTTCTGGCCCTATACCGCCGCCCATGGCCCGCGATACTCGTGCACAAAGCGAAGCCGCGTATGCACGAATTCGACACCGCCGAAAAAAATCTGCTGGACGAAAAATCCCAAAATTCCAACCGCAGCACCGGTCCCACGTCGCCCGAAGGCAAAGCGCGCTCATCCCTAAACCACCTCACCCACGGTTGCCGGTCCCAGAGAACCGTTCTGCCCTTCGAAAACCCTGAAGAATGGGATTTCACCCTCCAAAGCTGGATGAAAGCCTACAGGGCGCTTGATCCCAGTTGTACGCGTCAGGAAACGACTGCCTACAACCCGCAAGCGCACACGCCGTTTGATCGCCGTTGTCCGCCTGAAGAAGAAAACTCCCACGACGGTCAAGACCCCACCGCCGCCACACTCGTCTTTGAAACCGCTCGCGCCCAATGGATCTTTCAGCGCAACCAGCAACGTCTCGATGAAACCGAATCCGGCCTGCCCCCGGATGCCATCGAGTGGACCGAAGACCATATCAAGCGCTACAACAACTTCCTTCGTTACAAAACCACCGCGGAGCGCAGCTTCTACCGCGCCTTCAACAATCTCGAAGCGTATTGCAAGCGCCAGGCCGACGAAGCCGCCGCTGCCGAACGAGCCCGCGCGCAAATGGCCAAAATCCAAATCCAATGGCTCAAAAAACAAGCTGAAGCCGCCGCTGAGAACCTGCGCCGCCCGCAGTTAGTCGACGTCACCGCAAATTCTCGTGGCGAGTGCGTCACTACCTTCACTCCCACTAACGAAGCACTCATCACCGCCGCCTCGAAGGCCGATAAACCACCTCAGTTCGTCACCCGTTTTGTCCTGTTCACCGCCGGCGTTCCTCCCGCCTACGATTGGCTGAATCCCAACCACATTCAGGTCGACGAACCAGTCATCGGCGTTCAGCAGTTCACTTGGTCCGGCTGGCTTCAACAAATCGAAGCCGAAAAACTCGCCGCCACCGGACATCTTGAGCCCTACGCGACTGGTCTACTCGCGAATGTATGATCTCCAGCGCATCCTTGCCGTGAGAACGGCGGGGTCACTGCACCTGGAGAGTAACCAGCACGGCTTCGCGGATTTCGAGCGAGCCGCTTTCGATGGGCGTAGCCATTGTTGCGGCATTGAGCGAACCGACTAAGAAAGGATGCACGGCGCCGGCTTCGACCGATTGCGCCTTCAGGACGCCCAGCACCTGCAGATTAAGCGCGCGCGCGATCGCTTCGGCGGAGGCGCGGGCCTTGAGAGCGGCCGCGGTGAAGGCTTCATTGCGGGCCGTTTCCTCATTCTTCAGAGTGAAAGAGATACCGTTAACGTTGTTAGCGCCGGAGTTAGTTGCAGCATCGACGACTTCACCGACCAGCGACAGGTCGTCGACTGTAACGACAACCGAGTTTTCTGCGCGATAGCCCTTCAGCTTTGGAGATTTATTGGGCCCGGATTCATACTGCGGAGAGATGGAGTAACCCATGGTTTTGAAATCGCCGTGGCCATCGAGCGCCTGTTTCAGCGCCGCGTACAAGCGAGTGGCTTGCGTGGCGTTTTGGGCTGCCGCTTCTTTGGCCGTCGCGGATTGCGTGACCACGCCGATGGTGATCTGCGCGCGATCGGGTTTGGCGTTGACCACCGCCTCACCCGAGGCCTGCACCGTGCGCGGCGGCGCGGCGGGCGGCTGCGCGAAAACGGGTGAGATCGTCAGGGAAACGAAGAAGATTCGGGCGCAGAACATACGTACAAATTAACAGCGGGAGGTCCTTGTGTGGTACCAAGGTGTGGTTTTAGGATCGTACTGGAAGGCGGCCTTTGAGTCGAACGCGAAAAGCGATTGTATGGGCATTAGCGATTTTGATCCTGCTTGTAGTCGGAGGGTCCATCGCACTCTCGGTGTACATTCGCGGGTTTGGCCCACGCATCAAGCAGCGGGTCGTGGACGCGCTAGAGAAGCGGTTCGATGCGGACGTGGAGCTCAAGTCGCTCGAAGTATCGATCTTTCCGGAGCCAAGCGTCGCCGGCGAGGAACTCACCATCCGGCACAGGCAATGGAAGGACCCGCACCCCTTGCTGCACATACGCCGGTTCAGCGCACGGACTGATTTCTGGACCCTGATTGACCGCCGGAATCATGTCAACCTGGTGCGGCTGGAGGGAATGGAGATTTACCTTCCGCCACGCGGGCAGGCGATCGAAAAGACCACGCAAATGGATCACGTCCAGGTGGCTAGCTCGCAGGCCGGGCACGACGCCACGCGCCTGAAGTTCTCCATCGAGACGATTATTGCGGACGGAACGATGCTCGAGATCGAGCCGAAAGAAGCAGGCAAGCGGGCCTTGCGACTCGATATCCAGAAACTGAAACTCGCGTCAATCACCCCGGGAGAAGCGATGAACTTTCAGGCCAAGCTGATGAATCCGAAGCCGCCGGGTCTCATCAATACGACCGGATCGTTCGGTCCCTGGCAGAAGGACGACCCGCGGGCGACCGCAGTGGCGGGAAAATACGATTTCGAGAACGCGAATCTCGGCGTATTCAACGGCATTAGCGGCACGCTCTCTTCGACCGGGAGCTACAAGGGGATACTGCAACACATCGAGGTAGACGGCGAGACCGATACGCCGAATTTTGCGCTAAAGCGCGGTGGTCAACCGGTTCATCTGGAGACCACTTTCCATTCCATCGTGAACGGTACCGACGGCGACACGTTGCTCCAACCCGTGGATGCGAGGTTTCTCAAAACCCATTTCATTTGCAGTGGCGGGGTAGTGCACATCGATGACACCGACGGCAAGACCGTCACGCTGGACGCAGTGACGAAGAGCGCGCGTATGGAGGACATTCTGCGTTTGGTTACTGGGGATACCAGCCCTCTGGTGACGGGGGCAGTCGATTTCAAGACCAAGATTGTGATTCCGGCCGGGCATGAAGATGTAATAGACAAGTTGCAACTGGATGGTGAATTCCGGCTGAGCTCGGCAGAGTTCGCGAGCAAAACCCTACAACGCCATCTGCAGACCTTGAGCGACCGCGCACGCGGAATTACCAAAAGCGAAGAGCAGCAGCAGGGGAGCGTAACGGTGGCTTCCGATCTGTACGGGCGCTTCACGCTGGATCACGGAGACGTGAAGTTCGCAGATCTGAAGTTCACGGTGCCGGGCGCGGCGATCAATCTCGGGGGCAGCTATAATCTGCGTTCGCAGGCCATCGATATGAAAGGGACGTTCCGGATGCAGGCTACTTTGGCGGACACGCAATCGGGAATCAAGCATTGGCTGTTGAAACCGCTCGATCCGTTCTTTGAGAAAGACGGCGCAGGATTCGTGGTTCCGATCGACATTACGGGCACCAGGAAGCATCCGGAGATCGGTGCGATGATATTTCATCACCGGTTCACAATAGACTGACAGAGTATGAGAACAATTCTTTCAGTAGCGCAAAGGGCGCGCATGCGCGCCGCGAGGCAGTACAGGAACCCGCTAATTTTTTGCGGCGCGCGCTTGACAGCGCGACCGTTTTGCGCGGCTTCCTTAATACTCTTGTGCGCGGGGACGGCGATTCTTTCAAATGCCCAGCAGGGTTCCGGAATTCAAAAACGCTCCTGGGGCAATTTCGATGGCAAAGATGTGTATCTGTATACCCTCCGGAACTCGTCCGGAATGGAGATCACCATCACCAATTACGGTGGGACGATTACGACCATTAAGGCGCCGGACCGAAACAAGCACTTTGACGATGTGGTGCTGGGATTCGATAGCCTCGACGGGTACACATCGAAATCGAACACCGGGTATTTCGGCGCGCTGATTGGAAGATATGCGAACCGGATTGCAAAGGGAACATTCACGCTCGACGGCAAGGAATACCACATACCGACGAACGAGCCGCCCAATATGCTGCACGGCGGGAATCGCGGATTTAATAAGCGCGTTTGGGACGCGAAGGTCGTTCCAGGGCGCGTTCCGGTTCTGGAATTGCACTATCTCAGTCCGGACGGCGAGGAAGGTTTTCCGGGCAACTTGAACGTGACGGTGCGTTACTCGCTCGACGACCAGAACGAGCTGCGGATCGATTATGCGGCCACAACCGACAAAGACACGGTCCTAAATCTGACCAATCACTCGTACTTCAATCTTGCCGGCCCGGGAAAGGGCACGATTCTCAATCACAAGCTGACGCTCGAAGCGGATCAGTTCACGCCCATAGACAAGACACTGATTCCGACGGGCGCGATTGAGAGTGTGGCAGGCACGCCGCTCGATTTTCGCAAAGCGACGGCCATCGGCGAGCGTATCAATGACAATTACGAGCAGTTGAAACTGGCGCACGGCTACGATCAGAACTTCGTGCTGAATAGCGGCGGGCATGATTCGCTGGCGCTGGCGGCCAAAGTGGAAGACCCAAGCTCGGGCCGGGTCCTTGAGGTGCTAACGACGCAGCCCGGTGTTCAGTTTTATTCGGGGAACTTTCTGAACGGGAAGACGGTCGGAATCGGCGGCCCATTCGAGTATCGCTCAGCCTTGGCGCTCGAGACGCAGCACTTCCCGGATTCGCCCAATCATTCGAACTTCCCGAGCACGGTTCTCCATCCCGGCCAGAGATTCCACGAAACAACGCTCTATCGCTTCTCGGTAGAGTAACCGCTATCGTTGCGTGCGGCGCAGCGTGAGTGCATCTGGCCGCAAACTCGCGGATTGCAGCTTCTTCCAATCATCCGTGACGTGGATCAGTTTGCCGGTGATGTGATTGGATCTTTCAGAAGCGAGAAACGTGGCGTGCTCGAGTTGGAGTTCGGGCGAGACACCGCCGGTCCTGCGGGTCTCCTTGGCCTCCGAGATGACGGAACCATCGAGGCGGCTTTCGGCGCGTATGATTTCATCCGTGAGATTCGTGTAGGCTGGGCCGGGATCGAAGCAGTTCACTTGGATGTTGTAATCGGCCACTTCGGCTGCCAACGATTCGACGAATCGCACCACCGCGGCCTTCGACGTTGCATAAGCCGAGAAGTTGCGGAGCGGCGAAACGCCGGCACCGCATACCAGAGCAATGATTTTCCCGGCGCGCTTTTCAATCATCGAGGGCAGCACGGCCCGGCACGAGTGGACCACGCCCATGAGATTAATCTCGATCACCTCATTCCAGGCCTTCCAGGTGCTCTGAGTAAAGGAATTGAGCGGGCCCTGGATCGCGGCGGCACAGATGAGAATGTCCACTGGACCGCCGAACACAACGCGCACACGATCGACGGCGAGTGCCAACTGTTCGGGATCGGTGACATCGGCGCGAATGCGCAACGCGTTAGCGCCGGCCTGCTCGATCTCAATCTGGGCGAGATCGAGTTCGGCTTTGCTGCGGCTCAGGAGAGCGATCTTAGCGCCCAGCCGGGCGAAGCCGAGCGCCAGCCGCTTGCCGATGCCACGGCCTCCGCCGGTCACGAGCACGTTTTTGTTTTTGAATTCGCTGGTTGGCGTGGCCACATTGCTCTCTCTGGAACACACATCGGACGAGCGTCCCGAAGTAAAGGTTAAACCATACGAAGACAATTGATAAAGGTCTTAGAAAAACGTGCTGCTGGAGGATCACGGGTGAGGGGGGAAACTGCCGGTTTTGCGCTATACTTCGCTTAGCGGACCGCGCTTCAAGCGAGGTGTGTGCGCCTGCATAATCCATCACTAGGGGCGAATGAGTAAAGAAGACAGCATAGAAGTTACTGGAACCGTCGTGGAAAAATTCCCCAGCGGGTTGTTTAGCGTGCAACTGGATCAGGACCGCACCGTCTTAGCCCATCTCGCCGGAAAATTGCGACGCAACCGAATCCGCGTGTTAGCCGGAGATCGAGTGACCCTGGAGATGTCTCCCTATGACCTCACCAAGGGACGAATCACCTACCGGCACAAATAAAGCATCTTTCTCCTGCTCCGATCCTAAGAAAATACTCGTTGTTTTCGGCACGCGGCCGGAAGCAATCAAGTTGTGTCCGCTGATCTCCGCGCTAAGGTCGCACGCGAGTTGCGCGGGCTTCGAAACTTTGGTCTGCGTGACCGGCCAGCACCGGCAGATGCTGGATCAGGTGCTCGAAGTGTTCGGCGTCACGCCTGATTACGATCTGAATCTCATGCAGCGGGGGCAGGAACTGGCTGAAGTTGCATCCCGCGTGCTCGGCGGAGTTGCGCTCGTAATCAAAGAAACGAAACCGTCACTGGTCGTTGTGCAAGGTGATACGACCACGACGATGTGCGGAGGTTTAGCAGCGTTTTATGCGGGCGTTCCTGTCGCGCATGTCGAGGCAGGATTGCGGACCTTCGATATGCAAGCGCCGTTTCCGGAAGAGATGAACCGCGTGCTGACGGGGCGCTTGGCGACTCTGCACTTTGCAGCCACCGAATGGGCCGCAGGGAATCTTATTGCGCGAACGCGTTCGCGAGGATCGGATCGAAGTCACGGGGAATACCGGGCATCGATGCCGTCTTAACGATTCGCGATGCCATCCGAAAAGGGCTCGAATCCGGGCTCGCATTGCCTCGGAACGGAGACCGGAAGCTGGTGGTCGTCACGGCGCATCGGCGCGAAAGCTTCGGCGAAGGGTTTACGCGAATCTGCCGCGCCATTTCCCAGCTTGCGGAGCGTGCTGACGTGCAGATCGTGTGGCCGGTGCACCCGAATCCGAACGTGCGCCGCGTTGTCGATGAAACGATGCGAGCGAAGCCAAACGTGTTGTTGCTGGAGCCGCTCGAATATCTGCCGTTCGTGGATTTAATGTCGCGCTCCCATCTGCTGATTACGGATTCGGGAGGCGTGCAGGAGGAAGGCCCGTCGCTCGGTAAGCCGATCCTCGTTCTGCGTGAAAAAACAGAACGCCCGGAAGCCGTGAAGGCGGGCACGGTGAAGCTGGTGGGTACCGATACGGACACAATCGTCCGCGAAGCGGCGCGACTCCTCGAAGATAGTGCGGAATACGAGCGCATGGCCCGGCTACATAATCCGTATGGAGACGGACATGCGAGCGGTAGGATCGCGGAACGCATCGCTGCCTTCCTGGTAAACGGGAGCTAGTGATCGGGCTTCGATACCGGTCCACTACGATAAAGGGTTGGCGACCGTCAATGCGTTGGTCCACGAGACGACCCCGGCCGCAGGCAAGCGGCACTGGCCTCAGATCTATTTCGGCGTAGCGTGCACGTCGCTTGGGACCCTGCTGCTGGAACTCGCGCTCACGCGCGTGTTTTCGGTAGTCTACTTCTACCATTTCGCTTTTCTGGCCATCTCGATTGCGCTGTTCGGCTTGGGCGTGGGCGGCACGCTGTCGTATCTGGTCGTTGAGTGGCGAGGCTCGCTATTTACCAAGATCGGCGCGCTTGCGATTGTGAATGCACTCGCGATCGTGCTCTGCCTGTGCTTTCTGCTGACTCGAACCGGGGCGTGGAAGTGGTCCGAATTGGCTGCTGCTTATTTCGCCGCGTCGATTCCGTTTATCTTTTCCGGAACGATTCTGTCGCTGGTCATCAAGGACACGATTCAATCTGTGAACCGGGTCTACTTTTTCGATCTGATCGGCGCGTCGGCCGGCTGCATGGTTTTGGTTCCGTTGCTCAATTGGATCGGCGGTCCGAATACCATCATCGTTGCCGGCGTGCTGTTTGCGGTATCGGCCGCAATCTGGTTTCACTTGGCGCACGCATCGCGCGGACGCGTCGCAGCCGTATTGGTTGGCATCTCGCTGGTCGCTCTGATCACGTACAACTCAAAATTCTTCATTGTGGACGTGAAGTTCGCTAAAGGCAAGCAACTCAAGAATGAAGAATTCGTGCGCTGGAACAGCTTTTCGCGCATTGCTGTGCAGCCGGAGCCCGGGAGTGGGTTAAAAACGATTGTGATCGATGCCGATGCAGCGACAGGAATCCCGAGGTTCGATCTCGATCACCTGACTGCGGACCAGCGCTTCGACCTGGCTTATCACGGCCCCGGTCTGCCGTATATCTTGCGGCCCGGCGCGAAGACGTTGGTGATCGGCCCGGGAGGCGGGTGGGACGTTTCGCGCGCGATCGCTTCGGGAAGCCGCAACGTGACGGGCGTGGAGATCAATCCGATCATCGCGAACGTCATCATGCGCCAAAAATTCCCGCAATACAGCCGCAATCTGTATTTCCGGCCTGAAGTGAAGATTGTCGTGGAAGACGGTCGCTCATTCGTGCGGCGCTCAAAAGACCGCTATCAAGTGATTCAGGCCACTTTAGTCGATACCTGGGCCTCAACCGCCGCCGGCGCGTTCGCTTTATCCGAAAACAATCTATACACGACCAACGCTTTCCTCGATTATCTTTCTCATCTCACCAGCGACGGCGTCTTGGCGTTCACGCGGTGGGGTTTCGATCCTCCCCGCGAATCTTTGCGTATCGTGTCGCTGGCATACGCGGCGCTGAAGCGGGTGGGTCAAGACGATCCGGCGCGCAATATCGCCGTGCTGCGGGAGAACCGCCAAAAAATCGAGGGATGGGGGGCGCAGGACACTATTCTCATTTCGCGAAATCCGTTGAGCGCGGACGATATTCGCCGGCTTCAATCGGCGGCCGCGAAGTCGAGCATGGAAGTGGTTTATGTGCCGGGAACCCAAGTGCAAACGGCGTTTCGCGAGTTGCTTGATTCGAAGAATCTAAATAGCTTTTACAACTCGTATCCGTACGATGTGCGGCCAGTGAGCGATAACCGCCCATTTTTTTTCTACACGTTTCAACCTGACGACCTGTGGCGGTTCGTGACATCGGCATCTCGCAACAGTGCGGATTTCAAGATTAATGCGGCTTTGCCGGTGCTATTCGGGGTCGTGATTATCAGCATCGTCGCGACTTTCATCATATTGGCGCTGCCGCCGGTGTTGCTCGGAAAGCGGCTGCCGCGCAGGCGCGGCGCGATTCGCGCTCTGACATTCTTTTTGTTTATCGGAGCGGCATATATCTTGATCCAAGTCGCGCTTATTCAAAAATTTATCTTGTTCCTGGGACATCCGACGTACGCGCTCACTGTAATCATCTTTTCGATGCTGCTGTCGAGTGGCTTCGGCAGCTTCGCGAGCAAGCGGCTGGTTCGCGCAGAGATGAAACGGCTTGCGGTGGTGCTGGTGGTGATTGCTTCGGCAGTACTGATTTTGGCGGCCGTGGTCACGCCCGTCACGGAAGGCGGAGTGGCGCTGCCTTTTGCGGTCAAGGTTCTGATTTCGGTGGCTCTGATCGGCCCGGTCGGATTCGCCATGGGCATGCCGTTCCCCACCGGCCTCACGCTTTTGGAACGAGTCATGCCTGCCTCCGTGCGCTGGGCTTGGGCCGTGAATGCGGCATCGAGTGTGCTCGGCTCCGCAGCCGCCATGTGCCTGGCCATTTATCTAGGCCTAAAGGTGACGATCGTCATTGGCGGCCTGCTTTATTTAGCCGCATGGTTCAGCGCGCGCACTTCTGCACTGAATCGGCCGGCCTCCACAGAGTCCTAGTTCTCCTGAGTACGAACGCATCGAGCGATGATGTATAAATAACTTAGGCATGATTGTCAGTTGCTTAGGTATGGACTCATGAGCCGGCCATCCGATTTGATCCAAGGCACGCTGGATCTTCTGATTCTTAAAACCATCTCGTCAGAGCCGAACCATGGCTGGGCAATTGCGAAGCGCATCCAGCAGGTGAGCGAGGACGCTCTGCAGGTGACGCAAGGCGCTCTTTACCCGGCGCTGCACCGTTTGGAACAGCAAGGCTGGATTTCCGCGAAATGGCGTACCACGGAAACTGGTCGCGAAGCGAAATTCTATCAATTGACCAAAGCCGGAGCCGTGCAGCTCAAAAAAGAGCTGGAACAGTGGGAGCGCCTCTCGACCGGGATCGGTCTCGTAATCCGGACGGCGTAAAGGGCCAGAGATGCGGGGAAGGCGCTGGAATGTTTTGCGAATGCGGCTCAGGTCCTTACTGCGGAGAAATCGGGCGGAGCGTGAGCTGGAGAAAGAGCTGCGGTTCCACTTGGAAGAAGCCATAGAGGAATCGCAAGCAAGTGGGTTATCGGGCGCAGAGGCGCGCCGCGCCGCGATGAAGAGGCTCGGCGGGATCGCACAAATTGAGGAGGAATGCCGGGACATGCGGAGAACAAGCTTTGTTGAAAACGTAAAACAGGATCTGCGCTACGCGACCCGCATGTTGCGTAACAGCCCTGGATTCTCGATCGTGATGATTTTGACGCTGGCGCTCAGTATCGGCGCGACGACTGCGATTGTGAGCGTGATTGACGGCGTGCTGCTCAAATCATTGCCCTACAGGAATCCCGATCAACTCGTCAGGATCTTTACGAGCAATCGGGTGTGGCCCAAATTCCCGATCAATCCCAACGATTTTCGAGATTTTCGGGCTCGGCTACACTCGTTTGAATCGCTTGCGGCATACACGCGCGGCGATGTGCAGCTTGCCGGCACCGGGGAAGCGGTGAAGCTTCCGGGCTTTCGGGTGACGGCTGGGTTCTTCCATGTCTTGGGATTGAAACCGGCGATGGGACGCGCATTCAATCAGGGTGACGAATTGCCCGGGCGAGGCCATGTCGTGATGCTGAGCAATAAGATCTGGCGCAATCGGTTCAGCGCGCGGCGGGATGTGCTCGGCCAACGGATTGTGCTGGACCATGAGTCGTACACGGTTGTGGGGGTGATGCCGCCCGGGGTGCAGCATCCGGGGAACATGTATCACGCGGTCGCTTACGGCGACACAGTGGATATTTGGACGCCATTCACCTTCGATAGGCCTAAAGATCGCGGGTCACATTATCTGGATGGGATTGCACGGTTGCGGCGGGGCGTGACCGTGGCGCAGGCACAGAGCCAGATGAACGCTGCCATGAGGCAGATTGAGAGAGAGAACGGGCAGTCCGAGTCGGGATGGAACGTAATCGTGATCCCGCTCGAGAAAGAGATTGCCGGGCGCAGCGAGCGGCTGTTGTTTGTGCTGTTGGGGGCGGTGACGCTGGTGCTTTTGCTCGCGTGTGTGAATGCGGCAAATCTTCAGTTGGCGCGCGCTACGGCGCGGCAGCGAGAGGTCGCAGTGAGAGCCGCGATGGGAGCGGGGCGACGGCGGTTAGTGCAGCAAATGCTGACCGAGAGCCTGCTGCTCGCCGCAGTTTGGGCGCGGTTCTCGGGTTGGGGTTGGCGGCGGCGGGCCTTAGAGCACTCCTTTCGCTACTTCCCGCAGACTTTCCGCGGGCCGGCGATATTCATGTCGATCTGCCGGTTTTCTTGTTTACTTTGCTTGTGGCGCTGGCAGCCGGTATCGCTTTCGGCATTGTTCCGGCGCTCCAGGGCTCGCGCACCGATCTGCGGGAAGCATTGCATGAAAGCGGGCGAAGCACGACCAGCAGCCAACATAGTCTGCGGCTGCGCAACACGCTGGTAATCAGCGAAGTGACGCTCGCGTGCGTGCTGTTGATCGGAGCTGGCTTGATGTTGCGCAGTTTTGTGAACCTGCTGCGAACCGATCCAGGATTTCGTCCGCAACAGGTACTGACGGCGAGCATCTCGCTTCCGGATGCGACTTACAAAGAGAATAAAACGGTAATCCGTTTTTATGAACGGCTGCTCAGCGAGCTTCGCAATACGCCGGGAGTGGTTGCAGCGGGCGCCGGGTCGGACCTACCGTGGACCGGCTGGGACGAAAACGACGGCGGTTTCCTGATACAGGGCGAAACACCGCCGCCGCGCCAAGACTTTCATGCGCGCTATCACGAGGCGACACCTGGATACTTTCGCGCTCTCGGGATTCCGCTGCTGCGGGGCAGGGCATTCGATGAAGGCGACAAAAAGGACAAGCAAGGCGTCGTCATCATTAATCAGTCAATGGCGCGTTACTGGAAGCATGGAGACGCGCTGGGCGGAAAAGTCAGTTTCGAAGATCATCCGAAAGAAAAAGACTGGCTGACCGTAGTAGGGATTGTAGGCGACATAAAAGACACGCCGAAGAATGCGGGTGCGGAGCCGGCTTTCTGGTGGCCGATGCAGCAGGCGACCTTTAACGAAAACTCGATCGCGATTCGGTCAAATGAGGATTCGCAGCGCGTAGCCGACCGGTTGCGCGCGGTGGTGCATGAACTGGACCCGACGTTGGCGGTGTCCGACGTCCGTACCATGGAGGCAGTTGCAAACGGCTCCTACGCCACGCCGCGATTCGCGTTGCTATTAGTGGCGCTGTTCGCGGGTCTCGCGCTTTCGCTGGCGGCGATCGGAACCTATGGGGTCATCGCCTATTCGGTGAACCAACGCATTCACGAGTTCGGAGTACGGATGGCGCTTGGCGCGAAATCCTCGAACATCATGCGAGGCGTGCTGGCGAACGGGATGAAGCTGGCGATTGTGGGTGTTGCGCTGGGAACCATTTTGGGCGTTGCGTTAGCGAGGTACCTGGGAAGCTTGCTTTATCGCGTGGGTACCGCCGACCCTGTAGCGATCGGCGCCACCTGCGTGACTGCGATGCTGGTTGCGGCGCTCGCCTGTCTGATCCCGGCATTGCGAGCCACGCGGGCCGATCCGATTACTGCGCTTCGCGCAGACTAGAACTCTACACGCCTCCCGGTAGATTATTAGCGTGACCACTCAGCCGGGAAAACAGCACGACCTGCACGGCAGCGCGCCGGACACGAACGATACGGCGCTGCTGCTGATCGACGTGATCAACGACTTCGAGTTTCCGAGAGGCGATGAGCTATTTGCGCAAGCTTTGCCGATGGCACCGCGTATTGCTCGCTTGAAGCAGCGCGTGCGAGCCGCGGGCATCCCTGCGATTTACGTCAACGACAACTTCGGGCGTTGGCAATCGAAATTTGCCGATATCGTGACGCATTGCGTCCAAGACGGCGTGCGCGGACAGCCGTTTGTGGAGCAACTGGTTCCCGGTGAATGCGACTATTTCGTGCTGAAGCCGAAGCATTCCGGCTTTTATCAAACGCCGCTCGAATTGCTGCTCAAGCACTTGGGATCCGAGCGGCTGATTCTCACGGGCGTTTCGACGAACAGCTGCGTGTTGTTCACAGCAAGCGACGCATACATGCGGGACCTGGAGTTGATCGTGCCCGAAGATTGCGCGGCGGCGTGCAACCAGCAGGAGCACCATTTCGCAATCGAACAGATGAAAAACATGCTCAAAGCGGACGTGCGGCCGGCCGGCGAAATCGAGATCGAAAACCTCAGAGCGCGCGGCGGGAATTTTCGTATTCGCTGAAAACTCTGAGAGACTCTTCGAGCGCTTCGATGAAGAAGTACTCGCCCCACATGACGGATTCGTCTACCCCAAGGCCCTTGTGGATGTGATAAACGCCGCCTTTTAAGACGCCTTCCCAGTTTGAATCGGCCGTGGCGAGATATTTTGAGCAAAGGCTGCGCAGGATGTGAATGGCCGTCGACCAGTAGAAATGGCCTTTCATTGGGTCCGCGATTTGGCGGCAGAGGCGCAGGAGGCCGGCGGCGGCAATCCCAGCCGCGGATGTATCGATGAGCGACCGATTCTCAGGCGGCGCGTTGTAATCCCAAGGCGGCACGCCGTCGGCTGGAGTATGCACTATGTAGTAGTCGGCGCAGGCCTCCGCAGTGTGTAGAAACCGCGGGTCGCGGCTATATTCGTAAGCCGTCGTGAAACCGTAAAGCGCCCAGGTGAGCCCGCGCGACCAACAGGAATCGGAGCGATAGCCTTGCTGCGTCGACTGGCGCAGAAACTCGCCCGTTTCCAGGTCGAAAATGCCTTCGTGGGCCGTCGAGCCGTCGCCGCGAACCAGGAAGCGTCGCGTAGTGATGCAATGACGCACCGCAATATCGCGCAATCTGCGGTCGTTACACTCGCGCGCGGCGTAGAAAACAATCCCGACATTCATCATGATGTCGATGAAAAGCGAATCTTCCGCAACGAACGAGCGCAGGTATTGGCCTTCGTCATTAAACCGTTGCGCCAACGTCTTGCCGGCTTGCAAAACCACTTCGCGAATCGCCGGGTCGCGCGTGGCCTGGAACCAGCGGTAATAGGTGGAAAAGAAAATGAAGCCGAGATCGTGCACGTCGGCGTCGGTTTTGCGGGATTCGAGCGGCTTACTGTACCGCATCGCCTCATCAAGCCAAAACTTCGATTCCGGCTTGTCCGGCCCCGTATGCCGCTGAAACAGCCACATCATTCCCGGTAAAAATCCATCGCACCAATGGGTCCAGGCGGGCCCTTCGTGCTTCCATTTCCCGCCGGAAGTGTACATCGGATAGAAATCGGGATGCGCTTCGATCAGCCGCTTTACCTGTTTTTGCGCAAAGCGCATGGTGTTTTCAAACAGCTCCCGATCGGATTCGTAGATGAATTGGATCACGTATCTGCCCGCGTTGTCATTATAAGTAGGCCGCTCAACGGGAGGCGTTTGCTTTGTTACCATCGGGGTGCATGGCCGCCAAAGTCACGATTGTTAATAATGGACCGATTCGCATCGAAGGCGAGTTCATCATTCAGGATTCGGAAGGAAATTCTTACGGTTTAGGCGGCCGATCGGTCATCTCTTTGTGCCGTTGCGGCCTTGCGGAAAACAAGCCGTTTTGCGATGGCTCGCACGGACGCAATGGGTTCCTGTCGGAATGCAAGGCCCGCGAGCTTGCTCCGCCCAAGCCCAAAATCTGAGATCATTTTATGTCTGACAGACACAGTGTCTCTTCAGGCAGAATATGCGGCTTCAGCGGGCGATGGCCACCGGTGCCACAGTTACGGCGTCGGCAATCGTTCCTGATCGCTCACTCGCGGAAGGAACCCGCGCTTGCCATTCACGTCATAGCTTTTGTGCTTGGGTTTTTGAGGTCGGGGAACGTCGCATTTTTTCTGCCGTATTGCATTTTGCTGCTGCTCGCGTGAGCTATCTTCGCTTGCCAGCGTTGCTTCAACCGCTCGTCGCCGCTGCGCGCTTAGGTCTGACGGTCCATGGCATCTAGTTATCCAGCGACTCGCGCCATGAACCCGCAAGATGCGGCTATCCAGCCAAAACCGCGCGGGCGCATGATCGAGTTGGATGTTCTGCGCGGCTTCCTGCTGCTGTGGATGACGCTTACGCATCTGCCCACAAAGGCCAGCTTGATCTCGAATCAGACGTTCGGCTTTGTCTCGGGCGCGGAAGGTTTTATTTTTCTCGCGGGGTTCATGATCGGCCAGTTGGAACACCGCGTCGAATTGAAGGCCGGCAATGCAGCAACCGTTCGCGACGTATCGAGACGGACGCTTCGCATTTATATCTATCATTGTTTGCTGCTCGCGGTTGCGTTTACGCTGGTCGCTGAATTCGGCGTCTCGTTTCATCGACTGGCGCTCCAAAATCTTTTGTCCTTCTATCTGCAGCACCCGAAGCACGCGGTCATTGCCGCTCTGCTGCTCCAATACCGTCCCTCTTTGCTCGACATTTTGCCAATGTACATCGTCTTCTTGGCTCTAACGCCATTGGCGCGAATGGTCGCGCGGCGCTGGTCCTGGGACCCGGTCATCTATATCAGCATTGGCGTTTGGGCGGCTGCTCAGTTCGGGCTTCGAACGTGGATTTATCACCATGTAAACGTCTTGGGGCTCTCGGTCCCGGAAAATTCCACCGGCGCATTCGATACCTACGCGTGGCAACTCCTTTGGATGGTAGGTCTCGCGCTGGGGACGCTCTATGGCGAACGTGTTACTGGTACTGTGGCACTTGAGGAGAATGAAAACGCTGCCCACATCGCTCCCTGGCTGCTGAAGCTGAGCTTCGTCGTAGCGGCGGTGTTTCTGATTTTGCGCTACAGTCCCATTGACCAGTGGACGACTCCGGACACGTTCGGGCGGCTCATCGATAAATGGCATCTGGGCGCGGCGCGCATCATCGATTTCTCGGCCCTCGCAATCATCCTTGTGCGTTTCGGAACGCGTATAGCGGCATTGCCCTTTTTGAAACCGATGGCGAAGCTGGGACAAGCTTCGATCGAAGTGTTTTCCGTCCACGTGCTGTGCTGCGTCTCCGGCGACGCTCTCAGCCACGATGCCGATCCGCATCTCCCGTGGTGGGAACAGGCGCTGTTGCTCGGCGTTACGATTTCCGCGCTCTTCGCTACGGCGCACCTGCAGAAGAAGCGAGTCGCACGGAAGCGCAGGAAGGCGGCGGCATAAGCACAGACGGAGCGAAGCAGCCTGCTCCTATAAGCGTTAAGGCCGAACACAAGGGTTCTGACCTGTTTTCAGTGTCCGAGAAGGAACTTAACAGCGAGTGAGCCAAGCGTTTGCAAATACTTCGCCGTTACTCGCGATCCATCCTGGGTTGAACTTCACCAGCATTATCGCAACGCGGTCGGTTTAGACCTTCGTTCGCACACACGCTCACGCTAGTTGCCTTACAACCGGCTGGGGGCATCGCAGAACCGCCCAGCTTTTCCATAACGCCGTCGCCCAACTGTAAGAGTGGTACGGTAACCCCTGCTCAGTGCATAACTTTCGTACAGCCAAGCTGATCTGCGGATAGTGAACGTGGCTGATATTTGGAAACAAGTGATGTTCAACCTGGTACTGGAGACCCGAGCACAAGAAGCCGCCTAGCCAGCCCGTCCGGAAACTTACTGTTCCCGCAGCTTGAACTGCAAAAAAGTCGGTTTCGCGCCGGACCTCATCTGTGGTCCGCTGTGCCTCCGCTGGAAAATGCCCAGGCGCCAGCACGGCATACATGGCGTATCCCAGCAGCATCGTTCGCGTAAGAAAGAATACAGCCACCGTTGACACTGGCCAGAACAAAAGCGGCACCCCGATCCAGACCAGATAGTGCAGCACGAGAGCGCTAAGGTCGATCCAGTGGCGGGACTTTCGACCTCTCGAATCGCGGAGCATTCGCACCACGTAAGCCCACCCTCCAAACTGCATGCTGAAGCAATTCAGCGCGAGCGCAAACGGAAACAGCCAGAATTGCAAACGTTTGTAATAGAAGCGCCTGAAGCCCGAGCTGGCGTGAACCTCGTCCTCCGTAATAGCGAACCACGGCAACAGGTCGGCATCGTCATCCACTCCGATCACGTTCGGAGACGGATGGTGCACCACGACGTGCTTGTGCCACCAGTAGGTAGCCGATAGACCTAAAAACATCGGATAGCCGAAATAGCTGAGTGCCTCATTTAACCAGCGCTTGTCACTCGTACCGTAGTGCGTGGAGGTGTGAGTGTTCGTGCCAACGCCCATGCATCCAAAGCCCGAGACCACGATGCCTAAAATACGGAGAAACGGGTTGTGGGAGGCCACGAAAAGTGCGCCGCCTGCAAAGGCGATAGCAACATGAAGGAACAGCTCGGTAATGATGCGGCAGGTGGTCTTTTTGTCCCAGCCGCGGCGGGCGAATTCTCTGCGCAATTCTGTTACGGCTGCAGGCGTCGTGACCATGATATGGGCTTCTATTCCAGGCTAACCGGAATCGGACCAAAGCTTTGTAAGATTTGTGTAATCGTGCAGAGTTGCTGCCCGCCGGGGCGTATTCCAGTGGCGTAACATGAACCGGACACCCGAGCACATTCTATGACTCAGAAGAACTCCGTATTGCACCCGGATTTGAGCGGCCGAGTCGCAGTTGTGACTGGCGGCAGCCGCGGTATTGGGAAAGCGATCGCGATTCGCCTCGCACGGGAAGGTGCAGACGTCGTTATCGCCGCCAAAACCCAGCAATCCTCCGAACAACTGCCCGGCTCGATCTACGAAACGGCCGACGCCGTCCGCATCCAGGGCCGGCGAGCTCTCGCAATTCCCACTGACGTGCGGAGTGAGGAAGGTGTGCGAACGATGATCGAAAGAACTGTATCGGAGTTCGGACGCGTCGACATCCTGATCAACAACGCCGGAGCCATCTGGCTCCAGCCAGTGCTCAAGACGCCGCCAAAGAAATTCGATTTGATGATGAGCGTCAACATACGCGCCGCGTACCTCGGTGCTTATTTCGCGCTACCGCATATGCAGAAACAACGCTGGGGGCACATCCTAAATATGTGCCCCAGGCTGACGATGAATCCCTCTCCTGGACATACCTGCTACATGATCTCGAAGCTCGCAATGGCACGGCTCGCGATAGGGATTGCGGAGGAGCACCGCCAGGACAATGTCGCAGCCAACAGCTTGTGGCCCCGCACACCCATCGAAACGTTGGCGACTATTCACTGGAAAATGGGAGACCGCAGCCAATGGCGCACGCCGCAGATCATGTGCGATGCGGCGATGGCAATCTTCGCACAAGAGCCCGCGAACTATAGCGGTAATCAGCTGATTGACGAGCAAGTGCTAACTGAACTGGCTGGCGTGACTAAGTTCGAGCATTATTGGTGCGAGGGCAAGGCACCCGCAAAGCCGGTCTACATTGACGAATGGTAACTGAGCGTTCGTACGTCCGTTTATGTCTCCGCGATGTTAACGTACGGCTACGGCGGAGGGCCTCACGTGCTTATTCAGACGTAGTACGCGAACTCCGTGCACATTGCAACGATTAAGCGATGGGTGACGGAGCGAAAAGCAGCATAACCTAGTATTGATGGTTGTAGCTGGTCGGCACAAGTCGGTATGGGTTTTCATCGGCCTCGCCGCCGGACTGATTTTCTTCACTCTGCTCCTTTATGTGGGTTGGGTCCTACTCAACTGGCGCACGGGCATTCTGCTGTTTTTCGGAGTGATCTTGCTGGCGATGATCATCGGCGGTGTGATTCTGAACACAACTTTTTTGGTGCGGGAAATTAGACGGAACGAGCAGCACGATGCTTTTATCAACGCTGTTACACACGAACTCAAAACCCCGGTAGCCTCAATCCGGCTGTACCTGGAGACCCTGATGAGTCGCAGCGTCGAGGATCACAAGCGCAAGGAGTTTTATCACGCCATGCTCGAGGATAGTGAGCGGCTGCTATCCACAATCGAGCAGGTTTTGCGTACCGGGCGCCTGAGGCCATCCACTCGGCTCATCAATCCGGCGCCTATGGACATTGATGAACTGCTGGAGGAATGCGTGTCGCGCGCCCGCAAAGTTTATAATTTGGCGCCCGAATCCGTCCAATATCGGCCGGGGCTGCAGGCTCAAATTCACGGCGATATTGATGAGGTGCAAGCGGCACTATCCAATCTCATTGATAACGCCATCAAATATTCCGGAAGCCCTGTGCACGTAACGATAGAGACCACCAAAGTAGACAGCGGGTACATTGCGGTGCGCGTGAAAGACGACGGCATCGGCATTCCCAAGAGAGAGTTGAAGCGAATTTTCAAGCGGTTTTACCGCATCCCGGGGGCACCGTCCAGGCGCACCAAGGGCACGGGCCTAGGCTTATATATTGTTCGTTCTGTAGCCAAGAGACACAGAGGACAGGCGTGGGCAGAAAGCGACGGACCAGGGCACGGCAGCACATTCGTGCTTCAGTTCCCAATCTTCAAATGAGCCGAGTCCTGGTTGTTGAAGACGAACAGCACCTTGCCGAGGGACTGCGCTTCAATCTGGAAGCAGAGGGTTACCAGGTCGAAGTTGTAGAGACCGGGGAAGATGCACTGCAGCGGCTAATACCCCCGCCGGCCGGATTTGATGCCGTGATTCTGGATATCATGCTCCCCGGTAAAGACGGCTTCCGCGTTATGTCGGAAATCCGGCAAAGCGGCCAATACATTCCTACTCTCATGTTGACAGCACGGGGGCGTCCAGACGACGTGTTGCGCGGCTTCGAAGCCGGGGCCGACGACTATTTGACGAAGCCCTTTGAACTCGCCATCCTGGTTGCTCGAATTCGAGGTCTGTTGCGCCGGCAAGAATGGCTGGAGGCATCCGTGAAGAACTCGGAGCCAAGTGCCAGCCTCGGAAATGTTTTTGTGTTTGGTGACAAAGGCGATAAATCGGTCGATTTTGGCCTTCTGAAGCTTTCGATTCACAACCAAGTTTTTCGCCTGACTTTGATGGAGGCGAATCTTCTTCGCTACCTAATCGATCATCAAGGGAAAGTCGTATCTCGGAAGGCGATCTTAGAGGAAGTATGGCATCTCAAAGAAGATACTGATACCCGCCCAATCGACAATTTTGTCGTCCGTTTGCGCAGATATATTGAGGCGGATCCAGCACGACCGCGACACCTTCTAACTGTCCGTGGAGTCGGTTATCGGTTTTTGGCGCTGCCCACCAGTTCTACAACAGCATGACTTCGCGCAGCCGGCTACATCCCTTGGGTCCCGCTTAACACGCGAATATCGCTGAGATTGCGGTAATCTTCTGCATAATCCAATCCGTAGCCGACCACAAACTCGTCCGGAATCGTGAAGCCGACGTATTTTACGTCTACTGGGCGAATGCGCCGCTCCGGTTTATCAAGCAGTGTCGCGATGGCCAGCGACTTTGGATTGCGTTGCTCCAGCAGACGAGTAAGGTAGGTCAGGGTCACGCCGCTATCGATGATGTCTTCGACGATGAGAACGTGCTGGCCTTCGATATTTACATCGAGGTCGCGAGTGACTTTGACTTGACCCGAACTGGTCTTTTCGTTTCCGTAGCTCGAGATTCCCATGAACTCGGTCCGTACTGATGGCCGCTTCAGGGCGCGCGCCAAGTCAGCCATGAAGATGAACGAGCCTTTCAGGATGGAGATCAGATAGATCGGGCCGTCCGGATAATCCGCTTCAATCTGAGCCGCCATCTCGCGCACGCGCGCCTGAATCTGTTCGGACGTGATGAGCACACGGCTGGCATCGGTATTGGAGGCGTCCGCGACTTGGATCTGCGGTGAAGTGGTCAAGCTCAGTTCTGTCGAGTCTATCGCATAGTGAGCTTCCGCTCTAGCGCATCGCGAGCTTTGCGGAACGCATAGGCCCGTTGTTTGTTCGCGGTCTCGGTAACCGCGTGCTGCCGGTGCCGATGTGAATGTGCGGCGCAGTAGCCGCGCCGGCGACCGCGGAGCGAAATGCCAGATACGGCACATGCAGCCGTTCGAGAAGCTGACGTAACCAGATCCCTTCGGCCATATCGGGATTCAAGGCCACATCTACGCGATTCCTGTGATCGAGGCCCATGGCCTGGTGGACTTGCGTCTGGCCCAGAGCGCTGATCGGAAGCGGATG
>CAVTRH010000004.1:0-172532 GCA_963736985.1 uncultured Acidobacteriaceae bacterium
CCCGTGTGTAACGGCAAAGTGACGATCTGAGAAGCAAGGCGAGCATGGCGCCGATTACGTGACCCTTCCCGACCAGGACGGATCTATCAACGGCAAGACGAGTTCCAGATAGCCGACCGCTCGGAAAGAGCTCTCCCGACCGCTAGCTCGCTTTCTGAAGGTTCGCGACGTGATCTACTCGCGCGATTCAGTCCTTTTCGTTCCCGCGCCCTACCGAATCCGCCATGTCTCCATCTGGCGTAACGGTCAGTGCACTCCTTGAATCGAGATTCCCATGATAGGCTTCGGTTACGTGAGGCTATCGAGCCTTTTCCTCGGTTTTCTTTGCACCTGTATCTCTTTGGGCGCAGCGTCGTCTGAAGACCTTCATCGGCTATATAAGGATCACCAATGGTTCAAGCTCATCGCTGCCGTGCGCCAGGGAGGAACGCCGCTGTTCTTTCGCGGGGCGGTTGATTGCGCCTTAGACAAGACGGAACCTTGCATTCGAGAGATGACTGGAGTCATTAATGCGAGAAAAGCCGGAGACGAGGAGTATGAAGCGCACTCGATTTTGGCCGGGTTCTATCTTCGCCACGCCGAATACGCGCAAGCGTTAGACGAAACTGAACTGATCCTCAAGATTCGGCCGAATGATTCCGACGCTCTGAGCAATATCGCGTTCTTGAAGGCAGCGAGCACGTTTCCCGGTCAAGAACTCCTAGCTGGAGCGGTGGCACATGTGCCGTGGACATATCCAACAAAATCGCTCACCATTCTTGTGACGATAAACGGCAAGCACGCGAATTATTTCATTGACACAGGCGCCAATGTCTCAACCTTGAGCGATGCGGATGCACAGCGCCTTGGGTTGGAAGTGCATGAAGCGGCCGTAAAAGTCAACGGTGCGTCAGGTGCTGCGGCAACTTTCAAAGTGGCGAGCGCAAAGCATGTAAGCATCGGTCACTTCGAACTCGAGAACGTCACCTTTCTCGTTTCTCCGGCAAATAAGCCGCCCTTCAATGATAAGCCTTCACTTGAGCAGGGCATCATCGGATTACCGGTTCTGATTGCCGCCAAGCACATTCGCTGGAACCGAAGTGGGTTTGACATTCTTTCTGAGGGGACGGAAGACGGCAGCGCTACTCCTAATCTGGTCATGGACGAAGGCTATGCGATTGCAAACGCGAGTTTCCAAAACCAATCGATCTCTTTCCTGTTAGATTCAGGATCGGTCTGGACATTCATGTATCCGCGCTTCGCGCATGACTACATGAACTACGTCAAGGCGCATGGCACCAGAACAACCAAGCAACTGCAAGGCTTCGGTGGGCAGGCCGACGTAGCGGCTTGGCGCTTAGCGGAACTTCCAATCGAAATCGGCGGCACAACAGACAATCTGCATCAGATCGACGCCCTTCTTGATCACACCGATCAGAACAGCCATAACTACGATGGGTGTTTGGGACTCGATGTGATGCTTAATCGAGACATGGTGGATTTTAACTTCGAACGAATGCAGATTGTAGTCCGATAGCTCGACCTGGACGCGTTTTGTACGGCTCCGTCCGAAGCAGTGCATTGAACTGAGCGGTGGTTCTTTCGACGGCATACTTTTCGGATTCCGCGCATCAGGGGCAACCTGGAAGTTGAGCTGCGTGATGTCCGATAGATCCGCCCGGACGGCCATGTGGCGATTAATCTATGCTGGCCGACCAGGCGGGCTCTAGCGGGTTCCCGGTTAACTTCTCACCTTTCGGTAACGCGTTTTTCTAATCCGAATACCCGAACGCCGTGCAAATCGTGGCCCGCACCTTGGCACTCTGGAAAATCCGATCGTTACGTGTGTACGTGCGATCCGCCACGTCGGAGAGTGAGGCGCTCAAGCAGGAATAATAAGCCGATGACAGCCATGGGTCCGAGCGCCTGTGGCAACTGATTGTGAGACAAGAGAGTCGCAGTTGCACCCCCCATTACAGCGACCATGATTTGAGCGCCGAGCCGCCTCCCTGGGTTCCAAAGCAGAAGTGCTGCGCCTACTAACTCCACGCCGCCTACCGTAATCCGTATCCAGTCTGGATATCCCCAGCGGCGGAAGAGTTCAGCCATGGCTTGGTATCCGAAGACTTTCAACGCGCCAGACGCCGCGAAATTATAAACCAGCAACGCTACGACAGCTTTGTGAATAATACTTTGACACTTCTCATTCATCTTCCTTCTCCTTTCCTGTCGCGAGGAGTTGCAGTAAGGACTCTTGCGTCTGAGGGAGTTGGCTTCGGACTCGCTCCTCCCCGGGATTTCCGCCTGTTTGGCCTTCTCACGTTCTTTTTTGCATCCGCGACGTACTGCATCTGAGGCTTTGCCAGAATCTCTGCTGCGAGAAAGCAATTCCCAACTCCGCTAGAGGGCCGATAACCACCCCTCAGGCGAATCCAACCGCGTTTTTCGAAGTACATCAGTAACTTGCCGAGAATAACTAGACCGAAAATCGCCAATAGCAGACCGACTGTCAGTAGAAAATTAGCGCGATCAAAAGAGCGCACAAATACCTCCTTTACGTGTTTACGGGTTGCGTTCGGGCCACACGATGCTCTCCAGCGGAGCATCGCGGGAAAACACTTGAGATCGCTAATTGGAAATGAGAGGTGGGGCTCTACTGTGTATTTGTCCTCTCGCGCGTCCAATTGGCAGTACCTGCTCGGAGGACGTACGGAGCCGTGCCACAAACGCGAGAAAGCAAACGAACGTGAAAACAGGAAGTGGCAGTGCTAACGCTGCGGCACTGTGCGTAACCAGACCTGCGCAGAGTAGAACAATCAGACCAATGAGGATCCACGCTCTAAACGCCCCGTGGGTGCGGAACCAATTCACTGGAATCTGCTCGGTACAAGCATAGCCGTGCACGTGAGCGTACGTCAAACATCCGAGTTTGGGCTGCCACGAGAAGCGATCCGGCCTGCCACGGCGAGTTAAGCGGAACGTGACGTTTCCGGATCGGTCCACTGTGACGGCCTACTGTTTGCTGATCCGCCGTGCCAGGTTTCGGGCCCTTCCTCTACTGATCTCCCACCTACTTCTGAACGCTTACATGCCCGCTGGACTTCGGCCAAACGCCCATTGGACCATCAGCGGAAACTCTCGTTGCCACATCTCGGCGTCGTGCCCCGCGGCCCTCTGGATCATCACGACATCCGCAGCTGCATCGTGCAACGCGGCCGCCCACCGAGCCGCATTGTCAAGGAAGAAAGGTTCTCGCTTGCCGGCCACAAGATACGTTCGCGGCACTCGACTCGGCATTGCGTCGGGTGGCCGGTATCCGCCGCCAGGCGACGCTGAGAAGATCGCACCGTAAAACTCGGGATTTCGAAGCCCAAGAGCAAGCGCGAGTTCCCCACCTGCCGAAACACCAAACACGGCCGCGCGCTCGCAGGGCAGCGTTACGCCGAACCGCGATCGCACCCAGCCGCCAACGTCCTCGACGAAAAATCTCTCGTGTGCGGCAAACCGTTCCGGATCGAACTTGGGTGAATACTCGTGGAGCCGCAGCGTCTCGTCACCCGCGCGGTGCACGCCAACAATCATGGTCGAAGGCACGTCCGCTGCTTCAAGAGACGTTCCCCATTGAGAGATCATCTGACCATCACCTGCAAACACGATCGCTTCGGGCGGAACCGGCGGGAGATACACCGTGACGGGCCGCCCATCGTCGTAGTCGAACGTTTCAGTGACAAACTCGCCCGAGATCGCGTCGAATTGGGGCGGTTCTGGCTGTGTGTCAGAGAAGTCGCTCACGTGGTCATCCTCAACGCGCAAGCCCCTCTAAGTATCATTGTCGACTGCTCACATTTTTCTCGCTGCGATCCGTTCCGAATCGTTGAACCCGGCCCGTTATCGAACTGAAAGTCGGCAATGCCAACGATAGATCGCCGGTGACGGCGTACCATTTACAAACACGCTCAGATCCTTCCGTTCACATAGGGCGGAACTGTAGCCACATAGAAACGCTAAGTCCGCTTCCCGCCGGCTCTCGCCACTCCCGAAACATGCCTTATCCGCTGCTCCCCAAAAAAATCCGCTGCTCCCCAAAAAACCCAGTCCCGGCCTAAATCATCCGTGTTTTCATCAGCTTACCCGGGTTTGCTTGGAAACGCCTGTTATACTGGTATTTTCAGGGCCGTTTAGCCTCCAATAAGCTCAAAACGCCGGATCAGCCGTCGCGCTGATTCGGCGTTTTTCATTTCTACCGAGCCGCGACCGTAAGGGAGCGGAATCTACCACTCGAAAGGAACACCATGTCCACCCAAGCCCAAATCCACGCCAACCAACTGAGCGCCCAGCACTCCACTGGCCCCACAACTGAAACCGGCAAAGCCGCTTCCTGCATGAATAATTTCCGTTTCGGCTTCACCGGCGCCTTCACAGTTTTAGAATCCGAAGATCAGGACGCATTCGATCACCTATTCCACGGCCTTTCGGTCGAGCATCAGGTTAAAACCATGACCGAACGCATCCTGGTCCTCAAAATGGCCCAGCATCACTGGCTCAGCCAGCGCGCCCAGCGCCTCCAGGACTCCGTCATGGACGATCCCGCCCTGACCCTCCTCGAAAAGGAACGCCAATTCGCGCTCTTTCTCCGCTATCAAACCACCAACGACCGCGCCTTTCACCGCTCCCTCAACGACCTCCTAAAGCTCAGAGCCGAAAGGCGCAAGGAGGGAATTGGGTTCGAATCGCAAAAGCAGAAACAAGCTCAGGAATCCCGCCGCCAAGCCGCGGAAACACGCAAGGAGGATGAGGCCGCGCGCCGCCAAGCCGCCGAAACGCGCAAACAGGAGCTTCATAAATGGAGCGTCATGCTCGCCGAAGCCAAAGTCGATCACCAACTCGTCCTCAACAACAACCTCGAACTCGATCAAATCATCGCCGAATCCAAAGAACAACGGCAGAGAGTCGCCGAAAGAGTGGAAAAAGCCGCGTGATCGTGGCCTCAATCGGATGCTCACACGGCAAGTGTCTACGTCGCTTCTATACTAAATAAGGTCCCCCGCTATGAGCGTTCTCTGGCTGCGGACGGCCGCCGCCTTGTACTCGTGCGGATTGCTGTACGCGCTGTTCTATCTTTTTCGCGGAAGTGAGCGCCGATCCTTCGATACCACCCGGCTATTCACTCCAGCGTTGATCGCCTTCGGCGCCGGAACTGTTTTCCATTTCGTATCGATCATCGAGCTGCGCGCGCAAACCGGCCATCTGCTCTTCAACAATTTCTACGAGACCATCTCCATCTGCGGCTTTCTGCTCGCGGTGCTGTTTCTGATCGCCTATAGCTACTTCCGCATTGCGGTTTTCGGCGTCTGCCTCTTTCCGCTGGTCTTTTTTATGACGCTCATCGGCCTCACGGAATTCCCGGTCGGCTCCTGGTCGAGTCCCGCCATTCGCAGCGGCTGGCTCATCCTTCATGTCTCGACCGTTCTAATCGGCTACGCCGCGCTGATCCTCTCCGCGGTCGCTTCGGTCTATTACTTGCTCCAGGAACGCCAGCTCAAGCGCAAAAATGTGACCCCCTCTTCCAACCGTCTGCCGCCGCTCGCCACGCTCGACCGCGTAATTACTCTGTCAATGAACGTGGGCTTCGTATTCATCACCATTGCCACGGTCACCGGCGTCGTTTGGGCCTTCATCGAAAGCGGCACCGGCTGGATCGGCAATCCCAAAATTGCGTTTTTCCTGTTCACCTGGGCCTTTTATCTGGCCATGATCTTTCTGCGCGTTTCGGCGGGCTGGCGCGGCCGCCGCATTGCATGGCTCGCCGTCAGCGTGCTCGGTTGCTCCATCATTACCTGGGCAACGCACGTCGGTCTCCGGGCAATATGGCTGCGATGAGACTAGCGCTCGCCGGCATCAACCATCGCACGGCGCCGCTCGAGCTCCGCGAAAAGCTCGCCTTTGGCGCGGACGAAATTGCTTCCGCTCTGGCGAGAATCCAAGCCTGCGGAGCCAAGGAAGCCCTGGTCCTTTCGACCTGCAATCGCGTGGAGATCGCCGCAGCTCTGGCCGACGGCGTCCCCGGCCACGTCCTGTTTGAAAGCATCATCGCCGAGCGCGATGGACTCAACGTCGAAGCGCTGCGCCCGCATCTGTATCTCTTCGAAGAGCGCGATGCGATTCGGCATCTCTTCCGCGTTGCGGCAAGCCTGGACTCCATGATCGTGGGCGAGCCGCAGATTCTCGGGCAGTTGAAGCAGGCCTATGCGCAGGCGCGCGATTACGGCTCAATCGGCGGAGTTCTCGATGCCGTGGTGACTCGCGCCTTCACTGTCGCCAAGCGCGTTCGCACCGAAACGGAGATCGGCGAAAATGCGGTTTCGGTCAGTTATGCGGCCGTCGAACTCGCGCGCGAAATCTTCGGCTCGCTCGACAAAAAGTGCGTACTGATCATCGGGGCAGGGAAGATGTCGGAGGGTGCCGCGCGCCATCTGCTCAGCGCCGGCGCTTCCGGAATCCTGATCACCAATCGTACGCTCGAGCGCGCCGAAGAAGTCGCTCGCCTGTTCCGTGGTCAGGTCGTCCCGTACAACCTTTTTGCGCAGCGTCTCGCGGATGTCGATATTGTCATCGCATCCTCGGCCGCCGCCGGATTTGTGCTCACGCGCGACATGGTGCATCGCGCTATTGAGGCCCGCAAAAATGAGCCGATGTTTCTAATCGATATTGCGGTCCCGCGCAACATCGACCCCGACGTCAATAGCGTCGATCACGCCTTTCTGTACGATATCGACGATCTGCAACATGTTGCCGACCGCAACCTCAAAGCGCGGCATGAGGTCGCGCAACGCGCCGAAGAGATCGTGGCGGAAGAAGTCGACCGTCTCGAGGCTCGTCTTCGCGAGCGCGAGGTCGTCCCAACTATCGTCAGTTTGCAGGAACAGCTCGAAGCCATCCGGCGCGAGGTGATCGAACGCTACCGGCCGCGCCTGGGTGTCCTGACTGTTGAGCAGGAACGCGCTCTCGAAGCCTTGACGCGCGGCATTGTCAACAAGATCGCGCACGGGCCAATCTCTGAGATCCGGCACGCTGCGGCCGAGGCGGGACCAGCGGAATCCAGCGAAGCCGCCCGGCACGGCGAATTGGTCAGCGCCGTGCGCCGCATCTTTCATTTGCGCGATCGTTGAGGCGCATGGCTGTTTCTTCTGTGCAAACCCCCACGCGACAGTTGGTCATCGGGTCGCGCGGATCGCAGCTCGCTTTGTGGCAGGCCCGCCATATCGCGTCGCGTCTCGATGCGTTAGGCGTTTCCACCCGCGTCGAAATCATCAAAACCACCGGCGATCACCTCCAGACCGCATCGCTGGTCCAAGCAGGCGGAAAGGGCTTGTTCACGAAGGAAATCGAAGAAGCTCTGCTATCGGGCGAAATCGATCTCGCCGTTCACAGCTTGAAAGACCTTCCAACCACCCTCCCCGCGGGCCTCACAATCGCCGCCACACCCGAGCGCGAAGATCCGCGTGATGCCATGGTCGGCATGCGAGTCGAACAATTGCCGCAAGGCGCTCGCGTAGGCACCAGTTCCGGCCGGCGCGCTGCGCAGCTTCGCAGGTTGCGCCCGGATCTGAACATCGGGCCAGTTCGCGGCAACATCGACACTCGCATGCGCAAGCTCAAGGAGGGGCAGTACGATGCCATTATGCTGGCCGTTGCAGGATTGCATCGGCTCGGACTCGAAGACGAAATTGCAGAAATTCTTTCGCCCGATCTGATCTGCCCCGCGCCCGGACAAGGCGCGCTGGCCATCGAAACTCGCGCATCAGACGCGGCGTTCGATCTCTGCGCGGAATTAAATCACCAGCCGAGCAGTCAAGCTGTTGCCTGCGAGCGCGCGCTGCTCGCTGCCTTGGGCGGTGGTTGCCAATTGCCGGTGGGCGCGTTTGCGCAAGTCTCCGGCGGAACAATCGATCTGATGGCGATTGCGATCTCTTCCGATGGATCGCGCTGCCTCAAAGACCGGCGCGCAGGCGAGCGAGCCAGGCCGGAAGAGTTAGGCTGCGCCCTCGCGCATGATTTACTCGCCCGCGGCGCCCGCGAGATCCTGGCGGAGACTAAGTAAGTGCGGCCTCGGCCGATGGATCGAGCTCCCCAGCCGCTCGCGGGCATTCGCGTTGTGGTTACTCGCGCCGCGCATCAGGCCGAAGAACTCGCCCGTCCGCTCCGGGATCAGGGTGCGCACGTAATCCTTCTACCAACCATTGCCATTGCTCCCGCGGCCGACCTGGAGAAACTGCGGCGCGCTGCGCGGAATTGTAATCAGTACGATTGGCTCATCTTTACGAGCGCAAACGCCGTCGACGCATTCACCGCCGAATTGCCTTTTGCGGGGCTCGACTGCAAGCCGCTCGTCGCAACCGTCGGTGCATCCACCCGTGCCGCTGCCGAACGAGCAGGCTTCCGGGTGAGCATCACGCCGGAGAAATATATCGCCGAATCGTTAGCCGAAGCGTTTGTCAGCCAAGATTTGCAAGCCAAGCGCGTGCTGCTTCCAAGCGCGGCCGTAACGCGCGACGTGATTGCAACGGAGTTCGCCAAACGCGGCGCCCAGGTCGATGTAGTCGAGGCCTATCGAAACGTAATCCCAGCCGAAACGAAAGAGCAGGCGCCCAGAGTTTTTAACGAATTACAGCCCGATTGGGTGACCTTTGGCAGTTCTTCCGCGGTGGACCATTTAGTCTCGCTAATCGGAACGGAACCGTTATCGCGAGTCAAGATTGCGACCATCGGTCCCGTCACCTCCGAAACGATTCGCAAGCATGGATTAATGGTGAACGCCGAGGCCCGCATGCACAGCATACCGGGTTTGGTGATGCGTATCGTGGAGGCTGTGGCATCATGCAAAACGAGTTCATGAAACGAAGCTACGCGGCAATTTTATTGGTATTGATGTTCACGGCCGGATCGGCTCTGGCGCAGAAACCGTCCCCCGAATCGCATCCGCCAGATGAAAAACAGGGCGCCAATGAGAAATTCCCAGCGCCACAACCGGAAGAAAAAAGCTCAAAAACGACCCACACGATCCATATCAACGGCCAGGATCTGCACTATACCGCCATCGCGGGCACGCTGCTCCTGATGAAGGACGATGGCAAGCCGAAAGCAAGCATCTTCTATGTCTCCTATTCGCTTGATGGCGCGGATCAAACCAAGCGCCCCATCACGTTTGCCTTCAACGGCGGACCCGGTTCGTCTTCCGTGTGGCTGCACATCGGCGCTCTCGGGCCCAGGCGAGTCGCGTTGACGCCCGACGGGCAGGCTGTTCCTCCTCCGTATCACATGGTAGATAACCAGGACACGGCGCTCGCGTTTACCGACCTCGTCTTCATCGATCCCGTGACCACTGGATTCAGCCGTCACGCGCCGGGCGAAGATCCCAAACAGTTTCACGGGCTCGAAGGCGACGTTCAGGAAGTCGGCGAGTTCATCCGGCTGTATTTGACCCATTACGACCGCTGGCAATCGCCGAAATTCCTCGCCGGTGAGAGTTATGGAACCACTCGTGCCGCCGCGCTGAGCAAGTACTTACTCGAAGATGAAGGCATTTATCTCAACGGAATTACTCTGATCTCGAGTATTCTCAATTTCGAAACGGCTCGCTTCGCTAATGGCAATGACCTTCCATATATTTTGTTCCTGCCCACTTACACAGCGGCGGCATGGTATCACAAAAAGCTCTCCGGCGACTTACAATCTGGAGATCTGCAGCACGCCGTAGAAGAAGCTCGTAAGTTCGCCGGCGGCCCTTATAAAGATGCGCTGATGAAAGGCTCCCAACTCAGCCCAGATGAGCGCAAAGAGATGGTCCAGCAGGTCTCAAGATTCACCGGTTTGCCGCCCGACTACGTAGACGAAGCCAATTTGCGGATCTCCATCCAGCGCTTCACGAAAGCGCTGCTGCGCGACCAGAAACTGACCGTCGGCCGTTATGATTCTCGCCTTGAAGGTGTCGATCTCGATGCCGCTGGCGAGCGTCCCGAGTACGATCCCAGTTACGCCGCGGTCGAGGGCGCATTCACCGCCGCGTTCAACAATTACATTCGCAACGAGCTGAACTGGAAAACCGACATGCCGTACGCGATATTGACCGCCAAAGTCATGCCCTGGAACTATTCCGACTTCACCAACCAGTACGTAGACGTCGCCGAGCGCCTCCGCTCCGCCATGTCCCAGAACCAGTTCATGCACGTGCTCCAGATGAACGGCTACTACGATCTGGCGACTCCATTCTTTGCGACCGAATACACCTTTGACCATCTCGGCCTCGCTCCCAACCTGCGCGGCAACGTGACATTGCACTATTGCGACGCCGGGCACATGCTGTATCTCAAACAGAATTGCCTCGATGAGTTGCACCGCGATATGGGCGACCTTTATCGCGGAGCCTCCCCTAGGTGAGCCGCGACGTCAGGCGGCGCTAGCCTATGCCCTGGACTCATCGAAGCTTCTGGATCACCCCGATCATCATCGCGGTCGTCCTTGCGCTGCTTGGGCTCATCGTTTCGCGCACCCGCCTGCGCAGGATTTACCGGGAGCAGTTGGGAGAAACGCGGCGCGAGCGCCTCTTTCTCGCCTCCGTAGGGTTCTTCATCGCGGTCGCCGTCGTGCGCGGGCTCACGATCGCCATTCACAACGATATCGGCCCGTTTCACAACGTCACCATGCGGGGCCGGCACATTCATCACCTCGTGTGGGGCATTCTGCTGCTGCTATTGGTTGGGTATTCGTGGCTGATCGAGATCGGCACGGGTTCGGATCGATCCTGGCGCTGGGCGGGACGCGTCACCTCCATGCTCTACGGCGTTGCTGCCGCGCTTACGCTCGATGAATTTGCGTTGTGGCTCAATCTCCAGGATGTCTATTGGCAGCGTCAAGGCCGCGAAAGCTACGAAGCCATGGCGCTGTTCGGCGGGTTTCTGGCGGTTGGTGTCTTTGGCGGCCCGTTCTTCCGAGGCATCTTTCATAGGCGCGGTTCAGTCAAAGACGCCTCGCCGTAGAATTTCGGTAAGCTCTTCGGGAGTCTTGCCCGCATCGAGCGCGAGCACTTCACCTACCGAGACTGTCACGCGTCCCGAGCGGAACCAACGTTCGCCGGTCGCTTTCAGTTCGCCCAAGCCGCGAATGCGAACGGGCAAGGCGGGCGAGCCGAGCTCTTTCCAGAGCAGCCCCGCGCCGGATTTAAACGGCTGCGGAGTCTCGTCGTCCGAACGGCGGCCCTCCGGGAACACGAGCACGCTGTAGCCGCGGTCCATTGCTGCACCCGCATGCCGGAAACTACGGCGAAAACCGCTGAGCTGCGGGAGCGGAAACACATTGAAAAGCCCGGTGATCAGCAGATAGGCGATGGGAGCCAGCAGGTTCAGAAACCAGTTGCCCTGGTTACGCCCGCTGCGGTAATCCAGAATCATTTCGCCCGACATCGCAACTGCGGTGTTGTCGCGAATGTGCCGCGGCAGCGCATACATCACGAAAGGAGCATCGTAAGACGTTACGTGGTTCGACACGATCAGCATCGGAGAAGTCGGCCACTGCTTGACCGCGCTCTGGCGTTTCGGTTTTGCAAGCCCGCGCACCAGAGGCATGGCGATCAGCTCGAGAAAAGCCGTTCGAATCGCGTGCATCAGCGGATTCCATGGCCAGCGCGGATACATGTGCTGCATCGTGCGTTTGCGAGCCGCAGACGCAGCCGGCGCAGGCGCAGCGGAGGCGTGCGAAACCAGCTTGCGCACGTCTTCTTCGGTTTTCACCTGCTGCAGCGCCGTGTCATCGAGCGACACGCCGTATTGCTGCTCGAGTTGCGCCTGCAACTGCACGCGGCCGAGGCTATCGAGGTTCAACTCGCACGCGCCGTTGGGAGACGCCGTTTCGATTTCTCCGCTTGCGATGCGGCGCGCTATTTCGCGGCGCAGCACTTTGCCCGTCGAAGTGCGCGGAAAATCGGGCTCGGGCCATACCAGCCATCGGCGGATCTGCTGATAATCCGCCAGCTCGTGATTGGCCGCCGTCACAGCCGCATTCGGGTCCGCGCCTGCAACCGGAAGGATCGCCGCCAGCGGCTCCGGGCCATGCTCCGTATTCGTCTCGATCACGCTCGCGCCCTTGATCTGCGGCTGCCGCGCGAGCGCGGATTCGAGATCTTCCGGATAGATGTTCAGGCCCGAAGAGGTGACGATGACGTCTTTCTTGCGGCCGCGAAAGCGCAGATTCCCGCTTTCGTCAAATTCGGCGAGATCGCCCGTCGCGAGCCATTCCGAACCTTGCGCCTGTAGCCGCCCGTTCTGCCAAGTCGCATTCGAAATCGTGTCGCCGCGCACGAGCACTTCGCCTTCGTCGCTCAACCGCACCTCGCGGCCGGGCAGCACTTGTCCGACGCTGCCCTGCGACGGATGAAACGGATGATTTAGGCTGACCAGCGCCGTGGTTTCTGTCATGCCGTAACCTTGCACCACCACAAAGCCCAGCGATGTCCAGAACTGCTCGGCGGCGGGCGCGAGCGATGCGCCGCCGCAGATGAACGCCCAGAATTTGAGGCCGAATAACCGATGCACGTCGAGAAAATGCCACCAGCGCCCGAGCGCTTTCATACGCGATCCGGCGCTCATGCGTGAAGCGAGATCGGGAATGCGCTCAAGCACGTAATTCTGCAGCAAATCGAGCATCCGCGGCACCGAGATCAGCAGCGAAATGCGTTCGGAGTGAATACGCTCGACAATTTCGGCGGGAATGAGGCGTGGCTCGTAATGCACTTCCGCGGCCAGCAGCGCGGGAATCCACAGACCCATGAACTGCCCGAACACATGGCTGAGCGGAAGAGTATGCAGGAAGCGGATGGGATGAAAGAAGCGCTCGTATTTTAGATACTTCTGCATCTCGTCTTCAATCGGCTGCAGACTCGCGAGCACGTTCTTGTGCGTGTGAACCACGCCTTTTGGATCTCCCGTCGTCCCCGAAGTGAAAACGATCTGCAGTGGATCGGATTCCGACAAGCCGTCGATCGTCGCCGCGGTCTGCGCGCTGATGTTGGATGCGAAGTTCGCAAAGGAGATCTGCGGACTGAAGGACCGAAGTGCGGAAAGCTTATCCGCGTCGCCGGCGATCAGCTTGGGTGAGACTTCTTGCTCGACGCGGCGCGCGAAATCGGCGCTGCTTGCGAAATCGAGCGGCACCGGCAATACGCCGCGCAGCACGCAGCCGAAAAATGCCGCCACCCACTCCGCTCCGTTCTCGCCCCAGATGAGGACGCGGTCGCCTTTCGAGATGCCGCGCGTTTCGAGCTCGGCGGCAAATCGGCGCGACAGATGAGCGAGCTCGATGTAAGTCGTCTTCCGTTCGCGAACGCCGCGCGGCGCAACGATTGCGAGATCCTTACCGTCGCCCTCAAACTGATCTACAAGGGAAGCGAGATTGCGGCGTTGCGGGGCCACAATTCCAGCCTACGACGCGTAGTAACCTTCACGGGTTTGAACGACGAGTCCCTTCTTTTTAACGGCGAGTTGGATTTTCCGGTAACCGGCGCCGGTTTGATCGGATGTGTAGCCGAGGCTGTATTGATTGCGAAGCTCTTCTTCGATTTGGCTGTAGATCTCGTCGACCGTCTTCTTCTTCGAAACTTCGAAATATCCGCCGCCGGTCTCTTTCGATATCTGCTGAAGGATTTTCTTGCCGTCCGGGCGATTCTCATAACCACCACGGCGTCCGCCGCCCATCCCGCCTCCGCCCCAGCCTCCGCGGCGCCCCATGCCGGGCCCCCCGAAGCTGTGATTTTCTTCATCCGCAATCCGGACCGAGTATGCCAGGCTGTCGGCGCGCTGCGCGGACGTGATCGCCTCAGACAGCGAGACCTTGCTGCCGCGATCCTCGCCATCGGTGAGCAGGATGAGCGCCTTGCGGCCGGTCTGTTTTGACATCAGATCGTCGGAGGCAAGATAGATCGCGTCGTAAAGCATCGTGCCCCCACCGCCGCCTCGGCCACCGCCGCCATGCCTTCCATAACCGCCTCCGCCGTAGCCTCCTCCTGCTCCGCCATAACGGCCGTTATTCCCGCCCGATTGGCTGTCGTCATTGCCCCACTGCGGTTTATCAATGGAATCGAGCGCTTTCACCAGCCGGTCGCGCGACGAGGTGAGATCTTGCAGTAGCTCGACTTCGTGATCGAAGTGGATCAGAAACGCTTTGTCGCGGTCCGGCCGCAGCACCTGCTCGAAGAATCTTGCACTCGCATCCCGCTCGGTCCCGAGCATCCGGCGCTCGCTCATGCTGGTGTCGACGAGCAAGCCGAGTGTGAGCGGCAGATCCGTCTGCCGCGCGAAGTAGCGGATGGTCTGCGGATGGCCGTCTTCTTCGAGAACGAAATCGTCTTTGGTCAAATCCTGGATGATCTTGCCGTCTTTGTCGCGTACCGTGGCGAATAGGTTAACGACCTTAACGTCGGTTGAATAGGTCGGCGCTCCGGACGCCTGCTGCGGTGCTTGAGGCTTCGCGGGCGTCCACTGCGCGGCGCGCAGAACGGGGCCAGCAAGCGCGAAGACAAATAGATCCCGTCTGGAAAACGAAGGCAAACTATTTGGACGTATCGCCCAGGAGCCGAAGTTACCGCCGCAGGCTCTGAATACGACCTTCCAGCACGCACTGTGAATCGAAATTCGGCAACTTCAGCAGCCCTGCGGCCGCAGCCTCGAGCGCAGGGCGGGGAATTAGGCCGATCAACTCGGACTCGGCGATCTCGACACCGTGCGCGGCAGCGAGACGGCACACTTCGGAATAGACCACGTGCAGAGGTGTCTCCTCGAAATCCGTGAGGTTCATCGAAACCTGAACCAAGCCGCGCGATGGAAGGGGGAGGCCCAACGCTTTAACGGCGGGAAATCCTCCAGAGCTCGCGCGGATGCGGCGGGCGATGGACTTCGCCAAATCGAGATCAGTGGTGTTCAGGTTGATGTTGAACGCGATGAGCAGTTTTCGCGCACCGGCGATCACCGCGCCGGCCGTCGGATGCAGAAACGGGCCGCCGAAATCCGGTTGCCTCGATTCGTCCACCACCACGGCTTGGCGCAAGCCTTCGAATTGTCCGCGCCGGATGTTTTCGAGCAGCATCCGGTCCGGCTGTGTCGCTGCGGCTTGATAGAAGTAGACCGGAATCCCAAGCTCATTCCAGATGCGCGAGCCTGCCTCGCGCGCGATTGCGATGCAGTCCGCCATCTTCGCGCCTTCGAGCGGCACGAAGGGCAACACATCCAGGGCGCCGACGCGTGGATGCACTCCGCGGTGCTGATTCAGATCGATCAATTCCGCTGCTTTCTGCGCGGTGCGAACGCCAGCTTCGATGACCGCTTCAGGAGGCCCAGCGAAGGTAATGACCGTCCGGTTGTGATCGCGGTCGCTTGTGCGGTGCAGCAGAAGGATGCCCGGCACGGCAGAGATGACGGCCTCAATCGCACCGATACGCGCGGGATCGCGCCCTTCGGAGAGGTTAGGAACGCATTCGATCAGCAATTGCGGGTACTCAGGTACCTATTTTCCAGCGTGTGCGGTTGAGCACGATATTGCCTTCGCGGATAGCAATCCCGACGTGGTTGATTCCGAACCGGCGCGGGATTTCGCGGTAATCGGGCAAGCTGAGGACCAGGATATCGGCGCGTTTTCCGATTTCAATACTGCCGGCCAGGTGCCCGCAGCCGACCGCATAAGCAGCGTTGATGGTCGCGGCGGCAATCGCTGCTTCGGTGCTGATTCCTAATCGCAGCGTCGCCAGCGCAATCGCCATCTGCATGCTGAAGCTGGGGGCTTGCGTCGGGTGATAGCCGCTGGAGAGAGCGATGGCGGCGCCAGAAGACACCAGGTCGCGAACGCAGTCGCTTCGTTCTTCGACGATCTCGCGGCCGGGCGCAAAGACCACGATGCCAGGTATTTTCGCCAGCAGCGCGCATTCGGCGCGGTCAAGGCTGGAAGAGCAGGAAATCGTAGACGGGTTCCAGCGCGCGAGCAGGTCTGCAAGTGCGTCGGCCGATCCGCCGCGCCAGTGGAGCTTAACACCAATACGGGCATCTTGAAGTAAGGTGAGCAGCGGATAATCGAATCCTGCCTGAGGCTGCGGATCGAGTTCAACGAACTGCACCATTTTGCGCGCCATCAGCGCGTGCAGCGTCTCGCGAAATTGGGTGAGCGCGTGCTCGCCGGAGGGCGAACCGTCGATACGCCAGGTACGAATTGTGCCGATGGGTTGATTGCCGATGCGGAAAAGCTGCTGCAAGAGCGATATATCGGCTCGCAAATCGCCGTTGCCTCCATGTGCTTTCACCTCGGCCGTGAGCGTGCCGTGTTGCAGGCAGCCGCGCATCAAAGCGAGACTCTCATCATAAAAATCGACGAGTTTTTTCCGCTTATGCAGGGAATGAGCGTCGCCGTTTTCGAGCGTGAGGCTCAGGCCGGGATCGATGAAAGCCGGCATTACGATTTGCCCGTCAACGGAGACTTCGATGGCCGCACGGGCGCGCTTCAGGTTTTCCAGCCGGCGGGTGCTGCCGACCTCCGTGATGATTCCATCCTCAATGAGGACAGAGCCATCCTCAATCATTCCGAGTTCGTCGAGTGCTGCGCCACGGCGCGCACCCTTTAGACCTCGCAAGGTTAACAGTTGCTTGGCCGCGCGGAGTAGGATGGCTTGTCCCACAAGTCCCGCTTAGGCACCAGCGGTCGACTACTGCAATTGCCTTATAAGAGCATGGTACGACAAATAGTCGAGCCAGAATGCATAAACCGTGATTCCCGCTGCTGCATAGGCGAGAATTTTCCATAAAGTTTCGCGGGGCGAGTGGGGAATCCCGGGCAGGCCGGCAACGGCTCCCACGATGAAACCGCCGATCAAACCGCCGATATGCGCGGCCATATCGACGCCCGGCAGAATGCTGAGCAGCAGACCAAAGATCAGCCATTGGCCATAATGCGAACGCACGGCTTGCACGAGCGGATCGGAGCGCCGCCGCAACGCCATCGCCAGCATCAGCCCGAAGTAGCCGAAGCAAGCCGCCGAGGCGCCGAGTGAAGAGCTGTGCGGTGACCATAGCGTGCTGAGCAAAAAGCCCGTGAAGGTGGTGAACACATAGGTGAACACAACTCGGCTGGTACCGTAAAACATTTCGGCTTCGGTGACCAGGATGAATAGCGTCCACGCGTTCATGGCGATGTGAAGGATGCCGCCGTGGAGAAAGCCCGCTGTGATCAGCCGCCACCACTGGTGATAACCGTATATGAAATACGCGTTCTTGTCGCCGAGAAGCGCCGCGACTCGCGGATCGAACGTTCCGAGCGAAGCGTTGAAGAGCCGGTAGCTGAGGATGAGCTCCACGACATACAAGACCACGTTCACGAAGACAAACAGCGCGGCGGTAAGATTCGCACGCGGCAACAACGAGGCCGCGAACTGGCTGGCGCGCATATCAATGGCGCGCGGGCCGAGCTGGACGCCGCAATACGGGCACAACCGGTCTGTAACGCTGACGAACGCCCGGCAATTCGGGCACATGCGCCGTTTTTCCACGGCTTAATTGTAGCCATGCGTCCTGAATTTGCCTGATAAAATGCGAGCACATGAGCAAGGCCGAGCGGGAGTGCCGCGAGGATCTGATCCGCGTTTGTCATCGAATCTACGACAAAGGTTGGGTCGCGATGAACGATGGGAACGTGAGTATCCGGCTCGAAGAAGACCGGATCGTCTGCACGCCGACGGCGGTCAGCAAAGGCATGCTGCAAGCGCGGGATTTGATCGTAGTCAATATGGCGGGCGAGCAAATCGAAGGCGAGCGGGCTTGCACGAGCGAGATCAAGATGCACATCACTATTTACTCGATGCGGCCGGACGTGCGATCGGTCGTGCACGCCCATCCTCCCGTTGCCACGGGGTTTGCGACGGCTGGCCGCGCTCTGGACAAGGCTCTGTTGCCCGAAGTCATTATCAATCTCGGTGCTGTTCCGCTGGCCGCCTATGGACTGCCCGGCACGCCCGCGCTGAGTGACGGGATGTTGCCGTTTATTCCGCATTATGACGCGCTGTTGCTTGAAAATCATGGCTGCACGACCTATGGCGCGGATGTTTGGGAAGCATTCTTCCGCATGGAGATGGTGGAGCATTTCGCGCGCGTTACGTTTGTGGCGGAGATGCTCGGCGGGGCGCGCGCGCTGCCACGAGAAGAAGTTGAAAAGCTGTTCGAATCGCGCAGACGCTATAACGTGACTTCAAAAGCCCGCATGCATCCGGGCATGCCGCTGGTTGCCGAGGATTCAGAAGACTCCAACGGCCATTCGGTTCGCGAGCACGCCGCAAATCGGAAAGATCAACAGAAATAGCGCGGTTGTAGATGGAGCAAATCAGTTTGAGAGTCAATGGCCGGCGTATCACCGTCACGGTGGACGCGCACACTCCGCTGTTGTTTGTTCTGAACGATGAACTTGGGCTACGGGGTCCGCGATTCGGCTGCGGCATGGCGCAGTGCGGAGCTTGCACGGTGATCATGAGCGGGCAGGCGATCCGATCCTGCGTCAAGCCTGTGAGCGCAGTTGGCGATGCTGAAATCATCACGCTCGAAGGCCTCGGCACGCCGGAGCAGCCCCATCCGATTCAGCAGGCATTTATCGACGAAGGGGCGGCCCAATGCGGATTCTGCCTCAGCGGCGTAATTCTGACGGCGAAGGCTGTTCTCGACGTCAACCCGAACGCATCCGACCAGCAGATTCGTGAGGCGCTCAGAGGCGTTCTGTGCCGCTGCTTCACACATACCCGGATGATGCGAGCGATTCGCAAATATCGCGATACGAAGAAGCTGCATGCAATCGCGTCGTGATTTTCTGAAGAGTTGCGGAGCTCTGGTTGTTCGTTTCAGCGGGGCTTCGCCGGCGATGCAGTCGGGCGGCGCTCAAGGGCAGTTCGGGACTCATGAGTCGCACATCGATCCGGAGAAGCTCGACGCATGGGTAGCAGTGGGCGGCGACGGAATCATCACCGCCTTTACCGGGAAGTGCGATTTCGGGCAGGGTATCTTCACCGCTCAAACGCAGCTGGTAGCGGAAGAATTGTGCGTTCCGATCGCGCGCGTGAAGCTGATCCAATGCGATACGGAATTGACCCCGGATCAGGGGACGACATCCGGCAGCCAATCGACGCCGACGAATTTCAACGATGAGAATCTGGCTCTTGCGGCGGCGACTGCGCGCGAAGCTCTTCTCAATCTGGCAGCGCAGAAGTTGGGCGGTCCGGCAGATGACCTGACACTCGAAAACGGCGTGATCACAGCGAAGTCCGGCCGGCAAGTAAAGTACCAGGAGCTGATCGGCGGCAAGCATTTCAATGTTCGGCTGAACCCCACCGCGAAACGGCGCACCCCGGCGCAATGGACCGTGTTGGGCAAACCGATTTTGTCGCTCGACAGAGTCGCTTTGATGACCGGCCAATTCGAGTTTGTCCATTACGTGCGCGTACCCGGCATGCTCCACAGCCGCGTTGTGAGGCCGCCTGAGATGGGCGCCACGTTGGCTCACGTCGACGAGAGTTCGGTTGCGGCGATTTCCGGGCTCATCAAAGTTGTTGTTCGAAAAAATTTCGTGGGCGTCGTGGCCGAAACCCAATACGCGGCGGTTTTGGCAGCGCGCCGGCTCACCGTGCGATGGAATCCCGGCCCCGAACTTCCGGCGCAGAGCAGCTTCTTCGAGCATCTTCAGAAACAGCCCTCGCATGACGCGCTGAGCGTGGATTCCGGGGACGTGGACGAACGGCTACGAGCGGCTTCGCAAGTAGTTCGTGCGAGATACACGTACCCTTATCAAATGCACGGTTCGCTGGGAGCATCGTGCGCAGTAGCGGATGTGAAACCGGACCATGCGATCGTATGGTCGTCGACGCAATCCGCATATCCGACGCGGAGCATCGTGGCGAAAATACTCGATATGCCGGTTGAGAGCGTGCGCGTAATCTACGTGCGCGGCTCAGGATGTTACGGCCTCAACGGCGCGGATGCAGTGTCTTTCGACGCAGCTTTGCTGTCGCAAGCAGTTGGAAGGCCGGTTCGCCTGCAGTTTTCGCGACAGGACGAGATGATGTGGGAGAATTTCGGCTCCGCTTGCGTCATCGAGCACCGCGCTGCGCTCAGCTCCGACGGCCGCATCGGCGTTTGGGATCGCGAGAACTGGGTTGCTTCGCTAGGAAATCGGCCCGGCTATGATCGACCGGGCAATGTCATCACCGGCATGCTGCTCGGCTATGAGCCCGAGCCGCTGAAGCCTGCGCTGGCGAACCCGCCCCAGCGGAAGCTTCGCAATCAGAGCAACACGGTGCCGTCTTATCTTGCGGGTTGCGTCGAAAACTCCTGCGATGGCGGAGGGACTATTCGTAGCGAACGCGTCCTCACCCATACGGTGCACTCGCCGTTCTTCACCGGTCCGCTGCGTTCGCCGTTGCGCATCCAGAACACATTTGCGAACGAGTGCTTCATGGACGAGCTTTGCGAGGCAGCGACAGCCGACCCGGTGCATTTCAGGCTGGATCATGTGCGTGACGCTCGCCTGATCGCAGTGATAAAAGCAGCCGCGAAGGCTTCCAACTGGGAGACTCGACCGTCAGCGAAACCGACGCGCGACCTAACCGGAACGGCCCTGGGGCGCGGGATGGCTTGTGTGGCGTATGAAGGAGCGAACGGCTATGTTGCGCTCGTTGCGAAAGTGAGCGTGAATCTCGAAACCGGCCTCGTTCACCCTACGCGATTCGTTGTGGCTCTGGATTGTGGACCTATCTCAAATCCAGACGGGCTGCGGAATCAGATCGAAGGCGGCGTCCTGCAGGGCATGAGCCGTGCGTTAGTCGAGGAGGTCACATGGGACAACCGGCGCGTCACCTCGGTTGACTGGCAGACGTATAAGAGCCTGCATATGGATTACGAGATTCCATCGATCGAGAGCGTTTTCGTTACGCCGCCTGGTGTGCGCGCAACCGGCGCCGGCGAAACGGCAATTACGGTGACTCCCGCTGCGATCGGCAACGCGATCTTCGATGCAACGGGCGCCCGGATACGAGACCTGCCATTCACGCCGGAACGCGTCATGAAGGCGTTGCGGCAAGTGGGTCGTAGTTCGGCGAATCTATGATGATGGCAGCGTATTAGCTGGTCAATGATAGTTGTAACGGTATTCCCAGCTAAATGTCTTGCCAGGTTCAATCGACATTTGGATGAACGGTTCCACTGCAAGGACCGAACGGATTGACCAGAGATTCTCCTTGCTGAGGGGGCGATCACCGGCGATGTCCATTCCTGCTCCGATTTTCCGGTTCTCAATACGAATCCTGTAATCGTCTGAGGTGCTGCTGAAACCGGAGAATTGGGCCGAAACAGTGTCGCGCCCTTGTAACTCCCTTTGGTAACTAAAGCTCTTTCCTTCGATCCGCGCAAGCTCCGGGTTCTGCACATGAGACGCTTTAATCGCAAATGGCAGAGTAACTACAAAGTCCGGACCAATCGGCTGTTTATCCAGTACAAGAAAGTTATGATCATACACGCTGGTCTCAATGGTTCGCTTTCCCGTATTTTCGAGCTTGTGCTGCACAAGCATCTCTGGTTTGCGTTGCACAAGCCGTACGGTCTTGGTGTAGCGATACGAATATCCGGAAGTGGGATCGCTCAAAATTTGTGTGAACTCCACGGAGTCGCTTGTCTTTTGGATACTCCACTTTCCGCTGTCCACAATTTCGTATAGCCGGTAGGGATTGTAGTCTTTGTCGTCGGGCCTTCGGAGCACGCCAACTCCAATTTTGATGAAGGTTCCGCCTGGCTTGGCCTCATCAAACCCCAACGCTTTGCCATCTGACGAAAATTCTTCTACCGGACCGGTGATCGCGCTGCAAGGACCGGCAATGATTTGGTCGCCCTTGAAGATGAAATCAATCACATTCGGATCAGTCCCTGTAAACCACGGGCCGTAATAGTTATGGCCGTGGTATTCCAGACTTCCGATAACGCCCGACCAGTCAAACCTCGTGCCGCGGTAATAGCCCGTTTGAGCGTTCGGCAAGTAGATCGAGACATGTATCGTTCCGTTGGATATGTCTGCTTGCGGAGGGCCGTCGGTTTTGGCCGCGGCCATGCCCAGTTGAATCACGCAGGCTACTAGGAGCAAGATCTGTCCTAAATGGAAAGGTGAGGTACTCATTTTTTATTGCGTTCCTCCGGATAAGTCGACCACTGCGTAACTCTTTAGATCTGGAACTGTAAATTCGGTTGCGCCGGATTGAGCCTCGTAATCTAATAGCTGTTCACCGGGAGTATCGAACGAGTGAATCTGATGATTCGGATAGCGTCCAAGCGCGCGAATGCGAAACCCGCCGACTCGAACACGGGACCCGGCGCCGTAGTTCAACAGGTGGACCCGGCACTTTCCGGGTTCCGCAGCCAAATGAACGACCACAACACTCGTTCCATAAATCCGGACGCTTCGCCGATCATCGGTCAGATTTGCACGAATTTTGTGAACGATGGTATCGGCGTCTTTGACGCTCGAAGCCGGGTAATCACGGGTTCCGAGCTGCACTGTCAACTTAGTGCCTCTTCCGGGCGCGGCTCCGACCTGGAATAGTAAATTGTCGCGGACCATCAGATTCATGACCTCGGCCGAAATAGCCGAGCCATCGTCGGCAAACTGAATATCTGCGACCGGGCTTTCCGGTTGTGACTGAATGCTCTGCAAAAAGTGGATCATTTCCCCAAGGGGTGCAAGTCCATCAGGACCGGTGCGAATCACCGCCCGGCTTCCATAAGAAAATGCCTCCGCGGCTGCTAAAGGCGCAGTTTTGGCGGAAACATCGTAGTAAAACTCGGCCCCAGGCTGCCGCAGGAACCTCCAGCCGTTCGACGACACCCAGGGTACCCGCGAAGCAGAAGCTTCGTCCGTTTGCAGGGCCACTCCCGGAGCTTGCAGCTTTACTGTGCGCGTAAGATCGATCGGATCAGCGGAAATGCCTTCGATTCCCTTCCATTGTGCAGCTTGCGGAGCGGGTACCGCGATGTGAGTGAAACCGGCCTTGCGAAGATCAGGCGCGGTGTTTACGCCTTTGTCCCAGAGTAACAGCGGCAGTGCGGCCGCGATGAGAAATAGCATCAGAGTTCAATCGCAGTCACGTGGATCTGCGCCATATCGTAGATACCTAATCCGAGTTTGGAAGCATATTCGACATGACCTGGTTCGCGAATATAATGATTGAATTGCGGATTGCTGTTATCAGGTCCAATGTGCGACGGAGAGCGATCAAAGATCGACGGCGCGCCTTCCGCTTTTCGCTTGCCCTCAATGATGTCGATCAGTATATGGTCCATTGCGACTGGATCTGTACCGAAAAGGATCTGCTTCGGGTAGAAGCGGAACTGCGGATATTCACTAAACGGACCTGCGTGCCACACACCACTAAGTCCATCCATGATGTTCAACACCGTGCGGCTGGGGATTGGTTCTACCGAAGCGAGCGTCCCGATAAACGAGTAAGTGTTGGTTTTCACAAAACGATGAGACCGGTCCATATTTGAGAAGTTGCCGTAAGAAATGTTTTTCAAGCAGCCCGTAACGCCTGCCGCTTGGTGCTCCTTCATTTTCGGAACGTTGATAATCTTAGTAAAAGTGTCCGCCACCGGGCGCGTCATAAAAGATCGGGTATCTTCCTCCCCAAAAAAATCGACTTCCACGTAAGTATCGGGATCGTATCCGAGCACCGACCTTCTTGCTTTTCCTTCTGCAGCCCAGATGTGCACGCCCTTTGGAACGCATCGATCGTAGCCCACGCTCAGCAGTTGACCTTCAAAGCGCTCGTAGATCCAGATGTGCCCGGGAGGAACACCGATAACCGTGAGATTCTTGACGATTGCTCCGACGATCTCAGGGCTCGACATGACGTGAGGCGCACCCGAGCAGTTTACTTTAATTCCGACGACATCGTGCGGCGATATGAAGCGCGACCAACAATCTTCATCGCGCTTGTCGCCCGTGAGCGCGCGCATGCCGCTCGACAGCATTTTGGCAACGATTTCCTGGTTCACAACCGCTGAGCGAGCATCGATTGACGCATTCGAATGCACACGCACGACTTGCCCCTCATAAGGGCCAGGCATGCCTGGGTGGGGCGACGGTTTGAATCGGGTCACGATCCGGTAAGAAGGCAACTGCTCAGCCGGTATCTTTCCAAAAAGCGAAGTGGCTGCGGCAGTGGAGCAGAGAAAGCTTCGTCTATTCACTTAGACCCTCACCTGGTTCGTTTTTCCGAAATTGCTTAGTTGATCCAACTGCATGGTTCACTTACCCGGTCCTCACACATGAAAATACGAAAGCCGTTTTTTTTATGCTGCTCCGCCCAGCTACGGCCTAATATAAAGTACGGTTTGGCCCAAGCTTCGGTATCGATCGTCTTGGGCGCAATTACGGAAACTGAAAGCATTCCGCGCGCCGGTTCCCCCGTGCGCGGATCCATAATGTGACTCCATCGCTTCCCATCTGCAAGAAAAAACTTTTCGTAACTGCCCGAGGTCGAAAGCGATTTATCACGAAGATAAATCTCGGAGGCTGAGCTCTCAGTGTGCCGCGGATCGTCCAGTTTCACGTGCCAGCCCTTTTCGCCCGGCGGCGCGCCGAGAGCATAAATACTGCTTCCTCCGGCGGAAATGAAGGCTATCTGGATGCCGTTGCGCCGAAGCACGTTCAGCATACGATCCACCGCGTAGCCCTTCCCGATACCCCCTGGGTCGAGTTCCACGCCCTTTTCCTTGAAGCGAACCGTGCGCGCCCGTGCATCGAGCACAACATTCCGATACCCGACGAACCGCATCGCTGCTGAAAGCTGTTCCGGATCGGCCAGATGACCAGTGCCTTTATAGAAACCCCACACCTTCATCAACGGTCCGACCGAGATATCGAACGTGCCCTCGCTTTCCTGGCTGTAATCGAGACAGGCTTGCAGCAAGCTGAACAGCTCCTCAGAGACATGCACGGGCCGGTCGCCGGCTACGCGATTCATCTCGCTCCACTCGCTATGCGGCTTGTAATTCGAAAGCATCGCATCGAGTCTCGCGGCTTGATCCAGAGACTGTGCGATGGCTGCGTTCGCGCGCGCAGCCGTATTGGCGTAAGCAATGACGGTGATTACCGAGCCCATGGCATCGATGCTGGCTTCTTCTCGAACAGGACTGCCGGAGCATGTAGCGGACCACGCAAGGGTCGCAGCGAGCGCAGTCAATTGCCGGATCAAACACAACAGTGTAGCGCCTGCAAGAGTTCTGATCCCGTGGCGAGTACAATCGGTTGCGATGGCGAATCTTCTTTCTATTCTGCAGGCGTCCGCGGTCTCGCTCGTCTCGCTGACACCGCTCTTCGCACAGGTTCAATACGACTTGCTGCTCCAGGGAGGTCATGTCGTCGATGCGAAAAACCACATCAGCGCGGAACGCGATGTCGCGATTCGCGACGGAAAAATTGCGGCCATTGCAGAGCATATTGAGCCGTCTTCCGCGCTCAAGACGGTGGACGTTCGCGGCCTATATGTCACGCCCGGCTTGATCGATATCCATGTTCACGTTTACGCAAGCACGGGCGAGAAGAATTCATATGCAGGAGATAACGGCGTCTATCCGGACGGATTCACGCTGCGCAACGGCGTGACTACCGTCGCCGACGCGGGGTCATCGGGATATCGCAACTTCGAGGATTTTAAAGAGCACATTATCGATCGCTCCAAAACACGCGTACTTGCATTCATCAATATCGTGGGCGCGGGAATGCGCGGCCCGAAATACGAAGACAACCTGGCTGATATGGAACCGGAGCCCGCGGCCGAGATGGCGAAACGCTATCCGAATGTGATTGTCGGAATTAAAACTGCTCATTTCCAAGGACCGGAATGGACTCCCGTGGAACACGCGGTAGAAGCCGGTACGCTGGCCCATATTCCCGTAATGGTGGATTTCGGCGCTAATCGCCCTGAGCGGCCGATTGATGTGTTACTCACGAAGAAATTGCGACCTGGAGACATTTACACGCACTGTTACTCAGGGCTGAGAAACGAATTACTGCCGGACGGCAAAGTGAATCCGGGAATGTGGGCGGGGCGGAAGCGCGGGGTGATCTTCGATGTCGGCCACGGTGGCGGCAGCTTTGCGTGGCGAGTCGCCGTGCCCGCGATCCAGCAAGGATTTTTGCCCGATTCCATCTCGACAGACCTGCACATCGGCAGTATGAACTCCGGTATGAAGGACATGCTGAATGTCATGAGCAAATTTCTCGCCATGGGATTATCCGCGGATCAGGTGATCACCTGGTCTACCTGGAATCCGGCGCGCGAAATTCACCATGAAGAGCTGGGAAATCTTTCGATCGGCGCCATTGCGGACGTGAGCGTTCTGCGCCTGGCGCAGGGAAAATTCGGCTTCACCGATATGTATGGCGCGCGTATGGACGGCAATCGCAAACTCATATGCGAGCTGACCATCAAAGGCGGAAAGATGGTTTACGATTTGAACGGGATCAGCCGGCCTGATTGGCGCACATTACCGCATAATTACACAAACATCGGGGATCCGAGATGGGACGGGCTGAATCCTGCTCACTCGCACTAAGCCGCCGCAACGAGATTTAGATGCGGCCGAACTTCGCGACCGCCTGGCGGATTGACCTGTATTTCTCGATGAACGGGTACATGCTGTGCTCGGTGTTATCGAGCGCTTGCGCTCGCGCCAACACAGCGGCCGCATTGGCGCTTGGGACGACCACTACGCCGTCCATGTCTGCCACGATGATGTCGCCCGGGCGGACTTCGACGCCCCCGCAGCGGATGGGAATATTTTTGCCAGCGAATCGATAATGATTCACTGTGCTGGACGGCACGATGCCCCGGCTGAAGACCGGGAATTGCAGCCTCGCGATTTGCGCTGTATCACGAACGCTTCCATCAACCACCGCCCCCGCCAGGTTCCGGAACTTCATTGCCGTGGTCATAAGCCCACCGATGCCCGCGTAATCTAACCCGTCCTCGAGCGCCATGACATACACCGATCCTTCAGGCGCCTCATCGATGGCATCGAGCGCGCCTTCTATTCCAGCGGCCCCTGCCTTGTTCTCTTCCCGCTTCATCAGGACGGTGACCGCGGGGCCCGCGAACTTAGTAGCAGCAAGCGGACGCATGTCATGCGACATATAAGCTCGCGTCCCATAGAGCTGCTCGATCGCATCGGCAGCCGAAGCAGCTTCAACCAGCCGGAAATCAGCGCTGGTGTTCTTGGACGCGCTGCTCTCCGGCGGTTGCCTGAAGGCGAAGAGCACAAAGACGCCCGCGGTGGCGCATACGATCGCAAACAGCTTCTGGCGAGACAATCGGCCCAGCATGGCGGCTTAGATATAAGCGATTACGTCAATTTCGACTAGTGACTTACCCGGAACTCCGGCAACAGAGACGGTGGTTCGCACTGGCGGTTCCGATCCGAAACGGCCTAAGAAAACTGAATTCATCTCCTGATAATCCTTCAGATCTGCAAGGTAAACTTGCGCCTTCAAAACTTTATTCATAGAAGAGCCGCAAGCTTCCAACTTCTTCTGTATTTCATCGAGGACGTGATTCGTGTGAGCTTTGATATCGCCTTCGAAGTGCGCGCCAATACCGGAAAGAAACAGCAAGTTGCCGTAGGAAACGGCAGGACTGAAGAGCGGCGTCTTCTCCGGTGCTTTCCCATCCTGCCACCAAACCTTCTTCGTCGTGGCGGATTGCGCCTCGGCAGAATCGCCAACGATTGCCGCCGCTGCTGCCGCAACTGCTCCTTTGCCAATGAAGCTTCTTCTGTTTGCTTTCGCCATTTTTCTCCTCTTCGAAAAGCTGCAAGCTAACTCAGCCACGCTCCGAGTGTGTCGCGTATTGATGCCGTTCAGCGTGCCAGTCGGCCTCGCCGTATTCGCCTAAATCTACTTTGCCGCTCATTTTGTCTCCCCGCGCGGTTCCGGTGAACACGTACGATAACGTCTGGCCTTGTATGCGCTGAACACTATGGAATCGCACCTGGTCGGCCTGCACTTTGCCGGTGAGATCACCCGAGACAAATTCGCCTTGATGCGTGCCAACCAAGTCACCTCCGTGCTGTTCCAGAATCAGCGTATGGACAGCGGAGCCGCGAAGGAACTGCATGTCGAGAGTCCACTGCCCGGCAACATCCGATGGCTCGCCGCTTGGAATGGGCGGATTTTCAAATTTAGGAGGATGCGACAACGCCGCATAAAGGCGGTCGGCGACAGTGGCAGAATCGCCAGGCATCATCATGTATGGGACGACGGTGACGGCGCTCGCCATCTTATCGGGACGCCGCCCTGAGCCGCCTGCAAGCGCGATGCGCGGCTCCGTATCGAACAAAAGCTTGCTGAGTTCTTCGCCGGTGATGCCGACTTGATTTGCATCCCATTGGATTCGCAACTCGGGAGTGCGATTGGAGAGCCCTTCGGGATCGCGAACGCTTGAGGAAACGCCATTCACTTTCTGGACAGCGGTCGAAACGGTGCGAAGATCCGCAAGCCAACGCCGCCATTCGGCATCGTGATCACGCGCGGTCCAGCATTCTACCGCCGCAAGCATTCCCATGATCTCTTCCTTGCCCATCTTCAGCGAACGTCCGAAGGCGTGATGCGGCGCGCTGTTTGCCCATGCGGCTTGCAGAAAATTTTTGTCGCCCAGGACCATACCTGCCGCTTGCGGCCCGCGCAGGCATTTGCCTCCGCTATAGGCAACGGCCGTAGCGCCGCGCTTCAGATGAACGTTCGGAATGGTCAGGATCTCCGCCGCGGCGTCGACCAGCACCGGGACATTGTGACGGCGTGCAACATTGGAGATCGCTTCCGTGCCTAAGGGGCCGTCATCGCCAGGGCCGGCGAGAATGTAGACCATCGCGGTGCGTTCGCTGAATGCTTCCTCAAGCTCTGAAGGCTCACCGACCTCGACGATTTTCACACCGGTCATGCGGACGGCGTGGTCATAAACGTTCCGCGAGTAAGTGGGGATGATGACTTCAGTCTTCAGACCGGCGAGGACCGGCAGACGTTCCATGCGTTCCGGGTTTGTTCCCGCGAGCGAGCCCGCCGTACAGTTCGTTAATGCCGCCGCGCAACCCGCTGTCACGATCCCCCAGGGCGCGCCAGTCAGCTGCGCCAAGCGCTTGCCAACTCCGTCCATCAATTCGTCCATCTGGACATAACTGCGCGAGGCAGCGTCCATCGCTTGCTTTACTTCCGGCAGCGTTTCGGATCCCGTAATGATCGTGTACGTGCCGCGCGCATTAATCAAAGGGCGAACGCCGATCGACGTGTAGAGCGTTTGCGGCTTCGTCAATGCGGCGGCTTGATCGGCGGCTTTATCATTGGTCACGGTTTTGCCATTGGCCGCGCTACCGATGCCTGCCAGTGCTGCACCTGACAAAAAGCTGCCCCGGCGAAATAACTCACGCCGGCTGCATCCGCTGTGTCGATTCACGAAGTTGGATAGAAAAGGCATGGAGGATCTCTGCTCTTTCGTCACTATACTCCGCGATGCGGATGAGAGGCTTATCGGCGATACGGGAAGAAGCCGCGCGTCTTCATCCTGATTCGGTACACAGAGGTGCTCGCGGTGATGTAGAGCGTTTTGTAATCGCGATCGCCCCAGGCGAGATTTGCCGGCTGCTCGGGAACAACAATCGTTCCAAGATGTCTCCCTTGCGGGTCCCAGATCCAAATGCCCTGCGGACCGACGACGAAGAGATTGCCTTTTTGATCCACTTTCATCCCGTCGGGGACTCCGCCCTTGCCCTTTTCATCTCCAAACAGCCGCCCGTTGCTCACGCTGCCGCTTGGATCAAAGTCGAACACGCGGATGTCGCGGCGATCCGTGTCGTCCACATACAAGCGCTTTCGGTCAGGCGAAAACGCCAGGCCATTCGGCTGCGACATGTCTTTGATCAATAGCGTCACGCGGCCGTTTGCATCCAGCCGGTAAACGCCTTGAAACGGAATCTCTTGCTTCTGGCCTGCGGGCAAATCCAGCGTCGGATCGGTGAAATACAACGCGCCATCGGGACCGGCTACTACATCGTTGGGGCTGTTGAAGCGCTTGCCTTCGTAGCGATCCGCTAACATCGTGTACTGGCCGTCGGGAGTGATGCGGATGATGGCGCGCAACACGCTCGCGCAATCGATCAAGCCGCCCTTCCGATCGAACGTGTTTCCATCCGGATCTCCTAACGAAATCACAGGCTGTTTCCGGCCGTCCGGATACACGCGGAAAATTTTGTTTTGCTCTTCGTCACTGACGTAAAGAAACCCCGATTCGTCCCAAACCGGCCCTTCGGTGAATCCAAATCCGGAGGCGACCGAAGTTAGTTGGGCATTATGGTCGATCAGCTTCCATAAGTCAGGCGATTGCGCCTCGAGTTGGAATGCGCGACGCGCTTTCTTTGCGTCTTGAGGACTCGCTACGAAGGCGAAAAGGATAACGATCGCGATGATTTTCGCCATGCTCAGGATTTGACTCGGCACGAGCGATTACGCCTGAACGGCTGCCGATAAAACTTCTTTCAGCCTGCGTGCGACGATCGTCTCCTCACCGGGTTGCAACATCCATACGCCGACCACGATCGTATTCTCGTCGGAATGGATGCCTTTGCTTCCCTCTCGCCTGCCGGTGGATGGATTGAGTTCGATCGATGGCGTTCCTTGCCGCAGCTCGGCGGCAACTTGAAGCGGAGAAATGCGCACGCGCTGCTGGTCGTAAGTAGCGAAAAGGTGCGGAACGTGATTGGCCACTTCGGGTACCAGGATCTTACAATTCATGGTTGGAATCTGGTGCAGGAATCGGGCGATCAATCTCTGCTCTTCTGCGAAACTCCGCTTGCATGCCTTCGTCGGATTGCGCGAGGAACCAATCGATGGCGGCTACCATGCCGACGATCTGCTCTTTGGCAACCTTTAATCCGCGGCCAATGCCTTCATCGAACGGATTGTTAGTTGCCGCAGCGGCCGCAATCAGGTCTTTTCTGCCTAGAAGCAACCCGGCGTTCTGAGGCCCGCGAATTCCTTTGCCGCCGGAGAAAGTTACTAAGTCGAAGCCCATCTGCGTGTAATTCCAAAGATTGGAGATAGGTGGGACGTCGGCAGCGGCGTCATTAAAGCACGGAACGCCGTGCTGGTGCGCCACGCGGACCCAATCCTCGCGGCTGATCTCTCCATCTTCGGCGGCGTTGAAGAAGTGCGCCATTACGGTTTTCTCCGTGAACGCGTTTTCGTAATCGGCCAGCGTTATTACTTCGACAAAGCGGCCGCCGCAGTTCTCAAGCGCATGATCGTAGCTATAACGATGCGCCTTTTGAATGATTATTTCGTTCTTCAGATGGCCAACCTGGACCGGAACAGCTTCGACGGGAGCATGGTTCATCACATCGATGCACGCAGCCGTGCCTAACGTGAGTGCTCCAGAAGCTCCTGACGTCACCATGGCCGCTTCGCACCGCAGTTTATTCGCGAGATACTCGCCGGCTTTGGTCTGCAATTCGATCAGCCGCACCGGGTTTTTCGCTGCCAGCGCGACCGCGGCCTGTACGCTGGGCGGCATGATCGAAGCCGTGAGTATGGTGTAGGTACCGGCGGCATTGATGATCTTGGTCACGCCCAGCTTTTCGTAATAATCCTCGCCGGAGTTCTTAGGTTCCTGTATTTCGTGCGCCTGCATGGGCGCAGCGACGCCGGCAATCGCTGCCGCCTGCGCCGCCTTTTTAAAGAAGCTTCGTCGATTCGATTTCATGATTTCGCCTAATTCGCAAAAATGAACGTTCCGAAGTGCTCCGGCACATGATTTGAATCTCGCTTGAGCGCACAAGTAGGCTGCCAACACATGAAATGCCGCTGCGGATCGGGTCCGAGGCCATCGATCCGATACAGGTTGCCACGCCATTTGGTTCCCGCGTGTACCGGTTCGGGGCTCACGGAAGAAAGCGGGATTTGAGCCGCAGCGTACCAGACTCTTATGTGCTTCGTCGATCCGCGCCATGGAATGCCAACCGGATCTCCACGAGTGATCGTAACTATGCTTGTCAAGATCGATCGCGAGATCGATCCAGTCCCCCGTCGGCGCAATCTCAAATTCGCGGTAATGGCGAATGTGCTGCCAGTCGTATCCAAGGAACATCTCGACCACATCCCGGTCCCATAGACCCACATGCGGTTGGCTGTTATTTGGCGGAAGAAATAAATTGAGTACAGTATACGGGCATTCAAAAAGCAGATACAGGTTCGTGTCGGTCCAGAAAGCCCGTATTTCCGTCTTCAGGTTTTTGTACTCAGTCGTATGCGTGCAGTCCTTGTCCATCGTCCTCGATGCGGCGCGTTTCCAAATGCCTGCGTTCGGGTTGAGGGTAAGGGCTGGGTTGCCGCGGACGTGCTTGACAGTGAAGGTTGCAAACGGCTCTTGCGCTTCGCATAATTGTTGAGCTTTCATAGCCAAGGGCAGCATGACTGAACAGCCGAGCGCCGCAACCATTAAAGCCGCTTTCTCGATTTTGTTCATGTGACACATCGATTCTATGGCAGCGCGAAGCTGAACAGATCGCTTCCGGATGCGATGGCGACATACTGCTTCCCTTCAATCGCGTAACTCATGGGCGAAGCATGCATCTCCTGGCCGGTGGTGAAATGCCACAGCGACTTTCCCGTTTCCGCATCTACGGCCTCAAAAGCCTCCGAATCGTTGCCAAAGAAAACAAGCCCACTCGCAGTTGTCACTGTGCCGCCCCACGATCCGCCGGATCCGAACTGGGGATAGCGCCAGGCGAAAGTTCTTTTCTCTGGATCGAAGGCCATGAGAATCTTTTGGGCAAAATCGCCCTTTGCGTGTTTCGCCCCGGTCGCATAGAGTTCCTGTCCTTCCTTAAACTGTTGCGGCTTCAGGAACAGCAACTCGCATTGCTCTAAGGCCATGAAGTAGAGCAAGTGCGTCGAAGGATTGTAAGAAGGTGAAAACCAATTCGTGGCGCCGATCATGCCCGGGCAGGTGAGCGTGCCGTTCGCGGTTGGCTCAATACCTGTGCGAACCGGGCGGCCGTTTGCGTCGATCCCGCTCGCCCAATTCAGCCGATCAATGAACCTTGTCGCCGACAGAAACTTCCCCGTGCCCCGATCCAGCACATAGATGAACCCATTTCGATTTGCCTGCACGAGCAATTTTCGCGGGCTTTCTTGATAAATCGCGTCCACCAAAACTGGTGTTTGCGTTGAATCGTAATCGAACAGGTCGTGAGGGGTGAACTGGAAATACCATTTGAGCTTGCCCGTATCGGCGTCGATGGCTAATACAGAATTGCAATATAAATCGTCGCCGGGCCGGGGCGCGCCATCGAAGACCGGAGATGGATTGCTGGTGCCCAAATATACGGTGTTCAATTCGGGATCGTAAGTGCCGGGCATCCAGGTGGACGCGCCGCCGCGCAAGTACATCTCTCCGGGCCAACTCGAGGATCCGAATTCACCCGGAGCCGGAATCGTCCAAAAACGCCAGATTTCCTTCCCGGAATTGACATCGAAAGCCGCCAGAAATCCTCGTACACCGTCGTCGCCCGCCGAAGTTCCCACCAGAACCTTATCCTTGACAACAAGCGGCGCGCTGGTCGCCCCATAGTTCTTGTTGCCTTGCGCATAGGCCACATCCCACATGAGATGGCCGGAGCGTGCGTCGAGGCAAAGCAAGTGAGCATTGTCCGTCTCCATATACACGCGAGCGCCCGACAACGCAACGCCGCGGTTATGATGGGATGAGGCATCGTCTACCAAGCCTTCGGTCACTGGACGCGAGTAGTGCCAAATGCTGCGCCCGGTTCGCGCGTCAATCGCAAACGCGTCGTTGGCAGACGTCATGAAAAGAACGCCGTTGAAGACCACAGGCGTGGCTTCAAGCAGATTCGAATTGCGTGAATGAAAGACCCATTGCGCTCGCAGGTCTTTCACGTTTTCGCGCGTGATCTGCCGTAGCGTGCTGTGTCGCTGGCCGCTATAGTCGCCGTTATAAGAAGGCCAGTTACTTGCGACGGGTTGCACCAGAAGGTCGCTAGCACTGACGTCGAGATTCGCGCTCATGGGCGCGGTTACGTCACTGAAGCCGGCTAGGGCGATCGCGCAGCCGCACAACACCGCCGCATATGCCATCGGCGAGAAGCGTCTGCGCATCGCCGTTCCAAATAATCCGATTTTCAATATCAACAGGATAGTGAGTTGCGTTTCTCGTTTCCAGTCTCGCCCTGATAAACTTGCGTTTCCAGATGAGCGCATGGGGTTCCGCGATACGCATCGTGATCGCCATCTCGATTGGCGCGCTCACCGCATTCCCATCGCACGCGCAGCAACCGGGTCAGGCTTTGTATCAGGCGAATTGCGCCGGATGCCATGGCCTGGACGGCCGCGGCGGTGAACACGCACCGAATATCGCGAGTTCGCAAGCAGCCCAGCAGCTTAGTGATGCGGAGTTGCTTCGCATTATTCGAGACGGCATAGCGGCGGGAGGCATGCCCGCATTTAGCTCGCATTTAACCGGTGAGCAGCTATCCAGGGTTGCGAGTTATGTGCGTAGCTTGCAAGGCGAGCGGAAAACAGAATCGGTCGCTGGGAAACCGGAGATCGGGAAGAGGTTGTTTTTCCAGAATGCGGGATGTTCCGAATGCCACATGGCGGAAGGCAAAGGCGGATTCATCGCGAGCGACCTGTCCTCCTATGCCTCGGCGCATTCCGTCAATGAAATGCGTGAAGCGATTTTGAACCCCAATGAGAATCTCGACCTTCGCCACGCCATAGCGACGGCCATCACGCGAGACGGCCAGCGATACACCGGGATCATCCGCAATGAAGATAATTTCTCATTGCAACTGGAATCGCGCGATGGAGTATTTCACCTGTTCGACAAGTCCGCCTTGACGAGTATCACGCGTGAAAAAAAATCGCTCATGCCAGCGGACTACAAAGCCCGGCTCAGCCCAATCGACCTGGAAAACATCATCAGTTATCTCGTTCATGTTGCAGCCGGAGCGCCAAAACAAACACAGGAGTCTTCCGAATGAACCGGCGTGGATTTCTAAAAAACTCAGCCAGGTTTGCGGCTGGATTAGCCCTGAGCACGTGCGCAAAAGCGAATGCCGAGCCTCGCGTTCAGAATGTAAATACGAATTCGAGTCCTTCTAAGCTGAGAATCACTGATTTGCGTGTGGCCACCGTGCAGAAGCCAGGACCAAGCCCTTGCACGATCGTGCGCCTTGATACCAACCAGGGCGTCTATGGCCTCGGCGAAGTGCGCGACATGGCGAGTCCAACGTACGCGCTGTTTCTCAAGAGCCGCCTGATTGGCGAGAATCCTCTGAACATCACCTTCGTTTTCGAAGAAATCAAGCAGTTCGGGGGCGATTCGCGTCAGGCTGGCGGCGTTGCGGCCATCGAGGAGGCCTGTTGGGATATTGCCGGAAAGGTCTACGGCGTGCCTATCTATCAGATGCTGGGTGGGAAGTTTCGCGATCGGATCCGCATCTACGCCGATACGGAGGAGTCGAAGGATCCCCAAGAATACGCCAGGCGTCTGAAAGCTCGTAAGGACATGGGTCTCACCTGGCTAAAGATGGACCTCGGAATTAATCTGATTGAGGATCAACCGGGCACGGTGACGCGTCCTTCCGGACAAAGCAGGTGGGAGAACTACAACCTTCCGCATCTTTTCCTGGCGAATGAGATCACAGACAAGGGAATCGCGTTGCTCATCACCTACGTCGCTGCGGCGCGCCAAGCCGTGGGTATGGAGATCCCGCTTTCGATGGACCATTTAGGCCATTTGGGAGTGAATTCGATTATCCGGCTCGGCAAAGCCTATGAGCCTTACAATCTCTCCTGGATCGAGGATGTAATTCCGTGGCAATACACGGAACTGCTGCAGCATATTACAAACGAGAGTCCCACGCCGATTCTTACCGGCGAAGATATTTACCTGAAAGAAAATTTTGAAAAACTTTGCAAAGCGCACGCAGTAAGTAAAATCCATCCCGATATTTCGACTGCCGGCGGAATTCTGGAAACGCACAGGATCGGCAATACGGCCATGGAATATGGCGTTCCGATGGCAATGCACTACGCCGGCCTGCCGGTGGGCGCCTTTGCCAGTGTTCACTGTGCGGCTGCAACGGAAAACTTTCTTGCCTGCGAAAACCACTCGCTCGATGTTCCGTGGTGGCAGGATCTTGTAGAAGGCGTCGACAAGCCGATTATTGATCACGGCTTCATCAAAGTGCCGGACAAGCCAGGCCTCGGAGTGACACTCAATGACGACGCGATGAAGGAGCACCTGGTGCCCGGAACCGGCTATTTCGAGCCGACGCCGCAGTGGGACAAAGAGCACTCGATCGACCGTCTCTGGAGCAGGAATCCCCCGCGCGATCGAATCGCGGCAACCGCGCCGATGGCTTAGCCGCGCAGAAACGGTAGGAGAAATCGTGAAGCACAAATTAGCCGTTACGCTGATTGCATGCGCGGTATTCGCCGATACGGCATCGCTTTGGGCCCAGGTCAAAACGACACGCGAGCAGATGATGTTCTACACATCGGATTGGAAAGGTGAGCGGTTCGCTGACGGACGCCCGAAGCTGCCCGATGACCTGTTAAAACGCGCGCTCGATGTCTCGATTGAGGACGTGTGGGATTACCTCGGCGAACACGGGTATCACAATCAATTTGACGGCGGCTGGCAAGCTCTGCACATCGACAAGCCGTTCGCCGGCCGCGCGCTGACGGCACAATATATGCCCCTCCGTCCCGACATGGCCAAAGCAATCGCCGCCGAAGGCAAGAGCGAAGCCCGGATCGGCGATACGAATAGTTGGCCGATTGCAGAATTGCAGCGGGGGGACGTCTATGTGGCAGACGGGTTTGGAAAGATTATTGAAGGGACCCTGATCGGCTCTAATCTCGGGAACGCGGTCGCGTCGCACACGCATACAGGCTTTGTATTCGATGCCGGCATTCGCGACCAGGAGGAAAATCGGGAGATCCCAAATTTCAATGGGTTTTATCGAGGCTACGATCCATCGGCGTGGGCTCAGATGGAACTTACGTCTATCAACGCTCCGATTCGCATCGGGCGCGCGGTCGTCTTACCAGGAGATTTGGTCTTGGCGAAGACGGACGGCGTGCTTTTTATTCCCGCAATCCTTGCCGAAGCCGCAATCAGCTCCGCAGAATTTACAAATCTGAAAGACGCTTTTAATTTCGAACTGAATCAAAAAGGAAAAAACGGCGCGATGTTTGAAGGCGGATGGACTCGGGAGAAATACGCTGCCTTCGCCAAGTGGGTGGATGCGCATCCCGAAATGATCAAAATGCCACGTTCTGAATTCGACGCCATGCTGGCAGAAGCAACCGAGCAACGGCCAGTGCATCACGGCCACGGAGCGCAACCGGAACATTAGATCGGCTGTGCTCCGCGCGGGCACGGTGCTGGCACGGTTGGGAGGAAAATGGAGTCACCTATGACGCAACCCAAACAGCTTCGTCATTTTCAAATCGGCAGCGCTGTCGTGGGCGCGAATGCAGCCGGCGTGTTCGCGGTCGGCGCGTTTGCAATTGGGGCTTTGGCTATCGGGAGCCTGGCGATTGGAAAGCTGGCGGTCGGCAAGCTCGCGCTGGGTAAAGCGAAGCTCAAGTCGCTATCAGTCGATGATGTGACGATCGGCCGCTTGCAGGTCGATGAGCTGACGGTAATCGATTCGCTCCACGCGCCTGCCGGCACTCTACCCGGACCTGCGCCGGATCGCGCCGCCTCGCGTTGACGAACCGTCGCCGGAAACGGCGCCGTTTGGCGCGTTAACATAGCTGGAACATGTCCGTTCCGCTCGGCCATTGGCACGATTGGCTGAAATTTTTTGTTCAACTTGCGGTGGCCTACCTGCTGACCGCGGTGATTGGCTGGAACCGTGAACGCGAGGAGCACACGGCCGGCATCCGCACCTTCCCCATCGTAGGCATGGCGAGCTGCGCTTTTCTGCTGATTGCCAGGACCACCGCAATGTCCGGCGACCAGGCTGCCGCGTCCCGGATGATGCAGGGGCTCATCACCGGCATTGGTTTTATCGGCGGCGGCGCCATCGTGAAGGAGGGCGCAACGGTCAAGGGAACGGCCACCGCGGCGAGCATTTGGAATGCCGGCGTCATCGGCGTGGCCGTTGCGATGGAGCGCTACGATCTTGCCATTATTCTGACGCTGCTCAACCTGTTTACCCTGCGCGTTCTGTTTCCACTCAAGAACTGGCTGGATCGGGACACGAAGAAGAGCTGAGTGCGCGCTCCGGTTTTTGCGTGTGATAATCCGAGCAGGCGGCACCTTTCGATTGCGCAGTATCGAGCATTACAACAAGAACCGCATTGACGCGATCCTGTGCGCTGCCCGCAGACGTCACGGGCTCATGAGGGCGCTCGAGCAATCCGCCATTGCGATAGCGCTGGTACTTGCCGGCGTGGTCCTGATGCTGGTGCTCGGGACACAGGTTCTCGCGTGGTATTGGCTCGCGCTGTTAGCCGCTTTGGGATTGATTCCCGTGCTGTTCGGTCCGCGTGCGCGCCCGCTGCCGAATTACCGGCTGGCCCAAATCCTCGATCATCGTCTCCAGCTCAGCGATTCGCTCTCGACGGCCTGGTTCCTGCTGTCGCAAGCGCGGCGCGACGATCCAGTCGCACACCTTCAAATTGAACAGGCAGAAAAATTGGCAGGCTCCGTCCGGCTCGCTGCGGCATTTCCGTTAGCGGGCCGTCGCCGGTGGGCGGTGAACGCCAGCCTCGCTGTCCTGGCAATCAGTTTGTTCGGCGTGCGTTACTTTACAACCAATACTTTAAGTTTGAAGCTGGCGCTGGTGCCTCTACAATTCGGTCCGGTGCTGGAAGCGGCGGAAAATAGATTCTCTCCAGAACGAGCCAAAAATCTCGGACCGGAGCCCCAAGCGGTTCCAAAGGCCGATAGGACTCAGGCAGATGGAGGTAATAGTTCATCTGAAAAAGTAACTGAAAAACAGCCGCGTCCGCCGGGTAGCCAGAGTGGCGAAGCCGCAGCGGAGAACAGCACGCCCACTCCCGATGCGGCACAAACGGCTGAAGGCAATAAGCCCGGTGCGCCGTCTGGCGTGAAGACCACGCGCCAATCCGCGGGCAATGGCAAAAGCTCACAGGATTCGGCTTCAGCTTCCGAGCAAGCCTCCCCGCAGCCGGATGAGTCCGGTTTGCTCGACAAAATGAAAGATGCTTTCTCCAGTCTGATGGCCAAGCTGCGGCCGAACGCCAGTTCGACGCAGTCTGCTTCGAACTCCGAGCAGCCGGCCGAGGCGCAGAAATCCGCCCAGCAGAGCGGCTTGGGAAAAGGTCAGCGCGAAGGGCAGAAAGCGCCGGGCGATCCATCGAGCCAACAGCAGAGCGCAGCAGCGAAAGCACCGGGCGAAACCGCTGAAAAGCCGCAAACTTCTCAGGCCAGCGCGGCGAGCAGCTCCTCCGAGCGCCAGGGTTCGGATAAACAAGCGGGCATTGGGCGGCAGGATGGCGAGAAAGCCATCAAGGAAGCGGAGCAGCTCAAGGCCATGGGCAAACTTGCGGAGATCATCGGGAAGCGGTCGGCTACCGTTACCGGCGATATGACGGTTGAAACCTCTTCTCATACCGAAGCGCTCAAAACTCAGTATTCGCAGCGCCTGGGGCGCCACTCGGACTCGGGCGGGGAGATCGATCGCGACGAAATCCCGCTCACTTACGAGCAGTACGTTCGCGATTACATGCAGGAGGTTCGGAAGCAGCAGCTTGAAAATCCGCCACGGGGCCCGGAACAGCGGGGAGCGCAGTACTAAGTGGCTTTTCTGAGTGAATCTTGTTATTCTGATAGTGTCTTTGCACGCATCCGTTGCTATTAATCGAGTGCTTTCCGGCCGCTATTTCTTCCTTCCCAAAGTTGGTATCGAGAGCAGTCTGACAAAGACAATCTATAGATCAAGAGAAACGAAATGACCAACATTTTTGTCGGAAACCTCAGTTACCAGGCGACGCAGGCAGACCTTCAGGCGGCCTTCGAAGCTTATGGCGCCGTTGAGCGCGTCAATCTTATTACGGATCGTGACACCGGCCAGCCCCGCGGTTTCGCGTTTGTCGAAATGAGCGATCCCCAGGCGGCCCAAACCGCTATTTCGCACCTGAACGGCGCAGAGTTGCATGGCCGCGCCATGAACGTGAACGAAGCCCGGCCCAAGACCGGCGGCGGCGGGGGTGGATATGGCGGAGCGAATCGGAGTTCTTCGGGCGGCCGCGGCGGAAACCGCGGGCGGGGACCACGCTGGTAATTTACCGGTACCATCGACAGAGAACCCATTAGCATTTCTGGCTGCCTGTTCTGTGGTCTCCATCAGAGCCAGAGGACAGGCAGCTTTTATTTTTTAGGAGGAATTATGCCCGGTCGCGGACCACAGACGTTCAAGAAAAGGCAGAGAGAGCAGGAACGCAAAGAACGCCAGCAGGAGAAGTTTGCAAAACGGCAACAGCGCAAGGCGGACCGAGAAGCAGGCATAACGCGCCCAGACGAAGAGTCCACCATCGACGACTATCTCAACCCTGGGCCGGAAAGCCCGGCCTCGGCTTCCGGCTCGCGGTAAAGCGGCTCTTCCACCAGCGGCAGCGTCTCGCGCCCGATTGGGACTGGCTGCGGTGTTGCTTCCGGGTCCAGAACATTTCTTAATTCCTGTTTGCTTAGATAACGGATGGAGGCAAAACTATCGATGCGGCGAAGCACCTCGATATAGCCCTTCAGGACAGCCTCTTCTTCGCGGCTGATATCTTCGCTCAGTAATACTCCACTCCTTTCCACGACGAAGAACGGAGACGATCCGCGAATTCTAGCGAGCTGCCTTTTTATCTCCGACGGGCGACCGTGCCGCGACACCTGCGGTATGCCCGGCCCGAGAAAAACCGCTTGCGCCGGAAACAGGACGCCCGCTTGTGAGATGCGGCGCGAGATTCCGTCAGTGCCCAGGGTGTGGATTGCCGGGTCTTCAGGCAAACGCCAGCCGGAGATCCGTTGCATTTCTTCGAGCGCCTGATGGTTGGGTTGTGCGACAATCCGCGGCGGCACAGCCAGTCTTCGCTCCACGTCCGATATCAGATACTCGACCCTGCTGCAATCATGGCCAGAGACGACAAGCCCGTGATTACCTAAAATGAAAACATCCGGTTTCGGCCCGCGGCGGCAAGCGTTTCGCACCCTCCGCGCCAGCAGGGCCCCGGACGGCGTATATGGAATCCACCGCCAACGCAATCCATAGAGCCGTTGCTCCAATTCCTGTTCTGCATCCTGGCGAACTGCCCATGCGATCGTGTGGATGGAATGCACATGAGCAACCACGCGGTCGCGCAAGACGGCATGCATAAACGTCTCGATCGAGGGCCGCAATCGGTTTGCGCACGAGCTTTGGACGGCTAACGCGTGCCGTTCGCCAGCTGCCAGGCGGCTAAGGCACTCGAAAATCGGCACCGCAACCAGCAGCTCCTGTTGCCTGGCGTGGGCAAGCCACTCGCCGCTCGCCTTTACCCATAGCGTGCGGTCCAGCTTCACGGAAACATTTCCGCTGCTGCCCTGCGTCAACAGCGGATCGCGGCCGATTTTTGCAGAGAGATCCAGCAAGGAATCGATCTCAGAACCGTGGCCTTGTACGGCCGCATTCAGCGCGAGAGTGCCGGTCATCCAATCCGCCTCCGTTTTTCCGGGGTTGCTCCATCCGCGGCCGGCGCGGGTCTCGGCTGCAAAACTCGCAGCGGGTTGGCGGGCGCTTGGACGGGGGTTTCGGCCCTCGATTTCCACCTACCCATGCGCAAAGAGGCCCTGAAGATCGCGCCCACTGGGATCACGCCCGCGAGCTTGTACCTGGCAACCGCGCTTAAGCCCATGGATGCGACGCACCCGCACGATTGGCAATCGGGATCTCCGCCGAATTGGCACGGCGTGACGCGTGTCTTGAGATCTGCCGATATCGTATGGGTCGTGAGTGCGAAAACGCAATGCGAGGGATCTTTCGGCGGCGAGGTGAACTCGCGGATCAGACCTTCCGGCATATCCAGCTTGGAATATTTGCGCCGTAGATCGAGCATTTCGGAAACCGCTTTGTCGCGCTGTTCCGGGGTCAGCATCTCCGCGCTATCGTCCCCTTTCTGGGGAGTGAAGAGGCTGAACCAGACTTTTCTCACCTCGCCTTTGGGCGTCCAGAACTCAAGGAACTCGTTCAAGCGCGCGGGTCGCTTCATCATCTGGCCGGTGATCGTGCAATGGATGGTGATTTGCCGGCCTGCGATATTCGCGAGGATCCGTTCGTACGTGGCCGGGGCGCGCCTGGCGTCATGCTCGGGCTGCAGTCCGTCTATCGAGACCACAACATTCATATGCGGGTGTTGGGTCCATTCCCGTGGAAATGTCCGGAAAGCGCTGGTTACCACTTGCACGTGAATGCCGCGGTCCAGCAGCTGTGGGACTAATTGCTCCAGCTCGCGGTAACGAACCAGCGGATCGCCTCCCACCAGAGACAGGTGCAGCGGTTTGAAACGGTCTGCAATTTCCAGAACGCCGTCGATCAGCGCCTGCCCTTTTAAATCCCTCAACTCGCGCAACGTCGTGCCGCCGCCTAGATGCGCCGCATCGTAGGCGTAACATCCAGGGCACCGCAGCGGGCATTCACGCGTGATCTCGATCGAAAGCGAAGGCTTTTCGCCGCGTAGAATCTTGCTCCACGCGCGCATAATTTCTGAAGTACGCATCGTTTATCCTTTCTCCTCTTGACATAAGAACCGACGTCGCAAGAGCGTCAGTGATGCGCATCTAAATATGCGCTATCTCCGCGCCCGTACTGCCCCGTCGCCAGACGTGGCCGTCGGGCACAAGCTGTACTTGTACTGGGGTTAAGCGGCCTGCGACGGAGGAGAAGAATCCGAGGCTTGACGGAAAAGCGGCGCGGCCGGCGGCAGCGGCTGGCTTTCAAAATGCCAGCTCCGCTCAACGCGGTGTAGCGAGGAGAGCGGGCCGAGCAACACACCGTCGAGGTCCCAATCGCGATCGGCAGTCGGATGCGGACTCGTACGGCAAACTCCGGCCGCCTGATTCTGGTGAGGTCTGATTACCGGAGGGTCCGGTATATTGTCGATGGCTGCGCTCAGTACGAGCACGCAAAGCAACCATCCCAAGAACCGTTGCAGCCTGGAGATCGCTTTGGGCACCTTGCGTTATCCTAGCGCAGCATCTACTCTGAAGTGAACAGCCGAAAGCACGAGCCTACGGCGCGCAAGCAATATTGTCAATGAGGGCTGGCGGCGCAGAATCGTATAGAGGAGTGGTTTGAAGCCCGTCCTCGGAACTTCTACTGGCTGTTTTCCGTCTTCACTACAGGCTGGAGTCCGTCAATTTGAAGCAAAAGTGGAAAGTCATCATTCTGATCGCGTTGCTGCTGGTAATTGCAGGCGCGGTATTCGCGAGCATCAAGATCAGCGAACGCGGCGTCGTTCTAGTTCAAACCGGCAAGGTCGCGCCCATGGACCTCACGGCGGTGGTCACCGCATCCGGCGAGATCAAGCCGCGCAACTACATCAATATCGGCGCGAACACGCAAGGGCCGGCGCCGATCACCGAAATACTGGTGAAAGAAGGCGACCGCGTGAAAAAGGGCCAGGTTTTGGCCCGGCTTGCCGACGTGCAACCTGCCGCGGATCTGAAGGCGCAGCAAGCGGCTCTGAATTCCGCTTTAGCCGATTCGTCCGCCGACGAAGCGGCCGTGAAATCAGCCGAGGATAATATCGCAGTCGCGCAGGCGCAGGTGGATCACGACCGCGCCGACCTGGAGCAGAAGAAGGTCGACCTCAAGCGCAGCCAGGAGCTTTTCGACCAAAAGCTCATAGCCGCCCAGGATAACGAAGCTAAAAAAGCGACTTACGATTTGGCAGTCGCAACTCTCCTGGCTTCCCAGCGCAAGGTGCAGCAAACGCAGGCTGCGCACGCGCAAGCCGCCGCGGAATTGGCTTCCGCTCAAAGAAAGATCGCACAGATGCAGGCGATGGTGGCGCGCTCTCAAGACGTGCTCTCGCAATATGACGCGGTCGCGCCGCTGGATGGAGTGGTTACCAATCTTCCGGTGCGGGTGGGTGAGACCGTCGTGCCAGGTATCCAGAATTCAGCCGCATCCACCATCATGACGATTGCCGATATGTCCCTCATCACGGCAGAAGTCAACGTCGATGAGACCGATATCGTAAGCGTGAACATGGACCAGCCGGCGGAAGTGACTATTGACGCGATCCCGAATCGGACTTTCAAGGGCCGCGTGATCCAGATTGGCGACACCGCAATTATCCGATCTACCGGGGTAGCGGCATCTCAGAGCCAGACCTCCAGCACGGAGGCGAAGGATTTCAAGGTTGTAATTGCGCTCGATATTCCGGAAGATCTGGTGCGGCCGGGCTTGTCCTGCACCGCGAAAATCACAACCGCGACTCGCAGCCACGTTCTGGCGGTACCGATTCAGGCCTTGACCATCCGCCAACGAGGGCAACTCGAAACCCGCAAACCCGGTCACCCGCAGCAGTTCGATCCCGCCGCGCAGAAGAGCGCTAGAGAAGAGCTGCAAGGGGTCTTTGTCGTGAATAGCGGGAAGGCGCAGTTCCGCGAAGTCAAGACGGGCATCACCGGGGCGACTGATATTGAAGTCCTCAGCGGTTTGAAAGATGGCGACCAGATCATCACCGGCAGCTACGAAGTGATTCGCACGCTTCGCAACGACGCTAAAGTGAAGGTAGACAATCATTCTCCCGCAGCGTCCGGCATGGTTGCGGGATAACTTTAGCTTCGACTGAACATTCACGATGGCGACCCTCGGCGCGGCAGTTCAGGACGTTCAAGCCAAAGAGCGCGAAGCTCGCGGCGAGCAGCTGAAACAGCAGTCGATCGTCATCCGCACTTACGATCTCTGGAAGACCTACATCATGGGCGACCAGGAGATACATGCGGTGTCAGGCGTGGATATCGAGATCAAGCGCGGCGAATATGTCGCCATCATGGGGCCGTCGGGATCGGGGAAATCGACGCTCATGAACCTCATCGGCTGTCTCGACACTCCCACCAAAGGCCTGTATTATCTCAACGGCAAATTGGCCAGCGAGATGGAAGACGACGAGCTTGCCCGCATTCGCAACAAAGAAATCGGGTTCGTTTTTCAGACCTTCAACCTGCTCGCTCGCGCTTCGGCACTGCACAATGTGGAGCTGCCGTTAATCTATGCCGGTGTCCCCTCTCAGGAGCGCCTCGCGCGGGCTCGGGAGGCGCTGCGCGCGGTCGATCTCGAGCAGCGAATGCACCATAAACCCAATGAACTCTCCGGGGGGCAGCGGCAGCGTGTCGCGATTGCGCGGGCGCTGGTGAATCACCCCTCGATTCTGCTGGCCGATGAGCCGACGGGCGCGCTCGATTCGGCTACCGGCACTGAAATCATGGCGCTTTTCGAGCGGCTCTACGAGCAGGGCAATACGATTGTTCTGGTAACTCACGAGATGGATATTGCCACGCATGCGCATCGGATTATCCATATCCGGGATGGCAAAGTCGAGCGAGACGAACTTACCCGTCGCTGATCTGGCGCTCCTTTCGAGAGGGCCGAGAAGTTTTTCCTTAGAATTCCCACTAAATAATGTGGCCAAGCGGTCGACAAGTCGTGTATAACCTAGGAAAACTCCTCGTTGAGCACCATCTTGGGGGTTGACAGCAGCTCAATCCTGACCTTGCAATGGAACTAAGTACTGCGGAACTACTACTTGTGTCTCCCGCGCCGACGGACATAGACGAAAGTACGCGCGCTCGCGCCGTGGATGGCCCCTTGCGCATCCTGATGGCCGAAGACAACATGATCAACCAGAAGGTCGGCCGCCTTATTCTCCAGCGAGCCGGGTTTAATATCGACCTCGTCGGGGACGGCAACGAAGCGCTCGAAGCGCATCGCACCAAACCTTACGACCTGATCCTGATGGATTGTCAGATGCCGACCATGGACGGCTTCGAAGCCAGCCGCCAGATCCGGCAGTTGCCCGATCCCCAGCCTGTCATCATTGCGGTAACCGCCAACGCGCTTGTCGGCGAGCGGGAACGCTGCCTTAACGCGGGCATGGACGATTATCTTTCCAAGCCCTTCCAGGCAGAGCAACTCGTTGGCGTCGTCAAAAAATGGGCCGCCAATGCCCTCGATCGCCGTTAATTCCCCCCATTCTGTAAACGTCCGCGAACTCGCCGCCGCTGACGTGCGTAGGAGCCTCTATCGCGCTTTGCGCGAGCGGAAGATGTAAAAGCATGGCTCTCGAACTGCCTTTGACGTAATATTTGGCGAGATACGACTCGAGGTAAACCCTCAGCGGTCTTCTTCGAGAAACCGGCCGCTATCGCCGGACAGAGACGGGAATCGGCGCCACAGGGGCGTCAGATCCGGAGGTCGAGGCTTGGCCGGCTTTTTCGAAATCGGCCGCAACTCGGCAATCGGTTGCCCCACGGCGCTCATCAGAATAACGGCGCGTTCCGCGGCTTACCGCACCAGTTCGGAGGTGCGGATATGCAGGTCGCGAACGGAAGCGGCTTTCATGTGGTACATCGTAGCAGCGAAATTCGCCGTTACCGTTCGTTCAAGCCGCCATCCACGGCGAGTGTCTGGCCTGTGATGAAAGTGGGCGCAGTGAGAAAGAAATGAACAGCATCGGCAATCTCTTCTGGCGTGCCGGGACGCCGCATGGGAGTGGCATCGATCATGGCTTGCGTGCGCGCGTCGATATCGTTGAATGCAATGACGCCAGGCGCGACCGAGTTCACCGTGATTTCGGGCGCCCATGCTTTGGCCAAGGCGCGGGTCAGCATGATGACGCCGGCTTTTGAGGCGCAGTAATGAGCGTGCTCGGCCCAGGCGCGAATGCCGCCGAGCGAGCTGATGTTCACGATGCGCCCGCAGCCAAGTTCCCGCATCTGCCGCGCGCCTTCCTGACAGCAGAAAAAGGTCGCTTTCAGGTTCACTTCGTGAATGAAATCCCAATCCGCTTCGGTGATTTCGAGAGGATCGATGCGAGTAAATCGCGCGGCGTTATTCACTAGATGATCGAGCAGGCCGAAACGCTCGCGCACTTCGCGAAACAGGCGCCGGATTTCATCGATCTTCGCAAGGTCGGCTTGAAAAATCGGCGCGTTGCCGCATTCGCGCGAAACCGCTTCGGCTTCCTTCTGCGATTTCCCAAAGTGAATGGCGACTTCGAAGCCGCGCCGCGATAGCTCGATGGCGATGACACGGCCAATGCGCTTGGCCGCACCGGTAATCAGAACGCGCCTCTCGCTCATTCAATTCTGTTTAAGCGGAAAACTCAGAGATCACGCGGCGCGTGTGGGCCAGGTCTTCGGCCGTATGCGCGACGGAAACGAACGCGGCTTCAAACTGCGAGGGCGGGAAATAGACGCCATTCTCGAGTAAGTAATGGAAAAAGCGGCCGAAGACACCCGTATCGGACTGCTTCGCTTCTTCGAAATTTCTGATCGGGCCCGGGTGGAAGAAAATCGTGCTCATGGAACCAACGCGATTGACGCATGTGCCTGCGGGCGCGCGCGAGGTCAACTCCGCAGCCGATTGTTCGAGCTGGTCGTAGATTTCGGGATGTGCTTCGATGCGCTGCAGCATCGCGATCCCGGCCGTCACGGCGATCGGATTCCCGGAAAGCGTCCCGGCTTGATAAACAGGCCCGGTGGGCGCGACTTTTTTCATGATGTCCGCGCGTCCGCCATAGGCTGCGATCGGCAATCCGCCCCCAATGATCTTGCCGAGCGTCGTCATATCGGGCTTAATGCCATAAAGCTGTTGCGCGCCGCCGCGGCTCAATCGAAAACCGGTCATTACTTCGTCGAAAATCAACAACGCGCCATGCTGTGCGGTCATGCGCCGCAAACCTTCAAGGAACCCAGGCTGGGGCGGAATGCAGCCCATGTTGCCTGCCACGGGCTCGACGATTACGGCCGCGATGCGATCGCCGTTTTCTCGAAAAGCTTCTTCGACGCGATCGAGATCGTTGAACGGGACAGCGATTGTCGTTTGCGAGAAACTCGACGGCACACCGACTGAATCGGGCAGACTGAGCGTCGCAACGCCGGAGCCGGCTTTCACTAATAGCGAATCGACGTGACCGTGATAGCAGCCCTCGAATTTGAGCGTGAGATCGCGGCCGGTGAAACCGCGCGCAACGCGTAGAGCGCTCATGGTGGCTTCAGTTCCAGAGTTGACGAGCCGGACCATTTCGACCGAAGGAACCGCATCGACGATCAACTCGGCGAGCTCCACTTCACGGCCGGTTGGCGCGCCGAAGCTGGTGCCGATTTCGAGAACGGAGGCGATCGCGCTGATGACTGTTTTGGGCCGATGGCCGAAGAGCAACGGACCCCAGGAGCAGATGTAATCGATGTATTCGTTGCCGTCGACGTCCCAGATATGCGACCCTTCGCCGCGCGCAATGAAGCGGGGCGTGCCGCCGACGCCGCGAAAGGCGCGCACAGGCGAGTTCACGCCGCCAGGAATATACTCCTGGGCGCGCGCAAACAGCGCTTCGGATTGCGCGGTTTTCATACCTGGGTTTCGCCCAGGATCAACTTGCGGAACAGAAAACTCATCAGCAGTTCATGCAGCGTGGTGTTTACGTTGCGCAGCAGTCGGCTCTTCAACTCGAGATAAGGCTGCGTGCCTGCGAATAAATCCTGCATGATTTCGCAGAATTTGGGGCTGCGCTTCATGAACTGGATCATCTTGGTCGGGACGCCGCGGAAACAGAGCGCCCCGCAGAACAGACGTTTGGCAAGGCCGGAGCCATAGGTGAGATCCAGGCCGAAATCGCGCGCGATGAGTTGCCGGTAACGTTCGGCGTGCGATTCCGGTGCCTGTCCGGTCAACATGACTTGGCTGGCGAGATCGCCGGAGCGCACCGCGTAATAGAGGCCTTCGCCGGTGATCGGATCGACCAGACCGCCCGCGTCTCCCACCGCGATCCATCGATCGCCCGCCACGCGATTATTGCGCCAACCCCGCATTTCGAGCGCCGGCAGCATGTGGCCGTAGAATTTCGCTTCTTTCCGGCAGATGCTCTTTTCGTCCATGTAGCGTTCGAGCCGCGAGCGCAGGCATTGCGCCGATTCGCTCTTTCCGCAGATGCCGACCGACAAATGCCCGTGGCGTGGAAAAACCCAGATGTAGCCTTCGAGGTTTGAGAGAAATTGAATATCGATGTGCGCCTGGTCGCTCGGAACCCAGTAGCCAAGCGCGTACATGGTGTCTTGCGCTGTGTATTGCGTGCCGACATCGCGCAGCGGATTGCGCGCGCCGGTTGCAATCACGCAGTAATCGGCCGCAATCTTGCTCGCGCGCGTGCGAATCTCCCAACCGGCGCTCTTGCGCTCGATTCCAAGCACGCGGTCCTGTTCAATCTCTGCCCCGGCGGCTTCGGCCCGGCGGAGCAGCATGCCGTTCAGTTCGGTGCGTGAGTAGATGACCAGCGGCCGCGTCAATTTCATCATGAACGCGCCGGTTTTGGGCGCGGCCAAAAGCGTGTCGGTGACCAGTTTTTTCGGCGTGTCGTTTTCGATCAGGTACGGATATTCGGAATACGCTTTGTAGGTGATGCCGCCGCCGCACGGCTTTTCCCAGGCCAGCTTTTCATCGATCACAATGGTGCGAAGACCGGCGCGCGCCAATCGCTCTGCCGCAGTGGATCCGGCGGGCCCTCCGCCCAGCACAGCGACCGTTTTCATTGTGGGCGTCCGCTATCGGCGGGGGCGGAGCGCGAGTTTGCGCCATCGATGGGCGGGTGTCCGGGCGGCAACTCTCCGCTCGTTCCGCTGCCAGTCATGCCATGCCCCGATAATCCACCGACCTTCACCACGACCCATTTACCGTTCCGGTCTTCGAGCGTGTATTTCATCGTCATTCCGCTGTTGATACTCGTGTCGCCCTTGGGATGAAACGCGACCGTGGCATAGGCCAGATTCTTGTCGAAAGAAACCGAAGTGGTGGTCACGTCCAGCGATTGCAGGTCTAATCCCGAGTGCGCCTGCAGCCGCTGCAAAATCGCTTCCTGCACCTTTTCCTTGCTTCTGATGTTTGGTCCGCAGGCTGCAAGCAGTACGACAAGCACCAGCGCTGCCGATGGCGTGCGTAGCACTCTGATGATTATAACGGGCGCGTTGGCAACGCCTTGCCTCGCTGCGCTGTTCGTGTGGGCCATGCGGGCTGCCTTGCCGCTGGCCGCGGACATAGATGATGTTGCGCCCGTTACTGCTGATACGCGTCCGTAAGAGTCTTCATGAAGTCGACGATCAGGTCTTCTTCGTGGTCCGTCAAGCCTAGATTTCCGATCCGCTGGTCCACGTTCTCAGGAACCTCGGGCGGAGCCCAACACGTTTTGCCGAAATTAGGATCGTCGACGCCCTTTGGACAATGCGGCAACACGTCGCGCGTGTTGTAGAAGTGAACGACCGTTTTCAGATCCTTGATAACGCCGTTATGAAAATAGGCTTTGACGAAGGTAGGATAGGGTCTTTTATCAACGTCTCGAATCGTTGCAGTCTGAAACTTGCCATCGTTCTGCTCGGCGAACTTCATCCAGTAATTCTTTGGGTTGATCTGCCCGGTTCCGGGCGCATTCCGCAAGAAATCACCCAAACCATGGTCGATATACGAAGGCCCTTGCGGGTTGGGCGTCACTCCATATTTGTCGGCCTTGTCTTCGTAGAGATATGGAATATCGTCATTCTTTGGCAGTCCTAGATTGAACGCTGCGACATCGGTAAACAGAGGCTCCGTTTCCGGCACCTCTTGTGTCGAAACTTGCGGCTGTCCTTTTTGGAAAGCCGTGAGGCTGTCGAGATGGCAGAGATTGCATTTGCCTTTCCCGTCGAACAGCTCCCAACCCTGCTGCTCATCGGGCGTTAGGACTTGCTGATCCGGGTGAGTGATGGCGTAGTCGAATTTGGAATTGAACGGGCTGACTTCAGGGCCGGCTTCATTGGCGGCGATTGACATTCCGAACTGATCGTAGACGGTTCGAACCAGTGATCGGCTCAGCTCATCGAGCGGAACGTTGCCCGCGAAGTCCGGGTCCGTGGGGCCCTGCGTGGGCGTGCTGCAGATCTCCTCGATATTTGAAGGAAACTTGATGGCGGTGATGTCGATACCCCATACATCCTTGAATAAGAATAGATAAGACGCTTGCGATAGCCGGTACACCACACACGCCGAATCCGAAAGACCCAATTCCAAAGCATCTACGGGCGGCTCCTCGGCTTGTTGCGAGGAAGGGTTTTGAAGCTTCCAAGCGGTGGCCCGCTGATCCCAAAAGTTTCCGCCATAGAACTGATGCGAATTCGGATCTAGATGGACAATCTGCGAATACGGGGAGTAGGAGTAGCTCTTCGGTCGGCGGCTGCCAAACCGGTATCGAACAGACGCAGGATAGGCGACTGTTGTTTGGTTCAGCTCGGAAACCGGACCGGTGAAGCCGGTTTCGCTCGAGTGGCAAGATGTGCACGCTGAATTGCGCTCAACCGAATAATTCTTGTCGTAAAGCAGAAGCTTGCCCAGAATGCGAATCTGCGCCAGACGGGTGCCCGGATCGATTGGAAGCGACTCGGCGTTTTTCAGCGTGTCCCCCTCGATTTTGTCAATCTGTTGCAGCACCCGGTTCATATCCTCGCAGAGGCCGGGCGGGATCAGTCCAGGGGGATACGAATACCCGCTCAGACAGCTATTTCCCGAGGCTGGTGTGGTTTGCGCCCAGGCGGGGTGCGACTCCCCGGCCAGGAGCAGCATTACCGCAAACACTATGGAACTGACGATGCAGATGGCGCTCTTCATATCGTCCTTTGAGGCAACGGTGTTGACTGATGGCGGGTTGCCGAAACGCCCAGTTAGATGAAATCGGGTAGCCGATGTTTCGGTCCGGAAATATACGGTACTGTTTGCGAACCTCTCGTACCTGAGCGGAACTTGTGCCATCTTGCTGCGTATCACAAATGTGCAACGAAATGCAGTTGCCGATCCGTCAGACGGCTTTAATGCTCCAGCGCACCGTTCGCCTAAGCGCGCCCCGATTTGGCTGCTCGTTGGGTTCTGGGGTTGCATCCTCATCGCCGCAGCCGCCGTCGTGCGGCGGGTTTTGGCGTTAGCGCATCCGGCACAGTCAGGGCCGCCGCAGCTTCCCAATCTCGATGTGGTTTTCGCCTCGCACACGAACCTCACTCTGCTGCATATTCTGCCCGCCCTGGCATTTGTCGTCCTGGTGCCGCTCGTTGTCTTTAGAAAACCAGCAGGCGCGCGCTGGCCGGAGCGGCTGTTATACCCGCTCGGCGCGGTGGTGGGAGTGACTGCTTATGCCATGAGCCGGTACGCCATCGGCGGATGGACGGAGCGATCCGCTGTGCTGGTGTTCAACAGCTTGTTTCTGTTCTGCTTGCTGAAGGAGTATCGTCACGACAAGCGCGAGTGGCTGATTCGGGCAATTGCGATTCTTCTTGGAATCGCGACGACGCGACCGGTGATGGGGGTTTTTTTTGCCACGAGCCGCATCACTCACTTGACCCCGCAACAGTTCTTCGGCATCGCGTTTTGGATCGGATTTTCGATCAATACGCTCGTCGTCGAGCTGTGGATTCGGCGTCGGGCGAATCTTTCGGCAGTTATGCAGTCGAATTCAGCAATGGGCGCTGTTCGGTGAGGTGACCGGCTTAAGCTGGCAGATCGGCCAAATCGCGTTTAATGGCGAACTTTACCAGGCCTGCGACATCGTGGATGTCGAGCTTCCGCATCAGACTGGACCGATAGGTGTCGACTGTTTTGGGGCTTAACGCAAGCCTCGCGGCGATTTCTTTGGCGCGAATTCCTTCCACCAGCAGCGAAAAAACCTGAAATTCCCGGCTGCTGAGGCATTCAAGCGGGTCTTCACCGTGATTCCTTCCCGCAGTGTCGCCGAATAGCGACATCACTTCGATTTGTGGTGACACGTAAATGCCGCCTTGTGTAAATTGCGTCAAGGCGTCGGACATCTGCTCGGCGGTCGAGCTCTTGAGAAGATATCCGCAGGCGCCGCAGCGCAACACTTCGAGAACGGTTTTGCGATCCTTGCGCACCGAAAACACGGCGCAGCGGGTGCGAAGTCCACGCTCGCGGACGCGACGGATGACTTCCGTGGCTGCCAGATCGGAGAGCCCCAAATCGAGCAGAGCGACGTCGGGTTCGAGGCGCAGGATTTCGGACAAAGCCGTGCCAGCCGTTCCAACCTGCGAAACAACCCGAAAACCACTCAAAGAATTGCACAATGCGGCGAGCCCCTCGCGAACGAGCGTGAGCTCGTCGGCAAGCAGGACGTGGATCTGTGGTTGTAGGGCCGGCGGCGGCAAAACCGGTTGCGGCGTGGAAAGCGGGATTGGATGGAGCGAAGTTGACGTAGACACGTTTCGACGTAGTAGTGTCTATGCTTAAGAACTTTTCTCAGCTCCCGGCGGGTTCTACCGGTACTATGGTGCGCGCGTGCGCCGAATTACCTTACGAGAAGCCGCAGGGGGGCGGATGTGCCCCGGTTCAGGGAAGGGAATCGCTGCGCCTAAAAGCTCCGGACGGCCTCCGCCTCATCGTCATAAACGTCGAAAACGGTATGCAGTTTCGTGATCTGCAGCAGGCCCTTGATGCGCGCCGAGAGACCCACCAGCTTGAATTGGCCGCCGTTGTTGCCGACGGTAGTAAACCCGGAAACCATCTCGCCGATGCCGGAGCTATCGATATAAGAGACGTCGCGGAGATTGAGCAGCAGCTTCTTTTTGCCCTGCGCCGTCAGATCACGGATGGTGTCGCGAAACAGGCTTGCGCCTTCACCGAGCGTGATGCGGCCAACCGCGTCGATAACGGTGACATCGCCCACTTGCCGGGATGTCAATTTAACACTCACGTGTGCCTCCTGAAGAGATCGCCATAAAGGCAAAACGAAATTCTACTGCGCCAAGTTCTTGACCAATCGGACTTCCGTTCCGCCGCCTGCTCGAGGCTGGACCTGAAAATCGTCCATGAAAGCGCGTACCAGCAGCAGGCCGCGCCCGGATTGCCTCAGCAAGTTTTCTGGCGAGAGCGGGTCGGGCAATGCGTTGAAGTCGAAGCCCGCGCCTTCGTCACCGATGGTGACGGTCAAGGCGGTGCGCGAAGAATCGATCCCCAGGTGAACGCGCTTCTTCTTGTTGTACCGATTGCCGTGCACGACCGCGTTGACCATGACCTCTCGCACGGCCATCCCGATCTGATGGGCGTCATCTTCATTCAGGCCGGCTTGCTCGGCGGCGCGCACAACAAGGTTTTCCGCCTCGTCTACGCTCTGCAACGTCGACTCCAGTGTCAGTTGCTCTTTCTCCATGTTTCGGCTTGGGGGCCAGGCCATATCAGCGCGCGACACGGCAGCGCTTCCTTACACCGCCACATCGATCCTTACAATATTCGACCGCACTGCTGAAGTCAAATGCAGCCGGTCTCCATTGTTCGAGGACAGAGCCTTTCTTATTCGTCGGTTGCGGTCAAGGTTAGGATAGCGCGGAGTTATTTAAGGACGCCAGGATCGACGGAGCCGCTGGTTGCAAACGGGTTGAAATCTGTTTCGTAGTCGAAGTAATCGACTCCCTCCGTGCGCTTCAGAAAATTGACGATCCAATACGTCACGGGCGTCATCGCAGTTTCGTATATCACCTTAATGAGATAGCCCGAGACGATCAGCTTTAGAATCACTCCGAACGGGCGCGTGCCGTAGAATGCGGCAAACATCACTACCGTTGTATCGACGGCCTGGCCCACGACAGTAGACCCGATAGTACGAGTCCAGAGATATTTGCCTTTGGTCAGCAGCTTGAGTTTCGCGAGGGTGAACGAATTAGCGAACTCGCCGCACCAATAGGCGAGCAGGCTCGCGACCACGATGCGGCCCACCGGCTTGAAGATGGCGACAAAGGCGGCTTGATCCTGATATTCGGGGGCCGGCGGAATGACGACTGCGATGTAAGTGAGCGCAACTAGCAGGAAGGATGCAAAGAAGCCATACCAGATCGCGCGGCGCGAGGCGGAATAGCCGTACACTTCGGTGAAGATATCGGCAAATATATAGGTAATCGGAAACAGCACCTGGGCCGCGCTGACGCGCAACGCGCCGATGGCGAAGAATTTCGACGCAATGATGTTTGAGACCAGCAGGACAACGACGAACAGCGTGATGAAGGTGTCGAGGTACTTATAGCGGTGATCGCTTTCGAGCAGCGCAGAGAGGCTCTGCCTTTCTTCGGTGGCCTGCATAGGGCTAGCATGGCATGGAGGACGTCCCAGTGGAGGTCTGGAGGAACATGCCTGGCGATTTAAACGTATGATCCGTCAAGATACCAGCGCTGTCCGCAAAAGGAGGTCCGAATGGAAGCCTTTTTTCATGAATTCCGGTATGGTTTTCGCACTCTCACGAAATCGCGCGGATTCGCGGCGACCGCGATTGTGACGCTCGCGCTGGGTATCGGTGCGTCCACCTCGATCTTTACTGTGGTGGATGCCGTGCTATTGCGCAGTCTTCCTTATCCGGAGCCGCAGAAAATTATGCGGGTGTGGGAACAAGCCCCTAACGGACACCGGATGAACCTCGCGGATCCCAACTTCGACGACTTCCGGCAGCAGAACGATACGTTTGCGTATCTGGCGGAATATGCTTATGAGCTATCGTCGATCTCTGGCGGCAGCGAACCGGTGCGCGCTAACATCGCGGCCGTCTCGCGCGATTTCTTTAAAGCCTTGGGCATCGAGCCTTTCCGCGGCAGCGCATTCGCGGCACAGGAGCAGCAGTTTCACGGTACGCCGGCAGCCATCGTCAGCTATGGCTATTGGCAGCAATATCTCGGCGGCGCAACGGATCTGTCCAAATCAAAGTTAAGGCTGGAAGGCGGAGTCTACAGCGTGGTTGGAGTGATGCCGGCTGGATTCGATTTTCCTCCCGGAACCGCTTTATGGATTCCTCGCGAGCTGGATCCGGAGATTCCCAGCCGCACGGCGCATAACTGGCGCGCCGTCGGCCGTCTGCGCGAGGGAGTTACGGTCGCGCAAGCGCGCGCGAACCTCGCGGGCATCGCCGGTCGTATCAAGAACGCATACGGAAAAGATGTCGACCTCAATGGAGCCGCGGTTGTGCCGCTTGCGGACGCAATGGTGGGAGATGTGAGAGCGGCTCTGCTCGCGCTTGCCGGCGCCGTTGTTCTCTTGTTATTAGTTGCATGCGCCAATGTAGCCGGCTTGCTGGTCGCGCGCGCCACTGTCCGCCGCAAAGAGCTGGCAGTGCGCGCGGCGCTCGGGGCGGGGCGTGGACGTCTGTTGCAGCAGTTCCTGGCCGAGTCTCTTCTGTTTTCTTTTGCTGCGGGCGTACTCGGCGTCACGTTGGCGATCGCGGCGGTCCGGCTACTTCCAGCGATCCTCCCCATGAGTTTGCCGCGGCAGGAAGGCATCGCCATCAATTCGCCGGTTCTGCTGTTTGCGTTGGCCGCGACGTTATTGGTTGCGGTTTCGCTCGGACTATTTTCGGCTTGGCGCGCGGGCAGAGGAGATCTGCAGGACGCGCTTTCCTCCGGCGGCCGGAGTTTCAGCGGCAGCGGTTCCACCCGGCGCTTCCGCGGCTTCGTGGTGTCCGGCGAAATTGCGATCACGCTTGTGATTCTTGTCGAGGCCGGCCTGCTCGGCCGCAGTTTTCTGCGTCTGATTCACACAAATCCCGGCTTTCGCCCGGAGCACCTGATCACGATGGAATTTTCGCTTCCGAATCCAACGGGAGAAGCCATGACATTGGAACAGCGGGCCAACCAGCGGCAGGTTCGCCTCTTCGAAGACCTGTTACAGCGGCTGCGATCCCTTCCGGGCGTGGAAAGCGTGGGTCTCACGAGCGCGATGCCTGTTGCGGCCGGCGACGATCTCGCCGATGGAAATTTTCTGATACTCGATGGCCGAAAACCGCCGACAAATTTCGACGAGTTCGGCAATATGGCTATTCCTTCTCAGGTAGGGCACGCACTGTATTGTGTCGCCGGTGAAGATTACTTCCGCACCATGGGCATCCGGCTGATTCGTGGGCGTATGTTTAGCAGCCAGGACGATTGGAATTCGCCGCATGTGGCCGTGATCAGTGAGGCATTGGCTCGCCAGCGCTGGCCGAACCAGAACCCGCTCGGCGAGGAGATCGATTTCGGCAATATGGACGGCAACTTGAAGCCGCTGCGGATTGTAGGGATCGTCGGCGACGTGCGCGCGAGCGGCCTCAGCTCTCCGCCGAGTTCCATCATCTATGTCGATTACCGGCAGCGCGGACTCAACTTTAATGGGTCGCCCACGATTCTGATGCGCAGCTCTGCGCCCTTGGCGGAAATGAGTTCCGATGCGCGCGCCATCTTCCACAATCTTGTTCCCGATACTCCGGTTAAGTTTTCCACCTTCGCGGATGAGATGGGCGGCTGGCTCGCGGACCGTCGTTTCCTGCTTGTTCTGGTGGGTTCGTTTGCTCTCGCCGCTCTGGCGCTCGCCGCGGTCGGCATTTATGGGGTGGTGGCGTTCTCGGTGACGCGGCGCACTCAGGAGATCGGAATACGCGTTGCAGTGGGCGCGCAGCAAAGCGACGTACTGCGCCTGGTCGTCGGCGAAGGCGCCCGGCTCGCGTTAATCGGGGTAGCGCTCGGCATTGCCGCCTCGTTCGGCATCGCGCGACTATTGGCAAGCTTGCTTTTCGAAGTCAGCGCTACGGACCCGATCACGTTTTTCGCCGTCGCTCTGCTGCTTTGCGCCGTTGCGCTGCTCGCTTCGTATATTCCGGCGCGGCGCGCCATGCGCGTGGATCCGAACATTGCGTTGCGCTGGGAATGAAGCGCCGTACTGCCGCGCAGACGAATCTGTGCGTGCGCCCGGCTAAACCAGCTTCTGCCTGCTTAACGGAAGTTCCCGCAGGCGTTTGCCGGTCGCGGCGAAGACAGCGTTATAAATTGCGGGTGACATCGGTGGAACTCCGGGTTCGCCGGCGCCGGTCGGCAAGGCGTCCTCGGTTGGGACCAGGTGTACGTGCGTTTCAATGGGCGCGTCATTCATGCGCGAGACCGGATAGTTGTTGAAATTGCCCTGTTGCACGCGGCCATCGGCGATGGTGATCTCGCCCATAAGCGCAATGCCGGCGCCCATGACGGACGCGCCTTCAAATTGCGCTTTCACGCGGTCGGGATTGATCACCGGTCCGCAATCGACCGCGATATCCACGCGCGGTATGCGAAGTTTCCCGTCTGAGGCAATATCGATTTCAACGACCGCTGCGACGTACGTAAGAAAGCTGTGGTGCGCCGCGAATCCGACGGCTCGCTTGCTGGATTTTTTATTGGCCCAGCCGGAACGCTCGGCGACCGCTTCCGTCACGCGCCGGAGCCGCGCCGTATCGAACGGATATTGATCGAGGGGCTTGCCGTAATTCGAAAACTTCTGGACCTCGCCTTTGAAATCGAGCTTGCGATTTGGCCCGAGCGACGCGAGCCAGTATTCAATCGCGTCCTGGTTGGCCGCATGCGCGAGCTCGTCTATGAAACACTGCACTCCGTAGGCGTGATAAATGTTCGCCACGGATCGCAGCCAGCCGATGCGAACGTGCGGCTTGGCGGGCCCGTTCTCGGCTTGGAAATTCGGGATGGCGAACGGCACGTCCACCCATCCCATGCCCATTTCTCCGTCGTCGCCGTAGACCGACGTGCCATCGAAGGTAGAACCAATCGGCGGGAACACGGAACGCTGCAGCCAGGCGACTGGTTTGCCGGTGAAATCGAGCGCGGCTTTGAAATACATCGCCGATGTTGAATGATAGAAGTCGAAGTGAATATCTTCTTCGCGGGTCCAGGAGATCTTGACCGGTTTGCCGATCTTCTTCGAAAGAATCGCGGCTTCCGCGACGTAGTCCGGCTTCGATTTTCTGCCGAAGGCCCCGCCTAAAAGTGTTACGTGACAGGTTACGTCTTCGGGTTTGAGCCCGAGCGCTTGGGCCACCGTCTTCTGCACATCCTGCGGGCTCTGAGTGGCGGCCCAGGCTTCCACTTTGCCGTCCCGAAAACTTGCGACCGCCGCCGGCGGTTCCATGGATGCGTGCGCCAGCAGCGGCGTGTAATAAGTAGCTTCGAGAGTCTTTGCTGCGCCTGCAAATGCGGTATCGACTTCGCCGGCTTTGCGCACCACCTTCTGCGGCTTGCTCGCAGTTGCGATCAGGTCGCGCTTATAATTCTCGGTCTGCACGATGGCGTTCGGCCCGAGATTCCACTCGACCTTTAATTTTTTGCGCCCCTGTGAAGCGGCCCAGGTGTTATTTGCAATCACAGCAACACCTCCCAGAGCCTGGAACCCGTAAGGCGGTTTGGCGTGCTCGATCACAATCGTTTGTTGCACGCCTTTGACGGTTTTCGTTTGCGAATCGTCGAAAGATCGCATCGAACCGCCGAGCACAGGCGCGCGCTCGATAGAGGCATAAACCATTCCGGGAACCTGCACGTCGAAACCGTAAATCGCGTGGCCGGTGCAGATGTCCTTCAGATCCACGCCCGGGACGCCTTTGCCGATGTAGCGGAACTCCGAGGGCTTCTTCAGTTGGATGGTGCTGTTGTGGGGCAGCGGCTGCTTTGAAGCGGCAGTAGCGAGCTCTCCATAAGCGAGCTTGCGGCCGGATTTCTGATGAACGACAAAGTGGTTTTCGGCCCTGCACTCGTCGACCGGCGCTTTCCAGGTTGCGGCGGCCGCGTTGACCAGCAGCGCCCGCGCCGTCGCGCCGGCTTCGCGCATGGTGTCGTAGAAATCGCGGATCGAACAGGAGCCATCCGTGTCCTGCGAGCCATATTTTTCGCTGCCAATGGCTTGCTCGACGCGAACCTTGCTCCAATCGGCTTCCATCTCATCGGCGACCACCATGGGCAGGCTGGTCCGGATACCGGTGCCCATTTCCGAGCGATGCGCCACAATCACCACCGACCCGTCGCTGTTCAGACCAATCCAAACGCTGGGATTCCAGGCCATTTTCGTCACGTCGGGTGCGGATCGAGTGTCCGCTGCCCCGGCAACTTCGGCCGGAAGAAATCGCGCGCCGAGAATCAGTGCGCCGGCCGAGAATACGCCGCTCAGGAAATCGCGGCGGGACGCAAATTGAACTCGCTCGCTCATGCCTTCACCTCCGCGTTCTCACCCGCTGCGATTTTGATGGCTTGCCGGATCCGCTGATACGTGCCGCATCGGCAGATGTTGCCGGACATGGCGTTCTCGATGTCGTGATCGTCCGGCTTGGGCTTCTCTTTCAGCAAGGCGGCCGCTTGCATGATCTGGCCGGCCTGACAGTAGCCGCATTGCGGCACCTGCACCTGCTCCCATGCGCGCTGTAGGGGATGACTGCCGTCTTCGCTTAAGCCTTCTATGGTGACAATCTCTTTCCCGGCGGCCGCGCTCATCGGCGTCAGACAGCTTCGCGCCGCTTCGCCCGCAACGTGTACGGTGCAGGCGCCGCATAGGCCCATGCCGCAGCCAAACTTAGACCCCGTGAGTTGCAGTTCATCGCGCAGATACCACAGCAGCGGCATCTCCGGGTCGCCCTGATAGGTGCGCTCGGCGCCGTTCACTTTGAGTTGGATCATACAAACCCTCTACGGATCGATACCCGTAGAATATCTCGGAACGCGCTATCGCCGCCAGGCGAGAAGCAGCGCAAACAGCACGAGCCAAAGGAAGTCGAGATAGTGCCAGAAGATCGAAACTGCATTCGCGATTGCGGGCGTGATCATCTGGTATCGGGGGCCGCTGGCGACGGTCTTTGTAATCAATCCGAAACGGGCGGGAAGGTCTCGCGACGCGTACACGGTCGCTGGCGCGAACGACGACCGTAAAGGCGCGTCTGTGATTGCAGTCTCGTTAACGACGGGAATTCAGGCCCTCTAAGAAGCGATCCCGGAGAGCCCATTTACTGAAGATAACCGCGCACTATTCTGTCCGGATGGCCGACAACACAGGAGCAACCGGAAACTAAACCCTTCGCCGGGCCGAGTTGTGCCATCTCAAGGTGGAAGACATTGATAGCGTGCGCATGGTGATCCACATCCGGCATGGCAAGAGGAATCGTGACCGCGACGTGCCGCTCAGTCCGAAGCTGCTCGAAACTCTGCGTGAGTACTGGCGCTGGATGCATCCCAAGACGTATTTGTTTCCGGGAACGAAAGAGGGGTGGCGAGCCGATAAGCCAATCACACCGAAAGTGCTGTGGGAGGCTTGCCGCGAAGCAGCGCAAGCCGCCGGCATCACCAAAGGCGTTCGCCCCCATTTACTACGCCATAGTTTCGCGACGCACCTGCTGGAAGGCGGAGCGGACTTACCCACGGTGCAACTGTTGCTCGGTCACTCCGACCTGAAGGCGACATCCATTTACCTTCACCTCTCCGAGCGCCATCTGAAGGCGGCGGGCACACCAATCGATAAGGTCCAGATGTCTGGCCCCGAGCAAGTTAAGCGCTCACGGAAACTGCACAAGAGATGAATCAACCGCCCTTCGAGGTGGCCGATATCGCTCGCGCAGTGGGCAAAGACTTCATCGAGAAGAACCGATCCCGACTAACCTGGCAGCATCTTCGCGTGTTGCGGGCAATCGAGCGCTGTCGTACGGCGGCGCTGGGCGGACATCTGGATCAGTGCTCTCGCTGCGGCCATCAGGCCATCTCTTATAACTCGTGTCGCAATCGCCACTGCGCCAAGTGCCAGACCAATGCTCGTGACAAGTGGCTCACGGCCCGCGAAACGGAACTGCTGGATGTGCCGTATGTGCACGTGGTCTTCACATTGCCACATCAGCTTTCGCAACTCGCGCTTTCCAACAAAAGAGTCTTGTATGACCTTCTGTTCCGCGCCAGTGCAGCAACGCTGTTAGAGATCGCCGCCGATGGTAAGCATCTCGGTGCTGATATCGGTTTCATGAGCGTGCTGCATACGTGGGGCCAGAACGTGCTGCATCATCCACATGTCCATTGCGTAATTCCAGCTGGTGGTCTTTCCCTTGATCACCAGCATTGGGTTCGTCCGCGCTACGCCTTCTTTTTACCCGTGAAGGTGCTCAGTCGTGTGTTCCGTGGCAAGTTCCGCGCCGGCTTGAAGAAAGCCTTTTATCGGAAACAACTGACGTTCTCAGGGGCCCTTGCTCCTCTCGCACGCGAGCGTACCTTTCGTTCTTTCCTTCGTTCGTTGTTCCTTCAAAACTGGTTCGTGTACGCCAAACCTCCTTTCGGCGGTCCGCAGCACGTTCTTCACTATTTAGCCCGCTACACGCATCGTGTCGCCATCTCCAATCATCGGATCGTTGACTTCTCCGATGGTCAGGTTACCTTCCGCTGGAAGGACTATGCGCACGGCAGCAAGCAGAAGCTCATGAGAGTTACGGCAGAAGAGTTTCTGCGGCGCTTTCTTCTCCATGTGCTTCCACCTGGGTTCGTGCGCATCCGCTTCTTCGGGTTCCTGGCAAATCGCCGGCGCAAGGTCTCGCTGCCGCTCGGCCGACAGCTGCTGAGGATGGCTCCTCCTCATTTTCCGGAATCGGTTCAACCCGACTCTTGCTCTTCGGCGTTATGGATGTGTCCGCGTTGCGGAGGCGCTATGCGTCTCGTCGAGAGATTGACGGCTTTACGGACTTACCTGGCGTCCACAGAATGGACAAATCGCATTGACACCTCTTAGCGCACTTCGGATTCTGCCGCCCATCACCGATGCTTCGACATGTGCGCTCTACGTGTGTCTGGACCGCGCATTCAGCAGCAATTTTGCTTCATCTCTTCACTGTCCCGACGTCAATCAGGAGCTTCTACTGCTTCAGCCGTTCGCCCACTTGATCGGATTAGCAATCGTCAGCCTTTCCAAACTACCTCCGAAGATCCCGAATCGTATTCGAATCCCATAGCGACTTATTGCCAAACTGCCGCATCCGCCGCAAACGCGGCGTTCCTTCAAACGGCTCAATGCGAACTGAATCGGCGATCTGTCATGCTGCTACTGCACTTCTTGCGCAGGACGTGGGCCGAGTTGTGCCATCTCAAGGTGGAAGACATTGATAGCGTGCGCATGGTGATCCACATCCGGCATGGCAAGAGGAATCGTGACCGCGACGTGCCGCTCAGTCCGAAGCTGCTCGAAACTCTGCGTGAGTACTGGCGCTGGATGCATCCCAAGACGTATTTGTTTCCGGGAACGAAAGAGGGGTGGCGAGCCGATAAGCCAATCACACCGAAAGTGCTGTGGGAGGCTTGCCGCGAAGCAGCGCAAGCCGCCGGCATCACCAAAGGCGTTCGCCCCCATTTACTACGCCATAGTTTCGCGACGCACCTGCTGGAAGGCGGAGCGGACTTACCCACGGTGCAACTGTTGCTCGGTCACTCCGACCTGAAGGCGACATCCATTTACCTTCACCTCTCCGAGCGCCATCTGAAGGCGGCGGGCACACCAATCGATAAGGTCCAGATGTCTGGCCCCGAGCAAGTTAAGCGCTCACGGAAACTGCACAAGAGATGAATCAACCGCCCTTCGAGGTGGCCGATATCGCTCGCGCAGTGGGCAAAGACTTCATCGAGAAGAACCGATCCCGACTAACCTGGCAGCATCTTCGCGTGTTGCGGGCAATCGAGCGCTGTCGTACGGCGGCGCTGGGCGGACATCTGGATCAGTGCTCTCGCTGCGGCCATCAGGCCATCTCTTATAACTCGTGTCGCAATCGCCACTGCGCCAAGTGCCAGACCAATGCTCGTGACAAGTGGCTCACGGCCCGCGAAACGGAACTGCTGGATGTGCCGTATGTGCACGTGGTCTTCACATTGCCACATCAGCTTTCGCAACTCGCGCTTTCCAACAAAAGAGTCTTGTATGACCTTCTGTTCCGCGCCAGTGCAGCAACGCTGTTAGAGATCGCCGCCGATGGTAAGCATCTCGGTGCTGATATCGGTTTCATGAGCGTGCTGCATACGTGGGGCCAGAACGTGCTGCATCATCCACATGTCCATTGCGTAATTCCAGCTGGTGGTCTTTCCCTTGATCACCAGCATTGGGTTCGTCCGCGCTACGCCTTCTTTTTACCCGTGAAGGTGCTCAGTCGTGTGTTCCGTGGCAAGTTCCGCGCCGGCTTGAAGAAAGCCTTTTATCGGAAACAACTGACGTTCTCAGGGGCCCTTGCTCCTCTCGCACGCGAGCGTACCTTTCGTTCTTTCCTTCGTTCGTTGTTCCTTCAAAACTGGTTCGTGTACGCCAAACCTCCTTTCGGCGGTCCGCAGCACGTTCTTCACTATTTAGCCCGCTACACGCATCGTGTCGCCATCTCCAATCATCGGATCGTTGACTTCTCCGATGGTCAGGTTACCTTCCGCTGGAAGGACTATGCGCACGGCAGCAAGCAGAAGCTCATGAGAGTTACGGCAGAAGAGTTTCTGCGGCGCTTTCTTCTCCATGTGCTTCCACCTGGGTTCGTGCGCATCCGCTTCTTCGGGTTCCTGGCAAATCGCCGGCGCAAGGTCTCGCTGCCGCTCGGCCGACAGCTGCTGAGGATGGCTCCTCCTCATTTTCCGGAATCGGTTCAACCCGACTCTTGCTCTTCGGCGTTATGGATGTGTCCGCGTTGCGGAGGCGCTATGCGTCTCGTCGAGAGATTGACGGCTTTACGGACTTACCTGGCGTCCACAGAATGGACAAATCGCATTGACACCTCTTAGCGCACTTCGGATTCTGCCGCCCATCACCGATGCTTCGACATGTGCGCTCTACGTGTGTCTGGACCGCGCATTCAGCAGCAATTTTGCTTCATCTCTTCACTGTCCCGACGTCAATCAGGAGCTTCTACTGCTTCAGCCGTTCGCCCACTTGATCGGATTAGCAATCGTCAGCCTTTCCAAACTACCTCCGAAGATCCCGAATCGTATTCGAATCCCATAGCGACTTATTGCCAAACTGCCGCATCCGCCGCAAACGCGGCGCCTTCCTTCAAACGGCTCAATCCGAACTGAATCCGGCGATCTGCCTCATGCTGCTACTGCACTTCTTGCGCCGGATCACTCCAGATTGAGTCCTAACGTCACCCGCGAGTAACGTCGCCGGCTCCGCTGCGATGTAGCCGTCCGGCGACGTAATGCTCGTCGCGCAAAGTAATCGTCGCCCGTAGCGGCGGGAGGCCGGAAATATCAATCTTCCGGCCTCCGCGATTCATGAATGGGTCAGTCGTGATGATCCTCGCAGCATTCGCGGTTATCGTGCTGGTGGCAAGGCGTTGCAAGAAACGCGTGCACTTCGCCGTGGATCAGGCCCTGCCCGGCGATCTGACCGGAGTCATTGATCCCGAAAGCCCCTTGCAGCAGCCATGGCGAACCTTTTGGAATCAGGTCATTCAGATCGACCATTGTGCCGTCGTTCCAGAGGAAAGCGTGCTGCACGCTGAAATCCACATTGAACATGAAACCGACGATTTCTCGGCTATCGTTTATGGTCTTGCAACAAGGATTCACCGCGGCAACAAAACCGGCTGGCGGCTTGAGTTGGACGAGCTTACGCTGTTCCGGCGTCCAGAGAAAAGGTTGAGGTGAACCGCCCGCGTCAGCAGACGTTCCCGAAATATCGCCGTGCTCGTTAATCGCCGACGCACCAGAACCGCCACCTAAAGAGCCGAGGTCGATGGGCGGTCCGTCTCCCTGCCAGAGAACAGCGTGAGACGGGGTAACGTACGGTGGTGGGGTGGTGTTGGCGCAGGTACCCGAAACGCCGACCACCTGGCCGCGATTATTGATTCCCAACGCGAACGCTACACCAATATCGCGGTCGAGGGGCGGAAGCTGTCGAATGCTGCCGTTGGGTTCCCAAATGACCGACTGAAAACGAAAGCCCGCGGTTCTGGCCGCAGCGCAATCGAGATCGTAGACGTCGGTATCCGAGAAGCCTGCCACCTGCCCGCGATCATTCATGTCCAGCGCATAAGAATTGTTGCCGCCGGGAAGAAGCCGCAACGCGTGGAGGTGGCCATCTTTCCATAGAGCGGCCAGGCACTGCCGGTTGGTGCCGAATGCACATACATCCTCACCATTCCGGCTGTAACTCGCGGTTTCCGAGTCTATCGCCACCAAGTGGAAAAGATTAGCTGCTGCCCCCGCGCTGTCGGGTCCACCGAGCGTACCGAGGTCGTGTAATCGGCCATGGGCCCACAGAAATGCGGTCTGCGGGGCGTTATTTACGGTTTCGGCCGGATCGCCATTTTGACTTGCGGTTGCGGAGCCTCCCGAAACCTCGCCCGCATTGTTTAAGTTGTAGGAAAAGCTGTATGGGCCGCCCAATGTGCCGAGGTCTTCCACCACATAATGCGGGAAGCGGTCGGCCGGGTGTGCCTCTTGTTCCTGTTGTGCGGTCGAAAGTACTGGGACTATCAGCGGCACGAGCAGCGCGGACCGGCAGAAAGTTCGGAGAAAGTGCTGTATTGTCATAGAGCCTCCTATGGCTTCAACCGGACTAGCGATAAATGCGGACCGGAGCTGTCATGCCGGGCAGAATTTTTTCTTGGGGCTCTTGGAGAGTGAGCACTTCCGTATGAATTCGGAATCTACCCACGAAATCACGGGATTACTGCTGGCTTGGAACCGCGGCGACCAGCAAGCGCTGGAGCGGCTGACGCCCTTGATCTACCAGGAACTGCATCGGGCCGCGCGGCAGTGCATGGTACGCGAGCATGGGGCAGATCCGCTGGAAACAACCGCTTTGATTAACGAGCTGTATTTGAAAATGATCGATCTGAGGCGTGTAAACTGGCAAAATCGCGCGCATTTTTTCGCGATTTGCGCCAGGCAGATGCGGCGCATCTTGACCGATTTGTATCGCGCCGGGATGCGCCAGAAGCGCGGAGGAAAGCAGATAACAATTGCGATCGATGCGTCGGTGATCTGCGCGAGCGAGCCGCGCCGCGATTTACTGGCCATTGACGAGGCGCTGCAACGGCTGGCACAGATCGACGAGCGCAAAAGTCAGGTGGTTGAGTTGCGATTCTTTGGCGGCCTGAGCGTGAAGGAAACGGCGGAAGTTCTGCAAATCTCACCCGAGACAGTAATGCGGGACTGGAAGTTCTCCAAAGCCTGGCTATTGAGCGAACTAGAGGCTTGAAGAAGACATGGAGCAGGAGCGCTGGCGTCGAGCCGATGAGATTTTTCACTCGGCGCTAAAACTGGACGGACAACGGCGGGCTGGGTTCCTCGAACAAACGTGCTCCGACGATAATGACCTGCGGGCAATGATAGAGCGCCTTCTGATGCATTACACCGAGGCCGCGACTTTCCTCGAGCAACCCGCGATTCAGCTAGTGGCGAACGCCGGGGCGATGCAGCTGGGCGATCCGGCGATGGAAGGCGAGATTGTTTTGCATTACCGGGTAGGGGCGAAACTCGGCAACGGCGGGATGGGCGTGGTGTATGAGGCAGAGGATCTGAAGCTCGGCAGGAAAGTGGCGCTTAAGTTCCTATACAGCGGCGTGAGGGGCGATGATGATCATGCGATGAAGAGGCTGCAGGCCGAGGCGCGTACGGCCTCGAAGCTGAATCATCCGAACATCTGCACAATCTACGCGATTGAAGAATACGGTGGTCGCCCCGTGCTGGTGATGGAACTGCTGGACGGCGAGGACCTCAGGCAGCGGGTAAGAGCAGCGCCTGTAAGCGTCCAGGAGCTGATACGGACCGGGATGCAGGCTTGTGAGGCACTCGGAGCTGCTCACGGCAAAGGCATTGTGCATCGCGATATCAAGCCGGCGAATATTTTTGCTACGAACGACGGAAGGCTCAAGCTACTGGATTTTGGAGTAGCGAAGTGGATACAGGCAGCTGAACCCGATGCAGGCTTGGGCAACGTTGCGGGGACGATTCCCTACATGTCACCTGAGCAGTTGCGAGGAGAGGAAATCGATGGGCGCAGCGATGTCTTCTCACTCGGCGTCGTGCTCTATGAGCTGGCAACCGGGATTCGGCCGTTCGAACGTAGCGATGCTCTGCTGACGATGGAGGCGGTGCTGCACGACAGCGCTGTGGCGCCGTCGAGCGTGAATCCAGCGCTACCCTCGAGCCTGGCCCGTGTAATCACGCAAATGCTCGAGAAAGATCGCGAACAGCGATATCACTCGGCAGCGGACGTTTCCAAGCAACTGATGCTCCTCGACCAGTCACGGTGGGGAGCGCGAAAGAAGTGGAAGCTGGCGGGCGCCGCTGCCGCGCTGTTGGTGCTTTGCGTTATCGGCGCAATCTTTTTCGGGAGACGTCCCGCGCCCGCATTTACGGCCAAGGACACGATTGTGCTGGCCGACTTTGCCAATCAGACGGGCGATCCTACATTCAACGAAACGCTGCGGTCAGCGTTTGCCCTCGAGCTCCGGCAATCGCCTTTTCTGAGTTTGATCTCAGATGAGCGGATTCGACACGTGTTGGGACTCATGGGGAAATCTCCCGATAAGCAATGGAACACGGAGACCGCGCGCGAGGTATGCGAAAGGACGGAAAGCGCCGCAGTACTCGATGGCGGAATCGCCACAAGTGGGGAACACTATGTGATCTCCTTGCACGCCCAAAATTGCCGCACGGGAGAATCGCTTTACTCGGACCAGGCGGAGGCTGCGCGAAAAGACGTCTTGCGTACCATAGCGCAACTAGCTGACAAATTCCGCAAGCGCGCAGGCGAATCGCTGATAGCCATGACACAGCATTCGAATCTGATTTCAGATCCAACCACGCCATCGCTCGAAGCATGGCGATTGTACAGCGAAGGAATGAAATTGGGGATGCTGCAGGGGCACGCGGTTGCAATACCCTTCCTCAAGCGAGCTATCCAGATCGACCCGCACTTCGCCACTGCCTTGGCCCTTCTTGGCCGAGATTACAGTGCGCTGGGCGAGATGGAACTAGCTCGGGAGTATACACGGCGTGCGTTCCGGGAACGGGATCGCGCAAGCGATCAGGAAAAATTCTTCATCGACTACTCCTATGATCGCCTAGTGACGGGAGATCTCGAGAAAGCACTGAGGACATCTGAAAACTGGACGCGCACCTATCCTCGTGATGTCCTCGGGCATGCGCTCTTCGGTGCTGCCGCAAAGGTCGTGGGACGGTTTGACAAAAGCGTGGAGGAAAACAAGAAGTCCCTGGAAGTGGATCCGGACCAGCCTTACCCGTACGCTCACTTAGCGATGCTGGCTGTCTTTCGCAACGACTACGCGGAAGCGCAGCGCTGGCTCGAGCGTGCAGCCGACCGTAAACTCACGCTGCCTGACTATTCGATGATTCGCTACCAGATGGCATTCCTTCAAGCGAACCAGACGGAGATGGAACGAATGGGTATTGCCGCGGAGGGCATGTCCGAGATTCAGGATTGGATCTGGGGAGAGCGCGGGCAAGTCCTGGCGTTTTCCGGAGATCTGCAGCAAGCCAGAGAGATGTCGCGGCGCGCTGTGCAAGTGGCTTTGGCAGCGAATCGCAAGGAGGCGGCAGCGCAGCACGAAGCCGCGGCGGCGGTGCGCGAAGCCCTATTCGGGAATGCAGCGGAGGCGCGCAAGAGAGCGGCGGCAGCACAGAAGCTCTCGCGCGGCAAAGACGCACAGTATGGGGCGGCATTAGCGTTCGGTTTTTCAGGCGATTCGATGCGCGCAGAGATATTAATGAAAGATCTGGAACAACGATATCCGGACGACACGATCGTGCGATTCAGCTTTGTTCCCAGCTTGCGCGCCCTCGCGGCCATTCACCGGGGCGAAGGAACCAAGGCTTTGGAATTGCTCGACCCGGCGGCGCGTTATGAATTGGGATGGCTGGGATGCTGCTCAATTGGCTTTGTCGGTTCGCTATACCCGATCTACGTGCGCGGCGAGGCTTACCTGGCATTGCATCAATCGCAGGAAGCCGCGGTCGAGTTTCAAAAGATTCTTGATAACCGCGGCATTGCCGGTTCGAATCCGATCGCTTTACTTGCACACTGGAAGAAGGGCCAAGCTTTGGCGATGGCGGGCAAGAGGGCGGAGGCGGAAGCGGAGTACCAGAAATTTCTATCGCTCTGGCGTGAAGCGGATGCGGACGTGCCGATACTTCGGAATGTGAAAGCTGAGTACGCTCGGTTACTGGCGGAAGCCAGTTGAAAATATTCTGTCGAAATCACTTCCTCGGTGTTGTGATGGGATTTTCGCCAGATCATCGAACACAAACTATTCAGTTTGTCCACGCTCGGAATAGAACGCCGGCGGCGCAAACCGCGGGTATCCGTAGAATATCTCGGAACGCGCTATCGCCGCCAGGCGAGAAGCAGCCCAAACAGCACGAGCCAAAGGAAGTCGAGATAGTGCCAGAAGATCGAAACTGCATTCGCAACTGCGCGCGTGATCATCTGGTATCGGGGGCCGCTGGCAGGCACGCGCGTGCGGAATAGAAGATAGCCCAGACTTCCCAACCCGAGGAGAATGTGCGCGCCGTGCAGGCCCATAAAGAGAAAAATGAACCACGAGTGCGGATTTTTCGCTAGCGTGATGCCGGAGTTGAGGATCTGCAGGCATGCCACAACTTGTCCCGCCAAAAACAAGATCCCGAGGACGGTAGTGTAAGCGGTTAAGCGAAAAAATGCGCGCTGATCGTGCGCCATGAGCCGGCGCCTCGCGATTTCGAAGGTCGCGCTGCTCGCCAGCAGAACACACGTGGTCGCCCACAGGATTTTCGGAAGTTCGATATGCCCCCAGAAGAAGGTTCCTTCGGAGCGGCCGATAAACACGGCGATCATGGCGCCGAATGTCATCGTTACCGTCGCGAGTACGATGATGACGGTCAATAGTGATAGGGAATTGAGGTCGCGCTCGCGCGCCGTCGCTTCTGCGAAAGTTTGCACCGCTTCTATTTTCTCGCGAGCAACTGAGCCGGGAGGCCCATATACATTTCCATGCGGAATAATACCAGGTTCAAAATGGGCGCCAAGAGAAGTCAAATCTCGGCAATGGAAGGAATCACCGCGTCGCAAGTGAGCGTCGTCATTCCGGCGTATCGCGCGTCCGCGTACATCTGCGAGGCGTTAGATTCGGTATGCGCGCAAGCTCAACCTCCCGGCGAGATCATTGTAGTGAACGATGGCAGTCCCGATACGGATGCTCTTGAGCAGGTGCTGGCGCGCTATCCCGATCGCATCACTTATCTGAAGAAAGAAAATGGCGGAGTATCGAGCGCCCGAAACGCGGGTATTCGCGCTGCGCGCGGCAAATGGTTGGCGTTCCTCGACGCCGATGATATCTGGATGCCGAATTATCTCGAGGTGCAGCTTGCGTACCTCCGCGAGCATCCCGGGACAGATATGGTCTTTCCGAATTGCCAGTACTTCGGCGGCGGTTCTCTCGACGGGCAGCTCACGATGGACCTCACTCCTTTCGATGGCGAGATCACTTTCGAGAAAGCGCTCGCAGGCGAGTGCGTAATTGCCTATTGCGCCCTCGTGCGGCGCGAGATTGTTATCCGAGCCGGCCTCTTCGACACCACGCTCAAAGGGTCTGAGGATTTTAATCTCTGGCTGCGCATATTGAAGCTGGGCGGACGCATCGGCTATCATCGCATCCCGCTCTACCGGTATAGAAGGCACGAGTCCAGCCTCACTACGGACTCTGTTTGGATGCTGAAACGCATTTTGGAATCGCTGCAGCGCTCCGAAGAGACGATCGAAATGACACCAGAAGAGCGTCGCGCTGCCGAAAGGCATCGGCGGAAGGTGCAATTCGAAATTTCTTGGTACCGCGGCAGGCGCGCCTTCGAAGCACGCGATTGGGCAAACGCAATCCGGTACTATGACGAAGCCTACGTTCTCCGGCCGAGCCGCAAGCTGAAAGCGATCTCGGTCCTGTTGAGGACGTGTCCTCGACTCCTCTACAATGTTCTTGAAGGCAAACAAAAAGCGGCCGTGGCCCTGAGCAGCCTGTAAATCAGCAGCTCGGCTTCAACTTCAAGCGTGGAGGTCGTCGTGATTCGCAAGGCTTGTGCACTCATTCTGTTCGCTGCAGGCAGTTCTTTTCTGGCGTTCGGCGCGCCCGCGCAGGACCCTAATGCCGCCCGGCTCGGGAATGCATTTCGCAATCCAACGGATTCGGGTTGGATCTTCGTGCATCTGGAAGGCAGTCCGTCGGCAATCGGTTTTCAGCACGGATATCTGCTGCCGAAGGAAATCGAAGATTCGAAGGCCGCTATTGAACTGAGCACCACGCATGGCGTGAAACATAGCTGGGCGGAACTGCGGGAGGTGGCGCAGACCGTATTTTGGCCGCATGTGCCGGAGGAGTACCGAGAGGAGCTCGAAGGCATGGCCGACGGGCTGAAGGCGCACGGCTCGCGGCTTGATGTCGTCGACCTCGTCGCGATGAACGCCTACATGGAATTTCCGTACTACTATGACGAAGCGAAAAAGTTGCAGGCCAAGGGCGTTCCTAGCTCCGTCGGCGAGCACTGCAGCGCGTTTATCGCAACCGGCGCTTATACCAAGGACGGCCGCATCGTCATAGGCCACAACAACTGGAGCGATTACCTGTCGGGAGCGCGGTGGGACGTAATTTTCGATATCGTTCCCGCCTCGGGACATCATTTCATCATGGATGGCATGCCCGGATTGATCCATAGCGGCGACGATTTCGGCATCAACGACGCGGGCATCATGATTACCGAGACCACGATCGGTAATTTCCACGGCTTCGACACCAAGGGCGTGCCGGAGTTCGTGCGCGCGCGCAAGGCAATGCAATATTCCGAGTCGATCGACGATTTCGCACGCATCATGGAAGACGGCAACAATGGCGGGTACGCGAATGCCTGGCTCGTGGGCGACCGCCGCAAGAATGAAATCGCACGCCTGGAACTCGGGCTGAAATATGTCACGCTCGAACGGACCAAGGATGGATACTTTGTCGGCTCGAATTTCCCCATCAATCCGAAACTGATCGCTGAAGAGACGGATTATCCCGCCAATGACCCGAATGCGCCGGATACGGTAAGGCATCGCCGTTGGAATATGTTGATGGCGGAATACAAAGGCGGGATCGATGTCGACTCGGGCAAAAAGTTTGAGACCGATCACTACGACATGCTGACCAAAGAGATCGATCCGAATGAGCGCACCCTCTGCGGCCACGTCGATAAATCCAGCCGCGGCTTAAAGGGCTGGCAGGATCCCTACGGCCCGGCCGGAGCTGTGGAGGCCAAGGTAGCCGATGCCGCAATGGCGGAAAAGTTGTCGTTCGTTGCCGGTGCGGGTCATCCGTGTGGAGTCGAGTTTCATGCCGCCGAGTTTCTGAAGGCTCATCCGGAGTACGCGTGGCAAGCTCCGCTGCTCGAAGACTTAAAAGCCAACCCGTGGATTACGGTATCGGCTGCGACTCCGCGCGACACCGCCGCGGCGGGACGGTAACGCGCCGATCCGGCGTATTACGACTGCTCTTCCGCGTTGTCCGCTAACACGCGGACGTGATCTTCGAAAATTTCTACAAAGCCGCCGTTGATTTTTAACTTGTGCTCCCCGGCGCCGGACTTATAGGTTAGAGTTCCTTCTCCGAGCATCGAAAGTAGCGGCGCATGGCCCGGCAGGATTCCCATGTAGCCTTCCTTGCCCGGCAACTCGGCTTCGCTGACCTGCTCGTTCACGAACAGCCGCTCAGGCGTTGCGACTTCCAGTTGAAATGTATCTGCCATGCGCGGTGTTACTGATTCATCTTCTCCGCAGCTTCGATGACATCTTCGATCGTGCCCTGCATATAGAACGCCTGCTCCGGCAAGTTGTCATGGTTGCCGTCCACCACTTCCTTAAAGCTGCGAATGGTGTCCTCCAGCTTCACGTATTTGCCGGGCCTTCCGGTGAACTGCTCGGCGACATGAAACGGCTGCGAAAGGAAGCGCTGGATGCGGCGGGCGCGCGCGACGATCTGCTTGTCTTCGTCGCTCAATTCGTCGATCCCCAGAATGGCGATGATGTCTTGCAGATCTTTGTAGCGTTGCAGGATCTGCTTCACCCGCTGCGCGACATTGTAGTGCTCTTCGCCTAGGATATGTGGATCCAGAATGCGCGATGTGGAAGCGAGCGGATCGACCGCGGGATAGATGCCAAGCTCCGAGATCGCGCGAGATAAGTTCGTGGTGGCGTCCAGGTGCGCGAAAGTGGTCGCGGGTGCAGGATCGGTGTAATCGTCGGCGGGCACGTAAATGGCCTGCACCGAAGTGATCGATCCGCGCTTGGTCGAGGTAATGCGCTCTTGTAAGTCACCCATTTCGGTCGCCAGGTTCGGCTGATATCCGACGGCCGACGGCATGCGACCCAGTAGCGCCGAAACTTCTGACCCGGCTTGCGTGAACCGGAAGATATTATCAATGAACAGCAGAACGTCTTGGCCTTCTTCGTCGCGGAAGTACTCGGCAACGGTCACGCCGGTGAGGCCAACGCGCAGTCGCGCTCCGGGCGGTTCGGTCATCTGCCCATAAACCAACGCGACCTTCGATTTGCGCCAGTCGTGCGGATCGACAATGCCGGCTTCTTGCATCTCAATCCAAAGATCGTTGCCTTCGCGCGTGCGCTCACCCACGCCTGCAAACACGGACACACCGCCGTGCTTCATGGCGATGTTATTGATCAGCTCTTGAATGATGACGGTCTTGCCGACGCCCGCGCCGCCGAACAGTCCGATTTTTCCGCCGCGCAGATAGGGTTCGAGCAGATCGACCACTTTGATGCCGGTCTCGAACATCTCGAGCTCTGTTCCTTGCTCATCAAACAGCGGGGCAGCGCGATGGATCGGCGCGTAGTGGTCGGTCTCGATCGGACCCATGTTGTCAACAGGCTGACCCAGTACATTCAGCACGCGTCCCAGCGTCGGTTTTCCCACCGGAACGGTGATGGGTTCGCCGAGATCAACCGCTTTCATCCCGCGAACCAGGCCATCGGTCGGCTCCATCGCGATCGTGCGCACGCGGCCTTCGCCGATGTGTTGCGCAACTTCGGCCGTGATATCGATTTTCATCGGCACGTCGAAGCCTTCGCTTGTGACATGCACGGCATTAAGAATCTTCGGCACGTGGCCTTCCGGGAACTGGACCTCAATGGTCGGGCCCGCGACCTGTACTACGTGGCCTTCCACACCTTGTGTTGGCATTAAATGCTCCAAGTTAGCTACAAACGGCAGCGCGGCCTTTCTTACAAGTAGCCGCGCGGAATTTCTCAAACAGCGGCGGCAGCGCCACTTACAATCTCGATGATTTCGCGCGTAATCTTATCCTGGCGGATGCGGTTCATGGTCAACGTCAGGTCCTGAATTACGTCGCCTGCGTTCGACGTCGCGGCATCCATCGCGGTCATGCGCGCCGCATGATACGCCGAAATCGATTCGAGCAGAGCCCGGAAAATCTCCATTTCGACATACCGCGGCAGCAGTGAGCGCAGTATCTCTTCAGGCGGTTCTTCGTAAATATAATCGATCGCCTGTTGATTATTTTTTGACCCGTCCTCGTGGCCTCGCGTTTCCAGCATCTCGACCGGAAGCATCCTGCGCAGTACCAAGTTCGGCGCCATCACGCTCTTGAACTCATTTGCCGCGATGTAGACCGCGTCCACTTCGGCTTTACGGTACTCTTCGATCATTTTGTCGGCGATCTCAGAAGCCTGCTGATAAGTAGGCTTGTCCACGATGCCGATATGTTCGCCGGCCAAATTGAAGTTACGTTTTCGGAAATAATCGCGCGATTTGCGGCCGATCGCCTCTACGCGCAGATCCGCGCCGCGATGCTCCTCCACGAATTTCTGAGACATGCGGAAGAGGTTGGAATTGAATGCCCCGGCCAAACCAGTGTCGCTCGACACAACGATCAACAGAATGCGCTTTTCTTCGCGAACCGAGAGCAACGGCAGGTCGCGAATGTCCGCATCACCTGCCGCGGCGGAAGCGACATCCGATAGAACGCGCTGCATCATCTTCGCGTAAGGACGCGATGCCACCGCCTGCTCCTGTGCGCGCCGCAGCTTCGCAGCCGAGACCATCTTCATGGCCTTGGTGATCTGCTGCATATTTTTGACGCTGCGAATGCGGCGGCGGATGTCGATCAGACTCGCCATGAACTACTTGCTTTGCAGCTCCCGCGCTTGCTCTCTGCCGGTTTGCGGCTGATTGGTCCCGAGTTGCTGCTGTGCGCGCCCGTCCCGATCGGCAGGTTGTCCCCGATCCTTTTGCGCCGCCTTCTCGCCCCGCTCTTCTTTTTTCTGCCCCTCGCGCGGAGCGTCGAACTGATCCTTGAATTCCTTCAGCGCGCTAACGAGCTGGCCCTTGATGTCATCGTTGAGTTCCTTCTTTTCGGCAATCGCTTGCAGCAATTCGGTCTTGCGGTTATCCAAGAACGTGTAGAGCTCGGTTTCAAAGCGGCGAATATCTTCCACCCGAATATCGTCTAGATACCCGTTGGCGCCGGCAAAGATGATCGCGACTTGCTTAGCCACCGGAACCGGTGAATACGGGCCTTGCTTCAGAACTTCAACCCAACGCTTCCCGCGCGCCAATTGCGCTTGAGAAGCCTTGTCCAGATCCGAGCCGAACTGCGCAAAGGCGGCAAGTTCGCGATATTGCGCCAGCTCCAACCGCAGCGGTCCGGCCACCGAGCGCATCGCCTTAATTTGCGCGCTGCCTCCCACGCGGCTCACCGAAAGCCCCACGTTAATAGCAGGGCGGATATTCGAGTTGAAGAGATCCGTTTCGAGATAGATCTGGCCGTCGGTGATCGAAATGACGTTGGTCGGGATGTAAGCGGACACGTCGCCCGCTTGCGTTTCGATGAACGGCAGAGCGGTCAACGATCCGCCGCCCTTTTCGTCATTCAATTTCGCGGCGCGCTCGAGCAACCGGCTATGCAGATAGAACACGTCGCCTGGATAAGCTTCGCGACCCGGGGGACGGCGCAGCAGCAGCGAAATTTCGCGATACGCCGCTGCGTGCTTCGACAGGTCGTCATACACGCACAACGCGTGGCGCTTCGAATCGCGAAAATACTCGGCAATCGCGCAGCCCGCGTAGGGCGCGATGTATTGCATGGGAGCTGGATCGGATGCTGTAGCGGCCACCACAATGGTGTAATCCATCGCGTTGTGGTCTTCGAGTATCTTCACCACCTGCGCAACTGTCGAGCGCTTCTGACCGATCGCCACATAAACGCACGTCATGTTCTGGCCGCGCTGATTGATGATCGTGTCGAGCGCCACCGTGGTTTTGCCGGTCTGCCGGTCGCCAATGATCAGCTCGCGCTGCCCGCGGCCGATCGGAACCATGGCGTCAATGGCCTTGATGCCGGTCTGCAGCGGCTCTTTGACAGAACGCCGATCGACCACGCCCGGGGCGAGCCGCTCGAGCGGATTGAATTCGGTGGTATCGATCGCGCCTTTACCGTCAATAGGACGGCCGAGCGCGTCAACCACGCGGCCGATCATCGCGTCACCCACCGGGATCGACATGATGCGCCCTGTACGCCGCACCTGATCGCCTTCTTTAACGTTCGTGTAATCGCCCAGCAGCACCGTGCCAACCTGGTCCTCTTCGAGGTTCAAGGCGATGCCGACGGTTTCCGGTCCGAACTCGACGAGCTCGCCGGCCATCACGTTTTGCAGGCCGTAGATGCGCGCGATCCCATCACCCACGCTGATGACTGAGCCGGTCTCCGAAACGTTTTCGACCGCGTCGAAATTTTCGATTTCGGAAAGAAGCACACGGGAGATTTCATCTGCTCTGATTTGAGCCATACGTTTTCTGAATCCTTTTAGATCGCTGCCAACCGCAGGCGCATGCTTTCGAGCCGGCCGCGAATCGTGGCGTCGTATTCCTTGGAGCCCACGTGAGCGCGCACTCCCCCGATGAGCGACGGATCGACTTGGTAATGCGCTCGAATGAACTTGCCGAATTCCGTGCCAAGCGCGCGCTCGATGTGCTCCCGCTGCTCCGCGGTGAGTTCCTTGGCCGAAGTGATGCGGGCCGGAATCCAACCCAGCCTTTCATCCACAACCTCTTCGAAGCTGCGGCGGATCGCACCGAGTTCTTTCGTCCGCCGATGCGAGACCAACACCAGAAGAAAGTTTCGAATTTTGCGATGCACTTCCATTTCGTCCGCCAGCCGCGTGACAATGGCCGACTTGCGGCTTTTGTTTACCGCGGGCGAGACCAAGGCGCGCTGCAATAGTTCCGAGCCCGAGATCAACTGCTCCACGGCGCGAAGCTGCGCGATCGCATCTTCCGGGCGCAGGCCGGAGTTGGGCGCGAATACCGCGTCCGCGAGCGCGTCGGCGTAGTGGACAGCGAGAGCGCCTTGCATCAGTTCTTGCCTCGCGTCAATTGTTCCTCCGCTCGTTGCCTCGCTCGACCAACCTTATAAAGTCGTCGATCAACGGAGCCGGATCTTCCGCGGCGAAGCGGTCGCGCAAATGCCGCTCGGCCGCATTCAAGGCCACTTGCGCGGTATGCCGGCGCACTTCATCCGCGCTCTCCTTGCGCAGAGCCTCAATTTCGGCGCGCGTATTGTGATGAATGTGGTTGATCTCGATCTCGGTTTCGTGCCGGAAGCGCTGGTGCGCGCGCTCCATCTCAACCGCAGCCTGCTCGCGCATTCTCTTGACCTCATCCGCGAGCGTCGCCATCTTGCGGTCGATCTCCGAATACCGGAACTCGGCTTCGATACGCAGTCCCGTGGCGTCCTGAATGGCTTTTTGAATATCACCCGAGCGGGCGTTGAAAAACTTGGGCGCATACTTGGCCAGCAGCCACCAAACACCGAGTATGAATAGGACGGTGTTGATAATCTTCCATCGCGTGACGACATCCAGAGCAGCCGTCTCCTGCGGCGTCTCCTGGGCCAAAGCTGCTATCGAGAAGACAAGCCCGACCAGCACTGTGAAAGAAATGCGGCGAGCGGCGCTTAGCGGCCCCACTACGCAGCTCTCCGTCTTGAAACGGAATTGACGATCTGTTCGCTGAATTGCGCCACGCGCGAATCGAGCTCGGCTTGCGCGCGAGCTGCTTCGGCCGCGATCTGCCGTTTCGCCTCTTCGATCTGATCATCGGCTCGGGCGCGCGCTTCGGCGATCGCTTCGGCTTGCTCCTGCGTCCATTTCTGCCGCAATGCTTCGAATTCCTGGTGCAATTCGTTGCGCGCGATCTGCAGTGCGTGCTCGAATTCGCTGGTCTTTTTGTCCGCTGCCTCGAAAGCGCGCCGCGCGATGTCACGCACGCCTTCGGTCGCGTTTCTGCGCTCTTCAAGGATCTTCCTGAGCGGCTTGAACAAGACTCGCTGCAAATAGAAGATCAGCAGAACAAAGAAAATAATGGTAGGGACCGATTTGATGAGCAAGCCGGCGAGGGCGTGTAAAGTCGCGTCCATTCGAATAAAAGCGCAATTGGGAAGGAGGGCGTAAGCCGGACTCGTGGATGTCGAGCGCACTACGACTGTTGCGTGACTTCCCTTATTGATTTACGCTAACATACGGCATTTTCAGGGTCAATTTCGGGTGGAATTGCCCCTGACCCACTGCGAAGCGCACAGGCCGATCGGTGGCCGTTGTGCGCGGCCTCGTTGGAAAACAGCGCCGCCGGGAATGGCTCTCAGCTTCACCTGAATGAGTTGCGGGGTTCGGACTCCTGAGCAGTGCGTATCGACGCGCTCGTGTTGCGAGCGAGCCAATCCAGCAGAAGAAATGTACACGTGAAGAACGGGAATACGCCGTATAACGTGTCGCTCACCGAATGCGAGTGGCGGTCAATCGCGATAAATACATTTACACAAAATGCCAGCGCCAGGAAACTCACCAAACCTCCCGGGAAAGATGCCGGAAAGTGGAACCACCCAAAGCGTCTGAACCAAGGCTGTCGCATTCTAGTCACCCCACGTAGCTTTATAGCACAAAGTGAGGGCGAGGGGCCGAACAGCCTATGCTCCGACCACCGCTTCTTCCGGTATGCCCGCTTCTTTCCGCTTTTTGAGGAACGTCATCATCGAGCGAAGCTCCGCGCCCACGCGCTCGATCGGCTGATCCTTGGCAGCTTCTCGCATGGCCAGAAACTTCTTGCGCCCCGTGCGATTCTCTTCGAGCCATGTTCTCGCGAACTCGCCCGATTGGATTTCGCTCAGGATTTTCTTCATCTCCGACCGCGTCTCATCGGTGACGATGCGTGGCCCGCGCGTGTAATCGCCATACTCGGCCGTGTCGGAAATCGAATACCGCATATACCCGAGCCCGCCCTCATAGATCAGATCCACAATCAGCTTCAGCTCATGCAGGCACTCGAAATAGGCAATCTCCGGCGCATAACCAGCCTCGACCAGGGTCTCGAATCCGGCGCGAATCAGCTCGCTCACGCCTCCGCATAGCACCGCCTGCTCACCGAAGAGATCGCTTTCCGTCTCTTCCCGGAAGCTGGTTTCGATGACTCCCGCCTTCAGGCATCCAAGCGCCTGTGCATACGCGAGCGCATCCTCGAGCGCATGGCCCGAAGCATCCTGGGCAATCGCAACCAGCGCCGGCACGCCCACGCCTTCGATAAACAGCTCCCGGACGCGATGCCCCGGGGCTTTCGGCGCAATCATCGATACGTCGATTTCCGCTGGCGGCTTGATCTCCCCGAAATGAATGTTGAATCCGTGCGCGAACATCAGCGTCTTACCCTTTTTCATGTGCGGCGCGATGTCTTTGCGATAGATCTCGCCCTGCACATGGTCGGGCATCAGCAGCATGATGAAATCGCCCGACTTCGCCGCATCGCTCACGCTTAATACTTCCAGGCCCGCCGCTTCGGCTTTTGCCTTGCTCTTGCTTCCCGCATGCAGGCCGACCACCACATTCAGGCCTGAATCGCGCAGATTCAGCGCATGCGCATGCCCCTGGCTTCCGTACCCGATGATCGCAATCGTCTTCTCTTCGAGCCGCGCAAGGCTCCCGTCTTTTTCGTAAAATCTCTTTGGCATTTCGTCCTTTTCCGCTATTCCGCCTGCTGTAGCTCGAGCGCCTCTGTTGAGCCCGCGCCGCACGGCACCGGCGGAGACAGCCGCAGCTTCTTGTTTTCTAGCGACATCGATACCACTCCCGATCGCGTCACTTCGATTTCTCCATAACTGCTCATCACGTCGATGAATTCGTCGAGCTTTTCCGGGTCGCCCGTCGCCTCGATCGCGAATCCTTCCGTAGTCGAATCCACCACTCGCGCCTGAAAAATCTCGGCTTCCTTCAATATCGCCGTGCGGTTCTGTTGATTCGTTCGCACGCGCACCAGCACCAGCTCGCGATTCACCGCCGCCGATTCCGTCAAATCCGCCGCCTGCAGCACGTTGATCAATTTATTCATCTGCTTGATCACTTGGGTGCGGATATTCGGCTCCACGTCGACAGTAATCGTCATGCGCGAAAGCGTCGGGTCGAGCGTGCGCGCCACCGTCAGGCTCTCAATGTTGTATCCGCGCTGGCTCAGCAGTCCCGTGACGCGCATCAGCGCGCCCGGTTTGTTCTCCATCAATAAAGAAATGATCTGTTGCACGACTTTACACCTCAACCGGCTGCGGCGGCCGCAGAACCATTTCGTTGATCGCACCGCCGGCCGGAACCATCGGAAATACGTTCTCGAACGGCGATACTTTTACGTTCAGCAGATACGGCCCCGGCGATCGCACCGCTTCTTCGAGCGCCCGCGGCATCTCACTCACGCGATCTACCGTGCGCCCCGTAAACCCGTAAGCTCCCGCCAATTTTTCTACGTCCGGGAATGAATCGAGCTGTACTTCGCTCAAGCGGTTGTTATAGAAAAGCTCCTGCCACTGCCGCACCATGCCCAAATATCCGTTGTTCATCACGATGATCTTCACCGGCAGCGCATGATTCGCAATCGTCGCCAATTCCGGTATTGACATCTGGAAGCCGCCGTCGCCAACCACCGCAAATACCAGCTTGTCGGGGCGCGCAAACTGAGCCCCGATCGCCGCCGGCAAGCCGAAGCCCATCGAACCGAGCCCGCCCGAATTGATCCACAACCGCGGCTCGTTGAAGCGAATCAACTGCGCGGCCCACATCTGATGCTGGCCCACATCGCTCGCCACAATTGCGCGCCCGCCCGCTAACCGGTCGATTTCGGCCATCAGGTGCTGCGGTTTAATTTCGCTATCGGAAATCTCGGCGGCCAGCGGATGCTCCGCTTTCCACTCGCGAACCTGGGCCCACCATGCCCGCCGCGCCGGCGCTTTCTTCGATTGCATCGCGGGAGCCAATTCCTTCAATTCCGAAACTAACTTCGGCAGCACTCGCTTGGCATCGCCCACAATCGGCAGGTCTACCTGCCGGTTTTTTCCAATCTCAGCCGGATCGATATCGACGTGAATGACCTTCGCATGCGGCGCGAACGCAGCCAAACGCCCGGTCACGCGGTCGTCGAAACGCACGCCCAGCGCAATCATCAGATCCGTATTCGACATGCCCATGTTGGCCGCATAACTGCCGTGCATCCCCGGCAGGCTGATGAAATTCGAGTGCTCCGCCGGCAGCGCCCCCAAGCCCATCAACGTGCACACCGCCGGTGCGTCCAACAGCTCCACCAGCGCGCGCAATTCGTCGCTCGCGTTAGCGGCAATGATTCCGCCGCCGGCATAGACAAACGGCCGCTCGGCTTCCCACATCATCTGCGCGGCGCGCCGGATCTGTCCGCTGTGGCCTTCGCTGTAAACCTTGTAGCCCGGCAGATGCACTTCGGTCACCGGTTGATAATGCGCCTGCCCTTGGAAAACATCTTTTGTAATGTCGATCAGTACCGGCCCTGGCCGGCCCGAAGCGGCGACATAGAAGGCTTCGTGTACGATCTGCGGCAACTCCTGGATGTTTCTCACCAAGAAATTGTGCTTGGTCGCCGATCGCGTGATGCCGAACGTGTCCGCTTCCTGGAATGCGTCGCTTCCCATGAGCTTCGTCGACACTTGCCCCGTCAGAGCCACGATGGGAATCGAATCCATCATCGCGTCCACCAGCCCCGTCACCAGGTTCGTAGCGCCCGGGCCGGATGTCGCGCAACACACGCCCACTTTGCCCGTTGCTCGTGCGTAACCTTGCGCCGCGAATGCAGCGTTCTGCTCATGACGCACCAGGACATGACGGATCGGGTGATCGTAAAGCGCATCGTAAAGCGGAAGCGTGACCCCGCCCGGATAGCCGAAGATACATTCCACGTTTTCTCGCGCGAGACAGTTCAAGAGAATTTTCGCGCCTGACAAAAGATTGGAGGGCATGGGAATTCGAAATAGACTCCGGTTTAGCGCACAGACTGATTGGCGGTCCTTTATGCGCGCTGTCAATCACATATCACAAAGGGCCACTCGGCTGGTTCGGTACGCCGCCGGTGGCCCTCAATTCCTATACCGGTGAAGAGCCGGTCATATTACATCTACACTCACCCTCAAAGGCCCGGTCAGGCCGACGAGCGTGCGTGTATGTCTTCACAGTAGCCTAGAAGAGATTTTTATGCAAGAGAATCATGGCATAAAAAGTGCTTATGGGCCGACTCCGCTCGGTGGTGTCCGAGCGCCCGCTACGCCTTCGATTGCAGCGCCTTCATGAGCTCGCCAGCGGAACGCGATTCCAGGTTCATTACATGATCGACGATGCGCCTCAACTCCCCGTGGGAGCGCGCCTTACGTCCCAACCGTAGAAACTTGTTGATGACCTGCTCGCGCGGCATCGGCCGTCTGTAGAAACCCTCGAAATCTTTCTTTTCGCATCGCAGCGTGCGGCCGGCTGCCCGCTTGATGCGAATCCGGCAGCTCATGGTTTTCGGATACCGCCGCGTATAAGCGCTGCTTCGTTTGACCGTGACGCGTTGCATCAGGCTCTGCACGTCTTTCGATTGAATCCGTGACGCCTCATACTGCTCCGGCTCGAGCTGCCCGTCGAGCAACGCAACTGCAGCCATGTAGTGAAGAGAGTGATCCGCGTCCTCCTTCGTGGCCACAGTTTTCGGGTCGAGGTATCTGCCGCCCCCGATCATCTCGTAAGCTACATCGAAGATTTCAATTTCAACACCTCGCACACCTTCCGGATCGATGCTTTGCCGCGCGCGCATTTCCAGCAGCGCTTCGATGCACGACTGAGAATGAAATTCGGCGTTGAACTTCTTCAGATTTTCATTCAAGATTCCGTCGTAGCGCCCGCGCCAGGCGTTGGGAAATTCTTTCCCCAGCATCTGCTTCCAACCGAGAGGTCCCTCAAACACATGCAGGGGCCCTGTAATGCCTCGGGCCGCGAGTAGTGCGCTATGAACCACATGCATCGCCATGTCCGCGGACGCCAATCCCTTCCATTGCGAGAGGTGCTGGCCCGTGCGAGCCGCAGCCAATCCCGCGCCTCCGCAGCTTGAAATCGCAATCGCATTGGCGGCCTCTCGCTCGGAAAGTCCAAGCGCGCGCGCGACTCCCGCGGCGAGAGAAATCGCTTGCGTAACCGTGTGGTCGAATCCCGCTTTCATCAAGGGCACGCCGCTGCTCGTGAGCCGCCACTGCACGTCGTAGGCCAGCGCAATGGCTGCCAGCAGGTCGCGCCCCGAAATGCCCGTCAGTTCGCCCGCCGCCAGAACCCCGCCAATGTTGTCCGAGGGATGACACGCTTCGCCGGGCGTGACAAATGTATCCATGAAGTCCAGATAGCGCGTCAGCGCGGTGTTGTAAAAGGTTGCACGTTCCGGCGCCGCACATCCTCCCCCGATGAACGTGCAAGGCCCCTCGGAGTACGGCGCCTGTTCGGCGCGAATTGCCTGAATCGGCCCGGCGTGCATCGCCCCCAATGCGCAACCCATCGAGTCGAGCAGGTGATCTTTCGTTTTCTTAACCACGTCAGCCGAAAGCGCCTCGTACGAGGCTTTCACTGCATAACGCGCCAGATTTTCGCAGGTGGATGTTCGGGAAAACATGACTGGTTTACTCCATCAATCCAATGCGCTCTGATCAAAGCACGCACTCACGCTAGCATCGGTCGCCAAGCGCCATCCACTGTGCAAACTTCGTGGCGTCCACTATTCGCGTCGGCGCCTTACTCGCTCGCCTGGATAGGTGCTATTTCCGCCGAAACGCCCGGCCAATCTCGTCCGCATTCAAAAGCCAAAGCTCGGCGCCGAATCTGCCGATGAAACTGTTGGGGGTGTAACGCGTTCAGCCCTGAACGGCGGGGGCGCTGCGCGGTTGTTGATCCGGGATGTCCTCTCTTTTTGTCCACATCGTCGAGACATTCTTAATGACGATCATGGTCGCCCTGTTCGTCTGGATCTACATCCATGACCGCCAGCGGCGCCTCGCGATGTGGATTGTCGGCTGGTCGGCCGTGGTCCTGCATTTCGCTAACGCCATCGTCGTCTCGGTCGATCCATCGCCCAATCTCTTCGTCCTCTGCAACATCTACGGAACCTTGATCGTCTGCGGAGCCAGCTTCTGGCTTTCCGTTTCGCAGGTCGTCATCACCACCGCGCGCCGAATCGTATTCGCCCTGCTCATTATCTTTCCGTGCATGCTGTATTGGCTCGCTCTGAATCTCAACGTGAAGAGCGCTTGGGTCTATGCCGTGCTTTTCACAACCAGCTTCGTGGTCTCGGCGCTTATGTATCTGCGTCACCGCGGGCCGAAGCCCGCCATCTGGTTCCGATGCAGCCTGTTCCTCTGCCTCCTCTTGCGCTGAGCCCCTGCTTCGCCACGCATCCCGAATACGGAATCGATTTCATTCTCTTTGCGCTCTATGCGGTCACCGGCATCCTCTATTGGAGGTTTTACGCCCGGTGGAGCCCCGGCGTGATGCTGACCTCCATCTCCTTTTGTCGCTTGGGGCCTGGTTTTTCCGGTGGGCGAGATTTTGGGCGCCTATCACATCGGCCCAAATGGTGACAGCGCTTTTTGGGATCTTGAGAAATACGCCGTCGCCTTCGGAATGCTCCTCACCTTGTTCGAAGAACGAACTGCCGTTGCGAGTACCGTAGCCGCTCGCTACCACGACCTGTTTGAGGGAAATCTCGCGGGCGTCTACGTCTCGGGGCTCGATGGCCGCATGATCGATTGCAATAGCGCATTCACGCAAATGTTCGGATTTGCTTCGAAACAAGAGGCGCTGGCCTGCAACATGACGGCCATGCACGCCACCGCCGCGGCCCGCGACGTGTTCGTGCAGCGATTGCTATCCGACAAGCAGGTGCTCGATTACGAATCCGAATACCGGCGCAAAGACGGCTCTTCTTTTTGGGTTCTCAAACAGGCCCATCTCGTTACCACCGAGCGCGGCGAATACCGCGTCGAAGGGACTGCCATCGATATCACCCACCGCCGCGAGATCGAGCGCAAACTGCAGATCGAAATCGCCGAGCGCAAGCGCGCCGAAGAAGCCGCCCGCAGCGCGAACGAAGCGAAAAGCATCTTTCTCGCCACCATGAGCCACGAAATCCGGACGCCGATGAATGGAATTATCGGCATGACCGACTTGGTGCTTGACAGCGACCTTAGCTCGAATCAGCGCGAAGAATTAAACGTCGTCAAAAGCTCTGCCGAATCCTTGCTGCTGGTCATCAACGACATCCTTGATTTCTCCAAGATCGAATCGGGCAAGCTCGTCTTTGAAGAGATTCCGTTTACCCTCCACGACACCTTCAACGATGTCCAGAAGCTGCTCCGCTTTCGCGCGCAGGAAAAAGGGTTGCAGCTTTCTTGTCGATCGTGGCGCCCGGAATTCCGCCGGTCTTGAAAGGCGACCCTGGACGCTTGCGGCAGGTGCTCTTGAATCTTGCCGGCAACGCGATCAAATTCACCGATTCAGGTGAGGTCAGCATTGCGGCCCAAATCGATTCGCTCGAGGAAGGCCGTTGCGCGGTGCACTTCACGGTCGCCGATACCGGCATCGGCGTGCCCGTTGAAAAACGGCAACTCATCTTCGAAGCTTTCACGCAGGCCGAATACTCCACAACGCGGCGTTTCGGGGGCACCGGTCTCGGACTCGCCATTTCTTCGCGGCTCGTTAAGCTCATGGGCGGCCGGATCTGGGTGGATGATGGTCCGGACGGTATCGGCAGCACCTTTCATTTCACTGCCGATTTCCGCATTGGCTCCCGCCTTTCAGCTCCCGAGCCCGAAAAGGAAAACTTCTTCTTCGTTCCTCACCGGCTGCTGCTTGCCGAGGACAATCCGGTCAATCAACTGGTTGCCGTAAAGATGCTCGAGCGGCACGGCCATCAGGTCACGGTCGTCCGCAACGGACAGCAAGTCATCGATATCCTCGCCACTGGCGAAGTCTTCGATCTTGTGCTCATGGATCTCGAAATGCCGGTTATGGACGGTCTGGAGGCTACCCGGCGCATCCGTTCCCGCGAGGCTGCCTTCGGAGGGCACATCCCCATCGTCGCCATGACCGCTAACGCTTTCGCTTCTGACGCGCAACGCTGCCTCGAAGCCGGCATGGATGCATTCATCTCCAAGCCCGTCAGCTCCGAGAAGCTTCTGCGAGCCGTCGAAACGGTCTCACGCGCAGGTTCCGCAGCGCTCCATCCCGAGACAGTTTGCGCGCCCGTTTCCTGAAGCCCTCGCGCGCTACTCCGCCCTCAACGCTTCGACCGGATCGACTCGCGCCGCGCGCCGCGCCGGAACATAACTTGCCAGAACCGCGGCCACTGCCAGGAAAACCGCCACTCCCGCGTACGTCGGCGGATCCAATGGGCTGATCCCGAACAGCAGCGATTTCATCAACCGCGTCAGAGCGACCGCCGTCACTAATCCGATTGCGGCGCCCGCTCCGGCGAGCTTCAATCCCGAACCCACAAACATCTTTTTCAGCTCGCCGGGAGCCGCGCCCACTGCCAAGCGGATTCCGATTTCGCGCCTCCGTTCGGACACTGCGTACGAAATCACTCCGTAAATTCCAATAACTCCCAGCAGCAGCGCCATTGCGCCCGCAATACCCAGCATCAATAGCGTGAAAGAAGTGCGCGCGAGCGATTGATCGTAGACGCTCTGCATCGTCCTCGTCGACGCCACCGGCAGACTCGAATTCACCGTCCAGACGGCCTGCCGTACCTGGTTGAGAAAAGCCTGCGTACCGGCCCGATCGGTTCGCACGATAAACGTGACCGTGCGCACCGCATCCACCTCTTTGCGGCCGAACAGATAGCTCATGATCGGGTCCCAATAGACGATCGCGGGAGCCGGCTGCTGCACGCCGTTTTCACGCACGTCTTGAACCACTCCGATCACTTCGTGCCAAGGCATGCTCTCAAATTCGCGGATTCGTTTGCCGATCGCCGCCGACGGCGTGCCGAACAACTCGCGCGCCAGATTTTCGGAAATCATCACCACCGGCCGCAAGCCGTAAACGTCATTCCATGTCAAGTCGCGCCCGGTAATCAGGCGTGTGCCGGCGGTGTGGAAGAATCCCGGAGAGACGTATTCATAAAGCCGCAACGGCTGCGTCTTGCTGCTATCGGGAGTGGTCTCGGTAAAGATCTCGTCCCAATCGGAACCAAAGCCTTCCATCGGCATTTCGCTCCCGAAGCCAACCGATTTCACGCCCGGAATAGCCGCCAGCTTGTCCGCTATATCATTCTGCATGCGCGTAACGCGCCGTGGCTCGGGGATCAACGAAGACGGAATCGAAATGCGCATGGTCTGGATTTGTTTTGCATCCGTGAACCCCGGATCCACTGTTCGCAGCGCCTGAAAAGTGCGAATCATCAAGCCCGCGCTCACCAGCAGCACCAGCGCCATTGCGATCTGCGCGACTGGCCAGAATGATTCCGCGCGCGATGCCGCTCCCGGCTCGTGCTGGCTGTTCGTCCCGCGGCTCGAAGGGTGAATGCAATGTGAGGGTGCGCGTATTTTACGGCAGGAATCAGCCCTAGTAGGATACTCGCAAGCAGCGAAAGCGCGAGCGTCAATCCTAGCGATCTTCCATCGAGCGAAATCTCGTTTAAGCGAGGCAGATTCGCCGGGCCAATCGCCATTAAAAGCTGCACGCCTCCATCGGCCAGCGCCAGCGCGAGCGCGCCTCCCATCAATCCGAGCAGCGTACTCTCGACCAGCAGCTCCCGAAGAATGCGTCCCCAGCCTGCGCCCAGCGCCGCGCGTACAGCCAGTTCCTGCTGCCGCGCCTCCGCCCTTACTAGCAGCAGGTTCGTCACGTTCGCGCAGGCGATCAACATCACTAGCCCAATAGTTCCCATGACCACCCACAGCACATCGCCCACATTGCCAACCACATCGTCCTTGAGCGGCCGAATCGCCGGTGTGATCCGCCATTGCTCGTAGGCGTGTGGATTCGTACCGGGACCGTTGGTCCAGGAATCCATCCAGATGGGAAGCATGCGCGCCATATCCCCATCCGCCTGCGCGATGCTGACGCCCGGTTTGAGGCGTGCAATCCCCGAATAACCGAAACCGGCCAAAATGAGCTTTGCGCGATCGAACCGCAGCGGCTCTAGCAGCTCGAAATCCTGATTAACGATTCGAAAATTCTTCGGCATCACGCCCACGATCTGCCGTGACCGCGCGTCCACGCGCAGCATTCGCCCGATCGCAGAACGCTGCCCGCCAAACCGCCGTTGCCAGTACCCATAGCTGAGCATCACCGTCTCCGGCCCTTGCGGCATCTGATCGGCTGGCGTGAACCAACGTCCCGCCGCGGGCGGAACATCCAGCGCTTGCAAAACGCCATCACTCACGCCAATCACCCGCACTTGTTCCGGTTCCGCCAGTCCGGTCACGCTCGCCGTGTCGCTCGCCCATACGCCCATGGATTGGAACGCGCGGTTATGTTCGGCGTAGGTGAAATACATCGAAGGCGAAAGGTCCAATCCATCCACGAAACTCGTCAGGCCTGCGGCGCCCGGCGCGAGTTGCCGCAACGCCACCAATCGGTCCGGCTTTGGATAACTCAGCGGCTTCAGCAGCACGCTATTCACCACGCTGAAAACAGCCGTGTTCGCGCCAATCCCGATCGCAAGCGTAAGTAACGCGGCGGCCGTAAACATCGGGTTGCGCCGCAGCATACGCAGCCCGTAGCGAGCATCCCGCGCGATTGTGTCGAAGAATGCAATCGTGTTCATGCCATAAATCTCTTCCCGGATTCGCGTGCTGTTTCCGAATTTCCGCCGCGCCGCCGCCTGCGCATCTTCATAATTCATGCCGCGCGCAACATTCTCGTCACGTCTCGATCTGCACATAGGATTCGATCTCCTCGCGCCGTTCCCGATCCCACTGCGCTCGCCGGAAAAATCGTCCCAATCCCATCGCGTTACTCCGTAACCGGCTTCAGAATGCGCCCGATCGCGCTCACCACCTGCTCCCATCGCGCGGTCTGCGAAACCAACTGTTTGCGTCCCGCTGGCGTCAGCCGGTAATACTTTGCTTTGCGGTTGTTCTCCGACGTTCCCCAGAAGGACGCAATCCAGCCCCGATCCTGCAGCCGATGCAGCGCCGGGTAAAGTGAGCCGTGTTCGACCTGTAGAACATCTTCCGATCCGCATTCGATGGCGTGCGCAATGGTGTGGCCGTGCGCAGGCCCAAGCACCAGCGTCCGCAGCACCAGCATGTCCAACGTTCCTTGCAGCATTTCGCTCTCGAGCGGGGATTCGCGTCTCGGCATGAGCTTAGTATAGACGACCACTCGATCATCTTCTGGAGAGACGCTATCGTCAAACGCCATTTCACAAAACAGCCGATTTACTAAACGGCGCCTCTTAGACCGCCTCACAGAGGTTCAGGCCGGTTTGCCAGTTACGATTAAATGACCGAATGCTGCGTTTTGAGACTGCGGGAGAATCGCATGGCGAATGCCTCGTCGCCACGCTTACCGGATTGCCGGCTGGCATGCCCGTCTCTCTCGAATACATAAACCGCCAGCTCTGGCGTCGCCAGCAGGGCTATGGCCGCGGCGGCCGTATGAAGATCGAAACGGATTGCGTGCGAATTGTTTCCGGAGTCCGGCGCTCCCGGACCATCGGCTCGCCCATCGCAATCCTCATCGAGAATAAGGATTGGAAGAATTGGACGGGAACCCTTCCGGTCGAGGAAAAAGACGCCGATCCGAGCAAGCAGAAGCCGGTCAGCCGTCCGCGTCCCGGTCATGCCGATCTCGCCGGCGCGATCAAGTATGACTTTAAAGAAGCTCGTTATGTGCTTGAAAGGGCGAGCGCAAGAGAAACAGCGGCGCGAGTTGCCGCGGGTGCGCTCGCGAAGACATTCTTAAGGCAGTTCTCGATTGAAATTTTGAGCCACGTCATCGGCGTCGGCCCCGTTCATTTGGACCGCCCCGCCGCATGGGACGAACTCATCGCGCTCAGCGAGCGGGATGAAGTCTTGCTTGGCTGCGTCGACGTCGAAACCGAAAAGCGCATGAAAGAAGCGGTCGATCATGCTTACCGCACCGGCGACACGGTCGGCGGCATCTTTGAAGTAGTGGCGCGTGGCGTGCCGCCTGGTTTAGGCTCTCATATCGCATGGGACACTCGCCTCGATGGCCGCCTCGCGCAAGCCGTGGTTTCGATCCAGGCCGTAAAGGGCGTCGAGATCGGTTTCGCCGACGAAGGAGCGCGCTCGTATGGCTCCGCTGTTCAGGACACCATCCATTACGATAAGCCGCGGCGCGAGTTTCATCGCGGCTCGAATCGTGCCGGCGGCCTGGAAGGTGGTATCACCAACGGTCAAGACGTGCTGGTGCGTGGGCTTTTGAAACCGATATCGACCTTGCGCCGGCCGCTTGAATCCGTGGACCTTGAAACCCGAGAGCCGGCGCTCGCCGCCTACGAACGTAGCGATGTCGCGGTCGTGCCCGCCGCAGGTGTGATCGGCGAAGCGATGGTGGCGCTGGTCCTCGCCCAAGCGTTCTTGGAAAAATTTGGCGGCGATTCGCTCAACGAAACGAAGCGCAACTATGAAGGATATGCCGCCCAGGTGAAGAATTATTGATGGTTAGAAAGATCGTAAAGTATGGCGACCCCGTGCTCGAGACGCCCTCTCAGCCGGTAACCGAATTCGACACACCCGAGTTAAACGAAATGATCGCGGACATGTGGGAGACCATGTACGCGGCGAAAGGCGTCGGTCTCGCCGCTCCGCAAATCGGAATTGGCAAGCGTGTATCGGTGATCGATATCAGCGTCGGCGAGGACGAAACAAAAAAGCTGGTGATCGTCAACCCGGAGATCGTGCTGCGCGAAGGAAAACAGGTTGGCGAAGAGGGCTGCCTCAGCATTCCCGGTTTTCGCGAGCCGGTAAGCCGCGCGAACAAAGTCACTGTGCGCGCGCAAGACGCATCCGGCCAGCCGGTAGAGCTTGATGGCGAAGAGCTTCTCGCCCGTGCCTTTCAGCACGAGATCGATCACCTCAACGGCATTCTGTTCATCAACCATCTCAGCGCTCTCAAGCGCGACATTATCCGCCGCAAGATCAAGAAGATGCAAAAAGCCGGCGAATGGGAGTAGGCGACGCAACTTTGATGCGCGTTGTCTTCCTCGGTACGCCCGAATTTGCGGTGCCCACGCTCGAAGCTCTCGTCTCAGCCGGCCATCAAGTGCTCGCAGTTTTCACACAGCCCGATCGCCCGAAAGGCCGCGGCGGTGAGCTCGCGGAATCGCCCGTAAAAATCGCTGCGCGAGCGCTCGGGCTTCCCGTTCATCAGCCGGAGCGCATCCGGCGTCCCGAGTCTGTCGCCTTAGTGCGTGAATTAGCGCCAGAAACAATGGTCGTGGTCGGCTATGGGCAGATCATCCCGCAATCCATCATCGATCTCGCGCCTTACGGCATATTGAATGTGCATGCTTCCTTGCTGCCCAAATATCGCGGCGCCGCGCCCATTCAATGGGCCATTGCGAACGGCGAAACCGAAACCGGAGTAACGATCATGCAGATCGATGCCGGCCTCGACACCGGAGACATGTTGCTCAAGCAATGCGTCGCGATCTCGCCCGATGAAACTGCTTCCGAATTGAGCGCCCGCCTTGCGCCATTGGGCGCGCAACTTCTCATCGAAACTCTCACCCAGATCGCGCACGGCACCGCGCATCGCGAAAAGCAAAACGATGCGGACGCGACCTATGCTCCTATCCTGAAAAAAGAAATGGGGCGTATCGATTGGACCATGACCGCTCAGCAGATCTATAACCGCCTGCGAGGCTTTAATCCTTGGCCGGGCGTCTATAGCAGTTTTCGCGGACAGCAGATCAATCTGCTGCGCGCCAAGCCCGCCGAAAATTCCGCGCTCGCTCCCGGCGCGCTACGTTTCGAAAACCGCCATCTCTTCGCAGGCTGCGGCGCAAGCACGAGGCTCGAGCTTTTGGAAATCCAGCTCGCAGGCAGAAAGCGCATGCCCGCGGATGCATTCGCGAACGGCTACAAAATCGCCCCTAGCGAGCGATTAGGAGACGAGCGATCAGGAGAACAGAATTGAAGCTTCCGCTGGGCTATCGCTACGCCGCCCTGCATGCAGGCATTCGTAAGGACCGGCGAGACGATCTCGCCCTGATCGTTTCCCATCCTATTGCCAACGCAGCGGCGGTTTTCACCACCAATGTCGTGCAAGCCGCGCCCGTGCGGCTCGCGCGCAAGCATCTGAAATCTTCAAGCGGCCGAGTCGCCGCCGTGCTCGCGAACGCAGGAAACGCGAACTGCGCCACGCGCACCGGCGATCGTGTTGCTCTCGCTTCGTGCAAAGCAATCGCGAAAGCGCTCGGAAAAAAAACACATTTCGTCGTTCCCGCGTCGACCGGCGTCATCGGCGTCGAACTCAATGGGACACTGATCGCAAACGCCGTGCCCGAGCTCGTCTCGCAGTTATCGCCAGCCGCTTTCGAAGCGGCCGCTCGCGCGCTGATGACCACGGATACGCGCCTGAAAGTGGCTTCTGAAGAGGTCTCGTTGCGCTCCGCGCGTGTGTGCGTGGCTGGAATGACCAAGGGCGCCGGCATGATTCATCCGAACATGGCGACCACGCTCGGTTTCGTCATGACGGATGCCGCGGTCGACGCCCGCGCCTTGCGGCAAATGCTCTCCACCGGTATCGAATCGAGTTACAACTCGCTCTCGATCGATGGCGACATGTCGACGAATGACATGATTCTGCTCATGGCGAACGGCGCATCCAAGGTCTCGCCCTCGGGCAATGAACGCACGCTGCTCGCCGAAGCCGTCACAAAAGTCCTTGAAAGCCTCGCCCGCCAGATTGCGGCAGATGGGGAAGGCGCTCGCAAGCTCATCACCATTCGCGCGAGCGGGTTCAAATCTTCCGAAGCTGCCCGCCGCGTCGCACGCGCCATCGCCAACTCGCCGCTCGTCAAAACGGCGATTGCAGGAAGCGATGCGAATTGGGGCCGCATTCTCTCGGCCGCCGGTTATTCGGGCGTGCCATTTGACCCGCGCGATGCGAGCATCTGGCTCCAGAATGTGCAGGTCTGCCGCCACGGTTTGGCAGCCGATTACGACGAACCCGAGCTGAAGCGCAGGCTCGATCAAGCCGAAGTCGAAATTCGATTCACTCTCGCGGGCCGAGGCAAAGGCGAAGCCCGTTTCTTCACCTGCGACCTCACCGAAGCTTACATTCAGATCAATGGCAGCTATCGTACCTAGGTCCACGCTGCTCCTCTGCTTCGTTCTGTTCCTGCGCTACGCGCGCGCCGACCAGTCCCTCGATGTGCGTACACAATTGAGAGCCATCGCGGCCGGTCTCACCGCCGGAAGTTCCGCTCAGGCCATGGTTCCTTTCGATGAATCCTGTCCCAACTACACCAAGCTCAGCAACGATTTCGAAGGCCTCACCAACGCCTTCCGAATCGAGAACGAAATCGACGTGAACGACGAAGACGACGCGCCTGCTGAAACCAAACTCACCGTCACCTGGACCATCACGCTGACTGACCTGGGAACCAGTTTCACCGAGCAGCGGCGCGGAAACATCAACATACGGCTCGTGCGCAAGGGGCGCAAATGGAAGATCGTCGATTTCGCGCCTATTGAAATCTTCGACCCGGCGCAGAAATCTCCGCCTGCAAGTAAGCGGTGAAGCGCGTCTTCCTCTTACTCGCGTGCGGAGGATTTGCCGCCCTCTCGCGTGCGCAGAACATGTCGCCCGTGCCCACGCCTCCCATGAATATGACCCAGATGAACGCGGCGGGCATGTTCCTGATGAATGAAATGTCCGGCACCGCGGTGAATCCCGCCGCTTGGCCTATGCCGATGATCCAGCATCCTTTCGGTTCCTGGAACACGAGCTTCATGGCGCAGGCATTCATTGATGACACGCAGCAATCGGGCCCGCGCGGAGCGGACAAGCTCTATTCGACCAATTGGCTTATGGCCGACGCCGAACACCGCGCAGGAAAGAACGGCGCCTTCGAATTCCAGTTGATGCTCAGCCTCGAACCCGCCACCATTACGGATCGCCGTTATCCGCTTCTATTTCAAACCGGCGAAACAGCCTATGGACGATCCATTGTTGACGCGCAGCATCCGCACGACTTCATCATGGGCCTTGGATTCCTGTACGCGCTTTCTCTCGGCGAAAACACGACGCTCGAACTCTACGCCGCACCGGTCGGCGATCCCGCTCTCGGTCCCATTGCCTATCCGCATCGCGCCTCCGCAATGGAGCTGCCGCAGGCAACCCTTGCTCATCATTTGGAGGATTCGACCCACATCTCCGACGACGTCGTTACTGCCGGAATCGCTTACCGGAAATTCAAATTCGAAGCCAGCGGCTTTCACGGCGCCGAGCCCAACGAGTTCCGCTGGGACATCGACTACGGCCCAATCGATTCCTGGTCCACGCGGCTCTGGTATTTCCCCGGCAAGAACTGGGCCGCGCAGGTCTCAACCGGCCATCTCACGGATCCGGAGATGCTCGAACCCGGCGATCAGACGCGCACCACCGCTTCTGTCGAATACACGAAGCCTCGGCCCGGCGGAAGCTGGTCATCGAGCCTCATCTGGGGCCACACGCATAACACCTACACGCGGCACAATCTCAACGGGTACACTGCCGAATCGGAGATCCCCATCCGCCGCAAAAATTTCATCACCGGTCGTATTGAGCTTGTAGATAAGGACGAGCTGTTCGCAGATGAGCCGGAGGTCCAGGAGTTGCTCGCGTCTACCTACGGCAGCACATTCCGCATCGCCGCCTATACAGTCGGCTACACGCGAGACATCGATCTCTTGCCTCACATCGAAACCGGCCTCGGCGCAAACATCGAGACATATTCCGTGCCCGCGGCCATCAAGCCGTACTATGGCGCGCATCCGATTGGCGGAAACATCTTTTTGCGCTTCCGCCTCAAGCCGGATTAAGCCTACAAGAGCGATCGAAGCTGCTGATAATTCTGTTTAGTCACTAGTTGAAATTCGATCGGCAGGCGCGTGAAGCTTCTGAGTTCCTCAAAGACCGCAGCGGGCGGTACGCTCGCTCCCGCAACTAGCAGACGGCCATCCTGCACGCTAAAAGGCACAATGCCGAATCGCTTTTCGACGTGCGCTGGAAGTGTGCGTACCACGCGCGGCTTTACGCGCCGTGGATCGATCCGCGCGGAAGGAACTCCCGATTGCAAACTCATGGCCTTGCAAAGATCGTCCTCTGAAATGAGTGCCCGCGCGAGCAGGTAATCGGCTAAATCCGCATCGGCCGGCATTTCCGCCCGCACGCGTTCGAGGTCGCTTTCGCCCATATACCCCGCCGCCACCAGAACTTCGCTCAAATCCCGCCGATGCAGAATCAGCGCCTCATGCCGCGGATACGCGTGTTCGGTCTTCAGCCATGTGAGCGGCCGGCGGTGCAGCCTCGAACGGAGATACAGCCACATGGCTCCGAACGAAGCGCAGCAATTCACCAGATTGCCGTAGAAACAGCGCATCGGAACGCCCGCCGCATACGCCGGGCCGAAAATTTTGGCCACGCACGCCGCGCGCAATGACAAGCGCACCGACTGCAACAGCAGCGTCAGCCAGCACATCATCGCAATCTTCGGATTGGCCACCGCGAATGCCCACGGGCGGTGTTGATACACGCTTTGGATCCAATCGCCCGCTCCGGCGAGAAACAGCAGGTTCGTCAGCAGGCTGAGTGGGTTCGCCAGCAGCCCTTTGCGATCCCGCCAGAACCAATATCGGCTGCGCCAGTCGCCGCGCCAGCCGTGCCGCTCCCAGCATTGCAGCGCGATGCCTGTGACCCAGCGTGTCCGCTGCCGGATCGCAGCGCGCAGCCTGCGCGGGAAATACTCGCGCGTCGCAATGTAACCCTTCCCGCCCAAGGTCAGCGGCGCAAACAGTTGCGGCTGCCGCAATTCATGGATATAGACGCCCACTTCGTAATCTTCGGTGAGACTTGCGGCGTCGAACACGCGGCCGCCACGTTCGCGCGCCAGGCGATCGAGAATTGAACGCGCGAATCCCGTCCCCACGCCGTTCGAAGGAATGAATGATTGACTGTATTGGCGCGCCGGCATATCGATCGTCTGAAACTCCGCGAACTCGTCGCAATAGATACCGTGCGTCAGTTCGCGAAACGCGGTTGGCAACGGCAGCACTGGGATCTGCACCATGTCATGGCTGGCTCGCTCTCGATTAATCACCGCGAGCGCCTCCGGGTGAATCAGATCTTCCGCGTCGTGCAGCACAACCGTGTCGAATTCCACTCCCTCGGCTTCTTCCAATGCAGTCATCCGGCAGAAAATCCAATTGAGGCAGTCTGCCTTCGACGTGGGCCCGGCATGCGGGCAGGCCGCAACATGCACGTTCCGAAATGTCTCGGCAAGATGATTCACCACCTCGAGCGTTAGTTCGTCATTGGGATAAACGCCAAGAAAAAAATCGTAGTTGCGATAGCAAATCGCTGCCAGATTGTGGCGCACCATGTTGCCGATCACGCTCGCTTCCTTCCAGCAAGGTACGAAAATCGCGATCCGCCGCTCAGTACCCAGGAATTCGCCCAGCGAAGAAGCGATCTGCGCCTTTCCATGCCGCAGCCGATTCACCGCGCAGATGAATACGGGGATCAGGTCGTCGAGGCCGCTGAGTAGAAGCAGCATGGCCAAGGCGCCCAGAAGAGGCGGCCAGATCTGCGTGAATAACGGCGAAGACACCACTCTCCCTGATAGGAGAAGTGTCCGCATTCGAGGGTGAATCGCAGCAATTTCTTAGAGTTTTCTGAGGAAAACCCCACTCCTTTGTTACCGGATCTGATATATGGCCGCAACTGACCTGGTGTCCTTTAATGAATTGGTGCATGAAGTCATCGGAGGCTCGGTGAGCCGCCACACCTTTAACCAATGGCAGATCGAGCTGTTGCTCGACTTGCAAAGCTGTCATGTCCGCAAATCGGCGCGACCAAATCTGCTGCGGAATTACCTAAAGGAGGTGCATCAAGGCTTTTCTGAAGGCGCCTCGACTCCTTTGCGCTTCAGCTCTTTCATGGAGCGCCATAGGCGCCGTCGCCGAGGGTCCGTGCTGCACTCAGCGGCCGCTCATGCCTCGCTCGGCGGCTGATTCATCTGCGTCCGTGCCCCGCCGCACAGGCCGCGGCCCCGCGCCACGAACAAAAATGAGGAACTTCGGCGGACTTGGGCGCGGTTCGCGTGTCCGTTGTTCGGCGGAGCTTGAAGAGGGTCCCGTGGGCTATTCTCAAGAGAGAAACAGTGAGGATATTTCATGGCGAGCACAACCGGCCCCGGCGCTAAAACCGAACGCAAGGTTTTTTGCGTAAAGCTGCAAAAAGAGTTGCCAGGACTGGATGAAACACCGTTTGACAATCCGCTTGGGCAGCGCATCTATGACCACGTTTCGAAAGAAGCCTGGCGCATGTGGGTCGAGCAGATGAAGATGATCATGAACGAATATCGCCTGAACCTCGGCACGCCTGAAGCGCAGGAATTCCTCCTGAAGCAGATGGAAGAATACTTCTTCGGTGAAGGCGCAGCGCATCCGCCCGGTTACGTAGCGCCGGGGCATTAGTGTCCCGCGCATCCACGGTTGCGTTCTTTGGCGCGTCCTAAAGTCTTGGCATTTCGAATTCTGGCGTGCGGTTTCATCTTGGCTCTGTGTGCCTGGGCCGCCGATCCGGTCGCCGCGCGGCTGGCGCGCGAAGCTCACGAAGCGCAGGAAGCGGGCCTGTTGGTCCGCGCTTATCTCCTGTATTCCGAAGCTGCAGCTCGCGAGCCCAATAACCCAACCTATCGCGCCGAACGCGACTCTTTGGAAACCGCCGCGCACCTGCTCAGCAAAGCGAAGATCCAGCAGGCCGACGTCTCGGCCGATATCAAGACTGCTGAAAAGGAAGCGAAACGCTCGCCCGCCACCGAGCCGCCCGTCCAGTTCGCGCAAGCAAGCGAATGGCAGCGTGACCCCGAATTGCAACCGCTTCCCAAACTGCAGCCAAGCAATTCACGCGGCACCTTTCACCTGACCGGCGATACCAAAAGCCTGTTCGGCGAAGTCGCTGCCGCGTACGGCATTCGCGTCCTCTTCGATCCGGAACTGCATCCTGAAAAAGACATCCGCTTCAGCCTCGATGGTGCGGACTTTCACACCGCAATGGAAGCGCTGACTGCGGTCACGCACACGTTCCTCTTTGCGATTTCCGCGCACGAAATCCTTGTCGCCGAAGACCGGGAAAACAAGCGCAATGAGCTGGAGCCGCACGTGTTGCTCACCTTTCCGCTGCCCAACGCGCTCGACCAGAAAGATCTCATCGAAGCCGCCAACGCCGTCCGCAGCGTGCTCAATATTCGCACCATCGGCTGGGACAGCGAGAATCGCATGGTGATGATCCGCGACCGCGTCACGCGTGCGCGCATTGTCCGTGGACTCATGGAAGCCTTGCTGCTGCCGAAGGCGCAAGTCGCGCTCCAGGTGCAGTTCATGACGCTCGACACCGGCAAAAATTACAACTATGGCCTTTCGCTTCAAAATACATTTCAACTGCTCTATTTGGGCCATCTCGGCGGATTCCAGACGATGATTGCGAACCCCGGCAGCGCCGTAAACTTCCTCGCTTTTGGGGGTGGCGCCACGGTGTTCGGGCTCGGCTTGACCGACGCTACACTGTTTGCGAGCTACTCGAATTCATTCAGCGAAAACCTCTACAATTCGACCATCCTGGTTGACGACGGCCAGACGGCCAGCCTCCACGTCGGCGATGAATATCCGATCCCGACGAGCTTGTACGCCGGCGCGGCACAGTCAACGCCATCGATTTACAATCCCGTCGGGCAGTTCACCACTGAGGATCTCGGTCTGATGCTGAAAATGACGCCGCGCGTGAATGCCGACGAAAACATCTCGATCGATGTGGAGGCGGATTTCAAAACGCTTGGCACTCAAACCATCGATAGCGTGCCTGAGGTGAATGAGCGTGAGTTCAAAGGCAGCGTGACTCTGCGCGAAGGCCAAGTCGCGGTGCTGGCCGGGATGGATTCTGCCACCAATAACGTATCGAAAACCGGATTCCCATGGTTGAGTGGCATCCCCGGATTGGGCAACATCTTCACACAGACCGTACGCGACCGGCAAACCAGCCGGACGCTCGTGGCTATCAAGCCCATCATCACGCGATTGCCGATGACGCAATACGCCGGGCCGCAATACCTGCTCGGCCCCATTCGCGGCGATCGCGTCGTGCTCTAAGCCTGCGTCGCTCCTCTGATATCTTCCAAGCATGTCGAAGATGCGGGAGGAGATTCGTCAACAACCGGAAGCGATTGAGCGCACGCTCAAAGAGGAATGGGCTCACGCGGTTGAGCTAAGGCGGCATTTTGAGCGCAATCCGCCGCGTCTGGTCGTGCTGGCTGCTCGCGGAACCTCGGATAATGCGGCGCAATTCGGCCGGTATCTGCTTGAGATCTCGACGGGCATTCCGGTCTCGCTCGCCGCGCCGTCTGTGTTTACGCTGTATCGCTCGGACGTAAAGCTGAAGGACGCACTCGTGGTCGCCATCTCGCAATCCGGCGAATCAACCGACACGAATCTGGTTCTGGAACACGCGAGCAAAGCCGGGGCATTCACCATCGGCATCACGAATGAGAGCGCCAGCACACTCGCGAAGCTTGCGCAGTATACGTTCCTGGTCCGGGCAGGCAAAGAGACCAGTGTTGCCGCTACTAAAACGTACACCGGCCAGTTGATCTGCTTTTACTTGCTCGCCTACGCCCTCGGCGCGGCCATCGACCTGAGCGATCTCGAGCGCATACCGGCCTGGGCGTCCGCCGCTCTCAAACTCGAAGACGAGGTCTGCGCCCGCGCCGAGCGATATTGCTTCATGCAGCATGCCGTCGCGATCGGCCGCGGCCTGAATTATTCGAACTCGTTCGAATTTGCCTTGAAGCTTATGGAAACGTGCTACGTGGTCGCGGAGCGTTTTTCATCCGCGGACCTGCTGCACGGCCCCATCGCCATGCTCGAAGCGTCCTTCCCCGCCTTCCTGTTCTGCCCGCCGGGCGTGACCTGGACCGCCATGTGCGAACTGCTGCAGAAGCTTCAATCCATTCGCGCCGAAACCCTCGCGATCACCGACCAGAGCAATCCGCATGTCGCGGTTGCGCACGGTATCACGCAGCCCCCGCTTACGATTCCAGCCGCAATCGGCGCCACGGGCGGTTTGCCTGAAGATATTTACACACCGATTCCGTACATCATTCCAGCGCAATTGTTTGCGGCGAGCCTTGCGGAAGTAAAGCGGCTCGATCCGGACCGTCCGCGCACCCTCAGCAAGGTGACTCAGAATCTATAGCGGCGGAATTATTTGCGCGCGCCGCGCGTTGTGCCTTTCAGCGCCGACTGTCGCCGCTTACGGCTCTGCCGCTTCGGCTTCACGATCTTGAACGTGCCGCTACCCAGATATTCGGCTTCGTAGATGTTCGATTTCTGTTTGATGTTGGGTGAAGCCGCAAACTCGTTAGTCGGGGCTGCTGTTTTCTCTGCCATGAAACTCCTGATTGAAATACCTAGTTTAGCGAAGCGCGTCATTCGAGCTCGAGCTGCATGCTGCGGAAATCGACCGCGAAGCTGTTGGACAAGCCATCCATCCCCAGCACGCCGTCGCGCAGACCGGCATTTCCCTTCGGCTGCTTCGATAAAAGACTCACCTTTTGAAGCTCGTCCGCCTGCCTGAGCAAATCCAATCGAAGTATCGGAATGATGTTCGTCTTGCGTTCGATTATTCCTCCCGCGCCGGCCGACTTCTCCCGCTTCGTTGCCAGGTTCGCCGTCTCCTCTCGCGATAAAATCGCGCGAAACGAGGGATAGAGGACCGTTTCATTTGCGCCGGTATCCAGCATCAATTGCACCGGACGGCTATTATGCCGGACTTCTAAGAGGACCGACAGCTCGTCGAAAAACAAATTGGGCTCTCCCTGCCCGGCAGGTCGCTGCGCTTCGATTCGAATCTCGCCCTTTGCAGAAATCTCCACGCGTCCAAGCCCTAGGATTACAGGCAACCCCAGGATCCCCCGGATCTGATAATTAAATGGCTCGATCTTCAACGCCTCGTCTTTCAGAACTAGAAAAACGACATTGCTGAATTGCGCCGTGCCGAAGCGCAGATTATGCGCGACTGCAACTCGCAGCGGATTCTTTGCGCCGGTTGATCCGCGGACATAAGCGCCCGTTTCGCGAATCGTTAGGCCCATTCTCTTAGCCTCGGATTCGATGATGGTCGAGATATTCGCGCCCGTATCGAAGATCCATTCGCCTTCTACTCCATTCACCTCCACCGGCGCGTCCAGCGATCCGATGCTATTCTGCTTGCCTTGTACAGTCGAGTCCTCGCCCAGCTGAACCGCTTCAGGCGGGACATCGCGCAATCCTGGTTCAGCGCTCGCGTATTCTCGGTATCGCGGCGGTCAAAATCGTGCTTGGGCGTAAAGCGCAACGCTTCCGCCCACGCCTGCGCCGCTTCTCCATAGCGGCCCAGCCGCTCGAAGGCAGACGCCAGCTCTTGATACGCCCAACGCTCCATTTGCGAATCCGGGTGCCACAAACTGCTGTAAACCCGGAATCGCCTCCGCTTCATGCCCAAAGCGCGCTTCGATGGCAGCGCGATAGAACCGGACTTCGTCATCGGTTGATTGCTCCTGCGCCAACGCCCGGCGCAGTTCGAAGATCCTGTCATTCTCTTCGAGCTGGCGCAAGTGCGAAAGATCCGCTGAAATGAGCGGCCAACACAGTAACAGCCCGAGCAAGAAACGCACCCTGCTAACGTAACATCGTGCGTCGGTTCGCCTGCTGCATGCGCGTGATCGCACTGATCGTTTCACTATCGCGTGTAGATGCCGCTCCCGTACATAAATACAAGGTCGTCGCCACGTATCGGCATTCCACGGAGAACTACACCGAAGGGTTCTTCTATCTCGATGGCCTTTTCTACGAAGGCACAGGGCTCAACGGCCACTCCGGAATTTTCGTCAGCGTGCCTGAAACCGGCAAAGTGCTTCAGCATGTCGTCTTGCCTGACGAATACTTCGGCGAAGGCATCGTCGATTGGGGTCCATACCTATACGAATGGACCTGGAAAGCGCACGTGTGCTTCGTCTACGACCGCTTTAGTCTGCAGCGCGTGAAGCAACTCAGTTATTCGGGCGAAGGCTGGGGCATGACGCGTACGGCGCGAGAGATTGTCACAAGCGACGGCACCTCCACGCTGCGCTTCCGGAATCCTGGCACTTTCGAGGAAACGCGTCATATCGTTGTCACCGAGAACGGCCGTCGGATCGAGCTCCTCAATGAGCTTGAATACATCAAAGGAATGATTTACGCAAACGTCTGGCACTCGGATCGCATCGCGCGCATTTCGCCTGTTACCGGACACGTGATCGATTGGATCGATCTCACCGGCCTGTTACCCGACAGTCAGAAGATCAACGAAGAGTCCGTGCTCAATGGCATTGCCTATGACCGGCAGCACGACCGGTTATTTGTCACTGGCAAGCAGTGGCCCACCGTGTTCCAGATCGAAATTGTCCACTAACCTACCGGGTCTCCATGAACTTCGACGGCCTCCAGCTCCGCCTCTTCCGCTTTCGACTCGGGTTCCGGCAGCTTGCCTCTCCAATTCGCCAATCCCCAGAAGATCGCCGTTGAGGAGCTGAGAATGCCCGAGACTGCGCCAATCATTCGAATGCTGTAATACTCGGACGCGGTGCCGGCCGCCATCATCGAAAGCATCATCGTCGACCAGTTCATGGTCTCAATGGTCGAGAAGACGCGTCCGCGAAACCGGTCGTCTACGTGCTTCAACAGCTTCGACCAGTTCAGAACCGAACTCACGGCGATCGCCGACCGGGATACTCCCATGAACACTAGCGCCCAGCCCCAATGGCGCATCTGGCTGAAGACGATGTACGCGCCGCCATGCAATAAGTAACAGCAGAACACGGTTCTCTTATACGCCTTGAAACCGATTCTCTTACCGAGCAAGTTGCCGATTACTCCGCCGATCAACAACCCCACGCCCGCCATCGCCCACAACTCGCCAAGCCCTTGCGCGCCGCGCTTGAATACCATCTCGCTGAACAACGTGAACAGTACCTGGGCTGCGCCGCCTCCGCTCGCCCATCCGACGGACAGCAACGCGATCCCGAGGATCAGCGGCGTCGTCACCATGTAGCCAAGCCCTTCGCGATACTCGTGCCAGGGCCGCGCCACTTTGGTCTCGTTCAGGTTGCGATCCGCCGCGCGGAAGTGGCCATTTACCGACCGCAGGTTCCAGATGCAATACGCCGAAAAGAAAAACGAGAGCGAATTGAATACGAACGCGAGCTGATAGCCGAACCGCGCAACCGCCGTGCCGCCGAAGAAGGCGCCGACCGCGAGCGTCATCCAACCGGTCGTCTGAGTCAGCGAGTTGGCGGTATGCAACTCATGCTCGCTTGCAATCGACGGCAGGATCGCGGAGCGTCCGCTGGTGAAGAACGGAGACGCAATCATCAGCAGCGCGCTCAACAGATATAACAGCCAGATCTGCTTGTACGCGATGGCGGCGATGAAGCCCAGTGCAATCACGCCGCGACTGACATCGCTTGCGATCATGATCCGCTGCCGGTCGAAGCGGTCGAGCACGACGCCTGCAAACGGACCGACCAGGATTGCAGGAATAGCGCGCGACAGCATGACGCCTGCAATGACAGCGCCGCTATGCGTCTCCTGGACCGCCAGGCTCAGAACTGCGACGTTGTTGAAATGATCTCCGGCTTCGCTAACGATCTGCCCGAACCAGGTGTATCGGTAATTGCGGTTGCGGTGCAGCAACCGCGTGAAGTCCCCCATCTACGTCCAGGATCGTCTATGCCTATCGCATGTTTCCGGTATGTCCCAGCGAATATCTTCCTGGTTGCGGCCAAACGCACATCCCGTGCGGCCCCTGGCCGACCTTGATTTTGGCGAGCAGACGGCCGTTCGAGGTGTCGAAGACGTAGACTTCGCTGTTGTATCGGCCGGAGAGCCACAACTGTTTCCCATCCGCGGTCACGCCGCCCATGTCCGGGCTCCCGCCGCCTGGAATGACCCACTTGGTTGCGACTTTTCGCGTGGACAGGTCGATCAGCGAAATCGTTCCTTCGCCGCGATTTGAAACATACATGTACTTCGCGTCGCGGCTGAAGTAGAGGCCGTGCGCCCCTTTGCCCGTCGGGATGAATTCGATTTGCTTGAATGCGTTCCCGTCGATGACATGCACGCCGTTTGAATCCATGTTCGCTATGTAAAACATCTTTCCGTCGGGCGAGATGCGGCAATCCTGCGGCATGCCCTTGGGTTCCAGCTTGAGATGCGCTAGCACTTTCTGCGACGCCACGTCTACTTTGATAATCTCGCTTGAAAACTCGCAGGTTGCGATCATGTAAAGGCCATCGGGCGAGAAATCGGCGTGATTGACGCCTTCGCAGTTGACGGGCACACGGTTAACCACTTTCATCGTCTGCGCGTCACGGAAATCGATCCGCTTCTCGCGCTCGGCCATCACGATCGCATACTTTCCGTCGGGCGTGTAATACATGTTGTAGGGATCGTCGACATGGATCGTCTCGCCCGCTTTGCCGGTTGCCGGATCAATCATCGTCAACTGGTCGCCCAAATCCTGCGCAACCCACAGCTTCTTCAAGTCCCAGGAAGGAACCACGTGCTGCGGTTCCAGCAGCCCCTTGCGATGCTTTGGAAGCGCGAAATGATCGATGATTTTGAACGTCGCCGGGTCGATCACGTCCACGGTGTCGCTCTTCGAATTCGGCACATACACGCGCGGCGGGTCGTTCTTTACAACGGAGCTGATCATTCCTGGGCCATCGGCCGCATAAACGTTATGCGGGTTCAACAGCGGCGGCATGCCGGGCAGGATATCCAGCTTCGGACTCGCCGAAAGCGCGCAAACTGCCACGACGGGCAGCAATCTCGAACAAAATCGCATAGCTTAATAAGTAGGGTAGCGCGAGAGATTTCGATTTCTTCCAGCCACAATCTTAAGTACAATTCAAAGGAGAAATGTTGCGGACCAGCGAACGCGAAACCGAGATTCTACTCGGCAACAAGCAACTTATCGGCATTTTTTTCGTTCTTGCGATCCTGCTTGGCGCTGCCTTCTACGGCGGCTACGTGGCCGGTAAAGGTGCTGCGGCTCGCAAATCGGCTTCCACTGCGACGCCTGCTGCTGCAACGGAAACGCCGGCCGCATCGCTTTCCATTCCGCAAACCGGCGGCGAAACGCATTCGGTTCCCGCCGATTCCGGCACTGCTTCCGATTCCAACGTAAGCGGCTCCACGAACACAGCTGTTCCTGCTGAGCCGCCGCCGCTCGGCTCGCCTAAGCGCAAAAACCTCGCGAAGGCCACGACCGAACCGGTGACCAATACCGCGCCTCCGGCTGCCGATTCCGGCGCCGCGCAAGCCGCCTTCACTCCCCGATCCGGCCAGACCTTTTTACAGGTGACGGCAGTTGGACACGATGAAGCAATCGCTATCGCACAGGTCTTACTGAACAAAGGCTTCCGCGCTCACGCCGTCCCGAAACCGGGCAGCTCGAAGCTGTACCGCGTGATCGTCGGTCCGGTTCGCGATGCGGGCGACCTCGCTAACACCCGCGATAGCCTGCGCAGAACCGGTTTTCGCGAAGTGATCGTCCAGCGGTATTAGAGCAATTTCAGTACGCGGACGCCATCGCCCGGCTCATGCGCCGGACCCAGAACAGATGGTGGAGCATCGCCCATTTCTCGCGCCACAAGAAGCGGAAAAACACCCCAGCGGTGATGGATTCGGCGGGGATCCCGGAATAGGTTTCGATGCGCCATCGCAGATAAGGCGAGCGCCAGGGCCGGAACCAGTATCCGCGCATGGAAATCCAAAGAGAACGTAGCATTAGGGCCTCGGGAATTCGGCAGACGCGCTTTGTTTGGTGGCCTCTACATCCGGCGTCGCGTAGTAGCCGGAGCGTGTGCGCACCACGGGCCTGCCGGGTGCGTCGACGATCACTTTGATCTGGCGATAGCTGCCGTCCAAAGCTTGAATATTCGGCCGGTAGGCAATCGTATATTGACTGCGAATGTCGCGCGCGATCTCAACGGCGAGCGATTGCACATCGCTCACCTCTTTGGGATAGAAGGCCAGTCCGCCGGTCGCCGCGGTCAGCTCATTCAGCGCGCGGCGTGCTTTCGTTGCTTCGTGTTTCTCCTCTTCCGTGAACAAGCCGATCGCATAGACCAAGACGTCGGCCTGATTGCATCGCGCGACCACCTTTTCGAGCGAGACGTTGCTCGCATTATCGTTGCCGTCGGTGATGACCATCAGCACCTTCTTGTCTTTTTTCGCCTCGCGCTTCTCGTAATCGAGCGACATGCTGATGGCGTCGCGCATGGCCGTTCCGCCCCGGGAATCAATACGTGCCAAGCCTTGCTCCATTTTGCGAATGTTATTGGTAAACGGCACGTCCAGGTAGGCGTCGTCATTGAAATTGACAATGAACACCTCATCCTGAGGATTCGATTCGCGCACCATCGCCAAGGCCGCCGCTTCCACCCGGCTGCGCTTGGTCGACATGCTGCCGCTGTCATCGATGATTAGGCCGAGCGAGACGGGAACGTCTTCGCGCCGGAAGAGCTTCACTTCTTGCGGCCGGCCGTTCTCGAATACTTTAAAGGCATTCTGATTCAGATTCGTGATCAGTTTGCCCTTTTTGTCCACCACGCTCGCGTGCAGCACGACCAGCCGTGTATCGGAGCGGAACTGCGCGTACAGGCACGCGGCGCTCAAGGCGATAAGCAGTCCGGACGCGGCCTTACTGAGTTGGCGCATAGTACCCCAACCGGAAATAGGCTTTGAGCGGCGGAAGCCCGCGCGGCTGATTCAGTTTCACTTGCACGCGCCGGTATTTTCCGTCCCGCTCGTGATTCTTCGGCGTGTAGCCGAGGATGTATTCGTTGCGAAGCTCGATGCCGATCTTGGCGGCAATATCGGGCAGCTCGGCCACGTTTCCTACGGCGTACTCGCGGCCGCCAGTCTGCTCGGCCAATTCGTTCAAAAGACCCGGGCCTGCGGCTTCCTCCGGCGTGCGGCCGCGATTGCCGAAGGATTCGAAGATGCCGATAGCGAAGATCTGCACGTCGGCTTCGCGAACCGCGTTCTTGATCTCAGTTTCTGTATACCGGCTGTTGTTATCTCCGCCGTCGGAGATGATCAGCAACGCCTTGCGCGGGTTGTGCGCTTTCTTCATTTCATGCATTGCCAAGTAAACACTGTCGAGAAGTGCCGTGCGGCCGTGCGATTGCGTAAATGTCAACGCGCTTTGAATGCGGTCCGTATCAATCGTAAACGGAACCGCCAACACCGGCCGGTCATTGAACTGCACCAGGAAAAATTCGTCCGCTGGATTCGCCGTTTTGAAAAACTCGGCCGCTGCCTGGCGCGACTTTTGGAGCTTCGCGCCCATGCTGCCGCTGGTATCGAAGACCAGGCCAATCGAAATCGGCGCGTCTTCGCTCGAAAACTGCGAGATCTCCTGTTCCACCTTATCCTCATACAACCGGAAGTGTTGCTTCTCAAGGCCGGTGACAAAGCGGTTAAGAGGATCGGTGACGGTGACGTTGATCAGAACTAAGGTCTTCTCGATGCGGATGTTAGATGGCCGTGAGGCGACCACGCCAGTAGCTGACGGTGTTTTTCGCGATTCGATTGTGACCGGTTCTTCGGCGGTAGCCGGAACCGGCTGAGCGCTTTGACCTGTGTCGTCCGGGCCGCCCGCCGTTTGAGCAGCGATCGCAGCCGGCAGAACCGAACAGATCAGAGCGGCGTATAAGAAACAGGACGGCCGTCCTGATCGGACGCCGCAAAAAACGCGAGACAAAAGACGCGTCCGCATGCGAGTTGGTGCTTTCTGCACTCGATCATAACATCGCTTTGCCGAGCGTAGCGCCGCTCTCGAAATCGTGCGAGCGTTAACGCTGAATACGCGCTGAACCGCCCTTTGCGAGCGACCGAACCTGATCGAGCGTGGCCATGGTGGTGTCGCCGGGGAACGTGGTCAACAGGGCGCCATGAGCCCAGCCAAGCCGCACGGCTTCCTCTTCCGGCTCACCGGTCAGCAGGCCATAAATGAATCCCGCCGCAAAGCCGTCACCGCCGCCGACTCGGTCGTAGACGTCCAGCTCGGCTGTGGGGGCTTGAAAGGTCTTGCCGTTGATCCATGCGACTGCGCTCCAGCTGTGGCGGTTGGTGGAATGCACTTCGCGCAGCGTGGTGGCGACGATCTTCACCTGTGGATGTTTCTTGCGGACGTTATCCATCATGCCGAAGAATGCGCTGGGATCGAGCTTCGATTTGGCTGCGACTTCCGGGCCGGGGATGCCAAGGCCCATTTGGAGATCTTCCTCGTTGCCGACCAGCACATCGACGTTCTTGACAATGCGGTCGATCACTTCGACGGCTTTTTCATGGCCGCCGATCACGCTCCAGAGCTTGGCGCGGTAGTTCAAATCGAAGGAATTGATGGCTCCCGCGGCCTTGGCGGCCTGCATGCCTTCGATGATGACGTCGGAGGTGGTGGGAGACAGCGCAGCGAAGATGCCGCCGCTATGAAACCAGCGCACGCCGCCGGAAAAGATCGCCTTCCAATTGAAATCGCCCTGTTTCAACTGCGCCCCCGCTTCATTGCAGCGGTTATAGAACACCACCGGAGGCCGCACGCCTTGCCCGCGGTCGCTGTAAACGGCCGCCATATTCGGGCCGGAGACTCCATTGTGCTTGAAGAATTTGTAAAACGGCGTAACGCCCATGGAGCGCACGCGCTCGGCGATGAGATCGCCAATCGGATAATCCACCATGGCCGTCGCGATGCCTGTCTTCATCCGGAAGCAGTCCGACAAGTTGGCGGCGACGTTGAATTCGCCGCCGCTCACGTGAATCTTGCACTCCGTTGCTTTGCGAAACGGGATGATTCCCGGATCGAAGCGATGAACCAATGCTCCGACGCCGACAAAATCCAATGCACCTTCGTTGCGGATATCCAGACCGTATTTCATTGTTCGCCCGCTATATAGATAGGGAGTGAGGCAAAAAATTACGGTTATGCATTGTAGCTGCCGGATGCTACGCGGCCGCCGCGGCCGGTCCAATTCGTGTGGAAGTACTGGCCGCGCGGCTTGCCGACGCGTTCATATGTATGCGCGCCGAAGAAGTCGCGTTGAGCTTGCAGAAGGTTGGCCGGCAAGCGTTCCGTCCGATAGCCGTCGTAAAAGGCCAGAGCGGTTGAAAACGCCGGGGTCGGCACGCCGAATCCTATGCCGTGGATGATGGCGCGGCGCCACGCCGCCTGATATTCGGTGACGACGTTTTTAAAGAAATCGACGAGCAGCAGATTCGTAAGCTTTGGATCCTTGTCGTAGGCGTCCTTGATCTTGCCCAAAAACCGGCTTCGAATGATGCATCCTCCGCGCCACATCAGCGCGATTCCGCCCATATTCAGGTTCCAGCCCTGCTCTTTGGCGGCTTCACGCAGCAGCATGTAGCCCTGGGCGTAGGAAATGATTTTCGAGCAATAGAGCGCGCGCCGGACGTCTTCGATGAACACGTTGCGGTCATGCGAATCCTGATTGTGCTCAGGACCGGTGAGCACTTTGGAGGCGGCCACGCGCTCGTCCTTGATGGCGGAGAGACATCGCGCGAAGACAGCCTCGCCGATCAGCGTGACAGGCATGCCCAGATCTAGCGCGCTGATGGCGGTCCATTTGCCGGTTCCTTTCTGGCCGGCGGTGTCGAGGATTTTATCGATTAATGGCGCGCCGTCATCGTCCTTCTTTGAGAAGATTTCGGCGGTAATTTCGATCAGGAAGCTGTCGAGCTCGCCTTTGTTCCATTCGGCGAAGACGTCGTGCAATTCGTCCGCGCTGAGCCCCAGGCCATCTTTCAGCAACTGGTAGGCTTCGCAGATGAGCTGCATGTCGCCGTATTCAATGCCGTTGTGGACCATCTTCACGTAATGGCCGGCGCCTTTTTCACCGACCCAATCGCAGCATGGCGAGCCGTCTTCGACCTTGGCGGCAATGGATTGGAAGATGTCTTTGACGTGCGGCCAGGCTTCCGGATTGCCGCCCGGCATGATGGACGGGCCGTGGCGCGCGCCTTCTTCGCCGCCCGAAACGCCGGTTCCGATTAAGAGAATTCCTTTCTTGTTCAGCTCGTCCGTGCGGCGGTTGGTGTCTGGATAGTGCGAATTGCCGCCGTCGATGATGATGTCGCCCGGTTCGAGATGGGGCGCGACTTCGCCGATCACCTGATCTACCGTACCGCCGGCTTTCACCATCAGCATTACGCGGCGCGGCCGCTTGAGACCTTGAATCAGCTCTTCGATGGAATGCGCGCCCTGGACCTGAGTGCCCTTGGCTTCCTGTGCCAGGAAATCGCCCACCTTCGAAACAGTTCGATTGAATACGCCTACTTTATAGCCGTGATCGTTCATGTTGAGGACCAGGTTCTGGCCCATTACGGCTAGGCCGATCAGCCCGATATCGCAGCTTGCTTGTTCCATAGACTCCATTAGATCGCGCACAACGGCCTCCAAACGGCCTGTGCGCTCCATTAGACCGCGCACAACGCCCACCAAACGGGCTGTGCGCTTGCGTACTATCCCCTTTCCATCAATTCCTTCAATCGAAGATAGCCTGCGCGGCTAACCGGAACCTGGGCGCCATCGGCGAGAATTGCGAGGCGCGTGTCCTTTGTGTAGGGCTCGATTTTGGCCACACGGTCGAGGTTGACCAGATAGGAGCGATGCACGCGCACAAAGCGCATGGGGTCGAGCGAAGATTCGAGGCTCGATATGGTCTGCTGTTTCAGATAGGTTTTGCCGGCGCTGTGAAGGGCGACGTAATCGTCCTGCGCTTCGGCGTAATCGAGCTGCGCGATGGGGATGATATGGACGCGCGTGCCGTCCTTGACGACAATGCGGCGGGCATGGTGGCCGGGCGCTTGAGCAGCGGCTTTCAAATCCGAGGCATTGGGCGTCGAAGCCGCCTCCCCCAGAGCGGCGCCGGACGCGCTGCAGAGCGGTGCGGAAGCGCTCAAGATCGAACGGCTTGAGGAGATAATCGACCGCGGCCGCATCGAATGCTTTCATGGCGTATTGATCGTAGGCCGTGACGAAAACGACCGCGGCCTCATTGCCGATCAGCTCCAGCACTTCGAAGCCGTCGAGTTTCGGCATCTGCACATCGAGGAACAACAGGTCGGGCTTCAATTCGGCGACCGCCTTTACGGCATCGAAGCCGTTGGCGCATTCAGCTGACGATCTCGACGTCGGGCTCGCTGCGGAGGTATTCGCGCAGAATCTGGCGCGCGAGGTCTTCGTCATCGACTATTAGGGCGCGGATGTTCATGCCTCCTCGCGATGTTCCGGCGCATTACAGGGCAGAGAGAGCGTCGCGCGGTAATGATTCTCGTCGACTTCGACTTCGAGGCGCGCTGCCGGTCCGTAACGAGCATGGAGACGATTGCGCACGCTGGCGAGCCCGAACCCGTTTCGGCGCGTGGCAGGCGCTTCGGGATCGAACGGATTTTCGATGGTGACGCGAATGGAATCGCGAACGCGGCGACCGATCATCGAAATTTCGCCGCCATCCGTCAAAGTGGCAATGCCGTGCTTGATCGCGTTTTCAACCAGCGGCTGCACTAATAACGGCGGCACTTCGCAATCGGCGCAGACGGGATCGAATTCCTGCCGCACGCGCAGCCGCTGACCAAAGCGAACCTGTTCGACATCGAGATAGCTACGAGTAAGCGCGAGCTCTTCGCCAAACGGGATGCTGTTGCGCTCGCCGAGACGCAAGGATGCGCGCAGAAACTCGGACAAACGGACGCACATCTCGCGAGCCTTGACAGGATCGATGGTGGTGAGCGCGCTGATGGAATTCAGGCTGTTGAAGAGAAAATGCGGATTGACCTGGGCTTTGATGGCTTTGAGCTCGGATTCGCGCGAGAGCAGCTCAGCGTGCCGCGATGATTCGATGGCGAGGATGACGTAGTAGAGTGCGATGGCCAAGAAATAAATGAGGTCGACCATGCCCGCGAGCACGGGCGCGGCGGAAAGGTAGCCCCGATGCAGGTTCGGGAAGACGCGACCGGAAGCCTCGACAAGAACATGCGCGAACACCATCACAACGGCCGTGGCGCAAGTAGCGCCGACGAAGTGATTGATGAGGAGCTTAGTTGCGGATGTGCTCCGGAGCGGAAAAGAGCGGCACGTGAACCACGGCGCAAGGCAGACACAGGCGAGCAACAACGTGACGGGCGCGGTAACAGCGGAAGTTTCGGTCCAGGTCATGCGGCCGGCGACGCGAACCATGAGCGTGAGCATAAGCCCGACGGGGATCCAGACGATCAAGTACAGGACGAAGCCGTTTTTGCTGGCGAAGACGGGATGCATGCGAGGCGCTCAGGGCGGACCGTTAGTCCTTGATCTCCACGCCGGCAAAGACTGCGGAGCCGGTGATGAACAAGGTGGGCCCATCGAAGCCGGGGAGTTTGTTGGCGATGGTCTTATCCTCGACGCTGGCGAAGATGCTGGAGGTCTGCACGGCGATGCGCCAAGTCTCGGGAACACGCAGTTCGATGGAGCCGAATGTGGCGCTGAGTTCGAGCGTTGCGGAACGGTCAGGAGAAGAGATCTGCGCGCGCCGGAGATTCAGCGCAATGGCGCCAAACACGGTTTCGACTTTTCCTCCTTGAAAGTCGGTCGAATCCACTTTGCGCTTGACGTTACCGAAGATGGCCTGTTCGTTAATCAGATTACCGGAGCGAATACCTTCCGGCGAAAAGCCGATTGGGGACCGGCCGGCATCGCGGCCTTCGAGAACCTTGATCAGTGCGAGGCTTCCGAAGCTGATCAGGAGCAGCGAGAAGATCCAGCTATCGTCATGCGTTCGCACGTGCAGAATGCCGAGCGTGGCGAGCGCAAACAAACTGCCGAAGACGATGAGTAAGACCCCCAAAGCGCGTCCGGCGGAGTTGGTGTTGCTGACCAGCTTGGCGATTCCGGCGACGACGAAGATCAACGGCCAGAAAGACCAAATATTGAACTCCGGCAGCAATCCGAGATTGCTGAGGAACAGGAGGGTTCCGGCCGCGATCAGCGCGACGGCGATCAACAGGCGCGGGGCGGGGGAGCGGTGGCGATATCGATGGCGAAGTTCTCTCCTCAGAGTTCGGGAGTTGCGCCAGGCTTCGTAATCGCCGCGCGAAGGCTCAGTATCCTGCTCCCAAGGAGCTTGGCCCTCGCGTTCGGTATCCGAACGCCCGTTATCAAAATTGTCTGGCATGCCCTTTGGTTTCCACTACTCTTGCATTGCTGCTTTGGTTGTCGTCATAAGACAGCAGATCAATGACGCCGACCGCGATCAGAGCCACGGGCCATAGATTCTGAATGCGATCGAGCGACAGGATGCCGAACAGGTCTCCACCGACAAGGACGAGGCCTGTTGTCATCAGGATAATGGCGATTGCGACAGTTTCCCAATCGCCTAAACCGCGCACAACGGCACCAATCGCCTGTGCGCTCCTGCCATATCGCGACGTGCTGTGATTCGTTTCCATATCGATCTCAATTGCGATGGTAGAGACCGAATGGCCGCCAGGCACGTCGAAATCGGCGAAGGTCCTGGATTTACCGGCGAATGCCCGCGGGCATCGCGTCAAAAGATAAACTTCATACCGAGCTGCAGGATGCGTGGATTATGGGCGCCGCTGGGCAGCAGGAAGTTGTTCGCGTTGTCGACCGTGAAGCAGCTCGGATCCCCGGGCGAATTGTTCGGCCCTTGATAGCACGAGGCGGAAGCGTTGATGCCGTTCCATTGCGTGTGATTGAAGACGTTGAAGGCTTCGGCGCGGAACTCGATGGCGCGCTGCTCAGAGCGGATCGGGAAATGCTTGAAGAGGCCCATGTCGAAGTTGGTGCGCGACGGGTTATTCAGGATGTTACGGCCGGCATCGCCGAAGGTGAGGCCCGTGGGCTCCGCGAAAGCGGCGGGATTATAGAGCAGCGGACCGATATTGCCGATGACCCCGGATTGCGGCGGGGCAGCGTACGGGTTGCCGATGATATCGACGTAAGAGCCGGTACCGACACCATTGCCCACGCCCGCGTTGTCGCCGTATGCGCCGCCGTTGGTGATGCTGAAGGGGGTGCCGGTTTGGAAGCTCATGATCCCGGACCACTGCCAACCTCCAAAGGCCGTGTGCAGGAAGCCTGAGCGGGTGAAGAAGGGAAGATCGTAAACCCAACTGACATTCAGGATGTGGCGCTGATCGAAGTTCGAACTCGCACGAGAAGCCTCAATATCGTAGGAATTAACAAATGTCGTGTCGTAACGGTCGGAGGAGTCGTCGATCGAGTGGCTCCAGGTGTAGGCGAGGCTCAGGGTCAAGCGGCCGACGTTGCGGCGCGCCGAGACCTGCAAGGCGTTGTAGCTCGAGTTGGCCTGGTCTTCAAGACCGGTGATGGTTCCAAAACCGGAGTAGGGCCGCAGCGCGTTGGCCGGCACATTGCCGCAAGCCACGTTGAGGTTATTCAGTGCTTGGCCAGAGAGCGGAACGCCATTCACGGCAAGGCTGCTGCAGTTATCGGCGGTGAGGACTTGGCCTGGCAGGAACGGATTCTGCGAAGGCGCGAGCGGGAAGAGCTGGTTGAAGTCGCGCTGATCGGTCAGATGAGTGCCTTTGCTGCCGGCGTAGGCGACGGTCAGCACCGTGTTCGAAGGGAGCTGATGCTGAATATTGAAGTTCCATTGCTGGACGTAGGGCCAGATGGCGCGAGTGGGAATGGAGGTGACGTTGAGCGGTCCAGAGACGGTGGTGCTCGAATAGATGCTCTGATAGGAAGGCAGATTGTTTTCCGTAATGTCTTGCACCAGCGGCGCACTGCCTTCCAGGGATTCGGTGTTGCCTTCATTGCCGTTGGTGTGCTCGAAGAAGATGCCGTAGCCGCCACGGACGGCAGTTTTGCCATCGCCAAAGACGTCATAAGCGAAGCCGACGCGGGGTGCGGGATTGAAGAGGTGCCCGGCCAAACAACCTCGCGGCGTACCATCGGAGCCGCATTGAACGATGCCATCGAAGGCGTTACCTGAGATCAAGCCGTTGGGGCCGTAAACGGGCGCATCCGCCGGATTATAAAGGTTCGGCTCCCAGTTATAGGCCTGTTTGTACTTTTCGCGATAAGTCCCGAACAAACTTACTCGCAGACCCAAATTTAGAGTGAGACGGCGCGAGACGTGCCAGTCATCCTGGAGATAAGGCTCCAGAATTTTGTAGCGGTTGTAGTACTTCGCTATCTGGTTGGTTTGGTCGAAGGAAGCGATCCGGCCAAGCAGAAAGTCAGCGAAACCATTTCCCGTACTGACGGCGCTATTGGTGCCGTCGAAATTCAAGCTGCCTTGCACGTCGGGCGAGTTATCCTCGTTTTTCTGCCCGGCGACAAAGTAAGCACCGAAATAGAGGTTATGTGCGCCCCAGATTTTAGTTACGTTGTCTTTGTACGTGAAAGTGGGATTCGCATTATTCCAAGGGAAGTAGCCCGTTTGGGCAGAGAAGCCGCCGCCATACTCGGCGGTATCGGAAATGGTGACGTTCGGCAGCAGGCCACGGAATCCATTATCGAAGATGCCCGGCATGTTGAAATCACTGGGGCGCTGCGCGGGTCCGATCGCGGTCAGGAAGATGTGATCCGTCGTGTAACTGAACACAAACTCGTTCAGTAACGTCGGCGAAAGGCTGGCGGTCAGGTTGGCAACCATACTGACGCCCGGACCAACGAAATTGGTGTTGACGGTCGGGAACGAGCTACCGGCCCAAAGGGGACCGTTGCTGACGGTGCTCCAGGAATCGTGAATGAAGCGGTAAAAGAAGCGGAGTTTATCGCCGAAATTCTGGTCTACGCGAGCCAGTTCTTCGCGGTAGCTTTCGGGTGTAATGTAATCGTACTCGAAGAGGGAATTCGCCCCAGAGCCGACGGTCGGGGCAGAGATTAAGGGCAGCATGGCCTGGGCTTGAGGGGTGACGGGGACCTGGTTGCCCGAGAAATAGCCGCCGGTCGAGGGATTGACGGGACAATTCGGAAAACCAGTGGTATCGACGGGGCTTCCGGCGACGGGACAGACATCGGAGAAATTGCCCGAGCGCTCTTCATTCGAAGGGACCTGCTGGTTGTAAGTGACGGGCGTACGGTTTCTGCGCCACTCTTCGGAAAAGAAGAAGAATGTTTTGTCGCGACTGCGGTTGTAGTGGTTGGGGATGAAAACGGGACCCCCGATGGTGTAACCGAAATCGTTCTTCTTATATTCGGGACGAGTCGTGTCGAAGAAGTTTCGAGCGTTGAAATCGTCATTTCTCAGGAATTCGAATAAGTCGCCGTGAAAGTCGCGAGTGCCCGACTTAGTGATGGTTTCGATGGTGGCGGACCCGTTGCGCCCATATTGCGCGCCGTAATTCGAAGTAAGGACTTTGACTTCGGCAATGGCGTCGACATTGGGATAAGTGTTTAAGGTGCCGTTACTCCCGTTATCCATGTTGTCGCCGCCGTCGAGCTCCCAATTGTTGTATTCGGTCCGGCCGCCGTTCACGCTGTAAGCGACGCTGCCGTAGACGCCGACGGCGCCTTCATCCTGGCCGGTCTGGTTACTTACGCCAGGAACGAGCGTGATTAACTGAGTGAAGTTACGGCCGTTCAAAACGAGCTGACCAATTTGCTTATTGGTGATGACGCCTGACAGCTCGGAGCTCTCGGTCTGAACCTGGGCGACATTGGAGCCGGCGACAGTGAGCTCCGTGCTTACCTGCCCGACTTTTAGGCTGGCATCGGCGCGCGCCTTATCAGAGACGCGGAGCACGAGATCCTTGACCAGGTACTTTTCGAATCCCTGCGCGGTGATGTTGATGTTGTAGTGGCCGGCGGGAAGGCCGCTGACGAGATAATCGCCGGTCGCATTGGTGGTGGTGGTGCGAACGAAGCCCTGCTCGATTTCGGTGATGGTGACGGTAGCGCTAGGAACTGCGCCGCCGCTTGCGTCCTTGACAGTGCCGGTAATTGAGCCTTGCTGCGCCCACGCGCAGGCGGCGAATAGAAAGAAAAGCGCGACGGACGCGCGCTTGATAGCAGAAGTCACGATAATCTCCCTCGGGCAGGAATTGGCCTCCGGGTTAACGCCAGTGCCAATGCGCCGCCGAAACCTATTGAAAGCTGAAGCTTTTTGCACTATATCGCAAATAAGGAAAGTGTCAAGCGGGGATCTCGGGAGGGAAGCTGAGGAATTCGGTAGACGGCGCGGGGCCGATGTGGCCGGAGCCGCTGGATTGCTCACCTTCGACGATGCGGAGCCAGTCGGAATAGAGCATGCGTTGGATGCCGATGGCGGGGAAATCGCGCTGGATGAGGTTGGGAGCGATCCAATCGTAGGCGGCCGGGACGCCGTTGCGAAAGTCGAGGTAGCGAGTGATGATCTTGGGCGGCTCGGGACGTTCGGCGACGAGTTCCTGGATGCGGGCGTTTGTGGGGGCGAGGCTGGTGGCGCAGACCTGATCGTCGCCTAAAATGTGGACGAACTGGTCGATTTTGAGGTCGGCTGCGGCGTTTTCCTCGCGTTTATTGAGCCATTGAATGTTGAGGGCGCCGGCGCGGGCGCGGGCTCGATCGGCGAGCTCCTGGCGCTGGAAATCGCGGTCGAAATGCGCTTCGAGGGCTTTGTACCAGCGAAAGAAGGCGCGCTCGGCGGTGGTTTTGTAGCGAGAGAAGTTGGTGAACAGCCTGAGATTTTCGTCGGTCCACTGCCAGGCGTCCCCGGGGAGGCGGGATTCGATTTGATGCAGGCGTTTTTCGTTGCGCTTGAGGAACCAGTGGGCCTTGGCCGTTTCGTGAATGAGAGTTCGGGCCACGGCGTCTTGCGGATCGTAGGCTGCGAGCCAGCCATTGACGGTGAATTCAAATTCGGCGGGATCTTCGCTGGGGAGGATGAGTTGCTCGGAGCGGCAGCCGTGATCGAGGCGGTTGAGGGAAGAGCGAGCCTTTCCTTCGGGGCTGGTGGGGCCGGTGGAGTGGTGAGAGTTTTTTTCGCGCGGCGCGGGATTGGAATCGTCGTGCATTTTGTTGGTAGCTCCGCGCACGATTGTGAGGGAGGGAAGTGGCCGGTTGGGTGCGAATCGGCGGGATGTGGTTGATTTCAGGCGGGGAAAATTTTTGAAGTTCGGTTGTGATGGCGGGGCGCAGGTGGCAGTTGGGGCGTTTTACCGAACGAACGGTTTCTTGTGCAGGGCCATAGCGGATAAAATCGCGGGCGAGAAAGGTCTTTCCGATGCCGGGCATGCCGATGATGGGGACTAAAGACCCTGGCTGAGCCGATGTTTCAATTGGGCCAGCTCGGACTCGCGGCCGATGAAGTGGGGCAGTGAGGCGGTGGGGTGGTCGGAGTGGGTGGGGTGCTTGCGGACCTGGTGGGGAGCAATTCGGTTTTGAGCTGTCGGCATCGACGCGCGGGACAGGAATAGCAGGACGAAATCTGATTTGGCGAGCCCGTCATTGATGCGCGAGACGATGTTCTGGCCGAAGCCGATTTCGAATCGATCGAGCCAGCATTCGATGTCGCGGCCCTGCTCGAGAAAATCTTTGACCGTCTGGACGAATGGTTTATCGGGGCTCGCGTGCGAGAGGAAGAGTTTCAGGGGCACAGCGGAAAACGCTTCAGTTGTAGGGCGCGCAGATGGCGAACGCCGCAACGTTATACAATCCAGCCGTGATGAACAGAGCGATTCTGACGGCGGGGCTGGTGGTTTGCAGCGCGGGGTTTTGGGCGATTGGGCAGGAGGGCGGCGGCGGGAGTATTCAACGGCTCGACCGGCGGATCGATGCGCTGCTGCCGGCGGAGGCGAAGATCGAGCGCATCGCGACGGGGTTCAAGTGGACCGAAGGGCCGGTGTGGATTCATGCCGGGTATCTGCTGTTTGCGGAGATTCCGAGCAACAGCATCCGCAAGTGGACGCCGGGCGATGGCGTGAGCATCTGGATGCAGCCGAGCGGATACAAGGGGTCGAAGCCTTATGGCGGACCGGAGCCGGGGTCGAATGGAATGACGCTCGATGAGCGCGGGCGGCTGACGGTGGCCGGGCATGCGCAGAGGGATGTATGGCGGCTGGAGACGATGGACCCGCATGGGCAGGTGACGATGCTGGCGGAGAGCTATCAGGGCAAGCGGCTGAATAGCCCGAACGATTTGGTATATAAATCCGACGGTTCGCTCTATTTCACGGACCCGCCCTATGGGTTTCGCACACAGAGCGATCACGACCCGGAGAAGCAATTATCATTTAACGGCGTGTATCGGATACCGCATGCCATCGAGCAGAAGGCGGGCGCGGCGCCGGATGTAGGAGCGCTCGAACTGCTGGTGAAGGATTTGCCGCGGCCGAATGGGATTGCATTCTCGCCGGATGAGACATACCTGTACGTGAATAACTCCGAGCCGAAGAAGATTTGGATGAAGTATCCGGTGAAGGCGGACGGAACGCTGGGCGAGGGCAAATTGTTTTTCGATGCGACGTCCGATACTGCGCCGGGCGCGCCGGACGGGATGAAAGTGGACCGCAATGGCAACCTATATAGCGCGGGGCCGGGCGGGGTATGGATCTTTTCGGCGGATGGAACGCACTTGGGCACGATTCGCATGCCGGAGAAAGTGGGAAATCTGGCGTGGGGTGACGCAGATGGATCGACGCTATACATCATGGCGAGCACGAGCATTTACCGAATTCGAACGAGCGCGCGAGGCATCCGGCCGTAAACGGGCTTGATTGGACTGAAATCAGCTATGACCCAGTGGGGCCGGTCTCCGCCTGCGCTTCATGGACGACTTCATAAAGAATTGGATGCGGCTCGAAACGCGGACCCCGCCGGTTGTTTTACGAGTTCGCGAAAACCGGCGTCATGCGCGGCCTGATAATGCGCCATGGATGACCATCGTGCAACGTTAACGAAACGGAACGGAGCGTCAGGCGTGATGGCACGGTGAAGTTTATGGCCTAAATAGCCGGGTTTCTTCTGCATATAAGCATTGACCTGTTTCCAAAATTGCAGGAACTGATCCTCACGTCCGGTGGGGACTTCGAAAGAATTAATCAAGGTAACGGCTGCCATGTTATGTCTCGGTAAATTCAGTTTTTTTGACGGATCGCACCTTAGTGTCGATGAGGCGGGGGCCCGACGATGGTTGTCGCATATTGGCTCAAAAGCTTGGCGACTTCTTTGCCGAATTCAGGAGTATTCGCCGGGATACGCTTAGCCAATTTATCCAGCTCCGGAAACATGCGTTCGAATCCAGCAGGAGTGCCTCCTCCAAGGAAGCGAACCGGCGATGAGGAAGTGTTTCCCTGTGCATGAGGAATACCTTTGGGAAGTAAAGCAAATGTGCCCGGAGTCAGATCCTGCCACTGGCCACACGTGAAAACGGAGAGAACGCCGTCGAGCACGTAGACGTATTCGTCCATATCGTGATGGAAGTGGAGTGTGGTCATGAACCCAGGAAATTCTTCAGCGTGGAGGAGCCACCACTCGTTCTGCGACTTGGCGCCGTCGATCAGAATTCGCACTTCTCCTAACCCTTGACTGAACCCGGCGACATCCTGGGTTCTGACGATTAGTGGCTGACTTGTGGAAGCTGTCACAGTATTCATGGTTGTATGTCCTCCTAATAAAGCAACTCCGGATTTTCGGTTCAATAATGCCAGTGCAACGAGATTAGAAAACGATCGGCGATTCATGATTCTTCTTCGCTTTTGCGGCCCCTGACCGAAGCCTTTGCCCGGCCTGTTTCAATGCGCCCGCGACTAGAGTCTCCGCAGCCCAGACAGAAACGCGCGTGGCTTCTTTCTGAGGTAGCCCACGCAAATTCGTCAATGCCATTACAGACTCGATACCAACGCACAAGCAAAGGGCTGAGACAAGCCGTTCGAACTGTTTTCCTCCAAGCCGTTTTTTCGCTGGTGCGAGCGCGGTCCTGATCCATTCAACCCGGTTGGTCCTCAACGGTAGGGAGTCCTCAGCGGCGGCGTTGTGATCTAGAACGCGCTCGGCAGTGAGGCGGACAATCGTTCGGCAAGCGCCCTGATTTTCATAGACAAATCGCTGCACCGTTTCGACCAAAAGCCGGATGCGCGCGGTCAGGTCTTCTGGGAATTCAGTATTCGATACCAGTGGCTGGGCGCTCTTGATGGCAGCCTCAGCCAATAATTGGTCCTGCGAAGGAAAGTATCGGTAGGCGGTGCGTCTAGAAATTTGTGCCGCTTCGGCGACGGCTGCCACAGTGGGTATTTCGCCGCTCTGCATCAGCTCGGCCGCGGTCTTCACAAGAAGAACACGAGTGCGCGCGCGTTGCCGGAATCTGCCTTGTTCTTCGCCCGCACTCATTCTAAGCTCTATTGTCACACAAGTGCCATAATGGCACAAGAGTGACATTAGAAAAAACTGGTGTCAGGCCGTGCGGGTGTTTCGCAATCGAACCGCGGTCTTGGCGGCCTGCTTGCGCCGCATACCCGCGGGTATGAATGGCAGAAGCCTCATCGCAAAGCGATAGGCGCGGCCTGGAAACACTATTGCGTCGCCTCGTTCAAATCCAGCCAGAGCGTCTCGCGCACACTGTGCGGCACTGATTCGGAAAAACTTTGGGGGTGCGCCGGCCATGCCGCCTACGGATCCAGCCACTTGATCAAACTCGCTGTCCACCGGACCCGGGCACACTTGTGTTACGGTTACGCCTGTCCCACAAAGGTCGGCGCGGAGCGCTTCACTGAATCCGGCGACAAAATGCTTGCTCGCTACATAAGCGGCCGCGTTTGGCATTACGGTGAGCCCCGCGCCCGATCCGATATTGAGCACTCCACCGCGACGGCGCTCCACCATACCTGGCACTAGCGCAGAGGTAAGCTGAGCGACTGCCAATATGTTCGTGCGCAAGAGTTGGCGAGTCCGCGTCCAATCTGACCGGTCGAACAACACTGAATCTCCCAATCCCGCGTTGTTTACTAGGACATCCACGTTGCCCGCCTGCTCGGCTACTGTCCCGAGCAAAAGGCTAATGCCGCCCTCGTCCGACAAATCCGCCCCTAGCGCGACTACCTTCAACTGCGAGTGACGTTCTAACAATTCGTCGCGCAATTTCTCAAGCCGGTCCAGCCGTCGAGCCACCAAGACGAGCGTTTTGGCACGGGGAGCAAACTCAAATGCGAGTTCGCGCCCGATGCCGGCCGATGCTCCAGTGATCAGGACAGTTCCGTGATTCCGTATATTCATGGCCGTCTTCGTTAACCTCGCGCTCGAACAGGCGTTTCCAGGGTAGCTCCTGTATTAGCTGAAGAAGTTCCGATCGTATGGACGATGCAACTCAGGGTCAGGATACTGCCGGCGAGCGGCGGCGGACGCGCACTATAATCGATTTCATTACGAGATTCCGGGCGCTTCGATCGGGCGCTGAATCAGATAGGGCAAGGGACGAGCCACGAGGCTCGAACATGGGGTAGATTGCCGGGCCAGAGGAGTCTGGCGGCGATATCTGACGTGAACCTGAACTGGATTTTGGATCAATTGGCGCCGCTGCGCCGCGGCAAAATGGCGTACCTGTTTGCCGCAGGCTGCATCGCGGTTGCGGCGGCGATGAGTGCGGCTGCGCAAGCGCTGTTTCAATCGGCGGCGACGCTGATTTTTTCGGCTGCGGTGGTGATCTGCACGGCGGTATTCGGATTTACAGCGGGCCTGTTGAGCGCGGCGCTAGGCGTGTTGGCGCTCGATTACTTTTTCATTCCGCCGAGCTTCGAGTTGAACATGGACCGCGGGACGTTGCGCGTCGCCATCGAGCTGGGAGTGCTGGCGGCGTTTACGCATTTCGCAGAGCGGCGCATTTCGGGCCGGATTCGCAGCCAGAAGAAGCCGCCATTGGGTATACACGGGCAACTGGATGGAGTAGTGGATGGCGAGGCTTACGGCTGGGCCATCGACGCGGACAATCCCTTGAGGCCGGTGGTGGTGACCATTCTGGTGGACCATCGGCCAGCGGCGGAAGCGGCGGCAGTTTACTACAGGCCGGACATAGAGACCCGTTTGCAGTCATCGGGACAGCATGGTTTTTATGTGGACCTGAGTGGACGGGTGGCGGCGGATAAGGAAGCGCTGATTGAGGCTGTGGTAGGAGATGGCCAAGTGCTCAAGAATTGCCCACAGCAGGCGCTGATTCCTGCGCGCGCAAGAGATTGCGAGCCGGCGGTGCTGTTCATGCACATTCCGAAGACGGCGGGGATTGCGTTCCGGGAAGCGATTGCGGCGAATTATCGCGAATCGCAGATTGGGTATTTATATGGAACGGCGCCGGGATTTCTAACCTATGATTTGCGCAAGCTCCCGCTCGAGCAGCGACGGAACCTGCGATTTATCATTGGACACTTTCAATACGGGCTGCACGACTTTTTGCCGCAGGAATCGCTATATGTGACGATTGTGCGGGAACCGGCGGCTCGCATGCGGTCGCACTATGCGTTTTTGCGGCACACAGAACCGGGGTTGGTGATGAAGGGGAACAGGGTGCTGACGCTGGAGGAACTGCTGGAGAGCAAACCGCATGTGCATTTCGACAACCTGCTGGTGAGGCATTTTGCGGGCGTGGATGAGCGGGAGTTTCCGGCGGGCCGAGTGAACCAGGAACTGTATCGCAAGGCGCTGTATTATGTGCGGACCGGATTCACATTTATCGGGCACCAGGAGTTTTCGGGGCAGGCGTACGAAGCGCTCAGTCAGCGATTCGGTTGGAGCGCGAGGCCGAAATTGCAGCTAGTGAACGTGGGGCCGGGCGGGATGGAGAGCGCTGATGCCACAAGTGATCGCGCACCAAGCCCCAAACCGGCTGTGCGCTTGGGGGAGCTGCGGAAGCTGATCGAGAAGCATAATCCGTGGGATTGCGAGCTGTATGAGGAGATTTTGAAAATTTTCCCGTACCCGCGGCAGTGAAGCCCTTGAGGAACGCGCAAACGGCGCGATGTCAACCGCACGCCCAAAGAGCTAGTGAGTTCCTTTGCTGTCTGGCGGCGCGCATCCGCGCCCTTTCCGCTTACTTAGAAGATTTGTGTTCGTGATGGTCCTGATCGCGGCCTCGCTGCTGGTGCTCAGCGATCAACTGCTCGTATGCGGGAATCTGCTGGGGCGTGAGGATGGATTTGACGCGTGCGACCTGCTCGTCCCGGATCTTCATCATTTGTGGACGATAGGCATCGCGGACGGCTTTAAATTTGGTCTTGGTGTCGTCGAGGATGGTTTGCAGCTGGTTGAGCTGAGCAGGAGTGAGGTGCAGGCGCGATTGCATTTCTTCGACGTAGCGATGGCGGAAATCTTCGGCATTCCGAACGTTGGCGCTGACGGTTGTGGCGGCGTAGTAACGGTGGGCGAGCGCGCCGACGAGGATGCCGCTGGCAAAAAGCAGGAGGGCCAGCAAGGCCGCAGCCCATTGGTTCCGTTTTCTCATGGGACGCCGTTAAACCTTTAGCGCTGGCCGGACTCGTCAGGGCCGGGGTTGACGCGAATGGCTTCGGTGTAATCGGTGACCTCTGCTGCGTGGTCGGCCATGAGAGCGTCCATATAGGTAGTAGCGAAGACATGAGAGTTCGACGCGCTGATGCCGATGATATTCAGGACCAGCAGAAGCAGACACACGGCGGCGGAGGCGGTAACCATGGCGCTCAAGTCGCGCTGGAACACGAACCAGAAACTGCGGCGGGCTTCGATCTTCTGCCACAGCTCGGGCATGAACTGGGCGCGAGGCTCCACATCGGGGCAAGCGTCCCGATACGCGTCGAACAGATGATTTAAGCTCGAATCGTCCTCACTCATACTCACCTCAAGCACTTTCCTTGCTCCCCACGCGATTGCCTATAATTTACCATCCGCGAGCGCGGTTTTGTAGGCCTTGAGCACGCGTTGCCGGGCGCGAAACAACCGTACTTTCAGGGCGTTTTCGTTCACCTTATAAATCTGCTCCAGCTCCTTGAGCGAGAGCCCTTCGACCTCTTTCAACGTAAGCAACAGGCGGTCGTCTTCCGACACATGGCGGAACAGGGCGTCGACAAATTCGCGGACCTTGCCTTTCTGATTCTCATCGGCCTGCTGGCGGCCGCCGGCGAGGGCATCGGCGAGCATGACCTGCTGCTCGCTCAAGTCGGCCATGCGGGACTCGCCCCGGCGTCGCGCGCGGCGGAGATAGTCGTAGCAGGCGTTCACGGTCAGCCGGTAGAGCCAGGGCTCGAAGACCTCCGGGGTCCGGAGCTGGTCGAGAGAATAATACAACCGGACGAATACCTCCTGTGCGACATCCTCGACGTCTTCCGGACGGCCGATGAGCCGCGAAATGGTGCCTAGGATGCGCTTGCGGTAGGCAAGAACCAACTGGTTAAACGCAGGGGCATCGCCTCCGCGCGCTCTTTCTATCAGCTCCTGCTCGACAAGCATACCGGCGTCGTGCCGGGATCTGTCGGCCCCAACGATTGGAAAGGCGCACCGGCAACTTGTTAGGTTACAAGGGTTTTCATTAGCGCACAACGCCTGATCGGCGATCAGTGGGTTCTGCGTGGCAGAACTGCAAACGGGTGGGTACCGGGGTAAGGGCGGAAGGGGTATTGACGTGTATTGCAATTTGTGATATACCATTAGCAGATTGCTATATGACCGTAGCCGAGAAAATCCGGTACTTGCGCGTGGTGGAAGGGCAGCTTCGCGGCCTGGGGCGGGAGATGACGCAAAAAGAGGTCGTGGAGGCGATTCGGAGGGAGCTCAATAGGACAATCAGTCAGCCGTATTTGTCGCAGCTCGAGGGCGGACGGCGGAAGCACCTGACGAATACGTCGCGGCTGCTGTTGGCGAAGTTTTTCCGTGTGCATCCGGGCTACCTGGTGGACGACCCGGAAGGATTCCAGACGGAGCTGATTACGGATTTTGCGCAGCAGGAGGACAAGCTCGACTTGTGGCTGATCGACGGCGCGGAGAAGTTCCGGACTGACGGGCCGCTTTCGGAGGCGCTGCTGAAACTGGCGCGCCACGATGATACGCGCAAATGCGTGCTGCTGCTGAGCGCGATTTTGGAGACGCCGCAATTGGTGGAACGTTTGTGGGAGGTTTTGCGTTCGAAGGAGGCGACGCAACATGAGCTGGCCTGACATTTTTCTGCTGTGTTTTGCGGTGGGGAGCTTGTGGGCGGTGGCGTCTCTGCTGGCGGGCGGGATGCATTTGGGGCATGGGCATGTAACGGGCCATGTTGGGCATATCGGACATGCAGCGCATATTGGCCATGCAGGGCAGGGCGCGGCAGCACATGGTCACGTTGGGCCCGCGGCTGGAGGGGCGAAGGTTGCGCGCGGCTCGGCGATGAACGTGAGCTGGTTCGGCAGCATCGCGAATCCGAGTTGCGCGGCGGTTTTTATGGCGTGGTTTGGCGGAGTGGGCTATCTGCTGACGCGGCATTCGGGCCTGGCGTTTTGGCTGGACACGGTACTGGCGCTGGCGGTAGGCGCGGTGGGTGCATGGATACTGGCGGCGTTTTTGCATTTTTTGCAATCGCGCGAGCAGCCGCTCGATCCGGCGGATTACCAGATGGTGGGAGTGCTCGGGCAGGTATCGTGCGGAATTCGGGCGGAGGGCACGGGCGAGATTATTTTTGTCCGCGATGGCGCGCGCAAGGCGATTCCGGCGCGCAGCGAGGATCGCGCGGAGATCAAGCGGGGCGAAGAAGTGGTCGTTATGCGTTATGAACGCGGGATTGCGTATGTGAAGACCTGGGAAGCGATGACGCGAAGAGGCGCGTAAGGAGGAAATATGTCAAACGAGGTGGTGTTTATCGCGGCAGTGGTGGTGTTGACGCTGCTGGTCCTGATGATGGCGATGGCGACGCTGTATCGCAAGGCGGGGCCGCACGAGGCGCTGATCGTCTACGGATTGCGCGGCACGCGCATCGTGAAGGGAAGAGGCACGGTGATTTTTCCGATGGTGGAAAATTTCCGGCAACTATCGCTGCAGTTAATGTCCTTCGACGTGGCGCCGCAGCAGGATTTGTACACGAAGCAGGGAGTGGCGGTGACGGTGGAAGCAGTGGCGCAGATCAAGGTGAAGAGCGATCCGGAGTCCATTCAGACGGCGGCCGAGCAGTTCCTGACCAAGACGGACGTGGCGCGCGAGGGGCTGATCCGGCTGGTGATGGAGGGACATTTGCGCGGCATCATCGGGCAGCTTTCGGTGGAGCAGATCGTCAAGGAGCCCGAAATGGTGGGCGATCGCATGCGCGGCACGTGTGCCGACGACATGAGCAAGATGGGGCTTGAAGTGGTGTCGTTCACGATCAAAGAAGTTCGAGATAAGAACGAATACATCACCAACATGGGACGTCCGGATATTGCGCGCATTAAGCGCGATGCGGACGTAGCGTCGGCCGAAGCGGAGCGGGACACGGCTATCCGGAGGGCGGACGCGCTGCGGGCGGCGGCGGTGGCGAAAGCGGAAGCGGACCAGGCGCGGGTGCTGGCCGAGGCGTTGTCGCTGGCGGCGCAGGCGGAGGCGCAGCGGGATTTGGAGATCAAGAAGGCGCAGTATGTCGAGGGCATCAAGCGGCAGCAGGCACAGGCGGACAAAGCCTACGACATTCAATCGAACGTGATGCAGCAGCAGGTGATTGCGGAAGCGGTGAAGGTGCGCCAGATCGAGAAAGAGCAGGAAGTGAAGGTGCAGGAGGCGGAGATTCTGAGGCATGAGAAGGAGCTGATTGCGACGGTGCTGAAGAATGCCGAGATTGAGCGCCAGCGGATCGAAATGCTAGCCGAAGCGGCGCGGCGCAAGATGACGATTGAAGCGGAAGGCTCGGCGGCGGCAACGCGGATGCAGGGCGAGGCGGATGCCGACATCATTCTGAGAAAAGGCGAAGCGGAAGCCAAGGCCATGAACGTGAAGGCGGAAGCTTACCAGGAGTGGAACCAGGCGGCGGTGGTGGACAAATTGATCACGGGGCTGCCGGAGGTAGTGCGGGCGCTGTCGGCGCCGCTCGCGAACGTGGATAAGATCACCATCATTTCGACGGGCGATGGAGATGCAGCCGGAATGCATAAGATCACGGGCGATTTGACGAAGATGGCGGCGCAGATTCCGGCGCTGTTCGAGACGCTTTCGGGCATGCAGATGTCGGATTTGCTGGGCAAGGTGCGTGGGATTAGCGACCGGACGGGCGGAGAACCAAAACCGAACGGCGGTTCGGGAAGTAAGTCGAGTTAACGACGAGTTATTAAGGAGAGTAAGTGATGCCTTTATTGGATCGAGTAACAACACTTATCAAGGCCAATGTGAATGATTTGGTCGATAAAGCGGAAGATCCGGAGAAGCTGCTCAAGCAGCTGCTTTTGGACATGCAAAACCAGTTCATGCAGGTGAAGACGCAGGTGGCGATTGCGATTGCCGGCCAGCACCTGCTCGAAAAAAAGCAGCAGGAGAATCTGGACGCGCAGAAAGAGTGGCTGCGGAAAGCGGAGCTGGCGGTGACGAAGAATGAAGAGGACCTGGCGCGGATTGCCCTGGAGCGGTCGATTACCTACGAGAACGCGGCGAAGAACTTTTCGCAGCAGATCGAGGACCAATCGCACCAGGTGCAGACGTTGCGCGATGCGCTGCACCGGCTGGAGCAGAAGATGACCGAGACGCGAACGAAAACGGACCTGCTGATCGCGCAGCACCGGCGGGCGCGGCTGGCGGCGCGATCGGGGACGGCTGCGATGAAAGAGCTGGAGTGCGACGCGACCTTTGATCGATTGACCTGGAAGATAGACGAAGCGGAGGCGCTGGGGCAGGGCCAGCGGGAAGCAGGGCAGCCGAGTGCGGACGAGCGGTTTGTGGCGCTCGAGAAATCAGACCAGGTGGATCGCATGCTGGCGGAGCTGAAGAACCGGGCGAGCAGCTCAACTTAGGCGTGGCGCGATCATTCGTGGGCTGGGTTTTCTAAAATCCGCAGCACGGTAAGTATAGTGTTCCAACTGCGCGTTGTGGCCGGCGCACCGAAAACTTCGTCGATCTGGCCAAGATAGCCGATCGTCTTCATCTGTCGGCGGTATACTCCAAAAACGAATCGATTCCTCGCCCCAATGACTCGTACAAACCACCTTCCAGTTTGCGGAATGGTGATCGGAAGGGAAACCTTGTCGCGACCAGGCTTCGACAGTACGCTTACGAATCGAACGACGTCCGAAGTGAGTGGCTCGGTTCCAAACGGGTTTTGCGTTTCCAATTGGACAAGATCACTACAGTGGCAGACCGCAACTATCGCTGGAAATGGCAGGTTTCGGCGCAGCTCCGCAACGAACTTCGCGCGCGCCCCAGGTTTTCGAACAATAAGTGTGCCGGTAGCGCCGACACTCACAACATCATAGGCGCTGAGTTCTTGAGCGAGCACGCTCGGGCGAAACGTCCTATGTCCTCCAACATTGATGCCTCGCAAGAAAACAACCAGAGCCATACAGGGTCTTCGCGCCGCTCGCCTCAGTGAGCTCTCGTCTTCCGACTGATTCGCGGCGGCCAACATTATACGATCAAAGACTGAGGCTGCAGTCAATGTAATACTCCCTCAACACGAAACGTATTGCGCCCTTTGGGAACGAAAGCTCAAGGCTCCCCGCCCCTTGCAGCAGTGCCTGTGCGCGGCAGCGCGCCCAACGGATGGCTAAAGGCATATGAACGCAACGGCGTTCATGGGGAGTAATCTGTCACCGACCCCGGAATGCCTGTGCATACAGTGGCTTGCAATGCAAAGGGAAGCAAAGCCCGCGATAGGTCGAGTCGCCCCTTCGAGGGCGCCGGGCGCTGGCACAACGAACGGATTGTGAACGAGCGACATGGCCGTCCGCTCGCTTGCGGATCGCGCGCAGCGGAGTTGACGAGTGGTGATCGTTAATCAGGTACTTTTCGATCGTCGGGTTTGCTGTCGCCAATAACCCGGTTGCCCGCGCTAGTGCGCGCGGCATGCCTTCACATCCGCGCCAGCATTGATTTGTAACGAACCCAGCGTCCGTCTGGTCAAGGATTGGGCACGGAGACGAGACGATGAAAACTCAGTCCATCGTAGGTCCGTTCCTTGGATTTTTTGATGCGCAATAGGACGGCGCAATCCGACGCTCCGAGTATCGACCCCGCGGCATCGCGCGCGATGGTTCGCGACCTTTTCGTCCATTCTGTTCCGTCCATCGGATACGTCGACAAGTGATATGCGAGAACAAAAACGCGTTTGCCGATCTTAAATCTGGAAAGAAGAATGTCTCCATCCCTCCTTTCTCCCGAGCCGTTCTTCCACTCCCGCACTGTTTGCTCAATACTTACCAGCGAGCGAGGATCCTGATTCAGAATGACCTGGATGATATCGAATCAATGGCGCGACGTTTCATCGTCGTAAATTTCTTCAGCAGTTGACCGCCAATAGTCAGACAGGGGGATTCCGTATACTTCGAAATTCCCTTCTATTTTGGCGAGGCGTTTTTTCGGTTCTTACGATTTCATCAATCTCTAGGAAATGGAGCTTCCGCCCTTTCGCATTCTCGGAGTCGATGCATAGGCCCTTGATGAGATACAAGGAGAGGATATCCTGCTCGTCTCCCTCAAAATCGACTAATTCTTCGAGCATCGCGCGGCGCGTCAAGTAGTGAAAAAAGGATACTTCCGTGTCGAGATGGCGCCATATAAGCATAAGCTCGCCTACCGAAAGCACCGGGGCCCACGCGTCATCGTCGTGGACCGCACCGAATGCCTTCAGGTTGTGTTTGGCGCTGGTCAAAGACGCGAAGTGCTCAATACAGATGCTAATTTTGTGAACAATCTTCGGGGTATCGAGATCAAAGCTGATGGAGGCTCCTGTGTCCTTTAGCCAGAGGCGCGCATCCTTCCCTTTCGTGTTGATGCAATTTTCCAAGCGGCGCGCCTGTTCGCCGGGCTCGACGAAGAGTTTCCTAAAATTCGAGAGGAGACTAAGCTCGCCGCCCCGGCGGGCCGCGTCATCGAGCTTGCCGGACTTGGCCTCGAAGAGGAAGATCGTGTTGCCCAGTATTGCAACGACATCGTTTTCATGTAGCTTGCCTGACGCGTTATCGCGCCACATGACGTTCCGAAAAGTTCTGCCACCTGGCATGGCGCTGGCGATATGACGGTCGATCATTTCTTCCAGAAATAAAGACCGTGCTTCGGAATACGCCTTTTCCAGGGCAGAGTTGCCCACAATAAACTGCTCAAAGATTTGAAACGGAAATCCGTAGAATAGGCTTGGAAGCGGGAGGAATAGCTTGTCCTCACCCAGCGCAACGAATGGTCGGCGCCAGATCGGGTTTTTCATGAAGAAATGCTCCGGATTCGCGTCCGCGAGTTCACCTGGTCGGATGGCAATCTTCTCAAAGAATGCGACAGACCCGTTTCCCATTTCACTTCGTAGTTCCTGTTTGTCGAGAGTGTAAATCCAGCGATTGCACAGCTCCGATAGCTGGTAGGCAGCCCATCGCATCACTTCTAGAGTCCGGCAGTGCCGTTCGCCCATGGACCACGGGCGGTTGGCTATCGGTTCAATCCCGCCAGTAGAAGCGAATCTGCGAACGAACCTCTTCCTCGGACTTTGCCTGAATCGCGATGAAGCCGCGGAATCGAGGGCACAGGGCGAGGCGCACTCGTGCCCTGAAGTTCCGAATCGCCCGTTGCGCGCGACTCAAGTAAATGGCCCCGGCCGCTCCACCGGTCCCCGCATACCGCAAGGAAAAGCCAACTCCTCTATGGAGTGCATAGGGCGTTTGGAGCCTGTTGTGCATGCACGGTGGAAGGCTGAACCGCCTCACCCGGCTGCCGCTCCGAAAGCCTCGTCCTGCCCTTCGAAGATCCCGCCGAATTCGAATTCACCGTCGAAAGCTGGATGCAAGCGTACAGGGCGCTTGGTGCCCGTTGTGCGAGTCAGGAAAACGCCGGTTACAACCCGCCCGGCCGCACCGCCGCCACGCTCGTCTACGAAACCACCAAGGCCCACTGGTTCTTCCAGCGTAACCAGAAACGTCTGCAGCAGATTGAAATTCGCCTGCCCGCCGACGCCTGGCAGTGGACCGCAAAACATCCAGCTCTTCAACAATTTCTCGCGCTACAAAACGGCCGATGAGCGCAGCTTTTAGCGTGCGTTCTCGAATCTCGAAGCCTGCTGCAAGCGCCGCGAGGACCGCTGTGCGCGAGAAGAAAAAGCGCGGACTCAAATGGCCAAAATCAGGGTCGAGTTGCCCAAGAAAAAAGAGGAATCCGCCGTCTGCGGCGTGGTCGCGACCCAGTTCATCGACATCTTCTCCAGGAATGGCGCCACCCTGACCGCCTCGCTGCCCAATAACCGCGAAATCCTCGAAACCGCGCAAAACACTGGCAAAACGCCTGAATTCGTCGCTCGCTATCTCTTCTTCTGGTCCGGCGTCCCGCCCGAATACGAATGGACCAACCCAATCACATCCAGCGCGCCGAGCGTACCATCGGCATCCAGCGCATGCGCTACTCCGAATGGCTCGAACACATCGAAAAAGAGAGAGCCGCCGGCCGCATCCTTCCGTGCCACATCCGTCTCGCCCGCGTTTTTCGATTCCTGATTCGCACCTTGCTCGCTTGACAGCGCTTGCCTTACCAGCTTTCCGGTCGAGCACTGCCGGACATCTCGCACCGCATGCTGGCGGAGCTGAAGAACCGGGCGAGCAGTTCAGCTTGAGCGCCTGTTGCCCGAACCGCTTTTTCAGCCGGCATTGACCGCTTTGTGCTGGCTGACGTTAGCGCCGTCGGTGCTCTTGAGGCTGCCGAAGACGATGGTGGAGAGAACCGTAAAGGCGCCCAGCGCGATGAAGGCTTCGTGGATGCCACGGATGAATATGGGGCGATTCGAACGCAGCGTGTTGGGGGTGAAGAAAGCTGTCGCGAGTCCGGCGATGGCTACGCCGAAGCTGATGGCCATCTGCTGCATGGTGCTGGCAATGGTGCTGGCGTTGCTCGCTTGGGTTTCGCTGATATCGGCGTAGACGAGCGTGTTCATGCTGGTGTATTGGAGCGAGGTGAAACCTCCATAAAAGAAGGCCAGCAAAACGATAAACCACACCGGCGTGCGCAGCCCGATGGTGGCAAAGAGCGCTAGCAGCAAGCCGATCAATAGCGTGTTCGAGATCAAAACGCCGCGGTAACCAAAGAGGTTGAGAAGGCGGCCCATGATCATTTTCATGGTCATGGAGGCGATGGCTTGCGGCATGATCAGCAGGCCCGATTGAACGGGAGTATAGCCGAGCCCTACCTGATAGAGAAGCGGAAGCAGAAATGGCACGCCGCCAATGCCGAGGCGCGTGACCAAGCCTCCGCTCACCGCGACGCGAAACGTTCGAATGCGGAACAGACTGAGGTTAAGCAGCGGGAATTTCGATTCAAGACCGTGCAGGCCATAGGCGACGATCAGCGCGATTGAAATTCCGAGTAGGGAAATGATTTCGCGCACACTCAACATGTGTTCGCCGAATACTTCGAGCACATAGGAGAGCAGCCCGATGCCGGAGCCGAACAGGATGAGGCCCACGATATCGAGCCGACGACTGACCTCGGCTCTGAAATCGGGCAGGTGAATGTAAACCAGAACGAGTCCGATGATGCCGATGGGAATGTTCAGAAAAAAGCAATAGCGCCAGTGCAGATAACGGACGATGAGGCCGCCGGAGAGCGGGCCGAGCATGGGGCCGACCAGAGCGGGGATGGCGACGAAGCTCATGGTGCGGACGAGCTCGGATTTTTCGAAGGCGCGAACAAGGGTAAGGCGTCCGACCGGAACCATCATGGCGCCGCCGAGGCCTTGCACCATGCGGCAAAACACCAGCAAGTGGATGTTGGTGCAGATGCCACAGAGAAAGGAGCCGAACGTGAAGACGCCGATCGCGGAGGCGAATACGCGGCGGGTGCCGAAGCGGTCCGCCATCCAGCCGCTGATGGGGATGAATATGGCGAGGCTCAAGGTGTAGCTTGCGAGCACGGCTTTCATGCTCAAAACGGGCACGTGGAGGGCCTGCGAGATGGCGGGGACGGCGGTGTTCAGGATGGTGGTATCGAGCGATTCCATGAAGAACGCGACAGCGACCAGCCAGGGCAGGAGGTTTTTTGTGGCGGGGGGAAGGGCAGATGGCGCGGACGGCAGAGCGGGGGAGTTGGTGGTCATGAAGCTGGGTTTAAACGTAAGGGGACAGCGGGCGACAACCGCGCGCTGCGCTATTACCAGGATGAAGCATGGCGAGACGAATTTTGCCTTCCACGCGACCGTACTTTTGACATACAATCGAACAATTCTCTGAACGGAGGTTTCACATGTCCACGCCGGTCTATGCCGTTGCCGATTTGATTCTCGGCCCAAGCGCGACGTTTTCAGCACAGGTGCAGAGCCTGCAAACCGATTTGAGGGCCCTAGGGTATGGCAAGGGGCCCATCGATGGAGTGTTCGGAACCGGAACTCAGACCGCGGTCAGGGCGCTGCAATACGACCTGATGAACAACAACGGGGCGAGCACGACGAATGATGGTTCAGCGCCGGTTTCGATTCGAAATTACAACAATAGCTCCGTGACGGCGCTCACGGGTGTCGTCGACCAGGGACTGGTAAGTTGCATGGCGAGCATGTTGGCGGATCCCGTGTATCCGAAGCTGCCGTATTCACTGAATCCTTCGAGCGACAACCAGGACGCTATTGCCAAAGTGCAAACCATGTCGCCGTGTCCGGTTCCGATTTCGTTTTTGGTGGCGGTTCTGTTTCAAGAAAGCAATTGGCAGCATTATCAGGTACCCTCGACGTCGAATCGCGATCACTACGTCACGGTCGGACTCGATCGCAACAATCATTCGAACCCGGCGGCGATTACCTCGCGCGGCTACGGAATCGGACAATTTACTCTTTTTCACCATCCGCCCACGGCTGATGAGATTGAAAACGAGATAAAAGATCCGATTCGCAACGTCTCCCGAGCCATTTCAGATCTGCTCAACAAATATAAGAGCTATGTAGTTGGCCCCATCGATAAGGCAGATGACCGGATGGCAGAGGCGGGAAGCGGCACGTTAAGGCCTTGCCAGTTCCCGGCGTCGGATGCGCGGTATATGAAAGCTTGCGGAACTTGCCTGCACGCGGCGACCAGTGTAAACATTGTTGCGGGCAAGACGGTTTTCTATGCGGGTTGCGACGAGAGCTACGACAGGACGCAGTATCACGTCGGCAGTTACAGCGGAGTACCTGAAAGGAAGAGTATTCCGTGCGACTGGCCGTATGCCATTCGGCGTTATAACGGCTCGGGTGTGAATTCATACGACTACCAGGCCGAAGTACTGCAACGCATGTTGACCACTGCACGCGATTAATGCTGGCGAGCGGGAATGTTGGAAGGTTAATTACCTGCAGCAGGCGGTCCAAACCAAGTGGTTAGTGCGTCAGCGAGGCCTGGCTGGGCTTTGTCTCCCGCCCAAGCCACATACCCATCGGGCCGAATCAACACGGCGGCAGGACTAGGAACCTGCCCGATTACCGGAAGTTCCCATGCGCCCCGCGTAGGTCGCGCCGATCAACTGAACGCGATCCGCCCACGGAGTGATGTCAAAGCCGGCAGGTTCGCCGAAATTGAGAAGCACCGGGCGAGCGTTGTGAAGGAGCGAGAAGACGCGCCGCAGACCGTTGGTAGTGGTCAGGTCGAGATCGGGCATGCGGTGTCCGACCAGCGGGTGTCCCGTACCGAGATCGTAGTGAACGTCCAACCCCGACATCATGGCGAAGTACTGCTTGCGAGTTTCGTCGCTGCGCATCAGTTCGCACATAGTCTCGCGCAGGGCCGGGATGCCATACTCACTTCGATCCAGCGCGGTTAGAGCCATGGTATTGCGCAACACGCGGGCACCTACAGGATACCGTTCGGCATGGTAGGTATCGAGCAGGCTCTCCGGCGATCTCCCGTGGACCACGTTGGCGAGTTTCCAGCCCAGATTCACCGCATCCTGGACACCGAGGTTGAGTCCTTGTCCACCCTTCGGGGAATGGACATGCGCGGCGTCGCCCGCGAGGAGCACTCGTTTGTCCCCGTAAACCGCTGCCTGGCGGGCCATATCCGTAAACCTGGAGATATAGGTGGCGCTGAGGAGGCCATAGTCTGTTCCGTACACGCTGATGAGCGCATCGCGGACATCTTGTAGGGTCGGCTGATCGCCCCGATGGAAGTGGTGCTCATGCAAGACAACCCGCGCCCGCTTACCGCCATCGAGTTTGGCAATAGCATTGATACCTTTCTCAATGCGACGGGTGCCCCACTCGGGCTCTTGGGTCGTCTCGAGCTCAGCAATCAAGTAGCTAATTGTCGGACCCCAGCCTGGAAAGTCAATACCCGCTTTCTTGCGGATCAGGCTGCGCCCGCCGTCGCACCCGACCAGATACTTTGCTCGCAATGATCGGTCGTCTGATAGCGCAACGTCGACGCCAGTATCATCCTGTGCGAAACCCGTGACCTCACGTTCGCGATAGATCGGCACGCCGAGTTCGCCGACCCAGCCGGCCAGGAGACGCTCGATGTGGGTCTGCCAGATCGCGAGAAAGTAGTTGTGGCGAGTCGGCAGGTCGCTGATGTCGAGGGTAATTCCGGCGAATGGTGCGAACTGAATCGCCTGCCCTTCCGCAATGAAACGGTCGGCGATTCCCCGCTGATCGAGTATCTCGATGGTGCGTGGGTGCAGGCCGCCAGCGCGCAAACCCTCGAGGTTTTGGTTTCCGCGCCGCTCGATAATAGCAGCATCAACTCCCGCCAGTGCCAACTCGCCAGCGAGCATCATTCCGGTCGGCCCGGCCCCGGCGATCACTACCGCATGCGCGTCCATTTCACGAATTCCTCTCATAAGTTGTGGTTCCGAACGCGATTATGCGGCATGACCCGGGCCTTGCTGCAAGCCCCCCTCTGGGCGGTATCCTGATAGTGGGGACAGAAGCTTTTTCGAAGTTGTTTGGTTTCCTGCGCGCCTCAGTTTGTGCCGCCCGCAGCTTGCTTCCGCGGCCCCTGGCTGCTAGACTAGGGCTTTACCGCTCAGCCATTCGGCCGAGTACAGGTGTGTTCTTATGGCAAGAGTTTGTGAAATCTGCGGTCGCGGGCCGCAATTTGGAAATCGCATCAGCCACGCGCACAACGTGACCAAGCGCCGCTGGAATTTGAATCTTCAATCGATCCACGCACTGGTTAACGGCGCAGGCAAGCGCATTCGCGTCTGCACCTCCTGCATTCGGAGCGGCAAAGTCCAAAAAGCGCCGCTGGCGTAAATTCGCGCCTCTTCATCTCAAATCTTCTTACCGCCAGGTCTGTATCTCGCGCAAGGAGAATACGTGGAAACCTGGGCCGGCAACGCGCCATCCGTCTTTCTTATCGGCCGCCTTGCCTGGAGCGGTGCCGGGTATCCCGCTAGCATCTATCGCTCCGATGACGGCGGCGCAACGTGGAATCCTGTGACGGATCCCCAGCAGGAATACGGCAACCTCGACCTGGTGATTGGCGACCCGAGAATTTACGGCCGTGTCTACATCGGTACGAACGGGCGCGGCATCATCTACGGCCACTTGCGGCAGTAATGCCGGAGCGTTCGCGCCCCGCATTTTGTAGTGAACGGATTGATTACAGCGGGCCTACGGTGTCGCGTTTTCGGGCTCGTGCGCCACGTCCGAAGGCGCTGCTTTGAGCGAGACGATACACCAAGCGAGCAGCCCCAGGTTGGCCGTCAACAACACCATTCCGGCAATATCACCTGCGAGCGCTGGAATGAGCCCCCGAATCAACGTTTCCAGGCAACCCAGAATCGCCAGACAGAATGCGACGATAAAAAAGATGGTCCAAACGAACGTGTTGTGCGCCATCGCGATCTTCTGCGCGCGCGTAAACCGATAAAGAAACCAAAGAAACGCCGCGCCGGCCGATGCTGCTCCGGTGAGCAGAAACACGCCCATAAACGGCGCTATGCTCGAGTTTCCTTGCGCATCCGTGGGCTGCACCGTCAAGGCGATGAGTAACGCGCAGATGCCGGTTAGAAAAAGCCCCGAGACCATGCGGACCGTCTGCAATCTTCTCACCTTCCCGAGCAGCGCCTTACTCTCTTCGACCGCGTCCCATGCCACAAATGGATAAAGCAGCGCGAAGAAGAATAGCGAATAGACAAAGATGTTTGCCGCCGGCTCGGATCGCCATCCTTCGTACCAGGAAACCCCGTCAAACAGAACGTTCAAGACGCAATAGAGCGTAATAAAGGCGTAAATCCGGTACAGTTTGAGCGCCACGACGCGCACCACCAAAACCGCTTCCACGACCGTCGTGGCCATCTGCATCCAATCAATGGCGTGACTCAACATTCCTACGACTATTTGAACCTACTAAGTCCGCTCGCACGGGAGAGATCTCACGTAACGTCTTACAAGCAGCAGCTCGGCGATTCTTCCGAGCCATCGGAAGAGAGCCGAAAGGTCGATGCGTTCCTCTTAATCACGTTCCGATAGTGCGCGGATGTGCTCCAGGACGCGCAAGTGAATGCGGTGCACGATTGCGTCCGACCACCAGCGCCAGTATTCTGCCGGCCACAAGCCGTGCTGATACCATGTTGTTCCTTCGAGCAGTGTCCGGCCACCGCTCAAAGGAGCCAACTGAAATTGCCCACGTTTCGAAACAAAGTAGCCGTTGAGATGCCGTGGATGAATGGCCCCGTACAGGCTAATCTCCTGCATGGGAGCGGGATTCGCCGAGACGCGGAAACGCAGCAACCGCGGCGCGTCCCAAATTACAATCGGCTCAACGAACGTTCCGGTCGAAAACTCGCAATAGCGCACAGCCCCGGGTCCTGATCCTTCAATTCGCGCCCGGATGGGATATGCGACGCCGGTACGAAAAAACCACGCCTTCGGGGCGGGAATGTCGGAGAAGGCCACGACGTTTTTCCACACCCGCGCAGGCGGAGCGTTCACCACGATGCTGGTCCGCACTGCAAAAACCGGAGGTGTGGCGGTCACATCAAAGCAAAGGCTGGCGGGAAGAAGCAGCGCCATTGCAATTCGGGCTTGATTCCCGGCGCGAGGCGTGAGGATGTATACCAGCCAGCTCCCAAGCACAGCAAGCGGAACAACGATCGGCATAGCCATCGCCAGACAGGCCAAGCCTTCTATTCCCAGCAGCAGAAACAGGCAACAACCAACTGCGCCCGTAATCAGCCCGAGGCCTATTGCGCGTGCCGCACTGCTTGGCCGCACGATGGCAGACGCCAGCGCGCCTGTAGACACCGGAATGGCAGCAAACAGGGTCCAACCGTACACGCCGCGGTTCACCAACGAAGCGCAACCAATTGCGATGCCAAGAAATGCCGCAACGGCAAGCAGCGCACGTATTCGCGTCATCATGGTTATGCGCTCCCGGCGGCGATTTCGATGAGTTCCAGTACCGGCTTGCGCAGCGGCTTCATCAACGGAAGCGAGGAGAGCCGAATCAGACTTGCTACCGTCCTGCAGGCGAGCGGCAGCAGCTTCGCCGTGCGCGCCTGGCCAGCCGAATCGTCGGTCAGCCAGAAAAAAATCAGGCCCATTTGGAAAAACCACAGAACACGCGGCAGCCACGGTGCCAAATCCTGCGGAATGCGAATGCCCGAATCCGTCACGATGCGTTGGAACCATGCGATATCGATATCGCGGATGCGCCTGGTCTCGGAGCTGAACGGCGACAGTGCGTATTTCGCGTCGGCGCCGTTCCGTAGTAGGGCGCGCAGTACGTCGCGATGGGGCGCGAAATGAGACAGTTTCACCCCAATCAATTCGCGCAAGCCGGCCTCAAACCCCTCGGCGCCCTTAAGCGCTTGCTGGATTTTGGGCTGCATCTCGTCACAGGAGCGCTGGTAGAAATCCATGACGATCGCATCTTTGGAGGCATAGTAATAGTAGGCCGCTCCGGTTGCGACCCCCGCGCGCTCGGCAATGTCTCGCATGGTGGCATTGTCGAACCCCTCTTTGCGGAACAATTCGAGCGCGGCTTTGAGGATTTTGGTGCCGGTCGCTTCTGATTTGGCGCGTAGCCGTTCAATTCTCATTTCTGAACACGTTCAAATTAGAGTTTGCGGTAATCCGGACGGTTTGTCAAATAGTTTTTGAACGTGTTCAGGTTCGAGCTAACCGGGAACCGTGTGGCAGCGCAAGGGCACCGCACCTAAAACCTCGCGAACTGCGTCTAATACGCAGGGAAGGGTAAAAAAGGAGACTCGAAATGTTCAAAAGAATGGGGTTGCCGGCGCTGCTGATCGCGCTGGCACTCGTCTTGATGGCACCCGCTCCCGGTAATGCCGCAGTGATCGGCTTCGGAGTAGGGGTTGGGCCGGGCTATTATGGTGCTCCCGCCTACCCGTATGCTTGCGATCCGTACGCTTATTCGCCATATTGTGGCTACTATCCGTACTACGCGTATGGTTATCCCTACTACTATCCGTACGTCGGATTCGGCTGGGGTGGTTATTGGGGCGGCTGGGGCCACGGGTATTATGGACGCGGCTACGGCTATGGGCGCGGCTATGGATACGGACATGGCTATGGATACGGTGCACGCGGCTACGGTTATGGAGCACGCGGGTATGGGTACGGCGCGCGCGGGTATGGGTACGGCGGGCGTGCCTATGGGGGCGCCCGAGCTGGCGGATTCGCCCGCAGCGGCGGATTCGCTCGTGGCGGTTTTGGCGGACACGCCGGCGGTTTCGGCGGTGGCGGTCACTTCGCTGGCGGCGGCCATGGCGGTGGCTTCGGCGGCCACGGCGGCGGCGGTCACAGGTAAGCTTCGCCGGTAAAGCACTTCTACAAACAGGCTCTTCGGCTCGCAGCGGCCCGAGGAGCCTTTTGTATTTTCCGCGAGACGTGATTCAATAAAGTGATCGGCCCTCCTTGCGTAACCGCGCAGACCGATCCCTCAAATCCATCTCAGGAGACAACTCTGGAGCAAGCAGTCCTCGCCCTGGAAGACGGAACGATCTTCGAGGGAAGCAGCTTTGGTGCGCCCGTCCGCCGTGCGGGTGAAGTGGTCTTCAACACCGCGATCACGGGGTATCAGGAGATCTTTACCGATCCCTCCTACTGCGGCCAAATCGTGGTCCTTACTTATCCGCAAATCGGCAACTACGGCGCGAACGAACAGGATTCCGAAGCCGGCGCGCCGCATATTGAAGGGCTCGTGGTGCGTGAAATTTCGCCGGTCGCGAGCAACTGGCGCGCGGACGACAAAGCGGAGCACTTCCTGGCTCAATACGGCATTCCCGTCATTGCGGACGTGGACACGCGCAAGCTCGTGCGCCTGCTTCGCGAGCGCGGCGCCATGCGGGGCATCATCGCGGTGGGCGAGTACGACCGTGATGAACTCGTTAGCGCCGCCCGCGCCACTCCCAGCATGGCTGGACAAAACCTCGTCTCGCGGGTTTCCACCGAATCGAGTTACGAATGGACGCGTGGCGTTGAGCCGGTATCGGCCTCCGATCGCATTGAGCCCAACTCTGCGCCGCAGTTTCACGTCGTGGCTTACGATTACGGCATCAAGCGCAACATCCTGCGCCATCTGGTCCAAATCGGCTCGCGCGTCACGGTCGTTCCCGCCGATACTTCAAGCGAAGACGTGCTCGCGCTCTCGCCAGACGGCATCTTTCTCTCCAACGGCCCCGGTGATCCCGAGCCGCTCGAGCGTCAGTCGCGTGAAGTCAAGAAGCTGATCGGCAAAGTGCCCGTTTTCGGCATCTGTCTGGGCCATCAGATTCTCGGGCTTGCGCTGGGCGGCAAGACTTACAAGCTAAAATTTGGCCACCACGGCGCCAACCACCCTGTGCTCAATAAAGGTACTGGCAAAGTCGAGATCACTTCCCAAAATCATGGCTTCTGCGTTGATCCCGAGTCGTTGCGCGATTCCGAAATCGAAATCACGCACCTGAATCTCAACGATGGAACGGTCGAAGGCCTGCGCCATCGCAGCGAGCCCGTTTTCTGCGTGCAATATCATCCCGAGGCCGCGCCCGGTCCGCACGATTCGCAGTACCTGTTCAACGATTTCGGCAACATTATGAGAGAGCGCAAACAGTAGCCGATGCCGAAAAGAACAGACTTAAAGCGGATTCTCATCATCGGCTCCGGCCCCATCGTCATCGGCCAGGCCTGCGAATTCGATTACTCCGGCGCGCAAGCCTGCAAGGCTCTGCGACAGGAAGGTTATGAGGTTGTGCTGATCAACTCTAACCCCGCGACCATCATGACCGACCCGGAGCTTGCCGACCGCACATACGTCGAGCCGCTCAGCCTACAATTCGCCGCCGAAGTGATCCGCAAAGAGCGCCCCGACGCGCTGCTCTCAACCGTTGGCGGCCAGACCGCGCTCAATCTCTCGGTCGAGCTCGCCGAAGCCGGCATCCTCGACGATTACGGCGTCGAATTAATCGGCGCAAAAATCGATTCCATCAAGCGCGCTGAAGACCGGCTTCTGTTCAAGGATGCGATGCGCAAAATCGGGCTCGACATGACGCAATCGCAACTGGTGAACAACATCGCCTCCGGCCTCGAATTTGCGGAGCGCATGGGTTATCCCATCATCCTGCGTCCCAGTTTCACTTTGGGAGGGACTGGCGGCGGCATCGCTTATAACCGCGAAGAGCTTGAAGAAATCCTCGAGCGAGGGCTCGATCTTTCGCCGGTGCACGAGGTCTTGGTCGAAGAAAGCGTTCTCGGCTGGAAGGAATTCGAGCTTGAAGTCATGCGCGATCTCGCGGGCAACGGCATTATCGTGTGCTCGATTGAAAACTTCGACCCCATGGGCGTCCACACCGGCGATTCCATCACCGTCGCCCCGGCGCAAACCCTCACCGATCGCGAATATCAGGTAATGCGCGATGCTGCTCTGCGCTGTCTCAACGAAATCGGCGTGGATACCGGCGGCTCCAACGTGCAGTTTGCCATCAACCCCGAAAACGGACGCATGGTGATTGTCGAGATGAATCCGCGTGTTTCACGCAGCTCCGCGCTGGCATCCAAAGCCACAGGCTTTCCGATCGCGAAAATCGCCGCCAAGCTTGCAGTCGGCTATCGCCTTGATGAAATTAAGAACGACATCACGCGCGCCACACCGGCCTGTTTCGAGCCGACGATCGATTACGTAGTGGTCAAAATTCCGCGCTGGCAGTTCGAAAAATTCCCCGGCGCCGCGCCCGTGCTCGGAACGCAAATGAAATCCGTCGGCGAAGTGATGGCGATCGGCCGGACTTTCAAACAGGCGCTCGGCAAAGGTCTGCGTAGCCTCGAAACGGGCAAGTCGTCGAGCGCGGCTTCGCTCGATTCCAACCTCATCCGCACGCGTCTCATCACGCCAAATCCCGAGCGGCTTGAATACATCCGCTTCGCCTTTGCGAACGGCTACGCGGTCGATGAAATCCATGACATGACCGGCATCGATCGCTGGTTCCTGGAGCAAGTCTCGCAAACAGTGTTGCTCGAGCAGTCGTTCCGCAGCCGGGCGCTCGAATCCATCTCGGCGCGCGAGTTCCGGAAAGCGAAACGCGAGGGCCTGGGCGACCGGCAGCTTGCCGAGGCTATCGGAACCGAGCCGCTCAAGGTGCGCGAAGCGCGCACGCAGCTCGGAGTTCGCGCCGTTTTCAATCGCGTCGATACGTGCGCCGCCGAATTTGAAAGCTTTACGCCCTATCTCTACTCGAGTTACGAATCGGAAGACGAGTCCGCGCCGAGCGATCGCAAAAAGGTCATGATTCTGGGCAGCGGACCCAATCGCATCGGGCAGGGAATTGAGTTCGATTACTGCTGCTGCCATGCGTCGTTTGCTCTGCAGAATTTCGGTATCGAATCGATCATGGTCAACTGCAATCCCGAGACCGTGTCGACCGATTACGACACCAGCGACAGGCTCTACTTCGAGCCGCTCACGCAGGAAGAAGTTCTCAACATTTATGAGGTTGAGAAGCCGGATGGAGTGATCGTCCAGTTTGGCGGCCAGACCCCGTTGAATCTCGCGGTGCCACTCAAAAATTCGGGCTTGCCGATCATCGGCACTGATCCGTCAAACATCGATCTCGCTGAAGACCGCAAACTTTTTGGGGCCTTGCTGAATGAACTCGGAATTCCCGCGCCCGCGCACGGCTCGGCGACCAGTCTCGACGAAGCGATCGGTGTCGCGCGGCGTCTCGGGTTCCCGGTGCTGGTGCGGCCGAGTTATGTGCTCGGCGGCCGGGCCATGGTGATCGCCTACGACGAAGAAACGGTGCGACGCTACATGCACGAAGCAAGCAGCTTCTCGGTGAAGCGTCCTGTTCTGATTGACCGATTCCTCGAAGATGCGATCGAAGTGGATGTCGACGCGCTCTGCGACGGTGAAAACGTGCTCATCGCCGGCATCATGGAGCATATCGAAGAAGCCGGCGTGCATTCCGGAGACAGCTCCTGCGTTCTGCCTGCTTATTCCATACCGGAATCCACTCTCGCGACCATTGAAGAGTACACGAGAAAGCTCGCTCGCGCTCTGAACGTGATCGGTCTGATGAACGTGCAGTACGCGATTCAAAACGGGAACGTCTACGTGCTCGAAGTGAATCCGCGCGCCTCGCGCACGGTGCCGTTCGTGAGTAAAGCAACCGGCGTGCCACTGCCCAAGATCGCGGTCGGATTGATGCTCGGCAAATCGCTTCACCAATTCAGTGAGCTGACGAACGGCATCGTGAACGGCCGGTTGCCCGTCAACAGCTTCTTCGTGAAGAGCCCTGTTTTCCCGTTCGCCAAGTTCCCGGGTGTCGACCCTGCGCTTGGCCCCGAAATGCGCTCCACGGGCGAAGTCATGGGTGTGGGGAAGAGTTTCGGGGAGGCGTTCGCGAAGGCGCAGCTTGCCGCCGGTTCACCGATCCCGGATTCCGGCGCGCTGTTCATCAGCGTGAATGATCGCGACAAGCCAGCTGCGGTTGACGTTGCCCGCAAGTTCCGCGACTTCGGGTTTGAAATCTTCGCCACGCGCGGGACTGCGGCTGCTTTGCGTGCTGCCGGGGTCTCATCCAAGACGGTTTTTAAAGTGAACGAAGGCCGTCCCAATGCGGTTGATGTCCTCAAAGCCGGCAAGCTCAACCTGGTCATCTATACGACAACCGGCAGCCATTCCTTCCCGGACGAGCAGACCATTCGCCGCAACGCTGTTACGTATCGTGTCCCCTGCATCACTACCGTCAGCGGCGCCAAAGCCGCGGCCGAAGCGGTCGCCTCGCGCCGGCGCGACCCGATCCGCGTCTGGAGTCTGCAGGAACTTCACGCAAAGAAAGCGCCGGCCGCAACAGAAGCGCTCACCGCGTCAAGTGCGTGAGCCGCTACAGCTTGCGCGTTCCCGGCACCCTTCCTAGCGCTCGGTCAAAGGTCCCGAACGGCAGTACTGAAATCCAAAGTCCTTTTCCGATCAACTCTGAGGCTGCCGCGGTTTGCTGGGCGTTATCTTCTGCAATCAGGCGAATGATGAGGTTGCTATCGGCTGCGCGCATAGTGCTCCGCGATCGCATCACCAAGTGCCTTCTTCAACTCGCGAAGGCTCCGCCGTTTAGGCGGGCCGTCTGGAAATGCAATCCGATGAATATCGTCGAAGGTATATTCACCCGCCCGTCGCACCACGATTTTGCCGCCTTCCTCTTCCCATTCGAGTACGGATCCCGGCCCCACGCCCAACTTCTTTCGAACTTGTGCAGGCACGGAGATCTGCCCTTGTGAAGTTACCTTTGATCGTGCTAGCGGCATACCTCGATTACCGCGGTAATGGATTCTTCTGCTCACGCTAACTTATATCGAGGGCCTAAAGCCGGCAAGCTCATCCAGAATGTTTCGAAACAGATGTTTGGTTCTGATCGCGATCTCGATCGCGAGCGTCTCTTCGAGTGCTTTGGCCGCGTCCGTCATCACCACGCGTCTCGACGATCCGAAAGCGGTTTATCTGACCGGGCCCGAATTCGCGGCGCACGGTAACGGAAAAGCGGACGATAGCGGCGCGATTCAAGCCGCCATTGACAAAGCGGAGAACCATGCGCGCGAAGGCATTCTGTTTGTGCCATCCGGACGGTATCGGCTCACGCGAACGGTTTATGTATGGCCGGGCGTGCGCGTATTCGGGTATGGAAGAACTCGGCCCATTTTCGTGCTAGCGGACAATACGCCAGGTTTTCAGAAAGGCGAAGGCGTGATGGTGATGTTCACCGGCCCGCGCCCCGGAGCAAGCGGCAGCACGAGCCGCGTTCCGTTCCCACCGCCGGGCAGCGTGCCGCCGAACGATGCGATTGCCGATGCCAATTCGGGCACCTTCTATTCGGCGATGAGCAACATCGATTTTGAAATCGCCGATGGGAACGCGGCCGCAATTGCCATCCGTTTTCACGTCGCCCAGCATGCTTTTTTGAGCCATATGGATTTCCACATCGGCTCCGGGCTGGCGGCGCTGACGCAAATCGGCAATGAGGCGGAAGACCTGCACTTTTATGGCGGCCGTTACGGCATTCTCACCGAGAAGACCTCGCCTGCATGGCAGTTCACGCTGATCGATTCCGTTTTCGAGGGGCAGCGTGAGGCGGCGATCCGCGAACATGAGGCGGGATTGACGCTCATTCGCGATACGTTTCGCAACGTGCCGGTCGGAATCGATATCGATCCGCATTTTTCGGATGAGCTATGGGTGAAGGATAGCCGGTTTGAGAACATCTCGCGGGATGCGGTGACGATCAGCAACGAAAAGAGTCCGTTGACTGAGATCGGCTTCGAGAATGCCGTTTTGAAAAACGTTCCGGTGTTCGCGTTATTTCGCGAAAGCGGAAAGAAGATCGCCGGTAAAGGCGCAACGTATCGTGTGAGGAATTTCAATTACGGGCTGATCGTGCCGCGCGAAGGAGCGATGGGCGAAATGGGAACGATCTATGATGCCGAATCGCTCAGCACGATGCCGGCGCCGCTTACGCCCGCGATCCGGCCCTTGCCGCCGACGCAAGACTGGGTGAATGTTCTTACGCTTGGCGTCGCCGGAGATGGCTCAACCGATGATACGCGCGCGATCCAAGCAGCCATCGATACTCATCGTGTGCTTTATTTCCCGAGTGGCCATTATATTGTGCGAAACACGCTGACACTCAAACCCGACAGCGTACTGATTGGGCTGCATCCAACGCTCACTCAATTCGACCTTCTCGATGACACGCCGGGATATCAGGGCGTCGGCGCGCCGCGAGCGGTGATTTCGGCTCCTCCGGGCGGCACGAATATGTTGAGCGGCTTCGGGGTGTTTGCGGGCGGCACAAATCCTCGTGCCACGGGCGTGCTGTGGCGGGCGGGAGAAAATTCGCTCATCGACGACGTGCGCTTTCTGGGCGGACATGGCAGTGGAACCAATCCGTACAACAACAACCACACCGCCGATCCGGATCTGCACAAGAGGTGGGACGGTCAATATCCCAGCCTCTGGGTAACGCAGGGCGGCGGCGGGACGTTCGCGGATATCTGGACTCCAGACACTTTTGCGCAGGCTGGGTTTTATGTTTCCGATACCAGGACCCCTGGCCATGTCTACGAGCTTTCGAATGAACACCACGTGCGGAATGAGATCAAATTCGATCACGTTGAGAACTGGGATCTGAACGCGCCGCAGACCGAGGAAGAAGCAGGTGAGAGCCCGGACGCGCTGTCGCTCGAGATCGATTGGTCGAGCAACATCATGGTGGCGAACTATCATGCGTATCGCGTCACGCGGTCTCGAGCGCCATTTCCGGCCGCAGTTCGTCTTTACCATGCGGCGAATATCCATTTCCGCAATGTTCACGTCAATGCCGAAAGCGGGTATGCCATTTGCGACGAAAACGGTTGCGGCACATTTCTGCGGGTCAGTAAATTTCCTTACGAGAATGCGATTCAGGACATGACGCATCATCTGGAGGTGCGGGAACGGGAGTTCGCGGTGCTCGATATCGCCGCTGAGATGAGGGAGCCCGCGGCTGGCGATGCCTCGGCGGTGATTGAGCCGGAATCGCGCGTCGAAAAACTCGAGGACGGATTCTTTTCCATTTCGGGAGCGGCCGTCGATGCTTCCGGGAAGGTTTATTTTGTCGATCATCATGAGCAGCGCATTTATGGATGGTCGAGCGCGGAGGGACTTACGATCGAGCGCGATAATCCGCTGGATGCGGTGAACCTGGCGTTCGATCGATCGGGCGATCTGCTGGTGGTCTCTTCCGCGGGGGCGGCCGGCACGGTGTATTCATTTCGTCCGGGCACGCCGGAAGATGAAGTTACGGTGCTGGCGCCGGAGGAAACGCGGCGGCGGCCTGGCGCGATAGCGATCCTACCTGCGAATTACTGGAACAATGGCGAAGCCAAGGACCAGCTCGATTTGAAGACACTGATTTACACGACGCTCGCTGAGATGTTCGCGCACGATGTCTCGACTCCAAAAGCGAAGGAATACGTGTCGCCTGACGGCAGCACATTCCTACCGGCGGGACGCGTGTTCGAGCAAGGGCCGGCCTCAGAGACGAGCGGCTGGCGCTTCTCCGACAATCTGGACACTTACGGGTTCATCCGTGCGGCTCCGGGCGAGCGCGTTTACGTGAGCAGCGAGTCGGAAGATACGACTTACAGCGCGGCGGTGGGCGCCGATGGCACATTGAGCGATCTGCGGCCATTTGCAGATCGTGGCGGCGAGAGCGTAGCCGTGGACCGGCACGGCAATGTGTACGTTGCGAACGGACAAATTTTTGTCTACAACGCGGCAGGTAAGCAGATCGCGCGGATCGATGTACCGGAACGGCCGATCGACATCGTCTTCGGAGGCGCAGATCATCGCACGCTGTTCATTCTGGCCCATCACGCGTTATTTGCGGTGAAGATACGCGCCTGACGGGCCGCGTAGCTTCGTCCTTTTGCCGGAAAAATCTTAGACTCGTACCGGTACGGGATAGACTCCAGGGCCTATTGCGATCAAGCTCCAATCGCGTCATTCTATCCGCGATCTACTTATTGGGTCTCTTACACACGTTGAGATTTATCAATCAGTGATCGCACTGGGGATTGAACGATGCGCGTTGTCTCAGGGGTTACGATCGCAGTGACGATTTCGGGGGGCCTTGCTTTTGGCCAAGTTACGAACCGGGTACGCGGACCTATAGAAGATAGCGGATCATTTGTTTTGGCGGGAAATGTGCGGCCGGCGCTCGCGTACGCGCAGGATCAAGGCGAGGTTGCGGCCTCGCGCGAGATGCCGCGGATGAGCATCCGGTTTGCAATGACTGCGGCGCAGAATGCCGATCTGCTGCAGTTATTGGATCAGCAGCAAACGCGAGGAAGCGCTGAGTACCATCGGTGGCTTACGCCCGAACAGTATGCGGATCGTTTCGGGGTTAGTCAAGGCGATGTTGAGAGCGTTGCAGCGTGGTTGCGGGGCGCGGGATTCTCGGGTATTGAGATCCCGCCGAGTCGAACATCGGTTAGTTTTTCGGGGACGGCCGGGCAGGTGGAAGCGGCGTTTCATACTTCGATCCATTCCTATCTTCTGAACGGCGAAGCGCATCTGGCGAATGCCACAAACCCCATGCTCCCGAAGGCGCTTGAGGGAGTGGTGGAGAGCATCGCCGGTCTGCACGATTTCCGGCCGAAGCCGCAGGCGGTGAGGCGCGCAACGATCAAACCGCATTACACGGACAGCGCGACAGGGGGTCATTTTCTTGCTCCGGACGATTTCGCGACGATCTATGACGTGAAGCCGTTGTATCAGATAGGCATTGATGGATCGGGGCAGAAGATCGCGGTAGCCGGCCAGACGGATATTGCGATCAGCGACATTCGCGCCTTTCGTTCCGCCGCGGGCTTGCCGCAAAAGAATCCGCAAATCATTCTGACGGGACCGGACCCGGGAACGCGCAGCGGCGATGAGAGCGAGGCCGACCTGGATGTGGAGTGGGCCGGCGCCGTTGCGAAGAACGCGACGGTGATTTACGTAAATTCAACGAATGCATTTGGCTCGGCCATATACGCGATTGAGTATAATCTCGCGCCTGTTCTAAGCATCAGCTATGGCGCATGCGAAGCGGAGTTTTCAGCGGCGGAGATGGCGTCGTTTGCTAGCGCGTTCGCACAAGGTAATGCACAGGGGATTACGATCGTTAGCGGACATCGGGAGACCGCGGCCCGGCTGATTGTGACAGTGCGACGGCGACGGTCGCGACGCATGGGCTCGCCGTGAACACGCCCGCCAGCTTGCCTTACGCAACTGGGGTTGGTGGCACAACGCTGAACGAATCCAATCCCCCAAGTTTTTGGTGGGCGGCGAGTAACAACCCCGGCGGGGGGTCGGCGCTGCAATACATTCCTGAGATGGGCTGGAATGACAGCCAACTAGTTGGATTTTTAATGGCGAGCGGAGGCGGAAAAAGTGCTTTTTTTAGCAAGCCCAGTTGGCAGACCGGAGATTCCGTTCCGAATGATGGAGGGCGCGACGTTCCAGACGTTGCTTTCGCCGCGTCTCCAACGCACGACGGATACCTGGTCTGCTCGGGTGGAAGCTGCGTCAATGGATTTCGCAACACAGATTCCAGTCTGGACGCATGGGGCGGCACGTCGTGCGGGACGCCTAGTATGGCGGGAATCGTTGCGCTGCTCAATGAAGTGACTGGGCAGGCGCAAGGAAACATCAATCCCGAACTCTACGAGATGGCTTCGATTCTGCCGAATGCATTCCATGACGTTACCGTCGGCGCTAATCAGGTGGCGTGCAGTCAGGGATCACTAGGTTGTATCTGGGCCAACGGGTCGGGAACGATGGGATATTCCGCGACAATTGGATACGACCAGGTGACTGGCATCGGTTCCATCGACGCGTTCAACTTGATCACCGAGTGGGGCGAGCCCGCCCCGGTGGCCCTGGCCCCAATCCCGTACGTGTACGGGGCGGCCAACGTGTATGCGGGCGCGGGGGCGTTGTGGGGCACGAACGGTCAAGGAGCCGTTTTCTTCTACGACTCGCAGATGGGATCGTGGACGCAGGCCTTCGGCAGTGGTTACACCGGGCAGCTCATCGTGGGGCCGAATGCGATAGCGTGGGCGATAGATTATCCTTCAACCAATTATGCTTGGGATCCCAGTTCCCAAAGCTTTTTACAGACTTCGACTACATTTTCGGCCATTTCTGTGGGCGCGGACGGCGACACGTGGGCGCTTAGTGGTGCGACGTACTACGGTGCCGCAATCTACCATCTCGATTCCAACACGCAAATCTGGATTCAGGTTCCCGGCCAATTGAGACAGATCGAAGTAGGAAACTCGGGAGCCGTTTGGGGAATCAATCCGGATTTGCAAATTTATCGATTCAATCCTGGCACGGGTTATTTTGACTATGTTCCAGGTGCGTTGAGCAACATCTCGGTCGCAGCGGATGGGGGTGCTTGGGGCGTCAATTACGGGACCGGCAGCTATCATTTCAACGCCTTCACTCAGACCTGGCAGGGGATTCGTGGAAACGTGGCGCAAATTAGCGCTGGTTCAGGAGCAAACGTGTGGGCGACCGATGGCGAGTGGCCGTATAAATACGATCCTCAATTCAATATGTGGCTGCTGTATCCGGCGCACGGGGAGTCTATTGCTGCGCTTGCGAACGGGGCCGCCTGGGGAGTGGGCGGGGATGAAGTTTATCAGCTTTCGCCGGCAACCCAAGCGATGCAGGCCTGGCACCAGGTGCCGGGAGCGTTGGTTCAGCTTTCTGCCGCCTCCGATGGCAATGTCTGGGGTGTGAACCAAGCCGGGCAGATCTACACCTTCGACCCACTCTTGCAGAGCTGGACATGGATTCCCGGCACATTGTCGCAGATTGCTGTGGCGGCGGAAGGCGCGGTATGGGGCATCAACCCCGAAGGCTCGGTTTACCGCTACGACTACGGCAAGGCGGGATGGAATTTGATGCCCGGCAATCTCTCGCACATAGCGGTCGCAGATACCGGGGATGTGTGGGGGCTCGATGGTGAGGGCTCGGTCTACCGCTTCAACGCGGGTTCGGAGACCTGGACACCCATTGCGGGGTCACTCGTGCAGTTAGCGGTTGGTGTGGATGGCACGGTTTGGGGTCTAGACTCCCAATCGAACGTTTTCCGATTGGACGCGCAGAACGGTGCGTTCGTAGCCATGCCGGGGGTGATGAACGAGATCTCTGTCGGTTCGAGTGCAAACGTTTGGGCGCTCGATGCGCAGGGGTCGATCTATCGGTTCGACGCGAACTTGCAGAGTTGGCAGAATGTGCCGGGCCAACTGGTTCAGATTCGGGCGGCGTTCGATGGCAGTGTTTGGGGAATCAACTCCGACCAACTGATCTTTCGGTACAACGCCGCAGCGGCAAACTGGGACTACATTCCGGGCGCGCTCGTTTCCTTGTCGCTTGGATCGGATGCGGCAGTGTGGGGCATCAATGCGGGAGGAGCCACTTACTATTTTCAGTAGTGGAAGTTAGCGAGTGCGACGTTACGGTTATTGCGAGTTCTGCGAAGTCTCGGGAATGAGTTTCAGCATCACGACGCCATGCGGGGCGACTTCGGCTGAGAATTCATCGGCTGCTTCGCCGGTCAAGGTGCGGAGCTCGCGGCGAAATTCGTGTTTTTCATGATCGCTGGGTGTTCGTTGCAGCTCTTCCTCGATGGGCAGTTCGCGCCTGAAGGCGGGAGGCACGGGTTTTTTTCGGGCGGTTCGGCAGCGGGGTGCGACAGCAGTTGATGCGGCGCTTTGGAGAGTAGGGCGGGCGGCGATTGCGGTGTGCAGTACGGATTGCTACGCCAGGATTGATCGCTATAAAACGTCAGGTAGTTCGGGCCGGTGATGAGATCTGCCGGATTGGCGCCGGTGTTGTGATAGGTCTGATTCTCGATGTTTTCGAGCCAGGAGAAAGTCAGGTCCTTTTCCGCGGATGCGTGGCAACGATAGCAGTAGTTGCCGTAGCCGCCATTCGGATATTGGTTGGCGTATCTGCCCTCGCCATCGAAGGTCATCCCATCGTAGACTTCGATCCAATACCAACCGTCCTTGGAGGCCTGCTTATCGCGAATCATGATGCTCCAGTGGGAAAGGTACTTGATCCTGGAGACGGTTTTCTGGTCCATGTATTCGAAACAGGCGGGCGGTACCGAGCGGCTGAAAGTTTGGGTGCTGTCGGGAGGCGGGGTGGAGTACTGTTCCTTCATGATGATGGAGTGATCGGGCAGGTCGCCTTTGCGGCCGTCTTTCAACCAGGCAATCACCTCCGGCGAATACCAGATCCTGACGCTCGCATAATGCGTGCCGAGATTTCCCTGCACGAAGGGACCGGTAGAGCGAATAGCGAGATCGCCTGCCCAGCCTTGCTCGTTTCGATAGCAGAGCGTTTCGACTCCTGACAGAAGCTGCTTTTCGAAGCCGTTGACTTCCTCGCGCGCAGCATGGGGCGCGGGAGGTTTGAAAAGGTTAGCAGGGCAATTGGCGGTTTCGGCTTGCGCCCGGAAGGACGCGCAACACAGAAAAGTCACAACGGACACGAGGACCACTGCATGGCGGCAGCGCATGACTTCCTTCTGAATTGTTGACAAATGCAGAAAATGATATCAAGCATTCGGGAAAAAATCACATTTATTTTGAGTGTTCAGTTGTGGGACTGAATTCCCATCGGCGTCATGTGGCGAGAGCGCCAAAGGCGCGAAATGCCTGGTTTGGATGCAAGGTGCATGCGCCGCGGGTGGAACATCGATTGCTAGGCAAGCGTAAGAAGAGGCAAGGAGACCAATTTATGAAGTCGATCTGTGTAGCGGCTGCGTTGGCGATTAGCGCGGCGGCTTTATGTGGGGCGCAAGAAGGTTCGTTCGACCGGTCACTTTCGGTTTCGGGGAATGTGGATTTGGATGTAGTGACCGATTCCGGGGGCATTACGGTAACGCAAGGCGCGTCCGGAACCGTTCACGTGCATGCGATTCTCAAGGCGGAACACGGGTGGTTTGAATCCGGCAACGTAGAAGAGCAGATTCGAGAGCTGGAACGCAATCCTCCCGTGGAGCAGAACGGGAACCGTATTCGGATTGGATACGTGAGCCGGCGGGATCTCTTGAGACATATTTCGATGCGCTTCGAGATTCAAACGCCGCGTGAAACGACGCTGCGCGCGCGCGCCGATTCGGGCGGAATTCGGGTGGAAGGCATACAGGGACCGGCGGATTGTCACACGGATTCGGGTGGAATCGAGGTGCGAGACGTAGGCGGTGAAGTGCATGCGACGGCCGATTCGGGAGGGATTCGCATCGCGAACGTGAAAGGCGCGACCTATGCGCGCGTGGATTCAGGCGGGATTGAGGCCAACGACGTTGCGGGATTGATCGATGCGGAGACGGATTCGGGCGGGATTCACTTGAGCCAGACGAGCGCAGCGCCGATTCGCGCCAAGGCCGATTCGGGAGGCGTCAGCGTGCGGCTCGCTTCGAACGCAGGTTACGACATCAATGTGGAATCGGAGAGCGGGCATATTTCGGTGCCTGACATTACGACGCACGGAGAGATTTCCCATCACCACATTGAGGGTAAAGTGCGCGGCGGCGGACCGACGGTGAATGTTCACGTCGATTCGGGCAACGTGTCGATTGATTAGCTATTCAACGGTTATTCAAACCGCAGGGCGGCCATGGGTTCGAGGCGCGAGCCGCGGAGCGCGGGCCAGAAGCTGGCAACGGCGGTGATGAGTGCGAGTAGCGCGCCTGACGCTGCGAAAGTGAGAGGATCTTGAGGCTGGACGCCGAACAGAAGCGCGCTTGCGCTGCGTGTCGCGAAGAATGAGAGCGCGAAGCCAGCGGCGACTCCGATGGCCAGCAGTAAAGCGGTTTCGCGCATGATCATGCCGACCACACCTTGCCGGCTTGCGCCAAGAGCCATGCGGATGCCGATTTCGTTGCGGCGGCACACGACGATGTAGGACACGACGCCGTACAGGCCGATGCTGACGAGAATCGCAGCGAGCAGGCCGAAGAAGCCGGAGAGCGCGGCCATCATTCGCTCCCGCGCGAGACCGTTTTGAATCTCGGTTTTGAAAACACGCCCTTCAGCGGTGATTTGCGGATACGAATCGCCGATTCGCTTCTTGAGGCTTTCGGCGAGGCTTGAGAGCGGAGCCGAGGAGCGGACGTAGACGATGGACCAGGGCGTTGGTTGCGCGAACAGCGGAAATGGAGCAAAGGCCTGGGGCGGAATTTCCTCGCGCAAACCGGAATACTTTGAGTCTTTGCCGACGCCGACGATTTCGTATTCGGTGGCAGGATAATTCGGTTCGGAAAGGCTTCGCACGACTTGGCCGAGAGGCTTGCGTCCCTGGAGGTAGTGGCGCACAAAGGTTTGATTCACGATCAGCACGGGCTTGGAATTGCGCGTATCCTGCGCGGAGAAATCGCGGCCGGCTAGCATGGGTGTTTCCACGGTTTTAAAATAATCCGGGCTGACCCAAGTGAATTTTGAGGCTCCGCGGGTAGCGTTCACATCGATGCCGAGGGTCCAACTGCTGCCGTCGAGCAGGCCGTGCGTGGTCATTGCCGCCGATTGGACGCCGGGAATGGCGCGAATGTCGTCGAGTAACTGAGCGTTGAGTGTTCTGATTCGATCGGGAGGGAGATGCATCTCGCGGAAGCTCATGTACCAGGCGAGAATGCCACCTTCGCGAAAGCCGGGATCGAGTGTGATGAGGTTGGTGAAACTGCGCACGAACAGAAGAGCGCCGACGAGCAAAACGAGCGAGATGGCGATTTGCGCAGAGACCAAAAGGCGCTGAAATGAAAAGCGCTCACGCGTCGCGGTGAGGCCGCGCGCGCCGGTTGCGATGGCATGTCCGGCGCGGATTCGGGAGAGGCGAAGCGCCGGAGTTAACCCAAATATGATGCAGGTGAGAATGGCAGTCGCGGCGGTGAATGCGAGCATGCGCCAATCGGTGCTGAGGTCGAGATGCAAGGGATTGTCTTGGGTGGTGAGGAGCCAGATGATAGCGCCGCTCAGCGCGCGCGCAAGACAGACGCCGAGCACAGCTCCGGCGATTGCCACGAGGAGCGCTTCCGACATCAATTGACGGGTTATGCGGCTGCGGGACGCGCCGATGGCGAGGCGCACCGATATTTCGCGCTCCCGTGCGCCGGCACGAGCGAGCATCAGGTTGGCGAGATTGGTGCAGGCAATCAAAAGCACCAGGCCGGTGATTCCCAACAGCAGCCACAAGGAGGCTTCATTCTGGCTGCGCAACCAACTGATCCCATTGCCGGCCGGATAAGCCGCCAGGCGCAGCTTGCGGTAGTTTTTTACGGTTAGATCAGAGTATCCGGAGGGGACGGTTGCTTCGAGAAAGCCGGGGCTCAAAGCCGCGAAGTAGGAAGAAGCGCGCGCGAGGCTCCAGTTGTCTTTGAGGCGGCCCATGACATTGAGCCACCAGTCGTCGCGGCGCACGAGCGATTGATCCCCTGGAAACAGGGCGGGTATGGAACAGATGGGCAGTGCGAAATCGAACGCCGTGCCGACTTCGAGGCCGAAAAATCCTGGCGGCGTCACTCCGAGGATTTCAATTGCGTGGCCGTTTAGTAGAAGCTTGCTTCCGATGGCGGAGTCGCGGCCACCGAAGCGGCCCTGCCATAAGCGATAACTGATGACTGCGCCCGGGACTCCGCAGCCGGGGCGATCGTCTGATTCGATGAATACGCGGCCTCGATAGGGCGGCACGCCCAGGGCTGAGAACATGCCGCCGCTGACCCAGAGACCGCGTGCGTGCCAATGATCGGCGCCGCTGCCGAGCACAAATGGATCGCTCGCCCAGGCCAATACATGCGAGAGCGGCTCGTGATGCGTGCGGATCTGCTGCCAGAGAGGATAAGTGAGGTCGGTATCGTGGTCGGAAATGCCCATGCCTCGATTTCCGCCGGAGACTTGTATCGCAACGAGCTGCTGGGGATCAGGGATCGGCAAGCTACGAAGACGGACCGCGTCGATCAATTGAAAGATGGCGGTGTTTGCGCCGATGCCGAGGGACAGCGTGCCGATTACGGCGATCGTGAACCCGGGAGTTTTGCGCAGAGTTCGCAAGGCGTAGCGCAGATCCTGCAGGATGGATTCGAGCCATACGGTTCCGCGGGCGTCGCGGCATTCTTCTTTCACTTGCTCAAGGCCGCCAAACTTCAGAGCAGCTTCACGACGAGCTTGTGCTTCATTCATCCCGGCGCGACGGTTATCTGCGAGTCGGCGCTCAAAGTGGTCCCGCAGCTCGGAGTCCAGCTTGCGGTCCAATTCTTTCTTTGACAGCAGACGCCGGAACCAGTTCATAATGCCTCGGGAGAATTTGTCGACACCTTCGGCTTCTACATATAGCACATATAGAAGCACGAGGGGTTTGGCGATTGAGGAGGTTTTATCCGGCGGTGGCGTTTTGGCGGAGGAGATCTTCGACGTCATCGATCTTGTCGCTGATCAAGTTAAGCTTGCGGGCTAAACCTTGAATCTCAGCTTCCGCGCGGCGATTAACGTCGAAATCGAGCTCGCTGCGGAGACGGTCTTTCTTGTCCTGGCGGTTTTGGCTCATCATAATCACCGGCGCCTGGATTGCGGCGAGCATGGAAAGAATCAGATTGAGCAAGATGAACGGGTATGGATCCCAAGCGGCCTTACGGAGCGCGAGCTGAAGGCATGTGTAAACCAGCAGCCCGACGAAGAATGTGATGATGAAGGCCCAGGAGCCGCCGAAGCGCGCAACGGAATCGGCGATTCGTTCGCCCGGCGTGACCTTTTCTTCGATTACTTCATTCGGGTTCCGCAGGGAGCGGACACGGATGAGCCGGTGCGCGGCGTGGAAGTGGCGGCCTAAAACGGTCAGCATGTCGATGCCCGCGAGTGGCTTCTGCTGCAGCAGCACGGAGATGTCGTGGCGATCGACCTCGACACAGGTGGTTTCTTCGAGCGTGATCGCGCTGGTCTGGTGGGGCGTGTCGTCGAGCATCGAGGCGAAGCCGAAGAATTCGCCGCTGGCAGGCTCATCGACGACGACTTCCTGGCCATCTTCATCGACGGTTGAGATGCGGACTTTGCCGGAGACCAGGACGTAGGCGCGGCCGCCGGGCTCGTTCATTTTGTAGATGCGCTGGCGCGGGGCAAAGCGCCTGAGCTCAACCTGCGCCGCAAGTACGGCAAGTTCTTCCTCATCGAGCAGCGCGAACAAGGGAACATGTTTCAGATCTTCGGGGTTGCACGGCATGGTCACCTCGGGTAACGCAGCTAGGTTGGCACAAATGCCGCGGAGGTACAAGGAATTTGACGCGGGAAAATACATCGTAATACGATATAACTAGATGAGTGAGACAGAAGCAGGAAAACCGGAGCTTCCGGTTCCCGAGTTGCAGAAGCTAGCCGATTTCCGTTATCGAATCCGGCAGTTTCTGCATTTCAGTGAAGAGGCCGCGCGGGCGCACGGCATTGAGCCGCAGCAGCATCAGTTGATGCTGGCGATCAAGGGATTGCCGGATGGGATGCGGCCGACCGTAACGGCGCTTTCATCGCGATTGTGGCTGCGGCATCACAGCACGGTGGAGCTTGTGAACCGACTGGAGGGACGCGGCGCAGTGAGGCGCAGACAGTGCGAGCAGGACCGGCGGGAAGTGCTGGTGGAGCTCACGCCGCATGGGGAGGAGTTGCTCGACCAGTTGTCGGTTTTGCATTGGGATGAGCTGCAAGGCGCGGGGCCGGCACTTTCCGATGCGCTGCATGCGATTGTGCATCCGCACGCGCGCGAGGCAAGGAGGCGCGCATGAGCAAGCACGCGAAGAAACCGTTGGAAGAACTGGGCGATTTCACAACCACAATTGAAGTGATCCCGATATCGCTGTTGGCGATGGTGATTGGCTTCATTGCGGCGTATGTCGCTTGGTTTCTGTTGAAGCTCATCGGGCTGTTTACGAACGTTTTTTACTATCAGCGCATCGATACGGCGCTGTCTTCGCCGGCAGGCAATCACCTCGGCTTCTATGCGGTGCTGGTGCCGGTGATCGGTTCGCTGATTGTGGGATTAATGGCGCGCTATGGATCGGAACGCATTCGCGGACACGGCATTCCTGAGGCGATTGAAGCGATTCTGATGAACGGCAGCCGGGTGCATCCGAAGCTGGCGGTGCTGAAGCCTATTTCGGCGGCGATTTCGATTGGTTCAGGCGGGCCGTTTGGCGCGGAGGGGCCGATCATTATGACCGGCGGGGCGTTCGGCTCGATGATTTCGCAGTTTTTCCACTTGACGAGCGCGGAGCGCAAGACGCTGTTGGTTGCGGGCGCGGCGGCGGGCATGTCGGCGACGTTCGCAGCGCCGCTTTCGGCGGTGTTGCTGGCGGTGGAGCTGCTGCTCTTTGAGTGGAAACCGCGCAGTGCGATTCCAGTGGCGCTGGCGAGTCTGACGGCAGGCGCGGCGAGACGTTACATCCTCGGGATGGGGCCGTTGTTTCCGGTTCCGGCGCATCCGGTGTTTATCGGACCGATAGGACTGGCGGGCTGTGTAGTGGTTGGGATCGCGGCGGGCGGGTTATCGGCGCTGTTGACGATCGGAGTGTATGCAGCCGAGGATATTTTTCAAAAGCTGCCCATTCACTGGATGTGGTGGCCGGCAATCGGCGGGGTTTTTGTGGGTGTGGGCGGGTTGATTTTTCCGCAGGCCTTGGGAGTTGGATACGACACGATCGGGGTCTTGTTGAAAGGCAATGTCGCGTTCAAGTTTATGTTAGGCGTGCTGCTGGTGAAATCGGCGATCTGGATCATTTCGCTGGGTTCCGGCACATCGGGCGGCGTCTTGGCGCCGTTGCTGATGATGGGGGCGGCGTTGGGCGGAGTGGCCGGGATGTTTCTGCCGCACTTCGGTCAGGGGTTCTGGCCGTTGGTGAGCATGGGCGCGATTTTAGGCGGCACGATGCGTTCGCCGTTCACGGGAATCGTGTTTGCGATCGAGCTGACGCACGATTTTGACATGCTATTGCCGTTGATGGTGGCATGCTTTCTGGCGCACACGTTTACGGTTCTGACCCTAAAACGATCCATCCTGACGGAGAAGATCTCGCGGCGCGGGTATCATCTGAGCCGTGAGTATTCGCTTGATCCGCTGGAGATTTTGTTTGTGCGCGAGGTGATGCGAACCACTGTGGTGGCACTTCCAGCGGACGCGACGATCCAGGAGGCGCGCGAGTTGATTCGTCCGAAGCACAGGCCGCGAGGACAGCTTCTGTTTCCCGTGATCGACGAAAGCGGGCGCGTGGTGGGCGTGGTGAGCAGGAAGGATCTGTCGACCGCGGCCGAAGACGATGCAGCGGCGGTTTCGTCACGGCGTTTGCACGAAGTCGCGGCGGATCATCCGGTGGTTGCAGTTGCCGATGAGCCGCTGCGGGCGGTGGTCTACCGGATGGTGGAGACCGGATTCACGCGAATGCCGGTGACGGATGAGGATAAACGCCTGGTGGGGATGGTATCTCTGAACGATCTGCTGCGTGCAAGAAGCAGAAATCTTGAAGAAGAACGGGCGCGCGAGCGCGTGTTGCGCATCCGCATGCCTTCACGCAGGCGCGTTCGGGTCTAATTGAGATGTGAAGAGCTATCGCAAAGAGCTGTGGTTCGAGATTCCGGCGAGGCGCGCGTTTGTCAACATTACCGAGCAGGTGAACGCATGCTTGCGGGAAAGCGGCGTTAAGGAAGGATTGGTGCTGGTGAACGCGATGCACATCACGGCATCCGTGTTTATCAATGACGACGAATCCGGGCTGCATCAGGATTATGAGAAGTGGCTGGAGGCGTTGGCGCCGCATGAGCCGGTCTCTCAATATCTGCACAATCGGACCGGAGAAGACAACGCGGATGCTCATCTGAAACGGCAGGTGATGGGCCGCGAAGTGGTGGTGGCGATTACGGGCGGACGGCTCGATTTCGGGCCTTGGGAGCAGATCTTCTACGGCGAGTTCGACGGACGACGGCGCAAGCGGGTGCTGGTAAAGATCATCGGCGAGTGAATGGCGGAGACGGGCCCGTAGCTTTTTAGTGCGGGCACATGTCTTATTTGACATGGATGATGGGCGCGGCTACTGGCTGACGCGTCTGCTGCTCGAGCGCGGAATCGGCGTGATTTCGCTGATTGCGTTTCTGGTCGCGTTGAACCAGTTTCGGCCTTTGCTGGGCGAGCGCGGCTTGCTTCCGGTGCCGAATTTCGTGAGGCAAGTGCCGTTTCGCGAATCGCCCAGCCTGTTCTACCTGTTTCCTCGCGATGCGGCTTTTACCGCCGCGGCGTGGATCGGCATCGTGCTCTCCTGCCTGGTGATAACAGGGGTTTCGGCGCGCTGGACATGGTCGAACGTGGCGGTCTGGCTGGCGATTTATCTCATCTACCTGTCATTTGTGAACGTGGGGCAAACGTTTTACGGCTTCGGGTGGGAATCGATTCTGTTAGAGGCATGCTTTTTCTGCATGTTCCTGGGCGGGGCGCGCGTGGTGCCGCAAGCGATTCCAATCTGGCTCTTCCGGTGGCTGCTGTTCCGGATCATGTTTGGTGCGGGTTTGATCAAGCTGCGCGGGGATCCGTGCTGGCGCGATTTGACGTGCCTGAACTATTACTACGAGACGCAGCCGATGCCGAATCCGCTGAGCTGGTACTTCCATCACGCCCCGCAGTGGGTGAACAAGGGCGGCGTCCTGTTCAATCACTTTTCGGAACTGATTGTGCCGTTTTTCTTTTTCCTGCCGCAGCCGATTGCGGGAATTGCGGGCGTGATCACGATTGTTTTTCAGTTATTCATCATTTCGAGCGGCAATCTTTCGTGGCTGAACTGGCTGACGCTTTTCCTGGCGTTCTCGACGATCGATGCGAAATTTGTCTCGACCGTTTTCCCTTTGCGCGTGCCGGCGATGCATGCGTCTTTGCCGGTCACGCTGTGGATCAACATCGGACTGGCAGTGATTGTTGGATTGATGAGCATTCCGGTTGTGATCAACATGCTTTCGGCGCGGCAGGTGATGAATACGACCTTCAACTCGCTGCACCTGGTGGGGACTTATGGGGCATTCGGCAGCATCACGCGACCGCGCTATGAGGTGATTGTGGAGGGAACGGATGAACCGGTGATCACGGCCTCGACGAAGTGGCGCGAATATCAGTTCAAAGGCAAGCCGGGCGACGTGAATTACCGGCCGCCGCAGATTGCCCCGTATCATTTGAGGCTGGATTGGCTGATGTGGTTCGCGGCGATGGGGAGCTACCAGGATTACCCATGGTTCGTGAATTTCCTGGGAAAGCTGTTACAGGGAGACCAGGACGTGCTGAGTTTACTGCGCGAGAACCCGTTTCCGAATCAGCCGCCGCGCTATGTGCGCGCGCTTTTGTATGAGTATCACTTCACGACCGCCGAAGAACGAAAGCGGACGGGCGCGTGGTGGACGCGGACGCTGGCGGGAAGCTATTTCCCGGCCGTATCGATGCAGACGCCGGGGTTTAAGCAAATCCTGCAGAGCCAGGGGTGGTTGGAGAAGTAGTAGAGCTATCGCGTCCTGATGCCGGTACTTGTAACGACCGCGATTCGGCCGGCCAGATTCAGCGACAATAACTCAGGCAGATGCACGCGGACAAACGCGAGGACTGAGCCACGCCCAGAAGACCGCCGGGGACAGAACAGAAGGAGGCCATGATGCTGCGCGCTGGGCGAGCGGAGTACACTGCCAATCCCCTTATCGAGGGTCAGCAACATGCGACCGTCGGCGCGTGCATAATCAAGGATTGCATTATCCGGTGAGCCCGCGAGATTCTCGTCCAACACGGTGTCGGCATCGTGTCCTTGACAAACAGCGGGATCATTTCCGGGGTGGTCTCTAGCCGTCCATTACGGATCCAAAGCCCTCGGGCGTTCTGGCTGCATGCGCGATTCAATTTTGTTCACGGCTTTGCGATCTGCAACTACCCTGCCGGGCGTTCCGTCCTCCAATGCTGACGGACGGCCCCGTCCTTCCACACTGCCCAGCGCCCGGTCAGGCGTGCTCACCGGCTTGTCTCAGAGGGCATGGTTGCTTCGCGCAACCGGCTCTGACCAGGAATACGTTCGGCTCTCGGTGTGTTTGGTGGAGGCGGCGGGAGTTGAACGTTCATAGCCCACTGAAAACGTTCAACTTATTGATTTCATTGGGAGGCAAAAACGCCAAAAACGGTACTCTGCCGGATCATGTGTACAAAACGTGTACAAAATGCTTTTTAGCCTGGAGGCGGCGGTTCTCCCGCCCGCGTCCAATACACCACGATCAGCACAGGGTTGCAGTAAGAGCCGAACCGCCTTGGAAGGTGAGCGTCGCGCGATAATGGAATGGATCGAAGCGTCCGCTCGATCGTCAGCGTCAGCGCCGCCTGAGCAACTCAAACCCATTCGACGGCCCCCAGGGCCGGAGGGGAGGATAACCGTGAGCAGCAGCGCCGCACCCTTGGACGATCAGGATTACTGGGACCTGATGGGAGCTTTAGCAAAAAGAACGTCAGCCAGTTGGGACACTACCGAAGAGTACTGCAAAGCAATGGAGCAGTCACCCTTCTGGAATCTGTGCTACCCGCGTATGTACGCCGAGACCGCTAATTACGCGTCAGCGAAGTCCGTCGCCTACGCCGCTTGCGGTGAGTTGATGCGCATGCCAAGACTCCAACGGAACTCGAATGACGTCTTCGTTCCCTGGGCACTGGGCACTGGGCACTGGGCACTGGGCACTGGGCACTGGGCACTGGGCCTGGGAGCGGGGCACTTCCCGATATTGTGGTTAGCGCCGGACTTGGCTGAAGCCGTGCGCTTGACCGATTTGCCTGATCCAATTATTGAGGTGGACTGGCGCACACAGCAGCTCCCCTACGAGGCGTGCGTGGTGATGCTCCCCCGTGGTCGGTCCTTCGAGTTGCCCGATGGGAACCTTGCAGATTGGGTCTCCTGGACCCGAAAAACAACCTCGTGGATCAATCCGGCAAAAACTACAGAAAGCGACCCCGTTCTAGAAAGCAACCTCATTCTGGTCGCGGGTAGCTTCCCGAAAGCGAGAAAAGTCTTCCCCGTGCTGTGGGCGTTCGGTGGTTTTTTGACTACCTGCAAAGGGAAGCTCCAACAAGGCGTCCATCAGATTTCCGGTTCGGTGGCCTGTCGCGAGGAGCAAGTGTGGCAAGCCAATCCGGTGCGGCGCAGCGACAAATCCACGCTGGAGCAAGTCGATCACGTGCGACGTATTGTCGCGCAATACACGCTCGCGCTGGCTCTAATACTCCAAGATCGTCCCACGATGCTCGGCAAAGGCAATCTACAAAAGCGACATGAAAAACACGGCAAGGTACGCCAGATATGGACGCCGAACATCGTGGGCGCGAGCTACCGCTTACCTGGACCGCCGCAAGGCGGGACGCACGCATCGCCCAGGGCGCACAGAGTCCGAGGGCATTTCCGCGGTCAGGCATGTGGAGCGAGGTGGAACGAACGGCGAATTGAATGGATCGAACCATTTTGGAAGGGACTACCGAAAAAAGAAACAAACCGAAGCGGCAAGCCCTCAGCTTCTTAGAGGCTCGTCACATCTTTGCCCAGCTCGCGAACAGCTCATCGAAATCCGGGTCGGTGACATCGACCCGGAACTGGTCGAAAATCGGCGAGGCCTTGTTTCTTTGCTTCACGCGCCGATACGCCGGTGCCGGTCACGCTCGCTTTGTCGAGTAAGTCGTACAGGTAAGCTCCGAGGGCCCGCTCGCGCGGTTGATGTGATTTGCCAGGCAGTCTCTGGCTGCTTGCATGACGCGGCGCACATCATGCCGCCGGATTCCGGTTAGATCGGCGACGCGCTGAAAGGACCGGCAGCGGGCGTATAACTCGACCACCTCGCTGAACGAGCGGACGCAAAAGTAATTGGTGAACAGCCAGGCGGCGGCAAACTCGGCGTCTTGCACGCACCAACTGAAGTGCGATGTCGTCTTCGACGTCGGTGGGAGAAAGGATGCCTTCTAAGTCGATGGGGCGATGCGGATTCGTGTCGGGGTGGATAACGGCCATTCATGAAAGGAAGCCGGTGCTGAGTTTTGAGAGTAATTCGGATTCTTCACCTTCACCCACCACGGCAGCTTTTCGTCGTAAGCCGCCTATTTCTGTTTCCCTACAATGCCGCCAAATCCATTCGACAAATACGCCGGAACAAAATAGTTCGGTATGTGCCCTCGAACTGGTGCACAAAGAGGATGCGTGAGCACTGGTCTGGGAGAAGCTGTCTCAATCTCCGCTTGCGTTCAATGAGCGGTAGCGGACGAAGATCTTCACCATCGCACCACAAAACGTCGAAAGCGGCATAGCAGCATGCTTTCCTGCGGTTCCACATCAGATTAAAAAACTGCGGACACCCATTGTCATCGAGACAAATGATCTCACCATGCAAGACGCATTCACGGTTGTGCAACACGTTCGGCACACAAGGAGTCGAACCGGCGGTACACGTGGCGGTTTGTGTCAGCTAATCCTTGCGAATCATTACCTCGGTTGATTTGATGACGACCTGCACGGGATCGCCGTTCTGAAGGTTCATCTCATCGGCACTGGCGCGTGAATAGGGCTCTCTATGGTGTGTTCTCCGATCTTCACGATAACGTGTGCCATGACATCGCATAGCCGGACTTGTTCGACGCTTCCAGGAAGTTGACTACGAGCGGATAGGGCCGCGTTCGGTTGTATCAGAACAGTCCGAACAGTGTGGTCACGCGATTGCGTTTTGCCCATTGATGGCCCAACGTCCGCTCCAAAATTGAAGTAGAATCAGCAAACGGAGGAGATCAACAACGTGAAGCACTTCGACCGTCCTGAAGCGAGCCGCAGACGCTTTTTCCCGCTTGCCGCGATGTCCGCAGTTTCAATGCGGCTAGCCGGTGAGTCCGCACCATCCGGAATGAATGTGTTCGGCCCGCGTGCTGGCTACTCGCCGCAAATCGGCACCCTGGTTTCCGAGATGGCATGGATGCGCGAAGCCGTCTTGCGGACAGTTAAGGGCTTGAATCAGGAACAACTTGATTTTCTGCTAGACGCAAAAGCCAATCGTATCGGAGCGCTATTACTTCATCTCGCTGCGGCAGAGAGGCTATACCAGCTAAATACATTCGACAATGTGCCGGTGCAGGAACTCGATAAGAATGCAGCGTTCAAAGAGTGGGGCGTTGCGATGGAATTGGGCGAACCAGCCCGCCAGAGCATCAAGGGCCACGAGCTGAATTATTATCTCGACCGGCTGCATGAAACGCGTGAGAGGACGCTAGCAGAGTTCCGCAAACGCGACGATGCGTGGCTAATGGCGGTGGACAAGACTTGGGGCTGGGGGCCGACCAACAATCTGTGCAAGTGGTTCCACGTCACCGAACACGAGTCCCATCATGCCGGTCAGATGGCCATGCTAAAAAGCAGAACGCCAGGTGCAAAAGCCGAAAGTAACGGGTAGGACGTGAACACTGGTGGGGATCTGCCCGCAGCCGAACTCACGAGCTTTCTGAAAGAGATCGGGAGTGTTGAGACGTGGACCGACAAGGAATTGGCGAAATCGCTGCGCATCAGTTTGTCGCAAGCAAGGGACGCCCTCGGAGTGTTGCAGGTTGAGGGTTACGTCGAGTCTGCGGGCAAAACTGGCAAATGGCGGATAACCGAAGCAGGCGAGCTGGTCGCGGAGGTGAAACCCGCTCGTTACACGCGGGCGAGCGTTGAAGCCGCAATCGACAGCTTACGAGATCGCATTCAGGAGGCGAATGCCGACGTGAGTGTGCCTTACACGGTGGACAGAGCCGTCCTGTTCGGCGATATGTGGGCGACAAGCAACGACTGCAGGCAGCCGAAGTCGGAATCCGGCTCTTGTCACGACGCGAACAGTCGCCGACGCAAGGCGCGAAAGCGAGTAGCACCTTTCTGAAACAGTTACGAGGAAAATCATCGCTCCTGCGGCTGCGCCATTACGAGCCGTGGATGAGTGCGCGTACTCATCGCGAACTGGTGTAGCCACGCAGACCGCAGACCTCCTTTCCCCGCTCGTTGATACGAGGGTTAGCGCTGCATCAGGCGGGCGCATGCCGGATACCCGGCTGGTGTTTCCGCGCGAATCGGGCCAAGCGAAGCCGAACAGGAATGTTGCGCCGGTTCAAGGAGATCGCTCACTGCGCCGGAATAAAGTGCGGCAGCTACCGCGATGAGGCGGGCCGGAGCTGCGCGATCCTGCCGATCTGTAGAGCAGGTGGTGGGCCTGCATAAGCTCCGGCAACAGGTCGCGACTCGATTCCACCACTGGAGACGCAGGCGTGTGTGACATCCGCGAGTATCTGGCCCATGCCTCGCTGGGCATATACGGCGACTGATTACGATTGCGGGTGAAACGGGATGTCAGGGCGTTCACGGCTCGCGGGTTCGGGGCTTTCTATGTTGAGGTTAACGACTACTGGTTCCTGACCGCTGCGGACGACAGCCTCACAGGGCTCGTCCCGCCGTGCATTGATCTCCTGATGCGGCACGTACGGTGGTACGTATATGAAATCGCCGGGGCCTGCTTCCTCGCTGAACTCAAGATGGTCCGCCGAGCGCATGCGAGCGCGGCCCTTCACGATGTAGAGTACGGTTTCCAGTTCGCCGTGGTGATGCGGTCCGGTTTTCGCATCGGGTTGCACAATTACGGTACCGGCCCAAAGCGTGGGGCTCCGGTGCGTGCGTGTGTGATCGCTGCAGCCCGCGTCATGCCTGGAGTCTGCGGGGTGTTCGGATCGAGTTCACCCGTGCGTATGACTTTGATGCCGTGATCCATCCAGTTTGTATTTCCCGGGTCCACCCTGAGATTATGGCGTAAGGGTTCGGACGTTTGACGAGCGGCGCATGATGGATGACGACGCCCTGCATCGCCGAGCTCGCCGAGGCAATCGGAAGCCGTCACGATTGCATTGCGCATATATGTACCGGAAACTTAACCTCGCTGACGATGCGTTTGCCGTTATGCTTGATTAGGTTAGCTACGGGAAGAACACATTGGTCGATTTGTCCATCGCGGAAGGCAAACTCACGTTGCATGTTCGCGGTTCTGACAAGCTGTGGGCTTTAAAAAGTAGCCTCGAAATTCCGCTTATCCACATTGCAAGCGTTCGCGCCGACCCGCAGATTGCACGCGGATGGTATCACGGCATCAGAATGCCGGGAACCAATGTGCCCGGCGTTATCACGGCGGGGACCTTCTATCAGAATGGCAAGCGAGTTTTCTGGGACGTTCATCACCCGGAGAAAAGCATTGTGATTGAGCTCCGCGATGAACGATTTAACGAGTTGGTGGTTGAAGTGGCTGATCCTGACGCGGCAGTGAGGCTTATCCAGGACGCTCTGTGAGTTGGTGGCTGCTGCTCGACCAGGCAATCGCGCAGGCTAGGCTTTCACTCCGAATATGAACACGTTGGGCCCGCTAAGCGAACTTTGTAGGTGTGGACTGCCGAATCACGATAGAGTGGTTTTCAATCGTTCTGCTGTCTAGTACCTGCCAAGGCTTCTGCGTGCTCAAGTCCTGAACAGAGCTCGCCCTGAGCGGCTATAGTTGTTTGCCCACAATCGGCGGCCACGCCATGGGCGGCAGTCACGCGGTTGAGTAACAATCGCAAGTTAATCGTGTTCAAAACCACAGAACTGAGCGGTAACTAGAGCAGTCCACAATTTCTCCCTGATCCGGGTAGATTACCTATGGGGGAAACCAGGGTCGTGAGTAGCTCTACCAGTCACCGGTGACTAGCAAAGACGAATGCAAACACTGCCACGGCACCGGTCGTTGCCAGCATTGCGCTGGTTCTGGGCGATACGGCTATCCGGGTTACGGCGAGGAAAACCAATATCCCGCCAAATGCATCACGAGCCGTGGTTCGGGCGTGTGCCGAAACTGCCACGGGAAAGGAGAACGGTGAACCAAGAGCAACGAAACCGCGAGCCGTCTTTTTACAACGAAGCTAGCCTCACTGACTCTTACACGATCGCTTCGGTTCACGTTCGCCGCGCCATCGACGAGCACGGGGAATGGATCGAGAGCCGGTTGGGCGTTACTCTTTCAGAAACCGTCATTCTGCACACCGCAATTGAGTTTCGGAACGCCGCCGTTTCCCGGTTCTTGCGCTACGCCGGTCCGCACGCCCCGGTCCCCGTTGCGCTTGCTCGGCTTTCAGAGCAGATCGAATCCGTCGAAGCTCCGGAGTCCGTTGTGCCTGTAATCAGCCTCGCAAGGAACCGTGCTGTTGCCGCCGCCAAGGAGCCCCTAACCGAGGAGTCCTGTGCCTATTCAATCGAATGGTTGGGCGGACCGGTCCTGCTGCGTTTGCGAGATGTGCCATTTCCGATGGTGACCCTGAATGTCCGCTATCACGCCGGTCCCGAAAGCAGCGCGGAATCCGAGCAAGATATATTGCTCATCCCCAAGCACGGATTAGAGCCCCTTATCGCTCTGCTTAAGGCGATCACGAAGTGTGATGGAAAACCGAAGCTGAAGATTGGTTACGAAGAGCAGGCAGTTATCCCATGTGATTGGGATGAATTGACTCTCGACCCGAGCGTCGCGTCGCTGCTGAAAGAGGACTTCGAAGTGTTTTTCGAACGCGAGGCCTGGTTCCGCCGCATGCGGCTGCCGTTCCGCCGAGGATATCTCTTGCACGGCCCACCGGGAAACGGGAAAACGACAGCCATTCGCGCAATGTTAACAAGCCGCTCGCTAACCGCCCACAGCATGCGCTTCTTCGATAAGAACGCAGATGACGATGACCTGGACCGTATGTTTCAAAGAGCTGCAGACAATGCACCGAGCGTTGTCGTTCTCGAAGACATCGATCGCGTTTTTCCGCGCACGGGCCAGAGCAAAACGCAGATCAGCCTCCAGGCTTTGTTGAACTGTCTCGATGGACTGACAAGTGCTGAAGGCACGATTACAATCGCAACCGCCAACGAGCCGACGGCGCTCGATCCTGCAATCCTTCGAAGATCTGGTAGATTCGACCGAGTAATTCTTTTCCCAAATCCGTCCCGTGAGTTGCGCTGCCAATATTTCACTAAGATCGACCCCCGCATGGGGGGCTGGAACCTTGAGGTCGTGATCAAAGAGACCGAAGGCATGTCGTTCGCGCAACTGCGCGAGGCGCATATCATGGCAGCACAAGGAGCATATCTGGAGGCCCGTGAGATTGTGACAAACGATCTGCTCGATGCAGTTTGGAAACTGCGCCGCAGTCTTTTGTCCAGCAACTTGAGGTCTGACGGCACAGGTTTCGCGAAACTCCATGCCAGCGAGCGGGCGAGGCAATAATGGCGCTAACGGCCTCTACACCAGCAAAGCCGTCCAACATCAGATAACCGTCTTTCCGCCACACCTCGCGACGGGAGGGGTGGTTTCCGGTTGGTTTCCGGTTGAAAACAATCTGCGTCCATTGAAATCTCACGACTCGCAGACTGTATGACGGACACTGTCTGGCTGCCCTAGTGCGTTGAATTTTCGCTACAGCTTCCCCTGCTCTAACCAACTGAGGATCTCTTGTTCGACGTTGAACCCTTCCGAAGCTAACAAGCGATTTTCAGATTGTGCCCTTAAACTTCTGTAAATAGGCGAGCCGTGCCGAGCGC
>CAVTRH010000005.1:0-305571 GCA_963736985.1 uncultured Acidobacteriaceae bacterium
GCTTTTCTTTGCGGTCAACTATTTAGGTTGTACCACGGTGTGTGCAGATGTGCGCTAATGTACTTTTCGAGCCTGATGTAGGCTGCGTGCTCCTGTTTTCCGCTGGAGTGACGGCAGTTTGGATGTGGGTGCCGGTCTCGCGGATTGCACCGCGATAAACTCTGAACCGGGAACATGAAACAAACCAGACTGATGAAAGTGGGCCCAATCTGGGCCGGAGGAGCGCTGGCGGTGGGGGTCGTGGCCGTATGGGCGCAGGGGCCGGGTGCCGGTCGAACTGCGAGGGCGCTGTTCGATGCGATGGATGCGAACCATGATGGCACGCTGACACAAGTCGAAATGCAGTCGGCGTTCGATTCCTGGTTTACGACTTGGAGCGGCGGCAGCGGAACGTTAACGCGGGACCAGATCGAAGCCGGGTTGAGGAAGGTGCTGCCTGCGCCCCCTGCGGCCAAACCCGGCCAGGCGAACACGTTCAACGTCGCCGGTAATTCGACGCCAATACCAGTGTCACAGGCCGGTGTCGACGCCATGATGGCGGCCTTACCCGCACGCCAGGTGTTAAACCGTTGCGTCCTCGCAAAGTGCTGGTGTTTGCGCATACGGGACCCGGAGGCTTCGTGCATGCCTCGATACCTCTCGCTGCCAAGACCGTGGAAGCTTTAGGAAATCAGGGCGGCTTATGGACCACGACGGTCAGCTACAACGCGGCCGATATCAACACGAATAACCTGAAGCAATATGATGCGATCTTCTTGGATAGCACTACTGGCTGTTTCCTTGACGATCAAGATCTCTCCGTAACGGCAGCGCGCCGCTCCGCTTTCCTCGAGTTCGTCAGGAACGGCAAGGGTATCGTCGGCATCCATGCGGCAACGGATGCTTATCATACCGACTGCCTAGCCCAGCAGGCGGCGGCAAAGAGCGGCGGTGGCCCTGACACTGCAGCCATCGTTCTCTCTGCTCAGCTAGTTAAGGCTGCGGGTAAAGACGATAGCGGTTCCGTGACCCGCCAGCAGTGGACCGCGGTCGCCGGCGATTGGTATCAGAAGCTGGATTCGGGCAGTGCCGGTAAGGTCAGCCGAGCCGATTTCGTCGCCCACTTCATTTCATTGTTGCCGCACTTCGAGCCGCGTATGTTTCCTGAGCCGAAAGCGGTCCTCCAGTGGCCGGCGTACAACAAACTAATCGGTGGTTATTTCAAGTTTCACTGGCCCGATCCCCAACTGATCTACGTCAAAATCGACGATCCGAACAGCCCCTTGACCGCCATGTTCCACGGCAAGGAATTCGAGATTCACGATGAGACCTACACCTTCGCGCAGAACTCCTTTTCGCGCAGGAACGTGCATGTACTGACAAGCATTGACTACGCCAAGATGAGCCCTGAGGACAAGGCCAAGGAAGTAAATCCGCGCACGGATGGCGATTACGCTTTGAGCTACATACACCGCGAAGGCCGCGGCCGCGTGTTTTATGAAGGGCACGGCCACGATGACCGGGTGTATGCAATGACGCCGATGCTCGAACACATTCGGGCCGGAATTCAATACGCTCTGGGCGACCTGAAAGCGGATGATAGCCCTTCGGAGAAGTAAGACCTTGCGCAGGTGGAAATTCTAACCGCTTGCAACGCCGGTCACTAGGGGCCGCAAGCGCATCCCGCGCAACAGCCGCCCAGCACTTTCAATTTGGAGCCTGGCGGCTGATTCAAGACGAACTTCGCGGGCGTGACCTCCGGCGTATTGATCTTCATGTCCTGAACGGATAGCACCAGCTCATAACCATCCTGCGGTCTCTGGATGTCGATATCGGTCGGGAAGGAGATGCCGTTAAAAGCCTTCCAGTCGTTGTAGGTCGTATCGCTCGTGATGTTGCCGTTTGTATCAAATGTTTTTTGCCGGTTGATGTCGAGAGTATACCGGTCGAAATAGATGTTGCGAACCAATCGCAACTCGTCTCCTTCGCGATGGATGATCATCACGATGTAAACGGCTTTGGCTTCGTTGGTGTCGTCTTCCATCACGGTGAGGTCATTACGGCGCCGAGGCGGCGGCATGATTATCAAGGAGGTGAGAAACGCGGCGGGCCGCAAGTTTTCGAGCTTGTTGGCCGAAGTAGCGGGCGCATTGTTGGTGCCCTCGACGAACTGGCTTTTGGTGGGCAGGGAAACGCGGAAATTATTGCCGCTCGACACCATGTCGAACAACGTGCTGTGGATTACCGGGTCCTGGCCGATCACGCGGATATTGTCGGGCCTCATAAAGAGGACGAATCCGGTGATGGTTGCGTAATCGGTCACTTTGCCGCCGTACAGTTGGCCGACGGAAGGCGCCATGTCGGTCTTCATCGCGAACGACTGGATGCGATCGGTGGCTTGATGGATCCGCTGGATCAGCTCGTCTTTGGTCGCGGTGAGAAGCGGCCGGTTCACCTTCGGTTTGCCCGGCGGCGGGACCACTCGCCTGCGCACCAGGCAAGAGCTCGAAAGCAACACCGGAATACAAAGGAAGAGGGCAATGCTCCCATTGCGCGTCAAAGCCCAAGCCCGCATCCGGCCGTTAGAAGCCAAGTTTAGGGAACGGTTACGCGAGTGCATTGCGACGGCGAGGCGGGAGCGTGGGCATTTATTCATAGACCTGCGCGATCTGTAAGCCGGTTTCTGTTCCGCACAGCCAGCGAACCAGCGCGCGGCGGCAACCATTCATCTAGACCTTCCATTGCTGAAAGGCTCCAGCGACCTACCCGGAAGTGTTGACGAGCCCGCGCCTCTCACGAGGCGAAGACCCATCGCGGAGCGGGCCACTCCTCCTCCCCTATTTGGTCTTGCTTCGCATGGGGTTTTCCCTGCCAGGCCGATTGCTCGACCCGCGGTGCGCTCTTACCGCACCATTTCACCCTTACCCATCGCATTTGCAATAGGCGGTATATTTTCTGTGGCACTTTCCGTAGCTTGCCGCCGCGACGATTCGCAGCCGCAAACCCCCGGCCGTTAGCCGGCATGCTGCCCTGAGAAGACCGGACTTTCCTCCCGGCAAAGGTGTCACCCCTCGCCCAGCGGTTGCCCAATCGCGCAGGCAATTATCAGTATAGAATCGCGCACAACGGATAGCCAACCATCCTGTGCGCTTCTCGGATAAATCGCGCACAACGGATAGCCAACCATCCTGTGCGCTTCATCCCCACTTACACTGAAAATGAACGTGAAAACGATCTTTGTCCAAAGTTTCGGCTGCCGCGCTTCGCAAGCGGATGGCGCCGCGATCGAAGCATCGTTTCGAGAGAGCGGGCTTACGGCCGTGCGCGACGCTTCGGGTGCGGACTTGATCGTCATCAACACCTGCACCGTGACGCACGGCGCGGATGTGGACGCGCGGCGTGCGATCCGCGGCTTGCATCGTGACCACCCCGATGCGCAAATTCTAGTCACCGGCTGCTATGCGCAGCGCGCGCCGCAAGAATTGGCCTCGATGGCGGGCGTTCGCTGGGTGATCGGCAACTCGCATAAGCCGCAGATCGCAGAAATCGTCACTTCGCGCGCCGAAGACTATCACGGCCAGGTGCTCGTCTCCGATCTCTCCGCTCGCAAAGACTTCTCAGCCGCTCCCGTACGCGATGTGCGTGAAGATCGCACCCGGCCGAATCTGAAAGTGCAGGACGGCTGCTCGAATCGCTGCTCGTTTTGCATCATTCCGTCCGTACGCGGGCCGAGCCGCAGCGCGTCTCTTGAATCCGTGATCGAGCAAGTGCGCGACCTCGCTTCGCGCTACGCCGAAATTGTGCTCAGCGGGATCAATCTCGGCCGCTGGGGCCGCGATTTTTCTCCTGCTTTGCGCTTTGGCGATCTGTTACGAGCGCTTCTGCGCGAGACCTCAGTCCAGCGCCTCCGCATCAGCTCCGTTGAGCCGATGGATTGGAGCGAAGACCTGCTGCGTTTGGTGGCCGACGAGCCGCGCATCGCCAAACACGTCCATTCGCCCTTGCAATCCGGCAGCGATTCTGTCCTGAAGCGCATGTTTCGCAAGTACCGCACGCGCCACTATGCGAGCCGGTTGCAGCTAGCGCACGGACTCATGCCGGATGCGGCCCTCGGCGCCGACGTGATGACCGGCTTCCCCGGCGAGACGGAAGCGGAGTTTGACGAATCCGTCCAGTTCATCGAAGATCAGCCGTTCACTTACTTGCACGTCTTCACTTACTCCGAGCGTCCGGGGACTCGCGCCGCCGAATTGGCCGATGCCGTTCCCATGCACATCCGTCGCGAGCGGACTTATATCTTACGCGAGTTATCGGAGCGCAAGAACCTGGCATTTCGCCGGCGCATGATCGGCAAAACGCTTTCCGCGGTTACGCTTCAAGAGCGGCCGCTGGCATTAACGTCGAATTTTGTTACGGTCGAGATGACCTCGCCAAGGGAGCCCAACCGCATCGTTTCGCTCGAAATCGGCGCGGTTACGCAAAGTGGGCTCCGCGAAACCGCTCTATTCCCGATTCTTTAGCGCTTGTAACCGAATTTCTGCAGCAACTCGATCCGCGCTCTGGCGTGCGATTCCGTTTCGATTCCTTTCGGAGAACCGCCGTCGATCACCCCCAAGACTCCGCGCCCCTGTTCGGTTTCCGCCACAATCACTTCCACCGGATTGGCGGTCGCGCAATAGATATTCACCAGCTCCGGCACGCCCTGAATACGCCCCAGGACGTTGATGGGAAACCCGTTGCGCAGCGCGACCACAAAGACGTGCCCGGCCGCGATGGCGCTGGCATTCTGAACCGCATTCTGCTTCAGCTCATCGTCGTTTCCATCGAAGCGGGTGAGGCAATCGCCCGAAGCCTCATTGAAGGCGATCCCGAACTTCAGGTGCGGCGAGGTATTGACCATCGCTTCGTAGATATCTTCCACCGTCTTGATGAAATGGCTCTGGCCGACGATCAAATTGCCGTTCTCAGGCACGCTCAGACGAACCGTTTTCAGTTCCATAGCGCTGTGGGCTCCATAGGCCAGCATAGCCGTCGTTCCATAATGCCAGTAATGCCGCGTGGGCTCAGCGATGCAACCGTGCTCGAACATATACGCAAGCTTCCTCGCGGCCGCGCCACTTACAAGCAACTTGTCAAGGAGCTGCGCTTGCACGCCGAGGAGCGCGATACGCTCGACGAGGCGCTTGATGGGCTCGAGGCCAAAGGCCTCCTCGTCGAGCTGCGGTCCGGGCATTATGTCGCCGTCGGCGCGAATGGCGAATATGCTGCCGGCCGGCTTTCCATCCATCGCGACGGCTACGGCTTCCTGATTCCCGATCAGCCGGTCGGCGAAATCCAAGGCGACATTTTCCTGCCGCCGCATGAGGCCGAAAAAGGCATGAACGGCGATCGCGCGCTGGTCCGCATCGCGCGCATCGCAAACGAAGGCCGGGCAGAGGGCGAAATTGTTCGCATTCTCCGCCGCGCCCACGTCACCGTAGTGGGCGAGTTTCTCATCCGCAAACGAGGCAACTTCGTCCGGCCGTCCGATGATCGCATCTCGCAGTGGATTCAGATTCCCGATGGCCTCGAAATTCCGCCGCCGCGCTCTTCCATCGATCGCGCCGAGGTGAATCGAATTGGTCCCGCGCCCGTTGAAATCTCATCCGTCGAAGACCTCGACGGCATGATCGTCAATGTGGAGGTGCTTGAATTTCCCGAAGACGGGCAGTCGGGAGTCGGCCGCGTCATCGAAGTGCTCGGGTATGCCGACGACTTCGGCGTCGATGTCGAAATCATAATCCGCAAGCACCATCTGCCGCACGAATTTTCGGCGGAGGCGATGGAGCAGGCGCGAGCCATCCCGCACGCGATCGAACCTGCCGAGCTCGATAGCCTCCGCGATTTCCGCAACCTCGATATCGTCACTATAGACGGAGAAACCGCGCGCGATTTCGACGACGCCGTTTGGGTGGAGCGCCTTCCAAACGGTGATTACGCCCTGCAGGTGCACATTGCCGACGTAAGCCATTACGTCAAGCCCGGCACGCCGATCGACACCGAAGCGCTGCTACGCGGCACAAGCGTTTATTTCCCCGATCGCGCCGTCCCCATGCTGCCAGTGGAGCTATCAACCGACGTCTGCTCTCTGCGCCCGCAGGAAGACCGGCTGGTGCTCTCGGCGCTGCTCGAAATCGACCGCCAGGGCGAGACGGTGGCGCAGGAGTTCACGCGCGGCGTCATCCGCAGCGCGGAGCGCATGACGTATACCAACGTTTTTGGCGTGCTCGAAGGCGATGCCGCTCTGCGCGACCGCTACAGCAAGCTCGTGGACCGCTTCGAATTGATGCGCGAGTTGGCGCTGCTGTTAAACCGCAAGCGCACCCGTCGTGGCTCGATCGATTTCGACATGCCCGAGACGAACATCGAGCTTGATTTGTCCGGCCAGATGATCGGCGTCGCGCGCGCGGAGCGCAACATCGCGCATCGGATTATCGAAGAATTCATGCTGGCCGCAAACGAAGCCGTAGCGGGGCATCTTGAAGCGGCCGGGATCCCGTCGCTTTATCGCATCCATGAGCAGCCGGATCCGAAGCGCGTCATGGATTTCGAAGAGATCGCTACGCATTTCGGCTATTCGCTGGGGATTGGCGCGTTGCCGGTGAAGCGCTTTAACGTGACCGAGCGAAGACGCGCCGGATCGCGCCACGACGGGCGCAGGCGCCAGGAGATCGTGCTGCCCCGCGAGGGTTTTTCCATCTCCTCGCGCAACTATCAAAAGCTGATCGCGAAGATCGCCGATAAACCGGAAGAACGCATTTTGAGCTATCTCATGCTACGCTCGTTGAAACAAGCTCGGTACAGCAATCGGAACGATGGGCATTTCGCTCTCGCCGCCGGCGCCTATACGCACTTCACTTCGCCCATCCGCCGCTACCCGGACCTGATTGTCCATCGCATTCTGGCGCATCATCTCTCAAGCGGCCAGGCGCTCGTCGAGGATTCGCGGCTTAAAGAGCTCGGCGACGATACTTCGTTCACGGAGCGCCGCGCTGCCGAAGCCGAGCGCGAGCTGATCGAGTGGAAAAAAGTCAAGTTCATGGAAGACCGCGTTGGCGACGAGTTCGATGCGCTGATTATCAGCACCATGAAGTTCGGCTTCTTTGTGGAATTAACCGAGCTGTTCATCGAAGGCTTGGTGCCGATCGATACTTTACCGGGCGATCGCTTCGCTTACAACGAAAACGGGCGCAAGATCATTGGCCAGCGCAGCCGCAAAATGTTCTCGATTGGCGACCGCCTTCGCGTGTGCCTGGATCGCATCGATCCACTCGAACGCAAGCTGCAGTTTTCGGTCGTGGAAGACAAGGGCCGACCCGGTAAGCGCGTCAAAAAGCGAAGTTAATCCAGCACCCGCACGAACTCTGCGATGACTTGGTATTTGCCTTCTTCTTCGTCCAGATCCCAAGAGGGATACGCCGGGTTGAGGCTTTCGAGCCGGATGCGCGTCTGCGTAAAGCCGTCTTCGGTGAATTTCTTTTCGCTTTTGTAGCGCTTCACCGTGTATTGGTTGTCATCGGCCAGCTCCGAATTGCGCACCAGAACCAGCCGGCCGGTACGCGAGCCGACGACGTTTCGTCGGAAGACGCACAGGCTGCCATCCGGAATCTTCGGCTCCATGGAATGGCCCTGAATGCGCGCGATGAACATGTCGTTATCCAGATGCAGATCGGCGGGCGTTTCAATCCACTCTTCGGCCTGAATATCTTCCGGGTTGGTGAGAAACGGGCCCGCGGCCACGGCGAGCGAATAGCGCGGCAGATGCGTGCGGAACTGCAAGACTTCGGCCGGAACGTGCTCGCGATAGAGTTCGCCGAGTTTCTTATCGAAATCGCGCACCCGGAGCGCCGCGCGATCCGCGATGCGAAGGGACTGCGATAGCGCGCTCTCGAGCGAGTCGAGCACCGCCGCCCCGCCATATTCGCGCGCCTTGCCGAGCAGGTCGTCCTCGATTTCGCGCAACACCTCGGCGTCTTCTTCGCTCGCGAAAATCTCCCAATCCCTGCGCAGCCGCACGTATAAGGTGTCGCTTTCCGGATCGAGCAGCAGTACTCCAATGGTCTCCGGCGCCCGGCCGGGCAATGCTGCCTCGAGTAGCGAGTATTGCCCGTCTTTCAACGCATAATCGGCGAAGCTGAGAACACGGGGCATTTCGATCAGCTTATCGGATGCCGCAAGCCGACTACGAGCAAACTAAGGGCTGACGGCGTAATAACCTTTGCGGGCGCGGACATGGACATTGCCGAGATCCACCACGACCTTCACGTTCCGGTACGACTTAGCCGTCTGCACATCGGAGACATAGCGGATGATGTATTGCGTGGTGACCTCGCCGGCGATATCCGCCACCGCATGATACATCTTGCCGTCTACCACCGAGCGATAGGCGCCCGTCCCGACAGTCAGCGCGTAGTTGCCGTCGTCGGAGGGCTTCGATAGGTAGCCGTCGGTATCCTTATACACATCGCCCAGCGGGTATACGACGCGGCCGCCGGTCTCCTGGGCCAGCCGCACCAGCGTGTCGGTGCTTTGGTTCGTGAACCCGAAGGCTTGGGTGCTGATGCAATAGATCGTCACCAGGCTGCGCTGCGCGAGCTCGATGACCTGGGCGAGCGAATGCTTGCTGGCATTATCGTGTCCGTCGCCGATGATCACGATCACGCGGCGCGGCTCGATGGGCTCGCCTTTGATCAGCTTGTGTTTCGTGCAGGCGAGATAGATGGCGTCAAAGAGAGCAGAGCCTCCTCCCGGCTTCAGCTTTTCGATCTTGTCCACGATAGGCGCCGGATCGCTGGTCGTGTTCACTGCGACTTCGGCATCTTGCGCGTAATCGACCAGGTAGCCCGAATATTTCTTGTCGCCGGTGAGAAGGTTTTGCACCAGTTCGCTCGCGGCTTCCTGAAAATTCTTCCAATGGATGCGGCTGGCGGTACTGAGATCGAGCAGGAAGCCGATCACCACCGGCTGGCTGCGTTCGCGCGTGAAGTAGCGGATCTGCTGCGGCTTGTCCTCTTCGAAGATATGGAAGTCTTTTTCGTCCAGATCCGACACGAAGCGTCCCTTTTCGTCCGTGACGGTCACGGGCACGATGACTTCGTTCACCTGAACGTGAATGGAGTTGTCATCTTTGGACGCGTCCGCGGGCGGAGGAGCCGGCGGCGGAATCACGGCCGTAGTCTGACTGGTGCTCGCAGAAGAAGAATTATTCTGTTGCGCCGGGAGAGCCTGGAGCAGCAGAAGGGCTACGCCAAGCCGAGCCGCAGCGATGACCGGCTTCGGAAACTGCATGTAGGGATTGCCTAGCTTGGATTATACCCGGCGTGGAGTGTCAGAATGACATCAGTATTGCGGTTCAAGCCTCAACGATATCCGCCTTATAACCCTCCAGATAACGCGCAGAGCTGGTCAACGATGAGTTGCCGCGCTCGTTTGTGGGAGTCCACACTACGGCCCGTTGCGAAGCGTACGAAACGAGGATCGGCTTGCAACAGCGAGAACATGTCATCGACTACCGAGGCGAACACATCGTATAGTCCGAGCCGCCTATACAATGACAGGTCTGCCGAGCGATCCTCTGCGGTCATGTTCTTGATTATCGAATACTCCTCAGCCCACAGCTGATCTATCTACAACGTTTCGTAAGGTGAGGCGCAGAGGGCTTCCATCGGGTGACCAGCGCAGCCAATGTCCCGTATCGGGCAAACTTGCCAATGTGCGATCGCTGCTTCCATCGCAATTGGCGCGATGCAATTCACGTCCCACCACGTAGGAAATTTCGTTCCCGGCGCGAGACCAAGCCGCGCCAGTCGCCAGAATGTTGTTGACGCCTATGAGGTTGAGCCCCCAAACCACCTGCGGCACCTGGCTTCATACAACCAATCTGCATCTCACCTGTGATAGGCTCTCCTGCCAGGAGGCCCTATGAAAAACCTGAGCATTCTCGCAGCATGCGCTGTTTGCTTCCTTCTCGGCACTCTGATACCGCTGAAGCGTGTTCACGCCCAATCAGATACGTCGAAGCCCACGTATTACATGATTTCGTTTATGAAAACCCGACCTGGCCAGGATGCCATCAAGATGGAAAGGGATCTCTGGAAGCCCATACACTCGGAGCGCGTGGCCAAAGGAAATATTGATTCTTGCACAATCATGCAGCCCGTGTTCTTCGGGCCGCACCCCTACGACTACATCACAGTCGAAACTTCAAATAGTATGGAGAAGCTAACCAGCACGAATTATGTGCCGGCAATGGAGAAGGCTTGGGGCGCAGACAGAAGTAAATACAATGCGAATTTTGAACGCACGATGAATTCGCGAGATCAGGTCGGTGATGAAATCTGGGTCTCGGTCGACAGTGTATCGAAATAAGCGTAAGGCGATAGCCTTGAGACCATGTCCGCTAGCGCTCCACCCTTCCTGAGCCGCTACCGCGCATCAACGCGCGCACTTCTTCGACCGAAAAGCGGTTGAAATCGCCGGGGAGGGAATGTTTCAAGCAAGACGCCGCGACGGCGAATTCGAGCGCTTCGGCGGGCGAATCGCCATGCGCGAGGCCGTAGATGAGGCCGGCCGCAAAGCTGTCCCCTGCGCCGACGCGGTCGACGATGTGAGTGATTTCATACCTGCGGCTGAGGAGAAATTCCTGGCCAGTCTGCAGACAGGCCGACCAGGCGTTGTGAGACGCGCTTTTCGATTCGCGCAGCGTGATCGCGACCGCCTTGAGGTTCGGAAAGGTGGCCAGCACACGCGCGGCGAGCTCGCCGTACTTCTCGCGTTCGAGGCTGCCGGATTCGACATCGATATCGACGTGGATGTTAATCGCTTTCTGGCAATCTTCTTCGTTTGCGATGCAGATATCGGCCAGTTGCAGCAGCTCCGGCATGACCTCGGCGGCTTGCTTGCCCCACTTCCAGAGATTCTTACGGAAATTGAGATCGCAGGAGATCTCAAGGCCCAGGGAGCGGGCGGCGCGCAGCGCTTCGAGCGATAGCTCGGCGGCGGAGGCGCTAATGGCAGGCGTGATGCCCGAGATGTGGAACCAGGTTGCGCCGGTGAGCGTGCGGTTCCAGTCGACGACGCCAGGTTTTGCAAGTGCGATCGCGCTGTGCTCGCGATCGTAGAAAACGCGGGAGCCGCGCTGGTTGGCGCCGGTTTCGAGGAAATAGATCCCCATGCGCCCCGGCGCGTGCACGATGTGAGCGGTATCGACGCCGAAGCGGCGAAGTTCGCTGACGACGGCGGCGGCGACGGGATTGGCTTCGGGCAGCACCGTCACAAAGCGGCTGGGAGTGGAGAACTGGGCCAGCGCGACCGCAACATTGGCTTCGCCTCCACCGAATGTGGCAACCAGATGCGGCGACTGCAGCAGGCGCTCGAATCCGGGCGGCGCGAGGCGCAACATGACTTCTCCGAACGCGGCTACCAGGGGCATGGGCATCAGTTACTCGGGCAAGCTGACGGGCGACTGGACATCGGGCGCCATCACGGCTTCAATGCCGGCCGAAGCGTCGATCGAAGGCAGGCCTTCGACCATCTGCACCGTGAAGACGCTTGCCGGGACCGAGGTGGTTTTGAGCAGCGCTGACCCGGCCGAAGCATCGAGCGGAAAGGCGTTCACTTCGACCGGAGCTTCGACCGGTTGCAGCGCGGAGGCGGCGCGCTGGAGACGCAAGAACGCCTCGTGCGCGTCGTCGAGATAGGCGCCGAAGCTCAGTTGCAGACCGGTAAACACGAGGCGGTGGGAAGCCACCAGCGTGGCGCGGGATTTCTTGAGCCAAACCACCGGGCCTGGCTGCGACGAACGGCTGAGCTGGCCCACAGCTTCACAAGTTGAAAGATCATTCGCCGGATCGCGCAGCGCCTCGACGATATTCACTTCGGATTTCGGGAAAAACGCGCGGACGGATTCGCGAGAGGCGCTCGGGTCGTCGATGCGCGAGGTGAAACAGGTGCAGGTGAGCACCGCGTCAGGCGCGATCCCGGCCGCCGCGGCGCTGGCTCTGAGCCGCTCAAGCGCCTGGTTTAGAGAAGCTCCCATATGGCCGGCGAGAAACGCCAGGCCATTCGGATTGACGATGCGGTGGGTCGAAACCACGGCCTCGATCACAACTTGGGCGGCCTGATCACCCAAACCGCCGACCTGCAGAATGCTCAACACCGGTAGCGGCAGCTTGTGTTCCGTGAAAAGCTGCGCGACTTGGGCCTCTACGCGCCGCGCGTCGCCTGCGCCGGCCACAAAGGCTCGCAGCTTAATGATGGTCTCGGCGTGCGTGTCGCGGATCAGGTCGTTTAAGCTCTGCCGGATCTGCGCCCCAAGGCCGCCGGTCCTGAGCAGCGGTGAGATGTGAAAGTCCAGTTCTTCGGTTTCCGCCGCCAGAGCCATGGGCAACTCGGGCGGCAGGGGTAGCACTTCCGATTTCGGCTCCGTGCTCTTCTTCCGCTGCGCGAGCAGAAGAGGCACGCTGAGTGCGACGCAAAGGCCTGCCACGGCGCACAGGATCGGGAATCGAATTCGCATGGCCGCGCCGGCGCGAACGCGTTAGTTCATATTCATGCCGCACATACCGCCGCCGCACATACCCTCTCCGCACCCGCCTTCTCCACAGGCTCCGCTGCCGCACATGCCAGCGCCGCAGTCCTCCATGCCCGACGACGCGCTCTTCGATCCGCCCGCATGCGCCGCGAAGGTCGAGTATTGGGTGGTCAGATGATCCTGCCCGCAGGATGGGCAGCGTAGGGCATCCGCCTCCGCGCTCCGGCGTACCAGCTTTTCGAATCTGGTTCCGCAGTCGTCACAACAGTATTCAAAGATGGGCATGCTTCTAAACTAACAAGCCTTTGCCGTGCTTGCGTACTTTCTTCTTCGGCGCGGAATAAGCGGTTCCGAAACGCTGTAGCCCGTCCCGGCCAATTCATTTTGTCCGGTTTTCCTCATAAATTGGGACCAGCTTCGCAAATTTCATACGAAACGCAAGGACATCGACATGGCAATTAAACTTACTTCAAAGCTCTCGATCGCGGCGCTGATGCTGGCGGGAAGCAGCCTCATGCTGGCCGACAACGTGATGGTGAATGGATCTGTTGCAACGGCGCAGGACTGGCAGACCTGGAACACCTCGCAACTCGGTAATCAAGCCTGGACGAACTCTTCGCCCAGCCGGCCTTACTGGGACAACTCGTCGTGGGACGGATCGAATGATAACGTTGGCGACTGCCTCGCCAAATCGCATAGCGGTTGCGCGATTGCGCATCAGCCAGGCGTGCTGCCGTACCTCGGGCAATCGAACGGTAAGGCCATCAACAGCTTTTATTTCCAGAGCACTGGCGGCGGCACCGTCAGTATGCAGATTCAAGTCGCGGGCGACGCGGCAAACGACGTTTTTGGCTGGTACAACATCAACAACCCTAGCGACTATCAGATTCTTTTCGACGGCAAAACAACGGCTGGTAGCACGATTACCTTCGATCCGTCGCAGGACTACGGTCTGTTCTTCGCGAATGAGACGTCCGGGTCCCAAGGCACTTATCTGACGCAGTCGAATTTGAATCCGACCGACAGTAATGTTCAACATTTCTCCCTGTTCGAAGACGGGCCCGGCAACTATTACGTCGGCATGGAAGACCTCTCCTCGCGCAACACGGATTTCGACTACAACGACATGATCGTCGAGCTCTCGACCAACAGTGTTCCCGAACCTGCGAGTCTGCTGCTCCTGGGCTCCGGATTGCTGGGATTTGGCGCCATGCGCTTCAGGCGGAAGAAAAACGCCTAAATAACCCATTCGCAATCCAGCCTTACATGGGCGTCCCTGGTTGCTTGAGTCTTCGCTTTTCTGAGAAGCGCCGGCTCATGCAAACGGAACGCCCTCTTTTTTTGGTGCGGTCCTGTTGATGCCAGGTTGGTGGGTACTGGGTCAAACTGACCCACTACCGACTGGTTCATAGCCAGCGAGCATGACCCTCGAAAATGTCGGCGTTGGGAAGGCCTTTTCTTCTGGGCGGTATTTACGAAAATTGTTCCTCAATTCCCGCTCAGCCCATAGCCCGCCATCAGCTGAACTTCCGCAAAACTGCCGGGGTGGCAGCACCATGAATCCGTCCGCAAGTGCCCCGACCGCCACCGCTACTCCCGCTGCAGCGCATACAGCAGTAACTGCACACGTATAAGCGGCGATCGGTTCGTGACCTTCAACCTTCCTCAATCCATTTTGTTCTCTGTGAGGAAGCAAAGTGCTCAGAAGATACTTGACGTGTGCCTGCACTAACGGAAATAGCGTGTCGGTCCAATGCCTCCGCTTCGTCGGCCGGTCCGGATAGGAACCCTCGTCGCACATAACGCCGAGAAACAGGTTAGAAAATGCCTCGTAGATCGCCGTAATGTGAGCAGCGAAAGGCGAGCGAGCTGTTTCGATATTGGTCTCGGTGAGAACAATCTCGGCCAACAAGGAAGCGTGTCGATGCAGTTGGGGACCACTAGCCGCATGACTCTGCCCAGGCTTTCCTCTCTTCTGAAAAGCGCCACGGCTCAAGAGACACTCTGCAGCCCTATATTTGCATTCGATGGATAGTGACGGCCTGAGGGGACGATCGCAATCGCCAGTAAACCATTGCTCGAGACGCCCAAAGCGCGTAGTGCGGAGCGCCTGTGCTTCGTACGGCGGTTGCACAGACTATCGAACACTCCACGCAGTTGGCATCCCAGCGCAGGTGACAAAAACGGGTGCTTTCCCGCCTGAGACTATCGCCAACATCCACTCCCAGAATTTGTCCTGAAACGGGCAGCACCGACGAATTGTACCGTGAACTCGCGACAGAAGTAGACCTTAATCAATATATTCAAGACATAGCGCCAGAAGACCTCCTCCACGGGGTTTAATGGCGCGATTCATCCTATGCGATGGACGCGCTTTTTACGGCCAACTGAAGGACGAAATCGGCAAACCAGAAGCTGAACGTTGACATGTCTTACTACAGGGGCTTAAAAGTATTAATTCGCCTAATTGTCTATAGTCAGAATGCGTTGGTTCAGATGTGATTAGGTGTCACGATGGTCCCGAGCTTTGAGCATTGCATCCGCCCAACGATACGCCTCAATCGCTAATTTCTCGTGTGCGATTTCCTCGCTCTGTTTGTCGGGCCGGGCGGCGAACGCGGCGGCGGCGGTAGGAAGATGACTCAATAATCCGGTGAGAGCCGCAGCTGCGAACTTGTCTCGCAAATCCTCTCGCTGTTCCTTAGTTAACGTGTCCACCTTCGGATAGTCTAAACCCCGTCCGTTGGGATCATCAGTGCCGCCGCATTCACCGTTCGAACGCGCGAGTACCGTAATGTGCTTTTCCCGCCATTCGGGTACGCCAATATTGTGATGTGGGCCGCAACCTCTCTGATCGCATCAATCGGCTGCCCGAATGGGTCCGCGACTACATCCGCCCCGTGCAAACGTTCGCGCAGGTCGAGGAGTTGACATTTCTGTGCGACGAACGCAAGATGCTTGTTAAGCTGATCGCGGAGCAGAAGGCGGAGAAACGCCAGCTCCGAAAGCGATTGGAAAAGCAACGTGCCCGCTGAAGACATTTACCTTAAGCTGGATGTCATCGTAGCGCATCAGATTGTGGCGAAGATCGAATGCGGCGGATGCCTGATCGCCCTTCGGCGCGGCGGTGAAGCGGAAATCCGCTGCAACGAATGCGATGCTCTGATCGAGACGGTTCCTTTAGATGAACTGGAAGCAACGATGAGCCGGTCGGCGCTCGTCGCAGGAAATGACCAGCGAACGCGGTCCACACTGCGGGGCTTTGCATGTCTTCCCGGGTTTCTCGTCTATCGAAGCGTCGATCTGCAAGGAATGCGGGGAAGGCGTCACCGTCAAGCGGTCGGTTCAGTAGCGCTACTGGATGCCAAAATGCCTGGCGATCAAAAAATCCGCAGGCTCAACGATCGATAATTGGGTCTCCCGGTGCCTTCACAATCCGGGCATTTCCCTGAACCAGAGCAAATCCTGCATTTCGGGTCGTCTTCATTGACGTGAACATTTACTCCAGTGCCGAAGCAGTCTGGGCATTTGCCGCTGCCTTGACAGGTAGAACACGCTGACTTTCCGGACACCATCTCGTCTTCAGATTACTCAATCCGTTATTGAGGATCCCCAATAGCTTCCGCAAGCGTTCCTTCTTGAGAATGTCTTGCGGTCCGCGCACTGCGCCCTGGCGAGCAAACTTTTCGACCTTGGACAGCGAAACCGTGTAAGCGATCGGCGCGGCCGGCTGAACCTCAACCCTGAACTCACACGCGGCTCCAGGCGAATGTCCGTCCGAACTGCTCGAGCGAAAGCGCTGAAAGGCGAGCGGAACGGCTTCGAAGAGCGATCCCGCCTCAACGTCGACCTGATGTGCGATGTCCCTTTACTGTCGGGTAGTGGGCTACTTTAGCCCACTGCCGGTTGCTTCAGCCGTTCTACCATAAAGGTATGCGGCGGAGAGCGTTCTTGCGGGCGGGTTTTTGGTGCACGGCGGCCAGCGGCATGGTGCTGAGCGCGAAATCGGAAAAACCGATCACGCTGGTCGATTTCAGCGATACCGGACAGCGAAAGGGAACGATTGAAGTGGAAAAGGTCCAGAAGACCGACGCGGAGTGGAGGCAGCAGCTGACGCCCGAGGAATATCAAGTAACACGACACGCGGCAACCGAGCGCGCCTTCACGGGTAAGTATTGGAACAACCACGAGCACGGTATCTATCGGTGTATTTGCTGCGGCAACGCGCTCTTCTCCTCCGATACGAAATTCGAATCCGGCACCGGTTGGCCGAGCTTCTGGGCTCCCATTGCGAAAGAGAACGTGCACAATCGTCTCGATACTTCGTACGGCATGCGCACGGAAGTTTGCTGCGCCAAGTGCGATGCGCACCTCGGGCATGTCTTCGATGACGGCCCCAGACCCACCGGTCTACGCTACTGCATGAACTCGGCCGCCCTAAATTTTATTAAGAGCTGAAGCGAGAAGCTCACACTCGCTACCCGCGCCCAGGACACCCCATTGGACGAGACACTCACTACCACTCTCAGACTGCACAAACTTTCGCACGATGCCATCGTGTATCTTCCGCCCGACTACAACGACACGCACTGCGCTTATCCGGTCCTTTATCTACACGACGGGCAGAATCTCTTCGATCCGGCGACGGCTTTCGCAGGAAACGATTGGGGCCTCGACGACCTCGCTGAAGAGCTCATTCAATCCGGCCAGATCGAGCCGCTCATCATCGTCGGTATCTACAACGCGGGCGAAAAGCGCATGGCGGAATACACGCACGTTCGCGACCGGCGCGGCCGCGGTGGGCGCGCCAGGGCATACGGCAAGTTTCTGGTTGAAGAATTGAAACCCTTCATCGACGGAGAATATCGGACGCTTGGCGACCCGGCGAACACCGGGCTGGGAGGCTCCTCTTTGGGCGGACTCGTGACGCTCTATCTCGGCCTGCATTACCCCGACACGTTCGGAAAGCTGATCATCATGTCGCCGTCGGTATGGTGGGCGAACCGCGCGATTCTGCGCGAGGTTCGAAGGGTGCGCGAGCGGCTGCCGCAAAAGATCTGGCTGGATATCGGAACCTGCGAGGGGCAAGATCCAGATGCCTGCGTGAAGAACGCCGAGGAGCTGGCCGAGGCGCTGGTCGCGAAGGGCTGGCAGCCCGAGGTCGATTTCATGTTTGTGGAAGATCAAGGCGCGGGGCACGATGAGAAGGCGTGGGGTTATCGCATGCGCGCAGCGCTGCAGTTTCTGTTTCCGCCTGCAAATCACGAATAACACCAACCCGGAACTGAACCTGGAGGGCGCTGGTCTCGTTTAGGATAAGAGACGCTATGGGCTTTTGTACAAACTGCGGCGGACAACTTCCCGAGAACTCCAAGTTTTGCCAGAACTGCGGACAACCCGCGGGCGCGGCAACCGGAGCAAGCTACTATCCGCCTGCCCCGCCTGTTGCGCCCCTTCAATACGACATCGAGGGGCACAACCTACAGATTGCGAAGGTGCACCTGCAACCTGGACAAGAGATTTATGCCGAAGCCGGGAAGATGATCTACAAATCGGCCAACGTGGATTGGACCACGCGTATGACGGGCCAATCGATCGGGGACAAGATCATCGGCGCGATCAAGCGCAAGTTGATGGGCGAATCGCTATTCTTCACCTATTTTCAGTCCAGTTCGGGGGCGGGCGAAGTTGGGTTCGCGGGACATTATCCGGGCAAGATCCAGGTCTTCGAACTGGCGGCGGGGCAGACGATCATGGTGCAGCGCGACGGCTTCCTCTTTGCGCAGAGCACGGTGACTCTCGACATTGCGATGGTGCGGCGGCTCGGCGCCGGGCTGCTCGGCGGCGAGGGATTTATACTTCAACGCCTCACCGGGCCGGGCGCGGTCTTTGTGCACGCGGGTGGAGACCACGTGGATTTCAACCTGGGTGCGGGCGAGATGCTGCAGGTGCAGGCCGGGCACCTGGTAGCTTTTGAGCCCACGGTCAACTATGACATTCAGATGGTCGGCAACATCCGGACAGCGATCTTCGGGCACGAGGGGTTGTTTTTGACCACGTTGACGGGTCCCGGCCGCGTGATTCTGCAGAGCATGACGCTCGAGCGCCTGCGGCATGAGCTGGCGCCGTCCGAGCACCGGGGCGCCGGCGATGAGAAGAATCCGCTCAGTGCGCTTGCGAGCGGCAGCTTGGGCAGTTTCTTTTCAACCGACGATTAAGACAAGGTTTCTTTAGCGACCGGGGAAGTGGGCGCGGAGCTGCGGCGCACTGCCTCGGCGAGCGGCGCGGGTGAAGGTTCCTGGCGGCCGCGTGCGTGCGCGAGGCCAGAGACGATCTTTAGCACTTCGTCGACATTGATCGGTTTCGAAATATAGCCATCCATGCCGCCGGCGAGGAACCGCTCGCGATCGCCAGGCATGGCGTGCGCAGTGAGCGCGTAGATGGGAACACGGGAACCGCCGGGCTCGGCTTGACGAATGATTCCCGTTGCCTCCAGCCCATCCATTTCGGGCATTTCGATATCCATGAGAACCAGATCGAAGTGTTCGGATTCGATCAGCGCGACGGCCTGCTTGCCGTTCCAAACAGTGGTGACGCGATGGCCGGCCGATTCGAGCACGGCTTCGATGAGCCGGCGGTTTACGGCATTATCTTCGGCGACGAGGATGGACAAGGCGCTGGCGATCGCGGCCAGCGTCGATTTCTCCTGCTCTTCAAAGACGCCCTGCATTTTCTCGAACCAGGCGGTGAATTCGAAGGTTGTGCCAGCGCCGATCTGGCTTTGCACGTCGATGGAGCCGCCCATCAGCGTAACCAGTTTCTGGCAGATGGCGAGGCCGAGCCCCGTCGAAGAGCGCTCGGAATTGCGGAACGGCTCGAAGATGTTCGCGCGCTTATCGGGCGTGATCCCGATGCCGGTATCGGCGACCGAGATACGGACTAGAACGGCTTCCGCGGATTTGGATTCGAGCACAGCCGAAATCATCACGCTGCCGGTACTAGTGAACTTGACAGCGTTCTCAAGCAGATTGAAGATGACCTGACGCAAGCGCGTCGCGTCGCCATTCAGTTGCGGCGGTATGTGCGGATCGATTTTGCAGCACAGTTTGAGGTTCTTGGCCGCAGCTTCGGGCTGCACAATCTTCATGGCGGAGCGGATGCATTCGGAAATCGAGAGCGGCTTGTTTTCAAGCTGAAGCTTGGCGGCTTCGATACGCGCGAAATCCAGCACATCGTTGACGATATGCATCAGCCATTCCGCGGAGATATGCACAGTATCCAGGTAATCGCGCAACTCCGGGCTGAGCTGGGTTTTGAGCGCCAGGTCGGTGAAGCCCAGAATGGCATTCATGGGCGTGCGGATCTCATGGCTCATGGCGGCAAGGAACTCGCCTTTGGCCTGATTGGCCGACTCGGCGGATTGGCGCAGCGCAATTTGTGCGGCCAAGGCCTTTTGGATGTGGCGCGTCGCCGTGCGGACGCGAATGCGCAGGAAGATCCAGCAGAGCAAGACCATGCATGCAGCGGCCGCGCAAAGGCCGAGCATCGGGACGGTAAGCTCCTGGGGTAGCCAGGGAATCTCGCGGAGCGCCATTTGCATTTTGAAAAGTCGGGTGTGTTTGCGCGAACTCCCGCCTACACCTTTATCGGCAGAGACAAGGGTTTCCAATATAGGAGTTAAGGCCAAGTGGAAGCCACGGGGGTAGGGCCTTCGGCTCGGGCGTGAAACGGTTGCGACGTAGTTCTCGCCGCCGATGTGGACTAGGCGAGCGGAAACCGAATGCCTGACTTCTTCATCCCACAGGCGCGGAAACCTGGCGGGTCAGACGCTCATGAAAAGGCTTTCTTTAGAGCAGCGCATCGCGGACTGCGGGCGGTGGCCTGAGCGGCTGGCTGAAGAACAGTGGCTTATTTATAAGGAAGTGATGAGGCAGGCGCGGAGACGGAATTTGCGCTTTGCCGTCGGCGGTGGATTGGCGGCCATGACTTATGCCGGGCAGTGGAGGAATACGAAAGACATCGATTTGTATGTGCTGCCGCAGGATGCCGAGCGAATGATTCGAGTGGTAAGGGATTTAGGGCTCGCGGATTACTACGAGGTCGAGCCCTACGACCGCAAATGGATTTCCCGCAGCTACCGGGACGACACCATCGTCGACATCATGTGGGCCATGGCGAATCAGCGGACGCAAGTGGATGAACGATGGCTAGAAGGGCCACAAGTAGAAGCCGGAGGCGAACGGTTCCGGCTGCTCGCGCCCGAAGAAGAGATTTGGAGCAAGCTCTACGTTCTGCAGCGCGACCGTTGCGATTGGATGGACACATTGAACTTGATCTATGGCGTTGGGACGGAGCTTGACTGGAGGCATTTGATCGCCCGCGCGGGGGAGGATCTGCCGCTGTTGAGGGGAGTGCTTTCGATATTCGCATGGGTAGCGCCGGATCGTGCGCGGGAACTGCCGGCATGGTTATGGCCGGAACTCGGGATGAGCGCTCCTGGCCCGGGAGGCGGGTTGGAGTTGACAATGCAACGCGCGCGGCTGCTCGATTCCCGACCCTGGTTTACTCCCGTGCTGGAGGAGAGTACCTGACCGCCCGTGGCTCAGGCACGCCTGACGGGGTACGGCGAAGCACTTACCGTCATTGCGTTATCATCTGCACCAGCACAAATGCCCGAAGATCCCAAGTCGCAGCCCCGGAAGGCCACAGTCCGGCAGCTCGCCTACAAGATTAAAGGTCTTGGGCAAACGCCTAACCCTCGCTTCTCTTTCTTTCTCGGCGCCGGCGCCTCCATCGACTCGGGCATTCCGCTTGCTGGCGCGATGATCCGGGATTTTTGCCGGCGCATCACTCAAGAACAGTGCCCGGAAGCCTGTAGCGACGCCAAACAGCAACAAGCTTGGCTCGAGCAGCAGCCCTGGTACGAAAAAGCAAAGAAAGACGGCACGCTCTATTCCGAGTTATTCGAGATGTGCGAGGGGAAGGAACGGGGACGCCAGTTATATGTCGAGCAGATGATCGAGGGTAAGAAGCCCTCATTCGGCTATGTTGTTCTCGCGAACTTGATGGCGCGGAACTACATCAATACTGTAATCACGACAAACTTTGACGATCTCGTTTACAACGCGTGCTCGACGTTCACCGAGATCCGCCCGGTAGTTTACGCCTACGGAACCATGGTTTCCGACTTTCGCATCGCAAACGCCCGCCCGAAGATCTTGAAGCTGCACGGCGATTATCTTTACTCGAAGCTAAAGAACTCGGAGGGCGAGCTTGCCCATCAGGATCCCAATATGTCCCGTCACGTTGGAATTCTGTTAAATGAATATGGCTTGGTGGTCATCGGCTACAGCGGCTGCGATCAGTCGGTGATGGACATGCTCCGCAAATTTCCGCCGAACAACGATCTTTACTGGTGCGGTCATGCCGGGTCGCCGATACCGGAAGCTGTGCGTAGTCTGCTGGTCGATGTTGACGGTTTTTATGTCGAAGTAACGGGCTTCGACCAGATGATGAACGAGATCCGCTCGATTTTGGGTTTCGATGTTCCGAAAATGCTGGGTTCGCTTGAGGCGCGGCGGGATGACATAATCGAGCGGCTGAAAACATTTCCGCAGACGATTTCGGGACTTGGCTCCCTGCTGCGTGAGATCTATGAGTTTCGGCAAAACGAAGCCGTGGAGCGGCAACAGAAGAGCCGTAAGGAAGAAGCGTTCTTGCACTATGTGAATGCGTACGAAGCGTGGCAAAAACCGGATCTCGGGCACGCCGAAGCCGAGTTTCGAGCATCGCTTGAATTGCAGGCCGACGACGCTTACGCGCGAATTGCGCTTGCCGGTGTGCTCAGCCAAAAAGGCAACTACGACGAAGCCGAAGAGCAGCTGGAGAAAGCTCTGCCGGGCGCCGCAGCGCAAGCCTTGATCAACGCTCAATTGGAGCTAGGTTATCTGTACATGGTCCAGGGCAAGCATGCCCAGTCGCTTGAGGCGTATTTGAAAGTGATCCAGCTTGATCCCCAAACGTTCGCAGCGCACAACGGAGCGGGTGTGGCTTATATGCATCTAGGGCAGCTTGAGCTGGCTTCGTTAGAGTTCCGCAAATCAACGGAGCTGAATCCCGCGCTTTACTATCCGGCCTTCAATTGGGCCAGTGTGCTGGGAGTCAAAGGAGATTTCACCGAATCGCAACGATGGTGGACGAAAGCTCTCTCTTTGTGGCAGCCCTTGGATGCAATCGATCCTTATAACCATGCTGTGATACAAGCCTGCTTGGGCAAGACCGAAGAGAGCATTCAGGAGATGCGTCAGGCGATCGAACGCGGAGCTGCCGGGCTTGCTAATCTCGTGCGGCAAAGCGTTCAGTTCATCCAATCGGGTCCGGCGCCCGCTCCGGCTATTGCTGAATTACGCAAAATGCTGGAACAGGCGGCGATGAAGGAAAAAACCGCCGCCGCTGTGCAGTAATTGCCACCCGGAAGCATCGGCGCGGATTGCCGATCAACCTGGCTCATATCAAGCTGGTGCACAATAGCGAAAGAGTGGCCCAATGCTGATCGGCACGATGAATCATCCCGAGCGCAACGTCATTGAAGAGATCCAATGGATGGCAGAGGCCGGAATGGAATTCATTGACCTCACGCTTGAGCCGCCCGGCGCCGCCTCATGGGAGATCGATACGCGCGCGGTTCGCACTGCGCTCGAGCGTAACGGCATGGCCGTAGTAGGCCACACCGCCTGGTATCTGCCCATGGCCAGCGCCATTCCCGAAATCCGCGAAGCCGCCGTCGCGGAGCTCAGGCGCTGCCTACAGAAGTTCGGCGAGATCGGCGCAAAGTGGATGAATCTCCATCCCGACCGGCACACCCCGTGGCATCCGCGACGGTTTTTCATCGATTGCAATGTCGCGACAATTGAAGAGCTCATGCCGGAAGTGGAGAAAACTGGAGTGGGCTTGATGATCGAGAATCTCCCGGGTGACTACAATTCCGCGCCCCAACTAGGCGAACTCCTCGATCGAGTTCCGCGGCTCGGGTTACATCTGGATATCGGTCATGCGAATTTGCAGGTGCCCCACAACACCACGGTAGAGATTCTGGAGGCCTATGGAAAGCGGCTCCGGCATGTTCATCTGCACGACAACAAGGGCGGAAACGGAGACCTGCACTTGCCGCTCGGAACGGGCACGGTAGACGTGTGCGAAAGCGTGCGCGCGCTCCGCAAGTGCGGTTACGATGGCACCATCACGCTCGAAGTGTTCACGCCAGATAAGCATCATCTGATTTACAGCCGCGATCTGCTACGCAAGACCTGGAACGAGTGCGGAGTAGCGGCCACGAGCCGAGGGGCATAGGCCCAGCCTGCGGATGCATTGACATGTCCAGTTACCATAAAGATCCGGAAGCCATCACGCGGCTCAATCCTGAGCAGTACGAAGTCACACAGCGGAATGCAACCGAACGCCCGTTCCGGAACGCTTACTGGGACCACAAAGAACCCGGTCTATATGTAGACATCGTATCCGGCGAACCTCTGTTTACCTCGCGCGATAAGTTTGAGAGCGGCTGCGGCTGGCCGAGTTTTACGAAACCAATTGAGTCAGAGAACGTCGTGGAGAACCGCGATCGCAGCCACGGGATAATCCGGACGGAGGTTCGCTCGAAAATTGGCGACAGCCATCTGGGCCATGTTTTTCCCGACGGACCTCGCGAAGCGGGCGGCCTGCGCTACTGCATCAATTCCGCTTCCCTGCGCTTCATTCCTGTCGATCAGCTCGAAGCCGAAGGATACGGCAGCTATCGTAGTCTGTTTCAAGCATCAAAAAAGGAGTAGAGAAACATCATGTCAACAGAGACCGCGATTCTTGCCGGCGGATGCTTTTGGGGTATGCAGGATTTGATTCGCCGTTATCCGGGCGTGATCTCCACGCGCGTCGGCTATTCAGGGGGCGACGTGCCGAACGCAACGTATCGCAATCATGGAACCCATGCCGAAGCAATCGAGATCGTTTTCGACCCGGAAAAGCTCAGTTATCGAAATTTGCTGGAGTTTTTCTTTCAAATCCACGATCCGACTACTCTGAATCGGCAAGGTAACGACAGAGGAAGCAGCTATCGCTCCGCCATTTTCTATGCGAATGACGAACAAAAGAGGATCGCGAACCAGACGATAGCGGACGTCAACGCTTCCGGTATCTGGCCGGGCAAGGTGGTCACGGAAGTCGCGAAAGCAGGCCCATTTTGGGAAGCCGAACCGGAGCATCAAGACTACTTGGAGCATTATCCGAACGGCTATACGTGCCACTATATTCGCCCGCAATGGAAGCTTCCAAGCCGCGCGGAAGAGCGCCGCGCCAGTTAGCTTAGAAGCGCAAAAGGCGCGGACGGGCGCCGCCTTCCACTATGATGAGATTTCGGGGAAATTCGGACGTTGATCGCTCGCGCCCGAAACTCCGGTATGCATGAGAGTTTCCGTCATCATTCCGGCGGCCGGTTTGGGCACGCGCATGGGCCGCAGCGCGCCCGAAAAGGAAGGCACCAGCCGCAAGCAGTTCATGCTGCTCAATGGCTCGCCCATTCTGGTTCATACCATCCGGAAATTCGTCAGCTCGTCCGAGATCGCCGAAATTGTCGTCGCCCTTCGCGCAGAGGATCTCAATTGGGCGGAAGAGCTTTTCGCGGCGCAGCAGTTTACTAAACCCGTGCGCACAGTGAAAGGCGGTGAAACCCGTCAGCAGTCCGTCGAGAACGCGCTCGCGTCAATCGACAGCGCCACCGACCTTGTGGCCGTGCACGATGCGGTTCGTCCTTTTGTCGAAAGAGAGATGATCGAAAAGGTCATCGCAGAAGCTGCCGAAACCGGAGCCGCCATTCTGGCCATCGTTCCCATCGATACGGTCAAGCAGGTGCATCGCAACAAAGTCCGTGCCACTTTGCCACGTGAGCGGCTCATCCTCACGCAAACCCCGCAGGTCTTTCGTCTCGAATTGCTGCGGCAGGCATTCCAGAAAGCCCGCGAAGATCTCTTCGTCGGCACCGACGAATCATCCCTGGTCGAGCGCCTCGAACAGGTGGAAGTCTCGGTCGTTCTTGGTACCGATCGCAACATCAAGATTACGAAACCCAGCGACATGCAGCTTGCGCAACTCTATCTCACGCTCGAGACCTCGGCCTTGAATCTCGCCGGATAATGCCCGATTCCACTGCGCCCTTTCGAATCGGCCAAGGCTGGGACACCCATCGCATCGAGAGCGGACGGCCTCTGATCCTCGGCGGAATCCAAATTCCTTGCGAGTTCGGGCTGGCCGGCCACTCGGATGCCGATGTGCTCTTCCATGCCGTAACGGACGCCGTGCTCGGAGCCATCGCGCTCGGCGATATCGGTATGCACTTCCCCGATACTGCCGCCGAGTGGAAGGATGTTCCCAGCCTAAAATTTCTGCGCCATGCGCTCTCTCTTGCCCGCGAAAAAAATTATCTGCCGGGCAATATCGACGCTACCATCATTCTCGAAAAACCGAAGCTCAAAGATTTTCGGCAACGCATTCGTGAGAGCCTGGCGCAAGCTGCCGGGCTGCCGCTCGACTGCGTCAGCGTAAAATTCAAGACGGCGGAAAAAATCGGCCCGGTAGGCGAAGGCCGATCGTGTGAAGCGCAAGCCGTCGTATTGCTGGTGCGCAATATGTAACTGCTTGATTAATTTGATCTCTTCACTTATTTTGCCGAACAAACCGGAATCCCTCTACGTATCTCATCAAGGAAAAAACATGGCGCAAACACAAACTTCTTTTCTCGCCCAGATACACGATCTGCTGGCGCGAAAACGCTATTCGGTCGGCGACCTGGACGGCAACGTCCTCTCCGTGCAGGAAGTGGAAAGCGGAATCACGCTCCGCGCTGTGCTCGAAGGCGATATCTTGTTTCTTTCGGTCGTGTGCGCGGTTGTGCCTGATTCGCGCATCACACCCCAGATCATGCGCAAGATGCTCGCTGCCGATAACGGCATTTCTACGTCGCATTTTCAGCTCTACAAACTCGAGAACGGGAACGTGGCCGTCACGCTAAATAATTTCTGCAAACTTCAGGAACTCGGCCCGGACGACGAGGACGACATCCTCTCTTGCGTAAACTTCCTGCTCGCCGACGTGATGCACGCCAGAGACCTCGTGGGCGCGGATCTTAAATAGAAAGCCTGGTCGACATCGCGAAAGGACAACAGCATGGGATTCTTTTCAGACATATTTAATAGAGCAGGTCGCGTCGCGCGCGGCCAGGCGAATCAGGGCATGGGAGCGGTCGAAGACGCCACCTTCGAATCGACCGTTCGCCAGACTGTGGCGGACATGAGAACCGAGCTGAACAAAGTGGTGCAATCGTCCGCTCTTGCTATGAGCAATTACAACCGCCTGGATGCCGAATACCAGAAGTACGTGCGGCAATCGCAGGATTGGAAACAGCGCGCCGGGCTTGCGCTCGATGCCGGCAATGAGGACCTCGCGCGCAAAGCGTTAGCGAAAAAAGCGGAATCCGATAAGCAGGTGGCTTCCCTGCAGGCATCCGTCGAATCCGCGCGCCAGGCAAGCGAATCGCTCAAGACGCAAGTAGTCGATCTGAAGCATCGCATCGAGGAAGGCGAGCGCACCGCAACGACGCTGGTCGCGCGCAAGAACGCCGCGCTCGCGCAACGCAAAGTTTCCGAAGCTTTGGCCGGGGTAGGGAAGGCCGATAACGCCTTCGCCGCTCTCTCGCGCTTCGAAGAATCCGTTTCGAAAGAAGAGGCTACTGCCAAAGCCTTCGATCAGCTTGCGAGCGCAGGCAAGGATTCCAACCTCGACTCCGAATTTGCCAAGCTCGAAGGCCATACCGTCGACGCCGAACTCGAAGCATTAAAGCGCGAGCGCTCGGTCACCATCGAGATGCCCAAGGAACTGCCGCCGCCCAGCGCGCGATAAAAGACACCGGCCGCCCATTCCATGCTCTTCGATCACAAACATGCGTCCGCCCCGCAGCAGGATCTCGCGAACCTCAAGATAACGGACGCGCGCCTCGGCGACGTTCTCTCGGTTTCCGGCGCAGCGTCCGATTTCAGCGATATCGATTTCACCATCGATCGCGTCGAACAATACGAAGCCGGAAGCCGCCGTTGGGTCGTGTTCAGCGGCACGTGGCGCGACAATCGCGTGTACGTCGAAGTTCACAACGACGATTCCGTACAGATCCTCGGCAATTTCGATGGCCGCGCGATTACGCTTGACGAACTAGGAGTGAGCGAAGACGACTTGTCAGAAATGGACCAGCGGCAAAATCCTTCCGACTTTTTCGACTACGACCGGAAATTTTGGCTTTACCGCTTCAGCCGCGAAATGGGCGTCTTCGGTGGCGCAAACGCGCAGGGCCGCGGCTTCTACTGCTGGCAATTCCAAGAACAGGACTCGCCGCGATTCCTGAGCATCCGCAAATTTCAAGGTGAGCCGTTCCTTGGAACCATCTGGACGAAGATCGAGCCCACCAACATTTCCGTCTACCGGAGCGGCTGATGAAAACCAAAGCAGCTTCGCTCGCCGTTTTCCTTGCGCTGCTCGCAGTTTGCGTTGCGAGCGTAGCGTGCATGGGTGGGCTGCCGCGTTCTCTGCGCAGAGACATCGCCTGGGAACACGACAAATTGCAGAATGCCGAGCGCCAAATCGCGCGCTCCGAGCAAAGCGTCCATGACGACCTGGCCCAAAACGCCGATCTTTTCTCCAATACGCCCATGGCGGCCCAATGGACGGCGCAACTCGGAGCTGCGCGCGACAAATTAAAACAAGCCGAAGGCACCGACACTCAGTTATCACAATTGGTTCACCGCAATCGTGCCGATTCGCGTGACACCGCTGAGCGGCTGCTCGCGGAAGAGCGCAGTTTGCGCGATACGGCGATCGACGATTCGCAAGCCGTCGAGACCGCGGCGGACAAATGGATCAGCTTCCGGCACGATCTGGCTTCAAATCTCGGCAAGATGCAGCGCGAATACGACGCCACGCGCGCCGAGGACTTCGCGGGCGTCCAGACCACAGTACAAAAAGCCGAGCACGATTGGCCTCTGAAGAAAGACGCGCTAGAAAGCCGCCTGGCCGCAGTGCGCGCCATTCCGCAAGACGCCCAGAAGCAATGGGACGCAAGCGCCTCGGCTCGCCAGGATGCCTCCACCGGGAAAGTAAGCGGGCCAGAGGTAGCGACGCTCATCCATGCCGATGGCGCTCTCGCGCACGATGCGGAAGGCATGCGCGTCCAGGAAAACGAGCTGGTTAGCTTATGCGGGCAGCTCTACAATTCCTGGGACAAGGTGCTGACCGATCTTGAGGTCACGCGCGATGGCAGAGAGACCGTTTATCGCGAGCGGATCAAGACGGTTCGCACGCACATCTCTGACGTTGCCTCGCACACCACGCAAACAACCAGCGACGAGAACTGGGTCAGCGTTCCGGAATCGTCCTATCACGCGGTCGAAAATGATCTCGGCATGACCATCGCGCACAAGAATCCCGGCCTCTTCGATTTTGAAGCCCAAACCACGCCCGAGCCGGCGGGATTTGCGTATATCGCGCCCGAATCCGTGGGGTCGAACCAATATGGCTACTGGACCCACAGCGGCGGCCAAACCTTTTGGACTTTCCTGCCGCAATACCTCTTGCTACGCGAACTGCTGTGGAACCACAGCTACCGGCCCGTCGTGCTGGACGACTATCGCGGATACGAAATCGCCCGGCGCGCCGGTCATACTTACTACGGTCAGCCATCTCCCGCAAGCCCTCCTAAGTACGGCAGCCACGGCACCTTCACCCAGACGCATTACGCGAACAGCCGTTACGTCCAGTCCGGCGGTTTCCGTGGCTCGGCCTATGCATCGCGAGGCGCTCCCGCCGGTTCCGGCTCCAGCGGATTTCGCAATTCCGAGCGCCGCGAAGCACCAGGTGAAAACGGCGCCGGAAAACGCTTTGGATCAGGCGCTGGTTCGCACTCGGGACGCCATTTCGGGATGGGCGCGCGTCCGGGCCGCGCTTTCGGCCGCCGCCGTTAACTAGTGAAAGCCATCTGACTCGTGTCCTGGGCTCTACACGCAACTCATCGAATGTTCTCACGGACGCGCAAGATTCTCGGCTGGACTGATCGGGTATGAGCGAAGTTCTCCATATCCTGATTGCTGGAGATTGCATGCATCCCGATCGATATGCCGACTCAGACGAGAAAATACAGAGAAAAGCATTTACGAAGAATGGCCCAATTGGAATCAGAAGATTCGCGCGCTGTTGACGTAATCGAGAAGCTTTTGAATAAGTTACGAGTTACTCGAGTAAAGACACAGACGCCGCTTTGACCACCCCTATAAGTGGGGCTGCGCTGCACTTCCGGTGAGCGAGATCGCTCGTGTGCTTATCCCTCTAAGGTCTCCCCAGCCGCGTGTCAAAAGCAGAACGATACCGCACTTATTCAACCCGGAGACTTACGCTGCCGACGAGACTGTCAGAAAAAATTTGACACCTGCTGTGTTCGGAGATATCATCTCTTCTCAAGACAATCAGTTGAACACGCTTCATCTGTCGTACTAAGTACGCAGCCAACGGAAGGAAACCTATGCGTCGACGGGATCCGAGCCTTGTCGCGGGGAGTATAGCCGTGCTGGGCTGCTCGCGGGTGTAGCCGTTCAGAGGAGGACACATGCGCCGGAACTTTTCCCTCGCGCTCTCGTGCTGTCTACTTTGGGGACTCAGTGCGTTATCTAGTGCTCAAGGACCACCGGAGACTCCGGCACCAGCTGCCGCTTCGCCTGCGGCAGGCACAACCGTACCTCGACTGGTTAGCTTCAGTGCTGTAGCCATGGATGGGTTGGGTAAACCGGTCACCGGCCAAAGGCCGATCACTTTCTCACTTTATGCTGAGCAGGAAGGCGGAAATCCGCTTTGGTCGGAAACCCAACTTGTGCAAATGGATGCACAGGGTCGATACGCCGTTTTCCTAGGTTCGACCGAACCGACGGGCTTACCTCTCGATCTGTTCACGCGGGGTCAGGCGAGATGGCTTGCGGTGTCTCCGGTTTCGGGATCTCCTGATCCACCTCGCGTGCTGTTGGTAGGCGTGCCATATGCTCTCAAAGCAGCAGACGCCGATACGCTTGGAGGTAAGCCAGCCTCCGCGTATGCCACGATCGAGCCGCAGGATTCCGCCGCTGCCGCGACGAATGGAAGTGGAACATCTCAAACCAGCCGGCAGGCGGCGGGTTCCGGCTCGGCAAATGGCGTGACGGCAGCGCTTGCGGGCACCGGGAAAACCGATTTCATCCCGTTATGGACGAACAGCACAACCCTGGGAGACTCGGCACTGTTTCAAATTGGGGGAAACATCGGATTGTCGACCATCACTCCAACACAAAAATTTGAGGTTGACTCCGGCAATTTGCTCGTGAGGGGTCTGCAGAACTTCGGCGCGGGCGGGAATACGGCGTTTTTGTATGTTGGCGACACTAGCCATCCGATTGAGGCGCTGTATAACAAAGGCCTGGCGATCGGCACTTACAAAGTTCCGGAGGCCGTGTTTATTGCGGATATCACCGGTAAGGTCGGCATCGGCACAACAACGCCTACCGCAGGCATTCTGAACACAATGGCGAACTCGAAGTCGGTTGTGGGGATTTCAGCCGTCGGATGGAACGCCCCAAGCGGCTCGGGACTTTCTGGCACCAACGGCATCCATGTCACGGGAGGCAGTGGCGACCCGGATAGCGGCTCTGGCGGTGCGGGCGTCATCGGGGCCGGAGGGAGTGGCGGAAATGGAGGCGCGGCGGGTGCCGTCTTCACCGGCGGGGTTGGCGTAAACGCCTCGGGACCCGGCGTTATTGCCCGGGGAGGCGATGCCAGCTTCGACTTCGGCGCCGGCGACGGTGTTGACGCTACAGGCGGCAATTTCGGGGGTATCGGAGTTGTAGCCACCGCAGGGTTCGGAGCCGACGGACCGGGCGGCCCACCCGGCGTACTGGCGACGGGCGGCATAGGGGATAACGGCGGAGTCGCGACGGTTACGAATGGCCCCGGTATCACGGCAGCGGGTGGCGGTGGGGGAGGTAATAGCGGAGGTGACGGAATTGATGCGATAGCCGGCACCGGGTGCGGGTCAGGGTGCACCAACGGTTTGGCAGGATCATTTACCGGTGAGGTAAGCGTTACCGGCAACCTCACGGTTTCGGGAACCAAGCATTTCAAAATCGACCACCCCCTCGATCCCGCGAACAAATATCTGTATCACGCCTCCATCGAATCGTCGGAGGTACTAAACCTTTACAGCGGTAACGTCACGCTGGGGAGTAGCGGCGAAGCAACGGTACAACTCCCGGATTGGTTCGAAGCCCTAAACAAAGACTTCCGGTATCAACTGACGGCGATCGGAGCTGCTGCGCCGAACCTCCACATTGCGAAGGAACTTGAAAATCACAGCTTCGCGATAGCCGGAGGCGTTGCGGGTATGAAGGTTTCCTGGCAAGTGAGCGCCGTCCGACAAGATGCCTGGGAGAAAGCGCATCCGATGATCGTTGAGGCTGCCAAGCCGCAGAACGAGAAGGGGTATTATTTGAATCCCGAGCTTTTTGGCGCGCCTCCCGAAAAAGGAATCCAGTGGGCTCGCTACCCAGCTCTGATGGAACGCATGAGGCAGGAGGAGATGAAAGCAGCGGAGCGGGCGAAGCAGGCGCAAGCGAAGCAGGCGCGAGCGATACAATAGCAGGAGCGCCACTCACGGCGCGAGGATACCCTCCTCAACCCCACTACTACTGAGGAGGGAATCTGTCGAAATCTGCCTTAATCACCGGCATTACGGGCCAGGATGGCTCCTATCTGAGCGAATTCCTGCTCTTGAAGGGCTACACCGTGCACGGCATCGTGCGCCGCAGCTCCAGTTTCAACACCTCCCGCATCAACCATATCTATGAGGACCCGCACGCCGCCGGCCGCCGCCTGATCTTGCATTATGCAGACCTCACGGATTCCACGAGTCTCCGCCGCGTGATTGAAACTGCTCTCCCCGACGAGGTCTACAATCTCGGCGCCCAATCGCACGTCAAAGTGTCGTTTGAAAACCCGGAATACACAGCCGATGCGGACGCCATGGGCACGATTCGCCTTCTCGATTGCATCCGGGATCATGTCCACCACTCGGGCCGCGAAGTGCGGTTTTATCAGGCCGGTTCTTCAGAAATGTTCGGCGCCGCGAAACCGCCGCAGGATGAGGCCACGCCGTTTTATCCGCGCAGTCCCTACGCCGTCTCGAAAGTCGCCGCGCATTGGTACGCCGTCAACTATCGCGAAGCCTACGGCCTGTTCATTGCGAATGGAATTCTCTTCAATCATGAGTCGCCCCGCCGCGGCGAAACGTTTGTCACTCGCAAGATCACGCGCGCCGTCGGCCGCATTCGAGCCGGTCTGCAGCGCACGCTGTATCTCGGTAATCTCGATTCGTTGCGCGACTGGGGTTACGCGGGCGATTACGTCGAAGCCATGTGGCTCATGCTCCAGCAGCCCGAACCCTCGGATTTCGTTATCGCTACCGGCGAATCGCATTCTGTGCGCGAGTTCATCCAGGAGGCGTTCACCTATGCCGGTCTCGATTGGAAGAAGCACGTCGAGATCGATCCCGCTTACTTCCGCCCGACCGAAGTAGATTATCTCTGCGGCAACGCGTACAAGGCGCAAAAGACGCTGCGTTGGAAATCGCGCACGACCTTTTGCCAGTTAGTCCGGATGATGGTCGATGCGGACTGCCGGTTAGCAACCGAAGAACGCCTCATTTCGGAAAGCAAGTCCATGCCCTCTCTCGTGCCGGCCTACTGATATGGAGAAAAACAGCCGGATCTACGTGGCTGGCCATACTGGTCTCGTGGGTTCCGCGCTGGTTCGCTGCCTCCGCGCGCGTGGATTCCACAATTTGATCCTGCGCTCGCATGAAAAGCTCGAGCTGATCTCGGCCGAAGAGGTGAACGCCTTCTTTGCCCAGGAGCGTCCGCAATATGTATGCTTTGCCGCCGCCAAAGTCGGAGGAATTCTCGCCAACTCCATCTATCCAGCTGAATTCATTCATCAGAATCTGGCCGTTCAACTCAATGTCATCGATGCCGCCCACCGGTTTGAAACCAAAAAACTGCTGTTCCTCGGCTCCTCCTGCATCTATCCGAAGCTCGCGCCACAACCGATAAAGGAAGAATATCTGCTTAGCGGCCCGCTCGAGCCCACGAACGAATGGTACGCAATTGCCAAGATCGCCGGCATCAAGCTCTGCCAGGCTTATTGGAAGCAATACGGCTTCCGTGCCATCTCTTTGATGCCCACCAACCTCTACGGACCGCAGGACAACTATGACTTGCAGAACTCCCACGTTCTGCCGGCCCTGATTCGAAAAATCCATGAAGCCCGCGCAGAAGGTCGCGACGAAGTCGTGATCTGGGGTACCGGCCGCCCACGCCGCGAGTTTCTGCACGTCGACGATCTCGCCTCCGCGGCCGTGTTCCTGATGCAAAATTATGACGAGCCCGAGATCGTAAACGTCGGCGCAGGAGAAGACATCGCCATCGCCGATCTCGCAACGCTCATCGCCCGTGTCGTGGGTTATCAGGGCCGTTTTGTCTTCGATTCGTCAAAGCCCGACGGCACGCCGCGCAAGTTATTGGATGTCACTCGTCTGCACGCGCTCGGCTGGCGGCATTCCATCCCGCTCGAAGCCGGTATTCGCATGAGCTATGCCTGGTTTCTTGAAAAATGCGCTCACGCCAAGGTAACGGCGCTGCATCTTGTATCCTAATCGCTGATTGCTGAGAGCGCAGAAACAAACACCTCGGAGAGCTTGGTCGTGATCAAGTGCCCCAGTTGTGGCAGCGAGGACGTTCGCCGGTCCCGCAAAAAATCGCTTCTCGGAATTGTACACCGCTGGCGCGGTCTACGCCGCTACCGGTGCCGCGAATGCCGGCGCACCTTTTATAATCATCTCCCGCCCGGCGAGCGCGAACTCAGCGTCCAACGCTCTCTCCGCGCGCAGAGGCAGCGCGCCGCTCCGCCCGATACTCCGAAGCAGCGCCGCATCCGCCGCCACGCAACCGAGCTGCTCCTCTTCCTGTGCCTGGTTGTGATCTTCTACGCCGCGCTAAAGTATCTGGCCCAGGTCCCGTGATTACCGGGCTGCGGCCGTCGCATACTCTTCGTAAGAACCGAGAAAGTCTTCGATCTCGCCGTCTTCAAAACGCCAGATCCGCGTCGCTACCTCGTCCACCAGATCCTCATCGTGCGTCACCAGCAGAACCGTGCCTTCGAATTTCTGCAGCGCGATGTTCAGCGCGTTGATGGATTCCAAGTCCAGGTGATTGGTCGGCTCATCGAACACCAGCACGTTCGGCTTCTGCAGCATTAGCTTGCAAAAAATCAGCCTCGCCGCTTCGCCTCCCGATAACGCATCGGTCGGTTTCAGCCCTTCTTCGCCGCTGAACAGCATCTGGCCCAGCAACCCGCGGATTTCTTCCTTCGAAGCTTGCGGATCCCAGTCGTGCAGCCAATCCGCCACCGTAGTGCCGTTGCGAATCCCGGCGCGATGGTCCTGCGCAAAATATCCAACCTGCGCCTCATGTCCCCACGTCACCAGCCCTGAATCGAGCCCTGTATCCGCATCGTCCACGCCCGGTGCGTTCGCCAAAAGCGCCTTTAACAAGGTCGTCTTCCCGGCTCCGTTGCGCCCCATGAGCGCCACTTTCTCCCCGCGCTGCACGGCGGCCGAAAAATTCCGGATCACCTGAAACTCGTCATAAGCCTTGCTCACGCCCTTGCATTCCAGCGCATGCCGGCCGGATGGCCGCTTCATCTCGAAACGGATGTACGGCCGTTGAATATTCGACCGCGCGAGCTCGGTCGTCTGCAGCCGCTCCACTTCTTTCTTGCGCGAAGTTACTTGGCTGGCCCGCGTGCCCGCCGAAAATCGCGCGATAAACTCATTCAACTGCGCGATCTTCTTTTCGCGCTGCGCGTTCTCCGCTTCGATGCGCGACCGGATATGCGTCTTCTGCAGCACCATGTCGTCATACCCGCCCGGATAAGTGATGATGGTCTGGTAATCGATATCCGCCGTGTGCGTCGAGACGCTATTCAAAAAATGCCGATCATGCGAAATCGCGATCAGCGTTCCTTCATAATGCGTCAGGAAACCTTGCAGCCAATGGATCGATTCCAAATCCAGATAGTTCGTCGGCTCGTCCAGCAGCAGCGCCTGCGGATGCCCGAACAACGCCTGCGCGAGCAGCACGCGCACTTTCTGCCCGCCCTGTAGCTCACCCATCTTCCGGTCGTGCAGCGGCTCGGGAATATCTAACCCATCCAGCAGCACCGCCGCATCGCTCTCCGCTGAATAGCCGTCTTCTTCGGCGAGAATCCCTTCCAGCTCGCCCAGCCGCATCCCGTCTTCATCCGTGAGATCCGGCTTTGCGTACAGTTTTTCCCGCTCCTCGAGCGCCGTCCACAGTGGACGATTCCCCATGATGACGGTATCCACCACCCGATACTCATCGAAGGCGAACTGATCCTGCCGCAACACTCCAACTTTCTTAGGCCGCACTACCACGCCTTTCTGCGGCTCCAATTCTCCGGAGAGCAGATTCATAAAGGTGGTTTTGCCGGCGCCGTTCGGGCCCGTCAATCCATAGCGGCGGCCCGGCAGAAACGTGGTTGTGACATCCTCAAACAAAATCTTGCCGCCATAGCGCATGCTGACATTGCTGACTGAAATCATGGAAGAGTACAGGAGGGAAGTACCATTTTAGCGTAAGGTGCGCTTACGTGGCCCTGAGAGCAGTGCGCGTCTTCCATAAACATCTAGCTCCAGACGCAAGGAGAGGTTTTCATGAGCAAGGCAATCGAAAACTTAGAGGCGGCGCAGAAACGCGCGTTGGCGATCCGGCCTAGAGTCGGAGGCTTCCCGTATCTCGCCGAGACATTGCGCAGGGCCGGAGTAACTCGGAACTTCTGGTTTCTTCCGGCATGCCAGAGCCTGTTCCTGACCGGTGACGGACCCGTTATGATCCAGGGCACGCCCTTAGCTATGGGTACAATGGACGTCGCACCGTTTGACGAAAACGCTCTGATTTCCGCATTACGGAGGGATCAAGCTGGGGAAAGCACGTTTCCAGAATTCCTTACAGCTTCGTGGCGCGCCGGCGTTGTGCGTTATAACGTCGATTTCATCGCGAGAACGGTCTCGTATTACGGCTGTAATGGCGAGGAATACGTGGAAGCGTATCCGCCAGTCGAGATCAACTCCTAAAGCCCACCGGACGATTGGCAGTCCGTCATGCGCCTCTTAAGCGAGCTGAACCGAGATGCCAACCGTATGCGCATGATGAACATAGTAGCCCAGAGTATTGTTGCCATTCCCAAAGCAGTAACCGTCTTAAGACTATTCGGATGAGAGCGCAGTGCCACGGCCATGAGGATGCACAACAAATCTGAATCGCACCGCTGCAATAGAACAGCCGTCGCCCGTAGAGCTTGGCAAGCGGCAGGAAATGCAATTCTACGATCACGCCGATTGTTGGAATTAAGAAGGCGCTCTTGCCGATATTGGCGAGTACATTTACGGCTAGGAAGATTGCGGTCCCCTCGCCTGCGAAAACCCACAGAAGACGAGTGAGATGGTCGGAGAGCCCGACTGCCGTCCAACGCAATGATGATAGCGCCGTTGCCGTATCCTCGAACTTCGCTGGAAGCACGCCTCATGCGAGACAACAGGCTCAGGATACCGTGTCCGCTTTGTTCAAAAGCCGCAACGAGCCCTCCCACAACTGCCGAACAATTTCCCCAGCCGGCTCGGACCTGGCTAGCTTCGCGGACTGGCCAGCCCACATCTGCATGCGCTCGGCGTCTCCCAACTTTTTGGCCGCGTCTCGCATGCCTATAGTAAGCCCCCGTTCAATCGGGTATGGAGCTGGACGTGGACCCGTCATCGCAGCACGAACGTACGCATTCGCAACGGCACGGCCCGCTCGTCCACTGAACGCACGCGTTAGCACCGTCTCGTGTGCTTCCGTCCGGGCAAGTCTGTCCGCATAGGATGGATGTGTCATCGCTTCGGGCGCGCGTAGGAAACCCGTTCCGATCTGCACCGCGCTTGCGCCCAACAGCAACGCGGCTGCCGCACCTTTTCCATCGGCAATCCCGCCTGTCGCGATGACCGGAACCTTGACCGCATCCGTCACCTGCGGCAAGAGCGCCATCAGCCCAATCAGTTGCTCTTCCGCGTCGCCCGCATGAAAGGCGCCCCGATGCCCACCTGCCTCCATGCCCTGGGCAACTACCGCATCCGCGCCAGCCGCTTCGGCAGCCTTCGCCTCCGCAACCGTAGTAGCGGTTGCAAACCAAAGAATGCCGCGCCTCTTCAACTCGGACACGAACTTCGGCTCGTACAGCCCCATGATCGAAGAAATCACTTTCGGTGCTGCTTGTAATGTCGCCTGACACTGTGCCTCGAAATCTTGCAGAGGAGTCTCTGCGGCTTCGGCAGGAACAGGTGGTCCCCACTCGCCGAGGAACTCGCGCTGAAGATTCTCCAGTTCGACGTTGCGCGTCGGTGGCGGATCGGGAATCCAGAGATTCAGTTGAAAGTACCCTTCACTCTTCGAACGGAATTCTCTGCTCCAGGCTAGGATTTCATCCGGTTTCATCATCAGAGCGCCGCAGGCACCGATTCCTCCGGCGTTTGCTACTGCAATTGATAGCGACGGTGGGCACGCGCCGGCCATGGGTGCGAGCAGGATTGGCACACGGATGCCAAGCCAATCCGCAAACTGCTGAGCGCGGGGTAACGGCGACAGGTTGGATGCAATCAGCATGAGCAAACGTCCACAGAAAGATCTCGCGTTCTAGTTTGCGCCGGTGACTTGGAATAAAGTGCCGGAATTGATTGATGCCGTCCCATACGCGGTGTACGGCCCCCTCGGGCCACTCACGCTTGGTGCGAACCAAAAGTTTTCGCATACACACGCGTGAACGACGCGCCAAAAAAGAAGATCTGCGCCGAGTAATAAACCCAAACCACCAGCGCGATTACCGAGCCAGCCGCGCCGTACGCCGAACCCACCCCCGCGGTCCCAATGTAAAACGCGAGCAGCCCTTTGCCGATCTCGAAAAAAATTGCGGTCGCCACTGCGCCGACCACGACATCGCGCCACTGTATGCGAATCGATGGCACAAATTTGAAAACAAGCCCGAACAGTACAGCGGCCGATGCAATCGAAACCGCGTGGTTGCCGATCTCACCCCAAATCGCTGCGTGCAGCGTGACAATTCCGTTGAAACGCCTCTCTACGACAGTTATGGCCGCGGTCACAATGAGAGATGCCACGAACAGCAGCCCCAGCGCCAGTATCATCGCGAAAGAGATCAGCCGCTGCGCCACCATGCTTCGCCAGGAAGACGTTTTCGGCGGCGGCACGTCCCAAATCGCGTTCATCGAGTCCCGTAATTCTACGAATACCCCGGAAGCTCCAAATAACAAGGTGACTAAGGCGATCGCAGTGGCCGCGATTCCGCTTCCCGCATGATGAGCGTTGTCGATGAAACCTTTCAAAGTTTGGGCCTCGGAGTAGCCTGCCATGTGGCGAACCAGTGTGACCAGGTTGCTTTCGGCCGTTGTTTCACTAAACATGAGTCCGCACGCCGCAACCAGCAGAAGCAACAGAGGCGTGATCGATAAAAGCGTGTAATACGCAAGCGATGCGCCTAATCGGGGCGCGTTGTGATCGTTCCATTGCGAACCGGCGGATTTTAGTAGTTCGATCGCCTGCTTCCCAGTCACGCTCGGATTCTAACGTGAACATCTCGTGCGCTCCGACATCCTACGGCGTGAAGCGGATGTAACAGCCCACAAAGGCCCGGCGTCCAGAGAGCGTCGGATCCATTGTCCGTAAGGCGTTGCGGAGGAATCAGTGTACACATTCGGCAGTTTGGGTCTTAGGAGCGCAAAGGGCGCGGATGTGCGCCGCCAGACAGCACAAGCGCACAGGCCGATTGCTCGCCGTCGTGCGCGACATCACAATGAACTCGCTAGATCATGGGGCGGCGCGCCTGATGCCGCGCCCGTTTTGCGCGAGTCCCGCAATACCCCGGCGGCATGAGCAACTGGTTGTCGCCGGCCCGGCTTCCTGCTGTTCTCTTCAGCTCGCTGTTGATGTTCTGCGCAGGTCTCTTCGCCGCCCAAGCCGAGCAAAGCGCAAATAACGAGGAATTTTGGGGCAAACCCGTCGTAAGTGTCTCCTATGCGCCGGCACAGCAACCCGCTGACCAGCGCGACCTGAAGAGCATGCAATTAATTCAGGTCGGCGAGCCGCTCGATTCTCATCAGGTAGCCGGAACCATTGACCGCCTGTTTGCAAGCGGCTTATACGACGACATCCAGGTGTCGGCCGTGCCGAGCGGAAACGGAGTCGCGGTGCGCTTCATCACTCACGCCCGCCGCTTCATCGGTCACGTGGGCGCGCGCGGCAAAATCAGTGACCCGCCCAGCCGCGCCGTGCTTCTCAGCGATGCGCAGCTGAATCTCGGCACCAAGTTCGACGAAGAGACGCTCGAAACCGCGCGAAGGACAATTGAAGAGGAGATGCGCGACAACGGCTTGTATCAAGCCAAGGTCGGCGTCGCTACCATCGAAGATCCGGAGACGCATCAGGTAACCATCCGTTTCCTCGTGGATGCCGGCAAGCGCGCTCATTACGAGATGCCCTCTATCCACGGCGACACCAAGCTTCCGAATGAAACGATCGTGCGGGCCACCGGCTGGCGCATCCCTTTGATTCATCGTTGGCGTCAAGTTACTTCCGCCATGACCGACAAAGGCGTAGACGGCATCGAAAAGAAATACGCGAAACAAAACCGTCTGACTGCCACCGTAAACCTCACCTCGCTCGATTACAACGACCGCACCGGGCGCGCCAAGGCTGAGTTCGATATCAATGCCGGCCCGAAGATCACGATCCAGGCGCGCGAGGCCAAAATCTCAAAACGCAAGCTGCGAGGTCTCGTGCCGGTGTATGTCGAAGGATCCGTGGACAACGACCTGCTCACCGAAGGCAAGAAAAACCTGCAGGATTACTTCCAATCCAGAGGTTATCCCGACGTGGACGTCACGTTCCGCAGCCACCCGCCTAAAAACGATGAGCAGACGATCACTTACTACATTGCCCTCGGCCCGCGGCGTAGGTTAGTAAGTATTCGCATCCTAGGCAGCCAGTATTTTACCTTGGCGACGATCCGCGAGCGCATGTTTCTTCAAACTAAGTCTCTGGTTCTGCGCTACGGCCGCTACAGTGAGACGTTCCGTTCTCAGGACGAAAAAGCCATCGCCGCGCTGTATGAATCGAACGGCTTCCGCGACGCGAAAGTGACGTCCACGGTCCAAACCGATTTTAAAGGTAAGGCCAACGATCTCGGCGTCGTCTTTCACATCAATCAGGGGACGCAATGGACCGTTGCGAACCTCGCCATTGACGGCGTTGCGCGGCTGGACTTGAGCCCGATTCGCGATCAGTTGTATTCGGAAGTGGGCCAGCCTTACACGGAAGTGAACGTTTCTTCCGACAGGAACCGCATTCTCGAATACTATTACGATCACGGCTTCCAACATGCGGCTTTCTCTTACGGCACGACTCCCGGCCCTGAACCTGCAACCGTCAATCTGACCTATCGCATCATCGAAGGCCCGCAGGAGTTTGTGCGCGGTGTAATCGTTTCGGGTCTCGATCGCACTCTGCCGTCCCTTGTCCACAAGAAGATCACTGTAAAGGATGGCGAGCCGATCTCAATGAGCGAGATCAACAACGACGCTCGCCGTCTGAGCAGCCTCGGCATCTTTGCAAATGTGACCACGGGGATACAGGACCCTGACGGAACCGAGCAGTATAAATATGTTCTTTACGATTTCGATGAGGCGGCGAGGTACACGTTCCATGTCGGGTTCGGGCTCGAAGTCGGGCAGTTTGGCCAAACGACGAATAACCTTTCCCAAGCGGGCGGTGCGAAAGGCATCGCGCCGCTTGCCTCTTTCGATGTGAGCCGCATCAACTTTCTCGGCCGCGGCCAAACATTGTCCCTGCAGACTCGATACTCCACACTCGAACAGCGCGAGGCGCTTGGTTATATTGTTCCGCGATTTCTGGGCTCGCTCAATCGCACCGTAACGTTTACTCTGCTCTATGACACAACTCAGGACGTGCAGACGTTCTCGTCCCGCCGCGAGGAGGCATCCGTACAAAGTTCGCAGCGATTTAACCGCGCTTCCACCTTGTTGCTGCGCTTCTCGTATTCGCGCGTCAGCACAGGAAACGTAGTCATTCCAGCGCTGGTGATCCCGATTTTCCTGCAGCCCGTTCGCATCGGCATGTTATCGGCCAGTTACATTCAGGATCACCGGGATAACCCGGCCGATGCGCACCGCGGCTTTTATAACACTCTCGACACCGGAATCGCCGGAAACTTCTTTGGATCGCAGCGTAACTTCCTGCGTGTTCTCGCGCGCAATGCCACTTACACTTCTCTCGGCCATAATCTCGTCTTCGCGCGGCAGACTCAGATTGGTGACATCCTCCCGTTCAATCTCGCGCCCGGTACCAACCCGAACGACATTATTCCGCTTCCCGAGCGCTTTTTCGGCGGCGGCAGCGTCTCCATGCGCGGCTTCGGGGATAATCAGGCCGGTCCGCGCGATATCGGAACCGCGACGGAGTTGCCGGGTAGTGCAACTTCCACTCCCACCGGCTTCCCGATTGGTGGTAACGCTCTCTTCTTCAATACGTTCGAGCTGAGATTCCCTTTATTCGGCCCAAACATCAGTGGCGTTTTCTTTCACGATATGGGCAACATATTTACCACTTTCGCCGATATGTCGCTCGCCTATCATCAGCCTAATATTCAGAGTTTCAATTACTCGGTACAAGCGCCTGGTTTTGGCATCCGCTATAAAACGCCGCTCGGGCCCGTGCGCGTCGATCTCGCGTACGCATTGAACCCTCCTTCTTTTGAGGGTTTCAACACGAATTTGACGATTCAGCAGCTGATTGATTGCCATCCCGGCGCGGCCGGCAATCCGTCCTATTGCACTCCGAGTCCGCAGCGGCTGAGCCATTTCGAATTCTTCTTTTCCATCGGGCAGGCGTTTTGATGCGCCGTCTAGCTATGGCTATGTTGCTTTCTGCTTCGGTTGCATCTGCGGTGATCATCGATCAAATTGCAATCGTGATCGGCAATTCGATTATCAAGGACAGCGATATCTCCCGCGATCTTCGCGTGACCGAGTTCTTAAATAACGCTCCTCTGAATCTAAGCCTCGCGGCCCGCAAGAAAGCCGCCAGCCGCCTCATCGATCAAGTCTTTATCCGGCGCGAAATTCAGATCGGAGATTATCCCGAAGCGAGTTGGAAACAGGCGAACGAAGAGCTTGACAAGCTGAGACAACAGAGATTCAAAACCGATGGGGCCTTCAACCAAGCGCTTCATCGTTACGGGCTCGCACCTATCGACTTGCGGACGCAGTTCCAGTGGCAGCTCACAATCTTGAGCTTCATCGATATTCGCTTCAAGCCAGCGGTCATGGTCACGGACGAAGAAATCGACAAGTATTACAACCAGCACAGGCCCGAGCTTGAGCGCGCGTATCCCGGCAAAGCCTCGCTCGACGATCTCCGCCAGGAAATTCGAAATCGAATCACGGAACAAAAAGTGAATCGACAATTCTTTTCGTGGCTCGACGCGCAGCGGAAAGACAACAAGATTCAGTACCTGGAGGCGGACCTGAAATGACCAGGAAAAGAAAAAAAATGTTGCTGGCTATAGCCGCTTCCATCGCCGGCTTGATACTCGTGCTGGTAGTCGCGTCCATTCTAGTTCTGCGCAGCGCCTGGTTTTCGAATTTCGTGCGAGAGAAAATCATCGCCGAAGTCCAGGAATCCACCGGCGGCACAGTGGATATCGGCTCATTCCAGTTCGACTGGACGCATCTCACGGTGCGCATCCGCAATTTCGTCTTGCATGGAACCGAACCGAAGACCGCCGCGCCGCTCGTGAGTGTCCCGCTTCTCGAATTGCGCCTCAAGCTCTTCTCCGGGATCGCGCATTTGGTCGACCTGCAGTATATAGGCATTCAACGGCCTGAGGTAGACGTCTTGGTATTCCCTGATGGGAAAACCAACATCCCCGAGCCGAAGGTCCAGCAGAAGCCCAGCCAGAGCTCGGGGCTCGAAACCGTGGTTGATCTGAAGATCGGCCAATTCAGCATTCAAAATGGCCGGCTCCAGTTCTCCCAACAGGCGATTCCGTTTAGCGCTCGCGGCGAAAACCTCCGCGTACTGTTGAACTACAACACCGTCGATCCCAGTTATCAGGGCAAACTTTCTATCGATCCGCTCCTGCTTGCTTCGGGGAATCGTCCTCCACTGAGCGTCCATGTCGATCTTCCAGTCACCATCGAAAAAGACGGCATCAAACTTGCCGGTGGCATCCTGAGCACTGCCCAATCGAAGATCGCTCTCAGCGCATCGCTCCAAAACATGAAGGCTCCCGATCTTTCGGCGCAGCTTCGTGCAAGCCTCTCAATTCCCGAGATTCAACGAAGCGTCGCACTGCCCATCGACGCGAACGCGCAAGGTTCGCCCCAGACTCTCACTGCGGAGTTGAATGCGAACGTTGACACGAATAAGAACACGATTCACCTCCAGACCGCGCATATCGGTCTCGGCCAGACTACGTTTCAGGCCTCAGGCACCATTGATCCATCGACGAAGAGCGCAATCCAATTCAACGCAAACCTCGCGCTAGGCGAGCTGTCAAAGCTTATGGCAGTTTCTTCGGTTGCCGCAACCGGAGAGCTGCAGGCAAACGGCTCGGCGAAGATGGACGCGCAGAAAAACTACGCTGTCGATGGCACGCTCAACTCGCGCGATCTTTCGGTGCGCAGCGGTGCGACGCGCATTTCAGACGTCAGTCTCTATTCGCCTTTTCACGCCGATCCTTATCTGATCAGCATGGACGGCCTGAAGTTGAACGCATTCGGCGGCTCATTGGCTGCCAAGATCTTCGTCGAAAAGATGCAGCAGCTCAGCGTCGAAGCTGGCCTGCGCAATTTCGCCTTGCCGGTGCTCGCTGCGGTGTTCACGGGCAAGCACCTCGGCTATGACGGTGCCATCGACGGCTCGCTCAAGGCGCAAGGCGATTTGAAAGCGAAGGGCACAACCGGCTACGCAGCCCAGGCGAAGCTATCCATCGTGCCAGGGCGCCGCGGTGTTCCCGTCAGTGGCCGTCTCGACGCGAATTACGCCGGCGCGAGTGACACCGTCGATCTCGATCACTCATATCTCGCCCTGCCGCATTCGCGGTTGGATATCTCGGGTTCACTGAACCGGCGAATCGATCTGAACCTTGTCTCTCATAACCTCAACGATTTTCTCCCTGCTGCGAATTTCAGCGCAAAAACCCCGCCGCCTTCGCTCCCCATCGCGCTCCGGGGCGGGACAGCGAGTATTGAGGCGCAAATCTCAGGCGATCTCTCCGCGCCGCGTATCGCCGCGCACGCCGCCATTGATCGCTTTGCCATCGAGCAGCGCTCGTTCGATAAGTTCGCGCTCGACCTCGCGGCTTCGCCTTCTGGCGCGAGCATTCAAAATGGCTTGCTGACGCGCAATTCTCTCGAGACTACGTTCGGCGCCTCCATCGGTCTGCGCAAATGGTCGCCTATTTCCAGTTCTCCCCTTGCCGCCAATCTCGCGATGCGAAATGCGGGCCTCGCCGACTTGCTCGCCTTAGCGGGCGAATCCGTTCCGGCAACCGGGGCCGTTACCGCGGACGTGCATGTCAACGGTACTTACGGCAATCCGCTCGGCAGCGCGTCCCTCCAGGTTGTCAATGGCAGCGCCTATGATCAGCCGTTCAATCGCCTTTACGCGCAGGTGAAGCTTGGAGATCGCCTCATCACCATCGCTCCGCTTGAATTAAACGCGCCCGCCGGTAAAATCGACCTCACCGGCACGTTTCAACATCCGCGCGACAGCTTCACAACAGGTCACGCGCAATTCAAGGTGACCACGACGAATATTCAGCTCGCCCAAATCGGCGTGCTGCAGAAACAGAACGTCGGCGCAGGCGGCACGATCAATTTATCCGCGAGCGCCGCAGCGGACCTGCGCGAAGTCAACAATCAAAATCAGGTGACGGTCTCGAACATCACCGCGGATCTCGCAGCGCGTAACCTTCGCGTTCAGAATCAAAATGCAGGAGACCTCACCGCAACGGCGCGCACCGTAAACGGAGCCGTCAATTACAATCTCACCTCCGATTTTGCAGGTTCAAGCATTAACGTTACTGGCCATACCGCGCTCGCCGACGATTACCAGACCACCGCGGACGCTTCCATTCAGAACCTGTCTGTTCAGAAGACCTTGGATATTTCTGGCGAATCTTCGATTCCGGCAACCGGCACTCTCTCGGCCAACGCTCATGTCGCCGGCACGCTCGAAGCTCCCAACGCGAATCTCTCGTTCGCCCTTGCTCGCGCCAACGTTTATCAGGAACCCATCAATCGGCTCCAAGGCTCCGTCGAGTATTCGAATACTGCAATCAACATCCCTTCCATCTCGCTCAACGTGCCCGCGGGAGCCCTGACCGTAAGCGGCTCGTTCAATCATCCAGCCAAAAACTTGAACGCAGGCTCGCTCAAGGTCAACGTGAATTCAACACCTATTCAACTTTCCAAGATTGTTCACGTTCGCGAGCAAAGACCTGACTTAACGGGAACTCTTCACCTTTCCGCCGATCTCTCCGCCAGTCTGCGCGATCAGAATGGCGCCCGCTCGGTGCTGATTTCGAATCTGAATGCAGACGCCTCCGCGAATGCGCTTCGCATGAATGATCGCGATTTAGGCAATGCGGCATTCACGGCCAAGACTACAGGCGGTAACTTGAATTTTCGCTTTGATTCGGATATTGCTCAGAGCCAGATACACGCATCCGGCCGTTCACACCTTATAGGCGATTACCCGCTTACCGCAAATCTTACGTTTTCTAACATCCGATATACGAATCTAGCGCCTTTTCTGTCGAGCGAACCCGACGTCAAGCCTGCTTTCGACGCATTTCTCGCGGGGCAGGCGTCCCTAAACGGTCCGATTCGGAAGCCGGACGATTTAAGCGGCCGTCTGGAGATATCTCGACTCGATGCTCGCACTGTACCCACCGCTTCTCCAACAGGAGCGCCCGCGCATCGCGCACTGGACATTCACAACCAAGGCCCGATTTTGCTCGCCCTGAATCGCGACATTCTCACCGTGCAGGAATTTCATATGCAAGGCCCTCCCGGGACCGCGATGAATGCATCCGGCACAGTCGACATCAGGAACACGAGCACGCCATTTCATCTGAACCTTGACGCCAGCGCTAATCTCGGAGTCCTGCAGGATATCAGCACGGAGTTTGCTTCTTCAGGAAGCATCAATCTAGCCACCGCCATTCACGGAACGTTTTCCCAGCCTTTAGTTAACGGCGAAATCCAGTTAAAGAACGCCAACATCAATTACACGGATTCGCCCAATGGCTTGGAAAACGGGAACGGCGTCATCCTGTTAAACGGAACCAGCGCCACCATTAAGAACCTGACCGGCGAAAGCGGCGGGGGCAAACTCTCGATGAGCGGTTTCGCGGGCTATTCCGGCAAGACAGTCACCTTCAATCTGCACGCCGCAGCGCAACGCGTGCGTACGCGCTATTCGGGAATGAGTATCACCTCGAACGCAAACATCGCGCTTACTGGCAATCTCCACCGCTCTTTGCTCGACGGAAGTGTCAGTATTCAGCGCATCGCCTATGCTCCTACCAGCGACGCCGGCTCGTTGCTCTCCAGTTTCGCTTCCACTCCGCCCTCCACCACCACCAGCACCGCATCCTCGCTCATGCTTGGCATGAGGCTCGATCTACGCATCACAACCGCGCCCAATCTCCGCGTTCTTTCTTCCTATGCCAATCGGCTGGATGTGCTGGCAAACCTCACCGTGCGTGGCACGGCGGCGAATCCGGGCGTGCTGGGCCGCGTCGTCGTTACCGACGGCCAGCTCGTTTTCTTCGGCAATACCTACACCGTAAATACCGGTACCATCGCGTTTTACGATCCGAATTCCATCCAGCCGGTGCTTGATTTCTCGCTTGAAACGCTGGCACAAGGGGTCGACGTGACAATTGGCGTCACCGGGCGCATGGACGACCTGAAGCTCAATTACCGTTCCGATCCGCCACTCACTTTCGAGCAGATCGTCGAGTTACTCGCTACGAACACCACTCCTGCCGATCCGAATATCGCCGCACAACAACCGCCCGCCCCGCAGCAATCGTTTACCCAAATGGGGGAATCCGCCGTTCTGGGCTCAGCCGTCGCCGACCCGCTCGCCAGCCGTGTCCAGCGCGTCTTCGGGTTGACTCAGTTCAAGATCGACCCATCATTTTCAGGCAGCAACGGCCAGCCCAGTGCCCGAGTAACCCTGCAGCAGAAGATTGCGAATAATATCACCTTCACTTATATCAACGATGTTACGCAGAGTAACTCTGAAATCGTCAAAGTGCAATGGGATTTGACTCCTAAATTCTCCGCCGTTGGTCTCCGCGATTTCAATGGCAACGTGAGTATTGAGTTCTTTTATAATTTTAAAGTCCGATGACACATTCGCTCATATCCGCATGAAAATCGTGATTTTTGGCCTTTCGGTAAGCTCATCTTGGGGCAACGGCCATGCCACGTTGCTGCGCGGGCTTTTTCGTGCGCTCAACAACCTCGGACACGAGGTGCATTTCTTTGAACGCGATACTCCTTATTACGCGCGCTGGCGTGATGCCGCATCGCTCGAATACGCAGACCTGCATCTCTATGCAACCTGGGATGACGCGCTCCCCGTCGCCCGCGAGCTTCTGTGCGAAGCCGATGCCGGCGTAGTCACTTCTTATTGCCCGGATGGCGTTGCCGCCTGCGATTTAGTGTTGAATGGTAATCTTCCGCGCACTGTTTTCTACGATCTCGATACGCCTGTTACTCTAAGTCAATTGCAGCGCGGCGAGCCGGTGCCGTACCTTCCCGCCACCGGGCTTTCTGGTTTCGATCTCGTGCTCAGCTATACAGGCGGGCGCGCGTTATCTGACCTCCGCGAGAAATTGGGCGCACGCTCGGTCGCTCCCCTTTATGGCTGGGTCGATCCCGCAATTCATCATCGCGTCGAATTTTCCCATTGGTACCAAGCGGATCTATCGTATCTCGGGACTTACTCAGCTGACCGCCAGACTGCGTTTGAAGAACTATTTTTAACTCCCGCGCGGCAGCTTCCAGACCGCAACTTTGTCCTCGGTGGCCCGCAATATCCGCATCCGGAGACTTGGCCCAAAAATATTAGGCACTATCATCACGTCGCCCCGCCTGAGCACTGTAAGTTCTATTCTTCATCTCCGCTGACCCTGAACGTCACTCGCGCTTCGATGGCCGCCATGGGTTACTGCCCGTCCGGCCGTTTCTTTGAAGCCGCTGCAACGGGCACTGCCGTGCTCAGCGATTGGTGGGAAGGGCTGGACACGTTCTTTGAGCCCGGACGCGAAGTTCTGATCGCGTCTTCCACCCCCGAAGCGGTCTCGGCCATCGCAAAAGGCGATGAGCTAATCGCCATCGGCGCCCGCGCGAGGGAACGCGCTCTAGACTGCCACACCGCCGAAATTCGAGCTAAACGTCTGATCGCACTGCTCGAAAATCCAAGAGATGAGTCCGGCGAAGTCGATCGGGACCTCTGCGTCTCGAAGGGAATTTAGGTATGTGGGGCATCATTCCAGCCGCCGGAATGGGCAGCCGCATTCAGCCGCTCGCGTTCTCGAAAGAACTGTTGCCGGTTGGCAGCTACATGAACGGCGGAAGCGAGCGCCCGCGCGCCGTCAGCGAATATCTCATCGAACGCATGGTTCGGGGCGGGGTAGATAAGCTCTGCTTCGTCATCTCGCCCGGTAAATCGGACATCGTTAATTACTTTGGCGGCCACGTGCTCTCAGCCACCGTGTTCTATGCCGTTCAACCACGCCCAGCCGGTCTGTGCGACGCGATTTTTCGCGCCCTCCCACTGATCGCGCCGCATGAGGAAATCTGCATCGGATTGCCGGATACCATCTGGTTCCCCCCCGACGCCATCGCTCAGCTACCCGACGGTGCTCTTTCGTTGCTCTTGTTTCCTGTAGAGCATCCCGAACACTTCGATGCCGTGCTAACGAACGCAGAAAATCAGGTTACAGAAGTTCAGGTCAAGAACGCCAACGCTCAAACGAATTGGGTATGGGGCGCGTTGAAAATGCCCGGCTCCGTTTTGGCCACTTTGCATTCGATCTGGCGCGAAACTCAAGACGAGTATCTCGGCACGCTCATCAATACCCACCTCGCTCGTGGCGGCTATGCGCTCGGCTATAAGATCGGCCGCTCGTATGTTGATGTCGGAACCCTGAACGGATATCGCGAAGCGCTGCGGTTACTCGATGAAACTCGAAATTCTCGATAACTTAGCCAGCCTCGAACAAACCGAGGGCGAATGGTTTGCCTTCACATCGCAGATTGAGGGCCTCACTCCATTTCAACTGCCTGCATGGCAGCTCACCTGGTGGCGGCATTTCGGAAGTGGCGATCTGCATGTTATGGTCTTTCGTCAATCCGAAAAGATTGTCGCTTTCATTCCGGCTTTCCGCCATGTATGGGAGGCCCGCCCGCAAATAACGTTACTCGGCTCGGGCATTTCGGACTACCTCGATCCGCCGATTGCGCCATCGCATTCCGCGGAAGTGGTCTCGGCGTTGCGCACCCACTTACTCGAAGATAGTGACTGGAAAATCCTCAACTGGCAGGATCTTTCTGCCGGTACACCGCTCACCGCGTTAAGCGCCGGGAATCTGCAGGCCCGCGCAACCGACGACACGCCCTGCTCTCAAATAACCCTCACCGGAGAGTTCGAAGATTATTGGTCCGCCCGATCGAAAGATCTACGCCGCAATCTCCGCCGCTATGGCCATCGCGCAGAGCAGGCCGGCGAAATCGAATTTGCCGTTACCTCGAAAGCCGAAGACGCGCTCCTGCATGAGCTTGTTCGTTTGCATGCCGAACGCTGGGGCCAGCGCGGTGAGACCGGCATGATCGAAGCGAACCATTCGGCCGCTTTCCTCCGTCACCTGGCGCGTCAATTCGAACGCCTCGACATGCTCCGCTTCTTCAGCCTCTGCTTTAAAGACGAAGTCGTTGCCGTGAGCATCGGATTCCTATACCGCAACGTGCTCTACTCTTATCTCAGCGCCTTCGATCCCCACTACGACCTTCTCGGCTTTGGCCGAAAACTGCTGCACGATTCCTTGCGCCACGCTTGGAAACAGCGCTACACCGCCTGGAATTTTTGCCGTGGCGAGGAGGCGTACAAATTCTCCTTTGGCGCCACGAGCATCCCTAAATGCCGTCTCATGCTGACGCGAGCAGCCGCTCATACAGCCTGATGTAATCCTCGACCATCCGCTCAGCGCTAAACCTCCGAACGGCTTCGGTTCGGCACCGCTGAGACGAAATTTCGCCGATACGACTTACTGCGTCTGCCATCTCCTCTTCAGAATCGACAATAAATCCAGTTACTCCATCTTCGACAATCTCCGGCAGCGCTCCCGAACGGAATGCGATGACCGGTGTGCCGGAAGCGATCGCTTCCATCGCCACCAGCGACCCCGTTTCTGCTGCCAAGCTCGGGATCAGTACGCAACGCGCTTGCGCCAGCATCTGCGCTTTTTGTTCTATGCCGACCGCGCCCACATACCGCCGCTCTTCATCCAACAGCGGTTCCACCCGTTCTGTGAAATAGGCGCGATGATAGGCAAACGGGTGTACCGGCCCGGCAATCGTAAGTGGTTCATCCAGCCGATGCGCCACACGCAAGGCGACATCGGTCCCCTTTTCTTCACAAACGCGCCCTAACCAAAGCAGATACTCTGAATGCGGCAAATCCGCCCGGTAGAGCGAGACGTCAATGCCATTCGGCACGATCGCCACTCGCGCTCGTTCTGGCGCCGTGTGGGCCTGACTGTCCGAGACACAACAGAACTCCACCCCGTCTATGTCGAAGATCGATTGCGGATACCAGGATACGGGTAAATGCAGCGTTGCGACCGTTGGAATGCCCGCCGCTGGCACATAGCTATTGAAATCCAACCCGTGGAAGTGCGTCAAATCAGGTCGAAATTGGTCGATGGCCAGCTCGATGCATTTCAAGTGAACTCGTTGCGCATCGCGACGAATCGCGTCTGTTACCTCACCGCCGGCCGCCGGTGTTTCAATGAGGCTTCCACTTACGCGCGATCCCTCCGCGCCAATCACAATCGATTGATGCCCATGCGCAACCAACCCGCGCTCCAGCAAAAAGAGAATCTGCTCCGCCCCGCCCGCCGAATCCTCGCTGACCGCAAACAGCGGATATGCTACCTGAAGAATCTTCATCCGGAAGCCCCCCAAGCCCGCCAAATTCTCTCGACCCTCCGCACATAGGAAAGTTACGTATCGGTCCCATGGAGACAATTTGCCTCGCGTTCGCGTCCGATCGCTATAGACTGCCGGCTGGTTGGTTTGGGCTGATTTGGTTCGCGACAAATGCGATTGGTAATGGCCGACGATCACTTCGGGGTCCGTGAACGCATTCAGGACCTCGTTTCCGCTGAGCACGAAGTGCTCGCGGCGTTTGAAGATTGCGAGTCTCTCCTGGGAAGCTTGCAAAGGCTCGTTCCGGAGGTCGTTCTCTTGGATGTTTCGATGCCCGAAATGGGGGGCTTCTCGCTCGCCGAGCAGATTCGACACGATTGGCCGGCCATCAAAATTATTTTCGTTACTCATCACGCGGACAAGGCTTACGTCGAAAGAGCGCTCCATATCGGCGCCTCCGGATACGTGCTGAAGCGCACCCTTGTTACCGACCTGCTTCCCGCCATACGCGAAGTTGGAGCCGGTCACATGTTTGTTTCACCACAAATCGTCAGCCACTCTTGAGATGTGAGCCGCGGCTCAAAAAAGCGGAACAAGAAAAAGGCGTATATTCGAACAAAGAGGTTCCAATGCCAGATTCCGTCGATGTATCTTCGCGAGTCTGCAAGTGAGACCCAGAATTCTCCTCGCCGACGATCACGGCCTGGTCCTCGCGGGAATTTCGAAGTTGCTTGAGAAAGACTTCGACATTATCGGCATCGCCAATAACGGCCGGGATGTAGTCGAGCTAGCTGAAAAGCGCAGGCCTGACGCCATCGTGCTCGATATCTCCATGCCTCTTCTCAACGGCATTGAAGCCACGCGTCAGATCTGCAAAATTATGCCGGATGCAAGAATTCTCGTGGTCACGCAGCAAACCGGGAAAGAGTACGTTCGGGCAGCTTTGCAGGCAGGAGCAAAAGGATACCTCGTCAAGCAATCTGCTCCTACGGAGTTGGTGACCGCTCTATGCGAAATTCTCGCCGGACGGTTTTATATCACGCGCTTCGTGATTCCGAAAGAAATCGCTACGCTGCTCGATGCCGGCGCCAAATCGGATGCTTGGTTTGCCTCTCAACTCACCGGGCGTCAGCGCGAAGTGCTGCAACTGGTCGGCGAGGGTAAGTCGGGCAAACAGATCGCTGAGATCCTCAACATTTCCATCAAAACCGTCGAGTTTCACAAATCCAAGCTGATGATTCAACTCGGCCTGCATACCACCGCTGAGCTCACGCGTTACGCTCTCGAGCACGGCATCATCTGATTGGCCACCGCGGCTCAGGCCTCGGTGAACTCCTCCGCTTACACTGAAAAAAGCATGAGCAAACAGTATTCAACGCCGCCGGCAATGACCATTGATCCGTCCAAAAAATACGCCGTGACGTTCGAGACCTCTCGCGGAGCCATTGTCGCCGATCTCTTCGCCAAAGACGCGCCCAAAACCGTCAATAACTTTGTCTTCCTCGCGCGCGAAGGTTTCTACGACGGCACGGTCTTTCACCGCGTCATTTCAGACTTCATGATCCAGGGCGGCGATCCGACCGGCACCGGCCGCGGCGGTCCAGGCTATAAATTCGAAGACGAAACCAAGGGCAATCCCCACAAGCATCAGGTCGGGTCCTTGTCCATGGCCAATGCCGGCCCCAATACCAACGGAAGCCAGTTCTTCATCACGCACGTGAAAACCGATTGGCTCGATGGCAAGCACACCGTCTTTGGCCAGATCCGCTCCGGCCAAGATGTCGTCAACGCCGTCAAGCAGGGTGACAAGCTCACGTCCGTCAAGATCGAAGAGTCGTAATCGATCGCCTATGACGAGAGACGAAGCCTGGGAGATCGTCTGCGAGTTTGTCCATAACGATGGACTTCGTCGCCACATGCTCGCCGTCGAAGCCTGTCTTATCGCCTACGCCCGCAAATTCAATGAAGATCCCGAGCAATGGGCCGTCACCGCGCTGCTGCATGATTTCGATTGGGAGATTCATCCGTCCGCGCCCGATCATCCTATGAAAGGCGAGCCCATCCTCGCCCAGCGCGGCGTCGACGAAACCATTCGACGCGCGATTCTTTCGCATGCGCCGTATAGCGGTGTTGCGCGCGATTCTCTGCTTGAGCGCGCCCTCTACGCCTGCGATGAGCTCGCCGGCTTCCTCACCGCGTGCTCTTACGTCAAGCCGGGGCGCAGCATTTACGAACTCGATGTCGCTTCCGTGAAGCGCAAGCTGAAGGACAAGGCCTTTGCTCGCAACGTCAATCGCGAAGACATTGTCACCGGCGCCCGCGAACTCGGCGTGCCCCTCGATGAGCACATCGCCTTCTGCATCGAAGCCATGAAATCCCGAGCTGTGGAACTGGGGCTTGTAGGGACGGCGCAGGTTGTAGGTTAAGCTGCGCCGCCGCCAATTAATTTAATGTTCGCGGCGATCGCGAACCATTTTAAGCTCTTCGTTATCGGCCCGCAGAGCATCACGGGTGCTAGGCTGCAGGGTATTGTGATCCAGGATATCGTTGAGCGCGCCGATACAGTCTTTCAGCTTTCCCTCATCGAAATGTCCTCTTGAGACCTTGCGGTCAAAGTCGGACAATTCCCTCTGTGCATGACGATATCGCTCGTGATCCTTCGGTCCGGTCGCAATCTGCACCGCCGCTTGCAGGTCATTCTGCGTTCTGTCGATCAGCCCGCGCAGATGCTGGTGCCAATCTTGTTCCTGGTACCACCCACTCCCGCTTCCGCTACCTGCGGCCGCCAGAGGACCCACGCTCACCAGCGCCAGCCCGCAACTCAGCGAAACCACCGTGGCCGCTCTCTGGAAGAATTTCATCTACACTACCCTCCTTCGGTACTTCACTCGTACTAATTCATAAGACGCACCAGCGCGGATAGGAATCGCGCCGAAAGCGTACCAGTGCCGATTAATTTTCCATAAAGTGGTACGCAATCATGTGACACACGACCAGATGCGCGTCTTCGATCCGCCCCATATGCTGTGAGTCGACATGGATGTTCAGGTGCGTCAGCGGCCGCAGCTTGCCGCCATCCCGTCCCGTGAGCCCAATCGTTTTGCATCCTGCTTGATTGCCGTATTCCACCGCGCGAATCACGTTCGGCGAATTGCCCGACCCGCTAATCGCCATCACGACATCCCCGCGCTCCGCGAAGTTTTTCAACTGTTCTTCGAACACGCACTCATAGCAAACATCGTTCGAATAAGCAGTTAACGTGGGCAGGGAATCGGTCAACGCGAGTATCCGAAACCGCTGCTCACGCCCGAAACTCGCGCCCTTCACAATGTCACACGCAAAGTGCGATGCCGTCGACGCGCTCCCGCCGTTGCCGCAAACAAAGATATGCCGCCCGCAATCGCGCGCCTCGCGAAACCAAGCGATCGCCTCGTCGACCTTTCTCAGATCGACCGAAGAGATCGCCTCTTCCAGCTTCGTCCGGTACGCTTCCGCGAAACTCGCCGTCTCCGATTGCGCGCCACTACGCATGTTGCGCCTGGTGCTTGCCCTCCGCAAACTCTTCAATGATCTTTTTGTTGAACGCCGGAATATCGTCGGGCTTTCGGCTGGTAACCAGTCCCTGATCGGTGACCACTTGCTGATCGGTCCATTCGCCGCCCGCGTTGCGAATATCCGTCTTCAATGATGGCCAGGAGGTTAGTTTTCTTCCTCGCACCACGCCCGCTTCCACCAGCATCCACGGCCCATGGCAAATCGCCGCCACTGGCTTGTGCGCCTCAAAAAACGCCTTCACAAACTGCACGGCCGCGGGCTCCTGCCGCAGATGATCGGGATTCATCACCCCGCCGGGCAATAACAGCGCGTCGTAATTGTTAGGATTCGCCGATTGCAGCGCCACGTCCACCTTCACCGAATCGCCCCAATCCGTTTTGTCCCATCCCTTGATTTTGCCTTCTTTCGGCGAAATCACCTCCGTCTTCGCGCCCGCGTTTTCCAACGCTTCTTTCGGCTTGGTCAACTCCGAGTATTCGAATCCGTCGGTCGCCAGAATGGCAATTCGCTTATTCTTTAGTGCATCGCTCATAATGAAAAATCCATCCGCAAAATTGGATTCACGGCACGTAGCCATGTTTCGTGCGCGACGATTTTCATCTGGTTCAGCGGGGCGGGGAAGGACTGTCCCGGCTCTTAACGCAAACTTCTGCGGTCCACCAAAAATAAAACCAAAACAATGATCAGCAGTAAACCAAGGCCGCCGCTCGGATAATAACCCCATCCCGAGCTATATCCCCAGGTTGGAAGCGCTCCCAGCAGCAGCAAGAAAAGAATAATGATTAAAATCAAACGGAGCATTGCCTGATTCCCCTTTACTCGGCGGTTGCCTTCACAAAGGTAGCAGAAATGCAGGCTAATGTTTCAATGGTCACGAAACGCCGAGTTCGTTGCTCTCCTCTAGCGGTTCGAACTCCATCACCATCCCCGAGTTGCGCAATGCGTCCTTGAACTCCTGGTCCTTGCCGTCGGCCACGTCGTATTCCCAGATCTCGCTGCCTAAGCTGAGAAATGCGTCGTCTTCCTCCATCCGGTCCGAATTATGCAGGGCGTCGGGCTCGGTGCGCCCCACAAACACGGCGTCGAGAACGGTCTCGTCGTCTAACTCAGGCTCCAAAAAACTAGGCGGGTTATCCGCCACATCGCCTGCACGGTCCGACCGCTCCCGGAACACCACGCGATATTTCATTCGGCTCCAGTGTATCGAAACTACTGGCCGGAGGGAGTCTTTGCTGCCCCGCCGTTCGCCGCGCCCGATTCAATCGATTCCGCCTTGCTCAAATGGCTCTGCAGAATCGGCAACGTTTGCGACGCGAAATTCTTGATCTGTGAATTCTTGCCCTTGTCCGCTTCCTTCTGGAATTGCTTTACGTCCTCTTTGTGGTCTTTGACCATCGCTTTCATATAGGCTTTGTCAAACTGAGGGCCCGACATCCCTTGGAGCTTTGAGTACAGCGCCTGATCCTTAGGATCCATCGTCGTCGGCAAGCTCATTTTCTCCTGCGCCGCCGCCTGCTTCAGTTGATCGTTCGCCTTCGTATGGTCATCCACCATCTGCTGCCCGAACGCCTTCACATCCGGACTACTCGCCTTCTGCGTCGCCAGCTGCCCTAGCTGCACTTCGGCCATTCCGCCTTGCGCAGCTTTCATCGCAAACTTCGCGTCCGGCGATTTCATCATCTGGTTCGATCCCGTGTCCTGCTGCGGCTGGTTCGCCGCGCTCTGCTGATCCACTTGCCGCTGCATGGGATTGTTCTGTCCCGGTTCCGTCGGCTGTGCCTGCGGATTCTGCGAGCCCATGCCGCCGCCTCGTGGCGCTTGCGCTTGCATGCACACCGGCGTTACCGCTAGTGCCGTTGCCAGCGCGCACAGCGGAAAAAATCTCTTTGTTTTCATCTATCCTTCCTCCTGTATGTTGGATAGCCTCCTCTTATTGCCGTTACCCCGCAAGTCCCGCAGCATCCACGCGGCATGAAGACCTTCTAACGCTCGAAACGGTTAGTATCAGAACATTTGCGGTGTGACAGGCCTTCGGTTCCTGGCGCAAAATAAGGATTCGGTTAAGCAACGGGCAAGGAAGCTCTTCGGTGCGCCGTTGGCTTGGGGGTTCGCCTGAGCACCTGTGTACGAAAAAAGTGGAGGCCTCACGTGAACGGTTGGTTGTTAAAAGTCGAGCTGAACGGGGAATGGGAAGAGTGTAGGTTTTTGAGTCGAAATGAGGCTTTATCGGCCTTCATTGCCTTGGCAAAGGATTACGCAGGCCTGCTTCGGCGTGCAGTCCTCTTTGCGCCTACACCCAATTATCGCCGTCTGCGAAGCGTGCCGCGATTGTCGTTTGCTTCTGGCCGGCCCAACTGAAGCGGGCTGGCCGAGCTTTCTGTTCTGTGCGGGCCTAAGCCAAGTTGTTCGCCATCGCGTAGCGCGTCATTTGCGCTGTCGAGTGCAAGTTCAACCGCTGCATGATGGCTGCACGATGAAATTCCGCCGTGCGAACGGAAATGTTCAACTGGTTGGCGATGTCTTTCGCACTCGATCCGAGCGCGATCAACCGCAAAACTTCGCGCTGCCGCCCGGTTAGCTCCACTTTCCCGTTCTCCGAATGGGGCGCATGTGATCTGGCCGCCGGGGTCAGCAACGTCTCGCCATTCAGCACCTGCCGCAGTGCATCCATCAGTTCTTGCGCCGGCACGTGCTTGGAAAGGTACGCTTTCGCGCCCACCTGCGCGGCCTGATCCATGTAGCTCGAGTCCGCGTACATCGAAAGAAAAACGATCGGTAACGAGGGCTGCCGCTCCAGAACCTTCTTAGCTGTGATAAAACCATCGCCGCCTGGCATGCTGACGTCCAGAACGGCAATATCGGGTTGAAATTCGTCGACGGCATTGATAAATGCCTGGCTATTATCGACGGCGTAAATATTGAAATCCTCGCTCATCATTGCGCGAAGCGCGTCCAGAATCAGATGATGATCGTCTGCCAGTAATACCTTTGGCAGAGGCGGACGAGGAGCTACTTCTATCGTTTCAGACGTCAAAATTGGACCTCACTGCGTATGACGCAATGCAAACGCTAAGTTTCGTTAGTAGTCATCGTACGCCCGACGGAATATGCGGTGCTACTAGGGAAGGGCCTAGGCAGCGTTATTTGAGCTACAGACTGCACTGCTAAATAAAGTAGAACCCAGCCCTTCAATTTCGATGAAATTCGGAATAATAAAATCCGCTCCGGCGCGCACGAGCCGTTCTCGTTTCCACGCGTCGACCCGCATGCATTCGGGTTCTGCGGACGCAACCCCTACCGCAACGCCGCCCGCCTTCTTTACCTCTTCGATCTCCACAAATCCATCGCCAAACACCAGCAGCTCCTGTGCGTGGAATCCCGTTCGCGATACGATCTGCTGCACCAGCAGCGCTTTGGAAAAGCGCGCCAAGTCCTCCTGCGCTCCAAAAACGCGCCCCTCGAAATAACGCGCCACATCCAGTAGAGCCGCTTCGGCTTTTACATCCGCGTCATCTGTTCCGCTTGCCAGGTACAGTTGCAAACCTCGCGCCCGCAAAAGCTCAAGCCACTTTCGCGCACCCGGCACGAGATACCGCTCCGGCAAGGCCTTCCCCGTCCGCAAGTCCTGGATCCGGTTCTCAATGTGCTGTGATAAACGTCCCAAATAAAGCTTCTTGTACGCCCGCGGCTCGAGCGGTTCGCCGCCTCGCTCCTGAATTGCCTCCGCCAGCGCCATCATCTGGTAAATGGTCTCTTTGCCCGTCAGTCGCGAAACGAATTCTTGAACAATTTCAGTGAGCTTTGATTCGGATTCCCCTGTTTTTAGCTCTGCCAGTCGTTCCACGCACATGGGAACCATGATGTCCGTCCAGCCTGTGCGGATGAGCGAAAGCGTCCCGTCGAAGTCAAAAAGGACCACTTTGCTGGCGCTGCCGGATGCGCCGCTGCGGACGATTTCTATCATCGTGCGCTATGATACGACAGTTGCCGTGCAAACCTGCCGCGCGCGGCCCACTATATCCATATAGATGCGCGTCGCGATTATCGGAACCGGCTATGTTGGCTTAACGACTGGTGTTTGCCTGGCCTTTACCGGCCATTCCGTTGCCTGCCTGGACAGCGACGAACAGAAAATCGAAGCCCTTCGTGCGGGCCGCGTCCCCATTTACGAGCCCAATCTAGACGATCTGCTCAAAGAATCGCTGCCCAACCTCCAATTCACCACCAATTACGACCATGCCATTCCAGGCGCCGAAGTGATTTTCATCGCCGTTGGCACCCCGCCGACGCCTTCCGGCGCGCCTAATCTCGAGTTCCTTTCTCAGGCCGCCCGCTGCATCGGCCAGCACGTCAATGGTGGATTCACTGTGGTAGTGAATAAGTCCACCGTTCCCATCGGCAGCGGCAATTGGGTCGGATCCCTAGTTCGCGAGGCCTGCGATCAGCGGCCCAATGGCAAGGCCACTGAATTCGCCGTCGCCTCCAACCCCGAATTTTTGCGCGAAGGTTCCGCTCTCCACGACAGCCTCTATCCCGATCGCATCGTCATCGGCGCAGATGAGCCTCGTGCGCTCGAAGTACTCTATTCGCTCTATCGCCCCATCCTGGATCAGACCTTCGTCGCCCCTACCTATCTCCCGCGCCCCGACACCGCCGCCGCCGTGCCCCTGCTTTCGACCGATCTCGCATCTGCCGAGCTGATCAAATACGCCGCCAACGCCTTCCTTGCGCTCAAAATCAGCTTCATTAACGAAGTCGGGCTTCTCGCTGAGCGCGTCGGTGCCAATATCACGGAAGTCGCCCGCGGAATTGGCCTCGATTCGCGCATTGGCCCTCGATTCCTCAGTGCCGGCCTCGGTTGGGGCGGTTCTTGCTTCGGGAAAGACACCGCCGCATTGATCGCGACAGCCGGGGAATATGGTCTTCATCTCCCCATCGTCGAAGCCGCCCGAAAAGTTAATTGCTGGCAGCGCGATCGAGTCGTGGAAAAGCTGCTGCAGGAACTTAAAATTCTAAAAGGCCGCACAATTGGTCTGCTTGGGCTCGCCTTTAAGCCAAATACCGATGATTTACGCGAAGCTCCTGCCATCGAAATTGCGCAAAAATTGATCGATCGAGGCGTGCGCGTGAAGGCTCACGACCCCATTGCCAATGAGCGCTTTCAGCGCGAACACAGCCGCATGGGCGTAAGCTTATGCTCCAGCGCGTGCGAGATGGCCGAGGGCTGCGATGCGCTTGTTCTCGTGACCGAATGGAACGATTATCGGGATCTCGATTGGGAATGCGTCGCCCGGAAAATGCGAAATCCTTTTATCCTCGACGGCCGCCATGCTCTCGACCCCGAAAAGCTCACCCGCGCTGGCATCCGCTACCTCAGCATTAGCTGATCTCCGCTACACGGAATCGCGTAGGCTTCTTTCCTTATGGGCTCGCAATTTTGTACGATACGTCAAAAACTGCGCTAATTTACCAATGATGCGAGGTTTGGATCCGCGAGACAAAGACGATTTCGATCAAATTTCCTTGCTTTTCGCGACCGCTGTTTGGCCTTCGTCCTCTGTCTCTTCCGATTCCGGGTCCATTTGGTCGGAGAGCCACGCAGGCGGGCGTCCGCGCCGGCGGTTCTTTCCCGCCGACAGCCGTTCCAGAGCTTCTATCGCCTCCCCAATACGTTGTCGTTCTTCTTGGAGCTCGGCAATCATTCTGTGGACATCCATATAGGCCGATTCTTTAGTGAATTCCGTAACCTTCAGCTTTAAACCCGAACACAGGCGGACCCTCCTCAGTAGACACAAAAAATCGGAAAAGTGCTATACCCCTCGGAGTTCTATTAGTTTGCATTGATTCGGAAAAATCCTAAATACAAAGCGAGTACACAAGCTGTTTCGATACGTTTTGCGCGATTACGCCAAATTGCCTGCACCCTAATCTTCCGAATCGTACGCACCGGTGTATCTCAATCGTCCGTGGGACCAAAGGCTCCGCAAGCGAATACTTCCGCTGGCTCGCATAGTCATCGGCCAAGTTCAATTTGCGGCGTCTGCTCCTGCGCCATCCCCGTGTGCCGGTAAAATAGCGGATTCTCCTCCTATGTGCGCCACGAAATTCGAATTCGAGCAGCGCTTCTGGATCTTCGGCGCCATCTTCTGCATCGGCTTCATGCTCGGCGCTCTCGATCACACGAATTTCGCCGTCGCGCTGCTGCATCTGTTTGCGCCTTCGCTCGATCCCGACACCCCGCGCGGCCGCCTCTGGCTGCGTGTGATTTTCGGCGCAGGTGCGCTTCTGGTCTTCGCAGCCGCATTCCTTCGCACCTGGGCAACCGCTTATCTTCGCACCGAAATCGTCCACGATTCGGCCCAGCATTCGGAAGCCGTGCTTGCCGACGGTCCCTTCCGCTACGTGCGAAACCCGTTGTATCTCGCCAATGTCCCCATGGCCGCCGGAATCGGATTTCTGGCCAGCCCTCTCGGTTGGCTCTTCCTGGTACTGGCCAATTGGTTCTTTGTCTATCGATTGATTTTTCGCGAGGAGCGCAGCCTCCTCGCCCAGCAAGGCGAATCCTACCGTGCCTATCTCCGCGCGGTCCCGCGCTTCTGGCCCTCGCTATCTCCGAAACTGCCTGCCGGCGGTGCGCAAGCGCGCTGGCCGCAAGCCTTCGCCGGCGAATGCTTCGTTTGGCTCTTCGGCATCGCAGTGCTCTGCCTCGCCCTCACCCTCGACGGCCGCCTCACCGGCATCGTCTTCCTTTCGACCTTTCCCATCTATTTCCTTGCCGTTTACCTCGCGAAGCGGCGAGCCTCGTCACGAACCGCGTAACCTCTCCCCCTCACCATGCGTCTCGACCAACTTATGACCGCGCATCGCCGCTTGAGCGCCTCTTTCGTTTTGGCGCTGGCCTTTGCTCCGCTCTGCCGCCCGCAAGATCAGCAACAGGCACCCAAAGAAGCCCCGCCCCCCACCGACACCGCGCTCACCACGCTTCCCACCCCCGTTGTCAAACAGCAAAAGCCGCCCACCGAACCCTACATCATCGAAGACGGCGGCTTCTCCATCGAGCCCATCTATTGGCTCAACCGCGCCCAACCCCTTCTGCGCGGCGGTGCCCAGGCAACGGAATTCGGAGGCGTCGAGTATCCCGGCAACGCCAACCCCAGCATCGGTGGCGAGATCAGCGTCCCCATGGGCCGTTCCGACACTTTGCGCCTCTCCTATTTCCGCGTGCAGGGCAACGCCGACACATCCGTCGCCGAAGCAGCCAGTGTTTTCAGTGAGAGCTACAATCCCGGCGACTATATCGTCGCCAATTACCTCATCCAAAGCGCCAAGCTGTCCTGGGACTATCTTTCCTACACCTGGTACAAGCCTTCCGGCAAGCTTCGTCTGAAGACTCTATACGAAGCCCAATTCGTCAGCGTCTCCTCGAATTTCGCCGCGCCGTTGAAGGCCGTCACTTCCGATTCCAGCGGCAACACCGACTACAACTCCACCACCGGCAGCAAGGATTTAATCTACCCTTCTTTGGGCGCCGAGCTCGAACAGGCGCTCGGCCACCATTTCCGTTGGGAGGTCAAAGCATCCGGCTTCGGCATCCCGCATCACGCCGATATCTGGGATGCCCAGGGCGATATCGTGCTGCGCGTTCATAATTTCGAAATCTCCGCCGGCGAAAGAGCCTTTCATTTCAAAACCTCGCCGCAAGCCGATGAGTATTTTGTCGACACCCTCTCCGGAGCCTACGTCGGCCTCCGCTACTACTGGGGCGCCCGGCCCGAATAATTCAGGAGCTCCAAGTCTGCGAGCGGAATCGCGCTCGCCATGGCCGCATACCCGGCCGGCGATGGATGCAGGTGATCTCCGCAATCGAATAATGGAAGCAAACGCTCCGGCTGTGCGGGATCCCGCATCACCTTGTCGAAATCGACCACCGCATCAAAATGCCCCGGCTCCCGAATCCACGCGTTCACCGCTTCCCGGTCCGCCTCGCTCGCCGCGTCTGGATGGTAGTAATCGGAACCCACGTACGGCGTAATCGTGCCGCCAATCACGCGAATGTTCTCCGCATGCGCCCGCGTAATGATCTGTTCGTACGCCCCCCTGACATGTTGAACTAAAGCCGCGTGTTCGGCAGCGCTCGCCGCATGTTCACGGGCAAGCCCGCCCAAATCGTTCACGCCCTCCAAAACGATGACATCCCGAACCCCAGCCTCGGCCAGCACATCCCGATCGAAACGCGCCAGCGCATTCGGCCCCAATCCATCCGTCAGTAAATGGTTCCCGCCGATCCCTTCATTGAGAACGCCCACGTCTCGCAACCCGGTCTTCTGCAGCCTTTGCGCCAGTGCATCCGGCCAACGGTCATTCCCGTTCGTCGTCGATCCATGCCCGTCCGTAATCGAATCTCCAAAAGCCACGATCGAAAACGCGCTCGCGCCGGCCGTGACATCCACCCCGGACAACTGATACCAGTGTTCGACCTTCTTGGCATTCGGAAGATCGGCAGCCGAAACTAAATCGCCGTGCATTAGATACGAAGTCGCGCGCGAACCCGGATGCCCGCTCTCCTGCTGCGGAGGGTCATCGAAATGCATGCTGATGGCAACATCGCTTCCCGGCGCGACGACATACGCGAGCGGGTCGGATACATACTCGGCCCCGCTCGGCACAACGACATCCATCTGTCCCGCGAAGCTCAAAGCTCGATCGCTAGTCGCATCGATCGCCGCCCCCGCGTTCGAGACCGGCCGCGCCACGTGTACCGACGTCAAATGCACCGGTGCCGTGCCAAACGCGTTTGAAACATGCACCCGCAAGCGCGTTCCTCCCGCCGACAGATGAACCATCTGCCGCAGCGTCGCATCGCGAAGATCCTCGGCAGCCAGCGCGTTCTGCGGTTCAGGAATCTGCAGCGCGCACGCCCATGACCCCACCCACGCATTCTCTGGCTTCGGTTCGCTGCCCTTGCCGTGCATGACGAAAAACACAGCCGCTATGCAAATAACCGCTGCAGGAAAATATCGGAAGCAAATTTGGCGAACTGACATCAGAGACATCGGGCACGTTTCAGATTAGTAACATCGAGTCAATAAGGAGTATAGAGCGGCGATGGCCCAGGCAGATTTGAATTCCGTTGACGATTACATCAACTCACAAGCCGAGGCCGCGCGGGGCATCCTCGCACTCGTCCGCGATACCATCCGCAAGGCGGTACCGGCAGCCCAGGAAATCATCTCCTACAAAATGCCGACCTATCTGCTCCATGGCGAACGTTTGCTCTATTTTGCTGTCTGGAAGCAGCACTATTCGATCTACGCCGCTACCGTGTCAGTGCTGGCGGCATTCCGCGATGAACTTGCCTCATACGAGGTCGACAAAGGCACAATCCGTTTCCCGCTCTCCGAGCCCGTCCCCGTCAAGTTGATTGGCCGCATCGCAAAATTCCGCGCCGCCGAGATCGCTGGGAGCGGCAAGCCAAACAAGCGCGCGACGAAGAAGCATTAGCCGCAGCTGTCGAAAAAATCAGAAGTCATGCGCCTTGCTCCACTACGCATCGAATAGCGGCCGTAAATTGAACAGATTGTCGCGACTTCCGCCCGCCCCGAGCAACAAAATGCACACCGGCAGTTTTTCTTCCTGATCGGGACGGAGCACCGCATACGGCACAGCCGCAGCAACACGTTGTGCCGAAATTTCACCAATCGTTACCTTAGACATTCACGGACTCGCCTCATTTGTATAAGATGCTCACGCCACCGCTAATAATAGAAGGTATCTTTCGGTCTACGGTCTACGCCGTCCATCAGGGCCGCCAAACGCGCCGCAAACCGGTCATACCGCAACGAAAACGAATGCGCAACCTGGCTCTCTCGCTTCTCTGTTTCTCTTGCAACCTCTTCCCGGCTCCGCCCAAAACAGAAAACATCATCTTTGTCATGACCGACGGTCTGCGATGGCAGGAAGTCTTCCATGGCGGGGAACCTGTGCTCATGACCAAACAAGCAGGAGTAGCGGACCCCGCGGCCTTGGCGCGCGCCTATGCGGGCGACGATTTCCAGGATCGCCGCAAAAAGCTCATGCCCTTCGTTTGGAGCACCATCGCTGCCTCCGGCCAGATCTACGGCGACCGTGACCAGCACGCCGACGCGGTCCTCACCAACGGCTTAGACTTTTCCTACCCAGGCTACAGCGAAGCGCTCTGCGGATTCGCGGACCCGCGCGTCGCAAGTAATGCCAAAGTTTTCAATCCCAATAAAACCGTGCTGGAGTGGCTCAATCAGCAACCCCCCTTCCGCGGCCGCATCGCCGCCTTTGCCGCCTGGGACGTCTTTCCGTTCATCCTCAACGCTCCTCTCTTCCATTTCCCCGTCAATGCAGGCTATGACCCATTCGAACTCCTCCCCGCCTCGCCCGAAATCACGCTCTTAAATCACATGAAACAGGATCAGCCGCGTCTCTGGGAAGACGAGCCCTTCGACGCCCTCCCCTTCTACACCGCGCTTGAATACCTCAAAATGCGCAAGCCGCGTATCCTCTTCCTCTCTCTCGGCGAGACCGACGAGTGGGCTCACAGCGGCAGATACGATCTCTACCTCGATGCCGCCCATCGCGCCGACCACGATCTCGAAGTGCTCTGGCAAACTATCTCATCCATGCCCGAGTACCGCGGCCACACCTCTCTGATCTTCGGCACGGACCACGGCCGCGGCTCCGGCGTTCTATGGAGTACTCACGGCGCCAAGGCCCCCGAATCGAAAGACATCTTTATGATGTTCCTCGGACCGGACACCCCGCCGCTTGGCAATCGATCGCATGTACGAACCGTAACCCAGTCGCAAATCGCCGCTACTATGGCTGCGCTGCTCGGCCTGAACTACAACCGTGCCGTTCCGCACAGCGGCCGGCCACTCGCTGACGTCGCGCCGCCCGCGCTTCTGAAATAACCGGCTATTGAGGACTCACGCGCCGCCTGGCGTTCGCGATCGGCAGAAACCAGAATTTATGTTCCGTTGGAAGGAGTTTCCGAGCCGCCCGGCTCTTCCGTCTTTTCGCTGCCCGAACGCTTCGCATGCCGGACGGCGATGAACGTCACCGAGTCCCACGAGTTATGCACGCCCACAAAAAGGAAGGCGAGAGCGACAGCGGCAATCACAACCGGCGACCACGGCACGCGCCACCAGATCAGCGCCGCGCCCGCCACCAGTGCCGCATGCCCCAAAAGCGGGAGATAGATGTACCAGATCCGGTCCTCTAAATCCGGCTCATACTCCGCATCCCGGGCGTGCCAAATAATCCGCAGCGAGTACGCCATCCCCGCTAACCCGCACGCCCCAAGACAAACGCCGAGGCTCGCCGCCGTCGGCCAAGGCGCCGTCATGAGAGCAGATACCAGCAGCGCAGTGCAAAAGTGAATCACGGTCGGTGTCCCAAAAGCCTGGATATCGCGGGCGTTTCGCGCCGACGCAGTTTGCATCACCAGCGTCATCACCACAAATTGAAGACCCGTGAGCGCTCCCGCCGCCGAGCCCAAAATCACATAGAAATTCTGCCAACTCGCAAGTGCTGCCGTTGTGACCTGATTCATAAAACAAAGCGCTAACTCAATTCTGACTGCCGCCTGAACCGTGCGAAAAATGACCCGAAAACGTAACTCAATCGGAGTGCCACACTGGAGTATATGAGAAAGGCACCCGCGGTGGGAGATGATTTAGTTCGAGACGGCGCCTATGGTCATTGCCAGCTGGAATGTGAATTCGATTCGCGCGCGCGTGGAGCACGTGAGAAATTGGCTCGCTGCGCAAAATCCGGATATTCTGTTATTGCAGGAACTCAAAGCAGTGGAGTTTCCCGCAGAGTTTTTTGGCCAGCTCGGGTATCAAAGCGCCGCGGTCACGCAAAAGACGTACAACGGCGTGGCGATCCTGTCTCGTTCCCCGATTGAGATCGTTTCGACAACGCTGATTGGCGATGAGGCGGACAGTCATGCGCGCTTCCTCGAAACGGTGATCAGCGACATTCGCGTCGTCAATATCTATGCGCCGAATGGCAACCCGCCAGGCAGCGATAAGTTTCTCTACAAGCTGGCGTGGATGGATCGGCTGCTTCGCCAATTGCAGATTTGGCTAAAAAGCGAGATCCCGACATTAGTGGGCGGCGACTTCAATGTCATTCCCGAGGACATCGACTGCCACAAACCGTCATCCTGGATGCACGACGCGTTGTTTCAGCCTGAGCCGCGGGCCCGCTATCGTGCGTTTCTCGGGCTCGGCTATACGGACGCGTTTCGCTTTCTGCATCCGGGCGAAGCCGGCCAATTTACGTTTTGGGATTACTTCCGAAAAGCGTTTGAGTACAACCGCGGCATTCGGATCGACCACTTTTTGCTCTCGCCGAAACTGGCGCAGCGGTTAGAGAGCTGCGAGATCAACAAGGCGCCGCGCGCGAAGGAGAAACCGTCAGACCACACGCCGATCATTGCCCGATTGCGTGCCGCAACTCATCTCCCCACCCGCTAGCCCGCCGCCAGCGCGAAAAAAAATCGCGAGCCTATGCCCGGTTTTGAATCAGCCCACATCCTCCCGCCATATCGCTCAACAATGCGTTTGCAAATCGCCAGGCCAAGGCCTGTTCCCGGGTATTCATCCCGATGCAGGCGCTTGAACAGGCCGAAGATCTTTTCCGCGTATTCATTCTCAAAACCGATGCCGTTATCCTCTACTACGATGACCCACTCATCGTCTCGCTTCATCGCCGTGATACGCACGGTAGGCGCTTCGTCGCGGCGCCGGTATTTGATCGCGTTTGAAAGCAGGTTCTGGAATACGTGAGCAAGTTGCTGCTCATCGCCAATTACTTTCGGTAAACACTCGCGAAGAATCGTCGCCCCCGATTCCTGAATGTGCTCTTTCAGCACCGCGAGCGCTTCCGAAAGGGAACCGTTGAGATCCGCCACCGTCGCCGTTGTCTGCCCATCCTGAATCATTTGCGAATAAGACAGTAGATCCTGAATCAGCCGCTCCACGCGGCTCACGCCTCCACGGACAATCGCCGCATATTCTTGCGCCTGCGCATTGTCTTTGCTCACATGCCTGCGCACCAGCAGTTGCGTGAAGCTGTTGATCATCCGCAGCGGCTCCTGGATGTCATGCGAAGCGACATAAGCGAACTCCTCCAATTCGCTATTTGCGCGCCGCAGACTCGCTTCACTTTCTCGAATCGCCTGCTCATCCTGCTCGCGCTGGTGAATATAGTCACGAATCTGATACTGGCGCCGGCGTGCCCTGAGCGCCGAGCGCACGCTGCTGATCAGCGTCGCCTTGCGCAGTGGCCGCTCCAGAAGGCTTACGTTGCCCAGAGACTCCAGCAGGCTCAGCCTTAGGCTGTCTTGCATCTCCTCGCCGGCGCTCGTCATGATCAGCAGCGGAAAATCGGACCAGGAACCTTGCTTTGCCAAATCCTCGGACAGTCTGCCGACCACATTTACCCGCAGCGCTTCATCGGCGATAATTGCGGCGCCCGCGCCTTCAAGGATCTTCGATCGCAGTTCCTCCACCGTTCGGCAGGTGCGCCCCTCGATTCCCGCTCTCTCTAGAACTTCACGAATCAGCGCCCCGTCCCGGCCGAAAGGAGCGTGTACCAGCACGCGTTCGCTGGTCTCAATGTCGTCAGCGCTCATCCTTTGTTCCTGAGAGCATCGGTTGCGGGCCGACATAAGTCGGAACCCCGGTCAGTATTCCTCGGAATTCGCTCAGTGGCGGCCCGACCGAGATCGTACCCTCCCCCAGCGTTAGCTCTCGGATCGTCTCTTCATGCATGCCACCGCGCTTCTTCAGGACCGACAGCGCCTTGCGCACCTTGCCGCCTGCCTCGAAGAAGCGAAACAGCAGAACGTTGTCGGCCATGTAGCTTAGGTCGAACGGAGAGCTCATCGGTCCCACCATCCCGGCTTGCGCCAGGACGAGAATTGTCGCCACCCCGCATTGGTTCAAGTACGAAAGCAACTCGTGGATTTGCATCGGCAAATACTGCTCACCCGGCATCGCGTTGACAAATCCGTTCAGGCTATCGATCACGATTACCCGCGCACCGCGCTTTTCAACGGAATCTCGTACGTGCTGTACGAACTGACCAGGAGAGAGTTCGGCTGGATCGATCTGCTCGAGGTATAGTTTTCCGCTTTCTATGTGTGGCGTTGGGTCGATGCCCAATTGCTTACAGCGCTTGCACGCCGTGACTGCCCATTCCTCGAAAAGAAAAGCAGACGCCGCTTCGCCCCTTCGTGCCGCCGCCACTGCGAAGCTCATTGCAACGGAAGACTTGCCGCACCCCGCCGGCCCGATCAGCAGCGTGCTGCTGCCTCGGTCAATGCCTTCCCCCCAGAGTGCATCGAAAGCTCGGATGCCGCTGGTTACAGTTCCTGTTTGAATCGCGCCTCGATGCTCGCCCGCAACCAGCCTTGGGTAAACCACCACGCCGCCCGTTTCAATCGAATAATCGTGGTAACCCTCCCGGTAAGTGCTGCCGCGCATCTTTTCAACTTGAAAGCGTCTTCGCGTTTTCCCAAATTCCCGATGCACCTTCTCGAGAGACACCACTCCATGCGCGATGCTCTGCAGTTGCAGGTGGTCTTGCGAAGAAGTTCGATCGTCGAGCAGCGCAACCGTGCAGTTCCGGTTCGTGAAAAACTGCTTTAACGCGAGAATCTGCCGCCGGTACCGCAACGAATCCCGCGCCAGCAAACGCAGTTCCGAAAGCGAATCGAGAACAACCCGCTTGGGCTGTACCTCTTCCACCTTGCTGAGAATCGTTTGCGTGGTGTCCTGAAATTCAATTTCCGAAGGATGAAACGCCGAATACTGGTCCTCTGGGCGAAGACTCTCTTCCGTGGGCGTGTATTCGAAAATCGTCACACCGTCCAGCGACCATCCGTGAGACCGCGCCACTTTCTGGATTTCAGCCGCAGATTCCGACAGCGTGACATACAGCACCTGCTCGCCGGCCTTAGCTCCGGCCATCAAAAACTGTAGTCCAATCGTGGTCTTGCCCGTTCCTGGCACGCCTTCCAGAAGGAAGAAATGGCCTTGCGGGAACCCGCCTCCCAGCACATCATCCAAGCCCGCGATTCCAGTCGCTGCTCGAACGTCGTCTCCGAAAGCTTTAGCAATTGCCACAGCTATCTCATCTCCTTGACGCCTCTCCGTACCGGCAGGTGGGCGCAAATCGATTGTCTCATCGGGCAAAAAAATGTAACCATGCCTACGGACCTGGGCTGCTCAGTTACATCGCCCGCCTCGGGCGCCAATAATCCCCGTTCACCGCACTCCTCAAAAAACTTCCCCAACCACTTCCGCCACTTAGACCCGAAAAACCCGCGCGCCCGACTCACTCATGCGCCATCCTCACTAACGAGCCGCGCGCTTCAGCAAGCGGCAATTGCAGAAATCAAGAGGAGCACTATGTCTACCAACGCCCAAATCCGCGCCAACCGCGCCAACGCCCAGCTCTCCACTGGCCCAACCAGCCTCGAGGGTAAAGCCAAATGCTCTCTCAACGCTGTCAAAACCGGGCTCACAGGCCGCACCGTCCTGCTACCGGACGAAGATGCCGCCGCCTACGAGGCTCATATCGCGAGCTTCTTCGCGACGCATCAGCCCTCGAGCGATGAAGAGCGCCGCCTCGTCCAATCGCTCGCCGACACCGAATGGCGTTTGCTCCGCATCCCCGCGCTCGAAATGGGCATCTACGCGCTCGGCCGGCTCGATCTCGCTGCAGAATTCAATCAACACGAGCCGGAAATCCGCGAGCATTTCATCCAAGCCAAAATCCTGCTTGTCTATCAACGGCAGCTCAATAACCTCAGCGTCCAGGAAAACCGGCTCCGCCGCAATCGCGAAAAAGATCTCGCCGCGCTCCGTGAGCTTCAGGACTCGCGCAAGTCCCGGCAGCAAGCGCGTCTTGAGGAAGCCGCCAAATCCTACATCCAGGCCGTTCATGAAGACCGTCACGAGCATTGGGAACCAGCTCCAAATGGCTTTGAATTTTCAATCTGCGCCATCGAGCTCCGAGCCCTCCAGATCGAACCCGATCTTTTCCTGGAATGGGCCAAACAAAACATCGGCCAGGAGGACGCCGCCTGAAAAATCCCGCCCCAAAACGCCGCCCCGCGTCTCTGGCACAACCCCTATAGTGCAAAGGGCGCGGATGCGCGCCACCAGGCGACAAAAGAAACTCGCTTACAATTGGATGGCGCGCTTGACACCGCGACCGTTTTGCGCGACTTCCTTAATAGTGCCGTTTTCTAACCAAGAACTGCCGGTTGACCGCGTCGGTCCCGCCGAGCGCAGACGCATTCTCGTCGTCGACGACGAAGCCGACATCCGCGAGAGCCTCGAACTCCTCCTCAATGGCGAAAACTATGCCGTCGATCTCGCCGAAAACGCCGCCGCTGGCCTGCAAAAATTCGAATCGGGCTCCTACGACCTTGTGCTGCTCGATCTTATGATGCCCGACCGCTCCGGTATGGACGTCCTCGCCGATATCCGCCAACGCGACGCCGATACGCCCATTTTCATGCTCACCGCATACGGTTCCGTCGAAGTGGCCGTGCGTGCGCTCAAATCCGGGGCCAACGATTATTTCGCCAAGCCCTGGGACAATGAAAAGCTGCTCATTGAGATCGATCGCATGATCTCGAAAGGCCGTCTGGAGCGCGAAGTTACTCAGTATAAGCGCGCGTTCAAACAGCGCTATGCCTTCCCCAACATCGTCGGCAAAAGCGAGCGCATGCTCCGCCTTCTCGACCAGGTCGCCCAAGTCGCGCCCAGCCGCGCCACCATCCTTATTACGGGGGAAACCGGCACCGGCAAGGAGCTGATCGCCAAAGGCATCCATGCGCACTCAGCCCGCGCCGACCAGCTCTTTGTTCCCGTCAACAGCGGCTCGCTGCCTTCCGAGCTCCTCGAATCCATCCTCTTTGGCCACGTCAAAGGCTCTTTCACCGGCGCCATCGCCAATCGCAAAGGCCTTTTCGAAACCGCCAATCGCGGCACTATCTTCTTCGATGAGGTCGGCAACATCGGTCCGGAGATCCAGGTCAAGCTCCTGCGCGTTCTGCAGGACCGAGAATTCATGCCCCTCGGCTCCAATGACAGCATGCGCGTCGACGTTCGCATCATCGCCGCCACCAACGCAGACCTCAAGAAGTTAGTCGACGAAGGTAAGTTTCGCGAAGACCTTTATTACAGGTTGAACGTCATCAATCTCAACTTGCCGCCGCTGCGTGACCGAAAAGAGGACATCCCGCTCTTAATCGATTACTTCTTCACGCGCTATTGCCGCGAAAACGAAAAATTCTTGAACTCCGATGGCCGTTCGGTCCTGACCTTCGAACCGGAGGCCATGCAAGTCATCATGGAGCACAACTGGCCGGGCAATGTCCGCGAGCTCGAAAATGCGGTGGAGCGTGCCGTCGTCCTCACCATCTCTTCTTCCGTGCCCGCCCATGTCCTGCCCGATCATCTGCAGCAGGCAAGCGGGATGCGCATCTCGCGTGACCATAACGGAATGCTCTCGCCCGACGCCTCGCTGTTCGAGATCGTCGCCGATTTCGAACGCAGGAAGATTCTGGAGGCTCTCGAAGAGGTCAATTACAGCCAAACCGAAGCCGCCGAATCGCTGCACATCCCGCTCTCGACTCTGAATCAAAAGATTAAGCGTCTGAATATCGATGTTCGCCGCCGTGGCGCGGGTCAGTAAAATTCAGGAGATATGAAGATACTCACAGCCGTTACCGTCGCCTTCGGCGCCTCTCTCGTAATCTGCGCGCAAGCCGTCCCGCCGCGCACGCCGCCTCCGAACCCGGAGCAAATGTCCCCGGAGACCACGCCGTCGCAAGCGGACGTTCAGAAGCTTGAAACCGAGCTCGCAAAAGATCACAAAATTCTCCAGGACTGGGCCGACCTCGCGCGCTATCGCGACGAAAACTCCAAGCTCAACCCGCCTGCTCTAGGGCAGCAGCGCGTCGTCTTCATGGGCGATTCGATCACAGATGGGTGGGGCCGCTCGCAAGGCAGTAAGTTCTTTCCGGGCAAGCCCTACATCAATCGCGGCATCAGCGGCCAGACCACTCCTCAGATGCTCGTCCGCTTCCGGCCCGATGTGATCGCCCTTGATCCGAAAGTAGTCGTCATCCTTGCCGGGACCAACGATCTTGCAGGCAACACAGGCCCCGAAACGCTTGACGACATCGAAGGAAATCTCAATTCCATGGCCGAGTTGGCCAAAGCCAATCACATTCGCGTCGTGCTCTCGTCCGTCATGCCGGTCTGTGATTACATCAAGCCGCAGACGCAGAAGCGTCCTCCCGAAAAGATCCTCGCCCTCAACACCTGGATGAAAGATTATTGCGCTCGCAATGGCTGCATCTATCTCGATTACCACTCTGCGATGGTTGATCCGCACGGAATGTTGAAGCAAGATCTTACTTTTGACGGTCTGCATCCCAACAACGCCGGTTACGAAGTCATGGCGCCGCTTGCCCAATCGGCCATCGATCAGGCGCTTGCAGCGAAATAAAATTTCGCTCCTCTTCGGCCTCACTATCTTCGTGAGCGCCTGTCTTCTATTCCTGGTTCAGCCGCTCGCGTCCAAGCTGATCCTGCCGTGGTTCGGTGGCTCGGCCGCCGTGTGGATCACGTGCATGCTCTTCTTTCAAGCCGGTCTGTTGCTCGGCTACGTGTATGCGCATGAGCTCGTCTCGCGGCTAAAACCGAAGCATCAGGCCCTGCTCCACTCGATGCTGCTGTTGCTGAGTTTCGCGGCTCTTCCGATTCTTCCCAACCCGATCTGGCAGCCGCATCCCGGCGAAGACCCCACCTGGCGCGTCCTCGCAGTGCTTGCCACCTGTGTCGGCGTTCCGTACCTGCTGCTCTCCTCTACCAGCCCGCTTCTGCAAAGCTGGTACGCCAGTACTAACAAGGATGCGCTCCCCTATCGCTATTTCGCGCTCTCAAACACCGGCTCGATCATTGCTCTGCTGAGCTATCCCGTCCTGTTCGAGCCCCACTTGACGAGTCATCAACAGGCCTGGATCTGGTCCATCGCATTTGCCGCGTTTGTAGTGCTTGCAATCGTTACCGCTGCCGTCGTGGTCCGCCGTTCCGCGCCCGCTCCTACAGCAAAACTTTCCCGTTCGCGAACGGAATTCGGCCAACTTACACTCTGGGTGTTACTTCCCGCCTGTGCTTCCGCGCTCCTACTCGCGGTTACGAACTTACTAACTCAGAACATTGCGCCCATGCCGCTTCTGTGGGTCCTTCCGCTGAGCACTTACTTACTAACTTTTGTGCTTTGCTTTGACAGCCCACGCTGGTATAAGCGCGCCATCTTTCTCCCGCTCTTATTTCCAGCACTCGGTTGTCTCGCTGCAGCCGTCGACCCACTCACCAATCGCGCCATGGTTCTCGAGATAACCCTGTTCGATGCGGCGCTCTTCGTCTGTTGTATGGCCTGCCACGGCGAACTGGCCCGCCTGAAACCGTCGCCGGACCGGCTCACAGCCTTTTATCTTGGCCTCTCTGCGGGTGGCGTGCTTGGAGGCATGTTCGTAGCGCTGATTGCGCCACACTTCTTCCGGTCGATGTACGAACTGCCAGTCGCGCTGGTCGCTTGTCCAATCCTGCTCCTCGCCGTTCTTCGGCGTGAGCGGCATTCCTGGTTAAAACCGGACCTCGGCTTGTCCTTATGGCTCGCCGGTGGCGCAGCTACCATCGTGCTGGCCGGCTATGCCGGACGTGAAACCTGGCTCCGGGAGCGCTTCGCCACGCACGTCGCTCGCAATTTCTATGGCGTGCTCCGTGTCGATCAGTTCCAAGACAATCATCAGATGATTCGAGAGTTGACGCATGGCACCATCACGCATGGGCTTCAGTTTCTCAGCCCAACCCTGCGTCACATTCCCACTACCTACTACGCCTGGAACTCGGGCGTCGGGCTTGCCTGGCAGGCTCTTGCCCCAACCGGACCGTTGCGCATGGGCGTCGTCGGTCTCGGCGCCGGAACGCTTGCCGCCTACAGCCGAGCCGGCGATACGCTGCGTTTCTATGACATTAATCCGCTTGTCATCGACATCGCCAGGAAGCAGTTTACCTATCTGTCCGATTGCCCTTCGCATCTCGACATTGTTCTGGGAGACGCGCGCCTCTCCATGTCTCGCGAGACGAGCCGGCAATTCGATCTCTTAGTCATTGACGCCTTCTCGGGCGACGCAATCCCGGTCCATTTACTCACCTTGGAAGCGTTTCAGATGTATTGGCGTCATCTAAAGCCCAACGGCGTCCTCGCGGTGCATGTCTCGAATCACTATCTCGACCTCGCGCCCGTCGTGATGCTTGCCGCACTGGCAATGCACAAAGAAGCTTGGCAAATCGATAACTATGACGACGATTCGACCGAGGCCTATAGGTCCACTTACGTCCTCGTCAGCAATCGCCCAGGCTTCTTCGAAGACCCGCTCTTTGCCGATCAGCTCACTGCGATTCACGTCCCGCCTGGTCTAAGAACCTGGACGGACGATTACAGCAATTTGTGGCAGGTGCTCACTCTGAAGTAGCGACCCAAACCCGGTCACAAATGAAACTCTTGCCCGATGCGTTGCACGCACACGCGCTCCGGATGCGCTCCAGCAGCGGCCATAATGCGCTCAATCGGCTCGAATTGCGGTTCGTGGCTCAACTCAAACGTCTGGTGATGAACTGGCAAAATGAACTCCGCGCCGGCATCGTTCGCCATTGCCATGGCCTGTTCGGGATTACAATGCACGTAAATCCAGGGGTTGTATGCGCCCACGGGCATGATCGCCAGCTCGATCGGCTTCGAAGACTTTAGCTGCTTGAAAGCGTCGGTATACGCGGTATCGCCACTGAATACGATGCGATGCCTGTCCGTTTCGATCAAGTACCCGTTGTAGCCGCGGAAGGAATCGGTTCTCATGCGCGCTCCCCAGTGCGCAACCTGGAAGGTCCTGATGGTCGCCGGTCCCACGGGCACGCTTTTGTTCCAATGCAACTCATGCACGAATCCATAACGTCTGGGCCGGAGCAGATCGACGGTCGCATGCGCCGTGACAACTTGCGTTTTGCTGTTCTCGAGCTGCCTAAGCGTGGGTATATCGAAATGATCCATGTGAGCATGCGAGAGCAGAATTAAATCAATCGGCGGCAGCTCGGAAATCGACGCCGCTACATCGACAAGCCGCTTGATTCCAATTGTCAGTGGCCCGAAGTTTAAGCCGACTCTCGCGCCGAAAACCGGGTCGGTAAGAATCGTAAAGCCATCCACCATCAGCAATACAGTGCTGTGACCCAACCATGCGGCGTGAAGGCCATGAGGCGTCCAGGACGCGAAATCCGGATGATACGGCGCGGGTTCCATCTCGCGCTTGTAATCGTCTGAAATTCTTCGGATCAGCGCCGGCGCCGAGTGCCGCAAGAACCTTGCTGTTTCAGGAGCTCTGCGGATGTGTTCGGAAAACCCGGCCTGCCTGGCATGGGGAATGCGCGAATGACGAGAAGTCGCCACAGTCGTTAGATGCGGGCAACCGCTGTTTCGAGGCGAAGAGAAAGGAGACTTATTCTTGGCGGAGCGCGATAACCGGGTCCACCTTGACCGCCCGTTGGGCCGGTATGTACGTTGCGAGAAGAGCTACCGCGCTCAAGATGATGGCGACGAAAACGAACGTTTCAGGATCGCTCGCCTTGACTCCGTATAGCAGGCTGCCGAGTACTCGCGTAATGCCGAACGCGGCCGCCAGCCCCACCGCGACTCCGATGCCAGCAGGTGTCATGCCTTGTTTGACGATCAACTTGATGACATCCTGCCGCCCCGCGCCGAGCGCCATGCGAATCCCAAGCTCCTGCGTCTGCTGTTCGACGGCATACGACATGAGCCCGTAGATCCCAATCGCGGCCAGCACCAACGCGATTGCGGCGAAAATGCTGAGCAGCATCATATTGAAGTTCTGGCGCGAAACGCCTTCGGCAATCACCTGCTCCATCGGCCGGACCTTCGCGATCGAGATGAGCGGATCGACTGCCTGGATCTGTTTCTGAACCGCCGTTCGCAACGCATTCGGGTCCATCCTGGACCGAATGCACCAGGAAAGCGGGATGACGCTATTGGCGAGTGTTGTCAGGCCTTCCGATACCTGGCTCTGCGGAATATACATGACGCCAACGTCTTTATCGGCGAGTCCCGTTTCGCGCACGTCGCCCACGATGCCGACGATTTGCCGGGGTGGGTCGTTGAATTGCGGCCCCAGCCCCGCGCCGATCATGATGACTTTGCCAAGCGCGTCTTCGTTGGGCCAGTATTTCCTGGCCATCGCTTGATTGATGATGACGACCTTCGCCGAGTTGGTCGCGTCGTGCTCGTTGAACAAACGCCCGCGCATCAGCGGAATCTTGAATACCGCAAAGTAATGCGGTGAGATGAACCGCCATTGCTCATCCCCGTTGTACAACTGGCCGGTCTTGGGAGGTTTGCCTTCGATGTTGAATGGGATATCGAGTTCGCTATCGGTCGGAAGCACGATCGCAGCTGCCGAAGCCTCCACGCCCGGCAAACTTTCGATCCGGCGATTGGCCTGTACGATCAGGTTGTCCTCTTTCTCCGTGGTCGAATAGTTCCCGCCCGTTAAGGACGTTTGCAACGTCAATACGTGATGAGCATCGATGCCCGGATTCACATTACTGAGTCCCACGAATGTGCGGATCAGCAGCGCAGCCGAAACGAGCAGCACCAGCGCCAGCGCCATTTCAGCGCCCACCAGCACTTTGCGCAAGCGATTCTGCCCGCGTCCTGTAGCGGATCTCCCGCTCGCTTCTTTCAGCGTCGACGCGACATCGGGATTCGAAATGTGCAAGGCAGGGAAGAGGCCGAAAACGATTCCGGTCAGAAAGGAAACGCCGATGGTGAAAACAACAATGCGCCAGTCGAGCAGCGATAGCAAAGCTTGCGGATGGTCGGAGTCCGTCAAGCGCGGGATATTGCCGGGAACCAGCAGCAGCAGTGTACGGACGCCCCATAAGCCGAGGAGAAAACCAACTAAACCGCCCAGCCCGGAAAGGATGATGCTCTCGGTGAGCAATTGCCGGATTACGCGCCAGCGGCTCGCGCCCACCGCGGCGCGAATCGCGAGTTCCCTTTGCCTGCTCGCCGCACGCGCCAGCAATAGATTCGCGACGTTCGCGCACGCGATGAGCAACACCAGCACGACCGAGCCGAGCAGTACGTACAGTGCAGTTTTTACATTTCGAATCATGGCATCGCGCATCGGCGTCACGATGACGCTTTCGGTCTTATCCATCCATTTCGGGTACAAGCGGCGGAATGCTTCGCCGCGCAGTTTCATCTCCGCCCGCGCTTCCGCAACAGTTACTCCGGGCTTCAATCGCCCGGCCGCGAACAAGTAATGCCCTTGATTCGCGCTATTCGGGTCAGCTTGCATGGCGATCCAAATATCGGCCGGTGGATCGGGCGAAAAGTGAGCCGGCATGACGCCGATTATCGGGTAAATTTCACCGTTGAGAGCCAGAGTTCGATGCAGAATATTTGGATCGCCGGCGAAGTGGGATTTCCAAAGCTTGTCGCTGATGATGACTGCCTTCGGGCCGTTCGGCGCATCCTCAGACGATGTAAAGGTTCTGCCAATCATCGGCCCGATGCCAAAGACCTTGAAGTAATCGGCCGAGACGTGCACGCCTTTCACCTGCTGCGGCCGGTCGCCGTCGGTGATGTTCATGCCGGGTCCCGAGAAATCGTACAGCGCCATGGCGGAAAACACGTTGTTCTTGCGCCAAACCATGTACTTTGGAATGGAGACGGAATCGCCCTCGCCTTGCGGGAACTTGCGCGCGACCCGCATGATGCGGTCCGGCTCCGGATACGGCAGCGGCTGAAGCATGACCTTGTCGATCACGCTAAAAATACCGGTATTCGCGCCTATTCCTAGCGCCAGCGCAGCCACCGCAATGGCAGTAAACATCGGGCTTTTGCGCATGAGGCGTAGCGCCTGGCGCGCATCGGCGAGGACTGACTCCATAACAGCGTTTACGAGATACGCCTGCCGCGAGTTCCCGGAAACCGTGCGTCCCATAATTGGTTTTGGATGTCAATTAAACCCGAAGACGAAGCCTTAGGCCTGAACGCGCCGATCGAACGCCGCGACCTTCTAAATGCGACACTGCTTGCGGCCGGCAGCGTTCTGTTGCAATCCGTCACCCCGTTGCAGTTGCTCGCCGAAGAAGACTGGACCGGATACGGCGGCATCGGAGACTACGCCGATTCGAACGGCAACACCTATGAAGTGATGACCGCCGGCCACAAGATCCGCGACCGGGTCTACGGAAGCGCGCCCACAGAAGCGATTGATACAGGTGAGACTTTCGATTGTGTGGTCGTTGGTGGCGGCATTAGCGGAATCGCCGCTGCGCTGTTCTTCGGGCGTGAGAGCAAGCCCGGCGCAACTTGCCTCGTTATCGACGATCATCCGATCTTCGGCGGTGAGGCCAAGCGCAACGAGTTCAATGTAGACGGCCAGCGGCTCATGATCCACCAGGGCTCGGCGGCCTGCTTCCAGCCGCTGCCGAATACATTTTTGGCTGAATTCTATGATTCGATCGGCGTGGATTGGAGCCAGTTTCAATACCAGAAATGGTCCGGTCCCGACGTGCCGCTGACGCTCGAAACGGCGCCGTATCCGATTGGCGGAAAATCTTCCGGTTTCTTCTTCGGGGCGAAGTTCGGGCATCCGGAAGGCTTGTGGATCACCGATCCCTGGGGCAAGCAACTCGCTGGAGCGCCCATCCCGGAACAGCCCAAGCGAGAGCTTCTCAACATGCGCGAAGCGGACCGCAAGCCGTTTTCAGAGCATCGCTTCCAGCCGAAAGAACACGGCGATGCCGCCTCGCGGCACTTGGACAGCATCACGCTCGAGCAGCATCTGATGGAAACATACGGCCTGAGCCGCGAGACGATTCGAACTTATCTATCGCCAATCACCGGCGGCGGTTCGGGAATGGGCGCGGATGTGCTGTCCGGCTATGCCGATTACGCGGCCGACGTTCTCCTGCCCTGGCAATACAGCAAGGGCGCGCAGATGTTCCCCGGCGGCAATGCGGGCGTGGCTCGCCAGATGTTGAAGAAATTGATTCCCGATGCCATCCCGAACGCTCAAACCATGCAGCAGATCTGCCGCGGGCGAGTCGACTTCGCCGCGCTCGATCGTCGCAGCCAACCCGCGCGCATTCGGACTCGCGCGACGGTGGTCTCAGTGAAGCACGAAGGCGATCCCGCGCGTGCGCAAGCCGTCGAGATTTTATACACGAAGGACACGAAACTTTATCGTGTGCGTGGGCGCAGCGTGGTCATGGCGGCCGGCAGTTGGACCACCAAGCACATCGTTCGCGATATGCCTTCCGTCTGCCGCGACGCCTACGCGCAGTTTCATCGCTCACCGTGCTTGATGGCTAACATGGCAGTGCGCAACTGGCGTTTCCTTTACTCGATGGGTTTGACCGAATGCCAGTGGTTCGAAGGCATTGGCAACTATCTCACCATGAGGAAAGTGGCGACGCTCGGCACAGACCCTCCAACTATCAATCCCGACACGCCAACGGTGATCAACCTGAAGATTCTCTTCTCGCATCCAGGGCTCTCATTGCAAGATCAAACCGTCCGTGGCCGAACCGAGCTTCTCTCGACTTCATTTCGCGATTACGAGCGCCGCATGCGCGAGCAGTTTACGATGCTGTTTGCCCGTTCCGGCTTCAATGCGAGCCGCGATATCGCGGGAATCATTCTCAATCGCTGGGGCCACGCCTATCTGAGCCCGCAACCAGGGTTCTTTTTCGGTCTCAATCGCAAGCCCGCGCCGGGAGATGTAATTCGCCAGAACCCCTACGGCCGAATCGCGTTCGCCAACTCCGATCTTTCCGGCATCATGGATCACCGCATGTCCATCCTCGAAGCACGTCGAGCAGTCAAGCAGGTTATGGGCTAGAAGTCCGCTGCTCGATTTGACCGCGTGACCTACATCCGCATCTTCGCGATGTGTACGTCGAAGTCCGTTTGCGGCAAAAGCGACCGTAGAATGAACGCCTCGAAGTTCTCGCCAACCAACTCGGTCTCGCGGTAAAGGCCCGGTTCGCCCTCCGTGCTCTCGGTTTTCGCATTCAGGTCATTTAGAAACGTCTGCGCGCTATCGACGGACGGTGCTTTATAAATCCGCGCGGGCTCTATGCGATATCTCAGCGCCTCTGCCGCGTACGAGCGCACCAGCTTGGGCCAGTAGGCTTCGAACAACGCGGGGCTGGCGAAGACATCTGCCCAGAGTATCTGCCCATCGACCGCCACCACTGCGCCCACCGCATGTTGCGCGCTTAATTCGCCGAACAGCTTGTCGTACGAACGCTCCACCGGACCCGCCACCGCATCCACCTTATCTTGTACAAATTGGTTCTGCATGGCGCGTGCGTAGGAAGAACTTGCGGAGATCATGGGAGCCGCCGCGGGTGCAACGTCCGCAAACGCCGTACGTGACTTACTCACCTCGGCCCAAACGCCCGTCTGATCTTTGGCCGCCATCGCGCTCTTTCGCACGCTTGGCTGTGCCATCAGGAAACCTTTCGTGCCGAACTGAGCGGATGCGCCCGTCCAACGCTCTGGTTCGACGCAGAAGACGCCCAGGTCGATGGGCCCGCTCCTGGCCTGGATGATGCGATCTTTCGCAACTACCCGATCCTGCTTCCCGCCTGTAACTATTTCGCCAGCGAGCAGCAGCAGCGCTTGATCGGAGTTATTCGTTAACGTAAGCCGGTTGACTTCCGCTCCGTGGCTGGGCTCGGGGAAATCGCGCGACTGGCGCAAAGTGCTACGCGGCCGTATCATTCCAGGCCCGGCGCCTTCTTCTGTGATCACCACCTGTCCCGATCGGATGCCTTCATCGAGGGTGAGAAACATATGAGTGTCGTGCAAGGTCCATGTCGCGACAGGATAGACCGTCAGGTTCGCCTGCGTAATTGGGGCCAATACGACATAGCGGGAAGCCTGCTTCTGGCCATCGATTACAGACCACGCAGTCCCTAGCAATGTAAATAGAATCAGGGTTTTAATAGTCAGACGCATGAGAGAGCCCTCCAGATGTTTTGTACCTTCGAGTAACTTTCTACTCGTCTAAAGAACGCCTGAGTGGAAGAATCTTGCAAGGAATTTTGAATGGCCGCGAGTAGCCTGGCGAGCGCCGATGCGCGCAGTCCCGAACACTCGCGCGCCTTCATCCGCTTGTACGCCTGCTCGCGCGGCGAGGAACTGGGGCTTTCGCTTGAGGAGTTCTCAAAGATTCTCGTCGAGATCGCCGGCCGCTATCTTCCGGCTCAAGCCACGGAGACCGAGCAGGTGCGGTTTTTCGGCAACCTGCAACTCGAAGAGCTGGCGCTTGCTCGCGCCTGCGCGAAAGGGAGCGATGCGGCTTGGGATGGATTCGTGGAGCGCTATAGACCAAAGCTACGCAATGCGGCGCGCTCGATGGTGAAGGACGAGGCGAAGGCGTGTGAGCTTGCCGATTCTCTTTATACAGAGCTTTTCGGCACCCGGCGAACGGCGGAGGGAGTGCGGGTTTCGAAGCTCGAGTCCTATGCGGGGCGCGGTTCGCTCGATGCTTGGCTAAAAACGGTGCTGGCGCAACAGTATGTAAACCAGATTCGACGCGAGCGCCGGCTGGTGAGCTTCGATGAGGCGATTGGTCAGCCCATCACGCGTGAGAGTTCATCGCTCCCCGATGTGCGCCTGGAGCAGGCAATCGACATTGCAATTTCAGAAGTGAGCGGGGAGGAGCGGCTGCTTGTCGTGTCCTATTATTTGGACGGGCGTCGATTAGCCGAGATCGGGCGCATGATTGGGGCGCACGAATCGACAGTAAGCCGGCGGCTTGATCGGATTACGAGCGCTCTTCGGAAGCGTGTTCTTCGTTCATTACGCGAGCAAGGCATGAGCGCGAGTGACGCCGAGGAAATTGTCGCCAGCGACATTGGTAAGCTGAGCGTCGATTTCCGGTCGCGATTGCTGAAAAGGAACTGTGGTGCAAGAAGTATCGATTGAGATCGTTCGATTCAAGAGGATGCAATGGAAGCGGCGAGTTTGAAAAGCGGTCATCCCGACGCGGATCAACTTGCCGCATTCGCCGAACGCAAACTGCCTCGAGGGGAGCGGGAGGAAATCATTGCGCATCTGGCGGATTGTGCCGATTGCCGTGAGGTGGTTGGGCTGGTGTCCACAGCGGAAGCGCAGCGTGCAGCCGGGAATCCCGCGCTAATCTGGTGGCGCGCGGCTGCGGCGTTCGCGGCGATGGCTCTGGTGGTAGCCGCAACTTGGGGAATAAGAGTAGCAATCCGATCCCCGGAAGAGACCATTCCGCAAACCACGGCCTTAATCAGATCACCCGAATCACCGGAAAGTGCGAGGTTGGCTGCCGCTGCGCCTGCGATTTCCGATATTGCGCCCGTACCCACCAAGCCGCACGCCGCGCGGCACAAAGCACTAACTCGTAAGCGGGCCCTTGCGCCGCCGCCACCAGAACCCGCACCGCCGCAAGCCGCATCGCCGCAAGCCGTGTCGTCCCAAGCCGCAGTGTCCCAAGCCGTAGCGCCAGCAGCCGAATCGGCCAGGTTGCAACCGCCGCTTCCGCGGCCCGAGGAGGCTTCGAGGTCGTCCGCACAACGCTTCGGACAGTCAAAGTTCGCGTTCCGGGATGCCCGCGCCGCTTTTACCCACTTGTCGACGGCATGGCGAGTCAACGACGGGGCCGTCGAGCACTCGATTGACGGTGGTGAAACCTGGCAACCGATACTGGTTAACGAGAGCATAAAGTTTCACGCCATCGCAGCCGACGGTTTGGATGTATGGGTTGGCGGACCGAACGGCGCGCTGTTTCATTCTCCGGATGGAGGCTCCCACTGGTCTCGCATTCAGGTTCGAGATGCAGCTGGGTACATGACGGGGGCGGTTGTCTCGATCCGGTTGCCACGGGCGTCGGAAATCGTGCTCGAAACCGATTCCGGCGAGCAGTGGATTTCGCTGCGCAAGGGGCTCGATTGGCGACGCCTTTAGCTCTCGATGGCCCCGAATTTCTGAGATTTCGGAACTCGTGCCGTCACTGAGTCACGAGGACAAATGTTTTCGATCATCGGAATCGTAGTGGTCATAGGCGCAATACTCGGCGGGTTTCTCATGGAACGAGGTCAGCTACTCGTCCTGATACAACCCGCGGAACTTATCATTATTGGCGGCGCCGCGCTCGGGACGCTGCTGGTCGCGAATCCTCTTCCTATCGTCATTAAGATCTTCAAAGGCGCGCTCGGAATTCTGAAGCCGTCGCCATATTCGAAGCCCTTCTATCTCGAAACGTTGAAGATGTTGACCGAGTTCTTCAATGCCGCGCGAAAAGGCGGATTGGACAAGCTGGAGGGCGATATCGAAGATCCGGGCCAGAGCCAGATTTTTTCAAAATACCCGCAGTTTCTTGCCAATCATCACGCAGTCGATTTCATGTGCGACACGTTTCGCATGGTGATCAGCGGCGGTGTTGGAGCTTTCGAGATGGATCAACTCATGGAATTGGATATGGAGGTCCATCATCAGGAGCTGCAGGTGCCGATCAGCGCGCTTTCGACCATGGCGGATTCACTACCGGGCTTAGGAATCGTGGCTGCGGTGCTCGGCGTGGTCGTGACCATGGGCTCGTTGGGCGGCCCGCCGGAACAGATTGGCCACAAGGTGGCTGCGGCATTGGTTGGAACATTTCTTGGTATTTTGCTCTGCTACGGCTTCTTTGGCCCGATCGGGTCTTATCTGGGGAAACAGAATGATGCAGAGTCCCAGTTTCTGCAATGCCTGCGGGTTGCAATTTTGGCCACTATTCGGGGAACGGCGCCTAGATTGGCGGTCGAGTTTGCCCGGCGCGCTATCCCGTCCGACCTGAGGCCCTCGTTCAAAGAAATGGAAGAGGGATGTAAAGCCACTGCCGCCCCGACAGTGCAGGAAGCTGCGTAAGAGAGACCAGGAACTTGCAGACCACAACCGCGCCGATCATCATCATTAAGAAAAAGCAGACTCATGCCGCTCATCATGGCGGCGCGTGGAAAGTCGCTTATGCGGACTTCGTAACCGCAATGATGGCGCTGTTCATCGTGCTGTGGCTTATGACCTCAAGCGATCAAGTTAAGCAGGCCATCGGCGGATACTTCCAGGATCCTAAAGGCTACGGAAAACAGGTGGGCAGTACTGTTACCGGAACCGGCGAATCCATCTCGACCAAGATGGATATGCACCAAATCAAACAGAAATTAATTGACGCGATGAAGAAGGCGCCCGAATTCAACTCGCTGAAAGATCACGTCCAGATGACGGTGACGGGCGAGGGTTTGCGGATCGAGTTAATGGAGACCGAAAAAGGAATGTTTTTCGATTCCGGCAGCCCGAAGCCGAGTGATTTTGGAAACGACTTGCTGGTTCGCCTGGCACACGAACTCGGACGCCTGCCGAACCGCATTCTGATCGAAGGACACACGGATGCGTCGCCGTTCGGAACGGCCCGCAACTATTCAAATTGGGAGCTTTCCGCCGATCGGGCGAATGCCGCGCGGCAGGTCATGCAGCAGAATGGGCTCGGACCTGATCAGGTCAGTGAAATCCGCGGGTATGGCGACCAGCGTCTGCGCGACCCGAATCACCCGCTCGATGCGTCGAACCGCCGAATTTCTGTCATCGTCCAGTACTTACATAAGTGAGGTTCGATACGATTCAGTTCGCCGCTGGACTGGGACGGCGCTCGATCCATTCGGGGCTTTTGAGCAGTGCCGGTCCCATTTCGATGAGTCGCGGCAGCAATTCGAATACCGCCGACGGACTCCAGGATGAACCGTCGCGCGTCCGATAACCGCTGACGTTGAGGTTTGCCGCAATCTCCGTAATCCGCTTCTCCTTCACGATTTCGTCCAGGATGAGCAGCAAAACGGTCATCTCTAGGGGATTACGCTCCAGGTTCATGCCGTCCCGGGCCATCTGTAACCCGTAAGGAATCTGCTCGGGTTCTGCCGAGACCTGGGCCATTTCCTCGATCGGGGCGGACTCGGAGACTTCCCGCACCCATTCCACCGCCGTGAGCCTCCAACCATCCGCGGCCTTCTGCATGAAGTAATCAAGTGTAAGTGGACCTGTAATGAACTCACGCCTGCGCTCTTGCACGGATGTTTCCTCCGATTAGCCTCGAAGCAATTGAATCACCGCGAATAGTACTTTTTCTACATACGAAAGGGCGCCTCTGGCGTGCAATTCCGGGAATCTGCGTTGCATGGCTGGGACACGCGCTCAAGGATAGACTGAAGGCGCATGCACACCAACGCTCTGATAGAAGAAAAGAGCCCGTACCTTCGGCAGCATGCTCACAATCCCGTGAACTGGATGCGATGGGGCGAAGCGGCCTTTCAAAAAGCGCGTGAAGAAGATAAGCCGATCTTTTTATCGATCGGCTATTCGACGTGCCACTGGTGCCACGTGATGGCGCACGAATCGTTCGAGGACGAAGCGGTTGCGGAGCTTCTGAACCGCGATTTCGTGCCAATCAAATTGGACCGGGAAGAGCGGCCGGACGTTGACCGTATCTACATGCTTTTCGTGCAGGCCTCGACCGGGAGCGGAGGCTGGCCGATGTCTGTGTGGTTAACGCCGGATCTGAAGCCGTTCTTTGGAGGCACTTACTTTCCGCCGGATTCACGCTACGGACGCCCCGGCTTCCGCGAGGTCCTGCAGCACCTCGCCCGCGCTTGGAAAGAGGAACGAGAGCGCGTGGAGGATTCGGGCGCAAATGTAGCCGGGCAATTGCGCGCTATCTCTTCCTCCGCGAAAACAGAGCTGGAGCCCGATCGCGAGCTGTTCGGCTCGGCTTTCTGGCAGTTTCGCCGGTCGTATGACACGCGCTGGGGCGGTTTCGGAGGCGCACCGAAGTTTCCGCGGCCCGTTGCCCTCAACTATCTGCTTCGGTACTACGCTTCGGAGCGCAATGACGAGGCGCTCGAAATGGTCACGCACACGCTGCGCGCGATGGCTGCGGGTGGCATGCACGATCAGCTAGGCGGTGGGTTCCATCGCTATTCGGTCGATGAGCGCTGGTTTGTGCCGCATTTCGAAAAGATGCTGTACGACCAGGCGCAGTTGGCGATCTCGTATTTAGAGACGTATCAGATCACGCGCGAGGAACTGTTCGCGGATATTGCGCGAGACATCTTAGGTTATGTGCAGCGCGATTTGATGGACGCTGAGGGCGCGTTTTTCTCGGCCGAAGATGCCGATAGCCCTGATCCCGAAAATACCTCTCATTCGCGGGAAGGCGCGTTCTACGTCTGGAGGAAAACGGAGATCGAATCGCTGCTAGGCCGCGACGATGCTGCGCTATTCTGCATGCGTTTCGGTGTTGAAGAAAGCGGCAATGTGGACCAGGATCCGCACGGCGAATTTACCGACCGCAACATCTTGTATCAAGCTCAGGCGTCTGAAGACGAGGAAAGGCTTGCGCGCGCCAAGGAGATTCTTTTTGAGGCAAGAAGCCGACGGCCGAGGCCGCATCTAGATCGTAAGATCCTGACTTCGTGGAACGGATTGATGATCTCGGGTCTCGCGAAGGCATCGACCGTTCTTCGGGACAGGAGCTACGCGCAGACTGGCGCGCGCGCGGCAAGCTTTCTCCTGAGCAGAATGTACGATCCCGAATCCGGCCGATTGCTACGGCGGTTTTGCGATGATGAAGCCGCGATTCCGGGCTTTTTGGACGATTACGCCATGTTTGCTTCGGCCCTGCTTGATCTCTTTGAAGCCACGTTCGAGACGTCGTATCTGAAAACTGCGATCGAATTGGCGCGCGCGGCGCTTACGCGCTTCGAAGACTCCGCGCCGGGCGGATTTTTCAGTACCGAAGAGCGCACTCCCGATTTACTTCTGCGCATGAAAGACGATTACGATGGCGCCGAACCTTCCGGCAACTCCGTGATGACGGAATTGCTATTCCGGCTCGCACATTTGACCGGCAATGAAGGATTTCGAATGAGCGCGGAGCGTTCGTTGCGCGCTTTTACGCCCAAGATCAAGGCCCAGCCGACGATTGCGCCTCAGATGCTGGTTTCGCTAGGCCGATTCCTCGCAGAGCCAGAACAAATCGTAATCCGCTGCGCGCACTTGGATAAGGAAATCGAGGATCTGGTGTCAGAACACCGGAGCCAATTCGCTCCGAACGCCTTTGTGCTGGCGTTGACCGACAAATCGGCTGCAAGGCTCCTTGACCTGGGGCCATTCCTTGCGTCCGTCGAGCGCAAGGGCCGGATTACAGTCTATGAGTGCCGGAATTTCACTTGTCAACGGCCGAGAGTAATCGAGTAGGAATGTGTCGTGGGTTGTTGCTACACTGTGGCCGATGACAACGAGTGAATCAAAGCGAACGACTACGCTCAAAGGCAACCCTTATCCGCTGGTTGGACCAGAATTGAAGGCAGGCGACAAAGCGCCGGATTTCGAAGCCGTAGACTCTACTTTGCGTAAGTTTAAGCTGGCTGATACAGGCTCCGCTGTTCGCATTTTCAGTGTCGTTCCGTCGCTCGACACGCCCGTCTGCGACGCGCAAACCAAGCGTTTCGAGGACGAAGCAGGCCAATTATCCGACGTGCGGATATACACGATCAGCATGGACTTGCCGTTTGCGCAGAAGCGTTGGTGCGGCAATTTCGGGATCAATCGAGTGACCATGCTATCGGACCATCTCACCGGGTCCTTTGGCGAGCACTACGGAACTTTGATCCCGGACCTCAGAATTGAGAGCCGCGCGATTTTCGTGCTGGATCCCGGCAATCACCTGCAGCATGTGGAATACGTAAAGGAAGTCGGAGATCACCCGAATTACGAAGCGGCGCTCAAAGCTGCGAGGGAAGCTACGCAGCAGAGCAGCCATTCAGTTGCGTAGGGCGTCTTGCGGTTTGTGCATCCCGTTGCCGTTCATCATGACTGACTGGCGGCGAAAGGGATCGGGGAGGGTTGCCGTGAGGAACCAGAACTCCTCGATGGCGCGCACGATGTGAATGTAACCTTGCAAGTCGTCAGGCTTCGTGATGTACGAGTTCGCGTTCAGGTTATAGGCTTGCTGCACGTCTTCATCGGCGCGTGAGCTGGTAGTGATCAGAACCGGGATGTGCCGCCAGTTGGGAGAGCCTTTCACTTCGGCGAGAACCTCGCGGCCGTTCTTGCGCGGAAGGTTCAGATCCAGCAGAATCAAGTCCGGGTATGCGGTCATGCCTTTTTCGGCGGTGCGCAGGTAATCAATGGCCTCTACTCCGTCACGTGCCAAGGCGAGATGAACCGGCAATGAGATCTCCTTCAGCGCCTCCCGGACTAATCGGACGTCGCTTGGACAGTCTTCGACTAGCAGGATCCTGAAGAGTTTCATATTGGCTGGCCCTAGCACGCCCATTTACCAGCACACAGGGAACCAAACCGTTATGTGTCTCTCTTTAAGGCGTTTGCGTCGTTTTGACCTGTAAGAACGAATGCAATGGATACACGGGTTTGCAAAAAATTCGCTCCGGTGCCTCCCGGGCGGAGCCGCAGGTGCATTGACAGCGGCTAAAGCGCTTCTTATCATGAACATTGCGGCCTACTTCTGGGTAATCGCCCGGCAACGCCGTCGCGGAGGCTTGGCAATTTTCTGTCTGTGAGGACCAAGCACCGCTTGACTGCCGGGCAAGCTGGCGATTGGGAGGACCTTTGATCAAGCTGGACATTATTAACGAAGTCGTAAGCCGCACTGGCATCACGAAGACCAAGGCGGAAATGGCGGTCGAAACGGTTTTCGAGACCATGAAGAAGGCCTTGAGCGAAGGCGATCGGATCGAATTGAGGGGCTTCGGTATCTTCAACGTGCGCCCCCGCAAAACCGGCATCGGGCGCAACCCAAGAACCGGCGCGGAGGTCGCAATTCCACCCGGCAAGGCCGTTCGCTTCAAACCGGGCAAAGAACTGCAGACCCTCCAGTAGATCGCGTGGCTGACCCCGGCTCGAGCAGCCCGAAGAAAGCTGAAAATATCTCCTTGAACGTGCATGATGGGGCGGGACTGTGGACGTTGCGCGAATCGTTCGCGGGTGCAACTCGCCTATCGAGCTGGCCCCGACGCTGGTGGCTGCATCTTTCTTTGTTTCTCCTGACGTTCGCCAGCACGACGATTTTCGGCTTGTCGTTGGTAGAGAGTTTTGTGGCGCATCGGCCCTTCGATGTGGATTTCCTGGTGAACGCCTATACACGTTTCGCGAGGCGCGATCCGGCGGTATGGAGCGGCCTGAGCTTTTCGGCGCCGTTGATGCTGGTTCTGCTGGCGCACGAGTTCGGCCATTACTTCGCGTGCCTGCGATGGCGAGTGAATGCGAGCCTTCCGTATTTTCTGCCGTCTCCGATGCTGTTCGGCACCTTTGGCGCATTTATTCGAATTCGGTCGCCCATCTACACACGAAAAAGCCTATTCGATATCGGTATAGCGGGGCCCATTGCCGGGTTTGTAGTGTTGCTGCCGTTCCTGATTGCGGGCGTGTTCCTCTCGCGGGTGACGCCCAACGTGGCAGCTCACGGGCCCTTTGTATTCGGGACGCCGCTGGCGCTGTGGGTGGTTGAAGCGCTCCGATTTCCGCACGTTCCTGTAACCGACATCTCGCTACATCCGATGGCCATGGCCGCATGGGCCGGCCTGCTAGCGACGGCATTCAATTTGCTTCCGATGGGCCAACTCGATGGCGGGCACATCATGTATGCACTGTTCGGGACGAGAGGACATCGTTGGCTTTCGACCGGGATGATAGCGGTTTTGGCACTGCTGGGGTTTCTGTATTGGCCGTGGTGGTTCTGGGCGGCGGTGATGTTCTTCCTGGGCCGGCGTCATCCGTTGGTCTACGACGAGACTCCAGTTACAAGAGCGCGCGTGGCGCTAGGAGCCGTGGCGCTTACTATGTTTCTGGTCTCGTTCTCAGTGGTCCCGGTACGCGCCAGCTAGCGCCGCGTAATGAAGATCTCCGCCACGATCATTACGTTCAACGAAGAACGTAACATCGCGCGCGTGATTGAAAGTCTGCGCTGCTGCGACGAAATTCTGGTTCTGGACAGCGGATCGAATGACCGCACGGTCGAGATTGCGACCAACCTGGGAGCTCGCGTTGAAGAAGGATCCTGGCACGGTTACGCCGCACAGAAGAATATTGCCGCGGAACTGGCATCGAACGATTGGATTTTGTCGCTCGACGCGGACGAAAGCCTCAGCGAAGCTTTGGAAGCAGAGATTTGGCAGATCAAGAAAAGCGGCCCGCGATTCGATGGATACACGGTTCCGCGCCTGGCTCAATATCTCGGACGTTGGATTCTGCACAGCGGCTGGCACCCGGATCGCAAAGTGCGGCTATTCGATCGGCGCAAGGCGAAGTGGGTCGGCGATTTCGTCCATGAATCTGTCACGGTCGCCGGGAGCGTGGGGCATTTAAAATCCAATCTGCTGCATTTCACCTGCGACTCGCTTTCCGAGCACCTGCGCTCCATGGACCGGTACACAACACTTGCAGCGCAGGAGATTGCATCGAGGCAGCAGAATGTAGGCTTAGGCCTTCTGCTTCTCGATCCCCTTTGGGTGTTTTTTCGGACTTATGTGCTGAAGCTTGGTTTCCTCGATGGGCCCGAAGGATTAGCGATTGCTTATACGGCCGCTTTTTACAATTTTGTGAAGTACTTTAAGGCGCGGGACATGAGCCCGGGCAGAAAATCCTAAGTTGCGGGTTCTGCACATCGATACGGGCACCGAAATGCGGGGTGGGCAACGTCAAGTTTTGCTGCTGATGAGAGGCTTGCAGGAAGCTGGACACGAATCTATTTTGCTGGGGCCTTCTGGAAGTCCACTGCCGCTCGAAGCAAGCTCGTTGGGGTTTGCGGTGCGAGATGCGGGTGCCATGACGGTTTGGCGCGCATCGCGTGATACGGAACTGGTTCACGCACATGACGCGCGCGCGCACACGCTGGCCGCTATCGCGTCGAGACGCAAGTTCGTGGTGTCGAGACGCGTGGCGTTTCCGATCGCGCAAGGGATCGGGTCTCGATGGAAATATCGGCGCGCAGTCCGATATTTGGCCGTTTCGCGCTTCGTTGCGCGCGAACTCAAGGCCGCGGGCATTGGGGCGGAGAAGATTGACGTAGTGTACGACGCGGTTGAGCCGCCGGCCGAAGCCGGTGCGTGGAGCAAGGATGGGCTGGCCGTGGCTCTTGCTACGCGCGACCCGCAGAAAGGCCGTGATCTGGTTGAGCGAGCTGCAGAGATCGCGGGAATCCGTGTACAGTTTTCGGACAATCTGGCGAAAGATCTGCGCGGCGCGTCCATGTTTGTCTACATCACGCGGTCCGAAGGGCTCGGCTCGGCGGCGCTGCTCGCCATGAGCATGTGCGTGCCGGTGATTGCGAGCCGCGTGGGTGGATTGCCGGAAATTGTCGAAGACGGGGTGACTGGTTTGCTGGCCGGGAATGACCCGCACGAGATTGCACACGCAATGCAGCGCATGCTGCAGGAACCTGCGTTGCCGAATGCGCTGATCGCGCGAGCGAAATCAATGGTCACACAAGGCTTCACAAAGCAGCAGTTAGTCACGGCGACTCTGCGCTCCTACGAGAGGGCGCTTGCCGCCTGAAAACGCAATTCTCTATATCGCCGCAGCGGGCATTGCGGGACTGCTCTTCGGCAGCTTCCTGAATGTCTGTATTTATCGCATTCCGCGCGATCTTTCGGTCGTGACGCCGCGATCCTTTTGTACCGAATGCGGCGCGCAGATCGGCTGGTACGACAACATTCCGGTGCTCAGCTTTGTGGTGCTGCGCGGCAGATGCCGCACCTGCACCAAGCCCATTGCGATCCGCTACCCGATTGTCGAATTCACCACGGCAGTGCTTTTTGCGGCGACCGCGGCCGAGTATGGCTGGGCCATCGTGGCGCTGAAATGGTGCGTTTTCGAAGCCATTCTGGTTGCGCTGTTCTGGACCGACCTCGAAGAGCGAATCCTGCCCGATGAACTGACGCTGGGCGGCACGGCAGCGGGCTTGATCTGTGCGATCTTCGTTCCTGTCCCGAGCGTTTTGGCAGATTTGATGATACCCGCTGCCCGTCAGCCGCTTCGTTCGCTGCTCAATTGCGGAATAGGAGCCGTTATTCTTGCGGGGCCCATCTGGGCGCTCGGCGCGCTTTACTCACGCTTTCGCAAACGGGAGGGATTGGGCTTCGGCGATGTCAAGCTGCTCATCCTGATAGGTGTTTTTCTAGGACTCGAGCATGGGTTGACGGCTCTGCTGATCGGCGCAGTGGGCGGTACATTGCTCGGGTTAACCTATATATTGATAGCGCGCAAAAGCGCTTCCACTTACGAATTGCCGTTCGGCACATTCCTCTGCGCAGGCGGGATCATTGCCGCGTTGACGGCCAAATTCATGTGAAAGGCAGCGGTAAAAGGAGCGCGCGAAGCGTTCTGCTTGATGTACCATAGAGCTTTACGATATGAAGGAACTGCTCCAGGCGCTCACTCCCGGTGAGCGCGATTGGCGGCTTGCGGGCCAGTTGGACCCGAAGCGCCTCCCCGCCCATATCGCGATCATTATGGACGGAAACGGCCGCTGGGCCAGGCAGCGCAATTACCCGCGGATCATGGGCCACAAAGCGGGAGTCGATCCGGTGCGCGTTGTAGCGGAAACCTGCGCGCAGATGGGAGTGGAAGCGCTGACCCTCTATGCGTTTTCAGTTGAAAACTGGAAACGGCCGCGCCATGAGATCGACGGGCTATGGCGCTTGCTGCGCATCTATCTACGGCGCGAACTGCCGACGCTGATGCGCAACGATATTCAACTCGCCGCGATCGGGCGATTGGAGTCTCTGCCGGGTTTCGTGCAGGATGAACTGCATCTGACGATGGAACGTACTGCGCGCAACCGTGGCATGCGGTTGAATCTCGCCATTAACTATGGCGGGCGGACGGAGCTTGTGGATGCGGTGAATGCGATTATTGAGAACGCTCGGCTGGAGGGCAATCTCGATTCGCTGGACATCAGCGAAGAAGCGATCGGCGCACACCTCTACACGGCGGGGTTGAAAGATCCGGACCTGCTGATTCGCACTTCTGGCGAAATGCGCATCAGCAACTTTCTTTTGTGGCAAATCGCTTACAGCGAATTGTACGTGACCGACACGCTGTGGCCGGACTTCACGCGAACGGATCTGCTGGAGGCGATTTTGGAATACCAGAGCCGCGACCGGCGGTTCGGGGGACTCACGCGAGCAGCCGACCTGATGCTCGAAAATTCGGTTGAAGCGCCGGTGGCGTAGAGAGCGGTTTAAGCAATACTTAGATCATCATGCAGCGGGTGATCACCGCAATCGCCCTGATTGCGCTCGCCATCTATCTCATCTTTTTTGCCGCGAATTGGGGATTCGCAATCGCGGCGGTCTGCATGGGATTGTTGTGCTACTGGGAATATGCCGGCCTGGTTGCGGCGCATTCCATTCCGAAGCCGGGCGTCTTCGGCGCGCTCGGAGGCGTGCTGATCTTATTTCGGCCGGGGCTGACCCTACCGGGCATTGTGTTGCTGATGCTGCTGGCCTTTATCGCAGCGCTTCGGCTTAGAAATGTGCGGGAGATTGTGGGCGCGGTGGGGTGCACGTTTCTAGGCAGCTTTTACACCTTTGCGCCGTGGCGCTTTGCAATCGATCTGCGCGCCGAGAGCGTACATTTACTGTTCTTTGCGCTGGCGCTGAGCTGGGTCGGGGATACGGCGGCTTATTACGGTGGAAGGGCGTTCGGGCGTCATCGGTTAGCGCCGGTGGTCAGCCCCAAGAAGACTTGGGAAGGCGCTGGCGCTTCGGTGACGGCTTCTGTAGTGTTCGGTTTGGTGTATCTCGGCTACTTCGCGCCGCGCCTGCCGTGGTGGGAAGTTGCGGTGATGGCGGTGGTGGGAAACATTGCGGGGCAGTTCGGAGATCTTGCGGAATCCGCCATCAAGCGCGGCGCAGGGGTCAAGGATAGCGGAAATTTGCTGCCTGGGCATGGGGGAATACTGGATCGCGTGGACAGCACTCTTTTCGCGCTTCCGGCGGTATATCTTCTGCTGGCGTGGTTCACTTACTTCGCGCATTGAAAAAAAGACGGCCCTCGACGAATCGAGGGCCGTTGGAGTCAGTACGAAAGTGCGCGACTAGAAGTTATACTTCAAGCCGAATTGGATTTGGCGCGCACCCTGAGAGCCATTCGTCACGCCGCTCACGAGGCCCAGGTCCGGACCGAGGCCGCTGCTGGGAGCGTTCAGGATCGGAGTGTTGGTGAAGTTGATAGCTTGCGCCTTGAACTCCAGGTTCTGGTGTTCAGTGATAGTGAACAGCTTCGAGATGGCGAGATCGGCGGTGTGGATTCCAGGACCACGGACGATACCCACGCCGCAGTTCCCGAATCCCGAAGACGGCTGATAGAACGTGCTCTGACTCCACCATTGATAGCCGCCTAACGGAGAGTTGTGTTCGCCGAGGACGACGGGAGGTCCACTGCAGCTTGCGAGAGACCCGAAGGAACCAGTACCGGAAACATCGTTGGCACCGATGGTGAACGGGAAACCGGTATGGAACGTGACGATGGAGTTAATCTGCCAATCGCCTACGATTGCGTTTACGACTTTGTTCATGTTGTTACCGTAAGTGCGGCCTCGGCCAAACGGAACATCGTAAGTCACATAGCCGTTGAACGCATGCTCGACATCGTAGTAACAGTTCCCGTAGTACGAGTGGGCGTCGTACGTGTTCTGCCAATAATAGTAGTTGCCACCACCTTGGCCGCCGCCGCCATAGTAACCGATGGAATCAGTCAGGCACTTAGACCAGGTGTAATTGAACTGGAATTCCAGTCCATTACTTAGACGTTTTTGAATAGTAGCCTGCAGCGCATTGTAATTCTGGATGCCGTCCGTAATAGTCAACTTGTCGGTGGGAGCATCGGCGGCGAGCGTCGGGTTGCCGGCGAGATAGGGACTCGGATAAACGGTTCCATTGGGAGCCAAGTAGCTTTGTGAGGCATTGACGGGCACCATGAGGTGATCGTTGTTCTGGCCGACATAAGCGACTTGCAGGGTGGTGGAGTTTCCGAACTGGCGCTGGATACTGATATTCCATTGATTGGCAACGGCCGGGCGGTTGTTCGGGTCCCAGGTGAAGATGGTCGCTCCGGAGAAGCAGGCCGGCGAAGAGGCTAGTGCTCCCGCGGGCGTGCAGGTCCCGGCGCTCGAGAACCCGGAAAATCCTTGATCGAGAGTAGTCGGCGGAAGCACCAGGTCGGCGGCCGACGCATAGGTCACCAAGTGACCGGTTTGCCAAGGTGGATTGCGGGTCAAGCGCAGGTTCGTGCCGGTTCCCTCGAGATAGCTCGAGACGCCGAATGATGCGCGGACGACCGTCTTCTGATCCGGCGAATAAGCCAGGCCGATACGCGGCTGAAAGTTGGCGATACCGTTGTATTGGTTATACAGGGCATTGTTATCGTTGAACAGATTGGTTTGGCCGGAGAGCAGTACGGCACCCGTATATTCCTGGAAGTTGGTCTGACGGTTGTGTACCTCATCCCAAGGCGTTTGCAGGTTCCAGCGGAGACCGAGATTCAAGGTAAGTTTGCTGTTCACCTTCCAGTCGTCCTGGACAAATGCCGCGTAGGTAGTGGACCGCTGGCCCCAAGTTCCACCGCCCGCGCCAAGGCCAACTTGTTCGGGAAGGCCGAGCAGAAAATCCGCTTCGCCTAATCCGTTGGTGGTTGTGCTGCCTACGGTGTTGCCCGTGTATTGGCCATTGAAGGTCATGACACCCGCCAAGCCCTCGTTGCCGGCATAGAAGACGTTGATGCGGTCACGGAAGTATTGAAATCCGACGTGTAGCGTGTGAGAACCCTTGGTGAGGATGGCCGTGTCTTCGGCCTGAACCACGGTAGACGCGAAGTCCTGGACGATATCGGCGTTGCCGAAGCCGGATACGTTGGAGTTGTTGAAGGTAAATCCGGGGAGGAACGAGGTTGGGGCACCAGGCACGCCGAAATTGGAATTTCCTCCTGGATTGCTGTTGCCGGTGGCCGCGGGATAGTAATTCACGCCTGTGCGCAGATCGTTGACAAAACCGGGGCTGAAAGTCCGGGTGTAATCGAGCACGCCGTTGTAAAGCGGGAAATTATTGAAGTTGTCATACAGCAGCGGCTGGCTGTTAGTGACAGGATTGACGGTTTTCTGCTCTGAATAGCGGCCGAAAATACGATCCTTGTCGGAGGCAGCCCAGTCGACTTTAATGTCGCCCTGATCGCCGTTGGTAACGTTATGCTGATAGTTGACCTGATTATCGACCAGGTTGCCATTGAGCGGCTGCGGATACAGCGGCGAGTTCAGAATGTTCAGCGCAATGGGGCTGAAAAGGCTGGTGGGAATCTGATTATTCAGGAAGGGCGTGCGATTTCCGTTCGTAGTGCTGGAGTACGGATTGTAGAGCTGGTGGGCGGCATTGTTGCAAAGCCCATTGGTGAATCCTTCCGTGCAGAACGATGCAAAATTTCCGGCGCGCTCGGCGGTAGTGAGAACTGTAAAGGGACTGCCCGTCGCCGGTTGATCATACCGGGAGCCTTGATAATCGGCGAAGAAGAAAAGTTTGTCCTTCTTGATGGGGCCGCCTATGGTGCCGCCGAACTCGTTCCAACGCAGCAGTTGGCGCGGGACACCACTGAAGTTATTGGCCCACTGGTTGGCATTGAGTTTGTCGTTGCGCAGAAACTCGAACGCATCGCCGTGAAATTGATTGGTGCCGGATTTGAGGCTGACGCTGACGATGCCGCCCATGAAGTTACCGAATTCGGCGGAGGCGTTCTGAGTGATTAGATTGAATTCCTGGATGGCATCGACGCTAGGCGCGTAGCCTACGTTGTTTTCAGAGACCTGATCGTTGTTCATGCCATCGAGATAGTAAGTATTGGCCTCCTCGCGGTTGCCATTGATATATGGGCGGCCGCTCCCGAATGTTGTCATGGCGCCCGTGAACTCGCTTGGGTCGGTGGTGACGGCGCCGGGCGCAAGCAGCGTGAGCTGGTTATAGTTGCGCGTTGCGAGCGGCAGCGTGACGTTGGTGCGGGCATCGAGAATGGTGCCGAGCTGCGTGGTTTCGGTCTGCAAGACCGGAGCGGCGCTCGTTACCTCGACCGTCTGGTTGACGTTGCCGACTTGCAATTGCACGTCCAGTTTCGCAACCTGGTTCAGTTGCAGGACGATTGGCGACTGCACTGCGGCCTGGAAGCCGGGATTCTCAATACGCAACTCGTAATTGCCGACGGGCAGTCTGGTCAGATTGTAAAAGCCGCTGCCATCTGTCGTCGTCGGGTACACGGTCCCGCGGTCGAGGTCTTTGGCCGTAACTTTGGCGCCAACAACCGCCCCTCCAGAGGGATCAGTGACGGTACCGTTGATGGTGGCGGTCACCTCCTGAGCCGAAGCTCGGAAGAGAACTACAACCGTAAACAATAGAAGGAAATAGAGAAACCGTTCGAGAATAAACCGCGAGCGGCTTTGGGAATCTGAGTGCGTTGGATTACTGATTGAAGAATCAAACCTCATGAATCAACTCCTTTCGCCGGCGAACCGGCCCGACCAACAATTGCGAGCTTGTCGGAATTGTAAGATTACCAGGCTTCCGTGTCAAGAGAAAAAGAAAAGAAAAAGAAGGTAAACGACAGGACCGGAGTTTAGCGCGATGTAGGTTACACAACTGAATGACTATCAGTCATTGGCAGTTTAGGCGATGCAGACTTCGAGACCGCGCGATCGCAGCTTTTCGATGTCTTCGGCAGGCGCGCTCGCGTCAGTAATGACGCGGTGGATGGAACTAAAACCGGCAATCACAGAAAGGCTGCGATGCCGGAACTTGCTTCCGTCCGCGATGACGGTCACCTCAGTGGCGGCTTCGATCATGCGGCGGTTGAGTTGCGCCTCCATGATGTCGAGGGTAGTCATTCCGATGTCAACATCGAGACCCACCGTATTCAGGAAGCAGTGATCGGCATGCAGCGAATCCATCATCTGCTCGGCGTGAGGACCGACAAAAGCGGTGGAAACGTGGCGCAACATGCCGCCGATCATGACCAGTGACAGATTCGGCAAATCCGCCAATATGGACGCTATGTTCAGCGCGTAAGTGATCACGGTCAGGCCCTCGGGGCAGTAGTGCCGGATGCGGGTTGCGAGCGCAGCGGAGGTAGACCCGGTGCCGAGAATGACGGTCTGCGCGGGCCGGATCAGGCGCAAGGCAGTTTCGGCGATGCGCAGTTTTTCCTCGCGGTGAATCGCTTCGCGCGCTTTCAAAGGATGTTCCGGCGCGGCAGCTAACGGACGGATTCCTCCCCCGTGCGAGCGCACCAGCGCACCGGTTTGCGAGAGCGCATCCAGGTCGCCGCGAGCGGTGACGGCCGAAACCCCGAAGCGGTTGACGACCTCGTCTACCGTGATGCGCCCGTTTTGTCCCATCAGACGTAGAATTTCCCGCCGGCGCTCTTCGGCGAGCAATCGGTGAGGTTTGTTATTAGACATCTCCATCATCTCGGGACGACACGGCTCGAAAGAAATGCTCGGTGCTATCTTACATCAGCTTTCTCTTCGGACAAACTATTTTCATCCTTTACTATTTATTTCTTTCTTTATGAGAGGTGAGAGACGCGGCGCGAACGCGGCATAGCGTTGTTATGGCTGGCTTCTAATATGATGGGTATTCCATGCACACTTCGGCTCTCGAAGCATATTTGCGTATCAAACCGCCGGTGTCCGGCCTGAATCCCGGCTTCCTTGCGTATCTGGCAAATCTCGATTGTGTTTCGAGAGTTGCTCCACAGGTGGCTGCGGCGGTCGTGAAGGAGCTGCAGAGCCAGCGGCATAGCATCAAGCTGATTGCGAGCGAGAACTATACTTCGGTCGCCGTGCAATCAGCGATGGCGAACCTCTTTACAGATAAATATGCCGAGGGAGTTCCGGGTGCGCGGTTCTATGCCGGCTGCGATAACGTCGATTTCGTCGAGTCGTATGCCTGCGAGCTCGCAAAAAAACTTTTCACGGTAGATCACGCGTACGTCCAGCCGCACAGCGGGGCCGATGCGAACCTCGTGGCGTTCTGGGCTATCCTCAGCAAACAAATTGAAGTGCCGGCGCTGGAGAAACTTGAGGTGAAAGACTCGACGGCTTTGCCGGCTGCCGAATGGGAGCGCTTGCGCCGGGAGCTAGGCAATCAGCGGCTCCTGGGTATGGATTTGAACGCCGGAGGGCACTTAACGCATGGATTTCGAAGAAACGTGTCTGCACGCATGTTTGAAGTCCGCTCGTACGGCGTAAGTCCGACAACCGGGCTGCTGGATTATGGCGAAATCGAACGAATTGCAAAAGAATTCCGGCCGCTGATTTTGCTGGCGGGGTACAGCGCGTATCCGCGGCTGATCAATTTTGCAAAGTTAAAGGATATCGCCGCCAGCATAGGCGCTGTTTTGATGGTGGACATGGCGCATTTTGCCGGCTTGGTTGCCGGAAGAGTGTTCACAGAAGAGTACAATCCTGCTCCGTACGCAGATGTGCTTACCACCACGACACACAAAACTTTGCGAGGACCGCGGGGCGGGATGGTGCTTTGCAAAAAGGAATTCGCAGAGTTCGTCGATAAAGGGTGTCCGCTGGTGCTGGGCGGTCCGCTTCCGCATGTCATGGCCGCGAAAGCGGTATGTCTCGAAGAAGCGCTCCAGCCACCGTTTGAAGAATATGCGCGCAAAATCGTGGCGAATGCGCGCGCGCTCGCGAACGGCCTGCTGCGATATGGACTGCACGTGGCGACTGGCGGAACGGATAATCATCTGGTGTTGGTCGATGTCCGTCCTCTGACGGGCAGGCAAGCTGAACGCGCGCTGCGGGACTGTGGCATTACTTTAAACCGAAATACGATACCGAACGATCCCAACGGCGCCTGGTATACCAGCGGCCTTCGTCTGGGTACGCCGGCGGTCACGACGTTAGGGATGGACGCTGAGGAGGTCGAAGAAATTGCTGCGATTCTGAATCTCGTTTTGACGAATACACGCCCGGTAATAGACAGCAAGGTGAAATTCACAATTGACGACAAGGTCAGGCGAGAAGCTGTGGATCGCGCCGATCAGCTGCTGTCGCGGCATCCTGTATATCCCGAAATCGACTTACCGTTTTTGGAGAACTTCTTTTTATCGGAGTCGATTGGAGAAACAAGCACAGAATCAATCGGGAGCGGTGTTCTCGCGTAGGCGGACGTTCTTTGTGTCATCCAGCGGAACGACTACTGCGCTCCGCCGGCCGCGACAACGTTTGCGCGAATAAAGCTTTCAGTTTTTCGAACGCGCGTTCGGCTTGGGCGTGATTGTAGGACGGATTATCGGGAACAGTCCAACCGTGATGCGCGCCTTCATACACTTCGGATTCGTATTCGCCGCCCCACGCCTTCAACGCCTGATTCAGGTTCTCGATCGCGTCTTGCGGCATGCTGCGGTCTTCGACGGCATGACCAAAATAGAGGCGAGCTTCAATGCGCGGCAACAATAAATGCGGGCTGGAGGGATTGTCCAAAAAGAGCCTGCCGCCATGGAAAGACGCGACCGCCGCGATTCGGTCCGAGTTGGCAGCTGCAGTCCGCATCGCCATGGCGCCCGAAAAGCAGTAGCCGACCACGCCTATAGGTCCAGCCGCGACAGACGGCTGCGAGCTTAAGAAGTGAACGTAAGCGGGCGCATCTCGATCGAAAGTTTCGGGCGGCAACGAAGCGAATAGTTCTCCAATGCGCTTCGTGGTTTCTGCATCGCCGAATTTGATTGGCAGCGCAAAGAGCGGCGGGCGGCCCGTGCGATAGAAAATGTTCGGCAGCAGGACCGTATAGCCTTCGGCGGCTAGACGCTGAGCCATTTCCCGCTGCGACGGTCGAATGCCTCCGATGTCGGTCAGGAAAAGGACGCCGGGTAATGGACGCTGCGCTTGATCCTTGTATAAGAAGCCGTCGGCAGTACCATCAGGCGTAGTAATTTCGATCTCTTGTTCAATCAAGAAACTTCTCTCCTATCTGAGGGTAAACTTGCGACGGATCGGAAGTGGTTTGCCGAGCCTGTTATTGGAAATTCCAAGCGGGCTTCAGAGGCCGGCAGTGAGTCCTCCGTCCACATAGAGGATATGGCCGTTGACGAAACTGGACGCCTCCGACGCGAGGAAAACAACCGCGCCGCCCAATTCAGCCACTTCGCCCCAGCGACCTGTTGGAGTGCGCGAGGCGACCCAGGCGCTGAATTTTTCATCGCGAACGAGTGGCTCGGTCAGCTCCGTTTTGAAATAGCCGGGCCCGATTCCGTTTACGTTCATGCCGTACTTTCCCCAATCGACGGCCATGCCCTTAGTGAGCATCTTGACTGCGCCTTTGCTAGCGGTGTACGGTGCGATTGTGGCGCGGCCGAGTTCGCTTTGCACGGAGCAGATGTTGATAATTTTGCCCGAGCGGCGCTCGATCATGTAACGGGCGGCAGCTTTGCTGACGTAGAAGACGCTATCGACGTTTAAGCGCATGAGCGCTTGCCAGGCTTCATTCGGAAATTGTTCTAGCGGCGACCGATACTGCATGCCCGCGTTATTGACCAGAATATGAAGCGCGCCAATTTCCGATTCGATGTGATCGATCGCACGCGTGACTTCGGCCGGATCTGTGACATCGAAGGGCAGGGCATCGATTTTGTGACCCTTGTCCCGCAACAGCGAAGCGGCTTTTTGCAGCCTTTCACGATTGCGCGCATTCAAGACCACGCGAGCGCCTGCGGTCGCAAGTGCGTCCGCCAGCGCAAAGCCGATGCCTGTGCTTGATCCAGTGACCAACGCGAGTTTGCCGCCGAGTCCGAACATGGTGCAAGAATAGCGCTCTCACGATCTGCATCGAGGGACAGATGCGAGCTTAAGCGGTGAGCGCAAATCGCCCCGGAGCGACGTTTGATCGCTGCCGCTTCGCGCGCGCGCGAGCCTTTCTGCGAGCTCGGTGCAAGCGCGAGCGAAGCACTTCTTCCGAAATATCCGCAGCCTCGGCCATTTCGCGCACGGTAAATCCCTGCAGATAATGGGCTCTCAGCAAGTCGCCGTCATCAGGCCTCGATCGATCCAGGATCTGCTTTGCATGAATGCGCGTCAAAGCAGTTTTCTCAACACTTGGTATTGAAGTTACCTGAATCTGACCTTTGGGCCGCAGAGCGGTGCTTCGAAGATTCTTTGCGACGCTGATAATCCAGGGCAACACGGCAGCCGGCTCTCGTAACTGATGCCGTTTTTCCCAACCTCTTGCCCAACCCGCCTGAACCGCTTCGAGAGCATCGTCATAGCGAAGCCCGCGCGAAACGAAGAAACGGACGGTAATCTGGAAACTTTGTTCGTACGCCGCTGCGTACTGCTCCGGGGTCATGTATCCAGCTTGGGCCGCTCGGCGGGTATTCAGCAATCCAGCAGCCGTACTAAACCGGTCCAGCGTAAGTCGGAGTAGGTGCGCTTGCTGCGATGAGGGTCACTGGTCGAATTTCCAATCGGATACGATACCTTCGAGCTACCGAGAACAAAAACAGGAGCGGGATTCTGAACATGACGAAGATACCGACACGGCTGGAAGGCAAGAATGCTCTCGTCACCGGGGCCTCTTCAGGCATCGGCGAGGCAGTCGCCATACGCTTCGCACAAGAAGGCGCCAATGTTGCGATCAATTTCAACAGCGGCGCCGATCGTGCGGAAGAGGTCAGGAAGAAAGTGCAGGAGGCTGGGACCGCAGTCTGCAAGGGGCATAAAAGCTTTACGGTCAAGGCGGATGTCGCCGATGAACGTCAAGTCAAGGAGATGTTCGCAACGGCGCTTGGCGAGCTGGGCACGCTGGATATTCTCGTGAACAACTCTGGGATTCAGAAGCCGGCCGCGAGCGATGAATTGGACATGGCCGATTTCGATCGCATTATTGGAGTGAATCTGCGCGGCGCGTTTCTATGCTCGCGCGAGGCAATCCGCCACTTTCTTTCCCGCAATGCGCCCGGCGTGGTTATCAACAATTCGAGCGTGCACGAAATCATTCCGAAACCAAAGTACGTTCCTTACTCCATCAGCAAAGGCGGCATGGAAAACATGACCAAAACATTGGCGCTCGAGTATGCCGATCGAGGCATTCGCGTCAACGCCGTGGGGCCAGGGGCGATTGTTACGCCTATCAACAACGCCTGGATCCATGATGCGAAGGCGCGCGGAGAAGTGGAGAGCCATATTCCGATGGGCCGCGCGGGAACGAGCGAGGAGATTGCGGCAGTGTTCGCGTTTCTCGCCTCCGACGACAGCTCCTACATCATTGGCCAGACGATTTTCGCTTGCGGAGGTTTAACGCTGTATCCCGAATTTCGCGTGGCGTGGTCATCAGGAGAGTAGTGCGGGTTCGCCTGTCGGGCTCGCGCGGCCTCCCGTCGCATGAAAAAGCTGATTAACGACCCCAGGCATGTTGTGAGCGACATGCTCCATGGCTTGATAGCTCTTTATCCGGGTTTATCTCTGTTATCCGAACACGGGGTTTTATTCCGTTCCGATATAGAGGCGGTCCGCAACAGCCAAGTGGCGATTATTTCGGGCGGCGGCAGCGGTCATGAACCGGCGCACGGCGGCTATATCGGCTCTGGGATGTTGAGTTCGGCGGTTGCGGGCGAGGTCTTCACTTCGCCCACGCCGGATTCTATTCTTGCAGCCATTCAACACGTGACCGGCGCTCCAGGCGTGCTCCTGGTTGTCAAAAACTACACTGGCGATCGCCTCAATTTTGGGCTCGCCGCCGAGTTGGCGCGCTCGCAAGGCTTTGCGGTCGAAACGGTAATCGTCGCCGACGATGTTGCGCTGTCCGGGTTGGAATCGCACGCGGGCGCTCGTGGGTTGGCCGGAACTGTTCTGATTCACAAGATCGCGGGAGCCGCTGCCGCGGCGGGTCAGCCGGTTCAGGCTGTCGCCGCAACGGCCCGTTCCGCCATCGCCGGGCTCGCAACCATCGGTCTTTCACTTTCTGCCGGTACGATACCGGCGGTCGGCAAACCGAGTTACTTGCTCTCGGACGACGAGGTGGAACTCGGGTTGGGAATCCACGGTGAGCCTGGCATTCGCCGCATGCCGCTTCAGCGTTCGGACGAACTTGCGAGTCATATCGTGCAAACCATTACGTCGGCTGCGCAGTTGGGTTCCGGGGATCGCATTGCCGTTGTGATCAATAATCTCGGTTCGTTGACGGCGATGGAACTCGCGATTTTCGGTGGCCGTGCAATTCGGTCGCTACAGTCGCTTGGGATGGAGATCGAACGTGTCTATTCGGGAGCGTTTGTTACGTCGCTTGATGCCGTTGGCGTATCGCTCTCGATTCTGCGCGTAGACGATGAGCTGTTGGTTCTGCTCGATGCGCCAACATCGGCTCCCGCGTGGCCGAATGGAGCTCGCAAGCCGGTTGGTCCAATAGAGGAACGCATCATCGTGTCACGCCCGGCCGCCGCAGGCAAGGTTCGGCAATCGAATGCGAATCCAGTTCTGGTCCGAGCCATCCAAGCTGCTTGCCGCGCTGTCGTTTCTGCGGAGCCGCGTTTAACTGAACTCGATCGCGCGAGCGGTGACGGCGATCTGGGTATGAATCTCGCTCGCGGAGCTACCGCCGTCGATACCGCGCTTTCAGAAGATTCGTTCAGTGACGATGCTGCAGTTCTGGAACTAGTCGCTTCGCTGTTTCAGAGCGTCGTCGGCGGATCGTCCGGTCCTTTCTATGGCGTCATGCTTCTCCGCGCCGCTCAGGGCTTACGCGAGCCTCCGTCGGGAGGCACCAAATCCTGGGCGCGAGCCGCTCTTCGGGCTTGTGAAGCGGTTGCTGAATTAGGTGATGCGGCGCCTGGCGATCGCACGATGCTCGATGCGCTACTGCCATTCGCGGTCGAATTCAACGCGGCCATCGACCAGGGCATTCCATGGCCGGAAGCTCTGGAATCGGCCGTTCGCGCTGCCGAAGCTGGAGCCGAGTCTACGGCATCCATGTCCCCTCGTCGTGGTCGTGCGAGTTATCTCGGGAACCGTGTCATTGGGCATCCAGATCCCGGCGCAATTGCCGTATCCATCTGGCTTCGCGCATTGAAAACAGAGATAAGCGGTCACTTAGCAATCAGTTGAATCGGTTTTAAGATCCCCGACGGCAGCGGCTTCAAGCCTTGCATGTCCTGCGGAACAAAGCGCTCGCCGTAACGGAGATTGAGCAGCCTGTAATCGGGCGGGGCAACACCCGACATCTCGTTTATAGCCAGATTGCCTACCGTAATTTGCAACTGGTTCTGGCCTGGGTGAAGATAGGCCTTGATCTCCAGTTCATAAGGAGGATGCCAGATGAACCCCGCCCGCTTTCCATTGACCGCAACGACCGCTGCTTCTCGAACCGGGCTGTCCAGCAATGCGTGCATACCGGGCGTCTCTTCGAGAGCGGGTTCCACTTGAACGCCTGGCCCGAAATCGAGCGTCACGGTCGCGGCGTCCTTCAGGAAGGACGGCGGCAGTTCGACCGTTTTTTCGTATTTCGCCCGTCCTGAATAAAACCGGGTAGGTTCGTCGTCAGTCCAGGAGTGGAGATGCTGCATCGTAGTGGTTTGCCCTGTTCCGAGGAAGGTGACATTCCAGTCGGCGCTGATATCGATGGGCGGCACTCTCGGCACAGTCGCAACCGGCGTTGAAGATGCAGAAGGTCCGAGACCTCCGGCAAACACCAGGACCTTCGATTCATAAGGAGCGAGCGCGAGAGGCACGTTCGTGCGCCCTTTGCTTATCTCAAAATGGGCTGGCGATGCTTGCCCATCAAAAGGGTCCCACCACTGCGGCTCGCGCCCGCTCACTCGTATGGATGCCGTCGTGCTCACGCTGTGATTCGAAGCGTTGGCAACGAAATAGATATCCGCCGAAGAGAGCTTGCGGTGGATGAAACCGATGGATGGTGCGGCTGCTGTATCCGTCGCAAAATCCGCAGGCAGAAGTTCGTTGAGCGTACTTGCCACGTCCTGATCGGCGGCGACGAACCGCGCGTTTTTCGATCCACTTTGAAAGATCCTCCGCGAAAGCTCCTTAATCTGCGTGGTGTCCGATTTTGCTTCAAGCAGTCCGGTCCCAAGCGAGGGCACGGAACGCGTTGCGATGACGAAGCCTCCACTGCGTACGAATCGGTCGATGCGCTGCAACGTTGCTAATGGAATGCGTTCAATCCCGGGCAGGATGAGCACCTGATAGGGAATGCCCACGGCCTCCATCGCGCGATCGTCGATGAAATCGAAGTTGTAACCCGCGTTCAGAACCGCGGGCATCAGAACGGGTCCCAGCAGAACATCGGTCATCTCATCGAGCGCAACGTGGCCGGGTTGCAGACGCGCCCAAGCGTCATCCGTCGGCAGATAAATCGCAACATCGTTTGCAGGCCGGCCTTGTCTCAGCAAAAAACTCACGCGCTGCAGATATCTTGCAAGGTCCGGCATCACGTCAAACCACGGATTGTGATCATTCAGCCCAGCGGCGGCGTAGAAGCGCCATCCGGGCTCGGGTTCGCCGGGCGGGGAATAGGGCCATCCATGCCCAACTAGCTGGTTGATACCTTCGATGAAGTGACGGTCCGCTTCCGCTTTCAGATCGAGAGGCGTTGCGCGGAATGAAGGTGAGTGAAGCCACGTCCAAGTTTCGGTCGACGTGATCGGCTTTCCATAGAGATGACAAGCCGAGGACGCCCATCGCGCCGCGCTGAATCGTCTCCAATACGGGCCATGCTCACCTTCCGGCAGATCGACATATTGATTGCTGGAAAGGATCACCGGCGGCTCCCCGTAGGTTTGCGAACGAAATAGCGTGTGATGCGAATGCGCCCATTCACGTACTGGCGTTAGATAATGCTGCTCGGCGAGCTCCGTGAGGGTCTTGGCCCAATCGTGACGGATGGCGCGCGTGTTTGTTCCGATATCGCGGACGAGAGCAGGCAAATAGGGAGTCAAATCGTAGCCGCGACGGTTTCGGAACTCTGAAAGATAGTCGTTCGTCCAGTCTGCGCCGAACACTTCCAGGCTGTCGCTGAAAACAGAATAGGGCGGATGTTCGCCGAAGGCTTGCATGAGTAGATCGGCTACGGCCGCCAGATGATCCTCGATGGCGGATCGGCTGTAATGATCGAGCACGAAGCCTTCAGCGCCTACTGCAGTCCTCTTTACTTGCTGTCCAGTGCGGCTCGCGATGAAGAAATACAGAAGATCACTGCCGCTTAGGCCTGGTGGAATCTCGACCCGGCCGTGATTCGCGCTTTTCACCTGCTGACCGCCGATAAACGTCGCGATCAGCGTCTCGCCGTTCTCCATCGCTGGGATCGGAACAGTGCGGGCGCCTTCGGGAACGTTCACCTGCTCGATCCGCAAGCGCCCCGCTGCGTCGTTGATTGGCGTATGCGGACCGCCATACGGCCAGCCGCTGCTGAGCGTCAGATCCACGCGCAATCCCAGGCTTCTCGCGGTGACGGCGGCATCGCGCAGGGCCGACAGGAACTGGGGCGAGAGATATGGGAGATTCTTGATACCCGCTTGCGCGTCGTCGAGCTCCAGCGGATAGACGGGCTGAATTTCGACGCCGCCGATTCCGGCGTCCCTCATGACGTGGAGCTCGCGGTCTAACTCCCTTTCGTTGACAGCCGGCCCAAACCACCACCACCGCATCAGAATGCGGCAGTCGTCAGGCGGGTTTTCGAAGGAGCGCCGGATACCTTCAATCGTTCCGGAATCCGCATGAAGAAAAACGACTCCGGCCAGAATTGCGAGCGTCGTCCAGGCTAGCTTCACAGGTTGCAATATAGCGTGGCGGAAGTTTCGCAATGCACGCGCAATCAGCAATGCAAGCTTATGAGAAGTCCAGCTCTATTTCATCGATATAGCACCAGCCCCAATCTTCCCCGCGTTCAAAGGAACGCATGATCGGGTGTTTCGTCTCGTGGAAGTGTTTGGTTGCGTGCTTATTTTTGGACGAATCGCAACAGCCGACATGGCCACAACTGAGGCAAAGCCTGAGGTGCACCCACGAACTGCGAGTCTTCAGGCACTCTTCGCAACCACGCGTGTGTGGTTGCACGTCACGAATCTGATCCAGGTGCGTACACTGTTTCATGTCACAGCCTCTTTCGACCTAATAAATGGAATCCGAACGGCAAATCGAGTCTCACCGGGGCGCGATTGGAAACTAACGCTCCCGTGATGATTCGTCACAATGCGATAAACGGCCTCGAGTCCCAGTCCCGTTCCTTCGCCAACAGCTTTGGTTGTGAAGAACGGCTCAAAGATCCGGTGCTGCAGTTCAGACGGGATTCCCGGGCCATCGTCGATTACTTCGACCAGCGCGCACGAACCCTCACGCGCGGTTCGAATGCGAAGTTCCCCCTTTTCATTCATGGCATCAATGGCGTTCGATATGAGATTCGTCCAGACCTGGTTCAGCTCGCTGCCATGGGCGCAAACGGGTGGCAGCGTGCGGTCGTAATCGCGAACCACCTGGACGCCGTGCTTCATGCGATGCCGCAACATGACGAGGGTGTTCTCCAATCCAGTGTGGATATCGACCTCCTGCTCCGGCATCCGATCCATGTAGGAGTATTCCTTGACGGCACGAACCAGTTCGGAGATTTTTCCAGCGCCGCTTTCGATTTCCTGAATTAGCCGGCTAATCGTAAACGAAGCAGTTAGCCGAGTGAACGCATCCCCGAGAAATGGAGATGGGATCTCCGCAGCAACTCGCTCCAGTAAATTCCGGTCGCAACCTGCATCGACGAGAGAAGGTGCGAGATCCCATGCGTTTGGAACACCGTGATCTCCAAGCCAACTGGCAACCTCTTCTTCCCGGTCGCTGCGCTCCAGGGTGTCCAAGGCGGATTGTGCACCGGCTTGTTGCATCCAGTCGCGGTCCAATTGCGCGATGAACAGACGCGATGAAAGAGGCAATCCTTGCTTCTCAAGCTCAACCGCTGCGTTGCGAATGGATATGACCTGTACGCGGAGATTATCGGCTGCGCGCCGTACGGCAGCGGCTGGATTGTTCAGTTCGTGCGCCAACCCCGCCGAAATCTTGCCGAGCGCCATCAGCTTCTCGCGTTGTTGATCTGCGATGGTAATTTCCCGAATGCGATCGGCTAGCGCGCTGACCAGGCGTTGATTCAGCTGCGGCATGCGTTGCAGCATTTCGTTGAAATGGCTCTTGTGGAGCCTTGCCCCGCGGCTCTCGACTGGAGCAAATACGTTCGAGGGAAAGTGCGTTAAACGAGAATAGGGCAGTAGACCGGTGACTTGCGCGGCGTGGATGACGTATACACGGCCGTCCTCGCGTTCGGCGCGCATTTCACCGCGGAACAGCACAACCAGGTACTCGGCGGGCGTGCCGGCCCGCACGAAAAGATCGCCCGGATGTAAATCGAAGACCTCCATTTGGCTCGCAAGCCATCCCAATCCGTCTACAGGCAGATCGGAGAACACGGATATGGCTTGCAATTCCTCAAGCGCCGGGTGCGCGGCCGCGCTCGATTCCAGACTTTTGGAACTCATACTTTGCTGAGGTATTGGTGTACGAACTGAATCGCCACAGAACCTTCCCCAACCCCGGATGCGACGCGCTTAATGGAGCCGTAGCGGACGTCACCCACGGCGAAAATTCCGGGGATATTGGTTTCCAAGAGACCCGGATCGCGATCGAGCGTCCAACCTTTCGGTGGTTTCCCGTCGTGCATCAGGTCGGGGCCGGTCAGAAGAAATCCGCGCGCATCGCGCTCCACCACGCCGTCAAGCCACCCCGTGCAGGGCTCGGCTCCGATAAAGATAAAGAGAGCGCTGGCGGGCACCGTTTGCGTGTCTCCCGTTTGATCGCAAACCATGGAAATGGAACGCAATCGATCGTCGCCATCAACGGCTGTGACGCGGCTGTGCGTTTCCACGTGAATGTTTTCGGTGTTTTGAATTTGATCGATCAGATACTGGGACATTGTGGACGCGAGCGAAGCACCGCGGACCAACATGATCACGCGCTCCGCATATTTGGAGAAGAACATTGCGGCTTGCCCGGCGGAGTTTGCGCCGCCCACGATGTATACGTCTTCATGGCGGCAGGAGATCGCTTCCGTGGCGCCCGCGCCGTAATAAACCCCGGCTCCCTGCAGCCTCTCGATGCCGGGTACGTCGAGAGTGCGCCACTGGACCCCGGTGGCAAGGATGAGCGCGTGGCAGGAAATTTCCGTTCCGTCGCTCAGCTTCAAATAACGGTACGGGCCGTCCACTCGAACCGCACTCGCCTCCTGCGGCGAAATGATTTCCACTCCAAAACGCCGCGCCTGCGTCACGGCTCGCATCGCCAGGTCCGACCCTTTCAGGCCGGCAGGGAAACCGAGATAATTTTCAATTCTCGAGCTGAGGCCAGCCTGTCCGCCCGGCGCCTCGCGCTCTACGATCAACGTCTTGAGTCCTTCTGAGGCGCCATATACCGCGGCCGCGAGACCAGCAGGTCCCCCGCCCACAATCGCCACATCATAGAATTCGAGACCGGCGCGTGTGCGAAGTCCCAGTTTTGCCGCGACCTGCTGCCAGTCCGGCTGATCCAGCCGATCGCCATCGGGAAAGAACACCAGCGGCAATTTAAGCTCGCTTGAGCCCAGGCTTTCGACAAGCCGCCCGACTTCCGCGTCGCGCTCCGCGGCATCCGCATCGAGCCATTGAAACGGCACCTGATTCCGAGCCAGAAAATCGCGCGTGTCGTAAGATTTCGGCGACCAACGCGTGCCCAACACGCGAACGCCGTCAAATGGCGGCTTATGTCTTCGAAGCCATTCTTCAAGCAAATCGTCCAGTACCGGATAGAGTTGCGTCTCCGGAGGGTCCCAGGGCTTGAGCAAATAATGATCTAAATGAATTTCGTTGATCGCTTGTATCGCTGCCTGCGTATCCGCATAAGCAGTCAACAGCACGCGCTTGGCGTCCGGATTCAATTTCATTGCTTCGCTCAGCGTCTGAGTGCCGTTCATGTACGGCATTCGATAATCCGCCAGCAACAAGGCGACCGGATTGTTACGTTGCTGCAGCCGCCGCAGCAGATCGAGAGCGCCCGCCCCCGACTCGGCGCGTAGGACACGATAGCTCTGGCTGTAATGTTTTCGCAGGTCGCGTTCGATGGCGCGCAACACGTCGGGATCGTCGTCGATGGTCAGAATGACGGGTCGTGCCAAAGGTGCCCCCAGAAGAGCCGGCGTGTAATGTTTAGCGTTTCGCCGCTGAACCTACCTTACGACTGATGCCACGAAGCAGTGGATCGGTGCAGCTCTTCATTTTTTGAACATTCATTCAGCCTACAGGACGCCTTCTATTTCACTCAGACGGCGCTCCAGGTATCTCCGTTCGCTGCCGGTGGTGGCGAGTGAGATTGCGCGGCGATAACTGATTGCCGCTTCCCATATTCGCGTAAGCGGCCAAGCCCGAACTCCGGCTCTTCGATCTCAATCAAATGCTCCGCTTCGCGGACGCTGAATCTTCTGCGCGAAACGTGTCTGGCGGCGCATTCTGTCGATGGCTTTGTTTCTGGCACTTTGGATAATCTACGCCCGCGGGGATTTCGGCACGCCCGAAACGGGCCACTGATCGAGAGCAACTGTGAAGGCTTCCTCCGCGTACTCCTCGGCGAGATCGGATCTCCGAGCAGCCGGATCAGGGTAGCGAGGATCCGCCCCCATTCGGAGCTGTACACTGCTTCCACTGCGGCGAATGCGTCTGCGGAGACAGCCTGATTCTAAAATTTCTTTCGGGAGCTGTCGATTTGGGCACCTCCATACGATTTAGTTGTGGAGACGACCCGTCGCGGGATTTCAGCCGGGCGATCGATCCGCGAGGGCCGGCGGATGGTCAAAGATGGACCCTTTGCCGAAACACGGGAACAGCTCGGCGGATTCTTTCTCATCACGGCCAGAGATCTGGACCAAGCGATCTCGATCGCCAGCCGGATCCCCGGCGCAGCAAAGGGCACTGTCGAGATCAGACCCGTTGTCGAGCTTGACAATGTAGTGCACTGAACTTTCCCAGCGCGAGCAGTGCAAGTAATTGAGGAAACATGCGGATGGAGACGAAACTGCATCCTATACATGAAATACGCGACATCGAAACGTCGGGTTCCCCGAGACTCAGGCATCGAAATTTGTCTGGTACGAGATTCACACGCGAGACGCCTCCATTGCCGAGGCTTTCTGCCGCCCGGTGCTCGGATGGACGACGCGATATGGCGGCAGTATGACTGGATGTCGTTCACCCGTATCTATCCCACCCAGCGAGGTTTTTCACCGGACGCAAAGGGCCCCGCGGGTTTTCGAGCCGCCCGCCCACCGGGACGTCGCCGACCGAGTAGCGTGTAATTACGATCGGGTACACCGCCCCGTCGAGCAGGCGGGCGGACGCGTCCATCGCGGCGAGACCCCTCTGGGGTCTTGCCGTCGCGGAAGAGGTCACAAATCCAACGCCTCCTCTGAGAAGGTCGCGTAACATGAAACTCAGCCGCCCTGACCTTCAACTAAAGTTCGGGGCATCCTCCGTTCTGGAGACCAGCGACAATTGTTGGGAAGAATCTCTCCCCTCCCCAACGACACTTACGAACGCTGCGAGCACCAACGGGATAAGAAGGAATCGCCCGCGAGATTCGTGTTTTTAACCCGCCGAGGTCGGCTCGGCCGGTGTTTCCGAAGTTTCTTCATGGGCGCAAGCATTTGCAAGCCGAAGGAGAACAATTGCAGAGGTTTTCAACCCGAATCACTGAAATCCTTCGGGCTGGGCGAAGCCTCACGAAAAGTCTGTTCGACGAGGTGCTACTATGTGGGCCGACTTCGCTTGCCGTTGGGCGCCTTACTGCTTCCCAGCTAATCGCGTCACTTCAATCGTGAACAGCCTCCGCGCGACGCCCAATGGCTTTGACAGTTGGATCATCACCGCTTATAACTGTATGCAGTTTTTGGGCACTTACGTAAGAAGTCTGAGCTCGAAACGTGAGTGGGAAAACGTTGAGATTGTTTACAACCGGATTTAACGCATTAGTACTAGCTGGACGGATAGTACTCTCCAGTGCGGTCCATTACCCCAACGACTTGTACCGTGTATGCAATTTGTATGATACTGAAGCTCCAAGCATAAGTAGTTGGCTCGCTTTTGCAAGCTGCCCTCAGTTGATCAGATTCATTCACGTTTTGCGGTGAACCAAAATGGGACTCGGAATGGCGCAAGCACGCCCGGACATAGGGACGGGTTGGTTTGTACTAACGACAAGAACACAGCACGAGAGAGTGGTTTCAGAGCAGCTAACCGCGCAGTCGTTGGAAGCATACGTTCCGCTGTACCGGTCGCGGCGGCGATGGTCGGATCGAGTCAAGATCATTGAAGCGCCATTGTTTCCTCAATACGTCTTTTGCCGCTTCCCATTTGAGAGCCGCCTGAAAGTCACGGGGATTCCGAGCGTTGTTTCGATTGTCGGTTTCGGCGGAATACCGGCGGTCGTCAGGCAAGAAGAAATCGATATATTGAGGCGTCTCGAAGGTCAGGATCAGGTGATGCCCTGGCCGTTTTTACGAGTGGGTGGGCGTGTGCGCGTCTGTGATGGCCCGTTGGCGGGGTTGGAAGGCATCCTCGTTCGGGAGAAGGCTGCTTACCGCGTTGTGGTTAATATCGAGATGCTGCAGCGCGCGGTGGCCGTAGAAATCGAGCGCGATCTACTTCAGCCGGTCAGGTTAGGCCCGGCGAGTCAGTCTGCCGAACTGTCCCACAGCAGCGGCTCTTGTGTCGTCTGAATGCTTAGCTAGGCCACACCTAACGACCATAAAGCGGTCCTTTTTCCGATAAATCCCAATTAGTAGGCGCGTGCTTCAAAGTGGCGAGATCGAAGCGCAGAGATCGCAGCATCATATTTCGTGTTGACGAGCAGGAGTACAAGTGCCTGAAGTCTGCCTGTGAAGCCGCAGGGAACCGCAGCCTTTCGGACTATACGCGAACAGAGCTGCTGCTCGGCGCCAAGATCGACGCTTCCGACCCGTGCTTGTTGGAGCGCTTGCTGGAAATTGATCGCAAGTTGAGCGAACTCTGCCGGCTCGCGGTTCAGGTGCTCGAATCGATGCACGTGAATGGTTCAGCCGCGCCCGATGATAAATTTGGAAGTGGACTAGGCGCGGCCCGCATTGCTGCGGCAGCAAAAATCGAATAATCGCGAAATAGTTCAATCACACCGATGTTCATGCAAACACCACTCAAAGAAGAAGTCTCGGTTGAGGGGCAACTCTGTACGCCGCATGGCGGACGATTGATCAATCTAATGGCCAACGCGGGGGAAGTGCCTGAATTGCAGGCGCAGTCTCAAGCGTGGCCGTCGTGGGATCTCACGCCTCGGCAGCTCTGCGACATCGATCTGCTGATGAATGGCGGATTTTCCCCGCTCGAGGGCTTTATGGATCGAGCAGATCATGAGAGCGTCTGTCAGAGGATGCGGCTGGCCGGCGGAAGCGTGTGGCCCATTCCAATCACGCTCGATGTCACAGAGGAATTCAGGCGCAAGATAGAATGCGGCATCACCATAGCTCTGCGCGACCCAGAAGGGGTCATGTTGGCGGCGCTTCACGTCGATGAGATTTGGCAGCCGGATCGGTTGGCCGAAGCTGAGAGCGTCTACGGCACAACTAGTCAAGCGCATCCCGGCGTCGCATACCTGTTGAAGCAAACCAATCCTTACTATGTCGCAGGACGTATCAAAGGCCTCCGGGGTCCGTCTTATTACGATTTTCCAGCGCTCCGCTACACTCCTGCAGACTTGCGGAGTGAGTTCATGGAAGCGGGGTGGAGCAAGATCGTTGGTTTCCAAACCCGAAATCCCATGCATCGGGCTCATCAGGAACTTACCCTGCGGGCGGCGAAACAGGTAGGCGCGAACCTGTTGATTCACCCCTCGGTCGGAATGACACGGCCCGGAGATGTCGAGTATTATGTACGGGTTCGCTGTTATGAGGCTCTCCTACGAAGTTATCCGAGCGGTACGGCGAAGCTAGCGTTGCTTCCATTGGCGATGCGTATGGGTGGACCGAGAGAAGCCGTATGGCACGCCATCATTCGTAAGAACTTTGGTTGCAGCCACTTCATTGTAGGCCGCGATCATGCGGGTCCCGGCAAGGACACGGACGGGAAGCCATTTTATGGGCCATATGATGCGCAGCAACTCCTGGGCCGGCATCAGCAGGAATTGGGAATTACAATGGTCCCCTTTCAGATGATGGTTTACTTGAAAGAACGTGATACTTATGTTCCCGACAACGAAGTTCCCGAAGGCTTGTCTCCTCTTAATATTTCCGGAACGGAGTTACGCCGACGATTGAGCCAAGGAACGGAAATACCTTCCTGGTTTTCTTTTCCGGAGGTTGTCGGGGAACTTCGCCGAAGTTATCCTCCGCGCGATCGTCAAGGCTTTACAATCTTCTTTACCGGCCTTTCCGGCTCGGGTAAGTCGACCATTGCGAATATTCTGCGCGTCAGGTTCCTCGAATACGGCGGGCGGCCGGTGACTCTGCTCGATGGCGATATTGTTCGTAAACATCTTTCTTCAGAACTCGGATTTTCGCGCGAGCATCGCGACATGAACATCCGGCGCATCGGATTCGTTGCTTCGGAGATCACTAAGAACGGCGGAATCGCCATTTGTGCGCCGATCGCTCCCTTTGACGTGGTCCGCAAAGAGGTCCGGACGATGATTGAAGGCGGCGGGGCCTTCATATTGGTCCATCTTTCAACGCCGCTGGAGACCTGCGAGAGAAGAGATCGCAAGGGGTTGTATGCCAAGGCTCGTGCTGGGCTGGTCCAGCAGTTCACTGGAATTTCCGATCCCTACGAAGAACCCGATGATGCGGAAATCGCCCTCGATACCAGCCAAATGTCTCCTCCGCAGGCAGCGGAAGAAATTTTGTCCTATCTCACGAACAACGGCTTTCTGCGCGCGAACTAAAATCGGCCGCGCTGTTCAGCGCCCCATACGAACTCCATAGCGATGCACGCCATCCTGGTGAAGGCTGCGGTTGGATCCTTAGTCGGGGCCTTAGTAGGGCTCACGGGAATGGGGTCGGGCGTTCTTTTGCTCCCTATCCTGATTTTCTGGCTGGGAGTGCCTGCAATTTACGCCATTGGTTCGGATGCCGCCTTCAGCGCGTTCACTAAGTTAGGCGCCGGATTGCTGCATTGGCGGCAAGGAACTGTAAATTGGAAGCTAACTCGATTCCTTGCACTCGGAAGTATACCCGGCGCCGCCTGTGGCGTTTTATTATTAAGCCATCTTCGAACTCTGTACGGGAGTGGAATCAACGATATTTTGAGGTCGGTCATCGGTGTTCTACTCGTATGTATTCCGCTACTGCTGTTCTTGCCGGTGACTTCGAAGAGACCTGCGCTTGATCTAGCTCAACTAAGCGGAAGCTCCTGCATTGGAATAACGCTCATCGGGCTATTTGCCGGTTTCTTAGTGGGTATAAGCTCGGTCGGTTCCGGCACCATTATCTTGGTGCTGTTGGTTCCCTTAGTGAAGTGTCAGCCGTCCGTCCTTGTTGGAACCGATATCGTTCACGCGGTCCTCTTAACCGGTTTTACGACCCTTTTGTATCTCAAGTTGGGAAATGTGGATTTCAGCCTTCTCCTTGCGCTTCTGATTGGTTCAATACCGGGAGCCTTGCTGGGTGTTCGGCTCAGCACCGTTTTGCCCAGCCGGTGGCTAAAACGTGTGCTATGCGTAACGTTGATCGTAACCGGTGTGAAAATCCTGTGGGTATAGGGGATCAAGAAGTTCTCAGGCGTATTCATGAGGCGCTCGAGGAAGCGGATCGCGCAATCACTCCCTTCAGTTCGGGCGCGATTAAAGTCGATTTCAAATCTGGTGATGATCCGGTTACAGAGGCAGATCGGCGCTCGAATCAGGTGCTTTTTGAGGTTCTTGTCCGAAACGGCGAGGGCTGGCTGTCCGAAGAAAGCGCGGACGATTTCAGCCGCTTGAAAAAGGAGCGCGTGTGGGTGGTCGATCCGCTCGATGGCACGCGTGAGTTTACCACCGGAATCCCCGAATGGTGCATTTCGGTCGGATTGGTTGAAGATGGCCGAGCGATCGCTGGCGGCATACGCAACCCGGCAACTGGTGAAACATTTCTTGGGTCTTTGGAAAGCGGTCTCACCTACAACGGAAGCGAAGCGCGATGCAGTGAAAGAATGTGTCTGAATGGCGCTACTGTGCTTGCCAGCCGTTCAGAGGTGAAACGCGGCGAGTGGAAGCGGTTTCAGGATCAGACCTTTGCTGTGAAGCCAATGGGCTCAGTGGCGTATAAGCTCGCCTTGGTTGCCGCCGGAATCGGAGACGCCACATGGACGCTTTGTCCGAAAAACGAGTGGGACGTTGCGGCGGGCGTTGCGTTGATCCAGTCTGCGGGAGGAGTAACTGAGCGACTGGACGACACGCCGTTGACATTTAACAATTCAAATTGTCTGTTGCCGAATTTGATGGCGGGCGGCCGAGGGATCGCGAAACAGCTGGCGTCGTTCTTAGGACAGGGCCGCGCAGCGAAATAGCGCAAAAGGCGATAGGATGCAAGGAAGTGAAGGGCCTTATGAAAGGGAATAGACACGAAATTAAACCGGCATTAACCGGCTCGATGCTGGGGATCACGCTTATAGCGATGTGTCCCCTTCTCATTTATGGGCAGGCGACGCAGCGAACCAGTGGCGCGCTAATGAATGATACGCCGCAACCCGCTGCATTATCGGTCGATGCAGGCGAAAGCGGTGCGCCAGCTTTTCAGCAGAGAAGGCCTCGATACCAGTTATGCCCGGATGACGTATTCGATGTTAGTTTTCCGTTTACTCCGGAGTTTAACCAGACATTGACTATTCAGCCCGATGGATATGTTGCGCTGACAGGCATCGGGAACCTGCACGTAGCCGGGGAGACGGTCCCGGAAGTAACTGAATTGCTAAAAAACAGCTACGGAAAGATATTGCACGATCCGGTAATCAATATTGTACTGAAGGATTTTCAGAAGCCCTATTTCATTGCGAGCGGAGAGGTGGGGCGTCCTGGGAAGTATGAGTTGCGTTCCGATACCACTTTGACTGAGGCCGTGGCGATTGCGGGCGGGTTTACGGAAAGTTCCAAGCATTCCGACGTGTATCTGTTCCGGCATGTCCCCAACGGGTGGGTCGAAGTGAAGAAAGTAGACGTGAAGAGGATGTTCAAGGAGGCGGATTTGAGCGAAGACTTGCATCTGCAACCAGGAGATATGTTGTTTGTACCCCAAAACCGGTTCTCGAAAGTAAAGAGATTTATTCCAAGCCCTGGTGTCGGCGTAAATATGATGCCGTACTGATTTTCATGACTTATTATTTTTAAGGGAACGGTATGGAAGAGTTAAAGGTTTATGAACCCGTTCGAGAGGGCAACAGTGACCGCAGAACGGAATCGCTGCCGATTCGGGAGGCGCTTGCGGCCGCTTATCGGCACCGTCTACTGATTACCATCTCCTTCCTGGGAGTACTTTCGGGAGCGATCGCGGTGGCCGTTCTGCAGCCAAATAGGTACGATGCAGCGATGAAGATACTGGTAAAACGTGCCCGGCTGGATAGGGTGGTTACGGCGGAGGCAAATCCCACGGATCCCCAAGTGGCACCGGAAGTAACCGAAGAAGAGCTCAACTCAGAGGTGACGCTGCTGAAAAGCCGAGATTTGCTGGAGCAGATCGTTCTATCCTGTGGCCTTCAGCGCGAGAAACGCAAGGGATTGCTGGGGCTCTTCACCGAAGCGTCTTCGACCACGGTAGTGTTGCGCGGCGCAAGCGAACGAAATCATCACCAAAACACGGGTGACTCCAAGCCGTTTCTTAAGCTTGTGTCAACCGAAGCGGGAGATGAAAGCCGAACCCATGGCGAGGACGTTGCGATCGCAAAAGCGATCAAGGTTTTGGATAAGGATTTGAAAGTCGATGTGATCAAGAAGACGAACTTGATCGAGGCGAGCTATTCCTCGTCTGACCCGCGACTTGCCGAGCGCGTACTGGCCCGCCTGGCGGACCTCTATATAGCTAAGCACGTCGCAGTGCACCGGCCCCCAGGAGCGTTCGATTTCTTTCAACGCGAGACCGCGAGATATAAGCAGGCGTTAGAACAGGCCCAGGAGCGGTTACTCAGTTTCGACAAGCAAGCGGCTGTTGTGGCCGCGCCCGTTGAAAAGGACCTCGCGCTGCAAAAACTCGCTGATTTCCAAGTTTCGCTGAGCCAAACCAATGCAGCTATAGCAGAGACGCAAAAACGCATTGATGTACTCCAGACGCAGATTCAATCGATGCCAGAACGAATGGTCACCCAGGTGCGGGATGCTGACGATGCTGTGCTGACATCTCAGCTCAAAGGAAATCTGCTAACTCTGGAGCAAAAGCGTATCGAGTTGTTACAGAAGTTCGAACCCAGTTATAGGCCGGTGCAGGAGATCGACGCGCAAATCGCACAAGCGAAGGATGCGCTTGCAGAGAACAGTAAGCTGCATGAGCAGACCACGGATCGGGATCCGACTTACGAGTGGGCTCGAAACGAACTGGAGAAAGCAAAAGCCGACCTGGCGAGTTTCCAGGCGCGCGCACGAGTTACGGCGACTGTCATCAGCAGCTATCAGGGCACGGCAAGATCTCTCGATACGAAAGAGGTAGAGCAAAATGATATCGTGCGGACGATAAAATCCGCAGAAGAGAATTACTTGCTATCTCAGCGGAAAGAAGAAGAGGCGCGTATTTCGGATGCATTGGACCGCGGACGCATCCTGAATGTGGCGATTGCCGAGCCTCCCAGCGTTCCGGCCTTACCGTCGAATCACAGACTTCGAGTGGTCCTGTTCGGCCTGATTTTCGGCATATTCGTAAGTGCGGGAATTACTTTTGCAATCGAACGCACAAATTCGACGTTCCGGACACCGGGCGAAATCGGATTGATTCTAAACATTCCGGTTTTAGCGGCCATACCTCAGTCGGTCATCGGCGACGAAAGTTCACGTATGTATAATCCGCTTCTTCTCCTTGCGGCTGATCATAAGGGGAGCGGTGAAGGTGAAAGGCAGCACGGGTGATTAACGAACCAGGCGGCCACGCCACGTTCGATGCGACTTTTCGAGGATCAACAACATGAGTCGTGTTTACGAGGCGCTTCTAAGAGCTGAACCGCAACTTGAGGCGCCAAAACTGGATGAAAGCCCAGGTGACGCTGGTGCGGATGAAAACAATGTTAAGCCGGAATTCAGGTATCAATCCGGGGCTGGCGGAATTCCGGCCCTTAGCAAGCGGAGAGCCAACGGATGGAAGAACGGTGACGAATGTTCCGTTGATCAGATTCCGGCGCCGCTCAGAGAAGAACTTATAAAATTGGTGCAGCGTGTGTTCGTGTTTCCGAAATCGCACGCACCGGCGGCGGTGGTTTTTTCGAGCGTGGAAGGAAATGGAGCCAGCGATATCTGCTTTTACGCCGCGCAACTTCTAGCAGCGCAGGCATCGGCATCGGTATGCCTGGTATGCACGAATCTACCGGCTTTCGATCACACTCCTAAGGAAGCAATTGAATGTCGAGGATTGGCGGGCGCAATGATGAGTTCGGATCCGATCATTGAGTTCGTTGTATCAACCAAATCCAGCAATTTATGGTTTATGCCGCCGGGATCGTCCAATGTTACGCACACGCATTTATTTCCCTCCGATCAATTGCGTTCGCGAATGATTGAACTCAAACAGGAGTTCGACTACGTCTTAATCGACGCGCCTCCGGTTTCCTGCTCCGCTAATGCAATCGTGCTGGGCCAAATGGCTGATGGAGTGATTCTGGTGGTTGAAGCCAATTCTACTCGCCACGAAGCGGCCCGTATCGCCAAAGAAACCTTTGAAGCGGCTAAGGTAAAGTTGTTCGGAGCAATACTCAACAATCACACCTTTCCCACCCACGAACCGGTTCACCGGAAATCCTAAGATCGTGTTACGGTTCTTTGAACAACCAGGGCCGGACGGCTCAGGCTGCTCGGCTTATATCGCCTGCTGAGCGGCCTTTCGTCATGTGTAACAGCGCGCGCTGTTAAGGTTGTTTTCCCTTTACCCGTTCCCCTGGTGATCTGCCATAATGACTGCCGCCCGGCGAAAGTTTTTGACAAACGCCCTGAAGCTTTTTGATTTGGGGCTCATGGTACTGGCTTTTGTTTTAGCTGGATTTCTCGTTTTGCACGGCAGCCAAAACACCACCCCGACAGCGTTCTTTTCGATGCGGGTGAAGATCCAGAATTTTGCGATTTTCTCGGTTTTGATTCTGCTCTGGCATCTAATCTTCTGCTTTTCAGGCCTCTACGATTCCCGGCGGCTGTGCAAACGTCGCAGGGAGGTTCTCGATGTGGTGACGAGTATCTCGGTTGGAACGTGCGTAATCTTTGCGGGCGCAGTGATTTTTCATATCCGCATGGTGACGCCTCTCTTTCTGATCGCCTTCTGGGTAGTAAGTACTTGCCTTACTGTTCCCAGCCGCCTTATGCTTCGGATCACCCTTGCGGCTCTACGGAAGCGCGGGAGGAATTTGCGCGATATCATCATTGTCGGAACGAACTGTCGAGCGCTTGAGTTGGCAAATCGACTGACTGCTCATCCCGAACTCGGATACAGAATCACTGGATTTGTAGATGAGCATTGGGACGGCATGGACGCCTTTCGGAAGAGTGGCTGCCCTCTGGTGTCGAATATTGGTGATTTCGCGGCGTATCTTCGGAGGACGGCGGTGGACGAAGTAGTGATCGCGCTGCCATTCCGCTCTATGCACGAATGGGCATCACGCATTGCCCGCTCATGCGAAGAGCAGGGAGTTACGGTGCGAGTGCTGAGTAACATCTTCGATTTAAAAATCGCACATACGAGGGTCGAAGAACTAGAAGACGGTGATGCGCTTCTGGCACATTCGGCGGGATGGGTTGAGGGATGGCCGATTTACGGCAAGCGCATTTTCGATATTATTATCTCGTCGATTTCGCTCGTCGTGTTATCGCCACTCTTGCTGCTCGTGGCGTTGCTTGTTAAGATCACCTCGCCAGGGCCGATCTTTTTCATACAGAAGAGAGTGGGTCTTCGCAAGCGACCACTCAACGTGTATAAATTTCGAACAATGGACGCCGATGCAGAAAGGCGGATGGGCGCGCTTGAATATTTGAACGAAGTAAGTGGCCCAGTCTTCAAAATCAAGAACGACCCTCGGATCACGACGATCGGCAGAATCCTGCGCAAGACCAGCATTGACGAGTTACCACAACTGATGAACGTGTTCAAAGGTGAAATGAGCTTGGTCGGCCCGCGGCCGCTTCCTTTTCGTGACTACGAAGGGTTTAGCGAAGACTGGCAACGCCGCCGTTTCAGCGTCAAGCCCGGGATTACGTGCTTGTGGCAGGTGCGCGGGAGAAGCTCGATTCCTTTCCAACAATGGATGGAATTGGATCTTCAGTACATAGAACAATGGTCTCTGTGGCTGGATGTTCAGATTCTATTGCAGACAATTCCCGCTGTTCTCAAGGGCTTGGGCGCTGCCTAGGCCAGTCAATGCATAAAGGGTTTAAAGGAGCAAGAAGGAGAAGAAGTGCCAAGTTTAAAGTCTAGCCAGCCAAGTCTCGAATCCAAGGTCGCTGAAGCAGGGCAGCAGCTTACGACGCGAGATGCTACGGAACAGGGTAATCCCCAGCAAATGTTTGTCCCGCATCTGGTGGCTGAGCAGGCAAAGCTGTACCCGGAAAAAATGGCGGTGATTGGATACAAAGAAGCAATAAAGTATTCAGAGTTAGACGAGCGCGCCAGTCACATCGCCCGCAATCTGCGATCACACGGGGTATCCCGCAACACACTCGTCGCGATCTGCTTAGAGCGCTCGCCCAACTTTGTGGCAGCTGCCCTCGGCGTTTTGAAAGCAGGGGGCGCCTACGTTCCCCTGGATCCGGCGTATCCTCCGGATCGGATTGCCTGGATGTTGAACGATGCGCAACCACGTGTGGTGTTGACACGGGGCTCCCTTAATAAGCGAGTTGCCGGAGGTAAGTGGGTAACGCTCAATCTGGATGGCTTTAAACCGCAAATCGACTCCCGTTCAGCTGAATCGATCGAGTGTGTTGTAGAGCCCAAGGATCTTGCTTACGTGATTTATACGTCCGGCTCGACCGGGAGGCCAAAAGGCGTACAAATTCGTCACGACAATCTCTCAAACCTGGTGTCCTGGCATCAGGAGGCATTCGGTGTGACGGCTTCAGATCGAGCGAGCCAATTGGCAAGTCCAGGGTTCGACGCAGCGGTCTGGGAGCTATGGCCATATTTGACGGCGGGTGCTACCGTCTACGTTCCAGATGACGCAATGCGCAGCGATTCTGAGTCGCTCCGGGACTGGCTGGTTTCGAGTGCAATCACCATCGCCTTCGTACCGACCCCGGTAGCGGAGCGTATGATCAAACTGGAGTGGCCCGAAGAGACGCGGCTTCGGTTTTTGCTCACCGGGGCTGATACGCTTCGCAGTTATGCGCCGCCGAACCTGCCATTTGAGCTGGTTAACAATTACGGCCCCACAGAGTGCACTGTAGTTACAACGTCAGGAATAGTGCCCGTCAACGGTTCTCACGATACGCTCCCCAGCATTGGCCGACCTATTTCGAATGTGCAGGTACATATACTAAGCGAGCAATTACAGCAGGTCCCGCTTGGCATAACCGGAGAAATATACATCGGCGGGGCGGGCGTCGGTGAAGGCTATGTTAATGCTGTCGAGCTGACTTCGGAAAAGTTCATTACCAGCCCTTTCCAGCCCAACGCTTGTGAGCGACTTTACAGGACCGGTGACCTAGGTCGCTATCTGCCAGATGGCCAAATTGCCTTTCTGGGCCGAATTGACGAGCAGATAAAAATCAGAGGCCACCGTATCGAGCCGAATGAGATTGTTGCCGCGCTACTCAAATATTCGATGGTGCAAGCGAGTGCTGTTATTGTTCGCGAGGATGCTTCGGGCGATAAGCAGTTAGTGGGATATGTGGTGCCCAGCCCGGGAACTGAGCCGACCCATAAAGGCTTGCACGAGTTCTTAAGCAGGCAACTTCCTGAATATATGGTTCCGGCTGTGTTCGTGCGGATTAGTTCAATTCCCGTCAATGCGAGCGGCAAACTCGATCGTGCGTTACTACCCGTCCCAGACGAATCGAATGCGCTCATTAATGACACTTACGTTCCGCCGCGTACAGCGGTCGAGCGGCGAATGACAGAAATTGTCGCGCCGTTACTGGGTCTTGAAAAAATTAGTGTCGAAGACAACTTCTTCATGCTCGGGGGGCATTCCCTGTTAGGCACGCAGTTGATCGCTCGCACGCGTCAGGTTTTTGGAGTTGAACTGAATTTGCGAACGCTATTCGGATCACCCAGTATCGCCGCGCTCTCTGAGAAGGTTGAGGAGCATTTGTATGCTCGCTTGCAAGCGATGAGCGAAGCGGAGGCACAACAACTTTTGAGAGACGGAGACCTTCGAGCAAATCGGGGTTAAGATGGCGACAAACACGATCCCACCGAAAGCTCGGAGAGACGAAGGCTGCCTTAGTCTTACCCAGCTTCTGGATCCAGAAATTTTGGCGGATCCGTATCCCTTGTTTCATAGGCTGCGAAGTGAAGACCCGGTGCATTGGGACCCTTTCCTTCATGCTTGGGTGGTGACTCGCTACGCGGATGTGGTGAATGTGCTTCATCACTTTTCGGCTGACAGAACGCCGACGCCAGAGCACTTGGCAAGTATCGGCCTCGGGGAACTGGCCCCCATTGCCCTCGTGATGGTCAAGCAGATGCTGTTTCTTGACCCGCCTGCGCACACCCGAATCCGCAAATTGGCCTCTTATGCCTTTACGCCTGCTCGAGTTGCCATTCTGCGCGATCACATTCGGGACATCGTAAAGGATCTGATCGCGGCGGTTGTTAACAAGGGGCAAATGGATGTTATCAGCGATCTCGCCGAGCCACTACCCTACACGGTCACCGCGGAAATGCTGGGTGTCCCGGTCGAGGATGCGCCGCAACTGAAGGCTTGGTCACAGGACTTCGCAGAGATGCTCGGCAATTTTCAGCACAATCCTGAGCGAGCTCCCCGCATGCGCCAGAGTGTGGATGAGTTGACTAAATACTTTGAATCCGCGATACGGCAGATTCGACGGCACCCGCGGCCCGGCCTCATTCACTCCTTCTTGACTGCAGAATTGGAAGGTGATCGCTACACGGAAGAAGAAGTAATCGCAAACACCATCGTCACGATGGTCGGTGGCCAGGAGACAACAACGAACCTGATTGGCAACGGCATGCTTACATTGCTGCGGCACTCTGAGGAGTTCCGGCGGCTCAAAGCTAATTTTTCACTGGTTCCCACCGCTTTAGAAGAAATGCTGCGTTATGAACCGCCGAGCCAGCACACGGCCCGGCTGGCGCCCGGTGACGTCACACTTGGTGGAAAGAAAATCCTAAAGCGACAAGCCGTGATCGCTGTCATGGCTGCCGCAAACCGGGATCCGGATCGTTTCCCGGACCCGGATAGATTTGATATTACTCGGGAAGACAACCGTCACCTTTCGTTCGGCTGGGCCGCCCACTTCTGCTTTGGCGCTGCGCTCGCGCGAATTGAAGGACAGGTGGCATTCGAAGAAATGCTCCACCGGCTCCCGATGCCAACACTCAAGCCAGAACCCCTCCAATGGAGAACGAATCTGGGCCTCAGAGGCCTGACTGCGCTGCCATTGGCATTTGAAGCCACTAGAGTACCTGTGAGGTCCAGCAGTTTCGGGAATGACTAGCACTGACTTGGAGCACCAATTAGGATTCCTGTCCGAAGCTAAGCGTCAACTGCTCGATAAATATTTTCTTGGTGATCTTGTGCCGGCGGAACAGCCGTCCGAGGCCATCACTCAACGGCTTCCGAATGAACCTACGCCGCTGTCTTTTGCTCAAGAGCAACTCTGGTACCGAGAGCAAATCGATGGCATTCCGCCGCTTTATAACGAGGCCATCACGCTTCAGCGGACGGGAACGCTTGATATTCCCGCGCTGGAGAGCAGTTTGGCGGAAATCTTCCGCCGGCACGAAATTTGGCGGACAACCTATCGGAATACGAATGGTATTCCCGTTCAGGTTGTCCATCCGCCACCGTGCTCTTTTCGACTGGAGATCGTGGATTTGCGAGCAGTAGACGAAGCAAAGGTGGAGCCTGAAATACTTCGACTTACGACCGCGGAGACTCGCCGCCGTTTCGACCTCGAACAAGGACCCTTGATTAGAGCTATGCTTCTGAGGCCGAATCAAGAAGAGTACCGGCTTTTCTTGGTTGCGCACCTGAGCATAGTAGACGGCGTTTCCGTCTATCAAGTTTTCCCTTCCGAGCTAGCCACCTTGTACGCGGCTTTCTCATCGGGGAAGACCTCGCCTCTTCCAGAGCCTGCGATTCAGTATGCGGACTATGCTTGCTGGCAACGCCGGACGTTTACGGCGCAAAAACGGTCCGAGCAGTTAGCCTACTGGCGCGGGCAGTTGGGAGGGGAAGCGCCAATTCTTCAATGGCCCAGCGACCATCCGAGACCCATTCCGCAGACGTACCGTGGGGCAATTCGGAGATTCGTGCTGAGCACTGAATTGGCAGGCGCCCTTAAGAACCTGAGCCGCAGCGAAGGTGTCACGTTGTTCACCACCCTGCTCGCGAGCTTTACCACGCTACTTTATGGCTATACCGGACAGCAGGATTTAGTGATCGGTACACCGTCTCCGGCGGGCCGCAAACGACCGGAGACGCAGTCCTCATTGGGTTATTTTCTCAATCCGATTGCTCTTCGCATCGATCTGCACGGTGACCCTTCTTTTACTGAACTACTAGCGCGCGCCTATGAAGTGCTAGCTGGGGCATTGTGCCACGACGACGTGCCGCTCGAAGTTCTCGCGGAGGAGCTACAGGTTGAGCCGGATACGAGCCGCAATCCGTTCTTTACCGTGGCGATTTCTTTGCAGCCAAAGACGCCCGAGACCGCCAACGGATGGATTGTCACGTCAATGGATGCGGAAAGCGGCGGTGCGCCGTGGGACCTCTACCTGGCGTTCATCGAGGAAGGGGACGAACTGCTTGGCCGTATCCAATACAATCCTGATCTTTTTGAAGCCGCCACGATCACGTACATGCTCAATCAACTTCAACTCCTGATGAAGACAGTTACCGTCAACCCTGGACAGCCGCTTCCACGCAGAACCAGCGGTCATCTGAGCGCCATGTGATATCTCTGCCCAATTGATCATTCATTGCGAGGTGAGGCGGAGAGCGCAAGGTTAGATGACTGTCCGTTTTAATGAACAGGCGGGCGTAAATTGACAAGGCCAGTGATTATTCGCGAGGCCACGTTTGAGGATTACGCCCAAATTGTTGCACTGCAGACCCAATACGGTCTGGAGACAAAGAACTTCGAAGACTGGAAGCATTTGTGGTCAGGTAATCCTGCCTATAAAAGCTATCAATCTGAGTTACCAATCGGGTGGGTCCTCGAGAGAGATGATAAGTGCATTGTGGGATATGTGGGCAATATTCCACTGTTCTATGAACTTGAAGGTAAGAGATTTCTCGCTTGTGTAGCTCACTCATGGGTCGTCGACTTACAGTATCGCAGTTACGCGCTTTTACTGCTGGAGGAATATTTTTCGCAGAAAGCAGTAGACCTTTTTCTCAATGCTACTGTCGGGCCCGCTGCTTCCGAGTCCTTCGCGGTCTTTCAATCGTCGCCGATACCGGTCGGAAAGTGGGATCAGTCTTCGTTCTGGATCACAAACTATCAGGGTTTCCTCGAGGGCTGGCTGGCTACGAAGGGAATAAGGCTGCCAAAGCCTCTCACGTACGCCCTTTCGGCGGGGCCATTTCTCAAACAGGTATTTTCTGGGTCAGCGTTCCGCAAGAATATCAATGCAACCGAGATAGAGGTTTGCGAGCAGTTTGATCAACGATTCGATGTTTTCTGGAACAGACTCCGGAAACGCAACCCGCATGTTCTCCGCTCAATTCGGGATCTGGAGTTCCTGAACTGGCACTTCCAATACGCTCTCCGCGACGGCAAAGTATGGATTCTTGCGGCGGGCGACAGCTCTGCAATCAATTCGTACGGCATTTTCCTCCGGCAGAATAATCCGAAATATGGCTTGAAGAGAGTTCGTTTGATTGACTTTCAAACCTTCGATGACAACAACGAACTCCTCCTGCCGATGTTATCCCTGGCGATTAAGCGCTGCCGCCGCGAGGGCATACACATGCTGGAGTGCATAGGATTTCGTGCCGATAAACAAGACGTCATTGCCAAGGCCGCGCCTTATGAGCGCAAGCTGCCATCATGGCTGTACTTCTACAAGGCAACCCGTAAGGATTTAGCTCAACAACTTAGCGACCCAAACGTATGGGATCCCTCTCAATTTGACGGAGATGCCAGTCTTTGAGCGCACGCCCAACCTTTTTCAGCCCTGTAGTAGGTAAGGCGGCGACTGACCCCTCGAACAATTCTTATGAGCTTTAGCGCCTTAAGACAGAATTCTCATGCGGCACCTTTGCCAGGCGGCGGTTGCCGATCAGTCGTCGAGCGGTCATCCCTGCGGCCAATGCCTTTGTCGTTTATGCAGGAGCAGATTTGGCTCCGCGTTCAGCTTGCGCCGACCGTTCCCCTCTACAATGAGACCCTCGTTCTTCAGCGGAGTGGCGCACTCGATCGAGAGATATTGGAAGGCAGCATTCGCGAACTTGTCCGGCGACACCAGGCGTTGCGTACAAGAATTGTAATCAGCGACGGAATTCCGGCCCAATTGATCGCCGACGATGCATCCGTCGAACTGTCGTTTGCGGAACTGCATGTCTCGCACAGCCGGGAGCACGGAAAAGTTTTGGACGAAGTCAGGAAGGAAGCGCAACGGCTCTTCGATCTGACGCGAGCCCCTTTGATGCGGCTTCTCGTGTTGAGCCTATCAGGTGATAAGTATCTGATCGTCGTGACCGTGCACACGGTGATAGCCGATGCGCAGTCGTTAAACATCCTGGCGCAGGAACTCGTTTCCTTCTACGAAGCCTATGCGAATCGCGCGCCGGTCCCTTTGGCCGATCTCAGAATGGCGTATGCTGACTGCGTCCGCTTGCAGAGAGCCCCGTCGCAGGACGATGTTTTGGAGCGACAGGTTTCCTATTGGCGGCAGCACCTCGCGGACATTCCACCGAGTCTGGAGTTACCGGCAGATCGACCGCGATCGCCTGTGCCGACGTTCCGCGGAGCGCATCAATACTTAATCATCGCCCACGAGCTCAGTCAATCTCTGAAAAAGCTATGCGATGCAGAACGGGTACCAGTATTTGTCAGTTTGCTCGCTGCATTTCAGGTGCTGCTTTCGCGCTACACAGGCCAGGGCGACATCGTCACGGGCATGATTGTCCCCGGACGCTGCGCGGCTGGAAGTGAGGATTTAATCGGTCAATTTGGAAACGTAGTAGTAGCTCGCACAGATCTGAACGAGGACTGCACGTTTCGACGGTTACTGTCGCGCGTGAGCGATATCGTGCGCGCAGCTTGCGAGCACCAGAACGTGCCGTTTGACCGGATCGCTACCGACCTGCAACGCCATAAGCAGGAGCCTGGTCAAAATTCCCTATTTCAGGTGCTGTTTTCGATGGCGCCTGCCGTCTCGCTTTCGCAATCGGGTTGGGAAGTAGCCAAATTGGCAGTACATACCGGCACAGCGAAAGTCGACTTGGAGTTGGAACTCTGGGACGAGCCTACATGCATGGAGGCCAGATTTACTTACAATGCCGATCTGTTCGGGGCCGCCACAATTCGCCGGATGGTAGGACATTATCAGACATTGTTGCGCGGTATCGCGGCCAATCCCGGCCAGTCTCATTCATTATTCTCTCTCCTCAGCGATGCCGAGCGAGATCAACTTCTCATCGAATGGAATAACACGCAAGCACAGTACCGGAAGGACCATTGTATTCATCAACTCTTTGAACTGCAAGTGGACCGAACTCCGCATGACGCTGCTGTCGTTTTTGAGAATGAGTCCCTGACTTATGGCGAGTTACATGCGCGGTCTAATCAGTTGGCTAGCTATCTAGTGAAGCTCGGCATCGCCCCTGAGGCGCTAATCGGCATCTGCGTCGAACGCTCACTCGATATGGTTGTGGGCTTGCTGGGCATACTCAAAGCGGGTGCAGCATATGTCCCTCTTGACCCGGCGTATCCGAATGAACGGCTGGCCTTCATGTTAGAGGATGCCGAGGTGGCGCTGTTGCTGACACAAAGCGCCCTAGCGAAGAGATTACCTCAGACTGGCGCCAAGATCTTACATCTAGACACCGGCTGGCATGAAATTGAGCAGGAGAGCGCTGAGAACGTGGCGAGCCGGGTTAAGCCAGAGAATCTCGCGTACGTGATCTACACGTCGGGATCTACCGGCAAACCAAAGGGTGTTCAGATCGAGCATCGTGCGGCGGTAAATTTCCTAAGCTCGATGATGCAGCGCCCCGGTATTACAAGCGACGATCGACTGCTCGCAATTACTACTCTCTCGTTTGATATCGCCGGCCTGGAAATCTTCCTTCCACTAAGCGTAGGAGCATGTCTGGATCTCGTAAGCCGCGACGTTGCCTCCGACGGAAAACGATTGCTTTCTAAGCTTGCCAATTCAGGTGCAACAATCCTACAAGCTACCCCAGCAACGTGGCGCATGCTGCTCGAAGCGGGATGGGAAGGCAGTCATGGCCTGAAGGCGCTGTGCGGAGGTGAGGCTTGGTCCCGTAGTCTCGCGGATCAGCTACTGCAAAGAACCGCTTCTTTGTGGAACATGTACGGCCCCACAGAGACCACTGTTTGGTCAACTGTCGCTAAAGTGGAGCGCGGAAACGATGGACTGACGATAGGGCGGCCGATTGCCAATACAGAAATCTTCATACTCGACAAGCAACTGCAACCTGTACCCATAGGTATCGCGGGCGAGTTGTACATCGGCGGGGATGGGCTGGCGCGAGGTTATCTCAAGCGGCCGGAGTTAACTGCTGAGAAATTTATTACGTGTGCAGTCAAGCAGGGCAAGCAAGCACGCCTATATAGGACCGGAGACTTGGCGCGGTACGTTGATACGGGCAACGTTCAGTTTCTGGGCCGAATCGATCACCAGGTGAAGATTCGAGGGTTCCGGGTCGAAGTAGGGGAGATTGAAGCGGCGCTGCGCCGCTATCACGCAGTGAAGGAAACTATAGTCGTCGCCAGGGAGGACGCCAGCGGCGAGCAACGGCTAGTCGCATATTTTGTTCCTGACAGTGAAGCTATCCCCAGGGCGAGTGACTTGCGCGGTTTTCTAAGAGAAACGCTGCCGGAGCACATGATACCGTCCGCGTTCACTGCTGTCCCAGTTATGCCTCTGACGCCGAACGGCAAGATCGATCGCCGTGCACTTCCCGCGCCCGAGCAGTCTAATCTGGCGACCACCGACGATTTCGCTGTGCCAAGAGATCTCATCGAAGGCCGATTGGTCACGCTCTGGGAAAGTGTGCTCGGAATGAGGCCGATTGGCATCAGAGATAACTTCTTTGAGGTTGGCGGACATTCGTTGCTGGCGGTCAAGCTGATGTACGGCATTGAGCGGGCATTTGGAAACACCCTGCCGATCTCCACGCTTTTCCAGGCACCCACGGTCGAGCAGCTCGCGGCACTTCTGCGGCGAGACGGCTGGTCGTCTCCTTGGTCCTCTTTGGTGCCTATCCAAACCGGGGGTTCAAAACCGCCTTTCTTCTGCATCCATGGGATTGAAGCAAACGTGATCCGTTTCTATGCCCTTGCGAAGTATTTGGGCCCGGACCAGCCGGTCTATGCCCTACAGGCGCAGGGAGTCAATGACAACTGCGAATGTCACACCCGCGCCGAAGACATGGCGGCGCACTACCTCAAGGAAATACGAACCGTTTATCCGAAAGGCCCTTATTATCTCGGAGGTTATTCTTTCGGCGGAATGATTGCGCTCGAGATGGCTCAGCAATTACTGGCGCAAGGTGAAGATCTGCCATCCGTAGTCCTATTTGATACATTTTGCGCTCCTATGGGAGGAACTCTATCGTCTCGAAATATCACATCAATTTGGGCCGCATTGCTGACATGTTTCCGCATTCCAGCATCGGAAAGGCGCACCTATTTCACTCGACTCGCCAACGCTCCCGTGCGGGCAAGTCGCAGATGGTTGCACGTTTTGAGATTGCCGCGCAGGATCAAGAAAGCCCGGAAAGCCTGCCTCAAAGCTGTTGCCGATTACGTGCCACAAGGCTATCCAGGGCGCATGATTCTCTTCCGGTCCACTTACAAGCCTCTGGACCAGACAACCAACCCGCACGCAGCGTGGAACACATACGCACTTAACGGACTGGAGAGCTTTGAGATAGAAGGTAATCACGAGAATATTCTTCTCGAGCCGCAGGTCCGAGCTGTAGCGAAACAGCTCAAAAAGTGTTTAGACGAGGCGCGTCACTCGCATTCAGATCCGGAATCGGCGCCATTCGTCGAAAAGCTCGTTCATTGATCGGATGCTCATTCAGTACAGGAATTTCATTCCATGGCTGATGAAGGGCTCCTTGGCGATACTGGACCAGGCACTCTTCACAGGATCTAATTTCGTGATCAGCATTATGCTGGCTCGATGGTTAACACCCGAAGCATATGGAACCTATGCGGTCGCCTTCGCGATCTTTCTGCTCCTTCTTGTGTTCTACCAAGCTTTAATTCTGGAACCCATGCTAGTGTTTGGCGGGTCGTTGTACCGCAACTGTGTCCGGGATTATATAAGATCCTTGCTTGTGCTGCATTCGGCGCTCGGCCTGGTGATGCTCATCGTTGTGTTTTTGGCGGCTGGAGTCGCTCTTCGGCTGGATAGAAGCGGAAGTTTGCCGGGCGCACTCGCTGGTGTTGGTATTGCAACACCGCTGGTATTACTTTTCTGGCTCGCGAAAAGAATCTTCTATGTGATGCTTTCCCCAGCCGCTTCGGTATGCGGCGCGCTTCTCTACTCCATTCTCTTGATTGGAGGACTGGCTGTACTTTACAGGCGTGGGTCCCTTTCGCCGTTTTCAGCATTGGTGCTCATGGGAATTGCTGGATTAGGGTCCGGCGTTTTCCTGTTCACCTATTTGGGGTTTCGACTTCCGGCGAGTGAATACGTGCTGGAGATAGCCGAAATCTGGCGCCGGCACTGGCGCTATGGCAGATGGGCACTCGCCGCGAACGCCATGATGTGGGTTCCAGTCAGCATATATTATCCGCTCTTGAGTGCTTTTTCAGGAATGACCCAGGCCGGCGAGCTGAAAGCGCTGATGAATTTTTTCTCGCCTGTGTTGCAAACCTGCGCGGCCCTTGCATCGCTCATGCTGCCGTATGGAACTCGAGTGCTGAGGGAAAAAGGCCTTGGTCTTGCGAACTCGGTTTCCCAGCGCATGACTTTTTTATGTCTGTCTTGCGCAATTCCATACTGGCTTGCGGTGCTTTTGTTTAAAGGGCCTGTTTTTCGCGTCGTTTACTCCGGCCGATATACGGAGGTCGCCTACCTGCTGCCTATCGTCGCCCTAACATCTCTGTTTGGCGGCGCGTTTTTTGGCCCGTCGACGGCGTTGCGAGCAATGGAGTCGCCGCGGTCGGTTTTCATAGCTGTTACGGCCTCGAGCTCTATCTCCGTCGCAATCGGCATTCTCGCCACATGGGCCTTGGGATTAAGGGGTGCGTTGTGGAGCATGGCTCTATCAGAAACCCTGGCCTTTGCGGCCGCCTTCCTCCTAGTTCGCCGGAAGACTGACGAGTTCTCGAAAGCTGTGCAGAGCATTCCAGTACTATCAAGCGTCGATTAACAGGAGAAGTTATAACTGGTAGTCTGTCGCATTGAGCCCGGGACGCGCGGAGCGCCACGGCTTTGAATATTACTTGCACAGCACGTTATTGCTTTACACAGCGCTCGACACCAAGACAAGAAAGGTGCACGGAAGGACCAGCGCCCGTCAGGAAAGATGCACATCATTCTGGATAACTTGTCTGCCCATAAAACCAGCCTCGTAAGCCACTTTTGAACTCATCACCGCAATGTGAAGCTTCGTTTTGACGCCCCTTTTACTCATCCTGGCTCAATCGAGTCGAAATCTGGTTCGCCCCGGATCGAATGCGAGGTCATTTCCCGCCGCGTCTTTTCGTCTGTTTCCGACTTGGCACGCAAACTCCGCCGCTATATCCAGGCTTACTCAGCCCATGCACGGCCCGTCAAATGGAAGTACTCGGATTCAACCCATGAAGTCGGTAACGTGCTCCTTGTGACCGCCCACTAGTGGGCGTGTCATGGGGAAAGCCTTAGCATGTCAGAAAAAAGGTCGTTAGCGGCGCCATCTACCCAGCAGCGGCGCGGTGCTGTCAAGGTCGTTTTCTAATAGCAAAGAACTCACTGCGACGACCCACTAGACCATCAAGTCCGCGACTTCAATTAAGGATAATGTAACCCAAATGCAAATGTATAGACAAATTCGCGCCAAGGCAGCGAGGAGCAGCATTCGAATTCCGCGAGTCTGGTGGTGGCACCGCGGACTTACAACGCAGGATGCGTTTCTCGCCTCCTACCCCCGCTCGGGCAGCACCTGGCTCCGGTTTATACTTTTCGAGATATTGACTGGGGGAGAGGCGGGATTCCAGAAAATTGAACAGACTCTGCCTGAGATCGGGCTGCACCGGGGGGTCCCGCCGATTCTGTCAGGTGGGGGTCGACTCATCAAAACTCACGAAACATTTCGGAATGACTACAAAAAAGCAGTGTTCTTAGTTCGCGACGTTAGGGATGTCTTCCTCTCGTGTTACGCCGCAGCCGTGGAGGTTGGGTTAGCTTCGCTTGTGTCCGCAGGGGACCGTGAAAGTTTCTTGTGGTCCTTTCTGAAAGGTAGAGCTCTTGCTTTCGGTTCATGGCAGAACCACGTGTGTTCCTGGCTCGATTCGCCACTTGCGAGGAATGGCCATTTGTTGGTTATTCGATACGAGGATCTGCGCCACAACTCTGAGCGGGTCTTAACACAGCTGCTAGCATTCCTCGGCGTCAGAGCCGAAGCTGGAACTATTCGCACAGCAATCGAGAACAATAGCCTCAAGCAGATGCGCGCAAAAGAAGATAAGGCACGGAGGGTTGGAGAGCGCTCTGCACTGCTCGAGTGTCATAAAGCGGCGCAAGAGGACGGCCGTTTCGTACGGAAAGGCGCCGTCGGGGGTTGGCGCGGCACCCTAACGGATACCGAAATCAAAGTCATCCAGCAGTATGCCGGGGATGCCCTGAGAAAGACTGGTTACGATTTGGGAGTGGCCAATGACGTCCCGTGTTCGACGGCGATATCGGCTACGGGAATCTAACCTCGGCGTCCTGTTCCGCTCGCGCCCTCTCAGCATGCGCCAAGTACATTCCACCGGTCATCTTCTAGCCGGTGCGTATTATGACCGTTTCGCTACGTAAGAACGCTTGAAATGCTGCCCAGCTCAGTCGATACCTTCAAATCAAGCCAGCGGTTCAAAATCCGTCCACACGACCTCGGCTGGTTCTCACTCTTCGTTGTCATTGGTGGTTTGGCCGTGTGCTATCCGTATGTTGCGCTTGCCTTTGTCGCAGCCGCAGCGGTATTTGGGCTAGGCTGGGTCGTTGTTCACTATTTCCGCCGTGCGCGCCTGGAACTGTGGCAGGCGCTCGTACTGATTGCCCTCACTGGTTACATACTGCTTAATTATGGATTTGAGAACTTGACGCTTCACGTCGGGGCGCTCCCAATAATCATTAGTTATGGATTGATGTACTCGGCCTTAGCCCTGGCGATTCTCGCCCATCCCGACTGGATGATAAGGGCCATGAAGGAACCGACCATGATCTGTGTCGCGGCGATGATCGTCTTCGCGTTTCTTCATCTCCTGATCGATCTCCCGCTTTATGGATTGTGGGCAGTCCGGGATTCCTCAATGTTCTTGGACGGGATTTTCTTACTGCTCGGCTGCGTTTGGGCGAGACGGCAGAATGGCGCGACCGATCTGGCGAAGTGGCTGATGGTTGTTTTCGTTGTGAACTTAGTCTACACTTTTACACTTCCTTGGCATGATAAGGTTTGGTCCTGGTCTCCTGAAAGCGGCGTCTTCGCGCAAGTTCCAGTTTTTGGCAATTACCGCGGAAACGCTGACCATTTAGTCTCTGGCGCTTTATTTTGCATTTGCATTGGCGGCTATGTCCTAAAACGTGCTCGTTGGATACTCCCGCTCCTAGTCATGGCGCAGCTACTTGGCATTGCAATCGAGCAGACACGGCGAATGTATGTCGCAATTTTCGTTGTGATTATCATCCTCATACTGTTGGGCGAAACGAAGAAGTATTCGCAACTCCTCATAATGCTTTCCTCCGGCATTGTGGTGCTTATATTAGTGCTGGCGGCGGGACTTAAGATAACAGGGCGTATCGGCCCGGTGGATATGGAGTTCTTCAAGGAGCACATTCGAAGCATATCCGGTGCCGAGGACACGCCGGGAAGCCGCGTTCAGGGTCGGCTTGATTGGAGCGAGCAGGCATTGGATCATTTCTATGCGCACCCCATTGTTGGGGAAGGGTTTGGGCAGCCGCTGCTAGACGCTGTCGATGAGCTGGGTACGGTAGTCCGAATGCCTCACAATTCGAGCTTGTCGGTCCTGGCGAGAACTGGTGTTCTCGGATTTGTTATTTGGCTTGCATTTCATTCCTGTGTCGTCGCAAGATTCACGTATGCACTCCGGCGAAGGCGTTTATGTGATAAGCAGCTCGCCGACTATATCCTGTGGCTCTTTTTCTTTTACCTGCTAGTTGTGATAGACAGTTTTGTGGAAGCTCCTTTTGAGTTTCCCTCAATGGCCATTCCGTTCTATTTCACAACGGGTTTCGCGCTCGGCTTAATACGGCGATACTTGCCTGACAGCAACAGGCGAGAGTACCGGAGTTCTTCGTTTAGCAATAGTTTGGCGAGAGTTGAATCTTAACTGTGGCGAAGCAGCATAGAAGCTGCAAACATTTGAAGCCGTGAAGATACTCGCAGTTCACAATCATTACCAGGAGCCGGGGGGCGAAGACGTTGCTTTTGCGCAGGAACGAGCACTGCTGCAGCGCCACGGGCATCATGTCACCTCCTACTGCAGGAGCAACCATGAGGTCGCGGCGTATTCCGGTTTGAAGCAACTCGTGTTAGTAAAGCAGATGGTCTGGGCGGAGGACACTCGGCGGGAAATCGCCAGTTTGCTTCGTCGTGCGAAGCCTGACCTGGTTCACGTCCACAATACTTTCATGATGGTATCGCCGTCGATATACGCGGCATGCCGTGATGCTGATGTGCCTGTCGTGCAGACGCTCCATAATTACCGGCTGTCCTGCCCGGCAGGCGCCTTTTTTAGAAACGGGAAGGCGTGCGAGGAGTGTGCCGATCATAGCTTGTGGCGCAGTGTGCGTTACGGGTGCTACCGCGCGTCCCGCTCCCGGACGGCCGGCGTCGCGCTAATGCTCGCGATCCACCGTGCATTGGGGACCTGGGCTCGAATGGTGGACTGCTATATCGCGCTCAGTGAATTTGCACGCCAAAAGTTTATTCAGGCGGGTCTGCCGCCGGAGAAGCTCGTCGTTAAGCCGAACTTTGTGCCGAGCGATCCAGGCGAAAGAACAGGAAACGGTGCATACGCGCTGTTCGTGGGGCGCCTTTCTTCTGAAAAGGGATTGGAAACGTTACTCTCGGCCTGGAATTGTCTGCAAGTTCGCATTCCTTTAGTTGTCGTGGGCGATGGTCCTCTCGGACCAGAGGTGCACGCGCAAACTCGCCAGTGCGGTGGGTCGGAGATCATCTTTCGCGGCCGTGTGAATCGCGATGAAAGCCTCGCTGCCATGGGGGGAGCACGGTTTCTGATTCTGCCCAGTAATTGCTACGAAAACTTTCCATTGAGTGTGGCTGAGGCGTTTTCCTGCGGTACACCGGTGATCTGCTCACGACATGGAGCTATTCAAGAGATCATCGAGGATGGGCGAACAGGACTTCATTTCACAGCGGGCAATGCGCAGGACCTCGCAGCAAAGGTAGAATGGGCTTGGACGCGGCCCGATGTGACGGAGCGTATGGGCCGCGAAGCTCGTTCAGACTATGAATTGAAGTACACACCAGAACGGAACTATAAGCTGCTCATTGACATATACGAACGAGTTTTGGCGGGAGCCCCAGCCGGATTGCCGGATGTTGCATCGGCCTCGCCGGTTCTTACCGCGTGAGCGCATCGCCGGCCGGGCGTCATAGGAATTCGAACCGTGGACCGATACGTGACAATCAGCGTTGATGACGGACATCCAACCGACTTCCGGACAGCCGATCTTTTGGACAAATACGGGCTCGCTGCGACATTTTATATTCCGGCCAGCAATCCGGAACGTCCAGTCATGAATGCCGCTCAGGTTCGGGAAATTTCAGCTCGTTTCGAAGTCGGAGGCCACACAATGAACCATGTACCTTTGAAGTCTTTGCCTCCCGCACACGCGTGGTCCGAGATAAACGATGGCAAACTCTGGCTGGAGGACATTCTAGGTCGCGGGGTAATCTCGTTTTGCTATCCGCGTGGAAAATTCAACAGCCGTGTGGCCGGTATGGTCAAAGAAGCCGGATTTCTAGGTGCTCGAACTTGCCTGCTTAATCTGAGCAAGTTTCCACGGGACCCATTTTCTTGGGGCGTGAGCACGCATGCCGGCGCATATACCAGATTGGTCCAGGTGCGCCACGCGTTACTCGAGCAGAACTATGTTGGAGCTCGCAACTACTTTTATACTTACAAGGGATCGACTGAGTGGCCGCGACATTTTCTCTATGCTTTGGATGATGTACAGGCCCGCGGCGGCATCGCTCATCTGTATCTCCACAGTTGGGAAATTGCTGACCAGGGGAACTGGGGAGAGCTTCAATTCATTTTCCAATCGATTTGCGAACGCGGGAATTTGACAAAGGTAACCAATGGAGCTCTGTTTGAGATCTGGAAAGGAAGACATCATGAACCCGAGAGCAACTGAGGCTTACCCTGTAGATGACGAAAACTTAGTGACCGAGCCGATACCTAACCGCGGTGACGTGTTGAACCTAATCTACGCTTCTATTTCGGAAGTAAACCTTCATTTGCCCGAGGGACAGCGGCTCGATCCTTCTGCAAACACCGCATTATTTGGCGATGGAGGCAAGCTTGATTCGATGTCCCTTGCCAATTTCATCATTATCCTCGAGCAAAAATTAGAGGAGCGCTTTGGAATTGGAATTGATCTCACACAGGATGATCCCTTTTCCCCTACGACTGGGCATTTTCAGACGGTTGCTTGCCTAATGGCATACATTTCGGCTTCTTTGCAGCGCTGAGACCTAGTATTGATATGCGAGCCGAGCCGTGTTGAAACTGTTCCTCATCTCTGATTTCAACGTCGCTACACTTGCTCAGTTCCTGAATGAGGACAGCAGGCAACCCGTTTGCGCAGCTAGCGTCGCCCCCTTCGGCCAAGTCGTTAGCCCGTTGATGGGTAACGGGGATCCAGGCGGGGATTTCGCGGTCGTTTGGACGACGCCCGAGAAGACAAGCTCTGCTTTTGGGCGCGCACTCAGCTTCGAAACCGTAAGCGATGAAGATATTCTGTCCGAGGTCTGCGGATACGCAGAATATATCAAAGCCCTCATGCCGAAGTTCCGGGCCGTCTTTTTAATGGCCTGGACTTTGCCGCCTTATATTCGAGGCTATGGCGTAGCGGACCTCAGCCGCCGGGGCATCAGAACATTGGTGATGAAAATGAACCTGAAGCTCGCGGAAGAGCTTCAAAATATGCCTGGCGTGTACCTGTTGGACGCCCAGAAATGGATCGAGGCTGTCGGTAGGAACTCTTATAGCCCTAAGCTCTGGTATCTGGTGAAAAGTCCTTTTCATCCCGATGTCTTCAAGGAAGCTACTAATGACATTAAGACTGCGCTCCGCGGTGTAATGGGCGAATCGAGAAGGTTAATTGTCTTGGATCTCGATAACACACTTTGGGGCGGTACCGTTGGAGATCTCGGCTGGGAGAACGTAAGGCTGGGCGGACATGACTACGTCGGCGAAGCTTTTTTGGATTTTCAAAGGGCGCTGAAAGCATTGTCTAGAAGGGGTATCCTCCTTGCGATAGTGAGCAAAAACGAGGAATCCATCGCTCTCGACGCGCTACGCAACCATCCAGAAATGATTTTGCGACCGGACGACTTTGTGGGCTGGAGAATTAACTGGGACGATAAGGCCGCAAATCTGGTGGAGCTTGCCGCCGAGGTGAATATCGGGCTGCAATCCATCGTCTTTATTGACGATAGCCCCGTAGAGCGTGCGCGCGTCCGCGAGAAGCTGCCAGAGGTGCACGTGCCGGAATGGCCCAAGGACGTGACTCTTTTTGCCAGCTATTTATTGCACATGGATTGTTTCGACTCTCCTTACAGCACAAATGAAGATTCCTCAAGAACACAACTGTATGCGGCCCAAAAGCAGCGCGACCAGTTCAAGGATGCTCATTCTTCGCGTGACGAATGGCTGTGCTCGCTAAAAACGGAACTGCGTGTGGAGGTCATGACAGAAGCAAATCGCGTTAGGGTGGTGCAGCTGTTCAATAAGACCAATCAGATGAACCTCAGAACGCGACGTATGACAGAGAAAGAGTTAGAAGCTTGGTTGACCGGTGGGAATCGAAAGTTGTGGGTGTTTCGTGTTACGGATCGCTTCGGTGATTCTGGGCTGACGGGAATATTGACTCTGGACATAGGCCCGGAGATATCCGAAATTTCGGATTTTGTGCTGAGTTGTCGAGTTATGGGGAGAGATGTTGAAAAGGCTATGATCTCGGTTGCGGTGGATTATTGCCGAACCTTAAATGTGAAGGAATTGAGGGCGGAATATCTTCCAAGTGCCAAGAATGCTCCTTGTCTTCAGTTCTGGAAGAACTCAGGCTTCGAATGCTTCGACGGTAACTCGATTTTTACTTGGGCACTCGACAACCCGTATCCGGCGCCGATCGGGGTTCAGACCATTGTCCTCGCGGACGATTTAATGAACAACGTAGTATCGAAGGGGTGCGGCGCTCTCGCCGGCCACCGATACAACGACGTGCAAATTACTGAGCGATATTGACACTGACAGCCGAGAGATCCGCAGTCACGCCGGACGGAAAAGCGATGCACCCACTGACCACCCGCGTCGCGCGTTTCGAGGATTACCCCAAGATTAGCGCGCTGCAGCGTCAATATGGATTAGTGCCGAAAGCCTACGAAGAATGGACACATCTCTGGGTTAATAATCCGGTATATCAAAGGATTCACGACTGGCCTATTGGCTGGGTCCTTGAGAACGAGAATCATGAAATCGTAGGGTATATAGGCAACGTGCCTTTGAGCTACGAGCTTGGAGCGCGCCAAATAGTCACAACCACGAGTCACGCTCTGGTCGTGGACATGCAATATCGCGCGCACTCTGTACCGTTGCTGAGCCACTTTTTCAACCAGAAGAGAGTCGATCTCTTCCTAGATACGACGGTGAATGCGAATGCGGGAAAAGCGCACGAGCTTTTTAGGGCCAGACGCGTCCCTGCGGGTGCATGGGATCAGTCGTCCTTCTGGATTACAGGGTACGAAGGCTTTCTTGCGGCTGCGTTTGCAGTCAAGGGCCGGGGGTACTTAAGGCCACTTGCTTATCCATTGTCCATGGCTCTGCGCCTCAAAGAGGCGCCTTGGGAGAAAACAAAACCATGCCAACCGAAGCTGAGCGGTATAGAAATCGTCATACGCAAAACCTTCGACGATCAGTTCGATAGCTTCTGGGATCGGCTCAGGTGCGACTCTCACGGTGTACTCCTTGCAACGCGTTCGCGCCAGATGCTTGGTTGGCATTTTCACCATGCGCTAGCACAGGACCGCGCCTGGATAGTGACTGTAAACAAGGGCGGCGGTTCAATCGCGGCGTATGCGGTCTTCTATCGGGAGGATAAACCAGCAATGGGTCTGAGGAGACTGAGATTAGTCGACTTTCAGGCATTGCACGGCCATAATGAGCTGCTACAGGTTCTTCTGTGTTGGGCATTAAAGCAATGCAGTAGCCAAGGTATTCACATGTTGGAAGCGATTGGATTTCGACCTGAGAAACAACGCATCATAGATGGGCTGTCACCTCACAAACGCAAACTTTCGTCGTGGTTGTACTTTTACAAGACACATCGCCGGGATCTTGGGCAGATGTTGGAAAATTCTAAAGCTTGGGATCCGTGTTGCTTCGACGGGGACGCCAGTCTATAGGCGGACTGCATTGCGAATTCAAGATGGACGTCCCTGGTAAGATGCTGAGCACCGTTCGCAACGGCCTGCGGATGATGCGTCACCTTCCAATTGGCTCTGTGGAGACCAGAGTTCGTTTTGGCATATGGCCAAGACCTGCTTATGCCTTTGGGGTTTATTCCGCGACCCGACTGGCGCGATCGTTGAACATTCCAGGCATTACTGTAATCGAATTCGGCGTGGCCGGTGGCCGAGGATTGATAGAACTCGAGAAACTTGCGGTCAAGATAGGCGAGCATGCCGAGGTGAAAGTTGCGGTGCTTGGATTTGACGGGGGTCATGGAATGCCTCCCCCCAAAGATTACCGAGACTTGCCCCATGTCTGGGCGCAAGGCTATTACCAAATGGATTTCGAGAGGCTGAAAACTAAGTTAAAGCGTGCATCTCTGCGTATCGGCGACGTAGGCCAGACTGTCCCGCAACTCTTGTCCGAGGATAGATTAGACCCGATCGGTTTCGTTTCTTTTGACCTGGATTACTATAGTTCGACAAAAAATGCGTTGGGAATCTTTGAAGGAAGCCATGCAACACGTCTGCCGCGCGTATTCTGTTATTTCGATGACGTGATCTGGCCGGAATGGGCGTACCATAACGAATACACGGGCGAGCTCTGCGCCATACGTGAATTCAACGAAGAGCAGCCGTGCCGAAAGATTTGCAAGATTCCAAACCTGAGTTTATTGAGGGCGCGCGCCGAGCCGTGGAACGAACAGTTCTATGTAATGCATGACTTTGACCACCCGCTGTATACCGTAAACGTGGCTCCCAACGGAAATCATCATAAGCAGTTACCCTTGTAAATGCGATCGCGTATGGCGACCGGCAAAAAGACAGAGACGAATCCAGCGGAAGTAATGATGGTATTGATCTGCTGAATATCAATTGGTATTTGGCGCGGCTAGCGTCCATGCAGCCGGCTGAAATGGTGTGGCGTGGCCGCTCGGCAGCCGCTCTGCCCCTGGATTGGACGCAGTATAAAAGGCCGCCAGCGATGCCCACCCCTAGCTGGACCGCATTGCGGACGGACTATTATCCAATAAGACTGCACGATAACAGTCCGCGCATGGAGTCCATTCGTGTATTCAATCTCGAGTTTCCGCTCGACTTCGAATTTGATTGGCACCGCGATTATTGCCATGGCGGGCAGGTGGAGCGCCGGTTCGCCTCGCTACTGAACATTCGTGATGTATCCGTCGTGGGCGACATCAAGTTCGTGTGGGAACCCAGCCGGCACCAGCATCTATCAGCTTTGGCGTTCGCAGGAAACGGCCAAGAACAATTGCCATATATTGTACGTTCGCTTGATTCCTGGCTGAAGGCGAATCCGTATCTTTGCGGAGTGCACTGGACTAGTAGCCTGGAGTTGGGCGAGCGAATCCTGTCGTGGGCACTATTGTATCCGCGCATTGCGGATTATGTAGCCGGCCACCAAGATTTCAGGGACGAATGGCTTCGTTCGATTTACCTGCACTTGCGGCGCATCGCCCGGAAACTGAGCCTTCATTCATCGGCCAATAATCATCTCATCGGTGAATTAGTCGGACTGTTTGTCGGGTCGGCATGCTTTGACTACTGGCCTGAGTGCGTTCGATGGCGGAATTTGGCACGGAAGCTGCTGGAACGCGAGATTCGGGCGCAGATCGGAGATGACGGCGTTAACCGCGAACAGGCGATTTCCTATCATCTTTTTACGCTCGAACTGCTGCTCATGGCCTTTATCATCGGGCGTAATACAGGAGAGCCGTTTAGTGAAGGATACGCGCGGCGATTGCAATCGATGACAAGCTTTCTCGATACAGTTGCCACATCGCGCGGGGACCTGCCTTGGTACGGCGATTCGGATGATGCCCGCGGGTTTCTATTATCCGCGACTGAAACCGCACTGGAAGTTACGATGCAACTTTCAGGGCTGCTGTTTGCGCAGCCCACTTGGTTCCGTTTTCGTGAGACTCCGACCGTGGCCTCGCGAGCGCTGCTTTCAGATCTGATTCCTTCGCTCGCCGCCCATACCGCAAATGCGCCCTATCCGCCGCGCCATTTATTCGAAGACGCGGGTCTGGCTTTTGTAAGCACGCATGACGGCAACGTAGGTCTTTTGATGGACTTTGGGCCGCTTGGCTTCAAGAGTACGGCTGCGCATGGACACGCCGATGCTCTGTCCATATGGCTTTCTATTGATGGCGAGTACTTTCTGATTGATGCCGGTACCTATGCCTATCACTCCCATCCGGAGTGGCGCGCTTTTTTTCGCAGCACTGCGGCACACAATACTGCGCGGGTGGATGGCCGCAATCAATCCGAGATCGCGGCCCGATTCCTGTGGAGTGCGAAGGCAACCGCGCGCCTGCTGAAATTCGAAGACAGTTCAGGGGAGGTCACAATCGACGCTGAACACGATGGCTATTGCCGCTTGCCTCAACCTGTCACTCACCGCCGTACTGTTCGTCTTTCGCGCACCGGGCGCCATCTGTCCATCGCCGATACCTTTCGCGCCAGCGGGCGGCATGAAGTTGAACTTTTCTTCCATATGCACGAAGAGGCGATCCCTTTTTGCGTTTGCGATGGGGAAGCTCAAGTGGGATGGCGCAGCCGGCGCGTCATATTCTCTTCCCCAGATCGCAACTCGCGTTGGGAAATCGTTTCTTCCTCTGAGAATCCTAAGCTCGGCTGGCGATCGCGCAGTTTCAATCAAAGACAGCCCATACCCACACTCCGTATTCGCTGCGAGATCGATGGTGAACAGACCATCTCAACGCATCTGCAAATTCTTCTCTAAACTGCAGAACAATTTCGGGTACATGGACAAGGCGGCAAATCGGTATGAACCAACAAAATATCCTCATCATTGTCCAGAACCTACCCGTGCCGTTCGACCGGCGTGTGTGGCAGGAAGCTACCAGTCTTCGCCGCCATGGCTTCGGTGTGGCAGTTATCTGTCCGAAAAAGAAGATGTACACCGCCGGCTATGAACGCCTAGAGGGCGTCGATATTTATCGTTACCCGCTCTTGTATGAAGCGAATAAGGGAGTGGCTGGATATTTCATAGAGTTTGTCTATTGCTGGTTTGCTACGCTCTGGCTTGCAATCAGGGCATATGTGAGACGCCCTTTTCAGGCGATCCACGCGTGCAATCCTCCCGACACGTTTTTCGCGCTGGCCCTCCTCTTTCGGCCATTGGCAGTAAAGTTTGTCTTTGATCATCACGATCTATGTCCGGAAATGTATGTTGCCAAGGGTCGGCGACGCAACAGCTGGCTCCACCGTGGACTGGTTGCATTGGAATGGCTGACGCTCAAATCTGCCCACGTGGTGATCGCGGTCAACCAATCGCATCGAACCATCGCTGTACAGAGAGCCGGCATCCCTGAAAACAGGATTAGAGTCGTACGAAGCGGGCCTCAACGCAAATGGGCTGATATCTCTTCTCCGCGCCCGGAACTCAAACGCGGCTACTCTTACATGGTGCTTTATCTAGGCGAAATGTGCGAACAAGATGGCGTGGATCACTTACTGCGCGCCATCCAGCATTACCGGACAATAGCTCCCAAGGACACCTTATTTGCGTTCATCGGAGGGGGGCCGGATCAGCCGCGGATGAAAGCATTGGCAGAAGAAATGGGCCTGGAAACGAGTACGCATTTTACGGGCCGAATTCCGGACGAGCTGCTGTGGGAGTATCTTTCGACAGCCGACGTGTGTGTCGACCCGGATCCTTCGAATGAGTGGAGCAATTTGTCCACCATGAACAAGATTATCGAATATATGGCGTTTGGGTGCCCGATTGTAGCCTTTGATCTTGTGGAGCACCGCCATTCCGCAGAAGGGGCGGCCGTCTACGTTGAGGGAAACAACGACACGGGACTGGCGGTCGCGATGCGAGAGTTACTGCTCGACCCGGATCGCAGGTGCCAGATGGCGGCCTTTGCCCGAATGCGATTTCGGGAGGTACTCGCTTGGGAGAATTCCGAGGAGCAACTGATTGCGTTGTATAGCCACTTACTCGGCGGAGAGCGCACCCTGTCGCCTGAAGGTGTTACCGCGGCAGCGGATGCGGATCTGCAGTAGCGCCAGAGATCCGTATGTGCGGCATATCAGGATTTGTCAACTGCGGGAACGCTGATCTGCTCGAGTGTATGAACAACAGCATCGTCCATCGCGGGCCCGACGACGCCGGTCTGAAATGGTTTGAGGACTCCAATACAGGCCTGGCACACCGACGACTGTCAATCATTGATCTTTCACCTGCCGGTCATCAGCCGATGTGTAATGAACTCTCCGGCTCGTGGATTGTATTCAACGGAGAAATCTACAATTACAAAGAGCTCCGCGAGGAATTAGCGTCTGAAGGGGTGCGTTTCCGCTCTCAAACCGACACGGAAGTCCTGCTCTATGCGTATTTGTATTGGGGTCAAGACTGCCTGAAAAAGCTGAACGGGATGTTTGCATTCGCAATCTACGATCCCTATGCGCGGACGCTATTTGCAGCGCGGGACCGCCTAGGTATAAAGCCGCTGTACTACTATTTCGAGAGAGGCTCTCTGGTTTTTGCATCTGAAATCAAGGCGATCCTCAGATCAAATCTCGTGCCGAGGCAGCCGGATCTTAACGCACTTCATACTCCCGCCCGGTTCCAGATCTCGCCCTTAACCGGATTTAAGAACATACTGAAGCTGCCCCCCGGGCACTGTATGACGTTTCAAGATGGCAATCTTTCGGTGCGTCAATACTGGAAGCTGCATCCGATCGAACAGGCGGCCGACGAAGCTATGCTCGTCGAGAAACTAGACTCGTTATTATGTGATTCGATCCGTTTACAAATGAGGGCTGACGTGCCCGTTGGTGTCTTTCTGAGCGGTGGGTTAGATTCCTCAATTGTCAGTGCACTGATGCGGGTCAATACGCAACAGAACGTACATTCATTTACCATTAAGTTTTCTGCGTCTGATCAGAAGTTGGAGCGCATGACCCCGGACGAGGTATATGCGCGGCAAGTAGCCAATCAGTTTGCGTTTACATATCACGAATTCGAAATTCAACCGGACATAGATGAACTGCTACCTAAAATGGTATGGCATTTAGATGAACCTTTGTCGGATCCCGCCGCTATCAATACCTACCTAATATCGAAAGCTGCGAGGGATTTAGGTATCGTCGTGTTGCTCAACGGTATGGGCGGCGATGAGGTTTTTGGTGGCTACCGCAAACAACTAGCGTGCTTGACGGCAGAGAGTTATCAGGCCGTCGTGCCCCAGGCTGTACGCCGGGCCGTGGAGCGCGCTGCGACCCTTATACCCGTCGCTACTTCGACACGAGGCTTAAAGCAGGTTCGCTGGGGGAAGCGGTTCTTGTCGTTTGCGTCAGCTGCGCGCAGCGACCGATTCCTGATGTCGGATCTTTCGGTAGCGCCGGAACAATTCCCGTTGCTCTTCAGCAGCCGAATGTCGTATTACGATACACACTTCTTCAAGGCTCAGGCGGAGCGCTTCCGACCGAACGGTCTGTCATATCTCACTCAAATGTGTCTGAATGACACACTGGTTTTCTTGCCCGAACACAATCTCACTTATTCCGATAAGGCGTCGATGGCCGCCAGCGTTGAGAGTCGTCCGCCTCTGATTGACCACCGCATCGTCGAGTTCATGTTCTCACTACCCCCGCGAGAACGCATTCATCGCGCAAGTCAGAAGCATCTTCTGAAAAAGGTTGCCAGGAAATACCTGCCACATAACATCATCCACCGCCCGAAGGCGCCGTTTGCTTCGCCTTTGCGCTCCTGGGTTCGGGGACCACTCGCGACCATGGTCAACGACCTGCTGAGTGAACAGGCGGTGCGCGCTCGCGGATTATACGATCCGGCGTACGTTACTCGGCTTATCGCCCGCGATAGACAAGGTCTTCAAGACAATTCGTACCTGATCTGGACGTTATTGACAAACGAGATCTGGTTCCGCACTTTCTTCCAGAACTGACCTGGTGGAAAGAGTGTTGCACAAGATTCGAAAGGACACCCCATTGCTTCAGGTCATCCAATATCAGAAGACGGGCGAGATCTGCGTGGATGAGTTGCCTGCGCCCAAGCTTAGGCCCGGCACCGTGCTCGTCCGCAACGCGTTTTCACTGATCAGCGCCGGAACGGAACGGACGTCGGTGGGAACCGCCAAAGCTTCCATGATGCAGAAGGCTCGCTTGCGGCCAGACCTGGTCCGCCAGGTTATGGACAACATTACTCGTGAAGGTGTGGTAGCAACCTACAAAAAGGTCCAGCGGCGGCTCGACAATTACAAGGAGCTGGGGTATAGCAGCTCTGGCGTTGTGATTGAGACCGGAATTGACGACATAAAGGAGGGGGATCGTGTTGCGTGCGCCGGGGTCGGCTACGCGTCGCACGCGGCAATCGTTTCGGTACCCCGAAACTTAGTCGTCAGAGTGCCTGATGAGGTTGACTTCGAGGAGGCTGCGTTTACGACGGTCGCAGCTATCGCGCTGCAAGGGGTGCGTCAAGCCGACGTCCGTGTCGGTGAGCAGGTGGCCGTTGTCGGTTTGGGACTGATTGGACTCATAACCGTGCAGTTGCTCAAGGCGAGCGGGTGCCGAGTCATTGGCATGGATGTCGCCTCCCGGAACTTCGATTTAGCCCAAACGTTAGGATGCGATCGTTGCATCAGCAGCGATCGTGATGCAGTTTTGGAGGTCCAAAATTTCACGCGAGGGTACGGCGCCGATGCGGTGATTATTACGGCGGCGGCTACTTCGAACCAGCCCGTGGAGCTGGCCATCGAATGTGCCCGCAAGCGCGGTACCGTAGTCGTGGTCGGCGCGGTTGGAATGAATATCCCTCGTTCGCCGTTCTATGAGAAGGAGATCAATTTCCGCATTTCCTGCTCGTACGGTCCCGGCCGCTATGATCCGGATTACGAGGAGCGAGGGCACGACTATCCTCTCGGCTTCGTCCGTTGGACAGAAAACCGGAATATGCAGGCCGTCCTCGACATGATGGCTCAACGTAAGCTCAACCTACAGGTACTGATCACGCACCGCATGCCGGTCGAAGAAAGCCTCCGCGCGTATGACATCATCACGGGGAAGACGCAAGAAACCTATCTCGGTATTTTGCTCCAGTACTCGGATACCAGCCATCTAAGTGGGTTATCTCGCCGTCTAGAACTGCACGCGCCCAGCTGTTCGCGATCCAGTCGGCGAGCGGTTCTGGGATTCATAGGAGCCGGCAATTTTACCCAGTCGATGCTGCTTCCGGCCCTGGGAAAGCTCGCGCCGCGAATGCGGGGCTTGGTCACCGCCAAGCCAGTAAACGCTAAGAATACGGCGAAGAAATACGGCTTCGAGTTCTGCGCAACCGAAACAGCAGAGATCATGAATGACAGAGATATAAATCTGGTATTCGTCACCTCGCGCCATGATTCGCACGCGCGCTATGCAGTGGAGGCTTTACGTGCTGGCAAGAGTGTGTTCGTTGAAAAACCTCTTGCACTAAATAATAAGGAGCTTGACGCCATACTGGACGTCTACCGCGATGCCATACGGACGGGCACAGGACCGCTGCTCATGGTCGGTTACAACCGGCGCTTTTCAGAGCCGATCGTCGCGATTCAAAAACTATTCGCTGCAAGGACGGAGCCGCTTGTCATGCAATACCGTGTCAATGCCGGTTTTATGCCACTTACTCACTGGATGCAGCATCCCGATCAGGGCGGCCGTGTCATTGGGGAAGTAGGTCACTTCATAGACGTGCTGCAATTCCTTTGCCGCGCAGCTCCCGTTAGCGTCTATGCCGTTGCCCCTTTCGACCAAGCACGTCGTTACAATAACGATAATGTTCTGATCTCGATGACGTTTGCGGATGGTTCCGCAGGCAGTATTCAATATCTGGCGAACGGCGCGAGCGCCGTCGAGAAGGAATACCTCGAAGTATTTGCTGGTGGTAGGACGGCCCGCATGTGGAATTTTAAGAGGCTCGAATGTGCTGTTGGGCGGAAGAAAACAACTAAGTCATTCTCCGGCGATAAGGGGCACGCTGCCGAAATGAGGGCGTTGCTGGACGGTTTCGAGTCCGGAGCCGGTTCGTCAATCAGCGTTGAGTCCCTGGCCGCAACATCACGCGCGACCTTCGCCGTCCTGGAATCGCTCAGGACGGAACGCGTCGTGGAAATATAAAACAGAAGGCCTGCACTCCTTCAGGCTCCCGAGATCCACGCCGCTCAAATTTCCAACTCGGAGATCCAGTATGGTGTGACCCCTATTATTGGTAATCCTTTGACGGAGACAGCTTATTAGCGGAAGACAAAATGAGTACGCGAGCTTCCACGTCCATCGCCGCCACATCGTTGTTCGTTGTGATTGCGGCCCCAAGTGCGCGCCCCGCTGAGCCGGGTAAGAGCCCGGCGTTTGCTATTACTCCTCAACAAACTGTCTGCTGTACGAACGTGATTACGTATCATAACGACGCGCAGCGAACCGGCTGGAATCCAACCGAAACCATTCTTACGCCGAGTACCGTGACACCAGCGACGTTCGGCGTTCTTGCCACAGTGACACTCGATGACCAAGTCGATGCGCAGCCTCTCGTAGTCACAAATCAGACGATCAATGGGCGCGGGATCCATACTGTTGTCTATGTCGCGACCGAAGGGAACACAGTTTATGCAATTGATGCCTCAAGCGGTGCGGTTCTACTGAAGCAGAATTTCGGGACACCCGTGCGAAAGCCGTTAGGCTGTCGCAACAACGGGCCCAACGTGGGCATTAATGGCACGCCGGTGGTCGACCTCACAACGGGCTCGATCTACGTCATGACTTACACGCAGGGCAGTGGTGGTCCAGTCTATACGATTCACAATCTTAGTTTGGCCAGCCTTACGGACCAAGTGTTTCCTGTAGTGGTCACTGCCTCGCATACTCTCACCGACGGCAGTACTTTTAACTTCAATGCGACCTACCAACGACAGCGCACGGCACTCCTGGAAGCCAACGGGAATATCTACGCAGGATTCGGTAGCTTTTGCGATACCGACCCCGGAAAGTCGCGCGGCTGGGTCTTAGGCTGGGCAAGTACTTCGCTCCTGCCGCTAGGGGCAAACGAATTGACCGACACCCAAGCCACCGCACCGGGCAGCTTCTTCCTGTCATCAATCTGGATGTCAGGTTTTGGTATCTCGGCGGATGAATCCGGCAACTTATATTTCGTTACCGGGAATTCGAATACCGTGCAAAGCAACCCTCCTCCTCCTAACACGTATGATGGCGTGACAAACATTCAGGAGAGTGTTATCAAAATGCAAAGTGACCTCTCAAAAGTGCTCGATCTTTTCACGCCGAACAACGTTTTTACACTAGATCAGAAGGACGACGACTTCGGGTCTGGCGGTGTCATGGTGTTACCCGATCAGCCGGGACTCGTTTCGCATTGGGCTGTAGCGGCAGGCAAGGATGGCCGCAACTTCATACTCAACCGCGACAGCTTGGGCGGTTTTAATGACCCCGATATTCCGAACCATGTCAATATCGGCGCGTGTTGGTGTGGGCCGTCATATTTCCAGGGCTCCGATGGCATCGGCCGAATAGTTAGCAGCGGCGGTCTTCAGGCGAAAACGTGGAAAGTGAACACAGGAGGTTCGATGCCGGGGCTGACGTTAGAGGCAAACGCACCCAGTTTCGTCAGCGGCCCGCAGGATTATGGGTTCTTCACCTCGGTATCGTCCAACGGGGTCGACCCGAGCACTGCAATCATCTGGGCCGTCAGCCGTCCCACCGGGGGTGCCGATTATGTTACGCTCCACGCCTACAACGGTACCGCGTCGGGCTCCACGCTGACTCAAGTGTGGTCCGGCCCGGCCGGAACCTGGCCGAACACCGGATCAGTCGCGAGTCCCTCGACCATCAGCGGCAACGCGAACCTGGTTCCCACCGTCGCAAACGGCATGGTCTATGTAGCCAGTTATCAACAACTCTGGATCTTTGGTCTAAAGACGACGGGCAATGGGAGTCCCTGGGTGGTTGTGAATGAAGCATCAAAAACTGTGAAACCTGGCAGCGGACTCACAATTCCCGCAACCAATTCTGGGAATTTAATTGCCTTGGCAATGATGTTCAACGGGAGTACATCGATCACTGGAGTTACCGATAACATCGGCAACACCTATGTGTCCGCAGGCGCTAGATCCGGCACCGGGCAGTTCTCAACGGAGATTTGGTATGCGGCGAATTCCCAGCCGGGCGCGACCGTTGTGACGCCTGAGTTTGCTGGTTCACCTACGCAGCTTGAGATGTCGTCTTGGGAAGTGTCGGGATTGTTTGGTGTGACTCGCGATGCGGGAAATACAATAACTGGAAACGTCGTCTCGGACAATACTGCTGGCCCACTGGTCACGACCAGTCAGGCTGGCGACTTCATTATATCCGTCCTGGTTGCCAGCAGTGCTAAGTTCACTAGCATAACGGCAAACAACGAGTTCACAGACGATTTTATGACAGCCGGAAACGGTTGGGCGCATATTACCAGCAATTCTGCGGTCCCAGGGACTCATCAGGCCAGCTGGAATACAACTGCTCCGAGTGGCACATACGCCGCCAGCGCTGTCGCATTCTGTTCCTGCACACCGCCCGCGGTTCCCTGGGCCATTGTGAACAAAACATCAAATTCGGTAAATCCGGGCAGCGGCATCACGATTCCCGCCACCCATTCTGGGAATTTGGTTGCAGTGGCGATCATGTTTAACGGCTCCACCTCGGTCACCAGCCTTTCTGATAACGCCGGGAATACCTATGTTTCCGCCGGTGCTCGATCCAGTATTGGCTTGTTCTCAACCGAGATTTGGTATGCGGTGAATTCAAAGTCTGGTGCTACCGTCGTGACTCCCCATTTTGGCGGTTCACCTACTCATGTTGAGATCACGTCTTGGGAAGTGTCGGGACTTTCCACTGCAGCTCCCGACACTGAAAACACGTCAAGTGGGAACGTGGTGGCGAATAATACTCCTGGACCGGCGGTGACTACTACGCAATCCGGTGACTTTGTCGTATCGGTCCTGTTTGCCAACACTGCCGACTTTACGAACATAACAGGCGGAAATGAGTTCACCGATGACTTTACGACAAATGGAAATGGTTGGGCGCATATCACTAGTAGTTCTGCTACGGCAGGAACGCATCAGGCAAGTTGGTATACAGCTTCTCCTGTTGGCACGTATTGTGCCAGCACTGTGGCATTCCATCCGGCTTCGTAAGGTCCCTAAAACCAAGCGGCCCGTACTTTGCTTACCAATTCAACCCGGCAGAGCAAATCGAACACGTTTCAAGAGATTCTACGTACCTCGGATTTGCTTTGCGGGGGCAGTTCTGTTCGCTGAGATCGCGCCGGCTGCTAAGGCGGAAGATCTCTGCTGTACGAACGTGATTACCTACCACAATGACGCTCAGCGCACAGGATGGAATTCTACCGAAAAAGTGCTCACTCCGGGTAATGTGACTGCGAGCACATTTGGGGTGCTGGCCAAGGTCACTCTAGATGATCAAGTAGATACGGAGCCGCTCGTCGTGACAAATCAGGCGATTGGTGATAAGGGGAACCATACCGTCGTTTATGTCGCGACTGAAGGTAATACCGTCTACGCCGTGGACGCGTCCAGCGGTGCAGTGCTGCTGAGCCGGAATCTCGGAACTCCAGTCCCGAAGCCCCTCGGCTGTGCCAACAACGGACCGCGCGTGGGGATAACCAGCACGCCCGTCATCGACCTTTCCGATCGCGCGATGTTCGTCATCGCTTATACGCAACATACCAGTGGCCCAGCTTATACGATGCATAAGCTGGATTTGGCCAGTTTGGTCGACCAGACAAGTCCCGTAGTTGTTACTGGCTCGCATACTCTCACGGACGGCAGTACTTTCAAATTCAATGCGACCTATGAACGGCAGCGTCCAGCCCTGCTCGAGGCGAACGGGAATATCTATGCAGGCTTTGGTAGCTTTTGCGACCGGCCTGCGAGTAAATCCCGAGGCTGGGTCTTGGGATGGGCAGCGGACTCATTGAAACCTCTCGTAGAGAATGAGCTGATCGACACCCAAGCGACGACTCAGAATAACTACTTTCTCTCGTCGATTTGGATGTCTGGTTACGGTATTTCTGCGGACGACACCGGCAACCTCTACTTCGTCACTGCGAACTCGGAGCCCAGCACGTATGACGGTGTCACGAACCTCCAGGAAAGTGCCGTTAAAATGCAAGGCGATCTCTCGAAGGTGCTAGATCTTTTCACCCCATCCAACGCCTCCACTCTCGACCAAGACGACGACGAGTTTGGGTCGGGCGGCCTGATGGTGTTGCCGGACCAGCCGGCGCCGCGTCCGCACCTCGCCGTAGCAGCCGGCAAGGATGGGCGCAATTTCATCCTGAATCGCGACACGCTAGGAGGCTTTCACAATCCTGACATTCCGTATCACGTCACCATCGGCGGCTGCTGGTGCGGGCCGTCTTATTTTCAGGGAGCGGATGGCATAGGCCGCGTAGTTAGCAGCGGGGGTCTTCAGGCGAGAACCTGGAAAGTGAACACCGCGCACAATCCCGCTCTTCTCTTCGAGGCAAACGCACCCCCGATGCCGAAAACCCCGCAGGATTATGGATTTTTCACGTCCGTTTCCTCCAACGGCACCAGCGCAAACACTGCAATTATTTGGGCCATCGGGCGCCCCACCGGTAGCGACGATCACATTACCCTTTACGCCGTCAATGGCACTGCGTCGGGGTCTTCGTTATCGCAATTGTGGTCCGGCGCCGCGGGAACGTGGCCCAACACGGGAACAGCGAAGAATCCGTCAACCCGGAGCGGCAATGCGAATCTTGTTCCGGCCGTAGCAAACGGGCGGGTCTATGTGGCCAGCTATCGTCAACTCTGGATTTTTGGATTAACAGGCTCGATTAGCGGAGCCACCGCGCTGAACTACTAGTAAGTTGAGGATCCTAATATGGTGGATCACTTCGATTCACGGTTGACGCTGAATCCCGCGCCAGGCGCGCGCCATCGAGTACCATCCGCATCCGACGTTTGTCTCTGTGGCAGACCCGCGAGGAACTCGTCACCTTCCAGAAGAAGCTGGCGTGAACTACCCCAAAATCGGTTCAACTCATCTTACGCGATTCGTAATCCGCTACCAGCCACTCAACGCGCGTTGTCGTCGCGCATCTGCTTGAACTCCTGCGCATCACTTACGTCCATACCGCCCACTTCGCTTTTTAGGTGTGATCGTGGGCTTCGAAAGACCGCGCTCTCGTGTCACATCCTCGCCCGCAATCAAGCTGTTTCAGGGCCGCGATGATCTGCGTTTCACTGTGACTGCTCTTTGATATCCTGTCTCCCTTTCTTCCTGAATCATACTCGACCTTGAACCTTTTATGGAGAGCTGGTCACCCGGAAACTGCGAGTCGGGTGATTCGCAAGACCTGCGCTCGCAATCCTAATTTGCTTCCCAACCTTTCTGATGTATTCAAATTAAAAACTGCAAACTAAAAGAACAATGAGAATAACGGAAACTAAGTTAATACGTTTCTGGGGTTTAGTTGTATTTATATGGCTTGCGACAGCGTCTTTCTCGTGGGCCCAACGTGATTTGCATGCTATCGTAGTGGCCGCGACGAGCCATGTTTTAGCGCCTCCACTAAGGCTGACCGTGCCCCTGTCCACCAAGTCAACGCGCCTGGGTTTGCCTCCGGAAGACGATGAGGGGCTCGCAGCGCATGGATCTCGCCCCACGAGATCATCCATCCTGGATTCGGTTCTCCAGACATCGCCTGACACTTCCCCTTCCAATCTCACTTCTTTGTCTACAAATTCGGGACTAAACATTCTTGGTCTGGGTGCCGGGTTTTCCGGTTACACGCAACAAGCGAATGTTCCTGACACAAACGGGGCTGCCGGGCCAACCCAATTTGTCCAATGGGTGAACGAGTCGTTTGCGGTTTTCAACAAATCCAATGGCGCTCTCGTCTATGGTCCGGCGAGCGGAAACACTTTGTGGCAAGCTCTCGGAGGTGCCTGTGCGGCTAATCCTAATCTTGATGGCAGCGTCCAATTTGATAAGCTGGCAAACCGCTGGGTGATGATGATGCCGGTCTTCGGAGAAGCGCCCCCGTACCTCTGTGTTGCGGTGTCAACGACATCTAATGCCGTTAACGGCGGGTGGAGTCTTTATGCCTTCGAACCGCCTGCAAGCACTCTGTGCGACTGTAGATTGACGCCGGATTACCCCAAGTTGGGCGTTTGGCCGGACGGTTACTACATAACTTACAACCAAGGTTACAGCGGCAATTTTGAGGGTGCTGCAGCCTGTGTGTTAAATCGCAACAACATGTTGGATGGTGCTCCGGCAACAATGCAGTGTTTCATGAACATTCCCAAGACTTACGGCGCTTTGCTACCGGGTGACTTGGATGGGACCACCGCGCCTCCGGCTGGCTCACCGGATTACTTCGTTGATTTTGACAGCAACCATCAATCTCTGGACGTCTGGCAATTTCACGTGAACTGGACGACGCCTGCCAATTCCACGTTCAGCGGGCCCAGCAACATTCCGGTGGCGGCGTTCAATGAAGCGTGCGGTGAAAGCACGGTCGAGCTCAACTATACAAGCGGCGCCTGCATCCCGCAGCTGGGAACTTCGCAAGAACTTGATTCTTATGGGGATCGCATAATGTACCGGCTGGCCTACCGCAACTTAGGTACTCATCAGTCTCTTGTTATCAACCAGACCGTCAGCACAGGCACGACCAGCAGCAACACGGCAATCCGATGGTACGAACTGCAAAACACTGGGTCAGGTTTTCAGCTTTATCAACAAGGGACGTATGCTCCGGATTCCAGCTACCGCTGGATGGGCAGCATCGCCATGGACAAGGCTGGTGATATCGCAGTCGGTTATAGCGTATCCAGTAGCACTATGAATCCATCAATTAGATATACGGGCCGCGTTCCCGGCGATCCGTTGGGCCAGATGGAAAGCGAAGTTGACCTGCTTTCACAGGCCAACGTTACACATGTTTCGAGAAGCGGTTCACTTCATTGGGGCGACTACAGCAGCATGGCTGTGGATCCGGCTGACGACTGCACGTTCTGGTACACGACCGAATACCAGCCTGCAAGTACAAGCTATTGGGGTACTCGAATAGCCTCATTCAAGTTTCCATCCTGTGCGAGTGCTGCATCGTCATGGTCCGTTGTCAATGAGGCATCTAATTTCGGGAATCCAATTTCAAGCCTCACAATTCCGACGACGGGCTCTGGGCATTTAATTGCCATAGCAGTCATGTTCAACGGATCTACATCCGTCGCCAGGGTTTCTGATAATGCCGGAAATACTTATGTTTCCGCTGGCGCTCGATCTAGTATCGGCCAGTTCTCGACGGAGATTTGGTATGCGGTGAGTTCAAATTCTGGCGCTTCCGTTGTAACTCCCCAGTTTGTCGGTTCGCCTACTCACGTTGAGATCACGTCTTGGGAAGTTTCGGGAGTTTCCACCGCAGCTCCCGACGCGGAAAACACAGCAAGTGGCAACGTGGTTGCGAACAACACTCCTGGAGCGGCGGCGACTACTACGCAGTCCGGTGACTTTGTGTTAACGGTCCTGTTTGCCAATGCTGCCGAGTTCAGTGGCATAAGTAGCGGTAATGAGTTTACAGATGATTTTCATACAAATGGAAACGGCTGGGCGCATATCAGTAACAATTCTGCCACTCCAGGCACTCATCAGGCCAGTTGGTATACAGCTTCTCCTACGGGCACATATTGTTCTAGCACGGCGGCCTTTCATCCCGCTTCCTGAGCTCGGTCTACGCGAGCGGCCGCTGTAAACTTCCTAAGAATACCGGTCACTGTTTCTTCAACGTAACCGCATAACAAGAGCGAATTCCCGCGTTGCTATAGGCCACTGCTGCTACCGTGTGCACACCGGTAATGCCATTGGTCCAAACAAAATTGTATGGTCCGCTTATGATGGTTGCCGCCAAATTCCAATCCACATAGAATTCGACCTTTTTGATTCCGCTCTTGTCGGAAGCTGCAGCGGTAACTGTAACTGAATTCGCGAAGGATGATTGATCCGCCGGAGCGGTAATTGCCACAGTGGGAAAGCCGCTTCTGTAGTTTGTGTCCGCAGTGCCGTGAATGTCGGCGCCAGCAGCTTGGTATTGCGCGAAGGTCTTCCTGACGTTTCTTCGGGTATTATCAGCGTCATAGATGAAATTTCGTGCTGACAATCGGGAGAGGTGATACCAATTGAAATCCGGTGGCATGTTGTCACCGAAAAAACCAGGCTGATGTTCGGCATCGTTTTGAAAATACCCGACTACTCCAGCCGCCCCGGCATCCCATATGACTGTGTTGTGATGGAAGTAGTTTCCTTTCGAAACTAGATACTCACCGGGAGGGTAGACGTTTGCCCCTCGGTTACTTGCGCCCACGATCATTCCGCTTACATGCGGGGAATTGGGGATTTCTAATATGTTGCAGTAGGCCTCTACTCCGCTGGAGGCATAGCTGGCGAGTTCTGCCGTGGACGTACCGGCTTCCGGCGGCAAGTCAATGCCGTTTCTTAACGAGAGATTATTTCGAATGATTGCAGAAGTTAAGCTGATCTCGTACTGAATGCCGGTAGCGCCAGTGTTGTCGGTAACCGTGTTGCCATCCACAAGCGGAGATTGGCTGCTGGTATCGAAATGAATGCCTGAACCATCGTTATTCGTGATCGTGTTGCCGCGAATGACAACGTTCTTCGTAACGTTAACCTTAATTCCTCCAGACCCGAAGCCAGGATCGACATGTGCGTAGTTATTATGGCTGATCGTGTTGTGGCTAATCACGATGCCGGAGGGAGTCGATTGAGTTATCGAGTTCGTCGCCGTCCCGCCACCGATTCCAATGTCGCCGTTATCGTGAATGTAGTTACGAAGAATCTGCATGCCGAAGGCTAGCCGGATCCCGCTGCCATGGTTTAGTAATATGTCACAGTCCTTGACAGTCCAGTTTGTGCCCTGCGCTAAAGATGCATTTCCTGGCATTCCAATGGTGCCGGGGGACCCTACGGGCGCGGCAAACTCTTCGATCGTGAGTTGGCTGATTGTGACGTTATTGCCTTTTCCGCCGAACGCATTGGAAATTACACTCGTCTCGACCACATGCCCTGTTGGGTTGTCGTGAAAGTAAATAATGTGGTTCGCGTAATCAAACCACCACCCCCCAGAGGGGATCGCGGGCAGTGAACTTGAATTGAGATGCTTAAGGGCAAGGCCATCAAAGAATAGGTCTTCCGGATAGAAACATCCCTCCCAACCTGGTTGGCACTGCCGCGTACCGATGTTCGTCTTCCCCTGTTGTAGCTGGCCCGTCACCTGGTAATTTGTTCCATCAAAGTTTGCCAGCGGTCCAATGATCTTAGACCCGCTCACGACCGCCAAACACGTTGTCTTTGGTGGTTCACAACTCGTCTGCCCTATAAAGCTGTCCCCGTTTTTCGTAAGGATCGACCCTTGCAGCCGGTAAGTCCCGGGATAGATGATAAAGGTCGTGTTTGGCGGACTGCCAGCCACCACGCTGACGATGTCCATTCCGGGTTTGATCTCTTTGGATTCCGATAATGAAGCTGTTCCGGCAGAAGCCGTTGGATAAGCCCTAAGATCGCGAGAAACTTGCCCGTCGCCTAACGCTGCGTCTCCGCAAAGAACGGCGAACGCCACAAAGAGCAGTGCCAATCGAGTGCGAGACGAAGTCGTCGTGGTCAATAGGTCCCATTTTAGCTGAGACGACGCGGCTCCAACCACCTGTCAACACTAGAATCGAATCGCCGGCCCTGCGAAAGACTCACGATCGCGGGGCCGGCCTCTTATTCCTTGTGCTACTTTTTGGTCACCGTCACTGCATTGCAGGAGCGGATACCGGCCTTGCTATAGGCCATTGCAGCCACCGTATGCGATCCAGTACTGCCATTTTTCCAATTGAAGCTGAACGAGCCGCTGCCCGTAACTGTCGCCTCGAGAGTCCAATCTACATAGAAATCGACTTTCTCGATCCCGCTGCTATCGGACGCTCGGGCGGTAACCGTCACTGAATTTGAGAATGTCGATTGATCTGCGGGGGACGTTATCGCGACACTCGGGAAACCGCTCTTGTAGTTCGTATCAGCGGTACCGTGAATATCCGCGCCAGAGGACTGATATTCTGCGAACGTCTTTCTTTTGTTCTGCTGACTGTTGTTGTCGTCGTAAACAAAATTCGCTATCGACAGGCTGGGTAAATGGTAACTGTTGTAATCCGGCGGAGTGTTTTCAGAGAAGAAATTCGGCTGGTGCCCTGCATCTTCTTGAAAATACCCCACTTGCCCGGTGGCACCCTCGTCCCAAATCACTGTATTGTGATGAAACGAATTTCCCGTGGCCGTTAGATCTTCGCCCGGAGCGTAAAGGTTGTGCCCTCGGTTGCTGGCCCCAAAGGTCGCTCCAAGGATGTACCCAACTGTAGGAACTTCTACCACATTGCAGTAAGCGTTCACGCCTGCCGAATCGTAGATGCCCATTTCCGCAGTGGATGTTCCTGCTTCCGGTCCTACGTCGACCCCGTTTCTTTGCGAAACATTGTTCCGAATGGTCGCTGAGACCAGACTGATCTCGTATTGAATGCCGGTTGCTCCGGTGTTGTCGGTCACTATATTGCCGTCCACCAGCGGCGATTCGGCACTCTGGTCGAAGTGAATACCTGCCCCGTCATTATGCGTGATCGTATTGCCTCGAATCACGACGCCTTTGGTGGCGCAGATTTTGATTCCGCCCGCGCCGAACCCCGGAAGGACATGAGCGTAGTTATTGTAGGTGATTGTGTTATTCGCAATCACGATACCGGACGCAGCGGATCGAGTTGCCGCGTCCGCCGATAGACCACCCCCGATTCCGACATCGCCGTTGTTGTGAATGTAGTTATTGAGAACGTGCATCCCGTAGGTAACGCGTATTCCCACGCCGTGATTCAGGAGGATTTCGCAATCTTTGATGGTCCAGTTTGTTCCCTCTGTCAAAGAGGCATTCCCCGGCATTCCAATAGCGCCCGGCGAGCCACCGACCGGCGAAGCAAATTCCTTAATTGTGAGTTGGCTGATCGTGACGTTGTTGCCGCTTCCGCCGAACGCGCTGGGAACTACACTGGTTTCAACCACGTGTCCTGCGGGGTTATCGTGAAAATAGATGATGTTGTGGGTGTAGTCGAACCACCACTGTTTGGTCGCGATTTTGGGCAGTGACGACGAATACAGATGTTGGAGCGGCACGCCGTCGAAGAACAAATCTTCCGGGTAGATGCAGCCTGCCCAACCAGCCTGGCACTGCTTGGTCAACGCGTCCACGTCGCCCTGTTGAGTTTGGCCTCCCACCTCGTGATTGGTCCCATTGAACGACGCCAACGATCCGATCTCTTTGGACCCGCTAATGATAGCGGGGCAAGCTGCGTTGGGCGGCGCGCAGGCAGTTTGCCCAACAAAGACGTCGCCGGTTTTCGCTTCAATCGTGCTTTCCAGGCGATACGTGCCAGGATAAATTACAAACGTGGTGTTTTCTGGATTCGCGGCTACCACGCTCGGAATGTTCATGCCTGGTTTGATGTCTACTGTGGTTCCCCCGAAGCACATGCCAACGGCGGTAAGGAGCAAAAGCGAACTCTGTGAGAAAGTTTTCGTCTGTGTTTTCAAGGATTAACGTCCTTTGCTTTCAGTGTTTGATGCGGATAGGGCTCCGCCTTCCCGATCTCCTGGGCTTGACCGCACGAGCGTTACTCAGATGGATTACCTGTACCTGCCGTGTACTTTGCTACCGTGCCGGTCCCAGAACCCACGTGAGTAGGCTTGTGAAACAACCGCATCCCGCATCAAAGGTAATGAATACGGGTTCGGTGAACTGCGATGCGTCTATCTGGCTATGGAGTCTATACTACCATCGGCTGGGACTTATAGTGCAACCTTTTTCTTATGGGAGCTTCAAATATTCATATCCATTCTGTTGCGGTGCACCCGCCTAATGTCGTCATGGCACGGGCGCTCACCGAATCTTGCGGCGTCCACAACGCTGACTCGTTTCCCCTGTTTGACGGACAGCCCAACTCCGGCAGTCATCGGCTCTTCCGGATCGAAGCGAAGGTCGGTCTGGGGATCATCGTCCGGGAGCCAGCAAGGACACAGGATCGAATGGAGGTTAGCGAAAACCATGAAACGATCAACGAGAGGCGCAGCAGAAAGCGGCCGAGCGTTTGCATGGAGCACTCTGGTCGCTTCGCGCAATTAGAGAACGAGCCCGCCAGGGTCTACGCCTCCGACCAGGTTCAACGTAACTGCGTTGCACGCGCGAACGCCCGTATTGCTATATGCCATCGCCGCCACCGTGTGAGTTGCAGTGGCTGCGCTTGCCCACTTAAACGTAAACGGCGCGGTTGTAAGCGTTGCGTTCAGGTTCCAGTCAACATAGAATTCCACCTTCCTGATTCCACTGGCATCCGATGCTGATGCCGATATTGTAAGTAAACCAGCGAATGTGGATTGATCCGCCGGAGACGTGATCGCTACACTGGGAAATCCGTTCGCATAATTGGTATCTACGCTGCCATGCACATCCGCTCCTGCCGTCTGGTAACTCGAAAAGTTCTCGGTTGATGGCGTACCATATTCGAACAAAGACGCGGTTGTGCTGGGCGCGTGATACGTGTTGTAGTCCGGTGGGGTATTGAGCGTTAAGAAGTTTGGCTGGTTCGTTGCATCATTATTGCCATACCCTGCGTAGCCGGTCGCGCCTGAATCCCAAATCGTCGTGTTGTGGTGAAAATAGTTACCGACGCTCTTATAATAGCCTCCTCCGCTATCATTCCCGCGGTTCGATGCTCCAACTACCCATGCCGCGATGCCGCTGCTATGCTGGGCCTCCGTCACATTACAGTAGGCTTGCACGTATTCCGAATCCTGGCTCCGGATCTGGTATGCCTGATTCGCCTGGAGGACTTGGTTCCCGTTATGGATGACTATGTTGTTGCGAACAACCGACGCGCAAGGCGATCCTTTTGTGCTTCCAATTTCGTATTCAAATCCATCCGCGTCGGTATTGCCGGTGATGGTGTTTCCGTCCACCAAGCCGCCGCACGAGCTGACGTCAAAATGGATCCCGGCGCCATCGTTGTTGATGATCAAATTGTCGCGGATAGTTGGACTGGTAATGCTACCGAACTTGATTCCTCCAGAGCCGACACCAGGACTTACGTTTGAGTAGTTATTCGCATTGTTGTGCGTAATGTAATTGCCCTGGATCAGAATGCTGGAACTGACACCGTTGCTCGTCGTTCCCCATCCGCAAATGCCGCATTCGCCGTTGTCATGAAGATAGCTATTTAGAATCTGCATTCCATAGTTCGGGTTTACGGGTGATCCGTGATGTCCCCAAAACTCGCACTCCTCGATAATCCAGTTCACCCCGTTTGACTGCCGGTATGAGTCGCTCCCGGAATGGCTCCACGGCCAGATCCCTCCCGCCGTCGATATCGGAACAGCAAACTGCTGGAAGGTCAAGTACTGAATCTTCACATTGTTTGCTCCTGTTCCACTTGTACCCTCGATGAAAGCTCCAGGCGACACACTGGTCTCAACAGTGTGCCCGTTTGGATTGTCGTGAAAGTAAATGATGTGGTTCGTATAGTCAAACCACCATTGGCCCGCGCCGATGGTAGGCAGCGTCGAGGAATAGAGGTGCTGAAGCGGGACTCCGTCGAAAAACAGATCTTCCGGGTAGACGCACCCCAGATAGCCTGAAATGCAATCTGAAGTCGGATACGTGGTCCCTTGCTGCGTCTGGCCGCTGACTTCGTAATTTGTTCCGTCGAATGTTGCCGACGGTCCGATGACAGTCGATCCGCTGATGATCGCAGTGCAGGAGCCCGGGGTAACAATGGGATTGCAGGCACTTTGCCCGATGAAACTGTCGTTCGATTTGGGAACCAGAGGGCTAGTAATGCGATAGGTACCGGCACTGATTGTGAACGTCGTGCCTGCTGGATTGGCATTGATTTTGCTTTGGATATTATCGCCGGGGTTGATAGTCACCTGGGAATGCGCCGTATAAGCCAATACGAATAGAGCAGCGAGCGCCAGTTTAGGTTCTGAGAGGCTCAAAGCGTTCGCCTCCCTATCAGAGTTACGCCGATTACCTGAACTGAGTTTGCGGTTCCTGTCGTATCGGTGCGGATCAAACGCATATGAGCCAGCGAATTTGCCGCGCAGCCGGTCGGCCAAGCGATTCCCGTGGCGCTTAGCATCTGCACCTCGTTCGCAGTGCCCGGTGCCGTTTGCTGAACGGGAGCGAAGAAGTTGTTTGCGGTAAACGCCGGGTCATTGGTGGCGGTGCCATTCGAAGGCGTGCAAGACACATCCATTGCCAGCGCGAATGTGCCGCTGGCAGTCCCCGACAGATAGCTTACGTAAACATCTGCTCCATTTGTCGTTGTGAAATTCGGTGGGAGAATGAAGCTTCGAAGGATCGCTGGCGATCCGCTATTCGCAAAGCTTGCATAAGCTTGATTCACGTTGCTGCCAGAACAGCCGGCCGCCACAGCTCCCGTTCCGCTTGCCGGAGCGTCCCATGCGAGGACGGGCGTGCCTGATGCTGGACAAGAACCCATTGGGAAGAAAGCATCGAACGTGGAAACTGGTAGCAGGCCTTCAGAGATCGTGCCCGACGTGATGTTGCTCGCATTTGTCGTGTCGGTCGTCGCCGAAGGAGCAAGTCCGGTAATGCTACTTGCCGGGATGTGAGATCCGGGCTGTAATGCATTTACAATGCGCGAATCGTTTCCTGCAGCGACACTACCTGATCCCGTTCCGACATTGGCGGACAAGGCCCCGTTTGCGGCCACAACGAGTCCGGAATTACTTGGAACAATGACACCGCCGAGGCTGCTCGCGCCGGCCGGGTTAAGCGTATAAGCTCCAACTGAGGTCCAAGTATTTACAGCCGTACAGCTATACAAGTTTGAACCTGGGCTTGCGGCGGAGTTGTAGAACAGTTGGCCCGTCTGGCAGCTAGACGGCAAAGCTGATGCTACAGCGATCGGTCTCGTAAACGAAAAACTCGAAAAATCTGCATTTCGTGATTGTGAAGCGAGGTTGACTGAGGTCTGTCCCGAAGCCAAGCTTAATGTCACCCAAAAAACGGGCGTCGCATATCTTAGAATCATATGTCTCTTGAGAGAACCTCCTAAATTTGTTGGGCTTGAACGAAAGGTCGCATAACGGAGACTTCCGGTCGACCTTTTAAGCCGTGTAACTTGTTGAATAAACTAGGGAAAAATAAAAGACCAATAGCTGTCAATGACCCAGGGCGAGTCGCCGCAACGGAGGATGAAACGCCGTTGAGAAGCGTTACCCTGCAGAGTGCCGGGAGCGGACAGAGGCCGATTTCGATCCTGCTCATGTTCTCCACAGCGCAGGAACATTGCCAAGCAAAATGTTTAATCTATTTCCGACCGGCTCACCGTTTGTCTCAAAAACTCGCGGCAGGTCCGGTCAGTGCCTCGGATTCACGGCCTCGGTTCCGGGCACCGCCCTCCATTACGGCAGCGAATCGAATAAGGAAGCGGATTGATTAACTTGGGAGATTCCAATTTACAGAAAACCGCGGGCTTGACTATCTGCTCGGCGGTACGGTTCATCCTTGGCGAGCAGAGCCCAGATAATTCGCGCGCATTCTTGTTTGCCACGCCGCGCATGCCTTGGTGTACCCAATCGCCTCTGTTTGTCTGCAATCCAGCGGTTTCGGCTTTCCGTCTTGCTAACGCACCGATATACAACCGAGCGAGCGCCATGAATGAGCAACATACGTAGGTATGGATTACCTTGCTTGGAAATATCGAGCAGGCGTTGTTTGTCCCCGCTGGAATATTGACGCAGAACTACGAGCCCCAGCCAGGCCGCCAGTTGCCGGCCGTTGCGAAATGCTTTGCCATCAGCGATGGCGGCGAGGATTGCGGTTGCGATCACAGGACCAACACCTTCGACTTCTGCAATCTTCTGGCAAGCCTCCTCTTTATGGAAGACTTCTCGGACACGCCGTTCCATTGCCGTGATCCGTTCATCAAGGCTGCAAAGCTCCGCCTATAAGGAAGCAAAAGTTCCTGTGCAAAAGTCGTGAGCTGAGAGTGCGGTTCGCTTGTAAGTTCGACCAATTTCCTTCGGAGTTGATGAAGATGCGGGGAACGATGATGCCGTATTCCGCAAGTAAGCCGCGAATCTGATTGCCCAACTGCGTGCGGTTACCTACCAGTCGGCTTCGGATCCGATGCAGCATCTGCATGTCTTGCTGCGAAATTTGATTTCTGCGGAACAAAACGCATCTCCGGCCGGCTAGCCGCCTCATAGATCGCGGCCGATCTTGCATATCGTTCTTCTGGCCCCGAACATACCGCTTCACGAACTGCGGCGCGATGAGTCTTACTTCATGGCCGAACGTTCCAATCGCTCGAGCCCAGTAATGAAAACCTCTCGTACCCTCCATCGCAACCACGTAACGACCAACGCTTCCAAAGAAATCGGTCACTTGTTCTCCTCTGTTGAGAACGGCCTTCCCACTCGCGTCGGCACCGTGCACCTGAAGTACATACTTCGCGATATCCGGACCAATCACCTTCACGGACATTCGGTTGAACTCCGCCCAGTCAATCACCGGCCCGGGTCCATACCATCACGTCGTGTCGGAGGCTCGTCACCGACAGAGAAAGCTGCGAAATCTTGCGGGAGGCGGAGAACTCCGCAGTCGTAGGCTTACGCGGGCCTGGATTTCGCAGTTCTCGATCGGTTCATCTTACTGATGATTTAGCGTAACCGCATAACAAGTGCGGATTCCTGCGTTGCTGTATGCCATGGCAGCCACCGTATGCGATCCGGAGCTGCCGTTCGTCCAATCGAAAACGTACGGGCTAGTAGTAGATGTTTCCTGCAAATTCCAATCAATATAGAACTCCACCTTAGTGATTCCGCTTGCATCCGAAGCGGTAGCTGCGATCGAAAACTGCGTTTTGGATGGACGACTGGTCTGCGGGAGAACTAATCGCTACGGTCGGGAACCCGCTCGTATAGTTGGTGTCTGCGGAACCGTGGATATCAGCGCCGCTTCCCTGGTACTGCGCAAAGGTCTTGCGCGAATTTCTGCCGGTATCATTGTCGTCGTAAACGAAGTTCGCACTGGACAAGGTGGGCAGATGGTAAGTATTGAAATCCGGCGGTGTGTTATCAGCGAAGAAACCGGGTTGATGTGCGGCATCGGATTGAAAGTAGCCGAGCACCCCTTTTGCTCCCGCGTCCCAAATGACCGTGTTGTGGTGAAAAGAGTTTCCCGTGGCGGTCAGGTATTCACCAGGCGGAAAGAGATTGTACCCTCGATCGCTTGCACCAAACGTAACCGCGTTGACCGAGGCGACTGCAGGAACTTCCACCACATTGCAGTAAGCGTTCACGCCTGCCGAATCGTAGATGCCCATCTCCGCAGTGGATGTTCCTGCTTCCGGTCCTACGTCGACCCCGTTTCTTTGCGAAACATTGTTCCGAATGGTCGCTGAGACCAGACTGATCTCGTATTGAATGCCGGTTGCTCCGGTGTTGTCGGTCACTATATTGCCGTCCACCAGCGGCGATTCGGCACTCTGGTCGAAGTGAATACCTGCCCCGTCATTATGCGTGATCGTATTGCCTCGAATCACGACGCCTTTGGTGGCGCAGATTTTGATTCCCCCCGCGCCGAACCCCGGAAGGACATGAGCGTAGTTATTGTAGGTGATTGTGTTATTCGCAATCACGATGCCGGACGCAGCGGATCGAGTTGCCGCGTCCGCCGATAGACCACCCCCGATTCCGACATCGCCGTTGTTGTGAATGTAGTTATTGAGAACCTGCATCCCGTAGGTAACGCGTATTCCCACGCCGTGATTCAGGAGGATTTCGCAATCTTTGATGGTCCAATTTGTTCCCTCCGTCAAAGAGGCATTCCCCGGCATTCCAATAGCGCCCGGCGAGCCACCGACCGGCGAAGCAAATTCCTTAATTGTGAGTTGGCTGATCGTGACGTTGTTGCCGCTTCCGCCGAACGCGCTGGGAACTACACTGGTTTCAACCACGTGTCCTGCGGGGTTATCGTGAAAATAGATGATGTTGTGGGTGTAGTCGAACCACCACTGCCCGGTCGAGATTACGGGCAGCGAAGGCGAATACAGATGTTGGAGCGGCACGCCGTCGAAGAACAAATCTTCCGGGTAGATGCAGCCTGCCCAACCAGCCTGGCACTGCCTGGTCAACGCGTCCACGTCGCCCTGTTGAGTTTGGCCTCCCACCTCGTAATTGGTCCCATTGAACGACGCCAGGGATCCGATCTCTTTGGACCCGCTAATGATAGCGGGGCAAGCTGCGTTGGGCGGCGCGCAGGCAGTTTGCCCAACAAAAACGTCGCCGGTTTTCACTTGAATCGTGCTTTCCAGGCGATACGTGCCAGGGTAAATTACAAACGTGGTGTTTTCTGGATTGGCAGCGACCACGCTCGGAATGTCCGTTCCGGGCGTAATATTTATGCTGGTTCCAGCAAAGCAGATAGCAGCGCCGGCCGCAATAAGAAGCAAGCAATTTAGCAGAGCTTTAAGTTTTGTTTTCAAACCTTACGTCCTTTCTTAAGTTGGAACTGTCCGAACGGAACTCCGCAACGTGATCCCCCAGGGCTTCTCCGACAGGCCAAAACTTCCCTTCGGATCTCGGGCGGTCTCAGATTGTATGCGCGTTAACCGGCGTTCGCTGGCCGCTATGACTGCGGCTTCTCAAACGACAACCCAAACACAGCCGAATGGGTGTCGCCAAAGCAGCCAATGTTTAGGGCCTATGTGATTTGTCCAGCGATACGCCGATGTTGTGGTGCGGTCATTTTTATTCGACGATCCGATCCGCTTATGAAATGTGCTCAGACACTCTCAACTCGCAAACTTAGTGCAATACTGGCGCTTCGTTTATCAGGAGATTTTCGATTTCCTATAGCTGCGGTTGTTCGCACACCGGCTGCACAGCAATCCGACCTTCGTTTCGATTGGGGGTTGCAGCGTCAAACGTGCCAGAGTTCGATCGACAACCGTCGTCACACTTTAAATGCCTGAGTCGCGAGCAGCTACCGAGCGATATCGTCCGGGAGAGAGCGAATTTCGGAGTAGGGGGTGTATTCGTGGGGTTTCCGCAAGAGATGTGCGCGCACCATCTGCCACGCACCCAGCGCTGAGCCGGCGATCGCGGCGAAGGTATCATCTCGGACATCCCAGTACTCAAAAGGAGAGGCATAAATGATGTGTTGGAGCCACTCAATGACTGCTGCCAGTGCGATAACTCCGGCTATCGCGGCGATGCGTTTTTTGGTATTTGCAGCGACAACAGCTAGCAATAATGCTGCAATTCCGAACACTCCAAAATGGGCAAGTCTGTGCCGGATTTCCGCCCGGTGCCGCACGGCGGGATCCTTTGAATGTGTAAGAGTGCCCAACGCGATCTTCGGTCCCGGGGGCCAGAGGGAACCAACAATAATAAGAGCGATCCAAAGCAGGGCAAAACGGATCAAGGATCGACGGCTAAACATTCGGTTGCCTGCGAGTCTACCGCGCACGGCTTAAACGCATTTAGCCGCGATGCGACCGTTTAATTCTCGCAGACGCGAGCGGAAGTTGATCCGGGTTATTACTTCGTTTACATATACCTGGCCCCCAGCCCTTACATATGCTTTTGGTCGATACTCCCCGCAAACAATGAATTAGCATTGAAAGAACGCCGATGAACAGGACTGTTCATTATGTCTGCAATCATTTGCAGGGGGTTTTCGTAACCGCGTCCGGATCACATTCCCCGGATCGCTCACCCAAATCCTCCGTCGGCGGGAATGGCGCCGGGCTAGCCATCAACCGTGCTGGCCAATTTTCGTTTTCAATTCACACGTCCAAAGCTGGGAAGAGTGTGCTGGCTCTCTCTCGCAAATTGCTGTCGGCGCAAGTAGTGCGGCATGAGGCATTAATTCCTTTGGAAACACCTACAAGTTCAATTCAAATGTAAATGGCTGGGAATACATTCCTGGCACTCTATTCAAATCGCTATCGGGTTCGATGGTGCGGTGTGGCGCACAAACGCGCAGCTGCCCCAAAATCGTATTCAATATTCCGAAGTATTCCCAGCCGGGTGATCAAGGCATCCATGAAAAAGGGATTCAGGGTAATTCCGTTGTGACATTTCGTAGAAACGTCGTGAACCCAAAAACCGGGTCAGCCGTAAATAGCGTGCCTCGAAGCGCCATATTGCCGGCCTACAGTACGCAACCGTCTTCCACCCGAGCACTGTTCCCGAAACCAGATGAGGGTCGATTTGCTCAAACATCGATTGCGACTTTCGAAGCATGGAGCATAGAAGGATGAAATTCCTCACATTCGCTTTGCCCGTATTGGCGATCTTGACTGCTGTTTCCTTTTTGCTCACTTCCGCAGTTGCGCCACGAGAGCGGCCTTTGCAGCCGGAATCGGCGGGCGTCGCATCCGAGGCAACAGTACCGGCCCCTGAACGCGTGACTACTCAATTCTTGGAGGAGGCGCCTGAGCTGCCGTCCGCGGCAATGCGGGAGATCAATGAATTGGAATCGCCGCCGGTTAATTCGCAGGCAAATGATATTGCCGGGCCTGCAGGTGTCGCTGAGACCCAGGTGCCGCGTGTCCCCATTCAAAGCCTCACAGGAGAAAATCCGGCGAGCCAACCCCCGAGCACGCCCGCGCCCGGATCCGGCAGCCCGCCGTTAACGATCTCGGTGAGCTCTCCGTTGGCGCCCGGGTCAGCAGGTTTGTCCCTAGCGACCTATACCGAACCGAGCGTTGCGCAATCAGGTGAATATATCTTTTACACCGGCAACAATTTCGACGCGCGATCTACCGTGGGGGGCACCGGCAGCGGAGCGTGGGGTTATATCAATCCATATAGCGGAATGTCGGACTTCTGCTGTGACCAGGACGTGATCGCCGATCCAAGCAGGAGTATGATCTTGTGGTATCGTCAAGGTCTTTATCAATCGAGTACCGGCCAGGGCCGTTTTATTTTGGGAGTATCTACGAACAACGGCGATTCATTTTGCAATTACAGTTACACGCCCAAAAATGTGAATAGCTCATTCACGAATAGCCACTGGGATTTGCCTCAGCTCGCGCTTAGCAATGATTACCTGTATATCTCGACGAGCATCCTCAACAGTTCGGGAGGCTTCCTGCGAAAGCTAATCATGAGATGGCCGCTAGAGTCACTTCAGAGCTGCTCGACGTTCAACTTCCAATATCTCAACGGAGTTACGAGTTACTGGTCTGCACCAGTGCAGGGCGCGACCACTACGATGTATATCGGCGATCACCGCGGTACAACAGATTCATTTACCCTGTACGTTTGGCCGGAGAGCAGTAATAGTTACACATCGTCAGTGACGAACACCATTCCCACTTGGACATTTCAGAATCAAAACAGTTCATGCGAGACCCCTGACAAACTTAACCCGTGCTCCAGATCTTTAAGCACGATTCAGGCCGCGTGGCTACGCCAGGGTACGGATCATTCGATTGGCGAAATCGGCTTCATGTGGGACGCCCGCGAAGGAGGAGGTTTCCCATACGCTTACATAGAGGCGGTCACTTTTAGAGAGGACACGCTGGCCATTACTGGCCGACCCGTGGTCTGGAGTTCAAGCAGAGCTTACCAATACCCATTTGCTTCGCCAAATTCGCGTGGAGATCTCGGTGTGACGCTCACGATGATGGGGGGCAGCACGTATCCTAGCACGATTTTCCTTATTGAGGATCAGTACACTTCCGCTGCTCCGCCATGGCAATCTTGGCTTCTTCGAGCGGGCAATGCAGGCGCCGCCGGCTGGGGCGATTTTGTACGCAATCGGGCTTTCTTGCCCAGTCAACTCGGTTGGGTCAGCGCAGGGCATACGCAACAGGGCGGCTCGAATGGAGCGCATACCCAACCCCAATATTATGTTGTCTCCCGTTCGAACGATGTGCCCAATGTCTCTCGTTAGCTGGACGCTACGTATGCAGAGCGCTGTGCGAAGGTAGCTTGTCTGTCGCAAGTAAGCGGTGCCAGTCGTCTTATAGCAGTGCGTATCGCCCAATCATTTCACTGAATGGGCAGCAGAAGAGCGAACGGACCAGCATCGCGAGTCCCGCTCGCTGCCTGCTGGGTATGTCGCACGTTATCCCTCTACGCGGCGCTCGACAGCAAGGCAGGGAAGGTGCACGGAAGGACCACCGCCCGCCACATCAAGTCGAAATCTGGTTCGCTCGGATCGAACCTGCGGTCATTTGCTGCCGCATCCTTTCGTCTGTTTCAGACCTGGCACGCAAACTCCGCCGCTATATCCAGACTTACTCAGCCCATGCACAGCCCTTCAAATGGAAGTACTCGGATTCAACCCATCACATCGGTAACGTGCTCTTTGCGACAGGCCACTAGATCACTTAATGACGCAAAACACGAAAACTGATCCTCAGCGAACTAGAGTAGGCTGTGGCCATTTGCTCCCGGCCCAGAGGAAGACATGGCCAATGACCCGGAGGAGACAGGCAGAGGAACAGCTCATTGCGGCGTCGCAGTAATCAGAAGCAGGAGTAAAGACGAGTGACTTATCCCGGAAGACGGGGATCAGTAGGCGACGTTCTACTTCTCGAAGAAACGGTACACCGATTGCGGCGTGCAGGAGTTGCGCGCACGGCGCTGTTCGCGGGATGAGAACGGACGGCTGAAACGCATCGGGATTTGACCCTGAATTGACGGATCGTGCAGGAGATGCAAGCAGCTTCTCGGGTTTCACAAGCATGAACGGTTCGCGCTGGTGCGATGCGCAGAAGTAAAATCGGCTTCTCATCTCTCGCATCAATGAGAGTTCACATCTTAGGCGCTGAACGCGCGCCGGTGAATTTGCGGATGTGTGTGTCCCTGTGGACCGGTTAAGCCATACGACAGCAGAAAGTACCCAAGGACCGGTACTTTCGTGAGACAACGTAATACGTTCTTGGCTGGAAAAGCTGCGCGAAATAAGGTATGCTTGGCCGTGTACCAGCCATGCAGTCGCTCGACCCAGCTACGTCTCCGACCGTAGCGAGAGGTTTGGACTTTTCTTTCGGGTACTGGCGTTTGTACGCGCATACAGCACCTGTGCAAATGGTGAACATCCATTTCGCAAAGTTGCCCTCGCACCCGCCTAGCGCCAAGAATCTGAATTGCTTGCCGGTTGTAGGCAAAGGCCCGTTGTGCATTGTTTCCCATCCGCTGCAGGAGCCAATATCCACGTTCGAAGTTGGCCGGTCCATAATGCGTTACGCGCTCACAAGCTATCGCCGCTACTATGTCGAGTTCCGCGGAACCTTCGAGCAGTATCTGCAAGGTCTTGGCCGAAAAAGACGGTGCGAATTGCGAAGGAAAATGCGAAAATTCGCGCCTAACGGAGCTCCCGACTTTCGCGAGTACAAGTCGCGAGGAGAGATTCGCGAGTTCTACGATTTTGCGATCCGCGTCTCCCGGCAATCATTTCAGAAGCGGATCGGATACGGACTTCCGGAAGATTCGGTGTTTCTCGCACAATTGCTCCGGGTTGCCGAGGAAGATCGGGTTCGGGGCTACCTTTTATTCTATGACGAGCGCCCCGCCGCGTTCCTTCTATGCTATGCCAATGATACTTGGTTGACGGCTGAGATTTGTGGATACGATCCATCGCTGCGCGCTTTTTCACCCGGCAACGCGCTGCTTGGTTCTGTTCTAGAGCGGCTGTTTCAAAATCAAGAATTCACGTGCTTTGACCTCGGCACGGGCGATGCAGAGTACAAGGCTTTTTTTGCGACGGACAGTGTGACATGCGCGGATGTCTATTATTTCCAACGCAGCTTAAAAAACGTTGCACTTGTGATCTTGCATAGAGCGACCATAGTTCTTTGGCAGTCGGTCATAAGCGTACTTAATGCTATGCGTTTGAAAGATAAACTGAAGAAGCTCGCAAGAAACGGTTGGAAACGCCCAGAACCAGCAACCTTCCGCTGAGCCCAATAGAATTTCGGCGTAAGTCGCATTCGAAGAACCTCGACGGTCCATTCAATTTGTGGTACAAGTGTTAAAACACAGTAAGTTCCTGCACGCCCGGAGATTAGGATGGTGGGAGTTTGTCTGCGAGTCATTCTAGAGTTGTAATCATCGGTGCCGGACCATATGGGCTATCTGTCGCAGCTCACTTGAACGCAAGCGGCGTGAATCTGCGGGTTTTTGGCGACCCGATGCGCCGATGGAAAAAGAATATGCCAGAAGGGATGTTTCTCAAATCCGAGGGATGTGCCTCCAACTTGTCAGGCCCCGGCAATGGTTACAGTGTTGGGGATTACTGTGCTTCGCAGGGCATACAGTATGCGCACTTAGCTTTTCCCGTCGCCCTCGACGTATTCACAGCTTACGCGCTCGCGTTTCAACAGAAGTTTGTGCCTGGTATCGAATGTGAGCGCGTACATGCGGTCGCGAAGAATTCTTCGAGGTTTGACGTAACGCTACAGTCGGGCGAAGTATTCCAGGCCGACAAAGTCATTATTGCGACGGGGTTGTCCGGGACCGCTTATGTACCGCCCGATTTACAGCAGCTTCCTTGCGATTTTTTGACCCACAGCAGCGTCCACCGTCATCTAAGTCGATTTCGTGGACGGGATGTGACGGTGATTGGGGCAGGACAATCGGCCCTAGAAACTGCCGCTTTACTGCATGAGGCGGACGCGGAAGTGCGAGTGCTCGTACGGGGTAACCTGGTTCGTTGGAATGCGAATCCACAGGTGCATACGCGTCCTCTATACCAGCGGCTGCGCCGCCCGATGTCGGGCTTAGGGCCGGGCTACGGCCCTTGGTTGTATTGCAACGCGCCAGCTCTCTTTCGTCGTTTGCCTGAGGCGGTTCGACTAGAGCGAGTTCGTAACGCGCTCGGCCCTGCGGGAGCTGGATGGTTGCGTGGACGAGTAGAGGAACGTCTTCCTGTTTGGACGCGATGTCGAGTGTGCAAAGCCGAGGCTTCGAACAGACGCGCGGTACTGCACCTTGAACACGCGAGCGGAAGGGGGACAGAGCCGTCTCAGGTCAGCACAGATCACGTAATTGCGGCGACGGGCTACCGGTTCAGAGTGAGCGCGTTGCCGTTCCTGAGCGCACAGCTAAAATCGGAAATCGCTTGCGGAAATGATACCCCGATTCTATCCGCGTATTTTGAATCATCCGTAACGGGACTTTATTTCACGGGCCTCGCGAGCGCGAATCAGTTTGGGCCGTCCATGCGGTTTCTACTTGGAACAAACTATACCGCGAGGCGGATTTTTCAGCATATAACGACCGATCGGTCCAGATCTCGTCAATCTGTTTTTTGTACCGGTTAAGGTTCTGGCCGTGAACTGAGAGGGTTTTACGGAACCGGTATCGACAGTATCTTCCAAGAAAGTCCCTGCCCTTATCCTGGGCAATAACCGGCTCGTGCTTCATCATGGGACGATCGGGATCATTCGAAGCCTCGGCAGAATGGGTGTGCCGGTTTATTGCCTGGTCAAGGACCGATTTGCGCCGGCTGCCGTCTCGAGGTATTTGGCGGGAGCGTTTGTGTGGAATATACGCTTTCTGAATCCCAGCTCCTTCCTTGACGGCATGCATGCCATTTACAACAAGTTATCCGGCCCAGCAGTTCTTATCCCCACTGATGATAAGACTGCTATTTTGATGGCACAGTGCGCGGCCGCTCTTAAACCGCGCTTTCTTCTCCCGCACTTACACCGGGATCTTCCGGCTAGGTTAGCGAACAAGAAACTACTTTATGAACTTTGCAAAGCGAAGGGCATCCCGGTTCCGAAGACCGTGGCGCCTGAGTCTCTCGAGGAGGCGCAAAGCTTTGGGAAGGACGTTAGGTTTCCGGTTGTCGTGAAAGCAGCGGCATCGTGGTTAGTGAATGGCCGGCCATGTACCACCGCAATTGTTCGCAATGTCGATCATTTGTCCAAGCTTTATAGGTCGGCTGAGGGCGACCGGCCGGGCAACATTTTGATTCAGGAATATATCCCTCGTGAATTTGGTGAGGATTGGTTTTATCACGGTTACAGAAGCGCGCGTACGGAACATTGTTTCGGTTTTACGGGCCGCAAGCTCCGATCTTATCCGGCTCTAACTGGCCCGACTACGTTAGGACAAACAATGGCGAACGTTTGCCTGCGTACCCAGGCGGAGCAACTTTTGAAATCCATTTCGTACGCGGGGATCGCAGACCTCGATTATAGATATGACAAACGCGATGCTCAATACAAGCTTCTGGACTTCAACCCCCGCCTTGGTGCGCAATTTCGGCTATTTGAAGACGCGTTGGGAACCGACGTTGTCCGAGCGCTGTATCTCGATTTGACGGGCCATAACGTCCCGGATGCAAGGCCCACTACAAACCGGATTTTCATTGCGGAGTTTCACGAGCTCGCTGCCGAAGTTGTCTATCTTCTGCGGGGATTCGGAATCGGAGACTTGCGCGTTTCGTTTAACGGAAACAGAGAGCTCGCTTGGTTCGCCAGCGATGATCCTTTGCCCTTAGCCATGATGTGCGTGCATCTAGGGAAGCGGGTTGCCGAGCGCGCGTTGGGCAGGAATTGGGAAGGTAATACCATTGCAGAGCAGCCACGCTACATCAACGGCTTGTTTAGGCACTCCGACGGTCGTATCGCCAAGCCTTTTTCGAAAGCCGTGTAGACGTGGACACCGATTAACCGTCCACTGCTGAATTATCTGGGTGGCGTCAAAAGTAATCACAATCGGGACAGCGGAGTGTCGAATGGCGCGATCTCTGTCTGGAACACGGCCACACGTCTGACGTGAGCCGGCTTTCGTTCACGAAGTTATACAAAATCTCGCAGCATTGTTTACCCGCATCGCTGATGGAAGCTTTCACTCCTCAGCTGTGGCGTGTCGCGGCCGCCGCAGGCACCGAGGGCTTGGCCTTGACTCGCTTCCGGCGGAGTGGTGTTCGGAATTGCAGAAGGCCGTGCGGCATGTGCCCACTGCCTTGCAAACTTTTCCGGCGTTCTGTACGCAAGCGCGGAATGCGGGTGCCTGGTTGTAGTCGTTTCGCCAGCAGGCAATCTTTGCGGCGTGCATCCCACAAATTGCAGAACTAACTCGCATTCAGACATTCGTCACTCCCGCGGCGCGAAAAGTCTCGATAATGATTGTTGTGCGTGGCTTTCCGCGCTCCATGTGAATGTGCCGATGCTCCGCTCGACGCACCAGGTCAGATAATGCCGACTGCTGACCTCTGGCCCGTTATCGGATTTTAGAAACTCCGGCCGGCGGCGGCGATCAATCATGGCTTGTAAGATCCTGGTGACGCGCTGACTTGGCATGCTCTTATCGGTGCCCAGGTGTTAGGCACTCGCGCGTAAAAGCATCCACGACACTGAATACCCTCAGCCGGCGACCGCTTGCAGTTACATCGGTGGCGAAATCAATGGCTCATTCCTGGTTTGGCGCCGAGAGCACCGGCAGGTGTGTGTAACTGCGCGTCAGCCTGTTCCTCCGAATGCGTCGGACGCACAGTCCAGCCTCTTGATACACGCGCTGCACTCGCTTCTAATCGATCTGTTCTCCAGCTCGAAGCGGCAGAATGAAAGTCGCTGGTAGCCGAAGCGCGGTTTTCCTGTGCTAATTCGATCAGCCGCTCCCGAAGTGCACTATCGTCCTTCCGGCTTTGATACCTGCAGCTCGATCGCGGAATACTCATGAGCTCGCAGGCATGCCGCTCGGTGAAGGCAAATTCCGCTCTCAGGCGCGAGACTTCCGCACGTTTCGGTAGCAGCTCAGTGAGTTTTTCGGATGACCGACTGCAGCGCATCCTGTCCAAACTCAGCTCTGCAACCAGGTATTTCAACCGCGAGTTCTCACGCCGCAGGTGCTTGATTTCCTGCGATTCACTGACCCTCGAGCACGCCATATTTCGCGTTCCAGCGATCTCGTTACGACGGAGTGCCCCGTTCTCCAGGACCTCGTATGCTTCGACATTTCGTATTGCCGACTTACCTCTTCTACCGTTCGGCCAGGCTCTAGCTACTTCAGGCTTCGATGATCTGCGCCTCCGTCTGCTTCCCTCGCCCATTCGGTTCCCCTTTCCTTCCTGATAAATCGTACTTCGTTTTGGACGGTTTCAAGGGTCACGTGAGTAAGGCCGTAGCTGTGATTCCGGCGGGCGCCCACGCGTGCGCCGCTCAGAAACTGAAGCGTAGGCCGAGTTGGGCGGCGAAGGGGATGCCGACGGTAGTGCCGGGGCCGAAGAAATCGCCCAGGGCGCCCGCAGGGACGCGGAGTTGGTTGAAGCTGGCGATGGGCTGGGTTTGTGTGCAGGCGAGGTTCAGGCAGAAAGCGGTGGCATTATATAGGTTGTTGACGGGCGTGGGCAGCGCGGCGAGGTTGGTGACGTAATTGGCGCCGGGGTTGTTGCGGTTGAACAGGTTGAACGTTTCAATGAAGGGCATGAGGGTGGATCGGCCGTCGTGGAAGGTGAAGGGGCGGGCCACCCGGAGATCCGCTTGAATGTAGGGGGTGCCGCGGAATTCGTCGAGAGTGCTTTGGACGCCGTTAATGACCGCGCGATCATCGCGAGTGTCGCCGAAGCCGTTGACGTCGACGGGCGTAGTGAAAGTGAAGGGGCGGGCAGATTCGGCTTGCATAAGAGTAGAGAGCTCGAAACCACCGCGGGTGTGGACGATTCCGGCGAGCACGAAGCGATGGGTGACATCTTCGCCTGAGGGGCCGTAATTGCCTTTGGCGAAGGCATTGAGCGGATTGCAGACGCCATTGACATAATCGAAGAGCTCGCCGAGCACGCAGCCCCACGTTTCGGCGCTCGAGAGCGTGTAGTTCATAACCAGGTTGAAGTGGCGCGAGATGTTGCCTTGCACATGGAACGATAGGCCGTCGTAGCGGGAGCGGTTGTCGCTTCGGAAAACGGAGATGTCGGGGACGTTTGCCTGCTGGGCGGCCATGGTATCGGAGAAGAGCGGCGAGATTAGCGTGTAGCCGGCCTGGTAATCATAGCGGCGATAGGCGTGGACGCCTTCTTCGTGGGTCCATTCGCCGCTGGCCATCCAATGGGAGTTAAACGCGTGTTCAATTCCGGCCGTTGCGTGAATAGCGTATGGCGTTTTGTAGCCGGGATCGATGACGGCGCCCGCACCTCCGTTCGCTGCGCCTGTGAGACACCCGGGACCGCCGATGCTTTGGCACGGCGCTGTCGGTTCGTTGACGGCTTGGAAGGCCGTCACCCATCCGTTCTGCGCGAGGTCCTTATAGAAGAGACCGAAGCCAGCGCGCAGGACGGTGTTGCGCGCCGCCCCGACGGCGTAGGCGATGCCGAGGCGAGGAGCGAAGGCGGCTCGGTAGTCGTGCGGCACGGCGGTGTCATTGGCGAAGAGCGGAATCTGCAGAGCTTGGAGCGTGAGCAGCGCGGGGTTGTCGGCCTGGGAGCGGCGAGAGGCGGTGAAGAGGCCGAACGTGGTGTCATAGCGGAGGCCATAGTTGAAGGTGAGAGCGGGAGTGGGCCGCCAGGAGTTTTCGGCGTAAAGACCGAGGCGCTGTACGTTCTGGGAGAAACTGCCGTTCGAGGCGGGCGTGCTAGTGCAGGTCGTGCCGGGGGTCACTTGCAGAGTCGCGGAGGGAGTGCAGGTGGAATCCACCAGGAACTGCTGCGGATTCCCGAGGTAATCGGCGGGGTTCATGGCGAAGACGGTGAGGTTCTCGGGATTCCCGGGCAGCGCCCCGCTGAGGACGGGTTCGTGAATGAAATCGATCCCGAAGTTGCGCGATTGAGAGCCGGACGAGTGCTCAATGGAGTAGCGGAACTCATATTTCTCCTGATTGCGTAGAATCGGGAAGGCGGTGATGGGCGTGACAAATTGGTTGTCGCCGAAGGTTTCAAAACCGGAAACGGTTTGTGACGTAGAGCTGAAGGGAAAGGCGAGGGCGAACCCAAGCGTTGAGTTACGCGCCTCAGTTAGGTGCAAGTAACTTGCGTCGAAACTAAACGACCCGACCCAGGAGGGAGTAAATATATATTGCTGGCCGAGTACTAAGTTCACGTAATCGGAGTGCCAGGTGGCACCCGTGGACGGGAGCGTTGCTTGCTCGACGAAGGCGTTGTCGGTGGTGTAGTTATCGGTCGCAGCGCGGAGGAACCATTGGGAGCGCGAGGATTGTGCCCAATCGAGTCGGAAGGTGGCTAAGTAGTCGAGGAAGAGAATGGGGACGTAGTTCGGGACGGAGATGGACTCGACGTCGGCGATAAGGCCCTGTTGCGCAAGCGAGGCGAGGGCATTGAATTGCGCGAGACTGGCGGGGCTATACGCGATGCTGGCGTTTTCGTGGACGGCCTCGACAGAGGAGAAGAACCAGAGGCGGTCCTTTTGGACGGGCCCCCCGAGGGTCGCGATGTAGTTCTGGCGCGAGAAGGGCTGCTTGGGTGCAGGGGAAGGATTTTCGATCGGGTAGCGAGCGTTGAGCGCTGCGGCCCGTTCATAAAAGGCGGCGCCGCCGTGCCAGTCATTGGTGCCGCGCTTAGTGGTGATGACGACGGAGCCGCCGACGGTGCCGCCGGTTTCGGCGTCCTCTTGTGAGGTGCGGACCGCGAATTCCTGGATGGAGTCCGGGGAGAAGTTTTGCAGAAAACCGCCGATGTAGTCGTCAGAGTTATCCCCACCGTCGACAGAGAGGACGTCGTTCAGGCCGGAGCTGCCACCGAAAGATACGGCAGTGATCCGTGCCTTGGTGGGATCGGAGGGCTCGACTGGTTCGGTACCGGGAACGAGATAGGCGATGTTGGCGAAGCTACGATTGGCGAGTGGGATGGTGACCAAATCGCGAGCGGTGACAACCCCGCCGTTCACCGCATCGGTAGTGTCCAGCGGTTCGCTGCTGATGGAAGATGCGCCAGCCGCGACGTTTACGGTTTCCGTCAGCGAAGCCGGACGCAGTGTGACGGTGATCGCGCCAGTGGAAGTGACCGGAACGGAGATGGTGGATACGGCAGCGGCCATACCGTGGGCGCTCACCGTGATGCGGTACTCGCCCGGGAGCAGATCGTCGAAGCGGAATTCACCCGCCGAGTCGCTGCTGGTTTTGCGCCAGAGTGAAGACGCGACGGATTCGATCTTGAGATTGGCGGCGGCGACACGCGCGCCGGAGGAGTCACGGACTAGGCCGACTAGGCTGCCGCGGAAGTCTTGCGCCACCGCGGACCAGGCGACTAGCAGTAACAGGGTTGACAGAAAGCGCGCCATGATGAGTTGTCCAAGCTGATGAAGGCTGAACAGTGTATTCTCTTCATCCAATAAAACAACCGCACCGCGGCCGGCACATCCTGTGAGTGTAGCAGGATCCTGAAGAACGATGGGAGACAAGTTGCGTGGAAAATATTTAGGCGTCGCTGTTCTCCAGTTTTGTTCCTTTCTTTGATATTAAAGTTGCTATTCCAAATTTGCTAACGGAAGCCGGAGCGCCGTAGGCGCGGAGGCTTTTCGTTAGCGGCCGCCTCTCTCCCGGGCGGCCTCGATACGATCTCCCCACAGCAGCAGGAAATGGTTCAAGGAAGTGCGCCAGTTGGGTGCCGGCGCCAGCGCTGCGCGATGTTGCGCAACGCCAAATACAGCAGCTTGAGAGCAGAATCCTCGTTCGGAAAAGAGGCACGCGTTTTGATGACCTTCCGCAACCTCATGTGCAGCGATTCGACAAGGTTGGTAGTGTAGATCGCCCGGCGGATCTCTTCCGGATAGGCGAACTGCGGGCTAATGCCGGCCCAGTGGCGCCGCCATAGCTTCCCGATCGCTGCATACTTGCTGTTCCAGCGCTCTTCGAAACTCTCCAGCGCCGCCATGCCCGCCTCAACCGTCGCAGCACGGTAGATGCAGCGCAGATCCTCCGCCACCGCCTTGCGTTCTTTCCAGTTCACATACGCCAAGCTGTTCCGCACCATGTGCACAATGCAAAGCTGCACTTCCGTTCGCGGATACACCGTCGCTATAGCTTCCGGAAAGCCTTTCAACCCGTCCACGCAGGCCACCAGGATATCGGCCACGCCGCGGTTGCGAATCTCCGTCACAATCTGCAGCCACAACTTGGCTCCCTCACTCGAGCTGGTCCACAATCCCAGCACTTCTTTCGCACCCTCCATGGTTACCCCTATGGCGACGAATACCGCCCGGTTCTCAACCCGCCCTTCATGCCGCATTTTCACCATCAGCGCGTCCAGATACACGACCATGTAGAGCGGCTCTAGCGGGCGGCTTTGCCAAGCGCGCACCTCCCCCATCACTTCTTCGGTGACCTGGCTGATCAACGTGGCGCTGACGTCTACCCCGTACATCTCGCGCAAATGCGCCTCGATATCGCGCGTGCTCATGCCACGCGCGTACATCGAGATAATCTTGTCGTCGAAGCCTCTCCAGCGCCGCTCGTGCTTGGGCAGAATCTGCGGCTCGAAGCTCCCGTTGCGATCGCGCGGCACTGCGATCTCAGTCGAACCAAAGTCACCCTGCACGGTCTTGCGGCTCGTGCCGTTGCGGTTGTTGCCGCTGCCACCGCCTTCCGGCTGCCCCTTCTCGTAACCGGGGTGATGTGTCAACTCGGCATTCATGGCCCGTTCCAGCAGCGCTTTCGTGAGCTGCTTTAGCAGCCCGTTCGGGCCCACAATCTCTTCCGTCTTCTTGCCCTTCAGCAGCTCGTCCAGCGCCGCATTCAAGCCATTCGTCTCTTCTGCCATTTCGTTCTCCTTATTCGCGGAGAACGCTTCTTACACAAAATGTTTTACACCCTCAAATCATCATCAACTGATTCATCACTATGTCCCAACCCCCGCGTTTGTTCCAGCGGTTGGAAAAATTACGGATGTTCAGAAAGAGGATTTTGATCAACGCCTCATCGTGTGGAAAGACCTTGCGACTGGCGATGTTCTTGCGCATCTGGGAATGCAAGCTCTCGATGGCATTGGTGGTGTAAATACTGCGGCGCAACTCGACCGGATATCTAAAGAACGTGGTCAGCTCGTCCCAGTGATTGCGCCAGGCCGCAACAGAGACCGAATAGCGAGCTTCCCAGGTTTGTGCGAAGCGCTCCAGTGCCAGTTGAGCTCCTTCGACGGTATGTAAATCGGACGCATCCCGGCGCAAACCAGTTTGGGGTCTTTCCAGGAGACGAACTTGGTCACATTGCGGATATGATGCACCACGCAGAGCTGGACGTCGGCTTCCGGAAAAACGGATTCCACGGCCTGGCGCAAGCCGGTTAATCCATCACCACAAACGATCAGCACATCATGGATGCCACGGGCTTTGAGATCATTGAATACTTTGAGCCAGAAACGTGCGCCTTCGGTTTCTTCGATCCAGAGTCCGAGCACTTGCTGTTTGCCGGCAACACTGACGCCCAATACGGTATACACGCATTTTTTGACCACGCCTTTGTCGGTGCGTACGGCCACGCGCAAGCTATCCACAAACATGATTTGGGTAGACGCGGTCCAAGGGCCGGTTTTGCCATTGTAGTGATCTGCTGCTGCAGCTCTTCGGTGACACGCGAAACAAACTGCTGCGAAATCTCCACGCCATAAATGTCTTTGACATGCTGTTCGATCTCGCGCGTCGTCAGGCCACGCGCATACAGCGAAACGACGGCTTCGCTGAAGTTGCCTACCGAAGTCTGGCGTTTGGCGACGATCTTGGGCGCGAAACTGCTGTTGCGATCGCGCGGAGTTTCGATGTGCACTTCGCCAAAGTCGCCGCGTACGGTTTTCGGCGTGGAGCCATTGCGCGAGTTGCCGCTGCCGCGACCCTCCGGATCGTGTTTGGGGTACCCCAGGTGCTGTTCCATCTCCAGTTCCAGAAACGCTTCGAGCGTCTCCTTCACCATGCTTTGAAATAACTGCTTGGTGTCTACCGCCTGGCTGCCGCCGTGGGCGCGTAGCCGGTCCATCAGCAGCTCCTTAAAGCTCTTCGAATCGAGCGTCGGGTCGGGAATGATATCCCGTCGTAACGGGTTCAGGTTGTTTCATGGAGCTTTTTTTCTTTCTTCTTTCTTGCGTTTCGGTTTAGCTCCACCGCATTCGGGTCGGAGGCCACACGCCGCGCCTGGTTTTGGGAGCTTCGGTCGCCCTCGGGCTCCCTTCGCCCCCAACCAGCTAACGCTCAGCCTACATCAACCCAAAACAATTTACAGAGAAAATGTTACAGAACGCTTGGGCCAGTCTGGAGAGTTTTCAGCGGCAATCTTACAGAACCCCGGGAATAACGTGCTGAGCGCCACGGTTTGAACATTGCCGGCACGGCACGTTATGGGTTTACGCAGCGCTCGACCCAAGACAGGAAAGGTGCACGGAAGGAGCACCGCCCCTCACACCAGCGCAGAGTTCGTAGCCTTGCTTACCGAGATCGTCGCCAGTTGCCCCGCTACGCAACAAATCCACATCATTCTGGATAAGTTGTCTGCCCATTAAAAACCAAGCTGTTTCCGACTTGGCGCGTAAACTCCGCCGGTATATCCAGGCTTACTCAGCCCATGCACGGCCCTTAAAATGGAAGTACTCGGATTTAACCCATCACATCGGTGACGTGCTCTTTGCGACAGCCGACTAGTACTAGATTCATTTCAGCTGCCAAGAAATATTCGCGATACTAGCACAAGATGCTGAAGAGTTTACCTGCCTGGAGTGTCTCAATTCGCCGATCATTTATGACAATCGCGATCGCGACTCTGTTCGGAGTGTTTTCGCCACTCTATGCGCAGTACGACAAAGTCGCCGCGCTTGGATCCGATTCGGCCGTCACGCCCATAGGAGGGCCCGCCTCCTCGCCACCGGTTTTCGTCGGGCCCTACGACCTCCGGGACCTTCGTCCAACCGGCATGCTGAATGACCAGCTTCCAAAATGGCTTCAGTTCGGGCTGGAAGAACGGTTTCGCTTCGAAGGCTACACCGGTAACGGCTTCAAATTGGGAAGCGAGGACGCGTATTCGCTCAACCGTTTCCGCTGGGGCATGATCATTCGGCCGGCAAGTTGGTTGAAATTTGTGTCGCAGGTTCAGGATGCGCGCGCATTCGACCAAAAGCCGCCGATTGGACCGCCAAATACGGTTACATGGGATCTGAAACTGGCATACGCCCAGATCGGCGATCCAGAGACGCAGCCCATTTCATTCACGGTCGGCCGCCAGATTTTGGATTACAACAACACCATTCTTGCGAATTCTGAATGGCGCGATCAGGCGCGTTCCTACGATGCGGCTGTTGCGAACGTGCACTTCGACCGGGTGCGCGTGGCGCTATTCGCAGCGTCTGTAGTCGTACCTGCGCTGGACGGGCTGACGCATCACCAGGAGGGCAACAACATCTACGGCGCGTATAGCTGGATCACCCGTGTGCTTCCGAAATCTTCGATTGAGCCGTTTGTGCTCTGGCGCGTGGAGCCGAGTGTTGCGGTCGTGACCACCGCTAAAAATAGGACGGGTCACCTGGACGAGAAGGCGGAAGGCTTTCGCGTCCGGGGAACGAGCATCGAGAACTTCGACTACCGATACGAGCTGATCGGAGAAGGCGGACACGCCGGCAGCAACCCCATACGCGCGTGGGCGACCACAATGGGGACTGGTTATCGCATTCCAAAGCTGCGCTGGACGCCGCGCCTCTTCACCGGCTACGATTATGCGAGCGGCGACAAGAATCCGTCGAACGGCGTGCACTCGACATTCGATACGATGTATCCCACCGCGCACGACCGTTTCGGCATTAGCGACCAATTCGGCTGGCAGAATATTCAATCGTGGCGCGCCGGCGCGACTATTGTGCCTCATCGCCGCTTTTCAGTGACCGCGCAGTACCTCGATTTCTGGCTCGCGCAAGAGAAGGATGGTATTTACAACACGTCAGGAGCGCTTATTCTAGGCGATCCCACGGGCCGATCGGGAGCGCATATCGGGCAGGAAGCCGACTTCTACACGTGGTATGAGATTAATCGCGAGGTGCATGTCGGAGTCGGCGTCGCGCGCCTGCTGCCTGGGGAGTTTCTAGCGAAGATGCGCCGCGATACTCCATATCTGTATCCTTATTTCGCAGTTGAGATGCTGGACGGCAAGCGAGTCCACTGATAGCTGAGTTATCCTCGGGGAAATTCTCGCCATACTGCTGGTGATCCGCGCCTCGCGTGGCGCGCCTGCCTATAGCCGCGCGCGACGTATACCAATGCAGCAGGGATATCCTGGCAGTTCGGCATGTTCTCTCCGCTTCTCCACGGCTGGCGCTCCTGGAAAACTTCTCGAGGAGTCGCTCTCTTCGCTGTCCTCGCCCTCGCCGTCGGCATCGGTTCAGCAACCGCCATCTATTCCGTAGTTCACGCTGTCCTGCTGAATCCGCTGCCCTACACCAACCCCGATCGCTATTACCAAGTCTTCGGCGCCTGGCACCCCCACCCGGATCTCTGGACCGTCGAATCGTATCCCGACTCCCTCGATTACGAAGCGCACGCGACCACGCTAGACGTCTACGGCTGCAGCACCACCGGCAGCATCAACGTCGTCTTCAATCGCCAACCCGTGCATGTCGTCGGTACCGAAGTCTCTGCCGCGCTCATGCGTTCATTCGGCGTTTCGCCCACGATGGGCCGCTGGTTCGAAGACACGGACCACGATCCTGGAGCAACACCTGGAGCCGTGCTTTCCGCGGGGCTTTGGAAGCGCTTCGGCTCCGACCCGGCGATCATCGGCAAATCCCTCATTGTCAATGGCGCGCATTACATAATCACCGGCCTGATGCCGGGCTGGTTCCATTTCCCCATCTACGAATCGCAAACTCAGCTCTGGGTGCCTCTCAACCCCGACGAGAACCAGAGGAAACATCGCACCGCGCATTATTTGTGGTGCGTTGCGAAGCTGAAACCAGGCGTGACGCAGGCGCACGCAGCGGCTGATCTTGACCGCACCCTGAGCCGCCTTCAACGTACGTATCCCGGGCAAGCGGAACCCGATTTCACAATCCTTACTCCGATTTTGAAAGTCGCCGTCGAGGATATCCGGCCGAGTCTGCTTCTGCTTCTTGCCTGTGCAGCGGCGCTTCTGGTCATCACCTGTGCTAATGTCGCTAGCATTTTGCTCGCCCGCTCTGTTGCGCGCGCGCGTGAAACAGCCGTTCGGGTTGCTCTTGGCGCAACCGCGTGGCAGCTTGGATTCCAATATTTCTCAGAAGGGGTGATCGTCTCTCTTCTAGGTGCTGCTGCCGGTTCGGTGCTGAGCTTCTTATTGGTGCGCGCCGTTCTCGCCATTGCGGCCGATGAAATCCCGCGCGCTGAGCAAATCGGTTTCAACTGGCACGTGCTTCTGTTTGCGCTGGCTCTGGCCGTCGGCTGCGGCCTCTTCTTCAGCCTTTGGCCGCTATGGCAAGCCCGCCGCACCGCTCCGAATGCAGTGCTCACGGAAGGCGCGCGCGCTAGCGTGAGCAGACGCAGTCACCGCCTTCTGACGATTTTCGTCGTCGCTCAAGTCGCACTTGCTTTTGGATTGGTCGCGACCGGCGGCCTGATTTTCGAGCAGTTGACTGATCTCCGCCGCGTCCATCCCGGGTTCGATCCGGACCATCTCACGGTCGTGAACGTCTTGGCTCCCGTCTCGAAATACCGGACCGACCAGGCACGTATCGCTTACGAGACCCGCCTGCGCGAGGCCGTGCGCAACGTCACCGGCGTCGAGAGCGCCGGCTTCATCAGCCTGATGCCGCTCGTGGAGTGGGGCAACAACAATGCCATGCAAGTAGAAGGACGACCCAAGTTGGACGTGGGGCACAGCGAATCGATCGAAAATCGCGAGGTCAGCCCGGAGTACTTCCAGGCCATGAAAATTCCGCTGCTTGCCGGCCGCTTCTTCAACGATGCCGATAAACAAGCGGATATTATGCCGATGCTCATCAACGAAACGCTCGCGAACCTCTATTGGCGGCACAAAGATCCGGTCGGCGCTTTTGTCCGCTTACCTTTCGCATGGACGGGTAAGCGCTTCCAGATTATCGGCGTGGTGGGAGACGTCCGGAATCAGAGCCTGGCCGCTCCGACGCGTCCCGAATTCTATCTTTCTTATCGCGAGCTTCCGCCCGAAAACATGGCCTGGGCCGTACGATCTCCTCTCGATCCCGCGACACTCAATCGCGAATTGAAAGCCGCCGTGCAGCGTGTGGATCCTGAGCAGCCGGTTTTCGATGTTCGCTCCATGCGGGAGATCATCGAACAGTCCCTTTCGCGCCAACGTCTGCAGTCGCTGATGGTGATCTTCTTTGCGATTTCCGCGTTGCTGCTTGCCATTTTGGGTGTCTATGGCGTGGTCGCCTACGCCGTGCGCCAGCGCATAACGGAAATGGGAACGCGGATGGCCATCGGAGCGGCTCCGCGCGATATTCTGCGGCTCGTGCTCGGAGATGGCCTCAAGATGGCGCTGATCGGTATCGGCATAGGCTTCATCGCGGTTTTCGTCTGCGCTGAGCTTTTTCTGAAGAGCTATTTTCCGATCGAAACCGGCGTTATATCGCCGCTTTTCGGCTCGACTGTTCTCATTGCGGCTTTCACGCTCATCGCTTCCTGGTTTCCAGCCTGGCGCGCGACGACGTTGTCTCCTCTGGTCGCCATCCATAGCGATGTCCATGGCGCCTCAATCCGTCAACGCCTCAGCTACCGCGTGCTGACCGAGCGCATCTCCGATCTCGTTTCCCATGGGGCCGCCTCGAACGACCCGCAAACTCAACTACTAGGCGCTATCGCCGAAGCGAGCCGCAACGCCGAATCGTTTTCCGAGGCCGTCGCTGCTGCCCTCGCCGATCTGCGCGTCCGAATGAATGCCTCGGCTGTCTACCTCTTCACGAGAGCCGCGCCAGATCAGCCCTTCCGGCTCACCTCAGCGGCTCCTGAAGCTCCGGGAAATCTCGCGCTCGCTCCAAACGCTTTACTCACAGCGCGCCTGCGGAATTATTCCTCCGCTCTGCCCATCTCTCGCGACGATCTGATCTCGCTTCGCCGTTGGGCTGTCGAACAATCACCCGCTCATCTCCCCGAGATCGAAGTCCTCGAAGCGCTTGAAGTGCGTCTTGCCGCTCCGCTTCTCTCAAAATCCGGCATCACCGGCTTGTTATTGCTCGGGCCGCCAGTCGCACGAACCGCTCATTCGATCGCCGAGCGAAGAGCGCTCCGCACCGCCGCCGCCCAGCTCGCCTTAATGCTCGAAAACGGCCTACTCACGGAACGCATCGTCGAACAGGAGCGCCTGCGCCGCGAATTGATGCTCGCCGCGGAAGTGCAAAAGCGCCTCTTTCCCGAAACGACGCCCGAAACGGCAGCCATTCAACTTGCCGGCGTCTCTATTCCCGCACGCAATGTTGGTGGCGACTACTACGACTTCATCGACCTCGGGAATCACCAGATCGGAATCGCGCTCGCGGATGTGGCGGGGAAGGGAATTGCCGCCGCTCTGCTCATGTCCGTTGTCCAAGCTTCGCTGCGCAGCCTCGCCGAAAGCAACGGCGCATCACTAGCCGAGATCACGAGCAAACTGAATCGCCTGCTGCATCGCTCGACTGCCGCGTCAAGCTACGCGACATTCTTCTACGCTCAGGTCGACGAAACCACCCGCCGGCTGCGGTACGTCAACGCCGGCCACAATCCGCCGTTTCTCCTGCGCAACGGCTCATCGCAACACGCGATCGAAGAGCTATCGCAAGGCGGCATAATCATTGGCATGTTTGCGCAATCGCAGTACTCCGAAGCCGAAACCGAACTGCACGCCGGCGACGTTCTCATGCTCTTCAGCGACGGCGTCACCGAAGCGCACAACCCGCAAGAAGAGGAATTCGGCGACGACCGCCTCAAGGATCTGTTGCGCCGCGCCGCGCATCTTCCCATAGACGAGATGGCCGCGTACGTTCTCGACGGACTCAAAACCTGGATGGCCGATGCTCCTCAGTACGACGACTTAACCTTCGTGCTGATGAAAGTCGCCTAAGCGCCGGCCGGAACATAAGCAAAACTCCGAAAGCTAGTAGGCTCGTCGCAGAACCCCAGTAGAAACTCGCTGGAGAGTACTCATACCTCACTACGTGCGTACCCGTACGTAACACAACTCCCCGAAAAAGATAGTTCGCGGCGAACCACTTGGCGGGTCGTTTATCGACGAATACGCGCCAGCCGGGGTAACCAGTATCATTCAGGACCAGCACTCCTCCACGCTCAAGCGAAGCCTCGATCTCGACGCGGTTCGATCGATACGATTTAATCCGGGCTGCTTCCATAACTTGGCCCGTCGGATGATTGACTGCTTCTATCGCCTCCACCTCGGATTTAGTCAACTTCGATCGGTCCAGCACCACCGTGCGAAATACGTGCAGCGACGGATCGCCGAGCCTTCGAAGCACGGCCGCACCATCCGTTTCTAAATCAGCCTCATAGTAAATAGCGGCGCGCGGCAGAACGTCATTGTATTGATATACCTTCGCTTCGCCGTCATATACGAGCTGGAATGGCACTGCGGCTTGCTTCGGATCGCTTTCAAAATGGAAATCGGACCATGCTGCCCAGTCGAAAGATGAGTCCCCGCGCGGTCCCGGATCCGTCGAAAACAACAGCGTAATCTCTTGCCCTCCATAGCGGCTCAGGTCGATCTCTCCGCGCATCCAATGCCTTTGTTCGAGGTTGTGCTTGGGATCGATGCAATCGGAGAATAGCTTCTCGATGCGGCCGGACGCGTCTCGCAGCTCGATGGTGAAGCCAACTCCATCACCCGCTCTGGAAAAAACGGCGGGATTCAGAGCGTACGAAAAGAAAAATCGGCCGCCCCGATCCGGAACTCTCAGCGTATACGGCAGCCGCTCATACGGTGGATGCTCGCCAAACCCTTCTCTTCCGGCTCCATCCAGGATGAAGCTGGTGCGGCTGATCAGCTTTTCTTTGCCCGGAACAAGGCGGCGCTGCTTCTGTCGAAAAAGGTTCTGCTGAAAATTTCCTCGATTCTAGGGTTCGAAACAGTAAACGGCCGCGAAGTCGCCAGATACTTTACCGAAGAGAGTTGAAGCAGCCGTCTTTCGAGGGGCTGTCTAAAATCGTAAGCGCCGTCTCCTAGAAAGCAGCTGAAGAGCTCCTCGGCCCGCCGCTCTGATGAGGGCAGGAAATTTCGAAGGAACGGGAAATAGCGCTCGTAATACATGGCATCCAAATCGCGAATGTCGGGCAGGCCAAAGACAGATGCCCAATTCGGGGTCAACACCCAGTCGCGGCCGAAAACGCGCCAGTGATCTTGGTCTGCCTGTTCGAGGAATCGCACCACTGCGCCGCCCGCAAACGGATTCGTGCGCACGCTGGGCAGCCGGCCATAGATACGGTAAACCGGCGCAACGTAGTTGAACGAAAGTTCAAACGCGACCAGCGCCGCAATCGCGGGCGCTATCCATCCGCCGCGCTCGCGCCAGACAAAACCGAACAGCATGCACACCAAGAGGCCGGCCACTACCACCGCGGCAACATCGATTCCAAAGCTCGAAACGGTGGTGCGCACGGCGGCCGGCGAAGCTCGAACCGCGGCCACCATCGTGAGTGCCGCCACGGTGGCTGCGACACATCGAACAGATAGCGCGGCCTCGCGTCTCCAAATCCTCTCGATTCCAATGGCGGCTAGCGTCCAAACGCAGCACGCGAGTAGCGGTTCTTCGTACTTAGGAAATTCGACAGCGCTAAAGAGCGGAAGAGCTCCCACCCAGTTGATGGGCGGCACTCCGAAGCGCTTGAGCAGAATTGCGGCGCCCGCGGCGCAGAAGAACATCGTGAGCCGGTTCAGCGCTTCGTCCGCGTGTTTACGGCTCCGCAAACAACCGATCGCAACCGCAATCGCGAAGAGACTCATGATTCCGAAATAATTTCGAAACTGCTCCTGTGCAAACGCCATGCTCGTGTAAATCGGGCCGAAGAGCAATGGAATGAAATATGTGAATAGCGATAAATCGAGGTGGTCGTGCCGCAATCCCACCTGATACGCACGCTCGTGAAAAGTCACGCTGCGCGTCATGTACTCGTAAAAAGGAAATAAGAGGAACGCGGAGAGCGCAATACCCGCCGCGCCGCCGCCCGCGCAAAACATAAACCGCCGTTTCCAGTCGCTACGCCGCTCGGCCTCCGAACAAATCCGGAAGGTCGCATAAACCGCAGCAAAGCTGAGAAGCAACAACGCGCTTTCGGGCATGCCACCGAGTATCGCCAACGCCACCACCACCGCCAACCCCACAACAGCGCGATAACTCTGCGCCCGCACTACATACTCAAGCGCCAGCAGCATCGCCGGCGCTAAGGTTTCGACGCTCAGATGCGGCATGCTTATAAAAAGGATGTAATATCCGCTCAGCATCCATCCGATCGCTCCACCGATAGCGCCGGTAAAAGACAAAAACAACCTCAGGTAAAGATAAGCGCAAATTCCTGTAACAAACAGCCGCACTAACAAGTAATAGTTGTAAGTGCGCGGCGTCAGCCGAAGCGACAGCGCCAGAGCTAACGGATAAAACGGCTGCGACTGCATGTTCGCCGCAAACGGCGCGCCATACGCCTGGTACGGGTTCCACAATGGCAGTCTTAGACGTTTGTATTCCTCGCCGGCGAAGGCCAATCCAGGTTCCGCTAGCGAGGCCGCCGCGCCAGGGTCCATCAGCTTTGGCACACGGCTAGTATCCTGGGGGCCGGTATCTGCACCGCGCTCCAGAATACTTGGGGCGTCGCGCGCACTCGCTAAGAGGGTTTTTTCTCCGGTAACACAAGGCCAAAAGCAACTTACTAGAAGGGCAATTAAAATGAGCGGCGCCCAACAAGTTTCATTCGCAAGCAAACGTCTGACGAAGTAACCCGTTCTGGGCAACACCGATCATATCGCGAAAGCGTACGGATGAAAGTCGCCTGAACCCGTGGCAGCGGCTTTCTAGAGTTCCCACGTCTACATCATCGCCACTGGTGGCGCAGGTTCGTCCGGGCTGCCCGCGCTCTTCAACGGGCTGCGAATCATAATGAACGCCAGAATCGCGAGCACCACCAGCCCAACTAAATAAGAGGGATGCGGAAATAGTTGTAAGTGCGCCCGCACGTTTTCCGGCGCGAACTGCAGCCCCGCCCACACCAGGCCCAAAATCGCTTCTCCGGCAATCAGCCCCGAGGCGATCAGCACGCCGGAATTCTCTACTCGAGCCTTCTGCGCCGCGTTGTAACCGCGCCCATCGGCCACGCGATCGGCAATCGCTCGAATCACTCCGCCGACAAAAATGGCAAATGTCGTTTCAAACGGAAGGTACATCCCGACCGCAACCAGCATCGGGCTTTTGACGTTCATCATGATGAACGCTACCCCCATCAAAATCCCCACCAGCACCAACGGCCACGGCATATCGCCCGCGACGATGCCTTGCGCGAGCAGCGCCATCAAGCCCGCCTGCGGCGCGGGAAGCTGCCGGTCGCCAAATCCTGTCCCACCCGCCTTAATATTCCCTTCGTGCAGCAGCACCAGCGGAAAATACATGACCAGGCTCGCCACAACCACGGCGATCAATTCCGCGATCTGAATGTTTCGCGGCGTGCCGCCCAGTATGTAGCCGACCTTGAAATCCTGCAACAATTCGCCCGCGACGGCCGATGAAACGCAAACCACCGCCGCCACTCCCAAAACCGCAATTACTCCCGAAGTCCCCGAGACCCCCAGCGACACCATCAGCAGCGCCGCAATAATCAGCGTCGAAAGCGTCAATCCTGAGACCGGATTATTCGACGAGCCAATCAGCCCGCACAAGCTTCCAGAAACAGTCGCAAAGAAGAACCCCAGCAGCAGCATCACAATTGCCGCGACCACGCCGCCCGCGACCTGCCCAGAAAAATAAATGTACAGGCCGATCATCAAGATGAACACCGCGCCGATCAGCGAGAACACAACCTTCGAGCTCATGTAGCGCTCTGTCCGGCTCAGCCCCGCGGTTTCCTCTGCCGTCTGCTTCACATCGCCAACCGCGCGCTTCAACCCGGCGATCAAGCTAGTACGCATGCGGAACAGCGTGTAAGCCGCGCCCACCAGCATTCCGCCCACCGCGATAGGCCGGACGATATAGTGCCATACCGCGTCCGAAAGGTCACTCCAGGATCCCGCTTCAGCGGCGCCTGCCGGAAGAAAATGCTGCAACTGTGGTCCCAGAAAATAAATCATCAGGGGAACCATCAAGCCCCAGGCGAGCACGCCTCCCGAAAACTGCAAACCTGCGAGCTGCAGCCCGATGACATAACCCACGCCCAGATACGCCGGGCTCACGGTCGGGGCGGCAAAGGTCGAAATCCCGCCAGTCTGAAGAATATTCGGTGAGCCCCCGCCTCCCAGCCGTACGCGGCTCACGCCCAGCCGACCCATGGGTGTCGAAAATTCCGCGTCCGAAGCAAAAAAGCCAAAACGCCCCAGCAGAAAAATCAGCCCGCCCAGCCCGATGTTCCAGAACAGAAATTTCGCTGCTTCAGCTCCTCTCTGACCGGCCTTGTGAATCTCCGAGGCAGCCAGCGACTCTGGAAACGGCAGCTCACGATCCTCCACCATCACCCGCCGCACCAGCGAAATGAACAGGACGCCTAACACGCTACCCACCAGCAGCAGCACCGTCGTTTTCCAGTACGCCTCTCGAAACCCGAACGACGGCCAGACGTGCGCAATCACAAACGCAGGAATGATGAAGATCGCCCCCGACGCGAGACCTTCCCCAATGGTGCCGCTCGTGCGCGCGATATTCTCTTCGAGCAGCGATCCTTTCCATGCCCGTAGCGCGGCCATGCTGATCACGGCCGCCGGATAGGTTGCTGCCACCGTGATCCCCGCGCGCAATCCCAGGTATGCATTCGCAGCGCCCAAAATCACGGTCATCGTTAAGCCCAGCAGCATCGCGCGTAACGTCAGCTCGCGCATCTGGACGTGTTCCGGAACGTACGGCTTAAACTGCGGAGCTTGTGTACTCATTGGTCTGTAGACGCGCCTACCGCCCTAAAATACCGTATATTCGAGACATGGCGAGCCCGACTCTGGTCTCAGTAGACGAATATCTTCACACCGTCTACCGCCCCGATTGCGATTACGTCGACGGTGAAATCCTGGAGCGCAACCTGGGCGAATACAAGCATTCGATGATACAGGCGCCAATTCTTGAGAGATTGTTCGCGTGGGCCCATACTCTCCCAATCCGCGTTCTGCCCGAACTTCGCATGCGCGTGAGCGCCACGCGATTCCGCGTGCCGGACATCTGCGTGATGCTCAAGAGCCAGCCCGTCGAGCCCGTCCTCAGCCGCCCGCCATTCCTGTGCGTCGAGATCCTCTCGTCTGAAGACCGCATGTCCCGCACCCTTCAGCGCGTACACGAATATCTCGCCTTCGGCGTGCCCAACGTGTGGGTCATCGATCCCCAAACCCGTACTGCGTACAGCTACACGACAGAAGGAGCGCGCCAAGTGCGCGACCAGCTCGTTACGAAAAAACCGGACATCTCGATCGCACTGCCTGAATTATTCGCATTGCTGGCTGACGCAGTTGACGAAGCAAGCTAACCCAGTTTTTGCTTCACCATCTCGCTCAGCGCTCGCCCATCCACCCGCCTGCCCGCCAACTTCGCCTGAGCCGCCTTCATCACCGCCCCCATCTGCTTCGAAGAGGTCGCGCTCGTCTCCGAAATCGACGCCGCAACCACCTGCTCTAATTCGTCCACGCTCGGCGCTGACGGCAGATAACTCTCAATCACGACAATCTCGGCTTCTTCCTTCGCCGCCAGCTCCTCGCGGCCGCCTTTCCGAAACATGTCCGCAGATTCCCGCCGCTGCTTCAGGAGCGTGTTCATTATCTGCATTTCACTCGCTTCATTCAGAGGCTTCATTGAGTCGATCTCATGCCGCTGCAGCGCCGATTTCACCATCCGCAGCGCGCTCAACCGGCTCTCGTCCTTCGACTTCATTGCCTGCACCATATCTTTTTGGATTCGGTCGAGAAGACTGGTTCGTTCGGGAGAAGACATCGCCCAACATTGTACGCGCTCTCGCTATCCGCCTGATCCGCCGCCTCTCCCATCAAACCCGCAACCCGCCTTCCCGGCGCCACGTCCCACCCGCTGTTATACTTAGCTACTTTTGGGGCCTTGTTTGAGATATTGCAAAGCACTTCTACTCATTTTTTTCTCTGCGTGGCTGACTCACGCCCAGACTTTCATCAATGGACAGGCCGCACGTGCGGTGGTCGGGCAATACGGGTTCACTTACGCGGATACCGCTTTCGGTCAGCAGGTAGTCGGAGCCGTAGGCGGCTTGGCTTGGGCCAACGGGACGCTTTACGTTGCCGATTCCAGCCCCCTCGGAACGTTCCCTCCCGCCCCCAGTACCACCGCTAATGGTCCCATCACTGTTAACAATCGCGTCCTGTTCTTCGACACGAATGACATCCCTAGCGCGACGGCGAATCTCTCAACGATTACGCCGATCGACAGCTATAACTGCAATGTCTGCGGCTATTCCGCGTCAAACGTGCTCGGCGAGCCGGACTACGTCACCACCGTCCCCGATTACCCGCTTCCCAACTCCAGCGCCGTCTACGGAACACCGACTCAAAGCAATCTGCGCGAGGCTTCCGGCGTCGCCTCTGACGGCCGTGTCCTTGCCGTAGCGGATACCGGCAACAATCGCGTCTTGATCTGGACCTCAATTCCTACCAGCATCGACGCGCCGGCAAATATCGTGCTCGGGCAGGCGAATTTCACCAGCTCGGCTGTTTCTATCACGCCTACAGCCAGCTCTCTTCGCGCTCCGCAAGGCGTCTGGATACAAAACGGAAAGCTCTACGTCGCCGACACGCAGGACAACCGCATCCTGATCTGGAACAGCATTCCGACTACCAACAATCAGCCCGCCGACATGGTTCTCGGCCAGGCGAGTTTTACGGCCAACGTATACCCGCCGCCCCAAACCACCAATCCCAACACCACAGCCAGTCTGATGCTCGATCCGACCGGCGTTTCTTCCGATGGAGTTCACCTCTTCGTTGCCGATCGCGGATACAATCGCATCCTCATCTGGAACAGCATCCCAACCTCGAACGATCAGCCCGCCGATGTTGTCATTGGCCAGCCGCTCATGACCACCGCTGTACCTGACTGGGTCACCACCTTCTGCGCATCCAACGGTACGAGCAATGGCCAGCCCACTTACCCGCAAGTCTGCGCCGGCACGCTCGACCTGCCCAGTTTCGTTATTCCCGACAGCACCGGAAGGCTGTTCGTCGCCGACCAGGGGAACGATCGTGTTCTCATCTACAACACCATCCCCACCCAAAATGGCGCCAACGCCGATATCGTTCTCGGTCAGCCCAACATGACGAGCCAGGTTATCACCAGCCAGGCCATCAGCATCGCGAGCACGGCAATCGACAACACTGCCGGGGTCGATGTGATGCCAAGCCCTACGTCGCTCGCGTGGGATGGCACGAACCTTTATGTCTCGGATCCCTACAACCTGCGCGTCTTAATCTTCACCCCGAGCAATGTTGCGCTACCCGACAACTCTGCCGTGAACTGGGCTAGCGAAATCATTCGTCAGGAAGGCGCCATCACTTTGACCGGTACCATCGCTTCGGGCAATGTAGAAACGGTCACGATCGGTACCGCCAACTATACTTACACCGTCAAAACCAGTGACACGCTCGATACCGTTGCGCAAGGCCTTGTCAATGCCATCAATTCCGGCTCCGGCGACCCGAACGCCACCGCAATCTTTGCGGGAACCGGCACCGCCACTATATTTCTTAGCTCAAAGAACATCAATCTCGCCTACGATTCCATCTCGCTCTCCTTTACCTCCGACAGCCTGGGTGACATTGTCGGCGCAACCTCCGGCGCATATCTCAGCGCTGGCACCGCCGCTACTGGGGCTCCCGGAATGCTTGTCGAAATCGACGGCTCGAATTTCACCGATTACAGCGAGCCGGTCGTTGCATCCTTGAGCGGCGGTGGCGCGCCCACCAGCCTTGGTGGGGTGCAAGTTTTTATGGACGGCATCGCGGCGCCGATTTTCAGAGCTTCGAACATTCAGATCATCACTCAAATTCCGTTTTCCTTCACCGACCGCAACAGCACTAGCATTTACGTCCGCACCACTCGGAGCGACGGCAGCGTCACCGTCACCAATGCGACACCAATGTACATCGCGCCGGCGAATCCAGGGCTATTCGCCGCCCCCGTGGTTCCCGGCCAATCGCCTGTGCTCCGGCCCGCTGAGGCAGCCTACCATCAATCAGGAAATCCCGAAGACGTCATTGATTTTGAAGGCACTATTACCGCCGGCAACACCGCCACGATCACCGTCAACGGCCGTGGCTACACCTACACCGTGACGAGTTCCGATACGTTGACCACCATCACGCAAAAGCTGACCAATCTCATCAATGCGTCGGATCCCCAAGTCACCGCCAGCATCGGCGCGGCGTTCAACCGCATCGTCCTCACCGCCAAGCAGTCCGGAGCGGCCGGTAACGGCATTCCCATCACCACCTCGACCAGCACAAGCGCTACGGTCAGTCTTACCGCTTACAACAACGCGACCTGCTGCAACGTCACGCCTGGAACCGCGATCAGCGCCTCGAATCCTGCCGTTCCCGGCGAGGTGATTAACATCAGCGCCGCCGGTCTGGGGACCGTTAGCGATATCACCAACACCGCGCAAAAGTACACCACAGCAGGTTTACCGTATAACGGCCCCGAGCCGAACAGCGCCAACAATTTTGTAACCGCGACTATGGGCGGCAGCACTGCGGAAGTAGTTTCTGCCGGATTTGCCAGCGGCGCCTATGGCGTCTATCAAGTTCAGCTCATGGTCCCGCCCTCACTGTCCGCGAACAAAGCTACCCAGTTATACATTGCGCAGAACGCGTATGTCAGTAACATCGTCACCGTGCCGGTTGGCGCTGCCGCTCAGGTGGCCGGCAGCACCGGCAACGGCAATTCGGTCTTCAACTCCGGCATTACTTTCACCGCCAACCCGAATCCGATTCCGCCCGGAAGCAACGGACTAGGCACCACTACGCTCACTTGGGCGAATGCTCCCGGCAATGTCGCCGTTTATCAAGGCAGTCCGGTAGCAGGCGGTGGCCAAATAGCGCTCGGCACCAGTAGCGGTCAAGACACCGTGAAGAATGTAGCCGACGGCACCACGTTCTATTTGCAAGACCTCACGAATGCGAATCCCAAGACTCTCAATGCCACGCTCGGTACGGTTACCGTCCACGTGCTCAGCGGCATCGTCATTGCCATCGATAGCCCGAACTCGGCGAGCTCTTATAACGGAACCGCGCAGTTCGGAGGCTGGACGCTCGATCCGCTCGCCGCGGTATCTTCCGTAACCGTTAAAATTGATGGCCAGTCTGTCGGCACGGCAGAGTATGGCGGCGACCGCCCGGATGCTTGTGCCACTCATTCCGGCGCTCCCGGTTGTCCGAACGTCGGATGGAACTTCTACTACGACACTGCGTCAATCGCGAATGGCACGCATAAGTTTGAAGTCACAGTGCAAAGCGCTAATGGCGACCGCCTCTCCCAAGCCACCTTATTCACGGTCAGCAATCCCATAGTCACTAATGGCACGGCGGCTTTCATTGACACGCCCACCCAGAAACTGGGCCCCGTGCAGGGTTTGATTACGGCAAGTGGTTGGGCCATTAATCCCAATGCCCCGGTTGGCAGCGTTGCCATCCTCATTGATGGCGCTCCCTACGGCAATGGCACGCCCACCTCGCGGCCCGATGTCTGCACGGCTTATGCCTCGGCTCAAGGCTGTCCCAACGTGGGCTGGTCCATTCTGATCGACACCAATACGATTGCCAATGGCACCCACACGCTCGAAGCAGTCGCTACTGCGAACAACGGCCAAATTTCCGCCGCGGGTTCAACATTTACGGTCGCGAATTGGACGTCTGCAAATCCGATGACGATTTCCGTCGGCACTCCCAACGCGCAAGGCGGTCCTTACAGCGGCACCGCGAGTTTTGGCGGTTGGGCCGGCGATATGAACGGCCACATCTCAAGCCTCGGCATTACGATCGACAACGTCTACTATGGCAATGCCGCTTATGGCGGCAGTCGCCCCGACGCCTGCGCATCCTTCACCTATCCCGGGTGTCCGAACGTCGGCTGGGGCTTTGCGGTCGACACTACGCAGCTTGCGGACGGTTTGCACTATCTTGGCGTCATCGGCACAACCACGGCTGGTGAAAGCTCAACGAAAACCGTCGCATTCAAGGTTGTGAACATCACTCGCAGTAATCCGATGCATGTGCACATCGATACGCCTTCACTCAACACCACCCTCGCCGGCACTGCTCAATTTGCCGGTTGGGCTCTGGCAGATAACGGCTCCATCTCCTCTGTCCAGATCCTGATTGATAACATCGCGCGTGGATCCGCGCAATATGGCGTCTCGCGCCCAGATGTCTGTTCCGCCTTCGCTGGCCCTGCGGGTTGTCCGAACGTGGGCTGGACCTTCTCCTTCGATACCACCACGCTCACCTACGGTACTCACACGCTTGCGGTCAAGGCGCTCTCGAGTACCGGCCAATACGCCACCGTCGGCGAAACTTTCTCGGTATCTAACTCTTACGCGGGTCCCATCACCATTGCCATCGAGCAGCCCGCCAGCCACACCAACCCTTATGAAGGCCTGGCACAATTCTCCGGTTGGGCAGTCGACAAAAATGTAGTCGTCTCGAGCGTCGCGATCTCCATCGATGGAGTTCCCTACGCGGATGCAACGTACGGCATATCCAGAACGGACGTCTGCGCTGGACTGCCCGGCATTCCGGGCTGCCCCAATGTGGGCTGGTCTTATACGCTCGACACGACGAAGGTCCCCGACGGCATCCATTATCTCGGCGTAGATGTCATCGGATCCAATGGCGACCATGGTGTCGTCAATTGGGTTTTCACAGTCGCCAATTGGAGCACGTCGAATGCCTTCCGCATCGCCATCGATTCGCCCAGTTCGCAAGGCGGCCCTTACTTCGGCGAAGTCAACTTTGGCGGTTGGGCGCTGAACCTGAACCTCGCCATTAGTAGCGTCCAGGTTGCGGTCGACGGGGTTTCGGTTGGCTCGGCTGCTTACGGCGGAAACCGCGCGGACGCATGCGCCAGCAAGGCCAACGGCAGCGGCACGGCGCCGGGATGCCCGAACGTCGGTTGGAATATCAGCGTGGACGCAACGCAGTTCGCCAATGGCCCCCACACGGTAGAGGTAACCGCAATCGGGGCCAACGGCCAGACCTCGACCACTAGCGGTACGTTTTCGACCAATAACTAACTCGATCGTCTTCGCGCGGCCCGGGAGCGGGCCGCATGCTCTGTTATCCTGAACTCTTACTGCCTAGCAGTTCCTCGGAAATTCCGAGCCTTCTTCGTTTCCCATGTACATCAAAAAACAGCGTCTTTTGACTCCTGGCCCAACGCCTCTTTTACCTGCTGCGCTGCACGCGATGATGGGTTCCGACATCCATCACCGGACCGAAGATTTTCGCAAACTGTACAAGCAGGTTCTTGCGGACTTGAAGCACGTGCTCGGCACCTCGAACGATGTCCTCGTGCTTGTCGCGTCTGGCACCGGCGCGCTTGAAGCCTCCGCGCAAAATTTCTTTTCGCCAGGTGACGAAGTGCTTGTCTGCTCGGCCGGCAAATTCGGCGAGCGCTGGGTGGAAATAGCCAAGGTGTTCGGCCTCAAGGCGACCGTGCTCACTGCGCCGTACGGAGATGCAGTTCAGCCCGAAGCCGTCGAGCAGGCACTTGCCCGAAATCCCAGCCTCAAAGGCGTTTTCGTCCAGGCATCGGAAACGTCCACCGGTACCCAGCATGACGTCAAGTCAATGGGTCTTGCCGTCAAGAGGACCAAAGCCATCTTCGTCGTCGACTCCATCACCGGCATCGGCACCATGCCGCTCGAAATCGAAGACTGGGGTCTCGATATCGTCATCGGCGGATCGCAAAAAGCGTTTATGATTCCGCCCGGTATCGCCTTCCTCTCTATCAGTCAGAAGGCTTGGACGCTCGCTGAATCGTCAAATTCTCCGCGCTATTATTTCGATCTTCAGCGCGAAAGGAAGAACGCCGCCGCGGGCGAATCCGCCTGGACCCCCAACACCTCGCTGCTGCTCGCTCTCGCCGAGACGCTCAAATACATCAGATCGCTCGGCATGGACAAGCTCGTCGCAAATGCGCAGTTGCTTGCCAAAGCCACTCGTGAAGCTGTGACGGAACTCGGGCTCGAGCTGTTTTCTACTTCGCCTGGATCATCCGTCACCGCCGTCCGGCCTCCGGCCGGCATGGATTCCGGCGTTATCGTCAAGGAATTTCGGACCCGTTTCAACGCCATCATCACCAACGGCCAAGGCTCCATGAAAGGCCAGATCTTCCGGCTCGCCCACCTCGGCTATTTCGATTTCCATGACCTGTTCGCCATCATCGCCGAGCTTGAAATCATCCTCGCTGCTCAAGGCCAGCCCGTGCGCTTCGGCTCCGGCGTCTCAGCCGTGCAGAATGTATACGCTGACATCGCGCTCGCAAAGGAAGTTGTGCTCGCCTAGAGCTGCCAGCGCATGAAAATTCTCGTAGCGGAACCGCTCGCCGCGGCAGGCATCGAAATGCTCCGCGCCCAGCCCGGTTGGAACGTCGTTGTTGCCGATGCCAAGACGTATTCGCAGCATCTTGCCGATTCGGACGCTCTCATCGTCCGAAGCGCTGTCAAAGTCACCAAAGACGTGCTCGCTCAGGCGCCTAGATTGAAGATTGTCGGACGCGCAGGGGTCGGCGTGGATAACGTCGATCTTGCCGCCGCCACCGATGCCGGCGTGCTCGTGATGAACACTCCTGGAGGCAACTCAGTCTCGGTCGCCGAACATACGCTCGCGCTTATGCTCTCGATGGCGCGCTCCGTTCCGCAAGCCAGCGCCTCCACCAAGAACGGCAAATGGGAGAAGAAAAAGTTCCTCGGCAATGAACTGCGCGGTAAGACCCTCGGCATCATCGGTCTTGGAAGCATCGGCCGCGAAGTCGTCAAGCGCGCCAAGCCCTTCGAGATGCGCATCCTCGGCCATGATCCCTACGTCAGTTCCCAAACCGCCCGCGACATCGGCGTCGAGATCGTGTCCTTGCGCGACCTCTACGCCCAAAGCGACTACATCACCCTCCACGTCGCCCTCACGCCCGAAACCGATCACATGCTCAACGGGGAAGCCTTCGCGCAGATGAAACCTGGCGTCCGTATCGTCAACTGCGCGCGTGGCGAACTGGTCGACGTGCAAGCCCTGCAGCAATCCATCGAATCCGGCCACGTCGCGGGCGCGGCCCTCGACGTGTTTGAAACTGAGCCGCCGGGCGATACTTCACTTCTCAAGCTCGAGCCCATTGTGGCTACTCCTCACATCGCCGGCTCCACTGAAGAGGCGCAGGAAATTGTCGGCGTTCGCATCGTCGAGCAGCTCATTGATTACCTGCTGAATGGTGTCGCTCTCAATGCGGTCAACATGCCCGCGCTTACGGCCGAACAGTACCGCACGCTCGGTCCCTACGTCGATCTGGCCGAGCGCCTCGGTCTCTTTCTCGGCCATATCGCGCGCGGCAATCCCCATACCATCCGCTTTGAATACTACGGCCGCCTCGCGGATAACAACACTCAGATTCTTCGCAATGCCGGATTGGCCGGGGTCCTAACACGTTCCCTCGAGCACCGCGCGAATCTCGTTAACGCCATGCAAATCGCCACGCACCGTGGGTTCCGTGTCGTCGAGCAACGCGAGCCCGGTCACTCGCACATGGACTCAATCCGCTTGGAGATCGAATCCGAAGCCGGTTCTGTGTCCGCGCTTGGCGCAATGGTTTTAGGCAAGCCGCGCTTGCTGCAGGTAGAAAACATCTCCTGCGAAGCAACCCTCGATGGTAATCTTCTTTATTCGAAAAATGAAGACGTGCCGGGTGTAATCGGCTATTTCGGAAACATTCTCGGCAAAAACCAGATCAACATCGCGAATTTTGCGCTCGGCCGTCAAGACGCCAATCATTCCCGCAAGCCCTTGATCGCTATCTCGATCATCGAAACGGACGAACCGGTTCCAGACAACGTCATCTCGCAAATTCTGGACCACAAAGCAGTCAAGTTTGTCCGTCGCGTCGTCTTGACACACGTGGCACCGAAAGCCGCGCCGGCCCAATAGCGGCTGGAGCGGAAGCAACGCCCGGTTCAAAAACACTTACAAGCTCCAATTGACAATCAGTGGGCCACCTCGTAAAACTGAAGACAAACTCCGGAAGGAATGATCATATGAAACTCGCGGCGGCCCCACGGTTTCATCTCAAGCGCTCCGACTAGGGCCGGAATGACTCGATACTCGTCGTATAACGCGTCGAGATTGGAAATCCCAACTCTGAAGCTCGCGTTCTTGGCCCAGATTTCATTCTGGATTTCGATCAAGTTGAAGCAAATCGACTGCCGCTTCATTCCAGCCATTCCGCCGCCCTCCCAAATGGTCGTAAATCCCATGAATTGATTGAAAAACGCGAGAGCGTCTGTCAAAGTGCCGCCGGTCGGGATCAATGGAGTAATGGAAAGGAACACTACAGGTTCAGCAGACATACAGGATCAGTTGAATGAATGATCCGAAGTCCAGATCCGCGGGATTTCACTTCATGGAGTTGTACTGGGGCTCGTTGCAGGCCGAACCGCAATCAAATTCTTCGCCGGCTTTGTCCATCGGCAAGGCGTTCTGCAAAATTCAACATACTCCTATACTCCGGCACTCATCGCCACTGGAAAAGAAGCCGTAGACGCTCTACGTGTTCAGCGGTAGAATGTCTACAGCCTAAATGCCAGGAGAAAAATATCAGAATCGGATCGAGCTTTTGCAGGGTACGCTCGACATGCTGATCCTTCAGACCTTGCAATGGGGAGCGCAGCATGGTTACGGAATCGCGAACGCGATTCGCGCCACGTCCGGCGATTTGCTGCGAGTGGAAACCGGCTCGCTATATCCAGCTTTGCATCGGCTTGAGCGGCAAGGCTGGGTGAAATCCGATTGGAAACAGACAGAGGCCGGGCAACGGGCGAAGTATTACCGGCTGACATCGGCGGGCAAGAAACAACTGTCGTCTGAGCGCGACCGCTGGAGCCAATTGGTCCAGGCTATCTCCGGCGTGCTGAATCCGGCACAAAGCGAGGGATGACATTATGAATTTCCTCCGCAGGCGCCGTGATCGCGAGCTCGATCAAGAGGTTCGGGCGCACTTTGAACTGGCAATGCGAGACCGGATCGAGCGCGGGGAAAGCCCGGAAGACGCGGCCAGCTCGGCGCGCCGCGAGTTCGGCAACCCGACGCTGGTAAAGGAAGTGACCCGAGAAATGTGGAGCGGCGGCACGCTCGAGCGGCTGTTTCAAGACCTGCGTTACACGGTTCGCGTACTGCGCAAGAGTCCCGGCTTTGCGGCGATCGCGATCCTCTCGATCGCCCTTGGCATCGGAGTGAACACCGCAATTTTCAGCCTGATCGATTCGGTAATGCTGAAGAGTCTTGCGGTCCGCGATCCCGAGCAACTGGCGATCGTGGGCGATCCGACGCGTACCGGCGGTTTGAGCGAAGGCGGCGGACGCGCCGATATTTTCTCCTACCCCTTTTTCGAGCGATTCCGGCAAGAGCAGCAGGTATTCACCGATATTTACGCCAACGGCCGCTGCGGGCATCTGGACGTTTCTCTCGCCAGCGGTATGCGGCTTGGCACGGAAGAAGAGAGCATCCATGGGCGCTTCGTCAGCGGGAATTCTTTCTCGGTTTTGGGCGTGCATCCTTTCGCAGGCCGCGAATTCACCGAACACGAAGTGCGGGACCCGGGAACGGCGCCCGTGGCAGTGATCAGCGATGGATTCGCGCAGCGCAATTTCGGAGGGAGCAAGAGTGCAGTTGGTCAGAAGCTGATTGTGAATGGCTCTGCGTTCACGGTGATTGGCGTGATGCCACCTGATTTTTCGGGCGACATTATCGGTGTGCCGACGGACATCTGGTTTCCCATCACGATGCAGGCGCAGGCGAATCCGGGGCACGATTATCTAAAGAATCGGTCTGTGAGCTGGATCGTTCTCATGGGGCGTGTAAAGCCAGGCGTGTCGCTCGCGCAAGCGAAAGCTTCCGTCCAGGTGCTGGGGCATCGGTTATTTAAAGAGCTATACCAAAGCAAGGAGTCCGCCGAAGATTTGCGGGATCTGGTCAGCAAACCCATTGGGGTGACGCCGGGAGCGAAGGGATTCTCACGCATGCGGCGCGATTTCGGACGGCCGCTCATGATTCTGATGGGCATCGTCGCGTTGCTACTGCTCATCTGCTGCGGGAACGTCGCGAATCTGCAGCTTGCGCGCGCCGCCGCGCGGGGCAGGGAAATGAGCCTGCGGCTTGCTGTCGGCGCGGGTCAATCGAGGTTAGTTCGCCAGCTGCTGACAGAAAGTCTTTTCATATCAATGACCGGCGCGGCGCTGGGGCTCGTCCTGGCGAATTGGGGCAGCCGGCTGCTGCTGCGAATCGTTTATGAAGGCGGGCCACTGCCGCTGAACGTTCATCTTGACGGAACGGTGCTGCTTTTCACGGCGGGAGTAGCGGTTGTATCGGGCTTGCTGTTTGGCCTGGCGCCGGCACTGCAAACCCGGCGCCTCGACCTGATCACGGCGCTGCGTGAAAACAAAGCGCAACCCAGCGCATTCGCCAAAGGCTTCGGCAAAGCGCTGGCCGTTCTGCAGATGGTGTTTTCACTGGTTCTGTTGGTGAGTGCGGCGTTGCTTATCCGCACGCTCGAAAATCTCGAGGCGCAGCATGTCGGCTATGCGCGCCACAGTCTGATCGTCGCCGAACTCGATTTCCAGACCGCCGGATACACAGATGCGCGTATCAATTCGCTCACCTTGGCATTGCTCGAAAGACTGCGCCAGGTTCCGGGCGTCGAATCGGCCAGCGCTTCTGAAAATGGCCTGTTCAGCGGCACGGATTCAAACGACAACATTGCGCTGGAGGGATTCGTAGCGCACTCTCTGGCAGAGAAAACTGACTCATCTGACCGGGTTGCACCGGATTACTTTCACACGGTCGAGACGCGGATCATCTCGGGACGCGGGATTGGGCCTCAGGACAGGGCGAATGCTCCGCGAATCGCAGTAATCAACGAAAAGATGGCGGAGTTCTATTTTGCGCATCGAGATCCGATCGGTAAGCACATCTTTGACATCAATCCGGACGGCAAGTTGGGCGCGCCGATTACGATCGTCGGCGTTGTTCGAGACGTGAAGCAAAGCAAAATACGCGAAGCTGCTCCGCGCCGTTATTACACTCCGATTTTGCAGCACCAGGCGGACGATCCGGTTGATGCGCTGAACCTCGAAGTGCGCACTCGCGTTCCATCTTCGCGGATGATCGAATCGGTGCGGCGAGCAGTCAAGGATGTCGATCCCAGGCTGCCGATTCTCGATCTCAAAACGGCGGACGATCTCATTAACGACGATCTGCAGCAAGAGCGGGCGGTCGCGAAGCTGTCGGGCTTCTTTGGATTGCTGGCGGCGCTGCTTGCGGCAATAGGGCTGTATGGCGTCATGTCCTATTTGACCGTCCGCCGCACCACCGAAATCGGTATACGAATGGCGTTGGGCGCAGGCAGGCCGCTTGTCATGCGCATGGTGCTAGGTGAAACCTTCCGCCTTGTGGCGGCGGGCCTCGTGATCGGCTTTTGCGCCTCGGTGGCGTTTGCAAGTCTTTTGAGCAACGCGCTTTTCGATTTGTCGCCGTTCGATCCGATCAGCACGCTCTCGGCTGCGGTGGTGACTGCGCTCTCAGCTGCGCTTGCGACGTATCTGCCGGCGCGCCGCGCTTCGAAGATCGACCCCATGATTGCCTTGCGGTACGAGTAATAGGACATAACTGAAGCGCGAAAAGGTGATATGCTGCGTCCTAACTCTCAACCGAACACTGAGACTCATGCGACTTGCCCTACTTGCAGTTTTCACCTTCGGCGCAGCGATTCCTACGTTTCGCATTAACGCCCAAACGCCGGAGGCAAGCGCGACGCGAAGACCGCCGGTCGCGCCAGTGAAGCCGGTTATCGACGATTATCACGGAATCAAAGTGTCCGACCCGTATCGATATATGGAAAAGCTGGACGATGCCGCCGTGCAGTCCTGGTTCAAGACGCAGGACGACTATACGCGTTCGGTGCTGGCACGAATTCCCGGGCGCGATCGTCTGCTGGCGCGAATCAAGGAGCTGGATCAAACGGTTCCGCGAGTCGAACCGACAAGGCTGCCGGGCGGCATGTACTTGGTATTCAAAGAAATGCCTGGCGAGAACGTGTTCAAGATATACAAACGGAACGGACTCGACGGGCAGGACACGCTGCTGGTCGATCCCGAGAAAGTGACACTCGCTCCCGCTGCTCAGATAAAAGGGAAAAACACCATCTGGGGGTCTGCTCTATCGTACGACAGTAAGTATCTGGCGGTTTGCATCATTCCAGGGGGCTCCGAGCTGGACGGAGAGTTGCACGTATTCGATATGCAGACGGGCCGCGAAACGGGAGACGTTATCACGCGTATCGGAGCAGAAGCGTGGGATGCGTCGTGGTTGCCCGGCGACCACTCGTTTGTTTACGGCCACATTCAACAATTGCCGGCCGGGGCGCCAGAGTCGGAAGTGAGGCAGAAGTTCCGCGACTATCTGCATGTCCTAGGAACTGATGCAAGCAAGGACAAGCCGGTGTTCGGCCATGGTGTCGTGCCGTCCATCCATGTGGACCCAAGCGAGATTTCGTCAATCGAAATACCACACGGGTCCAATTGGGCCCTTGGTCGAGTGAACGGCAGTGTGACTCCGAACAGCGCTTACTATATCGCCCCGGCAAGCACTATCGGACAAGCCAACACGCCGTGGACCAAAGTAGCCGGGATGGAAGACGGCGTCACGAGCGTGGTGGTCCACGGAGACGATTTGTACGCATTGACTTATAAAGACGCCCCGCGCTACAGGGTGGTGCTCCTGGATGCGCGTCACCCGGATCTCGAGTCGGCGCAGGTTGTCGTTCCTGCGGGGGACGCGGTGATTCAAGGAATCCGAGGCGCCGAGGATGCGCTTTACGTGCAACTGCTGGATGGCGGTATCGGCCGAGTCCTGCGCGTGGCATATGGCCGCGACCCTCAGCCGGAACGCATCGCATTGCCGTTTGAAGGGTCCGTTTGGGTCGATACGGACCCACGAGTCCCCGGGGCGTTGTTCTCCCTGAGTTCGTGGACGAAGGCGTTACGGGTGTATCAATACGATCCTGCGACCAAGCAAGTCACGGACACCAAGCTTCAGCCCGCTGGTCCCTACGACAACCCCGAGGACATCGAATCCGTGGAGGTGAAGGCGAAAAGCTATGACGGAACGCTCGTGCCGCTCTCGATTGTTTATCGAAAAGGCATAAAGCGGGATGGATCGAATCCAACTTGGCTGACGGGATACGGGGCTTATGGCTATGTCTTCGAGCCATATTACGATCCGATGCTACTTGCCTGGTTCCAAAACGGCGGAGGAAGTTATTCGGTTTGCCACGTGAGAGGCGGGGGAGAGTATGGAGAAGAATGGCACGCGGCCGGTAAGATGGCAACCAAACCGAACACTTGGAGGGATTTCATCGCCTGCGCGCAGTATCTGATCGAGAATGGATACACTTCGCCGGCACGGCTGGCTGGGGAAGGCGTCAGTGCGGGCGGCATCCTGATTGGGCGCGCGATCACCAAACGGCCCGATCTTTTCAGTGCGGCTATCGATAAAGTCGGTATGTCGGATACGCTGCGTTCCGAAACCAGCCAAAACGGCGAAACCAACATTCCGGAATTCGGCACTACGAAGACGGACGAGGGGTTCAAAGCGTTGTACGCCATGAGCGCCTACGATCATGTGGAGGATAAGACCGCGTACCCGGCGGTACTTTTGGAAACCGGTATCAATGATCCGCGTGTCTCTCCATGGGAGATCGGAAAGATGGCAGCACGCCTGCAGGCGTCCACCTCAAGCGGCAGGCCGGTTTTGTTGCGCGTGGATTTTGCCGGTGGCCACGGAGAAATGGGCGGCACCACGCAACAGAGATACGAGCAGAGTGCCGACGAGATGAGCTTTCTGCTGTGGCGGCTCGGTGTGCCGGCTTTCCGACCGAGCCGATAAGCCTAAGGCTGATCATCCACATCGAACAGCGATGGTATGATCGCGCTGCGCAACGAATCTGGCACAATCGGAAGCATGCGTTTTTCGCTTCCATGCATCCTCCTTGCGTCTGCTGCGCTGCTTCACGCGCAAGAGACTCCGCTCACATCACTGCCTTACACGCCCAGCCTGGATACGGAATTCATGGACAAGTCCGCGGACCCGTGCACGGACTTTTATAAATATGCCTGTGGGAACTGGAACAAGCTGAACCCCATTCCACCGGATCAAGCCCGCTGGGATGTGTATTCGAAGCTCTCGAACGAAAACCAGCGCTATCTGTGGGGCATTCTCGGGCAGGCTTCGCACGCGAGCGCCACACGAACTCCGAACGAGCAGAAGATCGGTGATTTCTTCCACGCCTGCATGGACGAAAGCGCGGTCGAGCGCGCGGGCGATAAACCGATACAGCCCAGGCTCGCTGCGATCGCTCGGCTGAAATCGGTCGAAGACATCGCAGATTATGTCGGGCAGGAGCATAATTCGGGCGTCGACGCCACTGTGCTTTTCGATTTCGGGGCCGAGCAGGATTTCGACGACTCCTCGCGCATGATTGCGTTCGCGCGGGCGGGTGGATTGGGATTGCCGGATCGCGATTATTACACGAAAACGGACGCGAAATCGCAAGAGATCCGGCAACGTTACGTGCAGCATGTCGCGCGCATGCTGGTGCTCCTGGGCGAATCGTCGCCGGATGCGCAGGCGGACGCGCAATCTGTGATGAACATTGAGACGGCACTTGCGACAGCATCTCTCACCCGGGTGCAGAAGCGCAATCCTTACAACCTGAAGCACAAGATGTCGCGCGAAGAGCTGCTGCACGCGACGCCCGCATTCGATTGGGAAAAATATCTGGATACCATCGGCGCGCCGGAGTTTCAGGTGGTGAACGTGACGGAGCCGAAGTTTTACGACGACTTGCAAAAGCAATTGACCAAGCAGAATGTTGCGGCGTGGAGAGCGTATTTGCGATGGCACCTGGTGCACGCGCAGGCGCCATATCTCTCTTCGAACTTCGTACAGGAAAATTTCGATTTCTATAGCGCCTATCTGCAAGGGGTAAAGCAAATGCCGCCGCGTTGGAAGCGCTGCACGAGATTGATCGATCGAAGCATGGGCGAGGCGCTTGGGCAGGTGTTCGTCGAGAGGACCTTCTCACCCAAAACCAAAGAGGACGCGCTGAAGATGACGCTTGAAATCGAAGCCGAGATGGGACGCGACATCAAGGACCTCAACTGGATGAGCGAGACCACCAAGCAGCAGGCGCTCGAAAAACTGCACGCCATCGTCAACAAGATCGGCTATCCGGATAAATGGCGCGACTACAGCTCCGTGCAGATCACGCCGGACGACTACCTGGCGGATGTGACGCAGGCGCTCCATTTTGAAGAGCACCGGAATCTGGAAAAGATCGGCAAGCCGGTGGATCGCAGCGAATGGTTCATGTCTCCGCCGACGGTGAACGCCTATTACGATCCGCAGACGAACGATATCAATTTTCCGGCGGGGGTGCTGCAGCCGCCGCTGTTCGATCCGAAGATGGATGCCGCTCCGAATTACGGCAACACGGGCGCGACCATCGGCCACGAGCTGACGCACGGCTTCGACGATGAGGGCAGGCAGTTTGACGCGAAAGGCAATTTGCGCGACTGGTGGACACCGGAAGACGCCAAGAAATTCGAAGATCGCGTCAACTGCGTGCGCACGCAATACGGGCAGTACATTGCGGTCGATGATATCCACATCAACAGCAGCTTGACTCTGGGAGAAGACGTGGCGGACTTGGGAGGAACGCTGCTCGCCTACATCGCGTGGAAGCATGCGACGGAAGGGCAGAATTTCGAGCCTGCGGCCGGGCTAACTTCGGATAAGCGGTTTTTCGTCGGAATGGCGCAATGGGCTTGCGGCGACGAGCGCATCGAGAGCCGGCGCATGCACGCGACTATCGACCCGCATTCGCCCGATGAGTTCCGAATCAACGGCGTTGTTGCGAACCTGCCGCAGTTCGGGGAAGCATTCGGCTGCCGCACCGGTCAACCGATGATGCGCGCGAATGCGTGCAGAGTTTGGTAAGGCGAACGAGTCTGGTGGGCCACTTACAGAGCGCACGCATCGTAGAAGTTGGCTGCGACTAGCTGCAGGTGCGAACATCGATACCAAATCGCGCGAGCAGCTCCCGTTGGCCGTGGCGGGTGACGGTAAGTGCTCGACTGTCCAAATCCTGCGTCACCCAGCGGCGCTTCAACGCGATCTCCAGCAGCGCCGCTCCCGCCGCTCCGCCCAGATGCGAACGCCGCTCGCTCCAATCGAGGCACGCGAAGGCGAACCGCCGCCGAAGCGCTCTCATAACTTCGACGTTTACGCCCAAGCTCTCGAACAACTCGCTCCCTTTCCGCGTTAGATCGTAAGAGTCCTCCACGCTCCCCGAGAGGCATCCCCAAGACCTGAGCCGGTCGTGCAGCACCACGCCCAATGTGCCCGCCAGGTGGTCATAGCAGGTGCGGGCCGCACGGAGGCGGTGCGGCGTGTGCGGTTCGAATTTCTGACGGCGCCCTCCTGCCAGGACGCTTAAAGCCTCCAGCGCCTCGGCCACGTCGTTGCCCGCGAGCGTGTAGTAGCGGTGCTTGCCTTGTGCCCGCACCTTCACCAGCCCCTCGGCTTTCAACCGGCTCAAATGCACGCTTGCAGTCGACGGGCTCACATCGGCTGCAGCCGCCAGCTCGGTGCTCGTCCGCGCCCGATCGTCCATTAACTGGTACAGCATGCGAGTCCGTGCCGGCTCCCCAATCGCCAGCGCGATTCTCGAAGCTCCATCGTCCGCAGCCGTTTGTACATCCATAGTTTGATCTTAAACGAAGCATGGCTGCATAGCAAGCTGTACATTGAAGCATGCGCGGGGGCTGCCGAAGTGGAAATAGACCGGCGTGAAGCCCTGGGCGCGGGCGCGGCGATGCTCGCTTGCTTTGCGCTCAACGCTCGCGCGCTCTCGCCTTCGAGGAGAACATTCATGATCATTACCTGTGTCATCCGATATCAGATCGACCCATTTCAGCGAGACGCTTTCAAGAAGTATGCCGAAAACTGGGGCCGCATCATCCCACGCTGCGGAGGCCACCTAGTCGGCTACTTTCTTCCATATGAAGGCACGAACGATATTGCCTGGGGCCTGATTGCATTCGATAGCCTTGCCTCCTACGAGCGCTACAAGGAGCGCCTCAAATCCGATCCGGATGCGCGCGAAAATTTCCAGGGGGCTCAGGCGGAGCGCTTCATTCTGCGTGAGGAGAGAAATTTCGTCGAGGTAGTGGACGGAACTTTCGAGCTGCCCGCGCGCTCGACGAAACTTACATGATCGAGCTTTGCTGGCCCAGTTGCATTCCTAGCCACATCAAGAAGCTCGGCATCGTTGGAGGAGTTGGTTGGCCATCAACGGTGGAATACTACACGGAAATTTGCCGGCTCAGCGAAGAGCGCCAGCTCGCGAGCGGCGTGGCAGGCGCGCCTTTCTTCCCCGAGATGACCATCGAATCGCTCGACCTCTGGAAGGCTGTTTCTTATCTTGGCGTCGAGGGCGACGAAGAATCCTGGACGCGATTCGACGACTATCACCGCGCCGCCCTCCAGCGGCTGGAAGCGGCAGCCGCCGATTTCGCGCTGATCGCGAGCAACACTCCTCACCATCGCTTTGATTCGATCGTGCGCGGCGTCGGCATTCCGGTGCTGGATCTCTTCGAGGTGGCCGCGGCGGAAGCCGCTCGCTTCGGCGCCAAACGCGTTCTGATATTCGGGACGGCTCTGACGATGAGCTCGCAGCGATTTCGCGAAGTTTTCTTAAAGCACGGGATCGACGCCGCCGGTCCTGGTGACCAAACCGTGCGCATGAAGATCGTCCAATTGATTGAGGATCTGCAAATGAGCCAAGCGGCCGGTGCCGCCGAGCAGCTCTCTCTTATCGCGAAAATATGCACGCAAGGGCAACCTGGGCCGCAGCCGCTGGTTTGCGTTGCTTGCACCGAGCTGCCGTTGGCTTTTCCGCAACACAAGTCATGCCCTTGCTTTGAACTCGACGGCGTTCAGTATCTGAACACAACCGCCGTCCACGCTCGCGCGGCTTTCAATTACGCTCTCGCGTGATACGAGTTCGTACTGCCTACTGATCAGCAGTGCACATAATATCGTGTACACGAAACCCATGCTCTCCCGCGCTCTCGCGATTTGCAGTATCTTGCTTGTTCCTGGGCTTTGGGCACAAGGAACGATTGCCGATTATCAACGGGCAGAAGGGCTGCGGGCCAAGCAGGATCAAGAGCGTGGCCAACCAAAGCGCTCCAGCCATCAGCAATCCCAGGCAAAGTAGCCGGGGGGCCGACGGCGTGAATGAGAGAGCAGCCCAGGATGCTGCAAACCGAGAAACCGCCCATCGAATAATAGAGCGGCGCCTCGTCTGCTGTGGTGCCACATGATTTGCCGCATCGCGTGAACTGGAGTTGCAACTACGCTTCCATAGATGTAGAATTATAAAATCATGGCGGCAAAGCCAACCGAGGAAGAAATCACCCGCTTTGCGGATATGTTCTCCGCTATGGGGACCGGTCCGCGTCTGCGCATTGTGCGCGTGCTGCTCTCCGCTCATCCTGACGGCATGATCGTCAGCGACATCGGGGCGGAGTTAGGCATCCCGGCGTCCACGCTCTCGCATCATCTCGAAAAACTGAAAAATGAGGATTTGGTGAAAGTAAGACGTGACGGAACCTATCTTTGGTATTCGGCAAACAGCGACGCTTTGCAAGAGCTTCTTGGGTTTCTGTATGCCGAATGCTGTACGCGTAATAAGGCGATAGAGCCACAGGCCATCGTTCGGATTTGCCGCTGAAATTACGAAAGGGCGATCAATGGAACTCAAGGAAGTAGTAAAGGAGAAATACGGGCAGGCCGCGCTGCGCGTGAACGCCGGCGGCACTTCGTGCTGCGGGGGCTCGGCGGCGCTTGCCGGCTGCTGCGATCCGATTACCTCAAACCTCTACAATGGCGCGCAAACGGGGGAGTTGCCTCAGGAAGCGGTGGCGGCGTCACTCGGCTGCGGCAATCCCACCGCGCTCGCGCGACTGAATCCGGGAGAAATCGTTCTCGATCTCGGCTCGGGTGGCGGCATTGACGTGCTGCTGTCGGCGCGGCGCGTCGGGCCTTCGGGCAGAGCGTACGGCCTGGATATGACCGATGAGATGCTCGACCTCGCTCGTGAAAATCAGCGCAAGGCCGGTGTTGAAAACGTCGAATTTCTCAAGGGCGAAATCGAAAACATTCCGCTGCCTGACAGCTCGGTGGACGTAATTATCAGCAATTGCGTTATCAATTTGTCCGGCGACAAGGAACGCGTCTTGCGTGAAGCCTTCCGTGTGCTGAAGCCGGGCGGGCGTTTCGCGGTGTCGGATGTGGTGACACGCGGGGATGTACCGGCGGACGTGCGGCAAAACATGTTGCTATGGGTCGGTTGCATAGCCGGTGCCCTGCGGGATTCCGAGTACGTTGCGAAGCTCGCCGAGGCTGGCTTTGAGAATATCGACATCGAAGCCACTCGCATATACGACATAGAGGACGCCCGCACGTTTCTAAGTGGGCAGGGCGTCGATGTGGACGCGATTGCGCCACAGGTGCAAGGCCAATTTATGAGCGCCTTTATTCGCGCCAGCAAGCCCGCAAACTGCTGAGCTCCCGGCTGCTACGGATGACTGAGGCGCGACGCATTGCTGCTGAAGCGGTCGGCACGGCGTTTCTGCTGGCCGCAGTCGTCGGTTCCGGTATTATGGGCGAACGACTGGCCGGGGGAAACGTGGCTATCGCGCTTCTCGCTAACACGCTTGCAACCGGCGCGATGCTGGCCACGCTCATCCTGACATTCGGGCCAATTTCTGGGGCGCATTTCAACCCCGCTGTGACATTGGCTGACGCCTCGCAAGGTGGACTGGCATGGCGGGAAGTGCCGGGATACTTGACCGCGCAACTCGTGGGTGCTTTCGCAGGAGTTGCGGCGGCACATCTGATGTTTGGTGAGGCGGTATTCAGCGCCTCTCGTCATGTCAGGTCCGGCGGGGCGCAAATGTTTAGTGAGTTCGTCGCTACCTTCGGGCTGCTCTGCGTGATTTGGGGCTGTGCACGGCTGCGCTCATCGGCTGTGCCGTTTGCAGTCGGCGCTTACATCACCGGGGCGTATTGGTTCACCGCGTCAACATCCTTCGCGAATCCTGCCGTTACCCTCGCACGGTCGGCAAGCGATACCTTCGCGGGCATCAGACCGGCTGACGCTCCGGGTTTTATCGTGGCGCAACTGGTGGGCGCCGCGGTGGCAACGGCCCTGTTTCGCTGGCTGGTACCGTCGCTGCCCAAAGACGCCGGGGCTCTCGTCGTCTCTCGTTCGTCCGAACAAAACGCAGTTGTATGAGCAATAAAAAACGGGTACTGATACTCTGCACCGGAAATTCAGCACGAAGCCAGATGGCGGAAGGGCTGCTGCGACATGATGCCGCAGAGAAATTTGATGTGGAAAGCGCGGGCACAGAACCGGGTTTCGTGCGCCCGGAAGCAATTGCGGTCATGCGTGAGGTGAAGATTGATATTACCGGGCACCGCTCCAAGCATGTCGATGAATTTGCGGGTCGAGAGTTTGATTACGTGATTACCGTCTGCGACAATGCCCGCGAGACCTGCCCAGTGTTCTTCGGGAGCGCGAAAAAGCTTCACCACGACTTTGAAGACCCTGCGGCGGCAGCCGGGTCTAAGCAGGAAAGGCTTGCGGTGTTCCGGCGCGTGCGGGATGAAATGCGAGCTTACCTCCGAGCATTCACGAATGACGTTGCATAAAGACCCATTCTGTTGAGAAACTCCGCCGCCCCGCGATGTTACTTTCCGAATCGGGAAGTCTGTCGGTAATGTGGTTATCGAAGGTGCAGCCGGCCAGCAAGAACTTTGTTCGTTTATCTCGGACGCGTCAGTGGAGCGAGAAGCATTTCCCCGTAGCGCTTCATCGCTTCCGATTTCGATTTCGCGCGAGAATCGAGGGGCTGCGGGTTGAAGGCCTGTAGAGTTTCGGTCGCAGTTATTCGTAGAAATTGCGGTTCCAGGCGTGCCGCTTCAAAATCGCGAGCGTCTTGTCGTCGAGCATGCCGGCGGCTGCGGCTCGGCAACTGCTCTCCACCGTTTCGACGCGCCGCATCCCGGGAATGACCGTGGTGATGGCTTTATTCGACAGGCAAAATCGTAATGCGAGTTGGGCGAGGGTACCGGGAAAATCGGCCAGATCGCGCTTCAGCGCTTCGACATGCTCCACTACCTGGCGCTTGCGATCGCCTCTAAAATAGGATGCGCGAAAATCGCCCGGCGCGAACCGCGTGTCTTCCGTAATCGTTCCGGTCAATGCGCCTTCATCTAACGGAACACGCGCGAGCACGCCGGTTTTGGTTTGACGGCAGAGCGGAAGCAGGTTGTTGCACGCGCTTTGATCGAAGATGTTGTAGATGACTTGCACGGCCGTAAACAAACCTGTTTTCACGGCTTGGATCGCCGAGTCCGGGTCATGCTCGGAAACGGAGACGCCGAAATAGCGCACCTTTCCGCTGGTCCTCAGGATTTCGATGGCGCGGCGCCATTCCTCTCTGTCAACCCAGGCGTCTGTCCAGACGTGAAACTGCTGTAGATAAATCTGCTCGACGCCTAAGTTCTTAAGGCTCTGGTCAGTTGATTCGAGGATGTAGTCGAAGGGGAAAACTTCCGATATATCGGTTGAGGGAGAAGCGGGCCAGACGCGGTTTTTAGGGGGGATTTTGGTGGCAAACCAAACGCGATGGTACGCTTCTCGAACCGCCTTGCCGACCAATTGCTCGCTATGGCCCTCGCCATATGCGAGCGCGGTATCGACGAAATTGATCCCGAGTTCGAAGCCTCGCCGGAGGGCTCGCATGGACTCTTCGTCGTTGCCGCCCTGCCATTGATTGCCTCCGATACCCCACGCCCCATATCCGATTTCACTGACCTCAGCCTCTGTGGTTCCCAGTTTCCGGTAGTGCATTGCCTTTGCCGCTCCATGGACTCACAGCGCGCGCACAAGGTTGCTGAGGGCTCTTCAAAAACACCGCTGAGGGCTCTTCAAAAACAGAAAGACCGCCGTCGTGTACCACGAACGGCGGTCCAATTTGTGCTGGTTTGTACCTTACGGCCGGCCCACGTTCTCAGCCTGGAGGCCTTTCGGACCCCGCTTGACCTCGAACTCCACCTCCGAGCCCTCCTCGAGGGTTCTGTACCCGTTCATCTGAATGGCTGAGAAGTGTACGAACACATCATCGCCGTTGGAGCGCTGGATAAATCCATAGCCCTTAGCGGCGTTAAACCATTTCACAACACCTTTTTCTCTCACTTCTAATCTCCTGTAAATAGATGCGGGATGGATGCCCGGTTTACCCGAATGCGAGATCCAAGAGTTTTGAGCCCTTAGGTCACGAATGGGCTCGCAGGAACACAACCAGCTTGCATCGAAAAATCTGCAATACACTGTAGCAGATCAGTTACATTCTATCAAGGGAAAACATTGAAACCATTGCGTTAATCCGCCGACGCCTGGAGTCCTGTGAGTACCGATAGGAATACTAAATAGCGGCCACCGCACACGTAAAACACGCAGAGTAAATCGGTTTTAAGCAGGACCAACGGCCGCGCCGTTTTCCTGGGCTCCTCGCGCCGTGGCGGCATTTCGCAAGGTCACCGGAGACGGGATCGTGAGCAGACGGCGCGAGAGCTTCACTAAGCCGCGGCGCTCGAGTTGATTCAAAGTGGTCGATGTGGTCTCGCGAGTAGCGCCGATCAAGTCTGCAAGCTCGAGCTGCGTGATGGGAACCTGATAACCTTCACTGTCGTCGGTGGGCTTTACCAGCGCGGAGAGTTCCGCCAGGTAATAGAGAATGCGGTATTCCACATCGTGCAAACAAAGCAATTCGACTTTCATCGCGAGCAGGCTTTTGCGCTGCAGCAGATAGCTAATCAGAGCGCTGCTCAGCTCCGGCGATTGCGAGGCCGCATGGTTCAACACTTCGCGCGGAACTCGAAAGAGATTGGCAGTGCTCAGGACTTCCGCCTCGCTATAGTAATGCGGCGCTTCTTCGCTCAGGGCCTCTTCTCCGATCAGGTGTCCAGGACCGCAGATTGCAAGGATGATGCGGCCGCCCCGATCGTTGGTGCGCGTCAGCTTTACCAGGCCATCGTCGATGTAATAAACCGAATCCGCGGCCTGATCCTGAGAAAAGAGGGACGTTGAACGGCGAAGCGAAGCCAGACGGCTCGCTTCGGGCATAGATGACAACGCGCCCCGTACAACGGATGCGAGAGAGGTCACTGTATTAGCTCCTGAGCGTTTATCCGATTATATGCGCTTATAAGGAAAACTTCCAGGGCGGGTGACATCTCAGTTCGCGGGCGGAATTTCAGTGGAATGTATCGCACGTAGCTGCGCCGCGAACTCTGCTCCCGAAGCGAAAATATTTCCTAAAGCACTGGCGCTGAGATCGTTTTTAAGCGCGGCTAAAGACTGCATAATCGAATCGAGCGCACGATGAATTTCGGCGCAATTGGTCGCGATAATGCTGTTCCAGAGATCGGGAGAGCTGAGCGCGAGACGTGTCATATCGATCAGCCCCGCGCCGAATACAAGAGGTATATACGCATTGGGTTGCTTCGCGAGTGTGGCCGCGAGGGCTGTGGAAAGCAATTGGGGCAGATGTGAAGTGAACGCGACGGTTTGATCATGCTGTTCGGCGGACATGTCGATGATGTGCGCGCCTATTCGTTCGAGCCAGGAGCGGAAGCCGCGAGAGGCAGATGTTTCCGCGCCGCTCGGCGTCAGCACATACGGCCGGTTGCGGAACAGATCGGTTTCGGCCGCTTCCGCGCCGCGCTGCTCTTTGCCTGCGATCGGATGTCCTCCGAGAAAAGTTGCTGCACGTAAGCACTCGCTCGCCTTACGCATGATCAAGGCCTTCGTGCTGCCCGCGTCCGTGATGAGACAGCGGGCGGGCGCCATCGGCCCGAGTTTCTCGAGTGTTTCGAGGATGCGATCGACTGGCTGGGCGAGATAAATAAGATCCGTGAGTTCAGCCGCTTGTTCGAGCGTTGTGGAGGAAGAGATGGCGCCGATGCGGAGAGCCGATTCGAGCGCGGGCGGAGAGCTGACGCCCAAGATTTCGCCGTCAAATCCCGCCGCGCGGAGAGCCAGGCCGAAGGAGCCTCCGATCAGCCCGACGCCAACAATGGCAACGCTCTTCATGCGGCGCGGCCGATGGCAGCAGCGACTGCTCGGACTTGCTGCATCAGTTCGGAAAACTGATCGGGACGAAGAGTTTGCGCGCCGTCGCTCAAGGCGCGATCAGGATCCGGATGCACTTCAATAAGCAGCCCATCGGCCCCGGCCGCCACAGCGGCACGCGCCATGGGGAGAACATAGTCGCGCTTGCCGGTGCCGTGCGAAGGGTCGGCGATAACCGGCAAATGAGTGAGACGCCGCAGGACGGGGATTGCGGCGAGGTCCATGGTATTGCGCGTGCTGGTTTCGAAGGTGCGAATGCCGCGCTCGCAAAGAATGACTTCGTAATTTCCGCCCGACATAATATATTCGGCCGAAAGCAGAAGCTCTTCAATTGTGGCGGCGATGCCACGCTTCAGCAGCACAGGCTTTCGAATCTTGCCGAGCTCGCGGAGCAGGTTGAAATTTTGCATGTTGCGCGCGCCCACCTGCAGAATATCGGCGTAGGTGATCAACAGCGGGATCTGGCTTTGATCCATCACTTCACTGACCACGAGCAGATTGTGCTTGTCGGCGGCCGAGCGCAGCAGTTGAAGGCCGCGCTCGCCGAGGCCCTGAAAGCTATAGGGCGAGCTGCGCGGCTTGAACGCGCCACCGCGAATGATCTGCGCGCCTGCGGAAGAGACCAGCTCGGCTGAGGATTCGATCTGGCTACTGCTTTCAATGCTGCAAGGGCCGGCCATGGAAACCAGTTTGGATGCGCCTATTTCCACGGCGCCGATCTTGATCACCGTGCCGGCGGGCTTGAAATGACGGCTCGCGAGCTTATAGGGCGAGACAATGCGATGGCATTCCTTGACGCCTTCCATCGTCTCGAGCACGGCGGGTTCGAAATCGTCGATGGGGCCGACACCGCCGAGCACAGTGTGGCGAACGCCAGTCGAGCGATGCACCGTAAAACCCATTTCGACCAGGCGATTGATGACGGTTTCGGTTTGCGCTTCCGTGGCGCCCTCTTGCATGACGACAAGCATGGTTAACTTTCCCGATTCAGGATTTTCAGCTTTTGCACGTTTCGCATCTCATCGATGATGCGTTCGAAGATCCGCTTCACGGCCTCATGCGGGAGCGGTCCGCCGTTCTGGCCGGTGACGTTGGCGAAGACCTGCTCTTCGCGTTTGGGTTCGTAGATACCGAGCGCGAGGTGCTGCTTGATGCGCCCGATCTCTTCGACGATCGAGGTGCGCTGATTTAACAGATCGAGCAGCCGCAGATCGATTTCATCGATGAGCACGCGGCAACGCTCCAGATCTTCGCGACGATAATTCATTGCGTCCGCAAAGGCGCCGTGAGCTGCCGCGCGAAGGATTCGAGCTGCTCCGGAAGCTCCGGCGACGAAGAATAAGTCTCGATGAAATGGACGATCGCGCTCCCGACCACCACACCATCGGCAATCTGCCCGATTTCAGCCACCTGTTGCGGAGTGCTGATGCCAAATCCAACGGCCAGCGGAAGCTCAGTGAATTCCCGCATGCGGCGCGTGAGAGGCGCGGCGGCGTCGGACAACGATTGCTGCTCGCCCGTGACGCCGGTTCGGGAGACCACATACACAAACCCCGAAGAATGTTCCGCTACCAATCGAAGGCGGTGCTCGGTGCTGGTGGGAGCGGCGAGAAAGACGGTGTCCAGTCCGTGTTCCTGTAGCCGGCGAACCGGATCGGCCGCTTCTTCGACGGATAGATCTGTTAGCAACACGCCATCGATGCCAGCTTGCGAGGCTTCGCGCGCCAGGCGGTCGAAACCATATTTTAAAAGCGGGTTGAGATAGCTGAACAGCAGCAGAGGAATTTCCGAATACCGTCGAATTTCGCGAACGCTTTCAAGCAGCCGCGAAAGCGTCATGCCCGCGCGCAAAGCACGCTCTGAAGCACGCTGGATCACAGGTCCATCCGCAATGGGATCCGAAAACGGCATCCCCAGCTCAATCAGGTCCGCGCCGCCGCGCTCGAGTGCAAGCACAAGCGACGTGGTATCTTCCGGCCTCGGATCGCCCGCCGTGAGATACGCGATGAAAGCCTTGCGCTTCTCTTTTTCGCACTGCGCAAACAGGCTGCCGATGCGGGTTGCGGTTTCAATGGGCATCGTCGAGTTCGGGCATGTTTTCGCGATAAATATCGATGTCTTTGTCGCCGCGGCCGGAGACGTTGACCAGGTAGATCGCATTCTGTTCCGCGGGAGCGCGCCGCATCGCTTCCGCCACAGCGTGCGAGGATTCGAGCGCGGGAATGATCCCCTCCAGGCGCGCGAGTGTCTTCGCCGCTGCAAGCGCATCCGCATCCGCGATGGAGACGTATTCGGCCCGGCTTTGGTCGTGCAGCCACGCGTGCTCGGGGCCGATGAGAGCGTAATCGAGACCGGCAGAAACCGAATGCGTCAGGCCAACTTGGCCCTGTTCGTCTTGCAATAAATAACTGAAAGCGCCGTGCAGCACGCCCGGCGAGCCTCCGTTGAAGCGCGCGGCGTGATCGCCGAGTTTATGGCCGCGTCCACCAGCCTCGATGCCGATGAGACGAACAGATGCGTCCTTGACGAAGGGATAGAAGATGCCGATGGCATTGCTGCCGCCGCCCACGCAGGCGAGCACGGCATCGGGCAAGCGGCCGATCTGATCGAGCGATTGTGCGCGGGCTTCTTCGCCAATCACTTTATGAAAATCACGCACCATCATCGGATAGGGATGCGCGCCAAGAGCCGAGCCCAGCAGATAATGTGTCGTGGAAACATTCGTCACCCAATCACGCATGGCTTCGCTGATCGCGTCTTTGAGCGTGCGGCTGCCGTTTGCAACGCCGACGACGTTCGCGCCGAGCAGGCGCATGCGGAAAACGTTGAGCCGCTGGCGCCGCATGTCTTCTTCGCCCATGTAGACGACGCATTCGAGACCGAACAGCGCACACACGGTCGCCGTTGCAACGCCGTGCTGACCGGCGCCGGTTTCGGCGATGATGCGCCGCTTGCCCATTCTTCGGGCAAGCAGAATCTGGCCCAGGCAGTTGTTGATTTTATGAGCGCCGGTATGCAGAAGGTCTTCGCGCTTGAGCCAGATCTGCGCGCCGCCACAATGCGCGGTGAGCCGTTCGGCGAAAGAGAGCGCCGTCGGACGCCCGGCGTAATGATGAAGCAGGGATCGGAGCTCGGATTGAAACGCTGGGTCCTCGCGCGCCGCGATATAGGCCTGTTCCAGCTCTTCAAGCGGCGACATGAGCACTTCAGGGACATATCGCCCGCCGTATGGGCCGAAATGCCCGAGCGCGTCCGGAATCGATTGAGAACTCATAATTGGACTTCTCGTTGCAGTGCGGCGAGTGCGGCACCTACGAAGTCACGAACGCGCTGCGGATCTTTTCTGCCCGGTGACAATTCGAGACGCGAGCAGGCATCGACGCCGCAAGGCGAAGCGACGCGAATCGCTTCCGCGACATTGGAGCCATCAAGACCGCCGGCCAGGATGACCTGGTGAGGAAAACGCGCTGCGATGTTCCATTCGAAAATTTCACCGGACCCTCCGAAGCGACCCGACGGCGAATCGAGCAAGTAAGCTTCAATGAGCGGGTACGCCGGGGGCGGATCTGCGGTTGCGGGCAGCGCTCGCCAGACACGCAGCCTGCCGGAGGAAGGAAGGGCCACGCTGTCCCCGTGCAGTTGCACTACATCGAGAGGCACATGCTTTGCAATTCCAACAAGCACGCGCATGGATGGCTTCACAAAGATTCCGACTTTGAGGTAATCGCCTGGGACGGCGCCCGCGATTGCACACGCGCGCTCCGGCGTGACGTAGCGCGGGCTTTTCAGATAAAAGTTGAAGCCTAGAGCGTTGGCTCCTGCATCGATCGCCACGCGCGCATCTTCTTCGTTCGTGATTCCGCAGACTTTTACGATGAACGGAAACCGGCTCATGCTGCGCCGCCGGTAAGATATTTGAGCAGGGCCGCCGGATCGGGCGATCGCATGAGCGATTCTCCGACCAAAAATGCGTGAAACCCGGCGCCGATCAGCAAGTCGATATCGGCGCGGCTGTGAATGCCGCTCTCGCTCACACGAACCACGTTCGCCGGCATCAGGAAACTCAGGCGAAGCGAAGTGTCAAGCGAAACTTCGAATGTATCCAGATTGCGGTTGTTCACGCCGATGATCTCTGCGCCAGAATCGACGGCCTTTGAAAGCTCATCCTGGTCGTGCACTTCGACAACCGCAGCCAAGCCGAGCGAAGAAGCGGTCTCTCGCAACGACGTGAGCTCAGGGCGATCGAGAATAGCCGCGATTAGAAGGATGGCGTCGGCCCCATGCGCGGCGGCTTCGAAGATCTGCAGGCGATCGATAGTGAAGTCCTTGCGCAGCACGGGGACATTGACGGCTGCGCGGGCGGCCTCGAGATCGTGAAGCGAGCCTTCGAAATATGGTTTGTCGGTGAGCACGGAAAGACAAGCTGCGCCGCCCCGTTCGTAAGCATGGGCGATGAAAGCGGGATGGAAATCCGGTTGCAAGAGACCTTTGGTGGGGGACGCTTTCTTGATTTCGGCAATGACCGCAGTTTCATGTGTCCGCAGCGCTTTCGTAAACGGCCGTAGATGCGCGCTGCGTTCATGCGCCTGCTGCTCCAGCAGCGCGGCGCGCGCGTGCAGATCGGCGACTTCCTGCTTTTTTCTTCCAACGATTTCGGCAAGCAGGCCGGATTGAGTGCGGAGCATCATCGCGGTGCATACAACGCGAGCTACCGAGCCAGCTTCGCGTTTGGAACCCTCATCGTAACAGGTACAAACTACTTCGAGCGTCGTCGATCTGAACTCAAAAAAGAAAAGCGCCGGATTCGACTTTACAGGAACCCGGCGCGAGCCTTGTGCTTGGCTACCCAGTTAGCTAGCGAGAGCTAGCGGCTTCAAATTGATGCTCGGGATCACGATCGAGAGCACTTCCTCAACGCGATCCACGAAATGGAACTGCATCTCTTGCCGGACATGATCCGGGATCTCCCGCAGATCCTTCTTGTTGCCGTAGGGCAGAATCACCTGCCGGATGCCCGCGCGGCGCGCCGCAAGCACTTTTTCCTTAATGCCGCCGATCGGCAGCACCAATCCGGCGAGCGTCACCTCGCCTGTCATGGCGACATCGCTGCGAGCGGGAAGGTTTGCGTATAGCGAGGCCATTGCCGTGGTCATCGTCACGCCGGCCGACGGACCGTCCTTGGGAATCGCGCCCGCCGGAACGTGTAGGTGAACGCCGCTGGTCTTAATCAGCTCGGGCTCGACGCCCAGATCCGCCGCATGCGCCCAGATATAACTCTGCGCGATTTTCGCGGATTCCTGCATCACTTCGCCAAGCTGTCCGGTCAGCGTCAGGCCCTTTCCGTTGGGCAGCAGCGTGCTCTCAATGTAGAGCACATCGCCGCCGGTCTCGGTCCAGGCCAGTCCGGTTGCCACGCCCGGCAGCATGTTCTTGCGCATCTCCTCGGGCAGGAACATCTCCGGCCCCAAAAGATCGCTCAACACCTCCGGTGTGACCACGATCTTCGCCGTCTCGCCTTCGGCAAATTTCAGCGTCACCTTGCGCGTGACGCGCGCAATCGCCCGTTCCAGGCGCCGCAGACCGGCTTCCCGCGTGTAGCCGCGGATAATGGTCCGGAGCCCGTCATCGGTGAATTCGATCTGCTCATCTGTCAATCCCGTCGCCTTCAACTGCTTCGGGATGAGATAGCGGCGCGCAATCTGCTGTTTCTCTTCTTCGCTGTAACCCGAGAGCCGCAGAATCTCCATGCGATCGAGCAGCGCCTGCGGAATGGTGTCCAGCGAATTGGCGGTCGTAATAAACAGCACCTTCGACAAGTCAAAGGCGAGATCAAGGTAGTTATCCCGGAAGGTCTTGTTCTGCTCCGGATCGAGCACCTCGAGCAGCGCCGCCGCAGGGTCCCCGCGGAAATCGCGCCCCAGCTTATCCACTTCGTCGAGCAACAGCACCGGATTCAGCGCTCCGGCGCGCCGCATCGCCTGCAGCAGCCGCCCAGCCATCGCGCCAATATAAGTCCGGCGATGGCCGCGCAGCTCCGCTTCGTCATGCATGCCGCCCAAGCTGAAGCGCTCGAACTTGCGCCCTAAGGCGCGCGCGATTGATTGCCCCAGCGAAGTTTTTCCAACGCCGGGAGGTCCGACAAAGCACAGAATCGGCGCCTTGGCTTCCGGATTCCGCTTCAGCACGCTCAAATGCTCGAGAATTCGCTCCTTCACTTCCTTCAGTCCGAAGTGGTCTTCATCCAGCACTTCGCGCGCGTGCGCAATCGACAGATTGTCTTCCGTCGTGGTATTCCACGGCAGATCCAAAACGAACTCCAGGTAAGTGCGCGTGACGTGGTAATCCGGCGCACCCGAGGGCAATCGCTCCAAGCGCGCCAGCTCGCGCTCAATTTCTTTCTTGGCTTCTTCGGGCAGATTCGCCTTGTCGAAGCGCTCGCGCAGCATGTCGGCTTCGGCCTTTTCGCCGTCTTTTTCGCCCAGCTCCTGCTGAATTGCCCGCAACTGCTGCCGTAACAGGTATTCGCGCTGCTCCTTGGACATCTCATCGCGAGCCGTCGAAGCGATTTTCTGACGCAGCTCCAGCACCTGCAATTCATGCGCAAGGTAGGAGTGCATCAAACGTAACGCGTCTACCCTGGTTTCGGCTTCGAGCAGCCTTTGTTCGCGCGCCAAATCCAGGCTGAAGATACTGGCCAGCAAATAAGCCAGCCGCAGTGGGTCGTCATTGTTCCCGGCAAGCATCCGCGTCAACTCAGCGCCTGATTGCGGCTGCGATAACGCAATCGCCTTGGCGGCGAGTTCCAGCATCGCTCGCGACAGCGCTTCCACCTCCGACCCACCGTCCTGCGGCAGAGCCAGCACGCGGAATTTCGCGGTCAGGTAGGGTTCCACGGTTTCCAGCTTCACCACCACCACGCGCTCGAGACCCAACACCAGGATCTCCAATATCCCCTCGTTGGGCCGGGACGATTTCCGAATGACCGCTTTGGTGCCAATCGTATACAGGTCATCCTGTTGCGGCGATTCTACCTGCGCATCACGCTGCGCGATCAAGATAATTTCTTTCTCTTCCGTGTTTAGCGCAGCTTGCACGGCTTCGAGCGAACTCTCTCGCCCTACTGACAGCGGCAATAGCAACCCCGGGAATAGGATCGTATTTTTCAGCGGCAGTGCCGGCAATGTTTGAAATTCGTTGTTTCCCATCTCTTTTCCCTTTCTTCGATGCGCCCCTACTCCCAAAAGCTGCGATTGGTTGCGCGTCCTGTACTCAAGTTTGTCGTTCGACAAAAAAAACCCGGGGCGGCACACGCCAGTCCCCGGGCCCTTGCGCTCGCTTTCTTACTTCGGCTGAAGTACGATGAACGTTACAGCTCCTCCTCGGTTCACGGTCAACAGCACCGGTTTATCGCCTGCGGCCGACATCTGGTGTTGGAACTCTGCCGCGTCGGCAACCGGATGACGGTTTACCCCGACAATTACGTCGCCCCGCGCGATGCTATCGGCAGCCGGAGTGTCCGGGTCGACGCTATCGACCACAACGCCCTTGGTGTTGGCAGGCATCTGTAGTTGCTGAGCTAGATCAGGAGTTACCGTCTCCACCGTGAGTCCGTACGCTGTCTTGCCCACGTTTCCGGCGTTGCCATTATCCGATCCTGAGCCGTTATCGGCCTGGTTGTTCGCTTCGCCGAAATCAGCGCCGTTTGGCCGTGTCCCTAGCGTCAGGCTCACCTTCATCGGCTTCCCGTTGCGGATCACATCGAGCGAAACGGTGCTACCCGGTGCGTGCTCGGTGACCTTCAGCGTCAGATCGTTCGAATCTTCAATCTTCTGCCCGTCGATGCCGACGATCGCATCGCCCACTTGCAGGCCGGCTTTCGCGCCCGGCTTGCCCGGCACGACTTGTGTAATCACGGCGGCATGCGTGTCCTTCAACCCGAACTGTTGCGCGACTTCTGGGGTGACCGATTGCAGCGTCACGCCGATATAACCGCGCGACACTTTCCCGTTCTTCATCAGCTGATCCATCACCTGCTTCGTTAGGTTCGACGGTACCGCGAATCCGATGCCGATGTTCCCCGCTTCGCCTCCGAAGCTCGCTCCCCCGCCGGTCAGGATCATCGTGTTCATGCCGATCATCTCGCCGCGAGCATTAATCAACGCGCCCCCTGAATTGCCCGGGTTGATGGAGGCGTCCGTTTGTATAAAATTCTGAATCTGTCCCAGGCTTTCACGCAGGTTCCGTCCCTTCGCGCTCACGATGCCCATCGTCACCGTATGACTCTCGCCGAACGGATTGCCGATCGCAAAGCACAGGTCGCCCACGCGCGACGCATCCGAATTCGCAAACGGCATGGTCGGCAAGTCGCTTGCGTTGATCTTCACCACCGCGACGTCCGTCTGCGGGTCCGCGCCTATCACCTTGGCTGGAAAATCGCGGCCATCGGAGAGCGTCACTTTCAACGTCGTCGCTTTATCCACCACGTGATTGTTGGTGACGATGTAGCCCGTCGGACTGATGATCACGCCCGAGCCCAGGCCCATTTCGCGTTGGTCGCGCGGCCGCACGGACTGCCCGTTGCCACCGAAGAACTGCCGGAAGAATGGGTCCGACAAAAACGGATTGTTCTGCTGTTGCTCCGACGCCTTGATGATGCGCGTCATGCTGATCTCCACCACGGCGGGCGAAGCCTTCTCAATCACGTCCGCGAATGAAGACGAAAGCTGCGTCAGGCGCTGAGTATTGGTATCTGCGCGCGCCACCACCGCTACCGGTGTATTCGCATGATTCATGACGGCGAATGCTGCGATGAGCCCACCGCCGATCGAAGCCGCTACCAGCGTGAGAATCGCTGTGGTGCGGCGAAATTGGATCACGTTTGACATGTCCTCAAAAATCCTTTCTGCTTAGCGGCGCAAAAACTTTAGGCCGCGCTCCTTACATTTGACGTACTAAATCAAAATTCGATTTACAGACTGCGTTCCCGTCAAAAGAACCAAGTCTGTATCTAGATAGCGACTCCCACCGCCTCAGGTTGGTTCGCTTTCGTACGGAACGAGAGGCCCGTGCCGTTCGGATCTGCATCAATCCAAACCGTCTGCCCCTCCCGTATCTCTCCGCCTACAATTTTCTTCGCCAGCGGCGTCTCAATCTCCCGCTGGATCGCTCGCTTCAACGGCCTCGCGCCGTAGTTCGGGTCATACCCCGACCGGACCAGCCGCGTCCGTGCCGCATCCGACAATTTCAACCTGATATGCCGCTCTTCGAGACGAGCCCGCAAAGTTCCTAGCTGGATCTCCACGATCTGTTTCAAGTGTTCTTCGCTCAACGCATGGAATACGATGATTTCGTCCAAGCGGTTCAGAAACTCCGGCCGGAACGCCCGCCGCAGCTCTTCTAGAACCATGTCCTTCATGCGCCGGTAATCCTCGCCTTCAAAGGCTCCGCGGTATTCGAGGATCCGATGGCTCCCGATATTCGACGTCATGATGACGATAACGTTTTTAAAATCTACCGTGCGCCCTTTGCCATCGGTCAAGCGGCCGTCATCGAGAACCTGCAGTAGCGTATTGAATACATCGTGATGCGCCTTTTCAATTTCATCGAACAGCACCACCGAGTACGGCCTGCGCCGTACCGCCTCCGTCAACTGGCCGCCTTCGTCGTAGCCGATATAACCGGGAGGCGCGCCGATCAGCCGCGAAACCGTATGTTTTTCCTGATATTCCGACATATCGATGCGGATCATCGCCCGCTCGTCGTCGAACAGAAACTCCGCCAACGCCCGCGCCAGCTCCGTTTTACCCACGCCAGTCGGCCCTAAGAAAATGAAGCTTCCAATCGGCCGCTTCGGATCTTTCAAGCCTGAGCGCGCGCGAATGACCGCTTCGGCAACCGCCATCACGGCCTCATCCTGTCCGATGACGCGTTGATGCAGCTCGTCTTCGAGCGCCAGAAGTTTCTTCATCTCGCCTTCGAGGAGCTTCGAAACCGGCACGCCGGTCCACCGGCTCACCACTTCGGCGATGTCTTCTTCGTCAACCTCTTCTTTGAGCAGCCGGGTCGCGCCTTGCCTGCTCGAAATCCGCTCCTGCTCGGCATTCAACTGCCGCTCGAGCTCCGTCAAGCGGCCATATTTCAGTTCCGCCGCCTTATTCAGATCGTAAGCGCGTTCAGCTTGCGCAATCTCTACCCTTATCTGCTCAATCTGCTCCCGCAGGGCGCGCACCCGCTGCACGCCTTCTTTCTCGGTCTGCCATTGCGCCTGCAATGCCGAAGATTGCGTCTTCAGCTCGGCCAGCTCGCGCTCAATGCGCGTTAGTCGCTCGTTTGAAACCGCATCGCTTTCTTTCTTAAGCGCCTCGCGTTCGATTTCGAGCTGCATGGTGCGCCGCAAAATCTCATCCAGCTCGCTCGGCATCGAATCGATTTCGGTGCGCAGCTTCGCCGCCGCTTCATCCACCAGATCAATCGCCTTATCCGGCAAAAATCGATCCGTGATGTAGCGATTGGAAAGCACCGACGCCGCTACCAGCGCCGTATCCTTGATACGCACTCCGTGGTGCAGTTCATAGCGCTCCCGCAGTCCGCGCAGAATCGAAATCGTATCCTCCACGCTCGGCTGATCGACGTAAACCGTCTGGAATCGCCGCTCGAGCGCCGCATCCTTCTCTATATGCTTGCGATATTCGTCGAGAGTCGTCGCTCCAATGCAGTGCAGCTCGCCCCGCGCCAGCATGGGTTTGAGTAAGTTGCCGGCGTCCATCGCGCCTTCCGCTTTCCCGGCGCCCACCACGGTATGCAATTCGTCGATGAACAGAATAATCCGCCCTTCGGAAGACTGCACTTCCTTCAAAACCGCCTTCAGCCGCTCTTCAAATTCGCCACGAAACTTGGCGCCCGCAATCAGCGCGCCCATATCGAGCGCAACCACCTTCTTGTCTTTTAGTCCCTCCGGCACATCGCCGCGAACGATGCGCTGCGCCAACCCTTCTACAATCGCCGTCTTGCCCACACCCGGCTCGCCGATCAGCACCGGGTTGTTCTTGGTGCGCCGCGAAAGCACCTGGATAACCCGCCGGATCTCTTCATCACGGCCAATCACCGGATCCAGCTTGCCTTTCGCCGCCATATCCGTCAGGTCGCGCCCATATTTCTCGAGCGCTTCGTAGGTCGCTTCCGGATTCTGCGTCGTCACACGCTGGTTCCCGCGCACGTCCACCAGCGCCTTCATGAGGCGATCGCGGGTCAACCCAAAATCGCGCAGCAGCTTGCCCGCCGCGCCTTGGTCCTCTGCCGCCGCCAGCAGCAGATGCTCGATGGAGACGTAATCGTCCTTCAGCCGCTTCGCCTGCTCTTCCGCCGTGTTCAAAAGTTGCGAAAGCCGATTGGTGATGTAGACCTGGTCCGGGCGCACACCCGCCCCGCTCACCTTCGGCAGCTTCTCAATTTCCTGCAGCAGCCGCTTATGTAGCGCCTCGAGCGGAACATCCGCCCGCAGCAGAATCGACGGCGCCAAGCCGCCCTCCTGCTCAAGTAGCGCCAAAAGCAGATGCTCCACATCAACTTGCTGATTGCCGTAATTGATGGCCGTAGTTTGCGCCTGCCGGATCGCTTCCTGCGATTTCTCGGTCAGCCGATTGAAATCCATAGTTTTTCTGAACCCTATTAAGAGGATACCGCTGAGTGCAGGAAGATGCAATAATCTGAGTGTAATTCACTAAAGAATTTGACCTCGATTCTCGTCCTCCCCTGAGCTACCCTGGTATTTATCTCGGCTTCGAAAACTGTTCATGCGCCAACTCATCTGTATCGTCCTAAGCCTTTGTATTCTTTGGCCTTATTCCGCCAACGCATGGTGGGAAACCGGACACCGCACCGTTGCCCGTATCGCCGTCGCGCATCTCACGCCTGCTGCGAGCACCCGGATCGCCCGTATCTTAGAGGTTCCGGACACACCCCAGGAGATCGCCGCTACGCTGGTGCGCTTGGCCACTTGGCCCGACGAGACCGCCAAAGAGACCCACACCGGCTCTTGGCACTATATCGATCTGGCCCTGCAGGATCACAAATCGGACATCCCGGAGCGTTGCCCGGATGACAACTGCGCTCCCGCCCGCATCCGCTTGTTTGCCGAGCAACTCGCCGGCCACCCGCGTCATCCGGACAACAGCCGCTGGAGCCAGCGCGATGCCCTCCTTTATGTAGTTCATTTCGTCGGCGATATCCACCAGCCGCTGCACGCGATCTCCGATGCCGATCTCGGCGGCAATTGCGAGCAACTCGATCCGCCCGTCGACAAGGCCAAAAATCTGCACGCGCTCTGGGACGGAGCCATCATCGATGAGATCAGCTCCAGCGATGAAGCCCTCGCGCGTGAGCTTGACACCGAGATCGGCGAAATGAGTCCTCACCGCATCCATGTTCTCTCCGAAGGCGACCCCAATGACTGGGCTTGGGAGTCGCACGAGATCGCCCTTCGCGACATCTACCACCGCCTCCGCATCCCTGTCGAACCAATCGCGTTTCCCAAAAACTGTGCGGAAGCACCCGCAGGCATCACCGAACTCCGGCTCGAAATCCCCGGCCAATACATGTCCGACATGAAACCTGTCGTCCGCGAGCAGCTCATCAAAGCCGGCCTTCGCCTTGCGCGGCTGCTCAATGAATCGTTGTAAGCCAGCCCGCAGTTATCGGCATCATTATCCATTAAGTTACTGACTCACCATTCCGGCCGACTGAATGGTCGCTGAAATCCGCCACATAGACCGCCATGCCAGTGGAATTCCGGGAGTAATCAGTGCTTTCGGAATTCGGCTCGAAATCTGCAATGGGATTGGCACTACTCAGGAGGTAGTTACGATGTTCAATCACTCCCACTTCCCATGCGCAAACAGACCTCCTCGGAATCTACGTTGCGCAAGCCCGGCCTCGATTCATTACTGTACTGTGCTGTTGATCGCGGTACCGTTCTTTGCCCTAGGCGCGCTTGGCCAGCAAACGAACAGTGGCCCGGTTTCGGAGCCGCAGACCACCCCGGCGGCGCCGACTGCTGGACACTCTTACGTTCCAGAGAGCAGCAAGCCGCAACCATTGGGGTTTGCGCATACCAATTACGTTTTGCGCAGCCTCGACGGAAACAAGCCCTCCGCACTCTCCGTCTCGTCGGAGCCCGGCGCAGTGGTTAATCCCGACGCGACGATCGAGCTTCCCGAGACACCCGCTTCCATGGGTTGCCTCTATGTGCAAAGCCCGAGCCTTACCGGATGCGTACCGAAGGGCTTGTCTCAGAAAGGCGGCCCCAGCGCAGCAGGCTACGGCGCCATCGCGTTAGTGGACGCCTATGACAATCCGGACGCGGCAAGCGATCTTGCTACTTTCGATTCGAATTTCGGGTTGGCTGCCGCAAACTTCACCAAGGTGTACGCCAATGGCAATGGAGCCTGCACCACGCCGCCCGCAAACACAGGTTGGGCACTCGAGGAGTCACTGGATATCGAGTGGGCGCATGTCTTCGCTCCCAACGCGGCTATCGTTCTGGTCGAAGCTTGCTCCAATTCGGACACGAACCTTTTCTACGCAGAACAGGTAGCGTTCGAGTATATCGTCAACCACTATCCTGGCGGCGGCCAGGTTTCGAATAGCTGGGGGGGAGGAGAGTTTTCGGGAGAAACCGCCGACGATGAATACTTCTCGGATCTGGACTATTCCGGCGCGACAGGCTGGACGAGTCATATCACCGCGTTCGCATCAGCGGGCGATACCGGTTCCGAGGTCGCCTATCCGAGCGTGAGTCCCTGGGTCGTTTCCGCGGGAGGCACATCGGTGCTACGCAACACTAGCAACGACTACTTCTCATCAGAATCCTGCTGGAGCGATTCCGGCGGCGGAACCAGCACCTACGAGACCTATACGACCTCATTTACCGGCGGCAACACCGGACCCTGGGCCGATTTCCAGTACCCAATCTTCGCGCAGGGCGCCCGCAGCGTTCCGGATATGTCGTTCAATGCGGACCCGAGTAGCGGCGTTTATGTGTACTCCCAGTATTACGGCGGCTGGTATCAAGTCGGCGGCACGAGCGTTTCGTCTCCGTCTTTGGCCAGCATCGTGAACCGCGCCGGCAACCGACTAAGTTCGTACTTAGTCTACCCTATCCTCAGTAACGGCTATTTCACAACTGGGGAAAACAACCTTCTCTATTCCGAAATGCCAGGCGCAAAGACCTACGCGGCAGACTTCTACGATGTGACTACTGGATCGAACGGCCACTCGGCTTATAAGTATTACGATCAGTGCACAGGCGTCGGAAGCCCACGCGGCATCATCGGGAAGTAACTTACCTTTACTGCTCGAGGGTCGTTTAGAAGAGGCTCTGGTTCGGCAGAGCCTCTTTTTTTCAGCGCTCAACTACTTGGCGTCTTCGTGTTCCGCAACCTGCCACATTTTTTCGTACGGGGTGCATTTCGCGGGCGGCGTGAACAATGCTTGATCCTGCGTGCCGGGGACAATGTTGCGGTAAATAGCCGTCATCTTAAACTGCGGCAACTGCGATTCGATCTTCACTGGAATCCCGTTCAGATCCTGCGCTTCCCACACTTTCGACTCGAATCGTTTTGCCATCAGGCCTTGTCACGAGTGCGATCTCCACCTTGCAGGGATGTCCTTCCACTACCTCTGTGCCCGCGGGAGCTCCGGCGCACCTTAGTGCCATTTAACAATTCGAGTGGGCTCGGCGTGATCTTCGCCTGGTCCGGTCTCATCACAACGCATTGATGGCTTCCGTCGGGATACGAAGTCAGCTTGTAGACCTTACCAGTGCCCGGCACATAGAGCGCCGTAATGACCGGAGCCACTTCCACTCGTACGCTTGAACCGGATCTCCACACCTTCATCGGTACGTCGTAGTTCTTCATCTGAAAAACCTGTGTAGCGGAGAAGTCCGGAAACCTCCAGGGGTCTTCCGATTTCTGCGCAGGAACTTGGCTTGCGAGCGATAGCATGGCAGAACCAGCTAAGGCAGTCTTTCTAAACGGGGTCATATATCCTCCTATGCCGGCAGTGCGGCAGCAGTTCTCTCAAAGCATCGAGGCAGACGGGTAGCTGCAAATCCGCGTTGAGCTAATCGTATAGCAAACCACGTGCCGTTCTAAGCATGCCCGGACTCCCATTTGCCATTATGCATGCGATCGCATCCCAAAACTGGAAGCTGTTTTTATGAATCGCAACACCGGTCTTTGGCCTGAATTCCAAATCCAATAGGTGATGCTGCTTTAGAAGCTGGTTAGATGTGTGTAAGTCGCTGAATGGCGACGTGAGGTCAATGGGAAAGCCAGTTAGACGCCGGTTACATGTTGCTCCAAGCCACCATATGTAAGCGAAACGCGCTGAGTCGAGCGTATGGCCCGCTCCGTGCCTGCTAGTTCTCGCGGGAAGAACTTAGCTTCAGGAGCTCATGTATGCCACGAAATCCGTTATTGCTGTTCGCTTCCGCCTGCTTGGTTGTGGCGGTCGGCGTTCAGGCACCGGCTCAGTCGATCATTTCAGGTGATGTGACAGGCACCGTAACCGATCCAAGCAACGCGACGATCCAAGGCGCCACCGTCACTCTGACGAACGTGAATACCAACGCCTCGCAACAAACAATTACCAACAGCGATGGCAGTTATCGCTTTGCGTTTGTTGCGCCGGGCGCCTACAAACTCGAGGTAAGCGCGACCGGTTTTCAGAATCAGGAGCGCTCCGGTGTGACGGTCACGGCTGGGCAACCTACGACGACTAACGTTCAGCTGAAAGTGGCGGGCGCAACCCAGACGGTCGAGGTCGTGGCAGAAGGAGCTTCGGTTCAAAGCCAGAACGCCGATGTCGCCACAAATTACAACAGTCAAATGATTGCGAATCTGCCCAATCCCGGCGGCGACATCACGTATTTCGCCCAAACCGCCCCGGGGGTGGTGATGAATACGGATGGCGGCAACGGAAATTTTTCGGCCGAAGGCATGCCAGGGACATCCAACCTCTTCACCATCAACGGCATGAATGACAATGATCCTTTTTTGAGCGTGAACAATAGCGGCGCTTCCAACTTGATGCTCGGCTCAAACGATATCGCGGAAGCCAACGTGATCAACAATGCATACTCCGGGCAATACGGACAATACGCCGGTTCTCAGGTTGCTTACATCACCAAATCAGGAACGAACGCGTTTCATGGAGACGTAAATTACAACTGGAATGGGCGCGCCGTCAACGCCGATCAGTTTTTTAGCAACGAAGTCGGGCAGCCAACACCGTTCAATAATTTTAACCAATGGGCGACCGATGTTCATGGCCCGATCGTAAAGAACCGCACCTTCTTCGATGTCGATTATGAGGGTCTTCGCAATCTTCTACCCGGATCCAGCACCCTCACGCTGATTCCCAGCCCGCAATTCCAGTCCGCCACTTTGGCGAATTTGGCGGCGGACGGCAACAGCGCCGAAATCCCGTTCTATCAGCAGATCTTCAAGATTTACAACGGCGCCCCGGGCGCAGGCAGCGCTACACCGGTAACCTCCGATCGCGACGGAGGCTGCGGCGGATTATCGTTCACCGGCTTGCCGGCGGGTGCTCCGTGCGCCCTGCAGTTCCGCTCGACACCGCCTGACATCAATAAAGAATATCTGTGGTCCGCCCGCGTCGACCACCACTTCAGCGACAAAGATACCGGCTACATCCGCGTGTCACGTGACAATGGCTTCCAGCCCACATTCGCAAGTCCGTTCGGCCCCACCTTCAATGAACAAAGTAACCAGCCTCAAATGCAAGGGCAGGTTTCCGAAACGCACGTTTTCGATCCGAACACCGTTAACCAGTTCAATGCATCTGTTCTTTTCTACGCCGCCGTCTTTACGCCATCGGATGCAAGCGGCGCTCTCTCAGCGCTGCCCACTTACATCGACTTCGCAGGCGACTCGTTTTCGCAAGCTGGAGCCCTCGGAGAGCCTCCGGGCTTTTTCTTCCCGCAAGGCAGACGCGTGTTCCAATATCAGGTCGCGGATGACTTCTCCAGAATCGCTGGAAAACACACTTTTCGCGTAGGCTTCAACTGGGTGCACCAGAACGTAACGGATCTGGATTTCGCCGCGCTCGGCGGCCCCATCAATGGAGAGATCACCACGAACTTGACCGATTTCTTCAATGGCGGCGGCGCGAGTACGTCCCTTCTGCAGGCGTTTCCTTCCGCATCCGAAGAAGGGATCAAGTTCAACATCATGGGCGGATATCTCGCCGACGACTGGAAGCTGAACGATCGATTGACGGTTTCCTTGAATCTGCGTCTGGAACACTACGGAAATCCAACTTGCGACTCGAATTGCTTCTCTCGTCTCGCGACGACATTCACCGGTGCCCCCGATCTCAACGCGGCATCCACACCCTACAATCAATTCATCGTTTCCGGCCAGCATACGGCGTACCCAAATACTCAGACACTCGTATGGGAACCGAGGATCGGGATCGCCTGGAAACCATTGCATAGCGATACAACGGTTGTTCGCACGGGCGCAGGCATTTTTTCGGATACTTTGCCGGGCGGCTTGGCTGAAGAAGCTGCCTTCAATGCGCCTAACCTGAACTCCTTTACGATCCCGAACGGGAAGATCGCGCCCGGCGCTCCAGGAAGCCTGTTCACCACGGCAGCGTTAGCCAATGAAGCGTTGCTCTCGCAGTTTAAATCGGGTGGAAGTTTCAACTCGATTTCTGCGGCCGTTCCCGGCTTCGCTGCTCCCAATTTCGATTCGTTCCCAAGCACATTCAAACAGCCCACTTACTACAAATGGAATTTCGAAATCGAGCAATCTCTCGGCGCGAAAACGCTGTTGACCCTGAATTACTCAGGCATGCACGGCGATCACATTCCCGTGGGAGATTTCGGCTTGAATGCGTACTGTCCGCCTTCCGTTTGCACGAGCGGGTTTGTAGGCCTGCCCACGACTGCACCGAATCCGGCATTTGGCACAGTGCTGCAGTACCTCTCGGCCGGCGAATCCAGTTACAACGGGCTCACTGTCAGTGTCCAGCGGCGACTTTCCGCTGGCCTGAGTTTCACTGCGAGCTATACCTGGAGCCACGCCCTGGACGATGTTTCGAATGGCGGCGTCGCCAACGAAGCTTTTGGCATCTTCCAGACTGATCCCGACGTCACGTCCCCGCAAAACCCATTCAACATTCGCGGGAACTATGGAAACGCGGATTATGACGTCCGTCATTACTTCAGCGCAAACATGGTGCTAACGGACATGTTCCGCCATCTCGGATTCAAGTGGGGTCCGAACCAGGTGTTTGGAGGCTGGACACTTTCGAGCAACTGGTTCCTGCGCAGCGGGCTTCCATTTACGGTCGTCGATGCTAGCGCGGTAGGCACTCTCCAGGCCTACAACTATGGAGACGCCGGCGGTAACGGCGCGATTTTTGCGACGCCTTTAGGCGCGATTCCAACCACCTGTACGAACGCGGTCAATTCGCCGTGTCTCAGTACGTCGGAATTCGCGCCCTCGTCCAACGGTGTTCCAACCGGGTTCGGAACCATGGGACGCAACTCGATCTATGGCCCGCATTTCTTCGATGCGGACATGGCGCTCATGAAAGACATTCGAATCAAGGAGAATGTCGTCTTCTCGTTCGGCGGGCAGGCTTACAACGTCTTCAATCACCCCAATTTCGATAACCCGGTCGCCGACATCTCCAATCCACTGTTCGGCTCGAGCATTGCAGAGGTCGCGCCTCCCACCAGCCTGCTAGGTGCGTTCGTGCCAGGCACAGCCGCGTCGCCGCGTTTTATCGAGATCAAGGGGATCATTCGCTTCTAGATTTTGCATCACTAGCGAGTCGACCGAAGGTCTGCGATATCGTGAGTGTCTGTGGGTTTGAGCGAAGATCTTGCGATTATCGCCCGGCAGGAAGAGCGGCTGAACTTTCCGGCGTTCGATGAACAGGCAGCGTGGAAGCTCGGTTGCCGGATTCGTGAAATGGCGATCGCGCGGAGTGCGCCAGTCGTGGTCGAGGTTCGGCGATTCGGCCAGCAGCTCTTTTTCTCGGCACTCGCGGGCAGCACGCCCGATAATGGCGAATGGGCAAGGCGGAAATCGAACGTGGTCGCCCGATTTCATCGGAGCTCGTATGGACTCGGGCTCGAGCTGGAGCAAAAGAATACGACGCTTGTTGATCGTTTCGGGCTGCTTCTGACGGAGTTCGCGGCGCACGGCGGATCATTTCCTGTCGCGGTTGCAGGCTCGGGCGTGATTGGATCCGTAGCAGTTTCGGGGTTGCCGCAGCGTGCTGATCATGAGCTCGTGGTGGAAGCGCTGTGCCGCGAATTGGGTTGTGAGTACGCGGAGCTGAAGTTGCCCGACGAGTAGAGCGGTTAGAGCGCCGTCGTAGGAGATTCATCCTGCGCCTTCGCCTGCCGGAGCGAACGAAGAGCTTACCTCAAGCCGGAAACCACAAATAAATCCGACAGATCTTGTGCCCTGGAATAAACCACCGTCTGAAGGTCGCGCGCGATGTGTGGAGGGTTGATATAGGTCGTGCCGGCGGGTTCCGTCAATGTGAAACGCCGATACAAGCGGGAACGCCCCGTGTTTAGATCGAGCAGCTGCAACAGAAAAGAACTGTTCTCTTCATAAGAGGACGTCAGGATTGTTTGCGCATCGACGAATTGGAGAACGGAGCCGCATTGAGGCATATCTACGACGCGCGTGCGGCCGGTTTTTAATGTCAAAACAACGACCCCGGACTCTGTACACCCCGCCGCAGCTTCTCCTGACGCATCGATTGCTACCCCGTTCGATTGCAGGTTAGCCGCAATCATCGGCGGCATGGCCGTTCGGCAAGCTCTGACGGTATATTCGTTGCGTCTGCTTTGAATCCCGGCCCGAAAATAAAATTTCCTTGCCGTTGGGGAAGAATTTCGCCCAGATATAAGCGACACCCGCCGGCGGGAGCTTAGAGCAGTGAGCGCCGTTGACTGAAACCAGAGTGAGCGCGCTGTCGTCAACGCTCTCCGTCAAGGCCCACTGCCCATCTGTGGACAGGTCCATCGCTTTTCCGTCGCCCAGCCGGCGGGAGCTATGGGTATCGCTCTGATATAAGTACACGCTGTACTGCTTGCCGCCACCTTCGCCGCTCTCGTCAAACAGAACCGCTTTGCCGTCGGCTCGAATAGCGGCGGGCCGCGAGCGATCCAGCCAGGAGATATCTCTTTCCGACTCATCGCGTAAATTTCCAACCAACATGCTGATACGGTCCGCGTCGCGCGCGATCAAGACTTTCCCCGAAGTGCTGATGTCCTCCAGTTCCAACCCTCCTGGCGCCTCAAAAATCTGGCGCACGCGCCCGCGCAGATCGACAGCCATGAGAACGCGATTCGATCCTGAGCGTGCGGCGGTAAACCAGATCTCGTTCGTCGAGAGATGCCAGGCGAGACCACTCGCTGAGCCCCATCCCGCGCTGAGGACGTGCGCTTGACCGGAGGAGTTCACGACGACCACCTGTCCCGCGTCGTCATCTGGAACCGGATGCTCGAGAAATGCCACTTCATCGCCTCGGGGAGACACGCGCGCGTCGCTGATGGACCCGTGAGCGGAATAGATTTTTCTACCCGCGGGGAACTCGAGCGAATAGACGTTGTCTTTTTCCGTGACGATGCACAGCCGTCCATCGCCTGACCAGTCGGCCGCGGCAGCGGCATCCGAGATGGTCCGAGACCCACCGCCGTTGAGAAATTTCCGTTGAAGCTGCCACCGCTGCGAATCGCCAAGTTGAGTGAAGAGGGCGAGTTCGCGATTGCTCGACACACTCGCAAGCCAGGCTTTTCCCACCCCGATATCGCGGGTTTCCAAACCTGCCGCACTGGTGAGGAAAAGCCGGCTTGAGTCGCCATTCCATCGAGCGCTGTAGATAATGTTGCGCCCGTCAGGTGTGAATCTGGCGGCTGAGACGTGTCCCTTTCGAAATGTGATTTGGTGAAAGGCGGGCTCTGGGTAGCGCTGTTTGAGCGCGGGAAGAATCGCAACGAGGGCCGCGGCAAGCGCGATCACCGCAATGACGGGAAGGATCCACTGGCGGGTTAAGCGCAAGATCGCATGATTTACGGGCGGGCGGTCAAGGCCGCGGGGGGTTGGCGGGAGGCTCTCGACCGGATAGGCTTCGCTGGGGGCGCTCTGCGGGGAGGCGCTGGGGGGCGGGCAAGGAAGATCCACCGAAGCAATGAAACGATATCCCTGTCGCGCGAGCGTTTCGATATAGGTCGGATTCGCGGCTGAATCACCGAGCACGTTTCGCAACCGGTTGACGGCCGTATTCAATCCGCTTTCAAAATCGACGAACGTCTCGCCTTGCCAGAGGCGTGCGCGTAACTCCTCGCGTGTGACAATTTGCCCTGGTTGTTCGATCAAAGCAAGCAGAATCTGGAACGGCTTGTGCTGCAGCCGTACGCGAATACCGTGCTTTCGCAGCTCACCGGTGTCTAACAACAGCTCGAAGGCGCCGAATCGAACGCAGCGCAATTGTTTCAACTCTCGCTGGGCGTTCGGGATTTGAGACACAACAGGCGAGTCCCCTTTCAGTCTGAGACGCACGTCCGATCACGAAGGTTCTACAGCTTTTGCGTGATCGAGGGTGACTTTATCGTTTCGTGAGAAATATCATCTCTAGTTTGCCGCAGTTTCATCGAATCGCTCTCACGAATAGTGCGAGTCAAATGCCGCGAGTAAAGCGTTCCATACATTACAGCTGTCAATAAGACAGCGAAAACAGGGCAGGGAAGTTTTGAGGCTTTACGCTTCTATGCCTCGCGTCGTACAATACGTGTAGAAGCCGGAGGTATTCAGTGGCGGGGCTTAAATCCGATCTCCCCCAAGGCACGTTGGATGTTTTAATTCTCAAGGCCGTTGCTGTTGAGCCGGTCCACGGCTACGCCATCGCGCAACGGCTGGAGCAGGTATCGCGCGGCGTAGTGCAAGTTCCGGAAGGTTCCCTGTATCCTGCTTTGCACCGCCTGGAAAACCGCGGCTTTCTCACCGCCGACTGGAAGAAGACCGACACTGGGCGCGAAGCGAAATTCTACAGGCTGACACGGAAAGGACGAAAGCAGCTGGAAGCAGAAGCCGCCAGTTGGCAGCGGCTGACCGAAGCCGTTGGCCTCATTCTCGGCATGGCCGAGGGCGGCGCTCAATGAGTTGGTGGTCTCGCTTGTTGCGCCGGTCCCGGATGGAAGACCAACTCGAAAGAGAACTGCGCTTCCGTCTGGAAGAACACGAAGAGGCGCTGAAACAGCGGCGTCACTCTCGCGAGAGCGCGGCGCGAAGCCCGGCTTGCGTTAGGCAGTCCCGAACAACTGAAGGAAAACTGCCGTGATGCGCGAGGTACACGTTGGGCCGAGGAACTCCTGCAGGACGCCAGTTATGCGCTCCGTACGTTCCGTCACAAGCCCGGCTTTGTCGCCATCACTTTGCTGATCCTCGCCCTTGGAATCGGCGCGACCAGCATCATGTTGCAGTCATCAAGAGTGTCCTGCTTCGGCCGCTGCCTTTCCCTGAGGCTGACCGGATCGTCGTCCTGCATGGAGTTATCAAAAATTTTGGTGAGATCTCGGCCGTCTCGTATCCCGAGTTCAAAGAGGTTCGTGAAGCAATCCGCACCATGAAAATTGCGGGATCCACCTATAGCAGCGGGACGCTGAGCGCTCCCGGAATGCCGGAGCACGTCGACGCCCGGCAGATCTCGTCAGGACGAAATGCGCATCGATGAGAATATCGCCGCGGGCATGCCACCGAAGCACGCGCGGCGCGATGCGCTGATCCGATTTGGGAATCCGGCTGTGATGAAGGAACGGGCAACCGCTGCCGACACGCAGATTGTGCTCGATAGCATCGGGCGCGATATTCGTTATGCGGCGCGCCAATTGCGCAGATCGCCGGGATTTGCGATCACTGCGACTTTGACGTTAGCCCTGGCGATTGGGGCGAATGTGGTGGTGTTCAGTGTATTGAATGCGGTGATCCTACAACCCCTCAAGGTGCCGGGAGCGGCGAGGCTCTTCGAGGTGGTACAGAAAGCTCACGGATACGTCAGCCAGTCCTGGCCTGACTCGCCTACGCCCGGTGTTTCACGGCTCTATGTTTCTTTACCTTATGCGTGTTGTGAGCCGGCCGCGAGGTTCCCGCCGTCGCCGACATAGCAAGAATTCCGAGCAGCGCCACGAATATAACAGTGAATTTCATGGGTTTAAATCCTCACTGACTAAGTGACGCCGCGGGCGCGCCGCTCTCAATAGCGATAATGTTCTGCCTTGAACGGACCCTCGATCGGGACGCCTAAATACTCGGCCTGCTTGGGGGTAAGCGTCGTCAGCTTCACTCCAATCTTTTCCAAATGTAGCCGCGCAACTTCTTCGTCCAGCTTCTTCGGCAACGTGTAAACGCCAACCGCATAAGTATCGCGATTGTTCCAAAGGTCGATCTGTGCGAGCGTTTGGTTCGAAAAGCTGTTGCTCATGACGAAGCTCGGGTGCCCGGTTGCGCAGCCGAGATTCACCAGCCGCCCTTCGGCCAGCAGAAAGATGCTGTGGCCGTCCGGAAAGGTGTACATGTCCACCTGCGGCTTGATGTTGGTCCGCTTGACGCCGTCCGCCGTGTTCAGCCGGTCCACCTGGATTTCATTATCGAAATGGCCGATGTTGCAAACGATTGCCTGATCCTTCATGTACTGCATGTGCTCGAACGTAATGACATCCAAGTTGCCCGTGCAGGTCACGTAAATGTCGCCGCGGCCCAGCGTATCCTCAATCGTCGCGACTTCGTATCCTTCCATCGCTGCCTGCAGCGCATTAATGGGATCGATTTCGGTCACGACCACGCGTGCGCCCATCCCGCGCAGCGACTGGGCAGATCCTTTCCCGACGTCGCCATATCCGCAGATCACGGCAACCTTGCCGGCCATCATCACGTCGGTCGCTCGCTTGATGCCATCGGCCAGGGATTCGCGGCACCCATACAGGTTGTCGAACTTCGATTTCGTCACCGAATCGTTGACATTGATCGCGGGAACCAGCAGCTTGCCGGCCTCTTCCATCTTGTAGAGCCGATGCACGCCTGTCGTGGTCTCTTCCGAAACGCCGCGCCACTCTTTCGCAATTTTGTGCCAGCGCTGCGGGTCATCGCGATGCACTCGCTTCAGCAGATCCTTGATGACCTGTTCTTCGTGGTTCGATGACGGCGTGTTTACCCAGCCACTGCCTTCTTCGAGCTCATAACCCTTGTGAATGAGCAGCGTCACGTCTCCGCCATCATCCACAACCAGTTGCGGACCTTTACCGTCAGCATGGCTGATCGCCTGATACGTGCACCACCAATACTCGTCGAGTGATTCGCCTTTCCACGCAAACACCGGCACACCCGCCGCCGCAATCGCCGCCGCCGCGTGATCTTGCGTCGAGAAGATATTGCAGCTGGCCCATCGCACATCTGCGCCGAGCTCGACGAGCGTCTCGATCAGCACCGCCGTTTGAATGGTCATGTGCAGCGAGCCCGTCACGCGCACCCCGGCCAGCGGCTTTTCCGCCGAGTACTTCTCGCGGATGGCCATCAAGCCCGGCATCTCGTGTTCGGCGATCGAAATTTCCTTGCGGCCCCACTCGGCCAGACCTAAATCAGCGACTTTGTATTCGGCTGCAGTGCTATTCAGCGTTGCTGTTCCCATCTTTCCTATGATACCGAGCCACCGAGCTCTACCGAAATCTCTGCACTCAAGCGCGTGAGGAAAGCGTACTAGCGCTAAATGTTTCGAAGTTGACAGCATTGCGTGTTTGAGCTACGGCGCATCCGCACGGGATAATGTGCGTCTGCTCGTTGTCGCTGGCGAGAAGTGCGAAAAGCTCATGGGCCGTCTGATCGTCAACGTTCCGGTGAAAGACGTTGAATGCGACGAGATTTGGGGCTTCGTCGGCAAGAAAGAAAAGATGGTCGATATTGACGATGACCCGAACCTGGGCGACGCCTACACCTTCGTTGCTGTCGAACGGCATTCAAAGCTGGTTCTGAACTTCGCACTCGGCAAACGCGATCGCGGACCTGTAATACGTTCACGAGACTTGCGGTTAGCCCATTGCGTAGTCGCGTGTCCTGATCACTATGGACGCCTTTGCGTTCGTTAGAAAGCGGTAGTTTCTGACCGCTGTAGCGACCGGTAGCCAATTCCGCAATGCACATTAAGGTTTACCGCGCCACCCCCGAAGGCGAGCGCACCTATTCGCCGTCCGAAGTGGTCGATACGGAGGTGGTCCAGTTTGGGGAAATCCCGACCCGCGCCGCATTTGCACGTCCATCGTGGAACGCCAGAATCTCACCATGCGGATGCAGATGCGGAGACTCACGCGACTCACGAACGGGTTTTCGAAGAAATGGGAGAACCTGTGGGCTGCGCTCTGCCTTCACTTCGCTTACTACAACCTGTGCCGTATCCATTCCAGCTTGCGCGTGACGCCCGCAATGCAAGCGGCGGTTGCCGACCACGTCTGGAGCATCGCCGAACTCGTGACGTAGAATTGTGTACTTCAATGCGCCTGAGCTAGAACGAAATCAGAGCACGTGCAGCACGTTTTGCTCAAGAGTGGAAGGCTGCCCACTACAAAACGCGGCGAAAGCCAAAGTTTTTACAACGACTTTTTCAATATTTTTGGAGTGACGCGTCGCCGGGTTGCAAGCTTCGAGGAGCCGGTAAAGAAGCTTGATGACGAGCGCGGGTTTATCGATCTGTTTTGGAAAGGCGTCCTCATTGTTGAACAGAAAAGCGCGGGTCGTGACTTGGTTAGGGCAAAGCAGCAAGCCCTTGATTACTTCCCCGGCCTCAAAGAACACGAACTACCGCGGTTTGTACTCGTAAGCGATTTCCAAAGCTTCGAGCTTCACGACCTTGAAGAAAACACAACGAGCCGCTTTACCCTTCGCCAGCTTCCCGAACACGTTGAGGAATTCGGGTTTATCATCGGCGTTCAAAAGCGTTCATTTCGTGACCAAGACCCCGTAAACATTGAAGCGTCAGAGATCATGGGGAAGCTCCATGACGCGCTGAAAGATGCCGGTTACGAAGGTCACGAATTGGAGCGGTTTCTAGCCCGTTGGGTATTCTGTCTTTTCGCAGACGACATGGTGAATTTTAGAACAGCGCGACGTTGTTTCTGCACTGATCACACAGCGCACAAACCCGGATGGAAGCGATACCGGGCTGTGGCTTGCGCAGCTTTTCGAGGTGCTCTGCAAACCGTAACTTCTCAAGGGAAAACAATATCACGACGTACATACTCTCCGGTACGCCAATGGCGTCTCTTCCAGAGCGTTTCCTTCCGCTGTTTTGCGATGCGTTCCCTGTTGATCGATGCTCTAAATTTCAGTTGGGACGCCATATCTCCGGCGATATTCGGCTCATTGTTTCAGTCCGTCATGAAGCGAGAAGAACGCCGCAGACAAGGGGCGCATTACACGACCGAAAGAAACATCCTGAAAGTTATCGAGCCGCTTTTTCTGGACGACCTCCGCGCCGAATTCAAGGATCTTAGGGAACGGCGTGACAGCGGACGCAGGAAAGCGATTGAAGCCTTTCACGCAAAGCTTTCAAGGCTTCGCTTGCTTGACCCCGCATGTGGCTGCGGAAATTTCTTGATCATTGCCTATCGTGAGTTACGGCTTCTCGAAATTGATTTGTTGAAAGTGCTTCGCCATGACGGCCAGCGAGTTTTCGACGTTGCCGAGATTAGCAAGATTGACGTAGACCAGTTTTACGGAATTGAGTTAGGCGAGTTCCCTGCCCGGATAGCTGAAATCGCGCTATGGATGATGGACCACATTATGAACGATAAGCTTTCTCTTGAGTTCGGAGAAAGCTACGTCCGCATCCCTTTGAAGAAGTCGCCACACATCCGAAACGCTGATGCGCTTGAAACAGATTGGGCCGACCTGATACGCCCCGCAGATTGTTCATACGTTCTTGGCAACCCGCCATTTGGAGGCGCGAAATATCAAAGCGAAAAGCAGCGGGAACAGGTCCGCAAGGTTGCGCAGCTTGGAGGCAGTGGCGGCACTCTCGATTACGTCACCGCGTGGTTTATCACGGCGGCAAAATATATGCGGCAATCACAGGCGCACATTGGTTTTGTCGCAACGAACTCCATTACGCAGGGTGAACAGGTTGCGCAACTTTGGCCCCTGCTCTTTGACCGTCACCACCTAGAAATCAGCTTTGCCCACCGGACGTTTGCATGGGGCAGCGACGCGCGCGGCGTGGCCCACGTTCACGTCGTCATCATCGGTCTAACTAGGCGCGACCAAGAGGCACCGAAAAAACGGTTGTTCAGCTACAGCGACATCCACGGCGACCCTACAGAGAGCGAACATCAAGCCATAACGCCATATCTTTTCGATGCGGGTACAGTCGTCAACCGGCATCTCGTTGTCGAAGAGAGGAACCGCCCCTTGTGTGACGTACCTCCGTTAATCATCGGCTCAAAGCCGATTGACGACGGGAATTACATCTTCGAAGAAGATAGGGCCGAATCCATTGTCGAAGGAGCCGCAGGCCAAAAGATACCTGCATCCGTTCATTGGCTCGGTTGAATTCATAAACGGGCTACATAGATGGATTTTGTATCTGGACGGTGCTGATCCGGCCGATATTCGCGCCATGCCCGCCGTCAAGGAGCGTATCGCCGCTGTTCGTAGATTCCGGCTGGAAAGCACAAGCCTAGGAACACAAAAGCTTGCGGAAACGCCCACTCGGTTTCACGTGACCGTTGTGCCCAACAGACCATTTCTCGTCATTCCAGAGACAAGCTCCGAGCGTCGCTCTTATGTCCCTATCGCGTGGCTGAAACCGCCCACCATACCGAGTAATCTTGTTCGCGTCTTGCTCGACGAGATTCTGCGCATTTTCGGCGGTACAACTTCAGCTATGCACATGGCATGTTACGAAAGATTGGTGGCCGTTTAAAGAGCGATTACCGATACTGTCGGGATCGTATACAATCCGTTGCCATGGCCGGAAGCCACAGACCAGCAGCGTGCAAAAATCAGCACACTAGCCCAAGCCGTCTTAGACGCCCGCGCTCCGTTTCCGACTTCCTCGCTCGCTGATCTTTACGACGCGGAAGCCATGCCCCCGGCTTTACGAAAAGCGCACCGAGCGTTAGATGATGCCGTTGACAAACTTTACCGATCAGCAGCGTTTTCAAGTGAACGCGACCGCGCCGAGCACCTCTTTGGACTATACGAAACGCTTGTGTCTCCTCTCCTATTACCAAAACCCCGTCGCCGGTCACGCCGCTGAAACCCACGAGTCTACACCGACGGCATGCCCTTTAGGACATCCATGATAAGTTTCTGTCAAGGGGAAACAGAGGTCCCCTCGCGTCGCAGCGGGCGCTCCTGAATTACTCGCCGTTCACATCGAGCCGAAGCCGAGCGAAGTCTGGTTGCGATCTCCACTCGTGGCACTTCAGATTCTAGCGCGTGTTGCCTCGCGGCAGGGTTCCTGCAATGAGCAGGACAGACATCCATTTGCGGCGTCTGGCGGAATCCGCCGTCGCCGAAGATTGAGTTTTGATTCACCTGCCAGCCTTGAAACACTACCATGGGAGCCTCAGGGATTTTGCTCCCCTTCGCCCAGTCTTAACTACGCAAGGCCTGGCAAGCCGCGCTGCTCAACGATACGGAGGAGATTTTCCTTCCTCTCTGCCGCTTATGCGGCTGCTAAAGCTGTCGAGTGCGGCGGCCCAGCCTTTTCAAAGGCACGCTCTTGCCGGTCTACCGCCAGAAGATATGCCACCAATTTGCGTGCCACCGCCAGCGTTGCTTGGTTCCGGTTGCCTCGCTGTTTTTCGCGTTCATAAACCAGCGCCAGCTCGGGATGGTATCGCGGCGCCAGTTTGGCTGCTTCGATCAACACGGTCTGTAGATGCTGGTTGCGCTGTTTGGAAATCGGCGTCTGTTGTTGCTTGCCAGCCGAGCTAACCTCCGCTCCGCACAGCCCGCAGTAACTCACCGCGTGCTTCACGGAGGAGAACCGGTGGATCTCGCCCATCTCGAGTGCCCACGTCAGGGCTACCACCGGACCCACACCCGGAATCGTCATCAGTCGCTCTACGCGACCTGCCAACACGGCATCCTGTTGAAGCATGCGCAGTAACTGCCGATCCATCGAACTCAACGTCTCAATCGTGGTCCGGCTCAGTCTCAGCAACTGTGGCAACGATTCCGGCATCTCGGCTTCCTGCTCGCGTAACAGTTGGCCGAAATACTTCTTTTGATGGAGTTTCTCCTTGTTATAGGAAATACCCGTTTCCATCAGCAGGCTGCTGACCCGGTTCTTCATGCGTACAGTCTGCCGCACCAGCAGATTCCGATAACGCAACACCCGCCGCCGGTCGCGCAACTCGCGCGCGGCCATGTGGCACTCCGGGAAATAATCGCACCGCAGCAGATCCGCCAGCTTCCGAGCATCCACCCGGTCATTCTTTTTCTTCCCTGAAGCAATCGCTTTCAGCATCGCTGCGTGACCCACCTTCACCGCCACACCATTGCTTACCAGATGGTCATAGATCCAGCCGGTGAACATCGTCGCCTCCATCGCTGCCGTCCACGCATCGGGTAAATTCTTTCGCCAAGCGTCAAGCGCTGGCCGGTTCGCTTCTATCACGCCTTCCCGAATAATCGATCCTTCGGCCTGACGCACGCGATAGCAGATCGTCTGCAGGTGCACGTCCTCACCCACAAAATGCATTGCTTTTAGGGTCTCCTTGGGTTCGATGTCTGGGGCGTGGCTAAAAAGCTTGGCTCAGCGTATGCCGAGGACGGCAAGATTGCGACAAAACAGTTCGGCAAACAGGTTCGCGTAATCGGTTCGCATCAAGCGTGAAGATCTATCAGCCCAAAAGCAACACGGCTTCAGGTATGCGCATAATCGTTGGATCATTCACTGTCGCGCTAAATACGGCCCGGATTGCTCTTAGCGTGCCTCGGGCATCTCGCCGGAGTGGTTAGGAATCGTGGTGTAGCGATGCGTTTCCGCATTGAACCAAATTTCGTGACTTCCGGCAGCCTGTCTGTCGAACTGAAACCCGCAAGCTCTTAGCTTTCGTACGATCTCCCTATAGCGAAACCCCGCAAGACGGCCCACCTATGCCGCGACCACAATGGTGTATTCGTGGCGCTCGCTTGTGGATGGGAGTTGTGGAAGTCCGCCGCGCTCACGGCGTGCTTCGATCAGTTTGCGAGCGACGTCGCGTGCGATCTCCAGGGACTCGGCAACAGTCCGCCCCTGCGCGACAAGACCGGGAAGTTCATCCGATGTTGCCAGGAACAAGCCTTCGGACAGTTGGTCCACATGTATGCGGATGGCGAGTCCATAGCGGTGATAGTAGCATTCGTCCTCGGCAATGGCTTACTCGACCGCTTCCCGCAAATCACCCGAATAGACTCACCCGGTCCATCGCGTTTCGCCGTGAGGTTTCACACCCGCATAGCCCAACCGGACCACCGAAACAAACATCACCAGCACCTCGCAATCGCCAAGGTTGTGCTCAAAGAAATGCGTCAATATGAGGAGAGCGCATGAAGGACGAGCCAACACATGACGGCGGCATGCCGGCTGAGATCGACTTCGGTAAAGGAGTCCGCGGTCTTCATCACGTCCCGCCCAATGCCAAGGTGTTCGTCCCGGCATCAATCGAGCGCGAAATCTGGGAATACTTCTTCAGAAAAGCTCAACAGAACGGCATCGAGCTTTCGGAACTCCTCACCGAAGTACTCAGGCGCGATATCGAGATTAGTGAAGCGCTGAAATAGTTCCGCACCTCCCGGAACACTAACATTCATCCACAGGACCGAGCAGTCGATTATCGTTGCGAGCGCGCTTTCGTCCGAATCACCGGCTGCGATCTTCGAGCGCATACGTCGCCAGCTTTGCGCTCACGGCAATACACCAGACAATCGTCACCCGGTCGATGCCGTTTCGCTTGAGGTTTTTCAAAGCCGCATAGCCCAACCCGACCACCGAAACAAACATCATCAGCACTTCGCTATCGCCAAGGTTGTGCTCGAATAATCCGCCCACTAGAATGCCGATCGTAACCGCAATGCTGCCATGCAGCACGAATAATTGTTGCGATCGCGCTTTTCCCGCGCTAAAAATGCCGCGCGTCCAGTCCCAAAGCGAAAGCCCGATGAACCAAAGAATCAGCAACAGTCCCGGAATGCCTCGCTCGGCCGCATACTGCACGTAAATGTTGTGCAAGTGCCCGTAATAACCAACTGGCAGCGGCCGGGTGATGTCTTTGGGCACGTAGGAATCAAACTGCGGCCGGATCTGCTCAGGGCCAAGCCCAAACCACGGATGCGCTTTGATCATCTCGACACCCGTCCAAAACGTCACGTATCGAAAACGGTTTGAATCCACATCCTGTCTCGGATTCACCAGCGACATCAAACGCTGCCGCGTGGATGACGGCGCAACGGCGAACGCAAGCGCCACAACCGCCGGGACGATCCAGATCATCCTGGGCCGCCAGCACCACACCAGGTACAAAAGCGCTGCGATTGTCGCGATCCAGATGCCGCGCGTCCAGTCGAGCAGAATAGCCGCCGCGATAATCGGAACGCCTAGATAAGTCCAGACCGGCATTCTGCGGCTTGAAAAGAACCATTGCGCGAGCAGCAGCGCGAGGACGCTCAGTTCAAGCGCCCCAAACGTCATCCAGTGGCTTTCAAAGCCCGTGATTCGGCGGCGAAGGTAACTGATATAAAAGCCCGCCGGCGCGGACTTCTCGTGCTCGTATTTCCAAACGAATTGCGACAGCGCGAAAATACCGGAGGCGGTCGCGACCGCGGCCCACACCGCCATTAGCCAAAAAACTTTTTCAAATTGCCGCGCAAATACACCATAGATCAGCGGAATGAAAAGAAAAACGAAAAACTTGCGGATCTGCGCGCGACCGCCCCAAGGGTCCGGCGAAAGCACGTCCGCAAGCACCGTCCAAATGAAAAACGCGACCAGCGGAATCCAAATACGTGGAAATTCCAGCTTGCGCCGAAACACGAAAAGCAGCACAATTCCAACTCCGAGAAGAATTTGGCTTGCCGCAATCGAAACGTGAATCAGGGCCGCCGACGCAATTGCCACCCCCAGCAGAATCCGGTTCTGCGCGTCTGTATAACCCGGCATTAAGCGACCAGTATGGCAGTATGAAAGGCGAAAACACCTCGCGTATGCAGGTCTATTTGTTGCGCCACGGCATCGCGGAAAAGGAGCGTCCGGGCCTGAGCGACGCCAGCCGCGCGCTCACCGAAGAAGGGCGTCGCAAGCTGCGCGAGGTGTTGAAGGCCGCCGAAAAAGCGCAGGTGCAACCCACGCTCATTCTCTCGAGCCCTTTTAAGCGGGCCTTGCAGACCGCCGAACTCGCCGAGGAAGTGCTTGGATACAAAAACGAGATTTTGCGCAGTAAGGCGCTGCAGCCCGGGTCGAGCGCCGAACAGGTGTGGGAAGAAATTCGAGGTCATCGCGAGGAGTCCGCACTGATGCTGGTCGGGCACAATCCCCTTTTTGCGGAGCTTTCCGGATATCTCCTCGGCTCCTCGGAGAGGCAGCTCGATTTCAAAAAGGGCGCGCTCTTGCGCGTCGACTTCGAAGAATTCCGCGCGCATCCCAAAGGCGTATTGCGCTGGTATTTGACGGCGAAAGCCGCTGCCACGCGAAGCTGATCCGTTCTTCGCGGTTACCTTAACGCGCGACGCCGGCGATGCGATGCAGCTTCAACATGTTCGTCGAGCCGCGTAAGCCCACCGGCTGCCCGGCGACAAACACAATGTTGTCGCCCGGCCGAACGCGCCCCGTTTCCACGAGCACGCGTTCCATTGAGTGCAGCATTTCATCGGTTGAATTAAAGCTGGGGGCAACAATCGCCTGCACGCCGTAAACAATCGATAGCTGGCGCGCGACGGCATCGCTCGAAGTGAAAGCGTAAACCGGAACCGGCGGCCGATATCGCGCCAGAAGCCGTGCAGATCCGCCACTCGTCGTGCCCACTGCAAGCGCCACCACGCCGGCCGAGCGCGCCGCGTGATACGCCGCATCTGCAATGATCTCCGGAATCGTCATCTCTTCTTGCACCCACACGTCCGGGAATCCCTTTTTTTGCAGGGTGGACTCCGTTTCGCAGGCAATTCTCGCCATCATCTTCACCGATTCCACCGGATATTTGCCCGCCGATGTCTCGGCCGAAAGCATTACGGCGCTCGTTCCGTCGTGAATGGCGTTCGCAACATCGCTCACCTCAGCCCGCGTCGGCAGCGGGCTCGAGATCATCGATTCGAGCATCTGCGTCGCGGTAATCACGAATTTCCCTGACTTTCTCGCCTTCTCGATGATGCCTTTCTGAATCGCGGGCACGCGTTCGATGGCCATTTCCACGCCCAGATCGCCGCGCGCCACCATCACGCCTTCGCACTCTTCCAAAATCGAATCGAGATTTTGCCAGCCCTCCGGTTTTTCAATCTTGGCGATGATCGGTTGCTTGGCTTCTTGCTCCTCGAGCAGATGCCGCAGACGCAGCACGTCGCGCGCCTGCCGCACAAACGAGAGCGCGAAGAAATCGACGCCCTGCTCGATCCCGAAGTGCGCGTCCGCAATGTCTTTTTTGGACAGCGACGGCGTGCTGATGTTCACTCCAGGCAAATTGATGCCCTTGCGGTCGCTGATCGTACCGCCGGTAATCACCTCGCATCGCGCCGAAGTCGCATCCGCGCTCTCCACCCGCAGCTCAATCGAGCCGTCCGCCAGTAGCACAGGGTCGCCCGGCTTCAAATCCGAAGCGAAACTCGCATAGTTGGTCGATGCGATCTCCGCCGTGCCTTCCACCGGCTCGGTCGTGATCGTAAACAGCGCGCCTTCTTTTAACGCCGCTGAGCCGTTTCGAAAAACTCCCAGCCGGATCTTCGGCCCTTGCAGGTCAAGCAGAATGGCCGCATAGCTTCCGAACTCTTGCGCCAGCTCACGCACTTCTCCGATGCGTCGCGCATGCTCCTGCTGCGTGCTGTGGGAAGCATTCAGCCGGAAAACATCCACCCCAGCCTCAAAAAGCTTGCGCAAAACTCCGGGTTGATCGGTCGACGGACCCAGCGTGGCGACTATTTTGGTTGCTCGCATGGTGAAGAGGAACAGGCGTGCCGGTACACTACGATAACGAGACGTTCACGACGAGGGGAAGTTCACCCACCATCATATGCCGCTCTATCAAGCCATCGTTCTGGCTATCGTGCAAGGGCTCGCCGAATTCTTTCCGGTGAGCAGCAGCGCGCACCTGATCGTCATTCCGGACTTTCTCGGCTGGAACGATGGTGGCCTGGTATTTGATGTCGCGCTGCATGTGGGCACTCTCGCAGCCATCGTCATCTACTTCTTCAAGGACTGGGTTCAGCTCATCGCCAACGGTCTGGGCTTCTCATACGCCGGATCGAAGCCTGATGAAAACAGCCGCGTGCTGCTTTGGTACATCGTGGTCGCCACGATTCCCGGAGCCCTCGCCGGTTGGAAGTGGGACAAATACGCCGAGCACGCCTGGCGCAGCCCTTACATCATTGCGGCCGCGGCCATCCTCGTCGCTATCTACATGGCCGTCGGGGATCGCGCGGCTGAGAAAAAAACGGGCCTGGATCAATTGACCTGGCTGGAAGTGATTTTCATCGGCATTGCTCAAGCCTTCGCCATTATTCCTGGCGTTTCGCGAAGCGGAAGCACCATCGCTACTGCGCGCTTCTTCCGGCTGGACCGCGAAGCCGCGGCACGATTCTCGTTTCTGCTCTCGGCTCCACTCATCGCCGGAGCTGCGGCCAAGAAGTTCTTCGACGTGCATAAAGCAGGCGGCCTGCCTCCGGAAATGAGATTGCCCTACGTCGTCGGAATTCTGGTCAGCGGCGTGGTCGGCATTCTTGTCATCGCATTCTTTCTGAAATACGTCCGCCGGCACAGTTTGGCGGTCTTTATCTGGTACCGCATAATTTTTGGCATAATAGTGGTCGCTCTGGCAGTGTTCTTCCGCCCACGCGGATGACGTTACTCTCACCGTCTCGCCACACACGGCTCAATGAAGCCGTGGGGCTACTGTTGTTCCTACTCGGCTTGGCTGTAGTGCTGAGTCTGGTCTCATACTCGCCGGCCGATCCCTCCTGGAACACGGCGACCGGGACGACGCATACTCATAATCTGCTGGGCCTTTTCGGCGCAAAATGGGCCGATCTGCTGCTTGAAATTTTCGGCGTCAGCGTTCTTCTGCTTCCCGTTCACCTCATCGGACTGGGCTGGAAATGGGTGCGCTCGTCGCCCATTGAAAGCACCTGGTTTCGCGTTCTCGGCACGCTGGCTCTTTGGTTCTGCATCTCGACCGCCTGCGGCCTGATTCCGCGCCCATGGCTCATTGCCGGCGCCATTCGTCCCAGCGGCATTGCCGGAATGGTGATTGCCGATTTTCTGCTCGCGCGATTCGACCTTGCCGGTTCCGCCATCATTACCGTTGCTTCGGGAATCATCGCCCTCTATTTCGCGACTACCTTCGAAGTTTCGACGCTCATGCGATGGCTCAAAGGGCCGATCGCCAAGTGGAAATCGGTCATGGCAAGCTGGCGCGCCTCTCGCGAAGCGAGCCGCAAACGGGCCATCGAAAAAGCCAAGGCCAAAGCCGCCGAGCGTACCGCGCGACGAACGCCACGCCGCACGCAAACTGTGCAACCAGCTCACGCCCGCGCGCCGATTTCCGCCGGGGAACAGCCGCCGTTCGATCCCGAACCTCAATCAACCTCCGAAGCTGAGCTCGCGCCCGAAGAGATCCCAATTCGCACGCTCGAATATCAACCCATCAGCCGTGTTGAACCCGAATCCGCGCCCGAAATGGAACCCGAACCGCTGCGCGTCGAAGAAACTGCCCCTCCTGCGTTGGCAGCAAAGCGCAAGCGTGCATACCGCCTGCCTTCGACCGATCTTCTGAACGAAATTGAGCCCGGCAATGGTTACGACAGCTTCGAGCTCAAGGAAATCGCCAGCCGCATCAAATCAAAGCTCGAAGAATTCAACGTACGCGGCTCCGTCGTGCAAATCAACCCCGGACCTGTCGTGACGACTTTCGAATATAAGCCGGAAGCTGGGGTCAAATACAGCCGCATCACGACCCTGAACGAAGATCTCTGCCTCGGGCTGCAAGCCGAATCTATCCTGATTGAGCGCCTGCCCGGCAAACCGACGGTCGGCATCGAAGTCCCCAACTCGCGCCGCGAAGTGATCAGCCTGCGAGCCATTCTCGAATCCGAAGAGTTCATCGATTCGCCGTCACGCATGACCATGTCGCTCGGCAAAGACATCAACGGCCGCATCAAGATCGCTTCGCTCGAGACCATGCCGCATCTGCTCATTGCCGGGTCTACAGGTTCGGGGAAAAGCGTCATGCTGAACGCCATGATCATGTCGTTTCTCTACAAAGCCACACCCGATGAAGTGCGCATGATCATGGTAGATCCCAAGCGCGTGGAACTCGGTATCTACGAAGGCATTCCGCATCTGCTCACGCCCGTCATTACGGAGCCGAAAAAGGCAACCAACGCGTTGCGCAACGCAGTGCTTGAAATGGAACGGCGGCTCAAACTGCTCGCGGCTCAGGGCGTGCGCAACATCGATCAATACAACCGCAAAATGGCGCAATTGCGCCAGGCGCCGCGAAATCTCTTCGAAGAACAGGAGCAGGACGACGATACCAAGCCTCTGCCTTATGTGTTGATCCTGATCGACGAGTTGGCCGATCTGATGATGCTCGAGCGAGCAAATGTCGAAGAGTGCATCACGCGTCTCGCCCAAATGGCGCGAGCAGTTGGCATGCACCTTGTGCTTGCGACGCAGCGTCCCAGCGTCGATGTGATCACCGGTTTAATCAAAGCGAATTTCCCTTCGCGCATCAGCTTCCGCGTTGCGACGCGCGTCGACTCGCGTACCGTGCTCGACACCATGGGCGCGGAGCATCTGCTCGGAAAAGGCGACATGCTGTTCCTCCCGCCAGGCTCTTCGCGTTTGACGCGCGTGCACGGAGCATTCGTCACCGAAGCCGAAACCATCCGCGTCGTCGATTTCTGGAAGCAGCAGGCCACACCCGAATACGACGACAGCTTCCTGCTGACGCCGCCTTCTGAAGAAGAGGAAGACGAAGAAGCAGAAGTATACGAAGGCGGCCAGGATCCAATGTATGAGGACGCCGTGCGCGTGGTTGTCGAGATGGGCAAAGCCTCGACTTCGACCTTGCAGCGGCGCCTGCGCCTTGGCTACGGCCGCGCCGCCCGCATTCTCGATGTCATGCAACGCGACGGAATCATCGGGCCCCCCGACGGCAGCAAACCGCGCGAAGTTCTGAAGCGGCCGGACTGGTTAAGGGAAGTAGAGAGCCAGTTGCGGTAGATGTTCAAGGGCGTTTGGATTGAGTAAAACTCCGTTTCCAACGCTGATTAGGAAAAATAGCGTGCGCTCATTCTACGCAGAAAAGCGAGCGATTCGGCCATTTCTTCCATCCCGTTCATGCCGTCTTCGATACTGACCCAACCGCGGTAATTGTGTTCGGCGAGAATCCGAAAGATCGCATCATAATCATTCAGGCCTTTGCCGGTCACGCCGTGGCGCAGGCTGCTCGAATACCCAATCGTCCCGTCGGACTGGCGAACATCTGCGAGCGAAGCACCTTTCTCGAGATATCGATCGCTTGCGTGCATGCTGACCACGCGGTCTGCCACTCGTTGCAAGAGCTCGATCGGATCATCTCCGGCAACAATCGCGTTCGAAGGATCGTATTGAACCCCGAAGTGATCGCGATCTCGAACGGCCTCGACAATGGGAATGAAGCGGTCCATCCTTTGCGCGAATTCGGGATATTTCCAAAAGCCGTCCTTGTAATGGTTCTCCATCCCGAGCACGATGTTATGCTCGCGCGCGGCGGGCAGCACAGCTTCAATTCCTTCGAGCACCCACTCAAGGCCTTGCTCCCAGCTCACTTCGGGATAACGCTGGCCGCTTAACACGCGGCAAACCGCTCCCGAGCCGCCCAGCCTATGGGTGACGCGGATCATCTCAATCTCCCGCTCGATCTCGCGCTTGCGTTTATCTTGATCGGGTACCGTGAAATCGGGCGAGCAGCACAGCATCGGCATCGCAAAGCCCGCCTTATCGATCGCTTCACCCACCGAGTCAAGATACGGCGGCTCGGGTGAAGTGAAAAAACCTTCGTACATCTCAAGCCCGTCGGCATCGAGCCCCTTCGCCATCTCGATCCACTCGAACACCGACATCTTCCCCGCCGCGATCTCCTCGAGATAGCACTTCGGGAACGCGGAAATCTTGAGCGGCATCTACGGCCTGAGAACAGCCTTGACGTGTTCGCCCGAATGCATCTTTTCAAAGCAATCGAGCCAGTTGTCGAGCGAGGCGATGCGGCTCAGCACCGGTTCCAGCCGGATCTGGCCGGAGACGATCATCGAGATCACGCGCTCCCAAATCGGCCAGTTATGCGAGAAGCTGCCGGAGATGGTCACGTTCTTCTGCACCAGCGAATCGAGGCTGAACTGCATCGGCTGTGGGCCCCAGCCTACCTTGATGATTTGTCCGGCGGGCCGCACTGCCTGTAGCGCGATTTGCAACGTGACCGATGCGCCGGAGGCATCGATTGCCACGTCGACTCCCAGGCCGTCGCGGAGTTGGGATGTGTATTCAACGACTCCGCCCTCGAGCGTTTCATCGGCGCCGATTTCTCGCGCAACCGCAAGCCGAAAACGATCGGCAGGCAAGCCGGCGACGATGACCCGGCCTGCTCCGCTGAGCTTGGCCATCATGGCGCAAAGAAGACCGATGGGTCCTGGGCCGAGCACGAGCACGTTGTCTCCGGGCCGTACGCGGCCATTCATGCACACGGCGTTATACGCGACGCAACAAGGCTCGGTGAGCGCGGCTTCTTCAAACGGAAGCGAATCGGGAATGCGATGCAGGCAGCGCTCCGGAACGCGTACGTACTGCGTCATCGCGCCATTGACGCCATATCCGAAGCCGCGGCGCGTGGGATCGAGATTGTACATTCCGCACTTCGTGAGCGGCGACATTTCATCGATCACTGCTGCGGTTTCGCTCACCACCCGATCGCCTTCCCGGAAACATTGAACAGCGGCTCCTGCCCGCGCGATCGTGCCCGCGAACTCGTGTCCCAGAATGCAGGGGTAATTGACCGGCCAGCTATGCGAACCCTGCCATTGGTGCAGATCGCTGCCGCAAATACTCACCGCGCCCACGCGCAACAGCACGTCGCGCTCGCCGATCTCCGGTACCGGCACTTCACGCAACTCCACAGAATGCGGTTCGCGAGCAAAGTTGACCAAACCAGGCATGCTTTGTGTCATGCGATCGCTCCCTGTACGGCCACATCGCCGTATGCATGAACTTTTTCGCAGATCAGGCGCAAAGTCTGTTCCAGATCGCCTTTGGCGGTTTGAAATGAATGTGCATCGATCGCCAGCGGAGCTCCAATCACCACCAGCGGCGCGCCATACTCTGGCGTTTCGGTGGCCTGTTCCAATGTCAATCCGCCGACAGCCTGCACGGGAACAGAAACCGCCTCGACAACCTCGCGCAATCGGTCGAGCGGCGTCGGCGCGCTTTGCCCCCGCTGTTTTCGTAATGTCCGCATGTCATAGCCGATGTGATGAAGAATGTAATCGCAGCCAAGTTCTTCGAGACGTTTCGCGCCTGCCACCGGATCAGGCATGGCCATGAGATCCCCCATGACCTTGACGCCGAAATCGCGGCCGGCTTTGACGACCAGCTCAACCGTTTCTGAATGCGCTTGCCCCATCACCACCACCATGCTAGCGCCGGCTTTCGCCATTAATTCGGCTTCGAGCCAGCCGCCATCCATGATCTTGAGATCGGCGACAATCGGCACTTTCGGATACCGCGTTCTCAGCTCACGAACTCCTCGCGTGCCTTCCGCCAGAATCAGCGGCGTACCGGCCTCAAGCCAATCTACCCCCGCCCGTAAGGCGACTTCCGCAGTTTCGAGCGCCTCATTCAAAACGACTAGATCAAGCGATAGCTGAACGGTAGCTTGCATCCCCTCCAGGGTCTCATTTGGCTTCGTTTCGTAAAATGACCCCCGATGGCGCGCCGACGTTTCTTTGTACCGGAAATTCGCCGCGGCATGGCCGAACTGACCGGCCGAGATGCCGAGCACCTCGTGCGTGTGCTTCGTGCCGAGCCCGGCCAGCTTTACGAAATTTCCGACAATCACAACCTCTATCTCGCCGAAATTGAAACAGCTACGAAGTCGTTGGTCTCCTTCCGCGTCCGTGAGCAGTTGCAACTGCCTCCGCCGTCCGTTCACATCTCCTTACTCCCTGCGCTGATTAAGTTTGAACGCTTCGAGTGGCTCATTGAGAAGGCCACCGAGCTGGGCGTGGCCGAGATCCTACCAATCGAAGCCATTCGAAGCGAGCGTGGGCTCGCCGAAGCGGCCCGCAAGCGGCTCGCGCGGTGGGAGAAGATCGCGCTTGAAGCGAGCCAGCAGTCGCGGCGCGCCTTTTTGCCTCGGATTGAGCCGCCATTTCGTTTGGTAAAAGCGCTGCAACTGGATGCAAGCATTCGATTGCTGCTCGATGTTGAAGTCGCGCACAACGGGCGCCAAACGCCCTGTGCGCTCGATGAGGACGCAACCGCCCGGCCGATACTCGATTACCTGCCTGATGAGCGCGAGGCGAGCGATCGGGTCGCACTCGTGGTGGGTCCCGAAGGCGGCTGGACGGAGGAAGAGCGTCAAAATGCGCTTGCGGCCGGGTGGACGGCCTGTTCCCTCGGTGAGACGATTCTGCGCGCCGAAACGGCGGCCATCGCAGCGCTGGCGGTGATTAAAGCGGCTTGGGCAGAATCGCGGCCTGCACGGGTCTCGCGCCCACCGGAATGATCGTGAACAGCGAGGCGGTGAGCTTTGTCCGGACCGAAGAGGCGTTGGTGCGAATGGCGGTAACGTGAATCGCCGCGAGATCGCCGGATGCTTCGTCCAGCACGAGCGCGTAGCGGTTATCGGGCGTGAGTAGGATGAATCCCGGTTTCTGGCCCACTTCGACCGCTCCAATAGCTTGCCGGTTATCGACGCTCAGGATTGAGACATCGGAGGCGCTGTTGCTCGCGACGAACAGGTACGCGGGATTGCCGGAACAGCCCATTGCGCCTGGATCGTGCCCCGCGAGCACGGTTTGCTCCACTTCGAGAGTGCCGTACGGGAAGACGATGGCTACCGCGTCCATTCCGGCACCCGAGATAAACAACTGCCCTTGATCCGGAGTGAAGCAGAGATGTTCAGGCTGCATGGCGAGAGGCAGATCCGCGATGACGCGCAATGCGGGCACGTCGAGCGCGGTAAGAGATCGGTCTCCCAAATTCGCAGCGAGCAGCAGTTGTCCATCGGCCCGGAAGCGCACCTGGCCGGCTTCGCCGCCGATTTCTGCTCGCCAATGGTGTCCGTTATCGAGGTGGAATAGCTCAATTACCCGGCGTTTACCGGTCGAGACCGCGACGTAGGGCAGTGCCGAGACATCGAGACCGATCGGCTCGGCTTCGAGTTTGTGCCTGTGCAGGATGCGAAAGGACGCGGCATCCGCAACTATCAATTCCTGGCTCTTTCCCGCGATCGCTACCAGCCGCTTCTGGTCCGCCGTGAGCTGGATGCTAGTGACTTCCTGAGCCAATTTATGCGATGACAAACGCGTTAACGCGGTGCCGATGACGTGCACGGAACCAGTTGACGGAGTAACGGCGAAGGCTCGATCTACGGCAGCAACCACTGCGGTCGGCGAGGCGCCGAGATCAACCTGCCTGGCGAGCCGGAAATTCGTTAGATCGACCGCCGCGACGCTATTTTCTCCAGCCGTTGCAACCAGCGCGTAGCCCGGGTACCCGCCAGGTTTTCTTCGGCTGCAACCCGTCAAAGCGGCGGCTGCCAACCATTCGCGGCGTGTAATTTTCATTGGTTACAAAACTGGTCCAACATGTTACGCTCGAAATTTGAATTTCAGGTCTGTTTTCAGCCTTATCTCGTCCGATCTTGCCATTGATCTCGGGACGGCCAACACCTTGGTGTTCGCAAAAGGCAAAGGCATAGTCGTCAACGAGCCATCCATTGTCGCCATCAACAAGAATAATGGCGAGATTGAGGCGGTCGGCAGGGAGGCCAAGGAGATGGTTGGCCGCACTCCCGGCAATATTGTCGCAATCCGGCCCATGAAGGATGGCGTGATCGCCGATTTCAAGGTGACCGAGCGCATGCTCAACTACTTCATCTTGAAGGCGCATGGCCGCAAGATGCTGGTGCACCCGCGCATTGTGATCGGGGTGCCAAGCGAAATTACGCAAGTGGAGAAGCGTGCGGTGAGCGAATCCGCGTATCGCGCGAAAGCGAGCGAGGTTCATCTGGTGGAACAGGCGATGGTAGCGGCGATCGGAGCTGGGCTGCCGATTACCGAGCCTTCGGGCAACATGGTGGTCGATATTGGCGGCGGGACGACGGATGTTGCCGTGATTTCGTTGTCGGGCATCGTGTATTCGCGATCGGTGCGGGTGGCGGGAAACGAGATGGACGACGCCATAATGAGCTACCTGAAGCGCAAATACAATCTGCTGATTGGCGAGCGGACGGCGGAGCAAATCAAGATTCAGATCGGCTCCGCCTATCCTTTGGAGCGCCCAGTCACGATGGAGATTAAGGGGCGCAATCTGATCGAGGGCGTACCGAAGACAATCACGATTGAAGACAGCGAGATTCGGGAGGCGCTGGCCGATTGCGTGAGCATTATCCTGAATGCGATTCGCGTGGCGCTGGAGCGAACGCCGCCGGAAATTAGCGCCGATATCAGCGATCGGGGAATTGTGCTGACGGGAGGTGGCGCGCTGATCAAGAATCTGGACCGCCGCATTCGGGAAGAGACCGGCTTGCCGGTTTCGATAGCGGAGGACCCGCTTGCCTCGGTCGTGTTAGGCACCGGAAAAATGCTGACGGATTTCAAATTGCTGCGCCGTATCGCTATCGAATAGCCCGGCGGTTCTACTAGAGAAAGCTTGGCTGGCCGCTCCACAGACCTTACAGTAGAAGAAGAAAGCCATGGAAGCCCTGCTGAGCCGGTACCGGAATCTCACGGTGCTGCTCATTGTCGTTGTCGCGCAGCTTCTTTATTTGGCGTATCAAATTCGCACGAGCCGTGACGAACGATTGATCCGGGTGTGGGCGGTTAGCGCCGTGACACCGATGGCCGGAGTGGTGGAAGCCGTTCGGCACAACACCCTCGGATTTTTCGAGGATTATTTCATTTTGTTGAATGTCCGGGAGCAGAATCGCAAGCTAAAGGAGGACAACGACCGGCTCAAGCTCGAAAACGTGTATTTTCGCAACCAGCTTGGAACGGCCGAGCACGCCCAGGCCCTGACGTTATTTCAGTCGCAATCCCCATCGAAGACCGTAGCGGCGCGAGTGATTGGGAACAGCACGGTCACGACAGCGGCGGCGGTGTTTATCGACCGCGGATCGACCAGCGGTATCGAAAAGGGCATGGCGGTGGTGACGCCCGACGGCATTGTCGGCAAGGTCGTATCGGTTTACCCGCTGGTATCGCAGGTTTTGCTGGTCACCGACCCTACTTTTAAGGTTGGAGTCGAGTCCCAGCGGGGGCACGTGCATGGGGTGCTGGACTGCGGCACCGGGAAATGCTCCGTCGAAGAGATTCAAAACGAGGATAAAGTCTCACAGGGGGAATGGTTCTTTACTTCGGGCGAGGATCGTATCTTCCCAAAGGGTTTTCCCGTAGGTACGGTGGTCTCGGTTCAGCCGGGGCAGGGAACAAAAGATATTAAGTTGAATTTGAGCGGAGCGCCCGGCGCCGCCGAAGAAGTATTGGTGGTTTTGAAAGGGCATTCATCAGCCGATTCCCGCGGCGGCTCCTGAAGAAGAAAGTGCCGAGGTTACACTTCCGCCGCCTCCGCCGGAGGGCACGGACAAAACAGCGCAGTTGGTGAAGCCACAAACGGAGGCCGACAAGGTTCTTCAAAAATACGACACCTTGGGCAAGGAGCAGAATCACGTCTATGGCGCGTATGGATCGGCGCTGCCGAACTTTAATGTGAAACCGGCAAGCGAGCAGAAGCAGACAGCACAGGCGCAGACGGCTCCGGCAGGAGGGCAGAGCGCGTCTTCGCAAGCCCCGGCAGCTCCGCTGCTTCGGTCGCGAAACCCGCTGCGGCTCCCGCGCAAGGCAACGCCACGAGCAACGGGCCGGTTCTGCCGCTGGGAGCGCCTCGGCATAAGAGCACTTCGGCTGCCGCATCCGAGCAAGCGCCGTCTCCGCAATGAACGAGACCAGCGACCAACTGCTGACGGCTCGACCCGTTGCGGAGAGTTGGTTCAGCCGATTTCAGGTAGTCGCGCTTGCTGCCATCACGCTGGTTGCGATTATCACCAAGTTTTATCTTCCGCGCCTGATTCCGCACACAGAGTGGTTGGAGCTGCCGCTGCTGCTGACGGTCTATTTCGGTTTGATGCGGCGGAGCCCTATCGCTTCGCTGTTCTTTGGCGCATTTGTCGGGTTGTCGGAGGATTCGCTCTCGCCGGCCAATATCCCGATCGGCATGTACGGGATCACGAAGACGTTGGTCGGTTATTTTGCCGCGTCGGTGAGCCTGCGCTTCAACGTGGAAAATTCGTTTATCCGGATGGTGCTGTGCTTCTTTTTTTTCTTCTTCCACGCGTTTCTGTATTGGATTATGAGGCGAGCGCTGCTGGGGCAGATTGTGCCGTTCGATCCGCAGGAGACGTTCGTGCACGGAGCACTGAACGCGCTTTTGGCTTTGCCATTATTCGGGCTGCTGGATCGGATGAAGTTAGCGGGAGCTGCGTAGGCGCCGAGCATGAGTGCCCTTTTAGGCCTGTTTCTTAACGATAAGATGAGACTAGTGGGCGCCGGCTAGCCTAGGAACCCGGAACAGAATTCGTGTCAATTGTTCAGAGCGAGCACAGAAGGGCCGAGGAGCTTACCCCGGACCATTTGCTGCACGATAAGCCGAGTACGGCATCGGGAAAGATCGCGGTTTTCCAATACCTGACGGTTGCGGTTTTTATCTTCCTGGTATCAGGTTTCTGGAAGCTACAGGTAAAAAATCCGGACGTCTACAGCGAAGCAGCGGAGCGGAACCGGATCAAGAGCACGCCGATTCTGGCGCCGCGAGGCAAAATTCTGGATCGCGAAGGGCGGGTGATCGTCGATAACAAGGCGTCTTACTCACTGCTGCTGAACCGGGACCAGATTCAAACTGAGCATCTGCCGGCAATTGCTGACGCATTGCAGTTGGATTACGAGGAGCTGACCAATAAGATCCGGCGCATGGGTTCGATGCCGCAGATCATTATTAAAGATCAGCTCACGCGCGATGAAATCGCATGGGTCGAGTCGCATCAGGATGCGGATACTTATCCCGAGATGCAATTGATCAAGGCGTGGCGGCGGCAGTATCCCCAGGATGGGTTCGCCGCTCACGTCACTGGATACGTGGGTGAGATCAGCGAATCGGAGCTGGATTCGCCGCAGTTTATCGATTATCACCAGGGCGACATCATTGGGAAAGACGGGCTGGAGCGGCAGTACGATTCGACGCTGCGCGGTGTGGATGGGCAGCAGCGAGTGCTGGTTGACAACATGGGGCGCGAGCGGCAGATGTTGACTACGCAGCCTGCCGTGGCCGGCAAAGACCTGCGTACGAGCGTCGATTTGGATTTGCAGGCCGTGGCGGAGCTATCGATGGCCGACAAGCGCGGGTCGGTAGTGGCGATGGATCCGCGGAATGGCGAGGTTCTGGCGATGGTGAGCCGGCCGGCTTTCGATCCGAACAAGTTTACGGGCCGGATTGCGGAGGCGGACTGGGACGAAATCGCGAATGATCCGCATAAGCCGCTCATGAATCGGGCGATTCAGGCGCAACTTGCTCCCGGCTCGACGTTCAAGCCGATTATGGCCATTGCGGGCCTCGAAACCGGAGTTATCGACGAGCACACGACGTTCTTTTGCCCCGGCGGCGCGACGTTTTACGGCCATTATTTCGCGTGCCATTTGAAACACGGGCACGGCACGATCGAAGTACATCGCGCCATTGCGCAATCGTGCGATGTCTTCTTCTATAACGTCGGAAATCGGCTGGGTATCGATCGCATTGCGCAGTATGCCGAATTGGCGGGCGTCGGCCATAAGACGGGCATCGACCTTCCGAACGAGACGCAAGGCACCATGCCCTCCACGAAGTGGAAGATGCGCATGGCACGGCAAAAATGGTACGCGGGCGAAACGATTTCGGTCTCCATCGGGCAAGGCGCGGTGACCGTTTCGCCCATACAAATCTTATCTGCGCTGGGCGGCCTGGGAGTCGGAGGAAGGTGGTACAAGCCGCACCTGGTCAAGGGCGAGGCGCCCGTCCTGCTGCGGAAGGCACACTTCAATCCCGACAACCTCGCCCAGGTCATTTCGGGCATGTACGGCGTGGTGAACGAATGGGGCACCGGGCATGCCGCCCAGCTGCCGGATATTAAGGTTTGCGGCAAGACCGGTACGGCGCAGGTAGCATCTTCGGACTTGACTAAGGGAGCGAAGCTGAAGAGCGCGTTGGCCAATCATGCGTGGTTCGTCGCATTCGCGCCCATGGAAGCGCCGGAGATTGCGGTGGTGGCCTTGTTTGAAAACGGCGTGGAGAGCTATAACGCGGTGCCGATCGTTCGGGACGTTTTGAAAGCCTATTTCGACAAGAAGGCTCGCCTAGCGCAGTCGCAATCGGCGCGTGCGCGCCCGTTTGTTGCTCCATTCATTTTCGGCAGCGAGCAGACGGCGATTGCAGCGCTTGATGTGCCGCGCGGCGTAGGAAGCAGCCGATGAATTATCGTTCGCTGCGCGATTTGGATTGGCCGCTGCTGATTGTTACGCTCGCGCTTTGCACGTTGGGAGTGTTGCAGATTTACAGCGCGACGCTCGGCACGAAATGGGAAGACGCGTGGTGGAAACAGGTTGTATGGGTCGCAACCGGGCTGGCGATGATGTGGGTCATGTCGCTCGTCGATTATCATTCTCTGCTCGGGCGGGTGATCTATTTCTACATACTGGTGGTCCTGCTGCTTCTAACCACCGCAGCGGTTGGGAACAAGGTTTTTGGTTCGACGCGGTGGATTCACGTGGCGGGATTTACATTCCAGACTTCTGAGTTTGTGAAGATCGTTTTGATTTTGCTGGTTGCCAAGTACCTGACCGACATGAAGGCTCAGATACTCGATTGGAAAGATCTGGCCAAGCTGGGTGGGTTGGTGGCGGTGCCGTTGGCGCTGGTGATGAAGGAGCCCGATCTCGGGACAGCGCTGACTTATCTGCCGATTCTGGTTTGCGGCGTGCTGATGGCGGGGCTGCCGTGGAAACATTTGTTGATAATTACGGCGGTCCTGGTAGTCAGTCTTCCGATTGGATATCATTTCCTTAAGCCATACCAGAAGGATCGGCTGGTTAGTTTTATCTATCCGGACCGGGATCCAAAGGGAACTGGCTTTCAGGTGATCCAATCGCGGATTGCGGTCGGAAACGGAGGGATGTGGGGGCGGGGCGCAAAAGAGAGCTCGCAAACCCATTTGGGTTTCCTGCCGGTGCCGCAGACGGACTTCATCTTCTCCTCGTTTGCAGAAGAGCATGGATTCGTGGGTGTTGTGATAGCGCTGGTGCTGTATTTCCTGTTGATTATGCAGATCGTGCAAAATGCCCAGACGGCGGCAGATAAAGCCGGTTTGTATATCTGCATGGGCGTGGCCGCGTTGCTATTGTTTCATGTGTTGGTGAATGTCGGAATGGTGGTTGGACGGATGCCAATTACCGGAATTCCCCTTCCTCTGATGAGTTCGGGAGGGTCCGATACATGGTCTATATTTCTGATGTTGGGATTAGTAAACAGCGTCAGGTTGAGAAGGTTTGTAAATTGATAAGCCGGCCTAAGCAGGCCGAGTTCGAACAAAAGACGGGTCGAACCAAGCAGGAAAAAGAGTTTCGGATTGTTGACAAATAAAATGCGAGTTACTCAGCAATGATGTAAACGTATCCAAACGCGAGAAAGCTCAAGCACCAAGATCAGGATTGCGCGTTGTACAGATTCATCCAACGCGCCGCTGCTCGCGTTGGTAACACAGGTTTTGCATTCAGCCGCGGTTTGTAAGCAGCGGCGGAGGCGGTCGAAGATCCGGAATTCTCAAGTACTCGCATCCCGGCCCGGGAGGCGGTGATAGATGAGTAAGGAGCTGGTGATTGGATCCAATCGCCACGAGACGAGAGTAGCGATCCTCGAGGACGATCAACTCGTCGAAGTTTTTTTCCAGCGCGAGAACGAATATTCGCTCGCGGGCAGCATACATAAAGGACGAGTGACGCGCGTGCTTCCGGGCATGCAATCGGCTTTTGTCGATCTGGGCCTGGAGCGCGACACGTTTCTCTACGTGTCGGACTTCTTCGAAGAGAACGAAGATATCGACACGGTTGAAGAGAAGCCGACGCGCGACCGACGCGAGCGAAACCAGCCCCGTTTGGTGAAAACGGCAGAGGAACCCGTCAGCGAGCCGCGCGAGCCTCGCGTTATGACGCCAGAAGCGACCGAGCAGACGGGCGGGGAAACCGCCAAGGATGAAGCGGGAACAGCTGCGACCGAACGTGCGCCTGCTCCCATCGCCGCCGTCGATCAAGCAGAAAACCGGTTGGGCGAGCGGACGGACTCCGAGCGTGGATTACGAGGAGACAGGCGAGGCAGGCGGTCGCGCCGGCGACGGCAGCGAGGCCGGGGATTTCCAGAGAACAAATATGCGCAACCGTCCGCTCCGGCAACTTCTGCGCCTTCCGAGCCGGAGGAGCGGTATGAGGAGGAGAGCGCCGAAGATGTAATCATTCTGCCGGGCGAATCGCTGGCCAAGTATCGGCGAGCGTCCGCGGAGTCGCGAGTTTCGGAGGAGGGCGAAGAGCCGTTGCATGCTGACGCTCCCGAAGACGAGCGTTCGGAGCTTTCTCCCGAGGCGCTGGAGATTGCCGAAGAGGAGGCGGAAGAGCAGGAGGCGATCGAAGAGGAAGCCGAGTCGATTGCTCTTCAGGACAAGATCTTCGGGCATAACGACGATCTTTCGCCGGCGGCCGAGGAAGAGAAGATCGAGGAAGTCAAGGAAGACCAGCCGATTCCCGGAGCGGATGAGGCGCCAGAATTTTCCGCGAGCGGGGCAGAGCCGCAAGTGATCGAGATACCACGGCGCGATGAAGCGGTGGGCGAAAACATTCTCGAGAGAGAAACGGAAGCGGGGGCAGGCGACGAGTTTCGAACACTTGCGAGTGAAGAGAATCTACAGCCGGGGGAAGTAGAGGCAACACAGGAACATACTTCGGAAGGCGGAGTCGACGCGGCGCGTCCCCAAACGGCGGAAGTTCGCGAGCCAGGCGGCCGGTATCTGCATCGTGTTTCACGGCGGATGCGGCGCAGGCGAGGCGGCGACCGGTTTCGGCAGCAAGCCGGCGAATTTGGCGGCGGCAGTTCTGGAATGAGCGGAGCATCGGGTGCGGCAGCGGCGATGCAACCGGAGAGGCGGCCAGAGATACGGCGCGAAGCGGAGGAAGACCGCTCCGCGGAAAGGCCGGACCGTGCCGAGCCATCGATTTCAGACCTGCTGAAGGCGGGGCAAGAGATTATCGTTCAAATTGCGAAAGAGCCGCTGGGGCAAAAAGGCGCGCGCATCACTTCGCACGTGGCGCTGCCGGGCCGCTACGTAGTTTTCATGCCGAGCGTCAGCCATCTGGGCGTATCGCGGAAGATTGCGAGCGACGAAGAGCGGCATCGTCTGAAACGAATTCTGCAGGCGCATCGCAGTGGAACAACTGGCGGGTTTATCGTGCGCACGGCGGGTGAAGGTATTCCGGAAGACGAGATCGCCGCGGATATGAACAATCTTTACAGCCTGTGGCTGGACATTCGCGAGAAGGCAGAGAAGAGACCGGCGCCTGTGCTGCTGCATTACGATCTCGATATTGTGCAGCGCGTATTGCGCGACCAGGTGACGGATGAGTTCAAAGCGATCTGGGTCGATAACGAAGATATGTATGAAAACGTGGTCACGTTTATGCAGCGTTTTCAGCCGGCGCTCGTGAATCGCGTGAAGATGTACACGCGCCCAGCGCCTATCTTTGATGCATTCAACATTACGCAGGAGCTGGAGAAGGCGCTGCGGCCGAAGGTTTGGCTGAAAAGCGGCGGCTATATCGTGATCAATCAGACCGAGGCGCTGGTCGCGATCGATATCAACACAGGCAAATATGTCGGGAAGTCAAACCGGCTGGAAGACACGATCGTGAAGACCAACACGGAAGCCGTGAAAGAGATTGTGCGGCAGATCCGGCTGCGGGACCTGGGCGGCATCATCGTGGTGGATTTTATCGACATGGATGAGCGGCGCAACCGGCAGAAGGTAATGCAGGCGCTCGAAGAGGCGATGCGGGCGGACCGGGCGCCTTACAAGATTCTGCAGTTCAACGATTTTGGCCTGGTTGCGATTACGCGCAAGCGGGTAAAGCAGAGCCTGGAACGCACGCTCTGCTCGCCCTGTCCGTATTGCGAAGGCGCTGGGTACGTGAAGAGCGTACAGACGGTAATTGGCGAGATCTTGATAGAAGCGCAGAAGATTGCGAAAGCGCTGGAAGGGCAGGATGTCGTGTTACGCGTGCATCCGGACGTCGCGAAAGTGCTGAAGTCTCGCGATAATCGTTACCTCGAGGAGCTGGAAGAGGTGCTGCGGCGGCCGGTGCTCGTGAAGGGCGACCCGGCGCTGCATCACGAAAAGTTCGATTTGGGTTGAGCGGCCGGAGGTGCTCACATTGCGGAGGCCGTTCCGCGGCGCGGTTTAAGGACCAATATCGACGAATATAATACCGCCGTGTTGAGCGGTATTGATTGCCGCCAGAATCTGGTCGGCATGAGCAGCAACCAGATCCCGCTCGTTGCTGCTGACAATCACAAGTGCAATGTTTCGGCGTTGCGGGTTCTGCTGATACTGAATGCCCTGATCGGCGGTAACCATAACGTCGAAACCACTCTCTTCCGCCGCCCGCAGCAGTTCGCCGTTACTTAAGGATTTCCAACCCTGGAAATCGACCGTGCGAACATCGTGACCCGGGAGGAGCAGTCGAACACTATGCGGCAGGTTCTCATCGAGTAAAACCAACACAGATTACGGGTGCGATAGCTGCGGATCGGCGCTGCGGGCGACAAAATCAAGCACCGTGCGTACCTGATCTTCGGTTACTGAAGGGAACTCCCGCACGACGTCGCGGACGCTTAGATCTTTTAAATTTCTCAGAACAGCGGAGACCGGCACACGTGTACCGCGAAAGACCCAAGCTCCACTTACTTTCTCCGGGCTGCTTTCGAGGACCGAGCATTGAGACCAGTCAATTCCAGCGTGTGCGGTCAACATATCGATCGATGCCCTTGCTTCCATCTAAGCATTTTGCCGCCTCACTTTCCCGCCTGACCCCCAAGGCGCTCAAAGCGACGGCGCTCTCATGAAGGCACTTCCGCGAGCGTTCAACGCGTCTTCAATACAGTCTTACTCCTCTAGGTCCCGGTTTGCGATTCATGTGCACCGTGTCGACGAATCGCACGCTGTTATTGCCTGATGTCATGACGAGCGTGTGGGTGCGGTAGCCTTCGCCGAAGAAGCGGACGCCGCGCAGGAGAGCGCCGTCGGTAACGCCGCAGGCCGCGAAGACGATGTGACTGCCCATGGCAAGGTCGCCGGCAGTGTAGATGCGGCGCGGGTTCTTGATCCCCATGCGGCAGACGCGCTCTTCGAGCTCGGGCGTATCGATCACTAGGCGGCCCACCATTTCGCCGTGCAGGCAGCGCATGGCGGCGGCCGAGAGCACTCCTTCGGGCGCGCCGCCAACGCCCATCACCGCGTGTACGCCGTTGCCACGTACTGCGACGGCAATGGCAGCCGAGAGATCGCCGTCGCCGATTAAGCGGATGCGCGCGCCTTCGCGGCGGATATCGGCCATGAGCTGCTCGTGACGCGGGCGGTCGAGCACGATGACGACTAAGTCCTTGACGTCGCGGTCCAGACGGCGGGCGATGGACTTCAGATTTTGCGATACCGGCGCATCGATATCGAGCGCGCCCCGGCAAGCGGGGCCTGCGACGATTTTTTCCATGTAGCAATCGGGCGCATGCAGCAATCCGCCGGGCTCGGACGCGGCCAGAACGGCTATGGCATTCGGCGCGCCCGTGGCGCAGAGGTTGGTGCCTTCGAGGGGGTCGACCGCGATATCGACGCCCGGGAATTCGGAACCGTCCGGAGGCGGAGCGCCGACCCGCTCGCCAATGTAGAGCATGGGAGCTTCGTCGCGCTCGCCTTCGCCGATGACGATGTTGCCGGCGATGGGAACAGTTTCAAACGCCTGCCGCATCGCTTGAACGGCGGCTTGATCTGATCCTTTGCGGTCGCCCTGGCCCATGGTTCGGGCACTGGCGACGGCGGCTTCTTCGACGACACGTACGAGATGAAGAGCGAGGTCCCGCTCGATATTGGTTTCGGTGCAAGCCATAGTAGTAAGTGGGCGCCGCCGGTAAGCGGCAGCCGACGTACATCATGATAGTCTTTGTGGGCTGGCCACGTAGACAGCGCGAACCGCCGCGCGTGGCACGCCTTTTTGGAGATAAATAGAAATGAGTGCCGCTCGAACAAAATCGCCGACTTCGGAAGCGCAATTTACGCCATCATCGCAGCCGCTGAGCACCAACAGCCATCTGATCCGCTGGGTGGAGAAGATTGCGGAGCTCACCAGGCCGGCGGCGATTCATTGGGTCGACGGATCGCAGGAAGAAAACGACACGATTTGCGCGCAGATGGTGGAGAGCGGCACGCTCATCAAGCTGAACCAGGACCTTTGGCCCGGGTGTTACTACGCGCGGTCGGATCCGAGCGACGTAGCGCGGGTCGAAAACAGGACCTTCATCTGTTCACTCTCAAAAGACGCGGCTGGTCCGACGAATAACTGGGTCAACCCGTACGAGATGCGGCGCAAGCTGAAGACGCTATTTCGCGGGTGCATGCGCGGCCGGACGATGTACGTGCTGCCGTTCAGCATGGGGCCGATCGATTCGCCCATGTCGCAGATTGGCGTGGAGCTGACCGATTCGCCCTATGTCGTCGTGAACATGCGCATTATGGCGCGCATCGGAATGCCCGCGTTTCGCGAGATCGATAAAGATGTGAAGCGCGTGGTGCCCTGCGTGCATAGCGTGGGCGTGCCACTTGCGCCAGGACAGCGCGATGTGCCGTGGCCATGCAACGACGAGAAGTACATCGTGCATTTCCCGGAAACCCGGCAGATTTGGTCATTCGGTTCGGGGTACGGCGGGAATGCGCTGTTGGGCAAGAAATGCTTTGCTTTGCGCATCGCTTCGAATATCGCGCGGGACGAAGGCTGGATGGCCGAGCACATGCTCATTCTCGGCGTGGAGGATCCGCAAGGCGAAAAAACGTATGTGGCGGCTGCGTTTCCGAGCGCGTGCGGCAAAACAAACTTTGCGATGATGATTCCGCCGGAAGGCTTCGAGGGTTGGAAGGTCTGGACCGTCGGCGATGACATCGCATGGATCAAGCCGGACGAAACCGGACAGCTCTATGCGATTAATCCCGAGGCGGGCTTTTTTGGCGTCGCGCCTGGGACCTCGCGAAAGACAAACCCCAATGCGATTGCGACGTTATCGAAGAACACTATCTTCACGAATGTCGCATTGACGCAGGATGGCGGCGTGTGGTGGGAGGGATTGACGGAGAAACCGCCCGATGAATGCCTCGATTGGCAGGCCAAGCGCTGGACTCCGGAAATTGCAAAGGAGACGGGGCGAAAAGCGGCGCACCCCAACGCTCGATTCACATCCCCGGCTTCGCAGTGCCCCTCGATCGATCCGCATTGGGAGGACCCGGGCGGCGTTCCCATCAGCGCTTTTATTTTTGGAGGCCGGCGCGCGGCGACCCTTCCGCTGGTCTATCAAACTTTCAACTGGAGCGCAGGCGTTTATACGGGAGCGACCATGGGTTCGGAAATGACGGCCGCGGCGGTGGGAACGGTAGGAAAGGTGCGTCGGGATCCGATGGCGATGCTGCCGTTTTGCGGATATCACATGGGCGATTATTTCCGGCACTGGCTGAGAATGCAGCGCGGCCTGAGCGCGACGCCAAAGATTTTTCATGTGAATTGGTTCCGCAAAGACTCGGATGGGAAGTTCATCTGGCCGGGATACGGCCAAAACATGCGCGTGCTGAAGTGGATCATCGACCGGGCACGGAGCCGCGCATTCGCCAAGGAAACGCCCATCGGGTGGGTGCCGCGCTACGAGGACATCGAGTGGAAAGGCCTGGAGTTTCCGAGAGAAAAATTCGAAGAGTTGCAGGCTGTCGACGAGTCGGCGTGGAAATCAGAGGTGATGGGCCACGAGGAGTTATTCATCGAGTTACATGACCACTTACCGCCTGAAATGATCTACGAGCGAGAGTTATTGATTTGCAGGTTGTGAGACCACCGCGTCATATGCAAGCCAAAAATCCAGCGAAGCGCGATGAATCACACTTCGGTGGACTTGCGATCGCTGTGATCACGAAGCGCGCCTTCTGCGAGCTCGGTTAGTTTGCCCGCCTCAATATCGCGCTCAAACTGATCGTCCCAGAGCTCCGCCTCATAATTCCCGAACCATGTGCGCAACGCGCGCAGTTCGTCCACCGTAAGTTGCTGGATTTCAGTTTCGATCTGCTCGAGTCGTCCCATGGTCGCTAGCATAGCTGAAACAGATTTCCCCCGTAATATCGCGGGTGTGCATGGTTTTGCTGAGCGCGTCCAACCCAAGACAGGAGCACCCGCACTTAAATGGAAACACAACAACTTGCGCGGAGTTTAGGCTGGTTCAGCATTGGGCTGGGCGCAGCAGAATTCTTTGCGCCGAAGAGCATGAGCCGATTGATCGGCGTAAACAATCACAAGACACTCATACGAATGATGGGCGTGCGTGAAATCGCCGCTGGAATCGGGGTACTCACCGAAGACAACCCGGAGAAGTCGATGACCGCACGAGTCGGCGGCGATGCGTTGGATCTGGCGCTGCTCGGAGCTGGATTAATATCCGGAAAATCGAACAAGGGCAGGGTATTGGCGGCGACGGCAGCGGTCGCGGGCGTGACTGCCCTCGATGTGCTGTGCAGGAAGCAACTCGGCAACGGTGTATCCACCAATGGCGCGTCGCATGCGCGCACGGTGCAAAGCATTGCGGTGAATCGGTCTCCGGAAGAGTGTTATAGCTTCTGGCGCGACTTGGAAAATTTGCCGCGTTTCATGCAGCATGTGGAATCGATTCAGGTGACGGATGGGACGAGATCGCACTGGGTGGTGAACGGTCCAGGCGGTAGAACATTCGAGTGGGATGCCGAAATCACGGATGACGTACCGAATGAGCTGATCGCATGGCGTTCGGTAGAGGGCGCGGATGTGTTCAACACCGGATGGGTGGAATTCGAACGCGCGCCTGCCGGGCACGGCACGTTTGTGAAGGTACATATTCAGTACGACCCTCCGGCTGGAAAGGCGGGAGCGGCAATCGCGAAATTGCTCGGCAAAGAGCCTGGGCAGCTGGTGAAGGGCGACATCCGGCGCTTCAAGAACATTCTGGAAACGGGCGAGATTCCGACGATCGAGGGGCAGCCCTCGGGGCCGCGCACCGCGATGGGCCGGTTGGCTGAGGCGTTTGACAGGTTGTAAGCGGAGCAAATGATATGAAAGCGAATTGTTGGTACGGCAAGGAAGATCTGCGAGTGGTGGACGTTCCGGATCCGAAGATTCTGAATCCGCGCGACGCGATTGTAAAGATTACGACGAGCGCAATCTGCGGGTCGGATCTGCATTTGTATGACGGCTACATTCCGAGCATGATGGCCGGCGACATCTTAGGCCATGAATTCATGGGCGAGGTGGTCGAAGTTGGGAGCAAAGTTGACAACCTCAAGGTGGGAGATCGGGTGGTGGTCCCGTTCACGATCTCCTGCGGGAGTTGCTTCTCTTGCCAGTTGAAATTGTTTTCGCTGTGCGAGAACTCGAATCCGAATGCCTGGATGGCGGAAAAGATGTGGGGCCATTCGCCTGCCGGGTTGTTTGGCTATTCGCACCTGGTTGGCGGATATGCGGGCGGGCAAGCGCAATACGCGCGAGTGCCTTTCGCGGACGTAGGGCCGCTGAAGATTCCCGATGGGCTGTCAGATGAGCAGGTGCTGTTCCTTTCCGACATTTTCCCGACCGGCTACATGGCTGCGGAACAATGCAATATTCACGGCGGCGACACGATTGCTGTGTGGGGTTGCGGGCCGGTTGGCCTGTTCTCGATTCAGAGTGCGTTTTTGTTGGGAGCTGAGCGAGTGATCGCGATCGATCGCGTTCCGGAGCGCCTTCGGTTGGCGAAAGAGAAGTTGGGAGCGATCACGATCAACTACGAAGAAGCAAACGTCTACGACACGTTGATGGAGCTGACGGGCGGTCGCGGCCCGGATGCGTGTATTGATGCCGTCGGTCTTGAGGCCCATATGCCGGGGCCGTTGTACGCCTATGACCGCATCAAGCAAATGTTCATGATGGAAACGGGGCGGCCAATCGCGCTGCGGGAAGCGATCATGGCGTGCCGCAACGGCGGAACGGTTTCGGTACCGGGCGTATATGGCGGGTTGCTGGACAAGCTGCCGTTTGGGTCGGTCATGAATCGGTCGATCACCATCCGGACGGGTCAGACGCATATGCACCGTTACATGAAGCCGCTGCTGGACAGGATTCAGAACGACGGCGTTGACACGACTTACCTCATTACGCATCGTTTGCCCCTCGAAGATGCGCCCAAGGCGTATCAAGTCTTCCGGGACAAGCAGGACGAGTGCATCAAAGTGGTCCTGAAGCCGAATGGCGGCGCGACCATGCACCTGAACGGGGCATCGAATTAGCTCTGAGCCGCGCACAACGGGCACCAAACGCCCTGTGCGCTTAATGGTCACGCGGATTAGCTAGACCGTTCGCTAATGCGTGATGCCGACCTGGCTCAATAGCCAGGCGTATTCGAATGCGCGATCATGCAGCCGGTCATATCGGCCAGATGCGCCGCCGTGACCGGCCGGCTCCATTTTGATTTTGAGCAGGAGCGGATTGGAATCCGTTTTGAGCGTGCGCAAGCGCGCGACGTATTTCGCGGGTTCCCAATACATGACCTGACTGTCGTTCAAGCTGGTAGTTACTAACATCGACGGGTAGGCGCGGGGTTCGAGGTTGTCATAAGGGCTGTAACTCTTCATGTACTCGTAGGCAGCGTGTTCGTTCGGATCGCCCCATTCGAGATATTCACCGACGGTGAGCGGCAGCGAAGCGTCCATCATGGTGTTCATCACATCGACAAACGGGACGGCGAGATGGGCGGCGCGAAAAAGATCGGGTCGCTCATTCAAGACAACACCCATGAGGAGACCACCCGCGCTACGGCCCTCAATCAGGAGGCGATCGGGCGAGGTCCAGCCGTTATCGATGAGATATTCGGCGCAATCGATGAAGTCGTTGAAGGTGTTTTTCTTCTTCATCAACATGCCGTCTTCGCGCCATTGCTCGCCCATGTCATTGCCGCCTCTGATGTGAGCGATGGCGTAAGCTAAGCCGCGATCGAGCAAGCTGAGACGCGAACTGTCGAACGTGACCGGCATCGGGATGCCGTACGAGCCGTACGCGTAGAGTAACAGCGGGGCTTCGCCGTTGCGTTCGAATCCCTTCTTATAAACGATCGAGAGTGGAATCTGGACGCCGTCGCGCGCGTTCGCCCAGAGGCGCTCCGAGACATAGCGTGAAGCGTCGTAACCTCCCAAGACCTCCTGCTGTTTGAGCAGCGTCGATTCGCCGGATACTGTGTCGTAGTCGTAAACGCTTCGCGGAGTGATGAAGCTCTGATAACTGTAGCGATAGGTGGTGGATTCGTAATCCGGCGTGTCGCCGGGGCCGAGTGAGTAGACCGGCTCAGGAACTGGAATCGCGGTGCGAACGCCGGTGCGGAAATTATGCACTTCGAAATGCGTTAAAGCTTCCGACTGCTCGATCGCGACTGCGAAAGATTGAAACAGGTCGACGTCTTCGACGAGGACATCGTCGCGATGAGGGATGAAAACGGTCCAGTTATCCGGGTTCGGATCGGATTTAGGAGCAGTTACAACCGCGAAGTTCTTGCTAAGCTTGTTCGTCCGGATGTAGAACAGTCCTTCGCGGTGATCGAGATAATAGCGATGTTTCTTTTCTCGCGGCAGAAGGACCTGAAAATCGCTGCGGGGCTGGTTTGAGGCAAGATAGAGAACTTCTGTCGTGTCCTTGCTTTCGCTCGTCAGAATGAGGTATTCGCGGTCGCGTGTTTTGCTGAGATCAATATCGAAAAGCTCGTCGGCTTCGAAATAGAGCGGGTCGAGAGCAGCAGCGGGTGCGAGACGCCATAACCTGTCCGGCCGTTTTGTGACTGCGTCTTCGGTCGTGAGGAAAAGTGTTTCATTATCGGCTGCCCATTCGACGGAAGTGACGCGTTCCGCCGCGTAGGGCAACGTTTCGCCCGTGCGCAGGTCCTTCACGCGTAGTGTGTATTGCCGGAAGCCGGTGTAATCGATCGTATAGGCGAGAAGATCTTGATCGTCACTTACGACAAATTGGCCGAGGCTGACAAATTTGTGGTCCATCGCGAGCTCATTGAGATCCAGAAGCGTTTCTTCTGCCGCCTCCATGCTGCCCTTCCGCCGGCAGCGAATCGGATACTGTTTGCCTTCTTCGGTTCGCGCGTAGTAGAGATAATCGCGATTGCGAACGGGGACGCTGAGATCGGTTTGCTGGATACGGCCGAGCATCTCATCGTATAGCTTGTGCTCGAACGGCTGCAGATTCCGCGTCATCGCCTCTGTATAGGCGTTTTCGGCTTCGAGATACGCGGCGACGTGGGGATTCGATTTTTCGCGCAGCCAAAAATAGTCGTCTGTGATCGTTTCGCCGTGACGAATTTCGTAGCGTTCGATTCGCGTCGCCCGGGGCGGCGTCGGACTGCCGGCCGAGGCGATCTCGTTCAGCTTGCGAACCAGCGTCGCGGATGAAGATCCTTTGGTCACCATGGCGTCTATCATCGCCTGTGTGCCGGTGATGGGACGGGTATGCGAGCCGCTCAGTACGATGACGTAGACCGCCGGGTCGATCTTCTTTAAATCGCGGACCAGCCGCAACCCGAGTTCCCGGGTTGGCAAATGCAAATCGACAATAGCGCATTCGGGCTTGTGGGCGACCGTTAGCTCGATGGCATGCGGCGCATCCGCTGCCGCAAGGGTTTCGAAGCCGCTTTGCGAAAGCAGCATGGAGCGCAACGCAAGCTGGTCCGGATCGTCTTCGACTATGAGAACCTTCATCGGTGAAGGGTCTTCAACGTGCGAACGTGATTTGCGCGATGACCATTTTCGGCACGGCCTGATTCCAGTCTTCGGGCAAGCTGTCGAAAGGCAAGCGGAAATCGCGAACCTCGTTCGGTTTCAGAGGCGCTACACCCAATCGTATGACGGGCACACGCTCACGATAAATTTCGCGACCATCCACGCTGTAAAACAGGCAGTAAACGGCTATCGAGTCGAGCGTGCGGGCACCGTTATTCGCGATTTTGCCTGTGATTTCGACTACCTGCTGGCGCATGAAGTTTTCGCTCGCCTTCATGCTGACGTCGCTCAGCTGCAGGTTCCGGACGTAAGCCTTGGCTTCGCTCGAGGCGGCGGCTTCTTGCGGTGTCTTTGCTGCCGGTCGGCTCAGGTAGATGCCAGCGAAGATGATCGCGCCGGCTACAATGACCGCCGCGACGATGAGCGGCGCAATCGCCTTCTTGCGGAGCGAACTGGTGGCGGGCGCTGGCATGACCGATGACCTTCACGCTCGTGAGGAGCGTGAACTTGGCTACCGCCGTTTTTTCGTGCCGCTCTTCTTCGTGGCCTTTTGAGTGGTCTTTTTGGCGGCCTTTTTAACGGCTTTCTTCGCAGGACCTGAACTCTTTTTCGAGGCCGTCTTTTTAGCCGACCCTTTTGCGGCAGTTTTCGCCTTCTTTTTCACTGCAGGCTGCTTTTTCTTAGCCGCTCCAGCAGTTTTCCTGGACGCTGCCGCCGTTTTCTTTTGAGGCGCGGCCTTCTTTTGAGGCGCCGCTTTCTTGGCGGATTTCTTTTTGGCCGATGATTTCTTCGCGCCGCGATGCGATTTTTCTTCGGCCTCTTCCGCTGTTTCCGAGCTTACGATTTTGTTGAAGTTGCTGCGCTCGCCGCCGGCCGTTTCTTCCTGGTAGATGAGCGCCAGATTGCGGTCATCGAACTTATCGAACCACTGGTCCCAATCAATTGGCTCCAGTGTGTCCTCTCCGGTGTAGCCGGGAAAATCGATGCGGAGAATGCCTATGTCTTCTTCGGAGCCGGTGCGCTTCACGTGCGAGGGTTTGCCGCCGCGCTCCTCGGCCCAGCGTTGAATCTCTTGGTGGTCTCGGGTGGTTCTCGTCAGGTTCGCCATCTTCTCTCTTTCGTTTCGAGCAGCTTTATTGCCGTACCTAGAGTAGATTACCGCTTCTGTAACTTTGTTGCGAGGCGCGATTTTCCGCGTTCGCGAACCGAAACATCGCCCCATGCGAGGAGTCCCACATTTGGGCTTGCAAAGCACGCGGCTGATCGGCCGCCCGGCAAGCCTACGTAAGGGAGTAAAAATATGCCACTGTTCACAAGTACCGAATTCAATTCTTTCAAAGATCTTTTCGTAGAGCAGATCAAGGATCTCTACGACGCAGAACAGCGCCTCACCAACGCGCTTCCCAAGATGGCCGACGCCGCCAATTCGCAGCAGCTCAAGCAGGCATTGCAGAACCACCTGCGCGAAACCGAGGGACATGTAGCGCGTCTCGAACAGATCTTCCGTCAAATTAGTGTTGAGCCCGAACGCCAGACGTGCGACGCGATGAAGGGCTTAGTGACTGAAGGCGAAACCATGATCAAGGCAAAAGGTGACCCGGATGTGAAGGACGCGGCTCTTATCGCGGCTGCCCAACGCGTGGAGCACTATGAGATTTCGGCGTATGGCACGGCGCGATCCTTCGCACGACGCCTTGGGTTGAACCAGGCTGTCACGCTGTTGCAGCAGACGCTCGAAGAGGAAAAAGCAGCCGACGAGAAGCTGAATATGATCGCCGAATCCTCGGTGAATCGCCAAGCTTCGGCAGCGGCCGCAGTGTAAATTTAATCGACAAGTATTCGGGGGCGGCTTCGGCCGTCTCCGATGTGAGTTCCAACCTATTCTTTGAACGCGACTATTCGCAACCGCCGGTAATCGGCCTGCCATTGGCCGTCGCGAAAAATCGTTGGACGCAACAGGTCGACGGTTTTATTCAGTGCGTCACGCTGTGCGCCGGGATCAAGGGGTTCAAAGTAGTACCACTTGAATTGCCGGATCCAGTTTTCCATTCCGTCTGGGCCCTCCAGCGGCGTTGGCCGATCGAAAAGCAGCGCGTTCTGAACCTCTAGCCCGCAATTTTCCAGCAGAGTTGCGTACTCGCTGATGGACGGGTAATACGTCCTTCGCGGGGGCATGTGGTTTCCGTAATAAGGCGCGACTGCAGCGTCAATGGCGGATTCCATTTGACGAATATTGCCTTTGCCGCCCAGTTCGGCGACGAATCTCCCACCCGTACGAAGCGCGCGGGCAATGTTGCGCGCAACACTTTCCGCATCGAGCATCCAATGCAACGCCGCATTGGAGAAGACTGCGTCGAACTCACTTTCAAATTCCATTGCGGCCGCATCTTCGAGCACAAATTGCAAGCGCGGGAAATTCTGTCGCGCCTGACCGATCATTTCGGGAGATGCATCGAGGCCCACGACCTCGGCTCCGCTTTCGGAAATTTTCTGCGCCAGTTGACCAGTGCCACAGCCGAGATCCAGGATTCTTTCGCCGGGCTTCGGATCGAGCCATTCGATAAGTTGTTCGCCGAATTGCCAGACGAAAGCGTGCCGGGACTCGTACAGCTCTGTATCCCAAGAGGCTTTTGAGGACGCCAACAGCCATTGTCGCTCTTAAGCTCTGGTAAGCTTCGGTTTTGGCAACGGTCCAATGCAAAAAATTTCCACGTCGATTGCAATTATCGTAATCAGTTGTTCAGCGGTTTCGGCTGCGAGTTGGTTGACCTTCGGAGGCGATTCGCAGCGTAGCGGATGGGCGAAAGAGGAGACGGCCATCACGAAAGATACCGTGAAAGACTTGCAGCTTGCATGGAAGCTGAAGCTGGATAACGAGGCGAAGCAATTGAACTCGTTGACCGTGCCGGTAGTGGTGAATCCGGTGTACACCAACCACGGCTCTTATGAATACGTGGTTGTGGGCGGCAGTTCAGACAATCTGTACGTGATTGACGCGGACACGGGAAAGCTTGCGTGGCAGAAGCACTTCACGAATGACGCGCCTCCGCCGACCGGCTACACGCACGCGGATTACTTCTGCCCTAACGCGCTGAACGACACGCCCGTGATTTCGTCATCGCATCCGCAGATTGCGTATGTCATCTCGATCGACGGCAAGCTGCACGCTTTGAATCTGGTGAGTGGAGACGACAGCTTTCCTCCGAAGCAGTTTGTGCCTGCATATTCAAAGAACTGGAGTTTGAATCTTGCAGGCGGCATGATCTACACGACCATTTCGCAGAACTGCAACAAGGCGAAGAATGGCGTGGCTGCGATGGATTTGAACAGCCCGGACAAGACGGTGTCGTTTTTTCAAGCGGATGATTTCGGCGGCGGTATTTGGGGGCGCGGAGGGGCGAGCGTTGGCGCGCTCGGGACAGTGTATGCGGCAACTGGAGATGGTCCGGTGGATCCGGCGGCGGGAAAATATGCCGATACCGTGCTGGCTCTATCGGGCAAAGATCTGAAGGTGCTGGATTACTATACGCCTTCGAATGCCAATTACCTGACCCGGAAAGACCTCGATATGGGCAACATAACGCCATTGGTGTTCCCATATAAAGGGCGCGAGCTGATTCTGGTGTCGGGAAAAGAAGGAACGCTGATTCTGCTGGATGCGAAATCTCTTGGAGGCGATTCACATCACAAACCGCTGTTTCAGGCGCGGTATTTGAATGAAGAGAATGACATCGCGGGGCGCGGAGTTTGGGGAGCGTTCTCGACGTGGGAAGACGCGAAGGGCACGCGCTGGATTTACGCGCCAGCGTGGGGACCGCTGCATTCTAAGGCGCCGGTATTTCCTATCACGAACGGGCCCACGCCGGACGGCAGCATCATGGCTTTCAAAGTTGAGGACAAAGACGGGCAGCCGGTGCTCACGCCCGCGTGGATTTCACACAATATGAGCGTTCCCGAGCCGCCGGTGGTGATGAACGGCGTCGTGCTTGGGATTTCGAGCGGAGAATTCACGCGGCAGATCAACGAAAACGGACACATCTACACCGCCCAGGAACGCATGGCGAAGAATCCCGGAAACGCAACGCTCTACGCATTCGATGCCGAAACCGGCAAGGAGCTGTTTTCGAGCGGCAAAACGATACCTTCCTTCACGCATTTGGGCGGATTAGCGGTTGCCGATGGACGTGTGTTTCTCACCACTTACGATTCCACGGTTTATGCATTTGGGCTGAAGGGCGACTAATCAGAACCTGTGCGCAAGATAACTGCGCGAATTTACAACCTTTTGACAAGCTTTTGAGTTGACACGAGGTACCGGGAGATTTAGACTACTCGCAACGACGTTTTTCAGGGGCAGCTTTTTTATTTTCAGGATCACAATGTCGCACAGACATCCTGAAAGCCGACTTCGCCTTACCAGGCCAACATCAGGCCCAAGCTGTGGTTCAAGCTGTCTAAAGCACGCGAAGTACTCAATACATATTAGTTGGGAGTGGGAGTTATTTCAATGTTGAACAAAGCGCATGAATTGTGCATTCTGTTTGCGGCGTGTGTCTTGCTGGTCATAGCGACTGGCTCCGCAAACGCACAGACCACATTCGGTTCCATCATCGGCACTGTTACTGATCCTTCCGGTGCAGCGATAGCGAACACCCAAGTTACTCTTACAAACCTCGGCACGAACGAGACACGGACGGAAAGCACAAATGCGGACGGCTTGTATCAATTCGTGAACCTCGAACCGGGGAACTACAGCGTCTCTGTCGAAAAGCAGGGCTTTAAACATATCATTCGCACCCCCGTGACAGTTCAGACTCAGACAACCACGCGAATCGATCTGCCTTTGGAAGTAGGTCAAGTGACACAAACGATCGAAGTGACGGCGCAAACCCCGCTGCTGCAGCCTGAACAATCTTCGCTCGGTCAGGTGATTGGTGAGCGGCAAACCAATACGCTGCCGCTGAACGGCCGCAATCCATTGAATCTGGTGGCGCTGGTTCCATCAGTGGTGCCGCAGGGCGGGTCCATGGCGAATCCGAACGGGCAGAACCCGTTTGCGTGGGGGAATTATCAGATCGGCGGCGGCATGGCCAATCAAAGCATGGTGTGGCTCGACGGCTCGCCCGTGAACGGGAGTTACATCAACATCACGGCTTTGATTCCCACGCAGGATTCGCTCCAGGAATTCAAAGTTGCGACCAATAACCTGTCGCCCGAATATGGCCGTTTCGCCGGCGGTGTTGTGAACTTTACCACGAAGTCGGGAACAAATGACCTGCACGGCACGCTTTGGGAATATCTGAGAAACCGCGATCTGGACGCGAACGATTTCTGGGACAACTCGGCGGGCGTTCCGCGCGGCGCGTTCACACAGAATCAGTTTGGGTTCAACGTGGGCGGCCCGGTGATCATTCCGAAGATATACAACGGCAAGAATAAGACGTTCTTTTTCGTGGATTACGAAGGGTTCCGTTTACGCGAGGGTGTTTCGTATACGGAAACCGTTCCTACCGCGCAGGAGCGCACCGGCGATCTTTCAGCCTTGGCCGCCTCGGAAGGAGTAAACATTTACGATCCGTTGACGACATGCGGAACGGGCGCTCCTGGAACGACCGCTTGTGCGCCGGGTGTCGCAACCGGCACTCGCACTCAGTTTGCGGGGAATGTCATTCCAACCAGCCGAATCAATCCCACGGCTCTTGCCTGGTTGAATCTTTACCCGCTACCTAATACGGCCGGCAGCGCGGTAGGTAACGTAGGAAATTGGGTCGGTAACGCTAGCCAGGGTGGCAATAACAATGAAACCGTAGTTCACCTGGACCAGAACGTTTCCGATAAGCAACATATCTCGGCCCGCTACACATACTGGGGAAATCTCAACTTACCCGAAGATCCTATGCACGATGGCGTATGCCAGGACCGCTGCACGGAGACATTCAATACCAATAACTTTGTTCTCGCCGATACGTATTCGTTCAACCCGACGACGATTATGGAGATCCGGCTCAGCTATCAGCGCTTCGATTATGACCGAACTCCTGAAACGCTGGGTTACAACCTGACACAACTTGGTTGGCCGGCATCGCTCAACACGCAAGCATCGTTCCTGGATCTGCCTGTGCCTGTAATCAACGGATTTGATACTGCGAATACGTTCGGCAGTCAAGGCGCGGGAAGCATCATTATCGACCGAAACGATAACGACCGCATTGCCGGAACATTGACCAAAATCGCCGGCAAGCACACCTTGAAATTCGGCGGCGAATTCCTGCGCATGACACACAATTATGCGCAGACGAACATTCCGACCGGCCTCTTCAACTTCAACCCGGATTTGACCGCACAAAACGCGGTTAACACGGCCGGCAGCGGTCTGGGACTCGCAACGTTCCTGTTGGGTTATCCTTCTTCTGCCAGTTCAGGCGCTGATTCGCCCGCGCTGGTAGCCGGTGAACAGCTTTATCCCGCGCTTTTCGTAAACGACGATTGGCACGCTACGTCGAAATGGACGATCAACGTCGGGCTGCGCTGGGAACATGCCGGGCCTTGGACGGAGCGCTTTAATCGTCTTTCTTTTTTCAACCCCACACAGACGAACTCGGTGCTGGCAGCCGATGGTATCACTGTCCCCGGTAATGTCGACTTAGTCGATTCCTCGAACGACTCATATCGCAGTAACATCAAGCCGGATTGGAAACAATTTGGCCCGCGCGTCGGTACCGCTTACCAAATCACAAATTCCACGGTGTTTCACGCTGGCTATGGAGTTTTCTGGCTCCCGAACGATGTAGCGTGGGACTACAGTCCGAACAATAACCCGATCAACAGCTACACGACTCCAGTTCTGGCAACCGTCTACACCGGCGTGCCGGCGTGTTATCCCGCCACTTGTTCGACCACGTCAGCGGTTGTCGGGAACGGCGCCTATACTGCCAGCAATCCGTTCCCTGGCGGAATCATAGCCCCGCCCGGAAGAAATCCAATTTATGCGCAAGACCTGCTCGGCACAGGTCCCAATATTCCTGAGCTGGGCAATCCTTATGGGTACGCGCAGCAATGGAACGCGGATATCCAGCATCAGTTTGGACAGAGCTTCCTCATCGATGTCGCATATGGGGGCGCGAAAGGAACACACCTACCGATCGACTCTCCGGATATCGATCAGATGCCGGACCAGGATCTCTCGCTTGGAAGCGCGTTGCTTCAAAGCGTGCCGAACCCATTTTATCCGTACATTACCGCACCGGGTTCGCCGTTATCTCAGTCCACGGTCCAGTTAGGGCAATTGCTGAGGCCTTATCCGGAATACAACGGCGTCAGTTACTCTGGCCAAGGCGTCGGTAATTCCACCTACGAATCGCTTCAAGTGAAAGCGGAGAAACGCTTCTCTTCCGGCTCTTCTTTCATGGTGGCTTACACGCATTCGAAGCTAATCAGTAATACGGATACGGTAACGAGTTGGCTCGAAAGCGGCGGTGCAGGCGGCGTACAGGATTGGAACAATTTGAAGGGTGAGAAATCGCTCGCGTCTTTTGACGCGCCGGATCGGCTGATCGTCAGCTACGTTCAAGACATTCCAGTCGGCAAAGGACGGAAGTATCTCTCAAACATGAATGCATTTGCTGACGCTGTGATCGGCGGCTGGGGCGTGGAAGGCCTCACCACTTTGCAGAGCGGCTTTCCTCTTCACGTCACCACCAACGACAACAACAGCAACTCATTCGGAGGCGGGTCGCAAAGGCCGAACGTGATTGCGGGCTGCGACCCGTTTGTGTCGGGCTCCATCACGTCGAAGTTGAACAACTATTTCAATACATCGTGCTTCGTACAGCCGGCGCCGTTCACGTTCGGCGATGAGCCTCGAAACGATCCGAAACTACGCGCGCCGGGAATTGCGAACTGGGATTTCTCGGCATACAAGAACTTCCCATTCGCTCGTGAAAAGGCTTCGCTGCAGTTGCGGGCGGAGTTCTTCAACATCTTTAACCGGGTGCAGTTCGGTTATCCGGGCCAAGCACTAGGGTCATCGAATTTCGGCGTCATTACAGGACTGCAGAACCTACCGCGAATCGTTCAATTCGCCGCAAGGCTGTCGTTCTAGACCAAATTCAGCACAGGGGGGCCGGAGCAATCCGGTCCCGTCCTATTTTTGAAGTTTTTTGTAAGCCTGCATCTCGCGATCCGCATCGGCCGCTTTCCCCTGCTTGCGATAAAGGTTTGCCAGCGCGAAATGCGTTTGGGCTGCTAGGGGAGTGTCTGTCTCGATGGTGAGGATCTGACGCCACGATTTCTCCGCCGCGGAGCCATCGCCGCTCAAAGACTCGGCTTTCCCGAGCGCATAGAGCGTTTCGGGCATCGCGGGGCGTATGCGATCGGCGCGCAATAGCTCCGCTTTTGCTTCTGGAATTTTACCTTCTTCGAGCAACGCGTTCCCGAAGCGATACGCGGCTTCCGCATCGCCCGGCTGAATTTTCGTTTCCGCTCGGAACTGCTCTTCCGCTTTCGGCCACTCGGAGGCGGCGGCATAGAGTTCGCCAAGCGCGAGATGGACCCCAGGCGTATCGGGACTCAGGCGCAGCGCTTCTTGATATTCCTTTTCGGCTTCGGGAACCTGGCGCAGCACCGAATAGTTTTCGGCAATCGACTGGTGAGCGCGGGCAGAATTGGGGAAAGACGATTCGAGCGCGTCGAATGCTTCTTTGGAAAGAAGCCCGCTGGCCCGGCCAAGATAGTAGAGCAGATCGGAATCCTTCGGGCGCTCCTTTGCAACCGCCACCAGATTTGCAATCGCCTCGGGCAGCTTACCGGTCTTCAATTCCGCAATGCCCAGCGCTTCCTGGGAATGTGTTTTTTCCAAATAAGGGATGGCTTCGGCCGCATAGCCGTCGGCGAGAAGCGCGTACCCCAACATCTGTTGAGCGCCCGTCATTTCCGGCTTCAGTTGCAGAGATCTTTTGAGGGGTGCAATGGCCTCATCATACTGATGGTTCTGCAGATAAGCGGCGCCCAGATTGACGAACGCCGCGGGCACATCCGAAGCAAGTTGCGTGACCTTCTTGAATTCAGCGATCGCCTTATCGAGATGTCCCGCCTTTTGCGCCTGGACGCCGGCTTGGACGTGCTGCATCGCTTCCGGAGAGATCGCCTGCCATGCCAGACCGAGAGCGATGAGCGAAATCGAAATCATTGCGAGTTGAACTCCTGAATCATAAGCGATAATAGCTGCTTCCTCTCGGTCTTCACTTTTGGTGCGTTTGCATTTCAATCGCCTGCTGCTCTTCGCGCTGAGCTTGTCCGGTGCGTCCACTGCGCGATTCGACGTGACCACTCCGCACGGCTTGCTATTTACGCATCAAAACTCACCGACGCCGCAGAAATATTTGATCGAAACGATGGGCGGAGGCGTCGCGCTACTCGACTACAACAACGATGGCCTGCTGGACGTATTTCTCGTAAATAGCGGGCGTTTGACGAGTCCGATGAAAACCCCCGAGCTATTCGATCGCGGCGATCCCCGCTATTGGAACAGGCTTTTTCGCCAGAATCGGGACGGCAGCTTTACAGATGTGACGCAAGCCGCCGGCCTTGCGAATGCGGGCGATGGCAATTACGGCATGGGAGTGGCCGTGGGCGACTACGACAACGACGGGTTTCCGGATCTCTATGTGACGAGTTACGGGCATAACGTGCTGTATCACAACAACGGAAACGGAACGTTCAGCAACGTTACTGCACGCGCCGGAGTCGCCGCCGGAGGATGGTCCGTGTCGGCCGGTTTTTTCGATTACGACAACGATGGCAAACTCGATCTGTTTGTGACTCGCTACATGCAATGGGACACGCAACATAGTAAGTCATGCACGCGCGACACTTACTGTCCGCCGGGTGAATTTCCGGCCACGACGAACATTCTTTACCATAACCGTGGAGACGGAACCTTTGAAGATGTCAGCGAACGTGCCGGCATTGCCGCCAAGAAAGGCCGCTCGCTGGGCGTGGCGTTCAACGATTACGATGGCGATGGGTTCGCTGATATCGTGGTCGCGAACGATGCGATGGAGCAGTTTCTGTTCCATAACAACCGGAATGGCACGTTTACCGAGCGCGCACTGGATGCGGGCGTCGCCTTTTCCGACGATGGCAAACCATTTTCGGGGATGGGAGTGGACTTCCGCGATTACGACAACGACGGCCGTCCCGATATCGTCATCACGGATCTTGCGAAACAGGTGTATGCGCTGTATCACAACGACGGGAACGGGTCGTTCAGTTACCGGAGCCTGCAAGCGGGGCTCGGAACCTTGTCGGCGGGCAGCTCGGGGTGGGGATTGAGGCTTGAAGATTTCAACAACGATGGGTGGAAGGATCTATTCGTCGCGCAAAGCCACGTTATGGACAATGTGGAACAAATCGATCCGTCGTTGCATTACAAGCAGCCGCCGTTGCTCGCGTTGAATCGTCAGGGCCGTTTTCAAGCGGCCGATTCCGGCATGTCGACGGCTGTGGCAGGGCGGGGCGCGGCTTTCGGAGACTTGAATAACGACGGCTGGGTCGACGTGGTGATGAGCGTTCTCGGTGGTCAGCCGGTGGTGTTTCGGAATCGCGCCGGGAATGCGCATTGGTTGACCGTGTGCCTGGAAGGGGTGCGCAGTAACCGAGACGGGCTGGGCGCGCGCGTGGTTGCGAATGGCCAAACTCAATACGCCACTACCGCGGGCAGCTATCTTTCGGCGAGCGACAAGCGCGTCCATTTCGGATTGGGCTCGGCCGATAAAGCGGATGTCGAAATCTGGTGGCCCTCAGGCGCACGCCAGCGTCTTGGGGGCGTTTCCGCCAATCAGTTTCTCAAGGTGCGCGAACCCGATGCGACCAGATGATCGTCGAACATAGCCGCCGTTAAACCTTATTCGCCGGGCGCACAGCCAAAATTTTTGTAATCGTTTGGATCGCCCGAGCCTTTGTATTTCGGGATCTGCGGGTACGGGCATAGCGGGCGCGTCATTTCGGCTTTGTGGCTACTGTCGTATTTCGTCGCGACGATCTCGCCGGGGGCCGTGCCTTTCTCGACCCAATCTTCAAGCGCGGCATAAATTCCATGCTCCGGTCCTATCGCAGTGGTGGTGCCGAGCTGGCCAAAGCTGGTGGCCCCGGGACCTCCATAGCAGTGCTGCATCCCCGGAACCATGTACAGCCGGACGAAGGTGGCCGCCGCGTCTGCACCCATTTGTTGAATGACGCTGTTGTAATAATCGACTGTGTTCAAGGCCGGAATGGCCGGATCATTCCAGCCGTGATACAGGATGAGCTTGCCGCCGTGCGCTTGAAAACCGCTGAGATCCGGATCGGTCGAGTTCAGATCTCGCGCGGTCTGTTGTGCTGCGCGCAAATCTTCGTCCACATTCGCAGTCACGATGTTCCAGGCCGGATCCTGGAAGACGATGTAACGGAAATAATTTACAGTGAAACCCGCGCCATCGCTTAAGCCGGGCGCATCGCCCAAAATCCATGGACCCCATCCGCCTTGGCCCTCCTCGGCGCCAGGCAGATAGCCCGGCATCATGTTTTCGCCGCTCGAAGTCCGCGCGCCGGCATAGAGTTTTTTCAGCGAGGCAATCTGCGGGGCGGTGAGGCAATTACGGGAATCGGCGCCTTTACAGAGCAGGACAGATGGGTCGAAGCGGCAACGGACGGGATCGTTGATGATGCCATCTGTCACTCCATCCTGCGCGTCGCAGGCGTTGAGGACGGCAGCGTGGATTGCGGGGACCTTGACGCTCGGGATGTACGATTCCGGGTTGGCAAACATCGCTTGGCCCATGTAAACGCCAGAGGAGAGCAGATTCGTCCAGAAGTTTGCAGGCGCGCCTGCGAGGATGCCGTCGAAGTCTTCCGGGAAGCGTTGCGCTTCCATCAAAGCTTCGCGTCCGCCGTCCGAGCAGGAATCGAAATAGGCGCGGTCCGCGGGGTGTGCATAGAAGGCGCCGATGAGCGTCTTTGCGGTTACGGTGGTGAGGTGCAGTGCGCGATACCCGAAATCGGTGACCTTCTCGGGGTGGTGAAAGGCCCAGCTTGCATCGACGGCTTCTGCTTCGTGACCGGTGTCGGTGGCGGCGGTAGCGTAACCGCGTTTGATGTTGCCGGCCAGGGTTCTGAAATCGATTGCACCGGCGAACCCGCCATTGCCTACGCCCAAATATTTGCCGTTCCAGTCGGAGGCGGGCAGCCAGAGTTCGAAACGAATAAACGAATCGTTTGAGGGTTTGAGGACGCCGGCGACGCGGCAGAAGGCGGGAAGCTCCTCGAGGCGATCGCCATAGGGTGGAGTGAAATCGCCGGTGGGAACGGATTCAGCAGTTGTGATGGCCGCGCCGGGCAGGTCAACTTGCGAGAGCCGTTCGCAGGGGGTCGGTTCGGCGGCGGAAGCGCGAAGCAGTGGCACTGTGAGCAAGGCCGCGACGATCAGGTTGTAGGGACGAATTTGCATTGGACCTCGGAAATCATATCAGCGACAGCCGACCTGCAACCACTAGACTAATGGCTGATGACGATTTCGCGACGTGCTTTCGTTTCGGGTTCGATTGCCGCAAGCGCCGCTTTGGCGGGCTCACTGCCAGCCGCTGCAAAGACAGAGACGCCGTTTGTGCGCGCGCATAAAACAAAGCTGATTGCGCCGAACGGCGAAAAGCTTATGCTGCGCGGCATCAACCTGAGCAATTGGCTCGAGCCGGAAGGTTACATGTTTCTGTTTGATGGCATTCCAGGCTCGACGCGTGAAATAGAGGCCTTCTTCAATGAGCTGATCGGGCCAAGCGCGGCGAAAGATTTTTGGACTCAGTACCGGAAGACATACATCACGAAGGCCGATATCGACTTCATCCGCAGCACGGGCCTGAATTCGGTGCGTATTCCGCTGCATTACAAGTTCTTTGTTGGGAGCGACGAAGGTTTCCAACTGCTCGATCCGGTGATCGAGTGGTGCCGCGCGGATGGGCTTTGGGTGGTACTTGATCTGCATTGCGCGCCGGGCGGGCAGACGGGAACCAATATCGACGATAGCTGGGGCTATCCCTGGCTCTACGACAGTGTTGCCGAGCAGCAGGCCACGGTTGCGGTGTGGCGACGCATCGCGCAGCATTATCGGGATGAGCCCACGATACTCGGATACGATCTCCTGAACGAGCCGGACCCCGAGTGCCCTGGCTTACCGGATTACAAAGAGAGCCTGAAATCGATTTATCGGCAGATCATTGCCGGGATTCGTGAAGTGGATCAGAACCACATCGTGATTGTGGGCGGCGCGCGCTGGGACCAGGATTTCAGCATCTTCGATTCGAAGTGGGATTCCAATCTGATGTACACATTCCACATCTACGGCGTGGCGCCGGTCGATACGAGCATCAATAGCTATCTGAATTTCCGCGATGACCAGAACGCGCCGTTATGGTTGGGTGAATCGGGCGAAAACAAGGACCAGTGGGTCGCACAATTCGTGAAGCTGCTCGACCAGAATCACGTCGGATGGTGTTTCTGGCCGTACAAGAAGGTGGATCAAACTTCCTGCATGGTTTCGATTCCAAAGCCTACTGATTGGAATGAGATTGTCGAATTCGGGAAGACGCCTATAGGCGTTGCCTGGGCGCTGGGACGCATTGCGAAGCGGCCTTCGCTCGACCATTCGCGACAGGCGCTAAAATCGCTGCTTGAAAACATTCGCTTCGAAAATTGCCGGGTGAATACCGGTTACGTTCAGGCGCTGGGAGGCAGCGTAGCGGGCGGCGAAGGAATACCTGCGTCTGGGATTTCGTCGCCGAAGGGAAGATAATCGTGACGGTTGGCAACCGCGCTTCTGCTCTTCCTTTGTTTCAATGGTTGAAGCCTCGTCGCGTTCCAGGCCGGGGTCTAAACACGCCACCGATGCCGGTCACCGAAGGCACCCAGGCGTTGCCGTATTGGTCGTATGCGAACGTGCGGCTCCAGTTCGTCATGCTTCCCGTCATATCGGTTGCACCTGCCAACCGGTTCAGGGCGTCGTAGGTGTAAGTTTGGCTGTAAGACGTCAGCGAGTTTCAGGGCGCAGGCCCTCCCGCGTATACGGTATTGCCCAGCAGATTTCCGTTGTTATTCGTTGTGCCCCAGGTCGGGTACTCCAGCCACAAAAACTTGTTCGGATTCCCGGCGATCACGTGCCACACCCCGTCACCTGCAGCCGTGAGTTGAAGGATCCCTCGACTACGTTCAGTGTGTTCCCGCAGACTGAAACGTACGGCGCCCGTCCCGGACTTTGGGGGAATTATGTTGCGGTTCTCTGACCCGGAGCAAACGGCCACTCGTCCGCATTCCCGAACGACAACATATTTTCCACTTCTCGCTGTTCGACCTTCCTCGCTGCCGCGCGAGCGCCGAGCAATCGTAGCAGTAGGAGCGAGGTCGGTGCCCTGAACTTTGACGGCCGGTCGTACTCCAGGCTTGTGCGCAGGAAGTCTCGGCAGCGTTCGAGTAAGCCGCGCACTTTGTCATAGTCTGGGCGATCTCTGCTCAAGGGAACTGGTTTCCGGTCGTCAAAACAGAACCACAGGCGCTCATAGATAGCTCCTAGTGCCGGATCGCTTCTGTCCCTTGGAAACTCATCCAGGAATCCGCCTCCAGACAGTTCGCCGTCCAGAACTCTTTGGATTGCATCAGCGGCAACATCGCGCTTTTCACGTTTCACCATCACTTCACCGCCTCATACGTGCAGTAGCCAATGGAGGCAGCGTCATACGTGAATAGCGCTGCAGAAACTATTGGAGCGGCTCTTCCGATCACACCGAAGAGGCGGGTGGTACCTAGAAGTCGAACTCCGATCCTGGGTTCCGCCGCGCCGAACAATTTGAATCCGATAGCGCCAGCTACGCTCGTGTTCTCACTAGCTCCAGCAAACCCCGGGGCCAATCCCAGCCAAGATTTTGGAACCGGTATTCCAAGGACTCCTGCACCTCCTGCCAAAGCTGTCAGCCCGTAATGATCTGCGGCGCACGACAGTGCGGCCTTGCCAATCTTGGGCCAATCAGTGCTTGATTGCTGCTGCGGATTCCCACTCTTTGCCGGCGTATTGCTCGGTTGCTGCTGCGCGGAGGTCGTATTGCTTCCGCTCGGCGACATGAAAATCGTATCTCCGTAAACCGGAATCAGTGTTCCGTTTTCTGATGCACTTAGAGCATATCCGACAGGATTTTCGGCCTGATTAACGATCAACTGGAACACGTCGCTTCCGTACGCCAGATCGTTGCTACTACTCCACATTTGTTGATTGATGTAACTAGTGTAAGCCGATACGTCCGTAGTGGGCGGGATGCATCCGGCGGGGCTGTTTTGACTCTGGCAAGGAACTGCGCTGCCCATCCCGCTCGGATCGACAAACGCCAGCGGATTATTTCTTACATACGCATACGCATTCCAGGTTTGCGGATCGGTCGGGTCGGCGCCCGCGTTGCCGGGATCGGGGCTGAGGAAACGCATCAAAGGCGCCGTGAAGTAGCGGGCGTTGAAGAAGTCATTGAGGGTTTCCGTATCCCGCACTTGGCCGGGAAAGTCTGGTCTGTAACTATCGAGAATTGGAAGCGCTGTTTGATGCTGCATTGCACCCATCGTTCAGGGCTGCGTGGAATTCAACAGGTACGGAACGGCCTTCCGACAACACGGCGAAATTCGAGAATCTTAAGACTCTTCCGCAGCTGAACGAGATCTGAAGGTTACGTTGCGACAACCACTTCACGGAAAGGCCGGAGAAGTCGAACCCGTGAAGGAAACACTGGCTATTGTCGCTTGGGAAATCCCTGCTGGCAACATCTGCGACACAAATATCCACATTGCGAATGCCCGAGTTATGAAACCCCCGGGAGCGGACGCCGACTTTGAACGCCCCATTCTTCACTTCAATTAGACTCTGCTCAGTTGGTCTTGCACACGAAATCAGGATTACCGTCAGCAGGAGCAGCGTAGAAATCACGGATTTTGACATGCTGCGCTATACCCCGCTGGAACCTCTACTCTTGCGCTTTGATCCATCAGCCAAGGGCCGCCCCAATCCGAAACTGGATGAGCCCACACCGAATAGGCACCCGCGACTGCTTCTGTCAACCAACGAGGCACGCCTATGTTCGCGGAGACCGCGGCGTAGGCGAAGTTCCCGGCATCGCCCAGAAAGGCATAATTCGCGCTGGCGGCGCCAAACATCTTCCTAAAGTTTGTCCCCGAGTAAACCTGGTTAGCGACGGAGACCGGGCCGGGTGTGCTTGGGCTTGGGGCAGGTCCATAGGGAGTGGATACTGGATTAGCCTGAGCCGACTGATTGATGGTATTACTGATCTGCATGACGTAGCTACCGATGGTTCTACCATTAGGGAGAACCGTGCTGCACGTGATCTGGTACGGTACGCGGTTGGTCCCGTTTTTTGGGGGCTGAGCTGGCGGCGATGTACCTCCGCCCCGCCATTGCCCGATGATGTCGAGTTCTGGAAACCGCTGCCAGTCAACTGCATGTAGGAGCCACCCGTCGAGAAGTCGCAACCCAAAATAGTCGTTTCGTATGAAGTGTTAGTGTAAGTTCCCGCCGTAGTCGTGACCGCCGTTGTCTGGAACCAGCATCCAGCGACGTTGTAAGGATCCATCCCGCTGGGATCCACAAACGCCAGCGGATTATTCCGCACATACGCATACGCGTTCCAGGTCTGCGGATCAGTCGGATCGGCTCCTGCGTTCCCGGGGTCGGGCCTCAGAAACCGCATCAACGGAGCCGTGTAATAGCGCGCGTTGAAGAAGTCATTGAGGGTTTCCACATCCCGCACTTGGCCGGAATCGTCGGCAGATTGCTTTCAACTGTTACCTCGGCTTCGTGCACGCGCGCGCCAAGCAAGATATCCGAGAAACACTGCCCATGCCACAGTAAGCGCGATTGCCCACTTACCCTGCCAGCCGAGGGAAGCGCCTAAAGCCATTGAATAGCCCATCCCTAGGACGTAGAAGGCTCCATAACGCAGCATCGTCCGCTGTGTCTGCGTAAGGGGACGGCCTGCACGCACGAGCCGGGCGTACGGCCACCCAAAAACGAGAAAAACAATCGCAAGTATTGGTGGGCCGAAGATGTATTCCCAGTGGCTCATCAATTGCACCCGAAGGCGTAACCATAAGCAAAAGTCGTGAGGTCGAACGCGAATTTTGCCAGCCCCACGCCAGTCGCGACATTCGTCAGTGTTTGCGTGCTCAGCTGGGCCACAGGTGTAGCCACGGTTCCAGCCGCCGTAATTCCCAGTTCGATAGGCGCTGCTCCCACTCCCGCGATAGAGTTGTAAGCCCCAGAAACCGCACCTTGGACAGCCATACCCCGTATCTGTCCTACGGCCCCGCTGAGACCTGGATTCCCAGGGGGAACCGGAATGCCTTGCGCCGCACCCTTCAATGGGATACTGGCTAACTGTGATACGGTCGGGGTCTTAGAGCCAGATACAAAGAGTCCAAGGTTCACCAGCCCGGAGACAGAGTTCCCGCCGAACAGGTTGGCTGCGAAATTGTTTTGCGCCCCGAACGCAGCCGCGATGCTATGGTTCTGACCGAAGATCGCCGCGCAGGACAGCCGTTGTGCGGTTCCGGTCTTTGCAGGCTGTTGCGGCTGCGTTGATGTACCTCCGCCCCCGCCGTTGCCCGATGATGTCGAGTTCTGGAAACCGCTGCCGGTCAGCTGCATGTAGGAGCCACCCGTCGAGAAGTCGCAACCCAAAATAGTCGTTTCGTATGAAGTGTTAGTGTAAGTTCCCACCGTAGTCGTGACCGCCGTTGTCTGGAACCAGCATCCAGCGACCTTGTAAGGATCCATCCCGCTCGGATCGACAAACGCCAGCGGATTATTCCGCACATATGCGTACGCATTCCAGGTCTGCGGATCGGTCGGATCGGCTCCCGCATTGCCCGGATCGGCGCTTAAAAACCGCATCAACGGAGCCGTGTAGTAGCGCGCATTGAAAAAGTCATTGAATGTTTCCGCATCCCGCACTTGGCCGGTGAATTTTTGGTCGACATTGTCCATATAGGGCCCGAATTGCGAGCCGCGGCCGGCTGTGCCGGCCGGGATCTCGTCGCCGAACGGAAGATAATCGTGCCGCGCCATTACACTTGCGTTCTGGTCCGTCACCAGCCTCGGCGTCCCGAGATAATCGTACGACAAGTAGCAGGTCGTACACGGGCTCGCCGTGGCGTTTTCAATGACAGCCGTCTGCCCATTGAACGGAATATAGTCTTTCGACCACGTCGTCGCGGGCGAATATTCTTCCGCTAATCGCCCGAAGGCGTCGTAGACGTAAACGGTCGACTGACTGCCTGCGACTTTTTCGACCCGCTCGCCGAGTCCGTCGTAATAGTAGCTGGCGCTCAGGTTACCCGAAGTGTCCACGAACTTCACGCGGTTCTCGGCGTCGTAGGCGAAGCTGTAATTCGGAGGCAGGGTGGTGATGTTCCCCGCGAATCGATCGGTGTTTACTGGTGATGCCGAGCACCGCTTCTGTATCTTGGCTGGCCCCGGGTCACTTGTAGAGCCCAGTCACAAGCAATGCCGAGCGCGGGTATTTCAACTGGATACATGAGAAGAAACCAAAGTACGCTCCAGTGTTGGACGCGCTGGAGAACCACCACGAACAGAAGCAGGTGGAGGCTCAGCACCGAAATAATAGCCAGCCAGAAGCCCCAAGCACGCCAGAAAGGCCTGCTCTCTTTAACGACATAGCCGTAAACGATCGCGGTGTTCACGATCAATCCACCCCATCTCGCAATAACATCATTTCTTTTTCCTTCCGAATTGTAGGCAAACCAAACAACACCGAAGCCAATCGTGGCGGCTATCACCAGATACATGGCGAAATCAAGAACGCGTCTCCCTGTCCAGCGGGGCCGGCATTTGGAGCGTTGGGAGGTTATTGGCATCCGCCCTGACTCATCGCTTTAATTTCGTTGTAGAGCGCCTGCGCCTCAGCTGTAACGACCGCGGCCATTGGCGCTGCATCGGCCAAGCTCGCCGACTTTGAAATTAATCCGCGGAAAACACTTGATTTGAACGGATATCTTAGAAATGAAGTGCCGAATGCCGTGCTGGGTGTACTCGCCGCGTATGAGAGAGCCCGATTGTACGCCACGCGACTGCGACTCCAAATCCCCCTTTGCTGACATTCGAAAGCCCTGGAAGAAACGGGAAGAAATTACTGACGGTTTGCTGACAAAATCTCCAAAGCACGATTGCAATGAAATCCGCTGTTCATAACCAAAAATCGAGTGATGTTGTTCAGCCAGTCCCGTCGCACAACGTTCTTTGGGTGGACAAGGTATGGGTCCGGCTTTTTTGTCACTTTAGCTTTGCGTACCACTCTCCGAGATCGTCATTGATCAACAGTCCTATATGGCCATCCTTTAGCTCGATAGGATATCCGTGATGGTCCAGCTCGATATTCGGAGGAGCGCCGGGCACGAACGTCCATATTCCAGTAATCTCGGACCTGGCCTTTGTTGATCCACCCTGCACCAACGTATAGTGGCCGTTCGCGTTTAGGACCAAATGATCTAACTCATGATCCGTCGCCTTGTCGACCGACCTGTCCACCGATTCGTAGGCATATGCACCCACATACGCGCCTCTATCAGACGGAACCGGCCCATCGGGACTGCAGGCTACGAGCACGCACGCCAAAAGTATTACAGCAAGGATCCGCACGGCTTAGCCTCCGCACGGGACAATGATGTTATAGGTTTGGTGCGTCGTTCCGAGAGGCGCAAACGAAGATCTGGAATGACTTGGGACTTTGTGATAGCTACCCGACCAAACGCTCGTGTAGTTGCTCAGCGAGAGATTAACGCCGCCGTTCCCTGGCGTAATACTCCATGTGAACGAGCCAACAAACTGCCCCATGGCGTTGTTGCCCGTCCTAATAACCGAGGGTGCGTCGAATGTGTAGAGGCCCGATGTATGTCCAGTCATCGCGTAATCGTTCAGAGCACTCTGAACGCCATCGGTCGAGCCCATGCCTTGCGAAGCGGCTGAGTTCGGCCCAAACGTACATCGCTTGGACCCAAACCCGTCAGGAATTGCCCTAACAGCAGAGTCGCTGTTCCCGTTCGAAGTAATGACTGTCCTAAGCCGCTAGGAGCACTCGCTGTGCAAAACCGCGGATTCCCGTTGTTTGGGGGTACTATTTCGGTACCTGATCCTGTCGGCCTCGACTGAGGCGGTAAATTAGGAACCAAAGGTATCCGACCAGCAGAATTGCCACAGCCGCCTGGACGCCCAACGGCATAGTCGGGCTCCTCAAGTAAGCAACGACTCCCGCAATACCCGCGGAAGTGAAAACAGCGGCAACGATCCACAGCGACAGCGGCACTGGGCGCCGACTCGTGGAAACTTCGACGCGCCGATGATTGCGCGCCCATACCCACACCAGGTTGATCACGAACAGCAGCGGGTAACCGATCACGGCCCCGGGATAAAGCGGGACGACGCCACGGGCAACGAGCAACGTCATAAGCAGCACCACTGCCACGTCTACGAGCACGAGGCTCGCGAGTCGCAAATTTGGCTTATTCTCCGGACGCATAATCCGCCGTTAATGGCAACTTGCGTTCGTATTTAAGCCGAGAGCGTCCGCCACGCTTTGGCCGAGTTCGGTTGAAAGAAGTACCTTTTGCATTAATGTTGCGCCTTGGTCAATCAAGTGGCCGGTCATCCCGCCATTCACACCCGCCGTCCCTAGCGACTCGACGGTGGCAGCGGTGCTCGCCGCCCCCATGTTGCCCCTACTTGCCAACAAGACCGTAAATCCCCCGACCGTGGTCACGGTTGTAGCGACGTTTGCAGCCCCGCCGAATGCCCCGACATTACCAGTCGCTGCCCCCGCCAATTGCAGACCGCCGGCAGCAATATTCCCGCTGGCCCCAACGGCCCCGTAGGCCGCTCCCACAGCGCCGAGCGGGCCGGTTACTGGAATCGAGAGGGCGCTGTCCGCAGCCAGCTCTATTTTTGCGGCACCTACTCCTAAACTGACGAAGCCTTTGGCGGCAGCGGCAAGTCTCTGAACGGCACAGCTCTGCTGCGTCCCCGTCTTTGGGGGCGTATTAGTCGGTTGCTGCTGCGCGGAGATCGTATTGCCTCCGCCCGGCGACATGAAAATCGTATCCCCGTAAACCGGAATCAGTGTTCCGTTTTCTGGTGCACTTAGGGCATATCCGACAGGATTTTCGGCCTGATTAGTAATCAGCTGGAACACATCGCTTCCGTATGCCAGATCGTTGCTACTATTCCACATTTGTTGATTGATGTAACTGCTGTAAGCCGCTACATCCGTAGTTGGCGGGATGCATCCGGCGGGGCTGTTTTGACCCTGGCACGGAACTGCGCTGCCCATCCCGCTCGGATCTGTCAGAACTAACGGATTATTCCGCACGTACGCGTACGCGTTCCAGGTCTGCGGATCGGTCAGATCGGCTCCCGCGTTGCCTGGATCGGCGCTTAAGAACCGCATCAACGGAGCCGTGTAATAGCGGGCGTTGAAGAAGTCATTGAGGGTTTCCGCATCCCGCACTTGACCGGTGAATTTTTGGTCGACATTGTCCATGTACGGACCAAATTGCGAGCCGCGGCCGGCTGTTCCCGCCGGAATCTCATCGCCGAACGGAAGGTAATCGTGCCGCGCCATTACATTTGCGTTCTGGTCGGTCACCAGCCTCGGCGTCCCGAGATAATCGTATGACAAGTAGCAGGTCGTGCATGGGCTCGCCGTGGCGTTTTCAATGACAGCCGTCTGCCCGTTGAAAGGAATATAATCTTTCGACCAGGTGGTCGCGGGCGAATATTCTTCCGCTAATCGCCCGAAGGCGTCGTAGACGTAAACGGTCGACTGACTGCCTGCGACTTTCTCGACCCGTTCACCGAGACCGTCGTAATAATAGCTGGCGCTCAGGTTACCCGAAGTGTCCACGTACGTCACGCGGTTCTCCGCGTCGTAGGTGAAGCTGTAATTCGGAGGCAGGGTGGTGATGTTCCCCGCCGCATCGTAGGGCTGATTGTCACCAACCTGATTCTTCGTGTTGTACACGTTCCAGGCCGGGGTCGAAACACCCCAGCCGATGCCGGTCACCGAAGGCACCCAGGCGTTGCCGTATTGGTCGTATGCGAACGTGCGGCTCCAGTTAGTCGTGCTTCCCGTCATATCGGTTGCACCTGACAACCGGTTCAGGGCGTCGTAGGTGTAAGTTTGGCTGTAAGATGTCAGCGAGTTCCAGGGCACGGAATTTCCGATCAGCTCGCTTGCCGCTAGCACGCTTCCATTATTGTTCGTCGTTCCATAGTTGAACGCAAAATAATATATGAAATTGTTGGGATTGTTATTCACAGCGGCCCAGGTCTGGTTCTCCTGCAGCCGGCTATTGTAGGTGAATACGGGCCATATCGAATTGCCGTAAGCATAGGAGCTGGGTGCTCCGTGCGGGAAATAGGTCAAGTTTGAAACATAATTGGTTTGCGTTCCATTTCGCGTTCCCGCTACGAAGTTCGGCCGGTTTGCATAATCGTATATCGTCGTGATTACCCGCCCGGAGGGGTAGTTCTCCTGCGTCAGCGCGCCCGCCAGATTGTAATAGTAGCTGAAATTGTAAGTCCCGCC
>CAVTRH010000006.1:0-48672 GCA_963736985.1 uncultured Acidobacteriaceae bacterium
TCACGGACAACTGGATGCGCCGCACCAACAAGCACACTCTTCGCGCAGAAGTGCGGAGCAGTAGGGAGACCGGGCTGCATTTCAACAAAGAATCAATGACGTCAAGTGAGCCGGCGGAAGAGGGAGCCGCTCGCAACATAATCTGCCTCCAAAAAAATTTTCGACGGGCATCCGTGACAGCCCGGCTAAGATCACCGAGAAAGAGAACAGTGTAAAAGAAAACAGGGAAAAGGGTAAGGCTAAGTCCTGGCGCAACGAAACCCGAAGTTGCTGACGCGGCTGACCGGGCTGATGCTGATGCGATAGGCGCAGGCGGCGAAGTCACGAAGGTCGACCCACGACCCGCCCCGAACCACTTGCATTTCGTCTCCTTCGCGCCAAGTGCTTTCAGTCCACTCCCATACATTCCCGGCCATATCCTGAACACCGAACGCGCTCGCACCCTCCGGGTAAGCGTCGACGGGTGTCGTTCTCCCGAAGTCGGATTCGCCGGTGTTGCAACGCACAGCTTCAAACGTGTCGCCCCACGGATAAACCCGTTTCGTCTGCCCAGCCGAATCCCACGCCGCTGCCTTTTCCCATTCCTGCTCGGTGGGCAAACGGCATCCGCGTCCCCGCCAGCGCGCATAAAGCCGCGCTTCGAACCAACTGACATAGACGACCGGCTGCCGGTCGCTATCGGAGTATTCATCGCGGAGTTTGCGATGTCCAGGCACCATGCGCTCATACTCTTCATTGGTAACCGGATAGCGATCTAGACTGAAAGCCGCCACCTCTACCATTTCGTTCGCTTCTCCATAGGGAAATGCGCCCGCCGCTACTTCCACCATGTCTTCGGGCAGGGATGCCGATTCCGCGTAGAACCCGTTCAGGAGACTGACTGCCCCCTCATGCCCTCGGCGCGCCAGTTCCTCGGCCAATTCAACGGCCGCCGCCAGCGATTGTCCCTCACGGTTTTGAGGCTGCTCGAACATGGCTCGCAAAACTTCCCGTGTTTCCTCGCGTCCGGCGCAGGCGTCCGCGCACAAAGATACAGAGAGGTTGCGGTGCCCATACCCCTCGCGTGTGTGGCACGCCAGGAAATGCGCCAACAGGCGCAGCCAGGGTTGTTCGGGCACAGCCGCTTTTAGGCACTTCACGGCGAACCCGGCGCGGCCGATCTTGAGCAGTTCGAGCAGCGTTTTGCGCCGCCGCTTGTCGGGAAGCTGCGCCACAGCCAGACAGAGCGTCTCATCCCAGCCGTCGCGGTCTTGAAGCAGTTGCTTTTCGAAATCGGCTTCCTCCAGTTCCTGGGCCATCCAGGAAGCGGCAAAGTACTCTTGAAACGAACGGTGTACGAAGCCGAAGAGATCCTGCCCGCGCTTATCCGTGCCATACTGCACCAGAATCGCGTCTCGGGCGTGCAGGCGCTCTATCACTCGCTCCACCAAGTGAAAGGCATCGGGACAGCCCTCAGCTATCAGGTAGGTCTCGAACCGTCGAGCGAGATCCGAACGCGCAATTTGCAGCGCCAGACCGGGCTCGAATTGCTCCGCCTCGCCCTGCATTTCGTAAGCCAGACGCGACAGCAGCTTATGCTTTTGTGTTGTATCGATGGGACTTTTGGATAGCCCCTTGGCGTCCGCCCAGTGCTCCAGCAGCGTTTGCGTGCACTTTTCATATAAGCCCAGGCGGCTGTCGGGCAGTGCGCCTAACCCGAAGTGAACGCGCGCGATCATGGTCAGCAACAGCGGATTGCGCGCCAGCAGCAGAATGTCTTCCCGGGATTGCAGCGCTTTCCAAAGGTCCTTGACTTTTTCGTGGGCCGCCGCGCGGTCCTGTTCGTGAATTTTCTGCCAGCCCTCAATGAACGTCTGGATTTCGTCGTCGTCAAATTCCGCCAGATCGAAGTGCGCCCAGGAGGCGCTTTCAAAACGGTGGCGGTAATCATGCCGGCGGCTGGTCACGACCAGGCGGCTGCCGGGTGGAAGCTGCGCCGCAAGCGCGGCAATCAGGTCTACGATCTCGTTGCGCCGGGCGAAAGAACTGGCTTCATCCAGCCCGTCGAACAGGAGCGCAATGCCGCCTGTTTGCATTTGACCGGGAAAGAACCCGAGCGGCAAAGCCTCTCCCATTTGCAGCGAGCAACGATGCTGAACGCAATCCCAAATGGTGCCGTGCGTCTCACCCAGATCTTTATCCAGGTCCTGTATCCGATAGAACACCGGCAGCAGTTTCGGAAACGTTCGAGCCCACGGGAAGGGTTTAGGCTGCACAAATGCCAGAGCCAACGCCTCCAGAAGGGTGGTCTTTCCGCTGCCGGGTCCTCCCAGAATTACCAGGCGTTGGGGAGCTTTTCTTGCTGTCAGCACTTTGTAGGTAGCCGCTGCCGCCGGTTTTTTACGTTTGCTTTCCGCCCCGGTCTGCTGGGCAACCAGGCGAGGCATCACGAACACCCGGGCCAACTCCACTTCGGTCCGCTTATCCACCACGGCCATTCCCGAGAATCGGATGTAGCGATACCGCTGTTCCAGCCAATCCAGATATTTCTGCCGCGCCAGCGTGTCGTTCTTAATTAAAGCTTCGGATGACCGCTTGTCCCGTACCGCTTCCTGAAGGCCAATCGAATAGTCCTTGCGGTACTGCGCGTTGTCTTCGAGCATCGCCCGCAGGTCGCTCACCCAAGCTTCAAGACCCTTGCGCAGCCGGTCGTGGTCACGTGCCGGCGGGCCGGCATAGTCTAAACATTTCCGGAGTTCACCCTCCAGCACGTTGAAATCGACTTTCGCGTACTGGTCGCGCCCCACCTTGGCGAACTCGTCGGTCACATTCTTCCGGCAGAAGAATTCTTGGAATGCGGTGTTCAGTTTTTCTTCGTCGCCGTCTCGGTCTTGGAAACTATCCCGCCACTTACCGTAGATCGTAGCTATCGCGTCTTCGGCTTTGATCTTCCCAGCCACCAATCCGACGGCCTTCGAAAAAAGGACGGAAGCAACTTTGCCGCACGCCGCTTTGGCAGGAGCGGGGAGCAGAGCGTAAATCTCAACCGGGGTTGTCATTGCTTGAGAAAACCTAATTCTTCGAACAAACCGCGCGGCAGCCAACTGGAACTCCGGCCCGCTGCCGCGCGCAGCCATCTTCGTCCGGCGCGTATCCTGGCCGGCACTGGACCAGCGATCTGGACATCACCAACGCACGCGACCACCCTCCTTGAAACAGTGGCCTTCCGGCTGCTTCGGCCAGTACCTTCAGCGGAAGCAAGCAATGTCTTGGCGCAACGAAACCCGATGTTGTTGTTGCGGTTGTCCGGGTTGTTGTTGTTGCGATAGGCGCAGGCGGCGTTGTCATGATTGTTGTTCCACGACCCGCCCCGAACCACTCTGTCGACCGCTCGCCCAAAATGCGACGCTCCTTAGAAGTCGGCGCCGCAATCCTTCGGTATTTCCATGTGACGCGTGCGCGATCCACGCAGTCACCGACCTCAGTACATCTTCCATTCCGATCTCGCCTGAATGATAGTCTTTCGCCAGCCGGATTAGCCGCCGTCGCGCTCGCTTCACCGAGCCCGGCAGAAGACGCCGATTATTCGGGAACACTCGAAAACCCAGAAACGGAATGCCCTCGCTTACCGGATAGATCCGGCTCTTTCGCTTGTTCAGTAAGAGGCGTGTCAGTTCCAGTTGACTTTGCGCCTCAGCCCAGTAGCGCAGCAGTTCGGCCTTGTGATCAGAGAAGATCAGAAAATCATCGACATAGCGGATATAACCTGGCACTCCCAGTTGGTCGCGAAAATGGTGGTCGAAAGAGTCGAGATACGCGTTGGCCCAAAACTGGCTCGTCAGGTTACCGATTGGCAGTCCTCTCCGGCGTTCGTAGGGCGTGAAGAGATTGTCGCCAGCGAAATAGGCGATCGCCGGCGGCTGAGGATTGCTGTGTTCTACTATCATTCTCGCCAGTGCCAGTACCCGGGGATCGAAGATCCGCTTCGCCAGACACGTCAACAGGATTTCGTGATCGATACTCGGAAAAAACAATCGAATGTCAGCTTGGAAGACGTAAGCATAACGGCGGCAATACTGCTGGCATCGATCGAGCGCTTTGTGCGTTCCTTTGCCAATTCGGTTGGCATAGGAATCGAAAATGAAAGATCTTTCAAACAACGGTTCGATGATTTGACAAAGCGCATGATGAACAACGCGATCGCGGTATGGAGCCGCGCTGATAAACCGTCGCGCGGGTTCGTAAATCGTGAACGTGCGGTATTGTCCGGGCCGGTAGCGTCCGCTCAATAACTCGTCACGCAACTCAACCAGGCTCCAGGCAACGTCGTGATGAAATCGCGCTGTCGATGCCTTGAAGCGCTTACCGCGGCGCGCCTCCCGCGCCCCGGTATACAGATTCTCAAAGCTTGTCAAACGATCCCATAGCGGCGTTCCTGCGCTCATGCGGCCCTCAAGCTTTCGCTTCCTGCTGCCGAACCCAGCCGCCCAGTAGCGATCCAATCTGGTTCAGCGATCTGGTTGCATATTCCAGTTGGTTGAGGCTGATGAAACGCATCTCCGTCGAGATTTGGAGCAGATGTCTCAATTTTTCAAGGTCCACATTGGCGGCGCGTAACTTGGCTAGCTTGTCCTTCTGATAGTAGGCCTCAATCAGATGCTCCAGCAGATCCAGTTGCAATTGCACTATCCGGTCGCCGAACAGGAATTTGTAATTTCGCGGAAACTTCTCAATCTTGGGCAGAAACCACTTGATGAAATCGTCGGTTCGCGTGAGGATGTTCTCTTTTGCCGCCATCGCAATGCACCGAAAATTTTTCGGCAGGGCTATCGCCTTGCTCTCTTTCAGCGTGAAAGGGTAATAGAGAAAAGTATATAGTGTAAGGCTAAGTCCTGGCGCAACGAAACCCGAGGAGGTCGACTGCGGAAGTCCGGGCTGAAGATGCCGCGAAAGGCGCAGGCGGCGAAGACATGATTGCCGATCCACGACCCGCCCCGAACCACTCGCGCCTTACTCCCTTCTCCAAAGGCTTTCGGTCCATTCCCATACATTGCCGCCCGTATCGTCACAGCCGTCAGATGCTGCGGCCGGCCGCCCGGATTGGTCCACCGGTGGCGTGTCTTTGATGCCAGACTCGTCGGTATTGCAATGCTGATTAGCAAAGTCTTCGCCCCCAAGGATACCGGCGTCTGTCTATCCCGCGCCGGCCTTCTTCCACTCCTGTTCGGTGAGCAAACGTTTACCGGCCCAGTCCGCGTAGGCTTTGGATGCAAACCAACTCACGCCGGGGGAGTCGGTCGCCACACTTTGCCGTAAAACGCGCAAACCGTCATCTTGTTTTCAGCACATGAAACCGAAAGCAGGGAAGCAAACGCCGACTAACCGGGGAAGTGGCGGCAACCAATTTGGGGTTGCTTCAAAGCTCGATTGGCTCCCATCCATAGCCGTCACTCCGGCGTGACAAAGAGCCAAGACAGGGGAACGGAAAATGGAAAAAGAACAGTAAGCAGTGGTCGGCCGCAGCGCGGTCAAGAAGTTGGCAGCGAGTTCGAACCGCGGCCTCGGGCAGAACGTCGAAGACCGTATTCCACTCCGGATGCCGGACATGTGCAGGATGCAACAATGCATCGCCCCCAAAAAGCAGCTGCTGGTTCCCGCTGGCCGCCAGGACTGCCAGATGTCCGGGCGTGTGTCCGAACGCCGGTAGCACCAAGACTCCTGTCGCTGCCTCACAGCCGGATTCGATTATCCGGAGTCTTCCTTCGGCTGCAAGCGGCGGGATATACTTTTGAATCCAGGTCAAAAGAACTTCCTCCAGTTCGCCGAGGCCGAACAACTCGCCTCTTTTCAATTTCGCCTGATTGCTCTCGGACATCCAGAAATCGTGTTCGAATCGCGATAGCAGAAATTCTGCATTGGGGAAGGAGAGGGCGCCTTCGGGCGTGATGACTCCGCCGATATGATCGGCATGCAGGTGCGAGAGGATGACAACATCGATCTCATTGGGGTGGAAGCCGCATGTCTCTAAACTTTCCAGCAAGTGACCCGTGCTGGGGGCCAGCGGTCCTGCGCCGGTATCGATCAAGACGCGCTGTTTGCCGGTATCGATCAAAAGACCGGAGTACCCGACGCGAAGATCCGCCGACATATCGCCTGGTCCCAACACTGACGCAAGCTCTTCATCGGAGCGGTCCGGAAACACAGCGTTCTTCAGGTACCGAAAATCTCCATCGATGAGGGGATAGCAGCGGAAATCTCCCACATTTACATATGCCTTAGACATGGGCGGACTTTGCATGGAAAATGGAATCGGCGTACTCCTGAATGGAGGTCAGCCGAATGGGAAAAATGGACAGAGTTTCTTCCATGTCCATGGGACAACCGTAAGCGTAGTCAAGCATCAGAGCTGCAAAGCTCGCTTCCAGAGGATTCGCAGCCGTGCGGCGCTTTTCAAGCAGGGTATTTTCGTCAACGTGTTCCACCGCGAACGTGCGTCCTGATGACCGCTCGAAGATCTGGACTGCCTGTAGTGGCGCCACGCTTTCCGGGCCAGCAATGGAGATCGTTCCATTCTTAGAAGCTTTCGCTGCGAGGCATCCCTCGGCAATTTGCGCCACATCCCGGTAAGAGACATACCCGACAGGCCGATCACCGGTTCCGTAGATAGTCGCCCGCGCGTTTTCCGGATCAAATCCTAAGGCCGGACTTAGCCAGATCTCCATAAAGAAATTGGCAGCAAGTACCGTATAATCGATGCCGCTACTCCTGAGATACTCCGCAACCTCGGATTTCGCGCGCGTGAGCGGAGATTCATATCGCATGTTTTGCGGAATGGACGTATAAACGAGCTTCCGCACTCCTGTGTTCTTGGCAGCTTCAATCAGGTTGAAGTAGCCGTCCCTGTCGACGGTTTCGATTGAGTCGCCTGGTTGTGTCGAAAACGTGGAAGATGCCGTCGTGACTATCGCTTCGATTCCCCGGCACGCGATCTGAAGAGAGCTTGGTTCCTTGAGATCGCCGTAGGCGATCTCAGCGCCTGCTTGTTGGAGAGCTTCGAGCCGCGATGGATTCGAAGTCGTTCGGGCCAGAGCGCGAACCGCGTGCCCGGAAACGCAAAGTCGGCGGACAATTTCACTGCCCAATAACCCCGTCGCCCCGATGACAAGTATCATGCATTTCTCCTTTCGAACGGATAGCCGCTAAGTATAGCTAAGATTTGCACCCCAGGCCGCACGAAGCCGTAAGGCTCTAAATCCAATCAGCCAGCTCCACGTGGCATCGTGTCTCGGCCCGCCAACCTCGCCCGTCGCAGCAGATTTTGAAATTGCGGATCGGATCGAAAAGAATCGAACGCGGGATCCACATTCACAAATGCGAACCACGAGGACCGCTCTTCATTTGCTCGCTCCAGCCACAATAGAACCTGGTTCGTTTCGCGCAGAGCAGCGTAGATTCTCGCCACCAGGTAGGCAGAGATGTACCGCTCTTTAGCAATTTCGCCGAGGACCCGCAAAACATTCCTGGCCTCAGCCTCTTTGCCCCAAAGCGCGTAAGCGCGCCCGAGTTCTGTGCGCAGCGTCAAATTCTGCTGCTCGAATTCCAGGCCTCTATTTAAGTGCTCAACGGCACGTTCGAAATCCCCAAAGGTCTCCGAAACGACGCCGAGCGTCAAGTGGGCCGGAGGAAACTTTGGCTCCAGTTCAAGGCACTTTCGGCATTTCGGGATGACCTCGTCGTATCGTCGAGCGAAATAAGACGTGTAAGCGTCGCTGAAGTGCAGTATCGGGGAGAGTGGGTCGAGGACGAGCGCCTCGCCAATTTCAACTGCGCCGGCGTCGAATTCTCTCAACCAGACCAGCATTTCACCGTACACTTGGTGGGCTCGCGGATAGTTCGGGTTGAGCTTGATGGCTCTTTGTATCGCTTTCTCACTCGGCTCTAGCTCGCGATCATAGAAAAAGAGCGTGGCGGAGAGAGGCGGCAAAGCCTCAGCTAAATCGTTATCGATTTCAAGAGCTTTCAGCGCCCAGGCCTTTGCTTTCGGAAAGGCATCGTTCGGCGGGAGGTATCCCCAGAAGGCCAGAGGCATGTACGATTCCGCCAAACCGGCGTAAGCTAGCGAGTAGGTTGGGTCCACTTCCACTGCCTGTCGAAAATATTCGATGCCTTTGCGAATGCCCTCCTCCGTTCGCTTGTTCCAGAAAAACCGGCCTTTCAGGTACAGTTGGTATGCTTCACGACTTTCAGTGGGATGTTGGCCCAGACGCTTCTTCTCCCGTGGCGTTAGCTTCAGGCGAAGATTGTCGGAAATCTCAGTGGCGATTGACTCCTGGACCCCGAAGACATCCTGGATGGGCCGTTGATAGTTCTTGCCCCACAGGCGTGAACCGTCGCTGACATTCACCAGTTCGGTGCTGATTGTCAAGTTATCCCCGCGCTGCAGCACCCTGCCGGTCAAAACCGCACGCACGTTCAACTGCCGTCCCACTGATACAGGATCGGCTATCTGCCCTTTGTACCGAAAGACAGTGCTCCGCGCCATCACGCGAATTTTCGGAAGTGTGGAAACGCTGTGAATGATGCTTTCGGTGATTCCGTCAGTGAAATATTCGGCTTCGGGATCGGAGCTCTGGTTCTCAAACGGCAGAACCGCGAGCGAACCAACAGTCTTTCGAGGTAACGCACCTCGCGCACCAAGTGCGACGGCTGGCATTTGGGTTGTATGGACACGATCCAGGTCGCGCCTAAGACTTTTCAGATCGGAAAGTAAGATAAATGCGTTGTGGTAGCGCTCATTACGGTTTTTTTCGAGCGCCCTGCCGATGATCTCTCCGAGCTTTACTGGAATTTCCGGGTTCAATTGGACCGCCGGCGTTGGCGGTTCGTTTAACAGCGCATCAAATATCGCCGCCGTGGTCTTCCCAAGGAACGGCCGACTACCGGTTGCCATCTCATACAGCACCACGCCGAAGGAGAACAGGTCGGTACCCGCGTCAAGCTCTCTTCCGAGCGCCTGCTCGGGCGACATATAGGAAACCGTGCCAACAGCCAATCCGGGGCTTGTGATCATCGCTTCGGTGATTGCTGTCGCAGCGGCGGTAGAGTTCGTCTTTTTCGGCATCAGTGTGGCCAGGCCAAAGTCCAGAATTTTGACTTGCCCGCGCTGCGTGAGAAAGATGTTCGCGGGCTTGATATCACGATGGATGATGCCTTTTGCGTGCGCAGCTTCCAACGGATCCGCGATCTGAATCGCGACATCGAGCAGATGGGGGATTTTCAGCGGTTTACCGCCGATATGTTCGTCCAGCGTTTCACCTTCGAGCAACTCCATCGTGATAAAGGCTTGTCCGTCCTGTTCGTCGATATCGTGGACAATGCAGATGTTTGGGTGGTTTAGAGCCGATGCAGTTCTTGCCTCTCGATGAAATCGTTCGAGCGCCGCGTGGTCTTGTTGTAAATTGTCCGGGAGAAACTTTAGTGCGACAGCGCGACGTAGACGAGTGTCCTCAGCCTTATAGACCACGCCCATACCACCACTCCCGAGCTTTTCCAAGATGCGGTAGTGGGAGACGGTCTTCCCGAGCATAATTCGTCCCATCGAGATGACGGGCTGTGGCAAGATTCTACCCTACTCCTGTTATTGGGTTAGCAGGGTAACTGCGTAATTGGTAGTGTAGTCATAGACAACACTACCCGTAATTGCCGACAATCGACCTGGACGTATAACGCTAGGTCGCTGAAGTGATTGGGTTCTGACTAGCCAGCGGGATTACTGTTGAGAAGCGCGCTTGCATTTGGCAAGCCGCTGATGGGCGGGTCGGGCGTTTGGTGGAAACGCTCGTGGTGTCGGCGTCGTGGAACAGTGCGGGATGATGGTGGCGCAGATGGTCGTCGGCTGCGATGAGCGGGGCATCCGCTTCACTCTTCGCGCAAGGTTTCGGCTGGGTCGAGGCGCGTGAGGCGCAGCGCGGGAATGAAACTCGCGATGGCGGCTACTAAAAGCAGCAGCAAAGAGACGCTCAAGAACGTCTGCGGATCGTTCGCGCGGACGCCCCAAATCAGGCTTTTCAGCAGTCGCGTGGCGCATAGGGCGAGCACGATGCCGGCGGCGATTCCAGCAAGTGAAATCCGGATGCCCGGCAAGGCCGCTGTGCGGATGACGTTTTGAGTGGTCGCTCCCAAATCCAGACGAATTCCCATCTCTCGTCTGCGTTCCGCGACCGATTGAGCAATCCGCCCGTAAATTCCCAGGGCGGCAAGCAGAAGAGCGAGACCGGCGAGGGTTGAAAACAGGACGGCTTGATAGCGCTGGTCAGAAAGCGCCGCTCCACGGATTTCCGACATGGAGTGAAACGACGAAAACGGCAGGCGAGGATGAACTGCTCGAAGCCAATCGCGCAGAACGGGCCGCAAACGCCCTGTGCGCTACCGCAGGGCGCGGCGGAAGGGATCGTCGAAGAAGAAGCTGGTGTTGCTGGATCAGTGGGTGGAAGTGGAGAACCTCCCTGACCGCGCACAACAGGCACCAGACGCCTTGTGCGCTACAGACGGGAAAACGGTGGCGCGACTGTATCCATCGAACGAAGAGCTGATCAAAGAGGGGCAAGCGATGGAGCAGGCGCCGGAGCTGGTGTACCGCAGGTTGAATTTTCCGCACGGGATTCCGGCGGAGTATCGGTGGACGGCAAATCCGGATGCGCAGCAGGTGGAACTCGGCGGGATGGGGACGCAGCGCATGACGGTGGATACATGGCTGGAGGTGATCGAGCGGGAAGCGGCGAACGGGACCGGACACGTGGGACCAACGGGCGTGGGCAATTTGCCGCGGCCGAAGGAGCGAGGCGAGTGCGATTGCGCGGTGTGTGCGAGGAATCGGGAGGTGCTGGAGAGGAGAGTCGGAGGGTAGGAAGGTGGAGAACAGTGGTTGATGGCGGAAGGCGGATGTATCTGGATTGCAGTTCTCCGACAAGCCGACTCCTCGGCAAAGTGTATCCCAAGACTGCGCCGCATTCTCGCTCTTTGCGCTTACTTATCAGGTCTTCTATAATGTTCGAGCACACGGCTCAGCATTTCAACGAAGTTCATGAGCACATCGAACCACCTCAACAGGTGTAACTCACTGGTGTGAGTAGAGCTGCAGGGCGGTGGCGAACACCTTCGCGTGAAAGATGGTCGCGCCTTGTCCGCCGCTGCCGTCGCTCGTCACGATATAGAGATCGTTGGCGCCGGGCTTCATGGCCATACTGGTGGACTGCAGGTTGTGCCCGTCATCCCTGCCCGGCAACAGAATCTGTCCGATAGGGATACCGTTCCTGTTGAACACCAGCACGCGGCCTTGGCTGTAGATCGCCACATAGAGATTACCGTCGCTATCGGCGCGCATCGAATCCGGAGCCGGGCCGATGAAATGATAAGGAATTGCTGTGCCGACTGGTGCAATGGCCGTGGGGGACGCCAGGACGACCCGATGCAGGAGGTTTCTGGCGAACTCGGTGACCCACAATTGCTTTCCGTCTGGGCTGAGCGCGATCCCGTTTGCCATTGCGAGCTGGGGCAGCACGGGTGTGATCGTCTTCAAGTCAGGCGATACGTAGTAAGCGCCTCCCTTCGGTTCGGTTGAGATCCCTCGAAAGTCACTGAAGTAAAAGCCGCCATTTGCGTCGAAAACCAGGTCATTCGGCATATAGCCGGCGGTCGCGGGAACGATCGTCTGCATCCCCGTTCCGTCCGGCTTGACTGCGACGATTGCACCAGCTCCCTTGACCAAATTCATGGCGGCTATGAAGATGCGCCCGTCCTTGTGAATCGCCAGGCCTCCTGGGCTGACATCATTCAACGAGACAACACTGGAGAGGCGTTTATCCGGCGTAAGGCGCAGCACACGCCGGCCCGATACATCGCAGAAGAGCAGATTGCCGTTGCGCTCGAACACTGCCCCCTCGAGGACGATCCCCTGATGGGACACCTTGAACCACGGCTCGGCCACAACGGTCTCTAACCCGCGCTCGGACGGGGGAATCGGAACCGGCCCGCGCGTTTGGGAATCATAGATCAGTACAAGATTCGCTCCCGAATGTTGACCGTATGCGCCCGCCGCAACGGACGCGATGAGAACCGATGCGCCGAGAAGTGAGCGGCACCTGACGACAAACATGGGATCTCTATTGGGGCCCGGTTTTGCTTGACGTGTATTGCTGATCGCTGACATGCTCCAGCCATTCAACGAGTTTTCCGTCAAGTTTCTCCTGAAGAGCGATGTGCGTCATGCCGGTCGTCGCAGTGGCGCCGTGCCAGTGCTTTTCACCGGGGGAGAACCAGACAACATCGCCGGGCCGAATTTCCTCGACCGGCGCGCCTTCGCGCTGAGCCCAACCGCAGCCCGCCGTGACGATGAGGGTCTGTCCGAGCGGATGCGTGTGCCACGCGGTGCGAGCACCCGGTTCGAACGTCACGCTGGCACCTGATATCAGTGCCGGATCGGGCGCCTGGAACAGATGGTCAATCCGCACGGCGCCAGTGAACCAGTCCGAAGGTCCCTTTGCGGAAGGCTGCGAGCCAACTCGCTTGATTTCCATGTTTGATCCCTTGATTTACGTAAGCAGCAGTGTCTTAATGGCCCGGCGTTCGTCCATCGCACGATACCCTTCGGCGACTTGATCGAGCGGTAGCGTCAAATCGAATACTTTTCCGGGATTGATCTTCTGGTTCAGTACAAGGTCGATCAGGTTCGGCAGATAGCGGCGCACGGGAGCTGGGCCGCCGTGAAGATGGACCTCACCAAAGAACAACTCTGTCCCATCGAGTTTGACCTCGTGCGGAACGCCTACGTAGCTGACGTAGCCGCCAGGACGAGTGGAACGGATGGCCTGCAGCATGGATTCCTGCGTGCCAACACATTCCAGCACGGAATCGGCTCCGAGCCCTTTTGTCATCTCATTGATTCGCGCGATGCCTTCCTCGCCGCGCTCGGTCACGATGTCGGTGGCGCCGAACTCTCTTGCGAGTTTCTGCCGCGACGGGTGGCGGCTCATCGCGATGATTCGCTCAGCTCCCATCTGCTTCGCTGAAAGCACACCAAGCAAACCGACTGCCCCGTCACCCACAACCACCACTGTGTTTCCCGGCTTCACATTTGCTGCGTCCGCAGCAAACCAACCCGTTCCCAAGACATCGGAAGTCGCCAGCAGACTGGGGATCAGTTCTTTGGAAGGAACATCACGTGTGGGTACCAATGTCCCGTCCGCAAGCGACACGCGCAAGAGCGGAGCTTGTGCGGCCAGCATAAACTCGCGCTGTACGCAGGAGGACGGATAGCCGTCGTTGCAAATGACGCAAGTATTATCCGAGGTCACAAATGAGCCGACGACGAATTGGCCGGGCTTGATCTTTTTGACCTCCTTACCGACCTCTTCGACCATGCCGCAGTACTCGTGTCCCATGGGGGTCGGCAGTTCTGCGAAATTGGCGATGCCTCGATAGGGCCAGAGGTCCGATCCGCAGATACAGGTGGCCGAGAGGCGGAGGATCGCATCTGTCGCTTTGGTGATTGTAGGGTCCGGCCGATGTTCGAAACGAACATCGCGCGGGCCGTAGAGCATAGTTGCTTGCATTTGTAGTCTCCTTCTTTAGATTCTTTGATCAGACCGTCAGTCCACCGTCCACCGTGAGGGCGTGACCCACCACATAGCTCGCTCCGGGACTGCAAAGCCAGAGCACAACGGAGGCGATCTCCTCTGGCCTGCCCGCACGGCCGATAGGAACCTGCCTGGTCGAATCTTCGTACGCCTGCTCGTTCCCGCTGAGGACGTCGCGAGCGATCTGCGTGTCGATCCAGCCAGGATTGATGGCGTTCACACGGATGCCGTGCTTGATGTATTCGAGAGCGGCCGTCCGCGTCAGGCCAACCACGCCGTGCTTGGATGCAATGTATGAACCGATACCGGGGTTGGCCTTCAACGCGCCAACCGACGCATTGTTGACAATTGCACCACCGCCGTGGCGTTCCATTTGCGCGAGTTCGTATTTCATGCAGCTCCAAACGCCGCGCAAGTTGATCCCGATCACGCGCTCCCAATCTTCGCGAGTGCTCTCGGAAATTGGGGCACTACGCGCCATAACGCCGGCGTTATTGAACGCGGCGTCGAGCCGGCCGAACTCGGCAACGGTGCGGTCGACCATCGCGGCCACTTGAGCGTCGTCGCTTACGTCGCACCTGACGGCAATTGCTTTCTGACCGATCGCCGTAAGCTTTTCGGCTTCGCCTTTACCAAGTCCTCTCGGATGTCGGCCAACACGACAGCCGCACCCGCCTCTGCGAACGCTTGGGCCGTCGCGAGCCCCATGCCCGAGCTTGCTCCGGTCACGAGTGCCACCTTGCCAGTGAAATCTAATGCATTGTTAGTCATGCTTATATCTCGTTACTGAGAGCGTTCCGCCTTGGCCGAGGCCGTATGCATCACGAGCGGGATGCGATGCCACAACTTGGGTTAACGGATTACTGGATTCTGTGCGGCCGGGTAGATCTCCACTCGCCCGGGGAGGTCCCTTCCCACTTGTGAAAGGCTCGGATAAACGAGTTGGGATCCTCATATCCAAGCAGGTATGCTGTTTCGTTTAGTTCGAGCGAGGGCTGCCGGAGATAGTGCTGCGCCATTTCGTGGCGCGCCTCTTCCATCAAGGCGTGAAACGTAGTCCCTTGTTCAAGCAGCTTCCGCTGCAACGTGCGAGTGCCCATGCGCAACTCCACCGCCACGTCTTCCAGTCGCGGCCGCTGCCCCGCGAGTGACCGCTTCAAGATCCCTTTCGCCTGCTCTTGAAGAGACCTGCTCGCCAGATACTGCTTCAGTTCGGATTCCAGTTGGGGCGCGATTGCTTCTAGCAGATCCGGGTTGGACGTTATGAACGGCTGATCGAGGTCTTCTACTCGGAAGAAAAGGCGATTGTAGCGCGCACCGAACTTCACCGGACACGCAAAGAAAGTCTCATAAGCCTGCTTGTTTGTAAGCGGGCGGCGCAATTCCACGCGCGATGGATGGATGTTGCGACCAATTCCACGCCGGCCAATCGTGACCGTCCACGCAAAGCAAGCATCAATCCAAATGGGGGACTCTGCAACCTCCGCGAGCAGCCAGACAAACTCAACCGCACACTCTTTGCCGCGCTCCAACAGCCGGATTTCTTGCGGTGAGGTCAGTCGTTTATATCGAGCGACGCGATTTAGGGCGTCGCGGAACGAGCGAGTAAATAGCGCCGCAATCGCAATGGGGCTGTAGTTCTCCGGGCGTTCCTCGGAGCCCAGTCTCAGGCCGATTGCCTGATCCCCAGTGAACTCGGCGATAGCGTCGTACAGGGCGCGCATCTCCTCGGTCGTGAGCCAAATACGCGTTTGCTGGAACAACTGAGATGGCAATCCCGCAAGCCTCAACACGGCATTTGCTGAGATGCCCATACTCTCCAGCTGCCGCCCCATGACCGAGAGAACTCGAAAACGATCTGCCATTCGTACGCCCAGAATCGAGGACCATCCGTGCTCTCTTGCCGTCCTCTGAACCCAGTCTATCGGCGAGCAGGAGCATCCGTCACTCGCAGAAGCTGCCGAAGAGCTCGCAAAACACGCCAACCCGTGGTGGCGCGTGTACAGGAAATTCGAGTACGGGGAGTGACCGCATGTTGATCAATGTCAGGTAGTAACGACAGATCTTTGGAAGGTGAAACCGCAAAGTGCGGATGGTTGCCACGACCGGCTGCCAATTGGACCGGAACCCGATCCGTATAGCAAGAACTCGATTCCACAGAATAGCAATGCAGCAGCATACAAGCGGCGCGAAGCGCTAGAACCTGCATTGTCAACTGTTCTGGCGATCGGCGAAGCCGGACAGGATTTCCCGCGTGTTACACAAATCGTGGGTAGTCGGCGGGCTTTAGTGGAAACGCCTCGTGGGACCGGCATCCTGGCAGAGTGAGGGACGATGGCGCCGAGATAGTCGCCGACTGGGATGAGCGGGCGTCCGCTTCACTCTTCGCGCAAGGTTTCGGCTGGGTCGAGGCGTGTGAGGCGCAGGGCGGGAATGAAACTGGCCACGGCGGCTACCAAAAGCAGCAGCAAAGAGACGCTCAAGAAGGTCTGCGGATCGGTGGCTCCGACGCCCCAAATCAGGCTTTTCAGCAGTCGCGTGGCAAAAAGCGCGAGCACGATGCCGCCGCCGATTCCCGCAAGTGAAATCCGGATGCCCGGCAAGGCCGCCGTGCGAATGACTCGTTGGGTGGTCGCTCCCAAAGCGAGACGAATTCCCATCTCTCGTCTGCGTTCCGCGACCGATTGAGCAATCAGCCCGTAAATTCCCAGAGCGGCAAGTAGAAGAGCGAGACCGGCGAGAGTCGAAAACAGGACGGCTTGATAGCGCTGGTCAGAAAGCGCTGCTCCACGGATTTCCGACATCGAGTGAAAGGACGAGAACGGCAGGCGAGCATCAACTGCTCGAAGCGCGCGGCGCATGGCTTCGGGAAGACCGGCGATCGTGCCGTGAGTGCGCACGATGAAGCTCGGGGGAAACCAAACGTTTACACCGGCAAACATCCCGTCCGGCGATTTCGGCCAGCGGCATGTACGCTTGGGCAAATCCGGCAATGGGCGCAAATTCACCGCCCCAGCCGTTTCTCTGCTCGACATCGGCAACGACGCCGACGATTTTATAATGCTGGTTTTCCAGCTCGACATCTGCGCCGAGCGGGTGCGCGCCAGGCTTGAAGAAGCGCTCGAGAAAGGCGCGGTTGACGACCAGGACGCGGGCGGCGGTGCGGTTGTCGGAATCCGTGAACACGCGACCGCGGAGCAAAGGAATCTGCAGGGTTTGGAAGAAATCGGGTGTGACCCAGGTGAAATCGGTGAGGCAGTTCTTCTGGTTCTTGACCAGCAACACGGCCAATGCAGCCAGTTCAACGGACGTTCGAAGGGCGTACTGAGAGTGGCCGCTGCAGACTCGACACCGGGGATCTGGCGGATGCGATCGAGCGTTTGATCGAAAAGGTGGACGCCCGATGCGGTGGTTTGATAACGCGCATCTTCCAGGGAGAGCGACGCGGTCATCACGTGATTCGGATTGAAACCTGGGCTCAGATTGGTGAGGTGGGCGAAGGTGCGGATGAGCAGACCCGACGAGATGACCAGAACCACGCCAAGCGCAACTTCGCCGAAGACGAGGGCGTTGCGTATCCACTTGTGGCGGTTGGTAGCGCCGCGCCCGCCTTCCGCAAGCGAGGAGCGCAGATCGAGAGAAGTCGCTTCGATAGCGGGGACAAGACCGAAGAGAATGCTCGTGACAAGCGCGATGGCAATGGTAACTGCGACGACGCGCAAATCCAGTTGCACCGGGTGGAACAGATCGAAGCTGGAAAAATCCATCGCAAAGCCGATGGGCGCAGTTTTCAGTTCTCGCAGCGCGTCCAAAGCGAAGTAGCCTGTGAGAATGCCCAATATCCCGCCGGCGAGCGACAGGAGCAGCGATTCGGCGAACAGTTGGCCGATAATGGACACGCGGCTCGCTCCCAGCGCCATGCGGGTGGCGATTTCACGCGAACGTGCGGCAGAGCGGGCCAACAAAATACCGGAAATGTTCACGCATCCGATGATGAGCACCAGAATGACAGCAGCCCACATCAGGTGGACCTTCGATTTCAGGTCGTAGGCTCGTCCCGTCTGCAAAGGCAAGGCATGTTCTTCGAGCGACACGCCGGGAGGAAGATGGAGCGCCTTGAATATCGGGCGCATGATGGAGGCGAGCTGGCCGTTGGCATCAGCTAGCGTGACGTTCGGCTTTAATCGCGCAATGATCGAGTAATTGGTGCCGCTGCCTTCGCCCTTTGGTGGAAGGCTGAAGCGGCGTCCAGACATCGGCGGGCGAGTCCGTGCGGAAACCTCGGGGCATGATGCCGATGACGGTGTAGGGTGCGCCGCGCAGATCGATGGTGCGGCCGATGATTTGAGGATCCTGGTGAAAAACGCGGTCCCAGAGCTGATAACTGAGGACCGCCAGCGCCGGTCCGCCGGGCACGTCTTCTTGCGCGGCGAATTCGCGTCCGCGGAGCAGCGGAAGTCCTAGAACCTTGAAGAAGTTTGCGCCGACACGCTGCTCCTGAACGTATTCCACGCGGCCATTGGTGAAAAGGTTGATGCCATTCGTGCCACCGTAAACGGCGCTATCGAGAAATGTGGCATGATCGCGAATAATCTCCCATTCGCGGCCGTCCTGCCCGTTATCAAATGCGGATGCGCTGCCTTGGCGCTGCACACTGCCGAGCATCAGGAGCCGCTGCGGGTCGGGATACGGCAGAGGCCGGAAGAAGAGCGCGTCCACGATGCTGTAGATGGCGGCATTCGCGCCGATGCAAAGCGCGAGCGTGATCAGGATGGTGATGGTGAATGCGGGGCTTTTTCGCAGTTGGCGCGCGGCGAAGACGAGATTTTTCCAAAGCATGGCATCAAGAGATACGAGCTTGGCTCGGGATCGGTTCGGTCTTCTGCCCAACCAATGCGAAAGCCGGCCCATCTGGGTGATCCAGAGCTTCAAAATTCACGTGGATCTGATTGAAGCCATAGAAGGTTAACGCTGCGAGAATATCTTTGCGGCTCAGCCAATATGCGTGCGGGCGCGAACCGCCGCAAAACTCGCGCGCTCCGAAGCTGCCCCAGTATTCGTAGCGGTACAGCGTGTGCGAAAAGCCGTTATGCATGTTCTGCTTAGAGCCCGTGAACATGGATGCCAGTTTGCGATCGCCAGAAATAATGCGCGCATCATAATAATGCGTCCACAGATAGAGCTTCGGCGCAACCTTACTGAGGAGTTCGATTGTCTCGACCGGGTCGAGCATGTGATAGAGCACGCCGCTCGCGAACGCAACATCAAACTGGGGCGGCGCATGGCGCAGGTACTCCATGAAATCGCCGCATAAGAATCGCGTTTTCCGCAGGCCAACGGTTTCCTTGACGATCAGGCATTTGAGATAGGCTTCCGGATTCGCTTCGATGGAGACGATGGATTCTGCGCCGGCGCGCTCGAGCATATAGCTGTGAGCACCCTCGAGCGGTCCCAGTTCAAGGACCGTCTTGCCGCGCAAATCACCGAGTTCCGATAAGGCCCATGCCATGCGCGGGTCTTCGAATAACGCCAGCTTGCCGGCCCGAACGTCAGAAAGCGGTTCGGGAAAGCGTGTAAACCAGCGGCCTTTGAAAATGTCGACCGCGTTCTGCGGGGAGGGCGCGGAGCGGACATATTCGGTCGATAAAGTAGTTTGGCGGCGAAGAACTTGGACCGGGCGTGCGACGCGGCGGAGAAGATTACGCAAGAGCAAAGAAGACCGGCGCTATTAAAGAACTCGCGCAAAACGGTCGCGGTGTCAAGCGCGCGCCCCGCAAAAAGCAACGGGTTCGTTTCCTCGCCTGGGGGTGCGCATCCGCGTTCTTTGCGCTACTGATTGTCTTTGTATTCCTCGAGCCAGGCCATCTGAATGGCTTCGAGCTTTCCTTCGGTAGAAGCGATGGGATCGTCCTTGAAATCCGGAAGTTCCGTGATCCACTTGTGCAGATCCGTATAGCGGATGTGCGTCGGATCCACGTCCGGGTGCGCTTCGTACAAACTGAGCGCGATATCTTCGGTGTGGTTCCAGGTGAGTCCGGGCATGGCTCTATTGTAGGAGAGCGACTCCAAAATAGCAGTTGACAAGGTATGCATTGATTGTGCATAATGATGCATATGAGGACGACGTTAATTTTGGATGAGGAGTTGGTCACCCGCGCGAGGGAGGCCACAGGGATACAGGAGAAAACGGCTTTGGTACACGCGGGGCTGCAAGCGCTTATCGCCCGCGAGGCGTCGAGACGTTTGGCATCTTTGGGCGGCTCGCAGCCCGATTTACGGCCTATTCCGCGCCGGAGAGCGGCGCGAGCCAAGTAAATGGTTCTGGTCGATTCGTCGGTTTGGATCGATCATCTCCGGCGTGGCAACCCGGTTCTGCGGGATCTATTAAACGACAGCCTGGCGCTGATTCACCCGTTCATCATCGGTGAGTTGTCATGCGGCGGTATAAAGAACCGCAAAAAGTTTTTCGCCGATTTGGCGGAACTGCCGCTCGCGGTATCGGCCGCGCACGACGAGGTATTAGGGTTGCTGCATGAACGCGAGCTTTGGCAACGGGGCATCGGCTGGATCGACACTCACCTAATCGCATCCGCTTTGTTGTCGCGGTGTCAATTATGGACACTCGACGCTAGTCTTCGCGCGGCTGCAATTTCAGCGAAGGTCGATTGTTTGGCCGCTTAACTCGCTATTCGATCTTGGTGCCCTTTAGCGCGCCGCGCACAGCGGAGTTCATCAGGTTTTCCGCAAGCGTTTGCGTAGCGCGATTCAACTCTTCGATCTTTTCATTGATTAGATGATGATCGTTCGAGTGATACGCGGCTTCGAGAGCGTGCTTCGCGACGTTGATCTCAACTTGCTCCTCCGGGAGCAGTGACGACCAGGCGTCGCTATGCTGTGCTTTCCCGGTGGCGGCCAGAATGTTATCGGCTTCCACTCGCGCCTCGCGCACCTGCCGTTCGCGCATGTCCTCTTCGGCTTTTTCAAAGGATTCGCGGATCATGGCTTCCACTTGCTCGTCCGTTAATCCATAGGACGGCTTCACATCTACGCTATGCGCTTTGCCGGTCCGCGCGTCGCGCGCGGTAACGTTCAAAATTCCATTCGCATCGATGAGGAAACGCACTTCGATCCGCGCCAAGCCCGCCGGCATGGGCTGAATGTCTTTGAGATCGAAGCGGGCAAGGCTGCGGCAGTCCTTCACGAGTTCGCGCTCGCCCTGCAGCACGTGAATGAGCACGTTTCGCTGGCCATCGACTGCGGTAGTGAATGATTCGGTGGCGCTCGCGGGAATGGTCGAGTTGCGATGAATGAGCTTTGAGACCACGCCGCCCATGGTTTCGATGCCGAGCGAGAGCGGCGTCACATCGAGCAACAGCTTGTCTTCAACGTCGCCCGCCAGGATACCGGCCTGGACGGCGGCGCCAAGCGCTACGACTTCATCTGGATTTAATTCCGTGTGCGGCTTGGCCTTGAAAAGCCGCTCCACTGCGTCGCGCACCAGCGGAATGCGAGTCGAACCGCCGACCAGCACGACTTCATCGATCTGCTCAGGCGTAAGTTTTGCATCGGCGAGGCATGACCGGCAAGGCGCCAGGGTGCGTTCGACGACCGGCGCAATGAGACGATCAAACAACGCTCGATCGATGGCCCGCCCGTAGTGCTTGCCTTTATATTCGAGCTGAATGCTTGTTTGGGGTACAAACGAAAGCTGTTCTTTGGCTTCTATGACTGCGCGGCGCAGGCGTTGCACGCCTTCTGAATCCCGTGAAAGATCCTCGCCCCATTCCGACTGCACATCTTCCAGAGCGATTTTCAGCAGCAGATTGTCGATATCGTCGCCGCCGAGGTGCGTGTCGCCATTGGTTGCGAGCACTTCGAAAATGCCTTCGTGCAAGCGAAGAATCGAAATGTCGAAAGTGCCGCCTCCGAAGTCGTAGACCGCGATGATTCCGTCTTTCCGCTTGTCGAGCCCATAGGCCAGCGATGCGGCGGTAGGTTCATTCACAAGCCGCAGCACTTCGAGACCGGCAAGCCGGCCGGCATCTTTTGTCGCTTGCCGCTGTGCGTCATTGAAATACGCGGGCACCGTGATTACGGCTTCCGTCACCGGCACCCCGAGAGCAGCTTCCGCGTTGTCTTTCAATTGCCGCAAAATAGCGGCTGAAATTTCAGGCGCGGTGAAGGTGCGATGGCCGAGCTTCAGCTTTATGATCGACTCGCTGTCTTCGGCAATGCGGAACGGAAACAGCTTCAGCTCCTCTTCGACATCGCCTACACCGCGGCCCATTAATCGCTTGACCGAATAGACCGTGCGCTCCGGGCTGGTCAGCAGCAGCTCGCGCGCCGGTTCACCCGCCACGAGGCCGCCATCGGCGGTGAGCGATACGACACTCGGCACAATCTTCCGGCCTTCGGAGTCTTCGATAATCTCCGGACCGGTCAGGGTCATTTCCGCAATCAGGCTGTTGGTTGTGCCGAGATCGATGCCGACGATTTTGGATTTTCGGCTCTCGCCGAAGTCGATTTGAAAAGTTCCCATGTTCTTATAGCCGTTCTTCGATCGGCTCGGCCGCGCCGGGCTCGGCGGTCAGCGCGCGATCGACATCTCGAATCAGATTTTCGATATATCTGCGCCGGTTCAACACGCCCCGGATTTCTTGCAATGCTTGCCTAGCCGTCTCGCTGTGTTCTTCCGCGGCATCGAATTTCGCAAACAGACGTTCCAGTTCCGCGTCGATTTCGGCGCGTAAGCCGGCCAAATTTTCCTTTGCCGCTTCCAGTTGCGGGCGCGCGCCCTCATCGCCTTCCTTCAACTCTTCGAGCGTCATGTTCAGCTGGAATACCTCTTCGAGCAGCTCCGGAGGCACGTCCTTCGAGCGCTGTTCACCGATGGGAAAACCTTCTTCTTTGAGCAGATATTCGGCGCGCTTGACTGGATCGCGCAGCGTGCGATATCCGTTGTTCAAAATCGCGGTTGCTTCGAGCGCCTGCGCCTGCTCTTCGGCACCCTTTCGACTGAACCGGTCGGGATGCCACTCGCGGCTGAGCTCATAAAACCGCTTCTGCAGCGCGTCGGTATCGACGCGCAATGTTCGGCGAATGCCGAAAAAGTCGTAGAAATTTTTGGAAAGCGTAGGCATGGAGCACCCGGATCTGCCGGGCTTAATCAGCCGACGCCGGTTCTAGGCTGAAAACGATGTGCCGCAGCCGCAACTTTTTGTGGCGTGCGGATTCTGAAACACAAAGCCCGACTGGATTAACGAATCCTGCCAATCGAGAGTCATGCCGTCCAGAAACAGCATGCTTTTCGGATCGACAAAAACCTTCACATCTTCAAACTCGAACACGTAGTCCCGCGGCCGGGGTTCGGGAGCAAATTTGAATTGATAGCTCAACCCGGAGCACCCGCCACCCAGAACGCCCAACCGGAGGCCGCCGCTGACGCCTTCGCGCGCAAAAGACGCGCGAATTTTTTCCACAGCTTTCGGCGTAACGTGTACCTGCTTCGGCGCCTCGCCTCCGGGCGCAGACTGCTGGTCACCTGGCGAGCCGCCAAGCTGAGTTAACCCGGCCATGGACCGTCCGTCCTAGTGAACCGCTACCGGCTCAGCGTTCTTCGCGGGCTGCTGCTTCTTCTTGTAATCGCCGATTGCCGCCTTGATCGCGTCCTCGGCAAGCACGGAGCAGTGAATCTTCACCGGCGGCAACGACAGTTCGTTGACTATATCGGTATTTTTGATTTCAAGCGCCTGATCCACGGTTTTGCCTTTCAGCCACTCCGTTGCAAGCGAGGAACTGGCGATTGCGCTGCCGCAGCCAAATGTCTTGAACTTCGCGTCTTCGATGACGCCCGTGTCCGGGTTCACCTTCACCTGCAGTTTCATGACGTCGCCGCACTCCGGCGCGCCCACCATGCCCGTGCCCACGTCGGGACGGCTCTTATCGAGCGAGCCGACATTGCGGGGGTTTTTGTAATGGTCGAGAACTTTGTCAGAATATGCCATTTTTTTTCCTCTTCCCAAATACTTGTTAGTGTGCCGCCCAAACCATTTTGCTGAGATCGACGCCCTCTTTCGCCATTTCGTAGAGCGGCGATAGTTCGCGCAGCTTTCTCACCACTTCGACGACCTTGTCGCCGACATAATCTACTTCTTCTTCGGTGTTGAAGCGGCCGACACCGAATCGGATGGATGAATGCGCCAAGTCGTCACCGGCACCCAAAGCCTTCAACACGTAACTCGGCTCGAGCGTAGCCGAAGTGCAAGCCGAACCACTCGAAACCGCAATATCATTGATGCCCATCAACAGGCTCTCGCCTTCCACATACGCGAAGCTGATGTTCAGGTTGTGAGGAAGCCGATGCTCCCATGACCCGTTGATATAAACTTCATCCAACTCGCTCATCAGCTTATCTTTCAGTTTGTCCCGCAGGAAGCTTAGCTTTCGCGACTCTTCGGGCATCTCGCGCAAGGCGATTTCGCACGCTGCGCCCAGCCCCACGATGCCGGGCACATTCAGCGTACCGGAACGCATGCCGCGCTCATGCCCGCCGCCATCCATCTGAGCGGTAATCTGCACACGCGGGTTTCTGCGCCTGACATACAGCGCACCCACGCCCTTGGGACCATATAATTTGTGAGCGGAGAGCGACAGCACATCGACTCCATCCGCGTTCACGTTCACCGGAATCTTGCCCACCGCCTGTACCGCGTCGGTATGGAACAGCACGCCGCGTTGCTTGGCGATTTTCCCAATTTCTTTGATGGGCTGCACGACGCCGATCTCGTTATTCGCATACATGATCGAGATCAGGATTGTTTTGTCGGTGATCGCATCGCGCAACTGATCGAGATCGATAAGGCCGTCCTGCTTCACAGGCAAGTAAGTAACGCGGACGCCATCTTTCTCCAAGCGCTTGCAGGTATCGAGCACTGCCTTGTGTTCGGTGACCTGCGTGATGATGTGATTGCCGCGCTCGGCATACATCTCGGCAATGCCCTTCAGCGCCAGATTGTTCGATTCCGTGGCGCCGCTGGTAAATACGATCTCTTTCGGTGTCGCGCCAATGGTGTCGGCGATCTGCTTGCGCGCCTTTTCTACGGCTTCTTCGGCTTCCCAGCCGAAGCTGTGATTCCGCGAGGCCGCATTCCCGAAGGTCTCCAAAAAATACGGCTTCATCGCATCGAACACGCGGGGGTCGGTTCGCGTGGTGGCGTGATTATCGAGATAGATCGGCAGTTTCATGTTCATTTCCTTAGGGAGCCCAGCGGCTGAAGAGATTTCGGTGCGCTCTGCAGAGCTACGAGAGAGATCGGCGTCGGCGGCTCCCGGGTTTTCGTCGGAATCCTGCAACATATCTTGGATGCTGACGCTATTCAGAAGGCGCAGAATGGCCTCATGTATTTTCTTGAGCGGGCGCTTCACCGTGCATCGCTCGGAATGCCCGCAATATGCATTTTCCGTGAAGCAGTTCGCCAGCACAATCGGCCCATCGATGGCCCGAATTACCTCAAGCGCCGAGATCAACCGTGGATCGCGGGCCAGCCGGTATCCGCCGTTGGTGCCGAACTCCGATGCCAAAAAACCGTGCTTGCCCAGCTTCTGCAGAAGCTTCGAAAGCACTGGAAGCGGGATGCCGCACCCATCCGACACTTCTTTGGCGCTCACAGCCCCGCCAGTCTCACGCTGGCGGGCTGCAAAATGCCTGAGAGCAATCAGGCTGTAATCCGCCTTTTTTGTTAGTCGAAGCATGGAACCTTGCTATCGGAGAGCGGATCTGGGACCATCCCGATCCTGATTTGTTTATAACACGAAAGCGGCCGCTTGCGCCAGCACTTATCCTTTGCAGAATCAGCAGCTTGTCCCTGAACGGAAACGGGCGGCGCAGAGTTCGCCTCCTGCGAGCCCGGCCCGGAACTCAGGTACTCTGCATGTTACACTCAAGGCGCACGACTCCGCCTAAAAACGCCGCGTGATTCGCCTCTTCCGTGTTTTTATACCTGCCAGCGTTGTTGCGCTCCTGATTTCCGAAATTTTGCTGGTTCTGGCCTGCTATGGGGTCGCAGCGCTGTTCGCTCCGCTGTCGCTCGATCCCTCGGTCTACCTTTTTACAGAGGACAACTACTGGAAAGTTCTGGTGGTCGCCGGATGTATTATTGGCGGCTTATATTTCCAGGACCTCTATACGGACCTGCGTATCACCTCGCGGATCCTGCTGGTGCAGCAGATCTGCCTGGCTGTTGGCTCCGCGTTGCTGATCCTCGCGTTCCTGGGTTATCTTCTCCCGGATATGCTTCTGGCGCGCTGGATGATGATCGCCGGAAGCTTCGGCGTGGTGGTGGTTCTCCCGGTTTGGCGGATCGTGTTCTGGAAATACATCGTAGTCGCGATGGGTTCGGAGCGAGTGTTGCTACTCGGGAACTCCAGCATCCTCGGCGAGGTCATCTCGGAAATCTCGCGCCGGCCGGAATTCGGCTATTCCATTCTCGGCTACTTATGCGAACAGGAACCGTGCGACTTTCCGGTACCCTGCCTCGGAACGACCGCGGAGATTCGCAAAATTTGCGATGAGTACAAACCCACCCGCATCGTGGTCGGCATGGCGGAGCGGCGCAACCGCTTGCCGGTGCAGGACCTGCTCGAGATCCGGTTTTCCGGCATCCTCATCGAAGATGCAGCGGATACGTACGAGATCGCTATGCGGCGCGTATGCAGCCGCAAGATCCAGCCGTCGCAGCTCATCTTCTCTTCCATGCTCGGCCCCAGGCCGCAGGCCATTGCGCTCCAGAACTTCTATTCGCTGCTGATTGGGGTGATCGGTATCCTAATCGGTTGGCCGTTTATGCTGCTAACGGCGGCCGCGGTCAAGCTCTCTTCCAAAGGCCCGGTTCTTTACAGGCAACGGCGCGTCGGATTGAATGGCGAAGTGTTCACGTTGTACAAATTCAGGTCCATGTATGTCGACGCCGAGGCGCGTTCGGGCGCCGTCTGGGCCAGCAAGGATGACCCACGTATCACGCCGATCGGACGTTGGCTCCGCAAGTTGCGCCTGGACGAGCTCCCGCAGCTGTGGAACGTGGTGAAAGGTGACATGGCGATCGTGGGACCGCGTCCCGAGCGGCCCGAATTCGTCGAACTGCTGGCGCATCAAATTCCCTACTATCGCCAGCGTCAGGCCGTAAAGCCTGGCATTACGGGCTGGGCACAGATCAATCACAAGTACGGCGATACAGAGCTCGACGCCATGATCAAGCTCGAGTACGACTTGTACTACATAAAAAATGTTGCTCCCGCGCTCGACTTCTACATCATTTTTCACACCCTCAAGGTGATGCTGCTCAGCCGTGGCGCGCAGTAGATCGCGACAGTTAGTCTCGCGCTAATCGATCAGCTTTTGCCGTCCAAGACCCTGCCCGGCATATGTGAGCAGCATTTTTTTCAACTTGCCTTCGAGTAGCGGCCATGCGACATAAAAAGCGCTCTTGGTGATCAAGTTCGCCTTGTATTGATCGAGCAGCTTCGTAGCGATCAGCTTAATGCGTGCGGCAGCTTGATTCGCCAACGGCGGAAGCGCGGACTGAGGAATCGTCGTCCGCTCGACCTTCACCTCATTTCGAAGTTCCCCAAGCAGCGGAATCAACGCCACGCCGCGCCCACCTAGAATGCTCATGCCAAACTGAGCGTCGAGGTGGTCTCGCGCCTGCTGCAACTGCGGCGCATAGCAGGCCATCACCCGGTTGTTCCAGGGAAGCCCGAAATATTGCTGCAGAAACCACTGGCAATTGCGGCGGCCAAGCTGATAATCGTGATCTCGAAAGGCCTGCGCGATGAATCCACCGAATGCGCCGAGCGACGCGCTCGCCAGTGCATTCACGGTGGTTTCGTCGATGCTGGGCGAGATATGGAAGGCGCTGAAGACATCAGGTCTTCGGGTGAGCTGAATGTTCTCCCCCGTGATGCGGCTTTGGTTGATGACCGCGTTGATGAGCTGCGGAAGAATGCCGAATAAACTCGAATCGAGTGAATCCTGCAACTTGAAGTCAGGCGCGCTGAGAAAGGGCGCGATGCTGATCACCGCGCGATCCGCCTCCGCCGCCGAAGTAGGATGCCGGCCGATCGGCTGTTTGATCTCACCCTGGCTGAGCTCGTTATAGGCACAGGCAAACGGGTCGTTATCGGTAACCCCGCCGTCTACATTCAAGGTGCAGAAGGTTTGATCCTTGATGTTTCCGAATGCCGGGGCGAGAGTTTTCAGCTCCTCGCATTGGCAGTCGTGCTTTTCCGGCCCTTCGACAGGCAATCGCCACATGCGCTGTTTGTACTGCTGTGTGGTCCGGCTCAGTTGCCGGGCTTTCAAGGCAAACGGAAACGCGCCAGTCGCTTTCGCGACTTCCTGGAGTACCGGCCAGCCATCCTCCGGCTTGTGCGGATCGAGCACCAGCGATCCCCAGGTACTCTTTGCGCCTGTCCATGAGACTTGAAAGCTTTGTTGGTCCGAATGATAGAGCGTCTGCGTTTCCGCAGCCCCGGCGTTCTCTTCAATCGCGTACGGAATCCCCTTCAAATTCGAAAGCGTGAGGATCACGGTGAGCGGGTCCGAAACGTACGCGCGAGGCTTGGGCAACGGATTCGTAATCTGCAGAGCATCTTTCGCAATGGTGTCGATGGGCGTCGAATCGAGAAACGACTCTACCGCCGCGTTCGCTTGTGCAAGATCTTCCGTAGCGAGTAAATATTTGATATCGATATCGGTCACCCAACTCTGATACAGCCGGTTCGGTGGCGGCGTTCCAGCGGCCGGGATACTACGGACCGGAGTGAATGGCTCGCAAAGAGCGGCAGACGCAATCGCCGATGTCATGCCGCCCGCTGAGGCTCCGGTCATGACAAAGAGCCGGACTTCGTGCGCGGGAATCTCCCATTGGTCGTAGTCGTCGCCATACTTGGCTTTCTGCTCGTCGCGTTTCGCGTACCAGGTATCCAATGCGTCGATGAGAAAATCCATCACGCCTGCCGTGTAAGCGCCGGCTGACACGGCGCCCGGCATGTTGAGTCCAATGTAGAAAACCGGCGGTTGCGGGTCTGGCACGGTTCGCCTCACTCTTCTGGCGTTCCAGATATCGTATTACAGGGAAGCGATGGCGGAGATGCCGTGGGCGCAGAGCGGATAAGTTACTGCGCGTCGTCGAAGTGCACGGCTACTTCCGAACCATAACGCCGGTAATCGGAAAAGGTCATCTGATTCCATTCACGGCGGTCTGATGATTCATAGCTGACCGCGTACTCGGCCGTTTTGGGCAAAAGCCAGGTGTGTCCGTTCAGGTCGGTGGGTGAAAGGGTAACGCTCCAGCGTAGTTCCGAGATCTGGGTCTCGCCGGGCGTGCTGAGAGAAGCGCGCTCAATCCGCAGAATGTCGCCGGAATCGCGCGATACCCATACTTCTGTGCGAAACGGGACTCGATAATGTTCGCCGCCTACTTCGAGATCCCACGGGCTCTCCTCGGGCGCGACATCGAAGCCGTACACCGCAACGGGTGCGCCGTCAAGCGCCGCGTTCTTCACGAAATCGACATGCTGCGTGCTGAGCAAAAGTTGCGTCTGCTGCAACAACGTTCCATACTCGTTTTCCGACCAGGCTCCGGAGATGCTTGAAATGCTCGGCCGTTGCCGGTTGTTCTGGCGCACTTCTGTGTATTGCTCGACTCCGTTCTCAAAAGAGACTTTGGCACTCAGCTTATCGATCTGGTGGGGTTTCTCACCACGCGAACGAAGCTCGTACCGAACAATCTGCTCTTGACAAACGAAGGATTCAAGGTTGGTGTAGAGTTGTTGATTTGCGGCGCGGACGCGCATCAGCAGATCCGTTTGGGGGACGGCTGAGACGGATTTTTCGGCGGAATCGCTGGCAAAACACAGCGCGCCATAAAGCAACACCGCCGAAGAAGCTGCTCGCCATCCCATACCGCACCCGCATGCCTTATCGGCAGATTTTTCTGCGGCTATTAGGATTACTGCGCGGGTGGGCCTACGGGCGCGCCTTTGCGATAGCTGAGGACCGCTTTTTCATGCTCGGTCAGGGTCGCGGAAAATTGATGCGCTCCCGAGCCGTCCGGCCTGGCGACAAAATAAAGATAATCGGTCGAAGCCGGATGCAAGGCCGCGGCGAGCGATGCCGCGCCGGGGTTTGAAATTGGCCCCGGCGGCAAACCCGCGTGGGTGTAGGTGTTGTAAGGATTCTTGCTCACCAGATCCGATCTATGGATCGTGCCGCGATACCGGTTTTCGAGCACCGCCGCATACACCGTCGTGGGGTCGCATTGCAGCGGCATCCCGAGGTGCAGACGGTTCACGAACACCGCCGCGATCAAAGGCCGCTCCATCGGCTGCGCGGTCTCTTTTTCAACCAGCGATGCCAGCGTAACCACTTCATGAGCCGAATGGGTCTCGCGCAGCCCGCCGAGCGCCATCCATTGCTTCCGAAACTCGTTCGTCATGGTCCGGCAAAGCTGCGCGCCGGTGGTTGAGTGCGTCACGCGATAGGTGGAAGGGAACAGATATCCCTCGAGATCCGGCGCCTGAGGATCGAGGTCGCGAATCAAATCCGGATTGCGAGCCGCTTCGAGAAAATCTTTGGCCGGCACGCTATGAAGTCCTTCGAGCAGCGATGCAATATCGAACATGTTGCTGCCCTCCGGGACCGTGAAATCCTCGTAGAAAACTTCCCCGCGGCGGATCTTTTGAAAAACCGCCCACGGCGTCTCGTCCGGTTCGAAACGATATTCGCCGGCTTGCAGCGTGGCGCGGGGATGTAAGGCGCGCACGGCCAGAAATCCCCAACGCGAGCGCACCACGTGTTTCGCCGCGAGTTCCCGCGCGATCTGTGACGAAGAGGCGCCGCGCTCAATTTCGACGAACGATTCACCGCTGAAACCGCTGTATGGGCCGAGATATCTATAGCCTTCGATCCCTATGCCCGCCACCACGCACAACGCGAACAACGTGACAATGACCTTCCAGGGGCGCGAAAGAAAACCGCGCTTAGCCAATACCGTCCTCTTTCGCGAATTCGGCTTCTATCCTGCGATTTTCCAGATAACTTTCGAGCAGCAACACGGCGGAAAGCCGATCTACCGCTTTCTTCCGCTGATCGAGCGACGCTCCCGCCTCGCGCATCATGCGCTCGGCCTCGGTCGAAGTAAGCCGCTCATCCCAAAACACGATCGGCAGCGCCAGATGCGAGCCCACGCGCTCGGCGAAACCTTCCGTGTATTGGCTCTGCGTGCTTTCCGATCCGCTCATGTGCAACGGCCTTCCTATCAGCAGAGTCTGCACGTTCCAACGCACCGCAATTTGTTTCAGCTTCGCGAGATCCTCCCGAATGCGGGTGCGCTCCAGGGTCTCAATTCCTTGCGCCGTAATGCCCAGCTCATCGCTCACCGCCAAACCGATTCGCTTTTTCCCAACGTCGAGCGCGAGCACACGTCCGGCGTGTTCCCGTTCGTTTTCTTGCACCAAACCTGGATTATAAGGTGTTATTCGCATGCTAGAGTGGCGATAAGCCTGCCAGGTCTTCATTTTCTTGGATCGCGCACAACGGGTGCCAACCACCCTGTGCGCTTTGGATTTTGGATCGCGCACAACGGGACCAACCACCCTGTGCGCTCAGGGGTATGCCACTTTTCAGCCCTCCGCAGCCCTCGCAAAGGACGGTGACCACAGCTACTTCGCTGATCGCCGTCGCTGCCGCGATAGCACTTCTGTACTACGGCAGGGATTTCTTCGTCACGCTGATTGTCTCCTCCGTGCTGGCCTTCATTCTCGATCCAGCGGTCGTGCTGGTCATGAAACTGCGCCTGCCTCGGGCTGCCGCAACCGCCATCGTCATCGTGATCGCTTTGGCCGGGGCTTACGTACTTGCGGCTGCCACCTGGAGCCAGGTGGCAAGCCTCGGCGAAGACCTTCCCTCCTACAGCGCGCGCTTGGGCGAGGTGTGGGACAAGGCCAACGATCGGCTGGACGATTTCGAAAAACGAAGCATCGGCATGCTGGTTCCCAAACGGCTGCTTCCTGCGCAAGAGCAGCCGCAGCAGAAGCTTCCCGACACAAAACCTCGCCGCCGTCACGGAGTCCTAATTAGTCCGCCCGTGCAGGCCACGCCACCGGCCATTCAGGAAGTGCGCATCCACAGCGATCCGAGACCGTTCCTTGCAACCATATACGGCTATGTTTCCGGATACTTCCATGTTCTGGTGATGGCCTCGTTCATCCCGTTTCTGGTTTATTTCATGCTCAGCTGGCGCGACCATATTGCAAGAAGCGTCTTGCGGCTGTTTCAGGGCGATCAGCGGTATGTCGTCGATAAAGCCTGGTCAGGCATCGGCGAATCGACCCGCGCTTACGTGTTGGGTAATTTCTTTCTGTGGGTGTTTCTCAGCAGCCTGAGCGCGATCGCGTTTCTCTTTTTGGACGTTCCGTACTGGGCGATGCTCGGGCCGCTCAGTGCGTTTTTCAGCCTGATCCCTTATGTGGGGCTGCCGCTTGCGATCGCTCCGCCCGTGCTTGCGCTGCTGGCGATGCCCGTCAAAGTCAAGATCGTCATCACGGTCGTGCTGATTACCGCCGCGCTTCACGTGGTCGCGATGAATTTCCTGTATGCCAAGGTCATCGGCAGCCGCGTACGCTTAAATCCGCTGGTTGTGACCATCGCTCTGATGTTTTGGGGAGCCATTTGGGGCGGCATCGGCTTAATTCTCGCCGTGCCGATTACGGCTGCCATTAAGGCCGTCTGCGACAACATCGAATCGCTCGAGCCGTACGGGGATCTGCTGGGAGATTGAGTTATCGCAGCGTCGCGCGTTGCGGCGGTTCGGTTACTGCGACCGTCATTTCGGGCCGCGATTCAGCCGCTTCCGTGCGCACGTAAGCCAAAGCCGCAATCGCACCGAGCGCGCGCGAGTAGACCGCGGAAGCGATCTCGGCCGCATCTTTGCCGCCTACCTGCAGTTTCGTGCCGGGAGCAGGCGGTTGCAGGCCGTCGATTAAGACCGGCAGAAGTATGCGATGCACCTGGCCGCGCGAGCGAACGCGTTCCACGATTTCCTGTCCCAGATAGCAGCCCTTATTCGAGTGCACGGCGTGCATGAGGTGCGTTTCCTGGACCAGATAGCGCTCGCTGATCTCTTCGCCATAGCGCGGCACGCCGTTTTCAACGCGGACCACGCGCGCCTCCTCTAAGTTCGCTTGCGGAATAAGCGCGGCTTCGAGCGCCCGCACCAGCTGTTCTTTGCCGCTAGGCGGCAGGAAGACTCGCAATCCTTCGACTCCCGCGCTCGACACTCGCGCCACGAACCCGCCGCCGTAATTTTCGACTCCGTACTTGGCTTCAGGCGCGGGGATGTCGAGCGTTGCGGCACAATCGATCGCCTTGGGGCCCGCTATCTCAATCGCGGCCCAGCTTGCAGTTTCGTCTTCGAGCTCGGCGTCATCAGCGATGATGTACCGGTCGAGATGATCGCGCAGCTTCGCGGCGGTCTCAGGCTCCGTATCGAGCCACAGCGATTCGCCCAAATTGTAAATACAGGCATCGGCGAGAATGCGGCCCTTGTCGTTCAGGAAAAAAGCGTAAAGTCCCGCGTGCGGAGCAAGGTTCTTCACGTCGTTGGTGCTCATGGCGTGCAGCAGCCGGGCGCGATCTTCGCCGATGACGCGAATTTTTCCGCGATCCGATACGTCCATCCATGCCGCGTCTGAGCGCAGCGCCTCGTAACCGTTCATGTCGGTTGTTAGATGCGCCGCAGGCGTTTTCCGCCTCAACCGCGTACGGAAACGAGTTCCGCGGAGCAAACCGCGGACGGCAGATAGCCGGCATCGAGTTGTTTCAATTTCAGCAGCGAAGCGAATGCGCGTTCCGTATGCGCGTGTTGCACCCGTGCGAGCGTCAGCGCCCAATTCGTCAGATCCTGCGCGTTCCGGAACAGATCGCAAGCTTCGCTGTCTTCGACGTCCAGCTTCTCGAATAGCGCGCGTTGATCGGTGAGCAGCCGCTGCGCATCCGCATAACGCTGCTCCTCCATTGCCCGCCGCAGCGCGTCGAAGTTCTTTTGAATGGCGGTTGAGAGCTCTGCGGTGACCATCGCGCTATCCATTGTTGCTGCCGGAGCTGATACTGTTTTCGATCTGGAACAGGCCCTGGAAGAACGTGACTTGGCTCTGCAGCGTGGCGATCATAGCATCGCTTTGTGAAAGTTGAGCCACCAGGTTCTGCTGAAACTGATTGATCTGGTTTTCCTGGTCGGCGATCTTGGAATTGAGTTGCGTCATGTCGGTGGTGATTGAGTTTTCTTCGTTTTTGACCGCGCCGGTAGAGGTATTCTCCAAGCTGTCGAGCGCTGAGGTGGCGACACCCAACCAGCCGGAGGTAGCGTCTCCCATGAATTGCGACAGTCCATTGAAATTGTTCGCAGCCGATTGTTCGAATTCAGACGCGTTGAACGTGAGCTGTCCTTGCGTGTTCAGATCCAGTCCCAGCCCGCTCAGGTTTGTGATGCTGCCGCTGAGGTTGAAGTAGTCGACAATGCTCGAAAGCGCGTCTTGCGCCGTCTGCAAGACGCTATCGCCGGACAAAGCGCCGGCATTCTGCCCGTGCTGTGCCGCGAGAAGGCTGACGACCCCGTTGTAATCGGCCGCGAAGTGCTGCAAAGCGGATTGCGCGGTGGTTGTCGATGGCGCAATCGAAATACTGATCGGCGAGCCCGGGGTAGTGGTGCCCAGAAGATTCACCGTCACGCCCTGCGCGAGGGTAATTGAATCGGAATCGCTCGAGATGCTATTTGGCAAGCCATCGACTTTGTAAGTCGCATCGCTGCCGGTCGAAATCGTAGTTAATAAGTTGTTCGTCCCATCGCTCAACTGAATCGTGTTGCCGCCCAGTGTGGAGGACTGAACCGCGAGCCGGTAATCCGGCGATCCTGAAGAGCCAACATTCACAATCGAAGCCGTCACTCCGAGCGAAGAGTTGCCATTGATCGCGTTCACGAGACTATCCAGCGTATTGCCGGCGGGAGTAATCGTAGTTGGCGTGCCGTTGACGGTTAGCGTGAAAGACGATGCGCTACTGATGTTTTGCGTGGTCGGATCGGTGACGATCTGCGGACTTCCCGTGCTGACCGTTTGGGTGGCCGAGCCAAGGCTGTCCACTTCCAGTTGATAAACGCCCGAGGCTGCGCCCGAGCCGAGCGAAACCGAGGCCACGGAACTGTCGCTTACAGTGGCTGCAAGTGCTTGCGAGCCAAGCGAATTCTGCAGGGTCGTCACATCGTTCTGCAGCGTCGTAAGCGCCTGGTCGAGCGATTGCAGCGCGCTGAGCCGGCCCTGATCGCTGTTCGCCTGGTCCGCCATGCCATCCAGCGGAATCTCCTGGATCTCGACGGCTTTGTCGATCACCTGCTGGAACTGCGCCGCGTAAGTGCTCTGACCGGTGAAGGTGAGCGGCGTGATCAGGCCCGAAACGCCATTGGATGTAGTGCCCATAATGTCAAGAATCGGGGCGCCTTTTAAGCGCCCCGCTCACTTACTTATCGGAAGCGTGAAGGTTAGCCTTGCAACAGCTTCAGCACCGATTGCGGTATCTGGTTAGCTTGAGCCAAGGCCGCCATGGCCGATTGCATCAGCACCTGTTGCTGAGACAAGTTGGTTGCCGCTTGGGCCATGTTTGCGTCGCGTATCGTAGATTGTGCCGCCGAATCGTTCGTGATCTGCGATTGAGCCAGGTTCACCGCGAAGTTCAGCTGGTTCATACCGGCGCCGACCGCGCCCTGCACTTGGCCGAGAGACGTCACAGCCGCCGCAATCGCCGAAATCGCTGCCGAGAAGTTCGCCGAGTTGGTCAGGTTGCTGACCGCCGTATAGGCGCTCAGACCGAGACCGGCGGCATCTACTGCCATCGAGGTGCCCGACAGGTTGATGGTTTCGACCGCGACACCGATGGAAGCGCCGTTGCTGTTGCCGAGACCGCCGCCGATGTACACAGAAAGCGCAGCGTTGAAATCGCCGCCCGTGTTCATGCCGACGTTCTGCGCCTGGCGCGAAATTTCCGTTACGTCGTTGGCGAACTCCGTAGCCAGCGTCGTGAAGTTGCCGGTGAAGGTGCTCGAAGAGCCTTCCGTGGCCAGCGTCTGCAAGCGATCCAGGATCTGAGAAATGTTGCTCAGACCGCCATCGATGATCTGCAACTGGCCGACCGCGTTGTTGCCGTTCGACACGCCCTGCGTCAAAACCGCGCTGGCGTTGCGCAACTGGTTGGCCATGGCCACGCCGGCCGGATCGTCCGCTGCGCTGTTTATGCGGTATCCAGAGGTCATCTGCTCAATGGTCGTCTGCTCCTGGTTTTGAACGTTATTCAGATTCTGCAACCCGTAGAGCGCAGAAACATTGGTTTGAATGGAAATCATTTTTTTCTCCTCGTTTTCAGCAGCTCACCGAGTTTGTTTCGGCGCCGGCTTCCCTTTCATTTTTCCCGGCAACCTGCTGTCAAGTACCGTATCGGCGGAAAAGTACCGTTTTGAGAAAATTTTGTCGCTGCCAAAATTTTGGCGCGCCGCTCAGCCCGCGTCCCGGGACCAGTGCTCAAAACCCCAAAGGTAGGCGTTCTCCAAATCCTTCACAAGGGTTTTGGGGTCGTAAACCGGTGTCCCAGGCAAAACCTCGCGGGCTTCTTCCCGGAAACGCATCAGGCGGTCTGGGTCATTTGCCAACGCAATGGCTTTCGCAATGTATTCCTTGGGATCTTCGGCGATCAGGTCGCCCATCCCCGTATTGGTTAACAGCGACGCCCCCACACGCGCGACGAAACGGTCGCCTCGCAGTGTGATTACCGGAACGCCCATCCAGAGCGCTTCGCAGGTCGTGGTTGTGCCATTGTAGGGAAAACTGTCCAGCGCAATATCGACCTCGTTATAGGCGCTCAGAAAATCGTGCCCTCCGGCGCGCATGTCGATACGTTCCGGCGGGATGCCCGCGTTGCGGAAAACGCGCGCCAACCGCTCGTCGACCAGCGGATCGCCCAGTAAGTGATAGCGCATCACGATTCGCGAAAACGGCACCGCTTTGAGAATCTCCGCCCACCAGCTCAGCACGTATCTATTCACCTTCGAAGGATTGTTCATGCAACCGAAGGTGATGTAGCCGTTGCGATCGAAGGGCGACGAACGGATATCGGGAAACTTGCCCGGGCTGAAGCTCACGTAGGAATGCGGCAGGCGAATCGGCTGTTCGGAGAAGAACGTGCGCTCGCCCGGTGGCGCAATGATGTCATCGACAACGATGTAATCCATAGTGTCGACGCCCGTCGTGCCCGAATAGCCGCACCAACCCATCTGCACGGGAGCGATGCGGCGCCCGAGCAGCGGCAGCCGCTGCACGCTCGAATGGCCCATCAGATCGACAACGATATCGAGCTCGTCCGAGCGCAGCAGTTCCGCGGCTTCGGCGTCTTCCATCACAGTGATGTCGCGCCAATGGTCCACTTTCCCGCGAATGCGCTTGGTGGTTTCATCTTGCTTGGGATGCGGGCTGATGCAATAAACCTCGAACCGATCCTTATCGTGACCGGTAATCACGTCTTCGGCGAACTTCATGACCACGTGGCCCCGGAAGTCGGCAGAAAGATAGCCAATCTTCAGTTTTCGATCCGTGGTGCGCCGGTTCGAGAAGGAATTGCGCGGCTGGGCCGGCCCGGCATGCTCCCGTACCTGTCGCCCGAATTCGAGATGCTCTTCCAGCACCTTCTCATTCGGCACCGTCGGGTCATATTGGAGCGCAAAGAGCATGCCCGAACGCAATTGCCAGGATTCCGGGTCCATCTCGAGCACCTTACGGTACAACGGAATGCAGACGTCCGTATCGCCCAGCGCAACGTAGGTGCTCGCCAACCCCTTGCGCGCTTCGATATTTTCGGGATCGAGCGACAACACGAGCAGAAACGACTGCACGGCCTGCCCGTATTCCTGAATTTTTTCCTGCACGAAGCCCAGATTGAGCCGCGCGCGTGTGTCCTTGGGCTCGATGTCGAGCGCGCGCTTCGAGGCGTCTTCGCTCTCTTTCCAGCGCTCCTGCATGCGGTAAACCGCGCCCAAATTGATGTGCACCTCGATCAGACTCGCGTCCAGCCGCCGCGCCCGCAACAGATATTTTTCGGAATCCTCATACTTTCCCTGCATCAGCAGCGCGTAGCCCAGCGCAACACACACGTTCGCTGTCGTGAGATGCAGCTGCTCGGCGCGCGCCAGAATTTCGCGATAGATTTTTTCGGCTTCGGCGTATTTTTTGGCGTGCTCGAAAGCTTTCCCTTCTTGGAAGCGACCCTCCAGCATCTTCAGCACCCAGGGATCCGGCGCCGCTGCCTTGGAATGTGCCTGGCTTCTGGCTGCCCTTCCTTTTGGCGCAACCGGAATCGTTCTACTCATCTTCAAGTCCGCCTGAGACTCTCATGGCGTATCTATCGGCCGATTCAGCCGAAAGCTCTACAGTGCCCCGCGTGCGAATTTTTGGGGCACGCCGCGACTAATCTATAGCCCCGGGAGGGCGCGCAATGCAGGCTTTGGCGGAAAACGGAGAACTCGTGAAGCTGCTCCAGGAATGCGAGAGAAGAAACTCGCAAAGCCATTATTTGTATATCGCGGAGCCGGTGAAGTGCAAGGCACGAACTTTTTGGGGCGCCCAGATGTGGGTGATGCTCCCGGAACTGGTGTCCACTCAGATTGTTTCCGACGCCTACTACGAGAAGCATGAGACGCTTGTCCTTCTGCAGCGGCTGAGGCCCGGGATGGTTTTCTTCGACGTAGGCGCGCACGTCGGCTATTTCAGCCTGCTCGCTTCGCACCTGGTCGGGGAAAACGGGCAGGTTCACTCATTCGAACCCACCCCGCGCACTTTCCGGCTCCTTGCTGAAAACGCCAAGCATCATCCGAACATTACCGTCAACAACATGGCGGTTTACTCGCATTCGGACGAATTGGTCTTCAATGACTTTGGCGCCTTGAACTTTGCGTTCAACTCGTTCTTTCCAGCGCGGGTGCCCGACGGCCGCGCCGTTCCAGAAGTAAAGCATCGCATCCATACGATCTCGGTTGATGAATACGTCGCCAAAACAGGCGTGAAACCTGACATTATTAAAGTCGATGCCGAAAGCGCGGAATACCAGATCATCGAAGGCATGAAAAACACGCTAGCAAAGCACCGCCCGTTTTTCATGATTGAAGTGGGCGATCTGGATTTACCCGGCGTTCGCCCTTGCGCCGAAATCGTGCAGTTCGCCTGCAGTCACGGCTATGCGCCGCTCATGTTCGAAGACGGCGAATTGAAGCCGCATGCCATCCGCGACCATTATCAGGGCTGGGGCACCGTATACTTCGAGCCCCTCGCGGCGCAAGATCAGGAAGCGGTCGCCTGATCGAGCAACTCCCGAACGTACGGCTCTAAGCCGGGCGCGCAGGCGTAGGCATTTCCTCCGTAAATCGTGCGCTCGCCCGCAAAGCTCGAAAATCGCCCGCCAGCTTCTTCGACGATGATTTGGAACGGCGCCAAATCCCAGGCCGCGCCGTTCGGCTCGATCCAGACTTCCGCCATTCCTTGCGCCACCAGCATCGCGTCCACTGCCCCGCCCAAACTGCGAACCGACCAAAACCGCTGCAACCAAGGCAGCACTTGCGAGCCAAACCGGCGCACGCCTTCTTTATTCAGGCCGTTAAAGGCGAGCACCGAATCCGCTGGATCCGACCGATCGGAGACCTGAATCCGATTCCCGTTGGCCCACGCACCCTCGCCTTTTGCCGCCCAAAGCAGAAGCCCCTGCCGAGGCGAGTGAGCCACGCCAGCGACGATTTCGCCATCCTGTTCAAGTCCGATCAGCACTGCCCAAAGCGGAATCCCGCGCACGAAGTCGCGCGTCCCGTCGATCGGGTCGATAATCCATTTCCGACCGCTGCGGCCCTCGCGCCGTCCGCCTTCTTCGCCCAACACGCCGTCTTCGGGAAAGTCTCGGGCAATCGCGTCCATGATCAGCTTTTCGCAGGCGCGATCGGCAGCGGTCACCGGCGATTCATCCGCCTTTTTCTCCGCCTCCACACCGCGCCGCTGATAATCGAGAGCTAAGGCACCCGCTTCTTGCGCCACGAGCTTCGCAAACTCCACTTCACGCTTAAACACCATGCTGGATGTGCCGGGTTTGCTGAGAGCCATCAGGCCCACTCTCCTCGTCGCATCAGCGGCTCGGCGCGGCCGCCCGCGGTGATTCCGTCTATCTCCAAGTCCGGAGAACCGACCATCCAGTCAACATGAATCAGGCTTTCATTCGCGCCTTTGGCTGCGAGTTGCGCCGCTTCCAACGTTTCACCGCTGCGAACACAGCTACTGTAGGCCTGCCCCAGCGCGATATGCGATGCCGCGTTCTCATCGAAGAGCGTATTCCAGAACAGCAGCCCACTTTTTGCAATAGGCGACGATTGCGGCACTAGCGCCACTTCGCCCAGCCGGGCCGCGCCTTCATCGGTCTCGATCAAACTGCGCAGAATGGGTTCGCCCTTACTCGCCGACATCTCGACAATGCGGCCGCCTTCGAAGCGCACGCAGATATCGTCGATCAGCATGCCCTGATAGGAAAGCGGTTTCGTGCTGCGCACAACCCCGTCGACACGCAGCTTGTGCGGCATCGAAAAAACCTCTTCGGTTGGAACATTCGGCACGCACACGATACCGTTGTTGGCCTCGCTCGATCCTCCCAGCCAGACATGATCGTCAGCAAGTCCCAGCTTTAAATCAGTGCCGGGGCCGCGATAATGCAGCGCAGAAAAGCGCTTGGCGTTCAGAAACTCGACTCGTTCCTCGAGCCTCGCGCAATGCGCGCGCCAAGCTTCGATGGGATCCGGCGCATCGACGCGAGTGATCGCAAAGATCGCATCCCACAGGCGCTCTATCGCGACCTCTGCGGGATCTTTCGGAAAAACTGCGCGCGCCCATGCTTCGGTCGCGCAGGGAACGATCGACCAATTGATCTCATACCTCGTAATCAATTCGAGCGCCGGCCGAGAAGCCTTCGATTGCGCCCGATTGGCGCGAGCAACCTTCTGAGTGTCTTGGCCGGACAGCAGCGCCGGATCTGCGCCGCTGATCGCAAGCCGCGCCGCCCCACTGCGATACGCCGCCGCAATGCCTTCGTCAAGCCAATTGGCCGCTCGATCGAAACTTTCGTCCGGCGCGTAGCGGAAACGCAGCAGCTTCGCCTCATCGTCCTGAAAGAGCGTCGTCACTAGCGCGGCGCCCGCCCGATAGGCGTGCTGGGTGATGCGGCGCGTTAATGCCAGCGCATGCACCGGAGCCGTGATCACCAACTCCTGCCCAGCCGCCAAATTCACGCCAACCTTCACCGCGATCTGGGCTAAACGGTCGATCCGCTCGTCGAAAGACAACCCGGTTTCCCGCGGCGGCTCTTCAATTAATGTTGCGTGTTGCTCGGCCATAAAGTTTAATTATCGTTCCTGCCATATTGGCGGTTGACTCCTCGTAGGGAAAGGGCTACGCTGAACGTTCGTTAATATGAAGGCATCCTGAGTTTGCGGCGCAACACGCGCGCGTCGGGAAACATCTCTGGCAGAATCTCAGAGGAGTGGAATGAACCAGCAGTATTTTGTCGTGGAGTTCGCTCATTCGGTTCACGGACAGGTCAAGCGCATTCATGTTAGCCATAAATTTGTTTTGTACGCCGTGCTTTCTGCGCTGCTGCTCTCGCTATTCGCGGTGGGGGCATGCGCCGAATACTTCCGGATGAGCCGCGAGCTCTCCGGATACGAGCACCTACAAACCAGTTTCAAAGGGCTGCAAGCGCGTTGCCAGCAACTGGAGCGCACGCTGGGGCAGCACCGTCAGCAGATGGCCTCGCTTGAGGACCTCGCCAGCCAGGTCTCCGTCGCCTATGGCATCAGCGGACCGCCCGCGCCGCCGACTTCCCGGATTCTTCAACCGGATCCGGCACCTAACATAAAGGAATGCCTGAAGGAATATAACTTCCTAAAGGCGGCTAGCTTCTCGGGCATTTTTCGCCACTATCCTACCGGCTGGCAAGCGCAATCCGTTCCCAGTCTGTGGCCCGTAAACGGCGTGTTGCTGAGTTCCTTCGGCGGGCGTTCCGATCCCTTCTCTGGCGAAGGCGCTTTTCACACCGGAGTGGATCTTGAGGCCGCTCTTGGCACGCCGGTGCATGTCACGGCGGACGGAGTCGTGGTGAGCGCGGGATGGTCCGGCAGTTACGGCAAGCTCGTGGTCGTCGATCACGGCAACGGAATGGAAACCTACTACGCCCATCTTTCGCAGTTCCTGGTTGTCCCGGGCGAAGAGGTGGATCGTGGCCAAGTGATCGCGCTTTCGGGCCGCACCGGCCGCGCGACAGGGCCGCACATGCATTATGAGGTTCGCCTACACGGAACGCCGGTGAATCCATACAAGTATCTGGCGAAATCGCAAGCAGCACCACCAGCCGCTACCGCGACGCACTCCGACCTGGGTTTGTAACGCAACGCGCGATTTGCTGTCCGCATCTTCTAACAGTGAGCAAGGCCATAAACCGGCGCAGTATGTTGGCGCTTCTGCCGGCAAGCCTTGCCGTCGCCGCCGACACGCGGACGAGGAAAGCCAGCCCGTTGCCGAGCGCGGGCGAATTTGTCCGTTTTCTCGATCCCACCACGGAAGCCCCGGTGGTCCGCCTGACCAACCCGGCGTCTTCGAGCGCCTTGCCGGCGCCCACGAATCGATTCATCTCGACGAAAGAGCGCTCGCTCTTCTTTTCCTCCGACCGAACCGGCCATATGTGCCCCTTTCGTGCCGACCTGCATACCGGAGTGCTGCATCAGGTCGCCGATACCTCTTCGCTTGTGATGGCCTCTCTCTGTCTGAATGAAACCGGCCGCCTGCTTTATTTCATTGACGGTCAGATTTTCAAAGAAGCGAGCCACGCGAGCGGCAAGTCACGCCCGGTGGCCGAAGACGTTGATGCGTTCAGCATTCTCGCTCCCGGCGAGTTCGTGGTGGTTCGCAGAGGCCGATTGGAATTGCTACATGCCGGTGCGTCTCCTATGGCCGAAGATGTCACGCCGTTTTGCCTGGTTCGCCCCGGCGGCAAAGGTTGCCTGTTCCTGCGCGAACTCTCGAATCAGGAACGCGAATACTGGTATGCGCCATTTGCCAACCCCGGCAAGCCCGCACTTCTTGCGAAAGGCTGTATCTCGGACCCATTCTGGTCTCCCGATGGCGCGTCTCTCTTGTTTCTGCGAGCGACCGAAAACGGCGCAATGCCAACGTCCGAGATCTGCCAAGCGTTTCCAGAGACCGGGGCCGTGCAGCGCGTCGCGCTCACGAGTCAATTTGCCGCGTTCTCGCCCAACCATGATGCGAGCGTCTTCGTTGGAGCGAGCCGCAGCAAAGCGCAACCAACCGTTCTCTTGATGCTTCGTACGGTGCGGCGCGAAATGACGCTGTGCGAGCACCGCTCGAAGCACCCCGCGCTCGTCTCGCCCGTGTTTTCGCCCGATAGCCGCCGCGTCTATTTTCAAAGCGATCGCGACGGCAAACCGGCACTCTACTCAGTGAACGTCGAATCACTTGTCGAGCCGACGGCTTCCGCAATTTAGCCCGGTTTCATCGCCGGCCCCTGAAACCTCAGGCCAACTCGCATCGTCATTTCTGGCACTCGCTTGCTTCTGGAGGTGTAGTGTCTTTGTTGTATCGCGCACAACGGCCACCCCAAGGTCTGTGTGCTGTAGACGAGAAGAGACGGGAATTTTTGTGGACACTGGCGCGGGCCTTAACTGCGGCTTGTGTTACTGGAAGCATTTGGGCTGACGATTCAGCCGGACAAAGTGACAACCAGCGAAAGTCTGACGGGGCCAACGACAAGATATATGAACCGGGTGGCGACGTAAAAGGCCCCAAACTGGTGCACTACGTCGAGCCTGCCTTCTCTCCGTCTTCGAAGGAGGCCTTCGTCGAAGGCACTGTCAAAATCTCAACGGTAGTGACACGCGAAGGCGTCGCAACCGATCTGCATGTGACCAGTGGGCTCAACGCCGAAGAGGACAAGACGGCGGTCGAAGCCGTCAAGCAGTGGAAGTTCGATCCGGGCACGAAAGACGGTCAGCCTGTGAACGTGCGCGTAACCGTCGAGGTTACTTTTCACCTTCTCTAGTGCGAGCTTCACCGCTGGCGTGCGCCATGCGGCCCAGCAACCATCCCGAGACGCAGAGTGCGATGCCGAATAAGAACAGGCTGCTGGGTTCAGGGACAGCAGCGACTTCCTCAGGCGGCGCTGGAACAAAGCGCGGGCCTGGAGGAGGCAGCGTGTTGGAGGGCGTAACAGCAGGTGCGGGAAATCCCGGCGTTACCGGGAACATGCTTCCTCCCATCTCGGGCGAGTTTTCGGGCATTCGCAGATTCGCTTCGGTTTCCGGCGGAACATACGGCGCCAAACGCGGTGAATCGAAGGGCAGCACCGGAAATTCCTGCGCCAGTTCTCCGGGCGGCGGCGCCGGAGCGGGTTGGATTAAGCCGCTGCTGAGCAATTGCGGGTTGAACGGAGGCAGCGAAAGCAGCTTATCGGGAGGCTGCAACGGGCTCGTCTGCGCCATCGCAGTTGGCGACAACCGGTTGCCACAGCGGGTTCTTGCATAATGCCGCCCGTCGGTAAGTAAAACCTCTCCCTTGAGAATCCGCAGCCTCTTTCGCGTCCAAAAAATTTGGTTGTGCAAGCGATAGGAGACATATTGAAAACGGTCCGCCGTCAGCGTGACTAACTGCGCCGCGTTCACATTGAAATCCGAATAATGCTCGCGCACCAGCGGATCCCTTTGGTTCACGACTCGCAGCTCCGCTCGCGAATAAGCGCCGCCCGGAATTACCGAATACGGATAATTCGGACGCAGCGATCGCGCAGCCGCATCGATGTTCGCGCCCGGACGCACCACGCGCGGCGTAATCGGCTCGGTCTCCTCGACGGACCGTACGATTACACGCAGCGCCAAAGCGCTCACCACCGCGCATATGCCGACTGCTAGAAATCGACGCGTATTCATGTCACCCAGCCGCGCACGATGGCGCAACCCAGGCTCGTGACCGGGATACCCGGCGGCCTGTGCGCTCGTTAGCCGCTTAGCCTACTTATCGTGCGAATCGAGCGGAATAGGAGAGAAAGCGAGACGCGTCGGTATTGCCGAGCCGACCGGACCGTACCCCAGTCCTAGAAGTCCCTCAGATTTTTCTGAATTGCATCACTCGCCGTAATCGCCGAGACTACACAAGGCTTTCAAATTTACTAACAACACAAATTCAACGGCAACCAGGCGCGCGGCAATCTCACCAGCGTCAAGCAATGTTTGAATACAGCCAACTGCGCCTGGCTGACCACGAGCTTCGGCTACGACATTGCGGGAAACCTGCTGAGCGAGACCGACGCCAATGGCCACTCCACTTCGTTCAGCTATAACGATAATTACTCAGACGGAGTGAACCGGGAAAGCTACGGATTCGTTACCGCGGTGACGAACGCGCTGGGCCAGAGCACCCATTCGCAAATCGACTATCACTCCGGCCAGCCCTCGACCACCACGGACCTCAATGGCGTCGTCACGGCGTACAGCTACAATGACCCGCTGGACAGGCTCACTCAGTCCGTGCAGGCCGTCGGGCTCTCTGGATTTCAAAACCAGACGAACTATACATATCCGAGCGCAACTGAAAGCGACGTATACCAGGATCAGAATGTGCTGGGCGATGAAGTGCTCCACAACCGGAGGTATCTCGACGGTTTCGGACGCCCGATCGAGACCGATCAGTTCGAGAACGCAACACAATATATCGCGGCCACCCAGAGCTACGACGCTCTGGGCCGGATATCGGCCACCACTAACCCGTCGCGTCCCGGAGACGGCCTGAACTATAGCACCACCTATCACTACGACGGACTGGGACGGCAATTGAGCATAATAAAACCGGACGGCTCGGGGATAGCGTTTGCCTATTCGGGCGATTTGCATATGGAGAGCGATGAGGCCGGCGTGACGCGCTGGCATATCGTCGACGGACTGGGGCGTACCAGCCAAGTCATAGAGAATCCCGGTGGTCTGGGCTATACCACCTATTACACCGTTGCCGCCAACGACACGCTGCAGAAAGTGACGCAAGGCTCGGAAACCCGGACTTTCCGCTATGATTCTTTAGGACGCTTGACATCGAGCACGCAGCCGGAGATGGGCACCATCAGCTACAGCTACGACAACGTGGGGAACCTGTCGACCCGGACGGACGCACGCGGAATTGTCGAGTGCTACGGGAACCTCTCCGGAGGCACGTGCGATGGCAAAGGCTACGATGCGCTGAACCGTCCAACGCAGATTGATTACAGCGACCAGACGCAGTGGCGGACGTTCGGCTATGATGCGGCAGGCGCGGGTTACTCCTGGGGCCACCTGACGAGCGTGTCGAATGGAACCGCGACTATCAATTGCGTGTCGATCTCGCCTTTAGGGCAGGTGACGGCGAGCACGGAGATCACCGGCGGCGGGACTTACAATTTCAGTTACTATTACAATCTGGCGGGCGCGCTGACGCAGGAGAACTACCCCTCCGGGCGGGTAATCACAACGCTATACGATTACGCAAACCGGCCGAACTTCGTAGCGGGAACGCGAAATGGAACGCAAACCAATTATGTTTCGAACCTGACCTATTTCCCGCACGGGGCACCCAGCTCCTATACTTACGGCAATTCGATATGGCCAGTATCCACCTACAATAGCCGGCTGCAGGAGAACCAGACCTGGGCCGCTGTGAATAACAATCCCAACAATTTCATATATTATTTTGCGTTCAACTATGGAACGACGAACAATAATGGAAGCGTGCTAGCGGCAAGCGAGCTGATCGGAAATTCCGTGCCCTGGAACTCGCTGACATCTTACAGCCAAACTTACACCTACGACGCCCTGAACCGGTTGTCAGGTGCAACCGATATGACGGGAAGCACGACTAACTGGAGCCGCACGTTCGCATACGACCAATACGGCAACGCCTGGGTGCCTTCGGTGACCGGCATCGGCTGGGGTGTTTCGACCCCGGCCTGGAACGTGTACAACACGAAGAATCAGGTTGGTGACAATCAGCCCTACGATGCGGCGGGGAACATCACCACCCTGCCTCCGAATTACAGCTTCACCTACGACGCGGAGAACCGCGTGACGTACGTGGACACTTCGGGTAACCTGAGCGCCAGCTATTATTACGACGGTCTCGGTGAACGGGTCGAGAAAGTCGCAGGCAGTCAGTCGACCGTTTACGTCTACGACGCCTTCGGGCGATTAGCGGAAGAATATTCGCCCGCGACCACCTGGTCGAAAGATTATATTCCTTTCAACGGGCAGACGGCTGTCATTGAAAACGCCACGGCGAGCCCATGCACGACCTGCTACTTGTCATACGATTATCTCGGGACGCCGAGGCTGGTGACGGACCAGAACGCAAGTGTAATGGCGCGGCACGATTATCTTCCGTTCGGCGACGAGATCCCGGCCGGCACAGCCGGCCGCGGCTCGCAATTTGGTCCGTACATGGATAATGTCGACCAAAAATTCACCGGCCAAGTGCGCGATACGGAGACATTGAATGACTTCTTCAACGCGCGCTACTTCACGGCTCCGTTGATGCGGTTTCTGAGCGCCGATCCCGGCAACGCGGGCGCCGATCCGACCGATCCACAAACCTGGAACGCGTATGCGTATGTGCGGAATAATCCGTTGGCATTCACAGATCCGAGCGGGATGTTACTAATCCCTTCCGATCCGTGGGACGGCGTTGGCGGAGACCCCTGTGGGGTGGACTCGTTTGATCCGTCGTCTGACGATCCATTCCCTCCTTGCGGCGTCTCGATCCCGATCATTCCGCCCATTTCGGTCGGCCGCAATCCCGGCAGGCCCCCTTCTTCCGCGCCGACCTCGACTGGCGGGCTGACGCCAATAGACGCGCCCTTCCCTCCAGGCTCGTTCCCAGGCGGCGAGAATTTGGGACTACCGCCGGGAATGAGTGTGCCGGGGCCGTGGAACCTGATGCCGAATCCTTGGGTTCTGTCTGTGAGCCCTGCCGCGCTGCCAGGCTTCGTATGTGCCACTGATCCTGTTTGTTTGGGCGCAGCCGTTGCCGCCGGTGCGCTGCTCGGTGGCTGGGTTCTGACCGAGGAAATGAATAAAGGTGTCTTTCAGCCGACTGGCAGTTGGCAGTACACGGGGCCGAAGTTCATTATCCAGAAGCCGACTATCACGTTGATGGCGAAGGGCGGCAAGCAGAACGTTGCCCACGACTACACAAAGGATCTCGCCGCCGAGATGTTTCCGGGAGACGACCTCTGCACCGCCCTGAGGAAGTTGGCGGGCTGGGCGCGGAGGACGGGGAACAGCAAGTTGTTCAACGACACGAAGGCAACGTGGAAGCAGAATTGCCGTACAAACTGATGTTAGGACCTATTTTATGTCAATAGAGCCTCAATGGTATTTGGCTGAGCTGGTGATGGAAATCACGATCACTGGCACGACACGAAATGTTGTTCACCGCAACTTGACTCTGGTACGCGCCGACTCCCCAGCTGAGGCCTATGAAAAATCTGTGCACCTCGGAAAGAAAGCGGAAACATCATACAACAACCCGGCAGGCAATCTCGTACGGCACGTGTTTAGGGGAGTAGCAGAGCTTGAGCTGGCCGTTTGGGGCGTCGAGGACGGGTCGGAGCTGAGATTTGAGGAGCATGTGGGTATCGCAACGGACGAGATCGAGCGTTGGATACCGCCGAAAGAAGAGCTGGCCGTCTTCAGGGAGCTGCGAGCTCGCCCCAAGGACGACACCGACTACTCGTCCGCCGAAGTTATCGCGGAAGCTAAGCGCCGGTTCGGCACAGGTCGGCCTGGCAATACCTGATCAATGACAGGGTGAGGCACTGGATGCCAGCACACGACAGGGTTTTGCGAGTGGGGCGTGG
>CAVTRH010000007.1:0-8863 GCA_963736985.1 uncultured Acidobacteriaceae bacterium
CATCGCCAAGAAAATCCCCGAACGCAACCGCTTCGGAATTCTGTACGGAGCATTCGGGTCGTCACTTACAGCTTTGATTCGATCGCGCAGGCCGGCGAGTGCATCTTCAACGCTTCCGCGCGTGAATCGCGGCGACTTCGCGCCGGCGACTAGCTCGCCCTCTTCAGTTATCCTCCACTTTCCGGTATGGCCCGCGGGTTCTATATAGCCCTGGAGCTGAAGTACTGCAATCGCTTCCTTTGCCTCTGCCAAGCCAATCTTCAGTGCCTTCGCCAAATCCCTTTCTGTCCACGTCCCAACCCCGCGAGTTTGCTTCAGAAAGCTCAGTAACTCGGCCGCGGGCAGCTGCGTAGTAGATTTTGAGGTCGCTTTTTCAGTGCTGGGAAGGGCACGAGCGGCTGTGGAACTCTCGGCAGTCTTTTTGGACATGTCCGCTCCTCGAATCAGCCAGGCGTTCAATCGGTGAAGGGCAAACGGTGTTGATTTGGCGGTTTTGGTGGCCGGCCCTGAAAAGCCTTCTGCTGGTTCCGCAGCATGCCCGCAACGAACTGCCACGTCGGGCCTGGCGTCTCTCGCCACGGAGCTGGAACGCTCACTCGACAATAGGTTTCATGGTTCGGCTCAAACTGGACCAATGTGCCGGATTCGGCATGCGCGAGGAAGCGTTCATCTTGAGTAAAGGTTCCGATCTCAATCAGGCCGCATTCGATGGGAAGTTCGGAGGCGTTCAACAGCCCAGCAGGCGTTACGAAATAGAATTCGTTCGAATAGCGTAGCCCAATGCGGCGCTTCAATGGCTGCTTTATTTCGCACAAAAAGTTTGCTCGCGAAGTCTTTACTTCGTAGCACACGCGCCTCATGGAAGTGTGCGGCAAGCAATTTAGCGCGAATGCGTCGAGGCGCTGCGCTGCACTGCCGTGGAACCCCGTCCCGACTCGCAGCTCGCGAAAAAACATCCACTCGGACGCACTTCTGTGAAGACATGCCTGAACGACATTGAGCAATACCGTAGAGCTTAGTTCGCCTAAAGGAACAAACGGTTGCTGATAAACAGTCGTTGCAGGATTGAGGTTTCCACTCGTGAGTGCGGCCATACTGACCATTCTCAACCCGCGAACCGATGCTCTCGATGTTGATTCTGGACCGCGCGTTCCGGGATCGGACGCAAGTCCCTTGCGTCGGCTGTCAATGTATTGTGGGCACAATGTCTGTTAGCCGTTATGCCGGACTTGAGGGACATTAAAACGTGGACTGAGCATTTGGGCCATTCGCGGTTAAGGTCCTTCACCGATCGTGAAGGTCATTTCTGGCTTGAGCAGAACGCATCCAAAGCTTCAAAATGGGCCAAGCTCGCAAGAGAAGGTCACGAGGTGGCGTGGAGTTTGACAGTCCGGGTGGCTCGTATACCGGCCGCCTCCTCATAGTTCGATCGTCAGCAAGACGCCAGAACCGTTGCTTCGAGCCGCTTTTTGCCGAATTTTAGCAACCAATTGGCAACCACGCCGCAATCCGGCCAAACGTTCAATTCAACTGCCCTGAAGAGTTGGCGGACCGAATTGGGCGTCGAGGTAGACTTTAGGCGACTTGCTCTTGAGATTACGAGGTCATCTCAGCGGTTTGGCCCTCGTGCATAGCACAGAGATGAGTTCCGCGACGTCGGAGTACGGCCGCTAAATCGCATCGCGACGAGATTCTAAGGGCACGTTTCAATATCAGCGGACAGGAGAGCGTTTTTGTGGGGAATAATCGACCTTAGGGTGCGACGGACCGAAAATTCGGCATTTCCGTTATCCTAGATGGCGGCATCCTTGAAGGCGATTCTCTCCGGTTTCAGGTTCGAACGGAAGATGAGCGCGTGGCCTATTCCTTGCGGCACGTACATGGAAACGACGTCAAGGCGAAGAGAAGATTCGAGGCGCTGAGAAGAACGCGAAATATCAGGAGCAAGATGGCTTCAAGCACGTGAGGATCGCTCTGCATCGAGGTCACAGTGACCATGAACAGCGCTAGTCAGGTTGCGCTACCGCCTATTTTCACTGCGGCAGGAGAGCTCGTCGGCGTAATACTGAAATTGACGGTCCTAGCGTTCACCGTCAGAGATTATTCATGATAGAAGCATGAGCAGGGAACCACAACACTGTGTTGTCTGTCATCAGCCGCTACCGCGAAACTCGAAGGTGACACTCGTTTCTGTTCCGCGCGAGGAAGCCGAGCAGAACTGGTGGACCGCTTACGAGAAGCCCGATGGCACCGTGATTGTAGATATGTGTCTGCAGTGTCAGATCGACCGGTCAAAGACCACCCGTACCCAACGAGAGCTAAACCTTTTCCTAATGCGCGGGTACGGGTACAAATCACTCGAAAAGAGCTGATTGTTCGTGTGAATCGTCTGGGTCACGGAAATGGCTGAGGCCCACACCAATCAAACGAAAATACTGCTTGCGATCGAGACCTACCCGCTCCCGAAGTGATAGCGCAATGTTGGTGACTGCCTCGCACGAAGCCGGTGGCGAGTACGGTGTGCAGCTCCGGGTCAGAATGCTAAAGTCGCTGGTCTTCAGCTTGAGAACGACCGTGCGGGCAATCCGCGATTCCTTCCGGGAAGCCGCCCAAACCTGTTCCGCCAGGCGGCGTATCATTGGTTCCGTTTCCGCCAAGAGGACATCGTTCTCAAACGTGTCTTCGGCAGATATGGATTTGGTGGGCCGATTAGGAACAACTTCACTACGATCAATGCCGCGAGCCAGCTCGAAGAGACGCATGCCGTATCGGCCGAAGTGCGCTTCGAGCGCCGGTAGGTCCAAACCTCGCAGATGCCCCACAGCCTGAATACCGAGCTGCTCCAGTTTATTTTCCGTGACTTTGCCGACCCCAGGCAGGCGTGAAACCGGCAACGGCGACAAAAATACATCCACATCGTCAGGCTGAATGACAAAGAGACCGTCCGGTTTACGCCAATCAGATGCGATCTTCGCCAAGAACTTGTTTGGCGCTACGCCGGCTGAAGCCGTCAACTGCAGCTCCTGACGAATCTGCTCGCGAATGGCGCGCGCTAGACGCGTAGCGGTCGGCAGCCCGGTCTTGTTCTCAGTGACGTCGAGGTACGCTTCGTCAAGCGATAGCGGCTCGATCAAATCTGTGTGCCGCCGAAAGATCTCGTGTGCCATGCGCGAGACGGCCCGATATCGCGAAAAATCCGGCGCCACGAAGACGGCATCGGGGCACAGGCGTTCAGCACGAGTTGCGGGCATGGCTGAGCGTACCCCGAACCGCCTGGCTTCATATGATGCGGCGCAAACCACAGAACGCTTGCCGCGCCTGGCCACAATGACGGGCTTACCGCGCAGCCGCGGGTCATCGCGCTGCTCCACGGACGCATAAAACGCGTCCATGTCGATGTGCACGATTTTGCGCACGCTCATCTGCATAGTATGCCTGTTTGCATCGCAACTGCGATGCAAGTCTGCCTAGATGCGTTGTGCTGGGTAAAAATAGTGCTATGCGGAAGAGGATAGTGGGGGCGGGCCCTGACCCGCAACGTGGCGAATCGGACCAAGGCTGGCTTCATCTTGATCAAATCGCGACGGTGGAAGTGACGTCAGAAGATCCCAGCTTTCCCATTGAATCTGCGTTCGGTCCAAACCGCGGGCCTGGCTGGCGAGCTTCTCAGAAAGGTGAACAGCAGATCCGGATTATCTTTGATGAACCTATATCGCTGCATCGCATTCAACTTAGGTTCCATGAAACGGAGTCGGAGCGGAACGCAGGAGTTCACACTTCGATGGTCGTCTGCAGCGGGTGCGCCGCCGAAAGAAATTGTACGCCAGCAATGGAATTTTAGCCCTGCTGGCTCGACAACCGAATTTGAAGATTATTCGAATCGACTTGAACGCCGTGTCTATGCTAGAACTCGCGATTCAACCCGACCTTGGCCGAGGTGCAGCAATCGCGAGTCTCGTGACCTGCCGTCTGGGTTGATCGCGCCCACGGCAACCGTTTTTATTTAAGAGTCGCGATCCGCACGAGGGCCAGCGAACGTCGCAGAGTTCCGCCATAATCGCGTATCTCGATAGGTAGTCTTCAGGCCGGTAATCCGGTTGGCGCATCGACCTCGAATCGAAAATGTGGTGACTGCATGATTAGGGCGAAGCTTGTCCAAGACTCGGAAGTTAGGCGGCTCGACGGCGGAAGAGCCTGGACGCGGGCTTATGGTATAGCGGGGTTAGATGCCGCTCGAAGAGCATGGCCGCAAACGGGATTTCCAAAGGGTAGCCGAGCCCCCAGGGGGCCGTGTTCAGGCCAGTAAAGGAAGACTCTCCTGCCCGATCAAAAAGGTGACGCAAGGCGTCTTCAGTGTGACTTCCGGCTCGAATTAGACGGCATCTTACCGAGCTGGGCAGTCAGCAAGGGCGCAAGCCGAAGTGCGGCCGACAAGAGGTTAGCAGTAGAGGTAGAAGAAAATCCCGTAGCCAACTGCAGTTCACGCCGCGAGGTGCGCGTCTGCGAGGTCCCTGGAATCTGTTTCGCATGCGCCACTGCGTCCAGCGCGACAAATGGCTACTAATTAAGGAAGAGGATGCCGCGGCCCAAAGATACAAAAGAAGTTTCTGCGAATGGCTTGAACGCGTTGATGAAGCGCTATTCTGAGGTGCAGCTTGCCACGCCGGTAGACGCGCCACCCGAGGGCGCTCAATGGCTGCATGAAATTAAATTCGATGGCTATCGACTTCTGGGGTACGTATCGGGCGGCGCATCACGGCTCCTCACCCGCAACGGCAAGGACTGGACAAATCATTTCCCGTCCTTGTCTGCAGCTATCGAGAAACTGCCCGTCCAGAACGCAGTCCTGGACATGGAAGCCGTAGTGCTCGATGAGGATGGCAAAAGCAGCTTCCAGTCTTTGCAGGCGGCGCTTGGCGAAGCAGGCAACCGCGACAGTATTGGGGCTTATGTCTTCGATCTTTTACATATCGATGGCACGGATTTCACCCAAAAACCTCTTCTGGAACGCAAAGAGCGATTACAAACTCTCCTTAAGAGCAACAAATCGCCGCTTCGCTATAGCGGCCACGTACTCGGTCAAGGTGCGGAGATGTTCGCCAAAGCCTGCGAAACTGGCCTCGAAGGGATTCTTTCCAAGCAAGCTAATGCGCCATACGTAGCGGGACGCCAAAGGAGTTGGCTGAAGATCAAATGCTCTCGGCGCCAGGAATTCATCATCGTTGGCTTCAGTGATGCACGCAAGGGCGAGCGAGCACTAGGGGCGCTGTACTTGGCCTATAAGAAGAATGGCGTGCTGCAGTACGCCGGTAAAGTCGGCACAGGTTTCTCCATGCAGAGTGCTCGTGAGCTAGCGGGGCGCTTCGCGAAGATCGGAGTGAAGACGCCGGTTCTGGGCCGCGGCGAAACGGTCGGACTCGCTGCTGGCGAATGGCGCGCGGTCCATTGGGTTGAGCCGGTACTGCTTTGCGAGGTTGCGTTCACGGAGTGGACTGGAGACGGCCGCATTCGGCATCCATCTTTCCAGGGCTTGCGAGAAGACAAAGATGCCTCGCAAGTCAACAAGGAGCAGCCAATGCGAACATCCACCACGACCAAGTCCGCGATAGGAAAGAAAGAAGCGGAAAGCCTAGTGCTCGGCGGCATCTCCATTACTCATCCCGGCCGCGTGATTTCCGAGACCGGACACATCACCAAAGGCGAGCTGGCCGAATACTATGCCGGCGTAGCTTCTTGGATCCTGCCGCAAATCGAACGGCGCCCTTTGAGCCTGTTGCGCTGCCCGTCCGGGATCGATAGACAATGTTTTTTTCAGAGGAACCCCGGCCGGGGTTTGGGCGCCCACGTTAAAACCTTCGAGTTCAAAAACAAAGGCAAAACCTATGAATACCTTTACATCGAGGATGAAAAAGGACTGCTGGAAATCGTCCAGATGGGAGGGATTGAACTTCACCCGTGGGGAGCGCCTGTGGATGCAATCGATTATCCCGATCGAATGATTTTCGATCTTGATCCGGCTCCCGAAGTTCCGTTTGAGGCGCTGAAGTTGGCAGCCCAGGACTTGAAGCAACGCTTAGAGCATAGGGGATTGCATTCGACACTCAAGTGCACGGGCGGTAAAGGATTGCACGTCACCGTTCCACTTGCCGGTAAAGACAAATGGGCCGCCGTAAAGTCTTTTGCCGGCTCTTTGGCTAACGAGATGGTGGCCGCCGAACCGGACGCCTATATCGCCACGATGAGCAAGGCGAAGCGAACGGGTAAGATCTTCATCGATTATTTCCGCAACGACTATACCGCTACCGCCATCGCCGATTACGGAGTCCGGGCGAGGCCAGGCGCACCGGTTGCGCTGCCAATCGAGTGGAACGAATTGAAAAACTTGCAATCCGCGGATCAATTTACCATCAAGGACGTATTGAAGCGGGCAAATAGCAAGCGAGCCAGGTCGCCGGTCCCGCCGCAAACGCTACCTGCCGAAAACTGAGCGGCGCGCGTGAGCAAGCGGGATCGCAATGCCGGATAACGCGCATCGCTTGAGCAACGCCGAGATTGCGGATCGCCTGGCAAGCCTCGCGCAATTGCTTTCGGCGCAAAGGGAGAATCCGTACAAAGTCAAGGCATACCAAAGAGCCGCAGCCAAAATCCGAACGCTCTCGGAAAGCGTCGAGGAGCTTGTACGCGACGAGTTGGATTTGACAACTTACGCCGGTATCGGCGAGGCGATCAGCGGCGCCATCCAGGAAATCGTCAGGACAGGCACGCTGGGCAAACTCGAAAAGTTACGATCGCAGGCGCCGCCCGAACTCGCCAGTTTGGGTGACTACTCGCGCCTCGATCCGAAACGCGTTCTTCGCGCTTATAAGAAGCTCGGCATCTCTTCGATCGATGCACTGCGCGAAAAACTCGAAAATGGCGAACTGGAAAAAACTGTCGGGATTCGGACGGCACAACATATCCGGCAAGGTTTAACGGAGACGCACGCCATTTTGTTGTACAAGGCTCACGATCTTCGAAACGCGGTAGAGGAATTTCTGCTGAACAGGTGCAGCGCGCGGGCTGCCGAGGCCGTGGGAGATTACAGACGCTGCGTAGAAATCATCGAGGAATTAGCGTTTATCGTCGACGTAGAAGATTTCGCGGCGCTCGTCGCCAAGCTCGAGCGCTACGGCGGACGTACCCCACTTTTAAGCGCAAACAAGAACACCGCTTCATATGCGCTGTCTTCCGGCGTTCGATTGCGTATCGATCGCGCAACAAAGGAGAATTGGGGGCTTTCTCTGATTCGATCCACCGGGAGTAAAGCGCATTTGCGCAAGCTCGCCAGAATGACAGGAGACCTCGAATCGTTGCAGTCGAAGGGTCCATTTCCCACAGAGAAGCATCTTTATCGTGAATTCGGGTTGTCCTTTATCGCGCCGGAGCTTCGGGAGGGTCATGATGAGGTGAGTCTGGCGGCCCAAGATGCCTTGCCTGTCCTCGTGACCGCAAAAGACATCCGTGGTGACCTTCACGCACACTCGACCTCGAGTGATGGGGCACACTCTATCGAGCAAATGGCGGCGGCCGCGCGCGATTACGGCTATGAATATCTAGGAATCACCGACCATTCTCAGAGCCTGAAGATCGCGCACGGCGTCTCCGTCGAGGACCTTTGGAAGCAGATTCGTTTCATCGACAAATTGAATAGCCGCCTGAATGGTATTCGGGTCCTGAAATCGGCCGAAGTCGATATTCTCTCCGACGGTGCGCTCGACTATCCCGATGACTTATTACGGGAACTCGATTACACGGTCTGCTCGGTTCATTCTCGGTTTGCTTTAGGACGAACGCAGCAGACCGAGCGTATCCTTCGGGCGATGGACAACCGTTACTTCCACGTTCTGGGGCATGCGACGGGTCGACTTCTGTTGAAGCGTCCCGGCTACGACATTGACATTGAACGCATCATTCTCCAGGCGAAGCGCAACGGCTGCTTTTTCGAGATAAATTCGAGCCCAGACCGCCTCGATCTATCGGCCGAAAATGCCCGGCTCGCCCGCCAGACGGGCGTGAAGATCGCAATTTCAACCGATGCCCACAGTGTGTGGGAATTTGCCACTATTCGGTACGGAATCGAGCAAGCGCGCCGCGCCGGGATAGGGAAAACGGCCGTTTTGAATTGCACCCCGCTGGATGCGATCCTGGGCCTCTTCAAACGTTAGTCGCGGCCAATTCATCAATTGCTTGACGGTCACATTGGTGTGTCTCTTCGGAGCTGGCTTAGAATCGGCTCTGCAGTGTCAGATCGACCGGTCAAAGACCCGTACCCAACGAGAGCTAACCCTTTCCCTAATGCGCGGGTACGGGTACAAATCACTCGAAAAGAGCTGATTGTTCGTGTGAATCGTCTGGGTCGCGGAAATTGCTGAGGCCCACACCAATCAAACGAAAATACTGCTTGCGATCGAGACCTACCCGCTCCCGAAGTGATAGCGCAATGTTGGTGACTGCCTCGCATGAAGCCGGTGGCGAGCACGGTGTACAGCTCCGGGTGAGAATGCTGAAGTCGCTGGTCTTCAGCTTGAGAACGACCGTGCGGGCAATCCGCGATTCCTTCCGGGAAGCCGCCCAAACCTGTTCCGCCAGGCGGCGTATCATTGGTTCCGTTTCCGCCAAGAGGACATCGTTCTCAAACGTGTCTTCGGCAGATATGGATTTGGTGGGCCGATTGGGAACGACTTCACTATGATCAATGCCGCGAGCCAGCTCGAAGAGACGCATCCCGTATCGGCCGAAGTGCGCTTCGAGTGCCGCTAGGTCCAAACCTCGCAGATGCCCCACAGTCTGAATACCGAGCTGCTCCAGTTTCTTTTCCGTGACT
>CAVTRH010000008.1:0-429426 GCA_963736985.1 uncultured Acidobacteriaceae bacterium
TTTGAACAATTTCGAGCTCGCGCGAATTCAATCCGATCCGGTCATAGAAATCCTTCGAGGCAGGATTTTTTGCTTCAGCATTCGGCAGCAGGATCTTTGTCGGGCACATCTCCAGGATCACGTCGCTGATTTCCGACTTGCAGATATCGCTTAGATTCTGGGTTGCGAGCAGCACGATTCCGTTCATGCGCCGGAGCGTCTTCAGCCAGTCGCGCAGCCGTTCCCGAAACACAGGATGCCGGAGATAGGCCCACGCTTCGTCAAGTGTCACCAGTGTCGGCGCGCCGTCCAGGCGTTTCTCGATCCGGCGAAACAGGTACAGCAGGACCGGAATCACCGCTTTGTCATCGAGCTGGAGCAAGCTTTCCGTCTCAAAGGTTAGGAACCGGCCATCACTGAGCAGGTCTTCGTCAGCGTCCAAAAGATGGCCCAAAGGACCGGCCAGCGTATAGAACTGCAGTGCCTCCCTAACCTCCAATTCCTGAACATTGGCGCTGAGTTCTGTGAGAGTACGAGACGGCGAGAGACGAAGCTGCTGCAATGCGGCAGTCAGCGCATTCCGATGCTTTGGAGTAACGACGAGACCATTTAAGGTGCATAAGTCTTCCAGCCAGGCAATCGCCCAGGTCAGATCCGCATCGGAATCAATATCTCGCAACGGGCAGAACGCCAGGTCGGTGTTTTCTCCGGCCAAATCGTAGAACTCACCCTCGGCAGCTTTGGTCAGTACGAATAATGAGTGCCCTTTGTCAAAGGCGAATACCTGGGCGCGCGGATACCGAAACCACTGCGCTGCAATCAATCCCAGAGCAGTTGATTTTCCGGCACCGGATGGTCCGCACATAAGCGTGTGCCCCAGCTCGGACACGTGCAGGTTAACGCGGAATGGAGTTGCACCCGTCGTGGCTCCGAAAAGAAGCGGTGGGCTATTCTTTGGCATCAGTCGAGACGGATTCTGGCGTTCGCCGGCCCAAACCGACGTGATGGGAAGCAGGTCGGCCAAGTTAAGCGTGTGAAGCAGGACCCGGCGAACGTTCCGATAACCATCACCCGGGAGACTGCCTCGCCAGGCCTCGACCGCGTTCACTGTTTCCAACCGGCAGGAGAAACCTAGGTTTTGGATTCGCTTCATGACCGTGCGAACGTTTTCCGCGAGCCGGTCCACATTCTCGTCGAGGCAGATGATGTTGCTGGTGTACTGGGCAAATTGAACATCGCCGGAAGCGGCCACTCCCATCGCTTGCTCGGCATCTTCGGCCATCATCTGGGCATAGAGGTTGACGGCCCCACTCTGGCTTCGGAGTATTTGATCTTTGAATCCGCGAATCCTGGAGCGCCATTTCCTGCGGTTCTTGTCAAGGATGCTGCCGGCCTCTTCGGGATCGAGAAGGATTGCCCGCGTACTCCAGCGGTATTCCATCGCGAGTGAATCGATCTCGCCGAGAATGCCTGGGAAGCTCGTTCTCGGAAAGCCGTCCAAAGCAATGACCCGGACATGCTTCCGCCCAATTCGAGGTTCGACCCCGGCGCAGAAATCGTCCGCAGCGAGAACTTCGTTCAGATAGACGGGAATCCCAGGTAACGCGAACGGATAATCGTCTCCTGCTATGCATCGGCGGAAGTAGCGCAACAGCCGGTCGTGCGATTGCGGAAATCCGAAATCGTCAACGAGATCGAGCCGCTTTAGGCGCTCCACCCGAAACAGCGAGGCAAAGACGTTCTCAAACAGATCTATTTTCGACCTGAACCGTTCTAGCACCAGGTGCGCAACACCGGAACTAGTACCGGTCCGGCCTTCGAACATCCAGCCCCTGATTCGTTCCTCGGATTCAATCGGCGGAAGATACGTGAGTGCGAGATAGTGCTCGCTCTCGTAATGGCTGTCTTCCTCCATGAATTGTTGCCGCCGCTCATCCTCGATGATCCGCGTGACCGTGTCCGGAAAGTCGCCTTCAATTGGGTAACCGGGGGCTCGGGAACGGATCAGATCCGTGTGGATCATCCAACCACTGCCGAGGCGCAAGATGGCGTTGAGCCGGGCAGCGAGTGCATGCATTTCAGCGTGGGTTGCCGAGTGCATGTCAGGACCACGAAAGGACCACGCGACAAGCAGTGAACCATCCTGCTGAAGAAGTATCCCGTCTTCGATTAGAGCGAACGGCAACAGCAGGTCCGCAATTCCACGAGCCCTCGTTCGATGTTGACTGATGTGCATAATGCCTAACGCCAGCTCCGTGGCGTTTCTGGACTAGGCGCGTGCAACCCGCTTTTTGCCGGATAGAACGACAGATATCGAATGTGGCGTAAATATACGTGACGGAGGAGGGGATCGGTCTTGCCCATACGCTGCAAGATCGCAATCGAGGCGATCCAAAACAGGACAGCCAAGCCGATTCCCCAGAGCGTTGCTAAGCTGAACGCCAACCCGACGGCAATCATCATCGTGACCAGCACGAGCTCGCGGTCACCGCCTAGTAGGAGATTGGGCCGGTTTGCCGACTGATGGATGACGACCTCTCGGGGTTTATCTGCCACATCCATGATCTAGACCACCGCAGCAGCAACACCGAAAGCACTAGCCAGCATCGGCGCGGCAAACACGAGAACGGAAACAACCAAGCCGATCATGCAAGCGCGACGGCCAAACTCAGTCAGTTCGCCGCCCCACAGCATCGCCCCACCAGCAATGGCAATGCCGATGAGGCCGATTGCGTAGGCGACCGGGCCTGTCAATGAGGTCGCAATCGCTGTCATCGGCCGTTCCCACGGCAATGCTCCCGCAGGCGCAGCATTTGCGTGGGCAGCAAACGCGTACGCCAGGAGCAAGAGAAGCGCGGTTCGTCCGTGTATGGCACGAGCAGCAAGCTTGCTTAAACGGAATCTAAAACTATTCACAACACCTCCATTTGGTTCAGACATATTCAACTTCATAACGGCCATCGCCATAGCCGGAAACAACCATGACTTCCCTCACCTTGCGGCCGGCTTGCAGGCCTGCCTCCTGATCAACGAAGACGACTAGATCTATGGCTTCAGCAATGAGTGTTTGCTGTGGAGCGCTCGTTGCCTCGGCTACAAGACTCTCCATGCGAATCAACCCGCTCAAGGCGTCATTGGCGTGAACGGTCGCCGCACCGCCGGGATGCCCCGTATTCCAGGCCTTCAGCATAGTGTGGGCTTCCGCTCCGCGCACCTCTCCAACGACAATGCGCGTCGGCTTCAAACGCATGCACGCCCGAAGGCAATCCAACATCGAAAGCTCTCCCACGGCGCGCAGATCGACGTAATTTGAAACGGAGCACTGAAGCTCTGTGGTGTCCTCAATGGAGATGACTCGATCGTCAGGGGCAATCCGGGAGAGTTCGTCCAAGATGGCATTGACGAGAGTGGTCTTTCCCGAGCCAGTCGCGCCGACCACAAGGATATTTTTCCGAGCCTCAATGGCTGCGCGGATCACATCGGCATGATCGACTCCACGCAGTGCTTTCGCGAAGGACATCCGCGCGCAGGTTCGATTCCGAGCGTCATCTTTTCCTGTAAGAATGCCGGTGCTCTCGTAATCTGCCAATGTGAATATCCGTTTGGGGCGCAGCCGAATTGCAAAAACTGGGTTACGAACGACCGGCGAGACAATTCCCTCAAATCGGCTGCCATCGAGCGGGAGTTCGGTTTCCAGGACGGGCCGATCATGGTTCATGACCGTTCCCTTCCAGGCGGCAATCGTATTCAGTACGCTCGCCGCTTGCGCCGGTGCCATGGCGCCAACTCGCTCAAAATCCTTGCTCATGCGTTTTGCCCAGAGTGATGAATCGGGGTTTAGAACGATATCTTCGGTGTCTCGGGCGGCCAGGAGTTGGAGGACCGTTTCACCCAACTCTCGTTTCAGCTTCGCCTCAAGGCGGGCAAAATGCGGCTCGACAGATGTAGCAAGAATTGGAATTGCATTATCTAAGTTTTGTGCTATATTGCGAGGCATTAGGGGAATATTCCATTCCTCTACTCCGTAGGTCGCCACAGGGCGTCTCGGTGACACGCCTCTGGAAGTTTGTTGTTGTAGTTGTAGAAACGCATGCCGGTCATAACAATCCCGTTCGACTACGACGAAAAGCTACATCAGTCCGTTGTACCGATCTGCATCTGCGATACGGACGCTAGCGGAAACCAGATCCATCCGGCTTGGTTTGAACTCGGAGTTGCCCCGGTCGCCGATCAATTGCGCCGCATGACCCGCAGAGTTCTCAATGACGTGTGTAGGGTTTCAGAGATCACGGAGAGCGCTGTTCACTCCATTTGGCGCAGCCGAGGCTCAGACCTGGGGACCAATCCAGAGCTTGTCGTCCTTAAACGCGCGAAATGGCACGCTGAGGACGCAAGAGCCGGAGGGCGCCGAGCGCGTACCGGCTACGACGTCGAGCTCTTCTCCGACACCGTTGACCGGCTTCGCGATAAATTCGATCTGATGGCTGAGACAGAAACAAAGGACGTTCTGGACAAGCTTGTTGCACAAGCTGCGGAGTTAGGCATGCTCGAGACTGTTGAGATGGTCCCGATGATGTTGCGCGGCTGCAGCGCCGACGAATATGTTGAAAGGTTCGGGAAAAAGCGCAATACCCTAACGCAGATGTTCTTCAGGAATATGCGTAAGGCTGCCCAAACGGCCGGGCTCTCGTTGTAAGTCATTGCGGCGAAATACGTTGCGCTTGACTGCCATAATGTCAGGAAGTAATGTCCCCTGACGAATCGCCGAAAGCCAAATACGAACGACTCCAGCGGCGATTCCAAGAAGAAATCCTCACCAAGTACCCAAATCCCGAGCGCAAAGGATGTCCTGGAGATGCCGCCTTGCGATCTTTAGTGGCGCGACCTTTAACAGAACCCATTGATGCTGATCCTGCTTGGCAGCACGTGACGCATTGTTCTGAATGTTATGGGGAGTTTCTGCGCTTTCAGGCCGCTAGCAGTCGGCAGAGGAACATCCGGCGTGAATCGATCCGCTGGGGCGTTGCAGTTGCCGCAATCGTATTGGCCTTGGCGGTTGTATATGTCAAGCGCGGATTCTTATTCGAATCAAAGCGCCCCCAGAATGCCGAACTCGCGTACCTCCCCCGAACAATCGATATTGAGTCGATGACGCGCTCTCTTTCCGCGGGCGGAGAAACGAAACCCTTTTACCTGAATCGAGACCGTGAAGCGTTGACGGTCCAGTTGCCGGTCGGAAGCAGAGCCGGTCAATACGAGTTTCAACTGCGAAATGGGGCGGATCAGGTGGTTCTAACCAAATCGGCAAAGGCAGAAATAGACCGCGGGATTACGGCGTTCAAGGTCAATGCTGATTTGACAGGATTGCAACCTGGTCAGTACAAAATGGAAGTGCGCCAAGTCCCGTATGATTGGGAATACTATCCGGTTGTGATTCGATGATTGACCTGGGTTAAATTTCGCGCGGCGTTCATCGGACACGGAAATATTGAGCTCCATGAGAGGGTTGACGGTAAGCTCTCTCTACGTCACCCGAAGTTATTTCCGGTTGGCGCGTCAGAAGCGCGGCACCGGAATCGGCTGACTTCCTGTTTGCCGAAATTCGGGACCAGGTCGACGAATTAAATCCGCGAGATGCCGACTTCTCGTTCAAGTGAATTGCAAAACCTGCGCGGTTTATCAGTGTTTATCCGACGTGCGGCGCAACGAGGTTGGTCTCCACCAGAGACCGACTCCGCTTCACCAGTCTCACTCATCCTAAAATGTGGCAGGACTTCAACGAAGAAAAAATAATCGAATGGCGAGTGTGTTCATTGCGATTTGTCTCAGCCAAGGGGTTCAGTCCAGTATGCCGAAATCAGTGAGCCGAGTCGGCGATGATATTCCCAAACGCGCTGAGCGTCCGGCGCGGTGCCTATTATGGTTGGCGTTCTAAATCCCGCAGGGTGACACTTACGGGACGACTGAGCTTCGAATGGCCTTAGTTGATCGCGGACGTTCAGATAATCATAAAAAGCCGGGTGATGAATGCGCAATCAGATCGTCGATCACCGGTCGGATGTAGCCATCCAGTTCCTCGACTAGCCTTCGCCGCTCGTCTGAGTCTGGCAACAGCTATTCCACTCCATCACCTATATGAACAATGCGCGTCCGATAGTCGACCTCGGCTCCGGTCATGAAATCTTGTGAGTCAGTTCCTCGAACCGAGCCAGAATGCGCTTTATATTGTTTGGGATTCTAAGCCTTATAAGCGATAACTTATAAAACAGGTTCATGTCGCGGAAAGCTTCTCTATATCGATCAGGCCAGGTTTCGACTGAAACGGAACATTCTCATGCTCGAGGCCATATGATTCGAACACTTTCGCCGCCATGTCGAACGCGATTTTTTCGGGGGCGTCGTTTGTAACATCGGCTCGAACCGTCAAATATAGGGACGAATCCGGCGCTTCATCCCCTACTATCGCAAGGTGGCCGCGCGCCGGCACTTTAATCCGTGAACGTGCTTGGCGGGTCATGTTGCGCAGAATAATTGAAAATTCCACCTCCCCGGGGATTGGCTGCGACCCCTCGTATATTTTGCGCGCCAACTCGATAAACAGGTAGGCGGATTCGACCAACGCGATCGCATTAATGGCCAGAAAGGCCGCTTGCGGACCTACCAGAGCCGGAGGCCAGCAGAGATATTTCTCATCGCCCCTGACGACGCAGAGCAGCGTGCCGTCTCTCCACAGCTCCAACAAGCCGCCCTCCTGGACAGGTACGCGCCTTCGGTTGGCGTCGACAATACGAGCGGGGCCAGAAGCGTTCAGGTGAAAACCGCTCTCTCGTAATCGCGGTAGCTTTTCCAGTGACTGCACTACTGGGTCTTTCCTGGACCGAAAAAGGGCTGGTAGGTCAGTCGCCTCAGCCGGCCTTACCGCGAGGGCATACGATGGCTTGTCGGTGAGGTCGACCGCTTCAGATGCCGCAGCTATTCGCGTGAATAACTCCTGCTCCGTAACAGGATTGGACGGTTTCATCGGGACTGAGAAGGATCGCGAGACGAGCTCTTCTAGCAATTGCTGCATTGTCTCGAGACGGGTCCGTGTTTCCTCCGATTGCAGACCTGCGTGAATCAGGCTGTGGAGCCGGGCAACTGATGTGAAATCCACGCTCGTACGCCGTCGCTCGAAAAAGCCGAAGACGACTTCCACGGACTTGCCGGATTCATCAACGGTACGGGTCACGAGTACGGGGCGGCGTTCCGGAAGCTGTGGCTCCACAGTTATGACGCCGATGCCTTTCGCCGAGTCATTCTTCGTTGAAATCCACTCAACCCGTGCTCCGTCAAGCGCCGGATGTGTCCAACGTTTCAATACGTCCTCGTACTGCTGAATGTTTAGTAACGCACCCGAAAAAGGCCGCACCTCAGTAATCTCTTCTTCTGCTCGCGTCGGGCTTGCTTCTGTTTTGAGGCCGATGATGATGAATCCGCCCGCGGCATTTGCCATGCCCGAAACGTCTTTGGCCAGCTCCTGCTTTTGTGAAATCTCGTCAAGACGGTACGGAGTGGATTTGCACTCCAGAATCGCGCTCTCAACGGTTCCTAGGAACTGGTCGAAATTCCGCGCCGCCAAAATGTCTCGAATAGCATCCAGTTGCAGTGAGGCGGCCACATTCGCATTTTAGCGGTGCGCATCAGAATTACTCTGGACCGCATGAATCATGCATTTAGGAAGTGTCACCTTTTGTTTAGCGGGGATGCATCGAGTCAATTTCTCCGAAAATAAACCGACGGGCGGAAGTAGTAGGAAGCGCAAGTCGGTCGTGCCCGCTGGTGCATGCTGAAAGTCACTTTGATGTATAACGTGCGAGTGTTCCCGGTGGTGAACAACAAGACAGGCATCCCAATCCGCGCGTCGCCGACTTTACAGACAAGTGGATTGCTCTACACTGCGCCGTCACACACGATCTACACAAGTTAGTCGTGACAAACAACCCAATTTCCGGGTTGCCGTCGCTCAACGCTTTTTGGGTTCGAACGCGGAACATAGGCTATTATAGGGCGCGAGGAACTCCGGTCATGGAAACGACTCGGGCCAGATTGCTCTACATCGTTGTTGGCTTCACAATCGCGTATCTGCTGATGGGCGCTTCGTCTGTGGCGGCGCAAGGCGATTGCAGAGCGGTGGAGAAAGTCCTCGCGGACGCCTTTAGCAAGGTCCACAACATCCCCACTCACGTCTACACCACCACGAAAATTGGCGGCCAAACCCTGACCTCGGAGATTATCTACGCCGGTGGTTCTATGTATATGAAGATTAGTGGCAAATGGACTCTAGCCGGTTCTATAAGAGATATGGAACAGGCGGAGCAGCAGGCCCGGCACAATGCCAATTCCAAAGAGACCTGCCGTTCTCTTAACGATGAACCGATAAACGGTGAGATGGCGACCGTATACAGCTCGCACTCCGAGACGCCCAAGGGCAACATCGACATGCAGATGTGGGTTTCCAAAGCCAAGGGGCTGCTTCTGCGCCAGGATACGAATAGCGATGGGGGCAAAGCCGTCAACTCCTCGCGCTACGAATACGAAAACGTAAAGGCGCCTCTGTAGCCCAGTAATCGTCGCTAGCGTTCATCGGAAACGCCTCGGCGCACAATAGTCAGGGCGAGACTTCCGCGGAAGTGAAAAAAAATCTCTGGGACACCACCGTAGCTGCTCCGAGCGTCGGCAATCCGGACAGAACTCCTTTTCGCTTGATAGATCGCGAGTAGTGGGCCAAGGGACGGGTAATCCGTCCCCCGCACTCATGGTTCAATACCGATTTTGTCGTTCACAGCGAACCGGAGCTTCTGCTTGCAGCCGAGGTAATGTTCCGTCGTCTGGATGGATACGTGACCGAGAAGGAATTGAATTTGGTCGAGCTCGCCGCCCGCCAAATGGCAAAGACGTGCACATGTCCTCCGCAGATCGTGCGGCGCCAGTTTGTCTATGCCGGCAGCCTTTGCCGCTTTTTTGACGACCTCCCAAAGCACCTTCGGCGTCATGCCTTGGCCCCAGATCCTTCCTGACTTGTTGATGGCTCTAAATAGACAGCCGTCCTTGATTCCACTTGCTTCAGTCCAGCGATCGAGCGCCTCCTTTGCCCAGAGTGGAATCGGTACCGTTCGAATGTGCCCGGCTTTTCCAAGAAGGTCGACAATCACCCAATGGTCTTCTCGGAGTTGAATGGACGCAGCCGAAAGGGCAAGGAGTTCACCGCGTCTCAATCCGCAACCGATCAGAAGAGCCAGGATGGCGTAGTTGCGTTTGCTTCTAAGACCATCACCGTGGGAGTTCGTCAGCAGTGAGCGGCCCTGATCGGCAGTCAGCCAGTTACCTAGTCTCACGCCGATTCGACGTACGCCCTTGACCCGGCGGATCCCAGCGGCAAGTTCTGGACTGAGCAAGCCGGAATCTGCCGCCTCATACGCCACACGCCTCACCGCGGCCAAGCGGAGGTTGATCGTTGTTGGAGCGAGGTGCCGTGCTTCCAACTGGATTCGGTATCGCAGAACCACCGTGCGGTTCGAAGCAAGTCGTGGTTCCGAGCAGTACCAGTCGACGAACTCGTTGATCGCATGATCGTACGTTCGCTGTCCGCTTTTCGAAGTCAGACTGTTCAAGACGGCAGACTTCGTCTGTTCGAGATCGGGTAAGGCAAGACATCGCTTGGGTGGTCTCCTCTTTCTCTGGTGTTTGCGCATTCTGAGCGGCCTCCTGCGCCGCCTTCAGTCAGAATTGCCCACAAACTCCACCCTTCGCCGTTAGGGCGGACCTATCCGGCCGATGTGCGCTCAGTTTACCGCTAGCGCGTTTCCCAGGATCTGAGCGCCCCAGGAAACCGGCTCTACAGATTGCGACTTTGTGGAAATGGGTTGGTTCCGCAGCTCAGCGATAACCCAGCTCAGCGATAACCCAAGATCGAAACAATGGCGGCCGGGTCTGCCAGTGGAAATGTCGGCGTCGGCGCGTATCGTCCGTCTCCTTCACTGACGTCTTTCGAAAGGTCAGGAACGATAAGAAGATCGTTGTTGGCTCGGAACGAGTCCGTGAACTACATGGCTCACATCTACAAAAGGACGGTCGATGACACGGTTTGCGATGATTGACCCAGATCAGATGATCGCGCCAGGCCGCCTGCACTTCCGAAGGCCTCCTCAATTGGGATAGCCGCAGAAAATCGAAGGCGTATTTCTTCGGCGTGGGGATGCCTTCAGCGTCATCAAGCGAAACTCTTGCTAGTCGCGCAATGAGTTCCTCCAGTGGGACGATATTGATCGTACGCGTAGTCCCACCTGGCTCGCTCGGCCATGCTGGCACCCTTAGCCCGAAAAACGTCGACGCGCAGCTGCTCAACATCTACGAACTGCGCCATAGTGCGGCCCGGAATTTCCTAAGTGGACGTGCCGAACCAAGAAGTGTCCTGCGAGCCTTTCGGGCATGTCGGCAAACTGGGCGGCAACGAAATCCAGATCGTTTAGTGGACGCCTTTGAGCCTCGGCTCCTGCGAGTAGAAGCTGAATCTCCGTTGCCAGTCCTCCGGTGAGCGCCCATGGTTCACATGGGGTGGGTCAACCTGAAATGCGTTTTTCGCTTTCATATTGGGGTTCGCAGTTCAGCGTTAATAGCCGGTTCACTCGACCAAGCCGCCTAAGGCCTTATTGCACGCGCTGGTAAAGCGAAGGCATCGACGATGAACGCTAAGCAACGAGTTCTCCGCCTTGAGTGCAATTTGAGGTGCTACGGGTATTGAGGGGTCACTCACCTGTTTTACCAGTCACGGGGTCCCGCATACTGCTGCAGAAATTGCAATTATGAGCGTTTACGCCCGAAGTTTCTGGTCCTTGAGGTGATTCGGTCCTGCTAAGTTTGCCCTTTTTGTCATAAATTCTCGTTCTTAGCAGATTCCCGCGGTTGTCATACTCGAAACTAGTCATCTCACCGTTCACCGTGCGGGATTGCAAGAGCGTGTCAAACTTCGGATCGCCGATATCTTCGGTGATACTACGGCGGAGGAAGGTATTTTGAATCAAGAGGCTCTGGGCCAGGTACGCCAAGGCCGGATTTTCTTTCTTATAGCCGTAGCGAAACTGCATTTGGAAATCCTCCTCGACCTCCCCACCGCAAAGCCGTTTTACATGACTCGTATATCTGTTAATTGCTCTAGGCGCGACGGTATATGTGTACAGTTCCTCGCAGGTTCCTGATCGAAACTTTGTAATCCAGTCCTTGTCGACGTCGTAGCTGAGATCCGCTTCTCTTGGAGTCGCGCCTTTTTTGCCGGGCTGCCATAGGTGGATAAGATTATGTAGATCGTCGTACTTATACCGGCACAACCCTAGCTCGCCACCTGTTACAGTCAGCAGTTCGCCATCAACGCTGGTTTGGTAACGGATCGATTGGTGATCAGCCGTTTGGATCTCTTTCACCTTGCCGTTTGCGCTGTATCCTAATGAAAGCCAATTAGCGCCGCATGCTCGGACTTCTCTCAATAAACCGTTTTCGTATTTGAAATCGAGTCTGCATCCATTAGACGGTTTCAGGGATAGTAAACGCCCATCCTGTGCATTCGCCGCAAACTCCGTGATTTCGCCTTTCTCATCAGTAAGCACGAGTCTTTTGTCAATCCGGCGAACAGTGCCATGAAGCGGGTTTGTCCATTCGATAGGGTCTTTTTGGTGGTTGGTCCTGCTCGCAAGATATCTGAACTGACCACCGTCGCCACACTCAGCGAGGACTAATGTATCGTTACCCTCGGGTTTGAGAACAGTCTCGAAATCGGAGCACCAGCCGAACCCGAACATTCCGTTGAACAAAGAACGGCTGTTGTAACTACGGGTGAAAGGCACTTCTTCCTTCCCTTGATGCCACGATAAGTCTTGAGCTCCCAGCTGATAGTTAGCGCTTTTTAGATCTACCTCACCAAGAATTCCCGAATCGGCCGCCAAGCACGATGACAACAAAAGAAACACTGGCAGCGTGCAGCGAATAATGGTCAGCGCTTTCATGAATCTACCTTAATCTACCTTCTGGCCTAAGCGCTTCAAGTTTTCTTTGGCTTCCTGCGCTGTAGCCTCGTCATCCTTCTGGTCGGCGGCTTTCCGGTACCAATAAATGGCTTGCGATAACGACTTATTCACAGTGGAGCCCTCTTCGTACATTCTTCCGAGTCGAATTTGGCCTTGCGGATTGTCTTGTTTAGCGGCACTCAGGTACCACTTTGCGGCTTCCGCATCGGAACGAGTGACACCAAGACCCGTTTCGTATAACCATCCGAGCGTAACTGCAGAGCCGCTCTCCTTTTCCGCATTGCGGCGAAACAACTCGGCCGCCTTGCCGTAAGATTGTGCCACGCCCCGACCTTCTAAGTACAGCCATCCCAGCCGATGCATGGATATGGTCTCATCCAGCGCAGCCCCTTTCGTGCACCAGGAAGCAGCGTCCTGGTCTGATCCTCCTTCGACTTTCTTGTCGGCATACATATTGCAAAGGTTATCGACCGCGCCTTCATCGCCTAACTCAGTCGATCTTAGGAAGAGAGCTGCCGCGCGTTCCCCATCTTGATAGAAGCCGCCAGCACCATTTTCAAAATCGACAGCAAGAAAATTCAGAGCTGCGGGCTGATGCTGCTCTGCGGCTCGCGATAGCCAACGATAGGATTCAGGAAGACTTCGCGGTTGCGACGGAGTGCCAAAATACAGCATCCAGCCGTATGCATATTCGCCGAAAGCATCTCCTTTCTCAGCGGCCGCTCGGTAATACTTCGCTGCCAAATCGAGCGATTGCTCTTGACCGTTTCCGGTCTCGTAAGCGCGCGCGAGCCGTATTTCGGGAGATGGATCTTTAGGCATACGCTGTTCCCTGATTGGCGAATACGGCTCGGGTTCGCTGGCGTTCGAAGCGGTAAGCAGGTCCGGAAATCTTTCGAGCAGATAATTCGCCACTTCAGGATGACCCGCAGCGGCCGCACACTGCACAGCGGTGCGGCCGGAACTGTCCCTTTGGGCTGGATCGGCTCCGCGCGCCAAGAGTGTCTGGATCGTTTCGATTAAGCCTGATCCGGAGGCTAAGTGAAGCGGTGTCTCGCCTGTGCGCTGAAGATAGGCCGTCAGGACGTGGGAAGTATTATCGATCAGGGCCCGATCCGAATTTAAATCTTCGATTGATTGTGGAACTCGTAACGAGTCGCAAACTTGCGAGATGATTTTTACTGCTCGATCCTCTTGAGTTCGAAAAACAGCGTGTTGCGCGACAAGTCGGCAGCCGGCTTCAAACCATGCTTGCCAGTCGGAGCGCCAAATGCGAAGTTGGTGGTCGTCACCTACGGACGCGAGCCTTGAGCCGTCGGGCGAAAAAGCGATTGCCTGAACCGCCGAGACGTTATCCTGCAGGGGTGCGCCCAGGGGATTAGCGTCTGAATCCCACAGGCGAACAGTTCCGTCCAGAGATGAACTGGCGATCGTGTGACCGTCAGGACTGAACACAAGCCCACTTACAGTGTTCTTGTGACGAACACTAGCGGGTCCGCGCACTTGGCCGGTAATATCGGATACAACTATAGTTCGATCACGCCCAGCGACGGCAAGTTGCCGCCCGTCAGCGCGAAATGCCAAGGCGTCCACGCCGTCCGTCACTCGATGCGGCAGGTTGACAGACCGCTTGTTGCCGCCCAACCAAAACTCGATCTGTCGGGTTTCCGCGCCGAAAAGAACGGCCTTACCATCGGAGCTAACTGCGAGTGCTTCTATGGGACCATCAAACCTTGCCGGCAAAGGCGTAGCCGTCGCTTCGCCCCAGGGCCACCGCTGAAGCGCGCCACTCGCATCTCCGATGTAAACTGAATTCCCACCTCGATCCAACATAAGTTGAGGGCTGGGCCCCGTTTTGCGCAGTTCCTGTGAAACCGGGGATGGATTCTTCAGGTCCCAGGTAAACCGAACTACTTTCCCGTTCCGCAGCCCTGCGCCCACCAGAGAAAAATCATTTTGTCTGAACGAGAGGGCAAAAATATTAACCGGTTCCTGAAAGTTTAAGGGCGGCCCCAGAGCTAAACCAGAAGTCGTCCAAAGGCGTACCGGTGAGTTCGCGCTTGTCGCTGTGGCGATTAAGGCTCCATCATGGCTAAACGCGACAGCGAGCCCGGGTTGTTCGAGATTGGCAGAGGCAGTCAGTAGACCTCCATCCGTATCCCAAACTCGTACGCTGTTATCCAATGTTTCATTCGGTCGGGCCGCGCTGGCCGAGACCAAGAACTTTCCACTCGGGTGAAACACGACGGCCTGAACGCCGGCTTCATGCCCCAGCAGGGCGGGACCAATCTCCCTGCCATTTATATCCCAAATACGCACGGTGTGGTCCAGGCTGCCTGTGGCGAAGCGCTCGCCATCGGGATGAAATGCAATGCTGGTCACCGCCGCGGTGTGCGCTGGCATCGTCTTCGGTTCCGAGTTACACGGAGATCGCAGAACGGCAACTTTACCATCGCTCGAGCCGGCGACAAGAGTGCCGGTTCGTGAGCTGAACGCTACAGAGATCAGGGCGCCTCCGGCCAAAGCTGGTAATTCGCAGACGCTCTCTCCCTCCCAGTTGCGGATTGAGATACCCTTTTTTCCGCGAGCCAATGCAATCAGTTCCCCGGTTACCGACGCGGAGTAGACCTCGGCGCCTTCCTGCAAGGAAATGGATTTAGTCAAGGGTTTCCCTTGGTTGTCCCAAATCCGAATTTCCCCGTCCACGCCGGCGCTTACGATGCGTTTTCCGTCCGGACGAAACAATGCGGAAACGATGCGGTTCGTGTGCGAAGCTTCGAAGATTTTTGTGTTCTTGCCGTCCCGGCGAGCGAATCCCAAGCGTCTGCCATTTTCGTAACTAGTCAGAATGAGTTTGCCATCGGGCGAAATGGAAAGCGGGTTGGCCGGATTTTCGGGATTCACAACTGAGGTGGGACCCTGAATCGATTGCTGCGATTCCTGTGCGCTGGGGAGATCAGGGATACCGGCTAAGCTTTGTTGCCCTCCTTGTGACTTCAAGTCCCAAAAGTGAATTCTTCCATCACCGCTGTTAAAGGCCAGAAGTTGCCCATCCGGAGACATTGCCAAACCAACAACCGGTCCACCTGGGCTCGGAATGACCACGCGCTCGCGAGACATTTCCACTGCGTCCTTCAGGTTTGCCTGAATGATCGGGGGCACTTTGCCAAGACTGCGCCAGCTCTCCGCCGTTGTTTCGAGGGCAATAAGAAGACCCTCCGCCGGATGAACGGCGAGAAGAGTTGGCACCGACTCCGATTTCTCTCGCAAGCTTGTTTCTGTCGCCTTCCGCGCGTTGAGCCATGCCCACACGGCCGAGACAATCAGGCCGATTGAGAGCACAGCGAGAGCAGCAATTGTGACCGCCGCACGGCGCAGCCGCCTTTTAGTCTTTAGGAGCTCTTGCGCTCTTTGGAAACTGTTCCGCCATTCGAAAGCGGCTTTAGCCACGACGTCATGCGCAAACTCGAAGTAACTTTCTCCTGTGCGACTTCCGCGAGGCGGTGGCACGGGCGCTAAGAGCCGGGCTCGCTGCAGCGTGTCCACGATTTGGTTCAATGTTTCCGGTACTCGCTGAAGTGTCGTTCGAGTGGACTGATCGCGCACCGAGGCGTTGTTGCTAAGCTCCGAGACACTCTGAGCAATCTTCCGCCCGCCATGGGTGACCATGAACTCGAAGGCGGCGGCGGCCAGCCTTTGCTGCTCCGGGCTCATCGTCGTAAGGGTGTCTTCGAGATATTGCCCGACGATTCGCTTTATGCCGCCGAGTCTCTCCAGTGTTGCCACCCGAAATTCGCGCGAATTGTCAGATATCTCTTGCCTCCACCACCGCGTCATGACCAATTGCAGATAGGAGGCCTGAACTCCAGCCTGCTCGGTATCCTGGGCGGAAACGACTTCATCGACTACCCTAGCCGCCAACCGGGGATCCATGTGAATCTCCTGCAGCCTCGTCCCGTTGACCAGTCGGCCTTCGCGAATTTCGCGATTAAACTTATCCAGTGGTTTAGTGATTGCATCTTGGGCTGCGCGGCGCGACAGGTGCTCAACTCGAACCAGGTTGTCAAAGAGGCCCGGGATCGCGCCCTTAAAGCGATCGAGCGTGCTCAAGGCATCCTCTCTGACGGAGAAAAGAAAGTTTACAGGCGCATCTGGCCGGTTTAGTAAGTCAGGTAATTGGCCCGCAAGCGTATCCCCATTCTTATGGTCTGAATGATATTGGAAGTACTCCTCGAATTGATCGAGCACGATGAGAAGGGTTCGCCCGTCGAGTTCCTCCCACGCATCGAGCAGCGCCCTTAGCCTACTCTTTCGCTGCTCAGTTCCGCTCAATTTTGAGCCGTTTGATCTGGAGCCGCTCGCTTTTGTCAGCTTGGCTATCTCATCAGCAAGTGCGCCCGTGGGGTCGAAATGCCAACTGCGGAATAAGATCAATGCGAAATCCGGGTCTTGCAAAAGGTCAACGGCAACTCCGGCCGACAGTACAGAGCTTTTGCCGACCCCACTCTCGCCATACAAAACAGTGAGACGCGAACCGCGTAGCGCGGCTGAGATGGCGCGTCGCTCCCGATCTCGTCCAAAGAAGTACTCGCTGTCCTTCTCTGTAAAGGGGACGAGACCCTTATACGGTCCGTAATCACGCACCGCTTGCCGCGCCTCCCGCGGTTTGCGGCTGCAGAAGATTGCGCGAGATGAGCTCTTGCTCCAAACGCTCGATATACGTCCGGAGTGTGACTCGCACAGTATTTACGTCCTGCCGCAGCCAAAATTGCTCCTCTAGGGCATCCGCGTGAGGCAGCACGGCCCAGCCTTTGTACGACTGCTTCGGATTGCGACGAAGATGACGGTAAAACACGCGCAGATTCCAGTCACGAAGACTGTAGCCGAGGAAGAGTAAATGGTTACAGCGCAGCTTGGTTAGAAAATTACTCGGAAGCAGTTTCTCCAGAGGCTCTTCCGCCAGATACTCGATGTAGTGATCCTCCGTGATGACATATCCATCCCGGCCCGGATCGGAGCGATCGATGCTTCCGTGAATCTTCAAAACAACGGGCCACTCCTCAAGGAATGGGTACGAGTAGGAGGCTGGATCTACGATCTTGCCGGTGGTCCCGTCCGGCTTTCTATGCCAGAAACGAGCAGGTCTACCCTCCGGATCATAGAAGACCACGTCGCATCGGCCGCAAGCAGCAATGGCTTGCTCCATGAGGTCGTCGTAGTTTGTGGTTACGATCAGCAGATTCCGATTCTCGGGCCGACTGATTTCAGGCTCAACAGATGGTAACCGAGACAGGAACCGATGCACGCTTGTGATAGTCGATTCACGAATGAAAATAGAGCGGAGCTTCTCGTAGAGTGCGCCTGGTCCTTCAGTCAAATCCCCATACTGCGAAACGCGGGCCAAATCGAGTTCCGGTTGAGGACGGAGGCAAAGGTCGGCGGGGCCTCTACAGACTTTTGCTGCCGCTAGATAGTTGAAGTCCCGAGCGAGGTCTTGAGCCAATTCTGCACCACTCGGAAGAGACCTCGGATCGGAGCTTGACCACTTGAAATCCGGCCTACGATCGCATAGGTTAACGCCAGCTCCCAGGAACGGAACAACGCGTCCCAACAGGAATTTGTCCATGACGAGCTTTGCATGACCTTCAGGCAGAGCTGCGTTTTGCTGTTCAGGCATACGTCCAAAGCCGACACGGGCCAAATTAACGTAAGAAGTATAACAGAGTGGCGTGCAACCGCGCTATCACTGTGAGCTGTCCAGGAAAACGCCGGCTGGAAATTCCTAGTCCCGCTAGAAGGCGGAGCGGCGTCATTGAGCGTTCGCGCCTGCAAAGGACATTCCGTGATGTGGACGACGGCGAAGAAAGTCGTTGTCAGAACTACCATCCCTTCTCGTCCCTGTCTTCCTGGTGCTTCGTTCGTCGCGCCGCCGAGTCGCTTTTATGGACTGCCGAACTGGAACGATCTGCTGGAGCCACTCAAAATAGAACTAACCAAAAGAGTGCCCCGACATGCGACTCTGCTGGACAGCGCACAATACTAGCTCAATCAGAATAGTGCTCTGGTCCTCGCGCAACGCCCGTTCTGGAAGAATCGAGAAAGACTGGCACCAACCCCCATTCAGAGTGCTTCAGACTTCCGGTAAGACCGCATCTACATCACCGAGTTCGACACCAGCACGAAAACCGCGGGTATGTACATGGTGGCAGGCAATATCGCGCTAAAGAACAGGAAGTATGATCAAGCCATGGCTTACTTCGGGAGATCGCTCTCATCAGCAGCCGAGACGTTAGTGAAGCAGGCGGATACCAGATCTATCCGGCGAGCGGCTTGGCTTCGATGAATCCTGTCAAAGTGAATGTTGCCGAAAACAAGTCTTGGGCTATGCACGACTTGGAAGCTATCTTGACCGGAAACTTGTACGGTGAATACCGCCTCGCTATTGTCGCTCTCAATCGCGAACAGAGCGGTAAGACGAAACCGGCGTACAGCACGCCCGCAAGGGATCGGACGACCGCACCACTTCCAATTTGCTTTTCGAAGCTGTTGAAGGATCCCAGAATCAACTGCAGTCCGCGCGCGGTCATCGCCAGTTCCCAATAACGGGCACGATGTTTTCAAAGCTGGGGCACTGATGTCAGGAGACCCGAAATCATTGCTCGCACTCAGCACTGCGGTGCTGGCTCTCGCCGGTTCCGTGTACTCGGCGTTAGCAAACCTTCGCGGACAGCAGAAGCTGGAGCGCTTGAAATCGGAACTGCAGGAAGCGCACGACAACCGCCAGGAGCAACGTCTATTTCAGCAGTTCGTCTCGAAGTTCCGAGACCCTCTGATGCACGCCGCCTACGATCTCCAGAGCCGCATCTATAACATCGTGCGGCAGCAGTTCCTCACGCGCTATCTATTGAACGGGTCGCTGCGCGAGCAGGAATACGCCATCGAAAATACTGTCTTTCTCTTCGCCCAATTTCTCGGTTGGACGGAGGCCATCAGACAAGAAGTTCAGTTTCTGGATCTGGGCGCCGAACCGGAGACAAGACGACTGCGCGGGCTGCAGGATCTCATCTATTCGCAATTGCAGTCGGACAAAATGAATCCCGGCTTCCGGTTATTCGCTGGTGAGCAGCGAGCGGTCGGCGAACTGATGATTGAGCGTACCTCCACAGGTTGCCGCTGCATCGGGTACGCGGCGTTCACTGCTGCCTCAAACACGACTACAAATCGTTGGCTCGACCCGCTACGTGAAGATGTTAAACAAATGGCCAAAGATCCGGAGCCATTCATCCAGCGCCTGACATGCGTGCAGCACTCGCTCATCGATCTTCTGGCATTCCTGGATCCCGAGTATGTGCGTTTTCCCGAAGCATCCCGCCATAAGATCTGAAAAGGCTTCGTCTGCGCGAATGATGACGCGACCAAACGGATCGTCGATACCTTGAGTGCCCTTAGTGCCTTCTCAAATAACCTTAGCGAAACACCGCCGCGTTGCAACATGATCTAAACCACATAGATCCGCTGTGGTCGGGAAGTGTAGAGCAATCGGCAGCCACTTGGACCGACAACGCGCTATGGTTCAATCTCAGCAACGCCGACTACACGGCCATGTGAAACTTCCCACAACCGGACTTCTGGACAACGATTAGACACTTGCCAGTATTATCGTTGTTACCAAGCTAATGAATTCGTTCTCATCGCTGGAGTTGATTCGGTCGCATGAGTGGACCCGGTCCTTCTTTACGACCTATGCCCTCAGCCTGTCGTTTTTCGAAGCTGTGGTTTTGGATGCGCTCGTTCGGCAAGGAGTCGAGCAAACCCTGATCATGGCGGATGTCACAGGAGTAGCGGCGGCACTCTCCGAAGAGGGCGTGAGGAGCGCCGGTCGAGCGTACCAAGTCGAGCCGGTCGCGGTCTCCCAGGGCTCCTTTCATCCGAAGCTGGTGGTGCTCACATCACCGACTGAAGCACATCTCATCATTAGCTCAGGGAATCTGACGTTCGGTGGCTGGGGATCGAACCTCGAATGTGTCGAGCATATCCACGCGGGAGTATCCGCTGCGGCGTTGAACGACGCGGCCGAGTTTCTGGAATTGCTGGCCAGCGCAGATACCGTCCGCCAGAACGCGGAGGGGCAATGCAAAGAACTTGCCGGGGTCCTTCGGAAATTCGCCTCCAAAGGAGCGCAAACGCGGCGTGTGCGAATTCTTCACAATCTGGCGCAGCCGATCTTCGATCAACTCGCAGAGATGGCTGCTGATCTTGGCGGAGCGGAGCACCTCACCATTGTGTCGCCCTTCTATGACGGCGGATCAGCCGTGAACAAACTCTGCAGTCAACTGGGACTTGATCGCGTCCAGGTCCACGCACATCATGCTGGGATTGTGGCGGGCTCATTTGGCTCAAACTGGCCCAAAACAGTCGGGGTAGCCGTCGAAGCGGTCGAGGTAGAATCTCTCTCGCATGAGCTAAGACCGCTTCACGCGAAGATCTTCGAGGTTCTTTGCCAGAACGGGCGCATCGTCCTTTCCGGGAGCGCGAACTCGACCATGGCGGCACTGGACCACAAACGCAACGTCGAACTTTGCGTTGCTCGCATCTACCATGATCGGTCAAGTGCGTGGCTGCGCTCCCCATCCTCGCCTCCCGTTCAGGTCGGACCGCTAAGTAACACTAGCGATGTTGATCAGGCAGTTGGCGTGCTGCGGGCAGTTTTCGTTGCTGGTTTGCTTCAAGGAGACGTCCTAACCAAATTTTCTCCGGGAGTAGCAAAGGCCGGGATTCAGACTGGTCTGAAGCCGGTTCCACTTGGAGAAACTCACGTATCGACCGGGCAGCATTTTGAACTGGTAGTTCCCGGCATCGAGTTGGAGTTTTGGAAGACGCAACGCCTCATCCTTCGGCTGGAATCTATATCCGGCCAGATTGCACAAGGTTTTGTGGCCTTTCCTGCGTTTGGCTATATCGCACACCGCGCCGGTGCGATGAGGTCGCGTTTCTTCGCTCTTCTGACGTCTACGGATACACCCGAAGATGTCGCCGCGATCATTAGCTACTTCCTCGACAACCCCGCTGAACGCCATCCGGAACATGTCGGAAGCGGAGGGAAGATGCCCGCGCTAGAAATCCGAGACGAGACTGTTATGGTTTCCGACCTCATCTCGCCCGGCCCGGCTGCTCTACCAGAGACCTCGGCGCAAGGCAACGGGGATTCAGGAGATGTGTGGCGAAGGTTCCTGCAGGATATCTTCGCGTGTTTTCTCGAATCGAGGGGCCCCATCGGGATCGACAAAGCGAGGCTGGACCGCCCTGACGAAATCGATGACGAGAGCGCGGATGCTGCGGACACGCCTCCCGACAATTCTGGTTGGCCCATCCACCTTCTCGAAAGACTAATAGATGTGATGCTGGCGGCACCCACCTCTGCTGGCTGTAGCCGTGCATTTTGGATGACACACTACGTCTGTGACCGAATCGCTCCGGACGCTGACCGGATCAAACAATGCCTGGACAGTCTCATTCTCGGTTTCACCACAACTCGACCCAGCGGTCGAGACTTAGATGCTGTCTCGGGTGCAGTCTTAGTCCTTGCCTGCGCGTCTCCAGATGACGTGTCGTCGACACCGATCTCGATTCGCCGAAGACTCCGCAGGCTTGGATTCGACCTCTCGCAATCAGCGCCGGATTTGAGCTTCATTCCCGGATTTGTTCGGGTTCTGGCACCTGATATTGACGTGCCGGCGCTTTGGGTGAAGGTGCAGTCGGTTACCACAATTCAGGAAGAGATCACGGCCTTTCGAATAGCGGGGAAGCCTGTCCCTTTAGATGAACGGTTCCCGCGGTTACGCGAGACGCCCGAACTCAAGAATGTGTCAGAGCGGTGGCGAGGCCGTCTCTTTGTAATCCCGCAGTTAACAGATGTGTGTCCAAGCTGCCATGTATCTATTCCGACGGCTGAGGAGTCACGGTTGCGAGAGAGCGGAGTAGTCGTTCACGAGCGCTGCGGGCGCATAATCCTGAACGAGGACATGTGATATGGAAGTCCGCTCACTGGCCGAATTGGCTGACGCTGCAATTGTGAGTCACGAGCCATCACTGACCTCAACATATATTCCGAAGTTTGGAACGATCAACCCGCTCGGGCTTAGCCAAACGAACTTCGATCTAATGGACCAAGTATTTCCGGGTCTGAACAACGTGGCGATGCACATCCGTCCCTTCACTCTCGTAACTTGGGCCTGGAAACGCGCCGCCGCTTGCGCGGCCAGGTTTGGGGCGGAAACCGTTTCCTCTGAGCGCTTACAGGATTTTGTTGATCGTCTGGAAGTGGTTTATGTTTGGTCTCAGCTTCTGAGACCGCTTCGCGTGGAACTTCCCGGCCGCGACGTGCTTGGGCCATTGGTTGCCGGGTCGGAATACACGTTTGGCGGCGCAGAATGGCAACGGCGACGAGAGGTCCGGAAGGATTCGACTGCAGTCAGTGCAGCAATCAACTACGGACCTGCTTTGAGGGCGCTGGGATGGTTAAGGCCTCATCCGAAGTACCGTGGCATCTTCACGCCGGAACGAGTCGCGGACGCTGCGATCAAGGCGTTTGAGAAGGTGATAGAGCCTTATCTCGGCCACCCGGTGTTCAGCAGATTCGGCGAGGTGTCAGTCGCGACAGCCGAAGTCCAGCAGTGGTCGGAGGCATGGGCACTAGAGAGGCCGACGCCGGAGGAGCGGAGTACCATGATGGAAACTCTCCGCGGCGAATCGGCAAATCACTACCGGCGAAATGGAGTGCAGTTGGCCGTAACAGCAGTTCAGCACCTCAACGGCACAACGGATCCTGACGCGGTTCGTCAGGCAATGTGTGGGAGCCCGACATCGTTCGTGGCAACTGCGTCGCTTGAGCCGGTTTTTCGCACGTGGCGGACTCTTCAGTGGCGTCAGGTGTTTCGCCTAGCGCTTGAGGCCTTCTTGCATTGGCTTCTGCTGAAGTTGGCAGGCGAGCCTATGACGAGCGGTGCCTTGGTGAGTGCTTTCTTGATCTCGGCCGGGACCTCTGAAACGGCGAGGAGCTGGCTGTCAGAAGTCCGAGACTCGCAACTCGGCCCGACTGTCTGGCTACAGCGGCTTCAAGCCAGTCTCGCTTCAGCGGGTCGAGAATCCGAGTTGCCGAGTGAGATTCGCGGGGCGCTGGCAGCAAGTATTCACGAAGGTGCTGAATCTCATGGCCCGGAACAAGACGACAGACTGCCGATAGCTCGTGCAGCAAAAGAGGCGCTTGCGTTCAGCGAGGATAGCCCGGCTGCCTTTCTGACCCGCGTTCTGGAGAGCTGGGTAATCGGTCAGCATACGCGTTCGTCTGTGATGCGTGGGATAGGCGACGCGAGAGCGGGACGAAGAATGATCCTCCGGCTCCGGATCGCATTGGATGAGGGAGGCTGGACACGCACGCCCGGTTCCCCCAATAGACCACCCGAAGCAACCGCAGACCGTCTTGAAACGGTGCTCTCGTTGTTACACGAGGCTCTCGTTTTTTAGATGTTTGGCCCGGTTCTGCCGAGATCTGCCCGATCACTTTAGCACCAGCCCAGCGCGGGGCGGAGCTTCTTCATTGCGTGGCCATTACTCTCGCAATCGATACTACCTAGATACGGCGTTAGAGGAAGTTCGGACGCCAGTTGTCCGTGTAACGCGCATTCCTCCGATGTGCGTTATTCCGAGCAGTCGGCCGGGAGTTCGGAAGTTGAATCTCAAAGTATGTGAGCCGGGCGTGACCATTGGTCCGTACGCCGCTAATCCCGTAGTTAACAATCCCGACCCGCACTACATTCGTCCAGCGCACGGCGCGACGCTGCCAAGGCGTCGTCGGTTCCAGCTCCAGTCCGATCCAAACCGATCGCAAGTTCTGGCTCAATACCTTTCCCCTCGAAACGGCGTCCTTGCCATGTGATGTACTGGGCTCTCGGCATGATGAGCATGTAGCCCTCGCCCACCTTTGTACCGGAACCAGGGATGAGTCTGCCTGCAGTTTCGGTTCCCACGATCATTGCAAGCTTATTCTCGGCTGCGAAGGCGGCGACCATCTCGCCTGCGCTGACTGTGTGCTCATTCACGAGGATTGCAATGCGGCCATGCCAATTTTGCGGTCCCAAGCCTTCTGATACGAGTACGACAGACGAATCGCGCCCCCCGAACCGGAACGCCAGAGAGGCGACCCCAAATGGATTCGGCAAATGAGTCGGTAACCGGTCCAGCCGTGGCAGTTTTTCCTTTTCGTAGCCAAATTCGGCGCGTCTGCGCGAGAGCGTAAACCCGATGGGAATCTTTTCTGGCGTCAGATAGCTCATGAGCCGAAGTACGCCCAGGCCGCCACCGAGATGTCCGCGCAAGTCGAGCACGAGGCGATCACATGAAGACAACTCGGCGACCGCCGCATCGATTTCTCGCGCGACATCCAGACCGAGCAATCCGGGAAGAATGCTTACTTTCAGATATCCGGTGTTTTGGTCCAGCTTTGATGATTGAACAGCTCTCGGCTCGCAGTATGGCTGCTTTCTGGAGCGAGGCAACGGGACGACAACTCGGAGCGTATGTTGCTTGTCTGCGCGCCGGATAGCGAGCGCGAATTCCGCACCCATCGCAAACATAGGCTGGTCCGGCGGAAGTATGGGCTTGTCGTTGACAGAGACAAGGACATCACCCGACTCCAGCCCGGCCAGGTCTGCGGGGCCGCCACTGTGAACGTCGGACGCGACCCATTGCGCCCCTCCATCGGTTGCGTGGCGGCTAAATGATGCGCCGACAGCCAGCCGCGCAGGAACGCGCCGGACCGATTGATGAAAAAATCCGGTGTGACTCGTTCCTAAACGGCGCACTAACCCATGCATCGCCGTCTCAAACGCGTCCGGCTCATCGACCGCGACGATTTCTTGTCGACACGACTGAGCTATTGTCGGCCAGTCGGTACCGTTAAACTTCGGGTCGAAGTAATGCTTTGTGACGAGCTTGTAAACCTTATCGAAGATGTGTTCGCGCTGCTTGTAGTTGAGCTTGTCTCGTGTTTGTGGCAATTGTTCTTGTCCCATCTCCAATTACTTCGAAGCCGGCCCATAGACTCGGGTTCGCCTTTCTCGCCATAGGTCTTAATGAACTCCACCTGTGAAGACCTTAGCGCCGTCGCTATCGACTCGCCTTTGGCGAGATGCTGATAAAAACCTTCCATCAACGTTGCCGTAGATCGGTCTTGTACGTCCCACAGGCTTGCCACAACGCTCTTTGCTCCGGCGGTCAGGAACGCCCTGGCAAGATTCATAATTCCTTCTTCTCCCTGCAATCGACCTGTTCCGGTCTCACAAGCTGACAGTACGACCACGTCGGCGTTCAATCTCGTCCGGCGGATCTCACGAGCCTGCCAAAGGCCATCTTCGGAAGCACTCCCGGGATGGAGAACGATAGCGGCGCGATCCGGCTGTGTTTCATCACCAACGCCGTGTGCGGCAAGGTGAATGATTTTAAACTGCGCGAGCGGTTCCGATTTCAATGCCGCTTCGGAAGCATCTGGCCCTTGAAGGACAATGCCATCCTTTCCCATTGCAGCACTGGCATTGGTTACTTCCTCTTTGCTGAATGGCAGGGGCTTCACATCGGCACCCCGGATATCTGCTATTCCGCGCATCTCGGCGGCTTTCGCAGGCTGTTCAGAAGTTGGACTGAAGGCAACACCTAAAAACAACTTCGCCGTCTGGACTTCCGGTTCACGTCTCAGCGCTCCGAGGACAGTTGCCGAGGGCGCAACAGAGATAACAGCCCGCTGAGCGAGATAGCTGCCGCTCTCGTTTTGCAGAGCCCCCCACGGCAGCAGGTGCAGACTGCCGTCGGGCACTACAATCAGCGAATCCCATTCTCGATCTGCAATTGGGCTGATCAGGGCGGAATACAGCGCCCGAGCAGCGGTTTGATCCTGGGTCCCGGCCTTTATCGCCGCTAAACACTTCTTCGTCAGCCCCGCGATTTGCTCGCCTGGTGGAAGGCTGTGGACCCGCATGCCCGCCGCTGAGATCTCGAGAGCATATGAGGCATGAACGTCAAGTACATATTCCACAAACACCTGACGCGGGCCGAGCAGGCGCATAAGTGCTGATAGAGTGATCGGTGCACGGCGCAAAACAGATACTTCTTTGCGCTCCTGCGCAAACTGTGCGCTGCCGAGTTGATCGTAGGCGTCATCAAGTTGGGCAAGCACCTGCTTCGCCTGCGTAATGCTCATTTTGCGCTGAATCAACGTACGCTGAAGGGCCGCAATCCTGTTTTCTGCGGAAGAAACACTGGTCGGTGGATGGCGACCTTTGCGAATAGCGAATAGAATCCAACAACACGCGCCCGCGAGCGCTCTCGATAATCTGGAAAGCCTTCGCTTGATCATGTTGCTGTTCCCAGGCCAACCGGAAATGTGCGACGTAAATGCGGCTGAACGCGGCGATCATGGAACTCTTTACTCCCGAGGAAGGAGCGTTGATAAGCAGGCCCTCCAGCAAAGTCGTAGCTCGATCGTAAAGCCTGTCCGCAGCTGCGACATGGTTGAGCGCCGCTTCCGTTTCGGCTTCAGCCGCCACAAATAATGGCAAGTCATAGCTATCTTGGGAATGCTCGACATCTCGCATCCCCTGTTTTATGCACACCGCTGCTTTCTGCGGTTGCTTCAGTTGTAAGTACACGCGAACAAGTTGAAGATTGGCCTCGGCTTCTAAGCCCGGCAACTCCGCAGCCTTGGCAATATGGGCCGCTTGGAAGAATGCTTGCTCGGCTATAGGCATATTTCCAGATTCGTACGCGAGATGGCCTTCTTGATTCAGCAGCTCGATTTCAGCACCGTATACCTTTTCGTCTTCCGCAAGCCGGAGGGTACTCGTGAACAGATCTCTCGCCTCCTCGATCCTCTGGGAACGTGCGGGTTCCGGGAGCATAGCGATCGCGCGAATCTTCGCGATAGACAATTGGAACGGCATCTGCCGAAACCCGCTGCGTTGGGCCAAGTCGATCGCCTTATCTAGCTGTTTGAGCGCGCCATCAGCCATTCCATTAACGGTCATTCCGTTTGCAAGCCACGTCCTGAAGTTGATAGCACCTCCGGCATCACCGATCTGCTCTGCCCTAGCGATTGCTTTGAACAGAGCCATTCCCGCCGCGCCGATATTCCCGCTCACGCCGGCGACAATGCCTAATTCGCCGCGTGCGCGGTTCTGCCATTTGAGATCGCCTATAGCTGTCGCGGTCTCCAGAACCTGTTTCCAATCGGCCCCGGCGGCAGCCGTATCGATATTCAGATCGATGATGCCCAGGAGTGCAAGCGCTTCAATCTTTAACTGCGGATCGTTCTGAACGAGGGGGCTCTGCAAATCACGCTCGACTTCCGCTTTCACAGCGTTGTAATTGCCGTGATCTGCATCGGTGTGCAAGCGGCCGAACTTGGCGGCCAGTTCGTCGCGCCTGTCGCCAAGTGCGCGGAATTGCTGCTCCGCCTTCACGAACAACGGACTGGCTCGGTACCGATCACCCTGCTCGTAGAGTTTCTGTGCCCGTGACAAAAGGTCAGCGGCGCTTTGGCCGTTCATGGTTGCACAAATGCTCAGAAATGCAGCACTTACGGCGAAACTTTGCACTGCTCGCGGAACCGGAAGACACGAAGAGATGGGGTGGTGGACTTTGAACAGCGTCATCTACTCCATAAGCCGCGAGCGGAGCCGGGCGTGACAGAAACTTTCAACTTTTCCCGCCCTTAATGCAGATTGTTTCGGGTGCAAAAAAGCTTGAGGGCCGAAACAGCAGCACGGTTTCATGTTTTCTCGGCTATGTTTCATTTGCAACTCTGGCAGACTCGGGATACGACGTGTCACAACTCGCGGCAGCCATCGCTTACCGCGTAGGAGTCAGCCGCAGAGTTGGCGCACAAGCGATTGGACAAAACCGGCGAAGTTGTATCTCGCCAGATTGCAGCGATGGGCAGTGAGATTTTGGAGGTTGGGCTATTCAGCCCCGACGCTTCGACGGCGACAACAGGTGCGGTCATGATACCTCGCACTTGGGACGCGGAAACTCTAATCCGATCAATACCTTGGATGAGGCTTCAGAACCTGCAAGGTCGGAACTTATATGTGCGTCCTCACGGCGAACACGACCTCACCATGGTTGACGATTTGAAACGCGAGTCTATTGACCGCATGTTCGCCTCCGGATTTAAGCCTGCCGTTGTCGTTGAGACCTCACCCGGTAATTTCCAGGCATGGCTGAAACACTCACGAACACTGAGCAAAGAGGTCAGTACAGCCGCAGCACGGACCTTGGCAGAAGAATTCGGTGGCGACAAGGGAGCTGCTGACTGGCGGCACTTCGGCAGACTAGCCGGCTTCACCAACCGAAAGCTCAAATACCAGAGTGCCGAGGGCTTATTCCCGTTCGTCCGTCTCCATGCCGCAAATGGCGCAATCTACCGGGAGTCGGAGCGGTTTATCGAAGCAGTCGAAAACAGGCTCGCTAGGGAGAAAGAACGCGCGGCCCAGACCCGATTACAATATCCGAGTCGACGCGCGGTTCAGCGCCGGACCATTGAGAATTTTCGCGCGAATTCGTTATACGGTGGTGACGGAACCCGCATCGATCTGGCCTACGCCATTTACGCGCTATCGCACGGAGCACCGGACGAACAGGTCAAGGCCGTAATCAGGAGCCGTGATCTGTCGCACAAAGGAGATGAAAAGCGGCAGACCGAGTACGTCGAGCGGACGGTCAGCAAGGCGCTTTGTATTGTTGAGCGAAATACCGCTGGTCCGGAGCGCTAACACGGAAATCGATGGATCATCGCAGAGCGCACCAAAGCAGGAAGACGAATATCAGCCCAAATACAAGGCGAGCGCGTGGGCTCAGGCTGAGAAAGAAAATAGCAAAGGCTCGCATACCGGCTATGCTCGGCTCCTCTACCCTAGCGCAGGAACATACCGGCGAACACGCCAGCGGCAAAGAGACCAGCACCGGCCAAGAGCCCGAATACGGGGCACCACCAACGCCGAGATTGCAATTGCGCCTGATGTAGCTCATTGATCAATTCGCGGGCATTGAGCCGGGCGCTCTCGATATCCTTCTGTATTTCCGCCCGAATGGATGCGACCGCTTCACGTACTTCCCGGGCGACAACTGAACCGGCTCGGATTTGCACGCGCTCTGTAGCGCGATTGAACTCCTTTGTTGCATCGCCGATCAGGTTTGCTGCATTGGCCATTACACGCTCGAGCATTAGGCGATTCAACGTCACGACTGCCATGATCGGGTCGTCCGGATCGACACGGATGCCGTGCTGGACCGATACTTCGGCCGCGAGCCGTTTGATTTCGCTGGAATCCACCATCTCGCAATTAGAACGGAAGTGTCTCGAGTTGTTCGAAGAGATCGCGCTGCACTAATTTGAGGCGCTGCTTCGCCATCGTCGGCAGCTTTCCCTCAGCTATTGCTTCGCCGAAGGTAAGTTTTGCCGAAATCATGTCTTCCACATCGCGCCCAAAGGTGTCCTGGTTTCTCTTTGAAAAGATGACAGCCCCACATACCTTGTCGGCGTTCTCGCGGAAAGCCGCCATTTCAGAGAACTTCTTGCCTTCGGCCTCCACACGACCGAAAAATTCATTCACCCACACGACAATGTTGCGGCTCTGACTTGTCTGCGCGAGTTCATGGAATCCGTTCAACGTGTCCACTAAGGCTTGCCCGCCTGTGATCACTGTATGAACATACACTCTGCGGCCGTTGTCGCGCAGGTAATCCAGAGCATTGTTCTCCAAAAGATAATGCCAGAGCGGAAGGAATGTCGAAGCTCCATTGTCTACGACGAAAGTCGCGCCGCCCTCAACCAGGAATCTCTCCATCAACACATCGAATGAGCGTTGGTCAATTCGGTTGTGCTCATCCCGGAGTTGTAGCCGATCAGCACTCAGTGCGGCGTATTGTGCGAATGTGCGATTTACTGGATCGGTGTCAATGCACCGGACATCCCGGCCTGTGCTCTTAAGATACTGCGCCAGAACTGCGGCCACGAGACTCTTACCAACGCCACCCTTCCCTTGCAGTGTCAGGTGAATTGCACCTTCGCTATTTAGTGTTGCTTTTGGCATATGCTTCCTTTCGGGTCAGATCAGTTTCTTAGGGTCAGGTTCGGAGTTGTAATCAAAACCGACGCGCTTCTTCTCCCGCACCAAGATGTGGGCGAGCGGATGCGTGGTAGTCTCCTCGGTCACAGTTGGATGGGAATGTACGGCAACCTCGGCAGGCGGTATCATGACTATCTCGCGGCGGCGAAGTTGAGAAATATAGTCAGACAGCCGCGCATAGCCAATCTGCAGTCCAATCTCATCAAGCCACTGGCAAACGTCTTTTAGGCTGTGACCTGCATCCAGTAATTGTTTGATATCCGGCCAAGCCTGTCGAACTTGCCCGGCTTTGGTGCGCGGTTTTTCTCGCATGTGTGCGCGGAGTTGGGCGAGATCCAGTCTGTCTGTTGCGTTCTTGTCCACTCTGTCTCAAACGGTAAGCGGCGAAAGAGTATGTTCGTGACACACGAGCACAGAAATTCCTGCAACCTTCCGGAACATTTCAGATCGCAGCGATTGTGCAAGCTGGTTTCAGATTGTTCCAGATCTTCACGCATTTCTCCCGAAGGGGCTTGAGACAGCAAACCCGATCAGGCCAAAACAGAAGCGTAGTGGAACATAAAGGGTCGTAGTCGGTGTTGGCGGTTTTATGATTCCCACTGCTACTCAGCTGGACGCTTAGGCGGTTTACGAATGAACACCATAGTCATACATCCGTACACGGCCTGTCACGAGCACGATTTCTCCGCACTTACTTTATAGGAGGGCGGATTGGCCAAGCAGAAACTCATTGTCCGATCGGTTCGGTTAGACGCCGATCTGAATGGCCGCGTCGAATCAGCCGCAAGAAATCATGGTTTCGCCAACGCGAGTGCGTTCATTCGCGAAGCCATTCAACGTTCCGTGTCTGCTCAGGAAAGCGCGACCGAAGCGGCGGAGCAAAGAATCGCGGCAAGCATTGATCGCGCCATTGGCGAGATTCGGAAAGTCAGACGAGTGCAGCAGGCCGCCTTCGCGTTCGCCGATGCCCAAATCAAGATGCTGCTCACCTGTGTGGCTGAACCGCCGAAGGATGTTTACGATCAGGCGATAGCGCGGGGCAAATTGCGGTACGACCGATTTCTGAAGAGCGTCGGTATGGGAATGGTCGGTGACTCCGCCGATGCAATCAAGGATCTAATCACACGTGGTGAAGAAGAGTGATCGCGAACCCGATTTCCGCCTGCGGCCACACCGCCCACCCAAGGGCGGAAAAAGTGAATCGACTGCCTGGTCGGTCGCATTAAGAACCGTATTCCGGTATGCTTCGACGTCCGCTCGGAAGCGCGCCGGTAGTGCGGCGGGATCAGCCAAACCGCGGAGACAGTTCAATCAGAGGTGCGCAGTGCGCGTTACCTACACGAAAAACAAGATTGCCGGGCAATGGCGAGCGCATGGCCGATACATTGCCCGCGAGAGCGCCACTCAGGACAGTGCGGCAGGATTCAGCAACGAATCTGCTTCCGTGGAACCGGCCCAGATTCTGGATGAATGGCAGAAGCAGGGAGATGCCCGCCTGTGGAAGTTCATTGTCTCTCCCGAGTTTGGTGATCGGGTCGATCTTCAGCGGTTGACGCGTGACCTGCTGGAGAAGATGGAACGTGACGTCGGCACTCATCTGGAGTGGGTAGCCGTCACTCACTTCAACACCGAACATCCGCACACCCACGTGGCGCTGCGAGGAGTTCGAGATGACGGGTCGGCGCTGGACTTGCCTCGTGAGTACGTGAAATGCGGTATCAGGATGATCACCGAGGACCTATGTACCCGGCAGCTCGGCTACCGAACGGAACTCGATGCGCGCGAAGCGGAACGGCGGGAAGTTGATCAGTGCCGGGTCACGTCACTGGACCGAATGATCGAGTGCGCTAGCCCTGAACACGCCGGTCCGAAGACGAATTCGACATTCCGGTTCGAGCCTGGCGCGTCATCAACCAAACGTGATCAGGCCGCAATCGTTACAGGCCGGTTGATTACGTTGCAGAAGATGGGCTTGGCTACTCAACTTCAGCCAGGATTGTGGGATGTTCGATCCGACTTCGTGACAGTGCTCAGTGCAATGCAGCAAGTTGCCGACCGGCAGAAGACATTGTCCGCACATCGAGCGCTGGTATCTGACGAACGCTTGCCGCTGGTCGTAACGGAACCACGCAGCATCAAGCACTTGGAAGGACGCGTTCTCGGACATGGCGAGAACGAGAGCGGCAACAACTTCGGGAAGCATTATATGCTCCTGGAAGGAACCGATGCAAAGATTCATCTGATTTACTACACGCCGGAAATGGAAGAGGCTCGCAGCCGTGGCCAACTGGGTGCCAACTCGTTCATTCAATTGTGCAAGCGCTTCGAAAATGGCCGGCCAATGCTGGAAGTGGCGAATCTAGGCGACGCGGAGGAACTGATCAACACAAAACGCTTTCGGATGAAGCTTGCGTCGCGTTCAGATTCTGAAGCTTCGGCCGAAACGGACTGGGGCGGATGGCTGGGCCGCTATCACGCGCAAGTGACTTGGTCCCGAGATGGTCAGAATTACGAGAGAACGCTGCCCCAAGAGCGTTGATGAAGCGATTGCTTTTGAGATTTGCTCCTTGCGGTATTTCGTCCGGAACCGATTTACCATTGCGGGACGAGATCGCGTTTCCAAAGACTTATCCTTTTGAATTGAGTAACTGATCCCGCCAGGAACTTGCACGCCCACACAAAAGGCCAAAGCTCCACGCTAGTGGCCGTAGAAATCGGACTGCGACATAAGTAAGTGGGAAGACGGAGTATCGGAGTAGCGTTGAAGGCATACGCTGGAGCGTGGTGAGACGCACTTGCCACTCGTTCGGCGCGGATCAGGAACGACAATTCGGTCTCGATCGGTTGATCGCATTGCGCGACGATCGCAGGTCGGAGGAGGCGCGTTTACCGTTCCTGATATGGAGCGACCTGTCAAGAAGAGTCTTTGGTGCGTGCCCCGGTTGAGGCGCCGACCTGCCCTTGTTATAAGGCAGCACGGGTGATAGTCGAGGGAGCAGATACGACGGTTGATCACTCTGATATCCGCGGGTCGAAACCGCACAGTCATGATCCGTCGGGAGCTGCCTCTGACTAATCGTGCGAATCTGATCTAAAGATCGTCGCAAGGAACGAACGAGGGTTCTCCTTCCGTGAGCCCCTCGGCTATCACCCATGCTGCCGTTTGCCAACAAGCTATTTTCCTTATGCAGCGGTGGCTTCAGTGCGGTGTCGCGTTTCAGTCTTGACGCCTATCGCCCAAATGAATCCCAGAAGTTCTCTTCCTATAGCGGTGACAACGTGTGGCTTGTTTTTGCCGGCGGCGGTCAGCGTTTTGTAACGCGAATACAAACGGTGCTGCGCTTTCCAGGCAATCTCTTTGATGTCGTCAGATAAGTGTTGCTGCCTTCTGCGTAGTTCGCCACCGACCCACGGACGGTACCGATACGACCAGGAGCACTCAACGATAACGCGTCTGAGGTGAGCATTACCAGTCTTTGTGATGTGCCCTCGTCGAATCGTCTTTCCACTGGAGAACTCGCTGGGCACTAAACCGCTGTAGCCCATCAACTGTCGCGCATTCTCAAACCTGCTCAAGGAGCCAACTTCGGACACGATCGTCACGGCGGCCATTTTCGCTATCCCGCGCAGTGCTTGCAGAGCTTCTACAACGGCACGGATTGCAGTTGGGGCTGCAGCAATAGCTTCATCGATCGACTTCTCTAGCCGCTCAATGCGGGCCGCAGCATGATCCACTTCCTGCACATAGTCCAGTAGTGTTGCTTCCAATGCTGGCTGTTCAAAATGAACCTGTCGTTTGATCCACTCCATGTGCTTGGCCGTCCAGCGAGTGATTTTGGTCTTCGGCTGTTTTCCTTGACGAAGCAGGAATTTACCCAAACGTTGACGAGCGCGTTGCTGATCTGTTTTCGCCGCTTCGCGTGCGCGGATCAGATCCCGAAGCGCTTCGTGTGCCTCGTCGGGCACCCAAACTGGCGTCAAGTCTCCCGAACGATGGCATCGTGCCAGCTTCTCAGCATCGCGGCGATCTGTCTTGATGCGGTCACCAGCCTTGGTGGGCACCAACCCGGGGGCCACAACCTGGCAATCCACACCCAGTGCCGTCAACTGCCAATACAAAACATAGCCCGTTGGACCAGCCTCATAACAAACCCGAAGTTGGTTGACTGGTCGCAACTTGCCAATCAATTTTCGAATCGATTCCGGACGGTTCGGAATACTCCCGATCGAGCGTACTTCGCCATTCGGCTCCGCTATTGCAACCGCAATCGTATCTGCGTGCACATCCAAACCAACAAAGCGTATCTTAGACATGCGACCAACTCCTTTCGTATGCGGCTCTGCGCCGCTGGATTCACCTCTTTCGCAGCGTAATCCGCGCTACTGCGATTCGGTGGTTGGTCGCTCCATTTTGACTAATCTCGAATCCAGTTGATGTCCGCTCTGAAAGGGCTGGCGGCTGCGGTTCGATTCCGTCCCTAGCCACTATGATTTCACAAGCTTACGAACCTGCCACTCGGCAGTTTCATTCGAGTTCATTCCAAAGCTATGCCGGGACTCCGCAACATTCTTGGGCGATAATGTTGAAAGCTATGCGCGGGATGCGAAAGCTGTTCACGTGGAATACCCGGATTGGGCGGTTCTACATTGCGGAGATTGACGGGCGTTTTCACCCGGTCTATGAGGATGAATCCTTGGGGAGCTACGCGCGCCCGGAGCAAGCCGCCGAAGACTTGGCCGGAGGGCACACGTCCTCCATTTCGAGCGGGATTGACACGCCCACTCTGGGCATAGCTGAAGACCTAAGCGAGTGGCGGCGAGTCTAGATACTATGGCGTCTCGAACAGAACGTGTCAGCTTTCCCGGCATAATACGCGGTGAAGGGTATGAGGCCAGTTGCACGGTACGCGCGACGAGAGTCACGCATCCAAGCGGCATAGACGCAGGTTATATGGATTATTCGATTGAGAACGTATCCAAGCCGCCACCAAGGGAAGGAAATTACGAAGTGACGGCGGGGCGCGAAACCATCCGGGTGCATTTCCGCAACGGACAATGGCTGTCGGCGGGCTAAAACGGAGTGCTTTCGTCTGGCCTTCAATGGGGCTGCTTCATGTCATAGCTTTATGTCCAAAGCCAAAGTTTTTCTCGATGCGAACGTGTATAAGTTCTCGGCTGTAGAGCTGCCTCGACTGCGCCCGAGAGAGGTAACAATCAATTGGGGAGGTCAAAAGAGACCGTACATCGTCCATGACTTCGTTACGGTAAATCCAAACGAAAGCCTCGGGGAAGATAGTGCGGAGCTGAAGGCTGAAGCGGAACTTCTACCGGAAGTAGCAGGTCTTGCGGCATCGGGTTTAGTGGTTTTTCAAATTACGACTGAACTTCAGGTCGAGCTAGCAAACCTGCCCAATCTGGACAGCACGACCGGGCATTTTTTTGGAGCCGACCGCGATATTGTATGCCCCCCGGTGCCATACAGCCGTGTGTTATTCGGCGGATTCAATGGGGGGGTTAAACGAGCACAGTACGAGCTTCTATGCTCGCTGCATCATAAGCGGTTTCTGCAACTTCAACGGGCTACAGGAGCTTATCAAGGTAAGAACGAAATCAATGAGAACCAATTGCTTGATGCCTTCCATCTCTGGTGCGCGGAGCATGCTGGCAGCGATTTCTTTCTCAGCCTCGATTTCAATCTTGCCAAGGCTACGAGAAATGCAAAACGCGCGCATACGGTTCCAGTGGTGAGACCTTCTGAGCTATTGATGGCAGTACGGGCGGGGAGTTGGGCAGCCGAAAAAACGGCTAATAGCCGACGCGCATGAAAAAGGGGAGCATTTCTGCTCCCCTTTTTAATCGTCTCCCTACTTGTGGCAGGGTCGCCAATTTTGCTTGTTTTCAAGGTAAGCCTCCGGGCGATGCTCCTGATGTGGCTCTCAACTGCATTCGACGCTCATGCGGCAATAGTTTTAATCTCAGCTTCGGAGTTCGGAGGTTGCCCAGTACTAACTTCATACGGGCCTCCAGTTTGCGGATAGGCCGTTGTGAAGTGCGCCACCGCTGGTTCGAGCTTCGGTGCATCGTTCCTGGCGCGTTAAATTGGCAGCACGGAATTTCAGAGGCTTAGGCGGGCTCCGTTTTGCCCGGGCAAAACGCGCATCGGCTCTGATCGCGGGTTTGCGGGCAGTTCTGGCGATCGGGGGGTTGCATCCGCAAAAACATTTCCGTGCCCAAATGTAGTAACGTGTGATCAAGGACATTATCACTCGTATGGCAATCGACTGGACGATGTTCAAGGACCCGGTTACCACCATCTGCGCCATTCTTGGGGCGGCCTTGGCATCTTCAATTTCGTGCAAGATTTCTGGCAACGCCGTGTGCGCCTGAAAGTCATCCCGAAAACCTTTTCTACACGTCAAGGGGCCTTCTTATACAGCACGAACGAACTCAAACCGAATACTTGGCCGTGCATCGAAGTGGTGAACCGAGCAACTATCCAGTCACCATCACGGAAGTGGGATTTACGCTGCGCGGGGACAAAGGGCGGGCGGCGTTGTTTCCAACCGATGTGAAGAAGCTGCCCTGTCGATTAGATTCTCGGCAATCCCTTACCCTTCATGGGGGCGAAAAGACGGTGCTTCCTAGGAATGTCAACAAGTCCTATGCCAAAACGGAATGCGATGAAACCCGTTTTGGCGATAGTTCTGTATTGAAGAAACTGCGGGAGCGTTTGGCATGAGCGCTGCCGGAGTTATCCCGGTCAAGGAACCGGGCTGGCTTGCGGGGCTGCCTGCGAAGCTCCCCGGCCGTGTTTCTGCCGAACCCGAAAGCAGCGGAGCGTTTCTTTTCGGCTTCTTCACCGCGAACGTCCACAATGAGAACACGCGGCGTGCTTATTACAAAGCGTTATGCAGGTTCTCCAGCTGCTGCGAGTGGAAAGGGCTCAACCCTGGGGAAAATGAAAGCGCCGCACTTGGCCGCGTATATCCGATGGATAGGCCTGCCGGAAGAAAGCGGGCAGGGCCTGTCCAAACCTTCGGTGAAACAACACCCGGCGGCCCTGCGCATGCTCTTTGACTGGCTCGTGGTCGGTCATGTACTGGAAGTCAACCCGTCGCATGGCGTGCGTGGGCCTAAATATTCGGAAAAGAAAGGCAGACGCCGGTGCTCGACCGCGAGGAAGCGCGAGCGCTAATTGCCGCGATTGATACCAGTTCGCTCACGGGCCTTCGCGACCGCGCGCTTGTCGGGGTGATGAGTTACACCTTGGCGCGCTTCGGGCGGTGCTGCAAAATGAATGTGGGCGATTACTTCAGCCAGGGTCGGCGGGGATGGGTGCGGCTGGATGAGAAGGGCAGCTGAGAGCATAAGGCGCCTTGGCATCAAAAGCTTGAGATGCACCTGGATGAATATATCGGCGTCGCCGGTATTGCCAGCGACGCCGATGGGCCGCTGTTCCGCACAGCCGGGTGCTCAACCGGCACTCCGCACCGCGTGACTCAGCAGGACGCCTACCGGATGATTGAGCGCCGCGCGCGCCAGGCGGGCATCCAAACTAAAATCGGCAACCACAGCCTGCAGGCCACCGGCATCACCGATTACGTGAAAAGCGACGGCTCGCTGGCCGAAGCCCACAAAAAGCCGAACCACGCCGACACGCGCACGACTCAGCTTTACGACCGGCGCGCCAATGTCGCCCCCCTGGACGAATACAACAAGGTGGGGATTTGAAAAGGCTACAAACGTTTTTCTTCGCGCAGGCTCCGTTGCAGACTCTCCAGCGCATAGGCCAGAAGAAGGCACATGCCCTTCTTCTCCACTCCGAATTTACGTTTTCCATCGACGGCGTTGGCGATATCGGCCCATGCGTGGCTCAACTCCGTCCAATCCTGCGGTTCCAAGAACGTCATATCGAGGTCGGAGCCGAAACGGTCAGCAAGAAAGGTTTGAATGCGGCCCGCCTCGACTTGGCCATAGACCTCCTGGAAGGTAAGCGTATCGTATTTGGCGGTGTCCAGGGCGGCAATGAATTCCCAGAGGAGCTGCTTGTATTTAGAAGACTGCATGCATCTCCTATAATCGGACACGTTCCTCGGCACTGAAACCATGCCGACACCCACACAACGCAGCTTTACGACCGGCGCACGGCTGTCGGCTCGGTCGATGAATACGGCAAGGTAGGGATTGAAGGCGTATGCGGATTATTCTAACTCCTGAAACCAAAGACATTACTGAGCTTAGGGATGTCTATAATCAAGCGTTCGACGTAGCTGAGGAACTCTATATAGCGTCGGCCTATCTGACGGATTGGGATGTCAACTACAAGATCGGCTCGGCGTGCAAGCGCGTGGTTTTCCTCGTCGGTACTGATTTTGGATTGACACGAAAGGCGGCCATGCACAACTTTCTACGTTGGGTTCCAAAGCGTATCTCTTCCTTCTTCTTTGGAGCAGTTCCTCAACAGAGTGGCGGGTTCCACCCAAAAATAGTAGCGTGGAAGACCCGCACTGGAAAATACTACTGCATAATCGGGTCGTCGAACTTATCGAAAGCCGGTTTTTCAACTAACTACGAAGCGAATATACGGTCGGAAATTGTCTCGCGTGAATTCGAGCGGCTCCGCAAATGGCTTGATGAGGTGGCTCAGAGCTCACATCCGGTCACCTCAGATTGGATAAAGCATCACTACACAGAAGCGCCTCTCAGAAAGGGAAATACAGCAGGTAAGCATCTTAAACCTGTCATTCAAATAAAACCATCCGATTTGCCCCACGGGCAAGCGTGCGAACGAACCGTACGCGCCCATCGAAAAAAACAAATCGCTTTCCGACAGATTGGGGAGAAAATACGGGCGGCTGCACGGCGTTGTTCACAAGGTCGGATCAGCAGCAGCACTTTCTGGAAAATCTTCTGGGGACTTTGGAGTGATCACGAGTCGCGCTTACAGGGCAGTGGCCTTCAGATCTCGGGCAAAGCTGCGGACTGGCAAGAGGCTTGTGGTTCCCTGATGAGGATTCTTGATGCAAGAAGATCATCCAAGTCTGCGGTCGAGTTGGATCAGATTGTAAGTAAGGAGATTGACCTACTCGCAAAAGCTCTTAATCCCGCGCGAGGAGCTTGGCTGAGCGAGATGCTATGCCACTACTTCCCGGACCTGTACCCGATTCGCAACATGCCCGTGCAGAAGTGGTTATCAATGGTCAAGCTGCGCGGACGCCGTGGGGCGACCGAGGGACAGCGATATATAGGACTGGCCCAGAAACTCAGAACTGTGGTTAAGGATCATCATCCGGCAGGTGCCCGCGACCTGGCTGAATTGGATGGTGGAATATTCCAGTTGGCTCACGACCGTGGCCTCTTAAAAGAACGATGAACATACTTGTGAAACGTGCCGTGCCGCGACGATGGCAGAGACACGGATGCACGTTTGTACAAACTTTAAAACGGTGGGTTAGATTTGTACAACACAGGGGAGCGGGATTACCGTGATAGCTTGCACTGATGAAGTTCACCGAAATCGCCGCGCGGCTAAACAGCATAGGCACGCCATTTGCGAGCGTGGGCTGGACTGCATCCAAAACGGATGCCGAATTAGCAAGGCGCATGATACGGTTCCTGGAAGACCGGCGCGTGTTGTTCAATCCCTCCGCTGTGGAAGATCCGCATCACTGCGCCGAATCGGTGTTGCAGATTCGCGCGAAAGTAACAACAGCGTTGGAAGAGGTTGGTGAAGGTTCAGAGCTGTTCAAACATCTCGTTGCCATCCGGGCCGCCTGCCGGAAGTTTCTGGATTCCGGGCATGTCGATTCCGCCGACAAACTCAGGTTTGCAGAACGCTACTCGCTTCATAATTTGTTCTTCTTCATGGCACTCGGTGAGCTGAGGGCCACCATCGGCCAGCATGTGGCGTTAATGGCGGTGAAATGGGAAATTGATGTCGAGAAAGACCTGGCGTCCGTTCTTCCTGCGGGCTGATTCCGCGCCTGTATTTTGGTAGCTGAGTTATGGAGCTATCTTTCGCACGGCGCGAGCCGAATGGAATCGGCGCTTTCGTTCTTGTGCATATTGCGTGATTGCTGCACAGTACGGTGCGTGGGCTGACTTCAACGCTGGTATGAGGGAGGAATTCGATTACTCCCGATAGTCCCCATCACGTATCTAAATCAGTTCAGGACTGATGTACTACGTCGAGCTCATGACCTCACATCAGCGCTCGGTGATCACTTAAAAACCGCCACGCACATGATGAGTGATCCCCTATTGCCGGGTTGGGTGGTGACCGGGGTCAGCGCGCCGGCATCTACTGAGGATCACGTTGAGAGCAGGAACGAAGTCACTCTTTACATGCGGAAAATCCGAGTCTCTCACGTTGGCGACGTAGGAGTGTGCGTCACGATTTCTGATCTTGGTCGCAAGGTATTTAATGTGCGGACCGACCGTCGCAAGTTCACTCGATGCGAGACCCAACACCTTGCTCCATGGATGATCGTCTCCAAACTTCTTAATTTCATGCCCGTTGAGTTGAAATGCTGCACGGACTATACTCTCGGCTGCAACTCCAAATGCGAGCCAACAGAGATAGCGGCCGTATTGTCCGGCAATCGGCTGCCAGTGCGCGGTAAAGACATCCTTTTCTGTTTCTTTAAAGCCGCTCCGGTCTCCGGACGCAAGATGCGACCAATTGATAAGAGCAATTCCGGAGTCAACATCATCTTGTCCGTATGTTTTCCTCATGGCTTCGATCCGTCCCACCGTAGGGTAACCTCTTCAGGAAACTATGAAGGCCTTCGACTTACCGCTTCCGGAGGAGCCGTCTGCAATCCGACAGTGAACCGGACAGGCACCAAGAAGTACCGCTCGGTCCGGTAATGTCCGGATTTGCTCAGATCCATTCCAACCCAACAACCATTTACAGAAACGGTCCGGCGTGGATGGCCGCACTGACAATCGCTGCAGGAAGCCCTTGCGTTTCCGTTGCAACCAGATCCGGCTGGTAAGGCGGCCTGAATTCCAAACCATCTGCTATCAGCGCGGCGAAGGCGGTGCGGAATGAGCCGTCCGCGCGTGATCTCCTGACGAAACTGCCGTCTATAGAGGCGGCAACTGTACGCGCCCTTCGCATCAACGAACGCGGCGATCAGCCTGCCCGAGTCGCCTTGTAATACATACCAGGCCTTTCTCTTGCCGGGCGCGGACACTCGGTTTCGCGTGGACCCAGTGGCGGCGCGCGGCGCGGGGTTTGGTGCAGGGCGCTCAAGCAAATGCCACGGAATATCGAATTCCTTCGCCTCCTGCATGACAACCGTTCGAAGCGCGCCGAGAGCTGGATTAATCTCGTGGATACGGAAGTCGCCCGTGCCCGAGCCTTCGGCGAGCAGGGGAGCGCAATCGAGCGCCTTGCAACCAGCGTTGACGTGAGATTTTAGCGCACGCAATGAAGCACTACTGCGACCGCGCAGGAACGGAACGTTTTCCATGATCGAATGTTGCTGAAGGCCGCCGCCCGCCTCTGCCAAAATCTTCAGTAGAGCTTTGTCCTCCGGTCTCAGTTCCGTGACATAGCGGCGCAGCCGTTCTTCATTCCAGGGTTTCAAGCGCCAGTCCTGGTACAGCTCGCGCTTGCGCTGTCTATAAGGAACGAATGGCGACCCGTCGCGCTGGGGCCGGTACAGCTTGTTTTCGTAAAGTAGCTGAAGGTCGGGCAGCGTATTCCGCCACAATCCTTTTCGCGACATACGCGAGAAGATCAAGGGCGAAATTTTGCGCGACCTCGCTGAGCGTACCAGCTTCGTAAGCGTTCGCGACCGAGTCAGCAATTGCCGCCCAGGAACTCCAATGCAGACACGATGCGATCTGACGGGGGTCCATGTCCGGGGAGCCGGGGGAACGCGGGCGGCTGCTCCTTGATCCTGCTCACTATCTCGGGAATGCACTGATCAGGGGTCATGTAGACCAGTGCAAATTGCGTTTCCTCGCGCGCGGCGCGGGCATAACCGACATCGAGGTTTCGGACGAGTTGGTGGCGCTCGGGATCGCTTTTTGTGCCAGCAGCCAACGCCGCACTCCTTTTGACTTCAATAAAGACGAGGGCCGTTATCGATTCGAGCACCAGATCGACTTCCGTGGAGCCCTCGACGAGGCCTCGCGGGCGCGACTGCTTCTGCCAGAAATCAAAACGCCACGATAACGACGCAAGAGTAGCGCCCGACATCATCCGGCTAAGCCATGGGTTGAGCGCGGCATCGGGGGGAAGGTTTTTAATGACGCCGAAGACGTTTCCAAGCACAACGTGTTCCGAGTCCGGATGCACCAGCGGCACGCCGCTGTGAGATTGCCGATCACGCAGCTCCAAAACTATGCACATAAACCAGCCCAGTCGTAACATATGCCGCGTGATCACGGCCGATTTCCTTGCCCATACTCTCTCGTGGATTGAATACGCCTTACAGGCGGTATGCGAATTGATGAGTCCCAGCGGATATTTGGCCATCGCGACACAACAAGCGCCAGAAGCAAAGATTATTACTGAGGAGTCCGCTTCTATCCTTGTCACTTGCTTCGAGAACCGCCGGAAGCGGTTTGGTTGGCGCGGGCTGACTGGAGTTTCTACACTCAAGCCCGTACACCTTCGCCATAGGCCAGGACGCAACGGGGTGCCATGTCACGGCTGTTGCTTGTCGGCGCTTACAGGTTAGGGTTTCAAACCCGAGCCAAAAGGAGGCGCATGGAAAGACGACAGCAACACGCGGAGCTCGAAGAGATCGGCGGCGAGCCGCTCGAAGGCTCCGGATTCGAAAACGAAGAACCGGTCGCCGAAGAACTCGTTTTCACAATCTCGCCTGATCAGCACAAGGGGGAAGCATCGTGAGTTCCCCTGCAACGCTGACCCAAACTCAAAATCCCGAGCCGCAGAAGCGCGATCATCGCCAGGAGGTCACCGATTCGATCATCAGCCTGCTCGAACAGGGCGTCGCACCTTGGCAGAAGCCGTGGGAGGGCATCGGAATCCCTATGAATCCGACTACGGATAAAGCCTACCGCGGCGGTAACGCTGTTCACCTGATGGCAACGGCTCTTCAGCGCGGCTACGATGATTCTCGCTGGATGACGTACAAGCAGGCGTCGGAGAACGACTGGCAGGTTAAGAAAGGAGAAAGGGGAACCCGGATTGAGTTCTGGGAGGTGAAGAACGCATCCGATGAGAAGGCCGAACCCGGCCAGCCGCCCGCCGAGACGGCAGAGAAACCGGAGCGTCGGTTCATTCACAAGATCTACACAGTCTTCAATGCCCAGCAGATCGACGGCATTCCGCCCCATGTTTCGAAAACGCGAACACCGTTCGAAGCCATAGAGGCCGGCGAGCGGATATTAGCGAGCTCCGGCGCAAACATCAGGCACGATCAGTCAGACCGCTGCTTCTATAACCGAAGCACCGACAGCATTCACCTCACACCTAAGGAGACATTCAAGGATGGTCCAGCGTATTACGGAACTGCGCTTCACGAATTATCGCATTGGACCGGCCATCCCTCGCGATTGAATAGGTCAACGCTGAACGAATCGTATCGATTCGGCGATCCCGCATACGCGAGAGAGGAATTGCGGGCCGAACTGGCGAGCCTCTTCGTTGCCGCCGAAACCGGCATCCCGCATGATCCGGCCAGCCATGCCGCATACGTCGGCTCCTGGGTGGAGGCTCTTCGAAAAGACAAGAACGAGATCTTCCGTGCTGCGCATGACGCATCAGCTGCGGCTGATTTTGTGCTCTCCCTCGATCGCGAACGCGCGACTAATGCGGAACAGAAAACGCAATCCCAACCCGAGCGGGAAACGAGCCGGTTTGCGGCGCGCCTTGAACCCGGCTCCGGAACGGTAGCCGTCCACGACAAACGTTTCGGCAACGATCACCATACACCTATTGATCGGGCAACGGAATCTTCAGCCGACGGCCGCAGATACCGGAATAGTGATCGAGGCGAGCTCAGAGAATCCTTCCAGGAGGCACGCGCTCTCGCCATCAAGGAACTGGGCCAGGAAGCCCGAACTTTTGTGGCTCAAACGCAGAGCGGGATCTACTGCGGGAAGATCATCGGCGAAACGGATCATCACCTAGTGCAACGTGTATCCGGCCAGACGGCTATCGCTCATCTGAAGGAGCTCGTCGGCGACACAGCGGAAATGAATAGCAACGTGGCTATTTCCTATCAAGCAAACAAAGCACGCCTTCGCGAGGTGCCAGAACGGAGCCGAACTGCGGAGCTCGCACGATGAGCATTTACAGAACCCCGGCTGATCCCGGTGGGTTTCCATTCGGATATAACTGGCGAGCCACTCTCACGGGGCTCGCCTTTCTTGTTTTATTCAATTTCGCGGCGACGCAGTATGTCGCCTTTCGCTTCCACTACCAGTTGGCGCTGGGTGCACCTCTGCTACGCACTCGACAGACGGCGGTGTACGAACCATTCGCCTGGTGTATTTGGGGGTTTCGCAATTCAACCTCCCGTGATCCGCGCATCCGAAAGCCGTTGTTTGAAGGAGAAATGATTGTGTTGGGCGGTTCCATGCTTTCAATGTTCGCCTTCTTTGCGGCTGCGAACCGGAGGGCACGCCGCCTGTCCGAGAATGCTGAGGACCTCCACGGTTCGGCACGGTGGGCGAAACCGAAAGACGTTGAGATCACTGGATTGGCGCAAGCGAAAGCCGGCGTTTACGTCGGCGGTTGGTACAGCGATTCCAAACGCAAGTTGATCTATCTGCGGCACAACGGACCGGAACACATTCTTGCATTTGCTCCGACCAGGTCCGGCAAGGGTGTTGGCCTGGTCATTCCGACGTTGCTGTCGTGGGACGAGAGTGCGGTCATTTACGACATCAAGGGCGAGAACTACGCGAAAACGGCGGGCTTCCGCTCCAAGAATGGGCACATCTGTTTTAAGTTCTCTCCCGTTGAAGATGGCTCTTCGTCGCGGTTCAATCCTCTGGCGGAAGTTCGATTATTCACGCCGCGCGATGTTTCAGATGCCCAGAACATTGCAGACATGATCGTGCGCAGCGGTGAAGACAGCCCAATGGAGCGGCATTGGGAAGATACCGCGGCATCTCTGACCACCGGAATGATTCTCCATGTCTGTTACACCGCGGCGAGTGAGGGGCGAGTCGCTTGTCTGGCCGACTTGGCTGGACAGTTCACGCGACCAGGCATTGATTTTCGAGAAACCTTGAACGAAATGCTTAGCTATCCGCACGATCCGGCACTCAAGCGCGGCTGGCGCACGACGTCTGGAATGCAAACCGCGACTCACCCCGTTGTGTCGGAGAAAGCACAAGAGATGCTCGATAAAGAAAGTAAGGAGCTGTCCGGCGTGCTTTCCACGGCGAAGACGGCCCTCGCGCTGTATAGCGATCCACTCGTGGCCCGGAACACTAGCGCAAGCGATTTCACCATTGACGATCTGGTCAACCATGAGCGCCCCGTTTCTCTTTACTTGGTTGTGCCGCCTTCCGACAAGATCCGTTTGCGGCGGCTAATCCGCTTGATGTTCACGATGGTGGTGAATCGGCTCACGGAACGCATGGCATTTGACGGGGCTGAGCAGAAGCGAAATCGCCACCGGCTTCTGTTCCTGATTGACGAGTTCCCAAGCCTTAACCGGATGGAGATCTTCGCGGACGCTCTTTCCTACATGGCCGGGTATGGCCTCAAGGCATACCTGATCACGCAAGACATCCGCCAGGTCGTGGACGCATACGGGCAGAACGAAAGCATCGTATCCAACTGCCATGTGCGGATCGCATACGCTCCTAACCAAGTTGAAACAGCGGAGCTGCTGTCGAAGATGACCGGCACAGCAACGGTTCAGAAAGCAAGCTTCAACTTTTCGGGATCACGTTTTTCCCCGGTGATGTCACACGTGAACGGAAGCGTGGATCACGTCGAACGCCCGCTGATGACCCCGGATGAAGTAATGCGCCTGCGGCCTCCGCAGAAATCGGGCGATGGTTCATCGGAACAGATTACAGCGCCGGGCGACATGCTGATCTTCGTGTCGGGCCACTTTCCAATCCTGGGTATGCAAATGCTGTATTTTTTCGATCCCGAACTGAAGCGCCGAGCCGAGATCCCGCCGCCGGTCACCTTGTACAGCCTGGAAGGCGCAACGGTGATCGCTCAGAGGCCGATTGATCGAACCAGCAATGTTCTGAGTAAAGCAGAGGCCGTCGAGACCGAAGAGGCCATCAGCCACCTCGAGCGCGGCTTTTTGGAGGAATTAGAGGTCGGCAGCAACAGACCGCAGTAGAGGGCGAAAAGATGCAGAAGAACAGGATCGAACTCGCCGGATATTTGGTGACCAAACCAGAAGCCCGGTTTCTTCCATCGGGTACGAAGGTCGCCAATGCGCGGCTGAAAGAAAGCTATCGCTTCGCGGGCAGCGACGGCAAGCAGCAGACGCACGCGAACTGGCACAGCGTCGTGTTCTATGGAGAGCTGGCCGATGTAGCACTCCGCTACGAGAAAGACGACAACATCTATATCGAAGGATCGCTGCAGCAGCGTAAGTTCACTCCCGCAGACGGCGTCACGCGCACAGTTTATGAAGTCCACGCGCGAAGTTGCCATCAGATAGCATCATTCGGTTTGGAGCGGGAAGAACAGCAGCAAAGCGGCAACGAAGGAGGTAATCACGATGATCCATCGTGGCCTGTTGGCCCTGCTTAACGCCGCGCTCACAGTCGGCGCAGTCGCTACGGCGTTTGCGTTGGGCGGCGTTCGAGTAAACGCATCGGCGTCTTTGCCCATTGGACTCTACCGAATAACTTCAGATACAACCGCAAGATTGGTCGAGTTCTGTCCCGTCAGAACCGTACGCAAGTCTCTCCGCAAACCGCGCCTATCGTGGAAAAGGAAACTGCCCCGATGGAGCTGAACCGCTGATGAAACCGATAGTTGCCGTTCCAGGCGACATGGTCGAGGTGTCGCCGCAAGGTGCGGCGGTAAACGGTCGATTGCTCCCGAACAGCTGCGCCGCGTCCCTTTGACACTAAAAACCGAGCCCTCCAGCACTGGCCGTTTGGCACGTATCGCGTCCCGCCGGATACCGTTTGGGTTATCTCCTCATTCAACGTACGCAGCTTCGATTCGCGGTATTTTGGACCGATACCGACGGGTGCTATTCGCCATCATCTTCAACCGCTGATTACTGAGTAACAGAACCCCCACGCGCGCTGCGATATCCTGGGCATCGTTCCTGTTCTGATGTCCAGCTTACTTTCCCGGGAGCGTCGGCTTCCGCAGACCGGCGAGATCGTTCATCTTCGCCAGCGGCTCTACCTTGTTGATGATGTGATTCCTTCGGCGGCCGGTGGTACTACGGTCGTGCGAGGCTCCTGCGTTGACGACGACGCCCAAGGTCAGAAGATTGAAGCCTTGTGGGAATTGGAACTTGACGCCGAGATTCGGAGTGCGGAGTCGTGGGACAAACTCGCGGATCGCGGATTTGATCCTCCCGACAGGTTCGCCGCCTATCTGAACACGATGCGCTGGAACTGCGTGACGTCGACCGATGCACGGCTGCTGCAGTCTCCGTTCCGCGCAGGCATTAAGCTGGAACCGTATCAATTGGAGCCGCTTCGCAAAGCGCTCCGGTTGCCACGCGTGAACTTGTTCATCGCAGATGATGTGGGGCTTGGCAAAACAATTGAGGCCGGCTTGATCGCGCGCGAACTGCTTCTGCGGAAGAAGGTGCGCGAGATTGTCGTCAGCTGTCCGCCCTCCATGCTGCTGCAGTGGCAGGAAGAATTGCAGAATCGTTTCGGTCTGCGCTTTGAAATCCTCAACAAGGAGTACATCAAGAATGTGCGACGGGAGCGCGGATTCAGTGTTAATCCCTGGACCACGCACACCCGCTTCCTGATCTCGCACCGATTGCTGATCGATGAGGCGTATACCAGCGGGTTGCGCGATTGGCTTGGGCAGTTTAAGCCGGGCTCCCTGCTGATCCTGGATGAGGCGCATCATGCAGCCCCCGCCAGTGGCCAGAAGCTCGCGATCGATTCGGACATCACCAAGGCCGTACGTGACCTCGCGGGACGTTTTGAGCACCGGCTGTTTCTCTCGGCTACCCCGCATAACGGACATTCGAACAGCTTTTCGGCGCTGCTCGCGATGCTCGACCCACAGCGCTTTACGCGTGGAATACCGGTCACCAAACAGAATCGCGACGAAGTCATGGTGCGGAGGATCAAGGAAGACCTGCGTGTGATTCAGGGCGGCTTTCCGAAGCGCGAGGTCAAGCAGGTGACGCTGGAAGCCCCGGCGAGTGAGCCCGAGCTGGAGCTGTTCCGGCTGCTGAGTCAGTACCAGGAGGCGCGAGAGGCGAGGCTTCCGCAGAATCGGATGTCGCGTCTGATCATTTGTCATTTGCAGCAGCGTTTGTTTTCGTCCATTGATGCGTTTGCTCGGACATTGAAGGTACACCGGCGCAGTATTGGCAAGCACCAGGCGAAATTGGATGAAGCGCTGTTGTTCCGCGGAGTGGACGCCGATGATGAACGCGCGTCGATGGCTGACGAGGAGATCGAGCGCGAGCGGGACGCGCAGATGGAAGCCGCAACTGCGCTTGCGCCAATCGAGGCGAGTGAAGACGAGCTGCTGGAACAGATGGCTTCGCTTGCAGAACGAAGCCGGCATGCGCCTGATGCGCGGGTGCGCTGGTTGTTGGAATGGCTGAAGACCAACGCTTGTCCGGGCGGTCGATGGAACGATACTCGTGTCATCATCTTCACTGAATTCGAGGACACGCTGCACTATTTGAGACGGCAGTTCAGCGGCCAATTGCCTGAAGCGGAATCGCGGATTGAGACCTTCAGCGGCGCGACGTCGCGTCGAGAAGAGATCAAGACTGCATTCAACACAGAACCGGGCAAACATCCCGTGCGCATCCTGCTCGCGACCGATGCGGCGCGCGAAGGCCTGAATCTGCAGGCATACTGTCATAATCTGTTCCACTTCGACGTGCCCTGGAACCCAAGCCGCATGGAGCAGCGCAACGGGCGCATTGATCGCAAATTGCAACCGGCCCCCGAGGTGTACTGCCACTATTTCGCCTACGCAAACCGGCCCGAGGACAAGATTCTGCAGACGATTGTGCGGAAGACGGAGACCATCCGGAAGGAGCTGGGCAGCCTTTCGACGGTGATCGACAGTCAGCTCGAGCGCTTGCTGAAAGGCGGCATACGCCGCTCGGAAATCGAGCGGACCGAACGGGAGATTGAGGCCGCTGACCTGGAGGCGGACAAGCGCCGCGCAATCGACGATGAGCTGGAAACGGCGCGCCAACTGAATCTGCGCGAATCGATCGACAGTTTGCGGACGTTGATGGACCGTTCGAGGAAAGAAGTCGGGCTCGACGAGGGGCACTTCCGGTCGGCGATCTCGTGTGCGCTCGAAATGATGGGCGCGGAACCGCTGCGGGAGCTTGGAAGTGGCCGGTATGCGCTGCCGAAACTCGACGAAAAAGATAGGTCTTGGGCCAGCACAATGGACAGCTTGCGCGAGCCGAAAGAGCGGGAGCAGAAGCTCTACGAGTGGCGAAATTCGTCGCCCATTCGACCAGTGGTGTTTGAGGACCCAGGCAAGGTGACGGACGAAGTCGTGCAGTTCCACCTGGAGCAGCAGGTTGTCCAGCGCCTGCTGAGCCGATTCCTGGCGCAAGGCTTTCAATTGGACGAACTCTCGCGGGCGTGCCTGGCGCAGACGCGCGATGCGATTCCGCGTGTGATCCTGTTGGGCCGGTTGGCCTTGTATGGGCCAGGGGCTGCGCGGTTGCACGAGGAGATCGTTCCGGTGACGGCGCGTTGGATAGATCCGGCAATTAGAAAGGCGCCGCTGCAGCCTTATGGGACGAAGGCCGAGGACACAACGTTGGACCTGCTCGACCGGGCACTGCTGGCCGGGGGCAGTCCCAATATTACGATTCGAACCCAATTGCTCCAGTCGGCGCCACGGGATGTGGAGGACCTTTTGCCGCATTTGCATCGGCGCGCGGCGGAGCACGAAGCCGATGCCCGGAAGAAGCTGGCCGAGCGGGGCGAAGCCGAGGCAAAGCAGATGCTGAAGATTCTGGAGGATCAGCAGCGGCATATCGAAAATACGAAACGAACCCAAATGAACCTGACGTTCGATTTCGAAGCGGACCGGCGGCAGCGCGAAGCCGAACGCCGTGATTGGGATAAGCGCCTGACGGAGCTGCCGGAAGAAATGCGAAACGAACCCAATCGCATCCGCGAGGTGTACACGATTAAAGCTCAACGCGTTGAACCCGTCGGGCTTATCTATCTTTGGCCGGAGACGAATTAGCCGGTGCCCGAGGATTTCGCCAAACGAACCCACTTGGAGTGGCTGGGATACACACAGCCCGTTGGCGTGGTGGTGTCGGCGACGGCGTTGGTGGAGGCTGGTGTGGCGCCGCCGACGAATCTGATTGAGCTGTCGCAGGAATTTGAAAAAACGAACCCAAGTTTTCGCGACGTCGCTATTCAATTTCTCGGTTGGCGGGATAGCGACCTGCAGCCGCCACCCGAATCGTTTACGACGGTCGTTGCCGGGTACGACGACGTCATGTTTCCGACGTACGTGGTTCCGGATCTGATGGTGATACAGGAGCTGACGGAAGAGAAGACGGCGGCTGACCTTGACGCCGAAATCAAAAACGAAGCCAAGAGGTGGAAGGCATCGCCGCAGATGCGTTTTGAACGTTTGCTGCGGGAAACAAACGTTCCGATTGGGCTGCTGGCGTGCGCCGGAGCCATTCGTCTGGTTTATGCGCCGAAGGGTGAGTCGAGCGGGCACATTACATTTGTGATCGATGACATGAAGCAGGTGGCGGGGCGGCCGATCCTGGGCGCTCTTTACATGTTGCTGTCGCAAGAACGGCTTTTCGTAGGACCGGAGGAGCAACGGCTGCCGGCGCTGCTGAAGAAGAGCCGGACACACCAGAACGCGGTTTCGACGAAGCTGGCCACGCAGGTAATGGAAGCTTTGTTTGAACTCCTGCGCGGCTTTCAACCATTTTTGCGAAACGAACCCAACGTTTACGAGGGCTTGCTGACGGTTCTGCTCCGGCTGGTGTTCGTGCTGTATGCGGAAGATCGGGATTTGCTGTCGTCCGATCCGCTTTACGTCAACAACTACTCGGTGAATGGGCTGTACGAATCGCTGCGGGAAGACGAGGGTCGGCACCCGGAGACTATGGACTCGCGCTACGGAGCCTGGGCGCGGCTGCTGGTGCTGTTCCGCATCATATGTAAGGGTGCGCAGCACGATAATTTCCGGCTTCCGGGCCGCAAGGGCTATCTGTTCGATCCGGAGCGCTTTCCTTTCTTAGAAAAATACCCGCGAGTTGCCGACGGGGTGATCTACCGCGTGCTGCGGAAGCTCATGGTGCTGGATGGAGAGCGGCTCAGCTACCGGAGTTTGGACGTAGAACAGATCGGCAGTATCTATGAAGCCAGCATGGGCTTCGAGTTGCAGGTTGCGGAGGGCGCATCTATTGCAATTAAGGCGAAAAAGAAGACGGGTGCGCCTGTGACCGTAAATCTGGAGGAACTGCTGCGGCAGAGTCCGGCCAAGCGCAACGAATGGTTCAGCAAGCAGACGGACCAGAAGCTGACGGGCGCGGCGGAGCGGGATCTGAAGGCGGCGACCACGGTCGACGAGTTGATGGCAGCGCTAGACCGCCGGATTGCGAAGAATGTGACGGCGGACCGGGTGCCGAAAGGTGCACTGATTTTCCAGCCGTCGGCAGAACGGCGGCGCAGCGGCTCGCACTATACGCCGCGATCGCTGACCTCTCCGATTGTGAAGGCGACACTCGATCCGGTTCTGGTCCAGCTCGGAGCCAATCCGAAGCCGGAGCAGATTCTGACGTTCAAGGTATGCGACCCGGCGATGGGATCGGGAGCGTTTCTAGTGGAGGCGTGCCGGCAGTTAGGCGATGCACTGGTGGAGGCATGGCACACGCACAAAGCGACCCCGCCTTTGCCGCCGGACGAGGATGAGCTCTTGCACGCCAGAAGATTGGTCGCGCAGCGGTGTCTATATGGCGTGGACAAGAATGAGATGGCGGTGGACCTGGCAAAGCTGTCGCTTTGGTTGGCGACGCTGGCGCGGGATCATGAGTTCACCTTCTTGAATCACTCGCTGCGGCACGGCGATTCGCTGCTCGGGTTGAGTGCGCGGCAGATTGCGGCGTTTCATTGGGAACCGGCTGCTTCGCAGACGTTGTTCGAAGGCGTTCTGCGGGAGAAGATCAGGAACGCGACGGACTTCCGGCGCGAGATTCTAGAAGCGCGGGACGACGTGAACTATGAGGCCCTTTCGTATAGTCTCGCGCGGGCGGACGATCAGCTTGAGTATCCGCGTATATACGGTGACCTGGTTCTGAGCGCGTTCTTTGCGGGAAACAACAGGGCTCGGCGTAAGGAAGAGCTGCAGCGGTTGTCGGCGCTGCGAGCGAGCGGCGAGGAAGGCGAGTTCAAGCGAATTACGCAGGGTATACGGGCGGGCGAGAAGCCGTTGGTGCCATTTCATTGGGAAATCGAATTTCCTGAGGTATTCCAGTTGGACGCGAGCCTGCGAGCGCAGGGCGGGTTCGACGCGGTAGTTGGGAATCCGCCGTTTGCGGGCAAAAACACACTTATCGAGGGCCATGCGGATGGCTATGTGGATTGGCTTAAGACAGTGCATGAGGAGGCGCATGGAAACTCGGACTTGGTCGCCCACTTTTTTCGACGGGGATTCAATTTGTTGCGGCAGGGTGGATGCTTCGGGCTGCTTGCGACCAATACGATCGGCCAGGGCGACACCAGATCGACAGGGCTGCGGTGGATCTGTACACATGGCGGCACGATCTACCAAGCCCGAAGGCGGCGAGTATGGCCTGGGGAAGCTGCGGTGATTGTCAGCGTTGTAAATGTTCGAAAAGCGCCGATCGCCGGGCCATACTTACTTGATGGACGGGCAGTCGATAAGATCACGGCGTACCTGTTCCATTCTGGCGGCCACGACGAGCCCAGAAAACTTAGCGAGAACGAAGACAAAAGTTTTCAAGGCAGCATCATTTTGGGGATGGGATTTACCTTTGATGACTTTGATACCACGGGAGTGGCCTCCACACTTGCAGACATGCGTCGGCTTCTTGAGGACAATCCCAGAAACGGAGAACGGATCTTTCCGTTTCTGGGCTACGATGAGGTCGCTAACAGCCCTGTCCACGCGTACAGGCGCTACATCATCGACTTCGAAGACTTTCCGTTATGTCGAGAGGCTCACGGACACAGCTGGTTCGGGTTGCGCGAAGATTCACAGCGGTCGCAACTTCGAGACGGTGTGGTCGCGCCGGATTATCCGGGACCCGTGGCCGAGGATTGGCCGGAGCTGATAGCTATCGTCAGGGACAAAGTAAAACCGGAACGAGATCGACAGACCCGCGATGCACTAAGAGTTCGATGGTGGCAGTACGCCGAAAAGCGTCCCGGACTGAAACGGGCGACACGAGGTGCAGACCGGGTTATTGTTGCTGGGTCACAAGCATCATCTCACTTTGCGCTAGCCTTCCTTCCGCGAGGCCTTGTTTATTCCAGTAATCTCTCAGTGTTGGCTGTTCAGACCGATGCGGGATTTGCGGTTCTACAATCGCGAATACACGAGATATGGACTCGATTTTTCATGTCAACCATGAAAGACGACCTAGCTTATACTCCGACGACATGCTTCGAGCCATTTGCATTTTGCGAAACATGGACAAGCCACCCATGTTTAGAGAAAGTTGGGCGTACTTACTACGATTTTCGGGCTGACCTCATGATCCGCAACAACGAAGGACTTACGAAGACTTACAACCGCTTCCACAATCCCAACGAGCGTTCGCCTGACATCAAGAGGCTACGTGAGTTACACGATCAAATGGATCGGGCCGTCTTGGATGCTTATCGCTGGTCCGATATCCGTCCCGTTTGCGAGTTCTTTCCGGAGTTCGAAGACGACGAAGAAGACGAGAGCGATTCGCGGCGACCGCGAACGAAGAAGTTTCGGTATCGGTGGCCGGATGAGGTTCATGACGAAGTGCTGGCTCGGCTGCTCGCGTTGAATCAGGAAAGGGCGGCGCAGGGTCGATGATGCGCTAAAGCGCCACTTGGGCGCCGACCAAAAGCGGGTCGGATTTGCAAATGGAAATGGGAGAGCGATTGAACAAGACCGAGATGACGTCGCGGGAAGTGCGGGCTGAGCTGGTGCGGGCGTTGAAGCTGGATCTGGTTGGTCCGTCAGACAGTTTAGGGGACGCTAGCGAGATTTTGTCTCAAGCGCCGTCGCGCTGGTATTTGACTGGGTTTCTGGTTCCGCGTGATGCGCCGCCCGAGCAGGCCGTGCTCCCGGATTCCGATGACGAAATGGAGGCGGCGGGGGAAGGCGGGCTCGACGACGATCAGACGCCGGAGCGCGCGGCAGGCGCGAAGAAGCAGCGGCTACCAAGCTCGATGGGTTTGAGCTTTCTGGTCCCGAACTCAACCAAGGCACTCAGCTGCGAGGTGATGTGGGGCGATTACAAGCTACAGGGTGAAGGCAACGCATTCATAGAAGCCGCGCACAACGGACACGCCGGACAGCGGAAAGATTCCGAATCGACTGTTCGGGGTAACGCGCCGTCCGGCGGCCTGCGCGTTCCGAATGAACAGTGGGCGCGGAAACCACGTCGGGAGATCGTCACTATTCCCATTGCGTCAAAAGAACACAAGGTTCCCGACAGTGATGGACTGAGGCTGGCGGTCACGGTACAACCAGCAGGCGATTTGCTGACCGTGTCGGTGTTTCTGGTCAATTACCGGCAACCGGCAGTCGATGCGAAGCCGGACGAAGCGTATGCATTTCAGGCGGAGCTTCGGATCACATTGAGCAACCCATCGGAGACTCCGTTTGCCAAGCGGGTGGACGCGCGCGGTCTGCTTTCGGATGATTGGGATGAACGGTTGGCCGACCTGCAGTATGCCGATACGGGCGAGTATGCGGTCGGTCATAACGTATCCGCGCTGGCAGAGATTCGGGACGGCCAATGCCGGGCAGTAGGCACCTGCTGGATACCGGAGGCGCAAGTAGAACGAGTGGCTCCGGCGAGCGACATTCCGGCAGAGCTGAGTATGGAAGCGCTCGCCGATCTGAAGGACGGGGCTGAAGCCAGGCAGAAGCTGATGGGCATGGTGAAGGCTTACCGCGACTGGATTGCAGCGCAACCGATAGCGAGCACGGCTCCGAAGCGAAAGGAAACGGCAGAAGAATTGATACGGATGGCGCGGGTGGCGGCCGACCGTATCGAGGCCGGCATTCTGATGCTGGATGATGCGATGTGCCGCACGGCGTTTTGCATCGCAAATCGCGCGATGGCACGGGCCGCCCGGCGACGCACGGGCAGCATGAAAAACATACCGGAAGAAGCCGCGCCTACTCCGAAGTGGCGGCCCTTCCAATTGGCATTTCTGTTGATGAATTTGCCCGGCATTGCAAAGCCGCGGGGCGATGACCGGAAGATTGTGGATCTGCTGTTCTTCCCGACAGGCGGCGGAAAGACGGAAGCGTATCTCGGCCTGGCAGCGTTCACGCTGGTGCTACGGCGCCTGCGGGGAGAAGGCAAGGTGCATGGCGGCGGGGGCGTGAGCGTCCTGATGCGCTACACACTGCGGCTGCTGACGCTGGACCAATTGGGACGTGCAGCGACGCTGATTTGCGCGCTGGAATTGGAGCGAGAGAACAACCCGGGCCTGGGAGATTGGCCGTTCGAGATTGGCCTGTGGGTGGGACGCGCCGCTACTCCGAACGAGATGGGCAGCAAGGAACGGGACCATCCAGACACTGCGCGGCGGCGCGTTCGAGAGTATCTGAACGATGACCGCAAACCATCGCCGGTCCCGCTGGAAGATTGCCCTTGGTGCGGCAAGAAGTTCACGCGGGGGTCGTTCCGGCTGACCGCGAACGGCAGGGTGAACATGGACTACCCGACCGATCTCCAGATCGGCTGCGTCAACAGAGATTGTGCATTCAGCCAGGGGCGCGCGCTACCGATTGTTGCGGTGGACGAGCCGATTTACCGGAGACTGCCGTGTTTCATCATTGCGACGGTGGATAAGTTCGCCGGGATGCCCTGGACCGGGCACACGGGGGCACTGTTCGGACGCGTGGACCGTTACGACAATGCCGGTTTCTATGGGGCTTGCGATCCGGGTCAGGGCGCTCCGCTACCGGACGGCCGCTTGCAGCCGCCGGACCTGATTATCCAGGACGAGCTGCATTTGATTTCGGGGCCGTTGGGAACGATGGTGGGTCTTTATGAGACGGCGCTGGAGGAGCTGTGTTGCCTGGATGGGGTGCGGCCCAAAATTGTGGCGTCAACTGCGACTGTGCGGAAGGCCGATGCTCAGATTCGGGCATTGTTTAACCGGACGAGTGTGGATATCTTTCCACCGCCAGGACCGAATCGGCGCGATTCGTTCTTCGCACGCACACTGACTCCCGATCCGAGTGATGAAGAGACGAATGCTCGCTTATATCTTGGCGTCGCAGCGCAGGGCCGAAGTCCGAAAGTGGCGATGCTGCGTGTTTACCTGGCGCTGCTGGGCGCGGGGCAGAAATGGTACGAGAAGTTGCGCGGCAGAAAGTTCGCTACGAATGCGGCCGATCCATACATGACGCTTGTGGGGTACTTCAACGCATTGCGCGAACTGGGCGGGGCGCGGCGGCTGATTGAAGATGAGGTGCTGAACCGGCTGCTGGATTACGGGTCCAGGATGCGGGTTGGCGAAGTGGAATCGACGTTTGCAGATCGCAAAATCGACGAAGAACCAGTTGAGCTGACCAGCCGCGAGAATACGGCCAAGGTGTCGCAGGCGAAACAGAGGCTCTCGACCGCCTTTCCCGAAAAGGAAAGGGTGGATGTGGCGATTGCGACCAATATGATCTCGGTGGGTCTGGACATTCCGCGGCTGGGATTGATGGTAATTTTTGGGCAGCCGAAGACATCGGCGGAGTACATACAGGCGAGCAGCCGCGTGGGCCGCAACCCGAGAGCGCCGGGCCTAGTGGTGACGATTCTAAATGTGCATCGGCCGCGCGACCGGTCGCATTATGAGCGGTTCGTGCATTATCACGAGACCTTCTATCGCAGCGTGGAGCCGACTAGCGTAACGCCGTTCTCGCCGCGAGCGCTTGATCGAGGTCTTGCTGGGTCGGTGGTGGCGCTGGCACGGCTGGAGGACGACAGTATGACTCCGCCCAAAGGCGCTATGGAAATCCTGCAGCAGCGGCACGCGCTAACGGCGGTTTCCGACCGGTTCGCTGAGCGGGCTTACAACCACAATCCAAATCTTTCGGCGACGGAGCGGCAGCGGGCGAGAGATCGAGTACGGGAACGGGTGGAGGATTTGCTGGACGACTGGACCGGCGTGGTTCAGGAGCAAGGCAAGACCGGGGATTCGTTGCACTACAATCCTTATGAACGCGGGGCAGGTAAAGCGCTGCTGCAGGATTTCCTTGATCCCGAGTTGAAGCAGTTGCCGTCCGGCCATTGGCGGAACAAGTTCCGGGCGAACCGTTCGTTACGGGATGTGGAGCCTACGTCATCCTTGTGGGTTCGCAAGCTGGAGACTCCCTACCAGAACGAGGAGGAATAACTTGGCCGGGATCAAGAGGCCGCAAGGAGAATTGCGGCGCAGTGCCCTGGTGAGCACGTTTGGACCGGGCGCGATGACAGATCTGCCGGAAGATTCGGTGCTGGTAAGCGGGCTCGATTTCTGGTTTCCGCTCGCCGGGATGGAGACGATTAGCGAGCCGCGGCTGGCAAGAAAAGTGGAAGAAATTCTGGAGAAGCGGCCGATTGCGCTGCGAACTCCGCCCGCTTCGAAGGATGGGGACGAAGCGGCCAGCACCGGGATACCGGTCTTCCGATTTCCCCAATGGTTCATAACGCAGGACACGCAGGCTTCAACAGGCAGCGGCCAGGAAGAGAGCGCGCGCGGCGGTGAGTCCCGTAGCCGGTTTCTGGTTCATTCGAATGCGCTGAGCAAGGGCAGATTCCGGCACCCGGATACCGATAAACGTCTAAGCGTTGTGCCGGTCCGGTTCGTCCGGGCGTGCCGAAAGGGGCACATTGGAGACATCGATTGGTATTTCTTTCTGCACGGCGCGGACGATACCTGCCGTAAACAAGGCCGCCAGCTTTACATGGATGAGCGGGGGACGAGCGGCGACCTGACCGACATTTTCGTCCGGTGCGATTGCGGGCGTACGCGGAGTATGGCTCGTGTTGCGCGGGAGAAAGCGGACATTTTCGGGAGGTGCGACGGCGCGCGTCCGTGGTTAGGGCCTCACATGCACGAGAAGTGTGAGGAAACAAATCGCCTGCTGGTAAGGACGGCTTCGAATACCTGGTTTCCGCAGAAACTCAGCGTGATTTCCTTGCCCGAGCGGAACCAGGTTGTTCAGGAAGCAGTTTCGGCGGTTTGGGATTTCCTGGAGGCGGCGGAGAGCGAAGCGGATGTCGGCAAGGAGCGTCGGAAACAGAAGGTAAAAGAAGCGCTGAAGGAAGTGACGGACGCTGAGGTCTGGGCGGAGATTCAGGTTCGGCAGGGTGCGATACCGAGCGAAGAGAAGACGGTCAGAGCGGCTGAACTGGAAACGCTATTGTCGACGCACGACGTGGCCGGCGATGACCGGCCCGATGGCGTGTTCTACGCACGCACCTTGCCGCGGAGCAACTGGGACCAGCCGTGGATGGCGGGCATTGAAAAAGTGGTGCTGGTCCATCGGCTGCGCGAAGTGACAGCGCTGCTCGGTTTCACCCGGTTCGAACCGCTAGCGCCTGACGCTGAGGGAGAGTTCGACATGGATGTGCGGCGCGCGGATCTGGCGCGCGAGTTGAGCTGGGTTCCCGCCTATGAGAATAGGGGCGAGGGCATATTTCTTCAGTTCAGCAAGGACGCGATTGGGGATTGGGTAAAACGGCCTGCCGTCACAAAGCGATTAGTGGAACTTAAGGGCGGGTTTGACAAATGGAAAAGCGAGCACACGAGTTCGAGACGCGATTTCCGGCCAGCCTATGTGTTATTGCATTCGTTTGCGCATCTTTTGATTACGGCCGTTGCGCTGGAATGTGGCTATCCGGCGAGTGCGCTGCGTGAGCGGATCTATGCGCTGCCGGCAATTGGCTTCGGCGTGCTGATTTACACCGGCAGCTCGGACTCCGAAGGGACTTTGGGAGGTCTGGTGGAGGTAGGACGCCGAATTGCGGATGTGACCCGTGCGGCGTTGGACTTAGGTCAATTGTGTTCGAACGATCCAGTATGTTCACAGCACATTCCTGCTAACGCCAATGAGGCGAGATTTCTGCAAGGGGCGGCTTGCCATGGGTGTGTTCTGATCTCTGAAACAAGCTGCGAAGCGCAAAACGAGTTACTGGATCGAGCGCTGGTGGTGAGGACTGTGTATGGTGTTGGGGCGGAGTTTTTTACTTGACTCCGATGGTCGGAATGGCCGCTTCGGAGACGCGCGCCTTGGCAGTCGCGCTGCGCTCCGGCAGGCTAGCTCCGCCATTTAGCGTTGGAGGAGTTCAGCGTGTCCTCGGACTACATATTCCCGGAGGCCTGACCGATTGGCTGAACGCGGTTGAACAAGCGGGCTGCAGCCCTGGCGCGATGTCACTTTGGCTTGATGCCGTCGCAGATCTTGAAGACAGCCGCCTCGCCGCGCAGAATTCTTTGCAGTTGGTAACAACGGCACCGGCATCCGTGGCTGGATTTCATAGGGATACAGCCGTCGTAGTGCAGGATCTTTTCCGCCGCGCTCGACAAAGTATAGTGATCACGACTTATGGGATTTTTGGCGGCAAAGAACTCTTTCGTGACTTAGGTTTGCGAATGAATGCTGAGCCCAATCTGCTGGTTCGCGTCTTTATGCATACGGGCCAGAAATCGGCTGTCGAGTTGCTCCGCGCATTCCGAGAGGATCACTGGCCCGATGACTCCCGGCTCCCGGAGGTTTACCACGAGGTTAGTCCTGTTGACCGCGATGCGCGAAACTCAGGAATTTTGCATGCCAAGTGCGTCTTGATTGACGCTGAAGAGCTTTTTGTTACGTCCGCAAACTTCACTGACGCCGCGCACTATCGCAACATCGAGGCCGGATTGCTGGTCCGGTCGTCTCTTGTTGCAGCACAGGCCGCTCAATTTTTTGAATCGCTGACGCTTTCGGGTTTTTGTGTTCGGCTGATTTGAAGAGGCAATGCGAGGAAATACGTTGGGGAGGCTATGAGACAGACCGGCAAGTCACGCTACGTAGTGTGCTTCAAGAAACTCAAAAGGGACAACCGATTCGATAGAGCGAGAACATGAGTGACGGGGTGCAGCTAGACATCTTCGAGAGCGAAACCGCGCGATCGCTGCTTGATCAGCTGCTAACCGATTCACGGCTGTACACGCAAAGCAAGGACTATAAGGAACTCCTTGATTTCGTAGCGAGGATGCGCAACTTCGCACCGTTCAATGCGATGCTACTGCAGATCCAGAAGCCTGGCTTACGGTTCGCGGCCTCGGAGTTTGATTGGAGACAACGGTTTCAGAGGAAGCCGAAAGACGGTTCCCGCCCGCTCCTAATTCTGTGGCCATTCGGTCCTGTGGCTCTTGTCTACGATGTGCTCGACACTGAAGGAGCCCCACTCCCGCGAGATGTTTTCTCCTTTTATGCGAAAGGACCTGTTGATGTCGCAAAGATTGCTTCCTTCGCAGATCGACTTAAAAGGAAGAACATCGAATGGCTATCGGTAGATGCCGGCGACAACCGGGCGGGATCGATTCGCGTCGTGAAACGGGCGGTGGACGATAAAGAGGCGACCCAATATCGCATGCACGTAAATCGTAATCATGAGCCGCCGATTCAGTTCACGACGATCGTGCATGAAGTGGGCCATCTATTCCTCGGTCACCTCGGTCTCGATAAGAAGCTAAATGTGCCGGATCGACGCTCTCTGGAACATCGCCAGCGAGAGCTCGAAGCCGAGTCGGTGGCTTACCTCGTTTGCAGTCGAAACGGAGTTAATTCGGCTTCTGAGACGTATTTGCAGCACTACGTCGATGAACACACCAAAGTGGATGATATCGACGTGTATCAGGTCATGCGCGCGGCAGGACAGGTTGAGACAACGCTGGGCTTGGCGGCGCAAACAAAATTCCATCCTCCTACAACCTCCCGGAAGAAGTCTGAGAAAACAAGATCAGCCCTGGACACAACGGGCAGCTAAATGAAGCGGAATGGCGGGTTAGCTTCTGAGAGTCAATGAGATGGCCACATCACTTCCAAATCTTCGGATTCTGGACCGTTCAAGCGCGGTCAAAGAACTTGATCTGGCCTCAGAGCTCTTTCACCGAATAAATAGGATAGTTCCACAGAATCAATCGCTGCTGGTCATTTCTCCACATCAAAAAGTCCGCGACGCTGTGGCCCTAATGCGCCGTTACGGCTATTCTCAATTGCCCGTAGTCGACAGCGGTGAGGTGCTTGGGATCTTCTCGTATCGTTCGTTTGCTCAGGGTGCAGCTTCCGGCACACTGGAGGACTGGACAAAGCAAAAGTGCGCACCTGGAGATCTACAAGTGGATGAATTCCTAGAACAATTTGAGTTTGCGCGGGTAACAGAAGAAATGAGTCGGGTCTTCGATGCTATGGACAGAGACAACGGCATTCTCATTGGTGCACCTGAACGTCTGATCGGCATTCTTACTCCGATGGATTTCCTTAGGTATTTGCACCGTGTCGCAAGCCCGTTCGTCATGGTATCGGAGATTGAACTGGCGCTTCGCGCACTCATTCGGATCGCGCTCTCGCCAGAGCAGATTCCAGCAGCTGCACGGCGAGTTCTCTCTTCCGCGTACGGTGGCGAGGACAATGTTCCGATCTTGCTCGAAGATATGACCTTCGACAACTATCAAACGCTTGTGGCGCACGGTGAAACCTGGAAGGATCTCGAACCTGTGTTTGGCGGCACCCGGACTCGGGCTAGCGGCAAGCTCAAGGAAGTGGGTGGCATTCGAAACGATCTGTTCCATTTCAAACGAGAAATTACGTTGCAGGACAACGAAACGCTGGCCCTGCATCGAGACTGGCTGCTCAATAAGGTTAAACAGGCGGGGTCGCACCGCAGAAGGGAGGTGCGACCGTGACGACGGCTTCAAGCCGAACGCTACAACTGCTGCCTCATCAAGCAGCGTTCGCCGACCTGTTCTTTAGCTCATCTGCCAAGAGAATAGTCGTCTTGCGCGCTGACGTTGGGCTCGGAAAGAGTACAGCGTTGTTGGCTGTAGCGATGCGTCTTCTTCAAGAACGGCCAACAGCTCGTGCTCTTTACTTAGTGCCTGGTTCTGCGCTCCGAGCACAGTTTGTACATAGGCTTTACGATCTTCGTGTACCGACGCTCGAGGTCGACCGGTATCGATTCAGAGAACTTCTGGACGCGTCTACCGGAAAGGATTTATGGCCGTCTGGAATGGTGGTTGTTATGTCACGGGAGTTCGCGCGACAGGAAGACGTCCTAGAATCTCTCATGAATGCCCACTGGGACTTGGTGCTCGTCGATGAAGCTCATCAGTTCAGGAGCGGCTTGTCGCGTGATGTCGCCGGCGTACTGAGTACGTCGTCGGAGCGAATGATTCTGGCGACAGCTCCGCTCCTGGATCTACCTGACGTGTTTCCGAACGATGAGTCCACTGTAGTCGCCTGGAACCGAAATCAGATAATTGGATTCGACGGAAAGCCGCTTCAAACGTCACCGGCGCCGCATCTTGAGCTACGACATTACGGCCTCACCGCGCAAGAGCTCATGATATGGGAAACAATGCGTGAACTGCATCGCGCTCTGCTAGACGGCAGCACACAACAGGCCTGGATCGGCCGAATTCTCCTACAGAGCTACGAGTCCAGCCCGGCTTCACTCGAAGCTGGGCTTCAGAGGGTTAACGCTACCAGGGATCGGGGCGAGATTCTTGAGTCAGCGTCTTTGCTGGAGAGTGTTGATGAGGATTCTGAATACGAGCCGGTTGAGGGGATGCTCGGCCCGTCGATCCCACAAAACGCTACCGTCATGATTGGCCGGTTGCTTCGGGTTCTTGAAGATCTAGGCGTGGACTCCAAGTTGCTGGCGCTTGACGACCTTCTTAAGCGTATTGAGTCAAGAGCTAGTTCCAATACCCGAATCTGTATCTTAACCGAGCGCGTGGCAACCTTGTTCTACATCGGGAGTGAACTAGAAGACCTTGGGCATCCTTACCGTTTGTTCCACGGAAGTATGACCATGGATGACCGCCATGGCGCCCTGGACCAATTCAGTAGGGAGGGCGGAATCTTGCTTGCGACTCGAGCGGCTCTGGAAGGGGTCGACCTGCGGGAGGTGACAGATCTGATTTTCTACGATGTTCCTCATAGCTCAAGCATGCTGGGGCAACTGGTTCTTCGCTTCGATCGGCTTGGTAGAAAAACCCCTTTGAACCTGTATGGCTTTCTGCCGGCAGGCGTCAGCTCTGACCTTGCTGGACGGTTCGATGAAGCGTTGCAAATGTACAGAAATGAGAAGGCATAGTCGAGCAGTTGAGCTTCAGTTATGCTACGAGGCTCGTCAGATGGTTCCCGGCGAATATCAATATTCAGGCTCATCGGCTCATCAACGGTGCGGTTGCTGTTAATTCGCTAATTCTTGGATAAAGCGAATCCAAAATCATCAAATCCGCGCGGGAACTGCGGATATCTATTCCCTCTGGGATACGGGATCAGGGCACCCAATAGCGCAGTAGTCGCCTGAGTTTCAGCTATAAGCTAAAGCTGGTCGTAGCTTTCTGGCTCTATGTCCGGCACGCGCTCGAGCACAGCAAGAAATTTCTCGCGATCGCCACGCGCAGCTCGTTCCTGGAGCCGCTGCCAAGCCGCAAAGTGGTCAGCGAATGCCGATGCAAACACGTCTTCAACTGCGATGTTCTGGCTCTCAGCGATAGCGCGAGCCTGGTCGTATAACTCTTCAGGGATATTGATGCTCACGCTCATGTTCTATTCTCCAGCATCGTCAGAATGTCCGATGGTGTATATACTTGCACACCAAACCGACCTGCACCGTCGAAGTCACGCGCATTGTGCGTCACGATTGTTGCGCCGCATTGTACTGCCAATTCCAGGATACGCTCGTCATCAGGATCGCGCAAACTGGGCCGGAGACGTGGCACTGATTGTTCGAGGTTACCTTCACGGAAGAGGTAATCTAGAAAATTGTCGATCTCCTCTGACGCGATGCCCGCAATGAGGCCAGGGCGCTTGAGCACGTCTTCATACTCAAGCGCTAGAGCAACGGAGATATGGACCCGAAAGCTACGTTCTGCGAAAAGACGGAGCAAGCGGTATGACGCCCCGCGCCGTGAACGCAGACCAGCGACGAGGACGTTCGTGTCGAGTACAAGTTGCAGCACGATATCGCCGACTTCAGTTCGGCTTCTTGCCCTCGCCAGCTTTGGATCTCAAGATGTTTATGCCGGCCAACTCGACATAATGGTCTGCCACGATGCCCGTGGTTCCCATGCTCTTTTGCAGATCTTTGCCGAACTCCGACTTGGCGTCGGGGCCTTTTGGTTGGAGATGCCAGAGACGGGTTCTTTCGCGCTCGACCGCTTCCCTGATGATTTTCTTCTGAGTCGCGGAATGCTCCTCATCTGCAGAAATGAGGGTGGGGCTGGTCAGAACGGCATCTAGTTCTGGATAGCAATGAGTTCGGATGAAGTCGCCGGTTTCTTCCCCGAAAGAGTTCAGCTCGATCTGGCCGGAGTCGTCGAGCCTGAAGTCCACCATGAAACTTTCGAGTAAAACCAGCCAGGACGGATGAGCGCCAGCCCATTCATCGAGATGAATAATCGCTTCTCGCTTGCTGGCAGCCTTCACAATCGAGAATTCTCCATTCGGCCAGCGGCAGAGGTAAAGGCCATCCTCCCACTCGTCCAGCGCTTCTTCATACTCCTCTTCCCCGGCCGGCACTGGCCACTCTTGCAGCTCATCGCGATCGGAGGCACGGGGGGCATTATCTTCACTTGCCTGATAGTCGGGATCGGTGCACGAAAGTTCGCTGACTTGAATCTCAAGCTCCTTGAAAAGAGGATTTTCTTCGGCGATGGTCATCAGTGCCCGAGGCGTTCCATCTATGAACTCGTTGACACTGATCTCTCGAACGACGCCGTTATCGTCTTCGGTTGAAGCAGGATTGGCAGCATATACCTTACGCGCCAGCTCCAGCACTCTTTCTTGCTGTTCCTCGTCGAGAACAATTTCAAGCTCCAATTTGTAGGTCTTTGTCATCGATAGTTCTTTCCATCGGCTCAGGCGAGCGATCAAGCTGCCCGATTCGCACTTCCAGGTAAGCACAAACCCGCTCGGCGACAAGCTCCGCTAATTCATCGATGCTGTTCTCAGTCCGTCTGTTCAGGAGTGCTGATTCGCCCCCGCACGGGCGCGCCTGCACGGGATCGGTATCTCGAGACAGTTCCCGTCGCAGGTCAGTGATCAAGCCGTCCACTTCGGGATCGGTTTCGCGCAGCGCTTCAATCCTCTGAATGCTGTGGCAGACTGTCGAGTGATCTCGGCCGTTATAGAACCGGCCAATGACGGTCGTGCTCCATCGGCCAACGTGCCTCGCGAGATACATCGCGATTTGCCGATTGAAGCACGCAGGTTGCGCATTGCCAGGTATTCGTGTAGGGCCCAAACGGGCGGAAACTGCGGCGTCAATCTGGGCGAGTGAGATTCGGCGGGTCAGAGTGGGCGCGAACGCAAATGTTGCCATCATGCCCCCTTCGCGGCTAACGCCATAGCCGGCTGTATCACAATGTAGTCGCCACTAGCGGTGGTTTGGGCCGGACAACCCTGCCAAAGCGAACGCACCAGATCGAGCCATCGCTCAAGGCGCTCTCGAAATTTCCTCGGTCGGGCATAATCGCTGCTGCCAAGTTGGGCCGCCAACCCGAACTCCCCGAAAATCGGGATGCGCTCCTGGCATTTGGCCGTAAAGCAGCGGTATGACAGCCACATAAAGAGATCCAAAGCGGCGGGTGCTGAGGACAACGCTTTCGCTGCTTCAAGGTCAGTTGGAATCGAGTGGGTTGTCACCTCACGGAAGAACTCATCGCTCAAAACGATTTCATTCTCAAATCCTCCAGGCAACAACGCCTGATTTGGGTCACGCGAGTACCAGATCCGCGCCTCACGCATGAAATTGAAGCGTGCCTGATGGGTGACCATTGCTTTCTCTCGCTGAATATCGGTACCGAAGAATATCGTGGCGCCGAACACGCGTTGAAAGGCGGCAATCAGCCGGCGGTACTGCGAACCACCCTGCTGCATTCCGAAGATGTCGAGCATCTCGGCGGCGCTGCGGAATGTTATGGTCTGCTTTTGCTGTCGCATAGCGAGAGTTGCGAGGAAAATGGGTACCAAGCGGTCCTGACCCCAAGGAACTCCGTACGTCGGATGACCGGTCACTTGCAATAGGAACTGACCGTTCCGGCGCTCATGCAAAAGAACACCCTTCGCGGGCCGTTTGATTGGCAGCCCGCAAAGAACAAACGGCCTCGAGGCGAACCCAAGATTCTGGGTGACGTTGTTACGCTTGAGTCGGACAAGCTGAATGGCCTCGGCCTGCCTTAGTTTCTGTTTCGAGACCACCAACTCGGGATGGTGGCTTTTGAGAAAGTCACCTGCCCTCTCAAGTCCAATAGCCCTTTTGCGTAAAGTACTCAATTCTGGTTCGCTCCTGGGGCTGCCGAAGCAGCCCGGTTAAAGCAATCCAGGCGAGGATTTGGTCAGAAAAGTGAGAGCGCCAGCCGGGGCCCGCGGATTTTACTCCGTTTACTCCGTTCAGCGTTGTTTCGAAGCAACTGATGTTCTCTCGGCGTTTTCGGTGGTCAGAATGCACCGTAATGGCCGCCGTTGTTCTTTATTTTCAATTGAACGACGTTTTCCCAAGCTGGACGTCGCGGGTTCGATCCCCGTCTCCCGCTCCATGTTTTCAACAATTTACAGAAAATTAAGGATTTGCTTGCCCCGCTTAACGCATTAATCGCATTAACACCCGTCTACAAGTGATTGATTTCACAGGAGCGCGAACAAAGGATGCCAGCTGATCACGCTAGCATCCTTTTCCGTGCAGGGCGACATACAAAGCGAGCGTAAGCCTCCGATGAACACCATAAAACGGTGAAAATGGAATAGGAGGCTGAGTGGAAGCTGTAGGGCCCAAGATCGATGAATTGCTTCGGAAAGCAATCCGGGAAAAGCATGTTATTCAATTCATCTTTAAAGGCAAGCCGCGAGTGGTCGAGCCGCACGATTACGGCATACACAAGCACGAGGTCAAGCTTTTCGGGTATCAGGTCGGCGGTTTGAGCAGCGAGCCACTGCCGAACTGGCGCTGGTCACTGGTGAACTCGATATCTGATCTCCGCCTGCTGGATCAACACTTTCCTGGCAGGCGCCCCAGCCTCTCGGGCAGACATCATCAATGGGATGAGATCTGGGCTCGGGTCGAGCCGCCGGAAGAAGCGTACGCCACAGCCCAAAAATGTGGCAGCAGTTCATCGAGCCTGGTGATGGGAAACTCCCCGATACGCGAAAGCACATCGCGGAACCAGGAGAACGGATCGACCTTGACCAGTTCGCAAGAAGTTACGAAACTGCGCAGCACCGCCGCCGTTCTGCCGCCCCGATCACTGCCGAAGAAGGTCCAGTTGGCACGGCCCACGGCGAAACAGCGTAGCGCGCGCTCGGTGTGATTGTTGTCGATCGACAGATCCGGATTATCCACGTAGCGCGTGAGCGCCGTCCAGTTCTTCAAGGTGGTAGGCGACTGCCTGGCCCGTCTCGCTCTTGGGCAACAGTTCATCCCGAATCTGAAGCAAGTACGCGTGCAACCGCTCAGCACGGGCCGCGCTCCATATTCGCGCAGCAGACGTAATTCCTCGCTGCCTAGGTTGCGCTCGCGAGCGGTCCTTTCGACACATAAAGCTGGGCGATCAAAAGCAACACCGTGCGCATCCGCGAAGAATCGTTTTCCAGCGCTTGATGAAAATGCCTTCGCGCATGTGCCCAGCAGCCTACTTCCACCATGCCGCGCTCAAGTTTAGTGAAGAACGCATCGTAAGCTACATAAGCATCGGCTTGCAGATGGCCGCGATAATGTTTCAAAAACTCTTCCGGCCCGGCGCGCTCCCGAGTGGCGGTGTAATCGTACACCGCCGCGATGTGATCGCGATCGCCCACATACGGCCAGATGCGCCCTTTGCGTGCTTGCGGAAGTTTGCGATCCAGCACCTTGACCGGCGTATCATCGGTTCCTACGACTTTGGAGGCCAGCACGAACCGCTTCAGCCGTTCATAAAGCGGCTCCAGCAGTTGCGCACACTGTGCCATCCATCCACACAAAGTCTGGTCTGACAGCTCCACGCCATGCCGCGCAAACATTTTGGCCTGCCGATGTAAAGGGAGGTGATCCGCGTATTTCGCCACAATCACCTGCGCTAGCAGACTTGCACCCGCCGTGCTCTTCTCGATGGGCTGCGCCGGCGTGGCCGCAGTTTTCACCGTGCATGCGCAGGCGTAGGTGAAGCAGGCATCCTCGATTACCTTCATCTGCGCGGGAATGTATTCGTAGCGCTCGCTGACTTCCTCGCCAATGCGCCGCAGGTCCTGATCGCAGTGCGAGCAGTGTTTTTCCGATTCCGGTAAATCGTGCTCGATACGCTCGCGTTTCAGATGCCGCGGCAGCGGCTTGCGGCCACGTGGCTTTCCGCTACCCGATCCCGCTGCGCTGGCCGGCGGCTCTGGATCGTGATCGTCGGATTCGTCCGCCTGCGGCAAGTTCAGCCCCAGCTCAGCCGCAAAGAGCGCCAGCTGTTCCCGCGAAAGCTGCTCGCTTTTGCGCCCCGTTTTGGCGGCGAGCAACTGCCTCAGCAAGCGCTCGGTGCGATCCAGTTGCGCCGTTAACTCCACGATGATTTTCTGCAGTGTATCCGGATCGCGCGGCAGCGCCTTGGGATCGACGGGCAAGCTCAACTGTAACCGGAAAGGTTGCGCCCGCCAAGAGGAAAATGCGAAAATCGCCAATGTTTATGCGACTTCTGTGTCCCTGCGCCGATAGCGCTTGCGACGCTTGGCCTGACTCAGGTCGATGCCGCTCAACAGCCCACCCAACTCGGCGGCAGTGATCTCGCGCCGCACTTCGCCGGATTCGGAAAACGGCATGGCGTAGGTCCCTTCCTCCAGTCGCTTGGCCCATACCGCGAATCCATCACGATCCCAGTACAAAATCTTCACCCGATCTGTTCTGCGATTCGCAAACACAAACAGGCGCCCGGCGAAGGCGTCCAACTGCATCACCGCATTCACCAGTGCGTGCAGCCCATCGAAGCTGCGGCGCATATCGCAGGGCGCGGTCGACAGATACACGCGCACGCTGGCCGGCAGATAAATCATCGCTCGCGCAATATGCTCAGCACCAATCGCAGTGTGGTAGCGTCCACGCCTGGCGTGATCCGCAGCCGTTCGCCCGAGGTCAAAATCACTTCCACCACTTCGGCTCGAACGCGAGCACCATGGTCTGTCTCGACCAGCGCAAACTTCACCGGAAGCTGCGCGGCGAGGCGCTTACGCCATTGATAGAAGCTGTGCTCGCTCGCTCCGTGCTCCTGACACAAAACACGTACCGAAACTCCACTCTGTTGCTGCTTGGCAATCAGTTGACGCCAGAACTCACGCCGCGCTTCTCGTGTCTTCGCCATGCTGCCAGTATCAGCGACTCACTCAGGACCCGCCAAGTGGTGTTCACCGGATGCTACGATAAAGTTACAGTCCTGATCCAGAACCAGAAGTAGATATTAGCTCTTTTGCGATTATAGAAGTGTTATTGAGGAGCTTGGATCAATCAAGGAATCACGACTCAACGATGTTGTTTATCCGCCGAAACATCGACAAGATGGCCGCCAGTATTGACGACCGTATTTATGATGCTGAATCCGTGAATGATGGCGCATTTCGAGTCTGGTCCGTTAACCACGCCATTGCGATTATTTCTCAAAAATCGATGCGGCCATGAGACTGCCGTGGCAGGCGAACGAACGATCACAACAGACGATCTAGCTGCCTATACAACGCCGGTTGCGATATGAGCGAGTTCAAACTGACCGAATCGCATGAACGATGGCTTCCAAAAGCCATCAAAGGGTTAGCACCAGCCGATTGAGGGAGTTGCTCCTAGAGCAAGATGGCCGCTGCGCCCTCTCTGCTGTCGAATTGCTGTTCGATATTGCCGAGCGCACTCCGATAAAGGGCGGTGCCGGTTGCATCCATTGTCGCCTGCAGTTGACCATAAGGACCCCGGTAATCATAAAGGCGACTTCCAGATCGTCTGCTATGCGCTCAATGACCTAAAGGGCACATGCCAGCAGACTGCTTCGAAGCCCTTACAAATACCGACCCTTGGAAGCGGTTGATGCTCAGATGGAGGCAGCAAGCAGAAAAGAACTCTGGAGATCGCTCGGCGTTTAGGCGCTTGATTCGCCCGAACGCCACCTTATTGGCCACGGCGGCGTGCCAAGAACCATCTCCACGCTAAGACCCCACTACTCCCTAGCCCTCAGACCGAACGATCACGCTCAGCGCAGATGGTGGTTAGGCTTATTCCGTTAGCTTTTCGGCGTCCCGTAGCTTGTTGCGTTGTGCAATCAACTGCATGAACGCTCGTTGACAAAGCATCCACAGGAGGGATTTTGGCACGGAATATAAACCGTGTGACTTTAGGCCTTGACATATCGTAGGCCTAGGTTTTACAATTGTTGGGGTGATGAGCAAGCTCCGCATACCAGATGACGTGATGGAGTACTTCCGCAAGACTGGCTCAATCGGCGGAAGAACACGGGCGAAGAAGTACACCAAAGCAGAACTGAGCGAGATGGGCAAAAAGGGCGGGCGTCCGAAGGGTAGCGGATCGAGGAACACGGGATCGACGAAGAAGGGCGGTCGGTGATGGCAGTTTATAAACCCAAGCGCAAGGGTGAAACTTCAAAATTCTACGTTTGCGAGTTTGTCTATCAAGGCAAACGGTTTCAGGAGTCCACAGGCGCAACGAGTAAGACGGTTGCGAAGGAATACGAAAAAAGACGCAAGGGTGAAATGGAGCGTGCGGCGGCAGGGTTGCCGACGGAACGGAAGGCCAATCGAATCCGCACCGTCTTTGAGGCATTGAAGCCTTACTTAGAAGGGTAAGGATTGAATCACCGGCCACAAAGCGTTTGTGTTTCCTAACGAGCGTCTGGCGCAAGTGCAGCGACTTCTCGGAGGTGTTCTGCTTTCGGATCTCACAGAAGAGCGGATCAGGGGGTACATCCGCCAGCGTCAAAGCGAGGGGATCTCGGGCCGAACGATCAACATGGAACTGGGCGAACTAAGCCGGGCAATAGGCCAGCCGTGGTCACTCCTCTGGCCAAAGGTGCGGAAATTGGAGGAGCGTAAGGACGTGGGCCGCGCACTTTCACCTGATGAGCAAAGAAGGCTCTAGCCGGGATTGAGCAGCGCCGCACACCGCATTTGCAAACTCTGATTCCCATGTTGCTGCTCACCGGCATGAGATCGGGAGAGGCGAAATCGCTCACCCGGGGACACGTCGATTTGATGAACAACACAATCACGGTTGGCCGGGCGAAGACATCGAACGGAACGGGGCGCACTATACCAATCAACGACGACTTGGGGGCTATTCTCGCTGCTCACCGCCAGTGGTTCAAGGATCGTTTTGGAGAGGCCAAAACCGATCAACATTTGTTTCCCTGGGGCAAGCCGCTGCCGTCGGACCCTAGCAGACACGCTACGGATATCACCTTGGGATGGGACCAGCTACGCAACGCTACGGGTGTCCGCTGCCGTCTCCATGACCTTCGGCATACGTACGCTACGAAGCTGGCCGAGAATGGCGTTTCCGAATCCACCATGCTTGCGCTCATGGGCCACATGAGCCGGGCAATGCTGGAGCGGTACAGTCACATTCGGATGGCAGCAAAGCGGGAAGCAGCAGCGGGCGTGAGGCTGCACGGCGGGAAGGCAAATTCACAGGTGGTCCCTGTGAAAGTCCCTGTGCTGACGCGAGCACCACTTGTCCAGTGATTGTTAAATAGTTGATTCTAATGGTGAGCGCGGTAGGAATCGAACCTACAACCTAGTGATTAAGAGTCACTTGCTCTGCCAATTGAGCTACGCGCCCGGTTCTGTGATGGGTGAGCGGAAACCGCTCCTCTCGACTATAACATCCGCCTGCGGCCTCTAAGTCGCCGCGTACCCGACGAACTGCTCCAGCAGCACATTGCCCTTGTATTCGATATCCTGATGAATGCCGATACTCGACGAGTAGTACCCGAACGCGGTCGTCTCTTTCAGCTGCGTGAAGAATTTTTCCGGCCCGGTTTCGGCGTTGTGCTCCTTCGCCGCCAACTTCTTCAGCATGTCAACCTGCTGCTGTTTGCTCGCTTTCAGAAATGGGCATTGGCAGGCCGACTGCGATAATGCGTCGATGGCCGCCAGCCCCTTGCGCCACGAATCTTTGTCTTCGGCCCGGAAAGCTTCAGCTGTCCTCTTGTCGATGAACGCCGCCACCCCAGCGTCGTGTGCGCCGGGCGAATGGTCATCAGTCGGAATGATGAGGTCTGTCAGCGCATCGAGCAGCGCGAATTCAGGCTTGGTGAAAAAGAGAGGGGCGCCGGGTTCGGCAGCCGGCAGTTGCAGCGTCGTGAACGCTGCAGCTGTCAGCACCTTGAAAAGGTCACGGCGATGGAGAAGCGTTTCCATCAGATCTCTCCTTTCTGCAGCTGATCGGCCAGGTAATCGCAAGAGCGCCAGCACAACGCCATGATGGTCCACGTCGGGTTCTGGCAAGACGCGTTGACAAACGCGCTCCCATCTACCACGAAAAGGTTTTTTACGTCATGCGCCTGTTCGTATTGGTTCAGCACCGAAGTCTTCGGGTCGTTGCCCATGCGGGAGGTTCCCAGCTCATGAATCGACCAGCCTTCGGGCAGGGCCTTGTCGTTGGAAGATACGATTTCGAAACCGGCTTTCTCGAACATTTCCCGGCCGGTCGCTTGCATATCCTGGCACATCTTCATTTCGTTTTCGGCGAACTTGTAGCTGAAACGCAAGGCCGGAATACCCCAGGCATCCTGAATGTCGGGATCGATATCCATGGCATTCTCATAACGCGGCAGCACTTCTCCGAAGCCGCCAATTTCAATCGTTGCGCCCGCATAATCGCGCACGTTTTTCTTGTATTCTTCGCCGAAGCCCGGAATGGTGTACGCCGTTGCCGGAATCATGCCGCAGCCGGAGCCGCCTTCGAAGCCATACCCGCGAATGAAATCCTTCTGCTTGGTTTCCAGATTGCGAAAACGCGGGATATAGAATCCGCCCGGGCGTCCGTCATCGAGAGTGCGCGGCTTCCCGATCAGTTCCTTCATAATGCCGGCGACAGACGGCCCCATCACGTGCTCGCAGAAGTTATGGCCGACGTGACCGCTCGAATTCGCGATGCCATTCGGATAGAGGCTTGATTTCGAGAGCAGCAGCAGGCGCGCCGACTCGAGCGTCGATGCCGCAACCAGAACCGTTTTCGCCTTTGCCTGATAACTCTTGCGAGTGTCGCTATCGAGGAACGCAACACCGGTCGCTTTGCCGGTGTTTTTGTCCACCGTAATCTCATACGCTGTCGAGTTTGGTCGCAGTGTCAAGTTGCCCGTGTCCATCGCGGGACGGATCAAACCGGTTGGCGAATCGAACGCGGCGTGGATATCGCAGCCACCCACGTGACGATCGCACGCGCCCCGCCCATAGCAGCGGCTTCGATACTTGTTGTGCTTGAGACCGTCGGTCGTCACGCCCGCGCGATAAGGCGTCAGGCAGCGGTTCATGCCCTTCAGGGTTTCGCGCAAGTGCAGCTCGGAGTAGGTCAGCTTCAGTGGTCGCTGATACTTGCCGTCCGGCATTTGCGGCAAGCCTTCGGGATGACCGGAAATTCCGAGGTAAAGATCCACTTTGTCGTAATACGGCGCAATGTCCGCGTAGGATATGGGCCAATTTTCGCCGTAGCCGTCGTGATCTTTGCACTTGAAGTCGTAATCGGAAAGGCGCAGCGCAAGCCGGCCCCATATGGTCGTCTTGCCTCCCACCACGCGCGCGCGAACCCAGGCGTATCGAGTGCCGCTGTAAGGATTCTTCTTTTCATCCACCACCAGCGTCTTGCTGTAATCCGAAAATCCCCACGCCTGCACGTACGAAGTCACCTTCGCATAGGGCGAATTCTGCGCATAGGGCGACTTGCGAAACGTGTACTCGTTGTTCGTTAGCGCATGATAATCCGACGGCATGTCGCCGCGCCGCGGATGATCATACGGCCATTGCATCGAATGCAGAATTTTGCCCGTATCCTGATACTTCCCGGCTTCGAGCAGCAGCACCTTTAAGCCGTGCGAGGTAAGCACGTGCGCCGCCATACCGCCCGCCGCGCCCGAACCGACGACTACAGCGTCATAGGTCGTGCTGAGATCCACTTCCGGGTTATTGGTGATGGGAAACTGCAGCAGCATAGAGTTTTGTTTGTCCTGACATCTGAATTGTATGACGTCTATTCGCCGGGCTTGTTGGGCGCAGGCTCGACGACGCGCACAATTTCGCCATCCACTAACGAATCGGGCGGGTCTGCGATGACCAATGCGTCGTCCGGCAACCCGGATAATACTTCGACGGTATTGCCGAAATCGCGGCCCAGCGTCACTGGCTGAAGCTTCGCGCGATTCCCGTTCACAACCAGGGGAACGCGCAAGCCTTCAGACCGGAAGACCAGCGAGGTCGAAGGAATGATGAGCGTTGAGCCGTTGGATCTGATTTTGAAATGCACTTCGGTATACGCGCCTGGAAAAAGCAGCCCGGTTGAGTTCATAACATCCACTTCCACAAGCAGCGTCCGCGTAGCTGGATCGATTGCATCGGCCGTTCGAACCAGCGTGCCTTGGAAGCGGCGGCCCGGAATTTCCGGCAATGTCAGATCGGCTTCGATGCGGGGCTTGGCGGCGTGCGAATAGACTTGCGGAACATTCACGAAAACGCGCAACGTATTGATTGCCGCCACATGGAAAAGTTCGCGCTGCGGCCCGCCCGAGGAGCCGGAATCGATCAGCTGTCCGATGTCCGTGTTGCGCGCCGTCACCACGCCATCAAACGGCACATATACTTTCTCGAAGGCGACCATTTGTTCCAGCCGGCGAACATTCGCCTGCGCGGACTTCACTGTCGCCGTTTTCGAAGCCGCATTTTGGACCGCGTTGTCGACGTCCTGCTTGGCCACCGAATCCGTCTTAAAGAGATTGACATAGCGATCGGCAGTGATTTGCGCAAGATGTAGGTCGGCCTGGTCCGTGGCCAGATCCTCGCGCGCCTGCTGAAGCTGCTGGTCCACTTCGGGGCTCTCGATTTCAGCCAGCAACTGCCCTTTTTTCACGTGAGCGCCGATATCGAAGTACCACTTCTTCAGATAGCCGTTCGTCCGGGCGTATATAGGCGCGTCAATGAAGGCCTGAATATTGCCGGGAAGCACTACTTCTTCCGCTGGTGATTCGCGCTGCGGATGCAGCACCCTGACGCTGGGCTCCGCGGAAATTCTGGTTTGCCGCTGCAGCAACTGTCTCGTCTTGAGTCTCGGCAGAATGCCCGATGCGACTACGACTGCGACAGCGCCGAGCACGACCACCACAAGGATAAGAGCCCTGATCCGCGATCCTCGCCCCATCAAGCGCCCTTCCGCCTGCTGTGCAGCAAGCTGAAGAACACGGGCACGAAGAATAAGGTCGCCACCGTTGCAAACAGCAGCCCGCCGATGACGGCGCGCCCCAATGGCGCATTCTGCTCGCTCCCTTCTCCGATGCCAAGCGCCATGGGAAGCATGCCGATGATCATGGCAAGCGCCGTCATCAGCACCGGACGAAAGCGCGTAAACCCGGCCAAAATGGCGGCCTCGCCCGACGTGTCGCTATCGGGAAGCTGCTCTTTCGCGAAGCTGACAACCAGAATGCTGTTAGCAGTTGCAACTCCCATGCACATGATGGAGCCGGTGAGTGCGGGCACGCTCAGAGTTGTGTGCGTCACGAACAGAAACCACACGATTCCGGCAAGCGCGGCGGGCAGCGCCGAAATGATGATGAAGGGGTCAAGCCAGGACTGAAAATTAATTACAATAAGCATGTAGACGAGTACGATCGAAAAAGCCAATCCGCCCAGCAGACCCTCGAAGGACGAACGCATAGTCTGGATTTGCCCGCGCACGACCACTCGTGTACCGCGCGGTACGCGCTTTTGGTTCTTCGCCATGAGCCTGTCGATCTCTCGCGACACGCTTCCCAAGTCGGTGCCCTGCACTGTTCCGTAGATGTCAACCACGGGTGCGATGTTGTAGTGCGAAACAGTCGCCAAGCCTGTTTTGCGATGAATGGAGGCTAAGCTCGCGAGGATCTCGCGTTGCCCGCCGTTCACTGTGACCGGAATATTTCGCAGATCCTGCAGCGAATCCATCTCATATTGCGGCGATTCGGCGACAATGTTGTAACTGACGCCGTTGCGAGGATTCAGCCAAAACGTAGGCGCAGTTTGGAAGCTTCCGCTCAGCGACACCAGAATGTTGCCTGCGATATCGCGGGCGGTGTAGCCGACGTTCTGCGCATTGGTCCGGTTAATATCGACGAATAGTTTCGGCTGATTGAACGGTTGCTGCACGCGCAGATCCGTTGTGCCGGGAATGAACTTCACCTGGTCGAGAAGCCTGTCAGCGAAGTCGCGATTGGCCTGCAAATTGGCTCCGATAATTTGAATGTCGATCGGCGCCGGCAAACCAAAATTCAGGATTTGGCTGACCAGGTCGGCAGGGAGGAAGTAGAATGTGACGCCCGGGAACCATTCCGGCAAGCGCTCGCGTAATTCGGCCATATACTGAGCATCCGGATGATGTTTTTCGGCCAGCGAAACCAGCACGTCGGCATCGGCGGGACCAATCGTGCCGTTATTGCTGTAGGAAGTATTTGTGCCGCTATACGGCACTCCAATGTTGTCGAGTATGTTGACCAGCTCCTCCGGCGGGACCACCTCACGAATTCGCCGCTCGACCTCGTCGCAAACCTTAGCCGTCTCTTCGATGCGCGTTCCCGTGCGCGCCCGCACGTGCAAGCGGAATTGACCGCTATCGACCGCTGGAAAGAAATCTTGCCCGAGCCAAGGGACCAGGCTGAAGGAAGCAACGCAGAACAAGAAAAACAGAACGGTGAACACGCCGCTATGGCGTACACAGGCCGCCAGCATGATTCTGTAGCGCGCACGAACCTTCTCAAATCCATTTTCGAATGCCGTTTGCAAACGGACGAACGGGTTGCGCCGGTTGGCGTGCTCAAGCGCTTCATGATGCGAGTGGCCCTTCAAGAGATACTTCGCGAGCGTCGGAACGATGGTGCGTGAGAGCACATACGACGCAAGCATCGCAAATGAAACCGCTTCGGCCAACGGAACAAAAAGATATCGCGCCACACCGGTCAGAAAGAACATCGGTACGAAAACGATGCAGATGCTGAGCGTCGAAACAAAGGCCGGCACCGCGATTTGGGCAGCGCCGTCGAGAATCGCCTGCTCGATCTCCTTGCCCATTTCAAAATTTCGATTGATGTTTTCAATTTCGACGGTTGCGTCGTCGACCAGAATGCCAACCGCGAGCGCCAGCCCACCCAGCGTCATGATGTTGATCGTTTCGCCCAGCGCGCTAAGCGCGAAAATCGAGCAAAGAATCGAGAGCGGAATCGAAACGGCGATGATCAGTGTGCTGCGCCAGCTCCCGAGAAACACCAGGATCATGATCGCCGTCAGGCAAGCGGCGATCACTGCCTCCCGCACCACGGCACTGATCGAGGCGCGCACGAAAATTGATTGATCCGCAATCGGCGTGATCTTCAGTTGCGGCGGCATCGTTGCCAAAACCTGCGGCAGCATCTTACGGATTCCGGCGATGATGTCGAGGGTCGAGACATTGCCCGATTTCAGAACTGTCATCAGGGAACCGCGCTGCCCGTCCGATCGAACGACGTTGGTCTGAGGCGGATATCCGTCGCGCACGTGCGCCACGTCGCGGACGTAAATCGTCGCGCCGTTCTGCGATTTGATGGGCAGATCGTTCAATTCGGCGACACTGCGGGGACTCCCATTGATCTCGACGTCGTATTCAAGCGAGCCGATCTTCGATGTTCCGCCCGGCAAAATCAGGTTCTGATTGCCGATCGCGTTGACCACGTCCGAGGGTCCAAGCCCTTTTGCTTGCAGTGCCGCGGTATTCAGATCCACCATCACTTCCCGCTGCTTGCCCCCGTAAGAGTACGGGATGGCCGTTCCCGGAATCGTCACCAGTTGGGTACGAAGGAAATTCTGGCCCAGATCGTTCAGTTGCTGTTCACTCAATCCTTGGCCGGATAAAGCGAGCTGCACGATCGGTACCGTGGACGCGTTATAGCTGATAATGAGCGGCGGCGTGGTCCCTGCGGGCAGTTGCTTCAACTGCGTCTGGGAAATCGCGGTGACCTGGGCGATGCCTGCGTACAAGTTCGCATGCGGCTGGAAAAATATTTTCACCACCGCAATTCCTTCCATGGATTGCGATTCGATGTGCTCGATATTGTTGACCGTCGTTGTCAGTGCGCGCTCGGTGATATAGACGATACGGTCAGACATGTCTTCCGCCGAAAGCCCGGTATACTGCCAAACCACGCTGACCACCGGAATATCGATATTGGGAAAAATGTCAATCGGGGTCCGCGAAATCACCACGGGCGCCAGAATGAACAGCATCAACGATAAAACGACAAACGTGTACGGTCGCCGTAATGCCAGGCGAACGATCCACATGTAAATCTCCTAGTCGGAAGCAGCTTCCGAAATATTGATTATGGCTTACGCACCCCCGAGGGCTTCACACCTGTAACAGCGCCCGTCAAAGCGAATCCAACTCGGCATGAAAGCTGCTTTTTTGTTAGGCCGGCTGGTGTTCGGCGGATTTTTCCTCTATAGCGGCATCAACCACTTCAAACAGACGAATGCGCTCGCGCAGTATGCCGGAGCCAAAAATGTCCCCAATCCTGAGCTGGCCGTTCAGGCTTCGGGCGTGGCGCTTACGGTAGGTGGGGCGAGCATCATTCTTGGGCTCAAGCCGCACATCGGTACATTGGCGATTCTCGGGTTTTTGGCCGCCGTTTCCCCTACAATCCATGACTTCTGGAGCGCCGATGATCCGCAGCAAAAACAAAACGAGATGATCCATTTCAGCAAGAATATGGCGCTCCTGGGCGCGGCGCTGGCGCTTGCAGGCGTTGAGGAGTGGCCGCTGAGCATCGCTTCCTAAAACCGGAACGAATGCATGCCGGCGCCTCGAGTGAACGCGCATAAAATAGAAGCGCTGGAGGCGAGCATGATCAAGATCATTGCAATCGAGCGCGAATACGGCTCCGGGGCCGCGGCCATCGGCCAGAAGCTCGCAGATCGCCTCGGTTGGAAGTTCTGGGACCGCGACATCACCTGCGCCATTGCCAAGCGCCTTAATTGTGACGAACGGGCCGTCGAGCAGCGTGAGGAGCGGCTAGATCCCACCTTTTACCGGCTCGTGAAGACTTTTATGCGTGGCAGTTATGAAGACAGCATGGGCGGCAACGTCGAGCTACTCGACGCAGAAAACTTGGCGAAGCTGTTCGAGAGCGTGATTCGCGATGTCGCAAGCCGTGGAAATTGCGTCATCATCGGCCGCGGCGCCCCCTATTTCCTGCGCGATCGCAATGATGTCTTCTCGGTTTTCCTATACGCTCCGCACGCCGAAAAGATGCGCCGTCTCGCAGTCATCGGGAAAAGCCCGGACGAAGCCGAAGAGCTGATCGAACGCGTCGATCGGGAGCGCGCAGCCTTCGTCAAGAAGTACTATGCGAAAACGTGGCCGTCGCGCGAGCTGTATCACATGCTGCTGAATACAAGCTTCGGCGACGAAATGATCATGGATTGCATCCTGCATCGAATTGAGGCGCTGGACCGCCGCGCGAGTTCTGCTACGGTTGCCGATGCTGAACCTTCGCGGTCGGATGCGCATCTTTCGCAACCGGTACATCGATGACCTGCGCGTTGCTGAGATAGGGGTTGATCACGCCGGGCTCGGCGTATGCCAGATCGTGCCCATTGTCAATGGCGACTAGCGTGTATCGCCCGGGCGGTACGTTCTGCAGCGTAAAGGTTCCGTCGCTGTCGCTTTGATCGCGGCGGATGAAATCGGTGCGGCTGAGATTCTGCGGAATAATCAGAACCATGGCTCCGGCGAACGGCGCTCCGTCTTTCAATGCGATCCCATCAACGTTCGAAGTGCCCTCCGCAACAACCACCGAAATTTTGGTCGCCGAGCCTTCCGTTACCTCCAGTTCGTTGCCTGATAATGGGCGATCTCCCACCAGCACGGATTTCACGTAGAATCCAGGCTCGTTTGGCAGTTGCACTTCATACTTTCCGGCTTCCGCATCGCTGACGCTGAACGATCCGTTGCCTGCGACTTCAGCCTGGAGGTTCGGATGATTGATCGAAAACAAGAGCAGTCCCCCGATATCCGGGTGCTCTTTCTCCCCCTCGACGATCATATGGCCCGAAATAATCGATGCCGGAATATCCGCCTGATCCAGGCTCGAATTCCCGCTGATCTCAACCTCCTTCTTGCCGCCGTTCGGCGCGCTCACCAGGTACCGCCCAGGAGCAACGCAGATTTCCACTCCGTTCGGAGTCCCCGTATACTGCAGGCCCGCTTGAATGGGCAGTCCACCGGGACCGATCGCGGCAACGCTCGCTCCAGCCCCGTTCGGCTCGCTAGCCACCCGAACATGGGCCGCCGGAACCGCATGTAAGTTAACTTCGATACTCGTGGACGCTCCTTCGGACACAGTAAATGAAGCGGCCGAATTCGGATCGGTCGCTCCGCCATAGTAGGTAATGGGATAAGCGACATCCAATTCGGGATTAGGAGCCGTTGGTCCACTTTCAGCAAATTGCCGGTTTTGTGCGTACCAGGGATGTGCCGAAGCGGCGAGCAGAAAAGTGCCCGGAACGACGTGTGCGAAATGAAACTTCCCCGACGAATCCGTCTGCGCATTCTGCCTGAGCTCAACGCCTGTTTTGCCCGCAAATACTCCGCGGCGGAACAACGTAATTTGCGCATCACGGACAGGATCATTTTCTTCATCAAGCACGGTCCCGGTAATCGAGCCCAAAAGGATAATCGGAAACAAGATGTTTTCTGAATGCAAGCCTGGGCCGGTCACGATCGCGGTCGAGTAACTTCCGTCTTGATGAAACCCTTGAACAAACCCTCCCTTCTTTTGAGCGAGCAGTGAAAATTTACCGCGCGGCAGGTTTCCAAACACAAACCGGCCATCGTCGCCCGTTAGGACGGCAGCTTCTGCGGGCTTTCTCTCGTGCGCTTCGCGGATCTCTACCATCACCTGTTTCAGCGGCTTGCCAGTGTTTTCGGCAACCACCGTTCCGCTGATCGTGTACGTATTCTGCGCCCAGCCGCTGCCGGCGAGCACAGCAAACGCCAGAATCTTCAGGCTCCCACTCACTTGTCGCCTCCCGCAATTACATCGAGAGTCACACTCGCTTGTTGATTGGGCGCCAGCGTGATCTCCTGCCCGGAATACTGGCGCATCACCTCGGGATTCGTGTATTCCAGGCCCTCAATATTTGAAAACGCGTAAACCCGATAATCGCCCGGAGGGAGATTGCGAAACGTGAAGGCACCATTGTTCATCACTCCCGCCTGCTGGGCATCCACTGCGCGCGAAGATCCAAGCAGAAGCAGGCTTGTCATCGAAGATGAGTTCTCCGAGCGCGGCCTGACTTCGAGCGAAGCACAATCGCTGCGGAATGTTACGTTAATCGTTTGTCCCTGTGAACCTGGACTCACTACAAAATCGTCGTGGGTGAGATCGACATTTCCGGAGCTGACAGAATCTACGCACTGATTCCCCCCGAAAACCACAACCCGATAGCGTCCAGGACGAACGTTCGTGATCTCGTATGGACCATCAGACCCGGCCTGTCGTCCCCCGCCGTATCCCGTTCCATTCGGTTCTTGAGAGATCAACTGAACCTGCGCCGCTTGCGAATTCTCAGTCGATCCATTTCCGAACTGCACCGTCACGGACGGAAGCGGCTCTAAGAGTACCTGAAGATTCGTAATGTCCGCGGAACCCACAGTGACATTTGCTTCGGCGTAATATTCCTGCTGCCCTGGCGCCACCGTTTGCCGGGAAAAATCCAGCTTCCAGGTACCGGCCGGGATCGCCTGAATCACGAATTTAGCGCCGCCCTGACGTAGATAAGGTAAGTGCGTCTGTTGTCCCTCTCCGTCTTCTGCGGTTACGGAAATGCTTCCTGGGGGCGAAACGGAGCCCGAGATTCGAAAAGCCGGAACCTCCGGCAACGTAACATCGGCCTCCGCATTCTGCCCGCCCTTCAGCTCGATCTTCTGCGCCGCGCTTGCGTCCGGAGTATTGGGATAAAAACGTTCGGGATACATCCGGGGCCGCGGCCCATTCGGTACAGTAAAGTACGCAAAAAATGCCGGGCGCGCCCAGGTTTGTATCCGGTAACTGCCTGGCATTAACTCTGCAATTTCATAATTTCCGTTTTCGTCCGTCGTTGCGGCCCGCATCTCCCGAATCTGCTTTCGCCCATTCTCAATTCGTTCGGAGGCAGCCGTCACTCGCATATTGCTGATCGGATCCCCGCTTTCGTCCACGATTCGTCCTTGAATTTTTGCCTCAGGCACGAGTTTGAGCGACACGTCGCTGGTGTTTGAATGCAGCGTAAGCTGCGCCATTCCTTGCGCCTTCTCGCCGGGACAGTTCCAACCTAAGCAATCGAAGTAACCGGGCTTCTGCGCGCTTACGGTCACGATGCCCTCGGGCACGTTATCGGCCTCGAAGCGCCCGTCCGCCCCCGTGAACACCTGCGCGCCATTCACTGCCACCAAGGCTCTACGGATCGGTTCGCCCGTAACAGAGTTCACGACGCTGCCCGTAACTGTATAGCGCGCGCCGGTTTGGCCCAAACAGAGAAGAGAATAAGTGCCTAACAGAACAGCGAAAAAACACAGCCATCGCATGCGAGTAGTAACATCTTAGAACCTTTTTTCGCGCTGCGGGTTCCAGCAATGTGCTTATCCATTTCGCGAAATGGTACTTACTGCGTGGTCGCGGCTCTCAATACGTTTTGCAAACGATCGGCAAAGTTCTCGCCCGATTCCGTTTCTAACCGGCGTTTCGCAACCGGTAAAGCGGACTCCGCTTCATGCACGAGCCGAAGCAAGCTCTTGATATTCGATTCGGTAAACTTCGCGCTGCCCGTTACGTCGCCCTGCGGCAAAAAATTGCTATCCACGCCGAAATCGATGCGCAAGTCTTCTTGTCCGGATGCGCTGCCCTCATCAAATTCGGGCCCGAAACACGAAAGAGCCACGCGCGTCGGCCCCAGCTTCGCTTCTCCGCCGTCGAAGAGCCACAGATCCCACCAGCTCTCCACGCGATAAGCAACATCCTCGCCTTCGTAATCATGCAAGCTTGCGATTAGGGTCGACGGATCAAGCGGTCCATTCATCGGCTCTTCTAATAACGGAGGTTGTGTCGAGTCGACAGCCTGAATCGAGACAGTCGATTGCGGCTGCTCGCGTTGCGAAAAAGGAAAAAGCCGGAGTAGCTGCTCGAAATACCGGAGTCGTGTTGCGCGGCTGTGCCGATTCAGCCACAGCGAAAGAAACAATTGATCGGTCACGCCTTCATTATGCAGGCGGCTGACCCGAAAACCCGCGCAAAACGGCCGCCCTATCAAGTGCTCCGCCCGAAGATCTGGCGAAGTGTTTTCTGCCGGCGGCGCGCATCTGCGGCCTTTGCGCTCCTACGGCGTCTGCATCGAATGCTGCCCCGCGGCCCAGGCAAGCCCGTCCGCTTCTTTTCCGGCGTCGATCAGCTTGTCCACTTTCCATTCCGCGAGGTTGATGGCCGCGACCTGATGGCTGGCGTCGCATGATACATACGCCATCTGCCCGTCCGGACGCACTAGCACTTCCTGCGGCGATTTCGGCACATTAATCGTCTTTGCAACCTTCATGGTGCCGAGATCGACCACCGCAACCTGATTCACTCCAGGCACGCAGACCAGCAGCCATCGGCCGTCCGGTGTCGAGGCCGTTCCATACCCGGTTCCCGGCAGCGTGACCCAGCTCTTGATCTTATTGGTCGCGGTATCGATCACTGCAAGCCGCGGCTTCGTTTGATCCGATGTGAAAACCAAACTATCGTCGGGCGAAATGGAGATTCTCTGGGTCTCGCCGCTGATGTGGATGACGTCGATCGTCTTCTTCGCATCTAGGTCCAGCACCGATACGGTCCCCGGGCCGACGTTCGCGGTGTAGCCGCGCCGTCCATCGTGCGAAATCGCAAGCATGTGCGATTCGGGCTGGCCGGTTGGCACCGTTCCCACGATCTTCAACGTAGTCGGATCGATAATGCTGATGGTTTTGTCTAGCTCGGTTGTGACATAGAGCAACCCGTTCTTGGGGCCAAATACCGCGCAGTGCGGCCGCACGCCATGGCCGAAATCGACGTTGCCCGTCACTTTGCGTGATGCGATATCGATCACCACCATATTCTTGCCATCGGTGCCGGGTTTGCCCACGCCCGAATTGCCGTAAATCGGCACATAAGCGGTGCGGCCGTCCGGCGACGCAGCCACTTCATGTCCCGTGATACCGCCCTCGGGCACCGTCGCAAGCTGCTGGCCTGCGGCCGGGTCGATAATTCCGAGATCGTGAGCTCCTTTATTGGCGACGAGCAGAATTGCACCGCCGCTCTTGCCGTCGGCGCTGGATTGAGCATCGGAGTGAAGCATGGCGAATCCTAAAAGCACAATCGGGAGACAAAGAAGAGATAGACGTGGCATTGGGAACACCTGTCAGAAGCACACTGTGCTCTGTCGAGCATCACAGTATCACAAACGCCCAAAGCATTGAACCGATGGCGCATAATCCGGCCGCAACTAAAAAGGATGCGGTCCAGCCCCAATGACTAGCGATGGCCGGCGTCAGCGACGCAGTAAGCGCTCCGCCGATTTGACCTCCCATGTTCATGAAGCCGGATACCGAACCCGCGGATCTGCCGCCGATATCAGCGGAAACGGACCAGAAAGAGCTCTGCGATAGATATAACGCGCCCGCGCCGGCGGCCAGCACAACGGTAGCGAGACGCGCGCTATCAACTTGCGTGCCGAGTGCGATGAAAACCGCGGCGAATGCGATGCCGACACCGGCGACTCCGCAGCGGCCCAGCCGTTTCCCGCGGCTCTTCGTCAACCGGTCGCTGATCCAACCTCCCACAGGAGAACCGATCGCCATTGCCGCGAACGGCAGCATGGCGAAATACGCGCTTTCCTTGAGGTTCAACCCGCGAACGGCGCTCAGGTAAATGAAAAACCAACTGAAAAATATATAAGCCGCATAGCCATAAGCGAAGTAACTCGCAGTTACAAGCCAGATATTCGAATTCGTTAGTATAGAGCGCCAAGGCATAGCTTCTGCGCGTCGCCGCTCAGGCAAATGAGTGCGAATATAGGTCCGCTCTGCCTCAGAAATCCAGGGATGTTTTTCCGGTGTGTCGCGGGCCAAAAGAATCCACGCCGCTCCCGCCGCCAGCCCAAGTGCCGAACTCGCCCAGAAGGACGATCGCCACCCGTAATGCATGAGAAGCCACGCAATCAATGGCGGCGTTAGCGCTGCGCCGCAGCCGACACCCGAAAAGATGATGCCGTTTGCAATGCCACGCTCGGCCGAAGGAACCCATGCCGAGACGATGCAATTGGAGGCGGGATAAATGACCGCCTCACCAATTCCAAGCGCGAAGCGGGTTGCTATAAAAAGCAGCAACAACTGCGCCACGCCCGGCTCGAATACGGTGATCAGCGAAGTAAAAAGTCCCCACCAGAGAACGCCGCCCGCAAGTACCATGCGCGGCCCCAGACGATCCGCAATCCATCCGCCCGGTGCCTGAAAAAGCGCGTATCCGACTACGAACGCGCTGAAAATCCAGCCCAGTTGGACATTGTTGAGGTGAAACTCTTTTGCGATCGATTGGGCTGCGATCGAGATGTTGACGCGATCGACATACCCAATAGCGCTGATCACGAACAGCCACGCGATCAGTAGCCATCGCATCGGTAGCTTTGTACGCATCACCAGTTTGTGATGGAGCCGTCGGGTCGAAAATACGTCTGTGCGCGAGCGGTCACAGGCTTCGTGATCTCGGCAGCCAGGGTCAATGGCTTGAAGTCGACCTCCACGCCAAGACCGGGCCGGTCATTCGGATACAATCTCCCATTCCGAAAGTCGAGGCACACAGGTAAATAAGGAAATGAGCGCGCCTCGAAGTTATATTCCATCAGCAGCGGCCCTGAAAACGTCCCGAGGGAGTTCACCAAAGCCGCGGTCGCGATCGGCCCCGTGAAATGCGGAACGATTCCGACGAAATGCGTCTCGCAAATCGCCGCGATCTTCATCATCTCGGTGATGCCACCCACGTTAGGAAGCGTGGCGCGCACGTAATCGAGATCATGGTTTTCAACAAGCTTATTAAAATCCCACCGGTTGCCCCACTCCTCGCCGGCCGCAATCGGCACGTTAACTTTCCTGCGCAACATCGGGATGTCTTCGCTAAACGCCTCCGCCCGAACCGGATCTTCGACGAAATACGGCGCCAGATTTTCAATTAAATTGCACCCGCGAATTGCGTCCGATAAGTCGAAACGCTGATGAAAATCGACGATCCAGTCTCCGTTCTTGCCCACGCCTTCGCGGGCCTCCACGCAATCCGCGTATAGCTGATTAATTCGCTCGTGCGTATTGTAAGTCGTATAAATAGGCTGGTCGGCTGCGCCCATTCGGAACGCTCGATAACCGGCTGCGATGGTTAATTGCGCCCTCTCGCGAATGCTCATCCCGGCGTGAATGCCAGGGATAATTCCAGCCGTGTTGTAACACTCGCAAAAATTTCGCGCCATTCCGCCAAGCAGGTCGTGAACGGGAACCCCAAGTACCTTTCCTCTGATATCCCACAACGCCAGATCGAGCGCGCCGATTGCGTCCTCTTTTTCCCGGCCTGCCGGATAAAAGAAGGCGCGGTTCATGTCCTGCCAGAGTTGCTCTATGTGCTGCGGATCTCGCCCGATGAGCCGCCCCGCGCTTTGCTCCAGCATGTCCTTCGAACCGCCTTCGCCAACTCCTGTAACGCCCGCATCGGTTTCAACCGTGACAACCATGTCGCTTTGGTTGAACAGCGGATTCGCATTCGGCGGCGCATAGGCGCGCACGCGAGTGATTTTCATTTTCGGAACCGCGGCATGGGCGCGGTGCGGCTTCGCAGAAATGACCGCTCCGGCCGCCGTCGCCTTGAGGAAAGCGCGTCGATTCATGGGGGCTGTCCTACTTTATCCAAAGGTCTCGCTGGGCGCCCGTACGAACATAAAAGAAATGGGAGTGGCCGTTCCAACTCAGAATCTGACCAGGAAAGAAGCCGGTGCGCGGGTCGTGTTCACGATCCTCGCCGCGATCAGCTTCTGCCATCTGCTGAACGACATGGTGCAGTCGCTCATTCCAGCGATTTACCCCATTCTCAAGCATTCCTTTCACCTCAATTTTGCGCAGCTTGGCTTGATTACGCTGACCTTTCAGGTGACTGCCTCCATCTTGCAGCCCTTCATCGGCTTGTATGCGGATCGGAAGCCGAAGCCTTATTCGCTCGCTATCGGCATGGGCTTCACGCTGGTCGGTCTGCTGCTACTCTCCATGGCCTGGAATTTCCCGATGATCCTGGTCTCGAGCGCGCTCGTCGGCGTCGGGTCTTCGATCTTTCATCCTGAATCCTCACGCGTCGCGCGCATGGCCTCAGGTGGACAGCATGGGTTGGCGCAATCGCTTTTCCAGGTGGGCGGGAATGCGGGCTCCGCCATCGGGCCGCTGCTCGCCGCCTTCATCGTCGTGCCTCATGGGCAGCAGAGCATTTCGTGGTTTTCGGTTGCGGCACTGGTCGCGATTGTGCTCCTTACGAACATCGGCCACTGGTACAAGCGAAAAGCTGCCAACAAACCAACAACGGAAGCGGTTCATTCCGGCCATCATCTTGGTTTGTCTTCGCGGAAGGTGTTTGCCGCCATCCTGGTGCTGGCCGCGCTAGTCTTTTCGAAATATATCTACTTAGTAAGTCTCACCAATTACTACACGTTCTATCTCATGACGAAGTTTCATGTCAGCGTTCGCGGATCGCAGATATATCTCTTCGTATTTCTCGGCGCTGTAGCGGCGGGCACTATCATCGGCGGCCCGATTGGAGACCGCATTGGACGCAAGCTCGTAATTTGGTGGTCGATTCTTGGCGCCTTACCATTCACATTGCTGTTGCCTTACGCGAATCTGTTCTGGACCTGCATTCTTACCATCGTGATCGGGCTGGTCTTAGCCTCGGCATTTTCGGCCATTATTGTTTTCGCGCAAGAACTGGTCCCCGGCAAAATCGGCATGATTTCGGGCCTGTTCTTCGGATTCGCGTTCGGCATCGCAGGCGTTGGCGCCGCGCTGCTGGGAGTGCTGGCGGACTACACCAGCATCGGGTTTGTCTATCGCATCTGTTCGTTTCTCCCCGCCATCGGCCTCTTAACGGCATTGCTGCCGAACCTGGAACCCGTGAGAAAACCCAAAGCAGCATAGTACCCGGTTCTTCTCGATCGCTACGTGCAAGTAACTGGCGGCGCCAGGATGTACCGCGGCTCAAATCTCCGAAAAGCCTTCTGGATTGACGGTTTGTCGCAAGATCATTACGTCATTTGGCTGTCCGCGCCCGAATCTTGTCAGCCGCGAGCCTTTCAGCGGTCGTGAGCGCGTCCGCAGCCGAGACCTTCACGTCGGGCTCCACTCCCGTCCCTTCCCAGTTTGTTTTCGTCACCGGGTTCACTGCTTTGGCAAATGGCACTCCGATCATGAAGTAGTCGGCTATCGGATGTCCGGCCACAGGATGCGCTCCGCCTCCGGTGGTTTCTCCCACAATCGTGGCGCGCTTCTGAGTCTGCAGATCGTAGGCAAACTCTTCGGCCCCCGAAAAGGTCCGCTTGGATGTCAGGACATAAACCGGCTGTTTCGACATTCGCTCGCCCGGCACGTACGGTAGCGTCCAATACTGTTCAGTCGAGTTCTCCTTGCGGTTATAGAGATCATTCAGATGCGTGCGCCCGTCGAATAAATAGCTGGCAATAAACGCCACCATTGCCGGATCGCCGCCCCCGTTTTCGCGCAGGTCGAAAATCAATGCGTCCGCATTTGCCACAAAGCTCATCGCCGCCGCCACAGTGGGGGCGCAAACGCCTGGATCCATGAACCCGTCAAACTTTACATACCCAATGTTGCCGAACAGAATCTCTGCCTTTTGGAACGCGCAATTTCCATGTTTCATCTGCTGCTGCATTCGCGAGATGTCGTCCGGGCTCGGCTTTTGTCGTTCCGGCATCTTGAAAGGGCTGAAATCGACCCTAAGATGCCTGTCATGGCTTAGCGCACGAAGATCTTTCGTCAGTTGCTGGGCAAACGCGTCGCCGTCGGTGATGTGATCGTACTCACCCGCATTCTGGTGCGTATCGATTGCGTCACTCATCTGCTTTGCTAACCCGCCATCGACGTAGTACTCCTTCAGATCGGCCTTAACGCCCTCAATGACCCGTCGCCGCAGGGTGGAATCCAGCGCGACATTCACGGGCACTGCTCCTGGGAGAAGCGCTCGGAGACCGAAGGTTTGCACCGTAGGAGGATTTCCATTCCTGACAGTTAAGCTGCCTAGCGCGGTTGTGGGCCCACCTTTCTCCTTAACGCGGAAACGGATATGCAGCGGTTCGCTGCTTTCGATTGACAACAGATCAAATCCACCCGTTTGCCTGCGAAATGAGATCATGCCGTCTACAGACTGCGAGGCATCAATGGTCCTTACGTATGCCTCGATCTTTCCAGTGTCGCCGCTGTTAAAGGCGTCCAGCCACGCCTGCAGTGTATGTCCGGCTGGCGTATCCGGAACAGCCGGCTGAGCGACTGCGTAAGCCGCGGCTAGAAAGAAGGCAGCGATGGTTCGGTAGGGTTCAGGAATCATGGGGACTTAGACGCACGTGCAGCGTCTTTTGTTCGGGCGATTCAATGAAACAGCCGTCGGTCGTGGTGCTCTGGACGGCACGGAGCGGCAGATGGCAAGAACAGCAATTGCAGGCCTGATGCGCGTCTTATCAGCCCACGCGAACGTAGCACCCGCGAGGGCCGGCAAACCGGCGCAGTAAATTCGGCCCCGTCAAGCGGATTATTTTTTGTGATGAGCTATGATTTGGCCCTTGATCTTGTCGTACGCGGATTGCGGAAGAATTTTTCTGGTGACGAGCTCAGTCTTCGCTCGATATGGTCGGCCGGCGATGATCTTCTGAGCCATCACCGGCCCGATTCCGGGAAGTGCATCCAGCTCTTCGGCGCTCGCGCTGTTAATGTCTATGAGCCCGCTCTTCTTCGCCGCACTGGCTGGCCTGCTCGTCGCGCCAGATTGCAACGCAAAACCAGGATTCGTGGCGAAAAGCGACAAACCGGCTAAGAAGATGAATAACCAGCATCTGCGAATCATACAGGCAAGCCTATTCATAGCTTGGGCATCGAACGCGTCTTACAGCGAGCGAGACATGTGGGACATAACTAATGCCAACGCGCCTGCGCCGAGAGCTTTTACAACTCCGGGATGTTGCGCGTAGAAGCTGCTTGCTTCTTCGATTATGGACGGGTTGTTGCTCTGCGCCTGTTCGGCAATTCGATGAACCGCTTCCGGCGGGACTTGTTGTGCCTGTTCAGGTGTGACTTGAGATGCGCCTCCGAGCGAAGTTCCGAGAATGCCCGAAGCGGCGCCGGCGGGAAGGGAACTCAGCAGGCGATTCAGTATTCCCGCCCGTTGTTGCCCATTTGAATTGCTGAATAGCGTGCTCAGCATCTCGGCAAACGGAGGCGTTTGATTGGAGCGAAAGGCCTCTGCCAAACCGTTCGCTAAATGCGGTTGCGCAGCCGTTTGGGAAACCTGCTCGAAATCCTGCTCCGTGTTCCCAGTGCGGGGAGCGGTGGGGTTTGTATATTGCTCAAGAAGACCCATCAGGTTTGAAAGTGACATAGTCGAAGTGAAATGTTAAATCGGCGCCAAATGTAGCGGGCTACTTACAGCCGCTACATCTTAGGATGCGCTGGCGGCGAAACCGCTTCTTCTGTTGCGAACTGGCAAGAAAATGTACGAGTGTTGCTGTTCTCCTTGGGCCTAGACTCTGAAACTCTCATGCCCGCGGCGCGTCCGACGGACAGGAATAGAACATGGATCGACTCGAAGAACTCAAGACGAAGTATCAGCCCGCGTTTGACGCGATACAACAGCAGCGCGTCAGGTTGACGCACGTGCACATCCAGGACAACAAGCTTTTCATTCAAGGCGCGGCTCCTTCCGAGGAAGCGAAGAACGAAGTATGGAACCGGATCAAAGCCGTGGACGCAACCTACAGCGATCTCACATGTGATTTGACCGTGGATCCGAGCCTCGCTCCGCCTCAAAGTCAGTCCGCGGCCGCTTCCGCAGGCGGCGCTTCGACAACTCGAACCTACAGGGTACAACCCGGTGACACATTGTCGAAGATCGCGAAAGAGGTGTACGGAAACGCTAACGAATATAACCGGATCTTCGAAGCCAATCGCGACAAACTGGAAAGCGCGGACAAGATTCGACCCGGACAGGAATTAGTTATTCCTTCCTGATCGCACCCGCCCCTGGCCAGAAATACTGCGAATCTGTACCGAAATTCTGGATACGCAAGTGGAGGGTTGTTCTGGGCGTGCATTTTCACTAGCGCAGCCCCCGCACAACGTGTATAGTTGAACAAATTACTCGCTGTGTGACCCTTTCCAAGGGAAAAAATAAGGGGAACAGATATGATTCGCTTCCTGAGAATCATGGCGCCTTCGTGCGTCCTCAGCCTGGCCGTAGCTCATCTGGTTCTTGCACAAACTGGAACCTCTTCGCTGTCAGGCGTCGTCCTGGATCCATCGAAGGCGGCCATCGTCGGAGCGCGCCTCACCGTCCGGAATAACGCGCAGTCGCTCCAGCGTGAGACCCAAACCAACGCCGCCGGCGAATACACCTTCACATCGCTTCCGCCCGGCACTTACACTCTCACCGTCGAAAAGCAGGGCTTCCGCAGATACGAGCAGAACAATCTTCGCCTTCAGGTTGATTCCGCCTCCACCAGCAACGTCACGCTCGAAATCGGCTCCGTGTCGCAACAAGTCGAAGTTAGCTCACAAGCCGTCACCATCAACACCACCGACGCCTCCATCGGCAACGCCTTCACCGAACATCAGATCGAGGAACTTCCGCTGGAGAGCCGCAATGTTCCCGATCTGCTCAGTCTGCAAACCGGCGTGGTGTACACCGGCGATCGCCCCGATATCAATAACACGGATTTCGATACGCGCAGCGGCGCAGTGAACGGCGCGCGCAGCGATCAAAGCAACATTACTGTCGACGGCATCTCGGTCAATGAAAAAGGCGGGTATGCCTTCCAATCCGTTCTGCCCGTCACGCTCGATTCCGTCGCGGAGTTCCGCGTCACCACCAGCAATTACGGCGCCGATCAAGGCACCGCCGGCGGCGCGCAGGTCTCGCTGATCACCAAAAGCGGCACCAACAGCCTGCACGGCTCGCTCTACGAATACAACCGGAATTCCTTCTTCAGCGCCAACGATTACTTCGTCAAAGCCGCCGAACTCGCTTCCGGCCAGCCCAACTCGCCGCCCCAGCTCAATCGCAACATCTTCGGCGCCTCGCTCGGCGGTCCCATCAAGAAAAACCGCCTTTTCTACTTCATGAATTACGAAGGCTATCGCGATGCCGAAGCCGTCAGCGCCCTCCGAACCGTTCCTACCCAAACCCTGCGCGACGGGATCATTCAATACGTCTGCCAGGACCCCAGCGCTTGTCCCGGTGGTAGCGTAACCGGCCTCAGTGGCCAAAGCTATTCTTACGCTGCGGGTATCATGGCGCTCAGCCCTCAGCAGATCACCCGGATGGATTCCGGCAGCCTCGGTCCGCACGGACCCGATCCGGTAGTGCTCAAGTACATGAACTCCACTTACCCGCTGCCCAACGATTACACCACCGGCGACCTACTAAACAGCGCAGGCTATCGCTTCCGTGCTCCCACCACAACCGATAAAAACTGGTACATCGCAAAGCTCGACTACAACCTCACCCAGGATGGCCGCCATCGACTCTCGGTCAGCGGCGCACTAGCTAACGAAGCTGATGCTGGCGCTCCCTTCCTTCCCGGTACCGCGCCCGAAACCACCACCGTCAACTACAACAAGGGCATTATTGCCAACTACGAAGCCTCGCTCACCCCCACCCTCGTCAACGATTTTCGGTACGGTTTCATTCGCGAAAGCATCGGCACCGGCGGCGATTCCACCCAACCGTGGGTTTATCTGCAGCCTTTCGATCAAGGCGTCACATATGGCTCGTCTTTTCAGCGCCCGATTCATAACTTCAACGACGACATGACGTCCATCCACGGCAAGCACACCATCCAGTTCGGGTTTCAAATCTCTCTGCTGCGCGATCACGAAGCCAACACCAACAACTCGTTCAGCAATGGGCTTGCGAATCCGGACTGGCTCACCGATTCCGGCATGGCCAACAAAGGCGTCCCGCTCGATCCGGCCGTTAACGGTTATCCGGCCGTCGCCCAAACTTTCAATAGCGACTACGATCAGCCCATGACCGCTCTCCTCGGTATGGTCACCCTCGTCAACGCCAACTATAACTATCAGCGCAATGGCCAGCCGCTCGCGCAGGGCACCCCGGTCGCCCGCAATTTCGCTGAAGACGCTTACGAACCCTACATTCAGGACATATGGAAAGTGAAGCCTAACTTCACAGTGATTCTGGGCGTTCGTTATTCGTTGTTCTCGCCGCCGTGGGAAACCAACGGGCTTGAAGTCACTCCCACCATCAATCTCGGCAACTGGCTGTCTGAACGCGCCGATGCAATGCGTGAAGATATTCCCTCGAGCGCTTTGCCGCTCATCTCATATAACTGGTCGGGCGCCGCCAACGGCAAACCCGGTTACTACAACTGGGACTATCACAATTTCGGCCCCCGCGCCTCCATCGCCTATTCACCCGGCGCAACCGATGGCTGGCTCAAGAAACTCTTCGGCGGACCCGATCAAACCAGCATTCGCGCCGGTTTCAGCGTGGTCTATGATCGCGTCGGCGAAAGCATCGTCGATACCTTCGATCAAAACGGCGCCTTCGGCCTCTTCACCGAACTCACCAACCCCTCCGCCGCCGAAACTTCCATCACCGCGCCGCGCATCACCAGCCTGAATACAATTCCCACCACGGATTACGCCGGTTCTAACATCTTCATTCCCGCGCCTCCGGCCACTTTCCCTCAAACTTATCCCACCGGCCTCGGCGCCATCACTTGGGGCATCGATCAGGGCATCAAGACTCCGTATGCCTATACGCTCGATTTCGCCATCAGCCGGCAATTACCGTCCAAATTTACTCTCGACGTCGCCTATGTCGGCCGTCTCTCCCACCGTGAGCTGGCACAAGAGGATTTAGCCGAGCCGCTCGATATCTATGACGCCAAGTCCGGTATCGATTACTTCACCGCCGCGACTGCGCTCGCCAATGTCTATCGCCCGCAGCTCGCCGCCGGCAACGGCACGCCCACCGCCACTTTCAATCCGGCCCAGTTGCCCAAGAAGGTTCAACAATTCTGGACCGACACCATTCAACCGCTTGCCCCTGGCGGCGCCTATAGCATCGGTAGTTCTTGCAGCGCGCCCGGCCAAACTTCCACGAAAAATCCGGTCGTCGCCGCTTTCGATCTCTTTTGCGCTAATAGCCTCAATGAGTCGCTCGCGCTTTATGTGTTAGACGAAGACGGTATCCCTGACGCCAATAACTCAAATCGCGTCTATTTCCCCAATACCGGCCAATACACTTACTACACCCCGCAATTTTCCTCCCTCTACGCTTGGCGCTCCATGGCCAACGCGAATTACAACGCCTTGCAAGTAACTCTGCGCCGTGGAAACACTCACGGCCTGCAATTTGACGTCAATTACACCTTCTCTAAATCCATCGATCTCGCCTCCGACGCCGAACGCATCGCTCCGGCAAGCGTCGCCAGCGCCCTCAACAACGACATCGAAAATACCTGGGATCCCAAACAGGAGCGCGCCGTCTCCTCCTTTGATCTGCGCCATCAATTGAATGCCAATTGGGTGTACGAGCTCCCCTTCGGCCGCGGCAAATCCATCGCCAGCGGCTCTCCAGGCTGGCTGAACGCGATCATCGGCGGCTGGCAGCTCTCGGGCCTCTTCCGCATAACCAGCGGTTTTCCCGTGAACGTCGATAACGGATACACTAATTTCCCCACAAATTTTGAGCAGGAAGGCAACGCCACCATCGTCAGCCAGCCCGTAACCGGCAAGTACACCGTGCAAAGCGGTCCCGACGCGGGCGCCATCAACGTCTTCCAGGCTGGCCCCGCAGCTATCAACAATTTCACTTACACTTTGCCCGGCCAATCCGGCGATCGAAACCCCATTCGCGGCCAGGGTTTCTTCGGCATCGACATGGGTCTCGCCAAGCGCTGGCTCATGCCCTGGAGCGAAAAACAAAGCCTGCAGCTACGTTGGGAAGCGTTTAACGTGACCAACTCCGTCCGCTTCGATGTCCAATCTACCGTATATTCCGGCTCTCTGACCATGACCAACGCCACCAGCTTCGGGAACTACACTGGCCTGCTGACCAATCCGCGGATTATGCAGATCGCCGCGCGCTACGAATTCTGAAATGCTTGACGCACTTCACGAGTTAATCAAACCTATGCAATCCATAACGTTGGTGCATGGATAATGTTTCGAAGATCGGCCTCATTTCAGACACGCATGGCCTACTCCGGGCAGAGGCTCTGGCTGCGCTCGGAGGATCTGATCTGATTTTTCATGCCGGAGATATTGGCAACCCCGGAATCCTCGAACAGCTTGCCGCGTTCGCGCCCGTCATCGCCGTCCGCGGCAACACAGACACAGGTGATTGGGTCTTCAAATTGCCCGCAACCGCAGTGGTCGAAGCTGGTTCGGCCCGGATATACGTCATACATGATCTGCAGCAGCTTAGTCTGGATCCCGCTCTCGCAGGCTTCCACATCGTGATCACGGGACACTCGCACAAGCCTGGGCGCACGGAACGCAACGGCGTCCTCTATGTAAACCCCGGGAGCGCCGGCCCCCGTCGTTTTCGATTGCCTACCACAGTTGCGCGTCTCAATTTGATTCAGTTGCCGTGGACGATTGAATTTGTAAATCTAATCTGAACGTGATCGGTACGTTTCTGCAGATGTTTGCCAGTCACCGGCCGCTTGGGAGTAGCTAACCCCAACGAGTCGGTCCAATCTTTTCAGCGTCTCCCCCTGCTATACTAAGTTTGCTGAGTAAGCAAACTAAATATGGCCCGCCAGGACTCTTTCCAAGGCTCAATCCCCCTGATCGTTCTCAAAGTACTTGCCCGCCGCGGCCCGCTGCACGGGTACGGCTTGACGGCCCACATTAAGCAGGTCTCGCAAGACGTCCTGAACGTCGAAGAAGGCTCGCTTTATCCCGCCCTGCATCGCATGGAAGAAACTGGCTTGATCAAAGCCAAATGGGTCACCACCGAAAACAATCGCCGCGCCCGCATGTATGAAATCACGCCCCAGGGCCGCCGCGAGCTCGAGGCTGAAGAGAGCCGCTGGCGCGCCATTTCGAGCGCCATCGGCCGCGTCCTGAGGGAGGCATAAACGATGTCCGCATTTTCGCGTCTGCTCTCGATCTTCCGCACCGAGGGCCTGAATCACGAAATCGATGAGGAGCAGGAGTTCCACATTGCCTGCCGCGTCAGCGAGCTGGTCTCGGACGGCGTGCCGCCCGCCGAGGCCTCGCGCCAAGCGCAAATCGAATTTGGCAGCCGCACTCGCGCGCGAGCCGAAAGCCATGACGCCCGGCTGTTCTCCTGGATCGAATCGACTCTTCAGGACCTCTATTACGGCTTCCGTAGCCTGCGAAAAGCGCCCGTCTTCGCGCTCGTCGCCATCGTCACGCTTGCCCTCGGCATCGGTGCCAACACGGCCATCTTTTCAGTCGTAAATGGCGTCCTGCTCAACCCCCTTCCATATCCCCAATCCAATCGCATCGTCTGCCTGTTCGAAAAAATCCCCAATTTCGACAACGGCTCCATCTCCTACCCCAATTTCCTCGATTGGCAAAAAATGAATCGCACATTTTCCTCGCTCGCGGCCTATCGCCACAAGAGCTTCGATCTCGAGGGCCAAGCCGAGCCCGAACATTTGCAGGGCGAAATGGTTTCAGCCGGATTTTTCGAAATTTTGGGCGTTCACCCCGTGCTTGGTAGAACCTTCAAGGCCCAAGATGATCATCTCGGGGCCGCTCCCACCGCCATGATCTCGGAAGCCCTGTGGCGCCGCAAATTCGGCGCAGCCGGCGATACTATCGGCCGTCGTCTCGATGTGGATGGCATCGGTCGAACGGTGATTGGCATCGTTCCTTCCAGTTTCCACTTGCGAATTCAGAATTTCGCCACAGATTCCGCGCAGAACGATATCTACATGCCTGTCGGCGAGTACAATGATGCCCGATTTTACGCCGATCGCGGTGCCGGCTGGGGCATGGACGCCATCGGCCGCCTCAAACCTGGCGTTACCTTCGATCAGGCCATGGAAGACATGGAGCGCGTCTCGCGCCAGCTCTCTGCCACTTATCCGGACACCAATCACAATGAAACCGCGCACCTGGTTCCCCTCAAAGAGCAGATGGTCGGCGACATGCGCCCCATTCTGCTGATCCTGCTCGGCGCCGTCACGTTCGTCCTGCTCATCTGCTGCGCCAACGTCGCCAATCTTCTGCTCGCCCGCTCCACTTCGCGACAGCGCGAGTTCGCCATCCGCGTCGCCCTCGGGGCCGGCCAGGTGCGCATAGTACGCCAATTGCTTACCGAAAGCATCTTGCTCTCACTCATCGGCGGCGCGCTCGGTTTGCTACTGGCTCAATTCGGCACGACGGCGGCCCTTGCGGCCGTGCCGCAATCCCTGCCCAGGGCCGAAGAGATCGGTCTCGATTTCCGCGTGCTCCTCTTTACCCTGTGCATCTCCATCGCCGCCGGCCTGATCTTCGGCCTTGCCCCCGCCTGGAAAACGCGCCGCTCGAACACCGGCATCACCCTACGCGAAAGTGGTCGCACTATCGCCGGCTCGCGCGGTCGCACTCAGAAAATCTTCGTCGTCGCGGAAATTGCCTTGGCTCTCGTGCTGTTGGTCGGTGCCGGCCTCATGATCCGCACTCTATTTGCGCTCTGGGCTTCCGATCCCGGCTTCAACCCGCGCGGCGTGCTGGCCTTTTACATTTCCAGCCCACCTTCGTTCTCTAATCAGCCACCCGCTGCCATTCGTGCCGAGTTTCGCCAGATCCACGATTCGCTCGCCTCCGCTCCCGCCGTAGAGTCCGTTTCGCTAAACTTCATGGCCAGCCTCATGGAGGGAGATAGCGACGGGTATTTCTGGTTCGCCGGCCGCCCGCGCCCCGCTCACATCACCGACATGCCAATGGCGCTGTTTTACATCACCGAGCCCGACTACTTCAAAACCTTCCACATCTCCCTCGTGCGCGGACGCCTATTCACTGCTACAGACAACGAACGTTCTGCTCCCGTCGCCGTCATTGACGAATCGCTCGCCCAAAAATATTTCCCGCACGAAGACCCCATTGGTCAGACTCTTATCTTGGATACCAACCCCGCTCATCCCAATCACCGCCCCAATCCACAAATCATCGGTATCGTAAACCACGTCAATCAATGGGGACTGGGCGATGACGCGCCCCATCTGCAACCCCAAATCTATTGGCCTGCCATGCAGATCCCCGATAGCGAGCTGTCGGAATGGGCCCAGGAATTCGGCGTCTACGTGCGCGGCAAAAACGGCAAAACGCCGAGCTTCGAAATGTTGCGCTCCCGTTTGCAAGCGGTCTCCAGCGAATTGGTCGCCTTTGATGCCGAGCCGATGCAGTACATCGTCATGCAATCCATAGCCAGCAAGCGTTTCACGATGTCCCTGCTCGCCGTCTTCGCGGGACTCGCTCTGCTGCTCGCAAGCATCGGCATCTACGGCGTGCTCTCTTATCTTGCCGGCCAGCGCACGCAGGAGATCGGTGTCCGCATGGCGCTCGGGGCGGCGCGCTTCGACGTGCTGCGCTTGATGTTGAGCGATGGCGCCCGCATGGTCATCGCTGGTGCGATCATCGGCATCGCCGCCTCGCTTGGTCTCACTCAGCTCATGTCCAACATGCTGTACGGCGTCAAACCCACCGATCTCCCTACCTTCGGCTTGGTCGTCGCCGCGCTCTCATGTGTTGCCCTGCTCGCCTGCTACATCCCGGCCCGCCGCGCCATGAATATTGATCCAATGAGCGCGCTGCGCGAAGAATAGGCAGGAGGCCACGCTGCGCGAAGAATAATCCGGCACTCGCATTTTCGTCTTACTCTTTCAGCGGGCGATACAACATGCGATCCAGCGCCCTGCTCGGTCTTCTCACGATCGCACTGTGTTTCGGTGACGAGGAATTACCATACGCTCCGCAGGGAAGCTGCGAAACCCTGAACACCGGCCTCGTATTCACCATGTTTCCGGTCCATAATGGCATCGCATTCGGCATCTCTCTTTCTCAACCCTGGTTTCAGGAGGGCGCGCCGATTCCGCTTACCGTCTTCGTTGAAAACCAGACGGACAAAGAATTTAACTTCGCGACCTGCTCGTCGTTCCTCGATACATGGGACATCGACGTCTACGATGCCCATGGCAAGCGCGTTCTGACGGATGCCGAACAGCGAGAGGCGAAGGGCGAAATCGTAGGGTATACCTGTATGATTCCCGATCCCCAAGCGCCACTTGATGTCAATGGTCAATACAAACTCGAGCCCGGCCACTACCTACTGGCCGAACGCCTCTTCCGCAGCGGTAAATGGATACACACGCTACCGCGCCCCAGCCAAGCCCTCGCCATCGACCCGAAGTAAATCTCGCCCACAACCTCTTACCCGCGCGTGCGATTTCTTCACCTCCGCTCAGACCGTGGCTCCAGTCGGCCCAAACCGCGCGGTGAACTATCCGGTCGCTATCACGGTTTTCCCGCAGCGAGCACAGGCGGTCTCCAGCCTGTAACGACAAGTCACTAAGCCAGTGACTTAATCAACGTGACTCGAACGAGAGACGGGCCAGAACCCGAAACAATACAATAGACCGTGAAATGGCGGTTCCCGATTTTCAATCCTTTATGCGGCCAATGCTAACGAGGTCTGCTGATCGCCACGAACATCCTCTCGCCTATTTTCGAGCCTATCTTTCCGAAGATCTGCAAATTTCTGAGGAGGACACGAAAGAAAAGCTCCCGAGCGGAAAGCAGACCAAGTACGAGAACCGGATATATTGGGCAGCGATCTACCTTCACCGGGCCGGATGCCTTGAGCGAGTCCGCCGGGGCGTTTTCAAAATCACTGCTCGGGGCCAACAATTGTTATCCGAGAATCCGGGCAAGATAACTGTCCAACTTCTGAACCAATTCCCGGAATTTAAGATCTTCCATTCGGGTAAGGGAGACAAGCCCGTGTCACCTCTTCCAGCGGAAGATGATACAGATATTGCGACTGACCTCGATACAGATCAGACGCCAGAGGAAGTACTAGAGAACAGTTATCTAGCCATTCAAAATTCATTGGCGAATGAACTCTTAGACACGGTAAAGAAGATGTCCTCGGAAGAGTTTGAACAACTCGTCGTCCAACTTCTTGTCGCAATGGGTTACGGCGGGTCGCTTCACGATGCTGGAGAGGCCGTGGGTAAGTCTGGCGACGAGGGCATTGACGGCATCATCAAGGAGGACAAGCTCGGACTCGACAGCATCTATATTCAAGCCAAGAAATGGGTGGACAGCATCGTGGGGCGACCTACGGTTCAGGCTTTTGCAGGGAGCCTGGAGGGCCATCGCGCACGCAAAGGTGTGATGATTACGACCTCCAACTTTTCCAATGACGCGAAGACCTACGTGCAAAAAATCGAGAAGAAAATAGTGCTCATTGACGGAAAAAGATTGGCTCAGTTGATGATCGAGCACAACGTGGGCGTAATTGTAACCAAAACTTACACGCTCAAAAAGGTAGATCAGGACTTCTTCGGGGCTGAATGAGGAGATCGCTTGCGGGGGAGTGGATGCGTTGCCTCATGCCCCACAATGAAAGCAAGTCGAGTGCTATCGGTTCAGAGGATCACGCCGGATAACATAGATGCTTTCAAGGCTATCCGTTTGCGTGCGCTGCAAGATATGCCCCTCGCTTTCGGCTCCACGTACGAACGGGAGGCGAACTTCTCCGATATGGACTGGCGCGCGCGGATCGAGCGATGGAATGGAAAGAAAGGAATCGGTTTTATGGCCATGGATGGCGGTGTTCCGTGCGGGATTGCAGGCGCGCTACTTGACGCGACCGATTGCAGCCGGGCGGAACTCGTCTCCATGTGGACGGCGCCTACGCACCGCCGTCAGGGCTGTGGCAGGCTGCTTGTAAATGCCGTGATCGGGTGGCTGCGCTCACGCAAGGCGCGCGCCTTGCGGTTGATGGTGACGCATATAAACGACCCGGCAATTCGCTTTTACAGACGGCTCGGGTTCGCAATGACCGGCCAAACCGAACCATATCCGAACGATCCGGCCATCACCCAATTGGAGATGATTCTTTCGCTTGAGTGACCTGCGCCCTGGGCTTCAGAAGTAGCATTTAGCCGCCACTTGAACGAGCCGTGGAGCTGCCGCGCTGACAACCGTTCCAAAAGTAGAATCGTTTACCTCGCCATCCACCGCAGCGGGCCCATAAAATTGTGGGTGATTGAAGACGTTGAACGCTTCCAACCGTATGTCGAGCGATGTCGATTCCGTAAGGCGTGTCGACTTACTAAGTTGCATATCGAAATTTACTATGCCGGGTCCGTGGAAAAAGCGGCGGTCGGCATCGCCCAACTGCCCCAGAGCTTCGGGAGCGAACGCATGGGAATTAAATTCCGGCTTGCCGTTGCGCGGATCTGTGTTGATGTCGAGCGGCCCTCCTGAATACTCGGGCGTGTCAAGCAACTCATTGTTCACGCCGTTGCCTAGCGTTCCAAGAAGTGATCGATCCGCATCGTCGAACAATGTAACAGGAAAACCCGTGCTGAATCGCGTCGTGCCGGATAAACTCCATCCCTCGGTCAGACGATTTCTGCCGAAAAATCGATCGAACGGCAGCGTGTATGTATAGGTCGCCACCCAATTATGCGTCATGTCCCAAGACGAAAGCGCGCGCGTCAACCGCATATTGAATGGATTTGTCTGTTCTCCCAGGTTAGAAGCGTCGTCGATGGACCTAGAGTAGGTGTATCCGGCCAGCAAGGTTCCACGCTTCCCCGTGGTGAAACGAAGATTCGCCTCAAGCGCGTTGTAGTTGGAGTTGCCGATCGTCTTCTGAGCGGTCGTCGATCCAAAATTCGGACCTAAGCCGACGCGCGTTCCCTGATAGACACGGCCCGGGGCCGACCTGTATACGGCATCTTCTCCGAAAGCGCCACAAGTGGAGGTTCCAGGCGCGATTTCGCTCGGCTGACTGAGGCTTAGGCAGAGAGACGGATTCCCTAAATTCTCGGGCACTAAAACAAGCAGATGGTGCCCTTGATTTCCCGCATAGCTGACCGTCAAGAGCGCGGCTTTTGAGATCTGTCGCTGGATGGAGAACATGTAATTCTCCGTGTACGGCACCGAGTTCCGGTAATAGAAGTAGGGATCCGCGCTGATGGGCGTGACCGCCGCGAAATCGAAGCCACTATAGGGATTCCGCGCGGAAACATTGTGTGGCGGAATGTTCAATGGAAACGGATCGACGTTTTGTGCGCCGTCCGCGGAGTTGATGAATGGCGTGGCAAACAGCGGCGGTTGTGGACTCAGATAGTTATAGCCGTACGGAGGAACTCCATACATAATCCCCGCGGTCAAGCCGGGAAAGGCGGTGTAGAAGATGCCGTAACTGGCCCGGATGCTGCTCTGCCCGGAATCGCCAAATAACATTCGCAGAAAGCCGTTCTGAAACTTTGGCGCGTACGCGATCCCGATCCTCGGAGCAAAATTGCGATATTTCGAACGAGACAGCGTAGGCGGGATTCCAGGATCGCCTGGAACCACCAATCCATTCATGGCATTGGGATACAGAACCGATTGCTCACCGGGCACGATTGTCTGGATCTGGTTGTATTTCTCCAACCACGGGATGATAAGATCCCATCGCAAGCCCAAATTGAGCGTTAGATTCGTTCGGGCGTGCCAACTGTCCTGTAAGAATGCGCCGCCGTACCGGTTCCGCAAATAAAAACTCTGACCCGACGTTTGAGTGAAGTTACTCGGAAAGCCAAGCAGGAAGTCTGCGAACGCCGAGCCCGTTTCCGTTCCTTCGATATTGAACGTGCCATTGAATGTTGCATTCGGATGTTCGTTGACCTGATCGGCATGGAATTGACCGCCGAATTTCAGCGTGTGAGCACCGACTACCTTTGAACTCGTGTTGCTCAGATAAAGCGTGTTGTTCCATTGATCGACATTCGTAATCGGAACGCCCATCACAAACGAAGGAAACACGATGTTCTCGACACCTTCGAATCGCGGCGCTTGCACGATAATGCCGGGCGTACCCACGCCGGTGACGAAGCCTTGCGAGGCCAGGGAAACCCCGAGTCCGCCATGTGGCTGGCCGATATCGTTGGTGTTGCGAAGAAAACCCGCGTGGAACTCGTTAGCAGAGCTTGCTCCCAAAGTTTTCGTGTCACCGATGGTGAACATCTGCGCCTGGCCAATGGTCAAAGCGTCGAAACCGGGAATGCTGGCGCCGCCTTGGCCGCCAGGATACGGATTATCCAGCCGGTACTTATCGATGAAATAGTAACCGGATAACTGGCCCAACCGTGTATTGGCATCGATCCTGCCTGATCCTTTGTCGTCCCGGACCGTTTCTGGATATGCAGACGTGACGAACAGGTTAGTTCCAGCGTTGGGCTCCGGGATATACTTCAGCAGATCCAACGCGGGAGCAGACCAGGCGCCCGTCGGAATGACGGCATTCGGGAGAACGCAGGCGGCCGGACTGGTGCACCCCGGCAGATAATAACTCTCGCCTTCAGTAACTCTATAACCCAGTTTTTGCGACAGTAAGCTGGCAGTATACGGACCGCTCACGCTTCCGGTAAGCGTGCTGGCAAGATCACTCAGATTGCCCGAACGGTCCGCAAGGGACGGCACCTGTGTTTCAGGCGAAGTGATTCCTTCGACTGTGCGTGTGCCTTGGTAATCGACAAAAACGAACACTTTCTCGTGCTTGATGGGACCGCCTAACGTCCCGCCGAATTGATTCTGCTGAAAAGTGCCGCGTGTGCTGTCAAAGAAGTTTCTGGCATCTAAGTCCGTATTGCGGAGGAATTCGAAAGCATCTCCATGGAAGGAGTTGCCGCCGGATTTCGTGATGACATTGATAAGTCCGCCATTATAGTTGCCGTATTCGGGATCGAAGTTGTTGGTCAACGCCCGAAATTCTTGAATAGAATCCAGATTCGGGACAACCGAAGTACCGCCGTTCATGTGCTCCTGCACGTCAAGCCCATCCACCACGAAACCGTTTGCCGACTCCCTTTGACCTTCAATCGAAACGTCTCCGGGGTTTAGATCTCCGGATGGATTGATGGTTCCTGTCACACCCGCCATGATGACGGAAGTAGGCGTCAGTGTCGTTACTGGGCTGACGCCCGGCTGAATAGCCAAGAGATCTGTGTAGCTGCGGCCATTTAACGGAATTGCCTCAATCTGTCTGCTCGAGACCACCTCGCCTAAGTGGGTTGCTACTCTGTCAGGCTGTACTTCGATTGCGCCTTGCGCTGCCGTTACCGTAACGACCTCTCGTCGCTGTCCCACCTCGAGCACAAGATCGGCTCGAAGCGCCGCGTCTGTATCGACGGTCAGGTTGTTTTTTTCTTGACTTTTGAAGCCTGGCGCCTCGATTCGCAGATCATACCGGCCGACTGAGAGCGCAGGAAATGAATAGAACCCCTGAGCATCCGAAACGGACTTGAACACCGTATGCTGCTCAATGTTCGTCAAGGTCAACTGCGCGTTCGGAACGGAAGCGCCGCTAGGATCTCTGATGATGCCCGAAAGACTGCCTCCCGCCATCGCCCAGGCGGTTTTCACAACCGGGCAAAGAGCCAACAGGCCGAAGGCGAAGATTCGAAAACAGAGTGCCTTATTACGAAACACAAAATGGTGCAACCCGCTGCCGCAAATCTCGGACGCCACTTTTTACGGCCTCTTTTCAAGCCGTCTTAGTGAGAACAACCGCCGGAGAAGTCATCACCAGCCGGCCATGTCGAACGCCTTTGGTGCCGATCAACAAATCTGCGAGCTTTTGGAGTTGTTTCGCTTGCCCCTTCACGATAAGCACCTCGAGACACGTATCGTGATCGAGATGGGCGTGCGTCGTGGCGATGATCATGCCGTGATGATCGTGCTGCAAATTCGTCAGTTTTTCCGGTAGCAATCGCGAATGGTGGTCGTAAATAAGCGTGACCGTTCCCACTACTTGAGCGTCCGCCGCTTCCACGGCAATGCCGACCAATCTGTCCCGAATGAGGTCGCGAAGCGCTTCAGACCGGTTGGCGTAGCCTTGTTTGGCGATGAACCGGTCAAAGCGCGCCAGAAGATCATCGTCGATCGCAATGCCCGTGCGCGTTAACTGTCCCATAAGCTTGCCTGGTGCATGGTAGCACTATTGTTAAAAAAGTAATACCAGATCAATCGTACGATCATTTACCCGTTGCCCGCATCGCCCGTCGCGATATGAAATACTGCCGCGTATGGACAAAGTTTTGAACCGTCGTCGATTTCTGCAGACCGCTTCCGTGGCAACCGGCGCTTTGGGTGCCAAGGCGATGCTTCTGAATGAGCCGCTGTTTGCGCAGAATTCGGGCGATGTGCCGGCGAGCGATCGGATGCGCTTCGGCATCATTGGCATCGGCATGGAAGGCTCCGGCCTTCTCAGCGAAGCTCTCACTCTGCGTGGCATCGAGTGTGTTGCCGCCGCCGATCTCTACGACGGGCGCCACACGCTTGCCAAGCAGATCACGAATAACCCGAACCTGTTTACCACCCGCAACTATCACGAACTGCTCGAGCGCAAAGACGTCGACTGCGTTCTCTGCGCCGTTCCGGATCACTGGCACATGCGCGTCGTGGTGGACGCCTGTAACGCCGGAAAAGATATCTATTGCGAAAAGCCGATGTCGCACACCATCCCCCAAGGCTTCGAAATGGCGAAAGCCGCGCATAAAAACAATCGGATCGTGCAGATTGGATCTCAGCGCGTCAGCTCTAATCTCTGCAAAAAGGCGCACGAGATGTATCACGACGGCGCGATCGGCGATGTCGAGATGGTCGAACTCAGCCTCGGCCGCAACAGCCCTACCGGTGCCTGGGAATATCCGCCGCCCTTCGATCTCTCGCCGCAAAATCTGGATTGGGACACATGGCTGAACGACGCGCCCAAAATTCCGTTCAATAAATACCACTTCGCAAGATGGCGCTGTTGGCACGAGTACGGGACAGGAGTTGCCGGCGATCTGATGGTTCATCTGCTCAGCGGCATGATGTTCACCCTGGGCTGGAACGAACCGCCGCGTTCGGCCACCACGCTGGGCGGAATTTTCCGTTGGAAAGATGGGCGCAACATGCCCGATCTGCAAACCGTGCTGTTCGATTATCACGGCATACCCGTCTATGTCCGGTTGAGCCTTGCGGGAGAGACACCCGAACTGGCGCGCTTTATCGGCCCCAAAGGCATCATCCATGCGACCGGCAAGCAGTTCACCTACTCGCCGCAAGCAGGCGTCGACACAGAGCCGAGCTACTACGCCGGCAGCTTCCCGCAGCCCATGCGCGGCGAATACGAAAAGCGCTGGCATGCCGAGCACGACCCCATCCCCGGCCAGGAGCCAATCACTCCCGATGCCGTCTATTACGGCGACGACTGGGATGATCTGCGGCCGCACCTGTGGAACTTCTTCCAAGCCGTGAAGACCCGCAAACCGGTCGTCGAAGACGCCGTATTCGGCAACCATGCCGCAATCGCCTGCCACATGGCGAACGAGTCGTATTTCCAAAAGAAGACCGTGTATTTCGACTCCGAATCAAACAACGTCAAGGCGTAACTAGCGCATGAGCAAAAAAACTTCGGAACGAAGAGGTTTCGTCAAGGCGCTCGGCGGGGTCGCGGCACTCTTTGGTACTCGCGCCGGCGCCGAGCAGATCGCAATCCCGATTCAATCCCTATCTCACAATCCCGAAACCCGCCCTGCCGAACTTCCCGCTTATGCGCGCGCCCAAAGTTACCGGTCGCTCAAGCAATCGAGTTACGACCGCACCGGCGGTAACAAGGATTTTTGGCCCATGACGCCTGGCCAGACAAGAACCGTCTTCGAATCGCAGGGTCCGGGCATCATCACGCACATCTGGTTCACGATCGCGGCCGAAAGCAAGCGGCAACTGAAAGAAATGGTGTTGCGAATCTTTTGGGAAGGCAACCCGAAGCCCAGCGTCGAAACGCCTATCGGCGATTTTTTCGGGCTGAACATGGGCGAATATTTCCTCTATGAATCCGCATTTCTGAACTGTTCGAATGTCAAGGCGCTGAACTGTTACTTCGCCATGCCGTTCCGTCGCTCGGCACGCATTACGGTGACGAATGAAAGCGAAAAACCGGTCGACGCGCTCTATTCGAATATCGATTACAAGCTGGTCTCCGCGCTTCCCGAGGACGCGATGTATTTTCACGCGCAATACCGTCAGGCGGCGCCAACTAAGGCCGTTCACTTCGCGCCGGGAGAGCCTGAAATCAATCTGGACGGCCGCAATAATTACGTCTTCTTGGATGCGCAGGGCAGGGGACACCTGATGGGTGTCACATTCGGAGTGGAACAGATCTCGGACGCCTGGTTTGGAGAAGGCGACGAGATGGTTTTCATCGACGACAACTCCAAACCGGCGATTAACGGCACTGGAACAGAAGATTATTTCTGCGGGGCCTGGGATTTCGGCGGCCCCAACGGCACGCCGTTCGCAAATCTCTATAACGGCGCGCCGTTTCTTGGGCTTGCCGAGCGCGCTGGCGGACGCTATTGCCTATACCGATGGCATGCAGACAATCCCATCACGTTTGAACGGTCGATTCGCTACACGATCGAGCACGGCCATGCAGACGACCGCAGCGACAACTTCTGCTCGGTCGCCTACTGGTATCAGGCCGAGCCGTTCACCGCATTCCCGCCTTTGCCACCCGCAGCCGAGCGGGTCCCGCAGCCGAAGTGAACGGCTACTTCTTCGCCGCCGGCTTCTTTTCAAGATCCTTCGCGCCGTCCAGGTGCTTCTGCAGAGTGGGAAGCGCCGCGGCCGCGTAGGCCTTTATGTCCGCGCTGGTCGCATCGTTGGATTCTTTCGTGTAGACCGCGATGGCTTTCGTGTGACCGGCGATCATCTCTGCGATGTAGCGGTGGTCAAACGCTGCTCCTTTGAGCTTCTCGAACGGAGCAATCATCTTATCATGCGCCGCATCGAGACCCTTTGGCACGTTGAGGTTCGCTTTGCCGGCGGCCGCCGTCAACTGGTTGTAATCGCTGGTATGATCGGTGGTCAGCGTCTGAGCGTAATCCTTCACCCCTTGGCTTTCCGCTTGAGAGCTAGCGAGTTGGCCCAGGTTGGCCTCCATCATGTCCGTTTGCGCCGCAAAATCCACAAACTCCTGATCCGTCATCGCCATGGCTTTGGCACTGTCCTTGGCGTGCTTGTGTTGTGCCAGCGCAGGCAGGCAGCAAAGAGCAACGCAGCAAACCGCTGAAAGAATACTTTTCATGGTCCATCTTCCTCCTCTCCATAGAGTTACATACGCGGAAAGCGTAACATCCATCCATCATCTGATATATTGCTTTCGCACTTCCATCGCCCATTTTTAAATCAAAAACATGCCTAACCTAGGAAAAGTCAAAGTTGGAATCATCGGTTCGCAGTTTGAAGCGGACATTCATGCGCAGGGTTTCGAGCTCATGCCCGAAGAAGCCGAAATCGTTGCCATCGCTTCCCCCACGCCCGGTAACGCGGAACGGTTAGCCCGCAAGCACGGCATCCCGCGCGTGTTCACCGATTATCGGGAGATGCTGAAGGAGCCGGACATCGAAATGGTGACCATTACCGCGCCGAACTACCTGCACGCGCAAATGACCATCGATATCGCCAACTCCGGCAAGCACGTCGTCTGCGAAAAGCCGCTTTGCATGACGCTTGCCGAAGCCGACGAGATGATCGACACGTGCAAGCGCAAAGGCGTCCTGCTGGCCTACGCCGAGGAGTTGTTTTTTACGCCAAAGTACGTCAAGGCGAAAGAAATGGCGGATCAGGGCGCGTTCGGCAAGATCTATCTCATCAAGCAGAGCGAGAAACATTTCGGGCCGCACAGCGAATGGTTCTGGGACGTCAGCCGATCGGGCGGCGGAGCGCTGATGGATCTCGGCTGCCACGGAATCGCGTTTTGCTGGTGGTTTTTAGGGCGGCCGCGCATCACATCGGCCTATGCCCAGCTCGGCACATATGTGCATGCCGATAAAACCAAGGCCGACGACGACGCCATCTGCATTCTCGAATTCGAAAACGGCGCCACGGCGCTGATCGAAGATAGTTGGGGGAAGCGCGGCGGCATGGGCGACCGCACGGAAGTTTTTGGGGAAGGTGGCGTCACCTATGCGGATTTGCATATGGGCAATGCTCTGCCCACCTACAGCGAATATGGTTTCGGCTACGCCGTGGAAAAGGCGCCGACCACCGTGGGCTGGAGTTACCCGGTGTTTGAAGAGCACTGGAATTACGGTATTCCCCAGGAAATGCGCCACTTCGCTCGCTGCGTCCGGGGGAAAGAAACGCTCCAGGCGACCGGTGAAGACGGGCGCGTGGTAATGGAAGTACTATATGCCGCATACGCTTCCGCTGGGTTGGGCCAGAAGGTGAAGATGCCTTATCAGCCGAAGGCGAAAACGCCGATCGAGGAGTGGCTAAGCCGGCGATGAGCGCACCGGCGACGGGGCACCCGGGCCAAGAGGCCTGGGTCGGGCCGTTGTGCGCGTTATCGTTTGCGCGGTTTATGAGGGCACGTGAATCCTCCGCTCGCAGAAAATATCCTGAACCAGACGGACGCGCTGCGGGCCGTTCGCGCGCATCATTTTTCCGGCGGTCGCGATGCCTTGGTCCGCTCGGCAGATCTGCTGAAGCAAAGCAAGCGCATTATCTTGAGCGGCATGGGGGGATCGCTGTTCGCCTGCATTCCGCTCAGCTACTTCTTCGCGGAACGCGGCATTGCTGCGCAGGTAATTGAGACTTCTGAGCTGCTGCATTTTGGCTGTTCGTGTCTCGACGCCAGAACGGCGGTGGTTCTGGTCTCGCGTTCGGGAGAAAGCGTCGAAGCAACCAAGCTGCTGCCGTTGCTCCGGCAGGCACACTCTTCCGTCATCGGGGTAGTGAACGTTCCCAATAGCACGCTCGCGAGGCAAGCCACGCAAACCGTGTTCCTGGGAAGCCCGCCGGATGAGTTGGTCGCAATTCAGACCTATATCGCGACGATTGTTACGTTGCTGCTGCTCGGCTCCGCCTATTTTCTCGATCTCTATGGGGCCATCAAGGCCGAGCTGGATGCGACGATTGAAGCGCTTTCCGGATGGATTCCTCAGTGCTTTCATTGGAGCGGCGGATGGCCCAGTTTTTTTTCGAGCACCTCGCCCTTGTACGTCTTGGGCCGTGGCGCTTCGCTTGGCTCCGTTGGCGCGAGCGCCCTTCTGTTCCACGAAGTAGCCAAAATGCCGGCCATCGGAATGTCCGCCGCGCAGTTCCGCCATGGCCCTGTAGAAGTTGTGAATGAGCAATTCCGGGCAGTCGTATTCGGCTCACAGTTGGCGTCGCGGGAGATCGACTATGCCTTGGCCCAGGATCTGGCGAACGCCAATAGCCATGTGCGATGGATCGGGCCGCCCGTCGAGGACTCAATGGTTGCGCCGCTCTATCCGTGGCCCGAGAATTTGCCGGAGCGCTTCGGTCCTGTGGCAGAAATTATTCCCATGCAGATCGCCGCCTATCGCACTGCCGAGTGGCGCGGGATTCCGCTAGGCAAGTTCCGCTATGCCCCTATGATTACGGTTTCCGAGACCGGCTTTGATCTGCCCGGTTCGGCCAATTAGCTGTGTCGCCTTCGAACCGTCCCATTCTCTGCGTCGATATTGGCGGAACCTCGACGAAAGCAGGTCTTGTGAGTGCGTCAGGCGAACTGATGCATATCGATTCGATCCCGAGCCGGCCGGATACAGAGTCGTTTTTTGGCCAGCTCTGCTCATTGATCGATGCCAGGTTGGGGTCGGCGCAGATCGAGCTGCGGCAGCTCGCTGGAATCGGAGTTGCAGTCGCCGGATTCCTGGATACGGACCGAGATCACCTGGTTTACAACTCGAATCTGGCATGGCTCGAGAATTTCTCGCTCCGAAGCCGGCTAGAGAACCGCTTCCAATTGCCGGTCGAGCTTGAAGTGGATTCGAACGCAGCGTCGATGGCGGAGTGGTGCTTCGGTTCAGGGCGAGGCTCCCGGCGTTTTCTCTGCGTAACATCTGGCACTGGGCTGGGCGTAGGCATGATTATTGATGGCGCGCCGCTGAGGTTCGCCTACGGCTGCCTGGGCGATGTGGGCCACATCATCGTGCAGCGCAACGGGCCGCTGTGCACCTGCGGCGGTCTTGGTTGCGCCGAAATCATGGTGTCGGCGCCTGCTGTCGCGGCGCGCTATCGCGAAAGAGCGGGCCTCGATCGTGAGGTCTCGCTGCGCGACGTAATTATCGCCGCCGGAGAGAAAAACGCGGTTGCGATTTCAATGCTCGAAGAGACGGGCGAGTGGCTGGGCATCGCAATAGCGTCCTTGGCAAGCACATTTTTCCCGGATCACATTGCAGTGGCTGGCGGATTATCCGAGGCGGGCGATCTTGTGATGCAGCCCATTGAACGTGCATTTGAAAGGCATGCCGGAACGTTTGCGCGATCGCAGACCACACTCACCCGCGCGGAACTGGGCTCGCGAGCGACTTTAATTGGAGCCGCGTGGCCATTTCTGCCGAAAGCTGAAGCGCGAGAATAGAGGGCATGTATCGAGGAGCGGCAATGGTGGGAATTCTAGCCTTTGCCGGCTGCCTGGCCCCGGCGCAGTACACCTCGGAAAGCGCGCTTCATGTAGGCGATCTTCTGGTTGCGAGCGAAAAGCTCGGCGATCCGAACTTCGCCGAAAGCGTGGTGCTGATCTTGCAGCGCGATGAAGACGGAGGAACCGCGGGCGTGATCGTCAATCGGCGAAGCGAAGTTCCGCTCTCAAGAGTTTTTCCGCACATCAAAGGCGCCGGTTCAGGCCCGGTGTTTGTCGGGGGACCGGTGTCGTTAACGGCCGTTCAAGCGCTGCTGCGCATGCGCGAACAGACCGAAGATCTCACCCATATCGCGGGCGACGTTTACGCTACTGGCAGCAAGGAAATCATCGAAAGATCGGTTCGGGAACACGCCGCGCCTTCCAAGTTCCGCCTGTACGTCGGATACGCCGGATGGGCGGCGGGCCAGCTCGATTCCGAGCTGCAGCTGGGCGCCTGGTCCGTGTTGACGAATCGCTCCAGGGTTGCGTTCGACGATGATCCGGACTCGCTCTGGTCGCGCTTGACTCACGAATCTCAAATGCAGATTGCCGGACGAGGCTTTGCGCTATTTCGCGGTCTTGAGGAAGTGGAATAAAAAAGGGGACTGGCCGTCTCTCGTTCGTCCAGTCCCAGATCTACGCAGGCTCGGAGGTTACCTGCGCTTTCTCGTTCGACTCGCCAGAACGAATTAGGTTACAAGACGTTAATGATCCCGCGTACTGGGAGTTTTACAGAAGTGCAAGTCCGGCCTAGTATCGTCGACGAAATTCTCGCGCTGAAGAGCGAGCGCCGGGCCATTATCCTGGCTCACCTCTACCAAGAGCCGGAAATTCAGGAGCTTGCGGATTGTGTCGGCGATTCCTTGCAACTCGCCCGAGCGGCGCGCCCGTTCGAAGGTGACGTGATCGCCTTCTGCGGTGTAAAATTCATGGCCGAAACTGCCAAGGTGCTGAATCCGGAGCGCGTCGTAATCTTTCCGGATCGAAACGCCGCGTGCAGCCTCGCCGATAGCTGCCCGGTCGAAGGGGTTCGCGCATTCAAGCGCCGTAATCCCGATTACGTGATTGTTAGCTACATAAACACCTCGGTGGAAGTAAAGGCGGAGAGCGATATTCTGTGCACTTCGCGGAATGCCGTCGCGGTTGTGAACTCGATTCCTGCACGCCGTCCGATCCTTTTTGTCCCGGATATCAACTTGGGTAACTACGTCCAGAAGCAGACCCGGCGCAAAAATATGAAGATTTGGCAGGGCGCCTGTATCGTTCACGCCACCTTTCCCGCCCGGCGGCTTGCGTCCGCACGAGCTGAGCATCCTCAGGCGCTGGTCGCCGCGCATCCGGGATGCCCGGGCGAGGTGCTGTGCATGGCAAATTTTATCGGGTCCAGTTCACAGATCATCGACTGGTGTGCCGCGCAAGCGGCAGAGGAATTTATCGTAATGACGGAAAGCGGGGTTCGATACTCGCTCGAAAAAGCCGCGCCGCACAAGAAGTTTTACTTTGTGGCGAATGAGAGCTGCAACTGCAGCGAATGCCCCTACATGCGGCTAAATTCTCTTGAAAAGCTGCGTGACTGCCTCGAAAACCTCCAGCCGCGGATCGATTTACCCGAAGAACTGATTCGGAGCGCCCTGGTTCCGCTCGAGCGCATGTTGGCGATCGAATAGCGCGATCCTGTGCCGCGTGGCACGGTTATTGCATCATAAGTCTGTAGCCCGTTTGAGCCAACTTGTCCAACTCGCGCCAGTTCCTGTTCCGCAGCCGCCTGCGGCCGGACCGCTGATCGACACCTTCGGGCGCTTGCATTCCGACCTTCGGATCAGCGTCACGGACCGTTGCAACATCCGGTGCTTTTACTGCATGCCGGAAGAGGGCGCGACGTTCGCACCCGTACGGTCGCTGCTCAGTTTCGAACAGATCACGCGGTTCATTTCGCTTGCGCTTCCGCTAGGCATTTCGAAGATCCGCTTGACAGGGGGCGAGCCGCTTCTGCGCCCGAAACTCCCGCAGCTGATCGAAGCGATTGCGCCCATGCACGGCGTTCGGGATCTGGCGCTCACTACAAATGGCGTTCTGCTCGCGTCCAAGGCCAAGCAGCTTTACGCCGCGGGGCTGCGCCGGCTCAATATTCACCTGGATACGCTCGATCGAGAGCGTTTCCTCAGCATCAGCCGGCGAGACGATCTCGGCCGCGTTTTGGCCGGCATCGATGCGGCGGTCGAAGCAGGCTTTCGGTCCATCAAGCTGAATGCGGTCGCGATTCAAGGCTTGACCGAGCCCGATGTTGTATCGCTCGTCGAGTTCGGGCGCGCCCGCAATATGGAAGTGCGCTTCATCGAATTCATGCCTTTGGACGCACAGGATCTCTGGTCGATCGATCGCGTATTAACAGCGGACCAGATGATCGAAATCCTTGCGCGCGAATTTGGACCGCTTGCGCCGGTTGCTGACGCCGACCCGCGCGCGCCTGCGACCGAGTATGAATTTTCAGACGGGTACCGCGTGGGGTTCATTGCTTCGGTGAGCCGACCCTTCTGCATGAATTGCAACCGGTTGCGGCTTACCGCCGACGGCAAATTGCGGTACTGCCTCTTCGCGCGCGAGGAGACCGATATCAAGCCGCTGCTCGAATCGTCCGAGTCCGATGCCGAGCTGGAACTTGCGATTCGGTCGACCGTCTGGCAGAAGTGGTCCGGGCATGACATTCACCGCGCGAGTTTTGTTGCGCCGCAACGGCCGATGTACTCGATCGGCGGGTGAAGCGGGTCACCAGATTGTGGCGGCGTAGTTCTCTCTGATTCGTAGATCGGAAGTAATCAACCCAGCCTCCCCGTTTGCCTTAGCTTGGGAAACAATGATCCGGTCAAATGGATCATCGATCCAGGTGCAATAAACGGCTTCCATTGCCACGGCCGGAAACGGAATGGTGCACAGTCTCAAACCAATCATTGCATTCAGGTGTGAGTAGATCTCCTTCGCGCCTTCACGAATGCGCTTCCTATCGTGAAGGTATTGCAGTTCCAGGAACGCCATGGGAGAGAAGAGCAACTCATCGCGATCTATGTGGCGTTTCGCCTCCTTACTCAGACGTCCGATTCGCCCGTCGTGCAGCCACCCTGCGATATGCGTATCCAAATACGCGATGCTCAAAGCGCGTTCCACTCCTTCCACTCCTTCTCCCATTTCGCTTCCAGCTCAGACATCAGTTCGGTATCACTGCCGACAATAGAATCCGGATCGACAAGAAACAAATTGCGCGGCTTCAACCGCGCCAGTTTTGAGCCGCTCTGGTCTGCTGTCAACCGGAAATGCTTGCCCTTATAGTCGATTTCGACCGGTTCGCCGGAAGCGGCCTTATCTAGGGCAGTAAACAGCGTCTTCCGCAACTCTGTAGCTGTGCACTTCATGTCCCCAGCGTACGTTTACTGATGTACATATGTCAAGCATAAACGTACAGCAACGCGAGGATGCCGACCACGCTGGCGAGAAGTAGGCTGTGCTTCAAAGTAAAGCGGAAGAGCGCAGGTTCGTCTTCGGGCTTCAGCCCTGCGGCAGCGGCCGCAACGGCGATGCTTTGCAGGCTGATCATTTTGCCCATCACGCCACCGGCGGAATTGGCGGAGGCCATGAGGGCGGGATTTAGTCCCAGCCGATGGGCGGTTACCTGCTGCAAGCTGCCGAACAGGGCATTGGCAGACGTATCGCTGCCGGTGAGAAAGACGCCGAGCCACCCGAGCATGGCGCTGAAGAACGGGAATGCCCGGCCGGTTGAGGCGAAGGCCAGACCTAGCGTGCCGGTTGCGCCGGAATAGTTCATCACGAAGGCGAGCGCGAGGACAGCAACAATGCTAATGAACGAAAAGCGGAGCTGCCAGCCGGAATCGGCTGCGAGCTGCAGGAATCGTCGCGGTCGCACGCGCAGAACGATTGCTGTTGTAACGCCCGCAAAGGCACAGGCAGTGCCGGCTTCAGCCAGATATCGAAAGCGGTAGATGGCCGGATACGGCGCAGCATGAGTCACAACGGGTGGCACCTGGCGGATGGCATTGTGGAGGCCGGGCCAGGCGAAGGTGAAGCTGGCGCGAGCGAGAACATTTTTCACGCTGCTATCGCTCCAGAGCAGAATGAAAAAGATGAGCAGCAGATAGGGCGACCAGGCAGTCACGAGTTCCCGCATCGCATATTGGGTGCGCATGGCGGCGCCGGGCTCGGGGGTCCAAAGATGGAGCAGAATTACAAGCGCAACGATGGCCGAGAGGGAAGCCAAAATATCGGTGAGGTAAGGGCCGATGAAGTTCGAGACGAAAAACTGCACGCCGGCGAATGAGACGCCGCAGACGAGCGCGGCGGGCCAGACGCGCCGTAACGCGCGCACGCCGCCCATAACCAAAACCAAATACGCTGGAATGCAGAGCGATACCGGGGCGCAAAGGCGGCCGACATATTTGCTGAGCAGCTCGATGGGCAAGCCGGTGGTTGCAGCGAGCGTAACCAGCGGAATGGCGATGGACCCGAAGGCAACGGGCGCGGTATTTGCAAGCAGGCAAATTCCGGCTGCTTCGAATGCGGCAAAGCCGAGGCCGCCAAGAATGGCGGCAGCAACGGCAACAGGCGTGCCAAATCCGGCTGCGCCCTCGACAAATGCGCCGAAAGCGAAGGCGATCAGCAAGGCTTGCAACGTGCGGTCCGAAGTCAGTTGGCCGATGGAGCGCTTCAGCGTCTCGAATTTGCCCGTATCGACGGTGAGGCGGTACAGCAAGATAGCCCAGTAGATGACCCAAAAAATCGGGAAGGCTCCGAATGCGGCGCCATAGAGCGTTGCGCTAGCGGCCAACCGGAACGGCATACGGTAAGCGAACAACGCGAGGAGCAGGGCGGCCGCAAGACCGACCAGAGACGACGTCCAGGCCGACATTCGGCGTATGCCGATGGCATAAAGCAAGACAATGATCGGCAGGGCCGCAACGAAGCAAGACCATCCCAGACTCCCGCCGACGGGAGCATAATTCTGCTGCCACATATAAGAGTTATGCCGTTGCTGTCAGATCCGCGATGCGCCCCGCGCCTGCAGCGGGACGGCAGTCGTAGAAGACGGGTTCTTTGTGGTACCGGGGCTGGTAGGCGGTTGCGATGTATTGCCGAAAGGTCTCGACGGCTTCGGGCGCAATCAAATTCACGGTGCAGCCGCCGAAGCCGCCGCCGGTCATGCGCGCGCCGTAGACGCCTGGAACTTTGAGGGCGGTATCGACGAGAAAATCGATTTCTTCACAACTGATTTCGTAATCGTGCTGCATGCTGCGGTGGGAAGCGACGAACAGGCGCCCCATGCCCGGCAGGTCGCGCGCGCGGGCAGCGGCGGCGAAATCGAGGACGCGTTGAGTCTCTGAGATGACATGCCTCGCTCTGCGGCGCGGGATGTCGGGGATGCGATTTTCAATTTGCTGGAACAACGTGAGCGGCACGTCGCGCAGGCTTTGAACGTTCGCATCGATCTTCTGAATCGCGTGGACGGCTTCCTGACACTCGGCGACACGCTGGCGATATGCGGAGGTTCCGAGCTCGTGCTTCACCATCGAGTTCACGGCGAGGATGCTGACGTCGTCAGGCAGCGGCACGTATTCATGCTGCAGGCTACGGCAATCGATCTGAGTGGCAGCGTGCTCCTGCCCGAAGACGGAAGCGTATTGGTCCATGATGCCGCATGGCATACCGACGAACTGCGATTCGGCGCGCTGACCGAGCAGAGCCAGTTCGACCTTCGGCATCTTGCGATCGCCCAAGAGCGCGACGGCGCTCGCAATTTCGAGCGCGGCTGAAGAACTCAAGCCCGAACCCGCAGGCACCTCGCTTGCGACGCAGAGGTCGGCTGAACGCAGTTCAAAACCGGCCTTCGCTAACTCATGGGCGACGCCGACGACGTAATCGCTCCATTTGTGCGCCGGCGTGGCATGCGCGATTTCGTTTACGCCGAGGGTGGATTCATCGTTCAGGTCGCGCGAATAGATCCGCAGGTTTCCGTGCTTGGCCGGTGCAATGGCGGCATAACACGCCATTTCCAAGGCGATGGGAAAGACGAAGCCCAGATTGTAATCGGTGTGCTCGCCTATTAAGTTCACGCGGCCGGGCGCGCGATACACGACGGGCTCGGCATTCGTGCGGTAGTGCTCGCGAAACAGCTTTACGATTTCGGCCGGAACGATAGCCACAGCAGGCATCCCCCAAACACCAACAGCGTCAGTCCACACCAAAGATTTACGTTGACGCCTGGTTCCAAGGGCGCCTGCACCTCCGGACTGAACAGCCCGTAGAGCAAAAGAATCAACCCCAACAACCCGAATAGAAATCCTGTCGGCCGGCGTAAGTCGTCCATAGCGCTACCAGAAGATTATGTTTATTATGACGAGCACCGCGATCACGACTATGGCAAGCGGCCCCGGGCGCTTGTACCAGGGCGCGCTGGCTTCGTGAGGGATGTCGGTGACGCCGTAGACCAGATTGTGCAGCTCGGTCACGGGTTTGGGCCTGGTGAAGAGGCTGATCACGATCGTGATGACCAGGCACATGGACCACGAGACGATCGCGATCCAGTAGTTTTGGGCCATGGTCGAAGGAAACTCGTGCAGGTTGGCGATCCATGCGCCCTTGTTTTCGGCGAGCGTTAAACCGTGCGTCAAGGCTGCAGAGGTTGTGCCTATTAACAAACCCCAAAAGGCTGCATGGCCCGTTGCGCGTTTCCAGAACATTCCGAGTAAGAATGTGGCAAAGAGCGGGGCGTTGACGAAAGCAAACACCAGCTGGAGAAAATCCATGATGTTATTGAAGTGCGTCGCTAAATAGGCGGTGCCGATCGAGAGCGCCACGCCCGCAACGGTAGTTACTCGGCCGATCCATAAGTAATGGCTATCAGGCGCATGACGGCGGAAGTAACTTTGATAAATGTCGTAAGTAAATACGGTATTAAATGCAGTTACATTACCGGCCATTCCTGACATGAAGGAAGCCATCAATGCAGTTAGCCCGATGCCGAGCATTCCGTTGGGATAAAACTTCGCCATCAGAGTGGTAAGGACCTGGTCGTAATCGGGAACTCCTGAGGCTTTTAAAGGGATGGTGTATCCCGATGCCATGTGCATCAAAGCAACCGCCGCAATGCCCGGGAGAATGACGACGAAGGGCATGAGAATCTTCGGAAAAGCGGCAAACAACGGCGTTTGGCGTGCGCCCGCCATGCTTTCGGCGGCCATCGCGCGTTGCACGACCAGGAAGTTGGTACACCAGTAGCCGAACGATAAGACGAAACCGAGTCCCGCGATTAAGCCGAACAGCTCTACGCCCATGGGGTTTTCGGTGGAATGAGCGGCAAACTTCCAGGTATGGGTCATCACCTGGGGAAGGCGCGTAGACAGGCCGCTCCATCCTCCCGCTTTCTGTACAGCGAGAAATGAAAGCGGCGCGAAGCCTAAAATAATGAGAAAGAATTGGACGACCTCGTTGTAGATGGCGCTGGTCAGGCCGCCTAATAACGTGTAGATGAGCACGATGGCGGCAGAAAGCAGCACGGAATTGGTGAAATCCCAACCGAGAACCAGCTCAAAGAGCAACCCGAGAGCGTACATGCTGATTCCGGAGGAAAAGATTGTCATGATGGCGAAGGTAATTGCGTTCAGCCCTCGCGTTTTTTCGTCGAAACGGAGTTTGAGATACTCGGGCACGCTGCGCGCGCGGCTGCCGTAGTAAAACGGCATCATGAATACGCCCACAAAGACCATTGCGGGCACGGCTCCGAGCCAGTAGAACTGCGCAGTCATTAAGCCGTACTTTGCGCCTGAGGCACACATCCCGATCATTTCCTGCGCGCCCAAATTGGCGGCGATGAACGCCAGGCTGGTGATCCAAACCGGCACCGAATGGCGGGAAGTGAGGAAATCTTCGCTACTTTTTATTTTGCGCTTGGCCATCCACCCGATGCCGAGCACGAAGGCGAAGTAAATGATTAGACTGACGTAGTCTATCGGCCTGAGAGTCAAGTTCAGTAACCGTCCCGCGGAGATTGTATCGTACGCGCTGAGTTAAGCCGCTTTCTGGGCCTGCAGGCGGTCGCTTTGAGTTGCTTCGGCGATTACGCGGTCGAGGGTGAGGTTGTTGGTGAGCACCATCTGGTGGTCGACTTTGGCTTCGGCGAGCAAGATGTCCCACTTGTGACGCTCATTTTTCCTGTCTTCGGCTCGCTGAGAACGCGCGGCCTCATCCTGCTTGCGCTTTTCGGCGGCTTCGCGGCGGGATTCTTGAGCCTCTCTTTGCTTTTGCGATTCGAAGCCAATCTTGTTTACGTCTTCGGCTCGCTGAGAAAGCGCGGCCTCATCCAACCGCTCTCGGCGCCTTTCGGCTCTCAGCTTTAGGAGGTCGTTCAGGCAGCGGTGAAAGGCTCGGTCGTTGGTGGTTTGGTAGCGGAGAAATAAGCCGAATTGGCGCTCCTGATCTTTCGTCGGCAGATCGCCGGTCATGGTGAGGTCTTGCAGGCGTTGGGCGCGCAGGCTCAGCCAATGGTGCTGGGCCATTTTGAGGACGAGGACTCGTTCGGTCATGGTTTTCACCTGATGCTCGACGGAAAGGCCGTGGAAGAGGTGGTCGAATGCGTCCTGATCTTCTGATTCGAGGACGGTGAAGACGCCGGTAAAGCCGAACCGGAAATTGTTCATACAAGATGCGGCTTTGCCGGATTCGGTTTTGGGTCCGGTGGAGTGCTGGGCGTTGGCTTGGTTGGCATGGATTTGGGCGTCGGTGGGCATTGGTGCTCCTTTCGAGTGGTACATTCCGCTCCCTGACGGTCGCGGCTCGGTAGAAATGAAAAAGCCGGAGCAGCGCGGCGGCTGTCCGGCGTTGATGTTTCTACTTAGTAGGTTAGCATGCCGCAAAAAGCGGTTTGGGGTTAAGAGCCGTGGAATCAACGAAGTAGCACCTGTGACTGGGATGGCGGTTTAGTTCTGGGAGGGCGTGCAAGCATTTCGGGACCGGTTCCATTCAATGATGATCGCTCGTATGACAACTGACTTGCCAATTGTCGATGGTAGAGGTATATTGTCGATATTCGAGGTACTGACACATGCCCAAGCCTTCCGATCTCCTTCAAGGCACACTAGATCTGCTGATCCTGAAAACGATTTCACACGAGCCGCTTCATGGCTGGGGTATTGCCAAACGAATGCTGATGCTTTCGGGTGACGTTCTTTCGGTCGGCCAAGGTTCGCTTTATCCGGCGCTGCATCGCCTCGAACAGCAAGGCTGGATTTCCGCGGAATGGAAGGATTCTGACCTCGGAAGGCCGGCAAAGGTTTACTCGCTCACGCGGGAGGGCCGCAAACAACTCGAACGTGAACTGAAGAGTTGGACACGACTCTCTTCCGCTGTCCAACTGCTCATTCAGAACGCCTAGCGAGGAGCTTATGCGTATCGTTCGCGTCATCAAGCACCGGCTTCGTTCGCTTCTTCAGCGCTCGCGGGTGGATTTCGATCTCCAGCGTGAATTTGAAGTTCACCTTGAGCAGCTGGTCAAGGAACGGATGGCTGAGGGCATGAGCAAATCCGAGGCGGCCCTCGCTGCGAAGCGCGAATTCGGTCCTGTTTCCCTGACTCAGGAACAATGCCGGGATATGCGAGCGACCAATCTCATTGACGACCTGATGCGAGACCTTGTGTTTGCGTTCAGAGGGCTAACTAAATCGCCGGTTTTCACTCTGGCTGCCCTCCTGTCACTTGCGTTGGGCATCGGAGCCAATACAGCAATCTACAGCTTCATGGACGCCATTATGATGCGTGTGCTGCCCGTTCCAGATCCGGATACTCTGGTGATACTCAACTGGCGCGCCAAGGCCTGGCCCGATGTCATGAAGCAGCAACACGGAGATGATAATGGCCACCATGATCCTGAAGGAGTTTATGTATCGGGAGCGTTTCCATACCCGTTCTTCGCGTCTGCCGGCAATCAAAACGAGTTGTTGTCCTCTATCTTCGCGTTCGCCTCGGCCGGACGGCCGAACTTGGTAATCGGGAATCAAGCATTCCTCGGAATAGGGGAATACGTTTCTGGTAACTATTTCAGCGGCCTCGGCACGCGGCCTGCGTCCGGCAGGCTGATCGACACTGAGGACGATCGCGCGGGCGCCAACCCGGTTGCGGTGATCAGCTATAGCTTATGGCAGCAGCGTTTTGATGGCGCAAGCAGCGCAATAGGCCAAACGATTCTCGTAAATCGTAAGCCTTTCACCATAGGCGGCGTGACCGCGCCCGGGTTCTATGGTGTTAATCCTCGCGAGTCGCCCGACATATTTCTGCCGCTACACTTGCTGCCCTACGTTGATCCGAGAGTCCAGGATGATGCTTGGTTTCACGATCGCAACAACTACTGGATAGAAATGATGGGCCGCCTGCGTCCGGGCACGACATTGCGCCAGGCGGATGTGGCCATGGCAACACGATTTCACGGATTTGTTTCCACCACTGCGGAGAACGACAAGGAACGCGCCAATCTTCCCAAATTGTGGCTGCAGGACGGCGGCTCAGGATTAGACGCGCTCAGACGGCAGTATTCCAAGCCGCTTTACATCTTGCTAACGATGACCGGTCTCATTCTTGCGATTGCCTGCTCCAATATTGCGAATCTGCTGCTATCGCAGGCTACTGGGCGGCGGCGCGAAATCGCAATCAGACTGAGCCTGGGTGCGGGGCGGTGGCGCATCATACGGCAGCTTCTGACTGAGAGTCTCTTGATGGCAATTGTGGGCGGACTGCTGGGGCTGTTCGTCGCCGCCCTCGGCATCCGCTTGCTGACGTGGCTACTGACCTATGGACAGGAGGACTTCACATTGCATGCCGGAATCGATGGCCGAATTCTGCTGTTTGCAATTTTCCTGTCGATGATGGCCGGAATTCTGTTCGGTCTCGCTCCCGCGATTCAGGCGACGAAGGTGGACCTGGCCCCGGCGTTAAAAGAATCCCGCGTTGCCGGCTCTCGGGTGCGGCGCTTTGGCCTACCCTTTGGGCCAACTCAGATGCTCATGGCCGGACAGATCGCTTTGTCCGTGTTGCTGGTAGTCGCAGCCGCCTTGTTCGTGAAAACGCTTATCAATTTGCATTCGACCTCAATCGGCTTTAATCCGGAAAAGCTTCTAGTGTTCAATCTCAATGGCAAGCTTGCTGGATATAGCGACCGTCGCGGCACAATGTTCTACGAGAAGTTGCGGCAACGCTTCGCAAATCTTCCTGGAGTTCGCTGCGCCACCATGAGCGATATTCCACTCGTTTCAGGCCCCGAAAGCGCCAACAGCATCATCGTCCCGGGCATGTCTGCAACTAAGAATTTTTCGGCAAAGGTCGCTATTATTGGTCCATCGTTCTTTGAGACGCTACAAATTCCGCTTCTGCGCGGGCGCTCCGTTGGCGAGCAGGACATGGCCGAAGCGCCGCGCGTCGTCGTAGTGAATGATGTTTTTGCGAAAAATTTCTTTCCCGGCCGCAACGCAATCGGCCAGCACTTTCAATTTGAAGACAACCCTCCGATTGATGTTCAAATCGTAGGGATCGCTAAGAACACCCGCTACTCGTCCTTGAAGAAGGAAATTCCGCCAGTTGCTTTTATTCCCTGGTCCCAAGCCCCGGCCGGATGGCTCAACGGGGGCATGTATTACGAGATTCGAAGCCTCGGCGACGCTCTCGCGCTGGCAAACACCGTGCGCCAAGTGGTCCGTCAAGCAAGTTCACTCGTTCCGGTCGCGGATGTCGCAACTCAGGTGCAGTATATCGACTCAACGATTGCGCCTGAACGCACCTTCGCTGATCTATCGACCGGCTTTGGACTTTTGGCGTTGCTGATTGCGTGTGTCGGTCTGTACGGAACAATGGCATACGCGGTCGCGCGCCGCACGAACGAGATTGGGGTGCGCATCGCGCTCGGCGCTCAACGTAGAGCAGTGATTTGGATGGTGGAAGGGGAAGTCCTTGTGCTGTCGTCAATCGGCGTTGCAATCGGATTAGGCGTGGCATGGCAAACGGCGCGGGTTACGTCATCTTTCTTGTTTGGCGTCCGTCCGGATGATGTTTTCGTTTTTAGCTTGTCGGCGGCGATTCTCGTCCTCTGCGCGGTCGTGGCGGGTTATGCTCCCGCTTGGCGCGCCTCGTGCATCGATCCCATGCAGGCACTCCGGAATGAGTAGGTCAGCTGCTTGCGCCCGAAGCAACACGCTCAGGATCTTCGCGTACTACGCCAAACTTGAATGATGCTCCGTGCAACCCAAAACGTTTCGAGTTGCCGCCCGACGTACGTGCCTTGCGAGACAAGAAGAAAATGGAAAATCGACAGGGCAGACACGGATCCGGAGCAACGGCCTACACTGAAGAAATATCCTTAGCGATACACGCCGGGTGCAAGGCAGCTGCGCCAATGGCGGAAATACCCATACTCGCGTCATTCAATTAGGCGTACAATTTTGTTAAGACTCGGTCGGTACAGACTGGGTTCAAGGGAGTTGCCAATATGAAACCTGTATGGCAGAGATCAGCGACGTTGCTGGCAGGGCTTTTTGTGACGGCCCTGTATGCGATGCCGCAAGCGTACACGATTTCGGCGCGGCCTGGCGCGCTGAATTATGTAGAGGGGCATGCGTTTCTGAATGGGCATGCGGTTTCGGAGAAAAGCCTGAGAGCGGTTTTTCTCAACGCAAACGACACGTTATCGACCGATGTAGGAAAAGCCGAGGTGCTGTTGACGCCGGGCGTGTTTCTGAGGATCGGCGATAACAGCGCTGTGAAGATGATTTCTCCCTCTTTGACCGCGACCCAGGTGGAAGTGACGCGCGGGGAAGCGATGGTGGAATCCGCGGGGCTGATGAAAGAGAACGACATTCAGATTCTGGACCAAAACGGCAGCATCCGCATTGAGAAGGACGGCCTGTACCGGTTTGTGGCGGGTAATCCCGGGACCGCGGCTGTCATTGAAGGCAAGGCGGAGGTCTCTTTTGGCGGGAAGACGGTCGATCTTAGCAAGAACCACGAGGCCGCGATGGAGACGCCACTGAAATCCGAGAAATTCAATGCAAAGCAGGCAGACGATCTGTACGCCTGGAGCAACGTTCGGGCTGAGTATGGGGCTGCGGCGAGCTATCAGTCGGCGCAAAACGTAAGCGTCAACAGCTGGGGGGGCGGATGGGGCGGCGGTTGGGGGGGCTATGGGTTCACCGGATTTGCCGGCCCAGGCTGGTTCTGGAACAACGGATTCAATTCGTGGGCTTGGCTTCCGGGTTCTGGCGCGTTCTATAGCCCGTTCGGTTGGGGTTTCTATTCGCCTGGAGTAATCGGCTATGCGCCGGTTATCGCCGCTCCGGTTTATGTGGGCACCACCGGGAATAAGCCTGTCGGCACGAAGCCAGTGGCGGTGAATCCGCAAAATCCGCCCGCGTTGGCAATGGTGCGGAGTGGCTCACCGGCTGCATACGAATCGGCTCGTGCGATGGCGGTGCGATCCTACGGTGCAACCGGGTTTCCTACTTCGAGCGGGTATCATGTTGCGGCGGGACGGGCGGCCTTCGGTAGTGCTGGAGCTGGCGGTGCCCACGCGGCCATGAGCGGTGGGGGTGTTGCCCATGCGAGCGCGGCTCCGAGCGGCGGTTTCGGCGGCGGCGGGCACGCGTCGGCAGGTGGCGGCGGCGGGCACCGCTAGACCTCACCGGACGTTTTTAGTTGGACGGCGGCTCGGCTTCGGCTGGGCCGCTTTTTGTTTTGGGCACACGACAGAAAGAAAACGCAAAAAATCTTTTCTTTTGCCGCAGAAACTTGCCAATGTTGTCGCATTCCCTGGTGAGTTCGAGCTGAGGATATTCAAACCGCTGCAGACCGGGCCAGAATTCAGCGAGACCAAATACCTAAAGAGGAGTGCACAATCTCCACGAAGCATATTTCCACCAAGCGATGGTTGCGTAATTTCGTTCAGGGGCTTTCGGCGCTAAAGGCGCGATCCGCCCAAGTATTGGCTCTAACCGTTGTCTCCGGTCTGATGGCGCACGCAGGAGTACTGGTCGGCTACTATCAGGGCTCGAACGCGAGCAAGGTTCCGTTGAAGAACCTGGTGACGAACGGTTCGGCCGCCGAATTGAATTACCTGATTTATGCGTTCGAGGAGCCGAATACGAACGGCTCCTGCACGATTCAGGATCTCGCTGCCGCGACGCAGACGGCATATACGGCTGCAAACAGCGTGAACGGGCAAGCCGACACGGGCCCGCTCAAGGGAACTATTAACCAACTGAAGGAACTGAAGGCGAAGTACCCGAACCTAAAAGTTCTGGTTTCAATCGGCGGTTCTACTCTTTCGGGCAATTTTGCCGGGATGGCAAGCGCGGCCGCAAGTAACGCTTCGGCGATCAACGCTTGTGCCCAGATGTTCATCCACGGAAACTTCACCTCAACGCTCAAAGGCTACAAGGGCATCTTCGACCGCATCGATATCGACTGGGAGTACCCGGCCAACTCCACACAGGAGACGAATTTCACGGCGCTGTTGAAAGCTTTTCGCGGCGAGCTGAATACGCTGGGAACTGCAAATGGAAAGACCTATACTTTAACCGCGACGATGGGCGCCGATGAGGGGCAATACGGGACGGAGTTCATCAATATTACGGCCGCAGCGGATTACCTCAATTACGTGAACGTCATGAGTTACGATTACCAAGCCAGCGGAGGCACGGGTTTTGACGGGCCGCTTTACGAATCGAAGATTAATGAGGGTTCGACCTACAATCAGCACCTCATCTTACTGGACCTATAACGTCGCCGCGACTTTCACGGCGGACGGCGGCGGCACGGACGTGGGATACATTCCGCAATTCGATACAGCGAAAATCCCACGAGCATGACCGGCAAAGCGGCCGTGAATCAGGACACCGCGCTGTATAACTTCGAAAGCGGAGTGCAGAGTTGGACGCACTCGACAGGGATCACTGGCGTTCTGGATTCCGACGGCGAAGCTTATGCGGGATGCAAATCACTGAGCGTTTCGTTCAATACGTCCAATTTCGCGGCGAGCGCGACGGCGTACATACTCTCGCCGACGGAAATCAAGCCCGGCCAGATGATCACCATGCATATGTGGATTCCTACCGGATCAAAACTGACGAGCGTCAATCCGTTCATTACGAACACCTCCTGGACCTGGCTGGCGAGCGATTATCAAGGGATCTCCGAGTTGAAAGCCGGGCAGTGGAACACGTTCAGCTTCACCGTTCCGAGCAGCGCTCCGACGACCTTCGGCGAACTGGGCGTGAAATTCGATTCCTCCGAAGCGTGGACCGGCCAAGTGTATATCGACTCGATCACGAAGTAGGAGAAGCGCGAGCAGACACGGCAAAGCGCAATCCTCTTGCTTCGGCGTCTCACGCGATAACCGCATGGGACGCTTTTTTTCTGGCGCAAATTCGTGCGGCAGATGTATACTGCATAACGAATCTTGAGCGAACAGAATACCGCGATCACCGGCTCTGCTGGTTCGCTGGCGCGGCGGCGATCACGAAGCGCTCAATGCGCTCACTCCGCTTATCTACGATAACCTTCGGAAAATCGCATCGCGTCACCTGGCGCGCGAACGCCCCGGATTACTTTATGCGCGACAGAAATCGTTCACGAAGCTTATGAGCGGCTAGCGTCGGCCGATGTTTCGTGGCAGGACCGCGCACATTTTCTTTCCATTGCGTCGCGGCAGATGCGACAAGTGCTGGTGGATTACGCGCGAAACAAAGCATCGCCCGAAGCGCGGCGGCGATGAATGGCAGCGCGTGACTCTCAAGGAGATTGGCGATGGGGCCGATTCCGAGCAGATCAACATTCTTACCATTCAAGAGGCTCTGGAACGGCTTGCCACGTTTGATCCAAAAAAGGCCGAGATTATTGATTTGATGGTTTTCGGCGGTGTGACAGGGAAAGATATTGCGGGACTTATGGGGATTTCTGAGGATGCAGTGTGGCGCGAATGGCGGATGGCACGCGCCTGGCTTCGCAATGAATTGAAATCGATTCACGCGTGAGCGGGCGTGGCGGCTAACGCGCCTGGCATTTCGCGAACGCAATTTCCGCCTGCGCGATGGCGGGATGCTCGCGCGGGAGCAAGATGCGCCGCATCTCGAGCGCTTCTTTCAACGGCTGCCTGGCCTCGGCGAACCGGAGCTTGCCGACAATTTGGATCGCATGGGCCAACTCGAGCTCGCGTCAAACAATCTGACAGCCGCCCGAATCGACATCGAGCGCGGGCTGAACATCCGGATCCATTTTTACGGACGCAACAACGATACGGTCGCGAGCAGTTTGGTTCATCTCGGCAACGTGCTCTCCGCCGGCAGCGCAGCTCTCCGATATCGTCGATTACTTCGGCGGCTTTTTCGGAATCGCGGCCATCGAGCTTGGTCCAGATGGCAAGCACGCGCTCGTATTCTCTGCCGGCGCGTTCAAGATCGCCTTTATCGCTCGAAATCTCAGCCAGGGTTTGCAAGGTCTCGGCTGCTTCTTTGGAATCGGAGCCGAACAGGCGGGTGCGGATGCTGTAGGCCTTGTTCAGAAGAGATTGGGCCTGATCGAAGACGCCTCGCTCGCGGTAGGTGGTGCCAAGCATGTCGAAGAGGTGCGCCCGAACGACAGGCTGGCCGGCGAGCTCCGTGGCAGCACGTTGCGCGCCGAGGTCGACCAGATCGCGGGCATAATTGTTGCGGCCCTGCGTACGATCGGGACGCGAAAACTCAAAGAGGTTGACCATGAAATCGGATACCTGGTTCGCGGTGCGCGCCTCTTGTTTTGCGCGCGTGGCTTGCACTGCGAGTCCGATACTGAGGCCGGTGATTGTGATGAGGAATAGAGCGGCGGCGGCGAACGCGAGCTTATGGCGCGAAAGAAACTTGGCCGCGCGATAGCGCCAGGAATCGGCGCGAGCACTGACCGGAAAGCCTCGGAGGTAGCGCGCGACATCTTCGGACAACTCCGCGGCAGAGGCATAACGGCGCGCGGGGTCTTTGTGCATCGCTTTGAGGACGATGTTGTCGAGGTCGCCTGAAATTTTTTCAAAGATGACACTGCCGGGCTTCGCGGGAATAGCACTGGGACGCTCCGGGATGGTTTCGCAAATGACGCGCTCGAGATTCGCGGGGGTGAGGTTCTCTGTGCGAAAAGGCCGCTTGCCCGTGAGCAGCTCATAGAGCAACACGCCGAGGCCATAGACATCGGTGGCGGGTGGTGATGGCGTCTCCGCGTATCTGCTCGGGGCTAGCGTATTCGGGCGTCATCAGGCGCTCGGCTGCACGTGTGGCGGCAACGGTTTGACCCCAGGCGTCGGGGGCTTAGCAGCTTGGCGATACCGAAATCGAGCAGCTTCGGAGTGCCGTCGACAGTGACCATTACATTGGCCGGCTTGATATCGCGATGGACAATCAGGTTCTGATGCGCATACTGGACGGCGGCACACACCTGGCGGAACAATGCCAAACGGGCGGCGACTGCGAGGCCGTGATTTTCGGAGTAGGCATCGATGGTTGTTCCTTCGATGTACTCCATCACGAGGTAAGAAAGGCCGGAAGCAGTGACGCCGCCATCGAGCAGGCACGCGATATTCGGGTGCGTCAGACTGGCCAGGATCTGGCGTTCGGCACGGAACCGTTTCAGTAGTTCGGGGGATGAGCCGAAGTCGCCGCGCAATACCTTGATGGCCACGCGCCGCGTGAACTGATGGTAGATTCGATTGGCGCAATAGACGCTGCCCATGCCGCCATGGCCGATGACGCCGGTGATCTGATAAGCGCCGATGCGATCGCCTTCGTGCGGCCAGTAATTTGAACTACTCTTTCTGCGGTGTCGATCCCGCGATAAGATAGCCGGGAATATGCCCTATTTGCTGAAGTCCGAGCCCGATACTTACTCGTTTGCCGATCTGGAACGCGACGGCGAAACGTTATGGGATGGCGTGACGAATCCTGTTGCGCTGAAGCATCTGCGCGAGATGACGCACGGTGACAAGCTGGTGATCTATCACACGGGCAATGAGCGAACGGCGGTAGGGACGGCGAGTGTGGTGAAAGCGGATGCGAGCGATCCGAAGACACCGCGCGTAAGGATTACGGCGGGTAAGGCGATTCGAACGCCACGGACCTTGGCGGATATCAAGGCGCATAAGTTATTTGCGGAGTCGCCGCTGGTTAGGCAAGGAAGACTTTCGGTGGTGCCGTTGACGAATGCCCAGTATGACTGGCTGACGAAAGAGTAGCGCCGGCGAGGCCGATCGCTAACCAGTTGCTGATCGGCGGCGGCCAGCGGTCTTCTTTGTGGCGGGGGCTTCCGCGGGTTCGCTCTGTGCGGCTTTCGCAGCGGGTTTGCGCGGCAGCTCGCCCAAGCTTTTCTGAAGAGCGGCCATCAAGTCCACCACGGGCGCGCGTCTTTTTGGAGCTTCGGCGGGCACGTTGAGACCTTCGCGCTTGGCCTCGATCATCTGCATCAATTTTTGCTGGTATTCGTCGTGATATTTTGACGGATCGAAATCGGCAGCCAAACCTTCGACCAGCTTCTCGGCGAGCGCGACTTCCTGCGGCTTGACATTGATGTTTTCGTCGCGACGGAACTCGGGCACTTCACGCACTTCCTCGGGATAGAACATGGTGTGCAGCAGCAAGCCATCGGCATGCGGGCGCACGACGACGGTGTACTCGCGCTGATGCATGGCGATTTTTGCAATGGCGCTGTAACCGGAGTTCTGCATGGTCTGGAGCAGCAGATAATAGGCTTTTTTGCCGGCATCCTCCGGAACCATGAAGTAGGATGCGTCGAAATAGATAGGATCGATGCCCTCAGCCTTGACGAACTCGAGGATCTCCATGTTGTCGCTGGACGCGGGCGCGACGCTCTTCACGTCCTCATCGTTGATGATGACGTAGCGGTCTTTTTCGACCTCATAGCCTTTGACGAGCTCGCTGCGCTCTATGACCCGATCGCAGTGCGGGCAATACGTCTGCTGCTTGATGCGGCTGCCGCAGGGCTGGTGGATCTGATTGAAGCTCACGCGCTCGGTGCGGGCGGCGGCGAAGAGCCGCACGGGAATCGTGATGAGGCCGAATGTGATGTAACCCTTCCAGACCGTTGAGGCCATGGCGCATCTCCGGATTGCAGAATTGGCAACTACCGCTATTGAGGAACGTCGCGCAAAACGGACGCGGTGTCAAGCGCGCCACCCAAAGAGCCAGCGAGTTTCTTTGTTGCCTGGCGACGCGCATCCGCGTTCTTTGCGCTTCTAAAACAATATCTTGCCCGCATGTCGTTTGCAATAGGCTCTTTACCGGGAGGGTAGACGTCTACATGCAGGCTACGCTTCTCCCCAGCCGCCTCCGCCCGGCGTTTCGATGCGCAAAATTGCGCCCGCGTTCGCCTGCACATTGCACTTACCCGGCAATTCGCGGGCGTCGAGTGTTGCGCGGCCTCTCGCGCCCTCCGATCCGCCACGCAATCCGTACGGCGCAAATACCCGCCGATCGCTCAATACTGTGACTTGGGCCGGACCCAACAATTCAATTTCGCGCACCAGTCCGTCGCCTCCGTGAAACTTCCCTGCGCCGCCTGAGCCGCGCCTGTAGCCATATCTGCGCACCCGAAACGGATATGCATACTCCAGCGCCTCCACCGGTGTGTTCAGCGAATTCGTCATGTGCGTGTGAACTCCAGAAACGCCGTGTCCACTGGGCCCCGCGCCCGAGCCGCCGGCAATCGTCTCGTAATACGCAAAAGGCTCCGCACTGCGGGAGTCGATGCCTCCTATCGTCAAGTTGTTCATCGTGCCCGAGCTGGCGGCTGGAATTTTCTCCGGCACAATCTGCTCAAACGCGCGTAGCAGCACATCCACAATGCGCTGCGAGGTTTCGACGTTTCCTCCTGCAACCGCCGCGGGCGGCCGTGCGTTCACTACGCTCGCTTCAGGAGCAATCAATGTCACGGCTCGCATCAAGCCGGCCGTAGCGGCCGCTTCCTCCGGCAATAAACATCGCAGTACATAGAAAACTGCCGAGTATGTGATCGCGTAGACCGCGTTTACGCTGCCGGTCACCTGCGCTGCCGATCCGTTGAAATTGAAGCCGATTCGTCTTTGTCCCGGCTCTGTGGTAATGGTCACGCGAATTCTTATCGGCTCGTCGCTGGTCCCGTCGTTGTCCAGATAATCCTCGGCGGTGAAGACGCCTTCCGGCAAGCGCGCCAGCTCTGGTTCCATCATCGCTTCCGAATAATCGAGCAGCGCCTCAGCATTCGCGTTTACTCGCGCTAATCCGTATTTCGCAACCAGTTCCGTCACTCGCTGCGCGCCGATTCGGCACGCACCCATCTGCGCCGTCAAATCACCTTTGCGCTCTTGCGGCGTGCGCACATTGTTCAGAATCAAATCGAGCAAGGTACGATTGATTTCGCCGCGCTCGGCCAGTTTCAAAGGCGGAATCCGCACGCCCTCCTGATAGATCTCGCGGCACAATCCCATCGAACCCGGATACGCACCGCCGATATCCGCATGATGCGCCCGATTCGCCACATAAAACGCTGCCTCGCCGGTTGCGTCGACAAACACCGGCATCACCATCGTGATATCTGGCAGATGCGTGCCGCCCGAATAGGGGTCGTTCAGAATCGCAACGTCTCCCGGCCCGAGTGTCAGCTTGCCAAGCGCCGCTTTCACGGACATCGGCATCGATCCAAGATGCACCGGCATGTCATCGCCCATTGCAATGATGTTGCTGCGCGAGTCAAACACCGCACTCGAGTAATCCCGGCGTTCCTTGATGTTGGGTGAAAACGCGGTGCGCCTCAGCGCCACGCCCATCTCCTCCGCAACAGAGTGAAATGAGCTTTTGAAAATCGCCAGCTCAATTGGATCGGCTGTCATACGGCAATGATTACGTTCCTCAGCTCATCCATGCGCGCCCGCGCATCCGGCGGAATAAAAGTTGTGGCGCTGTATTCAACCACCACGGCCGGTCCTGTGAATCGATCTCCCGCCGCCAATCTCGCCCGATCGTAAACGCGCCCGGTGACCCATTGCCCATCGACATACAGCGGCTTCTCTTTGACCAATGCGCTCTTCGCGTCGCGGTCTCGCGCCTGAAACCGGCGCTGCGGCGGCTTCTCGGTTGCCGCAACCATCCGCACGCGTGCGTTCACCACCTGCACTTGGCGTTTCGGATCTGAATACCCATACCGCTCCTCATGCAGCTGATGGAATCTCTCAACCACATCATCGCGCCAGTCGAGGGTCAGCTCATATCCTTGCCCCGCGTAACGCAAATCGGCCGACCATATGGCGATCACCGCGTCTTCTCGATTGAACTCCTTTCTACCGGTCGCTTCCAAACTTTGAAAATGCTCTCGAATCGCTTCATCATCCGGCTTCAACATCACGGTTCGCGAGTAATCGCGTAGCGCATCCGAAACCAGAATCCCGTACGCGGAAAGCGCACCCGGATGCACCGGGACCAGCACCTCTGGAATGCCCAAAGCTCGCGCCAGCGCGCAAGCATGCAGCGGTCCCGCCCCGCCGAAGCTCACCAACGCAAAATCGCGCGGGTCGCGCCCGCGCTCTATGGAAATCGCGCGCAGCGCCTTCTCCATGTGCAGATCCACGAGCCGGATAATTCCCTCGGCAAAAGTCTCCACGCTCGACAAAGCTCCCTTTGCACGCTCAAAACGATCCCGCGCGCGCCGCTCGTGGAGCTTCATCCCTCCTCCCAAAAACCAATCCGCGTCGAGTCGGCCTAGCAGCAAATTCGCATCCGTGACGGTTGGTTTCTCACCCAGTCCATAGCAAATCGGGCCCGGCTGCGCGCCCGCCGACTCCGGACCGACTTTCAGCGCGCCTCCACGATCGAAGCTTGCAATGGATCCGCCGCCCGCCCCGACCGTATGGATGTCCAGCATGGGCACGGCCACCGGCATGCTCGCAATCCGAAACTCCGATGTTGTCCGCAGCCCGCCCTCGCTATCCACCAGCGCCACGTCCGTCGACGTCCCGCCCATATCGAACGTCAGAATCCGCGAAAATCCCGCCGCACGCGCCACTTCGAGAGCTCCTGCCACTCCGCCTGCCGGCCCCGATAAAATTGTCCGCACCGGTTCTCGCGCGGCAACTCGGGCCGGAATGATTCCGCCGGAGGATTGCATGACCTGCAGCCGCGACCCTCGCTGCGTCAGCGCATCATCCAGCTTTTCCAAATACTCCTGCATCCTAGGTGCAAGATACGCGTTGATTGCGACGGTCGAGCCGCGCTCATACTCCCGAAACTCAGGCAAAATCTCATGCGAAACCGAGAGTGGCACGCCCAAATCCCGCAACGCTTCGGCAACCGCGCGCTCGTGCGCCGGGTTTGCAAACGCAAACAGCAGCGAAATGGCAATCGATTCCGGCTGCTTCGCCCGAATCGCCTCCACTAACCGATCCAATTCCGTTGGCTCGAGTGCTTCCACCACCGACCCGTCGCTCGCCACTCGCTCGCGAACGCCGAAGCGCAACTCTTCCGGCACAAGCGGCGCCTCTTTTCGGAAAAGCAAATCGTACAGCTTCGGGCGCGCCTGCCGCCCGATCGCAATCGTGTCCTCGAACCCCTCTGTGGTCACAAACGCAACTCGCGCGCCCTTGCGCTCGAGCAGCGTGTTTGTGCCGACGGTCGTGCCATGACGAATCTCGGCCGCATCGCTGCCCGTAATCTGCGCGACCGCTCGCAACATCGATTCGCTCGGATTCGCTGGCGTCGATGGCAGCTTCAGAACGCGTAATTCGCCATCGGCGACGTACACGCAATCGGTAAATGTTCCGCCTGTATCGATCGCGATGCGCATCCGTATCCCATTCTCTATGGCATCCGGCACAAGCCCAACTGCTCGCGTTCCACAGCTGAAAAACCGCCGCGTTCCGTAGCTACCGGGTTGTAGTTACAATATTGAATGGGGCGACCCGGTTTACCTGGGATGCCGCGAAAGCGAAGGCCAATGAACAGAGATGCGGACCAAGAGGTTATCCATATCATCTCAGCACGAAAGGCTAACAAGTATGAAGAAAAAACCTACGTTGCGCAGAGTTAGAATCACTGACGAGATCCGCAAAGCGTATGAGGAACGCGACAAATCTCTGGAAAATGACCCGGATGCGCCCATTCTTCCGCCCGAGGTGTGGGAAAACGGCGTGATCGGCAGGTTCTACCGCCCGCTCAAGACGCAAATAACCTTCCGAGTTGATAACGATGTGCTCGGTTGGCTGAAATCGAAAGGCGAGGGGCATCTCACTCGTATCAACACGATACTCCGTGAGCGCATGGAAAGCGAGCGGCGCGCCCGCAACAGCTAAGAAAGCAGAATTCAACCTCCCGCGCGCTTTTATTGCACACATTGGAAGGCAAACGCCCCGTCACTCCGCCATTCCATTGGCGCAACACCACGTCCGCGCAACGCCGCACGGTGCTGGCCGCAAGCCTGGGGTGGATGCTCGATGCGTTCGACGTGATGCTCTATTCCATCGTCCTCGCCACGCTCATGCGCGAATTCGGAATGGCGAAAACAACCGCCGGGTTGCTCAATACTTTAACGCTCGTGGCATCTGCGATCGGCAGTCTCGCATTCGGCCTGCTCGCCGACCGGACCGGCCGCCGCCGGATGTTGAGCCTCAGCATTCTCACGTATTCGGTTTTCACATTCCTGTGCGGCTTCTCGACGACGGTGAAGATGCTCGCGGTGTTTCGTTTTCTGCTCGGCCTCGGCATGGGCGGCGAATGGAATTCAGGCGCTACGCTTGTCGCCGAAACTTGGCCAAGCGCCTGGCGAGGCCGCGCCATCGGAATCGTCCAAAGCAGTTGGGCATTGGGTTATGCGCTCGCGGCGATTGTCGCGAACCTGATCCTCGCACGCGCAAACTGGCGTTGGGTCTTTTTCGCCGGCGTCCTTCCGGCGCTCGCGGTCTTCTGGGTGCAGCAGAATGTGCCCGAACCCGCCCTCTGGCAGCGCACCCGCCGCTCGCCCGCATCGGATGGCAACGGCACGCTCTGGCGCGCTGCCTTGCCGCGCCTTCTGGCCTTGCTTTCGATGAACACCTTCGGCATGTTTGCCTGGTGGGGGCTCTTCACGTGGATTCCGGCATACCTCGCACTCCCGGTCGCTCGCGGGGGCCGCGCTCTTGGCGGTCTCGATCTCACCGCCTTTCTTGTCACCCTCAATCTCTGCGGTATCTTTCCTGGCTATCTCCTGTTCGGCGTGCTCGCCGACCGCATCGGCCGCAAGCGCTCGCTGATCCTCTATCTCGCGCTCGCGGCATTGCTCGTGCCCGCATTCGCAGCGGCGCGCCGCCCAGGTATGATTCTGTTCACCGCATGCATCGCCGCGTTTTTTGGCAGCGGATTCTTCGCCGGCTCAGCCATCCTCGGCAGCGAACTTTTTCCTACTCCCATCCGCGCTACCGCCCTGGGCGTCTCCTACAACACCGCGCGCGGGATCAGTTCGCTCGCGCCATTGATCATCGGAGCCATCGGCGAATCGCACGGCCTGTCGTACGCCTTCCTAGGCTGCGCCATCGCCTTCGCCTGCGCCGCCGTCACCGCTCTCTGGGTTCCCGAAACGCGTGGTGTCGAATTGACCTAGGATCCCCCCTTATACGTGCTTGAAATTGACGCTGCCACGATTGAAAACCCTTTTCCAGGGATCCCAACGAATTCGCCGCCCATAAAACGCCGCGAGCGAAGACGAGCGACATCATTTCGCGGCTAGGATTACCGGTTTTCCTCAGAGGGCGCACCGTGGCAATAAACTTAAGTCCGCAATCTTGAAGCATCGATCTGACGGTTTGCTCCACTTCGGGCTGCCGATCACGGCGGTTACCGGCATAGGTTGATAGCTGCACAACAATGCCATGGGATATTCGTTTCACCGCTTCTGCGAGGAGCATGAGATCTCTTGGGTAGATGTGCTCTGGCTTTTTGCCGGTCCACGTCGCGGCAGTTAATCATGTTCGGGTCGAAGGAGAAAAGAGAGAAATCGCCTGGAAGACCAAGGCCGTCAGCGATTCCTTCGCGCCAGTCTCCCGGGAAAACGTCGGCGTAGGCGCATTTCCGCGAACGCTTTTTTAGCCGCGTGATCCACGCCTTAAGTTCCCGAGATGTCGTTTGGTCCATCTCGCAAAGTAGGAGCGAATAGCGTCCGGGCCATAAAGCTGTCAGTAAGTTGGCGCTGTTCGGATACCCATCGCCAAATTTCTGCACGAGCTTATGCCACGCATTCTCGTACGCAGTCCGTTCCCCAGGCAGACGCCTGCAGACGCTGTCGAACAAGTTCTCTTTAGCTTCGCGCCGCTCACGCGCGATTGGTGCCATCGAATAAGCGTCGACGAACGCCATGTGTTCCACGCCACTGCGGTAAGCATGCGAGAGGATCTCGCACAAAACCCAGTGCTGAAGCAGGTTGCCGAGATTGCCGCGATACTGGGGCACGTTACTCTCCTTCGCCACTGACTTCAGCAGTTCTCGATCTAACAGGTGGTTCACGCAATTCAGCTGATCGAAATGCGAGGTGGCCTGTACCGCTGCCATTGTAGACGCAGCCGTGCTCTCGGGTTCTGGTCAGCTTGTTACGGCAACGCGCGAGCATCTGCAATGCTCATATCTCTGCGTGCTCGTTGCGTGGTCGCAGAAACTTACTACAGGGTCTCCAGACTTCCTGCCATTCGCCTCTCGATACACTGTTCTCAACGTATGACCAGACGCACCCTTGTTGGTTCCCTCGCCGCTGCTGCCGTTCTCAGACCTCAATCAAAAGCGCAATCACATGATCGTGAAGGCCCGCCAGAATGGAAGCCTAAGCTCGGCGTGCTGGGTCCCTACACGCCCGCAAACGTCGGATTCGCCCATGCGCAAGGGTTCACGAACATGATTCTCGGCGCCGACGCAAAATCGACGCTCGATGCTTCCACCATTACCGACGCGCAAATCGAAGAGGTGAAAACTACCCTCAAGAAATTCGACATGTACGTCTCCGCTCTGCAAGTCGGCAACAACTCCATCCCCGCCGATCCCGCTGAGCGCGACCGCGAAACCGGGTATTTCATCAAAGCCATCGAACTTGCCGGCAAGCTGGGCGTCCCATACATCGGCACGCAATCCGGCAAAGATCCTTCAAAATCCTTCCAGGAACAGGTCGATGAAATCGTCCGCGTTTACAACGAAAAATATTTTCCCACCTGCCAGCAGAGTCACGTCCGCATCCTCTGGGAGCCTTACCCGGAAGCTGCCAACATTGCGACCAGCCCGGTCGGTTTCGCGGCCTTATTCAAAGGCTTCGGCGATTCGCCTTATGTCGGCCTGCAATACGATCCCTCCCATCTCGTGCGCCAATTCATGGACCCGATTGCAACCGAGCGCGAGTTCATTGATCACATTTATGATGTGCATCTAAAGGACACCGAGATCTTCTGGGACATTCTGCACGCTGGCGGTATCAATCCGGTCAATAAAGCCCACTGGTGGACGTACCGCATCCCCGGCATGGGCCTTATGAACTGGCGCGAGTTTTTCAGCGTCCTCCAGGAACACGGCTACACCGGCGCCATGAGCGTCGAGCAGGAAGATCCGTTCTACGGCGGCGATACGAACCACGGCTCCGATTTCACGCCCGAGTTCCAAATGGGGTTCATCATGGCCAAGCGTTATCTCAACCAATACGTGCCGGACTGGCACGCACGCGCTTAATTACTGTTTGCCAATCGCCCGTCTTGGCAACGCCCATGCACACAGCACGTTGCCGCTGCCGGTCACTACATACTGCCGCCCATCGAGCTCATAAGTAATGGGTGAGCTGTCCATTCCGGCGCCCGCCCCCGCATGCCATAAGGTCGCGCCGTCCGCAGTTCTCAAGGCCAGAACATTGCCGGCCGCGTCACCTGTAAACGTCAATCCCGAATCCGTCGTCAACACGCCCGCGCCGGAACCCTCCGGCCCGAGCTCATGGCTCCATCGAATATTTCCTGTCTGGTAATCGATCGCCTCGAGCGTGCCTTTGCTCCACACCGTGTAATCCGCGCCCGCCCATCCGAACGTGCCATCCGCCGGCTTCGCAAAGTAAATGCCGTAACCCGGATGCGCGTCTACGATAAACAACCCCGTCTTCGGATCGAAGCTCGGCGAGCGAAAATTCGTCATGCCGCCTTCGTCGGGCGCAATCAGCCGCCCATCGCGCGCCGGCTCTTTCTCCCGATTTGGAATCGGCTGCCCATGCTGATCGACGCCCAATGACCAATTCACCGGTCCATATGTTTTCGTCAGCAGGCTCTCGCCCGTCGTCCGATCCAGCACGAAAAAATATCCATTGCGCGAGGTTTGCATCAGCATCTTCGTCGGCGTGCCGTGAAAATCCGCATCCACCAGGACCGGCGTCTCCACCGCGTCCCAATCATGCGTGTCATGCGGAGATGCCTGAAACGCCCATTTGAGCTTTCCGGTGTCCGGATTCAGCGCCACGATGCTGCACGTGTAAAGGTCATCACCGGGCCGCGGTCCGCCCGTCAAAACCGGAGTCGGATTGCCCGTGCCCCAATAGAGAAGGTTCAGATCCGGATCGTACGTGCCGGTCATCCAGGTCATTCCGCCGGTTGTCTTGTTCGGCGTTCCCGCGGGCGGAGTCGCATCCCACTGCCACTGCGTCTTGCCCGTGTCCGGATCAATCGACCGCAGATATCCGGTCAAATTATCGAAATCACCAGAGACGCCCACAATCACGTGATCGCGGATTACCAGCGGCGACATCGTCGCCCAATAACCCTTCGTAGCATCCGCGATCACGACGTTCCAGCGCACCGATCCGTCTTTTGCATCGAGCGCAATCAGATGCGCATCCGGTGTCGTGAAAAGCAGCGTGTCCTTCCACATGGCCACGCCCCGATGCCCGATATGAAAACCTTTGTTCGGCGGATACGTGTAATGCCAAAGCTGATGCCCCGACCGCGCGTCCACCGCCCACACGTTATCCGGCACGCTGAAATACAAAACTCCATTCACCATCAGCGGCGAGCACTTGAATGGCGCGCTCTGCCCGCTCTGAAAAATCCATGCCAGCGCCAGCCCGTCCACGTTCTGCGGAGTAATTTGCGTTACCGCGCTATGCCTTCGGCCCGAGTAATCGCCGTGATAGCCCGGCCAACTATCCGGAGTTGGATGCAAGAGCAGGTCCGGATCCAGGCCTTGCGCCGATAGCGCCGCTGCAAACACGAAAACAACCAGAAATTTTGTGCTCATCACGATGCTCACTTCAAGGTCTGCAGATATGCCATCAAGTTATGAATATCCGTGTCCGTGTACGTTGCAAGCAGCCGCACATGCGCTTCCGCCGGGTCGTTAATCGTATATTTCACTTGTTCAACCGGCCATGATCGATACCATCCCTGCGAATCCCGCAATCCGATCGTAAATTCGTCCCGATATTCGAGCGTCCCCATGACTGTCTCGCCCGAAGCGAGTGTCACGGTCACCTTTGCCGTTGCTTTCTCCGGATAGAGCATGCGGCGCTCGAGCGCCAATCCTTCATATCGCTTGGCAACTCCCGCCAGATCGCCGGTCGCCGAATGGCACGTGGAACATCTTCCCGCGCCGTTGAAATATTCCTTGCCCGCTTCCGCATTTCCTGTCTGCAGATCCGAAGCGTCCACCCTTCGCCGCTGTCCCGGATGTGACGCCGTGTAATCCCTCCGGTAATGGATGAACGCCACCAGCGCGGCAATATCCGCATCGGACAAATTGAAGGGCGGCATCCCTTTGGCCGGCCGGCCGCTATGAATTACGGCGCCGATCTTATCGCCATGCACATCCTGGGAAACCAGCTTCGACCCCGTTAAATCCGGTCCCGTCTCTCCGCCGCCCGCATCGCGCCCATGGCAAAACGCGCAGTTCTGTAAAAATAACGCCTGTCCCGTTTGCACCATCGCCTGCGATTCCGACTGCGGCGCTGTCTTCTGCATCGGCGTAACCTGCCCAAACACCGCCATCGCCCCAATTATGCTTACCGTCAAAATACGAATCACAGTCCAATCGCTCCCAACCAAGGCACCGGAAATCTTGCGCCTATCACTTGCACCAGCCAGCCATCCGCAGTCACAAAGGGCCGCTTCGTGGCAACTGCGAGCGCAATATCAATGCTGTCATAGACCGTCTGCCCAAGTGTCATCGCGATCGCCAGCGCATCGCTGAGCAACGGTAAAGAAGCGGAAGGCGGCATCGCCATTTCCGTCGCCCGACAATGCCTCTTGGGCCGATTTCCTGGACATCGGTGCAAGCTTCACAGATTCCAAAGAAGATTGCCCAGCTCCGTCCAGAACAGCTCAGGTACGGCAGCGTCAGCACCTCGGCCGAAATAGATTTCCGGTTGCCTTGTGCCCGCGCCCTCAGTGCTTCGTATAGATCTTCCGGGACGTTTTCCACGAGCAATTCTAGCGCACTCCTAGTCGCATATTCCGGCCTCATGAAACGTGAGCCGCAGGTAGGCGATGAACAACGCCGATTGCTGATCGCTAACATCGCGCGGGGAGTGGTTACGCGTTATGCGGACGTGAATGGGGCGCTGCGTGACGGCTACAAGCCCTTTCAGCCTACCGCCCGGATGGGAGAAGGGGTGCACTACACGAACTATGGCTATAGCCGGCATGAGCACTGGCGGACTTCTGTGGTGGGCCGCGCAACCTGTGCGTGGCCGAGCAGTTTGGGCCGCAGGCGCAATTCGGGCCGCGCGGGAGCATTCACACCGAAGAGGCATGCAATGCGGCGCATGGATTATGGATACCCGTGGTGTTCGGTTGGATGACTCATATGTGTCCGGGTGCTCATGATCCAGGCGAGATAAGGAGGGGAATGAGCACGGAGATGGACGTCAACCCCGAGAAGATGTAGAGTTCGGAACCAGACCGCCGCGCATCGGTACGTTCGCCTCCAGAGCTGCCGCGGGGAGAAGAATTGAACCGAGCACGGAGGACTGAAATGCTCGCCCACGAAGCGGTGTGTGACAAGCAAGTGTAAACTCGCGTCCACACCGGTCGATTCTGTGTTGTCGCATCGCGTATGTATCGCATGTCTCGGTTGCGGCTAAGTTGCTGAAGAACAGGAATCGCGCCGATTGGCAACTCGGATGCTCGAGAAACGTGCCGTGAAACTCCTCGTGGTAGTGTTGGCAGCAACGTTCTTTGCTTTGGCAGCGGATGGCCCCCTGACCGACTCGAAAATTATGGGCTTGGCCCAGGCTGGCGTCAGCGAAGCCGAGTTGATACGAATGGTCGGAGCCGCCCCTCAAATCGAGTTCGATCTGCGCCCGATTGCCACAGACGCCATGATGAAGGCTGGCGTGTCGGAAAACGTCATACGAGCGATGGCTGCGCGGGAGGGCGGCGCTGCGGCAACTGTTCCGTCCAGCGTGGCCGCAGGCATCGCGCGGGGCTCGGCGGGAAATACGCCGCAAGTGCTCGGACCGGCACCTGTGCCTGAGGTCGGAGCCTATTACCTTGAAAGCGGCGGCTGGATCGAGATGATGCCGGAGGTCGTGAACTGGAAGACCGGTGGTGTTATAAAGAGCGTCGGGACCGTCGGTATCGTCAAGGGCGATGTGAACGGGCGGATCAATGGAACGTCGAGCCGCACCCGTCTAACAAGGCCGGTTCAGCTACTGGTTTACTGCCCGGAAGGCACCGCGATTTCTGAATACCAGCTCATCCGATTGCGTACGCATTCCAATGCGCGTGAATTTCGAACAGTCACAGGGGGAGTTTTTCACCGGTCGGGGGGAGCAACGAGAGACACGCTAGAACTTCCGGCGACAGAACACATTGCACAGAGGACCTGGACGCTCATGATTCCCGCGGATATGCCGCAAGGCCAGTATGGGTTGTTGCCGCCAAGCGTTTCAGCGCAATCGGCGAGCGCCCAGCTTGGAAAGATGTATACGTTCACGGTCGTTGAGTAGAGCAACTCGCCTTGCGTTGGCGCTGTTTGCCGCGATTCGACCGGACGCTACGATCTGCCACCGAAAGATGGCGGAACTTATCGAAAACATTGGTAGCGCTAAGGGGATTCGAACCCCTATTTAAGCCTTGAGAGGGCTTCGTCCTAACCCTTAGACGATAGCGCCGCCGAGGCGGGAAAGCACTGCCATTATAGCCGGTGGGCGTGAGCGCGTGCAGTACCGCATTCGCTTTACGGAGGTACAAATACATGGCAACATTTGTTCAGACGCCGCGGGTGTCGCGGAGGGTTAAATGGATCGTGCTCGCCGGGCGGTATTCGCCACGCTAGTATTTATTCCCTTGCTTACGGCGCAATCCGATCCGGGTTTTCAGCAGATACCGGGCAATTTGAAGCAGGTGTCGGATGGCGCGGTGTGGGGCGTGAACGGCTACGACGAGATCTTCGCATGGGATTCCCAGACGAGTTCCTGGACTGAAATTCCGGGAAGCCTCTCACAAATTGCAGTGGGCTCGAGTTCCTCTGTTTGGGGCATCAATGCCGCGGGCGCGGTGTATCGGTGGAGCGGCTCGGAATGGTTTTCAGGTGGATGGGATCCGATCATTCTCCAGTCACAGACCCCTGGTACGTTCACTCAAATTGCACCGACGGCGGATGGCGTTGCCTGGGTCATCGACAATGCGCACAACATGTATTACATCCCGTCGCAGTCGAACCTTTTTATCAACGAACAGCCAGGATACAACGCAGTTTCGGCCGGTTCAGATGGGCTGGCATGGACGATCACGACAAGCGGTAATTCGAAGAAAATCGGCCCTGCAACGTTGACGCCATTTAACCAAACGCCATCGCAGTCGCGTCCGATGCCGTGATCTGGGCGCTTGATCCGGCGGGAAATATTTATCAGTACTGGTAAGGAATCAGAGCGCACAGGGCGATTGGTGCCCGTTGTGCGCGATTCAATTCAGAGCGCTGCCGGCATGGGCAGGCTCGATTTAGCCAGCGCGCGCGCGATGAGTGCCATCGCATCGGGTTCGGAGACAGACTTTGCAACCGAGGTCTCCAAAACCAACATGCTGCGGGCGCGCTCGAGCATCTTCTTTTCGCGGAATGAAAGCGGCTTCGCGAGTTGAATGATCAGCAGCGCCTTGAACACCTCGGCGATTTCGAGCAAGCTGCCGCCCTTCATGCGATCCGAATTCTCTTTAAAGCGATCCTTCCAATCCTGTGGGCAACATGGCCGGCCAGCCGCGAGGTAGGTCAGCACCCGGCTGATCTCACTGCATTTGGTGACTTTGCGCAGGCCTACGTCCTCGGCGTGCGAGAACGGCACCATTACGGTCATGCGATTGGGGGAAAGACGCAACAGATAAAAGCGCTCTTGCTGGGTGCCGAAGGATCGGGAACTGATGTTCTCGATAGTTCCGACTCCGTGGTTGGGGTAAACGACTTTTTCACCGACCTGGAAGGTCATCATACGGACCTCTTTCCGGGCTCTGGAAACATCACCCTGGGTATAACAGCCCAAGGGAATGTTAAACCGTCATTAAGATTTCGTCAAGCACAAAAACGAGTCCCACACCTGTTCAAGTGGTGTATACGAAATTGCCGCCAAATTCATGAAAAACGGCCCTAAACCTGCGGGCCATCACTGCCCTGAGGTGGCTACTGGCTGGTGCCGGAAAGTTGGGATCTATAGAACTTCATTCGACCAGTTTTCAAGAATCGACTTTACTTTTTGGCAGAACTGGTCGGCAAGCGCGCCATCGATCAAGCGATGGTCGAAGGTGAGCGCAAGATGAGCTTGCGAGCGGATGGCGATTGCATCGCCGTCCACGACGGCCGGAACCTTTTCGACCACGCCAGCGCCCAGAATCGCCACTTGCGGCTGATTAATCACCGGTGTCGCGAAGATGCTGCCGAAACTGCCGAAGTTGGTGATCGAAAACGTACCGCCCTGGACCTCCTCGGGCTTGAGCTGACGCGATCGCGCACGAGTCGCAAGATCCACAATCGAGCGCTGCAGGCCAGCGACGTTCTTCTCGTCTGCGTTGCGGATCACCGGCACGATCAAGCCGCCTTCGAGCGCTACCGCAATCCCGATATTGATGTCGCGGTAGTAGACGATGTTCTTGCCATCGATGGATGCGTTGAAGATAGAAAAGCTGCGGAGAGCTTCCGCTGCTGCCGCCGTAATGAAAGGAAGAAACGTAAGCGAGAAGCCGTTACGCGCCTGAAACTCGGTCTTCGATTTGTCGCGCAGCTTGGCGATTCTCGTCATATCGACGCGATGCACAGTCGTGACATGCGCGGAGGTCCGCTTGCTCATAATCATGTGCTCGGCGATCTTTTGCCGCATGTTGCTCATGGGCTCCGTGCGGGTCTTTGCGGACTCAGGAAATGGCAGCGGAGCGGGCGGGGCTTGTGCGGGAGCTTGCGGCTGCGGAGCCGTACGCTGCTGAGACGGCGCCGGTTGTGCGGGTCCGGCAGGCGCGGCGTAGGTTCTGGCGGCTTGCGAAGACATGTAGGCTTCGACGTCTTGCTTGGTAATGCGGCCGCCTGCGCCGGTGCCTTTCACCTGCGCCAGATCAATGTTGTACTCACGCGCCATTTTGCGGACCAGCGGCGAAAGCGGACCCGTATCTGCTTCGCCATCGGGCTGGCGTTCGGGAGCAGGCGGTGGGGCGGCTTGGGATGGCCGCTGATTGGGTTGGGGTTCTGGTTCGAATGGATAAGGGCCCGCGCTGCTGGGCGTGGGAGTCGACGGGGCTTGCGAGGGGCGCCCGCCCGATTCCTGAGGAGGGCGCGCGTTCGATCGCTGGGATGAGCTAGTGCGGGCTTCCGGCGATGCCGCGGACGGCCCAACATCGACGGACGGTGGAGTCGAAACGCTCGGCTTCGGCTGCTGTTGTGCAGGTGCTGCGGCCGGTGCGGCCGCGGGTGCGCTGGACGCCCCGTCTCCGATCCGCGCGACTACGGCATTAATCGAGACAGTCGTTCCCTCTTGCACCAAAATTTCGCTGAGAGTGCCAGCCGCGGGCGACGGAATCTCGGTATCGACCTTGTCGGTCGAAATCTCGAACAGCGGTTCGTCCCGCTCGACTTTTTCGCCCGGCTTCTTGAGCCAGCGCGTGAGCGTGCCTTCCACAATGCTTTCGCCCATTTGGGGCATGACTACGTCGATCATCGAATCTCCTGCAATTCTGCTTGCGCCGTTAATTCGTAATCAAATATCTTTGCAAACGAGGCGGCGACGGTGCGGGTTACTTCTTCGCGGCTCGCCTGGCATCCCAAAGTTCGCAGGGAACACACGGGTTTCGTCAAGCCGCAGGGCACGATGTATTGGAAATAGCTCAGGTCGGTATTCATGTTCAACGCAAAACCGTGCGAAGTGATCCAGCGGCTGATGTGAATGCCAATGGCCGCGATCTTCGCGCCGTTCACCCAGACGCCCTCGTAACCCGGCTCGGCGATTCGTTCCGCCAGGATGCCGAAATGCGCCAGTGCATCGATTAAACACTGCTCCACGCCCCGAAAATAGGCGCGCACATCGCGCCTCCATTCTCGCAAATCGAGGATCGGATACCCGACGATCTGGCCGGGACCATGATACGTCACGTCGCCGCCGCGATCGGTTTCGTAGAACTCGATCCCGGTGCGCTCGAGAATGTCAGGGCTGGCGAGCACGTGCTGTTCTTTGCCGTTGCGTCCCATGGTGACTACGTGTGGATGCTCGACGAACAGCAGCGTATCTTGTCCCTCGCCGCGCTTGCGCAACGCGACGATTCGGTGCTGAATCTGGAGCGCTTCGGAATAGCGCATGCGCCCAAGGTCGAGCACGTCGAGCGGCCTGATCATGCTTGGTTGCCTTTAGATGTTAATCGCCAGGCCGTAGACATTGTTGAAGGCTTCGCCGATGGCTTCGTAAATGGTAGGATGCGCGTGAATGGTGGCCATCATGCTGTCGACCGTCGCCTCCGATTCCATTGCGGTCACGGCTTCTGCAACCAGCTCGAACGCTTCCGGGCCGATGATGTGCACCCCGAGTATCTCGCCAAAACGCTCGTCCGCGACCACTTTGACGAAACCCTCATGCTTGTCGAGAATCGTCGCCTTACTGTTGGCCGCGAAAGGAAACTTTCCGACCTTCACTTTGAAACCCTGCGCGCGTGCCTGCGCTTCCGTCAGCCCTACACTGCCGATGCCAGGGTCCGTGTAAGTTGCGCCGGGAATGCGATTGCGATTGATTGGCCGCACGGGTCGGCCTGCGATGTGGCCGACGGCAACCATGCCCTCCGCTGTTGCAACATGCGCAAGCTGCGGCGTCCCGGCGACGACATCGCCGATGGCATAAAGGCCAGGCTCTCCGGTGCGCTGATAAGAATCTACGACCACGAAACCGCGATCAAGCTGGGCTTTTGTGTTTTCCAGGCCAACGCTTTCCGTATTCGGCTTGCGCCCAACTGCGACCAGCAGCTTATCGAACGACATGTCTTCGTTTTGGCCGTTGGCGAGCGTCGCGGAAAACGAAATGCCGTTTGAACTCTTGCGGATATTTTCGGCTTTCGCACCCGTTTCGCAGCGGATGCCGCCCTTTTTGAAATGCTTTTCCAACTCTTTTGAGATCTCTTCGTCTTCCACCGGCACGAGACGTGGAAGCATTTCGAGAATCGTAACCTTCGAGCCGAAGCGATTGAAGATGGATGCAAACTCGACGCCTACCGCGCCGGCGCCGATGATCCCGATCGTTTTCGGCACGGCTGGAACATCGAGGATTTCAACATTCGTCAAGATCAGGTTCGGATCGGGTTGAAGCCCCGGCAGCATCCGCGCTTCCGAGCCGGTAGCGAGAATAATATTCTTCGCTTCCACTGTTTGCGGTTTGTCTCCGGTGACTTCGATGCGGCCTGAGCCAACCAGGCGCGCCGTGCCTTTGACGACATCGACTTTGTTTTTGCGCATGAGAAAGTCGATGCCTTTGGAGTGCTTGGTGACGATCTTGTTCTTGCGGTCAAGCACCTGCGAGTAATTCAATTGCGGATCTTTGCATTGGATGCCTTGCGCCTCCGGGTGCTTAAAGTAATCCCAAACGTCGGCAGTATGCAGAAGTGCTTTGGTGGGAATGCAGCCGACTAAAAGGCATGTCCCGCCTAATCTGGGCTGCCTTTCGATCAGTGCCGTTTTGAGCCCATATTGGCCGGCGCGGACCGCTGCGGAGTAACCTCCCGGGCCGCTGCCGATCACGACTACGTCGTATGTCATTTTCGCCTCAAGTTTAGCAGCGGAAACCAGTTCTGCCGCCAATACGTATGATGATTCTAGGGAGTAAAAGGAGCGCACAGGGCGTTTGGCGCCCGTTGTGCGCGGTTAGAGATATGATTCAGCACAGGGCGTTTAGTGCCCGTTGTGCGCGGTTGAAGAAAGGAGCGCACAGGGCGTTTGGTGCCCGTTGTGCGCGGTTCAAGATTATGATGCGCTCCATCCTTTGCGCCGGGCTGGTGTGCTCGTGGGCCCTGGCCTGCGCCGCGCAAACCCCCGTCAAACCCGCGCCGAAGCGGCAACCGCCTCCGGGTGTGCTGCATTCAATCACCGTCAAAGGCAACAAGCTTTACGCTTCCGGGGCGATTGTTCAGGAAGCCGGCCTCAAAATTGGTCAAACTGTCTCGCCCGAGGCGATCGAAAAGGCGCGCAAGAAGCTGCAGGATACCGAGCTGTTCACGAATGTCTCCGATGAATACCGCACGAGCGCCGCTCTGCATCCCGCCTACGAGCTGACCTTTGAAGTTGCCGAAAACGAGCAGCTCTTTCCGGTTCGCTTCGAGCGGCTCGGGGTGTCAACCAGCGATGTCTGCAAATATCTGCGCGATCATGTGGAGCTATATTCGGATCGCGTTCCGGGTACGGACGGAGTTCTGCACCGGTACAGCTCGGCGATCCAGGATTTCCTCGCGCAGACCGGCAAGCCGGCCAAAATTCACGCCATCGTCTCGAACGATGATCCCCAGCAATTGGCGGTCGTCTTTTCTCCCGAGACACCCGCGCCCACCATTTCCCAGGTGATCGTCACAGGTAACCAAGCCGTCGACACCGGTGCGATTTTGCGAGCCGTGAATCAAGTGGCCATCGGCGTTCCTCTTTCGGATGCGCGTTTGCAATCCATCCTGAATGGCGCGATCAAACCGCTTTACGCCGCGAAAGGTTATGCGGCGGTGAGCTTTCCAAAGGTCGAGACGGAGCCCTCAAAGAATGACCTGGGTGTGATCGTCAAGGTCACCATTAAGGATGGCCCCGCGTTCCGGTTCGGGTCGATTCGATTTCGCGGCAGTGGAATGGATGAAGACGAGATCCGGTCGAATATTACGTTTAAGCCGGGTCAGCCGTTCAATGCCGAGCAGGTCGATAATTTCAGGATCGCCCTCGCCCATCGTTTGCGACGGCACGGATACCTGGATGCGACCGTGTTGACCGATGCGCAGCCCGACGAAAACAAGCATGTGGTGAACGTCACTTACACAGTGGCGCCGGGATCGGTTTACAATTTCCAGACGCTCGATATTAAAGGCCTCGACGTAACATCCGAACCGGTAATTGCGAAGCTCTGGGGCGAGAAGCGGGGCGGCCCGTTCAATCCGGATTACCCGGATTTTTTCCTGAAGCGCGTCCAGGAGCAAGGCCTGTTTGACAACTTAGCGGATACCCGCTCCGACTACACAGCCGATGCATCCACGCATACGGTGATCGTGCATTTGTATTTCAAAGGCGGAAAATCGAAGGCCGAGCGGGCGCGCGAGAAAAAAGAAGAGGAAGACAAGCGCACTACAGATGGGTCGTGGAGCCCGTGGCCATAGGTCCGCTCAGAACGCGCCTAATGTGTAGTGCGCGTTGCGAAATACACCAGAAAAACCGAGGCAGCTATTACGATCCAAAAAGCAGCGGTTTTGATTCCCCGCGACAAAGACGTATTTAGTCCAAGTCTCTTCGACAGAAAATCGGCATCTTGAGAATTAATTGTGATCGCATCTTGGCTACCGAAATAAACGGAAGCCCCACCGTCCTCATTCGGAACGATTCTGCGGATCAGCGCCAAATTGATGACCGCGCCGCTAGGCAGTTTCAAAAACCGGGGCATTTCGGTTAGCGTAGCAGTTGCACCTTACGCTCTTCCCAAGATCCAAACAACGGATGGGCGCAGTGTTAACTAAACACGCTGTCCGACGGTGAGGCTCCGAATTATCTCCTCTCCGTCATAAACACAGCCGCCCCAGATTCCGCCGCTCGCCTGCTGCAGAGCCGCCCATAAACGGGTGTCTTGTGGCAACTTGGGGTCGGAGCGAAGGTCGTTGCGGGGTGCGCGCATGTTTAGTCGATCAGCGCCTTCTTCCTCATCGAAGTTCTCGCCGTTTTCTCCGACAAAGTTGACATGCCCTTCGAGCTTGTTGCGATCGATAACGATTTCGAGTAAGTCACCGTCGCGCACCTTGCCGATGGGTCCTCCGGCGAGCGCCTCGGGTGAGATATGGCCGATGCAAGCGCCGGTCGAGACGCCGCTGAATCGGGCGTCGGTCAGGACGGCGATGTATTTGCCGAACGGCAGATGTTTGAGTGCGGAAGTGATTTGGTACGTCTCTTCCATCCCAGCGCCCATCGGCCCACGGCAGATGAGCACCATCACGTCGCCTTCTTTTACGCGCTGCTCTTTGATGGCCGCAATTGCGTCGGGCTCGGTGAGAAAAACGCGCGCCGGCCCGCAAATTCGATACACGCCGTCTTCGCCGACGACCGACGGATCGATCGAAGTGCTTTTCACGACCGATCCCTCCGGCGCGAGATTGCCATGCGGAAAACAGATTGTGGAGGTAAGTCCGCGAGCGCGGGCAGAATCCGGCGACAGGATCACGTCGTCTGGGTCGATGCCGTCGAGCTCTCGAAGCCGTGCGCGAAAACGCACTCTGCGGTCGGATTCTTTCCACCAATCGAGCATGGCGTCCAGTGTTCCACCCGATGCGGTAAGCGCATTTGTGTTGAGCACGCCTGCCCGGCGCAAATGCAGCATAACTTCGGGCACACCGCCGGCGAGAAAAACCTGAACTGTCGGATGATTGCGCGGACCGTTCGGCAGCGCGTCCACGATGCGCGGAATGCTGCGGTTGACATGCATCCAATCGGCGACCGTAGGCCGGCGCAAACCTGCCGCATGCGCGATCGCGGGAATGTGAAGCAACAGATTAGTCGAGCCACCGAACGCAGCGTGCACGATCATGGCGTTTTCGACCGCGCTTTGCGTGACGATATCGCGCGATCGGAGATGCAGTTCTTCTAGCCGCATAATGGCCCGTGCAGTGCGCCGCGCCATGTCGAGCCATACGGGCTCGCCCGATGGCGCAAGAGCCGAATGCGTCAGAGATAAACCCAGCGCCTCGCCAACCACTTGCGAGGTCGCTGCTGTTCCCAGAAATTGGCAGCCGCCGCCGGGCGAAGCGCAAGCACGGCAACCGGCGAGCGCCGCTTCTTCGAGCGAAATCATGTGATGCGCGAAGCGGGCTCCGATGCTTTGCACTTTGCCGGCGTCTTCGCCGTGCTCGGGCATGAGAGTAACTCCGCCCGGCACCAGCGCGCAAGGCAGATCGGGTGAGCCGGCCAGCGCCATCATCATGGCGGGTAGTCCTTTGTCGCACGTTGCAATGCCAATGACCCCGCTGCGAGTGGGCAACGAACGAATCAATCGGCGCAGCACCATTGCCGCGTCATTGCGATAGGGCAGGGAATCGAACATCCCCGGCGTGCCTTGCGTTCGCCCATCGCACGGGTCTGTGCAGGCGCCGGCAAACGGGATCGCTCCCAACGTTTTTAATTCCCGCGCGGCTTCGGCTACAAGCAAACCGACTTCCCAATGCCCGGTGTGATACCCGAGTGCAATCGGAGATCCGTCTTCTGCTCGCAAGCCGCCTTGCGTGCTAAGCAGAAGAATCTGCTTGCCGCCGAGTGCGCTGGCCGTCCAGCCCATTCCGGCGTTTTGCGATAACCCGAAAAGATTCCCCGAAGGCTCGGTTAGCAACATTTCCGGCGTAAGCGGTAGCGCACCTGCTGGACCCCGGGAATGGGTTCGCACGTCGAAGATGCGCTCGTCTTGGGAATCGATTATGGAGGCTAAATCCACTACACTCAAATTTTCTCCCCATGCCTTCGAACGATCCCCGGCATCTGGTCGCAATCTATCCCGGTTCTTTCGATCCGCTTACGAACGGCCATCTCGATTTGATCGCGCGCGGCTCGCGGTTGTTCGATCGCCTGATCATCGGGATTCTCAATAATACGCGAAAAGAGCCGCTGTTTCCTGTGGACGAACGAATCGAAATGATTCGGGAAGCAATCTCGTGTTTTCACAACGTCGAAGTGGATTCGTTCGGAGGATTGCTGATCGATTACGCAGCCCGCCGCGGCGCAAATGCCATTTTGCGCGGCATCCGCGCCATCTCGGACTACGAAACGGAGTTGCAGATGGCGCTGCTAAACCGACGCATGCGGCCGGAAACGGAAACCATCTTTCTCATGTCGGGCGAGGAGTTCTCGTTCATCAGCTCGCACATGATCAAGGAGATCATCACTCTGGGCGGCGATGTGTCAAGCTTTGTTCCCGCAACCGTGGTGAACCGTCTGCGCACTAAATTTCCCCGGCAACGGTAAATTAGAAGATAACCATGCAAGCAACAGCAGAGATCGCAGAGCGCATATCAACGATTAGCGTTTCGTCTACCTTGAAGGTTTCAAACGATGCCGACCGCTTGCGGCGAGAGGGCGTGGATGTAGTCGATTTCGGCGCCGGCGAGCCCGATTTTCCTACGCCCGACAACATCAAGAAAGCTGCCATCGACGCGATCAACGCTAATTTCACCAAGTACACGAACGCGGGCGGCACACAGGAACTGCGCGAGTCAATCATCGAGCGCCACCGGCTCGACTTCGGGACCAATTACTCAGTCGCCGAATGCATGGTGACAGTGGGCGGCAAACACGCGATCTTCAATCTAGTTCAAGCGCTGGTGAATCCTGGCGACGAGGTCGTTATTCCGGTTCCGTATTGGGTGACGTACAAGGACGTGGTGAATTACGCAGGCGGCGTCTGCGTGTTCGTCGAAACGGACGAAAGCACAGGGTTTGAAGTAACGGCGGACATGATCGCGCGTCACCTCACGCCGAAGACCAAGCTGGTTATCATCAACTCGCCTTCGAACCCGAGCGGCGCGGTTCTTTCCAGAGCAGAATTCCGGAGAATTTTCGATGTTACTTCGAAGCGCGACGTCTTTCTCCTCACCGACGAATGCTACTGCCAGTTCCTCTACGAAGGTGAGCCATTCTCGATCGCCGCCGCCCCGAGCGCCAAAGAAACGGTTGTTGTCGCCGGATCGCTTTCGAAGACTTACGCCATGACGGGCTGGCGAATCGGATTCGCGCTCGCGCCGGCGCCGATTATCGGGGCCATGATGAAGTTGCAAAGCCACAGCACTTCGAATCCGACATCGATTGCACAAAAAGGGGCCATCGAAGCCGTCCGCGGCCCACAGGATTCAGTGCCCCGCATGCTGGCGGAATATCGCCGGCGTCGTGATTTCGTGGTTGCTCGACTGCGCGAAATTCCCGGCGTTTCAATCGTCACGCCAAAGGGCGCGTTTTACGCGTATCCGAACATCAGCGCCGCCTATCGAAGCGGGCGCGTGAAAAATTCACTGGATTTCTCGAGCAAGCTGCTCGCCGAGGCGCATGTGGCGGTCGTTCCTGGCGAAGCTTTCGGGACCAAAGACCACGTGCGCATCTCTTACGCGACATCCATGCATGAACTGGAGCGCGGCCTCGACCGGCTGCACAAGTTTATCGACCATTTGCGGTAATCGCATTGGGCTTTAACCGGCCGGGCACTTATGCAATGTTTCAACTGGCTCGCTGCTCTCATGCTGCTTGTTCCGCAGGTCGTGCTCGCTCAAGGTTCAATGCTCGACTGCTCATGCACGACGGGATCGAAATCGCAGGCAAGTCTAACGAGCAGTTCATCGCGTGAGGATTATGACCGGCCGGTTTCCTGGAAACTGCTTCTTCCTAACGTCCTCTGCGATCAAAAAGCTATTTGGGGCTTTCCGGCCAAGATCGGCGAGGACCGTAATTGGTTACCGGCATTGTTCGTGGCGGGCGCAACGGCCGGGCTGGTCACGGCCGACCCGATAGAAGGCAGATACTTTCACCAAACATCGGCTTTTCACGGATTCGATAACGTGTTCACCAGCAACGCGACCATTATCGGCAGCATCGTAGCTCCTTCCTCGCTTTATCTCGCAGGCTTGGTAAGGAGAGACGCCAAAATGCAGCACACGGCGTTGCTGGCCGGTGAAGCAGTGGCCGATGCGGAAATCGTGACGACGGTTCTAAAAGAAATCAGTAACCGCGCGCGTCCGGTGAGCTTCGCGCGTAACAGCAACTATTGGGATTCGTGGTTTGAGAGCAAGGGCTCAGTCGCCTCCAGAAACGGCAGCTTCCCGTCCGGGCATACCATCGCCGCATTTTCGATCGCTACCGTTATCAGCCACCGATACAGATCGCATCGCTGGATTCCTTACGCAGCTTACGGACTGGCGGGTGCGGTTGCCTTCTCACGGTTAGCCTTGTCGGCCCATTTCACTTCAGATGTGTTCATGGGCGCTGCGCTCGGTTACTCTATCAGCCGCTTTGCGGTTCTTCAGTATTAAACGAAAGCTCGCTGCGCCGACATGTTTAGAAGACCCGGTCCTGCGACTATAGTTGATTTTGCCGCTACCGCTCTACGGAAAACGCCTCTATGTTCGAAGGTGCAATCTGCACCAGTGAACCTTCTTGACTGAAATACGCGCGCAGCCGGGCAGCGCACGCTTTCCCGGATGATGCGATGAGTTCTTCATCTGAAGCTTGCCGCACCCGCTCCAGGCTGCCGAACGTGCGAAGCAGTTTCTCAACCGTCTTGGGTCCGATGCCCGGCACGTTGTGCAGCTCGGACGTAAGCCGCTGGGCATTGCGACGAGTGCGATGGAACGTGACCGCGAAGCGGTGCGCCTCGTCCCGAATCGTCTGCACGAGATGCAGGATAGGCGAAAACTTGTCGAGAATAATCGGCTCATCTTCCTGCCCGTAGACATAGATCCATTCTTCGCGCTTCGCAATCGAAGCCAGCGGTTGATAAGTGTTGCCGAGCGCTTCGAGCGCTTCCGCCGCGGCATGCAACTGCCCCAGCCCGCCATCCACCAGCACCAATCCGGGAAATTTCTGTTTTTCTTCCTGCAACTTGCCGTAGCGCCGCGTGATCACTTCGCGCATGGAAGCGAAGTCGTCATTGCCCACCACCGTACGAATGATGAATTTCCGGTAATCGGATTTTTTCATTTTGCCGTCTTCCCAGACGACCATGCTCGCGACCTTGTCCGTGCCTTGAATATGCGAGATATCGAAGCACTCAATCCGGCGCGGAGGCTCAGGCAGATTCAATGCATCTTGCAGAGCCTCGCCGATTGCTTTCGACGACGGCTTCAGTACGCGAAAGCGCTGGTTGAAGCTATGTTGCGCATTCGTCTCCACCAGGTCGAATAGCGCCTTCTTAGCCCCGCGTTGCGGTGTCGTGATTTCTACCTTGCGGCCGCGCAGGTCCGTGAGAAACTCCTCCAGCTCTTCGCGCTGTTCGAAATCCGCGGGCACGTGAATGCGTCCGGGAATATGCGGATTATTGAAGTAGACTTGCTTCAAAAGTGCTTCGAAAAACTCCGAAGCATTGAAATCCTCTTGATCTTCCCAGAAGAACTCACGACGGTCTACAATTTTGCCGCGGCGCAAGTGGAACAGATTCACGGCCACCAGCGGCGGCTCGGCGTGATACGCAAAGATATCGATGTCGTCGCCTTCGACTGCGGCCATCTTCTGGCGTTCTTCCATCTCGCGCACGGTAGATGCCAGATTGCGCAGGCTCGCCGCTTCCTCAAAGCGCATTTCTTCGGAGGCAGTATGCATCCGACGCTCCAGCTCATCGGCAAGATCGCGATGGCGGCCTTCGAGAAACAGACGCACATCGCGCACGGCCCCGCCATAAGCTTCGTCCGTCGTCAATCCAGGAGTGCAGGGGCCCAGGCAGCGATGGATGTGGTACTGCAAACAGGGATGCGTGTGTTTCCGGTTCAGGTCGATCTTGCACGACGGAAGTTTAAAGTGCCGATGAATGAAATGCACCAGCCGATGCGCTAAGTTGCCGGGAAAAAAAGGGCCGTAGTAACCCGCGCCGTCCTTGAAGATGCGGCGCGTGACATACACTCTCGGATATTTTTCATTCGTAAGCTTGACGTATGGGAACGTCTTGTCATCACGCAGCAGAATGTTGAATCGCGGCTTATACTGCTTGATCAGGTTGTTTTCGAGCGCAAGTGCTTCTTTGTTGTTGTCAACCTGAACGAACTGTATGTCGCGCGCTTCGGCTATGAGGCTCCCCGTCTTCGAATCGGCCAGCCTGTCTTCGTTGAAATAGCTCCTCACGCGGGTGCGAATATTTTTCGCTTTGCCTACGTAGAGAACCGTTCCCTGCGCGTCAATATAGAGATAAACGCCCGGCCGGGTGGGAAGCTGCGCTACTTTTTCACGAAGTTCCATATTAAAATCGCGCACAACGGCCACCAAACGGCCTGTGCGCCCAATCAAATCGCGCACAACGGCCACCAAACGGCCTGTGCGCCCAATCAAATCGCGCACAACGGCCACCAAACGGCCTGTGCGCCCAATCAAATCGCGCACAACGGCCACCAAACGGCCTGTGCGCCCAATCAAATCGCGCACAACGGCCACCAAACGGCCTGTGCGCCCAATCAAATCGCGCACAACGGCCACCAAACGGCCTGTGCGCTTCGGCAGCTATAATCCAATTGTGACACGCACGCTGTTGTTTGCTTGTCTCTGCAGTTTTCTTCCGATCTCCCCAGCTTTCGGCCAGTCCGGGACAGCGCCCGCATCGCAAAAACAGGCGCAAGCGCCCGCCGCCCAGCCGCCATCTGAAGACGAGCAGGAGCCTCCCGAAGAAGACGAGTCGGTTGCTCCGGAGAAGTTCCCTTTAGATCCGCTCGAATCGGACCGCAACATTAGGGTCGGGAACTTTTATTGGCATAAAGGCGATTATCGCGCTGCGCTGGCGCGCTATGAGCGCGCGACGAAGTACAACCCAAGCTCAGCCGACGCGTTTTTCAAAGTTGGAGAAGCAGAAGAGAAGTTGAAGCGCAAAGATGCTGCGAAATCGGCCTTCCAGCGGGTCATACAAATCGCGCCGGATTCCAAAGCGGCACGCGAAGCCCGGAAGAAGCTCGGGGAGAAGACGTAGTTACTCGCCGCGGAGCACTTCGAGCGGACGTTGATCCAAAATCCGCCCGCTCGCCAGCCATCCCGCGGCATTCGCCAGCAGCGCGGTACCGATCATCACAACCAGCAGGGATAACCAGTCGAATCGGAACGCTGCGTCCAGAAACCTATCCGCGACGATACGTGTAAAAATATTCGCAAGCACCCCTCCGACCAGCCCCGAGATGCCGCCCAAAATGGAGAATTCGACCGAGAAAATGCTCGCGATGCGGCGCTTGGTGCCACCGAGCGCTTTCAGAATCGCAACTTCGCGAATGCGGCGGTATCGCGTGCCGGCAATGCTCGAACACAGGATGATCACGCCCGCGGCAATGGCAAAGCCCGCGAGAAAACGTACCACTAACGCGACTTGGTCGACCGCTTCCTGAATTCGCTTCAATATATCCGCCAGATTCATCACGGTAATGGTGGGGAAACGCTCGAAAATCGCCTCTTCGACGGCCGGAATCTTTGCCGGATCGACGTGCGCGGCGCCATAGTAGACCACCGGAAGCCCTCGCAGGGCGTAGCGAGGAAATACAAAATGGAACCGCACGTTACCGTGCTGCTGCTGCTCGAAGATCGCCACCAGTGGCACATTGAAAATGCGTCCGGCAATCTGAAAACGCAGTTGATCGCCAACATTGAGATGAAACTCTCTATGAACTTCTTCGGAGATGGCCAGCTGCGGCTCGCGCGTGCTTGGATTCCACCAGTTGCCATTCCTTAGTTCGAGACTGGAGGGTTTCGCTTCGGCGGTCGTAATGCGGATAGTCGCGAAATCGTCTTTGCGCTCCTTCGGAAGGCGCAGCTCGCCGACTGGCACATTATTCTTTGCCACCACCTTCGAAACGATATAGCCGACCAATTCGACTTTGCCCGTTGCGCCGGGCTGGGACTCGATAAAGCGCGTGACCTCCGACGAATTGCGAACGTCGAGCAGAAAGAGATTGCCTTCGCGTCCCGGTCCTTCGGCCGTGACCTCATGAAGAACGGTTCGTTCCAGCAGATAAGTAGTCAGCGTAAACATCACGCCGATTCCCAGCGCGACCAGCACGGATCGCGCCTGGTTGCCCGGCCGGTACAGGTTCGCAAAACCATGCCGGAACCCGGGCGGCAGGCGTTTGTTCCACGCGCGAACCAACCGGCGCAGCGCAAACAGGAGAAGCGCGGCAACCAGGGCAAGCAGCAAAATGCTTGCCGTGAGGCCGCCAATGAAATAGGCGCCCATTTTCCAAGACCCGCTCAACCACACGGCGATGAAACCGAACCCGGCAAAGATCAGCAGTCCGCCCGCCATGCCGGGAATCCGTTCGCGCCAGCGCTTACGCTGCTCAAGACCCGCATCCGCCATGTTCCGGCGAAAGACGAGATTCGGGCGCACGTTGCGGATGCTCAGCAGCGGCGGTACCGTGAATAGCAGCGTCGCGAGGATGCCCAGCGCCATCCCTTGCAGGCTGAAAGACCAATCCCAGGGAACATCCGGCAGAAGCGCGAAAACGCGATGAATCAACCAGGGGAATGACTTCTGCACCAGCGCGCCAATCGCCACGCCGATCAAGCCGCCGGCCACTCCAAGCCACAACGTCTGGATCAGGTAGATTTGCATGATCTGACCGGCGCGCGCGCCGAGCGCCTTCATCACCGCAATCGTGTCCATGCGCTGCTGTAGGTGCGAATACATGGCCATCGCCACGCCCAGCGCGCCGACAATCAGCGCGATCAGGCTGATCAGGCTCAAGAATGTCGTCGTGCTGTCGATCGCTTTGCCCACAACCGGGCTTCCTTCGCGGTAATCGCTGATGAACACGCGCGGAATAGCTGAGTGAATCTGATCCTTTAAGGAATCGAGATCGACATTCGGCTTCAGCTTGAAGAGAAAGCGTTGCGCCGCCCTGCTGCCGAATTGGATAAGGCCGCTGCGATCCAGCCCGGCGCGGTTCACGATCACGCGCATTCCCGGACCGAAGCCCGATGCGAGCCGGTCTGGCTCACTGACGATCGTCCCGACGATTCGAAACTCTGTTCCGCCCAGGCGGAATGTGTCGCCGGTTTTCAGCTTGAGCCGCATGAGCAGCTCTGGCGTGACCACGGCGTCGTTGTCGTCGTGCAGCAGTTGTTTCAAGGGGAGCGGAGGATTGGTTGCGAGAACGCCATAATACGGGTACACTGCGGGATCCACGCCTTTGATTGAAACCATCTGGGGCACGGGTTCATTTCGCGACGCCGCCATCGAGATTGTCTCGGTTACGCGTGTCATGGAGCCGTCTTTGGTCGCGATGTCCTGCAAAACCGCAAGCTGTTCGGCGCTCGGATCATTCCAGGTTTGCGCCTGCAAATCGGCCGCGATGAGCTGTTTTGCATTGTGCAGCAGCATGCCCCTGAAGGCATATCCGAAGCCTTTGACACCGCTCAACCCAGCCACCCCGACCGCCACTGCCAATACAACAAAGAGAAATTTGGCGGGAGAAGCGCGCAGCTCGCGTACCGCAATCTTCGATGCCGTTCCAAAGAGAAAGGATTTCGCGCGTTCCTCGCGCGAAACCACTTCGTGATGCGGAACTGCCGAGACGGACACGCTAGACTTCCACCGCCCGAGCCGCGCGTTCGTCCGTCAACACGCGCCCGTCGCACAAAGTGATGACGCGGTCCGCGTATTCGGCCAGAGTTGGGTCATGCGTCACCAGAATCAGAGTGGTGCCCTGTTCGCGATTCAGCTTGACCAGCAGCTCTAATACGTGCTGGCCGTTAGCGCTATCCAAATTGCCGGTGGGTTCATCGGCCATGAGAATAGGCGGCCTCGTGATGAACGCGCGTGCCAAGGCAACGCGTTGCTGCTCGCCTCCGGAGAGCTGCACGGGATAATGATTCGCGCGCTGCGTGAGTCCGACCCGCTCGAGAAGTTCAGCCGCCCGCTGACGCGGATGCCCGTTGAGCCCGCTCAATTCGGCTGGTAAGAGGATATTTTCTTCGGCCGTGAGCGTCGGGACCAATTGATAGGACTGAAAAACAAAACCGATTTTGCGGCCTCGCACGCGCGCCAGTTCATCCTCGCGAAGATTGGTGATATCGATCCCATCCAGCACAATTTTTCCCGAAGTAATCGTGTCGAGACCGGCCATCAAGCCCAACAGCGTGCTTTTCCCGCTGCCCGATGCGCCCATGATGGCGAGGAATTGGCCTCGCGGGACGGAGAACGAGACGTCGCGCAGAATTTCGACTCGGCTGGATGGGTTTTCGATCGCCTTCCAGAGCTGGTGGACTTCGATTGCGGGCGGTTCGGCTGCGCTTGCGTGCATGTCAATCTGAATACGTGACGAGAAGGCGGTCTCTTTTCATTCTGGCAGCTTGTCTGGCTTGCGCCTTCTTTGCTGGGTGTAGCCGAGACGAGAAGTCTCCACATACAGAGGAACGCGCAAATACTGCCCCGAGTTCCACCCAGTCGGCACCGCAAGCCTCAGCAGAAGATAAACGCCCCGTCATCGTGGCATTCGGTGACAGCCTGACGGCCGGTGTGGCTGCGCCGAGTTATCCCGATGTTCTGCAGCAGATCCTCGACCAACGTGGTTACGCATATCGCGTCGAGAACCAGGGTGTCAGCGGGGATACCAGCACCGATGGTCTTGCCCGGATCGACAACGTTATCGCCGATCATCCGGCGCTGGTGCTGCTCGAATTCGGCGGCAACGACGGGCTGCGCGGTACGCCTGTGGATGCGACCCGCAAGAATCTGGAGGAAATGATCGACCGCTTGCGGCAAGCGAAGATTCCGCTCGTTCTGCTTGGCATTACGCTTCCGCCGAATTACGGTGCGGATTACGTGAAAGCGTTCACGGGGATGTATCCCGAGCTCGCTCGCAAATATTATTTGCGATACGCGCCTTTTCTCCTGCTGCACGTCTACAATGTTCCGGGGATGATGCAGCCGGACGGCATTCATCCGAGCGGCGAAGGCAATAAAATTGTCGCGCAGGATGTTTTCAATTTGATCCAGCCGCTTCTCGCTAAACATAAGTGAGTTACCTGGACTCCGTTCGATATCTTTACGCGCTCGGCAATGAGCTGAAGGTCGGCGCGAAATGGGGATTGGAGCGCATGCAGGCGCTGCTGGCGGCTTTGGGCAATCCGGAACGCGGGCAGCGATTCGTGCATGTGGCGGGGACGAACGGGAAAGGCTCGACGTGCGCAATGATTGCGAGCGCCTTGCGGTGTGCAGGCTTTCGCACGGGCCTGTATACTTCGCCCCACCTGATTCAGCCGACCGAGCGGATACAGATCGACGGCGTTGCAGTCACGCCCGAGGAGTTTGCGGACGCGTTTCAGATCGTCCATCAGGCTGCGGAAAAATTGGATGAGCATCCGTCGTATTTCGAGACATTGACCGCCATGGCGCTGGTGATCTTTCGCGAGCGATGCGATATCGCTGTCATGGAGGTCGGGCTGGGCGGCCGATTGGATGCGACGAACGTGATCGCGCCGGAGCTATGCGTAATCACGCCCATCGCCTATGACCATGAAGCGTTTCTCGGCAACACGATCGAATCGATCGCCGCCGAAAAAACAGGCATTCTGAAACCGGGCATACCGGTTATCGTGGCGAAGCAGCTTGCAGCGGCCGAAACGGTAATCGCAAATAGAGCGCATGAGTTGAACTGCAGAATGATTCGGACGTGCGATGCGCGATTGGAGAGCGCGGGGGTAAGTGCGTTCGGATCTCGCTTTGTGCTGGATGGCATTCGCTACGAATGCACTCTGCCAGGCAGACATCAAATCGAGAATGCAACGGCAGCGATCCTCGCGTGCCGCGAGTTAGCTATCAACGAGACTGACATCCAAGTCGGTTTGAAAGAGACGCAATGGCCGGGACGATTGGAATACGTGCGCCGCTCTCCCGCTTTCGTTCTGGACGGGGCGCACAATCCGGCGGGGGCGGCGGCGCTTGCTGAGTATATCCTTGCCTTTTGCCGCAACCGGCCGGTATGGCTGGTTTACGGCGCGATGCGCGATAAGGTGATTGAAGAAGTCACGGCGCAGCTGTTTCCCCTGGCGGAGCGCTTGATCGTAACGGCGGCGAATTTTCCACGGGCGTTGCGGCCGGAAGCGATTCTCGAAATTACGAGTCATCCAAACGCCACGGTGACGCACACCATCGGGGAGGCGATCGCGGTTGCGCGCCAAGCGCCGGCAGAGGCGATGGTCTTCTTTACCGGATCGCTGTTTGTGGTGGGCGAGGCGCGGGCCTTGCTGCTCGCGTAAAATGGGCGTGCATGAAACGCCTGCGGGGGCTGCTTTTTGCCGATCCCGCCATCATCCTGGCGACTATTTTCTTCGGCTCCATTAGCCTGGTCGTCTCGTTTTTCGATTCCACGGGCAAAGTTCAGATTCGCGTCGCGCGCATCTGGGCCAAAACGCTGCTTGCGGTGAGCGGCGTGGGCGTTGTCGTGGAAGGACTGGAGCATATCGACACTTCGCAGAGTTACGTTTTCATTTCAAATCATCTGAGCTATATGGACACGCCGGTCGCGTTGGCGAACATATCGGTGCAGTTCCGCTTTCTCGCTAAACGCGGCTTATTCCAAATCCCATTTCTCGGGACACATCTGAGCCGCGCAGGCCACATTCCCGTGCCTCGCGAGGATCCACGCGCCGCAGTCAGGACTATGCAAGTTGCAGCCGAGACGATCCAACGCAAAAAGATATCGCTGCTGATTTTTCCGGAAGGCGGCCGCTCGCACGATGGTGTCCTGCAGCCATTTAAGGAAGGCGGCGCTTACATTGCGATTCGCGCGGGCGTCCCGGCGGTTCCGATGGCCATCATTGGCAGCCGCGAGATATTGCCTTACGGCGGAGGCATTCCGAAGGCTGGAGTGGTCAGGCTGCGCGTCTTGCCGCCCATTGATACGCGGCAACTGACCCTCAAAGATCGCGGCGTGCTCACACAGCGCGTACGAGAAGCGATCTCGCTCGCCTTGCAGCCGGAGACTGAATCGCAGCCCCTTAGCCGACGCTAACAACAGCCGGTTTTGGCAAGCGCGATTTCTTCAATCTGCACGAGTGTCGGATACTTTCCCGTGTAGCAGGCATAACAGAATCTGTGATCGGAATCCTGCACCGACTTCCGCAGCGACTCGATCGACAAGTAAGCGAGCGAATCAGCCTCTACGTACGCCTCAATTTCCTTGATACTGTGCGTAGCGGCGATGAGTTCGCGGCGCGATGGCGTATCGACGCCGTAGTAACAGGGCGAAACCGTAGGTGGGCATGAAATGCGCAGATGCACCTCGCGCGCGCCGGCGTTTCGCATCATACGAACAATCTTGCGGCTGGTAGTGCCGCGCACGATTGAATCGTCTACCAAAATAATGCGCTTACCTTCGATCATGTGGCGCACCGGATTGAGTTTCAGCTTGACACCGAAATCGCGAATGGCCTGCGACGGCTCGATGAAGGTCCGGCCGACATAGTGATTGCGGATCAGCGCCTGGCTGTACGGAATGCCGGATTCGGTTGCGTAGCCGATTGCCGCAGCCACGCCCGAGTCGGGAACGGGAACGACTGCGTCGGCGGGAATGGGATGCTCACGCGCCAGCAAACGGCCCATGAGATCGCGCGATTCGGCGACGGACTTGCCGAATACGATAGAATCCGGCCGCGAAAAATAGACATGCTCGAAGGAGCAGTGGGCGCGTAACTTCGCAGGCGTGTAACGCTCGCGTGTGACGCCTTCCGGCCCGACCATCACCATCTCACCGGGCGCCACGTCATCGATATAAGTTGCGCCGATCAAATCGAAGGCGCAAGTCTCTGAAGCAAAAACCGTCGCGGGACGTTTGCCCGGAAGCTCGAGCTGCCCCATCGCGAGCGGCCGGAAGCCGTGCGGGTCGCGCGCTACAATCACGCGGTCTTCGGCCAAGAACACAAGAGAAAATGCGCCTTCAATCTGTAGCAGCGCTTCGCGCAATGCCCCGGAAAGGGTCCGTTCGCGCGAACGCGCCACAAGGTGCAAAATGACTTCGGTGTCGCTGGTCGATTGAAAAATAGAACCGTCTGCTTCGAGGTCGTTGCGCAGTTCGATAGCATTGGTCAGATTGCCGTTGTGCGCGACGGCGACTTGTCCTTTGCTGCAAGCCACTGACAGGGGCTGCGCGTTCCGCAGCGCCGTGTCGCCCGCCGTCGAATAGCGTGTGTGGCCGATGGCTGATTCTCCCGGCAGCTCATTCAGAACCTCAGGCGTGAAAATGTCCGCCACGTGGCCCATCTTGCGAACGCTACGAATTTTTCGCCCGTCGCTCGACGCCATCCCCGCGCTCTCCTGGCCGCGATGCTGCAATGCATAGAGACCTAGATACACCAGGTTTGCGGCTTCCGGATGCCCGTACAACGCGAACACGCCGCACTCTTCGTGGAGCTTATCGAACGGACTTTCGTCTTCGCAGTGGACCATTTCGTTTTAGACCAAGACGGGATTTTCGAGAAGGTGTTCGAGAGCGTTCGCCCAGCATTCCTTCAAATCGGCCAACGGGCTATCGACGAGCACATCGGTCCCGTTGCGAATGGTCACTCTCGATTCGAGTGTAACCCCGATTTGGATCGCTTGTATGTTGTTTCCGCTCGCCGCAGACAAAACCTTCTCTGGATTTGCTGTGGAAATCAGGACGCGAGATGGGCCTTCGTGAAACAACAGCAGTTCCGGCGGAAGATCCGAATCGAGTTGCACGTCCGCGCCCACGCCTGCCGCGCCGAACGATGATTCGCACACTGCAATCGCGAGGCCGCCATCTCCCAAATCGTGAGCGGAAGCGACAACCCCTTCGCGAACGAGCTTGCGAATGGTTTCCTGCACGCGCTTCTCATAGTCCATATGGAGCTTCGGCGGCTTGCCCCACAACCCGCGCGCGACAACCTTCGCATATTGTGTTCCACCGAGCTGATCCCAATCGGCCTCACCAATCCCGCCGAGTAAAATCAACGGCAACCCGGACCGACTGAATGTGTTTGATATCGCAGGCGCAGTTTCGAGTGTCCCCACAATTCCGACCACCGGCGTTGGAAAAATCGGCGAGCCGAGCGTCTCGTTGTAGAGACTGACATTGCCACCGGTCACGGGCACGTCGAAAAAGCGGCACGCCTCCGCGAGCCCTTCGATCGATTCGACTATCTGAGCCATGATCTCCGGCCGCTCGGGATTGCCGAAATTCAAATTATTGGTCGTTGCAATCGGCAGCGCGCCCATGGTTGAAAGATTGCGGCAGCATTCAGCCACGATCAGTTTCGTGCCCTCGCGCGGATCGAGCGCGCAGTAACGGCCGTTGCCGTCTAGCGCCATCGCGATCGAAGTGTTCGTTTCCTTAATGCGCAAAACGGCGGCATCGAATCCCGGACCGGCAATGGTGTTCGTTCGCACCTGATGATCGTATTGCTCCCATATCCAGCGCTTCGAGCAAATATCGCCCGACGCAAGCAACGTTTTCGCATCGGCCGTTAAATTCGAGCTTTTGACTTGCGGAGCGTGCAGCGGCGCGATACGCGGCGGCGTTGTATACGGCCGGTGATACCGAGGAGCTTCGTCCGCGAGCGCGCGATTGGGAATTTCCGCGACCACCTCGCCATGATGCTTAACTCGCAACATGCCGTCATCGGTCACTATTCCGATCTGTACCGCGTCCAAGCCCCACTTTTCGAACACGTCGAAAACTTCCTGCTCGCGTCCGCGCTCGGCAACTAGGAGCATGCGTTCCTGCGATTCGGAAAGCATCATGTCGTACGCCGTCATGCCAGTCTCGCGCTGCGGAACATGTTCCAGCTCGATTTCAACGCCCGTTCCCGCGCGGCTGCCCATTTCGCAGGTCGAAGATGTCAACCCCGCCGCACCCATGTCCTGAATCCCCACAATGGCGCCAGTCTTCATCGCTTCGAGGCATGCTTCGAGCAGCAGCTTCTCCATGAACGGATCGCCGACTTGCACGTTGGGCCGCTTCTGTTTCGATTCTTCCGTGAACTCGGCGGATGCCATCGAGGCGCCGTGAATCCCATCGCGGCCGGTTTTCGCCCCAACGTAGATCACAGTATTGCCAACCCCGCTGGCTTTACCGTAAAAGATCTCGTGGTGCCGGAAGACGCCGAGCGCGAAGACATTCACCAGCGGATTCCCGTCATAGCTCTCTTCGAAAACGCACTCACCGCCAACCGTCGGCACGCCGAAGCAGTTGCCGTAATGCGCAATGCCCGACACCACGCCCTCCAGAATGCGCCGGTTGCGCGCGCCAGTGGCAGGGTCATCCAGCTTGCCGAAGCGGATCGAATCCATCACGGCAATCGGCCGCGCGCCCATGGTGAAAATATCGCGGAGGATGCCCCCCACGCCTGTGGCCGCGCCTTGAAACGGCTCGATGAAGCTCGGATGATTATGCGATTCGATCTTGAACGCGATCGCAGCGCCATCGCCGATATCGATAATGCCTGCGTTTTCACCCGGCCCTTGCAGCACGCGCTTGCTCTCGGTAGGCAGCTTTTTTAGATGCACGCGAGAGCTCTTATATGAGCAATGCTCGCTCCACATGACGCTGAATATGCCGAGCTCCGTGATGCTCGGCTCACGGCCCAACAGGCTCACGATCTTTTCGTATTCGAGAGCGGTGAGCTGATGCGCCGCGATCACATCGGGCGTGATGACGCTCATGAAACGGCGGTCGCCAGAGGAGGCGCTTTCACAGATTCAGCCAGCGAGCCTAAAATCTTCAGGCCGTCGGTGCTGCCCATCAACGCATCAGCTGCGCGCTCGGGATGCGGCATCATGCCCATCACGTTGCGTTCGGCGTTCAGAATGCCTGCGATGTCGCGCATCGAACCGTTGCAATGCCCGCGATAGCGCAGCAGGACGCGGTCCTCGGCTTCCAATCGGTCCAGCGTGCGTTCGTCGGCTATGTAGCAGCCTTCGCCGTGCGCAACGGGGAGACGCAGCGTATCGCCCGGCTTCGCTAAGTGCGTAAATGGCGAGTTTGAAGTGGCTACTTTCAAAGAAACGGTCCGGCAGATAAACTTCAGCTCTTTGTTCCGGACCAGAGCGCCGGGCAGTAACCCAGCTTCCGTGAGTACTTGAAACCCATTGCAGATGCCAAGCACCAACCCGCCCTCTCGCGCAAACTTCTTTACCGCGCGCATCACCGGAGAAAACTTGGCGATCGCCCCGCAGCGCAGATAGTCGCCATAAGCGAAGCCGCCCGGCAGGATCAATGCGTCGATATCGCCCAAACGATCCGACTCGTGCCAGATGAATTCCGCGCGCTGGTGTAAATTTTCCGTTGCCGCGTACCACGCGTCGTGGTCGCAGTTGCTTCCAGGAAAAACGACGATGCCGATTTTCATCGACGCCGTATGCACCCGCTAGGCGCCGCTGGCGGCCGGGGCTGCCTTCTTCCGGCTGGCGCGCCTCTTTTCGACAGGAGGCGTGCGGTCGCTTTTTTTAAGGGACGGCAAGACAATCGACGTGACGAATTTTTTCTCGCCGTGATCGTCAAATTTGATTACGATGTAATCGTCATTGCATGACGACACCGAACCGAGCCCAAACTTTCCGTGCTCGACTTGTGCGCCTTGGGCAAATGCCGGTTTGCTGGCCATTGGGCGGGAGGTTTCCTCTATAGGTCATTGTAGCAGCATGACTTACCCGCTGTCGAGTTGCCGGAAACCCCGCCCGCGGACTCGTATTTGCACTCGGCCGGAAGAGCCAAGTAGTTCCATATAATGGGGTAAGCGACGCATGGAGGATTTGAAAAAGAAATTGCAGGAGGAAATTTCGGCGCTCGAATACGAGCTCAGAAATGAGCTGCCGAAAGAGATCCTGAAAGCGCGCGCGCACGGCGATCTCAGCGAAAACGCCGAGTACCATGCGGCGAAGGAGCGGCAGGCGTGGGTAAACGCCAGGCTCGGTCACTTGCAGGCGCGGCTGCGTGAATTCTCTATGATTGATTTTTCGAGAATTCCGCGCGATCGCGTGGGCCTCGGGTCGCAAGTCGTCGTTTTCGACGTCAATAAAGACGAAGAATATACTTACAATCTAGTAACCAGCGAGCAAGCCGACGTGGCGAATGGAAAAATCTCCACCAGTTCGCCGATCGGTAAAGGTCTACTCGGCAAGCGTGTCGGGGATACGGTAAAAATTCAAATCCCCGATGGCACCCGCGAGATGGAAATTCTGCGCCTCACCACGATTCACGACACAGCAACTTCCGATGCGGCCAATTCGAAGAACCTATGACTTACACGCGCGCCATCGGGCTCGGAGCAAATCGCATTATCCGGCTGATTGTCCGCGGATTGGCCCTCTCTAAGATCAACCCCAACGTTCTTACGTTTATGGGTCTGCTGATCAACATGGTGGCGGGCGCATTTCTGGCTTTCGGGCACTTCCGGACGGCTGGATTTGTGATTATTTTCGCTGGCTTATTCGACATGGTCGATGGCCGCGTCGCGCGCGCGACAAACCAGGTTACGCGCTTTGGCGGCTTTTTCGATTCAGTTTTGGATCGCTACTCCGACCTTGCTCTGCTGGTCGGCCTTCTCGTCTACTACGGCACCATTAACCGGCCATCTTACGTAGTGCTTACAGCAATTGTCATGACTGCTTCCGTCATGATCAGCTACACGCGTACTCGCGCCGAAAATATTGTCCCCACCTGTAAAGTCGGATTCATGGAACGGCCCGAAAGAATCGTGCTATTCATTCTCGGCGCGCTATTCGACCGCATGGCTCCTGTCCTATGGGTGATTGCCGTGCTCGGCAACTTGACTGTCATCCACCGCATGATATTTACTTACCAGGAAGCAAAACGGCTTGAGGACGCGCAATTGCGAGCGAGATCGGTCGCCGCTTCGGGTACCAGAACTATTTAGTTACATCCCGTCTTCAAGTACCACAACTGCGAACGCCATTTGAGCGGTGTGCGTAAGCGAGATAGAACTGCGCCTCACCCCGAGCTGCGAGGCGATTTTTTCCGCAGCTCCACTCAAATGCAACGTTGGCCGGCCAGAGCGTTCGTTCACTACCTCAAAGTCTTTCCAAGTAACTCCACGATTCCAACCGGTTCCGATCGCCTTCATGCCTGCTTCTTTGGCGGCAAACCGCGCGGCGAACCGTTCCGTTGAATTCGCCCTGCCGCCCGCATACGCGCGCTCGCGTTCTGTAAAGATGCGGTTGAGGAAACGGCTGCCGTATCGCGCAATGCTCTGCCCGATGCGGTCCACCTCAGCAAGGTCCGTTCCGATGCCAACAATCATGTCCCATCATTTACTCACAGGCGCGCGTTCGAGATGAGAGAATAAGGGCGCCGATGCACATTCCGGATAACTTTCTTTCCACTCCGGTCTGGGCGGCCCTCGACGCGATTGCGCTGCCCGCCGTCACCATCGTTTCACGCAAGGCCCAGAAAGGCACAGACACCAATCGCCTGCCGCTGCTTGGCCTCATGGGCGCCTTTGTTTTTGCGGCGCAAATGATCAATTTCCCTGTAGGCATCGGAACCAGCGGACACTTGGTCGGCGGCACGCTGCTGGCATGCCTCTTAGGACCTTGGGCCGCGGCGCTCGTGCTCACATCCATCCTTATCGTGCAGGCGCTCGTGTTTCAGGACGGAGGCGTTCTGGCGCTGGGCGCGAACGTCATCAATATGGCGCTGCTGGGAGTGCTCGCCGGCTATCTGCCCGCTTATGCGCTCTTCCGCACCAAATGGAAGTCACACGGGGTGTTCCTGGGCGGCACTCTTTCAGTCCTCGTTAGTGGGGTGCTCGCGCTTTCGGAGCTGCTGGTTTCAGGAATTCGCATGTCGAGCTCTTTAATTGAGATCTCGTTAGGTCTGTTTCTGGTCAACGCGCTCATGGAAGGCGCAATTACCGTTTCCGTTCTAAAAGCAATAGAGCGCCTCGAACCTGGAATTTCTTTTGCCACGAGAAAAATTGGTATTCGCCAGCCCGTTCGTCGATTATGGCGAAAAGCAGCACTTGGCATAGCGGCCGCGTCCGTATTTCTAGCTGCTGTGGGTGTTCTCGTAGCCTCCACGCTTCCAGATGGCCTGGAGCATCTCGCCAGGACGCTAGGTATACCCTTCGGAGCCCATCCGGTCTTTCGCTCACCCTTAAGCGATTATCAAATCCACGCTCTCGGGGCGAACTGGTTCAGCCGAGTAACAGCAGGCCTGCTCGGCTTATTCCTCATCTACGCTATTTGCACTCTAGGCGGCCACCTACTAGCTCGTGCTCGCCGCTCCTATTCGTAGCGCAACGGCGGAGCCTGATTGCGTGCAGCGGGATTTGCACTTTCGAGTAAGCAGGATACCTATCTTCATCGCCTGGACGCGCGCGTAAAGCTGGTTTTGCTGATCGCCTATGTTGTCTCGGTCGCTTTGTTGCGATCTCCCACCATCATTCAGCTTCTGGCGTGTTTCGCGGCGAGCCTGGGATTTGCACTCATGGCAAAGCTGCCGGTTCCCCGACTCCTCCGCGCCTCATTGTTCGTAGTTCCCTTCGTCGGCCTCTTTTCATTTATCGTGTATCTCAGCGGGGATAGGCAGCGTTCTTTGTTCCTTCTCGGCAAGAGCTATTTGTCGGCTTTGGGCGTGCTGGTGATCATCGCCTCAACCCCGCTTCCCCGGCTGCTTTGTGCGGCTCGTTTTTTTCGTTTCCCTGAATTGCTGTTAGATGTCACGCAACTTATCTATCGATATCTGTTTGTGCTTTCCTCGCAGACGCAGGCCATGCGAATCGCTTTTCTTGCACGCGGCGGGCGGCCAGGGCGGCGTGCGGTTCAAGCCTCGTCCGGAATGGTTGCAGTGCTCTTTACCCGTTCTTACCGGAAAGCTGCCGCAATTCATCAGGCTATGTTGGCGCGCGGTTTCTCAGGCGTCTTTTCATCTTGCGATTTTCCATCCATAACATATCGGGAAGCGTTCATCCTGATCGCAGGCGTGGCACTTACCGTTGCTGTGCATTTTATCTAGCCGATGAGCTCTTTTGTCGAGGTAGAAAATCTAAGCTACCGTCACCCCGGCAGTGCGCTCGCGCTCGATCGTGTCTCGTTGCAAATGAATGAGACGGAAAATCTCGCTGTTCTCGGACCCAATGGGTCCGGTAAAACCACCTTACTGTTGCACTTGAACGGTACGCTCGCGGGCGACGGATTAGTTCGGGTTAGCGGACGCGACGTATCGCCCGGAAACCTGCCGGAGATCCGCCGCCGGGTGGGGCTCGTCTTTCAGGACGCCGACGAGCAGCTATTTATGCCCACCGTGCTCGAAGACGTCATGTTCGGCCCTTTAAACCTGGGATGGAGCGCTCCCGAAGCCGAAAAGCGCGCTCGAGAAGTCCTGTCCCAAGTAGGACTGGGGCAGGAAGTCTTTAGGCGCCCACCGTTTCACCTGAGTGCCGGAGAAAAGCGCCGTGTAGCTCTTGCGGGAATACTGGTGATGGAGCCGCAACTGCTCCTCCTTGACGAACCTACGACTTCGCTAGATCCGCCCGGGCAGCGCGCCTTATTGGAGCTGTTACGAGCGCTGCCGCAACCTAAGATCATTGCGACGCACGACGTCCGTTTCGCTGCAGCGCTCAGTAAGAGAGCCGTTTTTCTGCAGAATGGACGCTTGCTCGCGGACGGCGAAATCGCCGCGATCGCTCAAGCCTTCGGCTGGAATCCCTATCCTTGAGTTTTTCGGAAAGCTGCCCAGCGCTTCTTCTGTGCCGCCGCAATGCGCTTGCGAGCTTCTGCACTTAGTACTCTCTTTTTCCGTGTAGCTCCGGAACCGCTGCTAGCAGATGTCTTTTTCGCCGCATTCCCGCTTCCATTGCCCTGCTTAGGCGGCCGGCCCACGCGACGGCCCATGATCGATCGTACTTGCGCTATCTGATCGTCGATCTTCTGTCTTTGTGCCTCCAGGCCTTGCAATGCAGCCTGCAGGATCTCGGCGTTTGGTGCTGGTGAAGATTTTGGCATATATCTAACTTAGTAACACACATCCCTTCCTTTGACCAAATAAAATACCTAGGACTCCGAATCGTAGATGATCGTTACAGGACCGTCATTTATCAGTGCCACTTGCATATGAGCCCGAAATATGCCCGTTGAGACCCGAAATCCTTTGCCACGGCACATACCTGCAAAGTATTCAAACAGGCGCTCGGCGATCTCCGGTTTTGCCGCTTCCGCGTACGATGGACGGTTGCCTCTGCTGATATCTGCGCATAAGGTGAATTGCGGCACGATGAGTAACTCTCCAAGGACCTCACTCAAACTGAGATTCATCTTGTTCTGTGCGTCGGGAAAGATCCGCAGTTGCACCAATTTCCCCGCCAAACGCTGAGCTTCAGCCGTGCTGTCGTTTCTTTGAATCCCCAGCAAGACGAGTAAGCCAAGCCCTATGTTCGCGACTGTCGAGCCTTCTACCGTGACACTTGCCTGCGACACTCGTTGGAATACAGCTCGCATACAACCATTAAACACGCGGCGCGAAGCGCAAGCGGCTTCAGGCGGCCGTTGTGCGCCATTCGAGATAGCCAAGTGTGTGATTTATCTGATATAGTTTTCCGTCCCAGCAAGCACTCTTTTGTAAGATCGAGGTGACATGACGAGAAGCCGTCACAGGGAGAAAATGGGACTTTGATCGCGGAAACTGTGTTCTGGCTGGGCGTCGCAACACCGGTTTACGCGTATTTAGGGTACCCGGTCGTGCTATTGATCCTTAGGCGCATTCTCCATGAAGACGTTACAAGATCAAGTATCACGCCGCGCTTATCGCTCGTTGTCCCCGCCTACAACGAGAGTTCCAATATCCAGCGTAAGATCCGAAATTCGCTGGCTCTTGATTATCCGCCCGAGCAATTGAAGATCGTGATCGCCTGCGACGGTTCAAAAGATGAGACGCCCGAGCTGGCCAATTCGATAGCTCAGTCGGCGGAAGCGCAGGGCCGCGTGCGAGTGCTCAATTATCCGGTAAACAGAGGCAAAATCCTCACGCTCAACGCCGCCGTTCGGGAGTTAGAGGGCGAGATTATCGTATTTTCCGACGCCTCCGCTATCCTCAACCGCAATGCCTTGCGAATGTTGATCCGTAATTTCGCCGACCCGCGCGTCGGCGCAGTCAGTGGGAAATACACAGTTATCAAGCCCGATGAGGTGAACATTGGGGCCTCCGAGGACTTTTATTGGAGATACGAAACCTTCCTGAAAACGCAGGAGGCTCAATTATCGTCGACTCTGGGCGGCCACGGCCATCTACACGCCATTCGCGCGGAATTGTACCCCTTCCCGCCTGCAGGAACGATCAACGACGATTACGTGATTCACGCGTCCGTAATCGCCAAAGGCCTTCGCGCGGTTTACGAGCCAGAAGCCGTCATCCGCGAAGAGGCGCACGAGATGACCGGCTTCGGCCGGCGTGTTCGCATCATGGCCGGCAACATCCAGCAATTACGTGAAATCAAGCCGTTATTGCGCCCCCTGCGGCCCTTGCCGGTCTTTTTCTTCTTAAGTCATAAAGCAATGCGCTTGGTCGTCCCATTCGCGATGATCGCAGCCTTTATCGCCAATTTCTTTCTCCTCGACCGGCCTTTGTACCAGGTTTTATTCGCCGCCCAGGTTATCTTCTACATAGCCGCGCTGATTGGCAGCATCATTCGCCTGCGCCCGAAGCTCCTAATGGTTCCGTTCTACTTCTCGATGATCAATGCAGCCGCTTTTTTAGGCGCCTATCATGCGTTTACAGGACTCAGGCGCATGCGTTGGAAGTAGCTTCAGAAGTGAAAACCGACCGTCCCAGTAACCGTGCGGGGCGTCACGTAATGCGTGCCGCTAAAGGTTGACAAGAAGTTGTAGAGCGCGTACTCATTCGTAATGTTGATAACTTCTAGGCGAGCACTCCACTTGTACCTGTCTCCGTGGAACAGGTTGTCGTTACCCAGGGCCAGATCGAAGAGATTTCTTGGAGCGACCCGCGGAGGATTATGATCGTCGTTTTCCGTTCCCGGCGCGGGGATCTTAACCAGATTAGATCCGTACTCTGACGCCGAACACAGGCCGTTCGGACTGATCGGAGTTGTCGGAGTAGCGTGTACGCCGCCGCAATATAAGCCAGCTTCGAACTGCTGATCGGGAGTCAATGCAGATACATCAATGGCCGAGTCCGTCCCCAGCGGCCCATTTGCGCAATCGCCTCCGGCGCACGGAAGCGGACCTGCAACCTCACCGCTGTCGTAGCGCCAGTTGAAGCTGAACCACGGGCCAGTCTTCCACGGCTGGTACTGGAAGTGAGTCGTCTCGTTGTATCTTTCATCGTGGTCTATGCGAAAGACGCTGTTACCAGCGATACTGGTCGGCGTGGCGCCAATTCCGCTCACTTGCGGCTCAAAGAAGCGAGCCGCCACGGAGGACATCACCACAAATGCTGTCAGGCCGTGAAAATTCGGCATGCTTCCCCGTAGCGCAAAGCCGGGGATCTTGGATTTTGACCACTCAATCGGGTAAGTGATGGGCGTGTTTCCGAGTACGCTGAAATCGTACGCCAGGTCGGAGTATTTCCAAATATATTCTGCGTCGACTACAAAAAAGCGTCCGAAGGCCTGCTGCAGGCCCACGTGATATTCGTTGCGTACGCCTGGCCTGAGGGGAGCCGTCAGGCATGGGTAACCTTGTGTCACCGACATCAGGGCATTGATCACGGGGTTGTCACAGCCCGTGCTTGCCAGAACCAGATTTTCGTTTGCTGGTGTCTCCAGCGTGCGGGCGTAAGAGACTCGCAGGACTGTATTGGTCGGCTTAAAGTTGTAGGCAATGCCAATCCTGGGTTCTGCCTGATTCCGGCTGGTGATCCCGTTATAGATATCCCCGCGGATCCCGAGGTTGAAAGTCCAGTTCTTCACCGTGATCGTGTCTTCTATGTAAAGGCCAAGCTCCCTAATATCGGCATGGCCAAGATACCCATAGCGGGTGCTAGTAGAACTTGGGCAGCCATCGGACGCGGGTAGAGGCGCCGTTCTTGTCAGGTCGTAACAGCCCAAAAGAGGGATGAAACCAGGGTTCGCCGTAAGTGGCCCTGTACACGCGGCTGGATTCGTCAGCCCGGGATTCGTGTAAGCAGAACCGTCGGAGGTCAGGCAAACCGCATTGAAAGTCGGGTCGACAATGCCGAAACTGTCATCTTCCGTAAGAATCGTGTTGTTGTAGTCGACGCCGGCTTTAATATTGTGGATTCCCTTGACATAGGTGACGCTGGATCGAAGGCCGAGATTCGTAAGCCGCCGGTTCTGGCCGACAGTTTGGCGCTGAAGATCCGGTGTGAAGTCTGCGAACGGATCATCGCTCGGATAGTAATTGTATCGGTCCTGGCGCGCGTAGGCCCCGAATGTAAATACCGAGTTCGGACTCAGCAATCTTGTCCAGCTCGGCGCAATATCGAAGGTTCTGATCTTCGACCTCTGGTCCTGCGAACCGACTGGCAGCCCGTCGGGACCAAGGCCTCCGTTATTTGCTGCCAGCCCGGACCATGCATCCGCAGTCTGGGCATCGTAGGAATTCGGCGTCTGGAACCACGAACGCGTAAATTGAGCGTTCAGACTGACGGTATCGGACTGTGACGGCTTCAAGTCCACGTGATCGAAGACATTCTCCTCATTTCCATGGTCGTGAAACACCTGAAACTCCGGCGGGTCCAGAAAGCGGCCGGTGTCCAACCCATTCAAGGAGATAAAATTCCCCCAAGAATCTCCGCCGTAAGCGAGATTCGCCGCGCCGCTTGAACTGCCGAACGTGCCATAGGACGCCGTGATATCTCCGTGCGGCTGCTTCACCCCAAGCCCGGTTCGCGTATTGACTACGACAACCAGGCTGGTCTTATCGCCATATTCTGCCGGAGGCGCGCCTTCGATTACTTCCATCGATTGCACGGCGTCAGTCGGAAGCTGATTCGAGAAAACCTTGCTCTGCTGGTCCGTAATCGGCTGCCCATCCACCGAAAAAGAATTCTCCGCATGGTCCCCGAGCCCATGAAACATACCGTTCGAATCGGCCGCAACACCAGGCGAAGCGAGCGTCACGAGCGAACTGAGCGATGACGACTGGCTCTCGAGCGGCAACTTGTCCATCATCTCTCGATCGACGTCGGTGTGCGTCGTTGGCTCCGTCTCGACCAAGTCCCCGCCCGTAGCGGTAACATTCACGGTTGTTGTCGCAGCCCCTAACTGCAAACTGATCTTCACATCCAAGGGCACTGGCGATCTTACGTCCACATCCTGCACGCCAGCCTGAAAACCATTGGCAGTAGTCGTGACGTGATAGTTGTTATAGGGAATATTGGTGAATTGAAACTTGCCTTGAGCATCGCTCTGGCTGCTTCGCGTGTAATGAGATACGGGATTGTCGATCTCGACCGTGGCGCCAGGGATGGCTGCTCCGGAAGGATCTAGCACAGTTCCATTAATGGTTCCGCTGTTAGTGGATTGATTGGCCTGCAACGAAACGCAGATACATCCGGCTAATAGAGTAATAGTGGCAGCTCTCAACTTCATGGTTTTCTCCTATGTGTATGCAACAAAACAGCCCGTGCGTGGCGGCTTACAAGAGCGCCGCGCACGTGCGAACGCGATCACGATTTACAAAGCTGAGGAGAAATTAAGCGGGCGGTGCTCGCGAGAGCTGCGAGGCCGGAAGATAGCACAGAACGATGGGGAATTCTTCACGCGATACGCTCCATCCGGTTATATGCGGCGGAGCAACATCAATTTCAGCCACTGCCGGAACTACGGGCGTGTGACCGACGTGGCAGACGGCGCAAGAATGGGCGTGCTCAGCGTCTTCGTTGTGCGGGTGCATCGCGGACGCTAGCTGAACCCCGAGAAAAGCGAAGACAATGCAAATTACCAGCACCGCTCGAAGCGGCCGACGCTCTTGCGCGGGACAAAAATTTCCGCTGGCCGACATCTTGGGTTACTTATCGCTATTGTACGCGGATCTGAACGAGCTACTCCAGATCGGGAAACGCTCTCGACGAACACACGCCTCCCGATCTCCGATATTTACTTAAATATCGTAATAAAGCGCGAACTCGTACGGGTGAGGACGCAGCCGCACCGCTTCGGCTTCCGACTTGCGCTTGTATGAGATGAAGGTCTCGATCAGCTCTTCGGAGAACACATCGCCTTTGGTCAAGAACGCGTGATCCTCTTCGAGACAAGTCAGCGCTTCATCGAGTGTTCCAGGCATGGATGGCACTTTCTTCATCTCTTCCGGCGAAAGATCGTAGATGTCCTTATCCAACGCCTCACCTGGGTCAATCTTGTTCTGCACTCCATCGAGTCCGGCCATCATCATCGCCGAGAATGCAAGATACGGATTCGAGGACGCATCCGGCGGACGGAACTCGAGCCGCTTCGATTTCGGGCTGTTGGAATACATCGGAATGCGCACTGCAGCAGAACGGTTCCGCCGCGAATACGCGAGATTCACCGGCGCTTCATAACCCGGCACCAGCCGCTTATAGCTGTTCGTAGTCGGCGCAATGATCGCCGAGAGAGCCCGCGCGTGCCGCAGCAAGCCGCCCGCGTACCAAAGCGCGGTCTGGCTCAAGCCCGCATAGTTGTCGCCGGCAAACAGAGGCTTGCCTCCGCTCCAGAGACTCTGGTGCGTGTGCATGCCGCTGCCATTATCGCCGAATAGCGGCTTCGGCATGAACGTAACTGTCTTGCCATATTGATAGGCCACGTTGCGCACGATGTACTTGTAGAGCATCATGTTGTCGGCCGACTTCACCAGCGTGTCGAACTTTTGATCGATCTCGCATTGGCCGCCGGTTGCGACTTCATGGTGGTGGCACTCGATCGTAAGGCCGCATTCAATCATGGTCGCCACCATCTCGCTGCGCAGATCCTGATAGTGATCGGTCGGCGGAACCGGGAAATAGCCTTCCTTGTACCGCGGCCGGTAGCCGAGATTGTTGCTTTCGCGGCCCGAATTCCAGCGCCCCTCTTCCGCGTCGATAAAGTAAAACGCGCTGTGCTGATTTTGGTCGAAACGAATGTTATCGAAGATGAAGAACTCGGCTTCGGCTCCGAAATACGCCGTGTCCGCAACGCCGCTGTTTTTCAAATGCAGTTCGGCCTTCTTGGCGATCCAGCGCGGGTCGCGGTCATAATGCTGCCGCGTGATCGGATCGATGATGTCGCCGAGCATCACCAGCGTGCGCGTCTCGGCGAACGGGTCCATGAAAGCAGTCGCGCCCTCCGGAATGAGGAGCATGTCGCTCTCGTTGATAGCGGCCCATCCGCGAATGCTCGATCCATCGATGCCGAACCCATCTTCAAAAGAATCCTCTTGCAGCATCGAAATCGGATACGAGATGTGCTGGCTCAGCCCTGGCAGGTCCGTAAAGCGCACGTCCACTTGGCGCGCGTCATTCTTCTTCGCAAAATCGAGTACTTCTTGTGGGGTCAATTGATCCTCCAATCACAATATTTAGATGTAGGGGTTGGGCGACGACAGGGGCGCGAGTTTTCCCGGCAACCGTTAGAATAGCGCACCGGTTTGGAGCGCACCAGCCAGCGGATGATGGAAACTGGAACTAACGGAGGTGCCACGTACGGGCAGCGAAGTAACCCAAATGAAACTGACGCTGGAGCCGCAGCGCCGTGTTTTTCGCGTCCGCGATCTGAATGCCGCTGTTCAGCAGATCTTCGAGGCTGAGTTCCGCTCCATCTGGGTAGCGGGCGAAATTTCAGGCTGCCGTCTCGCGCCCAGCGGGCATCATTATTTCTCGCTCAAAGATGAAGAAAGCCAGATCCGGTGCGTGCTGTTCAAAGGATCGGCGCGCTTCGCCCGATTCAAACCGCAGGACGGGCTCGCCGTCATCGCGCGCGGCAATCTCGAGGTCTACGAAGCACGTGGCGAATACCAGCTCATTGTGGATTTGCTCGAGCCGCAAGGAGCGGGCGCATTGCAACTCGCTTTCGAGCTGCTCAAAAAGAAACTCGCGGCCGAAGGTCTCTTCGACAAGTCGCGCAAGCGCCCGTTGCCCGCCATGCCGCGAAAAATCGGCATAGTGACTTCGCCCGCCGGCGCGGTCATTTCCGACATGTTGCACGTGTTGGAGCGGCGTTTTCAGGGACTGCACGTGCGGCTCTTTCCAGCTCAAGTGCAAGGCGAAGGTTCTGTCGAACAGGTGACCCGCGGCATCCGGTTTTTCAGTGAGAGCGGCTGGGCTGATGTCGTCATCGTTGCTCGCGGCGGCGGATCGATCGAGGATCTATGGACCTTTAACGAAGAGGCCGTCGCAAGGGCCATTGCGGCGTGCAAGGTCCCGGTGATTTCGGCGGTCGGGCATGAGACCGATTTCACTATCTCGGATTTCGTCGCGGATCACCGCGCTCCCACTCCCTCAGCAGCCGCCGAGATCGTCATCTGCACGCGTGAAAGCCTGCTCGACCAGATTGCGGCCTGCAGAACCAAAGCCGTACAGGCGATTCGGTATCGCCTGCTTTCCTGCTCGCGGGATTTGCATCAGCGCGGGACCGAGCGTGCCGCGACCATCCTGCATCGCGCGCTCTCGCGCCGTGCCCAACGCGTCGACGATCTCGACTACCAGTTGCGCAACGTGCATCGGCGGAATTTCGATCAAAAGCGCAAACGGTTGGCCGACCTGACCCGGCGGCTCGAGGCCACCGATCTGCGCCTTCGTTTTGCGCAGAACCGGCATCGCGAGGAATTGCTGCGCCGCCGTCTGCTTAAGGGCATCGAAGGAGCGCTTTGGAAATCGCGCAAACGTGAAGAATCACTCGCCGGCCATTTGGGCCAGCTAAGTCCCTTGGCTGTGCTCGCGCGCGGTTATGCCATTGTTGAAAACGCAGATAAACGTATCTTGCGTGCCTCGAACGAGACGGCCGAGGGAGAACAACTGACCATCCGGCTGCACCGGGGCGAATTGGACGCCGTCGTTCGCGCCACAAGAGAAGCGAAATGAGAAAACGCGCGGTTTGCCTGCTGAGCGGCGGATTGGATTCGGCGACCTGCCTCGCCATTGCACGCGAGCAAGGTTACGAATGCTACTGCTTGTCGTTCGATTACGGCCAGCGCCATCGTATTGAGCTTGAGAGCGCACGTCGTCTCGCAACCAGCCTCTGTGCGAGCGAACATCGCGTCGCGAAAATCGATCTGCGAGTCTTCGGCGGTTCGGCCCTGACCAGTAACATCGATGTCCCGAAAGAACGGGCCGAAGAGGAGATGTCGCGCAGCATTCCCGTCACATACGTTCCCGCGCGCAATACGATTTTCTTGTCATTCGCCCTAGCCTATGCCGAGGTGGTGGGCGCATCCGACATCTTCATTGGCGTGAATGCCATCGACTATTCCGGCTACCCGGATTGCCGCCCGGAATTTATTCACGCCTTCGAAACAATGGCCAACCTCGCCACGCGCGCGGGCGTCGAGGGCGCAACGAAGATTGCCATACGCACACCCCTGATCGCAATGACCAAACCCGATATTGTGCGGAAAGCCGTTCAGCTTGGAGTCGATCTACGCTCGACGCACAGTTGCTACGATCCCGGCGCGAAAGGTGAGCCGTGCGGCCAATGCGACTCATGCATCCTGCGGCGCAAAGGCTTCGACGAGGCCGGCGTCGAAGACCCCGCGGCCGACAAGCGCAAAGGGCGTTTGTTGCCCGTTGTGCGCGCTTCTAAATGAAAATCGCCGAGATCTTTTATTCCATCCAAGGCGAAGGTGCGTTGGTCGGCGTGCCATCGGTTTTTGTACGCACCTCCGGTTGCAACTTGCGCTGCACCTGGTGCGATACGCCGTACACCTCCTGGCAGCCAGAAGGCCAAGACATGACGTTAGACGGCATGGTGTCGGCTGTTGCCGAATACCGCGTATCGCATGTGGTTGTCACGGGCGGCGAGCCGATGATCGCACCGCAAATCGCGGAATTAACAGCGGCGCTGCGTAGCGCGGGTATGCATATCACGATCGAAACTGCCGGAACCGTTTATGCGCCGGTCACCTGTGATCTGATGAGCATCAGTCCGAAGCTCGAAAACTCGGTTCCATACGAGCGCGATGGAGGCCGCTGGGCCACACAACACAACCGGCTACGCTTTCAACCTGAAATCCTCAAGCAGCTCATGCGCGACTATGAATATCAGCTCAAATTTGTCGTAACCGCGCCGCATGACCTGAACGAGATCGCAAAAATTCGAGAAACGCTCGACGCACCGCGCTCTCGCATCATTCTCATGCCGGAAGGCACGGATAGCAATGCATTGCGCGAGCGCGGCGAGTGGCTTGCCGAAATCTGCAAAGCCGAAGGATATCGATTCAGCCCGCGTCTGCACGTAGATCTCTGGGGTAATCGTCGCGGCATCTAGCGCTCGCTAAACTAGAGCTTTGAGCGAACCACAGAAATTCCGCATCGGCGCGGTTAGCTATCTAAATACACTGCCGCTGGTTTGGGGGATGCTGCACGGCCCCGAACGCGAGCAGGTCGATTTGACGTCTTCAATTCCATCGATCTGCGCGGAGCAGGTAGAGCAGGGAAGCGTCGACATCGGCTTAGTCCCGGTTGCGGAGATTGCGCGTCAGGGTCTTGAAATCGTTTCCGGAGTTGGCATCGCCTGCCTCGGCCCCGTGCGGAGCATTCTGCTGTTGTCGCGCGTGCCGATGAGCAAAGTTCGTACGCTCTCCGCCGACCTCAGCTCGCGAACCTCGGTCCAATTAGCGAGAGTAATTCTACGCGAGCGCTACGGCGCCGATCCGGAGATAACGCCCTGCGAGCCGGTTCTCGAGAAGATGCTCGCCGATGCCGATGCGGCACTGATCATTGGCGACCCGGCCTTGCGACTCACGCCCGAAGAGTTGCCGTTCGAGTGCCTCGATTTAGGTGCGGAATGGCTCGCTTTAACTGATCTGCCGATGCTCTTTGCCGCCTGGGCAGGGAAGCCGGGCTTGCCTGCCGAAGCGCTCGCGCACCTGACGCGCGCCTCTTACGAGTTCGGCCGCGCAAGAATCGATCGGATCATCCAAAGCGAAGCAGCTCAACGCGGCATCTCTGCCCCTCTCGCCGAGCGATATCTTCGGCATCACATCCGCTATGAAATCGGCGCTCGCGAGCAGGAGGGCTTGCGCTTGTTCCTGCGCCTTGCGAACCTGAAGACAGTGGCAGCGGAGCGCGCAGGGCGTTAGGTGTCGCGATGGAGGAAGGCAGGACGCATGATTACCCGCAAGCAAGCCATCGACATGTTCCAAAGCGACGATCTCGTCGGTATTGGGATGGAAGCAGACGCGGTTCGTAGACGCCTTCACCCGGACGGTATTGTCAGCTATATCATCGATCGCAACATTAATTACACGAATTTCTGCACCGAATATTGCAGCTTTTGCGCCTTTTACCGCCCAATGGGCCACAAAGAGGGTTACATTCTGCCAAAAGAAGTAATCCTTGCGAAAATTCAGGAGACCGTCGATCTCGGCGGCACAGGCATTCTGATGCAAGGCGGCCTGCATCCGGACCTAAAAATCGAATGGTACGAAGACCTGCTGCGCACGATTAAGTCCCGCTTCGATATCTGGTGCCATTGCTTCTCAGCGCCGGAGCTGGTGAACATCGCCGAAGTAAGTGGCTTGTCCCTGCGCGATACCATCGCCCGCCTGAGAGACTCGGGTCTCGATTCGATTCCTGGCGGCGGCGCGGAAATCCTCGACGAGGATGTGCGACATCGCATCAGCAGGCTGAAGTGCTCCACGCAAGATTGGATTAATGTGCACCGAACCGCGCATTCCCTCGGCATGCGAACCACGGCAACCATGATGTTCGGTACGGGCGAGACCATCGACCAACGCATGAACCATTTCGATATCGTCCGCCACATCCAGGAAGACACCGGCGGGTTCACCGCATTTATTCCCTGGTTCTTCCAGCGTGAGTACACCTCGCTAGGCCGATTCGTGAAGCAGGAAGCGACCGCCGTCGAGTACCTGAAAATGCTCGCGCTCTCGCGTATCTACCTGGATAATATCCTCAACGTCCAGGCCTCCTGGGTCACGCCCGGGCTGAAAGTCTGCCAGCTCGGCTTGCGCTTTGGAGGGAATGACGTCGGCAGCATTATGATCGAGGAAAATGTCGTATCCGCCGCAGGCACGCATCACCGCGCCACGGAAGAGCAGCTCCGGCGCTTGATCCGTGACGCCGGCTTCATTCCCAAGCAGCGCGATACGCTCTACCGGACCTATTTCCTGAACTAGGGCGTCTTCACGTGTTAAAACATTCCGCCGCCGTCCCCATCAATTCACCTTCATCACGACAAATGTAATATCGTCATGCTGCGGAGCGTCGCCAACCCACTTGCGAATCTCTTGTGCGATGTGCTCTGTCATCTCCTGAACCGGCAAGTGAGCCACGTCCCGCACAAGACTCTTCAATCGCTCTTCTCCGAATTCTTCCTCGTTTGTGTTGAGCGCTTCTGTGACACCGTCCGTGAAGGCCAGCAGCACGTCGCCAGAGCACAGATCTACGGTCGCTTCCTCATAGCTCGCGGACGGAAACATGCCGATGATGGTGCCGCCCGTCTTCAGCTCGTCGATGGCCGCACCCGATTGGCTTCCATAAGCATTTTCGAGAGACCGCACCAGATATGGCGGATTGTGCCCCGCATTCACATACCGAAGCTGGCGCTTTTGCTCGTCGATTTGCGCATAGAAAAAAGTCGCGTAGCTGCTTGAGCCGGTCGAACCGTGCAGAAAGCGATTCATTTTGGCCGCAAGCTCCGGCAGCGAAATATTGCCTTCGCTTGCCAGGATGCGGAGCGAAGCGTGCACCACTGCCGTGATCAGCGCCGCGGCGACTCCTTTCCCTGCTACATCGGCCAGCGCGATGCCGATGCGATGATCGCCCACGTTCAGGAAATCGTAGTAATCGCCTCCGACACTGCGCGCCGGAAGCGTGAATGCTCCGAGCGAGCTCGCCGCGGTTTCGGGCGATTCGCGCGGCAAAAGCCGCTTTTGCACTTCGGCCGCAAGCTCCACGTCACGGCGCAGCTTTTCCTGTTCCACCACACGCTCCGTCAGCCGCGCATTCTCGATCATCAACGCGAATTGATCGGCGCACGCCGCCAGAAGTTGCTTCTCGCTGGGAGTGAACGCCCGCCGCTCGATTGGCGGACCAAACAACAACAGGCCAAGAATCTCGTTTTTTGTCCGCAATGCTACGGCGAGACGTATATCGACGTTCCTTAACATCTCGATTTCGGCCACATGCCGCGGCTTTTGTTCCATAGCCCAGCGCAGAGCGGAATCGAGATCGCCAGCCGTGAAGGCAAGAGGAGCGGGATAGAATTTCAGCCGGTTTATCAGAAAGCCGTTGGCGGGAATAGAGCAAACAACCTGCTGTTTTTCGGGTATTCTTGCGGCGCAACGATACTCCCCTTCCGAGATATTTTCAAGCAGCATCGCCGATTGAGCACGAATCCTCGCGCGCAAAGTCGCCACCGCGCTGCGAAGTGCTTCGGAAAAAGAATCCGAGTGACGGCTGGCGTCGATGAATTCCTTCAACAGCGCCGGTTCCAAGCCGGCCGCGCCGTCGTCTTCTGCAGCTGCGTAAACCACCGCTCCGTATCGCCTGCCGTCATTGCGAATCGCGACCATGGGCGAAACCAGAGTCGTGCGCCAGGCTGGGAAAAGTGACCCGAACATCGCCAGCGCGGCCAGAATCGCAACGGAATAGAGATAGGGGACTGCGCCGATATCGTGCAGGTGGAAGAACCGGGCAACCAGCCACGTAGCGAAGATCACGACAAGGGCGCCAAATCCAATGCCATAGCCCGCCATTCTCAATCCGCTGCCCAGAACCAGCGTTAGCAGGTCGCGTCCAGTCGCGCCGAGAGCCATCCGCGTACCCATTTCCACGGTCCGCTGCCGCACCGAATACGAAGTCACGCCATACACACCCACCGCCGCCATCAGCAAAGCGGCGCATGCAAAAAACCCGACCACGGTCGAACTGATGCGCTGAAATGTAAGCGATTCGCTTTCGGCTTCCTTCATCGTGTGCACGTTATAGATAGGCTGCGTAGGGTCCGCATTCCGAACCGCGCGGCGAACTGCCGGAATCAGGGTAGTTGAAGGCAAGCTGGAGCGCACCACGAACTGTATCGGGTCCATCAGAGTAAGGGCGTTCAGTACATAAAGCTCCGGACGCGTTGCGGCGTCAAGTCCGTCGTCGCGAACATTGCCGGCGACCCCAATTACCTGCACCCGATCGCCATTGGGCGAGCTCAGGTGGGCAAAAGCTCCGATCGGATCGCGATCCGGCCAGAGGCGTTTCGCAGTCGCCTCATCGATAACGATCGAAACCGGGTTTTCATGCGCATCATGCTCGGTGAGAAAGCGGCCTTTCTCGAGCGGAATGCGCATCGTCCGAAAATATTCGGAGCTGGCGACCACGAAAGCAATTGAATGATCGACGTCTAAACTCGGCGCCCGGCCCTCCGGGAACAGCGTGGTCTGAAGACAGCAACCCTCCAGCGGCAGCTGATTCGCAACCGCCGCGCTGCTCACCCCCGGAATGCCTTCCAACGCTTGCAAGAAACGGTTTTCATAGGCGAAGGTTTCTTTCACATTCACATTGCGGCGGACGCTGAGCTGGAACGCGATTAAGTGGTTCGGATCGAAACCGGGCCATACGCGATTCAATTGTTCGAGCTGCAAAAGCAAGAGCGCGCTAACCGACAATAATGTGAAAGCCAGCGCAATTTCGGCCACGACCAGCGAGTGCGAAAGCCTGCGAGTCCTGGCGCTGGCCGAAGATCGCACGCCTTCATTCAGCACGTCGTTTGGTTGCGTCCGAACGGCCTGCCAGAGCGGCGCCAGCGACGAAAGCAATGCCGCAAGACATCCCACTGCCACAGCAAACAGGACGACAGGCCAGTTGGTGGAGATCTGATCGGCGCGGGGAATGAAGTCGGCCGCGAGAGTAAGGATGAGTCTCACGAGGGCAACGCTTGCTCCGATTCCGAGCACTGCCGCGCCAATCGCGACGAAAAGGCTTTCGAAAAAAAACTGCAGCGCAAGCTGGCCCTGCCCGCCGCCGAGCGCGACGCGAATCGCAATTTCGCGCGATCGTCCAACTGATCTCCCCACCAGCAGCCCTGCCACATTGGCGCAAGTGATCAAAAGCAGTAGACCGGCCGCGCTGAACAGCAGCAGCAGAACAGGACGAATGTATCTGATGACGAATTCGCGAAGGCTGAAGACGATAGCGGTATATGACTTCTCGTGGTTCCGCGGATCTTCTTTTGCAATTTCCGAGGCAACGCGTTTGCAATCGGCCCGAGCGTCAGCAACTGTGACGTGGGGCTTCAGCCTTCCGTATCCGGCGTATGGGGAATATCTGCGCCGTGCCTGTTCATCGCGCGGCATTCTCAGCGGAATCCAGACATCCGTATGAACGTTTTCGCTCGATACCCCGCTCACCGGGAGCGCAAACCAGGGCGGCATCACACCCAGCACCGTATACAGTTCGCCATCGAGCGTAATAGAGCGCCCTATAATGCCAGAGCCGAAGCGGTTCCAAACACGGCTCGATATCACCGCAACGTTCGGGCCGTCCGAATCGCGAAACAGCCGCCCGCGCATTGGATTGACACCTAGGTTGTCGATCAGCGACGGTGTAACCGGAACCCCCTGAATATGCTGCGGTTCGCCTGGCGATGTCAGATTGAAATCGCTGAAGATCATGTACCAGCCGAATGCGTCGAAGCTGTGCGTCCGGTCGCGGTAATCCTCGAGATCGGAATAAGAGAGCGCGGAAATGCCGCCCTGCTCGGCCCCGCTAATCCGTGTACTCCCGCCGAATAAAACTACCCAGCGATTGCCTTCCGTATAGGGAAGCGGCGCGAGCAGGACTGCGTTCACGACCGTAAAAACGGCCGTCGCGCAGCCGATTCCGACCGCAAGCGCGATTACCGCCAAGGCCGCGAGTCCCTTTGCGTTTCTCCAAGACCGCCAGCTTTGCGAGAGAACCGTGAACATCCGAGAAGAATGATAGCCTGTCACGCTTATGCGCGGACCTCCGGTTGTCCAGAAAAGGAAAAGGTGTGTAGAGTTCGTTTTGAACTCCACACACCTTAAACTTCCGGCCGCGCTGAAAACGGCTTCTAAGTGGCTTGCGTCTTCTTCGGCGCGCGAGTAGCCTTAATGCGCTTCGTGTCCATCGCCTTATTGAACCAGTCTTCAGCCTGCGCAACATCAGCTTTCGCCTCTTCCGGGCTGTCATCCAGGTACGCTTTCATCCGATACAGCAGGTTAATGTAAGACATAGCGTCTTCGTTTTCCTTATCGCGCGCCAGGCACTCCTTAAGATCCTGAATGCCGTCTTGGACCAGCTTGTAATATTTGTCCTTCAACTCCGCGCGTTCCTTCTTATCCTTGAGCGGCGGAGGATCGGTGGCGCTCATCCGCTCCTGCACACGCGCGCTGACGATCGGCTGAAAGGCCTCATCGTAGTTGATCACGCCCAGATAGTAATAAGGCTCCGCATCCTTCGAGTCCACTTCCATTCGGCGCTGATTCCACTTCCTCGCTTGTTCGAGCGCGGCGGTCTTCTGTTCCTGGTTGCCGGCCGTGGCCGAGTTGTAGGCCATGGACGCCATGGAAGCGAGTGCCAGGCCGTTCTTGGGGTCGGTCTTCAAAACCTTCTCGAATTCGCGCTGCGCCGCGTTATAGTTTTTCTGGTTATCCGGCGAATCCGCGCCCGGCACCCACTGGATCATGTAAGACGTCGCCAGATAGAGTTGGGCGTTTTGATTCGACGGATCCAGTTTTACGGCTTCCTGGAAATGTTTTACAGCGTCGGCGTATTTATTGTTCCGATACGCCTGTACGCCCTTATTCATCTCATCCCGGGATTGCAGCTTGGCGCAACCCGTCGTCGCTAATATCAGTCCGGCGCATAGCGCCAACGTAAACCACTTAGACCTTCGCATGTGCGCAGCCTCGTGTCCTGTTATTGTCCTGCCTCTACCTTCGGCGTCATGATGCCAACCTTATCGAGACCGGCCCCTTTGGCATCGTCAATCGCCTGCGCGACATATCGATAATCGATGTCCGGATCGCCCTTGACGAACACAACCTTTGTTGCACGAGTCTTGAAAATGTCCTCGAGCTGTGTCGTCAGGTCTCTCTCCTTCACCGGCTGCCCATTGATCTCCATGCTCGCGTCCTTCTTCACCTCGATGACGACCGTCGGGTCCTGATTCGGCGGCGGTGGCGGCTGGTTCGGCGGCGGTGGTTGAGGCACCAGCGCGTCCAATCCGTGCGGCGTCAAAGGCGTGATCACCATAAAGATGATCAGCAGCACCAGCAATACATCAATCATCGGAGTTACATTGACGTCGCACATTGCGCCGCCCTTTTTTCCAACTGCCATTGACATAGGATGTGAACTCCTTCGAGTCGAAAATTACAATCCCAAACTTTTTCTATTCTTGTCCTGCACGGCTTCCGTGATCAGTCCAATCGTATCTACGCCGTCGGTTCGCAGCGCGTCAATCACGTCGGTCACGCTCGCAAAGCGCGCTCTCGCGTCGGCCCGGATATAGACCGTCTTATCCGAACGGTTCTGCTGTAGATCCTTGACCTTACCCGGCAACTGGTCTACTTGTATCATCTGGTTGCCCGGGCTGAGGTAATCCTTGCCATCTCGCGTGATCGAAATCAAGATTGCGTCCTCTTTATCGGCTTCCTGCATCTTGATGTCGTTGTGCGTCTTTACCATGTTCACGGTGACGCCTTTAGACAACATAGGCGTAATGACCATGAAGATGATGAGCAGCACTAACATCACATCCACCATGGGCGTAACGTTGATGTCCGAAACCACGGGCGGCGCCTTCATTAATTTCATGTTTCGCTCCTTTCGATCGCAATGCGCGCTCAAGCCAACTGCCTTAGCCGGGAGCAGCCTCGGAGAGCCGCTCCCAGCCTCGATTCAACTCGAGCGTAAGCCTAAGTGACGGATTTAGACGCCGCGCGTAGCGGCAGCGGTGGTCGCGCCGACGCCGGCGCGTTGCGTGCGCTTCAAAAAGTAGTCGATCAGCTCGGAGCTGGAGTTGCCCATCTCCACGTCGAACGCCTCGATGCGGTTCGTGAAATAGTTAAACATCCACACCGCGGGGATGGCGACGAACAGACCGACCGCAGTAGTGATCAGCGCTTCGGAAATACCGCCGGCAACCGCGCCCAAACCAGTCGATTTCGAAGTCGAAATGGATTTGAACGCGTTCATGATGCCGACCACCGTTCCGAATAAGCCGACAAAGGGCGCCGTAGAGCCAATCGTCGCTAAGCTGCTCACGCCGCGCTTCAGTTCGGCATGCACGATAGCTTCCGCGCGTTCCAGAGCCCGGCGCGAAGCCTCGATCTCTTCACCCGGAATCTCCGTGCTGGCCTGATGAGCCTTGAATTCCTGCAGACCCGCGACCACGACCTTCGCTAGGTGGCTCTTGTTAAACCGATCGGCGATCTTGATGGCCTCGTCCAGCTTGCCTTCCCGCAGCGCTCCGGCAACCGCCGGGGCAAACGCCCGCGATTGTTTCCGCGCCGCGTTATACGCGATCAGACGGTCAATCATAACTCCGATCGACCAAGCGGACATAATGAACAGGACGATCACGACGCATTTCGCCGCGACGCCCATGTTGCCCCACACCGTACGAGGATCGAAACTAAGCGTCCCTCCCTCGGCTTCCTGCAGGAGCCAAAATGCCCATACGTGAAGTTGAAGTAACATGCTTATCTCCTAAGTTGAATCGAATTAGTTGAATCGAACAAAAGTAACAAACCGCACTTACTGGCTCAACGTGAAATTCACGATGATATCCGTAATCACATCCACTGGCTGGCCGTTCAGCAGCGTTGGCCTGTATTTCCATTGCAGCACTGCTTCTCTCGCTGCGTTCACCAACAGTGGATGCCCGCGCACGAGAGTTAAATTCACTATGCTGCCTTCCTTGTTGATTGTGGCAGTGAACTCAACCGTGCCTTGCACGCGTGCCGATTTCGCCAGGGGAGGATAAACCGGCTGAACCTTGCGGATCAGGTTCGCCTCGGCCACGCGCCCGCCGATCTGAACGGGTCCTTGCGGTTTCTTCGGCGGAGGAGGTGGAGGAGGTGCCGCGCCCACACCGCCCAGCACGCCACCTAATACGCCACCGGCCGCGCCGCCCGCTTCACCGGTTCCGCCGACCACGCCCATTCCGGTATCAGGCGGCGGAGCAGCCTCTTCGATGTGGTTTATCTGTTTTGGAATTACTCTCGGCGCCATCAACTGATTCGCGATGAACTGCCGGACCACCGGCTTCGGCTGCACCTTCACCTGCGGTGGTGGGGGCGGCGGTGGCGGTGGTGGGGGCGGCGGTGCCACCAGCATGCTCTTCAATTGAGCGCTGGGCAACGCCTCAGTGTAGATCAACGGAATCAGAATGAAAACACCAATGACGCAAATCTCCAATATTAACGACAGGGCGATAGTATACGGCTTCTTCGTTTTCTGTGCGCCGTCAACGAATGTTTGATCAAACATTGTAAATCCCCTCGCTTCTGCCCGGCCAGCGCGGGCTCCCTATTTACTTGTTATTTCTCTCCCGCTAAAAACTCACTTACTTTGCTGTCTTCACCGTCTTTGGAACGGTGCGCAACCGGCTATCTACGGCCGGCGCTCTTACTCTTCTCTTCCGGCCTTCCGCCACGTCCTGCCAGAAGACCAGAATCGGACTAGCGATAAAAATCGACGAATACGTGCCAATAATGATACCCACTACCAGCCCAAAAGAGAAACCGTTGAGTACCGGTCCCCCAAACAGGAACAATGAGAGCGCCGTCAAAAATGTCAAACCGGACGTCAACACCGTTCTGCTAAGTGTTTGATTAATGCTGGTGTTAACTATTTCACTGAAAGATCCGCGGCGTTGTAATCGCAAATTCTCGCGAATCCGATCGAAGGTTACGATCGTATCATTCATCGAGTAACCGACCAAGGTCAGCAGCGCCGCAATCACCGTCAGGTCTATCTGCTTGTTGAAGATCGAAAACAAGCCAACCGTAATGATCGTGTCGTGAAAGACCGCGATGACCGCCGCCACTCCATAAATCCATTCAAATCGGAATGCGATGTAAATCAGCATCGCCCCCAGCGCGACCAGCACCACGTTGATCGCCTGATGGCGTAAGTCGGCACCGATCTTCGGCCCGACGATTTCCACACGTCTGACCGCGAAGCTCCCGATCGCCGCCTGCTGTTTCAGAACGTTGACTACTTGCGGCGTTACTCCCGGAACACTCGACAGGTCGTCCACGTTCGTAATCAGCCCGGAGTGCGATTCGCGGTAATTGACGATGCCTCGTACGAGCGCTTGGAGTTGATCGTCGGAAAGCGTCACGCCCGCCTGCTGCAGCGGATCCCGCAGCCGGTCGGCAATGGTTGTCTCGCTGGCCGAATTAAGGTCCAGTTTCCCGTCGATATGCGGGTTGAACGCGGTATTCAACGTGCTCTCGATATCGCCGCGCACTGCCTGCACCGTTTCGTCGCGCACGCCCGTCGAAATCAGCACTTCTTGAGAATGGCCGGCTTCCCGCACTTCCTGCACTTCAATATCGCCGGATATCTTTTTGTGGAGCGCGGAGCGAATCGCTTCCGCCGGAGGCCGCTTTATGAAATTGACGTCCATCAGCGCTCCACCTGTAAAATCGATGCCGTATCTAGGCCCGCCCTTTACCCACAGGCTGAACAACCCGGCTGCCGTAAGCACCAAAGACAGGATGATGAACGGCCACTTCTTACCGAGAAAGTCAAAATTCGTCTGCTTGAAAATTTCCATCTAGCCCTAGAGGCCGGCATTCATAAGAGATAGACACCGGCTATTAACAAATGTTCCCAATAACACGCTTCCAAAACAGCACCTCAGCTGTTCGAAGCGCGGTGATTCCAAGCGCACGGGCGTTTGGCGCCGTCGTGCGCGTTCATATCAGATGCTGAGCGCTCGCACCGGCTTAGGCCGTGAGAGCTCCCAGTCGAAAATAAACCTTGAAACAAAAACTGCGGTAAACACATTGGCCACCAGGCCGATCACCAGGGTAACCGCAAACCCCTTGACGGGTCCAGAGCCGAACATAAAGAGGATGGCGCAGGAGACCACCGTGGTCACGTGGGTGTCGATAATCGTGAGCAGCGCCTTGTTGAACCCCGTGTCAACCGCGGGAATGATCGCCTTGCCCGCCCGCAGCTCTTCCCGGATGCGCTCGAAAATCAGCACGTTGCTATCCACCGCCATACCAATCGTCAGGATGATTCCCGCAATGCCCGGCAACGTCAGAACCGCATCGAAATAGCTCAAGCACGCGATGAGAATGACCGCGTTCAAAACGAGCGCCAGGGTCGCATTGATGCCGCTCTTTTTGTAATAGACCAGCATCGCAATAATCACCGCCAGCACTCCCGCAATACCCGCGGCAAATCCGTCCCGGATGGAATCGGCGCCCAAGCTTGGGCCGACCGTGTCTTCCTGCTCGTAGACCACCTTCGCAGGCAACGCGCCGGCTTTTAAATTCAGCGCCAGGTCCGCGGCCGCCTGCTCCGTCGGTTGCCCTTCGATCACTCCGTTGTCGCTGATCTGCCCTTTGATGACCGGCGCCTGGAGCACTTTCCCATCCAACACGATCGCCAGCCGCTGCCCGATATGCGAACCGGTATAGGCCGAAAACCGCTTGGCCGCGTCGTTGCTGAGCGCAAACCACGTGTCCCAGCTATTGGGCAGTTGTCCCTGTTGAGCTCGCGCGTCGCGCAGGTCCGGTCCTCGCACCACCGGCGTACGCGAAACCAGGTAAACACCGCCCTCATTCGTGCTGGAGTCGGCACCGGCAGCACCAATCAGCTTGGTCCCCACGGGCAGTACGCCGCCATTTTGCGCCAGGGCTTCGTCCCGGCTCTGAAACGGCCCGCCGCGCACATCATAGAGCTCTAGAACCGCCGCAGTCTGCAAAATCTGCTTCACTCGCGCCGGATCGTCCACGCCGGGCAGTTGCACCAGCAGTTCGGAATCCGCATCTTCGCGGCGTTGCTGTACGGTCGCTTCGCTCAGCCCCAGGGCATTAATCTTTTTATCGATCGTGTTCTTCGATTGCGCCAGCACGCTTTGCCACAGTTTCAGCGCGTCCGTCGGCCGCATGGTCAGCCGGTAATCGGTGGCGCTGGTCGGAGTCATCAGCCAGCTTGTGAATTGTTCGTTGACGATGCCCCGCAGCGTGCCGGCCTGAGTCGATGGAACGCCCTTGATATCGATCGCCACTTTCGTCGCGGTCTGCAGACTGTTGGCTTCTTCGATCGTGACATCTGAGAACTGCACCCCGGCTTTGCGCACCGCTTCTTTCAGCCGATCCGCATCCGAGCTCGCCTGCGTATTGAACGCGTCTTGCTGCTGCACCTGCACTACTAAATAGGTCCCGCCCCTCAGATCGAGCCCGAGCCGGATGTTCTTGTGCCAATTCTCGGCTAGCTCGGCCTTGCTCTTCGGCAACCCGATGATCCCGTATATGCAAATCAGGATCACGGCGAGAATGAAAAAAAACTTAAAGCGTAAATGGCGTTTCATTTGTTAGCACTACATGCGAAGCCCTGCCGCTATTTCTTGCCTTGATCGTCGCTTCCAACCACGCTCGTCACGGCACTGCGCGCCACCTGAATCTTCAGGTTGTCAGGTTTTATTCGCAGTATCAGCGTATCATCATTTACCGAAACAATTGTTCCAATGATGCCGCCGCTGGTCAGAACCGTTTGGCCGTTCTGCAGCGCTTTGATCATCGCTTTCTGCTTGCCCTGTTGCCGCCGCATGGGCATGAAAACCAGAAAATAGAAGATCGCGATCATCAATACGATCGGGATCAGGCCCGTTGTGAACGCTCCTGTCGGGGAAGTGGTCGCGCCCGCAGCCTGCAACAGAAGAAAAGAAACTGGCATCAAGCTCATTATTTTAGAGTAGTGGACGTGCGGGTAGAGCCCTGCCGCTCTACCGCCGGGTGGTTGGATGGTCTTACCTCAGAACCAGGAGAAGACCGCACCCGTAGTCGCGTTGAAGGCCCACACCGCGGCGGCATTTCCCACAAACACGTCCGTCACGCCGCTCCCGACAAAACTGAAGCTCTGCGCGCTCGCGTTCCATTGATACAGATCTCCGGCGGCATTCACGCCCCAAACCGACCCATCGAACGCTACTTTCACCTGCATCAGGGTCCCTGGCACACTTACCCAGCGGTTCCCAGCGAGGTCATAGCGGTAAATCTGCTGCTCCGCGTTGACACCCCAAACGTTGTTCGCGTCGCCGACCGAGATTTGCACCAATGCTCCCGGAACGTTCACCCACGATCCCACGCCATCAAAGCGATAGATCTGCTGCTGCGCGTTGAGGCCCCAGACCGTGCCGTCCGCGCCCACCGAGAGCGTCTGCAGTGCGCCTGGTATGTTGGCCCACGTGTTGTTCGAGAAATTGTAAGTAAATACTAGGCCGGCTGAATTGATGCCCCAGACCGAGTTATCGGCTCCCACTTGAATGAAATTCAACTGGCCCGGAATATTATTCCAGCTATTCGAGGAAGCATCCCATTCATAGATACTGCCGGACGTATCGAGAGCCCAGACATCGCCGCCAGCGCCCACCGAAATCTGCGCCAAGGCTGGCGGAACCGAACCGGCGAGGAAAGTTTGCGTCCCGGGGTTGAAGTATTCTCCTGTGTTTCCGCTCACTCCCCACACGCTTCCATCCGCCCCCACCGAAATCTGGCTCAATGAGCCGGGCACCGACGTGAGCGTCTGGTATGGACGCATGGGCGCATTTTGTAACTGGAAAATCTCTTGTGAGCTGTTGAGACCCCAAACCGCGCCATTGCCGCCTACAGCAATGCTGCTCAGAGTGCCTGGAATCTGAACTAGCGCCTGACTCTGGGCGTTGTAATAATAGACGTTTCCGGAGGCGTCCAATCCGTAAATGCTCCCGCCGCTTCCGACCGCGACCTGTGCAATAGGAACCTCGCTTGGCCCCGCATACCAAGCGCCTCGTTTGTAGCCATAGCCGACACCATTACTCAGTCCGATTGCGAATCCGTCCGCTCCCACCGCAATTTCGGTGAACGCGGGGTTCGCCAGGTACTGGAAATATCCGGTCCCTGGGTTATACCAGAAAGCTGCGCCCGAGCTGTTGATTCCGTACACCGCCCCCGCGGACCCGACCGCCAGATGCGCGAGTTGCCCCGGGACTTCGACAAAGGACCCTATTTGTGCGTTGTAATGATAAATGTTCGATTGGGCATCGAGTCCCCAGACATCACCGTCCGCGCCCACCGCGATCTGCGCTAGAGCTCCTGGAACATCGATCCATTGCGAATGCACCGAGTCCCAGTGATAAATCTGCCCGTCCTCATTCAGGCCCCAGACTGCGTCGCTGGAGCCGACGGCAATCTGTAACAGCGCGCCCGGAATATTCGTCCAGCCGCTGCTGCCGTAGGTAAAGATCTGTTGAGAGCTGTTGAGGCCCCAGATGCTGCCGTCCGCGCCAACAGAAATTTGTGTAAGTGCCCCGGAAACACTCGAAAACGAAGGTGAAGTCGATACCGAAGGGCACGTCCCGAGCAGACACGAGACCTCTAGGTTATAGCCGATGGTCGCAGCCTCGCTCGATTCGTAGGCCACTACTACGTAGGTCCCGTTTTGGACCGGAGTAATATCCGTCTGCACGGTTGAACCGCCATTAAAGGTGTTCGTGCACTGCCCTCGTAGAACGTTCGTTCCATCGGGTTGAAACACGTCAAAGCAGAAGTTCGACGGATATCCCCCGGTGGTCAGGCTGCCACCTATCTCATAGGTACCGGTGGTAGCTCCATAAAACGTGAAAGCATCCTGGGCTGTGGGTGTATCGATTGCGCTCGCGACGTTTTGCGAAAGAACGAGTGTGATGCCATCAGGTGGCGCGGGGTACAGCCGCTCAAGGGACAGACCGTAATTCGTCGTCGCGTCCAAGGTCTCGCTGACCGCGATGGTATAAGATCCCGCTAGCGGGAGCTTCTGATCAGTTGCAACCGAACTGCTGCCATTAAAGGTATTGCTGCAGCCTGAGAATATAGGCGCGCTCGAAAGACCCGGCGCATAGAGAGCGATACAAACGTTATTGGGGTAACCGATCCCCGGCGCGGATGCCACCAGCCTGTATATGTCCCCGGCCGAGCCGCTGAATTGGAAACCATCCACGTCGCCCGTGGTCATCAGAACACAATTCGAGCCGTAATAAGTTTGTCCCGATGCGATTGGCACATTCTGCGCCGGCTCCGTCGGGCAGTTTGTGGTCTGAGCCGCCCATCCTCGACTAGGCACAAGAAGTATCGTAAAAAGACAGACCACCAATAGCAAACCAAAATTCATTGAGGTTCGCATCCCAGGCCTCAGAACCACGAAAACACCGCACCCGTAGTCGCGTTGAAGGCCCACACCGCGGCGGCATTTCCCACAAACACGTCCGTCACGCCGCTCCCGACAAAACTGAAGCTCTGCGCGCCAGCGTTCCATTGATACAGATCTCCCGCGGCATTCACGCCCCAAACCGACCCATCGAACGCCACCTTTACCTGCATCAACGTGCCGGGCACACTCACCCAGCGGTTCGCAGCGAGGTCATAGCGGTAAATCTGGTGCTCGGCGTTCACGCCCCAAACGTTATTCGCGTTGCCGACCGAGATCTGCACCAATGCTCCCGGAACGTTCACCCACGATCCCACGCCATCAAAGCGATAGATCTGCTGCTGCGCGTTGAGGCCCCACACCGTGCCGTCCGCGCCCACCGACAGCGTCTGCAGTGCGCCTGGTATGTTGGCCCACGTGTTATTCGAGAAATTGTAAGTAAATACTAGGCCGGCTGAATTGATGCCCCAGACCGAGTGATCGGCTCCCAGTTGAATGAAATTCAACTGGCCCGGAATATTATTCCAGCTTCTCGAGGAAGGATCCCATTGATAGATACTGCCGGACGTATCGAGAGCCCAGACATTGCCGCCCGCGCCCACCGAGATCTGCGCCAAAGCTGGGGGAACCGAGACGGCGAGGAAAGTTTGCGTCGCGGGGTTGAAGTATTCTCCTGCGTTTCCGCTCACTCCCCACACACTTCCATCCGCCCCCACCGAAATCTGGCTGAATGAGCCGGGCACCGAGGTGAGCGCCTGGAATCCGCGCGTCGGCGCGTTTTGGAGAGTGAAGATTTCTTGCGCGCTATTGAGACCCCAGACGGCGCCGCTGCCGCCGACAGAAATGCTGCTCAAAGTACCTGGAATCTGAACCAGAGCCCGGCTCTGCCCGTTATAGAAGTAAATATTCCCGGATGCATCCAGCGCATAGATGCTCCCGCCGGACCCGACCGCGACTTGTGCGATGGAAACGTCGGTCGGCCCGGCGATCCAACTGCCTGCCTCGTAGCCGTAGCCGATACCGTTATTCAGTCCCACCACATAGCCGTCGCTACCCACCGCAATTTGCGTGAACGCGGGGTTCGCCAGGTACTGGAAATATCCGGTCCCTGGGTTATACCAGAAAGCTGCGCCCGAGCTGTTGATCCCGTACACCGCGCCAGCCGACCCGACCGCCAGATGCGCGAGTTGCCCCGGGACTTGGACAAAGGACCCGATTTGCGCGTTGTAATGATAAATGTTCGATTGGGCATTGAGACCCCAGACATCACCGTCCGCGGCCACCACGATCTGCGCTAGAGTTCCTGGAACATTGATCCAATCCGAATGCGCAGAATCCCAGTGGTAAATCTGTCCCTGCTCGTTCAAACCCCACACTGCGGTGCTCGACGCAACGGCAATCTGCGACAGCGTGCCCGGAATATTCGTCCACCCGCTGCTGCTGTAAGTAAAGATCTGTTGAGAGCTGTTGAGGCCCCACACGCTGCCATCCGCACCGACTGAGATTTCCTGCAGGGCTCCAGGGACGATTGTGAAGGACGGCGAGGAAGATTGCGACGAGCCATTTCGTACAAATACCCACGCCGCGCCGATGCCGCCGTCGAAAGGACCGCCTGCCATCGCCGTGTTTCCATCGCCAGAGAGCGCGACGGCGCGACCTTCCTCTGCATCGCCGGTCCCGCCGCTACCCACCAGCGGGGTCCCCAGCTGGCTCCAGTTCCCGTTGTTATCGCGGCCAAATACCCAAACTGCGCCGACCCCACTAGTGTCCGCAGGGCCGCCCACCAGAGCCGTCTTGCCGTCCCCGGAAAGCGCGACCGACCAGCCAAGATTGGCGCCCGGTGTACCGTCGCCCACCAGCTTGCCTCCTTGCTGGCTCCAGTTGCCGCCGCCGTCTCTGGTGAAAACCCATGCTCCGCCACTTCCAGGGTCGCTCCCGCCGCCAGGTCCATTGCCGCCAGGTCCGCCCATGAGGGCTGTGTTCCCGTCCGCAGAAATCGCGACCGAACTACCTTCGATGTAATCGTAAGTGGTCGGGTTAGCACTCACCAGCTTGCTTCCCTGCTGGGCCCAATTGCCGTTCGTGTCCCGGGTGAACACCCACATTGCACCGATGCCAGCGTCGTCTTGGGGGCCGCCCAGTACGGCGGTGTTCCCATCAGTAGAAATTGCTACTGACATGCCCTGAGCCGCAGCGCCGTAAGCCCCGCCGCCCACCAGCTTGCTTCCTTGCTGGGTCCAGTTTCCGCTGCGATCTCGCGTGAATACCCACACCGCTCCGGCGCCGTTGTCATCGTCTGGCCCGCCCACGAGAGCCGTGTTGCCGTCGGCCGAGAGTGCCACGGACGTGCCTTGGCTCGCAGCATTATCAGCGCCGCTGCCCACCAGCTTACTGCCCTCCTGGGTCCAATTGCCGTTGACATCACGGGTGAAAACCCACACGGCGCCCGTAAAGGTATTGAAGCCGTTGTTATCGGTAGCGCCACCGACCAGAGCCGTATTGCCGTCCGCCGATAGCGCGACGGACCCGCCTTGACTTGCAGGCCCGGTCGCGCCGGTGCCGATCAATTTACTACCCTGTTGGGTCCAGTTGCCGCTGGTACCGCGGGCGAAAACCCAAACTCCACCGACACCAGCGTTGCTGTTGCCGTTGTCGTTAGGCCCACCTACCAGAGCCGTGTTCCCGTTCGATGAGAGCGCAACGGAAATACCCTCGAGCGGCATGCCGATGAACCCGCTCCCCACCAGCTTCCCGCCTTGCTGCGTGAATAGTTGCGCTCGCGCTTGCGTGCATACCAACAAGGTCGTGCAAAGAACAACCCCGGCAAATCGAAATTGGGAAGAGGACATATTCCGCTCCACGAACCAGATCAGGCCGCCGCTTCAGTTCAATCGGCGTCGACTCCGAAATCGAATACCACGACCGATGTCGCTGCCGCCGCACCGCCCATGCCGGTAGCTGCCAGGAAAGCATATTCGCCGCTTCTTAAACCGATTTCGGGACTCACCCGGTACGCATACGGGCGAATCTTCGCAGCTTGGAAATGAACCGTCTTCTTGTTGTCGTCCCCGGCGCTCGCGCTGCCGAACCCCACCTTGACCACTGTCGTTTCCCGGTGATCCTTTTTTGGTTCCAGGCGCAGCAACGAAAACTGAGCGGGACTCGTGATGGTATCCGCAGCCCCGAGATTGCCCGTGGGCGGGAAGTACATGTAAAACTCCGGCCTCGCATCCACCGACCGAACTGAGGCGCGTGCCCCCGGAATCTCAGCCTTGATCTTTGCCTTTGCAATTCCATACGAAAATGCATGCCCCCAGACGTTCGCCGTTTTCTCGCGCCCCGAGCCGGCCCGGTCAATCAGCACCATCGTCTTCGTGCCTTGGCGGGAGGTGACCATGAGATAAATGCCAGGATCGTGCAGCGCCATAGGATCGTTCGGGTCCGTGGAAGCCTTGGTGACCGCCGAACTCGCAGTTGCCGGCGGATCGGCTTTCGGCTGCGCAGCAATCATCGCCCGAATGACCGCGTCGCTCACGCCCGCGGACTTGAGCATCACCAGATCATCCGTGCTCAGCGCTGACGGCATTAGATTGCCCTGGATCTTCGTGACAATCACGTCGTCCGGCAATCCGGCCTTGGTCATCTGAATAACTGCGTCTTTTGTGACGGGTGCCTGTTGCCCTTGGCCGAGCAGCGGCAGAGCCGCTGCCAATATGAGCACCGGATAAATTGCTCTCAGCCGCCCATGAGCTCTGACGATACACGGAAGTTGATCGGAACGAGTCATATAGCCCCCTTGCGTCACTCCGTTTTAGGGCTTTTAGGACGCGTAATCAACGTTGTTGGACGTTAGCTCCAGGCAGTTAACGTGTTAGCTTCCGCGGATTGGCCGGTTGAAAGTGATGCAGGCGATCGATCCTCAGCTGTCCAAGACGGCTGCACCAGGCCGCTCGGCGACGTAGCTTCTCTGACTTTCTTTTCCGTCTTTGGAGGATTCGACGGGCCGAATCCGGGACCACAAAGGCGTTAAGGAGCGCCGATGAACCTGTTAACGCGCCAGACCGGTCTTCCAGATGTTGGCCAGCTCGTCGCTTAATGTCATTGCCATCCGTCCTGAGCCGACCGCCAGTGTGCCGCCTGACCACGGATAATGCTGCGACCCGTGCCTGTGCAGGATAGCTACAGGCGCGCCCTGCGGAATCTTGGTCTTTGGATGAAGGCGCTGCATATACAAACACCGAAAACCGTCTCTCAGGCTCCAAAAATAGATCGCGTTACCGTCGGGTGCCCAATCCAGCGACAACGTATACACTTCCTGATCGATCTGTATCGTTCTGTTGGATCCGTCGAGCGGCGCCAGATATCCTGCAATGCTTTCCCCTTGTCCCGTCGTGCTCACAAAGGAAAGCCAGCGGGCATCGGGTGAAAATCTCGCTCGCTCAGGTTCACGCGTTAGATGGAGCAAGGGCGTCTTCCCAGGTTGGCCGATCCGCAATTGAAACAGGTCGCTGCCGTCCGCGCAAAGTAACAATTCGCCATCACTCGACCAATCCTGGAGAACGGGACACTCCGTCGTAACGAGACGATCCGTTTTTTCCGCAACGTTCCGCAGAATAACTGATACCGTCGAGCCCTGTTTGCGCACGAATACGACCTTGCGGCCGCTGCGATCGAGAAACAGCGGGCTTTCGGAAAACGGCGATGCGGCGAGCAATTGTTGTGTTCCAGTCCGTAAGTCTTTCAAGCAGATATCGGGAGATCCAGTTCGATAGGTGATGAAACCCAAGACGCTTCCATCGCCCGACAGCGCCGGCCAAGTGCCGTTCCAGCCTGGCCACAATGAGCTGTCGTGAGTCACTTGTTCCAGCGGGACCGAGCCATTCAAGTTGCTTTCCCAGATATTGGTTTCGCGGCGCTCCGTAGAAAACAACAACGATAGCGCTCCGTTGCGCCCGCGAATTATCTTCGCGGCTGTCGCGCCGATCGCAGAAGGTACCGGCCGGATCTGGCCTATGGCTCCCGATGACTCCAATGAGACCTGAAACAGGAATCCGGTGTCACGTTCATGCGCGACAAAAAAAAGCCGATGGGCAATCCACTCCTGGGGCCAATACGAAGCCGTTGGAAGATCGTGCGCGCGCAACTGCGCATGGATACCAAGCGGCTGTGCGAGCTCTTTGCGACGTCGGCCAACTTTAGCTGTCCACAGATCGTAGTTGGCTCCTTTGGCATTTTTGGCCGCGAACACGAGCTCGCTTCCATCGGGAGACCATACCGGCCATTCTGTTTCTGTGGTCCCGTAATCCATCTGCTCCGGTACGCCCCCCTCGGCAGGAATGATATAAAGATGTCCAGCGCTGTCTGTCGCCATCCCGGAAAACGTGATCCACTTGCCATCGGGAGAAAATCTAGGATTGTAACCTCCTCTCGCCAACAGCTTGAGATTTTGGCCGTCGGCGGAGATGGACCAGACGCCTTCCGGTTTCCGCCACGAGCGAAATACAACATGCTTTCCGTCTGGCGAGATATCAGGAGTAATCGCGTGCGCGGGATCATTGGTCAACTGCCGCGGTGGTTTTCCAGCCTGTTGTATCCAAATGTCTGTATTCCCACGCGGTCCGCGGTCCGACGCATAGACCAGCAGGGAGCCATCACGCGAAACAGCGGGTTGCGCGGTCCAACCAGTGTCGAACGTGATCTGAACCGGAACACCTGTCGGCGTAGGCGGAGGTCGCCGCGTCACCAGTAAAACAACAACAGCAGAAAGCACGATGATAGAGGAGGCCGCTACCCCGTACCAACCTTTTCGCCAACGACGCGCTGGACGCTTCGCAGGCAAAGACGAAAAGGTCGCGAGGTAGTGACCGCGCGGAATGTCGATATGAATACAATCCTCGCGCCCGCCCTGGGCGTAGTATTCCGTAAGCTTGCGGCGAACACCATTTATCTCAACGCGGACCAGCGTGTGCCGCCGCGGGTCATAATCGTCGCGGCCGAAGACATCTCTGGCCAGAACGATCTCCTTAAGCATTTCGCCCCGACCGGCCAGCGACTCGGTAACAATGGTCCGGAGCAGAAGCTGCTGGCGAGGCGATGAACGGAAGAACTTACTTGCAAGCACCCGATCGAGCTGCCGCCGGACTGCATCCGCCAAAAGGTTACCGTCGCGGCCCGGGGCAACTGCACTGGTCTTCATTCGATCGGGGCGCTCCTGTCCCTTTCGTCACAGAAGTGTAACAGAAGCCGCTCGACCGAAATCTCGCGTCCCCGGCATTACTGCGCAGCGAGTAAGCGCGATTCGAATGCCTTCATTACCTGGGGAAACTCGCCCGCTAAAATCGCCTGTCTCAGGCCGCGCATGACATCCAAGAAATACCGCACATTGTGCAGCGTAGCGAGCACTGAAAACAAAATCTCGCCCGCCTGGAAAAGATGACGAAGATACGCCCGCGAGAACGTCCGGCAGGTGTAGCAATCGCAGCCCGGATCCACCGGTCCCTCGTCGTCCGCGTACTGCCCGTGCTTGATCACCAGCTTGCCTTGTGACGTGAAGAGATACCCGTTGCGCGCATTTCGCGTTGGCAGCACGCAATCCATCATGTCGATGCCCTGCGCCACATACCGCGGCAGCTCTTCCGGCATCCCCACGCCCATGGCGTAACGCGGCCGGTCTGCCGGCAGCAGCGGCGCCGTCACGCTCGCAATCTCATGACTCAGCTCCCGCGGCTCTCCCACCGAAAGCCCGCCGATGGCGTAACCCGGCGCATCCAGTTCCAATAGCTCCTCCGCGCACGCCCGCCGCAGGTCCGGAAACATGGACCCTTGCACGATCGGAAACAGCGCCGAATCTAAACCTTTTTCGCGCTTCAGATAATGCGCGAATCCGTTACGTGCCCACCGCACCGTCCGTTTCATAGATTCCAGCGCCAGCCCTCGTTCGGCAGGGTAGGGAAGACACTCGTCGAGCGGCATCATGATGTCGCTCCCAAGCGACAACTGCACGTCAATAGTGGTTTCCGGCGTGAACAAATGCTGGTCGCCGTCCAGATGCGACCGGAACAGCACGCCCTCTTCCGTGACTTTGCGCAGCGTATCCAGGCTAAAGACCTGAAACCCGCCAGAATCAGTCAGGATCGCGCGTGGCCACGCCATGAACCGGTGCAGACCCCCAAGCCGCTCAATGCGCTCGTGGCCGGGACGCAGAAATAGATGATACGTATTCGCGAGAATGATCTGCGCATCCAAATCGTTCGCGAGATCGCGCGAGGTAAGCGCTTTTACCGTTCCTTGCGTGCCTACCGGCATGAACACCGGCGTTTCGATCACGCCGTGCGCGGTGTGCAACAACCCTGCGCGAGCTCCCGTCTCCGGGCACTGCGCCTGAATCTCAAAGCGCACAGGGCGTGGGTTGCCCGTTGTGCGCGGTATCATTCGAACCTCACCAGCCCATTTTCACTCGCTTGCTACGATTGAATTTTCCGACCCCGCCGGAATGTCCCTTCGTTTCTATAACACTCTTACCCAGGAGTTGGAAGAGTTTCACCCGCTCGACGGCAAGACCGTCCGCATGTATACGTGCGGTCCTACCGTTTATAACTTCGCCCATATCGGCAACTTTCGCGCGTTTACCTTTGAGGACGTGCTGCGGCGATGGCTTCGCTACCGCGGCTACGGCCTGAATCAGGTGATGAACGTAACCGATGTCGACGACAAAATCATCGCCAACGCCGCGAAAGAGAGTAAATCCATCGAAGAGTACACGGCCGTCTACACCAAGGCTTTCTTCGAAGATGCGGCAGCCTTACGCCTGGAGCAGCCGGAGCACGTGGCAAAAGCCACTCAGCACATACACGTGATGGTAAAGGCCATCGAAGAGCTCTCAGCCAAAGGTTGCACTTATAAGAGCGACGGTTCCACTTACTTTCAAATCTCCGCCTTTCCCGATTACGGCAAGCTTTCGCACAACGATTTCCGTGGTATTCGCAGCGGCGCGCGAGTCGATGTCGACGAATACGACAAAGCGGACGCCCGCGATTTCGTCTTATGGAAGGCCCAGAAGGATTCCGAGCCGGCCTGGCAAACCTCCATCGGAAGTGGCCGTCCCGGCTGGCACATCGAATGTTCGGCCATGGCAATGAGTTATCTCGGAGCGACGCTTGATATTCACGCCGGCGGAGTCGATCTTATTTTTCCGCATCATGAAAACGAGATTGCGCAATCGGAATCCATCACCGGAAAACCGTTTTCCCGCTTCTGGCTGCATTCCGAGCATCTGCACATCGAATCGCAAAAGATGTCTAAGTCGCTCGGTAACTTCTACACTCTTCGCGACCTTCTCGAGATGGGATATCAGCCCGAGGCGATCCGCTATTTATTAGCTTCTGTTCCTTATCGCAAGAAACTGAATTTCACATTTGAAGGACTAAAGGCCGCGGCTAAAAGCATCGAACGTCTGCGCGATTTCGAGCTGCGCGTTACCTCTTCCAAGCTTCCCGCGGGCCGCAATGAAGATATGAGTGAGCGGTCGCGCGAAGCCATCCGCCAGTTCGAAACGGGTATGGATGACGATCTCAATACGGCCGAGGCGCTCGCCGCTATCTTCGAATACGTCCGCGCCATGAATACGGCGCTCGACGAAGGCCGTTTCCAGGAGGAGAATCGGTGGGATTCCGCGCGCGTGCTCGAGGTATTCGACTGCGTTTTCGATGTTCTGAAGCCTTCCGATCCTGCAGCGCTGCCGGGTGGCGCGCCTGAGACCGCTTCGCTGAGCGACGCCCAAATAGACGCTTACATCGCCGAGCGCGCCCAAGCGAAGAAGACCCGTAACTTCGCGCGCGCAGATGAAATCCGCGCCCTGCTTCTTGAAAGCAATATCGTGCTCGAAGACACAAAAGAAGGTGTTCGCTGGAAACGCAAATGAAATTCGAATCTCAAGTCGTGCATGCCGGCGACCGCAAGCGCGCCAACGGCTCCGCAGTCCCATCCACCACGCCCATTCATCTCGCCACCACTTATTTGTACGAATCGACCGCGCGGCTCGATCGCGTCTTTGGGGGTGAAGAAGAAGGCCCCAGTTACTCGCGATATGACAATCCGACCAACGATGCGCTCGAAGAGCTGACGACAACCCTCGAAAACGGCCACGGATCGCTCGCCACCGCCTCCGGCATGGCTGCCATCCAGGTCGCCTTGCAAGCCGCCCTGATGGATCGCCCACATCGTGTGCTTTCCGCCAACGCCGTTTATGGCGCAACCATCAAAATGGCCGAGCAATTCTTTTCCCCATTTGGAGTCGATTTCACCTACATCGATATCTGCGATCTCAGCGCAGTCGAGCGCGCCATCGTTGAAAAAAAGCCCGGTTGCGTATTCATGGAGAGTGTCTCGAATCCACTCTTGCGTGTCGGCCGCATGGACAAAATCGCGGAGCTTGCTCGCGAGGCCGGCGCGGCCCTGGTCGTAGACAACACCTTCGCCACGCCCATGCTGCTTCGCCCTCTGGAACTCGGCGCAAACATCGTCGTGCACAGCGCGACTAAATATCTCGCCGGCCATGGCGACGTTCTCGGCGGCATCCTCGTCAGTGACGAGCAGCATTATCAGCCCGTGCGAACGCTCGCGCGCATTGCGGGTCCGGTTCTAGGGCCATTCGAAAGTTACCTCACCATGCGCGGCATCAAAACACTTGCTTTGCGCTTCGAGCGCCAGTGCGGTAACGCGAAAATTCTCGCCGAATGGCTTGCCAATCATCCCCGTATTGAGCGCGTCTACTACTGCGCCGATCCCAATCATCCCGACGCCTGCGCCATCAACCAGCTATTCGCACGCGATCTATTCGGCGCCATTTTGAGTTTTGAAATCAAGGGCGCGGACAAAGCCGGCGTGATGTCCTTCATGGATCGCCTGCGCATGATTGTGCCCGGAACTTCGCTCGGCGATGTCCACACGCTTTTGCTCTATCCCCTGATTGCTTCCCATCGCGATATCTCGCCAAAAATGCGCGAACGCATGGGAATTCGCGAAAATCTGGTCCGCCTCGCAGTTGGAATCGAAGCCGTCGAAGATATCATTTCCGACCTCGATGACGCGCTGCGCGGTACTTAGTGCCAAGATCGTATAGGATCCTCTGGAGCCTGCTAATCTAGGTTCGGTCTGTGTTCGCCCATCATCGCAAAAGAATTCAATTGCTGTTCGCGATCGCGGACGCCGTCCTCACAATCCTCGCGTTTGAGTTGGCATATTTCACGCGCATACATCTTGCGCTCGATCGCCTGTTTTTTCTGAGGCTGCATAATCACGTTCTTCTAATCTGCTTTTGCGTGCTAGTCTGGGTTGCGCTCGGTCCGCTTCAGCGCGTCTACGAATACCTGGATTCGGCAAAACCCCTGCGGCTGCTGGGAAACACGGTTCGCCAGTGCGTTTTCGCAACCGTGCTGGTCATTATCTTCCAGTACCTTCTCCGTCTCGATCCGCCGCTGAGCCGCAGCTTTCTCTTCCTCTTGTTTGGCTACGCTTTTGTCCTGCTCGCGATGTTCCGCTGGATGTCTCCGCGCCTGATCGGCGCTTTCCAGCGGGGATTCGGCAGCCCCTATCACATCGTGGTAGTCGGTAGTGGTGAGAAAGCCTCCTCGCTTTCCCGCCATCTGGTTGAAGGCTCGCCGTTTCGCATTGAGGTCATCGCTATTCTTCGAGAGCAGGACTGCAAGCAAGAGCTACCCGTATTGCTGACCCGCCATGTCGTCGACGAGGTGATCTTCGATGTCGAAAGCAGCAGACTAGCCGACCTCGAAGACGTCTTTCTGCACTGCGATGAAGAAGGTATCCGGACGCGCGTCGCGGTTGACTTCTTCCCTCACGTAAATAGCGAGGTAACTCTCGATCGCGTGGGCGAAGCCCCGCTGCTCACGTTTTCCGCAGCGCCCCTCGACGATCTTCGCCTGCTTCTCAAACGCTTCTTCGATATCGTTGCCTCCGCCGCAGCCTTGATCGTTCTTTCGCCATTCTTCGGATTTATCGCCCTGGTGATCAAAGCCACCTCGCCGGGGCCTGTCATTTTCCGCCAGTCGCGCTGTGGTCTGAATGGCAGGCGATTCGTGATGTACAAATTCCGCTCCATGGTCCAAAACGCCGACGAGTTGAAACAGAAACTCGAACATTTGAGCGAACGACAAGTGGCGTTCAAGTTGGCTCACGATCCGCGCGTGACGCCGATCGGCCGTTGGATTCGCAAATTCTCCATAGATGAGTTTCCGCAGCTCTTTAACGTGTTGCGGGGTGACATGTCGATCGTCGGACCGCGCCCGCCTCTACCCGCGGAAGTCGATCGCTATGAGCGTTGGCAGCGCCGCCGTTTGCGCATGCGCCCCGGCCTCACGTGTCTGTGGGCCGTTTGCGGCCGGGACCGCATCGATTTCAACACCTGGATGCGGCTCGATATCTCCTACATCGAAAATTGGTCGTTGAAACTGGACTGCTCTATTATTTTGCGCTCCATCCCGCACGTGTTGGCTGGACGCGGGGCGCATTGATAGACCACGGAAAACTCCATGCATCTCATACCTACAAACGAAGAAGTCATTGGCATGCTGCGCGAGACTGGCGCGCTGCGCGACGGACACTTCGAATATTCGAACGGCATGCATTCCGATGAATACCTGCAAGTCGCCCTCGCGTTTCGTTATTTTCAGTACGCGAAAATTTTGGGCGTCGGCCTGAGCCGCCGTTTGCGCGCCGATACCGAGATCCGCGCCATGGTGAAGGAACTGTCGATCGTCTGCCCGAACACGGGGGGATTGCCGGTTGCCTACGGCGTATGCGAAGCCCTCCGCGCCGGCCAGGTTTATTGGGCGGAGCAGGACACCGACGCTTCTCCCATGCGCTTCCGGCAATTCGTTCAGCCCGCCAAAGGCGAAAAGGTTCTGTTGGTAGACGATATCCTGCGTTCGGGCCGGCGTCTCACGGAGCTGCGCAACCTGGTCGAATCCTACGGGGCCGAAATCGTCGGTCTTGCCGTCGCTGTCTATCAGCCCAACCCGAGCGTTGCGAGCTTCGGCAGCCTTCCTCTTTATTGGCTGGCGAAAATGGACGCTTCCTATTACAAAGATTCGAGTGCCTGCGATCTGTGCCGCCGCGGCGTGCCGCTTCAGAAGATCTGGGCCTGACCGGCTCCTTGGGCGGCGAGAAAATCGGCCGCTTGCTCGCACCTGATTTTTGAGAACCGCTCTCCGAGTCAATGATGCGCGCCCTGCTTTTAGCCGCTGTTCTGTGTCTCTGCGCGTTTACTGCAGCCGCGAGCCGGGACGGCAGCCGCGCCGAGTATGTAGGCGGCACGCGTCCGGATTTCCCGGCCAACAACTCAGGCGACATCCACGTTACCGACCACGTCTACTTCATCTTCATTTCCAAACACACCACCATCAAAGTGCCGTATGAGCGCATTAACTTGCTCGAATACGGCCAAAAAGTAGATCGCCGCTATATTGCCGCCGCGGTAATTTCACCGCTTTTTCTGCTCGCCAAAAAACGCGAGCACTTTCTGACCGTCGGCTTCCAGGACGACGACGGCCAGCAACAGGCGATGGTCTTTCGGGTAGACAAGAGCGATATTCGCTTGACGCTTGTGGCACTCGAGGCCCGAACCGGACAACAGGTGCAATATCAGGACGAAGAAGCCAGAATCGCAGGGAAAGGATGAGGCTTCGCGCCGGCATCAGTCTTCTCTTGCTCGCGTCCGCGGTTTACGCGCAGAAATCGGGCGCGGATTCGGGTGTCGCGAGTCTGCTCGACGTCAAGCGCGTTTATGTCGAGACGCTGAAGGGCGGGCCGCAGGCCGACGCTCTTCGCGAGTTGCTGATCGCCAGCCTGGATTCGACCAAACTGTTCGTCATGACCGACAACCCCGATCGTGCAGACGCAGTTTTAAAAGGCGCCGCCGATGACCACGCCTTTACGGATACGTTCGATAGCGAGGACAGCGTCAATGATCGCCAGAGCGGCGGGAAATCTTCTGGCAGTTCGTACTCGAGCAGAAGCAGCCTGTCTCTTGGAATCGGTGTGGGCGAGAACGAGTCTCATCACATCAAAGAACGCAAACATGAAGCGTATGCCGCTGTCCGGCTTTGTAACCGCGATGGAGACGTGTTGTGGTCTACAACGCAAGAGAGCCAGGGAGCTAAATTCCGGGGCGCGAGCGCCGATGTCGCGGCCAAAGTGGCGCGCCAGTTGACGCTCGATATGGATCGATTGCGACGGCCGCCAGCCGACGCGAAGACGCTCTCGAATCCCACCGCGCCGAAGCCTTAGAGTGCGCTATAGGGTTCTGGACCGCTATCAACACTGCGGGCTGGAGGGCTCACGGATCGGGCGCGGAGTCCTCAGCGTTACGCCGTCAGCTTGACACCGCATCGTGGAGCTTGCTTCTGCACGTCGCTGATCGGATCGCCGAGGCTCGGCCATCGCCGAAAACCGGCAACGACGTCATGCAGAACAGAATCGGTTCCTTCGATCGCCAAGTAGATGAGCTGGATAAAATGAAGCGTCATGGCACGTTTTCCCGGTGTCGATTACATCCAATTTGACTCACTGTTAAGCGAGCAAGAGCTGCTGGTTCGGCAGACGGCGCGCCAGTTTGTCGATGAGCGGGTATTGCCAATCGTGCGCGAGGCTTTCAACAGCGGCGTCTTTCCGAAGGAAGTGATTCCAGAGATGGCAGAGTTAGGTTTTTTCGGAGCCAATCTCCAAGGCTATGGTTGCGCAGGCATGAACAACGTCGAATATGGGTTGATCATGCAGGAGATTGAGCGCGGCGACTCAGGGTTGCGCAGTTTTGTCAGCGTGCAGGGCGCACTGGTGATGTACCCGATTCTTACCTATGGGTCTGAGCAACAGAAGCAGCGTTGGCTGCCGGAACTGCAGTCGGGAAAGGCGATTGGATGCTTTGGCTTGACCGAACCGGGATTCGGATCGAATCCTTCGGGCATGCGCACGACGGCTGAGCAACGAGGCGATCGATGGGTGCTGAACGGAGAAAAGACCTGGATCACGAACGGATCGGTTGCGGAGGTCGCGGTGGTTTGGGCGCGAACGCCGGACGGTATCCGGGGATTCCTCATCGAAAAAGGCACGCCCGGTTATTCGACAAGTGATATTCACGGGAAATTGTCGATGCGAGCTTCTGTTACCTCAAGCCTGCACTTTGCGGATTGCACCGTGCCGCGAGAGAATCAATTGCCCTGCGCCAAAGGCCTGAAAGCGGCACTGGCGTGTTTGTCGCAGGCGCGATTCGGCATTGGGTGGGGAGTTCTGGGAGCCGCGATGGATTGCTACGAGACGGCTCGCGCGTATTCTCTTACGCGCAAGCAGTTCGATGAGCGGCCGCTTGCGAGTCACCAGCTCGTGCAAGAAAAGCTGGCCTGGATGATCACCGAAATTACAAAGGCTCAACTGCTGGCCCTGCAAGTGGCGAAGCTGAAGGACGCGGGCAAAGTGGAAGCCGCGCACATTTCGATGCTCAAGCGCAATAACGTCGCAATCGCGCTCGAATGCGCCCGGCTCAGCCGTGATTTGCTCGGCGCCAACGGCATTATGGACGAATACCCGATCATGCGGCATATGTGCAATCTCGAGACGGTGAAGACCTATGAGGGCACCGAGCATATCCACACGCTCATAATTGGCGAAAAGGTGACCGGTATTCCGGCGTACCGTTAGTTCAATTGTGTCTCAATCTGCTTGTGGAGCACCGCAACACCCGGATCGCGGTGAACCACACCCGAATAGCGTTTCCAGAACCCGTTTTCATCGCGTGACGGCGAGAGCAGCGCGCGCATGTCTTCGATCAACCGCTCGAAGTCGCGCGAGGTTGCGGGCGGACGCTTGGCCGCAAGAGTTTCATCAATCTGCACCAGCAGGGAGGTTACCGGGCGCAGCCATGCAAAAGAAGCATCATTAATAAGCAATTGTAGAAACGCGGCTGGCGACCCGACCGGTCCGTGCGTAATCTCATAGGCGGTGCGCTCGGAGTCAAGCAGCGCTTTGTGCAACGTCAACAACGTCTCCCGAAGCGCTGCCAACCGTTCTCGCGCGGGGTCAGAAGCCGCTTCAGATAACTCCATTCACCTTAAGGTTAACGCGGGCAAGCATGGCATTAACGCCTTGCCGATTTGAGGTCGCGAAGCCTCGAAGTACTAGTGACTCGTGCAATTGAATTTCGCTGCTGAAGGGTGTATATTCTTTGGATCTCCTCTAGTTCATCTCTGGTAGGGATTTATAACGCTATTAGGACGGGATGTTCGATGCGAAGAATGATGGTTTTCGCTTCCACTGCCGCTGTACTGGTCGGAATTTCGCTCACTGCCGCCGCGCAGGACCCGAGATCGTCGATCCATGATGCCTTGGTCGCGAAATATGCTCTCACAAAGCCTACTGCCGATAAGACCGACATTGTCACGGCAGGGGCGGTGCTAGTCCTTGAAAAAGACGATTTGATGATGGAGGATGTCACCAACCCGAATCCCTATCAGAACACGTATAAGAACGGAAGAATCACCCAGAACGCGCTGGGTAGGTTCTCGAAGTGGTCGCATAGTCTTCCCGGTGCAGCGAAAGAAGATACATCAATACGACGATTCGTGGCTGGGGAAAAGATGTGGGTGACCAAGATCGACGTAAAAGAAAACGGCGTCCTTTTTGAGCTGTTCACGGATGCTTACAACGATGTGCGCTATGGGGCGACCCTCCTTTTCCCGTTCCCCAAAGGCTCCGTACCCTCTAAAGATGAAGCCGAGAAACTGGTTGGGGAAGTGTTCAACGTGCAACCCGCGGACGACGCTAAGGATGGACAGCAGCAGGCCCCGGCTGGCGGGCAGCAGGCAGCCTCGAACCCGGCCCCGGCAAATGGGCCGGCTCAGGGCGCGCCGGCTCAGCCCGCGCCTGCGCAGCAACAGACTGAAGCGCCGCCTCCTGCTATCGCTCCTCCGCCGCCCCCGCCGGCCGATCCCAAGACGGTTTCAATTGGTCAAACGCCCGATCAGGTGACAGCATCGCTCGGCCAGCCCGAAAAGATCGTCAAGCTGGGCACTAAACAGATTTATTACTACAAGGACATGAAAGTTATTTTCGTCAATGGCAAGGTCAGTGACGTGCAGTAAGGTGCCCTTAGTGGCTGCAACAGGTAGGATTCATCAGGGCTAGGAGAAATTATGACTGCGCTTAAAGGTAACAGATCTCTTTTCCGGCTTTTAGCTGCTATAGCTGCTGCGGGTTGCTTGGCCGTGTTTCCGGCCAATGCCCAGAAGAAATCATCGCCGGCGCCCGCGCCTAAAGCGGCACCGGCCAAGAGCACGCCCGCAGCAAGACCGGGCGGCGGCAGCGCAGCGCACGGCGCGTCAACGAGCCATGGGCCGACCACCAGCGGCGCTCACGGACCGACGACTAGCGGCGGAAGCCATGGACCGACTACCTCGAATGCTCATGTTACAACTGCGAATGCCGGGCATACCACAACCGCCAATGCGGGCCGTACGACCACTGCAACTGGCGCACATCCAAATACCGCGACTGGCGCACGTCCAAGCACCGCAACAGGGGGACATATGGGCGGCGCCGCCACGGCTGGAACGCATGGTGCGGCTGGAGGCCGTGGTCCGGCCGGATCACCCGTCAACCGTGGGGCTGCCGGTAACGGCCGCGCTTCGGCCAATGCAAGACCGATGGGTAATCACGTACGGCCAGCGAACAGCCATATCGCGCGCGGGCCAGGAGGCAGTGAGGTGCGGACCCGCGCCAATGGCAGAGTTGCCGACGTTCACGATGCCAGGCGCGGAATGGATATCCATCACGGACTGAACGGAAGCCGGCGCGTCGAGGTCACGCGCGCCGATCACTCGCGCATTGTTGCCGAGCGCGGACACGGTTACGTCGAACACCCATACCGATACGGCGGGCGCGAGTTCGGGCACCGGACGTACTATTATCACGGCCGGGTTTATGACCGTTATTACGGCCACTATTACTATCACGGGGCTTATCTCGGTTACTACGCTCCGGCGTTCTACTACCGCCCAGCGTTTTACGGCTGGGCGTATAATCCGTGGGCCGCGCCAGTAAGTTTCGCCTGGGGTTGGGCGGGGAATCCTTGGTATGCGTACTATGGGGCGTATTTCACGCCGTACCCGGTTTATGCAAACGCGTCTTTGTGGCTGACAGACTACATGATTTCGACAACGTTAGCTGCCGCTTACCAGGCGCAGGTGGATGCAAACGCAGCGGCCCAAGCGCAAGTCGCTGCTGCAAATGCGGTCGCAATGACCGAAGCAACGAAAAATCTCGTTGCCGCGGAAGTGCAGCGCCAGATCGCGCTTGAGAACGCCGAGTCGCAATCAGCCCAAACTGCGGCGCCCGATCCCGCATCGAGCAGCATCCAGCGGTTACTCACAGACGGCGTGCAGCATGTTTTCCTCGTCGGCGCGAGTCTCGACGTAGTGAATGGGCAAGGTGCGGAATGCGCCGTAAGTGAGGGCGACGCCTTGCAGCTGACAGGACCGCCGGCTCCGGATGCCACCGCGGCAGACCTGGTCATGTTATCCACCAAGGGCGGCCTCGAATGTCAGCAAGGCGCTACTGTGTCGGTCTCGTTCACGGATCTCCAGGACATGCAGAACCACATGCGCGAGAGCATCGATCAGGGTATGGGCGAGTTACAAGCGAAGCAGGGTAAGGGTGGTTTACCCGCCGAGCCCAGTGCCGCTGCTGGCGCGCCCGTCAAATCCGCGATGGCCTCCACAGCGCCACCTCCCGATCAGAACGTGGCTTCCGAAATTAGCGATCAAACCAAAGCGGCCGACCAAGCCGAGACGGAAACTGTGGCTCAGGTGAACCAGGCAGGCGGTACGGCGCCCGAGTCGGGCGATCCTGCTCCGCAGCCAATCGCTGCGCCGGCTCCACCCCCGGCTCAAATCTCTATGGGCCAGAGCATCGACGACGTAACTGCTGCTCTCGGAAATCCCAAGAACATCGTCGATCTCGGGACCAAAAAGATCTATGTCTATAACGACATGAAGATCACCTTTAAAAACGGCAAGGTGGCCGACGTCCAGTAGGCGTCGGCTTGGTTCGATCCGCAAAGCCCGTCGTATCGCATACAATAGCTCTCGTGAAACACACATTGATCACACTTGCCGTGACGCTTGGGCTGTGCACGGCGGTCGAGGCCCAGTCGACTGGTGCCGGAGCAGAACTGAACGCTGCCTACAACAGCGTCAAGAATAATATTCTGCACTCTGCAGAGAACGTCCCCGATGAGAACTACAGCTTCAAGCCGACGCCGGACATACGCAGCTTTGCCGAAGTGCTCGACCACGTCGCGGCGGCACAGTTACACGCTTGCGGAGCTTTGATAGGCGAGCAGAAATCCGCGAATACGGACGCATCCACCAAAGCGGATGTTCTTGCCGCGCTCCATACTTCATTTACGGAGTGCGATCGGGCTTTCGATGCGTTGAATGACGCCAACGCTATGCAAACCATCAAAACGCCGCGCGGAGAGCGAACGCGTGTCGCGCTGCTGGCCGGAGTCATCGCGCACGACAACGAGCAGTACGGAATTTTAAGCGTGTACATGCGGCTGAAGGGCATCGTTCCGCCCTCGAGCGAGCATTCGAAAAGGAAGTGACTTCAGGCGTGGAGAGTTGCGGGCGTCATCGTCGCTATTGCGCGCGAGACGTTGGGCACAGGGCCGTTCGCAGTCAAAAGGTTGAGAAGCTCGTTGGAAATCTGTTCCGGCGAACGCGCGGCGTCGATCGAATAGAAATGCTGAGTGCGGTAATAGCGGACTAGCTTCGCCGAATTGCGCTCATATTGGCGCAAACGCTCGCGAACTACTTGCGGGCGATCGTCCGCGCGTTGCACGAGCGGGGAACCGTCGCGGTCGCAAACTGAATTCGCGCTATCCGTCTCTGCTTCCATGCCGAAGATTCTGCCGCATGCCGTGCATAGCCGCCGCCGGCTGATGCGCTCCACGATTTCACTCGGCGAAATCTTGAAATCGAATATAACTGGCTCCCGCTTGCTTAACCTCGCAAGCAAGTTACTCAGAAATCGCGCTTGGGAGAGGGTGCGGGGGTAGCCATCAAGGATGCACCCCGAATCGCAGTCGCAATTTTTCAACCGGCTTGCGACCACCTCATTCACGAGCCGATCGCTGACCAGTTGGCCAGAGGCAAGGACGCTTTTAACTTTCTCGCCCAGCGCAGAACCCGACTGCGCTTCCCGGCGCAGCATTTCCCCGGTCGAAATCGCCGGAATTTCGAGTTCGCGCGAAAGCCGGGCCGCCTGCGTCCCTTTTCCGGAGCCGGGAGGGCCTAGGAAGATGATCACCTGTGATCGGGCTTGCGTACGCGGCATAAAGTCCCCGAACGACAGTTTGTAACAACATGGCCAATTTTTCAAACGAACCAGTCCGCAGCGGACTACTCGACCGTTACGCCTCGACCTAAGATGGTCAGAATGGATTGGTGCGAAACATTAAACGAGCTTCGGCGGTTGCTGCAGGAGCGAAGAATTGGTGAAGGCGCTCGCCTCCTCGATGAGCATCGCACCGAATTCGAGGCGATCGAGCCGCTACACCCGCGGGCTGGCCTTGCGGTAGGCTGTCTGGCGCAGTGGGTGGATGTGGGGTTCGAGGATCGCGGCTTACTCGGGCACTTAGTTAACCGGTTTTCGACCGACGTGCGGCAGCATGTTCCGCTGTGTGACTATGTCCATTTGCGCTTGGCCGAAGCGCTGCTTGCGATGCGTCGCGAGGATCTGAGCGAGGCGCTGCGGCACCTCGATACCGCATTGGGCTTTTGCGACGAGGTCTCGGATCCCAGAATTCCTGCTGTGGCGAACTTCTGGAAGTCTCGATGCCTGAGGAAGGCGGGCGAATACGAACATGCGATGGAGGTTACAAGACGCGGCATTGAGGTCGCGAATCGCATCGGATTGTCCAAAACCGCGGCCGCGATGCGGACCGTCGAGAGTTGGCTGCTGTTTCAGAAGGGTGAAACGAAGGAAGCGCTCGGCATTTTGCAAGAGGCCGAGATCGTCCTGCGCGACACCGACGATTTCATCACTTTGGGCAATATTCAATCCACGTATGGGCGCATCGCACTACGAGAAGGGCGTTACGATCACGCGATGCAGTATTTCAATTCTTCGATTGAATTTTTCAAGCAGCGGCCATCGCTCGAAGGCTATCTGGCACGCTCGTTGACCAACACGGCGCAGGCCAAGCGCCTGGCCGCTTTGCAATTGCGGCGAGCAATCGATGCGCGTCGCGAGGCTGCCGTGCGCGCGAAGCTCGATGCTTCTCCGCGGCCCGATAAGTCCGCGCAACTTGAGCGTTTGCACGAACTGCTGCGGGATGCTCAGGCGGATTTGATCGAGGCGGACAGGATCTATAAACGGTTGGGAAATCACCACGGGGCAGGGAACGTGGATGTAAATCTGGCGAATATTTATCTCGATTCGGGAGATCTGGACAAAGCAGAAGAACGCGCCGGGGAAGCCTTCGAATTAGGCGCCAGGAAAGCGGATTATCTGTTGATGTGCCGCGCGCGCGTGGTGCAGGCGATGGTCGGCAACGCGCGCTTTGAAGAGCAGATTGGAGAAGGCGACGATCCCAGTCGCTTTGCGCAGTTAGCACACGATTGCGCCAAAGAAGCAGTAGCATTTGGGGAGCGAACGGAGAGCCGGCGGCTCCAGGCACAGGCGCATATCTGCCTCGGCATGACGCTTGTCAACGGATTTTTCAACCATGTCGAGGCCGCGCGCGCTTGCTGCGATCGCGCGGAGGCGTCGTTGAATTTCGACCGGCATGACGCATTGTGGCAGGAAGTCGAGCTATTACGAGCCCAGATCCTGCATGGCGGCGCCGAAGATTCGAACCTGCGAGCGTGGTCTGAGGGAGCGGTCGGGGACAAGTCCCTCCAACAAGTAGTGGCGGATTTCGAGCAGGTGCTGATCAGAAAGGTTTGGGAGCACGAGGGCCGCAAAGTGTCGCGAGTTGCTCGTCGGCTGGCCGTTTCGCCGAAGAAGGTGCGGCGCCTCTTGCGGAACATCGGCGTTAAGTCGGAGTGAAGTCGTGGGATTGGCGTCTGAATGTTAGACTGAGAGCGAACTGCGCGGGAACAGGTGCGCCCGTCGCGGTCCGCATATCCCAAGGAGAGATGGCCGAGTGGTTGAAGGCGCACGCTTGGAAAGCGTGTTTAGGGGAAACTCTAACGTGGGTTCGAATCCCACTCTCTCCGCCAGTTTAGGTCCTGCAACTCGCGCGAGATAGTCTCCCGATCTAGAAATTGCGTTGGCAATGCTGCGGAAAATGATATCACCGCGATACTATTCGGGGCTACGATTAAACCAATGAAGCGTCCGAAGGCGGTAAAGGAAGAAGCGCGACAGAAGCAACAGCGAGCCCAGAAAATCGCCGCGGCGAACCCAAAGAAACCAGTGCCGAACCCGAAGGTCAATCAGCGGGAAAAGGTCATGACGGATGAAGACTTCGATTTCATCTTCGAACACCTCACCGGCGAAGAGCTGCAGAAGTTCATCGACCAGGCCGAGCAGGAACTCGCCGCCAAGAAAAAGTGATGCATCGCTGCTCGCAAACTGACGTGATACACGCACGACTACCTCAGTGGGTGGTAGTGGGTCAGTTTCAAACTGACCCACTACCGTGTAGGTGGTGCAAATATACTTGACACACCCACTGATTGAATGCGACACTATTGGAGCGACGATTCGGTCGCTCCTGCCAAACGGCGGATTTGTAGTGTCTATGCAGGCTTCCTTTGATGACAGTGGGAATAGTGACAAATCGCTAACAGTTGTTGCTGGATACTTTTTTCGTGACGCTGTGTTGGAGCCATTTCGGGACCAATGGCGCGGATTGCTTGGCGGCAGGCGTTTCCATATGGTGGATTTGGTTCACGGCAATGAAGATTTTGCCGACCTAAAGGAATTGGAGCGAGATACCCTTGCACGAGCCCTTATTTCAACGATCAAAGAGTACGTGACGTTGGGTGTAGTCATGTCTCTGGAACGGGCTGCGTATGACAGGTACATCCAAGACGTGAAGCCATCAGGCAGTCTTGGAAGCCCGTACTCGCTCTGCTCTATGCTCTGCTTGGGAGCTTCAGCGAAATGGATGGAAAACAACGAAGTTGCACCCGAGGAGACAGTCTATTTCTTTGAGAGCGGGAACAGCAAACAAACGGAGGCAAACAAGTTTTTGAACACGATTACGAGTAATCCTGCGCTCGATCAACGCTATAGATACGTAAGCCATTCTTTTGTAAAGAAGAACAAGCTTGCTAGTCTTGACGCTGCTGATTTACTTGGATGGGAATGGACGCAGCAGTGCCGCCGGTTTTCTGGACAGGAGCAGCGACCACCAAGAGCGTCGCTACGGAGTCTTTGCGAAAAGCCACATATTGGGCAACACTTCCAGGGAGGCGAAGTGCGGCTGGCGTTTGTAAGGGCGCTATTGGAGCCGTTTATTGTGCCTTCGATGGGGGTCATATTTGAAAGGCCGGAAGAGGATTGAAGCTCATACACCTAGTTGTACTTGGTTCGATGTTTGCCGTCGTGCTCATATATTCGCTCATTTCAATCATCAGAATTGTTCGGGATTTGGCTCAGCGCGGGTCGGATACTATAGTCGAGCGTGAGTCTTATAGCGAGAATCGATCTGATTAGTTGGATTGTGCTCATCTTGATTCCTGTGACGATAGTCCTGGAGCGGCGCTACAAACGAACAGGGAAGCCGAGACCGCTAGGGTGGGTTCTACTGATCTGCCTTAGTGCTATCGCCGTGCTTTGCGGTGCAGGGTTTCTGCTTTTTCGAGACTGTATGGTAACGGGGAAAGCGTGCTTCCAGTAACCCGCTAACTGGTCCGAACGACAGTGACTGCCTCCGACTTGATACCGTCGGGAAGGGTAGAACGAAAACCGAACTCAATCTCCTCTTTCGTATCGGTAACAGCCACGATCTGGTATTGACCCCCAGATTTCCCCTCGTCTCCGAACTGCCACTTGACCCTCCAGGTATTCCCGCGAACGTCAGCGCGTCGGAAAAACCATTTTTTATTTCCGCCAAAGACGCCTACGTAGACACGCGCGTTAGACGATTCAACAATTCCAGATACCACTTCATGCAACCCCACCGTGTCCCCGGAAGAATGGCTGCCGATTGAAATCCGAGGTTGCGCGTTGCAGGATATACCCCCAGCAGGCAGAGGCACTATCCTAGGCGCTAGGGCCCAAAAGAACTTTCGAAAGGCCTGCCATTCTCTAATGGGCGCCAGAAAACAGATCATAACTACACAGCCGAGTGTAGGGACGACCCAGCCGTCAGTAACAATCCAGTGGTATGAAATTGCAGGATTCATCTGGGCTTTAGCGATGACCACAGAAATAAACACCCCAGCTGTTAGACATCCGATATTTATTAATGCGGATTTCGACATTGACAGCAGCGATCCAGCAACTGTTCGGGCGATGCATCTGTTGCAAAGCTCCTTTCCGCCGTTGCGTTCGAAAACTGATACACTACGGCTAAAGGATGGCTAGAGCGCTACAATGCCGCCAAGCTCTCATAGCGTTCGCGCCGCCGACAATCTGTTGTTATCGCATCCCAGTCTAACAGTGAAATCCGACTCCGACACGTCGCCTGAATACGATGCTTTCAAAGACCTGCTGAACCGGATCGTCTCCGTTCCGCATTCAGAGATTCAGCTCCGGGAAGCCGAGTACAAACGCTGCGCCGACCTCAACCCGAGCAAGCCGGGTCCGAAGCCGAAGCGGAAACGCGCTTCCCGCGCCCCTGCCGTTTAGCTTCCTGCTTAGAAAGCTTCCTCGGGACTCGTTTCCACCTCCTTCCCAGTCAGTTCCCTGTAGGTAAGTCGCCGACCAACAACATGGGATAACACGGCCTTGAAGCGCTCGTAATCGCCCAGCGGAACGCCGGTTTCGTCTCTCCGGTGGTTGTATCGGAACGCTTGCTCATCCACATAGCGGAACAGGTGAAACGGTTCGACGCTCACGTAGGTTCCAGCTAAACCGCGCTTCAGGAGCGCCCAGAAGTTCTCTAGGCCATTCGTGTGAATCTGGCCATTGACGTACATTTCGGCGTGGTTGATAACATCGTGCTCATAGTCGGAACCAAGCCCGAAATATGCTCGGAGTTCGTCGGTAAAGACGTGGGAGCCTCTCTCGACGTTCTCCTCGACATTCGGAACTACGCTCTGAATGGTGCTGTCTTCGATTACGGCGGTGCGAATCCTTCCGCCGCGCTCTAACATCCCCTGGACGCCCACCTTACCGACCGCGCCGCCAGTCTTGCCGCAAAGCTTTTTCGCCTTCGCCAACATGTGCATGTTCCGCGCTTTGCCGCCGATGAAGGTCTCGTCAATCTCGACTTCGCCCTTTAGCTTGCCACCTTTTTTGTCGTCCTGCATAGCGAGCCGGATGCGGTGAAGCATGAACCACGCGGTCTTCTGGGTAACGCCGAGGTCGCGCATAATCTCATAGCTGGAAATGCCGTTCTTGCAATTGGCTACCAGCCAAACAGCGGTCAGCCACTTGTCCAGCGGGATCGCAGAATCTTCGAACACGGTTCCCGCTTTGACCGAAAACTGTTTCCGGCATTTCTTGCACTTCCAAATCTTCCGGGTCTTCAGGAACATCGGGGAATCAGCGCCGCAGTGTTGGCAAACGACCTTTTCCGGCCAGCGGCTATCCGCCACTTCAGATAGCGCGTTCTCGGCATCCTTATACTGCCGAATCGCTTCCATCAATGTCCTTGGCCGTCCCATGTCTCAAGTATCCACTAAATCAGTGGGTGTGTCAAGTATATTTATACCGTGTAGGTTTACATAATATCTGTTATCGGCCCTAAGTTCGTTCGGGTTGCTCCGATTTCCAAGGAAACTACCTTTTGCGAACTTAACGACGAATTGATCAGATGTACCTCGAACATCAACATCATTCGCTCGACCCGGCATGAGCGCCGGTTCTAAATAGAAGCTCTGGGCTACCTGCCCGATGCGTTCTGGCCCGCAAATGAAGGAAACACATGCTCGATCAGTTCCTGACGCAATGTGAGGCGCAGATCGCTGCCGGGCTCCGGCTCGGTGTTGGACTGAGGATGCAGCGCAGCCGAGGTCGCGGGCGTTCCCGTATCCGTCGTGTTCACCGCGAGAATGCCAGCCGCGTGGCGCGCAGGGTCGATGAAGATCTCGGACGAAAATCCGCCCTGGTCGCCGTCGTGGTACACGTAGCGGTGCCCGTTGAGATTAAGCAGAAAGAAGCCTAGGCCCATTTTCGGCGCATCCGTCGTATAGGCGGTCTTCTCTTGCTGCGCAACGGGCAGCACACCGGTCCAAGCTTCCTCAAGAGAGCTACGCTTCAAAACGAAGTCGTAGACGGGGTTGGCAGGATCGCCCAGGAGGAAACGCACATACTTCACCATATCGGTTATGGGAGCCTTGAGGCCGCTGTTTGAGGTCGTGATTCCCGAATCGAAATCAAATGGCTGCTCGGTCAGCTTGTCTCGGGCGCGCAGATAACTAGCCGAGACATGCGACTCCAGAAAATACGGAGAGCGATCGAAGTAGCTCCTCGTCATGCTGAGAGGCATCAGAATATTTTTATCGATGTAGACCTCGTAATCGTCGCCTGTGAGCCGCTCGATGATCTGGCCGAGAAAGACATACCCGAGGTTGGAATAGCTCCACTGTGTGCCCGGACTGAACGCTACATGCGTATAGGGCAGCATCGCGGCGATCTGCGCCCACTGCGTCGGCTCAAACGGTTGCCAGCCGCAGTTTGTTGCATCATCGCAATCCCACGGCCACGTAGGATTACGAAAGCCCGCACTGTGCGTAAGCAGGTCGCGAATCGTGATCGCATCGATCGGCCCGAAATCGTCGTGAACCTGCCGTAACTCCGGCACATAGCGGACCGCGGGATCGTCAAGCGAGAGCTTGCCGCGATCGCGCAGCTGCATGACCGCGATCGCCGTCATGGTCTTAGTGATCGATGCCCAGTTATACGAGGTTTCGCTGTCGACGCGCCGATACGTGCCGCTACGCATCACGCCGAAGAAAAACTCTGTTGCCGGCTGCTGCCCGTGTACGATGGCGATTCCGCCGCCCACAATACCGTGCTGCGCCAGCACGGTACTGAAGCGCTGATGCAAACTCTCGCGCTGTGCAAGTACGGCAGTGCCTGAGAGCAGAATCCCGAACAGCAGGGTTGCGAGGATTTTGAGTGTCTGCTGCGACATGCCGATTATCATGATACGCATCTGTCTCTCGCTCAGGTGTCGAATTGTGGAGACGCACTCGTACACGGCGCGCAAGCCCACCGCTCACTATCCGCAGGCCCTTCGCTCCGCTAGAATAACGTCATGGTGAACGCGACGGAAAAGATCTGGCATAACGGCCGTTTCATCGCGTGGGACGACGCGAAGATCCATGTGCTTTCGCACGTGGTGAGCTATGGCAGTTCGGTGTTTGAAGGCGTGCGATGCTACGAGACCGAACACGGGCCGGCGATTTTTCGCGCCCGCGACCATGCCCGGCGAATGTTGGATTCGGCCAAGATCTACCGCATGGACATCCCTTACTCAGCCGACGAGTTGACGCAGGCGATGGTGGACTTGGTCCGCGAAAACAAGGTCACTCCTTGTTATATACGGCCGATTGCACTGCGCGGTTATGGCGGAGTCGGCGTGTTGCCCAACAACAATCCGATTGAGACGTATATGGCCTGCTATCCATGGGGCCAGTATCTGGGCCATGAAGCGGTCGAGGACGGAGTGGATGTGTGCGTCTCTTCCTGGACGCGCATCGCGCCCAATACCCTGCCTGCGCTCTCCAAGGCCGGCGCCAATTACATGAACTCGCAACTGATTCGCATGGAGGCTGCGGTGAACGGATACGCGGAAGGAATTGCGCTGGATGATGCGGGATACGTCAGCGAAGGATCGGGCGAGAACCTGTTTGTGATTCGCGACGGGAAGCTGGTGACGCCGCCGCTTGGGGCATCCGTGCTTCCGGGTATCACACGGGATACGATCGTCAAGATTGCCGGACAGCTTGGAATTCCGATCGTTGAAACGATTATTCCGCGCGAGTTGCTGTATATCGCCGACGAGCTATTTTTCACGGGCACCGCGGCCGAGGTGACGCCGATCCGCAGCGTGGACCGCATTCCTGTCGGCGCCGGGCATCGCGGATCCGATCACCGAAAGAATTCAGCGGCGATTCTTCGAAGTCGTCAAGGGCCGGACCAAAGACGAGTTCGGCTGGCTCACGCCTGTGAGCGGCGTCCGTGAAGCCGAAGAAGTGCCGGCCTAGGCCGAAACGCTGCGTCGAAGACGTGCTGAAAAACGTTCAGGGCAGGAACCGATCAGCTCCAGCCGTACAGCCGGATGACCTGATTCCTGCCCCGTGTTTTGGGCTAGCTTCCGCCCGCCCAATCTCGTTAATCCTTGACGCGAGAGCCGAATCCGCAGTCACCTCCCCCGAGATTACCTGCCGATCTGGCACCCGCGCCGGATCTATTGGAATTTATACCTCCGGACGCGTGAGTAACGCCAGAAATTTCGCACTTTGCCGTTCGGGTTTTCCACATTTCTTATCTCACAGCGGGAGTTTGAGATGCGAGCGCACACGACCGTAGGAGCTGTGCAAAAACTGAGGACAATTTTCGGATGAGGGACACAAGCGCTACGATGCGTCGCGCGAAATCTTGCATCGGCGTCGTTCCGGGCACGTCTTCGATCTTGCAGATCGAATATGGCGACTTGATCGAAGCGGCAGATGAGCTGATCACGCCGCCCCAGACGCAGGAGATGATCGCGCCGGGTTTCATCGACGTACAAGTGAACGGGTTTGCGGGCGTCGATTACAACGATCCGGCTGCCGCGCATGAAGAGATTGCGCGCTCGATTCGAACCATGTTCACGACAGGGGTCACGCGGTTCTTCGCCACGGTGATTACCGGTTCCGAAGAGCGGATCACGGGCGCTTTGGGCAATCTTCGCTCGGCGAAGGACGAATTGCGCCGCAATGGCATGGCGGAATCGCACGCTATGGAAGCATTCCACGTCGAAGGACCGCATATTTCGCCGGAAAGCGGGCCGCGCGGCGCGCATCCGCTCGAGCACATCCGTCCGCCCGATATCGAAGAGTTCAAACGCTGGCAAGAAGCGGCTGATGGCAATGTCCGTCTTGTCACAGTGTCGCCCGAATGGGAGCAGACGCCAACCTATATAAAGGAGCTAGTACGGTCGGGCGTGGTAGCGAGCATCGGTCACACCAAGGCGAACGCGGAGCAGATTCGAGCGGCTGTGGATGCAGGTGCAACTATGTCTACTCATTTGGGTAATGCCGCGCATCCTACATTGCCGAAGACGCAGAACTATATTTGGGACCAGCTTGCAGAGGATCGGTTGACGGCAAGCTTTATCTTGGATGGCATACACATCCCGGGCGCTTTTTTCCACGCTGCGGTGCGTGCGAAAGGAATCGAGCGGGCGGTTTTGGTGACCGATGCGGTCATGCCCGCAATGTGCACGCCGGGACCGTACAAGCTGGGCCAAGTGGACGTCGAGCTGCGGTCTGACGGAAGCGTGAGGATGCGCGGCAGTGATCGTCTGGCGGGTTCGGCATTGCAAATGGATCACGCTATTGCGAATAGCGTTCGTTTGGGCGGAATTTCACTACCGCACGCTCTTGCGATGGCTACATCGCATCCCGCGCGAGTGGCGCGAATCGCTGGGCGGCAGCGCGGGTTGACGCCGGGCGAGAAGGCCGATCTGGTTCGATTTGAATGGGACGAGATCAAAAGCTCGCTCAGAGTCATCGAAACAGTAGTTGCTGGGACAACTGTCTACAAAATTTAACTGGAGAACACAAATGGCATTTACACTTCCACCACTTCCCTACTCTGCCGATGCTTTAGAGCCGTACATCGATAAGACAACGATGGAGATTCATCACGACAAGCATCATGGCGCGTACGTTACGAACTTGAACAAAGCGCTTGAATCCGCGCCCGAATTGCAGAACAAGTCGGTCGAAGATCTGCTCAAGAACAATTTGGCCGCCGTTCCGGAGGCGATTAAGACGGCGGTTCGCAACAATGGCGGCGGCCACGCGAATCACTCGTTTTTTTGGCCTTTGTTGAAGAAGAACGACGGCAAGGGCCCGAGCGGCGAGATTGCGAGCGTGATCGAATCGAACTTTGGCGGCTTTGAGAGCTTCAAAGAGAAATTCAACGCGGCGGCAGCGGGCCGGTTCGGATCGGGTTGGGCCTGGCTGGTGAAGAGCGGCGGAAAATTTGAGATTACGTCTACGGCGAATCAGGACAGCCCGCTCATGGAAGGCAAGCAGCCGATCTTGGGGCTGGACGTCTGGGAGCACGCGTATTACCTGAAATATCAGAACCGGCGGCCCGAATACGTTGCGGCTTGGTGGAACGTGGTGAACTGGGACGAAGCCAACAAGCACCTGAAGTAACACTTTAATCCAAAGCCAATCCGAGTTCCTGGAAACGCTGCCGCGTTGCCTCAAGCGATACATGATGGATGGCGGTGAATCCTAACTCTGCAGCAAGGGTTGCGAACATCTCGCGATCGTCTATATAGATCGATTCGTCAGGTGTTACTTGAGCTAAATTCAAGGCCAGACGCCAGATCTCGGGATCGGGTTTTCGGAGGCGCACGCAGTGTGAGATGACCATAAAATCGGCAAGCTCGCGCAACCGGAACTTGCCGACCCTATGTTCGGTAATGCCGCGGCCTTCGTTACTGATGAGGGCGAGTTTCAAGCCGTTGGCCTGCCTCAAACGCTTGAAGAACTCGATGTTCTCGGGCCACGCGACGGACTGATCGTACGTGAAGTCGCGAATTTCTTCCAGGGTGCACGAACGAGGCGAGGCGAAGAACACATAGCGCAAATACTCTTCGAAAGAGAAATGGCCGCGCTCATAACTATCGAAGATCAGATGATGCCGCGGTTCAATCTCATCGAGGTCGATACCGAATCGCGCGGCGACTTTGCGGCGCAGCGGCGCATCCCAACCGTTTGTGCCGAGAACGCCACCGATATCGCTGAACAGCACGTGAAATCGCGGGTGACGCATGGAGCTAGGGTCGCATAGCACGGGTTTGGGGCCTGAGCGGCTGGTTTAGAATTGAAGTTGCTCCGCTCGTCGGGCGCTTAGCTCAGCTGGTTAGAGCGCGTGCTTCACACGCACGAGGTCATAGGTTCGAGTCCTATAGCGCCCACCAAATAAGGCGGCTCTCCGCACTTAATGGAGCACCGCCACGCCGCCGAATCTTCAATCCCTTCGAGCGATATACTCGCTGCTTGCGATCACGCCATGACGCGACGTTTCCTCGCATTGGATCTTGGGGCCGAGAGCGGCCGAGCCATTCTGGCGCAGCTCGATGCAGGCCGCCTCGCGCTGAACGAGCTGCATCGGTTTCCAAACATTCCCGTCGCATTGCCGACCGGCTTGTATTGGGACACGCTGCGGCTATTTCATGAGATCTGCGAAGGCATTCGCATCGCAGCCAAACAGTCAGACAAACTCGACGGAATCGCCGTCGATACCTGGGGCGTCGATTTCGCTCTTATCGGCGAGCATGGCGCGTTGCTCGATAATCCTCGGCACTATCGCGATCCTCGAACTGCCGGTGTCCCCGAGCAAGTCTTCAAAACGGTGCCGCGCGACGAGATCTTCCGCCAAACCGGCGTTCAGTTCATGAACATCAACTCGCTGTACCAGCTTTGGACGGTACGGCGCGATTCTCCTCAGATGCTGGATTCGGCATCGAAGCTTTTGTTCATGCCTGACCTGTTTAACTACTTTCTGACCGGCACCTGCGCATCGGAGCGTACCATTGCCAGCACGTCGCAGTTTTACGATCCCGTGAAAAGATGCTTCGCGACCGATATGCTTCGCAAAATCGGCATTGGCGCGAGTTTCTTGTGCAAATTGATCGAACCCGGCGTGGAGCTTGGTGCACTCCAGCCTTACGTTTCCGAACACAGCACGCCGGTGTTTGCGACCGCTTCGCACGACACCGCTTCGGCCGTCACCGCAGTGCCTGCCGAGGATGGAAACAACTGGTGCTACATCAGCTCCGGCACTTGGTCGCTGATGGGAGTCGAGTTGAATGAGCCGGTGATCAACGAAGCCGCTCTCGAGGCAAATTTCACGAACGAAGTGGGTGTCGAGCACACTATCCGCTTTTTGAAAAATATTCCCGGGCTTTGGGTCCTGCAGGAGTGCCGGCGCGCATGGGCGCGTGAAGGGCAGGATCTGACATATGCGGAGCTGATGGAACAAGCGGCGGCTGCCAAAAACTCGGAAACAATCATCGACCTCGACGAATTCACATCTCCGGGCAATTATCCGCGCTTGATTTGCGAATACTGCCGCCAAACCCAGCAGCAGATTCCACAACGTCCCGGCGAGATCGTTCGCGTTGTTCTGCAAAGCCTCGCTGCTCGATACAAACAAGTGCTCGAATCCCTCGAGAAGCTGACCGGCCGGTCAATCGAAGTCATTCACGTCGTTGGCGGCGGATCGCGCAACAAGCTGCTGAATCAATTCACGGCGAATGTTACGGGCCGGCGCGTCGTCGCGGGACCCGCGGAGGCGACCGCCGCAGGCAATGCGCTCGGCCAGGCGCTCGGAACCGCCGATCTTCGATCCCTCGAAGAGATCAGGGGTGTGGTTCGCCGCTCGTTCGAGTGCGAACAGTTCCTCCCTGAATAGAGAACTGCTGCGCAGTTCTAGCCCGCATAAAAAATCGCTGCTTGTCAATCGACGGATCGACCGCTACATCGAAGAAACCGACCATCATCTCGGCCCACGTTTGCTCGCCCCACGTCACCGCTGAATCGGGGTCGGGATTATGCGGGTTGTTCTTCGAGTTATCGAAGGTCGCGACCGCTTGCAACACAGTGCCGGCTTTCAGCGCAATCGGATCGGCCAGTCGATAACTCAGCTGCCAGTAGAAATCATAATGAGGAATGCGCAGTAACGTCCGAACGCGCCCACCAGGCTCGAGAATGTTGTATTCGAAGCTCTTTCCGCGAAGATGCATGTGCGGAAAAAAGCTCAGCAGCAGCGCGTCGTTGGGTAAACTGCCGCGCACCTCCACGCGATGATCCGGATCGCCCGGTGGGATGAGAAACCGGTCATTCGTCAATTGCAGAGTAAGAACGCGCTTGCGCGGCGGCGCTTTCGAGAACACAAGTCCGATACTCGTCTGATCTTCCGTCGCGTGCCCGTGTGTCCTGTAGTGCATCTGTAGAACGATGTCAGACCCGGCTGGCACAAGCTTCGCGAAATCACTAGGCCACTGATCCGGCAGGCTTCCGGGCGCATAGACTAGCAGAATGTCGCTCGTGGTCCACATCGCCTGACGCCGCAGCGTTTCCGTAGGCAAATCGTCCGCGCTGAAAGGAACGCCAATCGGCGCGCCGCGCAGCCAAGAGGATACCGGATCGCGAATATAGGCCACCGCGTGATGCACCACCATCCGATTACTCGGTCGAATCTCGGACATCCGCACCCAACGGTCTTCTTTGAAGTGCGTCGGAATAATGATGTATTGATACGGCACATCGCCGGACGCGGGAATCGCCTTCGGCTTCGGCATCCGAAGCACCACGTCGGGTTCGTCGATGTTCCAACCCGCGGTCCAATGCACCGGAGGCGGAGCATCGTGCGGATTGCCGGCTGCTGCGTGCTCATCCGCCCAGTCACACAAAATTTGAATTTGCTGTTCCGTTAGTGAAGGATCGTTCGAAAAACGCCCGCAACAGGGGTCGGCAAACCACGGTGGCATCGTTCTCTTCTGCGCGACTTCTCGAATCGCGTTTGCGAATGGCCGGACCTGCGCGTACGTTTCGAGCGCCATCGGGGCCATTTCCCCGGCTCGATGGCAGGATTGGCAGCGCTGCTGAAGAATCGGCAGCACGTCCTTATAAAACGTTGCAGTCCCGGCGTCCGCGCGAATCCCGCCGGTAAGGATAAACAGCAACAGCAGCTTCACGAACGGTGGTAAAAGTCCTGCGGCATGCTGGGCCAACGCGGCTCGCGTTTTTCTTTGAATGCCGCGGTTCCTTCCTGGAAATCGCCGCTTTCCATCAGCTCGCTTCGCAACGTCGCGGCCAGTTTTCCTGCTTCCTCCGCCGACTTGCCCCGCGATCCTTGGAAATAACGCATTCCCGCTGCCATGGCTCTTGGGCTTGCCTTTGCGATGTCTCGCGCCAAAGCATGCGCACGATCACACACTTCCGCTGCAGGGCAGAGTTGATGCACAAGTCCCCACTGCTCCGCTTCCGGAGCTTGAAACATGCGCCCCACCAGACTGAGTTCGAGCGCCCGGCGCGCGCCAAGAGCGGCTTCCACAGCTCGATACACGAGAAACGGCCACAGGCCGATTCGAATTTCCGGCAACCCGAAAACAGCAGTCTCGGCCGCCATCACCACGTGCCCCTGCGCGACCAGGCCTAGGCCGCCGCCCAAAGCCGGACCGTTCACGCATATCACGATCGGCTTCATCGAAGTGATCCCCATGGTAAACAGCTTTTCGTGCGCCTCAGTCAAATCGGGACGATCCGGATGCCTCGCTTCATCCAGATCCATGCCTGCGCAGAACACCTGCCCGGCCGCATGAATCAAAACGGCGCCCACGTCCTCGCGCTGCTGCACCGATTCGACCGCTTGCGAGATCTCCGAGCACATCGCAAACGTCAACGCGTTACGTTTCTCGGGACGGTTTAGCGTGATGCACAGAACACGGTGCTTCAGATGGACCGATATTTCTTTCAGACGACCTCCGCGGGACTGCTCTCTTGTCTGTTGCTCGACGGAGCCAGAATTTCGAGCGGCAGATGCGCCGGCTTCTCGTTCGCGCACGCAACAGAGAACGCGAAATCCAGAACCTCCCGTGTATCGGCCGGATCGATAATCGCATCGCAATGCCCGCGCGCCGCAGCATATTTCGCATCCAGCCAACGCTCGTAATCCGCCCGAGTCTGCGCAATCTTCGCTTCCAGCTCTTTCGGAATCGTTTGCTTGGACGATTTCAGCTTCTCCAGCTCAGGGCCGTAGATGGCTTGAACAGCGGAATCGCCTTCCATCACCCCGATTCGCGCACTGGGCCAACTGAACGTGAAGTTTGGATCGAATCCCTGCCCAGCCATGGCATAGTAACCAGCCCCGCTCGCATGATTCACCGTAAGAACGATCTTGGGCACCGTGGCGCAAGCCATGCTCTCCACCATTTCAGCGCCCGCGCGTATGATTCCCTCCGTCTCGGCTTCCACGCCCACCATGAACCCCGAGACATCCTGCACATACAGCAGCGGCAATCGATGCCGCTCTGCGTTTTCGACGAAGTAGGAGACCTTGCGCGCGCTTTCCGTATAGACGATGCCGCCAATCCGCGAGCCGGTCTGCGTTTTGAGAAACCCGCGCCGGTTTGCGATTACCCCGATGTTCCGCCCGTTCAGACGCGCCGTCGCGCATAAAAATTCGGGAGCATAGTCGGGCTGAAATTCAAGAAATCCGTCGCTGTCCAAAATGCAGTCGAGCAGATCTTCCATGCGATACGGCAATCGATGATCGGCCGGCAGCACATCGTAAAGCCCTTCCGCATTCAGCCGCGGTGGCGACCCTTGCGCTCGTTGCGCGGCCACGGGCAATTGCCGGAACTGCTGCCGGATCATCTCGAGGCAGCCCGCATCGTCAGGCGCCCGGTAGTGCGCCACTCCGCTCAGCGTGGTGTGCATCTGTGCTCCGCCAAGTGTCTCGGCATCGGTCACCTGTCCCACCGCGCCCTTTACCAGGTTGGGTCCGCCGAGCCCCATAAAACTGACTTTCTCGACCATGATGATCACGTCGCTCAACGCCGGCAGGTACGCCCCGCCCGCGATACAAGGCCCCATCACCGCCGCAATCTGCGGAATCCGCAGCCGCCGCCTCATGAGCGAGTTGTAATAGAAAATCCGCGCCGCGCCATATTGGCCGGGGAAAATGCCGTCCTGCAGCGGCAGATTCACCCCTGCCGAATCCACCAGGTACACAATCGGCGTACGATTCCGCATCGCGATTTCCTGGGCGCGCAGAATTTTGGTGATGGTTTCCGGCCACCACGCGCCGGCTTTGACGGTTGCATCGTTGGCCACAATCACCGCCGGCCGCTCTTCAATCTGCGCGAGCCCCGTAACAACGCCCGCCGACGGCGCTTGGCCGTCATATTGGTCGTATGCGATCAGCAACCCAATTTCGAGAAAGCGCGTCCCGCCGTCAATCAGGTGATCGATGCGCTCGCGCGCGGTCCACTTACCGTCCCGATGCTGCTTCTCAATCTTTTTCGCTCCGCCGCCCGAGCGGAGCCCCTGCTCAAGCTCGTGCAGTTCCGCGGCAAGCAGCCGCATGTTCCGCGCAGAACCCTTCATTCGATGCTCAATTCGATGCCCACCCGACAACGTTTCGAGAGACTGTAAGCACCTGTTAGTCTAACAGTCATGTTGGGGATCGACGATCGCGCCCTGCGCATCGTTTGGACCATCTTTTTATTTGGCCTGCTGCTCGCTTTGATCTATTTCATCCGCGAAACGCTGGTGCTCTTCGCGCTCGCCATCTTCTTCGCCTACATGCTTTCGCCCATCGTCGTTCTGGTAGAACGCTTCATCGCTAAGCGCCGAACGCTGGCGCTGACCGTCGTCTATGTTCTGCTCATCGGCGCTCTCGTCGGAATCGGCTTCGCAGTGATACCGACAATTGCACAAGAGGCCACCAATCTGTTAACGAGTTTGCCCAAATTAGTAACCGGCGGAGCGATCTCAAACATTCCGATTCCGCACTTCTTGGATCCCATGCGGGATCAGATCATCGCAGCCGCCAAGCGCGAAGCGAATACGCTTGAAGCGAGCCTGGTGCCGCTGCTTCAGCAGGCCGGCACGCGCATCTTGTCCGGACTGGGATATGTGTTGCCCGCGATTCTCGTCCCGATTCTCGCTTTCTTCTTCATCAAGGATGCGCGCGACATTCGCTCGAGCCTGATTGGTTCGGTCGAGAGTCGCAGCGATCGAAGAACCCTTAAACTGATCCTCGACGACGTGCATGCCGCGTTGCGCAGTTACATCCGCGCCCTCGTGATCTTGGCCATTGCCTCATTCAGCGCCTGGGCAATTTTCCTGAGTCTCATGCGCTATCCCTATGAGCTTCTGCTCGCCGGCATCGCTGGTGTGCTCGAGTTTATTCCGGTGTTCGGCCCCGTCGCCGCGCTGGTGATGATTCTCATCGTGGCGGCTGTGACGGGTTCAGGCGGGCTGCTCTGGATCGCTCTCTTCTTCGCCTGTTATCGCGTCTTTCAGGACTACATACTCAATCCATACCTGATGAGCGCGGGTGTCGAGATTCACCCGCTCCTGGTTCTGTTTGGCGTGCTTGCGGGCGAGCGTTTAGCGGGCGTGCCGGGAATGTTTTTCTCCATCCCGGTAATCGCAATCTGCAAGGTCATCTACGGACATTTAAGAAATTCGTACGCGCCAAAGCCGCTGATGCCCGTTCGCTAGCCGCATCGCGTCAACGGATCGCCGCTTACGAGTGCCCTTCGTGCGGAGAAGTAGGTGCCACGTTGGTCGTGTCGCTGCCGTATTCTTTGTCCGCTTCTTCGTTCCTGCCCATCAACCGCAGCGCAGCCGAGGTCACATGCTCCGAAGTCATCCCGAAATGCTTCATGATCTCGTCACCCGGCGCCGATGCCCCGTAATGATCGATCCCGATCATGATGCCTTCGTCGCCTGCCCATTTCTCCCAGCCGTAAGTGCACGCCGCTTCCACCGTAACCCGCTTTTTCAGGCTCTTCGGAAGTACGCTCTCGCGATAGGCGTCGTCCTGCTTTTCGAAAAGATACCAGCTCGGTATGCTCACCACGCGCGCTTTGATGTTGTATCCCTTCAGCTTTTCCTGCGCTTTCATGCACAGCGAAACTTCTGAGCCGCTTCCGATAAGAATTACGTCCGGCGCTCCGCCTTCCGCCTCGGAAATGATATAAGCGCCCTTCGAAACATCCCCATTTTTGGCCTTGCTGCGGTCGAGAACCGGCACGTGCTGTCTCGTGAGCGCAAACAAAGTCGGACCGTTATGTTGGATCGCAACCGCCCATGATTCCGCCGTTTCGTTCGCATCGGCAGGTCGCATCACGTTCAGCCCCGGAATGGCGCGCAACCCGGCCAGGTGCTCGATCGGTTCGTGCGTCGGTCCGTCTTCGCCCACTGCCACGCTATCGTGCGTGAATACGTAAAAGGCCTTGAGGCGGCTCAGCGCGCCCAGCCTTATCGAAGGCTTCATGTAATCGGAGAACACCAGAAAAGTCGCGCTGAATGGAAGCAATCCGCCATGCGCAGCCATGCCGTTGACCGCTGCGCCCATCGCGTGTTCGCGCACGCCAAACGCGACGTTCCGGCCCGCATATCCCCAGATTCCGCCCACTGCGCCTTGCGCCGCCGGTCCGCCCGATTCCGGCGGTTGGAAATCGCCTTCCCCTTTGAGCGCCGTGTTCGTCGAAGGATTCAAATCCGCCGATCCGCCCATGAGATTCGGTAGGTGCTTGGCGAGCGCATTCATCGCTTGCCCTCCCGCCGCGCGCGTCGCAAGCGGCTTGTCCTCGGGTTTCCACTTCGGCAGATCCGCGCCCCAGTTTTCCGGCAATTTCCCGCTCAGCATTTGCTCCAGCTCTGCCGCTTCCTTCGGAAATGCTTTCTTGTATGCGTCAAATCGCCGCTGCCAATCCTGCTCTCTTTGGCCACCTTTCCCGCCCGCCTCGCGGAAAAACTTGACCGCATCCTCAGGCAGGTAAAATTTGTCCATCGTCGGCCAGCCGAGCGCCTTCTTCGCCGCCTGCAGTTCGTCTTCGCCCAGCGGATTCCCGTGCGCCTCAAACGTGTCCTGCTTCTTCGGGCTGCCGTACCCAATATGCGTACGCACAAGAATCAATGACGGCCGCCGATGCTCCGCCCGCGCTTCCTCAATCGCTTTCGCGATCTCTTCCGTATCGTTGCCCGCGTGAACGTGGCGCGTATGCCAGCCGTATGCCTCGAATCGCTTGCCGACATCCTCGGTAAACGTCAGGCTGGTCTGCCCGGCGAGCGAAATATGGTTGTGATCGTAAAGAAAGATCAGCTTGCCCAGTTGCAAATGCCCCGCGAGCGATGCCGCCTCCTGGCTCACGCCTTCCATCAAATCGCCGTCGCCGCAAATGCCGTACGTGTAGTGGTCGACAATCGTGTGACCCGGCTTATTGAACCGCGCCGCAAACCACGCTTCCGCAATCGCCAATCCCACCGCATTGCCGAATCCTTGCCCCAGCGGTCCCGTCGCTACTTCCACCCCGACTGTGTGCCCACGCTCCGGATGCCCCGGAGTCTTGCTGCCCCATTTTCGAAAATGCTTCAGCTCGTCGAGCGAAAGATCGTAGCCAGTCAGATACAGCAAGCTGTACAGCAACATCGAGCCGTGCCCAGCGGAGAGCACAAAGCGGTCCCGGTCGAACCAATTCGGATCCTTCGGATTGAATTTCAGAAATTTCGTCCACAGCGTGTACGCCATAGCGGCTGCCCCCATCGGCATCCCGGGATGTCCGGAGTTGGCGTTCTGCACGGCGTCGGCCGATAAAAAGCGGATCGTATTAATGCAGACTTCTTCTAAGGTTTGCTGTTCTGTAATGGTCTGAGCGGCGGTTGTTGACACGGCGTTGGTCCCTCTCGTTGGACAATCTTCCGGGAATCCGGTAACGCTGCCAGTTTATCTCTCTCCTCTACAATGAACTTGTATGAAGTCCCTGCTCCTGCGCTCGGCAGGATTGTGTCTGCTCGCCGCGTGCGCGTTGCTTGCGCAGGATTGGAAGACCGCCGATTCCCTTCCCGGCGTCGATTTCGGCAGCCTCAACTCGGCTCAAAAAGCGACCGTGCTGAAGATTCTGCGCGAGCAGGGCTGCTCCTGCGGATGCAACATGAAACTCGCCGAATGCCGCATGGTGGACCCGAACTGCTCCTACAGTCGAGGTCTCGGGGAAGTAATTATCGCTGCCGTTCGTCAGGGCGAGAGCGAAGCCGACGCGATAAAGGCCGCCCAAGCCTCCAACTGGGCGCACGTCCAGCCCACCAAGTTGCTGGATGATCCTGTTTCGATTCCCACCGCTGGCGCGCCCGCGCTAGGTCCCTCAAATGCGTCCATTACGCTGGTCGAATTCTCCGATTTCCAATGCCCGTATTGCATTGCCGCTTTCCCGGAAATCGGCGCCATTCTCCGCGCCTATCCCACGCAGGTGAGGCTGATCTTCAAAGAATATCCGCTTGAGATGCACGCTCAGGCCGAGCTCGCCGCCGACGCCGCCGTCGCCGCTCACAAACAAGGCAAGTTCTGGCCCATGTACAATGCCATGTTCGGCAGCCGTGACCTCTCGCGCCCCACGCTCATCGCGCTGGCCCAAAAAAGCGGGCTCGATATGAAGCGCTTTGAGGCGGATCTGGGTTCCACCGAAACCCGCGAAACCGTGATTCGCGACATTCAGGATGGCGACCGCGCCGGCGTCCAAGGCACCCCGACCATTTTTATCAATGGCAAGCGCTACAACGGCCCGCTGCTCGAAACTTCGCTGAAGCCAATCTTAGACGCCGAGCTGCACCCGTCCGCCCCCGCAAATCAGCGCGCCTCCGCGAAACACTAGCCCGGTCACTGCTCCAGTTGCTTCACTAACTCCACGACCACGTCCCCGACTACCTGGAAGCTGTGCGCGTTGAGCTTGTCCATCGTGTCCTGCGCGGTGTGCCAATACGAATTGTTCGGCCCGTAATCGAGATCGATGATATCGATCGCGTTTACGCCCGCATCGATGAACGGCTTGTGGTCATCTTCAATCCCGCCGGGGTTGTGCAGGAAATACTTCCCGTCGCCAAGCTGGTCCGCGATCTTCCACACCATCTCGCGTAGCGACTCCGAAGAATATTCATCGTCGTTGATTTCGAGATCCTTATCGCCGATCATGTCGATATTGATCAAAGCCTTGATTCGCCCGAGCGTTCCATCCCCCGCCCACTTCCCAGCCAAATGCCGGCTCCCGTAAACACTATCCGTCGCCGTCCAATTCACCACCGCCTCCTCGCCATCGAAGAAAACGATATAGATGTCGTCGGGATGTTTGATTCGCGCCACAACTCGCGCCAGTTCCATCAGGAACCCCGTCGATGACCCGGCATCGTTAGCGCCCACAAAGTGCACCATCGGGATGCGTTTCGTATCGTAATGCCCCGTAACCACCACCACCGCCTTACCCGAAGTTCCAGGGAATTTCACGATAATATTTGCCATCGGAACCGGGCCGGTGGGTGTTTCCGCCTGAAAGGAATCCAGCTTGATTTCACCGCCAAGCGGTCTCAATCCCGAAACGATCCACTCGCGCAAATGTACGATGGCATCCGAACCTGATGCCCGTTCACCAAAGGCGGTCGCCCGGCGTGTGAAATCGAGCGCGGCCGCGCCAGAAAATGGCCCGTTTGCCGCCAAAGCTTGCAAACAAAGGGAGCAAACAGCACACGCAAGCGCCACTACTAAAAGGGAAGGGCGAACTAAAGAATGCGGGGAACAAAGCCGATTAGTTAGACACATCAAGGGTTTTTCCGATGTGAATTGGCCTCCGGCTAGGGAATACAATACTCCCTTCCCAAAGCGAAGGCGCATAGGAAAGTCCTTGATATTATAGCTTTGCACTAAACAGTTCGCCCCAGGATTTTATGGAGTCCGTCGGACAGAAACTCCGCGCCGCCCGCATGCAACTCGGGATTGCGCTAGAGGAGATCAGCGCCAGGACGCGCATCAGCGTCCGTAATCTCCAAGCTCTTGAAAACGACGATCTCAAGCCCTTTAACTCGGCTTTCTTTTACAAGAGTTTCGTGCGGCAGTTCGCACAGCACGTCAAAATCGACTATCGCGAGTTAGCATCCGGCGTCGAGAGCGTCACTAGCGGGATACCTCAGCCGCTGATGCCCGGCCAAGCCGAACTCACCTCGCCCAACCCTAAAGTTCCCGCCTTGCACCCCAAACGCCCCAAGAAGCTGCGCTGGCTGTATTCGCTCACTTCACTCATGGTCATGCTGGTTGCATGCTCAAGTTTCAATGACCTCTGGGAAAATTTCCGGCCCCAGTGGCAGTCGAAAATTTCCGGAGTGTTGCAACTGGCCACGCAACATGCTGCCCAGCCGAGCTCGCCGAGGATAACAGACCCTTCGCAAATTTCCGAAGCTCCCATTCGGCCGCCTGCCAATGCATCCGTCGCAGTCCATCTGCAACTCTCCGCCATCGAACGCAGTTGGCTCTCTATCATGGCCGACGGCGTGCAAACCTTCAATGGATTCTTAGAGCCCGATCAAACCAAGATCCTCGAAGGCCGCCAGGTGGCCCGCATTCGCGCCGGCGATGCAGGCGCCCTGAACGTGGTCTTCAACGGGAAAGAGATCGGCAGTCTCGGGCCGCGCGGTCAGGTCCGCACGGTGATCTTCACCAAGAACGGTTATGAGACGCTCGAGACCGCGCCTTCCCCGGTCGCGCACCTGTTTCTGACGCCGTTTATCCAGAACGGCGAATAGAAGCGGTCTCTCCGGCCTGCGATTGCCTATCCCGCACACGCGCCGCCTTCTGCTGCCGCCGCTTGTATCTCTCCATCTCGATTAACTCGCGCCGCCGCCGAAGCTTGATGCTGGTGTCCACTTTGCGCCAAAACATCCGGAAGTAGTCGACCGCCGACGCCAACGCGAACAGCACCACGGCCCACATCGCAGCCAGCGCGTAAGGCCGCAGCGCAGACCACCGAATCGACAGCATCACCAGCATCACGCCGAAGACTTGAAACAGCATCTTGGTCTTCCCAAGCTCGCCCGCCTTGATCGTGAATCCCTCGGCTGCGGCGATGCTGCGCAGCCCCGAGACCGCAAACTCCCGGCTGATGATCACGATCACCAGCCACGCCGGCAACAGCCGGATTTCGACCAGCGAAATCAGCGCCGCGGAGATCAGAAGCTTGTCTGCGATCGGATCGAGCAACGTCCCGACCGTGGTCACCTGTCTCCATCTCCGCGCCAGATACCCGTCCAGAAGATCGGTCGCCGCAGCAGCGAGAAAGACGATGACCGCAAACAGGTCGTTCGAGACCAGGACCGTATCGCCCCAATGCAGCCGGAAATTGTGCTCCACCAACGCCGCCACCAGCAGCGGAACCAGAAAGATCCGCACCAGCGTCAGCAAATTGGGAAGGTTCGTCAATCGTACTCAATATAGAACACCGCCGCGCTACAGATTTAGCGCGACCAAGAACCGGCCGACCGTAAGCTGACGATCCTGAACGCCGCCGCAACACTTGATGATTTCCGCGTCCCGCCGCTCGCGCTCGGCGAACCGGCCGCTCGTAATCAAATCCAAACATTTGCAAGCTCAGCCACACACAATTCGCGCACCATCCGGCTATCGCCCACTCATTCGTACCGAATAGCAGCCATCGCGCGGCGCGCCGGAACATAAGCTGCTAAAACCGCTACTCCGCTAACAATCGCGCAAACCGAAACAAACGTGATCGGGCCAGCGCTACCGACTCCGTAAAGCAGGCTGGAGAAGCTGGATAACAATCTCGCGGCGATCAATGCGACGACGCCTCCGATGAATACGCTGATCGCCGCCAGCCGAAAGCCTTGCCCAACGATCATCCGGAACACCTGCAACTTCTCCGCGCCGAGCGCCATGCGAACTCCAATCTCCTGTACGCGCCACGTGAACGTGGCGTAAGGCCCTTATCTTCTTCTTTGCGCAGGCACCCCAGTCAACGCCACGCGAGATCGGCCCCCTTCGGCGCGTTATCACGAATGTAGTCGCTGAAAACGCGGACGAAGTGCGTCAGCATTGGAACTCCTTCAGGGATTTCACCCACGTAACAATGAGGCTTATCGATGCCGAAATCGAAGGAACCGGCATAATAAGGTCCTTTGCCCGGCAACTTTGTGCTTTCGAGGAAGTCCTGCATGAGGTGCGCCGCTGCATCCAAATAGAAGGTATCTTTTGTGCCGCTCGTGACATGAAGTTTAGCCACGAGACTTGGGCCAATGCGTTGCCACTTCCGCTGCAAATAAGCTGTCAGGTCATAATGCTGTTCCCAGTACTTGGCGACTTCAGGATTGATTGTGCCGTTCTCTGGATTCCATACCCTGGCCGGATACCCGTCGGCATCCGTAGGACCGAAGGTTGCGTCAAAAGCATCCATTTGCCCCCCAGAGCGGCCACGCGTCCCAAGAACCGCCTCCTGATGGCTGATCGATTCCACGGTGAAAAGAATGTGGTCGTTCGGCAGACGCCCACCTAGTTTCGGAAAACGCTGGAACGGGCCTTCATCGTAGTAAGCGTTTTTGTCTTCGTACAAATTGACCGTTTGGAAGGCGTGGAAATCGACCGGGTCTGGACAAAACCCCCATGCGCCGCCGAAGTAATCGGGATAGAAGATCTGCTGTGCGAGCGTCATCCAACCGCCTGTAGACCCGCCAAATACCACGCGCGCCCACGGCTGACTGAGCGCTCGGAACTGCTTCTCAACAGCGGGATATAGTTCTTGCGTAAGAGCGTCTCCATACGGTCCGGCATTCGCCGTGTTGACGCCATAGGAATCGTCGTAATAGGGAGTCGGGTGCGTCGTCACGACAAGCAGCATGCGAGGCAAACGACCCGACGTCCAATCCTGATAAAACTGATAGGCGCTGATTTCGCGCTGTGATGCGTGAGCATCGGGCGGGCTCTCACGGAAGAAAAAGAAATCACCCCCGAAATGAGTTTGCAGGAACGCAACCGGATAGTGCTGATTGCCGGAATCAAAATCGCGCGGCACGAGAACGGTTGCTTCCAGGTAAACAGGCGAGCCCCAGAAGTGCGTCAAGAGCTTACTTTGGATGCGAAGGTGGCGCACATACTTCGTGTCCTTCGGCGGGTCGATGGGTGGGATCTTCTCGGTTATGTTGATTTCAACAACCGAGGATTGGTCGATTTTGATGCTCTGAGGCTTGCTATACAGATTCCCGGGCGATTCGTTCCACTGCTGGCCTTCCCCATGATCAGGATGAAGTTTCAGCACGTGGCCGTCGGCGCGATGAAACGTCTCGTACACGTTGAGAACCGCTTGCACGTTGTAGGTTCCCGGCGCCAGGCTGGCCAGCTTGGGCAGAGGGTCGCCGGGCGTCTCGGCAGACATTTCAACCGAATCGCCAGGCTTCCAGCCATCGACATCCTTGCCAAAGATTTGCTGCGTCTTCAGACCCCAGGTGACTTGGGACCGGGGCTCTCCAGTCAGATCTTTCGAGACGATAAGAATCAGCCGTCCATCGCGAGCGGCGCTTCCAGTGGACGGGTCGAGTTTAATGACAACCCGCGGCGCGGCGCTACTAATAGCGGCGAACACGATGACTGAAAGCAATGCACGCATGCGCGCAAGTATAGCGGAGCTGAACAGCGTCAACGAACTTGGCCCGCTACGCCAAACGCGCGCCAGAACGCGTCGACAATCTGCTCCGGCAAATTCCGCGGTAGCCGCGAGCGCGGCGCGAGAAAGATCTTGGAATACAACAGCGGCCCTAACAGCAGCGCAAGCGCGACATGTTTGTCGAGATGCGGCGGCAGTTCCTTTTGCGCCACGGCCCGCGTCAGAATGCGTGTGAGTTCGCGCCGCGGAGGGTCCATGACCATCGCCCGCCATCTGGTCCCGAATTTCACATTCTGCGCCGAGTAAGCGATCAGATGAGGCATCAATCGGTGCAGCATCTTTGCCCGGCGTTGTGGAGGCCGGTACGAGAGCACCGCTACCAGATCTGCGCGCGTATCGCCCGAAGCAAACACCGGCCGCTCACGCACCCCGCTTACCTCTGCCAGCATCTCCAGAAGCAGCGCCTCTTTATTCGCCCAATGCTTATAAATAGTCGCCTTGCTCACTCCGGACAGCTCCGCAATCGCGTCCATGCTGGTCCGATCAATCCCTTGATCGGCAAACAGTCGAAACGCTGCGGCGAGCGCGTGCCGATGCGCCTCTGGACTTCGTTGGCGCGGCATGAATCAGAGCTGAATACGCGAGAACAGGCGGCTTCCGATCACCAGAAACGCGATGCCGATCACGCACAGCACCGCCGCATCCTGAACCGCGCCGAAATGCGAGATGCCAATCAGCGCAGTCCGCAGCCCATCGACGCCATACGACAGCGGATCAACCCGGGTAATCGCGCCCAGCACCTTCGGCAAATTCGTGAGCGGAAACAGCGCGCCCGACAGGAAAAAGATCGGCAGCACGAGGAAATTCATGATGAGCTGAAAGCCTTGCATGTTTTCAAGGACCGACCCAATCCCCGTCCCCAGCGCCGCAAACGTAAAGGCGATCAGAGCCACAAACAGAAAAGCCAAAGGAATCGCGCGCGCATCGACGATTCGAAATCCGGCAATCAAAGACACCACAAACACGAGTAGCGCCCTGAATCATCGCCACCGTGGCGCCTCCCGCAATGCGCCCTGTCATGATCTGCAGCCTCGGCACTGGCGCGACCAGAGTTTCTTTCAAGAAACCAAACTGCCGGTCCCATAGCAGCGCAATCCCCGAAAATACCGAGCTGAACAAAACGGTCATCGCGATCACTCCCGGCGCCACAAACTGGATGTAACTTCCCTCCCCCGCTCGCCGGAACACCGGACCCAGGCCAAAGCCGAGCGCTAACAAATACAGCAGCGGCTGTCCGAGAGAAGCGACGATCTGCGCCCTCGATCGCACGTACCGCCGCAGCTCGCGAAGCCAAAGGATGTAAATGGTTTTCATCTTTGATTCCTCCAAAGCTTGACGAACTGCCGCATCTGATCCGCGCTCCCGGCCGTTTCGTCGCGAATCATGCTCCCAGTCAGTGCCAGGAACGCTTCTTCGAGCGATTCGGTTCCCGTCTGCTCTTTCAGCTCCCGTGCGGAACCCATGGCCACGATCTTGCCGTGATCGATCACCGCAATGCGATGCGCCACGCGGTCCGCTTCTTCCATATAGTGGGTCGTGAGAAAAACCGTAACGCGCTCCGTTTCGTTCAAGTGATTGACGTGCGTCCAAAGCTGCTTGCGGCTTTGCGGGTCGAGCCCTAGAGTCGGTTCATCCAGAAACAGAACCTTCGGCGTGTGCAGCAACCCGCGCGCAATCTCGAGCCGCCGTTTCATTCCGCCCGAGAACTGCTTCACGCGCTCCTTGCGCCGTTCCCACAATTCAAAAAGCTTCAGCAGGCGCTCCGTCCGCTCGATTCGAACCTTGCGCGGAACATGATAAAGAATCCCGTGCAGCTCCATATTTTCGTAGCCCGTTAGCTCGCTATCTAAACTTGGGTCTTGAAAAACGATGCCGAACCGTTGCCTCACCTGTTTCGCATTGGTCTTGAGATCGAGCCCATCGAGCGTCAGCGTGCCGCTCGTCGGCTGCAGCAGCGTAGTCAGCATTTTAATGGTCGTGGTCTTCCCCGCCCCATTTGGTCCAAGAAAGGCGAAGATTTCTCCCTCCGGAATTTCGAACGAAACTCCGTTCACCGCGGTAAACTCGCCAAACTTTTTCGTGAGATTTTGGACCTGAATCATCGGCCTGATATCTGCTTCCACCATCTCGCCATACTAAACGGTTCAGTTTAGGTTGTCAATTTACCGCCTCGGATGCGGATTGTGAGCGCGGCTGGACACGTTGATAAACTGGCGCTTCATAGCGCCATGATGCCCCTTGTCGCCCGTTCAAATTCTCCTTTTGTACAAACGATCCGTCTGCTGCTATCTCTTTCGTTTTTCTCGCTCGCGTGCATGGCGCAGGTTTCCACGTCACCGCCGCGAATCGTGGAGCAGGACGGGCGTCACGCCCTGCTCGTCGATGGGTCGCCTTACCTGGTACTCGCCGCCCAGATTGGAAACTCAAATAGCTGGCCCGCGATTCTACCTCATATTTGGCCCGTGCTGGAGAAGCTCCACGTAAATACCGTGGAGGCGCCCGCCTACTGGGAGCAGATCGAACCGGAACCGGGGCGGTTCGATTGGACCAATGTCGACGCGCTGCTGGACGGCGCGCGTGCGCATCACTTGCGCCTCATTGTCCTTTGGTTCGGCACCTGGAAGAATGGCAACGACCACTACGTGCCGGTCTGGGTCAAGCGTGATCCCGTCAAATACCCGCGCATGCTCAACAGCTACGGCACTCCGCTCGACGTGCTTTCTGCCAATGCGCCCTCGAATCTCGATGCCGACCGGCGCGCGTTTACTGCGCTGACCCATCATCTGGCGGAACGCGACGCAACGGAACATACGGTACTCATGATCCAGGTGGAGAACGAGTCGGGTGCCATTGGAACCGTCCGCGATTTCTCGCCTAAAGTAAATAGCGAATTCGCATCCGCCGTCCCGCCCGAACTCGTCAAGGCACTGCACCCTAAACCGGGCAACTGGGCCGAAGTCTTCCCTGGCAATGCAGACGAGGCATTTCAAGCCTGGACGCAGGCGCGCTACATCAATGCCATCGCCGAAGCAGGCAAGCGAGAGCTGCCCATTCCCATGTATTGCAACGTTTGGCTTGCCTATCCGCCGTCCGAATTGCCCGAGCGGCGCATTCCCATCCCCGGTATCGGATACCCATCGGGCGGTCCCGTCCAAACCATGCTCGGCTTGTGGAAGGTCGCCGCGCCTTCGATCGACGCAATCGGGCCCGATATCTATAGCAGCGACCCTGCGTTCTATGTCCGCATTCTCGACACCTATAATCGCCCGGATAATCCGCTCTGGATTCCGGAAACCGGGCGCGGCAACCCGTTCGCTCCGTTCTTCTTCTCTGCCCTGGGTCGCGGCGCCATCGGCTTCTCTCCTTTCGGAGTCGGTCCGGCCGATGCACACACTGCGGCCGATGAGTCCATGACTGCGCACGCCGATAACTTTGCTCTGTTGAGTTCCATGGATCGCACCATCGCCAAACTGAACCTTGCCGGACATGTCAAAACGGCGATCGAAGCCGGTGCCGGTGCGGAGCAGGAAGTGGTCTTTACGCCACGTCCGGATGAAACAGCAGATCATGCTGCTTCCATCTGGTGCCTTGGCCAACGCCACCGTTCCACTCTCAGAGGCAGGAACGCCCGTCACTCGCGCCCAGGACGCAGCCGGAGGCTGGATCGCGCAAGTCCGCTTTGGCTTTCCGCAGCGCGATGGCCAGCCCGCGCCCGGCACTACCGATCACATAGGTCGCATGCTGATCGCGCAATTGGGGCCGAATCAATTCCTGCTCGCCGGGTTTCACGGAGCTGTACTGTTTCATCGGCCCGGCTTTCTACCCGGCATCCGCATGCAGATCCTCAAAGCGGAAGAGGGATACTACACTCCCGCCGCGACTTCCGGTGCGCCCGAAACATGGCACTCCATTCGCTGGTTGAATGGCGATGAGACGGACCGCGGAATCCGATTCTCCTCTGCACCTTCCGAAGGCTCTCCGCTCGTCGTAAGAATTTCGCTCGAAAGATTCTGAACATCGCGGTTTGCCGCAATGCATCGCTCGATACGCGGTCAGCTGAACGCCCGAAATCGGTTCTCGGGAAGCCCCGCGACGTCCGTCCGAAGCGCAAAAAGACCGCCGCTCAAACGTTCACCTGCATGAGAAGCGGTCGTAATATAAAGCGTCCGCAGATCAGCCCCTCCGAACGTGCAACTCGTAATGTTGCTCACCGGCATTTCGATCACGCGCTCGATCCTTCCATCGGGACCAATGCGCACAATGCACTTTCCGCCGTACCGGCAGTTCCATAGATATCCCTCGCTGTCCATACTCGAGCCATCGGGCAGCCCACGAACAAACCCTTCGAAGAAGACACTCTCATCGCTAATCGCGCCCGCCGTCCCGTCATATCGATAAACCCATACTCGATTCGCAAGACTATCGGCGAAGTAAAAGCGGCTGCGATCCGGACTCCATGCGAAAGTGTTCGAAATGCCGATGTCCTGTTTCCATTCGCTGACGCCGCCGTCTGGATCGATGCGGAAAAGAACGCCATCAATGCCTCCAGCCTCGCCGGACGTCCCATCGGAAGTGACGTTGTTCCGCATCGAACCGAGCCAAAGCGAGCCGCGCGGATCGGCGCGTCCATCGTTAAACCGGACCTTTGGCCAACCGTTTAAACGAAAACCGTGATCCTCGCGTTTGTCCGTTCCCGGAGTCCAGAAGATCAATCGCGAGCCCAGCGAAACCGCAAGCGTCCCCTGCCGGTCCGTCAAGGCGAGCGCTGTTACCGCCTCATCGAAAAACCAGGACCGGACGCTGCGGTCCCGCGCATCCAGGCGATGAATGAGGAAGCGATTGATGTCGGTCCAATAAAGCGCCTGCTCTCCGGAGTGCCAGACCGGACCTTCTCCGCAATGATCGCCCGTCGGCGCTACGCATTCCACTTCGTATAAATTCTTCATAAGATCGTCTCGCTCCACCACCCGGCGAATCTTCCTTATTACCAGATACACCGGGAAATCACTGAGATTAGGCCGATTGACAGCATTGTCTTGACTTGCGGCCATCGACAGTCAAACGAAAGGATGACTTCACAGAACAGCGCAATGATCTTCGATCTCGCCGCCGCGCGAAAGAGCGCGCTGATCTTCGATCTCGATGGTGTACTGATCCACTCGATGCCCATGCACGTGCGTGCCTGGAATCGCTACCTGCAGCAATTCGGTATAAATTGCGGTGAGCTCGAACGCGTCATGCACGGCAAGCGCAATTCTGAGCTGGTTCGAGAGCTATTCGGTAGCCATCTAGCCGACGACGCGGTTTTCGAACACGGCGCGGCCAAAGAACGTCTGTTCCGCGAAATGCTTTTAGAAGAGGAGCTCAGCGAGTATCGCGTGCGCGGACTTGAACTGTTCCTCGAGCGCTACAAAGATGTGCCGAAAGCCATCGGCTCGAACGCGGAGTTGGCCAATATAGATTTTGTAGTCGATCGGTTGGGATTGCGCCCCTACTTTCAGGTAATTGTCAACGGCCAGCAGGTCGCGCGGCCCAAGCCGTTTCCCGACGTGTACCTCAAAGCCTCTGAGTTGCTGCGCGTTCCTCCACAAAATTGCATTGTCTTCGAGGACTCGCCTACCGGCGTCGAGGCGGCGAGATCCGCGGGCATGCGCGTCGTCGGTGTCGAGACGACGCCCACCGAATTCGAAGGCGTGGATTTAACCGTCGCAGACTTCCTGGATCCCAGATTGGACCGTTGGGTGCAATCGCAGCTTCGGCATGCGGCTCAAACAGCATGACGCCCCGAAACGCTGGGCTTTTTTGTCCGAACGTTATCCGGTCTCGTCCGGCAGTTATCTGATTCCTTCAACCAGCTCCGGCGGTATGCCCTCGGAAGCGAGGCCGGTCGATCGCGCGAACCGCATTACCGCAATCGACTGCATTCGCGGATTCGCAGTCCTCGGAATCCTGCTCATGAATATCGTCGGGATGGGCGAATACGCCGCCGCCTACATTGACCCCACCATCATCGGCGGCGCAACGGGCGCGAACCTCTGGGTCTGGGCACTGATGCATGCCCTGGCAGATGGCAAGATGCGGTGTCTCTTTTCGATGCTCTTCGGTGCAAGCGCCCTGCTTCTCACCTCCCGTCTGGAGCATCGCAGGGACGTTGCCGACATCTACTATCGCCGCATTCTTTGGCTGTTATTGGTCGGCATCGTTCATGCATATCTATTGTGGTTCGGCGACATTCTCTACGCCTACGCCATGTGCGGCCTGCTGCTATATCCGTTCCGCAAATTACGCGCTAAAACGCTCATGACCATCGGTGCCATCGTCTTGGTCATCGACTCCGGCATTTACATCGGCCAAGCCTATGCATTACGAGACCTGATTCAAAAGGGACCCGTCGCCGAGCAGGCAAAACAACGTGGCGCGACCCTTACCGATGCGCAAGAGCAAGACCTGGATCAATACGAGCAGTGGCACAAAATCATGCGGCCTACGACTGACGAATTGAAACGAGACGCGGATCAATGGCGTGGCAATCCTCTCGAAGTAATTAAAGCCAGAGCCAAAATTGTCTTCATATATTTCCACAATGCGCCTTATTACAGTCCGGAAAACTTAGACATTCTATGCATGATGTTCGTCGGCATGGCGCTTTTTAAGTGGAACGTGCTGACAGGAACCCGCTCTCCCAAATTCTATTGGAAGCTGCTTTTAGTCGGATACGGAATCGGACTTCCAGTTAACGCATGCACGGCCTGGATGATTATAAGAAGCCACTTTGATCCAGTTATTTACGCTTTCTCGAACGCGTTTCTCGATCCTGGCCGTTTGCTGTTAGCCGCCGGGTACTTTTCAACCGTCGTGCTGCTCGTCAAAGCCGATTCATCAAAAACACTGCTAAAAAGCTTAAGTGCGGTCGGCCAGACCGCATTTAGCAACTACATTCTGCAATCCATAATTACTGCTTTTCTATTCACCGGCTATGGATTCAGGCTCTATGACCGCCTTGCGCGTTATCAGCTTTATTATGTCGTCGCCGGTATCTGGGCCTTGGAACTAATTGCCAGCCCAATTTGGCTGCGTTACTTCCAATTTGGCCCGCTTGAATGGTGTTGGCGATCGCTCTCGTATTGGAAACGGCAACCTATGCGGATTCGCTCCGCTGCTTGAAACTACTTCTGGAATTGCCTTGACCGAAGGCGCGTTCCATGTTGAAATCAAAGCTCTAATCGCCTGCAGCAGGCCATTTTTAGCATCCCGACAGGAGATTCTCCATGACTCACATCGATCACCTCAGGTTGAAGTTGATTACCGAGGAGGGCTTCCGAAAGCAATTGCTCGAGGATCCTCGAACCGCTCTGCACTCCGTCGGAATCACACCGACAGACGATCTGTTGAACATTCTCCAAGAGCTCAAGAAAGATCTCGAAGAACTCGCGCGTATCTTGGGCACCTCAATCGATCTAGTTTAAAGATGAATTTAAGCCGCATAGAGCCGTACCTGGCCTCTGTCTCACCCGATACCGCCTCTATGCCTGCTTTGAACACGATTGTGCGCGAAAGTCTGCGGCGCTTAGAGCAGGATCTTGCGGCGTGTCCGGTTGCCGGCGAATACTTCTGGCAGCGCGCCCGCGAGCTTGGAGGAGGAATCGAGCCCGATAACTTGTTTCTGCACCCGCTTTCCACTCCCGTGCTTCTTTTTCCCTGGTGGGTCGAAGAGTCGATTGCCGGCACCTCCGATCTGCTTTTGCAGTCCGAGCTGGCTTATGCGTCGATCAATCTTCTCTACTACGTCCGGTTATTGGACGACGCGATGGACGGCCACTACGGTTCGGCGAAGTTACTCCCGGCACTTACTTTTTTGCACTCCCGATTCCAGGGTACGTTACAGAAGCTCTTTCCCTCCGCCGATCGTTTTTGGGCATATTTCTATACGCTGATTGACCGGTCTACGGAGGTTACCGTCGCCGATTTCTCACTCAGCAGTCTCAGCGCTTCCGAGTTTCTGGATCTCGCGGCGCAGAAGAGTTGCTGCGCCTTGATTCCGATTGCCGCCGTTGTCGCCCGGTACGGCCGCTACGACTGCATCGATAAATGGTTCGATCTATGGAATGCGTTTAGCGCTTGGAATCAAATGCGGGACGACCTCCTCGATTGGCACCGCGATTTGACCAACGGCACGGCCACGTATCTTCTTTCCGAGGGCCAACGGCGGAAGATGCCGGATGAGGACATCCCGCAATGGATGCTCCGGGAAGGCTTCGACTGGGCCCGTAATACGTTAGATGCCTATGCGCATCGAGCCGCTGCGCTTGCATCCGCCATGGGTTTGCCCGCCATGGAGAGAAGCCTTGGGGAGCGCTACCTCCAGGTAGCGGCTGAGTTCCAATTGGTATCGCGAACTCTCGCCGCCATCGGCAGTTTGGGCGGACAGTAGAATCGGGATCAGAACATGCTCGGCGGCACTGTCGGTCACTATGAGATTCTCGATCTGCTCGGCCGCGGCGGCATGGGAGAAGTTTATCGTGCGCGCGATTTTCTGCTCGGTCGCCAAGTCGCCATAAAACGGCTTTCGCCCGCATTCCGCGAAGACAAGCACAAGCTGGAGCGTTTCTTTCAAGAAGCGAAGTCTATCTCGGCCTTAGATCATCCGAACATATGCACCATCTATGAAGTCGAGATAACTTCCGACAATGTCCCCGTCATTGTGATGGCGTATTACGAAGGTGAAACTCTTCGCCCCAAGATAGATCGCGGATTACTGGCCAGTCACGAAGCTGTCGGAATAGCTATCGAAATCCTAAAAGGGCTTTCTCAAGCGCATCAGCGGGGTATTGTTCATCACGATATTAAGCCAAGTAATGTCATGGTCACTTCCGACGGCCAGGTAAAGATTCTTGATTTCGGAATCGCCAAGCTAAAGGATGAACAAGCCGGCACGTTGACACAGGGGCTCACCGGCACCTTGCCCTATATCTCGCCGGAGCAATTGGCGGGTAAGATTGACGAGCGTTCCGACCTCTGGGCAACCGGTGTCCTGCTGTATGAGATGTTGACCGGGCGCTTGCCATTTTACGGAGACTCTGCCGCGGAGATTTTGCAGCGCATTCTCAACCAGCAGCCGGAGAGCGTAAGCGCTCTACGTCCCGCTGTTTCCCTCCAACTGGATCGCGTGCTTATGCGCGCGTTGGAAAAGGACCCCAAGCGCCGCTATCAAACGGCGCAATCAATGATTGCGGATCTGCGCAACCGCACTTCTTCGGCGGAGGAGACGCTCTCTTTCGCGGTCCCATCACCCGTCGTCAACGCGCCACAAACTCCCTCGGTCGCCGTGCTTCCTTTCGCCAGTTTCGCGCCCGCCGATGAAGCCGAATACTTCAGCGATGGACTCACTGAGGAAATCATTCACGCCTTATCCCGATTAAAAGGTATGCGCGTTGTCTCCCGAACGTCTGCTTTCGAATTCAAAGGAAAAGCGCAGGACGTGCGCGTCATCGCGGACCGCTTGGGCGTAGATTCAGTTCTCGAAGGCAGCGTCCGCATCTCCGGCCACAAACTGCGAGTGGCCGTTCTGCTCACCAACGCGAAAGACGGTTGTGGCTTGTGGTCGCAGCGTTTTGATCGCGAGCTCGCCGACGTCTTCTCGATTCAGGAGGAGATTGCAACCTCCGTTGCCACCCGTCTGTGCAACACCCTCACACAGGAAAGCGCGGCGCAGCTCAGTAGCCGCCGCAATACGAATATGGATGCTTGGAATTTATGTTTGAAGGCGCGTCATCACTGGCATCAAGGCAAGCCTGAAAGTCTCGAAAAGGCGCGCCTGCTTTATGAGCAAGCTCTCACGGTCGATCCCAAATGCAGCATCGCCTGCGCCGCGCTGGCGGATTATCACGGATTGCTCGCCTTCTGGGGCATCGTGGATCCGCGCCGTGCCTGGTCGACTGCGCGCGAGCTGGCCGCGAAAGCCATCGAATTGGACCCTCTCCAGCCCCGCCCGTACATCACGACCGCTCGTTACCTTCAGCATATAGATCGCAACCGCAAAGCCGCAGAGCGCGAATTTCGGCGCGCCATCGATCTGAACCCCGGAGATTCGGAACCGCATGTTGCTTGGGCCATATTCTTGCTGCAGCTGGCGCGCTTTGATGAGGCCCTCCAGGAACTGCGCCTCGCGCGCGATATTGATCCTCTCAATCTCATGATTGCCGCGGGCGTTGCGTGGCTCCATTGCTACCGCGTCGAATATGATCAGGCCCTCGCCGAATGTTTGCAGGCCAGAGAACTCAATCCCAACTATCTCGAAACCTTTGCCTGCATGGCTTGGATTTCCGAGGCGCAAGGCCGTATTGACGAAGCCGAGTCCTGGCTCGAGCGAGCCGTCGCTGAATCCGCGCGTGCTCCCATCTCGCTTGCCATGCTGGGCCGGCACTACGCCCTATACGGCAAGCCGGATAAAGCTCGCGAAATTTCAACCTTTCTCGAAGAGCTTTCCTCAAAGCGTTACGTCTCTCCCGTAACTTTCGCATTCATCTCCGCGGCGCTCGGCGAGGTTGACCAGGCGCTCGATCACCTGGACCATGCATACGAAGTACACGATCCGCTGCTGTCCTACGCCAAAGTCTATCCGCCGTTCGAACCCGTTCGAAACCACCCGCGCTTCCTTGAAATCCTTAACAATTTAGGACTAATCGAGACCGCAACCGCCTCGCTGTCGGCCTTCGCATAGTCTCCGCTTCACCGTCGCTCCTGTCGCATCTCAACACCCCGCATGCTACAAAGAGCATTACTTTGCTGAAGCGAGTCTTTCGAGCATTCCGCTATCACGATTTCCGGCTCATGTGGCTGGGCGCGTGTACGTCCACGATCGGTACGTGGATGCAGATCCTGGCGCAAAGCTGGCTGGTCTACAAGCTTTCGAACTCATCCGTATACCTGGGCCTCGACGCATTTTTCGGGCAGATTCCAATATTTCTCTTTTCGCTTTTTGGTGGCGTGTTTGCGGACCGCAGAAGCCGCCGAAGCCTGCTGTTGGCCTCGCAAATCGTCCAGTTGACCTGCGCCTTCACTCTGGCTGCTCTGGTCGCGACAGGGGTCGTGCGCGTATGGCACATCTGGTGTCTTTCGTTCACCGTGGGCACCGCGCAAGCCTTCGGAGGCCCCGCCTATTCGGCCCTGATTCCAACCCTGGTCGACAAAGAAGACCTGCAAAACGCCATCGCGCTCAATTCCATCCAGTTCAATCTGGCGCGCGTTGTCGGCCCGGCGCTGGGCGGAATTACGCTCGCAAAACTCGGCGCCTCCTGGTGTTTTACCCTCAACGGCATTTCTTTCATCGCCGTCATCGCTACCCTGCTCCTCATCAACCCAAGCTTCGTGCCGCAAAAGACGGCTGAATCGGTCATCAGCAGCATGAAGCAGGGGATCGTATTTCTCCGCAAACGTGAGGGGATGCAGAGCCTGATGGTCCTCGCGTTCTTCGCCATGCTGCTCTCGTTTCCATTGATTACTTTCTTGCCCGTCATGGCGCGCGACGTCTTCCATGGAGGTTCGAATACCTTTACGCTCTTCCTTTGTGCCTCCGGCGTCGGCTCCATTGCCGGCGCCCTCGCCGTCGCTGGAATAAGCACCCAGAAAGGCCTCGCCAGGCGTTCCTTGTTAGTCATGATCTTGCTCGGCATTGCCGTTGTGGCATTCGGTGCTTCGCGAAATCTGGCCCTCAGCTCCGTCTTCATCTTCTGCGCAGGGGCGGCCATGATGATCGTCCTCACGCTCAACACCTCTCTCGTGCAGCTCTATGTCAGCGATTCCATGCGGGGCCGCGTCATGAGCGTCTATAACATTTCCTTTCGCAGCGGCATGCCTGTAGGCAGCCTCGTGTCCGGGTTGTTGATCAAACGTAGCTCCGCCCCGGATATCATGATCGCCAACGGATGTCTCGTCGTAGTGCTTGCCTTGTACTTCCTCCTGGTCCAGCGCCAGATGTCGAAACTCTAAGCGCTTACATCCGTCCATTCCTACAATGAAGGCACTTGAAAAGGATTCACGATTCATGCGAGGCACGCAAGCCGCTGTTGTGCTGTGCATGACGGCAATGTTGTTCGGCGCCATCTCAACTTCCGATCTCGCAAAGGCGCGCGACCAGCAGAACGTTCAGGCGCTCGACGGGATGATCGCTCAATTGAAACAAGCGGCGGAAGCCAACCCGCGCTCTGCCGATGCGCAATACCGCTTGGCGTTGGCCGATTCCTACGCCGCCGAAGTCGCGATGGAGCAGCACGATAAAAAAAAGTCTGAAAGCTACGCCGAAGCAGCAATGGAGCCCGCCAAGAGAGCAGTTGCGGCCAATCAAAACGATGCCGAATATCATCGCCTGCTGGGCGAAATCTGTGGCCAGGTGATCCCGGCCAGCCCGCTGATGGGCACCTTGAAATACGGCCCCTGCGCAAAGGACGAAATCGACAAGGCCATCCAGTTAGACCCCAAATTAGCCCTCGCGTATGTCAGCCAGGGAGTCGGCAATTATTATCTGCCCAGCTCAATGGGCGGTGGAGCCGATCTGGCGCTTAAGGATTTCGATAAAGCGATTGAGCTGGATCCCAATCTGGTCGACGCATATCTGTGGAAGGGTATAACCCTGCGCAAAGCGAATCGCGACGCGGAAGCGCGGCAGGCTTTCGAGCGCGCGTTGCAATTGGATCCGAATAGAGTCTGGGCCAGGGAGCAGTTGGAGAAAACTCCAGCGCGATAGATGCGGCGCGCGCTCTTGCTGCTGTTAGGACTTTCCGCAATTACATGCCTCGAGTTTGAAGTTTTCCCGTCTCACACCTACTTACAAGGTGACACACAGATTTTCCTCCCAGTCCTCGAACGCCTCGATGCCCCCGGTTACCTATCCCGCGACTTAGTCGCCACGCACCCGTACGTCACTTATACCATTTACGATGAGCTTACTCTATTTCTGCACGAGGCCTTGGGGCTGGACTTCCACACAGCCTTGACCCTGCAACAGGTATTTTGCCGGTTTGCCGGAGTGCTCGGGATTTTTATCCTCGTGCGAGCAGCCGGCCTGGGCGATGTGTTCGCGTTGCTCATCGCCGCGCTCGTAAATCTCGGCGCCGCGCTGCCCGGAGTGTGCGCTTCCATTACTGAGCCTGAGCCCACGCCGCATGCCTTGGCTTTCGGCCTCGTCCTGCTCGCAATGGGCCTTCTCGTACAGGAAAAGCCGCTGCTCGCCGGCCTCGCAGGTGGGCTCGCGCTGCTTTATCACGTTCCCACCGCGGCCCCATTTTGGGTCATCGTGCTGATTGCCTTTCTCTTCGATAAGCGCCTTCGCAAGTTATTCCGGCCGGCTCTCAGCATTTTAGTCGTATTTATACTGCTGCTCGCGAATTTGTCTCAGTTACAGCCAGGAGTCATCGAACCGCAGCCTCTATTTGCCAAAATCTCCTCCGCGCTCGCTCTCTTACAGCATTTGCGAACGAGTTATGTCTGGGTTTCAACCTGGGCCGGGCATCTGATCTGGCTGTATCTCGCCATCTGGGTCTGTGGCGTCTGGGCAACCGCCAGAATGTGGCCCCGATTCAACCGACCAATGCGCTGGTTCATCATGGCGCTTCCGCTTTGCGGCATTCTAAGTGTCCCTGCGTCCGATCTGTTGCTCGAACATCTGCGCTGGTCCTTAATTCCGCAGTTACAACCGGCGCGCGCCTTGATCTACACGGTCTCGCTTGCATCCCTGGTCTGCGGCATGGCCGGATTCGGGGCCTTACGCTCACGGCGAATCTGGGAAGCGCTCCTGTGGTTCGCTTTTGTCCTGGCCGTGCCCATACTGATGCGCCCCCAAAACACACCGCAGTTAGGCGCGAACGCGCGCGCAGTATCGCAGATGGCCGACTGGGCCGAGAGAAACACCTGGGGAAGCTCCATGTTCCTGTTCCCCGACGCTGGTCGCGCCTTATATCCCGGCATGTTTCGCGCAGAATCGCGGCGGGCTCTCTGGGTCGATTGGGAGAGCGGTACCGAGATGAGGTATTTCGAATCCGCGGGCGTGGAATGGTGGGAACGCTGGCGCGACACCATGCAGCCCGGGTTTTCGCCGCAGCGTCTTGATGCCTTGTTGCCGCTGCCGATCGATTATTACGTGCTGCAACGCGCGCACAAACTCGCAGGCATCCAGCCTGCTTATCAAAACGGTGAATTCGTGGTCTACGACGCAACCGATCTACGCACCGCCGCCACGCTTCGCTAGCCGCCGCTCAAGTTGATTCCAAGCTTCTTTAGCTCTTCGGCATAGTAGCGCCTGTGCAGCACGTCGTACTCTTCCCCGCCCTCGGTAATCTCCCGCTTCTGCGTACGGATCTTCTGCCGCGCGGCTGTATCGATCCGATGCTCCAGTTGCAGCAGGTCCGTCATTTCACGAACGATCGCCAGCCGCAGGTCGTTTGTATCTTTCCGCACCCGGAAATCGCGCGACTTACGCATGGCGCTGACAATCTTATGCGCCAAATCGTTCACTTTATCGCGTGACAGCTTCATCGGATCACCGGTGTCGCGGCCCGCCGCGCGAATAACCTTACGCTGCGCCAATAGTTGGTTCTTAATCTTCCGGAACATCTCCTGGTACGAGACATTTTCCCGGCGCATATATTCGCTGTATTCATCCAACAGGTCGCGAACCTCGTCGTTGAGCCGGTCCTCCACCGAGAGGTCCTCTTCAATCACCTGCGCAATCAACCCCGCCGCAACCGCCGGATTCGACGTTTCGACAGCCCCGCCGCTCAGCCGTTCGATGAGTTGTCGCGACAGATAGCCAATGAATTCACGGGCCAATAGCATCCGAGCGTTAGTTTAACAATTCCGCCCAAAATGCTTCGTCCGAAGTCACGCCTCCCCGCGATGATTCGACAGAAAATCGCTGTCAATCGGACGCCGCCCGCGAAATCCGTCCTCGATATGATGCCAATACCCGATGCCGCTCTCGCCCAGTTTCCAGCAGAGATACACCTCCTGCCCTCGATACAGCGTCGGAAAATCGATCAGCCCCGTTTCGAGGTCTTTCAGTTGGCACCCGATCTCTTGAACGCGCTCCATTGCACTCTTCAGCGCCCGTCCCGCCGCATCTTTTTGCGTTCGCAACTGGGCAATCCGATTCCACGGCGGAACCATCCCGCCCGCCAGCGCAATCCGCCGGTTGATTTGGGCCAGCTCCGCTTCCTGCTGCTCGTAGTCCTCCTTAAAGTGGATTAACGAGCGCAGCAGGCGCTCCACTTCGGGAAGGAGTTTTTCGGCCTCTAGAAGAGTAAAGAAGCGTGGCACAAGATCCGCGTAGAGTATAACAATGGCCACGACTATCCTGGGACTGGAGCGCACAGGGCGTTTGCTGTCCGTTGTGCGCGTTAAAAAAAGCCTTGCGAATTGGGATTCATACCTCAACTGCCGGCGCGCTCGAACGCTCCGCCATCAAGGCTCATGAGCTGGGCGCGAACACATTCCAGATTTTTTCCGCCAGCCCCCGCATGTGGCGCGCCAAATCGCCCGATTCAGAACAAGTCACCCGCCTCAAGCAATTGCGCGACCGGCACGATCTCGCCCCGCTCGTCATTCACGACAGTTACTTGATCAATCTCGCCGCGCCTCCATCTATCGTTCGGGAAAAATCCATCGATGCGTTCCGCGCTGAAATCGAGCGCGCTCTCCTCATCGGCGCCGAATATCTCGTCACTCACCCCGGCAATTACAAAGGCTTGACTGTGGAGCAAGGGATGCTCAACGTTGCCGAAGCCATGGCGCTCGCCTGGCGAGGAGTAGATCAAAAGCTCGCCGCCGACTCGAAGCTCACGATTCTGCTCGAAAATACCGCTGGCGCGGGCGCGCAGCTCGGCGGAAAATTCGATGAGCTGGCCGCGATTCGCCATCTCGCGTCACCTTACTTAGATATTCCCGTCGCTTATTGCCTCGATACCTGCCACTGCTACGTCAGCGGATTCGATCTCGCTCACGAAGCCGGTCTCGCGCAGTTGATCCGCGAAGCCTCCGCCACGCTCGGCCTCGAACACGTGCCCGTCATTCATACCAACGACGCCAAAACCGCCCTCAATTCCCACTGCGACCGCCACGCGCACATAGGCGCTGGTTATATTGGAATGGAAGGCTTTCGCCGCATTCTCAAGCATCCTGAATTGCGCGACAAGGCCTTTATCCTCGAAACTCCCGTCGACAAACCGGGTGACGATCTTCGGAACGTGCGGGCACTGAAGGAGCTGGTATCCCCGAAAAAGCGTACGACCCAAAAGAAATCGAATCCAAGTGGCGCGAGAAATGGGCGCGTGACCCGTCGCTCTACGTAGCCGACGCGCCCGACAAGCCCAAGTACTACGTCCTCGAAATGCTGCCCTACCCGAGCGGCGTGCTGCACATGGGCCACGTGCGCAATTACGCCATCGGAGATGCGCTCGCCCGCTACATGTGGATGCGCGGTTATAACGTGATGCATCCCATGGGTTGGGACGCCTTCGGTTTGCCCGCCGAAAACGCCGCGCTCAAAGAAGGAAAAGACCCGCACGAGTGGACCCTCCGCAACATCGCCGCCATGAAGCAGCAATTCCAGCGGCTCGGCTTTTCCATCGATTGGAACCGCGAGATCGCCACCTGCGAACCCGAGTTCTATCGCTGGAACCAGTGGTTCTTCCTCAAAATGTATGAGCGCGGCCTCGTATACCGCAAAGAAGCGCTGCTCAACTGGTGCCCCGAATGCGGCACCGTCCTCGCCAATGAGCAAGTCGTCAACGGCTGCTGCTGGCGTCACGAAACCACCCCTGTCGAACAGCGCGCCATGCAGCAGTGGTTCTTTAAAATCACCGCCTACGCAGCCGCGCTGCTCGACGACATGAAGCAGCTCGAGGGCGGCTGGCCCGAGCGCGTCCTCGCCATGCAGCGCAACTGGATCGGCCGCTCGGAAGGCGCGGAGGTCGACTTCGCCGTCGAAAACTCCTCTGACAAAATCCGCGTCTTTACCACCCGCATCGACACGATCTATGGCGCCACCTGTGTCATTCTCGCGCCCGAACATCCGCTCGTCGATTGCTTAATCACAGACGAAGCCCAGCGCCTGCGCGTGAAAGAGATGATCGACGCCAGCGCGCGTCAGGACCCCGAGGATCTGGAAAAGCTCGGCCTCTTCACTGGCCAGCTACGCGGTGCGTCCGTTCGATAGCGCTCGCATTCCCATCTGGATCGGCAATTTTGTTCTGATGGGCTACGGCACCGGCGCCATTATGGCCGTTCCCGCGCACGACGAACGCGACTTCGAGTTCTGTCGCGCTTACGGCATTCCGATCGCTCCCGTCATTCGCCCCGCCGACGGCGCGCTCGCCGACCCCGCTTCGATCACCGAAGCCTTCACCGAATACGGCATTCTCGAAAATTCAGGCCCTTGGTCGGGTCTCTCGAGCGAAGAAGCGCGGAAGAAAATGGCCGCATATGCGAGCGCGAACGGGTTCGGAACCGAAGCCATCACCTATCGCATTAAAGATTGGGGCGTCTCGCGCCAGCGCTATTGGGGCACTCCCATCCCGATGATCTATTGCCCGAAATGCGGCATCGTCCCAGTGCCCGAAGCCGATCTGCCCGTGCGCTTGCCATTGGGCGTCCCCATTACAGGCAAGGGCCGATCGCCGCTCGAATCAGTCGATTCGTTCATGAACGTTCCCTGCCCCCAGTGCGGCGTCCCCGCTCGCCGCGAGAGCGACACCATGGACACTTTTGTCGATTCCTCCTGGTACTTCTATCGCTACTGCGATCCTCGCAACGACCAAGCGCCTTTCGATTCCGCAACCATCGCGCGCTGGTTCCCCATCGACCAATACATCGGCGGCGTCGAGCACGCCATCCTGCATCTCATCTATTCACGCTTCTGGACCAAAATGATGCGCGACGTCGGCGTCATCCAAAATGACGAGCCCGTGAAGCGCCTGTTCACACAGGGCATGGTCATCAAAGACGGCGCCAAGATGTCGAAAAGCCTCGGTAACGTCGTCTCGCCCGACGAGATGGCCGCGCGCTTCGGCGCTGATTCTGCCCGCGCCTATTCGCTCTTCGGCGGCCCGCCAGATCGCGATCTCGATTGGCAGGACGAAGGCGTCTCCGGCGTCAATCGATTCCTCGCGCGCGTCTACCGCTTCGTCACCCGCAACGCGGACTCCACCGCGACCGGAGATTCCGGCGAATCCTGCCGCGAAGCTTTGCGCAAAATGCATCAGACCATCCGCAAGATCACCGAAGACTACGATGGCCGCTGGCATTTCAATACCTCCATCGCTGCGCTCATGCAGTTCACTAACGATCTATATGCGCTCGAAAGCGGCCTTTCTGCCGCCGTGCGCCGCCAATGCTGCGAAGCGCTGACGCTCATGCTCGCCCCATTCGCGCCGTATCTCGCGCAAGAGCTATGGGAAACCCTCGGCAATTCAGGACCCGTCTTCCGCCAGAGCTGGCCAACCTTCGATCCCGAGCTCGCCAAAGAAGATCTCGCCGAAATTCCCGTGCAGGTCAATGGCAAAGTCCGCGGCCACATTCACGCGCCCTTCGGCACGGCAAAGGATGAACTCGAACACCTCGCTCTCGATAACGAAAAAGTGAAGTCCTTCCTTGCCGGCAAGCAAATCGTCAAAGTCGTCATCGTCCCCGATCGCCTCGTCAACATCGTCGTGAAATAGCGGCCCAAAGAGTCATGCGCACGATCGGCTGACCTCCTCGGCGATCGCATCGCAGACCTCGGAAACGAACACATCATTCCGTTCAGGTTTAAAGATAACGTCGCATCACGACGATAAACGCCTTTGAGTGCGGATATGTCCACGCGGTAGACTGGGCGCATGGCTCGCAAGGCAAGTGTCGTCATCGAAAAGGACGAACACGGCTTTTATGCGTGGTGCCCTGAGTTGAAAGGGTGTCAGTCCCAGGGCGACACTCTCGAACAAGCAGTCGCGAACATAAAAGAGGCGATCGAGCTCTACCTTGAGACGTTGCCTCCTCATGAACGGAATGTTCTCCTCAGCCGCGAGATCCTGACCACCTCAGTCGAGGTGAATGCCTAAGCTGCCGCGGTGGGCCGCTGCCGATGCTGAGCGGGCCCTGCTCGCTGCTGAATTTGAACTTCTCCGATCAAAGGGCAGTCACCGCATCTACGGCAAGAGACATTTGCGCGTAACCGTACCGTTTCACGGTGGCGCCATCCTGCATCCGAAAATCACGAAACAGGTTCTCGAAATCATTGACGAAGCCGCTCAAACTTCAGCATCAGAGCGATAGGTCCCAGCAATCGCGCTCGCCCCAACTTCCCTCCCCACTTGATATAATCCGCTCCTACCTGCCCATTCCAAAGAGGAACCTCATGCTCAAACCTTCGCTGCTCGTTTTCTTGATCGCCGCTTCAACCACGCTCGCCTTCGCGAACGACCATCAACCCAAGCTCACTCCACAAAAAAGCGGCACCACCCAACTGCTGATTGCAGTCAGCCCGGTAAACTCTCGCGTTGTATGGGCAGCCGGTTCCGCCGGCACTTATGTGCTGACCACCGACGGCGGCGAAACCTGGAAGGCGGCGGTCGTGCCCGGCGCCGAAACTCTGCAATTCCGCGATGTCTACGGAGTAAGTGACAAAGTCGCCTATGTAATGTCCGTTGGCAATAACACCACAGATTTTCGAATTTATAAAACCATCGACGGCGGCCAAACCTGGAACATACAGTTCACAAACGAAACGGAAAACGCATTCTATGATTGTTTTGCATTCTGGAACCCGCAGCGCGGCATCACACACAGCGATTCGATAAACGGAGTATTCCCCGACATCCGCACGACCGACGGCAGGACCTGGCACTCCATCGCTTCCCATATGCCGCCCGCCTTACCCGGCGAAGCGTCGTTCGCCGCAAGTGGAACTTGCATCGCCACCGAGGGCGAAAGAAACGCCTGGATCGCAACTGGCGGCTCGAGCATCGCGAGGATTCTCGCAACCAGAGATGGCGGCGACACCTGGGCGGCATACGACACGCCGCTTGTCAGCTCGCCCAGCGCTGGCGGAATTTCGGTGGCCTTCCGCGACGCCTGGCATGGCATTCTCGGAGGCGGTGATTTGTCTTCGAATACCTCGGCGCAAACCGCGACTTCGGATGACGGCGGCCAAACCTGGATGCTGACCAACAAACCGCCTATTCCCGGAGCCATTTTCTGCCTCGCCTACGTCCGCGGCCCGCGCCGCACCGATCACGACGACACGGAAGAGTTCGATCACGATCGTGACCACGACCTCGATCATGCCGTCGTCATTACCACCGAGACAGAACCGAACTACACCTCCGGAGCCGCCGCCTGGACGCCCGATGAAGGCCAGACCTGGTTCGAACTCCCGCACGTAAGCGGCTACTGGGCGGTCGCTTTCGCGGACTCGACAGCCGGATGGTTCGTGGGCAATTCAGGCCAGATCTTGAAAATCAGCTTCGAACATACTCCGCGCAGATGGTAGCTTGCCCCGAAATCGAATAGCCTCAGCGCCCACGTGCATACATCAGAATCAGCGAGCGCTGCGCAAAGGGCATATAAACGAGCGCCGCGCTCATCCCCAGAGCCAACCCGAGGCTCACGTGATGAATCAGAAGAAACGGCGAGAGCGCCCAAAGAATATCCAGAACCAATAGCGCCGGAAACAGTCGGCCGAATTTCGTTGGAAGCTGCTGAAAATCGAACGCAACCGCTGCCAAAAGAAACCGCCGGACCGGGATCAGTACCGCGGCGCTGATTACTAACACCGCCATCGCCGTCGCTGGCGAGACCGACCCTGCGTCCAGGAAGATTTCGTGTATCTCCTGAAGATTCGCCAGCGCTCCTACATAAAACGCCAGATACATCGCCTGGGTAAGCAGCAACAAGCTTCGCACCAGCTTGCGCGAAGCCACCGGCAGTTCGTGCGGAGCAGTCAGCAAGCCGGACGGCAAGATCTCTAAACCCCGAACAGTCCTCGCCCCACAGCCGCCTTCGCAAATCATCGCGGGTCACCACCGCCGATGGCGTCTCCAGGACGATCGTCAGCACTTCGAAAGGCTGTGAATGGAGCTTGGTCCGGACCCCCTGTTTGCGCAGCTCCCCGGCAGCCTCATTTACCTCGAATGCGCCGAATCGAAATACACGGCCTGTGCTCCCCTCTGGCATCCGCAACGTCTCAGTGTAGCCCTCAATTCGTGGACGAAAAATGAGGATGAGCCCGGTCCCGCGCCCTTCGCTCGCCCCGCCAATGAGGACCTCGCACAAGCCCAGCGATTCAACTGCTTGCACGATGACGTGCAAATGACCTCTGTTTGCGGCCGCGTGCATTGCTTCGCCCGGCTGCATCGAGCACCATTAGTCCCGACCTACCTCGCCTTGTTCCTTCTTGACATCGATGACCGCGCAAAAGCGGAGCGCCAACTCCGCTCAGGCGTGCTGCGAATCGAGCCTGTAAATAGTGGCATACCCCCGTGCCTGGTGGTCTGCTGCTTGACTGGCGCGCCGACGCGTTCGTTCCCAACGCCACACCCGATGACACGCTCGCGCTCTTGCGCGATTACAACCATCTTTCCCGCTTCTACTCGCCGCAGGTTGAATCATCCCGGCTTCTGGCCGGCGACGGGAGATTCGCCACCATCGCCATGCGGATTCACAGGAAGGCAGTAGTGGACATCGTGCTCGACGCGCAATATGCGGTCGAGACAGGAATGACCGGCGATCGATACAGCATCTCGCGTAGCACGCACATCTGGGAAATCGATGGCGTCGGAAGCCCGCACGAGCACAGGCGTCCCGAGGGCGACGATGACGGCTTCCTCTGGCGTTTAAATTCCTATTGGAGTTTCGTTGAGCTTGACGACGGGCTGCTGATCGAGTGCGAAGCAGTTTCGCTCACCCGCGACGTCCCGCCTGGCCTGGGCTGGCTCATCACTCCCATCGTCGAAGATCTGCCGCGTTCCTCGCTCGCGTTCACCGTGAGCGCAACCAAAACCGCGCTACTGGCACGCGCCACGAAGGAGGCGCATCCATGAGCACTTTTGCCGAACGTCCAATCTCGAAGATCCGGCCGCCTGATGCTCGCGAGAGTACGTTTGTGAGCGCCGCGCGGGTTCACGAAGCACTCACTGCGGGACTCGAAAAGCGCATCTTGCTTTGGATGGCTCACCGGACTCCGCACTTCATTCACTCCGACCATCTGACTGCGTTGGCTCTCGTTTCCCAGTTATTGGCAGGTGCGGCATACGCTGTCGCATTCCAAAACGCGCGCGCTTTATGGCTCGTCGACTCCTTCCTCGCGCTGAATTGGCTCGGCGACAGTCTCGATGGGACGCTCGCGCGGGTTCGCAATCGGCAGCGTCCCCGCTACGGATTCTACGTGGACCATATCGCCGATACATTCGGTTCGCTGGCCCTCATGGCTGGCCTTGCATGTTCCGGCTATCTGCATTGGCAGATCGCCGCTGGCATGCTTGTCTGGTTCTACGCGCTCTCGATCGAAAGTTATCTCGCGGCTTATACGCTTGGACGCTTTCATCTTTCGCATGGCGTCTTCGGTCCGACGGAGATTCGAATCTTGCTCGCCGCGGGAAACATTCTTCTCTTTGCGCATGCTTCTGTACATATCGCCGAGCGCAACTTCCCCCTGTCCGACGTGGCCGGCGTAGTTGCGATTCTCGCCATGGCGCTCACGTTCTCAGTCGCCGCGATCCGTCACACTGTGTTGCTTTACCGCGAGGAAGCGCTGTCGTGAGGAGCGACCCACAATACGCCCGATTGGCCAGGTTCTATTTGGTCGGTCTGATAGCGGCGACGCTGCAGTTGCTTCTGCTCCGTCTCCTAACCGCGTGCTTCCCGCTGCATGCCGCTATTCCCACGCCACTCGCGGGAGAAATCATCGTTTTGCACAACTTTATATGGCATCAGCGCTTTACTTGACGCAACCGCCAAGTCGAAACCACGCGCCAGATCATCGGACGCCTCGCGCGATTTCACTTAGGCAACGGCTTCATCTCGCTCCTTGGAAACACCATCCTGAGCTACTGGCTCGTCGAACGCCTCAAAGCTCCGCTACTGTCCTCCTCCGCCGGAGCCATCGCCGTCTGCTCGCTCCTGAATTTCTTAGTTGCCGGCCCTCGGATGTACGAGCCGCCCGAAACACCGCAAGTTCCAGTTAACGACGCCGTTCGGGCTGGTCACCCGAAACGCGATTTCTACGGTATACCTGATCCCTGCAGCACGGCCGGCGTGTAAGTGATCCCGCCCTTCGAGTAATTTGCAAAATCCGCCGTGACCGTGAAAGTCTTCCCCGGCCCCAGCTTCCCTCCCGGCAGATTAGCCGTCACGAACGGAGCGCCCGGAGCAACGCAACCGGAGATCTGGTTGCCCTTGTCCATCATCACGCCATTAGGCAGGTTTCGAAACAGGACCAACAGCGGGCCGGAAACGGTTTTGCCGCTGATATTGGTCACTGTGACCTGCTGCGTGAATTCACCCGTGGCGTGATTCAGAAGGAATCCGCTGCCGGCAATTTTGAATTGACTGGAAATGTCGGGATCGCAGATCTGGGCGGTAAATCCATGCTCAATTCCGGCGCTATCCTGAAACGTCCCGGCTACCACTCCCTCATTATTCAGTGCCGTAGCTGCGGTCTTGAGCGTTCCCGATAAATCGTATTGCCTTAATCCGGTTATGGGGCCGACAAATCCATGAAAGTTGCCAGCCGTGTCAATGAAGTATCCGCTTACCGTCCCGGCGTCTGTAATGGAGTAGGGATAGGTACCGGTAGCGCCGGGAAAATCGAACGAGATCGGAGTGCCTCCAACAGCCTGAATGAATCCATGAGTCACGTTGTTCGGATCCACCCATCTACCGACCACCGTGTGCGAACTGTTCACGCCGTCCACGCTCGTAAGGCTGGCGTTGGGTATCGCAAAGGCAATTGGCGCGCCGCCAGAAGCTAACTGCAGAAAACCTTGTTCGGGTTGGCCGCTCACCGTAGAGTTGCCGACCAAATCTCCCGCGTCGTTGATCCCCAATAATTCCGTCGAGGCGGCGCCAGCTATGTCGTACGTCGTATACGAACTGTTCTTATATAAAAATCCGTGATACGCGCTCGACGCGCCTTCTTTCTGTTGGAAAGCGCCCACGATCGTACCGCTGTCATTCATTCCGTAGGCTACCGTGTAGCCGGCGTTGTCGCCGGGAGCTACCAGCGACTCGAAGGTCCCTTGCGGTGTTTCAGACCACCCGGTAGTCGGCCCGCCGTCTGGAGCCGCGACCCCCGCTTTTTCTCCGGTTTTTGTTACACCCCGCACCGTGGTGTTGCTCGATGGATCATCGAACGCATCGACCGTCTTCCACTGGCCTACTGCAAAGCCCTCGTTCTCGTACGCCCAGGACGCGTAAGCGTAGGTTTGCGTATTCGGGTTTTCATTTAGGGTAAATGCTTCAAGAAGAATGGTATATCTTCCGGAAGGGCCGAGAACAATCGTTACAGACATCTTGCCCGTAACATCTGTAAGGCTGTTTGGATACCACTGGTTCTCAGCCTCATTGCCATCGCTCCAGACGAAAATCCAGACCGCGGTACCCGCTCCAATCCCTGCGCCTTTCACATCGTAGGTCAGTGTGAGCGGGGTCCCGGGGGTAATCCCCGCACCGATAGGAAGCAGGTTTTGCTGGTAGTACGTCGCGGCAGCGTCGGCAATTCCGCCATTGGACGGGCCCACACCGTACAGATTCGCGGACGCATAGACGTGCAGCTCATCGGCGGTCTCATGGGTTAGGCCCGCCATTGTCATTTGCACGCCGTTGACGGTTGTGCTTACATCCAGGCTCTGAGTTTGGAACATATCGTCGGCGGCGTCGGTGCTGGAGGAGTAGTCTGAACAGTCGGTCAGCGGATACCTGTCCGGCGGGCTTGCGGCTGCAGGCTCGTGAAAAGTTGGGTAATCGGAGTAACTCACGCATCCCTGGGCGCCCTGCGGCGCTGGAATGATGATGGGAAGCGTGGGCTGGTAGTACAGGGCGCCCCCGCCTTGAAATTGATAGAACGGAGGTCCTATGTCGTCCGCGGGGTTGACTTGACCCATGGCGGCTGTTACGCCGCACATTGCCAGTGCTGCGGCCGCCCATCGGCGCAGTCTGCGTAACTCACCAACCCGCCGGCGCACTCTCAACAGGATTAGGCCGCACAGGGTGAACACCCAAATGCCAAATGTCCCGGGTTCCGGTACCGTTGCCACGGTTTGAACCGTTGTGGTCACCTCCGGAGACCTGTACACAGCTTGCGATTGGTCCGATCCCAAAGCGAACACCGCGTCCGCGCCGGTTGGATCGCTGGTCGTGATCAAAGAGTTGGAGCCCGTTGAGTCTAATAGGTAGAACGAAAACTCGTCCGGAACGCCGCCCGCCGCAGGCGCGTTCTCTGTCTGGCTCACAGTGAAGGATATGGTTGTGGCGAAAGTGAATCCGGTCAGATACTCGTTAAAAAAGTCCGCCGTCGTCAGTGTAACCGCCCCAGGGAGCGTTCCCGTGACCGAACCGCTGGGCGTGACAGCGCCCGGTGTTCCATCGCTCGAAAAGCCGGAGATCGTCACGCTATTCAGCGATGAGCCGCCGCTGATAAAATCGAATGCCAAATCGCCGGATGTTCCCGATAGCGACCCAGTATCGATGGACACAACGCTATCGGCCAGCGTCGAGGCGCCGCAACGGAGTGCCAACGAAACGATTGTCAAAAGCACCAGTTTTGCTCGCCCATGGCGGCGCGATCTGTTTTCGGCGCGCATTTTTTTTCTATACTTGTATACACTCGAACCGCTCTTTCATGCCATGAAAACGGCCTGAAATTTTCTGAAATGAGTACCGCGCCGCCCCTCCCTCAGCACAACCCGGACTGCTATTACTCATTTGGTCCGTTTCAGCTCAACCCCGTGTCGCGAAGTCTCACCAAAGCCGGCCTGCGCGTCCCGATCACCTCCAAAGCCTTGGAAGTGCTGCTCGCGCTCCTCGAAAGAATGGGCGAAACGGTATCGAGAGCTGAGTTACGCGCCGCCGTCTGGGGGAGTGCCGCGATCGATGACAACAATCTGAATCAATGCGTCTCCGCAATCCGGAAAGCTCTTGGAGCTCGACCGGAGGAGCACGAGTATATCCTTACGGTGACTGGCGTGGGTTATCGCTTCGTGGCGCCAGTAGCCTGCGTTTTCGAACCGGACGGTCAAACTCCGGCGGCTGTCCCTCAACAGGCGTCCGAATCCGCGCCCGCGCCCGCCGCTCGCGCTAATCGCGTGCCGATCCTATTCGCCGGCATCGGCGCCGTGATATTCGCCCTTGTGGCGTCGGCGTGGATTGCGCAACGTGGCGGCGCGAGAGCCAGCACACACGCTCTACCTCTTTCTCGAAATCAGCAGGCGGTTGAGCTCTATCTCGAAGGCCGCCGTATCATCCCCAGCCGCCGCGCATCTGATCTGGACCAGGCCGCTAGCTTTTTTCGAGCTTCGATCGCGAAGGACCCGAACTTTGCTCTTCCTTATGCATGGTTGGCCGAGACTTACGCGATCAAAGTTGCCAACGGTGCCGCTTCGCCCGATCTGCTTCAACTCGGCGATGCAGCCGGCAATAAAGCATTGAAGCTTGATCCTTCCCTCACCGATGTTCACGCCTCGCTCGGACTTCTGAAATATGCGCGCTGGGATTGGAAGGGCGCAGATCGCGAATATGCGACTGCTTTACGGCTCGATCCAAACAATAGCCGCGCTCTGATGCGCTCCGCGATGCTGTCCTTTGTTTGGGGGCGTTTTTCGGAAGCCGAGTCCCGTCTGCGCCGCGCGCAGGCCCTCGATCCATCGAATGGCGCGATTCCCGGCATGCTCGGCGAGCTTTATTACTATGAGCGCCGCTATGACGATGCCATCCGCCAAGCCGACCATATTCTGCAGTTCGATCCGGCGGGCGCGGCTTTCGCATGGGACCTCAAGGCGAGAGCGTTCCTCCAAGAGGAACGCATTCCCGAAGCCAGGAGCGCAGCCCAAAAGCACGCCACTTTGTCACCCGACGATGCCTTTCGAGGGGTTATGCTCTTATGGCTGAATTGTGATAGGAACCCGGCGAAATTCGCGCCGGCCTTTCACCAAATCCTCGAGGCTTCGTCCGGGCGGTACATTTCGCCATACATTATCGCGGCATGGTACGCGAGGATGGGCGATCAGGAGAACGCTTTCCGCCAGCTAGAAATCGTTTACCGCGACCGGATTACGGATCTGGTTTCCATGAGATGGGATCCCGCGTTCGAGTCCATCCGCAACGATCCACGCTACTCGAGCTTGCTCGCGCGAATGGGCCTTTCCCGTCAACCCTACGACGGGGTTCATTGAGTGTTCCCCTCTTTGTGCCCCTGCTGTGCGGCTGGAGCCGGCTCAATCACAGCCACCCCTCACTTTTTCTCCTCAACGCCTTCAGCCACTTGGCCCCGAATTTTCGCGCCGCTAGCAGCCGACCGCCGTTTCCCTCGTGCTAATTTCCAACCGGGCAACTCTACCCATTCACTCTGGAGGCCACTTATATATGACATCCCGCCAGGCTCGCAAACAGCGCCGCGAAGAAGAGCGAGAAGCAGCCAAGCTCGCCTATCAACAATCCCGCATCGTGGCGGCTCCCGCCTGTCAGACGGATGACGAATTTTCTCCCGAATTCATCGCCGAGGCGCAAGCCACTCGCCAACGCATAGAAGCATGCATCCTCACAAACCGCGCTAATGCCCTCCATTCGACCGGTCCCCGTTCCGCCGAAGGCAAATTGGCTTCGTCTCGCAATTCCCTTAAACACGGGCTCGCCTCCGGGCAACTAATCGTCTCGGGCGAGGACCCCGCCGAGTACGATTCGCTCCTCCAATGCCTCTTCGCCGAGCACCAACCCGCCAACACCAGCGAAGAAATCCTCATCCACCAGATGGCTCAGTCCGTCTGGCTCACCCAGCGCGCCCTGCGCCTGCAAAACGAATGCTTCACCGCAACAGGAATTGACGAAAAGCGGCTGGCGCTCTTTCTGCGCTACCAGACCACGCACGAGCGCGCCTTCCACAGAGCGCTCCCCACACTCATGCGCCTTCAGAACGACCGTCGTCACACCGAAAAGGCACCTCGTGGCTTCGTTTCGCAGCAAAGGACCATGACTGCCCCGGAAACTGATTGCCTTTCGCAAAACCCATCCCCAGCTGCGCCCGAATCTCCTTCTGCACCCCAAAACTCCCCTCCCACCGCGCTCGCCGATGCCGCCTAAGGCTCAAATCGTGCGTAACTTCCTCGTCTGAGAATCCCAGTCGCATCTCTTCACGTCTAAAGAGATGTGTGCACACGGACGATAGAAGACCGAGAGTATTTGGGGTGAGATGAGCGGCGTCCAGTATTACGCAATCCGCCGCCGCTGTTCTAACCTAAAGGTAAAGGCGGGAGTTTGAGCACTGAAAGCGCGTTCCCAAAAACCGCGATCCGGGCGGATTCTCTCACCAAAATTTACCGCTCCGGAGGCACGGAGGTCATTGTTTTCAATAAGCTTTCACTCCATGTGCGTCAAGGCGAGCGGCTGGCCATTGTAGGCGAATCAGGCGCCGGAAAATCGACTCTGCTGCATCTGTTAGGCGGCCTGGAACGCCCCTCCTACGGTCAAATCTTCTACGGCGAGCGCGACATTGTCGGCCTGCGAGAGCAGGCGCTGGCCGATTTTCGTAACCGCACGATTGGCTTCGTTTGGCAAAATCCGTCGCTATTGCCCGAGTTCACCGCGCTCGAGAACGTCATGATGCCGCTTCTGATCCGCGGCGTCGCGCCCGAAGCAGCACGGAAAACCGCGCGTTTGCGTTTGGAAGAAGTCGGGCTGCAAGCTCGCCAAGCGCACCAGGCAGGCGAATTATCTGGCGGCGAGCAGCAGCGCGTGGCCCTCGCGCGCGCCCTGGCCGGCCATCCAGAAGTCCTCCTGGCCGATGAACCAACCGGCAGCCTCGATTTCCGCACCGGTGAAACGATCATCGGATTATTGAGCGAAATTCATCTCGCGCATGGACTAACGTCTGTTTTCGTCACGCACAATCTTTCTTTCGCCAGCCGGTGTGATCGCGTTCTAGAGTTAAAGAAGGGCGTGCTGCAGGCTGCATCGATGATCGAGTGGCAAGAGGCCGGGATAATGGAGCGCACAGGGCGTTTGGAGCCCGCTGTGCGCGCTAATGATGTGGAGCGCACAGGGCGTTGGTAGCCCGTTGTGCGCGCTAATGATGTGGAGCGCACAGGGCGTTTGGAGCCCGTTGTGCGCGCTAACAAAGACGCAACCCGTCTTGACGGTGGCACTTATGTTTGAACGTTATACCGAGAAAGCACGCCGCGTTATCTTCTTCGCAAGATACGAGGCGAGCCAGTTCGGGAGTCCTTACATCGAAACCGAACATTTATTACTCGGTTTATTGCGTGAAGACAAGGCGCTTGCGAACCGGTTTCTGCGGTCCCATGCCGCAATCGAATCCATTCGCAAGCAGATTGAAGCGCATACCACGGTGCGCGAGAAGGTATCGACGTCCGTCGACCTTCCGCTAAGCCATGAGTGCAAGCGCGTTTTGGCCTATGGCGCTGAGGAAGCCGAGCGGCTCAGCCATAAGCATATTGGAACCGAGCACCTGTTATTGGGGCTGCTGCGCGAAGAAAAGAGCTTCGCTGCGGAGATTTTGCATGAGCGCGGGCTGCGGCTCTCGGCCGTCCGCGAGGAGATTGCGCGCTCCGCATCCGAAAAAAGCTCGGCCAGCAGGCCCAAAGAAAGCTCTCTGCTCGCTGAATTCAGCCGCGATTTGACGCAGGCCGCTGTCGACGGCATGCTCGATCCGCTGATCGGGCGAGATTCGGAAGTAGACCGCGTCGTCCAGATTCTCTGCCGACGCACAAAGAACAACCCGGTGCTGATCGGTGAGCCGGGGGTCGGGAAAACGGCTATTGTCGAAGGTTTGGCGCAACGCATCGCCGATGGCGACGTTCCCTCGTTCCTCTCCGACAAGCGCATTCTGGCTTTGGATCTGTCGCTCATTGTGGCCGGCACGAAATACCGCGGTCAGTTCGAAGAGCGTTTGAAAACCATCATGAAAGAGCTGATGGAAAATCAAAACGCCATCATCTTTATTGACGAGTTGCACACGCTCGTAGGCGCCGGCTCCGCCGAAGGCTCGCTCGATGCGGCCAATATCCTCAAACCCGCCCTTTCGCGTGGCGAGATTCAGTGTATTGGCGCCACCACGCCCGCCGAATACCGCAAATCGATCGAAAAGGACCGCTCACTCGAGCGCCGCTTCCAGGCCGTCAAAGTCCCGCCCCCGAGCGAAGGCGACGCCATCAAGATTCTGTTCGGAATCAAAGAGCGGTACGAGAAGTTCCACGCCGTCGCCTATACCGATGAAGCGATCGATTCGGCGGTTTACACCTCCACCCGGTTCATCCCGGATCGCTTTCTCCCGGACAAGGCCATCGATCTGATTGACGAAGCCGGAGCCCGTGTCAAGCTGCGCCAAACCACGCTGCCGACCGAAGTCGCCGACATCCAAAAGCGCATCAAGTTCATCGTGCACCGCATGGAGAACGCGATCGCCAACCACGAATTCGAAAAAGCTCGCTTCTATTCGGATGAAGAACGCAAGGAGCGCGAGAATCTTCGGCAGCTCCGCGAGAAATACAATCTGGACGACACCTCAACCGGGGTCGTCTCCAAGGACGATATCGAAGACGTCGTGGCGCGCTGGACCGGCGTGCCCATGACGGCCATCAAAGAAGAAGAAATCAACAAGCTGCTGCGGATTGAAGAAGAGCTGCACAAGCGCGTAATCAGTCAGGAAAAGGCGATTTCGGCTCTGTCTCGCGCCATTCGCCGCTCGCGTGCCGGTCTGAAGTCTCCCAAGCGTCCTTCCGGCTCATTCCTGTTCCTGGGACCCACGGGCGTCGGCAAAACCGAAGTGGCGCGCGCCCTCGCCGAATTCCTGTTCGGCAGCGAAAAATCGCTCATCCGCTTTGACATGTCGGAATTCATGGAGAAGCACTCCATCTCGAAGCTGATCGGTTCGCCTCCCGGCTACGTCGGCTACGAGGAGGGCGGTCAGCTCACTGAGCGCGTGAAGCGCGCCCCGTATTCGATTATTCTGCTCGACGAAATCGAGAAGGCGCACCCGGACATCTACAACATTCTGCTGCAGGTGTTTGAGGATGGCCAGTTGACCGACGGGCTCGGCAACACGGTCGATTTCAAAAACACCATCATCATCATGACTTCAAACCTGGGCGCGCGCTTCCTCGATAAGCGCGGCCAGATCGGCTTCTCTGCCCCGTCCACAACCGGGATTCCGCAAAAGGTCGAAGACCAGGTGATGAGCGAGGTCAAACGAGCCTTCAACCCCGAGTTTCTCAACCGCCTGGACGAGGTGATTCTCTTCACCTCTCTGATCGACGAAGACCTCATCAAGATCATCGGCCTCCTGGTCGAGCAGATCAACACCAATCTGGTCGCGAAGCAGATCAAGATCCGGTTGGACCCCGAAGCTGCCAAGTACATTCTTGACAAGACTTGCGGCGATCGGAGCTATGGCGCTCGTCCGCTGCGGCGCGCGTTGCAGAAGTACATCGAAGATCCGTTATCGGAGGCCTTGATCCAGGGTTCGCTTCCTCGTCCCGGCGAGCTCGAAGTCTATGTTGGCGATAACGGCATCTACTGCCGTCAGGTCGGCGACATGGAGGGACAACCCGTGCCGGCAGGTGGCATCGAAGAGACCGAACCGGTTTCCGCGACGCCGCTCTACATGTTCTAACCGCTTCCAAACGGATCGCAAAAATCGCAGGCGAGGCCTCGGCCTCGCCTTTCCTGTCTTAGCCGGTTATGGCACTGATCTCGGCACGTTGTATTGAATCGTCCGCGCGCTCGTCTCGTCCCAGCGGCCGTTCTGGCGATGCACTTCCACGTAAACGTTCCATTCACCCGCGATGTCAAACACCGGTTTGGCTATGTAAACGCCGGGGTTTCCGCGTGTGTCGACAGCCGGCGCCTTGAAGACCTTCACATGTGTGTGATTCGTGGTCTCGATCTGTAGCGTGACCGTAGCGTTGATCAACGGCCTGCGTTCGGCGTCGGTCACCGTAATCTGAAACGGAATCGGCGCGCCCGTCTGCAGGTCCGCGGTCGGCTCGAACCGGATCCTGAAGTTGCCCGGACGCTCCTGCGCCACCATCAGACCCATCGCGCAGAACACCAGAGCGAGAAGTTTCACGAAGTTTATTGTAGCCGTGCCAGTCAAGCCACGCTTGCAATCGCGCTTCTAATCTGCCGGCAGCCTCAGCTCCACGTACTCGCGCCCCAACTCGCCGCATAGCGCTTCCACCGCCAGTTCATAACCCGAGCAAAACCCGGATTCGCGTCATGAGTTAGAATGTCACGGCGCAAACAATTCCATAAACTGAGCTATCAGAAGCTCGTCCTTCCAAAATTCGAGACTCCTTTCGAGCCTCTTTGCGTTTACTTCGCTCTGTGCTGCTATCCAGCCGCTGGCGTTGTCAGCCGGTCATTAGAGATCGGAGTAATCTTCCATGCATCGGCCTTGAAATCCGCACCGCTCACGCGTATTTGCACATCCGGCGCGGTAGTCTGCGCATAATAAAAGCGCTTCGTGAATCCGATTCTCTGACTTACGATGGTTTCAATCACTGAGCCATCAACAAATGCATGGATTTCCGGGATATCACCCGGTTGCAATTGAATCTCTTTTCCATCCGCTAGCACCACCCCATTCGCAGGCGCATAGCTGATACGTAATAGCTCGCTTGTCCCGTCCGCAGCCGTAAATTCCAAAGCGCTACTCCTCGTTCCAGAACACAAGACCTCGCCTGTTGCTTTTTTGAGCGTGAGTGTCGTCTCGTTCGCGTGTATCACCGGCGTGATCTGATTTGAGCGCAGCGATGCAGTTTGCGGCAAGATCTGCATCCTGAGCGTGCCGTCTTTATCCAGGTTCAGCACCCTGGGTAAGCTCATCATTCCGGACCATCCGGCTGCACGCATTTCGGCATCCGTCCGCCGTTCCTGAATCCAGCCCCAAAGGATTCGACGGCCCTGCGCATCGAGCTGAGTTTTTGGCGCATAGTACGCACCCAGGTCAAGCAAGCCAGTCTTGGAAGGTTTGAACTTCATAGCTGCCTCATCCAGAACACCCGATTGCCAGAACACCTTCCCGAGCGTGGAGTAGATCAACACGTGTCCGCCATCCAGAGGAAAGAATTCGGGACACTCCCACATCTCGCCGTCAGCGCACGGGTTCGGTGTAGGGTGGCCGTTCCATTCCCCGCTTGTAAGTTCGTGTAGATACTCCCACTGTCTGAGGTCCTTCGAGCGATACAGCAGGACACATCCGCCGACCCTGGGCACTCCCGAACCGACGGTCATGTAGAACCAGCTGTGTTTCCTCCAGGCCGAAGGATCACGAAACCCGGTCACCTTCATTCCCGCCGGCGGCAGCGGCAAAATCGGTTGAGGTTGCTTCGTCCAATGCTCGAGCATTTCATCGTCAGACCACGCCAGGCATTGCGATTCCTGCAGTCCTTCTCCTGGAACCGTGGCCATTTCCTGACTCTTCACCACGCCCGTGTACACCGCGTAGACACGCTTGCTCTGTCCCTCCTCCACGGCAATCGTAGATCCCGAAAAACAGCCCGCTGCATCAGGGCCGCCCGGCGTCATCGTGAATGCAATCGGGCAGTGCGTCCAGTGGAGCATGTCACTCGAAACCGCATGGTTCCAGGTCATGTTGCCCCAAACAGCGGCGTACGGGTTGTATTGGAAGAACATGTGGTACTTCCCTGCGAAGTAGATGGGCCCGTTCGGATCATTCATCCAGTTCTTAGCAGGTAAAAGGTGAAACTGCGGCCGCATTGGGTCTTCAGAGAGTTTGCGCTCGAGGGTCGCATCTTGCTTTGGCAGCGGCTCAGCCTCGGGCGAAAGCCATGCTGCTGCAATCACCCCTGACGCCGACGACAGGAATTTACGACGCGTAACCGAACCGAGTATCTGATCCACAGTATGCGTAGGTCCTTTCTCGCACAAAAGCCAGAATGGAATCGGGCAAGGAGGGTGTTGCGGAGAGCTGCGATGCAACCCAAGAGCCCATCAAATTAGCGAGATCGACTGCATCATCCCGCTGCCAACCGAGAGCCAAGCCAAATAAAAATCCCGCCGAACACGCATCTCCTGCGCCCACTGGATGCGCATTCGCGAGAGGAACGGGCACGCCGTGTCCGTGAAATTCATCAGTGTGCGTGAAAAAAGTAGTACCTTCGGCGCCGCGCGTGAGAATCACTGCGCCCACCGGAAACCGTTTTAGAACACTGTCAATGCGCGTGCGGGTTTCGCTTTGCGCTTCGTCAGCGGAACCGCCGATGTCGAACAGCCTGCAAATTTCGGCGAGTTCCACTTCGTTAAGCTTCATGATTGTCGCCAGTTGGCAGCTCTCTTCTATAACCGCCGCGCTGTAACTTGCTTCTTGCGTCAAGGTGTCACGCCGCAGGTTTATATCGTATAGCCGCAAGGCTTGCGATGCATGTTGGAGAAAACGCCGGATTGTGGTTCGAGAAACGGGCGTGCGCTGGGCCAAGCTGCCGAAGCACACCGCATCGCATTTACTCGCCAGCTCATCCAATTGCTCGCTCGGGGTAATGAAATCCCAGGCTGCTCCGGCTTCAATCTGATATCCAGGCTCTCCGTTGCGCATAAAAACAGAAACAATCCCGGTCGGGTGCTCCGGATCGATCTGTACACATTCCGTGGCCATGCCGCGATTCGCCAGTAACCCGAGGATCTGCGTGCCATGGCGGTCGTCACCAACGCGGCTCGTTACAACTCCCTCTCCCACCCCCAGGTGTGCAACCAGCTGATGAGCGTGCAGCGCAACGTTTAGAGGGGCTCCGCCAAGAGTCTCGATTCCTCCTTCGAAAACATCGAAGAGAACTTCGCCTAGACCCACAATTCTCATGGAGTTGCCGATCGTCGTTTCTCACGACCTTCTTTATAACCGCATTTAGCTCTGAACGGCCGATGAGTCCGGTCACCCACCTTTAGGACTTCAGAACGACAAGCGCAAAGCAAACTGGATCGTACGCGGAAGATTCACCTGATGCGTTACCTGTCCGAAACCAGGGGAGGATAGATTCGTATTCGGTTCCGCGAACTGGGCATGATTGAAAAGGTCAAAGATCTCGGTAGTGAATCTAAGCTTTAGACGCTCGGTCAGGTCGAAAGATTTGTTCGCTCCGACGTCGAAGTTGGCAGCTCCCTCCGACTTCAATACCGGATCTACGCGGCCCTCGCTGCCGAACGAGAAGTAACCCGGCTGCGTGAAGCAAGACGTGTTAAACCACTCCTCAGCCCTGCTATGCGCAGATCCGGAGAGAGTTTCCGTGCAGCCCACCACATAATTGGGGCGGATAGCGCCCGCACCAAACTGGCTGAGGCCGTTCCCGGCGGCGACCAGCGCGATCGGGATACCGCTGCGGATCGTTGTGATGCCGTCTAGCCGCCATCCACCAATCACCGCATTGAGCGCACCATTGATATTCGACAGGTACGCTTGCCCGTGTCCAACCGGCAGGTCGATCCCGTAATTGATGACCAGATTGTTAGCAATATCCTGCTGGCTGATAGATCTTTCAGCGTGGAGATTCGTGTTGTCCTGTACCACGCCGATCCCGCCCTGTCCGTCCTGGAAAGCACTTGTGTTGTCGGTATCGCTGATCAACTTGCCCCATGTATAAGCGGCTTGCAATATCCCCCCATGACTGAAGCGGCGAGTGTAAGTAGCCTGAAGCGCGTTATAGCTGGAATCGCCGTAGCGAGGCACAGCCTGATTTACCGTTTCATACTGGGGATGGGGGGTGAGGAGATATCCTTCAGCTATCGTGGGAGCGCCAAATGTGGTTCCGGCAGGAAGAACTCCATAAAACGGATTTGGAACCTGGGTCAGGAGGGCAGATCCCAGGGAATCGTAGAAATCGGGAAGCTGATTCAGGTTTAACCCCGTTCCAGTGTACCCCTGAGAAAGCACAAGGTGGGTTCCTTTGTTTCCTGCGTAGGCAATTGTGAAGACGCTCTTCTCGTCGATTCGGCGCTCTATGTCAAGATTCCATTGCTGAGAATAGCCGTAAGGTGTATCGGGAATGCGTCCTGAGATTCCTTGCCCGAGCGCCGCCGCTAAGCCTGCGGGCGTACGGCCCGTGGGGAGATTAATTCCGTTCGGCAAGGGGTTTGCCACGGTAGTCAGCGGCGGCGCCCCGACCGTGTTTGTTATACCTGTGAACGCCGAGTTAATGGGACTCGCACTCGGAGAATCGGCGGTCATCTCAGCCGGCAAATAAGAGATGCCGTAGCCGGAGCGTACAACCGTTTTTTCGTTAAGACGATAAGCAATCCCCACACGCGGAGAGAAGAGCAGCCAGTGGAGTTGCTCCTCCCTGCGCGAAGGATATTGCGGGCTGTCCACATAAACCAGTTGTCCCGTAAGCGGCACACTAGCGCCGGTCACGGGATTGGTAATTGAACTTAGCGGGCCGACAGTCACCGGCGTGTTCGGCTGCAGCACAGAGTCCAGGTTTCTGACTTCGGAGTAGGCGCCGGGCTGCTCCCAACGCAGACCAGCCGTTATCGTTAGCTTCGGGGTCATCTGAAAGGTATCGCTGACATAGAAGCTGTAGTTGTGGAGGAAGGCATGCCACGTTCCAACCGAGCTGATGCCGACGCTGGAGGGGATGCCCAGCATAAAAGACGCCAGCGCATTCCCGGCAGCGGCATTCGTCGCACTCGAGGAGGTAAAGAAAGGGCTAGCGTTTATCCCTAGACCCTGGCTGTTGCCGTAGTTCGTCCACAATGCCTGACGTCCTGCACCGCCGAATTTAATTGTGTGCCTGCCTGCAGTTTTCGTCACACTGCCGGTAATGGCATACACGTCATTGTTCCAGTAGAGCTGAGACAACTCGGCCCCGATCCCGTACCCCTGGATGCCGAGTCCGGGAAGCAGACCTTCGTGTTTCGCGCTCTCCTGCTCGATGAGGCCATAGAGCGGGCTGATCTGAGACATGTCGAATCCATCGCTCAACGGGTATTGGAAGTTGTAGTTCAAGATATACGAGAGGCGCAAATCTCCAACCATGGTGGGACTGAAGATATGGCTTTCACCCACCACGCCCTCCTGCGTAGTGTTGCCGGTGGGGCCTGCTCCCGTCTTCGTGCCGAACGGATCGCTGTCCCCATTGTGGGGGTTCCAGAACGTATACTTCAAAAAAATCGAATCGTTAGTGGTCGGATTTAGGTCCACGCGTGCGTCGAACTGGTTCTGATAACCCTCAATTGGCGCGCTAGCAGAGAAGTTGGTTGTGAAAGGCGTCTGCACTACCCGCGCTTCGTTTGGCGTCTCGAGCTTCAGGATGGTCAGCGCGGTTGGATCAATCCTGTTCTGGGGAATAATGTTGCCCGGAAATGGACGGCCCGTGGTGGGGTCGTAAATAATCTGCGGGTCCAAAGAAAAATTTCCCGCGAGTTCCAAAGCAGTCGGTACGGTGGCGCTGATTGGGCTCGCCGAAATAAGCGATTCACGCTCCCAGGAGAAATAGAAGAAGGCCTTGTTCTTCACAATTGGTCCGCCGAGATCCGTGCCGTATTGATTCTGATGCAGCGTTGCTTTGCCTAACCCTTCGCGATTGCTGAAGAAATCATTCGCATCCAGAGCAGTGTTGCGAAAGTATTCGTAAGCGTTTCCATGAAAACTGTTCGTGCCGCTCTTTGTGGCGATTTGAATGACTCCTCCGGCGAAGCCGCCAAACTCGGCGCTCACATTGTTTGTCGAGACCCGGAACTCTTGCACGGTGTCTTGAGTTGGAACCAGGACATTGACGTTGTTTTCAGAGATGTTCTGTCCAACCCCATCGATGTAGAACAAGCTCTGCCCGCTGAATCCACCGCCGATCTGGTAATTTCCGTAAGCGATTGCCTGTGTTTGCCCGCCAGCCTGAAAGTTTCCGCTGCCGCCATTGGCCATCGTGCTGCCTTGGGTTCCTCCCCCGGGTATAACGCCAGGCACGAAATCGAGCAGGTTGTTCACGTTGCGGCCGTTGAGCGGAGACTCGACAACTTGCTGTCCTTCCACCGTTCCGCCCAGTGTGGAGCTGTCTGTTTCCAGTTCGGGTACGGGGGCAGTGACCTCTACGGTGGTGGCTTCTTGGCCAATGGGTAATTTCGTATTCACTCGCGTCGAGCCCCCGATTGTCACGTCCGCTTGGCTCTGGGTCACAGATTGGAAGCCGGTATGGGACACGGTCACGCTGTACGATCCAGGCGGCAGATTGGCGACCGTGAACTCTCCGCGGTCGTTAGCCGTGGTTGTCTGAGTAGCGCCGGTGCCGTTATTTCTGACAGTAACTGCGGCACCTGGAATACCTGCTCCGGACGGGTCCTCGGCTGTGCCGACGATTGATCCGAACTGCCCCTGAGCGAGAGCAGGTGGGCTAAAGAAGAAACCACCTGCAACGAAAAACAGCAGCAGAGCGGCTATTCCTAAAGCGGAAAAATCACTAAACCTTGCGTTTGCGGCCTTTGAAAAGGACGACCCAACCGCAGAAACCAACCGCTGTCGGAACTGAAACGACTTGGTCATATTCTCCCTTGCAACAACTTCGTTGTCTGTTTGCAGCGAAATATGAACCGATGGTAATCAGGGTTAGTCTGAAGTTTTATTCAAAATTGGATAACTCCTGGCAGTTTTCTTGCCGTTGACTCTTTTCGCGAAGCAGGACTCTCACAAGTGAGCTGTTCACTCTCAGCCCCTCTCCGTGCTCAATCAGGCCTTGTTCCTTGAACTTATGGAGGAGGTAGCTGATTCGCGGCTGAGTGGTGCCGATCATGGCTGCCAACGTCTCCTGGTTGATCTTCGGCACCACCGCTGGTAATTCGGAGCTCTGCGTGAACCGCGTCAGAAGTAGAAGTGTCCGGGCCAACCGCCTCTCGCAGGAATGGCACAAATGATCGGCGAGATCTGCCTCCAGATCAATTTTGCGGGACAGGATTTGCGATAGCAGAAATTGCGATAAAGCCGGTTGCGTTTTCAAGGCCCGTAACATCTCATCTCGCGCGACCCGGCTGATCAGACATCTGGTGACCCCAGTCGCGCTCGAGTTTCTAAGCAACTGGCCGGCGAGGCAGGCCTCTCCGAAAACCTCGCCCGGCCCCAGAATGGCAACCACAGCTTCCTTGCCATCGTCGGAAACAATGGTGAGCTTTACGTGCCCATCCTGAAGCCAGAAGATAGCGTCGGCGGAATCGCCTTGAGCATAGACCGTATCGTTCCGCTGGCGACGGAACGTGCTCTTCTTTAATTCAAACTCGGCAAATACCGACTTGGGGTCCGCCTGGTTCTCGCGAGTGTCCAGTACCAATTGCATGTCTAAACGGTACGCTGATGCGTTTAAGCAGTCAACACCGTTTAGCGAAACCACCATATACTGATTTAGCGAAAACGATCCCATTCCTCGGTCAAGAGCCCAAGTTTGCGCCGTTTTATTGGGCGAAACTGGTATGCTCAGCAATTTTGCACCGAATCATTCGCTGCAGTGAGCTTTCGATGAATCACTTGCAACACGCGAAAAAGCTGTGTAAGGTAGATTCTGACGCTTTCGACAATGGAGCACCGGGAAACACCCCACCAGCCCAACAAATACCGGGCGATTGCTTCGCGCCTTCAGGATGGTATTGCGAGCGGAAAGTACAAAGTCGCGCAGCGGCTCCCCAGCGAAACGCAACTGAGCCGGATGTTCGGCGCTTCCCGCCTGACCGTTGGCCGTGCGTTGAATGAACTTGAGGCCGCTGGCCTCATTGAGCGCCGGCCAGGATCGGGTAGCTACGTTCGTGAGGCTTCCCAGGAACGCGGGCGAAGCTTCGGCCTCCTTATTCCGGAACTGGGCCAAACAGATATATTCGAGCCAATCTGCCAGGGAATGGCTAGAGCAAGTCGCGCAACTCAGGACGAGCTGCTCTGGGGGGCCGCGACGCGCGATGTCGAGTCTGCCGAACAACAGGCTATGCAGCTTTGCGAATACTACATTTCTAAAGATGTATCCGGCGTGTTCTTTGCGCCCTTAGAATACAAATCCGCTCGGCATGAGATCAATACCCGAATTATCGAGGAATTCCAAAAAGCGGGTATTCCAGTCGTGCTCCTGGATCGGGATATCTATCCGTATCCCGCAAGAAGCCATTGTGACCTTGTCGGCATTGATAATCGCCGTGCTGGATACATTGTTACTGAGCATCTGTTGAAACAGGGGTGCAAACGGATCGTATTCCTCGCTTGGGTGCACTCGGCACCCACGGTCGAAGAACGAATCACCGGATATAAAGAAGCTGTGCGTAAGGCGGGCGTGCCGGACCTCGCTCAAATTTCAGACCCGGAATCGCAAGATTCCATAGATAAGTTGATTAAGCAACAGAAACCGGACGGTTTCGTTTGCGCGAACGACCGAACGGCAGGCCAGTTGATGGTCCGGCTCAACGAACTCGGGATCGAAATTCCCTCCACCGTAAAGGTCATCGGTATTGACGATACAAAGTATGCGAGTTTTCTCCACGTACCGTTAACGACTCTTCGACAGCCATGCCACGATATCGGAGCGGCGGCCGTGTGGACCATGATTAAACGGATCGAGCGTCCAAACTCGCCTGCGCGAGATATCCTGCTGAACTGCGAGCTCATCGTGCGCCGCTCTTGTGGAGCTACGGAAGCCCAGAGACACCGTCGGGCGCCAAAGCAGGATACGATCGCCCCTTCGTGAGCCCAGTCCGCCGCCCGGAACTCATCCGTACAGGGTCGTCACAAAAGTGCACGCGGTTATTGCGCTTGAATCTGCGTGACTTGTCGTCGGGCGAGGGCTGGAACGACAGGAACCTTCGCTATCCTTCTGCCCGGTTCTGACATTTTCAACGGAACGGAATTGGCTTCGTTTCGTAAAAACGGCTCCGGACGCGCATTTCGTTTGGCTAAATCCGGTCGCCGGTCACGATTGGCTTCGATCCGCAAAACCCGCGAGGGCGACCTGATTGGGTTCGTTCGGCAAAAAACGCGGCGCAATCCCGATTCGGTTCGTTCGGTAAAACGGGCCGCCTGGCTGCGCAGTTCGTTTCGTAAAAGCGGGCGACCGGGCGCCAACTGGCTTCGTTTCGCAAAATCGACCCCCGCTCGACGGTGCCCGCGGCTAGTTCGTTCGGTAAAAACCAGTCATAGGTGACAATTGAGGATTCATGAAGAAACTGCTCGCTTTAAACCGGGGCGAGATCGCAATTCGAATCTTGAGAGCTGCGAATGAATTAAAGATTCGTACGGTTGCGGTCTATTCGCAGGAAGACCGGCTGAGTCTGCATCGCTTCAAAGCAGATGAGGCGTACCTCATCGGACAGGGCAAAGGTCCGGTCCAGGCCTATCTCGAGATCGACCCCATCGTCGCCCTCGCGGCGGAAAAAGAAGTCGACGCCATCCATCCCGGATACGGCTTTTTGTCCGAAAACCCGGCCTTGCCGCGTGCCTGCGAGCGCGCCGGAATCACTTTTGTCGGACCCAGTGCGGAAATCCTCGATGCCCTTGGCGACAAAACCGCGGCGCGCAGATTGGCGCAAAAGGCCGGAATTCCCGTCGTTCCCGGGACCGAGTCGCCCGTCGACCCTGCAGCCGATGACGTAGACCAGATCGCGCAACAAATCGGCTTCCCATTGATCGTCAAGGCTGCCCATGGCGGCGGTGGCCGTGGCATGCGCGTCGTCGATTCGGCCGCCGTTTTCAAAGGCAAACTCCAGGAGGCCAGCCAGGAAGCGGGCGCAGCGTTTGGAAACAGCGAGGTCTTTCTGGAACGTTACGTGCCCCGCGCAAAGCACGTCGAAATCCAGATTCTCGGCGACCGCGCCGGCAACGTTCTCCATCTCTATGAACGCGATTGCTCCGTGCAGCGCCGGCACCAAAAGGTGGTCGAGATCGCGCCCGCCATCGGTCTGCCTAAAAAAATCCGGAGCGAGCTCGCCGAGGCGGCCGTTACCCTCGCCCGCGCAGTGAATTACTACAACGCCGGTACCGTCGAGTTTCTGGTCAATGCGGAAACTCACGAGTGGTTCTTCATCGAAGTAAATCCACGCGTGCAGGTCGAACATACCGTCACCGAAATGATCACGGGGGTCGACATCGTGCGCACGCAGATCCAGGTCGCGCAGGGATTGGAGCTGCACGGCGAAGAAATCGGGCTTCCGCAACAGAATCAGATCCCGCTGCACGGAACGGCGCTTCAGTGCCGGGTCACCACGGAAGATGCGGCCAACAACTTCGTCCCCGACTACGGCAAGATCCACACTTATCGATCTCCCGCCGGATTCGGCGTCAGGCTGGATGGCGCATCGGCTTACGGCGGCGCTGTGATTTCGCCGTACTATGACTCGCTACTGGTGAAAGTGACCGCCTGGGGCAACCACTTCAAAGAAGCGTGCCAGCGAATGGATCGCGCCTTGCGCGAGTTTCGCATACGCGGAGTCAAAACCAACATTCCGTTTCTCGAAAATGTAGTCAATCACGAGACCTTCCAGTCCGGCGAGACCACCACGTCCTTTCTCGACGAACATCGCGAGTTACTCCACTTCGAGCCGAGACGCGACCGTGCCACCAAGCTACTGACCTATCTCGCCGACGTGATCGTCAACGGCAACCCCGAAGTGGCGAACAAGCCGAAGCCGAAATCCCTCCTTGAGGCGCGAGTCCCCGTCTCAACCCTTACGCACCCGCGGGAAGGCACACGCCAACTGCTGGACCGCATGGGGCCTCGGAAATTTGCAGAATGGGCGCGCAGTCAATCCAAGCTGCTGATGACCGACACGACGTTCCGTGACGCCCATCAGTCGCTGTTTGCAACCCGGGCCCGAACTTATGATCTGCTGCGCATTGCGGATTTCGTATCGAAAGAATTACCGGATCTCTTCAGCCTCGAAATGTGGGGTGGCGCGACCTTCGACGTGTCGATGCGCTTCCTGCTCGAAGATCCCTGGAAGCGCTTGCAGGCCCTGCGCGAAAGGATTCCAAACATCTGCTTCCAGATGCTCCTGCGCGCGTCGAACGCGGTCGGATACACGGCCTATCCCGATAATGTGGTGCGTGAATTCATCAAGGAAGCGGCGATTCAGGGCATCGATATTTTCCGGATCTTCGATTCGCTGAATTGGCTCCCGAATATGCAGATTGCCGTCGAGGCGGCGCTCGAAACCGGTCGCGTCTGCGAAGCCGCTATCTGCTATACCGGCGACCTTCTAGACCCGAAACGAGACAAATATTCGCTTGCTTATTACGTACGCCTCGCAAAAGAGCTGCAGCGCATGGGCACTCACATACTCGCAATCAAGGACATGGCTGGTCTCTTGCGGCCCTACGCGGCTTACAAATTGGTCAAAACACTTCGCGAAGAGGTCGGTGTCCCGATTCACTTGCATACGCACGACACGAGCGGGGTGAACGCAGCGACGATTTTGAAGGCGTCGGAAGCCGGTGTGGACATCGCCGATGGCGCCATTTCGGCGATGAGCGGCGCCACCAGCCAGCCGAATCTGAATTCCGTTGTGGCGGCGTTGGCGCATACCGAACGCGACACTGGATTGAGCTTCGATGCACTGACCCAGTGCTCCGATTATTGGGAAGTCGTCCGCACGTATTACACGCCTTTTGATAATGCCCCGAAATCCGGCGCGGCGGAAGTCTATATCCACGAGATGCCGGGCGGCCAATATACGAATCTGAAACAACAGGCCGAAGCCATGGGACTGGGCACGCGCTGGCCGGAGGTCGCGCGCATGTATGCTGACGTGAACATGGCCTTCGGCGATATCATCAAAGTTACTCCATCGAGTAAAGTCGTCGGCGATCTTGCGCTCTACTTAGTAAGTCATGAAATGAAAGTCCAGGAATTGGAGAAACTCCCTCCCGATCATCAACTAACTCTTCCCAATTCCGTGGTGGACATGTTCATGGGCTCGCTCGGGCAACCGGAAGGTGGCTGGCCGGAAAAGCTTCAGCAAGTAGTCTTGCGCGGCCGGAAGCCCGAGGCAGGGCGGCCGGGCGAGCGGTTGCCGCCCGTGGATTTACAACAAGCAGCGTCGAAGATTGCCGAAAGTACGGGTTCCAAGAGCCGCACCGACCTCATGAGTTATCTCATGTATCCGGAAGTTTTCTTGAAATTCGCAGCCGCGCGCGAGCAATACGGCGATTTGGAAGTTCTACCCACGCCGCCATTCTTTTATGGCCTGGTAGAGCGTAGCGAAATTACAGTCGAAATAGAGAGAGGTAAGAGTTTAATCATTCGATTGCTGACCGTTGGCGAACCACGGCCCGATGGCATGCGAACGGTATTTTTCGAGCTGAACGGCCAGCCGAGAGAGGTCGAGATTCGCGACAAGTCATTCAAAGAAGCCGCCCCAGCCCGGCGAAAAGCAAACGCCGCGGATCCGGGCGAGGTCGGCGCGCCGATTCCAGGCGCAGTGAGCATGTTGCACGTCAAAGCCGGCGAGCAGGTCAAGAAGGGCGATCGCTTGCTGGTTATGGAGGCAATGAAGATGCAAACCACGGTCTACGCGCCCGTCAGCGGCGTCATTCAAGAGATCGCGGTGAACACGCGCGACAGCGTCGAAGCTCACGACTTGCTGCTGAGAATCGGCTAAGGACGCCGTTAGACTAGGAGGTGCGGCAAACGTTGGGGGCGTAGCTCAGTCGGATAGAGCATCAGCCTTCTAAGCTGAGGGTCACAGGTTCGATTCCTGTCGCCCCTACCAACGCCACCCGCACCATCCACTCAGGTTGCTTTTCAGCGGTTACGGCTTCGCCGCGATCGCGGAGATTTCGATTTTGGCCCCGTCTATCAGACCTGCTACGCGAACGGTAGCGCGGGCAGGCTTAGGGTTTGGCATCAATCGCTTATAAACCTCGTTCATCTTCGGAACGTCGTCCAGGTCGGTGATGTAGACAGTAACGGAGACGATGTCAGACATTTGAAAGCCGGCCTTCTCGACAACGCGCTTAACCGCGGCGATGGCGTTGGTCGTTTGCAGGGTAATATCGGTACCTGTGACCTTACCGTGTTCGTCCGGACCTTGCTGGCCCGCAACGTAAAGCGTTTTGCCGACCACAACCCCTTCGCTGAATGGCATAGCCGGGTTGAAGTCAATCGCTTTTTTCTGAGCTTGGGCGGTGGCGAGTAGGCTGAGGCTGATGAGGGCAAGTGATAGTGTTCGGCGCAATCTGAATTGTCTCCTCTGACGATTCTAAAGAATCTCAGGCGCGGAAGCATGGCCGGGAACGTCTGAGGCAAGCTGAACCACTCGCGCGTATCAAGCTTCCGGAGCAGACGTCATCACCACGGCCGCGCCGATAATGAGCGCGCCGCCAGCCCAGGCGGCTGCGCCGAGACGATCGCCGAGAAGAGTTACGCCCAGAATGGACCCGAGAGCCGGCTCAATGTTCGAGAAATACGCCGGCGCGCGAGGCGGGCACGCGATGAATTCCCCAATTCCATAGGAACGTGCTCGCGGCGGTACAGAGCAGACCGCTCGCGGCGACCGCGAGCCACACGTGCATGCTGATCGCGCGAACCGGAGGCGCCCCGTCCCGCACGAGTACCCAGGCTGCAAGCATCACCGTGCCCGTGAGAATGCCCCAGCCGGTCACAACCAGCGGGGAGTGGCCGCGAGCCATGAGCCGTTGATTAATCAGGATCCAGACCAGCGAAATGAGCATCGAGATGATGACGAAGAGGTCGCCCCAGAGATTCCCACCGCCCACATGCCCGTGCGTCGCGCTGAGCACAATGAGCGCCACTCCGGCCGTTGAGCCGAGCAGCGCCATCCAGCCCTTTCAATTCGAGATGCTCGTGCGCGAACAGGGTTGCGCCCGTGGCGAGAAGCACGGGCAATGTTCCCACCATCAAGGCGGCGTGGCTCACCGTGGTCAATTTCAGTCCGAAAAACTGCAGCAGGAATTGCACCGGAATGCCGAAGAAGCTTGCGATGGCGAGCAGCCTCCATTCATGTGCAGAAAAACGCGGCCTTCGCAGAACGAAGAGCATGCCCGCACACGCGAAAAGGAAGCGGTAGAGCACAAAATGCCCCACCCTGAGTTGCGCGAAGGCAATTTTGCCGAAGAAGAAGCCCATGCCCCAGAAACTAGCGGCCAAAGCACAGGCTGCATAGCCCGCCGCGTGAGCCGTGGCGGAGTGACGACGCGGCATCAATTAAAAGATGGATCAGCCTTGCGGAAGCTTACTTGTGTCCCAACCACCGCCAAGAGCTTTAATCAGCATAACGCTCGCATCCATTCGGCGACGGAGAATGTCGGCTTCGGTGCGCTCGTTTGTCAAGGCGATGCTTTGCGCCGTTATGACTTCGAGATATGTGACTAAGCCGCCTTTGTAACGGTTGAGCGAAAGCTGGAGCGAGTTCTCGGCGGCGGCAGTGGCTTCGTGCTGCTTAGCCGATTCGCGCTCGAGAATCTGGAGCGTGGATAAGTTGTCTTCCACTTCCTGGAATGCGGTGAGTGCGATCTGCCGGTAATTTGCGACCTGCGCATCATAAGCGGCTTCGGTGATTTGTAACTGCGCGCGGCGGCGGCCGAAATCTAAGATGGTTTCCGAGAGTTGCGGGCCGAGAGACCAGAAGCGGCTAGGCCAGGTGAGCCAACTGACGATGCTACCGCTCTCGAGACCTCCTTCGGCGGTAATCAGGAGATCCGGAAAGAACGCCGCTCGCGCGATGCCGATCTGCTCGTTGGCCGCGGAGACGTTGCGCTCCGCCGAAGCGATATCGGGACGGCGCTGGAGCAAGAGAGATGGCACGCCAATCGGAATGTTCGGAGGCTTGTCTTCGAGCGGGTTGGCAGGAAGTTTGAATTCCTCGACCGGCTTTCCGATGAGCACTGCTATGGCGTGTTCGTATTGCGAGCGCGCGACGTTCACATCAATATCTTCAGCTTGCGCTGTGTCGAGCTGCGTCTGGGCTTGAGCCACTTCGGCCTTGGATGCCACGCCGCCTTCGTAGCGGTTCTTGGTCAACTGCAAGGCCTTCAAATACGCCACGACGGTATCGTCGAGAATGCGCTTTTGCAGGTCTGCGCTGCGTGCTTCGAAGTAGTCGACGGCAAGTTCGCTTTCGAGTTCGAGCTTGGCGTTTTCGAGATCGGCTGCCGAAGCTTGATATTGTTCGCGAGCGGTAGCGATGCCGCGTCGGATGCGGCCCCAAAAATCCGCGTCCCAAGAGACCGTAACTGGAAGCACGAACTCGCCGTATTGATAGCCTCTCAGGCCCGTGGGGGCGTTGCCGGAGACGCGGTTGGTCGTGATCTGCGGGCCCGCGCCGATGGTGGGGAAGAGATTCGAACGGTTCAGCTTGATATTCGCGCGAGCTTGTCGGAAATTCGCTTCGGCTACTTTGATGCTTTGGTTTGCCGCAATGACTTGCGTTTCAAGCGCGTTCAGTTGCGAGTCGCCGAACAGCTCCCACCAGTTGCCGCGAATCAAAGAATCGCTGGGTTTGGCCTGGCTCCAGTCGCCGGCTTCCTTGAAGCTGGCGGGCGGCTGCTCGCTATAGGCCGGGGCCGACGGCACAGCAGGTTTCGCATACTTCGGGCCGACCGTACAGCTAGCGAGCACCACCGAGAGAACAGTTACGGTCAGCCCTGCTTTCCAGTTCATCGCACGAACGTCCTTCATTTGAAACTACTCCGCTTGATTCGATTGTGTAACCTGCACCTGTTCGCCGGAAAGAATAGAGTCGCTGGGATTCACGAGGACCGAGTCCGTTCGAGTCACGCCCGAGACAATTTCAACAGCATTACCAAAATCGCGCCCGAGCACGACAGGTACAAGCTGTGTGCGCCCGTTTCGTACAACTGCGACCTGCAGGCCTTCAGAGCGAAACAGCAAAGTGTTGACTGGAACGGTCACTGCTTCAATCCGCGAAGGCAGTTTTAAATGTACTGAGACGTACGAGCCCGGCAGAAGCTCGCCGGTCGGATTTTTGACATCGACTTCGACGAGCAAGGTGCGGGAGTTGACGTCGATCGAGTCTGCATTTCGAACAATGCGCCCATGGAACTGGCGTCCTGGAAATTCGCTCAGCGTGAGATAGGAAGTGACTCCGGGCTTGGCGGCACGCGAATAGATTTCTGGAACGTTGACATAGACCCGCAGCGTGGAATTTGATGCCAGGTGGAACAGCTCCTTGCCGGGCGTGTTGGTATCGGCATCGACGAGCGCGCCGACATCGACATTGCGCGCCGTGACGACGCCGTCAAACGGTGCATAGACCTTCTCGTAGGCGACCAGCTGTTCGAGCCGGGCGACGGCAGCTTGCGCAGACTTGACGGTTGCGGCGCGCGCGGCGGCATCCTGCACGGCATTATCGACGTCTTGCTTGGCCACGGAATCGGTCTTGAAGAGATTAGCGTAGCGATCCGCCGTGATCTGCGCGAGCTTTAGGTTCGCTTCATCGGTTGCGAGAATGGCTCGGGCTTGTTGCAGTTGCTGATCGACTTCGGGCGCCTCGATCGTAGCGAGCAGTTGGCCTTGCTTGACCCGAGCACCAATATCCACGTACCAGGCTTTGAGATATCCGCTGGCGCGGGCCCAGATGGGCGTATCGACAAAAGCTTGCATGTTGCCGGGCAGGACCACTTCTTCGGCTCCGGCAGTGGGGTTCGGATGAATGACCGCCACACTGGGGACGGAATTGGCCAAAGTTTCACGGCGCAGCGCCGTATTGGCACGGGCACGCGAGGTCAGGCCGAAAAACAAGATGCACGCCAGCAGTGCCGCGGCCGTGGCGGCCACAATCAATAAGCCACGCCAAGCGCCGCCCGAGGGCGAACTGCTCGGCGTTTTCACGGCGGTTTGAGTTTCTTGCTCTAAAACATCCATAAGATTTGTCGTTTCCTCAGACGTGAACAGGTTGATCGGCTTTAAAAACGGGCGTTGCGGAAGAGTCACTCTTCGGTTTGCCATGCAACAGGCTGAAGACCGCCGGGACGAAGAAAAGCGTGGCGACGGTAGCGCACATCAGTCCGCCGATGATGGCGCGGCCGAGCGGCGCATTCTGCTCTCCGCCTTCGCCAAGACCCATGGCCATCGGAATCATGCCGATGATCATGGCGAGCGCAGTCATGAGCACGGGACGGAAGCGCGTGGAACCGGCTTCGAGAGCCGCTTCGATGGAGCTGCCATGCTTCGCGAGCTGATCTTTCGCGAAGCTGACGACCAGAATGCTGTTCGCGGTCGCGACGCCCATGCACATGATTGCGCCCATCAGCGCGGGGACGCTGATGGTTGTGTGCGTCACGAACAGAAACAGAACAATGCCGGCGAGCGCGGCGGGCAACGCCGTGATGATGATGAAAGGATCCATCCAGGATTGAAAATTCACGACGATCAGCAGATAGACCAGCACGATCGCTCCGGCTAACCCGGCGAGCAATCCGATAAAAGAGTTATGCATGGTTTCGACTTGACCGCGCAAGATCACCTGCGACCCGCGCGCGAGATATTTCTTGTTCGCCGCGATTACCCGGTTGATATCCGCGCCGACTGCGCCCAAATCTCTTCCCTGCAGCGAACCGTAGATATCGATCGTGCGCCGAATGTTGTAGTGAGTGAGAATGCCCGGCTCATTCTCGCGATTGATTTCGGCCAGATCGCTGAGAATCTCGGGCTGTTTGAGCGCCGCTCCGCTAATTGGGATGTTCCGCAGGTCCTGAATGGTTTGAATTTGATACTGCGGCGTTTGCGCGACTAAGTTGTAACTAACGCCATTTTGCGGGTTCAGCCAGAAGGTCGGCTGGGTTTGAAAACTGCCGCTCAGAGTCGTCAGAAGATTGCGCGCTAAGTCGATCTGAGCGAGACCGCTTTCGGCGGCTTTGGTTCGATCCACCTGGATGTGCAGCTTCGGTTCATCGAAGACTTGCTGGAGATGCAGGTCGACGGCGCCCGGTATGCGTTGCAATTGCGGCAGCAGGCGATCGGCGAAAGTGCGGCTGGACTGAACGTCATTTCCGACGATCTGGAGGTCGATGGGCGCGGGCAGGCCGAAGTTCAAAATCTGGGTGACGATGTCGGCCGGCAGGAAATAGAAAGTGGTTCCGGGAAATTCGCGCGGCAAGTTATTGCGCAGTGCGTGAACGTACTCATCAGTAGGCCGATGTTCCGGGTTTAAGGTGACCAGGATGTCGGCGTCCGCTGTGCCAATCTGGCCGGAATTGCTGTAGGAGAGATTCATCTGGCTGTACGGTAAGCCGATGTTGTCGAGAACGGTCTCGAGCTCTTTCTGAGGAATCTGCTTTCGGATTGCCGTGTCAACCTCGTCGCAAAGGCGAGCCATTTCCTCAATGCGCGTGCCGGTTTTTGTGCGGACGTGCAGCTTGAACTGTCCGGTGTCGCTGGTGGGAAAGAAATCTTGGCCGAGGAACGGGACCAGGAATACGGCCGAGACACAGAGGCCGATAAATATCGGAACGAACAGCCTTCTGCGATAAACCAAGGTGGTCAACACAGCTTGATATTGCGTGCGTGTGCGTTCGAAGAGGCGCTCGAAACTGCGCTGAAAGAGGACCAGGGGATTCCGTGTTTTCGCGAAATGCTTGGTGCGCAGCAAGTACATGGCGAGCGTGGGAACAAGGGTTCGCGAAAGCACATAAGAGGCCAGCATCGCGAAAACGACTGCTTCGGCCAGCGGCACGAAGAGAAATTTTGCAACGCCGCTCAGGAAGAACATGGGCAGGAAGACGATACAGATGCACAGAGTCGAAACGAGTGCGGGAACCGAGATCTGCGCCGCGCCTTCAAGAATTGCATCGCGAAGGGGACGCCCTTCTTCGAGAAAACGCTCGATGTTTTCGATGGTGACGGTGGCGTCGTCCACCAGGATGCCCACAGCAAGCGCGAGACCGCCCAGGGTCATGATGTTGATCGTTTCGTGCAAAGCGCTGAGGACAATGACGGAGGTAAGAATCGAGAGCGGGATCGAAATCGCGATGATCAGCGTGCTGCGCCAGCTTCCGAGAAACAGCAGGATCATGAGGCCAGTCAGGCAGGCGGCGATGATCGCTTCGCGGACTACTCCGTTGATGGCCGCGCGCACGAAGATGGACTGATCGGCAAGCGGTTGAATTTGCAATGTCGGCGGCAATGTGGCTTCGACTCGCGGCAAAAGATCCTTCATGCCTTGCACTACGTCGAGCGTGGAAGCACTGCCGGCCTTCAAGATGCTGACGAGCACGCCTCGCTGACCGTCGCGCCGAATAATGTTGGTCTGCGGCGCGAATCCGTTGCGTACGTTGGCGACGTCTCGAACATAGATGGTCGAATTGCCGACGACTTTAACGGGAAAATCGTTGATCTCCGCGATGCGCTTCGGGCTGTAGTTCATGTCGACGTCATACTCGAACTGGCCAATCTTCGCGGTACCGGAAGGAAGCAACAGATTTTGGTTATTTACCGCGTTGACGACATCGAACGGCGATAGACCTTTGGCCTGAAGCTGTGCCTGATTCAGATCGATCATCACCTGGCGCTGTTTTCCGCCGTAAGGGTAAGGAAGCACCGCTCCCGGCACAGTGACAAGCTGCGGGCGAAGGAAGTTCAGCGCGATATCGTTCAAATCCTGCTCTTGCAGCCCTTTGCCGGACAGCGCGAGCTGAAGGATGGGCACGCTGGAGGCGCTATAGCTGAGAACAATGGGCGGGTTGATGCCGGGCGGCATCTGCTTGAGAATGGTTTGCGAAACTGCGGCGACCTGTGCGACGCCGGTAACCGGACTGGCATAGGGTTGCAGGAAGATTTTCACCACTGCCGTGCCGTTTAGCGTGGTGGATTCGATGTGTTCGATGTCATTGACGGTCGTCGTGAGGACTCGCTCATAGACGGACGTGATGCGGCCCTCGAATTGTTGCGGGCTGAGGCCGCTATAGGTCCAGATGACCGAAATAACGGGGATATTAATGTTCGGAAAAATGTCGGTGGGGGTGCGCAGAATGACGATCGGGGCTACGAGCAAAATCAGCAGCGCCAATACGATGAAGGTGTAAGGACGGTTCAGCGCGACTCTGACAATCCACATTCACCTATAACGATGAAATTACGGTACTGATAAGTTTCGAAAATCTGCATACCGGCGCGAAGCCAGGGCATCTGAGAGAGGGGCGCGGTTGACACGCGCTTCGAAAAAGAGAACCCTATGTCTAGCGCGATGCCCGCATTAAAAGAGGAAACAGCGGAACTAAACCATCGGGCACGCGGCCGGCCGCGGGACGAGGTGGCGCGGACCCGAATTTTGGAAGCGGCGCTGGAGCTGGTAGAAGATTCGGGATTTTCGAGCACCACGACGGAAGCCATCGCGGAGCGCGCCGGGGCCAGCAAGGCAACGATTTATCGCTGGTGGCCGAACAAAGCGGCGGTGCTGATGGAAGCGCTGCGGGAAGCGGTGGCACAGGAATCGTTTCCAGGCACGGGAAGTTTACGGGAAGACATTCGGCTTCAATTGCGGAACTTCATCAAGCTGCTAACTGGCCGGCACGGCCGGCTGTTCAAAGCGTTTGTTGCGGCCGCGCAGAATGATCCGGAAATCGCTAAAACGTTCCGCACGGTGTGGATCAATCCGCGCCGCGAACACGCCAAGGCCGCGCTCGAGCGGCATCGCGGACGCGAAATGCGCGAGGACGCAGATCTTGAATTTGCAATGGACGTGATCTACGGGCCCAATTTATTTCCGCCTGCTGATCGGGCATCGACCGTTGAACGAGAGACTCGCCGATGCGCTGACGGATGCGGTCCTTGAAGTAATACGGAAAGGTTAGAACGGTCCCGATGAGGCCGCGCTTTTCAGCGAGCCGAAGACTCCATTGATGACCTCGTCATCGCCGATCGGCTGCCCGGGCGGCGGTTCCTCGACGGAAGGCAGTTCGAACTGGCCCGGTTCGCGCTCGAAGCGGTCGATGAGACGAGCAGCGTAGGCGTCGGGACGCGCGCGAAGGCCGGTTTTTATGGTTGTGATGTTAGATAGCGCGATGCTGCGGTTGCGCCCGGCGGGAGAGGTGTGTCGGCACGAATTACTACAACATAAAGCACGTTACGTTGGAGTAAATTTGGCCAGACAAGTGATAGGCTCGGGCCATGCCGTTCTTCCTTTATAGCTTCGATTCCGAACAACGCGAATACCGACAGCTCAAAGAAATCAGCCTGTCCGGCGCGGCGAGTCCGCTCAGAACGGTTTTAGGAGAGGCGAAGGACAGCGAATGGCATGCACCGGAGGCGCGCATTCTTTTCTTGCTGGGATTCGAGCCGCCCGAGAAACATCGGATTCTCATCGACTTGAAACCGAGCGATAAAAGCAAAGTATCTCTCTACCGGCTTCGCGATATATGGGGATATTCTTACGACACCTGGACACCGCTGGCACTTCGCTTAGAGAGCGTTCTTGTAGATGAACCCCATGACAGTCCTTCCGAATACAAGCAAGCGTTTGTTAGGCCAACGGAGACGAAGGATTTCATTTACGAGTTTCTTTACCTGAACGGTGGTAGCCAGAGTGAAAAGTGGACGTGGGGGATGGTAGGCCGAGTGAACGCGGCGCTGCTCTGGCCGGATGCGCTGCGCTATTTCTTCAAGTCGATCAACCGGCAGCTCCTTGAGGATGGTTTGGAGCCATTGCAACCCTGATGCAGAATTTGATCGTCTTCGCAAGAATTGGTTGGATGGTTTGGTATCGCGGCCCGCAGCCGGGCGATGAGAAACCTATCGGCGGAGGGAGTTACAACAAGACCTCGCTTGGTCACGAGGCGTTCAATTTTCTCCCGCTGGACGGTTATATGCTCGGGTATTTTCAGCCAAGGCTTTCGCCCAATTACCCGTCTACTGTCGCGCTTGAGCGAATCGAGGCAGGCTCTGCTGGAAAAACGGAACTTAAGAATATTTTGGTGGTCTTCGTAGCTACGGACCCTAAACGTGGCAGTCAGCGCATTGTCGGCTGGTATAGGGACGCTACCGTTTATAGGCAAGGACAAACGTCAAAGGACCGAAGGAGACATTCCTTTTCGTATTACCTCAGGGCAGCAGCGACGCGTGAAGCGGCCGTTCTCATTCCGGCAGGAAGACGCGATTTCATTATTCCTAGGGGGAAGGGTGCTTTTGGCCAGGCGAATGTCTGTTACGCGCTCGATACCAATGGGCAGGCAAAGAATCTCGCCTGGATGGATGAGGCTTTTGAGTACATCGACGGATACAATCGTGAAAACATCTGGGAGGAACCGGAAAGCGAGGCGGATCCCGATATTGAACAATTTCTTGAGACGACCATTGAACGTGCCGCCGGGTTTCAGAGCAACCCACGAATACGCCGCGCTGTGGAGGACTATGCGATGAAGTGGGCAGAAAAACGTCTGAATGAATTGGGATACGCCCCTGAGGACAAGCACAAGAACAAACCCTACGATTTTCTGTGCAAAGTTTCCGGCAAAGACTTATATGTAGAAGTTAAGGGAACCCAGGACGATGGCAGAACAGTGTCACTCAGTCCAAACGAAGTGGAACACGCGCAGAAGAACAAAAACTCAGCGCTGTTCATCGTGCACTCTGTGAAGGTGAAAGGGAAAAGACGTCCAGTCGTATCAGGTGGCGAAGAACTCATGCTGAATCCTTGGGAGATCTCGACGGGAAAGCTGAAGCCGCGTGGGTACGCTTTTACGCACGGAGCGTGTCAGCACGGATTCCCAAAAGGCTGATCAACCGAGACCTTCGGGTAGTATCCCGAATTTTGTGTAAGTCGCTGTTCTCCAGTTTTGTTCCTTTCTTTGATATCAAAGTTGCTATTCCAAATTTGCTAACGGAAGCCGGAGCGCCGTAGGCGCGGAGGCTTTTCGTTAGCGGCCGCCTCTCTCCCGGGCCGCCTCGATACGATCTCCCCACAGCAGGAGAAAATGGTTTAAGGAAGTGCGCCAGTTCGGTGCCGGGCGCCAGCGCTGCGCGATGTTGCGCAACGCCAAATACAGCAGCTTGAGAGCTGAATCCTCGTTCGGAAAAGAGGCACGCGTTTTGATCACCTTCCGCAAGGTCATGTGCAGCGATTCGACGACATTGGTGGTGTAGATCGCCCGGCGGATCTCTTCCGGATAGGCGAACTGCGGGCTAATGCCGGCCCAGTGCCGCCGCCATAGCTTCCCGATCGCTGCATACTTGCTGTTCCAGCGCTCTTCGAAACTCTCCAGCGCCGCCATGCCCGCCTCAACCGTCGCAGCACGGTAGATGCAGCGCAGATCCTCCGCCACCGCCTTGCGTTCTTTCCAGTTCACATACGCCAAGCTGTTCCGCACCATGTGCACAATGCAAAGCTGCACTTCCGTTCGCGGATACACCGTCGCTATAGCTTCCGGAAAGCCTTTCAACCCGTCCACGCAGGCCACCAGGATATCGGCCACGCCGCGGTTGCGAATCTCCGTCACAATCTGCAGCCACAACTTGGCTCCCTCACTCGAGCTGGTCCACAATCCCAGCACTTCTTTCGCACCCTCCATGGTTACCCCTATGGCGACGAATACCGCCCGGTTCTCAACCCGCCCTTCATGCCGCATTTTCACCATCAGCGCGTCCAGATACACGACCATGTAGAGCGGCTCTAGCGGGCGGCTTTGCCAAGCGCGCACCTCCTCCATTACTTCTTCGGTGACCTGGCTGATCAACGTGGCGCTGACGTCTACCCCGTAGATCTCGCGCAAATGCGCCTCGATATCGCGCGTGCTCATGCCACGCGCGTACATCGAGATAATCTTGTCGTCGAAGCCTCTCCAGCGCCGCTCGTGCTTGGGCAGAATCTGCGGCTCGAAGCTCCCGTTGCGATCGCGCCGCACCGCGATCTCAGTCGAACCAAAGTCACCCTGCACTGTCTTGCGGCTCGTGCCGTTGCGGTTGTTGCCGCTGCCACGGCCTTCCGGCTGCCCCTTCTCGTAACCGAGGTGATGTGTCAACTCGGCATTCATGGCCCGTTCCAGCAGCGCTTTCGTGAGCTGCTTTAGCAGCCCGTTCGGGCCCACAATCTCTTCCGTCTTCTTGCCCTTCAGCAGCTCGTCCAGCGCCGCATTCAAGCCATTCGTCTCTTCTGCCATTTCGTTCTCCTTATTCTCGGAGAACGCTTCTTACACAAAATGTTTTACACCCTCGACCTTCGCCCATAGTCAAGCCATTCTCGCAGTGTCTCTTCTTGACGGCGCTATAGAACATTCATCTAATAATGGCAGCCAACCCGTCTCAGCTCGAAAGAACTGAATGAGACTGCAAAGGGATTGTGCCCGTAAACTTCTGTAAATAGGCGAGTGCTGCCGAGCCCGAGGGGCGAGGCAGAGCGAGCCAAACAGAATCTCCTTAAAATGTTTTTGACGAAAACGTTTCGAAAGGAGAGAACCGAATGGCTCGCAAGAGCAACGATAGCGAACTGAGACAGACATGGCAAGCAGCGGCGGCATCGGGCGATGACGGCATGCGCGCCTTGGTGCAGCGGGTGGTGCAACAGGTGCTCGAGGCGGAGATGAGCAGCTTTCTGGCGGCCGAGAGTTATGAACGTACGCCGGGGCGGCGGGGATACCGGAACGGCTACAAGCCGCGGCTGCTGAAGACGCGCGTGGGCGAACTGGAACTGCTAGTTCCGAAAGACCGGGATGGCGAGTTTCAGACCGAGCTATTCGAACGCTATCAGCGCAGTGAGAAAGCGCTGGTGCTGGCGATCGTGCAGATGTACGTGGAAGGAGTCTCGACACGCAAGGTGCGCGACATCACCGAAGCGCTGTGCGGGCTGGAGATCGGCAAGAGCCAGGTTTCGGCTCTGGCGCAGAAGCTGGACGAGGAGATCCAGCAATGGCGCGAGCGCGCCATCGAGAACAGCTATCCATACCTGATGATCGATGCACGCTATGAAAAAGTGCGGCGCGGCGGTGAGGTGATCAGCCGCCAGGGCGTGCTGCTTGCGGGGGGTATCAGCGCGGAAGGATTACGCGAGGTGCTGGGGGTGTGGGTGGCGGACTCAGAGAGCGAGGCGAGTTGGGGCGAGGTGTTCAGCGATCTGAGCCGGCGTGGGCTGCGCGGCGTGCGCTACGTGGTTTCCGACGATCACCAGGGGATGCGCAGAGCCATTGATCGACACTTCCAAGGAGTGCTGTGGCAGCGCTGCCAGGTGCATTTCGTGCGCAATATTCTGAATCACACGGCGAGGCGTGAAAAGGCGTTTGTACTGGGACTGCTGAAGGCGATCACCGAAGCTCCGACGTTGGTAGCGGCACGCCAAGCGCTGGCCGAAGCAGTCGAGGTGCTCGGCCGACGGGGGCCGAAAGCGGCGGCTGTGCTGGAGGCCTGCGGGGAAGAGATCTTAGCCGTGTACCAGTTACCCGAAGCGCATCGGAAACGGATGCGCTCGACTAACATGCTGGAGCGAGTCAATCAGGAGATCAAACGCCGCACGCGAGTGATCCGCATCTTCCCTAACGAACAGGCCTGCGTGCGCCTGGTCAGCACCCTGATGATGGAGCTCAATCAGGAATGGATGGAACGCATTTATCTCAACATGGGGGTGGTCACAGACATGTCGGCGGCCGAGCCGGGCCAAGCGGCGGCCTGATTCACTGCCTCCGTTCCGGGCTTCGCCCTCCACTCCGGCAGCGAATCGAATAAGGAACTAGATTGATTAACTTGGAAGATTCAATTTACAGAACTTTGCGGGCTTGACTCTGCAATGCTGACGAGCTTCATTGATAAATTTCGCTATGACCGCGTCCACATACTGATCCTCTCAAAGAGCAACGGAAACGATCCTAATCCGCAAAGCTACACTGTTTGTGTGACAAACAGTAGTGCTTACGGGCATATCTTCCTTAAGCTCTTCAAATCGAATTGGCCGGCCTTCTGGAGCGGGCGGCAACAGGTTAAGCGAAATTCCAATTACGAGGACGACTTCGATAGATATATCAACCGGGACGGTCTTGTGTTCATCGACAATTACTTGATCCAGCGGCAGCCCGGGTTCTGGGTTGACTGGGTAAATACTACTGAACAGAGCAAATCGAGCGGATCTGTGGATTATGCGGTCCTGCAATGCCAAGCTGAAGCCCATAGAGTCCGGCCTCTTGCAACCTGCGAGGTAAAAGCTATAGCGCGACCCGATTTTTGTCACGGCTTCGAGGGCAAGTGGGTACGCGGTTGTCTACAGGACATATCGAAGCAATATGCTCGTGCGGCAAAATGGCATGCTCTGGAGCATTTCTGGCTCGTGGTATGCGCGCTTCAAACAAATCACGGGCGAAAACAGGTAGAACGCGAGCTTACTGCCGTTGCCGAAGAAATGTTACCCAAAATCACAGCGGCTACTGATATCCCTGCCGATGCAGTGACACTTGATGAGGCATCAGCTCTTGTCGGCAGAGAATTGGGGTTAATGATTTTCCGAATACGTAGGCCGCATTAATTACATCAGGATCAGTTGTAGCAATTCCGGCGAAAGTGTTAGTGTTGGCATGGGATCTCAATTCATCGATCCACCACCTGAGTTCCGTTTGCAACTCACACCCGCTCCGGATGAATCGCTGCGCAGCCCTGAATTCCAATCAGAACTTGGCACTTTCGGGACAGCCCTCCGCGAACACGGTGGCGCGGAGCGACTGTTACCGATTTTGTTAGTGATGCCGGCCCGTTTCGCGCGGCCCTCAATCTGCCCGCGGTATGGCGAACCGTGCCACCCGCACGACGCAGCTCTACGACCGGCGCGGCGATACTGCCTTGTTACGCGAGTACGAAAGGTGGGGATTTAGTTGGCGGGTTCTATCGAGACCAAAGACACCACAATGGCTGCCGAGTTCTGGGCCTTCTGTCTCCAGAAAAACCGCTTTTCCCGCAGCCGTGCAACGTCTTATACCGTGGGCAGGGTGATTACCGTTGGAATCTGACGCCTCGCATTCTTCGCAGGGGCATGTCCGGGAGCCGTCGATATGGAGGTTGTCAAGGAATGGGCGTAGGGACACCTTCGTCCGGCATTGTGATTCAATAGGCCTTGCGATTCCGAATGATTCACCGGCTTTCCGCGAAAAGTTTTTGAACCAAAGTAGTCCCCCCCGGGACGGGGAAGCAGCGTGTCGGAATGGCCGCCCACGGAAATACATCCCCTGATAGCCTTGGCACAGCATTACCGGCCGCCTACGCGTTCGGGGCTCTGACGTCCGGACAAACTGATCGAAAGGAGCAAAAAGAAGGCAAGAAGGCGTTTGGCCACCGGCTCATTGTCGCAGGTAAATGGCGATCTCGCTTAGGTTCGATAAGCTTGAATAAAGTACCGCTTGCGCAAGCACCGCGACATCCTGATTGTGGAGGATAATCCCGCCGACGTGCGTCTGATGCGCGAGGTGTTAAAGGATTTGGATCCGCCAGTGCAAATCCATGTGTCGCCGGATGGGGACGATGCGCTGTTATTTTTACAGCGGAAGCCGCCTTACGAACATGCCCCCAGGCCGCAAGTGATTTTTCTGGATTTCAACCTGCCAAAAACGGATTCGCGCGCGCTCCTGCGGTTCATCAAGAGCGAAGAGGTGCTGAAGCTGATTCCCGTCGCGGTGCTGACGACTTCGGACGCGGATCGGGATGTCCGGGAGGCATACGAGCTGCACGCGAACTGCTATCTGCGAAAGCCCGTTGACCTCGATGGCTTCTTTCATACGATCCGTTCGGCGGCGCACTTCTGGTTGAACGTGGCTCACGTTCCAATCGAAATTGACGACCTAAGGTCAAACAGGTTGCATCTGTTATGATTCTGGGCGCATGTGCGCCTATTCGATCGGCGTAGACCTGGGTGGGACGAATCTGCGCGTAGCGGCTATCGATGCGCAGGGGCAAATATTGGATCGCGTTTCGATTCCCGCGATCTTCGATGCCGGTCCGGAGCGCGTGGTAAACGATATCGTCAGCGTGATTCACCAGGTTCGTTCGCGCCTCGCGAGCAGCGATGGCCTGCAAGGCGTCGGCATCGGCGTCCCGGGGTTCATCGATATTGATACCGGAGTGGTGATCGGATCGGCGAATCTGCCCGGCTTTACAGGTTTCCCCGTTCGTGATGAGGTGCAGAACCACCTCGGGACTCCCATCATTCTAGAGAACGACGCGAACGCGGCGGCGCTCGGAGAAAAGTGGATGGGCGCGGGCAAAGATGTGAAGGATTTGATTCTGCTGACGCTCGGGACGGGGATCGGCGGCGGAATTATCATCAATGGCAAAGTGATGCACGGGTTTTTGGGAATGGCGGGAGAATTCGGGCACATGACCGTCTTCCCTGACGGAAACCCGTGTGGTTGCGGGAATTGCGGATGTCTGGAAAAGCACGCCTCGGCGACAGCAATTGCGGCTATGGGACGCATGATGCATTTTGGACGGGATACCACATCTGCGACGGTTTATGATCTGGCGCTGAAAGGGAATGATCGGGCATTGCTCGTGTTTGAGTCCATGGGACGGGCTCTGGGCATCGCTATTGCAAGCCTGATCAACATCTTTAACTTTCCTTTGTATCTCTTGAGCGGTGGACCGCTTCCTGCGTGGGATCTATTTGCTCCCAGCATGTTTAAGGAGATCAATAAGCGGTCTTTCACCTTCGCTCGCACGGGAACGCGTATCGAAAAGGCGCTGCTGGGCGCGGATGCGGGACTATTCGGCGCTGCGTATCTGCCATTGCAAAATGCGGCGCTCGCGGGAAGCTGAGATTATGTACTGGCTGGGATTGGATGTCGGCACGGGCGGTTCTCGCGCGTTATTGGTGGATGCGAAAGGACGCGTGCAACACTCGTTCACCGCGCCGCACGAGGAAATGCAGATGGCGAAACCCTTGTGGGCGGAGCAGCACCCTCACGATTGGTGGCGCGCATCCCAGGCAGCCGTTCAGGGCGTTCTAAAAGCGGCTCATCTCAATGGAACCGATGTTGCCGGCGTCGGCCTAACCGGGCAGATGCACGGGTTGGTGCTGCTCGACAGCGACGGAAAGGTCATACGGCCGGCACTGATCTGGTGCGACCAGCGCAGCCAGCGCCAAGTGGAGTTCATCAATTCGCGTTTGGGCGCGGACGTGGTGCTGCGCTCGACTGCGAATCCGGTGCTGACGGGCTTTACTCTTCCGAAGCTGCTCTGGGTGCGCGACAACGAGCCGCAGCTTTTTGCTTCGATCCGCCACATCTTGCTGCCCAAAGATTATCTGCGCTACAAGCTGACCGCCGAATTCGCGACGGATGTATCGGATGCTAGCGGCACTGCGCTGTTTGATGTCGCCGCGCGGAAATGGTCCGGCGAAATGGTTCGTGGTTTAGGCCTGGATGCGGCGTGGCTGCCGAAATCGCATGAATCGCAGGAGATTACGGGCAAGATTTCAAGCGACGCAGCGGAGTTGACGGGACTCGCTGAAGGCACGCCGGTAATTGCCGGCGCGGGAGATCAGGCAGCGAGCGCGATCGGGAACGGAATCGTGGAGCCGGGGTCGATTTCATGCACGATTGGGACATCGGGCGTCGTGTTCGCTTATTTGAAGCAACCGGCTTACGATCCGAAGGGGCGCGTACACACGTTTTGCCACGCGATTCCGAATGCCTGGCACGTGATGGGCGTGACGCAAGGCGCGGGGCTGAGCCTGCAGTGGTTCCGCAATCGCTTCGCGCAGGATTGCGCATATGACGAGTTGACCGCCGAAGCGACGCTCTCACCGCCCGGAGCTTACGGCCTCTTCTGGTTGCCATATTTGATGGGCGAGCGTACGCCGCACCTCGATGCAAACGCGCGCGGAGCCTGGATCGGGCTCACCGCGAAGCATGGGCGTTCGGATCTGGTGCGCGCGATTCTCGAAGGCGTCTGTTTTAGCCAGAAAGATGGGCTGGAGATTATTGCCGCGCTCGGCGCGCGTCCTGAAAGTGTCCGGCTTTCGGGGGGCGGCGGGAAAAGTCCGTTCTGGCATCAGCTGTTTGCCGATATCTTCGGCACGCGTGTCTCGACACTCGCGACCCAGGAAGGGTCTGCCTACGGCGCCGCGCTGCTCGCGCTGGTGGGAACGGGCGAATACGCGAGCGCCGCGGAAGTGTGCGCGGAAGCAGTGCATGAAGTCGCGGTGAAAGAGCCGCAAGCAGAGCAGGCCGGGTTCTACGAGGAGCGGTATGAAATCTATCGCTCGCTCTACCCTGCCCTGAGAGCTGCGTTTCAGGCGATCGCCGAGCTCGATGCTTGAGGGCGCGCGGTTCTGCGACGTCGCGCTGCCGGTTCCGCTTGACCCCCTCTTCACCTACGAGATTCCGTTGATGCTAAGCGACCGGACGCAGCCGGGCTGCCGAGTCCTGGTCGAGTTCGGATCGCGCAAGCTTACGGGCGTCGTCGTTCACACCCACAACAACGCGCCCGATTATCCTACACGCGAGCTACAACGCCTGATTGACGAAGATCCGGTGCTCGATGCGGGGCTGCTCGGGTTGGCTCAGTGGATTGCCGAGTATTATTGCGCTCCCATCGGCGAAGTGTTGAAAAGCATGTTACCGCTGGCGGGCGAGACACGCCGTTCTACGCGCTATGCGCTAACAGATACAGGCCTCGAAGTCGCGCGGCAACTGATTGTCACGCCGGAGAGCGATGGCGGCTCGCGTATCCTGGCGGCGTTGGCGGAACGGCCGCTGAGTCTTGAATACCTATCGAAAAAAGTGAAAAATCCGGCCGCTTTATTCCGCTCGTTCGTCAAGCGCGGATGGATCGCGGCCGAAGAGATGGAACAGTCGCGCGATCCGTTGCGCGCGCCGGCAGAGCGGCTGCAAGTGGAATTTCAATGCAGGCCGCCGGCAGAAGTAAAGCTCAACAAAGCGGAACGCGAGCTGCTGGCTTTTCTTGAACTGCATCCCGGAGCGCACAATGTTGCGCAGCTTGCCTCGAAGGTAAGCAAGGCGAGCATTGCAGCGCGGGCGCTCGCCCGGCGGAAGCTCATCAAACTGCAGACGGAAACTCCACATAGCGCTGCCGGGTTCGAGCGGCCCATTCCGGTCTTGAACGCCCACCAGCAGACCGCATGCGAAGTCATTTACGCGGCGCTCGCTGCCAATCAATTCCACACCTACTTGCTCCAGGGCGTCACGAGTTCCGGAAAAACCGAAGTCTACATGCGGAGCATCGAAACCGCGCTGGGGTTGGGGAAAAATGCTTTGCTATTGGTTCCTGAGATTGCGCTAACGCCGGCGGTTGCGGGCCAGTTTTTGCATCGATTCGGCAAGCAAGTCGCGGTCCTGCACTCTGCCTTCGGCGATTCCGAGCGCGCCGATCAATGGCGGCGCATTCGCGATGGGCGCGCGCGCGTGGTGGTAGGGACTCGTTCGGGCGTCTTTGCTCCTATCCAAAACCTGGGGCTTTTGATCGTCGATGAAGAGCACGATGCGAGCTACAAGCAGCAGGAGACACCGAGATATCACGGACGCGACGTCGCACTGATGCGTGCGAAGCAAGCAAATGCCGTGGCCGTGCTTGGGTCGGCAACGCCGCAGATTGAGACGCGCTTCAATGCCGAAAATCGGAAATACGGCATGTTGGTGTTGCCCGAGCGCATTGCACAACGGCCGTTGCCCGAGGTGCAGATCGTCGACATGCGGGTGGAGTTTCTAGAGACCAAGCGCCAGGCGACGTTTTCAAGAAAGCTGCTCGAAGAGATGCAGCAGCGGCTTCAAAACCGCGAACAGGTGATGCTGCTGATGAACCGGCGCGGATTTTCGAGCTTTATGGTCTGCCGGGCCTGCGGCGAGCGGCTGCAATGCGAAAACTGCTCGGTGGTGCTCACTTGGCATAAGCGCGACCGCCGGATGCTCTGCCATTACTGCGGCTATGCAGAGAAGGTTCCGACGAAATGCCCGAATTGCGGTAGCGAGTACATCCAGTTTCTAGGTGCCGGTTCCGAGCGCGTCGAAGACGAATTGCATCAGGAGCTGCCGCAGGCGCGAATTGCGCGGCTCGATCGCGACAGCGCGACTCGCAAAGGCGCATACGAGAGCATCCTGCAGAGCTTCCGTGATGGCGATATCGACATTCTGGTCGGCACGCAGATGATTGCCAAGGGCCATGACATCCCAAACGTGACGCTGGTGGGCGTGGTGCTCGCCGATATTGGGCTCAGCATGCCGGATTTCCGCGCCGCCGAGCGCAGTTTTCAGCTCCTGACGCAAGCCGCCGGGCGTGCCGGACGTGGCGCATCGCCGGGGCGCGTCATCATCCAGACCTTGAACCCGGACCATTACGCTGTCCGATTCGCCGCGCAACAGGATTACGAAGGCTTTTACAAGAAGGAACTCGATTTTCGCAAATGGATGCGTTATCCGCCGTTTTCGGCGTGCGCCAATGTGCTGGTGCGAGCGGAAAAACAGGAAGATGCGTTGCGCATGGCGACCGAACTCGGTTTCGTGCTGAATCCGCCGCCTCCGGAGATGCGTGTCATGGGCCCGGCTGAAGCGCCGATGCTGCGATTGAAAAACGAATTCCGGTATCAAATCGTGTTGAAGGCGTTCAAACGTTCCGTTCTGCGCACTGTGCTGAATGACCTGCGCCGTTTTGCGGAAAAAGAGAAATGGAAAGCTACGGCGCTGATGATCGACGTGGATCCAATCAGTCTCACGTAGCAGATTGCAGACCGCTGCATCGCAGAGTAGCTACTTTCCCGACAGCATCACGAAGCCGAAAAGGGCATCGCCCGCTGCCGCAATTACATACTGCACGCCATCAAGTTTGTAAGTGATTGGGCCGTTGCTCACGCCTGCTCCGAGATTTGCATGCCAGAGCGGGTTTCCGGTTGAAGAATTGAGAGCGACGAAGTTGTCGGAAGCGTCACCCGTGAAGAGTAAATCCCCGGCCGTGGTCAACACGCCGGAGCGTACGCCTCCGCCTTCCCACTTATGACTCCAGCGGATCTTGCCCGTTTTGTAATCGAGCGCTTGCAGCATGGACTGGCCTCCGCCTCCGCGATCGTTCCCGCTCCAACCTTCGGGTTTCGCACTGTCATCGAAGATGTAATATTCGCTGAAGGCGCGGCTCGCGTTTACATAGAACAGGCCCGTCAGTGTACTGAAGCTCGGAGGGAACCAATTGGTTGCTCCGCCCTGGTTCGGAGAAACGAGCGCGCCATCCACCTGCGGTTCTTTGGCTGGATTCGGAATCGGCTGCCCCTTGGCGTTGACGCCTTTCGCCCAATTCGTATTGACAAATTCGGAGGTCACAATGTGTGTGCCGTCCGTTCGATCCAGCACGAAGAAGTAGCCATTACGGCTGGCCTGCGCGAGCAGTTTGCGCGGATGGCCGTCAATTTCACCATTGAAGAGAACGGGAGTTTCTACCGCGTCCCAGTCATGAGTGTCATGCGGCGAAGGTTGGAAGTACCAGGCGAGTTTACCTGTGTCGATATGTAGGGCGACGATGGACTCGGTAAAAAGATTGTCGCCTTCTCGCGCTTTGCCGGCGATTACCGGTTGCGGATTCCCTGTGCCGAGATACAGCAGTTTGAGTTCGGGATCGTAAGTGCTTGGAACCCAAGTCATACCGCCTCCATGCTCCATCGCTTCCGCGTTGGGCCAGGTTTCAGAACCTGGCTCGCCGGGCTTCGGCACCGAAGACCAGCGCCACTGAACGTCACCCGTTTCGGGATCGCGAGATTCCAGGTAGCCCGGAATATCGAGATCGTCGCCACTCACGCCCACGATCACGTGGTTGCCGATCACAACGGGAGCAACGGTAGCGGTATAGAACCGATCCAAATCGCAGATCTGCTTGTGCCAGCGTTCCGTTCCATCTTTGCTGTTGAGAGAAACGAGATTGCAATCAGGAGTTTCGAAGTAGATCCAGTTGCCATACATGCCGACGCCTCGATTGCCGAGATGCCAGCCGCCCTTCGAAGCCCAACTGAAATGCCAGATCTCCTGCCCGCTGCGAGCGTCAACGGCGAAGACATGGTCGGGAATGCTGAAATAAAGTACGCCGTCGACCATGAGCGGGGTGGATTTGATGACGTTACCCAAAGTTCCGGTGGCGGAACTCGTGCGATACACCCACGCCAAACTGAGCGATTGAACGTTTTGAAGATTTACGTCCGAAAGCGTGCTGAAGCGGCGGCCAGAGTAATCGCCATTGTAAGTGGGCCAAGTGTCAACCGGCGGCTCGAGCAGCTTTTTGGGATCGAGTGACTGCGCGCACAGCAGACAACAGGCCATTGCGAGGCACAAGAGCGAACGCAAAATCATTTCAACGTCTCCAGATACGCCACCAGATTGTGAATGTCGGCATCGGTAATCTTGTCCAGCAATTCCTCGTGAGCTGCGTATGGATCATGGCGCTCGATTTTGAGCTCCGGTGTTCGTTTCCACGAGTGATAATTGCCCGCGCGATCTCGTATGGCGACATTGAAATCGTCGATATGCACTAGCGTGCCTGAGATGGTCTCACCGTTGTCGAAAGTGATCGTGAGCGTTACGGACTTTCGAGAAGGCATGGCACCGCGGCCAAGCGCCACTGTGCGCGGGAAGAGCAGGCGTTGCTGCAGAGTAGGAGGATCGTATCTCGAGGCGATGCCGGCTAGATCGCCGGTGGGCGAATGACAGGAAGAACATCCTCCTGCTCCGTTGAAGTAGGCTGCGCCTGCTTGTGCATCACCAGTCAGGACGTTCAGCACTTTTGTATACGGCCCGCTACGCAGCGTGTCTTCTACTTGCTGATGCAGGAAATGCGACAAGTCTTTGATCTGGTCTTGTGTGAGTGAACCGAACGGCGTGCCGGCGGATCCGGGGTGCGTTTTGAGCAAATAGGGCCCGAGTGTATCGCCGTAGTGATCGTGCAAGACGACGAGCGACCGAACCAGGTCGGGACCGTTCGCTGTTCCTCGCGCAAGCGGCCCATGACAACTGCCGCAATTCGATGAGTAGATCAGTTTGCCGCGTTCGGCCGCCTTTGGATCGATGACTTGCCTGTCCTTGGGTCCGGCGGAGAGCGAGTGTCCTCGTGGTGCAGCGCCGGCATTCTGCTGCGGAGGAAGGTTCTTGGCGAGGTAATTCGTTACGGTTTCAAAATCTTCGGGGCTGCCTTTCGCGCCGCGAGTAATCATGCTCGCGACGACCTGAGCCCAGCCTTCTCGTGTCATGCCACGACCCAGAACGACAGTCGCCGGGTGACACGCACCGCAGACGCGCTGCATCGTATCGCGGCCGGGAGCATCCGGTAGGACGGATGTTTGCGCCACAGCGACGCCTGCGGACACGAGGAGCATCAGCGAGAGAAAAACTAACCGTGCGGCAAGGAATTTATTGATAGCGGAATGGCGCATTGCAGCAAACGCTTACCAATTCTACATGTGCAAATTTTCGTTTTTTGATAGGATGCTGTTTCGCATGATGGATCGACGCCAAGCGCTAGCATCGATGGCCGGAACGGCCGCGCTGAGCTTGGTATCCGGAGCCCCGCTGCGCGCCCAAACGAATGGCGGCCGATTGAAGCAAGGCGTCTGCTACTGGACTTATCAGAAGTGGTTCACTCTCGACGAGCTGTGTAAAGAAGCGGCAAGGATCGGCCTCAAGGGCATTGATCTGGTAAAGCCGGACCAGTACAGCTTGGTTCGGCAGCATGGCTTGACGCCATCGATGACTGCTGGTACTGAACCGAATACGATCAAAATTGGCTTGAATCGGCTGGAGAACCACGACGCCGTGCTGGCAAGTCTAAAGAACGACATTACCCTCGCTTCGGCGGCCAACGTGCTGAACGTGATTACATTTTCCGGCAACCGCGGAGGCATGCCGGACGCGGAAGGGCTTCAAAACTGCGCCATCGCGCTGAATAAGATCAAGGGCTACGCGGAAGAGAAGAACGTCACGATTAACCTGGAGTTGCTGAACAGCAAAGTGAATCACAAGGACTACATGGCGGATCACAGCGCGTGGGGAGTGGAGCTGATGAAGCGCGTCAATTCGCCGAAGGTGAAGCTGCTCTATGACATCTACCACATGCAGATCATGGAAGGCGATTTAATTCGGACTATCCGCGAAAACATTGAGTTCATCGGGCATTTTCATACCGGCGGCAATCCTGGACGCCACGAATTGGACAATACACAGGAAGTAAACTGGCACGCAGTAGCGAACGCGATTGCCGATACCGGCTACACGGGATTCTTTTCCCATGAATTTATCCCGGTGCGCACGCCGCCAATCAACAGCCTGGAGCAGGCGTACCAGATCTGCTTGGTGTAATTTCAATCAACGGTTAATTTGAATTCCTGTTCATCTCGCGAGCCGTCATCCGCGCGAAAGCGGAACCGCACATCCTGATCCGGAGCGAGCAATGAGAATTTAAGCACCGCCCAGTGTACGCCGAACCCGGAATCATGGGTCTTTTCCCGTTGCATCGTTTTCCAACAGTCCAGAGTCCATTCCACAGTCCCGGCGTTCGGCGAATCCACTCTCAAATTTTTTCCCGCCTTCATCCGTCCCCTCTTCTGCTCGAACGTCCAGATCTGAAATGCGGATGTCTTTCGCGCGTTGAGATAACGCTCCACCGTTTGCGGCGGCGTGCTCCACACGTTCCCGTCCTTCAGAGAACGAAGCAACTGGATGTATTCCGCATGTGCCCACACCAAAGGCATACCGGATCCGCTGGGATGACCGTTATAGAGTTCGTGCTCGGGGATATCTTCGGCATCCCAGATCTGTTCCGGAATGAGGCCGCATTCACTGGTCTGCCTCTCCATGGTCTGTCTCAGTTCTTCCGCCACTTCGAAATTTCTTTTGGCAATTTCGTAGTGCGCTCGCTCACCGGCGAGCAGCGGCCAACCCCGGCCGATGCCCGTCTTGTTAAATGGAGTTCCGTCCTCGTGTTCTCCGTATCCGTCGTCGGTATACCGGCGCCACACTGGCCCCGTGGCGGTCATGATCTTCAGCCCATCGTCGATTACTTTCACCGTGTCTAATATGCGCGGATCGTCGGCCGCCCGCAGACCATATCTGACGAGCGCAAGCGCATCCGGACTTACAATATCCACGGCGCGCCTGGTCTGCTGACCTTTCGGATGATTCTGCAGATCGATGGTGAGCGTTTCGAGAGGGACTCCGCGGATCGCGTTGGGTGGCGTGACGCGAACGTAATACCCTGCAACGCCGCGTTGGCGCGCTAATTCTGTTCCCGCTGCGTAGGTAAGTTCATCTACCGCTTCATTCCACGCATCGGCCGTCGCTCGCAGAAATTCTGCCTGCTCGATTTCCGCATGCGAGTCGGCGAAATCGGCCGCGGCGAGCAGCGCTGCTATTTCGACCGCCATCGTAAACGTTGCATACCCCGGGACAGCTTCCCATCGATCCTCTTTGGTAACTGGTCCGTGCTGGACCAAATAGGCGGCGGTCTTCTTGATCATCGGCCAGGGATCGTGCCCTTTCAACTCGCCGGCCGTTCGGAGAGCATCCGCCAGCAATATTGGGATAGCTGTTTCATCCATTTGCCTGGAGGTCCAATGCTGGGTCCCATCCAGCCACATGTTCTGGTGCCAGTGGCCATCGGCCTCCTGCGTGCACTCGAGATAGAACAGCGCACGCCGGGCGCTATCAGCGTCACCGCAAGCAAGCAAGCCGAGCGCGGTTTCACACAGATCGCGCGGCCAGATGACGTGATAGCCGCCGACCTCCTTATCTCCGCGATCGAAGCCCCAGGGAATCGAAAGGCTCGCAACGAAAGCGCCCGGAAAACGTTTCGATTCGTGAATTCGCGAGACCGCCGCACTTATTCGAAAGATGTGCTCTTCCTGCTCGCGTGACAAATCGCATAATGTTGTATGAAACTGATTCCATCCGGCGATGTATTGCTTTCGCACTTCTCCGAAATCCCGCGATAGGGCCGCTCGCGCCTGTTGCCCGGCTTCTGCAGGACGTCCTCCGCAAGCCAGCGCCAGAGTGAATTCACCGCCGCTGTTAGCCCAATCAATCTCGCCGGTTAACCCGATGTTGCCGCGTTCGGCGTCCGTATAGAGCGCTGTCAGTCGGCCGTGGGCACGTATGTCTGTCAACCCCTCGCTGACACCTATAAAACCGCAACTCATCGCTTTAAAAGGCGTCGAACACGCTATTGCCAACGCGAGCCCACCGCGCTCCGCGAAGAGCATCGGAATGCCTTTGTATGCTCCGGTCCAGCCGTTATTGTCTTCGCCCTCATCTCCTACGTTCACGTTTGAGAAAAGGTATAGCCGTAGATCACTCGCGGAGGCCGAGGGTTCAAACCTCACCTTCATCAGTAATGCATCCCGATCAGGATCGGTGACGATCTCGTTTTCGATCCGATAGCGGTTTTGCTTGCATTGCCTGGAGACGCGGTACGCCGGTATTCCGGGACCGGCCGGTCGAACCTTGTACTCTGCGTCGCACGCTTCGTCTGAAAAGAACTGCCGGCCGTCGCTAATCAGAAAACGGGCAGAACGGATATTGGCTCGATCGACATCCGGAAAGTAGATCTCATTCAAACATCCATGCGCAATCGTAAACCAGATACGGCTCTGTGTCGCAAATGCAGTGCCGACGGCAGTTTTTGCACCTGTATTCCACGAAGGTTTTATCCCGGGCCTGCCGGGAGCTGGGGATCGGTGCTGAGACTTCGTTTCATTGTGCTTCTCAATATCAGGATCCATCGCGTTCATAACTTGGACGGAGCCTCAAGGAAACCGCTTCATGCAACAGCTACAAGAGACTGGGATTGATCCCAGCTATCAATGAAGCAGAGGCCACGTCCAACGGAACGAGTGCGCAAAGTAGTCGTAGTCACGGGAGCATCGGCTGGCGTAGGACGCGCCGTAGCCGCGGAGTTCGCGCGTCAGGGCGCGCGCATCGGACTGATTGCCCGCGGAAGAGAGCGCCTGGAAGCAACCAAGCGCGAAGTCGAGGAACTGGGCGGCAAGGCGCTGGTCCTGCCGGCGGATGTAGCGGACGCGCAGCAGGTGGAACAAGCTGCCGAGCGGGCCGAGCAGGAACTGGGACCCATCGAGATCTGGGTCAACAACGCGATGACGACCATCTTTGCGCCATTTCTTCAGATCACGCCGGAAGAATTTAAACGCGCCACCGAGGTCACTTACTTGGGCCAGGTTTATGGCACCATGGCGGCGCTCAAGCGCATGCACGCGCGCAATCGAGGTTGCATCGTCCAGATAGGTTCCGCCCTAGCATACCGATCGATTCCGCTTCAGGCTCCGTATTGCGGCGCCAAGCATGCCATCATCGGGTTTACCGATTCGATTCGTTCCGAACTGATCCACGACAAAAGCGCCGTGCATATCACCGCGGTGATGCTGCCCGCGATGAACACGCCGCAGTTCAATTGGTGCCGCACGCGTCTTCCGCGTCACCCGCAGCCCGTCCCGCCTATCTTTCAGCCCGAAGTAGCCGCGCGGGCGATTGTCTGGGCCGCAGCCCACAAGCGGCGGGAAGTGTACGTCGGATGGCCGACCGTAAAAGCAATTTACGGCAACGAAGTCGCTCCTGGCTTCGCGGACAAATATCTGGCGAAGAATGCCTACGATGGGCAGCAGACCTCGGAGCCGGTATCACCTGATCGTCCCGATAACTTATTTGAACCTGTTGAAGCCGATTATGGAGCTCATGGCATTTTCGGAGATCGGGCGCACGATGTTAGCGTGCAGAGCTCAATGAATCTTGAATCCATGACCTTACTGGGCCACCGCGGGTTAGTCGCTGCCGCTGCGCTGTTCTTGGGAGGACTGCTCTTCACAGGGCTGGGCAAGAAATTCTGATTGCGCCGAGCTTTATGATCGGCAATTCCATGATTGCCGTTTAACGCACACGCGCTATGCGGAACGTCCCTCCGCTCGCGCCATTCACATTGGAACAGGCGATCGGTGCCGGCGTGCTTGCTTTTGAAAAGCAAATCTCTATCGCGCTCAAGTATCCATGCGACAGTTCGATTGCAATGTCTCCGTCGGAGAGCCCTGAATTCACCTGCTCAAACTGCTTTCTCAGTTCAGATGGGCGTTCGGTGAAAGTTTGTGATGGAGCTTTGAAGGAACCAGGAATCTTAATGCTGTTGTATACCGCTCGAATTTGCGCCAAATAATCATCCCCGCTTAGCCCGGAGCACGTTCCGTGCTTCTGCCATTCATGCGGAATAAGGTCGGAAGGCATAATGCCGTCTACTGCGGACGTATCGCTGGGCGCTTGTTTGTCTGTCGGGCAATCGATGGGATAGCGCCCATTGTTGTACTGCGGCCACCATCCGTGCACCACGAAGCCTTTGTGTTCTGTGCATTCCGGGTTGCTTCTGTTCCGCTCGGCATGACAGAACTCGGGACTCCATGACAAGACGAAGAGATAATAATCGAACTGTCCCGCTTTACCCGTTTGTTGAGCGCGAACCGGCAATGCTGCGCTGAAAAGCGCGCTGATCAGGATACAAATAAGTAAATAAGTTCTAACTGGGATCGTAGCGCCCACGGTCACTTAGAGTATCATTCAACTCCAAGTTCGAACTTGTTGCACTAAAAAAATGCCGCCCCGGTTCTTATTAAGAGCCGGAGCGGCTGAGGGAAGGATCATGACCTTCAGCGGCCGTGATGGCCTCCTGAAGAAGAATGCCCGCCGCCACCGCCGCGCGAAGCACCACCACCGCCGTGAAAGGAGCCGCCTCCTCCACGCGAAGAGGGCGCGCTGTAATGCGGTTGAGACGGAGCGTTGTAGCGCGGCCCAGATGGACCGCTGTAACGCGGAGCGGCGGGCGCGCTATAACGTGGAGCGGTGTATGCCGAACGTCCACCGCCATACCCGCCGTTATAGCCGCCATAGCCTTGCGAACCCGAACGCGACGCTGCCGCCGGCGGGTTCGTTCCAGACGGGCGAGACTGATAATTTCGGCCGTAATTGCCGGGGTTGTATGCCCGGCCGCCATTGGGCGGACTTTGCGGTTGACCAAAACTGTGCCAACCGCTTGCTTCATGGTTATTGAAACCTTGCCGGAAGCCGTTCGAGGTTCCGGGAGCGCCGAATCGCTGCCAACCCGAACTGCCCGACCGCTGCATATTCGGCGCTACCCCGCGCGCGCCAGCCGACGGCGCACCGAAGCGTCCCCCTGCTGACGGCGAATTGAAGCGCCCTCCTCCAAAGCCCGCTCCACGGAAAAATTGGCGGTTCGCAGCCGAAGCCAATCGCGGGTTGGCCATTGCCGGGCGATTCGCAAATCGCATGCTTCCTCTCGCGCCCGAGACCGGAAGGCCGCCGCGAAACAGGCGCGCATTGCTCAATTGCGCACGATTAGCCGGGCTGAAGTGCTGCCCTGGTCCGCCGAATCGGTCAAACCGAGCCGTCATTGCTCCGCCTCGAATGGCTGCATTGCGATACATGCCGGCAACGTTCACGCCTCGTGCGAAGCCGTATCCTCTTCCGAAGCCAAAGCCGTCACGGCCATAGAATCCATGTCCCCACCAGGCGTGCAGCCGTTCAAACGGCGCCAGCGCAACCCAACCAAGCCCCGCCCAAACTCCTACGCCCGCTCCGCCCCAACCGAAAAAGCCCACCAGCGCCGGGCTCCACAAGGACAACCCCATGCGCGCGCCCGGCCACCAGCACCATCCATGTCCCGCGTTCCAAAACCAGCGGCCATAGTGATACGGCGCCCATCCCCACGGCGCATAATCGACCCAGGACCAGCCGTAGTAATCGTCTACATACGTCCACTGGCCATCACTGTAAGGAGACCAATCGGGCGTAGGCGGGCGCGGCGCCCAAACTTGTCCATATTGCGAAGGCACCCAGTTTCCGTAGGCGTCCAAATCATCGGCGCCATAATCGTCCCGGTTCACGTAGTTGTAGCTTTGCGAAGCCAGCAGTTCGCGATCGCGATTGGCGCTCCAATCGTCGAACTGATCGCGCGCAATCTCATACGAAGACTGAAACTCCGGATCAGATGGATTGCCCCGCACGAGCGTAGTGTTTCCCGGATTCAAATATTGCGACCCGCGCGGACTCAGAATCTCAGCCTGCCCGGCCCGCACAGTAATCTGCGTTGTTCCGTCCTCCAGCACCGCAATCCGGTACTCACCCTGCCGCAGCGGCCGGAACGCAATGCTCGGCGTATCCACCTCCGCCTGCGCATCGGAATCGCGCAGCACGCGAAAGATAATGGTTCCCGCTCCGAGTTGCACCTGATAGCGGTGATATTCCAAATCAGCGAAACCGAGGTCCGTATTGGGAGCGAGCCGGATGAGATTTGCCGAATCCAGCTCCACCTCGGCTCGTGAACCCGGCGAGGTCTGCACATGATCCTGCGCCACTAGCGGAGCGTTGATCGCCCCCGCAACTAGCTCGCCCGTACTTCCCAGCTTCACGTTTACATCGCCCTGAGCAATGCTCAACCGCGCGACGCCATGCTGCTGATCGGTGGCGAGGTTCGGCCCGGCATCGCCTTCCTCGCCTTGGCCGTACTGACCTTGCGCATACGGACCCGGCTGAGATGGCCCTTGTGGATTGCCTGCGTATGGCGATTGCTGCGGCGGATATTGCGCTTGCGGATATTGGGCCTGTGGATATTGCGCCTGGGCTTGGCTGTAAGGCTGTGCCTGGCTGTAAGGCGCGCCTGGTGAATACTGCGGATACGGCTGCGCGTATTGCGCCGTGAGTGGTTCCACGCCGAGCGCGGTCATCGTCACCGTGAGGAACCATGTCAATAATGCGCGCCACATATCCGCACGCTATTACTACACGTGAGCTTCCAAACGGAAACCACTCATTTCAAACGAAATTATTGTCGATTACGCCCGCGGCGATTGGCCGAAATGCACCACGCTGGGCGCATTCCACCGCCAGACGAGGCGTCTAAAACGGCAACGTGAAATGGACGGTGCTTCCCTGCTTGCCGTCGCTTTCGACCCAGATCGTTCCACCGTGCGCAACGATGATTTTCCGGCAGATCGCTAAGCCAAGGCCCGCGCCCGGCACTTCTTTGCCATGCAAGCGCTTGAACGGCGAAAAGACCAATTCGCGGAATCGCGGGTCGATGCCGATGCCGTTATCGCGAACCGAAATCGTATGCGCGTGATCGCCCTCGCAAGCGGTAATCTCGATGCTCGGAGCCTCTCGCGCCCGGAATGCGATGGCGTTCCTTACGAGTTGCTCAAACACCTGCGCTAGTTGCGTTTCATCGGCGTTCACTTCCGGCAGATCTCCGCATTTGACTTCCGTTCCGGATTCGCGAATCACTCCGCTGAGCTTGAACAGCGCCGGCTGCACCGCAGCGCTCAGCGGCATTAGGGTCCTGTGCGGCGTGTTTCCTACCCTTGAGTAGGAAAGAAGCGCTTGCACCAGAGCGGTCGCGCGCCCAGCCGCATCGAGGATGAGACCGGTGAATTCAGAGGCCTCCGCGTCTCCTGCATATCGCCGCTCGAGCAACTGCGCAAAAGAGGACACGGCGCGCAACGGCTCCTGCAGGTCGTGCCCTGCCGCGTACACGAAGTCGTGAAGCTCGTCCCGGGCTTGCCTAGCCTGTTCTTCGGCTCGCTTCTCGGACGCCGAACATCGTTCCAGCGCCCTTCGCAGCTCCGCGTTCTCGCGCAACACCGTCGCCGGTTCTTCCTGTGCTGCCATTACCCTTATAAATACAGACGGAAGCCTCCGTCCTAGGTTCCTACGCTGCTTGCAACAATCCAAGCCGCTCGAACAGTGCGTTCGCGTCCGGATCCCGCCCCATAAAGGATCGGTAGAGCTGTGCCGGGTCTTCGCTATCGCCGCGCTCCAGAATATGCCGGCGGTATTCGAGCCCCGCAGCCGTGTTGAAGATGCCTTCGGAACGGAAACGGCTGAACGCATCGGCATCCAGCACCTCAGCCCATTTATATGAATAGTAGCCGGCGCCGTACGCGACGGGGCTTGAGAACAGATGCGTAAAACTTGCGATCATTCCGTAGTCTCCAGGCAGCGGAGCCGGAGTAAACTGTTGGATGATTTCGCGCGCAAACTGCATCACATCCCCACCGTGCGCCGGGTCGAACTCGCGATGCAACTTCAGATCCACCATGCCGAATCCGAGTTGTCTCATCTGCATGTTCGCGCTGCGGAACGTCCGTGCCCGCTTCATTTTTTCAAACAGCGCATCCGGAATCGCCTCCCCGGTCTTGTAATGCCGCGCAAACAAGTTGAGCGCCTCCCGCTCCATGCACCAGTTCTCCATGATCTGCGACGGCAGTTCGACAAAATCCCAAGGCACGTTCGTTCCTGCGAGCGTACGCACCGGGACGCGGCTGAGCGTGTGGTGCAGCAGGTGCCCAAACTCGTGAAAAATGGTCTCCACTTCGCGATGCGTCAGCAGCGACGGTGTCTCTCCAACTGGAGGCGTGAGGTTGCCGCAGATCAAACCCAAGTGAGGCTGTTTTTTATCCGGGTTGCCGGTGACCAAAGAATCCATCCATGCGCCGCCGCGCTTGTTCTCGCGCGGAAACCAATCGGTATAGAATCCTCCCAGCAGTTCGCCTGAATCCACGTCCTCGACGCGGTAGTATTTCACGGCCGCATCCCACCCTGGAATGCCGGGCTCTTCGATCACCTTGATGTTCAGAACGCGGCTGAAGATGTCGAACATTCCAGCCACTACGCGGTCCAGTTCGAAATAAGGACGCAGCTCTTCTTCGTCGAAATCGTACAATGCTTTGCGCTGTTTTTCCGCTACGTAACTCAGATCCCATGGTTCAATGCGTTCGTACCCAAGCGACCTGCCCATCTTGGCGACGCTATCGTTTTCGCGCTGGAAGAAAGGTTCGGTTTTGCCGCGCATTTCTTCAACAAACTTCTGCGCCTCTTCGCCCGAATGCGCCATGCGCTCTTCCAGAACTAAGTCGGCGAAGTCTTTGTACCCGAGTAGCTGTGCCTTCTGACGCCGGAGCCGGAGTATCTCAACCAGTAACTCACGGTTGTCATAAGTGCCGGCCGTCGCGCGCGTATTGTAAGCGCCCCAAAGCTGCTCGCGTATGCCGGGGTCGTCCAGATAAGTCATGGCGGCCGTGTAACTCGGCCCTTGCAAAGTGAGCCGCCATCCTTCTCTGCCCTTAGCCTTTGCGCTTTCCCGCGCCGCCATCCTGGCGGATTCCGGAAGGCCTCTAATCTTCTGCTCGTCTGTAATCACCAACTCGAAAGAGTTGGTGGCATCCAGGACATGTTCGGCGAACTTCGTTGTCGCCTTGGTTAATTCGACATCCAGCGCTTCCAGCTTCTTCTTGCCTTCGGCATCCAGATCCGCGCCAGCTCGCCGGAAGCCCCGGACAGTCTTATCGAGAAATCGTCGGTGTACCGGCGCGAGATTCTTCGCTTCCCCGCTCTCATCCACCGCCTTAACGGCCGCCCACAGATTGGCGTTCAAGGGAATCGAGGTATAAAAGACGCTCACCGGTTCCTGTATGGCGTTGTATGCGGCGCGCAATTCCGGAGTCGTCGCCACTGCTTCCAGATGGCGCACGATTCCGACGGCGAAATCCAGCGGCTCCGTCATTTTGTCGAGCGCAAGCAGAATATCTTCATACGTGCGGGGCACGTCTGGGCTGCCGAGATCCGCCAACCGCTTTTGCATCTGGCGGATCAGCAGATGAATCGCCGGTTCAACCTGCTCGGCCTTTATCGCATCGAATTGAACAGGCAACCGCTCGGTCAAAAGGGGCGTGTCGACCGTCGTTTCCGTTTGCGTCATCGCCAAATCCATTACCAAACCCTGCATCCCTTCCCTTGCGCCATGTACATGTGATCCCCGGCTTTGCAACCGAAAGCCTCGTCAAATTGCGGCGCCATGTTGGAGACGACGCCATTTACACGGAACTCGGCGGGGGAGTGCGGGTCCACTTGCGCCAGCATTCGCGCCTCTTCGGGACGAATATTCTCGCACCAGATCTGCGCGTATCCCAAGAAAAATTGTTGAGGTTGCGTGTAACCGTCCTGCTTGGAATCGACCGCGATGCTCTTCTTTGCTAAATCATCCATGAGCGCGTAATAGGCCAGGTGAATGCCGCCGTTATCGGCTGTGTTTTCGCCAAGAGTCAGCTTGCCATTTAGATGCACCCCCGGAACGGGACTAAAGTTACCGTATTCATTCACGAAGCATTGCGCCAGCTTCTCGAACTGCTCCGCGTCGGTCTTTTGCCACCAGTCCCTCAGATTGCCATCCGCATCATATTTTCTGCCCTGGTCGTCGAACCCATGCGTCAGCTCATGTCCGATCACCACGCCAACTGCGCCATAATTGACCGCATCGTCGGCGTTGTTTGAGAAAAACGGCGGCTGTAAGATACCGGCGGGGAAATTGATATTATTTTCCGTTGGGTTGTAATAGGCATTCACTGTCGGTGGTGTCATCCCCCACTCGCCACGGTCGACCGGCTTACCTATCTTGTCGCGCTCGCGTTTACTCTCAAACTCGTTCGCACGATACCAGTTACCAAAGTAATCATTGTCGATGATAGTTACCGATGAGTAATCCCGCCATTTATCCGGATAACCGATTTTGTTAGCTACCGCGTGCAGCTTGACTATGGCCTGCTGCTTGGTTTCCGGGCTCATCCAGGTCAGCGACTGGATGTCTTTGCCCATCTCCTGCTCGATCTCATGCACCATTTCGAGCGTGCGCTGTTTTCCCTGCTCGCCGAATGTCTTTTCCACGAACTTGCGTCCCAGCGCCTCACCCAGTTCGTCGTCTGTTGCCGATACGCAGCGCTTCCAGCGCGGCCTCAGTTCCTTCGTTCCTGATAGAGTCCGGCCATAAAAATCGAAATTTTCATCGACAAATGCCTTTGTCAGCAGCGCCGCGCTACCGTTCAGATAATGCCACGTTATGTAGTCCTTTAAATTGTCCATGCCGTTTTTCGTAAGCAGCGCGTTCAGCTCTTTGAAGAAATCCGGAACCGCCACGTTGAGTTTTGAAAAGGCCGGAGTGTGCAGATCCGTGAAGAATTCGCTGAAATGAAAGCTCGGGTCGGCTTGTTCAAATTCACTGGTAACCATTTCGTGCGTCACCATTTGCGGATCTCTGCGCGAAGTCACGTCGAGCGACGCTTTCGCCAGGTCGGTCTCAATCTGCATGACGGTTTGCGCCTTTTTCTCGGCAGCCGCCTGTGGAATTCCGATCAACTCAAACATCTTGGCGATATGCGCTACATACTTTTCCCGGATCTCCTGGGATTTTGCATCCGTCCGGAAGTAGTAGTCTTTTTCAGGCAAGCCTAGCCCGCCCTGATCCAGGTTCGCAATCTCCATGGTTGCGTTCTTGGGGTCGGGCATCGAACCGAAGCCGAAGAACACGTCAATTTGATCCGATTGCAGCCGCGCTACTTCCGCCGTAAGCTCTCCCAGATTGCTCAGGCGGTTAATCCGATCCAACTCCGGTTGAAGCGGCGAAGTTCCTCGCTTTTCAATGACCGGTTCATCCATGCAGGATCCATAAAAACCGCCGATTTTTTGGTCTATGGAGGAGCGGTCCTGGTGCTTTTCGGAATCCTCCAAGATGCCGCGCAAGATGATTTGATTGCGCTGCAGAAGTTCGCTGAAACGGCCCCAACTGCTTTGATCGGGCGGGATTGAATTGTTCTTGATCCAGTTTCCGCAGGCGTATTGATAGAAGTTGTCGCACGGGTTCGCGGACTTATCGATCGCGTTTAAGTCGACTCCGCTATGTGCTTGCGCATGCGCGTTCTCTTGCGCAAATGCTGGCAGCGATAGCAGCGCGCATCCGGCGGCGCACGAAATCAGTCCCCATTTACTCATCCACTCCAGTGTAATCGGCGGGTTATAGCCCTCACCAAACCCGGCAACCCTTGGCCGCGACCATCGGCTGCCCTTCCGAACATCCGAATGCTTTTGCGAACTCCGGCATGTTCTGGACTACGCCAATCACACGAAACTCGCCGGGCGAATGCGGGTTGGTCCGCAGGGAGGTGCGCAACGATTCAGGCCGTTGGTTCTGGCACCAGATCTGTGCATAACCGAGAAAAAATCGTTGCTGCGGCGTGAACCCGTCCAGGGTGTTTTTGTCCACCGTGCCGTTTTCGAGTCCTCCTAACAGCGCCATATATGCAAGACGAATACCGGCGTTATCCGCGCCATTTTCGCCGAGGGTGAGGCGGCCGTTGATATGCTCGCCTTCGACTGGACTGAACCCTGAATATTCGTTCGCGATGCAGTCTACTCGCTGTTTGAAGGCGCTTGCGTCCTGTGCCGTCCACCAATCCCGCAGATTCCCGTCGGCATCGTACTGCCGTCCTTGATCGTCGAAGCCGTGCGTCAGCTCATGCCCGATGACCGTACCGATTCCGCCGAAGTTTACCGCCATATCCGCGGTGCTCGTATAGAACGGCGGCTGCAATATGCCGGCTGGGAAGTTTATATTGTTCTCCCACGGCGAATAGTACGCGTTGACGGTCGGGGGAGTCATCCCAAACTCGGACCGGTCTACCGGCTTGCCGATCTTACTCAGTCTTCGGCGAACTTCAAACGCTTGCGCGCGCTCTAAATCACCCACTAAATCGTTATCTTCCACTTTCACGCTCGAATAATCCCGCCATTTCTCCGGATAGCCGATCTTGTTGGTAACGCCCTGTAACTTCGCAAGCGCCTGTTCCTTGGTCGCATCGCTCATCCAGGTAAGTGACTTGATGTCAGCTTCCATATTCCGCTCAATAATATTCACTAACTGCTGAGTTTTTTCCTTCGATTGACCGCCAAATGCTTTTTCGACATACTTCTGGCCCAACGCCTCGCCCAGGTTGCGGTCTGTCAGTTGAGTACACCGCTTCCAGCGCGGCTGCAGGTCTTTTGCGCCTGTTAAATACCGTCCATAGAAATCAAAATTGAGGTCGACAAAGGGCTGGCTCAGCCAAGGAGCGAACTCTGAAGCATAATGCCAAACCACGTAACTCTTCAGGTCTTCGAGTTTGGTTGAGGCAAGCGCCTCGTTCAACGCCTTGAAATAGTCCGGAACGGAAACGTTCATTTCCGTGAAAGCGGGCGGTTTTCGAATCGCTAGATATTCTTTGAAATCGAACCCGGGCGCCAGCGCTTCGAACTCGGCAAGCGACATCTTATGATGCGTCAGATGAGGATTGCGCCGCGACACACGGTCGAGCGAGGCTTTCGCCATTGCGGTCTCGAGCGTCAGAATCGCTTTCGCCTTCGAATCTGCATCCGCGGCGGAATCGCCGAGCAGCTGAAACATCCTCGAGACATGCTCGACATATTTTTGGCGTGTCTGCTCGTCCTTCGGTTCGAGATAAAAGCTTCGATCCGGTAATCCGAGGCCGCCCTGGTCGGCATCGGCAATCTCCATGCTCGATTTGTCTGGATCCACTTCCGATCCGAAGACGAAGAACGCCGGCACGCCCTGATCGTGCAGCCGCGCCACTTCGCCCGCGACCTCCGTTTTATCTTTGATCGCGCGAATGCGGTCAATCTCCGGGGTCAACGGCTCGTCGCCGTTCTTGTTCGCGGCTGCTTCGTCCATGCACGATGCGTAGAATGCGCCGATCTTCTGGTCGAGTGCCGACCGGTCCTGATGCTTCGCCGAATCTTCGAGAATCTGGTGCAAAACCTCTTGGTTGCGATTCGCTAATTCTTGGAATCGGCCCCAAACCGCATACTGCGCCGGAATCGGATTGTCTTTCATCCAACTGCCGCAGGCGAATTTGTAAAAATCCACGCAGGGATTGGCGGTTCGGTCAATAGCGCTCAGATCTACGCCGCTCGAAGGCGGGGAATTTTGCGCCGAAGCTAGACCGCCGATCAAAACGAAGCCACAGAAGAAACGGACCGCGAGCATGCTTTGCATACTCTCGTATGACTACCAGAGTTCAAACGAGATTACTTTCGAATCTGGCGCCGGTAGAGCCACCAGGCGATCGCGCCAATGGGTACAAGAACCGCCAGGATGAGCAGCGAATAACGCTCGAGAGTAGCCGCGACAACCTGCCAATTCTCACCGACGAAATATCCGACCGTGAGGAAGGTCGCGACCCAAATCGCGGCGCCCGTGTAGGCAAACAGCGCAAATTTTGGGTATTCCAGGCCGGACATGCCAGCGACCAGCGCCGAAAAGTGCCGAACGCCGGGGATAAAGTACCCCACCGTCAAAACCCAATCGCCAATCCGCTCAAACCACCGATGCACTCGGTCCAGGCGAGCCTCCGTCACGTGCACGTACCGCCCGTATCGCATCACCACCGCGTGCCCGGCCGTGCGTCCCAGGATATAGCTGACCGATATTCCGCACACGCTGCCTCCGAAGCCCGCGAGGAAGGTGACCACCGGGTGCAAACGTCCCGTTGAAATCAAATATCCTGAGAACACCAGCAGCGTTTCGTCCGGCACCGGCAACCCGACGATTCCTAACACTAATAAGCCGAACAGGCCTGCATAACCGTACTGCGATAACCAGCCCAGCAGCGATTCCATTCGCGGAACTCAGAGGATAACAGGCGATTTGCGCTACGATTTTGCTATGGCTAAGCCCACCGGCCGGCTCTTTGAAGTCAAATGCCCTTGCTGCGGATCGACATTGCAGATCGATCCCGAAATCGAAGTGATCATTCAACACCACGAGCCCGAGAAGAAGCCGGCCATCGAAGATCTGCATGCCGCCGTGCAACAACTAAAAGGCGAGGCGGACCGCCGCAACGAAGCCTTCGAAAAGAGCTTCGCATCCCATCTGAGCGGGGAAAAAATCCGCGAAAAGAAGTTTGAAGAGCTGCTGCGGCAGGCAAAGGAAGACAAGTCTGGCGCCCCACCCAAGCGCCCCTTCGATCTAGACTGAGCTGTGTCTAGGCCGGCAGCGCATGCGCGTAATCGCCGCGCGCCAGGCGCTTCACAAAATCCAGATCCCCGTCCAAGAAATCGAGCGAAGGCAGCGAATGCAGATCAATCCAGCAGATCTGCTCGAACACTCTCGCGCGTGGCTCGCCCGCAAACTCCCGAACCGCAAAAAACAGCAGATGAACCCGATTGCCGGTGCGATAGTCATGCTCGTATCGCGCCAGCTCGCTTCCGACGCGCGCTTCAATCTGCAATTCTTCCCGCAGCTCTCGCACTAAAGCCTGCCGTGGCGATTCGCCGAATTCGACTTTGCCGCCGGGAAACTCCCATTTCAAGGGATGGCGGTCGTTCTTGCGCCGTTGTCCGACCAGGATCTTTCCGTTGCGGTGGATAATGCCCGCCGAAACCAGAAGAGGTCCGCGATTTTTCATCTCATCCGGATGTTCACGCCGCCGCCGTCGTGTTCGAAATTAACTGCCGCAAAACGTACGGCAAGATCCCTCCATTGCGGTAGTATTCGGCTTCTTGCGGCGTATCGATGCGCGCCTTCACTTCGAATTTGACGGTTTTCCCACCCGGCCGGGTCGCGATCACGGTCACGCAATTCGAGGCCGAGGTAACCGCCGCGGGAACACCATGCAAATCGTACGTCTCTTCGCCCGTCAATCCCAGCCATTCGCGCGTATCGCCGCCAGTAAATTGCAGCGGAAGTACACCCATCTGGACGAGATTCGAACGGTGAATCCGCTCGAAGCTTTCAGCGACGACAGCCTTCACGCCAAGCAGTAAGGTCCCTTTCGCCGCCCAGTCGCGCGAAGAGCCGGACCCGTATTCCTTCCCGGCGATGATAATCAGCTCAAGGCCTTCTGCTTTGTATCGCATCGCGGCGTCGTAGATAAACATCTTTTCGCCATCCGGCATGTGAGCGGTCCAGCCGCCTTCGATTCCCGGCACCATCTGGTTTCTGAGCCGAATGTTGGCGAAGGTGCCGCGAACCATCACCTCATGATTGCCGCGGCGTGATCCGTAGCTGTTGAAATCGGCAGGCTTGACGCCGAGGCCGATCAAGTATTTGCCCGCTGGACTATCGACTGGAATGGATCCGGCCGGCGAAATATGGTCCGTTGTCACGGAATCACCCAGAACCGCTAACGCTCGTAAACCGCTCATGTCCTGAACGAACTTACTCGGATCAGCCAGCGCTGCAAAATAAGGGGGCTGCTTAATGTAAGTGGAATCATTCGTCCATTCGTAGATACTGCCCGTAGGAACCTTCAAGGAATTCCAATTTGTGTCTCCGGCGAAGACTTCCGAGTACTCTTTGCGGAAAAATTCCGTGCGCGCGGATTTCTTAACAACCGCATCTACTTCTTGGGCGCTTGGCCAGATGTCGCGAAGATAGACATTCTTGCCATGCTCATCCTTCCCGAGCGGCTCTTTTGTAATATCCACATCCACGCGTCCCGCAAGCGCATAGGCAACCACCAGCGGTGGAGAGGCAAGGTAGTTGGAGCGCACCAGCGCATTGACGCGTCCTTCGAAATTCCGGTTCCCGCTCAGGACGGCAGCCACATTGAGCTTGCCTTCCGTTACCGCGGCCGCAACGTTGTCCGGCAACGGCCCGCTGTTTCCGATGCAAGTTGTACAGCCATACCCGACCAAATTAAATTTGAGCTTTTCAAGATACGGCATCAAGCCGGCATCGTTCAGGTAATCGAAAACCACTTTAGAACCCGGCGCAAGAGACGTCTTCACCCAGGGTTTCGCGGTAAGCCCCTTTTCGACAGCATTCTTGGCAAGCAAGCCGGCGGCCACCATCACGGACGGATTCGATGTGTTCGTGCAACTCGTAATGGCGGCGATCACCACCGCTCCATCGCGGATCTTCTCTTTGTGGCTGTTGATCTGAAGATCCGCCGACTTCGGCGCACCGCCTAACGATGATAGGAAATTTTCCTTCACATCCGGCAAATCGATGCGGTCCTGAGGCCGCTTCGGCCCAGCGAGCGAAGGAGTTACTTTTCCCAGATCCAGCGACAACGTGTCCGAATATACCGGCTCGGGAGAATCCGCGGTCAGAAACAAGCCTTGCTCCTTGGCATAGGCTTCGACTAAGTCGACCTGCTCCTGTGAACGATTCGTCAGCAGTAGATAATCGAGAGTAACTCGATCAATCGGGAAAAAGCCGATGGTCGCGCCGTATTCGGGCGCCATGTTACTGATCGTCGCCCGATCAGCGACCGGCAATGCGCTGACTCCAGGGCCATAAAACTCTACAAATTTACCCACCACGCCTTTTTTGCGAAGCATCTGTGTGACGGTGAGCACCAGATCCGTTGCCGTGGCGCCTTCCGGCAGCTTACCGCCGAGTTTGAATCCGACCACCTGCGGAAGCAGCATCGAAATCGGTTGTCCAAGCATGCAGGCCTCGGCCTCGATACCGCCGACGCCCCAGCCCACCACGCCGACGCCGTTGATCATGGTCGTGTGCGAGTCGGTGCCCATCAACGTGTCGGGATACGCTTCGAGCACGCCCTTCTTCGTATCGCTGAAAACGACGCTCGCCAGATATTCAAGGTTGATTTGATGAACGATTCCGGTATCCGGCGGGACCACGCGGAAATTGCCGAACGCCTTCTGTCCCCAACGAAGGAGCGCGTAACGCTCCTGATTGCGCGCGAATTCGAGAATCGCATTCTGTTGAAATGCGCTATTCGAGCCGAAAGCATCTACCTGAACGGAATGATCGATCACCAGATCTGCCGGAATCAGCGGGTTCGCCAGCTCAGGGTTCGCGCCTAGTTTCTTTAGCGCATCGCGCATCGCCGCAAGATCGACCACACAAGGCACGCCGGTGAAATCCTGCAGCAGAATGCGCGCCGGACGGAATTGAATCTCACGCGCTGCTGTCTTTTCGTCCCCACGGGCGACATACTCGATGTCGCGCGCTTTCACCGTCCGGTCATCTTCGAAGCGCAACAGATTCTCAAGCAAAACCTTGATCGAAAACGGGAGCCGCGAGATCTTGATCCCTGCGGTTTTGTCGAGGACGTCCAGACGGTAAATCCGATAATCCGCGCCATTGACGCGTAGCGTGGCGCCCGCCCCGAACGAATTCTTACTGGCCATTTATCTTCAGTGTAGTCGCGTGGGTATCGCGCCTACATATAAGCCGGTTGTTCGATCCCGAGCACCTCGAGCGTCGCCACCAACTGATCGCGAACGTATTGGGTCAGCCACAACAGCACTGCGCGGCGCTCGGGGTCCGGTTCCCCGATGACCGCGTGCTCGTGATAGAAGATGTTGAACGCTTGCGCAAGCTGAAAGGCGTACTTCGCGACATGTGCCGGTTCCCCGGATGCAACCGCACGCTCGATCGCGCTGTCGGATTTCGACGCCAGCAACAGCAGTTGCCAAAGTCCTTCGGATTCGAACCCGCGCGCAAGTAACCCGGGGTTCAATACGGTTTCGAAGCTCGGCAGTTGTTCCCCGCGCTCCACGTACTTGCGCAAGATGTTCCCTGCGCGCACGGCCGCGTACTGCACATACGGTCCGGTTTCGCCCTCGAAGCTGAGAGCTTCGTGAAAATCGAAGGCGATGACCGAATTGCGCGTGAACTTCAACAGAAAATACCGCAGCGCTCCGACGGCAATTTGTCCGGCTACACGCTGGCGCTCTTCTGCATCGGCTTTCGGGTGACGGTTTTCGACTTCTGCCAGGGCCGTTTCGACGAGCTTATCCATCAGATCGTCGGCCTTCACGCCGAGTCCCTTGCGCCCGGAAACTTCGACGTAAGATTTGCGGCTATCTTCCTCCGATAGCGCGATGCCGAGTTCGACACACGTCCGCGGCGTCAGCGCGACCATTTCATACGAGAAGTGCACGGAAGCATCGGCCTGCTCATCGAATCCAAGCGCCCGCAGACCGGCCACGACGACGTCTTGCAGGTACGATTGGCGCGAATCGATCACATTGAAGACCTTCGATGCGCCGCCGAAATGCGGGGTATCCGATGTGCCCGGTTCGCTGGTTGTCACCCACACCTGCCGTCCGTCGGGATATCTGGACCATGGCCGGTAAAAGAAATCTTTGCCCAAAAGCCCGAATTTCCAGAGCTGGTACGCGATGTCCTTTCCCACGTAAGTGACAGTGCCATTCGACCTCACGATCACTTTGCTGTCGTCTTCCGTAGCGGGTTCGGAATCCGCGAAAAGAGGCGGACGGCATTACCCAGCAACCACTATTCTTTCCTTGCACTTCGAGATAGATTGCATTCCGCTGCTTTAACAGTTCAAACGCGGTTGCCCAAAACTGTCAAGTGCAGGATTTCACTTTCTCGAGGAAGTAAATCATATTCAATGCCCAATCGCAGCATCGTCCGTAAATGGGCTTGTACAATCGAATCCGCCACCAGGTGGCCCAGCTCGGCGATTTCGCCTTCGCCCGATTCAATCGCATGCAGCGTTTCAGTACGCCACGCGACCGCCGCAGGATCTTCTTTGTAATAAGCCGATACGCGCGCGTACAGGTCCCAACACAGGTAATCGAAGCGGACGGACGGATCATCGATCAAGGCCTGCACTTCAGCAGGCGTTTTGTTCTGCAAATAATGGAAGCCGGCCACAACATCGGCGACTTGGACACCCGTGTTGTCGATATAGTTCTGCACCTCAACCAATTGCCTGCCTTTTCGCAGCATGCGAACGAAGGTGTCGCCCAGCACCGCGTTGCGGAGATGGCCGATGTGCGCCGCTTTGTTCGGATTAATGTTGGTGTGCTCGACAATGACCTTCGCGCCCATGGCCGCCGATTGCTCCTCAGTCGGCGCAAGAAGCCGGGCTGCATAGGGTCCGCGATCCAGCCGCACGTTGATATAGCCGTTTCCCGCGATTTCATAGGAACGAACGCCGTCCAGTTTCGGGAGCACGGCGACGATCTGTTCGGCAATCGTTTTCGGCGGGCGCTTTAGTTGACGCGCAAGCTGGAAGGCGACAGGAATCGCCAATTCACCGAACGAACTCTGCTTCGGTTGTTCAAGTTGCACTTTAACTTCGATTCCGAGCTTTCGAAGCGCCTCTTCCACTGCTCCGCTGAGTTGTTGTTCAATCGCCTGAAACATTGATTCCTAGTATGGCGAACGCCGGATCGTAGAATGAAGTTGTGCCAAGCGTCACGTTTCTCCCGGAGGACAAGACTGTTGAATACGAATCCGGAAAGCTGCCCTATCGCGACCACGGCAAGCGCGAATCCATTTTGGATGTCGCGATGAACTTCGACGTCCACCTCGATCACGCTTGTGGCGGAAGCTGCGCTTGCACCACGTGCCATGTCATCGTCCTCGAAGGCGAGGACAATCTGTCTGAGGCCGAAGATGACGAGCTGGACCGGCTCGACATGGCTGCCGGATTGACATTGCGCTCCCGCCTCGGCTGCCAAGCCATTGTGAAAGGGCGACATCAAGGTCGAAATTCCCGCCTGGAGCCGCAACTACATCAGCGAAGGCGGCAGTTCAACGCTTTAGCCCGTTATCGTTGCTGTAGCATCTGGCCAGCGCGATTTCTCAGAGACGGCAAATAAGTCAGCAGCTTGTCCGTCAAATTCGCCGCAAGATCCGCTCTTACGCGAACGGTTTCGCCATCCTGGCTGACCTGGATCGCATCGTAGGCCTGCAGGAGATCCGATTCGTTGTCTTTGGTTGCCAGCCGCGCCAGCCCAATTCCTCCGCGTAGCGCATCGCGAACACGTTCCGCGCCTTGTTCGGAGATGCAGACGATCTCGGCCTGCATGTGCGCGCCCGTGTCGAAACCTAGCCCGAAGCTGGTGGCGCTGATGAAACCCGTGATGTTCGATAGAGCCGATGCGATATCGGAGCGCATGGGCGCGTCCGCAAAGGCCAATCCGCCTCGGCTCACAGCCCAGATCTGATCGACGCGGGGAATAATGCGAGCCGCGCCTGCAATTCATCAGGTATGCCGCCATTTTTCAGATCGATTTCCCCGCGCACCATCGCCGCCGGCCCAGCGATGGCGATATCGTGCTCGTCGAATGTCAACGCCTCTCGGTTGTCGCCGAACAAAACGTGACTTTTATATTCGGTGCGCCGAAGCCCAAGCGACAGGAGTTTGGGCTCGAGCTGGCGCGGTTTGAAATCGCCACGCGCGAAAGCAATTGGCTCGTCGCCGTTCCACGCGACCAGAACATAAGACAGATCGCGGCGCGGATCCATGCCGACGCGCTCGGACATGGCGTTCAGAAGCGGAAAATTCAGATCGTTTTGATGCCGCTGATAAAACGCGGAGGCCTTGAGCTTTTGGATATCGGCAGCCGCGAGAGCTTTCGTATTCGGCGGAACGAGTGGACCAAATACCGAACGAACCGAAACGCCCGATCGAACGTGCTTGCTGCACGCAACAGTGAGAAGAAAACCCGCCAGGACAACCAAAAGCTTGCGCACTCAAAAATCTCTTTTCCTGAAGATGTAAATCGCGCCCCACAACACTGCGATACCGAAAGCGGCTGAGGTCCAGGCGGGCGTGAACCAATCGACCTGCCGGTCATAGAGAATGATCTGCTTCATCGCCGCGCCAAGATCGAAGACTTTGGGAATGATCCAGTAGAAGGTGAGCCAAAGATCTCGCGACCATTGCGAATCGAGCAGCTTCACGACCGTGTCACGCTGCGCAAGGATGGTGCTGACCAGCATCAACGCTACCGCGATCATCACCGAGAGCGCCGCGCTTTCCGAAACCACGCCGATGAGGACCACCACACATAACAGCACTGCGAAAATGAAGATGCTAATGGGAATCGCAAGTAAGAAGCGCGGTTCCCAAATGCCGGTCTTGAGGCCGATAATGATCCAGATCGCGCAGATCAGATAAATGTGATTCAGCCCCACCACCAGCAGATTGCCCGCATAACGGCCCATCAGCAAGAGAGTTCTGCTGAGCGGCTTTGAGAGCAGCAGCGAGATGCGGCCGGCCTCCAGCACGCTGGGAATCAGGCCCGAGGAAGCGAACACGGCCAGAAATGTGCCCCAGATATAGAGGACAATCGATACCCACGAATAAGATACGTTGACGAATTTGTGAATGTCGTAAATGGGCCGGGTAGTTGCTTGAATGCCCATGAAGGAAACGGCTCCGGCGACGATGTCGATGCGCAACACAAATAGAAACAGCGCAATCAGCAACGTAGACAGGCCGAAGAGGCCCCAGAATAGCCATCGCGCGCGCGCTTCCTGAAACGTATCAGAGATGAGCGCCGCTATTACCGGCATGGTTGACCGATCGAGTTCCGCCGTCATGCCGCCCTCCCGCTGCTGGTCGTCTCGATAAACACATCTTCGAGGCTGCTCGCGGAAGCGGCAACGTTTTCGATAAAACCGCCCGCCGCCCGGATCTCATCGATCAGCTGATTCGCGTCTTCGCGCGAGCCGACCTGAAACTCGATGCGATCGACTCCGGGCAAAATAGACACGCCTTCGACGCCGCGAATCTCATCGACCGCTTTCGGGGGTAAACCGGACGCGCCGACACGATAACCGCGTCCGGCCACAAGAGAACTGATTTTGCCTTCGAGCGCCAATCGCCCTTTGTGCAGGATCGCCACATACTCGCAGAAGGATTCGACCTCTGTCAAAAGGTGCGAGTTGATGAACACAGTGACGCCGGTTCCCGTCAGCTCGTTCAGTATCTGTCGAATGTCGCGCCGGCCTACCGGATCGACACCGTCGGTCGGCTCATCAAGCACTAAAAGCTTCGGTCTGTGCATCAGCGCTTGCGCCAAGCCCAGCCGCTGCAGCATGCCTTTCGAATATTTCTTGATGCGCACGCCGCCCCAATCCTTCAGTCCCACTAAGTCGAGCAACTCAGCGCTTCGTCTGCGGCGATCCGGCTCCTGCATGCCGGACAGCGCGCCATAAAAATCCAGCATGCCGCCGCCGGTCAAGTAAGTGGGGAAGCGATGATTTTCAGGCAAGTATCCTACCGGCCGGCGTGATTCGGGATCTCTCGCGTCACGGCCGAAAATGAATGCCTGGCCTGAAGTCGGGTTTACCGCCGAGAGCATCATCTTCACGAACGTGGTCTTCCCCGCCCCGTTGGGCCCAAGCAATCCGAACTTCACGCCCACCGGAACGCGCAGCGTGAGATTCGACACGGCAACCACTTCCCGCCCTCGCAAACGCGTGCGGTAGATCTTTTCAAGGCCTGCGGTTTCAATGGCGTAGGCGGTCTTCATCTATCTTTTAAGGATACGAACCAGCGAGAATGTTAGTTCCACCCATGACAACCCCATACCGTTGGATAAACCCGACGTTTGTTGTTTTATGCTGGTTGGCCTTATCACTGACTTGCCTGCTAGGGCAGGATGCATCGCAACAGGCGCCTGCAACGCCGCCTCCCCAGCCCGCAGCAGCGGGGCAGGATCAAACTCCTCAACTTTTGCCGCTCAAGACCACCGTTACGGTCAACGCAACGCTTTCAACCGAAACGCCCGCTTCCATCACCGATCTCGATCAGCAGCAGATTGAACAGACCCCCGGCGTCGAGCTCGACGATCGTCTACGCCAGGTCCCTGGTTTCAGCCTGTATCGGCGAACCTCGAGCGTGGTCGCCAATCCAACCACGCAAGGTGTTTCGTTGCGCGGCATCGGCTCGTCGGGCGCGAGCAGAACGCTCTTGCTCTGGGACGCATTCCCCGTGAATGATCCATTCGGCGGCTGGGTCTATTGGGATCGCCTGGATCCGAACTATATCGGCGAGGTGCAGATCGATCGCGGAGCGGCGACCAGTGTTTTCGGCGACCGCGCGATGGGCGGAACCATTTCGATGTTCTCAATACCCGAGGACCACGAGCATATGCTGTTCGATTACTTCGGTGGCAACGAGGACACCCAGGATGTCTCCACCTCGTATTCGAATCTGTGGGGTCCGTGGGGAATTTCCGTCGATGGGCGCGGATTCACGACGGATGGATATTACATCTCGCCGGAAACGATTCGCGGACGGGTAGACCAGCGTGCAAACGTACACTTTGCGACCGGCGATGTGCGGCTGGATTATCTGGGCAAGGTCGATCGCCTGTCCATTCATTTCGACATCCTGGCCGAAGAGCGTCACAACGGCACGCTGTTGACCCACAATTCAACCGGCTTGGGCGAGCTGGGCGCGACTTACACCCATTCCTGGACGAACGATGAAATTTCCGGGATCGTTTATCATACGCAGGAGCAGTTTCACAGCACTTACTCGAGCATTTCGCTTAATCGCGAGGTTGAGAAGCTTACTGCGAGTCAAAGCGTTCCCGTGAACGACACCGGAGGCGCGACCTATTGGCAGCATCACGCGAAACACTGGAATACAATCGCGGGCGCCGACGAGGACGACACCCACGGCATCAGTTACGACTACTCCTATAACACGCATATCTTGACCCCGAATGGCGGAACCATCGTGGAGCATGGCGAGTTCGCTCAAGGCGATCTTGATTTCGGACGGGTAAAGTTCTTTGCCGGCATTCGCCAGGAGTTTACGGGTCAACACGGCGAGACGTTTGTGAGCCCGAACGGCGGCGTCGCTGTCGGCTTGAAAAATTTCCGCTTGCGAGCCTCGGCTTATCGCGCATTTCGCGCGCCGACGCTGAATGAGTTATACCGGCCGTTTCGTGTCGGTAATGTGGAGACACTCGCAAATGCGGATCTGGTTCCGGAAAACCTCGTAGGTGTCGAAACCGGCTTCGATTACACGCACGAAAACACGCAAGCATCGTTCAGCCTGTTTCACAACGAGCTCAACAATCTGATCGATAACGCGACTCTCTCAACGTCGCCTACCCTGATTACTCGAAAGCGCGAAAATTTCCCGAGCGCGCTCTCCCGCGGCCTCGAAGCGAACGTCATGCATCGCTGGAACCACTGGACCGGGCAGGCGGGATACATGTTCGCCGAGGCGCGGCTCGCCACGGGCGCGCGCATTCCGCTGCTTCCCAGGCAACAAGGCACGGCCATGCTCTCCTACACCCGCAAATCCACCATGATTTCGGCAGCCGTGCGCGCCTTCGGCCTCGAATTCGACGATGATTTGAACACCCTTTTGCTGCCCGGTTATGCCGAGGTCGAATTGAGCGCGCAGCAGCATATTACGAAGAGCCTTTCCGCCATTGTGCGTGTAGAGAACCTGCTCGACCGGACTTATTTAGTTGCTCTGACGCCTTTCCCCAATATCGGTGAGCCCAGATTGTGGCAAATTGGGCTGAGGTGGAACGGCGGGTTCAAGTAGGCGATTGTAACCGAATTGTTGCAGGCGCATGGGAGCATTGAATGAATGACTTTCCGCGCTGCGGCGCTGTTCGTCCTGGCGATCAGCTGTGCCGCGCAGGCGCCGCAAGACTCATCCACGCCCCCACCTGAGAATCCGCCGCCCCAAGGCGGTGCGATTCCTCGTCAGCAAGAGAATAAAACTCCAGATCAGCCGCAGGATTCCGAGCGCTGGAACCTTTTCTGGCAGGCGACGACGATCGGCCAATACCATGGAACTTTTCATTCGCCTTATGAAGGCGCGAGAAGCCTGCAAGATACGACGGAGTGGGGCGATTCGATCACCAGCACGCTATTTTTCGGCCTGCGGCTTGACCAGAACACCCAGCTCTATTTCGATCCCGAAGCGGCTGGTGGAAGAGGGTTCAGCAATGTCGATGGGATCGCAAATGCGCCGAATGGGGAACTGCCTCGTGTAGCTGCGGTCCACCTCACGCCCTATCTCGCGCGTCTCTATATACAGCACGATTTCGGTTGGGGCAGCGAGCGCGAATCCTTCGAAAGCGACGAGAACCAGTTGGCCGGTTCGCGTCCGGTAGATCGCTACACCGTAGTGGTTGGGCGATTTAGCCTCACGGATTTTTTCGATAACAACCGGTACACGCATGACCCGCGCACGCAATTTATGGGGTGGGCGATCATGTACAACGGCGCCTGGGATTATCCGGCCGACACGCGTGGCTACACGTGGGGCGTGGTGCAGGAGCTGCATACCAAATATTGGTCGTTCCGCTACGGAGCAGCGATGGAGCCGAAAGTGGCGAACGGCGAGCAGTTCGATCATCGCGTTCTGCGCGACCGCGGCGACAATTTCGAGGTGGAGCGGCGCTACTCCTTGAAAAAGCATCAGGGCGCCATTCGCGCGCTTGGATTCGCTTTGCACAACGATTCGGGCAGCTATCAGGAGGCGCTGAATCTGGCGCGAGAGACCGGGACGACGCCAGATGTGGTTGCTACCCGGGAGGTCGGCCGAACGAAATACGGAGGCGGCTTGAACCTCGAGCAGGAGATCACTTCCGACATTGGCGTCTTCTCGCGCTTAGGATGGAACGACGGACGCACAGAATCGTTTGTTTTTACCGCCGTTGACCGGCTCGCGAGCGGCGGTGTCTCGGTAACGGGAACGCGCTGGCATCGCCACTACGATGTTGCCGCGACCGAGCTGACCGTTTCCGGCCTCTCGAACGTTCACGCGCAGTACCTGGCGGACGGCGGCCTGGACTTTTTGATCGGCGATGGGCGCCTCACCTACGGGCCCGAATACGTTTGGGAGGCATACTATAACGCGCGCGTGGCGACCGGTTTTTTCGCGACTATCGACCTGCAGCATGTTGCGAATCCCTCCTACAACCAGGCTCGCGGACCGGTTTGGATTCCCAGCCTCCGCTTACACCTGGAATTCGGGAAATAGCTCCGCGGATACCGCTCGTTTTGCTGTTACAATCCCTCAAAGCTCCCGATATGCATGCCGGCCTCGAGTTGCCCTTTCGCTTCGATCCGCACCGGCTGAAAGCGGATCTCGCGCTGGTCGATCCCGCCGAATGGAGGCCGCATTACAACCTCAGCGACTATGAAGGCGATTGGCGCGGCGCCGCGCTCCGCTCGTCCAGCGGCGACATCGCCACCCTGACTGCCTCTTTTGCGCCCGCTTCAAACTTCCTCGATACGCCACTGATGAGCCGCTGCGCGTACTTCCGCGAAGCCGTCTCCGCCTTCGCGTGCCCCTTGCGTGCGGTCCGCCTGCTCGCCCTCGCCCCAGGCTCATTCATCCGCGAACATACCGATCACGCACTGGTCTACGAAGACGGCGAAATGCGCGTCCACATTCCTGTTCAAACCGCGCCCGAAGTCGAGTTCTACGTCTCCGGCGAACGTCTGCTCTTTGAAGAAGGACATTGCTATTACGTCAACGTCAACCTCCCGCACCGCATCACGAACCGCAGCAGATCGGAACGCATCCACCTGGTCATCGATCTTCAAGTAAACGATTGGGTCCATCGCCTCGTCCGCGAAGCGCGCGCGCAGGGACGCGCCATTCCCCGCTCCGCGTCTCCTCCCGGCCATTTCGGCGATTTTGCCAGTCATGTATTCACGAATCCGGGATTGCGCGACGCTCTGCAGTCCATCTCCGATCGCGCGGAGTTCATTTCAGCCGCCCTGCGCGCCGCGCGAGAATCCGGTTTCGACCTGCTGCAGCCCGATATCGAAGCCGCGCTGCCCAGGCAGTCAACCGCCGACCCCAAGCGCCGCGCCTCCTGCGCCGAAATCACTCGCAGCAAACTCGGCTGGACTCCTATCGGCGTCTATTTCGATAATCAGCAGCCCCGCGTGGAATGGATCTATAGCGGCTCACGCGCTTTGACGGAACCGTTCTTCGAACAGACCGTTCGCGACTGCCTTTCGCTGCCTTTCACGGTCGCGTTTCGCCAGGAATCGCGGCTGGACGCCCTGGCACAAACGGAAGGCCTCGCGCCCTCGGGCTTCATTTTTCACTCGTCCCGCTGCGGCTCTACGCTCGTCGCGCAGATGCTCGCCTCATTGCCCTATACGACGGTTCTCTCCGAGCCGCAGCCGATAGACCACGTACTGCAAGCGCATCTGCAGCTCCCGGACCTGACGTTCGAACACCAGGCGACATGGCTGCGCCGCATGATCCTCGCGCTGGGCCAGCGCCGCACCGGCTCCGAAACTCATTACTTCTTGAAGCTCGATTGCTGGCATATCCATCGCCTGCCGCTGCTGCGCGCGGCTTTCCCGGAAACACCCTGCCTGTTCCTCTTCCGCAACCCGTTCGAAATCCTGCATTCGCAGGCCCTCTGCCCAGGTCTGCATGCGCTTCCCGGCGCCATGGGCGATCCGCGCGCTGTCGGCCTCACGCTTCAAGATATTCCGCGCCTGCAACCCGATGAATGGTGTGCGCGCGTGCTCGCGAATATTTTTCAATCGGCGTTGCAGTATTCCAATGACCCGCAAATGATGTTTGTCGATTACACCGCATTGCCTGAAGCGCTGTTCGGCAGCATCGCTCGCCATTTTTCTGTTCCTTTAAGCGCAACCGACGCCGAATGCATGCGCAACCGCGCTCAATTCCAAAGCCAGTCCGGCTCACCTTGGCCGCAGGCCCCTCAGCCATACTCTCGATCCCGAACGCTCCCAAAATCTGGCCAGTTTATCCTTAAACTTTTTAGATCCTCTCTACCGCAAGTTACTTCGTATCGCCTCTCCTTGTAACTGTCCCGTTTTGCCTATATAACTCGCTCTAGTAACTAGGAACCTCTCTATGCAAAATCTTCACGACGTAACCATCGCAGCCTCCCAACTGAGAGCTGTCGCTATGAAAAAAGGCGAGCCGCACGCCAGTTCGCCGACTCAATCACTGATTGCCGGCTTAGCCCGCCACGGCGGCATGTACACGCTGCTTGACCAGGACTTGATGACCGCTCGCGTCGCCGCCTTCCTGCAAGACCCGCCCGCGAATACGGGCGGCAAACCTTGCGCTCCCATCGTCAATCAGGCCCTCATCGCGAAGCTCCAGAGCCAGGCGACATTTTTCTTTTACAAGCTCGTCGATAACATCCCCGGTTACACGCTCCACGATGAGTTGATCGCCTACATTTCCGAGCCCGGTAGAGGCAATGGCGTCGCCTATGACGAATGCGCGGAGGCCAGCGATGTGCCCGCCGCCTTCACCTTCGTCGGCCAGTTCATCGATCACGATCTGACCTTCAACGGCATGAACCTGACGGACTCCGAAGGCAACGCTGTCCAGGATATTGCTTCCCCGGTCATCGATCTGGATAACGTCTATGGCCCCCGCCTCAACGTCATCCCCACCGACGAGCCGTATTGCAAATTCTACGATCAGGTTTTCGACCAATCGGGGAAATTCCGCCTCAAGCCCGTCCACGGCTCCCATGGCAAAGGCTGGGACGTCCCGCGCAATGATTCCGTTTGCGACGAAGATCCCAACTTCGAAGCTGCCTACATCTTCGATCCCCGCAACGATGAGAATCAGCTGCTGCTGCAGATCCACATCCTCATTGAGCGTCTGCACAACAGGCTGATCGAAGACGGATTCGCCGCCGCCCAACTTGGCCCCGGCTCCCATAGCGTTGAAGACATCATCGCTGCCGTCCGCAAAGAAGTCGTCGCCACCTGGCAAAGCTTCGTTCTCCACGAATACATGCCCGCGATCCTCCGCGAAGACACTCTTGAGTACGTGCTCCAACAAATGTCTATCAAGCCAACGGACGCCGCTCATCCCCAGACCGCATACGGCGATCTCAAACACAAGCCCTATATGGATCTGGTGACCGGGAAAAACATCGTGCGGATGCCGCATGAATTTGCGATCGGCTTCCGCTTCGGCCACAGCCAGCTTCGCCCCATGTACCTGTTGAACAAACGCCCTGATGGCTCGGGGAACGTCGTGCTGCTCTTCAAGGACGCCCGCGTGAGCCCGCAAGTGGAAGTCTGCACCCGAAACGGTTCCATCTATGTGGACGGCTCCGACGATTTAAGCGGCCATCGCAAGCTCGCGGCCAGCCACGTCGTCGATTGGAACGTCTTTTATCCCGCGAAATCGTCGTCCGAAACCAGCTCCATGCTCATCGACCATCGCGTCACGGCTCGCGTCTTCAATCTCCCCGAATCCGCCATCCCCGACGACGTCAAATACATCGGCAACCTGCCGCAACGCAACCTTCTGCGAGGCTCGCAAATCGGCGTCGTCTCCGGGGAAGAGCTGGCGCGTTTTTACGGCTACACGCCGCTCACGCCCGACGAAATGCTCGAGCAGCCCGATCGCCGCGACGCAGTCCGCGATCTCTTTAAGCTGGATAGCAGTCTGGATCCAAAGACCAATGAGAAAGCGTTCAAAACTCCGCTCTGGTACTACATCCTTCGGGAAGCTTACGTGCAAAAGCAGGGCAAGCAGCTCGGTGAGCTCGGCAGCCGCTTGGTGGCCGAGGTCCTGAGCGGCGCGATGTTCTATAGCAACGAGTACGCTTTCGATTACAACTGGAAGTCGTATATCAACAACTCCAATCGGGTCACGCTCCGCGGCATCATCGATTACGTAAATGCCGGTGCCTCAATGCCCGCTACGCCCTGATGAACCGCAGGCCATGTGACGTATAGGACTTCGGTCCGCGCAACATCGCTCCGCCGCCGGTGGTCCAACTGTCGAGGGCTCCGGAGGAGAGAGCGCAGGGGAACGCTAACCCACATCAGTTCAGCTCCACCCAAGGCCGCGGGCTGTCCTTAGGGCAGCTTGCGGCCCGCTCTTTATACGGCTTTGGCCTGGGCCTCGCGTCTCATCTCGAGGTAGAACCCGTATTCGCCGCACACCTCGAACCCATATCTCCGGTACAGCTCCAACGCGCGCGCATTCATGCGGTCTACGAACAGGCGGAGCGCCTTCCCCGCCCCATCCGCCTTCGCAATCACCCGCTCCAGCAGTTGCTTACCGATGCCGCGCCCCTGGTATGTCGGCGCAAGCACGATATCGATCACCCGCATCTCCTCGCCGCTTTCGTCCACCCACAGCCGTCCCGCCGGCTCGTCCTCGACAAGGATCAGGAAATGTTGCGACTGCGGATACTGCTGCCGGTAGCTCGTCCGCTGCGCGTCGAATTGCATGCGCACCAGCTCATCCCGCTGCGCCGGCTCGAGAGGCAGCAGATAAAACTGCTGCCCCTGCGTGCTCGCAAACAACTGGAATAGAAACGGCTCGTCGTTGGCTTCCACGAGCCGCAATGTAAAATCAGGAGCGCTCAATTCCGAGGCGGAAAAATCCCGCTTGTAGCGATGCAAAAGTTCAGCGTCAGGTACGGCTGAATGTTGTTGTGCGGCTGGGAGTTGCCGCTCAAACTGACGGCGGCCGCATTCAGAGTGGCGTTCTGTACGGATTGATACAGATTGCCGCTCGTTGAATCCGCAAGATAATTGCCCCCGGCCTTGTTTGTGTTGCCAGGCGCATTGAAAACCTGCACGTTGTGGTTATGCTGCGGCATCTGCTGGATGTTCAACGTCACAGTCTCGTTCCCGCCGATCTGGCCGATATTGTATGGACTAAGCCCGTGCCCCGTGCCTTGATGAATCGGGACGCGACTGCGAAGGTCGGGCAGAGCGAACGTCGACGAGCCGTTGCCGCCGTAGTAGGTCCCGATCAGCGCGAACAGCGCCGTGTTGCTTGAGATCGCAAGCAACTGGCCATTGCACATAGCCCAGCCTTTGGGCGCGAAGTTGAACGCGAAGATTCGAATTTCTCCAAGATAGGGATTCATGGTCTCTCCAGTTCGCTCAACTAGTTCCGGGACGGGTAAATGCCCTGCAGGGCGATGATGAAAGTGATGCAGAGATACGGCTGAATATTGTTGTGGGGCTGGCTGTTGCCGCTAAAGCTCACAGCGCCGGTGTTCAGGGTGCTGTTCTGTGCCGCCTGGTACGCATTGCCGCTCGTTGAATCCGCAAGATAATTGCCCCCGGCCTTGTTTGTGTTGCCAGGCGCATTGAAAACCTGCACGCTATGGTTATGCTGCGGCATCTGCTGACTCGTCAGCGTCACGTTTTCGGTCCCACCGTTCTGGCCGATCACATAAGGGCTCAACCCAACGCCCTGGCCCTGGTGAAGGGGAATCCTGCTTTGCAGGTTCGGCAGAGCGAACGTCGTAACCCCGTCGCCACCATAATAGGTGCCGATTAACGAAAAAAGCGCCGTGTTCTGGCTAATGGACAGCAGTTGCCCATTGCATAGCGCCCAGCCGTACGGGGCAAAGTTGCCTCCAAACATGCGGATCTCGCCTAAGTACTGGTCAGACATTAAGTCTCCTTACAGACTGATTGACTCTCGGGATTTTGTGCTGCGTATAAAACAGTACTAGACGTAACGAAGACTTTCAACGAAAAAACCGTTCATTAGTACTGTAAGTTTCCACAAATGGCCGTAATTTCGCGATCAAGCCTAAGTCCGCTGGTCGGAGGTGATATTCCGTACGATAGAATACAAAACTTTTGGGGTGTAGACCTTTGCGGTACTACCGTTTGACCGTGATACACTCGGGAGGTTTCAAAATTTAATGATTGATCGCCCGTAACGTCCAAAAGGGCGCCATTTGAGGATGTCACGTATGCGCAATCATATTCTACTGTCGACTACCTTGTTCTGCCTGGCAGCCGGCTCGGCTTTCGGCTCGGTGAACCTTACCAGCTCCGGCACCATTAGCATTCCGGCTACAAATGAGAACGGGAATCTGCAATCCAAGGCCGTGACGGCCTCGGGCATCACGGGATCGATTTCGACGATCACGGTCACGCTCAACAACTGGAACGACAACGGGGGCGATAGCGACCGCGAAATGATGCTGGTTTTTCAGCCCACCGGCTGCACCACGAACACCTGCCTGCAGACGTTTCAATTTCTCGGCGACTTCGGCTCTTACGACAGCCTCTCGAGTTACACCGTCACGTTCGCCGATAGCGGCACCAACTACGCGCCGGGCTTCGAAGAGTCCAGCGGCAATCCAAATGACAAGCCACCGGTAAATGGCGCAACCTACAAGCCGACGGTAAATTACGCCGGCGTCTATTGCTCCGGCGAAGGCGGGAATGCGGCATTCGCAGGAGCGCCTGTCTCCTCGGCGTCCTGCGCGACGGACAATCCGAGTGACGGCCTCGGCAGCGATGGCACTGCCACGTTTGCCTCTCAATTCAGCGGCAGCGCGAACGGCACCTGGACCCTGTACATCTGGACAAATGCAAGCGGCGAAGACCCCACGGCAACGATCGCCAGTTGGACGCTGGGCATCACGACGCAAGCCAACGCGGCGAACACCACCACGACGCTGAGCTCGAACGCGACGAACAACGAGACCTTTGAAACCGATTCGGTCACATTGACCGCGACGGTCAGCTCCACTTCGACCGTCAGTGAAGGCATTGTCGATTTCACCGACAACGGCAACACGATGTCCAACTGCGGCGCGGTCGCCGTCAGCGGCGGTGTCGCACAGTGCACCACGTCGTTTTCGACGGAAGGCAACCATCCGCTCGAAGCCGCTTACAGCGGCGGCACCGATTTCGGCACCAGCCACGGCACTCTGAACTTCTTCGTCGATCACACGACCTCGAATCCCAGCTCCGGCGTCTACTGCAACACCGGAACCATCACCATCAACACCAATACCTCGCCGGGAACCACGCCCTATCCGCAGCACATCACGATTCGCTCGACCAGCTTCACCATCAGCGACGTCAGCCTGACGCTCAACAGCATCAGTACACCCGCCGGGATCGGCTTCTTCAACTTCCTGCTGGTTGATCCGAACGGGCATAAATTTGTTCCGCTGGCCGGTACGGGCGGATACGGCAGCGCCGGCAACGTAACTCTCGTCTTGGGCGATGGCGGCAGCAGCCCCGTACCCAACCCCACCAGTGGCGCCCCGGCATCCGGCACCTATCTACCGACCGACGACAATAGCGGCTTGAGCTTCGCATCGAGCCCCGATGGCCCGCCCGCCGGCCCCTACAGCCTGCCGCAGACCCAGGGCGGTGCGACGTTCGACGATACCTTCGGCGGCGCGAATCCGACCGGCCAGTGGAGCTTGTACGCCTACTACACCTCGGGCGCTTCCACCGGTTCCATCGGCGGCTATTGCCTGAACATCACCACCTCGAATGCGGCTTCGACCGCCACCACAGTGACCTCCGCGCCCAACGGCGAAGCGGCGACCGGCGAGTCGGTGATCTTCACCGCAACGGTCAAGAGCGGCGGCAGTCCGATTTCGAGCGGCAGCATCACCTTCAAAGAAAACGGCAGCGTGCTTTCGGGTCCGACAACCCTGAACGGCAGCGGCCAGGCAACCTTCACGACCTCTTCTTTAAGCGAGGGCGTCCACACCATCGCCGCTGATTACAGCGGCGTGACCGGAACGTATCAGGTCAGCTCGGGGATGGTCACAATCGAGATCGACACCGCAACCACCAACCCGACGGCCAGCGTTTACTGCAATCCGGGCGGAATCAAGTCGGGGTCGGGTACCCAGAACATTCCGGCCGCGCCCTATCCCTCGCGCGTGAACGTGACGAACCTGGCGGGTACAGTCAATACCGTCGGCGTGCAGCTGAATCCTTACACCAGCACAGAGCCGGACTCGCAGCTGATGCTGCTGGAGGGACCGACCGCGACCAACATCGTGTTCTGGAATAATGTCGGCGGCACGGACGCGGTCAGCAGCTTCAATATGACGATTGCGGACTCGGCCGGCTCGGGCGATCCGATTCCGACGCCGCCGGGCAGCAGCACCTACTATCCGACTTCGGACACCAGCCCCTATCCATCGCCTACCTTCCCGGCGCCCGCGCCTTCGAGCCTGTCCTTCGCGCCGCCGCAAGGCGCTCAGACCTTCACCAGCGCCTTTGGCGCGAGCGGCGGCATCAATCCGAACGGCTACTGGTCGCTTTGGATTTATGATCGGTTCGGCAGCGCAGGGTTGAACCTGGGCAATTGGTGCCTGAACGTCACGAACCATCCGCCGGTAGTAACGCTTGCCAAGGTCCACAACGGCACCTTCACGCAAGGCGACCCCGGCGACACCTACACCATTACGGTCGCGAATCCCAGCGGTCCCGGTTTCACAGCCGGTACCGTGACGCTGACCGATACGCTGCCCACCGGCATCACGGCCATCAGCATGGTGCAAGCCAGCGGCGGAACGGGTTCCGATTGGACCTGCAGCGTCGGCACCGTAAGTTGCACGCGCACGACACCGATGGCGCCCGGCGAAACCGACACCTTCACGCTGACCGTTAGCGTTGGTTACAACGCCTCGACCTCAACCAACGGCTCGGTCAATAATGTTTCGCTCTCCGGCGGCGGAATTAGCGGCGGTACGGTCAATGCCAGCGATACGCAGACCGTGCAGGTCGGCCCCGGTTACGTGCTGAACCTCAGCGTCAACCCGGCCGGCGCGGGCACGGCAACGGCGAACCCGACGAATAGCGCGGGATTGGCGGCGGGTCACTATGTGCCGCAATCGCCGGTGAGCCTCACTGCCACGCCGAACAACACCGCGACAAGCGGCTATACCTTCGTGAACTGGACGGGCAGCAGCGACGTCGCCAATGCCTCGTCGGCCTCCGCCACGATCCAGATGAACTCGGCAACCGAGAACGTGACGGCGAATTTCACGGTGGTGTACACGCAGGTTACGAGCGGTGTTTCGGTGACCTCGAACCCGTTCGTCTACAACAAAATTAAGAAGCAGGGAACTGCGACTTACACGGTCAAGAACACCAGCGGCCAGACGATTTCGGGGCCGGTCCAACTGGTGCTCTCCGGTATGGCCGCCGGGGTGAACCCAGCGAATAACACCGGGAGCTTCATGAGCAACCCATATTGGACGCTCACGGGCGGATCTCTCGCCCCCGGAGCGTCTCTGCAAGTTACGGTAATCCTGAATTACAACAGCGGCATTGATTTCATGACGAATACGGCAGTTTACTCGGGGAATTTACAATAATGCGACTCAATACGATCTATCTCTCGACTGCTTTACTAACTTTATGCGGGTTGACTGGTTCAACCGCGTTCGCCGATCCCGCAAGCATTCAGTACATGGTGACCGTTGACACAACCAGTGTGCTTCTGCAAACCGGTTACATCGACTTTCAGTTGAACCCGTCGACTATCATGCCTACGCAGCCGGCCAACGCCGACGTCGCGAATTTCTTCACGGACGGGGTTCTTAACCCGGCGGATCCAAATAACGGTACGACCGGGGAGGTTTCCGGCGAGTTGCCCGGCACCGTCACGCTCATCAACAGCGAGACCACTAACGAATACACCGAAGGGATGACCTTCGGCACCACCATCACCTTCGACCTCGATCTCTATGGCGCAGCCGTATCGACTCCGAACGGCGAAGGGGGCGGGGCGTTCTATCTAACCTTTTACGATGCCAACGGCGCTCCTTTGTTGACGACGAGTCCGCAGGGCGACGCGCTCGAGATCGACATCAATGGCGATGGGACGACCAGCGTGGCGTACCAGAGCTCCGAGGTTACGCTAGCAGGCCCGACCGCGGTTCCCGAGCCTTCCTCGATCGCGTTGCTCTGCGGAGGCCTGCTCGCACTTGCAATCTTCGGACGCCGCCGCATCTTGGCCAAGCATAGTATCTGAGTCCCGCAGTCGTCATTGCAGTTCCATGGCGCGCGCGGTTCTCTCGACGGCACGCGCCATTTCCCCTTGTATAATCCCCTAAGATCTTGCTTCCTGGAGAACCCCGCATGTGGTGCGCCACTTACCTGCGTTTCGTCTGTACTCTGCTATTGGCCGGCGCCGCGCCAGCCGTTGCCCAATGGAAGACGGCCAATGTCGATGGAATCATCGAAAGCGGCGAATACGGCAATACCGCCAACGGCACTAACCAGATCTCCACGAATAGCTCGCAGACCTGGTACATGACCTGGGATGCGACGAACCTGTACGTCGGCATCACCAACGCGAATCTTGCTGAGGCCGCCGTCATTTACATCGGCACGGGCGGCAGCGGCACGACAACAGGCGAGAATTACGACGGAACCAGCTTCTCTTCGCTGCCGTTTCCGGCCCAATTCGTGACGTATTTCAAAGACGGCTATAACGAATACCGCACCTCGAGCGGCGGGAATTGGTCCGGCGCAACGGGCAATGCGGAATCTTACGCTTCAAACGCCAATAGCGGTCCCAATACCCGCGAAATCGCCATCCCCTGGTCCGCGGTAACCGGCGGCGGCATTCCGTCGCAATTCAACTTCTTCGGATATCTGACGTCGAGCGGCGGCTACGTCTACGGCGAGGTGCCGAATGACAATACCGGCGGCACGATCGGCACGAGCGCGACTTATACGCAATATTTTGCCGTGACGAACACCATCAACGGAACCAGCACGGCGCCGTTTTCAAACGAGCAGCCCTCGGGCTTCAGCGCCTCCGATAAAGCCGGCTTTTATCACAACACGTTCGACCCGTTCTATCGCAGTTCAGAAGGTTCCGTGCCCGAGCAAACGCAGATGACGCTGCGGTTTCGCACCCTACATTCGAGCGGAATCTGGGGCTTGACGCTGCGAGCTTATCTTTACGACACGGCGAGCGGCAACACCACCGGCCCGATCGACACTAACATGCCCTTCGACCAGAACATCACAATCGGCAGCACCGAGTACGACGTGTGGAAGACAACCGTCACGATGCCATCGTCGCCAACTGTGTACTACTACAAATTCAAGATCAACCGGCAGGACACGAACGGCTGGTATAGCGACGATTACATCGACGATTACGACAATTTGAACAAGGACGGCACCGGCACTGCGACCGACGGCGAGCCGTTCAATTCATTCCAGATCACGGTTTACGACCTCAATTTCCAGACGCCTTCCTGGATGGCGACGGCCAACATCTATCAGATCTTCCCCGACCGCTTCCGCAACGGCGATTCTACCAACGATTACTGCGTAAACGGCAGTTCCTCCGGTTGCCCATCTTTCTACGGCCAGCCTCCGTCTGACGACATCGCCGTGACCACATGGAACACGCTGCTCTGCGATCCGTATGACGCGAACAGCGATTGCTACAACAATTTCGGCTCGATTTTCTATGGCGGCGATTTGAAGGGCGTGCAGAATGAGCTCGATTATATCCAGGGTCTCGGTTTCGACACGATTTATCTCAATCCCATCTTTTGGGGCAATTCCAACCACCGCTACGATACCGACGATTTCATGAATATCGATCCCGCGCTGGGCGGAAATGCGGCATTCACTTCCCTCGTAACGGCCATGGATCAACGCGGGATGCGCGTGATTCTCGATGGAACTTTCGAAGATGCCTCTTCCGACAGCACCTATTTCAACGAATATAATAAGTTTTCCGATGTCGGAGCTTGCCAATCGCTCAGCTCCGAATGGCGTACGTGGTTCCAGTTCCTCGATAACAACGTGCCGTGTACGACCACCGATTACAGCGGCTGGGACGGCTTCAACAGCCTGCCTCTGCTCGTGACGTCGAACACGGACGTGCAGCAATTCTTCTTCAGTGGTACGACCGATAATGTGCTGCTGCATTGGTATAACGCGGGCGCATCCGGATGGCGTTTCGATAGCGCGCCCAGTATTCCAAATTCTTACTGGCACGCCCTGCGTCCTTACGCCAAAACTTACAACGCAAACGGACCGCTCATTGGCGAGATCTGGCCCAATGCCAGTCAGTGGCTAGCCGGCGATCAGATGGATTCGACAATGAATTACCGCTTCCGCCGCAATGTGACCGGCTTCGCGCGCGGCCAATACGGCTGGACGGATAACAACGACAACGGCAACGATTCCATCATTCCGCTCACTCCCAGCCAGTTCGACACCGCCAACCGCGCCGTGCGCGACGATTATCCGCTGACGGCGACCTTCGCGATGATGAACCTCATCGATTCGCATGATACAAATCGCGCGCTCTACGTGCTGACTGAACAAGGCGACAACGGGCTGGTGCAAGCCAAACAGCGGCTGGAATTGGCCGCGCTGTTCCAGTTCACTTACATCGGCGCGCCCACCGTGTTCTATGGCGACGAAGCCGCGATCAACGCGCCTTCACGGTACAGCGGGTCGAGCGGCCCTGTCGGCGATCCATATACGCGCGCCCCGTATCCCTGGACCGATCAACCCGGCGATCCGAGCATCTATGGCCCGCCGGACCAAAACGTCATTTCGTTCTATACGAAACTCGGCCACATCCGCAAACAATATCCGGCGCTTTCAAGCGGCACGTTCGTCACGCTGCTCACGGGCGACACGCAGGAGTCTTCGACCGCGCCGAATACTTACGCCTACGCCCGGGTCGGAACCAATCAAACGGCCGTCGTAGCGCTGAACAACGGAAATGCGACGAACACGCCTTCCATTCCGGTCGGCGCTTATTATTCGGACGGCGCCACGCTGGTGGATGTTTTGAGCGGCAATACCTACAGCGTTTCCGGCGGCAACGTCTCTTTGAGCTTGCCGGCAATGACCGGAGTATTGCTGCTTCCTTCTCCCGCTCCTGTCGATCTCACGGCTCCCACGGGCAGTATCGCGCTCTCGCCTATGCCGAACGGCAATGGCTGGATCAATAGCTCGCCAGTGAGTGCGAGCATTTCGGCCAGTGACGGCTCCGGTAGCGGCCTCAACCAGATCCGTTATTGGGCCGATAGCGGCGTAGTTGCCAGCACGAGTTCTAGTCCCGCGTCCACAAACGTCAGCGGCGAAGGCCAACACACCCTCGGCGCGCGTGCCATCGACAATGCCGGCAATATCAGCTCATTGATCAGCGCCGCCGTGAACATCGACCTCACGCCGCCCGCCGTCACCGTAACCGGCGTTTCCAACAGCGCAACCTACGCGTATAATTCTGTGCCTACAGCCGCCTGCCAGACCACTGATGCGCTCTCGGGCGTGGCCACCAGCGCAACGATCAACGTGACCGGCGATAACGGCGAAGGCTACGGTAATTTCACAGCCACCTGCTCCGGCGCAAGGGACAACGCCGGCAACTCCGCGCCATCCGAGAGCGATTCCTATACGGTGCAGGCGCCGCCGAACGTAACAAGCTCGGTGAGCATCACGAGCAATGGCATCTATTACAACCGGATCAAACAGCAGGGAACCGAGACAGTCATCTTGAAGAACACCAGCGGCCAAACCATCGCCGGCCCGCTGCAACTTGTGCTCACAATATGCGGTGCCGCGACCGCAATTAATGCAAGTGGGACCTGGGGCGGCAAGCCCTACTGGACTGCAACCGGCTCGTCGTTGGCAAAGGGCGGATCTATTTCGATGAGTGTCACATTCTCTTATAGCGCCGGCACGAACTTCACCACCACTCCAGCCGTATATTCGGCGACCCTACGGAACTAAATCGGCCAAAGCGAAATCTACTCGGCGAGCACCTTGTCGATCACGTGAATCACACCGTTAGTACACGGAACATTTGACCGCACGATGCGCGCGGCGCCGATCAGAAACGTCCCGTCTTCGGCCTTTACAGGCAGCGCCTCGCCCGCCGCGGTCTTCACGGTTTTGATTCGCCGCAGATCGAAGGATTCGATTCCGCCTGCCAGCAAATGCGCACTTAGAAACTTTTCTGCATCCTCCGGAGAAATCCCCTCCAGCGCCTGGTTCCTCGGCGCAAGCAGCGTGTGTAGCCCGCTCCGCCGCAGCAAGTAGTCGAGATCCGCATTCTCTACCAGGTTCCGCAGTGCGGAACATTCCTCGATTCTGGGAAGTGTCTCGGCAATCGTGGTCGTCTTCAGCTTTTTATCGATCCCAGGATCGACCATCTGGTCCTGGCTGATTCCCTCTTGACTGGCCATCGCTTTCTCCTCAATGCGCGCCGGCGTGAATTTGAGTTCGTAGGTGAAGACCCGGCTCATCGAATGCGGGTTTCGATGAATCGACCTGTCAAACACACGGGGTGGCTCGAGATCACCGCCGCCTTGGCCTGTCACTCGCGCCGCGCGTGCGCGTCCAGTCCTGTGAGGAATATGGAACATGGCAAATGATTCGGAGCGCTCGATCAAACTGCTCAACGATCTCATCGCGACCTGCTATGACGCCGAAGAAGGCTACGCCAAAGCCGCCAAGGGCGTGCATGATCACGAACTGAGCGGCCGGCTGACCGCTCTTTCAGGCGAGCGTGGCAAATTTGCCCGCCGCCTCAGCGCGGTGGTTTTGCAACTCGGTGGCGAACCTGCCACCGACGCTCACTACGGCGGCATCCTGCACAGCGGGTGGGTTGATCTCGAAACTCGCATCCGGCCCAAGGACGAACACGATATCCTCGAAGACTGCCGGCGCGGTGACGAGGGAACCCTGAAACATTACCAGCATGCACTGGACCAGGAGCTCCCCGAAGAAGCTCGTATTGCTGTCGAACGTCAGCGAAGGCAGATCGAATCTGAGATCGCCAGCCTCTCTGTGCGGCATAAAAGCCAAGGCGCATAACTCGGTCAGTTTGTGCAATAATTTTACCGGAGTCTTACTTAGTGGACACCACCCGCCTATCCTCAAAAGGCCAGATTGTTCTGCCGAAAGACATCCGCCACTCCCGTTCTTGGGGACCCGGAACCGAGTTTACTGTAGAGGAAACCCGCGATGGTATTTTGCTCCGTCCGGCGGTGCGCATTCCCGCCACAGACCTCAAGGATGTAGCGGGATGCCTGAAGTTTAAAGGTAAACCTCGGACTGTCGAGCAGATGCATACTGCTATCGCCCGAGAGGCCGGTCGTCGGCATGACCGCGGTCGATACTAACGTCTTAGTCCGATTGCTGATCGGGGACGAACCTAAACAGGCGGACGCCGCTCGGCTGTTGTTTGAAGCGGAAGCCGTTTGGATTGCAAAAACGGTACTGCTCGAAACCGCATGGGTTCTTCGCAGCGTTTACAAATTCGACGAAGACGCCGTCGGCGCAGGCCTTACGAAACTGCTTGGACTTCGCAATGTACATGCTGAAGACGAGTCGGCTGTGGTCGGTGCGCTTGAGCTCGCATCCTGCGGCATGGATTTAGCTGACGCCCTGCATTTGACCAGCAGGCCACCAGGCGCTCGCTTGGTCTCATTCGATCGAGCTTTCGTTAAGGACGCCGGGGTGCGCGACATTTCCAGTTCACCCGATTGAGGAACTGCGAGATTTGACTGGCCACGTGGTTTGCTTCCGCTTCCACGGCAACCTCGATTTTTTTCTCGCTCCCGCACACCGTGGGAAGAACTTTCACCACACCGTCCGCTCAACCGACGCAGTCAAGCACCTCATTGAATCGCTCGGCGTCCCGCATACCGAAATCGAGCGCGTCTCGGTCAAAGGACTGATGGTTCCCTTCTCTGCAAAACTCGCAGATGGCGATTACGTTGAAGTCTTCCCCTATACGCAGCCGATCATGCTGGAAGATCCGCGCTTTGTCGTCGATGGCCACCTCGGCCGTCTCGCTGCCTATCTCCGCATGCTCGGCTTCGATACTTGGTACGACCGCTACGCCGATGATGCATGGCTCGCCTCGATATCGAGCACTGAGCACCGCGTGCTCTTAACTCGCGATGTCGGGTTGCTCAAACGCCGCGAGGTTGAGCGCGGGTATTGCGTGCGCTGCGACAAACCGCTCGGCCAACTGCGCGAAGTAGCAAACCGCTTTGCTCTTGGTTCCAAATTCGCTCCCTTTCAGCGCTGCATGGATTGCAACGGGTGCCTCTACCCCGTCGCGAAACAGGAAATCGAGCATCTGCTCCCGCCGCACAGACGCGAAACCAAGCACGAATTCAGCCGCTGTTCGAACTGCGGCAAGATTTTCTGGCGCGGATCGCATTATGCGCGCATGCTGGGCTGGATCGAAGAACTCGGCCGCGGCGCTTAGCCCCTGCTGGCCCGCTGAACTACCTCGAGGAGTGTCTCGATCGGCGCATTGTCACCGAATGTCTTGCTCACATGCGCGAAGAGCTCGCGATTACCTGGGCCAAAAACGAAACTGCCTCCGAGTTGAAAGGGATTGCTGCCCAATGCATGTTGGCTGTGACCTGCAGCGCGAGCCTGTGATCGCGCGCTGGCGTTGTCCCCTCGCAACAGGTGCAGGACGCTGCCGGATTTCAATTCTGCCGTTTTATACGCCAGTCGCTTTTCATCGACGAACAGCGGAAACGTGATCCCCGCCTCCTCCCGGAAAAGGCGCGCATAGTTCATATCGCCTAAGCCGATAGCCCCAATCGAGGCACCCGCGGCCCGGAAGTCCTCTTCGCGTTCGCGCAACTGCGCGACATGCTCGCGGCAGAAGATTCAACCATAATGCCGGAGGAAAACGATCACCGCCGGTCCTTGCTCCCACAGCGAGCCCAGCCGCGACTCACCCCCTGCCGCCTCCGGCAGGATGATCGGCGCAAGTCTTTCAGCCCGCGACGACGCCATAGCTTCTCGTCCCTATAGAGAAGCAAACGGCTTCTCGTCACTATAGAAAGAATCGATCTCCCACATAGAAAATCCTGCATTCATGCCGCCCCGCGAAACTGCTACGCTTTGGCTTTAACCACGTTCGAACCCTGTCGCCCATGATTCGTCTGAGCATCGCTGCGCTGCTATGCGCACTTTCGGCCATGCCCCTGGTGGCCCAATCTTCGTCGAGCGCAGCAACCGTGAATGCTGGCGATAACGCCTGGATGCTCACGAGCGCGGCGCTGGTCCTGATGATGACCGGTCCCGGCCTCGCGTTGTTTTACGGCGGTCTGGTCCGTCGCAAAAACGTGCTCAGCACGCTAATGCACAGCTTTGTCCTGATGGCGGTCGTAACCGTGCTGTGGGCAATTTATGGCTACAGCCTGGCATTTGCGGAAGGCAATCCGTTCATCGGCGGTTTTCATTATGTGTTCTTGCGCGGTGTCGGAGCCGCGCCGAATCCGGATTACGGCGCAACCGTTCCTCATGAAACGTACATGATCTATCAACTCATGTTCGCCATCATCACCCCCGCCCTGATCTCCGGCGCTTTCGCGGAACGCATGAAATTCAGCGCCATGCTGCTCTTCACGTGCTTGTGGTCAACCGTCGTTTATTTTCCGATGGCTCACATGGTGTGGGGCAAAGGCGGGCTTCTCAATGCGTTTCTCGGCGGCAAAATTCCATGCCTCGATTTCGCCGGCGGAACGGTTGTGCACATCACCTCCGGTGTCAGCGCGTTGGTATGCGCTCTTTATCTCGGTAAGCGCGTCGGCTTCCCCAAAGAACCGATGAAGCCGCACAACCTGGTGCTGAGCTTAATCGGCGGTTGCATGCTCTGGGTCGGCTGGTTCGGTTTTAATGCGGGCAGCGCGGTTGCGGCATCTGCTCTAGCCACCAGCGCATTCGTTGCCACGCATTTCGCAGCCGCTGCTGCCACGCTCGGCTGGCTGCTCGCGGAATGGTTCAAGAACGGCAAGCCCACCCTGCTCGGCGGCATTTCAGGCGCCGTCGCGGGCTTGGTCGCCATCACGCCCGCATCTGGATTCGTCGCGCCTTTCCCCGCCCTGCTGATCGGGTTCGCCGCCGGACTCTTCTGCTTCTTCATGGTCACCGCCGTCAAGAGCAGGTTCGGCTATGACGATACGCTCGACGCTTTCGGAGTTCATGGCGCAGGCGGCACTCTGGGCGCGATGCTCACCGGCGTTTTCGCGACGAACGCAATCAATGATGGGCTCAAAGACAGCGCCGGCAAATTACTCCCGCTCGGCCTGATTGACGGCAACGCCGCACAGATCGGCGACCAGTTTGTGGGCGTTTTGATCGCCTGGGCTTTGGCGCATCGTCGGCACGCTCATCATATTAAAGGTCGTGGATGTGGTGGTCGGCGTGCGCGTCACAGCCGACCAGGAGATCGAAGGTCTTGACCTCAGCATGCACGGCGAAGAAGGATACAACCTGGACGCGTGAGGATAGCATCGGAGCTATGAAGAAGATTGAGGCGATTATTCAGCCGCATAAGCTGGATGAGGTCAAAGAGGCGCTCAAGAGTCTCGGCATCGACGGCCTGACCATCTCCGAAGTGCGCGGGCATGGCCGCCAAAAGGGCCATCGCGAAGTCTATCGCGGCATGGAGTACGAAGTCGACCTGCTTCCGAAAGTCAAGATCGAAACCATCGTGCCCGATTCCCGCATGGAGGAAATCGCGCGCGCCATCTCGGCCGCTGCGCGTACCGGCAAAATCGGCGACGGCAAAATCTTCATCTATGACGTGCTGGAAGCAATTCGCATCCGTAATGACGACACCGGCGAGGCGGCACTCTAACCTTGTTGGAAGTAGCTTCCGCTGAAGAGTCTTTTCTAATCCGCGCCGAAACCGTAGATTGCATCGTCACCGATGCGGTTGCCGCATTCTTGGCTGGAAAGATTTCTTCCCCGTTTGCGCTTGCCGCTGTCGGTGGATACGGAAGGCGCGAACTGTTTCCGCACTCCGATATCGACCTTCTTCTGTTTTTTGAAAGCGATGCGCAGCTCGAACGAATCAAGGAGCCGGTCGCGGAATTTTTGCGTTCGCTCTGGGACTCGGGTCTTCGCGCCAGCCATTCCGTCCGGACCATAACCGAATGCTGCACGCTGAACGAGCAAAATGTCGAGCTGCACATCAGCCTGCTCGATCTGCGGTTCCTCGCGGGCGATTATGCGCTGTTCACAAAGCTCGAAGAGCGCCTCGCCGCGTTTTACCAACGCCACGCCCGGGCGTTGAGCCGTCACCTCAATGAAATGGCTCGCCAGCGGCACTCGAAATTCAATAACACCGTTTACCATCTCGAGCCCAATATCAAAGAAGCACCCGGCGCGATTCGCGACATCCACTTCCTCAAATGGATCTCTCAATTGGAGCCGCAACACACCGCAATTGCCGAGTCCTATCGCGAGTTACAACCAGCCAAAGACTTCCTGTACGGCTTGCGTCATTTTCTGCACCTAGAAACCGGCCGCGACAACAATCTACTGAGTTTTGAGATGCAGGATGAAGCCGCGCGCAAGCTGGGCGGCGCTGCCATCGCGCCCGAACACTGGATGCGAGTGTATTACCAACACGCGCGCCGGATTTGGCAGTCGACGCTCAGGGCCATCGAGTACATCGATGCGCAAGACCCTTCACTCGTGCGCCAATTTCGAGATTGGCGCTCGCGTTTATCCAGCTCCGAGTTCACCATCTCCCGAGACCGCGTCTTCTTGCGCAATGCGGCGGAAACGCTGTCCTCGCCAGAGGCGGTTCTGCGCCTGTTCGCCTTCCTCGCCCGCCACGGAGTCGCGCTCTCGTGGGATGCGCAACGCCGCCTTTCGGCATCTGCCGCCGATCTCGAAAGCGAGTTTCGAAACCATCCCGTGCTCTGGCCGTCTTGGCGCGAGTTCCTGTCCCAGCCTCATGCCGCGCTCGCTCTTCATCAAATGCAGGAAGCCGGTGTGCTCTCGGCCGCAATCCCCGAATGGCGGAGCATCGACAGCCTCGTGGTGCGCGATTTCTATCACCGCTACACCGTCGATGAGCACACTCTCATCACAATCGAATCCATCGATGCGCTTCCATCGATAGACTTCGCACCACTCCGCCGTTTGCGCGATTTATTCATCGAAGAAGACGACCCCGCTATCCTCCGCTTCGCGCTTTTTTTTCACGATATTGGCAAAGGCACCATGCCGGGCGATCACGTGCGAGGATCGCTCGAAAGTGCGGAGCATGTGATGGACCGTCTCGCCATGCCCGATCCCGCGCGCAAAAAGGTTCGCCTGCTCATCGGGCAGCATCTCGTGTTATCGCTGATCATGAATGGCCGCGATGTTGAGGATCCCGCCACGGCTCGCTTTCTCACCTCCAAAATCGCTACGCAAGAGGATCTGCGCAGGCTTGTTCTGCTCACCTACGCAGACATTAACGCCGTCAATCCAACAGCCATGAGCCCCTGGCGGCTCGAGCAGCTCTGGCGCGTGTACGTCGCCGGAAAGCAACAGCTCACTCGTGAACTCGCAGAAAATCGGATTCACGGTGCTGCAAACCTGATCGGCGACGCGCACGTCTCGCCCGGGCTTGCGCAATTCTTGGAAGGCCTGCCTACGCGTTATCTGCGCACCCACACCCGCGCTCAGATCGACCATCACTTCGAACTGGATCAAAGACGCAAGCGCGACGGCGTTGCCATCGAAGTCACCCCCGAAGCCGGTGCCTATCTTCTGACCGTGATCGTAGAGGATCGCCCCGGACTGTTCGCGTCTCTCTGCGGCACGCTCGCCAGCTTCGGAATGAACATCGTCAAAGCCGAAGCAGCCTCCAACGCCTCCGGTTGTGTGCTCGACCTCATCCAATTCACCGATCCCATTCGCACACTCGAGCTGAATCCGAGCGAAATAAATCGCCTGCAATGGACCATCGAATGTGTCATCAAAGGTTCAACCACTGTCGCTGATCTTCTCAAGCGCAGGCGCGCTCCCCCGCGTCCGACTCGAGGCGCGCGAATTACTCCCCTCATTCGTTTCAACAACGAAGCATCCGATACGGCAACCCTGATCGATTTCGTGGGCGAAGATCGCCCCGGCCTCCTTTACGAACTTGGCGTCCTCCATCAGTTCTGCTGGCTGCAATATTGACCTGGTGATGATCGGAACGGAAGCGCACAAAGCGCTCGATGTCTTTTACGTCACCCGCGATGGCCAAAAGCTCGACGCCAGTGCACAAGACTCGCTGCGCAATGACTTGACCCGCGTCGCAATTCCCGAGTGAAGGGAGTCGCATCTGGTGCAAGTGGCATGATCGGGTAAGCATGCCCAATCCTTTCCGTCTCGATGGAAAAGTCGCACTCGTCACTGGCGGCGCAAGCGGCATCGGAGAAGCAACTGCGCGCACGTTCTCGGAAGCCGGCGCCCGCGTCCTCATTGTCGATCTTGACGGCGACCGCGCACAGCAAATCGCTCATTCCATCCCCAACGCGCAGCCATTCGCCTGCGACATCACGAATGAATCTCAAATCGAACGCCTGTTTTCCTCCATGTCGACGCTTGACATTCTGGTGAACTGCGCCGGAATCGGCATGGTCGGCAGCATCGAAGAAACCGATCAGCCCGGCTTCGAACGCCTCTTCCGCGTAAATGTTGAGGGCACGTTTCTGGTCACCAAAGCCGCCATTCCTCTGCTCACCCAAGTGCGCGGCTCGATCCTGAACATCGGCTCCGTCGCCGGCCTCGTGGGCATCAGGCGCCGCTTTGCCTATTGCACAACGAAAGGCGCGGTCATCGCCATGACGCGTCAGTTGGCGGTCGAATATCCGACTCAACTCCGGGTCAACTGCATCGCCCCTGGCACTGTAGACACTCCGTTTGTAGAGGGCTATCTCGAAAAATATCACCGTCACGAGAAAGAAAAGGTACGCATGGAACTAAATCAAAGGCAGCCGCTCGGCCGGCTCGGCCAGCCTCAGGAAATCGCTGATTTGGCTCTATATATTTGTTCGCCTGCTGCCGATTTTATGAATGGATCGGTTGTTACTATCGATGGTGGCTGGACGGCCGCCTGATCGTGTTAAGAAATCTTTAACTCTTGGAGAATCTTTTAGTTGACGCGAATGTAAGAACTACTTACGATATAAGTAATCTTGCATTGGGATCAATTTTCGGAACCGGCAAAATGAAACTCGGTCCTTTATACAGGCTTATCGTGCTCCCGGCGCTCGCCGTTGCCGTGGGTTGTGGGGCACAAGCCGCCACCAGTACCCCAACGACGTCCGTAACTGCCAAAAAGCACAAACGGAAAAAGCACCACGCGGCCGTTGTCGCCGCAAATGGAACAGCGGTTCATTCAACAACACAAGCCGCGGTCATCCACAGAACCACGGGCACCACGGTTCGGAACGCCAGTCTCCGCACCCGCTCACGCCGCCATGTCTATTTCAACCCGTGGACCGAGCCCACCTTCGCCGATTCCACCACGGGCGACATCACCGACGGCGAGGATCCCATCATCCGCAAAGCCGCAGTTGACGCACTCGGGCCTTATAACGGAAGCGTCGTAGTCGCGGACCCTCAGACCGGCCGCATCCTGAGCATCGTGAACCAGAAACTCGCGCTCAGAGGCGCCTACCAGCCGTGCTCGACCGTGAAGCTGATGGTCTCGCTCGCGTCTTTGAGCGAAGGCATTGTGAATCCTGCGAACCCCCTGCGCATCACGCGCCGGTTCTCGCTCGATATGACGCAAGCGCTCGCGCACTCGAACAACATGTACTTCGCCAAGCTCGGTCAGGAACTCGGATTTGACCGCGTTCAAAGGTACGGCCAACTCTTCGGCTTCGGCGAAAAAGCCGGCCTGGACATTCCTGGCGAAGAGCCTGGGTTTATTGCCTCCGAACCGCCTCCCACCGGCGTGGGAATGATGACCAGTTTCGGTGATGGCATCCGCGTCACGCCACTCGAACTGACCAGCATCGTGTCCGCTGTTGCCAACGGCGGAACCATGTATTATCTGCAGTATCCGCGCACCAAAGAAGACGCCGACAAATTGGTTCCGCAGGTCAAGCGCACTCTGGACATCAGTAACTTAGTCCCGCAGATCATGCCGGGCATGATGGGCGCTGTCGAGTACGGCACCGCCAAGCGCGCAAACTTTGATCCAAACGAACCGATCTTCGGCAAAACTGGGACCTGCACCGACACCGCTAACCCCGGTGTGCATCTGGGCTGGTTCGGCTCGTTCAACGATGTCGGTAGCCGCAGGGTCGTCGTGGTTGTGCTCCTTACCGGTGGCCGCGGCGTTGGCGGCGCGCAAGCCGCTGAAATTGCCGGCAACGTCTATCACAATCTCACGCAGGAGCGTTACTTCGCTTCGGGATTACAGAGCATGCCCATTCCCGCGGCACTCTCTGTTCACAGTCTCCTAGCAAACCCGGTGCACAACTAGCTCAGGATCGGGTTCGGATTGGTCCTCCCAACCACCTACACCTCCGTCCTGCTGCTGCTCCTTCTCTCGTTCTTTTGCCTCGGCATTTGGCCGAGCCTGTTCAAGAAATCCGGGCCGCAATGGCGCTTTGAACTTTTTTATTTCGATTTCGCGATCGGCGCGCTGCTGCTCTCCGTCATAGCTGCGTTCACCTTCGGCACCTACGGATCGGAGATGGCCTTCAGCGACCGCATGCTGGTGGCCGGAAGAACCAGCGAGGCCTACGCGTTGGCTGCGGGATTTCTCTTCAACCTCGGAAATCTGATGCTCCTTGGTGCCGTGTCGCTGCTCGGCATCTCTGGCGCTTTCCCTCTCGGAATCGGATTCGCCTTGATCGTTGAATCTTTCTACAATTTCCGCCTCAATAACATCTTTCTTCTTGTCGGCGGCGTAGTGCTCATGTTGCTCGCTCTCGTCCTGGACGGCTCGGCGTGTCATCTTCGAGACCTGCCGTCCGCAAACCCCGCAAGACACCCGCCCGCCAAATCGTCTTCACAAGCGGCCGCGAAGAAGAAAGGCCGCAGAACCACGAAAGGCATTTTGATCGCTCTCATCAGCGGCGTCCCGTTAGGCCTTTTCTATCCGCTGCTCACCAGGAGCGTGCCAGGGGACTTTGGGCTCGGACCCTATGCGGGTATGCTGCTGTTCGCGATTGGATTGATGTTATCCACCATCATCTTCAATTTCTATTTCATGAATATTGCCATCGAGGGAGGCGCAATTCGTTTGAATGCCTATTTCCGTGGTAACGCGGGGCAGCATTTCCTCGGTTTCGGCGCCGGAGCTATGTGGTCCATCGGAGCCTTTTCCGCTGCCCTGGCCGCTTTTGCGCCATCCAGCATCGGAGTTCCCGCCCAATTACGGCTGATCTTGCCCGTGGCTTCCTCCATCCTGGCGGTGCTCGCAGGTCTTTTCATCTGGAGGGAGTTTGCAAAGGGCGCCAAGAACGGCCGCGTCCTGATCGCCGTCGCAATCTTCTTCTTCGCCGGGGCGTTGGTCCTGGTCGGAACCGGTCTTTCGCGCTAAAAGGCTGGGCATCCTGGTTCCCCGCAAAAGCATCTGAATTAGAGAGAATAAGTTTGTGTCCCTTCGCGAGCACATACAGGCCATCAAGCGGGAAGACCCGGCCGCAAAAAGCTCGCTTGAGATCCTCCTCTGTTATCCAGGCTTTCATGCCGTCCTCATTCATCGCGTCTCGCATTGGCTTTATCGCCGCCGTCGCTTCGTTCTTGCGCGTCTCCTCTCCCAGTTCGCCCGTCTGCTGACCAGCGCGGAGATTCATCCCGGTGCAAAAATCGGCAAGCGCTTGTTCATCGATCACGCGCTGGGTGTCGTCATCGGCGAAACCGCGGAAATCGGCGACGATGTGTTGCTTTACCAGGGCGTGACCCTCGGGGGAACCGGCAATCAGTGCGGCAAACGTCACCCCACGCTCGGAAATCGTGTGGTCGTCGGCGCGGGCGCCGCTGTGCTCGGAGACATTCGCCTGGGCGACGATGTCAAAGTCGGTGCCGGTTCAGTGGTCGTGCATTCAGTGCCCGACGCCGCCACCGTAGTCGGAATCCCCGCTAAGGTAGTCCGAAATCGAGGAGAAGCCGTGGGCGCGCTGGAGCACGGCCGCGTCGCCGCATCTGCAGAAAACGAAGCTGCGGATCTGGAACAGCTCGGCGATCGGATTCGCGAGCTCGAAGCGCTGATCCGGCTGCTGCTGGAAGAACGGGTCGGCGCATCGCGCGGTTAACCAGCCCGGCAGCCAACAGCAAACCGGTACCGCAAACTGTTTTCCGCCAGCCTCCGCAGTTCTTCCCGCGAGAAACCGAACCGTTCCGCCGCCAGCGTATATTCGTGCAATAAGTCCGTGAAGAACAGCGCCGGATCATCCGTTCCGAGAACTACCGGTACGCCTGCGTCCCAAATTCTTCGCAACGGATGCTCTGCCAAACTCGCAACCGCGCCGGTGCAGACATTGCTCGAGGGGCAGATTTCGAGAGGTATATCGCGATCCCGCAACACATTCAGCAGATCGGAGTCTCGAATCGACGCGATGCCGTGCCCGATGCGTTGCGCGCCAATCCGAATCGCTTGCCAGACGCTCTCCGGTCCTGTCGTTTCGCCCGCATGGCAGGTGAGATTCAGCCCTGCATCCCGCGCGTCCTTATATAATTTCCGGAACCAATCCGCCGGACCACGTTCTTCATCTCCGCCGATGCCGATCGCGACCACTCCCGCCTCGCGAAATTCCTTCGCAATTGCAAATACTCGGGTGGCTTGTTCGACCCCGAACTGCCGGATGGCGTCGAAGATCCATCTCACCTCCACGCCCGAAGATTCGGCAGCGGCTTTCCTGACGGCTTCAAAAACCAGCTCGATACTTTGCTCTTTCCAAAGGATTACGCCCGCGGAAAGCGTGATCTCGGCGTAGTGGACGCCTTGCGCTCGCAACCGTTGAATCAACCGCCGTGTCGCCAGCGCATACGCCTCCGGCGAATCCAGCTTCCGGCTTACCCACACGTACGCCTTCAAGAATCCCGCGAACCCGGTGTAATGAAGATTCGCGCGAATTGCATCCAACGATAGCGATGGATCTACTTCTTGAATCGTCTCCGGCTCGACCGACCCTTCTAAATGAAGATGCAGCTCGGCTTTCGGCAATTCGCGCAAGAACTCCTGGAGCTGAGGGTCCGAACCCGGCAAGTGATTCTCCCCTGACATAATAAACGCCATGATTGACCAAGAAGTGCACGCTATCACCGAGCAGGAGCTCGAAGCCATTGCGGGTGGCTATCACGGTGACGCTTTCGCCGTGCTCGGTCCCCACTCCGTTTCAGACAATGGCAAAACGCAGTGGGAGATACGCGTCTTTTTGCCGCAAGCGCAGCAGGTCGAACTCGTGATCGACGGCAAGTCCGTTCCCGTCGACCGCATTCATCCCGCTGGTATTTTTACTGCCAGCCTCAGTTCGCAGCCTGCTCAATACAAGTTCCGCATCACGGATCACGCAGGACAAGTCTCCGAGCAGGAAGATGTCTACCGCTTTTCCCCCATCGTCAGCGATTTCGATCTGTACCTCCACTCAGAAGGAACGAATTACGAAGGCTACAACACCTTTGGTGCGCATTTCACAACCAGCGAAGGCGTTACGGGCACGCGCTTCGCCGTCTGGGCTCCAAACGCGATCGTTGTCAGCGTGATCGGTAATTTCAACGATTGGGACCGGCGCCGCAATCCCATGCGCCTCAGAACGGGCGGCGTTTGGGAGATCTTCATTCCCGGCCTCGAACCCGGTCAAGCCTACAAATACTTCGTGCAATCCCGCTTTCATGGCTTCCGCGAAGAGAAAGCCGACCCCTATGGCTTCTACATGGAGAAGCCGCCCAAATCCGCCTCCGTTGTCGCCGATCTCAGCCAGCACGAGTGGCACGACCAGCAATGGATGGAGCGCCGCGCCAACACCAATCTGCTCGATAGCCCCATGTCGGTCTATGAAGTGCACCTGGGCTCCTGGCTCAAGAATGAGCACGGCCAGCCGCTGAGTTATCGTGAGCTGGCAACGAAACTCGTCGAGTACGTCAAGCGCATGGGCTACACCCACATCGAGTTGATGCCCATCGCCGAGCATCCCTATTCGCCTTCCTGGGGCTATCAAGTAACTGGTTATTTCGCGCCTACCTCGCGCTTCGGCTCGCCGCTCGATTTCATGTATTTCATCGATCGCTGCCACCAGGAAAACATCGGCGTCATCATCGATTGGGTCCCGGCGCACTTCCCGAAGGACGCACATGGACTGGTCTTTTTCGACGGCACCGCGCTCTACGAGCACTCCGATCCGCGCCTCGGAGAGCATCGCGATTGGGGCACTTTGATCTTCAACTTCGGCCGCAACGAAGTACGCTCGTTCCTCATTTCGAACGCGATGTTCTGGCTGAAGAAGTATCACATCGACGGATTGCGCGTCGATGCGGTCGCTTCCATGCTCTACCTCGATTACTCGCGCAAAGCGGGCGAGTGGATACCAAACGTCTACGGCGGCAACGAGAACCTGGAAGCCATCAGCTTCCTTCGAAAAGCGAACGAAGTCGCTCATCAGGTCCCCGGCGCAATCACAATCGCCGAAGAATCGACTGCATTTACCGGTGTCTCCCGCCCTGTCTACCTCAACGGGCTCGGCTTCACCATGAAGTGGAACATGGGCTGGATGCACGACATGCTGGATTATTTCGCGAAAGACCCGGTCTACCGCAAATATCACCAGAATGCGATCACATTCAGCATGATCTACGCCTTTACCGAGAACTTTGTCCTTCCGGTATCGCACGACGAGGTGGTCTACGGCAAACGCGCGCTGCTCGACAAAATGCCGGGAGACGAATGGCAGCGTTTCGCCAACGCGCGCGCGTTCCTCAGCTATATGTACGCGCACCCCGGCAAGAAGCTGCTCTTCATGGGCGCCGAATTCGGCGAAACTTCGGAATGGAACTCCGAAGGGCAGCTCGATTGGTGGCTGCTCGACCATGAAATTCACCGCCGCTTTCAGCGCTTCTGCATTGCGCTCAATGAGCTATACAAGAGCCAGCCTGCAATGTATGAAATCGATTTCCAGGGATGGGGTTTCGAGTGGGTCGATTTTCATGACGCCCAGAACTCAGTCATTTCCTTCGTGCGTTATGCAAAGCGCCGCGATGATTATCTGGTCTTCGTGTGCAATTTCACCCCACAGCCGCATTTGAGTTATCGCATCGGCATTCCGGAAGCCGGCGGCCATCGCGAAATCTTTAACTCCGATGCCGAGATGTTCGGCGGCAGCCAACATGGGCAATGGAGGCTGGGTCGAAGCAGAACCGACGCCTTCCCACGGTAGACCGGCTTCCGCCTGTCTAGTCATACCGCCGCTCGGCGTCGTCGTGCTCAAGCCGGATCGCCCGTTGCCGCCGTTGCCCGAAAACTCGGGAAACGCCATTTAGATAGAAGCCCTAAATCCCGACCTGACCATCGAGGCTCCGCCACAGATACCAAGCCGCCACGGAGCAATATGGGTGCCATTTCTCCGCGATTTTTTGAAGTTCGGCGGGTTTCGGCATCTCCGTCAACCCATAAGCTCGCCGCACCGCGTTGCGCACGCCAAAATCCCCGAGCGGCAACACATTCGGCCGTTGCAGCGCGAACATCAGGAACATCTGCACGGTCCAGACGCCCACGCCGCGCACTTGCGAGAGCTGCGCAATGATCTCTTCATCCGTTAAATCGCCCAGCTTGCGAAAGTTGATCTTCCGGCTCACCACATGCTCCGCCAAATCCGTCAGCGATGCGATCTTCTGACGCGACAGACCGCACGCTCGTAGTTCCTCAGTCGAAAGCTTGAGAAACGCCGTTGCGGTAAATCGCCTGCCAACCGCTTTGCGTAGGCGTTCGAAGATGACGCCTGCCGCTTTCCCATTAAGCTGCTGGAACGCGATCGATCGCGCCAACGTCTCGAACGTTGGCTCCCGAACCATGAATCGGCAAGGGCCTACGCGCTCGATAATCTCCGCCAATACGGGATCGGCGTTCTTCAGGTGCAAAGTTGCATGCTTCATCGCGTCGGGAATCTAGACGATAAAATCATAGCGAAGATGAGTAGTTTCCTTCGACCATTTACGTGCTTCGCGGCAACGCTCGCGTTAGCAGGCGCGGCATTCTGCCATCAGTTCACGCCGCGCGCAAACCCCGCGGAATGGCCCGCCCAGTCCTCTGAAGACCAGCCGCCAGCCTCAGGAACCGACATTGAAGGTCAACGTCGACCTGGTAAATATTCTCTTCACCGTCAAGACCAAAAAAGGTGGCCAGTTAATTCCAAACCTCGAGAAAAACAATTTCAAAATCTACGAGGATGGAAAAGAGCAGACCATTCAACGCTTTGCGCGCGAAACCGACCTCCCGCTCACCCTCGGTCTGCTGATCGACATCAGCGCCAGTCAGGAACGGCTGATCGATATCGAAAAGCAAGCCGCCTCCGCGTTCTTCTCGAGCGTCATCCGGCAGAAGGACGAAGCGTTTCTCATCTCGTTCGGCAAGGACACCGAGCTGCTGCAGGACTACAGCAATTCGCCGCGGCTGCTGAGCGCAGCTTTGCAGGATCTGCGCGGCGACGGGCAAACCCCGATGATCGGCCGCGGTCCGATTCCGAATGTTAATACCGGGCCGGTGCCGCAAATAGGAACTCCGAAAGGCACGCTGCTCTTCGATGCGGTGTATCTCGCGTCGAACGAAAAACTGAAGACTGAAGTGGGACGCAAGGCGCTGATCCTCATCACCGATGGCGACGATCAGGGAAGCACCTATGACCGCAGAGCAGCGATTGAAGCCGCCCAGAAAGTCCGACGCCATCATCTACAGCATTTACTACGTGGACCGCGGATTCTACATGCATTACGGCATGGGCATGGGCGGCGGCGGTGAAGGTGATCTAAGCAAAATGTCCGAGGAGACCGGCGGGCATGTGTTCACCGTGGACAAAAAACACCCGCTAAACGAAGTCTTCAACGAGATCCAGGAAGAGATGCGGAATCAGTATTCGATCGGCTATGAACCCACTAACACTACCCGCGATGGTTCATTCCGCCACATCGGGATCAAAGTCGACAATCCCGATTACCGCGTTCAGGCGCGCAACGGCTATTACGCTACACCGAACGATGCGCAGTAGCGTGCTTGCGCGCATGCAAATATTCGCGCACTGCCTCGCGTAGCGGCGGCATCGCCGCAATCCCAGCCTCTTCCAGCTTGCGGTTCGAAAGCGCCGAAAACTTCGGGCGACGCGCGGGCGTGCGATATTCGCGCTCGTCGGTTGGCTGAAGCGCGGGCGAAAGGCCCGCCAGCTCGAAAATCAACTTGGCGTATTGATACCAGGAGATCGCTTCCCCGCCCCCCATATGAAATAACCCGTGAATGTTTCGCTCGACCAGATCCGCCGTGCGTGACGCCATCGCCGGCGCATAGCTCGGTGAGGCGACGTGATCCTCGACTACCCGGATCGGATCGCTCTTCTGCGCCAGCCGTAGCATCAGCTCGACAAAATTTCCGCGCGGCGTGAACATCCCTCCAGGACCGAAAACGCCGGAGGTGCGAATAATGAGCGGATGATCGAGATAGGCCTGCGCGTATAGCTCGCCCGCGAGCTTCGAAACCGCATATGCCCCCAACGGATGAGTCGAATCGCTTTCTACATACGGGCTGCCTTTGGTTCCATCGAACACGTAATCGGTCGAATAGTGCACCAGTTGCGCGTCCGTCTGCCTGCACGCCATCGCAATATTGCGAACGGCAAGCGCATTCGCCTGATAAGCCGTGAGCGGCTCGCGTTCGGCGATGTCAACTTGGTTGTATGCGGCAGCGTTGAGGACGAGTTGCGGATCGGCCTTCCCAATCGCTTCTTCCACGCGCGCGCCATCCGTGATATCGAGCGATCGGCGATCGAAACGCTGCACCGTCCATTGCCGACGCTCAAACTCGCGGCACAACTCTACTCCGAGTTGCCCGCCGCCCCCAAAGACAACGGCTTTCCGTGTCATTCTCCTCCGCCTATGCTATTTTAAATGCCTTAAGGTGGCGGCCACGTAAGTTTAGCGCACAGGCCGTTGGGTGGCTGATGTGCGCGGTCGAAATTTAGAATCCTGCGCATCTTTAGCCGGAGTTAAGTATTGAAAATTGCGGGCTTTCTGATGATGTTGGCGGGATGGGGAATCGTTCTCGCCGCTGTGCTGACTGCTCCGTTCGGACGCTTCGAAGACCGCCTTCGTGATCGCCGGGATTGCGATTGAGGCCTTGGGCTTCGTCATGGCCGCCCGCGCTCACATCCCGCCGCGAGGTGCTAGACCCGATGCCTGAAATTCCAGGGACTTTCTCTGGAAGCGACGCTGTCTTTTGCATCTTCTGCATTTTTCTGATTCCGTTCGCGGCCGCCGGACTCGCGCTCATCAACACAGGCCTGACCCGATCGCGCAACGCGGCGCACGCGATGCTTGCCTCCATATGCGTGCTCGCCGTGGCGGTACTGGTCTTTGGAGCGTGTGGAGTTGCAGTCGAGCGCGAGAATGCCGCACTGCTGTTCTTGCGCGGAGTCGATCTCGCCAGCTTTTCCGGCGCGATCGTTCTCTTCGAACTCTTCGGCGCGGGACTCGCTGCCTTGATTCCGCTCGCCGCGGGAGCCGAGCGATGGCGGATGGCTGCGATGTGCGCCTCCACCGCTCTCCTCGCCGGCTGCACCTATCCGTTATTCGCGCACTGGACATGGGGCGGCGGTTGGCTGACGCGGCAAGGATTCGTAGACGCGGGCGGAGGCGCTTCGATTCAATGCGTCGGAGGACTGACCGCACTTGCAATCGCATGGATACTCCGCGCGCGCCGCGGTAAATTCACATCCGATGGCGTGCCCGCCGCGATGCCTGGACACAACGCCGTGATCGTGTTGTTCGGTTGCCTGCTTGCGCTGGTCGGATGGATCGGATTGAACTCCGCAGGAGGAATGCTGTTCGGCGGGGTAAAAGCAATTGGCTCCGATTGTGATCGCCATCGATACCATACTCGCTGCGGCTGCTGCCGCAATAACCGCGGCGGTGATGACGCGTGTACGATTCGGCAAACCGGATGCCTCGCTTGCAGCCAATGGCTGGGTAGCGGGATTAGCGGCGAGCAGTGCGGGGTGTGTGCTCGTGAAACCCGCCGCTGCCGTCTTCATCGGCTCGGTCGCCGGTGCCGTCGTCATACTCGCCATCGAGCTGTTTGAACTTCACATGAAGGTAGACGATCCTGCCGGTGCGATCTCCGTGCATGCGGTGGGAGGCATTTGGGGTGTGATCGCGGCGGCAATTTTCGGCCCGGCCCGCTTTCTCCCGCAGTTGATCGGCGTGGCGACACTCATCGGCCTAGTTCTTCCGATGAGCTACGTATTGAATTGGCTGCTCGACAAGATCATGCGGCAACGCGTCGCGGCCGAAGGCGAGCGCCAAGGAATGGACCTGTTTGAGCTAGGCGCCGGCGCCTATCCCGACTTTGTCACGCATCGCGAGGACCTGCTGCGCCGCTGAACTCAGCTAGCGCACAGCATGGTTGGTGTGCGTTGTGCGCGCTCAAATTAGCCGTGCCTCGCAACATAGAACAGCAGGCCAAACACGACCACCGGAATCAGCCCCAGCATTGCGTAAAACAGAATCCGCCGATAGAGCGGCGATCGGCGGTGCTTCCATTCGCGCAGTTCGGGACGATCCGCGACCCCCACTTCATCCTGACGCTGCAGATCCCACCGCATCTCTCTCGCGCTGCCGTACCGATTCTTCGGATCGCGCTCGAGCGCGCGATAGATAATTTCCTGCAGCTGCGGCGAAATGTTCGAGTCGATTTCGCGCGGCGGAACCGGATTATTCAGCAGCCGGTCATTCATAATCGCGAACGCGTTCGGCCCTTTAAACGGGACTTCGCCCGTCAGCATTTCGTAAAGCATCACGCCCAGAGCATAGATATCGCTCCGCCCATCCCCGCGTTTGCCTTTCACCTGCTCGGGTGAGATGTAATCGGGCGTTCCCATCAACTGCGAGAGCTTCGCGAACGTCAGCCGCCGCGCGCCTTCCTGACCGGCAATGCCGAAATCGATGAGCTTCACCCGATCGTCCGCATCGACCATCACATTTTCAGGCTTCAGATCTCGATGCACCACGCCATGTGTGTGGATGTATTCGAGCGCGTCCGCAATCCCGAGTGCAATACGAACCGCGCGCCCGGTTGGCAGCTTCCGCTCTTCGCGCAGAATCCCGCGCAGCAACCGGCCCGGAACCCATTCCATGACCATGTAAACCTGGCTGCGCTCTGAATCTGTCTTCACCTTCATCACGCCTGGGTGATTCATCTTCTGTCCAATGTCCTGCTCGCGATGAAAGCGGTCGTAAGTAACTGGATCGCTCTCTACTTCCGGGTGTGGAACCTTGATCGCGACCTGCGTTCCATTGCGCATGTCAGTGCCGCGAAAGATGGAGGCCATTCCGCTACGCGCGACGAGAGACTCGATGCGGTAGTGATCTAACTGATCCCCTGCATGTAGTTCGCTCATGGACGGAGGGCGTTCAGATCCTAGTATCACTGAAGCCGGTAATGCCTGCCGCGGTACATGCCGACTCGCTCCACTCCGCGAATGCGAATCACTTGCACGCTGATGTTATCGCTGCCGTCGCGCTCCTTGGCGAGCGATACCAGGCGCCCGCTGATCGCCTGCAGATCCGGCTCGCGCGCCGCGAGCTCCACGATATCCGATGCCTCCACCGAGTGATGCAAACCGTCGGAGCACAGCACGAGTAAATCGCCCGCGAAAACCTGGTGTTCGCTGGTTTCGACGCTGATAAACAGGTCGTTACCGAGAGCGCGGCTGAGCACATGAGCGTTTTCGCCGGCGGCCGCTTCGCGGGTCGTCACCAATCCCAGCCGCAACTGCTCATTGGACACGGTGTGATCGCGGGTGAGCGCAACCGCGTATCCCTGACGGATCAGATAACAGCGTGAATCGCCGACATGAGAAATGATGGCCCGGTCGTAGCGCAGGCCGCATGCCACCACCGTGCTCGCCATGGAGCTGCCGGATGGACCGGTCGCCATTGCGGTCTCATACACTTGCGTGTTGGCGCTCTGAATTAGCCGAGGCAAGACAGTAGTGAGCGGCTCGCTCCCAATGGCTTTGCGGAAGCCCGAGACTAAACTTTCAATCGCCACGCGCGAAGCGACTTCGCCGTGATCCTGACCGCCAACCCCGTCCGCCATGGCAAAGAGCCAGCCGTGGCTGCGCGCTTCCTCGGGCGTGCTTGGAACGAAAGATCCAAGCGCGTCTTCATTGTGCTCGCGGATCAGGCCGGCATCCGTTGCTTGGGCGAACTCTACATCGAGCATCAACGCTTTTAAACGAGAAGAGGGTGAGACGCGCTCACCCTTTTTGAGTCCGAATTAGTCGTTTTCACGAAATTGCCGCACGCACCTCCTTTGCTATGAGAGTCGTCCTTCCAGTTACTTTGCTGGCGCGGATAAAGTAAATACCGCCGTAGATTCCCCACACAATTGCGATCCCCAAGGCGAGCAGCGGCTCCATCTTCGTTCCGAATCCCATGAACGGTCCGATCAAATAGAACGCCATGCAGGCGAGATTTGCAGCCAATCCGAAAACCGGAATTAGGAAATGACGGACGGCGCTGAATTTCGGGTGCTTGTGATACGCGACAATGCACGTCACGCAGCTCAACATGTACAGCAGAAACGTGCCGAAGTTCGAGGCCAAAGTAACAGTGAGCAGCGTGTTCGGCATCGCGGCAAGCTTATCGTGCGACAAGTAGCCGAAGCTCGACCAGAAGCCGTGAGGCAGCGCCTGAATTGTGGCGTCCGACGGCGCAGGGCCGTCGCCAAACACAAACAGAACAGCAATGACGCCGATAACTGCCGAAATGGCCGCGAGCGTCCAAATCGCGCGATGCGGTGTCAGGTTTGCGCTGTGGAGAGCGCCGAAGTGGTCCGGCAACTCCTGATCTTTACCCATGGCATAAGTGACTCGCGCGCCGGTGTTCATGCAGGACAGCGTCGTGCCGATAATGGCCAGGAAAACGGTGAACGCTTCGATAAGCATGAATGTACGGCCGTGGCCCTGGCCGAAGATGGCATCTCCGACGACCACCATCATGTCCCCGATCGGAGCCGCCGAGCCCGATGCGCTGGTCATCGCGTACCCGCTATTCAGAAAGTAATTCGCCGCGAAATACTCGATCAGATAGCAGAACGCTCCTTGCACCAACAAAGATGTGATCACAGCAATAGGCACATCGCGTTTCGGATTCTTGGCTTCGCCTCCCATGGCCGTTACCGATTCGAATCCCACCAGGATGAGAATCGCAACCGTAGCTTGCACAAATACCCAGCCGAAGTTATGTGCGCCGACGACAGAACCTGCGCTCGGGTGGCTAAGGAAGTTTCCCTTTTCGTCGTGATACGGGTAAGAGATCTTGTACGGAACCGCATGGCGGCTTGCGTCCAGCTTGGGCTGTGGAACGCCATTCGCATCGCGCACGATGGTCTCGGTCGTCTGCCCGTGATCAACGGTGGTCTTGGTTGCGAATTCGTAAGAATACGCCTCGCCGGAGGTCGCGTCAAATTGCCAGGCTATGCTGCCAGGGGCGTGGTTGATGCGATATCCCAGGGCCATCACCGAGAACACCAGCAGCGCGGAGATCTGAATCACGTTAATGGCAATATTCACCGACGTCGACCCATTGACCCCGCGATGGGCAATATAGGCCACGCCGAAAGAAAATACGATCGCGATCAGCGCCATAAAGGCCGGTCCGGGATTCGAGGCGCTCATAAAGTTCGGCCAAATCGTGCCGACTAAGTACCCGCACAGCACGCCCATCACCGCCACCATCACGCCTGGATATACCCAGTAATACAAGTGCGAACCCCATCCGATGATGAACTTCGCGAGCCGTGCGTAAGGCCACGCCCTCTCGTGATTTAAAAACGATTGCTCCGCGAAGTAATAAGAGCTGCCGGTGCCAGGATATAACTTCGCCATTTCGGAGTAACAAACAGCCGTGGCAAGGCAGAGCAACAGCGCGAGAGCTATGCCAAACCACATCGACGGTGCGGTGACACCGGTGCCGCCTTGGATTGCAAAGGTCAGCCAGAGGAACGCACCGGGCGCAATGAGCGCCATCGCGTTCATAGTCAGGCCCGTGAGGCCCAACGTCGCTTTCATTTCTGGTGTGTTAGTTTCCGCCATTTACAGTTCTCCTGATTTGTAAGTCTCGTAAATCGATGGCCGGCTAATGCTTCACCGGGAAATAGGCAATCATGCCTAGCGACAGAGTAGTCTCGCTCTTAGAAGTGGCAGGTGTCGCGCCATGATCGAAGAACGGCACATCTGATCCGTCGCGCCGGAATTCCAAACGGCCGAGCAAGCCGTCTAAGAACTTGTATTCGCCTGTTGCCGTGACCTCATGCAGATGCTGCACTCGGCCGGTGGTGAATCCGGTGGCGTCGTCGTAGTATTCGAAGCGCGGGCTAAACGCGACTCGCTTGGTCACTTGAAAGTGAAGAGCTCCCGCGATGCCGGTCCAGTGATCCAACCCCGAGATAAAGCGGCGCTGCTGGCCGTAATCGAAGTTGATATAGGCATTAACCTTGTCATTGGGAGTGAGCAGGAGCGTCGTATCGTACAGCGCGCGATTGCGATTATTCGTTGCGGTGTACTGCGGGCCGACGTAGTAGTTGTTGCTCCACGTATACTTTTTGCGAGTCAATGCCTCCGTAATCCCGACAGTTTTCATATTTCCGCCATAAGGATCGACGATGTTATTCCAGCCATTTACTACTTGCACGCCGAGATTCAAACTGCTGCCGATCGGCATCGAGGTGCGGATGCCAAAGTGGTAGTAAGGAATCGCGAGTGCAAACAGCAGCGAGCGCGAATAGTTCCAGTTGTCCTTGCTCTCGATGACTTCCGCGCCCGCGGAAGTAACGAAATCCCCGAAATCCACCTCGAAGCCCTTCCAGCTTTTGGGCTTGACGCTGACGTAAGCCTGTTCGACATAGCGGAAGAAATCGGGATCGGTCCCGTTCGAGTGAACGAGCTCCATGGTTCGGCCATAACCTAAATCGATGCGGAAGCCGACAGGATCGGGGTCGTGGCTGATGGTGAGCTTCAGAAGATTGAGATCGGCTTGGTTGGTCTTATCGTCGAAGTTATAGAGCTGATTGAATCCGGACTCCGGGTGATTGTCGTCGAAGCTGTAGTACCCATCCACCGAACCGCTGAAATCGATGCCATCCAGGCGCACGGCGGAAGTAGAAAAGGTGGTGGGTGGCGGTGGTGGGGGCGTTTGGGACTGGGGGGCGGCCGGAGGTTGCGCAGTCGTCTGCGCGGGATTCGGAGCGGCTGATTCAGTCGACGGGCTGGGCGGGTTGGATTGCGCCCAAACAGTTGAGCCGATGATTCCCAGCGCAAATACACATCTGGCGTTGACCCTGCAAGCAAGCATGTTCCCTCTCGAATTTGGAGTTCGACACGGGACAGTGTGCCGGGGGTACAGACGGGGTAGCTTTACATTACGACGCGGTAAAGAACGGGTTAATAAGGTACTAATGTACTCACGTCTGGCAGACAATGCGCCAATCAAAATTTTGAATCGAGTGTATTTTAGGAATGGCTTTGAGTTCTAGTTCCGCATGCCGACGGGCAAAAGGCTAAGCGGTTGCGGGACACCTTCGCCGAGCAACCCAGCGCGCAAATTCATGAGGCTTTGGAGCCCGGTTAGGATCTGCTCGATTTTGATTTCCATCCGATACATACCGGCGGATTCCGCCCCGCAAATCACAACTTCGCCGAGAAACAGATTGTCCTCATGTTCGACGCTGAGCGCAGTCGAAATCGAAATCGGCTCCCCCGCTTCGAGGATCAGCCGCTTACCCTCCATGCCGTAGAACGTGCATGGAATACTGCGTTTCGCGCCGTTGCCGGGAGGCAGCGGAAGCTGAATGGTGGCCGAATCACGGCGGTCGTCGAATGATGCGTTCACACCTGACTTATCGGCACAGTTTCCAAAATCTTCAAATCAGAAAACTCTGATCTCCTGCCGATGCACAAAAGCCTTCTCAAACGCAAGTTGACGTCCACCCGTTGCGAAGCGCGTTGCACGATTAAATGCCGCACTTCGCCGGGCCGTTCGAAACTGTTTTGAATTGACTCGAGCCTCAGACCGGCGGGGGGGCGACCATCCATAGCCGTGATCACGTGGCCCGCATAAGTCCCTGCCCCGCTCGAGGGCTAGCGCGCGCACCAGACTTACAACCGCCGAACCTCTGGCCATTCCTCCCATCGCACCAACTACCACCGAAATAACGAGGGCCTCCGTCGTGCCGGCAAACCGCCGTTGCTATTGCGCCGAGCGCAGCGAGTAAGTGGCCCCGAGCGTAAATTGGAATGAGTTTTTCTTGAATCCTGGCGGCGGATCATTCAGGAAGTTATCCAGCGCGCCGACCGTGAGGCCAAAGTGATGATAGACCGGGAAAGTCACACCTGCGCTCGCAAACGCCGAATATGCGTTCGTGTCGTTCCACGCCGGAGTAATTCCGCCCTGCTCGTTAAGCAATATGCCGTGCGCGAATTTACGCGTATACGTCTCGCTAAATATAGAGCTGAATAGCGTCTTATTGAGCATCGAATCTTCGAACTCCTGGCGCTCATAATCGGCACTAGCTTTGAAATCGAGTTCCTGCGCTGCGGATTTTACAATCACCCAGCCGAAACCGCCGCCATAGGTCTGCTGCAGATCGAGTCCCTGCGAAATGCTGTGGTCGAACATAGCCTCGCCGAAAAAGAATATGCGGGGAGATACGTAGCGGTCCTGCTCGATGTCCGCATGAAAGAGCGATGTCTTCGTAATCGGCGTTCCCGGCTGCGTGATCTGGCTATACGCTTCGTTGTAATCGATGATCGTCCGGCTTGTGACGTCGAGCCAATTCTCACTGGGAACCGCCCGTACCAGATTCACTGCGGCTGTAAACGTCTGGTCCTTCTGTGTGGCTTCGGTCAAGGAGATGCCGGCCGTCGCGCCGCCCACCCAACCCTGCTTAAAACCGGTTTCAAACGCCTTTTCGAAAGCCGGTTCCGGCACCAGCGAGGAAAGATCGCTGACATTCACCGTTTGTGGCGGCGCCTGTGGAGCGCGGCTTAACTGCACGCTCTTTGCTGTCGCCGTAAGCGTGCCTTGTGGGACTTGCGAAGCCTCTTCGCTCCGGCGCACCTTCACGTTTTTCGGAATCGCTACGAATTTGTCAGGTGAGTGAAGCTCCTGGATGTTGCTCCACTTCACGGTCACCTCACCCGCCATGTCACTTTTAAATACGACAGACGTAGCGTCCGCCTTTTCGATGTGCCCGATTAACTTGTCGCCATTGACAAACATGAGCACGTCGCTCCCCGGTTTGGCCGCCTCCTTGGGCCCGCAAAACGCATATCCGGCTGTGAAATGAAATACCAACAAAATCAAGGCAGAATTTCGGTATCGCATGCGTCGTGTTTTGTCTCCAGTCGACTGTTAGAGCAGCGGGTTGCCGCAGAGTGTTTCGAGAATCGAGAGGGGCGCCTGGGCAGCATTCGCGAGCGACCGCCGGGCGACTATAAATGTCTGCTCCAGCGCGTGCTGGCCGGATTGCACGGAATGCGGCACCACATCGGTGAACACCAGCCACGTCGAACCCGGCGGAAATTCGAAGCGATGCTTGGCGCAGTTCGTCTGAAACTCCGAATTGCGCTTCAAATAATCGTGAAATCGCAGCATAAATGCGTCATAGGCTGAACGCGGCGCGGCAGGCAGCCCGAACGAGTGCAGAGCGCGCTTGAATTGCATGCATAGGCGGCCCGCGGGCGACACCGCACGGCTTGCAACGTGACTCAGCCCGGCGTCTTGCGCATATTGCTTTGCAACCGCGTGAAACGGGTCGGACGTTACCCAGACTCGCGTCTTCTCAGGCGAGATATTTGTGAATACCCGAAGAATGAGATCGCCGTGAGTGGGGCGCGAGGGAAATGCATCGGTGTGGATTAGATCGTTGCGCTTATTCAGCGGAAGATCGCGCCCTTCTTCTTCGATCGGCCGGAAACTTGCGTAGTCAAGCCGCCAGTGCTGCGCATAATTCGGCAGTAACTCGCTCACAAACCGAACCACATTATTGGAGTAACTGCGAAATATCTCACGTAGCTGGTCGCGAAGTGTATCTCCTTCGACGCCGGTGATTTTATCCGCCGCGGTGCGATAAGCAATATTCTTATGAACCGCGCCGCCTGAAAAGCTGAGATTTCGAAGAAAGCTTTTCGCATCTTCAGGCAGTGAAAACGGCGTAAACGGAAAGAAAAGAATGTTTCCGCTTTCTAAGTCGGGCCGGTAGTCTGCACGCTCCGTAAGTGGCCAGGAATCGACCGTAACCAAATTCATAGACCGTGCTTTACTTTGCGGCCAGCGTGTGGTCCGGATGTTTCGCCATCGGCTTCAAAATGTCGTCAAGGTAATCAGGCTTGTCGCTTTCGCGGACCAAATGCGGATACTTGGCTCCCCCGTGATAATCGATCTTTACAACTTTGAAATATCCCGTATTTTCCGTAATTAGCTCGATCTCCGAGCCGGCGTTTTTCGTGTCGCGAATCGCCTGGCGCAATAGGTCGTCCGAAGCCCGCCGCCCATTCACCGCGACAATGCGCATGCCGGGTCCCAGCCCTGCGTTATAAGCGGGTGAGCCTACCAGCACGTCCTCAATCGTGTTATCGGATTCGTGAAGACCAATCGAATACCAAGCATCGACCCCCTGATCGTGCGATTCTTCCGCCCGCAAATAATCGTTCGCTTCAGCCGTGTATTCGATCCGGTAACCTCCATTTGTAATGCCACCCAGCGGTGCGTGAGGAGACTTCGACCTCAGCCGCTCGTTGAAAAAGGAAGCCCAATCGTAATGCTGAACAGCGTCCAGGTTAGACACCAGGTCCTCGAATGTGTATGGAACAACCATGGGCGGAGTGTTGCCGTTGAGCCCAAGAAAACGCGCGCAGAAATCGTTCAGCGATTTCTTGTTGCCGGACAACTTACGAATCGTAGTGTCCGCTTCAAGCCAGATGAGTTCGCCCTCCGGATAGTAGTCGACCGACCGGCGCCAGTTGTCCCAATGATCGCCGGTCGCGTAGAGAATTTGCGCGGCCACCGCGGTGTCTTCGAGATCGCGCCACGTGCGGCCCGGCCGATGATCCATTTCGGCAGCGGAACCTGCCAGATACGATCGGTACTGATCCGGCGTCCAAATGCCGCTCCGCGCCGCCAGCACGTCGCCTAGATATTGCGTGAGCCCTTCGTAAACCCATAGCAGGTTGCCTTTCATCGGCTGCTGGAAATTTGAGGTCGCCAGGCCCGCCGGCCGCCGATACTTCCCGTTCCACGAATGAGTGAATTCATGGGGCAGCAGATCGCCGTTCAGAAAACTTAGGTCGTCGTCAAGGAAGTTGCGCGCCTCCACGCGATCGTCGCTCGATTGGTGATGCTCCAGTCCGAAATGCGCCACGCTGTCGCTCAGAGTCAGCAGAAAATGATAGCTCTCATAATGCCGGGATGCATAGAGCGCGCCGGTTTCGCGCACCAGGTTGCTAAAGGCAGCAAGCATCTCCGAGCCGATGTTCAAGTCTTCAGGCCCATCTCCCGCCAGATCGAGATAATGCTTGGGCGTCACCTCCGGCGCAAGCGGTATCTCTTTAAAGAAGCGGCCCGCCAGAACCGGCGAATCAACCAGCATATTGAGCGGCACGCGTCGGAAATGAGTGACGGCTCCCTCCGAAGAAGATACAGTCAGAGCGGTGCCGAATCTCCAGCCTTCGGGAAGCCGAATAGAGGGCTCGACACGAACCTGCGCGGAAGCGGTGTCGGCGGGATAAAGAACAAATTCGTTCCAACTGAGGACGGCGAGATTGGCGCTGGTAGACGCGCCCGCCGAGAACCCGGAAGCCGGCGCGGTGGCGAGAAAATCGTCGCGCACGTCAAGCGTCGTCACCCCCGGCGGCACGGTGAGGTGAAACGCGAACATATTGATGTCATCGCGCCGCCACGGAATCGTTTGCCCGTTCGCGGAAAATATCAATCCTGCGAAATCGTCAATCGGTCCCGTCGGGCCATGCTCGCCGGGGAGCCATTGCGGATAAACGAGCGTCAGAGGGCCCGGCTGGACGGGAATTGTGAGTTGCGCGTGTAGGAATTTGCGCGGCGCGTCCCTGAGGTCGACCGAAAGCGTAATGGGACGATTAGTCTGCCCAAACGACAAAGCCGCAGATGCGGCGAGCAGGCTAGCAATCCGTAAAGATCTGAGCAATAACCATCATAAAAGCTCGGACTGTTTGCAGTTCAAACGGTGGCGAACTGTTCTCGCAAGCGCACCAGCGGCATCAAACCGCAGCGCGTATAGGCGCGCACTTTGAGGCTGTAGTACTGGTCTTCGAATGCTTGGGTATTCGTGAAGTAATCAGCGGGCTTGCCGAGCGACTTTGCCAGGCTGCGCGCAGCTCGTTCCAATTGCCAGATGTGCCGCATTCTGGAGGGCGCATCGAATTGGCGGGGATGCGTGGCTTCCCAGAGATTCATGGCGCGGTTCGGATCCTGGATTGTGGGAAAGAGAATGTGCGCGTTGCGCAGGGCGGCACGGCGGTCGGTGGGATAGAAGTCTTCGATCTTGCCGGTTTCGCTGGTCTGGGTCCTGCGATACTGCACCAGGGTTTGAGGCAGATTCCGAATTTCGCCGATGGTGGCCAGACGCATCCAGAGATCGAGGTCATCATCCGGGCGGGCGTCCCGATAATTGCCCGCGGCGAGAACGGCGCTTCGACGATAGAGGACTGAGCTGTGGGACAACTGCGCGTGCCAACGGGTCATCCAGCGCGTGTGGGCGTCATCGGTGTTATAGGTCCAGCGGCCGCAGAGGACGTTATTTTCGTCGATGATATCGGCCTGTGCGCCCAGCACGGCAGTCTCGGGATGCTCCAACAGGAACGCAACTTGAAGTTCGAGCCGCTGCGGGAGCGTGACATCGTCGTGGTCCATGACGGCGCAGAGTTCTGTCTGGGCCATATGGACGAGCGCGGCGCGGCTTGGGCCGATGGGCAGCTCAGTGCCTGTCACGATGCGACCCGGGATCACGGCCGGAATCCAGCGGCGAAGTTCTTCGACACTGCCATCCGTCGAACCGTTGTCCCAAGCCAAAATGATGTGATTCTTGTAAGTTTGTCCGGCGACGGAGGCAAGCGCTTCCCGCAGGTACGGCATTCCGTTCCGCACGGGTATGAGCCAAGTTACGGGAGGATTTGCCACTGAGTGCACGGCCTAGCACTTAGTGGCTGTCATATTCCATTTTGCTCGAGCGGTTTTCGCAAGTGTGAAATCAGAATTGCCTGAAAAACTTCGCAGGTGGGCCCTAAGCTGTTACAATTGCAATGAATTAAAGCTCTTTCTGATGCGAATTGTCATTCAGCCAAGCGGGATGCGATGCCTGAATGTCGGCGATCAGGCAATGCTTGAGGTGGCCTATGGCAGACTCCAAGCAAAATGGCCTGAAGCCGAGATCTGCGTCTTTACGCTGGCCCCGGATGAGGTAAGGCGCAGGCTGCCTGGCGCAATTCCCGTCGCGCCGGACGGGCGTGATCTATGTCTGGATCTTAGACTATTCGGTCGACTCTCAAAGCCGGGATATCCACTTTCGAAGGTGTTCGCCGGGTTGGAACAGTTGGCCTTCGAACGCGCCCCGTTTCTGCAGGCGGCCGCCGCCCGCGGAAAGATGAAGGCGCGTGGACAGGCAAATGCTGCGAAGATCATTTCCATCCTTGAATCGACGGACTTGTTCGTCTTTTCCGGCGCGGGAATGATTACAGATGCATTCCGATACGAAGCGGCGGAGTGCGTGGAACTGATGTCTCTCGCCAAACGGTTCGGGGCGCGAACGGCAATCCTTGGCCACATGTTCGGCCCGGTCACGAACGCATCCCTGAAGGACGTTTGCCGGCGAGTGCTTCCAACCGTAGACTTGATTACTGTTCGGGAGCGTGTGACGAGTTTGCCGTTTCTGGCCGATTGCGGGATTCGCTCTGAAGACGTTCGGGTCACAGGGGACGAAACACTGGACTTCGTTCAGGAGAACCGGGTCACGGCAAGTGAGCGGAACGCTTTAGGCGTCAACGTCAGAATTGCGTACTACTCCGGTTTAACGCCCCCAACCACACGGCTTTTGACGTCAACAATCTCTAGTCTCGCGGATCTGTTTGGTGCTCGCCTGGAGCCGTTGGCGGTCGCACACCATCCAGAAGACGACGACTCGCTTGCTCTGCGATTCATAGACAGCGACGGACGGATGGCACTCGAATCGTCGGGTCCGGAAACGGCACTCGGATTGACACGGCGGGTGGCAAAATGCAGGCTTGTGATCACCGGCAGCTATCACGCCGCGGTGTTTGCGTTAGCGCAGGGTATTCCGGCCATTGGCTTGGCATTTGCTCCGTACTACGAATCCAAATTCAAGGGCTTGCGAGACCTGTTTGGAAACGCCTGCAGATACGTCGATGGCAGCCAGGCGGGTTGGGATCGGCACTTACTAACGACGGCAGCCGATCTCTGGAGAAGTTCTCTCTCCTGGAACGATCAGCTGATCGAGGCAGCGAGAGTGCAAGTAGCAAAAAGCAAGGCTGCCTACGACGAGCTCCACGGTATCGTCGAAGGTAATAACATACGGAGACCCTCGACAGACGGTCTAAAGGGCGTCGCATCACAACCGGCGGCCGAAGGGGCCTGAAGCTCAGACGAGCTTCTCTTCACGATCCAATCCTAGGAACAGCCCCCGTGTGAATCGCCGAACTCAACCGTTCTACCACCTACCTGCTCTCGTTCGGTCGAGGGTCTACTGATACCATTTCCCGCCGGCGGAACGTTAATCGGACATGACTGGCTTTCCTGCGCTCGCCCGGTATGATTTCGGGACTTGCGCGTGCGCTTCGCCCGATTTTCCGAAATGGTTATCTTCCGCACCTGTCTTTGACCTCACGCCGTTGTACGGCTGTTTGGTAAGGCGAACCAAGGCAAACGGACCCGAGCAATGAAGACTTTTCGGTCCATGTTACTTCCCTCGAATCCATCGTAAGTGCCGCCGTTTCGACCGTCTTCGCTGCTAAACGCTGGTGGCAAGCGATCCGCTACTCGAATCCGCGGTGGTAAGTTAGGTACATAAGCCCTACTCAGTTAACCCGCTGCGATTGCGATTAGCCTTCCACCAGCTCCAAAAGAATGCAGCCAGATATCGACGTCAGTTTCTCCTCCGTTTCTAAGCGTTACCTGATCCGACAATATCGGGGAGAAACGCCAATAAGTGCGCGTTCCAAGTTGAAGGCTAGGTTGGGACGTGGCGAGCCGCGCCGGGAATTTTGGGCCGTCAACGATGTTTCCTTTGAGCTAGAACACGGCGAGGCGCTCGGCATCATTGGACATAACGGCGCAGGTAAAAGCACGATATTGAAACTGCTGTCGGGCATCACGGCACCAACACGAGGAGAAATTTTCATCCGAGGGCGCGTTTCGGCTCTGCTGGAGGTAGGCTCCGGATTTCATCCTGAACTGACCGGGCGTGAAAATATTTATCTCAGCGGGTCCGTGCTGGGCATGCCGCGCCAGGAAATTCACCGAAAAGTAGATTCGATCATTGAGTTTGCCGGCGTCGCGCGTTTTATCGACGTGCCAGTAAAGCGCTACTCGTCCGGGATGTACGTGCGGTTAGGTTTTTCCATTGCGGCACACCTTGAGCCGGACGTTCTGCTGCTAGATGAGGTGCTTGCAGTCGGAGATCGAGAGTTCCGCGATCGCTGCAAGGACCGCATTCACCAGTTGCATGCGAATGGCACGACCATCGTATTTATCTCGCACGACCTCGCATCTGTACAATCCTTGTGCAAGCGGGTGCTGCTACTCGAACGAGGACAGATTGCGGTCCAAGGGAGCGCAGAGGAGGTAATCCGCCGGTATATCGACACTGCCAACATTACCCATACGCCGCCGACCGGGCAAAACTCCAAAACGATACAGATCACGGATATTGGGTTTTTCGACGAGTTTGGGAACCGCTGCGCGGGCTTCCGAACTGGGTACCCAATACGGGCTCGGGTCGAATTCTCCGCAACAAAAAGGATTCAGGACGCAACAATCTCTTTGATATTCTTGTGGCCCCAGGGCTGGGACGCCAGTCAGTGGACAACGCTTCGAGATGGGCACGGCTCGGTGATTCAACCGGGTAAAGGGGTTATCGAGTTTTCATGCGACCAGCTCGGATTACAACCCCGCGCCTATAAAGTGGATGCCCTGATTGAGGAAGCAGGAACGAAGGATGTACTCGAACATCAACCGGGATGCACCTCGATACACGTGGGCCCCGGTAAACGGGTGAAAGGATCCTATTACATTCCGTATACCTGGCGGCAAGTATCGTAGGGTGGACAACGCTCCGACCGCTGTTATATAGCCTACTGTTTTTAAGAGTACTAGCCCCGGCAGTAGAGGTGATACGTATTGGCCGGAATTCGCCTCTATGGTGTTACCGGCATGCACCTCGGCATAATATCGACCATTAAATGGCATCCCTGGGGCGGTAGTGAAGAGTTGTGGGCCTCAACCGCGAAACTGGCCAGGCGCGAAGGTGTAAAGGTAAGCGCTTGTTGTATTCGGCCCCGCATCGAGCACCCGAAATGGCGCGAGCTTGAAGACGCGGGTGTGCAGATGTTTCACGCGCCTTCCCAAGGATTTCTCAGAAATCAACTGACATCTAGAGCGGCAGCCCTGAGCTACCGGCTCAGCGAGCATTTTCGCGAACAAGAGCGATTGGCCTCGTTGAGGGCCTTTTTTGCGAGCAAGCCGGATGTAGTCCTGATTAACGAAGGTGGAGGTATTCCGGACGGAGCCTTCCTCGGAATGCTTCGTACCGTCATGCCTGACGTTCCTTATATTGTGCTCTGCCATGGGAATTTCGGCACGATACCCCCAGACGAATGGCGGGCCGAGACGGTACGATTTTTTACCAGGGCTGATGCATCGCTGTTTGTGGCTGAAGCGACGATGCGCGCCACTGAACGGAATTTGGCAACTAGGCTCCCGAACGGGAGAATCATTCGCAATCCCGTGAACCTGGACGGTTTGCAGGCCGAGCCTTGGCCGACTGAGGGGTGCTTGCGTTTCGCGTGCCTCGGTTATTTAGACGTCTGCTTTAAGGGGCAGGACGTGCTCCTCGAGGCCTTGAGCCACCCCCAGTGGTTACAGCGGGATTGGCGGCTATCTTTCTACGGGGCGGGGGCTCACAAGAACTATCTTCGCGAGCTCGCTGGGTACTACGGGTTAAGCGACCGGGTTGATTTTTGCGGGGAAACGCGGGACATTCGAGCAGTTTGGCGCAGCCATCACGCCCTAGTGGTCGCATCGCGGGCAGAAAGTGCACCGCTAGTGATCGTTGAGGCGATGCTGTGCGGAAGACCTGTCATAGCAACCGACGTCGGTGGCATTCGAGAGTGGGTCCAAGAGGGGCGCAGCGGATTTCTCGCCGCTGCCGCAACTGCGGAGTCGCTAGCAGGCGCGTTAGGCCGTGCTTGGCATCGCCGGGGAATCTGGCCTGCGATGGGCGCGACCGCCCATGAAGACGCTATTCGTATGTATGATCCAAATCCGGCAGGAACGCTGCTTGCCCTGCTCAGCCGCGAGCCGAAGGCCCAGCCGATGAAGCTAGCGCGCGCTGCCGCCTCGTAGAGAACCCTTTACCCGACGCGCTAAGGCGGAGCGAATACGGATAGCAGGGCCGAGACCGAACTTCTCGAGAATTCGTCTTCGAAGATGGTATTCCTGCTCGCGGAAAAAACTCGTGTTCGTGAAGTAGTTGGCGGGTTGGCCGGTCTCTCGGGCGAAGTCAGCGGCCGCCTCGCGTAACTCCCGAAGATGTCTCAGTTTCACGGGTTTATTCCAGTGCTCCGGGAGCGTAACTTCCCACAGATCCATTGCGCGTGCGGGATCGCTGATGTTCGGGAAAAGATACTCGACGCTCTGCTTCGCCGCAAGCCGACAAATGGGAACCCAATCGAGCATCTGACCTGTCAAGCTACTGCCACTCCTGCGATATTTGATCAGAATGCGATCAATGTTGCGGATTTGCGTTCGCCGGCCGGCGCGCACCCAGAGATTGGCGTCCTCGGAGAGTTCACAATCCCGATAATTGCCTGCCGCGAGAATCACGGTCCGGCGAAACATTACAGCAGGATGCGAGAGCTGGTTCTTCCAGATGGTCTTCCACCGGATCTCCGCATCATCCAATGCGTAGATGTACTTATCGCCGTTTTGTCCGTTCTCGTCGATTACTTGAGCGTGGCTCCCGACTATGCCCACTTGCGGGTTTGCCGATAGGAACGAGACCTGTTCGGCGAGCCGCTCCGGCAAGTTGATGTCATCGGCATCGATCCTTGCACAAAACTCCGTATCGGCCATTTCGACCAAGGCAGCAAGGCTCGGCCCTAAGCGCAGTGGCCGGCCTTGTATCACTTTTCCTGGAATACGTCGCGGAATCCAGGCTCGCAAGGCTTCGAGCGTGCCGTCCACTGACCCGTTGTCCCAGACGAGGACGCTCGCGTTCGGGTACGTCTGCGCAGCAATTGAATTCAGCGTAAGTGGCAAATAAGGCATCCCGTTTTTCACGGGCATTAGCCAAGTGACGGGCGGTTCTGCGCGGGTCATCCCTCTCATGATCGCAGGATGCCCGCGCTTACCGATTTAGTTGAAGCGACGGTTCCTACTCGTCGTACATGCTAGGAATGCGGAACGTTCGGTACGTCGTGTGATTGGTCTGATCTTTGAATACTAGCGTGCCAGATGGCGTAAATTCAAAAGACTGAGTTGCCGAGGCATTATTAATAAACCCAGCTCCGAACCAGTAGTCTCCATTGGGAAGCCATTGCGCGCTACCCAATGCGAGCGATTGAGTGCCCAGATCGAAATTCTCTTCGAGCGTGGCGATCATGTGCGTCTGGTCGAGGCTCCATGCCTGACCCCGGCTGTTTGTGCCGCCCGTCTGCAGGTTGTTGTTGTCGAACAGAGTCAACTGGCCATTAGCCTGAAACTCCACATCGTGCTGGAAATTGAACCATTCGGCCGGGGAGACGCCATTGGCGAGAGTAAAAAAGGGCGACGATCCATCCTGGTTGCCCTGATTGCCTAAGGTCCAGATGATATGCCCATCACCCGTGCCATTCCCATATTCCACCTTGATCACCCAGGCCTGATGGCGCAGCGAAATAATCAGGTTTCCGTCTGAAGGATCCTGTGCGATCGAATTGGCATGCGTCCAATCGTTTGCGACGGTATATGTTTGTCCATTCGGCTGCTTATTAAAGAAAATCGCTGGGCAGCCACCCCCACCAGGGTTGCATGTATTGTTCAGGAGCGCTTTACGGGTAATCGGGAGGTGATCGAAGCTGTCCCAAGCCCATTTCACCTGGAAATTGGGATCGAGCGCAAGGATGATATCGCCCAGAACATCAACGTTTCCCTGTCCTTGATTGGCGACTCGCTCTTCGCTCACCATCATCAAGAAGGTTCCATCGGCAAGCCAGTGGCCTTCATGAGAGATGAAGTTGATGACTACATTGGAAGGGGTCTGCTGATGAGCAGCTCGATAGGCGTTGATCTCCTGGTTGAGGATTTTCCAGTTTGTCTCGCGAATCGGATTGCCAGCCATGTCGAATTCCTTGAAATACATCGCGTCCCCGCGCGTATCGCCGTCCAGAATAGCTAGAAATTCTCCGCCGAGGACCGGTCGCGTCATGTATCCCCCACCCAAATTCGTCGGCAGATACCAGATGACGTTTTCGTTTAGATCGGTGGCGTAGGGCGTCTGACTACAGTGCAATACAATCGGATCCGTCGTATCGCTCGCCGGCGCGGCCGTAACAATATTTGGCGCCCCCGTATTGATGCTGTTTGGCACAGTGCCCGTGGTGAACGTGAGCTGAGGCCCAAAAGTCGTGGAAGATCCGGAATAGATTTCTTGTTGAATTGTGTACGTAGTATTTTGCCGCATGCCGCCGATGTAAAAGTTCACGCTGTGAACCCCGTCGCAATACTCCGAAAACGTATGCTGCCAGCTCGAGTCCGTAGGAGCCTTAAACTGCACCAGAATCTGGTTTGGCGAGGAGCACGGGGGAGCACTGTACAGCGCCACCAGCGAATTATTTGTCTTATTGACCACCGGTGTTGAGCCCGTCACGCGCGAAGTGACTATGATCGTCTGGGTGGCCGAAGCGCTACCGCCGCTTGACGATTGCACAACCACTTTGACCTCCCGTGAGCCCTCCTGGTAGAACGGCGTCCAGGTGAATGAATTGTACTCATAGAAATCCCGTTCGACGTTCCAAGTATTCCCGCCATCCGAACTTTCATCGAACTGATACAAAAACGTCGCGCCGGGATTGGACGAATCAGACGCTGTCGCCGGGATCACAATCGTGGCGCCGAGCGGCACCGAGGTCGTCGGAAGGTTGAGCGATACGGTCACTGCTGCTGAGGCCGGACTGGCGGCTAAACCGAAGCAGCCACAGGCCAAAACTGCGATTTGTAGAGATCTTTTTTGCATTCTTACTCCTTGAAAAGTTTCGAGCGGACGCGCAATACCACCAGCTCGGACAAATACTACCACCAGACTATAGCGTATGGATACATTTATGCGAAAAATGTTTTGGAAATATCCGTGGCTGAGAATACCGGTACCTCGGCGACTCCTTTGCCGCCCCCTCGCTCGCCTGCCAAACTGCATATATGCGCAACCGTTGGGCCGCAGCCGCCGTGGCTTGGCTGGCACTCATCTTTTTTTCCTCGACCTCCATCGCCGGTGAGCGATCCGAGCGAGCCTACGAATGGGTTGCCACGACCCTCCTTCATGAAGTTCCGCATCTTAAGAGCAACGACTGGCTTCATTTCCTTGCGGCGAAAAGCGTGCATGTCACCTTGTTCACCGTCTTTGCCATCTTCCTTTGGAACGCAATACCGGTTTTCAGATGGCACTTCGCTCTTGTGATTTTGATCGGCCTCGTCACTGGTATCTGCAGTGAGCTTCTGCAGCGCCTCTTTCCGAATCGCGATCCCGCCGTACGCGATGTGCTAATTAATCTGGGCGCAACGACGCTAGGAGCAACCATCATGTGGTTGAGGAGCAGACGGGCATTATCGCCAGAAACTCACTGATTGTTTCGGGTATCTGCCCAGCATCGGAGGGCGTATCGTTAGAAATAGGTATGCCTATCAACTTGACCGTGAACGGGGGTCCGGTGACGGTCGATGCCCCTGGCGATACACCGCTTCTTTGGGTCATTCGCGAGGAGCTTCAACTACACGGGACCAAATATGGATGCGGCATCGGGCAGTGCGGTGCTTGCACCGTCCATCTGAACGGCGAACCGGCGCGATCCTGCATGACCCCGCTCGCCGCCGCCGCAAACGCGCACATAACCACCATTGAAGGCCTCGCCCCGGCACACGCGCGCCTCCTCCAGGCAGCCTGGCTCGAAACAGACGTTCCTCAATGCGGCTACTGCCAGGTTGGCCAGATCATGTCGGCAGCCGCTTTGCTCGAAAAACATTCGGCTCCGACGGATGACGACATCACCTTAGCGATGAACGGCAATCTCTGCCGCTGCGGGACGTATGTACGCATCCGTCAGGCAATTCACAAGGCCGCGGCGATGCATACCGGTGCGGCGCCCGAACAGCGAGGCTGAACATGAGACTCACACGCCGTTCCTTTCTTCGTGCCAGCGCTCTTTCCGGAGGAGGCATGATGCTCGCGCTCTATACAGAGCATCCCGCTATCGCACGGCAAATGCACCCGCAACCGCCGCCGCTCGATCCCACCGCATTTATCAAAATCGCGCCGGACGGCACGGTGACGCTCGTATCGCGCAATCCGGAAATCGGTCAAGGCATCGTAACCATGCTGCCGATGCTCATCGCCGAAGAGCTCGACGTCGATTGGAAATCCGTAAAGGTCGAGCAGGCCGATTTAAACACCAGGTACGGCCTGCAGAGCACCGGCGGTAGCCGCGCGGCTTCGAATAATTTCATTCCCATGCAGCAGGTCGGCGCCGTCGGCCGCCAGATGCTGATTGCCGCGGCTGCCAAGACCTGGGGCGTGCCGGAATCGGAATGCTACGCCTCCAACGGCCGCGTCTATCACCGCACCACCGATCGCTCGCTCGGATACGGCCAGCTCGCTGCGACCGCTGCGACGATGCCGGTTCCGGACCTGAAATCCGTTCAGCTCAAAAAACCCGACGCTTACAAAATCATCGGCCAATGGACGCCGGGCGTTGATGTTCCGGCGATCACCGCTGGCAAGCAGGTCTACGCCATCGACTTCACCTTGCCGGGAATGCTATCTGCTGTTTATCAAAAGTGTCCCGTCTATGGCGGCAAACCGGTAAGCGCAAATCTCGACGCAATAAAGAAACTCCCCGGCGTGCGCGACACCTTTATCGTCCAGAGCGAGCTCGAAGTCGGGCCAGTCATGCTAGGCGACCCCGGACTCGAGCCGGGCGTTGCGATCGTTGCTGAGAAGTGGTGGCAGGCGCAAGCGGCGCGCAAACAACTCAAAGTCCAATGGGACGAAGGCGTAGGCGCGGATCAAAGCTCGCAAGGGTTCGCGCAAAAAGCGCAGGAGTTATCGCAGCAGCCGCCGCAGCGCACGTTGAAAACCGACGGCAATCTAGAGGATGCGTTCAAAAACGCGAAATCGATCGAAGCCGCTTATTCCTATCCCTTCATTTCGCACGCGCCCCTCGAACCCCGCAACTGCACCGCGCATTTTCGCGACGGCAAGCTTGAGATTTGGAGCAACACGCAGCAACCCGCACGCGGCAGCGCGCTCACCGCGAAGATCCTCGGCATTCCCGAGAAAGACATTACAATTCATCTGCAGCGCGCCGGTGGATCTTTCGGCCGCGGCTTGACAAACGATTACATGGTAGAGGTGTCCTACATCGCGCGAAAGCTCGGCGTTCCGGTCAAGCTCCTTTGGTCGCGCGAGGACGATATGACGCACGATTACTACCGCCCCGCCGGCTTCCACTACCTCAGAGGCGCGGTCGATAATTCCGGCAGTCTAATCGCCTGGCAAAATCACTTCGTCAGTTTCGGCGATGGCGACAAGTTCTCGCCCTCAGCAAGCATCGCTCCCACCGAATTTCCTTCCGGCTTCGTGCCGAATTATGCCCTGTACTCGTCGGTGATGCCGCTGCGCCTCAAAACCGGAGCATTGCGTGCGCCAGGTGCCAATTCGCAGGCCTTCGTCGTGCAGTCGTTCATCGATGAGCTGGCCCACGCGGCGGGTAAGGACCCGCTGCAATTCCGTCTGGACTTGCTCGATGCGCCCGGACACGCCAGAGTTGCCGGTGCCGCGAAACCCAAAGTCGAAAACGAGCCATCGCCTACCGCGCGCGGCGCGCAGCAGCAGGTTTACAATGCCGACCGCATGAAGGGCGTCGTACAACTCGCGGCCGAAAAATCCGGCTGGGGCAAGCGGCAGCTTCCCAAGCGAACCGCGCTCGGAATTGCGTTCCATTACAGTTTCCAAGGCTATTTTGCGCATGTCGCGGAAGTAACCGTAACCGAAAAGAATGCCGTCAGGGTGAATCACGTTTGGGCCTGCGGCGATGTCGGCAGCCAGATCGTCAATCCCAGCGGCGCCGAAGCGCAGGTGCAAGGGGCCATCGTTGACGGCTTGAGCGAGTTGATGCATCAGCAGATCACGCTCGAGCGCGGCCGCGTCGTAGAGACCAACTACAATCAGCATCAACTGCTTCGCCTCAGCCAGGCGCCCCGCATCGAAGTGCATTTCCTCAAAACCGAATACGCGCCGACAGGCTTAGGCGAACCGGCATTACCGCCTCTGATTCCTGCCGTCTGCAATGCCATCTTCGCCGCCACCGGCCAGCGCATCCGTTCCTTGCCGATCGCAAACTTGGGCTATAGCTGGGCCTAGAAGGCGACAGCCGTCGAGGCACTCTGCCGAATTCGACATTCGTTTTTCACCACCCTCGAGCGAGCTGTGCCGCCTGCCAAGGGCTTTCCAATCACTACGCCTGCGAGCTGACTTCGGAACCGAGGGTTGGCAATTCAACTCTCTCCGGGCGTACCACTCTTTTCGGCGTCGCAGGGCAGCTAGGCCGCGCCCGCATCGTCATCTTTCAAGTGCGAGAATGCAAGCACATGACGGGCGCCAGAGAGATTGAAGTCAAAATCCGGCTGGACGGCATCGATTCGATTCCCGAACGTTTGCGCCGGGCAGGATTTGCCGAATCGGCGCCGCGGCAGTTTGAGGCGAATACGTTATATGACACCGAGGATGCCGGCTTGATGCGCAAACGTATGCTGCTGCGCTTGCGGCAAAGTGCGAATACCGGCCTGATCACCTGGAAAGGCCCCGGCGAAGCGGGACCGTACAAGAGCCGGCCTGAACTCGAAACCAGCGTCGGTTCCATCGAGACGCTGGCCCAAATTCTCGAGCAGCTTGGTTATCGCTCTTCATTCCGCTATGAAAAGTACCGGACTGAATTCCGGCGCGCCGCCGAATCATCCGGTGTCGTGACGCTCGACGAGACGCCGATCGGAAATTTTCTCGAGCTCGAAGGCCCAGGCAAGTGGATTGACGAGACCGCCCAAATACTAGGCTTTTCTCGCCAGGATTACGTACTCGAGAGCTATGGGAGACTTTATTTAGCCGACTGTGAGCGCCGAGGGGAGCAACCGGGGCACATGGTGTTTGCGTCCCACCCTTAGGTGGTCACCCGGCGCAGCTCCAAGCTTTCGGCCGGAACGATTCGAGCATGCCAGAAACACTCAGCGTCGATGCCGCCATCGTGGATCGAGTCACCGGCGATCTGGCGCGTGTGCGCCAGGAGATCGCCAAAGTCATCGTAGGGCAGAGAGACGTGATCGACGGGGTCCTGATCTGCCTCATTGCAGGAGGGCATGTGCTGCTCGAGGGCGTGCCGGGACTGGGCAAGACGACTCTGCTGCGAACACTCGCGCGCGTGCTCGATCTGCGCTATTCGCGGATTCAATTTACGCCGGATTTGATGCCTGGCGACATCGTCGGCAGCATGATGATGGAAAACGACGATCGCGGGCACAAGATTCTGCGCTTTCAACCGGGGCCGATATTCGCAAACCTCGTGCTTGCCGATGAGATCAATCGCGCTACGCCCAAGACGCAGTCCGCGCTGCTCGAGGCGATGCAGGAGCGCACCGTTACGAGCGGCACCTCCACTTATACGCTCGAACCGCCGTTCCTCGTCATGGCGACGCAAAATCCGATCGAGATGGAAGGCACGTACCCGCTTCCAGAAGCGCAGCTCGACCGGTTTCTGATGAAGATTCTGGTGACCTATCCTTCGCGCGAAGAGCTCAGCCGAATCGTGGAGCTGACCACCAAGCAGGATGAGAGCGATGTTGCGCAAGTGATGGATCGCGACACGATCGGGGAGTTGAAGGCCCTATGCAGACAAGTTATCGTTGCGCCGCACGTGCAGGATTATGCCATCGAATTAGTAATGGCCACGCAGCCGGGCACGCATGCCGCGCCTGCGATTACAAACCGCTACGTCCGTTACGGAAGCTCGCCGCGAGGAGCGCAGGGACTCATTGAATGTGGCCGCGTACTCGCGCTGCTCAATGGGCGGCTGCACCTAAGCATTGATGACGTGAGAGATGTCGCCCGTTCGGTTTTGCGGCACCGCATCATTCTCAACTTCGACGCGCACGCAGACGGCGAGACCAACGAAACAATTCTCGACAAGATTCTGAGTGGGCTTGCTCCGGGCCGCTGAAAACTTGGTTCCATACGGCATGCATGTCTGAGCCGATTATCGACCGTCAGTTCCTCGAAAAGCTGGAGCGCCTGACGCTACACTGGCAGAAATCTTTTCACGGCGTGGCAGGCGGCCATAATGCCTCTCGATTTGCCGGCACTGGCCAGGAGTTTTTGGAACACCGCAACTTCCACTATGGAGATGATCTCCGTGCGGTGAACTGGCGTGCTTACATGCGCTTCGACAAGCTGTTCCTGAAAATGTTCCAGGTTGAGCCGCGCGTGCCCGTGCGACTGCTGCTGGATACAAGCGTTTCCATGACCGCGGGCGCGAGTCCCGGTGAACTGACGAAGTTCGAATTCGCCCGTAAAATTGCGGCTGCGCTGGTGTACGTAGGGCTGGTGCGGCTTGACAGCATGTTGCTGCAACCCTTCGCCGGCGGTTTGCTTGAGCCTTTTCTCGCAAGCGGCGGCCGGCACCGGTTCCAATCGGCCGAGAATTACCTGCGCGAGCTTAAACCGTCAGGCGAAACCAGCTTCTTTGAAACCGTGCGGCAGTATCTCGAAACCTACCCGCAGCGCGGATTGACGGTCCTCATCTCCGATTTTTTCGATTCCGGCGATTGCCTGGCGCCGCTGCAGTATCTCGCGGATTTCGGCCACGAGTTGTTGCTGATTCACCTGTGGAGCGAATCAGACCGGCAGCCGCTCGATGACGGCGACTTAGAGTTGATCGACGCGGAATCGGGAGAGCATATGAGGATTGAGGTCGACGCAGGCGCGCGCACAGCCTACACGCGAGCCTACGACGAATATGCCGACGAGATTCGCAAAATAGCTCTTCGGAACGGCGGCCGATATGCTGGCCTTTCCACGCGAACCGGCATTGAAGAAGTCTTGTTCGGGCCATTGCTGACGGCGCAGGTGTACTGATCCACATCTTCTTAACCCATGTTTTTCCTGAACCTGAGCGCGGCGGAATTTTTCACGCTCGTAGGCGTGCTGGGCGGCTTCATAGCCGCTCTTTATCTGCTCGACCGCACGAAGCGAACCCGAGTGGTCTCCAGCTTCCGCTTTTGGACGCCTGCACTCAGCTCCAACTCGCGGCAGAGGCGGCGCCGGATGCGACAACCGTGGTCGCTGGTCCTGCAATTGTTCTGCCTGACGCTGCTTCTGCTCGCGATTGCCCAAGTCGAACTGGGATCGCGGCCGTCTGGCGCCCGTAACCATGTTCTGCTTCTCGACATCTCGGCGTGGACCGCGCAACGTAACGGACCGGTGACGCTGCTTGACCGGGAAACGCAAGCCGCCGAGCGGTATGTTTCCGCTTTGCCGGCGATCGATCACGTGATGGTGGTGCGAGCCGATGCTCTCGCCACGCCTGCAACGGCGTTTACTGCGGACCGCAAGCAGATCTTCCGTGCCCTGGCTGCATCGAGACCGGGATTTTCGGCCCTGAACATTGCCGGTGCATTGAGCTTTGCGCGTCATGCGCAGAGCTGGTCCCGCGGCGAGCCGGGAGAAGTCGTTTATATAGGTCCGGGCATGATTACAGAAGGGGAAACCAAGCTCCCGGATTTGAAAAATCTGCGGACCATCATCATTCGCCGACAACGCGAGCACGTCGGCATCACAGGCATGAGCGTGCAGCACAGCGAAACGATTCCGAACGCATGGCGTGCTGCGGTGACGGTGAAAAATTATGGTCTTCAGCACACGACGATTCAACTGCAAATGCAATGCGCGGGTACCGGCTTTGCGCCGCGCAATTTGTTCTTGCGCGCCGGTGAGGAGAGCGCTGAATACAGATTTGTAACACCTGGGGCCGGCAAACTCGTAGCTGAGATCAAGCCGGGCGATAGCTTGACCGGCGATCAACGCGTAGCGCTCGAATTGCCGCGCCTCTCGACGCTGCGAGTAGCCGTTGTGACGAACAGGCCGGAAGTGATCGAGCCCTTATTTGCGGCAAACGAGCGGCTGAAGCTTCGCGTCTTCCCGAGCTTTAATGATGAGGCGGAAGGTTGGGCGGATTTGATCGTGTTCGATCGAATCGTGCCTTCGGCGGCCACCAAACGCGCAAGTATCTGGATCGATCCTCCTGAACAAACCTCTCCTTTGCCGGTGAAAGGGACCGTTTCCGATGCTCTCATCACCAATTGGAACCCGGAAACTCCGTTGAGTGCCGGTTTACATACAAAGGATATGCGCATCGCCAACGGTGAGACCTTCCATACCTTTGACGGCGATGTAACGGTTGCAAGCTCGGCCGAAGGACCCATCATTGTGGCTCGAAACGGGGATGCAACGCACGGGAAACGGGCGGTGCTGGGTTTCGACCCGCTCGCGAGTGAGCTGAGATTCCAGGTGACCACTCCACTTCTATTTGCGAATCTGCTGCGCTGGATTTCGCCGGGCGTTTTCCGGCCGGCGGATGCCGTTGCGCAACAGGTCGGTGCGATCACGGTCACCCTGGACAGGGACGAACGCGCCGATACCGTGCGCGTTGTGGATGAGCGCGGCGAGAACGTGCCGTTCCTCGCGCGCAGACACAGCCAGCAGGGCTCGTCTATCCAGATTTTTGCGCGCCGCCCGGAAACCTTGCGCGTTATTTCCGAAGAAAGCGAACGGAGGATTTCGATCGTGTTGCCGGATGTGGCGACGGTCGAATGGAACCCGCCCGCGAACGCTCTGCATGGGCTGCCTGGTGTGTATCGTCTTGCGGGCACGGCGCTCGATGTCTGGAAGTGGTTGGCGCTGCTTGCAGCACTGGGACTCATGGCAGAGTGGATGCTGTTCGGCAATCGTCGGGTTCCGGTCTCGCGCGCAAAATCGACATCCGCGGCAATCGTATCGTCACGCGAACGAGAGCTGGTGGCCAAGTGACCTTCGCGCACGCTTGGGTTCTGGTCGCGCTGTCACTCCCGTTCGCCTGGGTTGCGCTAACTTGGCGCACATCGGCGCGCAGAATCGCGCTTCTTTTGAAAGCCGCCAGTTTTTCAACCATATTGATTGCGCTGGCGCAGCCCGCCATTACGCTGCCCGAGAGCAAAACCGGGCTTGTTGTCCTCGTCGATACATCGGCGAGCATCACGCCCAAGGATCTGGAGCGCGCATCGGTGCTGGTTTCACAGATCGGCCGCCGCAAAGGTAGAAACTGGCTCGCCGCGCTGCCATTTGCAAGCGAGCTGGGCAAGCCTGCTGGAGCAAAGCCTGGTCGCCCAGTTCAGTTTCTCCGCGCATCGGCCGAGCCCGCGAGCGGCACGAATCTCGAAGCAGCGCTGACCAGCGCGGTCGCCGCGATTCCCGCCGGTTATATTCCTCGCTTGCTGTTGTTGAGCGATGGTAATGAAAACGAGGGCAGCGCCGTACGTGCGGTCGCCGAATTGCGGCAACTGGATGTGCCGGTAGATACGATTCCACTCGCTGGCAGGCCGGAAACCGCCCTGCGGCTCGAATCCATTGCCATGCCGCGCAAAGCCTATACCGGCGAACTGCTCCCCATCGATCTCACGATCTATTCGCCGCGCGCGGCTCAAGGCTCGGTAGAACTTTCTGCCGAAGGTAAGAATCTCGGCTCAAATCCGGTCAACCTTGTGCCCGGAATCAATACCCTGCACGTGCAGGCTCGCGTCAAATCGACCGGTGCAACCCTGCTTGCGGGCAAAGTTCTCGCCAGCGGTCTTGGTGAACTACCGTTCGAACAAGCAATTGAGCTGCGCCGCGCGCGCGTTCTCTATTTATCGGAAGATCCGCCACAGGCCGATCAAAACCTCTTGCAGGCCTTTGAACAGGCGGGATTCGATGTGACGCGCGACGCTTCTCCCGTCGAGAAAGGCTTCGATAATGTCCAGTTGCTGGTCCTCAACAACCTCGATCTCAACACTTTCACGCCCGCGCAGAAAAGCCGCATCGAAGAATACGTCAAAGCCGGCGGCGGTTTGTTGCTAATCAGCGGCGAAAAGCAAATCTATAAGCCGGATCAGCAGATGGATGCGCTTGACCGCGCGCTGCCCGCCAAACTAGCGCCTCCCAAAACATCCGAAGGGACCTGCGTCGCGCTGATCATCGATAAGTCGTCCTCCATGGAGGGGCGCAAGATCGAGCTGGCCAGGCTTTCAGCGATTGGCGTGGTGGAGCATCTAAAACCGACAGACACTATCGGCGTCCTTATCTTCGATAACTCATATCAGTGGGCGATACCGATGCGCAGGGCCGTCGACACCTCGCTTATGAAGCGTCTGATCTCTGGAATCACTCCTGATGGAGGCACGCAGATCGCTCCTGCGCTCGCGGAAGCTTATCGCAAAGTGTTACCCTCCAAAGCGAGTTACAAGCATATTGTGCTGCTCACAGATGGAATATCCGAAGAAGGAGACAGCATCGATCTAGCCAAGGAAGCGCTTGCGCATCAAGTTACTATCTCAACGGTCGGCCTGGGACAGGACGTAAACCGTTCGTATCTTGAGAAAATTGCGGAGGCCTCCGGCGGACGAAGTTACTTCTTGAATGAACCACAGGGATTGCAGCAGATCCTATTAAAGGATGTTCAGGATTACAGCGGCTCAACAGCTGTCGAGAAACCGCTCACGCCGATCGTGGTGCGGGATGCCGGAATTCTGGACGGTGTGGGCATGCAATCTGCGCCGCCTCTGAAAGGCTATTCGCGATTCACAGCTAAACCGGAAGCGGAAACGATTTTGCAAATCGATCCCGAGAAGAAAAGTCCGCTTTACGTGCGGTGGCAATACGGCCTGGGACGTGCCGGCGTGTTCGCCTCGGATGCGAAGACCCGCTGGGCGGAGAGGTGGGTGAATTGGCCGGGATTCGACAAATTCTGGATCAATGCGAGCCGCGATTTGATGGAGCATATAGAGCCGGGCGAAGCGAGCGCGCAATTCGATGTTGCGAACGGTGACATAACGGTCACCTATCGTTTGCGACCGGGCGTGCCAGACCCCGTCGCCCCGCCGCCCATCTTCGTCCTGGGACCCGCCGAATTCGAAAAACCGTTAGAGTTGACGAAAACCGCGGCTCGAACCTACAACGGGCGAATTCACGTGGGGCGCGTGCACGGACTGTTCCGGATTCGGCCGGTAAACGAAATCCCGGCATTTCCAGAAATCGGTGTTTATCGCCAAGACGAAGAGTTACAAGATTATGGAACGAATGAAGCTCTGCTGGCGCGCATTTCTGCGCTGACGGGTGGACGTTTCAATCCGGCGCCAGCTTCCGTATTCGATCCCGCCGGGCGAGCGATCTATACAAATCTCCAACTCTGGCCTGGATTTCTCGCGTTGGCCATCGCACTGACGATGGCCGAGTTAGTGATTCGTAAGTGGGGCGGGTTTAAAGCGCGCGCTGCATGATAACCGTGTCGATCCAGCGCTCGAACTTCCATCCCACACCTTCCAGGCAGCCTACATGCCGGAAACCCAATCGGGCATGCAGGCGGATTGACGCGGTGTTTGCCCGGTCGCCGATGATGGCGATCATCTGACGCCGTCCGTTCGCTGCACAAACTTCGATCAAACGCGCGAGCAGCAGCCGGCCTAATCCCTGGCCCACAGAGTTTGGCTCGATGTAAATGGAATCTTCAACGCTAAAGCGATATGCGGGACGCGTGCGATACGGGCCTGCATAGGCATAACCACGTATGATTCCACTGTCCTCGACAGTCAAATAGGGCAGACCTTGCGATTGAATCTCCATGCGACGGCGATCTATTTCCTGTGTATCCGGAACTTCGATTTCGAAAGTAGCGGTGCTATGACCGACGTAATGCGCGTAGATTCTGGCGAGCACCGGAACGTCTGATTCGATTGTGTCCCTGATCAGTGGCTCAGGCATTTGTCGCAGTTTTGCACAGTACGGCCAAGATTGCAGTATGGAGGTGAATATGCATCCGTTTCAGCCTGCAGGCGTCATCGGCAGCGACCGGCCGCACTCGACGGTTTCGCAAAAGTGACCGGAAAGGCTTGTTACGGCGCGGATCACGCGGTCGAAAATCCGGCCTGTGTGAACCCCTGGGGATCAAAGGTGTCGGTGAGCTCGGAATTAGATGCATGAATGCAGCTATTCCCAATGCGGTGTATCACGCGACCGGCATTCGATGCCGCAAGTTACCCATCAGGGTCGAGCATGCTTCTAGATGACGCACGGCAACGCAGAGCGCCTATTGAACCTATAACTGACTAAGTTCGAGATGTGCGACCGTCTCGAAGTGAAAAGTTTGCGGGAAAAGATCGATCAAAGCGAGGCGCTTCATGCGATAAGAGCCGAGCAGCTTGGCGAGATCGCGCGCGAGCGTCGAGGGATCGCAACTGACGAGAGTAATGCGTGCCGGTTTGAGTTCCAAAAGCCGCTGCGTTGCTTCGCGTCCCAACCCGGCGCGAGGCGGATCGGCGATCACTAGCTCGGGAGCGCTGGAGAGCGCAGCGAGAAATTGCTCGGCCGATGCTTTTGCAGGCCGCACGTTCACACCCGTTTGTCCCGCATTCCATTCGAGATCGCGAAAGGCGGGGACGCTGCGCTCGACGGCATCGACAACCTGAAAACGTTGCGCCAGCGGAAGGGAAAAGAGACCAACCCCAGAGTAAAGATCGACCGCATGAGTCCCAGTATCGTCACGCAGAACTTCCCGGGCCAGTGCGTCGATTAAAAATCGATTCACCTGGAAGAAAGAACCGCGAGTGATGCGAAACGTATGACTCATGGCCAGGTAATCGATTGGGCCAGGAGCGAATGATGACAAGAAGCCGCTGCACCATTCGAAAAACCTCGCCGCTACAGGCCGCGCGGAGTCCAGGACCGTCATTTGAAGCTGCGTTTCGTTCGTGAACAGCTCAAGAGAGCGGACGAATTGCGGCCATTGCGGCTGTCGGATCGCGGTCTCCAGCTTCGAAATGGCCTCATTTAAAGCCGGAGACGAGATTTCGCAATGCGCGATTGCCCGAATCTGGCGCGATGCGGCCCTGTGGAAGCCCATCTTGCGCTCTTCAAAATGCAGTTGGATGCGATTGCGATAATTCCAAGGCTCCGCACTGACGATTGCAATCTCATCTTCGTAATGGATTCGGCCAATCCGTTGCAGCGTCTCCCTTAGAATCGATTCCTTCAGCGACAACTGCAGCGGGTAATCTGCATGCTGGTAGTGACAGCCGCCGCAATCGGCGAAATACTCGCAACGCGGCGTGATGCGCTCGCGGACAGGGTGTAAGACCTTAAGCAGCTCGCCGCGAAGCAGTCCATTTTTGACGCGCTCGGCGGTGAGTTCGACACGTTCGCCCGGCAGAACGAATGGCGCAAGAAGAACCTGGCCATCGACGCGCGCCAGCCCATCGCCGCCATACACCAGCTTTTCAATTTCGACTTCAATGCGCGCGTCAGCGGAGTTTCCAGTCACGAGCGGAGCCATCCCTTACCATGAAGATTCATTTCGCATGAAAGCACGGGTTCTATCAGGGGTTCAGCCCAGCGGCGAGCTGCACATTGGCAATTATCTCGGAGCCTTGAAGAACTGGGCGGAAATTCAAGGCTCGTACGAGAGCATTTTCTGCATCGTCGATCTGCACGCCGTCACGGTTTATCAGAAGCCGGAAGAGCTTTCAGCGAAAATCCGCGAAACAGCCGCGCTCTTTATCGCAGCCGGCATCGATCCGCGGCAATCTTCAATTGTCGTGCAATCGAGCATTCCTGGACATGCAGAATTGGCCTGGCTGCTGACCTGCGTCACGCCGCTCGGGTGGCTGCAGCGTATGACGCAGTTTAAGGCCAAGGCGGAACAGCAGGAAACCGTAGGGGATGGGCTGTTGCAGTATCCAGTGCTCATGGCGGCCGACATTCTGCTGTACCAGGCGAGTATGGTGCCGGTGGGCGAAGATCAATCGCAGCACCTGGAGCTGACGCGCGACATCGCGCAACGCTTCAACTCCTTGTACGGCGAGACCTTCACCATGCCCGCCACCCATCTGCCTGCAGTCGGCGCCCGCATTATGGGTTTGGACGATCCCACGCAGAAGATGAGTAAGTCGGCGCTCGGAACCGGACATGCGATTGCTTTGCTCGACGATCCGAACACGATTCAGAAAAAGATCGCACGGGCGACAACGGATTCGCAACCGGCAGTCGATCCTGCAACCATGGGACCTGGAATCGCAAACCTGCTGACCATCGCGCGGGCTTCCGACGGATCCATCACGAAAGAGACCGTCGCGGGCATGCGCTACGGCGACTTTAAAAAGCGCGTCGCGGCCGCAGTCATCGCGCGCCTTGAACCTATCCAAGACGCGCTACCGGGAAATCACTGCCGATCCCGCGTACATCGAATCGGTGCTGGCGGAAGGCAAAGAACGTGTTTCACCGATCGCCGAAGATACCGTGCGCAACGCCAAACGCGCGATGGGTCTTTGCCTTTAGCCGTAAGGCAACAACCGGCGATAAGATGAAGTTGCTTGAGTACGGGAATCGCAACTCCCCCTCCCCCGCCCGTTGAGCGCAGCAGAAATTTCAGAGCGTGGGCGATTGTCATCCTCACGAATCTGATCTCGCTCGTTTGCCTGGTCTGGGTATTGAACGGAGCCGGGCTGCAACACATCTGGGGCGAGATTCAACACATGCACTGGCGCTGGGTCGCGCTGGCGCTCGTGTTCGACGTGCTCCTTTATCTGCTCGCGGCATGGCGCTGGCAACTGCTGCTGAAACCGGTTCAATGGGTACCCTTCGCCCACACTGCAAAAGCGATTTATGTCGGCCTCTTCGCGAACGAGGTGCGGTCGCCCGCGGGCGAACTGGTGCGCTGCTTTCTGCTCTCGAAAACCACAAAGGTGCCGCTTTCGGTCGCCTTCGCTTCCGCTCTGATCGAGCGCATTTTCGACGGCGTCTGGCTGATGGCGTGTTTCTTCTATTGCTTGCACTTGGGCAAACTTCCCGGCGTGCTCACCAAAGGCGGCTACATTCTCGGGATCATGATTTTGATCCTATCGGCCATCCTGGGTTATGCGATGTACGCCAAGCAGCAATCCATCGATCTTGTGTTCGGAATCACATGGCCGCGCTGGTTCAACACGCTGATCGAAGATTTGCACCTCATCGGTCATTCGCGGTATCTCTATTTCTCATTCCTGGTGAGCGGCCTGTACATGCTGTCGCAAAGCCTTCCCATCTACGCGCTCGTGGTTGCCAACCGCTTGACGGTGCGGTGGACGGCTTCGTTCACCATCATGGTCCTGCTGCGGCTGAGCAGCGTTGTGCCACAAGCGCCGGGCAATCTCGGTTCGCTTTGGGTCACGGCGAGGACGCTTATCATTTTCGGTTTGGCCGCGCCGCACGCCAGGCGTTTTGCGCTGATATTGTGGGCGGTGCTGACCATTCCGCTCATCGTCATGGGATTCATCGCATTGGCGCTCGAAGGAATCAGCATGACGCATCTTCACAAAGAGGCCACTGCCGCGGCGAAGAACCGCAGAGCGGCGCGTTGAGTCACCGCCGCACCGGCTGCGCCTGAAAAATCCTCGGTAGAATAGGTCCCAAAGGGTTTCCGTGCTCGCGGTTCTGTCCTTTGCACTGCTGTTGTCGGGGAGTGGGCAAGCCACTTCGCAATCCGCGGGACTGCAGGCGCTTGATCGGCGCGATTACCAAGAAGCTCAGCAGATCTTCTCAAAGCTCGCCGCAGCGGACCCGAAGGATTACTCGGCGTTATTCAATCTGGCGCTCGCCGAGACCGGTTTGAACCAGCCGGATGCTGCCCTTGAGCATTACAAGAAGGTTCTCGCATTAAAGCCGGGGCTCTACCAAGCGGAGTTGAATCTCGGCATTCTCTACTTACGCGAGCACAAATCCACCGACGCGGCGCCATTCTTACGCGATGCTGCAAAACAGAAGCCGCAACAGGCGCGGCCGGACCGATACCTGGGCGACACCTTGCTCGAAGCTGGTGATTTTGCGGGAGCAGCCGAAGCGTATCGCGCAGCTCTTGCGATGGATCCCAAAATGGGAGCAGCGGAATTGGGGCTGGGACAGGCTCTCGAGCGGCAAGGCAAACTCGACGAAGCGTTGCCTCATTACAGGCAGGCTGCCGCGCTTGATCAAAATCTCAAGTCTTATGAGATGGAGCTTGCGATCGCGTTTTCGAAAGCGAATCGCAGTGATGACGCCATCGCGCTGCTCAAAGAATTTCCTAACGATCCCGGCGCCTGCGAAGAAGCCGGAAGGCTGTATCTCGAGAGCAACCGGCCCGCTGACGCGGTCACCGAATTCAAAGCCGCCGCCCAGCTCTCTCCGACTTCCGCCAATCAACTTGCGCTCGCGACCGCGTATCTGAAGAACAAGCAACCCGATCTCGCCGCCCCCATTCTGGAACAAGCGCTCGCCGCGAATCCAAACGACTACGATCTGCGCATGGCGGTGGGCCGCATTTACCGGGACAAGCGCGATTTTCCGCATGCGGCGGATCAATTTCTCGCGGCCGCCAATCTCAAGCCGGATTCCGTCGAGGCTTGGAACGAAGCAGCCAGCGTTTTAGTAATGGCCCAACTATATCCCCAAGCTCTCGCCGCTTTGGATAAGATACATAATCTGAATGCTGATACCGCGGGAGATTACTATTACCGCGCGATGATTTTGGATAAGTTGCATCAAGTGAAACCGGCGCTGGCCAGTTACCAGCGGTTCCTGGCAATGAGCCAGGGAAAATTTCCGGATCAGGAGTTTATTGCGCGTCAGCGGAGCAAAATTCTCGAAAGGGAGGCGAATCGATGACCCCGTCAGTCCGTATAGTGACCCTCCTCGAAGTAGGGTTGCTGGCGATTACGTCCGCGGCCATGTTGCGGGCCCAATCTTTTCTTGACGCGTTAAAGTCGGAACACGACCCTGGCAAGCGATTGGAGATGGCCCTGACCTACGCGGATTCGTCCTTTGATAGTGCGCGCGATTTCTATGCCAAAGGCCAAGTGCACAAAGGAGATGCGGAACTGGAGGACATGACCAGCGCTCTCGATCAGTGTGTAACTTCACTCCAAGAGGCGCACAAGGCCAAGTTTTACAAAAAGGCTGAGCTGCGGGTCGCCTACTTACAGCGGCGCATGCAAGGATTGCTGGATGACATCGAAATGCAACAGCGCGGCTGGGCCGAATACACCAACCGGAAGCTCGATGAGATACACGATAAACTGCTGGATGGAGTGATGAAGAAATGAAGTTTTGCGCAGCGCTTTGTATCGCGATGTGCGCTGGGGCGTTAACGTGGGCGCAAGACCGCGATTTCCTGACGCCCGATGAAGCGGACCAGGTTCGCGAGGTGCAGGAGCCGAACGACCGTCTGCTGCTCTACGTCAAATTTGCGTGCCAGCGGATGGATTTGCTTCAGCAATACCTCGCGAACGAAAAGCCGGGGCGCAGCATTTTTATCCACAACACGCTCGAAGATTACAGCAATATCATCGACGCGATCGATACGGTATCGGACGACGCGCTTCGGCACAAGCGGCCGATCGACAAGGGCATGCTTGCCGTGCTCAGTGCCGAGAAGGGCTTTTTGGACCAACTGAACAAGATTCAGGACAGCGAGCCCAAGGATTTCGACCGCTATAAGTTCGTGCTCACGGAGGCCATCGACGCCACCACCGACAGCCGAGAGCTGGGCATGGAAAATTCGACCAAGCGCGGGGCCGAGCTCGCAGCCGCAGACGCCAAAGAAAAGCAGACACGTGAGGCGATGATGCCCGCTAACGAAGTAGCGGCTCGGAAGAAGGACACCGCGTCGCAAGAGCAGCCGAAGAAGAAAGTTCCGACGCTACTCCGTCCCGGCGAGAAGCTTCCCAATCAGCCGCAGTAGGACCGCCTTTGCGTGTCGTAGACCCGTTGTGGCCGTTTCATCAACGCGTGTACTTCAGTCGCCAAATACTCAGAAGCTTCTCACACGCAGCATCAAAGTCTTTGCGAAAATCAACCCATTCGATCGCTGATAGCGTCCACGATAACGCATCTTGATCGCAGCTCCTGTAAAGAATTGGGAGGATACGATCTTTGTACCGGTTCTCCTGCAGTGCATATATCAACTCGCGTTTCACCCACACGGATCTCACGGATTGCGGAGATAGTATCAGTAGAAACCAATCACATCTTCGCGAGGCTGTACCGATTTCGTCATGCCATTGCTGAGCGCCCCGAATACCGGTTTTGCTCATGAAGCTCTTCAAGCCGTGAACAGTGAAAACCTGCTCCAGCCGACTCACGAAAGAAGCGTTTTTACTGGAGTGTGAAATGAAGATCTCAGAGGGCGCGGCTTTTCGTTTCCGGGGCATCGTGCGGTTGGCTCAGGAGATTGACGATTTGTCGGACGGTTTTGCTTGGGCCTTCGTACTGCACCGACTCAAGTGAGCCCAGTATCCACGGAGCATTTTTCGCTGGCCGAATTGTAACGGGAATGAGCCGTCCGCGGAGATGCCTCGCACCGAGCGCATACTCGATTTCGTAGGACACGGAGCGAGAAGCCATGGCCTCCGGCGAAATAAAGACAACCATAGCGTCGGCCGAATCCAAAGCCGCTTTCAGTTCAAAGCTCCAGTCAGCGCCAGGAAGGATCTCCTCATCAGGGTCCCAAATCTGGAAACCGGCTTGCTTTAGCTGACGCCCGACTTTCGTAACCGCGTCGCGATCGCTCCTGGCGTAGCTCAGGAAGACCTTGCTGCCTTTTTCGGCCATCGTGCCTCACCCATCAGTCTAATCGACCTAGCGGCACTGATGTTCGGGAGGCGCGGTAAATCCAATTAGAGCAGTACCCGGTTCGAGCTCAAAGGCGCAGCTTCGTCGTAAAGTGGAAATAGGAACGCGTCAATTTGGCTCACCATCATCATCACGCGCAGGGGACGGGATGGATCTTGCGCATCTCCTTGGCGGCGACGCTCGCCTTTACTGGGTTTGAAGTTTTCGCCGGATTCCGTTCCGGAAGCCTAGCTCTGCTCTCCGACGCCGGGCATAACTTCACTGACGCGCTGGCGCTGCTGCTGGCCGCAGTCGGTTTGTATCTGCAATCCAAGCCTGCGAACCAGATCAAAACGTACGGCTATCAGCGCGCAGGTGTGATTGCGGCGTTTCTAAACGCTGCCACGCTCATCGTCATTTCCGTGATCATTTTCTGGGAAGCAGTCACCCGGATGCTTCATCCGCAGCCGCTCGACGACAACCTGATGATGTGGGTAGCCGTAGCCGCATTGGTGCTGAATGGCGCCATCATGCTGGCTCTGCGGCACGGGCAAAAAGGTGACATCAATATCCGGGCGGCTTTTATTCATATGCTGGGCGATGCGGTTGGAGCGTTTGCCATCGTCGTCGGCGCAATCGCAATCCACTATACCGGCTGGACCTATATCGATCCGATCCTGTCCATCGCGCTCGCGCTGTTGATTTGCTATACGGCGTGGGACATCATTCGAGAGTCGCTGAACATTCTGCTGGAGGGTCTTCCTCGCGGAATTGAGCTGGTGAACGTCACTTCCGCTATGGGCCAAGTAGAGGGGGTGCTGGACGTGCACGATCTCCACATTTGGAGCCTCGGATCGAGCACTCACGCGCTCAGTTGTCACGTTTTGATCGAAGACATGCCGCCCTCGGCAAGCGAACGCATCCTAAAGCGCATAAACGAAGTGCTCACAAATTTCGGCATTCATCACAGCACCATTCAGTTTGAACACGTGCCATGTCTTTTGTCCGATAGCGGCTGCCACATGAGCGAATCCGCGCATCAGCACGACCACAGCGCGCACCAGCATTAATTAGCGCGCGATCAAAGCCAGCATTTTTTCACGGATCGTCTCAGCTTGCTCATTACTCCGAGCGACTATAAGCACGGTGTCGTCCCCAGCGACCGTGCCGACCACTTCCTCCAGCTCTTCGCGGTCCAGCGCGACCGCCAGCGCATTCGCATTGCCGGGAGAAGTGCGAAGCACGACCAGGTTTTGCGCGACCTGGATATCTTGCAAGTACTCGTCGGCGACTTCGCCCAAACCTGGTCCGCCCCTCTCAGACGGAAGCTGGCGATAGCCCTCCGGTGTTTTCACCAACGCGAGCTCGCGCATATCGCGCGATAGGGTGACCTGCGTAGTTTGAATCCCAAGCTCCGCCAATTCGCGCGCGAGTTCGTCCTGCGTGTAGACTTCTTTGCTGCGGATGATCTTGAGAATCTGTCCCTGCCGGAAGCTCTTGTTCATGATTCGGGAGCAGCAACGCGCATCGCAGACAACCGGCGCGTCGCCTGCTTCAGCGCTTGAGCCACGGCCTCCGGGCCCGTTCCGCCCGGCAATTCGCGAGCTTTCATGCCTTCTTTCGGATTCAACAGACGAGCCACTTCCGGCTTGAACTCGGGCGCAAATGCGGCAAGCCCATCGCCGGTCCAATCGGAAGGCTTTTTACCGGCCTTTACGCTCTCGAGCACCAATTGCCCCACCAGTTGGTGCGCTCGATGAAACGGCACGCCGCTGCGCGCCAGTTCTTCAGCCAAATCGGTTGCCACCAGCCAACTCTCTTCGGCTGCCGCAGCTGGCTTCGAACAATCGAGAGTCACCGATTCGGCAACCGCTTTGGCCATCGCAAGCGCGTCGGACGTTTGCTGGAAAGCTTCGAAAAGCGGCTCCTTGTCCTCCTGCATGTCGCGATTGTAGGTCATGGGAAGACCCTTCATCGTGATGAACAGCGACGTGAGCGCGCCGAAGACCCGGCCGCACTTGCCGCGAATCAACTCCAGCGAGTCGGGATTCTTCTTCTGCGGCATCAAGCTCGATCCGCTCGTGACATCGTCCCCGAGCGTCATCCAATTGAACTCCTCGCTCGAATACAAAATCCAGTCTTCGGCGAGTCGGCTCAAGTGAAGCATGATAAGGCTGCAGCTATATAGAAAATCAAGCGCGAAGTCGCGGTCGCCAGAAACATCCATGCTGTTGCGCGTAATCGCGGGGAAATTCAGCTCTTCGGCAATTTCATGTCGATTGAACGGAAAGCCGCTGCCGGCGAGCGCGCCAGATCCGAGCGGCATCACATCAGTCCGCTCGCGCGCTTGCTCGACCCGCTCAAAATCACGCGCGAACATCTCGAAATAGGCCAGCAGATAGTGCGGCCAAAGCACCGGCTGAGCACGCCGCAGATGTGTGTAGCCTGGAATGACCGCGTCGCGATATTGATTCGCGAGCGTGAGCAGAGTCTGCGAGAACTCGCGCAACTGGCGCAAAATCGTCTCTGCCGCCGAGCGCAGATACAACCGGATATCGAGCGACACCTGTTCGTTGCGGCTGCGGCCAGTGTGAATCTTTCCGGAAAGCCCGCCGGCCTTTTCGCCCAGTTTGCGGATTACGAATGTATGTACGTCTTCGTCCGCAGCGCCGTCGAAGAAGTGCGGATCGTGCGCTTCCCCGGCAATCTCATCCAGGGCTTTCACCAGTTCCTCGCATTCGGCCGCGCTTAGAATCCCAGCCCTCGCCAGCGCTCGCGCGAAAGCCTGCGACCCTTCAATATCCGCAAAAATGAGTTTATGGTCGAAGCGGAGAGAACCCGAGAACCGCTCAAAGATTTCTGATGGCCCGCTCTCGAATCTGCCGCCCCAAAGCTTCATAACTTACTTGCCGAGCGCTGCGCGCACCTTGATCGGCAATCCAGTCAGGTTGATAAACCCCAGCGCGTCCTTCTGGTCGTAGCTCGCGCCCATTGTGAAGCTCGCGATGTCGAGATTGTAAAGCGAATTCGGGCTTTTGCGGCTGACAGGCTCGATGCTTCCCTTGTAGAGCCTCAGCGTGATCTCACCGGTCACCGGCTCGGCGATGTTCGCAAAGAATGCTTCGAGCGATTCGCGCAACGGCGTAAACCAGAGACCGTTGTATACCATCTCCGCATAATCAAGCGCCAGCTTTTGTTTGTAATGCAGCGCGCTCCGGTCGAGCGTAAGAGCTTCCAGCTCGAGCAGCGCGCTAACCAAAATCGTCCCGCCCGGCGTCTCATAGCAGCCGCGCGATTTCATTCCCACGAACCGGTTCTCGATCAGATCGATGCGACCGATCGCGTGCTCGCCTCCGATTCTGTTCAGTTCCTCGAGTAAAGCAACGCCGCTCAATTGATGCTGGCCGTTGAGCGAAACCGGAATGCCTTGATGGAAACCGATGCTGAGCTCGGCAGGCTTTCCGGGTGCGTCCGCAGGGCTCTTGGTGAGCATCCAGACGTGCTCAGGCGCTGCATTGGCCGGGTCTTCGAGTTCCCCGCCCTCATGCGAGATATGCCAGATGTTGCGGTCGCGGCTGTAAATCTTCGTGGTCGATTGCGCAATCGGTACCTTGTGCGCTTTCGCGTACTCGATTGCGTCCTCGCGCGACACGATGTCCCATTCGCGCCACGGAGCAATGACTTTCAGGTGCGGCGCGATGGCTTTGTAAGTCAGCTCAAACCGCACCTGGTCGTTGCCTTTCCCGGTGCAGCCGTGCGCCAACGCGTCACAGCCGGTCTTCAGCGCCACTTCCGCCTGGCGTTTTGCGAGCAGCGGGCGCGCAATGGAGGTTCCCAGAAGATATTTGTGCTCATACACGGCGCCCGAACGTACAAGCTTCCAAAGGTACTCCGAAACAAACTCCTCGCGCATATCTTCGACGAAAACTTCGGAGGCTCCTGTCTTGAGCGCTTTTTCGCGCAGACCTTCGAGCTCTTCCCCGCCCTGCCCGATATCGCCGCATACGGCAACTATTTCGCAGTGGTAATGCTCTTTCAGCCAGGGAATGATGATCGAGGTGTCGAGACCGCCCGAATACGCGAGCGCAACTTTCTTCGCTGTGGATTGACTCATGTTCTTCAACTGATTTCCGGACGCGCGGCGCGCCGGGTACACTGGCCTGCAATCGGCTACTGCAGAAGCATGAACAGCAGCGCTTTTTGCACGTGCAGGCGGTTTTCGGCCTGTTCGAACGCCACCGATTGCGGCGATTCCATCACGCCATCGGTGACTTCCTGGCCCCGCTTGGCAGGCAGACAGTGCATAAAAAGCGTGTCTTTGCGCGCCTGCGAAAGCAGCGCTTCATTCACCTGATACGGCGCGAAAATGTTGCGGCGCTCGGCCGCTTCGGCTTCCTGACCCATGCTGGCCCAAACATCCGTGTACACCGCGTCCGCAAACCGCACGGCTGCAATTGGATCGTTCGTAAGCTCGATCCGGGCGCTCGATGCGCCGGCAAATTCCGCGGCGCGCTCAACGATCGTCGACTGCGGGCGGTACCCATCAGGCGTCGCAATCGCACAGTGGACGCCCAGCCGCGCACAACAAAGCAGAAGCGAGTGCGCAACATTGTTCCCATCGCCCACGTAGGCAAGCTTCAACCCCCGCAATCGGCCGAACTGCTCTTTCAGCGTGAACATATCCGCCAGCGCCTGGCAGGGATGATAAAGGTCACTCAACGCATTCACGACCGGTATCCCGGACCATTCCGCAAGCTCATCGATGGTCTGCTGTGCAAACGTGCGCGCCACAATCGCGTCCGTCCACCGGGCGACATTTCTGGCGACATCTTTTAAAAGCTCGCGTTCGGCAATCATCCCGATTTGCGTCACGCAGTCGCCTCCCAATTGCTTGATCGCAAGCTCGAAGGTCATGCGAGTGCGCAGCGATGGCTTCTCGAACAGCAGGCTGACATACCGGCCTTTGAGAGCAGAAGCAAAGCGCTGGCGCGTTTGCTTCATCTGCTGCGTCAGATCCAGCAGTTCCAACAGCTGATCGACCGAAAGATCCCCGTCATAGCGCAGTCCGGCGATGCGCGGTCGAGGAGCGGGATGGATGTGCGGGGCAGCCATATTCAGGGACGCGGTTGCATCTTTATTCGTTACTATGAATAATAATACACCCGCTGCAACGCGCGCGCAAGCCTACGAGGGATGCTTCAGGCCCAAAATCACGCGCACCGTATCGCGCGCAATCAGCAGCTCTTCATCCGTCGGTATGCAATATGCGCCCAACCGGCAGCCCTCTGTACTGATCTTTGCTTCCCGGCCGGTCGCGCGCGCATTTCTCTCGGAATCGATCTGCAAACCGGCCCAGGCGAGCCCGTCGCAGATAGATGCTCGGACCTCGGGCGAATTTTCGCCAATTCCACCCGTGAAAACGACCGCATCCGCGCCGCCCATGGCCGCCAGATACGCTCCGATATATTTCCGCGCCCGATAACAGAACATGTTCACCGCAAGACGGGCGTTGGGGTGCTCGCGATCGGCCAACAGCTCTCGCATGTCGCTGCTAAGGCCTGAAACGCCAAGCAGTCCGCATTCCTTGTTCAAGAACAGCTCGATGGTTTCGGGCGACTTTTTTTCTTTCGAAGCAATGAGCGAAACCACCGCCGGGTCCAGATCCCCCGACCGGGTGCCCATTATGAGCCCTTCGAGCGGCGTCATGCCCATGGAGGTATCGATCGAGCGTCCGCGCTGAATCGCCGCCGCCGAGCAGCCGTTCCCAAGATGAAGCGAGATGATGTTCGTCTTTTCGCGGCTGAGTTTCGAAATCTGCCGATACCGGTGCGCAACATAGCGATGCGAGGTGCCGTGGAAGCCATAACGGCGGATACGATGCTCCTCATACAGCCGATACGGAAGCGCGTACAGGTACGCATGCGGCGGCAGGGTGTGATGAAACGCCGTGTCGAAAACCGCAACCTGCGGGACCGTGGTTCCGAAAAACGCCTGGGCAGCTTGAATACCCTCTAAGCTCGCGGGGTTGTGCAGCGGCGCCAGCTCAACGCACGCCTCGATTCCATGCAGCACACGGTCATCGATCAGTGCGGATTCTGAAAACAGCTCGCCGCCATGCACCACGCGATGACCGATGGCATCAATGTCAACCTTATCGATGGATGTGAGCGCCTTCTCAAGCGCGGCATGCACGCCATCAGGCGTTTCCATCGAGCCATGCGAAACGCGCTCGTCCCGGTCCTGCGCGATGCGTTCGGGGTCTGTTGCGATCAGTTGATACTTCAGGCTGGAACTGCCGGCATTCAGGACCAGTACGTTCATGAACCGGCTAATATGGCCATTTCCAATTCAAGATTTCAGGCTTGTCAACTCCATTCGCGTAAGCGTATTGCCGGCATTCGATTTGCCGGTCTTTGAAGCTTTCTTTTGCGTGCGCGCCGGTGTCCCGCAGCCGCTCGACACGATCGATCACGTCGATCGCGATGCTGAATCGGTCCACTTGGTTCTGAATTGCCAGCTCGAGCGGTGTGTTGATGTTGCCCTTTTCCTTGTAGCCGCGCACGTGAAAATTCGCGTGGTTCGTTCGTCGATACGCCAAGCGGTGGATCAGCCACGGGTAGGCGTGAAAGTTGAAGATGACCGGCTTATCGGGCGTGAATAGCGAGTCGAAATCGCGATCGGAGAGGCCGTGCGGATGCTCCGTGCTCGGCACCAGCCGGAACAGGTCCACCACGTTGATAAACCGCAGCTTGAGATCGGGAAACTGTTCCCGCAACAGTGCAACCGCCGCGAGTGCCTCCTGCGTCGCCGTATCGCCGCATCCGGCAACCACGGCGTCCGGCTCTGTGCCGTTGTCCGTGCTCGCCCACTCCCAAATGCCGATCCCCTTCGTGCAGTGCGTGACGGCAGCATCGATATCGAGGTACTGCAAGTGCAATTGCTTATCGCAAACGATCACGTTAATGTAATCGACGCTGCGCAGGCAATGGTCGGCCACGGAAAGCAGACAGTTCACATCCGGCGGCAAATAGATGCGAGTAATCTCGGGGCTCTTATTCGCGACGATATCCAGGAATCCCGGGTCCTGGTGCGTAAAGCCGTTATGATCCTGCCGCCACACGGTAGACGTGATCAGCAGATTCAGCGAAGACACCGGCGCGCGCCAGGCGAGCCGTTTACTGATCTCGAGCCACTTCGCATGTTGATTGAACATGGAATCGATCACATGCACGAAGGCCTCGTAGGTCGAAAAAAACCCGTGCCGCCCGGTCAGCAAATAACCTTCGAGCCAGCCTTCAAGCGTGTGCTCGCTGAGCATTTCCATGACGCGGCCATCCGTCGAAAGCTCCGCGCCATCGGCGTCTTCGGGGAAATACTCAGCCATCCAAATCTTCTTGCTCGCTTCGTATACAGCGCTGAGCTTATTGGAAGCGGTCTCATCGGGCCCGAACACGCGAAAATTGTGAGGGTTTTCGCGGAGGATGTCGCGCAGGAAGCGGCCCAGAGGCGGCGTATTCTCCGCTTCACTCGTGGCCGGCTTATCGACCTCCACGCGATAATCGCGGAAATCGGGGAGCCGCAGCGAGCGCCTCAGTAATCCGCCATTTGCAACCGGATTCGCGCTCATGCGCTTGGTTCCCGTAGGAGCCAGAGCCTTCAATTCACGGATCAGCCGCCCGGTTTGGTCGAACAACTGTTCCGGGTCGTAGCCGCGCAGCCAATTTTCGAGAATGCGCAAATGCTCGGGGTTGTGCGCCACGTCGGTCATCGGAACCTGATGCGCGCGCCAGGAGCCTTCGATCATGTGATGATCGATTTGGGTGGGTGCGGTCCAGCCTTTCGGAGTGCGCAGAATAATCATCGGCCAGCGCGGACGTTTCCCGGCCCCGGCGCGACGCGCTTCCTGCTGAATGTCGCGAATCTGCTGCATGCAGTGTTCAAGCGTTGCCGCAATTGCCTGGTGCATGCTCTCGCGTTCGGATCCCTCTACGAAATACGGTTCATACCCGTACCCGCGAAACAGGTTTTCTAATTCTTCGCGGCTAATTCGAGCCAGAATCGTCGGGTTATTGATCTTATAGCCATTTAGATGCAGAATCGGCAGCACGGCGCCATCACGTACCGGGTTAAGGAACTTGTTCGAATGCCACGACGTCGCCAGCGGCCCGGTCTCGGCCTCTCCATCACCCACCATCACGACGCTGATCAGGTCCGGATTGTCCAGAACACTTCCAAAAGCGTGAGAAACGCTGTAGCCAAGCTCGCCGCCTTCATGAATCGATCCAGGCGTTTCGGGCGTGCAATGGCTGCCGATGCCGCCGGGAAACGAAAACTGGCGGAAGAAGTGGCACATACCGCTTTCGTCTTCGCTGCTTTCCGCGTAGATCTCCGAATAAGTGCCTTCCAGATAGGCGTTCGATAACATCGCAGGCGCGCCGTGGCCCGGTCCGGCGAGAAAAATTATGTTCAGGTCATGCATGCGAATCAGTCGATTCAGATGCACCCATACGAAGCTCATTCCGGGATCGGAACCCCAATGCCCCAGCAGACGGATCTTGATGTCTTCCGGGCTGAGCGCTCTTCTCAGCAGCGGGTTATCCCGCAGATAGATCATGCCGAGGCACAGATACAGGCTCGCTCGAAAGTACGCGTCAATCGCGCGAACCTCCTCGGACTTCAATGGCGAGCCTTGAATGGTAGAGCGAGCCGGTCCGAAAGCGCTCAGCGTGTCTTGTGTTTGCGTCATCGAATTGAAACGCATCGCAGCTTGCGATCCGGTCCCATGAGAGATCGCGGCAGGGTACTAACATATCAGAGGTAAATGCGATGCGCGATTGGGTCATTTATGGGCGCGATATGCCCTCGCGGATCGCACTAGATTTCAATGCTACGCCGCACGCTTCTTCATCTTTCTGAGCGGAAATGGCTGCGCCACTGGATGGAGCGTTCGCCCATCTCTCGAAAATTTACGTCCCGGTTCATCGCCGGCAGCACGCTCTCCGACGGCATTCGCGTCCTGAAGCGTTTATCGAGCGACCAGATGCTCGGCACGCTGGATTTTTTGGGAGAAAACGTGAAATCGCTCGAGGAAGCGGCCCAATCTCGCACCGCGTATTTGGCCGCGCTCGAAGAAATCCATCGCGCGCAGCTTCCGGCCACCGTTTCCATCAAACTTACTCAATTCGGGCTCGATTTCTCCGAACAAGCCTGCTTCGACAATGTCACGGCATTAGTCGAACGCGCCACCGCCATGAACAGCCGAGTGGAAATCGACATGGAATCGAGCGACTACACAGATCGCACGCTGAAAATGGTTCTTCAGCTCCAGGATCGCTTCCCAGGTCACATCCGGGCGGTCATTCAGGCCTATCTTCACCGCAGCGAAACAGACATCCGATTGCTCTCGCAGCGAAAAGTCCCAGTACGGCTGTGTAAGGGCGCGTATAACGAGCCGCCATCCCTGGCTTTTGCGAGCAAAACCGAGGTTGACCGCAACTACATCCAATTAATGAAGCTGCTGCTCGACGAAGGAACCTTTCCGGCAATCGCAAGTCACGATGAGAAAATCATTCGCCAGGCGCTACGCCATATCCGGGAACAACAGATCCCGGCGCAACGTTTTGAATTTCAGATGCTATACGGAATCCGTCGCGATCTGCAGCGGGAATTAGTAGCGCGAGACTTCTCGGTCCGTCTGTACGTCCCATATGGAGAGGCCTGGTATCCATACTTCATGCGGCGTTTGGCGGAGCGGCCGGCGAATGTGCTGTTTCTGGCTAGGAACTTGCTAAGAAGTTAGGGCGTGCGTAGGAACTCGCCCGGTTTGAAAGGAGTCTAATAGAAGCAGATGAAGTACTGGCTGTACCTGGCTGCGAAACTCGCGGGAGCCCTTGCAGCCGTGTGCGCGCTCGAAGCGGCATTGGTATTTTTCTATCCTGAACCGCAGCCCCTGCTGCCCGAATTCGGCCCTCCTCCTCCGCTGTTTATGAACGATATGGTGTTCACTTTCGCGACACTTGGAGTCTGGCTCATCGGCGCGGGTTTGTGCTCCGTTATCCTTTGGGATCATCGCCGGCGCTGCCGTACCTGCATGCGGAAGTTAATTATGCCCGTCGCGAGCGGATCTTGGGGCAATATGGTCACCTTCGGCCGGCCCCGAACAGAGCTTATTTGCCCCTACGGGCACGGCACATTAAGCATTGAAGAATTGCAGATCACAGGCCGTCAGACTCCCGATTGGCAGCCGCACGACGACAATATCTGGAAAGAGCTCGAATCCTACTGAGCAAACTGCGCAAAACGGTCGCGGCGTCAAGCGCGCCCCGCAAAGAGCAGCTGTTCCGTTTCCTGTCTCGGGGCGCGCATCCGCGGCCTTTGCGCTACTATCAAGCGCCCAAGCAAGCCCGCGCCAGTACTGCCTCGCCTGATCGTTCGAACAATATTCCATCGCAGTCGTGCCGGGGAATTGCGCAGCCTCGGTTGAAAAGGTATATAGTGTACGACAAGGGGGATCGTTAGATGATCTCTTTTCCAGGTGCACGTTCTGCCTGCTTCTTTTTCGCCGTTTCGCTGATTCCCGTGGGCAGCTTCGCCCAACAGCGCCTTCCGTCTTCTCCCGACCTGCGGGCCTCCGCTTCACTCCCCAATCAGCCTGGCCCGGTGGTGACTCCCCAAATCACCCCTGAGCTGCGCGGGGACATCTACATGGCGCGGAAGATGTATCGCGAGGCCATCGATATGTACCGCGAGGCGCCGGCCGATTCGCCCGTCGTGGCAAACAAGATCGGGATCGCTTTTCACCAGCTGCTGCTGCTCAATCAAGCCAAAAAGCAGTATGAGCTTGCCATAAAACTGAACCCGAAGTATGCGGAGGCGATCAATAACCTGGGCACGATTTACTACACCGGCAAGAGCTATCGCCACGCCATCAAATATTACAAAACCGCGCTCCGCTATTCGAGCGACACCGCTTCCATCGACGCGAACCTGGGAACGGCCTATTTCGCCCGTCACGACTATAAACGCGCGACGCAGTATTACGAAGTGGCGCTGAAGCTCGACCCCGATATCTTCGAGCACCACAGCGGCTTTGGCACGCTGATGCAGGAGCGCACCGTTGAGGAAAGAGCGCTGTTTCATCTTTACCTGGCGAAGATGTATGCCAAGTCCGGAGAGACGGATCGCGCTCTCATATACCTGCGGAAGGCGCTTGAAGAAGGCGTGAAAGACCGCAAGAAGATTCCAGATATGCCGGAGTTTGTCTCGCTCAAGAAAGATCCGCAGTTCATCTCGTTGATGCTAGAGGATCCGAAGCCCTTATAAGAGGACTGATCCTGCATCTCAGATTCCGCGCTGTTTTCGTCTCGATTCTGCTCTTCGCGTCTGCTTGCTCCAGGAAGCAGAGCGGCACGGCTGTGCGTCTTGCCATTCTTCCCGCGAATGTTTTGATTGAGAATCCCTCTTCCGAGTGGCTTTCGCTCGGCGTGGCCGTTGCGCTCGAGCAGGACCTGGTCACCTCCCGACAATATGCGGCGGCCCTCGCGACCAGCGAATCCGGAGCGTATCAGCGAGGAGCCACCCACGTTTTACGGGCAACTATAGAGAACCGGAACGGGCGGCTCACCTTGAGTGCCACGGTCACGGACCTCGCAACGCAGCGCGTCCGCCACGCCGCGACGATTGCGGGGCCGTCTGGGGCAGGCGCATTGACGCCCATCAACGCGCTGGCGAAACGGATCGACCCGCAGGCGACGGATTTTTCTACCGCGAGCGATACCGCCTGGGCTGCTTATACCGAGGCCGCGAGTAGCTCCGACCCACGCACGCGCGAACACATGCTGCAGACTGCGATCGGCGACGATCCATCATTCGGCCTCGCTTACCTCGTGCTGGCTGAACTGGAAGGTCAACAGGGAAACGCCGCACAGGTCATCGCCGAAGCCGCAAAACATCGCGATTCCTTCACCCCGCTCGATCAGGCGAGATTCAAGGCGATCGAGAGCCGAACTTTGCACGCGCCATTGCCACAACAGGCCGCAGCGACGGAAGCCGTGCTGAAACTGGCCCCCAACGATCTCGAAGCCATGACTACGCTCGGTTCGATGCGTTTTCTGGAAGGTGATGCGCAGGATGGCGAGCGCTTGATGAAGCGCGCGCTGCAATTGAACCCGGATAACGCCACTACCCGCGACCAGCTTGCCGAAGGGCTGCTCGAAACACGCCGCTTCGCCGAAGCAGATAAGCTCTTCACGCAGCTTGCCGGTAATCGGGCCGTGCAACCGCAACTCGCTATTTCCGTTCTTCTCGCGGGTGACTTGGCGCGCGCCAATAGCGTCTTTTCGGATTACCTCAAAGAACGCGCGGCGAATGACCCGCTACTGTTTCTGTCGGAGGCAAACTGGATTGCCGTTTCAAAACGGCCCAGCGACGCAGTCGAATTTCTGGCCAAGAACAAATTCTCGCAGAACGATTTGCGATCGCTTGCGTTGAGCGAGAGCGCAATTTGGCGACTGATGGGAAAAGATTCTGCCGGGGCAAGAGGCGATGCGGCTAACTCGGCGCAATTGGCGCAGGCGCCGGTGCCGAAGCTCTTCGCGGCAGTCGCGATGCTTGTTTCCGCTGCGGATGCAGACCCGACGCAATGGCGCGCGCAAGTGAATGCTGCGCCGCTGCCAGACTCCATCAAGCGGGCCGTGCTCGCCTACGGCTTCTTTCTGAATGGCCGCTTCGCCGAAGCCGTTCCGGAATGGCAGAACCTGGTCGTGCAATCGGGCGATGCGGACCTGCGGGCGCGAGCCATGCTGGCTGCCTCATTGGATCGTGCAGGACGCTCCGCCGATGCCCGCAAAATACGCGTGCAACCATTCGCCCCGAACCTCACTGGCGCAGATCAGTTCGCCGTCGTCACGTTTGACGAGATGCGCCGGCTCCTGAATCTAGGGGTGCACTGAATCCTTGGTATCCGGAGTAGCGAACCGGTGGTCCTTCTCGTCCCAGGGCTTCGGCTGGCGACCGGTATCGCGCTGATACACGCGATCGTATTGATGCTTTGGACTGGTGGTACCGAGCGCAGTGTTATAGAGGTCGACCATCCCGAGCGCAGCTTTAATGTCTTCTTCGAACTCGTGCAGCCGTTTCAGTTGATCAGCGGTCGCGGGAATGCGCACACCGCTTGGCGTCTCGAGAAACATCTGATAACCGCGATTCAATAGAATTCCGATTTCCGACCCCACCAGCACGCCGGCTCGTTCCATCCGCGGCTGATTCTTGCCTTCATCGCCGACAATCGCCCCGACGCCGTTCTTTGTGATCCTCACCCGCCCATCGGCAAGCGTTTCGGTTGCAAACCCGGCAGCCTTCAGCAAATTGACGCGCTCCTGGAACGACGGAACCTTCGGTTGCGGTTTGCGAAAGAACATACCCTTAGTATAGAAATGCGTGGAACCCAAGGTGCCCATCGCGGCGATCACCGACGAATTCTCGTCCATGCTCTCCGAAGCGATCCCGGTGATGCAAGAGATCGGCATGCGCGCCGCGGAACTGCGCGTCGTGGATGGCAAGAATATTCTTGATCTGACATCCGATGAGTTGAAGCGGGCGAAAGAAGCACTCGATCGCGCGGAGTTGCAGGTTGTATCGATCGCATCGCCATTGCTCAAATGCGCGCTGCCGAATGCGCCGGAATTGGATGAACGCTTCGAGCAAGATCGATTCGCTTCCCAACACACATTTGAAGATCAGCCCGCGTTGGCCGAGCAGGCATTTTACGTTGCCGGGTTTTTCCACGCAAGAATCATCCGTGTTTTTTCATATTGGAGAACGATAAAGCCTGAAGCTTGCCAGGATGCGATTGCAAGAGCGTTGGACGAGCTCGCCCATGCCGCGGCGAGAGAGAACCTAATCATTGGTCTCGAAAACGAGCACGCCTGCAATGTCGCGACGGCGGAGGAAACTGCGCGTATTCTGCAGCTCGTCGAGCATCCGAATCTGCAGATCGTGTGGGACCCGGCGAACGCGCTCGTCGCGGGCGAACAGCCGTTCCCGCACGGCTATTCTCTGCTACCGAAGGCACGCATCGCGCATGTGCATGCCAAGGACTGCCACATGGAAGGCCATACACCAGTTTGGGGACCGCTGGGAACGCGCCATGTGCCTTGGAAAGAGCAGATCGCCGCGCTCTTAGCCGATGGCTACAAGGGCTTTATCAGTCTGGAGACACATTGGCGCGGACCGAACGGCAACAAACTCGAAGCCAGCCGGATTTGCGGATGGAATCTACGTGGATTAGCCGCTGGCTAAGGCGGACTGGCGGCCGGCTAAGGATGAGCCGGCTCGTCGCCCAGATGCCGGCCCGGCACTAGATAATGCCGAACGTAATCACGGACCGCGTCATTCAGCGGCGTGATCTTCTGATCGAAGCCCGCTTCGCGCAGCTTGTGGGTGTGAGCGCAGGTGAAGTATTGGTATTTGCCCCGCAACTCCTCCGGCATGTCGATGAATTCGATCTTCGGCTCGCGATCGAGAGCGCGGAAAATGGCGTGGGCAAGCTCGATCCAGGTATGCGGTTCGCCCGCGCCGATATTGAACAGCCCGCCTCCATTGACGTGCTCGGCGAGAAAGACCGTTGCGGCCACGGCATCTTTCACGTATAGAAAATCGCGCCGCTGTGCCCCATTCGGAAACTCCGGCCGGTAGCTCTTGAAAAGATTGATTCGGCCAGTCTCACGAACCTGATAAAAGGCTTTGTGCACTACGCTGCGCATGTCGCCTTTGTGATCTTCATTCGGGCCGAAGACGTTGAAGTATTTCAGGCCCGTGATGCGGGGCAGCATGCCTGCGCGCTCGGCGTAGCAATCGAAAAGATGTTTCGAGTAGCCGTACATGTTCAGCGGGCGCAGGGTCTCGAGCGCGACCGATTCGGGCAGGCTGGCTTCAATTCCGCCATAGGTCGCGGCCGACGAAGCATAGACGAAACGGCGTCCGCCGTCTACGGCGAAATGCGCAATCGCTTTCGTGTATTCGAAATTGTTGCGAACCAGGTAAGCAGCATCGGTTTCCGTAGTAGAAGAACAAGCGCCGAGGTGGAAAATCGCGCCGATGTTGGCGAGGGTGTGAGGAGACTCGCGGACACGCTGCAATAAGTCATCGGCTTCGACGTAATCGGCGAACTGCAGCGGAACAAGGTTCTTCCACTTTTCGCTGGCGCCGAGAAAATCCGCGACGAGGATGTTGGTGAGCCCTCGCCGATTCAGTTCCCAGACAAGCGCGCTGCCGATGAACCCAGCGCCTCCGGTGACGAGGGTTCGTCCTTTCGAGAGATCTGTCATCTGTTTTCAGGTCCGTTCACGATGAGCAGAGGAACCTTTACGCGGTGGCGAAGGGCGTTGATAGTAGTGCCAAACATGAGATCTTTTAAACCGCGATGCCCGTGCGAGGCCATGACCACCAGGTCGGGTTCTACTTCGCGAACAGCGGCTGCGATCTCACGCGCCGGGCTCTTACCGTGTTTCACGAGCACCTCCACATTCACATTTTGGTCTTGCAAAGAAGCAACCAGGTGTGCGAGATAATCCTGCCCTTCGGCGATCTCAGCCGTCGAAGAGAGGGAACCGAAGAGCTGGCTGGGAATGCCTTCTTCCACGTGTAGCAAGACGATCCGCGAGCCGTGCATGCGCGCAAGGGCAAGCGCATTTCCGAGCGCCTCCTGATCCGATTCGCTGTGATCCAGAGGAACAAGGATCTTTGAGTACGTGCGCGTCGGAAGCAGTGGAGCCGATTCGCCAGGCACGGTGACCGCAACCCGGGCGCGCGCTTGCGGCGTCCGCCGAAGCCACGGCCAGAAGCCCGTGATCACCAGTAGAACGACAAAACCGAGGCTCCCCGCTATACACGCAATTGCCACTAAGGGACGATAACTGCCGCTATTCGCAAGCCACTTTTCACCTTCGACCCACACCACCCAGACATTCAGAACCAAAATGAACGCCGCACAGGACCAGGCGCCAATTCGCACCCACGTGCCGTTCGCGAACTCGCCCATGCGCTTCTTGTCGCTCGTAAAATGCACCAGCGGAATGACGGCAAATGGCAGTTGAAAGCTGATGATTACCTGGCTGAAGATGATGAGCTGGTAAGTGCCCGCGTCGCCAGCAAGATAAAGAGTAATCGCCGCCGGCGCGATGGCAAGGCACCTTGTCACGAAGCGCCGCAACCAAGGCTGGATGCGGAACTGCAGGAATCCTTCCATGACGATCTGCCCCGCCATGGTGCCTGTTAGCGTGGAGGACTGCCCGGAGCAAAGCAGCGCGAGCCCGAAGAGCATGCTGGCGGCGGTAGTTCCCATTAGAGGCGCGAGTAATTGATGCGCCTGCTGAATTTCCGTCACTACGATGTGGCGCGTATAAAACACGGCCGCCGACATTACGAGAATCGCGGCGTTGACGAATAGCGCGCCATTCAAAGCAAGCGTGGAATCGAGAAAATTATAGAGACACGCCCGGCGTTTCTCGCTTTGTTTTTCGCCAATCTGCCGTGTCTGCACAAGCGCAGAGTGCAGATAAAGGTTGTGCGGCATCACGGTTGCGCCGAAGATGGCGACCGCGATGTAAATACTTTGAGAATTGAGGCGCGGCAACAGGCCGGTGAGAACTTGCGGCGCATCCGGGCGCGCGAGGAAGATCTCGAACGCAAAACAGCCAGCGATGGTCCCGATCAGCACAAGCACAAAAGCTTCGATAACACGAATGCCCATGCGGCTGAACCAAAGCACCACCAGCGTGTCGGCCGCGGTAACCAGCACGCCAATCAGCATGGGCAGATGAAAAAGCAGATTGAGACCGATGGCCGCCCCGAGCACTTCCGCCAAGTCGCACGCAATGATGGCCAGCTCGCAAAACAACCACAGGGTGTAGGAAACAGCGCGCGGGTATTCGTCGCGGGACGCTTGCGCGAGATCGCGGCGAGTGACGATGCCGAGTCGTGAGCTGAGCGTCTGTAGCAGCAGGGCGACCAGGTTCGAAACGACCAGCACCCACAGCAGCCGGTACCCGAACCTGGCGCCGCCTTCGAGGTCGGTGGCCCAATTACCGGGATCCATGTAGCCGACGCTGACAAGGTATGCGGGCCCGGCAAAGGCCAAGAGCCGCCGCCACAATTTCGAATGCGACGTAACGACGCTTTCATGAACTTCGGGCAGCGAATAGCCCGAATCTTTCGAAGGAACGCGCACAACAGACTCGCCTGAAGCGGCTAAGTCCGCCGAGTTTCCTCTTTTTTCGGGTGCCGCTCCAGGCGGCTTGTGCGCTTTTGAGGAGGGCGCGCGAAACGGTCGCTGTGTCAAGGGCGCCACCCGATGGACCAGCGAGTTCCTTGCTGCGTGGTGGCGCGCATCCGCGCCCTTTGCGCTATGGAAGAGTCCCGCAACATACCCTCTCTTCAGTATGGCGTGAGGCGCGGCGCTTTACTCTTTGCGCAGGGCTTCGGGTCGATCGAGTGGTGTGGCAAAAAAGGGCCGGAATCATGCTGGTGTGCCCGGTTTGAATGAGAGAGCGCATTCTCTGCCAAACCGCGCACAACGGCCCATCAGTCGGCCTGTGCGCTCAGAAATTCCCAAACGAAATGGCGACGGGGGCGTCGCGGTGCGGTCACGAATGTCACAGAGGAAGTGAATTCAGGCGTTTCATGGGGTTAGGTGAATTGATGGAACCGGGCGAGCAGGCGTGTGTGCGGATACTCGGGCGAGATGCCGGGGCAGACGGGACCGAAGACGCCGAAGGGGAAAGCTTCGTCCAGTCAGAATGCGAGGAAGCACGGGATGCGGTCGCAGAAGTTGATTCTAGAGGACGAGCGGCAGGAAGATTTCGACCGGCTAGCGGCGGGATGGCGGGCCGAGTATGGAGAGGACGGGCAAGCGGCGGAATCGTTGCTCGAGCGGGTGATTCTCAACGATTGGTTTTTGCGGCGTGCGGAGCGGCGGTATATCGAGGCGGAGACGGAACTGGCGGCGGTGCATCCGCTGGAGTGGACGGAAGAGCAGCACCATCAGATCGAGCTGTATTTGCGGTACAAGACGACGGGGGAGCGTTCGTTTTACCGGGCGCTTTCTGCATTGCGCGGGTTGCGGAAGGACAAGATTCGGGAGGAGTTGGATTTCGAGAAGATGCGGCAACGGATGGATGAATACGCGGTGAAAGCAGTGGAAAAGGTGGCGCAGGAGCAGGCCGTGAAGTGCCAGGAGAAGCAGGCGGAACGCGTCGAGGGGGCGAGCCGGGGGAAAGAAGTCTTTGGAGCCGCGGCACCTGCCGATCGCGCACAACGGGCTGCAAACGCCGGGTGCGCTACCGCGGGACGCGGTGGAAGGGATCGTTCGAAGAAGAAAAAGCTGGTGCTGCTGGATCAGTGGGTGGAGGTGGAGATTGAGGACGGGACAACGGTGACGCGACTATATCCATCGAACGAGGAGCTGATCAAAGAGGGGCAAGCGATGGAGCAGGCGCCCGATGTGGTGTACCGCAGGTTGAATTTTCCGCAGGGGATTCCGGCGGAGTATCGATGGACGGCGGATGCGGGAGCGCAGCAGGTGGAACTCGGCGGAATGGGGACGCAGCGCATGACGGTGGATACGTGGCTGGACGTGATCGAGCGCGAAGCGGCGAGCGGGACGGGACACGTAGGACCAACGGGCGTGGGCAATTTGCCGCGGCCGAAGGAGCGAGGCGAGTGCGAGTGCGCGGTATGTACGAGGAACCGGGAGGTGCTGGAGAGGAGAGTGGGAGGGTAGGAGGGTGGTGGGGGAGCAAGAAGGCGGACGTATCTGGATTCAGTTATCCGGTAAGCCGACTTCACGGACAGATGGATTCCTAAATCCTTGGCCGTTACTCACGATCTAAGCGACCCTTAACGTCAAGTCACTGCCTGGATGGCACGCCTCCAGGATGACTCAGGAAACAGCGGGGTCTCCGAGATGGGGGTGGGGATCTGATTAAGATCTTTGCCTTCACACGCGCTTTTTCGTGGCCGATCGCCACGGGAGTATACTTCGTATCAACTTCCGACCGAGAAGGCTAAATGAGCCGCGTGAAGGGCGTCTGTACGGGCGCTGCAATATGTTGACTTATCAGTCGGATTCCGATATAGTTGCAGATCAGAGATGCAGCCTCTAACAAGTCAGTTCCTCCCACTTCCACCAGCAGCTCTGCACATCCTTATGGCACTTGCTGGCGAAGATCTACACGGTTACGCGATTATGCGCGAGGTAGCTCGGCAATCCGACGGGCAGAGTCGGCTGGGACCGGGGACGCTCTATGACAATCTGAAGCGGCTGCTGGATAAGGGGTTGGTTGCGGAAAGCGCGAAACCGGCTGACAACGAGGATCCCAGACGTCGCTATTACCGCCTCACAAATTTGGGACGGCAGGTGCTGGCTGCTGAAATCGCGAGGTTAGAAGAGATGTTCCGGGCGGCGAAGCTCGGCTTGGCGGGGAGGAAGCCGCGGAGAGCGTGACACATGCGTAATTTCTACAGATGGATTCTGGCAGCACATCCTCGAGCATTCCGGGAGCGTTTCGAAAGTGAGATGCTGTGCGTCTTTGATGAGGCCTTGGCGGCAGAAGGTACGTTCCGTTTGATGATGGACGGGCTTTTTTCGCTGCTGCGGCAACGGATGTTCAGGCGGCGCCAGACCATCAATATGTTCCAGGCAGCCGCTGAAGGGCCTAATAGCCTCTTCAGTTCTGTCTTACGTGAACAACAGTCTCTTTCAGCAAAGCTATCCCGGCTCGTGTTTGGCGCGGCGATTTCTTTCAACCTGTTTGCGATCATTTTCACGCTTCTCGGCCGCGGGCACGCACTGCGAGGCGAGCCAAGCTCTGCAGCCGGTGCCGAAACATTTAAGATCTTCCGGTCCGGGATGCGCAGCGGCAACAGTCTCTCCCTACGGGGCCGAAGCGAAGTGTTCCCCTTCGTCATCTTTTCTCAGGCCAACGCAGAGATGGACGCCTCCCAGGTACAAACGGGCAGCAACTCCCTGAACTGGGTGACTCTATCGTTCAAGTCGCCGGATGGGACCGAACTCATCTACGTGCGCATGACGCGTGAGCAATATGCGACCTACATGAAGGCTGGTACGGCGGGCGTAGAACTGACATCTACGAACGGTGAAATGCAGCACGCCTATCTTCAAACGGGCGCTGCCACTGGTTCGGGAATTGACACTGTTTCCCTGGGGCAACCCGTGCAAGGCAACCCCAACGAGGATCGCGGCACCGGAGGAGAAAAGGATGGGACCGTGCCGATGATCGGAACTCCGATCGCTGCGGTGCTGGTGGAAACAGAAACGCAGGATGCGATTAAAAAGCCACCCAGGGTCCAATTCATAGAGGTTGAGCCTAACGTAAGACTGGAAGTGCTCGACTGGGGCGGCACAGGACGGCCGGTTATGTTGCTTACCGGGCTGAATGGCACTGCCCACGACTTTGACGAGTTTGCGCGCAAGCTAACCGTGAGCTATCACGTTTACGGAATAACGCGCCGCGGCTCCGGGGCGTCCAGCAAGCCGGCAGCTACGTCTGAGAACTACTCAGCCGATCGCCTGGGCAAAGATGTGCTTGCGGTCTGCGACCACCTGCATCTCAACAAACCCATCCTCATCGGGCATTCGATAGCCGGTGAAGAATTGAGCGATATCGGATCCAAACGTCCCCAGAGGGTGGCCGGGCTGGTCTACTTGGACGCAATCTCGGGTTATTCGTTCTACGATCCTGCTCGTGGCGACTTCATGATCGATCTGGTCGACTTGGAGAAGCAGCTCGCGGCACTAGATCCGCGCACCCGGGGCGGCGACGAGAGACCAATTGTCCAAGAATTGCAGCGAGAGAGTCTGCCTCGTTTTGAGAAAGATCTGCACTGGATGCAGATGTTTTTCGAAACGACTTCACTGCCACCGCCGCCGCCGCCTAAACCGGGCACTACACGAACAATTTCTCCTTGGGATGCGATTATGACAAGCTCAGAGAAATTCACGACTATCAGAGCACCGGTTCTAGCGATCTGTGCTTTGCCGCATGCTCCGTTCAAACAACCTGATACGGATGCCGCACGTGCGAAAGCCAAGCTCGCAGCGCAATACGAACAGGAGTTCATCGGTGGCGAAATCTCGGCCTTCCAAGCTGCGGTTCCTTCTGCACGGGTGGTTCGGATCCCAAATGCAAGCCACGCAATCTATCGGTCAAACGAAGCGCAAATTATCCGCGAAATAAGAGCGTTTACGGCTACTCTGCCGCAGTCGCAGTAGAGGAGTGCATTCGCACGTACGGTCCAGGGCGTTTGTTATCCGGCCAGAACCCACGTCACGTCGATAAGTCCGCCCTGGTCGCCAAGTGTAGATCTATCTTTGGAATTTCACCTGGCCGTATAACGCGCATCCCGTTCTCTGGTGCGTCGCGCGAGCAGCTCACAGATCACCGCAGCGGAAAGCCGACTATGCAGCCAACTGAATGTTGACTGCACCCAGATACCAATGCGGTGTCGCGTAAACGCGTTCACCAAAGTTAGAATTGACCATAATCGATCTGTAAATCATCGGGATTTCTCACCTCGGAATTTGGGTCGCGAAGAGCGTTGATTATGCTCAACCAGCTTTGTGCGTACGGAAGTAAGTGCTTGCGTAAGCTTGGCTTCGTCCGAGGGCGAGAGCATCTCACTTTCGATCTGAAGGTATAGACGATTCATTAAGAACAGTGGTATTGGTGCGTCGCCGATACGTAAAGGGAATATCGACTTCTCAGAAGCAAATGCCCGTTGAGATTCTTGCTCGACCCACAAGGATTTCGATGAATCCGTCGAAATGACGACAAGCATGCAATCGCAGTCGTTGATGGCCTGTGAGATCGCCTCAACGATTGAATCTCCCGGCAGTATCTCCCGTTCTGCAAACCAGGGGACAAAACCCGCCTGTTGAGCCAGGTCGGCCAGCCTACGAAGGAGTTGGAGCTGCCGATAGCTTCCTGAGATGAACAAACGCGGTCGATAATCTCCAATATCGAACGGAGATTCAGTAGAAGGGCCCTCCGCCGATCTGAGAGCCAGCGCTTTCAAGAATTCCGGCACCTGTGAATGGCCGGTGTCAGCGATATATGTGATGCAGTCTAGGCGTTTGTCTTCCAGCAATCGTCGGCGCTCGATAGCAGAGAACGAGTCCTCGGGTACGAGCAGAAAATGGTGGCCCACGCTCCGTTCGTATACTGCCGAAAGTCTCTCAATGATGGCGTTGAGATCGGGATCCTCAGTACCAAACCCAATGAACAGGACGGTGAAAGTTGCAAAGATCGTTTCTAGAAAGCTGCGATACGCAGGGTCGAGATAGATGATCCTGGAATAATCTCTGTCGCCGAGCACGATGCTGTCCGGCTGATTTACGTCGCCATGAACTTTGAAAATAAAAAACTCGTCACGCCTCAGGCTTTCAAGCGCCTGCGAGGTATTTCGGCGCGTATAGACGGGCGGCACAATCCCCCCCGACTGAACCGCAAAAGCGCCGTCGAGGATAGCATCGTAATTGGAGGTGAGCACGGCAACCCAATCCGTCTCCGGCACGAGCAAGTGAGCCTCGCTTGGACGTATCCGGCCGATGTAGAGCAGCTCACGGAGGCACGGCCCAAGACTGCTTCCCATTCGTTCCTGTATCTCTTGAGCCGCAACTAGGTATCGCTTTTTGCGAATGATCTCCACGAACGCATCTTTTTCAGCTCGCAACTCCACGCGGTTGTCGATGCACCAATCAACCATTTTTTCTAGTAGCTGCCCCCATAAGGGTGGTCGTTCACCAGAGTCGTCCTGGGCCTGCGCGGAGAGACCTGCGCCGACAAACAGCACACATTTTCGCTGATCGATGGCCGCCGTTAATTTGGCTGGGATGAGGCCAGCGAAGCGGTGTGGCGGCTGCATCGTCGTAGTCTATACTGCAACCCTATGCCATTCAGAGGGATAATGCGATCACACGGTTCACTTTCCGCGAGGCCGACTTCTCGCTCATGTGGATTTGCGTTCCGGCTGGCGACTCACTGAGCATGGCTCGGTTAGGCCGAGGCCATTCGAAATTTCCGCGCAAATAGCCTTCAACATTGCTCTCTAAGCCACGCGGCCAAGTGCTCGACCCGCCAGACAAGAAGCGTCTTGATTTTCGGATCCCAGCGTCGCAACAGGCCTGTTATCACAGCATCCTCTGGACGCCATGTCTTTCCGCTGGCAGTCATCTCGAGAAATCGAGTGTTCCAAACCAAGGAACCGCTAAAACCTTCCGGATTGTCAAACAACATTGCGGACGCAGCTTCTGCCGTTGTGCCCTTGGTTATCTGCCCCAGTACCGGATCCCAGAACAACTCGAAGATCTGGTCATCACCCGCTTCAGCTACTTCTTGCGAGCAGTAACCGGTTCCATTTGCTTGGTGTGTCCCAAACCCATATGCCGCATTTTCACCGGCATAGCCTCTAAAGAAAAGCAGCTCTGCCTGCTGGGAGATGCTGTGACGCCCGGCAAACTTACTTGAGGGCACGCTTTCAGCTCGATGCTCGGTCGCCCTCCACTGCTCATCAGTGGTCCGCGCGAAAGCAACGTCGGAGGGATGCCGATCCATCGTCCAAGGCCCCGGGTGCGCGTAGACCGCATCTGAACCATTGAACCTGTAATGGATGGGTTGCTCGCGGGCGACATGCTCACAAGTAAGTAAACGGCGTTGTTCCGTCCACAGCACATACGAGCCAGTTCCCTTTAGGCGGACCGTTTCAGGAGTCTCAACCGTGAGCGGCGATGCGAATGGTTGTGTAAACGATCGCATTTCGTCTGTGACTCTGTGCTTTTCGGTATTCCAATCCGCAGCGGTCATGGGAAGTGGTTTATTCTATCCGATGAATCGCAAGCAGAGTGCGTACGAAGCGGAAACGGGACGAAAGGCAGTCACCTGGCCGTGA
>CAVTRH010000009.1:0-167697 GCA_963736985.1 uncultured Acidobacteriaceae bacterium
CCGTTACACATGATCTATCCGGAACCAAGCCTCACATCTACGGTTTGCGCGTTACACGGCCAAATGCTCGTTTGTCAGCAATTGCTTACCAGGCGCGACTTAGTCTACAACTCGCTGTGAGCGCATTGCTAACGGGCAAAAGGGCTAACACTGTCAATACGACAACTTTGTCACCCAGATGTTCCCGGTGAGCTCACCAAGATTCATGGCAATTTTGTCCCGAGCGACGGAAATTTCTATCACGCCACCGGAGCCAACATTCCCTACAGAGAGACGGCTCCCGTGGAAGTGTGCAATGGACGCGGGTGCGCCGATCGGATGCTTGGACTTGTCAACTCGTTGAGCCCACAGGCAGAAGAAGCCATCCCGATTCGAGATGAAGTAAATCACATTGCCATCCGGCGACCAGCGCGGCTTGTCGGCCCAGCCTTCATCGACTGTCACGGGGATCCACTCATTTTCCGGCGCAGGCAGTCCGTTGTCGCGAAGCGCTGCCACAAAAAGCCGCGAGCGGTTCCCGTGCAGAGCTTCAAAAGTCACCCATTCGCCATCGGGAGAGAATTTGTGCTGATAGATGCGATAGTTAGCGCTCTGCATAAATAAACTCTCGCGGCGCGAAACGAGGTTGAAAGCGCGAATGGCATTGCCTTTACGATAGAGCACTACCTTGTTGTCAGGCGAGAGATCATACGCAGTAGCGCAGTGGTCACAGAATTGATCGGAGGCTCCGCCTCGCACTGGAACGACGAACCCGGCGCCGTTCTCGCCACCGGTAGTGTAAACGAGGAGCGAGCCATCGGACGAAAGTTGACTGACGTATTGGCTCGCCGCGCCGCTCGCCACTGGTGTCGCCGTACCGCTTTCGAGATTCTTGATCCAGCCGCGTGGATGTCCATATCGAACGGAGCTGTACGCTAGCAGTTTTCCGTCTGTGGAGAGCGAGGCACAGTAATGAGGGCCGACTGTCTCCGTTACTCGTTGGGGTTTCCCGACAGCCGTTGCACTGTTAGTGTCTACAGGGAGAATCCAGACGTCCGAAGAATTTATCAAGCCGGCAAACAAGGGCAATAACATACTTGCCAACTCATCGCACGTACGGTACGCTTGATATGAAATGCAGCAAGATTCGTTCATATTAATCAGCAACGCTGACGAGCAAGACCCCCGACCTATTCTGGTCAACATCAGTCAGATCGTAATTGCTCGGGTGATCCAGAATGGCGTGACGCTACATCTGACGGGTAACCACGACATTACACTAAAGGGTTCCGCAAGTGAGGAACTAATAGCCACGCTTATGCGCCACAGCATTATGACGAGTGGGCAGTCCATTCCCGAGTCGGCTATTCCTTGGCGTTAAGTGCTTATCGTCATCCGCTTCCTGGATTGAAGCTCAAGCAACGGCAGCATTGCCTCGGCGGTTTTCAGGGCCGCTGTCGCTTCCTCTTCCGTAGCGCCAGAAGTACGCAAGTGATCAAGCAGGCATTCTGCCAAAGCAAAGGGCATCGGTCGAGGTTGACGCCTGACCTCGTCGCGCTGCTGCGCATCCATAGTCAGGGAGCTTTCTTGGTACGCTTCTTTTGGCGACCGCGTTTCTCCCGATCCTCCCGTTTCAGCAGGTCTTTCTTCGACACGGTCAACACCATGCGGAGAGCATTGCTCATCCGTTCGGCTTCGGTGTTGCCTGGAACTTTCGGGGCCGGTTGCGGTTTCATCGCATTCCCGGATTCATAAGAACGAGGTGCATCTACCCGCTATCGTACCCCGCCGAGCCGTCCGGGAGGAAGGCTCACGGACGGATTGCTCGGCTGGATTTTTATATGATATTCAGGTCTGGCGTCGCCTTGCTGATTTTCATCTCTAACGCGGGGATTGGATCAGGAGAGGCGAAAAGCGGATGCGGATCGGTCTCGAAATAGGCTGATCCGCTTTATGCGGCTGCGCGACGCTTCCCTTGGTGAAGCGCAAGGTCATGCGCGAGATCGAGGGCGTTGATCGTTAAGCCGAAAACAAAGTACCACATCAGCAATTTTTGAAATCGCCACCGCAGTCGCACGGCTCCGTAGCCGTGCGAACCACATGCTATTTCTTCTGAGCAGCGCTTTTCGATTTCTCGCATAAGTCGGTCTCCGCAATGCGGACAGGGTTCGATTTCCTTCAGGCTTTCCTCGAACTTCCTGTCCCAAATAAACAAAAACACAACTACTCCTTTCCCGTACGGTCTTTGGCTATTCGTGCAGACACACGTATAGCGTTGTTTTCTTGTTTATCGTTTGACTGGAGGCCAGCGGCGGGCTTAGAATGAAGGTGCGACCCAACATTCTTTACGCAGTCGAAACGACAAGAAAGCCGCGAGTAACATCGCGGCTTTTGCGTACCGAGGCTCTATTTCTCTCAGAACATATCTGTTGAAAATGTTGCCGGTGAAGCTTGTCCCCCTTTGTTATAGCAGGAAAGAGTGGGTCGTGACGATAACGAGCGGCACAATCAAGCTCCATTCCACTTACTGACAAACACCGGCGTGTTATGCTTGCCCGTCATGGCAGAGCTAACAGCAGGACAGAAGGCAGCGAGAACGCGCAAACGGCGTGCAGCCGGAGTGAAAGCTGCACAAACGCGACGGCGCATGAGCGCGTTCGCCAAAGCTCGCGCGTCCGAAGCTGCGAGCAAGGAAGCGCTACGGATCTACTGCCAAGAGCACCGATGGAAGATCGCGTTTTTTGAAGGCGCGACGGGTGCTCCGCGCACCGGCATTATCGACGCGATTGCCTTCCGCCTCGGACGCACAAATGCCGACGCGCTCGATGTCCGACTCATTCAGTTGAAGGGCGGAAACGCTGGCGTGAGCGGCCCGGAAATCGCACGATTGAAGAAAGCGGCTTCGGGCGCAATCGTCAAGTGGATGATTGCAGCCTACGATGGAGAGATGCTTCACTTGATCCCGGAAAGTCCCGGAGTCTGACGCAGGATTGCCATCTCGACCGCACGGCTCAGTTTCACCCAAATCACGGCCCCGCTAGGGTGTTGGTAAGGAACTGGGGTTTTCAGACGGCATGGATTTGCCATGACCCAAGCGTAAGTATTTCGGTAATAGCCAAGGCGCGCTTCACCGGGGCGCATTCCGGCCTTTCGTGCATTGCTTCGGAATCCCTGCGCCGATAGTGGCCCGATGCAATCAACCAGATCACAGACGCCGATGACGGTGGCGGAGCGACTTGGAATTAGTGCGATGGGTTCCCGGATACTGGTTCGTGAACCGCGAATCTCCCAAGTTTTCTTTCCAGCAAGGATCAGGTCTATCCACGGGTGCCGAATAATAAGCGCGCGCATCGTTAAAACGGTAAGGCATCCTGCTCGCTTTGATCCGCTTCGCGTGCAGCCTTCTTAAACCCAGATGGATCGACAAGCGGAATATGCGGCTGTTTGCCGTTCAGGAGTTGCTCTACAGTCATGATCTGAAGGCGCTGATACTTGCCGTAGGGCGTTTCGTAAAAGCCTTCTTTCAGGGCTTCCGAGAGCATGGGTTTAGTCGGTTCGGCAAGAGTAATGAATAACCCCATCTGGGCTTTTTCCCGCTTCACCACATGCGCTAGATCGCGCACCATTGCGACATTGATGTTATCGCCACCCTTTACCGAGACGACTCCCTTCTCGGTGATTTTAGCATCTGGCTTGAAATAGATAAGGCCGTCAATACCGCTATCGGCGCCTTTTTTCTTACCACCAAATGGCACCGCCTGGACAAGCGATACTGCCCACCATTGAAACTGGTATTTGTCTTTTGCGGCAAGCGCCCGTGCGCCGTCCATATCTTTCGGCGTCCCATGAACCTCAAACTCACACCGGGAAAGGCACATTAAGGCGCTTTTCAATAAGGGCGATTGCTAGATTCGTAATATCGATCCCGATCCATTCGCGCTTGAGCTTCTGGGCCGCGTGGATAGTGGTGCCACATCCGCAAAAGGGATCCAATACGACGATCACCTTCGTTGCTGGAAGCAGCGATAATGCGCTCAAATAGCACCAGTGGTTTTTGGGTCGGATATCCGAGGCGTTCTTGAGCGTGCTGAATTAATGGGTTATATATCAGTCCACAAATCGATAACAGATTATTCCCGGTTAACTCGATCTAGATAGAGTTTTGAGGCGAGGTATACCGTCCAGTCGAAAAGATGATGTCGGTCTTTAGTGAAAAGCCGATAAACTCCGTTCCCGGTCGAACTGCTCCAATGTCGTTCTGAGGGTGGCATGTATCTCTCACCCGGTCGCCAAACGCGCGCGCGGGTCCTGTGCACTGCACCACTAAGATCGGATACACGAAATAGCCCGTTTGTATCGACGCATTAGGTCGTGTACGCAAACTGGATCTATTCATCGGAATGCGGCATAGTAGAGTGAGTTCCATCTTGACGTGTCACTCTTCGTGTAAAGAAGCATCGAATCGTTACGTCGTGGATTCTATCCGAATTGAGATACGCTCTTGCGTCCCGATGTCCGCTTCCAGATGATTTCGTTCCTGAAACGCTGATAGCTCCGAAGACTGAATCCAGAATCAGTTTCAGATAATGACTCGCTGTCGGGTCACAGTGGAGATAGAGGCTTCCTGTATCCTTCAAAACCCGATGCAACTCCAGAAGCCGGACAGCCATCATCGCCAAATACGCCATCATGTCGTTTTCCTTTAGGAACGAGCGCATGGCGCGCAGCAATTCAGCGGCATCAGCATTGCCGCTGTGCATCACTTCATCGAAGGCATTCTCGGCTTCATCCGTCCAGTGCCAAGTATCCTCGAATGCTTCAATCTGGGCGTGTGAGCTTCCCCAGCCGGACTCTTGAAAAGAACGTTATAGTTGGCGTTCGAATTGAACGGAGGATCGAGGTAGATGAGGTCTACAGATTCATCCTTGATGTGTTCCCGGAGAATCTGAAGATTATCGCCGTAGTAGAGCGTGTTCACGGCTCTACCGCTTTCCCCGTTCCGGTTTGCGATACGGTAGCGTTCACGCTTCTTTAGTGGCTTTGCCGGTCAGTTCTTCGTAGGTTACCCGCTTACCAACAATCCCGGATACCGCAATGCTGAATCTTTCCGCATCGGTGAGTTTCCGATTGTTGAATCGGTACGCTCTGCTCATCGAGATAACGGAATAAATGGAACGGCTCAACACTCACGTAGGTTCCGTTGATGCTGCGCTTCAGGAGCGACCAGAAGTTCTCAAGCCCGTTCGTGTGAACGCGCCCATCAACATAGTGCTCGGCATGATCGATCACGCCATGCGCGTATCTCTTGCGCGAGACCGTCATAGGATTTCAGGGCATCGGTGTAGAGCGCAGAACCGGCTTCCACGTGCGCTCTCACTTCCGTTTGCAGTGTTCGCTTGCGCGTGCTCGGTACAACCTTCGTTCGGATCTTCCCGCCGCGCTCCAGGATGCCGAGCACTGCCGTCTTGTCCTTCGCGGCCGGTCCCTGTGATGCGGCGCTGCGCGTTTGCTCAGGTGCATGTTTCGAGCTTTGCCGCCGATGAATGTTTCATCTGCTTCGCACTCGCCTGAAAATTTCTCGTGTGTTGCCATGCCGAGCGCGAGGCGAATTCGATGATCCATGAACCAGCCGTTTTCTGAGTTACTCCAATGGCCCGGTGAATCTCGTAACTCGAAATTACCGTTCTTGCAGTTCACAACTTGCCACATAGCCATGAGCCACTTGTCTAAGCCGAGCGGGGAGTCTTCAAAAATCGTGCCGGTTTTTGCCGTGAACTGCCGAAGCTCATGCTTGCTGCCGCACTGCCAGCGGTTGTACTTCGGCTGGAACAGAACGTTTTTGCTCCCGCAGCGTGGGCACGTCACCCCGTCCGGCCAACGATGCGCTACGAGGTATTCGCGGCAGTTGTTCGGATCGGCGAAGTAGAGGACCGCTTCCTGGAGGGTTTCCGGTTCCTTCTGTTCCATGCTTCAATCATACCCGGAAACCGATGAGTTGTCAACTATATTATTGCCCAAACAAGAGACGGCCATCTGCGGTCATAGAGGGATAAGCATCCAAGCCGGTACCGGACGTCAGCCGCTGCGGGTCGCCTGTCACTCGCGAAGTGGAACCGTCAATCTGGACCTTCCACACATTTGAGCTGTCGCCACGTCGAGCGGAGAAGAGTAACTCGTTGCTGTGCCAATTTGCCACTCGCGGCATCTCCCATGTGTCAATGCCATTGAAGCCTTTTTCCCGTAGCCGGGCGAAGGCGCCGGTGGATGTTGCGGGACCTCCGTCGATCGGCACCACCCACCAATTCCAGCCGCCGGCGGGCGGAGGCAAACCGTCCTTGCGGCCAAACATAATGAGACGTTTACTGTCCTCCGACCATTCCGGCACTCCCGCGTCGGTCAAATCTGATATCACAGGCTGAGGGGGTCCGCCGACGCTCGGGATGACGTAAACCGCTCCCGCACTGGCAACGAATGGCGCCGCCATCATGGCCGCCTGCCAATAGGCGATCCACCGCCCGTCGGGAGAAAAGCGCGGATCGCGCCCGCCTTTTGCGATCAGGGTTGCCTCGCCTCCAATGGCCGGAATGACATAAATGCCACCCCCATCGCGTTCCGACCGAAACGCGAGCTTGCTTCCGTCCGGAGAAAAAGCCGGTTGATGATCGTCAGCATCACCGCGAGTCAACTGCATAGTTTGCCCATTCGGCATGAACTGCTGCACCCAGATGTGAAGTCGCCCGCTTCCGGAGCGGTCCGAAGCATAGGCCAGTAGCTTTCCGTCCGGCGACGCGGCTGGGTCAGTAGTCAGTCCGGAGTCGAACGTAAGCCGGGTCATCTCGGGAGTGGTGTCAGTCCTGGGATGCCGCCGCGGGATGACCCCGATAGCAACTGCGACAAGGACAGCCGCAAGGGCGCCTCCTAGAATCCAGCGTTTCTTATGGTGCTCCCTGGTCGATGGCTGGGGTGTCGGCGCATTGGCGACAGTGGCCGGATCGCTTTCGGCAACCGATGGGCTTTGCAGTTCGACACCGGCGGTTGATTCTGAAAGCGCAATTGTTTCGATTGGCGCGATGAATCGGTAGCCGCGGCGCGCCACGGTTTCAATGAATCGTGGATTCTCAGCCGAGTCCCCGAGCGTCTGCCGCAGCTTTGCGATCGCAGCGTTCAGGCTGCGCTCGAACTCGACAAACGTGTCCTCCGGCCAGAGGGCGGCGCAAAGAATATCCCGTGTAATTACCGCGCCCGGGTTGTCGAGCAAGAGACAAAGGATACGGTATGGCTGCTCTTGAAGTTTGATCCGAATGCCGCACTTCCGCAGTTCGGCGGCCCCTCGATCGAGCTCGAAGGTGCCGAAACGATATCTCGCGGGCGCACTGGCCGACTGTCCCACAGGTGACATGAGTTTAGCACTGATAATGTCGTCACAGCACGCGGTGTTTGGAAATCACTTCTCCCTACAAACCCTTTGCTCACAGCAATTTACTCGATGATGTGCATTTGTCGCCCTGACGTTCTCCAGACGCTGGAGACAGCGGCTGCCTGGGCTTACTTTGATCTCGCCACTGGAGATGGCCGGGATGTTCAAGGCAAAGGTCCGATTTGTTTTAGCGGCTGCGTTGGCAAGTGCATGCGTATCAGCGTCGCTCGGTTCACAGGCCGATTCGGCGCATCGGAACGGCGCAACAGCGAAGCGACAGGTCCAAATCCGTGTTTTTAACCTCGCCCGTGTTCCAAGGCGCGATTTGTCCCGAGCCGAGGGTGAAGTAACCAGGATCTTCGCCGAAGCTGAAATAGAGGTGCATTGGGCCGAGGGGGCACTCGACGATCGTGCATCCTTAATTACGGATCAGTCCGCTAACAACACATCGCCGGCAGGTTGCAAGATGGCCAGGCATGCGCGCGAGTTGCGCTTCCAATTGCTGCGGCACGCCCCGCAGGGCGTCACCACCGGAACCCTTGGATACTCGCTGCCGTGTGCTGCATTCGGCATTGACTCAACAATATTTATCGATCACTGTGAGGGCGTGACATACCAGAGTTTGGCACCGTTCAGCAAAGTCCTCGCCTACTCGATGGCCCACGAACTCGGACATCTACTGTTACGGTCCAACGAACACTCGCCGACGGGCCTCATGCGCGCACGCTGGGACAGAGCCAGTTGGATTCGCGCTACGGTCGCGGGCATCCCAATTGATCGGGAGCAGGCTCGGCGCATGCGCATTGAGCTGTCCAGGATGGAGTCACTGGCGGCCACGGAAAGTTCGAGGTGAGTATTTTTAGGCTGGCATAAGTGCTGTCCGCAAAACGGACTACGTCAGTGTGGACGACTATCGCGTCCTTGCCAGACATCCAGACTGAGTCCTCATTAAGAGAATGCGTCAATCAACTGATCGCCACTCTACTCGGACAGGTTGTCGGCTACGGTGAGAACTGCCTACAAAAAGACACGCTGCGGAAAATAAGTCCACTGTGGTCGCCAAGGGTTTACCGACATCCAGCGAAGTTTCCGCATAGGGCCGAATGACGGGCTAACCGTCAATTGAAAGAGTCTTCCGCCGGGTTGCCGGCCCCAATGGAAGAGTAACCGACCACACAGGAGTTATTCCGAACGTCAACACTTCGCTGATGTCAGGATCTGCAAAAGTGCTGGTATGCAGGCGCAAAAACTTCGGCGGCAAAAGACTCCAGCGTTGTCGAGGTGGTATTTTTTTGACGACCTAGTTTCTTGACGAGCGATGAGGCCCGCATTTGCGCCGTTCCACATTTCAACCAGCAGGGCCACAGTACGCTTCGGCAATCCAGCCTGCAGAAGGGTAGTTTCGAGGATCGCCATCGGAAGTTGCTGGTATCTCACTTCCGGCTTGCCGATTGCCTGGCCCACGATGGCCGCCGCTTCTTGCATCGAGAGATCGCGTTGGCCATGCAGTTCCTGAACCGATGTGTCAGAAAAATCGCGAGAGAGAAGACGTTTGGCGGCATATGCCCCTATGTCCGTCGTAGCGATCCAAGGCATCTGGACGTCGCCTTCCAAACCGCCTGAAAGCACTCCCGTCGAGCACAGGGGAGCGACGCTGAAGAGTAGATTTTCCATGAAATATCCGGGGCGCAAGTACAAGGCATGCAAGCCGGAGATGCCGCTGATTTTTTGCTCCATGTTATGCAGACCAACAATTGGACCCGTCCCTTGTGCATGTTGCGCGCCGACGCTGCTGGGCGCCACGACGTACGGAACACGGGCGCGGGAAATGGCGGCGGCGAAGGAATCCGTGACGCGCTCCTGATGCGCCCTCAAATCCTCTTGAGAAGTATCTTCGGGCACAACAAGGTAAACAGCCGATGCTTCATCAAAGGCCTTCGTTAGAAATGCCGATGTTGCCAACGGACGCGTCCGCGCCGCGTTGCACCAGCGGCTGAAGCTTCTTCGCGTCGCGTCCGACGACCCGAATCTTCTCGCCCTTCGAGAGCAAGTCTCGAGCTGCCGCACTGCCCGTTCTTCCGGTTGCGCCTGTAATGATGATCATGATTCTTTCTGAACAACCACCGCCGCGCGATTGTAGCATCCCAAACCGCTAGCTCCCCGGTGAAATCTTTGGCCATGATCTCGCGCGTCTTGGCGAAGCCCCATTCTGCTGACTTCAGGAATTAGCAACCCGTCTAAGGCGGCGAAGCTATCGCTTCATTGCTTCCGTATCGCGGAAGGCAGACCCGCGAAAGTTCTCGTTGACAGTCTTGCGCCTTTGCACAGTCACTGAGCCGCGCGGCTGCGCGATCTCCTGATCAGGAGAAACGTAAGTGACAGGCAACAAGATCATGCCAAGTATTTCTGATTTTCCCGATTCGCAAGACTAAACTGCCGCCGGCACCTGTCTAATTATTTGGCCCGTTTGGCTTAAGTTACTTGGCCGCTCCCATGTGGCGGCAAAAGCGGTTTAGGAATTCTCTCCGGATCGTTCGCGTGATTGGCGCAACTGCGTGGCCCGTAGGTCAATCAAAGGCTGAGAAAGCCGGTGGCCCAAGTGGCAAGACGGAAGAAGAAATCCAGGAACTTCACAACAATCTCATCCAGGCCCAATTAAACAGCGACATCGCCGCACTCGACCGCATCTGGGCTGATGACCACATCTTGCGCCGACACCTGGGAGCCATGGACCTCCCGATCTATCGCTCGCGAAGTACCAGCGCGTTGTTGTATGCCACGCCTTTTTCGTCCGTGCCGATGATTGGATTGCCGGTGGCGGCATATTCTTTTCCGTCGTAGGTCCCGGCGTATCAATGTGAAGTTCGTTTCTCTCAGCACTGATCGTCGTAGCGACCATGTTGATGCCGCCGTAAGGAGAGACTAATGCTGCGTGCTACCGGGGCTAGACCGATATCCTTCAGGAGCACCGGGACTGTGAGTGCGTCGATCAACCGCGTGTCGTTAACCAGCATGCGTCGATTGGCCGCGTCTTTCGCAATTTGAAAAAGACGGGAGGAGTCTCCATTTCCGAGCCATTTCCTCGGCTGCCGATTAGGGCTCCTCGCCGATCATGAGTTTGCTGCTGGTTCGATGCCGTCGCCTAAGTTCCGTGTGGTCTAGTCGTGATCGGGATCCGATTCGATCTTCCACGCGTCGCTACGCGTCGTGTTTAACACGGGCACCATGGCTCCCGGAGGAGTGAATTCAGAAACGACAGTGTGGATTGCGCGGCCCCGATTGGTCACAACGAGCATGAGTTTAATGACCCCTTTTGACCCGAACGGAACAGGCACGTTCAGATCGATCTCGGCACTGCCCGTGCAATCCGGGTTCACGTTGTATGTGCCGGTCTCACCCGTAGTGAAATGAAATCCCGTGTGGGAATCGCCGGTGTCGGCCCCGGGCACCCCGTCGGTCACGACGAAATCCCTCTGCGTGAGCTTGCCAGCCCCGTCAAAGTGCGTAATGGCTATCCCTTTTACCGGGCTTCTGGTGCCATCGGGATTAGGCTGGTCTCCCAGGATTGTAAAACCATAGTCGCCCTTGAGCGTGGCATTGCTACAGCCGTTGTTATCAGCAGCGGCGGCCATGACATTCAGTCCGAGCAAAAGGGTCGAGGCCATAAGAAGCCGACCAGAAATCTTCAAATCTACATTTTTCATGTGACCTCCTTTTAGGTCCATGGGCGAACTATGATCCGGCCGGTCTGATAATTCAAGCGCGGAGAGATCCCCCTCGCGTAATGAATTTGCCCCTTGAGAACTGGCTCAGAATCAGTAGGCTGCAAGACGAGATCCCGGAGAACCGGCTCTATTCGGATAGAGCAAAGTGGTATATTGTTGTTCCCAAGACCCATGGAAGACGTCAAGCAGCCGCCAATTCGTTTTGGGATCTTTGAGGTTGACCTTCAGGCTGGCGAATTACGCAGGCAGGGGTTCAGGGTCAAGGTACAAGAGCAGCCTTTCCAGATTCTGGCGATGCTGCTGGAACGTCCCGGTGAGGTCGTAACACGGGAAGAGATCCAGAGGAGGCTTTGGCCGGCGGACACTTTTGTCGACTTCGATCGCGGCCTGAACAGAGCAACTAACAGGCTCCGCGAATCACTCGGGGACGGGGCAGACAGTCCACGGTTCATCGAGACGCTCCCTCGGCGTGGTTATCGCTTTATTGCACCGGTCGAGACTGTAAGGACGGGTTCCCCTGTCCACTCACCTGAGGGCTCAGCCCTGGGATCAGCCTCCGGGATGTCTCTGCGAAAGCGGTGGCTACTCGCGTCGGCAGGTGCGATCTTGGCAATTTCATTGGTGTCTATCGGAGCCAACTTTGGCGGAGTACGGGACCGTGTTTTGTTGACGCGCGCCGAACCGCGGATTGAATCAGTGGCCGTATTGCCGCTTGAGAACCTCTCTGGTGACCCTGCGCAGGAGTACTTTGCAGATGGCATGACGGACGAATTGATCACCGAAATCGCCAAAATCAGCTCGTTGCGGGTAATCTCGCGCACCTCAACTATGCACTACAAAGGCAGCGTAAAGCCTCTGCCGGTGATTGCCCGCGAACTGGGCGTGGCGGCTGTCGTAGAGGGAGCGGTTGTGCGCTCAGATCAAAACGTACGAATTACGGTGCAGTTAATCCAGGCTTGGGATGACTCGCACCTTTGGTCCGAAAAGTATGAGCGCAACATGGGCGACGTCCTTACATTACAGGGCGAAGTGGCACAGGCCATTGCCGGCCAAATAAGAATCAAGCTGACGCCCGAAGAGCACGCGAGCCTCGCGCGGGCCCGTCCTGTAAATGCTCAAGCGTTTGAAGCGTATCTGAAGGGATACTTTTTCTTGAACAAGGGGACGGAGGGCTTGGATAAGAGCATTGAGCTCTTCACTCAGGCAATTCAGTTTGACGCTGGTTACGCACAAGCTTATGCAGGGCTCTCCCAGTCGTTCGTGTACCTCGGAATATTTGGCCTCCGCCCACCGAAAGAGGTATACCCCAAGGCACAGGCGGCAGCGATGACGGCTCTGGCGCTCGACCAAACCATTGCCGAAGCCCACAACGCGCTGGCGGATATCAAGAAAGGGTACGAGTGGAATTGGCCGGCGGCGGAAGCGGAGTACAGACGAGCTCTCGAACTGAACCCGAGCTCTTCGTTAACACATGCATGGTACTCCGATTACTTGTCCAAGATGGGGCGGGCAGAGGAAGCGATCGCGGAAGCGCGACGGGCTCGCGAACTTGACCCGATCTCAGCGAAGCTATCCGCCTCTCTGGGAATGATTCTTTACCGGGCCCGAAAGTATGACGAAGCTATTGCCGCCTGTCAAAAGGCCCTTGAACTCGAGCCCAACTACCCGAATACGTATTGGTTTCTGGCGTTTGCTCTGGAGCAAAAGCGCGAGTTTCCAGAGGCGATTGCAAGACTTGAGAAGGCCGTGAGTCTTTCGGGCGCACCGCTCTATCGGGCGTTATTAGCTCATGCCTACGCCTTGGACGGCGAACGGGCGAAGGCGCTGAGCACGCTCGACGATCTCAAGGTGCTTTCTAAGAAAAGTTACGTCTCGCCGCTGGACATTGCTCTTGTCTACACGGGGCTCGGCGATAAAGATTCCGCCTTCGAATGGCTGGAAAAGGCGTATCAGCAACGCGTAATGCGGATTCAGGAGCTGCCGCAGCCCCATTTCGACAGCCTGCGTTCGGATCCCCGCTTTGAGGATCTCCTGCGACGCATCGGCCTGCCGTCTTAGAGGTCCCTGCGGGCTTGCAAAGGATTTACAGATCTTGAAAGGTTGTGTTTGCCAAGCGCAAGTAAGAATCAGACGTGTTCTTTGTCTCTCAACCCCTTAGCCCCTGTCCTGTCGCGAAGGGTTTACTGATGCTTCGGACCGAAGTTTCCGGATAGCTCCCGAACGACGGGCTAACCATCCCGTGACACGGGCAAACCGGCAATTGAACGAGTCTCCGCCGGGGTTGCCGGCCCTAATGGAAGAGTAACCGTCCACACAGGAGTTATTCCGAACGTCAACACTTTGCTGATGTCAGGATCTGCAAAAGTCCTGGTATGCAGGCGCAAAAACTTCGGCGGCAAAAGACTCCAGCGTTGTAGAGGTGGTATTTTTTGACGACCTAATTTCTTGAGGCGCGATGAGGCCCGCATTTGCGCCGTTCCACATTTCAACCAGCAAGGCCACAGTAGGCTTCGGCAATCCCGTCTGCAGAAGGGTAGTTTCGAGGATCGGCATCGGAAGTTGCTGGTATCTCACTTCCGGCTTGCCGATTGCCTTGCTCACGATGGCCGCCGCTTCTTGCATCGAGAGATCGCGTTGGCCATGCAGCTCCTGAACCGATGTGTCAGAAAAATCGCGACAGAGAAGACGTTTGGCGGCATATGCCCCTATGTCCTTTGTAGCGATCCAAGGCATCTGGACGCCGCCTTCCAAACCGCCTGAAAGCACTCCCGTCGAGCACAGGGGAGCGACGCTGAGGAGTAGATTTTCCATGAAATATCCGGGGCGCAAGTACAAGACGTGCAAGCCGGAAACGCGGCTGATTTTTTGCTCCATATTATGCAGACCAACAATTGGACCCGTCCCTTGGGAATGTTGCGCACCGAGGCTGCTGAGCGCCACGACGTACGGAACACGGGCGCGGGAAATGGCGGCGGCAATCCGTGACGCGCTCCTGATGCGCCCTCAAATCCTCTTGAGAAGTATCTTCGGGCACGACAAGGTAAACAGCCGATGCTTTATCAAAGGCCTTCGCCAGAAATGCTGGCTCCTCGATCTTGCCAACGGACGCGTCCGCGCCGCGTTGCACCAGCGGCTGAAGCTTCTTCGCGTCGCGTCCGACGACCCGAATCTTCTCGCCCTTCGAGAGCAAGTCTCGAGCTGCCGCACTGCCCGTTCTTCCGGTTGCGCCTGTAATGGTGATCATGATTCTTTCTGAACAACCACCGCCGCGCGATTGTAGCATCCCAAACCGCTAGCTCCCCCGTGAAATCTTTGGCCATCCTCTCGCGCGTCTTGGCGAAGCCCATCCTGCTGACTTCAGGAATTAGCAACCCGTCTAAGGCGCGAAGCTCAGTAAATAACGAGAGAGCACAGGTTAGTACCGGTAGTGCTTCCGTATCGCGGAAGGCAGACCGGCGAAAGTTCTCGTTGACAGTTTTGCGCGATGGTGCTATTTTCCTAACAAGGTGCTACTTCCGCAACATAAGCTCAGCCGGCGTGAGCGGCAAATCATGGATGTGCTCTACCGAAAGGGGCGCGCCACGGCCGCGGAGATTATGGCGGAGTTGCCAGATCCTCCGGGAAATTCAGCGATCCGCGCGATGTTGCGCGTGCTCGAGGAGAAAAAGCACATCCGCCACGAAGCCGAGGACCTGCGCTATGTGTACATGCCGGTTGTGCCGCGTGACAAGGCTCGGAAATCCGCCTTGAAACATGTGGTCGAGACGTTTTTTGATGGTTCGACGGAACAGGCCGTGGCTACCTTACTGAACGTGACAGCACAGGATCTAAGGACGGAAGATTTCGACCGGCTCGCCGCCTTAATTGAGAAGGCCCGCAAGGAGGGTCGTTGATGAACATCTCCTTCTGGTGGGAATTGCTGGCCCGTTCAACGGTGCTGCTGGTTGCGGCGGGAGTAGTTTTCAGATTAATGCACAAGGCAAGGCCGGCGGCGCGGTATCGCTTGGTGCTGTCGTCGCTGACGCTGCTCGCGCTCCTTCCGCTGCTGGTGGCGGCGCTCCCCGAAATTCGTCTTTCACGATCAAAGCCTGGGCGCGCTCAAAAAGGTGTGGTCACCATTGTGGAGGTCTCGTCGAGAACTGGCGCGAATCCGGTCCGTCCCGGCTTGAACTGGCTTTTCGTGGTGTGGATGGCGGGTGCGTTTCTGTCCTCAATACCGCTGGTGGCTGGCGCTATCTCAGTTCGAAGGATAGCTCGCGCAGGCAAACGGTTCGACGACGAAATTGTGATCTCGGATAAGTTGCGGGTTCCGATGACATGCGGGATCGTGAGGCCTCTGATTTTGCTGCCGGCTGAGGCTGAGAATTGGAATGCGTCGCGCTGGCAAATGGTTCTGTTGCACGAGCGCGCTCATATTCGCCGTCGCGACGTGGCGACTCAGCTTGCCGCCCACATCATCGCTGCGCTGTGGTGGTTTCAGCCTCTGGCTTGGGTGGCGCGGCGGAAGCTGCGGACCGAGAGCGAGTTCGCTTGTGACGCAGAAGCGATCCGCTCGGGAGTTCTGGCGTCAGAGTATGCCTCTGAACTATTAGCGATCGCAAAGAGTGCCGGTCGGGATTTGCGAATGCCGGCGGCGGCTATCGCAATGGTTCAGTGGAGCGAGCTGGAGGCGCGAGTACGGGCGGTTCTATACCCGCGAAGTATTTTGCCGCGACCGGCGATGACTTGCGTATTGGGTGTGATTTTGGGGGCCGGCGCAGTAGCCGCTTCAAGTATTACCGCGGGTCCCCATGAAAAATGGAATGCATTTGGAGGTTCGAGTATGAAACGAGCATTTTTTCCAGCCTTGCTGGCTTCGGCAGGGCTATCGGCCGCCACAATAAGCGGCACAGTTCATGACACAAGTGGAGCCGCGGTCGCAGACGCGAACGTCACGGTGACAAATCCCGACACCGCTGCAAAGCAGGAGGCAGTCACCGGGTCCGACGGGAAGTTCAGTTTCAGCGGCGATGATGCCGGACAGTACATTTTGAGCATTCAGAAGCCCGGGTTCGCTTCGATCCTTCGGGAATTTGACGTTAAAGCGGAATCGAGCCATCGATCGCGATTTCACGATGCCCAACGAAGGCGGCTACGCGGTACCGGACAACGTGATTGCCGCCACTGATCAAGGCGGCGAGAAGAGGATTCGTGTCCGCGGACAGGTTGCGGAAAGCAATTTAATCAAGAAGGTTCAGCCGATTTATCCGGTAGCCGCAAAAGACGCCCGGGTTCAAGGGACCGTGGAGTTAGAAGCAGTGATTTCGAAGGATGGGGTTCCGGTGGAACTTCGAGTGGTGTCCTCGCCCAGCGACGACTTGTCTAACAGCGCTTTGGAGGGTGTACGGCAGTGGCGCTACCGACCGACCTTGCTAAACGGAAATCCCGTTGAGATTGTGACGACGGTGATTGTGAATTACACGTTAAGTGAATGAAATGCAAGAAGCCGGTCCCGGAACTCAATTGATCGGCTTAGACCTTCCATCGGCGCGCGGAATGCACCCGCCGCGCGCCCGCTAAAATCACTGACAATGTCACATCAGATGACTTTAGACAAGATCTGGGAAGAGCACACGCGGGACGAGTTTGTGACGCGAGATGTAGAGGCCACGCTCGCCACAATGATCGACGAAGCTTACGTCAACCATATACCTGTGATGACCGGAGGTGCGGGCAAACAGGAACTGCGGCGGTTTTATTCGGAAGACTTCATACCGAGAATGCCGCCGGATACGACACTCACACCTATTTCTCGCACCATCGGAAGCGACCAGCTGGTTGATGAAATGATCTTTTCGTTCACGCATACCCGGGAAATGCCGTGGATGTTGCCTGGTATTGCGCCCACGAACAAGAAAGTTGAGATCGCTTTGGTCGCCATTGTTCACTTTCGCGATGGCAAATTAGCGCACGAACACATCTACTGGGATCAGGCATCGGTCTTGAAGCAGATCGGATTGCTGAACGACGCAGGCCTTCCCGTCAGGGGAGCGGAAGCAACAGCAAAAGTGAAGAACGCGGTTTGATCGGCAAAGGTGCGATAGCAGAAGTCAGTTACGGTTGTTGCGGCGCCGGTTCGTAATTGAGATTCGGGCTAAGCCATCGCTCCACTTCCGCGACGCTCATGCCTTTGCGCTGATGATAGTCGAGCACCTGGTCGCGCTCAATTTTTCCGAGGCTGAAGTAGCGTGATTCGGGATGCGCGAAATACATGCCGCTGACGCTCGAACCCGGCCACATGGCAAACGATTCCGTGATTCTCATTCCCGTGTTTGCCTCGACATCCAGCAAGCGCCAGATCGTGCCCTTCTCGGTATGGTCCGGGCAAGCCGGATAGCCGGGAGCGGGCCGTATTCCTCGATATTTCTCGTGAATCAGATCCTCATTACTCAGATTTTCCGTGCAGCCGTAACCCCATTCCCGACGCACTCGTTTGTGCAGACACTCGGCGAAGGCTTCCGCCAGACGGTCTGCCACGGCCTCGGCCATGATTGCGCTGTAATCATCGTGCTTAGCGCGAAACGAATCGCAGAGTTCCTTTAGATGAATCCCGCTGGTTACCGCGAATGCGCCAATATAATCCTGAAATCCGGTATCTACGGGGGCGATGAAATCAGCAAGCGACCGGCACGGCTTGTCGCCATCGCGATTGACCTGCTGCCGGAGAAAATGAAATCGCTCCAGAATGTTTGTGCGGGAAGGATCGGTGTAGAGCTGGATATCGTCTCCTACAGAATTCGCAGGAAACAATCCGTAAACTCCTCGCGCGGTAATGAGGTTCTTTTCGATTACTTCGTCCAGAAGCTCGTTTGCATCCTCAAAAATCTGGCGCGCCTGCGCACCATAATTTTCGTTGTCGAATATCCGGGGATAAATCCCTTTCAAACCCCAGGTGTGGAACAGCGGACTCCAATCGATGTAATGGCGAAGTTCCTCCAACGGGAAGTTATCCAATGCGCGTATTCCAGTGAATGCCGGAACGGCGATATCTTCCGCGCGCCAGACGATAGGCGTGCGCCTGCTTCGAGCTTCATTCAATGAGACGGAACTCAGACGCGGTGCAGTATGCGATTTTCGAAGCGCTTCGTATGCAGCAGAATGTTGCTCGACAAATGCTGCCTTGCGATCTACGCTCAGGAGGCTGGTGGTCACAGGAACTGCGCGGCTCGCGTCCAGCACATGAACCACGGGTTCGCTGTAATGCGGCGCGATTTTGATGGCGGTATGAGCACGGCTGGTAGTCGCGCCACCGATGAGAAGAGGCAGCTTGAAGCCGTTCCGCTGCATTTCGCGCGCAACGTGCACCATCTCGTCCAGCGAGGGCGTGATAAGGCCGCTGAGGCCGATCACGTCAGCCTGTTCTTGCTTGGCGCGTTCGAGAATCTTTTCGCACGGGACCATCACGCCCATGTCGATAACTTCATAGTTATTGCAGGCGAGCACGACGCCGACAATGTTCTTTCCGATATCGTGCACATCGCCCTTGACGGTCGCGAGCACGATTTTCCCCTGGGTCTTTACGGTCTGTCCAGCCGCAGCCATGGAGGCTTTCTCGGCTTCCATAAAAGGGGTCAGGTATGCGACCGCCTTTTTCATGACGCGAGCCGACTTTACGACTTGAGGCAAAAACATTTTGCCGGCGCCAAAGAGGTCACCGACGACGCCCATCCCGTCCATCAGCGGCCCTTCGATTACAGCGAGCGGACGGCCCAACTTGACGCGGGCTTCTTCGGTGTCCTGGTCAATATAGGTGTCGATACCTTTGACCAGCGCGTGCGAGAGGCGCTGTTCCACGGTTCCGAGCCGCCACTCTTCGGTTTTCTTTTCCGTTCCAGCCGCATTGCCTGCGCTCGCAGCTTTTATTTTTTCTCCGAAATCTACCAGGCGTTCGGTCGCATCCGGACGCCTGTTCCAGAGGACATCTTCGACCAGCGTCTTCAGCTCGGGCTCAATCTCCTCGTAGACCTCGAGCATGCCCGCGTTAACGATGCCCATGTCCATTCCGGCAGCGATGGCGTGATACAGAAACGCGGAATGCATTGCTTCCCGGACTTTGTTGTTGCCCCGGAAGCTGAATGAGATATTCGATACGCCGCCGCTTACCTTGGCGTGCGGAAGATTTTGCTTAATCCAACGAGTAGCGTTGATGTAATCGACTGCGTAGTTGTTGTGCTCCTCCATGCCCGTCGCGACCGTGAGGATATTCGGATCGAAGATGATGTCTTCGGGAGGGAATCCGATTTCATCGACGAGAATTCGATACGCTCGCTCGCAGATCCGAATTTTGTCTTCATAGGTTGCGGCTTGACCTTGTTCGTCGAACGCCATCACCACTACGGCCGCGCCGTACTTCAGGACCGTCCTGGCATTCTGACGAAATTTCTCCTCGCCTTCCTTCAAGGAAATTGAATTCACAATTCCCTTGCCTTGCATGCACTTTAGTCCGGCTTCGATGACTTCCCATTTGGAGGAATCCACCATGAACGGTACTTTCGCCACTTCGGGCTCACTAGCAAGGAGTTGAACAAAGCGCGTCATTGCGGCGACGCCATCGATCATGCCTTCATCCATACAGATGTCGATGACGTTTGCGCCGTTTTCTACCTGCTGGCGCGCGATACTGACAGCTTCTTCGTATTTGCCCGCTTTGATGAACTTGGCGAATTTGGGCGAACCTGCGACGTTTGTCCGCTCGCCAATCATGATGTAAACACCCGGCTGCTGGGTGAAGGGCTGCGATCCCGAAAGCCGCAAGGGAAGTGTTTCCGGGGAGGCAGCATCCGGAATTGCTACCTGACTTCGGCCACGTGCCGGCTGACCGGTCAGCGCTTTTGCAATTGCGGCGATGTGCTCCGGAGTGTTTCCGCAGCATCCGCCGGCAATGTTGATGAGCCCTCCCTCGGCGAAGCCTTTGAGATAGCGCGCCATGTCAGCCGGTTGCAGATCGAAACCGGTCGGTGAAAGCGGATTGGGTAGACCCGCATTGGGATAACACGAAATGGCCGCCGTTGATTTCTGGGCGAGCTCTTCGAGGAACGGATACATCAGATCCGGCCCGAGCGAACAATTGAGACCGATGGACAGAGGATTGATGTGCTCCACCGCATCCCAAAACGCTTCCACGGTCTGGGCGGAGATCATGGTCTCGCCGCCGCGGCCCACGGCGGCTGAAATCATCACGGGAAGCTCTTTCCCATCCTGATCGAATACTTCGCGGATGGCGACGAGGGCCGCCTTGGCATTCAACGAATCGAAGATGGTTTCTACGAGTAGAACGTCGACACCGCCAGCGATGAGAGCCCGCACTTGTTCGGCGTACGCCGTTTTCACCTGGTCGAATGTGACCACCCGAAAACCGGGATCGTCAGCATCGGGCGAGTTGGAAAGAGAAACGGTTAACGGGCCCATGGCGCCGGCGACAAATCTTGGCCGTGATGTCGCGTTAGCGACGCGGTCTGCCCATTCGCGGCATTGCTGCGCGGAGCTGTGATTGATTTCCCACGCTAATTGGCTGAGGGTGGGACTTTCGATAACGCCCTGATAGAACGCTGGGTCTTTACGGCCGCCGTGTTCGCGAGGATCATCGACAAAGAACTCACTCTGAGCGATGCTCGTCGCGCCGAAGGTGTTGGTCTCGATTATGTCTGCTCCGGCTTCCAAAAATCGCCGGTGAATGTCGCAGATCATCCGCGGCTGGGTGAGCGAGAAGAGATCGCCGTTGTTCAGAAGATCTTTTCTCGAATTTGTGAAGCGATCTCCGCGGATGTCGGCTTCCTTCATCCCGTAGGTGCGAATGGTGGTCCCCATCGCTCCGTCGATGATGACGATTCGATTGGCGATGATCTTTTGTAAAGGATGTATAGGCTTTGGAGACATGTCTACTCTGCGCAAACTGTCACCAACCGATGCTCTGTGCGCCGCCTCTTTGATGATAACGGCTGTCACGGTGAATCGCAGCCGCACGGCCGCATAGATCGCCCGTAACTTGCCATCAGCGCCTCTATTACCAAAGAATTGCGAGTGAACTTTTTCTTACCAGTACAATACAACTTCGATGTTGCCGGATACGACAAAGGCCGGGACCGAGACTGAAGCAAAGCGCGAGACTTCACCCGGGCGCGTGTTCTGGATTACCGGGCTATCCGGCGCGGGCAAAACCACCTTGGGACAGAGATTATGCACTTGGCTACGTGCAGCCGGGCATTCCGTCGTGTTCCTGGATGGCGATGCACTGCGTGGAGCGATTTCTGAAGATCTTGGCTACAGCGCAGGCGACCGGCGGAAATCTGCGATGCGCAATGCGCGGCTCTGCAGGCTGCTTGCTGAACAGGGCACAGACGTGGTCTGCGCAACCATCTCGTTGTTTCACGAAATACATCATTGGAACCGCGCAAACATTCCCGGCTATTTCGAGATTTACCTTCGGGTGCCGTTAGAGGAGCTGCGGCGGCGGGATTATAAGGGCGTCTACGCCGCGGCCCAGAATGGCCATGCGGTCGGCGTTGATATCCCGCAGGAGGTTCCGGAAGCACCGGATCTGATTATCGACAATTATGGGGCGGTCGATCTTGACTTGGCTCTTGAGCGCGTACTGACGGCATGCGCCGTATGGAAAAGAGAGCACACGGCGCGGGCTATTGAATTCAAGACGAAGGCAGAATCTCTCGAAGCAGTGGCGCCGGTGCTACGTAGCGCGCGTGTGCTGCCCCAGGTGCGATTCTCGGTCCGCGATTGGCGCTGGGAGCCTGATCGAGTGCTCGCGGCGATTACTACGGAAGCCTGGGGCTCAGGGCGGGTTATCGTACGCAGCAGCGCACGAGACGAGGACGGCGCTGCGAGGAAATCCCAGGCGGGGAAGTACGATTCTGTACTCGGCGTGGTGGGCGAGGCAGCGGTTGTTCGGGCGATCGAGCAGGTGATTGAGTCGTTCGCGCACGAGGGAAGCGATGACGATCAGATTTTCGTCCAGCCCATGCTTGACAAGGTGGCGATGGCTGGGGTGGTCTTCACGCGCAGTCCAACCGGCGGCCCCTATTTCATCATTAATTACGACGATCGTTCCGGGTTAACCAACCGCGTGACCGCCGGCGCAGGCGACGATCTCAAGACCTTTATTTGTCTCAAATCGCGGCCTGATGCCTGCCCGGCGTCTCTAGCGCGCCGTGATTGCTCTGGCGAGCGAGCTTGAAACCCTTCTGCAGTGCGACGCCATCGATGTGGAATTCGCGGCGACTGCCGACGGGCAGCTGTTTCTGTTGCAAGTTCGGCGGCTGACAGTCGATCACGAGCCCGGAGTGGGCGCGAAGCTGGAGGCTGCGCTCGACGATATGGCGCGCAAGATCGCGCTGCTCAGCCGTCCGCATCCCTACCTGCACGGGAGCCGGGCGGTCTTCGGAGTGATGCCGGACTGGAATCCGGCTGAAATGATCGGGCTGCGGCCTTGGCCCATTTCGTTGTCGCTCTATCGTGAGCTGATCACAGACGCAATCTGGGCCTATCAGCGCGACAACTACGGATATCAGAATCTTCGCAGTTTTCCGCTGCTGGTCAGCCTTCACGGGCTACCCTATGTCGACGTGCGCGTGAGCTTCAACTCGTTCGTGCCACGGGATGTGCCTGAAGATCTCGCAGGGCGTCTCGTGAATTACTACATCGATCGCCTCATCTCCGAGCCGCATCTCCATGACAAGGTCGAATTCGAGATCATCTTCTCCTGCTACACGCTCGATTTGCCGAAGCGCATCGGCCGGCTTGCCGGGTACGGATTTTCCGCAGCGGATTTAGCCGAGTTGACGCACGCGTTACGCCGCCTTACGAATCGCATCGTGCATGGCGAGGCGGCGCTGTGGCGGCTGGATCGCGCGAAGATCGAGATTTTGGCTGAGCGAGTCTCAACCATCCGCGATGCGAACCTGGACAAGATCAGCCGCATTTACTGGCTGCTCGAAGACTGCAAGCGATACGGCACGCTGCCCTTCGCCGGTCTCGCGCGAGCGGGATTCATGGCGGTCCAGTTGATGCAATCGTTCGTCGAGATGGGCGTTCTCAATGCCCAAGAGAGCGCGGCATTCATGGCGAGTGTCGATACCGTCGGGTCACGGATTGGCCGGGATTTCGCGCAATTGACTAAGACGGAGTTCCTGGCGCGCTACGGCCATCTCCGGCCAGGGACCTACGACATTCTGTCGCCGCGCTATGACGAAGCGCCCGATCTTTATTTCGACTGGTCGGGCCCCCGGTCTGCAGCAACTGCGCCGGCAACTTTTGAGCTATCGATCGAGCAGTTGCGTCGCATCGAGCATCTGCTGAAGGAACAGGAACTCGAGATGGACGCGTCGAGTTTGATGGCGTTCATCACGGCCGGCATTGAGGGCCGCGAATACGCGAAATTCGTGTTCACTCGAAGCTTGAGCGATGCGCTCATGCTGATTAAGCAGCTCGGGAAAGATCATGGCCTTTCAGCGGAGGATTGCGCATTTCTAAATTACGATGTCATCCGTACGCTGTATAGCGAAAGCGCTTCGGTGAGCGAGGCATTGCGGGAGAGTGTCAAGCGAGGCAGAGAGCGTCACGCGCTTGCGCGCCGTGTTGTGCTTCCGCCGATTATCGCGTCACCCGATGAAGTGTTCGCGTTTCACCTTCCAAGCAGCCGGCCTAATTTCGTTACCCAAAAGAGCGTCACCGCGCCGGTTGCTTCGCTTAGCGACGCGGCGGAGAGCTTCGCGGGACGGATTCTTTTCGTTCCAAGTGCAGACCCCGGCTTTGACTGGATCTTCAGCCGCGGCATCAGCGGATTCGTCACCCAGTTCGGCGGCGCCAATTCGCACATGGCGATTCGCGCAGGAGAGCTTGGCATACCCGCTGTTATTGGTGCGGGCGAGGCGCTGTTCCGGGTGTGGCAATCGGGACGGAAATTGTCGATCGATTGCACGAACGAGAAGGTTCTGGTCATCGCGTGAAACCCGTCGCGGTCACGCAGCGGGTGGAGGTCGTTCCAGGGTATGGCGAACGCCGCGATTGCCTGGATCAAGCCTGGACTAAATTCCTGATGGCATGTGGACTGCTTCCCGTGTTGCTCCCCAACGTCCCAGAGGCGGCTCTGGCTTTGTGCGAGCAGGCAGGGATTGGCGGATTGATCTTGACCGGGGGGAACGATCTTGCGGTGTTGGGCGGCGATGCTCCCGAGCGCGACGCCGTTGAGAATGCGCTGCTCGATTTAGCTGAGCGGCGGAACGTGCCGGTGCTCGGAGTCTGTCGCGGGATGCAAGTGATTCAGCAGCGTTTTGCGATCCCGCTACGCCGCGCGGAGGGCCATGTGACGGCTCACCAAACTATTCGAATCCACGGTGAGCAAAAAGAAACGAACAGCTATCATCGCTTTGGCGCGTTCGATTCGCGGCCGCCGCTCGATGTATGGGCGGTTGCGGACGATGGTGTCGTCAAAGCGGTTCGCCATTCCGCCAAACCGATCACGGGCATTATGTGGCACCCGGAGCGGTTGGCTCCGTTCTCTCCTGCCGACGTAATGCTGTTCCGGGAAGTGTTCGCGGTCGAATGATGCGTGGGCTGATTCTCGCAGCCGGTCGCGGCAGCCGCATGGGAGAGCTCGGCGACGACCGCCCAAAATGCCTGGTTGAACTCGGGGGCAAGCCGCTGATCGAACGTCAAATCGCTGCGCTCCGGCGTGGAGGGGTGGACGAGATAGGGGTGGTTCGCGGGTATCGCGCCGAGATGATCGATTTCCCCGGCCTTTGCTATTTCACCAATGAGCGATGGGCCGAAACCAATATGGTGATGTCCATGGCCACGGCTGCTGAGTGGCTGCGTTCGGGGCCGGTCGTCGTCAGTTATGCCGATATCTTCTATCGGAGCGCATTGGTCCACGGCCTGGCTGCCGCTCCAGGCCAGTTAGTGGTCAGCTATGACGTGGATTGGCGTAGCCTTTGGACCCGGCGCTTCGCCGATCCTCTTGCGGACGCCGAAACTTTTCGGATTACGGCCACGGGAGAACTTTTGGACATTGGCGGCAAGACCACGCGCATTGAGGAGATAGAAGGGCAGTATATGGGCCTGCTGAAATTCACGCCTGAGGCCTGGAGCGCGGTCGAAGAGATTCTGAGTGCGCTCTATGTACGGAGCCGCGATCGCCTGGATGGGACTGGATTGCTGCGCCGGCTCTTGGAGGGAAAGAGGATCAGGATTGACACGTTCGGCACTCATGGACAGTGGGGCGAAATCGACAATCGGGACGATGTCGCTTTATATGAAGAAATGGTCAGGCGTGGGGAACTCATCCTGGAGGATCCCCTATTCGCTGTTCAATCTTGAGCTCCCAAGCTGTAACCGATTCGCTGAATTCTTGTTTTTGTTTCCGAGTCCAACTTGTCAATAAACCTTCTGAATTGAGGGACTCGCTCTTGGACAGCCAAATAGCCGTAGGGCTTGCTCTTCGGGGGACGCAAATGTAACCTGCTCACATCGTAGGGCATCGACATAAGCTCAACGATTTTCGAAAACTGTTTCAGCGGATCCACCGCGAAATCCTCGAATCGTAATGCGAGCGTAGCGGCCTGAAGATACAGCTCAGTTTCTTCTACAAATTCAGCGAATGACAGAAATCGCTCGCCTGGCATGTCGGCGAAAAAATCTGGATCGCCTTCGGCAAAAGTCTGAAAGTCAGAGAAATTTTGCTCCAGACAGGCGCATAGATCATCGATACTCTGAAAAACTTCCGAGATTCCGGTGACGACCCTGTTTTCTCGAAGGTATGAACGCCACCAGATCCAATTCGAGAGCAACGAATCGAGCGGATGACGATAGATAAAGATCAAATCGGCAAATCCCGCAGCCACCGCTTCCAAGACACGGCGCGTCACCTGCGGCGGACGTTGGGCGCGACAAATATGCTTCAATGTGGCGTGCCCGCTGTAGATCATCGGTGTTCGGGCCCCGTGCAGATGGATCGTATCCTGATAAAATTTCGCTCTTGCTCCGATGTTCTGCAGGATAAGCCCAACAATGTATTGCCGGCCGCTGCCGAATAACCCAATCACATAGGTTGTTCTATAGTTCCGCGAGACGATTGCGGTACTCCCGGTCTCTAATTGCATCAATCGCCAGTCAAGATCATAAGTATGCCCAGCAAGGTCGTCGAGAGCGCGTTCAATTTCCCGTAGGGATTTAGTTACGACTGCATTGAATTCAATAATGGGCCGCGTATACCAGCCGAACATGCGAGCGAATAGCTTCTTGATGAGCTGGATGAGGTTGTTGGACAGACCGGGAGGACGCGGATTGACGGTCCCTATGGCGTTTGCGAGGGACTCGAGTTCGGCTATCGCTCCCCGCAGCCCATCGAAATCGGAGCGCCAGACGCTAAGGCTGGCCTTTGGCTTCGCTCGCTTCCGGATTATTCGTCATTCTCTTTCCGCTTCAGCCAATCTGGGATACGCTGCGGGAAGATTCGGTTCCTGAGTCAACCACGCACCGCTCTTCTACGGTGCATTCGAAATGTCACCGGGTTTGCGACAAACAACGATGTACTCATTGGCGAGGAACCCAGGCAAGAGTCGCAGGCCGATAGAATGTAGCGTTTCGAGCCATCCCCGCAGTCGATAGCCAGAAATTCTGGCCGAGTGTTCGTCGCTGCGCCGTTGCGATGGATGCCGCAGGAAGGGCACGTGATAGAGCAGCGGCATATTGAGTGCCGCATACTCGCTTTCAATGACGAACCCTGTTTGCTCGAGCATGGCCCGAGCTTCGTGCCGCCGATAATTCCATTTGTGGAACTCAGTGGCATGCTTTCCGCGCGCCTTGTAGTAGTCGATCGTGCGGTTATGGACGCTGTCGGAGCGGAACTCGGCACATAAGCGACCACCAGGTCGAAGAACCCGGAATGTTTCGCTAATCGCAGCGGGTACATCATGTTCAAGGCTATGATAAACGCCGAAGCAAAGAACCGTCGTGAAGCGCCCAGTCTCAAAAGGCAGTATGCGCGCGTCCGCATGGACGACGCGCAGTTGAGGATCGCATGCCTTTAGCTTCGTTATGACAGGCGCGACATTGTCTACGCCAACAATTCTGATGCCTTTCGCATGGTAGTAACGCAAGAGGCGCCCGGCACCGCAGCCGAGTTCCAGGACTTCACCATCACGGTCGCGAACGACGAGGTTGGCATATCGAAGCGGATAGCGGTCCTCGCCTTCCGCAGGCGCATCGACAGGAATCTTGTTCCATCGCGAGATCCAGTACTCGGACGATTTCTTTTCTCGATATGTCTTGCGCATCTATCATGATAAACAGCGGGCATGATAAACAGCGGCCACGAAACACGAAGGCGAGACAATTGAAGCCTATCGTAAAATCCGGCGATTACACTGGACTTGCCAACGACTACTCACGGCACCGTCCGGACTACTGCCCGTCCGTCCTCGATGCGCTGTTGGGCTTGCTCCCTAAGCCTGCGGCAGATGTCGATTTTATGGACGTGGGTGCGGGGACCGGCATCTGGACGCGCATGGTCTACCGCAAGGGGATGAAGTCCGTTACGGCCATCGAACCGAACGACGACATGCGGGCGGCCGGCATCGAGGAGAGCACAAACACCGCTATTCGATGGCTGGCGGGTCGCGCCGAACAAACAGGTGCGCCAGACGCGTCGAGCGATTGGGTGACAATGGCGTCCTCCTTTCACTGGGTCGATTTTGACGCAGCGACTCGAGAGTTTCGTCGTGTGCTGCGTTCAGGGGGACGGTTCACCGCTCTATGGAACCCCCGGTTGATAGAAACGAATCCGCTCCTGGTTGAGATCGAGGCGCACTTATGCGCGATGCAGCCAAACATCAAGCGCGCATCTGTCGACATGAAAGAAACGCTGACTGAGCAACTTTGGTCCTCGCCCTGGTTTGAAGACGTCGTGTACATGGAAGGCCGGCATGACATTATCATGACCCCTGAGCGGTATGTAGGGGTCTGGCGTTCCGTCAACGAGTTGCGATTGCAAGTTGGCGAGCAGCAGTTTGATGCGTTCCTTGATTTTGTTGAAAAACGCATCGCGGGCGAGTCTTCGATCATCGCGACCTACATCACTCGCGCATGGTCGGCGCGCCGAAGAGACTGAGGAAGTGATGCTGGCGAGATAAGACATGTCGAATCAGCACGGAGATGGCGGGAGCTTGGCAGGTTGAAGGCGGGATGAGGTAAGCAAGAAACACAAAGCCGCAGCACCGGGAGAATGCGGTGCTGCGGCTTTTGCATGGGCAAGCAAGATTCTAGGGCTCGTCGATCGGGGCGCTTTCACCGCCTCCGGCGCTCTCGTTCCAAACCGAGTCGGCGCCCCACACTGCCTGCGCGCCCCATAGGCATTTCGTGCTGCCGATGACGCTGGCTCCCCAAACCGATTGCGCACCCCAGAGGCATTTGCTCCCGTTCACTACGCTGGCACCCCAGACGGATTGAGCGCCCCACAGGCATTTGGTAGCGTTCAGCGTGCTGGCGCCCCAAACCGATTGCGTGGCCCAAATGGAGGAGGAATCAAATGCCAGCTCGACATCTCCGGAATCGGCGTCGTAGGTGGCCACGGGCGACACAGCGGTTACACCGGCCGGCACGGAATTGATAGCGGCAAGCGCTGCGGCGAGGTCCACATAGCCTGCGCCGACAGTGAAGATATCGTAGTAATCCACGTAAGTGCCGGTCGAATCCGCTACGGTGCTGGATGAGGGGAAAGTCTTATAGGCCGTCTGCATGAGCAGGAGCTTTACTTGATCAGGCGTGAGATTCGGATTGGCGTGGAGCAGGTCTGCCACAGCGCCGCTGACGGCCGCGGTAGCCATGCTGGTACCGCTGAGCATTAGAAAGTCATTAGAGATTTGAGCCGCCGGCACAACAGCGGCCTTTACGTGCCCAGGACCGGCAGGAGGAGGCGGCGGAGGCGGAGGGGCGGGCGTGTCCTGATAATAGGATTTCGGAACGGAATTGCCGGCAGCTTGATTTGCAAGCGTCGATCCCGCAGCGAGCAGCGAAACGACCTGGTTGCCGGGTGCGACCACGTCCGGCTTCACGATGTGATCCACCTGAGTGGGGCCTTTCGAGCTATAGCTGGCGATGAGATCGTCCGTGCGGGTATAAGTGGCTTCGGTTTTCATCGCGCCAACCGTAATGACATAGGGGTCATTGCCCGGCGCGGTGATGGTGCCGTATCCCTGCTCGCCAAACGTGTTATCGCGACCATCGTTGCCGGCCGCGACCACTACAACAATTCCGGCCTTCCACGCGGCTTCGACAGCCTGGCACAGAGGGTCCTGCGTATAGCTTTCGTAGACCGGCCGCCCCAGCGACAGGTTGATGACGCGGATGTTGTAAGTGGACTTGAGCGAGATGGCCATTTCGATTGCGGAGATGACGTCTTCGTCGGTGCCGCTGCCGTTCGCATCGAGCACGCGCAGATCGATCAGGTTCACGCCTGGCGCGATTCCTTTGAAGATTCTTGTGCAATTCCCGCAGTTGGATGACTGGCCAGTGGAGGCAATGATCCCGGCGACGTGCTCGCCGTGTCCGTATTGGTCGTGTCCATCCTTGCCGACGAAATCGTAGGTGTATACGATGCCCTTCTTCCCCTTGCCGCCGAGATTGGGATCGGGGCTAATCCCGCTGTCGATTACGGCGACGCCGACGCCGGTGCCGTCCCATCCGGCGTTCCAGACTGTAGCGGCATTGATGGCTGCAGCGGTGTAATCGAGCTTGGCTTTGAGCGGCCGGTCCGGAGCGATATATTTCACGTCCGGATCATTGGCGAGCTCTTGCAACGCATAGGCCGGGAGCGTGTAGGTTCCGGCTTTAATCGAATGATGAGTCGCGTGCAAGAATCCGCCACGATTGAACACTTTCTGGTGCTCGGTTTCGGGATCGTGATTCCACTGGACGATCACGCGAACATTTGAAAGCGAGTCTAGCTTGGCAAAATCGGGCGCAAGCTTTTTATGCTCGGGCGGTGCAGCCCAGCAAGCCAGCACCGAGAGAGCAAAACTCACGATTAACTGCTTTTTCATTTCAAATCTCTCCTTTGTCGATTCGCCAGCTTTCCGCTAGGGAAGATACTTTGGCGTACAAAAGGCTTATCGCGGGTTCTGAAGGGAACGAGAGAGCTTAGGTCGTTGAATAAGTAATGGGTTAAGTTGCGATCAAAGTCCCCGGTCCAATTTATTGGGACCACCTGGTTCGGAGAGCCTTAAGACTTTGGGCGTAGTGGCCGATGAATATAAAGAGGCTTTTGGAATGCCGTTAACGCCGAAACCCCGCAGAATGCGGGCGAGTTTCAGCGGCCAACTCCATCACCATGCGCGGACTAAGTACGGCGAAAATAGCGTTTCGATTCGTTCGATGCTGTCTTGTGGCTATAACCTGCCTGTATTCGGCACCCCAGGACGCGCCTGCCGCGCTTGACCCGAATCTCGCGCTCACGCAGTATATCCACAGCGTTTGGCAGTCGGATGCGGGACTGCCTGAAAACTCCGTTCTTTCGATCGCGCAGACTCCCGACGGATATCTTTGGCTCGGCACAGAAGAAGGACTCGTGCGATTTGATGGGGTACGATTCACCACCTATACAAAACGTTCCGCTCCGGGACTTCGCAGCAATGAGATTCTCGCTCTCCTGGTCGATCATGAAAATACGCTGTGGATCGGCACTCGCGACGGCGGATTAACCTGCTTCCGCCACGGACAATTTCTGGCCGCCGATTCGCGGTCCGGCCTATCGAACAGCTCCATTCTGGCTCTTCATGAGGACCGCCGCGGATCACTGTGGATTGGAACCGACGGCCAGGGGCTCGTACAGTTTGACAAAGGTAAATTTCGCACGTTCACCAAGGCCGATGGTCTGGCGGACAATTCGGTGTTCTCGATTGCCAGCGATGCGAACGGGAATATTTGGATCGGCACTCACAACGGTCTGAGCCGCTTTGCCCACGGGGAATTTACGACCATTAACTGGAAAACGACACCCGGCGCGAGCTTCATCCGTAGCGTCTACGTGGATGCAAAGGGCGACGTTTGGACGGGCACGAGCGGCGCCGGACTCTGCCGGTTAAGCCATGACCTGCCGCGCTGGTATACGCAGAAAGACGGCCTGACGGATGACACGATATCGGCGCTTTATGAGGACGCACAGGGAACGCTTTGGATCGGAACCTCGAATGGAGGGCTCGATCGTCTAGCAAACGGTCGAATCGATCACTTTACCAGCAAGGATGGGTTTTCCGGTGGCGGCGTTCAAGCCGTCTTCGAAGGGCTCGAAGGCAATCTGTGGGTCGGAAGCACCGACGGCGGCCTGAACTTGCTGCGTCAAGGCGCGTTCGCAACGCTCTCTAAACAGGAAGGGCTCGCAACCGATGTTGCGCTTTCCGTTTATCAGGACAGGCAAGGGGGGTTTTGGATCGGTTCGGACGCAGGCCTCGAGCAATGGAAAGACGGGCGAATCACGCTTTATACAACCCGCGACGGCCTGCCCGACAACCTCGTGTTTTCGGCAACTCAGGATGGAAACGGTGTCATTTGGGCCGGTACGCGCCACGGATTAGCGCGTTTCGACGGCAAAGGGTTCCAGCCAATTCATGCGGGAAAAGGTCTTCCCGGCGATTTCGTACTTTGCACTTACACCGACCGCAAAGGAGATCTCTGGGTGGGCACTCGGTCCGGCCTTACCCATTTCGAGGGACAACACATCACCACCTACACGACCCAGGACGGCCTCACTACCAACTTTGTCCAATCCATCTATCAGGACGAAGCCGGCGTGCTTTGGGTGGGTACAAACGGAGGTGGCCTGAACCGGTTTAGCGGCGGCCGCTTTTCGTCTTATACAACCCGCAATGGGTTATCGAATGATACTGTTTGGGCGCTCGCCGGCGATTCGGATGGAACTCTCTGGGTGGCGACAAACGGCGGTGGCTTGAATCGTCTCAAGGCAGGCAAGCTCACGGCCTATACCACGGAAAAAGGGTTATTCGACGACGCCGTTTTCTCCATCCTCGACGATGGCCTGGGCCGGCTCTGGATGAGTTCCAATAAAGGCGTTTTCGCCGTCAGCAAGCGCCAGTTGAACGAGTTTGCCGACGGCGCCCTCAGCTCCATTGAATCGCAGTCCTTTGGGACGGCAGACGGCATGAAGAGCCGCGAATGTAACGGCGGCTTTCAGCCTGCGGCGTGGCACGCCACCGACGGCGGGCTCTATTTCCCGACCATGAAAGGCTTGGCCAGTATCCAGCCGGGGCAAATGCTTAAACCTGAGATATTGCCGGTTCCTGTCGTCGAACGTATCCAGGTGGATGATAAGCCCGTTCCCGCCGATGCTTCGGCGCGCATTCCTCCGGGACGTGGGCAACTCGAGTTGAATTTCACGGTACCCTATTTCGCCGACTCGAGCCGGCTCCAATTCCGCTATCAACTAGCCGGTTTCGACACAGCATGGGTAAACGCGGGCAACCGGCGAGTCGCATACTACACCAACCTTCCCCCTCGACACTATACGTTTCGTGTCATGGCGTGCAGCAGCCGATCCGCCTGTAGCGCAGCATCGAAGCCCGTGGAGTTAGATTTCGAGCCGCACTTTTACGAGACCAAAACTTTCATCTGCTTCGTATCGCTCTTCTTTGGGGGCATCGCCTTCGGGCTTCACAGGTTGCGCGTAAGACATTTGCGGAATCGCGAGCTGTCGCTGATCCGCATTGTCGAAGAGCGCACTAGAGAGCTGCGCCAATCGCGAGATGAGCTCGAAACGCGTGTTCAAGAAAGAACTAGCGAGCTGACCACGCTGAATGCCTCGCTCGAGGCCGAAATTTGCGTCCGAAGGATTGCGGAACAGCGCGCCGAGGCAGCGAGCCGCGCAAAAAGCGAGTTCTTGACGAACATGAGCCACGAGATTCGGACGCCCATAAACGGCATTATGGGGATGACTCAGGTCACCCTGATGACCGACCTGACGGAGGAGCAGCGCGAGTATCTGGACATCACAAAAAGCTCGGCGGACTCGCTGCTCCAGCTGGTAAACGAGATTCTCGACTTTTCCAAAATCGAAGCTCGGAAGTTGACTCTCGAAGAAGTTCCCTTTCAGCTCTCCGCTTTTCTGCGGGAAACTGTAAAGCCGCTCGACTTTCGAGCTGGCCAGAAAAGAGTGTCCTTGACGGTCGAAGCGCACCCCGAAATTCCCGACCGCTTAATAGGCGATCCCTCGCGCTTGCGGCAGGTCCTGGTGAATCTCATCGATAATGCGATCAAGTTCACGGCACAGGGTGCGATTACTGTCCAAATAAGGCCTGAAACTACTTCCGACGAAGCGGCAAGGCTGCTCTTTTCAGTGACAGACACCGGTATCGGCATCCCCGAGGATAAGCAAGCCACGATCTTCGAAGCATTTTCGCAAGCCGACACTTCATCGACCCGAAAATACGGCGGCACCGGATTAGGATTGACCATCTGCTCCCAGCTTGTGAAGCTTATGGGAGGCCGTATTTGGGTAGAGAGTCAGCCGGGCTGCGGAGCGACGTTCCGCTTCATTGCACAATTCGGTCGCCCTACGCAGTCGCACGGTAAGACGCCATCGCCCGAGTACACCTTTTCGGCCTGACGTGCAGCTACTTCTCGGCAACAGCTTCAATGAGCAGCGAGTGTGTAAACGCGACGGGAAGAACGGCCGTCGGTCCCTGCACGGTTCCGAGAGATTTATTGTTTACGTAATCGATGATCTGGTAACGGCGGTTTTCGAGGCCGCGTAGCGAGACCGGGCCGCTCCACTCCGGCGCGAAGAACGCGTAGTAGAAATTCGATCCTTTCTCGATGCAATGCGTCTCCGGTTTATCGAAGCCGATATCGTAGAGGCCGCCGCGATACTCGCCTTCAGGGAGCATTTGCTCGCGATAAATTTGCACCCATTTCTTCCAGAGCTTTTCTTTATCGGGAGTCAAGATCAACTTCGCGGAATGACCATCGGTGGACGGAGCGGCAGTTATATCGTTCGGCGGCCATCGGTATTCGGTTCCGATGACTCCGCCCACTCCGATGGTAGACGCGAAATCGGTGCCGCGGTCGCTCAGTTCGACGTGATCGCCGAAATAGGGGAGCTTATCGCCCATCAGGGCTCGCAGCGTTTTCCCCTTCGAGCGCACCTGCCACGAGCTTTCCGGGTCGGAGGCGACGCTCATGTTGTAATACGGCATCGAAAAGAACGAGTAAGCGGTGCCGCAAGGGCAAAGCTCGATCTGCGCGTCCGGTTTGATCGCGTGCGCCGCGTCTGAGATGGCGCGGAAGAAATACGGAAGCTGTTGGACCGAATCGAGCGGAGTCTGGTGGTGATGCGCCGGGTTCGTGCAGCGCGGCACTGCGTTGAGAAATTGACCGTCGAGTTTGAGGCCGTCGAATCCCCACACCTTGAATATCTTTTCCGCAAGCGCCTGGTGATAGCGCACGACCTCGGGAACAGCGGGACATAAGTAGAGCGCGTTCCACCAACTGATTTTTCGTTTTTCTCCGTGTTCGTCGAGCAGCAACCAATCGGGATGCTCGCGTAATAAATTACTGCCTGGGGAGGCCGACAACGGCGCCCACCAAAGCTGAGCCTTGAAACCGGCGGCGTGAATTTTGTCGACGAGCGCGCGCACGTCGGCGTCGCCGCGCGGAAATTTTTTCGGATTCGGCTGCCAGTCGCCTTCATTCGTCTGCCAACCGTCGTCCATGGTGACCCAGCCGAAGCCGAGTTTCTTCGCTTCCGGGAGCGCATTGACGATCTGTTCCGGACGGAAATCGCGGCCGAATCCCCACGCGCACCAGATGGGCTCGTAAGCGCCGGATCCGGGGTTTTCGAACTTGACGCCTTTTGCGATCATCAGACGGCGATAGTCACGCAATGTAGTGAAGTAATCGCCGGTGTGAACTGCGACGAAAGTCTCCAGAGTCTTAACGGTTGCGCCTGGCGCGAGGGTTTGCGGGTGCTGATACTTGATCACAATCGTGGCGTGATCGGCAGATGGCATGTCGACAGGTTCCGAAACGAGTTCGGGAGTGAGCTCATCGTCGCCGATGGCGATGCCGACGTCGGGCCGCCAGACATCGATTACCGGCGTTCCTCCGCCGTAATCGTCCGCGTTCATGCCCAGATAATTCTCGCGGTGAAAACCAACCTTCAGCGGCACGACCCAGTCCGGACGCGATTCATACGATCCGCTTTCGAGCGACCAGAACGGAACCGCATCGCGAACAGCGCGCGCGTCGATGGAATAGGCTTCGCTGGTCCAACCTTGCACCTCGATCGGCTCCTTACTCATGTTCCTGTACGAGACGCTCACGAATAGCATCTTGGGAAAGCTCTCGAACGAATCGACCGTCTCCGTTTTTTCAATCGCGCCTGCGCGGCCTGTGATCGTGAGCCTCGAACCCCTGCCGCGCTCATCGGAAATATGCGTCATCCCAGAGCCGGCGAGTGCGAAATCTTGGACCGGCTTGCCATTCGCGGTGATGGTTTCGGATGCAGCCATGGGTCCGAGAGAGATCTCGTGACCACCGATTAGAGAAACGATTCGGGCGTGCATTTTCGAGTCGAAGGTCATCGAAATGTCGCGATTGCGCGCGGTGGGCGGACTCACGCTGGAACCCGATGCCGTGGTGACTGCGAGTATCAACGGAATGGAAAATCGAAAGCTGAGCATGTGTTCTTAAAAAGTCTCGTATGAATGAATTTCGCCAATCAGAGGCGCGGCCCACTGCGCAAATGCATTGATGGGATCGGTAAATTCGTTGGTCCGCCATTCCTTAGGAAACGGGCGCTCCAGAAAAGCGACGCGGTCGAGAGCAACGAGGCCGGTTCGCACCTGATAGATCTCGCCGGGCTCGCGAACCAGCGTCACCATTTGAGCGGATGCGCCTTCGCCCACCGCCTTCACGGCAGCTGATCCGCAGGCGCGCGCTTCGGCCCAGTCGGTTTCTGACACGAATGCGCTTGCGCAACGGCCGAGCAGGCCAGGTTTTTCGCTGCGCGCCCTGAGCTTCAGATGCTGCGTGACAAGCAGAGCCAGCCGATGCGCCAGATTCATTGCCAGGCTGCCGCGCGAACCGGAACGGACGTCGGCTCCGAAGGGCTCGCCGTGCTCATCCAGTTGACCTTCGCACACCGCAACCACGCATCGATTCAGTTTTTTGTACACGGCTTCGACATCGGCCAGAAACTTATGGAGCGGAAGCGGCTCCTCGGGGAAATAGATCAGGTGCGGACCGTCTGCAGGACTTTTTCGCGCGAGCGAGGTAGCGGCGACCAGCCAGCCCGCGTTCCTTCCCAAGACTTCGACGATCTCGACCTGACCCGGCAGCGCGCGGTTATCCGCATCGATATCGCGAACGGTGCAAGCGAAGAAGCGAGCGGTCGAGCCATAGCCGGGCGTGTGATCGGTTTCAAGCAGGTCGTTATCGATGGTCTTGGGAATGCCGATGATCTGGAGCTCATAACCGGCCTGCCGCGCAACGGAATCAAGCTGCAGAGCAGTCCCCATCGATCCGTTGCCGCCGTTGTAAAAGAAGTAGCGCACGTCGTGTTTACGAAATACTTCCAGTACGCGATCCAGATCTTCGGGAACGACCTCGCGGCGGGAGGTGCCGAGCGAGGAGGACGGCGCGCGCGCGATGCTTCGAAGTTTTGCTTCGGACACGGCGGAAAGATCAACAAAATTTTCCGCAAGGATTCCGTTGATGCCGAATCGTGCGCTATGCAGCGTGCGAATGAAACCGTGACGCGCCGCTTCTTCTACCACGCCAAGCAGGCTCGCATTGAGAACAGCCGTCGGGCCGCCGCTATGGGCAAGAACCGCATTCGCGCTCGCGTGGTTCATCGTTATTCAAACCCGGCGGTTCCGCCAACGCGCGTGACGCAGCGCGCCGCGGCGGTAATGCCCGCCGTCAGACATTGAGTGATGTTTCCGCCCGAGAGAAATCGCGCCAGATATCCGGCGTTGAAGCTGTCGCCTGCGCCGGTCGTATCGACAACGCGAACTTTGCGCGCAGGCATGCGTATGGTCTCGCCGGCGGTATGGGCGAGCGCGCCTTTCGCTCCGAGTTTCACAACCACGACACGCGCCATCTTGCTCAAGAGCATTGCCGCGGTTTCAACGGATTTGACTCCGGTGAGACGTTTCGCCTCGGTCTCGTTTGGAAAGAAAATGTCGGTGTAGCGAAGCACGGCGCGAATGCCCGAATCCCATTTCTCTTCGGGGTCGTAGTTGCAATCGAGCGAGGTGGTCAGGCCCAGCTCTTTTGCCGTTCGAAACAGATGCGCAGCCTGCTTATGGAATTGCTGCAGCAAAAAGTAGTGGCCGACGTGCAGGTGGCGCGCCTGCAAGAGCAACGCTCGGGTGACGTCGGCAGCTTTCAGTAGCGGGATGGTGCCGGGGTAGGTGAGACCGGCGCGTTGCCCTTTCGAATTAGCGTGCCAAACGGTGATGCCGGTTTTTTCCCGATTCGAGCGCTTCCAATGTGACAAATCGACGGAAGCCGCGGCTAAACGTGCTTCAACGAAATCGCCCAAAGGATCGCGGCCGATTACTCCGACGAAGCTGACGCGCGGCCCAAGCTTGGCGAGATTAAAAGCAGTGATCGCGCTGGAGCCTCCGAGGATCATCTCGAAACCGGCGAACGTCTTCTCCTTGTTCCACGCGAGCGGCGGCACGCTCTGAAGAATCAAATCCACATTCGCCTCGCCGGCGACGATGCAATCGTATTTTCGATCCGCCGAGTTTGGAATGGCACCCCGCGATTTCTCAGCCGGCATGAATCCGAACACCCCCAACCACGCGGGTGATGACTCCGTCCGGGCTCGGATTATCAGGATTCAGGCCCGCGCCGAGGCTCAGATGATAAGCGAGCAACTGCGCAAATACGATTTCGAAAGGAGTACGAAGTTGGTCGGGTAATTGCGGCGCGCTGGCCGGAATCGCTTGGTCCAAATGCGCGTGGGCGGCGTCGTCCGGAGTGAGGCCCACCAAGTATCCGAGACGCTTGGCGCGCAATTCGGCAAGTAGGTCTAACTCGTAGAGCCGAACTGCCGGATCTGCAGACAAAAAGCCGACGACAAGCGAATCAGCCTCGAGAAAGCTCATCGGCCCATGGCGCAAGCCAAGGAACGTTTCGGCGAATGGCGACACATTTTCCGGCGGTCATTTCCAGAATCTTCAAGCTCGCTTCGCGCGCCAGCGGAAAGAGCTGAGGCGAGGCCAGAATCAGTGTCCGCGAGGGGCTGCGCGCCGCGATTTTTTGGGCGTGCTCCTCGAGGCGGGGCAACAAAGATTCGACGGTTCGGCAGATCGAAAGCAGTTCCGATGCGAACGCTTCGAAGTTCTGAGTCGCCATTCCCGCCAGCACGAGATTCGAAAAAGAGCTGGTCATGGCGAGACTTCGGTCATTGGTGCGCGGATCGAGGATGATCGGCTGAACCCCACTGGCGAGGGCCAAGCCGCCCGACGCATTGCACGTAATTGCGACATGCCGGATGTGCGGAAATTGCGCGCGGATTTTTTCGACGACGCCGAGGCTTTCGGGGCTATCGCCCGATCGCGCAATCGAGACCAGAACTTCGGTTTCCTCAGGCAAACTGCGCGAGTCGACCAAAAGATCGGTGGCGGGCGCAGCTTGCGCTTGGGGCCACGCTTTTGCGATCGCGGCGGCCGCATAAGCAGATGTTCCGGAACCGGTAATCACGACTGCGGCGGATTTCAGATCTTTAGCCGCGGGCGTACGTTCGATGAGAGCGAGCGTAAGGGGCCATAGCGAGGGCTGCTGATAGATCTCCTGATGGGTCGCCGTTGCCAGAACCGTGGGACGCATGGCTTCGCATCGAAGCATACCGCAAGCGAACGAAATTTCAAAAACTCTTCAATCGAAAGTCACACCGCGATGACTTCTACGCCCCGGCTTTTCAGTCTATGTCAATGTTTGTGCTGCTATCTTGCAACTGAAACCATTGCTTGCTTTCGATTGGTTTTCGTAGCAAACATGGTTATGGTACAAATTTTCGAATACTATTCGAATCCTAAATGAAACGCTCAATTGGCGATACCATCTTCCCGAAAGGCATGAGCTTCGATGACGGGCTGAAGCTCCTGAAGCGCGCCGGATACAGCGGAATCGAGCTGTGGCTCGGAGGCCGGCCGTGGTTTCAAATGACTACCAGCGACAACGAGCTGCGCAGTTTATATCAGCGCATCCAGGATGCCGGGCTCGAGGTTTCCGATATCGCGAACACTCTCGATTGGGAGGAAAACGTCTCCTCGCGAGACCCGGCGAAACGCGCGGCTGCGTTCCGGCATATCGAACGGCAGATCGAGGCGGCAACGATTTTTCGCTGCGGCGCAATTCTGGTAGTGGCAGGCCTCGTCACGGCGGAAGCGCCGTACAACGAGGTCTACAATCGCACCGTCGAGTCGCTTCAGCGGCTCGGTGAAACGGCCGCGAAGGCGCGAGTCAAGTTAGGCGTTGAAAACTGCAATTCGGAACAGCACTTTCTTCTGAGTCCGAGAGAGTTCAAAACGTTCCTCGCGGACGTGAATCGGCCTTACGTGGGGATTCATCTGGATGTCGGCAACATTCACGACACCGGGTTCGCGGAGCAGTGGGTGGAAATGCTTGGTCCTCAGATTACGTGCGTACACCTGAAGGACGTCCTGAAGCACCGCGGGCGTTGTGGCGAAGAAAGCGTCTATACGAACATTTTTCTGGGGGACAATAACTGGCGCGCCATTCGCGACGCGATGACCAAGGTGAAGTATGACAGCTGGGTGGTTGCGGAGATGGAGCGGAGATATCGATTCGCACCGGATCAGCAGGTCTTCGATACCGGAGCGGCCATGGATCGCTTTATCTCAGGGAGTCTTTAGCTGATTACCCGGCGCGAACTCGTCAAGCAAAGTCTCGCGGTTGCCGCTTCCACGCGGGGCGGCATCGGATGGGGCGAGGCGCGCTCAGCAGAGTTGGATGCCGAGCACGTTCTGCTGATCTCGCCACGACACGACTTGCTGGCGCAAGAATCGATCGCGGGATTCCGCTCCGTGATGCCGGCGGGTTGTCTCATCGGCGACATCGTTCCGCAGAGGAGTTGGAAGGCGAAACTGATTGTTGTTCCTGCTGCGCGGGCGGTATCGCGTGAGCAGGCCCGTACGCTGCTCGATTCAATGAGACAGGGCGCGTGGGTTATTTGGGAGCGAGCGGCCGGCTTCTGCTCTGAAGATTCGGGCGCTACGAGCGATGGAAGCGGGTTGCTCTGCGATGCTCTCGGAATTCGAATTCAACGGTGCATCCGCGCCGTATCGAAGCTGTATGTGCAGTACCGCTGGCCCACTGTGGCGATGGTGAGAGCGTTTCATCAAGTTGCTTCGCTCGACTGCTCACGCGATGAGATTGCGGCGGAGTACGATGGCGCGCCGGTCGCAATCAGACGCGCGTTTGGAAAGGGTGGATTGGTGTTTCTGGGGTCCATGCTGGGGCCGGGAATTCGCGCCGGTGACCCGCAGGCGCGGCAAGTCGCGCAACGATGGCTCGGAATGTCAGATTTTCAAGAAGACTTTTCGGCGATACATCCAGAAGAGCATCAGCCAATAGGTGAGTAAGACCGCGGCGCCCAGGACCACCGGTTCCGCCGCGGACCCAAATACCTGAAACGGCTTGTCACTGAGATGAATGCGGAAGGAACTCACGACGAAGTCTTCGCACAAGTGCGCGATCATGTATGCGGCGATAGAGTTCATGCCCACGACGACGAGTGGGAAGGCCCATTTGCGGTAGCGCTTGACGTCGATGATCCAACTGAAGGCGGCGAGGAAGAAGAAACAGATGCCGCCGCTGAAGAGTGTCCAACTGGGTGTCCAGATGCGCTTGACGATAGGGCAGATGCCGGTGAAGTGCAGCACCAGGCCGGCGCCGATGCCGATGATGCCGGCGATGGCGAAGCGCTTGAGTGGAATCGCGGGCGCGTAGGTGCGATACCAACGGCCGGCGGCGAGGCCCAGGATCATGGTTCCAAGCGTCGGGATGAAGCTGAGGGTGAGGTAGCCGCCCTCGTTGAAGACGAACGGGCGGGTGCGCGGGAAGAGATTCAGAAACCATTGATCGAAGGCGTTTCCGAGATTGCTGTTTTTGTTCCAATGGGCGGCGAAACCGGTGAAGTTATGGTGCCAGTTTGCGGCAACACCGACCGCTGACCAATCGAAAGCGGCGCCCGGCGCCGGATAGAGCGCCCAGGCGAGCCAATAGCCGAACAGGATGGCGCCCAATGCGGTCCACTGCCAGCGTGCGGAGCGGAAACCGAGCAGAAAGAGGAACGGATAGCCGAGGCCGATTTGAGTGAGCGTGTCTTCGAAGGTGAAGTAAGTTTGGGTGTGGTTAATCGAGCGCAGAAAAATTCCGAGCAGGATTAAAAGGAGCGAGCGCCAAAGAGCATGCGCGAAGAGGCGGGGGAAGGTTGCGCCTTTGCGCAGGCGACTGGCGATCGAATAGGGTAACGCGACGCCGACCAGGAAGGAGAATCCCGGCTGGATTGTGTCGTGCAGGGAGCAACCAAACCATTCGACATGCGTTTGATTGAAGGCGAGCGCAGACCAGATCCAGTTTCCCGGGTAAGCCTTGGCGACTTCCGCAAGACGCAACACTTCGGCCATCATGAGGAGCATGACGAGGCCGCGGTAGGCATCGACGGCGACGTTACGCGCGGCGATTTGCGGGGCGACGGGCGCGATTATTTCTATATCCGAAGCTCTCGCGTCCGTGGCGGGAATGGCCGGCATGGATGGTCTTACCAGTAAAATTTCAGCGCAAACTGGATTTCCCGCTGATCGTTTTGTCCGTCGCGCGTTGAATTTATATTGCCAAACGTGGTTGGCGAAGTGTAATCAAGCGAGCCCGGGGAGGCGACCACGCCATTTCCGCTGAAGCCGGGAGGCGAGAAATTCGGTGTGTTGGTCAGATTGAAGAACTCGCCGCGAAACTCTAAGTGGGTTCGTTCTGTGACGGGGAATTCTTTAAAGACGGAGAAATCCAGGCGATGAAATCCTGGGCCGTAGAACTGCGTGGGCGCGCCGCCGAGCGGGCTGTAGTCGGATTGGCCGATCGCGACGGCGACAGGCGGGCTGGCGAACGCATTGGGATTCAGCCATTGGTTTACGTTGTGCGGACCGGCAGTGACGCTCTGCCCGGGTACGAGCAACGCATTGCAGCCGAAGCCGGAGGTGGTGGTCACAACACACCCAACCGTCCCCGGTTGGCCATCTTCGAGCGTAAGAATCCAATTGGTGTCCCATCCTCCGAGAAAGGCCTCGACCAGCTTGGAACTGTTCGAAAGGAAGTGGCGGCCGTGTCCCACAGGCAATTGATAATCTCCGCTGAAGTGAAAAACCTTGGGGACGTCGAAATCGCAGAGTCCGTAATCTCCCTGAATTCCGAACCCGGGTAACAGCGGTGCGCGGAAGCCGGTGAGAGCGGTGGCGTTCAGGACGTCCACTGCGTCAGTGCGGCACTTGGACCAAGTGAAATTCGCAAGCATGCTCAGGCCTCCGCTGAAGCGGCGCTCATAATTCACTTGCAGCGAGTTATAGAAGCTGTCACCGGCAAAGCTGGTGTAAGTGGAGCCGGTCTGGAAATCGGGAAAGCGCGAGTAATCGTAGGAATCAAGTCCCGGAGGAAGAATTTCGCCCGGAGAATTCGGGTTGATATACACGCCGAGGTGACGTACCGTGTTGCCAACGAAACCGGCAGCCAGCGTATCGTTTGACGACAATTGATACTGTAGCGTGAAGTTGTAACCCTGTGTGTAAGGCGTTTTCATGTGATAGTCCTCGCCCAGGAACGAAACTCCGTCCGGCTCGACGGCGGCAGGCGTTAAGGGAATGCCTGTCAGTCCGGTTTCGAGCGTTCCAATGGAGCCATTTGCAAAGGTAATTGGCGCGTTAGGAACAAGATTCGGATAAACAAGATTGAATTGAAAAGGAAAATCCACATAGGTTTCCACGACGGAGTTTTCAAATCCGCCGTAGAAGATTCCATACCCGCCGCGCGCGACCAGCTTATCTGTCACTCGATAAGCGAAGCCGACGCGTGGAGAAAAATTCGTGGGCTGAGAATGGCCTAAGCCTGGAACACTAGAACAAACGATATTGAGGTTATCTGCCTGCGCGGCTGCCATGAAATCGGGAGAAAAAGGTGTGTTACACCGGTTTTTGGTGATCAAGAACTCCGAGGCGCCGGAGTAATTGGGCAGGAAATTCGATTGCGCGCCATGGCGCTCGATGATTTGACCAAAATATTCCCAACGTACGCCTAAGTTCAAGGTCAGACGCGGAGTAACTTTGAAATCATCCTGAAAATATCCGGCATAATAATCGTGGTACATGTCCGTGTTCGCGATGTTGGAGGCCTGGACTTCGTCGGCGCCGCCCACGTAATTGGAAGCTCCGGGAACGGTACCCGGAATTGGGCTCAATAGCATCTGGGCCAAGCCGGTATTGCCGCCGGTGGTTTCCGGAATCTCCGAGTACACGCCGCTGAAACTCCAGGTGCCGCGTCCAGAAGGAGGCTGCAGAATCGAAAATCGCAGCCGTTGATATTCAAAGCCAAACTTCAGGGACTGACGTCCAAGCTCTTTGGTCAAATTGTCGGTAAGTTGCAGAGTGTTGCTATATTCAACCGACGGCAAAAACTGATTGCTGCCTAAGGTAGTAAGTCCTGTGATGAAAAGCGAGCCGAGGCCGCCATTGTCGGTAACTTGCGGAACTCCCTGGATGCCAAATTGAGCGGGGATGTTAGGGGTAGTGCCGTTCGGCTGAAGACGTGTGCTGACAATACGGTTGAAGCCGGCACGCGCTTCGTTGATTAAGTTGGGCGAAAAGGAATGTGTCTCGCTGATGACCGAGTTACTGGATTTCGCACTTTGGTCGCCATCGGAGAAGGATCCGCCGTCGGCAATTCCAGGGAACGGGCCGGGAATGAATTCGGGATTATCGACATAGGTGACTCGGCCGAAGATAGAGTCCTTTTCGCTGAAGTTATGATCGATACGGATATCGAACTGATTGGCGTCGTTGCGCAGAATCGGATCGGCTGAATAGTTGTTGAAGAGGCCGGAGCTGTTAGGGACGGGGTATAGGTTTAGTAGCTTAATGGCGTTAGGATCGAGGCGGCTGGCGGGAAGAATGTTGCCGGCAAAAGGCTCGCGCACAAAACCGACTTGCGTGCCGGGCGCCGCGCCGCTGCAAGGCACTGTGATGCCAGTGAGGGAATCCGGCATGCCGCAGGTGACTGCGCGCGTGGTTGATGGATCAAACACCTGGCCCAAGGCATACGTGCGGCCCAGAACATCGGTGCGCGTGCCGCCTTGAGTCAGCAGTTCCGAAAGATTCGTGTAGCCGCTGTCGCGCTCGAGCGCGGTGGGCACGGTGTTTTCGGAGGGAATGGCTTGGCGGATGCGCGTGCCTTCGTAGTCGCCGAAGAAAAATGTCTTGTCCTTTTTGATGGGGCCGCCGAGCGTGAAACCAAACTGGTTCTGGCGATATTCGCCTTTCGGGATGCCGCCTGAATTTTCAAAGAAATTGGCGGCGTCGAGTTTGTCGTTGCGAAGGAACTCCCAGACGTCACCGTGCAGTCCGTTGGTGCCGGATTTAATGGTGGCGTTGAGAATAGCGCCGGCGGAGCGGCCGAATTCGGCGCTGTAATTATTGGTCTGGATCTTGAATTCCTGGATCGCGTCGACCGGCGGTTTGACGGCGTAGGCGGTTCCGTTCAGAAAATCAACCAGGTTGGCGTTGTTATCGATGCCGTCGAGCAGATAGTTGTTCTGCGCAGGACGTGAGCCGTTAGCCGCGAAACTGCCGCTTGAACCGAGGCCGCGCGTGTCCTCCTGATCCTGCGTAACGCCAGCGGCGAGCTGCGCAAGGAACGTAAAATTGCGGCCGTTCAAGGGCAGATCATTCACCTGACGCTGCGCGATCACTTGTCCCACCGAGGCGTCTTGAGTTTGCAGAGGCGGCGGTTCGCCGGTGACGAGCACGGTTTGCGTGGTTTGGCCCGGCGTCAATACTAGATCCACCAGGACGCGCTGTTGAACTTGGACCGTCACTTTCGTGTGCTGGACGCGCTGAAAGCCTTTCAATTCACCGGTTACGGAATAATGGCCGATTTTCACGGGCGAAAAGGTGTACTCGCCACTCGATCCGCTGGTCGTCGTCTGCGCGACACCGGTATCTTCGCTCGTCAGTGTTACGGTTGCGCCGGGAACGACGGCGCCGCTAGTGTCCCGCACCGTGCCCAGAACGGCACCGGTATCGACCTGCGCAACGGCTGTTAGCGACATGCTGAACAGTGCTGCCGCGATCCAGCGAAGCCGCTGTGTTTTAAATGGAGCACTCCCCACGAAGGACAGCATCGCTTGCACTCCTCCTTGCTGTGATGTGATTTGACGCTCTTAGAATAGAAAGATAAGTTGAGTTTACTCCGGACTTTCGCAGCGTGCAATCGCAACTTGCCGAACGGCCCCCCTGCAAAATGGCTCCAATTGGCGGCCCAATTCTATTTCTGACTAACGGCTTTGGAGCTTGCGGCCTGCGCTGTTGCGACCCGGCACATAATGAAAATTGCTCAAATCACAGCCGCCATTGAGGAAGCCGCTGACGGGCTCTCCACAGCCAGATGTAGCGGTCTCGAACCGATCTCCAGAAAGTGACCGACCCTCCTTATTTGTCTGCGCTTCTGCCATCTTTCTCAGCGCGTTCCTTCTGTTCTCGCTCGAACCGCTGATTGCAAAAATGATTTTGCCGTGGTTCGGCGGCTCTGCGGCGGTGTGGTCGGTCTGCCTGGTCTTCTACCAAGTCGCGCTGCTGGTCGGTTATTTATACGCGCGATTGCTCACGCTATATCTGCCGCCGCGGGTGCAAGCGGTGGTGCACATTCTGGTGTTACTCGGCTCGCTTGCGCTGCTGCCCATCGGCCCAGGCGCGCAATGGAAAACATCTGCCGCCAATGATCCCGCATGGCGCATTCTTGTCCTGCTGAGTGCAACCATCGGGTTGCCCTTTGCCGCTCTTTCTGCAACCACGCCGCTGTTGCAAACGTGGCTGGCCCGAGCCGGCCAGAAGATGCCGTATCGTTTCTTTGCAGTTTCGAATTTCGCGTCGCTCGCCGCTCTGCTTGCCTATCCGCTCGTGATCGAACCGGCGCTGAATGTCTCGACGCAACGGCTCTCGTGGTCGTCGGTTTACGCGGTCTTTGCCGTGCTCTGTGGAATCGCTGCCTGGAGCAGCCGTAATCTCGTACCCGAAGCGCCTGCTTCTGAGACCGGCTACAGCGCAGGGTCTCGCCCGCTGACCTGGTTTGCGCTCGCGGCGTGTGGCTCGATGCTCCTGCTATCGGTCACGAATCACATCGACGCGAATGTCGCTGCAGTACCGCTGCTGTGGGTCTTGCCGCTCGCCGTGTATCTGCTGACGTTCATCTTGAGCTTCGGCGCATATCGAATCTACAGCCGGGCTATTTGGCTTCGAGTGCTTGCCTTTGCTTTAGGCGTTCTCGCATATGCGGTCTTCAATATCAACTTCGTCGAAGCGATCCAGGTCAGCATCCCGATCTTTCTGGGCGGCCTCTTTGCATGCTGCATGTTCTGCCATGGCGAACTGAACCGCCTTCGCCCTGAGACCCCAAACCCCACCGGCTTTTATCTCGTTATCGCCGCGGGCGGGGCTGCGGGCGCCATTTTCGTCGGGCTCGTCGCGCCTCACATTTTTAGCGGAGTCTACGAAATGCCGTTGACGCTCTGCATAACCGCGGTGGTCGCGCTCGCGCTTATTTGGACAACCGGCGCATGGCCAGTGCGCGCGCTATGGGTCGCCGTATCGATTTGCATGGGGATCGTGCTGGTGAAAAACGTGGCGGCCTATCGCGCCAGCTCGCTTTCGCTCCGCCGCAGTTTTTATGGTTCGCTGCGCGTCGTACAATCGGCCCCCGGGCGGCTTGAGACTCGCACGCTATATCACGGCACGATCCAGCATGGCGCGCAGTACCTGCTGCTGCCGCTCCGCCTGCGCGCAACAACTTACTATGGACCGGACTCCGGGATCGGGATTCTGCTACGCGAGTGCTTCGCCGGACCCAAGCGGGTCGGCATCGTCGGCTTAGGGGTGGGTACGATCGCAGCTTATGGCCAATCCGGCGATACATTTCGGTTCTACGACATCAATCCGCAGGTGATTGACCTGGCGCAGGCGCTATTTTTTTATCTGCGCGAGACGCATGCGCGCGTCGAAATCGTCGAAGGAGACGCGCGGCTTTCCCTCGAGCGCGACACTACGCCGCGATTTGACGTGCTGGCGCTCGATGCATTCTCGGGCGACGCAATCCCGGTCCACCTTCTCACGAAAGAAGCGGTTGCGCTCTACCTCGAGCACCTGAAGCCGAACGGAGTGCTTGCATTTCACGTCTCGAATAATTATCTCGAGCTCGCGCCGGTCGTCCGGCAAGTCGCAAACGATGCCGGTTATCAGGCCGTCCTGGTTAAGAGCCATGAAGATGACGACGATCTGCTTTTGCCCGCGGATTGGGTCCTGGTCACCAGGAACCAGGCGGTTCTCGGAAATTCAGCCATCCAGCTTCACTCGGCGCCTATTCCGCGACAGGCAGGGTTGCGCCTTTGGACCGACGACTACAGCAGCTTGTTGCCGATTTTGAAAGCCCCTCGAATGCGATATTGAAAGGATGTCGGAGCCTGAAATATGACCACTCGCGACTTCTTTTTACAACGCCGCCAAGCGGAGCTGCCTGCGTTCGTCCGGGTTTTGAAGGCCGTACCCAAAGACCAGTTGAGCTATAAACCACACGAGCGGTCGCCCTCTGCCGAGCAGCTCGTCTGGACGCTCACGAGCGAGCTTGCTTCAGCCATTGACGTCGTTAACACTCGCCGCGCCGAATGGAAAAGCTTGCCATCCCCGCCGCTTGAAGAGATGCTTCGGCTGTTCGAGGAACGCGCGAAGGAACTGTATGAATCTGTATCGCGCATGGACGAAGAATCCTGGGAGCGGTTCGCGCAATTCTACTTCGAAGGAAAACTCGTCGCCGAGCAACCCACGAATGAATTTCTGTGGATGATCCATTTCGATGCCATCCATCATCGTGGCCAGCTCTCTGCGTACTTGCGGCCCATGGGCGCCAAAGTCCCATCGATTTATGGTCCTTCCGCTGATGAAAAATCTGCGTAAGCGCTCGTCCGCTGTTCGCTTCGTGCTGCACTTTGGTTCGGGAACCGCCCGGCTGTGACACGCGGCTCGTTAAAGCGCAAAGTTTTTTTCCCATTGCGTTTTGCGAAGTGGATCATCGCGGGGCAACTTCGGCAACATCTTAAATTGCGCGCGAAGGCCAGGCTGGTCATGGGGTCGGGCTTGTTCGATCCTGAGTTTTATCTCGAACACAACCCCGATGTGGCGCAAGCCGGCGTCGATCCAGTCGAGCACTATCTCGCTTCCGGCGCATTCTCCCGCGATCCGCACCCGCTCTTCAACACGCACTGGTATCTGGCGCAAAATCCAGAACTCGCGAGCGCAGGCCTGAATCCGGTCTTGCACTATCTGGAAACCGGGTGGAAGCTCGGCCGGAGCCCGCATCCGCTATTCGATATTGGGTTTTATTTGAGCGGAAACCCGGATGTTCAGCAATCCGGAGTCGAGCCTCTTAGTCATTATTTGCGCTCAGGCGGATACGAGAGCCGCGACCCGCATCCGCTCTTCGATAGCGATTTTTATGTCGCTAACAATCCAGACATCGCGGGCGCTCGTATTAATCCACTGGCGCATTATGTCTCGCGCGGTTGGAAAGAACGCCGAAATCCGAACGCGATGTTCGACGTAGGTTTCTATCTCTCCTATTATGCCGATATCGCGCAGACCGGCGGGGAGCCGTTGCAACACTACGCAGGTTGTGCGGCATCCGAAAAACGCGATCCGCATCCGCTGTTCGATACGCACTTCTATCTGCAGCGTTATCCGCAGGTCAAGCAGGCGGGACTCATTCCGCTCGCCGATTTTCTGCGCAATCCCGATCGCGATCCCAACCGCTATTTCGATGTTGCTTACTACTGGGAGCAGAATCCCGATGTGCTGCGCACGAATGTTGCGGCGGTAGAGCATTATCTTCGCGCAGGCGCATTTGGAGGCCGCAACCCGCACCCGATGTTCGATACAGCTTGGTATCTGGCCAAGAACCCGGATGTGGCCGCTTCCAGCCAAAATCCTCTGTTGCACTTTCTGCGCCGCGGACGAATGGAACTGCGCGATCCGCATCCGCTCTTCGACAGCAGCTTTTACCTGAATAAAAACCCTTCTTTCAGACGGCCGGATTTTTCGCCGCCCGATCATTATCTCCACTCCGGCGGTCTCGAACGCCGTGACCCGCATCCATTGTTTGATAGTGACTGGTACCTCGCGCAACTGCCGGATGCCGGAGCTTCCGGCGAAAATCCTCTGGTGCACTATCTGCGACGCGGCTGGAAGGAAAAACGCAGCCCCTGCCCGTTTTTCGACGGCGCCTATTATCTGGACCGCAATCCCGACGTGGCGCACGGGGACATCAGTTCTTTGCATCATTATTTAATTGCCGGAGCCGCGGAAGGCCGCGACCCCAGCGGCACATTCGACACGGATTGGTACGTCGCGCAGAATCCGGAGATCCTCGCGTGCAGGATGGAACCCGCTGGTTCATTACGTCGTGATCGGAATCGAGGAAGGCAGACGGCCACGGCCGCTGAAACAACAAACGGAGGCGTCTGAACACAGGCAAAAGCGCCCCAGGATCGTTTTCGTTTCAGGGGAACCGCACACAGCGGGCCATTACTACCGGGTCGCGAACCTCGCGAGCTCGCTTCCGCCTGCTTATTTCGAGACGCTTGTTATTTCCAGCGCGGACGCCAACCTGCGCCTTGAAGACATCACTAAAGCAGATCTCGTATGGATTTGGCGCGCGCGCTTGTCCGCACAAACGGCCGCCCTGGTATCGGCAGCCCACGATGCGGGTGCCGTGATTGTCTTCGATGTCGACGATCTCATGTTTCGCCCGGAACTCGCCAAAACGTCACTCATCGATGGCATCCGCACGCAGAACATGTCGGAAGCAGACGTGCGAAGTTTCTATCAAGCTGTCGAGCTGATGGTGCTCGAAGCTGATCGCTGCACGGCGCCGACGATTCCACTGGCTCGCGAAATTCGAGATCTGCACAAACCCGCGACCGTGATTCCCAATGGCTTCAGCGCAGAGACGCTGCAGCGATCCCGTGCAGCCATGCGAGCGCGGCGAGAGGCTCCCCATGATCGTCTGGTTCGCATCGGCTATGCTTCCGGCACTTTGACGCATCAGCGGGATTTCGCCGAGGTTGTCCCCGCGGTTGCTGCGATCCTGCGTGAGAACGCCTCCGCGCGGCTGGTGCTCTTTCGTGGCGCGACCGACATAAGCGAATTTCCCGAACTCGCGGGATTCGCCGAGCAGATCGAGTGGCGCGACCGCGTACCGGTCAAAGATCTGCCCAACGAATATGCGCGCTTTGACATCAACATCGCTCCGCTCGAAGCCGGAAACCGCTACTGCGAAGCGAAGAGCGAGCTGAAATTTTTTGAAGCCGCTCTCGTTGGCGTGCCAACGATCGCCTCACCCACGCGGCCGTTTGCCGAGGCAATCCAGCACGGAAAGACCGGCTTTCTCGCGAAGGACTTCGCTGAGTGGCACAATGCCCTGCAGCATCTCGTGTCCAACCGCGACCTGCGGCGATTGATCGCGGATCAGGCTTACGAACAAGTGTTGTGGCTTTACGGCCCGGAGCGCCGCCGTCTGCTCGTCACGCGCTTAATCAACGAGCTGCTCGCGCCCGCGCCGCTGCGCTTCGAGCTATTCCGCTCGGAGATGGAAACAGACACCGCAGCCACTCTACCCGCCATCGCCGTTCCCGAATATGAGGTGCTCTTTCAATCTGGGCGCAAGGCGCCGAGTCGCGTTTCGGTTGTAATTCCGCTTTTCAATTACGGCTACTTACTGACCGAAGCGCTCGAATCGGTTCGCCAGCAGACCATGCGCGATATCGATCTCATCGTCGTGGACGACCGATCTACGGATAACTCGGCCGCCGTGGCGCACCGCTGGTTATCGCAGCACGCCTCCGAATTCAACATGGTTGCGCTCTTACGAAACCGGCACAATTCGAAGCTGGGCCGCACGCGCAACGCAGCCGTGCATTTTTCGGATACAGAGCTTTTTATGGCGCTCGACCCTGACAACGCCTTGGCTCCGGATTGTCTCGAGAAATGCATGGCCGCTCTCGACGACACCGGAGCCGCGTTTGCCTACCCCACGATCAATTTGTTCGGCGATCGCACCGGCGAAATCGGCGTCAACGAATACGATCCGGCGCGGTTTCCATGCGTGAACTACATCGACGCGATGGCGATGGTCAGAAAGGCGTGCTGGATTGCGGTTGGCGGTTATAGCCATCTGGACCCGATGGGTTGGGAAGACTATGAGTTTTGGTGCAAGATGGCCGAAAAGGGTTTTTTCGGGATTCGCGTTCAGGAGACCGCGGCCAGGTACCGCACGCATGGGATCTCCATGCTGGCAACCATCACCGAGCTGCCGGAAAACAAGCCGCGTGTTATCGATGATTTGAACAGCCGGCACCCGTGGCTCCAATTGCGAGTTACTGAGACGAGCGCGGACGAGCGCCTCACCGCACTGCCAACGAATCGTGCGCAATCGGTGGAGTTTTCCGCGCCACATGATCTGAAGGGACTGGATCGCTTGCTTCCGATTCTGCGCTGTCCCGAAACAGGAGAGCGCCTGGTGCGGAAAGACGACGCAACGCTCGCGTCGGAACCGAGCGGCCGCCGCTGGCCCATCGTTAGAGGACGTCCTGTATTTACTTCGGAGGGGCAGGACATCAAGATTCAGCGGGAGGATCACGTCTCGAACGAAATCCCCGAGGAAGCCAAACGCCTCATTCAAGAGGCCAGCGGGTTTGTTCTGAACCTGAGCGCAGGCGCAACAACCGTTCGCTTTCCCAACGTGGTCGAACTCGAGTACACCCTTTTCAAACACACGGATGTTGCCGGCGATGTGCATCGCCTGCCGTTTCAGGATGAATCTTTCGAGGCGGTCGTCTGCTTAAATGCTTTCGAGCATTACCGCGACCCGGCAGCCGCAATGGAAGAAATACGCCGGGTACTGAAGCCCGGGGGCCGCGTCCTGATTCACACGGCATTCTTGCAGCCGCTGCATGAGGCGCCCCACCACTATTACAACTGTACGGAATTTGGCCTGCGCCACTGGATGCGGCACTTTGAAGTGGAGAGCCTTCAGGTGTCGGACAACTTCAACCCTGCTTACGCGTTCTCCTGGATGGCGTCTGAGGCCGAGGCTGGTTTCCGCCGGGAGGTTTCCGAAGAGGCAGGAAACGCATTCGCGGAAGCACGGCTCCGTGAATTCGCTGAATTCTGGCGCGATCCCGAGTCGCGCCAGTCATCCGAAATTTGGAAGCTATTCGAGCGCTTGCCGCCCAATGTCCAAAGGAAGCTCGCGGCCGGATGGGAAGCGATCGGTAGAAAGAGATAAGGCGCCCCGTTTCGAAGGGCGCCTGTTCACTGTGATCGGTTAAGGTTTGTCGACCGCTGCCGCAGTCTTCAACTTTTCGCGCTGCTCTTTTAAGATCGCCTTACGGCTGAGCTTGATCTTGTTGCCCTCAAGCGCCAGCACCTTGACAAGGATCTGGTCGCCCTCTTTCAACTCATCGCGAACATTCTTGATCCGGCTCTCGGAGATTTCGCTGATGTGCAGCAAGCCGTCGGTGCCGGGGAAAATCTCGACGAACGCGCCGAAATCCGCAATGCGAACCACCTTGCCGAGATACGTTTTGCCCACCTCGGCGACGGCGGCGATGTCGCTGACCATCTGCAGAGCACGGTTGGCGGATTCGCCGTCCGACGCAAAGATATTCACGGTGCCATCATCGGTGACGTCGATTTTGACACCGGTCTGCTCGATGATGCCTTTGATGACCTTGCCGCCCGGACCGATCAGCTCGCGGATCTTGTCCGTAGGAATCTTGGTCGTGTAGATGCGAGGCGCATACTTCGATAGCTGCGTGCGGGGCGTAGAAATCGTCGCGGTTATTTTCTCGAGAATCTCGAGACGTCCCTTGCGCGCCTGCTCGAGCGCCTCTTTCATGATGTTGGTGGTCACGTTCGGGACCTTGATATCCATCTGCAGGGCGGTGATGCCGGCCTTCGTGCCCGCGACCTTGAAATCCATATCGCCGTAATGATCTTCCGCGCCCGCGATATCGGTCAGCACCGCGTAGGAATCGCCTTCGAGCACCAGGCCCATAGCGATTCCGGCCACCGGCTCCCCAATCGGCACACCCGCATCCATCAGCGACAAAGTGCCGCCGCAGACGCTCGCCATGGAGCTCGATCCGTTCGATTCGAGAATGTCGCTCACAACGCGCAGCGTGTAGGGGAAACCCGCTTCATCGGGAATGACCGGCGAAAGCGCCCGCTCGGCAAGCGCACCGTGACCGATTTCGCGCCGTCCCGGGCCACGCATGAACCCGACTTCGCCCACGCTGAAGGGCGGGAAGTTGTAATGCAGCATGAAGCGCTTGGAAGTCTCGCTCAGATCGAACAACTCGATCCGCTGCTCGTCGTCTTTGGTGCCAAGCGTCGTTGTCACCAGCGCCTGCGTCTCGCCGCGCGTGAAGATTGCGGAACCGTGGGTGCGCGGAAGCACGCCCACTTCGCAGGTAATCGGCCGGATCTCATCGAAGCCCCGGCCATCCGGACGCCGTCGTTCCTTGAGCATTTCGTCGCGGAAGATGCGCTCCTTCAGGTGGTCGAAAATTTTCCCGGCTTCCGCCTGCTCGGCTTCGTCCGTAAACAGCCCGGTGGCCTTCTGCTTGGCTTGATCCACGCGGCTGTAGCTCTCGAGTTTCCCGTGTTTCTGAGTATTCAGCGCGTCTGTCAACTCCGCTCGCACGGCGCCCGAAATTTTTTCGAGCATCGGCTGGTTGACCTCAGGCGGCGTGTAGGTGCGCTTGGTTTTACCGGTGAGTTTCATCAGCTCGCGGATTCCGGCGGCGATCTTCTTGCAGCAATCGTGTCCGAACTCGATCGCATCGACGACTTCTTCTTCAGTCGCCTGGTTAGCGCCGGCCTCCACCATCACGATGCCCTGTTCCGTGCCCGCGACAATAATGGTCAGCTTGGCGTCTTTAGCCTCGTCGTAGGCCGGATTGGCGCGATACGTGCCGTTCACCAAGCCCACGCGGACCCCGCCGAGCACATGCTCGAACGGAATATCGGAAATGGCGAGCGCCGCGCCCGCGCCCACGATGGCCAGAACGCCTGGATCGTGCTGCGGGTCGGCCGAAAGCACCATCGCGATGATCTGGGTCTCATGGCTGTAGCCTTCGGGAAACAGCGGACGGATGGGACGATCGATCAGCCGGCTGGTGAGGATCTCCTTTTCCGAAGGACGCCCCTCGCGCTTGATAAATCCGCCCGGGAACTTGCCCGCGGCGTACGTGTATTCGCGGTAATCCACCGTGAGTGGGAAGAAGCTGGCGCCGGGCTTGGGCTTCTCATTGGAGCACGCGGTGACTAGCACCACCGAATCTCCGGACCGCACGACAACAGAGCCGTGGGCCTGTTTGGCGACTTTGCCGGTCTCGATCGAGACCATGGACCCTTGCAGGTCGATTTCAACTTTATGTGACATTTATATTCTTGGTGCGCGCGGCACCCCAATCCCCATGGCAAGCGCTCCGGCCAACACCGGCTGCGTGCCTGATTTGTTCGCGACTAAGCGGAGGACTTAGAGTCTGCTGGTGGGCGGCCACCCGTTTCATCGCGCGGAGGCGCTCGGGGCGGGCAACAGCACGGATGCTACATTGAGCCGGTGACTGCGTTTCCGGGCTCGACCCATTGCTGTCTTGAGAATCTTTCGCTAGCGGCGGATGCCCAAGCTCTGGATTAGAGCCTTGTAGCGCTCCAAGTCGCGATCTTTCAGATAATTGAGCAGTTTGCGGCGCCGCGCCACCATGCCCAGCAACCCGCGCCGCGAATGATGGTCTTTTTTATGCGTCTTGAAATGCTCAGTCAACTCCAAAATTCGCTGACTCAGGAGGGCAACCTGAACCTCTGGCGATCCAGAATCCGACTTGTGGATCCGGTATTTGCCGATCACTTGCGATTTCTGTTCTACCGCCAGGGCCATGCTAGAAAACGATACTCCTCGTCTTTACCTTAATCTCGATTTTTACCCTTACAGGGTAGCACAAAGGGGGCGGTGCGGAGATGTCCCACGACGCGAATTTACGTGCAGCACAAGACGAAAAAGAAAAATAGGAATGATGATGATAAGAGTAACAGGTGTCCGGTAGTGAGTTATCGCTTCGCTTAAATACAAAAAATACGAGTGATTTCGGGCGTGGAGCTGCTTACATTGCTAACGCGGTTTGTTCGCGCATCAGCAGAAAAGGTTACGGTGATGAAGGAAAGCGTTGACAGATAATAGATGATTCGACGTGCGTTAAACGCTGCTGCAGGCGCATACTCGTCTTGGCACAGACGATATAAACGCGTTGTTTCGGAGCACGCGAAATGCTCTCGGCAGACGAAATACAGATAGCACGGCTTCGTGGTACTCTTTCGGTCGTGTTGTCGCCGTCTAGTAATACGCTACGAAGTTTAGATGGCCATCGTGTGCGGTTCCAACAGGCGTGTGCATGTACGGTGGATCAAAGACAACGCAATACAGCGAAGTATCGCCATAGGGCAACTTAGTGCATCGGCGGTCTTTACAACGCCACTTGGGCATCAGGTCGCTTTTCAGAAGCCTGTATAGGGCATCGGGAATGCCTGACCAGAAGGCCCCTTTACCATAGGTGACATCGGCAATTTTGCTTCCCTCTGGAACGTAGAGCGCAAGCACATGCGGAAACAGGTCAGAGTTCGCCCCGTTTGTGCGCTGAATATGAGATCGTTAGTGGAAATCCCATCTGGTGCCTTGCGGGGAGCCTGCCCTTTCTCTGGACAAGCACCAAACCGCTTCGTGGTGCTTTGTCAGTGGACTGCGTAGGCACGAGCGCGGCGGCTGATCTCGGCACATCGCTACTATATCTGGTTTTTTTCACGTTAACAATCCCCTGTGGAAATGTTTCAGGCCAGAAGTTCCTGTATGCCCCAGATGTGATCCGTAACCACAGCGGCCATTGCAGGAGTGACGCGAAGCGAGCGATGCACTCGGCAGAAGTTGTAAAAGCGCAAACCACAGCGCGACGCTGCCAGTGGTTTCCCATTTTTTACTGAAAGCGTTCGTGAGGCGTGTGAATCGGCGGATGCTCATCCGAAGGCTTAGATTGCTTCGCTCCACGATAGACGTGCAGATGCGGGCCGGATCGGGACGGCCCATGACTGGGACCTCCACCACTCGGCGACTTCGGCAGGAGAATACCGCGCTTCGCCTTCCACGATGCGCGGTAGACCTTGATGAGTTGCGCGAAATCGCAGCGATCCTCCAACGTGTTCGGAATCGCGGAACGGTACGGAGCGAAGCCGTCTGTGGTGATCTGAAATTCTCCGCTGGTCGCATGACGCAAGCCTTCAATAAATACGTCGGTTGTAGCCTGATCGCGTTTACCAAGCGCAATGTTGAGGACTAGCTTGGAATAGCGCTCGATAGCAACGAAGCAGTAGCAGTCGCCCAGATTCGGATCGTCGTCAGGTCCGCACGCGCTTCTGTTTCTTTCCGATGTACGCCCAAACTCGTCGCATTCCACGTCACGCACTTTCACGTTGCGGATCTTGTTGCCATGATCCGTTCGGACTCTCACCGGCAAGCACGAGGAGTTTCAGAATCGTTGTGTGATGAACGCCGGTAATGCGCTCAACGCTCGAAACGCTGTTGCCTTCGAGCAACAGCTTTAGAACCATCTCGGCCATTGCCGACGGGCAAATACATCCCATCAAGCGGGTTGTCGCGCGTCTCCAGGAATGTCTTGGAGCATTGGCGGCACTGGAACCGCTGATTGCCCTTGCGGTCGCGTCCGTGGCGTTTGCATTCGGTACGGCAGTTGTGACAAGTCACTGTGGATCTCCTGTTGAGTCCACAGCCGGTTTGCCGGATAATGGGGTTGCGGGTCCATCGCGGCTTCGGCTGTGTGGATTCTGGCCCCGGTTAGCGTTAGCGCGCTGATCGGGGCTTTGTTTTTCATATTGACAACTCCTACCTTACCATGCAAATTTAGTCCGTCAACTAAATTTAGCTATGGCGCAAAAGAGTTCTAAACATCCCCCCGAGTGGTCAGCCCCAAGTTTCTGAACCCTTTCCGGCCAGGTGCCGGCCATATCCCGCCCTATTTGGCGGGTAGGCAGGAAGAGCAAAGAGAATTTGGCGACCTGCTTGAACAAGATGCCATCCTCAAAAATTTGGTTCTTACTGGCCTTCGCGGAGTCGGAAAAACCGTGTTCTCTGTCCCTTTTGCCCTCTGGCAATTCTTTCAAGTGAGGTTGGAACCGACCTCTCTGAACAGGCAGCCTTACTGAGGAACGCATGGCTATGCGGATCTAGACTGATCTTTCTGTGTTTACATCTGGCCTGACCGTATCAGGAGCGCGCTCAGCAGGGTTTCCCGTACGCAAGGCAACGAGAGAAAACTTACGCATCAAGTACTGATGCGGACGTTTATTGAGCAATGGGGCTAATCGCGGATAAATTGAAGCACGTCCTGGACGCGTTTGGGAAGGAGTACAGCGCAAAACGCGCGTGGCATCGTCTTTGCATACGACGAAGCATAAAATCTTGCGGATCACGGCGAGAATCACGAGTTTCCGCTATCTCTACTGCTAGACGTGTTTCAGTCATTGCAACGCAAAAACATGCGGTTCATGTTGGTACTGACTGGGCTTCTCACGCTGCTTTCAAAGCTTGTCGAGGCCAGAACGTATTCAGAGCGGATGTTCTATGTCCTCTTTTTGGGCGATTTGTCACGACAGGCCAGTAGAGATGCAATTCTCATACCGACCAAGGTCCCAGATTGTATGGCGGAGCTGACGGAAGAAAGCGTTGAGGAAATTATCGACACGACCGGTGGCTACCCCTATTTCATCCAGTTTGTTTGTCGAGAACTCTATGACGTCTGGGTGCGAGATCCCCATCGGGAGGTTCAGAGACCAAAGCTTGCCAGAAGCAGTTCGCTGATCTATGGTCCGCGATCCGGAAAGGATCCGCCAGGTCGATCTATCCGACGGCCAGCCAGTTCTGTTCGCGTCGTTAGCGGACGCCGAGGTCGGGCAACAGCGTCGCGCGACAGAAAAATCACATGCATTTGGAATAATTTTCGAGGAATATTATGGTCTCCACGCTTTCTAACGTCTGTTGGGGGTCAACATGAGAACTTCGTGCTTCAGGCATTCACCGAATCCGTTTTTTCGCGCGATCCGATATCTTTTACCGCTGCTCGTCTCTCTCGCCGTTCCGCTGATCTTGCCCGCTCAGAACGCGACCAGTACCGTTTTCGGAACGGTTTCCGACCCGACCGGCGCGGTCATTCCGGACGCGCAGGTCACAATCCGCAACGTAGCCACTGGAGTTACCTATCCCACGACTACCAACGGCGAGGGTGTGTATCGAGTCAGCCAGTTGCAGCCGGGGAGTTACACGCTGGAGGTGAGCCATCCGGGCTTTGCCACCAAGCAGACTGAGCCTTTCACACTTGTGGTGGGTGAATCTTCGCAGCAGAACATTGGCTTACAAACCGGCAACGTCACGGAGACTGTATCCGTTAGCGCGGCCTCGGTACTTCTAAACACGGAGTCCGCCACCGAAGGAAACGTAATCCAGAATCAGCAGATCGAGGACCTGCCGCTAAACGGTCGCGATTTTCTGCAACTCACATCGCTCTCCCCTGCTGTCACGCCCGTCGTGTCAGGCATCAGCTCGCCCGCATCTTCCTGGACCGGCACGCAGACGGTCAGCGTCGATATCGCCGGTCTTCGCGAAGACGATACCAGCTACCTGCTTGATGGCATCGAGACTCGCAATGCCTGGTACGGGGCGAACGGGCTGCTGCAGTCCGTGGATGCCATTCAGGAGTTTCGGGTTCAGCAGGTGGGTTCATCGGCAGCCTTCTCTAACGGTGCTGCCTTCATCACCAGCGTGACCCGTTCCGGCGGCAATCAGTTTCACGGCACGGCTTACGAATTCCTGCGCAACAACGATTTCGATGCCCGGAACTTTTTCGATGCCGGCGCTCCCCCGCCATTTCATCAAAACCAATTCGGCGCCAGCCTGGGCGGCCCTATCCTTAAGAACAAGCTCTTCTTTTTCGTGAACTACGAAGGCTTTCGCCTCGTTCAGCCAAACGATGATTACGGACTGGTACCCACACCAGCGGAGCGTTCGGGAAACTTCTCCGCTTTCTCCAAAGCAATCGTCGATCCATATTCGGGTCTGCCCTATCCTGGCAATCAGATTCCGGTAGGCACCACTCCTGGGGATCTGAATCCAATCGGGATCAAAGCGGTTTCGTTATTTCCGCAACCGAACGGCAGCTTTTTGAATGGTACCGACAACTTCTTTACCGTAGCGGATACACTCAACAACTGGGATCAGGGGACCGCTCGCGTCGATTGGAATCTAAGTAGCAACAACAGTTTGTTCGTGCGGCTCGTTTTCCAGAACCAGACCCAGACAACCCAGGGCTTCACTCCTTACAACACCGATATATATCCATCGAATCCAAAGAACATCGCGGTGGGTTGGGTACACACCTTCTCGCCGACTCTCGTGAACACGCTGCACTGGGGCTGGAGCCATACAGCCACCGGTGAAAACCGCGCCGACGGATATGACGCCAGTGCGGCCAATCCGCTGGGTCTGAGCAACGAACGAGATCAGCCCGGGTCCTACGGGCCGCCTTCCTTTGGCATCTCAGGATATATCAATCCAGGCTCACCGCAGGGAACTAACATCATGCGCGAAGGGTTGGTGATGGCGACCGACCAGCTCTTGATGCAGCGCGGCAAAAACCAGATTTCCTTCGGTGTGGATATCCGCTACCAACCCACGTATTTCTATGAAGACTGGGCTGCTTCGTCAATCGACTTCAATGGCATCTACACCGGGAATCCGATCGCCGACGTCCTGGTCGGCATACCGGATTACGCTCAGACGGCTTTCGGCAACCCCACTCTGAACATGCGGAGCTGGTATCAGAGTTATTACGTGCAGGACAACTGGCACCCGATGCCGCATCTGAACATCAACGCCGGCCTGTTGTGGGGTGAAAACACCCCGCCCTACGACACTGCAAATCACGTCGGGACGTTCGACCTCGCCACTGGCCAGGATCTGACATACCCAGCGACGAATGTGCTCGGCTTGGGAAGGAATATGGTTCGCCCCGACCTGAACGATTGGCAGCCGCGCCTCGGCATCGCATGGAATCCTTTCGGCGGAAATACCGTCATCAGAGCCGGAGCGGGCCTCTATTTCACTCAAGCCAACATGAACCAGTATGAGGTCGAAGTCGATACCACGCAGTACTACTTGGTCGACGCGTTCTCGAACTCCCCCAAGAACCCGCCCGCGTACAACCTCAACAATCTTTGGAGCACAAGCACGCCCGGCTCGGCGCCAACAGCGTCGTTTATCAACCCGAATAACCGTGATCCCTTCGTTTATGAATTCAACCTGGCTGTGGACCATACGATAGGGAACTGGCTATTTGAGGTTTCGGGTATCGCCACCCTATCGCACCGCTTCGAGGTGCGCAGCAATGTCAACCCTGTGCTGCCGAGTGGACAGACGATTGACCCCGCATGGAACGGCATCCAGGAAAATACGGACATCGGCAACTCACATTACGCTGCCGTGTTTGGGCGGGTCGAGCGGCGTTTTTCGCACGGGTTATCGTTGACGGCCTCCTACACGTACTCAAAATGCACCTCGGAACCATGGCAGGATATGTTCGACTGGCATCCGCTCGATCTCAAGCTCGATTGGGGCCATTGCGCATACAGCCTCGATCAGGACTTTACCGGCAACGCCGTCTACGATCTACCCTTCGGCTATGGCCGGCCGTTTCTCAACCGCCAAGGATGGGTGAATGCGGTGTTCGGCGGATGGCAACTGAGCGGGATCGCGACCGCGCTCAGCGGAGCATGGCTGACTCTTGGCGGCGTCCAGAACTTGGGGCTGTTCGTGAACAACTTGCCGAACGTAATCGGGCCCGTCAATAACACCTCCCTGTTCAGCGGAATCGGCAAGAATGGCAAGCTCGGGCCGCTGTTTAACACGCAGAATGTGGTGGAGGAGACCGCAACCGGCGTGCAGGGCAATTCAGGCGTCCAGAATATCGCATCCCCAGGCTGGCAGAACTATGACGTGTCCGCCTTCAAGACCTGGAAATATCGCGAGAGGACGGGCCTGACCTTCCGGGGAGACTTCTTCAACATCTTCAACCACCCGCAGTTTACGGGACTGGACACAGGAGTTGCGGACCGGAGCTTCGGGTACGTGACGCGAGCGAATGCAGGGCGGGAAATCCAGGTGAGTTTGCGGCTGGCGTTTTAGCAGTGCAGGGGTATTGTTGTTCGTTCGTGCAGCACTGATTGCGGCGATTGGTGGGCAGCCATCTGGGTTCGGCGCTGCCCTCCTCACCCCAGGCGCATGATGGGTCGCGCGCATCCTCGGCGCGTCCTCAAAGCTGTCTCGACAAGCAGCAGACAGACGAACTTTTAGCCACGGCCAGCGCCCTACTGCAGCAGAGCCGCTTCGCCGATTCCGCTGCGCTGCTCCAATCGAAAGCTCAGGGCCGTTGCGAGTTCGCTAGCGACTTGCTGCTCGCGGCTGCCTTCGACGGAGAAGGGGCTCCCGAATCAGCAAAGCAGACTTTGCGTCAAGCGCTGCTCCTGTGGCCTTCAAATACCAGCTTGGCGACTTCGCTCGCGCGCGACGAGTTACGGGACGGCAATGTCCTCGCCGCGCGGCAGGCGATTGCGCACTGCCGGCCCAACGGAGCAAACGCCCGAGCGCGAGTTGCGCATGATCGCGGTTGTGTATCTCGAGAGTCATGATCTCGCGCACGCTCTGGACGTCGCGCAACTGGCGTGGCGAGCGCATCCGTCTCAGGAGAATCTTCTGTTCACTGCGAATGTGCTGCAACTCGAAGGGCGGTCTAGCGAAGTAGTGTCGTTGCTCGAAAAATACCGTGATCGCTACGGAGATTCTCCAGGCTTTCTGATTACCATCGGCGAGAGCGAGTCAGATCAGAAGCTGTATCCGTCCGCTGAGCGCGATCTGAAGCGGGCCGTAGCTCTTGCACCCGAGTCGTATCCCGCGCACTATATCGCTCGGTCATCTGCACGTCGCGAGGGGCGATCTCGCCGACGGGATCCAGCAATATCAGAAGGCGATCTCGCTGAACCCGCGACAACCTCGCACGTATTGTCAGCTCGGGCGAGCCCTGGAGGAGGAGGACGATGTGGAACAGGCACAGCGGTATTTCGAGCAGGCCATCTCGGTCGATCCTCAATATGAACCGGCATACTATCGAGATGGGCAAGCTGGAGCTGCGGAACAATCACCTTCAGAAAGCGGTTGAGAATCTCGCCCACGCGATCCAAATCAATCCAGCTTCACAGCGGTCATATTATCTGCTGATTCAGGCCTACGCGCGGCTCGGCGAGCAAGAAAAAGCTCAGCTGGTAAAGCAACAATGGAACACATACAAGCAAGCGCATCCGCTGCTGCCGGCGGGTACGCCGCCGGAATCGCCCGCACTCGAAGTGGCCACCGAGCCTGGCTCGTCACCTTCGTCCACGCCACCATGACCCATAAGCATCTTTGACCGTTGCTGGACATTCGTGGTGATGTGGTGCTCGCGTTCACAAGCGCTGCTGGCGTTCACGAGCGCGCTTGTCGCATAATCTGGTGCCGGTTTCGGGATTGCGCGTAAACCGCTCTTTAGGGCGATAGAATCATGCCGTGCCTACAAGGAATCGCTCGGTGCCCGTCGATACTGTGCTGCCCCATGTCAATTATCAGGACCTTGGGGAGGCCATGGCTTGGCTGACAAAGGTCTTCGGCTTTCGCGAATATTATCGGTATGGCGATGGCCCGAGCGGCGGACAGATGTGGGCGGGCCAAGCTGCAATTCAGGTAAGGCAGGCTGGGGACGTACAGAAATCACCCGCTCAGCTCGGGTACGGTACTCAGTCATTGACTGTTTTCATTGACGAGGTTGACGAGCACTACAACCACGCGAAGGCCGGGGGCGCGAAAATCATCGAGGAACCCCATGAAACCGAATACGGGGAATACCAATACGCGGCTGAGGATCTCGACGGACACCGTTGGCTGTTCTCGCGACACGCCACCGATCGCAGTCCAGAGGAGTGGGGCGCGCTAGTGAAGCCATAGCTCATTGACGTTCGACCGCGCTTGATCGGGGAATCAAATGCGAAAGAACAATATCAGGGCCACAGCGTTAGTGTTCGTTATTCCCATTCTTTTCTTCTGCCCGGCCTGTGCACGAGCGCAAACTGCGAAGGCTCCCTATCCGGTCATGGCCCCTCTCGATCAGTATTTGATTCCGGACGAGAAGGCTGAGATCGCCCTCGCCCGGAGTTCCGCTCCGCGATCGATTTCGGACGCAGCCGAAGTAATGGTCCTGCGACGCAATGGCTACGCAACTGCCGTGAAGGGCTCGAATGGCTTCGTCTGCATCGTCGAGCGATCCTGGGCGAAGCCGACCGATGACCCGGAATTCTGGAACCCGAAGGTCCGCGCTCCGAATTGCTTCAATCCGGCAGCCTCAACGACGTTTTTGCCGATCTTTCTGAAGAAGACCAAGCTTGCGCTGGCTGGGAAATCGAAAGCACAGAATCCTCGCCGCTACTACGTCCGCATTGGAAAAGAAGGAGCTACCCGCGCTCGCTCCGGGATCGATGTGCTACATGATGGCGAAGCAGCAGTACCTGAGCGACGACGACATGAGCTGGCATCCTCATGTCATGTTTTTCGTTTCGGGTGATGCCGTGAAAAGCTGGGGAGCCAATCTGCCTGGCTCGCCGGTGATCGCGGGAAACGATCCCGAAGAACGGGTGACCGTCTTCATGGTTTTGGCCAGCACTTGGTCCGATGGCACGCCGGAACCATCCACGATCCACTGACGGCAATTCGATTCGAGTTGCTCATGCAGGATGAGATAGGTCCGGCGAGTCGGCTTTGCTGTCGTGGGAGGCGTTTACAGGGAGTTATCTTGGTCTCAACCCGGAAACATAGAGCCACGCCACTTCCGAGGGTGACACGCGCGCACGGTAAGTAGGGCAAAACTTCGTTGCAAGACGTTGGAGAGCAATGTGGCGCTGGGGTCAAGATGCCCGAGACAATTCAAGCACATGCTCCATCGCCTTGCGGCATTCCGCGACGTAGCGTTGGTCCTGACGGTCCTTTGGGAGCTCGTCAATCCGATTGATAACATGCTTTGCCGCCCTTCCGATTTCCTGCCGTTCTGCGGTATTTAGGGAGGCCGCGAATGTATCGTAAAATTCGGCTATGTTGGTGGCGACACGGAACGGGTAGTGCAACCGCTCCGTCTGTATTTGCTCAAAGATGAGCCTTCGCGCATCCCGAAAACTCCTCATGCAATTTGCAGAGTCGTTGGATCTGATCGCACGCACCAGCAAGAACCGAGCGTAGTGGTTATCGATCTGAAACGTGTTGAATTCCTTCGCTTCGGCGAGCGCATACGCGGTGTCGAAATACTTCTCGGCCCGCTCAAACTCTTCGAACACGGTACAGGCGATAGCGTACTGCAGCCAGAACAACGGGTTTTTCGGGTGAAGTACAAGTCCTTTATGGCTTGGTAGTACCGTAGGAACGCCCTCTTACGGTCGTGCTCTGGAAAAACGTGCTGGAGACTGTTGAATTTCGTGAGACTTTTCAGCAATTCGAAATAGTTGTCGTTATTTCGGGCGCTGCCGTCGCTCGCCTTCGCCATGTTCGTGAGAACGCTGACAAGAACATTGGGATCGGCAAACTGGGTAAGGATGAATTGCCCGGCAACCGAGGAGCGAAGGCTGATCCGCCCGCTCGATGCGTCAAGAACCTCCCGGACCGACGCGTCCTGTTTGAAGTCGGCCTCCAGCACCGCCTGCCCGCAAAGCGACAGCAGGATATCGATAGATGGCGGGAATTCCAGAACATTGAGTACGAGAGTGGCGATCACCACTTCGTAATAGCGTTTTTGCTTCGCAAGCGTTTCAATGATTGGTGCGAACCGGGCGCGGATCTGGGGCGCCTTGAAACGGTCAATCAAAATCGCGTGCCACTCGGAACCGCACGTCCTCGTGAGATAGTCTAATTTGTAATCTTTCGATTTGGCCGCAAGGTCGCCCCATAAGCCGTAATGATCAAACAAGTTGGCGATCCGTTCGAGTTCGTCCTGAGCTAGGGAATCAACCGGCAATTCCAGGAGTGTGCCAGGCGTGAGGCGCTCGGCGAGGCGATTCACCATCAGATCATGGGTTGATGTTCGCGCAGTGAAGACGAGTACCACGTTGCCAGGGGCATGCTTGCCAATAAAGTCGATAACGTCCAGTCGGTCTGGATAATGCTCGACTATCAGCAGCGATTTTCGTGGGGACTTGAAGACCGCTTGCAGCTCTTCCAAGAGTGTCTCCGCATCTTCGACGACGCTGTAGACGTCGTAACCGGCATCGAACGCCTTGACCTTCAAAATCTCAAGGACAGCGGTCTTCCCGTTGCCGAGGTCAGAGTGAATGGCGACGGCCCGGTGACTGTTTTTCAGACCCGCAAGGGCTGAGACGGCAGCCTGGGAATCTATGAAGTACTCCAGATGGCCGTGGAGAGATTGCCAGACGTACCCCGGGTAGATATCGCCGCGGAGCAGGAGGTCGAAAATATAGCGGTCCTCAAACGGTGCCACGACACCGGCCGGCGGCTCGAAACGCCGGACACAGTAATTCATAGGCACGAGTCCTGCATCGGCGGAATACGACAGGGACGCCTTGGCAAGTGCGGTGTTAAAACCCTCCAGACCGATTTCCAGGACAGTGCCGAACCTTGAAATCTTGTGCTTGGACAGCGCGTCGATGCCGGGGCCGACAATGAAGAACGATTTTTCCTTCCGTTCCGGTCGATCGTAGAGGATTCGGCGGATGTCAATATCCGCAGTCGAGTAACCGATGAAGATAACAGCGCGCGCGGCGTCGAAATCCTGGCGCAGGGTCGCAGCCCACTGGGAATCGAAGACAGCCTGAGTGAGATAACTCGTGTCCGTAAGCTTGATCTCGGCGTCGGATGGATCGGTTTTTATCCGGTCGATGTACCCGTTCAGATGAACGCAAATTGTGCCCGGACGCGGCAGGGAATAAATCAGGTCGGATAGGGTTGCAGGCGTAAGGCGCTTGGGGGCTTTTGCTGCTGCCGTTTCTGCTACGTTGTCGTAGTTAGTGGTGTAGACCCGTTTCCAAGGCTGTCTGAGCGCGCCGATCTGATGTTGCGTAACATTCTTGACCGTAAATTCTTGCTGCAATTCCTCGATGAGGCGATCCTTGCCCATCTTCCGCTGAAACCACTCCGCGGCATCTTCGAGTGTCGTATTGCCAGGCAGCCCGACCAACGCAGCAAAGTGAGCAGCCAAGGCGGGTCCCGTTTTGAATGAAGCGTTACGAAGGTTAACCGCGCCCCTTGAGAATCCAGCACCCGTGAATAGGACAGCCCGACCGGCTAGGACAAACTGCAGCGCATCGTCAAAAGTCAACCCGATCCTCCGCGATTGTTTGGTACTTTGGCCGGTAGAGCCCGAAGCCGTCGCGTACGCAACCTTACGGGGCCCCGGCGAAACCGCTTTCTGACATCTTCCCAGTCTAGACTCCGTACCGCTGCACCCGATTAATACCGATAAGTCCCCATCCGCCCTCCCACCTTCATTCCGTCGCCGCTTGGATGCAATAACGAGAGGCGAAGCGCTTTGCGAGCCCCATCTCCGCGTGCGGGACATCCTTACCCACGACTCAGCCAGTGCGGCCACATACCGAAGCCTGCAACCTGCTGCCCACGGGGTAAAATGTCGGCACAAATGAAACCCATCGGATGTCTGAAGAGTTTCTCACTCGATCGTAGTCGCGATTGGGCTCGACTTGAACGCCCCGATGGCAAGCGGGAGCGAAAACATTGTGCTGACCGTGGATGCTACGCGGACCCCGCGGAAAATGCTGCACGCGAAACTTGTGGTTCCGGTGAAACCGGGAACGCTCACGCTCTACATTCCGAAGTGGATCCCGGGTGAATACGGTCCCGATGGCCCGGTTCGGAGCCATCTTCATGGTTTCGCCGGCACTTGGTCTGATGGGACTCCCGGACCATCCACGATGCACTGACGGCAATTCGATTCGAGTTGCCCATGCAGCGCCAACTGCTATGTTGGTTGGCCTTAGCACTGTATCGCGGACGATAAGAAGTATCAAAAGCTGCGTAGGAGGAAATCACGGGTGCTCGCGAGCACCTTCGCTCGCATGGCCGGAGCCGGAAGGATGCGGGCGATTGCGATTGCTCCGATCATGGTTGAAAAGATCGCAAAGAAAGCTCGCTCTTTGTCCGCAGTTCGCCGGCCAGGCATAAACGGCTGCATACGGTCCTTGTACCTCACAAGTTCTGCGATAATTTCAGCCTTCATCCCCGGATTGGCCCGCGCTAGTTCGGGTGCAAGTGGCGGCAGCGGACAGCCACGTTCGGGATGTTCGCACATTTCCGGGCGGAGGTAGGTTTTCACAATGGCCTTCCATTCCTCGCCTCGCGGCGCTTGTTCCGCGGCGTGAGCAAGCGTATCGGCGATCTCGTCAAAGCCGTCGCGCAATGACTCCAGGAGAAGCTCGTCCTTGCTCTCGAAATGCTTGTAAAAACCTCCGTGAGTCAGGCCGGCGTCCCGCATCACGGCTGAAACCGCGGTGCCGTTCAAGCCTTCGGCGCGGACGCGCCGCGAGGCATCCTTCACAATCTGCTGGTGGATTTCCGCTTTGTGTTCGGACCGGTAGCGCATGAGTGATTATAGGATGTCGAAAATCATCCCACCGCTCCATCCATCATAAATTCCCGAATCTATAGGAGGATGACCATCATCCCATGGTCGAACGGAGAACTTCCGATGTCTCAAACAACCTTGGATCTGCTTAACTCGATCGTCACGATGGCGGCCATCGCAATCAATCTCGTTGCTCTGACGCAGGCGCTTTCCGGCTCGCTGACTCGCCGCCTGGCGATTGCCGCCATTGGCGGGGGCTGGATAGGCCTGGCCGTGATCCTCGGCGCCTCCGGGCGTCTGGCCTACGCGCCGAATCTTCCCGTGCCGCTGGTCGGCATTCTGCTCGTCATGCCGCTACTGGCGTTCGGTGTGCTCGCGTTGACCAGCGAAAAGGTGCGCGCCACCCTCCTCGGAATTCCGCTCGAACTGCTCATCGGTTTGAACGCGATGCGCATGCTCGGTGTGCTCTTTTTGCTGGACTTCGTCGCAAAAAGCCTGAATGGACCCTTCCCGTTTTTCGCAGGTTTGGGCGATATGATTACGGGCGCGGTGGCCATTCCGCTCGCGCTGAGGGTTGCCCATTCCAGAGGGCCGTCGCTGCGCTCGATCGCGGCATGGAACGCCCTTGGAGTGCTTGACCTCATTGTGGCCGCTGGACTAGGCATCACCTCGGCGGCGGGAAGCCCGCTGCAACTGATCCATGCCGGTGTGGGCTCGCAGGCGATGCAGTATTTACCGCTGTGCTTGGTGCCCACGGTGCTCGTGCCCTTTTACTTGGTGACGCACGCGATAGTTGCGGCGCAAGCTCCGAGTGCGCTCCAGGTCAGTCAATCGGACACTGTCTGCATGCGCGACACAGGACGCAGCCATAGGATGACAGACAATTCTTATACAACCAGCCTAGAAATTCGTTTGACGCTGAATGGCCAATGCATTCACGAGCCGGATCGGTACCTGGCAGTCAGAATCTAATCAGCTGAACTGTTCACAGCCGGGTAGTGGGCACCTTCCGACGCCGCTGGCCGTGTCCCGCACTTCCGCGCCTCGCATCCGGCAACATTCCGCTAAGACTGACTGTAACCACTAAACCCTTTATCCTTATTGCCGATGAATCCTATAGGCGTTCGTAATACGTATGCTCCAGGGCCACTATGAGCTGCCGATGGTTGCGTTGTCGATTCTCGTTGCGATCTGCGGCGCATATACTGGATTTGAACTAGCTGACCGCGTAACCGCTGCGACCCGGCGTTCTAAGCCATTCTGGATTGCCGGCGGCGCCTCAGCGTTGGGTACCGCCGTTTGGTCCATGCACTACATCGGCATGCTGGCATTCCGGCTGCCGGTTCGCGTGCGCTACGACATTCCGCTGGTTGTTGTATCCTTCCTGGCAGCCGTTATCGCCGCAGCGGTTGCGCTGATTGTCATCAGCCGCAAACGCTTGAGCTCCACGCAACTTTCAGCCGGCGCGATCGCGATGGGGGCAGGCATCGGCGCCATGCATTACATCGGCATGGCGGCCATGCAGATGGCCTGCATTTGCACCTATGACGTGCGGCTCGTGGCGGTGTCGGTATGCGTCGCCGTGATCGTATCGGGAGTGGCGCTGCGGATTTTGCGCTCCAGAACGGGGCTCGCGGGCGCACGCAAAATCGGGGCGGCTGTACTCCTCGGCGTAGCCATCAGCTCACTGCACTACATTGGAATGGCGGCGGCGCGCTTCTGGCCGTCGGCTGCTACGGTCGAAACCTCGACCACCGTCGGAATCTCCTGGCTGGCCGGAATCTCGATTGGAGCGGGCGCGCTGTTGTTGCTCTCACTCGCGTTCGCAACCGCGCTGATTGATAAGTATGTCTCGGCGCAGTCCGGGCGCATTCGTTCCACGGAAGCTCGTTATCGCGGTCTGTTCGACCGCAGTCTGGCCGCAATGTACATCTCCGAATTAGACGGCACCATTATTGATGTCAACCAAGCGTTCATCGAGCTACTCGGGTACAAAAGCCGGGCCGAAGTTCTTGGAAGAAAGATCCGAAGCACACATCTTCCTGAACACGTTCTGAAGACCTACAGCGAGCTTTTGATGACCACGAAAGCTTTTCCGGCCCGGCAAACGCGGCTGTTCCGGACGGACGGCTCGGTGGTTTGGGTGATGCTCGGCGCCCGGGTGCTCGAATTCGAAGACGGCAGCCCTCCCGAGAATCACGGGATGATGTGGAGCATCGACGCGCTCAAGCGAACCGAAGACGAGCTTCGCGTCGCGAAATACGCCGCTGAATCGGCCAGCCTGACCAAAAGCCAGTTTCTCGCGAATATGAGTCACGAGCTGCGTACTCCGCTGAACGGAGTGCTGGGAATGACGGAGCTTCTGCGCGAGACGGCCATCACGAGCGAGCAGAAGGAATATGTCGAGATCACCAGGAAGTCGGCTGAATCGCTTCTCACCCTGATCAATCACATCCTGGAATTTTCCATCAGTCAGGCTGCGGAAACGGTTTCGAACGAAGAATTCGACCTGCGCAAGCTGGTGCGCGAAGAGGCAAGTTGGGCTGCTCCGATCGCCGCAGAAAAGGGACTGAGATTGCGATGCGAGGTTTCTCCGCATATCGCAGAAAAATTCTGGGGCGAGCCGCGCTGGATCCGGCAGATCCTCTCCGCGCTCGTCAGCAACGCGCTCCGATTCACCTTGTCCGGCGAGATTGTGGTCGCGATCACGACAGAGGGGCAGTCGGCGAGCGGCCAGGTCATCTGCATCTCAGTCCGCGATACCGGAGTCGGCATCCCACCGCAGAAGCAAGCGACTATTTTCGAACCATTCAGCCAGGCGGACAACTCGAACTCACGTCCCTTCGGCGGAATGGGCCTCGGCTTATCGATTGTGCACAATCTGGTAGAGGCGATGGGTGGAAAAATTTCCGTCTCGAGCGAGGCGAAAAAAGGCAGTGTGTTCCTGGTCCAGGTACCTTTGATGACTCAATCGAATCCGGAGGGAATTCTTGCCGAAGGCGCGGCGCTCTGGTCAGACGCCCGCGGAGCGATGCCGTGTGTCCCGGTGCTCCAGAAATAACGGCAGCCTGCTGCTCGTTGGTGAATCGCCTGTTCAGTCCGAACCGCGCGCATTAATCGCAATTAAGGCGTTCGCTGCCCGGAGCGCAGCTCGCCGGTAGATTCAGTCGAACCGACCAGCCGCTTGACATCTTCGAGCTCCTTCTTCAGCCGCGCGTTGCGCCTCGCGAGACTGATCACGTACAGCAGCACGATCAGCCAAGCGGCCAAAAAGCCGTAAAACATGAACGTGAAATTGCGTGCGTCCATTGCTCCCATCAATGACTCCTTCTATGCCGCGTTGGCGAGCCGCCGAAGCGAATCGATCTCACGCACCGTCGTCTCCTGCCGCGTTCGGATCAGAACCAATGCGATCGCGATCATCAGGATCGCGGCAAAATTCAGATACAACATCTGCTCCATGGCAGGATCAATGTGCCCGCCGCCCGTTCGAATGCTGAGCACCGGCCCTGGATGCTGCGTGCGGAACCATTCGATTGACTTGTATACGATCACGACATCCAGGCATCCGAACAGGCACAGCGCTGCAGAGAGCCGCGCGCGTTGCGTGGGCTCTTCGATCGCGCGGCGCAGCAGCAGATAACCCGAAAAAATCAATACGCAGACCAGCGCGGAGGTGAGCCGCGCATCCCAGGTCCACCAAATACCCCAAATCACTCGCGCCCAGATGCTTCCCGTCACGATATTAACGACTGAGAAGACCACCGACACTTCCACCACCGAAGCGGCAAGCGAATCATAGCGGAAATTGCCGGAACTGAGGTACGCAATGCAGAACAGCAGCGCGACGAAGTAGCCGATCATGCCCGTGATCGCGGCCGGGACATGAAAAAAGATAATGCGGTAGATGGCGCCTTGCATCGCCTCGTCGGGCAGGACGAGAAAGATGCGGTACAGGTTAAATGCCAGCAGAAGCGCGGCCGCAACCGCCAATGCAATGACTATTTTTTCGCGCATAGGTCCAAGGCCTATTCTCGCAAGCGATGGGAGCGCGGAACGGGGCGGGTAAACGGCGCGGTCAGTGCACGTCGAGAGACATGTTGACGATGGAGACTTCAAACCGCTCCGGCGGAAGCGATGCGATGGGGCTCGGCGTCATGTTCAGCCACGTGCGGTAGGCGGTCTTGGCAACCGAGTTGTTGAGATAAAACAGGAACTGATCCGTGCAGCAGCGAATCGGCGGCATCTGCCGGAAGGCCAATCGCAAACCGACCGCTTTTTCCAGGTGAACGCCCTCGGTCTTCACGGCTTTGTCTTCGAGCAAAGTGACGAAGCTGCTGCGCCCCGCATGCGGCCAGACATCGCTCCGCAGCAGGTTCCGCAATTCGATGCGCGCGCCGAAGGTGATCTCGCACTGTCGGATCCACTCGATGACGGCATCGCCCCAATGCCAATGGCTCAACAGGCCCAGGTATTGATCGACCAGGTTCAGCGCCAGGTCCATCTTGCGGCGCTCGACCGTTTCCTCGCTGGCGATAAGATCGGCAGGCCTGGACGGCACCATATCTTCCTGCTCGATGATCTCGGTGGCTACGCCCATGATCTTGTCCAGGCGCTTCACTTCCGGCACGGTCTTCACCAGAAGCGGGGGCAGTTCGTGAGTCTTGCCGCCTGGTACTTCTACAAATCGTCGATCGCCTACGATATCCATAAGCAGCCTCGCTGTCTCTTGTCGACAACCCGGTCGCGTGGAAATATAACCCTCGATTGTAAGGACGTTCTCTAGAACTTACAAGTTCCTTTTCGGCCGTTCTACTACTTTAGTAACAAAATTTGCTGATTTGTTTCAGCGGCTCGGTCGTGCTGGCACCATCTTGGTTTGAGTGCTAGTCAGAAAACTCACGATATCCTTCAGGTGTATGCGTTTTTTCGGGCTCTGCACGTTGGCCCTTTCTGCAGTTCTACCGGTACTATCCTCTGCCGCTCCCCTTGCTTCCTGCTTGCAATCGGCGCGCGCGTTTACGCCTTGCGAGATGACCTTTGACTGGAATGACGGCGAGCTTCCACAAGGCGCCTCGCCGTACAAAGACGAGCTGTTGAACATTGAATTTCGTTCACCTAACCACATCACCTATCTCATGCACGGTTTCTGGGATGGCGGCCACACGCTGCACATCCGCTTCACCCCGACCGAAGGAGGCGCTTGGGCGTACCACATGACGAGCAGCATCAAGCGTTACGAGAATCAGGAGTCCACATTCAATGTCGCGGAAACTGATGCGCCGGGGTTCGTCAACGTCGCAAATGTGCGGCACTGGCGCGCGATGAATAAAAGCCCGCATCTCTGGCTAGCTGCTTCCGCGCCTTTCCTCGAAGTCGGTATGCAAACTTTCGAGCCTTGGCTCGACGCGCGCAAGCACGATGGCTTCACGCACATTCGCGGACCGCTTCTTTCATTGACCTCCGCGTTGAAACCACTCAACGGAGATGAGCCGAACTTCGCCTATTTCGATGCGCTTGACGAACGGCTCTTGGCCGCCGACACGCGCGGCTTCACGCTCGATCTGCTGCTCGCCGATACATCGTTTCTAAAATCCGGCATCCTCAATGACTGGCAGCAGCGCGACCCGCTCGTTCGACATTTGATTGCCCGCTATAGCGGCTTGAACGTTACGTGGCAAGGCATTGAGGATTTTGAGGACACGCAGGATTCGCGCTCGCTCTTGAAGGATCTGAACGCGTTGATCATGAAGAATGACGGATTTCACCACCCGCGCTCGACTGACGCCCGCGTAACGTCCTCGCCTCTCGTTGGCGATGGCTGGATGAATTACCTGATCGAAGCGTCTCCGCATCCCGAGCTCGGCGCCGTCGAACATCAATTCACCCAGGAACCCGAAATCCACGTAATTACCGCAACCGACCCGGAAACCTTCCGGCACGAGCTGTGGAACGCCACGACCAACGGCGAATACCCGAGTGTCTCCTACGAAGCTCTGCAGAACGAAGCCAATTTGCGGGCCGTCCGCGCCTGGTACAAAGTTCTTTCTGACACCCGTCACTGGGAACTCGAGCCTTACTTTGATGTGGATGGCGCGCGCGCGGTGGGGCTCACTGAAGTTGAATATCTTGCGTACGCGGAAAAGCCGGGTATTGTCGAGATCACTCTTCCCAAGCACAAGTACAACCCGGTTTGGGTGAACCCGATCACGGGCGAAGAGATCGAGCTGAAGGACTACAAAGGCGAGGTTTTCAGCCGTCAGACTCCCGATTCCAGCCACGACTGGGTACTGCAAGTACCACGCGAAGGGCACAAGGAAAGCATGGCGAAGTCCTATTACTTCGAGTCACAGGACCCGCCGATTCAGGAACCCGAACTGGATGCGGCCAAAACGCCGTTCGAGATCGCCGACCCCGCGGGCGATAGCCTGAACCGCCTCATCCCGGTTCCCTTCGCGGTGAAGGTCACGCGGCCCAACCGCGCGACGCGGCGCATGCAGTACGTCTGGTGGGGCGAAGTTGTTGCGAACGGCGAAAGTGGCCGCGTGCTGGGCATCGGACCCTCCGGCGACCTGGATGTCTCGAAGACTCTGATTGCACCGTCCGGGTCGAACCTCACGGTACGGCTGCTTGCGATCAATGCAAACGGGAAAGCCTACGAATTGGACCGCGTCTATCGGCTTACTCCGTGACGATTCTCGCGATCGACACGACGTCGGAATTTGGCAGCCTTGCGCTTCGCGCAGACGGGGAAACGGTTGCCGAAACAAGCGTTCACTCCGCCGAAGGCTTCGCCCATCTGATCTTTGGCGCGATCGATGATTTGCTGAAAACCGCGGCATTTCGTTTGGCAGAAATCGATTGCTTCGCGGCGGCGAGTGGCCCCGGCTCGTTCACGGGCGTGCGCGTCGGCCTGTCGACGGTGAAGGGGCTTGCAGAAGCAACCGGCAAACCGGCCGTGGGTGTATCGAATCTCCGGGCGCGGGCTTCGTTCGGTAATTTGCCCCTGCGGGTCGCGATTCTGGACGCCCGCAGAGGTGAAGTGTACGCCGCTATATACAACGCAGATCTCGAATCGGTTGTACCCGAAGCCGTAGTCAAGCTCCCGGTCTTTCTCGATTCGCTTGAGGGCGGGGAATACCAGTTCGTCGCGGACGCCAAATTGCGGGCTTCGCTCGAAGGCACGCGATTCGCTGAAATGCCGTTTGTGGAAGCGCCGGCAAATCTGGCGCCGGCGGTTGCCGTTTGCGCAGAGAAATTGCCTTGGCTCGACCCCGCTGCTTTAGACGCCAACTACGTGCGCCGCTCGGATGCCGAGCTGTTCTGGAAAGACGTTTAGTATGCCCGGTGCATGAACAACAGCCGGCCCTGGTTCATGCAATACCAGCTCAGAAGACCGTTTGCGACCACGAGTGCGATGAAGTAATACGCGATGCCTTGCTTCGCCTCCGGCGGGAAGTCGCGCCTCCAGATGCGATATCCCGTTCCGAGCGCCACGAACAGAAACAGGTATTCGTGAAGCACGAAGAACATCGCCAGGCTCACGAGCAACACCGCGAGGCGTCCCTGCATACTCAACGCGTACATGGCCGAGCCGCCGTCGAAAATGAAAACCGGAATTAGGTTCAGAAGATTGAGCCAGCCGGCTATTTGCGCGACTGCCAACCAGACCCCGTGTCCGGTCGACAGGAACAGTCCATAGGCGATTAGGCCTGAAAGGAATCCGAATAGTGGCCCGGCAAGCGAGATCTGCGCGCGCACGCCTGGATCGACGCCCGCGCCGTTCCACTTGACGTATGCGCCGAAACCCGGCAGGAACATCGGCAACTGCGCATTGAAACCGAAGCGCCGAACCATAAGAAAATGCCCCATTTCGTGCAGGAGCACCGAGCCGGTCAGCCCGACCGCAAACCACCACCCGAACAAAGCCCAATACACCCCGACGAAAGCCAGCATGCTCAGCAGAAACTTGAATTTTGCGAGCGCGATCAGCGCGGTTTTGAACTTCGCGAGCACCGCAAGCAGAACGCCAACCGGTCCCAGCCGTTTGGTCCAATTTGGCTTGTGACCTGAGAGCTTGGCGTCCAGCTTTTGAATTTCAGCCTGGATCGAACGATACTGCGCGGAATTCGGCGGAAGCAAGCGCAACGCTGCGGCCCATTTATCTCGGGCCGCCTGGTACTCGCGGGTGGCAGTGAAGTGCCGAGCTTGCGTAGCCATCTCGTCCAATTGCCGGGCGTACGTCAAGCGCCGGCAATTCGGGCAAACCAAGGCGCCCGATTCGAGCAGCGTGCCGCAATTCTGGCAGGCTACCTGCGGCGGTGAACTAAAAGTCGCCAACCTTCAGTGTAAAGGCCGTGGCTATGGAGTGGCGGATTCTTCGCTGAGGTCCGGCAGGTCGTTTGTGACCTGCGAAGCGAGGAAAACGGCCACAATCGATTCCACGCCTTCTTTATCGTCCTCGTCGAAGCGGTCGACGCTCGCGCTATCGATGTCCAGAACGCCGACTAATTTGCCCCAATTGAGCAGCGGTGCTACGATCTCGGATCGGGCAGCGACGTCGCAGAAGATATGACCTGGGAAGGCATTCACGTCCGGAACGACGATGGTTTTGCGCTTAGACGCCGCTGTGCCGCAGACGCCTTTGCCGAACGGAATACGCGCGCAGGCCGGTTTGCCTTGAAATGGACCCAAGACGAGTTCGCGTCTTTCTGCGATATAGAACCCTACCCAATTAATGTCCGGCAATTGCTGGAACAGCAAAGCCGATGTGTTCGCTGCATTCGCTACGAAGTCCCTCTCGTCGCCGAGCAGTTCCTGCAGCTGTTCGCAAATACTCTGATACCGCGCGTATTTCGCGCTACTGGGTTCGGCAATGGCCAGCGATTTCATGGCTGTTAGATAGTGTATCGCCGCCAGAAGACATCTCAACCGGCATTTCGCTTACGCCGGTAGGGGTTCGCTATGTAGCTCTTCGCCTCGATGGCAGCCTCGGATTGCGGGGCCGTCTTCATGGTTTCGCGATAGGCCCGCACGGCACCTTCCCGGTTTCCTTTGAGATCATAGACCTGTCCGAGGCGCAGCCACGCCATCACGGCGGTTCCCAACTCCAGTTGGTCCGCTTTGGTCGTCACCTGTTTCAAATCCGAAAGAGCCGGATCCAGGTCGCCGTACCAGAACAGCAAATTCGCCTTGAGATACCGGATCTTTTCCGGCCGAAGACTTGCATAACCGGACGATCCGTTGCGGCGTAAGTTCTCAATGTCCGCAAGCACTCGCAAGGCGTCCTGCTTATGGCCCAGATCGCTATACATTTCCACTTCTTCGAACCGGAGCAGGTAGTTGCGCGGAAATCTCTGCGCCAAGTCCTGCAGCAACGGCAAAGCTCTCTGAGGCTGGTGCTCGCGGCGATAGATGGCGCCAAGCAGCGCGCGGGCGTCGTATCGATTCAGAATTCCGTTTTGCGCCACTAATTGCAACTGCCTTATGCCGCCTTGGCGATCACCATGAAATCCTTTCAAAGACGCTAACATGCGCCAGCCGAAAGATAGCGAGCCAACGACGTACTCGTCGATTCCGAGTATCAGGCGCGCATCCATAAAGCTTGGATCAATTTCGATCGCTTGTTCCTCTGCCTTGCGTGCGGCAGTGATTTCATGCAGTGAATCGAGCCATGCCTTCTCCACCAGGAACAGGTAATTTGCCTTCAGGCCGTGCGCGACCCCCTCGGTATAGAGCGCTTCTACATCCTGCGAATTTTTTGCGAGGCGTCTCTCGCTCAGCTCCAGAGCCTTTTCGATGCAGTCGTTGAAGCGCGCGCTATCTTGCGCGGTGATCTCCATATTGGGCCGCCGCAAGAACGGATTGGTTCCCGTTACTAACTCGCTCTCCAACGCCCCGGTTCGGAGCATCTGCCTGTAGAGAATGCTTTGGGCTAAATGGTTGTAGACTTCGGGGTCGTTCGGATTCTCCTTGAGCTGCTGCTCGAAGTACGCGATGGCTTCGTCGTATTGATTGTTATAGAAGTAAACAAAGCCGGGATTTGTTAAGGGGTCCTGAAGTTGCATGCCGGTGGCAGCGGCACACACGGTTGCCGCTACGAGAAAAATGCACGCGAGCAGTATTGCGTTACGAATGGCAATCGCCACATTCCGCGCAAGACCTGCATGTTTGGCTCGCCGCACCGGCGATTTCCGGAAACGGGCTCGAAACTGCTCTTCGTTCAAAACAGCTAACTCCTCAAGCTCCGGCGCGCGCTCTACTGGCTGAAACGCCGGCTCGTCTGTCACTGGAGCGCGACGGTTCCAGGGACACACATCTTGACAGATGTCGCAACCATATACGTGGTTGCTCATTTGGGCCGTTAAATTAGTGTCAATTTCTCCGCGTTTTTCAATGGTCAAATACGAGATACAGAGTCGCGAATCTAACGTCCATTCGTTCTCGCCGCTCGGGACAATCGCGTCTGTGGGGCATGCGTCAATACAACGCGTGCAGGTACCGCAGCGCTCCGGTGCGGGCATATCCGGCGCGAGAGGAATCGATAACAGCAACTCACCCAGAAAAAACCAGGAGCCCTGTTGTTGGTTAATGAGGCAAGTGTTCTTGCCGATCCACCCGAGGCCCGCCGCGCGCGCGTAGGAGCGTTCGAGCAAGGGCGCAGTGTCTACGCAGATTTTGTAATCGAACGGCTCGCGGTGCAATTCCTGGATGTGGCTGACCAACCGGTCGAGACTTTCGCGCAGCACGTCGTGATAATCCGCGCCCCAGGCGTAGCGTGAGATCCATCCGCGTGCACGGTCCTGCATCTCTGCCGTGTGCGGATGCGGCGTGTTGTAGAGCTTTGCTACGCACAAGATGCTCTGCGCGCTTGGCAACAGGTTGCGGGGATCGGCTCGCACGTCGCCGCGGTGATCTGTCAAGTAACTCATCTCGCCCGCCATGCCGGCCTGGCGCCAGGCAGCGAAGCGTCCGAAATCGTCCGAAGGCAGAGCGGCTGCGACACCCGCAAGCTCGAATCCGCAGTCTCGCGCTAATTCCTTCAATTGCTCCGCGGAAATTGCCACGTTCGTCCCTGCTACCCTCTGGTTTTATTTTGCCTGTCCCTTTACTTGAACTCGAAAACGTCTTCGTCCGCCGCGGCGAGCGGTTGGGATTGAACGGTCTCACGCTCAAAATAGAATCCGGAGAACATGTAGCAATTCTGGGTCCGAACGGAAGCGGCAAATCGACGTTGATCAAAACAATAACGCGCGAATGTTATCCACTCATCCGTCCCGATACGCGGCTGCGCATCCTGGGCCGCTCCTTACTTGAATCGCGCACAACGGGCACCGAACGCCCTGTGCGCTCCAACTGGAACATTTTCGAACTGCGCGGGTACTTAGGCGTCGTCAGCAACGATCTAATGGCCCAGTGCACGCGCGACATCACGGGGCGAGAGTTGGTGCTGTCGGGCTTCTTCGGTTCGGTCGGCATCTGGCCGAACCATCATGTGACGCCTGAAATGGAGGAAACCGCGAAACAGGCGATGACGCGCCTCGATGCGCTGCATCTCGCAAACCGCTGGGTCGACGAGCTATCGTCGGGCGAAGCGCGCCGTCTACTCATCGCGCGGGCGCTGATTCATCATCCTTCTACTCTGCTGCTCGATGAGCCGACGACGAGTCTCGATCTCCCGGCACTGCACGAGGTGCGCGGGCATCTGCGAGCGCTCGCCCGAAGCGGAGCCGGTCTCTTGCTGGTGACGCATCATCTCGACGATATTATCCCCGAGATTGAGAGAGTGGTCCTGCTGCGCCGGGGTGCGGTTTATGCCGATGGCTCGAAAGCCGAAGTACTCACGTCAAAGTGCCTTTCCGGGCTGTTCGGCGTCGCGATCGAAGTATTCGAGCGGGGAGGGTTTTATCACGCCTGGTAAGAATCTTCGCGGGGAACGCGAACCCGATAAGCTTGTAGTGACCGAGCTTTCATGAGAGAGCTGGAGCAGATTCTCGATTTATGGGCCTACGCCGAAGCGGCGGGCGAGCAGGCGGTTCTGGCGACGGTCGTGAAGACGCGCGGCTCATCCTACCGTTTGCCCGGGGCACGGCTGCTGCTGACGCGCACAGGACAGCGCGCTGGATCGGTGAGCGGGGGATGCCTCGAAGACGATCTGCTGAAGAAGGCCTGGTGGTTGACCGAAGCTGGCCCGGTAGTCCGGCGTTATGACACCACGCCCGAAGGAGAGATTGCGACCAGCTATGGGCTCGGTTGCAACGGCATCATCCACGTGCTGTTGCAACGCCTCGCGCCGGGAAAGGCGAAGATTCTGAACTTGATTCGCGAGGTGCAGTCGAGCCGGCGCCCGGTGAAAGTTGCGCATCTGCTCGAGCCAGCTGCACGGGTTGGCGAAATGTTTGTCTTAGAGGATGCCTCGTCAGCCAGCTACGACGAAAACGAAGCGTTCGTGGAGCTGATCGCGCCGCCGGTGCATCTGGCGATTTTCGGCGCCGGAGACGATGCCGTGCCATTGGCCGAAATGGCGAAGTATCTCGGCTGGCGCGTGTCGATGTTCGATGGGCGCGCGCATTATGCCCGGCGCGACAAATTCCCGCGAGCGGACTCAGTGATCGCGCGGCCAGCCAGTGAATCCGCGGGAGCGTTCGAAGCCGACGCGTGGACGGCGGCCGTGTTGATGAGCCATAGTTACAGCCAGGATCTGGACGCATTGCGCGAACTCGCGCGAAAACCGCTTCGCTACCTCGGAATTCTTGGTCCGCGCAACCGGACGGCGCAGCTTCTATCGGATGCCGATCTCGATTCGCAAGCGATGGAAACATTGCACAGTCCCATGGGGCTCGATATTGGCGCGGATGGGCCGGATCAGGTTGCGCTGGCGGTGATCGCAGAGATTCAAGCGACGTTCAATGGACGTGAAGGCGGTTTATTGTGTGCGGGCAGCGGCTCGATTCATGCGCCGGATGACGCCGCTACTCGCAAAGAAACGGCCTGGGTTCGCAGCATCGTCTGCGCGTAGACTCAAATCGCAGCAGCGGGGCGTTCGTGAACCGTTAAACCCCGCAACAGCGTAATGGCTTTGCGAATATCGTGTTCGCGCTGCGCCGGATTCGTGTTTTCCCGCTCAATCGCCAACACGCCTTTGTAGCCGACCTCTTTGAGCTTGGAGATGAATGCGGGAATGTCGACGCTGCCTTCGCCGAGCGGCCGCTCCTGGCCGAGCGCGCCGGGCTGATCGAGCGGAGGCCAATCGCCATCTTTGCAATGCACCGAGATGATATGCTTTGCGAGCATCTCGAGCGCTTCGACCGGCTCGCCCGTGCCGTAGAGGATCATGTTCGCGGGATCGAAATTGATCTTCAGGTTTGGACGGTCGACGTCGGCGATGAAGCGCAATAGCGTTTTGGCTGGTTCCTGCCCGGTTTCGAGTGTAAAGGACTGGCCGTTTACGCCGCAGTAATCGCAGAGATCGCGCGCGACATCGCGGATTTGCCGGTAGACCGGGTCGTTCGCATCGTGCGGCACGAATCCGATGTGGCAGGCGACGCTATCGATGGCAAGCGCGCGCGCCACGTCGGACACCGCCTTGGTTCTCGCAATGCGCTCGGCGCGAGTTGCTTCCGGGATTAGGCCCACGGTTCGCGCGACGGTCGGGATATCGGCGTAATCTTCGCCGATGTAGCTGCAGACGGCGGTCACCGCAGTGAAGTGCTCGCTGGTGAGCGCCTCATCCCAGCGCTCGGCTGCTCCATCGAGCGGCAGGTCACCGGGGAACCCTAATTGCCCCGCGCGCAGGCCAAACTGCTTTACTTCCTGCAGTGTTTTGCGGGCGTCATTACCCACATCTTGGCCCGCCCAGAACATCAATCCGATCTCCAGTTCATCCAGACCTAGCATTGTTTACTCCGCAGTTTAGACACTCGTCATCAGGTTCCCACAGCCAGCCATGACATAGAATATCTATGTAATGGCTTCCACTCGCGACGAGATACCGCCCGGCACGCTCGACATGCTCATCTTGAAAACGCTGCATACCGGCAAGGAACTGCACGGTTTCGAAATTGCAAACGCGATCCAGCAGCGTTCCGAAGACGTCTTGCGGGTGGACGAAGGATCGCTTTATCCGGCGCTGCAGCGCATGCTTCTGAAAGGCTGGTTATCGGGTGAATGGGGCAAAACACAGGAGAATCGCCGCGCCCGTTATTACCGTCTGACGCGCGCAGGCCGGAAGCATCTCGAAGAAGAATTGGCGCGTTATGCTCGTGTGACCACAGCCATTCATCGCATTCTGCAACCTGCTTAGGAGGCCAATGATACTCAACGAACTCTGGCGCCGGCTTCTCTTTCTAATTCAGCGGAGAACACATCTCGAAGAACTCGATGAAGAGATGCGCCTGCATGCGGAACTTCGCGCGCGCTCTTTGGAAGCGCAGAGCGTTGCCCCGGAGCAGGCGACTTCACAAGCTCAGAGGCAATTTGGCAACCGCACTGGATTCAAAGAATCCGTGTGGGATATCTGGAGCCTGACAACGGTTGAAAACGCCTGGCGCGATCTGGTGTTCGGAGCGCGTGTCCTGCGCGCCAGCCCTGGGTTCGCGATCGTCGCAGTGTTGATACTCGCGCTCGGCATCGGCGCCACGACGGCCATGTTCAGCGTGATCGACAACGTCTTGATTGAACCTTTTCCGTATGCGCACCAGCAGCGCCTTTACTCGCTTGTCATTCGCGACTTGTCGAGCAATCAAGCGGGCCAGCGTACGATGCTTCCGCCAGACGAACTGCTGGATTACAAGCAGCGCAACCGAGTCTTCGAGGACGTAATGGGCGTGGGCATCAGCCGCGCCTTATGGGACGTTGGGACGGCGCCCGAATCCGTAAATGCTCCCCTGGTTACGCCCAACGCATTTGAATTTCTCGGCGTGCCAGCGCTTCTGGGGCGGATCGCGACACCGGCAGATGTACAGCCGGGATCTCCGCCTGTGTGCGTGATGAGCTATGCGTTTTGGAAAAGCCGGTTCGCAGGAGACCGCAGTGTTTTGGGTAAAACTCTCATACTGGACGGCGTGGCGCGTACGGTCATCGGCGTCATGCCGCGGCGTTTTGTTTTCTGGTCCGCGGACGTGTGGCTGCCAACCGTTCTGAAACGCACAGGAAACATTCAACCGCCCTGGTACTACATGATTGGCAGGCTGAAACCGGGATTCGACGTCAGAACGGCAGATCGCGAGATGCAGCGGATAGCCGGGAGCATCGCGCCATCCTATCGCCCCAATCTGTACACAACCCATTTCGACGTTCGTTTGCAAAGCTTCGTGCATGCCTCGACGGAAAAAGTCGGCCGAACTTTGTATACGTTACTTGCCGCTGTCGGACTGTTGTTGCTGATCGCTTGCGCGAACGTCGCGAATCTGCTGCTCGCAAGGCTGCGTTCCCGCAAACGAGAGCTCGCGGTTCGCACCAGTTTGGGCGCGGGGTGGTGGCGAATTCTGCGGCAACTATCGATCGAAAGCGTCTTGCTGGCCTCGCTGGGCGCGATTCTCGGGTGCGCGTTCGCATATGGCGGGCTGAGAGTTCTGGTCGCGGTGCTTCCGCCGGACACATTCCCCGATGAAGCTGTCATCGCGCTCAACACTCGCGTTCTGCTCGTCAACGGCGGCTGTCACGGCCTTTACAGCGCTGTTTTTTGGAGTTGTCCCGATGCTCGGCGGGTTGCGCAAGGATGTAGCCGATGCGTTGAAATCGGGTGGACGCGGCCACAGCGGATTCCGCCGGGCGCAGGTAACCAGTCTGCTCATCATTTGCGAAGTCTCGATCTCGCTCGTGCTGGCGTCGGCGGCAGGATTGATGATGCGCACCTTTCTGCAGGAGCGCGCAGTGCAACTCGGCATCGTCCCCGGGCATGTGTTAAGCGCGGAAGTCTTCCTGACCAAGCGCCAACGTACCGTCGATCAACAGGTGCGCTTCATCCGGAGTCTGAAGGCTGCGCTACAGCGGGTTCCCGGCGTTGTGGATGTCGCAAGCACGACAGACTTTCTGCCTTTCGGGGGCGCGCAAACCGAATTTACCAGCTCGACGAACATCCACGCGGGTCAAGCAGAGGGCCAGTTTGCACTGATCGATCCCAGCTTCTTCCGCGTGCTCGAAATTCCGTTCCTCGCGGGCCGGAACATCACTGAATCCGACGTCTCGGGAAAGCACAGGGTGGCAGTGATCAATCGGGCACTTGCGAAGAAGTTCTTCCCGCATCAGAGCCCGGTGGGACAGCGGATCGAGGTCACTACGCTTGCGCATCTACCGCAGCCGATCGCGAATCCATGGATCGAAATCATCGGCGTGGTCTCCGATTTCAAAAATCGTGGAATCCTGCAGCCGGTCACACCCGAAGTCTTCCTTCCTTATACGCTTTCGGGGCTGGGAGGCTTCGTTTCGATCGTGCGCACAGCGGAGGACCCCCATGCACTTGGGAAGACGCTCGAAAGCGCGGCGCTTCGTTTGGACGGCAGCGTGGTGGTGCGCCACGTACGCACGATGGATGATGAGTTGGAAGCCGATGTTTACTCCAAACCACGATTTGGGCTTGAGATTTTTCTTGTGTTCGCCGCGCTGGGTATTCTTCTCGTGAGCGCCGGGCTCTACAGCGTGACCTCATACGCGGTCTCGCAGAGGAGGCGCGAAATGGGAATCCGTGTGGCGCTCGGCGCGAGTCCGGCCGATGTTCAGGGGCTCGTGATTCGCACCGAAATGCGCGCGGTCGCCATCGGGATTCTGGTGGGGTTGGCTCTCGCTTTTCTTTCGACGCGTTTGCTGGCGAGCCAGCTATGGGGAGTCCGCCCGTACGATCCTCTCACGCTGGCTGCGGTCATCGGAATTTTGATCGTGGTGGGCTTGGCGGCTTCTTACGTACCCTCGTTTGCGGCAGTGCGCGTGGACCCTATGGAGACGCTCAGGGCCGAATAAAAACGAAAACGTTCGCAGAAGTTACGGCCTATGCTCTTGCGGCAGCCTGCTCGGCATTAACGGCGGCACCGATGGTGGCGACGGATTCGCCACCCGGCACGATCTCGACCTGATAGCTTTGCAAGGGACTGAGCTTCACCATTTCGTGCAGATACTCACTCACTAAGTTGACGTTGAGGAAGCGCGCGTTGAAGCCGGTGATAAAGAATTTGCCGGGGCCGTCCATATGAATGCTGGTGGCGGTGGCGGCGGCGAGGGCGCGGTGCCAGCGCTTGGCGAACTCGACGCAGCGTGTTTCACCGGCTTCGGCCTGCTGGAAAACTTCTTCGGGCTCCAGATCCATGAAGCGCAAGCGCATGGCGCGATGGCCCATGATGCCTTCGAGGTGCCCCTTGCCGCCGCATCCGCAGAACTGCTCCTTGGGATCGAGCGAGACGACGGTGTGGCCGCCTTCCCAAACGCCATCCTGGAATGGATAGCGTCCGAAACCGATACCGTTGCCGAGGGTCCAGACTCGAATCAGGCGGTCCAAATGACCGCGCGTTGCGGCGATACCGGCAGCCATCGCATCGGCATCGTTGAAGATGGAAACGGGAACGCCGCCGAACAGCGGCGCGAGAGCCTGCGTCAATAAGTCCTGCATGTTGGTGCCCTTAAATTGCACCAGGTTGGGCGAATCCTCAATGAATCCGCTGCGGACGATGCCGGGCAGGCCAAGGCCGATATGGGACGGCTTCTGTTTGATGTCGAGCTCGCGGATCTGGTCTACGATTCTCTGCACGATCATATCGGCAGGGACGCCCTGCAGGGAATCCGAGATGGAGCTATCTTCAGGCCGCGCGATCAGTTGCCCCACGATAGAGTGGTCCGTAACCACCGCTGCTGCAATCCGTTCCGTGATGAGAACGCCTATGCCGTGTGCCATAACGATCCTGGTTCAGGTGCGCGACAACTTATTCAGCCCATTGAATGCGGCCGCTTTGTAGCATTCCGCCAGCGTGGGGTAATTGAATACCGTGTCTACGAAGTAATCGACCTTTCCTTTTAAGATCAAAACCGCTTGCCCGATGTGCAGTAACTCCGAAGCGCCTTCGCCAATGATGTGCACACCGAGTATCTCCAGCGTTTCACGATGAAAGATGAGCTTCAGACGGCCGGTGGTATCGCCGCGGATCTGCCCGCGCGCAATTTCCCGATAATACGCGACACCCACTTCATACGGCACGTCTTCTTCGGTGAGCTGCTCCTCGGTTTTGCCGATGAATGAAATCTCCGGGATGGTGTAAATGCCGAAGGGGAAGTAATTCGGGTTCGAAGAAAACGGTTTACCGAAGGCATGCGCGGCGGCGATGCGACCCTGTTCCATCGACACGGATGCGAGGCTCGGGAAACCGATGACGTCGCCCACGGCGTAGATGTTCGGCTGCTCGGTCTGATAGGTTTCGGGATTCACCGCGATGCGTCCGCGGGCATCGGCCTTCAAACCGGCGGCTTCGAGATTCAGCTCATCCACCGCGCCTTGCCGCCCGACCGCGTAGAGGAGCGAATCGCCGGAAACTCTTTTCTTGCTTTCGAGCAGCGCGGTTACTCCGGTGCCGCCGTCCTCGACGCTCGAAACTTCTTCGTTCAGGCGCATGGTGACGCGGTGGTCGCGTAAATGATAAGAGAGCGCTTCGACGATCTCCTGATCCGCGAATTCGAGCAAGTGCGGCCGCTTCTCAATGAGCGTGACGCGAACGCCAAGCGTCGAGAACATACAGGTGTACTCGACACCAATGACTCCGCCGCCGACGACGATCAAGGTGCGGGGCAGCGCCGGCATATCGAGGATCTGGTCGCTATTGATGATGCTGGTGCCGTTGATGGGCACTTTCTCAGAAGAAGCGGGTTTCGTGCCGGTCGCGATAACGATTTTTTGAACGGGAAGCTCGGAGGAGCCGCGACTGCTGGTGACGATGACGGTGGAAGCGTCCTTGAAGCTGGCAGTGCCGGTCAACACATCGACGCCGTTGCGTGAGAGCTGCGCCTGCGTGACGTCTACTTCGGTCTTGATGACGTGCTGCACGCGGAAGGCGAGGTCGGCCATCGTGATCTTCTCTTTCACGCGATAGCTGACGCCGTAAATATTCTGGTAATTGTAGCCCGATAGATGCAAGACGGCTTCGCGCATCGTTTTGCTCGGGATGGTACCCGTGTTGATGCAAACGCCGCCGATGACTTCACGGCGCTCGACGAGGGCGACTCGCTTCCCGCTTTTCGCGCCCTGGATAGCAGCGCGCTGCCCGGCAGGGCCGGAACCGATCACAACCAAATCGTACTGAGGCATGAAAGAATTTGATCTGCAGCCGTTAAACGCGCGGGATACACTTCATGGAGCCAAAAACAACACTCCGAGTATATCCCGCGGGTAAAAGGCTGCTGCGCTCTTCGCTTGGGCGTGGAAGAGTGCTATTGAGGCGAGGTTTGGGTCTTATCCGAGACCTTAGTAGCGGTTTTGTGTACCCCGGTCTTGGCGGCGTGCGTGGACTTAGTCGCGCCCTTCTTGGCGGCATGGGTCGACTTGGTGGCGCCTTTCTTGACGTCGTGGCCGGTATCCTGCCCGGCGGCTTTGAGATCCTGTCCGACTTGCGAATAAACCGGGATGGCGATCAAGCTTGAAACCAGCAGCCCAACCCAGACGAAAGTTTTTCTCATGGGTTTATTGCAGCACAATGCATAGTTAAGATCACGTTTCTATGCAGAAATTAATATGAACGAAGTATGACGATTACGCGCTGCGGGGCGTGTGGAACTGTCCGGAGAAACGGTTCAACAGATCATCTTCAAAGCAGAAATCGGGCTTCGGGAATCCGCGCCTGCTCAAGTACGCGCGATACGTCGCCTTGAGGCCCTCGGCGAAATCGGTTGGTTTGAAGGCCAGCATGCGTTGCGCCTTGGTAATAATCTCGGTGATGGCGGGGAGATCGAAGTAGTCGCCGAAATAGAGGTGCTGAGATCCAAACGCCTGGCCTCCCGCCCGGACGATCAACTCGCGCGGAATGGAGACCAGCCGCGCGTCTTTTATGCCAGCCGCTTTGGCCAACTCTAAAACGACCTCATGCTGAGCTAGCGCACGCGGATTCGCAGTGTTGAAGGCGTGGCCGAGCGCGTTGCGCTGATCCATTACTTTAATCGCCAGCTCGACCAGATCCTTGACATACACGAATTGCATGAGGCGGTGACCTTCGCTGGGCACAATCACGGGACGGCCGGCGCGAAAACGGTCCCAGAAAAAGGCCTCTCGATAAAACGGATTGTCCGGCCCGTATACGAACGGTGGACGGAGCGTCACGATCGGGAATCCGGTGCGCTGATGCATTCGGAATAGCGCCCGCTCGCTCATGGCTTTGTCGCGGGTATATGTGCTGGGGTGATCGTCAGGAGCCAAGGCATCGCCTTCGTGGTGATTGAGGCCATCGCCATAGGCGGCCACGCTCGACATAAAGATGTAGCGGCCGATGGTCCCATCGAAGATATGAGCGGTAGCTTCGACCTGCGCGCCGGTCGTGCCGTGCTCCCAGTCATAGGCGTTGTCGAATACCGCGTCGAATCGAGTGGCGCCTACGGCTTTCCGCACTGTAGCGGCGTCATTTCTATCGGCAACCAGGTTGTGAACGCGTTTGCCGAAGGGGTTGCGGGGGCGCCTATGCAGTATGTAAACTTCATGCCCGGCGCGCAACAGCTCGGCGACTAACAAGCGGCCGATGAATTTTGTTCCGCCGATGACGAGAACTCTTTTCGAGGTATCGTCGTCGGGCGCGATTCGGGGCTTATGTGTTGCGCTCCTGCGAGCCGCCAATCCTCCCGGGAACATAGCCATCTATAGACTTAGACGGCAGAACCCGGCCCGGAAATTAACAGTAAATGCTAATTAATCGTAATATTCTAAGCCTAAATGCGTGATCAGGTCTTCGCCCCGCATCCAGCGAAGCGTGTTCTTTAGCTTCATGAGCTGAATGAAGATATCGTGCTCGGGATAGAGCCCGGGCGCGGTCATCGGGCCTTTGAAATAGAACGAGAGCCATTCCTGGATGCCTTTCATCCCAGCTCGCTGCGCCAGATCCATAAAAAGCACTAGATCGAGAACCAGCGGTGCCGCGAGGATCGAATCCCGGCATAGGAAATCGATTTTGATCTGCATCGGATATCCGAGCCAACCGAAGATGTCGATGTTATCCCAGCCTTCCTTGGCGTCGCCGCGCGGCGGGTAATAGTTGATGCGAACGGCGTGATACAGATCCTTATAAAGCTGCGGGTATAAATCTGGTTGCAAGATCTGGTCGAGCACGGAAAGCTTGGTTTCTTCTTTGGTCTTGAAGGAACCGGGATCTTCGAGCACTTCGCCATCGCGGTTTCCTAAGATGTTGGTCGAAAACCAGCCGCGGACGCCGAGCATGCGCGCTTTGAAGCCGGGCGCGAGCAGCGTTTTCATGTAGGTCTGGCCGGTCTTGAAGTCTTTCCCGCAGATGGGAACCTCGTTTTGACGCGCGAGATCGAGCATGGCGGGAACGTCGGTGGTGAGATTCGGCGCTCCATTTGCAAAAGGAACGCGCAACTTAAGCGCCGCGTAGGCGTAGACCTGGCTAGGCGCGATGTCCGGGTCGTTCTTTCGCAGGCCTTCTTCAAAGGTCGCGAGGCTTTGGTGCACCGCTGCGGGTTTGTGGAAGACTTCGGTTGAGCCACACCAAATCATCACCAGGCGCGTGCAACCGTTACGCCGCTTGAACTCGCGAATGTCCTCCATGACCGCCTCAGCCATTTCCATCTTGCTTGCGCCGCTCTTGACATTGGGCCCATCGATGCGCCGGACGTAATTGTGATCGAAGACCGCCTTCATCGGCTGGATGCGCTCAAGCGGTTCTTTGAGCTTGTCGAGCATTGGCGAATCGAGAACCTTGGCGCGGACGGCGGCCTCGTAAGCGTTGTCCTCAAAGATGTCCCATGTGCCGAAGGACAGGCATTCGAGAGGCGTGAGCGGAACGAAATCCTTGATGGGCGGCGTGCGGCCTTCGGTGCGCTTGCCGAGCCGGATGGTGCCGAGCTGCGTGAGCGAGCCGATGGGCGCGCCGAAGCCTTGTTTGACCGCTTCGACCCCCGCAATGAACGTGGATGTGACCGCGCCCATGCCTGGAATGAGAACACCTAACCGGCCATCGGCGGGCGCGATAGCCACGTTACCCTGCTTTGACAATGGAATCACCTCGAAATTGACTGCATAAGGGCCGATTATGGCGCATCCGCGCTCCGCAGGCCAAAGTGCAGTTCTACGTTATACTAGCATTCGAATGCCACAGGGTCTGACAGGCACTATCTCAACCCTGATCGTGGATGATGAGCAACTTGCGCGCGACGAACTCGCCTATCTGCTGAAGGATTTCCCCGAAATTGAGGTGCTTCAGAGCGCTTCGAATGGGGTGGAAGCGCTGAAGGCGATTGAAGAGATCGAACCCGAGCTGGTTTTCATGGATGTGCAAATGCCGGGGCTGGACGGGTTGGGCGTGATTGGCAAACTGCGCCAAAAAGGCGGTCCGCTGCCGCATTTTGTGCTCACGACTGCTTTCGATCAATACGCAGTGGAAGCTTTTCGCGTAGAGGCTTTGGACTATCTGCTGAAGCCGGTGGAGAAGGAACGGCTTGCGGAATCGATCACGCGAGCGAAGCGTGTTTTCGAAGACCGGCAGCAGGCCGAGGACAAAGCTGGGCCGGCGATTCCGCAGCGGGTGCCCGGCCAGCGCACGAAGCTACTGGTAAAAACCAACAATCGCAATCTCATCATCGATGCGCAGGACATGATTTATGCGACCATCGACGATGGCCTGATCACGGTGGTGACTCCGCAGTTTGAAGGGCAATCAAATTACCGGACCATCGAGGAGCTGCAATCGAATCTCGATCCGGAGCTGTTCTGGCGCGTACACCGGTCCTTCCTGGTGAATATTAATAAGATCCGGGAAGTGATTCCGTGGTTCAAATCCAGCTTTCAACTGCGCATGGACGATAAGAAGCAAACGGAAATCCCGGTCAGCCGCATTCAGACCAAGCGGCTACGTGCTTTGCTGAAGCTGTAAAAAAGCGATCGCTTATCGTTTGACCGGCTGGTTCGCTCTGTTTGGCGCCTGTTCCTGCGCCAGCTTCACTCGCGCGCTGTCGAGTTTTTTCTGTACTTTGGCGACGTCTTCGGGGTCGACGTCCGGGGGCGCGCTCGTAGACCACGCCTTTAACGAAGTCTGCCATTGCGCGATCGCCTCTTTCAGCTTGCCTTGCTTGAAGTAAACGTCGCCAAGGTGATCGTGAATGGTCGGATCCTTCGAGCTGAGCTCCAGCGAGCGCGTCAACTGCTGCACGGCATCGTCTAGCCGGTTCAACCGGTAGTAAACCCAACCCAGGCTGTCCAAATAGGCGTAATTATTCGGATCGAGATCCACTGCGCGCTTGACCAGATCGTGCGCTTCCTGCAGCCGGATGTTCTGATCCGCGAGCATGTAACCGAGATAATTCAGAGCTTCCGCGTTGGTGGGGTCGAGATCGATCACTTGCCGGAAGGTCTTCTCAGCCACATCGTATTTCTTTTGGCGCTCATACATGGCGCCGCGCAGGAACAGAACGGCGACGCGATCCTCTTTGGTCTGCGAGAGCTTCTCGGCGGAATCGAGCGTCTTGCCCATTTCGGGGTAATTCTTCGCTTTCTGATAGACCTCCGCCATTGCCAGATACGTCTCGCGATCGTTCTTTCCATCGAGCAGCTTCTTCAACTCGGCGATGGCTTGATCGGTCTTGTCCTCATCCGCCAATAATTGCGCGCGAACCTCTTCGAGAGTACGGTCATTCGGGTACTTCTTGTCGGCTGCATCGCTCTCCTGCTGCGCTTTGGCGTAGTCTTTTGCAAGCCGGTAGGTATCGATGATCTGCGCTTCCGCCCGCGCCGCGAGATCCGGACTCAACTCTGCAATTTGCCGGAAGGTATCGACCGCCGGATCGTACTGTTCGTTCTGACGGTACAGCAGACCAAGCTGCTCGAGCATTTTGGCGCGAGCACTCCGGTCCGAATCTCCGTAACTGCGATGCGCGGTTTGATCCAACAGTGCCTTCAGCTTGGCGATGGCGTCGGGAATTTTTCCCTCGGCTTCGAGCAATCCCACCTCGTTATAGCGGATATCCAGATTGTCCGGGTCGAGCGCATTCGCTTTATCGATCATCTGGTGAGCGAGGGGAAAATTTTTCTGCTCGCGGTAGATCTCGGCCATCCCGAGATAAGGCTGCGCGTCCTGTGGATTGGACTGCGCCATGTCCCGATAGGTGGCCAGAGCCTCATCGTAACGGCCAGCCAGCGCCTGATCCTGCGCGAGCGCCGCCTTGAGCTCAACCCGTCCGGGATCCAAATCGAGCGCCTTCTTATAAGCGTCGGCGGCGAGCGAATACTCGCGCATGGATTCGTAGTCGCCCGCGAGAATCGAATACGCGCGCGCCGATGGGTTTTTCTTGGTGAGATTTTCAAGCAGGCCCGAAGCGGCTTTGACGTCGCCGCGATCGGAATAGACGCTCGCCAGACCCGTGATGGCGTCTTCGTTGTCGGGATCGATGGCTATTACCTTCTTAAAGGACGCTTCCGCCTCCACCGAGTTCTCGACCATGCGGTCCAACCGTCCCAGCCAAACCAGGCTATCTACATCCTTCGGATCTTTATCCGTGATGAACTTGTATTGCTCGATGGCCTTGCGCGCCATTCCCTCATCAATGTGATTGGATTGCGCATCACCGATCTCCTGGGTGTAAATGCGGGCGAGCACGCGACGTGCGTTCAAATCGTCGGGATTGGCTTTCAGAGCGCTTTGCGCTTCCTCGACGGCCTCGCGAATACGTCCGGCGGCACGATAGAGATCCGCGATATCTTCCACCAGGAAGGTTGCGGTCGGGTCTTCCTTCATCGCCAGCCGATAGTTTTCAATGGCCTTATTGACGTAATCGCTGCGGTTGCCATAAACGCCCGCCAGCTCTTCATAAAGGTGGCCGAGCGAGAAGTGATAGTAGGCTGCCGCCTTGAGCGAAGACGGCTGCTTGGAGGCCGCGGGAAGCGCCGGGACCGTGTTGGGCGATTTTTGCTCAGTATTTTGTGCGCCGCACGGCAAAATCGCGACGGCCAGAATGCAGAGGCAAGTGGCGCGTGAGGCTTTCAGGTAAGGGTGGGACATTCGACCGCTTCGGAGTGGCATTCGGCAACTGGATTTGAGTTGCCCGCACCCAGTATATCTCTCGTAAGAACGGATGTTTGCGGTCATTTCGCCGTTTCCATAATCAGGTCAACAGATTAGAAATAGATAGTGGCCCTAGACACTGCCGCATGGCCTCTGATCGTGGTGCTCGGGCCGACAGGCGCGGGCAAAAGCGAGTTAGCTTTGGTTTTGGCCGAAGCCGTGGGCGGAGAAATTCTGAACTGCGATTCCATTCAGGTGTATCGACGCCTTGATATTGGATCGGCGAAGATTCCTGCGTTGGCGAGGCGCGGCATACCGCACCATCTGTTGGACATAATCGATATCGATGAGGAACTGACAGCCGGAGCCTATTCGCGGCTGGCGAGGGAAGTCCTGGCCGGCGTGCGAAGCCGGAATCGAGTGCCGATCGTGGCTGGCGGCACAGGCTTCTACCTGCGCGCTCTGCTGGACGGGCTTTCGCCCGCGCCACGGCGCGATGAACCGCTTCGAGCCCGTCTCGCGGCCATTGCAGAACGTCGTGCCGGTGCGCTGCATCGATTTCTCCGCATGCACGATCCCGACACAGCGCGTCGTATTCACTCGAATGATCGGCAAAAGCTGATTCGGGCTGTAGAAATCACGGTCCTAGCGGCTCAGCCGGTTACCAGTGTTCAGTCTGCTCCGCGCAATCGATTGGAAGGGTTCGCGGTTTTGAAACTCGGCCTTGCTCCGCAAAGAGATGCCCTGAATGAGCGTCTGAACCAACGCGCGGCCGCCATGTTTCGCAACGGCCTGCTCGAAGAAACGAAAGCGCTCCTCGATTCCGGCGTTTCGCCCGAAGCAAAGCCGCTCGGATCGCTTGGATACAAGCAGGCTGTGAAGGTGTTGCGCGGAGAGCTTGCCGTTGAAGACGCCATTCGCGAATGCCAGATCAGGACGCGGCAATACGCGAAGCGGCAAATGACGTGGTTCCGTGCGGAGCGCGACGTGCATTGGCTGACCGGGTTTGGCGCTGATTTGCACATTCAGCAGCAGGCCACGCGACTCGCAGCGGCATTTGTCGCGGCGAATCCGGAGAGGCGCTAGGCGCGAAAGCGCTGCTACGCCGAGCGCGAAAGCGCTGTTACCATAGTCGCGTGCAGTTCGTCCGCAGACTAATTCTGCTGTTCGTGTTCCCGGTGTTGCCCTCGTTTTCCGCTACCGTTCTGGTGCTTAATTTCCAAAACCATTCGCAATACCGGGATTTGAATTGGGTCGGCGAAAGCGTTGCCGAAAGATTGATGACCGAGTATGCGGCAGCCAATCAGATTGTTCTCGACCGCTCTTCGCGAGCCGAGGGAATGCGCCGCCTGTCACTTCGGCCCGACGCGAATTTCACTAAGGCGACGTTGATCCGTCTGGGGCAAACGCTCGACGCCGATTACCTCTGTTACGGAACATACGACGCCACGCTGCCTGCATCGAGTTCGCAGTTGAAGGACAGTTCCGTTCAAATCAGCGCCCGGTTCCTGGATTTGCGCAAGATGCACGATGGGCCGGAGGCGTCGGAGAGCGGCAGCCTTTCCGAATTATCGCGCCTGGAAGAACACCTCGCCTACACGACGCTGAAGTATCTCGATCCTAAGACTCAGTTCGCGATCGACCAATTCATCACGCCCGGCAAGCTGATTCGCGTGGATGCCGAAGAGAGCTACGTGCGGGGACTGCTTTCTGCGAGCGGAGACCAGCAACAGAAGTGGTTTCTGCAGGCAGAAGCGCTCGACCCTCACTTTTCCGGGCCGGCGTTTGAGCTCGGCAAATTGGCCTTGACGCGAAAGAATTATCGCGAAGCTCTGAGTTGGTTTCAGCGCATCAACGCGAACGATCCGCGCTATGCCGAGGCGCGTTTCAAGATGGGCCTGAGCGCTTACGGTCTGAATGACTACACCACCGCCGCGAACTATTTTCGCGAAGTGGCGAAAACGTATCCGATGAATGAGGTTTTCAATAACCTGGGAGCGGCAGAAGCGCAGTTGAAGCAACCTGGCGCGCTGGATGACTTGCGCCGCGCGGTAGACGGCGATCAAAACGATCCGGTTTATCTGTTCAACCTCGGCGCGGCGCTGCTGGCGAACGGCCGCTTCGAAGAGGCCGCGAAGCAACTGCAGGCGGTGGTCGATCGCAACCCCAAGGATGACGAAGCTCAGGCGCTTCTCACAAACGCGCAAAGCAACGAATCGAGCGCGCCGGATGCGAAGCCCGGAGTGCCGCAACGGCTGAAGGTGACTTTCGACACGACGGCCTTCCGGCAGCTGAAAGCGATGCTTCAGACCAAAGCGTCGAACGAGTAAGGGTTCTTATCCGCCCATCTCGTCTGCTGACGGCCCATAGACTCCTGGAATGCCGATGCCGTTCAGCCGGAGATAGACGCCCAACTGCGCGCGGTGGTGGATCATATGGCTCAGCACCCACTTGCGGAGCACCTCGTCCTTCGGGCTGTCGATGATGACCTGGCCGGCCCATTCCATCTTCCACGGCCGCGCCATGTCGGAATCGCTGATGTTTTCCAGTGCTGCTCGGGCTTCGGGCAACTCACGGTCAAAGCGCGCGAGCATATCTGCGCGTTTCTTCCCCTCCCACTCGTGCATCATTGTCTCGCCTTGTTCCGGCGTCATCTTCAACGCATCCTTTTTCAGTGTGTCGTGGCACCATTCCGGGAAATCGGCGATGTGCCATGCGAGCCGCCCGAGCTCCATTGATTTCTCGTGCGGCTTCCAGGTGAGTTTGTCGTCCGGCACGCGTTCCAGGAATTTACGTGTCGAAGCGAATTCCTCATCGAATTCAGTCAGTAGTTTGTTGGTACTCATTGATGGATCTGCCTCCGCTTACTTTAGACGATCGGGAAAAAGTACGAAAGACGAAGAGAGAGAGTTCATGGTTTGTTGCGAGCGCGCTTGCTGGCGCGTGACTTCGGCTGGCTCGAGCGCGTGTTCTTGTCAACCCGCAGCTTCCAGGCGCTTCGCAAGGCGCCTTCCAATATTTCTTCCGTCGCCGCGGCAAGGCGGATGTGAGTAGATCCGTTTTTCCCCCATCCGCCCGCGATGGGCAGGAAAAGCTCCGGTGATTCCTCGACGAAGGCCGCTTGCTGCTCCGGCGTAAGCATCAGGTTTCCGTATCCCTGACGCTCAGAGGCAAGCGTCGCGAAGATTCTGCCGCCGACGCGAAAATCGGGAGCGCCCATGTGCGAATGCTCTTCCGCGCCCGGGAGGCTCAGCGCAATTCTGCGAAAATCCGCAGCGGTCATCGAGGATGTTCGTTGCCCAGCTTAGCGCAGCCTGGAAATGCTCTGGCCTGTCAGTGGAAGATGCTTTTCAGACGGTCGAGAAAGCCGCGCTTCTGTTTGTCTTTTGGGGTCTGCTGCGCTTGCGCCTGATTGGGTTGCGGCGCTGTCTGCTGCGGGTTTGCGGATTGTGGCAGGGGAGCATAGGCCGCGGGATTGGTGGGCTGAACGGGTGGCGGCGTCTCCCAGCCTGCAACTTCCGTTGCGCCGCCTTCATGGAGGTGACAGGTCTGGGTGGGCTGCGTACCCATCAAAAAATATTCGGTTACGACTTTGGGACAGGCGCTGGTCGCGAGTTCGCCGCTTTCGACGTCGATCATGGCGCTGACGACTCCGTCCGGCACGTCAAAATCCGTAACATCCCGGTAGGGACGGTGTTTGTGGGCCCGGATCATAAAATCCGTCCAGACAGGCAGAGCGGCTTTGGCACCCTCGAGCTTCAGGTCATGATACCGGTCGTAACCAATCCAGACGACGCAGAGCAGTTTGGAGGTAAAACCCGCAAACCACGCATCATATTCAGTGCCTGTTTTGCCCGCCGCCGGGAGGGTAAAGCCGCGCGCTCGAACGCCCGCTCCGGTCCCGCTACGCAACACGTCTTCCATGAGGTCGACCATCAGGAAATTCACGCGAGGGTCCAAGATCTGCTTGGTATCCAGCCGCGACGACCAGATCGTGTCCCCCATATTGCCGATGATCTTTGAGATCATCCTCGGCTCGACCATCACGCCGTTGTTGGCGAAGATCGTATAAGCGCGGGCCATGTCCAAGGGAGTGACGTCGTAGGCGCCGAGCGCCATGGCAGGAGTCGGCTGAACATCGGCGAGACCGGCGAGATGCGCCAGATCGGCCACATTCTGGTACCCGGCCGATTCGGCCACTTCGACGGCGGGAACGTTCAGCGATTCGGCAAAGGCCTCGCGCACCGTGATCGAACCTTCCCATTTCCCTTTGTGGTAGTCGGTGGGTTCGTAGGCCTGCCCGTTATACATGAAGGTGTGCGGATTGTCGTCGAGGATTGTAGACACCGTCGTGGGAGAGGGATTGCTGGTAAGACCCGAATTGAGAGCGGCTGCGTAGACGAAGGCTTTGAAGACGCTGCCCGAAGGCCGCTTGACGATGGCGTGATTGAGCTGGCTCGCTCCGTAGTCGCGGCCTCCCACTAACGCCTTGATCTCACCGGTGTGAGGATCCAGGCAGATCAACGCCACTTGCGGCTTTTCAACCGGAGTGTTCCCCTTGTGCCTCTTTTCGAGAATCGTGTCTACTTCATGCATCCCCTGGCTGACCGCTTCCGCGGCGTCTTGCTGAAGCTCCGGATCGATGGTGGTGTAGATCTTCGATCGGGAGTCATGAAAATCCTGGTCCTGAAAATCGTCGGCCAGTTCCGTGTTGACTAGATCCACGAAATAGGGAGCATCTGCTGACCCGATACCCTGTTTGGTGATGTTCATCGGCGAAGCACAAGCCGCCTGATAGCTCCCTTCGTTGATGTAGCGGTTGTCGAGCATCATTTTGAGCACGATATTGCGCCTGGCCTTGGCACGGTCCGGCCATCGTACCGGATTCCGATAGCTCGGGTCCTGGGCAAGACCGGCGAGCGTAGCGGCTTCGGGCAGGGTCAACTCCGAGACATCCTTGCCGAAATACGCCTGAGCGGCTTCGCCGAAGCCGAGAATCTCGAACGAATCGCGGCGTCCGAGATCGTACTGATTGAAGTAGTCTTCGAAAATCTGCTTTTTGGTGAGCTTTTGCTCGAGATGAAGCGTGATCATCAGCTCAGCGAATTTCCGGCTGAAGGTCTTGCGGTTATTCAGCCACAACATGCGGGCGAGCTGCTGCGTCAGCGTGGAGGCGCCCTCGGCGTTACGGCCTTCCTTCACATCGACGAGCGCTGCTTTGACGATGCGGCCTGGATCGAACCCCGAGTGCTGAAAGAAATGCTTGTCCTCCGCGGAGATTAAGGCCTGCACCATCACCGGGGGAATGTCTTGAAACTTGACGATCCTGCGTTTTCCCCGATTTTTGTCGTACAGGTTGCTGAGCAGCCGCGGCTCGAGCAGGTATTCGGTTCGCGGACTGTTATCGTCCAACGAAATGATGGAGGAGATCTTGCCGTTGGAGAATTTAATTACCGCAGATCCGGAACCGGGATAGGATTCCTTGCCTGGAAAAATCTCAATTGCACCCGGCCTGAGGTGATACCAGCCATTCAGGTCGTTGCGCGCATCCTCTTGATAGCCGCTCTCGCGAAGGCTGCGTGCAAATTGTTCGGGGGTCGCTAAGTCGCCCACGCCAACCAGTTGAGGCGCCGAATACAACATGGATGACTTCGGGAACGGTCCCTGGGCCAGTTTTTGGTCCGCCAGCCGCGCGTATTTTGAATAGAAGTACCAGAGCGTACCGCCGCCCGCGAGCAAAAGCACGAGCAGCGCAATGCCCGAGTAGATGGCGAGGGTTAGCGGGACATTCTTCGGTTTGGACTTGCCGGCCTTCGCTTTACGTCCCGCAAGTTTCACTCGTACAGGCAAATGTTTCGAGCTTTCACTTCGTAGCTTGCCCGACTTCGGTGCGAGATCCGGGCCTGATACGATCTTAGCTCTTTCCAGAGTGGTCGCGCTCTTGGAGTTCTATTCGGCAGCACTGGTCTTCATAACCGCTGAGGGGCGCTGCAGACAGGCGCCACTCAGGCCGTTAGTGTTGGCAAGCACAGCGCCCGCTAGCATAAATGCAGGTAGTGGATATGGGAAATATTGTTCAATTGGTAGGCCCGGACCAGGTGGTTCAGCTATTCGGAGTGAAATTAGTCGGCGTCAACGCCGAGAACGCCAAAAAGCTGCTCTTTTCTGTTGTGTTTGTCGTTTTTGTCGTGCTCGTTGGCCGCCTGTTGCGCTGGCTCGCGCACCGCAACGCATGGAGCCACACCGGAAAGCGATTCGCCTTCTGGACTCACCAGGGAATTTCGATTGCGGTTACGGTTCTGCTCCTAATCGGGCTCGTCTCGTTGTGGTTTGACAATCCAGCCACGCTGACGACCGCGGCCGGGATGGTGACCGCCGGGCTCGCCTTCGCGCTGCAGCGAGTGGTTACGGCATTTGCCGGTTATTTGGTCATCTTGCGCGGCAAGACGTTCAGTGTCGGCGACCGCATCACGATGGGAGGCATACGCGGCGACGTGATTGCGCTGAGCTTTTTGCAGACAGTAATTATGGAAATGGGGCAGCCTGCCGAGGGAGATGCCGCCGATCCGGTCTGGGTGCAGGCGCGCCAGTATACCGGGCGCATCGTTCGCGTGACCAATGCTGTCATTTTCGACAAGCCGGTCTACAATTACACCCGCGAATTTCCTTATATCTGGGAGGAGATGCGCATTCCGGTGCCTTTCACCGCCGATCGAAAAAAAGCAGAGCAGATTCTGATGGACGCTGCGCGCAAACACACCACGAAAGTGGCCGAGCTGGGCGAAGCGGCGCTGCACGCGCTAGAAAACCGTTACGTTTTGAAGAGATCGGAGCTCGAACCGCAGATGTTCTGGAGGCTGACCGATAACTGGGTCGAGATGACGGTGCGATTCCTGGTGCCAGACTCGGGGATTCGCACGATCAAGAGCGCGATGAGTCGCGACATCCTGGAAGAGTTTGATCAGGCGGGAATTTCCATCGCATCGGGCACTTACGATGTCGTGGGTATGCCGCCGCTTAAAGTGCAGATGGTGCCGGCGAACGGACAGCCAGCAACGGCTCCGGTGGCCACGGCGGACGGCCGCTGAAGCTATCGGCCAGCGGCGGTTCCAGTTCTAAATGGCTGATCCTGGACGAGGTCTTCAAGGAAAACGAAGTAATTTGCGCCTTCCCAGGAGACTTTGACGGTACGTTCATTGAAACCGTCTCCGATGACCCGGAGTTGCGCGCCCTCCGGCAATTGCAGAATGGTTCCTAGCCGCATGAAGCCGCCCGCATCCATTAACACCTGGATTGCAGAGACATTCCTCGGCAAGGTACAGCTATTTTCCGCACGCTCAGCGGTAAATGGGCTCCCTCTATACACCAGAGATCACGTGAGTAAGTCGAGTTTAGCCGAAGTCAAGCACGCGGTCAAACAAAAAATCACCGACATGAGCCTAGGAAATTCGATAGCTAGCGTCACGCGAACCCAAAGCAAAATCAGCCCGGATTACGTGATTAACCGACGCCGAGCATGCAGTTAACGGGCTGTTGCGGCTGACCGGCGAGAGTGGGATTCCCGTTGAGGTTGCCTGCGTGGGGTGACGGGAGACGCTGGGCCGGGTACTTCAGCATATGATCCCGCCGCTTGACGCCCGGCGTGCTCTTCGGCGATCTCCTCATCTTGTAAGAGACCGACCAGATTCAGATTGAAGGTCGAAAGCAGGCGGTCAGCCAATTCAACGTTGAGCTTGCGAGCACCCTTTAAGACATTATGAATTTGCGGCTGGGAAATCCCTACTAGCTTTGCGAGCCCCCGTTCGGTGAACTCGCCGTTATGAATGCGCCAATTAACTGCTTTAATGAGCCGCGTTTGCAACACGCGGAAGGATATCTTTTCGCGACCGGAAAATGATTCCGTTGTGAAATAGGCTGCCATAGTTGCGCCGGATGATACACCTTTTTACAAGATACTAAACCACACATGTGACGCAGTGCTAAGGTGAACGCCTTTAGCGGGTTGTGGGCGAATCTCTGAGAAACTCTCAGGAGTGCCAAGTAATTTTTTCAGATTATCTTGAGGCGTGTTTCCGAAAACATTTTATCGTAAATCCATCAACCGGTGAGCGCACCAAGTGGCGCAACGGTTGGAGGAAAAAACAAAATCAAAATGCAATGGACTCGATCAGAAACTCTTGCGCTGGCTCAACAGTCATGCACATTCTGTTACGGTCTCGGTCTTAGACCAGGACGCGCGGGTGCGTCGACCCCGTGCAATTGCGTCTTTAGGGCGATCTTCCGCGCCTGCTATGCGCGGTTCCGCCAATGTACTTCCAAGGAGAAGTACATCAGCCGCGTTTCGCTGGAAGCGAATCCCGGCCGGCAACGGAAATCCGTGTGGGGCCTGAAGAACGAAGAGTTCATTGCCGACTTTTGTCTAGTCAGCCGGCGCACTCTAGATGAGAGCGCCTATACAATTTTCAAGTACCACTTTCTGCTCGGGGCCGATTGGAAGCTTTGCTGCCGCAAGCTGAATATGGATCGCGGCACATTTTTCCACGAGGTGTACCGGATCCAGCAGAAGCTGGGTCGCACCTTTCGCGAACTGCAGCCGCATGCGCTTTTCCCGGTGGATGAGTATTTCAACGGGACGGGACGTATCCCCGAAGAGACCGCGACACCATTCCCGGTGCGGACCGAAGACCCGCCAAAAGCAAAGCCGGTTATCAAGTTCCCGCTCAGGAGGGCGGCGTAAGGGGGTTGACTGAATACGTGATGAGTGAGTGGGCTGGCGCAAAGGCCAGGCTTTACGGCCCGGCCTTTTTTTTATGTTCGGGATTTACGTTTCTCGCGGAGAAAATTGGCCAGCAATTCGCCGGCTTCTGCTGCGAAGAGTCCTTCTTCGATTCGGGCGCGATGGTTCAACAGATCCGAATCGGCCAGCCGGAAGTTGCTGCGCACCGCGCCGAAGCGGATGTCGCGCGCCGCAAAAACCAGGCGCTCGATGCGAGCTGCGATGATCGCGCCAGCGCACATCGCGCAAGGCTCTAAGGTGACATACAGCGCGGTTCCAGTCAGGCGATAATTACCGAGCCGGGCAGCCGCTCCGCGAATGGCTTCGATTTCGGCGTGCCAGGTTGGATCGCGCGAAGAAATCGGCCGATTCCATCCTTCGCCGATCACCTCGCCATGCAAAACCACTACCGCGCCGACCGGGATTTCACCTTCCGCGGTAGCTTTACGCGCGAGATCCAGCGCAGCTCGCATGAACCGCTCATCGGCGGCACTCCAGGGCTGAGGCGATTTCAACGGCTCCCGCCAAGCGGTCACCTCCCTTTGCCGGTTTAGCACGGCAGTTCGTCGATAAATCCGGGCCTCTCGCCGATTGGCCAGTGCGCCGATTGTGTTCTCACGGTACCCTGATCAAAAAGGGTTGGAGCGATGTTCCGATATTTTCCACTGGCATTCAAGAATACTTTGCGCAACCGGCGCCGCAGCATACTCACGATCGCGAGCATCGCGGTTTCACTCTGTTTACTGGGCGTTCTGATCGCGATCTACCACGCGCTCTTCTACGGCCAGCAAACCCCCGGGCAGGCGCTCCGGCTGGTCACGCGGCATAAAGTGTCGCTGGCGCAAGCGATCCCTGCTTCTTATGAAGAGAAAATCCGTGGCGTGCGCGGGGTCGTAGAAGTTTCGCCCTGGAATTGGTTCGGCGGGACGTATAAAGATAATCGAGATTCCAGAAATTTCTTCGCGCGCCTGGGTGTCGATCCCGCGGCCTTCATGCGGATTCGCACGGAAATGGTGATGCCCGAAGACCAGCGCCGCGCATTTATCACCGACCAAACGGGATGCGTTATTTCAAGCGATCTGGCGAAAAAGCTGAATTTCAAAGTGGGCGACAGAATCACGCTGACCGGCGATATCTATCCAGTCACGCTCGAGCTGAAGGTGGTCGGGATTTTTGATGACCCCGATGCGCAGGACTCGCTGTTTTTCAATATCAAATATCTGCGGCAGGCTTTGCCGGTTTCGCGCCGCAGCTTGGATAGCACCATTGCGATTCTCGCCGACAGTCCAGAAGATGTGCCCCGCATCGCGAAGACGATCGACGACATGTTCGCGGAAGCCTCGCCGCCGACCAAGACCGAATCCGAGCAGCAGTTCGCGTTGAGCTTTGTCTCTTTTCTGGGCAACATCAAGCTGTTTCTGATGAGCATTTGCGCCGCGGTGACGTTCACAATTCTGCTGGTTTCGGGCAACACGATGGCCATGACGGTACGCGAGCGTATTAAAGAGGTTGGCGTCTTGAAAACGCTCGGGTTCACCAGAGATGCGATTCTCGGGATGATCATCGGCGAGGCGATTTCGATTGCGCTGATCGGAGGAGTGCTGGGGCTGTTGCTGGCCAGCATACTCGCGGTCGGAGTGGGTCACAGCGCGGCTCAATACGGAATCGGCGGACTGCAGAATCTTTCCTTGACTTGGGTGACGGTGCTGATTTCACTGGGTGTCGCGGCGGCCATCGGGCTGATCAGCTCGTTTATCCCGGCATGGAATGCCGCGCGCACGAACATATTGGATTCGCTGCGCTACAGCGGATAGGAGCGCTTCGATGGCTATACCGATTTCTTATAACGTTCGCAACCTGATCGTGCGCAAGACCACGACGCTAATGACTGCGGCCGGCATTGCCATGACCGTGGCGGTACTGCTGGCCGTGCTGGGTTTGGTCGCAGGCTTGCGGTCAGCGTTTGCGGCCACGGGCGATCCTCTGCACGTCCTGGTGATGCGGAAGGGCGGAAACGCTGAGCTGACCAGCTTGCTGACCCAGGAGCAATTTCAAGTCGTCAAGACCTTTCCGGGTATTGCGACTGGCGCCGACGGCCAGCCGCAGGCATCGCTAGAGGTGGTGACGATCATCACTTTACCGACCCCGGATAATCCCGACGGCTCGAACGTTACGCTGCGAGGGCTACCCATTCGCGGAGTCCAGATGCGGCACCTGAAGATCATCGCTGGGCGCTGGTTTCAGCCTGGGCATCGCGAGATCGTCGTCGGGAAAGCGATTGCGGAGCGCTACCCGGCAGCGCAGGTCGGCAAGCGATTAAGATTCGGAAAAGGCTACTGGACGGTGGTTGGAGTGATGGACGGCGGCAAAAGCGCCGTGAACAGCGAAGTTTTCGGAGACGGCAATCAGGTCGCGTCCGATTTCAACCGGCCGGATACTTACAGCTCCGCTTTGCTGCAGGCAACCGATGAAGTGTCGGCGGCGGCCTTGCGCAGATCGCTTGAAAGCGATCGGCGGTTGAACGTAACGGTGATGAGCGAAAGGGAGTACTACGACGCACAGACTATTTCGGCCATGCCGATCCAGTTTTTGGGTTTTTTTGTATGCATCATCATGGCGGTCGGGAGTGCCTTCGCCGCGATGAATACGATGTATGCGGCGGTGGCACGCCGCGCGAAGGAGGTCGGAACGTTGCGCGTGCTCGGTTTCACCAGAGGCAGCATCCTGTTCAGTTTCTTTCTCGAATCTCTGCTCCTGTCCTTGGCCGGAGGCGTGATCGCTGTGCTGATCACTCTGCCGCTCAATAATGTGACGGCTGCGCTGGGGAATTTCATGACCTTCAGCGAGACGGCGTTCAACTTTCATATCGGGCCCGAGATCATTCTCGTCGGTATCACTTTTTCGCTGATACTCGGAGCTTTGGGCGGACTGCTGCCGGCGCGTCAGGCCGCAAAGAAGGAAATTCTGACGGCTCTGCGCGAAGTGTAATTGCAAGTTATTAAGAAGTTCAGATGGAAACAGAGCTCAAAAATCTTCAGATAGACCGTACCGCCCGGCGCTCGCGGGAACCAAAGCCCGTTGTGCAGATGCTTGCAATCGCGATTATTCTGGTTGCGATTGCGATTGGCGGCCTGTTTGCTTACGAAAAGATCAACGCTCCGGTCCCGGTACAGGTGCAACAGGTGGAATCGCCGATGAGCGAATCTTCGGCAGGAGAGCAGGTGGTGCTGACAGCGACGGGATACATTGTGGCGGCTCACAAGATCGAAGTTGCTTCGAAGGTAGATGGCAGAGTTGCTTGGATTGGCGTTGATAAGGGCGACAAGGTCGAGGCCGGACAGGTTCTGGTTCGCTTGGAAGATGACGAATACCGCGCCCAGGTAGAGCAGCAACAGGGCCAGCTAGCGAATTTAGAGGCCAAGCTTGCCGAAGACGAGCATGGCTCACGTCCCGATGAGATTCAGAAGGCGCGGGCTGATGTGGACCAAGCGAAAGCGGATTTGGCGGATTCGAAGGCGACCTTAGACCGCACCGGCCAGCTTGTCCAGGAAGGCGTTCTGGCGAAGCAGGCGCTCGACGATGCCCAAGCCAAGTACGAGGGCGATGTGGCGAAAGTTGCGAGCCTTCAACGGACGCTGGACTTGGCGGTGCTCGGCCCCAGAAAAGAAGAAATCGATCAGGTGCGTGGACAGATCGAGCAGGCGCGCGGCGCTCTCGCGTACGCGCAGGACCAGCTTGAAAATACGGTGATCAAAGCGCCGGTTACAGGAACGATTCTCGATCGGAACGTCGAAAAGGGCGAGTTTATTACTACCGGCTTTGTCGGCGATAAAGGCGCTAAGGGCTATATTGTCACGATGGCGGACTTGAATGACTTACAAGTCGAGTTAGATATTAGCCAAAACGATTTTCCAAAGTTAGGACCTGAGCAAAAGGGCATTATCACTACTGACGCTTACCCGGACCGGAAGTACCAAGGGTACATCGAGCAAGTTTCGCCGGAAGCGGACCGCGCGAAGGCAACGGTTCAGGTGAAGGTGAAGGTTTTGCATCCCGACGGGTATCTGCGGCCCGATATGAACGCGACCGTATCGTTTTATAACGACATGCAGCCACAATCGAGCGCGGAAGCAAAGCGCGTCGTCGTCATTCCCGAAAGCGCCGTGCATAACGGCAACGTGTTCGTGGTTGTGGACAATCGGGCTCGGCAACGAAGCGTGACGGTAGGTGGTAAGTCGGATAAAGGTTTGGTGATCGAGGCCGGCTTAATTGGAGGAGAAGACCTGATTGTGAGTCCTCCAGCCGGCCTCAAAGATGGGCAGCGCGTAGAAACGAAGTGAATCGGAGGAGAAACATGGAAGAAACAATTGTCAGAACCCGCGGATTGACGAAAGAGTTCGTGCGCGATGAGTTTCACGTGCTGGCGCTCGACAATGTGGATATTGAAATCCGGCGCGGCGATTTCGTCGCCTTGATGGGCCCGTCCGGATCGGGTAAGTCGACGCTATTGCATCTGATTGCGGCCATGGACAAGCCGACGGATGGAGAAATCCTGGTTCTCGGCGCAAATCTGCGGGAGCTGCGCGACAAGCAGATCGCTCATTGGCGGAATGAACATATCGGGTTTATTTTTCAGTCATTCAATTTGCTGCCCGTGCTGACCGCGCTCGAAAACGTAGAATTGCCGTTGAAGTTAACGCGCCTGAACAAGAAAGAACGGCTGGAGCATGCGGAAACGGCACTGAAACTGGTTGGGCTGGGAGAGCGCATGAAGCATTTACCGAAGCAGCTCTCGGGCGGCCAGGAACAGCGGGTCGCGATTGCGCGCGCCATCGTAACGGATCCGGACCTCATCCTTGCGGACGAGCCTACAGGAAACCTCGACGCTGCGGCGGCTGAAGACGTGCTAACGATGCTAAGCCGGCTGAATCGCGAATTCGGAAAAACGGTGATTCTGGTGACCCACGATCCTCATGCGGCGAAATTTGCGAAAACCGTGCGGCATCTAGAAAAAGGACAATTACTGCCGCAAGGGACATTGCCAACAGATTGGGCCTCGGCAATGGCGGTGAGGAATTAGGCGGGTTCGAACTCAACTAACATCGAGATATGGAGATCGCCACCGCATGAAGGCTGAGGTGAGGTCGATCCGGTGCAGCGGCAGACGGCGTAGGCTCATTTCGACTTGGGGGTGCAAATACTCCGGCCGTGCCGACCCGCAGCGATTGATTCGGGGCATCCTTTGGCAGCAGTGACTGCACTCTTTGGGTAAGGATGCAGCGTTTCGCCAATTAAGCCCTCGCTTACTTCGGGGCCATAGGTATCCGCAGTATCGATGGTTGCGGTGGCACCAGGGGACTCGGTTTCAAGAACGCGCTGCGCTACCCTTACTTCCAGCCCGATCCGTGAGGAGCGCCCGGTTCGGAGGCTTGCTCAAGTTCACCTGAATTCGCGATGCGCCGAAAAGGTTTGCGGGATCCTGTAACCTTCGCGCTTCGTCAGACACGTATATAGAGCGGAGCATGGCGAACACGGTTCTGGATGCATTGGCGGGCGAAGAGGTACTGAAGGCCAACGCGCTGGGGACGGTGACGACGCACTGGGTGGTCGTAAGGCCGGTAGCGAGCCAGGCGGATATTGTGCTGTCGCTTTCAAGGGTCTCGACTGTGAAGACAATTCAGACCAGCTATCCCGGGCTGCTGGTGGTGGCGAGCGCGGCTTTTGTGATCGCTGCGGCTGCCGCATCGTCGAAGGATGGAAGCAGCGCTGCGCTGCCGGTCGCGCTGGTGGGCGTTATGTTTGCGATCGGGTATCTGCTGTCGCGCAAAGCGTGCGTCAGCTTTAAAGTGGACCGGGAGAGATATGAGACGCCAGATGGAGGGCTAGGGGACGCGGCTGAGTTGATGTCCGCGATCGAAAAAGCGGTCGCGAAGCTGGATCATTCGGATTGATGGGAATCGGGCGCGATGGATGACTTGCGGGCGAGTCCCGCTTCAGGGGCCTTCCTGGACTCGATTCCGCTGCCATTCACCGATTGAGCCGATCAGACCGGCGGAGGCGATTCGCATGCGCGAAGCTGATCTGATCCTTTGAAATAAACCAATTTCCGCCACCCTGCGCTTCCATCAGGCCGTCTGCCGAGTGATTAAACCCAAGAAGGTGACCAATTTCGTGAGCAATTACCCATGCGCGGGGAATGAAGATATACGCGATGCCATCGAAGCGGTTGGCGCGTTGCGGGTACGCGACTCCCATTGTGCGGTCATCAATATAAGGTCGCATGGCGAGCGGAACGGTTGTGTGGGCGGCGATGCGAACGTAGATCATACAGTCCGAGAGATTTTGCACTTCGCTGAACCGCACACCGAGCGTTTCAGCCCAGAATGCAAAGGCCGTCCGTGATTCCTCTCGCAAACAATGATCTACCTTTATCGTTACGGTATCCGGCAGACCTCCGGCGATGAGCGAATTAGCTCGACCGCAGGTTGAGCCCGCGCTGAGCGGTAGCGCAATCGAAGCGAATATGAGGAGGCCGTTTATTTCACATCAGTGGTTAAAGATAACTGAATGTCTCGATAGGTCTTCTCTTATGGCTCTCAGGGTCAGGGAAGGTAATGATCGTGTGTACAGCGATTGCGCAACTGCCCGGTGTCAGTCAAATCTACGCAGGCACTGTGATGGTGGGTGACATCGGATTCTCGATCCACTTAGAAGAGCAGCTTTAATCCGAACTGAATCTGGCGCGAGGTGGTGGAGGTTGAGGTGATGACGCCGGCGGTGGGGGCGGGGGTGTTCGTCGCGGAGGTGAAGACCACCGGGTTGGGAGTGCCGAAATTGGCGTGGTTGAGAATGTTGAAGAACTCGGCGCGGAACTGGCTTAGCGGCAATGATTTCGTATCGGCCGACCGCGATGGAGGGCGCGGCGTAGCGGCCCGCATCGTCGGTCAGCAGTTTCCGCTTGGCGCGGGTTTCCAGGTTTTCAATGGTGACGCTCGCGCCGGGAAGAATGGCCCCGCTCTCATCCCGTACCGTCCCGGAGATTTCCCCTCCAACTACTTGGGAGTAAAGAGGAAGCGCAGAGAGAAGCAACAGGGCCCATTTCATAGATCACCTCAATTTCAATCGACATTAACCAGAATCTAGTAGCTGCGTCAAGATGAATCCCTGACTTGTCGATAGACTTCGAGGTAATTGTGGTACTCTGCCAATGTGAATCCGCTCAGTCAACTGCGGCAGGTCCAGGAAGCTCGCGAAACGATCTCTTCTTATCTGGCGACCAATGGGACAGCCTGCGTGAGCTGCAGCTTCCAGGCTGGAGGCATGGTGTTGCTACACCTAATACGGGAGCAGCGGCCCGACATTCCTGTGCTGTTCATCGACACCGGTTATCATTTTGCGGAAGTGTATCGATATCGCGACGAGATGACGGCGCGGTATAGACTGAACCTGGTGAACGTAATGCCTCTACAGACGGTGGCTCAGCAGGAATCGCATTTTGGAATCCTGTATGAATCGCAGCCGGACCGCTGCTGCCGCTTACGCAAAGTAGAACCATTGTTTGCGGCGCTCAGGGATTACGATGTCTGGTTTACTGGGCTGCGGCGAGCGCAATCACCGAGCCGCGCCAATCTCCAGGTTATGGACCGGTTTTTGCTGCCTTCGGGGAAGCGGCTGTTGAAGATCAGCCCGCTTGCGCGGTGGTCGGAAAAAGACGTATGGTCATACGCGCAGGAGCACGATATTCCGCTACTGCCGCTTTACGACGAGGGTTACACGAGCATTGGATGCGAGCCGTGCACGTCGCTGCCGCTCGATGCCGAAAATGTGCGGTCTGGCCGCTGGGCGGGCAGAAAGCTCGAATGCGGCATTCACGTCGCCGAAGCGAGCTGAGATGGAATTTGTCCTCGGATTCGTGATCGCGCTTGCTATTTCACTGACTGGAGTCGGCGCAGGCAGCATGACGACGCCGCTGCTGATCCTGTTGCTCGGGGTCTCGCCTGCGACTGCGGTTGGGACAGCGCTGACGTTCGGCGCGATCGTCAAGATTGCATCGGTTCCGTTGTATGTGATCCGGCGGCAGGTGAACGGGCGTATTTTAGGGCTGCTGTTGATCGGCGGCGTACCCGGAGTGATCGCTGGCGGGCTATCGCTGAATCACCTGAAGCATTCCGCCAGCATGGGCGTGCTGTATATCACGCTCGGGACGCTGATCGTCGCGACGGCGCTCTTTCATCTTTATCGCGTGTTTCGGCCGAAGCCGCAGTCTCTGGTTCATAATCGGTCCCGGCTTCTTCCCTGGTTTGCGCTTCCGATTGGCGCGGAGGTCGGGTTCTCTTCGGCCGGGGCGGGCGCGCTTGGTTCGCTGCTGCTGCTGGGGTTGACGCCGTTGGCGGCGGCTGAAGTGGTGGGAACCGATCTGTGCTTCGGGCTAGGGTTGTCGCTCGCCGGCAGCGTGATCCAGATCGGAGCAGGGAATTACGATGCCACGCTGCTCTGGAAGCTCGTGGTTGGCGGATTGATGGGCGCGCTTACTGGATCGCTACTCGCGGGGCGAATTGCGCAGCGGCCGTTGCGGGTCGCGCTGCTGGTGGCGCTGGTGATTCTGGGTTGCCGGCTTGCGCTGGCGCCGCAAGGCTGATTGCGCGCCTACCCAGTAACGGTCATAATAGGGGCGCGTGGACAAGACACTCCGCACGGTCGCCAGCTTCGATGAAATGAAGGCGGACGAATATCGGTATTGGCAGAGCCGACCCGTACATGAGCGGATGGCCGCTGTTGCTGAAATCACTCTTGCTGCCTACCAGATGAAGGACGCGGCTCCGCATGTTCGACGACTTCAAAGAACCCTTGTTCATCTTCCACGCCCACGACGTTAAATATCTGGTTGTGGGCGGCTATGCCGTCTCCTTCCACTCACAACCGCGCGCTACCAAAGATTTAGATCTGCTGATCAAACCAGACCCGGAGAACGCGAAGGCCATCTACACGGCCCTCGTTAGATTCGGCGCGCCGGTCCAGGCATTGGCTCCCGCGGATTTCGCCGACCGCACCAAATTCTTTCGCATGGGACACGAGCCACTCATGGTAGACATTCTTCCAGAGATCGACGGAGTTGATTTCGAACAGGTGTGGGCAAATCGCGTGGAAGGTGTCATCGATGCCTGCACTGGCCAGATCGCGCACTTCATTTCAAGTGACGACTTGGTGACCGCGAAGCTTGCGGCGGGAAGGCCGCAGGACATTGCAGACGCCGCAGCGATTAGAAAAACGTCAGAACGCGGCTAGGAAACGTTCGCACCTTCCCACCGAAAGAAAACCGCCGCGAGCGGAGGCAGATCGATGGTGATGGAATTGTCTCGGCCGTGCAATGGAATCGGCACGGTTGCGACGCCGCCGAAATTTCCGCGCCCCGTGCCGCCGAACTGCTTGGCATCGGAGTTGAAAATTTCCTTCCAGAATCCTTTGTGCGGCACGCCGATGCGGTAATTGTCGCGGGGAACGGGGCTGAAGTTCAGCACGACGGCGATGATTTCGGGCTCTGAGCGGCCCTTTCGCAGGAAGCTTAAGACGTTCTTTTCGGAATCGTGGACGTCTATCCACTCGAAACTCGCGGGCGTGTTTTCGCAAGTTTGCAGTGCGGGCTCGCTGCGGTAGAGATGATTCAATTCGCCGATGAGCAAGCGGATACCGGCATGTTGCGGGAAGCTCAATAAAGCCCAGTCGAGACTCGAATCGTGGGCCCATTCGGTCCACTGGCCGAACTCGCCGCCCATGAAGATCAGCTTCTTGCCGGGTTGGGCATACATGTACGAAAACAACAGGCGCAGATTGGCAAGCTTCTGCCAGTTGTCGCCGGGCATGCGGCCTGCGAGCGAGCGCTTGCCGTAAACCACCTCATCGTGCGAGAGCGGCAGGATGAAATTTTCGTTGAAGGCGTAGACCATTCGGAACGTCAGCTCGTGATGATGGAATTTACGGAACAGCGGATCCTGCTCCATGTACTTCAACGTGTCGTGCATCCATCCCATGTCCCACTTTAAACCGAAGCCGAGACCGCCCACGTAGGTGGGTTTTGAAACCATGGGCCACGCGGTCGATTCTTCGGCAACGGTTTGAGTCTGAGGGTAAGTGCGATATACGTCTTCGTTAAACCGGCGGAGAAAGGCGATGGCGTCGAGATTTTCGCGTCCGCCGTATTGGTTCGGAAGCCACTGGCCTTCTTTGCGCGAGTAGTCGAGATAGAGCATGGATGCGACGGCATCGACGCGCAAGCCGTCGGCGTGATACTGGTCGAGCCAAAACAAGGCGCTACTCAGCAGGAAGCTACGAACTTCGCCGCGGCTGTAATCGAAGGTGAAGCTGTTCCAATCGGGATGAACGCCGCGGCGGGGATCGGCGGGTTCATATTCATGCACCCCGTCAAAGAAGCCGAGGCCGTGCTCATCTTGCGGGAAGTGAGACGGGACCCAATCGAGAATGACGCCGATGCCGGCCTGATGAAAGCGGTCGATGAGGCGCATGAAATCCTGCGGGGTGCCGTAGCGGCTGGTTGGCGCGAAATAGCCGGTGGTCTGATAACCCCAGGAGCCGAAGAACGGGTGCTCCATGATGGGCAGGAATTCGACATGCGTGAAGCCCATTTCTTTGACGTAAGGGATGAGCTGGGCCGCTAATTCGTTGTAGGAGAGCGAGCGATCGCCTTCGTTTGCGAGCCGGCGCCAAGACCCGAGATGTACTTCGTAAATGGAGATGGGCGAGTCGAGCCTATTGGCGCTGCCGCGGTTCAACATCCATCGGGCGTCCCCCCATTCATAGTTCAGGTCCCAAACGATAGAGGTGTTGCTGGGAGGCGTGTCGTGGAAGAAGCCGAAGGGATCGGCTTTGTCGGCGATGTAACCGGCGACCTTCGATTCGACGCGGTATTTGTAATGGGCGCCGGGAACCGCGCCATGCGCGAAACCCTGCCAGATACCGCCTGTCGAGCACGCGAGCGGAGTTGCATGCGGCTGCCAGCCGTTGAAGTTGCCGATGACCGAGACCGCGCGCGCGTTCGGAGCCCACACAGAGAAATGCGTTCCGCTACGGTCGTTGGCTGCGTGCGCGCCAAGAATATCGCCAAGGCGCACGTGCGTGCCTTCTTGAAAGAGATAGATATCGTTATCGCTGAGCGCGCGAGTTGTGACTGGCATAGTTCGCTCTTAGGCCAGGAGGCCCAGAATGCCTCGCAGCGGGATGCGGACCCAATCGGGGCGATTATTCAGCTCGTAGGCAACTTCGTACAACGCTTTCTGCAGCAGGAAAGCGTCGAACAGAATTTTGCGTTCCACGCGGTCTTGAGGAACGAACGGATGGCCGCGTGCCTCTTCGAAATATGCGTTGAGAAAGGCGGCGCTGGCCCAAACGGTCCAGTAATCGGCGTAGGATTCCGTGCTAATCGAAGAAGCGTTCGGCGCCGAGTACGCGGCGTATTGGAACGAACGGATCATGCCTGCAACGTCGCGCATGGCGAGCGTCTTCGTGCGGCGGTGCGCGAGAGGACGCATCGGCTCGCCTTCGAAGTCAATGATCATGAAATCGTCGCCGGTGTAAAGAACTTGGCCCAAGTGGTAATCGCCGTGATAGCGAATGCGTGACGCATTGAAGCGGCGGCTGCGCAAGGCGGCGAATCGTTCCGTGACGCGGTGCTCGATTCGGAGCAGATTGCGAGCGGCTTCGGCAGCTTCGCCGGTGAGCGCTGCCTCTTTCCGGCGGAGCAGCTCAAACGTGATACCCGCCTGGCCCAGCATCTCTTCGTACAGCGTTTCGGCATCCTGTTCGGTGAAAGGTTCGGGCGCGAAGTCGGAGTCGGCGTTCGGATCAGTGAGCGCGGCATGCATCTCGGCGGTGCGCCTGCCCAGAAGGCGCCCGGAATCGGCATAATCACCGAGCAGCTTGCGAACATCAGCGGGGATTGGCTGATCCAGCAATTCGAAGGGATGCTGGGCATGCGGCGGAGCCGGCTGATTGGCAGTGCGCTCGAAGAAGCCAGTGAGCGATTCGAGCGTGTATTTCCAGGCGTCGCCCTGATTGGGAACGAACGCCTGCAGCAGGCCGGCTGCGTACTCCGTGATGGCATCGCCGCCTTTTGCGCGATAAGTGAATGCGCCGAGCACGGCGGGTGTATGTTTGAAGCCACGGGCGGTGAGAAAGGTTCCGATCTCGACATCGGGGTTGATGCCGGGCTCGATTTTTCGGAACAGCTTCAGGATGTAGCGATCGCGATAGATGACCGAGGTGTTGCTCTGCTCGGCGCGCGAGACGAAGCTATCGATATTCGAAGCTGTCTCTTCCTGAAACGCGTTTGTGCGTGAGGCGAGGAACGCGCCGTTGTGGCCGTCAAATTTCTCTTCGGAGCGGATCGCATTGAGTAAGGCATCGCGGAACTTGGCATTCGAGAGGGCGCCGTAAAGGGTCTTTTCCGGGCCGTCGGAACCTGCCACTTTGGCGAGGAGCTCATCGGAATCCGTGTGTTCCGCGAATGAAACCGGCAGCAGGTAATGGTCGCAGCCTTGGTCCGCATATTGGATGCGCAAGACGAGAATGCAGGAATCGGCAACGGGAACGGGAATTGCGTCCGCGATGGCGATGCACTGAATGGCTCGCGCTTTGGCGCGGAACCAGCGGCGCTCGGCGATGAACTTCGGCAAGATCGGCTCGAGCTGATAGAGCGCTTTCCGGTCGAAGATCTGATCCCAGGAATCGAGCGTGATGAGCGGGAGAGCCGATGCAGTTTGCGCTTTCATAGAAAGTATTCAAAATCCGTTTCGACGCGCAACCGGCGGCGGATGCGCAAAATGTGGCCGGGAATGCTCGCCGGATTCAACTCCACATAGTTGGTGCGGCCGGTCCAGACATACCGGGCGCCGGTCAGGAGATCATTTGCCTGGTAAGGCCGCGTCTCATCGATTTTCCATTCATCCAGCGGCAAGTTGACGAAGCCCGACTGCGTGTGATGCGGGTCCAGATTGACGACGATGACGATCAGGTTCGATTCATCGGCAGAGCGCTTGCTGTAACAGATCAACTGTTCGTTATCGACGGGATGAAAATCGAGCTGCCAATCACTTTGCAACGCCGGGTTTTCGCGACGAATGCGGTTGACGAGCGTGATCAAGTCCCGCAAGCTGTCGGGCCGATCAACATTCCAATCACGGATCTGATACTTTTCCGAATCGAGATATTCTTCGCTGCCGGGGCGGATGGGCTTCGATTCGAGCAACTCGAAGGCCGGCCCGTAAATTCCGTAATTCGCTCCCAAGGTTGCAGCCAGCAGAAGACGAATCACGAACGCCGCGCGGCTGCCGATCTGCAGAAATTCGGTAAGGATGTCGGGCGTGTTCGGCCACTGATTGGGGCGGAAGAATTCCCTCACAGGCGTTTTCGTGAGCTCCGTGAGATAGGCGGTCAGCTCGTATTTTGCGTTGCGCCACGGGAAATACGTATACGATTGGCTGAAACCGAGCTTGGCCAGCCGGTACATGATCTTTGGGCGCGTGAAGGCTTCAGAGAGAAAGAGCACGTCCGGCCAATCGCGCTTGATTTCGGTGATGCACCACTCCCAAAACAGCAAGCTTTTGGTGTGGGGATTGTCGACGCGAAAGATACGAACGCCTTGTTCGATCCAATAGACGAAGACGCTTTTCAGCTCGTCCCACAAGTCGCGCCACTTTGGCGTTTCGAAATCGAAAGGGTAAATGTCCTGGTATTTCTTGGGCGGGTTTTCCGCATATTGGATGGTGCCGTCGGGGCGCTTGCGGAACCATTCCTCGTGCTCGGAGACGTAAGGATGGTCGGGCGCAACTTGAAAGGCAATATCGAGCGCGACCTGCATGCCGAGTGTTTCGGCGCGCTGCACAAGGCGGCGAAAATCTTCAAGCGTTCCCAGTTGCGGATGGATGGATTTATGGCCGCCTTCTTCAGAACCGATGGCCCATGGACTGCCGACATCTCCGGGCTGCGCTTCGGTTGAGTTGTTTTTTCCCTTTCGAAACTTTGCGCCGACGGGATGAATGGGAGGCAGATAAACGACGTCGAAACCCAATTGAGCGACATAATCGAGCCGCTTCTCGCAATCGGCGAAAGTGCCGTGCTTACCGGGCTCGGGCGCGGTGGAGCGCGGAAAGAACTCGTACCACGAGCTGAAGCGCGCGCGAACTGGATCGACAACGATGACGGGCTCGCGATCGAAGCGGGTTTCGAAGCGCCGGTCCGGATAGCGCAGCATGGCGTCATTCAAGCGCGCATCGATGGCGCGCTCGCGGCGCTCTTCGAGACCCGCGGCGGAGCTGAGAAACGCCGCCTCCGCAGAGAGCCAATCCGCATCCGGCGGTTCGGCGCGTTGGGCCGCTGATTCGATGTGTTCGGCGCCGATCAGGTAATCGAGAGCCGTGTCGTTATTGGCTGCGATGCGTTTGAGCAGATCGCGGCGCCAGGTCTCCCAATGATCGACCCAGGCGTGGATGGTGAAGCGATACCGGCCGAGTTGGGTTACGGGGAACTCGCCGAACCAGCGGTCATTGACGAGCGCGCTCATGGGCGACTCACGCCATTCGGTTACGTCTTCGGGGCGTGAGCGGACGACTGCCGCGATGGCATCGTGACCATCTGTGAAAATATCGGCTTCGATGCGGACGAGATCGCCGACGGTGCGTTTGGCGGGAAACCGACCGCCGTCCACCTCCGGCGAAACTCCTTCGATGATGACCCGCCTTCGCCCCTCGCACGGTTGCTCCATTCGTCGTGTCCTGTCGGTGGTGGGATAGCGTTTGCGGCCGTGCGGTTACACGCGAACGCCGCCGGCGCGCAGCGGAGCAGTCTGGCCACGCGCTTCCGCGTTCTTCTTTTGATCGATCAAGCTGCGATAGAGCGCGATGGTCTGATCGGCAATCGCGGTCCAATTGAATGTTTCTTCGACGCGCTTGCGGCCTGCCTTGCCGAAGCGGATGCACTTTTCGGGATCGTTGAGCAGGTCAGTAACTTTTGCGCCGAGGTCCCGCGCAAATTTCTCAGGATCGACCGGAAAACTGGTGACGGGATCCTGGTCGAAGGGAACCAGATACCCGGTTTTTCCATCGACGACGACCTCCTTAATGCCGCCGGTTGCACTCGCGACGACGGCCGCCTCGCAGGCCATGGCTTCGAGGTTGATGATGCCGAAGGGCTCGTAGACAGAAGGGCAGCAGAAGACTCGGGCGTGGCTATAGAGCTGGATCACTTCGGGCTTGGTGACCATCTTTTCGATCCAGACCACTCGGGGATTGCGCGCCCGCGCTTGTTCCACTTTTTGCCGCATTTCGGCTGCGATTTCGGGCGTGTCGGGAGCGCCCGCGCAGAGGACCACCTGCGTGTTGGGCGGCATGTGCGGAATGGCCTCGACCAAATGCGTGACGCCCTTTTGACGCGTGATGCGGCCGACGAACAGAACGTACGGAATGGAAGGATCGACGCCATAGCTTTCGAGCGCGGTGGTGTTGGTGGTCTTCTGATACTCGGCTAAATCGATACCGTTATAGATGACGTGCACGCGTTCGGCCGGGAGCGGGTACACGCGCAGAATATCTTCCTTCGTGCCTTGTGAGACGGCGATGACGGCGTCGGCATCGAGAATGGCGGTGCGCTCCATCCAGGAACTCATGGCATAACCGCTGCCGAGCTGCTCGGATTTCCAGGCGCGAAGCGGCTCAAGGCTGTGCGTGGTGAGAACGAAAGGGATGCCGTAGAGCTTTTTCGCCAGGAACCCAGCCATGGAGACATACCAGGTGTGGGTGTGGACCACGTCTACGCCGGAAAGAGCTTTGACTTGCGTGAGATTGAGGCTGAATGTTTCGAGCGCGGTTTTGAATTTTCCTTCGGCGCCGGTGGTGATTTCGTTCCAGGGCTGTTGGCCGACGACGTGGAGATTGCCGTTGTGGGATTGCTGATCGCCCCAGCAGCGCACTTCGACCTCAATTTTTTTGGCCAGCTCGCGACTGAGATATTCAACATGGACGCCAGCGCCTCCATAGACGTTGGGCGGGTATTCGCGGGTGAACAATCCGGCTCGCATTCGTCCTCCTTCCAGCTCCACACAGAAACTATCATGCGGGCTTTGCCGCAAATCTGCTAACGTGAGCAAATGCCCGGGTCTCGCGCTTCGTCCTGGAGCTTGTTTGGCGCTGCGCTGCTGGCGCTGGCGTCGCTTGCATGCTCTGCTTATCCGCTGTATGTTATTTGGCCATTTCGCCGTCAAGGCGCAACTGAGCTGCAAGCTGCTTTATTTGTTTTGCGCATCGGGCCGTGGGTCTCGATCCTGTGCGCCGCGGGCTGCGCCGCGCTGGTTTTATTCACCTGGCGAAGGGGATGGATTCGAAGGGCGGCGGCTGTTCTGTGTGTGTTTGTCGCGGCAGCGGGCGCATATCTCACGCGGTTCAACATCTATGAGCGAGTCATGTTTCATCCAATCGGCGCACCTGCGTTCGAGGTTGCAACGGAAGCGAAGCTCGATCCGGCGGATATGGTGATTGCGGTTCGCGTCGACGGAGCAAACCGCGCATATCCGGTTCGCGAAGTAGCGTATCACCACGTTGTCAACGACACCCTGCGCGGGGTGCCGATCGTCGCTACCTATTGAACGCTCTGTCACACCGGTCTGGTGTGGACGCGAACGGCTAGGGGAATCACATTTACGTTCCACCTGGCCGGCATTAACAATCAAAATTTCCTGATGCGCGACGACCAAACGGGCACGTATTGGCAGCAGATCAGCGGGCGTGCAATCGGCGGGCCGCTCGCAGGGACGCAACTCGAATCAATTCACAGCGACGAGCTGAGCTTCGGGTTGTGGAGAGGCGAAGCGCCGCGGGGAACCGTGCTCAAGCCAGTGAGCCGGGATGCAGGCGAGTACGAACCAAAAGATTGGGAGACGCAGATGGCGCGTGCGAAGACCGTGCTCGATTATCCAGGCAGCGGGATCCGCGCGCGTGAGTTAATGCTCGGTGTGAGCGCGTTCGGTGCGAGCCGCGCCTATCCGGTTTCGCGCATCCTTTCCGAGAAACTGATTGAAGATCGGCTGGGTACCGAACCGATTCTGATTGTTGTGGGCGCGGATAATGAGTCGATTCGGGTGTTTCGAGCGCGAATTCATGCCAGTGGAACCGCGCCCGAGTTTTACCGGCGAACGGATGTCTCGAACAACAATGCGGCGCGGGTGCCGCTGTTTATCGATTCGGAAACGGGCAGCGAATGGACGTTTGATGGTTGCGCGATTTCGGGCAAGCTCGCGGGCGCGTGTCTCGAACCGGTGAACGCGCTGAAAGATTACTGGTTCGACTGGCGAAATTATCACCCGCAGACGACGGTGTTTCGACGGTAGACGTCGGACAGCGAATCCGGCGGTCTGACAAGCTATAGAGTGTGGCCGGGGAGCTGGAGCGGCCTCGGGATGAAGAGAGTCAGTCGCGTCGCGATCAACGTTTTTCTCGTTTTTCATCTTTTTACGATCACCGTTTGGTGCATGCCGCTGAATTCGCCGTTAACAGTGGCGATCCGAAACGCCGTTCGTCCCTATTTTTTGTGGACCGGGTTATTTCAGGCGTGGGACATGTTCGCCCCGACGCCCAAGTCGGTGAACAGTTACATAGAAGCGGTGGTAATCTACCGCGACGGGCGCACACTTACCTGGAAATTTCCGCGCATGGAGCAACTGAGCTTGACGGAGCGCTACGAGAAGGAGCGCTACCGCAAATACGTGGAGAACCTGAACGACGATGCGAAGGCGGCGCTGTGGCCGGACGCGGCTCGGCGCATCGCCCGGATCAATAACGATCCCGGAAACCCGCCGGTGTTCGTCATTCTGGTACGGCACTGGTCGGAAATTGTGCCGCACAACGATACGGCGTACCATGCCGAGCCTTGGCACGCCCGCATCTTCTTCGAATACCGGGTGCGGCCCGAAGACCTGGGGTGAGATGAGACTGCGCTCCGCAGTAGAGGCGTGGAACGAGTTCTTTTTCGCGCCGCAATCGCCGCGTTCCGGTTTGCCTGTTCCGGATTTTTTACGGAACGCTCATCGCCATTAACCTGATTTTGCTGCATCTTGATTGGCAGGCCTGGTACGGCCCGCATGCATGGATAAGCCTTGAGACGATGCACACAATGGAGCCGGGCGTGCGGCTCAACTTGTTCCGGATCATGCCCCAGACTGAGGCCTGGACTGAGGCGTTCTTTTGGGTGTTTCTTGCATTTGCGGTTCTGCTGACGGCGGGGTTCCTGACGCGGGTCAGCACGGTGGCTGTTTTTGTCTGCCTTGCGTCGCTCGACCAGCGCAATTTGTTCATGACGCATGGCGGCGACACGTTTTTGCGGGTGGCGGGATTTTTTCTGATGTTTGCGCCGGCGGGAGCGGCCTTATCGATCGACCGACTGCTGCGCGTGCGCAGGGGGAAAGAAGGGCGCGCAATTCAGCCGAAGCCTCCATGGGCGCAACGCATGATTCAGATCGAGCTGGCTTTGCTGTACTTCATGTCGTTTTGGGGGAAGTCGCTGGGCGCTCCCTGGGTGAATGGGACGGCGCTCTATTATGTGGCGCACCTGGATGAGATTCGGCGTTTTCCCGTGCCGCAATGGCTGCTGGAGCCGATGCTTCTGAAGGTAGGGACGTGGTTCTCGCTGGCCTTAGAATTCTCGCTGGGAGTTTTGATTTGGTTCCGCGAGTTGCGATATCCGCTGCTGCTTTTGGGCCTTTTGTTTCATTTAACGCTTGAATATTCCTTGAATACGCCGATGTTTCAGTGGGATGTGATTTCTGCGTATATCCTTTTTGTATATCCGGAGGATCTGGCGCGTTTTGGGTCGCGGGCGGCTGAGCGCGCGCGAACGCTTCTGCGGCTGCAACCGGTGTGAAGTAATCAGCGGCCGAGGGCACGTGCGATCTGTAACAGCCGTTCGTCTTGCCAGTTGTCACGAGGCTCTGCGGAGGCGCGAGCGAACATCCACAGCCGGATGCGTTCCTGATCTATCTCCAGCAATTCGGCAACGCGGCGAATGAGCGAGCCTGGGTCCGATAGAAGCCTGGATCCGCAATTGAACAGATGCTGAGTTGCATCGAAGGCCGGATCGCCGATGAAGGGTTTGGGATCAATTACTAACCATGACTCGCGCTGCGCGTGGAGAACATTTCCGGCGTGCAGATCGGTAGCGAGCAAGGTTGCGCGCGTGCGTGGTTCGGATGAGCTCGGCGAAAACCTTTAATCCCTCGCGAACGAGACCTTGATCGGGCCACTCGGAGGCCTTCGCGAGCGTGTGTCCGGTCCAAAAAGAGACCAGCGTCGAAAGGGACCGGAATGAGTGGGGCTGCGCCAGCTCGCGCCAGAGGCGAAGCAGCAGACCTGCAATGACGACGTCTTGTTCCGGCTCTGGAAGTGCACGCAGCGGATTTCCAGGCTCGCAGCGCTCAAGGAGCATGGCGCCGAGCCGTTCATCGGCTTGGAATAACCGCACCGTTGGATCACCGTTCCAGAAGCGCAATCCTGCGATCTCATCCTGACCCTCCATATGGGGCATGCTGAGCTTCAGCACTGCTGCAGATCCATCGGCAAGCTCGGCGGGCGCGACCCAGGCACAACTCACGTCGGGCCCGGTAAATGGGTCACCGGCTTTGAGAGACCAGAGGTTTTCGAGATGAACAACCAGCTTCGGCAGTTCCGCCAGCCATGCTGCGCGCTCGGGAACGTTGCCGCAATTTGCGGCCAACCGCTGCGGGATGGGAAAGGTCATATTTCATGATTCCAATAGCGTGAGGTGAGGATTTCGGAAAGGCGAGCTCGCGAGCGTGGACGCAAAGCCGGGTCTCGAACAGCCGGCTGCCGTTCTACTTCTCGTGTTGACATACGAAGGAATTACTAGTAAAGTTTTCCTAGATGAAGACTGGACCGCCTAAACCGACCAGCTCAGAGCTGGAGATTCTGACCGTGCTTTGGAGCATCGGACCTGCGACGGTTCGAGAGGTCTATGAGCGGCTGAGCCAGATGCGGCTGGCGCAATACAGCACGGTGCTGAAGTTCATGCAGATCATGGCCGAGAAAGGGCTGCTGCGCCGCGATGAGGCCGGGCGGGCCCATGTTTACGAGCCTGCGAAACCGCGGGAATGGACGCAGCGGCAACTCGCCGGGGATTTGCTGGATCGGGCATTTAGCGGCTCGGCAAAGGCCCTTTTGATGGGAGCGCTTTCGGCTCGAAAGGCGACCGGCAAGGAATTGGACGAATTGCAAAAAATCTTGGATGAATACCGCGCAGGAAAGAAATGAGACTTTTCGAAACGATCACTCAGGCTCCGATAGCTGGAGCAATCGGCTGGACGCTGATCGAGTCGCTATGGCAAGGTGTTCTTGTTTCGGCGGCGATAGCGGCGGTGCTGTTGTTGACGCGGAGGGCGCGGCTCCGCTATGCAGCGGCATGCATGGCGATGCTTACGATACTCGGTGCATTCGTTGTCACTCTGGTTCATCTGTGGCCCGAAGCTCAGCAAAGCACGCAAATGCCGCAGGCTGCTGTTGTTCACGCACTGTATGGACGGATTACGAACGATGATCCCGCATCGTGGCAACAGAGGCTTGCGCCGATTGCGCCATGGCTTGCGCTGTTCTGGATGGCGGGTGTTTTCGCGTTTTATCTGAGGCATCTTGCTGGTCTTTTTTTCGTGCGAAGATTGCGAGCGCGCGGGGTTTGTGCCGCGGCGGAGAATTGGCAGAGAACGGTTCGGCAGTTGAGCGCGCGCTTGAAACTCTCACGGCCGGTTCTGCTGCTTGAATCCTGTTTCGCGGATTCGCCCATGGTGGTGGGCCATTTGCGTCCATTGATTCTGATGCCGATTGGAGTACTTACCGGGCTGCCGGTGGCGCATGTGGAAGCCATTCTGCTGCACGAGCTAGCGCACGTGCGCCGCCACGATTACCTGGTAAACACGTTGCAGCGGCTGATCGAAGGACTGCTGTTTTATCACCCGGCCGTGTGGTGGATTTCGCATGTGATTCGTAGTGAGCGGGAAAATTGCTGCGACGACACGGTGGTTGCGATCAACAGCAACGCTCAGGAATATGCGTTCGCATTGACTGCGCTCGAAGCAAAACGCCGGCCCGCGTGTGGGGTAGCTATGGCTGTGAACGGAGGAAGTCTGACGAAACGTATCCGTCGTATGTTGTACCCGCAAACACTGAGTGGCGCATCCCCGTTTCTCGGAGCCGGTGTTCTGGTGATCATGACGGCCGTGATTGCGCTGGGGGCGTGGCAGAAAGATGTTTCCGTGCCATCCGCAGCTCAAGCGCAAAGCCCGCATGCGGACAAATACTCGAAATGGTTGAACGAAGACGTTATTTACATCATCCAAGATTCCGAGCGCGCGGCGTTTGAAAAGCTCACGAGCGACGAAGAGCGGGATCAGTTCATCGATCAGTTTTGGCGCCGGCGAGATGCGCCGGGCGCGCCTGCATACTCGTTCAAAAAAGAGCATTACCGCCGCATTGCTTTCGCGAACAAACATTTCGGCACCGCATCGGGAATACCGGGGCGGCGAACGGATCGAGGCCATGTCTATATCGTTTACGGCCCGCCGGATGAGATCGATTCAAATCCCGAGGGCACACCGAGCCATCGACAACCCTTCGAAATGTGGACCTACCGCCGCAGTACAGCGATGAGCGCCAACGGTTCATTTACTTTTGTCGATGGCGGATCAGGCGATTATCGCCTCGCGCCAACCGGCACTCGATAGCAGATCCTCCGATAACCGAACAGACAACTTCGACGCAGGCCTAAGACGCTTCTCCCCGTCTAGCTTTTTGCGAAGCCGGAAATCCGAATCTATTCCGGTTCCGAGCGCATCGCATGGAATGCTGGAAGGTACAGTGGGATGGAGTCGTTTTGCGCCTGCTTAGAAGAGCGATGAATGTCTAGTTCGCATCGAACGGTGTGCGTAGTGGGCGCTGGGCCGGCTGGGCTCGCGACGGCCATTGCACTGCGGCGGGAAGCCTGCGAGGTGACGGTAATCGACAGCGCTGTGCCTCCAGTCGATAAAGCTTGCGGCGAAGGCCTGTTGCCGGATAGCGAGGCGGTATTTCGCGAGTTGGGCATCGAGATTCCGCACGACGCGGGGTTCGCGTTTCGAGGCATTCGATTTGCCGATGAGCGGTCGACGGTAAGCGCGGATTTTCCGCAAGGGTTTGCGAAAGGACTACGCCGGACTGCGCTGCACGAAATTCTGAGCCGGCATGCGAAGAGCGTGGGCGTTTCGCTCGCATGGAATGCGAAGCACGTGCGGCTAGTGGACGGCGGAATCTCGACGCATGACGGATTGCTCAAAGCCGACCTGGTGATTGGCGCTGACGGGCAGAATTCGAGGATCAGACGGCAGGCTGGGCTCGATGCGGTGAAGCGCGAGAAACGGCGCTATGGATTCCGGCGCCACTATCGGATTGCGCCGTGGTCCTCTTACATGGAGTTCTATTGGGGCGCAGCTTCGCAGATCTATGTGACGCCGGTGGCCCAAGATGAGATTTGCGTAGCTGTGCTTTCGCAGGACCCGCATTTGCGGCTGGAACGTGCGCTTCGCGATTTTCCGGAGGTGTCGCGGCGGTTGACCGATGTGGAACCGGTCTCGCCGGAGATGGGCGGGATGTCCGTATCGCGCAGCTTGCGGCGCGTGCAACGCGGCAACGTGCTCTTGGTTGGCGATGCTTCCGGTTCGGTGGATGCGATTACCGGCGAGGGCATCTGCCTGGGAATGCGGCAAGCGCTGGCGCTCGCAGAAGCGGTGCGCGCAAACGATTTGCGGACTTACTCGCAGCGCCATCGCGCCTTAATGAGACGCCCGCAAGCGATGTCGTCGCTCATGCTGTTGTTGGAGCGCAACGGCCAGCTCCAGAGGCGAGCTTTGGCCGGCTTGGCGCGGCGGCCAGAGGTTTTTGCATCTCTGCTTGCGATCCATGTGGGAGCATCTTCTTTCCTTGATATTTGTTCGTGGGGGCTGATGGATTTTGGGCGAGCTTTCTTAACGGCCTAAGATTCGCGGCCATCTAAGACGCGATCCATCCGAGCCTCCAGCACGAAAATCACAGATGACTTGTTATCAATAATGAAGCCTAAATACTTTTTCGTGGCGGTTGCCTGCGCGGACACACTTATTCTTGCCGGATGCGGAGGCAAGCAAACGGTTCATGCAACGCCCGCGCCGCTTCCGGTTGGCGTTGTAACCGTCCAGCAACAGAATGTGCCGATTTACGGCGAGTGGGTAGCTTCTCTAGAAGGATATGTAAATGCCAACATTCAGCCGCAGGTTTCGGGTTATTTGATCCGGCAAACGTATCGGGAAGGGTCGCTGGTACACAAGGACCAGGTGCTGTTTGAGATCGACCCCCGTCCCTTCGAAGCGGCATTGGAGCAGGCGCAAGGGCAGCTCGCGCAAGCGACCGGGCAGCTTGGGCAGGCAAAGGCGCAGTTGGGTTTAGCAGAGATCAATGTGCGGCGCGACACTCCGCTGGCGCAGGCCCATGCGATCGCGCAGAGCCAGTTAGACAACGACATTCAGGTCGAGAAGCAGAATCAAGCGCTGATCGCCTCGGACGAGGCGTCCATCAAGACGGCACAAGCGAATGTTGCGACGGCACAGCTGAACCTCGGCTTCACCAAGGTGCGCTCGCTGGTAGAGGGCATTGCGGGCATTGCAACGACTCAGATCGGAAACTTGGTGGGACCGACCACGGTGCTCACGACGGTGTCGCAGGTGAACCCGATTAAGGTATATTTTTCGATCAGCGAGCAAGAATATCTGGCGCTGGCGGACAAAATCAAAACGGGCAGTCCTGGGAAATCGCGCGATCTACTCAGCGGCAGTAACTCGGTACCGATTCAACTTACACTCGCGAATAAGAAGATTTATAGTCATCCGGGCGAGATTCTATTTCCGGACCGTAGTGTGAACACGCAAACCGGCACGATTCGCATCGTGGGAGCGTTTCCGAATCCGGGCAATATTCTGAGGCCTGGACAATTTGGAAGCATCCGCGCGTTAACCTCGATGCGAAGCAATGCGTTGCTTGTGCCGCAGGAGGCGGTAACCGAAATACAGGGCCGGTACCAGATCGCGATTGTTCAGCCGAATAATAGCGTGAAGATCGCAAGCGTGACGGTAGGCGATAAATACAAAAATCTCTGGGTTATCAACAGCGGCATCGCACCGGGCGAGCGAGTGATTGCAGAAGGGACGTCAAAAGTGCGCGATGGCGAGACCGTAAACCCGCAGCCGGTGCAGGCCGAAGCGACATCGCCGTACGCCGCGCGAGGCGAGGAGTAGGACAGCGTGTCGAAATTTTTTATCAATCGGCCGATTGTCGCCATCGTGATTGCGATTTTGATGGTGCTGGTTGGCTTCATCTCCATGCTGCGCCTGCCAGTTTCGCAATTCCCGAGCATTGTGCCGCCGGAGATTCTAGTCACCGCAACGTATGCGGGAGCAAATGCTCCGACGCTCGAGCAGGCCGTCGCGACGCCGCTCGAAGAGCAGATCAGCGGGGTCGACAACATGAACTTCATGTATTCGATCAACGCGAGTAATGGGCAGAGTCAGATTACGGTGGATTTCGATGTTGCGACGGATCCCAATACGGACCAGGTGCTTACTCAAATGCGGACTGCGCAGGCGCAATCGCAATTGCCTGCGCAGGTAAACGTCGCGGGGTTGCAGGTGCAGAAGTCGTTTTCGGCTCCGCTGATGCTGATCGCGCTGTATTCGCCGAATAATTCCTACGACAGCGTTTTTCTCGCCAATTACGGATACATCAACTTAGTCGATCAACTGACACGAGTTTCCGGTGTAGGCCGCGTGCAGGTTTTTGGGGCAGGTCAATATGCGATGCGCTGCTGGGTGAATCCGGACCGCCTGGCGTCTGTAGGTATTACGGTTCCGCAGATCATATCTGCGCTACAGGCGCAGAACACGGTCAACCCCGCCGGCCAATTAGGCGCTGAGCCGGCGCCAAACGGGCAGGATTTCACTTACACGGTGCAAGCGCAAGGGCGGCTCACTTCGACGGAAGAGTTCGGCAATATTATTCTTCGAACCAACCCTGACGGCTCGACCCTACGGCTGAATGATGTCGCGCGGCTCGAGTTGGGGTCGCAAACTTACAACCTGACAGGGCGGTATAACGGCAAGCCGGCTGCGATTCTTGCGGTGTATCAGCTTCCGGGATCGAACGCGGTGGACGCGGCGAAAAACGTTCGAGCGGCAATGGCGAACTTAGCCAAGCGTTTTCCGCAGGATTTGGGCTATCAGGTGAGTCTGGATACGACAAGGGCAGTTAGCTCGGGCATCGAGGAGATTCTGCGGACGTTACTGATCGCGCTTGCCCTGGTCATTCTGGTGGTTTATATCTTTCTGCAGGGTTGGCGGGCGACCCTGATTCCGCTGGCGGCGGTTCCGGTGTCTCTGATTGGAACTTTTGTTGTTTTCCCGATGCTCGGGTTTTCGATCAACACGCTTTCGCTGTTTGGCTTGGTGCTGGCGATCGGACTTGTGGTGGACGACGCAATCGTGGTTGTCGAAGCGTGCGAACGGCATATTGAAGAAGGAATGCAGCCCAAAGACGCTTCGTTGAAGGCCATGGAAGAAGTATCGGGACCGGTCATTGCGACTGCACTCATTTTGACAGCGGTGTTTGTTCCCACGATTTTCATTCCAGGGATAACGGGACGGCTATATCAGCAGTTCGCCGTAACGATTGCCATTTCGGTTATTTTCTCTGCGTTTAATGCGCTTTCGTTGAGCCCTGCGCTCGCGGCCATGCTGCTGCGGCCCAAGAAGCCGTCGCGCGGATTACTGCGGCGGTTCTTCGATTGGTTCAATCGCATGTTCAAGCATGTCAACGAACGATATGTACGGATTTCGAGAGTTGCGATCCATAAGGCCGTGTTCTCCATTCTGCTGATTCTGGCCATTGGTTTTTTTTCTTATCTGCTGAACAAGAAGCTGCCTTCGTCATTCTTGCCAGAAGAGGATCAGGGATACGTGTTCGTAGCCTTGCAGTTGCCGGAAGCGGCGTCGTTGCAGCGCACTTCAGCTGCGGCGAAGCAGGTGGAAAACGTCATCATGAACACGCCGGGAGTGCAAGGCTGCACGTCGGTGATCGGATTCAGTCTGCTCAGCCGCGTGCAGGCTACTTACAGCGCATTTTTCTTCGTAACCGAGAAGCCATGGAGCGAGCGCACGCACAGTAACGAATCCTACGCGGCGATTCGGAATCATATTTCAAGCGAGCTTTCGAAGGTCCAGGACGGGACCGGGTTTTCTTTCTCGCCGCCATCCATTCCTGGCGTCGGCACTTCCGGCGGCGTGACCTTTATATTGGAAGACCGATCGGGAAGCGGGCTGCAGTTTCTCACCGATAATGTGAACAGATTTGTAGTAGCTGCAAGAAAGCGGAAAGAGTTAACCGGAATCCTCACCACTTACTTGCCGAGCGTTCCTCAACAGTTTGCAAGCGTGGATCGGGCGAAAGTCGAGCGGCAGGGGATCAACATCGCGGATGTATACCAAACTTTGCAGACCTTTCTGGGCGGTTATCTTGTCAATTACTTCAACCGGTTTGGAAGGCAGTGGCAAGTTTATGTAGAGGCGGAAGGTAATTATCGCACACGGCCAGACGACTTACGCCAGTTCTACGTGGCTAATAATCAAGGCACCATGGTGCCACTTACTTCCGTGGCATCAATCACTCCAACGAACGGGCCGGAGTTCACGATGCGTTACAACGAGTACGAAGCGGCGCAGATTAATGCTTCCGCTGCGCCAGGATATAGCTCGGGACAGGCCATGCAGGCGCTCGAATCGGTATTCGCACAGACCATGCCGAGCCAAATGGGTTATGACTACACAGGCATGTCGTTCCAGGAGCAAAAAGCGGCCCAGGGCGTTCCGGCGGGCGCGATTTTCGGCCTGTCATTCATCTTTGTGTTTCTGATTTTAGCTGCGCAGTATGAGAGCTGGTCACTGCCACTCAGCGTGTTGCTGGGAACGCCGATCGCGCTTTTTGGGGCATACGTGTTTCTTTGGGGGCGGCATTTCGAGAACGATGTTTACGCGCAGATCGGCGTGGTGATGCTGATCGGGTTGGCTGCAAAGAACGCAATTCTGATCGTCGAATTTGCGAAGAGAGAATACGAGGAGCGCGGCAAGAGCATTGAGGAAGCGGCGCTGACGGGAGCGCGGATCCGATTGCGGCCGATTCTGATGACTGCGTTCGCGTTTATTTTGGGTTGCGTGCCGCTCTGGACGGCTACCGGGTCGGGCGCTGTTTCGCGACAGATTTTGGGGACGGCGGTAATCGGCGGAATGCTGGCTGCGACCCTGATCGCGATATTCATCATCCCAGTCTCTTTCGATGTGGTGGAACGATTGTCCCATCGCGTTAGGGGAAAGGGCGGGCGGCATGCGGCAGCCGAAGGAGAGCCGGCGTGAGGCGGACCGGTGTCGCCGTTTGGTTAGGTGCGCTCGCAATGCTTGTGGGGTGTACCGTAGGACCGAATTATCAGCGGCCCAAGGTGGATGTGCCGGCAAGTTATCGGGGCGCGACGCCGGAAGAGACCTCGGCGCAGTCGCTGGCAGACGAGAAGTGGTGGAGCGTCTTCAAGGACCAGCAGCTTCAGGCTTTGATCCGCTTGGGCCTGAAGCAGAATTATAACGTGCGGATCGCGGCGACGCGCGTGCTGCAGGCTCAGGCGCAAGTTGTAATTACGAGGGCGAACGGATTGCCTACCGTAACTGCCGGACCCTCGATCAGCGGAATCAGGTCGCCGGGGATTCCCAACGTATTTCAGGGATATTCTTATGTAGCCGATGAGTTGGCAGTAAACGGAAGCTGGAATATCGATTTCTGGGGACGCTATCGACGGGCAACGGAAGCCGCACGCGCGCAGTTGCTATCGAATGAGTGGGGGCGGCGGGCGGTCCTTAGTTCCGTGGTAGAAAATCTTGCGACTGCGTACTTTCAACTCCGCGAATACGACCTGGAATTGGATATTGCGAAGCGAACGCTGGAGGCCCGGCAGCAATCGCTGAAGTTGACCCAGATTTTGGAACAAGGCGGGGCGACATCGCTGGTGGATGTGCGTCAGGCGCAGGAACTCGTAGAAGAAGCCGCGGAGACGATTCCTCAGACCGAGCAAGGGATTGCGCAAGAGGAGAATGAGATCAGCATTCTGATTGGCCAAAATCCGGGTGAGATTGCGCGGGGGCGACCGATCACCGAACAGCCGCTTCCGGAATCGATTCCCGCGGGTCTACCGTCCGAGATATTGCAGCGCCGGCCGGATATTCGGCAAGCCGAGCAGAATCTCGTAGCGGCCAATGCGGATATTGGTGTGGCGCGCGCGCAACTTTATCCCCAAATTTCGCTCACCGGCAATGGCGGAGTGGAAAGCATCGGTTTGGGAAATCTATTTAGCTGGGGAGCGCGGGCGTGGAGCTGGACCGCTTCGGCGTCGCAACCGATCTTCAATGGCGGGAGTCTTCGCGCGAACGTGCGTTTGGCCCAAGCGCAGCAACAACAGGCGCTTCTGAGTTATGAACAAACTATTCAGAGTGCGTTCCAGGACGTATCGAATGCGCTGATAGCGTATGGCAAGCTGCGGGAGTACAACCAGCACCAGGAAGCGCTCACGGCGGCGGCGGAAGATGCGGCAAATCTTTCAGAAGTAAGATACAAAGGCGGAGTTACCAGCTATTTAGAAGTACTTACCGATGAGACTACTTACTTCAACGCCGAGATTAACGTTGCGCGCGCTCGCCTGAATGAACAGCTTGGGTTAGTGCAGATTTATAACGCGCTGGGCGGCGGGTGGCAGGAGTAGTTCGGGGATTCAGGAAACAGCCTGCTCCGGTCAGAGGCATCGAAACGAAACCGTCGCAACATCCAGCATTTCGCGCTCCTCAGAACTTGAACCCTAAATCGACCCACGCTCTTCGCGGTGGTCCTGGGGAAAAGAACGTCACGCTTTGTGCGGGCGCATTCCCCGCATACGGGCCGGCATTGTAAGCCGAAAAAGGTAAAGACTGAATCGCGCCCGTGCTGCTCAGCGCCGTATTCGAGAGCCATGCCGCCGTGTAGTATTTGTGATTCCAAAGATTATCGATCTGGACGCCGAGCTCAAGGCGCTTGGTCAGGCTGTAACGGGCCCGAAAGTTCGTGATCGCGTACCCTGGTGAAACGCCCGGCCCCAGATAATACAATCCGTCGGTCTGATACGCATTGTTCTCATTACCGCGCGCGTACGAACTCGATATCGCTACTTCATCAAGATCGAATCCTAGTTTCGGAGTGGCCTGAAAATCCAGAAAGGCCTTTCCGCTTTGCTTCGGAATGAGTGGAATGCGATCACCCGGTTGCACGGTGATCACGCCAGGAAGCCCCGGGTAACCCTGCAAGGCGAAGTTATTGGTGTTATTCGCCGAGCCGTCCAGCGTTTCGATGCTTTGATAAGTCGCTGAAAGAAACGTCCAATCAAGACCGAAGGTGGTGCGTGCGGCATGGCCGTCGACGTTTGCATCGAGGCCCTCGCGAAGCGTCTTGACGAAGTTCTTAAAATATCCGGTGCCCGTCTGCGGAGCGGCAATGAAGAGAATATCGTTGTGGTTCTCGCCCCGAAACGCATCCAGGTTCCAACTGAAATTGTGGAAAAAGGGAATTTCGGGTTTTCCGCGTAGGCCCGCTTCCCAGGTATTCGTCACGACTTGCTGCAGGGGCGGATCCGATGAAAGCGAATTGGGCAAGCTACACGGCGCGGTTGGGTCGGCGCAGCCCAGTTCGATCGCTGTCGGCGCGCGACTGCCTTGCGAGAACCTGGCGTAGAAATTCACGCTCGAAATCGGACTCCACGTGATTCCGATCGCCGGATTGAACCGCTGAAAGACATAGTCGCCGGTGAGCGATCCGGGCCCGGGAGCTGGGCTCAGCAGATCTGTGTTATCGATAATCGTCCGGTTATAACGCCCCGAAACCGTTACATTCACATTCTTCGGCAGAGTGAGGGTGTCGGTGAAGTACAGCGCCCAACTGGGAGTGACGCCATGCAGGGCAACCTCTGAATCGACAGGGACGCCATCCACGCTGGTCGATCCGTTCAGCCAGGCCGGCACGCTGGTGAGTGTGTAATTGGGGTTCACATACGCGTAATCAGTCGTTTGGGTGTAATTTATGATTCCGCGATCGAAGAGCGCTCCCGCCGCGAACTCATTCCGCCCCATGCTCGTCGACGTGATCGATGTAAATTGCCCTGAAAATCCAAATTCGTTCTGCACTTCTTTCGAGTAGATATTGACCCCGTCGCAGGTCTGGCCGGGATCACCGAATTGCAGCGCTTCCGCGATACAGGGCCATTTCGGAAAAGGGGTGTTCGCAATATTTGCGCCGCTCGTCGGAAAGCCCGTGTATCCCGCAGCGCTGAGAATGGCCTGCTCTCCTGGAGTTGGCTGATAGATCAACTGTCCCTGTGCGTCGTCGTTGTAATTGGGATCAATTGCTTCTGTGCGTATGTTGCGGAACCAAGCGTTCCCTGCGAATGTCAGCGCGTCACTGAATGTGTGCCGCGCGATGAAATTGAACGAAGGCGAGCGGTTCGCGGTAGTGTCAGGGATGGAATACGCGCTTTCATAGTTGAGTGCGAGCAAACGGTAGTCCTGCAGCCCGTTTCCAAGAAGCGTGTTGTAAGCGTAAGACATGGTCAGCGCGAGGTCTGTTTTGGCCGTTCGCCAACCCAGCCGCGCAAATCCTTGTCGCACATCGGAAGGCGAATCGACGCGCCAACCCGATTCGTGAAAGCCCGTCCCTGTCAAGAACCAATTGAACCCGGTGGCTTTCCCGCCGCCCCACGCGCCATCCACCTCCTTACGTCCGCTACTGCCATACAACAGATCCAAGCTCACTCCAGGGCTGGTGAGACCGCTCTTGGTAGTCACCGAAAGCGCTCCCCCCAAGGTGTTCAGGCCGAACAATGGGTCTGAACCGGGTACCAGCGTCATCTCCGAAATCGCGCCTTTAGGGATCAAATCCCAGCTCACGACATCGCCAAATGGCTGATTCTGGCGCACGCCATCCACATAGACTGACACGCCTTCGGGCGTGCCAAGAAGCGGTGAAGCCGTGTATCCGCGATAATTCACATCAGGCTGAAAGGGATTCTCCTGAATTTCATTCAGGTATACGCCATTCAGACGGCGACTCATAAAATCCCCCAGCTCGAGCGCGCCGCTGTTCTGAATGTCTGTTGAAGTCGCCGTCTGGACCGGAGCGGCAATCTGCTCAGTCGCGAGATCCGTTCCCGCGAGCGGCGTTTCGGAAACCACGTCCACCTTCACGCGTTGGGAGCTCAAGGTCATCGTGATCGTTCGCGATACCGGATGAAGGGAATCGACATCAAGCGCGACAGACTGCGTTTCAAATCCGACTTGCGAAATTTCCAAACGGTATCGCCCATAGGGCACATTGCGAAGAATGTAGCTTCCTTGTGCATTCGTCTGGAACGTGCGTTCGACGCCAGCACTGTGGCTCTCCAACCTTCCGGTCGCCTGCATTCCGGTTCCGGAGGGGTCTTTTACCTGCACGCGGATCTCGCCGCTAGGGTTTTGCGCGTAAATCGTCGATCTCAGAAATAGTAAGGGCACGACGAAGCACAGGCCTCGCCACGCCCCCAATTTCGAATGCAGCAGGTGCACACCTAGGTATTCCAATTGCAGGGTTCCTGTTCAGAGTTTTTTCGGCGGAAGTTCCGCAAAGTGAGCGGATGCTCTATGTCAGCGCTCAGGGATAGGCGGCCAGAGGCCGATCGGTGTGAAAGTATTTCTTATAAGCGTCAATCCAGTTGGTCGCCATGGCGCGCTGAGCGGTGGCTAAATCAAGCGTTCCATTGCAAACCAGCTTGCGCAGATGTTCCTCGAGCGCGTTTTTCACTTCAGAGTTCCAGATGGCTGCGCGATTGGATTGTGGCCACAAGTTACGAATATCGTCTGCGCCGCCAAGCGCAGGTGTAATCAAGTAATCCAGTTCGTAAGCATCCGGCTTGGCGCCGTTGATTCCATATTCTCTAAAAACCCTTCGCCGCAGTGCAACCGGGACCGGCTTATCGTTCAAGCTTGATTCGCTACAGACTTCATCTTGATTCACAAGAACAATGGCCCCTGGTGTGAGGGTGGGATCGGGCGTTGTGAGAGTAATCAACGATTCGGCTTTAGGTCCAATCCATGGGCGGCCAACAAAGTATGCCGCGGCGACAACTGCACACACAGCGCTCAGGATTACCCATGAAAGCTTCGCGGACTGAAGCAACCAATATTTCCAAGATCCTTGTTCGTTCGCCAGCAGTTGGGCCATGCGCGCCTTTAGCAGCGCACGGGGACCATTGGCGGAGGGGATCTGCATATCGAAGTAGCCCCCGTGCATCCGGACAAACTCGCTGATCGCGGCTTCGATTTCCTGTTTGCGCGTCCGGCAGCTCCAGCACGCAGCTAGATGAGATTGCGCAAGGGCTGTGTCGCCCGACGAGAGTTCGCCATCTACAGTCATCAGCAGTTCTTGATCGGAAAGATGAGATTCTCGAGCTGCCATAATTCACCGTTTCATAGCGCGGCCTATTTGCGCGAGTGAGCGTTCCAAGTAAGTCGATACCGAGCCCAGAGATATATTCAAAATTTCGGCGATCTCACGATACCGAAGACCTTCCGCTCGCAAGTATAAACACCAGCGACTCTGTTCCGGCAAGGCCTGGAGTACAGTCATCGCGCGTTTTTCCGTTTGGCTCGCCACCAACTGCTCTTCCGGGTCCGGAGCCGGACAGATCAAGAACTTATCAGAGCCGGTATCCGATTGCGGAGCGCTTCGTTGCGATCGCCGATGCCGAAGAGCGAGATTGTGCGCCACGCGAAACAGCCAGGATTGGAGGTGCCGCCGGGACTTCCCGCGCCGCAAGTGCCGGAACAGAGCAAGGAATGTCTCCTGGAGGATATCTTCAGCATCCGGCATGCTCAGCGAAAAGCTCAACAGATATCGGAGCAACCGCTCCCGTAAGTTATCGAAAAGCTCGACTACTTCTTGCTCCGTGGTTGACAGTCGAGGAATTTTGTCAACCTCGGCCCTTCGAAAGACACCAAGGCCGTTGGATTCGGCAGCGGATTCTGGCATTTGCATTGGCGGCAATCGGCTATCGGAGCTGTACTGGCTCGCGATCGTTTTCTGCCTGTATATTCCGTTTCATGCCGTTTTGTTCAACTTTTTGAGCCACAAACGGGGCTGGCGCTTACTTTCCCGCAGCGATGGTGCCCGCCAACGGGCTGCTCGCGACGGCGTATTCTCGTTTGGGCATGCGGCCGGCGAGAAACGCCACACGGCCGGCTTCGACCGCGAGCTTCATCGCATGAGCCATGCGCTCGGGGTCTTCGGCTTCGGCGATGGCGGTGTTGAGCAAAACGCCGTCATAACCTAACTCCATGGCGATTGCGGCGTCTGAAGCGGTGCCGACGCCAGCGTCGACAATGAGTGGAACTTCGGTGATCGCCTCGCGCAGAATTTTGAGATTCGTAAGATTCTGAATACCGAGTCCGGAGCCGATGGGCGCTGCGAGGGGCATCACTGCCGCGGCACCCGCGTCCATCAGCTTTCGCGCGTTGACCAGATCGTCGCTCGTGTATGGCAGAACGACAAAGCCTTCCTTGACCAGGGTGCGAGTGGCTTCGAGGAGCCCTGCGTTGTCCGGAAATAGCGTCTTCTGATCGCCGATCACTTCGAGTTTGATCCAGTTCGAAAGCCCTGCCTCTTGCGCCAGGCGCGCCGTGCGGACGGCGTCCTCGGCGGTGTAGCAAGCTGCTGTATTGGGCAGGATGTGGATCTTGGAGCGATCGATGAAATCGAGCTCCGATTCTTTGGAACGGTCGCTGAGATTCACGCGGCGAACGGCGAGTGTCACCATTTCGGTTCCGGAGGCGGCGTGGCATCGCGCCATGAGCGGCTTGCTGCGGTATTTGCCGGTGCCGACGAAGAGGCGCGAATGGAACGCGCGGCCAGCGACTGTTAGAACATCGTCCATACCGATATTATCCGACCAGTCGTGCGACGAAGCTGAATCCCGCGCAACGGGCATCACCCACCCTGCGCTCCTTTAATATCCGCGCGCAACGGGCACCAGCCGCCCTGCGCGCTTAAAGCGCAAGCTGGCCTTTGTACTGCATTTCCGCCAATTCGAATTTCTTCTTAAGATCGATACCGGCGATCTTCGTTTTGAACTCCACCGCGCCGTCGGCAGCGGAGAGCGGGAGTGCGTTGCGGTCGAAGCGGAAGAAGTAGACGTTGGAGTTGCCGATTCTTCGGTAGTCGGAGTCCATCGCCGCGAGTGCCGGCTTTCCTTTGACGCTCAGGAAGGCAACGGTGGCCAGAGCTTTGGGGTCGGAGCCCGGCGCGGGGGCCGGTAATCCAACGACAGCGATCACGTAATGGGGACGCGGATTCAAGGCGTGGTGGATTTCCGCTTCCGTTGGCAGATTTGCGCCCGAATGCAGCTTTAAGACGGCCAGGCGCACGGGAGCGGCGCTCGCCCAGATAACGGTGATTACTGCCGGAGCCTCAGGCGCGCCGGTATTGCGAGAAATACCGGAAGGAGTGGCCGCAGACGGCAACGTGTGAAGACCGTTTGATTGCGCAGGCCCATCGCTGCCGCCGATGGACGGCACGCTCATGTTGGCGCCTGTGGTTGTGTTCGCGGGGTTGCCGAGTGAGGCGGCGGGAGGCGAACTGACGTTCGAACCCGGTTCAAGTACCATCACGTCCGGCCTGCCGCTCGAGGGCATGGGCAAGCTTTTCGCCCAGGGCGAATGGGTCATGAGCGACAACGCGTCTTCCCGTGTCCAGTTTTGGTACTCCTTTGTGAGCCACGGGGTGTTCGTCGCTGTGACAAGAGCGGTTACCGAGGCGAAGCAAATTAGAAAAGCGCATCGCCGACGATGCATGAAGATAACCTCTTCAAATGAGACTGGAACGGCCGCGTAGACGTGACAACAATGCATGTTATGTTGGGAATCGGGCCGGACAGGTGGGTGAGTGGTTAAAGCCAACAGACTGTAAATCTGTCCCTCCTTGTGAGGTACGAAGGTTCAAATCCTTCCCTGTCCACCAGCCTTTTGTTACAACTGGTTCCCTCAAGTCGATTTCTCCTTCACGTCGGTTAATACCCACGAGAAGGCTCAAATCGCGATTCTGGTTGGTAAAGTGTAACGGCCTGTGTAACAGGCCGCTATCTCTTTAAAAACGCTTAAGATCCGGGTGGCGATGCCGGACGGCTCGTACCCAATTTGGGGACCCCGTTTTCAGCGATAAAAGCAAGCTGAAGCCCGGCTATGCAATTGTGAACGGGGAAAATAAAATACTTCCGCGATGGCGCGTACGACCTCCGCTACGTCAAGAACGGGAAGCGGATCCTTGAGGCGGTCGGTTCTGACGCCCAACTCGCATTAATCACAAAGATCAAACGCGAGCGCACTGTTGTTGCACGGCGTTCTCCGCCACACCGCGGAGGACGCCACCCGCGCGGGCAAATGTGCTGAGTGGGTGCTCGAAAACGCCGGGATACTCAATCAGATCCTCACGAAAGACGAGCGTGGCGTCCTCAAAGGTGTGATCGAGTACCGGAGCAAGACTGACACATCGCCAACCTATGAAATGCTCGACGCGCATCTCAAACTGGAACGCCGGGGCGAGAAGCATTGAGACGCTGAACGCACGCGCGCAAATCAACGAGAATGACCTGCTCAAGAGGTAGTGGCCCCGGATCTCACCTTTTGGCTCGAACGCAGGCGCGAGAATTACCGCCGTCGACGTATGGTCAACGCTTTAACCACGGCCAAGGACATCGTCAGCGTCAGCGTGGCTGGGGAGAAAAAAGCCGAGACCTGGAGTGGCCCGGACCGTGCAGCCAAGTATGCCGGCGGTGGTTTCAGGAAGATGCAATGTTGGCCCACCGACTTCCCCAGTTTGGCAGAAAAAGACGTGCGCGCCGCAATCGCGTTTGCCGCTACTTCTTCGCAGACGACTTGCCCCTAGCAGCTCTGCCCATCTAGCGTCGCAGTGAGAATAAAGTTGGACGAGAATATGCCGCTGGCCCTCGTTCCGGTTCTCCAGGGTCAACGACACGATGTTGATACGGTCGAAGCGGAGCGCCTGATTGTCGCGCAGATGAAGAAGTATGGAGAGCAGCACAGCAAAAGGAACGATTCCTCATCACCCAAGATCTGGATTTTTCTGACGTCCGATTTGAGCCAGGCAGCCACATGGGGCTGTTGCTCATTCGTCTTTCCCAGCCCGGTCGGCGCTAGCAAGGCGCGTGGCGGCGCTATTTGCTTCCGAAGCAATCGAGCAGTGGCACCGCTGCCTCCTGCTGGCGACTGATCACAAGGTGCGAGTGAGACGTCCGAAGTAGAAAACGAAAGTGGAGGAAAAATCACCTCGACACGGAAGATCCGACCACTTTGCCCAAAACGCGTTGTGTTTGCCTTGAGGTTGTATTCTCAATCGGCGGAACGCCGACTATGCGGACAAATGAAATTCCTTGCTGCCCAATTCAGCCTGGGACCTGCGATGAAGCTATTCGGCCCGCTTGCTGCTCGCTCGACGAGGCTTCGGCTTACTCTTGCCGTCGATATTGAGCGCCACTGCCGCACGGATGAGATGCTTGAAGGCCGCCTCATCATCGACCTTGTGACGTGACCCCGTTTCCCGTCCACTAAGTTATACGAAATCTCGCGGCACTGACCCGCCCCGCGAAGATGGTCCAAAAGTCATTGGAAATGCGAGGCACTAAGGTCCCCTCAGGGCCATTTCATGGGCCTTGCAGTTACTCCAGATACTCAGTAGAGAGTCTCTGGTTTGGGCGATTCGTTTGAGCGCTTCGCCCTCATACTGGACATCTTCAGGCAAGTGGCGGTCCGGGTCAAGGCCGGCCCTGGCCGGCGAAGCGAACCCTTGACCCGGGTTGATGCTTGCCTTATTCACGGCTTTGAGGGCGAAGCGCGTTGCACTCTGTTGGTAGTGCAGCTTGGCGAATACCGAGGGGGCACGGTGATCCAACGCGCTGTGTGGCAGCTGTTCGTTCTAGTGCGTGCGCCAAAGAGCAAGTTTTCGGCTTGCGTCTCCGAGGGAATGGAACCAGCTAACATTCAGGCATTCGTCGCGCAAGGTCCGTTGAAGCTTTCGATGTAGCCGTTCTCGACCGGTCTGCCAGGCCGAATGAAGCAGAGCCGAACCTCATGATCAAAGCCCAGCTGTCCAACGCTTTGCTGGCGAATTCACTTCCGTTATCACACGTGATCCTGACCGGCGGCCCGCCGCGCTCCAGGCTCGCCTTCGTCGGGGCGGCTCCGATTTTGGCCCCAGTCATGGATCGGTCCGCTTCCAGCCACACGCATTCCCGCGTGAACTGATCCACTACCGTCAGAATGCGGAATGACCTCCCGTCCGCCAGTTTGCCGCTGACGAAATCCGTCGACCAACATTCTTTCGGACGCGTCGCCATCGGTCGTGGCGATCGCTCACGGCGCGCCATTTTCTTGCGCTGCTTGGTCCGCACGATCAATCCTTCCTCTCGATACAGCCGATAAATGCGCTTGGCATTCACCGCCCATCCTTCGCGCCGGCGCCCGCGGCCATCAAGATAGCTGAACGGCGTTTGAAATAGTGGAACGGTCCGAGGCTGGAGAAGCCTAGATAACCGTGGGCAAGGACGATAGGCAGCACGGGCATGGGCGAAATCCTTTCTAACCCAGAGGCAAAGGTTAGCTCCGATCATACTTATAAACGTACGCGCCTGGCGTTTTCCTGCCGGATGGCTCTTCTGCCTCGGCAGGCCGCCCCTGCGAACGCCTATCTATTTAGTCCACTGTAATGGTCGTGAAGGTCACATCCGTTGATAACACCGGACCGTCGGAGAAGCTAAAATCGACATAGTTGTAACCCCAGAACAGAGAGAATGTGTTGCTGCACGTGAAGCCGGGGTCTGGGGTTTGCGGAGGCATCGTTATGGTGACCATCACGGACCCGGGCCCTGTCCCAGAGGCCGGGTTAACGGTGACATTCGGAGGGGGGGTCGGAAAATTGGAAGGGGACGCTGTCCAATGCACATCGGACGCTGCTGTGACGCTGATAGAGCCCGACAGACTGCCGCCGGGGCAACCGCCGACTGACCCAAGGGAGCTTGACGGAGTGACCGCGTCAACCGTCCCGTTCGTGAAAGTAGCTGAGACAGCCTGGTTGGAGTTCATTGTCACAGAGCAGACTCCGGTTCCGGAACATGCGCCGGACCATCCGGCAAAGATTGAGCTGGTGGACGGTACAGCGGTCAATAGTACTACGGTCCCGGCAGGGAATGCAGTGCTGGAAGGGAAGGATCTGATTGAACCGCTCCCGCTCCCGTTCGTGCTCAGAGTCAGCGTAAATAGGTTGGACGAAGGAGTCACCACCAATGAAGTGGTATCAAACGTTGCCCCCTCTGGTGCTTCAGGAACCTTCAGGAGTGTCGAACTCGCACCGGTCCCGGGATTTAGATAGGTCGTCCCATTCCCTGCGAACGTCGCCACTCCGGAACTCAGCAGATAGCCGGACGGTGTAGATAAACCGTATAGCGCCTTCGCCACCCCTTGCCCATCTACAGCCGTAGCGGTTACCGGAATTCCGTCGAAAACAACTGTGTCCAGGTAGGTCGTCAGTGCCGCCTGCACCGTCTCGGATCCCCATGTAGTTTCGTTGTCCTCGGCTAGCGCGGCCATGTCGGTCGCAACAAGGGGAGCGACCACAAGCCCATAGGCAATAGCGAACGGCGGACCCCCGAAAAAGCCCGCTATTCCTCCGAGCGCCAGGTTTGTACAGAATGTCAGCATTTTTGCGGTAACCGGGTCAATCGTCGCGGCGGGACTGACCATCTCGTCGGGTCTCCGGGAGCCGGCGGCACCATCCAACTGGCTCGCGACGGTCTGGAAGTAGATCTGGAGACTGCACACGTTGTTATCGAAAGTGGTGTTGCCGCTCGCCGCCGGACAATTGGAAGATGAAGTTTGAATCGGAATCGACCCCTGCGCCACCATCGCCGCAACCAGAGCCTGGGCAAGCTGATCCGATTGAGCCAGCGTCTGTGCGTCCACGGCAAACGTAGTCCCGTTCGCCATCGGCACATTCACGGTTTGCGTTGGATCGGCGGCGATGGTATTGGCGGCTGAAATCAGCGGATACATATCCGTATTCAGTTGAGCCAGGGCGGCGGAGAGGTTTGAGAGGTTCGCGTTCGCGGAAGCCGAATTCTGTTCGGTTACTGACATGTTCATCGCCGCAGAAAGGAGCTCCGCTGTCATTGCACCGGCGGACACACTACTCGGCACAGGGGGCAGGTTGCCGACCGATAGGGCTTTGATTGTGTTTGACAGATAGGTTCTGCTGCTGGCGAATTGCACGACCTGAACGTCCACCGTTTCGGCGGAATAGGTTCCAGTGGTGAGACTGAAGAAGGTCGGTACCATGACCCCGATACTGGTTGCACTCGACGCCGACACCGGGATCATCACGGCAGCGTCTCCGTTCTCAGGAGTAAACATTACGGAAATCGCGAGGGTGCCCTCGCTGAACCCTGTCCCGGTGATGGTGAGTGGGTCGAACGGGTCGCCTGACATCTCACTCAGAGAACTGATTTGTAGCCCTCCAGATAACGAGAAGTTCTGGGTTGCGTCCACTGGGAGCTGTGAGAGCGATCCAGCAACTAAGGTCCACGCGGTCGTTTGCGCGTTAAACTCAAAGACCTGGTTCGCAGGGTTGACACCCCACACCGCGCCGTCGAACCCGACCGCAATCTGAACCAGGGAAACTCCTGGCACGTAGCTCCACGATTGGCTGGCCGAGTTGAAGCGGTAAGCCGATCCTTCTGTGTTGATGCCCCAAATATTGCCGCTCGATCCCACCGCGATTTGCGTTAAGCTACCTGGAATCCCTATCCAGCTCTGATCAGCGGGATTGAACTTGTAGATCTTATTTGCATTGTTGATTCCCCAGACAGAACCATCCGCACCCACCGCAATCTGCTGCAATGAGCCCGGAATTGATGTCCAGCTCTGCGTCGCGGCATCGAAGCGATAGATCTGCTCGGTACTGTTGATCCCCCAGACGTCGCCGTTCGCCCCGATAGCGATTTGCGTGAGATTACCCGGAATCGAGTCCCAGCCCTGAGTGACCGGGTTATAGCGGTAGATTTGATTCGCTGAATTGATGCCCCACACGCTCTCGCCGGTTCCAACTGCAATCCAGCTCAATCGACCCGGAACATTGGTCCAGCCCTGCGTCAGCGGATTATAGGTATAGATCTGGCCGGCGGTATCGAGTGCCCAGATGCTGCCATCCGTACCGGCTGCTATTGTCGCCAGCGTACCCGGAATCTGATAAAGAACCTGGACTGGTTGGGTCACTCCACTGAACCGGTAGACAGTATCCGAACTAGCAACGCCCCACGCGGCCCCGTTCGCCCCAGCCGAGACATGGTTCAGCGGTGTACCCGGAATAGATATCCAAGTTGCGCTCTGCGCGATATATCGGTAGACCTGCCCGGCGGCGCCCAGTCCCCAGACATTGCTCCCAGCACCGACGCTAATCTGTGACAAAGCACCGGGCATTTGCTCCCAGTCTTGGCTTAAACGATTAAAGTGATAAACACTCGCGTTGTTGAGGCCCCATACGTCGCCATCTGCTCCGACTGCAACGTAGGTCATCGTGCCGGGGGCTTGTTGGAAGAGACCAGTACCGGGATTATATCGATAGACGCCGTTGGCGTAATTTACACCCCAGACCGCCCCATCGAATCCGACCGCGACTTGCTTCAGGGCGCCCGGTATCTCAGTCCAGCCCTGGGCTTGGGCATCGAAGTGATAAATATGTTCTTGATAGTTGAGGCCCCAAACGTCCCCGTCCGCTCCAACTGCTATCTGCGTCAGAGATCCCGGAATGTTGATCCACTTCGAGTGAACGGAATCCCAATGGTAGATCTGCTGCCCGGCATTCAGACCCCAAACCGCGCTACTCGAGCCGACCACGATTTGTGTCAATGCGCCTGGAACATAGGTCCAGCTTGAGGTGACGTTGTTATACGTGAAAATCTGTTGAGATCTGTTGATCCCCCAAACCGTGCCGTCTGCGCCGACAGAAACCTGCTGAAGAGCGCCTGGTACAGTTTGGAATTGTCCGGAGGCTGCTCCTGACAGGCATAACCCCAAGATCGTCATCAACGTCGGAAGCCGGAATTGCGAACCCAGGCTTTTCACCATGCTTGACCCTCATAACCCGACGCATTCGTGCCGAATCCTTCGATTTCGGCGGCAGGCGGCGATCTGCCTCGATCGCGAATAAGATGAGGCGCTTTCGCGTCAAGTTCTGACCCCAAAGCCATCTCAATTCTGGTAGTGGGCTACTTTGAACTAGTTCTCAAGTACGGCGATGAATGATTGTGCCCTTAAACTTCTGTAAATAGGCGAGCGCTGCCGAGCCCGGAGGGCGAGCAGCGCGAGCCAAACAGAATCTCCTTAAAATGTTTTTGACAGAAAACGTTCGAAAGGAGAGAACAGAATGGCTCGCAAGAGCAACGATAGCGAACTCAGAAAGGTATGGCAAGCAGCGGCGGCTGATGGTGATGACGGATTGCGTGCGCTGGTGCAACGAGTAGTGCAGCAGGTGCTCGAGGCCGAGATGACGAGTTTTTTGGGTGCCGATAACTATGAGCGCACGAGCGAGCGGCGTGGGTATCGGAACGGCTATAAGCCGCGGTTGCTAAAAACGCGGGTGGGCGAACTGGCGTTGCTGGTGCCCAAAGACCGCGACGGGCAGTTTCAGACGGAGTTGTTCGAACGTTATCAGCGCAGCGAGAAAGCGCTGGTGCTGGCGATCATGCAGATTTATCTGAATATGGAGGTGAACACCGAAACCCCAACGGCCGAACCGGGTCAAGCGGCGGCCTGATTCCCTGCCTCCGTTCCGGGCTCCGCCCTCCACTGCGGCAGCGAATCAACAAGGAAGCGGATTGATTAACTTTGGAGATTCAAATTTACAGAACATTTCGGGCTTGACTGAAAATCCGCTTCCGATCATCTGGCACACAGATGGTTCCTGCCGTTCGGTTGCCACATGGATGTATCACGCGCATCCCCTACATTGAGGGTCTAGATCGCAAAAACCAAGCAACCAGCAGCTCATTAGATTTGGTCATCATGACCGCCGATACCTTCGAAAATGCCGATTGTCGAACGTAAACAGTTCGATCCACACGAAGACTCAACTTCAATTCGCACTCGCCTCGCTGATCCGTTAGAATCGAGACTCTGAGGTGCTGTTCCTTCTAAAAAGCTGGTTCGAAAACGCCAGGAAGGTTCGTCAGTGGAAACACATCACAATCCGGAAATGGCCGCAGGGGTAAATGACCCCACGCGAACCATGCAGATGGCCCGGGCCACGCTGGACACAACCATTGGCCCGTACCGGCTCGTAGCGCAACTTGGGGAAGGCGGTATGGGCGTCGTGTACCGCGCACAGCAGCTCAAACCAATTCGCAGGGAAGTCGCGCTCAAGATCATAAAACCCGGTATGGACAGCAAGCAGGTGATCGCACGCTTCGAAAGCGAGCGCCAAGCTCTTGCTGTGATGGATCACGCCAACATCGCTCGAGTATTCGATGCAGGTACAACGCCGACAGGGTTGCCGTATTTCGTAATGGAGCTGGTGGACGGGATTCCCATAACTGGTTACTGCGATTCAAAGCGCCTCACAATTCCGCAACGGGTCGAACTGTTTGTGCCCGTTTGCCAAGCTATCCAGCACGCACATCAAAAGGGCATCATTCACCGGGACATCAAGCCATCCAACATTCTGATCAGGCGTCAGGATAGCCTAGCGATTCCCAAAGTCATCGACTTTGGGCTCGCCAAGGCGCTTAGTTACGAGTCGAGCGAGGCAACTATGATGACGGGCGCCGGTACAGTCATCGGTACTCTGCATTACATGAGCCCGGAGCAGGCGGACTGGGGCCGGCACGATATCGACACGCGCGCTGATGTGTATTCGCTCGGGGCCGTGCTTTACGAACTGCTCACCGGTTCCACGCCGCTCGATCATTTAGAGGACTCTTCCTACGTCGACACGCTTCAGCGTATTCGGGAAGAGGAACCCAAGTCTCCAAGTACCCGCGTGCGCCGCTCCAGGGAGCTGAAAAGCATCGCGGGTTTACGCCAAAGCGATCCCGCGCGGTTACCAAAGCTGTTGGACCGCGAATTGGATTGGATCACGAGAAGGGCGTTAGACAAGGATCGGGTGCGGCGGTACGAAACCGCGAACGGTTTAGCCCGCGACCTCCAACGATATCTCGAAGGAGAACCCATCGAGGCAGCACCGCCCTCTGCTGCGTATCGGATCGGCAAGATGGTGCGGAAGTACCGCGTATGGCTTGCGACGGCGGCAGCTTTCGCACTGCTTCTTATAGCAGGCATCATCTTCTCCGCCTGGATGGCAGTGCGCGCGAGCCGGGCACGAGCAGAAGCGCAAGCGGTGAATGAGTTTCTCGAGAAGGATCTTCTAGCTCAGGCCAGCGCCTACAATCAATCGGCCAACGCCAAACCTGACGCGAACTTGACTGTGCGTACCGCGCTCGACCGTGCGGCCGCAGGCGTCGAACGCAAGTTCGCGACTCAGCCGCTCGTGGAGGCTTCCATACGACAGACTGTAGGCGGAGCGTACGTGGACTTAGGCCTTTACCCGCAAGCGGAGCAACAGTATCAACGTGTTCTGGAGATCCGGCGTCGCGAGCTCGGCGAGAAGAACGTCGACACTTTGGCTTCGATGGCGAGCCTGGCAGCCGTCTACGAGCGGCGCGGCAATCTCAAAGCAGCCGAACCGCTGTATCGCGAGACCGTCGCCATCGAACGCCGCACGTTGGGCGACCAGCATCCGGCGACGCTAAAGACCATGAACGGTTTGGCAACGACCTTCTTAGACGAAGGCGAGTACGCTAAAGCTGCATCCCTATTGGAGCAAGTAGTTCCCCTCGACCAGCGTGTCCTGGGGGAGCGGGATCTCAACACTCTGAGAGCGATGGGCAACCTGGCCGCCACATACTGGATGCTAAACAGATACGCGCAGGCTGAACCGCTGTTCGCGAAGACGCTCGAACTGAAACGGCGCGCTCTGGGTGATGAGAACCCCGAGACGCTCGATACCATGACCAATCTCGGGAGTGTCTATTTTTTCCGTGGCCACTACAAGGACGCCGAGGCGCTTTACACAACGGCGCTCGCGGCCTATCGGCGCGTCCTTGGCGACTCTCATCCTAATACGATCAATGCGAGAAATAGCCTGGCTGACCTGCAGAGTATTCGTGGGGACTACACGCAGGCGAAGGAAAACTATCAAGCAAGCCATCGATGGCGCGCAGCGCGGCCCAGGCGGCGAGCATCCGATCGCTCTGCAAACTCTGGCCGGACTTGCTGCGCTCTACGAGCTCGAAGGCAATCTCCCAAAATCCAGTGCTCTTTACGCAAAGGTTTTGGATACCCGCCGCCGCGTTCTCGGCGTTGAGCACCCTGACACGCTTGAGAACTCAATAGATCTCGCCCGCGCTTACCTCAAACAGCAGAAATATGTCGAGGCGGAGGCTCTGTTACGCGAGACTTTGCCGATTTATGAAAGGACCGCCCCAGATGCCTGGCAAAGGTTCGAAGGTCAAGCCATTCTAGGGGCGTGCTTAGCCGGTCAGAAGAAGTACATTGACGCCGAGCCCATCCTGCTGTCAGGTTACGCAGGATTGACAAAGCAAAAGGACACGATAGCTGCCAGCGACCGGCCCAGTATCGCAGACGCCGGAGCAAGCATCGTCAATCTGTATCGCGACTGGGGTAAACTAGCCAAAGCCGCCGAATGGCAGGCGAAAGTAGCGAAATAGGCTCGTCCTAACCGACTTCCCCAGTTTGGCAGAAGAAGACGTGCGCCGCTGCAATCATGGAGAGCAGCACAGCAAAAGGAACGATTCCTCATCACTCAAGATCTGGATTTTTCGGATGTCCGAAAATTTGAGCCAGGCAGCCACATGGGGCTGTTGCTCATTCGTCTTTCCCAGCCCGGCCGCTCGGCCCTAAGCAACGCGCTTGGCGGCGCTATTTGCTTCCGAAGCAATCGAGCAGTCGTACCGCTGCCTCGTGGTGGGCGACTGATCACAAGGTGCGAGTGAGACGTCCGAAGTAGAACAGTGAAGTGGAGAAAAAATCACCTCGACACGGAAGATCCGACCACTTTGCCCAAAACGCATTGTGTTTGCCTTGGGCTTGTATTCTCAATCGGTGGAACGCCGACTTTACGCCCAGGTGCGTTGCTTTATGCTGGGCGCGGATTATCCAGAACCGTCCAAGTCGGCTATTGCTCCGAGTTGGGTGCATCCAGAAAACGAACGCGAAACCTATCATTACGAATGGGGCAATACTACAACATAATGTCCTTTATGTTGTAGTACTGGAAATAGGGCGCACCCATCTCAATAGCAGCGTTGCTTTCCTGCCCTGGCATTGAGCGGGATTGGCCGAGGAGAGTTTTTGCCTCATCAGCGCACGGATTTCTTGATGGGTCCAAAAACTCATAGAGACATTTCACAGCCGCGAATGCAGGCTGCGCAATGAACTTCGGGCAGACATATCGCTCGCTGCGCAATCCGCCATTCAAAATGCGGATTGTAGCCCTCTGCGTCGGGATGTGGATGCTCTTTTTGGTCGCCTTTCAGCCCTGGAAACATAGACACGCTCACAGCAGTTTGGAAGCAGTCGGTTATGTTTTTTGGACTGCTGCCACGAACGTTGTGGAGGGAGTTCGCTATTACACACAGAAAGATCTGTGCGCGGATGCGTTTCAGTACGGCGTTACCTGCACCTCAACACCACCAGCACCACCGGCTGGCTATGTCATCGAAACTCTTACTGCAACGCCGCCGCCGCCGTCCTTCCTTGTTGTCGTCCTGGTTCCAAGTCTTATTGGTGGATTGATTTTAGCGGGTACGATCTGGCTTACTTGTTGGTTCTTCGCGTCGGCAATTCCCGACAGCCTGGTACGGCTGTTGAGACGGAATGAGGAGAATCTGTCCAATACAGTTCCAGAGCCCTCCATAGAAGGCTCGCAGCCTTCTGCCACGGTGACACGGGATGAGCAGAATGTTTGTAATTCAGCCCTGGAACCTCCCACAGAAGGCTCACAGCCTTCTGTCATATCAGAGTCTTGCGATGACCCTCCGACCGTCGAGTTGCTTCCGGATGCAAAGCCTGACCAGGAGTTGACAGAAGCAGAACAGCAGCGACGAGAAAAGGCTAGCGATCGTTGGGGTGGATGGCTGCTGATCTTTACCGCTGTGCTGGATCTCGCATGGCGAGGTTTTGCAGCAGCCGAAGGATTCGCTCTCATTGAGAGCACACCGGGTATTGCGGCCACTGCATGGAACGTCATTAGTGCACTTGGGCTATTTTGGGGCGGTCGAGGATGGCGTAAGTTTGCCTGCATCCGCGCATGCATCGGCATACTCTTCGGCATGACCTTTCTGCTTAATGGCTCTGGTGTCCCAGGATTGTGCTATTTCATCTTCAATGCCGTGTGGTGCGTCGGTCTATTGATCCTATTGGGTACAAAGGGGAGGGCCATACCCAGAGGCGTGGGACTGGCGACCGCAGCTTGTGCTCAGATTTCCATCCTGTGCACTTCCCTGTTTGCAACGGTAATTCCGGAATTTCATCTGCGATCCACGATTCGGGCATACTCCGTCCCGGCGCACACGATTACAGACGATAAATTCGGCTACAAGATCGACCTCCCTTCAGGCTGGGTAGCACTTCTGAAAGAAAACCCGATTATCCGGCTGGAGGACGCGAAAGTTATTGCTGTGAACCGAAAAAGCGGAGCGTTCGCGGCCTTCCTCGTAGAACCGGCAGTTGCGGCACTTCGATCCCCCGATGACTACCTCAATCAAGTTGAATCTGATCTTCGACAAAGAGACGCTGGATTTCAAGAGTTGGAGAGAACCGATATCGGCCTCGATGGGCACCTGGGGCGAGGCGCGCACGTCACATGGCACGAATCGGGACAGGAGATACGCGGCACACTTTCCGTTGCGAGGCAAGGGTGGTTCTTTTATTCACTTCGCACATGGTCCGGAAAAGACTTCGAAAACCGAGCGGCATCTAGTGTCGAGGACCTTCAACGAGGTATTGGCATTTCTCCAGAAGCTTCCCAGCACTTCGCCTCGGAATTTCTCAGAGGAATGCGCAAAGGGAATCCATTTCTATCGGATGATACAGGGAACCGAGTGATGCGTCTCGCAATCGCACGCAACTATTCCCTTATGGATGTAGGCGAGTTGATGAAGCAAGCCGTCGAGAGGGGCAGGGCGTCACTGAATGGAACCCAGCAGCGAGAAGTAGATGATTTGTATGCGCGAGCCTTCGCAGCTCTACCGGAAAGAGACCACAGGCGAGTGCTCGGGTTTTACGCCAGACTCAACCAGAATTCCAAGCCCGCTGCGGCCGAAGTGCAAGCAGTCAATTTGCTTGTGCTCAACGGTGTCAGGGCTCTACCTCCGGAACGTCAGCTCAGGTTCAAGCAACTCTTTAACGATATGGTTGACGCCGGTTTGAATCAGCTGAATTAGGGGAATGGAGTCTGCGATTGTTCGCCGCCTGCGGACGTGATTTTTGATCGTTCCCCCCAACTCCCGCTTCGCAGCTTCCATAGGCCGCACGGTATTGAAGCCCTCATGGAGCACAAGACGCATAGCCACAGCTTTATAGCGACGGCTCTCTGGTGTGCCGGGGAGATATTCTCCGTACTTGTACAAGGCTCCAAGCCGCATCTTGCGAATGGTGATTACGAGAACGACATCGGAGCGCATAGAATAGCGTTCCCACCGAAGCCGGTAAGCAATATACTCCTTATCTGTAGGCCAAGGATCATCCTTGGGCCATCAACGATAACACGCTCTGCAGTAGCACGGGGGTCGTCGAGCATGCACCCAAACCAACTGGGCGAGTTCGTTGTCACCCGGTTGTAAAACGCGCACATCGTAGATAAGAACTCAAGTCCCGAAAACTCGCTATCTAGGTAAGATCCCTCCGCAATCTCGCTTCCCAAACCAACTCCCGGGCATCTTGTCTGCCAGACGCAGAACGAAAAATCCCTTCTGCGGTCTCGCACCACCCGACGAACCCGACCACGAACGCCGTCGCGAATATATAAGCAGTCCCGAGCAGCTTCCCGCAAACCGGAACCCGCAACATCGTCCCGTTCAATCCACTTCAGCTCGATCACCGTCGTCTCTCGCTCGACAGCCGGTGACAAACTTTCAAAATTTCCTTATCCACCTGCTGCTCACGCACTTACTCGCGTTTTCCACACCCTGAAAGTTCGTTTTCTCCTTCTGGCGTGCTATCTTCCGGCAGGCTCGCCAACGCTGCAGGTGCCGGCGTTCGCGAGCTTTTCCATTTTCTAGAAGGAGTCACAACTGTGTCCAGTCCCGCCCAAAAAGCCGCCAATCAAAAAAATGCTCAACTCTCAACGGGGCCCACTTCGCCCGACGGCAAAGCCAAATCGTCGCTCAACGCTGTCAAAACCGGTCTCACCGGCCGTACCGTTCTGCTGCCCTCCGATGATGCCGCCGCTTACGAAGCCCACGTCGCCGGCTTCTTCTCTACTCACAAACCCGCCGGTGAGGAAGAGCATCGTCTCGTTCAATCGCTTGCCGATACCGAATGGCGGTTGCTTCGACTTCCGGCTCTCGAATTCGGCATTTACGCCGTGGGGCGCATCGAATTAGCCTCCGAATACGCGCAAGAGGACCCACAGGTGCGTAACCAGCTCATCGAAGCCAGGATCTTCCTCGCCTACCAGCGCCAGCTGAACAATCTGAGCATCCAGGAATCCCGCCTCCGCCGGCAACGTGAAAAAGACGCCGCCGCGTTGCGCGAGCGTCAGGAAACTCGTGTGCGCGAACAAAAGATTCAGCTCACGAAGGCCGCGAAACAGTACATCCAAGCGGTATACAAGGAGCGTCACGACGTCTGGGAGCCCGCGGAAAATGGGTTCGATTTTTCAATCACCGAAGTGGAGGTCCGTGCGCTCGAAATCAAGCCGGATCTCTTCGAACAATGGGCCCTTGAAAACGCCGCCTGAGCGCACAGGGCGTATGGTGCCCGTTGTGCGCGATTCAAAGGAAGCTCAGGAGGGAAAGGCTGCCTGAGAGTTGCTAGCGCCTTACGCTATTGCGCCGTCACCGGCTGCTGCAAGATCGCGAGCACATCGGGCGGAAGTTTGTCGGCGCCCGCAAGCAGTAAGCTGATCTGCCAGCGCTCCTTATCCGAAAGCGAATTATTGTAAGCGGGCATTCCGGTGAGGCGGATGCCGTTGGTTACTTTCCAATAAGTTTCTCCAGCGGGATCGTCAGTTACTCCTTTGCCTTTCAAGAGCTGCGGCGGAACGGGATACATGCCTTTCGCGGTAGCGGTTTTCGGCGTGCCCCACCCGCCATGGCACATCGCGCAATGCTCGTTGTACAAACGCGCACCGTTTTGTAAATCGGCATCCGAGGCCTGAAATGGCGGCGTTTTTGGCGCTTCCTTATCAATACGGGCATCGAGGCCCATGTGCGCGAGCCGGCGCTCAAAAGGAATCGGAGATGCAGCGGTCGCCACCGGCGCGTATCCGAATCGAAAATAAAGGTAAACCAATGCTGGAACCAGCAGAAACCCTATAATCAGGCCGAGAATGAACCTCACGCACGCTCCTTCGAATCAGATAAATCGCGGATCTACGCTAGAAAGCTTAGCAAGGTAGCCCGGCAGCCAAGCGGCGCTTGGTCAACACCACGCCAGAAATCGCCAAGCTCCGCGACGGCGTTGCCGGGCGGTTACTTAGGAGCGCAAAGGGCGTGGATGCGCGACGCCGGACCGCAATGGAATTCACTAAACCTTTGGGCGGGGCGCTTGATACCGCGACCGTTTTGCGCGAGCTCCTCAATAGCCGGGGTAGGCTGGTTTCAGCGGAGGCTTCAAACTTGCAAGGACTCGCCATTGCAGTTCTTTCTTTCGCGTTTGCGGTTCAATTGGGGGCACAAGGACCGGCGGTTTCCGCCACCATGAGCGTGACTATCGACCTGCAACAAGCGCTTGCGCGCGCCCGGCAATATGGCGCGCAAATTGAAACCGCAAACATCGCGGCGCAACTCGCGAAAGAGGATCGCGTACAGGCGCGGGCGGCAGCCTTGCCATCGGTCAACGGGTTGAACCAGTTTATTTACACGGAAGGAAACGGAACTCCCTCGGGCGTATTCGTTGCGAACGATGGCGTTCATGTCTATAACGAACAGTTGCAGGCGCACGAAGAAGTGCTGGCCTTCGTGAGGCGCGGCGAAATCAGGCTTGCAGCCGCGGCGGAGGCCGTAGCCCGGGCAAAGGCCGATGTCGCCGCGCGCGGGTTGAACATGACGGTCATCCAGGATTATTACGCAATCGCCTTGGCGCAACGAAAGCTCAACAACGCCCAGACCAGCTTGCGTGAAGCGCAGCATTTTCTAGACATCACCCGCAAGCAGGAGCGCGGCGGCGAAGCGGCGCACGCCGACGTGATTAAAGCCGAGCTGCAGTCGCAACAGCGCGAGCGTGACGTGCAGGATGCGGAGCTTGCGATCGCCAAGGCGAAGATTGCGCTGGCGGTTTTCATCTTTCCGAAGCTGCAATTGGATTACGCGATTGTGGACGATCTTTCGAATATTGCCGTCTTACCGCCGCTCGAAGAAGAAACTGCGCAAGCTTCGTCGAACAGCGCCGATCTGCATGCCGCGCAGGCAAATGTGAGCGAGGCGCGGCTGGGCGTCAGTGTCGCCCGATACGCGTATCTGCCATCCTTCGGTTTGGACGTGTTCTACGGAATCGATGCCAACCAGTTCGCCGCCAGCGCCGCGAACGCCCAGGATACAGGCCGCAGCACGCTGCCGAATTTTCAATTGCCCTATCGCCAGAATCTCGGTTACTCGGCGGAGGCGACGCTGAACATTCCGCTGTGGAGCTGGGGATCGATTCATAGCAAGGTGAAGCAGGCGACGCTGAAGGAGCGGCAAGCCGAGCTCGACCTTGTCACGGCGCGCAAGCAGTTGGACGCGGATTTGGCCGCGTCTTATCAAGAGGCGCGGGTTGCGCTCTCGCAGCTCGAATCGCTGCGCTCGTCCGCGGATCTATCGGCCGAAAGCTTGCGTTTGGCATTGTTGCGATATCAGGCAGGCGAAGCGGTCGCGCTCGAAGTAGTGGATGCGCAAACCACCGCCAATCAGGCGCGCAGCGCGTACGATGACGGCCTGTTGCGATATCGCCTGGCCTTAGCAAGTCTGCAGAGCCTGAGCGGAGCGTTTTAATAGCTAAGCGGAGCGTTTTTAATGAGAGAGCTTTGTGCCACGATTGCGCTGTCCGCTCTCGCCGCGCTGACTGCGTGCTCCGGTAGACCAGCGCCAGACGCCGCGACCGAGCCCGTAACGCCGGTCCAGGTCGCAACCGCGAAAAGCGAAACCATTCATTCCACCATTACGGCGGAAGCGGTCCTTTATCCATTGCGGCAGGCCAACATCATGCCGAAAATTAGTGCGCCGGTCGCGCGATTTCTGGTTCAACGCGGCGATCACGTTCACCAAGGGCAATTACTCGCTCTCTTGGAAGATCGCGATCTGGTCGCCGCGGCGCAGGAGAGCAAGGAGCTTTACGCGCAGGCGCAAGCGTCCTATCACAACACCGCGCAGGCAACCATGCCGGCAGACTTGACGAAAGCCAAAACGGATGTGGAATCGGCGCGCCAAACGTTACAAGCCGCCAAAACGCTGTATGAAAACAGAAACACCCTGTTCGAAGAAGGCGCGCTGGCGCGGAAGCTTGTCGATGACGCCAAGGTTGCGATGGTGCAAGCGCAAGGCCAGTACGAAACGGCAGCGCAGGCGCTGCACTCGCTCGAAAGCGTCGGGCGCAATGAGCAGTTGAAGAGCGCGCAGGCTCAGATGGAGGCGGCCAAAGCGCACTATGAGAGCGCAGCCGCGCAGGTATCTTATGCCGAGGTAAGAAGCCCGATGAACGGCTCGGTGGCGGATCGTCCCGTGAATGTCGGCGAGATGGCGAGCAGCAATTCTCCCTTGATCTCAATCGTTGATATCTCGCAAGTGGTCGCGCGCGCGAATGTTCCTGTGGCGCAAGCCGCAAAGATTCGTCCAGGAGCGCCGGCCACCATCGCCGGGCCTGGCGGCGACTTACACGGAAAGGTGACGGTTGTCAGTCCGGCCGTTGATCCAAACACAACTACGATTGAAATCTGGACCGAAGCTGCGAATCCGGGCGAGAAATTGAAGCTCGGCGAGACAGTTCAGGTTTCAATCGATGCCGGCGAAGTTCCGAATGCGATCGTCGTTCCCGCAGCCGCTCTTCTTTCGTCGGAAGAGGGCGGAGAAAAAGTGATGATCGCGGGCAGTGACGGGCTCGCACATGATCGCAAAGTGGAAATCGGCGTGCGCGAAGGGGATGCGGTGCAGATTCTCAAAGGCGTAAGCGCGGGCGAGCAGGTGATCACGCAGGGTGCGCTTGGGCTCGACGACAAGTCGAAAGTGCAAATTTCGCAGGCCGCCGATGCGGACGAGCAATGAGCCAGCTTACGCGCGCGCCTGAGTCTCTAACCCGCGCCGCGGAAGCGGAGCATTGGACTGCGCGATTTCTCAAATCGATCCTCTTCATTGCGATTGCGCTCGCCTGCTTCGGCGCTTATCTTGCCTTCAACATCCCCGTGGCGGTGTTCCCATCCACGGATTTTCCGCGCATTGTGATCGGTGTCGACAACGGCGTTATGCCGATCGATCAGATGCAAGTCAGCATCACGCGCCCGCTCGAGGAGGTCGTGAATTCTGTTCCTGGTCTGGACCGCGTGCTCTCGGTCACCAGCCGCGGACAAGCCGAAATCGATCTGTTCTTTAACTGGAACGTCGACATGTTCCGGACGCTCGCATACGTCAATGCCGCCATCTCGCGAGCGCAGACCACGCTTCCCTCCACGGCCAGCATTACGGCGAACCGCCTGACCTTTGCAGCCTTTCCGATCATCGGCTACAGCATGACTTCTCATACCGTTCCCCAGACCCGATTATGGGAGCTGGCGACCTACACGGCCAAGCCGCAACTAAACCGGCTCGCCGGCGTTTCCACCGTCGTCGTGCAAGGCGGGCAGGAACCGGAGTTTCAGATTGAGCCCGATCCGGGAAAGCTGGTTCAGGCGCAGGTCACCGTTCCTAACCTGCTGGACGCGATCTCGCGCACCAACCTGATCGATTCCCCGGGGATGTTGCAGCAGAACCACCAGCTCGCACTCGGGCTGGTCAGCGGTCAAGTACATAACCCGGCGGAAATTGGAGACATTGTGGTCAAGACTGCGGGTTCCGGCGTACCAATCAAGATCAGCGATGTGGCGACCGTCGGGAGTTCCGTACGGCCCGTTTACACCATCGTGACGGCAAACGGGAAACCCGCCGTGCTGCTGAATATTTATCGCCAGCCGGATAGCAACACCGTCGCGGTTGCGAACGAAGTTCATCAAAAGATCGATTATCTGCGCCACATATTACCCTCCGGTGTTGCGCTAGCGCCGTTTTACGACCAGTCAGACTTGGTCAATGAATCCATCAAGAGCGTGCGCGACGCGATCCTTATAGGGCTGTGTCTCGCAGCCGTTATCCTCGTCGTGTTTCTCCGTGATTGGGGGACATCGATCGTGGCGGGACTCGTCATTCCGGTGACGATTGCAGTCACCTTTATCGCGCTTCGCGCCATGGGACAGAGCTTCAATCTGATGACCTTGGGCGGGTTGGCGGCGGCCGTCGGTTTGGTTATCGATGACGCGATCGTGGTGGTCGAAAACATTGTTCTCCACCGCGACAGCGGCCAGAGCCGTGCGGAAGCCATTCGGAGCGCGATACGGGAAATGCGCGTGCCGCTGTTGGGTTCCACGGTGACGCCGATCGTCGTCTTTCTCCCCTTGATTACGATCACCGGAGTAACCGGCACATTCTTTCGCGCGCTCGCGGTCACCGTCGCGGTTGCGCTGCTCACGTCATTGGCGCTCGCCCTGACCTGGACACCCGCTCTAAGCCACATCTTGCTGCGATCGGATCGTTCAGGGTCGAAACATGTAGACGACGCAAGTACCGGGTTGATGGGCCGATTGACAAGGTTTTATGAGCGAAGCATCCGGGCGGCGCTGGCGCATCCGTTGCTTCTGGCCGGAGCGTGCACGCTGCTGGTTGTAGTCTCGTTTTTCTCGTATCAGGCATTAGGAACCGATCTGCTGCCTGCGATGGACGAAGGCGGCTTTGTGTTCGATTACTTGATGCCCGCCGGCTCATCGCTTGCGGACACGAATCGCGTGCTGACATCCGTCGAAAAGATCCTGCAATCGATACCCGAGGTGGAAAATACCGCGCGCCGCACGGGGCTTCAACTCGGCTTGGCTGCCGTTACCGAGGCGAATACAGGCGACATTTCCGTGAATCTCAAATCGCACCGCAGCCGCGGCGTTGAGGAAGTCATCGCGGACGTGCGCGGACGAGTAAATAAGCAGTTCCCGCAGCTCGATACAGATTTCACTCAACTTCTGCAGGACATGATTGGAGATCTCACCAGCTCGCCCGATCCGATCGAGATCAAACTATTTTCTGAGAATTTGCCGCTTTTGAAGCAATGGGCGCCAAAAGTCGGAGACGCGATCAAGGCTGTACCCGGCGTAAAAGACGTGGAGAACGGGATCGAGAACACCATTAGCGGACCTGCCATCACTTTTCGCGTCGATGAGAGCGTGGCGGCACGCGCCGGCTTTACACCGCAAGAGGTAGAACTCGATGCCAGCGCCATTTTCCAGGGCGAGCCATCGCCGGTTCCCGTCGTCGTGAATAACCGGCAGTATACGTTGAGGGTAACTTTTCCCCCGCGGACCAGAAGCTCGCTCGATGCTGTCCGCAATACGTTACTGGTCAGTGGAACCGGAAAAGTAGCCACGCTCGGCACGTTGGCGACGGTCCAGAATGACCCCGGGCAGGTCGAGATCCGGCGTGAAAACCTGCAACGCGACGTCGCTGTTACAGCCCGGCTCGAGGGCATCAGCCTAGGAACCGGTGTCGCCCGCGTCAAACGAGCTGTTGCGCGCCTGCATCTGCCATCCGCCATCCGCATTGAGTACGGCGGCCTTTATCAGGAGCAGCAGCGCTCGTTTCGCGAGTTGATTTTCGTACTCGCCGCGGCCATCGTGCTGGTGTTTATCGTTCTGCTGGTCGAGTTCGGCGACTTCAGCGCGCCCGCCGCGATCCTCTCTTCGGCTCTGCTTTCCACCTGCGGAGTTTTTCTAGCCTTACTCATCACGGGCACAACCTTCAATATCTCCTCCTTCATGGGATTGATCATGGTGGTGGGAATTGTCGCGAAAAACGGCATTCTGCTGCTCGATGCGGAAAAGAAGTTCCGCACGGGCGGCGCGCCGCCGCATCAAGCTATGATCGAAGCAGGCGAGAGGCGATTGCGGCCCATTCTCATGACCGCAGTTGCGACCGTTGCGGGCATGCTTCCGTTGTCTCTCGCATTGGGAGCGGGATCCCAGATGCTGCAACCCCTGGCCATTGCGGTCATCGGCGGCATCATCGCTTCACTCGCATTATCGCTGGTTGTTACGCCGGCCGTGCGTTACTATCTCACGCGCTAAGTAGAGTAACTTTCGATTACTGCACGTCTAATGGAGTTAGAGGACCTCCTTACTCGGCGAATGCTCAAAACAAATCTAAGCGCAAAGGCGTTCGGTGGGTTTGTGCGCGGTTGTGAGATCTCGATTGCCGCCTGTTTGCTCCTGTGCGTCGCCGCAGTTCAAGCTCAGCAGTTGAGTGTTCAAGAAATCATCAATAAATCGGTCGTGGTGAACGAAGCGGATTTCAAAGCCAGGACGGACTTTGATTGGATCGAGGTCAACCGGAACGCCAAAGCTTCGAAGAAATTCCAGGTGACGATCATCGAGGGCACGCCGTATTACCGGCTGATCGGCCTTAATGGCGAGCCGCTGTCGGCCGCGCAGGACGCTCAGGAGGAGAAAAAGCTGCAGCAGGTAATCGCTCGCCGGCGCAGCGAGACAAGCGAGCAGCGGCAGGAACGCATCGACAATTACGAGAAAGAGCGCAAGCGTGACAACGCCATGATGGACGAGCTCACCAAGGCTTTCAACTTTACGATGCTAGGGCTGCGGAACGTACATGGGTTCAGCGCTTACGTGCTGAAGGCAATGCCGCGGCCGGGCTATCGGCCGCCGAACATGGAGACCCAAGTTTTGCCAGGCATGCACGGCGAGCTTTGGATCGATTCCAACTCATTCCACTGGGTCAAGGTCACGGCGCAGGTCATCCGTCCGGTTTCGATCGAAGGGTTTCTCGCCGAAGTGCAGCCCGGCACACGGTTTGAGCTGGAGAACGCTCCCGTCGGAGATGGAAAGATCTGGCAGCCGGTGCATTTCTCGATGAGATCGAATGCCAAGGTTCTTTACGTATTCCAGCGTCAATCGCAAGAGGACGATAGCTATTCCGACTATCGTCCGGCTGGTTCTTTGAAGCTAAGCGCGGCCAGGTTGCCGTAGATACCGATCTGCCGGCTAGCGTTTGCGCTGGCCCTTGACGAGCTTCTTCACTTTGCGTTTGTTCGAACCGCGTGCAACGCCAGAGGCGCGCTTGGCTTTAGGCGCCGCTTTTTTGCGAGCAGCCCGCTTCAGGCGCTTCCGCTCGGCTGGATCTTCCACGTGTTTCGTGTTCATTCGTCGATTTTTATTCCTGCAAACTTTTCAATGATTTTTTTGAGCCCGTAACCGGGAAAACTTATAGTTAGTTTCGCATCCTCGCCTTCGCCTTCGCGGCGAAGCACGGTTCCGCGGCCGTATTTGGGGTGCTTGACGACTGCCCCGGCGGAGAATCCGGATACCCCGCGCGGGCGTCCGGAGCGAGACTGCTGAATGCCGGGCGCTGCGGCGCGTACTTGAGTCGATGGGCGAACTTGCTGCTGATTTGGGCTCGGCTTCGAGGCAGGAGCGACGGGTGCAGCCGCCCCGTTGCGAGCGGCATTCGGCGCGGCTTCGGGACGCCGTGTAAAACCCGAAGGAGGCGGCATGCCGCGATCGGCAAAGAATTGTGCAATATTTTCGACCGAATTGTACGTGTGCCCGGTATACAGATTGCGCTTCACCGAAGTTCGCACGTCATGCTGTTCGGCAAATAGGTCCACTTCGTCGGTGTGCGGCTCGCTGTATCGAGAGAGTTTCTCGCGCAGGCTGGGAGGCACCTCATTCAGGAATCGCGACGGAAGACATGGCTCGGGCTGGCCATTGCCAAAGCGGCGCCGGTAGCGCGCCCAACTGAAATAGAGCCGCTTCTCCGCGCGCGTCATGCCGACATAGCAGAGCCGGCGCTCTTCTTCCATAGCCGCTTCGGAGAGAAATGAGCGGCTGTGCGGGAAAATTCCTTCTTCCAGGCCGGCGATGAAGACGTTCGGGAACTCGAGACCTTTCGCATTGTGGATGGTCAACAGCGATACTGCGGCGTGCTCGTCCAAGGCATCGGAATCCGCGACGAGCGCCGCGTGATCGAGAAAATCGGAGGCGCTTTCGCCGCGTTCAGCCGCTTCCGCCGCGGCATTCACCAACTCTTCCAGGTTTGCGAGCCGCGATTCGGAGTCGACCGAGACATCAGCCGTCAGCATCTCCTGATAGCCGGTTTTGAGAAGAATGTCCCGAAGAAGATCGGGCAATGACTGTGTTGCCGCGGCTGCCGAAAGCCCCGCCATCAGGGCAAGGAACGATTTGATCGCCGATTCGGCGCGCCCGGGAAATACCTTTTCTTCAATCATGCGCGGGAGTGCATTCCACAGGCTGAGATTGTGCTCCAGCGCATAGGTCTCGATCTGCTCGACGGTGCCTTTCCCGATGCCGCGCGCGGGTGTATTAATGATGCGAAGCAGGCTTACTGAATCGTGAGGGCTTAACAGAATCTTGAGATACGCGATCAGATCCTTTACCTCGGCGCGCTGGTAGAAACTAAAGCCGCCGACGACAAGATACTTGCGTCCATAGCGCCGCAGCGCTTCTTCAATCTGGCGGGATTGAAAATTCGTGCGGTAGAGGACCGCGACACGCGTGGCCGGATTCTTCGAGACGATCTTCTCGATCGTGTCGGCGATAAACAAAGCTTCGTTTTCTCCGTCCGGCGCCTCGTAGTAAGCGATCCTGGCGCCCGCATCGGAGTTCGTCCAAAGCCACTTGCCTTTGCGCTCTTTGTTATTGGCGACTAAAGAGCTGGCCGCTTCGAGAATATTTTTCGTGGAACGGTAGTTCTGTTCCAGCCGGATGACGACCGCATCCGGGTAGTCACGTTCGAAGTCGAGTATGTTGCGAATATCGGCGCCGCGCCAGCCATAAATGGATTGATCTTCGTCGCCGACAACGCAGACGTTATGGCGCGCTTCGGTCAGCAGCTTCATCAGCTCATACTGGCTGCGGTTCGTGTCCTGATACTCGTCGATCATGACGAATTCGTAGCGCCGATTGTAAACCTGCCGCAACGCATCGTCGTGGCGCAACAGACGGACGCATTCGAGTAAGAGGTCGTCGAAATCCAGCGCGTTCGCCTGCAGCAGCCGGTCCTGGTAAACCTCGTAAAGCTTGGCGAGGCGCGTCAGCTTCGGGTCCGTCGCGGCTTTGTACCAATCCTGCGGCGTTTCGTTGTGGCTCTTGCCGTGACTGATGCGCGAAAGCGCCGCGCGATACTGCATAAACTTTTCGTCGAGCCCAAGCTGTTTATAGATCGACTTCAACAGCGCCAGCTGATCGTCGTCATCATAGATCGTGAACTGGCGCGTAAATCCTTGCCGTATCTGGGACAGCGCGTCGCCGTCGCGCCGCAATAGTCTCACGCAGAAGGAGTGAAACGTCGAAACCAGCGGAGCGGCGGTGCTGGTCGAATGCGCAAGCAGATCTGTGACGCGCTGCCGCATCTCGCCAGCGGCTTTGTTCGTGAAAGTAACGGCGAGAATCCCGTACCCAGGCACGTGATGCGCCTCAATCAGGTGCGCGATTCGGTGTGTAATCACTCGTGTCTTGCCGCTACCTGCGCCAGCCAGCAGCAGAAGCGGGCCTTCCACGTGTGCCACCGCCTCGCGTTGCTGCGGATTTAGGCCTGCAAGAAAATCCATGAAGGGGACACCCTAGCCGTCGGTCAAAATAAGCTCAGTTTGCGTAGCGCGCCGCTACTTGTTTGACGTTCAGGGCGATTTCAGAATAGCATCGCATTCGGGCATCTGGTCCGGCGGCTATCCTGGATTTTCATGCTCCGGCGAACTGCAGCAGTCCTGGCGCTGGTGACGCTCTGTGTTTGCGCGCTCGGCATCGGCCGGAAGAAAAACCGGGATCCGGCTTTTGCGCAGATCAACTCGATTGTGCAAAGCCTCTCGAAGATAACAGGATTCACGGAAGAGCACCCGGTGCCCTATGGGCGTATGGACAAGCGGCAGTTGCGGCGCTTTCTGACGAAACGTATTAAGAAGACGCTGAAGCCGGAGGAGATTCAGGCCGACGAACTGGCGCTCAAAATGTTCGGCTTGGTGCCGCAGAATTTCGACTTGCGGAAATCGACCATCGATCTTCTCACGGAACAGGCAGCCGCGTTCTATGACTACGACAGCAAAAAGCTTTATCTGCTCGACGACTCAGGTTTCGAATCGGAAACCACCACGTTGGCGCATGAGCTGGCGCACGCCTTGGCAGACCAGCATTTCAATCTAGATAAGTTTATGGACGACGCGCCGTCGAATGACGATGAAAACCTGGCGCATACCGCAGTGGTGGAAGGGCAGGCCTCCTGGTTGATGCTGGCCTACGATTTGAAGCAAGCCGGGCAGCCGCCGATCCCTACTGCCGAGATGCTCAAGTCGGTGGTCGATTCGAGCGAGACATCGACGTCCGATTATCCGGTGCTGAAAGATTCGCCCTTGTACATCCAGCAATCGCTGCTGTTTCCTTACACGGAGGGAACGATGTTTTTCGACGCCGTCTACCGCAAGATGGGCAAACCGGCCTTTGCCGCGGTGTTTATGCACGCACCCGTCGATTCATCGCAAATTATTCATCCCGAGAAATATTTTGCGCACGTGAGCGAAACCAGGCCGGAGTTGCCGAAGTTGTCGCTAGCGAACCAAGGCAAAGAGGTCACGGAAGGGACTGTGGGCGAATTCGACCATGAGATCTTGCTGCAGCAATATCTCGGGCATCCGGAGGCGGATTCGCTGGCGCGGCACATGCGCGGCGGGCTATTTCAGATTGTGGCCGCCGGAAAGGATCGCAAGCCGGTCCTGGAATACGTTTCCGAGTGGGACAGCGCCGATAACGCCGGGAAGTTTTTCGCCGATTACGAAAAGATCCTGGAAGCGAAGTGGAAACACTGCGACGTCTCAACCGCCAGCCGCACGATCTTCGCCGGTACCGGGGATGACGGGCTGTTTGTCGCGACTTGGGCCCGCAATACGGTCACGAGCATTGAGGGGCTAAGCGATACGAGCGATTGGCAACGCCTGAAAAGCGGGCGGCTGATGCAAGCCGCTGTGAAACTGTCTTTCGCGACCAAGTCAATCGTTAAGTAGCCTGGGAAAAGAGCCTAATTACGCTAAACTGTGACATGGAGCCACGTGTTTTGAAAAAGATATTTGCGTCCATAGCTGTGATCGCCGTGACCGCCTGCCTGAGCTTTGCGCAGACGAATGCGCCGCGGAAAGCCCCCGAGCTGGCCTTCAACCTTCCGGGCCAGGGACAAAGGCTTTTAAGCCAATACCGGGGCAAGGTGGTGGCGCTTGAATTTATCTTGACCACTTGTCCGCACTGCCAGGCAGCGTCCAAAGTGATGACCAAGTTCCAAGAGGAATACGGTTCGCGCGGGCTTCAGGTTTTGGATCTTGCGATCAATGCGCTGGATGAGGGTAGAACACCGGCCGAAGCCGACGGCATGGCAAGCGCCTTCCAAAGAAACTTTCAGGTCGGGTTTCCGGTGGGATGGATTCCCAGAGATCAGATGATGGCCTTCATGGGTTTCAGCATGGCCGAGCGCATGGTGGTACCGCAGCTGGTGCTGATCGATCGGAAGGGTTACATCCATTACCAGACACCGGCAGGAGATAACGAGGACTGGGGCAAGTTGATGAACGACGATGCCATCCGCCAACATATTGAAGAACTGTTAGCGCTCCCGAGTAACTCAGCTTCCCGGCACAGTACCGGAAATTCGAAAGTAGCGATGGCCAGGAAGGCGGAGTAGTCCCTCCCAGATTTCAATGCACGCGCCCGTAGCTCAGCCTGGATAGAGCGTTTGCCTCCGGAGCAAAAGGCCGTTGGTTCGAATCCAACCGGGCGTACCAAAATTTCCGACGTAAGCTATTGAATCCACTGAAGCTGCCCAGCTGGGTCACGAGATCCTCCTGTTCTGTAAATTCGGCCGAGTTGGGCCAATTTGGGCCACTTTTTCCGGCTTAGGTGGCCCAAAAGGTGGCCTGGGCCACCCCTCTGACTGATCTTTTCCGTCCTCATATTCAAGCAGCATTTTTTCCAGCTCTGGTCCGGGTGTATGCAACTTGGAATACCACTCCATGGCCCGATCCATGTCGGCTTGGGCTGGATGGACGTAGCGCATCAACAAGCTAAGATCGGCATGGCCGAGGATTTTGGCGAGCACAGGGAGCGAGCCGCCAGCCGATGCAAAACGCGTCGCAAAGGTGTGCCGCATATCGTAGAGCCGGCATCCAATCCCACAACCCCCTTCATATTGGCCCTTCCTGTTTTTCTTTCCTCGAGTTGCTCGCGTATGTGCCTTTTGAAGAGTAGTGCGGGGACCCCCATTCTTCGAGGATGGAAATACCCAGACTCCTGGTATCGATAAGCGCCTCTCCAAAATGCGAAAGGTTTCGTCCGTCATCTTCAATTTCCTATGCGCATTCTTGGATTTGCCTTCCGCGCTGGTGTCCCAGATCGTAAAGTGGCGATTGGCGAGATCTACATGGGTTTGCTCCAGCGACATTACCTCATCTGGTCGAGGCCCCTGCGAAACCATGATGGTTGCTATATCCGCTAAGTAAATGGTTTCCTTTGCCGCTGCCGTGAGGTATCGAACTTCCTCCTCCGGTGATAGGACTCGCATTGCATCTGAATCCTGTTCACTGGGAATCTTTACTTCCGCGTCTTCTCCCTTTGCGAAAGGATCACCTTTCGTCCAGCCCTGCTTGCGGGCGTATCGAAAAAATTGACGCAGCAGCAACAGCTGCTTTCGAAGAGTGTTGTCGTGAATGTCATTTTCACGCCTCCACATCTTGAAATCTTCGAGTTGCGCCGGACCGACGCGCGCCAGAGGGCATTTCGTCCGTTCGAAGTAAAACTGGAAAGAAGCCATCAAGCTTGCTGCCCACTTGCATTTCCTGTTCTGATGCTCACCCCGGTACCAGGACATGAACTTCGGAACCGCGTGATCAAGCGAGATGATGACACGCCTAATTACCGGTTTTCCTTTTTTCAGATCTTCGATGTGCGCGGTGCGCTCAGCGTGCGCCTTAACAATGTTTTCTGGAACGGCCTCTAAATCGGTGACCCGAGAATAGGGCTGGCCGTTCAACTTGAAGCGATACTCCCATTTCCCGTTCTTCTCCCGTAGGCCTCTTTCGGTAGGATGCTTCGATTGTGCGCTCACGTATATATCTCTCGACTTCGTTCTCGGGGTATCGAACGAGTCGGCCCATCTTTGTATAAGCCGGCCCTTGACCGCGGATGCGCCATTCGTTGAGCGTCGCCTCCGCGATGCCCATCATTTTAGCTGCCTCGGCTGTGGTCAGTTGCGACATGAGGTCCGTCGTTACGAAGCTGAACTCAAGAGCCAAACCGCTCCGCTATCCTGTCTGCCTGACCGTTTTTGTGGTTTGCTGCGGACTGTGTAACGCTTCGCGATTCTATACCCCGCGGGTCGCTCGACGTGTCGGATTGCAAATGAAAGCGCTCCTGAAAGTGACGTTCAGCAGATTCCAGGCGATCCAAAGCATCCAGCAGTTGCAAGCTTGCCTCCCGGAGCTGCGGCGAATGCGCCGCACACTGCTCTGTGTTCTTGATTGCGAATCGAATGCGATCACAGGCCGTGCGAGCCTGATAGGCTAGCTCGAAATCGACAGCCGATGGTCTCGAGTCTAGGTGCGCTTCGACCGTTGATAAGACTCGTTGTAGGAATTTCGTGTCCATTTACACTTCTCCCGAATACAAGCGAGGGGAGACTATTCCGGCGGCGCTTATCGCAGAGCTTCGGCGAACGCATCTGTCCAGATGAGGTTCGGAATGCTCCCCTCAATTACAGCGAGGGGAATTTGCGATCAAATCCGACAGGAAATCTCGAAAAAACTGACGCCTCCGCGCCCGAACGAGTTCGCTGGACCAGCACGCCAAGGCGAAGCAGTCTCGCGGGGCCGCTTGTGTACCATTGTTGACGGGACGACATTTCATTGGAACGGTCAATCGAGAACGAGCAGCCCGCCTCGCTGCCGTGGCTAAACGTTGCAGCAGTTGGACGTCGCGCCGGAAGGCGGCGTGTCAATTGAGGATACGAATACAGCGCTACGGGAGCTGAGGCTGAAAGACGATCTACTGCAGTGATGACGTTCAGAACAAAATGCAGTCCACCTAAGCGTCCCAGTGGAGTGGCAAGCGTTATGACAACCCTTACCGGAATGTTTGAAACAGACGTTCGTCGAACGTAAACGGGACTGCGATCTCAGTGACGATGTTCGCGAAATCTTGGTGGCGCGGGTTCAAGAGGTAAATGAACTCACTTCGTATCACGACAGAAGGCACTCGCAAAACGGCCGACCGGCCACTTTCAATCCACCGATCTCCGATCGTTTGAGAGTTCAGATCTCCTTCTATCGCCCGGAATTGGTGGTGCGAGAGGATCTTCACGCTGTTTGGGATTACAGCCCCAATTACCACGTAACCCACAGGGAAATCCTGACGAGTCAGGTGAACCAAATTCTCCAAGACCGCAAGCGCGACACTATCGGCCATGTACACGACAGCCCGACCGGGGGAATTCCAGCGTCCACCTACGCGCCGAGCTCCCTCGCCGTCCAGACGGGCGTGAATCGCCCGGCAGACTCGAAATACTCGCTGCACGATTAGGAGGGAATGTTATGTTCGATACGGGTAAGAGTTTGTTCGACCAGGGCGATTCCTTCGTCGGTTTCGAGCATGTCTTGGGGAGCGCGATTTTCGAAAAACGGCAAGGGGGTGGATAACCAGTGCGTCGCCTTCCGCTCATCACCGAAGACGCAAACTGCATGAGCAATTACCGGCACCAAGCGGCTGACGTTTTGAAGCGAACTGGCCATTCCTTCCCTCATTGTACGCTTGAAACGTCGCAGGTGATTGGCCGACGCGAGGCTATTTGGGCTATCCATCTCGATCGCGGGATTGAAAGAGTACAGGTTCAGCTTCATTCGAGACATCCGCCATCCTACGGAGCCAGTGTAGGGATTTTTGTAGGGAGACTCCTTAGAAATCAGTCACAATCGTGCACACTCCTGCACCTCTCGATTTTTCGCTATCGCCGGTAAGCGACTGATTAATAGCAACGATGAGCAAGACGTAGCACTCCATAGAAGTCGTCGCCGTTAGCTGTTAACCGAAGGGTTGTAGGTTCGAATCCTACCTGAGGAGCCAAATCCTTCTATTTCAGTGATTTCCAGGATGTTGTGTGAAGTGCTTCTCCGCCGTTTTTCGGCCTGCCCAGAAGGCTTTTTTACACTTGTAACTCGCTGATTTTTCGTTGCTGCAACCCTTCGGGCAAAAACCGAAGGTTTGCAATTCGCATCCGCCGAGTAGTCCTTATCCGTCTTCAACTTGGCGGATTTCGCCGACGCGCTAATTCTTTAGTGTAGGGGTTTCTGTAGGGACGCGAGTTGAAGTTATCGCGCTACACCCTAGTTGAGGGGCGTGGATTTCCAATGCCACTTGTTCGTGGTCGCAATGCACAGTACGTCAACCAGCCGGCAAGTTCCTGAGTGAATCGTAAACGCCTCCCGAGTCACGCAAAGCGGATTTATCGGGACCAATGCCCGCCAGCGGCTGGCAGCAGGTGATAAGTAAAGGGATGGTCCGCCCATCCGAAAGTATCCGATGAGCGACAGCGATTTGTGTTTCGAAGCGGCAGCT
>CAVTRH010000010.1:0-378937 GCA_963736985.1 uncultured Acidobacteriaceae bacterium
CGCCGGTACCCAAAGCAGCGCCGATGGATGCGTCAGATAACCCAAGCCCACCAGGAATCCAGCCCAAAAATAAAAACCGCGCAATACCAGGTACGCGCCGGCGACAACGAAAGCGGCCGAAAGCAGTTTCGGCCAGGTGAAGTACACCTCGTGAACAATAAAGGGAGCACTGACGGTAGCCAAAAAGGCCAGCAAGGCCCAGTTGCCGGGTAGAATGTAAGCCGCCAGGCCGAACACAGTAAGAAGCGCGCACGATGCTAATACCACCATCGCAATGCGATACGCTGCGAAGCCTTGCGGATCGAAAAGTTGCCACGGCGCGTCCGGCATGAAGCCATTTACCTGCACGGGACTCGAAAGGACGATTGGTGCTACTGCGAGACTTGCAATGGGACCGCGGCTCGAATAATCCCACGGATAATAAAATGCCGCGGCAACATGCCCGTGTGGCGAGGCCCGAACTGCGACCAGCTGCACTCCATGAAAGGAGATGCGGCTGTCAGATCTTCCCCCACCTCGAGTGTCCGCGAGATACGGCCGGCATAGAGTTCGCCCACCGGACCAAGCGAATAGGTCGATTTGACCACCCCGAGCAGCCCGATGAGTACGGCGATTGCGAGCGCTCGCCTTTCGAATGCCGACGTGTACGCAGTGAGCGGCGCGCGCACGAGGCCGTAAAAAGCAAACAGCAAAAGAATGGCAAGCCCGGCCCGGCAAATCCACCGCGGCTTGATCGCTTCCGGTCCGAGCCACGCGATAAGCCCAAGCAGCGCCAGGATCAAAACCCCTGGTACCGGCATCCAGATGAAGGATAACGTCCGATATCTTTGGCGAAGCAAGAGACCCGGCGCTAAAAAGCAGACAAACGCTCCCGCGGTAACCAAAACAATCAGTAACATCTGTTTGGCTGTTTGTAAGTTGTCGATGTTCTGAATAACAAAAGGATCGGAGAATCCGATCCATCCCTGTGAGGTACGGGAACCGTCGATGCCGTGAATGGCAAACCGGAGTGGCTTATCCGCTTTCGGCAGTTCGATTTCTCGAACCCACCACGCTTCACCGGGCGCCAGCTCAGGCGGGATTCGCAGGGTTTTGGTCCCGGAATTCGCCGTCACATACTCGATCGACAACCGATTGCCCGGCATATTGAGATATCCGGAGATGTACAGGGCAAACCGCGGCACGGCCGGATACCAGCGGCTATAAACGGATCCGGTGGAACTGCCCGATCCAACCCAGGATCCGTAAAACGAGACGTTTCCATGATGCGGAGGAGCGGGACTTGAGGGATACACCGCGTTCAGCCCAAAACCCGTTCCCTGAAGCGCTGGCTCGTGCGCATCGAGCGGCCGCAACGGCGAGATCCCTAAATTCGGCCGCCTGATCTGAACGGTACCGCCGGCCACAAGAAACATCACCGCGGCAACGCAGAAACCAACCGCCACGCGGTCGAACGTTGTATATCGCCTGGCACTCCCTGCACCCGCCATTCCTAGTCATTCTAAGTAGCGACTCGTGAGTACCGAGTTTCCCGGCTTGCACCAGCGCTTGCGATCGGGTGACAAACTTAGCTCCAACTCTATTTCCCCCCGCCTCAGCCATTTACCGGCGCGTGCTCCGTCTCGCCGTCCGCTCCCCGCGCCATCCTCGCCACATAGGAGCCATCCATGTCCACCGAAGCCCAGATCTGCGCCAACCAGGCCAATGCCCAGCACTCCACCGGTCCCAAAACCGACACCGGTAAAGCCGCTTCCTGCATGAATAATTTCCGTTTCGGATTCACCGGCGTCTTTCAGGTTCTCCCCTCCGAAGATCAGGACGCATTCGACCACCTCTTCCACGGGCTTTCCGTCGAGCATCAGGTCAAAACCATGACCGAACGCATCCTGGTCCTCAAAATGGCCCAGCATCACTGGTTGAGCCTCCGCGCCCAGCGCCTGCAAGACCTCGCCATAACCGATGACGCCCTCGCCCCGGAGGAAAAGCAGCGCCAATTCGCTCTCTTCCTGCGTTACCAAACCACGAACGACCGCGCCTTCACTCGCGCGCTCAACGATCTCCTAAAGCTCAAAGCCGAAAAGAGAAAGGTCGAAATTGGCTTCGAATCGCAAAAGCAGAGAGAGGCCGCCGAATCCCGCCGCGAAGCAGCCGAAAAACGCAAACAGGAACTTCATAAATGGGCTGTCATGCTCGCGGAAGCGAAAGTCGACCACCAAATCGTCCTCACCAACGACCGCGAGCTCGATCAAATCATCGCCGAAGCCAAAGAACAACGCCAGACAGTGGCCCAACGAGCCGAAACAGCCGCATAATCTGCCCTGCGCGTCCGATCACCGCACTCTCACTGCGCAAACTTACTGCCCGTGTACCCCGCTCCGCTCGCGCGCATTTAAGAATTCATCGCCGCGCCGCCAGGTCGGTAACTCGCGCATGTTCGCGAAGTCAATGCCCAAAGTAAGTCCGAAATCCGCCATCTGCTGAATGCCGGTAACGTCCCAATCTTCGTGATACTCGTCCGAGGGCTGATGATAATGCTTCGAGTTATATTCTTCAAAAACCGTTTTGCCGAAGTTAGCCGGCTTGCCGATATAATCCGTCCCTTGATCGATAGAAAACGACGGGATACCAACCCGCGCCAGCGAAAAATGATCCGATCGGTAATAATGCCCTTGCCCCGGTTCCGCATCGGGCTTGATCTCCAGCCCGAACCGATTCGCATCCCGCTCCACAATCGGCCACAGCGTTGTCCGCTCCGCGCCCGTCACCGAAACGTCCCACGTTTTCCCGAATGGATAGAACGCGTCGAAGTTGATGTCCGCCGCCGTCAGACCGGCCGGAACTTCGGGATGCTCGCCGTAATATTGCGACCCCAGCAGTCCCGATTCTTCCGCCGTCACAAAAATGAACAACGCGCTGCGCTTCGGCTTCTCATTCAGTCCCGCCCACAAGCGCGCCATCTCGAGCACCATCGCGCAACCCGTCGCATTATCCACTGCGCCGTTATAAATCCTGTCTCCATTTACTGGAACGCCGATCCCCAGATGGTCCCAATGCGCCGTAAACAGCACCGCCTGACGCTTCATCTCCGGGCTCGATCCCTCCACACGCCCAATCACATTGCGGCTATCGATGTCGCGCAGCTTCACCGGTACATGACCGATCACATGCACTCCCAGCGGAATCGGATGAAACGATCTCTGATTCGACATCTCGAGAAGTTGATCGATAGTCTTTCCGGTCGATGCAACCAATTTCGCGCCGGCCTCTTCCGTCAACCAAGCCGCTACTTTCAAGCCGTTTTCTCCGGGTTTGAGCTTCAGTTGCGGATGCTCCTGGCTCCAGGATCCGCTCACCACGCCCCATCCGTAACCCGCGGTCGGCGTTGTGTGAATGATCAGCGCCGCCACTGCTCCGCGCCGCGCCGCTTCCTCGAATTTGTAAGTCCAGCGGCCGTAGTAAGTGAGCGCCGGTCCCGCAAAGAAGTTAGCATCATCCGAAGGCGGTTCGTTCGTGAAATACACCAGAACCTTGCCCTTCACATCCATGCCTTTGTAATCGTCCCAGTTATATTCGGGAGCCGAAATGCCGTGCCCCACGAACACTGCTTCGGCATCGAAATCGTTCTCCGCCTTCTGCGAAAAAGCCGTCCCCACCCAATCTTTTACAAAGTGCAGCGGGATGTTTTTTCCTTCCCCGGAAATCGTCAGCGTCGCATCCGCTTGTGTCGCCGACCCGACCAGCGGTACGCGTTGGAAGTAAGTCCCGTTGTCTCCACCAGGCTGCACCCCTTCTGCCCGCAGTTGCGCAGCCAGATACTCAGTCGCGAGTTTTCCCCCCTTTGTCCCCACTCCGCGCCCTTCCAGCTCATCGCTCGCCAGGTATTTCACGTGCTCTCGTATCTTCTCTCCCGAGATGTGCAAATCCTGGCAAAGCAAAGGCAATCCTCCCAGCACGAAAACAGCAAGCAAGCGGCTGAACATGTCTTCAGTCTATCCACGTTTAGAATCGTATCTGTTGATCTACCAATGCTGGCAGACACATGAGTGACCGCGGAAAACTGAAGATCTTCCTGGGCTACGCGGCGGGCGTCGGCAAAACCTATCAGATGCTCGAAGAAGCCCAGGCGCTCAAAGCCAAAGGCGTCGACATCGTCATCGGATATTTCGAGCCGCACGGCCGCAAGGACACCATCGCCAAAACTGAAGGCCTCGAAATGATTCCGCGCAAGCGAATCGAATATCGCGGCTCGACCTTCGACGAAATGGACACCGAAGCCATTATCGCGCGCCATCCTCAAGTCGCGGCCGTCGATGAGTTTCCGCACACCACCGTTCCCGTCTCGCCGCGCGCCAAGCGCTGGGAAGACGTGCTCGCAATTCTCGACGCCGGCATCGACGTGCTCACCACCATGAACGTCCAGCATCTCGAAAGCCTCAACGACCAGATGGCCCAGATCACAGGCGTCAAAGTGCGCGAGACCATCCCCGATTGGGTCGTCAAGCAGGCGGACGAAGTCGTGATGGTCGATCTCACCCCCCGCGCCCTGCTCAATCGGCTCGAGCGCGGCGTCGTCTATCCGCCCGACAAAGCTCAGCGCGCCCTCCAGAACTTCTTCAAGGAATCCTCTCTCGTAGCACTCCGCGAAATGGCGCTCCGCCAGACCGCGCAAGAGGTGGAAAAGCGCATTGAACAAAGCGAGGCCGATGGCAACGTCGGCCCCCCAACCCCGTCGGTCGTGCAGCGCTCGCCCCGAATTGATGACTCCGTCGTCATTTACATAAGTGAGAATCCCTCCACCGCCATGCTGATTCGCCGCGGCAAGCGCGTCGCGGACGTGATTCACGCCGATTGCTTCGCTGTTGTCGTTAGCGAGCAGAACGATCTACGATCCTTGCCATCTGCCAAGCGTGAAGCCATCGAGCGGCACCTGAATTTCGCGCGCAACATGCATATCGAAACCCGCATCTTGATTAGCGCCGATCATGCGCAGGCCTTGGTTGACTTCGCCCGCCAGCGGAAAGCGCGCCAGATCTTCCTGCCCCGCGTCGCCGGCAAAAGCGTCGATCGCTTGCTCGGCAAAGACTTAGTAAGTCGCGTCGTCAGCCTCGCCAACGATATAGAGGTGACCATCGTAGCCGACCGCAGAGCAGACAAGCCGCGCTCCTCAAGCCTGATCTGAGCGGAAATAGTAACATCCAAGCAGCGATGCCATTCGCCATCAAAGTCGAATACGCGCACCAACGACGCATTCGAAGCCGGAATAAGACTTACTACCGTTTCTTACACTGGCCCATCTGGATCTGGGTATTTTTTCTGGCTCCCGGCCCGTTGACGTTCAGCCTCTTTGCCCACGGCGGCAGCTTCCGCAATCTTCTCTGGCTGCTGGTCGTGCTGGTTGGAACCGGAATCGCCGGTCTGTTCGGGCAATTGCCGGGTGTCGAACCCCGCCCTTACATCCTGCGCTTCTGTGAAGACAAACCGAATCCGCTCTATCGCCGCATCTGCTATACATTCGCCTGGAATGCCCTGCTCAATTTCGCGATTTTGAACTTCATCGGCCTCTGCGTCGCCGTCCTCACTCGCGCCTGGCATCTCAAGCAGATCTACGATCGCCTGTACGTTCCGCTGCTGCTCGCCATCGTCTGCCTCGGCGCCTTGGGCTGGCTTCCACGCGCCCGACGTTCCACAAAACACGAAGGCCTCGAGCGCCGCTACTTCTATGCAACCGTCTGGGCCGTCCCCGTCGCCCAAGCGGCTTTGCTGGTTTTATGGAAAAGCCTGCCGCGCACCCACGCTGCCGATGTCGTCAAACTCGCGGTCTTCGTCGCGGTGCTCGCTTCCTTTGGTCTGGCCGCCGTTCTTGGCGTTCTGCCGCGCACGCGCCCCATCCTGCCCGGTGAGCTGATCGTCGCCGACTGACCGCCGTGCTGTTTCTGTATCTGCTCGCGGCCTTGTTGATCGCGGGGATCGGCGCGGGGCTTTGCTATGAAGCGCTCGGCCTGTATCTCGACTCCCGTCGCATGCCGCCGCCCGGCCGTCTCATCAACATCGGGTCCGGCCGCTTGCATCTCTATGAACAAGGCGCCGGCAGTCCAACGGTCGTCCTCGAATCCGGCATCGCTTCCACCTCGCTCGCCTGGGCGTTGGTTCAGCCCGAGATCTCTCAATTCACGCGCGTCGCCAGCTACGACCGCGCCGGCCTCGGTTGGAGCTCCAGTTGCCACACTCCCCGCAACGTCGATGTGATGGTCTCCGAACTCGCCTCGCTTCTCGCAGCCGCAGCCCTTTCCCCGCCGTATATCCTGGTCGGCCATTCCTTCGGAGGTCTACTCGTCCGAGCCTACGCGCATCTGCACCCCCAGCAAGTCGCTGGTCTCGTGCTGGTCGATCCCGTATGTCTTTCGTCCTGGGCCCAGTGCAATGCCTACGATCGACGCCGTCTTCATTACGGCGCTCTATTCTCCCGCCGCGGCGCTCTGCTCGCCCGCTTCGGCGTGGTCCGCGCGGCACTTGCTCTGCTCGCTTCCGGTGGCCGCCTGTTGCCGAGGCTCATCGCGCGCGCCAGCGCGCCCCGCGCGGCCACTAACCTGATGTCAAATCTCGTCGGCCAAGTCCAGAAACTGCCGCCCTCTCTCTGGCCCATCATCCGCTCGCACTGGAGCAATCCGAAGTGCTTCCGCAGCATGGCCGAGCACCTCGCATGTTTACCGGCAGCGGCGAAAGCGGTAATCGCAATGCCGATTCCTGCCGGAATTCCGCTCATCATTCTTTCCGCCTCGAATGCTACGCCTGCCGAACTCGAAGAGCGCGATAGGTTGGCGAAAGACGCTAACGGCCGTCACGTCAGAGTCGAAGATACGGGCCACTGGATACAATTGGAACGCCCCGATGCGGTGATTGACGCGATTCGCGAGCTCGTTCGGGAGTTTCCGAACAACAGGCCGATTGACGGGGCTAGGAGGCGGGAGTAGCCTGAATACATGGAGCCGACGAGCGTCGAAACCTATCTGCCCTCGCGATTGTATGCCAGGATCGGATGGGCGGCTTTAGCCGGCTCTCTGGTGTGCGCGCTCTGCGGGTTTCGCGCGCCGCTCGCCTTCATTCCCGGTTTCCTTTGCGCCGCTACGGCCGGAGGTCTTTTCTGGCTCTCTCGTCGCCCGCCCATCAGGCTCGGCGAAACTCAGTTCAATATCGGAGAACGTGCCATCGCCTGGCGTGAGGTGCGCGAGATTAACAGCAGCCGCTTCGTTTCTCCGCTGATTTTGAACCTAAAGCTCACGAATTCCCGCCATAAGTTCCTGGTTTTTCCCGGTGAGCCCGAGCGCATTGAGAAGCTGATGTGGCAGCTCCGCAAGAACTCGTTCCTTGCCACCTTCGACGGCGTCTCCTACCGCGATTATTGGGCTTGGGCCGCTGTCGCCACCTCGCGCGGCGAAAATCCCGTCCCCGAGCAGCCCGTACGCATGCTGAGCGCCGAAGAAGAGGACGAAATCGAGCGCATGTACCAGAAGCTCAAAACCGTCGGCCGGCTCGATTCCCGCAGCAACGACCAATCCTCAGACGAAGAGTAGCCCGAACTTCAAAGATTTAGATGCTCGCGCGCGTAGCGCATGCACTCTACCACGTTTTGCTGCTCCGTCCGAAGCTGCTCCTCGTGCGGCAGTTGTGAGACTCGCGGCAGCGCCTGCGCTGGTGGATGGCTTTGCACGAATCGTAGCGTGCGCGCCAGATAAAGCCCGTTCCGATCCGGAAACGTCGCCCAATATTTATCGCTCAGGCAGGGGATGTGCAGCGGATCGCGCGTAATCATCTCGAGCGACAGCCGCGTCTTTGGCCGCGCCTGCTGCACCAATGAAATCGCCCGTGGGAGGTCGAGGAAGCCTTGGCCCAGAATGACTTCCGACATCAGAAAGCCTTCGCTATCCGGCGCGACCGCGACATCTTTCAAGTGCGTGCTGACCGTGTACGGCGCCAGCACTTCAATGACGTGCATCGGTTCGTCAAGCAGCGCGATGTTATTGCCGAAGTCGAGACACGCGCCCAGGTATTCGCTTGCGTGCTTCGCAAGCATCGCCGCGAGGTCGTCGGCAATCCAGTCCTTGTGGTTCTCGATGCCCAGCGGAATCTTATATCGATCCAGAATCGGCAGCGTCGCCTCAATCGATTTGTTCCGCTCCGCCACGAAATGCTGCCACTCGGCATAGCTTGAGAAGGTTTCGTACCGGCGCGTGCCCAGGCACGCCGTTCGGATGGCGACCGCATTCACCGCCTGCGCATCTTTGACGGCCTGCTCAAAGGCCGAAGTATCGCCATTCTTCGGCATCGTCGACCAGCCTTCGAGATACATCCCAAGTTCTTCGGCGCGCGCGCGAAGTTTGGCGAGGTCGCCATGAAGCGGAGCTTGAATGCCGGCCGCGCCCAGCGCGTGGCAGTGTTCCAGAAGTTCGTATGTGTCTTTCGGACGCCACACGCCCATGTAAGACGTGGTGGCGATCCCAAGTTTAGTTTGAGGTGCATCGGCCATAAGAGGAGAAATCAAGGCACCGGCTACAAGGCCGGTCGAGCTATTCAGAAGAAATTGACGGCGGTTCATGCGCGCAACCTGCGTTCACGAAAGAAAACGACGGTCAGCAAAGCAGACGCGAAACAGCACGCTGAAAGCATGAACAAAGCGGGCGTCATATCGTGCGTCGCCACCCGGATCTTGCCCACCAGATACGGGCTGACGTAGCCGCCAAGATTGCCAACCGAGTTGATCCATGCAATTCCTGCCGACGCCGCCGTTCCGGAAAGAAAAGCCGTCGGAAGCGCCCAAAACGTCGAATAGGCGCAAGCGAGCGATGCAATCGCAATCGTAAGCATCGCGAAACTGAGCACTCCCGAAATGCCCGGAATCGCTGAGATCGCGTACGCAATCGCGCCTGCCATCCCTGTGAGCGCGATGTGCCAGCAACGCTCGCCCGTGACGTCGGAATGATGGCCGATGATCACCATCGCCACCGCGCCGCAGGCCCAGGGAATGGTCGTGAGCAGGCCGATGTGCCACGGGTCTTTCGTCAGCGTTTCTTTAATCACCTGCGGAAGCCAAAAGCTGATGCCGTAATTGCCCATCACGAAACCGAAATAGACGAAACACAGCAGCCATGTTTTGGAGCTGCGAAACGCGTCCGGCAGCGTGAAATGACTGCCGCTCGCGAGCTTCTTGCTCTCTTCATCTTCGGCCAGCCGCTGGAGCAACAGCGCCTTTTCGGTATCGTCAAGCCATTTGGCTTTGTGCGGGCTATCGTGCAGAAAGTAGACGGTAGCGATACCGGCGAGAAACGATGGAACCGCCTCCACCAAATACAGCCATTGCCAGCCGCGCAGCCCTCCCGTCGACGACATCTTTTCCAAAATCCAGCCGGAAATCGGTCCTCCGATCACGCCGGAGAGTGGAATGGCCGTCATGAATGCGGCGACCATTTTGGCGCGATGTCTCGCCGTGTACCAGAACGTCAGATATAGAATTACGCCCGGGAAAAAGCCCGATTCGACCACTCCGAGCAGAAAGCGGACGGTATAAAACTCACCCGCCGTCTTGACGAACATCGTGCAGGCCGAAACCATGCCCCAGACGATCATGATGGGACCAAGCCAGAACTTCGCGCCAATCTTCTGCAATGCAATGTTGCATGGCACCTCAAAGAAGAAGTAGCCAACGAAGAAAATGCCAGCGCCGAGCCCGTAAACCGCATCGGTCATGCCGAGGTCCTGCTGCATCTGCAGCTTGGCGAAGCCGACATTCACGCGATCGATGTACGCAAAGATGTAGCAGAGGAACAGAAACGGGATGATGCGGCGAGTCACGCGCTGGTAGACTCGCTTCTCGAATTCGGGCGAATACTCTTGCTTTGTCGAGTTTGCTGCGCTCATCCGATTTCGCCCTTGCGCGCGTTATCAATCAGGTAATTGCAGCCGCGCGCGGTCAGCGCCATCATCGTGAGAGTCGGGTGCTTGTCTCCGGTCGAAACAAAGCAGCCTCCGCCAAACACGAACAGATTCGGAACGTCGTGCGCCTGGCAAAACGAATTGAGAACGCTCGACCGCGCATCCGCTCCCATGCGCGACGTACCCACTTCATGAATCAGGCTGCCGGGAACGCTGATCGCAGGTTGGCTATCGAAGATTTCGCCGCCCGCGGTATGAAACAGCTCGCTGGCGCGTTCGAAGAAGTCGTTGTAGATGGCGCGATCGTTATCGGAATGCGTGCAGTGGATTTTCAAGACCGGAACGCCCCAATGGTCGCGCACCTGCGGATCCAGCTCCACGAAGTTCTCTTTGCGCGCAAGCATCTCGCCGCCCGATAACCAGACGCGCGCATGAGCCGGATAGAGACGTTTTACCTGCTTCTTATAATCGGAGCCGAATCCCGCGAGGTGCGGCGCGAACAATGGGAACTGCGCAGCGCCGCCGGAAGCGCTCATCGAATAGCCACGGATGAACTTGCCGCGTTGCGAATCGAGGTTCAAGAAATTTGGGATGTAGAGCCCGCCGAGTTTCCCGTCATCATTCCGAATCGGCGTGCCTTCGAGCATTGGAAGAAATCCGCTCACGCCCGTGCCGCCGATTTGATCCATCAAGTACTGGCCGAGCACTCCGCTGCTGTTCGCAAGCCCTCCTTCGCGCGAATGGAGCAGCAGGCGCGTGTTTTCAAGCGATGAGCCGGCGAGAATTACGACTTTCGCGCCGACTTCGACCGTGCGGTTTGTATACCGCTCGATATACCGCAGCCCGTTCGCCCGGTTCTCATGGTTCATAAGCACGTGGCTGACTACCGAATCGCAGAGCACCGTGACATTTCCGGTCTTCAGCGCGGGCGGAAGAGTAACGGCGATGGAGTTGAACATTGCGCCCACATCGCAGCCGTTGACGCAGTTGCCGCAATAATGGCAGGGCGGGCGATTGTGCCACATTCGGGTTAGCTGGGCGACGCGCCGCTGGGTGCAAGCGAGGCCGATCTTCTTGCAGGCAGCTTGAAAGATCGTTTCCGCGCAGTTCATCGCCATGGGCGGGAGAAAAACGCCATCCGGGAATTGCGGCAAATTAGCCGGGGATGCGCTTACGCCGATGAAGCGCTCGAGGCGATCGTAATACGGTGCGATGTCGCGATAGGAAATTGGCCAATCCTCGCCGTAGCCATCGCGCGACGCGGCCTTGAATTCGAAATCCGACATGCGATCTGAGGCGCGCGACCAATGCAGCGTACGGCCGCCGAGAATGCGGGATCGAACCCACCGGAAAGGCTTGTCAGGCGGCGTGGTGTAGGGGTTTTCGCGATCATCGATCATGATCCGGTAATTGAATTCGGTCGCGCTGGGCGAGTACTTGCGCAAAAACCCGGGCTGGCCCGAACCGCGAAACGGCAGTTGATATGGCCAGCGATGCCGGAATGCTTTGTTCGGATCGATGGAAGACCCAGCTTCGAGCAGCAGCACTTTGAAACCGGCTTTGGCGAGCTCCATGCACGCCCATCCGCCGCATGCTCCGGAACCGGCAATCGCGACGTCGTATTGCTGCATCACTTTTTAGACGTGTTGATGCTCGGGGTGCGTGCAACCGGGGAAATCGATCAGGTAGGCGTTGCCTTTGTACTCGAGCACGTCAATGAGGCCGATTCGCGATGTGTAGAAGGCATGCACGGTCATGTCTTTGATCAGGCGATAGGTCTCGAAGCCGTCATGCTTCGCCGAGCCGTCGCGCTCCGGCGCGGACATCTGCTCGATGGAAGAGACCTGCGCGTCCGGCGAAAGGTCCGCAAAACGATGAGTTCGTAGATAAAGTAGGGCATCGCGCCACTGCTGCTGCACTTCGGGAGCATATTCGGCCGCGGCATTCACGAAGAAATCGGCGAAGGCAGCGGTATGCGCTTCCCGCGCCCCGGGGGTCTCGTCGGTCGGAATCAAGATTGTCATGAAACGCTCAAGCGTTTGGAAGTCTTCGCGGGAGAAGAACCGGGGCGAATAGTCCGTCCAGTTCTCGGGATCGGGAGGTGCGAAGCTGTTCGACTCGTGGCTTTGGGCCGCGCGCAACCATCCCGTCAGGAACTCTTGAGTGCCCGCCAGTCCTAACGCGGACGCGAATAACCAAGCCGCATCGCGTCGAGTCATCGATCTAGCTCTGAAAGCGCGTGATCGTCCATTTCTGCGTCTGCGGATCGTATGCAAACGAGACGGCCGCGTCGAATTCCACCGGGCTCCGGCGGTTGCCGCAATAAACGATATGATTCAGGTCGATTTCGGTGGGCTGTGAGGTCTGGTCTGGCAAGTCCAGGCGGTATTCGCAACTGGGATCTTGCTTCCTCACGTGAATCAGCCAGGTTTCGGCTTTCGGATTGTAGTGCAGCAGGGAATTGGCCCCTTCAGGCGTTAAGGAAGGGACGCGCGCTTTCGGCGGCGCGCTGCAAGCCGCAAGCAACAACAGGAGAGAAACCACACCGGATTTCGCCAAGGTAACGTTCATAGTACTATGACGGCCTAACTACCTGTAGTTGTACGTACTGATAGATTTCCCATATAATGGACCCCCAAGGGGATGCCCATGCGCACACAACTCTATTCTGCACTTGCGTTCGCCTGTTTACTGGCAGGCACGATTTCGGCCGCTGATGATCCTTTCTGCGGTAAATGGAAACTGGACCAGGAGAAAAGCAAAATCGCCGGGGAACAAATGAAAATCGAGGACCTCGGGAATAACAATTACAAGTTCATTTTCGGCAACGAATCCGATACCGTTACTGCGGACGGCAAAGATCAGCCCGTCCATTACGGACGAACCATGTCTCTCACTCCAGATGGACCGAATAGCTGGAAGATGGTCATCAAAAAGGACGGGAAAGTGATCTCGTCAATGACCCATACTCTGTCTGCGGACGGCAACACTCAAACGGTCAAAGGGACAAACACCAAGCCCGACGGAAGCAATTCCGATTTCGAAGTGGTCGATAAGAGAGTGGGCAGCGGCTCCGGCTGGGGCGGCACGTGGGAGAGCACGGATGTGAAGATCGGTTCGCCGGACGAGTATGATATCGAGCCTTACGAGAGCAGCGGGCTGACGTTCAGCGCTCCTGCTTCTCACGACACGATCAGCATGAAGTTCGATGGCAAGGATTACGAAGAGAAAGGACCCAATGTCCCGGCTGATTCCATGTCCTCCGGCAAGCGCGTCAACACCAATACTTTGGAGGTCACCGACAAAATCAAAGACAAGGTGATGGACCATACGAAATTCGAGGTTTCGCCCGACGGCAAGACGCTGACGCTTACGATCCACGAGACCGGCCAGCCGAACGCTCTGACCATCGTCTACGACAAGGCGTAAACGCGCTAACCTCTCTTTGCACCGAAGAGCCGTAACGCCATTGCGCCGAAGACGTTTCGCGCCCGTGAATCGCGAAGAAACATCCAATCGAGAGCGCGCACCGCAGCGGGCGTTTGCCACTGCGCATCGCGCTCTTTTCGACGGGCAATAATTCCTGCGAGGGTTTCGCGCGGTTTGGTTCGAAAATCGTCCAGCATTGCGGTTTGATGCACGCAAGAAATCGTGCAAAACGGCGCGCACCCTTTCGGCTTACGGGCTTCGCGGATCAGGTCCTCGCGTGTGTACCGTTCGAGCGGAATAGCAGGGCAGCCGCGCTGTTGTGAGCAGTAATGCACCAGCCCGTCTTCGCAGATATAAAGGAACCGGCCGCCAGCCGGACAATGCCACTGAGTAGGTTGCGCGCGCACGATGTTGCGCTGAAACGCGTCCAGATGCGCGAAGGAAAATAATCCGCTGCCCAGGCCGAAGATGCGATCGTAAACATTGGTTTGCAACGCATCGAGCGGCTTCAATTGCCCGCTGCCATCGTGCAGAATGCCGACCGTGCTGTTGAAACCGAGAGCGCGGGCCCGCGCTGCAATCTCGTACGCATCTTCCGGGCGGCGAATTTCGCTGCCCAGCACGGAATTAATTGTTATGTCGAAGGCGGCGTGCTCGGCTAGCCACTGAAGCTTGCGATCGAGCACCTTCAGGCTCTTTTTCGAGACGTCATCCGGCTGCACATTATCGATGCTGATCTGTAAATAATCGAGCCCGGCCGCATTTAGGCGCTTAATGCGGTCCGGCGTCAGCAGGTATCCATTCGTAATGATGGTCGCGATGGCGCCGCGGTCGCGCGCGCGCCGGATCAGCGCGTCCAGATCCGGATGCAGCGTCGGTTCACCGCCGCTGAAGGTGATGATGCTGGTTCCCAGGTCGCCGAGTTTGTCCACCCGCCGCAGCATTTCTTGTGTTGGGACCGGTGGAGAATCCTTGTCGTACTCGTTGCAATAAGTACACGCCAGGTTGCAGCGCCGAATGGGCACGATCTGGGCCACAATCGGATGGCTTGCAGAGGCCATCGCATGCACAAACATGCGCGCCTCACGCCATCGCCGATGCAACCGCAGAACTGCTCGCATAAACCTGACACTTTCAGCGTATCGAATAGGTTCAGCGAGCGAGTAGACTGTTGAAATGCGCTACTGGCTTGGTCTGTTGCTGGTTGGATTCGGCGTAGTTCATCTCGCAAGGACCCAGTCTGTGAAAACGAAGCTTGATAATCCGGATCTCTCTCCGGAAGAGCGCGCGGCGGATTTGGTTTCGCGCATGACGCTCGAAGAGAAGGTCGGGCAAATGCAGAACGCAGCGCCCGCTATCCCGCGCCTTGGAATTCCTGCTTACGACTGGTGGAACGAAGCGCTGCACGGTGTGGCGCGATCGGGGATTGCGACTGTTTTCCCGCAAGCGATCGGCTTGGCCGCGACGTGGGACACCGATCTCGAGCGCCGGATCGCCACCACGATTTCAACCGAAGCACGGGCGAAGTATAACGACGCGATCGCGCACGGCAATCACGATCGCTACTACGGGTTGACGTTTTGGTCGCCGAATATCAATATTTTTCGCGATCCGCGCTGGGGACGCGGGCAGGAGACCTACGGCGAAGATCCATACCTGACGTCCCAGATGGCGATTGCTTTCATCAAGGGCATGCAGGGCGACGATCCGCATTACTTCAAGACCATTGCAACGTCGAAGCATTACGCCGTGCATAGCGGACCGGAGATTTCGCGGCACCGCGTCAATGTGGATGTGAGCTCCGCAGGATCTCGAACACACGTATCTATACGCGTTTCACGAGACCCTAACGCAAGGTCCGGCGGATTCCGTTATGTGTGCCTATAACAGCGTCAATGGCGAGCCGGCCTGCGCGAACACCTTTCTTTTGCAAGACAAACTCCGGCGCGATTGGAAATTTTCTGGCTACGTCGTGAGCGATTGCGATGCGGTCGACGATATCTATAGCGGCCATCACTTCGCGGATTCGCTGGCTGCAGCCTCGGCGAAAGCAGTGAAGGCCGGCACGGATCTCGATTGCGGTAAGGCCTATGCAAGCCTGGTCGAAGCGGTTCAAAAGGGGCTGATTAGCGAGCAAGACATCGATCGTTCCGTCGAGCGGTTGTTTGTTGCGCGCATCCGCTTGGGAATGTTCGATCCGCCGGATCGCGTTCCGTACTCAAAAATCGGCATGGACCAGGTGGCATCGAAAGAACATGCACGGCTCGCACTCGAAGCGGCTGAGAAATCGATGGTGCTGCTGAAAAACGAGAATCGGACTCTGCCGATCCAGGACCTTACCGAGAAGATCGCTGTGATTGGACCCGCAGCCGACGATCGGGACGCTGTTCTGGGCAATTACAACGGCACGCCATCGTACACGGTCACGCCGCTAGAGGGCATTCGCAACGAATTTGGCGAGGCGCTCGTCCGCTTTGCTACCGGCAGCACTTATGTTGTCGCAACAAAAGGAAATCCGGATGCCCCATCTGCCGAAAACCTTCTTCACGAAGCTGTCGATCTCGTCCAGCGGACGGATCTCGCGATTGTCTGCATCGGGCTTAATTCCAAGCTAGAAGGCGAGGAGATGCCGATCGATATTCCCGGTTTTAGCCATGGCGACCGAACCGACATACGGCTGCCCGAGCCGCAAGAGAAGCTGCTAGATGCGGTTCTCGATACCGGAAAGCCGGTGATCGTGGTTCTGATCAACGGGAGCGCATTAGCGGTGCAAGCAGCGAAAAATCGGGCTGCGGCGATTCTGGAGGCGTGGTATCCCGGACAAGAAGGCGGAACAGCGATTGCGAGAACGCTTTCTGGAAAAAACAACCCTGGCGGCAGATTGCCGGTTACTTTTTATAAATCTGTCGATCAGCTTCCAGCATTCACCGATTACTCGATGAAAGAACGTACTTACCGTTATTTCACCGGCACCTCGCTTTATTCATTCGGCTATGGCCTGAGTTACTCGACATTTTCTTATTCGGCGACCTCGGTGAATGGGCGCACGGCGAGTGCGCATGTGACGAATACGTCGAATCGAGAGGGTGATGAGGTCGTGCAGCTGTATATAAAGGCCGATTACGCGCCGAATCCAGTTCTGAAGGGTTTCGAGCGAATCCATCTGCGGCCTGGTGAAGCGCGCGACGTTTCTTTTACTTCCGAAGATATCGGCAAAGGGGCTGCATTCATCGGCAATGCGCCGCAACGCTGAATTTTTCGGCGAGATCGAGCTGGATCTGCTGTACATGGCGAGACGCCTGCGCGACGCGCTCAAGCTGGAAGATCTTTTGACCGAAGCAGGCCTCGATTATACGGTTAAAACCGGTACTTACGTGGCAGGATTGCTCATGAAGCGCGATCTTACGGGAGCTTTTTTCTATGTCGCGCCGGAGAACATAACTGCTGCGCGCGAATTACTCGTGCGCAATAAATATCAGCCTTACGCACCGGAGTAAGTCGGAGTGACAGGCGCGGATTTGCGAAGATTTTCCGCCATCTCTTCCGGCGCGGTATCGGCGAGGAAAGTGCCGTAAGCGGTTTCGATGCTCGCCAGATATTTGAGTTTGTTGGCGCTGCGCTGTAAGGGAAGAAAATCGAGGTGCAGGTGATACGGCGGTTCCGTTCCGCGTAAAGGCGCCTGGCGAACGGTCATCATCAGAGGCATCACAAAGCCGTAGAGATTATCGTATTTTTGCCTGACGATGCTGATGGTCTCAGCGAGGCTGGAACGCTCGTCTGCAGAGAGATCGAGCAGCGTTCGCACGTGGCGGCGCGCATAAAGCCCGATTTCGGCGGGAAAACGTGCTGCAAACGGCACAAACGCCACAAAGTGCTCATCGTGTGCGACGATTCGCACGCCCGCGTCCTGCTCCCTTTCGAGCAATCGGCAAAACAGACAGCCGCCATCGTGAGCGGTCGCGTATTCGCGCGAGGAATCCAACTCCTTTTGGGTGGTTGGCGGAATAAAGGGCAGCGCGTAGATCTGGCCGTGCGGGTGCGGCATCGTCACTCCCACGGCTTCGCCGCAATTTTCAAACACTGCGACCAGCGCGATATCGGGATTGGCGGCGTGCTCGCCCGTGCGTGTGGTCCACAGGTTCACAACCTTGCGCCAGGTATCCAGGCTGAGCTTCGACGGCGGCAAAGTGTGCTCGGGTGAATACAGAACCACGTCGCAGGCGCCGCGCGGACCGGTTTCGGCGAACAGGCCGGCAGTCGGCTCGAACGGGTCGGCGTCGGGCGAGAAGGCCGGGAAGTCGTTGGGATAGAGATAAACGTCGTAATGGTCGGGAACGCGTCCGGAGCCGGGGTCGAACGGGCACCAGTTCGCGGGCATCTGCGGACGGTTCTGCCGGCCGGTCGTGACCACCACCCATTGCTCGAGCAACGCATGCCAACGAAGCTGGTGCATCGACTATTGGATTGTATTTTGAACGGGAATAGTGACAGTGTTGCTGGCTACGCCATCCGCGAGGATCTGCAAATGAGTTTTGAGATCCGTGGGTAGATCAGAGGGAAGAACAAGACGAACTTCGTAGATCCCGATTCCGCCCTTTGGCAGAGTTGCGCTGACCACCTGAGCAATTCTGCCGCCGACGCTGGCACTGACGCGATTCACAACCTGTGCATCCGAACCTGCGTAAGGCGACCCCATTACGGGCGCTTTTTCATAGTTGAGATCGGCGACTGCTCCCAAACCTGTTGCCCAAAAGGTCAGCGTCTCTCCCGGTTTAGCGGGTTGAGCTGTCGTGACTGGCGTGCCGGGGTCATCGGAGCCGCTCGAATGAAGCACCATGCCATTACGCGGCTCGTTGCCACCAAATGCAAAGAGGCCCGGACTGGCGGGCGCGAGTCGAACGGCTGCCGCGCTGGTTACGCTTATGCTGCCATCGCTGTGCTCGGTTCGCAGATAGAGGCTTCCCGCGGAAGTGTTTCCGGTATCGTAGGGCAATTGTGTTCGCACTTGCGAGGAAGAGACCGCAAGCAAGGGCAACGGGACTCCGTCGAAGATGACTTCCACGCCGCCCAATTTTGCGGGCAGCCGTTCGCTTCCGTCATCCGGAGCGGAAGCGGTTGTATCGGCGAGGCCATTCGCATCAATGCTGATGAGTGTTCCGGGAGCGACAGCCCCAGAGGCGAAGCTCGCGCTGTTGAGGATTGCATTATGCGACAGCGCAGTATCGGCAGCGCTGAAGACGAGGATGCGCCGATCGACGCTATCGGCAACAAAGAGATTCGTTCCGTCCGATGCCAGCGCGGCGGGCTGGCTGATGGTATCGGCCCCAGGAGTTTCGCTGAACGCGCCGAGAACCGCGTCAGGGGGCTGATTGTCCGTCGAGGGGAGCGAGTTCCAAACAAAGACGCGATGCAATCCCGCGTCGCCGACGAACAAGCGCTTGCCGTCTACGGCGACCGAGACCGGATCGACGAGATCATTCGACCCAAGAACAAGGGATGCGGCTTGCGGCGAACTGGAATCCGGCCAGAGGAGCACGCGATGGTTGGGTTCATCAACGATGGCGGCGACGTTTTGAAAGACACTCACCTGGGAGAGGCCCGGCAAGACCGGCTGGTAGCCCTGCGCGACGGGCGCGAAGCCGCAAACGGGACATGGCCCTTGCTGTCCCTGAGCTTCGTCTTTCAAACCCGGGAGCTGGGCGAGGTCGAATGTGAGTAAGTTATGCGCGCCATCGGCGGCGTAGAGCTTGCCATCGGCTAACGCGAGCGTGGTGGCGGTAATCCCCGCCTCACGCGCCGAAAATGACGGTTGGCCGAAGACCGCGCGGGCTGCCTGTCCGCTCTGAAAATCTGCTGCCCGGATGACCACGGCGAGCAGAAATAGAGTTGTAATTCGAAGCGTTCTATCCATTCGAGGAGCGTGTGAGCGCCTTAGAATAGCTTACTTCGTTTTCCGGTTATATGTCGCGGTGACGCGGGTGGAGAGACCGCCGCGCGGGGAGAAATCTCCAATGACGGTGGCCTGCTCCGGGTCGGCTGCTTTCACGACATCCGCGAGAAAGCGATTGACGATGTTCTCCTGAAAGATGCCAAGGTTGCGATAAGCGAGCGTGTACATCTTCAGCGACTTCAGCTCCAGGCAGCTTTCGAGAGGCGTGTAGATGAGCCGCAGAGTGCCGTGATCCGGCAGGCCGGTTTTGGGACAAACGGAGGTAAACTCCGGCATCGCGATCTCGATTTCGTATCCAGGGTATTGATTGGGCCAGGTTTCAATGGGCGGCAGGTCGGCGTCTATGCCAGCCCGCGCGTGCTCGTCTGTGTACTGGCGCTCGTCTGCGTGCTTAATATTGACTTTCATTGTGCTTCCAACTTCCTTGCGAGCAGCTCGAGAAACAGGCCGACGTCGGTGACTACGCCGACTGCCTGCCCGGTCCCGCGATCACTCACTTTCGTGGGAACCGCCGGATTGATATCGACGCAGACAATTTTGACCCAGGCCGGCAGCATGTTTCCGACCGCAATGGAATGCAGCATCGAACTGAGGCAGAGCACGACACCGGCATTTTCAAGCTGCGCCGCATAGGCGTCCTGCGCCTCATTCATATCGGTGATGACGCCGGGCAAGGGGCCATCATCACGCAGACTCCCGGCGAGCACGAACGGCACGCCCGCTTTGATGCACTCATACATCACGCCGGTGGTGAGACGGCCGGATTCGACCGCTTGCCGGATGCCGCCCGCTCGGTTGATGGCGTTGATGGCGCGCATGTGATTGCGATGGCCGTGTTGTTCGAGGCGGCCGTCCGCGGTTCGCACCCCCAACGACGTGCCGAGCAATGCGGACTCGACATCGTGCACGGCAAGCGCATTGCCCGCCAGCAGTGCGTCGATCCAATGGCTGCGAATGAGCCGCGACATGGGCCCGCAACCGCCGGTGTGAACGACGACCGGCCCGGCAACGGCGATAATCTTCTTGCCTTCAGCGCGCACCTGCTGCATGATGGCAGCGGTTTGCGCAACGGCGGTCTCAACCTGGCGCTCGGAGGAGATTTCGTTACTCATGAAGGCGAAGGCGAGGCGATCGCGTTCTTTCGCTTCCGGTATGACGCGAATACCTTTCATGCCGACCACGATCGGATCGCCGGCGTGGATGTCGCGCAGGCGGCGACAGGCTGCGGCGTTGTTGCGGACCACGATCATCGCGTCCATGCGCTGGTTGCGAACTTCGAGCCATTGTCCGCGATAGCGCACCAGGGTGCGCTGATTGGTAGTGGAATAGAAATCTTCGGGCGCGCAGCGATCGCGGTCCGCCGGCTTGAGCTCCACCTCTCCTGTATCGACCGGCGCGCAACCCAACTCGAGCAGTTGGGTCATCAAGCGCTCCATCTGATCTTCAGAGGCGGCGTGGACGCGCAGCCGCAGCGAAGAGGAATCGCTATTGGTGCGGCCGATGGAGAACTGCTCGACTTCAAACCGGCCTTCGAATTCGACCACCGTGTCGAAGATCTTCTCCATAATGTGGGAGTCGATCAGATGGCCTTGCGCTTCGACGACCTCAGAAACCGGCAGATGCGCGGTGGACTGCTCCGCCATGCTTACGGATGCGTCAGCAGAAGGGGCAACCCGTCCTTGCTGGTGTATGTGGGGCGATAGCGATCGGTATTGTACATGCTCTGTATGTCGACGTGCCGGGGGCCGAATTTAGGATCGGGAATCGGGACCATCGAGAATTTGCCCTCGTTGATGGCGGCCATGAGTCCATGTTTGCCGGAGGTGATCGCGTCGTATGCCATGGTGCCGAACGTGGTCGCAACCATTGCATCGAGGAAATCGGGCGCGCCGCTACGCAGATCGTAGGTCAAATCGCTTACGACGGTTTCGAAGCCCGTGCGCTCCACTAACTCGTCGCTAAACGCCTCGGCGACGCTGAACTTCTTGCGATGGCCGAATGCGTCCGGATCGCCATATTCCTTCACCGTGTAGCCTTCCCACGTGGCGCCTTCGGAGAGAAGAACCAGTGCGTAATTGCTGGGGTTGTTGCGCTTGTCGGTGCTCAGAAGCTCAATCATGTGGTCCAGATTGAATTTGTATTCGGGAATGCCGCAGCGCAGCGAAGTGACATAAGCCGTGTACAACGCGGTGTAGCCGGCGTCGCGTCCAAAGAGCCGGAAGATGCCGACGCGCTCATGCGACCCGACGGTTGTCCGCTGCCGCTGGATGTCTTCCTGCGCGCGCGAGACCGCCGTCGCAAAACCGATGCAGTATTCGGTGTTGCGAACATCGTTGTCCATGGTCTTCGGGATGCCGATGACGTTGAAGCCTTGCCGGTCGAGCACCGCGGCGTAGCTAAGGGTGTCGTCGCCGCCGATAGCGACCAGCGAATCGATCTCGAGTTTTTCGAGATTTGCGAGCACACGCTTCGTCATGTCGTAGGTGGTGCTAGTGACGCCGTCTTTGGTCGTTTGCGCGGCGGGGAAGTCGGCAGCGTTTAAGAAATCCGGCAGCTTCTTCATCTTAGAAGGATTGGTGCGGCTGGTGTGAAGGAACGTGCCGCCGGTGCGGTCGACAGTGCGCGTGTTTTCGCGGTTCAGGGGCAAGATGTACCGCTTGATGCTTTTCGGATCATCGAAATTGAGATCCGTGAGTCCTTTCCAGCCGAGTCGGATTCCGGTGACTTCGTGGCCATCGGAGGTGCTGCGATAGACGACGTTCTTGATGACGGCGTTTAGTCCCGGCACATCTCCGCCGCCAGTGAGGATACCGATTTTCTTGCCAGCCATGAAGTCTCCTGGAGTGATTACGCGCGAAGGCGAGGAATCGCTTTTCATTGTATCGGGCGAGCCGAGAAACTCGCAGGCGGAGAGAATTTGGTCAGACTCGTTGACTGGCGAAAAAGGACGCAAGAAGCACAGGCCTGTAGTTTCGGTGGCCGACACCTGTCCCGTCGTTCAAGTATCGGCCACGAGTTGCTGCTGGGATTGCCGGCTCACTTTTTTACTAACGAAACGGTCACCGTCCGGACGGCAGAAATCCCTGTGAGCGTTTCGCTTCGCTGCGGGTGTATCTGATAGTTGTAAGTCAATCCAAGGGGCGCCAAATGCAGCGAGCGAACCCTGCCTCCGACGATCAACATGGAACTGGATCCGGAGGAGCCTGTTGGAAACATACCCTGAGCCAAGACGAGGGCGACCCCTTCGGTTCCGCGCCTGACTAGGATGTGCCCCTCCAGAGTGGAACGATCCAATGTGAATGTGTACTCGCCAGCCGGCAACACTGCCACTCCCCATTGTGTTTCCGAGGGCAGCGTAAAGCTGCCCTGTACAGCGCCTGCCCCGAGCGGCCCAGCCGTCAAACACACGCCGGCCAGACCAAGGAACAGAACTAATATCCGACTCGATTTCATTTAAATTCTCCTTTTGGGTTCGGTGAGCGATGGTTAGTTCGCTCGTACTGCTCACTTTGTGCCAGGAACGGAGAAGCGTCCATAGATCCGAGTTGTACTGTGAGTGATCTGTCTTTGAACCTCTAAACGATTGAAAAGATGACCGCGAAATAGAGCGATGAACTTACGATGAAAGAAAATTGTGAGCACTATACAGCGCGAGCACTCTCGGGTGTTATACTCTTCCCACTCAGAGGTTACGGCGGATGCAAGAAGTCCGTGAGCGGGGATTCGTTTTCCGCTTCGGCAGTTTCGAAGCGGATACTGCGACCGGCGAACTCCGGAAGCACGGATTGCGTTTAAAGCTTCAGGACCAGCCGTTTCGGATTCTGATCACACTGCTGGACCGGCCTGGAGAGGTGATTAGCCGTGATGAGATACGCCGAAAGCTGTGGGGACCCGAGACGTTCGTGGATTTTGAGCAGGGCCTCGGAACGGCGGTCAAGAAACTTCGGCAGGCTCTGAGCGATGATGCGGAAACGCCCAAATATATTGAGACGCTTCCAAAGCGCGGTTATCGGTTTATCGCGGCGGTAGAGAGAGCTGTCAGCCGGGAATCCCCGTTCATCGCGGATAGCTTGGCCGTAACTAACCAGACGAGCGAAGCTGTCGCAGAGCTCGAACCGGAAATTTCGACGACAAAAATTCTGGTTCCCAAGGGTCGACGTACAGGGTCCCGGTGGTTTACAGGTACGGCTGTCACACTGGCGTTCTTGGCTGGAACGTTGGTTGCGTTGCTGAAGTGGGAGCCGTTTCACACGTCGCGACGATTCAACACCACTCGGGATGTGACGCAACCGGCTGAACGATACACATCACGCCCTCTGGCAACACTTCCTGGAGGTGAATACGAACCGGCGCTCTCACCGGATGGAAAGACGATCGCATTCGTTTGGGGTCGAGAGGGCAGTCGGGACTTTCATATCTATACGCAAGCGATCGATGTGGGCTCGCCCATTCGACTGACCAACAACTCCTCCGGTGAGGGCAGCCCCGCATGGTCGCCTGACGGGCGTTACCTCGCGTTCATCACTTGCACGGATAACGTCCAAGCGTCCGGACTTTACATCGTTCCGATATCTGGAGGGGCGCAACGAAAGGTAACGAGTATTGCGCCTCGGTTACATATCTTCGATCGCCAAATCGAGTGGTCGCCTGACGGGAATTTACTGGCGCTGGTTGATAAAAGCTCAAATGAAGAACCGTCCGCTATTTATGTCCTTTCGCTGAATGACGGCGCGAAACGCCGGCTCACCATGCCGCATCCTGCAAGCCCCGGACACAGCGGCCCCGTCTTCTCACCGGATGGCACGCAGATCGCATTCCGCCGAACGCAAAGCATTGGGAATACGGATCTTTATGTCGTCAGGTCCTCGGGCGGTGAACCGCGCCGTGTCACATTTGATCAGCGCTTTACTTCGGGTCATGCCTGGAGCAGGGATGGCCAGGACCTCGTCTTTGCATCCAAGCGTTCAGGCCCTATTGGCTTGTGGCGGCTCAAACTGGCGAGTGGTTTACTGCAGCCGATACCCGGAACCGAAGGAGTACACAACTTGGCGATAGCGCGAAGCGGAGATCGGCTGGTCTACTCGAAATATTTGTCCGACAGCAATATCTGGGAGACCAATTTGCGAATTGGCGGCAGAAGACGCGTACTCAGTTCGACCCGTAATGAGCGCAGCCCGCAGTACTCGCCCGATGGGACGCGGATCGCTTTCCGGTCAGACCGAGTGTGGTGGATGAAATCTGGGTGTCAGATATATCTGGCGAGAATCCAGTTCGGCTCACCAACTTTAGTGGGCCGTTAACGGGGACCCCGCGGTGGTCTCCGGACGGGCAGTTCATCGCGTTCGATTCGCGCCCGAATGGAAATCCGGACATTTACGTAGTGAGCGCAAATGGAGGGCCGCCCCGGCGCGTGACGTCGTCTAATTCCGAAGATGTCGTCCCCAGTTGGTCTGGTGATGGCAAGTGGCTGTACTTCGGTTCTAATCGCGGCGGCAATTGGCAGGTGTGGAAGATCGCTTCGGGCGCGATTGAGGAGAGCACTGCGCCTGTTCAGGTGACGCGGGAGGGCGGTTTTGCGGCCTTCGAATCGCTCGAGGGAAAGAGTGTGTTTTACGCAAAGGGCCGTGATCTTCCAGGCATCTGGGCGGTTTCAGCAGCGGATGGCAAAGAGCGACTCGTGACCGATATGCTCAAATCTGGATACTGGGGCGGTTGGGGTGTAGCTCAATCTGGAATATTCCTTGTTCGTCCGTTGCCACCTGACGCCGCGGAAGTGGACATGTATGACTTTTCTTCGCGACGCATTAAGCGGGTAGCCGCTCTGGAAAAAGATCCACCCTTCTCAGATGCCGGTTTTGCCGTAACGAGGGACGGTAGCAAGATATCGTATTCGCAGGTTGATCAAAGCAGCAGCGAAATCATCCTGGTCGAGAACTTCCGCTGATCTTCATGCATGTCGAGAATTTGATGTGCTCCGTAAATGAGGCCATCAAACCAGTTTTCGGGTGTTAGACCCACCAGGCGGCGCCGGGCTGTTCGCGGATGACGATCTGATTTAAGAAATCCGCGGCTTTGGTGAGGCCTTCGTCGGGGGACATGAGCGAATCTTCGTGCTCGATCGAGAGCACGTAATCGTAGCCGTACATGCGCAGCGTGGAGATGAATTCCTTCCACCAGCCGTAGGGATGGCCGTAGCCGCAGGAGCGGAAGATCCAGGCGCGGTTGCGCTCATCGGTGTACTTTTTCGTATCGAGCACGCCGGTCTTGGGCAGGTTGTAGTCGTAGATCTGCGTGTCTTTGGCATGCACGTGGAAAATTGCGTCGCCGAGCACGCGAATGGCTTTGATGGGATCGATGCTTTGCCAGAACATATGGCTGGGATCGTAATTGCATCCGACGCTGTCGCCCGCAATCGAGCGCAGCTTGAGCATGGTTTCGGGGCTATAGACGACGAATCCGGGATGCATCTCAATTGCGATTTTCACGCCGTGATCTTTGGCGAATTTGCCGTGCTCGGTCCAGTAGGGGATCACTTTCTTCTGCCACTGCCAATCGAGCACCTCAAGATACTCGGGAGGCCACGGGCATGTGACCCAGTTCGGATATTTCGCGTGGTCGCTATCGCCGGGGCAACCGGAGAAATCGATCACGATTGGCACGCCGAGTTTGGCCGCAAGCTCGACGGTGCGCTTGCTGGTGTCGGCGTAGCCTTTGGCGACCGCGGGATCGGGATGCAGCGGGTTGCCATGGCAACTCAAGGCGCTGATCGAAAAACCCTGATCATCCAGCTTCTTCTTGAATTCCTTCAGCTCTTTTTCGTTGCCGAGCATGGACAGCTTGCAATGCGGATCGCCGGGATAGTTGCCGGTGCCGAGTTCGACTGTGTCGATCTTCAGGTTTTTAAGCTTTTCGAAAACTGTTTCGAGCGGAAACTGCGACAGCAACGGGGTGAAGACGCCGACTCTCATGGCCGAAGCGTATCACAGCAAGCGACGAATGAAGTCCTTTGCGATGAGCCACGCGAGCGCGATCAGAAACCCGAGCAGCGCCTTGTATTCCTGGTTGCGACGATACAGCGCGAGAAGAGAAGCGCGTTTGCGCGCCGGGCCATTTCGCAAGCGGCAGGAAACGGCGAATTCGGGCGGCGTACGCGGCGTATTCGGGGAAGATCTCGCGGAGATGCTGCTCTTCGAGCTCGATGGCGGGCAGATAGATGAGGACGAAAATGATTGCGAAGATGATGGCGAGCCAAATGCTGCGCGATGCGATGACAATGCCGAGCGCAACGATCAGGGTGCCGGCGTAGAGCGGATTGCGGATGTAGCGGTAGGGACCGGTGGTCGCGAGCTGCCGATCTTTTGCGAGGTGGCCGGCGGCCCAGGCGCGAAGCAAAAGTCCGAGGACGGAAATCGGCACGCCGATAAACAACGAGCAGGCAGTCGGCTGCGAAAGCCACGCGAATGCGATGAGCAGTAGAAATCCGCAGGGTACGCGAAGCCGCTGCACGAAATCGGCGTAGCGTTTGGGAAACAGGTAATGGGCCGTCAATTGCGCTGCACCGGAGCGTGCGCGAGTGAATGCAAAAGCGCTTCGGCAACGTCCTTCGGACGTGATTTTGTGCATGCTCGAATGGATGCGCGCATGCCGCTTATACGTGGTCTCCGAGTTATCGGCGCGAAGGACGATCATTGAGCCGCCGAATGGGCCGGTGAGCCTGGGATCGGTGGGGCCATATAGCGCGACGCCGGGTTTGCGCAGAGCAGCGGCAATATGAAGAGGCCCGCTATCGACGCCGATCACGCCGGCGGCGCGACGAGTGGCGTCGATCAGCCCGGATAGGGAGGATGTGTGGACGCGCAGGTGTTTGCAGGCTTCCAGCTCGCGCACGTTTTGCGGAGGAACATTGACAATCAGTTGCAAGCCCTCGCGCGATAGCAGTTCGCCGAGCGAATTGTAGTTTTCGAGTGGCCATTGTTTGCCTGCCCAGCCGGCGAATGGGCTGGCGAGCACGAATGGCTTTTGCGGCAGCGTGCCTTCGGCGCGACCCGGCGGAATCCAAGCTTCCTGCGTGAGTTTCGATGCGCCGGCTGCTGCGATGAGCTGCAGGCAACGCTCGACACGATGCGGGCCGGTTACGGGAATCGCGTCTGTGTAGAAGATGGGAGCGAGGGATTCGCGGGCGACCGAGCGATCGAAGCCGTACAACTTTAGCGGGCGCGCGAGCCGGCCGATAAAAGCAGATTTAAGCAGTCCCTGGAAATCAAAGGCGAGGACGGGACGGATGCGCCGGATGGTCGAGAGTCGCGGCGGAATCAGCTCATCGATATATGGATTGCCTTCGACCAGCGGCAGCCAGCGCGGGGCGATCAACAGCGCGAGTTTGCTCGAAGGAAAGCTCAATTTCAGGCTGGCAATGGCGGGGAGCGCGTGAATGATATCGCCGAGCGCGCTGAGGCGGATCGCAAGGATGGAATCGCGCTCAGGCATTCTGGCGCTTCAAGACGAGCTCGACGAACTCGGCGGAGCGCGCGCGGTCGCCTGCGGGATCCTCAATGAGTTGGGCGCGCGAGTTTTGCGGGACAAGGCTGCGCCAATCGTCTGAATGGGCAATTACAACGGCCGAGACTTCGCGTAGAGCGGCGATGAGTGCGGCGCGTGCATGTGGGGAGAGAAGCGCGTCTTGGCTATTGAGCACGACCGCCATCAACTTGCGGCCGTCATTTGCGAACGCAGCGAGGCGGCGCGCTTCGACGGCTGTCAATGGGTCAAACAGACCCGCGACGATGGTCCAATCTCCCGTTTCGAGAGCTGCGGGTACATCTTCGATGAGCAGAATCTTGGTTCGGGTATCCAAATCTATACTTTTTCTATCGCAACGAGTTCCAAGGCAGCGTGAGCAACGCGCGAAGCGTCGACGCGCGTCATGCAGCGATGATCGATGGGGCACTCGCGCAGCAGACACGGGCTGCATTCGACCGATTCGCGAACTACGAGGGCGTGCGGGCCAGTTGGGCCGGTTGCTATGTCGTCGGTTGCGCCAAAAATGGCCACGGTCGGCACGCCCATGGCAGAAGCGATGTGCATCGGTCCGGAGTCGTTCGAGAGAAAAACATCGCAGGCCGCGGCGAGCTCGGCAAATTCGCCAATCGTGGTTCGGCCCGCGAAGTTGACGGACCGGAAAGCGGCGTTTTCGATGAGGCGGTGTACGGTTTCGCAGATGGCGAGCTCGTCTTTCGAGCCGAACACGGCGAGAGAAGCGTTACGCTCGCGAGCGATCTCGATGGCCGCTTCGGCGAATCGCTCGGGAAGCCAGCGCTTCGCGCCACCGTATGCGGCGCCGGGGCTGATACCTATGACGGGCAGGCGCAGACGGACGGTTTCGAAGCGCTTGCGGCCTGCTTCGGAAGCAGCCGCAGTGCCGGAGAGCCGGATCGGGGAATCAAGAGGATAGCTTTCGATGAGCCCGGCGCGTTTCAGCAACTCGAGATAGTAAAAGCGCTGATGGCGAGGCGCTTCGCCTGGACGCGGAATCGGAACTGAGTGCGTCAGAAGAATGCCGCGCGCATCCCGCGCATAACCAATGCGAACGGGAATGCCCGCGAGACGCGCGAGCGAAGCCGCTTCGAAGGCGTTTTGAAAGAGAACGGCGCAATCGAAGTTGCGACGGCGCAGATCTGCAGCGACTTTCCATTTGGCACCGAAGCCATCCCAGCCTCTCGGCGCTTCGTAAGCGATCAATTCGTCGCAAAACGGCTCGCGGCCATACAGACCGGCAACCCAGGGGCGCGCCAAAATCGAAATACGAGCCGTGGGAAACGCGTCGCGCAAGGCCTGCAGGGCGGGGATGGACATGACGGCATCGCCCACCCAATTGGTTGCGCGAACGAGTATGTTTTGAAACGGCACCGGCTCAAATCCAGGATAAAGGTATACCGTCCGCTTCGTAAAATAAGAGCGGGATGGCGAAGTGTCAAAGGGCCTCTGCGCTCTACTCGCGCGAAGAACTCGTAGCAGAGAGGCGCGAATGGAAATCGCAGGCAAAGAAAGTCGTTTTCACAAACGGGTGCTACGACATCCTCCATCCCGGTCACATCCGCCTGCTCGAGCGCGCGCGTTCGTTGGGAGATGTGCTGATTCTCGCACTCAATACGGATGGGAGCGTGCAGCGGTTGAAAGGCCCATCGCGGCCGTTCTTCGATGAGCGCACGCGGGCTGAGCTGGCGCTGCACTTGGAAGCGGTCGACGCGGTGACGCTGTTCGATGAAGACACGCCGCGCGAGCTGATTGCGGAATTGCTGCCCGATGTGCTGGTGAAGGGTGCGGATTGGGCGCATTTCATCGCGGGCCGCGAAGAAGTGGAAGCGGCGGGCGGCGAGGTGCATGCGCTGCCTCTGGAACCGGGCTATTCAACCACAGATATTGCGGAGAAGATCATCGCGCGGAAACTCGTAGACCGCGCCGTGGTAGCCAAGTGATCCACCCGGCAACTCGAGAGCTTTTGCAATCCGCTGCCAGGCAGACGGATTTTCAGGTGCTGCTGCAGCGGCTCACGCGCGGCGAGCAGAAGCCGTTCTCAGTCTCCGGGCTGGTGAACACGGCCAAGGCCCTTTACTTGGTTCTTCTCTATCAAGCGACAGAAAAGCCGATTTTTGTTTTGGTGGATGGCAACAAGCAGGCGGAGACGCTACACGAATCGATTGAAGTTTTCTTTCACCTGCTGTTTGAAGGGCGCGATTTGCCGAAACCGCTGTTGATTCCGGCGCTCGATGTGCTGCCGCATCAACGGTTGTCGCCGCATAACGAAATTGGGGAAGAACGGGCGGTCGGGTTGTGGCGGCTTTCGGCGGAGCGCGTGCCGATCACGATCGCGCCGGTCGCTTCCGCGTTGCTGCGTACGGAATCAGCCGAGTTCTACAGGCAGCTTGCGCTGACGCTGAGGGCCGGCGAAGAATTGCCGCTTGAAGACGTAGTGCAGCATATCGAAAGCATCGGCTATGAGCGGCGCGAGCCGGTCGAGATGGTGGGCGAATACTCCGTGCGCGGCGGCATCTTCGACGTGTTCCCGGCAGAGGCATCGCGGCCGGTACGCGTTGAATTTTTCGGAGATCTGGTCGAAGAGATCCGGCAGTTCGATGTCGAATCGCAGCGCTCGGTCCTGAAGGTTTCGTCGGCAACGTTGCTGCCATTGGCTGAATATCCGAGATCGCGGCCGCTGTTGCGCCAGTTGGCGGAAGCCGCGGAGCAGGCGGATTTAGAGTTGTCGAATCCGGGCGAGATTTTTCCCGGTTGGGAGTTCCTGGTTCCGCTGGTCCGGCCGCGCACGCACAATCTGTTGTCGCTAAACCGGGACGCGCTGGTAATTCTCGATGAGCCCAGCGCGATCACATCAGCAGCAGACCGGCTTTGGCAGAGATTGGAACATCCGGACCGTCCGGCACCGATCGAGCCGGAGAAAAACTTCGCGCGCTGGGATGAATTGCAGAGTGCGCTCGAAAATCGGACGCGGATCAGCTTTCAAGAGCTGGAGGTGATTGCGGGGCCAGAGGATCGCGGGGGCCAATCTCTATCGATTCCGACTCGGCCTTCGCTCACATTCCAAGGCAATATGCCGGTTGCGGTGGCAGAGGCGCGCAACTTGATCCAAGCGGGGAACCGAGTGGCATTTTTTGCGGCGTCGACCGGCGAATTGGAGCGGCTGGCAGACGTGCTTCAGGAATATGCGGTGCCGTATCAGCTTGGTTTGGAATCGACTCCGGGCGCCAGGGGATCGCTTGCGGAGCGCGCCTATCATGCAGGCGCGGTTTCGAGCGCTTATCTTATCAAGGGCTGCGTGCGGCGCGGCGCGGTTCTGCCGGATTCACAGCTTGCGATTCTCGGCTCGGAGGACTTGTTCGAGACCTCCGATCTGATCGCACGGCAACCGACCAAATCACAGCTGGCGGCGTTCGCGGCCGATATTGCGGACTTAAAGCCCGGCGATTGCGTTGTGCATACGACGCATGGCATTGGGCAATTCGTCGGGATCCGCGAGATCGTGCAGGGCGACCAGAAGGGCGACTTCATGCTGCTCGAATACGCGGGCGAATCGAAGCTCTATGTGCCGCTCACGCGCCTGGACCTGGTTCAGAAATATCGCGGCGCGGGCGAGGCGAAGCCGCATCTCGACCGGCTCGGCGGGGTCACTTGGGAAAAGACGAAATCGCGCGTCAAAGCAAAAATGCGCGATATGGCCGACGAGCTGCTAAAGCTTTACGCGCAACGGCGGATGTCGAAAGGCTTTGCATTTTCGCTCGATAGCAACTGGCAGCGCGAGTTCGAAGACGCATTCGAATATATGCCGACCAAGGATCAATTAAGCGCGGTTGAACGCATCAAAAGCGATATGGAAGCCGAGCAGCCGATGGACCGGCTGTTATGCGGCGACGTTGGATTCGGCAAAACGGAAGTGGCGATGCGGGCTGCCTTCAAAGCGCTCGGAGATGGCAAACAAGTGGCGGTGCTCGCGCCGACAACCGTGCTTTCGTTCCAGCATTACGAGACCTTCAAGCGCCGGTTTGCATCGTTTCCGGTTCGTGTCGAACTGGTAAGCCGCTTCCGGTCACCCAAGGAAGTGAAGGCGGTTCTGGAGGATCTTGCGACGGGAAAAGTGGACGTGCTCATCGGCACGCATCGGCTGCTTTCGCAAGATGTGAAGTTCTACGATCTAGGACTCTTGGTGGTCGATGAAGAGCAGCGCTTCGGCGTAAGGCACAAAGAGCGATTGAAACAGCTCAAGCACAACGTGGACGTATTGACGATGAGCGCGACGCCGATTCCTCGGACGTTGCACATGTCATTACTGGGTTTGCGCGACATGTCGGTGATCGAGACGGCGCCCAAAGATCGGCTCGCCATCAATACAGTGGTTGCGCATTTCAATCCCGATCTGATCAAGACGGCGATTGAGCAGGAGCTGGCGCGGCAAGGGCAGGTTTATTTCGTACACAATCGCGTAGACACGATTTTCATGCGCGCGGCGTTCATCCAGGAGCTGGTGCCGCAGTGCAGAATCGGCGTAGGACACGGGCAGATGGGGGAAGGCGCGCTGGAGAAAGTGCTGCTCGGATTCATGCGCCATGAATACGATGTCTTCGTGTGCACGACCATCGTCGAAAACGGCCTGGATATTCCGCTTGCCAACACCATGATTGTGGAGAATGCGGAGCGCTACGGATTGAGCGAGCTGTATCAATTGCGAGGCCGCGTAGGACGCTCGAATCGCCGCGCGTACGCGTATTTATTGGTTCCGGCCGATACACAACTGAGCGAGGTGGCGCGCAAGCGGCTGGCGGCGTTGAAAGAGTTCAGCGATTTGGGCGCTGGTTTCAAAATCGCCGCGCTGGATCTGGAACTGCGCGGGGCAGGGAACCTGCTCGGAGGTGAACAGCACGGCCATATCGAGGCGGTTGGATACGACACCTACGTGCGGCTGCTCGAAGAGAGCGTGCGCGAGCTGAAAGGTGAAGAGGTGCCGGTCGAAATTCATGCCACCCTGAATCTCGGGCTCGATATTCGCATACCGTCGGACTACATTGGCGATGAAGCTCAGCGGTTGCGTTCTTATAAGCGGATTGCGGAGATCAAAGGCGAAGAGCAGGCCAAGAAAGTGATCGATGAGGTTTCGGATCGCTATGGGCCGGCGCCCGAAGAAGTGCGGAACCTGGTGCGATTCTCGTTATTGAAGAGTTTCGCGGAGCGGACCGGAGTGGAATCGGTGGATCGCAGGCATGGATTCGCGAATATCAAGTTTCATCAGCAATCGAAGGTGGACCCGTTGAAGCTGATGGAGCTGGTGCGCAATACGGCAAATGCCCAGTTCACTCCCGCGGGCGTATTAAAAGTTCCGCTGAGCGCGTCTAAAGCCCCAGCCGATATTTTGGAGGAATTGCGAGCCACGCTCGCGGAGCTCAGCGCTGAGGAAACGGTAGCCGTAAGATAACGAAATCATTCGCTGGGCTCTCCGGAGCCCTTTCGTGTTGTCATAATGAGGTCATAGTAAAAATGAGGAAGTTCAGTTGGCTTGCGGCTCTGGCCTGCGTTTTTAGCTGCGTTTCGGTATGTCTGGCGGCCGATGATTATCCGGTCATTGACCAGGTGGTTGCGCGCGTGAATGGGGATATCATCAGCCAGGACGAAATCGACCGGTTTACCAAAGAACTCGCGGCCGAGATGAAGCAGCAAGGCGCCACAGGGATGGAACTCCAGCAGCAGTTGGCGAAGCACCAGAAAGACGTTCTGCGCGACCGGATTGACGAGCTATTGCTCATTCAAAAGGGCAAGGAGTTGAATGTCAACGTCGATTCGGATGTGAGCAAGTACATGGCGAATTTGCAGCGCCAATCGGGACTAACGGACCCAGACAAGTTCCACGAGTACGTGCGCCAGCAATCGGGAATGAGCTATGAGGATTTTCTTTCGGAAACCAAAAACCAGTTCTTGACGCGCGAGGTAATCGGCGAGGAAGTTGGGCGGCACATCAATATCACGCCCAAAGAGATTGAGGACTACTACAACGCGCATAAGAAGGATTTCATTCGCGAAGAGAAGGTCTATGTCAGCGAGATTTTGATCTCCACAGAGGGCAAGGACGACGCGGCGGTCGCGGCAGCCAAGAAGAAAGCCATGCAGTTGGCCGATGACGCCAAACGCGGCGAGCGTTTTTCGGATCTGGCGCGCGACAACTCCGACGCAACGACAGCGAAAGATGGTGGCGCGCTCGGAGGGTACAAAAAGGGCGAGCTGATGAAACCGCTCGAGGACGCGGTTTGGAATCTTCCCAGGGGATCAGTGACCGATCCGATCAAGATTGCGACTGGGTTTGAAGTTTTGAAAGTGGATGATCACACCAAGGCCGGCCTTGCGTCTCTCGCGGATGTGAAGAGCGATATCGAGAACATCCTTTATGGGCCGAAGATGCAGCCGAAAGTTCGAGAATACTTGACGAAGCTGCGGACGCAGGCCTTCCTGCAGATCAAGCCAGGGTTTGTGGATACCGGCGCCGCACCGGGCCAAAACACGGCGTGGCAGGATCCCGCGCAGCTCAAGCCGGAGACAGTCACCAAGGCCGAAGTGGAGCAGAAAACGCGGCACAAACGGCTGCTGTGGCTGGTTCCGATTCCCGGCACGGAGACGACGGTCAGTGGAAAGAGCAGCTCCCGCTGACGAGTTCATGAAATCGCCGAATATCGGCAATCTCACCCCCAACGAGATCATCACGGGGCAGTTCCTGGTGTTCTCGAAAGAGATCCGGCACAAGAGAACCGGTGAGCCGTATCTGACTTTGCATTTGGCCGACCGCACGGGCGAGATGGAAGCGAAGATGTGGGACAACGTCGCCGAGGTGATGGAGACGTTTGACCGCGATGACTTCATCAAAGTCAAAGGGCTGCTGCAGCCTTATCAGAACCGCACGCAATTCACGATTCATAAACTTCGGCGACTGGAGGAGCATGAGGTCGATCTTGCCGATTACTTCCCGTGCTCCGAACGCGACCCCGAACAGATGTTTGCCGAATTGCAGGCGATCATCAACGGCCTCGAGAATGAACATCTGCGGTGCCTGTTGCTCGCGATCTTTGCCGATCCCTGGCTGGCGAGCGCGTACAAGCTCGCCCCGGCGGCCAAGCACATTCATCACGCTTGCCGCGGCGGTCTGCTGGAGCACGTGCTGTCGATTTGCGCTTTGTGCCGCATGACGGCTGGGCATTACCAAAACATCGACCTGGATCTGCTGCTGGCAGGAGCCATTCTGCACGACATCGGCAAACTCGAAGAGCTGTCATACGCGCGCAGCTTCGGGTACAGCGCAGATGGTCAACTGCTCGGGCACATCGTGATCGGGCTGCGCATGGTGGGCGCAAAGACCGATCAGATCCCCGGGTTTCCGCCAAAGCTGCGGACGCTGCTGGAGCACATGCTCATCAGTCATCACGGCGAGCTGGAGTTCGGATCTCCGAAAGTGCCGATCTTCCCCGAGGCGCTGTTGCTGCACCATCTCGACAATATGGACTCGAAGATGGACGCCATGCGAAGCGCGCTGAAACGCGAGGCACAGACGCAAGGGGAGTTCACCGGCTGGGTGGCATCGCTCGAACGCAATCTGCTGAGAAAGGAACGGTATTTACAGGAGCCGGACGCGGCGGACAAGAAGGGGCCTGTGACAGTGGCACCTGAGCCTGAGCCACCCCCGTCGGCGGGGGTGAACGGAGGCCCGCATGCTGCGCCTGGTACTCCCGAGCCACTTTCGCTTCATGAATCGCGTCCGGCCGTCGAAAAAAGAGGCGAAGACAGGCGGGAAGACAAGCCGGGCCCGACGACGCTTTTCGGTGAAAAACTGCAGGCCGTGCTGAAGCTCGAAAAGTAAGAGCGAATGCTACGATTGTGAGTTGTCAGGCTCCGGGCTTCGTGCAATGGGCGGTCGTAAACCCCGCCAGGTCCGGAAGGGAGCAACGGTAGCGATTTAGCTCGTGTGCCGCGGATCACCCGGGGTCTGGCAAATTTTCTCCCCACCCGGTTCTTGAGGTGTCAAACTAGCAAGTGCGCGGCGCGTTCGGGCTGCGCGCGCAATGTAATTTCATGTATCAGGTCATAGCCAGGAAGTACCGTCCCCAGAATTTCGGCGAGCTGATCGGCCAGGAGCACGTTCAAAAGACCCTAAGCAATGCCATCGCAAGCAATCGCCTGGCTCACGGCTACATCTTTTCCGGCCAGCGTGGAACGGGCAAAACGACCGTGGCGCGCATTCTCGCCCGCTGCCTCAACTGCGTGAATGGGCCAACTCCAACGCCCTGCGGCGTGTGTTCGAGCTGCATGGAAATCAGCGCGGGGAATTCGGTGGACGTGATCGAAATCGATGCTGCCTCGAATCGCGGCATCAACGAAATGCGCGAAATTCGCGAAAATGTGCGCTATCGCCCGGCGCGGGACCGCTACAAAGTTTTCATTATCGATGAAGCGCACCAGATCACCAGAGAAGCTTTCAATGCGCTGTTGAAGACGCTCGAAGAACCGCCCGAGTGGGTGGTGTTCATTCTTTGCACGACGGAAGCGCACGAAATTCCGAACACCATCGCGTCACGCTGCCAGCATTTCAGCTTTCGCTCTGTGGATTTCGAGCAGCTGATGGAGCGCATGCGCTATATCGCGCAGCAGGAAGGCATTGAGGCGAGCGACGAAGTGCTCTCGGTCGTGGCGCAGGCGGGTGAAGGCAGCGTGCGCGATTCGCTTTCCGCGCTCGATCAGGCGATTGCGTGCTGCGGAAAGACGCTGCGCGTCGAAGACGTACGCGCGCTGCTCGGGTTGTTTGGCATGGCATCGTTGCGCACGGTGGCGGAGGCGGTGGACGCGAAGGACGGCTCCCGCATGCTCGATATTGTGCAGGAGTTGGAGCGGAACGGCCAAAGTCTGCAACATTTCTGCCGTGAGCTCGCCCGATACTGGCGCAACCTGCTGGTTGCGAAAATCGCAGGCAAGCCGAGCAGCCTGATCGCCGCATCGGATGAGGAACAGCAGCGGCTTCTTGAAACCGCAGACCGCTTCAGCGAAGAAGATCTGACGCGGTATCTAAACTTGACGCTCGAGTTGTACCAGGCCTTGCAGACTTCGCTCCAGCCGCGGCTGCACTTGGAACTGGGACTCATCAAACTGGTGCAAGCGGGCAAGCTGCAATCCATCGAACAGGCGATCGCGGAATTGGGTAAGCCGCAGGCCGCAGTTGCGAAAGCCTCAGTTGCCACCCCGGCCGCGGTATCGGCGCCACGAACGACGACGGAGCGGTTCAGAGCCTCGCCTGGGCCCGTAACCGCCTCACCATCGGGCGCGCAGCCGGCCAAACCTGCGCCCGCGCCACTTGAAAAAGCAGGAGACCTGCGCCAGGATCTCTATCAAGCGCTTTCGACTGCAGCGTTGAGCTACAGCGCGGATGCGGTGCTGCAATCCGAGGTTTCGATCGAAGGCAACGAGCTAGTGATGCGCGCCCCAAAGGTGCTGTGGCTGTCGCTCAAAGATCCCGGCGTGCCGCGAGTTGCTTCGCAGATGCTGGGTAAGCCGGTGCGCGTGCGTGTAGAACCTGGCGAGAGCGCGGCTGCGGGACCTGTCTCGACGCCAGCGTCCGGCCGACAAGCGGCGGGCGAAGGCGACTTGCGCGAGCGAGCGTTATCGCATCCTGGAGTGAAGCGCTTCCAAGAGGCTTTTCCGGGCGCGCAGGTGCGCACCGTGCGAAATTTGAATGAGTAGCAGGTAAAGAGGAATTCGCCATGAAAATGCCCGGCAACATGCAATCGATGATGAAACAGGCCCAGCAGATGCAGCAGAAGCTGCAGGAGGAAATTGCGGCCATTCGCGTGGAGGCCTCGGCCGGCGGCGGCATGATCACGGTCAAGATGGACGGCCACAAGAACGTGCTGGGCGTGAAGATCGATCCGGAAGTCGCGGGCGATGTGGAGATGCTGCAGGACATGACCATGGCGGCTTTTAATGAAGCCGCAAAGAAGGTGGACGAGCAGGCGCAATCGAAAATGGGCGGTATGCTGGGCGGGATGGGACTTCCGCCGGGCATGTTCTAACGGCCGATGTCAGAGTTTGCCGAGCCGCTGGCGCGACTGATCCAGGAATGCAAGAAGCTGCCCGGGATCGGGCAGAAATCGGCTCAACGCATCGCCTTCGCGTTGCTGCGCGCACCGCGCGAAGATGCGGAAAATCTCGCGCAGGCCATCATCGATATCAAGGAAAAGCTTGGAATCTGCGCGCAATGCAATAACATCAGCGACGGCGAATTGTGCCTGTATTGCCGCGACCCGCATCGCGAAACGTCGCAGATCTGCGTTGTTGAGGAGCCGCATAACATCCTGCCGATCGAGACCACGCACGCCTTTCGCGGTCTCTATCACGTGCTGCACGGCGCCATCTCGCCTCTGCGCGGCATCGGGCCGGAGCAATTGAGGATTAAAAGCCTGATCGACCGCCTGCAGCAAAACGAAATCGAAGAGATTATTCTGGCGACCAATCCGACGGTAGAAGGCGAAGCGACGGCGGTATATCTATCCCGTTTGCTGAAGCCGCTTGGGCCGCGCGTGACGCGCATCGCCATGGGCGTACCGGTGGGCAGCGATTTGGAATTCGCCGATGAAGTGACCATGTCGCGCTCGCTCGAGAACCGACGCGAGATGTAGGGGCGACTCTCCCCTGGTTCCGAACTGGCCCGTACCGCGGCGCCCATCTACTGCTCCCGATTGCCTATGATGAAGTCCACGAGCTCCGGAAAACGAGATCAAACATGTTCAGCAAAGTATCGCTCCTGGCATGGTTGGGTGGTTTCGAGGGTATGCGGCTGTGGGCAGAGGGACGACGACGAGGCAAAGAGCCTACATGTGGTTTTTGCAAGGCGCAGGCATGGTTCATACGTCGAAAACCTAGCGGACACAGCGCAGCAATCGGGTCTTATTACCATTGCCATTCGGTGCACTAAGTGCGATTTGATATAGTGACATTCGCAATTCAGGTTGCAACCCGTCCGCGGAAAGGGAATATCCCGCCTGAAGCAATTTCGCCGTTTTGAACTTCTCTTTTTGCCCGTGCTGCGGACACCGGGCCAGAAAAGGAGAAGTGTATGTCTCGTGAGCTCCCCTCAAACCCCAATGTCGAGTTCCTCAGGAAGCAGGCTAAGTCTCTACAACGGTCCCTATCTGGCTGCAAACTAGCAGATGCTCAGCGACTTCTTGCCAACGACTACGGTTTCGCGTCGTGGGCGAAGCTGAAGTCGTTCGTTCTTCAGCAACAACTTTCCCCCGCAGAAGCATTGAAGGTCGGAGTCTGCGATAGCGATGCTCGAGCTGTGGAAGAAGTCCTCCAGAGATATCCGGAACTGAGAGCCATCATCGATGAACCTTTGCCGGGCTACGGCTTCGGACAACACGCGCTATTTGCCGCGGTGCAGCGGAGTGACCGGGCGACCATTCACATCCTGCTTCGATTCGGGGCGAATATTAAAAAGCGAACTGAATGGTGGGCAGGCGGATTCGGTGTGCTCGACGACTGCGATCCGTCGCTTGCTGACTTCCTGATTGAGCGCGGAGCCGAATTAGATGCTCACTCGTCGGCACGTTTGGGCCGGATCGAAGCACTTCAGAGATTCATCGCAGTGGACCCGGCGGTGGTGCATGCTCGCAGTGGAGACGGCCAGACTCCCCTGCACTTCGCATCCAGCGAGGCCGTCGCGGAAATGTTGCTCGCCGCTGGCGCCGATATGAACGCGCGAGACGTCGATCATGAATCCACACCCGCGCAGTATATGCTCCGAGTCGAGCAGAGGCGCCACTACCCACGAGATCGCCAGACAGTAGCCCGGTATCTGATTCAGAAAGGATGTAAGACCGATCTACTCATGGCAGCGGCGTTGGGCGACTTAGAACTCGCACGCGAGCATCTTGAGCGCGACGCCGGTTGCATCTACATGAGCGTTTCCAGCGAATGGTTTCCGATGCGGGATCCTCGTGCGGGCGGGACTATCTACATCTGGCAATTAGGACGCAATCGCACCGCACACACGGTAGCGCGCGACTTTGGCCATGAGAACGTCTTTGAGTTCCTGCTTGCGCAGACTCCCGAGGACCTGAAGATGACGGTGGCGTGCGAACTCGGCGATACGGATACATTTCGCCGCACTCTGGCGAACAGCCCCGATTTTGTCTCCACACTTTCGGACGACATGGCGAGGAAGCTCCCCGACGCGGCGCAGAGCAATAATGCGCAGGCAGTCCGCCTGATGCTGGAAGCTGGCTGGCCGGTGGACACTCCGGGCGAAATGGGCGCGACCGCGCTACATTGGGCGGCTTTCAACGGTCATCCGGAGATGACCGCTGACATCTTGCGATTCGGTCCTACGCTTGAGCTAAAGTCCGTCGAATACTCGGGATCCGCGTTATCGTGGGCCATTTACGCATCGGGCAATGGCTGGCGGCGCGACAGTGGTGACTTTGTTACGACGGTTCGCCTGCTCCTTGAAGCGGGCGCAATCGTGCCGCCCCACGCAGAAGATCTCGAACCTAGTGACGATGTGCTGGAGCTTCTGCCATGAAAACGACACCAAGCGTGCTGGTGATCGCTGTGCTTTATATCGCCGTGGGCGCGGCAGGATTTGTTAGTCACTTTCCGCGTCACTGGCAAGGCGAGGATCTTCTAATCGAAGCCACAGAATTAGTGGCACTGATCTCCGGCCTGTTTCTGCTCCGCCGGAAGAACTGGGCTCGTTGGCTGGCGGTTGCGTGGATGGCGCTTCACGTGGCGATCAGCATCCCTGTCATCACCCAGGTTGCGATCCATTTGTCGTTTCTGATTGTGATCGCCTGGGCACTGTTCTATCTCCCTCCCCGCGGCTATTTCTGTTAGCCGGATTCGGGGCGGGTCGGGAGGACTCGAATGGGCGCCTGCGGTTTACCGCGTCGTCAGGCTTCGATCAGACCCGCGGAAGTCGTTTCTCCCTCCTGACCTTTGGGCCCGAGCACGTGACGCATCACGACAGCCAGATCTCGCAGCGCTTGCGCTCCATCGCCGTAATAACTCGAGCCATGCATAACGGCCAGCGTCTTCGGCTCCCGTTCCGCTAAGCTTTCCAGCACGCGCCCGGTGTGATGCGTATAGGGCACGTAGTTGGCAAACGGACCCGCTTCGGCTTCCCGCAGCGCATCCCGACATCGTTCGAGAATGTCTTTCTCCGTGGCCGGTTCGCGATGTCCCCATTGATGAAACAGGTCGGAGCAGAACAGAGTCTTTTCTGATTCTTCGAAGAGCACGCCCGCATCCCAGCCATGGGGCACATGCGGGGTGGGCACAAAGCGAAACCGATAGCGGCCGGTTTCGAGTACGTCCTCTCGCGTCAAAACACGAGCAGGCCGGATCGCAAAATCATTCACGCTGACTATCGCTCCGACAAGACCGCAAATGGGTTGCGCAGCGGGCGCGACTTCAAGCCAGTGGTTTAAACCCCCGCACTCGTCCGACTCGAAGTGGCTGAATCCAATGTGCCTGATTTTCGAGACATCGATGAGACGCGAGATCGCCTCGCGCAACGCCGGGAACATGCTTCGCAGTCCGGCATGAAAAAGAAGCGGCTCGTCATCTCGGACCAGGAAATGACTGAACTCCAGATTGATCTCGGGAACGAACAGCGCCAGACGGTATATCTGGGGCGCGATTTCAGTGGTAGTGACCATAAATTCTCCTTTTTGCCCAGTTCTGCTAAGGACGAGTGATAGGCCAGCGCTGCGACACGATTATTGGCAGGCGCGTGTCCAGTATAAAAAATGCTTGGGAAGCGTCCTTGGGCATTCGGAGCGGTTTGCTCGACAGATCCGTCAATTGGACGAGCCTGCGTGCTTTGAAGACTAGGGACGGTCGAAGCACATAACCTGGCGCCTGCTACCTTCGCCAGCGAGTTGAACCGTTCTCATTGCTTTAAACCCGGCCTTCTTGAAAGCGCTTAAAGACCTGAGGTTGCTTTCCTCAGGATCGGTAATGATTGTGCGAACGGCGGGATGAATGAAGATGAACTGCGTCAGGAATTCGCGGATTAGCACCGGGCCCAACCCCAAACCTGTCATCGTGGATTCCCCAATTGCGATGTCAATACCAGCCGCAGAGGTGTCCGCTCCTAATTGCCGGGCATGTTCTGGATAATCAGACCACAGGTACCACTGGATCCAACCGATTGGGTTGCCGTCGCACTCTACCACGAATACATGGGTCGGCTCGCCACCATCAACACGGGGTCCGTATTTTGCCTCAATACCTGCCAGATTCAGAGGCTCATTCCACCAAGCAGCGACATGTGGAGCGCTAAGCCAATTCTGCAGCAGTACAAAATCCGATGGCTGAAGCGGCCGGAACGAAATGGAAGCCGGCATCGAGGTACAGGTTAATTCCGCCAATCATAGCTACCTGAGCGTGACAGCCGACAGATCGGCGATGTCCACTGATCCCATTTCGTTCATCGACCGCAATCCCGGCGTGTTCATGGGCTCTGGTAGCCTGAAATCACTTGAGTCGGGTTTTTTCTTGTCTTTTCCCCATGTCCAGTACATGCCGAGATATGCGTACTGTTCGGTTTGGCCTGCAATGGAATGGCCATAACAAAACAAAAACTGCTCCCCTGGATGATGCTTGAAATGATAGTAGCCGCCAATATCGATCAACGTTGAAGCTTGCGTCTGAGGCGTGGCGTAGCCCTCGCGTGCGTGGGAAAAGACCTCGCCTCCGAGCTCTAGCCGCGCGCCGAAGGCGTATTTCAGCAGGAATGCGCCGTAGGGGAAATTACGGTATTGCGTTTGCGGAACAATAACCTCCCCGCCGCCGCCGTCCAAAAGCCAATGTCCGAAATTCTTCTGCAGCCACAGTGGAACTTTGTACCAGACGTTCCCCACACCGAGCCCGTTGTCGTAGTTGCCGGTCGGTATTTCGAACATCGTAAAGGTGCCGATCTGCGGAAGGTGCTTCGATTCTTTGATGAATGCGATCTTGGCGCCGAGTTCCATATCGGTGTAGCCGAAGGCAGACGGGCCAACACCGCCGGGGGCGTAGATGGGATTGTTGGAGGGGTTGATGGTGCCCCAGGGCGCGATGATGTGTAGCTGCACCCTGGGAATGGCGCCCCAGTTGAACTCGAATGCCGGACCAACGGAATCGATTTCCGCAGGCGTTCCATCCATAGCTCCGAATATGTAGAACTCGTAATGGTGCAGGTCGACTGGAACTGGGTCGTCGGTTTGAAACGGTGGCCCTTGTGCCCACAGGCTCGAGACGGCAACCATGAAGAGCAAAAACGGCATCACCGGAGAGCAATGAATCTTCCGCGCGCAGTTCATGCGGCATGCCCTAGGCGTTGCCCGCAATAGCATCGGCAACAACCGAATGAGTGACGTAGCTTTACGCGCACGAATGTGACCAGCTTGCCTGCTAGGCAGTTCGTAACCCGAGCATTTGGACGAGTACAGATTTTTTGCAAATCACATCTTCCAGCGAATAACGATCCAGAACGGCCAGGAACGCCTCGACCGCTTCCTTCAGAATCGGTTGTAAACCGCAGCTGCGAGTAATTCGACACCGATTCGAGGAACTCTGGAAACATTCGACCAAATTCCAATCTTCGACGGCCCGCAAAACCTCTCCGATGTTGATTTCGCTTGGGCGCTTCGCCAGCTTCAAACCTCCCGCGCGGCCGCGCATTCCCTCTACATAGCCCGCGCGTGTCGCTTGGTTTGCGACCTTCATCAGGTGATTACGTGAGATGGCGAATCGTTCTGCAATCTGCTGAATGGTTGCCGTGCCTCCCGGCTGAACTGCCAAATGAATCAACAGCCGCATCGTGTAATCCGCATGGCGGGTCAAGTACATAGCAAAGCACTCCCGTAAGATGTATTATAGATACATCTTTACTGCCGGCGCATGTACGAAACCGTAAATGAAAACTGCATTGCCGATATGGTCGACACGTTTTACGCAGCCATCCGGCGCGATCACTTGCTTGGACCAATTTTCAAGGACGCGATTGGTGATGAATGGGTACCGCATCTAGCGAAGATGAAGGCGTTCTGGTCCTCTGTGCTGCTCGCGTCGCGTACCTATAAAGGTAACCCCATGATTGCGCACCTGCGATTGCCACGCCTGACGCAGAGTCATTTCGAGCGCTGGCTCGAATTGTGGCGCGAAACAGGGGCCGCTCTCTGTTCAAAGGAACTGGCACAGCTCTTTAATGAGCGAGCGGAGACGATCGGCGCTCGTTTGCTCTACACCATTTCGCAGTATCACGATGCAACGGTTCGAGAAGCAGCCAAAGCGATCAGTGTTCGCCAATGACGCAAGCCGATCTGCAAGATTTCCTAAGCAATCCGGCTGAATTATCACGATCGACAAAGCTGTTTCGTGAACCAGGGCTGCGTACGTTGCTTTTGCACCTGAAGGCAGGCGAACGCATTCCGGAAGCATCAGACACGCGGCGCCATCGTTGTTCACTGCTTGCACGGCAAGGGAGATTTCTTCGCCGCCGGCTCTCGAGTGGAGCTGCGGCCAGGCGTGCTGATCAGCGTACCGCCCGCAGTGTCACACAGCGTCAATGCCGCTGCTGACGAAGATCTTTTGCTGCTCGTCGCGGTATCTGAGCAAATCGCCACTGAACGGTGAACGACGTCAGAGTTACAGCTCGTATCGTTTTTCTGATACTGATGACCGTGTGGGCTGGCGCGATCGTTGGTGTTTCATTCGTGGCTACGCCGGTGAAGTTTCAAGCGCCGTCTCTTAGTGTTCCTGTCGGTTTGGAAGTAGGCCGATATACATTTCGCCTGTTCGCTCGCGTGGAACTCTGTTTCCTGATTGGTTTAATAGTCGCCGCAGTTTTTGCGCAAGCACAACGGATTACGATTCTTACGCTCGCAGTTGTGGCAGTTCTATTATTCCTTCAACGCTACTGGTTGCTACCGGTACTGGATCATCGCGTGACGCAAATCCTCGCTGGAGGGCCAGTCTCGTTCGCCACTTCTCATTGGGTATATGCCGCGTTCGAAGCGATAAAGGCTGCTCTCCTGATTGCTGCAGCGGCAATTGAACACCGCGTACAACTCTGCTGAGAGCTTAAGCATCGCTCGAGCAGGGCCGGCAACCAGATTGGAGCAAGTTGAAGACGACGTTCGAAGCGCTTTCGGGCTGGTATACGAACGATGCTTCGGAGCGTTCAGGGCCTCAGCCGGAGAAAGTGACGGAAGCTTTCGTCGCGCCGCGCCTTCTGGAGTTGTGGGGAGTTTCTCCTGCGCTTGCCCGCGATTTCACGCCTGACGAAGAGCATTTCGGCGGGCCCAAGGGCGTGCTGATTAGCGATGGCTTTTGGCGAGGCCGGTCTAACGCAGATCTGAATGCGGTGGGCAAGCGCCTGAGGGTTGAAAAATATTCGTACACGATGGTCGGCGCTGCGGGTGAGCGGCAATTGGGGTGAAACTGCCGAGTACAAGAAGCTCATTGCCCGAGTCGAACGCACACTCGACGAGTTGCGCGCCGTTGGCGATGGCCGAAACGCAGCCCCAAAAATTCACTCGATCGAGCCGGCGCGATCCGTTTACCACATCTCGCCGCTTTCCGACCATCTCTGCGATAGCTTCGCAGAAATCGCCTGCGCACGATGCGGCTGACGATCTTCGCGCTCACTGCGGTTTCGCTTGCATGTATCGGGCTCTATGGAACATTGAGCTATTTCGTTAGCGTGCCGTGGCGCAAAGGCCGATTCGAGTTGCTCTCGGCCTCCGGCCGCGAACCCTGGAACTTCCAGCGAATTCGGCTAGGCTTGAAGTGACGGTTCGCGGGGCCGTGATCGAATCGAATTAAAATCCGCGCACGAGGGCGATGCCGCCGACCGTGGCGAGGGTCGCGACGAAGACGGGGATGACGCCGGGCCGGGTGCGCGCGGGGATGAGGGCATGGACGCCGAGGAATAGAAAACCCCCGGCGACAATGGCCAGCACGATCGCACCCCACCAAGGCCCGAACGCCGCGATGCCGGATTGATTGGCGCGGGGCTCGACGAATGCGCCGGCGAGCGTCATTGCTTCCACAGTGCCGCAGATAGCTGCCGCTTTCAAGCTGCTCGAGAAGGACCTGCCAGCGATCCAGCCTAGGGCCATGCCTTCGGGAAACTTGTGCAGGGCGAGGCCGAGGGGTACTGCGATGTCGGCGACGGGTTGAAGCGAGAGCGCGCGAACGCTCCAGCCATCGAAAGAGCTATGCAGCGCGGCGGCGGCGAGCAATGGACCGATGACCCCGTGACGCGGCGAGTGGCCGGTGTGGATGAGCAAGCGGTCCAAAGCAATAAGCGCGCAACAGGCCGCGATGGCGAGCAAGATGGCCGCAAGCCAGCCGGAAGCTTCGGCGATTTCCGGAATTACCAAGAAGAGCGAAATGCCGAACAGCAGACCGCCCGCGGCTGCGGCGAGGTGGTCGGATAAACGGGCAGAATCGCCGAGGAAGAGGCCGATGACGATTCCGGCGAATGCCAAAAGGGTCAGCGCCCATGCGGCGACCATTTATTGGCCGGTCACTTTCAGTACGAAATACGCGAAGGGCTTGCCTTTGTCAATCAGAAACTGGTGCGGAACGCCGGCCGGAATATGGATGATGTCGCCGGGCGTCACGGGATGACGTTCGCCGCCATCGATGGAGGTCCCACGAATCTCGCCCGGCTTTTGCACGCGGCCGTTGACGAGCTTGCCGCCGGTGACGAGCGTGGCGTCTCCGCTTTCAACGATCAAGATGTCGGCTTCGTGCTGATGGACCTCAGCGGATCCAGTGGCTTTTCGAAACGCGAGCATGGTGTAGTGATTGCCGTAACGCGCGAGGTCCTGGGCGGCGAAGGGCGCGCCTTTTTGCGCGAGCTTGGTACGGACTACGGCTAAGTCTTTGGTCGAGTAGATGTCGACAGTTTGATCGGCCGCGAACGCGGCTGCGGCGATAACCAGCAGAAAGGCAGTGAGTCTCACAAGAGGAGTCTACAAGAACGGCTAGGTAGCGTGCAGTTGCCTCAGCGAATTACAGAACTCTTCGATGGAGACGATTTTGCAGCCTTCGAGTTCGGCTAGGGCGGCGAGGTGATCGACCGTGGTAAGCAGGAAAGCGGGAGAACGACCGTCGGAGAACTCGTGCCGCGCGAGATGCAATGCAGCGAGGCTGGTGGTTGTTTCCGGTTGCGGGTTGGGCCGCACAACTTCGCATCGAGCCGCGATGTCTTTGAGAGCAGATTTGATGTCGGCGGCGGAGAGCGTGAATTCGCCGTTGCGGAGACGCGATTCTACTTCGATGAATATTTCGGGCGAGATGACGATTTTGTAATCGCGCAACGAATCGCACCACAGCCTGCGAATTTCGCCGCCCGCGCCGTAAGCGGAAACCAGAACATTCGCGTCGACGATAATTCTCGGCGGCATGGAATCAACGAAGAAGGGATTTCACAGTGGCGGCGAGTTCATCGAGCGAAACCGTGACCTGCCCTGCTTTGCCCGCCTTCCGAAAGGCAGCGCGATCTTCGATGCCGGCGCGGGAAGCTAATCCAGCTTGGAGATCTTTGACCGATGCTGTGTTCGCCTGCTGCTCGTCGGGACCGATGATGACCGCAACGGGGACGCCGCGGAGATTCGCGGCTGAAAGTTGATCGCTCAAGCGGGCGCGCGGGTCGCCGAAATACACTTCGGTTGCGATGTCTTCGGCGCGGAGCATGTTCGCGATCTTCAAAAGGTGCGCTGGAGCGACACCTGCCATGGAAAGGACGAGGACTTGCGTGATGGTGCCGGCAGCGCCTCCTTTATGGAGGCGTTTCAAGGCCGCGGTGAAGCGATCGAGCCCGAAGGATGCGCCTGTGGCGGGAATCTTCTTTTCAAGGAAGCGATCGACCAGCTGGTCATAACGGCCGCCGCCAATGACTGCGCCGAGATCGGGAGCGTCTACGACATAGGCTTCGAAAATCGGGCCGGTGTAATAGTCGAGACCGCGGGCGAGGCTCGGATAGAAGACGGCGTCGCGCTCCGAAACCCCCTGTGCTTCGAGGCAGCGATCGAGCTGGCGCATATCTTCGAGTACTTGGTTCGAGTCAACTTGGTTGCCGTCTCCGTGCGGCAATTCGCTCGCGAGCGCATCGATGACGCCTGCGCGCGTCGGCGCGGTGATGAGAATCAGCCGCATGATCTTGTCGATTGCGGCTTCCGAAAGCCCGACGCCGCGAATCGTGTCGCCCGATTCGTCCATGCGCCCGCGGCCGAGCTCGCGACGCACGTTCTGCTCGCCGATTTTGAGCAGCTTGTCGATGACTCGAAGGGCGCGGCGCTGAGTTTCGAAATCCTGCACTCCGGCGGCGCGCATAACCAACTCGAGAATCTTGCGATTATTGACGCGGACCTGAAACTGCTGGTCTTGCGCGTCGTTCCGCAGGCCTGCAGCTTTTAAGACATCGCAAGTGACAGCAACAATTTCGGCATCAACGGCGACCGATTCCGATCCCGCGGCATCGAAATCGAACTGTCGGAACTGGCGGTATCGGCCCTCGCCGGGCTTGTCGTTGCGGAACACGGGGGCGAGTTGGTAGCGGCGAAAAGGAAGGCGCAGTTGCTCTGGATACTGCGCGAGGAGACGCGCAAACGGGACGGTGAGATCGAAACGCAGGCCGACATCTTCGCCTTCGCGGCTCTTAAAACGGATAATGTCTTTCTCTGTTTCCTCGCCGCCGGTTCCTGTTAGGGTGGTCAAGTACTCGACGCAAGGAGTATCGAGAGGCAGGAAGCCGTATAACTCCAAAACGTGACGGATTTTTTCGATCAGACCGTTCTGGAAGATGAGCTCTTCGGGAAGTATGTCGCGATAGCCTTTGAGCGTTTGCGCGGGGACCAGCGGCTTTTGAGATGTGTGGGTTGCGGCCATAGGCTGGTTGAAGGAAATTCAGCGGCCGTTCGCTACCGTTGAATAGAGAAATGGTACTGGGAACGGGGTTCGAACCCGTGACCTTCTGATCCACAGTCAGACGCTCTAGCCAACTGAGCTATCCCAGCGCTGGCATTATTCATAAAGTATACCAACGGGACTGGTGGTTATCCGGAGCGCGCCGTTGCGTGCGAGACGCGGAATCAGCTCGCGGGCGGCGGCTTTTTGAATCACTACATCGATGATTCCGTTGCCGTCCTGACTGTGGGAAACGGTGTAACTTGCGTCGCTGGGAATGAGCGGCTCCAGGATGGCCAAATCGTCGACGCCCGCCACGACGCGAACGGATTCTTTTACTTCCGCCTGCAGGCAACTGGTCAGTAGAAGCGAAATGCCGTCCAGTTTTGTGCGCTTCCAACCATTTCGCCGATAGGCTTCTTTGTTGGTGAAGAAACGCGTGGTTGAGGTGAACACGGTGTCCAAGATTTTGAGACCGTTCGATTCGAGCGATGCGCCGGTTTCAGTGGCGTCGACGATGGCGTCGGCGAATTCGCCGACTTTCGCCTCGGTTGCGCCCCAGGAGAAGCTGACTTTGCCGATAATTCGTTTACTCGCGAGCCAGCGCTCAGTGATTTTGACGAGTTCGGTCGAGATGCGTTTTTCGGCGCCGCCGATGCTTTGCAGATCGTAGATGGAGTTATAGGGGCCGTCCTTTTTCACTGCGAGCACCCAGCGGATGGGGCGGAAGGTACGTTTCGAATAACAAAGCTCGGCTAACTCGTGCAGGGTTTCGAGGGGAAGGCCGTCTTCCACAGCTTCGGAGATCCAGTCCCAGCCGGCGAGGCCGCAATCGAGGCTGCCATCGGAGACATACCGCGGAATTTCCTGCGGGCGCAGAAGAACGGGCTTTAGTTCCGGGTCGGACGAACCGAGCCACAGCGAGCGCTCCGAGCCATAGAAGGAAAAGCCGGCGCGCGCGAATAAAGATACGGTGGATTCCTGCAAACTGCCTTTGGGAATGCCGATCCGTAGCTGCTGGTCTGGCATGAAACCACGATTTTATCGTGCGATCGATTCGAGCCGGCTCTGCAAGGCCGCGATGCGGTCTGTTCCCGGGTCAAGCAATTGCGCGACACGGCGGATATCGTGTTCCAAAATGCGGTCTTCGATCATGGGCTCGATGCTTTCGCGGATCGCGAGATAGGCAGGAGCAGTTCCCTGCCCTAGCTGGCCTGCGATCGAGTTGCGATTGGCCGGCCGGGTCCACTCTTCGAACAGGCTTCGCTCGATGCGGCCTTGATTTTCGATGGATTCTAACTGCCGTCGCGCATTCAGCCGCTGCTTTTCGGAGTTCCACTCGCGGAGAAAGCGGAGATACTCTTTCCCATCGGGGGAAAGAATGCCGTTCGATTCGTCTTCGATAAGTTTTTCAAACAGGGTAGCCCATTCAACTGCCTGGGCGGCGATCATCAGCTCAATGGCGAGCGCGTGGCGGGTATTGGCGAGAACCGTGCGCAGCTTGCGGCCGGCGATGGGGGCCATGGAGTTGTGATCTTCGGTGCCGGAAGAAGTTGGGATGGAATCGACGCTTGCGGGATGAGTGAGTACTTTATTTTCAGAAACCAAGCTGGCTGCGCAATACTGCGCGAGCATGAAACCGGAATTGACGCCGGCGTTTGGGATTAAGTTGGCCGGCAGGCCTCGATTGTGATTCTTATCCATGAGTAACTGGGTGCGGCGCTCAGAGATATTTGCCAGCTCGGCGAGCGCGATGGCCAGAAAGTCAGCGGCAAGCGCAAGAGGCTGGCCATGGAAGTTACAAGCCGAGTAAGAACGGCGTCTACTGCCATCATAGTCAGGCGATGGTTTGTGGCGAGGCTCGAAGCGCTTCTCGCGGCGCCACGGCCAACTCGCAGTAAAGTTACAGTCCCAGGCTTTCTCTTCGTCTTCATTGAAGAACAGCGGGTTATCAGCCGCGCAATTGATTTCGCGCTCGACAATATCGCGCACGAAGCGGATGGTATCGCGGCTGGCGCCGTGAACGGCGGGCGCGCAACGAATGGAATATGGATCTTGGACTTCTTCGGCGCGTTCGAGAAGCTTGCTGCCGGTGAGCAAGGCGCGGAGGCGCGATGCGGATTCGATCTGGCCGCGCTGCCTGCGAGCCTGGTGAATCTTGTCATCGAAGGCGCGAGCACAGCCCAGCATCGCTTCGGCCGCCAACCCCGCAGCGGTATCGGCGGTATCGGAAAGACTCGAGGCATCATGCACGGCTAATGCGAGCAATGCTGCGGAAAATGTTGCGCCATTGGTAAGCGCAAGACCTTCTTTCGGCTCGAGCGGGCATTTCGATAAATTCAGACCGAGGAGAGCGGGGAGCGCTTGCGAGTTATCTTCAATGCGAATAGGCTGGCCCTCGGCGGGCCATTGATAAAATCGCGCTGACTTACGGCCGTTTTCGGTTAACCAGACGAATAGATGGGCGAGAGGGGCGAGATCGCCGCTGGAACCGACCGATCCGCGAAGCGGGACCAGAGGGATCACGCGCCGATGCAGCATGCCGCAGAGCACTTCGGCGAGCCAGGGCCGTACGCCCGAGTGACCCGCCAGGAATGTATTGAGGCGTAACGCGATCACCGCTCGAATTACTTCAGCGGGATAGTAGTTACTCAGGTCGTTTGGATCAAGATTTTCGCCAACACCCACACAGTGACTTTCCAAGATATTTATTTGTAAGTCACGCATCGACTGGGGGCTGATTGCGATGTGCTTGAATTGACCGAAGCCCGTGGTTACGCCGTAATCGGTCACGGGCTCCGGGTCCTTTTCGTAATTTTCGACGATGCTGCGCACAACGGCGGCGTTGCGCTCCACACGATCCAGCGCGGCAGGGAAAATTTCGACGCGAGCGGCCGGATCGCGTGCAATACGAACCAGGTTTTCGATGGTCAGGTGCTCGCCGTCAAGCGCTACGGACAGGTTGCTCAAGGTTCAGAAATCCAGAGCGTGGATGCAAAAGGCCACTCCTCGTCTATCCACGTGACGGCTTCGCGGAAGCCGGTATTGGGCGCTAAGGCGCGGAGTTCTTCGACGCTGTAACGATAGCTCGATTCGGTCCAAAGCGTCTCCCCTTTTCCGATTTGAACCTGTAAGTCAGCGGCCGCGATATGGACCGTCTGACGCCGCTGGGAGCGAAGGTGCATCTCGATACGGCGCTCGCGTTTGTTGAAACGCGCCTCGTGCGAGAAGCTCTTCACATCGAAATCGGCATCGACGGCGCGATTCAGGTGCGCCAAGAGGTTCAGATTGAAGGCCGCGGTGAGGCCGACGGGATCGTCATAGGCTGGAAGCAGCAAAGACGCGGGTTTGTCGAGATCGGCGCCCAAGAGGAAGGCGTCGCCGGGAGTTAATTCTTCGCGGATGGAGCGCAGGAAAGCAACCGCATCCGGCCGGTGAAAGTTTCCAATCGTGCCACCGAGAAATAAGACGAGCTTGGGAAAACCATCGCGATGCGCGGAGCGCGCGAACTCTAGTCCTTCTAAATAGGACCGGTTGATGGGTTGGACTCGGAGGCCTGGGACATCGGTTAACGCACGCGTGCAGCTTTTCAATGCGTAATCTGACACGTCGATGGGCAGATACGTCACTCGCCCGCGGGAGCCGAAAGCTTCTAGGAGCACTCGCGTTTTAGAGGCGCTGCCGCTGCCGAGCTCGAGCACCGATCGGGTGTATGGAAGCATTGCGGCGATGGAGCCGGCATGCCGGTGCAGCAGCCTGCTTTCGGCGCGCGTGACGCCATATTCCGGAAGCAGAGTAATGGCTTCAAAGAGAGCAGAACCCAACTCGTCGTAAAGATAGGAACAAGGAATTTCTTTCTGTCCCAGCTTCGAAAGACCGGCTTTGAGCGCGTTGGCGAGATCCTCCTTCAAGCCAGCTTCGGCATCGATCGCGAGTTCATACTTGGCAGATGGCATTTCCCACTCCCGTATGTCAGTTGATACTGATGTGGATACTATTTAGCGGGGTAATTCTTCGAAAGTTTATTCCTCGGATTGTAAACTTCGAAGCTACCGTCTTCGTGCGCGGTTACTTTCAAATAATAGCCCGTATCGGCCTCGGTCACGTTGGCGATAAATGGGTCCGCCGCGTTGTGCTCCTGACCATTTGCATCGGCGAAGTGCAACTGCCAAATGCCTTCCAGTCCGGGCGACGATTTTACGACATCCCAAGCCGAAGCGGTTGCACCCTTTTTCGCTCCGTTATCGAAGAGGGCCACGCGCGGGGCGAGCGCATGCACCAGGGCAGGGCTGTTGCTCAAGTCAATACCGTGGTGCGAAACGATTAAGATATCGGCGTGACCAATTTTATTCACCGGGCACATTAATTCAAGCTCTTTGTCCCAGGTGAGGTCGCCCAAATCGACGATGCGGAGCTTGCCAAAGGTCAGCACCGTGCCGACGGAGCGCGCGTTTTCGCTAGGATCGGCGCCTTTGTGCGGCACGCCGGAACAGAATGGATTTGCTTGACCAGCGCCGGACAGCGGCTGTTGGATGAGATTGCCGTCGGAGCTGACAACCACTGCATCCAGGCCCGAGATGGGCAGCTTATCACCCGGTTTGGCCACGATGTGATTCGATCCGTCGATGGCGGCCTGGTACTCGGAGACCAGGTGATTGATGGAATTTGAATTTTCCCGGTTCGGGCCGTGGTCGATGAATGTGCGGACGGGCAACTTCGAGACGAGTTGCGGGACGCCGCCGACGTGATCCGCGTGATAATGCGTGATTACGAGGCAATCAATTCGTTTAATGCCGGCGAGTTTCGCCACAGCGGCAATCCGATTCGCATCGCGATAGGCGTGGTAGCCCCAACCGGTGTCGATCAGAAGCGACTCGTGGCGGGGCGTAACGAATAGGGTCGCTTGGCCGCCTTCCACGTCCACCACAAAAATTTGGAGCGGCTTCTCCGAGGCATGACATAAGCAACTGAAGATGAGTGCACCCAGAACCGCGCGCATCCGACTTCGATGCTAACAGAGCGTACGCGGGTGCGGGGGAACAGCACGAGCGGCTTTGGCGTATTGCTATATAGGAATCGAAGGAACGGAGCCTGAAATTGGCTTTTTGCACCAACTGCGGAACGAACGTGGGCGAAGGCGCGGCATTCTGCTACAACTGCGGAGCGCCGCAGCCGCGTTACGCGCAGCAATATACAGATTTTCTGGATGGCTTGAGCGACAGGACTGCCTCGATTCTGTGCTACATCCCTGTTTTCGGCATCATCCCCGCGATCATTTTCCTGGCATCTCATAAATACCGGCGGAACGCACGCGTGCGATTCAACGCCTTCCAGTCGTTGTACCTTTTTGTAGCGTGGCTGATTATCAGCGCGGCCGCTCCGACGCTGCTGTTTACGGGTTTTCCAGGTTTCGGGGTGGAGCATCTGATTGTTGGCATGTTGAAGGTCGCGGTCTTTATCTGCTGGATTTATCTGCTGGTCAAAGCTGCCCAGGAACAGGACGTACGGGTGCCGATTATCGGCGATCTGGCGGCCCGCTCGACCAGCGAACAGGCATAGTATAATTATTCATTGCTGTGAATAATTACACACAGCGGCGCTGCGTGGGCGTCGTAGGCTTCCGGGGCTATAGCGGCGGGGAACTGGTACGGATTTTAGCGCGGCATCCCGGCGTCGAAGCGGTTTTGCTGGAACATCGCGGTGAAAGCGAGTTCCGGAGCGCGCCGCTCGGTCAGCAACCTCCCAAGATCATCCAAAGCGACCCGGGTTCCATCCGCCAGGAGGGATTGGAACTGGTGTTTTTGGCTACGCCGGCCGAGGTTTCGATCGAGCTGGCGCCAGCAATCCTGGAATCGGGCATGAAAGTGATCGACCTGAGCGGCGCTTTCCGGTTGCAGGATCCTGAGATCTATTCGCAGTGGTACAAGGAGCGGCATACCGCTCCAAGTCTGTTGAACGAAGCGGTGTACGGGCTGCCGGAGTTTTATCGCGACCGGATTCCGGCGGCGAAGCTGGTTGCAAACCCGGGTTGTTATCCAACAGCGGCGAACCTGGCCATACGGCCATTGATTAACGGGCAGGTGTTGGATCGGAGCCGGGGAATCATTTGTGACGCGAAATCGGGAGTGAGCGGGGCGGGACGGAAGGCATCGCTTCGGACCAGTTTTTGCGAAGTGGCGGGGAATTTCAACGCCTACGCGATACTCGAACACCGGCACGTACCAGAAATCCTCCAGAATTCGGGTGTCGGCGAACGGGAATTAACCTTTACGGCGCACCTGTTGCCGGTAGAACGCGGGATTCTGGAGACCATCTATGTGCGAACCGTGCGGGTGGAGAAATCCGTGGATTTGCTCTCGATTTACGAGGAAGCATACAGCGATGAGCCGTTCGTGCGGTTCTACGCGCCCGGGAAGACGCCGGATTTACGCTCTGTGCTGCGGACAAATTTCTGCGACATTGGTTTCGTTTTCGATGCCGATAGCCAGCGGGCGGTGATTGTGGCGGCGATCGATAATCTCGGTAAAGGCGCAGCAGGTCAGGCGGTTCAAAACATGAACCTGATGCTTGGATTTCCAGAGACGGAGGCGCTGCTGTGCGGCTGGTGATCAAGATCGGGGGCACGATCCTCGAACGCCAGGATGCCTGTCGCCGAAATTGCACGCCAATTGGCGGAAACTGCACGCGAACACGAACTGGTTGTGGTGCACGGGGGCGGCAAGCAGACCACGCAATTCCTCGAAGAGAGAGGCGTGAGCAGCGAATTTGTGAATGGGCTGCGGGTGTCCGATGAGCCGGTGATCGAGGCGGTGACACAGGTGATTGCAGGCGGTATGAACAAGCGCCTGGTGGCGGCGATTGTTGCGGCTGGGACTCCGGCGGTCGGGTTATCGGGAGTGGACGGCGGGCTTACGATTGCGACTCAACTCAATTCGTCGCTTGGGTTTGTGGGAAAGCCGGAACGGACGGACGCCCGGCTGCTGAAACTGCTCGTCAATGCAGGGTATCTGCCGGTCGTCGCTTGTATTGCGGGAGACCGCGAAGGCAACATCTATAACGTAAATGCGGACCAGATGGCGGTTTCCTGCGCGATCGGCTGGCGAGCAGAGAAACTGTTGTTCTTAACAGATGTGGATGGAGTCCGGGGCAAGCACGGCGAGATTCTGCCGTCCATTTGCCTGGATGAAATTGCCGAACTGACCTCGTCGGGCGTGGCAAGGGGCGGCATGCAGGCCAAGCTCAAAGCGGCGGCTGTGGCGCTGCAGGCTGGGATCGCGGAAGTGAGAATTGCGCCCGGGCACGAAGCGGACGTTTGCCGCCGGGTAATGGCAGGTGAAGACGCCGGTACACGGGTTTCGGGGGGGCCGACTCCCGAACGGAGCGCGACGGCATGATGCATCGGGGTCTCACGGTCCGCAAAGCCGGTATGAAGGACATCCCGAATCTGCTGGCGGTCATCAATTCCTACGCTGCGAACGGAATTATGCTGCCTAGAACCGAATTTGAAATGTCGGAGAATATCCGCGATTTCTCGGTTGTATACCGGGACCACGTGCTGCTTGGATGCGGGGCGCTGCACTTTTATACGCCAACTGCAGCGGAAGTGCGCTCGTTGGCGGTGCTGCCGGAAGCTAAACGCCTGGGAATTGGCCGCGCCGTGGTGGACGCACTCGAGAAGGAAGCGCGAGAAAACGACCTGGAAGCGATGTTCGCGTTTACATATGTGCCTGAATTTTTCGCAAAGCTCGGCTTTTGCCCAGTCGAGCGCGGTGAGTTACCGCTGAAGGTTTGGAAAGATTGCCTGCGATGTCCGAAATTCAATCACTGCGATGAAGCCGCAGTTCTGAAACGGCTTAAATCCGCAGCGGGGGCCACGCAGCGCACGTTTCTGGGATTAGGAGCCGAATTAACCGTACTTGAAACGATGCCGAAGCGCGCTTAAAACGCGGATTGACCGGCAAACTCCATTAATCCCACTAGAGATGTGTGTAAAAAGTGCAAATCAATTGAATTTTCTACTGGATTCCTCGGGTGGGTACCAGTATACTCAGTACCACACGTACCGAGTACTAGGTCGTTCCTAGTACCAAGGGATTACCCCAAGGACGTGGGTATTGGAAGGAGGAACCGGTGCGCGCATTAACAATGGACATTCAAGAATCTGCGGGCCGAATTCTTTGTTGTACTATTTTCCGGCCAGGAGGGCGAAAGCTGCTGGCTAAAGGTCACGTTTTGAGTGACGAAGATATCCGCCTCCTCCAGACCGAGGGCATGAGGCAAGTTTGGGTCACGGAGTTGGAGGAAGGCGAGGTTGGCGAAGACGAAGCAGTCATGGCGGTTGCGCAGGCGATGTGCTGCGGGTCAGTCGAAATCAGGCTGGCTGCGGGAGGCCGAGCCAATCTGATGGCGACTCAAGACTGCTGCTCCTTAGTGGACGACGAGCTGTTGAAGCAGATCAATTGCACCAGCAGCCTGGTGATCGCGACGGTGTCAAATTACCGGTATGCCAGAGCGGGTGAGCGCATCGCGACGGTGAAAAGCGCGCCGTTTGCGGTGGCGAAAGCTCAGCTTGAGACCGTCGTATCTATGTTGAATGAACGCGGCGCCATTCTACAGGCCAGACCGATTCGCAATCCGAGCGTCGCGATTCTATATACGGATCCGGTGCAGGGGGATCGCGCGCGGGCGTTGTTTGAAAATGTCGTGCATACGCGGCTCGAGCGTTTCGGGGCCAGCTTGCGGTACGCGCTCTCCTGTGTTGAAGAGGAAGGCCAAGTCACGCGGTCGCTCGAACATTTACTTCGTGCGAAGCCGCATGCAGTGCTGGTGGCCTCGACCACGGCGCCCGCTGGGCCGGAAGATGTAATTGGCCGTTCACTGGTTCGATTAGGAGCTCAGGTGGAGCGCTTTTTGGCCCCAGTCGAGCCTGGGAACCTGACCTTGCTGGCGTATAAGGATGCGATTCCGATCATTTCGGCCCCTTGTTGCTTCCGATCGGCGAAGCCCAATATTTTAGATTTCCTCCTGCCCCCCATGCTTGCGAAATACCGCATGTCCGGCTGGGAAATCGGCTGCCTGGGGCACGGCGGCCTGCTCAACTAGTTAGCTCCCGCACTCAACCGGAGAGGTCACTCCGGCCTGCTCCGGTGTTCTTCCGGCCGAGTGGTTTACCGCCACTCGGCCTTTTTTTTCGGTCGCGCGGATTTCCGGAATTAGCTTAGAGCTGGAGTTATCATGATTCCGACGACAACATGCCCGAGCCATCCGAAGCGGAGGACCTGAGTTCACAGGTAATTCGCGTTATCGCCCAGACCCAGCGCATCCCTCCGGAAAACATTTCCCTGGACAGTACGTTTGAGGAGTTGAAAATCGATTCGCTCGATGGAATTAACATTGTCTTCGCGCTGGAAGACAAGTTCGGCATCAGCATTCCCGATGAAGGAGTGCAAAATCTGCATTCCGTGCGTGAAACGGTGGCGGGTGTGCATCAATTGCTTATGCAGAAAGAGGCCGCTGCACCGCCGGGTGCTGCGTGAGACGGGTCGCAGTTACTGGGCTCGGACTGGTTTGCGCATTAGGGAACACGGTTTCGGAGTGTTGGAAGCGGCTGGCGGCGGGCGAATGCCGAATATTGCCGTTGTCGGACCGCGGAACTCCTCCTTATAAATTCAGCCATGGCGCCGAAGCTCGCGGTTTCGATGCCTCCGCACACTTTACGGAGCGAGACCTCATCCTGCTGGAACGATTTGCGCAGCTCGCCGTAGTCGCGGCGCGGGAGGCGGTCGCGCAGAGCGGCCTGAGTTTTGAGGGCGAGCTGGTGGATCGCACTGCCGTGGTGACCGGAACCAGCGTGGGCGGGCAATTCACGGAAGAAGAAGGATACAAGCGCCTGTACGGGGAGAAGAATCCGCGGGTCGCGCCTTTAACGATTCCGCGCACGATGGCGAATGCGGGCGCGAGCCGGATCGCAATGGAGTTTGGCATCCAGGGACCGGGTTACACGGTAGCGACGGCGTGCTCTTCTTCGAATCATGCGTTAGGGCAGGCGTTCTGGATGGTCCGCAATGGGCAGATGACAGCGGCGATCGCGGGCGGCAGCGAGGCCGTCTTCGCCGAAGGATTGCTGCGGGCGTGGGAAGCGATGCGTGTGGTTGCGCCCGAGGCGTGCCGGCCGTTTTCAGCGGATCGCAAGGGGCTCTCGCTCGGAGAAGGGGCGGGCATGCTGGTGCTCGAAGATTGGGAGCACGCGCACGCGCGCGGGGCGAAAATTCTAGGCGAGATTATCGGATTCGGCATGAGTTCCGATGCGCATCACATCACGCAGCCGTGCGTCGAAGGCCCTGTAAAATCGATGCGCTGGGCGCTTCAAGATGCGGGCATTCGAGCGGAGCAGGTCGACTATATTAACGCGCACGGGACGGGCACGCAGACCAACGATGCAATCGAAACGCAGGCCATCCGACGCGTTTTTGGAGAGCACGCCGGACGATTGCTCGTGAGTTCTACAAAATCGATGCACGGCCATACGCTGGGAGCCGCGGGCGCGGTGGAAGCGATCGCGACTCTCATGGCGCTGCGATCGGGGCTGGTGCCGCCGACAGCCAACTTCACAGTTCGCGATCCGGCGTGCGACTTAGATGTGGTTCCCAACTGCGCTCGCAAAGCAGAAATCGAGATTGCGGTCTCAAACACGTTTGCCTTCGGCGGGCTGAATGCGACCGTGGTGCTCCGCCGCGGGTGTTAAAAGGAGCCCTGCAGACCGGGCCGCGCGATAAGCTAATCAATGTCGCAATGAAGATTTCGATTGGAGCCGATCACGCCGGATACGAGATGAAAAAAGAGCTGATCGATTTTATCGAGAAGCTTGGGCATAGCGTTCACGACGTAGGGACTTTCGAGCCGGACAAACCGGACGATTATCCCGATTACGCGATTCTCGTGGCCGAGGACATCCGTTCGGGCCAGGCCGAGCGCGGCATCCTGGTTTGCGGAAGCGGGGTGGGTGTTTCGGTTGCCGCGAATAAATTTAAGGGAATACGCGCCGGCTTGTGTCACGACCATTATTCGGCGCACCAAGGCGTGGAACACGACGATATGAACGTCCTGGTGCTCGGGGCCCGAATCATCGGGCCGATGATGGCGCAAGACGCGGTGGAAGCCTATCTGAAAGCGAAATTCAGCAATGAAGAGCGCCATGTGCGGCGTCTCAACAAGGTGAAAGGGATCGAGCAAAATGAGTTCCGCTAGTAACACGCAGACTGCAACAGACATTGAAGGTTTTTCGTTCGCACTGCCCGGGAATTTGCAAAAAGCCGTTTCGGAGGCGCAAAAGAGCTGGGATTCGAGCAAAAACACCGAGCGGCTGTGGAAGAAAGACGCCTCGCTGTGGACCAACAAGGATGAGAGCAAGTGGCTGGGATGGTTGGACATTGTGGACCAGCAACTGGCGAACGTTTCGAAATTCAAGGCGCTCAGCGCGGAGATCCGCGAGGACGGTTTTACGCACATGCTGCTGCTGGGGATGGGCGGATCGAGCCTGGCTCCGGAAGTCTTCAGCGTAACGTTCGGGAAACAGGCGGGGTCGCCCGAATTGCTGGTGCTCGATTCCACCGACCCGGCTTACATCCGCAGCATGCGGGCGAAGATCGATCCGGCACGCACTCTGTTCTGCGTGTCGAGCAAATCGGGGACGACGCTCGAGCCTAACATTTATATGCAGTACTTCTTCGATGAAGCGAAGAAGGCGATCGGCGACCGGGCGGCGCATCACTTTATCGCGGTGACCGATCCGGGATCGAAGATGGAAGGCGTTGCCGCGAAGCTTGGGTTCCGAAGTTTGTATCACGGGGTGGCGAGCATTGGCGGACGATATTCGGCGCTATCGGATTTCGGTCTGGTTCCACATGCGGCGATAGGGCTTGATACGGAAAAGCTGCTGAAGCGCACGTCATTGATGGTCGAGGCGTGCAAGAATTCGAGCGCGTTGAAGAATCCCGGTGTGTCGCTGGGGCTGATTTTAGGAACGGCGGCGGCGAAATTCGGACGCGACAAGGTGACGTTGATTTGTTCGAAATCGGTTCACGATTTGGGCGCGTGGCTGGAACAGTTGCTGGCGGAATCAACCGGGAAGGTGGGCAAAGGGCTGATTCCGGTGGATCGCGAGCCACTGGTCGAGCCGGATAAGTACGGCAAAGATCGAGTTTTTGCGTATATCAAGACGGCGAGCGACAAAGATGCGGCGCTTGAAGCTTCGGTTGCAGCGATTGAAAAATCGGGACAGCCGGTGGTGCGAATCGTTTTAAGCGACACATACGATATCGGGCAGACTTTTTTTCAGTGGGAGATTGCGACTGCGGTTGCCGGGGCGATCATCGGCATCAATCCATTCGATCAGCCGGACGTAGAAGCGAGCAAGGTGGTAACGCGCGAGCTGACTTCCGAGGTTGAGAAGAGCGGGTCATTACCGAGTGAAACACCAATTGTGGAGCAGGACGGCATCAAGCTCTTCACGGACGAGACGAATGCGAAAGAGCTACTGAAGCACGGCGACACGCTGGGCGAGGTGATTCGCGCACAGGTAGATCGCCTAAAGCCGGGCGACTACTTCGGGCTGCTCGCGTATATCCCCATGTTTCCGCAGTACGAAGACACGCTAGAGGAGATTCGGAAAGAGATCCTCGAGGCCAAACAAGTGGCGACTGTGCTGGGGTTCGGCCCGCGTTTCCTGCACAGTACGGGTCAAGCTTACAAAGGCGGGCCGAATACGGGCGTGTTTCTGCAGATTACTTGCGAGGAAGCGGACGATCTTCCTGTTCCTCAGCAGAAATACACATTCGGCATTGTGAAAGCGGCGCAGGCGCGCGGCGATTTCCAGGTGTTGGCGGACCGGCACAGGCGGGCATTGCGCGTTCATTTGGGAAAGAATCTGGCGAAAGATCTGGACCGGTTGCGCGATCTGGTGTGCGCTGCGATTGCGCACTAAAGGGCAACTTTGGGCGCTCCAGAAGCGCTATGATGACGAGCATGCCACCAACCGGCGCGGAAGTCTCGTACATCGAAATCGGGGTTTCCGACGCTTCAAAATCGAAAGCATTCCTGGAGCGGATGTTCGGTTGGGACTTTCATTCGTTTGGCGACGGCGCTGAGGGATGGTATGAGACTCCCCCCTTCAAGATCGGCCTTCATGGAGGCGATCCGAATTGGGGTTTCCTTGTGTACTTCGGCGTTCCGGATCTGGAAGCAGCAGTTTCCGATGTGAGCCGTCTCGGCGGGACGGCGGAGAAGTCTACTGAAGAACCAGGGTTTGGCAGATTCTGTATCTGCCGTGATCCACAGGGGCTGCGCTTTGGCCTTCATCAGCGATAATTGCTGACGGTTTTGCGCGGTGATCGGCCATCAAAGCCGCCATCAGAACGCTTTTCGAAACGTCAAATTAATGCGGGTGCGGCCGGTGAGCGGGTGATCGCCATCGGCAAGTGGCGCGATGCCGTGATAGGTGAAACGCGCAGGACCACCCCAGACCGCGATGTCTCCACTTTCGAGACGGAAGCGGCGAGCACGATCGCTCCGGCTTAAGCCGCCCCACAAGAACGTTGCCGGCAAGCCGAGTGAGACGGAAACGATGGGCGCCCAGTCATCCTGCTCATCTTTGTCCTGATGCAGAGAAAGCTTGGCACCGGGTTCATAGCGATTGATGAGGCAGGCGTCGGGGATGAAATCTGCAAATCCGGCCGCAGCCGCGGCGCCTTTTGCGAGATCCAGGAAAAGCGCGGGCATTGGCGGCCACGGATCGCCGCTTTGCGGATCGGCGGGAGCATATCGATAGCCTTTTCGGTCGCTCACCCACCCCAAAGGCCCACAATTCGTCATGGCAACCGACATGCGCTGCCCACCGGGCGTGATCATGTGGCGAAAGGGCGCAAGAGCGGCGATTTCTTCTACTGTTTCAATCAGTTCCTTTGCGCTGTGAGCCGCAAAGCCGCGCAGCAGAACCGCACCTTCGGCGAGCGGCTCGAAGGCCGGGGTTACTTTCTCGAACAATTCGCTTTGCATTGCGGACGGATGTGCTTCCCTATTTCAATTTTGCAAAATGCATGTCTTACAGTGGGCAGGGAGCCGGACATGAAGCTCGGATTGGGGCTGTATCGTCACATGCTGACGCGCGAATACTATGATTTTGCGCGGCAGGCAGGCTGCACGCACCTCATTATTCATCTGGTCGATTACTTCAACCAGGGCGCGTCGAACCCACGGGGAAATCAGCCGACCGGCGGGAAATGCGAGCCATGGGGCGTAGCGGGCGACCCGAGAAAACTTTGGTCGACGGAAGAATTAGACGCGATTCGCAAGCAGATCGAGGATGCCGGGCTGGTGCTCGAAGGGATAGAGAACCTGGATCCGGCACACTGGCACGATATTTTGCTCGATGGGCCGCGGCGCGCGGAGCACATTCAGAACGTCAAGACCATCATTCGCCGCATGGGCGAAGCAGGCATTCCGGTTCTTGGATACAACTTCAGCCTGGCAGGAGTTTGCGGGCGTGTGACCGGTCCGTTCGCGCGAGGCGGCGCGATCAGCGTGGGAATGGATGGCGCGGTGGATACGCCGGTGCCGAACGGAACGATATGGAATATGATTTATGACCCGAACGCACCGCCGGGCACGCTGCCATCCATCTCACCGGAGGAACTGTGGCGCAGGCTGGCTCGATTTTTGGAAGACGTGCTGCCCACTGCGGAAGAAGCGCATGTCCGGCTTGCGGCTCATCCGGACGATCCGCCTTTGCCGTTTGTCCGGCAGCAGCCGCGGCTGGTTTACCAGCCGTATCTGTATCAGCGGTTGATCGATATTGCGCGCACGCCGAATAATGCGCTGGAGCTGTGCGTGGGAACGCTGGCCGAAATGACCGAGGGCGATGTTTACGATGCGGTCGATCGCTATTCGAAACAAGGCCGGATCGCCTATATTCACCTTCGCAATGTCACAGGGAAAGTGCCGCATTACCGCGAGACGTTTATCGACGATGGCGATGTCGACGTGTCGCGGATCGTATCGATTCTTCATCACAACGGGTTCGATGGCGTCGTGATTCCCGATCACACGCCGCAAATGAGTTGCGCCTCGCCTTGGCACGCCGGGATGGCACATACGCTGGGTTTCATCGCGGGCGTGTTGAAGACGCTTCGCGATTAAACGAGTTTACTGGCCGTTCGGTGCGTTCGGCTCAAGCTGCGGGAATTCGCCACCATTAGCGATCGTGGCTTTGGCGGACGCCGCAACGTCTATATTCGCGATCGGGATCTTCTGCGTGGGCTGTGCGCTGAAATCCCAGAAGGTCTGCCCCATGACAGCGTAGTTCTGTACTCTCAATTGCTGGCCGTTACGCAAGACCAAGGTGACCGGTGGGGAGGGCGGCTGCGGCGGTTGGTCGGATGCAGGCGCGGGAGCCATGGGCTGCGACTGGCCGTACCTCAACTGATCGACTTCGGCGCTCAGCCGGTTGATCTGATCGCCCAACATGTTTTCCGCCATCACGTCTCCCTGGGCATTGGGGTCTGCGGGCATATCGTAGCCGTAACTGTAATCCGGGTACGCCGACGATGCATAGTCGAGCGATGGATAGTAATAGGGAGCAAAAAAGTATGCGTAGGGGACGTGACGATAGCTACGGTAATAGTTCCGGCCCACTCGATAAGATCCGTAGTTCCGGCCAGCGCCATACGAGCGGAGTGCGCCAGGGCGGATTCCGGTGTAGCCAGCCGCTTGTGGTGTGAGGCCGAGAGGCGCCGTTCCGACACGAGGCGCCGCGAAACCGAACCCACGACCCGACGCGACGTGAGCAGAGCCCCCATGGCCTACGGCGCGTTGGGCGAGCAGCGCAGCCGGAAGCAACAGCGTCAAAGCCGCTATTGGAAAAGTCCGGGTGATGAAACGCATGACGTCCACCTCCACCTATCTTTCAGCGTAGCGGATTTGCACCAGCCACGTACTATTTAGACATTTGACGTTCGTCGATGGATTCGCGTGCAAGCGCCGATACAATGAGAGTTCTATGCGCGTTGCCTTGGCCCAAATTAACAACACGGTTGGCGATTTGGACGCGAATGCCGCGAAAATTCTGGACTTTGCGCGGAAGGCCGAGCGCGCCGGAGCCGAAGTGGTTGCATATCCCGAGCTGGCCTTGACAGGATATCCGCCACGGGACTTGGTTGAGAAGCACTCGTTTCTGGACCGCACGGAACAGGCGCTCGAAAGCATCGCGCGGGAATCGTCGGCGTTGGATGTGGCGCTGATTGTGGGATACGTCGCCAGAGCGCCTGGAAATTCCGCCATTCATGCGCAAAATGCTGCCGCGGTCATCGATAACGGCCGCATCGTCTTCAAGCAGTGCAAGATGTTGCTGCCGAACTACGACGTGTTCGACGAGGCGCGGTACTTCGAACCCGCGGCGTCACAGGACATCTGCGCGATCCGGGGCACACGCATCGCGCTGGCCATCTGCGAAGACGCCTGGAACGACAAGCAATTCTGGGAACGGAGACGCTACTCGCGGGACCCCATTGAAGAGCTGGTACAGAAAGGCGCGGAACTGATCGTTTCTATCAACGCCTCGCCCTGGAACATAGGCAAACGCAAGTTGAGGGAAGGCATTTTTCATGCAACCGCCCAGCGCTTCGGTCTGCCGCTGGTCTACGTACACATGGTGGGTGGGAACGATCAATTGGTGTTCGATGGATCGAGCTTCGCCATGAACCGCGATGGCCATATCGCGGCGCGAGCGAAGTCATTCGCCGAAGATTTGATCGTTTTTGATAGCGTACGCGGCACCGGCGACGATCATGCGAACCATTTGCGGGATGACGATGCGGCGTTTGAAGCGCTGGTGCTCGGAACGCGCGATTACATTCGCAAATGCGGTTTCCGCACCGCGCTGGTGGGACTGAGCGGCGGAATCGATTCGGCGCTGGTGGCGGCGATTGCGGTGGAAGCGATCGGCAAGGAAAACGTAATTGGGGCCGGCATGCCAGGACCTTATTCGTCCGAGCACAGCATTTCGGACGCGCGCGCTCTCGCGGAAGGGCTCGGAATCCGGTTCGAGATTATACCCATCAAGTGCGGGTATGAGGCGATGATCCGCACTCTGGAGCCGCTGTTTGCGGGCTACAACCAGGACACGACGGAAGAAAACCTGCAATCGCGTTTGCGCGGCGTCGTACTGATGGCGCTCTCGAATAAGTTCGGCTCGCTGGTGCTGACGACCGGCAATAAGAGCGAAATTGCGGTGGGTTACTGCACGCTCTATGGCGACATGTGCGGCGGATTGGCCGTGATTAGCGATGTCCCGAAGACCATGGTCTATCGCCTGGCGCGTCTGGCGAATTGCCGCTATACGCGCAAGGGCCTGCCCGGGCCGATTCCCGAGCATACGTTTACGAAACCACCTTCGGCCGAGCTTCGTGCCGACCAGAAGGACACTGACAGCCTGCCTGAGTATGAGGTGCTGGATGCGATTCTGGCCGATTACATCGAGCGATACGAGAGCGTGCCAGAGATCGCGAAAGATGTAAAGGCGCCGGAAGAGCTGGTGAGAGAGATGGTTCGCAAAGTGGACCGGAACGAATACAAGCGGCAACAGGCAGCGCCCGGCCTGCGGATTACGCCCAAGGCTTTTGGTGTGGGGCGCAGATTTCCGATCGCGCACAGGTTCACCGAATGAGATTTATGTTTTTGTTTGCAGCGGCTCTGGGCGCGCTGCTTTTGCAGGAAGCGGCTCCACAGAACGCGCCGAAGGAACAGGTAGGGCCGCTGCCCGGCGGCGGTTTCCTTTTGAACAGCGGATGGGCGATTCGGCCGGCGGGTGTGCAGGTACCGGTAGATACGTTTCCGCTCAGCACGGCGGTCTCCCACAACGGGAAGTATCTGCTGGTGATGAATGCGGGATACAACCCGCCGTCGATCAGCGTGATCGACATCGCCTCGAAACACGAGATTGGGCGCACGCGGCTGCCGGATTGCTGGCTGGGGCTAACGGTTGCGCCGAAGGGCGACTTAGTTTGGGTGGGAGGCGGAAGCAGCGCAACCATCTATGAGCTGTCTCTCAATCCTAATACTGGCGCACTTACACGAACACGCGATTTTCCAGCGGTTCCGGATCTGGGCCAAAAAGGGCTGGCATTTATCGGCGACGTAGCCGTTTCGCCAGATGCGCACTTACTCTACGCGGCGGATCTTTATAACGACAGCATTGCGGTGATTAATCTGCAATCCGGCCGCTTAATCGATCAATGGAAATGTGGGCGGCGTCCTTACCGCATCTTAGTAGTACCCGGCAGTAGACAGTTAGTGGTGAGCAGCTGGGCCGACGCGGCGATTTATCAGTACGACGCAAATTCCGGGGCTCTCATCGCGAAAACGCGCATCGGTCCACATCCCACGGACATGGTGTGGCTGGGAAGGCCGCCGGCTGCGGAAGAAGAAGGTGCGTCGAACTATATCGCGCGCCTGTTCGTCGCGGCGTCCAACATGAACAACGTGTATTCAGTAGGCATGACGCACGATGGTCAGCTCAACGTGCTGGAAGCGATCAATGTTGGAATGACGCCGATGAATCCCTTAGGCATGACGCCCTCTGCCTTGGCGCTCGACCCCTCCGGCGAACATTTATATGTTGTCTGTTCGGATGCAAATGCGATCGCCGAAGCGGACATCTCTGGCCCGCGCACGCATGTGCTCGGATTTATTCCGGCGGGCTGGTATCCGACGGCGGTGCGGGTGTTGAAGGACGGCGCATTGGTAATGTTGAACGGCAAAGGCTTGGGTAGCCGGGCTAATCCCGACGGACCACGCATGGAGGGCGGAGCCGATGCTCCCGGATATATACCGCGTATTCAAACCGGGACGGTCGCGTTTCTGCAGGCGCCCACTGAAACGCAATTAGCTGAGTACACGCGGACGGTTTTCGAAGATTCTCCATACCGGGATGAACTGCTATACGGCCCGGTGACCGACGAACAGGTTTTGCGGTTTGCACGCGCAGAGGACCGCCCGTCGCCGATCCAGCACGTGATCTATGTCATCAAAGAAAACCGCACGTACGATCAGGTGCTGGGCGATCTGGAGAAGGGGAACGGCGATAAGTCGCTCACTTTATTCGGCGAGCAGGTTACGCCCAACTTACATCAGCTGGCCCGTGAATTTATTACTTACGATAATTTTTACGAAAACTCGGACGTGAGCGCCGAAGGACATAACTGGCTGTCAGCGGCAATTGCGCCGGATTACACGGTGAAGACCTGGCCGAACGAATACGCGAGGCGGCGTAGAAATTACGACTTCGAAGGCGGCGAGCCGGCGAATACTCCGCCCGCGGGCTATATATGGGACAACGCGCTCGAGGCTGGCCTGACAGTGCGCGATTACGGAGAATGGACTTCGAATCTGAAATCGGCAGCCGGACCGAGGCAAATTGATAAGGTGCGGGACAACGCGATTCAACGCTTCGTCGATATGAATTTCCGGGGCTTCGATCTCGATTACCTGGATGTGGACCGGGCGCATGAATTCATTCGCGAGTGGAATGAGTTCGATGCCAAAGGACAAGCACCGCAATTCATCATTCTCCGCCTGGGAAACGACCACACCCAGGGAACCCGGCCTGGACACCGGACGCCTTTTGCCGAGGTGGCGGATAACGATTATGCCGTCGGATTGGTGACGGATGCGGTGTCTCACAGCAAATTGTGGGGCTCGACTGCGCTTTTTGTAATCGAAGATGACGCGCAGAATGGTCCCGATCACGTGGACTCCCACCGCGCGCCTGCCTGGGTGATTTCACCGTACACGCATCGCGGCATGGTGGATTCGACCATGTACAACCAGATGAGTCTTCTTCGGACTATGGAGATGATTCTGGGTCTGCGGCCGATGACACAGTTCGACGCTGCCGCCCGGCCCATGTTTGCGACGTTTAGTGCGAGTCTGGACGCGAAGCCTTACACCGCGATCCCGCCCAAGGTGCCGATCACTGAACAGAATCCCGCGAACGCTTCGGGAGCTCTGCGATCAGCGAGCATGGATTTCTCGGATGCAGACAAGGCCGATGACGACCAGTTAAACGATGTTCTGTACGAAGCCATCAAGCACACCCCAGCGCCACCTCCGACGCGAAGCGGATTTGCAAGATAGCCGCGCTCGCGCGAATTGCGCGATCCTGTTAATACACGCAATGTGCCGCTGCCTTTTCTTCTTGCTGGTTCTGCCGCTGATCGGCTTGGCGCAAACGAATCAGCCGCCAGCCACGGACGATCCCGCTGCGCAAGCCACTGGATCGATCGACGGTCGCGTAGTGAATGCAGAAACGGGCGATGGAATTTCGGGCGCAACGGTTCGGGCGATTCCCATGGGGCCGAGAGGATCGGTTTCAACGATGAAAAGCGGGACGTCGCAGGCTGATGGCAGCTTCACAGTGGACGGCCTCGCGCCAGGGACGTATTTGCTCATGGCATCGCAGTCGAATTTTACATCCAGTATGAAGGGCGCTCAAGGGCACACCGCAGTTAATGTAGACGCCGGCCAGAGCGTGAGCAATGTTTCCCTTCAGCTCACCCCAATTGGCAGGATTCGGGGGAAAGTGGTGGATGACGAAGGAAACCCAGTGCAGGGCGCGCAAGTTGAGGCTTTTACAACTTACCTGATACGCGGCAAGAATCAACTGAGGCAAATATCTCAAGTAAAAACAGATGAACAAGGCGGATTTGCCGTAAAGGCTGGGCAATTGGGCAGATACTATCTGGCGGCTGAACCCGATGGCCAACCTGCGGCGCCGAACGCAGAAAATGCAAAAGGCGAGCCCGAGCAACCTGCTCTCGAGTTAGTCCGAACCTTCTATCCCAAAGCGTTAGATCTTGATAATGCGACGCCGGTCGACCTCGCGCCCGGCCAGGATTCTCCTGAAATCGTAATTCAACTTGTCCGCGCGGCCGCCAATCATATTCGAGGCAGAATCGAAGGATTTGCGGCGACCGGACGGCGGCCTACCGTCACCCTGGGCCCGAGAGGCAGCATCATCGCGGATGGCATTGGAAAGGTCGTCGTTGCGAATAAAGACGGCACATTCGACATTCCGAAGGTCATTTCGGGCAGTTACACGCTGAGCGTCGCGGGGACAGGCGCAACCGATAATCCAGGCCCTGGGCAAGGCAGATTCGCAGCACGGCCGAGATTATTAGTGAAGCAAGATATTGATGTAGGCGGTGATGACGTAAACGGAATTGTGCTCACCGCCGTGCCGCTGATCAATTTGTCGGGGCGGGTCACGATCGATGGTTTGGATAATGCCAATCTGTCAAGCGTGCGCGTGAACCTCTTTCCTTCGGCTGCGGGTATAGCCGGCCGGTTCCAGACTGCATCGGTACAGCGTGACGGCAGCTTTGAGATTGGCAACGTGGCTCCGGGTCAATATGTTGTTCAGGTTTTGAGCAGCCCATCGGGCACTTACGTTCGGTCTGTCACTTACAATCGGCAAGATATTACATCGACTGGGCTCGACCTCAGTCAAGGCGGCGGCGGTGAAATCGATATCCTGCTACGAAGCGGTTCGGGAGAAGTGGATGGTACATTGCAAAGCAACGCGCAGATTGCGGCGACTACTGTGATGGTTCTGGCGCCGGAAGCACTCGCCATGGATGGGTCTGGCGTTTTACTCGCGAATATGCAATCCACCGGTAGTTTCGTCGTAAGAAACGTGCCGCCTGGGCATTATTACGCCTATGCGGTCGAGCGCTGGTCGCCGTTATGGCAAAATCCAGATTTCCTACGTAGCATTCAAAATCAAGGCGCGACGATCGATTTACCCGAAAACGGGCACTTACAAGTGCAGCTTTCGCTGCTCTCGGCTGACCAGGTAGAAGCGGTTGCCGTTCCCTTGGGACTTGCGTCGCAGTAACTTAAAACGGATCTAACAAAGAGTTCCGGCCGACTGAAGTACAGACGGCGAATCCCTCTGTGCGAAACATGTGTCCGGTTTGCGGATTGTACTGTATCACGGAATATTCCGGACGCCCGAAACGGCAAGCTACCAGGTCACGGCGAGCCGGTCCGGGATCGTTCAAATAAACTTTTTGGGCGTGACGCCAATCGACGGCATTCCAATTCACATGCTTCGATGTAAAGGGTGGCGTGTGATCTTGCAGGAAGACAAGAGTTGCGGCTCTTGAGGAATGCGAAAGATCATAGGCCTCTCTGTAAGGACGCGACCGACTGGCGGCGTCACGCACGGCGAAACCGAGCGTGGTGGCTTGCAAGGCGAAAAGCACGACGAGCGCGGCATGCACGCTCCGCTCCTGCACTTTCCAATTGCGGAGAAGCAAATCCAAACCTCGAGCGGCGACGATTGCAATCGGGCAGAATCCTTCGAAGTAGAAGCGCTCTCCGTAGAGGCTCCCGGACCCCATGGTTTGAAGCGCATAGAAAGCGATTAGCACAGGGAAGAGAAGCGCAAGATAAATCAATTCCTTCCGCCAGGTGTGCCTCTTTCCAGCAGGCGTAGAGGACAAAAAAGAACATCACGGGGAAAGTGAATTGAATGGTGTCAGTAATCGCCCATCGCCACGTATGCAGAATATTGCCGACGATCTCTGCCGGATTCAGAGTTAATTCACGGATGTTTCGTCCTCCGTTCGATAAAGCATAGGGAGATAACAGGGCGTCGCCCGTGAAGAGCTTATTCACGATGAGGAACGCTGCCGCCGAGATCACGGCGCAACCCGCAATGATTGCCATTGACGCGGCAAGGAGGCGCCGCGAGTTCCAGAATTCCCGAATGGCGATTGCCGTGCAAACAAGGCCCAACGCCGCGCCGGTATAGGGCCGGATCTCGGTTGAAGCTGCGACTAGCAGGAACGAGATAGCGATCCAACTGAGCCGCTTCTCGTGTACGCCCTTCAACACGGCCCCGAGAGCCAGCAGGCCGATGACGGCATCTGAAGCATGGGATTCAAAACCGCCATCCATCGCCAGAGCATAAGTCGAACTTGCGATGATCACGATGGCGAGCACTTGCGTATTGCGGCCCCAACGCTTGGCTAATTTCCACACCAGGAGTAACTGCAAGGCGCCTAGAAGCGGATTGACGAGCGATGGGAGGTGGAGTAAGTAGCCGAGCGCAAGGAGGAGCGGCCATAACGGAGGGTATTTTGCGAACCACCCAGTCGGGGTTTGGATGGTCTGCGCAAAATCAATTTCCTCCGGAGTATAGATGGGATTCTTTGGCGCTCCTGGCATGGGATCAGCTTTTAACCTTCCCGCAGCGAATATACGCGCCTGGAAACGATAGGCGGATTCGTCTGAAAGGCGCGGCCAAACCTCGGTCAACCACCCAAAGCCGACGGCGAGGACAAGGAATGCCGCGGCGATCGGAATATCAAAGCGCGGAAACAGGAATCGAGCATTCGAATTGCTAGGATTCGCTCGCCAGTAGAGCAACGCAAGAGGTAATGTGAGCGCGTAAACGAGCAATATGTAGACGAGACTTGCGTGCGTGTCTTGCTTGGCCTGCAGATAGCCATAAACGGCTACACTCAACAGCGCTGAAAAGCAGAGCGCTACCAAGAGGGCTAAAGAAATCGCCCGGTGTTTATTGCCCGCCGGCCTCATTGCGGGTCAAAACTTCGGTTTCAAGACCGCGCTGATGGGGCCTGGGTATCACGCGGTAAGAATGCTGCAAACTGGTGAGCAAAGTATAGCGGAAGATATACCAGATGGCAGCGATGCCATCGCTCAGGCCGATCTTTTTACCTTCTTCGTACGTGCGTCCGTAGTAACTGATGGGGGCCTCGAAGACAGCACACTTCAGCTTGGCGATCTTGGCCGTAACTTCAATCTCAAATCCAAATCCTTGCGATGTAATGATCATCTGCCGGATAATCTCGCCACGAAAGGCCTTATAGCCGGTTTCGACATCGGTGAGGTTGAGATTAGTAAATAAATCCGAGAGAAATGTCAGCGCGCGATTTGCCAAGTAATGGTGATAATAGAGCACGCGGGCAGCCTTGCGGACTAGAAAGCGCGAGCCGTACACGACATCTGCCTGGCCGATAACAATCGGCTGAATCAACGCGGGAATTTCATCCGGATCGTACTCCAGGTCGGCATCCTGCACCACGACGATTTCGCCTGTGCTTTGTTCGAAGCCGGTTTTCAACGCCTGAGTCTTGCCCCGATTACGGGGGTGGCGCACTACTCGGACCTCAGGGTGCAGTGTTGCGAGCGCATTTGCGATATCTCCGGTTCCATCTGTGGAGCAATCATCGACGATGATGATTTCCAGCAAATTTGGAATTGTTACGACTTTCTCGATAACCCGTCTGAGCGTCGCCTGCTCGTTGTAAGCGGGAATAATAATCGATAGAAACGGCTTTGTGGGATCTAAGGCATCCATAGCAAACCGACAGACGGTATGAAGCTCGTACTATTTTAGCGTTTCGGAATCGTTCACAGGACGCGACGGAAAATCCGGAAGCCCTAAATCGTTGCTGCGCAAGCGACCACGGCGTTCACAGGGAAAGAGGTGAGGTTCGTCCCCCTTCGCGATCGGTTCTCCTTGAACTGGAAAAGGAGCATCTGAATTGCTGCACGATACTCGCGACTGCTCTGAAATGAGCTTCACTTCTCGCATAATAAAAATTGCCAGACGAACAATCGAGATTTTATTCAATCGGACGGCCGGTTTGCTGGAATCCCTTCTCGCGTTCTTGAAGATTTCACCCGTCATTATTTTCCTGGCTCCGGCATTCAGCCAGACGACCATCAATCTGGTCAATCAATCCCATTCTCCTGATTTCTCTACTTTCTCTTTTACGCGCCCGACGACCGTTGGCACTGCTCTGCCATCCACCTGCCAAGTGGGTCAACTCTACTTCGATTCGGCAGTGGTTTCGGGCATGAATTTGTACGGATGCACTGCAACGAATGTCTGGACGCAGCTTGGCGGTTCACCAGGCACCTATTCTTTCTCGGCCCCGCTGTCATTGAGCGGAACAACGGTTTCGCTCCCGCAGGCCACAAGTTCTAGCAGCGGCTTTCTGCTGAACAGCGACTGGTCAATCTTCAACGCCAAGCAGCCCGCAGGCAACTATCTCACCGGATTGACAGGCGACATTAGCGCGACAGGGCCGGGATCGGTCACGGCAACGCTGGCGACAGTGAATTCTTCGCCGGGTCAGTGTGGAGACAGCGGTCACGTTTGCCAAATCACGACCAATGGAAAGGGCTTAGTGACGGCGCAAGCCGCCATCGCCATCAGCGGCAGTGGAAGCGGCAACGTTTCGGGTCCAGCGACTTCGACCAACACCGCCTTCGCCCGTTGGAACGGCACAACCGGCAACACCTTGCAAGATTCTCAAGTAACAGCGGATTCGAGCGGAAATATTTCCACTCCCGGGAACATCAGCGCCGGGGTAGGAAGCGGCAAAGCCGGCACGGCGGTATTTACGGCCGGATCGTCAGTGACGTGTCCTGCGGGGTCGTTTTGCCTGATGGCGCCGTCGACGATCGGTACCTCGTTCCTGTGGACTCTTCCGAACGCGGACGGCACCGGCATTTTGAGCGTAAGCTCCGACCAGCTTTCCATTTCACCAGGCCCGGTTGCGGCGCCTGCTAGCTCATCCGCATCCTGCACGACGGGTCAGTGGGCCAACGACATGAGCTATTACTACGTTTGCATCGGTGCAAATACCTGGAAGCGCGTGGCGCTTTCCGCGTTCTAAGGGAGCTGCGACTGGCATGAAGTACATACTGGGTATTGCTATCTTTGCAGTCTGTAGCTTTGGGCAGAGTGTTCAGTTGCAGGGGAAGATTGGTCTCGAAGGCGCCACGAGTCTTACGCCCGTTGGTTCTTCTCAACTCTCCGCGTCTCCCACAACTCTGACTTACTCAACACAATTAGTCAACCAGGACTCAACGACTCATACAAATTTGACGAGTTCGCAAATTATCACGGTAACGAACACGGGGTCGGCAACACTCAGCGTGTCGAGCGTTGCAATTACGGGCACGAACTCCACCGATTGGTACTTATTCGAAGACACCTGCACGGGCGCATCGGTGGCCGCCGGCGGATACTGCCAGCTTTCGCTGTCGTTTGATCCCATGGGAGCGGGCTCGCGTTCCGGCATCGTCTCCATCACTGACAATGCACCGGGGTCGCCACATTCCGTTTCGCTCAGCGGGACGGGGACGCTCGGAACTACCTATTACTTTTCACCGAACGGCAGTGACTCGTCCGGGAACGGCACGCTCGCGAATCCGTGGAAAAACCTGAATTCACACAACTCCGCGCAAGGAGCCGGGGTCGTGTTCGTCTTGCGCGGCGGCCATTACCAAACGGCGTTCACCGCTTCGACCACCTCGAGCCAGGCACAACCCCTCGTCGTCAGGGCTTATCCGGGCGAGTTGCCCATTATGGATTATTCGGGAGGCGGAGTCATTTTTGCGCTGTATTCTCCATTCGTTCTGGACGGGATTCTTTTTGAACGATCCTGGTCAAGCAACGCTCTCGATATCGGTAGCTCCAGCGGCGTTTCAGGATTGATCGTAAACAATACGTTTCGTGAATTTGGCGGTCAACCTATACGCGAGGGCGTCACAGGTAAGGTCAACGGCCTCACGATCGAAAACAACGTCTTAGATACATGGGGAACACCTACGGCGGCGGGCGGTTCGGGCGGATTTAATGACGGGATCGTGTCCGCAGGGACCGGCGTGTCACACGTTCTCATCAGGAACAATTACGCAACACGCGGCGGCCATTACTTCAGCGATGCCCTGGACCAAACCGCGGATCAAATCGAATCCGACAACACAATTGAGCAGTATTGGGGCGGAGGTTTTGCCGAAACGAACCTGGGAACGACGCTAAGGTTCATAGATCATAACCGGATCGCACATATCGGCCTAGGGGTGATCTTCACGAAGGCCTGCTTTGAAGTGCAGTCGAGTTTCACGGTTGTCCGCAAAAACCTCTGCACCGATCAAGGAGGCAACAACAATAACAATTCCATTGATATTTATGCCCAATTCAACGCCGGATATGGGGATGTTGACCACGTCCGAGAATACAACAATAACTATTTCAATAACGGCGGGTATACCTGGCTTATTGGCCAAGTAACGACGAGCAATAGTTGCTGCGGGAGCGTTAATTACACCGGATACAACCATCTGCTGGATGCCAAAATCGCGAACGATATTTCGTATCAGAACACGCAAACCCAAGCGACATTCGGGACTGGCTCTACAAACGGCGTGAAGGATTACACGGTCTGGAACGACGGCGATAAAGATGGAACGTGGACGAACTGGACTGGGCCGAATTACTTCCTGAACACGCTGATTGGCGGAACGAGCACCATCACGAACGATATTAACTTTTCGTCGGCGCATTACACAGTCACGCAGATGGAGAACAATTCGGCGAATGCAAGCGGGCTTCTGCAAACCAACCCAAACTGGAGCAGTGCTGGGTCAGCCTTAAATCCACAGGGTTTCGCATTGCAGAGCGGCTCGCCGGCAATTGGGGCGGGCGCGCACCTAACGACCACAACAGCTGCTGGGGTCAACACAAACTCGGTCCCGGTGGCAGATCCCTACTGGTTTACAGACGGTATGGGGATGGTCCCGGGCGATCTCATTCAGGTGGGCAACAATAATCCCGTTCGCATTCTGACGTGGTACGGGCCGAATTCGGGTGAATTCCTCTACTCGGGCGGATATGGGCTTCGCACCAATAATCCGAGCACTTACACGGGCGGGTACTTTACAGTAAGCACGCCGATTACGGTGACGCAAGTTTCGCGCCGATGCTACTCGGGCAATTCACAGACGCATACAGTGGGAATCGGATCAGGATTCAGCGGGTCCGGCGCCTTTTTGATGAACGGCTCCGCCACGGTAAATATGGCGGGTTGCACGGCATTGACCTTTGTGCATGCAAACCTTCCTGCTCCGATTACTCTTACACCGGGCGTTACGTATTGGGAAGTGTCGACAGAAGCGGCTAGCTCGGATTCGTATTCCGACAATTACACCATCATCCCAGAGAGCACGATTTTTAGCGAATTGGGTGGTGCCTACGGAAATTCTCTATCCAGCCTTACAAAGAATACCAGTGTTGGCAACGGCCAATACGTAGGCCTTAGTTTCACTTATACAAGCAGTCTACCTTCCAATACACTTATCGTGGGTTCACCGATCACTTTTGCCAGCGGAGCAACGGTGGATCTTGCGGACCACAATGGCAGCGCGCCGGATCTGGGCGCAATCGAGTACAGCACGACAGCGCCGGCGACCTCAGGGGTGACAGAGAGCACTACGAGTGCGACCACGGCATCGGCGACATGGACAACTGGTACACCGGCGAACTCGCAGTGTACCTGGGGCATTACGAGCTATTACGGGATGACCTCGGTCAAGAATGACACGTTGACCACGTCTCACAGTTGCTATATGACCGGTCTTCTACCGAACACGACGTATCACTACGCGGTAATCTCTGTGGATGCAAACGGCGGCCGGTCCAACTCCTCGGACGCGACGTTTACGACGCTCGCTCATCCGGGCCCGGTGATCACAAACGTTTATGAGTGCGGCGTAAACAGCACTGGCACTCAGGCAACAATCTGCTGGACTACTTCTACAAACTCGACGAGCCAGGTCTTTTACAACTCGCCTACGGATGGGGGCCCCGCCGACCTTCGCAGCGCGTCTGCGGTGGCGGACACTGGAGGAGTTAGTACACATAGCGTAACGTTGACGGGACTGTCGCCGTTTGCGGCATATCACTTTAGCGTGCAATCGACAGATGTCGCCACCGGCGCGACGTCTTATTCACCGATTTCGATCTTTGTGACCCCGAATATGGCTACAAGCGGGCCGCTGTTTTCGAACGTGACCGTCTCGGCAGCCGACACGACGCAAGGAGGGTTTTCGAACAGCGCCTGCTTTGGGCCGTGGAACGGCAGTGGGGGATACTGTGGCTACTCGAATGCGCAAGCGACGTTCAGTTGGACCGCGAGCGAGGCGGTAACGAACCCGAAAGTTGGTTTCATCACCACCGCCGAGGGGCAAAACGCCGAGAGCCAATACAGTCCCACGCCGCCCAGCAACTACGACGAGTGGGCCACGTTGGATTCGAACTCCATGGCGAACGTGCAAGGCAACTCGCCTTCCACCTCGGCCAGCGTCTCTACGACGGCGCCGAGCATGACAATTTACCGGCTGTCGCCGAATACGGCTTACTACTTCTATGTGCAGTCGAAAGATGCGAACGGAGTTACGAATTCGTCTTACCGGATGATATTCACGACTCCGGCGTTGGACATTCCATCGACACCGACCATTCCGCCGCAGACGTACTTGACCGAGGCGGCAACCAACGTCACCGCGTCGGGAGCGACAATCACTTGGACGATGCCGAGCACGGCAAGCTGCGAAGTGGAGTACGGAACGACGATGAGCTACGGTTCTACCGCTTCCGCCTCAAGCGGCACGAGTTGCTCGGTGCCGTTGGGCGGATTATCGGCGAATACGACCTATCACGTCGCAGTCATCGCGACGAATTCGGCCGGGATGTCCTTTACGGGGCCAGACTTCACCTTCACTACACCTTGACGAAATAAGGGCAAAGGCGGAAGCCCCTAGTGGCAGCATGGGCTTCCGCTTCTTGCGGCGGCTCAGCGCTCCGCTACGAGCACGATTTCATAGGCGAGCAATCCCGGCGCGAGCCTAGTCGCGAAACCAAGGAGCCGGTTTGCGAAGCGTAATAACTGGTTGCCGGGGCCCATGGGAATGACACGTTCAATGGGCATGATGGTGTAATAGCGCCCGGTAATTCGATACCCGCTTTCTTCAACCAATTTCCCAATCGTCTTCCGGGTGAAAAACCGCACATGTGCCCAGTCCAGAATCCCACGCTTGCGATAAGTGAATTTTCCGAACAGCATCATCAGCCGGATCGTCACGTTGACTGCGTTCGGCACGGAAAGGATCAGTTTTCCGCGCGCCGCCAAATGAGTGCGCAAGTCGCGTAACAGTTTGCCAGGTTCGCGTAAGTGCTCCAGCCGGTCGAAAATGAGGATTCGATCGAATTCAAGACCCGGGCCGCGCAAGGCATCGCGAACGCCATCTTCCATATCCGAATCGAGAACGTTCGCATATCCCGCGCCCGGCGAAACACTGGGCTTGCAGTCGAGGCCAACCACACGATTACCAGCGCGAATGAGTTCCGCGCCGAATGCTCCATCGCCACAGCCGATCTCAAGCACTCGTTGATTGGCACCCACCAGGCGAGCCGCATAATGATGGGCCGAATACAGGCTGCGCTTCATCGCATATGGAACGAAGTACTCTTCGTATTCGGGGAAAGACCGCACCGCTCTTGCGGTTTCGGTGTATCGATACACCGCGCGAAGGATCGCCTTGGCGTATTTCAGCCCATTTACATAGCAGATCTCGTCGCCATAGAAGGTTGGGATGGGCACCTCCACAATTCGAAAATTCTGGTGATGCAACTTGATGATGATTTCGGTATCAAAATGGAAATCATCGGTAAGGTTATCCAGCTTGATTTGGGATAACGCGTGCAGGTTATACGCACGATAGCCGCTGTGAAATTCCGTCAGGCGCAGCCCGAGAGCGCGATTTTCAAACGCGGTAAGCATGCGATTGCCGAGATATTTGTAGAGCGGCATGCCACCTTTCAGCGGCCCTCCGAAATCCTTCATCATGCGCGATCCGAAAACGGCGTCCGCTTCGCCGCGCACCAGCGGCGCATAGATGTGAGACAGCAACTCCGGCGCATATTGCCCGTCCCCATGCAGCAGGACAACAACATCGAAACCCTGTTCGATGAAGTATCGGTACCCGGCCTTCTGGTTTCCGCCGTATCCGAGGTTCTTGCGATGCTTCAGGACTCGCAATTTGGGCAGCTTGGTCATCGTCTGAATGCCGACGGCGAGTTCATAGGTGGCATCCTGGCTGGCATCGTCAAAAACTACGACTTGCTCAACGTTGCGCCAGACCTCGGGCGTGATGCGCTTCAAAACATGGCTTAAAGTTGTTAGCGCGTTGTAAGCAACAATCAGGATCCCGATTCGCTGGCCGCGATTATCGGCCCGTGCTGGAGTTTCCTCGAGCGCACCTTGCCGAAACTGCGGCAGAGGCTCGAACGGGAGCTCGAGGATCTGGGTCTGCTGAGTGTCCGGCGCGCCAGGAGTAGAGATGTCCATCGCGAAATCCGGATGAGGCGTGCCCTCAGACTGATGGTAACAGTACCAGGGCTTCGAAAAGGAGCTTGGCCGATCGTAGTGCTTATCGGCCGGACACTCGAGGGCGGCCCAGACGGTAGGGATTCCGCTTTTGGCTGAGTTTTGAGGAATTGCCCTGGCCAGTGACATCGGAGCGCCCGGCCGCTACTGCGTCAGGCTCTAGCGGCAGCGGCTCCGTGAATGCCTCGGGCAATTCAGCCTTGCCTTCCGCTTTTTTGATGAGCGGCTGCGCGGTGGCAGCGAGCGCGGTACACAGCCCGGCAGCCATGGGCATGTACAGATCATAAGCGGCGGCATCGAAGAAATAGTCGATGGCCAATGCCACAAAGCTCAGCAGAAGACAGAGTGACATGGATCGCACTTCGGTGAGGCCGAGACGTTTCGATGTACGGTCGAGCTTCAGGATGGTTGAAAAGCATGCGACAAAGATGCCGACCAAGAGAAAAAATCCTACAAACCCGGTCTCGCTTGAAACCTGGACATAGGCATTGTGGCTGACGAGCCACAATGGATGCTCACCGCGGCTTTGCGACAAAGCGGCTGCGGCAACGGGGAAAACACCCATGCCTACTCCAAACACCGGATGCTCGAACGTCAGCTCGATTGCTTCCTTTAGGAGATATTTGCGGCTGTCTGCGGACTCTCTTGCCGATTCCGCCTGCTCTGAATGGTCGTTGCTATCGACAAAAATCGTTTTATAGCGCTCCAACGCGACGCGATCGATCGAAAGCATGCCGACGACTGCGGCCAAGGCGGCGACGGCAAGAATCTTGGCCTTATTGGCAGGAGAAACTTTAACCAGGGCGACGAGGGTCAGGATTACCGCCATCAGGAGCCCTGCCCGGGAAGCGGTCTTGACGGAAAGCGCCAAAGAAAGCAATGCAATGGCCGCCAACGGGATCTTGAGGATCGGCTTCACGCGCATGATCAGCAGAATCAGAAATGGGAGGCCGAACATGATGTGGAATGCCGCTTCGTTCGAATTGCCCAGGCTGCCGACCGAGGTCATTCGCTGGCCTACCATCCGGTCCGTCAGGCCCATAATTATGGCGGAAGCGGCGGCAGCCCAGCCGAAAATCGCAAATGTTTTCCGGGAATCGGAGAAATCTTTGCTGAGTCCGACAATGATGAAGTATGCGGCCAGAGATTTTAGCCAGACGCCGGTAAGCTGGTGCAGGCTTTCCGATTTCCAATCGCTGAACGGCAGAGCGAACACCGCCCATCCCGTGAACAGCGTAAGCAACATGCCTGCCGGTTGTTTAACTGCGCGCGCGAATTCACCCTTTAGCAGCACGACGCCCAGAGCAGCCGCCGAAAGCAGCAGCATGACGTAGAGATTCGGAGCGCCCCACACCATCGCTGCCTCGAATACTCGCGAGTACAGCATGAAGATATAAATCACGAGCAGGCGCGTGGTCAGACGGCCCGGCTGCTGCTCTAACGCGGAGGGAATGGGGGTGGCTAAGGTGGTCGCCATCAGTCCTTACTCTTTCAGTCTAAAGGAAGACCGCGGTTTCTGAATCCTTGCCTCTCTAGATGCAATCGGCGCTCCGAGCGGGAAACTGTATGAGCAACTGTTTGAATCGCGCACAACGGGCAGCAACCGCCCTGTGCGCTCCGGGTTAATTCGGCCGAGGACCGGTTTCGAGGGCCGACTCGAATTCGCCGGTCACCGCTTCCCAGGAAAAGCGGCCAGCGACCAAGTGCCAGGCCTGATTCACCATTTCACGCCGGCGTTCCGGATGAGCGAGCAGTTCGAGGCAGCGCTGCGCGAACAACTCGGGCGTGTCCGCAATGGCAATCTGCGAAACGTCTTCGAGCGGCAAACCCTCGGCCCCGACAGATGTGGAAACGACGGGCAGCTTCGCAGCGATCGCTTCGAAGATCTTGAGCCTGGTCCCACCACCGATGCGGAGAGGAACAATCGAAACCGTGCTGCCCCACAGGTAAGGGCGAACATCGGGAACGGTGCCGGTCAATGAAATTCGCGGCTCGCGCAGAGCCAATTGGTGAAGCGCGGGCGTGGGTCTGCGGCCGGCGACCACGACGCGGCACTCAGGACGCTTTTTATGAATTAGCGGCAAAATTTCTGCCGCGAAGTATTGGATCGCGTCGATATTCGGCAGCCAATCCATGGAACCAACGAAGATAAGGTCCGCTTTCGGTTCCGGCGATTCGGGCCGCGCGAAGTAATGAATGTCGACACCGGTGGGCACGGAGCTGATTTTTTCGACGCCAAACAGGTCTCGCATGACGGTACGGTCGGGCTCGGAAACCGCAACGATGTGGCCCGCGCGGCGGCAAATCTGGCGCTCAAAAATCTCCATGCGGCGCGCCTGAAGCTGAAAGTAGGCCTTTTTGGCGCGGTTGCGAGCCTCTTCCGCATGACGCCGCCATATGATCGATTCGACGTTGTGCTGAAACAGCACGGCGCGGCCGATATCGGGAATATTCGGAGCTGGAAACAGGAAGTCGCAAACGAGGCTGTCGAATTTTTCACGCGCGAGAAGCTCTTCGATTTGGCTTTTCATGCGCGGGGAGACGTATCGCGCTACTGAAACCGGGAGGGGCGACACCAGTCCTTCGAGCAGTTGCAGGGCGAAGCGCAGGGAGCGCCGCGGCGGAACGGAATGCGGTACAGGATATGCGCGCGAGGAATACTCGCCGCTTCTGCGCGCGCCTTCAGGATTTGCGCCGTCATCGAAGCAGACGTAATGAATTTCGTGTCGGCGGTGCAGCGCTTTGAGCATCTCCAGCGTTCGAATCTGGCCGCCGCGCGTGGTGGGATGAAGGAAATCCGTCTTCACCCATAGAATTCTCATGCGGGGGCGGGGACCGTTTCGAGACGACGGGCCATGATGCCGTCCCACCAGCGGTCACGCCGGCCTGTCAGGAACAAGTCGCCCCAGACTTGCAGATTCAACAGACGCCAAAGCCGGTCAGTTGCATCCTCCTGCCGCGCCAAATGCCGCGAGATCAGGCGTTCGAGAACGTTGCCATCGACTATGGACGCAATGAAGCCGCGGCGGTCGCGAAGCGCGTCATATAGCGGCTGGGCGCGGCCATCGAGCAGCCATTGACGGATGGGGGTTGGGAAACCCATCTTCTTGCGATGGACAATCTCGCGCGGCAAAATATCCTCGACCGCGCGCTTTAAAATATATTTCTGCACGCCGCCCCGAATCTTCAGCGAATCTGGAATTGTGGTTGAGAACTCGACCAATTTGTGATCGAGCAGGGGAACACGGCTCTCGATGGAGCAGGCCATGCTCATCTGGTCCTGCTTCATCAGCAGCTCTACCAGGTAAGTCTTCTGGTCGGCATAGAGCATGCGCGCCAATAGTGAGTTGCCTTCACGGGAGTTGAAATAGCGCAGATAGTTGCCGTAGACCGCGCGCGGCTCGGAGCCCAGCAGTCGGTTTTGCTCTTCGCGGGAAAATGCGCAGTAGAAGTTATCGAGAAATAGCGATTCAATGGTCGCCTGGCGCCCGGCAAACGTGTGCCGCAGCTTGCGCCGCACGGAGGCGCGCAGCAGAGAGCTGGTTTCGAGTTGGTTGCTGACCGCTCTCCTGACAAACGCCGGAAGGGTTGCGTAAGCCTTCGCCAGCCGCCAATTGATCAGATTCCAGCGGTAGCGTTCATAGCCGCCAAAGATTTCGTCGCTGCCTTCACCGGTGAGGACAACTTTGACCTGCTCGGCGGCGAGGCGCGAAACAAAATACAGCGACACGCTCGAGGGCCAGGCGATCGGCTCGTCTTCGTGATAGATCAGCTTCGGCAGCTCATTGAAGAAATCGTCGATGCCGATTTTAATTTCGTGATGATCCGTCCCGATCGCGTTCGCTACTTGAGCCGCGTAGCTCAATTCACTGAACTGTTCTTCGGCGTAACCCACCGAAAACGTCTTCACGACTCCGCTCGTGAGGCGCCGGGTGAAGGCCGCAATGGCGCTCGAATCCACGCCTCCGCTCAAAAACATGCCCAGCGGGACATCGCTCATCAGGCGCATGCGAACGGTTTCTTCGAGCCTCGTCCGGGTTTCAGAAATCAACTCCCGTTCGGTGGCCTGGGAGGGTTTAGCGGGTGGCGGGTCCCAGTATTGGACGATGTCGAGCTTCGGCGTGCCGCTGACATTGAGTGTCAAATGATGGCCCGGCATCAACTTGCGAATTCCGCGGAACAGCGTGCGCTCTTCGCTGACGTAACCAAATGCCAGATACTCCGGCAGCACGCGTTCGTCGAGCTCAGCGCTGACGGCAGGATGCTTTAGCAGAGCTTTGATCTCGGATGCGAAGGCGAAAATCCGGCCGTCCCAGTAGTAGTAGAAGGGCTTGATTCCGAGCCGATCGCGAACACAAAAGAGCCGGCGCGTTTGGCGGTCCCAGATCGCGTAGGCAAACATGCCGCGGTACAGCCCGACCGACTCCGGGCCGTACTCTTCATAGGCGTGCAGCAGCGTTTCGGTATCGCAGCGGGTCTGGTAATGATGCCCGGCTTGTTCGAGCTGGGGCCGGATCTGCTGATGATTGAAGATTTCGCCGTTGAAAATGATCCACTGGGATCCGGTTTCGTTGGTCATCGGCTGGCGCCCGCCGGCGACGTCGATGATGCTCAGGCGGCGATGTCCGAGATGGCATTGCTGGTCGTGATAATAGCCGTGATCGTCCGGGCCGCGATGCGCGATCGCGTCCGTCATGCGCTTCAGAATCGCTTCTGAATCAGAAGCTGGCGCTGCCGATACATATCCCGCGATGCCACACATGCCGGTTATTGCCAGTTTACCGTCGAGGACGCTTGTTGTCGCTTCCCCGCGCCCAGAAACCGGGCTACAGAGCACCCCGGCATTACAGGCTGCGCGGCATCATACTTTTGGCAACCAGGGCCAGCTATAAAATCTCCGATAACAACTCATGCATCGGGAGGGCTTGGCGTGCACGAGCAACAATGGCAGATCGCGGAGCCGCATATGCGATTTGCGCACGTGCTTGGAAAGACATAACGGGCACATAGAAACCTCGCATCCGTAGTGGCTCGTTCGCTGAGGTCGTCTGGATCGGTTTTATCCGCTCCTACTAAGCGGCAGGCTGTGACTTGAACGGGCGCGCCGATGAGCGATTGCTGGCCAGTATGGGCCGTTTGGCCGGCAGGCTACCCACTTTGGATGCTGGTGTAGACCATTGCAGTGGCGAGCACAATCATGGTTCCAGCAGTCCCCCAGGCGATGACATTCTGCCACAGATTATTCCGGAAGCTGCCCATCAGTCGTGGGCGATTCACCAATAGCAGCATATAGACGAGGACGAAGGGAAGCAGCACGCCGTTAGCGACTTGCGAGTACAGGATAAACTTCAACAGAGGCAGGTGTGGAATGAGCACCACGGCCGCCCCTCCACCGACCAGGAACGTGTAAAGCCAATAGAAGATGGGAGCTTCGGAAAAGCGCTTGTCAACGCCGGACTCAAAACCAAGACCTTCACAAATGTTGTAAGAAGTCGCCAACGGGAGGATGGCGGCGGAAAGCAGAGAAGCGTTGATGAGCCCGACGGCGAAGAGGATGGAGGCGAATCGGCCCGCGAGCGGGCGCAGGGCGATTGCGGCTTCGGCGAAATCGGTCATCTCCGGATGATTCGGGTGGTAAATGGTCGCGCCGCAAGCGACGACGATGAAGAACGCAACAACGTCGGTAATAATGCAGCCCGTGATCACGTCCAACCGGCACAGGCTGTACTGCCGCTCATCTATGCCTTTCTCGACCACGGCGGCTTGAAGATAGAACTGCATCCATGGAGTGATCGTGGTGCCGATGAGGCCGATGATGACGACCAGGTAAGCTGGGTCGCTGCTGAGGGTGGGCAGAAATGTCTGCTTGAGCGCCTCATTCCAGTTGGGTTTCGCGAAGAACGCCGAAACAGGATAGGCAAAGTAGATGATGGATGCAAATAGCAGGATCCGTTCGACGGGGCGGTAGCGGCCGCGCACCACCAGGGTCCACACCAGGACCGCTCCAACCGGGACGACGACGTACTTGCTGGCACCGAAAATCCCCATTCCAGATGCGAGGCCGGCGAATTCGGAGACGATATTGAAGAAGTCCGCGCAGCCGAGGACGAGCATGGTGAAGAATGTCGCGCGCAGCCCGAACTCTTCGCGAATGAGATCTGAAAGGCCCTTACCCGTGATGGCGCCCATGCGAGCCGCCATCTCCTGGACGACGATAAGCGCTACGGTTGTGGGAATCAAGGTCCACAGCAGCCTGTAGCCGAACTGCGCCCCGGCATTCGAATACGTGAGAATCCCGCCAGGGTCGTTGTCTACATTGGCGGTGATAAAACCCGGACCCAACACCGCCAGGAACGCGAGCATGCGCGCGCTGATGAGAGCAATCGTGGACTTCCTTCGAGTCGCGGTCTGAAACATGAGCGGTGGCTTTGTTCAGACCTATTGTTGCCCGCTTCTGTTTCAATCACATCACCATCCGGGCTCCGGCTCCTGACAAATTGAGGTTGTCTGAGCCCGAAAATGGCTCGATTGGTTCTGTGCCGCGGCGCTTCCGGGTCTAATTGCTGATCGAAAAACTGCGCGTCACGGTGGCACGTTGTCCGCTGGTGGTCGTGGCGGTGGCATTGAGTGTGTGCGTGCCGTTTGAGAGCTGTGTTGTGTCGAGCAGCATCTGCCATCCGACATTGGGGCACCCGGTTCGGCCCGGGAAAACGCCGCAGACGTCATTCCGCACCACACCGTATGTGGCTTCCCCGAACGAATTGCCGTCAATATCGACCTCGATTCTCGCGATACCGGCCGAGTTATCAAGCGCCCAGCCGCCGACAATGGCTTGGCCACTTAAAGCACTTGCCTTGACGGCGGGCGAATCGATATAGATCGACATACCACTGCTCGCGAGGTTGTCGATTGAGAATTTAGCCGTAATGGTCGTGCTTTGGCCGCTGAAGGAGACGCCGGTGACCGAAAGCGTGTGGCTGCCCTCCGCAAGCAGCGTCGTATCGAGGAAGAAGTCCCAACCCACGTTGGGGCAGCCGGGACGACTCGGATAAGCTTGACACACGTCGGGACGGCTTCCACCGTAAATCGCTGCGCCATAGGGGACATTGTCGATGGTCACTTGAACCGAAACGATGCTTGTATTGTCGTCGATTGCCCATCCGCCCAGGTGAGCCGTGCCGCTGAGAGCGCCGCTTTGGGCGCCGGGCGCATCGATGTCCATCCGTACCGCATTACCGCCAGGCGTGGATGGCATCCAATTTCCGACCGTAAAGGACGCGCTAGCTGTCGAGTTTCGGCCGTCCACGGTCGTAGCCACTACTCCGAGCACGTGCGAGCCGTTCGAAAGCTGGGTTGTATCCAGAAGGAACGTCCAGCCTACGTTAGGACAGCCCTGGCGGCCGAGGATAAACGGCACATACATCGGCGCGACTCACGCCGTACGTTGCGTTTCCGTAGGGCGCCCCGTCGACCGTCATGCTGACCTTTGCAATGGCTGAGGTATCGTCCAGCGCCCATCCCGCAAAGAACGCAATTCCCTCAAACGCGCCGTCCTGGCCGCTTGGGCGGTCAATGTCTATATGGGTAATCGCGGTTTTATTGGAAACGGTGAATGCGCGCAGTGTGTGTCGTGATGCCGCCAGCGGCGGTTTTCGCCGTAATCCCAAGCGTATGGGCGCCATTTGTCAATTGCGTGGTGTCCAAAACATAATTCCAGCCGACCAGCGGGCATCCCGCTCTGCCCGGATATACCGCGCAAACATCGGTTCGAACGCCGCCGTAAGTGGCGATTCCTACCTGAACACCGTCGACTAGTACGTCAACCTCGCTGATGGCGGAATGATCGTCGAGTGCCCAGCCACCGACGGCACTGACTGCACTGAGCGTTGCGGTTGAGGAGAGGCCAATACCAATGTGAGTCGAACTGGCCACAGCGTTTGAAATGGTTATGGTTCGGGTGACAGTCGTGCTCTGCCCATCGGCTGTTGTTCCCGTGATCTCAAGGGTGTGGGTACCGTCAGCAATGAGGCGCGTATTGAGCGTATAAGCCCATCCGACATTTGGACATCCGGGGCTATTGGGATAAACCGCGCAAACATCCGGGCGAGCTACGCCGTAAGTGGCCGTCCCATACTGAACGCTGTCGACGGATATTTTTACCGCCGCGATTGAGGCCGTGGAGTCGATACCCCATCCAGAGATCTGGGATAAACCGGTCAAGGCGGGAGCATTGAGCGCCGGCTTGTCGATATTGATGGTCATCGCGTTGCCCGTGGAGGTCCAGTTCGCAACAGTGAACGAACTGCTAGTAGCTGGCGGTTCTTCCGTCGGAGGTTGTGGCCGTTACAGAGAGGAGATGCGATCCGTTTGAAAACAGGCCTGTGTTCAGCAGGAATGTCCAGCCGATATTCGGGCAACCCATTGCGGCTCCGGTCAAAACCTGGCACACGTCCTGGCGGCTGACACCGTAGGTCGCACTACCCTGGTTGACGCCGTCAACCGCGATGCTTACTGCTGTGACACTGTAGTAATTGTCAACGGCCCAGCCCGCAAACGAAGCCATCCCTTCGAAGGGATTACTCAACGAGCTCGGTTGATCGATGAAGACGGTCGGGTTTCCGGGAATCATGCCGGTTCCGGACAACGTAACGGTGTGCGGGGAACCCGCGACATTATCGGCGATGTTCAAAGTCGCGGCGCTGCTTCCGGCGGTCGACGGATCATAAGTCACCGAGATCGTGCAGCTCGCGGAAGGAAGAACAGTCGCGCAATTGTTGGTTGCGGAAAACGTGCTGGCGTTCGCGCCCGTGATCGTTACCGCGCCTATAATGAGCGGCGCAGTTCCGGGATTACTTACCGTAAGGGTTTGAACCGCACTGGAGGTGTTCACAATTTGGCTGGGAAACGTCACCGATGCCGCCGAGAAGCTGATCTGGGGAAGAACGCCTGTTCCGCTTAAAGCTATTGTGTGCGGCGAGCCGGAGGCGCTGTCGGAAACCGAGATTGATGCGCTGCGGGTACCAGTGGCAGAGGGCGTGAAACTGACCTGAATGGTGCAACTGCCGGAACCCGCGGCGAGAGTTGAGCAGTTATTGGTCTGCGAAAAATCTGCTGCGTTCGTCCCTGTAATGCTGACCCCGCTAATCGTCAAAGTCGCCGTTCCGGGATTGGTCACGGTAATCGATTCCGCCGTGCTGCTGGTATTGATGAGCTGATTGCTAAATGCCCACGAACTCGGAGACAAGCTGATCTGGGGCGCTGTGCCGGTGCCGCTGAGCGCGATCGTATGAGGCGAGCCGGGGGCGCTGTCGGAAACCGAGATTGATGCGCTGCGGGTACCAGTGGCAGAGGGCGTGAAACTGACCTGAATCGTGCAACTGCCCGATCCCGCAGCAACGGTTGAGCAGTTATTGGTTTGCGAAAAATCGGCCGCGTTCGTTCCCGTGATGCTGACGGAGCTGATGGTCAACGTTGCCGTTCCGGGATTGGTCACGGTAATCGATTCCGCCGTGCTGCTGGTATTGATGAGCTGATTGCTAAATGCCCACGAACTCGGAGAAAAGCTGATCTGGGGCGCCGTGCCGGTGCCGGTGAGGGCTACGGTGTGAGGCGAGCCAGAGGCGCTGTCAGAAACCGAGATCGATGCGCCGCGGGTACCGGTTGCCGATGGCGTGAAGGTCACTTGAATGGTGCAGCTTCCCGATCCTGCCGCAACCGTCGAACAGTTGTTGGTTTGGGAAAAATCGCCTGAATTGGTCCCAGTGATGCTGACGCCGCTGATGGTCAAGGTCGCCGTTCCGGGATTCGTCACGGTAATCGATTCCGCTGTGCTGCTGGTGTTGATGAGCTGATTGCCGAAGCTCCAGGAAGTGGGTGAGAAGCTGATCTGCGGGGCCGTGCCGGTGCCGGTGAGGGCTACTGTATGCGGCGAACCGGAGGCGTTATCACTGACTGAGATCGAGGCGCTGCGGCTGCCAGTTGCAGATGGCGTGAAGGTCACTTGAATGGTGCAGCTTCCCGAGCCCGCCGCGACGGTCGAGCAGTTGTTGGTTTGGGAGAAGTCGCCCGAGTTCGTTCCGGTGATGCTGACTCCACTGATAGTCAGCGTCGAGGTGCCGGGATTCGTCACGGTGAACGATTTCGCCGCGCTGGATGTGTTAATGAGCTGGTTGCCGAAGCCCCACGAGGTCGGAGAAAAGCTGATCTGCGGGGCTGTGCCAGTGCCGGTGAGGGCGACTGTGTGCGGCGAACCGGAGGCGTTATCACTGACTGAGATGGAAGCACTGCGGCTGCCAGTTGCAGATGGCGTGAAGGTCACCTGAATTGTGCAGCTTCCAGAACCGGCAGCAACAGTTGAACAGTTATTGGTTTGCGAGAAATCGCCAGAATTGGTCCCGGTAATGGTCACGCTGCTGATGGTCAGAGATGCATTTCCGGGATTCGTAACGGTAATGGATTCCGCCGTACTGCTGGTGCTGACGACCTGATTGCCGAAGCTCCAGGAAGTGGGCGAGAAGCTGATCTGCGGCGTGCCGGTTCCGGTGCCAGTGAGAGCAACTGTTTGCGGCGACCCACCGGCGTTATCGGAAATTGAAAGCGTCGCGCTGCGGCTGCCAATCGCGGAGGGAGTAAATGTAACTGAAATCGTGCAATTGCCGTTGGCCGCTAGACTGCTCCCGCAATTGTTATTTTGGGAAAAATCGCCGGAATTGGTTCCTGTGATGCTAATGCTACTGATCGTCAGACTTTGATTGCCGGAATTCGTGAGCGTAACGGTCTTCGCGGTGCTGGTTGTGCTTATGGTCTGGTTTCCAAAAGAGAGGCTGGTGGGACTTGGAACGGCAGCGGGACCGTTACCGGTTCCGTCCAGCGGGATGTCGAAGGCCCCGCTGGTAACCGTGACATCGCCGGTTAGAGTGCCGCCTTGCTCCGGCTCGAAAGCAACGGCAATCTCGCAAGTTGCATCCAGGGCAAGATTCGTCGATGCCGAGCAATCCGTGCCTCCGGAAACAGTTTGCACCCAATTTGAACTTACTGACATTCCGGTGAAAGCCATCGCCGTGTTCCCGATGTTCTCGATGGTTGTACTTTGCGCAGAGGTTTCGGAACCAATATTCGTAGCCGCGAAGCTGAACGTCGGTAGGGCATAAGAAACAGCTCGGATCAGAGAGTTACCGGCGTCGGAAATGAATATGGCGCCGTCGGAAGCGACAGCTATGCCTTGGGGGAAGTTGAGCTGGGCCGATTTTGGCGGACCACCGTCTCCGGAGTAGCCCAATCCGGCGCTGTAATCGCCGATAATCGTGTTAATCACTCCAGAAGTGTCCACCCGCCGTACTACGTTATTTTCGATGTCAGCGATATACAGATTTCCTGCGGCATCGACCTTGATTCCAGACGGCTCATTTAGTTCCGCGTTTGTGGCTTGGCCACCGTCTCCCGAGTAACCGAAGCTGCCATTTCCGGCAACCGTGTGAATGATTCCGTCCGTGGTCACTTTACGGATGACGCCGTTGACCTGATCGCAGATATAAACGTTCCCTGATGCATCGACTGCAAGATATTCAGGATAATTGAGCTCGGCGCTTGTCGCTTGCGCATTGTCCCCGGAGTAACCCTCGGAGCCGTTTCCGGCAAAGTTATAGATGTATCCGTTGGTTGTAACTTTGCGGATGCGTTGGTTGCCGCTATCGGCGATATAGACGTTTCCTGCCGTGTCCACGGCAACCGCCAGAGGCCCGTTCATTTCGGCATTGATCGCCAGCCCGGTATCGCCCCCGTACCGGAAGCCCCGCTTCCTGCAAACGCCGTGATTACACCGGTGGGATCCACCTTTCGTACGACGTTATTTCCATAATCGGCGATGTATAGATTGCCAGCCGCGTCCAAAGCGACGTCAAATGGGGAGTTCAGCAACGCGCTAGTCGCTTGGCCTCCATTCCCGGAAGAGCCGGAATTGCCGCCGCTGCCTGCATACACCGTCATGATGCCAGTTTCAGCATCCATTTTGCGAATGACATCGTTGCTCGAATCGGCGAAGTAAACATACTTCCCTTGTGCGTTGAGCGCCATCCCCAGAGGAGCATTGATCTGGGTTGCGCTATATCCGCCACTGCCGTAGTCATAGATTCCGGCCTTCGTCGAAATCGTGCCGGGCAAGAACATCGCCTGCGGCCCTTGTCCGAGACCGTACAGCGATCCAATACCGAGAATGACCCCCGAGCCGTTCTCAGCCAGCAGCCCGTCCTTGCGCACGCCTGCTTTCGCGGGCGTGAATTCGCACCTGCACCGAGCACGATACGGGTGTTCCCGAGCAACTCGGCGTACTCGTTTTTGTAAATTCAACGCCGTAAGTGAGAACGAATGACGCAGGTGTCGAACTGAGGTTCGACAGCGTGACGGTTTCAGTCGAGTTTGACCCCAGCGATACGGTTCCGAAGTTCGTAACCGAGTCTTGGGCCAACGCCCGGGTCGACAATGCGCCCGCCAAGACGGCGAGCAGGAAGGCAGTTCGTAAAGTGCAAGAATAATGTCTCAAAGAAGCAAGTCCTCTTAGGCCTGCTTCTGTATCGGTGTAGAGTAGAAAAAACGTTATACCGGTCAGTAAATATTGCTGAATAGGAAAACCGGTGCCTCGCGCGAAGAGATCCGCCGGCGGGCAGCAGAGTTAATGACCCGGCACAGACTTCACGTCCGCCGATGTAACCTTTGTATATTCGCCGAGCCAGTCCAGCACAGTCGCGTACCAGAACTGGCTGTTTTGTGGCTTGAGGATCCAATGCCCTTCGTCCGGAAACTGCACCAGCTTCGAAGGAACCTTCATCTCCTGCAGGGCCGTAAATAACTGCTGCCCCTGTCCGATCGGCACGCGATAATCCAGCTCGCCGTGCGTCACGAGCGTGGGAGTCTTGAAATTCTTGACATAGTAACTCGGCGACCACTTATCATACAAATCCGGATTTTCCCAGGGAAACCCTTGGAACTCCCACTTGGGGAACCATAACTCCTCGGTGGTTCCGGCTTCGCTCCGCAGATCGTACACGCCAGCATGCGACACGAGAGCTTTAAACCGGTCCGTATGCCCGAGGATCCAATCGATCATATACCCGCCGTATGATCCGCCGGCAGCGACCATGCGCTCCTTGTCAATATACGGGAGATTGCTGACATAGTCGGCGGTAGCAATGATGTCATCGTAGGCCTTACCGCCCCAATCGCCATTGACTGCGTCAGTAAAGGCCTGCCCGTACCCGACCGAGCCATGCGGGTTGGCCAGGATCACAACGTAACCGGCGGCCGCAAACACCTGGGCGTTCCAGCGATAAGTCCACGACTCGCCCCAATCGCCCTCCGGGCCGCCATGAATTGCAAACAGCACCGGATACTTCGCCGAGGCGTTGAAATCCGGCGGCTTGACGATAAAGCTTTCGATCTTTGCGCCCCCGGCTCCATCCACCGAAATGTTTTCGAGCGGCGTCAGTTGGTATTGATCGTAGAGCGCATCGTTTAAGTGCGTCAGCGCCACGGCCGGGCCGCCGGTGGAAACCGCTTTTTGGATCTCAGGCGGCCGGGAACCGCTCTGTTCCGTGAAAATCATGGCTTTGTCGTCGGGAGTGAACTGCACCGCCGCGATCGAAGTCGGCCCTTGGGCAATGGTGCGAATCGGGCCGCCAGCAACCGGAATCATCAGCAGCGGCTGCCTGCCGTGGTCGTCGATTGTGAAGAAGATGCGCTGGGAATCCGGAGACCAGGTATAGCTCTCGACCCAGCGGTCCAAAGAATCGGTCAGCGTGTTCATCTTGCCGGATTGCAAATCGAGCACTGCCAGACGCCATTGATCGCTCTCATATCCGGCGCGCACCTGCGTGCGGTAGGCGAGAGATTTGCCATCTGGCGAGTACAGCGGGCCTTCATCGGCGCCCGGATTGGTCGTGATCCGTTTGGCTGCGCCGCCCGCGGCGGGAACGGTGAACAGATCGGAGTTGGTGCTGGTCGAAAGATCCTCGTCGGTATTTGAAACGTAAGTGATTTCGGTACTATCGGGAGAAAAGACATACGCCTCGGGGCCGCCGAGCGAGAAAGGCGGAGTACTTAAATTACCGGGAGTCAAATCGCGAACGCTCCCGACGCCATCCAGCCGCTGGATTAAGAGATGTTGCCTGCGCGTGCCGTTGTAAGTGGTCCAGTGCCGGTATAACAATGAGTGATAGACGCGCGCGCGCATCTTACTCGCGCCCTCTTCATCCAGCTTGGCCTTGTTGCAAGCCGGGTCATAATTGACGCCAGGCGCCGCGTCGGCAGCGTCGCAAGCGGGATAAACATCGCTTTCAAAGAGCAGCAATTTGCCGTCCGGAGAAATCGTTTCACCATCGCCGTCGGTCGGAACGTTGGTGAGCGGTCTCGGATCGGTGCCGTCGGCGTTCATCCACCAGATCTGTTGCCCGTTGCTGCGATTCGACACAAACAGGATGCGTTTTGAATCGGGCGTCCAACGCGGCCGTGTATTGGAATCGCCATCATGCGTCAACTGCTGCGCCGACCCTCCGGCTACGGGCACTACATACACCTGCGTGGGTTTCGCGTTGTTGGGCATGTCGACCGTCTGCACGGTGAAGGCCACCAGCTTGCCGTCCGGCGACAACTGCGGGTCGTCGATGCGCGCCAGCTTCATCATGGCGTCGAAGGTGAACGGAGCTTTCGCAGCCAGCGTAAGCCCGCTGTATGTGCTCGCCAAGAGGGCGCACAGGACGGCAATTCGCATGACCTACATTCTAGCCGCGAAGGGGATGTTCTGCCGGTGACCTGTCGCAAGTCAACGGCGACGCGACCGGCTCCAATCGCCGCGGGTTAAACGCTCCAATCGCTTCGCTCATGGCTCCGAGTGATCAATACGATTACTCACAGCGGCAAAAGCAGCGAGCGACTGTGCGGAGCGGGGTTCGGGAGCGTGAGTTGAAAAAACGAACCCATTTTGGGGACCCGGCGAGAGTTGAGAGCGGCGTTTGAGGGCTTCGGAGGCTTCGAGTTCGCGGGATCTGCGCTCCTGCTGAAGCTGGCGAAGTTCGGCGGAATCCTTTTCGTAGCGGCGGTAGAGGCGCGCTTCCTGGATTTGCAGATTCCGGATCTGTCTTTCGTAGGTGAGGAAGGTTTGCAGGTCGATCAGGGCCGGGCGCGAGGAGGGATCTTCGTGCGCGAAGTCATCCGCGAACTGGGTGCGGCCCCGGGCGAAGATAGCCATTTCGAGTGAGCGGATGCGATCGAGACGCCAGAAGATATCGGCGATGGATTGCACGAGAGCGGCTTCGCGAACGCCGGAGGGACGATATTCGAGTTCGAATTGGTGGACGTGGTGGCGGTAGGCTTCGGCATCGTCGGTTGGAAGGAGAACGGTGCGGCCGGTGAGCGCGGTCTTGACTGCGTTCAAAGACGACTTGGCTTTGCCTTCGGGGGTGGTGGGGCCGGTAGCACGTTTAGTGTTCGCCTCGCGGAGAACCGCGGGCTCATCCGATCGGGCGTCGCCCCTATTCGCAATCGCGCGCAACGGGCTAGAATCGGCCTGCGCGCTCGTGGCGGCGAACTGGGCTGGCATGGTTGTGGTCGTGGTTTCGGCTTCGGATAGGGTTTGCGCGCCGGCTTGGTGGTTCAGCTGGGCGGCTTTACGAGCGAGCTTTGTCTGTTTGCGCTCGGCGGCGCGGCGAATGGATCGGGCGGTCATAAGAATTGCGGCGGCTACACGTTAGCAGGGGAAGGCGCGAAAACGAACTGTGAGAATCGGGGCCGGGAGGGTAAGTGGTTCAGAGCTTAAGAGATTGCGGCGAAAAAGAAACTTTGGAGAGCTGTGATAGGCATGAGAGCGCGGCCGTAAATCCTTGAGCTGATCGGGGACGCGATCAGCGTTCCGGGCTTATAAATCCGAAAGCGAGGTACGGCAGCATGAAGCAGCATATCGGGTGTGACGTAATAGATCTCGTATTTCGGTCAGTTTGTTTGCGTCTGCATTTCATAATCACAAGCCGATCGATTTCTTCGGTTCCTTTGCATTGGATGCCGCTGACTTGAATTAACCGGTTCAAGGCGTCGTATTGATAGGTGATGGTATGCCGCTGGCCACGTCGGAGATCGATTGAAACGCGGCCGTTGTTTTGGGTAGCCGAGTAGCTGTAGTTGTAGTGATATGGGCGGAAATGACAGACGTCAGGCTGCAGATTGGAATTGTAAGTTCTGGTTTCGGTGAAGCTGGGTCAGCAGTGGCGAGCCAGGAACATGTTATGGCATCGGGCCCTTATACCGGCCTGTGACGTACATGATGTACACGAACCCAGCCACGCTGGATAGCTAAACGCGAAAGGAGCAAGTGCCACTGCGTACAGAAATATCAGAAACTTGTGCCTGTTTTTTTTTTCCGGCAACAACGCAAAGCCACATCGAGAAGCACCCGAGCAATATCGGTACGTAGCCGAGAACTACCTGGGCCGAAAGCGTCTGGGGCCGGAGAATCGACTCGGAGAATAGGGAAAAAATCGCGGTCCCGGCTGCAGCGATAAGAAGTGCAGGTGGGCTACCCCACATTGGTCTCGAGAAGTTGTTTTCGGTCACCGGCCGTACCTCACCAGTGCAGGGTCCAGTTCCAACCCAAGGTAAACGGATTCGCGGATTCCTTTAGGTTGACATACCACGGCAGCGTGTTGGTCTTAATTGTCAGGAGTGCGTGCGTTAAACTGTTGCTGTTCTGCGTGATCACATAATACGGGAATCGATGGTTCGGGAACGTCTCGGCCGCTACGAGCACGGCGAAATAGGCCGCGCATTCAGAAGTGCTCCGAAACCGTCGAGCGTGAAGCTTTGGGACCAGGCGCCTTGCGGATCGCCGGCTCCGCTGGCCTGGATTAGGCGATTCAAAGCGTCGTATTGATAGGTAATGGTCTCGCCACTCGCCACGTCGGACAGCGACTGAATGCGCCCATTGTTCTGGGTAGCCGAGTAGTTGTAGCTGTAATGATATGGGCCGGAAACGAGCGAGCCGAGCTGCGGGTTTGCATTGTAAGTGCTGGTTTCCGTGAAGCTGGCGGCGTTCAGTTGCGATACTTGACTGGCTGCGCCGTAGGTTACGCCGCTTACGGGCGTTTGACTATTCGGCCCAGTCATGCCGTTCAGCCGGTTTATCGCGCCGTACCGGGCATGATTGTGTTGTAAGCCGTGAGCATTCGGCTGGCCGGCAGACTCGAAGCTGTGGACGAGCCGGGCGCGATCGGTTTTACTGAAAGCTACCGGGCTTGGGACAAGGTGTGGAATCACTTCAAGCAAGCCGGAGAGCAGGGCCGAACACCTTGGGGCCGGCCGGTTATACCTATGGGCTTTGAGCCCGCTGTCGTATGTGACCGCCCCGCTGGTCCACCCGGTTGAGCTGTGAGCTCGCATAGGTAGTTACCGTTTGCCCGTACGGATTCTGGAGCTGCTGGTGAAACAGGTTGGTGGTCTCGAATCCACTGCGCACGCGCGCCATCGCCTCGGCCAACATCAAGACTGACAAAGTGGATGCGCTGGTACTGGCGCCGTTACTGCGCAGCGGCTATCTGCCGGGCGTGTGGTCGCCGGACCCAGAGACGCGCGCCATGCGCCAGCGCGCGAGCGAACGCGCCAACTTGAGCGCCAATCGCACGCGGCTGAAGAATCGCATCCATGCCGTGTTGCACCAGCGCCTGATCGAAGCGCCGGTGGGGGATCTGTTCAGTAAGCGAGGCATGCAGTGGCTGGGGCAGGTAGCACTCGATCCGGAAGGCCAACGTGCGCTCGCACGTTACTTGCGACAGTTGGCGCAGGTAGAAGCCGAATTTCAGTTACTCGATGAGGAGTTGGCCCAACACGCCTACGATCATCCACAGATCCAATTACTAATGAGCTTGCCTTACTAATGAGCTTGCCCGGCGTAGATTATGCGGTGGCGGAAAGCATGCTAGGCGTGCTGGGCGATGTCTCGCGTTTCGACGATGCGGATTGTGCGGCGGCCTACTTCGGCATAGTGCCCTCCACCCATCAATCGGGCAATCACTGTTACCACGGGCGCATTACCAAGCAGGGCTCGAGCCATGGGCGCTGGATGCTGATCCAGGCGGCCCAGCATGTGGCTCTGCACCCGGGGCCGCTGGGCGTGTTCTTCCGCCGGCTCGCGCGCAAGAAGAACCGCAATGTCGCGGTCGTGGCTACCGCTCGCAAGCTGGTGACCATCGCCTGGCACATGCTGCGCAATAACGAGCCCTACCGCTATGCGCAGCCCCAGACGGTGCAAGCCAAGTACAGCCGCTTGCGCGTGCGCGTGACCGGGCGCAAGCGAAAAGGCGGCACCGTCAAGGGCGAAACGCGCTCCGCAAACTATGGCTCGGGAAAGCGCACCAGAGCCCTACCGGCGCTCGATCACATTTACGCGTCCGAAGGCCTGCCCGCCTTGCGCGAATTGGCAGCGGGGGAGAAGGAAATGCTCCAGCGGCACCGCTTGGCCGAGTACGCCGCCCACATCCGGCAGAGTCATCGCCTGCCCCGTAAATCCGGCTGAACGGCCATCTCCGCTTCGCCTCTCGCCATCTTGCAATAGCGCTCCGCGCGCCCTGCTGCGTCAACGCATCTGAGCTACTGGGGCTGGGCGCAGGCGATCGTTTCAGGTTTCGGCGGAGGCTTTTGACCGTGTTGTACCTGTGGCGACGCGACTTACCCGGCAATATGCTGGCGCATTTCCTTGCGGATGGAACGGCATTCCTGCTTCGATGAGGGAAAGCGGCTCACCAGACGCTTATTACTGCTGGATGCATCAGGATCCACCGCATAATCCCCGCAAGGCCGCACAAGCAAATTCGTCGGTTTGCAAGTCTACTGACGAGCGGCAACATCGGCATCGGAGGTGACTGGGTAAAGTTCGAATTCTTCCTCGAAAACTTTCCCATGTGCTCTCGCAGAGACTGTTTGCGTTCAAATGCCCAACAAACATAGCCCTCGTATTGCTTTCTATGCTCGACAGCTGCTGGGCGTTATTGTCCCTGGTGTTGGCTGGACGGCGGCACCAGACCCTTGATGCGCAAATAGGTCACTATGTTGCCGTAGTGCTCCATATTATGCGCGATGTTGAAGGTCAAAATACTGAGCTTCGGCGCGTCACGTCCGAAGAACTTCACCATCTCGGACGCATGCGCGTCGGTCATGTTGTTATACGCCTGGTCGCAATAGGCGAATGCATCCTGTAAGGCTTGGATTAAATCGGCCTTGCTGGTCTTCGATTTCTCGATTCCCGGCGACTGTTTTCCGTCGCCGATCACCGCGGAACAAAACTCGTATTGGGCGTCGGCGACATGCCCGACAAGCTGCCCAAAACTGCGAACCGTATCCACGGGTTTGAACGCATAGTTTGCTTCGGGCATTTCCTGCGCCGATTTCAATATGTCGCTCTTGGTCATGCTGTAGATATGTTTTTCGGAGGCGCTGAGCGGATTCGAATTGGGGCTGGAGCCGCTCGATTGCGCAAAAACGGGCAGCGCCGCGAGACTGCATACAAACCATAGCTTTTTCATGTGCAACTCCTGTTGTCGACTTTCTGTACCGACACAAAGGAATATCAATTGTTTAGCACGCTGTCAAGCTTTGAAGGTGTAAAGAAAATGTTGCCGGATCGCACGCCGAACGTTACGAGCGTGGCAGCGTCTTCATGTCCAGCAACCTGCCGTTCTCGAAATGGGAAGGGATCTTCAAAGACCCTATGACCACAGCAGCCGCGATTGACCGCCTCGTTCATCATTGCGTCATCCTCGAGCTCAACATCCCGAGCTACCGAGTCGAACAGGCCAAGAACACTGAGGATACAATGCGGACGCATGCGGAGGAATTTACTCGGACTATTTTTCGTAGTGTGCGTTTGTTGTTCTGCTGAGTGGTTGACTTATGGCCACGATCCGCAGCGCAGTGGATACAACCCCGAGGAGAAGCGGTTCTCGTGCGCAAACGTCGGCAACCTGGGTCTGCTGTGGCAGGCACAGCTGGATAATTTGCCGCTTGCGCTGAGCGCGTTGACGGCTCCGGTGGTGGCGGATGATGTTGCGACGGATGCCGGCCTGAAGACGCTGGTTTATGTGGCTGGAAGCTCGAACACCTTTTTCGCCGTGGACGCGGAGAACGGCAAGGTGGTGTGGAATCGAACGTTCACGAGTTTCGCGACGCCAAAGGAAGAGGCGTATTATCTGTGCCCGAATACTCCGAACGCGACTCCCGTCATCGATGCGGGACACCAGATCATCTACACGATCGCGGCGGACGGACGGTTGTTCGGGCTGGATTTGGCAACGGGCAAAGTGAAGTTCGGACCGTTTGCGTTTCTGCCACCGTTTGCGAAAGCGTGGAGCTTGAATCTGCATGACGGAGTGCTTTACACGACGAGTTCGCAGGCATGCGGCGGGGACCGGTCGGGAATTTACTCGATGCGTGTCGCGGAACCGATGAAGGTTGAGTCGCGCAAGCTGGTGGTGGGAACAGGATTCGGAGGCGGGATGTGGCTGCGCGGAGGAACAGCGATCGGCGCAGATGGAACGGTATTCGTTTCGACGGGCGACGGCGCATTCAATTTGAGCGCAGGCGATTACAGCAACACCTACCTTGCTGTGGGGCCGGACCTCAACGTTCGCGATTACTTTTCGCCGCCGAACTGGAAAGAAATCAGCAAGCAAGACTTGGATCTGCCGTCGGGCGGATTGGCTGAATTCACCTATAGGGGCAAAGAGTTGCTGGCGGGCGGCGGAAAAGAGTCTGTCATTTATTTGTTGGATCCCCACAGCTTGGGCGGAGGCGATCACGGACGGGCCCTCTACACGTCGCCGCAGTTGGCGAACGAGAAACGCGCGTCGCAGGAGCTGGGATTTTGGGGGTCGCCGGCGGTGTGGAAGGACGGGGATGGCGAAACATGGCTTTACTTTCCGGTTTGGGGCGCGTTGGCGAGTACGGCGCCGAAGTTTCCGTTTACAAATGGAGATACGCCACATGGAAGTGTTGTGGCGTTCAAGGTGATTACAGAAGCGGACGGCGCACCCGGTTTGCAACCGGGTTGGGTTTCACCGGATATGAGTTTGCCCGATGCGCCGGTGGTGGCGAACGGGATCGTATTTGCGTTAGCTACGGGCGAGAATCCGCGGCAGGACCACAAGACGGGGCTGCATTTCCACAGCATTGAAGAGTGGAAGCACAACTTGCTGACGACGGAGGAGCGCTCGGCCGGAACGCATCCCGCGGTGCTGATGGCGATGGATGCGAAGACCGGTAAGCTGCTGTATCAGAGCGGCGATGCCATGAAGACCTGGGTACACTTTACAGGGCTGGCGGTGACCGGCGGGCGAGTGTTCGCCGTCGATCATGAATCACGGCTGTACTGTTTCGGGCTGAACGGTGGAGGATCTGCGAAGTGAATAAACGAGCATTCCTGCGATTGATTTCTTCTGCGATAGCGAGCCCCTGGCTAGGGCGGATATCTACGATGCTGGCCGGTGAGGCACTGACGAACTGGTCGGGCAACATTACCTACAGCACGGATCGTGTGCACGAAGCGGCGACGGTGGAAGAGATCCGATCGTATGTGCGCGGCGAGGAGAAGTTAAAGGTGCTGGGCACGCGGCACTGCTTCAATTCCATCGCAAATAGCCGGCACAATTTGCTTTCGCTGAAGCCGATGCAGGAGATGACGATCAATCGGGAGGCAAGGACCGTTACGGTTGGCCCCGGCGTGAAGTATGGGCAGCTCGGGCCGTATCTCGATGAGCGAGGGTTTGCGCTGCATAATTTAGCGTCGTTGCCGCATATCGGGGTCGCGGGAGCGTGTACGACGGCGACGCACGGGTCGGGCGAAAAGAACGGCAATCTTGCGACTGAAGTGCGGAGCCTGGAACTGGTGACAGCGGCGGGCGACCTGGTGAAACTGAGCCGTGAATCGGATGAGCGTGAATTTCCGGGCGCGGTGGTCGGGCTGGGTGCGCTGGGTGTGATTACGCGGATGACGCTCCAACTGCAGCCGACTTACCAGGTGCGCCAGTATGTGTACCAGGACCTGCCGTTACGCGAGATGCAGGAGCATTTCGACGAGATTGAGGCGAGCGGGTACAGCGTCAGTCTATTTACCGATTGGCGCAATAAGAAAGTCAGCGAACTGTGGATTAAGTGCCGCATGGGCGATGGACGGCCGTTCGCGGCGCCGGAAGAGCTGTTCGGGGCCAAATTGGCGCACCGGAATTTGCATCCGATCATCGGTATTTCGGCCGAGAACTGCACGGAGCAGATGGGAGTGCCGGGACCTTGGTACGACCGGCTGCCGCATTTCCGAATGGGATTCATGCCGAGTGCGGGAAAAGAATTGCAGACCGAGTATCTGATCCCGCGGCGGCACGCGATCGAAGCGATGCTGGCAGTAGAGCGGCTGCAGGACCAGGTGAGCCCGCATCTGTTCATTTCCGAAATTCGCACGATTGCGGCCGATGACCTCTGGATGAGCACCGCTTATCAGCGGCCGAGCGTGGCGATTCATTTCACGTGGAAGCCGGATTGGCCGGCAGTAAGGAACGTGCTCCCGATCGTTGAAAAAGAACTGGGCCCCTTTCAGCCGCGTCCGCATTGGGGGAAGTTATTCACGATGGAGCCGCGCGTGTTGAGATCGCGCTATGAGAAGTTCGATGAATTTCGAACGCTGGCAGCCAAGTATGACCCGAAAGGAAAGTTTCGCAACGAGTTCTTGAATACGAACATTTTTGCGTGAGCCGCGCTGGCCTCGCCTGATGTTCAGCCCCGATACACTGAGGGTATCCGTGGAATGAACTTTCTAAAAAGGCCCGCAGCCCGGCGCTATCGCGAATGGATGTCTCGATGGGAGAACGAGCTGTGCTTCCGGGCAACGGATCGGGTCGCGCGGCCGTTTGAATTCGGGCTCGAGTGGAGCGCCAATTGGCCCGTGACGCGCGGTTTTGCGCCGAATGGATGCGGACCGGTAGCGTATTTGGACGAAGTCAACCGTCGCGCGATTGAGGGGAGCGATGAATTCTTCGGATACAAGACGCCTGAATTCCGGTTGCAGGATGAATGGCTAGAGTTCGCGTCGCCCGTTTGCACGCCCTACCCGGAAAACAACACCGTGCGGGCTCGATTGTTTCCCGCGCGAGAGAAGCGCAAAGCCGTGGTGGTGCTGCCGCATTGGAACTCGAAACTGCCGCAGCACAATTCTCTTTGTTCGGGTCTTGCAAGGCTAGGTATTTCGGCGCTTCGGCTGAGCCTGCCTTATCACGATTCGCGCATGCCGCGGGAGCTGAACCGGGCAGATTTCGCGGTGTCTTCAAACATTTGCCGGACAATCGATGCGGTGCGCCAGGCGGTGATCGATACGCGGTGCTGTTTCGATTGGCTGGGGCAGCAGGGTTATAAAGATTTTGGGGTCGTTGGGACGAGCCTCGGTTCGTGCTATGCATTTTTGGCGAGCGCTCACGACCCACGCATTCGCGTCAACGTGTTTAATCATTGCTCGACGTACTTCGCAGACGTGGTGTGGGAGGGTTTATCGACGCGGCACATTCGCGAGACCCTGGAAGGCGCGGTGGATCTGCAGACGCTGCGCAGATTGTGGATGTGCATCAGCCCGCCCAGCTATTGGGAGCGTTACTCAACCCAGCAAAAGAATTCGAAATTCATCTACACGCGTTACGATACGACCTTTCCGGTGCATCTGTCGGAGCAGGTGATTGCGGGCGCGCGGAAGCACCAGTGGGACCACGAAGTCGCGGCGCTGCCGTGCGGCCACTACACGATGGGCGAGTTTCCCTTCAAATATGTCGCGGGGTATCAGATCTGCGCGTTCGTGAAACGGCACCTGTGATACATTCCTGGGCGTGAAAAACAGTTAAGACCTTAAATATTTTTCTCGGAAGTGGTTCGAAAGGCTGATTTAATGCATCGAACGCATGTGCAACGAGGAGTGTTGAAGGAAATCGGGTGGGCTGCGGGGATCGGGGTCCTCGCGGCGGCGTTAGCGTTGGGACAAGCGCCGGCGCAGCCGGGGACGCCAGCTCCGGCCGGTTCGCCCGCGAATGGAAACGCATCTCAGGCGGGCAGCGGCGGGGGCCAGATGACGATGGCGCCGGAACAGGGCGACCAAAGTTTTCAGGGCAGCGTGCCGCAGGGGACGGCTACGGAGACACCGATTCCTCTAACGCTGAATGACGCAATCAATCGCGGGCTGAAGGCGAATTTGGGGCTGTTGACGAACGTGCAATCGAGCCGTGAGGTGAGAGCGCAGCGGCTGCGGTCAATCAGCGCCTTGCTACCGACCGTAAACGGCCAATTGAGCATGACGGAGCAACAGATCAACCTGCAAGCGCTGGGATTTAACCTCAAGCTTCCGCCTGGTTTGGGATTCAGCATTCCGGCGATTATCGGGCCGTATTCGTATCAATCCGCGATGGCGAACGCGACCGTTCCGCTGTTCGATTACAGCTCGATCAGCAACTTCAGAGCTTCGCGAGAGGATGTGAAGGCATCGGTGCTTTCGGTCAAGAACGCGCGCGACGTGGTGGTGCAGGCGGTGAGCAACGCGTATCTGCAGATTATGGCGGATGCGGCGCGCGTGACGGCAACGGAAGCCGAGGTGGACGCGGACAACGCGGTGTACGTAAACGCGGTGCGGCGGCACGATGCGGGAATCGCAATCGGGATCGATGTGCTGCGATCGCAGGTGGAATTGAAGCAGCGGCAACAGGCACTGGTTGCGGTGAGAAATCAGTTCGACAAGGACAAGCTGGCGCTGGGGCGTGTGATCGGGCTCGCAGTCGGGCAGGATTTTACAGTTACGGACCCCTCGCCTTCCGTACGGCTGGAAGCGATGCCGTTGAATCAAGCGCTCGAACAGGCATATCAACATCGGCCGGATTACCAAGCTGCGAAAGCGCGCGTGCTGGCGGCGCAGTTTTCGGTGCGAGCGGCGAAAGCGGAGCGATACCCGACGCTGACAGCTTCCGGATTCTATGGAGACGAGGGATTGCGGCTGCTCACGAATTCGCATGGGGTGTTTCAGGCAACGGGATCGATTTCGTTCAACATCTTCGATGGGGGACGCATTCGGGCGGATATCGAAGAGCAGAATGTTGACCTGACGAACCGCCGGAATGAGCTGGAGAATCTGCGCGGGCAGATCGATTATGACGTACGCAGCGCGCTGCTGGATTTAAAATCGTCGAGCGCCCAGGTGGATGTGGCGGAAAGCAATATGAGGCTGGCGAACCAAACGCTCCGCGAGGCGCGGGACCGGTTTGCGGCGGGCGTGACTAATACCGTTGAAGTCGTGCAGGCGCAGCAGGCCGTCGCGGATGCGAATGAGAACCTCATTTCGGCACAGTTTCAGTACAACGTGGCGAAGGTTTCGCTGGCGCGAGCGCTGGGAATCGCCGAGCAGGGCGTGCGAAATTACTTCAACCAGCAGCCATAGCTATTTTTCGAGAAAAAAGCTCCCTACGAATAACGCGTCGATACCGGAGGAATAGAAGCTGCGCACGGCATCGCGAGGCGTGCAGACCAGAGGGTCGCCGAAGAGATTGAAGCTGGTGTTATAGAGCACGGGCAGGCCTGTGGATACTCCGGCGGCAGTGAGCAGCGCGTGATAAAGCGGATTCTCTTCCTGGCGGACGGTATGCACGCGGATGAGATCGTGGCCCAGCAGCGCGGCAGCAAGAGTCTCGCGATGGTGGGGGCGAACTTTTGCAATGGTGGCGAGAAAGCGGGCGTTCGGCCCCACTTCGAAATATTCGCCCGCCAGTTCTTCGGGGACGGAGGCGGCGAATTTACGGAAGCTTTCGCGATGTTTGATGTAGACGTTCAGGTTTTCGGTTGAGTACGGGTTGAGCGGCGATGCGAGAATACTGCGATTGCCGAGAGCGCGCGGGCCGAACTCCATCCGGCCTTGCATCCAGGCGACGATTTTGTTGTCATTGAGCGCGCGGATGGCATGTTCGATCAGCTCGCTTTGCGTGAGCAGATAGCGGAAGCGCAACTTGCAGTTTTCGATTGTCTGCTTGATCTCTTCCGGAGTGTAAGCGGGGCCGAGGCCAAGAGTGTTGAACGGCACGCGCGTTTCCTGGCGATAGAAATTATGCCAGGCGTGCAAGGCGGCCCCGAGCGCTGTGCCTGCATTGCCCGCAACGGGTTGCACAAACGCGTGAGCGAAGCGCTGTTCGAGCGCATGAACGAGGCGAGCATTCAGCGCAAGACCGCCAGCGACGCACACGTTCTCCGATGCGCCGAGCATCGCGATGATCGATTCGGAAACCGCGGTTTGTAAGCTGGCGGCGAGATCTGCTTTTTGAGAAAGAGAGAACTCTGCTTCGGGCGACCGTTGGAGTTCTTCGAAGAAGCGGCTGCTGAAACCACCGCGTGTGAGCCGGTCGGAATCCAGGTAGGCGCGATCGAGGCGAGGCCAGGAGTCGCCGGCAGCATGAAGAAGATTAGCGAAGATGGCGGCGTGAACAGGCTCGCCTTGCGCGGAGAGCCACTGGATTTTGTGTTCGTCGGCGCGGGGGTGAAAGCCGAGCAGCGCCGTGACGCGATTGAAGAGATCGCCGAAAGAATCGGGGAAGTATAACTCGCGAACGGCCGTGAGCTGGTTGCGCTCGCCGCGGAACAGCGCAGCGGAGCGGAAGTCGCCGGCGCGATCGATGCTGAGGACAGAGGCGGAATCGAAGCCGGACGCGTAATACGCGGAAGCGGCGTGAGCGTGATGATGTTCGACGACCACGATGTCGCACCAGGGAAAGCGGGCGCGCAGCTCGAGTTGAGCGAGGCTCTCGGGGCCATTTGCGAATGGACGCGCGATCGCTACGCAATCGATCTCTTCGGATTTGATGCGGGCAGCTTTGAGGCACTGGTGGAAAGCGTCTTCAGGGAAAGAGCCGGGGCGACCCTGGCGCGAGACCTTCGCCTGTTCGACCGCAGAGAGAATGCGTGCGTTTTTAATGACGCAACACGCGGGATCACTGAGCAGGCCGCCCAGGCCGAGAATCGTGTGGGAGGCCCGGCTCATGAAGTTTCAGTGTACAAAGCAGAGAGTGCGGCATGAAGCGAGATGAATTGGTCGGTCGAGAGCTGCTCGGCGCGCAAGGAAGCTTCGGGCAACGCATCGATTTTGGGTCCATAGAAAGGTTTTAAGTTGTTGCGCAGCGTTTTTCGCTTTTGAGCGAAGCAGCGAGAAAGAAATGCGAGCAGATTGGGTGAAGGCGGCGGGATGCCGGGCTTACGTGTGAATTCCAGGGCGGCGGAATCGACTTTGGGCGGTGGACGAAAGGCTGAGGGCGGGATTTTCGCTATCAGATTGAGATCGCAAACGAGACGCGTTGCAACCGTAAGAAAGCCATAGGCGCGCGTGCCGGGTTGGGCAAGCAGACGCTCAGCGACTTCGAACTGCATGAGGAAGACGGCGCGGGGGAAGCGATGATCGAGTGATAAGAACTTTTCGATAATCGGCGAAGTGATGTAGTACGGGAGATTCCCTGCGATCAGCGCGGGGCCCCATTGCGCAAGATCGGTCGCCAGAATGTCGGCATGATGAATGCACAGCCTCGAATCGTTGAATTTAGAGCCGAGATATTGCGCGAGTGAAGCATCGACTTCAATCGCGTGTAACTCGTCGGTACGGGGCAGGAGATGACGAGTAAGTGCTCCGCGGCCCGGGCCGATTTCTATGACTCGCGGCGTGTGATCGCCACAGGCAGCGACGGCCAGGCGTTCGAGAATTGACTCTCGAATGAGAAAATGTTGGCCCAGCTTGCGCGGCACAAATCAGTGTAGAACAGCTCAGCGCAGAACGCGTTCACGCTGTCGCCGCGCGGGCGGCCGGTTTCGCTCTGACGCGCGGCTTTGAGCCATAGCGAGTGGCGTAAGCCTTGGTGAATTCGGCGCTGAGGAAGAAGATTTGGGCGGAGTAGTAGACCCAGGCAATGAGGATAACAATTGAGGCCGCGGCGCCGTAAGTGGAGGCATAACTGGCGCGGCCGAGATAAATACCGAGCAGCAGCTTTCCGATTGTAAACAACAACGAAGTTACTGCCCCACCGAGGATCACATCGCGCCACTCAATATGCGTGTCGGGCATGACTTTGTAAATCGCGGCGAACAGGCACGTGATGACGACGAATGAGACCAGTGAACTGGCAATATGCATCAAGGTCGCTTGCCAGGGCAAGATAGAAGCCGAAAGGGCCGCGAGGGCCGAGATCCAGGTGCTGACGACGAGCGAAACGATTAACAGGAAACCGATGGCAACAACAATTGCAAAGGAGAACAGCCGATCTTTGATAAAGCTGCTGACCATTTTGAAGCCCGCAGTATTGGGCAGCTTGACCTCCCATATCGTATTCAGCGCGTCGCGCAACTCGACCAGCACACCGGACGCGCTAAACAGCAGGGTAATCAAGCCGAGCACCGTCGCAATGATTCCATGCGTGGTATTTTTCGATCCTTGCAAGAAAGCGGCAAGGGCTTTTCCCGCTGCGGGGCCGACGAGGGCCTGGACTTGCTGAACAGTATCGTGTTCGGCTGCCGAATGGCCGAAGACGATTCCCACGATGGAGACGACAACCAACAAGAGAGGCGCTAACGAGAGCAAGGAGTAAAATGCCAGCGCTGCTCCCAGACGGGGAGCATTGTGGTTGCTCCATTGATCGAAGGTAGCGCCGAGCAATGATTTGATCTCCGGCCAGCGGAGCCGCCAGAACGGCTTATATTCCGGTTTGTCGGGGGAAGCGGCAGTGATTACTCCGGGAAGGTTCGGATCCAGGGCCAACGTCGGTTTCGCGCCAGAAGCCATGTCTTGTTTCTGTTGGTGATATGACGCAATCCTGCTGAAGGATCTTTCAGCAGATTGTGGATCGGCTAAATCGCGGAAAAGCCGGCGCGGTCCAGAGCACGCTGCGCTTCGGGATTCTGCATGAATGTGTTCCAGACGAAGCCAGTACGTAGATTTTCGGCCATCAGCATGGTGATGCCGGTGTCGATGCCGACCACGTCCGAGTCGAACCAGTTCTTCAGAGGATTCAAGGCGTTCACAAACCCGTAGCGAGACCAGGCGCGCTCGCCATACCGGTCTTTGATATGCTTCAAAACGCGGAGCGTGGGCTGTGGCAGGAAGGGCAGAGAACCTGCCGGAGCGCTAGGCACAACGGTGCCATCGATGGGACCGATTTCGGGCGGACCACCCCAGGCGACATAGCCGTACATAGAATCGGAAGAGGTGATGCCCCACAGATCGGCGCTGTAATCCGGGAACTGTTTATGGAGCTCTATACAGAACCGGCGGTGTACCTCGGTGGCGATGATGGAATTACGGAAGTAATCGACGTATCGATCGCGCTTGGCGCGAAAGTCAAACCAGGCCTGCGAATACTGGTGAATGAAGAGCGGCGCGAAGGAGCCGATATAGCGCAGGCCTTCATATTCAAAAGGAGTTCGCTTCCAAGCGTTCCATGTGGCAGATGGCAGAGGGTGATGGAGGGAGCCGAGGCCAAGCAGGTACATCATCATGAGCTCGCTATAGAGATCCCAGCGGTAAGGAAGAAAGCCGGTTTCGGGCGACCAGCCGTGAGGAAGCAAGTCGGTGTCCTCGGAAAGCCAGGTCCATTCAACGCGGTTGAAGATATCGGAGGCGAGAACGCTGATCTCGCTATGGCGGAAATGGGCGCGGCAGGTGAGAACACCGCAAAGCAGAATGGCGGTATCGATGGAGGAGACTTCGGAATCCCAGATGCGCTCGCCGGTTTGCATGTTGGCGTAGTGATAGAAGAAGCCGCGATGGTTCGGCATCCGGTTATAGAGGCAGCGCAACGTAACAAGCGCCCGGTTGCGTGCGTCGGTGAGCGAGACGTACCCACGCTGATGACCGATGCACAGAGCGGTCAAGCCGAAGCCGGTTGCAGCGACACTGGCGGCCTTGGTGGTGTCCGTAGCGCGCACCGTGCAGCGATCCTTAACAAGACCCGTACCGGGGTCCGCCTGTTCCCAGAAGAACTGGAAATTCGTTTTTTCGATGTCCTCGAGAAATTGGTCATCTTCTTTGGCAAGACTCGGGGGCGAAAATTCGGTCGAGTGTTGGGAAGCATTGAAGATCTGGAGCTGCGTTTGGGCAGATGCCAGGAATGCGGACGAAGGAATTGCCTGTGCGGCGCCCAGCAGCAAACTTCGACGCGAGATGCGGCCTCGAAGTATTTGTTCGCAGCCCACGAGATTTAATTTAGAACAGTGACTGGACGAGAGCGAATCACGGCGTGGATTGTGGGCACCGTGCTGATCGGAGGAGCTATAGGCACATTGGTGTGGATGCAAAAGTCTCCTCCAGGCAAGACAGTCATGGTAACGGGCGTAGTACTGGTGCGCGACAACGATCCCAGCAGTCAGACGCCGATTGCAAATGCGGAGGTTACGGCTGCGACCGTATCGGGAATGGCGAGTGCGGCATCGGATGTGTCCGGACTCTACCGCATCGCGTTGCCACCGCGCAGCCGGAACGAGCCGGTGATGTTGCGCTTCGAGCATCCCGGATACGTGACCCTGGAACTTACTGCGCCGGCGGACCTGCTGGTTGTTGCGCGCATGGAGTCGAGCGCGCCAGTCCAAACTCCATCTCAGAAGAAAGCAGAGAGCGTGATTGCAACGCCGCGGATCAGATACTCGGTGAAATCCACAAATGCGGCGAACATTGGAAGTATCGTAAACCCGTTCCAGGTGTCAAATACCGCCGATGTGCCGTGCGGCAATCAGCCGCCGTGCTCGCCAGACGGACTGTGGAAAGCGACGATCGGGTCGTACTCTTTCGATGCAGGACCAGGTAATGAATATCGCAACATTCGATTGTCCTGCATCGCGGGGCCGTGCCCATTCACTAAGATCGACTCTGAAACTCAATCCGAAAACGGAAGGCTGCTGAAGGTGAGTATCCGGAACTGGTCGGACGCAGTCACGTACTTACTCGAAGCCGAAGTTACGCAAACGCGAGTGATTGACGTAATTCGGGAATCGTATCCCGTAATCTTCGGCTCGACGATGAATTTTACACTGCCCTCCGACGCGGAAGGGCCGAGCATCGAAGCAGAACTAAACGGGACAGATATCATTTTTCCTCTCGGACCGGATCTGATTCTCACTTGGGCAAACTGCACGATGAAGGCGTCGCCCGGGCAAGGCCAGTTGTACCGGTGCGAGTTGAAGGCGGGATACCGGTTCGGTGCGCACAGTTGAGCGGGCCTTATCTGACGATATTCTTGCCGAAGTGAACTGCCGGGCCGATGCTGAGGCGCGTGGTGTTGCGGCTGCTTTTCAAGACGTCGCTGAACAGATCGCTATGGACGAAATCGGCTTGCATGCGGAGGCTGAAATGGGGGCCGAGGTTGAATTCCGCGCCACCGCCAAAGCCGTAGAAAGGCGTCCAATCCTGCTTCTGGCCGCTGGGAGCGAGTTGCACGACGATGCCTTCCGAGATAGGATCCGTGCCATGCAGCACGGCCGTTTCGTGAATGGCGCCGATGGAAGGGCGCACAAACAAAGTAACCGCGGACCAATGGCGGAACATGATCTGCGGCCCGGCGGCGAAAGTTTGGGTGGTTGCGTCGAAAGGCACGGCAAGAGAGTAGGTAGGGGGAATCACGCCGGCAGCGACTAATCCTGCGAGCTGAGAGCCGAGCGTTTGCTGCAGGGAAGTTTTCAAATCGCCGGGCAGGATGTCGGTATTGCCAACCGATCTGCTGTAATCGAATCCGAATGCGAGCCAAGTCCGAGCGTTGACGCCGGCCTGGATATGGAATCCTCGTTGATCAAGGTTAAGATTCGGGCTATCCAGATAAGTAAAGCCGCCGTACAGATCGAACAGACCGACATAACTCTGCTGGGCAGACGCGCGCGGTGCGAAGAAAAGCGGGGCTAAGGCGACGAGACCCACAGCCGAGCGCACGATGGGGGCGCAGAGGCGCAGAACGGGATTTTGCGGCAAAATCACTCCTCCTGAAGCAAACTATCCGGTAGGTTATATCAAGTACATTGACATAGCAAGGAAAGAAATCGATTCGCCCCGCTTTAAAATTCGGATATGTCGACCATTTCGGTTGCCGAAAGCGTGCTGACGAAATATGAGCCTGTGATCGGGCTCGAAGTTCACGTTCAGCTAGCGACGAAAACGAAAATTTTCTGCAGTTGTCCGGTCGAATTTGGCGCTGCGCCGAACACGAACGTGTGTCCGGTATGCCTGGGGCTGCCAGGTGCGCTGCCGGTCTTGAATCGTCAAGCCGTAGAACTGGCCATGGGAGCGGCGATTGCGCTGCATTGCACAGTGAACTCCTTTTCGCGCTTCGCTCGCAAGAATTATTTCTATCCGGACCTGCCGAAGGGCTATCAAATTTCGCAATACGACGAACCGCTCGCCGAGCATGGATGGGTGGAAATCGAGAGCGACGGGCGCAAGGAGCGGATCGGCATCACACGGGTGCATATGGAGGACGATGCGGGGAAGAGCATCCACGACGGGTTCAGCGATTCGGATCGATTTACGTATGTGGATTTGAACCGGTCGGGGACGCCGCTGATTGAGATTGTGAGCGATCCGGATATGCGGTCGCCGGATGAGGCGTATGTCTACTTGACCGAGCTAAAGCAGATTCTGCGATACATCGGCGTGTCGGATTGCGACATGGAGAAGGGACAGCTGCGTTGCGACGCGAATGTGTCGGTGCGGCTGCGCGGCGCCGAGAAGTTCGGCACGAAGGCGGAAGTGAAGAACCTGAATTCATTCCGATTTTTGAAGATGGCGCTGGCGCATGAGATCGAGCGGCAAGTTGAGGTGATTGAAGCGGGCGGGAAGATAGCGCAAGAGACGCGACTGTATAACGCAGATACCGGGCAAACGGTCGGGATGCGCAGCAAAGAGCATGCGCACGACTATCGCTATTTTCCGGAGCCGGATTTAGTGCCGTTGCGCGTAAGTGAGCACTGGCTGCATGAAGTGAAGAGCAGGCTGCCGGAGCTGCCAGCAGAGCGGCGCGACCGCTTTATCCGTGAGTACGGTGTCCGCGAGTACGATGCACAGGTATTGACGCTGACGCGGGAAACCGGCGACTACTTCGAGGCCGCGGCCAAAGTGAACGGCGACGGGCGCGCGACCGCGAATTGGGTGACGGGCGATTTGGCGGGGCTGCTGAAGGCGGCGAGCAAGGAGATTCGGGAATCGCCGGTGAAGGCGGAGAATTTAGGAGAACTGGTCGGGCTTATCAACAAGGGCGAGCTTTCGGGAAAACTTGCAAAAGAGATTTTGCCGAAAATGTTCGAAACCGGCGAGACGGCGGCGGCAATTATGGACCGCGAAGGGCTGCGGCAGATTTCCGATGCGGGTGCGCTCGAGAAGATTATCGATGAAACCATTACCGCGAATCCCAAGCAAGTGGAGCAATACAGGGGCGGAAAGGCCACGGTTTTGGGATTTCTGGTGGGGCAAGTCATGAAGGCGAGCCGAGGGCAGGCGAACCCGGCGGCCGTGAATGAGGCACTGAAGAAGAAGCTGGGGTGAAGGTTAGCCGGTTAGCGCCACTCCGGATGTTCGCTGAGGCTTAGCGTATTCCCGTCCGGGTCCTTGAACCACGCAACCTTTGCGCCTGTGGGGGTGGTCCAGATTCCCTGCTCATCCTGTTTGACAAATTCGTACCGTTCGAAATGGACTCCGGCCTGCTCGAGCTCCGCCACAGCCGCCCGAATATCGGGCACCTGCCAGCCCAACACGGTTCCTGGAAATTGCGGCCGCTCCTTTCCCATGCCCAAGCGCAGCATGATCCCATTTGCCTCGAATACTAAGGCGAACGGAGGTTCTTCGCTTACCAGGCGCAACCCGAGAGTCTTTCCGTAGAATTCTTTTGCACGGGCTACGTCGACGATGGTGACGAACCCTATGATGTTGTACTTGCCGAGCCCAGGTTGCATAGGAGTATCATCGATCAACCGTTTGCTCCGAGGCAACCCCAATTAAGTTGGATCTTTCTGTCATGGTGACCATGGACAAAGCCGCGCTCTATTCGTTTCTGTCGCGATACCGGTACGGAGTTGTGTCTAGTATCGCGGGAGACGGCACTCCTCAATCGGCTCTGGTGGGCATCGGTGTGAGTCCAGATCTCGAAATTATTTTCGACACCGTAAAATCTTCGCGCAAATATCCCAATCTGATCGCACGACCGGCTTGCTCGTTTGTGATCGGCTGGGACGGAGAGCAGACGGTGCAGTTCGAAGGGGACGCTGAGGAGCCGGAAGGGGCCGAGTTGAAGCGGTATCAGCAGATCTACTTCAAAACGTGGCCGGACGGACCACTGCGAATGAGTTGGCCGGGCATCGCGTATTTCGTAGTGCGGCCGCGATGGATCCGGTACAGCGATTTCGATCAAAACCCGCGATTGATCGAGGAAACGGTGCTTTAAGTTTGAGCTAACGCGCTCCGCTCTTCGTTGTGATGACGGACGTTATCGTTCAGCAGTATTTCGCTCGCCCAAGATCGGCCGTGCCCTCCGTCATCGGTTTAATGCCTCCACCGGAACCGATGGGCCGGTGATCTTAGCGCGAGGCCGATTCGGCTGGATGCCGATCGTTCCGGTAGATCACGCCTTCCTTCATAACGAAGACCACGCTTTGGGTAACCTTGATGTCTTCGAGCGGATTACCCGGAACGGCCACGACGTCCGCCAGTTTGCCGGGTTCGAGCGTGCCTATTTTGTTCTGCAATCCGAGAAGTTCAGCGGCGGAAGAAGTTCCAGCGCGAAGCGATTGCGCCGGTGTCATGCCATCCGCAGCCATGAGCACGAATTCGAGCGCGTTGTTTCCATGCGGGTAGACGGCGGCATCGGTGCCCAGTGCGATCTTCAGGCCCATGGCGAGCGCGCGGCGCATCATGATGTCCTGCTGCTTGACCGCGAGATCTGCCTTGGCTCGGACACGCGGCGGAAATGTGGATTCTGCGAGGCCGCTGCGAACCGATAAGGTCGGGACCAGAAAGGTACCGCGTTCGCGCATCATGCGCATGGCTTCGTCATCGATAAAAGTGCCGTGCTCGATAGAATCGATGCCGGCACGAATGGCACGTTTTGCGCCTTCGGCTCCATGGGCGTGAGCAGCGGCTTTGCGGCGGAGCGTGTGCGCTTCATCGACCAGCGCATCGAGTTCAGCTTGGCTCAACTGAGGAACATCGACATCGTCGGTGGGCGAAAGGACGCCGCCGGTGGGGCAGGTTTTAATCACATCGGCGCCGTATTTGATATTGAAGCGAACCGCGTAGCGCGCCTGATCTGGGGAATTGATGACGCCGTCTTCCGGGCCCGTTTCTTTGTTGAATAGGCCGAAACGAAAGCCATCAGAATCGTCGCAATGGCCGCCGGTACTGCCGAGTGCGTGCACTGCAACCAGCATCCGTGGACCCGGAACTACACCGGTGTTGATGGCATTGCGCAGACCGATGTCCAGGAAATGCGCAGAGCCGACATCACGAACGGTGGTGAAACCGGCCATCAAAGTTTTACGCGCGTTCACGGTGGAGCGGATGGCCTGTTCGGGGATCGGGCGTTCGAGGTCAAGAAGACGCTGGCCGTTGTAATCAGGATTAAAGTCCATCGTGAGATGAGTGTGCGCATCGATGAAGCCGGGGAGTAGCGTGGCATCGCCTAAATCGACGACCGTCGCGCCGGCCGGAGCCGATCCGCCAACCGATTGAATTTTGCCTTGTGAGACCACCACGATTCCAGGCTGAACGAGCGAGTTGCTCTTACCATCGAACAGGCGAGCGGCTTTCAAGATGTAGACACCGGTCTGGGCGGGAAGGGTGGAAACGAAGACACAGAGGAGCAGCGCGAGTCGCATCGAGTTTGAGGATAGCGCAGATTGCGATGCTAAAGCTCGGCTTCGATTTCGATCTCGATCAGCATGGCCGGGTCGATTAGGGCGCGAACTTCGACCATGGTGGCGCATGGGCGGATCTCACCGAAAAATTCGCGATGAGCGCGGCCGTACTCCTGCCAGCGGGAAATGTCGGTAACGAACATGCGCGTGCGAACCACGTTTTCGAGCGATGCCCCGGCTTGTTTCAGCGCGCGCTCGATGTTGCGAATGCATTGCACAGCCTGCGCGTAGCCATCATTTGCGCCGACGATGTTGCCATGCTCGTCGATAGCCGTGGTGCCGGTCATATAGATGCGTTTGCCGACGCGAACGGCGCGACTGTAGCCGACGATGTCTTCCCACTTGGCGCCGGAAGAGATGTTTTGCCGATCGGACATGAAGGCTTAGCTCTCTAATTTCTCGATTCTGTTTTCGTGATTTCTGACGATATCTGCAAGCGTCGAGACGACATTCACGACTCTGTCAACGGAATGCGCGAGTGCGTCCATCTTCTCAGTGACTGCTTCTATGTTCTTTTCATTCCCGCGCTGCATTCCGGCGATGATCTCAAGCGACTGCGCGAGAGCTTCGTGGCGCTCCGTCAGACGGTCCAATCGTGCATCGATATCAGCCATAACCCTAGTTTGACGCGAATTCAGGCTGCTTGCAGCGTGATGATGAACTTGGATCCGCGGCCGAGTTGGCTTTCAACGGATACGGAGCCGCCGATGCTTTCTACAATTTCCTTGACAATGGGCAGACCGAGACCTGTGCCGCTCGCGCGGCGTGAACGGGCTTTATTGACGCGATAAACGCTTGAAGATATGCTTCTTTTCTTCGCTGGGGCATGCCGATGCCATCTTAGGCTTCGTGCCGCTTCAAGAACCAGCTTTGAGCACTCAAGGCTTTTTTTCCCGGCTGGTGCTTGACGCGCTCATAGCTTCCGTCGGGCAGCATGATCCGCGCTGAAACTTCATCTTCGAGATATTTCGCGAGAACCCTGTCGCGGAGCCGCCGCACGAAGCGGCCATCCTCAATGGGGAATAAGATTTCCACACGGCGGTTAAGGTTTCTTGGCATCAGGTCGGCGCTGCCGACGTAAATGAGTTCGTCGCCGCCGTTATGGAAGTAGTAGATGCGGCTATGCTCGAGAAAGCGGCCGAGAATGCTTCGGACGCGGATAGTTTCGCTCACGCCGGGAATGCCGGGCCTCAAGGAACAGACGCCGCGGACGAGCAAATCGACTTCGACACCGGCTTGCGAAGCCTCATAGAGAAGGCGGATCATACCGGCGTCTTCGAGCGCGTTCATTTTGAAGATGAGGTGCCCGTCGCCGTGCTCACGGTGACGCTCAATCTCCATTCGGATGAGCCGCTCCAGGCCTGTGCGCATGCTGTGCGGGGCAACCAGAAGCTTACGGTAGGATTTTTTGGCCGAGTATCCGGTCAGATGATTGAACAAATCACTGACATCCGCGCCAATTTCGTCATTGCAGGTGAACATGCCGAGATCGGTATACAGCCGCGCCGTCGAGGGATTGTAGTTGCCCGTGCCGAGGTGCACGTATCGACGAATCGTCTCGCCTTCCCGGCGCACCACCATGGCCATCTTGGCGTGCACTTTTACTCCTGGAAGTCCATAGACCACGTGCACGCCTTCGCGCTCAAGCTTTTGCGCCCACTCGATATTGCTCTCTTCATCGAAGCGCGCCTTTAACTCCACCAGTACCGCGACTTGCTTTCCGTCCTGACTCGCTTCGAGCAGAGCCTCTACCAAAGGCGAATTGCGTCCGACCCGGTAAAGCGTCATTTTGATGGCGAGCACGTCGGGATCTTCGGCGGAGGCGCGCAGAAAATCGACGACCGGCTGGAATGACTCGAAGGGATGATGCAGGAGGATATCGGATTCGCGAATGGTGGAAAAGATATCGTTGCGCGATTTGGTGACGAAGCCTTTGGGAGTGGAAGCGATGAATGGCTTATCCTTGAGTGGCAGCCGTTCGATATTGAGCAGCGCGCGGGTGCGGCTGAGATCGATCGGGCCGTCAACGCGATAGACATCGTTCTGATCCAGCTCCAGATTGCTTGTGAGGAGATCGATCATGCGTTGAGGCATGCTGCGGTTGACTTGCAAGCGGACCGCATCGCGGAAGCGGCGGCGCCAAATGGCTTCCTGCACGCTCTCGAGCAGATCGTCGGTTTCCAGCTCTTGAATAGCCAGTTCGGCGTCGCGCGTAACGTGAAACAGATCGGCCTGAAGGATATCCATTTCGGGAAACAGCAGGCGCAGATTCGAGACGATGGCCTGCTCGAGCCAAATGAAGGCCAACTCTCCGGCGCGCGATGGAAGCGGCACCAACTGCGGCAACGAATCCGGGACTTTGATACGCGCAAAGCGCTCCTGGCCATCTCCGTTCGAAACGGTTGCGGCCACGTTCAAACTCAGATTCGAGATGTGAGGGAACGGCCGGCCCTGGTCCACAGCCAAAGGGGTCAGAACCGGATAGACGATGCGGCGGAAGTAATCGTCGACGGCGGTTTTCTGCTGCGGATTCAGCTCATTTAGATCCAGAATGTAAATGCCGGCGTCCTCGAGAGCGGGCATCAGGTCTTCGCACCATAACCGATAAATATCCGCCATGAGGCTCGTTACATCTTGACGGATCAGCTCGAGCTGCTCGCCAGGCGAGCGCCCATCCATGCTGATTTCGGTGGTGCGCGTTTCGATCTGTTGCCAGAGGCCGGCCACGCGAACCATAAAAAATTCGTCGAGGTTCGAACCGAGAATCGACACGAACTTGACGCGCTCGAGAAGCGGCGTCGCGGGATCCTGAGCCTCTTCGAGCACCCGGCGCTGAAAGGCAAGCAAGCTGAGGTGAGGGTTCAGGTAGAGTTCGGGAGCGTCAAGACGCTGTGCAGGAGGTGCGATGCGGGCGCTAGTGCTTGGGCGCTTTCTTGCAGGACGGGCGCTAGACGACATTCAAACGAAGCGGATGCCTCCCTACTACTCTAGAACGCCCGATTGCACACACGAAAACACGTGGTTTTGGGGGAGTTTTCACGTCTCGCTAGTAAAAGCCCTTGCTTGCAGGAAGAGCGCAAATGTTGACCCGAAGAGGAACGGATTGTTACGATGCAAGTGCGGGGTGGAGCAGTCAGGTAGCTCGTTGGGCTCATAACCCAAAGGTCGCAAGTTCAAATCTTGCCCCCGCAACCAACCCCATTCTTTCCGCAACACTCGCCGACCCAGTACATATCAGCAGGAAACGCAACAGCGGGGCGCTTTGTCGATTTCGCAAGTCTCCAATCTCCGCGCCAACTCCGGCGAAAGCAGCGAGTGGTCGATACGAATCGATGGAGTGGTTATCCTCAACCGATGCAATCTTGAAGCTCCGGACGCATGATTCTTTCCTCCTGCGGAGCGAGCGCACGACGGAATGCATCCAGCAATTCGGAACGCAGAAAGGGCTTCATGAGATAGCTTGCGATTCCGATTTCACGGCAGCGCGGGGCCAACATGCCGTATTGATGACACTCGATCATCAACGTGCCCCGGGACGGGAAGTCAGGTCGTAGGCGATGTTGCTCCGCCTCTAGTTTTTCAAACAGCTCCAAACCGCTCATTTCAGGCAAGCGGGCATCGATCAGAAACAGATCGAAGGGTGCGTTCTGCGCAACGGCAGCTTGCAGAGCCGATAGTGCGGCGTGGGCCGTAGGAACGCTGATCGGGATCCCGCCGCAATCGGTGATCATTCGTTCCAAAAAAGTGCGGTGCGTACGATAGCCTTCTACGACCAGAACACGCAGGTTCTGGAGTAATTCGGGTGGAGAACTGCTAACAAGCGCACCTGGCTCGGCAACCTGGAAGGGCAGGTTCACGTAGAAAGTAGATCCTTTCCCCGGCTCGCTCGAAAGTGAGATTTGGCCGCCCATCAACTCAACTATCCGAGCCGAAATGGTGAGCCCGAGACCCGTTCCTCCAAACCGACGAGTGATGGAGGTGTCGGCTTGGGAGAACGCGTGGAAGATCGCCTGCTGTTTGTCGGCCGGAATCCCAATACCGGTATCACTGACTGAAAACCTCAGCCATGCGTTTGTAGCGCTAGCCGATTCAAGACAGACCTCCACGACAATTTCGCCGGCGGCCGTGAATTTCAGCGCATTTCCGAGCAGGTTGAGCAGTACTTGCCGCAAGCGCGCCGCATCGCCTACCAGGCGAGATGGAACGAATGGCTCAATCGAACATGCAAGTTGCAATCCCTTGGTGTGCGCTTTCGTTCCGATAGCGCGGCACACCGAGATCAACGTGTCGGGAAGGTCGAATACGTCGGATGACAACTGCAATTTGCCGGCTTCGATGCGAGAGAAGTCGAGAATATCTTCGATAATGTCTAACAGCGCTGTGGCCGAGTGTTGGGCCATGTCGAGGAGTTCCGTCTGATCCACCGAGACGCCACTCGCCGCGATCAAATCAAGTGTCGCGATCACACCGTTCAAGGGGGTACGAATTTCATGGCTCATATTGGCCAGGAATTCGCTTTTGGCGCGAGTCGCTGCTTCGGCTTTTTCCGTCGCGCGTTTTCGTTCTGCTACTTCCTGCTGTAGTTCCCGTTCAGCTTTTTGATGGCCCGCGATCTCACGTTCGAGCTCGCCCGTCCGCTCCTGGACTCGCACCTCTAGTCCCTGTTGAATGTGACGGAGAGCAGCTTCGGCTTGCTCCCGTCTGCGCAGATCACGATTGACCAGAATTCCGCAGATTGTAACGAAAATCGTACCGAGCAGCGTGCCGATGAGAATAGCGAGCTTCACCATGACGGTACTGCGATGCGCTGTCTCGGAGCGCTCACCCAGCAGGCGGAATTCTTCGCCGAAGAATGCCTGCAACAGCGCCCGAATCTGCCCCATTTTCGGTTCGGTGCCGAGGGAAACCGTTGTGTATCGGGGTGCTACATTCGGTGTCGCCTTCCGATGGAGCACGGAAGCCTCTGCGGCCGCAAGTACCTGATCGAGCAGAGGCGTAACCTGATCCAATGGTTGTCGCGCCGCGCGATTCTCCCGAGTGAGCGCCTGGAGCACTGCAAATCGTTCGATGGTCTGCTGCCGTGCAGTCTCGAACGCCTTCTCAGCCATGGAATCTTGCGTGAGTAAATACCCTCGTTGTTCGCTCTCGACGGCGCGAAGCGCGGCCGAAACGGAGGCCAACTGCGCCAAAACGTACTGTGTTTGAGAGACCCAGGTGCCATCATCGATCCAACGTTGCAGACGATTTTCTGAGATAAGGCCGATCCCGAATAGCGCCAGGAGAGCGCACACGAAACCTATGCGCATTTTGATTTCTGTCGGGAGGTTCAGGAGTCCGAATTTATGGCCGCTAGAAGACACCTTAAACTCCTTATCGGCCGTTCGTTTACGCGTCGTGAGGAAGCCTGTACTTTGTACCGACGCAGGATACCTGAGCGCCTCTCGAAGCGCTTTTCTGTATTCGCTATTTCTAATCAATCGTGCGAACTGGCGAATCTCGCGTCCAGTAGATCTAATTCGTGCTCGAGCGTGCGCAACACTTCGTCATGAATCTTGTTTTCGTCGCGAAGCTTTAGGGCGATGGAGCGCTCAACCGAACGGAGCTGGCGCGCGAGCAATTCCTGATCAATTTTGGGTCTTCCTGCGCCGTCCGGGTGCGCGCGTTCGAGTAACTCAAGGCGGCGGCGATAATAGCGGTCTAACTGGTCATAGATTTCCGCGTGCTCGCGTCCGCTCTCGTTGCGAACGCGCTCGAGAGCCTCGAGAGCCGCGTCGATCATCTCGCGACGAGCCGCCGTCTCTTCCTGATGGACGGAAGCAGCAGGCAGGCCGAGACGGCGGATGAGTGTGGGAAGACTCAAGCCTTGAATGACGAGAGTCGCGAAAATCGCGCAGAATGCAAGAAAAATGATGAGATCGCGCTGCGGGAATGGAGCGCCGGATTTTAAGGCTACCGGCAGCGACATGGCTGCTGCCAGCGCGAGCACGCCGCGCATTCCGGACCATCCGACGAGAAAAACGAGCTTGGGCGAGAGAGGCTCATGAGGTTGGCGGAAGAAGCGGCGAAGTTTTGAAGAGATCCAGGCGCCTGGGAACACCCACAACATGCGGAGCAGGATTACGACGGCGCTGAAGATGGCGCCGCTGAGGGCGAGGGTTGCAGTGCTTACGGCGTGAATGTGAGCGAGCACGAGCGGCAACTGCAAGCCAAGCATGAGGAAGACAACGCCATTGAGGCCGAAATCAATGGTGCGCCACACTGCAGAGGCTTCGATGCGGGCGTGCAGCGAATAAAAATCGGAGCTGCGGCGGCCGAGGTACAGCCCGCAGGTGAGCGTCGCCAAGACTCCGGAGCATTGGGCGCCTTCGGCGGCAAGATAGGCGAGGTACGGAGTGACGATACTGATAATGATTTCGACAGGAGCATCGTTGATCCGGCTCAGAATCGAGCGCACGGCCATGGCGATGACAAGCCCAATCACAACCGCTGCAAAAACGAGATACAGAAGAACGCCAGTACCTTGGAAGAACGAGGGAGTGGTCCCGCTGACCACGAGCGCAAGCGTAAATTTGAGCGCAACGAGGCCGCTGCCATCGTTGACCAGGCTTTCGGCTTCGAGAAGGTCGACGATGCGCCGAGGCAGTCCGAGGCGCTTGGCGGTTGCGGTTGCGGCAATCGCATCCGTAGCGGCAATGACCGAGCCAAGCACGAGCCCGGATCGCCAATCGAAACCGGGCAGCATCCAACGGGTGGTGGCGGCGACCCCGTAAACAGTAAAGCCGACCAACCCAAACGCCAACATCAGAATGGCGATCATGTTGTTGCGGAAATCGCGCCAGGAGGTGTGAAATGCCGCCGAGAAAACGAGCGGCGGCAGAATCACTAGGAACACGATATTGGGGTCGAGTGAAAGGCGTGGAATTCGCGGGACAAAGCTGATGCACAATCCCGCGATGACGAGGAGAATGGGATACGCGACTCGCAGCCGTTTTGCGAGCAGAGCGAGGCCCGCGACGAGCAGCAGAAGCAGCAGCAGAATAAGTTCGAAGTGGCTGATTTGCGCGGCTTCCATCATCGCTCTCGTTCGCGTCGGCAGGGCTCATCTCGCGGAGGCTGCCACGGCCAAGATAGCGCACGAACTCTGCTGGATTTCGGTTAGTTTGCGAGGCGGCTTTCTTGCGCTGCTCTGCTAAGTTGGTCGCGTGAAGCTGCCAAGAACGAGCGGCATTTTGCTGCATCCAACATCACTGCCCTCGCGATTTGCAATCGGCGACTTCGGCGATGAAGCATTTCAATTTGCGGACCAACTCAATGCCTCCGGGCAAGGCGTTTGGCAGATGTTGCCGCTTGGCCCCGCGGGAACAGGCGACTCGCCCTATCAAGCCTTTTCGGCGTTCGCGGGAAATGCGCTGTTGATCAGCCCGGATCTGCTGGCTCGCGAAGGCTATTTGCGCGAGGAGGATCTTGCGGATGCGCCAAGTTTCCGCGAAGACCGCGTGGATTTCGAGCAGGTGCGGGACTGGAAGATACCGTTACTCACAAAGGCGTATCAGAACTTTCGCGGGCACTGTCGGCCCGAGCAGAAAAGTGCTTTCGAAAAATTCTGCACGGAGCACAAGGCTTGGCTCGAGGATTATGCGCTGTTTATGGCGCTTCGCAATGATTTGGGAACAGATCGAAGCTGGACGAGTTGGGACCGCGCGTTAGTCAAGCGGGACCGTGCCGCGCTGCGCGAGCGGCGGCGCAAGCTCAAGGATGAGATCGATTGCCAGCGCTTTCAGCAATTCGAGTTTTATCGGCAATGGGACGCCTTGCGCACCTACTCGAAAGAGCGCGGCATCCTCATGATGGGCGATATACCCATCTATGTTTCGCATGAGAGCTCGGATGTGTGGGCGCATCCCGAGCAATTTTGCCTGGATGAAGAGTGCAAGCCGACTGAAATTTCAGGAGTGCCGCCGGACTATTTCAGCGAGACCGGGCAATTGTGGGGAAATCCGATCTATCGTTGGACCGAAATGGAGAGGTCGCGGTTCAAATGGTGGATCGAACGGTTGCGCGGGACGTTTCGTTTGGTCGACTTGGTTCGATTGGATCACTTCCGGGGCTTCGAAGCATACTGGGCGGTTCCGGCGGCGGAAGAAACTGCGGAGAACGGCAAATGGATCAAGGCGCCGGGCGAAAAACTGTTTCGCGCCGCGAAGAAGGCGCTCGGGGAATTGGCGGTTGTCGCGGAAAATCTGGGTGACATCACGCCGGAAGTGGAGGAATTGCGCCGGCAATTCGGCTTCCCCGGAATGGCCGTGCTGCAATTCGGATTCGGCACGGATCCGCAGGCTGCTACTTTCCGGCCACACAATTTTGAGCGTGACGTATTCGCTTATACGGGGACCCACGACAACGATACAGTGATGGGATGGTGGACGAGCGAAGGGGGAGACAGCACACGAACGCCTGAAGAGGTCCGCAAAGAGAAGGCCCTCGCGCGCCGCTATCTCGGGCCGAGCGATGAACCGATCCATTGGAAATTGATTCGCCTGCTTCTGAGTTCGGTAGCTCATGCTGCCATCGTGCCGATGCAGGATGTGTTGGGATTAGGGAGCGAATCGCGCATGAACATGCCGGGCGTGGGCGAAGGGAATTGGTCCTGGAGGATGAAGCCCGGTGCTTTCACGAGTGAGTACCAGAAGCGCTTGCGGGATTTAGCAGAGATTTACGATCGCGTGCCGCGCTAGCGCGCTCCAGCGGTGCGGCAGCGGCAGCGGACTGGAGAGAAGCCGGAGGAGCTACATGGATAAACCACGTCTGAGTTTCTGGCAGATCTGGAACATGAGCTTTGGGTTTCTAGGGATCCAGTTTGGATGGACGCTGCAGATGAACAATATGAGCGCCATCTACGAATACCTTGGCGCTCAGCCAAGCCAGCTTCCGATTCTCTGGTTGGCCGCCCCGCTCACGGGGCTGTTTGTTCAGCCAATCATCGGCTATTGGAGCGATAACACGTGGGGTCCGCTTGGAAGGAGGCGGCCATTCTTTTTGACTGGAGCGCTGCTAAGTTCCTGCGCGTTGGTTTTGATGCCGATGAGCAGCGCGTTGTGGATGGCAGCGGGCCTGCTGTGGATTCTCGACGCCTCCATCAATATCAGCATGGAGCCGTTTCGCGCGTTTGTCGCGGATATGCTTCCCGATGAACAGCGCGCGCGTGGATTCACCATGCAGAGCTTCTTTATTGGGGTGGGCAGCGTGGCTGCATCTTACCTGCCGTTACTGCTGCGGCAGATGATTCCGCCGACAGGCGCTGCGAATGCGCGGGCGATTCCGGAGATCGTGCGGGTATCGTTTTGGATCGGCGCAGTTGCGTTTGTGGCCGCTGTGCTGGTGACGATTCTCACCACGAAAGAATATCCGCCAAGCGAACAGGAACGCGAGCGCTTGCAGGACGCCAAGCGCTTCGATTTCCACGAAATCACGCATTCGATTGCGAATATGCCAAAGACCATGCGGCAACTTGCAGTCGTGCAGTTCCTCACCTGGCTGGGATTGTTCTGCATGTTCTTATATTTCGCGGTGGCCGTCGCGCACAACGTTTTCGGCGCGCGCTCGACGGCGGAAACCGCCTATACGGAAGGCATCATCTGGGCCGACTACTGCTCGGGCGTTTACAACACCGTGTGCTTTCTGGTAGCGCCGTTGCTGCCTTTGGTTGCGAATCGGCTTGGCAAGAAAACGACACACTCCTTGTGCCTGCTGGCGGGAGCGCTGGGACTTTTATCGATCGCCATTATTCACAACAAGTGGCTGCTGTTTGCGCCCATGGCGGGAGTCGGAATTGCTTGGGCGAGCATCCTCTCAATGCCTTATTCGATTCTTGCGAACGCGATCCCCTCAAACAAGATGGGCATTTACATGGGCGTGTTCAACTTCTTCATCGTCATTCCGGAAATTGTTTCGTCGCTGGTCTTCGGATGGATCATGGCCAATCTGCTCGGCAACGATCGCATCAAGGCGCTAATTGTAGGCGGGATTTGCTTTATCGTGGCTGCGATTCTGATGCCGCGCGTGCAGGAGACGCATGTGCCGGATGAATCGCTTGCGCCTGCCACGCTACCGCAGCGGGACGCGGCTTAGATATGCGGACGGCAGAATCAGCGCTGGTCCGCCGCTACACGGTTAAACGATTGAAGAATGGTGAATCGGAGCGCATCGCCGACACGGTTGCAGTCGAAGAGCCGCTCGAAATTCGGGTTACCTATTGGTTCAAGGAGACCCAGGTGTCGCAGAGCCTTGCAGTGACGATGCGAACGCCTGGGGCCGATCGTGAGCTGGCCGCTGGATTCTTGCTCGGCGAAGGCATCATTCGAGAATCCAGGCAAATCATCGGATTGCGGCAACTCGGGGTGGAACCTTCGAATGAGATTGTGGCGGAGCTCGCAAGAGACGTCGACTTCGAGAACTGGCGTGTTGCACGCTCCAGCTTTGTGAGCTCGAGCTGCGGCATCTGCGGCAAGCGAAGCCGCGAAGCTCTGGCCGGGCAGGTCCCCGAGAGGGCTGAAGATCAGTTCCGAATCAGCGCATCGCTTCTCGAACAATTGCCCGATATTCTTCGCGAGCACCAAGCAGGTTTTTCGCAAACGGGCGGACTGCATGCGGCTGCGCTGGTGACCGCAGACGGAGCGCTGCACTCGACATTCGAAGATATCGGTCGGCACAACGCTTTGGATAAGTTGATCGGCGATGCCGTGCTGAACGGCCGAATCCCTCTCCGGGATTGTATTTTGCTCCTCAGCAGCCGCAGCAGCTTCGAACTGGTTCAGAAAGCCGCCATGGCGGGCGCGCCCGTGCTGGCAACCATAGGCGGTCCGTCTAGCCTGGCGATTGAAGCCGCGCGCGAATACGGCATCACGTTGATTGGATTTCTGCGCCAGAACCGGTTCAATGTCTATTCGGGCGAGTGGCGGATACTCATAGGTAGATGAAGCTGCGGTTTCGTGAGAACAGCCTGAGATTACGGGTAAATCGCCGCGAAGTGGAGAACTTGGCGGAGGGTGCGGCAGTGGAAGAGCAGGTTAGTTTCCCCGGCAGCGCGCGTTTTTTCTACGTACTGGAAGCTTCGCACGAAGCTGCTCCGACGGCATCATTTCGGGATGGCGTTATTCGCATTTCGGCGCCCGGGTGGCAGGTGCAGGATTGGGCTCGGAGCGATCGGATCGGCTTGTATTTCCAGGTGGCGGCGGACGGAACGCCGCTGCAAATAGCTATCGAGAAGGATCTTGAATGTCTGGATGGGCCGCCAGAAGAACGCGATCCTCTTGCGTTTCATCGTCCTAGTACGGGAAAGAATTGCTAGACGCCCGGTAAAAGGCACCGGTACTCCGTTTCTCGGTGACGGCTTAGTTCGGTCTTACCTACGATCTAAGTAGTTGAAGATAGGTCGCTAAGTCTTTGGTATCATGCGTGCTTCAAGTCGACACCGGAGGATTAACAAACGTGATCGCGGCGAGACTCCCCGTTGCAGTTGCCGCTGGATTCGCGTTCGCCTCTTTTGGGCTCTGCGCGGAAAGCAAGTCTGGTTTCAATGTCGATGAACTCGTGAAGCAGTCGGTCATCGTCAACACTGCGGACTGGAAGGCTCAGCCGGAGTATTCGCATTGTTCACGATCGCAGAACAGCAAAATAGATGCTTCCGGGAACGTAAGCGCTCATCAGTCGAAAACGTTTGAGACGATGATGATCGACGGATCGCCGTATGATCGGTTGATTGCGATCAGTAATGAGCCGCTGCCCCCCCAACAGCAGCAGCAGGAACAAATGAAGCTGAATAGTGAAATCGCCCGACGCGCCAGCGAAACTCACGCCCAGCGGCAAGCTCGCATAGCGAAATATCAAAGCTCACGGGCGGAAGAGCACATGCTGATGCAACAAATGGTGCAAGCATTCACTTTTACTCTGGTTGGAGAGCAGACGATCGAGGGAGTCGATTGCTACGTATTGGATGCGCAGCCGAATCCTGCCTATGTGCCACCCATTCAGAAGGCTCGCGTACTGGAGGGCATGCGCGGCCGGCTATGGATTGATAAAGAGCACTATCACTGGGTCAAGGTGCGGGCGCGGGTAACGAATCCGGTGCAGTTTGGCTTATTCGTTGCGAAGGTAAAACCCGGCACGCAATTCGAACTGGAACAGGCGCCGGTTGGCGACGTGTGGCTACCGAAGCACTTCAGCGAAAGCGTGAACGCGAGCGTGTTCGGCATCTACAGCATGCGCACGAGGGAAGACGACGACTACTCGGGCTATCATTCAATTCTGCTGAGCGCGAAAACACAATCGGGTAATTCCGGAGGCGCTGACAGCGCGAATCTCATCGCCCGCCGTCCGGTGAATACGCACCGCGCCGAAATAGCGGCGCATTAATGCCTGTTTACGTCTCGGTGGCTTTCTTTGACGGCGAATCCGGCCTTGGCCAGCCGCTTGCGAATTTCACTGGCGATTAAAACAGACCGGTGCCGGCCTCCCGTGCAGCCGAATGAGATTGTCAGGTAACTCTTTCCTTCCCGGATGTAATGCGGCAACAAGTAGACCAACAGCTCTGAAATACGATTAATAAATTCCGCCGTCTGCGGGAAAGACCTTATATAACGAGCGACGCTTGGGTGGCGCCCACTTAGTTTCTTGAATTCGGGAATGTAGTTCGGATTCGGCAGAAACCGGACATCGAAGACTAAATCACTATCCGGAGGCACTCCGTTGCGAAAGCCGAAGCTATTCACATACACAACAATCTTAGCTCCTTCTTGCGCGCCCTGGAACTTTCCATTGATCAATCGCCGGAGCTCATGCACATTCAGCTTCGATGTGTCGATGCAGAAATCCGCCAGCTTTTGAATGGGAGCCAGTTGCTCACGTTCATCCTTAATGCTGCCGAGCACGGTGGTCTCCGCGCCTAAAGGATGCGGCCGCCTGGTCTCGCTATATCTTCGCTGCAGCACTTCGTCGTCGGCGTCGAGAAACAACAAAGTGGATTTCAGCTCTTTTTTGATATCCCGAAACATCGCCGGGAACTGCTTTAAAGCGTCACCCTCGCGGATATCGATGATCAGCGCCGCGGGACGCCTGCTCTTCGAATCCTGCGTAAGGTCTGCAAACTTGGGGACCAGGGCAATCGGAAGGTTGTCAACGGCGTAGAACCCGAGATCCTCAAACGCTTTGAGCGCGGTGAGTTTTCCGGAGCCGCTCATGCCGGTGATGATGACTAGATCAACATTCAAGACCGGCTCCCGAGACGGGAGTGCGACTGCCGGCATTTTTTTTTGACTGGCCATGGAGGTTTTGAGCGCAACGGTGGCGCTGGCTCCGCAAACGATACCAGTGTAGCGGCAGGCTAGGATTCAATCAGGTCGTAGTTGCCGTCTTCCCGGCGCACGAGCACCGAAAGGCAATTGCGATCCGAGTCGCGGTAGACGAAATAAGGAAGCTTGCTCTCCATCTCGAGCATGGCTTCATCCAAGGTCATCGGCTTCCGGTCCTCCTCGTAATCAACGCGAAAGATCTTCGGCCGCCGGCCGGTCCCGTTGGCTTTGACATTTTTGGCGGAGTGTTGAGGCGGAATATCTTCTCCCGGAGTAAAGTTCCCCTCACTCGTTTCTTTCGCGGAGCGCACTCCTTTGACGTCCCGGTGCGTGTCGCGCCAGCGATTTCGTAGCTTGACGGTCTGCGTCTCGAGTTTTTCAACGGCATGACATAAAGCCGTATCCAGATCTCCATCAACTCCTTCGCCGATCAATGTGTGGTCGTAGAATTTCACTTCTATGACCACTTTGTGGAGATGACGCTCCACCTGGTGAACCAAATGAGCCTCGCGTTCGCCTCGCTGCTCGATGAACTTACTCAACTTAGCAAGCTTATTAGTGACTTTCTTTTCCAGCTCTGGGGTGAATTCTTTGGTTTTACCGGAATAGATGAGCTTCATAATCGCCTCAACAGCGGGCCACAGGTCAAATTCCGCGGCTCGCGGAAATTACAGGTGGCAAATGTTAGGCGCGAACGCGGCGTTGATGTGTCGAAGGAATTTTCATGTCCTCCCGGTACTTGGCGACAGTCCGTCGAGTGACTTGAATTCCCTCTTTTTCAAGGCGAGCGGTTATCTGCTCGTCCGTCAGGGGATGACTTGCGTTCTCGTCTTCAATCATCTTCTTTACCCGCCGTTTCACAATGAGCAAGGGCGTCGCGCTGCCGGACGGGCCCTGCACCGCCTCCGAGAAGAAATATCTTAGCTCAAAAACGCCCTGGGGCGTGTGCGCGTATTTATTCGCGACGGCCCGGCTGACGGTCGAAGGATGCACGCCAATCTCTTCGGCGACTTCCTTGATCATCATTGGCTTCAATTGATCAATGCCGTGTTCCAGGAACTCGGGTTGCCGGCGAATGATCGCGTGGCAAACGCGTAAAATCGTCTGCTTGCGCTGCTCTATGTTTTTGATCAATTGCAGCGCCGAAGCGTAACGCTCTTTCACGTAATTGCGGATATCCTTGTTCGGCTCCTGCTCGCGATCAATCATGCGCTTATATTCGCCGTTCAAGCGCAGCTGCGGGATGTCATCGTCATTCAGAGTAATGACGTAATCTTCGCCGTCCTTCGAAATATAAACGTCCGGCTCTACCTGCCGCGCGCCGGCACCCGAATAACGTAAGCCAGGCGCAGGATCGAGGTGCCGTATGACGCTCACGGCAATTTGAATGTGCTCGGAGGGGCGGCCCAGAACCTTCCCGAGCTGAGTCAGTTGCCGCGTTTCGAGCAGCTTCAAATGATCATGAACGATTTTCCAGGCGAGGCCACCATGACAGCCCCGCGCGTCCAACTGCAAGAGGAGACATTCGCGAAGGCTGCGCGCCCCGACACCGCTAGGATCGAGCGATTGAACCGACCGCAGACCCGCTTCTGCCTCTCGCATCGTAAGCTCTTCGGTGACTGCAATCTCTTCGAGCGGCGTTGTTAGATAACCACTCTCTTCCAGATTCCCGATAATGCTATTCGCCGCCTGCCGTACGCGGTCCGGAAGCACCAGCACGCTTAATTGGCTCTGCAGGTGGTCGCTCAACGTCACCGGCGAAGAGAGAAACGTCTCGAACGACGGCTTCTCGATTGATTCCGAAGCGGGGCTCTTGAACCCGGGATCGAGATAATCGTCGAAGAAGCTGCCGAAATCGATCTCTTCGAATGGATCGGTTTCTGTTTTGGCGGGCTCCTCAATCGAAACCGCAGCGGTCGTGGGATCGGCGGTGAAATCGGAGCTCGAGGTATCGGGCGAAGCATCGCCGTCCGATGGTAAGTCGAAGGCGGGCGGCTCAGCGTCGTCCACTTTGATTGAAGACGTTTGCTCGTCGGGATCAGGCTGCCGCTCCCGCTCGAGCAGCGATTGCACCTCGGCAGGAGTCAGCTCTTCGCCTGCCTCGGAAGCTTCTTCGAGAACCGGGTTTTCCGCGATCTCGTTGACGATCATGTCCTTCAACTCCATGCGACTGAGCTGAAGCACCGTGACCATCTGCACGAGCCCCGGCGTGAGTATCTGCTTTTGCTGGACACCAAGGTGCAGCCGTTGCGAAAGCGAACTCATCGGTCTTCAGTTTAGCACCGCGCGAGGGATACGCCGGAGGCGCGAAACCGCCTCTTTCCGCCTGATTTCGCGGAATTTAGCGCTCGACGTCGCTTGCATAGACGGGCGGAAAATAGAAATTCTCGCCCAGATAGATGCGGCGCACTTCCGGGTCATTCCCCAGAGAATCGGGAGATCCGGCCCGAAAAATGCGCCCGCTGCTGATGATGTAGGCACGGTCTGTGACGGCCAAAGTCTCGCGAACGTTGTGATCGGTCACTAAAACTCCGATGCCTTTTCGCTTCAGATCGCCGATAATTCGCTGCAGCTCGAGAACCTGAATAGGGTCAATTCCCGAGAAAGGCTCGTCCAGCAGAATGAAATCCGGCTGCAGGACGAGCGAGCGTGCAATTTCAACCCGGCGCCGCTCGCCGCCCGAAAGCATGTAGCCTTTGCTGTGGCGAACGGTTTCAAGACCCATATCGTCGATCAGGATATTCAGGCGCTCACGTCGCTCATGGCTGCTGAGAGATAAGGTTTGCAGAATGGCCATCAGGTTGTCTTCGACGCTGAGCTTGCGAAAAACCGATGGCTCTTGCGGAAGATAGCTGACTCCGCGACGCGCCCGCAGATACATGGGCAATTGCGTGACGGGTTCCTCGTCCAGCAGCACTTCGCCAGCATCTGGGCTGACCAGGCCGACAATGATGTAGAAGGACGTGGTCTTCCCCGCCCCGTTCGGGCCGAGCAGCCCAACCACTTCGCCCTGCTCGACACGAACCGTCACATTATCGACAACACGGCGACCGTTGTAGGATTTTGCAATCTCTACGGTCTGCAGGGTCCGCATTCCTTTCGGCGACTTCAAGTTCTGTTCCTTAACATGTCCTATGATACGCGGTGAATGCAGGCCGCCGCTTCGCTCTTTCTGGGAAGAAAATGGGCGCTCTGTTGCCTCATCGCCGCCTTGGCGTGCCTGCGCTTTTGTCACATCCATTTGCTCTGGGCCGATGAAGACTACCATTTGGCCGCCGCGATTAATCTGCTGCACGGCAAACTTCCTTATCGGGATTTCTGGTATGACAAACCGCCGCTCAGCGCGTTTTTTTATCTGCTGATTGGCGGCTACGCAGGATGGCCCTTACGAATTCTCGACGCCGCCTATATCTTAGTCGCCTGCCGGCTCATTTATCGCCTTGCGCATGCATTGTGGAGCGAAGCCGAAGGCTGGACCGCGGCTCTGTTACTCGCGTTCTTTACCACGTTCTATCTGCCTTCGGCGGTGATTCCGTTTGCGGCGGACGCCGTGATGCTGGTTCCGCACTTAGCCGCGATGTATTGCGCGCTCAAAAGATCGCCGCTTTCGGCAGGCGTCTGGGCGGGAGTCGCGTTTCTTGCGAATACGAAGGGCGTGTTTGTGCTCGCTACCTGCGCAGCATGGATGCTTGCCGAATTGCCGATGCTGTTTGCCGGATTCGCGGTGCCCACGGCGGTCGCGCTTGTGGCAGCGCTGCTTACGGGGGCTTGGGCTGGGTATTGCGAGCAGGTTTGGCGATGGGGATTGATTTATGCCGAGCAATCACCCGTGCTTCATCCCTGGCGTAACGCTTCCGTACGAACGCTTCATTGGCTCGGCTTCCATGCAGCGCTCGCTCTTGGCGCAATCGCAGGGTTTGCGCGTGTTAGTCGCGATCAGAAATGGAGGCTGGGTGTTTGGCTGGCGCTTTCGTTTGTCGGCACGTCGCTCGGGTGGAGATTCGCGCCACATTATTTTCTGCAAGTGTTGCCGGCGATTACGGTAATTGCGTCACGAGGCATCGTATTGGGAATTCGAAGTCACCGGAAGGTTGCGATCATCGTGCTTCTCGCGTCATTGCTGCCGCCGTTCATTCGTTTCGGACCGCGCTATGCATCGCTTGCTTTCGACAATTTCGCGGGCCGGGAGCCAAATTGGATCGATATAGTGATGGATCTCGACAGCCAGGACGCGGCAACCCAGATTCGCGCCGTTTTTCATCCTGGCGATACGCTTTTCGTCTGGGGCTATCGGCCGGATATCTATGTCTACACGCGAATGGTCTCCGATAGCCTCTTCTGGGATTCGCAACCACTGACCGGTGTGCCCGCGGACCGGCACCTGCACGCAAGCACGCCTATTTATGGCGGACCCGCGTCCAAAAATCGGCGCGAGCTCGTTCGTTCACGCCCGACGTTTATCGTTGACGGACTCGGGCTGCTCAATCCGAAGCTCGCGCCGGAGGTGTATCCAGAGCTTCGACCATGGGTCTCGCATTACCGCTTCATAGGACGCACCAAGTTGAGTTTGATCTACCGCAGAGTGGATTGAGGTACTATCTCTTCTTCATCTGCGTATAGGCCAACTGCTTGTTTTCGCCTTCGACAATCATGTGATCGTCATCGCTGAAGTACGTTAACTGCTTGCCCTTGGTAACGCCCTTGTAGCTATCAAGCATCTGCGGCGCGCCGCCGTTCAGCACCACTTTGTCTTCCTTCGCATAGTATTCGCAATGCTCTGAAGTGCCCGTTCGTGTTCGTCCGGGCGAAACGACTTCGAGGATGGTGACTTTCCCGTCCGCAAAGGCGTGATTGAGCGAAGACTGATTTGGATTCTTTTCGTCTTTCGGATCCAAGAACGCTTCAATCTGCTTGGCCGTTACATTCATTTTGTCGCGCGTCAATTTGGCTCCGCCACTATAGAGCGCGATCCGCGTGTCGTCACGATAAAGCAGATCGGGCGCATGCACGATCGTAAATATAGGTGGAGGCGCCGCAGCTTGCGGTTGTGAGTCTGGCTGCGCTTGTTTATTATCGACTAATTCGCTCACCACATCTCCGGTTGCGTGTAGCGACTGCGCATCGCGATCAATATCGATTACGTTTGCCGTGGTCCGGTTTGCGCCCTGCCACATGACGACGTGCCCTTCGTAATGCACCTTGGCGTTGTTCTCCCGGGTTCGCATGATATCGGCTTTGGCTTGCATAGGCTGCTTGTCGTCCAACATGGACGTGCCCGGCTTCTGGTTCGGATCAGGTTGATGAGTGGAAACAACGTGACCCTTGGCGTCCATGTCTCCGTTGGCTTGATTCATCACGATGATATCGGCAATGGCCGAGCCGGTATCATCCAAAACTCGCGCGTTATCGACAAGAGTAATGCGATTGATTGTCTGCTCCAAAAACGCTTTCTTGGCCCATGCCTTGCGCGCGCCTTCTTCGTAGCGGAAATTTCCGCTCTGCTCGATGGTCGCGACTTTGTTTGTATTCGCCGTGAACTTAACAGTCATCAAGTCGCTCCAGGTAAGAGCAGGAGCCGGCGGTCCGGACGGCTTGCCGTCTGCCGTAGATTTGGGTTTGACCGCCGAAGCGGGCTTCTCCGTATGCGTAGAGGCGTTCCATGCAACCAAGCTCTCTATGTAGCTGCTGGTCCCGTACACCACGCGCAAATGCGATGCATTCACAAAGCGGTGCGACTGTTCCGGGCGGTTCGGAATGAATTCGAGTTGGGCCGCCGAAGGAGTGCGAATCTCCTGCACTTCCTGTCCACCCGGCTTCATTTCGAGCTCGATGTGCTCGCTTCGCAAAATGCGCGTTTCCGCAAGCTCGACACCGGGTTGCGGCAACGGCGTCGATTGAGCTATGGCATGGCCATCGGCGAAAACCAAATGCAGAACGCTGTCGCTTCCATCTTGCCCGTTGCGCTGCTTGGGCTGCAGAGCAAATCGCAAATCCGCGCGGTCACCGGTCAATACGGTTCTCGAACCCGGCTCGCTGGTGACCACTCGCGCGTTCCCCTGCCCCATGATCTGTACCAGATTGCCGTCGTCGTCGAACATTCCCGTCATATGCGCGGCCGAATAATCCGTGTGCTTGTTTTCACGGTCATCGGTCCCAAACGGATGCTCGGCATCGACTTGCTGCAATCTCCCATCCTGTAGCTGGACTATCGCATTCCCGGCCTGAATGGTCGTTGTTTGCCGCTGGAGCTTCGACCACGGCGAGAGATAAATCTTCGCTTGATCCTCCCGATAAACCAGGTCGCCGGTTTCGATATGAATCTTTTTTTCAGCCGGCCCGTTTCCGATCCAATCGAGCGCGATCTGCGACCTCAAATGCAGCGTCTTGGTGTTGGGATCGTAATCGGCGCCCACGCCGCGGCCGTCGCCTTGCGTAAAGACGAAGGATGCCGGTTCATCCGTCCTTGCCTTGCCGGTTTTGGTTTCGTAGATCACGCCTGACGTCGTGACCCGGACGCGTTTCGCCGCTTCGCTTTTATCCGCCGCATCTTTGTCGGCCGGAACATTGATGACCATCCATACGGGGCCATCGGCTTTCAAAATGCCGCTGCCGTCGTTGAACAACGCATGGGCGGTCGTCACGTAAGTGTACGAGCGTCCATCTTTGTTGAACAGGCGCAAGGCGAGCGATTGCAGTTCGAAGGTCGATGGATCATGCGTCGCCTGGAACGACTTGGCTTCGACGCGGACGACCGGCTTACCGGTTGTGGGATCGTCCTTGGCGTAGCGCCAGCCAGTCGGCGCTTGCGCCTCATAGCCGTTCTTGATTTTTGGAGTAGGAAGGGCATGCGCGCCTTTGATCTTGTCAATGCGGAGCTTGTAGGTATAGCCAACCGCGGCGGTAATGACAAACGCGGCGAAGGCCAGCAGCAGGGAAATTCGCCGCATGGGTCAGAAATTCACTTTCTTTGCTTCAGGATAGCAGCCGGACGGAAGGGATAGCGAGCGCAAGACTGCGGTCCAATCGGAAGGAAATGTGAGTGTCGCGTTGTAATAGTCATAACGCCAGAGTTTTAACCCATTAAGATTCAATATCATACAACAGGGTCTTGTCACTCGGCTACTGAGTGTGCTAAAACTACGTGTGGGCGGTCGGGCTCGACAGCCCGATCTTAACGAATCCCAATATTGGCTAATTGCAAAACTGATGGAGGTTTGAAGTATGGACATTCGACCGCTACATGACCGGGTCGTGATCAAGCGAATCGAAGAAGGCGAGACCATGCAAGGCGGTCTTTATATTCCGGACAGCGCGAAAGAGAAGCCGCAGCGCGGCGAAGTAGTGGCTGTAGGCAAGGGCAAGCGTACCGAAGAAGGGAAACTGCTTGCACTTGACGTGCAGGTTGGCGACCAGATTCTTTTCGGTAAGTATTCCGGCAGCGACATCAAGCTCGACGGCACTGAGTACATGATCATGCGTGAGGACGAGATTTTGGGTGTTCTCAGCAACGGCGCTCAAGCCGCAAAGGGAGGCAAGTAAGGAATCATGGCAGCAAAACAGATTGTTTATAGCGAAAATTCGCGTCAGGCGATTCTGCGCGGCGTCAATCAGCTCGCGGACGCGGTGAAAGTGACGCTCGGTCCCAAGGGCCGCAACGTGGTTTTGGAGAAGAAGTTCGGCGGTCCGACGATTACTAAGGACGGCGTAACAGTCGCAAAAGAAATCGAGCTGAAGGATCCGCTGGAGAACATGGGCGCGCAGATGGTGCGCGAGGTTGCTTCGAAGACCTCCGACATCGCCGGCGACGGCACCACCACGGCGACCATTCTGGCGCAGGCGATTTTCCGCGATGGCGTCAAGAGCGTGGCTGCGGGCGCAAACCCGATGGAGCTGAAGCGCGGCATTGATAAGGCCGTCGAGCAGGTCGTCGAAGAAGTAAAGAAATTCTCGAAGCCGGTTTCGGGCGACGCGATTGCCCAGGTCGGTACAATTTCGGCCAATGGCGATGCCACGATCGGCAACATCATTGCCGAAGCGATGAAGAAGGTTGGCAAGGACGGCGTGATCACGGTCGAAGAATCGAAGACCATGGTAACCGAGTTGCAGACCGTCGACGGAATGCAGTTTGACCGCGGCTATCTGTCGCCCTATTTCGTCAGCGATCCCGATCGGATGGAAGCTGTTCTCGAGGATCCGTACATTCTGATTCATGAGAAGAAGATCAGCAACATGAAGGATCTTCTGCCGCTGCTCGAGCAGATTGCCCGTGCCGGCAAGCCGCTGCTGGTGATCGCGGAAGAAGTGGAAGGCGAAGCCCTCGCAACGCTGGTGGTCAACAAGCTACGCGGCACGCTGAATGCCTGCGCGGTGAAGGCTCCTGGTTTCGGCGATCGCCGCAAAGCCATGCTCGAGGACATCGCAGTTCTGACTGGCGGCAAGTCGATCATGGAAGAGACCGGCATCAAGTTGGAAGGTGTTCGCCTGGAAGACCTAGGCCGCGCAAAGCGCGTCACGGTGGACAAGGACAACACGACTCTGGTGGATGGCGCCGGCACGCAGAAGAACATCGAAGGCCGCATCAAGCAACTGCGCACGCAGATCGAAGAGACCACTTCGGATTACGATCGCGAGAAGCTGCAGGAGCGGCTGGCGAAACTCGCCGGCGGCGTCGCGGTCATCAAGGTGGGCGCTGCCACTGAGACCGAAATGAAGGAGAAAAAGGCCCGAGTCGAAGACGCTCTGCATGCAACCCGTGCGGCCGTCGAAGAGGGTATCGTTCCGGGCGGCGGTGTTGCGCTGCTTCGCGCCGGCAAGACGCTCCACAATCTGAAGGTCGATGGCGACGAGCAGATCGGTATCGACATCATCCGCAAGGCGACCGAAGAGCCGCTGCGGCAGATCGCCGGCAATGCCGGCCACGAAGGCGCAATCGTCGCCGAGAAGGTTCGCTCGAACAGCGAGAACAATTACGGCTTCAACGCTGCAAACGGCCAGTTCGAAGACCTGGTGAAGGCTGGCGTGATCGACCCGACCAAGGTGACCCGTTCCGCCCTGCAGCATGCGGCTTCGATTAGCGGTCTGATGCTGACAACCGAAGCTTTGATCGCTGAAATTCCGGAGAAAAAGTCGGCTGCTCCGGCAGGTCCCGGCGGCCACGGCCCCGACATGGACTACTAAAAGTCAGTTTGTTACATCGAACGGCCCGTTCGGCTCGCGAAGCCGGGCGGGCTATTTTTTTGTGCTCTTCCTTTTTGCTCCGGATTTCTTGCTGGCGGCCTTCTTTTTCGTACCGCTCTTCTTCGCTGCGGACTTCTTCTTCGAAGCCGACTTCTTCTTCGACGGACTCGGCGGGATATCTGCGCCCGACTTGCGGGCTTCGCTCAGGCCAATCGCAATCGCCTGTTTGGGATTCTTTACCTGTTTGCCGCTGGGACCCGATTTCAGCTCGTGATGCTTGTACTCATGCATCACTTTTTCCATTTTGTTCTTCACGATGCGCTTCGATTTCGGCCCCGAACCGGAACTGGTCTTCTTCTTACGTAGGCATTGATTCTCCTCAACAAAACTACTGCTAATAACTGGAGATCCTGCTTTGGCGAATCGTTTCATGGAAGCAGCCGGTTGGTATCCTAACTACTTAAGAGGTCTATCCTGTCCCGTATCTCAGCGGCTTTTCGCAGCTTCTTTTCCATCCTTTTTTCGGGCGTCTTGCCCGAAGACATAGCTGCGCATTTCGGGTACGCAAAGCCCGTGAAAATGCCCGAACCGCCGAAGGTCAGCCTGAGCGACGGTGCATTGCAGATTCTGCAGATTCTTCAACGCGACTCGCGCTGGATCGATTTTCTGATGGAAGATATCGCCGCTTACTCCGATGAACAAGTCGGCTCTGCCGTCCGAAGTATTCATCACGATTCCAAGACTAGTCTCAATCGCCTTGTCAGCTTGGCTCCTGTCATTGATGGCGTTGAAGGCACGTATCAAAAACTCGACCCTTCTAAAGCTCCGGATCCGAATCGTATCAAGCTCATCGGCAACGTCCCCGCAAGCGGCAAAGTTCCGGGAGGCACACTGCGCCACCGCGGTTGGATGGCTTCCTCTGTGAACCTTCCGCCACTTGGGAAACAAGACGCTTCGATCCTTGCTCCCGCTGAAGTGGAAGTCGAATAGACAAAGCTAATGGCCGAGTACATCATCGGTATCGATTTAGGTACCACCAACAGCGCACTTGCTTTCACGCATGCGGCTTCGGGTCACGGCGAAGCGCCGCCGGTGCAGCTTTTCACAGTACCGCAACTGGTGAACCCGGGCGAAATCACTCAGCTTGACCTACTCGCATCCTCCTTATATATTCCCGGACCGAATGAATTCGTCGAAGGCTCGCTGGCGCTGCCTTGGAACGAGAATCCCGCGTACATCACCGGTCAATTGGCGCGCAAGCGCGGGGTTGAAAACGCCGGCCGGCTGGTCAGTTCGGCCAAGTCCTGGCTCTCGAATCAAAATGCCGATCCGACCCAGCCATTGCTACCGATCGCCGCGCCGGAAGGCGTGCAAAGGATTTCGCCGGTTGAAGCATCACGGCAGTATCTGGAGCACTTGCGTTCCGCATGGGACGTCGCGCATCCGGAGTCGAAGCTCGAAGCGCAATCCGTCCTCATCACGGTGCCGGCATCGTTCGATGCAGCCGCCCGCGATCTCACCCAACGAGCTGCCAAGCTTGCGGGTTATCCGGAAGTAACCATCATCGAAGAGCCGCAAGCCGCGTTCTATGCCTGGATCGAGCGTAACCCCGATTGGCGTGAGCAGGTGAAAGCGGGCGATCTCATTCTGGTTGTTGACATCGGCGGAGGAACGACCGACTTTACTCTGATCGCCGTCACCGAGAATGACGGCGAACTACAACTCGAACGCCTTGCGGTGGGCGAGCATCTTCTGCTGGGCGGCGACAATATGGATCTCGCGGTGGCCCGCTTTGCAGAGCAGCAGTTCGCGCAAAAGGGCACAAAGCTTGATGCCATGCAGTTTCATTCTTTATGGCAGCAGTGTCGGGCGGCGAAAGAGCAGCTGCTTTCCGGCGATTCGGCGCCTCAACACCACAACCTGACGATCCTCGGCCGCGGCACCGGGCTGGTTGGAGGCACGCTGAAGGGCAAAATCGCGCGTACCGATATCAGCGCACTTCTGCTCGACGGATTTTTTCCGGTTGTCGCGTCCGATGCGGCACCGCAGCGGCAGCGCCGGGCGGCGTTGATGGAAGTGGGGCTCAACTATGCATCCGATCCAGCGGTTACGAAGCATCTGTCGCAATTTCTGCGTAATGCCGGAAACGCCAAACCCACTCATCTGCTGCTCAACGGCGGCGTGCTGCAAGCGCGAGCGATCGAGCATCGCATATTCGAGACCATCAATGGCTGGCTCCAGCAGGCGGTCGCGCCCGCATTGATCGAATTGCAGAACGAAACCAAGCATGCGGATCTGATGCACGCCGTTGCGCGAGGCGCTGCTTACTACGGCCTCGCGCGTACTGGTAAAGGCGTGCGGATTCGCGGCGGGGTTCCGCGCAGCTACTATGTCGGGATCGAAAGCTCTCTCCCGGCGGTACCCGGCATGCCTGCGCCTATGAAAGCGCTGACGGTAGTGCCATTTGGGCTCGAAGAGGGATCGCATATCGAACTTCCACAACGCAGATTCGCGCTGGTGGTCGGAGAACCCGCCGAGTTCCGTTTCTTTTCCTCGCTAGTCCGCAAGAACGATGCGCCCGGCTCTCTCATTGAAGAGATTCCCGAGGAATTAGAAGAGCTTTCGCCGATCGAGGTCTTCCTTCCGCCGCATACGGACGGCACGCGCGAAGAGATCGTTCCAGTCACGCTCGAAAGCAAAGTTACCGAAACCGGGATGCTCGAACTATGGTGCGTGGCCGTGGACGGCCGCCGCTGGAAACTCGAGTTCAACGTGCGCGAGCGCGCCGCCGCAGCCGCATGAATCTCGGCGAGAGCCCGAGGCCGATGAACATAGGCGTTGACTTAGGAACCACTAACTCAGCGCTGGCCTATATCGATCCGCAGGAGGCGGCCGAAGCCGATTTCCCTCCGATTCACACAGTGCCCATCGAGCAGCAGGTGGATGCGAACCGCACGGCCGCGCTGCGTACGCTCCCGTCATTCCTGTACTTAGCCGAAACGCCGATCGTCGGGGCTTACGCGCGCGACCAGGGCGCGCTGGTTCCGACCAAGACCGTTCATTCGGCGAAATCGTGGCTCTCCAATTCGGAGGCCGATAGAACGGCCAAAATTCTCCCGTGGGATTCGCAGGAAGAAGGCCGCGTGCTCTCTCCGGTGGAGGCGTCGACGCGCTACCTGGCGCACCTGCGCGAGGCCTGGGAAAGCGCAAAGCATACCAGCCTTGCCGCTCAGCAGGTGGTGCTCACGGTTCCTGCGAGTTTCGACGAAGAAGCGCGTGAGCTGACTGTGCAGGCCGCGCGCGATGCGGGAATCGAAGCCGTGACCCTGCTGGAAGAACCTGCTGCCGCGTTCTACGCCTGGATCGCGAGCCATCTGGCACGGTCGAACAAGGAGCTGTTCGATGGACAAATTGTCCTGGTTTGCGACGTCGGAGGCGGGACCAGTGACTTTACACTCGTGCGTGTCGATCGCGAAGGCGACCGGGTTCAATTTACGCGCACGATGGTCGGGCGGCATCTTTTGCTCGGCGGTGACAATCTCGATCTCACGCTGTCGTGGCTAGCTGAATCGAAACTCGGCAAAACACTTTCGCTGCGGCAGCGCAGCGCGTTAAGGCGGCAATGCTCGGCGGCAAAAGAGCAGATGCTCGCGCCGGACGGCCCGGCGAAGGTCGAGGTGACGGTTGTGGGCGCAGGGTCGGCGCTGATCGGCGGGACGCTTAAGACAACGATTACCCGCGAGGAGGTTTTGGAATTGGCTCTGGGCGGCTTCCTGCCGCCTTGCGAAATCAGCGATAAGCCGCAGCAGGACAAACAAAGCGTTTTTCGCGAACTAGGCTTGCCGTATGTTTCCGATCCCGCGATCACGCGGCATTTAGCGGAATTCCTTTCCAATTCGCCTGCAAGCGAGCACGGGGTGCACGCTATTTTGTTCAACGGAGGCTTCTTTATTCCCCCTGTTTTTCGGGAACGGGTGCGCGATGTGGTCGAGCATTGGTTCGGCAGAAGGCCGCTGCTGTTCGAAAACCACGATCTCGATCTGGCGGTAGCGATCGGGGCGGCTTATTATTCGTACGTCCGCGCATCCGGCAGCGGCGTGCTCGTCCGAGGCGGGTTGCCGCGGGCGTATTTCCTCGGCCTGCAAGAGGCGGGCGCAACTTCGATCAGCACCGTTTGCCTGATGCCGCGCGGAACGGAAGAAGGCCAGGAGATTCGGCTAATGCAGCCCGAATTGCAGCTCATCGCGAACACTCCTGTTGCATTTCGCCTGTACAGCTCCCTGAGCCGAACCGAAGATGCTGCCGGCGACCTCGTTTCGTTCGATCCGACCGCCGACATGCTTGACCCGGCGAGCGATCCGCGCTTGCATGCGCCATTGCGAGCCGTAATCCGCTTCGGCAAGGGCGGCGAGCGGCACGTGCCGGTAACGATCGGCGCACGATTGAGCGAAGTCGGCACGCTCGAAACATGGGCCGAATCGAAGATCAGCGAGCATCGCTGGCGATTGCAATTCCAGCTCCGGAAATCGACCGACGCGCCGGAGCTTTCGGCTGCCGCCACGGGTGTGCGCTCTGGCGCGGTGATCAGCGGCGAAGCGCTGGCGCGCGCTGAATCTTTGATTGAGGAGGTATTCAACAAATCCGGTTCGAGTTTGCCGCCCGAGCAACTCCCAGCGCGGCTCGAACAAGCGCTGGCATTGGGCCGAGCATCCTGGCCGCTGGGCACCATTCGCGCCTTGGCCGACAAGCTGCTCGCCGTTTCCGACGGGCGCCGCAAGAACGCGGCTCATGAAGCGCGCTGGCTGAACCTCACCGGCTTTTGCCTGCGACCGGGCTTCGGTTTCCCCGGCGATGACTTTCGCATCGAACAGGCGCGGCGCGTCTACGCGTCCGGCCTCACGTTCGGCAATCAAGTGCAATGCGAGATCGATTGGTGGATTTTCTGCGGGCGCATCGCGGGCGGTCTGAATCGCAATCAGCAGGCCGATATTTTCCAGCGGCTCTCACCCACGGTGCTTCCTAAGCAGAAGCGCAAACAGCGGATGAACCAGGCGCTCTATCGAGAGATGTGGCGCACGGCGGCCGGTCTCGAACTGCTCCCTCAGCAGACGAAGGTGCAGCTCGGGGATGCTTTGCTCGATGCCATCAAGCGCGGCGAGATGGCCGACGCGGCGCTGTGGTGTTTATCTCGTTTAGGCGCGCGAAAGCTGTTCAGAGGGCCGATCAATCTGGTCGTATCGCCTTCGGTTGCAAGCCGCTGGGTTGAAAGCTTGTTGCGGTTACAGCAGACGGCGGCTGTTTTGGAAGCCGTAGTGCATATCGCGCAGCTCACGGCTGACGTGGCGCGCGATCTTCCGCCTGCGACTCTTGAATTGGTGCGGCGCGCATGCGAGACGAGTCCTCGCGCGGCCGACCTATTGCGGCAGCTTTCAGGCGAAGTTGATGATCTGGCGGCATCCAGCAGGATTTTCGGCGAAGAGCTACCCGCCGGGCTGGTTCTCGCGGCGCCGCAAGCAACGTAGTAAATGCGCGAGACGCAAATTCTCGAGCGAATTCGAAGGCTCGCCGAGTCTGGACCGCGCGACCCTCGGTTGCTAAAAGGGATCGGCGACGATTGCGCCATTCTTCGTCCCGGCGCGCGAGAGGATCTGGTGTTCACGACCGACTTCCTGCTCGAAGATCGCCACTTCAAACGCAACACACATACGGCCGGAGATATCGGACACAAAGCTCTCGCGCGGAGCTTGTCGGATCTGGCCGCAATGGGCGCCGAGCCGGTCTTTTGCCTCGTATCACTCGCGATTCCTGGCGAGCTGGCGGGCAGTTGGGTCGATGCCTTCTACAAAGGTCTGCTTGCACTGGCCGCGAAATACAGAATTACGCTTGCGGGCGGGGACCTCGCGCGCTTTGAAAACATCACTGTGGACCTGATGTGCTGCGGGCGAGTACCTCGCGGCAAAGCTCTCCTGCGCAACGCTGCGAGGCCGGGTGATGCCATCTACGTGACGGGAAAGCTGGGCAAATCCTGGCGGCGGAACGTCCGGCCCGAGCCGCGCATTGAAGCCGGAATGGCGCTGCGGCGGCTCGGAGTGCGTGCGGCCATCGATGTGAGCGATGGGCTGTCGCTCGATCTGCACCGGCTGTGCCTGGAATCGAAAGTCAGTGCGGAAATCGGCGACAAGCTTCCGCTCGCGCGTGGCGCGACGCTTGAAGAAGCGTTGCATGGCGGCGAAGATTACGAATTGCTCTTCACTGCGCCGGCAAGCGTGCGCATACTATCCAAAATCGGCAAACTGCCGATTACTCGGATAGGGGTGGTGCGGGCCGGCAACGCGGCAGGGCGGGTGGTGTTCAATGGCCAGTCGCTCGACCCTAAAGGCTTCGACCATTTCAGCTCGCGTTAGTGGCAGATTCTTGCTTTGGCGCCCCGGCATTCAGATCTTTTCGCATCTGCGTGACGGCGGCAATCAGGCTCGCGACTTCATCGTCGCCTTTCGGCTCGTACTCGAGTGCGATGTATCCCGCATATTCCGATTTGCCGATGGCCCGATAAATGTCGTCCCACTTCATCTCGCCGGTGCCCGGATCGTGGCGTCCAGGAGCATCCGCGACGTGAAACACGCTGACGTAGGGCTCGGCTTCTTCGATGGCGGGAATGGGATTGCCGTTCTGCACGTACTCGTGATAAATGTCGAACAGCAGCCGGAAGTGAGGGTTGTCCACTTCCTTGACAATCTGCAGCGCCTCTTTGGCGCTGGTCAGGAAATAGCCTTTGTGATTCACGCGGCTGTTCAGATTCTCGAGTATCAACCGGACATCGGCCTGAGCGGCGATCTCGGCCGCGCGCTTGCCGCTCTCGACCATGCTCGCGTGTTGCGCCTCGCGGGTCATGCCGGGCTGCTCATTGCCGCTCAACACGATGATTTGCGGTACGTTCAGCTTCTTGGCCCACACGGTTGCGTCGCGCACATCTTTGAGGAACGCATCGCGGTGCGCGGGATTCACCATTGTGACGGGCCGATGGGTCCAATCTGTCTGCGAAAGCAGCGCATCCATTGTGATGCCGTAAGACTGCGCCAACACGTTGTACTTTTTCACATCCGCGTCTGACCAGCTCACATATTCGCTGACCAATTCGACCGATTGGATGCCGGATTCGGCGGCAGTACCCAGTTTCTCCTGCATGATGCCCTTCAGCGTCCAGAGCATCACGCTGGAGGTAACACACGAAGATTTTGGCGGCGGCAGAGAAGAGCCCAGCGGCGCTTGCCCTGCCGTTCTGCGCTGCGCGATTCCAATTGCTGCGGTCGCGAGACCGGCCATCCCGGCACGCAGGAATCCTCGTCTGCTTGAAAAAATCATTAACTCTAAGTTAACCTCCAGCGATTGCGCCGACGATCAAGAACGGTTCTTTGCCGGTTGCAACGGCCTCGGGCAAAGGCGCATTCGGTGACTCGTGCGAAAGATCCTGCCCGCACGCGAAGAAGCGCACGAACGCGCGACGCTGACCTGTAACCTGATCGCGAATCGTGCCGCGCAACATGGGATAGCGGCCCTCCAGCGCGTTGAGAATTGAGCGTTGTGTGACGTCAGAGCCGACGTCGAGTTCCACATCTCGATTCACGCGGGCCAGCGTCCCCAGGTGCGCCGGGAGCACTACGTGAATCATGCAAGCGTCTGCACTTCGACCGATAACACGGCCGGCAAGTCGTGAACGATTGGCTTCCAACTCTCGCCGGAATCGGCAGACGCATAGACCTGTCCGCCCGTTGTTCCGAAGTACAGGCCGCACGAATCGAGCGAATCGACCGTCATGGCGTCGCGCAGCACATTGACGTAGCAATCCTTCTGCGGCAGGCCTTTGGTCAGCGGCTCCCATTCGTTCCCGCCGCTGCGGCTGCGGAAGACGCGCAGCTTGCCTTCGGGCGGAAAATGCAGCGAGTCACTGGTGATGGGAACGACGTAAATCGTTTCCGGCTCATGAGCATGAACGTCAATGGGGAAACCGAAATCACTGGGCAAATTGCCGCTGACTTCGTGCCACGAATCCCCGGCGTTATCGCTGCGCATGACGTCCCAATGCTTTTGCATAAACAAAACGCCCGGACGCGAGCGGTGCATGGCGATGCGATGAACGCAATGGCCTATTTCGGCGGTTGGATTAGGAAGGAAAGGCGAGTTTAAGCCGCAATTGATGGGCTGCCAGGTCTCGCCGCCATCGTCGGTACGAAACGCGCCCGCGGCCGAGATGGCAATGAAGATCCTTTTCGGATCGGCGGGATCGAGAAGAATGGTGTGCAAGCACAGGCCGCCGCCTCCGGGCTGCCAGTGCGGACCCGTGCCATGGCCGCGGAGCCCCGAAATCTCCTGCCAATTTTGGCCGCCGTCGGTCGGAACGAAACAGGGCGGCATCTTCGATACCGGCGTACACGGTGTCGGGGTCGTGGAGCGAGGGTTCGATATGCCAGACGCGCTTGAATTCCCAGGGATGAGGAGTGCCGTCATACCACTGATGAGTGCCGGGCACGCCGTCGTAGGCGAATTTGTTGCCCACCGGCTGCCAGGTCTTACCACCGTCATCGGAGCGCTGCACGATTTGCCCAAACCAGCCACTCGTTTGCGACGCATAGAGCCGATTCGGATCGGCGGGCGACCCTTTCATGTGATAAATTTCCCAACCGCCGAAATGAGGCCCGTTGATCTCCCAATTTTCGCGTTTTCCGTCCGCTGTGAGGACGAAAGCGCCTTTACGTGTGCCAACCAGAAGCCGTACTTTGCTCATGCTGCTCCTTGTCGAATGAGAGAACGCCTAAACGACAACTCCCATCAAGTTATTTTTGACGATACCAAAAGTTGAACAACTGGTCCTCGCGCGAAACATCCCGTATCGCGAGTGATGTCTCATGAGTGTGACCCCTTCGTTACTGCTCCGCGGATCCGTTGCCCTCTCGTTCAGTGCGCTATCACTCCTTCTGAGTGTTTCCGCAATGGCGCAAGAACGGGCCGCCGGGCAGGACTGGCCGATGTTCGGCGGCGATGTGCAGAGTACGGGCATTTACGCGGGGGATGCAGGGATCACCGCCTCCGGTTTGAAATCGCTTCATCATCGCCAGATTCAAATCGACGGCACGGTTGACGCCTCGCTGATCTATCTGAAAGGCGTGAATGCGAAAGGCGCGGCGCACGATTTATTCTTCCTGACGACGACTTACGGCAAGACGATCGCGCTGGATGCAAATAGCGGCAATGTGGTGTGGGAATTCACGCCGGCCGATTACTCGAGCTATCAAGGCAGTTACCGGATCACGAATAGCACGCCCGTCGCGGATCCGGACAGGCAATACATTTACGCCGCTGCGCCGGACGGTAAGGTTCGCAAGCTGGCGATAGCCGACGGGCGCCAGGTTTGGTCTACAGCGATCACGCTGTTGCCGCAGCGCGAGAAGATTGCGTCCGCGCTCAAGATCTTTCGCGGCCATGTGATTGCCGTGACAGCGGGATACGTAGGCGACGAACCGCCGTATCAAGGACACGTGGCGATTATCGATGCGCAGAGCGCCAAACTGCTGCATGTATGGAATTCACTTTGCAGCAATCGCACGGGACTGATTCAACCCAAGTCCTGCGAAGGGCAGCTCTCGGCCATTTGGGGCAGCTCGGGTGCGACCATCGATCCGGACTCGGGCAACATTTTCGTTGCGACGGGGAACGGCCCATATAACGGCAGAACCGATTGGAGCGATTCGGTGATTGAACTAAACGGCGATGCCACAGAAATGCTTGGGAATTTCACGCCCTCGGATTACAAGGACCTGGAGGACCGAGACCTGGACGTCGGGTCCAGTTCACCGGCGCTGCTTGGCGCGGACGCGCTGGCCCAGAGCGGCAAAGACGGCAAGATTCACATCCTGAGCATCCACGGCATGGCTGGGACGATGCCGCACGTCGATCACGAACTGGAGACCCTGGCCACCCCCAACGACGGCATGCTGTACTCAACGCCGGTGGTGTGGCGCCACGATGGCGAGACCTGGCTGTTTGTCGCGGATTTTAAGGGCGACGCGGCATACACGTTCGCAAACGGCCGATTGACGGAGAAATGGAACAACAGCACAGCAGGCAACACGCCCGTAATTGCCGGCGGGCTGCTGTACATATATAATCCGGCGGGAAGCCTGCATGTCTACGATCCGGCAAACGGCAAAGAAATCGTTTCTGTACCGTGCGGTCGCGGGCATTGGAACAGCCCGATCGTGGTCGACGGGAAGATTGCGGCTCCTGTGGGCAACGCAAATTCGCACAAGACTAGGGGCGTGCTGGAACTGTGGACCAAGTGAGCATTCGGGGCCTTATCGCGCCATAGCGCCGCGCGTCGATCTCGAAGTAAAATCGCAGCGAATGAGCTATTACGTTCGCGATGCGTTCTTGCTTCTTGTGCTCGCGGCTGCGATGTTTGCGCAAGACACTCGCTACCCTCCTAAGGGTCAGCTGATTCCAGCGCCTGGCTGCGTCACTTTGCAGGGCGCCTGGGAAGGAGGCCATGTTCCATGCGATGCAGCGACGCACGAAGAGTGGCTCAAAGATATCGAGCATTGGCGGTTTGAGCGCTCGATCCGGACCGGTCTAACAGCAGACGACTGGCGATACAACGAGCCTGCCCTCAAATGGACGCAGAGCAGTTTTATCCAGCCGCAGATGATGGTGGAAGACCGTTACTTCTACGACCCGGTTGCAGGCAAATACACAGTTGATCGTTATTTGAACGATCTCAAAAAGCGCTACGGCGGAATCGATGCGGTCTTGATCTGGCCTACCTATCCCAATATGGGCATCGACGACCGCAACCAATTAGACATGCTGGCGAGTATGCCCGGCGGCATCCCCGGCGTCAAGCAGATGGTGGCTGATTTTCATCGCCGCGGCGTGCGTGTGCTGTTCCCCATGATGATGTGGGACCAGGGGGCGCGAGATCCTGGAAATTTTTGGCCGCAGGCCATCGCCGAACTCATGAAAGAGATCGATGCTGACGGCATTAATGGCGACACTCAGGACGGCGTTCCCCAAGTTTTTTCAGAGGCCGCTGAAAAGACCGGTCACCCGCTCGCATTCGAGCCTGAAGGCAGCCGTTCGGACGAGGCCTTAGGCTGGAACGTCCTCACTTGGGGCCAATATAACGGGCAGTTCAACTTTGTTCCGGGCGTAGACCGGTTTCGCTGGCTCGAAACACGCCACATGGTCAACATCTCCGACCGCTGGGCGCGGACGAAAACGGACGACCTTCAGTACGCGTTCTTCAATGGCGAAGGTTGGGAGAGCTGGGAGAATATTTGGGGCATCTGGAACGGCATCACGCCGCGAGATGCCGAAGCCACCCGCCGCGTAGCGACGATCGAGCGTGCGGTCGCGCCGTTTCTGGTCAGCAAGGACTGGGAGCCGTTCTATCCAATGAACCTCTATGGGGTTTATGCAAGCCGGTGGCCCCTGGGCCACGAAACGCTCTGGACCATCGTGAACCGCAACGAATACGACATTGACACGCGGCAAATGTCGATTCCGGCTGACAAAAGCGCGCGGTACTTCGATCTTTACCACGGCGTGGAACTGAAAACGGACCTGGACCACGGCCATGCCGCTTTGTCATTTCCACTCGAAGCACATAGTTACGGCGCGATCTTGTCCGTTCATAGCGAGCCGAGCGCTACAGTCCTGCAACTCATGAGCACGATGAAGGTCATGACCTCGTCACCGTTCTCGAGCTACTCAGCCGAGTGGAAAACACTTCCGCAGCAACTGGTCGATATCGCCCCCACCGCGACCGCGCCCAATGCTCCGGAAGGGATGGTTCGAATTGCCGGCGGTTCATATGTTTTCAGAGTGCAAGGGATCGGAATTGAAGGCTCGGATGAGATTGGACTCGACGTGCAGTATCCGTGGGAGGACATGCCGCGCCGCTTCCACGAACACAAGATGGAAATAAAACCGTTCTACATGGATAAGTACCCGGTTACAAATTCGCAATTCAAAAAGTTTCTGAACGCCACACACTACCAACCCGCTGACGGCCTGCACTTCCTGCGTGATTGGAAGAACGCAACCTATTCCGATGGATGGGCCGACAAGCCCGTCACGTGGATCTCAATTGAGGACGCGCGCGTATGCGAAGTGGGCCGGCAAATATCTTCCGCACGAATGGGAATGGCAATTTGCGGCGCAGGGCAGCGACGGGCGCAAGTACCCGTGGGGAACGAATGGAACGCGTCGGCTGTGCCCGTGCCCGACACGGGTCGTTCTTTGCGCGGTCCCGATGGCGTCAATGCGCACCCCGCCGGCGCGAGTCCTTTCGGGATGATGGATATGGTGGGAAACGTGTGGCAATGGACGGACGAGTATGTAGACGAGCACACTCGCGGCGCGATCCTGCGCGGCGGCAACTATTATCAGCCGCAAGGTTCGATTTGGTATTTTCCAGAAGCGTATAGAAATGACCAGCATGGAAAGTTACTGTTGATGGCGCCCAGTTACGATCGATCCGCCACAGTCGGATTTCGCTGCGTCGTGGATGCGCAATGAAGCGCATTTTGATGTTCGGCAGTTTGAATATCGACCTGGTACAGCGCGTTACTCGCCTGCCGCTTCCCGGCGAAACCTTGCAGGGAGGCGGCCTGGGAATTTACGTTGGCGGCAAAGGCGCGAACCAAGCCTGCGCGGCAGCCAAGCTCGGGGGCGACGTTCGGATGGCCGGCAAGGTGGGAGGCGATGTATTTGCCGAGCGTATCTTGACCGAATTGCGCAAAGCCGGCGTGCAGACCGAGCTCATATCCAGTTCAACGGAACCGTCCGGCACCGCCGTCATCTTCGTGCTTCCGAACGGCGAAAACCTGATCGTGATTTCGGCTGGCGCAAACGCCGACGTGCCCGAATCGTTCGCCATGGCTGCCGTTCAGCAGATGCAGCCGGGAGATATTCTGCTGTGCCAACTCGAAACGCCGTTTGAGGCTGTATCGGCAGCGCTAAAAACCGCTCACCAACAGGGCGTTACGACGATTCTCGACCCTGCTCCCGCGCGCAGCTTACCTGATGAACTGCTCTCTTGGGTGGACATTCTCACTCCGAATCAAACGGAAACCGCCATCCTGCTCGATGCACCAGATGCACCCGCCGACTTTGCCGAAGCCCAAGCGGCGGCGGGCAACCTACAGGCGCGCGGCGCGGAATGCGTCATTGTCAAAATGGGCGCGCAGGGTTGCTGGGTCCAGGATTCAGGAAACGGGACGGCGATCGAGGGGCATACCGTGCAGGTGGTCGATACAACGGCAGCCGGCGATACATTTAACGGCGGTCTGGCCGCTGCAATCGCTCGAGGAGTGACGCTCGTCGAGGCAGCCAGATTCGCAAACGCCGCGGGCGCTCTGTCGGTCACAAAATCCGGCGCGATTGCTTCGATTCCCAATCTTGCAGCAGTCAAGGACTTCTTGGGCAGCCAGCCTGCGCTGGGTAGAAATTATGTGAGATGGTTTCCTGCGAGGGATGCCGGCAGTTCGGGAACTCTAGCGGGACAACGAGTGACACGTCCCAGTCCGCGCTGAAGGTCTATCCTGTCGATCCAGTAATCAACTTCTGTTTGATATGATTCAAAGTTATTTTCGCAACTTCGCCTGCGCTCACGCGCCGGACTAACACGAAATCGCAAGGAGCCGGCAGTGCCACCGGATTTCATCTCCAATCTTTACGTATTTGTTCTCGCAGCGTTTGTCGGGATTGAACTCATTAAGCGGGTATCGCCGCTTTTACACACGCCGCTGATGTCATTGACCAACGCGCTTGACGCCATTGTGGTGGTGGCGGCAATCGTAATCGCCGGTAGACACGAGACATTGAGCGTCGCGTTGGGAGCGTTCGCCGTTGCGGCATCCTTCAGCAACATGGTTGGCGGCTTCTTTATTACGGATCGCATGCTTCGCATGTTCAAAGCGGGCAGATCGAAAAAGTCATGAGCACGTTGGTTCAGCAGTATCTCGATTCCGTCTACATTGCAGCTGTCGTTCTGTTCATGCTGTCGCTCAGATGGCTCAGCTCTCCTGTGAGTGCGCGGCGCGGCGTACTGGCAGGCGAAATCGGCGCCGCGCTGGCGGTTGCAGCCACTTTTTTCACTCCGGGAATGACGGAATACAAGTGGATCGTTATCGCGCTGATTATCGGCGCCGCAATTGGTATTCCGCTCGGCATGGTCAAGATTACCGCCGTACCACAACGAACTGCGCTCAGCCATGCCTTTGGCGCGCTGTCGGCGGCGATGATCGGAATCGCGGAATATTACGTTGGGGCTCGGCCGGTAAATCGGTTCGAGATGGGGGAGATCGGGCTCGAAGTAATCATCGGTTCGCTGACGTTTACCGGCAGCTTGATCGCCGCCGGCAAGTTGCAGGAGCTTCTGCCGCAGCGCCCGATCGTCTATAAGGGGCAAAATATCATCAGCCTCGCCGTGCTAAGCTCCGCGCTCGGGCTGGCCGTCGCGTTGGTGATCCATCCTGAGCACGCGCTTCTGTTCCCAATCATGGTTGTCGTGGCGCTGATCTTCGGCGTGATGCTGGTCACGCCGATCGGAGGCGCCGACATGCCGACGGTTATCTCTCTTTTGAACTCTTATGCAGGATTTTCCGCGGCACTTCTGGGATTTGTGCTTAACAGCAAAGTCTTGATCGTAGCCGGCGCTCTGGATGGTTCTTCCGGGTTCATTCTTTCCGTGGTCATGTGCCGTGCGATGAACCGGTCGTTTACTAACGTGCTGTTCGGCGCTTTCGGGACGATTCAACCCAGTACAAAACAGACAGTTGAGCGGCAGGTGCGTTCGGCAACGGCCGAGGAAGCGGCAGAAATTCTCGATGCGGCGCGCAGCGTTGTGATCATCCCTGGTTACGGGATGGCAGTGGCACAAGCGCAACACAAAGTACGAGAGTTGCACGACGGGCTCATAAAACGAGGCGTGGAGGTTCGGTTTGCCATCCATCCAGTGGCGGGTCGCATGCCCGGCCACATGAACGTGCTCCTTGCGGAAGCGGACGTGCCCTACGAGCATCTTATTGAAATGGACGAGATCAACCCCGACTTTCCGCGAACGGACGTCGCCCTAGTCATCGGCGCGAACGATGTTGTCAATCCGGCAGCGCGAACCGACAAGAACAGTCCTATCGCGGGCATGCCTATCCTCAATGCATGCGACGCCCATACAGTTCTGGTCATTAAGCGCAGCATGAGTCCCGGATTTGCTGGTATCGATAATGATCTCTACTATATGGACAAGACGCTGATGGTGTTCGGCGACGCGAAATCGGTGGTCGGGAGCATCAGCAAAGAATTGACTGTGACCGCGGGCGCTCACTGACAAACGGATTGCCTGTGGGCGAGCGCAATGACCGCCGTGGGATGTATTGTGGCTGTTCAAACCCTGCTAACGGGATTCACTCGCATACCTGTTGACCGCAAGTGCGATCGGCAGCCCGATAAACAACATTAGCGCTAGCACGGCGTTCGCGCTCACGATACTGAACGAGAACATTGCCGTTGGGCTCCGATGAATCGCCGACAGCGGAACAACAATGAGATTCATAAACAGGAACACGGCGATGCCGTATAGCAAACCGCTGACGACCGGTCGTTCGCGCAGCATTTGTAATTTTCGGCTAGCCGCAAAATAGACGGTCGCGGCCGTAAACGCGATCAGAAAGTGTAGTCCGAGCCCGAGCATCGCCGTTGCCCAGCCGCCCTGCATCGCCTGTGCGCCCAGCAGTCCTCTCGCGATCCCTTGTAGTAATCGCTCCGGAGGTACGCCGCGAATTGCATAGAACACCAGAGCATCCGAGATATCAAGGATTCCGCCGATCAATCCACCCCAGCCGATCGCCCGCAACGCGTCGGGATTTGGTCTCGCCAGCGACATAGACATCCCATAGTATGTGGGACCAGCGCTGAGTTTTTTGGCGAGCGCCCCAGGCATGGCGATGTCGTGCACAGCTTCGCTCTACTCGGACCGAAGCGCTTCCACGGGTTCTGTGGACGCGGCTCGGTGGGCCGGGATCACGGAGGCCGCCAGGGCGAGCAGAAGAATCGATACGGTCGCGCCTAAAAGCACAAAGGGGTCGAAGGCATCTACTTCGAAGAGGAAAGAACGTAGCAGACGAGTGGTGAAAAGCGCCGCGATTATACCGAACGCGCAGCCTGCGAGACCGAGTTTTGCGCCGGATGCAAGGATTAGCCGCATCGCCTTCGATCGCGGAGAACCGAGCGCGAGCCGAATGGCCATTTCCTTGGCGCGCATGGCCGTGGAAAATGCGATGACGCTATAGATCCCAAGCAGCGCCAGCAAGACGGCTGCGGCGGCAAAGGCGGTAATCAGAGCAGTATCAAAACGCCGCGGCGCCTGGCCTTCGGAGACGACATGGTCCATCGATTCAACGCCGGTGAGTGGAAGCTCCGGATCAATAGACCGGACGACCGCTCGCAAGGAATTGGCGAGGCGCTCCGGTGGTAACGCGCCGCGCACAACAATGGAGCCACCCGTGCCGGTGAGCATGTCAGGAGCTGCGAACGATCCGGCGTCGGCTTTGCTCTGCTCAGCCGGGAAGTAGATTTCGTGTTCGGTGACTGCATCGGCCTGCTGTTTGACGCCTTCGATCTCGCCGACGATGGTCAGCCAGGGAAGCTTGGCTTCCGCAGGGCCGCGGTGCAGGCGTTTGCCGATCGGGTTCTGCCCGGGCCAGTAATGTTCGGCGAGGCTCCGATTCACGATGATGACGAGCGGAGCGCCAGCCCGATCAGCCGGGGTGAAATCCCGGCCACGCAGGATGGAGATGCCTTGGGCAGCGAAGTAGTTGCCCATCACTTCGGGTATCCAAGCCACATTCAGCGTCTTGCGTTTTGAGATGTAAAACTCGGGTGTGAACACGGCCAGATACTGTGTACCGGCAGCAGGAAGAAGAGACGTCATTCCGACGGCCTGAACGCCTGGCAATTGTTCAAGCCGGGTACGCAACGCCAGATTGAACGTGTCCACCGCCGACTGCGTCGAGTATTGGCGCCGCGGCAGATTGTAAGAGGCAGTGAGTGTGTGGTCCGCATGGAAACCAAGTTCGACCGAACGCATCTTCTCAAAGCTGCGAAGCAACAGGCCGGAAGCAACGAGCAACACCAGCGCGACGGCGATTTCAGCAATGACCAACGTAGAGCGCAAGCGTCTGTGTCCAACTCCGGTTGAGGCGCTACGTCCGCCCTCCTTCAGCGCTTCACTGACCTCAGTTCGAGCGATCGCGAAGCCCGGAACAAGACCGCAGAGCAGACCAGTCAGGAGAGTGATCCCGAATGCCAGTGCGACAACGCCCCAATCCAACCTGATGCTCTCGATGCGGGGCAGGGTTTCCGGCAGAAAACTCAGGCCGGCTCGCAAAGCGAGGAATGCAAGGCCGAGACCCAAGATTCCGCCGCAGACGCTCAGCAGCATGGATTCAAATAAAGGCAGGCGCAAAACCGTTGCACGACTCGCTCCCAACGCCATACGCAGCGAGATCTCACGGCGGCGGCGAACAATGCGCACTAAGAGCAAGCCCGCCAGGTTCGCACAGGCAATAAAGAGGACAACAAGAACGGCCAGGAAAAGAGTGCCGATCAGAGGTCGTGCTTCCGCGACGGTCATTCGATCCAGCCGCCGAACGGCCGGACGGACACGCCGTTTCGATAGCGCGGGGGGAAAGCTCCGCATAATTTCGCGCGCCGCCGGAATGGCTTCCTGCTCAGCTCGCCCGGCAGTGACACCTTTCTTGAGGCGGCCGACCAGATAATAGCCCCAGTTACCGGCTCCTTCAATGAGTTCCGAATGAGTAAAGTTCATCGGGAGCCACAGCTCACAGCGGTTGAGATGGCCGGGAACCAAGGGAAACTCGAAATTGCGCGGCATTACGCCGGTCACCTCATAAGGTTTCCGATCGAGAAGGATTTTGCGGTGGATGATTTCGGGGTCGGTATTGAAGCGGTTACGCCATGTCTGAAAACTGAGAACCACAACGGGCTGACCGTTCGCTTCTTCTTGTTGTGTGAAGACACGCCCCAGCAGCGGCGAGACGCCAAGCGTGGGGAATACACCTGCTGTAACTCGTGCGGCATTTATCTGCAGCGCGTTATAGGAATTGGAGAACTCGTAAGTGGAGGTCCGGTAAGCGCCGACACTGGAGAACGAGTGCGTGTCACGCATGTAGATGAGTGCTCCAGGTGCTGTGACAGTTGGCACACCGGTTTCATGGTGCTGCACGCCTTCGATGATGTCGCCCAGGAAGACCAAGCCGGCTGGATCCTTGAACGGCAACGGCCGCAAGAGCACGCCTTCGACGATAGAAAAGATTGAAGTGCTGGCCCCGATACCGAAAGCTAATGTAAGGATCGATGTGAGGGCAAACCCTGGCGTCCTCCACAACTGGCGCGCAGCATAGCGGCCGTCTTGCAGAAAAGATCCCATGTAACCTCGGGCACATGATACCGTGTTGTTGCCAAGCGCTGACGACGAGCTTGTGGAGGGCTGTTTGATTTTGGACACGGCGCAGCGAGTACTGCGTGAGCTATCGCGGTTGCTCTTGCGCGGCAAGCTCGGCGCGGAAGGCCTGCTCATGCGCATCCACGTAAGCGCGATAGCCGGCCGGATCGATAAATGGATTCGGGCCTCCAGGTCGCAACTGTTTCAGCTTCTGATCCATGTTGTAGTAGACGCCGTGCGCGCCTAAAAAGACATCGCATGGCAGGCTCTTAAGGACACGAAACGTCTTCTCGTAGTCTGCGGCGATTTGCGGATATTTGCTGTTGCCGATCAGTTTGTATCCAGGGTTGACGTTAGGGCTTCCGACGATCACTACATGCAGCGTCGCTCCGCCGGTTTTGACTTCGGTTGTCCAAGTTGTGCATCCTTTGGTGTGACCGGGCGTGAGATGCGCGACGAGCGTGACGCCCCCGAGAGTAACTTTATCGCCATCGTGTAAGACTCGGTCTACTTTCACTGGCGTCCAGTGCTGATGATAGATAAAATCGCCTGCGCCGCCGCTCTCGATTTCGGACACATCGGCGTCCATGACCATTAACTTCGCGTGCGTCTCCCGCTTCGCCAGCGCACATCCCGCGGCATGGTCGTCATGCGCGTGGCTGATGAGAAGGATCTTGATATCGGAGAAAGCAAAACCGAGCTTTTGCACGTTGGCACGAATGAGCGGCACAGATTCTTGATAATCGGGATTGATAAGGATGTGACCTTGTGGCGTGGTGATCAGGAACGAGGCTAGATAATTTGTGCCAACGTAATAGATGTTGCCGACGACGCGATAAGGCGCGATTGGCTTATTCCATTCCGGCGTAAACTCCGCGAATAAACCGCCCGATAATGCCAGTAGCGCGGCGAGTACGTGAAACACGCATGAGGTCAGTATCGCGCAGACATTTCGGGAGCATGACGCACAGTAAACTTGCGGAAGATGAGTAAGGCTCGAGTAACGGTACTGGCAGGCGGCTTTTCGCCCGAACGCGAAGTGTCGATGGCGAGTGGAGCGAACGTTGCTTCGCAATTGCGTCGATCAGGGTACGAATCGACTCTGATAGATCTCTCGCTGGGTAAGGTCGATGAGAGAACTGAGCAGCAGTACGCTCAACGGCGGAATTCGGGATACGCCCAGTCGGGAGGAACTCGAACGGCTTAAAACGCGGACGGACGTTTTCGGGCTGATGAAAGCGCCTGAATTATCAGAGGCGGATCTCGTGTTTCCAGTGATTCATGGCACGTTTGGCGAAGACGGCCACTTACAGGCGCTACTCGATGCCGCGGGGCTGCCCTATGTGGGAAGCGGAATGCTGGGGCAAGCGCTGGCGATGAATAAGGATGTTACAAAGCACCTGTTTGCGCAGAACGGAATTCCCACGGCGCCTTGGAAGCGAATGGTGCGCGGGGCGGAATTACTCGATGGTTTGACATATCCCGTCGTGGTGAAGCCGGCGGCCGGCGGCTCGACAATTGGAGTGAGTATCTGCCGAAACGACGGAGGATTTTCGGGAAGGGTTGGCAAACGCGTTCCACTTCGACGACGAGGTGATCGCGGAAGGCTTTGTAGAGGGACGGGAATTTACCGTCGGAATGCTGGGAGATCGGGTCCTTGCTGTGGGAGAAATTCGATCCGGCGCTAAGTTCTTTAACTATGAGGCGAAATACCAGGCCGCCTCCACTCAAGAGATTTTTCCGGCCGACTTACCGGATGACATCGTAACAGCGATTAGTGCAGCGGCGCGGCAAGCAGCCGACGTGTTGCGAATTCGGCATTACTGCCGCGCAGATTTCATTGTTACTCCCGGCGGCAAGGTATTTGTGCTTGGAAGTGAATGCCCTGCCCGGCATGACCTCAAAGAGCTTGTACCCGCAATCGGCGGCTGCGGCCGGCCTTCCCTTCGATCTCGTATGCGACCGGCTATGCCAGATGGCCCTAGCGGACGCGGGTTCGTCAACTTAAAGTTACTTGCGTTTGCGGTTAGGCCGCGCGTTCGACCGGTTCTTCCGCCGCCCCGTGCTCGCCCCCAATTCTCATGCGGAAGAACGAGCGCCAGACGAACACAAGCGCGATCACGAAGAATATGGCGGCCAAGACCCAGCCGAGAGCAGAACCGTGCTCTCCTGATAAGGAAACGGCGAGTTCCACGGCCAATAAACCGAACAAAGTTGTGAATTTGATAATTGGGTTCATCGCCACCGAAGATGTGTCTTTGAAGGGATCGCCGACGGTGTCGCCGACCACAGTGGCGTCATGCAGTTCGGTACCTTTGAGCTTCAGCTCGGTTTCGACGATCTTTTTAGCGTTGTCCCATGCGCCGCCGGCATTAGCCATGAAGATTGCCTGATACAGGCCGAAGAGCGCGATCGAGATCAAATAGCCGATGAAGAAGTAAGGTTCGACAAAAGCAAACGCCAGGGTCATAAAAAAGACACAGAGAAAGATTGTGAACATGCCGCGCTGCGCGTATTTGGTGCAGATTTCGACCACTTTTTTGCTGTCACTTACCGACGCCCTCGTCACGCCTTCGAGCTTGATATTGGCTTTGATGAACTCGACCGCGCGGTAAGCGCCTGTAGTAACTGCCTGCGTCGATGCGCCTGTAAACCAGTAAATCACCGCGCCACCCATGATCAGTCCGAGTAAGAACGGCGGGTGCAGGATGGAGAGATTCGAGAGCAGGTCGGGCCGAAGTCCGTTCGTTAGAGCCAGGACGATTGAAAAAATCATCGTAGTTGCACCGACAACCGCTGTTCCGATCAGCACCGGCTTGGCGGTCGCTTTGAAGGTATTCCCTGCCCCGTCATTCTCCTCCAGATTGTCTTTCGCTCGCTCGAACTCAGGCGTGAATCCGTAGGTGCGCTGAATATCTGCTTCGATACCGGGAATCTGCTCGATCGTCGAAAGCTCATAGACGGATTGCGCGTTGTCAGTGACAGGCCCGTAGGAATCGACTGCGATCGTCACGGGACCCATGCCGAGGAATCCAAAGGCGACGAGGCCGAATGCAAAGACTGCGGGCGCGAGCATCAAGGCGCCGAGGCCGGTGGTGCTCACCCCGAAGGCGATGGCCATCAGCGCGACGATAACGGACCCAAGCCAGAATGCGCTCATATTGCCGGCCACAAAACCAGACAAAATGTTCAACGATGCGCCGCCTTCTCGAGACGAAGCGACGACCTCGCGAACGTGGCGGGAGTCCATGGAGGTGAATACCTTGACAAACTCGGGGATGACCGCGCCGGCAAGCGTTCCGCAAGTAATCACAGTGGAGAGCTTCCACCACAGGGTTGTATCTCCGCCCAGGTCCGGAATCATAGCGTAAGAAACGATATAAGTGGCGATAATGGAGATAATGGAAGTTAGCCAGACTAAGCTCGTAAGAGGGGCTTCAAAGTTCATTCGGGCCACATTGGCATACTTACTTTTCGCAAAAGCAGCATTGATTAAGTAAGACAGCCCCGATGAGATGACCATCATGACGCGCATGGCAAAGATCCAGACGAGTAACTGACTCTGGACTAAAGGCTCATGCACTGCGAGAACAATGAAAGAGATGAGAGCCACACCCGTTACGCCGTAGGTTTCAAAACCATCCGCGCTGGGCCCAACCGAATCACCTGCGTTGTCGCCGGTGCAATCCGCAATCACGCCGGGGTTGCGCGCATCGTCTTCCTTGATTTTGAAGACGATCTTCATCAGATCCGCGCCGATATCGGCGATTTTGGTGAAGATGCCGCCAGCAACCCGCAGCGCGGCTGCGCCGAGCGATTCGCCGATCGCAAAGCCGATGAAACATGGGCCCGAATAATCATACGGAATAAACAGCAGGATGAAGAGCATGAGGATGAGCTCGACGCTGACCAGCAGCATGCCGATGCTCATGCCCGCCTTCAAAGGAATGTCATGGCAGGGAAATGCCTTGCCCCGCAGACTGGCAAAAGCCGTGCGCGAGTTGGCGAACGTGTTGACGCGGATTCCGAACCAGGCCACGCCGCTGCTCCCGCAAATCCCGATTACGCTGAATAGCAGAATGATGAAGACTTTGAGCGCGTCAAAGTGCTCGAGGAATCCGAAATAAAAGATGATGATGATTCCAATGAATACTTCGAGGATGACTAGGAACTTGATTTGTGTGATCAAGTACGTCTTGCACGTCTCATAGATCAACTCCGAGATCTCGAGCATCGATTTGTGCACCGGCATATTCTTCAATTGCCGGTAAATGACTAACCCGAACACCAATCCCAGCGCGACAAAAATGAAGCTGTAAAGCAACATCGACCGGCCGTCGATCAATCCGCCGAAAAAGGTGGATTGGCCAAGGTCTGGCAGGATCAGATTCGCTTCGCCGCCGGTCTCGGATTGACGCGTTTGCGCGAGAGCCGCGGCGGGACTCGCAACCAGCAGCAGCGCGGCCGAACACAGGGCCGCCAAATAACTGAATACGCGCCGGAAATTAACAAGCGCGCGGCGCGCATCCCGCATTCCGAGCGAACACGCAAAGTTGGCGTCACAGCCAGACATGAATAAAGGCCTCCTTGGACCGTTGCTGAACTTTACTTATGGCGGCCGTAGCAAAAGCCGATAACTATCTTTAACCAATTAGTCCGGGCACGAGCAAGGCTTGCGAACCGGAATCATTGGTAGGGACGGGCAGATTCGAACTGCCGGCCTGCCGCTTAGGAGGCGGCTGCTCTATCCAGTCTGAGCTACGTCCCCGCCCTCCCAGCAGTGTACCAGCGCCGCAAGCCTCTTTGCCCGATGTCAGTGCGGTAATGCATGCCTGGGAAGTGAATTTTAGAAACTGCGGCGTAGACGTTTGAGACGGCATCGGGGAGGGTTGAGCCCCTTGGCGGTAATGCCGAGGACGCGGCCGCCACTGGTCAACAGCGCGTCTCCTTGGCGCTTGGTTCCGGCTTGGAACACTGTTGCGCCTGCCGCTTCCGCGTCTACGATACCGGTGATTGAATCGCCCGTTCGGGGATTTTCGGGATAGCCTTGGGCGGCCGCGACCACGCACACTGAAGGCTCGTCCCAACGCAATTCCCTCCCCGGCTTAAGGCCGCGCGCCCGGGACCGACTCAATTAATAGATCGGCTAAATCGCCGTTGAAACTGTAGAGCAGCGCTTGCGTTTCCGGGTCGCCGAGGCGCACGTTGAATTCCAAGACTTTGGGCCCTTCTTCGGTCATCATCAAGCCGGCATACAGAAACCCGGTGAACGAGTTCCCTTCCTTGCGCATCTGGCGGATGGCGGGCAGCATGATGCGCTCCATGACTTCTCCGGTCTGTTTGTCAGTAAGGATGCGGGAGTCGCAATACGCGCCCATGCCACCGGTGTTCGGCCCCTGATCGCCGTCGAAGATGCGTTTATGGTCCTGGGAGGGCGCGAATGGCACGATGTGCTCGCCGTCGCTGAGCCCGATGAAGCTGACCTCTTCGCCTTCAAGAAACTCCTCGATCACGACGTTGGGACCGAGACGCTGGACGGCTTCCTCGGCCTCGGGTTGATTATTGGCGATGACGACGCCTTTGCCCGCTGCGAGGCCGTCGGCCTTGACTACGATCGGAAATGAAGATTTCTTAATGTTTAATCCGGAGCGGGCGGTCGGGATGGCCGCGCGCTCGAAGAACTGTTTAGCGAAGAGTTTGGATCCCTCTAGCCGGGCGGCGGCGGCGGTAGGACCGACAATCTTCAGGCCGCGAGCACGAAATTCATCAACAATGCCGGCGACCAGCGGCGCTTCAGGTCCAACGACCGTCAGATCGACGCCATACTGCGCGGCGAGATTAGCGAAACCAGGGATCGATTGCGGGGCGGGAACGCATGACGCGATTGCGGCGATGCCTGGATTCCCAGGCGTTGCATAAATTGCCGTGACCTGGGCTGATTGAGCCAGCTTCCAGGAGAGGGCATGTTCGCGACCGCCGCCACCGACGATGAGAATCTTCATTTGCTCGCTAGAATAACTGATAGTTAGTGCTTTCGATGCAAAAGGGTTACGACATCATCGTCGTGGGCGCGGGTCACGCGGGATGCGAGGCGGCGCGAGCATGCGCGCGGCTCGGTCTGAAGACTGCGATGGTGACGATGAATCTCGATCTAATCGCCCAGATGTCCTGCAACCCAGCGGTCGGTGGGATCGCGAAGGGACACTTGGTGCGCGAGATCGACGCGCTGGGCGGCGTCATGGGCGAACTGACTGATGCAGTGGGGATCCAGTTCCGGTTGCTGAATACCAGCCGGGGGCCGGCGGTTTGGTCGCCGCGCGCGCAGTGCGACAAGAAGCAATACCGCATCAAGATGCGCGAGTGGCTTGAGAAGGAGCCAAATCTTCGGATTTTGCAAGCCGAGGTCGGAGAGCTGCTGTTCGCCCAGGACGCCGCAGCGCGCAGGGTCGATTGGCGTAAGGCTGAAAGATGGACGCGACCTTCTCGCCGAGGGCCGTCGTGGTGACGACGGGGACGTTTCTCAATGGCCTGGCACACGTGGGCGAGCAAAAATATGCTTGCGGGAGGAACGGCGAGGCGCCATCGAATACCTTGGCTCGTCAACTCCGCACTTTAGGGTTGCAATGGACCCGACTGAAGACCGGCACGCCACCGCGACTGGATGGGCGCACAATCGATTGGTCGAATTTCGAGGAGCAGCACTGGCGATCCGATTCCGACGCCTTTCTCGTTCATGACGGAGCAGATTGACCGACCACAGATTTGCTGTCATTTGACTTACACGACTGACGCGACACATCGAATCTTGAGCGAGAGCATCGGGCGCTCGCCTCTCTACAGCGGGCAAATTGAAGGCGTCGGACCTCGTTACTGCCCTTCGATTGAAGATAAGGTCGTGAAATTCCCGGACAAGCGCCGGCATCAGATTTTTCTGGAGCCCGAGGGGCTGGACACGCACGAGGTCTACGTAAACGGCATGTCGACCAGCATGCCGATCGACGTGCAGGCCGCGATGGTTGCATCGATTCCGGGGCTGGACAACGCAGAGATGATCCGGCCCGGCTATGCGATCGAGTACGACGCGATCGATGCACGTGAGCTGACGCATGCGTTAGAGGTGAAGTCGATCGAGGGATTATTTCTGGCGGGCCAGATTAACGGGACATCTGGTTACGAAGAGGCGGCGTGTCAGGGGTTGGTGGCGGGCCTGAATGCGGCGGCGAAGGTGCAAGAGCCGGCCAGCATTGACCTTTGGGCGTACGTCTGGGTATACGGGCATACTGATCGACGATCTCATCAGTAAGGGTGCCGATGAGCCGTACCGGATGTTTACATCGCGGGCGGAGTTTCGGCTTCATTTGCGGATCGACAATGCGGACGAGCGGCTGACACCGATCGGGCGGGCGGCAGGATTGGTGGACGATGCGCGCTGGCTTCGTTTTCAGAAAAAGCAGCAACAGAAGGACCGGATTCGGGAGATGCTGAGGCAAAAACGTGCGGCCGCACTGGCCCCGATTGCGGAAAATCCGCCCTTAGAAGTGTGGCTGCGGCGACCTGAGGCCCGAATTGCGGAAATAGCAGATTGGATCAAGGCACAGATTGGCGAAGATTTAGCCTCGGGCGTGTTAACGACCGTCGAAACCGAGATCAAATATGCCGGCTATATGGCCCAGCAAGAGCGACAGATTCGGCAGCTGGAAGACGCTGAGAACCGGGCGATACCGGCGGATTTCGGCTATTCGCTTCCGGGATTGTCAAACGAAGTTCGGCAGAAGCTTGTGCGCGTCCGGCCAGTCGACACTCGGGCAAGCTCGTCGAATTCCAGGCGTCACGCCCGCTGCCATTTCGGTGCTGGAGGTCTATCTCCGGTTGCAGCATGTTCCACGTGAAACATTTGTGTAAAAAAAGCGGCGAGGTTTCCACGTGGAACATGTTAGGATCGTCCAAAGACTTTGGCCCGCATCATCTCCATCGCAAACCAGAAGGGCGGAGTTGGAAAAACCACAACCGCCATTAACTTAGCCGCAGCTCTCGCCGCATCCGAATTTAAAGTCCTCCTTGTCGATTCCGATCCGCAGGGAAACTCTACGACCGGAGTTGGCGTTTCGAAATCGGACGACCGCAAGACCCTTTACGACGTGCTCCTTGGCGACACACCAATTACGGACGCTATTACGCCCACGGAATTCGAGGGATTGTCGCTGATTCCCGCAGATCAGGACCTGGTGGCGACCAACTTGGATTTGGTAGATGCGCAAGAGCGTGAGCGCCGTTTAACGAACGCAATTCAGCCGGTGCGCGGCGACTATCAATACGTGCTGGTTGATTGCCCGCCCGCGCTGGATCTTTTGACGTTAAACGCGTTAGTCGCCTCCGATAGTGTCCTGATTCCCATTCAATGCGAGTTCTTCGCGTTGGAAGGCATTTCGCAGTTGATGGACACGATTGATCGGGTTCGTCAGGCTTTTAACGCCCGATTGGCTGTCGAAGGCGTGCTGCTCACGATGTATGACGACCGAACGAATCTCACCCGGCAAGTGGAAGCGGACCTGAGAGAGTTTTTCGATAAAGAGGTATTCCGCGCCGTCATTCCGCGGAGTATCCGGTTGGCCGAGGCGCCGAGTTTCGGCAAGCCGATCCTCGCCTATGACCCGCGCTCGCGCGGCGCGGAGGCGTATATACAACTCGCAAAGGAAATTTTGGCCCGTGAGCAAAGAACCAGACCACAATCCGCGAAAAGCGCTGGGTAAGGGCCTTTCCGCCCTCCTACCCAGCCGTCCTTTGGCCGTAATGCCGAAACCCGCGCCGACGGCCGAGCCCTCTCCTGTACACGCATCCGAAGAGTTTCAAAGCATTCCGCTCGATCAGATTCGCCCGAACGAGGAGCAGCCGCGCGAGAGCTTCGATGGTGAGAAGTTGAATGAGCTCGCGCAATCCATCGCCTCGCATGGGTTGATTCAGCCGATTACCGTTTCGAGGGACGGAGACGGATACAGGATCATCGCCGGGGAAAGACGCTGGCGAGCGGCGCGGATCGCAGGATTGAAGGAGATTCCGGCGCTGGTTCGGAGCGCGGAGGGCCACCAACTCCTCGAACTCGCGCTCATTGAGAATATCCAGCGCGAAGACCTCAATCCGATCGAAGTTGCGGTCGCTTTCGAGCGTTTGGTCAGCCAACATGGCTTAAGCCATGAGCAGATCGCGCAGCGAACCGGGAAGGATCGCTCCACGGTTACGAATTTTCTTCGCCTGCTCAAACTGCCGCCAGCACTGCGGGATGAAGTGGTTCGAGGAAATCTCAGCATGGGCCACGCACGCGCACTGTTGAATGTTGCCGACGAACAATTGCAGCGCGAAATTGCCGCGCAAGCTGTCGGCAAACAGCTTTCGGTGCGAGAAACAGAGCGGTTGGTTAACCAGTTAACCAACAAACCAAGTAATCGTGAGGAGGCTAACACTGATAAGCTCAAGGAGGACCCCAACGTAGCGGCGGCCCTGAACGAAATGGCGATGGCGCTCGGGACGAAGGTGCGGCTGGTGCGGAAATCGGATGCGACGGGGCGGCTTGAAATCGAATATTACTCGCAGGACGATTTAGACCGGATCTATTCGGTCATTGTGAAGCAATAAAAATGGTGCCGGCGGCAGGAGTTGAACCTGCGACCTACGGATTATGAGACCGTCGCTCTAACCACCTGAGCTACACCGGCAACAAACGTCATTCTAACGCAGGATGATCTTTGCCAAACCGGCGTTATTGGCCGAATCGTAAACGCGAAAAGCCAATAAATGCTCGCCCGGGTGCAGCTTATCGAGGTGCAAGTGAAAACGCTCCTGAGGCGTGTCGGTGATGCCGTCTACGGCTTCGAGAGGCTGCCAGAGACCCGCATCGAGTGAATATTCGCAAAGCCGCAGAGGGCTTGTTTTGTCGGCGGCGTCGATGTCGACGTCGAGCGAAGCTCCGTTGCGCGCGGGCGTCCCGACCGTGACAAGGGGCGGGGTATTGTCAATCAAAACCGGCGTACTCACAAACTCCGCGTCCTGGGCGTATTCCGCAGGATTTGAGGGCGAATCGCTTGCAATGACGCGAAAGAAATAGCGGCCATCGGCGAAGACATCGGGATCGAGAAGCAGCGTGTTCTCAAACATCCGGCTGCGGATCAGTTGCCAGTCTTTCTCATCTTCCGCGCGGAAATAAACGGAATAGACCAGCTTGTCGCCGTCCGGGTCGTCAGCTTGCCAGGAGATCTGTGTTTGCGCGGTTTGGAGACGCGACACGGTTTGCGTTGCGGTAGTGCCGGAACTCGCGGCTGGCGCTTCGCCGGTATCGGTGACGGTGATCGAATAAGCGTTCGAAGAATTCGCGGCGGCGGAAGCCTTACCGGCGTTCGAAGAGCTAATAGAAGTAACGGTAATGCTGTGGATGATGGGCGGCGAATTCTGCGGCAAATAAGGGACGTCGACCGCATCTACTTGAGCGTTGCTCCCAGCGGGCCATTCGGCGCGCCATTGAATGAAGCGGGCCGGGGGGCTTGAAATCAGCGATTGCGCAGGGCCGGACAGGAGCGCAGACCAATTGCTCCAGGTCGAGTCGGGACGCGCTGCGTTGCCGGTGCGAGTGCGAATCACGAGCCCGGAGCCGGAGCCGTGCCACTGCAAATGACCCCAATGCGCGACACTGATGGAATCGTGGATCTGCGATTCGTAGAAACCGGGCTGCGCGCCGGGCGCGCCGAACGCGTACAGGCGGGCCGGATTGCTGAGTGCCGCGTACAAGCCCGACGGCGTTTTCAACAGACGCGTGGCTTCACCGGAACCGGGTTCGGCAAGCAACGTCGTTCTGAAGCCGGTCAGCCGATAGATTCTGCAGTGATCGTCGGTAGAGAAGAAAATGGAGTTGCCGTCGACAACCAGGTCATAGACGTTGTCATCTTTCGAGCTGCGAAGAGTTTCGACTACGCCGTTTCGACGCATGCGATAGATGGCTGATTTTTCAACGCCGCTGACTTCGACCACGGCGGTATTGGAACCGGAAGAAGATGCGGAGGTGGAAGACGCCGTAGCTCTGGATTGATCGGCTGCGGGCCGAACGGCGCTTTGGTCGTTATCGGCCGGAGCGGATTCATTGCTCGAAGCGGTTACCGTGATGACGGTGGGCGAGCCCGCCACGACCGGCGCAGAGGACGCGGCCCCATTCGCGGCAGTGGAAGTGGTGCGTGTAGCGACAGCTCCCCCCATCGCGGCAGCGTATAGGTCGCCGGCAGAGTCGAGCGCCAGGGCGCGAATTTCGGGCAGCGTCGAATCGTACAAGATGGTGCCGCGCCCCGCGGCGGAGATTTCGTAAATTAGGCCGTTTGGATCACTGCCGGCATAAAGGTGTCCGTTGCTGCCCAACGCGAGCGCAGTGATGTTCGCCTGCCCGGTTTCGTAATACACGTTTGCGGCACCACTCTTTTCAATTCGATAAATGCGGCCGTGTTCACCTGTTGCGACGTACAGCGCGCCGTCGAGTGCGGGTTCAATCGCCCAAATATACTTCGCCGCGGAATGCCAGATCTGCTCGGCGTGCCCGTTCCGTATGCGATAAACACCGCCGTTGGGCGAGCTACCCGCGTAAAGCGTTCCGCTGGCATCCACGCAGATGGCGAAAACTTCGGATTGTTCAGCATTCCAGATCACCGACGATTTTCCTTCGGGAGAAACGGCGAATACTTTCCCGGCGTGTCCGGTAGCCGCGAAGATGGTGCCGTCAGGACCCGCCGCCAGGCTCCAAAGCGCGGGCTGATTCAGGGCCGCATCGAAGCGGGCAGTGAGCCCAGGCTGCAGAATGCCGTCGGCGCTCAGTGACAGCCCCGAAAGACGGCCCTTTAGAAAATCGTTGAAGCCGCTGACTTCCCAAGCCGTGCTAGTGGCGGCGGACGCGCCCGTAACCAGCGCGCACAGTGCGACGGCGAATCGAAAGGTCACTCTCTAACTTCCACCTGGATCGTCTTTGCGCCGCTAACGACGTAGCCGGAAAAAGACATGCGGAGTTCGGAGACAGTGGAACCCCGGGCGAGTGTCAACGCGGGGTTCGTGGTGGCGGAATCGGAGGGATCGGCCAGAATTAACATGACCGAAGGGGGCGGATCGGTCAACTCGCCGTGCGGGGTGGAACCGCCGACGGTGAAGGCCGGCTCCTGGCGCCAGACGCGGACATAAGCGGCATCGCTCGATCGGAATTCGTCGATCATTCGCACCAGCTCGGCAGCGTTGTGAGCAGCGGATTGGCTCAAGCCCGCAAATTCGGGGAAGTTGAGGGTATTCGCGTCGCTAACCGTGAAATTGAGCGGACCGGCCGAGGCGCCCACGGGCACCTGGTAGGTCGCTTCGCGGGTCATCTCGAACCCATTTTCGCCCTCAAGCAATGTCGTGATTTGGACCGACGCGCCAGGCCGGACTTCGTGGGCCGAGGTCCAGGCCTGAGCAATGTGTAACTGCCGCTTCGAGTCGACGGGTTCGAGATCGAAGGAAATATTCTTCATCCGAAGACCGGTAAAGCCGCCGCCCAGAACGAACCCGAGGGGCACCACCGCATCGGCAGCGGCCGTCTGGGGCAGGGCAGAGTCGCTGATGAAGACATCGCGAATAGCGAGCGCCGGAACATCGCCCTCAAATTCCACTACGCCCTGTAGCCTGAGCGTTCCGGCCCCGATGGCGCGTTCGGTAGCGTCCATGACCGAGAACAGCGCTGTCTGCGTAAGAAAAGGCGTGAGGAGGCGATCTTCTACCACTTGCATGTGGTACTCGTGGCCGCCGGTCGCGGCAGACCGGACCGCGATGTGGAGCGGAACGGTGTGGGCGCGGCGTCCGATCTCACCGGCAATCGCGGTGCTGCGGTCGCTGGTCATGGTTCCCACCCACTCGCGAGGGGCGGAAAGTTTGAAGGACGTGTTGATAGCGGGAAGCAGCGCGACGACATCAGCGCGAGCGAAGGGCAGATCCGTGGACCCGATATTCATGAATTGATGCCCGAAGGCATATACGCGATTGCCGTGGACGTAGGTGACGGTTCCATCGGCGCCGATCGACATGTCGCCGCTGAGGAGTTCGACACTGATCATGGAGCCCGGGACGACCGTGCCCGAATAGTCCTGAGATGTTGGAGTGCCCGAGGACACTCCCTGTTGAGGCTGGAAGCCAAGCCGTCGAAAGTCGGCGGCATAGGTTTCGAGCGTTGCCGGAGAAAAGCCGGACATCGCGACGGGGCTCAGAATTTCAGTCAAATTTCCGAAAGAGGAGGGGATTGAGGACGGCGCGGGAAGCTCAGCGGACGCCGGGTAAAGCAAGCGCGGATTGCGCCGCGGCGAGGCGGACCGGCTCGCGGGAGCGGAGGTGGGAGGCCTGGAATCGGCGATCATAGATTCAATCGGCTGGATCCCGGCAATCGGTTGCTTCGCGAATGGGAATCCGAGAGCGATTGCGCCAAGAAGTTTGCCATCGATGTAAACGGGACTGCCGCTCATGCCCTGCATCACGCCGGTTTCGGCCAATGGGCCACCGCTCAGCCGGGCGAGAATGATGGTCTGTTTGGGAGCGAGATTTTCGAGAGTACCCAGGATTTCAACTTGAAACTCTTCTACACGGCGGCCCTTGAATACAGTGCGTCCGATACCACGCAGACCCGGCCGCACGTCCTTTAAGGGAAAGAAGTCCTGCGCATGCAAAATGGGAGCGGCAAGGAGCAGCAGGAGAAGGCCTCCGGAGGCCAGAGTGCGACATTGAGAAAGACGGGTCATGCGGTGCGGCAAGTAACTCCCCGGTTCATATTGTGGTTAACTGAAGAGGTTTATTCCCCATGGTAAGCGTGCCTGTTGCTCCGCCCACGCAGGCGAAGTCGGAGACCCGCGTCGCATGGCAGCCGATCGTTTGGTTCGGGGCCTTATTAATCCTATGCTACGCGCCGATTTTGTACCGGCTGGCAGCGCAATGGGCAAGCGACGAAGACATGGGCCATGGATTCCTAGTGCCCATTGTGGCGGGATTCATCGTATGGCAACGGCGAAAAGTTCTGGCCGCAACACCCCGCCAGCCGAATGCCTGGGGCCTCGTGCTGGTGATATTCGCCGGTTTCGAAGCACTGGCCGCGACACTTGGGGCAGAGCTGTTCACAGCACGACTCGCGTTCGTCATTGCGCTGTTCGGCGTCATCTTATATCTGGGCGGCAAGCGATGGGTGAAGGAATTATTATTCCCGCTCCTCTTGATGCTGTTCATGATTCCGATTCCAGCGATCATTTATGCCCAGTTGACATTGAAGCTGCAGATGCTCGCGGCGGCGCTGGGTGAAACACTGCTCGGCTGGATGGGCATTCCGGTTCTGCGTTCCGGCAACACGTTGGTTCTTGCGAGCCAAACACTGGACGTTGCGGAAGCATGCAGCGGAATCCGCTCTCTGCTGTCGCTCGGATTTCTGTCGCTCGTCTACGCGTATTTTACCGACAAGCGAGTTTGGATGCGCTGGGTGCTTTTGGCCGCTACGATTCCGATTGCCATCTGCGCAAATGGAGTTCGCGTCGCGGTAACGGGACTGCTCTCGGAATACAACACGAAGCTTGCGCAAGGGGCGTACCATGAAATGGAAGGCTACATCGTTTTTGTGGTCGCGCTGATCGCGTTACTGATCGTGCATCGCATTATCAATTACGCGACGAAGCGGCCCAAGAAGGCGTGAGGTAATGGCCGGAATCTTTCACACCAAAAGCGCGCGGATCCTGACGATTGTGCTGCTGTTGCAAGCCGCGGCCTTCTATGGATTTTCGCGCAATGAAAAAATCCCGGCGCATCAGCCGCTGGATGAGTTTTCGCTCGATACCGGGAATTGGACGGTGCTCCAGAACGTCCCGATCGACCAAGATACGCTCGAGGTTCTGAAAGCGGACGATATTTTATCGCGCATCTACCAAAACAAGAATACTGGGAGGATAGCCACGCTGTTTGTGGCGTATTTCAGCACCCAACGCACCGGCAAGACGCCGCATTCACCCAAGAATTGTCTGCCGGGCAGCGGTTGGACGCCATCGCAATCGGGGATGATGGACATCGATGTGCCCGGCGAGAAGAATTCGATTCGAGTGAATCGCTACATCGTGGCGCGCGGCGACAATCAGAGCGTGGTGCTGTATTGGTATCAGTCGCACAACCGCGTGATCGCGAGCGAGTATGCAGCCAAGATCTATACGGTGACGGATTCGATCCGGTATGACCGCAGCGACACGTCTCTGGTGCGCGTTGTAGTGCCTGTGCAGGATGGCAATACGGACTCCGCGGTGAATACGGCGGTATCGTTCGTCAAAACCATGTTCGAGCCGCTCAAGCAGTATTTGCCGGCGTAGTTACAGGGCCAAGACATGACGTTCATGCACGCACAAGCTCGGAAGCAAGGTCATGCGGCGGTGATACCGGGTTGATGTGCGCCGAATAGGGGAATGTTAGAACTGCTTCGAGTACGTCCTTGGGATTCAAGAGCGTCTGAGCGGGGTTGCAGGCTTGACGCTTCCCAGGGGTCCTAAGCCTAACGCCCAATCGCCGGGGCCAGCGAGAAACAGCGAGAGGCACACAAACAGTTGTGTGAACGCGTACTCCATTCCGTTGTTACCGATATTGAACCCGTGCGGAAGGTGCACAAGAAAGATAGCGCCGAGCATCACGACGATGAGACACGCTGCTCCCAGCCGGAATAACACGCCCGAGAGAATCGCCAACGCGCCGCAAAACTGTGCAAGCCCGACGAGATAGCTGATAAAAACCGGCACATGTACGAAAGCGGCGAAGCGCTGGGGTCCGGGGCCTCCGAACAGGCCGAAAAGAATCGCGCTGCCGTGATACAGGAACACGATACCTGCTGCGATCCGCAGAATTAACAGCGCGGCATTCGAACGATGGGAATGCGGGTGTATTCGAAGGCTCCCGTTAGGACTTGATTATAGACAAACGGCCGACGCTGTACCGAAATGAAGAGGGTGCTTGCCCGCTCCCGCAGTCCTCAGATAACGGTGCTTATCGACCGGGATGAATGTAAGGAATTCGCGGATCGCACTTTGCGATCCTGACAAAAGCCACGCCGCCAAAAGAATATGCTTTCGGGCACGGCAAGGTGCCGGCAATTTTCCAGACCTCACCCTTAAGTTCGGCACTAAATGGCCGCGCTGTGCGGCGCGAGCGTGTTGCTGGCCCTGGTTGCAATCGGCGCCGGTTATATCCCCGCATTGCGCGCCACGCGCATCGATCCAATGAACGCATTGCGCTGGGAGTGAGCGCGTTTCAGGCCGTGAGCACCGGTTGCCCTTCGTCGACCGGCTCGGGGGCGGGGCTGAGCAGCGCTTCGGCTTGCGCAAGACTGGTCACGATGGAATCGCATGTAGATTGACCCAGCCGCTCGATAATCTTTTCAGCAGGAAGTACCGAATTCCAGAGCGCCAGGACAAGCTTAACCCCTGAGAAGATCTGGCGCAGGCGCCGACACGCGGAACGTGCGTGAATAACCGCGTAAGGCGGGAGGGCCGAGACGAAGATGAGATCGAACCGCTGTCCCCGCAAGCGTGTGGCGGCATCGTTGAGATCGGTTATGCGGAGCAGCTCGGCTCGGTGGCCGAGCTGACGCGCCAACTGAACCATCATTTGACCGGCGAGCTCATCGGCTTTATCGCGGGCCGCTACGCAGAGGAGCGAGAGTCCAATGGATTCCGGCGCGATTTGGTCTTGACCCTGCTGGTTGCGGGACGCGTAGCGTTCACCCAGATCGTCGATCAGATCACTGGTGGTCTGAATGATAAATGTGGCGCGCTCCGGGTCGAGGCGTCCTTGATGCCGGTCTTGTTCGGCTAGGCTGAGGGCAGGAATGATGACGGAATCGTAGACATCGGTCAGTGATTTTTCTTTGAGAGCGATTTCGGCCACTTCGGCGGCTTCGTCGTCGTCCATCGCAAGCAGGCGCTGATAGTAGCTGACTTCCGGCGTCAGTACGGGCTCGTCACCGAGCAACACGTAAAGAAATTCGAGCGGGGGCACGTGCCGGCCGAGAACCGCGAGGCACACGGTAAGAGGAGTTGAAAGGATCAGGCCGATAGGTCCCCACAGTAGCGTCCAAAACGCGGCGGAAAGAAGAATGGCAAGCGAGGAGATGCCGGTGCGGGTCGCGTAGAGCCAGGGCTCGATAGCGGAAGAGGTGATGAGTTCAATGGCGGCGAATGTTCCAAGCGTGAGCAAAGGAAGTTTCCAGCCGTCGAAAACGGCGAGCGAGAGGAGCACCGGGCAGGCGCCGGCGACGAAGGTTCCCACGTAGGGAATGAATCGCAAGATGGCGGCCAACACGCCCCAGAAAGGGGCGTAAGGCACACCGATGAAATATAGTCCGGTTCCGAGCAGGGTTCCATAGGACAGATTCACGAGCGATTGCGTGAGGAGGTAACGGCTGACGCGCGTCGCGGCATCGTCAAGAGCGGTGGTCATCAGCATCAGATGGCCTTCGCCGAAAAGCCCGAACAGGCGGTTTCGCAGCTGGCTGCGGTTCAGGAGTATGAACAGGGTGAGAACGATGACGGCCGCGATCGTGGCGAGGTAATGCGCGAGCGAACCGCTGATGAGGTTGAGGGATTCGAGAATACCGGAGTTTTGTTTGACGATTTGGACCGGCACCGGCGCCGACGGCGTTTGGCGAATGCCCGATCGCGTGCGGGCAATCTCGTCACTAGGAGTCTTTGCCTTCATGGCATTGGCGCCGAGGTCGTCCTTTAAGTCCTTGATGGTTTGCGCGGCGCTGACAAGCCCGGGGCCAGCCGGATTGCGAATAGCTTCGAGCTTGCGGCGGATGTTGTCCTGATATTGTGGCAGGCTTTTGACGATTCCGGCGAGCTGCTCCGTTCCAAGCCACAGCAGCGCTCCGGCCGTGGAGCAGGCAAGCAGGAGCACGATGACGACCGCGGCTGCGCGGCCGACGCGGAGACGCTCGAGCCAGTTTACCGGCGTGGCGAGGAGGAAGCTCAGCAGAAGCGCGAGCGCGAACGGGATTAGCAGGTCTTTTCCGAAATACAGCGCCGCAATGATTACGGCGGCCGTAATCAACGGGATGAGCGACGAGCGTTCGGATGCGCGCCTGGAAGCGGCGGCAAGAGCAGCCACGGAAACCCCCTAAATACAAGAGTAACGGCTGCTGCGAGTGTTTCGCGCGAACTTTGGCGAGTCGCTGTCGCGGAACTAGTGATTTTGGATGCCGAGCCCGGCTGCCATGGTCTTGATCAACGTGGCGTTCTCATCGTCGTCTTTTAGCGCCCAACCGAAGGCACCGCCCAAGCCGCCGGCTCGCAGTTTGGCGAACGCTGCTTTATAGGTGACCGTGGGGACGTCGTCATAAGTCCAGAAGGTCTTCGTCAGCGGGCTATACAGCCAGTCGGCGTAAGAGAAGTAATCGCGATGCGAGGCAAAGCCGTCCGTACCCACGATTTGCTCGAGAGTTCTGAAGGTGGCGAGGCCGTCTGTGGCGAGCGTATCACCGGACGGCGATGGAGCGGGACCGGTGGAAGTTTGATAGAGCCCGTTTAGCTTTGAAGGGACGCCGGTCCATCCGCGGCCGTAGAACGGGATACCGAGCAGAATTTTGCCGGCGGGAACTCCCGCTTTAAGATAGGCGGTCACGGTATCGCTCACATCAAGCCCCTGGCCGTGGTCGGGATCGAGCGGCGAATCGAGCAACGGTGCAGCATGATTCGTGGTCGTCTCCCACGTGCCATGAAAATCATAGGTCTCTAAATTCAAGAAATCGAGCTGCCCGGCGACGGCCGAGAGCTGCATATTCGAGTAATTCTGAGAGCCTGCCGGAGCGGCGATGGTCAGCAGATAGTGCTTCCTCCTCTGTTTACCCAGCGTGTTCAGTTGTGTGCGAAATTCAGCGAGCAGCGCAGTGAAATTGGCTTTGTCCGTTGCAGTGGGGAACTCCCAATCGACATCGATGCCATCGAAAAGGGAGCCGGTGGAAATGCCTTGCGCCACGTTGCCCTTGACGAACATGTCGATGCAGGAGGAGGAGAGTTGGGCGCGTCCGCTGGCGGTTGCGGCGGCGGCAGAAAAGGCTGCCGTGTTGGTCGCGGAGGCGCCGCCGATCGAGATCAGAACTTTCAAGCTGGGGTGAAGCTGCTTGAGCTGATGGAGTGCTGCGAAATTTCCATAAAGTGGGCCGCTATACGGCTGACCGTTGACAGAAGGCAGATACGGCGTTTGATAATCGGCCCAGGAATCGGCGATCGCGCATTGGCCATCGGTGACGTTGGCGAATGCGTAGAGCAGATCGGTCAGCTTGGAAGCGGCGCCGCTGTTCTGCACATCGGCGACGTTGTAATCTGCGCCGTAGATGCTCCACTCCTCGTAGTAGGCACCGAGGTGCTTTGAAGATTGAGCCTTGGCGTCAGTCGAGTAAACAAGCAACAACGCGGCGGACATAAGAAGCGTCAGAGCACGGAGGATTCGCATAGACAGTAGGGCGATTATATACCGATGGAGCCGACATCACACTGCGGGTGTGAGGTCGCCGCGCCGGTCAAGTGAATCAGGAGATTTTTTGGGGTTTGCCCTGATGCTGCTCGCCCGCAATCAATTCGAAGAAGCGATCGGGCGTCATAGCGCCTTGATCGCCATGATCGCGGCTGCGCAGGGAGACGGTATTCGCGGCGGCTTCTTTTTTTCCGACCACCAGGGCGTAGGGGATTTTTTCGAGCTCGAAGTCGCGGATCTTAGCTTGCATCCGTTCGTCGCGATCGTCTATGTGCATGCGGATGTTCTGCCGTGTGAGTTCGTCCGCAACTTTGCGCGCGTATTCGATCTGATTATCCGAAATGGGAATGATCGATACTTGCGTGGGGCTTAACCAGAACGGAAATTCGCCCCCATAGTTTTCAAGCAGCAGCGCGAAGAAGCGCTCGATGCTTCCGAACAAAGCGCGATGGACCATATAGGGCCTGTGCTCTTTACCGTCCTCGCCGACGAACGTTAGATTGAATCGCTGGGGCTCATTGAAATCGAACTGGATGGTGCTGAGCTGCCACGCGCGGCCGAGCGTGTCGTTGAGTTTGACGTCGATCTTGGGGCCATAGAAAGCGCCGCCGCCTTCGTCGATTTCATAATCGAGCTTTTCAAGCTTCAGAGCGTTACGCAACATTTCGGTTGCGCGATCCCAGTCTTCGATTGAGCCGATGGATTTGCCTTCCGCTCGCGTAGAGAGATACGCAGTGAAATTGCCGAGGCCGAATGAGCGCAGAACGTAAAGCGAGAAGCGAAGGGCGAATGCGACTTCGTCTCCGATCTGCTCCGGACGACAGAAGATGTGGGCGTCGTCCTGGGTGAATCCACGAACGCGAGTCAGTCCATGCAGGACGCCGCTGCGCTCGTAGCGGTAGACGGTTCCGAACTCGGCGAAGCGGAGCGGGAGCTCGCGATAGGAGCGCGGGCGGCTCTTGTAGATCTCGGCGTGGAACGGACAGTTCATCGGCTTCACATAGTAGTCCTGTTCCTCGATCTGCATGGGGCTGAACATCGACTCGGCGTAAAAATCGAGATGGCCCGAGGTTTCCCAAAGCCCGGATTTTCCGAGGTGCGGAGTGTAAACCCATTGATAACCGTTGAGCAGGTGGGCTTCCTGGCTGAAGCGCTCGGCGAGGTAGCGGACCATGGCTCCTTTGGGATGCCAGAGAATGAGGCCTGGGCCGACCGCGTCGCTGGTGCTGAAGAGGTCAAGCTGTTTGCCCAGCTTGCGATGATCGCGCAGCCGAGCCTGTTCGATTCTGCGCAAGTATTCTTCGAGTTCCTGTTTGGTTTTCCAGGCGGTGCCATAGATGCGCTGGAGCATGGGGCGATGCTCGTCACCACGCCAGTAAGCGCCGGCAACGCTGGTGATTTTGACGGCGTCGGGGTTGATCAGTCCGGTGTTATCGACGTGAGGACCGCGGCACAGGTCTTCGAAGGTGTCCTGGCGGTACGTGGTGAGCTGGGGATGCGCGGTGGGCCTCGATCCGCGATCGCTACCGTTCGAGCCCTGGTGGATGATGTCGTCGATGAGCTCGAGCTTGTAAGGCTGGTCGGCGAAGAGGCACCGGGCCTGCTCGGGAGTAACGGCCCGGCAATCGAACTTAAAATTGCCGCGCATGATTTCTTTCATGCGGCGTTCGATGCTTTCGAGATCTTCGGGGGTGAGGCGGCGGGGCAGATCGAAATCGTAGTAGAAACCGTCCTCAATTGGCGGACCAATCGCGATTTTGGCGGTCGGAAAGAGCTCCAGGACAGCCTGCGCCATCACATGCGCGGCAGAATGGCGGATACGGAAAAGTTCATCCTGCTCGGGGGACGGGGATTGTTTCGAGATCATAATGCACGAGCGCGGCTGTAGCCGAACCAGCCGCGATGATTGCTATCGTAACAGCCGAACGGTTGGGCCTCCGAGCGGCGCGGGTCTACAGCACAAAAAGAAGAAAGCCGCGCACACCGTTGAGGGTATCGCGCGGCTAAGCGAGGAGAAATCGTTTTGCGGAGTTTAGGAAATGGTCGCTCGACGGGCTTTCTCACGAGCGTTTCGAATTCGCAGGGCGACAAGAATCAGCAGAGCGCCAAGAGCAGCCAGGAACTTGGGCTCGGGAGCTGAAACGGTGAGAGGGGTGATAGTACCGTCGAGTTGATCGGTCTTGCCCGCGCCAATGAGGATGGTCATGCTGGGCAGGCTCAGGTCAAAGGCACCACCGGGGTACGTAAAGAGCTGAGTAGTGGGGTCATCAAACGTGATCTCGACCCCGCCTTTACCTAAGACAACTACGCCGAGCGTGCTTGCCGAGTAGGTCTTTGCGCCCGAAACTGCCGGGTCGGTGAATGTGATGTCGATATCAAAGGTACCGGCCTCGGCGCCGAGCAAGCTTTTACTGACAGAAAATGTCCCGAGGTCGATAATGGGCCCCAGATTATTCGTAAAGCCCACTGGATTATAGGAGAGCGGCCCACCCCCGATGGCCAACCCCAGACTCGTCTTCGAGCTGGTGAGGGTGCAACTGCTCTTACCTGTGGCATAGAAGCAGGCCGTGTCCGAACCTGTATAGGTAGTCGCGAGAGAGGGCAGCGAAAAAGCGGCTGCTGATAAAAATATTATGAAACCTTTTTTCACGGGTATCTCCGAATGCACCTTAGTGTAAGGGGGCCTAGGGTAGTTTGCCAAGTCAACAACGTACTAGGTACCGCGAAAAGGTTTCATTTTTTAATGTGGTGACGTGGCGCAAGACATACATGCCGCTTGCCAACACAGTTCCACATATAACTGTGGATATGAAGAACATCACGCTCAGTCTGGAGAACGTTCTGGTAACCGTCCGGCGTACGCCGCTGAACGAAATTCCACGGTGAACGCGTTAGTTCGGGAGTACCTCTGCAATTTGGCCGCACAGGGAGACCGGGAGCTAAGCTCGCGATCGGAGGTCGCTTGGGCCAAAAGACCTGGACCCGCGACGACCTTCATGACGGCTAAGGTTTTCTTGACACCAAGGTCCTGGTGTACGCAGCGATGGACACGGGCCACGATGAGAGCGAGAGGCAACGTGCTCTCGCCCTGATTGAATCAGAGGATTTCGGGACCTCGGCGCAAGGTCTTCAGGAGTTCTTGTAACAGTGGTCAAAAAGGCGTCTCGCCCGCTCTCAGCCGAGCAGGCGCTGGAGTGGATCGAACATCTGACGGCGTTCCCTTGTCAACCGGTGGAGCATAGATTGGTGCGGGTTGCCGTAGAACAGTCTGGACCATAGCGGGGTTGCTCAGTAGGCAAAGACAATCTGTAAGAACTCTTGACCTCGACCTCTACTCGGATAAATAGTCATTCTATGGATGTGGGGGCTTAGCCCCCTGAAAAAGGAGACAACCATGCGTCGATGGACGAGGAGAACGGAACGGCGAAAGAGCTGGTCATGCCGGCGCTCGAGCATGTCGTAGCGGCAGAGGCTCAAAATCCGGTAGCTCGTCGCGGCGGCAGGCGTTAAGGTCTGTCGCTCTCTTCGCGCAATTCAACGATAAAGACCTTCATGCGGAGACGATCGAGTTCTTCGCGCCGGTGGCGGCGCCGGATATCGCGTTCCACGTAGGTGGCGCCATATCCTTCACCTCATCGGGAGTGGGTAATCGCACGAGACGGCGCGATTGTTCATCGGCCTCTCTTTCCTTGGCTGCCTGGCGCTGCAGTTTCGAGCCTTCCAGCCAGAGCTTTCTAACTTCGAACGGTTTCTTGACAAAGTCGAAGAACTCGCCTACAACCGTGAAAGCGGCGACCGCGATTGCGATCACCGCTGAAATCCACAGCTGTAAGTGCAGGAATTGTTGTATGAGCGAGAATGCCGCAGCGCCAAGAATCAGCGCTGCCAGGGGACGTAGGAACCGCATGCCGTCTGGCTGCGATGTGACTCCGTTCAGCTGCACCCGCTCGTGCCGCCGCAGTTTTCGCACTTATAACAAGACCCGTTGCGGGTCATGATGCTGCCGCATTCGGAACAGAGCGGGGCATCGCCAGCCGCCGCATCGAAGGGCAAGGCTTGCTGCGGCTCAGGCTCGGTCGGGCGGAGCTTGGGCGTGTCGCCCGCTTCGGCGGCTTCGGTGATACCGAGGAAACGGGCGCCGAGCCAGCGGAAAATGTAATCGATGATCGACTTCGCGTAAGGGACTTGCGGGTTGCCGGTCCAACCGCTGGGCTCGAAGCGGACGTGGCTGAACTTGTCGACGAAGAATTTCAGCGGTACACCGTACTGCAGGCCGTAGCTGATGGAAGTGGCCAGTGTATCCATTAGCCCGGAGATCGTGGAGCCTTCTTTCGCCATGCTGATGAAGACTTCACCGGGCGTGCCATCTTCGTAGAGACCGACGGTGATGTAGCCTTCATGGCCGCCGATCGAGAACTTATGCGTGACGGAGGCGCGCTCGTCAGGCAGCTTGCGGCGGACCGGACGGTAGACGATCTTTTCGATAGTTTGGGGTTGGGGCGCTGAAGCAGGCGGCGCGGGAGCGGGCTGGCCGGGGGTCGGTTTCTTTTCACCCTTGCCGGTACCGGAGCTGAGCGGCTGGACGCGTTTCGAATTATCGCGATAGATCGCCACGGCTTTGAGCCCCAGCTTCCAGCTTTCCATATAAGCGTCCATGATCTCTTCGGGCGTGGATTCTTCGGGCATGTTGATGGTCTTCGAAATTGCGCCGGAGATAAAGGGCTGGACGGCGGCCATCATGCGGACGTGGCCCATGTGGTGGATGAAGCGGGTACCGTTCTGCGGGCGGAAGCTGCAATCGAAGACGGCGAGGTGCTCTGGTTTTAGCGCGGGAGCGCCTTCGATGGTGCCGGTCGAGTCGATGTGAGTAACGATTTGTTCCGTTTGCTCGGGCGTGTAGCCCAGCTTGATAAGCGCCTGGGGAACAGTGTTGTTGACGATCTTGATCACGCCGCCGCCCACTAGCTTTTTGTATTTGACGAGGGCGAGGTCGGGCTCGATGCCGGTCGTGTCGCAATCCATCATGAAACCGATCGTGCCGGTGGGGGCTATGACCGTCATCTGGGCGTTGCGATAGCCGGTCCGCGTGCCGAGCTCGTAAGCCTGACGCCAGCACTCGTCGGCAGAGGCGAACATGGCGGGCGGGACGCGCTTGCTGTCGATGGAATTAACGGCGTTCCAGTGCATGCGGATGACTTCGAGGAACGATTCTTCGTTTTCCGGATATCCGGGGCAGGGCCCGACGGCTTCGGCGACGCGTGCGCTGGTGAGATAGGCTTGGCCGCACATGATGGCGGTGATGGCGCCGGCGTAATCGCGGCCCTGATCGCTGTCGTAAGGGATGCCGAGCGACATCAGCAGTGCGCCGAGATTGGCGAAACCGAGGCCGAGCGGGCGGAAATCGTGCGAGTTCCGGGCGATTTTTTCGGTGGGATAGCTGGCGTTATCGACGAGGATCTCCTGCGCGAGCGTGACGGTATCGACGGCATGGCGAAACGCTTCGACACCGAAATTCCCATCGGGGCCGACGAACTTCATCAGGTTCAGCGAGGCCAGATTGCAGGCGGAATCGTCCAGGAACATGTACTCCGAGCAAGGGTTCGAAGCATTGATGCGCGCGGTCTTTTTCGAAGTGTGCCAGCGGTTGATGGTGGTATCAAACTGCATGCCGGGATCGCCGCATTGATGCGTCGCTTCGGCGATCTCGCGCATGAGCTCGCGGGCCTTGTAGCGGCGCACGCGCTGCCCGCTGACGACGCTGCGGGTCCACCAGTCGGAATCCTCCACCACGGCCTGCATGAAATCGTCGGTCGCGCGGACGGAGTTGTTGGCGTTCTGGAAAAAGACGGAGCTATACGCTTCGCCATCGAGCGACGAATCGTAGCCGGCATCAACCAGGGTGTGGGCCTTCTTTTCTTCCTTGGCTTTGCACCAGATGAAGGCTTCGACGTCGGGGTGGTCGGAGTTGAGAATGACCATTTTGGCCGCGCGACGGGTTTTGCCGCCGGATTTGATGACGCCGGCAAAGGCATCGAAGCCTTTCATAAAGCTCAGCGGGCCGGAAGCGCGGCCGCCGCCCCAGAGATGGGCGTTTTCTTCGCGGATGGAAGAAAGATTCGTGCCGGTGCCGGAGCCCCATTTGAAGAGCATGCCTTCGGTTTTGGCGAGATCGAGAATCGATTCGAGCGTGTCGCCGACGGAATTGATGAAACAGGCCGAGCACTGGGGATGATTTTCGCCGGGGACGAGCTTGCGGACGACTTCTTCCGCTTCGTCAAAATAGAACCCGTAGCCGCGCGATTCGCGGACCCCGACATTGAACCAGACCGGCGAGTTGAAGCAGGCCTTCTGCGTGAGCATCAGATGCGCCAGCTCGAGGCGGAAGTTCTCGCCGTCTTCCCGGGTCTTGAAGTAGTTGCCGGAGATACCCCAATCGGCGATCGTGTCGGTGACGCGATGCACGAGCTGGCCGACGCTCGTTTCGCGCTCGGGAGAGCCCATGCGGCCGTGAAAATACTTGCTGGCGACGATATTGGTCGCGGTTTGGGACCAGTCGGCGGGGACTTCGACGTCGCGCTGCTCAAAAATGACGGAGCCTTTGTCGTTGCCGATGGTCGCCGTACGGAACTCCCAGGTGACGTGATCGTACGGGGTGACACCCGGTTCGAGTTTCGCGGTAAAAAAGCGCGGGAACGATACGCCGGTGCGCTCCTCTTTTTTGAGCGAGCGATGCAACTCCTTCACTTTCAGAGCTAAGTTGACGCTGAGCTGTCCCATGATGGCCTTTCTGTTGGGGGTGCCGGGGATTGACCGGCAAGATCATTCAACACCTATTTGTGCGTGTCGTCAATAGAGAATCTCGGGTAAGAACGCAACATATTGTGGGAATCGCTGTGGAGAACACGATATAAAGCGGTGTCTATTCCCATTATCTCCTACGCCGACAAGCGCTTCAGAGCTTCGCGCTTGCTGAGCGGGCTGAGTTCGGGTTCATTGTCCCGTACGTACTGTAGTACCCAGGCCGGGTTCGTCCGGGCGTACTGGCGAAGCGCCCAACCGATGCCTTTGCGCAGGAAGAATTCGGTCCGGTTCAGTGAAGGATGAATACAATCGTACAGCAATGTGAGATCGGTTTCGGATTTGAAGTTGAGTTGGGCGATGATCGCGCTCCGGCGAAGCCAGATGTTTTCACCTGTGGCCCACTTACGAAGGATGGCCGACATGCGGCCGGGCGATGCGCGCAGTATGTCACCGAGCTCGCGTGTAGCGATGGCGTCGACGTAATCCCACCAGGCGCCGGTAACGATCATTTCTTTATACATAAGCAGGGCGCGGACGGTTCGGAACGGTTTGTAGGCGTTTGCACCGGCGAGTGCGATCGCGGCGTAGCGTTCTTCCCGGTAACGGGCTTCGCGCCAGAGCGTGAGGACGGTGTCGCGCCAGATTTCGAACGATTCGATCGGGTGGGCCTTAAAGACGGCGCGGCAGATGCGGCGATGGTCGGGAGTCTGGACTCCGAGATACGGCATCTCCGATTTCATATAGGCCTGCATAAGCGGCGCTTTGGCCGGGTCGGCGTGAGCGCGCAGCGATTGGCGGAGAGCGCGAAGGAGCTTCTGGTTGACCGGCATTTTCTTCGCTCGAAGTGTGTTATGAGCAAATGAGACTAATGCCGGTGCGGACAATGCGCATATTTCTGAATTTACTCCTGATTGCGACGCTTGCGAGTGCTCAGGAGCACCACCACGAGGAACTGGCCGCGGTAGAAGGTCTGGGCAGCGTTTCGTTTCCGATCTCCTGCCCGGCAAACGATCAACAGGACTTTAATCGCGGGGTGGCGCTGCTGCACTCCTTCAGCTATAAGAACGCGCGGCTCGAATTCGAGCAGATCACGCGGCGCGATCCAACGTGCGCGATGGCGTATTGGGGCGAGGCGATGAGCCTATACCGCCAGCTTTGGGTCCGGCCGACGTCGAGTGAGTTAGCAGAAGGATTCAAGCTGATCGAGCGCGCAAAAACGGGGCCGATCAAAACCGATCGCGAACGCGGTTATATCGATGCGGCCGCGGCATTCTATAACGGCGATCCGAAGGTAAGCTACGAAGCGCGGCGAGCCGCTTACTCTCAGGCCATGAAACGAGTGCATGAGCTTGCGCCCAACGATGATGAAGCATCGTTGTTTTATGCGCTATCGCTTTTGTCCGCACCGGATGCGCGAGCGAACGATTACGCGATTGACCGGCAGGCGGCAGCAATTCTCGCCGGTGTATTTGCGAGAGAGCCGAACCATCCGGGCGCGGCGCACTATCTGATTCATGCCTGCGATAACCCCCGGATGGCAGCGCAAGCACTGGGCGCCGCGAAACGGTATGCGCAAATCGCGCCCGACTCGCCGCATGCGGTGCACATGCCCTCGCACATCTTTGCGCGGCTAGGCATGTGGGACGACGACATTCAGTCTAATCTGGCTTCGGTCAAAATCGCTCGCGAGCAGAAGGCGTTCCCGGACATGCTGCATGCGACGAACTTCCTCGAGTATGCGTATTTGCAGAAGGGCGAATTCGATCAAGCAAAGCAGATGGAAGAGCAAGCGTTGGCGGTCCCGAAAGCACAGCTCGCCGATATGCAGGGCATGTTCAATTACGTACGGGTACGGTTTCCGTCGTTGTACCTGCTCGAGACGCACGATTGGAAGGGTGCGCTATCCATGCCAGTGCCGCAGGATGCCGGGGCGGATTTTCAAGCGGCCGTTTATTGGATGCGCTCGGTGGGGGCCGGCCATCTCCGGGACCACGAAGCCGCACGAGCGGCGGTCGACGGTTACGATGCCAAGCTCGAAGAAGTCCGGAAGAGCAGCTATGCGTACGTGGCGGACTCAATGGCCGGGGAACGCGATGAAGCGCATGCCTGGCTAGCTTTCGCGGAAGGCGATACGGATATGGCGGTGAAGCTGCTCTCCGCAGTGGCTGACAAGCAGGACCGGGAGGGCAAAGGGGAAGTCGAGCTGCCCGCGCGCGAAATGCTGGCCGATCTATTGCTGGAGGCGGGGCGTCCGGGCGAGGCACTCGAGCAGTATCGGCGCTCCCTCAAAACAGATCCCAACCGAAGAAATGCGAAGCTCGGCGCCGAACGGGCCGCACAAATGGCGGGCCGCTGATTTCGAGTGGCTCTAACAGTATCGGGGCATACAGTTCTTCGTGGAAACGGCATCGCGCCAGGGATGAAGACGGTGTCGCACCAGATTTCGAAGGAGTTGATCGGGCAAGCCTAAACACGGTGCGGCAGGTGCTGCCATCGTCGGAGTTGGGGGCGAGATAGGGAACGGCCTACTTCATATGCCTGCATCAGCAGCGCTTTCGCGGAGTCGGCGTTGCGTGGAACCTCCCGTAAAGATGGTTAAGCAACTTAGTACATGCAGGCACTTGTGCCAAATCCGTTCCTCGGACGAAGCAATTTTCCAGGATTCTCAGTAAGTACCGGTACTTTTTTGGGTGTCACTTCAGCTTCTCTGGAATAGTTTTAAAGGGGTAGATGTCTACTTTGACAAAAGGGGTGTTCGTGTTGAGTACTAGTTCTACAACGCTGACGCTTCTATCGCTGCTTACGTTTTGGGGATCCACGGAGGCATACGCAAATCCGACTTACGCAGTAACTGCATCTACATTAGCCGGCAATTATTCGACTCCATTTGGTTTCGGAACCGAGCAGTCTTCATTGACGGGACCTCAGGTCTCAATTTTAGAGGGAGTTTTTGACCCGGCGTTAACAGGCCTTAGCGGTATACCAGCAGGCGTCGGCATCCAAGTGGTCCTGGGAGGTAACTGTTTTGGAGAGGGGTGTGGGTTCAACGGTGTGGTCGGGGGCGTGACCTATGGGGAGCCCCGGGCAGGATGTCGAGTTAAACGGTTTGCCCCTTGCAATCAGCAGTCCGTTTGAAATTCCACCTGGAGCCGCAGACCCCACAATATCCGTACTTGCGACCGTTGAGGGCCAAACGATTTACTCCTGTGAGCAGGACTGCGGCTTTGCTGGTCCCGTTTAATTTGGCTGTTCTTCCTGAGACCGGGGTGCTTACCGCGACCTTCCAGAATGAGGGCCTCAATGCCAGTCTCTACGACGAGGTATCTGCCACGTTTACTTCTACTCCGGAACCAAAGACCGGACCCCTGCTATGTTTGCTGTTAGTCTTGGGCGCGACTGCGCGGTTAGCGGCTTCTGCCCTGAGAAAAGGAGGAGCCAAATGAAGATGAAATGTGCATTCGTTCTTTTGTTTGCATTCGCGGCCGTGTCCGTTTCCGCGTCGCCGGTCTGCACTCCTGGAGCTTTAAGCGAGTATGTTGCTCTCGGCGCTGAGGGTTGCTCCTTCGATGGAGTATTGTTTTCGAATTTCCAATTTACTGCCACCGGTGGACCGGTGATTAGCGATATCTACATGCAACCGACCGGAACTATGGTTGGCAGTGGCATCGTAACTTCACCAGTCTTGGATTTTCTCGGCACATGGTATTTGGGAAGTACTCAGACCCCCAGTTCTTTGTCTCTTACCATCAGCTATAACTATGCTGCGGTCGCACCGTTCACTTCTTTCTTGTTTGCTCAGCTCCAGGGGACGGCACAGAATGACGGCCCGAGCGCGAGCGAAAACGTCTCAATGACGATTAACGGTGTCACGCCCGGGTGCTCCATTAATGGTCCTTCGTCCACCTTTGCAACCAGCTTATGTGTCGCGCCGCCTTCCGGATTCGTGCAAGATACAGCTCAAATTTATACAGAGGCGATCTGCGCGCGATGCATTAGTGATACGGGCGAAGTAGGCAACATCACTAATGGATTTCTTCTCAAGCCAGTGCCGGAGCCCCGTGCAGTTACTCTGATGCTCGTGGGTTTTTGCGGATTGGTTCTTTTTTCGCGAAGAAGCATATCTCGTCTGTGTACCCAAACATCGAGCTAATCACACCGGCTCCAACAGCAGAACCGGGGCCATCGCCAGCGGGGTCGAGCAGCCGTTGGAGGAAGTTTCGAGCGCGGCGGAGACGCCTTGCAGTTTCCCATTGAAAATGTGCGGGTGGATGGAGACTTCGGCCTGTTTCATCTGCAGATCGCCGTATTGGAAGATCGGAAACAGTTGCGCGCCGCAGACAAAGCGCTCCTGGACAACATAGGGGGTTCGGAGCGCAAGATGGACAGCGCGGTCCCAGGCGGAAGACGTCATTTCCGCGCCGACGAAGACGCGCTGGTCGCATTCGTGATCGTTGGGACGGAGGACGAGCTGCTCGCGGGCGCAGAGAATAAAGCTGGGTAAATCGACTTGGTCCTCTTTATAGCGAGTTTTGCGCGCGCTCACCAAACGGGTCCACGGAACGAAGCTGCGGATCAGCTCGCGATCGGCGGCGGAGAGCGCGGCGGTGACCGAATCGTCTGTGAGCAGCTCGAATAGAGTGCGGCGCTGGGCGAGCTCCGAGCGGAAATCGTTCACGACACACACGGCGCGGTCGCGATAGGCGAGCAGGAAAGGATGCGAGAGATCGTAGCGGGTGAGGAACTCACGGGTGAGGACGCGGCGCAAAACGATATCGATTTCAAAATCGCCCGCGCGAAGCTTACCGTCCTGGTATTCGAGATGTTCCGGAGAGACAACGCGGGCAGCCGAGCCATGCTGACAGAAAACTTCGGCCAACAGATGACCTTCAGTGGAATGCGAGCCGAACTGCTGCCCCTGTTCGAGGATCGCGATCTTGGGAGAGCGGCGGCCGCCGAATTCTTTCCAAACTTGCAGCACCGCAGATAGCATGTGACGGGCGGCGCCAATCTTCGACAGCTTATAGTGACCTTTTTTGAAGGCTTTGACAATGGGGAGGCCGAGGAAGAGATCCGCCAGCCGCTCAGAATAGGCGATGCCGGTAGGTTTGGAGGCGTCAAACCCGCGCAGGCACAGAGACCCGTTTTCGAGATTGGCGTCCATGCGGGAGGTGACGCTGAACCGCGAATAGGCCGAAGGGATGGCGGCGAGCATCTTCTCGGCAGGGAGCATCTGGATCCGGCTGAGGAGGGAAGGAGAGGCAAGCGCGAGGGCCTCGACCCGATCGACAATCGAGGCCAGGTGTTCGGTAACGCGAGTCAACGAATCGAGCTGGCGGCGGGAGACGAATTGCGGGCGCAGGACTGGCGTAACCAGACGGCCAGAATCAGTGAGATGCCGTTCCCGCATGCGGTCCTGAAGCTCGGCGGCCCAAGCAAGGTCGCGGTAACTGTCCTGTTGCAGGAGCCGATGATAACGGACGACGGCATCGCCGAGCAGCGCCATGCAGGTAACGCTTTTAGGGGTCCTTCAGAGAATCAGTATGGCACGCATACAGTAAATCTTGTACCGAATGAAACTGTTACTGTTCCCAGTACTACTAACCCCAAGAGTAATCCGGTACGGGTGATTTTTGGCAGTTGTAAATTGGGTTCGAATGGCAAACTCTATGGAGATCAGCCCACAGGATGCGAAGCAGCGGTTAGGGACAGGCACTCGGGCGGTTTTGATCGACGTGCGGGAGCCGGCAGAGTACGCCATTGCGCGGATCGAGGGAGCGGAACTCGTGCCAATGCAGGATGTTCCGGCGCGGATGCAGCACCTGGAAAGCCTGGCAGACGAGCAGAAGCTGCTGGTGCTGTGCCATCACGGGGTGCGCAGCCTCCAAGTGGTGGCGTGGCTGCGGGAGCGGGGAATCGAGAACTGCTTCAGTATCACGGGCGGGATTGATCGCTGGAGTCGGGAGATTGATCCCGATGTGCCGAGATATTGAGCGTTGGCTACTTCGCCGCGCGAGCGGAGTGAGCAGCTTCGCGGAATTGCCGGGCGCGATGCGAGATAACGTGGTATGTACGATCGGCCACAGACTTGGCGTCGACGAGTTCGCTCCCAACGCCGACCGCGGCTGAACCGGCTGCGAGGAAATCAGAAAGTGTCTCGAGGTTCACACCACCAGTGGGGAAAAGCTCGATCTGCGGGAACGGACCCTTGAGAGCCTTGATATATTTGGCCCCGCCGAGCGCGCTACAAGGAAAAACTTTGACGGCGTCGGCACCGGCTTCCCAGGCGGCAAGCACTTCGGTTGGCGTGAGCGCACCGGGGAAAATGGGTCGGCTGTACCGGCGGGCGATCTCGATGGTGCGGGGATTCAGGGCGGGCGTCACGAAAAATTGAGCGCCGGCAAGCATGCAAGCGCGGGCCGTTTCCGGATCGAGCACGGTTCCGGCACCCAGCAGAACGCGGTCGCCGTGGCGGTCCGCGATGGTTTCGATCACGTGCAAAGCGTTCGAGATGGTCATTGTGATTTCGACGCAGGAAATGCCCGCCTCGAGGATGGCTTCTACTGCGGGGATCGCCGTCTCGGCGCTGGGTGTCCGGATGATGGGGACGACAGCGATTTCCCGTATTGTGCGGAGAATCTCGGAGTGGCTCAGCATACGTGCTCAACCGGAGACATTGGGTTTGATTTTCTTCTCCAGCTTGAGATTGAGGCGAACGCGGGTGTGGCTGTCGAAGACGCTGACGGTTTTGGTTTTGCTGGTCATGCCATTCGATTCGGCGCGCAGCTCCCAATTGGTGTCGGTGCTCAAGCCGTAGAAGCGATAGCGGCCGTCCTGCTGCGCGACAAAGGAACGAACCTGGAGGGACTTGCCGTTCTTCAACAGCACGATGGCTCCGGCGACAGGCGAGCCTGTGGAGCTGAAAACGGTTCCTTCGATGGAACGCATGAGCGGCTGGCCCGCTTGGCCGACAACGGGGGCTTGGCGCTGCGCGGACACGCGAACAGCAAAAGTGGAGAGAAGGGCGGCAAATAGCAGGATTTGTGGAGCGCTGCGGAGGGAGTGAGCGGCGCGAAACACTTGGCGTGCGAAGCCGGCGTCAATGCCAGCTTTCTTCCTCTTCTTCCTCGTCCTCTTCGTCGGCGTCTTCTTCGTCTTCGTCGTAATCGAAGTCTTCGTCGTCCTCGTCTTCTTCCTCTTCCGATTTGAGCTCAACGGGGTTCACGCTGGCGACGGTCAGGGACGCTCCGCATTCGTCGCAGGACAGGACGTCGCCCTCGTCCAATTCTTCTTCTTCGACGTCGATGGGGGCGTCACACTTGGGACAAGCGACCATATAGCATTCCTTCCCTAAAGTTCACTACGGCGAAGCCGCCGCAGCGCTTCTTCATATTTACCGCGATTCGCTGCGCTGGTTCCTTTTCACAACTTATCAGCGCGGCCAGGGAATGAAGATAGCAGTCCTCCAAGGCCGTTCGGAGCCGAACCATACGACCGAATGGATCATCAGCGGGGTGCAACTGTTTCACGGTGCAATTGCTGGTAATACGAGGCTAATTCGCCGGGCCTGACAGTAACGAGCGTTTTATCCATATCCTCTGTGGTTTCGATCATGTGCCGGAGGTGCGCAGCTGCCAGGCGCATACAGAGCGGATCAGTGAGCAAGCGGCCATTGTCCGTAAGCTTGAGCAACTCGGGATGCGGGAGAGCGATCACTTTTTCCTCTGGCTCGCCGCCATCGAGAGAGACCCAGAATTTCACGTCGACAGTGTCAGCATGCCGGATAGTAATTCCTGTTTGCAGCCAGCGAAACTGCACGTTCCACATGCGCCCGAAGGGGTCCGGACCGGCCTGAAAACGGCGGCTCTGGTCACTCATGACCAGATGCTAACACGCGAGGCCGGATAAGCGCGGGAGACTTGCGACACGCAATCTTAGATCATCGTCGAGCGCTGGCCGACGAGAGAAAGCAGCTCGTTGCGCGTTTCTTTGTTGTCGCGGAAGGCACCGAGCATGGCGCTCGTGATCGCGCCGGAGTGCTGTTTTTCGACGCCGCGCATCATCATGCAAAAATGGCGTGCTTCGCAGATGACGCCTACGCCGCGCGGGTTGACCAGGGCCTGAATTGTTTCGGCGACTTGCTGCGTGAGCCGCTCCTGGATCTGAAGCCGTCGTGCGAACACGTCGACGAGGCGCGGGATTTTGCTCAGGCCGATGACTTTGCGGTCGGGCAGATACGCCACGTGCATTTTGCCAAAGAAAGGCAGCATGTGGTGCTCGCACAGGCTGAAAAATTCGATATCGCGCACGATCACTACCTCGTCGTATTCGACATCGAAGAGCGCGCCGTTGACGATCTGGTTCAAATCGGCCGAATAACCGCTCGTGAGATAGCGCAGGGCTTTCTCGCAGCGCTCGGGCGTGTCGATAAGACCGTCACGCGTGGTGTCTTCGCCGAGCGCTCCGATGATGTCTTTTACCTGCGCGGCGATCGGCGGCTTGGGCGATTTGGATTGGATGTTGACGACGGGGCGGGTAGCGGATGATTTCGATTTAGGCATGGACAAAACGCCTTTCTGGTTGTGATTTGAGTGTCGAGCGCTCGCTAATGACCGGGAACTGCACTTCAAAGCCGTTGCGATCGGTTTCCTGCAGATGGACGCGACGAAGATGAGCGGATGTGGAGCGGCCGAAATACGCGGGCCAATTCCGGTTGAGTATTTGCGCGATCAGGAGCGCAACGTTTTCGGTTGTGGGAACGAGCGAGCCAAATTCGGCGACGTCGAGATTGAGGTTACGGTTGGCAAATAGGCGCAGGATTTCCTCGTCAACCAGGCGGTCGAGCGCGGAGCGCTCAAATACGAGACCGGTTGTGGAATCGATCGGCCCGGCGACGCTCACCTCTAGAATGTAATCGTGCCCGTGGCCGTAGAGATTGTTGCACTTGCCGTAAAGACGCGCGTTTTCGGCGTCGGTGAGAGCAGTTGAGTGCAGGCGATGTGACGCTGAGAACCGGTACCGGCGCGTGACATTGGTCATCGGGCGTCCTCGCGCAAGATGTCGACGTAGAGGTCGGGGCCTTCGAAAAGGCGTACTTTCGCGAGAATGGCGCGCGCGGTGGTCAGGCGCGGATCGAGCCGGCGAAAAATTTCGCGCGCGATGTTTTCGGTAGTTGGCACTATGCGATCGAAGGGTCGGACTTCGTAGTTAAGGAAGCGATGGTCCATGGACGCGACCACTTCCTGTTCGAGCACATCCTTGAGTTGTTTGAGATCCATGACCATGCCGCTGACCGGATCGGGATCGCCTTCGAGAGTAACTTCGAGGATGTAGTTGTGGCCGTGGCCGTTGGGATTCGCTTCCGGGCCGAAGAGCTGAGCGTTTTCGGCGTCGCTCAAAGATTCGATGCGGCAGAGATGAGAAGCCGAAAACTCGGCCTTGCGGGTCACAAACATGGCCACCAGTTGGATGCCTGGCCAAGGGCATTAGATACTGGAATTATCCCGCCACAAGAAGCAGGAACGTGAAGACCGACAACGCATTACGTACGCTTTTGGCCGCTCTGACGGCGCTTTTCATTGGGGTGATCGTGTTCAGCCTGCGCGACACGTCAGCCAAAGAAGGCGGCACCGCGCCCGAATTCTCGATTACCACCGACCAGGGGCAGCGCATCACCCCAACATCGTTCGGCGGCAAGGTGCTGGTCCTGAATTTCTGGGCGACATGGTGCGCCCCGTGCGTGCAGGAGATTCCATCGCTAAACGAATTCCAGAAGCGCTTTGCGAACGCGGGCGTGGTGGTGCTGGCCGTGAGTATCGATAAGAACCCGCAGAAGTATAGGGCGTTTTTAGATCGTATTCACGTGTCGTTCGAAACTGCGCGTGATCCCAGCCAGGACATCAGCGCGAGGTATGGCACGTTTATGTTTCCCGAGAGCTACATCATCAAAGACGGGCAGGTGATGCGCAAGTTCGGGAACGCCGCCGATTGGACGAGCGACGATATCACGCAGTACGTGCAGAGCCTGCTGTGAGAGCGGCGGCGATCGCGATCGCGCGGTTGAGATATGGCAATTGACGCGCGAGCACTTGCGGCGATTGAAGCGGCCGTGGGGAGGGCCGGAGTACTTTCCGATCCACACGATTTGAAGCTGTACGAATACGATGGCGGCGTCGATAAGGGGCTGCCGGACGTCGTGGTGTTTCCACGCACGACGGAAGAAGTGGTTGCGCTGGTGAAACTGGCGCGCGCTCACAACCTGGCGATAGTGGGACGCGGGGCGGGAACAGGCTTGAGCGGAGGCGCGATTGCACGTGCAGGCGGGATTATCATCTCGTTTGCGCGGATGAATCGCATTCTGGAGCTGGATATCGAGAACGAGCGTGCGCTGGTGCAGCCGGGCGTGGTGAATTTAGATATTACGCTCGCGTCACAGCCGTTTGGTTACTTCTATGCGCCGGATCCATCAAGTCAGAGGGCATGCACGATCGGCGGCAACGTGGCGGAGAACGCGGGAGGCCCGCACACGCTTGCCTACGGCGTCACGACGAATCACGTCGTGAGCGTGGAGGCAGTGTTGCCGGACGGAACAGTGATCGAGGCAGGCGGCAAGGAGTTGGATGTGCCCGGATACGACCTGGTCGGGTTGCTGACGGGATCGGAAGGAACGATGGCGCTGGTCACAAAGATCGGCGTGCGCTTAATGCGGATGCCGGAAGCGGTGAAGACAATGCTGGCGATTTACACTTCTACTGAAGAAGCCGGCAACACCGTGGGCGCGCTGACGGCACGAGGAATTACGCCGGTGGCGCTCGAGATGCTGGACGGCCCTATGCTGCGCATGGTGGAAGCGGCGACGCATGCCGGGTATCCGCTGGACGCGGCAGCGGTGCTGCTCATTGAACTAGAAGGGTTGACCGAGGCGGTTGAGGAGCAGGCGGTCGAGATCGCCGAGGTGTGCCGGGCGTCCGGGGCACGCGAGGTGCGAGTGGCGCAATCGGAGGAGGAGCGGCAACTACTTTGGAAGGGACGCAAGAATGCGTTCGGCGCGATCGGGCGTGTGAGCCCGACATATTATGTGCAGGACGGCGTGGTACCGAGAACGCAAATTGCGCGAACGCTCACGGCCATTGGGGAGATCGGGAAGAAATACGGCGTCGCGATTAGCAACGTATTTCATGCAGGCGATGGAAACATGCATCCGATATTGCCGTTCGACCCGCGCAAGAAGGGCGAACTGGAGCGCGCCCGACTGGCTGGCGAAGAGATTCTGGATTTCTGTATTTCGGTGGGTGGATCGATCACTGGCGAGCACGGGGTGGGGATGGAAAAGATGGAGCTGATGGCGCATCTCTTTCCGGAAGAGACGCTGGATTTGATCGCGCGATTCAAGGCGTTGTTTGACCCAACCTGCATGCTGAATCCGGGCAAGATGCTGCCGACGGGCAAAGGATGCATGGAGATCAGGCAAAGGCCGCAGATGGAGTTATAAGCCGCTACACGCGAAGATCGAAGCCGAGCGCGCGCATGCCTTCGATGATGCGATTGCGGATTTCGGAGACTTCTTCGGCAGTTAACGTGTGATCGAGCGCGCCGACTTCGAGGTGATAGGAAACGCTTTTTTCTCCGGGGCGCAGGGGTGTGCCTTCGAACTGGCGAACGAACTCGACAGAGGCAAGATCGGAGCCTGCGAAATTGCACAGCGCGTCCTCAATTTCTGCAACTGGCGTACGCGATTGCGCGATCACTGAAAGATCGAAGCCGCTGGTGGGGTAGCGGCGGGGCGGCGCATAAATCTGGGTGCCAGCGGCGGCGAGTTGTTGAGCAATTGAAAGATCGACGTCGAAGAGCATCGCGCGGCCGTCGATGTTTTCCTGTTCGAGTAAAGACGGATGCAGTTCGAACATACGGCCGATTACGGCGTTGTGCCAGCGGAGTTCGGCGGTACGCACGGGATGCTCGTAAGCGTACGTCTCTGGTGCGGGGGTGATACGGGCGCCGGGGAACACGCATTCGAGAACGCGCTTCAGTTCGAAGAAGTCGCGCTCGTCGGCATGAGCATCGTAGATCGCAGCGGCGCAGTGGGCGGTTTCAGTGGGAAGCCCGCTTTCCACGCCCTCAGCATTGGGACGAATCTCGTTGCCGATTTCGAAGATGCGGAAGGATTGAAAATGCCGCACGTTCGAGACCATGTTTTTGAACAGGCCCGGCAGCAGGCTGCGCCGTAGATGAGTCAGCTCAGAAGCAATTGGGTTCTTCAATCCGATGTGCGTCGAGAGATCGAAGGAGAATCGTTCGACATCGCATTTATTTACGAAAGAGTAGTTGTGGATTTCGGTGAACCCTTGGGCGGCGAGTTGCGAACGGACTTGCCGAAAGTAGATGCGCAGCGGATTATCGGGTGGCACAAGAGCCGCGGCGAGCGGGGCCATGGGCGTGATTTCGTCGTAGCCGATCATACGGCCGATTTCTTCGACCAGATCGTCCTGCAATGAAATGTCTTTCGTAGCGCGCCAGGTGGGAATCGTAACCGTGAGTACCTCGCGCGAACTTTGCGATACGCGGAAACCGAGCGCCGTGAGAATTTCAGTGACACGGGATTCGCTGACTTCAATGCCGAGCTTCCTGACAACAACAGAGATGGGCAGAATGACGGGATCTGGTTGCGCGATAGGGCCGCGGCTATCGGCAACTCCTCCGGCGATGCGGATGCCAGGCGAGACTTGCGCGAGCAATTCGATGGCGCGGGCGAGGCCGCGCACGGTATTTTCGGGATCGAGGGATTTTTCAAAACGCACGGAGGCGTCTGTGCGAAGCTTGTGACGCGCGGAAGTGAGGCGCACGCGAGCCGCGTGGAAGTTCGCGCTCTCAAGGACGACGCGCGTGGTGGTTTCGGAGATCGCGGTGTCTGCGCCGCCAATGACTCCGGCAAGCGCGACGGCGCCTGATGCATCGGCGATGACCAGATCCTCGGGTATGAGATCGTATGTTTCGCCGCTTAAAGCGTGCAGCCTTTCGCCGGGGCGGGCGAGCCGTACGTAAATCGTTCCTCCGGAGAGCTTGTCTGCATCGAAGGCGTGCATGGGCTGCGGAAGCTCGGCGAGGATGTAGTTGGTGATATCGACGATGTTGTTGATGGAGTTGAGGCCGACGTCCTCGAGCCGAGTCTCGAGCCAGGACGGCGAATCACTGACACGCACGTTTTCGATGACGAGAGCGCTGTATCGAGGGCAGAGTGAGTGATCGGCGATGGAGACTTGAATAGTGGGACGGGCGTGCGGCAGCAGGTCCAGCTTGACGGGATCTCTGAATTCCAGACCTGTAATCGCTGAGACTTCGCGAGCCATACCGATGTGACCCCAGAGGTCGGGCCGATGCGTAAGGCTTTTATTATCGATGTCGATGATCCAGTCCGAATCGAGGCGTTCGAGGCCTTCGCACTCGGCGGTTTTCATGGTGATGAGCCGCTGCAGATGCGCCGGTTCGATGTCGAGACCGGGAACAAGTTCGCTGAGCCACTGGTAAGAGAACTTCAAAACGGGATCCTAAAACTGATTAAGGAATCTCAGATCGCCGCTTTGAAGCTGGCGGATGTCATCGATTCCATAGCGCATCATGGCGAGGCGCGTCAGGCCGAGGCCGAAAGCGAAGCCGCCCCATTCGCTGGGATCGATGTTACTCATGCGTAGAACGTTGGGATGAACCAAACCGCAGGGTAACAACTCAACCCAGCCGCTCTGCTTGCAGACGGAGCAGCCGGCGCCGTCGCAGATGAGGCAATGAATATCGAGCTCGAAGCCAGGTTCGACGAAGGGGAAGTAGCCGGGGCGCAGGCGGACGGTGACATCGCGCTTGAAGATGGAACTGAGCAGCGTCTTCATGAAGTAAATGAGGTTTGCAACGGAGACTTCGCGATCGACCATCATGCCTTCGAGCTGATAGAAGGTGTGCTCGTGCGAGGCGTCAACTTCTTCATTGCGGAAAACGCGTCCGGGAGCAATCATGCGCAGGGGCGGCCCGAATTGGCGCATGCCCCGCACTTGAACCGGCGAGGTGTGGGTGCGAAGCAGATGGCCGTCCGTTAGCCAGAACGTGTCCTGCATATCGCGCGCGGGGTGAGTGGGCGGAATGTTGAGCGCGTCGAAATTGTGCTCTTCGGTTTCGACTTCGGGGCCGTACAGGACGGCGAATCCAAGCGAGGTGAACAGGTCTTCGATTTCTGTTTGGAGCTGCGTAATGGGATGCAGGCTGCCAGGGCGGATGCCGGGCGCGGGCAGCGTGACATCGATCCACTCGTTGGCCAGGCGCTCGGCGAGATCGGCTTGTTCAAAGCGGCGCTTCTTCTCTTCGTATTCGCTTTCGAGGTCCTGCTTGACGGAGTTCAGCAGCTTGCCGATGCGGGCGCGCTCCTCGGGCGGGAGTTTACCGAATTCCTTGCTGATCTGCGCGAGCGTGCCCTTCCGGCCGAGAGCGGCGACCCGGGAAGATTCCAGCTCTTCGAGAGAAATGGCGGAGGCGAAGCCGGCGAGCGTCGCGCGACGCAGCTCCTCGAGTTGAGATTCGAGCATCTACTCGAGCTTGGCTCCGAGCTCTTCGAGGAGTGCGGCGACTTCCTGGCGGCCGTGCGAAAGCGCGAGATCAAGGGGCGATTGATTATTACCGGCGCGCATATTGGCGTCGGCGCCATTGGCGAGCAGAGCAGCGGCCATTTCTCGATTGCCGGCCTGCGCAGCCGAATGCAGAGCTGTGAAACCGCCCTCCTGCGTGGCGTTGGGATCGGCGCCGCGGTTCAGAAGAAGCTCAACGATTTCCCCGTGCCCACCCGCGGCGGCGGCGTGTAGAGGCATGTTCTTGCCCGCGTTGGTTGAGCGCGCATTTAGGGGCGCACCGAGATCGAGCAGGCCGATAGCGAGATCCGCGTGACCGAAGAAGGCGGCCAGATGCAGGGGCGTCCAGCCGTCGGTGCTGTGCGCTTTCAACAGACAAGGGTCGTGATGAATCGCCTCGAGCACTTCGGAGGTGCGGCCAGCCACGCAAGCTGTAAAAACGTCGAGTTTGGGGCCTTGGCCGAGCAAAAATGCGGCAACATCCTCTTGGCGATAATACTTGGCGAGCAGGAAAGCGGTCTGGCCGGATTCGTTGGGCGCGTCGAGCAGGCCGTGGTCTTCCGTGATGGCAGTGCGGACGGAATCGAGGTCGCCACGCTTCACTTGCTCATGAAAGGATTTGAGATCGGGCATAGTCAGGCCGCAGGCACGAATACCTGATCGGTCTTGTTGAGCTCCCAATGGAGGTGGTTGATGTAGAAGAGCAGTATTTCGCGCGGGTACTTTTCGGCGAATGCATCAAAGACGCGGCGCTGCCAGTCTTCCGTGAGATATTGCTCGGGCTTGAGGTCCTTGTCGAAGAAGCCCTGTTCGTTGGGGATGCCGAGGAAGTTGAGGACGTCGACGATCATGTCCAGGTGAGATACCAAGAAGACTTGCGAGAGGTCGGTTGCGAAATCCTCTTCGCCCGATTGGATGCGGGCCCAGAATTTGGGTTCCGATTTGCGCAGGGACTCGGAGTTCAGTTTGATGAGATGAGCGCGGAGCTTGAAGCGCTCGTAGACCTGATAAGTCTTCAGTTTTCCGATCGAAATGCCGCGCACGAGTTGATGAAAGACGTCCGGACCGAGAGCGATGAAGACCTCGCACATGCGCATTTATCCAACGTTAGCATAGCGGCGCAGGCCGCCTAGGGACGGGCAAGTTGATGATTCTAAATGGGCTAGAGAGGATTGCGATACAATCGGAGGGTTTTGGGCCGGAGACGCCATAGCGATGAGTAATCTGATCGTGCTCGGGGCGCAATGGGGCGACGAAGGCAAGGGTAAGATCGTGGACCTGCTGTCGGGCAAGTTTGACGCGGTCGCGCGGTACCAGGGCGGCCACAACGCGGGCCACACGGTTTTCATCGGGGACCGGAAGTTCATCCTGAAGCTGATTCCAAGCGGTATTTTGCGGCCCGGAGTGGTGGCGGTGATCGGCAATGGCGTGGTGATCGATCCGGCGGCGCTGCTGGACGAGATTTCGGCGCTCGAGGCCGCAGGCATTGACGTCAAATCGCAGTTGAAGATCAGCAATCGTGCGCATGTGATTTTTCCGTTTCATCGCACGATCGAGAAGTTGTCGGAAGGCCGCGACAACCGGATTCCGATTGGGACCACGTCGCGCGGAATCGGGCCGTGCTACGAGGACAAGGTTGCGCGGCGAGGGATTCGGATTGCGGACCTGGTGGATGTCGATTTCAGGCAGCTTTATTGCGCGCTGGCCGAAGACAAACAGACCATCGCGGACGCGTTTCACATTGCGGATCGGATCGATTTCGGCGAAATTCTGGACCGCTACCGCGAATACGCGGAGCAGATCCGGCCGCTCGCATGCGATACCGCGCACCTGCTGAACAGCATGATTCGCGACGGCCGCAGCGTGCTATTTGAGGGCGCGCAGGGAACGATGCTGGACATCGATTTCGGCACTTATCCGTTTGTGACGAGCTCCAGCGCCTCAGCCGGAGGAGCGTGTATTGGGACAGGTGTAGCGCCAACGAAGATCGATGCGATCGTAGGTGTTTCGAAGGCGTATATCACGCGCGTCGGCGCAGGGGCATTTCCTTCGGAAGACCTGGGCGAGATGGGCGAGCGGCTCCGAAAAGCAGGCAACGAGTACGGATCGGTCACCGGCAGGCCACGGCGGTGCGGGTGGTTCGATGTGCCGCTGCTGCGCTATACGGCGGAGGTGAACGGGTTCGACAGCCTGATTATCACGAAGCTCGACGTGCTGGATGATCTGGATGAGATTCCGGTGTGCGTGGCTTACGAGGTGGACGGCAAAGTGATGACGCAAATGCCGGCGAGCACGCGCGGGATGGACGCGATTAAGCCGATTTTTGAGCGGCTGCCGGGGTGGCGCGAGACGACGCGCGGGGTGACACGGTTTGAGGATCTGCCGGATGCGGCCAAGCGTTATCTGGATTTTCTCGAACAGCGCACGGGCGTGGAGGTTGGCTCGGTTTCGAACGGACCGGAGCGCAACGAGACGATGATCGTGCGCGGATCGAAGCTGGAGGCGTTGCTGCGGTAGCGTATGGAGAACCACTGGATTGACGTTTCGGTTCCGCTGACGAGCGGCATGGTGCATTGGCCGGGAGATCCGGAGCCGAGCTTCGTACGCATTTCACAGATGGAACAGGGCGCGGATGCGGATGTGACGCTGTGCCGGATGACGGTCCATACCGGAACGCACATGGACGCGAGGCGGCATTTTATCGCCGGCGGGAGTGGGATTGACGAATTTCCGCTCGGGGTGGGGATCGGGCGGGCTCGCGTCATCGAGTGCCCGGATGCAGCGGCAATTAGCCGGGCGGAATTGGAAGGGAAGGGCATTCGAACGGGCGAGCGAATCTTGTTGAAGACGCGAAATTCGGGGGCGCGATGGGACAATCGGGAGTTTCAGCGGGATTTCGTGGCGCTCGACGCATCGGCGGCGGCATTTCTGGCGGAAGCGAGAGTGGCGCTGATTGGCATCGATTATTTGTCAATCGGGCGGTTTGAGGCCGATGGCGTGGAGACGCACAAAATTCTGCTCGGGGCGGGGGTCTGGATTGTAGAGGGATTGAACCTCGCGCCCGTGGAAGCAGGTGAATATGATATGGTGTGCGTGCCACTGCGAATCGAAGGCTGCGATGGATCGCCGGCGCGGGTGGCACTGCGGAGGGTTAAGGTTCCAAACCCCCATTACCAACTGCGGGGCACTAGTTGAGTTAGAATGAAACGCTTCGGATAGCGCAGGATCAAGGAGAGAGAAAGATCTATGGCACTTACTGCAAAAGCTCGGCAAGCCGGAAATGTGGCGATCGTGGATCTCAACGGAAGGATCACGCTCGGGGAGACGACGGGGATCTTGCGGGACGAGCTGAGATCGCTGCTCGCTCAGGGCAAGAAGAACATCATATTGAATATGAAGGACGTGAGCTACGTGGATAGTGCCGGGCTGGGCGAACTGGTGGGCGCATACACGACGGCGACGAACCAGGGCGGCGCATTGAAGCTGCTGCACCTGCAGGGTAAAATGCGCGACCTGATGCAGATCACAAAGCTTTATACGATCTTCCCGGCTTACGACGATGAGAAGGAAGCAGTCGCGAGCTTTGGGGCGACCGCGTCAGCGTAGTCAACGGATAGCCGCTCGTTTCACCCGGTAATCGGGCGCGGCCGGCATTCGAACCACGAGGCACATTTCGAACAGGCGGGAGCGTGCCCGCTCCCCAATCCGGTCCTCCAGCATGACGCGGTAATCCGGCGAAGCGCCGATCTTCGTGTCGGCAAGATTGGTGGTCGCGATCAGCGGCAGCTTGTGATTGCAGCGGTGCGTGGCGATGGAGGTTACGGTGTCTTGCACCCAATCGGTAACCCGGTGCGCGCCGAGATCATCAAGCAGCAGAATTTCCGTCTCGAGCGCCGTGCGATAGGCTTCGCGATCGCTAGCGCCCAGGGTCTCGCTGTAGCTGGAGCGAATGCGATCGAGTAAGTTCAGATAATCGAAGAACACGCCTTCGTGGCCGCGCGTCAGCAATTGGCGAAGTGCGGCGACAGCTAGATGCGTTTTGCCGGTACCGGGAGGGCCGACGATGAGCAGTCCGGGCTTGTCGGTGAGCGGGTAATTGTTAGCGTAGCCTTTGATCTGCAGCATGGCGGCTTGCAGCGATGAGCCGTAGGCGGGATCGAAAGCATCGAAGCTGTCAAACGACGCCTCGCGATAGTTGCGGGGGATCTGGGCTTTGTAATCGAGTTCCTTGAGCCGGTCTTCGGCGACGCATTCACAGCGCTCGGCCGCCGAAATGCCATCTCGCTCGGCGACCATCCAGCCGGTACCGCCGCAGAATTTGCAATCGGGTTTGGCCATGATTACTCCACTACCAGCAAGGCTTGCCCGGCGACGACGGTCGAGCCTTCCATCGCGTGGATCTTCGAGACCGTTCCGTCTTTGGGCGATTTCATCTCATTTTGCATTTTCATGGCTTCCACGACGATCAGGCCTTGGCCGGCTTCGACGGTTGCACCGGGTTGGACCATCAGGCGAATAATCTTGCCGGGCATTTGGGCACGCAGCTCGACAGGACCGGAGGCGCCGGCCTTGCGCGATTTTGCCGGGCGGTCGCGCGCATCAGCAACCGAGACAACATGGCGCTGGGTCCCAACCCAGACTTCGAGTGCGTCGGCTGAACGCGCGATGCGAACGTCGAAGCTGCGGTTCGCGAGCAGGACCGAGAAGCTACCCGGCGCGAGCTCGGCAATCGACGCTGAACCGGAGGAATCGATGGCGCCTTTGATCATGTAGCTAGCCACTTCGCCCGTGCGCGCGAGGTCGAGTGTGCAAATTTCTCCATCGATTTCTACGGCGAGCTTCAACGCAGGAGACCTCGGCGCGATTCGGCGCGCCATGCGCTTACAGTTTTGCCGTTTGCCACTGGAATTTCCGGCCGCACGGCTTCGGCTTGCTCCGAGGCAAGGATTGCAGCCGCCAGCGAAATTTGGTCCGGTTGAGATTTGGCGCGGCGGGGCATGAAATCGTCCAAAAATCCGGTGTGCAGGCGGCCGGCGACGAAATCGGGGTCGGCCGTGAGTTGCTCGAACAGAGGCAAATTGGTGGTGATGCCGAGGACGCGATACTCGCTCAAGGCACGGCGTAGACGGTCGATGGAAGCTTCGCGTGTTTCGCCCCACACGGCGAGCTTGGCGAGCAGCGGATCGTAATCGATCGGGACGGTGAAGCCGGAATAAACGCCACCGTCGACGCGCACGCCGGGACCTGCGGGCTCCGCGTACTGCTCGATGCGGCCCGGGCAAGGGAAAAAATTGTTTTCAGGATCTTCAGCGTAGATGCGGCATTCGATGGCCGAGCCGTGCCATCGCACGTCGCTTTGCTGGAGCGTGAGCCGCTCGCCGGCGGCGATACGGATTTGCCAGCGAACAAGATCGAGCCCCGTGACCCATTCGGTGACCGGATGTTCGACTTGCAGCCGAGTATTCATTTCGAGGAAATAGAAGTTGCCCTGCTGGTCGGCGAGAAATTCGAGCGTGCCGGCATTCGAGTAATTGGCTGCGCGAGCAATTTTGAGAGCAGCTTCGCCGATTCGATGGCGCAGTTCGGGGTTGGCGAGGACGAGCGGAGACGGAGATTCCTCGACAACCTTTTGATGGCGGCGCTGGATGGAGCATTCGCGCTCGCCGAGGTGAATGATATGGCCGTGCTCGTCGCCGAGCACCTGAATTTCGATATGTCGCGGACGCTCGATCAGCTTTTCAAGGTAAACTTCGGCGGATCCGAAGGCTCGTTCGGCTTCGCTCGCCGCGCCACGCATGGCGGATTCGAGTTCGGGCTCGGTCGCGACGCGGCGCATGCCTTTGCCGCCACCACCCGCAGCCGCTTTGAGCAGAACGGGGTAGCCGATTTGGGAAGCGGTACGGCGGGCCTCGTCGAGATCTTGAATCCCTCGTTCGGTGCCGGGAACAACGGGCGCTCCTACCTGGATTGCGAGGCGGCGGGCGGCGGTTTTAGAGCCCATCTGCTCAATCGATTGCCAGGAGGGGCCGATGAACGTAATTCCGGCACCGGCGCAGGCTTTCGCGAAAGCGGTGTTTTCACTCAGGAAGCCGTAGCCGGGATGAATTGCATCAGCGCCGGTCGCGCGGGCGGCGTCGACGACTTTATCGATCGCCAGATAGCTTTGCGAGGATGCGGCTGGGCCGACGCAGAGCGCTTCATCTGCCATCTGGACGTGGATGCCGCGACGGTCCGATTCCGAGAAGACCGCAACTGTCGCGATCCGCATCTCGCGGCAAGCGCGGATGACGCGAACGGCGATTTCGCCTCGATTAGCAATCAGGATCTTGCGGAACAAGAAGGTCGCGCCCCGAAATAAGTTGTACCATTCGGGGCGCGCCGAAACAGATTAGCCTAAATACTGTACGTGCACATACGTGCCGAGACGGGTGTTATAGGCGAGATACCAGCCCGGGTGGTCGGGATCTTCGTAGATGACGATGGGATCGGAATCCCAAAGCCAATCGCCGCAATAACCAACGTCACCGGGGAAAACGCTCCAGTACCAGCCGTTAAACCAGAAGCGGCCGGGACCGCCGCCGGCCAGACGCCATACGTGACCGCGACCGAAGCCGCCGGTGAAACGGCCGTGCTCCCAAGGACGGTCCAGATGAAAACGCGGGTCATTGCGATCCGCATGGCCGACCCAATGATCGTTTCTGGCATCCACGTGAGGCGCGTTGGGATGACCTGGAGCGTCGCGGAAGTTCGCGTGCTCTCCACCTCGTTCAGGGGCGCCGTGCTCTTCGCCTCGTGCAGGCGCTGCGTGCTCTTCGCCTCGTGCAGCTCCGTGCTCTCCACCTCGCGCAGGCGCAGTGTGCGCGGCCGGAGCGGGGCCATGCGAGGGTACGTGTCCTCCGCCGACCTCATGGCCTCCTCCGCCATGTTGGTCATGCTGCGGAACGGGAGTAGCGCCCAATACCGCCGGTACAGCAAATATCAATAGAAACACCGAAAGGAATTCGATGGACTTTTTCACAATTTGCCTCCGATGACAGCTTAGCGCTTTTCCAGGATCTGCAATCTACCAGTCATTTCCGATCGGGAGCCTTGATTTGAACATTCGATAGCGAGTAGAGCCCGTCATCGCGGACATCTATGGTCGCCGCGATGTCTTCGCCGACACGGAGCTTGGCGAAATCGTCTCTGGACGGGACCGGATATTCCATGGTCATAGCTTCCATATAGTTTGGGATGGCAGCGGCATCAATGGTCGCGGTTTGATCGTGCGCGTTCAGCGCGACCACACGGCCGGTGAGCGAATAGTGGCGGGAAGCAGGCGCGGGAGCGCGGCTGCAAGCGCAGAATGTAGAAGAAATCATGGCGAATAACACAATTTGCGTGAAGCGAGTCATTACATCTCCCGCATGCGCAGCGAGTAATCTTCGTCATTGCGCGTCAGATTGGGGCTGTAGAAGGGATCGTGACCGATGACTTTGGTCCACTTGGCGCGCATCGCATCAACTTCCGCCGGGTGAGGAACAAGATCCTTCGAGGTCTTCGAAAAGGCCTCGTGATGGTGCAGAACCGCGTAAGGCGTATAGAGGATGCGATAGCCCAGGTTGCCGATCTTAAGACAGAGATCGACGTCATTAAAGGCCACGGCGAATTCAGATTCATCGAAGCCGCCGACCTCGCGAAAAATGTCGCTCCTGGTCATAAGACAGGCGCCAGTGACCGCCGAGACATTGCGAATGATATCGGAAAAGTCAAAATAGTGACTGGTCTTCCCGTCCAAACCTTTGAAGGCGTGTCCGCAGTTGTCATAGATACCCATCACGACGCCCGCGTGTTGAATACGGCCGTTCGGGTAAAGCAGCTTGGCTCCGACCGCGCCGACCTCAGGGCGCATGACTAATTCCACCATCGCCTCGAGCCAGCCGGGGGTAATTACCGACGTGTCATCGTTCAAGAATAAAAGCACCGGCGATTCGCATTTCGACGCAGCGGTGTTGTTAATGACAGAGTAATTGAATGGTTTGTTGCGCCAATCCAGGTATCGAACAGGCTGGCCATTATTGTTGAAGTCATTTATTAACTTTTCAGTGGCGTTCTGACGCGAGTTATCAACGATTACTACTTCGTAATGCGGGTAAGTCGTCTTGGTGAAAATACTCTCTAGATTCGTCCGCAAAACGTCTACTTTCCCACCGGCCGCGATGATAATGCTGACCCGAGTGTCTTTTGGAATAGCGTACCTCGCTCGCCAGCGGCCGATAATGCCGCCTTGTTCGATCTCGATGCCGTTCCCGCCGCGCTCGCAGTGCAGGCGCAACGCTCTTTGGGCGGCGTTTAATGCATAATCCTTGTTTGCGATTGTGCTCGCTGTGGAGGCGACCCCTGCGCGCCAGTGATAAAGAGCTTTGGGAATGTGCTCGATGTGGCTGGCGTGTTCGGTCGCGCGGAGAATCAGGTCATAATCCTGGCTGCCGTCGCATTCGGAGTGGAACGGGCCGGTTTTTTCTAAAAGATCTCGTCGGAAAACGAGTAAGTGGCAGATGTAATTTTCCGAAAGCAGCAGATCCGGCGACCAATCGGGCTTGAAGAATGGGTCAAAGCGTTTGCCGCTGCGGTTGATTTTGTCCTCGTCACTATAGAGAAGCTCGGCAGCGGGGTTCCGGTCCAGCGCTTCGCAGACATAGGCCAGAGCGTGTGGCGCGAGCGTGTCGTCATGATCGAGAAAGCAGATGTAATCGCCGGCGATAAGAGTGAGAGCAGAGTTCGCATTCTGCGAGATGCCGCCGCGATCCGTACGAAAAACGGTTTTGATCCGGCTGTCCTGAGCGGCAAAGCGAGTTACTATCTCGCGGACGTGCGGCTCGGGAGAAGCATCGTCCGAGATACAAAGCTCCCAATTCGAGTAAGATTGCGAGAGGACGGATCGGATCGCCTCTTCTAGCTCCGTTGCCTCGGTGTTATAAACCGGCATCACGATGCTCAACACCGGGCGACGTTGGAGAGCGGTGAGTTTGAGGCTGATGAGCTTCTCGTCAGGGACCTCGAAATCGCGAATCCAGCGCTCGTAGTCAGAGGCGAAGCCTTTTTCGTGATCGATGGTGATGGCGGTTCTGGTTTCGCGAATGACGGCGCCGCGCGAGACGAGACGCAGAGTGATGGTGTGGCGGCCTTTGGGAAGCGGGAGCGAATCGAACTCCGCGATGAAGCCAGAGCGGCCTGTGGGATCGAGATCGGGATGGTTTTTTTTGACGTCGGGCCGGGGTATCGACGGCGTGGTTTCAAACGGCGGCAACCCGGCGATCTGGATTTGAATGGAATCGACGCCGCCCGCGGCCACACACCAGCCTCGGATCGCGATTTTTCCGGTGCGCGGTTTACGGTCGTGGGGCTTCGGGTCATCGCAGATGAGATACGAACGGCGTCCGGCCGCGGACGAGCCGCCACCAGTGGGCGTGAGCTTTCGGATCAGGTCGCCGGCAGCGCGCAAGGTGCGCCAGGTACGGCCGGTAAGGATCTCCATCAGGATCCGGTCGAGGCGCGCGATGGATGTTTCTTGCGAAGTAAGCTGCGAATCGTGCTTCTCGACCAGCTCGAGTAGTGCGGAGATTTGACGCTGAGACGCCTTGAGCTCATCTTGAACTTGGCGCAGCGAGTCGTTCGCTGCTTTCAATTGAGCTTCTAAAGTGTCCTGCTCGATCATCCTCTCCTTGATAGCGCAAAGGGCCCGCATGCGCGACGCCGGTTATAGCAGCACCTTCTAAGTGTCTGGGCGGAGCGCCTGATACCGGGCCCGTTTTGCGCGGCTTCCTTGTAGAACAATAGCAAGCGTCTGAGAAGCTACTAGCAGGGGAACACGCGGGTTTATGCGCGAGAGGGCGATCGCCGGCGCGCCGCTTCACTCGTCGGCCTGGATTAAGTTGCGCCGCAGCCTTCCGGCAGGTTTGAAGGGCGTCTTGCGGCGGCAGGCCGCGAGGCTTTTTCCAAACCGGGAAGCGCGTAAGTATGCAGCCTGGATGGCCGAACGGCTGAAGCATCGGGCCGTCGAGTACCGGGAACCGGTGCAACCCGGAGTGTTCTCGATCTTGACGCCGGTTTGGAACGGCAGCCCGCTCACTTATTTGAAGAAGTTGGCGGAAGCGATTGCCAAGCAAAATCCGAATGGCGCGTGCGAGTGGGTGATCTTAGATAACGGCTGCTCGCGCCGAGCTCTCAAGTCCTATTTAGAGGTTTTGCGCGCGCATGCATGGGTAAAGCTGGTCCGAACGGAAACGAATTGCGGGATCATTGCGGGGTTGCGGCAGTGTCTCGAAGCCGCGAGCGGACGATATGTGCTGCCGGTGGATGCAGACGACCTTTTATATCCCGATGCGCTGATCGTCGTGAGCGCCTGGGTGCGAGGGCACGGATATCCTCCACTGCTCTATACCGATGAAGACAAGATCATCGGGCGGCGACGTTATCAACCTTACATGAAGCCGGATTGGGACCCAGTTTTGTTGCTGAATTCGGCGTATATCGCGCATTTGAACGTGATCGATCGCAAGCTGGCGCTGCAATTGGGTGCGTATACGGACGCGAATACCGAAGGCAGCCCGGATTGGGATATCTTTGTGCGATTCTTGATCGCCGGTTACGAAGCGAGCCATATTCCGGAGGTTCTGTATAGCTGGCGTGTACACGCCCGGTCAACGGCCGACGATGCGGAGACGAAGCCGTACGTGCGCGCTTCGCAGCAGGCGGTGTTGCGGCGATTTCTAGATAGCCAGGCGGATGCGGAGAACTGGAAAGTCGAGTCTAGCTCGTTATTGCGAGGTATGCCTCATTTTCGTTTCTCCCGTAAGGGCGATGGATCGGATTCGATTTACAAGGTAGTGTTGGGTTCGAATTTACATCCGCGTTCGAGCGCGCGCGCAATTCTGAATGTGGTTGAGCATGCGCGCTTCATCCTGCTGATTGGCGAAGACGTGGGGACAAATGACACCGAGTGGCAGCAGGAATCGCTCATGCTGTTCGAACTTCATCCCGACGTGGTGATGATCGGCGGAAAAATTCGGAACGCAAAGGGCATGATTCTCGAAGCCGGCCGGCATTTCGGAGTCGGCGGCGTGTGCGGGTCCCCGCATCGCGGCCGATCGTTTTCGGATCCAGGGTATTTCGGACAGATCTGGATGGAGCGGTCCGTAAGCGCGGTGTCGATCCAGTTTGCGGTGGTGCGCGCGACCTTTCTCGCCGAGTGTTTGCGGGAGGCGCCCGAATCGGCATCGCTGGGTTTTTTGGGCGCGTGGGCTGGCGCGCTGGCGATGCGGACGGGCAAGCGCGTGGTCTATTCACCAGTTCTGAGCGGAATTTCGGACGCCGATTGGGAAACGCTGGCCGACGCGTCCGAGGAGGCGCTGTTCAGGCGCATGAATCAAGATCTAATTCCCGACTGGCGATTTTATTCGCGCAATTTGTCGCTGAGTCGGCCATTTGCGTTGGGCAGCGCGGAGGTGGCGCCGGAGCTCTCGGTAGGGATGCCCGTTTCCCGGATATAATCTCCCTTATGCTTGCGGCGTTCGGCCTCTCCGATCGAGGCTGTGTTCGACCGAATAATGAGGACTATTTCATCGCCGATGCGCAGGCGCAGATCTTCATTCTTGCCGATGGGATGGGTGGCGCGAAAGCGGGCGAATATGCTTCGCGGCTGAGCGCGGAAAAGTTGCACGACTTTTTGTTGCGCGTTCCGCCGGATGGACTTGAGACGCTCGACCAGGCTTTTCGCGAGGCAAACCGTGCGGTGAGGGAGGCGGCGAAAGATAATCCGGACCTGGACGGCATGGGGACGACGCTGCTGGTGGCGCGGGCGGTGGATGAGTCTCAGGTGGAGATCGGCAGCGTGGGCGACAGCCGGGCCTATCTGTGCTCGAACGGCGAGCTGTCTCGCATTACAGAGGATCAGACCTGGGTTGCGGAGGTGGGATCTCGGCTGGGCTTGAGCGACGAAGCCCTCAGAAAACACCCTATGCGGCATGTGCTCACGATGGCGGTGGGCAGCGCGGAAGATCTGCGCGTGTACTGCAACACGGTGCGGCTGGAACAGGGCGATCAGGTATTGCTCTGTTCAGACGGGCTGCATGGCGTGCTCGACGAAAAAATCTTGACCGAAGCGCTGGATTCCGAGAAAACTCTGCCACAGAAGTGCCACTATCTTGTCGACGCCGCGAAGGCTGAGGGCGGACCCGACAACGTTACGGTGGTTCTGATCCAGCAGGTTTAGTCTTCGAAGCAGTTCGCGGCCCAAGCGACACAAGGTGACGCGCACGAGAGCGCGCCGCCTGTGGCTCGCTTCCGAAAAGAGGCTGCATGAAACGTCTCCTTCCCCTTCTCGCCGTCACTTTGACGGCCTTGTTAGCCGCTCCGCCACTCCTTCCAGAAAGCGCATTCGGGCCAGCAAACGCATCCGGGCCAGGAGACGCGCCCGAAATCGATCTTTTGGCGCCTTTGCCTTCACCACCCCCGTTAACCGATGCGGTCCCGGTTTCACGAACCGGAGCAGCGGAGCCGATTCCCGGTACGCCGGCACGCCCGACACTGCCGAACGATAACGCGCAAACAGAACGGCCGTCCGTTTCGGTGACCCATACAGGCGCATCGCCTGATAAGGGCTCGCACAGCAGCAAAACCAAATGGGTGATTCTAGCGGCCCTTGCGGCGGGAGGCGCGGCCGGGGCCATGATGGCCATGAGAGGCGGCAAAGGCACTACTGCAGCAGGTCCACCGTCGCTTTCCATCGGAGCACCCAGCATCAGCATCGGCGCCCCATAGTCCGGCGCGTTCGTCTCAGCGAGGAATAAATGAAGATACGGAACTTGTGTTTACTGGCGCTGTTTTGGGTTACCGCGTTGGGGGTGGCTGCGCAACTCACGGCTCCCAAGTTGGGCGTTGCGCGGTATTCGGACCGGACGGTGCATCCTGTTTACGGGCTTGAATCGAATGTGCTGGTAAACGACCAGCTTCTGTCGGACGCGGATGCGATCAGCTTTTCCGATTTGGGCGGTCTAGTCTCGATTGCCGGACACATTGAGCTACTCAACTCGAGCGGCGCCGTGGTTGCGCAATATAACTCCGGCGACGCCTCTCCAGTTTTGAATATCGACGGCGCGTTAACCACTGCTATCGCCTGGCTGCCTTCGCGAAGCTCGATTGTGTATTGGAACGGGCAGTCTTTCGTGGCGACGGAGATCGCCCGCGGGGACCTGCCTGGAACCGTGACCGCCGTTCAACTGCTCAATAGCGGCTCGGCAAAGCTGCTGGCGAGCGACGCGGCGGGCAATGTGTTCGCGGTGAGCGTTTCGCTCGAGCCGGGACAAGTTACGTCGGTAAATCTGTTGCCGGGTGTTAAGGGACCGGCATTCCTGCAGTATTCGTTCGTGGTTTCGCACGATGCGAACGAATTGCATATCGAAGCACCAAACGGCACGGTGCGCACTCTTCCGCTTAGCGGCAATCCGGTGAGTTTTGAGCGCATGGGAACGGATTGGGTGCACATCTCATCTGGGGCGGCGCAGGACTGGGCGCTGCACCTGAATACGACAGCGCTGCATGTTTCTCAATTGCCCGCGCCGAGAGATTCGCAGCATCTGATTGCAAGGCCGAGAGAGCCGCAAGAGGTGGTGAAATGAAAGCGCTTTGGGCTGTTCTGCTGTTCGCCACGTGCGCATGCGCGCAGGATTTGAGCTTGTACATCGACAATTCCGGATCACTGACGGCGCTCCCGGGGACTTACACGTTTTCGAGCACGCCCGCCGGCATGTCGACCAGCGTTACGTTGCGCGTTGTGAATACCTCGGCGAATCCGATTGAAATCTTCAATGCAGTGGTCTCGACGGCACAGGGTTCGACTGTGGCGAACCCGAATTTTTCGATAACAGGCCTGGATGTCGATTCGATTCTCGCGCCGCAGGGCTCGGGCTTTGAAGATTTCACGGTAACTTTCAGTCCCTCGGCGGTGGGGCAACAATTCGGATACCTGGTAATCACTTATGCCGAGCAGGCGAATGGCTGCAATCTATCGAGCACGGATCCGGCGAGCCAGTGCCCGACGATCATCCCACTGACATCGCCGCTGCTGCAAGGAACAGCTAGCGCTCCGCAATTAGTCCTGACCTACAACGGCAGCACCCCGACTCCGGGCGCGAGTACGCCGATTTATTTCGGCAACGTGAGTGTGGGAACGAGCCAGTCAATTGTCTTTACGCTGACGAATCAATCTGCGGATTCTGTGAGCGTGCCCGCAGTGGCGCTGCAGAATCAGCAATACGCGGTAAACCAGTTTTCGATTGATAGCTCCAGCCTGCCATCGAGATTGGGCTCTTCAGCCACGGCGAATTTCACTGTTACGTTTACGCCCCAGGCGAACGCTGCGGGAAGTCAGATTCCTGTAACCGGGACGCTAATGGTCGGGACAAATTCGTACCCACTGCAGGGGACGGCGTTACCGCCGTCCGGAACGCCGGTGGGAAGCGACGGGATTCAGGTGACGTGCACGGACCAGACCGGCGCGCATTGTGTTGCGACAGGAACAATTATTCCCATGGGGCCGAACCCGAGCACGACGACGCTGACGTTTACAGTCGCGAACCCGAACCCTGTGGGGCAAGCGTATGCAAACCTTACGGCGCAGCCGGCACTTACCTCGACTTCATCGGCTTTTTCAATGGGAACCATTACGCTTGCGCCATATGCCTCGGGAGCGACGGGCTCATCGACGACCGTGGCGGCAGGACAGACGGCTACGATTCAACCGGGATGGGCGTTGACATTTCAGGTCACGTTTTCGCCGGGGCAATCGGCTTCCGCGACGGCAACTTTGACCATTGCAACCGGAGTTGTGTATAGTCTTGCGGGAACAGCGCCCGCGCCGTTGAATCTGACCTTGATGTGCGGAACGACCGCGTGCAGCTCGCAAGCTTTCAACAGCCAGGAGCAAGTGCAGGCGAGCCTCGACTGGGCGAATTCGAGCTCAGCGCAGGTGCCTCCGGACGTGACACTCGCACTCAGCTTCCAATCGGCTGTAAATGGCGTCACGAGCGATCCCGCGATTTCGTTTATTGCGCCGGTAAACAGCGACGATATCGGACCGATCAAGTTTTCGGCTAGCTCAGCGGCGGGAGTTTTCACTTTAGGCTCGTCGCAAGGGCAATCGCCGTTCACATTTCAGACTGGAACCACGGCGGGCACGATCAAGTTAACCGCTACCGGATTGCAGAACATGACACAGACGTGGTTAATTGAAATTCCGGCGCAGAAGGTGCAGATTACATCCGTAACCGCGACACAGCAGACCTCAAATGTTGTGGTGACGGTAGACGGTTACGACAACACGTACAGCGCGGGCGAGTTGAGCTTCACGTTCTATACCTCGTCTGGCCAGGCGATTTCGCCGGGAGCAATTACTGTCGATGCAAGCAGCAGTTTCCATCAATACTTTTTCAACGGCGACACGGCAGGCGGCGCTTTTGCCCTTCAAGCGTCTTTTCCGGTGAACGGCGACACCACACAGGTGGCATCGGTCGCGGTGACGATCGCAAATTCAGCGGGCACCACGTCCGCAACAGCAACTTTTTAAATCTCCTCCGCGCAGGTCTGCGCTACCGTTGAGTTATGCTAAGCCCGCGCACAACAGCCAGCAACGGGCCTGTGCGCTCCGCAAGCCCAGCAGTAGCGCTCACCATTGCCGGGTCGGATGCGAGCGGCGGCGCGGGTATTCAGGCCGATCTCAAGACCTTTCACCAGTTCGGCGTATATGGCGAAGCCGCGATCACGTTAGTGACCGTGCAGAACACGAGATCAGTTAAGCGCGTGGAAATTTTGCCGCCCAGCCTGGTAGTCGAGCAGATCCAAGCAGCAATCAGCGATATACCACCCGCAGCCGCAAAAATTGGAGCGCTCGGAAGTGTCGAGACCATCGAGGCGGTGGCGGAGCTTGCGCAATCATTCGAGTTTCCGCTGGTGCTCGATCCAGTGATGATCAGCAAACACGGCGCGCGACTCATGTCGCCGAATGCCGAGGATGTCTTGAGGCGCAGATTATTGCCGCAAGCGTCCATCATCACGCCGAATGTGCCGGAAGCGGAAGCGCTCGCCGGCATGAAAATTCAAGCTGAGAGCGATATGCGGGCTGCCGCAGCGCGATTGTTGGACAACGGATGTAAGGCCGTGCTCCTCAAGGGCGGGCATTTGGATGGTGAGCCGATCGACCTATTGGCCGGCTCTGAAGGAGTGCGGATTTTGCACGGAACGCGTGTCGAGACAAGACATACGCACGGAACCGGCTGCGCTTATTCGGCGGCGATTACGGCGGGGCTCGCAAAAGGCCAGGGCCTGACCGACGCGGTGCGAACTGCGAAAGCGTGGATTCAGAGTGCGATCGAGAGCGCGCCGGGCTTGGGTTCAGGATATGGGCCGGTAAATCTCTTTCAAACCCAAACCGGCCACTTCGCCTATCCGGCCGATTCGGTCAGTACTTCGGCACCTTCGGATCGACCTTATCGCTCCAGGCGGTGATGCCGCCCGTCATGTTGCGGACATGGCGAAACCCGTTCTGCTTGAGTAAATCCACGGCTTTCTGACTGCGGCCGCCGGTCTTACAGTGAGCGACGATGTCGGCATCGGGATCCAGCTCATTCAAATGCTTGGGCAACTCGCCGAGCGGGATCAAGCGGGCGCCGGGAATGCGCGCGATCTGATACTCGTGCGGCTCGCGAACGTCGATCAGAACAAAATTATCGCCGCGATCGAGCTTTTGTTTTACTTCGACGGGATCGATGACGCCTTCCGCAGGCGCGGGTTGAGAGGCCATAGGGGTGACTCCGCAGAACTCCTGATAGTCGATGAGTTTCGTGATGGTCGGATGATCGCCGCACACGGGACAATTGCGATCGCGCCGCAGCCGAAGCTCGCGAAAACGCATGCCCAATGCATCATACAGCAGCAGCCGATTCTTTAGCGTTTCGCCGATGCCGAGAATGACCTTTACCGCTTCGGTGGCTTGAATAAGTCCGATGAGCCCGGGCAGAATCCCGAGCACTCCGCCTTCCGCGCAGCTTGGGACCAGACCGGGGGGCGGCGGCTCGGGATACAGACAGCGGTAGCACGGGCCGTCTTCGTAAGCGAACACAGTTGCCTGCCCTTCAAATCGAAAAATCGAGCCATACACGTTGGGTTTCTTCAGCAGAACGCAAGCGTCATTGACGAGATAACGCGTCGGGAAGTTGTCGGTGCCATCGATGACGAGATCGTAGTCTTTCAAGATCTCGAAGGCATTTTCGCTCGTGAGGCCGGTGTCGAACTTGTCGATCGCGACGTTCGGATTGATGTCGCGCATTCGGTCAGCGGCGGAATCGAGCTTCTTGCGCCCGAGGTCCCGAGTTCCGTGGATCACCTGGCGCTGCAGATTCGATGCGTCGACCACATCGAAATCCACGATGCCGATACGGCCAATTCCAGCGGCAGCAAGATACAGACCCAGTGGCGCGCCCAAGCCGCCAGCCCCGATCAAAACGACCTTGGCCTGCTTGAGCTTGAGCTGCCCCTCCACGCCGACTTCCGGCAGGATCAGGTGACGGCTGTAGCGTGCGACTTCCTCGTTGCTCAAGGCTGTCTGATTGCTCAGGTCCGCCGTCTGGGGCTCCGCGACAGCTACTGCGCCGCCCGCGATACTCGGGATGATAGAAATCGTCTCGTTCCCTTCGAGCTTGGTCGCATCTTTATCCATGTAACGGATGTCTTCATCATCGACGTACACGTTCACAAAGCTGCGCAGCTTGCCTTCGTCCGTAAAAAGGTTCTTCTTGATGTTCGGGTACTGCGTAGTCAACGCGCTGAGCGCTTCGCCGACGGTGCCGCCGGTGACTTCGACGGAATCTTGCTGTCCGGTAAATTGGCGCAGCGCGGTCGGGATCAGGATTTTTGACATATCAATTCCTCACGGTCTGCCCGGGTTTGATCCGCATCAGGCAAGAAGCTGTTGGCGTGATCGAATTTGCCATTGCGGATCGAAAGCACCACGAACGAGTACCAGGGACAGGAGTTCTTGAGATCGGTTTCCGAGAAGTAAGCGTCACAATCGGGATGCGAATGGAAGATGCCGATGAGGTCGAGACCATTCGTACGCGCGGCTTGGTCTGCAGCGAGCAGATCCTGCGGGCGAAGCTCGTAGCGCGCGGCTTTTTCTCCAGAGAACGAATTATGCAGCGGCACGGCTTGCGTTACGCTCTTTTTGCCATCCTGAAGCCGTCCGATCATGGCGCCGCAGCACTCATCAGGATAACTTCGCTCCGCGTGGAGCAGCATGGCAGCCCACGCGTTCTTCTCGATTTCAATCATTCCAAAACGACTCGCTGAGATACTTTTGGCCGCCGTCGCAGAGCACGGTCACGATCAGGCCCGCATGGCGTTGGGCCGCAAGGCGATCGGCAATGCGGCTGGCCGCGAGCACATTTGCCGCAGCGGAGATACCAACCAGCAATCCCTCTTCGCGCGAGAGGCGGCGAGCCATTGCGTAGGCGTCTTCGGTTTCAATCCACAGATTTTCATCGGCGAGATTCGGATCGTAGATGTCTGGCTTGATGGAGGACGGCATGTGCTTGGTGCCCTCGAGCCCGTGCAAGGGCGAAGCAGGCTGCACCGAGATGCAGCGGACGTGAGGCAGGGCGCGACGCAGCCGGCGAGTCACGCCTGTAAAGGTACCCGTCGTGCCGAGTGCCGCCACGAAATGCGTCACCTTGCCCCCAGTTTGTTCAACGATCTCCGGACCGGTGGTTTCATAGTGCGCTTGCCAGTTGGCCGGGTTGCCGTATTGGTTCGGGTAGAAATACTTTTCGGGCTCCGCTTGATAGATGTCATGGCAAACGCGAAAGGCTCCATCGGAACCTTCAGCGGGATCGGTCAAGACGAGTTCGGCGCCGTACGCCCGCAGGATCTGTTTGCGTTCCGGTGATGCGTTTGCCGGGAGGCAGAGCTTGACGCGGTAACCTTTGGACGCGCAGATCATGGCATAGGCAATGCCGGTGTTACCGCTGGTGGAATCGAGCAGAATCTTGCCCGGGACGAGTTCACCGCTCTCCTCGCCGCGCCGGATCATATTGAGCGCCGGGCGGTCCTTTACCGAGCCGCCGGGGTTGAAAAATTCCGCTTTCGCGAAGATCGGAACGCCCTCCCGGCTGGCGAGCGGGATTTCAAGCAAAGGGGTATTGCCGATGCGAGCCAGGAGATCGGATTCGGCGAGCGTAGGGGCGGCGGCGGACATCTGATTCTAGTTTATGTCTATCGTGAATGCGGGGAACAACCCGCGCGTCTACGCCGAACGCTGATAAGAACGAAAAGCTCGCGTAGCCACCCAAATGCCGAACAGCGCGAACGCTGCAAGATACGCAAGATTTAGCAGAATCGAAAGGGTATTCGCGCCCTGCAAGGCGCCGCGGCCAGCCTCGGCACTCCAATTCACCGGATTGAATCGCGCGACCACCTGCATCCAGCCAGGCATGAGCGCCGATGCCATAAAGACGGGAGAAGTGAAAGTGAGAGGCAGCAGAACGAAATTGACAGCCCCGATAACGGATTCTTCTTTTCGGAGGGTGAGAGCCAAGGCGATAGAAAGGGCGCCGAAAGGCATTCCGAGCAGGATCGCGGAAAGGACGAGCAGCAGCAAGCTAGCAACGCCGCCGTGATAATGCGCGCCCAGAATGATGCCGAGGCCAAAAAGAATGAGCGATTGCACGATGATGATGATTGACAGATTGATGACCCGGCTCAAGATGATCGCGGGACGGAGCACCGGAGAGATGAGGAAGCGTTCCAGGACGCCGCGATCGATATCGGCGATGACGCCCATGCCGGTCCAGCCGGATGAAAACAAGGCCGACATCACCACGATTCCGGGCGTGAGGAAATCGATATAGGAAACCGAGTGGAAGCCGGGCAGATCGACGACGCGTTTGAATAGCTGGCCGTAGAGCACCAGCCAGATGATGGGCTGGATCAAGGTCAGGGCGATGTACCAAGGCTGGCGAAGAAGATGCCTGAGCTGTCGCACGTTCAAGAACCAGGATTGAATGAGTAGCGTCATCGAGCCCTCTCTTGCTCCGCTTGCTGAATGGTTCGCCCTGTGTAGCGAAGATACACGTCGTCCAAGGTCGGTCGCGCAACACGCACCGATTGCGTTCGGATGCCGGCCGATTCGAGCGCGAGCAGCATGGGCGGGACGGCTGTCGCGCCGTGATCCGTGCGAGCGTGCAGCGCCGTGCCTGTCAGTTGCAGTTCGTGGACGTCTTCGAGCGGTTCAAGGGCCTTCTCAATGCGAGATAAAGGCAGGTTTTCTACCAAGTCGATTTGAACGGAATCGCCGCGCAGCTCTGCTTTGAGACCCTCCGGTGTTCCTTCGGTGACCACGCGGCCCCGGTCAACGATGGCGACCAGTTGCGCCAACCGGTCAGCTTCTTCGAGGTAGTGGGTGGTCAACAAAATGGTGATGCCTTGGGTTGAAAGGCGCGCGATTTCGTCCCAAAGCTCGTTGCGGGATTCGGGATCAAGACCTGTAGTGGGTTCATCCAGAAACAAAACTTGCGGGCGATGGATAAGACCCATGGCGATATCGAGCTTTCGTTGCATGCCGCCCGAGTAAGTGCGGGAGACGCGGTCGGCCGCGCGGAGCAGATCGAAGCGCTCAAGCAATTCGACCACACGCCGCTGGAGTTGCGGGCCGTGCATGCCATGGAATTGTCCCTGGAGCGTGAGATTTTCACGGCCCGTGGATTCGACATCGACGCCGGACTTTTGCGCTACGCAGCCGATCGCGTGCCGGACCCGTTGCGGATGCTTCAAGACGTCGATCGCGGCAACCTGTGCCTCACCCGAATCGGGACGCGAAAGCGTAGTCAGAATTTTGATGGTCGTCGATTTACCGGCGCCATTAGGCCCCAAAAGCCCGAATATGGTTCCTCGCGGCACGGATAAATTAAGGCCATCGAGCGCGCGAACTTTTCCGGCATACGTCTTGACCAGATCTTTCGTTTGTATTGCCGGCGCCGCTTCAGACACTTGAGTGATTTTCTCAAAGCGTTGCAGAGCTACAGGAGACTAGAAAGATTGGTTTGCTACTCGGACGCCTGCTTCGCTGGGAGGATCCGTTTCGATGCCGCGTTCGAGAAGATCTTGCCAGAACATCAGGAGTAGGCGGCTTTCCCATCGCACTTGGACCAGCCGGCCCGTGCGGTCCAAGCTGTCGATGAAGAGATCGGCGCCTTCCGGAATTAACACGAATCCTTTGGCACCGTCTTCGGCGTAGATCGCGCGCGTAGCTTTCCCGAGGCGGTAAACACTGCCCATGCAAACTCAACTTAGTTGGAGTTTTTAGTTTAGACTTTCACGAGAGCACTTGCAACTAGTGTTAATTATGAAACGTACTACGCCCTAACACCAGAACGGTGTAGCTCTTTATTCGCCGGAATCGCTGCCGACTTTCAGCACAGCAAGAAAAGCTTCTTGTGGGATTTCTACCCGCCCAACGCGCTTCATACGACGTTTTCCTTCTTTTTGCTTTTCGAGCAGCTTTCGTTTACGTGTAATATCGCCGCCATAGCATTTCGCGAGCACGTTCTTACGCATGGCGGAGATCGTTTCGCGAGCAATGATCTTGGTGCCGATGGCAGCTTGCAGCGCCACTTCGAACATCTGCCGCGGAATGAGCTTGCGTAAGCGCTCGATAAGCGCTTTGCCGCGGTCGTACGCGAAATCGCGATGCACAATGATCGAGAGTGCGTCGACCGGTTCGCCCGCAACCAGCACATCGAGCTTGACCATGGGCGAGACGCGATAACCCGAAAGATGATAATCGAGCGAAGCATAGCCGCGGGAAGCCGATTTCAGGCGATCGTAGAAGTCCAGAACGATCTCATTCAGCGGCAACTCATACAGCAGGAGTACGCGGCCGGTTCCAATGTATTCGAATTTCTTCTGAACGCCTCGTTTTTCTTCGAGTAACTTCAGAATCTCTCCGATGTACTCTTCGCGCGTGATAACAGTGGCGTCGATGATCGGCTCTTCGGTTTGCTTGATGGAGGATGGCTCGGGAAATTTTTGAGGGTTATCGACTTCGATCACCTCCTCGGCGGTGGTGGTGACGCGATAACGCACGCCGGGAGCGGTGGTAATGAGATCGATTTGAAACTCGCGCTCGAGGCGCTCCTGAACGATGTCCAAGTGCAGCAGGCCGAGAAATCCGCAGCGGAAGCCGAAGCCGAGCGCGGTTGAACTTTCAGGCTCGAAGTTGAAGGCGCTGTCATTGAGGCGAAGTTTTTCGAGCGCGTCGCGGAGCAGGCCGTGCTCGTGGGATTCGATCGGATAGAGCCCCGCGAAGACCATGGGCTTGATCTGCTGGAAGCCGGGGAGCGGCTCTTCGGCTGGATTATCGTCGCTGGTGATAGTATCGCCGACTTGGGCATCGGAGACCGTTTTGATGTTGGCGAACAGAAAACCGGCTTCGCCCGCGGTGAGCTCGTCGGAAGGCACCGGCTTGGGCGATTGAAATCCGACGCCGTCTACTTCGTGACTGCTGCCGTTGGACCAGAGCCGGATCTTCTGGCCTTTGCGCAGCGTGCCGTCTACAACGCGGGTAAGAATAACGACGCCGCGGTAGGGGTCAAACCAGGAATCGAAGATGAGGGCGCGCAATGGCGCGTCGGGATTGCCCTTAGGAGGCGGAATGCGCCGCACCACCGCTTCGAGGGTTTCACGAATGCCGACGCCGTTCTTGGCGCTCGCAAGAATCGCGTCGCTGGCATCAAGGCCGATTACCTGTTCGATCTGCTCGCGAACGCGCTCCGGCTCGGCGGACGGCAGATCGATTTTGTTGATGACCGGAATAATTTCGAGGTCATGATTGAGAGCCAGGTAGGTGTTGGCGAGTGTCTGGGCTTCGACCCCTTGAGACGCATCGACCACCAGCAGCGTGCCTTCGCAGGCTTGCAGGCTGCGTGAAACTTCGTATGTGAAATCGACGTGACCGGGCGTATCGATCAGATTCAGCTCGTAGGTGTTGCCGTCATCGGCTTTGTAATTCAGACGAACTGCATGGGCTTTAATCGTGATGCCGCGCTCGCGCTCGAGGTCCATGGTGTCGAGGACCTGGTCCATCATTTCGCGCTGCGAAACCGCGCCAGTGTATTCGAGCAAGCGGTCGGCGAGCGTGGATTTTCCGTGATCGATGTGCGCAATGATAGAAAAATTGCGTATGAAACGGGGATCCATGATCTGTGCGCTGCGATTTTTGCCTGAGGTAGACTGAGGGGTAACCGAATTATCCCATAGCGTGCGGCGGTGTCCTTTCGCGCGCAGACGCTGTCTCCATGCCTCCTCGAACCTTCCAGGGATCGCTTGATGCCGCCGAATTACGCGTCGGCATTGTGGTCAGCCGGTTCAACGAATTCATCACCGAGCAGCTTGCGAAGGCCGCATTGCAGACTTTGGAACAACACGGATGCCGGAGCGAGAACATCAGTGTGGTCAAAGTGCCGGGCGCTTGGGAATTGCCGATGGCGGCGCAAGCGCTAGCCGCGAGATGCGATGCCATTATCGCTCTTGGAGCCGTCGTGCGAGGCGATACTCCGCATTTTGAGTATGTGGCGGGCGGCGCGGCCGAGGGATTAAGCCGGGTCAGTCTGGATACCGCCGTGCCGATTGCATTCGGGGTGCTTACGACCGACGACTTGCAGCAGGCAATGGACCGCGCCGGCGGAAAAAGCGGGAATAAGGGCGCGGAAGCTGCGGAAGCGGCAATCGAGCTGGCAAATCTGCTGCGGGAACTGAAGGACGGCGCCTAAGCCCATGGCAGCGCGGCATCGGTCGAGAAGACGAGCTTTGCAGGTCCTGTTCGAGTGGGACATGCGCGGCGAGCCCGTAGACCGCGCGATTGCGCACTATTACGAATCGCTCTATTCCGAAGAGAGCGAGAAGGAACCGAAGCCTGATCGATTCATGGAAGAGCTGGTGCGAGGAACCGTGGCACAAGCCTCCGATATCGATAAGCAGATTGAGGCGAAGTCGGAGCATTGGCGGCTGGAGCGCATGCCGGTGGTGGACCGGAATATCTTGCGACTGGCGATTTATGAACTGGGACAGCAGGCCGTGCCTGCGCCGGTGGTGATCGATGAAGCGCTGGAACTGGCGCGGCAATTTTCGGGAGACGAGTCGCTCTCCTTCATCAATGGCGTGCTGGACGCGGTGCATCGGCAAAGCGCAGCGGCGGGAGGCGTGGGGCAGTAGCGGTGAGTTGTTCCCGGCGTAGTTTAATGTTTTCCGCGGCTGCGTTGCTCGCGGCCAGATTGCGCGCACACCAGGAGCCGACGTTTTCATCCGAGGTGAAGGTTGTAAACGTGCTCGCGACCGTGCGCGACAAAAACGGCGCCATCGTGCGCAACCTTAACAAGGATGAGTTCCAGGTTTTCGAAGACGGAAAGCCGCAGCAGATTCGTTATTTTTCGCGGGAATCCGACTTGCCGCTGACCATTGGGTTGCTAGTCGATACGAGTTTCAGCCAAGGCAGGGTTCTCGAACAGGAGCGGGCCGCAAGCTACAAATTCCTCGACGAAGTTTTGCGTGAGAACAAAGACAAGGCCGTGATCGTGCAATTCGATCAGGCTGTTGTCATCCGGCAACAGCTCACTTCCTCTCACAAAGAGTTGCAAGATACGCTGTCGCTGCTCGATTTGCCCACCGAACAACAAGCTTCGAATGGAAGCGGCACGCTGCTTTACGAGGCGATCCGCACGGCTGCGATCAAAGTGATGAGAGAACAGCAGGGCCGGAAGGCGTTCGTTGTGCTGACGGACGGCGTCGATGAGGGGAGCGAGATCTCGTTGACCGATGCAATCGAAGCGGCACAGCGGGCGGATACGCTGGTCTACTCGATCCTGTTTTCGGACGCGACTTACTACGGCGGATTACTCAGCCCGAATGGAGCAGGCGTTTTGAAGCGCCTCTCGAAAGAGACGGGCGGCGGATTTTACGAAGTCTCTAAAAAACAGTCGATTGGCGAGATATATAACGCCATTCAAGACGAGCTGCGGAGCGAGTACAGCATGGGATTTGTATCCGACAAGCCGGTTACGCGATCGGGATTTCGCACATTGCGTGTCACTGTCAGACAGAAGGGCCTGACCGTTCAGGCGCGCGACCGATATTACGCAGAGACCTGAGCGCTAAGCTCTTCGGCCGATGTGCACGCTCCCGTTTACGGTTTTGGCTTTGAAGCATCTATTTACCTGTGCTGGCGGAGCGTGACATCAGCCAAATGTTACCGGTGGCCTCCTGGAGCACCATGGCGATCCGCCCTTCAGCGGCGGACCACCCCTGCTGCTGATACGTTTCCCGTCCATGCAGATGCTGTGCCGCAAAGGCAGCCCCCACCGGACGATGCGAGACGGGGTCGATGCGCTGAGCCCAAATACAGAAATGCCCATCGCGTGCAGAAGTGAAGTAGAGCGTCGTTCCATCGGGTGACCAATTCGCCCAGTCTTCGAGCCCCCCTTCAGCGATTTGTATCCAGGCGCTTTCGGGAACGGGTTTTGGTCCGTCAATCGGAGCGATCACAATGCGCGCTCGATTCGGCTGAATACGCTCAGTAAAACTGATCCAGTGGCTGTCGGGAGAAAAGTGGGCGAAGAGCAGATGATGGTGCGAGTGCTTCACAAGTGCGGTCTGCTTGCGCGAGGCGATTTCGAGAGAGTTGACCTGATAAGGATCGCCGCTGAAGATTAGAAGACTCTTGCCATCGGGCGACCAATCGGTGGCACGAAGACACGCCTCGCAGAGCTTATCCGGTGTGCCGCGGGGTGTGGAAACGTAGATCGAGCGTTTGCCGTTCTGCTCGAAAACAGAAAACGCAACTCTGCTGCCGGATGAATCACTCACCGGAAAGCGCTGTGCGAACGATGAGGTCGCCACGTGCGACTCTTTGCCGGTTGCGAGTTCCCGTACCCAGATGTTCATTCGGCCGGCTCGGGCGGATGCAAACGCCAGGTGGCGTCCGTCGCGTGAAAGGGATGCGTGTTCCTGCCGGGCAGACGTCTGCGTGATGCGCTCTAACAACCCTGTTGGTTTGCCGTTATTCAGATCGAACGGCACCGCCCACACGTCTGTACTGGCGTTCACGCTTGAAAATACCATCAGATTTTCCGCTGCACAGGATGCTTCTGATTCGTTGCCGGCGCCCGCTGTCAGCCGCTTGAATACGCCACTGACTTTCCCCGTCTCGCGCGAGATGTTGGTCTTCCACAAATTTCCTCGATCTCCGCTAAAAACGGAGAAAATCAAGGCGTCAGAGAGCGCCGACCAACAAGCTGGCGTCGGAATCTCGAGGTGCGCATAAAGCGATGATGAATCCATGCCCCTGTCGCGCGCCTGGAGCCCTGCGGCAACCAGCGCAGCATATGCACCGGTCTTTACCGCACGGTCTCCATTTGTTGAGACCAGCCACCAATCGATTGCCGAGCGATCATACGCCTTTTGGGATGTGAACCCGACAAAAACAATATCCTCGCTGTCGGGCGACCAGACCGGATAGCGAGCGGATGTGAAGTTTGAGCCGATCGGCCGCGGCTGCCCTCCGGTTACGGGAACAACCCACACGGCGCCACTCCCCGGCACCGCGCTCGCCACGCCCGGATCTCCGATCCAATACGCTATTTTTGAGCCGTCGGGCGAAAATCTCGGATTGAGCCCGTCGCGCGCGAGCAAGCGAGCCTCTCCACCGAAGGTGGGAATCTCGTAAATTCCGCCGCCGCCTCGATTCGAGCGAAACACGATCTCGCTGCCGTCCGGGGAGAAATCCGGTGTGGTGTTGCCCAGTCCGTCGAAAGTTAAACGGATAGATTGATCGCCGGCAATCTGCTTGACATAAAGATCCATTTGGCCTTCGCCACTGCGGTCAGATGAGTATGCCAGCAATGTGCCCTCGTGCGAAATGGCTGGATTAGCAGAGAGACCAGGATCGGCTGTCAGCCGGGTTAGTTTCCAGGCGGTCAGCGGAGCCGGAGGGTTCTGAATCCGCCAGCCTAGCAGAAACGAGATTACACATGCAGAGCCGGCCGCCAACCACCACATCGTGAATCGCCGTTTCCGCGGCAGTTCTTCGGCAACCGCTGAACTATGAATGGGCGAAATAGGTTCGGCTTGGCGCTGGGCCAACGCGCCTATGAACCGATAACCCAGACCCGGTACGGTTTCGATGTACCGCGGATTTTCAGCAGAATCATTGAGCGCGCGGCGGAGCTTCGCGATCGCGGCATTCAGGCCACCCTCAAAATCGACGAACGTGCCCTCGCCCCAGATCTGATTGCGCAACTTGTCCCGTGAGACCAACTCGCCCGGATGCGCGAGCAGCACTAGCAGGATTTGAAAAGGCTGCCCTGAGAGGCGCACGTGAACGCCGCGTTTGCGCAGTTCGCCCGCAGCCGCGTTCACCTCGAACGGTCCAAACGCCCGGACAAGATTCGACTGGTCTTGCATCCCCATGGCCACAGTTAGAAGAAATCATACCTCCACCGCGGAACGAATCGGGTGCGAGTCAGAGGCGGCTCGATCAGCAATATCATCAACACCTTGCCAGATCATGTGAATTCCTATCTCGAAAATCGCGCGAAATTCATGGAGGTAAGCCGGCAAACGCAATTATCATCGAGCCTCGATCACAAGATCGGCTCAACCAAAGGAGATTCGTTATGAAAAAAGTTTTCCATCGTTCTCAGGTTTTCTGCGTTCTGGCTGTTTGCGTCCTCTGTGCGCAAACCGTGCTCGCAAAGCAAGAGCCAGAGCACGTGAAGGGATGCTCAGACGCGATGCTCGAGGGCAGCTTCGGATACAGCAGCACGGGAACTCTTCTCCCGTCGTACGTCCCGCCGCCATACGCGGGCCCTTTCGCCGAGGTCGGTAGGCAGACCTTTAACGGCAAAGGCAAAACTGACGCGACCGCAATCATTAGCTCAAACGGCAACATCCAGCCGGTGAGCATTGAAGGTACGTACAAAGTAAATCCGGACTGCACAGGCTCGATGACGCTCTTTGTAGTCCAGTTTGGCAGTACCGTACACGCGGATTTTGTCATCGACGACGACGGGGCAGAGCTTCGAGTGATTGGCACAGATTCGGGCGTGGTTGAAAGCCGTGTTTACAGGAAGCAGTTCCGATAATGCCGCGAGGCAGACCGATCAAGGAGGCAAATATGAAACTCATACCACGATACGGACTGGCAGCCGCACTATGATTAGCCCCAGGTGAGCAGGACACCGGACGCTACGCTCTTCGGCCGATGTGGACGCTCCCGTTGACGGTCTTGGCTTTAATGCTGGGACCGCCGCTGCCCAGTTGAAAGGACATCGTCTTCCCGATTTCCCCGCTTACCGTCACCGGGAAATCGACCTTGACGCGGCCGTTCACCGTCGAAGCGTTCACTTGGGCCGAAAAGTGCTCGGGTAGATTCAGATTTACGCTGCCGTTCGTCGTCTCGGCATCGAGGCCGGTTCCGTTCCACGCGTTGCCCGCCAGATCAATGGACAGCGAGCCGTTCACCGTCGAACCATTTACGTGCCCGCCCACATCGGCAAGGCTCACCGAGCCGTTCACGGTGTGAAAGCGAATTGCGCCGTGGACGGTCTCGACCCGAATGCTGCCATTGTGGGCTTTGAGATCCAGATTCGAGGAATTTGGAAGCCACACTTCGTAAGAGACGTTCCAATAACGATGCTCATTGTTTGAGGGACCGCTCGGCTCAATCTGTCCACGCCCCTGCGCGATCGAGATTTGCGGAACCAGCGCCTGGGCTTCGGATTCAGTATCGGCGGCCGTCTGCACGCAGGCTTTGACCAGCACATCGGATTGATCCCAGCCGTGAACCTTTACCGAACCGTTCACTCCGGGATCGATGGAATTCGTGGCGGCGGCCGACAAGCGCTGCTCCTTCATTTCCGCATAGCTTGCGAGGTCACTCACATGGAAGTGATTGGCTGTACAGTTGTCGGCGATACTCTTCCACACTGGGCTCGCGCTTGCCCGCACCGAAAAGCTACAAAGCGCGCTCCCGGCGATCAACCAACAAACAACGGAACGTTTCATGATCTCTCCTCGGCGCGTTAGACGGAACTCGCACCGTGCAGTTAGGTTGCACGCACATACCCTGGCGTTACTCCAACGGAATCAATGCGCTGGTTTGGACTCGTGTTCGCAGGTGGGAACAAGTGTTCGCAAAAGAGCAAGAGCGTCTAGCGAACCGGCACAAACCTCACTGCATACCCGCCTCCGGGCGCGAGGTGCGCCTTCAAATGCATTGTGCGGTCCACAACCTGGCGGCGAACGCTCACGATCTTCGGATTCTGCGCGGCATCATCGGCGTCGGCATAAATCATTGCCGTGTATTTGCCCGGCGGAAGAAAATCCAGAGCGATATCCAAGTCGCGCGCCGTCCAGTTCGTCATGCTTCCCAGGAACCACTCGTCGCCTTTGCACCGCGCCATGGTTATGTATTCGCCTGGCTCGCCGCTCAAAACGTGCGTTTCGTCCCATGAAGTGGGCGCATGCTGGATGAAGCTGAACGAGGGCTGGTCCTCATACGCCTTCGGCGAATCCGAAACCATCTGAAACGGCGCCTGATAGACCACATACATCGCAAGCTGCTGCGCGCGAGTGCCCATCACCATGGGCCGGATTTGGCGCGCGATGAAATTGTCTTCCGTTACGTTGTCGAATCCGCCTGGCGTGTAATCCATGGGCCCCGCCAGCATGCGGGTGAATGGAATCGTGACGCGATGATCGGGATTATCGCGCATTCCAGCCTTTGATTGCTCCATGCCGAGCACGGCTTCGTATCCGAGCACATTCGGATAAGTGCGCTCGAGACCGGTCGGCTTCGTCGCGCCGTGAAAGTCGAGCATCAGGTGATGCTCGGCTGCTTTCTCCGCAGCGCGATAGTAGAAATCGATGCCGCGCTGATCGTCACGCTCGACGAAATCGATCTTCAGCCCCGCGACACCCCACTTTTCGTATAGCGGGAAGGCTTGATCCATTTGCGCATCGACGTCGACATACGCCAGCCAGATCCAGACCTTCACTCCTTTCGTCGCCGCGTAGCGAAGCACCTCGGGAATATCCACTTTGCCGTTCATCTTTGTGATGTCCCAGGGCACGGACCATCCGGCATCGATGAGCATGTAAGGAAACCCGGATTTCGCCGCGAAATCGACGTAATATTTCATTGTTTCGGTTGTGTAGGCGGGCTTCCCATCGCGACCGACGCTGCCGCTCCACCAATCCCAGGATGTGAGGCCGGGATGAATCCAGGAGGTGTCCTTGATGGCGGAATCGGGATTGAGGCTGAGGATGACGTTCGATTCGATCAGCTTGCCCGGTTGGTCTGCAACCAGAAGCACTCGCCACGCAGAATGATGAGGCAAATTTCCCGAGACCACCACTTCCGGATCGTCGCCGGGCGCAAGTTGCGATTCGAAACGATGTGCGCCCCACTCAGTCGAAGGGTTCACCAGATACATCGAGCTGTAATCGCGCAGGTTTGCTTCCGTAATCGCCATCCAAGCGACGCCCGGCACGTTCATGAGCAGCGGAAGTCCGATGAGCACGCGATTTGAAAGCCCGTTCTTGTTTGCAAACGCGCTTGCGTTGAGCTTGATGTATTCGCTTTCGTACATGGTGCGGTAATTCGGCAGGACCAGCGCGTACGTCGTCGCATCTTTGCTGATATTGAATTCCGTGCGCTCTTTTTTGAGTCGGAATTCGCGGATCGGCCGCTGCTCCGGCACCACGTACCGGAACGCAACTGCATCGTCGTAAGCTCGCGCCTCGATCGAAAGATTACGGCGGTTTTCGCCGTTCTCCTCGAGATCAATGCGCAGAGCGTTATAGTGATCGCGCACAACGCTCGCCTTGCCCGTGAGAAGACGATAGTTCTCATCCTTCGCGGAAGGAGATTGTGAGGCAATATGCACTTCGGCTCCGAGCGGTCGCTGCCCTTGAAGCTGGAGTTGCAGGCTGGAGGCATCAATCAAAGCTTTGCCATGAAACGAGACCGAATAGACGAGCTGGCCTGTTTGAGCGGGCTGCCCGTTCTGAACGGTTTCGAACGAGATGACGAGGTCGCCGTCCGGGGATTTCAGGATCGCGGGTGATTGAGCGGCAAGAGAAGTGGTGAACAGGAGAGTGCATGCAACGGCCGGTGGACAAATTTTGCGCATTCGTTTCAAACTATATCGCCCGGTTTTGAGAACATCAAAGGAATGTCCGAATCAAAAACCTCACGGCGCGGCTTTCTACAAGGCGCAACGGCAGTCGCAGCGGCGATACCGCTTCAAGCCGCAAGCACGCAGCAGAGCGTGATGAACATGCCGTTCGAGCCAGCGACTCCACGCCTCGGCATCATCGGCACTGGCGGGCGCTCCTGAAGAATTTCCTCGGAACCGACGCGCGCGTGAACGCCCTGTGCCATATCGTTCCTGAAAAAGCCAAGGCCGCGCAGGCGCTGGTCGAAAAGGCCGGGCAGAAGGCGCCGGCGCTGTACACCGACGGCGATCATGCCTTCGAAGCGCTGGCCGCGCGCGACGATCTGGACCTCGCGGTGATCGCGACCCCTTGGCAGTGGCACGTGCCGATGGCTCTTGCGGTGATGCAGCACGGCAAACACGCAGTCACCGAAGTCCCCGCGGCGATGACCATCGAAGATTGCTGGAAGCTGGTCGATATATCCGAGCGCACCCGGCGGCATTGCATCATGATCGAGAACTGCTGCTACGGCGAAAATGAAACTCTCATCCTCAACATGGTCCGCGCCGGGTTATTCGGAGACTTACTCTATGGCGAAGGTGCGTATCTCCACGACTTGCGCGAAGAGCTTTTTTCGAACAAGGGCGAAGCACTGTGGCGGCGCTGGTTTCACACGAAGCTCAACGGGAACTTGTACCCGACGCACGGGCTTGGTCCCGTGGCGAACTACATGGGAGTCAATCGCGGGGACCGCTTCGATTATCTCGTTTCAATGAGCACGCCGGCCAAAGGGCTCGCGCAATACCGCGAAGCGCATGTGCCGAAGGGCGACCCCAAGTGGAACGAGCGCTACATCGAAGGCGACATGAACGTTTCGCTCATTAAAACTGGCAATGGGCTCACCATCAACTTGCAGCACGATGTTTCAAATCCGCACCCCTACAGCCGCATGAACACGATTGCGGGAACGAAAGGAATTTTTAAAGATTAACCGGCGCGTATCTATTTCGACGGCCAGGCGGGCGGCGAAGAATACGGAAGCCTCGAGCCATACAAGGCGCAATACGAGCATCCTTTGTGGAAGCGCGAAGGCGAGATCGCGCGCAAACTCGGCGGCCATGGCGGAATGGATTTCATCATGTGCTATCGCCTGATCGAGTGCATGCGCCAGGGACTTGCACCGGATCTGGACGTCTATGACGCCGCTGCCTGGTCCGCGCCTGGGCCACTAAGCGAAGCTTCCGTTGGGCAAGGCAGCGCGCCCGTGAAGTTTCCCGATTTCACTCGCGGCCGATGGAAGGAGCGCAATGGCTCTTCAATCGCGAGTACCTGACGTCAGCTGGTCCCATTGCCTTCTTCGATTAGCAGCTTGCGCGCCGAATCCAGCTCCTGCTGCTTGGTTCCATTCACTTTGGGATAGGAGAGCTTCAGGGACTCCAGCGTCTCGATGATCACGGACGCCACCACCATGCGGGTGAACCATTTGTGATCCGCCGGCACCACAAACCAGGGCGCATAAGGCGATGACGTGTGGCGAATCATGTCCTCATAGGCGCGCGTGTATTCGTCCCAGTGCTCGCGCTCACGCACGTCGTCTTCGGAAAATTTCCAATTTTTGTCGGGCTCTTCGATGCGCTTTAAGAAGCGGTCCCGCTGCGTCTGTTTCGATACGTGCAGAAAGAATTTTCGAATGATGGTTCCGTTGCGCGCGAGATAATGCTCGAACGCATTGATGTCATCGAACCTTTCCTTCCAGAGGCCCTTGGTGACCAGCGCAGGCGGGAGGCGCTCTTCGCGAAGCAATGGCGGATGGACGCGCACGACGAGCACTTCCTCGTAATAAGAACGATTGAAGATGCCGATACTGCCCCGGGGCGGCAGAAGCTTTGACGCTCGCCAGAGAAAGTCGTGCTTCAAGTCCTCGGCGGAGGGTTTCTTGAACGCGTACACCTGACACCCCTGCGGATTCACGCCTGACATGACATGCCGAATCGCGCTGTCCTTACCGGCGGAATCCATCGCCTGAAAGATCAGCAGCAGCGCCCAGCGATCCTGTGCGTAAAGCTTTTGCTGCATGTCGCTGAGGCGCTCGATTCCGTGCTGAAGAAATTGATTCGCCTCGTCTTTGACGTCGAGTTCCTGCGTGTCGCCAGGATCGTAATCTCTGATGCGGAATTTCTTCCCGTGCTCGATTCGATACGGCTCAATCAATTTTGAAAGTTTCGGAATTTTCTGCGCCATGTAGAAGAATCGGTGTATCGTCGCACTACGTTATCAGGTGAGAAATGATCCCTGACGGGTTGACAAGCGCCGTTGGCAGCGGCCTGAAGCTTGCAGCTGAAGTTGCGGTATTGTGCAAACGCTTATTCAAGAGGTTTCCTCGAACGATCCGTGAAAGAAGCGGCGTGGACCGGCGGCAAAGGGGAGAACGCCGGTTAGACATCAAACAGCGGTTGAGACGCGGTCTATGGCGAGAGTATCACTGGGTTACCGAATCCGGAAAATTCGACGAGGTGCCGCGCGATTTGCACCATCGCAACAAAGTGGTCGCCGCCCTGCTTGCGGAAGCTCGCCGATATCACTTCCGTGACCGCGAAAACCACTCTGAGGTTTCAGCTTCGAATGCGCTGGAGCGCGTGATCGATCACATCTGGATTAATCCGCAATCGGGCGTAGACGGCGCTGGCCAATCGAGGGCCGTGTATCTGGTGGAGGCCATCGCACAAGAACTCTACAGCACGTTCGACGTGCAAGCCCGGGACCGCCGTCACGACGAGCGGCGAGCGGCTTTCGCTGCCGCGGCGCGATAAATTCCGACCGGTAGTTCACTTCTCTGGCGATGCGTCATCGCACCCCGTCAACGTGCTGCAGCCGCGAATTCGAACCTCCAGCATATAGAGAATGATCACGACGTTGACTGCCAGCACGGTAATGCGCTCCCAATCTGCGCGCTCGGTGATCTTAAGAATCTCCCAGGGCAAGTACATGGCGCCCGAGAGCAGCGCGAACCATTCCGCCCACACGCGCCGATGCCACAATCCCCATGCTTCCACGAAGCGCACGGCGGAATAAGTGAGCGTCGCGCCCGCGATCGTCCAGAGTCGTGCGTCCGTGACCTTTGTCGCCGCGTCGATCAACATGTGCCCGAACCGGCGCGCGGGATCCATGTGCAGGTGATAAAGCAGATGTTGCGTGAAATCTTCCGCGTGCCGGTGAACAAAGAGCAGCGTCAGCCCTAGCAGTAGAACGACCAAGCCCTTACATGCCTCGAGTGTCGCGACGGCACGCAATCCGGCAGTGCTCGCGCGGTCATCGATCGCCGCCGGCAATGGTTTCACGGATTGTATTGGTTTTACAGGCGAGCTCAAATGGATTTGCTCCCCGAAGGGTTAGACTACAGCGGGATGTTACCGTGTTTCTTGCGGGGCATGGTGTCGCCCTTATTCGCAAGCATGCGCAACGCGCGAATCACTTTGGGCCGCGTCTCATGCGGTTCTATTACATCGTCGACATAACCACGCTCGGCCGCAACGAAGGGGTTCGCGAATTGGTTGCGGTACTCATCAATGCGCGCCTGGCGATCTTGCTCGGGATTTGACGAGGCTTGCAATTCGCGGCGATAGAGAATATTCACGGCGCCCTCGGGACCCATGACGGCGATCTCCGCGGTCGGATACGCGAAGTTCACGTCCGTTCGTAGATGCTTCGAACCCATGACGCAATACGCGCCGCCGTAGGCCTTTCGGGTGATCACGGTGATTTTCGGCACGGTCGCTTCGGCATACGCGTACAGCAGTTTCGCGCCGTGGCGAATGATCCCTCCGAATTCCTGTCCGGTTCCTGGCAGAAATCCCGGCACGTCCTCGAACGTGAGGATCGGAATGTGGAAAGCATCGCAAAATCGAACGAACCGCGCCGCTTTGGTTGAAGAATCGATGTCCAGGCAACCGGCCAAGTGCGCGGGTTGGTTCGCGACTACCCCGATGGTCTCGCCAGCCATGCGCCCGAAGCCGATCACGATATTGCGCGCGAAATGCTCGGCCACTTCGAAAAAACTTGCGTCGTCGATGACGCGACAGATCACGTCTTTGATGTCGTACGGCTTATTGGATTCGACCGGGATCAACGTGTCGAGTTCGGGGTCCGCGCGATCTTCCGGATCTTTCGAGACCGCGCGCGGCACGCCGTCCAAATTGTTTTGAGGCAGAAACGTGAGCAGCTCGCGAATGCTGCGAAGGCAATCGGCATCATCTGCCGCGAGGAATTGCGCCACGCCGCTCTTCGAATTGTGCGTCGTTGCGCCGCCAAGATTTTCTTTGCTCACATCTTCATGGGTCACCGTCTTGATGACATCGGGCCCGGTGACAAACATATGGCTGGTGCGGTCCACCATGAAAACAAAATCGGTCAGCGCCGGCGAATAGACGGCGCCTCCCGCGCAGGGACCCATGATGGCCGAAATCTGCGGCACCACTCCGCTCGCGAGCGTGTTGCGCAGGAAAATATCGGCGTAGCCGGCGAGCGAAACAACGCCTTCCTGAATGCGCGCGCCGCCGGAGTCATTGAGGCCAATAATCGGGGCGCCTGTTTTCAACGCCAGGTCCATTAATTTGACGATCTTCTGCGCATTGGCTTCCGAAAGAGACCCGCCGAAGACCGTAAAATCTTGCGCGAAAACGAAGACCTGCCGGCCATGAATGAGACCGTGCCCGGTAACAAAGCCATCGCCATCGACAATCTGCTCCTGCATGCCGAAGTTGTAGCAGCGGTGCCGGACCAGTTTGTCCAGCTCCTCGAAAGTGCCTTCATCGAGGAGCATCTCAATTCGCTCGCGGGCGGAAAGCTTGCCTTCGCGATGCTGCCGTTCTTTGCGTTCCGCTCCTCCGCCCTGCTCGGCGCGCGCATGGCGCTGCCGCAATTCTTCGAACCGATCCGTGCTCATTAGTGTCCCAACGCTCCGCATTTTCAAGTGCGACGATGAAAATCCAGTGTAGAGCGCACAGGGCGTACGCGGCCCGTTGTGCGCGGTTACAAAATAGTCTTCAGCATGTCAGATCCCAATCTCCATGGTGGGCGAGAGCTAGTCATCGGCACAGCAGGCCATATCGATCATGGCAAAACATCCCTGGTTCGGGCGCTCACGGGAACGGATACCGATCGGCTCGCCGAAGAGAAGCGGCGCGGCATTTCGATCGACTTGGGATTCGCGCATCTCGATCTTGAGGACGGCCGACGCATCAGTTTCATCGATGTTCCGGGGCATGAGCGGTTTGTCAAGAACATGTTGGCGGGTGTGGGCGGAATCGAAGCGGTGCTGCTGGTCGTCGCGGCCGATGAATCGGTGAAGCCGCAGACGCGCGAGCATTTTGAGATTTGCAGACTGCTTGGCGTTGAGCATGGCATCGTCGCGCTCACTAAATGGGACCTCGCCAGCCCGGAACAGATCCAGGCCGCTCGCAAAGATGTGAGGGCGCTGTGCGGAGGATCGTTTCTCGATGGCGCCCCGATGATCGCTGTGAGCTCCGTGACTGGTGCAGGATTTCAAGTTTTGAAGCGTGAGCTTGCGTTGCTCGCGGAACGGATTGTCCCGGCCGAAACGGATGGCCTTGCGCGTCTCCCCATTGATCGCAGTTTTGCGCTAAAAGGATTTGGGACGGTGGTGACCGGAACGCTACGCGGGGGCGCCTTGCGCGCTGGCGAAACGGTCGAGATGCATCCATCAAACCGCGAAGCGCGGATTCGTGGACTGCAGGTGCATGGGGCGCCCGTAGCGACGGCGCACGCCGGCCAACGCACGGCTGTGAACCTTGCGGGCATCGATCATCCCGAGATCCGGCGTGGGATGATCCTCACTCACAAGTCCGGCTTTGAGACGACGAAGACGCTGGATGTCTCGATCGATTGGCTTCGCGATGACGAGATTCCGCAAGCGCGTAAGCAGTTCCTGTTTCACGCGGGCACGGCGGAGATCCCGGCCGTACTGAAGGTGCTTTCGCATGAGGCAGAGAAGCGAACGATCGCACGGGTGTTTCTTTCAGAAGCGGCGTTGGTTCTGCCGGGGGATCGATTCATATTGCGCCAGTCTTCGCCTGCTCAAACCGTTGCGGGCGGCGTCGTGATTGATGCGTTTCCAGCGAGACGCTTCAATCGAGCCAAGACGATTGCGCGCTTGAGATCGCTTGTCGAGGCCGTTCTTCCGAAGCGGCTCGAGATTCTGGTCGGAGAGAGCGCCGCAGGCCGGCGAATACCCGAACTGACGCGGTTGACAGGACAACCGGGAGCCGCGATCCAGTCCTTGGTATCGCGCAATCCGACGCTCATGTTCGAACCGGCGAACCAGCGCGTGGTTACGAAGGCCTGGGTTGAAGAAGGGCGCCGGAAGCTGGTTGGATGGCTTACGGCATTTCACGCAAAGAACCCGTCCGCGGCCGCCGCGCCTGTGTCCGCGGCGCGATTGGGATTAGAGCCGGGACTCGCGAACCTGATCTTCCAGGACCCGGCGAGATTTCGCGTGCAGGGCGATCTGGTGTCGCTGACATCGCATAAAGCGCGGCTGGACAGCACCGAGACGCAAGCTCTTTCGAAGATCGAGCATGCGTTTCGCCAAGCTGGATTTCAGCCGCCTGCGCCGAATGAGGTGCTGCAATCGACCGGCTTGGATACGAACAAAGCACGAGGGCTGCTGGAGGCGCTGATTAAGGCTCAGAAACTAGTGCGTATCTCCGACGGACTGATCTTTCATGCCGACGCAATCTTGCACATTCGCAAATCTCTGGCCACCCACAAAGGCCGCCGGTTCTCCGTGCCCGAATTCAAGGAATGGACGCAGATCTCGCGCAAGTACGCGATCCCGCTGCTCGAATATCTGGATCACCAGCACGTCACGCGTCGCGAGGGAGATGCGCGCGTGGTTTTGTGAGGGTGGTTAGAGAACTTCGAAGATTAAGCATTTCAGGTAATGAGTTTCGGGAACCGTAAGCAGAATGGGGTGATCTTGGGATTGCGTCCGGCGCTCCAGAACCCGCAATTGCTTCCCGCAATCGAGCGACGCCCCGGCGATCACTTCCAGAAAATCCGCTTCGCTCATGTGATGGGAGCAGGAACAGCTCACGAGAATGCCCCCCCGCGCGAGAAGCTGCAAGGCGCGCCGGTTGATCTCTTTGTACCCACGCGCGGCGCCCTCAAGAGCCGATCTCGATTTCGTGAAAGCCGGCGGGTCGACCACGACGATATCGAACGAGCGCTTCGCGGCTATGAGACCAGGTAAATAGTCGAGCACGTCGGCTTTGCGGAACTCGATATTTCCTAGATCATTTAGACCGGCGTTGCCGCGCGCCGTTGCAAGTGCCGCCTCTGAGCTGTCAACGGCTTCAACAGACTCGCAAATCGAAGCGAGATGCACGGCAAAGCCGCCAGTCGCAGTGAAACAATCGAGCGCGTGCCCGCTTGCATAGCGCCGCGCCGCGAGATAATTCTCGCGTTGATCGAGAAACACTCCGGTTTTCTGGCCATGCAAAATATCGGCGCGCCATTTCAGGCCGTTCATCTGGAACTCGATTTCTTCCGGCACTTCGCCGAGGGCGACATGCGTCTCGCGCGGCAGATCTTCTTTGGCCCGGACTGCGGCATCGTTACGCGCCAGAATGCCTTTGGGCTGCAACAATTCCGCAAAAGCCTGGACGATCACTTGCTCTAGCCGGTTCACGCCTTGATCGAGCAGTTGAATTGCGAGCCAATCACCGTATCTATCGGCGATGAGGCCGGGCAGCAAGTCTCCTTCGGAATACACGACCCGATAAGCATCCGAGTTCGATACAACGCGCTTCCGATGCGCGAGCGCAGCTTCGACGCGGCCATGAATGAACCGCGCATCGATCTCTTCTACACGGCGGCTGAGCAGGCGCAAAGCAATCTGCGACGTCGAGCTGTAGTGAGCAGTGCCGAGTACGCGAGCCTTGGGATCAATCACGCGCACTGCATCGCCCGCGCGCGCATCGCCAACATCGACCACGTCACTTAAAAAGATCCAGGGATGGCCCGAATGCACCCGGTCCGCTGCTTTCTTGTTGACACGCACGGTGGGCAACGGCGGCATGGCCTCATTTAAGCATTGCCAATGTACCTTTGAAACCACGCGGACGGTATTTTTGTACTTGCTCCGCTCACGTCTGCACTGGTTCGTATTGGGTTGCGCATTGCTGCTGTATGCGGCTTACCCGACGCGCACGTATTACTGGGACGGCGTGCTGTTCTCTCTCAATATTGAAGGCGTCGCGCGCGGACAATCTTCGGCCGTAAGCTTGCTCCATCCGAATCATCTGCTGTACTCGGTCTTTGGATATTGCCTCTATTGGGCCACGCTGGCCTGCGGATTGACACTCCGCGCGATCACGGTTTTGCAGTTTTCGAATGTGCTGGCGAGCGTTGCTTCAGCCGGCGTCCTCTATGCGATCTCCCGGCGCCTGGTCCAATCTGCTTCGATTGCGCTCTTCAGTCTATTGCTCTTCAGCTTCGGCGCGATCTGGTGGAAATTTTCGACGGATGCAGATCCTTACATCATTTCCGTTCTGTTCTTGCTGCTTGCCTTCTGGTTTTTAATCCAAAGTCCGCCTCGATTGTGGGCCGCCGGGGTTTGTCACGTCTGCGCGATGCTTTTTCACGAGCTCGCCGTATTCGCGTATGTGCCTTTGGTCGCGATTCTCCTTGTCCATTCGCGCGTCAAGAAAGCAATTGTGTACGCCGTGACAACTGCGGTGAGCGTCGAGCGCGGTCTACATCGCCTGGTATTCGCAAACCGATCATCGCGCGTATCCGTCGCTCCTCGCGTGGCTCACCAGCTACGCCTCCGATTCCGGGTTTACGCATCGGTTCAGCGATGTTCTGCATCCGTATTTGACGAGCTATCTCAAGCTGTTTGCGGGCGGCAGATTCAGCCTCATGCGCGACTATTTTTCGGCCCTATCCGCTGCGGGCTATCTGGTCTGTGCGATGGCCCTTGTGATCGCCGCTGTGATGCTTCGCCGCTCACGCGCGCAGGCCGCAATTGCACCAGAGTGCCGCTTCCGAATCGTGTTGTGGGCCTGGCTGCTGCCGTATGCGGTTTTTCTTGCATGCTGGGATCCGGGTAGCACGTTTCACAAGCTGTTTGTCTGGCCGGCAATCGTCCTGCTCATCGCGGCCTATCTCCCGCAAACACGCGCCAGGGCGTTCGTCGCGGCCGCCGTTGCGCTGGCCGCCTGGAACTTTGCTGCATTCATCTACGCGCACGCGCATGCCGGCGCGGATCCTGTCCTCGTGCTGGCGCAAAGAATCGATCGCGAGCTCCCGCGCAACGCAACGATCTACTATCGAGCTTTCAGTCCAGACGATTGGTACCTCGATTACTTCGCGCCAGGCCGCAACTGGACCAAGCTTCCTGATGCTAATGAACTCGCACCGTCAGCAGCTCTGATCTGCTTCGAGACAACAGCGCTGGACGCGTTTCGGCCGGCTACATTGGATGGGCCGAAATGGGATCTCGTCAACTCGCAGCACAACATTCGCCTGGAATGCCGAAAGCCGCAGCTTACGGTCTTAAGACCGCTGCGCTAAACGTCCAAATTCCGAACGTCCAGCGCGTTCTCTTCAATGAACTTCCGCCGGCTCTCGACATCTTCGCCCATGAGCGTCGAAAAAATCGGCTCGGCTTCGGCAAAGTCCTTGAGATCCACCTGCAGCAGCGTGCGTGTTTCGGCGTTCATGGTCGTGGACCAGAGCTGCTCGGCGTTCATTTCGCCGAGACCCTTGTAGCGCTGCACGTTCACTTCGCGCGTGCCTTCGTTCTTTACCGTAGAGAGCAGCTCTCGCCAGTTCTGCTGCACTTCCCGCTGCGAATCTTTGATCACCGTAAAGGGAGGCGTATTCAGACGCGCCACTTGCTTCACCAGCGCGCGGAGGCGGCGGAACTCGGGCATGGAAAGAAATTCGGTATTGATAAAGCGGGTTGCGTTCGTCGGATCTTTGTAGCCCACCATCCAGGCCGAATGCTCCTCGTCGTGCTCGACCGCGACCTCGAGCTTCGCCTCCTTCAATCGCGCGGCCACCATGCGCACGTTCTGCTCACTTTGCAGATCGGCTTTCGAATCGATCGGCAGCGCTACTTCCGAGAGCACGTCGACCACTCGAGAATCGCGGACGCGGCGCTCGAGACGTCGGCTGATTTGCGCCAGCTCATCGAGCGACATGAGAAAAGCGCGAAGCTCCGAACCTTCGATCTTCGCGGGCGCCCCATCTCCGCTGCCATTCAGCTCAACCGAGAGGTTTTCAGTTGCCCGCCGGAGAATCTCGCGAGTGAATTCCTTGTCGTCCTTGATGTACTTCTCACTCTTGCCTTTCTTGATTCTGTAGAGCGGCGGTTGCGCAACGAATACCTTGCCGCGCTCGATCAACTCGCGCATGTGCCGGAAGAAAAACGTGAGCAGCAGCGTGCGAATGTGCGAACCGTCGACATCCGCGTCCGTCATGATGATGATTTTGCCGTAGCGGAGTTTCGCAAATTCGAAATCTTCGCCTTTGCCGATTCCTGTTCCGATGGCGGTGATCATGGCGCGGATCTCTTCGTGCGAAAGCATCTTGTCATAGCGCGCCTTCTCGACGTTCAGGATCTTGCCCTTCAAGGGCAAAATGGCCTGATAGCGGCGGTCGCGGCCTGATTTCGCCGTGCCCCCGGCCGATTCGCCTTCTACCAGGAACAGCTCGCAACGGTCGGGGTCCCGCTCCTGGCAATCGGCGAGTTTCCCGGGCAGTCCGCCAGAATCGAGAGCGCCCTTGCGGCGTGTCAGATCGCGAGCTTTCCGCGCCGCTTCTCGCGCGCGCGACGCTTCAATAGCTTTCGTTATGATCTTCTTCATCACCGCGGGATTCTTGTCGAAGAACTCGCCGAGTTTTTCGTTCACGAGCTGCACGACGTAGCCGCCTATGTCCGAATTCAGCTTGCCCTTGGTTTGTCCTTCGAATTGCGGCTGCGGCAGTTTCACGCTGATTACAGCCGTGAGCCCTTCGCGAACGTCATCGCCGGTCAGGTTCTCTTTCTGGTCCTTGAACAACCCGCTCTGCTGAGCCGCCGCATTGATCGTTCGCGTGAGCGCGCTGCGAAAACCGCTCAAGTGAGAGCCGCCGTCAACGGTGTTGATGTTATTCGCGAAGCTGAAAATATTCTCCGAGTATGAGTCGTTATATTGCAGCGCCACTTCGATGGCGAGAATTCCGCTATTCGGCAATTCGCGCTCGCCTTCGAAATGGATCGGCTTGTCGTGCAGTACCGATTTGCCGCGATTAAGGTGCTTGATGAATTCCGCAATACCGCCGCTATAGAAGAACTCTTCGGTACGTATATCTTCGCCACGCTCATCGCTCAGCGTAATTTTCAGACCCTTGTTGAGAAACGCGAGCTGCCGGAGACGCTGCGCCAGCGTATCAAAGTTGAACTCGACCGCATCCATGATGGTCGGGTCCGGACGGAACGTAACCTTCGTGCCGGTCTTGTTCGATTTCCCCGTGCGGACCAGCGGCGCCTTCGGGATACCGCGCTCGTAATCCTGCTCCCAGGCGCCTTTATCGCGCCAGATCTCAACATGCAGCGTTTCAGATAGCGCATTAACGCAACTGACGCCTACGCCGTGCAAGCCGCCGGAAACTTTGTAGCTATTCGAATCAAACTTGCCGCCTGCGTGCAGCTTTGTCAATACGACTTGCGCGGCAGAAACACCTTCATCCGGGTGAATGTCAACGGGAATGCCGCGGCCGTTGTCAACGACTGTGATGGAATTATCGATATGGATGGTCACTGCAACTTCGGTGGCGTATCCGGCTAACGCCTCATCGACGGAGTTATCCACCACCTCATACACGAGGTGATGCAATCCCATTTCGCCCGTCGACCCGATATACATCGCGGGGCGTAGCCGTACAGCCTCCAGCCCCTCCAATACTTTGATACTGCTCGAATCGTAGTTTTCGTTGTGAGCCACAGTAGCCATGTCTTCAAGCCGTCGGCGCGAAGGAGAACCGCAATATGCAAGCGGCCGCGTCCAGCGGATTCGTAACCTTTCTGTCAGCGCGCGGTATCGCGCGCGATTGCGTCTTGCGCATTCAAATGCGCATAGGCATTACGACGTACCGGTAGACTGTTTCGGCCGGACCGGCGTGCGGCCGGAGTTCACCAGCGCTGTTCGCGTCCTTGAAGTGAAACTCGATTGAACTCTGATTGACAGAACGCAGGAAATCGAGCAGGTACAGCGCATTGAACCCGATTTCCAGCTCCGCGCCACTCCAGTCGACCGGCAGCGTCTCTTCACTCTCGCCGGTCTCGGAGATGGAAGAATGCACCTTCAACTCGCCCTTGAGGACCTGCAGGCGAATGGCGCGCGAGCGCTCATCGGCAAACTGCGCCACGCGCTCGATAGCAGCCTTCAATTCCTCGCGCTCAATGACCAGCATGTGCGGATGTTCCTTGGGAAGCACGCGCTCATAATCTGGAAAATTACCCGTCAGCTTCCGGCTCAATAGCAAACGCTTGTCGATCTTAAAGAACAGGTGGTTCTCATTGCCTGAAAATTCAATCTGCTGTTCTGCGTCGTTGCTCGCCAGCTTTTGAATCTCATTCATGGCCTTTTTGGGCAGCAAAGCGCGATAGGAGCCCGCGAGACCAGGCAGTTCGACCTGGCGCTCCGTCAAGGCCAACCGATGGCCGTCGGTGGCGACCATCGCTAGTCCGTTCTCTCTCAGAAGCAGGAGCGCGCCATTCAACGTGAATCGCGATTCTTCGGAGGAGATTGCGAAGATCGTGCTCGAAATCATTTGCGAGAGCACGCTCAAGGGAATCTGCGCCAATGCTTCCGGCATCTGCGGCAGCTCCGGAAAGCTTTCGCGCGACATGCCGGCGATGCGGGTACGGGATCGGCCGCAAACAAAACTCGCCCACTGGTTCTCGGCTACTTTAACTTGCAGGTCCGCATCGGGCAGCAGCCGTACATAATCGAGCAACCGGCGCGCCGGGACAGTGCCTGCCCCCTCTTTCTTGATTCGGGCTGGACAGGCGCAACGGATTCCCAGCTCCAGATCCGTCGCCGTGAGCCAGATCTGGTCGTGATCTGTTTCCAGCAGAATGTTGGACAGAATTGGAATCGTGGTCTTCTTCTCCACGACGCCCTGCGTGAGGCCCAGTTCTCGAACCAGATCGGACTTGCTAACCGAGAATTCCATAGCGCTTTTTTTGAGAGATCCTTGCCGCGTTTGGCGCTCTTACTGTTCTTCAAAGAAGTAATAAAAACTGCTAGAAGAGAACCGTGTTAGTAGGGCTTGTGGAAATGTTGATATCCTTCTAAATTGTAGCAAACATGCCCTTTTCGTGTCACGTGCCTTGTGAATTTTCAGGTCAGAATTCTTGCAGATCTTACAACGTAAAATTTTCCTCATCGCGTTCCAACGATTTTCCGGGAGGGGTCCTGTGGAAAACAGCATAAGCTCAGTGAAGCGACTCGATTAGAGACTGGATAAGGTTGTTCAAAGTCTCGTCGCGCTGCCGCAGTTCCTCGATCTTCTGCACCGAATGCAGAACCGTTGTGTGGTGCTTTCCCCCAAAGTAACGCCCGATTTCAGGCAGCGAAGCGTGCGTCAGCTCTTTCACCAAGTACATGGCGATTTGGCGGGGGTAGGCGATCTGTCGGGTGTTGCTCTTGAGCTTCAGTTGCGAGGGCTGCAAATTGAAGCGCTCGGCGACCAATTTGATGATGGATTCGACCGAGATTCTTCGCTCTGAGCCGTTACTGAGATGCTTCAACGTCTGGTGCGCCATGGCGAGCGAGATGGGCTGCCGGGTCACCGACGAGACCGCAACGAGACGGGTCAAAGCGCCTTCGAGCTCGCGCACGTTCGATTTGGTCTTGGTCGCGATAAAGATCCGGACGTCTTGCGGCAGCTTGATGCCCTCCGACTCCGCTTTCTTTTCGAGAATCGCCATCTTGGTTTCGAGGTCTGGCGGCTGCACGTCGACAAGCAAACCCCACTCAAAGCGGGAGCGCAAGCGCTCCACAAGCCCAGGCAGCTGATTCGGCGCTGAATCGCTCGAGACCACGATCTGCTTCTGGTGTTCGTACAAGTCGTTGAAGGTGTGAAAGAACTCTTCCTGCGTGCGCTCTTTGCCGGCGATGATGTGGATGTCGTCAATGAGCAGCACGTCGGCGGACCGGTAGTGGCGGTGAAAATGCGACATGCGGTCCAGCTTGATGGAGGTGATCATCTCGTTCATGAACCGCTCGCTTGATGTGTAAACCACGTTTAGGCCGGTGAAATTGTCGAGCAAGCTCCGCCCGATGGCGTGCATCAAGTGCGTTTTGCCAATCCCGACACCGCCATAGATAAACAGCGGGTTGTAGCTGCGCGATGGCATTTTGGCCACGGCTTGCGCGGCTGCGTGGGCCAGCTGATTGGATGAACCGACGACATAGGTTTCAAACGTCAGACGGGGATTCAACCAGGTTGCTGTTTTCTCAAACAGCGGCTCGGAGGGGGCATGCGCGATGCTGACGCCAAACCCTCCCGAGGAGGCGTGTGCTGCCGCAGCGAGTGCCGGCACGCCATCCACTTCGTACTGAATGCGCCGCACCGGGAGCTTTAATTCCTGGATTGCAGAGCGAATCTGAGGAGTATATTCCTGCCGGATCCAGGTCTCCGTTGTTTCGTTCGGAACCCGAACTGTAAGCTCACCGTCGCGAAAGGAGCCGAGAGCCGTTGCCGAAAACCAATTCTTGAACGCTCTCTCGCTGAGCCTGACAGCCAGCCATCCCTTGATTTGTTCCCAAGCATCGCCCAACCGCAACACTCCTTCCCGAGAACAGCAAAAGTTTCCCACACGTTTTCCACGGCTGTGGAAAACACGCGCGGAAGGCTAATTTGTGGTCTGCTAATCGTCGGCCCCGATCGGCGATATTGCGTGCGGGAAAACCCCTCGGCGTTCTCGGAAAGGCTAGTCTAACACAGCAAAAATGTTTTCAAGAAGAAATCTAAACATCTTATAAGTCCTTGCCCTTCAGCCGCTTACAAGGAGGACGGCGAATCCGAACCGCCCAAGTTTAGCGGTTTTATCATACTGTGGTTTTTACTAAAGCCCCGCATTGCAATCACATGAATTGACTTTGACAACAAACTCATCCGAGAATGTCGAGTAGCCCCTCCACGCGGGAGTAACTCAGCTGGTAGAGTGCGACCTTGCCAAGGTCGATGTCGCGGGTTCGAATCCCGTCTCCCGCTCCAAACCGCCTCTCTTTGTAGTCTTCCCCACAAAACTGTCGGCCATTTCGTTTGGTAATTTCGCTCTAAGCCGATAAGACAGTTACCCGTAAACGGTTTTCAACCGGGACACGTTAATTGCTTGTGGGCCTGATACGCCACGATCGATGCCGGATGTTTTTCGTAGTACTCAGCTTGACGCTGGGCCTATGCGTCCCGGTACTTGCAGGGCCGAAAAAGCTCAAGCTCACTAAACCAAAGCACAATCCCGCAGCCTATGGGGCGTTCAGCAAAGTGCTACCCGAAACCGATCGGTTTCAACATGCGGTGAATCGTCTGACTTTCGGCCCACGCGCCGGAGATCTGGACCGATTGCAGCAATTGGGACTTGCGAGTTGGATCGATCTTCAGTTACATCCCGAGCAGATTCCTGAGAATCCGGTCCTCTTGCAACATTTGGAGCCGTTGACGGCGCTGAGCATGACTCCGCAGGAGGCCTTTTTCGCTTATCCGCCCAAGGCGTTTGTAGGAGTCGGGAATATCAACCTGGCCTTGCTCGCTGCGAACGAAAAGAAGCAGGGGCCACGTGTAGTTGCGACGGAACTCACCCAGGCCAAGCTCCTGCGAGCCGTTTACAGCAACCGCCAACTCGAGGAATTGTTAGTCGATTTCTGGTACAACCACTTCAACGTCTCGGTGGATAAGGGCGGCGATCGCTATCTGGCGCTGTCTTACGAGCGCGACGCGATCCGGCCACATGTACTGGGCAAGTTCTATGACCTGTTGCTCGCGACGGCAGAAAGCCCCGCAATGTTGTTTTATCTCGACAATTGGCAGTCGGTGTCGCCCGCGCTCCCGCAACGGCCGGATCAAAAGAAGAAACGTGGGTTGAACGAGAACTATGGTCGCGAGCTGCTGGAGCTGCACACGCTTGGGGTGGATGGCGGCTATACGCAGCAGGACGTGATCGAAGTCGCGCGCTGTTTCACGGGCTGGACGATTTCGAACCCGCGCCAGGGCGGCAGCTTCGAATACAACGACAAAGTTCACGACAAGGGGCAGAAGATCGTGCTGGGGCACGTGATTCCGGCCGGCGGCGGGATGAATGACGGGCTGCAGGTGCTTGCGATATTGGCGCGGCATCCCGCAACCGCGCGCTTCATTTCGCTGAACCTGGCGCAGCGCTTCGTGGCGGACGATCCGCCGCCGTCTTTAGTCGATCGCATGGCGCAGACTTTTGAGAAAACCGGCGGCGATCTGTGCGAGGTGATGCGAACGATGCTCTATTCGACCGAATTCTGGTCGCAGGGCGCGTACCGGGCGAAGCTCAAGACCCCATTCGAGCTGGTCGCGAGCAGTCTGCGAGCAACGAATGCAGATGTGCAATCGGCAATCGCCTTGAGCAATCAATTGCAAAAACTCGGCGAACCGCTCTATCGGAAGCTCGAGCCTACCGGCTATTCGAATATGAACGCGGAATGGATCAGCTCGGCGGCGCTGCTCGACCGCATGAACTTCGCAGTGGCGCTGGCGCATGATCACATTCCCGGTGTGGCGGTTCGAAGCGCGGATTGGCAGACACTGGGGTCGCCCGAATTCCAGAGAAAGTGAAGCGCAGAAAGCGAAAAGTGATGCCCTCCCGTAGATTGTTCCTGAAAAAATCGGCTCTGGCGATGTTCGGCGCAGGAACTGCGCCCGCGTGGCTTGCTCGCGCGCTTTACGCGGAACCTGCAACGGCGAAGCGGAAGAAGATTCTGATTGCAATCTTCCAGCGCGGAGCAGTGGATGGCTTGAACGTGGTCATCCCGCATGCCGAGCCCAGTTATTACGCCCTGCGCCCCAGCATCTCGATTCCGCGTCCGAACGGCTCGGATGAATCCGCGATCGATCTCGATGGGCGATTCGGTCTCCATCCGTCGCTGCGCGGCTTGAAAACCCTGTGGGATCAGCGGCAGCTCGCAATTGTCGAGGCCGTCGGATCGCCCGACCCGACGCGGTCCCACTTTGACGCGCAAGATTACATGGAATCCGGCACGCCGGGTTTCAAAGAGACTCATGACGGCTGGCTGAACCGGGCGCTCCCGCGCGAAGCGCACTCTTCTCCGCTGCGCGCAATCAGTCTGGGGCCGGATGTGCCGCGCACGCTGCAAGGCCCGGCTGAGGTGATCGCGGTGGGGAGAATCGATGATTTTCAAATCAAAGATCCTCGCGCCGCGGCGGAGTTTCAAAGCATGTACGGCGCGAGCGCTGATCAAATCCTGAACGGCACCGCGCGAGAGACGTTCGAGGCCATTCGGATCATGCAGTCGGTTCAGAAGGCCTCCTACACGCCCGCAAACAGCGCGAACTACCCCAAAGGACGCCTGGGCCAGAACCTGCAGGAGATTGCACGGATGATCAAGGCCGATGTCGGGCTGGAGGTCGCGTTTGCTGACGTGGGCGGCTGGGACACGCACGTCAATGAAGTGGGCCCGCAGCCGCATACCGGGCATCTGGCGAACCTCTTGGGCGAGTTTGGCGATGCGCTCGCGGCGTTTTCGCAGGATATGGCCGACCGCATGGAGGATATCGCGGTGGTCACGATGTCCGAGTTCGGCCGCACCGTGAGAGAGAACGGGAATCGCGGGACGGACCACGGCCATGCGAACGTGATGTTTGTCCTCGGGGGCGGCGTTCGAGGCGGCAAAGTCTATGGCGAGTGGCCGGGACTCGAGCCCGAGCGGCTGTATGAAGGCCGTGACCTGAATGTCACGACCGATTTCCGCACCGTGCTGTCTGAGTTGGTGACCAAACACCTGGGAAACAGGGACATGGCGGCTGTTTTCCCGAGCTTCCGTGGGCCGTGCGGGTGCGGGTTGATCCGCGCGTGAATCCCGCAAAAACTAAAAAACAAATTTTTGGAAATTCGTGTTGCGCGCGAGAAAAAGCGTGCTAACGTAGCACTGTCTCAGCACAACCGAATGAAGCCGAAGGTCTATAAAAAGGGCCCCACTTGGATTTTGTGGGTTCCCGGAATCCGTGTTTATCGATTCACCAGTTGGGATCGAGCGATCAACTACGCACTCGATCCGCAGGCTTGGCAGCGGTAACGGGCGCGATTTAATGATGCTGCCGGGCGAAGGCCCAGGCATCAGAGACAATCTGGTTCAGATCGGCGCGTTTCGCGCTCCAGCCAAGCGCGGTCTGTAGCTTTCGCGAATCTGCGACCAGGCTGGGTGGATCTCCTTCGCGCCGCGGTCCAATCGTGTGGGGCACGCGCCTGCCCGTTACTTGCTCGACCGCATTCAGCACTTCGCGAACGGAATGGCCGCTGCCGGTACCGACGTTGAAAGCGCCGGAGGCGCCGCCGTTCAGCAAATGCTCTACGGCGAGCACGTGCGCGTCGGCCAAATCGCTCACATGGATGTAGTCGCGGATGCAAGTGCCATCTGGAGTAGGGTAATCGTCGCCGAAAATCGTCATCGGCTTGCCGCTTTGGACGGCTCGCAGCATCAGCGGAATGAGGTGTGTTTCCGGATCGTGCATCTCGCCTAGTCCGGAACCAGGCTCGGCGCCGCAAGCGTTAAAATAGCGAAGACGAATTCCGCGGAAGTCGCGGTACTTATCAAGCCATTCCATGACGGTTTCGATCATGACCTTCGTTTCGCCATACGGATTTATCGGCACGTGCGGCTCGTCTTCCGGAATCGGCACGCGCTTCGGGATGCCGTATGTGGCCGCGGAGGAAGAAAACACGGCCCGCTTGACGCCGGCGCGCAGCATGGCTTCGTAAAGAGAGATCGATCCGGCCACGTTGTTTGCAAAATACACCTCGGGCAGTTGGGCCGATTCGCCGACCGCGATGTAGGCGGCGAAATGAATAACAGCGTTTATGCGTTCCTCTTTGAGCAGGCGTTCGATATTCGCCGTCTCCGCGATATCGACGACGCGCAAGATTTCGGGTGGAACAAGCTCGCGATGGCCGCGAGACAAATTGTCCGCGACGATCACCGAATGACCGCGCTTCTCTAAGAAATAGCGCGTATGCGAGCCGATGTATCCGGCTCCTCCGGTCACGAGAATGTTCGACACGTTTTCGAGTGTATCGGACCTCAGAGCCGATGCATACGATCCTAAAAGCATGGCGCTGCTCGAGGTGCGGAACGTCACGAAACTGTACCAGACCGAAACTGCGCCGGTTGAGGCCTTGCGCGATGTGTCGCTCGAACTGGATTCGGGCGATTTCGTCGCGCTGTCTGGAAAGAGCGGTTGCGGCAAATCGACTCTGTTGAACCTGTGCGGCGCGATGGACTTCCCGACATCGGGCGAAGTTACGCTCGGTGGCCACCTTACGTCGCGTCTTCGCGATGCGGAGCTGACTCGCTTGCGGCGCGAGAATGTGGGGTTCATTTTCCAATCCTTCCAACTGCTGCACACGCTGTCCACCGTTGAAAACGTGGAGCTCCCGCTTTTGCTGGCCAGGCGCCAGAACGCGAGGCAAACGGCGCTCGAGCGGCTGCGTTGGGTGGAGATGGAATCGGTTGCGGATCGCTTGCCGCATCAGCTTTCAGGAGGACAACAACAGCGCGTGGCGATTGCACGAGCTTTGGTGCATAATCCGCGGCTGGTGCTTGCCGATGAACCGACCGGGAACCTCGATACGGCCACCGGCGGGCTCGTGCTGACGCTACTGCGCCGTATGGTCGACGAGCTCGGAGTTGCCGTCCTCATGGCTTCGCACAGCGAAGAAAGCCTGGTCTCCGCCGATCGCGTGGTTCGGATGCGCGACGGACGCATCGAATACGCGACGGTCCTGGAACCGGCATGATTTCTTATTGGCTACTGTTTGTCCGGGCTATGCTGCGGCCGCTTGCGCGCGAACCCGTCCGCACCGCGCTGACTCTGTTTGCAGTCGCGCTGGGCGTAGGTGTCGTGATTGCGATTGATCTGGCCGGCCAAGCCGCGGCCGGAAGCTTTCATTCCTCCCTCGAATCACTCGCCGGCAAAGGCGATCTGCTGATCACGGCAAATGGCGGCGTCAACGAGGCCTTGCTCGGCGGTTTGGTGCAATTGCCTTACGCTTTCGACTTTGCGCCGCGAATTGAAGATTTCGCGTTTATCAACGGGAAAGGCGAAGCCCTGCCGTTTCTCGGTCTCGATCTGATCGGGCACCGCGGACGGCAGCCCTTCAATCAGGATTCACTCGACGGCTCTGCGCGCGGGCTCGTGAATGGCGCTCCGATCTGGATTGGACGCAAGCTGGGGCTGCACCGGGGAGAGCGCGTGAATCTGCTGGTGGACGATCGCATGCACGCATTTACCGTCGCCGGTATTTTGAAGCCGCAGCCGGGCGAAATCGGCGAGGAAAACGCGATTGTCACTGATATCGGGCTCGCGCAAGAGGTTACGCGAAAGCTCGGCAAGCTGGACAGCCTCGAAGTGAGGTTGCCGCCTGGGCAGAACGTGGAGTTTTGGCGCCAGTTGCTGATTCGGAAGTTACCGGCCGGAATGACTGTGGAGCCGCAAGGCTCGCGCACGAGCGAAAACCGGAAAATGCTCGCGGCGTTCCGATGGAATCTGCGCGTTTTGAGCTATATCGCGCTTCTCGTTGGCGCTTTTCTGATTTACAACACCATCTCCATCTCGGTTGTGCGCCGGCGGAATGAGATTGGCGTCGTACGCGCGCTGGGAGCGACGCGAAACGTCGTTGCAGCCGCATTTCTCGCCGAATCCATGGTATTTGCGGTGCTCGGGAGCGCGCTCGGCTTGCTTCTGGGAAGGCTTATGGCGATAGGAGCGGTGCGCTTGGTGGGTAATACCGTGCAGTCGCTGTATGTCAGTAGCGAACCGGCGCCGGTGCGCTTCACCACGTCGTCCGTTCTGACGGGAATGGGACTTGGAATCTTAATTTCGGTGCTTGCCGCCATGGCGCCTGCCATCGAGGCATCGCGCGTTCCACCTATCGAAGCGATGGCGCGAGGACGCGAGGAGTATGTTGCAGCCATTCGCACGCGCCGCGGCGTTATATGGGCCTCTCTAAGCTTCGTCGCCGCAGCGGGATTGTGCCAATTACCTGCTATGGACGCGCAGCCGGTGTTCGCGTATACGGCGGTGCTGTTTCTCATCGCTGGAACGGCCGCTGTCATCCCGAATCTGGTCGCGTTTTTTTCGGACACGGCTCACAGTGTTATTGGAAAGCTTCTCGGCGTGGAAGCGGCTGTCGCGCTGCGCTCGTTGCGCGCTTCGCTGGGTCGGACATCGGTTCTGACGGCTGCGCTTGCCACTGCGGTTGCTATGACCGCGAGCGTAGGAATTATGGTCGGCAGCTTCCGGGAGACGGTGCGTGTGTGGATGCAGAACGAGCTTAAAGCCGATTTCTACCTCCGCCCCGCGGGAATGTCAGCAGCCGACCGGCATCCAACGCTTAGTCCTGTGGTTGCCGACCGCATTGAGCGCATTCCCGGCGTTGCGGCCGTCGATCGCTTCCTCGCCTATTCCATTTCGTATGGTGGTTTGCCGGCGATGCTCGGCGGAGGCGAAACAAGCACGGTCGAGCATTCGGATTCCGCGCGCTTTCTGCCGGGCGAAAATCGTGCAGCTATTTTGGCGAAGCTGCCCGCGGGCGATTACGCCATCGTTAGCGAGCCATTTGCGAATAAGCACGGACGTGCGGCCCGGAAGCGTGCTGCGGGTTCCGCTCGGAGGCGCGGTGCGAACTTTCGAAGTGCTCGGCGTCTATTACGATTACTCAAGCGAGCGAGGCGTGATTATGCTCGATCGCCGGACATTGCTCAAGTATTTGCCGGATCCGGCGTCGTCGAACCTCGCCGTGTATGTGAAGCCGGGCGCGAACAAGAACCAGATTCGACGCGAGATTGACGATGCCGTGAGCGGCTACCGGGTTATGGTGTTCAGCAACAGCGATCTGCGCCGGGGCGCGATTGCGGTATTCGATCGCACGTTCGCGATCACGTATGCGCTCGAGGCGGTGGCGGTTTGCGTCGCCATCATGGGTATTGCGGGCGCTTTGCTGGCGATGGTCATCGATCGCCGCCGCGAATTCGCGCTGTTGCGATTTTTGGGCGCGGAGCAACCGCAGATCCGCAGAATCATTCTGTGCGAAGCCGGGTTGCTGGGATTACTAGCGAACGGCATCGGGATCGCGCTTGGGACAGCGCTTTCCCTCATCCTCATTTTCGTGATTAACAAGCAATCGTTCGGATGGACGATTCAATTTCATTGGCCCCTCGCTATGCTGCTGGCCGCGCTTACGGGCGTATACGTAGCGACGGTTCTCGCCGGTCTCTATCCGGCGCGTACGGTCACGCGCATGGTGCCTATCGAGGTTATTCATGAGGAGTAGCGCGGCCGTTGCACTCCTGGCGGCGAGCACGCTCTTTGGCCAACAATGGCAGCTTGCGTTGCCGGGGTATCGTTACGAATTTCCGCGCGATTATTTCAACCATCCCGAATATCAGACCGAGTGGTGGTACTACACGGGCAATTTACGAGCCGCGGACGGCCATCGATTCGGCTTTGAGCTGACATTTTTCCGTGAAGCGATTCATCTCACGACCGAACAGATCGCCGAATCAGATGCGACCTGGCGGCCCGATCAAATCTACGTCGCGCATTTGGCTTTGAGCGACATCGATGGGCAGCAGTTTTTTCATACCGAGCGGCTGAATCGGGCCGGCCCCGGACTCGCCGGCAGTAGCCTCGCGCAGCAGCGCTATTGGAACGGAAATTGGCAGGTGCGGTGGACGTCGCTGAAGACGGATGAGCAGCAATTGCGCGCGGTTTCGAACCGGTTCACCCTCGAACTGAATCTGAAACGGGAGAAGCCGGTCGTCATTCACGGAAAAGACGGGATAAGCCAAAAAGGCCCTTTGCGTGGCCAGGCTTCGCACTATATTTCTTTCACGCGATTGCACGTTGCGGGGCAGTTGCTTGGTTGGAATGGCCGTTCTTATAAGCTCGATGGGCTGGCTTGGATGGATCATGAATTCTTCACGCAAGTGAATGACAATAACCTTGCGGGTTGGGACTGGTTTGCGATCCAGCTGGATGACAACGAAGAGCTGATGCTATACCGGTTGCGAACAAAATCCGGAGAAAAGGACCCATTTTCCTCCGGAACTTACGTCGACGCGCAGGGCCAGGCGCATTTTCTGAGCGCCGCCGATTTTTTGCTATCGCCGGGCGACACATGGCGCAGCGCCGCTTCCGGCGCGCAGTATCCAATCGCGTGGAAGATTTCTATTCCATGCCTGCAATTGGAATTGTCCGAGAAAACTCTGCTCAAAAACCAGGAGCTGATTGCAAAGGACAGCGTGACACCCACGTATTGGGAAGGCGCAGTGATGTATGACGGCCGCATTCATGCCAAGCCGGTCACGGGAGTCGGCTATCTAGAGATGACCGGGTACGCTCCTCACAAATGAAGTTCCGGTACGACTTCCGTTGCCGCGGGCCGCAGTTGTTTGAGTGAACCGGAGAGAACGGCTGAAACGATGCAGCATGCCACCACGATTCCCAGCGCATATCGAAGCGTGACGAGCTGAGAAAGAAACCCGATGGCAGGCGGGCCGACGATGAATCCGACGTAGCCGATTCCCGTCACCGTTGCGATGCCGGCGCCGGGACTCACGGAGTCGACGCGTCCACCCGAGCCGAAGACCAGCGGAATGATGACCGAAAATCCAGCGCCCGCCGCGGCAAATCCAGGCAGTGCAAGAAGCGGAGCCTGCATGCACAATGCCGAGAATAGCCCGCACGCAGCGACCAGACTCCCCGTGCGCAGCGTCCGCAACGGTCCCAATCGCGCTGTGATGAGATCCCCGAGCAGTCGGAAGATGGCCATTGCGGCGGAAAAAACGGCGTATCCAGCTGCGGCAATCCCAGGGCCGGATCTCAGCACCTGATGCAGATAGACTGCGGTCCAATCCGCCATGGCGCCTTCGGAAAGCAGACTGCAGAACGCGATTGCGCTGAGGGCGAGCAGAACCGGGGGCATGTTCTTCCAAGCCACGCGATGGCCGCCCCGCGCGACGTGCGCATCTGATTCGAGCAGCATTCTGCGGACGAGGAGCACCGCGACGAGACTCACGAATCCGTCCGCCGCGAAATGCGGCAGCGGCATCACGCGGTGTGAGGCAACCAATCCGCCGATTCCCGCTCCCGCCATTCCCCCGAGGCTGAACATGCCATGAAAGCGCGACATGGTTGGCCTCCGCATGAGTTTCTCGACTTCCACTCCGTGCGCGTTCATCGAGACGTCCATGGCGGCCGCGCAGCTGCCAAAAATAAACAGGGCTGGCGAAAGACCCCACGCATTCACGGCCAATCCCGGCAGGATAGAGGCGCAGCAAAAGGCCACGCTCGAAATGGTTGTGACGCGAGCGCTTCCGTAGCGAGTCACCAACCAGCCGGCAAGCGGAATCGTGGAGATGGCGCCGGCTGCGCCGCTGAGCAATGTCAATCCGAGAATGCCGTTGTTCAAGCGCAGCGCGGCTTGTATAGCGGGGATTCGCGACACCCAGGTCCCAGTTACCAAACCATGCACGAAAAAGAGCACGACTGTTCCCCACCACGCTGCTTTTACCTTGTTCACCGAGTGAACCGCGCCTAGAGTTTGCCGACTTCGAATGCGCCGTCGGGGTTGCGCCTCGCGTAAATCGTAATTGCCTGGCCATGGAGATGCCATTTCGCCACAGGCGTCAGCCCAAGCGCGGCACACTGCTCGGATGTGATCTCCGGCTTCCAATCATAAAAGCGGCTGAGGAAGCGGCGCACAGCGGGGATCGCGATGATTCCATTCTGCGGCGCCCATGTTCGCGTGTAGGTGATCAGCACGTCGAAGCTTCCGGCCGGCAGCGACTCTATCGAGGACGCGTGAAAGTCGTTGGTGTCGAGCACGTTTAAGCGGCCGTGGACGAAGCCGTAATCGGGCTCCTGGAGCGCAGTCGTATAGGGCCAGGCTGTAGCGATTTTTTGATCCGGATAATTGCGCTCCGCGAAGACTGAGGCACTTTTCTGCAACCGAACGAAATCGATCATGGCGTAATTATTTTCGTAAGGGAACGGATAGGGAGGATTCCAGAACAGGCTGGCAACCAAACCAGCGACGAGAGCCGCGCCCGCAGTCACGCTCGTCCAGCGCGGAATGTAAGTCAACCCCACGCTCACGACAATATAGAAAACTGGAAGCACTGGAAGCAGATAGCGCTCCAACTCCGCGCCGCCGAAAATCGAGACCAGTGCGATGTGGGCGGCCGCGACTGCGAAGGTAATGCGCCAAGCCGGACTCCGGAGTGCACCGGCGCGCTGTGCAGTGAAAACCAGAACAGCTGTTCCAATCCATCGGAATTCGGCAAAGAACAGGTAGTAAATGCGGCGCGCGAACGACATCGCAACGCGCACGGGATTCAACGAGTAGCCGACGTTGTAATGAGCGAAACCGGGGTTGCCCAGCCAGTAACCGGTGCCGTGATGCAAAATGACCAGCCAGGCGCCTAAGGCGGCGGCGGGCGCGATGAAATAAGCCGCTCGCTTCAGATCCTTGCGCCACGTGAGTGCGATGAAAAAGATGAAAGGCGCCACGATGCCGGTCTCCTTTAAAAGCACGAGCACGACGCTTGCCGCCGCGGCCGCGGCATATCTCTTCTTCAAAAATAAAAACAGGGATAAGAGCGTGAAGACCATGGCTGGCATGTCCAGTTGCGCCATCATGCTCTGCGTGTAGAACAACGGGGAGGCCAACAAGAAGAACGGCGGAAGAAAGGCCGGTGCGCCGTTGGCGCCTTTGCTGAGTTCGATGGCCAGCAGAAATGTGAATAGAAGACCGAGGCTCGCAAGCAGCAGCATGGCGATGCGCGTCACGGGAATCGAGTACCCGAGCAGCTTGTACCACAGCACAAGGTAAGCTTCGACGCCGGGCGGGTGCACGTTCGGAATCGTCGAATGGGCGATCCATGCGCCGCTACGCAGGAGATCGAGAGCTGTGGGAATGAATTGGCCTTGCTCATCCCAGAAGAACGGCAGCCCGAGCAGCGGAACGTGAATTACGAACAGCGGCAGCGCGAAGGCGAGGAAAAAAACGGCTACGTAATATGGCCGATTCTTCCGGGGACGCCCTTCGGCCAATGCGAAGGCCGGCAGTTTCGGCATTGGCGGGCGATGCTGCGCGGGCATCGCCTATTGAATGATTTCGCCGGGCGTTTGGGCCTCGAGACGAATTTCTCCGAATGCCGCCTCGTACTGTTTCAGGTTCTGCTGCAGGACGTTCGACAGCGCCTTCGCCTGCGGCGGGCTGAGATACACGCCTTGGAAATTTTGGATCGTCACCGCATCGGGAGCTGTCTGGTTGATCGTTCCGAACAGTAGGAAAAAATCCCACAAGCTGACTCGCATTTGAACGCTGTTTGCGTACTTCTCGCGGTAATCGGGCGACAACGTGAGTTGAAGCTTTGGCTGTCCCTGCGGGGGCGTCATGCTTCCAGTATCTCTGACGCTACGGCGAAGGCCTGAATAGTTGATGAATTCGAGAAAATGGCGGGGACGACGGGGCTCGAACCCGCGACCTCCGACGTGACAGGCCGGCGTTCTAACCAACTGAACTACGTCCCCTCGTGACGGGCAACGTCGGAACAACCGCAGGATAACACAAACCCAGCCCCGCGTCCGATAATAGGAATGTGCCAGCTATCAGCGAGCGCAAGCCAACGCCGGACCAGCTTTTGCAGCAGTTGGAGACGGAGGAAGAGCACCAGTCGCGCGGGCGATTAAAAGTTTTTTTGGGTTATGCGTCTGGCGTAGGCAAGAGTTTTCGGATGATCGATGAAGGCCGCCGCCGTTATGAGCGGGGCCAGGATGTTGTCGTAGGCGCGATTCAACCGAAGTTGTCGGCGGACGTGATGCATGCGGTTTCGACCCTCGAGGTGATCCCGTTAAAGCAAGTAAATGGCATTTATGTGATGGACGTGCCGACCATTCTGCGCCGGCACCCCAAGGTTTGTTTAATTGACGGCCTCGCTTACGACAATCCGATTGGCTCGCTTCACGAAAAGCGATGGCAGGACGTCGCGCAATTGCTCGATGCCGGAATTTCTGTGATCACCTCAGTGAATCTGCAGCACATTGAGGAGAAGCGCGAGGAAGTAGAGGCCATCACGCACAAACATGTGACGCAAACGGTCCCCCTGAAATTTTTGCAGACTGCGGACGAGATCGTCATCGTGGACGCGCCTCCCGAAACATGCATGACGATTTCCGAAGATGGGAACTTTGCGCCCAAATTGAGCCAGCTGCAGCTTTCGGAGTTACGTGAGATCGCGCTGCTGCTTGCCGCGGACGTGGTCGACAATCAGCTCGAGCGGTATCTGGAACGGAACGGGATTGAGCAACTCTGGGGAACGCAAGAGCGTATTTTAATCTATCTGACGCCGAGCGCAGATGCGCCGCGAATGCTGGATAGCGGAGCGCGAAACCGAGATCGATTCCACGGCGATTTGATCGCCGCGCACCTGAATCGTCCCGAATGGTCAGCAGGGCAGCGTCGGAAGGTGACCGAAGACGTCGAGCTAGCGCGGCACAAGGGCGCCGAAATCGTAGTATTAGATGGCGAGGATCCAGTCAATACCATTTTGCGGTTCGCCCGACACCGTGGGATCACTCAGATCTATGTGGGACAGAAAGGCCGCGAGAAATGGTGGGAACGCGCGTTCGGAAGCGATCTCGACCGGCTAATTCGTGCCGCCGAGGGCATCGACGTGCGAGTGTTTCCACAGTCGTGAGATTCTCCGTCGTGCGCGACTATTTGACGGGACTTCTATTCCAACGCCCAGATTCTACTCGTCCTCCGGCAGCAAAGTGCATCTTAAACATGATGATGGGAGGTGGTGTTGACTGCATCAAAACAGGCGATCTTTGACGGTATCCGCTATGTCGAACTTGGTTGCGGAGCAAACAAGCGCGCAGAGTTCTTTGGAATCGACATTGCGCCCGGCCCCGCAGTTGACCTCGTACTCGACATCGAGCGCGAGACGCTGCCCTTCACGGATTCATCCATAGACCGTGTTTACAGCAGCCACACATTCGAGCACCTTGAAGCGCCAGGTTCTCCGATCCAGACTTTGCGGGAAATCGTGCGTGTGGCGAAGCATGGCGCGCAAGTCGAGATCTGGACGCCGTTCGGAAAGAGCGACGATGCGCTGCTTTTTGGACATCGGGTTTTCTACACCGAGACGCACTGGAAACATATCTGCTTCGAATACGACGATTTTTACTTTGGGCATAATATCCCGGGACGCTTTCTTTGGCGGCGCACTGAATACGTTCTCTATCCCGGAATCCTGACGCGTTTAGATGAGATGCGGATTCCCTTGGATTTCGCCCTAACGCATATGAACAATATCGCGTTGGAGTTTGGCGTGTTTCTGGAGGTAGATAAGACTATATCAACGGCAAAGCGCCCACAGTTACCAACACGAGAGTTCGGGTACGGGCGTAATCAGTTGCTGCAGCGGCTTTAGGCGTTTTTGATGTACGCCTCTGGATCGCACAGGTATTCATATACCCGTTCCATCTGTGAAGTCCAATCAAGATATTGCGCTCGGATTGATTTGAGCGCTGCCGCCGTGACTTCTTCCCGCAAACTGGCATCGAGCAGGCCCACTCGTACCGTTTCTGCGATAGCGGCCGCAGTGGCACAGGTCAAAAGGCAATTTCCACGATCTTTCAGCAACCAGGACGTCCACGAGTTCCAGTTCGTCACCACGAGGCATCCGCTGGCCATCAATTCCAGCGGGATGTAGGAAGGATGGCGCGTGAGCATCATAACAACCCCCACGTCGCATTCGCGGTACAGGCGTGCGGTGTCTTCGAAGGCCAAGATCCCTAGATTTTCAACAATCCCTTGTAATCCATACGCCGCCGGATCCCACTCGCTTCCGGCGCTCACGATACGCACTCGTTCGCCGAGCGATTGCTTCAATCGTTTCATTGCGGCGCCAAGCAGTTCGAAGCAATTTCGAGCATGACCAGGACGCCCGTAAAAGAAGACCACCCACGGTCCGAGCGGATTGCGCCTGCTGCGATCCTCGGAAGGATGAAAGACGTGGCTGTCGACGCATGGTGTGAAATACATCGCCTTTCCGCCATACTCTTTCTCGTAGGTTTCTTTGAGACTGATGGTATTCGCAATCCCATAGAGCCCCATGCGGTAAGTGCTCTCGACAACTGCGCTTGCAGAGCCTGCCTTATAGAAAGCGGGTTCGAAATCTTGAATAAGGTAAAAGCGCCGCGCTGCGGCCGTATGGTGAAGGGCGTAGTACGGCGTTATCCAAAGCGTGCAGATGCTCGCGTCTACCGCGGGAAGGCCAGCAGCAGCGTCTCTCGTTGGAAGGATGAATACGTCCGAGTCGCGCAGATCAGGGTATAGCCGCCGTATGCGCGCTGCGGTTTGCTCACGATCCGTCGAACTGCAGATCGCAAACAAACTTTGGACAGATTTTTCGCGCCGCCAATATTCAGCAAAACGCAAAATCGTCGAAATCCCCCCATAAAAGGGGTTCTCAAACTCCGGTATAAACCATAGCAGCCGTTTGACGGCATGAAAGCCGCTTATCTGGTTCGCCTCGCTGCGCAGGAACGCAAACTGTTCGTCGTTGCAATCGAACCAGGATACGAGTGAAGCTTCTTCGGTGGGACGTTGCGCGACTCGGTTCGTAACGCACGAATCGGCCGCGCTTTGCGCGTGCTTTACCGCGAATCGGAAGCTGCTCCTCTCGCTACGATATCGGAAAGAAGGTTTCCTGCTCCAAAGCGACAGGTTAGGACTCCAGTATGGGTCGCCAACTAAGAGCCAGCGGCCGTAGTGCTTTAGAGATTCGACATAATCGGAGGCCGGAACGTCGCCGCCTCGCGTTTGTTGCTCGTGATGAATCAGTTCCGCGAACGGGTTATATACGACGCGGTATCCGCGGTCCCATGCACGCAGGCAAATCTCTACGTCGCTGCCGCACAAGACGAAGTTTTCATCGAAACCGCCGAGCCGGTCGAAAACGTCACGCCGCATCATCATGCAAGCGCCGGTTACCGCGAGAAAATTGCGGTACCATCCAGTGCTGCCAGCCATACCGTAGCTAAGAGCTGGTTCATCTGCAAAGGGATGATCCGCAAATCCGTTCATTCCCACAACGATGCCGGAGTGCTGGATGGCGCCGTTTGCCCGGAGTAATTTCCCTCCAACGATGCCAATCGGCGAGTAACTTGACCAACTAACCAGCTCACTGAGCCACTCAGGATTTGTAATCTCGACGTCGTTATTCAAAAACAACAGGAACTCACCATGCGCCGCCCGCGTTGCCGTATTGTTAACGATGCTGTAATTGAACGCGCCCGGAAACCAGATAACCCGGATGCGCTTGTCGCCCTGCAAGCTCTGTAAATATTCGCGCGTTTCAGTCTGGGAGCTCGCATTGTCAACGATTAGGATCTCCAGGTTGGGATACTCTGTCATCTGCAGTAGGGAAGATAGGCAGCGTGATAACAGGTCCACTCGGTCCTTAGTTGGAATGATGATTGAGACTAAGCCTCGGGGAGCATCGTGAAAACGTGCGTGTAAAAGGCCGTTGGGCATGATCTCGGCAGACGCGTTCAGGCCCAGTCTCTTGAAGCGCCTGTCGAGAGTCAGCAACTGGGCTTTGCCGACATAGCCCTTGGCGGACTCGTTCCTGGCTGTTGATTCCGGGTGCATTCGCCAGTGATAGAGAATGCTGGGGCAATGGAAAACCCCGTGAGTTCGTTCGGTCGCGCGTAAAAAAAAATCCCAATCCTGTGCGCCGTCGGTTGCCGGATCAAAGCCGCCGATCTCCTCTGCCAGACTGCGCCGGATTGCCGTAAAGTGCGTGATGTAGTTCGCCGAAACCATGATCTCCGGCGACCATTCCGGCTTGAATAACGGATCACGTCTTATCCCATTTTCGTCCAGATAATCGTGATCCGAGTAGAGCAAATCAAGATCGGGCCGCTGTTGAACCCGCAGCGCCATTTCAAACAACGCGAAGGGGGCCAGTGTGTCATCGTGATCGAGGAACGCCAGGAATTCCCCGGTTGCCACGCCCATCGCGGCATTCGAATTGCCCGAGATGCCTCTGTTTTCCGCCAATTCCAGCAATTTAACCCGACTGTTCGCTTGAGCGACATCTCGCAGATATTCAAGATTTCGGGAATCGCAGATAGGTGCATGAGTGACACAAAGCTCCCAGTGTTCGTAGGTTTGATCGAAAACGCTCTGGACACACTGCTTCAAGATGGCGGGATCGACGGCGTGGACGGGAAGAATAATGCTGAACACAGCGGGATGAGCAAAGCCCCGAGCCAGTTCGCGCTGACGGTCCAGATCCTCGGGGCGCGGCTCGTGCTCGTCAATCCAGCGTCTATAATTTTGTTCAATATCGGGCGCAAGCGGCTTGTCAACTGATTTCGTGCAAACGTTTATAGGCGACGCAGCTTGTGTCGCATTTTGCTCCGATTCCGCCGCACGACAGTTGGGGTTCTCTTCAGTTTTTACGGCTGCCGTCCCCGAAGACGTTGTAAGCTGATGACGTCTGCGCGATCCACTCAACCTACGGGCGATAAACCGAAGGCCGCGATAAACGACTGGCCATTCCTGCCGAAGCTTGATAATGGGCGTGCGCAGCTTATTTGCCATCCTCCACCCGCGACTCGACAACACAGCGTCCAGAGTCGCCTGAGCCGCTGCAAGCTCGTGCGCCCGGTTCTCCGCATCGGCACGAAGCCGGTTGCGTTCGCCGTTTGATTGAACGAGTCGCTGCTCCAGCGCTTCCGTATCGCCCACGAGTTTGGATTGGAGCAGTTGGATTTCGCCATCTCTCGCCTGAAGACGACTCAACAACTCCTGATGTGCTTTCTCGATCCGAGCAAGTTCGCCATTCACAGACCGCGCCCAATCCCGTGAGCGACTTATTTCATCGCGAATGCTGGCAAGACGTGCCTCTAATTCAGCGTTCCTCGCGACCAGAGATGTGTTTCGTTGCGTAAGTTCGGCTTCGATCTGCCGCAGAGCTGTTATGTCTCGAGTCTTCGCAGCTAGTTGCTGACCTGCGTCCGCCTGGACGCTATAGGCCAGCTTATATCGGACATACTCGGAAAATAACTGCAGGAAATCGTCTTGAGGCGGCGAGCCTTTCCTGAACAGCATGGCATGCGGAGCAATGAAAGTTGCATCGAAACGGGCATCCGGAAAAAATCCGCATTCGGAAAACAGTTGCAACCAATAGATTGGTGGCCGGACATTAAGATGGGTCGGTTCTTTGAAATCGCTCGGCGTTGATGAAAAGAGGACGGTATCAGCCGCGGAACAGAGATTCGCAACGGCTGCTTTCGCCATTTCAGCAGGGAGATGCTCTAGAACCTCGATACAGGTAACCACATCGAATCTATCGAAACTACCTGTCGCGATCGATCGGACTGAGCAATACTCGCGAACATCCTTTCTCACTTCAGATATTGCGTACTCGGAAACATCTACGCCCTCACAGTAAACTCCGCGGTCCCATAACGCCTCAACGAGAAATCCTTTGGCGCAGCCCGCGTCGAGTACGCGGCGAGGGTGTAACGACCGAACAATCTCGTCGGCTATGATCGAGAAGAAGTTGATCCAATGCTCACTGCGTTCGTACGGCACCGGCCCGCAGCCGTGTTCATAGTATTCGCGGCCGTATAGGCTCGCAACTGATTCTTTAGGTGTCATCCGGTTCGGGAGTTTCTATCGGCGGCTTTCGCAGTCCAATCACCACGGTTCATTCCACAAGGGTTGAAGGGGAAGTCCTGATCTAATATCTAATACAGTGCGAAGTTCCATATTAGCCGCGTGCGGTTTTGCGTTAATTTCCACCGTCGTGTTCGAAGCTTCGTGCGCGAAATCGAGTAGGCAGGCGAAGGAGGACGAGCTTCTTGAACTACGACAAAACGCTGTTTCGCGCTGGGAAGGTCATCTGGTCCGGAGACCCGGCGCAACCATCGAAGACGATAAGATCTATTTCATTGAGAATGGCCGCAAACGGTGGATCCTGTCAGTTCGTTGGCTATGGCTGCATGGGTACAGCGGTACTGATGTCCAGAGCATAAGCCGTGATGAGCTAGCTCACATTCCGCTTGGAGAAGTAATCCAGTAACGCTGTTACCGGCGCTCAAAACGAATTCGTTCAAATCTGGCGTGCGCGGCGGCACCGCCAATAATGTGGATACACAGTTCCTCGCCCGAGTCAGTGTGAATGGTTGCGGCAAGCTCCCCGTCTTCGTCAATCAACTTATCTCCTGTCTCCACAAGTGCGCTTTCGGACATTTTGCCGTGTGCGAGAAGCGCGATTTTGGCGGGCTTGTCGGTATGGACCCAGGCGAAAATGTCGTAATTCGCATTCGGTAGAAATAGCGCGGGCAAATCCACGTATTCAATCTCGCCGTTGCGATGAATCCTCCATTTGCCTAGAGCAAAAGAACTTCCATTTTGCTCTGGCCCGATGGCTTTTAGCCGATCCGAAAAGCCCTCAATAGTAACTCTTGAGACAGTCGGCGGCAGTTCAAAAGACCAACCAGCCGGGTTTTCGGGAACTATCACGCCCGGCCACAAAGTCGAAGCGGCTCTGGAGTGCTGCCAATCGGAAATCGATTGCGCAAACAAGGGCCAGTGGAAATCGGCGAAGGGAGAAACACGAAAATTTCCCGCAATTGCCGCTGAAATGATGACACCGAAGAGGAGGGGGTTCAACCAGCGTTGTTGGTTCTTAATAAGATGTTCCAAGGTCATTGCGAGCAACAGGAGAAACATACACCCGGCGAGGAAAAAATATTGCTCCCCGCGCCCATCTTTGATATGCGTGACTGTTTGATACGCCGTAAACATGCCCCGACCACGCATTGGAAGCGCAATGGATGCCGCCGCCAGATAACCCACAACGAGAACTTGATTGCGTTTGACCTTGGGTAAACGCAAACCCAACCAAGCCAGCCATAAAGCGCTCGCGATAAAGACACAATAAAAGAAGAGAGCCAAGCCGGAATCGGAGGTATGCAGGCTGAATTTCCATCCAAAAAGCGAGTTAATTACAACTTTGTAAATGCTTGCGATGACAATTCCTATTGCTAGCTGTGGAAGAGTTGGGGCGGGTGGGGTAGGCTCATTAAGCTCGTTTGGAGCCAGGATGAAGGCAACGATTTGAATGGCTACGCCCAGGAGTAGCGCCCCAGCTGTAAGCCTATCCCTATGTTTAAAGAGCTTCCAAACGCAAATCGGAACCGCTACTACCAAAACAGGGTTAGAGAGCGTGGCGAGAAGAACGGTAACGGCGCATGCCAGGGATTCCAAGCTTGTTGATTTTCGCGCTGGGTCTTTGAACAGGAGAAGCAGCGCGATCAAAGCCATGTACCACTGCGAATTGCACAGGTTATTTATTAATGAGTCAGTGTAGACCGCGCAAGTTATTCCAATACAGATTGCTGTCCGCAAAAGATCGGAATGCACGAGATAGCGATACGACGAAAGCGCAAAAAGGGAACAAGCCAACGCAGCGATGCACATTGCGATCAGGTCATATGCGAGCGGAGCATCGGAAATCGGAAGGAGCGCGGCACCGGCGGCCAGTAATTTGGTATTTACTATGAGATACCCACGATAAGGATGAAAGAGCCAGGCTAACCCGCCATGGACAAGCTGGCCGGCGAACATCACCGTGCCGTCTTCTGCCCAGAACTGAGGTCGAGTTAAGGCATCAGGCCTACGAAGTGCGAACAGAGCGAAGAGAAGGAGATACAGCGCGAAAAACCGAATAACCGGATTTTGCGAAACTGTGCCGCCCCGCGCACGGCGCTGGCATTCTGCAGTAGCTGGCGGCGCGGATTTCAATACCATCTAGTGCAATGCCCAATATACCGTAGGTTCATCGATGACGCGACCGTGGGGGAAAACGCATGGGCTACAATAGCTTTTCCGTCTACCGCTGAAGTAATGAAGCCCATTGTCTCGGATCGCAGCCGAATCCGGCATCCTGAGCACTTTATAATAGGCGACGATTCGATTGTTGATGATTTTTGTTATTTTTCAACCAAGGTGCGAATCGGCAGATCGAGCCACATCGCATCGGGCTGCACCGTAGCAGGAGGTGTGGCCCGTAGTTTTGAACTGGGTGACTTTTCCAGCCTTTCCTCCGGCGTAAAAATATGGTGTACAAGCGACGATTTCGTGAATGATTTGGTGACGATCATTCCTCACGCTTGTGAACAGGTAAAGACACACCTCATTGCTGGAAACGTGCTGTTCGGAAATTACACCGCCGTCGGATCGAATTCCGTGATTATGCCCGATAATCAGATACCCGAAGGCACGGTAATTGGAGCGCTAAGCTTTGCGCCTCCCAAATTCCCATTTGCGGCGTGGAGCGTATACGCGGGTGTTCCCATCCGCTTTGTCCGTTTTCGCAATCGTGAATCGGTGTTAGGCCAGGCGGAACGCCTCGAAAAGATGCTAAGCTCGCGGGGCCGGGAGCAATAAAGATGGTTCCCTGGTGGAAGCCGGAAATCGGGCCGCAAGAGTATGCGCAAGTCAAGGCCGTACTCGAAAGCAACTACATCAACGAAGGGGACGTAACGAGCGAATTTGAGTCGCAGATCGCGCAGCTTGTGGGTGCCAAATACGCGATTGCAGTTACAAGTGGAACGGCAGCGCTCACCCTAGCGCTCGCCGGTTTCGGCGTGGGGTCCGGTGATGAAGTGATTGTGCCGGATATCACTTTTATTGCCACAGCGAATGCCGTTGTGCTCGCCGGTGCTAAGCCCGTGCTCGTCGATGTCCATCGCCAAACACTGACCATTGATCCCGTTGCAGCCGAGCAAGCGATTACATCTAGGACAAAGGCGATCGTGCCCGTACATGTGAGCGGCCGGGCAGCGGATATGCAGCCCTTATTGCAACTCGCAAAAAGAAGAGATCTTGTGATCATCGAAGATGCCGCCGAGGCGCTTATGTCCCGGCACATGGGCCGCTATCTCGGTACCATCGGCGATGCAGGCTGCCTTTCGTTTTCGCCCAACAAGACGATCACGACCGGCCAAGGCGGCATGATACTCACAAACCATGAGCATCTTTACGTCCGTCTGCGCGAACTGAAAGACCAGGGACGTCCCGTTCGCGGCACGGGCGGAGATGACATTCATCGCAGCATCGGCTTCAATTTCAAGTTCACAAATATACAAGCTGCGATTGGATTGGCTCAGCTTGAGTATTTGCAAACGAGGCTCGATAGAATGCGCCGCATACGGCAGATGTACGCGGCGAATCTTGCGGGCATCCCAGGTTTCGAACTCCTGCCTTTCCGCTTGGACGAAGGCGAAATGCCGCAGTGGACCGATGCTATCTTGGAGAAACGCAATGAGCTCGATGCGTTTCTGCTCTCAAGGGATATTCATTGCCGGCGTTTTTGGTTTCCCATTCACTCTCAGGCGCCTTACAGAACGGCGGACGAGCTGTTTCCGGTCAGTACGGCATTGAGTCCCCGGGCGATTTGGCTGCCTTCCGCTTTTACTTTGAGCGATGAGGACGTGAATCGGGTCTGCGAGTGCATCGGCGAATTTCTTGCTCAGAATGCCCCAAGAACATACATTGAGACAGCCGCGATTGAGGAACTAAGTTGAAGATTTCGATTCTGATGCCGGTACGCAACGAAGGCATCAATCTCAAAATCATGTTGAAGATCTTGCGAGCGGTTCTTGAGACCAGCCACGAAGTGCTGGTGGTCTGCGATTCGCCGGAAGATACAAGCATTCCAGTGGTGCATGAGATGCAGCAGGCCTACCCGAACCTGCGTCTGGTTTTGAACCAAAACGGCCGAGGAGTTACAAACGCGATCCGGGCCGGTTTTGATGCCGCACAGGGCGAGTATGTTCTCATCTTTGCCGCAGACGAGGTTGGCCCTGTGCTGGCGATTGAAGATATGCTCGCGCTCATGGACGAAGGCGCGGAATTCGTAAGCTGTACGCGCTATAGTCACGGCGGCCGCCGTCTGGGCGGCTCACTCGTTGGCCAAGTGCTTTCCCGGATCGCGAATCGCTTGTTCCATGCTCTCTCCGGCTGCGCTTTAAGCGATGCGACAACGGGCATTAAAATGATGCGCCGTTCGGCTTACTATCGGCTGAACTTAAGTGCCCGACCGGTGGGTTGGGCGGTAGCCTTCGAGATGAGCATGAAAGCGCAACTTGCGGGGTTAAAGCTCGGCGAAGTTCCTATCATCTCTGTGGATCGGCTCTACGGGGGCGAATCTACTTTTCGAGTAGGCCCTTGGGCAATTGAGTATTTCCGGTGGTTTATATGGGGCATTCGCCACCTGCGATCGCAATCTGCTGTAAGCCGTAAAGTAGCGGTTCGAAAGACAAACGAGGTGCCACTCGCAGCGCAAGTCAAGCAGTTATGAATAAGAAGTACCTAGTAACCGGCGGGTCGGGCTTCCTGGGCAGTGCGCTAGTGCGGCGGCTGTTAAGAACAGGCGCGAGCGTCCGGGTATTTGACAATCACCTGCGAGGCAGCTTGCGGCGGCTGGAGGATGTGCGCGGCGAGTTCGAATTTATTGAAGGGGACATACGACACGCGGAGGCAGTATGCCGGGCGATCGATGGCGTGGATGCGGTTTGCCATCTCGCATTTGTGAATGGAACGGAGTTTTTTTATAGCCGTCCCGAGTTAGTTTTGGACGTAGGTGTAAAAGGCATGATCAACGTGCTCGACGCATGCATCAAGTACGGTGTAGGTGAACTTGTGCTGGCCTCGAGCTCGGAAGTGTATCAGGAACCGCAGATAATACCTACAGATGAGACCGTTGCACTTACTATTCCAGATCCACTGAATCCCCGATACTCATATGCGGGCGGAAAGCTGATCAGTGAGCTGTTAGCGCTGAACTTCGGCCGTACACACTTTGAGCGCGTGCTGATATTCCGGCCTCACAACGTATATGGGCCGGAGATGGGATGGGAACACGTGATTCCCCAGTTTGTGCTGCGGATGAAAGCTGCCTGCCAGGATCCGGCGGATCCGGTACGCTTCACCATCCAAGGAACCGGCAAGCAGACACGCGCGTTTGTATTTATCGACGATTTTATTGATGGATTAATGCTCGTCTTGAAAAACGGGGAGCACCTCGGCATCTATCATATAGGCACGATGGAAGAAGTTACCATCGAGGTGCTGGCTCGCATGGTAGGAGACTACTTCGGGCGCAAGATTGCGGTTCTTCCAAGCGAGCCTGCTCTCGGCGGGAGCATGCGGCGATGCCCGGATCTCCACAAGATTTCGGCGCTTGGTTATCTGCCTAAACATAGTCTTCGGGAAGGCCTTAGCGTGACCGCCGCTTGGTATGACAAAAACTCGCATCACGCGCCGGTGAAGCGAGAGTCTTTCAAAGAGGATGTCCGATGGCAGGTAGCACGAATCTAGCGGCGGGAACGGGTCACAGCGTTCCTGTCGAAAACTGCCAGGTTTGCGACAGCAGGAATCTGGAACCGGCTCTGTTCTTAGGTTATTTGCCGCCTGTAAATCAAATGCGCGCTATCGGTGAACGGCCGGTCGAACAGCCCGCGTATCCCGCCGAGTTGCTCTATTGTGGAACGTGCCGCCTCGTGCAGCTTGGCCTCATCGTGGATCCCCAGATTTTGTTCCCTCCCAATTACCCGTATACAAGCGGCTCGACCAAGATTCTCCGAGAAAATTTCCAGGAGCTCTGTGCGGAAGCAACAGACTTACTGCATCTCCAGAACGAGGAGTTAGTTATCGACATAGGTTCGAACGATGGAACACTATTGACGCCCTTCAAAAAAGCAGGGTATCGCGTTTATGGCATTGAGCCAAGCCAGGTGGGAACAATCGCGAAAGAGCGAGGTATTCCGACCCGGATCTCTTTCTTCAGCAAGCAAGTTGCAGAACACGTGATCAAAGAAGAAGGTTTGGCCGCCGTTGTGACCGCAACAAATGTATTCGCGCACATCGAAAATGTGCACGATGTAATAGATGGGATTCTCACGCTGCTTGACGATCGTGGTGTATTTATCTCAGAATCGCACTATCTGATCAGCCTGCTTGAAACTTTGCAATACGATACGGTCTATCATGAGCACCTTCGCTATTATTCGCTGCACAGTCTTCAGTTCTTGCTGAATATGCATGATCTGGAAGTCATTCATGCCAAGCGCATCCCCACTCACGGAGGCTCTATTCGCGTATACGCGGCGCGAAGGGGGACCCGAAAAGTCGAAGCTACCGTTGCTCAGGTTTTAGCGCAAGAGGGTGAGTCGAATACGGACCTCCAGAATCTAGCTACTTTCCGGGAACGTGTAGGATGTTCCAAACTAAATCTGTACGCGCTTCTCCGTGAAGCGAAAGCAGCCGGACAACGAGTATATGGCATCGGCGCGCCGTCGCGTGCGAGTACATTGATCAACTATCTTGGCTTGGACACGGGAATTCTCGATTGTGTGCTGGAGATCAAGGGATCGCTGAAGGTGGGCAAATACATGCCCGGTACCCTGATTCCTGTATTCGAAGAGAGCCGGCTCTATGATGAGCAACCCGACTATGCTCTTCTTCTTTCGTGGCACATTGCGGACGAATTGATTCCAAATTTGAAAAGGCGCGGGTATCGCGGTAGATTTATTGTTCCTCTGCCTGAGCCGCGCATGGTATCATAACCGGCCACGTCTTCACCGGAATGCGTCCCAACATTGTGAGTCGCAAACGCACGGTTATCTCGCCGTGGGTGACATTAATCGAAAAAAGCGTGCAGCTTGAGCCCGGTGGTGTAACCGAGCTGTTTCATTGCGTAACGCAAGCTCCTTACGTCGCCATATTCGCGAGAACCGCTGACGGGCGGATTCCGATCGTGCGGCAATTTCGGCCATGTGTGGAACAGTATACCTGGGAACTGCCGGCAGGCACTATTGACGGAGAAGAAACGCCGGAAGACGCAGCGCGACGAGAGCTGGCGGAAGAAACGGGTTTCAGTGCCGAGCACTTGACCTATTTGGGTGATTTCCTTCCAGACACCGGCCGCCTGCAGATCGAATCACATGCCTTCTATGCGAACTTGGCGGACCCGCCGGTGCGCTCAGTGACAGAGATGGACTTGAGCATGCGCTTAGTAAGCCATTCAGAACTAAAGCAAATGATTGTGGCGGGTGAATTTAAGCATCAACTACATCTTGGGATCTACGGGGCTGTCGTTGCACGCGATTTTGCGCTCGGTTAACGTCAACTAAGCATAAGCACGCACTAAGCCCACATCGTCGAGATCGGTAGCCAGAATTTCTATTGCTCCCGAGATCTACAATCCTCGGAATAGTGACACTAGCCGTAAATCGAGGGAAACTGGTAAATTAAGTACGTGTGGTGAGGTGCGAGAGTGGTTGAATCGGGCGGTCTCGAAAACCGTTGAACCTTTGCGGGTTCCGTGGGTTCGAATCCCACCCTCACCGCCAGTTAACTATTTGAGAACACAGTCAGACGCGTAACCTCATACACAGCCACTCGAGTATTTCGACATAAATGAGCACGGCGCTTTGTGGAATTCCGACTGGCGATTGGAAGGGGCGGCGCGTGGGGGCAAGGGTGCGACTTACCTGGTCGGCGATGTACTGGTGACATTTCCACGCGACACGCGCCCTTGCATGCTGCAGCGTACGGTCACGATTGCCAAGGGGCAATCAACGCTTCACCTGGAAATCGGATCATTAGCACGCCGTCCGTGGACTCTGCAAGTGTTTGTCGATGATGACAAGATCATGAACCAGATCATTGGCGCGGCGCAAACGGTCGTTCTTCGGGACGTCCCCCCAAATGCAGCCTTCGCTGTACCGAACTGGACCAGTCTGAACGCCGACGCTCGCGAAATATGCAGGCAAGGCGGTGCGATTGAGGCTGTATCAATGGCTTGTGCCGAACAATGTTGCAGGCTCCGCTTACTGGCGTTCGGTCAGCTTGCGATGACGAACTAACTCGGCGGCTACGGCAGGCGCCGCGGGCGGCCGAACTTACCGGTCCGCGGTTTCTTTCGAGGGGTAGTGTAAGCACCGAGAGTCGATTCTTTAAGATGCAGTTCGGTGGGAAGTTCGATGCGCACAGGATGAACAGTTAACGCGCCACGCAGACGTTGAATCAGCACTTCTGCGCCGCGCGCACCTATTTCATAGGCCGGTTGCATAACCGTGGTGAGCGCCGGATGAAACACGTCCGGGAAGACGAATCCATCGAACGTTGCGAGGGCAAAATCGTCGGGGCATCGCAGATTCATTCGGCTGAGTCCCTCAAGAGCGCCGATGGCCATGAGGTTATTGGATATAAACAAGGCAGAGGGGCATCGTTTGCCGGACGAAAACATTTCCTGACAGATTCGCTCGCCGGTTGCTTGGCGGAAATCGCCCTCTTTGATCCGCTCCGCTGGGACAGGGATGCCGGCCTCGCTAAACGCGGCCTTGTAACCCTCGAGCCGATCGAGCGCATTCCTGAGCGACAGCGGTCCGGTGACGATTGCGATGTCCCGATGTCCGACAGCAATCAAATGGGCGACAGCCTGACGGGAGCCGTTGAAATTGTCGGCAGAGACGCAGTCGATTGAAAGACGGCCGGCAGGTAAGCGGTCCAGGCAGACTACAGGGATTCCCGCTTCGATGGCACGCGAAATATGAGAATTGTCTCTCTGCCCGGGCGCAATGACTAGCAAGATCCCGTCAACTCGCCGGGACCTAAGGATGGTCAAGGCCTCCTTTTCGCGCTGCACCTGGTCGTCGGTATTGAAGGTAGTGAGTGAAAAACCTGCCTTAGTAAGTACCGACTCAACACCCCGAATCATCTGGGGAAAAAACGGATTTGCGATATCCGGTATAACCATCCCGACGGTGTGTGTGCGCCGTATCGAAAGACTGCGTGCAACCTGACTGGGATGGTAATCGAGTTCAGCGATCGCGGTTTCGACTTTTTTTCGCAGTTCGTCGCTGACAGGCACCTTGCCGTTCAGAACATGTGAAGCCGTTCCAACCGACACGCCCGCACGCCGCGCAACTTCCTTAATCGTAGACATTTGGCCCGAGCTGACGAAACTAAACCAGCATACGACAGCAGTTCCTGTATCAGAAAAAATGCGAGGCTAAAAGATTTTTATTGAACCGCTTCAATACACGTGATATTTTCCATTCAGAGTTCTTGGCCATAGAGTTGCCGATGAGAAGCAGGTTTGTGAGAGTCTTGCTGGCGCTCTTATACTTGCCCGGCTCATCAAAACTGCGGAGTTGCAGGTCTAGCATGCATTTTCGGCGTCCGTCTGACCCAAAAAAAGCCTATATCCTTCTCGCCTCGCTGGGCTTCGGCTGCATCCGGCTTGCCTGCCTGAGTGCAGGAATAAGTTTCGCAGGAAGCTTATTTGCCCAAACCGTATCTGATACGCAAGCGAAGGAGGCAAAGAATACAAAGGAAACCTATCTCGCAGGTCTTTCTCTCGCTAAGGAGGGCAAACTTGATGAAGCGATCGCCACGTTTCAGAAGGCTCTGGAGAACAACGGTCAAAACCCTTCGCTGCTGAATGCTACTGGTGCAGCTTATAGCTTGATAGGGAATCTCGAGCAGGCGAAAAAGTACTTCCTAAAATGCTTGGAGGAAGACCCCGGGTTTGTGCCGGCGCGCAAAAATCTCGCGATCACTTATTTCAGTATTGGCCAGTACGATCTCGCAACGGCCGAGTTTCAGAAGCTCGCAAATATCTCGGCGGCTTCAGGTCAGGTCGCCAATCTGTTCCTGGGCATTATTGCAGAGAAGAATTCGAACCACCTACAAGCGGCGAAATTGCTGAAGTGTTCGGGCGAACTGCTGAAACAGTATCCAGAAGCGATTTTGTCTTTGGCGCAGGCTGAGCTTGAACTGAACCATCTACGGGAAGCGGAAGATATCCTCGCCAAGTTCGACACGGCTCGCGAAATCACGGCCTCCCAATACCTGAAAGCGGCAAAACTATTCTTGCGACTGGGGCAGGGCCGCAAGGCATTGCAAGAATTGGATACGGCCAGTGCGAAAGCTGGCCGACTTGACGGGGTAGCTTATCAGCGTGCCCTCGTGCTCGATGAGATGAATCGTTCACGGGAAGCACTCACGATCCTAAATGATCTTGCGGCCAAAACTCCGGACAGTGACACCCTCCATCTTCTAGCACATGTGGCTCAAAAGACCGGCGACTTAGGGCTGGCATTGCAGTCGCTACGGCGGGCAGCAAAAATGGATCCGGCGCGAGAGGACAATTACCTAGATTTCAGCAGTATCTGTGCCGACTATGAGAATTATCCGCTAGCTCTGGAAGCGGCGAACGTTGGGCTGGAGCACGTTCCCAACTCCTACCGTCTATTGATCCAGAAGGGTGTCGTTTTAGAAAATCTGGGACGATTCGAGGAAGCGGAAAACATTCTGCGGCAAGCGAGCCAACTGCAAAAAGACAACAGTGAAGCATTCCTTAGCCTCGCGATTGTGCAAACGCATGCGGGACAGTTAGAGGACGCCGAAGTTACTCTTACTTCCGCCCTCCACAATTTCCCGGACAACTATTACATGCATTACCAACTGGGCAAACTTCTCGTTCACTTTCAGGAAGGGAATCCGAACGACGCCGATCTTAGCGCAAGGGCCAAGCACGCTCTTCAGCAGGCCATTCGTTGTAAGCCTTCCTTTGCTGACTCCTATTACCAATTGTCCAAGCTTTATCTGCGAGAGTCTCCCAAATTGGCGGAGCAAAATCTCGCTAAGTGTTTGCAGTTAGATCCAAACCATGCGCCTGCGGAGTACGCACTCGCGAGACTCTATCTAAGCACGGGAAGACGAGCAGCGGGGCAGAGCCTGATCGACCGATTCGAGCGTCAGCGCCAAGCGGACAAACTGAAAGAGAACCACAAGCCCAGGATCGAATTAGCTCAAAAGTAGGTGTGTGCAGATTTTACTAAGGAGCTGTTATGAACCGAATTGAGACTTTCGGATCAGTAGCGAGTCGGATCCCAACCGTGCTAAAGTCTGCACGTCGCGAGGCATCCTTTCGCGCTCTATTGTTACTTGCTGTTGCAACCTCTGCGTTTGCCCAGTTCAACAGCGGGTTCGCCGGAGTTGTAACGGACCAGACGTCCGCTGCAGTCCCGGGCGCTAAGATCATTGTAAGGGATCAGGCTACTGGAGTCGCTAGAACTGTGATCAGTGCGGGAGGGGGCGATTTTCGTATCCCATCGTTACCCGGCGGTACGTACTCGATCGAAGTCCAGGCAAGTGGTTTTAACACCTGGATTCAAAAAGACGTCGTCCTCGAAAATAATCAGGCAAAAACAGTCAACCCTACACTCACACTTGCTACCCAGGCAACAACGGTAGAGGTGACAGGCGGAGCGGAAGCGGTCACGACCGACCGTGCCGACACCTCGAATGAAATATCGGAACACCTCATCGATAATGCGCCATTGCTTGGGCGAAACGTCTACACGAGCATGATCGAACTAGCTCCCGGTGTTACTGGTTCGGGATTGCCCAGTGGCGGTGCTCTTGGGTCAGGATCTAATAACAACGACAGTTTTGAGCAGGAACAAGGGTATCAACTAAATGCGGCGGGGCAGCGCCAGGAGAACAATGAATACGACGTTGATGGCTCGACGGTGAACAGTGCATCGCGGGACGGTGTCGTCAACTTAGCCCCAGAACCGGATTTCGTTCAGACGATGCGTATTTCAGGAGCGACTTTCGACGCTGCCAAGGGCCGTTATAGTGGAGCGTGGGTTCAGGTTTTCACGAAACCCGGTACCAATCAGTTTCACGGTACGCTTTCCGAGTACCATACGGACAACGATCTTTCTGCTCATACAATCTTTCAAGCCTGCGCATGCCCCGCTTTCCGCCGGAACGAGTTCGGCGGAACTCTTGGCGGCCCAATCGTGAAGGATAAGCTATTCTTTTTTGTCGGGGCTTTTGGGTTACTTTCCTCCACCGCTGCTACAACTGTCGCTCCTGTAGAGACGCAGCAATTCGCGCAGTTTGTAGACCAGAACTTCCCAAATAGCATTGCAAGCGTTTTTTTCAAGCAGGCTCCGCCTTCGGTTTATCCCACCACGAATCTGCTTACCATAGGTCAGGTCGCAGCGGCCAACCCTGGGCTCTTGCCTTTATCAGGAGTTTTTTTGGCGAATTCGACATTGCCGGCCATCGGGACTGCTACCGTACCCCAGAGCCTGACTCACAACGCCCGTCAATGGCACGTGCGCACAGATTACAACATCGAAGAAAAGGATCGATTGTTCTTCGATTTCTTTCGGACCAATGTGACCCAATTGCAACAAGACGCGCGCCCCATCTTCCGGGTTGTGGTTCCGAATGCCGGCTTGTACGCCAAGCTTGACTGGACACGCATGATGTCTCCGACGCTCCTTAACGAAGCCGGTTTCACGCTCGCAAGAGCGGTTGGCTCCAACCCGGCCACGACTGGTAATCGGGATCTTCCCAGCGTGGCCATTAATGGCGTTGGCGATGCGTTTAACAATCAGTGGGGACCGGCCGGATGGGTTCACGAAAATTTTAACTGGCACGATGTGCTTAGCTGGACTCACGGGCCGCACACGATCTCCGCAGGAATAGATTTTGACCGGCACCACGACGATGATAATTTCACCGACGGTCTTCTACGGCCGAGTTTTACGTTCAGCAATTTGCTCGACTTTGCTCAAGACACTCCGTATTCTCAGAGCGGCCCCGCGTTGACAGTTGCCAACAGTGGCTTAGCCACCAATCTCTACCAGGTTCTGCGTTGGATCTATGTGGGGGCGTTCGTCAAGGACGATTGGAAAGTAACCCGGCGTTTCACTCTGAATCTCGGCCTCAGGTACGACGACTTTGGTCATTGGGGCAACTACCACAATTCGACAACGCCCTTCCCGCTTTTTACTCCTGGACCGGGAGCTGATTTTGCCGCACAGGTCGCGGACGGCGTAATGGAGGTTCACGGAGGACAAAGTGCATATGTGATAACTAACCGGCCCATGTACGCAAGTCCGCGCATAGGCTTCGGATGGGATGTATTTGGCGACGGAAAGATGGCGGTGCGCGGCGGTTATGGCCTCTATTACAACATTGTTGCGGATGGATCCTGGTCGTTTGACTCTCGTGCCAATCCGCCGGTGTGGGCTGTTCCATCGTTTAGTGTCGCCAATACTGTTCATCCCTTCACGTACGCTCTGGGGAGTGCAAACGGATCGATCTGGCCCATTCCTCCGATATCGTTTCAAACCAATGCCGCAGGAGGGATCGTTGGACTTCCGGTGCTTACGTCGGGCGTTAATTCTCCTCTTGCCCAACCTCGCACCCATGTCTGGATGCTGTCCGTGCAGAAAGACCTAGGTCACAGATTGATTGCAGAAGCGGACTATAACGGTACGCATAGCGATGATCTTTACGTCCAAACGGACGTGAATCGTTTCCCGGGCGATTTAATTGAACACGCGGGCGTCCAGACGCGGCTGAACCCGAATTTCGGCGAAATAGATTTCGGCCGGACCCTCGGCGTCGCCGACGGCCATTACGCCACGCTGATGCTCACCAAACGCATGAGTCAAAACTGGCAGATGAGTGGCATTTATACCTTCGGCAAATCAACTGATGATTTGAGCAGCAATGATAACGGGACCGGGAATGCCGAGTCGGTCATCAATGCTCTCAATGTATCTGCCCAGCATGGCTTATCGGATTTCGATGTCGCCAAGAGGTTCGCTCTCGATAGCCTGTGGAGTTTGCCGTCGCCATTCCACAGTGGAATGGGAAAGACGTTTCTTGGCGGTTGGCAAGTTTCGGGCATCATGGTTCTGCAGAGTGGAACGCCCTTCACCGTTTACACTACCGCTCCTTTTGTCCCAATTATTACCAACGGCATTGTTACCGGGCTGCAGCCTGGCAGCGGCGATTTCAATGCCGACGGCTACAATTACGACGTTCCCAACGCTCCGGCCGCCGGGGCCATAAAGACCGGGAGCCGAAGCGACTTCATCAATGGTTTCGCGTTAGCTTCCGCATTTCCAGTACCTGCTTTGGGAAGCGAAGGATCTCTGGGACGGAATACTTATTTTGGTCCAGGATTGGCGAATGTCAACGTCGAGTTCTCAAAGGCATTCACCTATGAGCGCTATAGCTTGGAATTGCGCGCGGATGTGTTCAATCTCTTCAACCGCGTCAATCTTCTTGACTCCTCGGTTGTCAGTAATCTGGCCAGCAGTGACTTTGGCCGCGCAACGGCACAAAACTTTGCACGTTACGCCCAGTTCGGGCTTCGCTTCAGCTTCTAGCTCTTCCCTCGGCACAGGTTCACCATCCGGCAACTTTGTCGGATGGCAGGGCCTTTATAGATGTCCTTTCTGGTACACACGAATCCAATGGTTGCGGACATTGGCTTGCAGCCGTTTATCGTCGGCGTCTAATACGAGCGTGTTTGAGGGTTGCACAGGCATGTGGCAATCGATGCAGTTGGAAGCAATCTTTTTGCCGACTTTGGCAAAAATGCCACATTGATCCACTCGGTGACAATCGAGGCATTGAGCAGAATACTCCGCGGCTGGGCGCTCCGGCCTGTGGACATCATGGCACGTGGAGCAAGACATCTGAGGGGAGGCCTGAAAACAGCGACTTCGTTCCAGGAGAATCGTTTGGTTGCCGTGGACATCCAGGCGGTCCGTGGCGTTAGCTGGCTGCAGTCTAATGTAGTCCGAAAGCTTTTCCCCTGGTCTAAACGAAAACGCAGGTGCGACCGATTCGCCCGCACCGCCATGGCACTGCGCGCAAATCTCGATCTGCCGATCGCGGCTCAATCCGACCGGTGGCATTATTCTCTTTTCGATGGAACTTTCGGAAGTTCTCGAATGCATCTCAACGTGTTCTCTTCCCGGACCGTGACAGCGCTCACATGAAATTCCGAGAACTATACTTCCGCGGTCGTAGTGGTTCTCAGACGGAGAGGCGTTAATCGGTTGGGCGTATGTTGTATGGCACTCCAGGCAACGCGGTAGCACCGGTCGGTCAAAATCTGCCGATCCGTCTACATATCCGGGGCTGTTAACCCACTGGTGAAGTTGCGTCCAATACGATACCGGAAGCTCGAAGAGTCCATTCTGCTTCCAATAAAGATATGTTTGGCCTTTCGTAGCGGAGCCAATTACAAGATCGATTTGCTCCGTATGCTTTGTGGTGTGCCCGCTCCTTCGCCAGATCGCAGTTTGACAAAAATGACCGTTCCGCGCTTCCATCAGAAAAGTAAGTTCCGGGTTGAACGTCTTCATCGCGTCGTCGCCTTCCGTGAAGCTTCCTGCGATCGAGGTTACGTCCGGCAGCCTTGAAGTACGGTGATGAGCCGTCGCCTGATAGGAAGAGAATCTGTCTTCATGACAGGGACGGCAAGCGAGGTCTCCAACGAAGCTATTCCTCTCGTCCCGCCAAGAACTCGAATGCGGTATCGGCGAACTTTGTTGAGCGTAAATGACGGAAGAATACCCCAGCAGAAGCGCGGTCCAAATCGCAATCATCGGACCCGAGGGATTGGCCTTCGTTGGATTGACCTCCGAGTCACAAGATATCGCACTGCAGTGCTCTGTGCGTAATCAGAACAACGCACTAGAGCCGCAGCCGACCAGCAGGCGAGCGGCCGAGGCAAACACGGGTATTCCCGAGTCGATTACACGCGCGCTATGAGAGTCATTCTTTCTGCCCGGCGGCACCGACATACGACAGGCGTGAGCTGCTATCGGGAAAAATGCGAGGCCAGAAGATTTCTCTTGAACCGCTTCAATTGCTCGTGCTATTTTCCACTCAGAAGTCATTCAAAGGGGCTTGCTTGTCGGAGTTAAGAATCGCCGCATACACATTCCTCGCCTTGCTTGGTAGTATTCCTGCTGCCTCGCAATTTACACAGCGGAGTTCTATTAGCGGCACAGTGACAGATCCGACGGGCGCGGTGGTACCGAATGCCACCGTTAGGCTCACGGACCTCCAGCAACATAAGACTACAACCGCTCAGACCAACAGCGATGGTCAATACAGCTTTACGCAGCTCAATATCGGAAGCTATCAGGTGAGCGTTGATGTGCCGGGTTTCCAGAAATCCCTTTCGTCTCCCATCCAACTGAGCACTCAGCAGAATGCCAGGATGGATGTGAAACTCCAGACGGGCAGTGTGCAGCAGACAGTTGAAGTCACGGCGGCGCAGCCGCTGCTGGAAACGGATCGGGCTGAACTCGACCAAAACATCGACATGCAACAGATCCAGAATTTGCCGATTAACGGACGCAACTATACAGCGTTGGCCGCACTGGTGCCCGGCATTTCGACTTACCCTCAGGCAAACGTGAATACCAGCGGCACTTACGCGGTTGGAGCGAACTACGCTTTCGGAGGTGAGCAGTACAACGTCGGCGGGCAGTTTGAGAACACGCCCGCAGACAACGGCTATTACATTAATGGCATTAACGCCACAGAGAACTATGTGGGTTATATCAGTTATGCACCCTCGCCGGACGCAATACAGGATATGCGCATCGCCGTTGACGATTTCAGCGCGGCCAGCGGCCACGATATCTCCACGTTCGAAGTGTCTACCCGCGCAGGCACGAACAAGTTTCATGGGCAGGCCTACGATTACCTGGAGAACGACGCGCTAAACGCGATTAATCCCTACCAAGAGGAGATTGGCATCTTTTCAAAGGGCGAGGTGCGACGAAATCAGTTTGGAGGTGGGCTGGGCGGACCGATCATCATTCCGCACGTTTGGGAGAAGCTCAAGGACAGAGCGTTTTTTTTCGTCAACTATGAGGAACAGCTTGACCGCGATGGCCTGCCCGCCACAACCGGATTGGTACCCACTCAAGCCGAAAAGAACGGTAATTTTAGCGACCTTTGCTCCGGTGGGTTTGACAGCAACGGCAATTGTCTGAGTGGGACCCAGATCTATGATCCAACCACGGGAAAGGCATTCCCGGGCAACATCATCCCCCCTACCAGGATCAGTCAGCAAGCAGCGGCGCTCGCAAGCATATGGCCGAATCCCAACGCGTATTCGGCAGCCAATCTGGCTAACGGCTACGATTACATCGCCAACGCATTTCACGCAGATTCGGTTTACCACTTTGACAGCCGTTATGACTACCGCATCTCCGACTCAAACAGCTTGTATGTAACTGTTTCCAAGCAGAGTGGCTCGGATCACAATACCGGTGGGATTTTCCCCGATTACAACAACAACAATCAGGATCAGTCCTGGCTGGTTTCGGTCAATGACGCTCACATCTTCACGCCCACACTGACCAATGAATTCATCTTCGGAATCGGCCGGGGAAGCCTAACGACCGCAACGCCAGCCGAGTTTTCGCTGCTGAACGGATCGAGTAATCCGCTAAACACCATCTTCAGCAACACCGGAACCGGACTGAATAAGGGCATTTTCCAGGTGTATGTTTCCGGTTACGCCTCGGCAGGGCTGCCAGAGGTTTTTCAAGCTGCAAACTCAATCGTTCAAACTTCCGACAACGTCTCCTGGGTACATGGCATAAACAATTTCACCTTCGGCATGAACTGGTTCTTTAAAGGCGAGACGGACTGGGATTTCAACCGGTATCTTTCCTTCGGTTGCGTATATAACTACATCGCCGGCCAATGTCCCGCCACTTACATGACCAGCTCAAATGGCGTAGGAGGCAACGGCTTTGCGGACTTGCTCCTCGGCTTACCAGAAACTATTCACCAGCGTTACCAGATTTCGGGCGGCGACCAATTTGCACCCGAGCTAGACGTCCGGTTTCCCTACTGGGGCTCTTATGCGAACGACCGGATTCAGGTTAACAAGAAGCTGAGCGTCTCACTCGGACTTAGATATGACCTGATCATTCCGATCTACGCTCCAAATGACTTGTGCTGCGCCCTCGTGAATCAGAGCGTGCCGAACTGGGAGCTACAAATTCCAGGTCTTGCCCCCGGTGTTCCTCAGCACTTCTTGAGCGCCAAGAAAACGAATTTCGCGCCCCGGCTAAGTGTTGCGTATTCGATCACATCGAAGCTCGTCTTCCGTGCCGGCTACGGCATCTTCTACGATGAAGGAGGCGGCCAGATTTCGGGCAACGTCGGGAATGCGCTAAACGGCATCCCCGGTTATTTCGTGGGAGAAAATCTCACGAGTTCGCCGGGTTGCGTTCCCGGCTCGACTAGCAGTCCGTGTTTGAGTATCAATCAGACCTTCCCGGTTGCACCGACGGTCGCGCCAGGTACCTACCCGATCAGCTATGGCAAGGGAACAGGCATTCTGGGTACAGACTACCCAACGGTTTACACTTTCAGTAACCAGTCCAATGTGGTTCCGCGATACCAGCGGTATCAAGCCGGGTTGCAATTCGAGGTCACCTCGAATTCCGTGGCGCAGATCCTTTATGACGGCGACATGGGAAGAAATGGACTGTGGTTCCAAGGATCGAATCTCCCTCCCTTGAACAACCCCGCGGCGCCACCCCCGAATAACAACGGGAATTTCGGTACGATTTACTACCTTAATCCGGGTCTAAGCACGAACTACAATGCACTGATTCTGCGATATCAAAAGCGCATGTCGCACGGCTTCAGCATCGACACAAATTACACCTTCTCGAAGGTTCTTGCGACCCGTTATACCACTGCCGATGCAAACCAAAACTGGATTTACAACCTGAACGGCAGTTATGGCATGGCCGACAACAACCACCCACAGCGTTTTGTGTTCACTGCGGTCTGGAATCCGGGGTACGGGAAAGGGTGGGGTGCGCTCGCTCGCGAAGCCCTGACGGGCTGGCAGGTTTCGACCATCACTACCCTTGAGTCCGGCGGCGGGCTCACTCCGATTAATGCGAGCGGCACCTCCAGCGGCAGCCCCAATGGACCCGCTCTGATGGGTATCGTTTCGGGGGCTGATCCTGACCTCGGCCACTTCAGCAAGACGTTCCAACAGCAGTTCAACACGGCTGCATTCTTTGCACCTCCAAACGGAGTTCCGGGAAACGCAATGCCTGGCCTGATCCTCGGTCCGGGGTATATCAACTCGGACATCTCCGCGTCGAAGACGTTCAACTTGAGCGAGCGATTCAAGCTGGATTTCCGAACGGACTTCTTGAATGCATTAAACCATCCGCAATGGACAAGCGTTTCCATTGTGTATCCGCTGGATATCTACGACGGGAATATTCCGTTCGGGCAGGTAGAAGGCAGCCGCGATGCGCGCATTCTGCAAGCAGGCGCGAAGATTCACTTCTGAATCGAGTGGGATCACCACGACGCGATGACCAGGCGTGATGCACTGCTATCGGTCGGCACTCTGCGGCTGCTCAGCGCGGCATGCGAGGAACTTCAAGCAGAGCCATCTCAAGAGACATTTCCAGCTGTGGGCTGGTTCCGACAGGCCTCTTCTATTCTGCGCGTTGCGCTAACGGCAGATCGCGGATATCCGCAGCTTCCGCTGTCTCCCGAGCCGTGCAGCCGCACTTTGGCAAACGTGGCGGGAGCAGGGGTTTCTGCGATCGAAGTCTTTGCGCCTTCGTACGGCGGCAAAAGCTTCAATGGGCTGGACACCAAAGATTACTTCATAATTGACCCGAAGATCGGCACGATGAGCGATTTCCGCCGCCTTGTTAGCTTGACTCATCGCAGGAAGCTAGCCGTGACCATCTTCACAAACCTCGGATATTCCAGCGTAGAAGCGCCGTTCTTTCTGAAGGCATGCGACGAGATCCGACAGGGCCACGATGCCGGGGAGGCGCGGTGGTTTCTGTGGAGTAACTCGGTCGATGCCCCGCCTCCGGGCCGGAACGATAGTTATTTCATGGTTTGTCCTACGAGGCTACCCCAGTACGACGCCCGGAAGTCGGAAGTGTGGGTGTGGAGCGAACGAGCGCAACACTACTACTGGAGTAAGTGGAGCGGCTGCGATGATCAGGGTAAGTCTGTTCGCTTGCCCCAATTTAATTGGGGTGCGCCCGAATGGCAGCAGGAGGCGAAGCGTATCGTTGATTTTTGGATGAATACCGGTATCGACGGTATAGTCGTCGACGCCGTAAATTGGTACGCCAACATCACCTGGAGCCTGGTCCGGAATTGCATCACCGACATCATTCGAGCACACGTCGGGTACGCGCAACCGGAAGGCGGGGGCGGGTTTTATGAAGATCCGGTCGCGTGGATCACGGAGGGCGGTTTCAACTCAGTCACCGATTATGGCCTCGGCATCTGGTGGGAGAGGACCAATGTCATCCGTTCGGCAATCGAAGCGTGCGATGCGCGGGTGATCGAGTCCGCACTCCGTGGCTACCATGATCGGGTAGTCGAAGCGGGCGGTGTACTCTACTTTCCGCCACCTGTGTTGAGCGATGTTGCGCGAACGCACCTTGCGCTCGCGCTAGTCGCGTGGCTCGCCGATTTGGTGTTATTTGATGAGAAGGGCGCCCTGGATCTGGACACCGAATCAAGACACATCCTGGCTGCGAAAGACCGCCATCCCGCGCTTCAGCAGGCCGCGCTGCGACGGCAGCTGCCGATGCCTAGGGACGCGAGCCACTACGCGGTACTACTCTCGGATGCCGCCACTGCCCTGCGCGCGCTTGCGGTCTTCAACCTAAAAGCATCGCCTCAGGACATCAGAATCGAGGTAAGTGGAGTCGCACAAGGGGATCTGCGCCGAATGAGGGATGGACGTACGCTCAGTTGGCAGAACCCACTCCTCCTCAACCTGCCCGCCTATGGATTTGAAGTTCTCGAGCTGTCTGCGGATCGCTCAGTCATTTCAGAGAAAGCCAACCATGTCTCGCATTCACTTATGTAGTTGCCTGATTATCCTGCTAGCTTGGCCCTCGCCATCGCAAGACACGAAATATGCGCCGAAGGGCCAATTGATTCCTGCGCCAGGATGTCTGACCTTGAGGCCTGCCTGGGAAGGCGAGTACGTTCCATGCACGGCGGCAACCCATGATACGTGGCTGAAAGACATTGAGCACTGGCGTTTCGAGCGGTCCATTCGAACCGGACTGACAATTGACGACTGGCGCTACGGCGAACCTGCGCTGAAATGGACCCAGAGCAGTTTTATTCAGCCGCAGATGATGGTCGAAGATCGTTACTTCTACGATCCGGTAGCGGGCAAATATACAGTAGACCGCTATCTGGATGACCTTAACAAGCGGTATGGCGGCATTGATGCCGTTTTGGTATGGCCCACTTATCCCAATATGGGCATCGACGACCGGAACCAATTGGACATGGTGGCCAGCATGCCCGGCGGCATTGCCGGGGTGAGGCAAATGGTCGCGGATTTTCACCGCCGCGGTGTCCGCGTCCTCTTTCCCATGATGATGTGGGACCAGGGCACGCGGGACCCGGACAAGCCATGGCCGCAGGCAATAGCCGAACTCATGAAGGAGATCGACGTCGATGGGATCAACGGCGATACGCAGGACGGAGTACCGCGGGTTTTCTCAGAAGCAGCCGAAAAGCTCGGCCACCCACTCGCATTCGAGCCGGAAGGCAGCCCTTCCGATGAGGCGTTGGCTTGGAACGTCATGACGTGGGGCCAATACGTTAGTCAATTCAATTTCGTTCCCGGCGTGGACCGCTTCCGCTGGCTCGAAACCCGTCACATGGTGAACATCTCCGATCGCTGGGCTCGCCACAAAACGGACGACCTGCAGTATGCATTCTTCAACGGTGAGGGCTGGGAGAGTTGGGAAAATATTTGGGGTATCTGGAACGGCATCACTCCGCGGGATGGCGAGGCTACGCGCCGCGTCGGCATGATCGAGCGGGCGGTCGCTCCCTTCCTCATTAGCAAAGGATGGGAACCCTTCTATCCAATGAAGATGTATGGCGTCTACGCCAGCCGCTGGCGACGCGCTAGTGACACCCTCTGGACAATCGTGAACCGAAACGAGTACGACATCAACACCAGGCAGATGGCCGTTCCTGAAGAAAACGGCATGCGGTATTTTGACCTGTACCACGGTGTCAAACTGAAACCGGAAATCGATAACGGCCAAGCCGTCTTGTCCTTTCCTCTGGAAGCCCACGGCTATGGCGCGATCTTGGCCACCCATGGTGAGCCCGAGTCACACATCGGTCAGCTACTGAGCACGATGAAGCAGATTACGTCTTCGCCGCTATCGAGTTTCTCAGATGAATGGAAAACGCTCCCACAAAACCTGGTAGATATTGCAGCAACTGCTGCTCCTTCCAGCACACCAGAAGGCATGATCAAGATTTCCGGCGGCCCCTATCTGTTCAAAGTGCAAGGAATTGAGATCGAAGGCTTCGATGACATCGGGGTCGACGTGCAATATCCGTGGGAGGACATGCCACGCCGTTTCCATGAACACCAAATGGAAATCAAACCGTTCTATATCGATAAGTACCCCGCCACGAACGCGCAATTCAAAAAATTCCTGCAGGCAACGAATTACAAACCTGCGGACAGCTTAAACTTTCTCCGCGATTGGAAGAACGGGAGCTATCCCGATGGCTGGGCTAATAAACCTGTAACATGGGTGTCGATTGAAGACGCCCGAGCGTATGCGAAATGGGCAGGCAAACGCCTGCCGCATGAGTGGGAATGGCAGTACGCCGCCGAGGGTACGGACGGACGCAAATATCCCTGGGGCAATGAATGGAACCCATCGGCTGTGCCCGTCCCAGATACTTCGCGCGTGTTGCACGGTCCCGACGACGTCAGTGCGCATGCCGAAGGCGCGAGCTCTTTCGGTGTCATGGATCTAGTGGGGAACGTCTGGCAATGGACGGATGAGTATGTGGATGAACATACACGCGGAGGAATCTTGCGTGGCGGTAGTTACTATCAGCCGCAAGGCTCTATCTGGTACTTTCCGCAGGCATATAGAAATGACCAACATGGGAAGCTACTGCTGATGGCGCCCAGTTACGATCGTTCCGGGACAGCTGGATTCCGTTGTGTAATGGATGCGCAATGAGGCGGATTGTCGTTCTCGGCAGCCTGAACATCGATCTGGTCCAACGAGTGTCTCGCCTGCCGATGCCCGGCGAAACGTTACAGGGCGGCGGCGTGGCCATGTACGTCGGAGGAAAGGGGGCGAATCAAGCCTGCGCAGCAGCGAAGCTGGGGGGCAACGTCCGAATGGCGGGAAAAGTGGGAATCGACCTCTTCGCCCAACGCATTCTCGGCGAACTGCAAACAGTGGGTGTACAAACGGACCTTATATACGCTTCCACGGAACCCACGGGCGTAGCAATCATCTTCGTCCTGCCAGGTGGCGAAAACCTGATTGTGATCTCGGCGGGCGCAAACGCCGACGTATCGGAAGCATTCGCCTTGCAAGCCGTCAAAGAGATGCAGGCCGGCGATATTTTGCTGTGCCAGCTTGAAACCCCGCTTGGAGCTGTATCTGCGGCCTGCCGCGCCGCTCACAAACGAGGAGTGATCACGATTTTAGATCCAGCACCGGCACGAGCCTTACCGGACGAACTGCTCTCGTTCATCACCATTCTTACGCCAAACCAAACTGAAACAGCTATTTTGCTGGAGAACTCAGAGGCACCCGCGGATTTTGCCGAAGCTGCCGAGGGGGCTCGGACATTACAGAGCCGGGGTATGCAATCAGTAATCGTTAAAATGGGCGCCGCGGGCTGCTTGGTAGCGGATGGAGAGAGCGCGATTTCTGTGGAGGGATTCGCGATGGAAGCCATCGACACTACGGCCGCGGGTGACACGTTCAATGGTGCTCTGGCCGCTTTCTTAGCTCGGGGAGCAAGTATTGAGGAGGCCGCGCGATTCGCGAACGCGGCCGCTGCCCTGTCAGTAACAAAGCCCGGCGCCATCCCGTCTATTCCGGATCTCGCGTCCGTCCAGGAATTTCTGCAGCTGCGGTCCGCGCTCACATAGCAAGAAATGTTCACCGTTAACAGTCCCGGTGTCGCCATCTTCTTTTGCATTCTCACGATGATTGGCTGGGGTTCGTGGGCAAACACGCAGAAACTCGCGGGTAAGGAGCGTTGGCCGTTCGAGTTGTTTTATTGGGATTATGCGGTGGGAGTTGCGATCGCCGGCTTTTTCTTTTTCGTCACACTCGGCGTTGCAGGGTCTGCCGGCATGCCTTCGTTCGCGAATTTGGCAACAGCATCTGCGAGTGCCATCTGGACCGCAATCGCGGGAGGCGCGCTCTTCAATCTGGCAAACATCCTGCTGGTTGCTGCTATCGATGCGGCCGGCATGTCGGTTGCGTTTCCGGTAGGGATCGGCCTCGCGCTGATCATCGGTACCGCCGCCAGCTACGTACAGACGCCAAAAGGTGACGTTGTGTTCCTCGGCTCCGGAGTGGCGCTCATCCTTGTGGCAATCTTCGTTTCCGCCCTCGCTCACCGGCGCGGGTCGCAGAAAGCAGCGGGTGCGCAACGCTCCGGACTCCTGTTCGCGATCATTGCCGGCCTGCTGATGGGCTTCTTTTATCCCGAACTGATGCGCTCCATCTCACGCGCCTTCAATACGCAGCCGATCCAGGCGGGACTCCTGACGCCATACACGGCGCTGCTCTTCTTTGGAATTGGCGTTCTGGCGAGCAGCGTACCGATCAACGGCTGGTTCATGCGATCGCGTCATTCACGCATGAGCGAATTCTGGAGCGCCCGGCCCGGTCTACACATCCCCGGTATTCTTGGTGGACTCATCTGGATGTTCGCGCTAGGTCTGAACGTGATCGCATCGGGCGTTGCAGGACCGGCCATTTCGTACGCCCTGGGACAAGGCGCCACGCTGATTGCGGCTCTTTGGGGCGTATTCGTTTGGCGCGAATTCAAGGGAGCGCCTGCTGGCACAGGTCGGCTGATCGTTATCATGTTCGCCGCATACACGGTCGGTATTATTCTGATCGGGCGCGCGACTTTGAGCTGACCCTGAAGTCACGTCGCGCCGTCACAGCCGAAGAGAATTCGCTCTCAAACAGTAGCGGAACAGCCCGGTGTGACCTGCACCACTTTTGCCGATTGCTCGTGTGTAAACGCCATATTTACTGGATACTTGGCTCACTGGACAAAATGTGCCGATATCGGAAATTACGCCGCCCACGCGATACATCCGCGGTACGCAATGTGTTTACCGAGCTTGGGCTCTGTGAATGAAAAACCGGGTTTGGGGACATTGAAATGGTAGACGCTCATCGGAAGCGGGTGAGGAGGCCTGCCCCCGATGAAGCGATCAAAATCAAAGCCGAAGAGTGCTCCGAAGCGCGTGCTTCGGCTTCCTGACTTGGACCATACGAAAGTGTCCGTTCTAAATACCTTGGATTCGCCGCAATCGCAACGAGCGTATCGCATTGCGATCGATGATTTCATCGCGTGGTACTGCTCGGAGCCGCGTATCGCATTCAACAAGACAGTCGTGCTTCGGTATCGCATCCAGCTGGAAGCGAAGCATCTAGCCCCAGCGACAATCAATTTGCGGTTAGCAGCCGTGCGCGGGCTCGCGTACGAAGCTGCCGATGTCGGATTGCTCAGCCCGGACCTGGCCGCCGGTATTCGCCGTGTCAGGGGCGCGAAGCGTTTGGGCGTGCGGCTCGGGAACTGGCTCAGCGCACAACAAGCGAAGAACATGCTTAATTGCCCAGACGGAGAAACGCTGATCGGCAAACGGGATCGTGTCATTCTTGCGCTGTTGCTCGGGTGCGGGCTGCGGCGCCCTGAAGCCGCTCAGCTCACATTGGAACATTTTCAGCGCCGGGACGATCACTGGGCCATCGTCGATCTGTTCGGCAAAGGTGGCCATATTCGATCCGTGCCCGTTCCGGACTGGGTCAAGAGTGTCATCGATCACTGGACTGAGGCGGCTCAAATCGAATCCGGGTCGTTATTGCGTTGCGTGACAAAGTACGGAACTGTATGGGGAGAAAAGATCACTGAAAAAGTGATCTGGCACGTCGTTCGCAAATACGCGATGCGCAGTGAACTCGGCAAGATTGCGCCCCATGATTTGAGGCACGTGGGCCCGCCTATGTCACGAAGGGGGCGGCGAGTTGGAACAGATCCAATTCTTACTTGGCCACATCAGCGTACAGACAACCGAACAATACCTTGGCTGCAAGCAACGCTTCCGATCTGCTGTAAATCATCGGATCGGTATCGAGCCCGACGAGAAATGATGGTCGAACCGCCGCTTCCATGCCGGCAGACCCTAGCCTGGTCACGATTCCGTTGACGAAGAGAACGCTGCCGCTGCCGTTCAGTGTCTCAAATCCCGACTTTTTGGCCAGTGAGCAGAGATTTATCTACTTTGCGCCATTACAAACGATCTAATCCATACATTCTGTGCGATACGCTCAAACCGAGGTACTGTAGTCCCGTGCTTGAGGACACCGAATGAGACGCGCAAGTACTGATGACATCCCGCTCCTGGTCGGTGATGGCTGAGTTCTACGCTGAAGCGGGCGCGCCATCGCCCGCGCGATCCCTATCGCGCCGATACCAAGGAAGCACTGCAGACAACGCCGCGCGAGGGAACGAGCAGCCCGAGAAGCTGGACATGGTGGGATAACGTAGACAGCGCGCGTTGCATAAAGAAGCGCGGGTCGATCAAAAATTGACGCAACAGCAACATGCGGTGATATACTACCTGGAACTCACAGGGCAATTAATACAGCAACAAGGCGGGACAGTAGCCATATCTGCCAGCCATGAAATAACGGCGCTCCTGGCGCAGTGGGCGAGCGGTGATAGGCAAGCCCTCGACGATCTCACGCCGCGCGTTTACGCCGAGCTTCGAAAACTTGCCGCAGGTTACCTCAGGAACGAACGTCCGGACCATACCCTGCAACCAACCGCGCTCGTCCACGAAGCGTACATGCGGCTGGTGGATCAAGCTGTGACTCCGGCCTGGCAAAATCGCTCACACTTTTTCGCGATAGCAGCGCGGCTGATGCGCCAGATCCTGGTTGACCACGCGCGTCGGCGGCAAAGCTGGCAAGCGGGGCGGCCGCAAAGCCTCGCCTGGAAGAGGCGATTGCCGTCCCTGATGGACGGGGCACTCATCTCCTGGCGCTCGACAGCGGCCTGAAAGCATTGGAAGAAATCGATCCACGAAAATGCAAAGCGGTCGAACTGCGATACTTCGGCGGCTTATCGATCGAGGAGATCGCCGAAACACTGCAGTCTATCAACCAAAACCATCCGCCGCGATTTGACTATGGCGGAAGCGTGGCTGTACCACGAAATGCAGGAGGGCAGGCACCCATGAAACGAGACCGTTGGGTGCAGATCGAAGCGCTATTCAATCGCGCAGTGGAGTGCGAACCGGATCAGCGTGTTCAAGTGCTTGATGAAGCGGGTATTACGGATCCAGAGTTGCGCCGGGAAGTCGAGGCCCTGCTTTCGTGCCACAGAAGCGCAGGCGGCCATCTAAGGGCGGCTATACGCGAGGAGGCCGGGGTCATCGGGTTGTCGCTTGGGAACGAGGATGGTGAAACCGCCTTTATCACGAGTACCCTGGATTCCAGTGAAGCGGGTTCCGGAAGCATCATTGGTCCTTATCATCTGCTGGAGCGAATTGGTGAGGGCGGCATGGGCGAAGTGTGGCTGGCCGAACAGAAGAAGCCGGTCCGCCGCCGTGTCGCGCTCAAACTGATCAAGGCCGGGATGAACACGCGCGAGGTGGTGAGACGCTTCGAATCCGAGCGTCAGGCCCTGGCTCTCATGGATCATCCCACTATTGCCAAGGTTTTCGACGGCGGATCGACCTCGCTGGGACACCCGTATTTCGCGATGGAGTACGTTGCGGGTGTGCCCATCACCGCCTACTGCGACCGGCACAAGCTCACTACGCGCGAGCGGTTGGAATTGTTCATTCACGTCTGCGAAGGCGTGCAGCATGCGCATCAGAAGGCCATCATCCATCGCGATCTTAAGCCCTCTAACATTCTGGTCAGCGAAGTGGATGGCAAGCCGGTACCGAGGATCATCGATTTTGGCATCGCCAAAGCGATCTCGCAACCGCTCACCGCCGAAACCATGTTCACGCGCGCTGGCGCCGTGGTAGGCACGCCCGAGTACATGAGCCCCGAGCAGGCCGATTCGGGCGGCGAGGACATCGACACGCGGACTGATGTCTATTCGCTCGGCGTGGTGCTCTATGAGTTGCTGGTCGGTGCGTTGCCGCTCGTTTTCCAGAAACTGCCGTTCGATGAAATTCTACGCCGGCTGCGAGAGCAGGATGCACCGAAACCGAGTACCAAACTGCGCACGCTGGGCGCGGAGTCATCAACAACCGCACAAAACCGCGGCACCGATCCTCCCACACTCGCACGACAGTTACACGGCGATCTGGACGCCATCACTCTTAAGGCTCTCGAAAAAGATCGTTCGCGGCGCTATGCCACGCCATTAGAGCTTGCGGCCGATATCGCACGGCATTTGCGCCACGAGCCCGTGACCGCTCGTCCGGCGAGTACTACCTATCGCGCTCGTAAGTACGTCCGTCGCCATCGCATAGGTGTCGCGCTGGCTGCTGCTGCGCTAGTACTACTTGCCTCCTTTGCTGTCGCGCAAGCCTTCGAGATTCGCCGCATTACGCGTGAGCGGGATCGCGCAGATCGCATTACCCGTTCTGCCCGGCATGTTCAAGGTCTCGAATCCAAGCGAAGCGCGAGGCAATAGAGTCACGGCCCGCGAGATTCCTGATAAAGCATCGAAGGAGATCGGTACTGGCCTGAGCACTGACCCGGAGCTAAAGGCCAAATTGATGTACACCATGGCGGGTACCTACGACGGTCTGGGTCTCTCTCGCGCGCGCAGATGCTGCTGGAACCAACGCTGGAACTTCAGAACGGATTTTCGGGCACCAGCACGAGGACACCGTGGTCGATCAGCATGCTCGCGATTATTCTGCAGCATGAAGCTCCGATATGCCCGAGTGGAGAAGATATTCCGCGTGAGCTTCATATCCAAGGCGCGCGCGCTCGGACCCCTGCAGCACCCGGACACACTGCGTTCGATGCCGGACGGCTGATAGCGGCCGTTATGCAGCGATGAAGGGCCGAGTATTCCAGCAAGGACGCCGAGAAGGGTGATCCGTGAGTTCGCTCGACATCCGGCGGCCGTGTCCTCTGCCCGGAGCGCCTGGACTCACTGGAGGTCATGAACAGATTGGCAGCGCGATCTGGCGGTTGAAGGCGCGTTACGCCGGCGAGGCGCGCGCAATTGTGCTTAACGCGAAGCACTCTCGATATCCGTGCGCTCGCGCCTCGGACCGATAACCGCGTGACACTTGAGCCAAGCGAGGACGCGAAGCAGATCTTGGCGGAGCCGTTTGAAGGCGTGGAAAGGCCCGGCTACGCCGGAAGCGGCGACGTCTCGTCTCGCAGACGGCGCTCTCCCGATCGCCACTTCGGCGGCCCGAACCCATCCGAACACGCTGCGATTCGATCATGCAATCTGGTGAACATTACCGGTGAATAAAGGCCGGAGCTGGCGAAGCGGGGAAGCTGTGTCGCGATGGAGGCTTTGATATCGGCGCTCGCGCCCTAGGGCCGCGAGCATTCCGCTAACCGCTGAAAAGTCAGCGAATATGCAGCGCGGCTTGTACATGCATCTCACGGACCAGGCTACGCCGACGCGAACAGAACTGTTGCTCGCGAAGCGATTCAGACTTGCAACCAGAAGCAAGAAGCAGCGTTCTTCCTTTCGAAGGGCTGGTTCGACAACCTCGCACACTGTACGCCTGCGCGGCAGCTATGCGGGGCAGCACGACGAAGCACTGACATATCTGGCCAATGCTGTGATCAAGTGGAAGCAACTCCTGACACGATCGCCGGCGATCACGATTTAAAATCGCTTCATGGTGATTCCCGCTTCGATGCACTCGTTACGAAAGTCCGCCGGCGCGCCGCCGCGCCAGCAAAGCCGTGAGTGCATCACGGCGCCAGATGCGCGGGGTTGAAGTAATCGGCAAACGCCTTGCCGTTTGGCGTTCCTAAACCCGTGACGTTGTCCCATCCGAGACCGGTCGTGAGGCTTGAATCGGTACCGAAGGTGATAACGTCCGTCTCACCTGGTGAAAACGGATAATCATAGAGCACGCTTAAGAACTTAGTTGTGCCAAACAATGGAGCCGCGAGTTCCGCGGCGGTGTAGTGCGTTTCCTTTGAGCTGGATTCGTAAACTGTTCCGGTTACGTTGGTGCCTGAGCTGTACGGGACCACGTCAGTGATCGTTCCTTTGGGCATTGAATATAGATAAGGCGCGGCCTGGCCCAAGGGCATGCCAGCTTCCTGGTTTGCAATCGCCCAGAGAGCGGAAAACATAGGGCAGGCCAGACTCGTACCTCCTACAACGCTCCATACCTGGGGCGGATAAATGTGCGGAACCGTATAGATAACCACGGCACCCGTGTAGGGGTCGGCCAACCAAGAGATATCGGGAGTCTGACGGCAGGATGGCCGGCTGGAGGGGCATGTCTTCTCCGGCCCAGTCTGGTACCATTGGCCCCAAACAGAGCTCGTGCCTCCACCAGAACCTTGGAGAAATAGTGAGAAAGGAGGGTCTACAATCCCACCCGTAAAGAGACTAAAAATAGAGGAGTCGTTGTTGCCCCATCCCGTTTGGAAACGAATGCTATTGTCTGCATTCAGAGCGAGAGTAACGCCCCCGACGGCGGTGGCGTAGGGCGTGGAAGCGGGCGTGGACACTGCTTTACCCGTCAGTAAGGAAAAGTCTCCGTCATCACCCGTTGAAAAATTCGCCGAGACCCCAAAAGCCGCGGCAATCTCATTCAGCAGACCCTGATTAAGTAACTCGGCGAATGGCAGATCAGGTTCAGGGAGCCCATAGCTGCCGGAGACCACGTTTCCGAGGCCGTTGAGAACAGCGTAATACTCCGCCTCGTCGGTTTGGGTCACCAAGCCGGAGCCTGCAATCAGTAAATCGATCTTCGCGCCAGGAGCGATCGCATGTGCCCACTCTACATCGAGCTGGATTTCAGGATTGACGCCCGAACAGGCGGGCGCTGCCGGATGCTCGATCATCTGGAAGTTGGATGAGTTCAGCGGCGGCAGCCCAAATCGCGCGGAAAAAGCGTTGGCATCTTGCAAAATGGTGGGCGAGCCACACCAGTCGATAATGACGATCGTTTGCCCCGTTCCGTCGTATCCCTCTTTATACAGCTCGGTCAAATTGTAGGCAGTATGAATCTCCGGTGGCGTGTAACCGCAACCAGGCCCATCGTTCGGAGCATAGTAGCCATTGCCCGTGTATGTGGCTTTCGGGAACCCACCGTTTGTCGTGAAGCTCTCGGTCCTTGGGGCAGTGAAGCATTGGTTGCTGAAAAACGACGCATCGGCGGCAGAGGCTGGGGATTGCAGATCAGCTCCAGTGCTTTCTTGCGGCGGCACGCCCTTCAAAAATGGGTGATTCGTCCGTGTGGCGAGCGGGTGCTCAAACTTCAGGTCGTCCAGCCCGGAAACCGATCGGACCAGCGCCGCGGCAGGGCCCTCCACGTAAGGATCGCTGGTATTGGCGCGATGCGTCTCGCCATTCATCTCGAATTTGCTAATGTGCACTCCAAATGCTTTGTTCACGTCAGCAACCGTGCCGCGCGCCCGCACGAAACCGTTTTCGGGACCCACGGCGACTACTGGGAGGTTGTGCGATGAAAGAAATTCTTCGACGATTTTGGCCTCCTGCGCTGTGGGTGCAAACTTGGCCGCGAACTCGGCACGCGTGAGCCATTGGCGGTAATGGGACGAGTTGGGGTCATACAGGTCTTTTGCAAGCGAGTCAAACTCTTCACGGTTGCGGAGATTTAGCCAGATCGTGACATCGATAATCCCGGAAGGGTCTTCCGGACCAAGATTCTTCGCCGTGGCTATAAAACCGGGCGTATTGTTGGCGATGAACCGCCCTTCGGCAGCATTAGCGCGTATCCCTGCGCAGCACATTGCCAACAAAACAAAGCCCATCTCGACTGCCTGCCATGACCAAAAGCGAACCTGCTCGCCCGTCGAAGCGACATCTTTTTTCTCGCGCATGATTCCTCCTCGAATATTGGGTAACGGAGATTATATGTCCGAACCTGAGCAATTGCAAACTTGGCGCTCTACCTGACTCACGCTCTACTTACTCATGCGTGAATCAGGTCAGAAAACGGACATGCCGATGAAATTCGGCCAGTGATATAGCTTTTTGGGTTCAAAGCATCAAAGGAAGTTAGTCCGGGGAACAGGATAAGCGGACGAGCTGAGGAGGGCAAGCCCGGCGATGTACCGCTCCACATCCGGCGTGATTTACCGGCTAATCGAATCAGCCGGCCACTTTCCGTGGATCGAGGACCCACGGGCGTTAAGATCAGCCTTTGCCGACCTCGCCGAACGGATGCAGCGGCCCTTACTCGAAAGTGTCTTTCGGAAGTGACGAACTATCGCCCCATTCACTATTTTCGATTTTTCCCTCTTAGATGCCGACACGGCCGTTGGGTAGTGCCAACTATCCCCGCGCGATTGTCTCCCTTACCTGAATCGGACCTCCTTTCTAAATCGCGTAGACGACCTGCCCGTCTGCTGTATCTCGTGCTTTTACTTGTCTGCGGTGGCCTTTGCGCACGTGGCATTACGTCGGCACTGGTTCGCGAGGCAATGAAGATCGCCAACGACGCCGGAGCTCCGCGCTGGAAGCTTATCCTCTTGATAGGGATTTGACAAATAGTTCCTCTTGGACAGGCTTTGCTTCGATGCTCCTAAAGTTGGGGTTCAGTTGCGCGTCGCAGGGCTCCTCGACCGATCATGCTTATAGGTTGCAGCAGCGAACACGGTGATACAACTTCCGCGTTGTCGCCCGGCAATCAGTAACCTCTCCGCAGGACCACTTGTTGCGAAGCGCCCTATTTGCGGATGCCGGCCGGTGGGCTTCTGCCCGGATCGCCAGGGACGTGGATACAATGTTTGCCGTTGTTTCCGACAATGCTTGCGAAACATAAAATAACCGGCCAAATCTGCGTCACCTTCAAATTCAGCGCAAGCGCTTATTAATCAAGCAGTTTGGCGAGTTATTTTCGGTTTAACTGGTTCCAATCTGTGCAACGCGCACGTAACCTTCACATTTCAAATACAGTCAGATTCAAGCGGGCATCATGATTGGCCAGTTAAACCGGGTTCACGGAAACTGACATCGCGACGAATGGATGCTTGGTACGCGCGAAAGGTTTACGGCCCGTGGACGCATCCTCTCTCGCGGCAGCGGCGCGAGCCTTCTTTGGGCGATCGCAATAGGATCGTAATGAAATCGTTCCTGGATGCGTTCTACGCATTGTGTGCGGTTGCAAAATCAATAACTTGACTGTTTTCAATGGTGCACCAGCGTTCGAATCCCACCCTCACCGCCATAGAAGCCTGAATGGCTAAAACGACCCGATGAGTTTGGTGGGCAATACGAGCCAGCGCTTTCTTGCATCCAAGGCGCCCAAATCCTACGGCCGTCCGAAGCATATCGCGGTTCATCCTCCCGGTTCGCGCAACGACGCGGCCGCTACCAACGATAAGAACGGTTAGAAAACCAACTGGCCGCAACCGTAGGCCATTGCCGCCGAATACCCCAGGAGTGCCTCAAACCTACACGACTCCACCCATCAAAGGATCGCTAAAACTCATTCTTCCGGTCTCCACACGTCCGGCAAAACGGGCTTCGGATTCCGAGCCTTCCAACTTCACGGTAAAGTCATACCAGCCGTAACTCTTTTCGAGATTCAGTACGGCAGATTCCTCGTCTCCGGGGCGAATCGTCTTCCTAACCGCCTCGGCTTTGTAAGAGTTGTCCTGAATGTGGGCCATCACCGGCTTATCAGTGATGTGATGCAGGTACACCTTCAAATTGCCGGTCGGTTGCCCGCCAGTGCGTTCGTACTCCGTTCGTGCCAGAATGTTTCCCGCAGCACCATTGCCTGTGAACGAGCGATAGAAGCCGTTCGGCCCATGCACATCGATCGAGTAGTTTGCGTCCGCAAACAGAGTCAGCGGGAACTGTTCGCGCAGGGTATCTCCCGCTTTGAGGGCATAGGTTGCTACCCGCATGCCTGACTCTCCCGCCGGCTCATCTTTCAAGTTACGCAGGTATACGTTAAACGGTGCACCCGCCGCATTGCTTCCAAACACCCGGTTCGACGCGGTCATCGCCAATTCAAAGCTGGAGCCGTCTGCACTCAACGCCCCTTCCGCATAGAGTTCATAAGGAAGGGCACATGCCGGCCGTATACCCGCCTCCTGGTGGGATGTGAAGGGGGAGTGACTGAGATCGCGATTGATATCGTCGATCTGCTCCGGATTGAGCTTCCGGTAATCCGACGGGATTTCCTTGTACCGCGACTTCTGGATGCTCACGACAAACTTGTCGCGATCCAGAAAACCAATTTCCAGCGCTTTTGCGTCGTAGGGGCGGAACGCGGAGGTCAGATCTCCAGAGATGGCGCGCCGCCACGCGCTGATGTTCTCCTCTCGCACCGCTTTGCCGAACTTGTTCTGTATAAACTGCTCTAAGAACATCAAAGTCGAGGTGTGATCAAACAGTTGCGAATTCACGCAGCCGCCACGGCTCCAGGGAGAAGCGATGATCATTGGTACACGAAAGCCCATCCCGATCGGCCCTGTCCGCGCTTCACGCTCCGGAACACCCTGCACCAGTTCATCTTCCTTGTAGGTGTAATCGATCCCCATATCAATGCCGGGCGACGAACCGCCGGTCGATGGGCGCTTCGGGTCTGCGGCCACAAACGAAGGTGCATGATCGAAGTAGCCGTCGTTTTCATCGTACGTAAGAATGAAAATCGTCTTCTTCCAGATCTCGGGATCCTTCGTCAAAATGTCGATCGCTTCGGAGACGTACCAAGCGCCATACCACGGCGAGACCGGATGATCTGAAAAATTCTCCGGTGCGGTTAGCCATGACACAGTCGGGAGCTTGCCTTCGTTCACGTCCTTGCGGAACTGATAGAAAATATCGCCCTTCGGAACGTCCATGCTGAGTTTCTGACCGTTGTCGCGAAATGGTAGCGACTCGAGCGCATGATAATGACGGTCACCGGCATTCGTCACGAAAGCCGCATTGTGCAGTGCGCGTTGCGCCTCCGTGAGTTGCCGGTTTCGCGCTTCCCGCGCATCGACGAGAGCAGCACGGCACTCTGCAATACGGGTCTTTGTATCCGCCAAGCGCGTGCGCAGGCGGGCCGCCGCATGTGGGTCGTTTTGCCCGGCTATCTCTTCATTCAACTTGGCCATCTCATCGGTGAGCTCCGCACTCCTTAGATGCTGCTCTCGCGCAAATCCTGGATAAGCCTCAATGTGGTACGCGGCAAAAGACTCCAGCGGGTTGCAACCGAAATTCCCCAGCCAGATGTCGTCTTCATCCGCAAGCCCTGAATTAGTCAACTCGTTTTGATAAAACTTCCAACTGATCCCTGCCTCCTGCAGCCGCTCCGGATAAGTTTTCCAGATCATGCCGCCGCGCTCGATCTCCTCGTTTCTGATGAAAACCTTGGAGTCGTCGCTCTGCCGGTCCCGGATCGTTCCCGTCCAGAAATAACAGCGGTTGGGCGTGGTGCTGCTCATCACTGAGCAGTAGTGCTGGTCGCACACGGTAAACGCATCCGCGAGCGCGTAGTAAAAGGGCAGGTCTTCTCGCGTGTAATGCCCCATTGTCATGGGAACATCGGCATATTCGGGATTGTGCGACCGCTTGGCGTCCATCCAATCGTCGTGCAGCCCCTGATTCCATGCATCGACCTGGCTATTTCGCGAGTGCGGAATCGAACCCATCCAGGTGATGCGCGTATCTTTGATGTCCAGCCGCCACGGCGCATAGGAAGCGCCGGATCTGTCCATTTGTACGAAAACTGAATTGCCGTTGGCCAGCCGAATTGCACGCGGGTCGTTAAAGCCGCGAACACCTCGCAGCGTGCCGAGAGCGTGATCGAAGGAGCGGTTCTCCTGCATCAGAATGACTATGTGCTCGGCGTCGCGATAAGTGGAACCGGGTTCCGGGTCAATTGCATATGCCTTTTGGATGGACTCAGGAACAAATCCGGAGAACGCGGCAGCCCCGGATAACATGGCTGCAAGCTTCAGGAAGTCTCGTCTCTTCTGCATGATCCCTTTTTCCCATAACGCTCCGAATTGACGAGGAGGGCTCTTGCGCTAATGCATCTTCCGCGCCCGCGGCTTAATTCGGAAATACGCGCTCGAAGATGTAGTCGACATTGCGCAATTGGCGGGATAGCGAAAATACTTTTTCTAACTGGTCCGAATCGAGGTATTCGCGGATTTCGGGATCGGCTTGCACCGCGGCGCGGAAATCGCCCTCGGTTTCCCAAGCCTGCATCGCGTGCGCCTGCACGATGCGATAGGCGTCTTCGCGAAGCATGCCGGCGGCAGCCAAATCGAGCAGCAGCTGGCCGGAAAAAATCAGACCGTTGGTCGACTCGAGGTTGCGTAGCATGCGCTCGGGATGAACGCGCAGACCGGCGATGAGCCAAGCCGTTTTCGAGAGCAGATAATCGACCAGGGTGGTGGAATCGGGCAGGATAACGCGCTCGACAGAAGAATGAGAGATATCGCGTTCATGCCAGAGCGCGACGTTTTCGAAAGCCGCCTGGGCGTTCGAACGAACAACCCGCGCCAGCCCGGAGATCTGCTCACTGGTGACCGGATTACGTTTATGCGGCATCGCGGAAGAACCTTTTTGCCCGGCTGCAAAGGGCTCTTCGGCCTCCCGGACTTCGGTGCGCTGCAGATGGCGAATCTCGGTCGCGATTTTATCGAGGCTGGACGCGATTCCGGCCAGCACGGCGATGTAGTTGGCGTGCAGGTCGCGCGAGAGGACCTGTGAGCTAATGGTGGCCGGTTTCAGATGCAGGCGCGCGCAGATGCGTTCCTCGGCTTCCGGGCCGATATGAGCAAACGTGCCCACGGCGCCGGAGATCTTGCCGACCCGAATCTCTTCCGCTGCGGCCGCGAGGCGCGCGCGATGGCGCTCCAGTTCGTCCCACCACAGGGCCAGCTTTAGGCCGAACGTGATCGGCTCAGCATGGATGCCGTGAGTGCGGCCGATCTGCAGGGTGTGCTTGTGCTCGAACGCGAGCTTCTTGAGCCCGGCGCCTAACCCGTCGAGGCTGGCCGCGATCAATTTGGATGCCTCCCGAATCTGCAGCGCCTGCGCGGTATCTACGACATCGTTCGACGTGAGGCCGTAGTGCAGCCAGCGCGACGCATCGGCGTAGCCTTTTTCACGCATCGTTTCGGCGACCGCAGTGGTAAAGGCGATGACATCATGGCGCACCTCGCGCTCGATCTGCTGGATACGAGTGAGATCGAAACCCGCATGGGTCCTCAGAGCCTGGGCGGCTTGATGCGGGACTTCGCCGAGCTCGGCCAAAGCTTCCGAAGCCGCCAGCTCCACTTCGAGCCAGCATTCGTATTTGAAGCGGTCACTCCAGATCGCGCCCATGGCCGGGCGTGTATAGCGTGGAATCATCCACCGACTATTTTGCTAAATCGACGGAGAGCGATTGCGGCTAATAGCAGAACGCTTCTGTTTGCACGCCGGGTTCGGCGACGATCAGATCTGTGAACAGGGTGCGGCCGTTCAGAGCCTTCAGACCCATGCTGCGGACCAGTTCGGGATGGTTGTTGTGTTCGCTGATATGGCCCAGAATGAGGCGATGCACGTACCCGAGGTGCTCTTTGATGAATTCGCCGGCCATTTCGTTCGACAAATGCCCGCGCCGGCTCATCACGCGCTGCTTCACGCACCAGGGATACGGACCGACGCGCAGCATTTCGAGATCGTGATTGGCTTCGAGCAGCACGACGGTGGCATCACGCAGCCGGTCGGGAATGTTTTGCGTGATGTAGCCGAGATCCGTAGCAATGGCGATCTTGACGCCCTGCGCGGTGATGGTGTAGCCGACCGGATCCATGGCGTCGTGCGGGATGGTAAAGCTCGAGATATCGAAATCGCGAATAGAGAAACATGAGCCGGCCTGGAACTCTTCGAGCGTGGGTTGGCAACCTTCCCAATCGATGAAACGAGCCGTGCCGTGCGTGAGATAAAGCGGCAAAGGACAGTCGGCGTTCTTGGTGAGCGAAACGAGGCCGCAAGTGTGGTCCGTATGCTCATGCGTGACCAGGATGCCATCGAGAGAAGCGGCGTCTTCCCCGATCGCAGCCAGGCGTTTCGAGATTTCGCGGCGGCTGAGGCCGGCATCGACAAGCAGACGCGTGCGCTCGGTCGAAATGAAGACGCAATTTCCCGCGCTGCTGCTCGCCAGAACGCACACCTTCAACATGTCGCAGCTTATCGGCTACAAGCGTACCAGAATTGAGGAACATTTCCCTAAAAATTTGTTTCCACCGGATTTCCACAAGAGTGCAAAGGGCGCGGATGCCCGCACGAGGCGGTGATGATTCCGCTCGTCCTTCGCTGGGCGCGCCAAGCGCGCAGCCGTTTGGTGGCCTTGTGCGCGAGAGGATGCAGCCCGCGACCGTTTTGCGCGGCTTCCCCAGTAGCTTCTTACAATAGGAGGTTCATGAAAGCGCGCGTTTACGTTTCGTTTAAGTCCACCATTCTCGATCCGCAAGGCCAGACCATCTGCAAGGCCCTAAACGGACTCGGGCACCAGGCCATTTCATCGGTGCGGCAAGGAAAATTCTTCGAAATTGCAATTGCTGACGGCACTTCGCGCGATTCTGCCGTTAAGGATCTTGAGGAGATCGCGCGCGACGTTCTGTCGAACCCGGTCATTGAAGACTATCGCGTAGAAATCCTAGACTAGGAATACATCGCGCGTCTATGTGCGGAATCGTAGGTTATATTGGCAGCCGCGAAGCGGTGCCGTTGATTGTCGATGGGCTGCGGCGGCTGGAATATCGCGGCTATGATTCAGCCGGGGTGGCGGTCCTTTCGAGTGACAAGTGCCTCGAAGTGCGGCGCGCTTCGGGCAAGCTCCGCAACCTTGAAGAAACCATTCGCACCACTCCGCTATCCGGCCTGTATGGCATCGGGCATACGCGTTGGGCGACGCACGGCCGGCCGACGGAAGAGAACGCGCATCCGCATCGCGACTGCAAAAGCGAGATTGTGGTGGTGCACAACGGCATCGTCGAAAATTATCTGGCGCTGCGCAAACAGTTGACAGCCGAAGGGCACACGTTCAAGACGGAAACCGACACGGAAATCCTCGCGCACCTGATCGAGAAACATTTCGAAGGGAATCTCGAAACTGCCGTTCGCGCCGCGCTAAAGCAAATCACCGGCGTGTTTGCGATCAGCGTAATATCGAGCCGCGATCCTAACAAGATTGTGGCCGCGCGCTCGGGACCTCCGGTGGTGATCGGGCTTGGGCAGGATGAATTTTTTGTGGCCTCCGATGTCCCCGCGATTCTCAGCCACACGCGTGACATGTATTTCTTGAACGATGGCGATCTCGCGATTTTGACACCCGATGGCGTCAAGCTGACGGATTTCGATGGGCGCACTGTGCGGCGTCAGCTTTCGCACATTCTGTGGGACCCCATCATGGCGGAAAAGGGCGGCTATAAGCACTTCATGCTCAAGGAGATTTTTGAGCAGCCGCGAGCCATCAAAGATACGCTGCTGGGGCGCGTCGGCCTCGAGAGCGGGCGCGTTTTTCTGGACGAAGTGGATATTCCGGAGGCGGATTTTCGGTCTTTTCAGCAGATCAAGATCATCGCTTGCGGCACCAGCTGGCATGCGGGCATGGCGGGCAAGTATTTCATCGAACGCCTGGCGCGCTTGCCCGTAGAAGTCGATTACGGCAGCGAATTCCGTTATCGCGACCCGATCATTCAACCGAATACCTTGACGATCGTGATTTCGCAATCCGGCGAAACGGCGGATACGCTCGCGGCCCAGCGCGAGGCGAAGCAGAAGGGATCGAAAACGCTCGCCATTTGCAACGTGGTGGGTTCCATGATCACGCGCGAAGCGGCGGGAACGCTGCTGACGCATGCGGGACCCGAGATTGGCGTTGCTTCTACCAAAGCATTTACTTCGCAATTGACCGCGCTGCTCGTGCTCGCGATGTATCTCGGGCAGACGCGCGGAACGTTAAGCCGCGACGCCTCCTGGACGCTGGTACACGAGCTGACGCAGATTCCAGGCAAGCTGGAGCATGTGCTGGCCGAGACCGCCATCTACGAAGATCTGGCGCGAAAGCTGTTCCGCGCGCAGGATTTTCTGTACTTGGGACGCGGGATTCATTTCCCGATTGCGCTCGAAGGCGCGCTGAAGCTGAAAGAGATCTCTTATATTCACGCCGAAGGCTATCCGGCGGGCGAGATGAAGCACGGGCCGAATGCGTTGATCGATGAGAATCTGCCGGTGGTGGTGCTCGCCACCTGCGACCCGGACTCGGAAGAAAGCCGCGTTCACTACGAAAAGACGCTCTCGAATATACAAGAGGTAAAGGCACGCAGCGGCGTGGTGGTGGCGATTGCCTGCGAGGGCGATGACGAAGTAGCCAAAATGGCGGACCACCTGATCACTGTTCCCGCTACACGCGAGTTGTTGCTGCCGCTGGTCGAGATGATTCCCATGCAGTTGCTCGCTTATCACATCGCGGTGCGGCGCGGCTGCGACGTGGATCAGCCGCGCAATCTGGCGAAGAGCGTGACGGTCGAATAAAGCAGCGAGCTTCGCGAGCGCGTAGAGAAAAGCGGCCAGCTTCGTGAGCGCGTGGGATAAATGTCCCGATCGTTGATTATGGAAGAACTTTCCGAGTCGCACGTTACTCCAGGAGCAATCCGGCCGCATTGATATCCGCCAGCGGCAGTCGCATCGCTTCGCGGTCCTCCCAACCGCGAATCGATCAGGTCCAAATCCAATTGACGAGTAGCCCGTGACCCGACAACAACCGGAAACTGGCCAGGAGATTCGATAGCTAAACCCTGGGCGACTACCCGCGGGTGACCACGCCATTCCTAGTCAAAGGCGTGCCGAAAAGTGTGTCACGCGGCCGGGAGAACTTCACGCGGCACGTTGAAAGACACACACCACAAACAAGTTGTGCAGACCCTACGAGCTGCGGATATCGAAGCGCTTGATCAACCCATTTTCGATTCGGAATATGTGCCCAACTATTTTGTCCGCCAGCAGGTTGCCACTGAGGTCCCGCACGAGTTGGTGGACTTCGACAACGATTTCTCCTTCGTGGCCGGGCGAGAACTCAACCGGGTCAACCCGTGGATCGACGATCGCCCACTGGCGTGTCCAATACCTGCGCACTTCATCGCGCCCGAGCACATGGCCCCCTTCCATTCCATTTGCCCAGATGACATCGTGGTGCATTGCCGCGAGGACGCTATCTATGTCGCGAGCGTTAAACCGATCGTAAACGCGTTTAAGGATTTTCACTTCACTTGACATTGCAAAGCTCCATCCACCATATGAGCCGGCCCATTACTGATTTTCGCGCGTGGTTATCCGGGGCTCGCTCATTCCGCGTCTTTGTTGCTCGTTGACGGCCCATTGGCGATCTGAGAATCGAGTGGCGGTCGCGACCGGATTACGTGACCGTCCGGGCTACTCACGGGTAATCGGCATCTCCACTTCACCGAGAAGGCGACTACACGTCCAAGTGGATTGCCTCCGCGTAGTCAACAATTCTGCAGTTGACCAAGACAACCGTTTGTTTGCCGACCACGCTCATTGTCGCCACCAAAACCCGTCGGACCAGGTGCGCCGTGCGCAGTCGGCGAGCCTTCCGTTTGCTACTTCGGCGTAGATGCCGCCGCTGCAGTCGAAGACTCTCAGCAGAACCATTTAGACTCGTCACCGGTCAGAACTCGGGCCTGGGTTCTGCCGCGCTGGTGCGCCCTTCTCGCACATCTGGATTTCGCGTGAAAGATGCCGTGCATGAGGCATTCGCTGCCGCTCTGCGTCATGGCGCAGACGGAGTATTCGCGCAACTCGCCGCTATGGCTGACTTCAACGGCACGCTTCGAGGCTCTCAAGGCGAGATAATATGCGATAACGATCCGTGGAGCCGTTGCAAATGGAACGATGCCAGCAGTGTGGCTCGGAGGTAGAGCTGGAAGCGCCGTTTTGCTCGCAGTGCGGAAGTCCGTTGAGGAAGAGTTCCGCAGGTTCTGCCCGCGCTGACGCTCTTACCGCAGCCATGGTCACCTCGGCGGACGCACTCGAGTATCCGCCGCCACGACCTTCTTCCTTCCGGCGGGCATCGCATCTTTCCCGCAACGAAGGGCGCTACGCGCCCGGCATGCTGATTGTCGAGCGCTACCGCATCGTTTCGCTGCTCGGGCGCGGCGGCATGGGTGAGGTGTTTCGCGCCGACGATCTCACGCTGGGTCAGCCGGTGGCGCTCAAGTTCCTGCCCGAGTCGATGATCGATGAGTCTATGCTGGAGCGCTTTCGCAACGAGGTCCGCATTGCACGCCTCATCTCGCATCCTAACGTTTGTCGCGTTTATGACATCGGCGAGATCGACAACCAACTTTTCCTGTCGATGGAGTACGTGGACGGCGAAGACCTCTCGTCGCTGCTGCGGCGTGTTGGCCGGCTTCCCCGCGATAAAGGTCTGGAGATCGCGCGCAAGATCTGCGGCGGGCTAGCGGCGGCGCACGACAAGGGCGTGCTGCACCGAGATCTGAAACCTTCTAACATCATGCTCGATCGGCAAGGCGAAGTGCGTATCATGGACTTCGGCCTGGCCGGCTTAGCCGATCAGATTGAGGACGTGCGCAGCGGAACTCCGGCCTACATGGCACCGGAGCAGCTTGCGGGCAAGGAGGTCACGGCTCGCAGCGATATTTATGCGCTCGGACTCGTGCTCTACGAACTCTTCACCGGCAAGCCGACATTCGCGGGCAAGACCTACGACGAGATTATGCGCGTTCGCCGCGAGAGCACGCCGCATCGCCTTTCTACTCTGGTTCGTGATCTCGATCCGGCTGTGGAACTGGTCATCCTGCGCTGCCTTGACGAGGAACCGGAAAATCGTCCGTCATCGGCGTTGATTCTTTCTGCCGCGCTGCCCGGCGGTGAGTATTTGATTACCATCTACCGCCCCGACGACTACGACCCATCCGTCGAAACCGAAGCGATGCACCGCGAGATCGACGTGCTCAACGACGAAATGGTGGCTGCCGCTGTCAGGATTTTTGTGGGCGGCCTATCCTCGGCCAGTAGTGCGAGGTCGCTGCGGGTCCAGCCCAATGGCAAGCTGCTCGTCACCAACGGGCCGTACACGGAGAACAAGGAACACGTACTTGGTTTTTGGGTGCTGAAAGCCGCTGATCTGAACGAGGCACTAGCGTGGGGGCGCAAGGCTGCCGTAGCCTGTCGGGCCTCGGTCGAGGTGCGACCGTTTCACTATTCGGTCGAGGTGCGGCCGTTCACTGACGGAAGATCTGAAGAAAGCAACGGAACGGTCTGGCCGCCAACACTTACGGAACAGACGCCGCTTGAACCGGAGCAACACAGCCCGACGGAGGGAGAATGAGGAAAATCAGAGCAACTGCAAGAGTGTCGCTCGATGCCGTCATGCAGGGCCCCGGCGGCGCCCAAGAGGACACAAGTGATGGTTTCGATCTCGGCGGATGGGTCACTCCATACCGAGATGCTAAGGGTGGTGGCGCAGTCCTGAGATTGGTGGGCACCCTCGATAAACCCTATGACTTGCTGTTAGGCCGCAAAACCTATGACATCTTTGCTGGCCATTGGCCCAAGGTTCCTGCCGACGGTCCAATTGGGCCCGTGTTCACAAAGGCGAACAAATATGTGCTGACCCGGAGCTTGGCGAAATTCGACTGGGCGAACAGCCACAAACTGGGCAACATCGACGAGTTGAAGAAGGTGAAAGGGGAGGAAGGGTCGGATATTGTCCTCTGGGGAAGCTCAACGCTCTATCCGCAACTGCTTGATGCGAATCTCATCGACCGACTTCTACTTCTCACCTGTCCGACCGTTCTCGGAAAAGGGAAAAAGCTGTTCAGCGGCACCTCGCAGCCCGTGAACATGAAGCTTGTTAGTAATGACACAACTTCGACGGGCGTCATCATCGCGACCTACGAACAAGCAGCGTAGCATCGAGGCCGGTGTATGAAGAGGCACTTGCCCGGTGCATCGTGGCGGGAGCACCGCTTTCTCACGACGCGCCCGGCGGACCTTCCACGCCGCCGACTTTCTGCAGCGCTTCGGCCCGATGCGAGCAGCAAACTGGCTCTTATGTTGCGGGCGAGTGGCGCGCCACTCGGAAGTTGACAGACCGGGTCGAGTTGACAAGAAACGCGCGACGATGAGAAGTGGCCGACTTCGGATTGATCCGCCCTAACGGCCAAGGCTTTAGTTCCGGTTGCTCCTGTCTTGTCCGCAACCTGGAAACAACTTGCCTTAAGTAAGCGCTTATCGGTGAAGTTCGTCCGGCTTACAGTGAGTATATGGGCCTCACCCAAGCGCCGCCTCCGCCCGACCATCCCCAAAAGCACGGGCTCGGAGCCATCCTGCCTTACACGAGCGTCGCGGTTCTCATTGCTGCCCTCTACGTCGCTTGGACCTTTTACTCGCGGCATGAAGCGAACGTGAAAGCCGCGCAGGAACTCGCTGCCAGGCAGGCCGAACAGCGGCAGGACGAAGCCCGGCAGATCTTCGGTTCGGGCGGCCTATCGTTCCGCACATGGTCGGCGGATAGAGCCGCGGTTCATCCCGGCGAGCCCGCCAATATCTGTTACGGCATCGTGGATGCGAAGACCGTCAAGATCGACCCGCCGGTTGCAGATCTGAAGCCGAGCTATCTCCACTGTTTCCCCGTTTCCCCGAAACAGACGACCACTTATAAGATTACGGCCCAAGACGGCAAAGGTCATACTGCCTCGGAGCAACTCACGATTCAGGTAAAGTAACCCTCGTGCGCTTGCCGCGCATCCACAACGCCACCACGCCGGCGACCAGACTGATGCCGAATCCGCCCGCCACGTCGGCGGCGTAGTGATATCGGCCGTAAACCGTCGCGATCGAGACGCTAAAGGCGTAAAACAGCACGCCCCAACCGAAGCGTTTTTCGCGCGCCAACAGCAAGAACATCGCCCAGGCGGACGCGAATGCGGACGAAACGTGCGCACTCGGGAAGACCGACAAATGAATGGTCGCTTTGTGCAAAATCCAAAGATTTAGCCGCCTCACCCAGGTGATGACCGTCGGGTCTTCGAGACCCGGAAAGAGCAGGCGCGGAGGTTGCGACGGAAAATACGGAAGCAGCGCGTATGCCAGGAGCGTGCCCGTGAGCGAAATTACGAAGAAGCGGTCCACATCCTGCCGCCTGTGCTTCACGTACAGCACGATAATGCAATAAGTCCCGAGCCCGTAAACCAGCAGATAACAAAGCTCGAGATATAGCGGGATCGCGCGGCCGAAGCTCTCGATCGCGGCGTGCAAATGCCAATTGCGCAGCAGAATGACATCCCACCGGATCCACTCTTGCTCGAGATGGCCGCCGAAAGCCGCCGATCGGAACAGGTTCATCTCTTCGAAGGCGAGTAGCGTCAAACCGAGCGGCAGGAAATCACGGAAGCGCGAAATGGCGCCGGGCAAATAAGTCTCCGCTCGCGCAACCGCGCTTAAGAAAACCGCAACCGCTGCGAAAATCCAAATTGGCTGATGTCCCAAATCAGGCCGATTCCGGAGGACCCCCGAGAGCACGGCGGCGTATGCGAAATAAGCGAGACACAGCCACTCGGATCGCCGCAATGCGGCCAGAGGCTTTAGTTCGCTCAAAACGCCGCCGCAGCCGTCGCCGCTCTGCGGGGTGCAAAGAACAGAGCAAGGCCAGCGAGCACGCCGGCCCATACGGCCCAGGCAGTCAGGAACCAGCCATTGTGAAATTGATCGTTGGCGTTGATCAAAAGGCCGGCGATGATGGGCGCAGTAATCTGTGCAATGGACGTCAGCGATTGCGTGAGTCCGATGATCACGCCTTGTTCGCGCCGATCGGCTTTCTGGGTGATTAAGCTGGTAAGCGACGGCCGCAATCCCGCGCCGCCGATCGAGGCAAAGGTGGTTACGACCAGTAGCTGCCCAATCGTGTGTGTGAATCCGACGAGGGCATAGGTGATCGCGGTGCTTGCAAAACCAAGGCCTATCACTTTCTTCTCGCCGATCCACTTGACCGAGCGTCCGACCACTCCGCCTTGCATCATCATTCCCAGGAATCCGTTATAAGCGAACAGGTACCCGACCTCGCGCACACCCACCGGATGGCCGTTCCATAGGTAGCGGCGCTCGGCGAAAAGCGCGAACCCGGAGACGAAGGTCGAAAACGAGAACGCGAACAACAGCCATTGGCACAGCAAACGCGCGAGTTCGCGATCGCGAAAATAGCGGCGGTACTGGCCCCAGGAAAGGAGCGACAATCGTCGACCGCCCGGACCTGGGTCCTCTTGCGCCGCTTCGTTGTGCTCGTGAACCGGCTCGCGGCGCGGCAGCAGGAAATAGCTGCAGAGAATGGTTGTGAAGGAGAGCGCGGCAGCGGCGAAAATCGGCGCCTGATATCCATAGCGCGCCAGGTATCCGGAGATTGCCGGCCCTACCAGAAACCCAAACCCGAACGCGATGCCGATGAGCGCGAACGATTTCGCGCGTTCCTGCGGTTTCGTAACGTCGCTGATATAGGCTTGCGCGATGGTCAGGTTGCCCGCGGTCGCGCCATCGACCGCGCGCGCCAGAAACAGCATCCACACCTGCGTTGAGAATGCGAGCACCAAGAATCCGGCGAGCGTTCCAATCTGGCTTACCAGCAGCATGGGACGCCGGCCGACGCGATCCGAAATCTGACCCAGAATGGGCCCGGCGATTAACTGGCAAACGGCGTACGTCGAAACCAGCGCGCCGATGACCGTTGGGTTTGCGCCCAGACGCTCGGAATAGAAGGGCAGCAACGGGAGGATAATCGTGAAGCCGAGAACGTCGACGGCGACGATCAGAAAAATTGGGAGAAGCGGCGATCGCAATCGGCCGGTTGGCTTCGCCTCCACGTTGGGCAACTGCGGCGAGGTCACAATTCGATCTTAGCGACCGCTCGGACCCACAAGCCGCGCGCCTAGCGGATCTACTGATTGGCTTTGCTCGAAACAAGCAATGTTGCGGCTTCATCCTTTTAGAGAGTCATCTGGCTCTCGCTCCGGAGCTCTAAAAGATCATGTCTGCAGCACCGCAGTCGCGCTGAGCGCCCGTTGCATCGAAACCAATATCCCAGCGCGCATGGATCGGCTTCCCTGGAGCCGCTGGCACGTGCTGGTCGTGATTTCGCTCGGGATCACCTGGCTTCTTGACGGGCTGGAAGGCAATCTGGCGGGATCGCTCGCTGGCATTCTGAAGCGCCGCGACACGCTAGGGTTCAGCGACGCGCAACTCGGGCTGACCGGCACATATTATCTGGCCGGTGCGGTGCTTGGGGCGCTCGTTTTTGGGTATCTCACCGACCGGTGGGGGCGCAAGAAGTTATTCAGCATCACCTTGCTGCTGTATCTCAGCGCGACCGCAGCCACGGCATTTTCCTGGAATTTCGCGAGCTTTACGATTTTTCGCGCGCTCACCGGCGCAGGCATCGGTGGCGAATATGCGGCCGTCAATTCGGCGGTGGACGAACTTATTCCGGGGCGTTTGCGCGGGCGCGTGGACCTCATCATCAACTCGACTTTTTGGATTGGCGCGGCCCTTGGCTCCGGAGCTTCACTGATTCTTCTGAACAATCGTTTTCTGCCACCCACGCTGGGCTGGCGTTTCGCATTCGGCATCGGCGCGGCGATCGGGATTGTCGTCCTGTTCCTACGCCGATTCGTTCCCGAAAGCCCGCGCTGGCTGATGATTCACAAAGGCAACCAGGAAGGCGAATGCGTGGTGGATCAAATCGAGCGGCAAGCTTCGCATGGCCACCCCGAACACTTGCCCCCAGCCGATCGCACCATCAAACTCGTGGTGCGGAAAACCACTCCCATGCGCGAGATCTGGGACAACATGGCGCGCCAGAACCCGACCCGCAGTCTGCTCGGGTTCACGCTAATGGTGACTCAGGCGTTTTTCTATAACGCGGTTTTGTTTACCTATGGCCTGGTGTTGTTGCGCTATTACAGCGTGCCCGCTCAAAAGCTCGGCCTCTATCTGCTGCCGCTCGCACTCGGCAACTTCGTCGGCCCGCTGCTCATCGGGCGTTTCTTCGACACCATTGGCCGCAAGCCGATGATTGCGATCACCTATATCGGATCCGGCATTCTCCTCGCCATCACGGCATTTCTGTTTCGCGCGGGCGTTCTCACTTCCACCACGCAAGCCATCTGCTGGAGCATCATTTTTTTCGTTGCGTCCTCGGCCGCGAGCTCTGCTTATCTGACCGTCAGCGAAGTGTTTCCGCTCGAGATTCGAGCTGTGGCGATCTCGATCTTTTATGCGTGCGGCACCCTGGTGGGAGGAGTTGCCGGGCCCGCGCTCTACGGATACATCGTGGGCACCGGCTCGCGCTCGCTGCTGTTCTGGGGCTACATCGCCGGGGGTGTCGTCATGGCGGTGGGAGGACTGGTGGAGCTCTGGATAGGCGTCAGCGCCGAAGGCAAGCCGCTCGAGGATGTCGCCCGCCCGCTGGCGTGCGAAAGCTGATGCCTGCTGAGGCTAATTCAGGCTCGCTGTTTTGGTTCTCAATGCGTCGAGTTCGGTCAGGACCTTCCGCCATTGCTTGGGCTTCTTCCTGGTTGCAATCGGCGCGTTCAGATCGCGATAGAACGTCAGAATGTTTTGCGAAATCTGGGGCGTCAGTTCCGAATAATTATTTTTATCGAGCTGCAGCAGCCAGTAGGCGTAAGTCTGGTCCTGCAAACGATACTGGCCAGGGCCGGCGACGACGCCCAAATCGAAATTCAGGTTCTCGAGATGCAGATTGTGCCGCCGAACCTGGCCGATCTGCTCGCGGTACTCCGGCGTCGCTGCATTGAAGCTCTTCATGAGGATCCGCTCGACATTGGGCGTCAGCGGTTTGAACTTCAGCACCTTCAGCTCCCCGATGGGCGGAAGAATCTTCACCAGAAAAGCTACAAGCCGATCGAGAAACGTGGGGCGGTCGTAGTCTTTGCCCCACTCGCGCTGATAACTCGAACGGCTCATTGTATAGAGGAACCGGCGCTTGGTCATTCCCATATGCGATTTCCGGATCTCGCCCTGATGCTCAGCCCAGGCCACCCGCGTAAACAGCGGGATCAGCGTGCTCAGGGCGTGGCGGTAGGAGCCGACCGCTTTGTCAAAGTCATTCACCATCTGAGAAAGTTCAAAGCCGTAGGTTTCGCGAAAGGCCCGCTGCAATAGTTCCTTGGCCACATTGAAGCCGATGAAATCGTGATACGCTCCCGGGGCATAATTACCTTGCGCGACCTGTGCCACGTCGAAGCCGTACTCGGTGCGCAAGTGATCGTAGGGATTGTCCTCGTAGGTGATGATGTTGCCGTACTTGCGCGCGAGCTTGGTGTAAAGCAAGGGCTCACCGACGTTGGTGCCCATGCCGTGGCCGATGCTGTCGGCGGCATAATGTGAAAGCGCGCCCAATGCGAAGGCGTATTCATTCAGGCTGCGCGAATCAGCGATCAGCGCCTCAATGAAATCGGCCGTGCGGACGTAATGCGTGAGGTCGCTGAAGTAGCCGTTGCCGTTAGGATAGTAGCCCATGTCTTGCATGACCGCGCCGCCGTAGGCGTACGAATGCGCTTCCTTCAGCTGCTCGGCAGTAGCTTGGGGAAAACGCGCCAGAAGCGCCTGCCGCAGTCCGGTCGTCCACAGCGCGTCGATCACGGCTTCGTGCGAGAGAACCGAATAGGCATTGCCAAGCGAGGCGAATGCCAGCGCAATACCGGCCGCAGCCACGCCGCACGAGACTCTTTTCAGAACGATGAGCCCTCCCAACTAGTAATAGTTGCAGAAGGGCGCCAAAAAGCACAAAAAAGCGCGGACGGGACCGCATGGGTCCAGCCCGCGCCCTTGAGAGTGCGGTTAGAACTTGCTTACTGGCTGATTTCGACGTTGACCGTCTTCGGCTTCGCGACTTCTTTCTTTGGAAGCGTAACCGTCAGAACGCCGTTCTTGTATTCGGCTTTGACCTTGTCAGCCTCGACCGTGTCGGGCAGGCTAAAGGCGCGCACAAAAGTTCCGTAGCTCCGCTCAATGCGGTGGAAGCCCTTGCCGTTCTTTTCATGTTCGAACTTGCGCTCGCCCTTCAGGGTCAGGGTGCCGTTCTCGATCTGAATTCCCACGTTCTTGGGGTCGACATCCGGCACATCGGCCTTCAGGACCAGCTCATTCTCGGTCTCGAAGATATCGACGGCGGGCGACCACGGCCGCGAAGCCGGCTCGCTGAACAGCCGAGACAAAGAGTCCTGGAAAAGCCGGAGACCGGCGGGAAATTCTTCAGTTTCATTACCGAAGGGACTGTAACGGATCATTGGCATTTGTTTGTTCCTCCATCCATCATCTGGATTCAACTCCATCATAAAATATGCGTCATAGCTTGTCAATCATTCTGCTTGCTTTTTAATCATGTGGCCTCCAGGCCACTTGGGTTTCTTCGGTAATTCCCCTCCAGCCGTTTCGTTTGGCAATTTGCAGCTCCCTCTCCCGCCGTTTTCATCTCTCTTTCGTATGCCCCACCTCAAAGAAGGCGATCCGGCCCCCGAAATCTCGCTAGATACGGATTCTGGCCAACACTTCGGGCTTTCTTCGCTCCACGGCAAGAATGTGGTCCTGTATTTCTACCCCAAGGCCGATACGCCCGGGTGTACGAAGGAAGCCTGCGCCTTCCGCGACATTTCGCAGAAGTTCACAAAAGCGAATACGGTGATTGTGGGTGTCTCCCCGGACGCATCGAAGGCGCAAGCCAAGTTCAAAGACAAGTTCGACCTGCCGTTCACGCTGCTGGCCGATGTCGACCACAAGGCGGCGGAAGCTTACGGCGTCTGGAGCGAAAAGAGCATGTACGGGCGGAAGTACATGGGCATCGAGCGCTCGACGTTTGTCATCGGTCCGGACGGCAAGATCAAGAAGATCTTTCCAAAAGTGAAGGTTGACGGGCACGCCGAAGAAGTACTCGCCGCGATTTCCTGAAGCGAGCATCTAATCAAAGGTGAGCGCGAATAACGGCCGGCGGTATCCGGCTCGTCCGGTGCTCGGCGTCGGTGCGCTAATCCTCGATGGTCACCGGGTGCTCCTCGTGGAACGCGGCAGAGAGCCGCTGCTCGGTTCTTGGTCGCTTCCGGGTGGCGCGGTTGAAACCGGCGAACGTCTGGAAGATGCCTTGGTGCGCGAGGTTTTCGAGGAAACGGGCTTGCATGTAAAGACCGATTCGATTGCCACGGTATTCGAGCGCATCATGCCCGACACCGCGGGCGCGTGCGAATATCACTACGTGCTGGTGGATTTCTATTGCACGATTACCGGCGGCGATCTCCGGCCCGGCGACGACTCGGCGAGCGTCGAATGGTTTCCGATCCACGCGCTTGCGAATCTACGGATGACCGAAGGCACGCGTGAAGTGATCGAAAGCACCTGTGCGACCGGCGCGACTCACCCTTACGTCACACGCCCCTAAATGCCTTTCAGCAGTGCCGCCCTTCTTCAATTCGATGAACTGAAAGACCTGCTCGCGAGGTATGCGGGCAGCGCTTCGGGCCGGGATCTGATCCAAGCACTCGAGCCGTCGAGCGACCGTGCGACGCTCGAACAGGACCTTGGCGAAGCAGGGGAAGCGATGGCTTACCTGACGCAATTATCCGGGCCGCAGGAATCGGCGCGCGGGGCGGCCATTCGGCTGCGTTTCGATCAGCTTCCCGAGATCGGCGGCTCGCTGAATATCTTGCGCGTTGAAGGGGCGTGGCTCGATGGGCGCGCGATCCTCGATCTGTTCCAAACGCTAGCAGTCGCGGGCGAATATCGCGGGGTCCTGCTTTCGGTGCGCGACCGGTATCCGCGCCTGGCGCAGCGTGCGGTTCAGCTCGCCGACTTGCGCGACGTGGCTCGTCACTATCACAAGGCATTTCTACCGGACGGCAGCCTGTCGGATCAGGCAAGTGTCGCGCTGGCTCGCATCCGGCGCGATATAGATCGGCAGCAGAAAAACATTCAGCAATCGCTCGAGCGTTTTCTGCGCGCGCATCAGAGCGACGGCACGCTGCAGGAGGATTTCGTAACCATCCGCGAAGATCGCTATGTGGTGCCGATCGTGGCGGGGCAGAAGGGACGCGTCGACGGCGTGATTCATGGCTCGAGCGGCACCGGGCGCACGCTTTTCGTCGAGCCGCTCGAAACCATCGCGTTGAACAACCAGCTTGTCCGGCTGCGCGAAGACGAGATCCGCGAGATTGAGCGCATTCTACTTGAAATTACGAACGCTTTGCGGGAGCACAAAGACGAGATCGCGGCGACGGCTGAAGCACTGACGGAATTCGACTGCATCTTCGCAAAAGCGCATTTCGCGACGGATTACAACGCCACGATTCCGCGGTTCAGCGAGGGCGGGCGGCGTCTTGCGCTGCGCGAGGCGCGCCATCCCCTGCTCGAGACGATTCTGCGCAAGCAGAGGAAATTGATCGTTCCGATCTCCTTTGAATTGGACGAGGCACATCGCTGCCTTTTGATCAGCGGCCCAAATACCGGTGGCAAAACGGTGACCATGAAGACGACCGGGCTGCTGGCGCTGATGGCGCACGCCGCGATTCCGGTTCCCGCTGCGGAAGCGGAATTCCCGCTGCTCGATGACGTGCTGGCCGATATCGGAGACACGCAATCCATCGCCGAAAGCCTCAGCAGCTTTTCGGGTCATCTGCTGCACGTTAAGCAGATGCTCGAGCAGGTCACGCCGGATAGCATGGTTCTGCTCGACGAACTCGGCCGTGCGACCGATCCGGAAGAAGGCGGCGCGTTAGGAGTAGCGATTCTGGACGAGTTCCGCAAATCGGGCGCGTTTTGTCTGGCCTCGACGCATCTGCTTCCGTTGAAGCTGTATGGCGCGCAGACGGCGGGGGTGTTGAACGGCTCGATGGGTTTTGATGAATCGACGCTGCAGCCGACATATGAATTGCGGTTGGGAATTCCGGGGAAGTCGGCGGGGCTGGACATCGCCACACGCCTTGAGATGCCGCAGCCGATTCTCGATCACGCGCGAGCGGTTTTGCCTCGCATGCAGGCTGATTTTCAGCAGTTGCTGAGCGAGCTGCATCGGCAACGGGAAGAAAACGCGCAGCGCGAAAGAGAACTGGAAGAGGAGAAGCGGGATCTCGCGGGGCGCGAAGCGGATTTGGAACGGGATGCAGCCCGGCGCGAACAGCAACGCCAGCGCGAATGGGAAAGGAAGCGTGAGGCGATTATCGCCGATTTCGAAGCGCGGGCGCAGACGACCATGGACCGCATCGCCGAAGGAGGCGAGCAGCGCAAAGCGGCGGAGCAGGCGCAGCGGTTGATATCGAAGGCCAAGCGCGAGTTTCGCGAGCAATCGGCCGAGACGATGGTGCCGCCGAGCGCACCCGCTGAAACCCAGGGTCCCCTCGCGATCGAAGAAGGCGCACGTGTCCGTTTGAAAGATGTGCGCGAAATTGCGACCGTGCGGCGCCTATTGAAGAACGGGATGATCGAAGTGGAAGCCGGGTTTTTGAAGATGAAGGTACCGCGCGAAGATATCGCCGAAGTTGTGTCGCAATCCGGCGAAAGTTCAAAGCTGCCGAGCAACGTCCGGTTCGAGACCGGCCCGACTTGGGGCCTTTCTTATCGCGAGCTGAACTTGATCGGTCAGCGCGCCGAAGAAGCAGTCGAGCAAGTGGATAAATTCCTCGATTCCGCGGCGCTCGCGTCCGTGAATCGCGTGCGCATTATTCATGGCCACGGCATGGGAGTGCTGAAGAAAGCCGTGGGCGATCTTCTCGCGCACAACCCGCACGTCAGCCGCTTTTATCCTGCTCCGCAAGCGGAGGGCGGAACCGGTGCAACGATCGTCGAATTGCGAGAATGAGCTATGCGGCGTTTGTTCATCGGGTTAGCGGTATTGACCGGAATCCTAGTGGCTGACACGTACACCGATTCAATTCGGGCCTGGCAACAGAAGCGCGACCAGTCTCTGCGCTCCCCCGATGGATGGCTCACGCTCGCCGGGCTGTTCTGGCTCAAGGCTGGTGACAACACGATCGGCTCGGCCGATACGAACGACTTTATTCTTCCGAAAGACGCGCCTGCGCACCTCGGAGTTCTGCGGCTCGAAGGCGACAAGGTTGTCTTTATCAAGCCGAACGGCGCCTCGCAGGCGCTATCGTATGACGATGAAAAACCGGACGTGATTCACGCAGGCGCGGTCTCGTTTTTCGTCATTAAGCGCAGCGATAAGCTGGGCATTCGCGTGAAGGACAGCGCCAGCCCGACGCTGAAAAACTTCGAAGGGATAAAGTACTTCCCTGTCAACCCGGAATTTCACTTTCAGGCGCGGCTGATTCCGAATGCAAAGAAGATTCCGATTCTCAACGTTTTGGGACAAACGGATTTGGAAGATAGCCCCGGAGTGGTGGAGTTTCTCTATAAGGGCCAGAGCTATCATCTGCGGCCGATCTACGAGGACCAGACGCTATTTTTCCTCTTCAAGGACCCGACCAACAAAACGCAAACGTATCAAGCGGGGCGCATGCTCAATACCCCGTTGCCGGTGAATGGCATGGTGGACCTGGATTTCAATCTCTCGTACAACCCGCCCTGCACTTTTACGCCGTACGCCACGTGTCCGCTGCCTCCGAAAGAGAACACATTACCGTTTCCGGTGGAAGCGGGCGAGATGCGGTACAAGAACGGTCACGCCGATTATTCGGCGTCGTTGCGCTAAGCGCGTGATCGTCACAGTCGACCCCACAGCTTCGGGCAAGCGCCTGGACGCGTTTCTGCATGAGCGGATGCCCGAATTCAGCCGCTCGCGTCTGCAGTCCTGGATCAAAGAAGACCGGGTGCTGGTGGATGGCCGCGCCGCTCGCGCATCCTATATATTGCGCGGCGGCGAGAGCATTTCCGTTTCGCCCGCGGAACTGAGGCCGCTGAAGGCAGAGCCGGAAGAACTACCGCTCAAGGTTCTCTACGAAGATGCCGATGTAATCGTCATCGACAAGCCGGCCGGTATGGTTGTGCATGCGGGGGCGGGGCATCAGCGCGGCACGCTGGTGAATGCGCTCCTGCATCGTTTCGGAGCGTTATCGAAGGTGAACGGCGATCTGCGGCCCGGGATTGTGCATCGCCTGGACCGCGGGACCAGCGGCGTGCTGGTGGTTGCGCGAACCGACCCGGCGCATCAGTCGCTCGCGCGCCAGTTTCACGACCGCGAAGTCGAAAAGATTTATCTCGCGCTCGTGCACGGCCGGATGAAACAGTCGGAAGGAAGGATCAACACGCCAATTTCGCGCGATCCGGTGCGCCGCACGCGCATGACGGCTCGGCTTACGACCGGACGAGCGGCCCTCACGGATTATCGCGTGTTCGAGCAGTTTGAGAACTTTAGTTATCTCGAAGTGCGGATCGGAACCGGCCGCACGCATCAGATTCGGACGCATCTGGCGAGCGTGCATCACCCAATCGTAGGAGATCGGTTGTATGGCGCTCCGGGATCGCTGGAGGGTCTGCCGCAGCTAGGCCGTTTCTTCTTACATGCGCATCGGCTCCGTTTCCGCTCGCCGTCGAGCGGCGAGTGGATGACGATCGAGAGTCCGCTCGCGGCGGAATTGGAATCATTTCTCCACGCTCTCCGGACGAAAGATGGCTAGAATGAAATCAACTTCAATGAAGTTCGCTGTATTCTCCGTTGCAGGCCTGATCAGCTTCGCCGCCGTCTCGATTGCCGTCCGCGCGCAGCAAAGCCCACCCATTGCAGGATCGGATTCCGCGCCCATTGTGGCGGAAGTCACTCGCGTGAACATGCTGTTCACCGTGACGGACAAGCGGGGCCGTTTCGTGACGGATCTCGGGAAAAGCGATTTTCAGGTCTTTGAGGGCAAGAAACCGCAGAAGATCATGGAGTTCACCTCCGAAACGGATTTACCGCTGCGGCTTGCGATATTGATCGACACCAGCAACAGCATTCGCGACCGGTTCCGGTTCCAGCAGGAGGCCGCGACCAACTTCATCAATAGCGTAATGCGCGAGCAGGATAAAGCGACGTTGGTGAGCTTCGATACCTCCGCGGAAGTAATCACGGATTTGACGAACGACACGAATGCGCTCGAGCGCGGGGTGCGCGAATTGCGTCCGGGCGGCGGCACGGCCCTTTACGACGCCATCTATCTGGCATGCAAAGAGAAGCTGATGCGCGATCAGCCGATGTATAAATTCCGCCGCGCGATGGTGATTTTGAGCGACGGCGAAGACAACGAGAGCCGTTACAGCCGCGACCAAGCGCTCGAGATGGCGCAGCGCGCGGACACCGTGATCTATACGATTTCGACCAACATCACGCATATTGAAACGGATGGCGACAAAGTGATGCGCTACTTCGCCGAACAGACGGGCGGCGTGGCCTTTTTCCCGTTTGAGGCCAAGGATCTGAACCAGAGTTTCGAAAACATAGCCAACGAGCTGCGGCATCAATACAACCTGTTCTATCGTCCCGAGCCGCTGCGGAACGACGGCCGCTATCACACCGTAGAAATTCGCGTGAAAGGACGCAAAGACCTGATCGTGCGAGCGCGCAAAGGGTACTACGCGCGCAGGGAAGCGATTTCTTCATAACTCGTCGTAAAACAACTCCTCGGCGTTTTGTTTGAAGCTATACTGTGTAGGTACTCCCCCGCACAGGAAGGAACCTTTATGGACGAAAAAGAGCGCAACCGCACCCTGACCCTGACGCTGGGGCAGATTGAGAAGCAATTCGGCAAAGGATCGATCCTTCGCCTGGGATCCAAAGAAGCGATTGTTCCGGTATCGGCGATCTCGACGGGTTCCATTTCCGTCGATTACGCGCTGGGCGTAGGCGGCCTTCCACGCGGCCGGATCTGCGAGATCTTCGGTCCTGAATCTTCGGGCAAAACGACAGTTGCGCTCCAAGTAGTGGCCGAAGCGCAGAAGCAAGGCGGGATGGCGGCGTTCATCGACGTGGAGCACGCGCTCGATCCGGTTTATGCGAAAAAGTTGGGCGTGGATGTGGACAATCTACTGGTCTCGCAGCCCGATTACGCCGAGCAGGCGCTCGAAATCACGAGCGCGCTGATCACGTCGGGATCGATCGACGTGCTGGTGGTGGATTCGGTGGCGGCGCTGGTTCCGAAGGCGGAGTTGGACGGCGAAATGGGTGATTCGCACATGGGCGTGCAGGCGCGACTCATGTCGCAGGCCATGCGCAAGCTGACCGGCATCGTGTCGAAATCGAATACCTGTCTGATCTTTATTAACCAGATTCGCGAAAAAATCGGCGTAATGTTCGGCAACCCGGAGACCACCAGCGGGGGACGCGCGTTGAAGTTCTACTCTTCCGTGCGGCTGGATATTCGGCGCATCGCCTCGATCAAAGACGGCGAGACGGTGACGGGCAACCGCACCAAGGTGAAGGTGGTGAAAAACAAAGTAGCGCCGCCGTTCCGTGAAGCCGAGTTCGACATTATTTATGGCGAAGGTATCTCGCGCGAAGGCGATCTGATCGATTTAGGCGTTGCCAACAACATCGTCGAGAAGAGCGGGTCCTGGTTCAGCTACAAGAGCGAGCGCATCGGGCAGGGACGCGAAAACGCGCGGCAGTTTTTGAAAGACAATCCCGATATTCGCGTCAAGATCGACTCGGAGCTTCGCAAAACACTCGGGTTGAACAAGAGTGCGGAAGCGGACACGCCAGTGGTCGCGCCAACGCCGATTGACACCGTAAAACAAGCCGCAAAAGCCCGATAACCGCGATTTTATCAACTTACGCCTTATCGCGTACCGAATAGGAACACGAAACCGCTAGTACGCGCAAAGTGTCGTAATTAGGCCGCTTTCTGGTTCTAATAACAGTAGGCGATCGGCGGTAATCATGCGGTCTCGTTTCCCCCTTTTTGTTCTTCTTATCTGCGTGTGTGCTGTCTTTAGCTCGAATTATGCGCTTGGCGACTCCTGCACATTCGCCGCGGGCTCAATCGGCTCCTGCTCTGTTTCTTCCGATCCAGGGACGACAGCCACCGCGAGCTTGAACCTGATTTCGAGCTCTGTGCCGGACACGAGTTTGGTGCTGGCGGATTATCCGCAATATCAAAACCTCGGTTTCGATCTGGCCTACGGGCTGACGATGAGCATTACGCTCAGTGGCCAACCTGGGCAGAGCGGGACGTTCGATGCACAATTTACGCTGCCATCCGCTTATGGGAATTGGGTGATTTATGGGAATCTGGGTTACGATTACGCGGACAGCTTCAGCTTAAACAGCAACGCCATAATCAACGGATTCGGATTCAACTCGACCGCACAAGAAGTGGAAGCGTTCTTGATTCCCCACTCTTCCGGAGACGCGATGACGATCGATGCCTCAGTCCTGACCACGGTGGGATATTCGGGACCGGTGAATGCGACGTTGTATCTCGAACTGCTGGGAGATGCGCCGGCGAGCGTGCCGGAACCGGCATTTTGGCCCATTTGTGCGCTTCTCATGTTTTGTGTCGCTCTGCGGCGCCGCTTTGCACTGAAGTAAAACGGCGGTTGTGTCTACGACGCCTGGGTGACGTGTTGACACAATAAGCGGAGAACGCATGTATGCGCTTCTTCAGGATTTGAAGTATGCGTACCGGCAGCTGGGCTGCACGCCTGGCTTTACCTTCGCAGCCGTGTTCGCCTTGGCGCTAGGCATTGGCGCAAACGTGGTGATTTTTAGCGCCATCAATTCGGTTCTTTTGAATTCGCTCCCGTTCCGGTCGGTTCCGCAGGCGGATCGGCTGGTTTCGATTTACCAGAGCAACCCGGCGCTGTTGGCGTTCATCTCTGCACGCTTGCCCGTGACTCCCAAGCCTTATCTTGCGATCAAGGCACAGGCGCATTCTTTAGGCGCGCTCGAAGCCTATCAGGCCATGCATTTCGATCTTGCATCGGGCCGCTCGGGCGCTCAACGCGAACCGGAAAATGTGAATGGAGCGGCGATGACGCCTGGCTTTTTGCACCTGTTCGGGGCGGCTCCGCAGCTCGGGCGCGGCTTCACGGACGCAGACACGCGGCCTGGATATGACCGAGTTGCGCTGATCAGCGACGATTTGTGGCGAAGCCGCTTCAGCAGCGACCGAAAGATCCTGCGACAGACCATTCATGCATCCAACACCGATTTTCAGATTATCGGCGTGCTGCCGCCCGGCTTCGAACCGCCTGCCACGGCACAGGGCATGGAAGAAAGCAGGCCGAAGCTTTGGGTTCCTTTAGATCTGCACGTTTCGCCCGATCAGGAAAACCGGATTGGTCTGAATGTCTTCGGAAGATTGAAACCCGGAGTGACGCTCGTCCAGGCGCGTGCCGAGATGAAAGTCATCGCGAACCGGCTCGCGAAAGAATTTCCCGACGAGTTCACTGGCTGGAGGCTTAACGTTTTTCCAACGGTCACGGAAGATGTCGATCCCAGCGTGCGGACCAGCTTGTATGTGTTACAAGTGGCGGTCGCTTTTGTGTTGTTGATTGCATGCGCGAACGTTGCGAATCTGCTGCTTTCGAAAGCTGCCGCGCGGGAAACCGAAATTGCCGTGCGGATGGCGATCGGGGCGGGGGGGTGGCGCATCATTCAACAGACCTTGACCGAAAGCCTTGTGCTCAGCTTTGCCGGCGGAGCGCTGGGCCTGATTTTTTCCTTGGGCGGCTTGCGCCTGGTGTCGTATTTCGCGCCCAAAGATACGCATCGTTTTCACGAATTGCGCATCGATCCGCTGGTGCTCGCTTTCACGCTGGGTGTCACGCTTGTCTCGGGCATTCTTTTCGGGCTGGCGCCGTCTTTTCATTCTTTGCGGCAGAGTGTTGCCGATGCTCTACGCCGTGGGTCGCGTGCAGTCGCAGGATCGTCGCGGCGTTTTCGCGCTGCTCTGGTCGTCATAGAGATTGCGATGTCGCTCATTCTGCTGGCGGGCGCCGGCTTGACGATTCGCAGTCTGGCAACGCTGATGAGCGAGGACATCGGTTTCCGGCCGGATCATCTGCTGACCATGAGCATCGCTTTGCCGGAATATCGTTACCAAAATCCTGAGCAGGTGTCAGCTTTCGACGATCGGTTACTGGCGCGCGTGCAGCGGCTGCCGGGAGTCAAAGCGGCTAGTCTTGCAACGGCTCTGCCCATGAGGAGCATCAGCGAGCAATCGTACGATTTGCCCGGCGTGCCGACTGATCCAAAGAAAATGAAAGTGACGGATTGGACGCGCGTGACGGCAGGGCATGTCAAAGCTCTGGGGCTTCACCTACTCGCCGGCCGCGATCTGACCGATGAAGATGTCTTCGCCGCGCGACCCGACGTGGCCCTGGTGAATGGGGCTTTTGCGCGCGCGAATTGGCCGAATCAAAATCCGCTCGGCAAAGTGATCGTATTCGGCGGCGAGGACGGAAAGAACATCAACTACAGAGTGGTAGGAGTTGTGACTGACGCGCACCAGTTTGGACCCGATGCCGCGCCGCACATCGAGATGTATCTACCTTCGCATCACATGCGGAACATGTCGCTTCTGGTGCGCATCACGCGCGATCCGCTGGCGCTGGCGAATGCCGTAAAGCAGCAGGTATGGGCGATTGATAAGGATCAGCCTGTTTCGCAGGTCGACAGCATGGAGAACATGATTTCCGAGTGGGTGGCTCCGCGGCGCTTTACAATGTCGGTTCTGGTGGACTTTGGATTGATCGCTACCATTTTGGCCGCGGTCGGTCTGTATAGCGTACTGGCGTATGCCGTGACGCTGCGAACGCGCGAGATCGGCGTCAGGGTGGCGCTCGGGGCGGAGCCGAGGAACGTCATCACGCTGATTCTTCGCAATGGGCTTGCCTTGACGTTTGTGGGTCTGCTGTTGGGGTTGGGCGGAGCGTTTGCTCTGACGCGATTCATGCAAACCCTGATTTTCGGAATCAGCGCATTCGATGCACCGACTTTCATTGCGGTTTGCTTGCTTCTGGCTATGGTTGCGATTTTGGCCAGTTACATACCGGCGCGGCGAGCGGCGCGGATTCATCCTCTGGAGGCGTTGCGGACCGAGTAGAACCCACGATGGCTTAGAATCGTTGCACGAGCGAGAAACGCATGTCAAAGATCCTCGATGAAGTCCTTAATGCGAATCAGATTTACGCCGACACCTTCGGTGAGAAAGCCAAGCTCGTCGGTCCGCCAGCCCGGCGCTTTGCGATTCTCACGTGCATGGACGCGCGGCTGGATCCAGCGAAGTTCGCCGGATTGATGGAAGGCGACGCGCACGTTATCCGCAACGCAGGCGGACGCGCCAGCGACGATGCGATCCGATCATTGGTGATCTCTTATAAGCTGCTGGGAACGAAGGAATGGTTTGTCATTCACCACACCGGCTGTGGAATGCTCAGCTTCACGAACGACATCATGAGCGACCTGTTGTCGAAGAGCCTGGAAACGGCAATTGTGCGGGATGGGCGATGGATCAATACAGAAACCAGCGGCGGCTCGGATGCAGGTCGGGATATTGACTGGATGACGATTGAGGATTTGCAGAAGAGCGTGATCGCAGATGTGACCAGAATCCGCACGCATCCGCTGGTGCCCGCGCGCATTCCCATTTACGGCTTCATCTACGACATCAAATCAGGAAAACTGATTGAAGTACCCGAAGCCACACGCGTGGGCGAACCGAATTCGCAGGCGCGCGCCGCGAAAAACTAACGCTGGTTACGCGAAGATCGTAGCTTTTGCGGCTACTTCTTCTTCCAGGATTCCATCCTGCGCAAACGGCTCGACAGCCGTTCTTACCGCGTCCTCGAACTGCGGCCTGCGATCGCCAATCACGGCCAGGGAGGTGGTCGAATAGGAGAGCGCGCGTCGTATGAGGTCGTCAACGGTGATCCGATGCCGATGCGGCACGGAGATATCGTCCACTTTCCGGAATCTGGACGACGCGAACCATCGATCGAGATCGGGGCGGTAACGCGATTCGTCGCGCTCCGATGCCCAGTCATTTCGGACTTGCTTGAATTTGGGAGCCCAGGCATTAATCGGCGCTTCGGTGGTGGGTGAGCCGCAGATTGCGATGCGCCCGCTGGGCGCGAGAATGCGGTCCAACACGGCAATCGCTTTATCACGATTCAGCCAGTGCAAGGCTCGGCCGATGGTGACGAAATCGAAAGAACCGTCAGGACATTGCACTTGTTCGATGGAAGTTTCGAGAAACTCGATTTGGACGTGTGCGCGCGCGGCCGCCGCTCTTGCGGCCCGCAGCATGGCAGGCTCGGGATCAATAGCTGTCGAGTGTCCCACGAACGGCGCAAATCCAATAGCCAAGATTCCCGGACCGCAGCCCACATCGAGCAGTCTTGTGCCGCGGGTTAAGGCGAGCTGCGCCACGACGCGCTCGAAAAAGGCGGCGGGATACGGCTCGCGATACCGGTAGAACTCGACCGGGGCTTCAAACCTTCCCATCTTTGCCTTTTTTCTCCTCAATTCAATTCTCTGCGAAAGATCGTAAATCGTGCCATGGACAGGTTTCGGTTTATGGAAACTCGCCTGATGTTATTGGCGGCATTCTGCTCATCACTCTAGGCAAATGAGACGTCTTCAAACCTGGGCAGCGGCGTGACCTCGAGAGATTTCGTGTCCAGAAAAATGCGAACGGAACAGAACGGCGGTGCGCATCGATCGCTTTCCGCCCCCGCCGTCGAAGTGGTGATACACGAGCGCCGCTTCCGCACGCGAAGACCTTGCGCTCCCAATGACTCGTTGGCGGCGCGCCGCTATTGCACGTTGACTGTCGTGTCCAGCTTCATGTCGGCCGAGGAATCCCCAACCATTAGCCGGATCGGTTCCGCCTCGACCTTGAATTCGCCCAATTTTGTATCCCAGTAGGCGAGGCTAGAAGCTTTGAGCGGCATTTCTACAGTGGCGGTTGCGCCTGGCTTGACCGTCACGCGGCGGAATCCTCTAAGTTCTTCGGCTGGGCGTTCCACCTTCGACTGTAGATGTTTTACATACAGTTGCACCACTTCGTCGCCAATGCGATCACCAGTATTCGTGACGTCGACACTTACCGTCACAGCTCCGTCTCTCGGCAGCTTATCCGAGCTGGTCTTCAGGTTCGAATACTTGAATGTGGTGTAACTTAAGCCGTAGCCAAAAGGATAGAGCGGCTGCCCTTTGAAATACATGTAAGTGCGGCCGTTTCGAATGTTGTAATCCATCATGGGAGGTAGCTGATCAATCGATTTGGGCCAAGTAGTCACTAAGTGGCCACCGGGATTATAATCGCCGAATAGAACCTTCGCAATCGCCGTTCCCTCGTCTTGCGAGGCGTGCACAGTCTGTAAGATCGCAGGGAGGTGCTCCTGGGACCAATTAATGGCGAACGGGAAGCTCGAAACCAGAATCAGCACAGTTTTTCGATTAACTGAATAGACTTGTTTCGCGAGCTGCTCCTGGGCGAGCGTAATGATTTCCCGGTCGCGCCCTTCGCGTCCATCGCTCGGCACCGTACACGGCAGAGTGTCGCCACCATCGAGTGCATCGTGCTGCCAATCGTGCGCCATATCCGGCCCGCAGGTTGGGTCGTTGCCGATCACTACGACAGCGACATCCGAAGCGCGGGCGGCTTTGACAGCCGCGTTGCCAAGCTCATCCGGAGCATAGTTAACCTGTACATTCGGGCCGACTGCATCCTTGATGGCCTGCAGCGGGGTGACTGTATAGGGCGGCTTACCGCCATACCAATCCCAATGCACAACGTCGGCCAGCGGTCCGATCACGGCGATTGATTTCAGCGATTCTTTTTTGAGCGGCAGGAATTGATTCTCATTTTTGAGCAGCACTACCGATTCAAGAGCCATCTTCAACGATACTGATCTGTCGCGGTCGGTGTTCCAAGGCTCCGGCGAGTCCTTGATCTTTGTATAGGGCACCATTTCGGGCGGGTCAAGTAAGCCAAGACCAATCGTAATCCGGAACTTGTAGCGCAGTAGTTGGTCAATTTCCTCCTCAGTTACTAAGCCCTCGTGCAGTGCTTCTTTTGTCTGATCTTTGTAAGTATCTAGAAATTGATTAATGCCGTTTTTGAGGCAGGCAACCACTGCCGCCTTCTGATCGGGGAACAGCTTCCGAGGATCGACGAGTTCCCTCACTGCGCCGCCATCACTCGATAAAACATCGACGCCCCATCGGTCGCGAACAATGCTCTTAAGAATAGGATTAATGACCATCGGCGTCCCGTTCCAGGCGTTATAAGATGCCATCACGGCTTTAGCTCCGCCTTCGAGGAAACCCATGCGGAACGGAACCGAGTAATACTCCCAAAACAGACGCTCATCGAAGTTTGAAGAAGAGCTCGAGCGAAAATTCTCATTGCTGTTGGCGAGGAAGTGCTTCAGCAACGCGGCGGCTTGCCAATACTTCGGATTGTCTCCTTGCAAGCCTTTGATAAACGCAACCACCATGGTCCCGTTGAAGAACGGATCTTCGCCATAAACCTCTTCGGAGCGGCCCCAACGCGGATCCCGCGCGAGGTCCGATTGCGGACCCCACAGCATGAGGATCTGGCGATGATATTTTTCAGTTTGCGTGATGAACCGAGCTTCGTAACCTTCCACTGCGCCCGCTTGGCGGACGATTTCGGGATCCCAGGATTCGCCCATGCCGGGAGGCTGCGGAAACTGCGTCGTTGGAATCGGAGGCAGCTTGGTCTGATTCGCTCCGCGCTGCACCACTCCATGAATGCCTTCAGACGAGCCGATATTCGGAACACCTAACCGTGGAACGCCGGTTCGCGTGCTGAGGCAATCGATCTTTTCATCGATAGTCATCAGCGAGAGAAGACTATCGATCCTTTTCTCTACCGGAACATGTGGGTCTTTGAATGCGTATTGGGCTTGTTGCTCGGAGGCAAACGCGGCCAGCACTAGAGAAACGAGAAAGCGCACTTTCACGGCAAGAATGCTATCACCTCTGGAAGGATAGAAATCGCGGCGCGCCCTGATTCCCTGTACTCCCGAACGAGCTTTGAGCCGTCGAAATCCGAAAGGCTATGTGTAGGCGTTTCATTTCACGGCAAGTATTATTTCTCGCACCCGTACTGGCGGCGAGTGTGGCAATCGCGGGATCGTCGTGGCAGAAGGAAGAACCATCTCAGTGGACGAGTGAAGATGTGTATCAAATCCTGAACAGTTCGCCGTGGTCGAAACCAATCAAGGTAGTTGTCGCAAGAGGCTTCGGGTATGGCGATCAGAGCGGCAACGGCGGAAGCGGCGGCACCTGGGGCGAAGGCATGCCCGGAGGCGGTGGAATGGGTCGTGGAGGCGGTTGGGGCGGAATGGGCGGGGGCGGCATGGGGCGAAGCAGGCGCGGTATGCCGGGCTCGGAACAAGGCCCGACGGTAACAGTGCAATGGGCCAGCGCGTTGCCCGTACGCCTGGCCGAAGCGAAATCGGCCGGCGGGTCTGTGGATGCGGCTTCGCTGAAGCCGCTTAATGAGTACGTAATCGCCGTCATCGGGCTGCCTAAATCAGGTTTTGAGCCCCGCGGCGGCAATAGCTCAAATGGGTCCGATAGTGACACCGAAAGTGACGATACGGTGCTGGCCGACCATCTGAAAACCATCACGGTTCTGTCCTTCGGCGACCAGAGGCTCAACCCCACAAGAGTGGAATTGAATCAGGGCCGGAACGGGCAGACTATCTTTCACTTCGAAAAATCCGAACCGATCACCGCCAAGGACAAAGATGCCGAATTTCGCATCACGAGCAATCGGATGGAAATCAAAAAGAAATTTGCGTTAAAAGACATGGAGTATCAAGGCAAACTGGAGCTTTGATTTAGTTCTTCTGTAGCGATTATTTCTTCAACTGCACGATGTCGATTTCCTGCAGCATCTTCAATGAGCGCGCCGGCCGCTCGTCATGCGGCACGATGATGCGCAGGGGCCCTTCTTTCGTGTCAAGCGCCTTATCTTTTCGCTTATCCGCAACGATGATGCCGGAATCGACGATCGCTGGGTCGAAATCGGCGAGCGAAAATACGACTTCATATCCGTCGTTCCCGAGCGCCGCGACATAGGTAGACAGCTGCTTCCCTCGAAGGCCTTTGCCGAAATTGACGCCCGCCTGTGCGAGCACATCGTGCAGCAGCACGCCTTCATAGCTAATCTTCTTTCCATGATCGTTCAATAGGGCGGCGTGGCGCGGCATTTTCTCCAGGTCCATGCTCTCGATGCGTACCGGCGGCGCGCCATTCACCCGCACCACGATCTGAGCGGATGCGTTCAGGCACACGAAGACGAAGCAGAGAAGAATCGGGCGCATAGACAGTACTCTAGCGCTGGAGATCGACTTCCCTGGTGCAAACGCTTAGACCTCGAGGCCAACTGCTTTCATCAGCGCGAGCGCGTTGCTGCGGGTGACCACTCCCGGCTGCAAGCGGTAATCGAACTCGATCGTGCCATCCCCTACGTGGTCATCGAAATGGACATTCGCAGCCGCCGCTCCCAAATCGCGTTCAATCTCGGCGAGCGCGAGATCATGGGTGGTGATCAGTCCGATTGCTTGCGAGCTTACCAAGGCGCGAACGATTCCAGAGGCTCCAATACGACGATCATGCGAGTTCGTGCCGCTGAGCAGTTCATCGAGCAAAAACAGCACGTGAGCTTTTCGAGCCAGCTCCGCAATCTGGCGGATGCGCGTGATCTCGGCAAAAAATCGCGACCTGTTTTCCTGCAAGGAATCGACGACGCGAATCGAGGCGCCGACCTGGAGATCGGAGACTCGCATTTCTTTCGCCGCAACGGGGCCGCCCGCCCAAGCGAGAACCGTATTCAGGCCGATGGAGCGCAGTAGCGTGCTCTTGCCGGACATGTTGGAGCCGCTGACGATTAAGACCCGGCGCTCGCCGCCGATCGAGACATCGTTCGGAACGCATCTCGACGGCTGCATCAACGGGTGCTGCAACGCGTGCGCTTCGAGCACTGCATCGCCCTCACAAAGGAGTGGGAAAGTCCATTGCGGACGCTCAAACTTGAGCGAAGCCAAGGAGGACAAGGCTTCGAATTCGGCCACGGATTGCACCCAGAGCGCGACGTGGTTTCCGTTTCTACCGCGCCAAGCTTCGAGGCCCATCGCAATCTGTTCGCGCCACAAGACGGCCGGACGAAGCAGGCGAACCAGCAGATGATCGCTGGAATCGAGCAGATCAACCCAGCGCTTCAACTGCTCGATGCGCTTCGACGCGGGTCGGCCTTCAATGTTCAGCGCGGCCCGGAGCTGCTGTAGGCGCGGCGAAGCGAAGTGCTCGTGTTCCAGGCGATCGAGTATCAGCGAAAACATGGCCAACTCGTGTCCTGGCGTATCCGCGTGTTCCAAAACCTGCAAAACACGGTTGCGTAAGAAATAAGCAACGGCAAAGTTGCACCCCAGAATAAAAGCCAAGGCCCAGAGACGCACCGCCTGCGCGAAAAATGCGAGCAGGATGGCGATCGCCGCTATTGCGAGCAGCATCAGGATCGGTCGCCACGCCCGCGCGAAGGTCATAGACGGGGCTGACGCCCACGCTTCGAGAGTCTCCTCATGAACGGTGGCGCGAACTTCTTCTCCGAGCAGCGCAATGTCTTCCCGTAAGTCGAGGTGCCCGGCCAATTCACGAACCGCATCCTGACGCGCAACCACCTCCTTGCGCGATGCGGGGGATTTCAGCCAATCTGCCAAGGCCTGTTCCCCGCCTGCGGTGCGTGCCGTTGAGATCAGCTCGAATAAGGAAGCTTTGCCGAAGACATCGAGGTCGCTGGTATAGATGTGGGCAGGATCGTGAAAGCGCTCGCCGGGGTTTCCTTTTCCAATCCATTCACCTTGCAACCGGCCGATGCCCAGGTCATAGAAGCGCCTAGCGCGTTCGGCCTCCGTACGGCCGCGCAATACCGCTTGATGCCGGATCACCAGGCCGATGAAGACGGCAAGCGGAATCAGGAGCCACCATCCGCTGATTGCGTCCCGAGCGAATGCCAAGAACGCGAGCACGGCAGCAACAACGGCCACCCCAAGGCGCCAATTTCCGATGCGGATGAATTGCCGCGAGGTTTGCTGCTGCCGCGCTTGCGACTGAGCGCGGCGCGCGGTGTACTCTGCGAGCGGATCCATGCAGTCACAGCATAGCGGCTTTGCCAGAATGGTTCTGTGAAGCGCAAAGACCGCGGATGCGCGCCACCAGGCGGTGAAGGAACTCGCCGGCTCTTTGGGTGGCGCGCTCGGTACCGCGGCCGTTTTGCGCGCGTTGCTCGATCATGAAGCGCTCGGGATTCGCGGATCTGCCGCTGCACAGCGGGAGCGTGCCGTCGTGGCTGGCCGAGCGGATGCAGAAACTCGGATCTGCAATCGTTGAGAGCGTCGTTCACCATTACGGCGCCGCGGAATTCCTCTCGCGCCTGAGCGATCCGTTCTGGTTTCAAGCGCTCGGCGCCGTCATGGGGATGGATTGGCATTCCTCGGGAGTGACAACGGCTGTGTTGGGCGCTTTGAAGCGCGGCCTCAATCCGCGCGCGCACGAGCTTGGAATCTATTTTTGCGGTGGACGCGGCAAGCAGTCACGCAAGACGCCAGCGGAGCTGCTGGCGATCTCTGAACGTACCGGTCTCGATGGCGAGTCGCTTGTGCGGACGAGCCGGTTGACCGCGAAAATCGACAACAACGCGATCGGCGACGGGTTCCAAATCTATCTGCACTCGTTCATCCTGACGGGTGGCGGCGATTGGGCTGTGGTGCAGCAAGGTTTGAATGATCGCACCGGCCTGGCACGGCGATACCACTGGCATTCCTCTTCGGTTCGCGATTTCGTCTGCGAGCCGCACACCGGGATTGTGGGCGAACCCGAAGGCGTCATCTTGAACCTGGTTGATCAGCGTGCTAGGCCGGCTCAGCAGGTGTTGCTGGCGATTGCGAGCGAGCAGCCGGAACGAACTCTGGCGGAGGTGCGCAAGCTCGCGATGCCGCGCCATCACGATGTGCGTGCGGAGAATGTCAATTTGAAGCGCTTGGGCGCGGTACTTGCGGTTAGCTATGAACGACAACTGCGCGATTTTGCATCGCTCTTGCTGGTCGAAAATCTTGGCCCACGCACACTGCAGACTTTGGCGCTGGTGGCCGAAGTGGTGCACGGCGCACGCAGCCGTTTTTCCGATCCGGCTCGGTTTTCATTCGCGCTCGGAGGGAAAGACCGGCATCCGTTTCCTGTGCCGTTGAAAACTTACGATGAGTCGCTCGGCGTGTTGCGCCGCGCACTCAATGCCGCAAAGCTTGGGGCGACGGAAAAGATCGACGGATTCAAGCGGCTCGATCACCTGGTTCGCACCATTGAGCAGAGATACGAGCCCGAAGCGGATTTCGCACGAGTGATGGAGCACGAGCATGCGATTTCAGCTTCGCTCGACGGGCGCTCCGTATTCGACGACAAGCACCCGAAACCGGCGAATGCGCGTGCGACGCAGCTATCGCTCTTCCTGCCGCAGCAACCGAATTAGCCCTCGGGCACACCCGCTTTGCGAAACACCGCGAGCGAAGTCTTGAGCCCGATCCGAGCCGCGGCTTCCGGCGTCATATTCTTTGTGCGGCCGAATACCTCGACACTAAGCGCGTCGGTGTAGCCGATCTGTTGAAGTGCTTGCAAGAAGCCGGTCAGATTGATGATACCCTCACCGGGCAGGAGGCGTTGGTTGTCGCGAACCTGTTCGGGCGGTAAATTCGCCGCATCGTTGAAGTGAACTTCGACGATACGCTCCCGGCCAGCCGCGATGATGTCCGCGGTAGTCGCGCCCGCCCAATGCCAATGCCACGAATCGAGCGTCAGTCCGACATTCGGCCCGCACTCCTTCGCGAATTCGAGCATGTCATTCATGCGCCAGATGAATTCGTATTTGAATTGCTTCCGAAGATGCAGTGGACCCAGAAACTCCAGGCCAAGCCGCACGCCCGATTTCTCCATGATGCGCGCGGATTCCGTAAATCGCTGCTTGTAGGTTTCACGCAGCTCGGCTTTCGGCGTGTCGCTCGAAGGCATGATGTAAGTCATCATGCGTGGGCAGCCAATCGCGGCGGCGAATTCCGAAGCGGGCTGCAGCTTCGGCAGCGACGCACGGAACGCGGCATCGTCTTTTCGGAACTCGACAGGAAAATCGATGATGGCAGGCCGCAGATGCAGGCGTTTGAATAGCTCGCGCGTGGCGCTCTGCTCCGGCGGTCATTGCAGGCCCGAGCATCACATCGCAACCCGGATAGCCGACCTTCGAAGCTAATTCCGGGAACTCGGGCCAATCCACGCGCCCGGAAAGCAGGACGCTGTTGAGCGACAGGAACATGTGATGCTCGCTGCTTTGAGCTCGCATCTTCGCCGCTGTCGCGAAGGCCGCGAGCGCGCTGATCGCCTGTCGTCTGCTAAAGTGCTTCATCGCGTCTCAATCCAGCCGAAAAATTTCCGCAATCACAACCTCCCTCTCCGGCAAAGGTGCGGGCAATCGGATCGCGCCATCGGAAATGGTGTAAGTGACTGCGGGTCGGCCGCTGCGATGAACCTGAACCTCCTGCCGCTTCGGATACACGACCCAAACCTCAGCGCCTCCCGTTGCCAAATAAAGATCGACTTTCTGTTGCACGCGAAACTTTCTGTTCGACGGCGAGATGACTTCGACGGCGAGAATCGGCGCATTCTCCGGATAAGTATTTGCTGCGCGCGCGGCTCGCCATTTCTCGCGATCGACGACCCAGATGTCGGGAGACGGCGCGCTGTTCAGCGCTTCCATGGTCATGTTGATGCGCATCCCGGCCTTGAAGGCAGGCCCCACAGTCGCCTTTAGCAGTTCGAAGATATTTTCAGCGACATCGTGATGTAAAGGTTTCGGCTCGGGTGACACGACGATTTCTCCATTGATCAACTCGTCCCGATATCCCGGCGGCGACCGGAAGCCAAGATATTGCTGCACGGTAATGGGCGGCGATTTTACGCTCGAGCTCATGCTGCCTCTATCGTTTCATTATCGATGCCACGCCCTCATATAGAATCCAAGGCATGCAACGTCGAACCTTTCTTGCCTCTACGCTTGCCGCTTCCGCCATTTCGCAGTTGAAGGCTCAGCCGCAAGGCGGCGCCCGCGAATATTACGAGCTTCGCCGCTATCACTTGGAATCCGGTGCGCAGCAGAAGCTCGCCCATGATTATGTCTCAAACGCTTTGATCCCGGCATTGAACCGGCTGGGCATGCAACCCATCGGCGCTTTCAATCTCGAGCTCGGACCCGAAACGCCGGTCCTCTATGTGCTCATTCCAAGCACCTCGGTGGAATCTCTGGTTCAGAGCGAATTTCGGCTGGTGCAGGATGCCGAGTACATGAAAGCCGGTGAGGCCTTTCTCAACGCGCCCGCGACTCAGCCGGCGTATACCCGGATCGAAAGTTCGCTGCTGATCGCCTTTGAAGGGCATCCGAAGCTGACCGCTCCACCCGTAACCGCCCAGCATGGCGCGCGCGTGTTCCAGCTCCGGACCTACGAGAGCCCCAGCAATCGGGATCATCGACGGAAAGTGGAAATGTTTCACAGCGGGGAGTTCGGTGTGTTCCAGAGGGCCGGGTTCTGGCAAGTCTTTTATGGCGACACCCTGATCGGTTCGCGGCTGCCGAACCTGACGTACATGCTGAGCTTCCCCGACCTCTCGGAAATGAATGCCAAATGGAAAGCTTTCCAGTCGGATCCCGAGTGGAAGAAGCTCGTCAACTCGCCGCAATTCAATTACGAATCGATTGTTTCTAACATCACAAATCTGATTCTCAATCCCGCACCCTACTCACAGATTTAAGAGTCCGACAGGCGCAAGGACCGCGCATTTCTTTCGGTCGCGGAAAATTGTTCAGCCCGCCGCCGGCGGTCCAGACTTCCGGAAATCACGCCCCCAGAGCTGGGAAGCATTGAAAACTAGTGACTTAACTGTACTTACACCCGCCCCAGACCAACGCATAAAGGTGGCAGCAAACGTGCTCCATTGAGCACGGGAGGAGAAAAAAACACATGCTCTGGTACGCCTGGGTATTTTTGGTGATTGCGATCATAGCCGCCATTCTCGGATTTGGTGGCATCGCTGCCGCGTCTGCAGGCATCGCGAAGATCTGCTTCATCATTTTCTTGGTGCTATTCCTGGTGAGCCTGTTCGCTGGCCGCCGGCGCGCGATATAGCCAGCAGCCTCGAAACGTTGCTACCCGACTCCGGTGGGAAGCTCTCACCGGAGTTTGCTTTTTCTACTTAGTAGCGCCGCCCACCAGCTAAAATCAACCCAGCATGGCCCAAACCCCCTGGGGCGATCTGCCGGTCAGCGATGCGCATGTTCACTTCTTTTCGCACCGCTTCTATTCAGGAGTCGCCCGGACAAGAATCTAGCGAATCCGGCCGCTTTGAGCGCGCTGCTCGATTGGGAGATACCGGAGCCGGGCGACGCACGGCTAGATAGATCGCTGGGTAGCTGAATTGGACCGCCATGGCATCGATCGCGCGTCGCTGATCGCAAGCGCGCACGGTGATGAGGCGAGCGTAGCTGCTGCCGTCGAAGCTCACCCCGAGCGGTTCTTCGGCTCTTTCATGTTGGATCCGCTGCAACCCGACGCTCTCGACCGCGTCCAAGCGGCAGCCGCTAACCCATACTTGCACTGCATGTGCTTGTTCCCTGCGATGCACACGTTCTCCATCGCCGATGCCCGCCTGGTGCCAATTTTCGAAATCGCGTCCGATCACGGGCTCGCCGTGTTCGTTCATTGCGGCGCGCTGAGTGTCGGGATCCGTAAGCGTCTGGCGCTGCCGAGCCAATTCGATATGCGCTACTCGAACCCGCTCGATCTTCATCCGGTCGCCTTGCATTTCCCGCTCATTCGCTTCATCGTTCCGCATTTCGGCGCCGGCCTGTTCCGGGAAGCGCTGATGCTTGCCGACCTGTGTCCGAACGTCTGGCTCGATACTTCGAGCAGCAATCGATGGATGATGTACGAAGGACTCGACCTGCGCGCGGTCTTTGAGCGCACGCTCGATCTTCTCGGCTCAGAGCGCCTGCTCTTCGGCACCGATTCGAGCTTCTTCCCGCGCGGCTGGAATGCCGCAATTTTCGAGCAGCAGACGACGGCTCTCTATGAGCTTGGGCTCAACAGCGCTTCCGCCGAACAGATTCTGCACTCGAACCTGGAGCGGCTGTTTGAATCTCGCTCTTCGGCGATCGGGAGTCATTCTGCCGTCCAGGCAAGGACGTCGGATTAACCTGAAGAACAAAATTCGCTTCTCACTAGTACTTTCTTACTGAGAATTCCAAACTTATGCGCCTTCCGATGAACGTCAGGCGTCTCGGTGCGCCAAGCCTTGTCCGTCGCAAGCTCCCGCTATTGAGCGCTGCGAATGTGCGTGTCGCTCAGATTGCGAGAGTGGCATCCTTCGAAGGCGTGAAGGTGTTTGAGCGGGAGGGTTGGATCGCGCTCGAAACGTACCGTCCCCGCGTATTGGTTGGCGGAACGGCCCATCTTCATGAGCTTGCGCTGCGCGTCGAGCGAAATCTGCTCGATCTTTCGAGCGTCGATCACGCCGTTTTCGCCCTTACCCATTGCGGCGAAGAACCGCTGAGCGATGTCCTGCGGGTGGTTTTCTGGCAAGCTTTCGGGGTTCCCGTTTACGAGTTGTTCATGGGCCGCGGCGGTATCCTAGCCTGCGAGTGCGAGGCTCACGATGGCTGGCATGTGGAGCCGGGCGCGAGTTTTCGGATCTCAGAGGGCGAACTTTTGCTGGATCGGTCCGGCGCGAAGGCCATGCGCACCGGCCTGCGCGGATCGATCGAAACAGAGATTTGCCCCTGCGGACGAGAAGCTCCGCGTCTGATGAACGTTGGACTTTGCACGGCACCGCCGCAACAACTCGCGGCCACCGCGTAGAACCGCCGGTCAGCGGATCGCAATCAGGTAAACTGCAACGCCGATACCGATCAGAGCCAATACGGCCGATACCGTCAGCGCGGTTCTGGATGGCGCGCCGGTTACGTCGTCGCCGCGGTTCAGTTGATGAATGATGCTGACATATCGCGCCGTTGAAACGACCTGCACGGCCACACCGATCAGGACCAATGCGGTTCCCGCCCAAGCCGAGTAGCCTGTCCGCTGTATCGGTACGGCGCCCGCCGTCATGCGGATCTCGCGAAGAAAGATTCCAAAGCGCGCCACCACAAAACCAAATCCCATGAGCGCGAGCCCGGTGCGAATCCAGGCCAGAAACGTCCGTTCGAGCGCGAAATAAACGCGCGGATCTTTCTCGGGCATTCGTCCTTAGTCAGCTTATCTAAGCCGCATTGAATGCTTCAATGAGGCTCGGTCATCTGATCGAGGCCTCATTTCACAGAAGATCTGCTCGCCGAACTAGACACCGGCATTCACCGTTCGCCGTCAAAACAACATCTCCCAGCACTCAACCACTTACCTCACCCAAACACCGCCCGCCGCATCCCCGCCCGCCACCGTATCGATCCACTCCCTTCCGCGATAAAGATGTCTGCGGCTCACAGGAAGAAATATACTGACGAAAAGCGGACTTCAGGGGACTGATCCGATAGACGTCGAGTCAGCGCTTCGCCGATCTATAATTGAGCTTTCTCGACAGTAACAACGGAATGCGGGCATTTCTAAGCCACTCATCTGCCGACAAGGACATCGTCATTGCCGTGCATAGCGGCCTTGAATCGAATTCGGTCTGGCTTGATCGCGCCGAAATCGAGTGGGGGAACCTATTTCTCGAAAAGATTGCGGAGGGTATAACTTCCGCAACGGACTTCGTTCTTTTCTGGAGTGCCAGTGCAGCCGGTAGCGAGTGGGTCCGGATAGAGGTGAACATGGCCTTCATCCAAGCCCTGCGCAGACGCGCTATACGGATTCGAGTGGTCCTGCTCGACAACACACCTGTGCCGTTGTATCTGGAGCCATACCATGCCCTCTCTGTCATCGGCTCATCGTCGGCTGCGGCCGATATCCTGCGGAAGCTAGTCCCAATCCTTAGGGAGCCCGTTCGCTCGGCGAGATCCCCGTTTGTGAACCGGCACGAGGAAATTGCCAGAATTGAAACCGCTGTAGACAACCCGGACTTTCGAGTTATTTGGACGTTCGGATTCACAGGCATCGGCAAGACCTCACTTCTCCGAGAGGGCGTGAATCGAATTTTCGAGGGCGCTGACCTCACGCATCTCGATATCGGTCAGGGCACCGGATTTGTTGAACTGGCCCTTGAACTAAGAGCGGCAGCCAGACACGACAGCCTTCCCGTAGGATTGGATCGAGTTCAAATAGAGCTTGACATTCGGCTGTCGCTTGAAACTCTTGCGAGCCAAGGGCGATTGCTGCTGTTATCGAATGTTCAACACTGGCTAAATGAGGAAGGTGAGCCCGCGGGGCCCCTCCCGCTTCTGTTGTCAATTGCCCAAGATTTGTCGGCCTTCGCACAGCGGCCGCTTTTCTTAACGTCAACCAGGCGCCCCACGATCGACCCCGCGCTGTTAACAGATCTGGCGTTGCTGCGCGTTTCCGGTCTTAAAGACGAGCACATCGCGACCCTGGTCAGAAACTGGTTTTATTCTATACACGACCGTGAGTTGAGTACCCAAGATGCCAAGCGCATTGCTCCTAAGCTCTACGGCCATCCGGTCGCTGCCAGGTTGGTAGCTGGGCTTCTAGGCGACCACTCGGTAGACTTTCTCGAACAATACCCACACGAATTTGTCGCGTTGCAACGCGATCTCGCGCGAGTGCTCCTGCAAGGGCTGAATCTGAGCCGGGAAGCGGAGCGGCTGATGGAAATGCTTGCGCTTGCAGAGATTCCTCTGCCTTCATCAATTATTGCGGCGGCCGGCTTCTCCCATGACGAGTTTCAACTCGCCGTCGCCCGATGCGCGGATGCCGGACTCATAACTGCTGATCTCGAAATTGAAACCCACCCGCTCTTTCGCGAGTTCTTCTGGCATCGCTTACATCGCGGTGACTACCGGACTCTCGCCACGAAATTGGCTGGGGTACTTAAACAGCATCTGGCCACACTTGACATAGGATCGATTCAGTTCGCATCGCTGCTCCCTGTCACCTTCCGCTGCTATGCCATGTCGGGCAACCTAGATCAGGCCAGGGCTTTGCGACGTGACCTCTCTGGCGAGCTTGAGGCCACTGCCATCACGCTATACAATCGCAGAAATTACGAGCTAGCCAATGAGTACATACAACAGCTGTTGGACGAAGATCCAGAAAACTGGAGAATGCGGCTATATCGCGCGCGTATTTTGGTTCGACAAGAGCAGTGGCAGCAAGCTGAAGCGCTCTTGAACCAGATGCTACAGAAACGTCCGGGCGATGTCGGTGTGCTGCATGTGATGGGGAGATCCCAGCTCAAACAGCACCATCCGCGTGAAGCTCTCGAAATCTTTACCCGTGTGATTTCTCGCCGCGAGCATGTGGCTTCGCTGCGCGACGCGGCGGAATGCTTGCACGAGCTAGGCAGGACGAAAGAGGCACTCAAGTTCCTCGAAAGAGCCAAGCGGCAAGAATCCGAAAACCCGTTTGTCCTCGACCTCGAGTCACGTATTCTTGAGGATTTAGGCGAGTTGCAGGCGGCGTTTGAGTCGGCGCTTCTGGCATCTGCGCGCGACCCAATGAACGCGCATCTGCACAACCGGCTGGGTATCATTCGTGTGAAGCTCGGGTCGCCGAATCTAGCGGTCGATCACTTCAAGCAGGCAATGGCCCTCGATCAGGAAGTCTTCAGCCCCGCTAACTCGCTCGTATCCGCGTACGTTGATATGGGCGATCTCGTGGCAGCCGAGCAGTTGCTGCCAGAACTTCAGCAGCGCGTGCATACTCCGTCCAATACACAGCTTCTGCATCATACGCGCGCGCGTATAGAATTCTCAAAAGGGGAATTTGAGCGCAGTCGAGAATACTGAAGCGTGAGATTGCGGCATTTCACAACGTCTCGCCCAATCTAGGACTCCTGGTCCAGGTCGAGCTGGCGCTATTTGACCAGAATATTCGCGAATTTCCGACGATTGCGAACGTCCACCTCAAACAAGCGCAAGCCGCACTTCAGAGACTCGTGGCACTGGACGAATCGAACGCCTTTATTGATGGCCTTCGGCTGCAAGTAGAGGAACGGGAGAGCACGTCACCGACAAGCGCCGCACGAACGGAAGCCAGCCTAAAGTTAGTACGCCCCGTTGGCACGCCGGGGAGCACGCCCGCCACGCCTGCGAAGCCCAGGACGGATATGCGCGACACCATGCCCGGTGTGCCGCAAGGTTCCTCGCCAAACCCCGTCCCAGGTAAAGCAGCAGATAGCCGACAACAGAGCACGCAAGCTTTGCCCCGAACCAAAACGGAGGAAAAGTCGGCGGCCCAATCGCAGCCACCTCGCCAAGCAACGAAAAAGCCTCTCCAGCCGCCGCTCAGTCCGCCGCCAAGACCGCCCTCCGGCAAGCGATAGGCTTTGTCACCGGGATTTTAGCACTGGTGGAGTCGATCCAATGTCCTGAAGCCCCCGTTCCGATTACTCCCCATAAACGCGCTGAGCTCCGGCTATAGTTGCTGAATACTCAGGGTGAAGCGCATTGGCTATGAGCCGCTAACTGCTCCAGGTGGCTACCGGGGTAGGCTCAGAAACTGCTCGATAGTCTGCAAACCGAGCTCTGTAAACCATAGGTCTGTACTCTGTGCGAAGCGGCTGCGCAAAGCTGGGCTATGGTCCACTACATCAAGGTAGTCGGCTAAGCCCTCGCGGAAAGCCCAAAAGAGATCCTCGACGTGAATAGCAACACCGTCATCTCTGCCGAGCTTGCTGATAGTCGCGGCCAAGTCGCTTGCCTTTGCCGGACCCCAAGCGTACAGCACTCGCCGAACTTTTCCTTTGTGGAAGAGGTCCGAATCCGCCGTAAAAGTGTGCAAAACCCCACAACGTGCCGCAAACAATTCCAAAGCGGTACACGGCAAGGAGCGTGCTTTCAGGAGATAATCGCCAACCCAGCGAATAAATGCCTCGCGCACACCTTCATTGCCGCTCCTCTGGAGGGACGCCATCACGTCCAAACCTGTGTAAATGAGCGCCAGAGCCGGCAATATCCGCTTCTTCTCTAAACAATCCTCTATAGATTGAATCAGGGCGATCGTCTGCAGATGGAACGGAGTCATCCAAGTCTCTTATAATTTCTATTCTTACTGGCCGCGCGCGTTTAATGAGCCTCAAGATCGGGTTTCTCGCGCAACAGCTTGTGATATTCGAGATGCATTTGCGGCATGACGGCTGAACAACGGACCCGCGGAGAAGTGGCTACTGGTAAGCAACCGGCTGGATCGGCGTTCCGAGAAATAGCAGGGCATCAAACGCAGTTGACCCCGACTCGCATTCGCTGCGGTGATGACCGCTTATCCACGGGCAGACGGATTACTCCTGAAAAACGCGCCTGTAACCGCCAACGGCCAACTCCTCAAGTCTGCCACGCTCAGCGTCGCGCTGCGCGTCCCCCCTTGTTAATCCCGAAAAACGTGATTTGACCTGCGAGGCAACCATTTAGCCGAACTGCCCCAACAGGCGCCTGTCGCACATCAGATCGCATTTCATCCTCCGTTGCGGCGACCCCGCCCTGGGTCCGTCACCATTCACCCCAAAACAACATCTAACGCCCGCTGAACCACTTACCCCACCTCAACCCCGCCTCGCCGCACGTCCCGCGCCATCCTGCCCACAGAGGAACATCTATGTCCACCGAATCTCAAATCCGAGCCAATCGCGAAAACGCCCAGCACTCCACCGGCCCCAAGACCGAATCCGGCAAAGCCGCCTCCTGCATGAATAATTTCCGTTTCGGATTCACCGGCGCGTTCACCGTGCTCGCGTCCGAAGATCAGGACGAATTCGACCATCTCTTCCACGGCCTTTCCGTCGAGCACCAGGTCAAAACCATGACCGAACGCGTCCTGGTCCTCAAAATGGCCCAGCATCATTGGTTGAGTCAACGCGCCCAGCGCCTGCAAGACGCCGTCATGACCGGCGACGCCCTCACGCTGCAAGAAAAAGAAGGAATGGATGAGTCCGCCATTCTCAGCGAGGCGAAGACTCAAAAGATGTTCGCATTGTTCCTCCGCTACCAAACCACCAACGATCGCGCGTTCACCCGCGCCCTCAACGACCTCCTAAAGCTCAAAGCCGAAAAGCGCAAACAGGAAATTGGCTTCGAATCGCAGGAGCGAAAGCGGAACGCAGAAAGCCAGAAACAAGCCGCCGAATCCCGCCGCGAAGCCGCCGAAAAAGGCAAGCAGGAGCTTCATAAATGGGCCGTCATGCTCGCCGAAGCAAAAGTCGACCATCAAATGGTCCTCACCAACGACCGCGAGCTCGATCAAATCATCGCCGAAGGCAAAGAACAGCGCCAGAGAGTAGCCGAACGAGCCCAAAGAGCCGCTTAGTCGCCTGCGCGCCTGCTTCCGACCTATTCCCCGGTAAGGACCTCTGCGGCTCACAGGAACAAATATACTGACGAAAACCGGACTTTCCGGGAGAAATCCGTCCAGTTTCCTTTCCGGGATCCCAGCGTTGAAGAAGCTTCTCTACGGCTGGCCCTTCCCGCCGCCCGCACCGTAGATGTTGCCGGTCGTGTAAGTGGCGTCTCCGGCCGCAAGTTGTACGTAGATGCTCGCGAGTTCCGCCGGTTGACCAGCACGGCCCAAGGGATAGTCTTTGCCGAAATTGTGCCATTTCTCTTCAGTCGCGCCGCCGGAGATTTGCAACGGCGTATAGATTGGGCCAGGAGCGACGCCGTTCACGCGGATCCCCTTGGGGCCGAGCTGCTTCGCAAGCGACTTGACGTAGTTCATAGTGGCCGCCTTTGTCTGAGCGTAATCGTAAAGGTTCGCAGAGGGATCGTAGGCTTGCTCGGAGGTGGTGCCAATAATACAGGAGCCAGGCTTCAGATGCGGCAAAGCGGCTTTGATGATCCAGAAGGGTGCATAGATGTTGGTCTTCATGGTCCAATCGAAAAGCTCAGTGGTCAGGTCGAGTATCGATTCCACCTGATGCTGCCGCCCCGCGTTTGAGACAACGATGTCAAGTCCGCCAAGCGATGACACAGCCTTGGCAACGAGTTCGTTACAGAACTGCTCGCTGCGGAGATCGCCGGGAACAGCAACGCCCTTGCAACCTGCGGCCTTGATGAGAGCAATCACTTGCTGAGCATCGGGCTCCTCCGCAGGCAGGTAATTGATGGCGACGTCAGCGCCTTCGCGAGCATACGCGATCGCAGCGGCGCGTCCCATACCGGAATCGCCACCCGTGATGAGCGCCTTTCGGCCAGCGAGGCGGCCGGAGCCCTTGTAACTCTTCTCACCATGATCGGGAGGAGGATCCATCTTGCTAGCGAGTCCCGGCCAAGGCTGAAAGGGACTCGTATAAGGAGGCTTAGGGTACTTAGTGGTCGGATCTTCGATCGGCTGAGCCGTGTTCATCGTCATCGAGCCGGACTGCCCCAGTGCAGCCGAACCGGCGGCTAAAGTTGCGCCAAGTCCGGCGACTAAACCACGCCGTGACAGTGCATTCTCATCATTCATTCTGTTGAACTCCTAGTCAAACCATAGACATTGCGGGTTCGTTCAGAGAGACCTGTGTAAAGAACTGGACAGGAATGCTTCCGAGCTGTCAAAACACGGCGTACGGAATTCAGATCAGCTAGAAAGCGGACTAGAAACGCCGTTTCTGGACCCGCGAGGCCTACCTGGTGAAAGAACCTTTCTTGCCGGTGCGCATCTGTAAAGGACGGGAAAGGGCCTGAGAACTTCGGCTATGATGTCGGGTAACGGTTCCTGCCAAGGAGAACTCGTTTGAAATCGCGCATCCCCCTTCTTCTCTTATCAATCGCCCTGCCAACACTTTCGCTGTCTGCTCAAACTCAGCCACAACCGGCTACATTGCGGAGCCTCTTGCTGCACGAGTTGCGCACCACTCACAACAAGGCCGAATGGTTCGTCCCGATCAACACGGCCGTCGACGGCCTAACCGTCGAACAGGCCAACTGGCAGCCTCCCAACAGCGGCCATTCAGCAGGGCAACTCGCGTACCATTTGCTGTTCTGGAATCGGCGCAATCTGAATAATCTGCGAGGCATCAAGAATGACAAGTTTACCGGTGACAACAAGGAAACATTTGACAAGTTCGACAGCAAACAGTGGGCCGACGTCGTCAAGCAACTCGATCAGGTCATGACGGACCTTGAGAAGCTTGTGGAAACGGCTGATGATCAGCAGCTCGCTAAATGGGCGAACACCATCGGCAATCTCTGCGCGCACAACGCGTATCACATCGGCCAGATCGTGTACGTCCGCAAGCTGCAAGGTAGCTGGAATCCGGACAAGGGCGTGAAGAGTTGAGCCCGGTCGAGCCTTATGCGAGGAATCCCATAGCCATCCCACATCTGGCCGATTCTCAGTAACACTGGTCAGAGATAACCGCAATGACCGATGGAGGACGCCGGGAAGTTTCGACTCGTTCAATACCATCGGCGCCGACGCCGCGCCGGGGCAGTTGAACAGAACGAGCGTCTGTCTTAATCACAAGACTTACCGTTTCCGAGATAATGCGCATCCACCTGATCGTAGATGCGGATGTCTTACCGCCCTGAATTCCGGTTTCTAGGAGATCAGTTCGATGGGCTGTCCTTTTCTATCCAATCAAACGTCTTCTATTGCAGTCGCGATGCGGACTTGCGGGTACGAATAAGTTTAACCTCGAGGCTGACCAGATTTTGGAGGGAAGGTTTTGTCGGCCTTTCAGAAAACCTTTTGGGCCAAGCTCACCATAGCCGACCAATCGGGCACTACCTCATCAAGACGATTTCCGCTTCTCACGGCCTAAGCCGTTTTCAGCTTCGACAATTTCTGGAATGGAAGGTAAAGCTTCACGCCCTCATCTTTGCGAACACCAGCGTCTCGGCGATTCTTCGATTCGCGACTTACTTGACGGTGAAGCTCGCCGTGGCTTTACCGCTCAGAGAGCCTGAAGTCCCCGTGAACGTAATAGCATAGGTCCCCGCTGCCGAATTCTTGGGGAAGAAAATGCCCGACAACGCATACGCTGTCCCATTGAGGTACACAGCCTTCGGCAAGTTAGCGCAATAGGAACCGGCGGGACCACCCGAACAACTTAAGGTCACCTCGCCCTTGAAGCCGGTGAGGGATTTCAGGGTAAGGAAAAACCCGCCCAACACACCGCGGTAGATGGTCTCTTTTGACGGAGTGGGTGTGATGGTGAAGGGAGCCGAGGGCAGAAACACATACGCCGCGCCGGCGTATGAATCGTTGAAGGGCGCACCCACAATCGCGCTCCCATCGCTTGCCGCGGCCACAGAAAAGCCGAACTCGTCGTTGGCCGCCCCGTCGGAAGCTGTAAGCTTGGCCGTCTGAGTACCCGTCGTCCACCCGCCGGCCGGTTTGCTGAAAACGTAGGCTGCGCCTGGAAACAGGTTGGTGTTCAATTGCGGCGCACCGGCCACGACGGTGCTCCCGTTGGGGCTGATCGCAACCGAGTAGCCCAAGTAATCATTAGCTTGGGCATCGGAGGCAGTGAGTTTAGCGGTTTCCGTGGCGCTTGCCCACCCGGTCCCCGGTTCTACGAAAACGTATGCGGCGCCGCCCTGGACGGAATTGGAGTCGTTAGCGCCAGGGAAACCTGCTAGAATTGTGCCGCCATCGGCTGTAATCGCCACACCGGTCACTTGGCCGGCGTGATCGGAACTTGTCAGCTTGGCGCTCTCGTTTCCGTTTGCCCAACTGCCGCTCGCCGGCTTAACGAAAACGTAAGCCGCGCCCTCAATCGTACTGTCGAACGGAGCCGTGCCGGCGACAATTGTGGTGCCGTTACTGTTCACGCTCACGCCACCGGCAAGATTACTGTTCTCCGTGCCATCGGAGGCAGTGAGTTTAGCGGTCTCCGTGGCGCTCGCCCAGGCTCCGTTCTTGACGAAGACATAGAGCGCCCCCTGGTTACTGTTACTGTTGACCGTTTCAGTGGGCGCGTTGGCCGCGATTGTGTTACCGTCGGCGCTGATGGCCACAGATCCGCCGAATTCATTGCCAGCCTGCTGGTTCGAGGCAGTGAGCTTGGCCGTCTCGTTAATGGTTTGTCCCGCCGGCCAGCCGTTAGCGGGTTCGAGAAATACATAAGCCGCGCCTGGGGTCGCCGGAGATGCAGCATTCGCAGGCGCACCCGCCACGATGACGCTGCCGTTACTGTTAATGGCTACGGAGGCACCTACAAAGTAATCGTACTGCCCGTCAGACGCTACGAGCATTGTGGTCTGAGTCGCGGCTGCCCAGCCGCTTGCCGGCTTGACAAAGACGTAAGCTGCACCCTGAATTTGGTTGGTAGCAGTTGCGTTTTCCGCGCCAGCAACAATTGTGCTGCCATCACTGCTGATCGCGACGGAAGCACCCAGAAATCCGCTCGGCTCATCGGTGTCGGTCAGCTTGGCCGCCTGGACGAACGGGTCTATTGTCAACGGGTACCGCGCGCCAGCATCTTGAATACGAAGCACCAGATCCCCCCGCGCGAATTCCAGGCTGGCTGCAAGTTCTCGCCCTGTCGAATCGTGAGCAGCAAGGCCGGTGTAACGAGCCACGGGCTGACTTCTGCCATCCCGCAGAGTGATTCCTTTCGCTCCGCCACACTGCGTGTTTGCGGCCGGCTCTAGCGAGGGTCTGACACTACCCTCTAACCCGAGCGCGATCGTCAATGGCCCAACGTCACCGCCAATCTTGTGGCCCGGTCGAGTACTCAACGTGAATCCCTGCTCAAGCCCCATCGGCCCATTCACATACCATTCCACCAGCGACCCGCGCCGGTATTCGACCCTGTTAGCGTAGCTCTTCGGAGTGGCCGCGCGCACGCGGCGCAGGTTCTCGCCATAACCATAACTGCGCAGCGCGAACCGCCACTTGGCCGATCCGCTGCGCACCTCTACTCCCTCCCGCGTAAACTGCGCGGTTAGCGCCTGAGCGGGATTGTCGGCTGTGAGCCCTGCTGCGTGCGGCCGTAAGTGGTATCGGCGATCACCACGCCCTAAAGTGGCGGAGATCACTGGAATCGCCTCGGCCGGTAAGATCGAAAGGCCTTGGTTGGCCGACCGGACCGGCGCCGAATACTGTTTGCCCGCATTCGACATGTATCTCGGAGGCCGAAGGAACTGCTGGTTTTGATCCGTAACGCGAGCCGTTGCCGAAGGGTTTTGCGCGATCGGTCTGGGATTCTGCACTTGAGCGCTCAGGCGCATAACTTCCACGGCCAGAAACAATGCTGCGAGCTTTCCTAAATGCTTCCGACTTTGCATATCCCTTCTTCTTTCTGAATTTGCATTGAGATGTCCAGGACTCGAATGGCAGCCTCAGCTTAAGGCTCGTTTCGCCTGTTTTCTGGAAGCGACCCGGGCCTCGCCCTCGGTAGTCACCTCAAAGCGGATATATGTTATCGCCAACGAATGACCAAGAGTATAGCTCTTCGGCTTGTATCTGGTGCAAACCTTTTGGAGTAAAGGTATGTATGCTCAAGGCGCCCGTGCGGAAGGTTACGGCCCCAGGGATTCACGGCCCCGCTACAGGGAAACAAAGTGTTGTGCACGGCTAACGGCGTTTCGACAACGACGGGCTGGCAAGGATTTACCGACCCTGAAGGATTGCTTCCGAGTTGTGCCAGCATACGCGCCGTCTGGCAACTGAGCAAGATACGGCCCGATGGGTGCGCCTAAGGGGCAATCCGGAGATTGGCCCACTTCAGTTCGCTTTCCCAGTCGGTCAGCGCTACTGCCGGGTGGTAACGGCGTTCGCCTAGAACTGGAAGATGAGGACAGCGCTCTTCCGTTGCGCCCTGGCTGGGGTTCACGAATCGCCTCCGAGCCCCCGGCCATCCGGACAGAACTCCACCTTCCATCTGATAGATCCTCGTCGCACAGCGTTTAGGTATCGATCTCCAGCAAGTTTCCCCTTCTTGTCGGATCACGCCCAAACGGAAACAATAGCGGACCCTGGTCGACATAACGTTACTAATTGGCATCTTTGTTCTTCGGATATGCACGGAAGGAATCGCATGTTCGCTGTTGCCCTAAGGATGGGATCTGCATCTGGCGACTATCAGTGTGATGTCATCCTGCTGGTTGCCCGGGCTCAGGGCGCACACCTCGTTCGCGATAGCTTCTACTGCAGCCTGGCAGGGCTGGTCGCGATAGCGGCGTAGGCTTTGAATGAGGTTCTCCTCACCGAACTCTTCACCCCGGTCATTTACAGCTTCTGTGACGCCATCGGTGTAAAGGGTGAGCAAGTCTCCAGGCGATAGTGTGAAGTCGGCGAACTTGCACTCCCAATCCTCGAAAAGACCTACCAGAGTTGCAGTGGAGTCAAGCCGGCACAAGGCGTTGTCAGAGCGCAGAATAAGGCCCGAAAGGTGGCCGCAATTAGCATAGCGAAGGCGGCATGATTCGGCATCGTACTCAGCGAAAAAGAGCGAGGCGTATGCGCTTTCGACGGTATTCCCATGGAAGAGGTGGTTGACAGAACCCAAAAAAAGCTCGGGTTGCGTCAAGACGAGAGCACATTGACTGCGCAGGTTGGCCTGCAAATTGGCCATGAGCAGAGCTGCGGCGATACCTTTCCCCGAGACATCTCCGACCACGAGTCCGAGGCGTTGCTGCCCGAGGTCGAGGAAGTCAAAGTAGTCTCCGCCGACCTGACGAGCCTGCAGGCAGAGACCGGCATATTCAAGTGTCTTCATCTCGGGATGCACTTGGGGGAAAAGACGAGCCTGCACTTGCCTGGCGATCTCAATTTCTTGGGCGACGCGGCGTTCGGCCTCATATTTCTGAGCCAGCGCCCGGCGCTTGGCCTCCACGCCACGCGTGAGTTCGTCAAATCCTGCAAGGCCGAAAGAGTTCCCATCCGGATCTTCAAAGCGAGTGTGAATGCCGCCCCACGCCGGAACTTGCGGTGGGAAACGGAAGTGAACGCCGCGTGCCCTCCATTCTTCGTACTTGCGGTTGACGTCTTCGGTAATGAACCAGATACGGGTTTCCTGGCTGATGAATGACTCAGCATCGGCGTCAGGTTCGACGGGCGCCAGACCGATGTGGGCGTTACCATCGGGAGGAGCTACCTCTATCCACCGCCTACCGTCCTCGAATTTGTGATCGACAGCGACGCGGAAGCCCAAATTGTCAACGTAGAAACGAAGGCTTCTTTCCTGATCGCGAACGAAAATGATCACGAAGTGGAGACAGAGATAAGGGTCGTTGCCGTCTATCCGCAGCAGAGATCGTTCGATGCCGAAGGGTAGCTCGTAGGTGCCCATCGGCGAGATTATATGGGAAGAGTTCACGGAAATCCAGGAACTTTCGCTGGCTCTCCCCTTGCAATGGCAAATGGTATCGCACTTAGCCCAAACGGGAAGGAATTCTGGATCACGGAGTTCAGCAGAAACCTTCTGCACCGGGTCGAGTTGCCGGACGCGACGACGAGGCTCCAATTGCTGCTGTCGAGGGAAAACCTTTCCAGCGGACTATGCGCCGGCGTTTGCGAATGGGCAATGACCACCCACACAGGAACTGCGCGAGATTGGCAGCTTTGCCACACCAACACGGCCGTCGGCGAAGGGGCGCCCGAACCTCTGCGCGATGAGCCTTGTTTGAGCAGGTTTTCATTCAAGACCGTGCACTCGCTTGGCCGGGACAAATCGATCTAGCGCCGGACGCGATATACGCCGAGGTCTCGGCAGGGAAAAGGAACCCGACTTCTCAGCCCAGCGACAATAATGCGCCCCTAAACATCGTGTTAGCTTTCGCGGCGACTTCTGTCGCAGCGGTAATAAGGGATCGAAGCCGACTTGGCGGTACTAATCCGAGGCGTGGGCGCCAATCATTTTGTTTTCTCCATGTCCTTCAAAGCCTTGAGCGTGGTCTCCAGGTATTGAACATTGGAAGTGCTTGGAAGGCTTCCTGGGTCCAAACGGCATGCCTCCCAACGTTGACGGTACAAAAATCGAACCCGCTCTGATGTGAGAGTGCTTACCTCGTGATAGAACTGATCCAACTGATGCGTTGTCGCCACTTGTTCCGGCTCCGGTGGTTGCTTCACAATCCCCATATGTCGGCGATATTCGTTGAGCGTCGGCGTCTTGTCGTCTCTCAGATCTGATTGCCGCGGTCCAGTGAACCCTTTCAGTTTGTTCCATAGCTCAATCTCCTCGACATCTTCAGGCTCGGCCCAAGGCGAAATCACCACCGACTGAGCGAGCTCTTTCAAGACAATCCTGCGCCGCTTGAAATCAGGTAGCCACGGATGGCGCGGGTTCATCGCCAAGGGACGCGGATGCGGTATGTTGTTGAGGTCGATGTGGCGATTACCGCCGTCCAGTGGGTTGATGCAAGTCAACATCGCTCGCACTTCGCACTCCGGCTCGTATTCCTTTGCTTGGTTGTTATGAATTCCAGAGCATTAAACCTGTTCGTAAGATGGTCCGTTCCGTACTGCACAAGGCCGATATGCGTCTCGTCTTCCAAGCGCTCGAGCGCCGCTTTTAGCAGGTCGTACCGGGAAACGATGGCTACGCCATGGTGTCCGTACCCTTCCCACATCGCCAGCGTTTCTTCCCTATACAAGTGCCAGCAGCTAACGTAGTGCATCTCGCGGCTCTGTGCCAGCGAGCCGACGTGATTATGGAGCATCGTGCGGTCGCGAATGCTCCACGGGTTAAGGCCCAGGACTCCTTGGACGTACTGCTCGGGCGGTAAGCCCTCGGTTTCATCATCAAACAAATCAGCCCGCCGAAAGTACAGCTCTTCACTTGCCATCAAGTCGCGAAACTTCCGTAGGTCCATGAAGCGCCAGATGACCGCGTCCGCCGCTGGTTCCTTTTGGCTGTAATAGGGCAAGATGGGCATTCAATGGCGCCTCATTGCGACAGCATCTTCCACAGCTGCAGCGCTTTGGCATGCTCGGGGCTTCATCGCCGAGTGCCTGCCGTCATTCGTCGAGTGCCTGAAGTTCGCGGGCACCGTTGTACCGGCCGAGAACCAACGCGTCCACAATTTCGCGATACCGGCGCTTCGGAGGCTCCCCGACCAACGAGCTTCGTATTGTTCGTAGCCAGCCCACAAGCAGAAAGCCACACGCTGCGGCGGTCCGATCGTCGTCCATCACGATCTTGTAAATCCACTCAAGTCCAGTCCGTGCCTGTTCTGGGAGAGGGCGGGTCTGGAGAAATCCCACAAGTGCGTCGACCGCCTGCATATCTCCATGCGCGTATCGGAGCCACTCTTGTAGATGCTCCGAGATAACTGTTGGCGGAAGCCACTGCCTTCGAGCCTTTTTCAACACAGGTTCGGGATCTTCAAAATACCCCGAAGTTCTTGGGCTTGGTATGAGACTGTCGAGCTGACGCCTTGCTGTGTATCTGTGCTCGATTTTTTCTGGCTTGCGGAAACGGAATAGCCCGATGTCCATGAGCTCCGACCAGGCGGCGGAAAGGCTCGGCACGAAGCCTGTCTCGTAGGTACATGCCATGACTAACGCGTCAAGATAATCGGCCAAAGCACCGGGTGAGTTCGACAGCATCGCGCCGACTTCGATTATGCGTTCTTGTCCTGCATGTATGGCCCACCGCAGGACGGCGGAAGCGAATGCAGCGCCTTGTTCCTTTTGACGGTGATAATTGTTTTCGGCCCATACTGAGGCTGATCGTGCGTACGCCTCCAGCAATGCGCCGCGTAGGGCCTCAGCCTTCGGTTTGATGCAGATAGCGGTTCGGGCAGCGTCCATCGTGCAAATAGCTGCGGGCTCAATGTAAGTAAGCATCAACTTTCTATCTGGTGCATCGCGAAGTTGAGCGACGACATCGCCAGTGACCGGCTGAATCTCAGCTCGGCCGTTTTCCGAGAAATCGCCCAGCACCACGCGACGGGCGCCAGTCTCGATGGCGCGCCACACGCCCTCGTGCCAGCATCGGCCGTCGCTTTCAATACTGCATGCGTGATCGAAAAGTTTACGGACGCCTTCTGCCACGCATTGCCGGACTTCGACCGAATAACTAGACGTGCAGGCTTCGATAGCTGTCAGAGAGGTGGCCGCCCGTTTTTCCCGATCCGGCACAGCTTCCCGGTTTAGAACAATCAACGGCAGAGCGAGCGCTGCCTGACGATCTCCCCCAAGCGAATGCATCGCGTCGGGGTGATTGAATGAGCTTGGGTTCGGATCGACAGCAAACCGGATCAGCAAATCCTGCGCCCAATTCAGGCTCGTAGCGGGAATATGGCCTGCCGCAGTCTCTGTTGCCCGGTGGAGGACCGCCGCAGCGACTCCCGAAACAGCGCAGCGAACCTGATCAGATGATTCGTCCTGAGCAAACTTCTCAAGGCGTCGCGCAGCTTGGACGTCCTTCTCGAGTTCCTCGTCCGGCGGCAACTCCGCGAGTGCGAAACGATAGGGAGTCGCGTATCTCAGGCGGTAACGATTCAGCAACCTGTACATTTCCTGATGCCATTCAATGTCCTCGGTAACGGGAGCGAGGGCCTCTGTAACTTCCTCCGGAACTTGGGCTTTGATCAAGAGTTGCCCGTTCTCCTCCACGAGCACGTAGTTTTTCCAATCGAGGTGCGCCGCCCATCTCTTTACGGTGGGCGAGGCATTGTCTCCGCCCGCGTTTTGCATCAAACGATCCCCAATGTCGCGTAGTTCTTTGAGCCGCTGGTCATCGCGACGTTGCATTGCCCCAACGACGAGATACATCGCTACATTCAGAGGCATCCATCCACGTCGTTCCCGGCCAGGCACGGTTGAATCGTCGGCGCCCTGTACGTGGAGAGATCTCTCATGGGAAACCCTGTTGAATTCCAGCTCCCACACGGTCGGGTCGGCAAGAAGGCTGTCTAGTTCCTTCGATACATTGTCAATATGGCGGATGAGAAAACCACAGCATAATCCGACTGACGCAAGAGTGCTGGCGTCCCGCATAATTCTCGTGGTTAGGGTGGAGACATCGATACCCGATCTCACGCATCCGTCCATAAACATTTCGAGGCTAAAAAGCGCGCTCATACATGGATAGGGGCCAACCGAAGAACCTCGATACCAACTCCAGACATGTTGATCTCCAACGAACTTCCTTGGTCCGCTGTCTGCAAAATTAAGTTCCAGCCCCACAAATTGTTCGCTCGGATCACCTGCCATCTGTCGGTGCAGCGTATTCGACGTCTCAAGCCGGGCACGAGCTCCTCGATCCAGCATCCGATCAATCAATCTCAGCCCTCTAGCAAAATCTTCGTTCAACAAAAACAGAAACGGGCCGCGATACCAGGCCGCGAGCGCCTGCCCACCGACCGCTTCATGATGGCGGATTCCCTCGTCGTGCCACGTGCTCCCCCGACCTTGCGTGTTCGGCTTCTCGATGTAGTATTGTTCGGCCAGCCACGCCAGAAGCTTGGAATCATGCTGCGACATCACTCGAGCGACGTCAATACTTTCGACAACGGGGGCCAAAAAGCCCGGTCGGTTTCTGCCAATCGCTGTCAGGACTTGATTACTTGCGTCTGTGCTGTCTTTGCCTAGCAATCCGAGTGATTCGAGGATTTCTGGGTCAGAATACTCATCTGCATAAGGGATCAGTGCATCGCAAATACGTTTTCGAAGGTCCTGGAATGAAGAGACATCTTGTCGCGCTGCTTCGAGCCGCGCAACGCCACGGAGCCATCGAAGGACGTGCTTCCGAGGCGATTCTGCGTCATCGATGCTCCACTCTTTATCGAGGCTTCTATTTTCGAGCAGCCAAGAGATCAACGGTGCGGCGACAGTCACGTCGGTAGCGCCGTTGTCGGAAAAACGAACCATCGTTGTTCGAAGAAGCTCTGCTACTTGGACCGGGTCGTTGGTGAGGGCCGGCACGAGTTGAGCAAGGAGCTTGTCCGCCCAACCGGCGGTTAGCAGTGACTCCCAAGGCACTTCCGTCCAACGCTGGCCGTGGTTTGCCGAGAGATCAGCGAATTCAAGGCGTAGCCTCTCCCAAGCCTCTGATACTGTTCCGTCCGGTGACAGCACGGCCCGTGCGAGTTGCGCTTGAGCGAATAGCCGGGCCGCTCGAACCGTCCATCGGGGCGCATTTGCATCGGCGAGCATCTTCAGTCCGCTTTGGAGTAGAAGACGCGCGGTTGCAAAATCGCGCAGCACATCCGAGGCGAATAGATCCCCCTTCTCCCAGGTAGCCGAGGCTTTTCGAGACAGAAGGACGCCATCGGAACGCAGAGAAGGCAATGCGGGGCCGCCCACGACATGGGCTGGCTGGCCGGTTAATACCGCTCGCGCAACTTCAATCACTGCCGCCTCGCGGTCATCAGGCGAAACACCACCGATAATCGCCTCTCCCCGGCGAATTAGCCCTGACCAGACGATCGAAAATATCTCCGCTTCTGACGACAGCGAGGTCGGCATTGGAATTCCGAGTTGAACGGCTCTAAGCAGCAGATCAACAAGACCGATCCGGCGCAGCAACCATGCAGCTCTTTCATCCGATGTCACGCGAGCCAGCATAGGAACGGCCCTCGCCAGTGCCGCAATCTCGTCGGGGCCAAGTGGCGAAACGAGAAACTCTTTAGGCTCTTCTATCCCGGCTCTCCGTAGGTGGTTGCGAAGTGAGTCACACGCATCATCGCGGACGACGAGAATGGTCGTCATTCCCGCGGCAGCTGCGGCCCTCACGAGTATGCCCGCGCACTGGCAGTCGCATTCCTGTATCACCTCGGCTCCGTCCAGAACCAAGGCAGTATTTGGAGCAGACGGAGCTGCAGAGAGCACTTCGTCTGGTGCCATTCCAAAAGCGGCCCGCAGATCTATTGCGGCGGGAGGCAAGTCCCGGAGGCTTGCCACGAGTGCAACGCCACCTGCGGATCTGATGGAGTCCGCTGCTCGAAGGGCAATTGCAGACTTCCCCACATCGGGTTCCCCACGAACAATAATTGCGCTGCCCGTGGAAGAGTTAAGCGTCAATTGAACCAGGTCCTCAACGACAGCGGATCGATCTATGCTGAATTTTTCGCCAAGTCCCGGTACTTTCAACGCACTGGATGTCCGGGCGCGCAGATCCGATTCGAGTGCGTCCAGTTGGGGCCGTGCGCGAACGAAGTCCGGCGCCTCCCCAAGTAACCCGAAGGATCGTAAGTCACGTCGCAACATCGGACGCGTGTACGCCCCGGCGCGAACTTCCGCAGCACCGGCAATACGCACAAGCCGAAGGCGCAGGTCTTCCGCTCTTGACACATCACCGGTTAGGGCGGTTAACCGGGCGACAAGGTTGGTGCGCCCAGGAGCCACATCGCCCTCCAGCCGTAGCTCGATAACAAAAAGAGCTTGGAGCAAGTGCCACGTCACGTGCGCGATACGGTCTTCATCCAAGGACGAATTCCCTCGGTGAGCTTCCGCAGCCTCTACAACGTCGAAAACGTGTTGGAGACGAACTCGCACCTGGCTTGACTGCGCGCCTGGTGTCTTGACCGCCATTACGAAACTTGCATGATCTGGTTGGCGCCGGGCGATTTCGGTGAGGATCGCCAATTCCGACGCTGGTCCAAACGGTGCGGAAATTGCCAGCCCGAGACGTGCCCGACCTGACGTGTGGGAGCTTGGATCGGTGGCGACTGCGTCGAGTAAATCAACGAAAAGCTTGACGGTGGACTCCTCGCTTTTGCCGATGGTGGGCCGGCGGCGACAGGCCACACGTAAAGTGCGTCGACCGCCAGGAGAGATCCCCTCAATCGCTATATCGTCGACTGCGGAATGAGCGCCTTGTTGCACACCGACGCTTAGGAGCGTGAATTCATCCCCAAGGCCCTCAATGGGCTGTGCTAAAAGCAGGCTCGCGAACGCAGAGGCAGCGTATTCGTGTTCGAGGATGATCCCTCCACCGCCTGTTGCGTAAGAGCTGCTGGTGGAGTTCTCGGAACGCAGCTTGTTCTCCTTATCTATGGCGAACTCATTGTGTCTGGGGCGTGGTGCTTCCACCACAAAACATATTTTACCCCGCATGTTTGATCAGTTCTTTCACCACTACCGATTCCTCCCGGTTCCGATCAAATCCCGTCGTGGTCGGCAGCTCGTGCGCGAGTTAGGTTAGAACACATGCGCACTTTGCGAGAGCAGCTTGCGTCCGGCTGAATTGAGAACCTATCCGAAACGGTGTACGCGGAAGGTAGCGGCGTGCGAATGACGACGCGTAAGCCCATGTGCGGCACAGCAAAGCTGCGGATCAGGGAGCCGCCTGTGCAGTTCTCCTTCCCTGCCGCTCGTCTGTTGCTGTGAGGCGGTCATCACTCTTGAAAATCACTATTCCGAAGTCACCCAGAACCAGAGAGCCAGACTCGGACAGGAAAATATTCTCTGGCTTGATGTGGCGATGGATTGCGTTCCGATCGTGTATCTCCTTCACGCCTTCGGCCACGTCGATGACAAGCATCAGACAAGGGTCTACGCTTGCAATGACTGCGGACACGTCGAGCTGTTTATCAGTCGGTAGCCCTGTGTGCTCTACTTAACTCGTTCGTTTTCCAGTGATCTTCTCGATTTCCATGCTGGCCACTACGCAGGAATCAATCTTCGTCGCGTGGTTGGTTAGCCGGTCCACAAATGCCTTCACAGGACACCGCCAATCAATGGTTCTGCCAGCGGCTTCAATCCTCCCCATCTATTCGGAAGTTGCTGGGTCCAGGATTCATTCGGGGCGGGCCGACATTTCCCGGGAAACGCGCATCAGTTCTGAAATATGGCTAACCGCGGAGTTTACATGGCTCCTGTTCCAGAAGCCGAGTTTCGGACCGTTTGCGCAAGTCAAATGCGCGCAAAGCGCGTGATACGGCAGCTAGACGGGACGCCGAGACCCGATGATACACTGACGCTTCCCCTTCAGAAAGACCTATGCCGCCCACAACCGCCGTTGTCAATGCCGCCAATGCTTACAAGCAGATCATTACCAACTTCTCGAATCCGCTTGAGTTCGTCCGGGAGGCTATAAGCAACTCAATAGATGCCGCGGCAACGGTATTGACTGTATCGGTGGAACAAGCGCCCGGTCCGACAGGCCAGCCAGAGATCAGGATCACGCTCAAAGACGACGGCAATGGCATGGATGCTCGAACATTGGAGCGGTTCTTCAACTTGGGCGACTCTGAAAAATCTGATCTGAAGATCGAAACTGACGACCCCGAGCATCCGATCGGTGAAAAGGGATTTGGCACGAAGATCTATCTGAACAGCCGTAAAATAGAGGTTCGTACGCGCGATAAGGTATCAGGCATCGCCCGGAAGGCCATTAGCCAAGGTCATCTCGAGCGTATCCATGAATCGAATGCTCCGCAGTACGACATAAGCGAAGAGAACGACGGCGTCTCAGGCACTGAGATCAAGATCTTCGGATACAACTATAACGACGGTGCCAAGCTGGGCCACGACCAGCTCAAGGACTACATCCTGTGGTTTACGAAGTTCGGGTCTATTGAGCCCCTTTTGTGGCCGCTGTTCCCCAAATATGCCGTTTCAAAACCTCGTCTTTCCGGATTGAAGCTCAACCTTCGGGGCTTGGGTTTCGATCCGATGCGCCATGCCGGGGAGGAGAACGCTCAGTTCGTGACTCTTGATTTTGGCCATCCATTCCCAGAAGAGTGCTTTGATGGCAAGGCGCTCCGCGCGAAGGCGAAGGCGAAGAAGGCCAGTCCGACAGATTTCTATTGCCGCCGATTCGTGAAAGAAGGCAGCCTGAAGAAATTCCCGGGCTTTCGGTGGCAGGCTGCATTCTCAATCGAAGGAAACCGAGTGAAGTATGAATACAATCCGATGGTGCGGCGCCAACGATACCAAGCGCCCCAGGGAGCTTACAAGGTAGCTGAACGATATGGCATCTGGATCTCCAAGGACTTCATTCCGGCAGACCGCGTCAACGTGCTACTCCCCGGCAAGGGGACCGAGTTCCTTAAATTTCACGCTTTCTTCAACTGCCAAGGGATCCGGCTGTCTGCCGACCGTACATCCATCGGACCTACGCCTCCCGACATCAGAATTGCTATAGAGGAGCAGATCCTCGATCTGGTGAAGGAAATATTTGAGGACGAGGGTGTCGCGGCACTCCTGGAACAGTTGGATGAAGCCGAGTTTGGCGAGCGCACCGAGGAGCAAGAGAAGAAGGACTACGCCCGCAGGGTCAAACAGGCTAAGAATGCTGCTTCAGCAATTTTAAAGAACGTGGATCTAAGAGAACCTCAACGCGAACTGGGCGTGGTAGCGCTGTTGGCCCAACTCTTAGCTGTTGAACCGAGCCTGTTCCCTTTTCGAGTCGTGGATTGGAACAATGCCGAAGGATTCGATCTCCTGGCGCGAGATACAAGTGAACTCGGCTTCGAAGATGCTTCTAAATTCTACGTTGAGTGCAAGCACTGGCTCACTGGCACGTTCAATCATTCCCTCAACAATGTGAAATATATCGTATGTTGGAGTTCCGACCTTGATAATGAGGCCATCGTCACCGCCGTGGGCGGCGATACTCGAAAGATGGTTATCAAACCAAAGGGTCTAGAGCGTCAAAGTACTCAATTCTTCCTCTCCCGAGAAGACGCACCCAACAACATCGAAGTGTTCGTATTGCGACGACTTTTGGAAGAACGTCTGGACCTCACCTTTCAGAAACCGGACGGCAAATAGGCGCTGAATTCTCCACGAGTAATGTGGCGTTGCCAATCCAATTGGCTGGTCTTTCGGCTACGGTGGGATTGGCCATAGCGCAGGATGACTCGAGCGTCTTATACGTTCTCCGCGCAAAGGCCGGAGATGTAATCGCAACTGACTGAGCGACTAGGACTTGGCGAGTGTTGAGCGGATTAGTACTCTGAAACGCCGTTCTAACCGCCAACGGCCAACGCCTCAGGTCTGCCATGCTCAGCGTCGCGCTGCGCGTCCCCCTTGTTAATCCCGAAAAACGTGATTTGCCCAGCGAGGCAACCATGTAGCCGAACTGTCCCCGATAAGCGCCTGTCGCACATCAGATCGTATTTCATCCCCCGTTGCGGCGACCCGCCCTGGCTCATTCACCGCTCAGCCCTAAACAACATCTCCCGCGCCCTGAACCACTTACCCAACTCGACCCCGCCTCGCCGCACGGCCCCGCGCCATCCTGCCCACAGAGGAACATCTATGTCCACTGAATCTCAAATCCGAGCCAATCGCGAAAACGCCCAGCACTCCACCGGTCCCCAAACGGAATCCGGCAAAGCCGCTTCCTGCATGAATAATTTCCGTTTCGGATTCACCGGCGCGTTCACTGTGCTCGCGTCCGAAGATCAGGACGAATTCGACCATCTCTTCCACGGCCTTTCCGTCGAGCACCAGGTCAAAACCATGACCGAACGCGTCCTGGTCCTCAAAATGGCCCAGCATCATTGGTTGAGTCAACGCGCCCAGCGCCTGCAAGACGCCGTCATGACCGGCGACGCCCTCACGCTGCAAGAAAAAGAACGAATGGATGAGTCCGCGATTCTCAGCGAGGCGAAGACTCAAAAGATGTTCGCATTGTTCCTGCGCTACCAAACCACCAACGACCGCGCCTTCACCCGCGCCCTCAACGACCTCCTAAAGCTCAAAGCCGAAAAGCGCAAACAGCGGTTGGATGAGGCCGCGCTTTGTCAGCGAGCCGAAGACGTAAACAAGATTGGCTTCGAATCGCAAGAGCGAAAGCGGAACGCAGAAAGCCAGAAACAAGCCGCCGAATCCCGCCGCGAAGCCGCCGAAAAACGCAAGCAGGAGCTTCATAAATGGGCCGTCATGCTCGCCGAAGCCAAAGTCGACCACCAAATGGTCCTCACCAACGACCGCGAGCTCGATCAAATCATCGCCGAAGCCAAAGAACAGCGCCAGAGAGTAGCCGAACGAGCCGAAACAGCCGCTTAGTCGCCTGCGCGCCTGCTTTCGACCTATGCTTCACCCGCTTTTAGAAGCGTTTTGCGCAGCAGATCGAGCGCGCCTTGCGTAGCCAGCGCCCGAACGCGATCGCGGTCTCCCCCGTATCGCACCCTCACAACGCGCGTCTCGCCCGGTCCTGCAACGCCCAGGTAGACTGTTCCCGCGGGATTGTATTCAGTGCCGCCGGTCGGGCCTGCATAGCCGGTGCTCGAAATCGCGTAAGTGGCTCCGCTGCGTTGCCGCGCTCCTTCAGCCATGGCTGCCGCAACAGGCTCGCTAACCACGCTGTGCTTATCGATCAGCTGCTTTGCAACACCCAATATGTCCTGCTTCTGCTTTTCCGTGTAGGTCACATATCCGGCGATGAAAAAATCCGAGCTGCCGGAGTGCTCTGTCAAACGCGAAGCGATCATTCCGCCGGTGCAGCTTTCCGCCGTCGCGACATGGGCGCGGTGCTTGCGCAGTACGCGTCCGATCACCTGCTCGAGCCCTTCGTTCGCGTTTTCAGAATAGACGCGATCTCCGAGCAGTTGCGCAATCGGGTTTCCCACTTCGCGCAGCAGAGCATCGGCTTCTTTCTCGGTTCCGGCGATGGCGCGCAATATGACAAACAGATCGCCCGGGGAGGACAGCAGCGTGGTTGCCGGATTGCTGTATTTCTTATAAACAGGCGCGATCAACGCATCGAGATCGGATTCGCCGATGCCTGTAATGCGAAACGTTCGCGTCTTGATCGCTTGCGGCGGAATCACGGGCCGAAGACGCGGCAGAAGCTCGTTCGAGAGCATCGGTTTCAATTCGCGCGGAGGTCCGGGCAGAAGCGCCAATGCGCCTCTTGCCGTGGAGAGAAATTGGCCGGGTGCCGATCCATGCGGATTTGGCAGCGCCTCGGCTCCTTCGAGTAAGTAAGCCTGCCGGATATTGTTCGCCGCCATGGGCCGATTGATCTGGCGAAAACGGCTGATCAGAATCGACTCCTGCGCGAGCGAAAGCACCAATTTACGCGCCAGCGCAGCGGCAGCGGCATCGCGTGTCACATCGTCTTCCGTAGGTCCCAGCCCGCCGATCAGGATCACAATGTCGGACCGCTGAATGGCTACGCGAATGGCTGCCGTCAAACGCTCGCGATCGTCTCCGATCACTTGTTTGGTGATGACATCCACACCTAGAGCGTTTAATTGCTCGGTGACCACCAGGGAATTCGTATCGATACGCTGCGGGGTCAGCAATTCGCTGCCGATCGCGATGATTTCCGCCACTTTGGGCATGTGGGGACGATTTTACGGCAATGGCCGTCCCGCGAGATCGACATCTACACGAAAGAGCGCGTTGTGGGTGGCCAAAACCATCGATTTGCCGGGAGTGAACGCCAATCCGACCACGCCCGGACCCGAGAGAAACTGTTCGGGGGTTCGCGATTTATCGATACGAATGACGCCCCGCCTTCCGGCAATCGAAGCGGCAACGTACAGGCGCCCCTCGGCGTCGAACGCAAGCCCTTGCGGGCGTCCCAATCCGCGATAGAACAGCTCTACCTCGCCGGCCTTCGAAATGCGGTGAATCGAATCGAAGCTGGAAGTGGTGGGTCCGGTGACATAGAGATAATCTTCCGGACCAAATGCCAGATGATAGGCCGCAATGGACGGCTCGAGCGTGGCGAACACATAGATCTGGCGCGAGCGGCTGATCTTGAAAATCGTTCCGCTGCGGTCGCCTACGTACATGTTCTCTTCGCGGTCGAACGCAATGCCGGTGGCGACTCCCATGCCTTCCACATACACGGACATCTGGCCGCCTGGAGTAATCGAATAAACGATTCCGTCGTACCTGCTCGAAACGTACAGCAAACCTTCGCGATCGAACGCCAAGCCAGTGGGGTTCATCAGGTCCGTGACAAACGGCTTGGAATTGTAATTGGTATCTACTTTGTAAATCGAAACCGGCGACTTCTGCCCGCGCGAGCCGCTGAATGTGCTGTACACATTGCCTTCGCGGTCAACGGCCGGGTTCGCGACGGGATGCAGGCTGTCGGCGATCTGGATTCCAATGTGCGTTTCCGAAACATCGCTCTCCTGGTCTCCAGTCGCCACCACCACTTCGCCGACCATGGCAGTCTCCGGCACCCGCGCAATGATGTAGGAATCGCCTGCCACGACCAGGTGCGTGGCCTGGTTTCCCAGGCGGACGACGGGCCGGCCGCCTGCGGCAAGGTGCTGGCCGCTGATATACAATTCGCCGCCTGTAATCGCCGCAGCCGGTTCCACCCTTGCAATTTTGGGCCGAGAGTTGGACTGCTTGATGCTCTGTTGTTTACTTGGCATACCTAATAAATCCTGAAAGCCCCGCCTATATACAAGATAAGCGCCCCATAAACGCCGGCCGCGAGATCGTCGGCTACAATGCCCGCGCCCTCTGGCAGCTTCTCGAGCCAACGCACGGGCCACGGCTTCCAAATATCGAAGATGCGGAACAGCAAAAACCCGGCAGCCAAGCTTTTCCAGCTTAAAGCAACCGCGCCCAGCAGCGTGACCCATTGGCCCAGAACCTCGTCGATGACGACGATACCGGGATCCTTTTTGCCGACCGCGCGCTCGGTCTCGCTAGACGCCCAAATGGCGGGCGCAAGCAGCGCAACGATCAAAATAGAGATGACAAGCCGTCCCGCTCCGAAACAAGAATGCAGCAGCGCGGCGATGGCAACCGCCAGCAAGAGACCCGGCCGTTCCTGGTCCCCAAGGGAAATAGCCAGCTCCAAACCACGTCGCCAAGACCAGGGCGACCCGCCTCACCGCGAGCGGCTCTCGGGAGGCTCAGGCGTATTCAGCTCTTCGAAATCTTCCTGCGTTACGGGTGTCGAAATCACGTACTTTTCAGACGCCCAGGCGCCTAGGTCCAGCAGCCGGCAGCGATCGCTGCAAAACGGCATGTTGGGATCGTCGAAGGCGACTTCTTTCTTGCAGACGGGGCAACGCACCGTGGCAGCCTTGTCCATCTTCGACTCCTATTATCGGATGGGAGCGCCAAGATTGCGGGCAGGCGTGGAGCTGAGAATCGGGAACGGAGACGCCGGTTCGAGCGGCCGCGAGTAGAGCGTTTCGGGCGCATCCACGAGTCCGCCTACCAAGTCGTAATCGTGCGCTTCACTGATGCGCAGGGTGCGAATCTCGCCCGGCCGCGCATCGCCTTGGCCGAAATCGTTGATGTAGCAAATGCCGTCGATCTCCGGCGCCTGAGTCGGCAATCGCGCTTCCCACAGAAGCTCGGTTTCTTTCGATGGCCCTTCGATCAGCACAGGCAGTTCGCGGCCGATGAGCTGCCGGTTGCGCGCGCGCGAAATGCGTTTTTGCAGCGCCATGAGCTTTCGCCTGCGCCGGTCAATCGTGCGTTTGTCGATCTTGTTATCCAGGTGAAAGCTGCCGCTGGTCTCTTCGTCGCTATATGCGAAGACACCCAGACGATCGAATTGCGCAGCCTGCACGAATTGGCAAAGCTGCTCGAAATCCTGCTCCGTTTCGCCCGGGAACCCAACGATCATGCTCGTCCGGACCGCCACGCCTGGAATCGTAGCGCGAATCCGCTCCAGCAGCTTCAGGAAAATATCGCCATTTGCGCCGCGCTTCATGCGCTTCAACACAGCGGCGCTCGCATGCTGCAAAGGCATGTCGATATACTTCACCAGCGCCTCATGCGCGGCGATCGTATCGAGCAGCTTCTGCGTAACTTTGTTCGGGTACGCGTACAGAAAACGGACCCACTTGGGCAATTCCGTCGGAAGCTTGGCTAACCGCGCCAGCAAGTCCGCAAGCCCGTCTTTGAGACCCAGATCCTGGCCATAACAGGTGGTGTCCTGCCCAATCAGGTTGATCTCGCGTACGCCCATCGCAAACATGCGCGCGGCTTCATTCACCACGCTTTCGAATCGCCGGCTGCGAAACTGCCCCCGAAACTGCGGAATCACGCAAAACGAACAGGGGTGGTCGCATCCTTCGGCGATTTTGATATAGGCCGAGTGCCGCGGGGTCGTCAATACGCGCGCGGTGAGGTCGTGATACAGATACGGTTCCGGCGCGAGGCCTTTCGGCGTCAAGCCCTCGCAGAGCTCCGTAATTCTTTCTAGCTCATTCGTGCCGACTACGGCATCCACTTCCGGAATATCTTGCTGAATATCGTTGCGATATCGCTCCACCAGGCATCCGGCGACAATCAGCCGCTGCGCCTTGCCGGTTTTCTTGTACTCGGCCATTTCGAGGATCGTGTCGACCGATTCCTGTTTCGCCGGGTTGATGAAACTGCACGTGTTGACGACGATTACGTCGGCTTCAGCGGGCTTTGGCGTGAGTTCATGGCCGCTTGAGACAAGCTGGCCCATCATGACCTCGCTGTCCACCAGATTTTTGGGACAGCCGAGACTTACAAATCCAATTTTCAAGGGTACAAATATCCGTCTGCAGCTACTATCTTCGCAGATATTCGGTACCCGCCGGTGTGTTACGCTACAAATGTTCACCCTCGTAAAGGCAAAGTAGCATCTATACTGGAGCGCACAGGGCGCGGCCCAATGGCGTCACGCACTGCTGTGCTTGGTTCTTAAGTTATGACCCGTCACGAATTAAAGGAGCAACTGCAGCACGACCGTTTTACCGATGCAGTCTCCGGGGCTGTTGATTACGCCCGCTCCCATCGCGAAAACCTGACCCGGTGGATAGTAATCGCCGGCATTGTTTTGATTGTCGCCGGCGGCGCGTTCTGGTTTATGGCCTACCGCAATTCGGTGCGGCGGCATGACCTCGAAAACGCGTTCGTGACTTTGGATGCGCCGGTTGGCGCGCCTGCCCAGCTCGGCAAGACGTTCGCCACTCAGGAGGCCAAAAACAAGGCTTCCATGCAGGCTTTGCAGGAGGTGGTCTCCAAGGACGGCGGCACGCGGCAAGGTTTAATCGCGCAGTATTATCTGGGGACCTTGAAGGCCTCGACGCAAGACATCAAAGGAGCGCAGGCCGATCTCGAGAACGTCGCGAATTCCAGCAGCGAATGCGCATCGCTCGCGAAGATTGCGCTGGCCCAGATTTACGCGGGCGAAAACCGCGCGACGGACGCCCAGAACTTATTGCGCGACATCATCAACAAACCAACGGATCTAGTTTCCAAAGCGCAGGCGGAGATTCTTCTCGCTCGCATGGAACAGGCCACGAACCCGCGAGAATCGCAAAAGCTGCTGCAAGAAGCCAAAGCGAGCAGCCAGGATCCAGCGGTGCAGCGCGCGGCGCAAGAAGTCTCCTCGCAGATGAATAACCAATAGTTCGCGCATGTTGGGCCGACTTCGCCTAGGTCCGAACGATCTGCGCGGGCGCAAGTTTCCTGAACCTTCGCATCCTTACCGCAACAATTTTCAACGCGATCGCGACCGTATCATTCACTCGCGCGCCTTTCGCCGGCTGGAAGGAAAAACGCAAGTTTTCGCACAAGGGTTGTGTGATCATTTCCGCAATCGCCTGACGCACACGCTCGAAGTGTCGCAGGTGGCCCGGACCATCGCCTCTACCTTGCAGTTGAATGAAGAGTATACGGAAACTCTGGCGCTTGCGCATGATTTGGGTCATCCGCCATTCGGGCATGCCGGGGAGGGCGAACTGAACCGGCAGATGAGCCGGTTTGGCAGCGAGTTCGAACATAACCGCCATGCGCTGCGCGTCGTGGATCGCCTGGAACAAAGATACGCGCGGTTCGATGGGCTGAACCTAACGTTTGAGGTTCGGGAGGGCATCGTGAAGCATTCCCGCGAAATCGATGCCGAAGCAGACGGCGAACTCCAGGATCTGCTTCCCGGGTTGAAGCCGCCTCTCGAAGCGCAGATTCTGGATCTGGCGGATGAGATCGCATATAACACCGCGGATTTGGACGATGCCTATTCAGCGGGGCTCGTTTCGTTCGATCAATTATGCCAGGCCATCCCGAGTTTCGCGAGCTTCATCGAACAGATCGACACGCAATATCCGGGCGCGCCCGAACGCATTCGCTTCTGGGAAGTACAGCGGCAATTGATGAATCTGCTGATCGGGAGCCTGATTGAGGCCACTACACAGGCAGCCGATGCGGCGGGCGTGGACAGCACGGCTGATGTACGCCTGCTCGATCATCGGCTGGCACGGCTCACGCCTCAGGCGGCCGAAGTGAATCAGCAAATACGCGGAACTTTAGTACACTACGTCTACTCTTCGCCACAATTGATCAAAGAGCGTGCCGATGCGGTGCAGAAGATGAACGAGCTGTTTACGTATTTGCTCGAACATCCCGACAACATCCCGGCGGGCTACCGCGAGACCCTAAACGACGCGCCGCTTTATCGAGTAGTTTGCGATTACATTGCGGGCATGACGGATTCCTACCTGCTGCGCGTCCATCGTGAACTGCGCGGCTGACTATTCGCGCGTGACCCTACTCGAAACTTCAGCGGAGCGGACGCCATACAGCTTCTCGACGTTCCGGCAGATTTCTCTCGCGATCCGATCCGGTGTCTCATCGTCGTCCAGTTCCAACTCCACTTTGACGTATAGATCCACGCGTTGCATACCCTGATCCGATCATACTGGGAACTGGATGCCTGAAGCGATTCTGTGCAAAATCTGCGGCAAACGGCGTGCCCGGCGCGCCTGTCCGGGAGTCCATGGCGATATCTGCACCATCTGCTGTGGCACGGAACGCGAAGTATCGCTGTCGTGCCCGCTCGAGTGCGTGTATCTGCAGGAGGCGCACCGCCGCGAGAAGCCGATCCCGGTTGCGAGCAAACAGCTATCGAACGCCGATGTGCAAGTGACGGAAGAATTTCTCGCGCAACATGAAGAGCTGATGCTGTTCTGCATTTATTCGCTAGTCCAGGCTGCGTTGAGAAGCACCGGTGCTTTGGATTCCGACGTTCTTGCGGCTTTAGAAGCGCTCATTCAGACGCATCGAACGCTCGAATCGGGATTAGTGTATGAAACCAGGGCTGAAAACGCGCTTGCGGCCGCCGTGCAACGCGGATTTTCCGAGTCTCTCGCCGATTACCAGAAGCTGCGGGCGGAACGGGAAGCGCTTTCGCCCGTCCGGAACTCGGAGATCCTAAAGATTCTGGTATTCTTGCATCGCTTAGGCCGGGAAAATCAAAACGGACGGCTGCGCGGGCGCATGTATTTGGATCTGTTGCGGCAAATGACACACGAGCAGCGCGTCGAAGAGCGCGCGCCGGGCATCATCATATAAGAGGGAGTATTGGGAACGTTTAGAGCGAAACTACTGGCGCAAAGGGAACTGTCGCCCGAAGTGCACCATTTCGAATTCGAGCTGCCCGAAGTGGAGACTTTTCAATTCACGCCCGGGCAGTTCATTTCCGTAATTGAGCGCGTGGACGGCCGCGAAATCACCCGCGCCTATTCGATTGCATCGCCGCGCGACGGAAATCATTTCGAGTTGTGTCTCAACCGGGTGGAAGACGGGATCGTCTCGCCGTATCTTTTCGGCCTTAAAGCCGGGCGATGAAGTAGAAATGACAGAGCCGCTCGGATATTTCACGCTGCGGCATCCAGGGCATCGGGCGGTCTTCGTCGCCACCGGCACAGGGATTGCGCCGTTCCGCTCGATGCTTCTGGATCATCTGCCGAAAACACAGCCGAGCATCACACTTTTGTTCGGCGTGCGATACGAGCAAGGGCTGCTCTATCGCGATGAATTGGAGCGGCTCGCGCGCGAGTACGAGCATTTTCGCTTTCTTCCCACGATTACCCGGCCCACGGAGACATGGACCGGCAGAACCGGCCGCGTACAAATGCACTTGGAGGAGGCGCTCGCGATTCAGAGTTATGAAGACCCGAGCACGATCGATGTCTACGTGTGCGGTCTAAAAGAAATGGTCGACGATGTACGCCGAGAGCTGAAGGGGCGAGGCTTCGACCGCAAGCAGATTATCTACGAAAAGTACGATTGAAGCCGCGCCATGCGCTCAAGCGCGGGACGCGCACAACGGGCCGCAACCGCTCTGTGCGCTTAAACCACGATCCGCGTGATCTGGGTGAGCGCATAGATTTCTTTTGTCTGTTGCAGGTTCGCCAGAGTAATTCCCGGGAGTTTCGAAGAGGCGGTGCCTGCCGCAACGCCCCAGCGCAGCGCCTCTGAAAACGATTCACCGCGGTTCAGCGCCCAAACAATCACGGCGGACATCGCGTCGCCGGCGCCGATGGGACACAGCGCCTCGATCGCTGGCGGAATCACCTCAAGAACGCCTTCAGTAGAACTCGCGGCAATGCAGCCGCGGCTGCCGAGCGAAAGCACAACCGAATCCGGTCCCAGAGCCTTCATGCGCTGCACCGCTTCAATCAACTGCGAGCGCGTGATGAGCGCGGTGTTCAGCAATCGCTCCGCTTCCGATTGATTGGGCTTGACAACCGTCGGTTTGGCTTCGAGGCCGTATAACAGCGGGTCACCATCCGTGTCGAGCAAAGTCTGCACTTTGTGCTTTGCGGCAAGCGCGATCAGCTTCGTGTAAAGATGCGCATCGACGTCCGGCGGAAGGCTACCGCAAAGAAGCAGCCAGGGCGATTGCGGCAGGAGCTTTTCAACGGCTCGAATAATGCGGCTTTGCTCCAATTCGGCAATTTTGGGGCCTCGTTCGTTGAGCTTGACGGAAAGGCCCTGGCGATCGGAAATGGTCACGTTGGTACGGATGCCGTTCCGGACCTTGACGATTTCTTTCCCGAACGCATCCTCCTGCAGATGAGCTTCGAACTTGCGGCCGTTCTCGCCGCCGGAAGTGGTCACGGCGATGACATCGGCACCGAATGACGTCAGAACGCGCGCCGCATTAATTCCACGGCCTCCCGCCGCCTCGGTGGTGGATTCAATATAGGCCCGGTCCTCAAAAACCAGGCGATCTACCGTTACGATCCGGTCGACCGCAGGATTTACGGTCAGCGTAAGAATCGGTTTGCTCATTCAGGATCGGACTTTCAGGGTAACAGGATGTTGGGCGAACCCGGATTCGCCGAAACGAAAGGCCAGCGCTCAGGCGGACGGGCGGCGGCGCGGCCCGGATTTCGCGCCCAACATTCCGCCTAGCCCAGGCAGCAGCGTCAGCAGAAAGAAAAAGAACGGCAGATTAATCAGCAGGCGAATGAGGAAGTCGTGCTGGCTCACAAGCAGTTTCGAGACCTCCGGCACCTGCGCCCAGACGGCTCGCACCTGTTCCCAACCCTGTGGGCTCGAGATATAAATTGCGGTCACGGCGGAAAGCATCGCGATGATCGCGAAAAGCCATAGACCCGTCATCCAACCGAGACGAGCACCCGCCGTTGCAGTGATCGGTTCGGCCGATTGGCGGCGATAGAGGCGCGCGGATGCAAATCCACCTGCGCAAAGGATCACCGGAAAGAGCAGCGGCGAGACCAGAACGGCCGCACCGGAGCCAAAAAATGTTGCAGCGGCTACCACTAGGCTGATCAGCACCGCGCGTGAGTTCTTGAAGGAAATCGAAGCCGGTGTGGCGAGGGACGGAGGCAAGAGCGGCGACTGCACGGGCGCTGCGGACTGCGGTTCGGCGAGACGCGCGATGTCCTCTTCATATTGCGGCTTGCCGCATTTGTGGCAGAAGCGGGCGTCCTCCGGAAGAACGGCCCCGCATGTACAGCGTTGTTGCTCCACATCTTTAGTGTAGAACCGAACAGGCCGCTAAGATGGGCTTAAAGAGGCATGCCAAAGCCGACGCTGCTTGTAATCTGCCCGCCGGATCACTACGTTTTGCGAAACCTGAATAGCATCCGAGAATCGGCTACTATTTTCGTCAGCAACGATCTCGAGAGAATCGAGCAGCATGCTCCAGAAGCGGATATTATCTTGTACTCCGGCCTGACCGGCAAATCCGTTCCTTTCGAAGAGGTTTGGAAGCGCGCGCGGCAGGTGAAGTGGGTGCATTCGCTCGCTGCGGGTGTCGAAAAGCTGCTGTTCCCAGGGCTCGTCGAAAGCGCCGTGCCTCTCACCAACGCGCGGGGCGTGTTTAAGAGACCCTTGGCCGAATTTGCAATTTTGGGCATGCTGTATTTCTATAAACGCGTTCGCCGGTTACTGGAAAGCCAGCGCGCGCACCGCTGGGATGATTTCTATGTCGATTGGCTCCGCGGGAAAATTATGGGTGTGGTCGGCTACGGCGAGATCGGACGCGAGTGCGCCATGCTTGCGAAAGCGGTCGGCGTGAAGATCTACGCAACCCGCCGAAAACCGGAATTATCGAAAGACGATCCGATTCTTGACCGAATTTTTCCGGCGAGCGGATTGCACGACATGCTGCGGGAAGTGGACGTAGTGCTTGCCGCAGCCCCTTTGACGCCTGAAACGAAGCATATGCTCAGTGACGCGGAATTCGCCGTCCTGAAACCGCCGGCGATCGTCATGAATGTGGGCCGCGGGCCTGTGATTGACGAAGCCGCGCTCATTCGTGCGCTCCGGGAGCACCGCGTCGCAGGCGCGGCATTGGACGTATTCGAGAATGAGCCGCTCCCGCCCGATCATCCTTTCTGGGATATGGAAAACGTCCTGATCTCGCCGCACTGCACGGACCGTACACGCGATCCCGATTGGCTCGATTTGAGCATGCAATGCTTCCTCGAAAATTTTCAGCGATATGTCAGGGGCGAACCCTTGCTCAACATCGTGGATAAGAAAGCAGGGTATTGATGTCCGTAGCCGAACAACTCACCCAAGCAGTGACGCTCGAAGACGTGAAGGATGCAGCCGAGCGCGTGAAGGTGCTTGCCCATAACACTCCTGTGCTCAGCTCGCGTGCGTTCAACGAGCGCGCGCGCGTTAGCACATTTTTCAAATGTGAGAATCTGCAGCGCGGGGGAGCGTTTAAAATTCGCGGCGCGACGAACTTCATCGCTCAATTGAGCCCCGAAGAGCGAAAGCGCGGAATCGTGACGTTTTCCTCCGGCAATCACGCGCAGGCTGTGGCGATCGCGGCGTCCCATTTTGGGGTGAAAGCGACCATCGTGATGCCCACTGATGCGCCGAAAGCGAAGCTCGAATCGACCAAGGCGTATGGTCCAGAGATCATCTTCTATGACCGGCTGCGCGAAAATCGCGAAGAACTCGGCCGCCGGATCTCGGAACAAACCAGGGCGGTCGTGATGCCTTCGTACGATCATCCCTGGATCATCGCGGGGCAGGGAACGGCGGCCCTGGAGCTGCTTACCGAGCAGCCGGATCTGGATGCGATCGCAGTTCCGCTGGGAGGAGGAGGCCTGCTTTCGGGAACTCTTGCAACCGCGAAGGCGAAGAGGCCCGATATTCGCGTCTTCGGTATCGAACCGGAGCTTGCCAACGATTGGTATTTGTCTCTGCAACGCGGTGAGCGTGTCGAGATTCCACCGCCGCCCACCATTGCGGACGGACTGCGCACGCCGATTCCTGGCGTCATCAACTTTCGAATTGTGCAGGCGATGGCCGAGTCGGTCATTTTGGTGTCCGAAGAAGAGATCAAAGCCACGGTGCGATTTCTGCTTACTCGGCTGAAGCTGCTAGTTGAGCCCAGCGGCGCGGTCGCGGCCGCTGCCGTTCTGCATCGAAAGCTGCCGCCCGGGATTCGCAATGTGGGCGTGATTCTTTCCGGCGGCAACGTGGATCTCGATGTGCTCGCCGCCATCTGTAGGGAAGCGGCGTAAGGCGTGGCCGTCAACCCGATCCCCGCGAACCCGTGGAAAACGAAGTCGTCGCGCATTGCCTATGAAAACGCGTGGATCCGCGTGCGCGAAGACCAGGTTCTCCGGCCCGACGGCGCTCCCGGCATCTACGGCGTCATCGAGATCAGGCCCTCGGTGGGCGTCGTCGCGATAGATGAGGAGGATCGAGTTGTATTGGTGGGGCAGTGGCGTTACTCCGTAAACCGATACTCGTGGGAAGTCCCGCGCGGAGGTTCGCAACCCGGCGAAAAGAATATGCTGGACGTGGCGAAACGCGAGTTGGCCGAGGAAGCGGGAGTGCGCGCGGCGCATTGGGAAGTGCTGGGGCCTGTGGATGTATGCAACGGCGTTGCCGACGACGTGCAGACCTTGTTTTTGGCGACTGGGCTTAGCAGCACCGCGAGGCGGCTGGACCCGGAAGAAGATATCGCGCTCGATTGGAAACCGTTCCGGGAAGCGGTTCGCATGGTGATGGATGGGCGCATTACAGAAGTGTGTAGCGTCGCGGCGATTTTGAAGGTCGCCTTTTTGCGAGACGGTAGGAATTAGATGGACTGGAAGAGCACTGGCGCGCGGCGCGCCTTCGGCAAATTCGCTTGGGCCGTGCTCGCCTGGAACATCCCTGTGATTTTGTGGGGAGCGTATGTGCGCGCCTCCTTTTCAGGCGACGGGTGCGGCGCACATTGGCCTTTCTGCAATGGGCAGATGATTCCGCGGAATATGGCCGCGCCAATGGCGATCGAATTCACGCATCGTGCGATGACCAGTGTGGATTCGGTTGCGGTGATCGGGCTCTGCGTCTGGGCTTTTCTTGTATTCCCGAAGCGCAGCGCCGTGCGGCGGTTTTCGATTCTGTCGCTAGTGTTTTTATTCATAGAAGCGCTGCTAGGGGCGGGACTCGTTCTCTTCCGGCTGGTTGCTCACGATCAATCGGCTGGCCGGGCGGTGTATTTGTCGGCGCACCTGACCAATACGTTGCTGCTGGTTGCGGCTCTGACGATTACGGCGTGGCTTGCGAGCACAGATACCGGGCAAATCGAATGGGCAAGAGTCCCCGCCCGAATTTGGACGGCCGCGGTAGTCTTCCTCGCGGTGAGCGTCAGCGGCGCGGTTGCGGCCCTTGGGGACATGTTGTTCCCTGCCGCGTCAGTCGCTTCGGGCATGCAGCAAGATTTCTCCAGCGCGAGCGCTCTGCTGCGGCTACGGGCCGTACACCCGTTGATTGCGATTGCCGGGGCAGCGTACTTAATATGGATTGCGATGCCAGGCTTACGCGCGCGCCAGCTGCAACGGGGAGCAGCAGTCCGTTTGGTTGTCGTTGTTTTGCTCCAGTTACTTGCCGGCGCGATCAACATTGCGCTGCTGGCGCCCATCTGGATGCAGTTGACGCATTTGCTCCTGGCCGACCTAGTCTGGATCGCACTCGTCTGGTTCGGCTTGGAAAGGGCGGCGCAGCAAAAAGAGCGAACTTCTACACTGCCTCCCGTGTACGCCAAATTTTCGCAATAACGCGTAATTAGCTAATCGGAACAGTAGGTCTCTACGTCTCGTTCTACATTCGAGCAGTGCGTCCGTTGAAGTGAGGATCACGAATGAGTTGGTTGAGCGACGGCAAGTTCGCCCTGCGAGCGATGTGGAAGGCCCCGGGCGTGTCAACAGCAAGCATTATTGCGCTCGCCATGGGTATCGGTGCAGCTATCCCGAAAATCTGCTTGCGCTCCGTGTCTCCAAACAATTTTTCCCAATGCTGCATGCCACGGCGCTGCTGGGGCGCACGTTTGTGCCGGAAGCAGACCAGCCGGGGAATGAGCGCGTCCTCGTACTCAGTCACCGCATGTGGCAGACGCATTTCAACTCAGACCCGCAGGTTGTGGGGCGTCAGGTCGAACTCGATTTGAAGAAGCACACCATCGTCGGCGTCATGCCGAAAGATTTTTCATTTCCGGCGGGAATCGAATTTTTGGGCGCCGCTCGCGCTCGATCAGCGCGAGAAACACACTCGCGACGATCGCTCGGTTTTTGGCTCGGCGCGCATGCGCCCGGGAGTCTCGGCCGGTCAGGCGCAAGCCGAAAGTGGATGCTGGCAAATCGCTTAGGCGCGGCATACCCGGACACGAATCACGGCTGGGGCGTCAAGATGATGGCGTCAGCGCCATCGATATCGAAACGTTTGCCGGCGTCTCCGCGGCTCTCGTGGCCGTTGCGCTGCTTGCGAGTTATGTTCCGGCGCGCCGCGCTGCGCGTGTAGATCCGCTCATTTCGTTGCGGTGTGAGTAGACCGCGGCGCGTGCTTTGAATATCCTGTTAGTTCAAGTATGTGCCGAAGCATCAAGCCCCTTTTCAACTTTGATCCGCCGATTACCGAGGAAGAGATTCAAGCCGCGGCGCTCCAATTTGTGAGGAAGATCAGCGGCTTCACCAAACCCTCGAAGGGAAACGAATCATCATTCTCTGCCGCAGTCGAGGAGATTGCGGATACCTCGGCGCGTCTGCTTCGCTCGCTTCAGACGAATGCGCCTCCAAAAAATCGGGCGCAAGAAGCTGCTAAGGCGCAGGCGCGAGGTAAGCGGAGCTTCGGCAGTCTATCCGCTTAGCCCCAGCGCGGCTACTGTTAGACCAGGCTCTCTTCGCCTTGCCAAGCGGGAAGCGCTGCTTCGCTTGTCTTCGGACGTCTTGTGACGAGCCGATCCAGATAGAGATAGATTACCGGTGTGATGTAGAGTGTCAGCAATTGCGAGACCACCAATCCGCCGACCACCGCGATACCCAGCGGGCGTCGCGCTTCACCGCCTGCCCCGCTGCCGAAAGCGATCGGTAATGTTCCGAGCAATGCCGCCATCGTCGTCATCATGATGGGCCGGAAGCGCTGCAAACATCCCTGGAAAATCGCTTCTTCCGGAGACTTGCCTTCTTTGCGCTGCGCTTCGAGTGCGAAGTCGATCATCATGATCGCGTTCTTCTTCACAATTCCAATCAAGAGAACGATTCCCACAAACGAATACAGGTTCAGATCTTCGCCCGAGATCAGCAGCGCAAGCAGCGCGCCTAAGCCCGCAGCGGGCAAACCGGAAAGAATCGTGATGGGATGAATGAAGCTTTCGTACAAAATGCCGAGCACCAGGTAAATCACAACCACTGCGATGATCAGCAGGATGCCCAGGCCCTTAATAGAACTCTGGAAAGCCGCCGCCGTGCCTTGATAGCTGAACGAAACCGTATCCGGCATGCCGATCTGGCGGGCAGCCTCTGTGACCAGCGCGGTAGCCTGGCTGAGCGAAACACCCGGAACCACGTTGAACTGGAAATTGACAGCCGGCAACTGGCCGATGTGATTAACGCTCAGCGGCGCGACCGTTTGCTTCAATTCGGAAACGGCCGAGAGCGGCACCATTTTGTTCTGGCTTGAGCGGATATAGAGATCTTGCAACGCCTGCGGATTGCGCTGGTATTGCGGTAATACTTCAAGGACGACGTCATACTGATCCGCGGAGGTCTGGATGGTCGTGACCCTGCGGTTCCCGTATGCGTCGTAGAGCGTATTCGCAATCTGATCGGGCGATACGCCCACTGATTGCGCAAGGTTGCGGTCAATGTGTACATCCAAGCGCGGGCTGCTCAGTTGCAGGTCGCTGTAGATGTAGCTCAATTGCGGAAGCGTGTGCAGCTTGGCTTCGAGAATCGGCGCCCATTTGAACAGCTCGGATGTATCGGGATCCTGCAGCGCCACTGAATATTCGCTATGCGTCTCGTTTTGGCCGAGAGTGATCAGCGGCGGAAGCTGCACGAACACCATCAACCCTGGGATTTTCATGAGCTGCGCCTGCAAACCCGCGAGGACCACTTGCGCTTTCGGCCGGTGCTTCGGGTCCTTAAACGCCATGAACATGAATCCCTGGTTCTGGTCTGTGAAACCGCCGGTTCCCGCCCCATAGGTATCGATATAAGGGTTTTTGGCGAGAACTGCATTTACCTGGGATTGCAGGTTCACCATTTCATGGAAGGACGTGTCCTGCGCAGCCTGGGAGAAGCCCATAGCGAAGCCTTGATCGACGGTAGGCATGAAGCCTTTTGGCATCACGACAAATAGCCAGAGTGTCGCGATCGTCAATACGATGCTTGCCATGAGCGTCGCGAACCGGTAGCGTAGAACGAATCGCAGGGTGTGCCTGTATGTTGAATTCAGCCAGACAAAGAAGGCTTCAGATTTGCGATAGAACCAGCCGTTCGGATGGCTTTCATGGCGCAGAAAGCGGCTGCACAGCATGGGTGTGAGGGTCAATGAAATGACGCCCGAAATCAGGACCGCAACCGCGATCGTGATCGAGAATTCACGCAGCAGCCGGCCGATAATCCCTCCCAGGAACAGCACTGGGATGAAAACCGCGACGAGCGAGACCGTCATGGACACGATCGTGAAACCCACTTCGCGCGCGCCTTCGAGCGCCGCCTGCATGCGTGGCTTGCCCATCTCCATGTGCCGCACGATGTTTTCGAGCATGACGATGGCGTCATCCACTACGAAGCCGACCGACAGCGTGATCGCCATCATCGACAGGATGTCGACGGTAAAGCCGAGCAGCTTCATGGCCGCAAACGTTCCCAGCAACGACAAAGGAACCGCAAGGCTAGGAATCACCGTGGCCGAGACGTTGCGCAGGAACACGAAAATCACCAGGATCACGAGGCAGATTGTCAGGACGAGCGTGAATTTCACGTCTGCGATCGATTCGCGAATGTTGGTGGAGGCGTCGAAGGACCGGTCGATTTCGATACCTCCCGGCATCGACTGCTGCATGACGGGCAGCAAAGCCTTCACTGCATCTGCCACTGCAACCGTGTTCGATCCCGGTTGTTTCTGAACCGCGAGCACGATGGCGTGATGGCCATTAATCCAGAAGACGGTCTTATCGTTGCTGACGCTATCGAGTACGTTCGCGACCTCATCGAGACGGACCGGGCTGCCGTTGCGATAAGCGATGATTAACCGTGCAAACTGGCTCGCCGATGTCAGTTGGCTGTCCGACTGCACGGTGTACGCTTTGTTGAGTCCGTAAAGCTCGCCAGCCGGAAGATTCAAGCTGCCGCTCGCGAGCGATGCGCGAACCTGCTCCAGATCGATCTGGCGTGAAGCCAGCTTATCGGGATCGGCATCCACCCGCACTGCAAATTTCTGCGACCCGAATACCTCCACGCGCGCCACGCCGCCGACCATCGAAATGCGGCGCGCCATGATCGTCTCTGCGTAATTATCGAGCTGGTTCAGCGACATGGTTTTCGATGAAACCGCGATGAAAAGAATAGGCTGCTCGGCCGGATTTACCTTCGCGTAGGACGGCGGGGTCGGCATGTTCGTCGGAAGACTACCCTGTGCGCGCGCAATGGCTGCCTGCACATCCTGTGCAGCCGCGTCGATGTTGCGGCTGAGGTCGAATTGCAGGGTAATGGCCGTCGATCCGAGCGAACTGCTTGACGACATGCTGTTGACCCCGGCAATGGTTGCAAACTCCGCTTCGAGAGGGGTGGCGACGGAGGATGCCATGATGTCTGGGTTCGCGCCCGGAAGCGACGCCGAGACCTGAATAGTCGGATACTCGACTGCGGGAAGATTGCTTACCGGCAGTGTCGTGTAGCTGATCAGACCGAAGATGAGAATTCCCGCCATCAGCAGCGTTGTCGTGATAGCTCGGCGAATGAAAAGGTCTGTAAATCGCATCCCGTGATTCCTTACGAATTGCCGTGCTTCGGCACTTGCGGTCCCGATTCGCCCAGCGCCGATTGCGTCTCGAGCACTCGCACCTTCATGCCGGGCGCAAGCCGCATCTGCCCTTCCGAAATGACCACCTCGCCGGGTTTCAGCCCGCTTCCGATTACCGCTTCCTCGCCGGCTTTGGGTGGCGTGTAGTTGCGCAAAACCTGCACGGGCCGGATGGCGACAGTCTTATTCGCCGCATCCATCACCCATACATATTTGCCCTGTGGCCCCGTCTCCACGGTGCGGCTGGGCACCACGATGCGGTCATGTTCCAGGCTGAGCCGTGCCTGCACGTTGACGAACTCCCCAGGCCATAGCATGCGATCCGTATTGGGGAACTGCGCCTTCAGCTTGATCGTGCCGGTGGTCGCGTCTACCGTGTTGTCGATGAATTTCAGCTCGCCCGTACTGGCAGATTGAGCATTGGCGGGGCTGGCCTGAATGACTAGCGGCCGCTCCGCCTGGTATTTCCGCACGTCCGGCAGAAGCTGTTCAGGCAACCCGAAGGTCACATATATCGGCGAAATCTCAAGCAGCGTCACTAGCGCCGCGTCGTTGTCCTTGATCAGATTGCCGGCTTTGACGCTCACCGCGCCCGCGCGTCCACTGATCGGTGCAGTGATTTTCGTATATGTGAGTTGAAGCTGTGTTTCGGCGAGGCGCGCCCGGTCGGCTTTGGCCGAAGCCACCGCGCTTTCTACCGCGGCCTGGTCGGCAGCAATAGATGCGAGCGTCGATTCGTTGGTAGCGACTACCTGCTCAGTCTGTTCTTTCGAGAAGATGCCTTCCTTCTGCAGTTCCACTCCTCGATTCGCGGCCGCCTGCGTTTGCTTCAACATGGCTTGGTCTTTGATCACGGTGGCGCGCGCCTGCTGCTCGAGCGCCTCATCTTTGAGAACATCGGCCTGCAGCTCGGCAATCTGGCGCTGCAGCGGCTCCGGGTCGATCTCAAACAGGAGTTGTCCTTTTTCGACATTCTGACCCTCTTGGAAATCGACTCGCAGCACCTGGCCTGCGACGCGCGACTTCACATCCACGCTGGAGATCGCCTCCACGTTCCCTACCGCGGAAACATCTAGCGGTACATCGGTCGCTACGGCAGCGACGGTACGAACTGGCGCCGCCTGCATCATCATGAATGCGGCGGCACTGGTATTTTGTTTTTTAGTGCAGGAACTGAGCAGTAATGCGGCCGCAACACCACACGGCAGCGCAAGCACCACAAAAGGCCTGCTGCGGAATAGTTTAGACACGAACCCTACTTATGTTTGGCGGGATTAAACAGATTGTCGCACACGCCGCGCCGCCTCAGTTCGCAGCGTTCACCATTGGATACGAATAAACGCCGAAAAGGTTCTGCGGATTTGTCAGGAAATTGTAAGCTCGCTTAGATTCAATCGGTTCCAGCGGGCAAATTCAATCTGGTCGCGGAGATCCATGATCCAGGATCTGCGTGCGTTCACTATCATGAAGCTAGTGGGCGGCTCGATATGCAGTGCCCGAAGTTGCCGATTTTGGTCTCATAGGAATTGCGCAACGCGCTGGAAAACCAACATGCCCGGGTGGCGAAACTGGCAGACGCAAAGGA
>CAVTRH010000011.1:0-761044 GCA_963736985.1 uncultured Acidobacteriaceae bacterium
AATGTTGCAGATGTGTCGACCAGCGCTGCCAGCTGGATGCATTGAATTGAGGATGGATGATGGAGAAGCCTTATCGCCCGCAGGAAGACATCGTAACGTTGATGACGCAATTCGAGCAGGAAGTGAAAGAGTGCCTGAGTTGCCGGATGCTGCGACGCGACTGCTGCGAGCGCGGCTGGTGTTGGAGGAGGCGCTCGAGTTTTTGCGCGCCTGCGGCTGCACGGTGGCGACGCCCGGGTCAAATAGCGAAGGGCCCGCAATCATCGACGACATTCGGGTGGTGCTCGATCCAAACGGGACGCCGGACTTTGTCGAATATGTGGACGGCTGCATCGATCAGCTTGTGGTGACCTATGGGGCGCTGAACGCCGCTGGCGTGAAGGCGCAGAGCGCGTGGGACGAAGTGCAGCGCAGCAACATGAGCAAGGCATGGCCGCATTGCAGTGTGTGCGATGCGGTGCTGGTGCGCGGTGCGGGCGAGGAACTGGCGCATCCCGAAGATGCCGGCGCGCATGGCGGCAACTGGCACACGATTCTGAAGGTGCACAAGCGCGAGGACGGCAAATTCATCAAGGCGCCGACCTATTCTCCGGCGAATTTGAAGCGCGTGATCGATGAGCAGATTGAAGCTGCCCATGCGCATGCGAATCAGCCTGCGCTTACTGGCCTGCGGGCTTGATGACCGGGGCGCGCAGAGGCGTAGTTTCGATCTCGATGCGGGTGTCCGGGGGAAGATGACGTCGCGGCCGGAGTGCAGAAAGTTGTCGTAGATGGATAATCCTGCGGCATAGAAGCCAAGGCCTGCGGCAAGGTTGCGACTGCCCGCGGTGATTCCAACGATGCGGCCGACCAGGCCGAAGCCATTGGAAGCGACGCCGGTCTGGGCTGTGAGGTTGCCGTCTTCATCGAGGGCGCGGCCAGCCAGCATGGTGAGGAGCAAAGGCGCAATCACGCTGGACTGATTCGCGGGGTGATCGTGCCTTCGGCGTCAAGCGAGAGGTTCTGAGTCTTTTCGGTTGCAGCTCCCGCGAGCGCGCCCTGCACCTCACGGTTGTATCCCTGCGGAAACTGGACCTGCTGGAAGGTGAAGCGGAGTTTTCCATTGCGTCCGAAGGAGCGGGCGGCCCTTGCGACCGCAACCTTGCCGACGAGCTTCGAACCCTGCGGAACCACGAGCTGCTTGTCCTTGTCGTAAACGGGTTCGACGACCAGCGCTTCGACGGGATCGCCGGGCTTGGCGCTGGCCGAAGTCAGGTCGCGTGAAAGGGTGGCATTGACCGACCATATCTCAGACGTGCTGGACCCTGAGGGCATCGGCACAGGTGCCGGAAGGGCGGCCGTATCTGTGGGAATGTCGAGTGACGAGGTCAGTTCGAAAGACCACGCGGTGTTGGCCTCGATGCGTTCAGGGTGGTAGGGCAGTTGATGATAGAGAACCTGCAGGGCGCGATCGCCTTTGCCGGGAGCGGTGAAGTAGGCGAGACGATCGTGCATGTTGGTCTTAGCTTCAGACCAGCGGCGCGCAATAAAGGATTGCTTCGGCGATACCCCGGGTGCACTGAGCTTCAGGACAGGAGCGCCATTAGCGGCTCGAACCGCTGCGATGGGGACAGTGCCGGATGGCAACTCGAGCTTGTCGAATTGAACTTCGACAGTGTGGAAAGGCGTGAAGTCGCCGCGCAGTCGCGCATGCCAGCGCGTTTTGGTGTCGGGATCGAGGGCTACGACGCGGCCCTGCAGCCTGGTGTTCTGCGCCACTACGAGCTTGCCGTCGGCAAAAATGGGATGCATGAGGTGTGCTTCGATTGGCTCCCCGAGCTTTACCGGGTAGTGGCGGCCAATCTCCACCTGCAGGCTTGTACCTTTGGCAAGGGTGGATTGCGCCGACATGAATGCAGCCTTGCCGGCGGCCGCGCGAGGCCGGCGTGACGGGCCGGTGGTCAAGGGATTGTGCACCCGCGAGAGCTGTGAGAGCGAAAGCGGCGGCAGCCATTGCAGAGCAGGAGCGGTAGCGAATTGGAAAGCACATCGGGGGAAGAGCCTGCCTACGGAGATTCTACTTCTGAGACGCGTTTTCGATCCAATCGCGAGCCAGCGTCTGTGAAGAAGAGATCGAATGCACCTCAGGTCGTGGCCGAACCGGCGCGCAAGGAGACGATTTCCTGGCGAAGGGCGTCGAGTTTCGCCAGCAATTCACTGTGGCGCTTGTCGGCAATGGAGGGATCTTTGGCTTCGACGTAGAACGAGCCGTTGGGCTCCAGTTCGCAGCGATGCACATCGTGAACGTGCTCGAAACCCTGGCGATGGATCACCTCAACGAGCTCCTCGCGCGTGAGGGCTTCGCGTTTCAGAGCCTTCAGATCGATATGACCATCGTGAATCAGCACAACCGAGCGGCCTTCCAATGTCCGCGTCAGCCGTGGAGAACGAAAAAGCACCCGCACCACGAGCCAATTGATGGCCAACAGGCTGAAGGCTCCGATGATGCCACCGGTCACGGAGTTGTCATCCCCGATGATCGCATTCTGCACGGTATTGGAGAGCGACAGCAAGACGACGAGATCAAAAGGATTCAACTGTGCGAGTTCGCGCTTGCCGAAGATACGCAGCAGGATCACAAGCACGAGGTAAACAATGACCGGACGCAGCAGTTTCTCGATGATGGGAAGGGGGAGATGAAACATGTTGTCCAAAACTGGTGAGAGGGTCATGCAGGGAGGATAGCGTGCATCAGGGCTTTCTCTCCAGCCCAATGCGGCAGCGAATCGCCGAATCCTGCGGGTTACCAGCGGCTCCCGGGGAGGCGGTCAGCCTCCAAATTATGCCTACCTTTACGATAGAATCCGCTTAGCGAAGCTCCGCTTGCAGGTGTTCGAATCCTGCGCGTGTGCTTCGCAATTCTTTCAGGAAGCAAGGATCACATTCGCGTGACCCCGACGCAGCCCATCGTATTTGCCGACATGGCGCCTTTTCGCATTGAGCCGCGCTTTGTTGGGCGCGTGTGGGGATGGAAGGACCTGCATCCGTGGTATGACCGGCTGGCGAAGGACGAACCGATAGGCGAGGTCTGGCTTACGGGAGATACGTGCCAGATTGCAACCGGTCCTCATGTGGGCAAGACCCTGGCGGAGGTCTTCAAGGAGTACGGCCAGGCGATGCTGGGTGACGCTCCTGGTGGTTCGCCCCTGCTGATCAAGGTGATTTTCGCGCGCGAAAAGTTGAGCGTGCAGGTGCATCCCGATGACCTGCTTGCGCAGAAGTACGGAGAGCCGCGCGGCAAGAGCGAATGCTGGTACACGCTCACGGCGGAGCCGGGCGCGCAGGTGGCAGTGGGGCTCAAGCACGGCGTCACGCTGGAGGCAGTGAAAGCTGAAATCGACCAGGGCACGCTGGAACGGCGGCCGCGCGCAGTCAACAACAATCGAACCCGATGGCTCTCCATGCTCTTGACTTCGACTTCCCTATATCACCCACAGCGAACGATCTGAGCTAAGCCGTATGCGTCGTTCCGATCAGTCTTGTTGAGTTGCATCATCAGCGCAGCCTTGGCGTGGCGCGCATGGATGCAAACGACAGGCACACCGGACTCCCGCAACGCGTGCCAATGCCACACACATAAGGGGCCGGTTTCCAAAGCAACCCGTACGCGCGTGGAGCGTGCCGTCGGATGACTTCTTCGATGTCGTCCGACTTGAGGAGCACTTCCCTTGCCACACCCGATTCCCTTCACCATCGATCACGCAAACGCATGTCTCCTTCAGGGAAACATCCAACCCTACGTATTGATCCATCGCAGTTCACCTCTTAGAAGATGAGTTCGATCTTCGGTCGCCCGAGATGCTGCGATTAGACCATGTGATTGACAGCGAAGTTGCGCGCGGTAATACGGCGATAGCCATAGAGCAGCGGCGACATTCGCGCGCATGGATCACAGCAGGGACGAGTGAGTCTGGCCGATCGTCAGATGAAAGTGAAGCGTCCGCGGCTTCGCCACAGGCAGGAGGGTGAACTGATCGCGCCCGCATATGAGTCGCCGCAGGAGAACAGCGCGACGGCGCAGCGGATAATGGGCGCCCTGCTGCGCGGTCTTTCCCACGCGAATACGCAGAAGTGCTGCCCGAGATGGCGGAACCCGCGGCGTGTCGCGCACCGCATCAGCCGCCCGGCGATCGAAGGGAGCGTCGAACAACTGCGCCAGGTACGTGAACGGCGCTGAAAGCAAGCCGATCTGCGAATGCTCCTATATCGACGGCCAGGCTTTGGTTCGCATCACGGTGATCAGCGCTGTGGGTGTTGGTCGTGCAGGGGTGAAACATGTTCTTGGGATCGAATCGGGAGCCACCGAGAACGCGGCAGCGGTGAAGCAGTTGCTCACTAACTTGCGAGACCAAGGCTTGCCAACGGATCGGACATACCTGTTCGTGATTGATGGCGCGAAAGCGTTGCGAGCCGCACCGACGAGAGTTTGGCGGCGGCCAGCCCGTGCAGCGGTGCCGCAATCACAAGATGCGAAACGTGATCGGCGAACTGCCGAAAGAACAGCGCGCCCAGGCGATGAACCTGATGCGAGCCGCTTCGCGCGTTCACGACGCCGACGAAGGGGTAAAACGCCTGGAACAACTAGCTCTTGAGCAGCGACATGAATCGCCAGCCAGAAGCTTACGCGCGGACATGGCGGAGATGTTCACCGTTCCACGGCTGCAGCTTCCGCCCTCGCTGTACAACTGCCTCGGCACCACGAACGTGATCGAGAGCCCCCAAAGCGGCGTGCAAAAAGCAACTCATAATGTCAGGCGCTGGCGGGATGCCAGCATGGTCGAACGCTGGGCCGCATCGGCTTGGCTCCTGACCGAAAAACACTTTCGAAGAGTTGTCGGCTATCGAGATCTCTGGGCTTTTGCCGTAGCCCTCGGCAGAGAACACAACCCCAACGCCTCCTCTGAGAAGGTCGCGCAACATGGAACTCAGCCGCCCTGATCTTCAACTAAGTCCGGAACATCCTCAGATCCGCGCTCTCGCGGTTCATGGAATCGGGAGCGCGAAGAAGCTCCACAAAAGCTTTACGCCCGGGCAGAGTACGCGAGCTGAGCCCGCTCCGCTAAAGGGTTCAGCACCGCTTCTATCCTGCGTCGCCCCCAAGGTTAGGGAGGCGCTCCACTCGCGTTGACGGCGACCCCAAAAAGGGTAACAACTTACTTGACGCACACAATTGTGGTATGATCGGCTCCCATGGCCCTCAAATTCGTGAAATTCCCATTCGTAACCGCATTGATTTGCGAGCGCATCCTAGAGGAGACCGATGGGGTCATCAGCGCGATACGCATCGTAGACGTTCCAAGTACCTGAAGGCGCGCCACTACCTGGGGCAGTGATTCAGTTCTGGGCCCTAATCGCACTTAAAAACGTCCCCGCACCAGAGGGTGAGGTTCACATCGGATTAACAATCGTCTACCCTTCTGGTGAACGCGAAAAGATGCCTACGCAGCCCCCGTCAGGTGGCCCGTTCAAGATACATAAGAGATTTGCAGATGACCCCTCCGTGCCCGGTGGGCTTACCGTAAAGCTCCAGATAAACATGACGCCCAAAAACATGGGAACGCACTGCCTAGAGGTCGATATTGATGGTGAACTCGTAACCAAAGTACCGTTCACTATACGGCGACTTGTATCCGAAGTGGCGCGCTAGCGGAGGTGGCCTTGAATCGTGGCACGCCTACTGTCACCTCGTATGCTCGCGACCCGAAAGGGCGGATGGCATCTGCCAACTCCTGCCGCACTCCATCCTCGGTCGGATCATCAGAATGCGCATTTAGAATCGCCCGGATCTGGTACGCTAACTCACGGATTTCATCGTCGGCGCGTTTGTGGATATTCCAAGAATACTCGGCAGACCAATCCTCAAGTTGTTCTAGCGAAAGACGATTCGCCAGAAAATCTGCCACATGATCCGAAATTTCGCATACGCTAGCCATGGCTCATCCCAGACTCAGCATAGAGGAAATGCGTCGGCGATTCAATAAGGCTAGGTACTGGGAAAGGCTAAGGTCTGGAGAATTAGAAGAGCACAGCATCGTTTACCATCCGAACACGGCCTACCCGGAGGTGATACAGCGGCATCCCGGAGCGGTCAGCGTCACAACCCGTTATCGCGTGCGCGCCACAGGAGAGGATGTGGCTGAAGTCCACTACTTTAGGATGCCAGATGGCTCCGTAATTCCAGGCAAACGGCCTGACCCGAAACTTCTTTTTGAAGATGGTGTCTGGTATCACCAAGAAAAACTTGAACAACGAGCCAAACGTCTGGCCGCGGAGCCGTTTTGGAGACGCGCTTGGCGACGGGTTCGTGGAGGGTGTCCTAAAAACTGTGTAAACGTTCTTCGAGAAGATAAGGAGAACGAAAATGGCAGTGGATCAGAAGTTAATCGCGGAGCTGATCAAGGGCTACAAGAAGCCGGAAAGACATGATCGGCGAGAACGGGCTGCTGAAGCAGATCACGAAAGCAGTGCTGGAAGCAGCGATGCAGGCCGAGATGCAAGAGCATCTGGGCTACGAGAAGCACGATCCGGCGGGCAAGAACAGCGGCAACTCGCGCAACGGGGTATCAACCAAGACGCTGAAAGGCGAGTTCGGGGAGATCGAACTGGAAACGCCGCGTGATCGCGAGGGCGAGTTCGAGCCGAAGCTGGTCAAGAAAAACCAGACGCGCTGGACGGGGTTCGATGAAAAGATGCTGTCGATGTACGCGCGGGGAATGACGACGCGCGACATCCAGCTGCATTTGCAGGAGATGTATGGCGTGGAAGTCAGTCCCGGGCTGATCAGCGAAGTAACCGATCAGGTGATGGAGCAAGCGCGCGCCTGGCAGAACCGGCCGCTGGAACCGATTTACCCCATCGTCTTTCTGGATGCGATGTTCGTGAAGATGCGGCACGAAGGGCGTGTGGAGAACCGTGCGGTATATGTGGCGATCGGCATCACTCTGGAAGGCGCCAAAGACGTGCTGGGCATGTGGACCGGAGCGAGCGAAGGCGCCAAGTTCTGGCTATCGGTGCTGACGGAGTTGCGCAACCGCGGGGTGAAAGACATTCTGCTGGCGTGCGTAGACGGATTGAAGGGCTTTCCGCAAGCGATTGAAACGGTATATCCGCAAGCGCAGGTGCAACTCTGCATTGTGCACCTGGTGCGCGCCAGTTTGAACTACGTGACCTGGAAGGACCGCAAGCAAGTGGTGGCGGATTTGAAGCCGGTCTACCGGGCTGCGACGGCCGAGCAAGCCGCGCAGGAGCTGACGGAGTTCACAACGAAGTGGGCGAAGTATCCGGCGATCGGCCGGCTCTGGCGCGAGAACTGGGAGCGCGTCATTCCGTTCTTTTCCTTTCCCGCCGAGGTCCGCCGCATCACGTACACCACCAACGCAGTCGAATCGCTGCACAGCAGCCTGCGCAAAGCAGTGAAGACACGCGGCTCGTTTCCGAGCGAAGAGGCAGCGCTGAAATTGCTGTATCTGGCCGTGCAGAACACGATCGCCAAGTGGCAGACCGTGCAGTTCTGGAGAGAAGCCCTGAACTGTTTCCAGATGCTGTGGGGCGAGCGCATTCAAGCAGCGCTCGCGAACCGCTAGCGAGCAGGCCGCTCGGGGACTCACCAGCAGGATGGAGCCACGCTCATCCCGGCCGACTCGCCCGTCGAATGGAATCGGACTCGAGTGCCAGAACAGTGCTCGCCTGGCAAGGGTTCGCTGCGCCGCGCTCTGCGCGCCCTTGCACCCTCCGCACTGTTCTGGCAAGATAAGATCGCGACGGGCGGCTCCGGCGGGATGAGCTTTCGGGCCTTCCTAGTCGGGCCGACTAAGCAAAATCAAAAACCACGCAAGTCGTTTACACAGAATCGCGGACACACGGTTCGTGGCATCATCTGAATATGAAGTCAAAGCCAATCGAAGGCAAGCACGCACTTGACGAGTTCACGCGGACGATGAAGGCTTTGTTCCGCGTTCCGAAATCTGCCGTACAAGAAGAGCGGCCCAAACCATCAACGCGAAAAAAGACACCTAAGCAGCACGCCTAGCGCTTCTCTTCTCTCCCGCGCCCCTGTCGGCTCCGCTCCAGAAATTCTCCAGGCCATTAGTGTGCACTTGGCCGTCTACGTAACTTACTGCGTGGTCGATTACTTGGTGGGCATAGTCGCTTGCGAGGCCTTCGTAACTCAGCAGTGCGTCAGTGTATAGTGCCGCGCCAGCTTCCACGTGTCTCTTGACTTCAGCTTGAAGCGCTTTCTTGCGACGATTAGGAATAACTACGGTTCGTACCTTTCCGCCCCGCTCCATGATGCCCATAACTGCCACCTAGTCCTTCCCGGCGGTTCCGGTGATGCGACGTTGCCGTTTTACGATGTGCATGTTACGAGCCTTGCCGCCGATGAAAGTTTCGTCACATTCTACATGTCCTGAGAGCTTTGCAAATGAACCAGAATGCACTGCCCTTCGGACTCGGTGCATTAAGTGCCATGCCGACTTCTGGGTAATGTTCAAATGGCTTGCGATCTCGTAGCTGCTGATTCCCTTCTTGCAGGTGACAAGCAGCCACACAGCCAACATCCATTTGTCCATGCCGAGCGGCGAGTCTTCAAAGATACTCCCGACTTTGACGGTGAATTGCTTCTTGCAGCCCTTGCAGAACCAAATCCTACGGGTGCTGATGAATGAATGCTCTTTCGAGCCACAGCGCGGACATTCGATACCGTTCGGCCAACGGAGCGATACAGCCCATTTATGCGCCTTCTCGGGATCGCTGAAGTAGAGGACCGCTTCCTGTAGGCTCTCGGGTAGTTCGCCTAATTCGCTCTTCATACTTCCATTGTGCGTCATCTATCTTTGTGTGTCAAGTAATTTGTTAGCCAAAAAAGGCTTTGTCGGCAGTGCAGGACAGAAGTCGTGGACAAATGGTGTGCTTCACCGGACGGCCCTGCCTTTGGCGAGAACCTCTTACATGGCCTGCCTATCCCTCCTCAGAATGCTTATGGCGGCTGGAATCTTCTCAGGTGTGCGCGGCACGGTCGACGTAACGGTGCGCCTCATGCCGCGTATGCCAAAAACTGTGCCATTCAATTCGTGTTCGAAAAAGGACCCGATGGGCCTTACGAAATCGTCCCCGTGATTTAGGTCTACGGGACAACGAAAAAAATCATCATGAGACGCAAAAGGGTTCGCCGTTCTGGCCGGCACGGTACCGTAGACCACATGCTCCCGTTCCGCTAACGCGGCGGGTACCATAGCCGAAGCTAAAGCTCGGGTCTGAAAATACATTCCTTAAGAATAAAGAATGTTGGTGCGGTCGAGAGGACTTGAACCTCCACACCTTTTGGGTACATGCACCTCAAGCATGCGCGTCTGCCAATTCCGCCACGACCGCTCTCAGTTACTTATTGCAGGCGCACTGGCTTCCACCTAGTACTTCAAGCTAGTGCGTCTGCCAATTCCGCCATCTCCGCATTCGAAAGCTATTTCTTGGTCCCGCTGGACGGGGCCGTCGATTTTCGCGTAGGGTTGGCCTTCTGAACGACGGGCGCAGAGGCCCGCCGATTCTGTAACACACTGCCGTTCCCAGCTGATCCTCGGTCCGACGAAATTGCCAAGGCCAGCGATGTGACCATAAACAGCGATGCCGCAACCGTTGTAGCCCTGGATAACATGGTGGCGCCTCCGCGCGGCCCGAATACTGTCTGGGAACCCATGCCGCCGAACGCTCCGGCGAGATCCGCTGCTTTGCCGCTCTGCAGCAAAACCACGACTATTAAGAAAAAACAAAGCACAATGTGAATGACCGTAAGGACAACGTGAAACATGGGTCAGATCCGAGTATAGCAGCGCCAAGCGCTTGAAAGCCGGGTGCAAAACTGGACGAATGCCCGATTTTGCCAAACGAAATCACCGCATGTCGCTGGCCGAGCTGCGCGAGGATTACCGGCGTGGGGGGCTCGACGAGCAGAATTGCGATTCGAACCCAATCGTGCAGTTCGAACGCTGGATGAAGGATGCGCAAGCTGCTGATTTGAAAGAACCAAATGCTATGACACTCGCGACCGCAACGCCCCAGGGGCGACCCTCCGGACGCGTCGTTCTGCTCAAGGATGTGAGCGATATTGGGTTCGTTTTTTATACCAATTACACTAGCCGCAAGGGCCACGAAATCGAAGCTAACCCGTTTGCCGCGTTAACGTTCTACTGGCCGGAACTGGAGCGGCAGGTTCGCGTGGAAGGCGGCATTCAGCGTGTTCCACGCGAGCAGTCGGAAGCCTACTTCCGCTCGCGTCCGGTTGGGAGCCAGCTCGGCGCTTGGGCGTCGCGCCAAAGCGAAATTCTGCCTGGCCGCGAGCCGCTGGATCGAAAACTCGAGCAGTTACAGCAGCAGTATTCTGAACGCAACGAAATACCTGTTCCGGAATTTTGGGGCGGGTATTGCGTGCTCCCCGAAATGATCGAATTTTGGCAGGGCCGCTCAAACCGCCTGCATGATCGGCTCCGGTATCGTAAGGACGGGGATAACTGGATCATCGAGCGGCTCTATCCTTAGAAGAAGAACTCGCGGGCATGCCGACAATCGCCGAAACCGCTTTCGCCGTCGAAACACAAATAGCCACGTTCCCTTCCCTGATGCTCGACTGCGGCATCACGCTCATGCACGTCGATGTAGCGTACGAAACCTACGGCGTTCTAAACGCCAACCGCACTAACGCCATTCTGATCCTGCATGCCTTTTCGGGCGACGCGCACGCGGCGGGCATCAGCCAAGATTCCGGCCAGCCCGGCTGGTGGTCGAACATGATCGGCCCAGGTCTGGCATTCGATACGGATCGCTATTTCGTCATCTCGTCGAATGTGCTCGGAGGCTGCCGCGGAACCACCGGCCCAAGCTCGCTCGATCCCGCCACGGGTGAGCGCTACGCTATGCGCTTCCCGGTGATCACGACTGCGGACATGGTCCGCTTACAAAAGATGCTGATCGATCATCTCGGCATCGAGCGCCTGCTCGCCGTCTGCGGCGGTTCGATGGGCGGTATGCAAGCCCTCGAATGGAGCGTCGCTTTCCCCGATCGCATAGCAGCCGTTATTCCCATTGCCGCCACGTGCCGCCACAGCGCCCAGCAGATCGCTTTCAACGAGGTCGGCAGGCAGGCGGTGATGGCAGACCCGGCTTGGAACGAAGGCAACTATTACGATTCGAAGCCCCCCGCGCGTGGTCTCGCCGTAGCCCGGATGGTCGGTCACATCACTTATATGAGTGACGCGTCTATGCGGCAGAAGTTCGGCCGCCGTCTTCGCGATCGCGATGCCTTTGGGTTTGATTTCTCAGCCGATTTCGAAGTCGAAAGCTATCTGCGTTACCGCGGCAGCCAGTTCGTCAACCGGTTCGACGCAAATTCGTACCTCTATATCACGAAGGCGATGGATTACTTTGACCTTTCGGCTGGCCGGGGCTCTCTCGCTGCTGCTTTCGAACACACCCGCGCACGCTTCTTAGTCCTGAGTTTCACCTCCGATTGGCTCTATCCTACTTACCAATCGCTCGAAACTCTAAGCGCGCTTCGCAGCCGGAACATCGACGCCGCGTTTTGCGAGCTCGCCTCGACATACGGCCATGATGCTTTTCTTCTTGAAGCGAAGGAGCAAAGTGACATGATCGCGGGATTTCTTGAAAGCGTCTACCGCGACCTGGAGAGTGAAAGCGCAGACCAGCGGACGTTGCCGCGCGACACTGCGTCTGTTTCGAAGGAGGTCGTCGACCGTTTCGATTACGCCATGATTGCCGAGATCATCGAACCCGGTTCGCGCGTGCTGGATGTGGGATGCGGCGAAGGCGAGCTGCTCGCCTGGCTTGGCGAGCGCAAAGGCGTAGATGCGCGGGGCGTCGAAATCGACCCTAACAAAGTGCGGCGGGCCATCTCGCGCGGCGTTTCTGTCTACCAAAGCGACATCGATCACGGGCTGGCGGATTATCCGGATGGCTCATTCGATTTCGTGATTCTCAGCCAAACTTTGCAAGAAACGCGTTATCCCATGCGCGTACTTCGCGAGATGCTGCGCGTGGGCCGTCATGTCATCGTGTCCTTCCCGAATTTCGGGCATTGGACCACGCGCGTCTCCCATCTGTTCAGCGGGCGGTCACCCAAAACCAAACTGTTCCCTTACGAGTGGCAGGAGTCGCCGAACTTGCATTTCCTCACCATAGACGATTTCATCGAGCTGTGCCGTGAACAAAACTGGGCCATCGAACGGCAGATTTTTGTGCAAGGTAATCGCACGATTCGCCTGCTTCCGAACTTATTCGCCGAAGTCGCTGTGTTTTCAATTCGCACGTCCAGTTAGTCAGGCATCGTAAAAAGAAGGAGGCATTTTGCCTAGCGCTGTCCAAGAGTTTGTCTATCAAAATGAATCGCGCCTGCTGAACGAACTGCTCGATCTGCTCCGCATACCGAGCATCAGCACGCTTCCGGAGCACAAAGACGACGTCGCGCGTGCGGCGCAGTATGTCGCCGATGGACTGAAGCGCGCCGGAATGGAGCATGTCCAGGTCGTTCCGACCGGCCGTCACCCTCTCGTGTACGCCGATTGGCTGCATGCGCGAGGTAAGCCCACCGTGCTCTGCTACGGGCATTACGACGTGCAACCCGCTGACCCATTAGAACTCTGGAATTCTCCTCCGTTTGAGCCCCGCGTCCAAAACGGCAACATCTACGCGCGGGGGGCCGTAGACGACAAGGGCCAGATGTACATGCACCTCAAAGCAGTTGAAGCTTTACGTGCGACAAACGGCGGCAACCTACCGTTAAATATAAAGTTCTTGATCGAGGGAGAAGAAGAGATTGGCGGCGAGTCCATCTCTGCGTATGTTCCCGCGCATAAGGATCAGCTCAAAGCGGACGTGGCGCTGGTCTCCGATACCGAGCTCTTCGCCGATGGTATCCCGACGCTTTGCATCGGACTGCGTGGGCTGATGTATCTCGAAATCGAAGCCACCGGGCCGTCGCGCGATTTGCATTCCGGCCTCTTCGGAGGCGCGGCGCCGAATGCCGTTTACGGCCTGATAGAGCTGCTCGCAAAGGCGAAGGACGCCGATGGGCGCATTCAAATTCCCGGCATTTACGACGACGTGGTGGTTCCCGATCCGAAGGAAGTGGAGAGCTGGAAGCATCTTCCGTTTTCCGAAGACGAATTTCTCAAGCACGAGATAGGCTCGACGCAATTGACTGGCGAGCCGGATCAATCCGTTCTTGCGCGCGTCTGGGCGCGTCCCACATTTGAGGTACACGGAATCGCGGGTGGATTTACAGGCACGGGCGCTAAGACCGTGATCCCGGCGAAAGCGACTGCCAAAGTGAGCCTGAGATTGGTTCCAAAGCAGGACCCAGAACGAATTCTCGCTGCTGTGATGCGATGGGTGAAAGAGAACACGCCGAAAGGAATTCAAACTCAGGTTCGTGTGTTGAGCTCCGGCCCGGCCATTTCGATTTCACCTGATGACCCCGCGATTCAGGTCGCGGCGAAGGCGTTCAGCGACATCTTAGGCAAGCCGACGGTCTTCATTCGCGGCGGGGGGTCGATCCCAATCGTCGGCGATTTTGCGAAGCATCTCGGCATTCCAACCGTGCTGATGGGCTTTGGCCTTCCCGATGACGGACTACATTCGCCGAATGAAAAGTATCGGATCAGCAATTACTATCAAGGCATCGTGACGATCGCACATTTTTTGGAACAGTACGGAGCGAGCAGCTCATAGCTCTCCACATGCTAATTTGAAATTACATGCTGCAGGAGCTTGCTCTGGCGCTGCGTCTTCAGGCGCTTGACCGCAAGATCGCCAGTCTCCAGAACGAGATCGCGACCCTACCCAAACATATCGCGGAAATAGAGAAGCGGCTGGAATCGCATACGCGGCGATTGGAGGCGAATCGCGCGGCGCTTGCCGCGAACCAGCGCGATCGCAAAAAGCACGAAGGCGATATCCAGGTTCACGAGCAAAAAGTTTCCAAGCTCAAGGGGCAGATGCTCGAGGCCAAGACGAACGAGCAATACCGCGCTTTTCAAAACGAGATTAGCTACGCTGAAGGCGAGATTCGCAAAGCCGAAGACCAGATTCTAGACCTGATGGAGCAATCCGAGCCGCTGGAAAAGAACGTGAAGGCAGCGGAAACGGAGCTGAAGAAAGAGCAACAGCACGTCGAGGCTGAAAAGAAAAGCGCGCGGGAACGCACGGCCATCGATGAGAAACAGTTGGCCGAGACCATGGCCGAGCGAAAAACCATCGCGGACCAGATGGACCCCAAGCTCTACGCCCATTACGAACGCATCCGCAAGAAGACCAAGAACACAGCCATCGCGGATGCCTCCGACGGGCGCTGCGACGCGTGCCAGATCGCGCTGCGGCCGCAGTTTTTTCAAGATTTGCGGCGCGGAGACCAGATCATGTTTTGCGAAAGCTGCGGACGCATTCTGACCTACAACCCCGTCGTGGATGTGTCGAGTGACGTTGCCGCCTCGCAGCAGACGGCCTGAGACTGCGAAGTAGACCTCCCGCCGCAGATTCTAAATCGCTCCGGGCGCAATTGTGCGCGGCATGTGGCACAAATGCTGATCAATACCAGCCGGCGACCATTTGCTGCCGTTGTCTAAACTTTAGACTCCGGCGGCCTGGCGCCATCGTGGAGAAAGCGCTTTAGCCGCTTTCGGGTGTGCTCCGATTCGCGCAGCTCGCATTCCCAGACCGTCAATATTTGCCATGTGCGGCCAGCTTCGCCTTTTTGAGCTTGTCTCTTTCGACATTTTTCATCAGTTTGGGACGCCAGTGTTCCATTCGCGAGGTCGGGATGTGCGAATCAATGCATCCCTCGTACTGATGCCAGAAACAGCCGCGCACCTCGATAGCCTTCTTTAGCCACCGCAACACCAAATCGGGCTTGCCAGGAAGTTCTCGCACATGCAACCGATAGCGGAAACCCATGCGATGCACTATCCGGCGCACCGTCATTTCGGGACATGTGTTCTTCGCGCGGATATCGCTCATGTGTGCCGAACACCGTTGTGGAGTAGTGAGTTTATCAGTCACACGGCCAAATCCAGTGGAAGGTCGGCTATGTCTTTCAGCCGTTTGCCTTCCACCATGATCTTCACCAGATGAATCGAATCTTCGATTTGAAGGTTCTCCGCGGTGCTGATAAGTTCGGGCAAAGTGATAAACACAGCCAATGTCGCCGGTTCCTAGCGCGAGCGATGCCAAGCGGCAGGGCAGCGGCTCGCCCGTAACGACGGGAATGTGCGGGACGCTACCTGTCCTGTTCCGAAATAAAATTCAGCGCTTCAGACTTGTCATTCTGCAGTGTCCACTTACAAGAGATGCTGGCATGAAGGATCGGCAGCTTATTTATTGTGCTCCCGAATTCCCGCGCGTAGCGCAACCGTTTCATCTACTAGGACCTGCTTACGATTGATAACGTTGTCGGGTTCAGGCTCGCGCACGATCAGCACATCTGGAGCGATCCGTAATCAGTGCCTAATAACACTGCAATTTCGGGATTCTCGGCGACCTGCGCCAGTTCGGGCAGGTGATGATACTCTCAAACCCGAAAATTACGCGCTTGTGCTGGGCGGAAATCCCTCTGCCTGGGCGCAGGTTCCTTAGACTCGAAAACGTCGCTTCGATGAAGGAGCGCGTTCGAATTTCCCGCCAGAAGTCTGCCCCGCCAGCCGCGTCCCAACCGTCGCTTCAGATTGAATTGATCGAAGATTCCCTGAGCAATGGCAATACTGGTCGCGCTGTCGCCATCTGCATTCGAGGGGAATTCGCTAGGGAGGCTGTTCTTAGGCTTCCTCCGACCGGCCATTGATAAAAGACCGCTCCTTAGAATCGCCGCGTAAAAGCTCTTCCTGCCCATGTGCGATAGGGGTGTCTTCATGACCGCGGGAAGCTTAGCAAAAGGACCGCCTCATTGCATGGGGTGGCTCGACAGTGTATTACCAGTTCCGAAGATTATCTTCCGCACCTTATCGGCGAAAGGAAGGGCAATCCGCTCTACTGCGGTCGCCATCGGAACGGCGGTCAACCAGATATGCACAGCCCGTGCATTCGCCGTCAGTTCGGCGCGATGAAAGAGGCGTCCGCGGTCGCGCAAGGAGTTCCAATTCTCGGCCGAACAGGGATAAGCGAGGCACACGATCACGGTTCGAGTACGCGCCAGGTTAGCGTATGCAAGGACCTGAAGCAGATCATTTCTATGTTGTTCCCGGATCTCCTGTTCGACTTTGGCCCATGTGTGCTGTTGGACTTCTTCCCAATGACGTTTGTATTTTGCATCAACGATCAACGTCGTGGAATCCCATTCGAGCCAGACGTCCGGCGCGAGTGATTTCTGGGAGCCTAAATAGGATGGCTCCCAGTTGATCGGGTGGGTTGTCTCTCGCTTTCGGCCAATTTTGATTTGAGCACCAGTGCGCTGCGCGACAACTCGAAGCACAGTTTCGACCCAAGCTTCGAAAAATTTATCCATCGGCATGGTCCACGGTATTCCTTCCAGGTCACTCGCTCCGGCCAGCCCTCGTTCCTCGATCGTCCATTCGATCGCCTGCAAGCCGTTGATGAACTGCTCGGGCCGCAACGGGCGCTGACGCCAGTTTCCGATTGTTGTGGCGGATGGCACATAAACCGGAACGGTTTGAACTCGGTGCATTAGTTCCTGTCCAAACTCAATCAATCTGTGAACAAATGCGCCGTGCTCTTTCTGAGTCTCCAGCGCGCGTAGTTGGCGTTCGAGGGTGTGCCGAATCGCACCTTTGAGAAGTCGATCATCGCGAAGATCAGGAAATGTACACGGTAATGATAAGAAGCTTGCGTGCGGCAGGCTCCTCGTCGCATACTCTGCCCATTGCACTCTACCTCGCGGAGCGCTTCGGGTTTCGGTCGTAAGTTCAAACCTTCGATCAAGGGACTCAAGCAGGGCTTTCAACCTAACGAGGATCATGAAGGAGAGCACCCAGATCGGTACCCGGCGCTCGGAGCGACGAAGAAGCGGTAAATGCAGCGCCATTGGACTGACACGCCAGCCCATTTCGGCAAGCATAGGACCAATTCCTGCCCAAGGGAACCGCGGTTGAACCACAAGGCCAAAATCGGGCCGTGCGGTTGTTGGAGAAATCAGCGGGATCGCGCCAACGGCGGCTCCAGTTTGGATCACAAGCCGAACATCACTCCCGTCATAATCTCGTTCGATCCGAACATCTAACAGGGACATCAATGCGCGGTTCTGTTTGATGAACTGCTCTGCGAGTCGAGCAGCTTGCGCGTGTGGATCGCGGGTGCCACGGACTCTGAAGAAGTGAATCGCCGAACGCTCTGCAATCGAATGATCCGTCAACTCGAGGCAGACTTCCTCGGCCGTCTGGGGTGCTAGCAACGGTACTGTTTTGGCTGGACGCCGAATACTTTGGGTCCTCACAAACTTCGCAGTTCCTGCAAGTACGCGCGTATCGGCTCGGCGAAGCCGCCAACGTAACCCTGCGCCAGATACTCCTCCAGCAGTGGCGCCAGGTTCACGCGAAGGCTCCGCTTGGCGCGATCTTCATCCGTTTCCAGAAAATACGAATGGCCGGGTACGAGCGGGAACGTATCTTCAGCAGCGTGCTCAACAAATATAGACAGTAACTCCCGAAATGCCTTTTGCATAGTGGCGCATCCGAAATGCTCAACCACGTTCATGCGCGGCCAAAGTGAAAGGAACCCAAATCGACGCCGCACAGCCACATCAACGATGGCGATGCTGCGATCCGCGCTGTTCATGGTTCCAAGAATGTGCAGGTTATTTGGCAGAAAAAAGGTGTAATGAAACGGTTCGCCAAAATCGTACGGAAGCTCAATCTTTCGGCTGGAAGCGATCGGTTCTAGAAGGAATATCGCTTCACCTAGAATCTTGCCCAAGTCCGCGCGGTTGATCTCGTCAATATGCAAAAGGTAGTTCGTCGACGGGCTCTTTAGTGCCTGGGCTGCTGCCTCCATCAGAAAGCCCGGCACAGGCGTGAATCGGAAGCCCAGATCGCCTGTGGCGTTTGTCGGAGCTAGACCACCAATGAAGTTTTCATAAGTGGTATTCGGGTGAAATTGTACGGTTCGCCCCTGCCCACGATACGTGGTTTGAAGGAGCTCGGTCGCCATCATCGTTTTCCCGGTACCGGGCGGGCCCTGAATGATGACATAGCGCCTCGTGCTAAGCAAGTCTGCCACCTGGCTTTTTTCTACACTTGGCATGAGATGGTTAAACCACTCGGCACGAATAGATTGGTAGCTGGCTTGGGCACCGGCGATGGGCTGATAACCGCGTTCTTCGAACAGAAGATCAAGCAACGCGGTTAGTGCCGCCTCAGTTCCCGCGCGATCATCAGTTGGGCAATATAAAGCGTAGATTTCGTTGCCGTATCTGTCGAAAACGGCTTTGTATTCCGGCCATTGCTTCGCGACATTGTCGGGGAGGGCAACATCCGTCCGAGTTGGATCCTGCTTCGCCCACGCGACGAAATGTCCACCCCCATATTTTTGATTTAGCCAGGAACAGATCGCCCCGGTTTTCCGAGCGTGACCCGGCCGCCCCAGGATTGCTTCGTCAGGTGAAAGCCCTTGTGTCCCCACCACCATTCCGACCAGGCATGGTTGCTCTCGCACCGGAAACATGACGAACGAGAGTCCGCTGTATGGACCCGAAGCGGGGTTCTGCGGGTGAATGTAGGCGGCAAAAGGAACGCCGGAATCGCTCATCTCTGGCGCACGGAGAGTGAGGGCTTTTCGGGATTGCTTTGGATAACGCCCGCCGGGGCTGCCAAACAGCGTTTCAAACGCGGCTTTGTTTCGTTCGGACCACGAGTCCTGGGTCGACGAATGTACAATCTCCACGAGTGCCGGGATGCTCATATTTGGTTTTCAATTGAGACTGTAACAGCGCCGGGCTCAAGTAGCACTGCATCTCTGCAAATATCGGCAGCGCACCTGGTTTTTGCGCCCGACTGATGCTGAAGGGAGAATGCTGCCAGTTCACGTTGCGTTAAGAACGCCCAATCGAATTTGATATTCTCACCAGTTTGGCCCAGCTTTTCTTAATCCGCGCACAACGGGCGACCTAGGCCTGAACGGCCCGGGTGCCAACCGCCCCGTGCGCTGCAATTTTGAACCGCGCACAACGGGCGACCCCGTCCTGTGCGCTGCAATCCGCTGGCCTGGAGGTGTTTAATGAGGGTTTTTGACAGTTCCGACATACGGAACGTGGCGCTGATCGGGCATGGGCATTGCGGCAAAACTTCGCTTGCGTCCTCCCTTCTTTTTGCCGCCGGCGCGACCGATCGCCACTTAAAAGCCGATGAAGGCAACACCATCACGGATTTTGACGAAGAGGAGATCGCGCGCAAGCTCAGCGTCAGCTCCGCGGTGGCCGCGTTTCCGTGGCAGAAGAGCAAGCTGAACCTGATCGATACGCCCGGATACAACATTTTCCTCAATGACACGCGTTCGGCTCTGCTCGCCGCGGATTCGGCGCTGGTGATTCTCGATGGAGTGGCGGGGATCGAGGTCTCAACCGAAAAAGTCTGGCAGTTCGCCTCGGAATTTCAGCTTGCATCCGCCATCCTTGTCAATAAGCTCGATCGCGAGCGATCTTCGTTCGAGCGCGTGGTTGGAAGCGCTCAAGAGACGTTCGGGCGATCCGCAGTGCCGGTGCATTTGCCGATGGGTTCCGAAAAGAATTTCAGCGGCGTCATTGATCTGATTCGCATGCGCGCCTATACGTACAAGGCCGGTGGAAATGGAAAAGGTACCGAGGGCGATATCGCGGCTGCCGAACAGGATGCCGCAAGCAAAGCGCATGAAGCGCTCGTCGAGATGATCGCCGAAGGCAACGACGAGTTGATGGAAGAGTTCTTCGCCACAGGCACGCTGCCGGTGGAACACATTGTTAGCGGGCTGCAACAGGGAGTGCGCGAGCGCCGCATTTTCCCGATTCTCTGCGCATCCGCGACGCAGAACATCGGCTCGGACGCGGTCCTGAACTTCGCCGCCGAGATTTTCCCGTCGCCGCTGGATCGTCCGCCGGTCATCGCGGTACAGGACGGCAAAGAAGTCGAAAAATCGATTGCGCCAAAAGATTCCTGCTCGGTTTTTGTCTTCAAAACAGCGGCCGATCCGTTTGCGGGCCGCGTGACTTACTTCAAGGTGATGGCCGGAACCGTAAAAGACGACGCGCACCTGACCAACATGCGCACGAACGTCAGCGAGCGATTGGCGCATATCGCGACGCCGTTTGGAAAGACGATGCAGCCCATTACCGAGTTGCGCGCGGGTGATATTGGAGCGGTCGCTAAGCTGAAAGAAACTCTGACCGCCGACACGTTGTGCGAAAAAACGAATTGCGTCACGTTCCGCGGCATCGAGATACCCGAGCCCTCCATCGCCTACGCGATCTCGGCGAAGACTCGCAGCGATGAAGACCGTTTGAGCACTGCGCTCGCGAAGATTCTCGAAGAAGACCGCTCGCTACGCTTCTACCGCGACCCGCAGACCAAAGAATTTCTGCTTGCGGGCAACGGCCAGCAGCATCTCGAAGTCGTCGTGAGCCGGTTGAAGCGCCGCTATGGAGTCGAAGTGGAGCTGAAATCGCCGAAAATACCGTATCGCGAAACCGTGCGCGGCACCGCCAGCGTGCAAGGCCGGCATAAGAAGCAGACCGGCGGCCACGGCCAGTTCGGCGATTGCTGGATCCGGATTGAGCCGTTAGGCCGAGGCGAAAAATTTCAGTTCGTCAACGACATCTTTGGAGGCTCGATTCCGAAGCAGTACATCCCAGCAGTGGAAAAAGGCATTCTCGAAGCAGCCGAGCAGGGTTTCATCGCCGGTTATCCGGTGACGGACTTTAAGGTCACGCTCTACGATGGGTCCTATCACGATGTGGACTCATCGGAAATGGCGTTCAAGCTGGCAGGGCGCAAAGCGTTTCGGGCGGCCATGCAGCAGGCGAAACCGGCACTGCTCGAGCCAGTCATGAAAGTGGAAGTGGAGACGCCCACCGAGTTCGCGGGCGACCTGATGAGCGATTTCAACGGCCGCCGCGGCCGCATTTCGGGCATGGATCTCAAAGGCAACATGCAGACCATCAACGCGCAGGTGCCGATGTCGGAGATGCTGAACTATCAGAACGACCTCATCTCGAAAACACAGGGCCGCGCTTCTTTTCACATGGAACTGGATCATTACGATTACGTGCCGGGGCCGCAAGCCGAAAAAATCATCTCGGCGACAAAGGACCGCGTCCACCTCGAAGAAGAAGAATAGCCGCGACAGTCGTCCTAATGCGCGAAGATGCGGTCGAACAGCGCGCGCATGCGGGTCTGCAGCGCATGTAGTCCGGCCTCGAGAGTCACCGCCGTTGGACGCTCATTGGTCCAACGATGCATCAGCTCAGCGATCATTTCACGTTCGATCAGTGACACCGGCAGCTTTTCCCCGGCGCGCCCTGTCACCACTCGCACGGCGTGGTCGAGCGCGCGAAAAGACGTGGTTGCCTCAGACAAAAACTCCGCATCTTCGCGCTCGAGGTGTCCCATCTTTTCGACCACATCGATGCGCTCGGGCGTATTCAGGCTCTTAAAGAACATGCCGGCGCCTTTGAGACGCAGGTACATGAGGATAAAATCGGCGTCGTAATAGCCGCCGTAACCGGCTTTAAGCGGTGTTTCCGGGCCCTGCTCGCGCTGCAGGCGCATGCGCATCTGGCGCAGATCCTGTTTGGAACGGCCACTTTGGCCATAGCGCCGCCAGTCGAGTTTCTGCAGCCCGGTGAGAAATGCGGTCGCGCGGTCCGTATCGCCGGCCACGGCGCGCGCCTTCATATAGGCGATTCCTTCCCAAGCTTCTGCTTTGGTCGAAAAATATTCGACGTATTTCGATTCCGTCTGCACGAGCATGCCTTCGCGGCCATTCGGACGCAAGCGCGTATCGAGTGAAACGATCGCTCCGCCGCCCGAATACGCGGTCAGAATGTCGATCAAATGCTCCGCAACGCGCGTCCAGAACCGCTGCCGCGCGGCCTCCACGTCGGGAACGATGAACAGAAGATCGGCGTCGGACGCCAGATCGAATTCGCGCATGCCAAGACGGCCGAGCGCGACCACCATCATCTCGCCCTGTGGCTCCTCAAAGGGCTTTGACGGCGCGGCGTGCGAGCGTGCGTGCGCAAGGCCTCTTTCGAGAGCGATGCGGTACGCCCGGGCGATGACAAACTCCGCGAGCGCCGAGGTGCGATCGAGTGTCTGGAAGACCGACTCGGGCAGGCACACGCTGGCAGCTTGAATGCGGAACATTTCCCGGCGGAAAAAGCGCCGCAGGCCGTCAACGTCGCTGAGCGGCGCGGCCATCCCTTCGAAGGCCCAGCGGCGGTTCGGGTGATCTGCAAAACGGCGAATCTCTTCGAGCAACTCGGGATTTGAGCTGAGTTGCTCAGATAGAAACGGAGTCAACTCGAAAAGCTGAATCATCGAGTCGGCGAGCGTGGGGTGCGCGTTCAGCGTCTCCAAGTGAGAAGACTGTTTGAGGATGCTTTCGAGAAAGCCGGCGAGCGATTGTTCGGATCGACGCACGCCGCGATGCCGTAGCCGCTCCGCAAAATCCGGCGCGGCTCGTGCCAGCAACTGCAGCAAGTCTTCTGAAAGGCCGATTGGTGGAGCGTCCGGAGGGGGTTGCGGCGCGGCATCAGTGGTAGAACTCGCTGTAGCAGACGGCGCGTAGTAAAGAGGCCTCTGCGCATGCACGATGCGCTCATAGATGGCCTGAACGTTTTCCAAATGCTGGTTCAATTGTTGAAGCAGCACGGCCGCGGCGGTGATATTCGAAGACCGGCTGCGCGGAACAGGCAACATGCGGCGGGCGATCCGCTCCAAGTCTGGGGGCGACGACGGCAACGCGTGGGTCTGGCGGTCGTCTTCAAACTGCAGCCGATGTTCCAACTTGCGAAGAAACTCGTAGGCTTCGGTAAGCCGCGCACACTCGGTGCTTGCCAGGAGATCGCATTCGAGCAGACGCGACAAGGCAAACAGAGTTCCCCCATGCCGCACGCTTGTTTCCCGCCCTCCATGCAGCCGTTGCAGGCACTGCACGAGAAATTCGATGTCGCGGATTCCTCCGCGGGCAAGCTTCACGTCATGCGAATCTTTCTGCAGCCGCTTGACGGCGAGCTTTTCGCCGATGCGCTCGCGCGTAACCGACATGGTCTCGATGGTCGAGAAATCGAGCGTTGTCGAATAAATATAGGGCTCGACGAAATCGAGCAGTTCCCTGCCCGGCGCCTCGTCGCCAGCCGCTACCCGCGCTTTGATCAACATCTGCAGCTCCCAATCGCGGCGCCGATTCGCATAATAATCCTTTGCCGCGGCAAGCGGAATGCATACTTCACCCAGACTCCCTTCGGGGCGCAATCGCAAATCGACGCGATAGCAGAGACCGGCAGAAGTGTAAGTTGAGAGCAGGGTCGTAAGTTGATTGGCGACTTTCTTGAAAAATTCGCGATTCGTAATTGGGTTCGGGCCGGATGTTTCTCCATTTCCGCTGTAGAGAAACATCAAATCGATATCTGAGCTGTAGTTGAGTTCGCAGCCGCCAAGCTTTCCGAGTGCAATCACCGAAAAGGTCGCAGGGCCGCTTTCACTCTGGGGAATGCCATAGCGTTCCTGTAACTGCGTGGTAACCGTTTCAAGCGCCCGAGCAAGAATTGCATCGGCCAGGCTTGAGAGCTCTTGTGTAATTTCGGATAACGTCCCGAGCTGCGATACATCGCGGAGAACGACCCGAAGCAGCTCCTTGCGCCGAAACAATGCGAGCTCGTGCGGCGCGGAACCGGCGTTCTTGAGACGTTCGGTGTATTCGCCGCGCGAAAGTGGAGACCGAAGGTCTGTGATTCCGGCCAACGAATCCGGGCTCCTCAGTAACTCTTCCGAAAGGAAATGACTGTAACCGAAAATGGCTGCAAGATAGCGCGCGCGATCGGGATCTTTTGTAAGTGCGTCCGTTTCAGCCGGATGCCGCGAAGCAAACTCATGTAAATAATGCGAAACACGTTCAGGATCGACGGAGGTTTCGATGAGAGATGTTAGCTGTTCCCGAACGGGCGCAGCACCGATGAATTCGGCTACGTGGAGCGGCATAGTCCCCCGAAATCAGCTCACGTTTCTAAACGCGCAGTAACCGCACTGCGCGCTATTCGCGTCAGCCGCCTAGACGACGTGGTCTACCGCTTAGATTATAGCTTCGATTTGAGGCTTACGGGCACGCCCTCACGGCAAGATTTATAAATGTCCAGCACAACTTCGAGTGCCATGTACCCCTCTTGGCCATTGACCAGCGGTTCGGCGCCCGTCCGGATTGCATTCGCAAAGTTTCGGAACTGGCGCTCGAACGATGTCAGGCTGATCGCCATCGGGTCCGACGAGCCGGATGCAACATTTTGCTCAAGGGGCGCGGGATCCCCGGCGTTGGTCTGTTGGTCATCGCGAACATCCCACGCTGTGAGGCGGTCACCAGAAATAATCGCGGACCCTTTCGTGCCGTGAATCTCGATGCGCTCCGTGTAGCCGGGCCAGAAGGCGGTTGCGGCTTGCAGGACCCCGGTTGCGCCCGATTCGTACGAGAGCAGAGCGTTCACGATATCTTCGGATTCGATTTTATGAGCCGCGCCGAGTTGCCAATTTCCCTGCACTGCGCGAACGGGCCCGATCAGGTACAGCAAAATGTCGATCTGATGAATCGCCTGGTTGATCAGCGCGCCTCCGCCCTCAGTGTGCCAACTGCCTTTAATCGGCCGCGCATAGTATTCGTCGCTGCGAAACCATTTCACATACGCGTCCGCCTGAAGCAGCTTGCCTAATCGGCCGGCGGGCAGCGCTCGCTTCAGAAAAATGGTTGCGTCATCGAACCGGTGCTGGCTGACAACACCCAGCGGAATGCCTGCTTGCTTCGCTGCGTCGATCATTTGCTCCGCGGCATCGAGATTCGTCGCGATCGGCTTTTGGACCTGCACCGGTCTTCGAATCGCGGCGCATTCTTTCACGGGCTCAAGATGAAAATCGGGAAACGTGCAGACATCGACAAAATCGAGGCCCGGGAAGCGGCACAAATCGCGATAATCGGAGACGAATTCGGCGCCCCAGCGGGATGCGAAGTCGCGGCCGCGCGATTCCGTCTTGTTCGAGCACGCAACCAGCTCAAAGCCGATGTTGCGATACGCCTGCGCGTGCTTATTCGCGATTGCGCCCGTTCCCAGCAGACCGACTCTCATGCTCAAAAACCGGTATCCGTTCCGCAGATGCTCACGTCCAATCCGGCCTCGCGAAAAAACGCGGCCTTCGTGGCAAGCGCCGTATTTGCGGCCTGCGCGGTAGGGCCATAGGCGACCTGAATGTGATTCGCCTTGTGCCGCGCCATCATCTGATCCCGCGAAACGCCATAAAGAACCGCATGCATGATGGGCCATTGCGGCGTTGTGATGCGCCAGCGGCGTTCGGTTTCTTCGCGCGGCAATTCCACCACGCGCGCGCGCCCCAGATCCGCCTTCAGCCGGTTGTCTTCGATAAACACGCGGCTCCAGACGATCTCGCCCGGCTTGCTCACGCCCTTCAGCGATCCGCCTCCCATACGAAAATACATGGGCGGCTGCCTTTCGCTCACCGAACCGGCATATCCACCGATGTTGTGGGCCGCGGGAACCGAGCCCGAGATCTCGAATACCCAAACAAATTGGCTATCGTATGTTTCGCCGTATCGAAGGTCGTGCAGGGTCGTTTCCGGAGCGAAGCCGAGCGCATTCCACACCCGATTGGTCACTAATGCATCGAATCCGGCGCACTCATCCACTTCGTTGAAGTGAGGCAACGGCTGCCCATCGTAAAGAACGTGCCCGTCAAGCGATTTCACGGGCGGCCGATCGGAATTATTCAGCAAGCCTTCGGCGAGATCGGATGCGGGCGCGAGATCCTTCAGGCCTTGCTGATACTGGATCCCGACCGCTGCGCATCCGAACTCATCCGCGATGCGAAGCGCCGCGATATACATCCGGCATTGATCGAGAATTTGATCGTCCGTGAGATCGGTTTCAGGATTCGGGCCAGTTTTGAAGTGCAGGCCTTTATGATCGAGCCAATCGCGAACGCTCTGCGCCTGTTCGCGCGGGACATCGCGCATAGCCGCATATAAAGCCGATTGGCTGAGACGTTCTTTGTAGACGCCAGCCGGATTCAAGAGATGATCGGGCACGATGGCGTTGAACATTCCCATGCAGCCTTCATCGAACACACCGAGGATCGCTTTCTCGCGCTTGAGTTTTTGAGCGAGTGACACGCCGAGCGATTCCGAATCGGCGGGTAACTTCATGCTACTGAGGGGCCGCACATGCGAAGTATCATGCTGCACCGGTTTGCGTTTGAGCCATGCTTCGAGGCGCGAGAGAAAGTAATCGTCTGTAAAGTCTTCCGACCACAGCGTGGAATATCGAACGCCTGCTTTCGTCAGCGAACCATTCAAATTCAGCATGCCCACGAGCCCCGGCCATTGCCCGCTCCAGTTCGCGACCGTGAGGATCGGTCCGCGATGCGTTATGAGACCCGGCAGCACGTGATGGCTGTACTGCCACACCGCTTCGGCAACAACCAGCGGCGCGTCTTCAGGCATAGCGCGGAACACTTCCATGCCGCGCTTTTGCGAATCGATGAATCCATGTTGTTTCTGTTCATCAAACGGATGGCCGCGCCGCACATGGAAACCGAAGCGCTCAATTGCGCGCGTGAGCGCTCTCTCCATCTCTTCTTGCGCAGGCCAGCAAACGCGATTCGCAGAGAGACGCAGATCGCCGCTCGCCGCCAGAATTACAGTTTCGGACATGCCTTTTATTGTTTCAAAACAGTGTCTTCCCGCATGGCTCAAGCAACGCATTGGCACATCCTCAACCCATGCTTTCGCACTACCGCCTTTTGCTCGAACAAATGCTGACAAATTTGTTTCGCTGTGTTTAAATAGGCCCATGCAGTTTAATAAAGCTTCGAAAAAGACCCGCAACACCGCGGAAGAGACGACAACCTCAGCGCCGGAAATGAGCGCTGCCGCAGAAGCAACGCCGAAACCGCGTACCACCAGGTCTTCCAAGACGAAGAAACCGGAAAGTACGGAGGCTGGACCAGTGAATCATCATCACAAAGTAAGTTCAGCAATAACAGAAAGACCGAAAGCCGCAGCCGCAGCAGCCGGCGCAACGACATCGAGCATCGTCGACTCGGTAGGTATCATTGAACCCGCAGTCGAATCACAACCGGTCAGCGCCATTGAAAGCGCTTCCACGCGGCTTGAAGTAACGCACGAAGAAGTTGCCAGACTCGCTTATTCTTACTGGATTGCTCGGGGTTACGCACACGGCGAAGCGGAACAGGACTGGCTTCGCGCCGAACAGGAATTAGAAGCGAAGCGCTAAGTAGCGCTGCTTCCTTATAGGCCTGCGCTCTGCGGGCAAACGGAATTACAGATCGCTCGTCCAATGACGTGCAGGCAGAGGTGCGTTTGCGTTTTTTTTTTCGTAAGCGCAACCTTTGTAATCTAAGAGTAGCCCCGTTTTATGAGCGAGCCGGTTCCTGAGGCGGGCGTGCCGGTCGAAACGGCCGTCACGGCGCCCACGCACGACCATCCGCGGTCCACAGTAGTCACAACCATCGCGTGGCTTCGCGACTTGATGCTGTCGGTGCTTATCGCCGTCCTGGTTATCTTGTTTCTTTACCGACCGGTGAAGGTGGAAGGCACAAGTATGATGCCGAGCCTCTACGATCAGGAGCGCTTGTTCATCAACCAATTCAGTTATAAGTTCGGCATTGGCGATATCAAGCGCGGCGATACCGTTGTTTTCTGGTACCCCGAAGATACGACCAAGTCATACATCAAGCGCGTCATCGGATTGCCGGGCGACAAGATTGAAGTCGACGACGGATACGTGATCGTCAACGGCAAGAAATTGGTCGAGAATTATATTCCGCCTGAGTATCGCGACGATCGGAACTATGCGCTTCACACGGTTCCGCCGGGCGAATATTTCGTGCTGGGAGATCACCGCTCTTCTTCGAACGACAGCCGCGCGTGGGGATTCGTGCCGAAGAATTATATTTACGGAAAAGCCGTTTTTGTGTTTTGGCCGCTGGACCGCATGGGAACGGTACACTGATCGGAACTCATCCAGAACCAGTGGCGGCCTTCGCCGGCGTCGCCGGAAATCAGGCCGTGCAGAATTTCGGCAAGAATCTCCGCAGTGCGCACAATCGTCATCCCGGAACGATTGAAAAACAAGTTGCCATCCGCGAAAGCGACCTTTTGTTCTTGCACGGCGCGTAACTTGTCCCACTTATTATAATGTTCCAATACCGGCAGTTCCTTTGCGGCGCGCTCGAGATTGAATCCGCAAGGCGCCACGATCAAATACTCCGGATCTGCGGCGAGTAACTCCTCAAAGGGAACAGCATGCGAGTGCTGGCCTGGATTGCCGATTGCGAGAGCGCCATTCGCGGCGTCGAGCAGCTCGGGACCCCAATTGCCCAGAGGAAAAATCGGATCGGTCCATTCGAGCACGGCAACCGTGGGCCGCCGGAATCGACTACTCGATGCGCGCAACTGCTCGAGGCGCGAGCGTTCGCGCGCGACCAGATCGTGGCCGCCTTGTTCGGCGTCCAGTGCTTCCGCAATTTCTACGATCGTGGCCAAAATTCCCTCGACGGAGCTGGCGTTGAGGCCCATGATCCGCGCACCCGGTATGCACGCTCCGCTGCGGTTCACATCGCCCGGCGTCACGGCGCACACCTCGCAATGCGATTGCGCAACGATCAGGTCCGGCGCAAGCTCGCGAATGAGGTCTGTATGGATGCGATAGAGCGGTTCGCCGGCACGGATGCGCCGATTCACCTCCCGATCAATTTCGCCGCTACGTACTGAGATGTCGAAGGCCGGCTCGCTGCAAGCCGGCAGAGAGCGCACCCACGGCGGGTTATCGCATTCGTGAGAACGGCCAACGAGACGGTCGCCGGCATCGAGAGCGCAGATGATTTCGGTTGCGCTTGCGAGCAAAGAGACAATGCGCAAGAGAAAACGCTACCCCGAGGCGAACTTCATTTTAGCGCTCGGAATCGGCGTGTAGTTTGCACCTTTACGTGTAATATCCGTAAGCGCACAGGAATATCCGAGGACCACCTTGCTATTATGCGGCGATCACGGATCTGAACCGGGCCCGAGCAATCTGACATGGGATACTAGCCACATTCAACCGAAAACCTCCGTTAGGCCTGATCCGTCGAGAGACTGTTAACAGACTGAGCAGGTCGAGGCGTCTTTTATATCAGAAAGGCATCTCCGATGATCTCAACAGGCCTCGCAACTTGCCGGCGGCGGTTTCTTCGGAACGCAATGTGGACAGGTATTGCAATCGGCGGCTTGGCCTTTAAGGCCTCCGGGAGCGATGACGGGGATGCATTTGACGCTCTACCAAAAAGGGTTTGGGAGAGGGCTAGGAATAACGGTTTGGTGATGATTCACCGCCCGGCCCCCGCCGTCCTCTCAAGGCGCACCAGGATTATTCCTCAGAACGAGCCGGGCGAGCAGTTAATCATTGAAGGACAGGTGTTTAAGCCTGATAGCAACACACCCGCTGAAGGTATTACGGTGTATGCGTACAACACGGATGCTGAAGGCTATTACGGCGCGGATCACAAAGAATATCCTCCTCGTCTGTATGGTTGGATGAAAACCGATATCGAGGGTCGTTTTGAACTGCACACGATTTTGCCTGGCCACTATCCCGGGATGCAGGTGCCCGCGCACGTTCACTTCACAGTATGGGGCGCAAGCTATCCTCCCCAATGGATTGAGGAGTTACGCTTTGCAGGCGACCAATACATCAATCCGGAGATGTTGGCACACGCAGCAGGAAAGGGTGACTTTAGTTCGATTCAACCGCTCACGCATACGGAAAATGGGGTTCTGCATTGCCGCTACAAGTTCCGGCTCCAGCGCGAGACCAACTTCAACTAAAAGTCGGCGGGACACAAACGGCATCGAGAGACGGCGCTGTGTCTGATGAAAAATCGAAGTTGCACTTGTTGGTCGCGGCTTCGCTTGATGGTGACCAGGATGCCTTCTGTGAGTTATACAAGCGGTTTTTTCCAATGGTGCATGGCATCCTGTTATCCCGAGTGCCGACGTCGGAGGCGGACGATTTGGCACAAGAAACATTCCTGCAGGCTTGGCGGCAACTGCCCTCACTTCGTGAAGTCATGGCTTTTGGCGGATGGCTGGCGCAGATCGCTCGACGCCGTTCGGCGGACCATTTCCGCCATGCTCACGCTACCGAGGAGTTGTCCTCCGATCTCGCGCTCACATCGAGCGATGAGCAGCCATGGTTCCTATTGAACGCTATCCGGCGATTGCCCCAGGCGTATCGCGAAACACTTATCCTGCGCTTTGTGGAAGGGCTTACCGGACCAGAGATTGCTGCGCTCACTGATCTCACCCCCGATTCGGTTCGAGTCAATCTTTATCGGGGAGTGAAGCTTCTTCGTGAGCAACTGAAGGGAGGCCTTCGATAGTGGAACCGACCCGCGACTCTTATGTCTGGAATAGAGGCGGTGAACCTGATCCTGAGCTGCGCCGTTGGGAAGAATTGCTTTCCGGGTTTTCCGGTAAGCCAGAAAGCTGCCGTCTGCCCTTGCTGCCGATCCGTAAGAGCGCAAGGACCATCCGACTGCCATGGTTTGGCAGGATAGCTGTTACGGTCTGCATTTTAATTGCAGCGTCCGCGATCATTGTGCGGATAGCTTGGCAGTCTGGCACCGATTGGAAAGTGATTACCCTCTCGGGTGCTCCAACCATCAACAACATACCGCTGAAGGTAACTGGCAGGCTATCAACTGGCGAGATCCTTAAAACTGATAACCGCTCGCGAGCCTTCCTCCGGATGGGATTGATGGGAAGAATTGAGGTTGACCCGAATACCAGCATACGCCTGTTTGCAACGCGCTCAGGCCATCATCGATTTTCTTTACAGAGCGGAAAGATCACCGCTCGGATTTGGGCGCCTCCATTTACTCTCTCTGTCGAAACGCCTGCCGCCACAGCGATCGATCTCGGTTGTGCCTTCACGCTCCAGGTGGCCCCAGGCGGTTCGGGAGAGCTTCGCGTTAAATCAGGATGGGTCGAGTTCGAGCTGAACAACCGCCAAGCAATTGTCCCGGCAGATGCCATGGTCTTTACTCGGACGCCGGACGGCCCAGGGACTCCTTTCTTTGACGATGCGCCCAATCAATTGCGAGTAGCTCTGCAAAGGCTGGATTTTGGAAAAAGCGGATATCAGGACACCGATGCGCTTCGAGTTGTTTTGGCTCAGGCCCGAAGACGAGACGTCATTACCCTTCTGAGCCTTGTACGACGACTTCCACCTGATTCAAGATCAGCAGTTTTTGATCGCGCCGCTGCATTGATTCCACCACCATCCGATCTTACGCGCGACGATGTGGTTCGAGGAACCAACCAACACGGAATGGACGATTGGTGGAGGGAATTGGGACTCGGCGAAGCCAAGAGTTGGATCTTGAACTGGCGCGATGCGATTGCGCCCTAATTCGCTTTCAAGGGAATGAGTTTGTGACGATTTTTCGGTTCGTCTTAGCTCGCATGGAACGCCAGCCGCAGCCTCATCTTCTGACCAGTGCCGTGATCGCGACGCTCGTCGGGGCGGTTATTGTCGCGAGTGCACCTGTTGGCGCAGAAATATCAGGCAGCAGCGATTACAAAATCAACAAGGCATACAGCAGCGTTGGTTTCTCTGTTTATAAATGGAGAGTGATGAAAGAGGAAGGAACCTTTCGCGACTTTGAAGGCCATATTCACTACGATCCGAAGAGGCCAGATCTCTCACAGATAGAGATGACCGTTCAGACGGCCAGTCTCGATACCCGCAATGGTACCCGCGATTCCGTACTCCGCTCAGACGACTTCTTCAATGTGGCGAAATACCCCACGTTGCATTTTGTCAGTGAGAAGATTACCCCAAAAGATGATAATGATGTTGGGGTTATTGGTGCACTGACAATTCATGGCGTGACGAAACGGATCACGATACCCGCAAGAATCAACGGAACCAGCACCGTGCCTGGGTCGGGGTGCTAGCTGGATTCGAGGCGAGTTTTACGATCGATCGCACTGATTATGGGGTGGACGGATTCCGATGGAGCCGGGGGCAGTCTCTCAATTAACAAGGATGTACGCATTCATGTGGCTCTGGGATGCATCCAGCGATAGTTCATGTTTAACACACGATTCTAAGAGGCGAATGCCGTCCAGATCGGCGTAAACTCAAACTGCGTAGAATGCAGTTACTGCGCAGCTTTTCGGCCCAAAAGCGGTCTTGTGGCACGACAGAGCCGTTCAAAGCGAGCGAAAGTGCGTGGCAATCCGTCGAAGGCGCAATTCCCGGTGGGATTAGCTGAGATTGTTTCGGTCGCGACATCGGCCTAAGCCGATCGCCTAAAGAGCTGCTCACGCAGCTTTCTGTAACGCCCCGTGCGGGTCGAGGATGAACTTCTTGGCGGCGCCTTTGTCGAAATCCTTGTATCCGTTCGGCGCATCGTCAAGGCTGATAACCGTCGCGTTCACAATTTTTGCAATCGGCAGCCGATCGTGCAGAATCGCCTGCATGAGCTGGTAATTGTATTTCAAAACCGGCGTCTGCCCCGTAAAGAAGCGATGCGATTTTGCCCAACCCAGGCCGAAACGCATGCGTAAATTGCCATGCTGCGCAGCCTCGTCTTTGGCTCCCGGATCTTCGGTCACATACAATCCCGGAATTCCGATGCCGCCGCCTGCACGCGTAATTTTCATAAGCGAGTTCAGCACAGTGGCGGGCGCTTCCTCGGTGTGCGCCGCGCCATGACCTCGCGCTTCAAAACCTACCGCGTCGACGGATGCGTCCACTTCGGGCACACCCACCACCTCGTCGATCAGCTCTTCCAGTTTGTCGCTCTTCTTCAGATCGATGGGTTCGAAGCCAACCTTTTTCGCATGTTGGAGCCGCTCGTCGTTCAGATCGCCGATCATGACCAGGGCGGCCCCAAGAATCTGCGCTGATGCCGCAGCCGCCAGACCGACGGGTCCCGCGCCCGCCACATACACAATCGATCCCACCCCCACTCCTGCCGTGACCGCCCCATGAAAGCCGGTGGGAAGAATATCGGAAAGCATGGTCAGATCGCGGATCTTCGAAAGCGCCTGCTCTTTGTCCGGAAATTTCAGCAGATTGAAATCGGCATACGGAACCAACACAAATTCGGCTTGGCCGCCGACCCAGCCGCCCATATCCACATACCCGTAAGCGCCGCCGGCGCGCGATGGATTCACGTTCAGGCACACACCGCTCTGCTGCTCGCGACAGGTGCGGCAACGCCCGCACGCGACGTTGAACGGAACCGAGACGAGATCCCCGAGATTGATAAACTCCACATCCTTGCCCTTTTCGATCACTTCGCCGGTGATCTCGTGGCCCAGCACAAGACCCTTCGGCGCGGTGGTGCGGCCGCGAACCATGTGCTGGTCGGAGCCGCAAATGTTGGTAGAGACGATCTTCAGGATGGCCGCGTGTTCGATGGGCTTGCCCTGCGGATTCTGCATTTTGGGATAGTCGATTGATTGCACTTCGACCTTTCCCGGTCCTTGATAAACAACACCTCGATTGCTTGCCATATCAATTTTTCCTTGCGGATGTTCGCCAGTTGGATGCTATCAGACCAGGGGATGGCACGCGTATTCTGCACGAGAATTTGCAACAAGCATGAGGCTGCGGTTGTTAGCGAGCCGAAGACTCTTGTCAGGCTAGGCGGCAGTCGCCGCGGCCGTTTCCAGCCAATGCCGCATCTGGTCGCGAGAGACTAGACCGGGCTGCTGCATGACCGTGCGCCCGTTCCGCAGGACCACGAAATTGGGAATACCTTGTACCTGAAAGCGCGCGGCCAGCTCGGGATGCCGTTCCGTATCCACTTTGAGAACCAGCGCCCGACCGCTGAATGCTTGGGCTACGGCGTGAACCTCTGGAGCGGCGGCGCGGCACGGCCCGCACCAACTCGCCCAGAAATCGACCAGAATCGGAACCTGCGATTCGCTCACGATTTGGTCGAACGCGGCGGTATCCACATCAATCGGCTCCGCCGCGGGGGGCAGAACCGATTTGCACGACCCACAACATCCGGTGTGTGCCAGGTGCTTCGCGGGAATGCGGTTGTTCGCGCCGCACTTCGCACACACGCGGATCATTGAGCGTCATTCCTCAGGCAGATGCGGCAATGGTTGACGAAGCACGCCGGCGGCGCTCTTTGATCAACTCCATGCGCGCGCGATGCCAATCCACTTCGGGAGAGCCGTGCGGGCTTCCCCGCTCCATCCAGCATTGATGCGCGCGCGCCGCGATCTCATCGTCCGTCGGTCCGGTGGACTCTTCGCGCTGAAAATCGGCGCCCGGATTCGGCACATCCGCCAAACCAGAGGCTCCGAGCGGTGTGGTACCGGTCGAAGCGTCCCCAGGGACAATCTGCGGAGCGGGAGATCCACTCCGCCCCGGAGTGAGGCTTGTTGACCCGGCTCCGGCACCAGCCCCGGAAACCACTCCCGACACATTCACCCCTCGCCCGCCAACCGAAAGATTCGCGTCTGCGGCGACGGTGTCATTAATACTTAGACCAGATCTGGGGCGTTGAGCACGCTGGCGGCGCTGCTCGTCTGAAGCATCCTGGGGCTCAACCGGAATTTCATTCAATTTGGGATCAGTCATGGATCTCCTTTCGCAAATTGGACGCCTGGAACGGCTAAATTGGATCATTCCCGTCACCGTCTTAAGGTACTCGCGCAAGATGCGCGGGGTGTCAAGCGCCACGCGATGGGCCAGCGAGTTCCTTTGTCGGCTGGTGGCGCGTACCCCCGTCCTTTGCGCTTTGCTACTCGCGCAAGACGGGCGCGGTGTTAAGCGCGCCACCCAAAGGGCACGCGGGCTCCTTTGTCGCCTGGTGCCGCGTATGCGCGTCCTTTGCGCTTTTGGGGTACCCTCAACAGAGAAGCCAAAACGGAACACGAAGGCTATGGGCCGGGCATGATTTGTCCGATCTGCAAAACTTCGAACGCGGCAAATGCGGCGGCTTGCGTGAATTGCGGCCGCAGTCTAAACACGGGCGCGTTGACCATGACGGCCGAACGCGAGGCCGTGACTCGTGTTTTTTCAAGCGGCGAGCAGGCAGGAACGGGCGCCGCTACAGCTCTGGCGCCAGTTCGATCGGCAGGATTGCGGCCCGGGAGCACGCTCGGAACGCGCTATCGCATCCAGGCGGAAGCAGGCGCGGGAGGTATGGGGCGGGTCTATCGCGCGATGGATCTGGAGCTGCACCGCACCGTCGCTCTTAAGGTGATTCGCGAGGAGCTCGCGACGGACGCAACCACCATCGAGCGCTTGAAGGAAGAAATCCGGCTGGCCAGCGAGATTTCGCACCCGCATGTTCTGCGAATTCACGATTTAGGCGAGGCTGACGGCATCCGCTTTGTCTCGATGGCGTGGGTGGAAGGCGAAGATCTGGAGCGCGTCATCCGGAGCCGCGGAACGCTTCCGGAGCCCGAAATTGTACGTATCACACAAGAGGTATGCGAGGGACTAGCGGCCGCGCACAGCAAGCAGATCATTCATCGGGATCTCAAGCCGCAAAATATCCTGATTGATGAGCATGGCAGCGCTTGCATCAGTGATTTCGGGCTGGCGCAAAGTCTGGCGGCCGGCGACAACCCTCACCTGACGCGAACGGGGTACATGGTCGGAACGCCGCGCTACATGTCTCCGGAGCAACTGCAGGGGCATGCAGCCGATGAGCGCACGGATATCTACTCGCTGGGCCTCGTGCTGTATGAGCTGGCGACCGGCGTAGTACCCGACGTAAAGAAGCGCATGCACGAGAAGGTGCCGGGTCCGCGAAAATCGAATCCCGCGATATCGGAGAAGCTCGACCGAATCATCCTGCGCTGCCTTGAAATTGAACCCGAGAAGCGCTACGCCTCGGTGAACGAAATCATCCAGGATTTGACGCGCCCGGGGCCGGGGCTCGCAGCGCCCGGTGTTCGTCGCATATCAAAAATGGATCGCGGTTTTCGCTGTTGCGCTCATTGCCGCCGGGGCAAACGTTCTGATCCGGCGTGCGTCTGCGCCTCCTCGGCCGCCCGCGGAAGGAAAATATGTGGCCGTTTTGCCTTTCAAGGCGTTGGGAACGGATGCCGATCTGTTTACTTATTCGCAAGGCATTCAGGAAGCCATTGCGGGGCGGCTGGTTACTTTGAATGGCGTGCATCCGGTCTCGGAAGCGGCAATCGAGAGAGCGGATATCAAACAGCCGGTCGAAGCCATTGCCCGGCAGGTGGGCGCAAACGTCATCGTGGACGGAACGATTCAAGAGCGTGACGGTAACGTTCAGGTGCATAGCGTGATCAGAAATGTAGAGACCCACAAAACTCTGGCGTACGATACGTTCTCGGGTACCGCTGTTGCAATTGAGGACAACATTTACCGCGAAGTCGCAGCGGCCTTGGGCGGCTCGCCAGCAGCGACAGACGCGCAAGCGCTTCCAACACAGAATCCGGAAGCTTACGACCTCTATCTGAGAGGCCGTGAGTTGCTGAAAAACCAGCGTGACGAACAAGGAACCACCGCTGCGCTCGACCTGTTCCAGGGTGCGACGGAGAAAGATCCGCGTTTTACGCTCGCCTGGACTGGCATTGCAGACGCGAGCTTGCAAATGTATCGCCTGAAACGCGATGGTTTTTGGGCCACCAAAGCACTGGATGCGGTCAGCCGAGCGGGGCACGATACGAGCAATGTTCCCGAAGTGCATTTCACGCTGGGAAGCATTTATACGGCAACCGGCAAGAACGCTCAAGCCATCGAGCAGCTCAAGCAGGCACTTGCGCTCGCGCCGAATTCCGACGATGGCTACATCCGGCTGGGTCGGGCGTATCTGGCGACCGGCGATTCCGCTCCGGCCGTGAAGGCGTTACAAAAAGCCGTCGATCTGAACCCGTACTACTGGTACAACCATGATCAGCTCGGCCGAGCTTTTCTCATCACGGGCCGCAACGAGAACGCGCTGAAGGAGTTTCGCACCGCTTCCGAGTTGGATCCCGGGAATGCCGCCGAGTACAACCGGATCGGCGCGACTTACTGGCGCATGAACAGGTGGGAGGATTGCGTTGAGGAATGGAAGAAAGTAATCAAGCTAAAGCCTTCCGCAGATGCCTATACGAACCTGGGAACGGCGTATTTCGCGCTGGGGCGCTATCGCGAAGCCATCGCAGACTTCAAGAAAGCGGTTCAGATCAACAATACCCACGTTTTATATATCCTCAACTTAGCCGATGCTTACCGGCAGGCTGGGCAGCAGAATGAAGCCGCGAAAACATACGATGCCGCGATCGCGCAAGCTTATCGGCAGTTGCAGGTAAACCCACATGACGCAACAATTATGGGTTATTTGGCAATTTGCTACGCCAAGCGCGGCGACGCCGAAAACGCGCGCACATTCATCGAGCACGCCCGCCAGATCGACAAAGCGGACAATCAGCTGATGTATGACGAGGCCGTCATCGATGTTCTAGCCGGTAACAAAGAACAGGCGCTGCAGCCACTGCGCGGAGCCGTCGAGAACGGCTACTCGATGGAAGAGGCGAAGATCGACCCCGACCTGAAGCCGCTTCGATCCACAGCAGGGTTTTTGGAGCTAGTCAAAAAATTTGACGATCAAAGCGCCCGCCGGTAAATCGCACCTGCGCCCAACACAAGGAAACCGAGCGCCGCGAGTGTCCAGGAACCGGGCTCCGGCAACTCGAAATTCGCGACGCCGCGTATAGTGTTGTTCGGTTCCCACCCGCCGCGGTCGATGCCTGCCACCGTGTCCAGATCGACGGTGAAGCTTCCTCCCGGCGAGATTCCCGGGCCGGTCGCTGGATCCTCGAAACCAACATCAAAAACCGATGATCCGCGGCCGGAGTTCGTCTCCGTAAAGCTGCAAACCGTGAATACAGTCGACGAGCAGCTAATCGTATCGCCGCTCGGCAGTGTGGCAAAGAAATCCAAAGTCTGCCAGGTTTGGCGGGTATTATTCGTAAAATTGAACATTCCGCCACCGTTCGCGTCGGCTTGAAAGGCCCAATTCCCGGAATTAAGCAGCGTGCCGGTCGCGGGATCTCCGATCGAAACTTGCGGATCTGAGGGAGTTGCTTGGCATAACGGAATCGTGCTCAGGATTGCTAAACAGCAAAACACGTGGCGCGGAGCGCGCATGGGCGTATTCCTTTCTGAACGCCCAATGGACCACGCGACGAATACTTACGTTACATATGTTTCAGCACCTTGCAGGTACTAGCGGGTTCAGTCAAATCATGCGAAGCAGCCACAGCACCAGAATAATGACGACCACCAAGCCGAGGCCACCGGAGGGGTAATATCCCCAACCGCGCGAATATGGCCACGCGGGAACCGCCCCAATCAGCAGAATTACAAGGATGACAAGCAGGATCAGACCCATGCCTATTGGACGAGGGTAGCCTCGAAAATATAACAGGGATCTGGTACCGATCTGTTAGTCGGCTTCACTCGAAAGTTACCGCGAAGCTTGGCTCGGCAGTACTGCATCCGGCCATTGCCCGCTGCACAGGGCTTCCGGCCGCCCGGGCCTTCAAAGCCTGCTTCGCGTCAATTCCGCAAATCGCTCCCCTTGCGCGGCTGCGAGTTGCGGCGCAACTTCGGCGAATACTTGAAGATGCTCCTCTATATCGACTTCGGTATGCTGGACCGAAATCGTCCATTGCTCATCCCACCAATACGGCTGAGCAAGAACGCCGCGGTTCACCATGGCGAACCAATAGTGGGTCCAGGTCTCTTCGTCTACGTAATACCAGTCCCGGTAATTACGTATCCGTTGCGGATACAGCAGAGCACCGTTGGCGCCGGCGCCATCCGCATAAGCGATCAATCCAACTTTCTCGATCGTACGTTGATATCCGTCTACCAGCTTTCTATTCAGTTTCCCCACATACTCAAAAGCTTGACGCGTTAAAACTTCGCGGAAAGTAGCCAGCCCGGCGGTCATTACCACCGGATTCGTATTGTAAGTGCCCGCATGAAACATCTTTTGAGTTGCGATCACATCCATTACTTCCCGGTTTGCGGCGAATGCAGCGAGTGAAAAGCCTCCGCCGATCGATTTTCCCAAGCAAATAATATCCGGCTGCACTCCGAAATACTCGCAAGCTCCGCCATAGGCGAGCTTCCCGCCCGTTTTCACCTCATCCATGATGAGCATGGCGCAGTATTTGCGAGTGAGATCGCGCAGTCCCTGCAGATAGCCTTCGTCGGGCATGCAAAACGCGATGTTCATCATGATCGGCTCAACCAGTACCGCTGCAACTTCGCCCAGATTCTCTTCAAATAGCCGTTCCACGGCGAGCAGATTGTTAAACGGCGCGACCAGAGTCGCATCGGCGGTTCCTTGCAACACGCCAAGACTCGGAACTACGGGCGCAGGATGCTCAGAATCTCCGAACTGCCCTTCTTTCGGCTTGACGCTCACTGAAACCGCGTCGTGTCCTCCGTGATAGCTGCCTTCCATCTTGATGATCTTGCTCCGCCCGTCACCGAACGCGCAAGACGCAGCGAATGCATCGTCACTTCCGATCCGCTGTTTCCGAAGCGCACCATCTCGACCGGCCAGCGCGCGCAGATCTCGTCGGCAAGCTCGAGCTCCATGCCCGTGCGGCATGCCGAACAACGTGCCGATCCGTAAACGTTCTTGCGCGGCCTTCATCACCGCAGGATGACTATGACCTGCGAACAGAGCGCCATAACAGAGGTTGTGATCCAAATATTCATTGCCGTCGATATCGCGAATGCGACTTCCTTTACCGTCGCGCACGAACAGCGGGTATGGCGGATAGTAGCGGTAGTTGCTGCCAACGCCAATGGGGACGCGCTAGCTTACGCGCTCATGCGCCTCGCGTGATTTCGGCGTACGCTTCTGGTACGTATCGAGCTCTTTCTGGAGTGCTGAGTACATCGTGGAAGATTTCCTTATGCAGCGTATTAGAAACCCCGCTCCATGGGCATTGCGAAAGGCGGCTCAACTAGAAAATCGGCCTCGCGAATTTCGACGATCGCTTCGCGAATGGAGCGCTCGTTCGCGGTCTCTGTCGTCACGACAAACGGCAAATCCCGCCAATCTTCGCGCGGCAATTGCAGCACCGCATCGATGCCGATGTGATGCTTGGCCAGAATGGTCGCGAGCGTCGCAATGATTCCGGCCTTGTCCTCCACGCGAAAGCGCAAATAATAAGGCAGCTCTTGCGTCGTCACCGGCAGAGGCTTGTACTCACCCAGCCGCTCATGGGCGAAGGGGCTCACGCGCTCCGGGCTGCCGAAGCGGATCTCGCGCGCCACTCGCATCAAGTCGCTCACCACCGCCACGCCGGTCGGCTTCGAACCCGCGCCGCGCCCGTAGTAAAAGGTGTCCTCGCCATACGCGCCGCGAATCCAGATCGCGTTGTAGGCGCCATTGACGTGCGCCAGAATCGCCGTCTGTGGAATCAGGCTCGGCCGCACCGAGAGCAGCAACCCGTCCGCCGTCTGCCGCGCCAGGCACAACAATCGAATCGTGTGTTGCAGTTGATGCGCGTATTGAAAATCAACCGGCATTATGCGGCGAATGCCCTCGGTGTAAATATCCGCTGGCGTCAGCTTCTCGCCGAAGGCGAGCGCTGCAAGAATCGCGAGCTTCGAACGCGCATCCAGGCCGTCGATATCCGCGGATGGATCAGCCTCTGCGTATCCCAGTTGCTGCGCTTCACTCAGCACCGATTCAAATGCCGCATGGCTCTTTTCAATCTCCGTGAGGATGAAGTTGCTCGTGCCGTTCAAAATCCCGTAAAGCTCGGTCACGCGATCGCCCGGAATGCCTTCGCGCAACACGGTATGAATCGGTATACCGCCGGCGACGCTCGCCTCCATCGCCAGGTTCACGCCGTTCTCATTGGCTAGCGCCCATAGCTCCGGCCCGCGCAGCGCCATCAGTTCCTTATTCGCGGTGACTACCGATTTATGCTGCTTCAGCGCCTGTTCAATGACGCTGCCCGCAGTCGCCGTGCCTCCGATCGCCTCCACCACGATGTCAGTATCCGGATCGCAAATCACATCGCGCCAATCGCTCGTTCGCTTCACGTCCGCGCTCAGCGCCGGCAGTTTCTTTTGTTTGAAGCTGCGCGTGCAAATCGCCTTGACGTTCAGCGCGAAGCCGAGCTTCTCTCGGATCGAACTCGCATTCTCCGTCAAAATCTCTAACGCCCCGAGCCCCACGTTGCCGAGGCCGATCAGCCCGACTGTTACCTCCATTTGGCCGCCCTTTGCGCTCGCTCGCCGTTCATTAGTGGCTTATGATAGCAACCGTATGGGCCGTACGCGCCGTACCATTCTGCTCTCGCTTGCGGCGTCCGCCTTGCTGCCTGCCCAGCAGCAATCCCCGCCGACGTTCCCGCCTGTGACGCCGTCTTCCGAGCCCGGGACAGAGCCGCGGGACGAAGAGCGCATGCCGAATGGCAAGTCGCGAAAGATCGCCCTCGCGAAAGAACAGCACGAAGCAGCATTGAAGGACGTCAATGACCTGATCGCCGACGCGCAACAACTGAAACAGGAGCTGCAGAAGGCCGGCGATTACGTCGTTCCGTTCTCCTCGGTAAAAAGAACCGAAGAGATTGAGAAGCTGGCCCGCCGGATACGCGGTCGCCTAAAGCAATGACCGCGTGGTAATCTGCGGGACAGCACCCGCTCACATCGATGCCCACGGTTCGCGAAAAAAAGCAGCTCATGAGCGCTTCGGAAATTGATCGCACGCTGGTGCGTCTGGCGCATGAGATCTTGGAGAAGACCACCGATCTGCACCGCCTCGCCTTTGTCGGTATCAAGCGCCGCGGCGTGCCGCTGGCCCAACGTCTGGCGGCCAAAATTCTGGCTCTCGAAGGCGTCACTATCCCGGTCGGCATCCTCGATATCAATCTCTATCGCGACGACCTTTCCACTGTGGCCGAACGCCCTGTGCTGAACGACAAGCAGATCGATTTTCCAGTCGTAGGAAAAGACATCGTGCTGATGGACGACGTTCTCTACACCGGCAGAACCATCCGTTCCGCTCTCGACGCGCTCTTCGATCACGGGCGGCCCGCCCGCGTTCAACTTTTGGTCCTGATCGATCGCGGTCATCGCGAGCTGCCCATCGAGGCGCGCTATATCGGTCGCATGGTGCAAACCAGCTCCAACGAGATCATCGAAGTCAAATTCCACGAGATCGACGGCGCGGAGAAAGTCATGCTGGTCGAGAAGGTGGACGAGCACTCCGCGGCCTCGCTTTCACATTCGCACTGACAAATGGCCAGATTGGTCATTCGGAATGGCCGAGTTGTCGATCCTGCCCAACATTTGGATCGTGTCTGCGATGTCGCAATCGAAGACGGTCTCATTCGCGCCATTGCGCCGGATCTTTCAGGCCCGACTGCGGAAGAATTCGACGCAACCGGCCTGATTGTCGCGCCAGGGTTCATCGATATGCACGTGCACTTGCGCGAGCCCGGCTTCGAGCGTGCCGAAACAATCGAAACCGGCGCGCGCGCCGCAGCGGCGGGCGGTTTTACTTCGGTCTGTTGCATGCCGAATACACATCCCGTGAACGACAGCGCCGGCATCACACGCTATATCCTCGAACGCGCCCGCGCATCCGCTGTGGTGAACGTTTTTCCCATCGGGGCTATTACAAAAAATAGCTCCGGCGGGGAATTGGCGGCGCTAGAAGAGATGAAGCAGTCTGGCATCGTTGCCATTTCGGACGACGGCAAGCCAGTCATGAATGCGCGAATCGCGCGCCAAGCGATGGACGCCGCGGCGGCGCTCGATCTTCCATTCATCGAGCACTGCGAAGACCTCGATCTGAGCGAAGGCGGCATCATGCACGAAGGCGCGCAATCGAAACTCTTCGATGTGCCAGGTATTCCCCGCAGCTCCGAAGACGTGATGGTAGCGCGTGACATTATTCTCGCCACGGTGACCGGCACGCGGTATCACGTCGCGCATATTTCGTCCCGATATTCGGTCGAAATGGTGGCTTTCGCCAAGTCACGCGGTTTACGGGTGACGTCCGAAGCCACGCCGCACCACTTTGTGCTCGCCGTTTCCGATATCCTGACGCCCAATTGCAATTACAAAATGAAGCCACCGCTGCGCGAAACCTCCGATGTGGATGCGGTAACCGATGGATTCGTGAGCGGCGCAATCGATGCCATCGCCACCGATCACGCGCCTCACCCGGCGGACGAAAAGGCCCAATGCTTCGAACGATGTCCGTTCGGAATTATCGGCCTCGAAACTGCATTAGGTCTTGCGCTGGAACAGCTTTATCATCCCGGCAGGATAAGTATCAGCCAGCTCATTCGCCTGTTCACGCAAAACCCCGCACAGATTCTGTCGCTCCCGCGCGGAACGCTGCTCGCAGGCGCAACCGCAGACATCACAATCCTCGGGCTCGACCACGCATGGACGTACGATGTGAACCGCTCGTTTTCAAAGAGCCGAAACACGCCCTTTCATGGCAGAAAATTCAGCGGCGGCCCGCTGGCAACTATCGTCGCCGGCAAAATTATCTGGCGGAACGAACTGCTGCAATAAGCAGCGCCTCTTCTTCATCCGCCACGGTTCGCATATCCAAAATGACGCGGTCTCGCTCGATTCTTGCAATTACCGGAACCGACGCGCTGCGCAAACGCCGTTCAAATGCAGCCGCACTCGGGACTTCCAGCTCGATGATCCACGTCCGCAGCTTCTGATCCGGGGTCGAGCCGCCGCCGATAGCCGATTCGCTCTGCCGCACGATCGTCTTCATGCCTTCGATTTGCCGCGCTACGCGCTCCGCTTTTTCGCGAATCTGATCCGGACCGGCGAAGATCATCCGAAGCGCCGGAATCGCGCTCCAATCCTGCTTCAGAACAGCCCGCAGCGTGTTTTCGAGCGCTTGAATAATCAGCTTATCCACCCGAAATGCCCTGTACATCGGATTTCGGCGCATGCGCGCGATCAGTTCCGGGTCGCCTGTAGTGATTCCGCTCTGCGGACCGCCCAGCAGCTTGTCGCCGCTGAAAGAAACGACATTCGCGCCCGCCGCGATGCTGTCCTGGACTACTGGTTCATCAATTCCCATCGCGCGCAGATCCACCATGCAGCCGCTTCCCAGGTCTTCATAGACCGGAATCCCGCGCTCGCGCCCCAGCTCGACCAATTCCTTTAACTCCGGTCGCGCAGTAAAACCACTCACGCGAAAATTCGAAGGATGCACACGCAGGATCAGCCGCGTCCGTTCATTGATTGCCTGCCGGTAGTCATCGAGCCGCGTGCGATTCGTCGTGCCAACTTCGCGCAACGCCGTCCCCGATCGCGCCATGATCTCAGGAATGCGAAATCCATCGCCGATCTCGATCAACTCGCCGCGCGAAACGATCGTTTCATATCCGGCCGCAAGCTCGTTTAAGACCAGGTAAACCGCGGCGGCGTTGTTGTTGACGACGATGGCAGGCCCTCGCAGCAAGCTCTCCAGCAGCTTCTCCGTGTGCGTATCGCGTTTGCCGCGCTTCCCGGCATTCAGGTTGTATTCGAGATTCGAATAGCCCGCAATCACTCCAAAATGGCCGAGCGGCGCGCGTCCTAAATTCGTGTGGAGAATCACGCCCGTAGCGTTGATCACCGGCCGCAATGAAGCTTTCAGCAGCTCGCCGAGCCGCTGATCCACGGCATCTTCGATCGAGGTCTCTTCCGGCGCGGCGCCCGCAAGCAAGCTTTCTCGCCGCAATGCAATCTCAGCACGAACTTCATTCACAATCAGCGCTGGCGGCAATCGATCGGCATGCTTCAACCTTCGCAGGACTTCGTCTACAGATGGCAAGCTGCGCAGCGCATCCATGTTAAGCGATCGCTCGTTGCTCTAGCACTCGTTTCAGATATTTGCCGGTGTACGATTCGCCCACGCTCGCAATCATCTCCGGCGTGCCCTGCGCCACAACTGCTCCGCCCGCATCGCCTCCCTCAGGCCCTAGATCGATAATCCAATCCGCGGCTTGGATCAAGTCCAGATTGTGTTCGATAACCAAAACGCTCCCGCCGTTCTGGATCAATCGCTCGAAAGACGCGAGCAGTTTGGCTATATCGTCAAAATGCAATCCTGTTGTGGGCTCATCCAATAAGAACAGCGTTCCTTCGCAGCTCGCCTGCGCGAGATGCGCCGCCAATTTCACGCGCTGCGCTTCGCCTCCGCTCAGCGTGGTTGCGGATTGCCCCAAGCGCAAATAGCCCAGCCCGACATCCTGCAACACTTTCAAGCGCGCCGCAAGCCTTGGGGTGTCCGCAAAGAACGAAAGCGCCTCACGCACGGTCAGTTGCAGCACTTCGTGTACGTTCAAGCCCTTGTAAAGTACATCCAGAATGGTTTGCTTGTAACGCGTTCCTTTACACTCCTCACATACCAGCTCCACGTCTGCAAGAAATTGCATCTCCACCGTCACAGTGCCGTCCCCTTGGCACGTTTCGCAACGGCCGCCCGGTACGTTGAAGGAGAAATAGCCGGGCGTATAACCGCGCTTCTGCGCCTGCGGAGTACTTGCGAACAGATCGCGAATCAAATCAAACGCCTTCACATACGTCACCGGATTCGAGCGCGGCGTGCGCCCAATCGGCGATTGATCCACCATCACCACGCTAGTTAACAGGTCCGCCCGCTCCACGCGCTTCAACGGTAGCTTTTTTGTCCCCGCGCTCTCGGCCGAATGACCCAGCGCATCACGCTCCTTATTCACCTGCGAATCGAGCGCGCGATAAATCACGTCGTGCACCAGGCTCGATTTGCCCGATCCCGATACGCCGGTCACCGCAACCATCATGCGCAACGGAATCTCGACATCGACATTCTTCAGGTTGTTCGCTCGAGCGCCGATGAATCGAATGGTTCTCTTCGGATTCACCTTTCGGCGCTCATGCGACCGCGAAACTGCGAGTTCCCCTCGCAGATAGCGCCCCGTCAATGATTGCGCCGCATCTCGATCACGCGGTCCAGGCGGCAGCAGTAGTTGCTCATAGCCGCCGGCAAAAATCACGCGCCCGCCGTTCTCGCCCGCGCCCGGTCCCAGATCGAGAATGTGATCCGCTTCCGCCATGATCTCGGGATCGTGCTCCACGACGATGATCGTGTTGCCAAGCTCCCGAAGCTCTTTCAAAATTTGAATTAGCCGCGCCGTATCGCGGCTATGCAGTCCGATCGACGGCTCGTCCAGCACGTAAATCGCGCCTACCAGCCGCGATCCCAGGCACGTTGCAAGCTGGATACGCTGCGCCTCGCCACCAGAAAGCGTCGACGATAACCTTTCGAGCGTGAGATACTCGAGCCCCACATCGTTTAGGAACTTGCAGCGCTGCCGGATCTCATCGAGCACGCGATCTGCAATCTCTGATTCCTCCGGACTCAGCCGCAGCCCATCGAAAAACCGGCGCGCCTGCGCGATGTTCATGCGCGAGACCTGCGCAATATTGCAATCGTCCAATCGCACCCACAGCGCCTCTGGCCGCAGCCGCCCTCCCCGGCAAGCCGGGCACTGCGTGTAGGCGCGATAGCGGCTCATGAACACGCGCACGTGAACTTTGTACTTCTTGCGTTCCACTTCCTGAAAAAATCGGTAAATGTGCCCGCGAACAAATTCCTTCTCAGCCGGTTTCAACTCGGCGTACGGAATATTCAAACGCGCTTTGCCCTTCAGCTTCGGCTTGAACTCTTCTTCGTAATACCAGGTGTATTGCGGCTTCGTCCAGGGATCGATTGCGCCATCCTCAATCGAGAGCGTCGAGTCCGGAATGATCAGGTCCAGATCGTAATCGATCGTATTCCCGAAGCCCTGGCAAATCGGACACGCGCCAATCGGACTATTGAAGCTGAAGAGCGTCGGTTCCGGCTTACAAGCGGTCTGCCCGCAGATTTTGCACGCGAATTTTTCGCTGAAGTGCAACGTTTGCGCGTCCGCAACGCCCGCCTGCTCGAAAAAGACTTCGCCACTCTCGCGATAACACACCTCGACCGTATCGACGATTCGCTGGTGAGAGTCCGGCCGGACGACAATCCGATCCGCCAGCACATACAAGGGTTTTGAAAAATCGATATCGAGCAGCGATTCGGGGGTCGAAAATTCGAACGTCTGCGCGCTCTGAAACAACCGGTTGAAACCCTTCTTCCGCAGGTCGAACAACCGGTCGCGAAGCATTGCTGCTTTGGCAGTCTCTTCCGTCGCCGCCGCCGCATTCTTCGTCTCACTTGCCACCGGAAACAGCGCATACCATCGCGATCCCTCGGCCTGCGCAAGCATGGTGTCGGCGACTTGATCCACCGAGTCGCTCTGAATTCGCGTTCCATCGTTCGGGCAGTAAGTCCGGCCCGCGCGCGCCCAGAGGAGACGCATGAAATCGTACAGCTCGGTTGCGGTCGCCACGGTCGAGCGCGGATTTCTCGTCTGATTTTTCTGCCGGATCGCAATCGGAGGCGCGATGCCGAGGATCTCGTCGACGGCCGGCTTCTCCATGCGCTCGAGAAATTGCCGCGCATACGCCGACAGCGATTCCACGTAGCGCCGCTGGCCCTCTGCATAAATCGTGTCAAACACGAGCGACGACTTGCCGGATCCGGACACACCCGTCACCACCGTCAGAACATTATGAGGAATGTCGACGTCGATATTTTTCAGATTGTGAACGCGTGCGCCGCGAATGGCAATGACGGCCTTCGCCGCAACCGCCACTTCTTCCGCCAGCGCCGATTCACACGATAAGCTGGAGTCTTCCGGCATTGCGAGAGAGCAGCGTGGAAAAACCTGGAACTAGCCTTCCTTAGTATAGGATGCTGCGCGCAATCGGCGGATGCACGCACCGCATGCTTTCTACCGGCGAATTCGCCCGATTCCGCGCCAATCTCCTCGAGTGGTTCGCTCGCCACCGCCGGGATCTGCCATGGCGTCGCACTCGCGATCCGTACGCCATCTGGATCTCCGAAATTATGCTGCAGCAGACACGTGTTGCGGCCGTCATTCCTTATTACGAGCGCTTCCTCGCCCGCTTCCCAAATTTCGAAACGCTCGCCGAAGCAGCGGAAAGCGACCTACTCGCGTATTGGGCAGGGCTTGGATATTATTACCGCGCTCGAAATTTGCAAAAAGCGGCACAAGTCATACGCAAGCTCGGATCCTTCCCGTCGAACTACGCTGAAATTCGCGCCCTGCCGGGCATCGGCGACTACACGGCCGCCGCAATCGCAAGCATTGCCTTCAATGTGCCCAATGCGGTTCTCGATGGAAACGTCTCCCGCGTGCTCAGCCGCGTTTCCAACGACGCGACCAATATCGCATCGCCCGGCGGCCGGAAGCACTTTGCGCGCTTGGCGGACAGCTTGCTCGACCGCGATTCGCCCGGCGCATTCAATCAAGCTCTCATGGAGCTCGGCGCGACCGTCTGTCTTCCTGTCAACCCGCAATGCCTTCTCTGTCCCGTCGCCGATCTGTGCCGCGCCCGTGCCAATGCAACGCAGAATCGGTTGCCCGTCAAAATCGTCGCCCGAAAAAATGAACACGAACATCGCACCGTGTTTTGGATCGAGCAAGACCGGAACTTACTCGTTTGGCAGCGCGCAGCGGATTCGCGCCTCATGCCCGGATTTTGGGAGCTGCCCGAAGCCCCGCAATTTCCGATTGCTCCGGCCGGCAAGAGCCTCGGTTCATTCCGCCATACCATTACGTTCCACAACTACCGGTTCGAAGTGATTGCGGCCGCAGCGCCGGCCGATATTGGCGCATGCACATGGGTTGCGCTCGACCAGATCGACACATTCCCGCTCAGCACTATTTTGAAGAAAGCCCGGCGTATTGTCGAATCGCATCGCCGTGATGGCAAGTTAGTAACTACCGCAGCCTCCCGTCTATCCTAAATCTGCGTGGCGAGGTTCGTATTTGCGATCGGAGTTTCCGACTTGCCGACCGTCCAGGAGCAATTCGGGAAGCTAAGCGCCCGACAATGGTGGCCAGCGGATTAATGCTCAGTCCGGAGAAAAGTGGAAGTTTGTACGGGCACCGAAACGTTTCGCTCGACGCCACAGCCGCAGATACCGTGTGCGCTGGATTGCGCTCATTCAGCACGCCACCAGCCGGGGCGTGGTGGAGTCCACGACAGAACGGAGAGAGCGTGACGGAGTCATATATGTTTCAGGTCCTTGAAAAACGACCAACGATTCAGCTCCGGAACTCGACGCATGGACCTGATCGTTGGCTTTGGCAATATGAGCACGAAGTATTCCGTTTTCACCACCGTCTACAAGCGTGAACGGCACCAACTTGGCAGGAAGGCCGCCGGTCACGGCGGTGATGATAGTAGCAAGCGGGCGGGCACATTTCCGTCACTATACTTGAGCCATGGCGTCGAGCGATAGAGCGCACCATGCAAGTAATGCGAGTTCAGTCGAGTCGTGGCTGATCTCGGCTGGTCGGCAGCGGCAGCCTGGCGCTCCGCTGAATGTGCAGCCGTTCCCCGCGTCAAATTTCGTACTCGGCGAGCAGCGTTCGTATGCGCGCGATGACGGCACTCCGGGGTGGGAGGCACTCGAGGAACTCGTGGGCGGCCTCGAAGGCGGCTCTTCGGTCGCGTTCGCATCCGGCATGGCGGGAATCGCCGCGATTTTCGATCAACTTTCAGTGGGTTCGATAATCGCCCTACCTGACGACTGCTACCAGGGTATTGCGGGACTCGCGGATGCCGGACACCGGCGGGGACGCTGGACCGTGCGTCGCATTGCGGTGACAGACACGGCGAGTTGGATGGATGCGTGTCTGGCCGCAGACCTGATCTGGCTGGAGTCGCCTTCTAATCCGCTACTGACCGTTGCCGACCTGGATCTGATCTGCGCCACACCGCGCAAGCCCGGCGCGATTCTGGGCGTGGACAATACGTTCGCGACACCGCTCAACCAGCACCCGCTCGCGCTTGGAGCCGATATTGCAGTGCAATCCGTAACCAAATTCATCGGCGGACACTCGGACTTGCTTTGTGGTGTGGTGACAGTGAAGGACACGAAGCTGCTCGGAGTACTGCGTCATGCGCGTGAGCTCGCGGGAGCAACGCCCGGCGCACTGGAAACGTTTCTGGCGGTTCGCGGCGCACGGACGCTGGCCGTGCGACTGCAGCGGGCACAGTGCAACGCGATGACACTGGCACAGCGCATCGCAAACCACCCTGAGGTGACGGTGACGCGCTATCCGGGCCTGCCGAATCATGCGACTCACGAATCAGCTCAGCGCCAATTGAAGGGCTTCGGCACGATCATTTCGTTCGACCTGCGCGGGGGCGCACCGGCCGCCGACGCCGTATGCGCGGGATTGCGGCTCATTCAGCATGCCACCAGCCTAGGCGCGGTGGAGTCCACGATAGAACGGAGAGCGGCCATACCTGGGCAGGAACACCTGCCTCCAGGGCTGCTCCGGCTCAGCGTAGGCATCGAGTCCGTCGAGGATCTCTGGACCGATCTGGACCGGGCGCTAGCTGCCGAGCGTTAGAACGAGACAACCCTCAAGCACTTAAGGCGTTAGCGGCGATGAACGCATTACTGCCGCCGGCACCTTCACGATCGTCCCGATGGCTCCCTTCACGAACTGGTGATTGTCACTGGTTAATCACCGTTCCATCTGCTCGACGCACGACGCCCCACCCGCCGTTCAGTGCTTTGCGTGTGCCGCTTTCGGTACCGAACGGGTACTTCTTCGCGGCTTTGTCATCGATCTCAATCCCCCAGCCTGGCTTCTCGTTGGGGAATGCATACCCGTCTTTCACTTCCGGGTACCCATCGAACACCTCGCGAATTCGATCGTTCGCGAATGTCCACTCCTGAATGCCGAAGTTGTAACAGACCACGTCGAGAGTGACATTTGCTGCATGGCCTACCGGCGAGACATCGCCTGGTCCATGCCAGGCCGTGCGAACCTGAAATGCCTCGGCCATGGCCGCCATTTTCCGGCAGGGCGTAAGGCCGCCGGCTTCGCTCACGTGTACTCGGATAAAGTCAATCACGCTTTCGCGAATCAGATTGTTCCACTCGTGCGGATTGTTGAACAACTCGCCCATGGCCAGCGGCGTGGTGCAATTCGCGCGAATCTGCCGGAAATAGTCGATGTTCTCTGGCGATAACGCGTCTTCCAAGAAGAACAGCCGGAACGGCTCCATCGCCTTCGCAAATTGGACGGCCAAGCGTGGTGGCACGCGCTCATGTACATCATGCAGCAGCTCGATCTCCGGCCCAAGCTCTGCGCGGCCCTTTTCGAACAACGCAAGCGTTCTTCGCACATATGGCTCCGGCTCGAAGACTTCGTCCATCTCGCTTGCCGGGTTCACGGATGCGCCCGGCGTGCGTGCGGCCCCATACGCAGCCATGCCCGGGACGCCCACTTGCAATCGCACCGCTTTGATACCTTGCGCCATGATCTTGCGCGCCTGATCGATGGTCTCCGGGATCTCGCGCCCCGACGCGTGTGAATAAATCATCGCGCCTCGCCGGCACTTGCCTCCCAACAACTCGTACACCGGCATGTTCGCCTGCCGGCCCTTGATATCCCACAGCGCCTCGTCGACGCCGCTGATGGCATTGTTCAGCACCGGCCCATTACGCCAGTACGATGAGTTGTACATCGCCTGCCACAGGTCTTCAATGGCATCGGTTGGTCTGCCCAGCAGAAACGGCTTTAGATACAGGTTGACCGCGTCGACCACCAAGTCCGCGCGTTGCGTGAATGTGGCGCAGCCATAGCCGTACAATCCGTCCTGATCGGTTGTGATCTTTACGATTACGAGCCGAACGCCCGCCGGTTCAGTCGCAATCACAGAGACATCCTTGATTTTCGGAATCGGCAAACCACGCAGCCTCGCCGGCAGCAAAGCTGACAACGCAATCGGAGCAGCAGCTTTCAGCAGTCCACGCCTGGTGAGTTTCATAAGAGCACCGGGCGGAAGTCTATCATGTCGAATGCGGAATTCGGACGTGTCTCCGCGCGTGAGAATAGAGCCGGTAAATTTGGCCTCCATCAGGATACGACAGCACCCTCGACTACTCAACTTTCCGCTACACTGACACCTGAGAGCAATTATGTGGAAACGCCTCGCGCTGCTGTCCATTTTTCCTTGCGCCGCCACGCTGATCGCGCAAAATTCTGCAACGCCTCAGAGCGCACCGCCTGCGCCCGAGGCGACAAGCGCGCAGCAAGCGCCTGCGCAGCAAACACCGGGAGGATTCAAGCCGCGCAATGACGCATCGGCTCCCAGTGGAAGCTATCAAATTGATGCGGGCACCCACATTCTGCTGGCCATGGTCAACAGCCTGAGCACCAAGCAAGCGCAGGTGGGTGACCGGATCTATCTCGAAACCGCGTTTCCGGTGCTTTCAAACGGCCGCATCGTCATCCCGCAGGGTAGTTGGGTGATCGGCCGGATTAGCGAAGTGAAGCGGCCGGGCCGGGTAAAGGGTCGCGGTGAGTTGCAGGTGAAATTCGATTCTTTGACCCTGCCGAACGGCACCACCCGCAATTTCCATTCCGATCTCGGCGCAGTCGATCCCGTGAACGGCAATACGCTCAAGCGCGAGGATAGCAAGGTCAGCGGCCCGGGCGATAAAAAATCCGACGTGGGCACCGTAGTGGGCGCGACCACTGCCGGAACCGTGATCGGCTCAGGCATCGGCGCAGCCGCCGGCAATGTTGCACGAGGCGCTGGAATTGGCGCCGGCGCCGGTGCTGCCGCTGGATTGCTCGGGGTGCTCCTCACGCGCGGTCCCGATGCCATGCTGCCTCGAGGATCGACTGTCGAAATGGTGCTTGACCGCCCCATCGCATTCAACGAAAACGATCTCGATTTCAGCCATGCACCCCCGCGTGGGGGTGAGATTCCACCCGCGACTCCACGACAGCAAAGCCGCGGTTTCGGTTCGTCGTTTCCTTACTAACGCGGCCTTACCGCATGCTCGACGACGAGCCGATCGAAATTCCTATAACTGGGGTCTTCGATCTGCATACCATTGCGCCGCGCGATATGAAAGCTGCTACGGAAGCCTATCTCGAAGAGGCGCATCGCCTCGGTTTCACCGCTGTGCGTATCATTCATGGCCGCGGCATCGGAGCGCAGCGCGAAATGGTCCGATCCATCCTTCGCCGCACGCCCTACGTTTTGCACTTTTCCGATGCTCCTGCCGAGGCGGGAGGTTGGGGCGCCACCGTCGTCACCTTGGCGCGCTCGATCTGATACTCTTATTGGCGCAAATCGCCGCAGTGTCGCGAGATTTGAAAGGATCGCCATGAGCAAGACTTCACGCCGCATTGGTTCAAACTTCGCAGTTGCTTCGAGCGTCGCACTCCTATTCACCGCCGCGCTCAATTCCCAGGCCCAGGTGATCCCTCCACCGCCCAATCTCCAGATCGGTTCGCCGCAACCCGCAATGGCCGATCCAAAGGTGCCGCGGCCCCATACCACCCCTTGCGTGGTCCACCTATTTCAGAATTTGGAGTTTGCGGACTTCACCGCCAAAACCTTCAACTACACGCCGCCCTCCAAGTGCCCTGCCCCCTGGGCGAAGGTCGTCTTCACCGCCGATTTCACCGTCACGGAAGGCAACCAATTTGATCGCACGGGTGCATTTTATCTTGGTCACGCAAACATCTATTACGGCACCACTGCGGAGCCAGGCGCCACGCTCAGTCCCTCCTGGCACGTGGAGCGAGATGTCACGGATCTCAGCGCCATCTTTAAAAAGGACCAAACCGGTGAAGCCGACCTCGGCAACTTCGTCGGCACATCCGGCGGAGTGCTTTACAACGGCATCATCTATGCGGACGCGGCTCTCGAATTCTATCCAACGTCACCCGTCGCGCCGGCTCCCGCCGTTCCCGATCTGGTCGTTCCCATGCCTGACGCCGCAGGCGGCGCCGCGACGCTGAATACAACTTCGAGCCAACTTGCCCAGCCCGTCACCCTGCCCACCAATGTCGAACGCGTGTATCTCGATGTCATCACACAAAGCCAGATCGGCGACGAGTTCTGGTACACCTGCGTGCCGAACAACGTCGCAACTGAGCTGGACAGCTGCGGCAATACAGCGTTTCGCGAAGCGGAGATTTTAGTTGACAGCTCAGCCTGCTGGAGTCGCGCCTGTTTATCCCTGGATTTACGCCGGCGGTATCGATCCCAATCTCTGGGCGCCGACACCCGGTGTGCAGACGTACAATTTCGTTCCCTACCGCGTCGATCTTACTCCCTTCGCCGGCCTGCTCGCAGACGGCCGGCAGCATACGGTCGCTCTGAGCGTCTATAACGCCAACGATTATTTCCTCGCAACCGCCAACTTACTCGTTTACCTCGATCACGGCTCCAAAACCGTCGCCGGCGAAGTCACGAAGAATAACTTGAGAGCGGCGCCATCTCCCATGGTTGACGAAAATCTCAAGACCAATTCGAGCGGAGACATCACCGGAACCGTCACCGTTGGTTCCACCCGCAATTACTCCATCACCGGTTATTTGAGTACTTCACACGGCAAAGTAGAAACCACTGTTGCCCAGATCATCGAATTCAAGAATTCACAGACTTTTGATATTACTTCCTCCGTCTACACCCAAGATATTCAGCAATCGACAACGGTCAACTCGCAGAGTATTTATCGAAATGGCCCTGTTACCCAAAGCGTGCTGAAGATCTTCTCATATCCTCTACTTCTAAGCTATTCGGAAGTCCCCGGCTCGGATGGAAATACGGACGTCACGACAAAAGTGCAACAAACCGATGCTCACACCACCACCGAGCTTCTGAACGGATTTTCCATCTACCAAAGCGACCTGCTGAATGAGGTGAATTCCGCCGACACGCTCATCTTCAACGCTTCCGGCGTGTACACGGGGTCAACGAATCGCGACAGCTCTCAGGTATACGACACCAACAACACGCTGGGCTACTGCTACAGCCGGGAAATCACCTCGTCTGCCGGTTTGCTTAGCTCCATAGAAGATGGCCGAACCTGCCCGAAACACTGATGAGTGCGTCAGCCTACAGAAGGAAGTAGTCGGCTCGTTCGCAGTAGTTGCAGGTACTTTAGCTCCCGCAGAACGTAAGCGGCGTCACACTCAGGAGGTCAAAACCCAAGGCTCCCGGTACTTTCCCGGCCTTAGCTATCACTCTCTTCGCGGTTCGTTCCCGGTCTAGTACTAGGAAGGCAAGAACTCATCGTAGGCGCAAGTCCTTGTTTCTGAGTGGGATTCGGCATCCCAGCTATGTTACGATTGCCAACGGCTCTGATCCGTTTCTTCGCCATGGATAACGACGCGGCTCATCGGGATTTGCCCTGACCGGTGTTGAGATGTCGGGTTGAATGAAGCCGACCCGGGGCCTGGGTAGGGAGACGACGAGTGCCGCTCTTCGAGCTGACAAAAGAAAATCTGGTCCAGGTGCCAGAGTCTCGGTTCGACTCCAAACTCCTCAAAAGCAAGAATTTGCAACGATTATTACGGCACGAAATCTCGGTTTTATCGCCTGATCTGAAGGTAGTGGCCGAAGAGTACGGCTCCTGGGAGAACGGCGGCCAAGCCATCGATCTGCTCTGCATCGACAAAGAAGCGCGGCTCGTCGTGGTGGATATTAAACGCACTGCCGAAGCTTCCTATGTTGAGTTGCAGGCCATCCGCTATGCCGCCCTGGTCTCCTCGATGACATTCGACGAAGCCGTAGCCGCCGCCGTGCGCGACCGAGCCTCCGAAGCAGTACTCGAACAGGAGGTCCGCGCCGAACTCCTCGATTTCCTCGATTGGACCACCCCCGAAGATGGCGAATTCGGTGTCTCGGTCCGCATTATTCTCGCCTCGGCGGATTTTTCCCGTGAGCTCACTCGCTCCGTCATCTGGCTCAACGAGCAAGGTCTCGATGTCCGCTGCATCCGTCTGCGCCCGCACAAGCTCGCGGACGGCCGTTTGCTTCTGGATGTCGAACAAATCGTACCTTTGCCCGAAGCCGGCGCCTATGAAAGCAGCGTCCGCAAGCATGGCCAGCTCGAGCGTCTCCGTATCTCCGATCAACAGCAGCGCCGCTCGAGATTCTTAAAAGAACTTTGGGAGACTGCGCTCAAAATCACGCGTGTGCATGAGGATCAGCGCCCCGTCATGCAGCACGCTTCCATCTCCGTGCGTATGCGCCCCGGAATCGCCTTCAACTACATCATTAGAAGGGCTGATTCCCGAGTTGAGTTTTACGCCGAGTTCAATGATCGTACGGAGATACTGTGGCACCAGTTACGCGCGCAACGCGCTGAAATCGAGCAAGCTTCCGGCCGTCCTTTGCTCTGGCAGGAACGGCGCGAGCGGAAAGTTTTGCGCGTGCAGGAAATCGTCGAAGGCGGCTTCTTAAGCCCCGAAGCATCCTGGCCCGCGATCCAGGAGAAATTAATCGATGCCATGATCCGCTTGGATCGCGCTCTTCGCCCCATGGTCGAACATTCGCACGTCTAGCTCGCAACGACGAACTTCTTCAGCGCCAGTGCATTCTCAGCCGCGTAACCCGCCTGGTCGTTATCAAAATAGAAATAAGTCGCTTTGCCCTGCGCCTGCCAGTTACGAATGCGCTCGGCCCATCCCCGAAGCGCCTCCTCGCTATAACTACCCTGATACTTTCCTCCCGGCCCATGCAGGCGCACATAAACAAAATCGGCCGTCACCTCAATCGGTGATTGATAACCAGCTAAGTCGAAAATGCAATAAGCGATGTTATGTTGCGCGAGTAAGTCGCATGTCAGCGGCGCATTCCACGTGGGATTCCGAAACTCGAAGGCATAACGATGATCGCACGGCAAACAACCGATGAAATTGCGGAGCCGCTCCCAATCGAGCTCCCAGTTTGGCGGCAATTGGAACAAAATCGGCCCCAGCTTGTTTTCCAGAATTTCCACTGCATTCAGAAACTTCTCCAGCCCCTGTTCCGGATCTTTCAGCTTCTTCATGTGCGTCAAAAACCGGCTGCCTTTCACAGCGAAGCAGAAACCCGGTGGGGTCGAATCCCGCCACGATTCGAGCGCCGGCCGTTTCGGCAGATGGTAGAAGCTGTTGTTCAGCTCCACTGTATCGAAATGCTGCAAATAGTGCGCCAGCATCTTCGATCCCGGCGTGCGCGGGGCATAGAAGTTTCCAACCCAATGCTTATAGTGCCAGCCGGATGTCCCGATCCGAATGCCGGCCCCGCCCGCAACGCCCCTCGTCACGTTTCATAGACGGGTAATCAATCAATGTGTGTTGCCGATCGGATTTGCTGTAGGACATCGGCCACTTTACGTTCGGCGAAAGCCTGGATTCTGTCCGGCCGCCCGTTGTTCGAGAAAGCTGAGTTAAGAATGGGGAACGCAATCTTTAGCTTTGGCGTTCATGTCTGAACGATTGGCCGACGAATTCGCCGGTAACGCGAGCACAGAGATGCGAGCCGCCAATTGTTGGCTCACGCGCATCGGATTGGGTTGACCATTGACACGTATGAGTAGCGACGAATTTCGAACTCCCGCTTCGACCACGATCTGAACACTTGGCTTTAAAGACATGCGTTCCATCTGCCGCAGCGCAGATGGATCCCGGTCCGAAACGTGCTAACGGACAATACCGGCCGTTTCCAATTCCCACAACTAGCTCCGGGCTCATACACGGTTCAAGTCGATGCCGCAGGTTTTCAGGGCCAACAGAATGGGCGTGTCGCGGCGAACCTCGGCCAAACGCAGTTCGTAGATTTCGTGTTATCGGTCCAGCCGATCAAAGAAAACGTGACCGTCTCCGAACGATCGCCCTTGATCAACACGCAGAACGCAAACACGTCAAGTACATTCAACGCTACCGGCTTGGAGAATTTGCCGAATCCCGGTGGCGATCTGACCTATCCGCTGCAGTTTGCGGCCGGCGCGCTCATCAACACAGCCGGAAGCGGGAATGACTTTGTGGGCAGCAGCAACGGGTACGGAAACGTCGAATTCAACGGATTACCGGCGCTTTCAAATGGCTACATCGTCGACGGGCTAGAGACCAATGATCCTCTGACAAACCTGAATAGCGGCCTTTCCACGAATCTTGTCCTCGGCCTGAACTCCATTGCGGAAGTCACCGTGAACACGTTGTCCTATGCCGCCGATCAGGGCCGTTACGGAGCCTCTCAGGTGAACTACGTCACCAAATCCGGCACCAATCAATTTCATGGAAATCTGTATGAGCTATGGAACGGTTCCCGATTCAACGCCGCCGACTTCTTTACCAACGCCACGGCGGGCAACCACAAGCCTCGTTCAACCGTGAATCACTTCGGCGGAAGCTTAGGCGGGCCGATTGTCCACAATAAGCTGTTTTTCTTCTTCGACTCCGAATGGGTGCGCATCGCGCTGCCAATTGTCACCGCAACAACCGTGCCCACGCCAGCTGTCGAAAACTACATTCTGGCCCAGCTCCGTACCGGCGGCCGCGACGTGCTGAACGGAGCCACTTACCCCGCCCAACCACAGCTTGTGCCTTTCTATCGCAAGTTGTTTTCGCTTTACCAAAACACCAGCGGTACGCCATTAGCGGTGCTCGGCTGTCCATTCAACCGCGATGGAGCCCTCGCGCTCGGCAATCCGCCAAGCGGCGATGGTTGCGCAAACCGCCAAAGCATATCTCATTCGAGTGACGACCGTGAGCAGGTGCAAATAGCTCGCATCGACTACAACATCAACGAGAGAAACATGAGCTGGTACCGCTTCCAAGCCGATACTGGCTTGCAGGCCGCCTATACAGACCCGATCAATCCGTTGTTTAACGCCATTTCGCCTCAGCCGCTGTACTCCTTTGCCTCCGGCTACACCCACGTCTTCTCGCCAAACCTGGTGAACTACTTCAATCCGGCGTTTTCGTGGTACGAGAGTCTCTTTGGGCCCGCGAATTTCGAGCAGACCCTTGCTGCGTTCCCGATCGTCCTCGAAGGCAACGCATCGAGCGCGCCGTTCACTACGCTTGGCGGGCTCGACAACACATGGATGCAGGGACGCCGCGCCAGCCGGTTTTTCATAAATGATAATCTCGCCTGGAGCATTGGCCCGCACGAACTGCGGTTCGGCACAAACACGCGAATCCTTCGATTGAACGACTACGATTTCGGCGAAGGAACGGTTCCCACCGTGACTTACACAGATCTCCCGCAGTTCTTTTATGCCATCGCATCTACAGCAACCGTTACCTACCCTCTCGCGGACTCGCAGCCGTTCAATTTCTTAAATGCTGATTTCTATGTCCACGATAAATGGAGCGTCACGCGAAATCTTACCTGGATTTTTGGAATCAGACTGACACACAACTCGAATCCGCTAAATCCGCACGATCTGGTGGCGCAACTGCCAGGCTCGTTCGCGGCCATATCGCACGACGTTAATCAGCCTTTGAATGCGCTCGTCCAAACGGGGCTCGGAAATCTGTTTCGCTCCACACCGCTCGCAATGTGGCAGCCCAGGACGGCTGTCGCCTGGCAGTTTCGGCAAAAAACGGTCTTGCGAATAGGTTTCGGCCTATTCAGTGATTTATTGCCTGGCAGCATCGCTGATCTGATCGGCGCGAATCCACCATATATAAATACATTTCAAGGTGGCTTGCTGGGGACACTGGGCGGCATCGGAATTGCGCCTTAACGTGCCGAATAGCGCCGTTGATACGACCACTACCGCTGATCGAAATTTTCTGAACGGCTTCGAACGTGGTGAACTCTCGTGTGCCTCGCCGCTTGCGAATTCGAGCGCGTGTCTTCCGCCGGTCTCCATCACCGCAGTTCCCGATGGCAAGCTGCACGCGCCCTACTTCATGCAGTGGAGCTTTGGCTTAGAGCATCAGTTTGGCAATACGGCGAGTCTCAGAGGTCAGTACGTTGGTACTCGTGCTCTAGATCAGCCGTACACGATGCAGGTGAACGGATATCAGACCGTGTGTCCGGGCTGCTTCGCCCCGTTCCCTTATGGCCAGCCGGTTGATCCGCGATTTGCAGCGGTTACACAGCTGAGCACGGGAGCAAACAGCCACTACAACGGATTGCAGCTCACAGGAGAAAAGCGGCTTGCGCACGGCTTACAAGGCCAAATCAATTACACCTGGAGCCATTGCATCGACACAGTCTCAAACGGCGGCTTCCTGCAATTCTCCGCCGGCGGAATTCTTTCCCCACTCCCGTACGACCTTGCGCGAGATCGCGGCCCATGCGACTACGAGATTCGCCACAATCTCACAGCCAATTACGTCTATCAACTTCCATTCAGAGTGCACAATCGCGCGCTCGGCTACGCGTTCAACGGCTGGCAGATCTCCGGCTCCGTTTTCTTTCACAGTGGCATTCCATTCTCGGTTTTGAGCGCTCCCTACTCGGCTGTCGGTAACGGCATCTTGAACGGCAGCGGCCCGCAGTTTGCCAGCGTGATGCCAGGTGTCCCGTTGTATGAACACAACGCCATTCCTGCCGTGACACAGCCCGGAACGATACAGTGGCTCAATCCGAGCGCGTTCGTGTCCGCAATTGATCCGAGTACGGGTGCTTGCGTTGGAGGCGACAATCCACAGAACTGCCAATTCGGTAATCTCGGCCGTAACGCTCTACGAGGCCCTGATTTCGTTTGGAGCGATTTTTACCTGACTAAGCCGTTTGCGCTCACGGAGCACCTCAAACTTCGCGTCGAAGCGCAATTCTTCAATTTGTTCAATCACCCAAATTTTGGTTTGCCATCTGTGGTGGTGGCAGGCATACCTGGCAATCCCGCCACCCAGACCGGCTTCGGTGCGCTGACATACACGACCTCGCCCCCAACAGGTTTACTCGGTGTCGGCTTGGGAGGGGACAGTTCGCCACGCATGATTGCGTTCCAAGCCCGTTTAGAGTTCTAGTCGAGCCAAGGTCGTAACGAATTTAATTGCCGCTGTCCATTTGGTCGGCAAACTGGACATCGGAACAAGCCGTTTGCATTGAGCAACGCCGTTCATCAGAGTTGCCATGGAAGCATCTCGCATTCTGCCCGTTCCGCACCCTGTGCCTAATAATAGAAGCACGTGCGCATACTACAGACGCTCCTTCTCGGCAGCTTGCTGGTCTTCGGCGCTTCTGCCCAAATAACCACGCCCTTTCGCATCGGCGTCGTTGGACTGACGCATGGGCACGTGGAGGGCTTTTTCAAAACCGTCCTGAAGCGCTCGGATGTGCAGATTCTGGGAATCGCCGAACCCAACCGGCAGCTCTTCGACGGCTACGCGCAAAGATACCATCTCGATCCATCTCTTTATTTCGCCTCGCTCGACGATATGCTCGCCAAAACGCACCCTCCCGCCGTGGTCGTATATACCAGCACGTTTGACCACACGAAGATCGTTGAGGATTGCGCCCGCCACGGCGTGCACGTCATGATGGAGAAACCGCTCGCCGTCAGTTACCAGGATGCTTTAGCAATCGCCAAAGCAGCTCAGTCCGGTAAGATCCATGTGCTCGTTAATTACGAAACCACCTGGTATGCCAGCAACAACGCCGCCCGTCAACTCCTCGAACACGGCGCGCTCGGCGAAGCCCGTAAAGTCGTGGTTCGCGATGGACACAACGGCCCACAGGAGATACACGTTCAGCCCGAGTTCTTAGCGTGGCTGACTAACCCGAAATTGAACGGCGCGGGCGCGCTCTTCGATTTCGGTTGTTATGGCGCCGACCTCATGACGTGGCTGATGCACGGCGAACTCCCGACCACCGTCACCGCCGTTACGCAACATTTGAAACCCGATATTTACCCCAAAGTAGATGACGAAGCGAACGTTATTCTGACTTATCCGCACGCCGTCGCAATCCTGCAGCCCTCCTGGAATTGGCCGTTCAACATCAAAGATATGCAGGTCTACGGACGAACCGGGTACGTCAAAACTATCCTAAACGATAAGATCGAACTGCGGCGCGAAGGTGAAAAACAAGCGGTCACCGAATCCGCCCCGCCATTGCAGGCGCCTTACGACGACTCGCTTCATTATTACGCGGCTGTTGTCCGCGGCCAGATACAAGATACCGGCAGCTTGTCCTCCTTACAAACCAATCTGATCGTTACGGAAATTCTGGATGCGGCGCGGCGCTCGGCCGAGACTGGCCGAACCGTGACGCTGCCCTTGCAACCGTGAACGGCTTTCCGCAGGCACGGGCAGACGTTGCTCTTATCGTCCCTTGCCACAATGAGGCCCAGCGGCTGAATACCGCCAGCTTTCGCGAATTCTTCGCGAATAATAGCGCCATACGAACCCTATTCGTCGATGATGGCAGCGAAGACGGCACTGCGCGCCTCCTCGAACAACTCTGCGAGGGATACGATGCGCGCGCGGCCGTGCTGCGCCTCGAAAAAAATTACGGCAAAGCGGAAGCGGTCCGCCGCGGCGTCAACCACGCTCTAGAAACTTGGTCGCCGGCGATCGCCGGCTACTGGGATGCCGATCTCGCCACGCCGCTCGATCCCGTCAGCCGCTTTCAGCGGTTGCTCGAAGACCAGAGCGAGCTAGAAATGGTTTTCGGTTCGCGCGTCAAGCTCTTGGGGCGCCACGTCGAGCGCCGCGCAACGCGCCACTATCTCGGCCGTGTCTTTGCAACCGCCGTCTCGGTCATGCTCAAGATGCCCATCTACGACACGCAATGCGGAGCGAAGCTTTTCCGTGTCACTCCCGAACTGCGCCGCGTCTTCGCCGAACCGTTTCTTTCGCGTTGGGTTTTCGATGTCGAAATTCTCGCGCGCTACCTGCAAGCTTATCGACACGATGCTCGGCGTCTCGAAACGCGCATCTACGAATACCCGCTCGAAACCTGGGTTGACGTCGCGGGCTCCAAAGTTCGCGCGCGCGATTTTATAGTTGCTTTGTTAGATATCGCGCGGATCAGGCTGAAATACGCTCTTTAGCCTGCTCGGCCGCCGTTTCGTACAATGGCGAGTTCTTGAACTTCACTAGCGCGCGTATCCATCTCAGCGGATCCATAAACAAGGTAATCTTCTTGCCTTCCTGAATCGATCGGGAAACATAGTTGACCGGAAGCTCTAAAGGCTTATAACCCTTGCGGATCAGCTTGATCGTGATTTCGTTATCAAAATCGAACCGGTCGCACTCAAATCTCAACCCGTAAAGGCAATCTCTCCGAAACACCTTGAACATAGTAAATGGATCGGTAAGGTTCTGCGAGTAAGTTATATTGAACATTGCCAGCAGCATCGCGTGTCCTAAGTTGAAATATGCCGCCAATCCCGGAGAATCCGAGAAATTGCGTATTTTCCAGCTACTGTTACTCGCAGTATGCCTCGACCCCAGGACAAAGTTACTGCGATTTTTCAGTATTGGAGCAATGAGCGCGTCGTAGTCATTGACATCGTATTCCAGGTCCGCGTCTTGAATCAGCGCGACGTCGCCCTTCGCTACTCTCAAACCCGCTCTGACTGCGTGACCTTTGCCCCTTGCCTTTTCCTCGAGGATCAATGTCACGCGCGGATGATCTTCATAGGCCCGCACGAGTTCGCGGCTTCCATCGCTCGAATTGCTCTCGACGACGATGACTTCTATATTGACCCCGTCGATCTCTTTCGCCAGCACCCGATTCAAAAGTTCGGTAACCGTCGCATGCTCGTTATAAACCGGAACAACCACGCTCAGCAGCGGCGTTCGCAACTGTGATTTGGGTCGCGTAAGGAAGGTCGTGCGGCTGTGAACCAGCCGGAATGCCCTATCGCGGAGCACCGGGCTTAAAGACGCAAGCGCGCCCAGCATGCGATATCGCCTGCGCCCTCGCGGATTCTGCGAAACTCGTCTGCGAATGTAATTCAAGGATACGAGACTCTGATCCGCGGTGATTATGGAATCGCCAAAGCCGGCCTTGCTCAATAAATTCTGCAGCGTGTCCGCGGAAAAATAGAACAAATTCGTGCGGTTGAACTCCCACCACGAGTTCCGGAAAATTCGCGCCGCGCGGCTGTCAGTCGTCGGCGAAACCACCATAAGCGAGCCATCACTTCGCAGCATGCCGCGCAGCATCTGTAATGCGCCAAAAGGATCGCGCATCTTCTCGAGCGCGCAGAACAGCACGCATGCATCCACTTGCCTGCTGAAATCGGACGGCGCGGCAGACTCGAAATCCTGCACGCCCATCGCGATCACTTCAAACCCGGCTCTTTTCGCCTCGCCTGCCAAATGCCCGTCATCGCCCACCACCAGCAAGTTGCCCGAACGCAAGCCGGAGTAATCAATTAACTGCCGCATTCGCTTGGCCGCGTTCGCCAGGTACAAATCGCGAATACGGCCGGAGTGCGGCCCCTCCGCCAATGGACTGGCGTGAACGTGCTGAGGCTGCGGATTGAGAAACAGCAACCCGCAATGTTCACATCCGCAGACGGGCGCGCCCTCTACGACAAACTCGTATTCCAGATTCCGCGATTCGCAAATGGGGCACTCCCGTTGAGTTTTGCCCAATGGCTCGCGCTGCAGCTTAACTGCGGCTGAAGAAATCACGCACTTTCCCCTGCTTACTATTGCATTCTACACAGGGCATAGCGCAGTCGTGTGCGCTATGCGCGTTCAACCTACGTTCAGCCGGCCCGCGTCTGGAAGTACAATTTGAGGGGAAGAATGATTGAAACAGCCGCGGCTCCTGAACTGACCCAGCAAACCAGTCACCCGCAGTGCCCGGTCTGCTCTGATTGGCAAGCGGTCCGTTTCTCGTTCCGGCACGATTCAGGTTCCATCTACTCCTGCCGGCGGTGCCGCGCCGAATTCCAGTTTCCGCAACCCGGCGATGCAACACTCGCGGCCATCTATTCCAGCGGCTACTTTCTTGGTTCCAAAGACGCAAAGGCGCTCGAAAATCAGCGCGTGCTGAAGCGTCAAACTGCGCGCTTATATATGGATATGCTTGCGCCGCTCGTCCGCGTTCCTAATCCGCATCTCGTTGAAATCGGCTGCGGTCACGGCGAGTTTCTGCTGGAAGCGCAATCCCGCGGCATAGATGTCGAAGGCCTTGAGTATTCCGAACACGCCGCGTTAGAAGCGAACTCACAGCTCCGCCGCAATGCGGTCCGGGTCGGTTCGCCCGAAGCCGATTGCCTGCCTCGATGTTCCTATGACATCGTCGGCGCCTTTGACGCCATCGAGCATCTCCGCAATCCGAAGCAGGCGCTCGCATACATGCACGCTGCGCTCAAACCGGGGGGAATTATCGCCATCGTGACGCCGTCTCTTGACAGTTGGTCCAGCCGCCTCATGGGCCGTCATTGGATGGAATACAAAACCGAGCACCTTACTTACTTCGGTCGTAAGTCTCTTGCAACCATACTCACGGATACGGGATTTGTAAATGTTACGTTCCGGCCCAATTACAAAACACTAAACTTGAATTATATCGCGGCGCACTTCGATCGATTTCCCGTGCCGGTCGTTACGTCCATGGTGGGCTTACTAAGGCGAATTCTTCCCGCCGCCGTCGTCAATCGCCCGATTAATATAGTCGCCAGCGGCATCATGGCCATTGCACACAAACCGGCTTAGAGCACACGCTTGACGCGCTCCTCTCGATGCTCAGCAATCGATACAGAAGCCCGCCTTCACCGCATCGTCGCGAAACATCTTGACAGTCTCGAGCGAATATTGGTCGAGATCCTTGCCCACCGTGCACAGCTTCTTCAATATGTCGCCCGTCGCGGTAATCACATGACACCCTACCGCATCGGCTTGAAATACGTTGAGCAGCTCGCGCGGACTCGCCCAAATCAACTGCAGCTGCTCGTACAGCGCGAGCAATTCCACTGCTTCCCGCATCATCGGCACTGGGTCGCGCCCTGTATCCGCAATCCGTCCCGCAAAGACCGAAACGTAACCCGCAGGGCACGCGCTCATCGCCCGCGACACTTCCCGCACCTGCCGCATGGTCATCACCGCGGTCACGTTCAACTGCACGCCGCGTCCCGAGAGCCGGCAGATCAGCGGCCGCGCCGATTCGCCGCGCGTATTCGTTATCGGAATTTTGACAAAAACGTTCGCGCCCCAGCTTGCAATCTTCAGCGCCTGCCGCTCCATCTCTTCGAATTCATCCGAGAACACCTCAAACGAAACAGGACGATCGGGAATCGTAGCCAGCACATCTCGCGCGAATCGTTCGTACTCCGTTACGCCGGCTTTCCGCATCAACGTTGGATTCGTCGTAAACCCCGAGATGAGCGGGTTTTGGTACATCGCGCATATCTCGTCCAGATTCGCGCCATCAGCGAAAATTTTTACCCGAAGATCACTCAGACAACTCAGTTTGACTTCACCTCTTCGAGAATCCTGTCAACGGCGTCGGGAAGTGAACGGACGCGAATATCGGGTTCGGCAACGGGACCCCGCTCATTGTAACCATGGTCGATGAAGACGGTCTTGCAACCCGCAGCCACTCCCGCCGCCATGTCGCGCCACCGGTCACCGACCAAATAGCTGGCGCCCAGGTCGATGCCGAACCTCCTCGCCGCTTCCAGAACCAACCCAGGCTGCGGCTTTCGGCAGGCGCATTGGTCTTCGTCGCGGTGATAGCAGACGGAAAAAGAATCGATCGGAAGCCTTCGGGCAAGCAACCCGTTGATTTCTTCGACGCTCTCTCTCGTCGTCGTCCCCCGCCCGACATCCGGCTGATTCGTCACCACGACAAGCAGCCATCCAGCGTCTTTCAAGCGCTCGAGCGACTCTTCCGCTCCGTCCGCAATGACCGTTTCAGCAGGCGAAGCCGGCGGATATGGCTTTCCACCGCGCACGACAGCTTCATTAATCACACCGTCGCGATCCAAAAACACGGCCCGCCTCAAATCGACTCCCATCGCGTCGCTCCCGCTTTGAGTGCGGGATGCGATACGAGTAAGTGCCAGACGATCGCCTGAAAAGCCTCCGAATGAGGAGTAACATGCGCCGGGTTCACCACCGGCACTAATACGCAAGCATCCGCGACCTTCTTTGTATAACCGCCGTCCCGGCCGACAATGCCCATAATCTTTGTCCCAGCTGAACGCGCGTAGTCGAGCGCGCGCACCAGATTCGGGCTCACCTGCTTTTCAAGGTTTCCTCCGCCCACGGAAAGCACCAGAATTCCGTCATGGCTGCTCAAGCGGCTGACTTCGAGCCACTTCTCAAATACGGTAGCCCAGCCTTCGTCATTGGTGCGAGCCGTCAACTCAGACACGTTATCGGTGGGCGCGTAGGCTTCTATTCCAGTGATCTTGCGAAAGTCGTTCACTGCATGAGATGCATTCGCGGCGCTCCCGCCAACGCCCAAGATAAACAGCCGCCCCCCTTCATTGCGTATGTTCGCGAGCAGCATCGCAGTATGTTCAATTGCAGCGGCATCTAACTGGCTTGTAACTTCCCGCACTTCGTCAAGAAACTGCTCGGAAAAGCTCATGCGCTCAGATATCGCTCCAGATCCGCAATGCCCTGCGCGGACCCGATCTCATAGAATCTCTGCGTCACTTCGAAGGCAGCCAGTTGGCCCTTTCGAAGCAGTTCCTGATAGATTTCCGCCAGATCCCGGGGCTCGTCCGCCGGCAAATGCTCGAATGCACAGCTTCGAAACACACCAAGCCCGTAATCGATATACCGCATCGCGTCTGTTCGATTACGTTTATCGTAGCGCACAATCCGGCCATCGCTTGCCGCCACATTGCTCGTATCAAATTGCCCGTCATTGCGATAAATCGTCATTAAACCGGGCATGCCGCTAAGTTCAAAAGTGCTTTCAACCGACCGATAATCGCAAGGTAAGTACGAATCCCCATACAGCACAAAAAACGAACCGCTCAGCAGCGGCAGCGCCTTCCGAATTGCGCCGGCTGTTCCCAAAAGTTGTTCGCCATCGAACGAATACCGGGCGTGCAAGCCGAACTGAGAGCCATCACCTGCGAAATCCCGGATTATTTCACCCAGATAGCCTGTGCAGAGAACCACCTGTTCTATCCCGTTCGCGCGCAATAGCTTCAATTGGTGCGAGATAAACGGCTCGCCGCGAATCGGAATCAAGGACTTCGGAATCGTCTCCGTAATGGGCCGGAGCCGCGTAGCCAAACCTCCGCAGAGAATCGCACAGGGCAGCATCGGCTGTTAGGATTGCGTGACCAGGCTGGTGCCTTGAAAGTCGAATCGCATGCGCAGCTCGCGCGCTCCGGCTTCCCGCATCGCATGCCGCAGCCGTGTCTTGTCTTCCGTATAAAACATCAGAAAACCTCCGCCACCCGCGCCGATCAATTTTCCTCCGAGCGCGCCGTTTCTCCGCGCCAGCTCATAAAGATCGTCAATCATGCTGTTCGTCATGCTGCCCGAGCGCCGCTTCTTGTGTTCCCAATGGACGTGCATGATTTCGGCAAACCGCCGCAAATCGCCAGCCTCCAGCGCCTTCTTGCTCTCCATTCCAAGCGCCTTGACAAAATGCAGATTGTCGAGCATCGCCTGGTCCTGCTGCCTGCTCTTCTTATCCTGATCGCTCAGAATCTCCGAAGCCGAGCGCGTGTAGCCCGTGTAGAACAAAGCCAGATTATCTTCTAGGTTCGCCAGCGTCTCCGTTCCGATCTTCAACGGATTTACATCGACATTGTCATCCTTGTGGAACTCGAAGCACGTGATCCCGCCAAAGACGGCAATATATTGGTCCTGCTTTCCAACTGGCTCGCGCAATCGTTCGATTTCGATGTAACACGCTAGTTCGGCGAGCTCCTCCTTGGGCACGATCGTATTTGTATGCCTGTGCAGTGCATGTAACAGCGCAGTGACGAAGCTGCCGCTCGAGCCCAGGCCCGTGCCTGCCGGAATATCAGACATACTCGCGATTTCCAAGTAATTCGCCTCCTGGTCCGCGAGCCGCAATGCTTCTCGAATCAATGGATGCTGAATTTGTTCCAGGCTTCGCACACGTTCGATGCGTGAATACTTGATAATCAGGTCTTCGAAAAATGTTTGATGAAGAGTTATATAGACATACTTATCGATGGCCGCAGCAACCACGAATCCGCCGTGCTCGCGATAATAGGAAGGCAGATCCGTGCCGCCGCCGCCAAGCGAAATGCGCAATGGGCTTCGTGTAATAATCACGAACTAGGCCGCCCAACCGATCGGCTGCGCCGTGACTTGGTATCGCGCATCCACAATTTTCGCCAGCAGCTTCCAAGGCAGCCACTTTTCCAGCACTGAAGGTCTCCGGAACCCGAGCGTCTTCAGCACCTTATAACGAATGATATGGCCGTGCCCCGGCAGAAGACCTCGAAATTCCGGACGCAAACCGGCAGCCGCTAACGCTCTCGCCAGCGTGCGCGGTTCAAAGTAGCTCATGTGCACCTCAGGCACCACATAGGCCCATTCGAATAGGCTCGCTCGATGCGGCGCCGCATTGCCGGTTGTAAAGAAGAATAAACCGCCCGGGCGCAATAACGAACGTATTTTCCGCAACTCGGCCACCGGATCAGGCAAGTGTTCCAATACCTCAATCGCAGTCACCACATCGAACGATCCGCGCGATGCTGCAAGAGCCGCCGGCGAAAGGATCGGTATCCCAGTCTTTGAGGCTTCTTCTGTGATCCAACCCTGGTCATATCCCCAAGCTTCGCACCGCCCGCGCTCCCTGCAATACCGCACCAATCCGCCATTTCCACAGCCGAAATCAAGCCAGCGAGTTTGTGGCGTCACGTCCATACAAGATTCGACTACTCGCAGAATTCCCGCCCATTCGTATTGCCGCAGCGTTTTGCCGGGCTGCTGTAATTCAAAGTAATAGTCCGCTGAAGGATCTGCACCCAATCCCTTGTAATAATCTTCCGAGTAAATCTCCTTAAAATCCAACCATGGATTGCGTAGAAAGATAAACCCGCACTGCTCGCAGCGATAAAACTCGAAATCGACCGGCCTGAACTTACCTTTCTTAGTACCGATATATTGAGCCGGCGATAAGCATATTTTGCAAGTCAGTACCTCAGCGCTCATTCCCGGCCCTCGAAAAGCTCCGGGTGAGTGCGCAGATATTGAACGGTTCGAACCACGCTCTCCCGGATACTCCGCGCGGGTCCCCATCCGAGCCTGCGGGCCGCCGAACAGTCGAGAAAAATAAATGGATTGTCTCCAATCCACCCCCGCTCCCCTCCCGTATAACGGCGTTCGGGCTCTAGGCCCAGCTCCTTCGAGATCCAGCCTATCGAATCGTTCACCTCGCAGTACTCATCCGTCCCGAGATTCAGAACGGTAGCTTTCGAATTGCATTTTTGAATCGCCGTAAGAATGGCATCGACGCAATCCTGGACGTACAGGTATGATTTCCGCTGCTTCCCATTTCCCAAAACATGCAGCACCTCCGGATGGTCGCGCAATTGCTTATAGAAATCGAAGACATGCCCGTGCGTGTAGCGCTCGCCCAGGATCGAGACGAACCGGAAAATAATCCCTTGCATCCCGAAGCCTTCGCAATAAGCCTCGATGAATCCCTCGGCTGCTACCTTCGAAGCGGCATATAAGGACGTTTGCAGCGGAAACGGGTGATCTTCGGGGGTCGGAATTACCTGCGCTTCGCCATAGACCGAGCCGGTCGAAGCGAATGCGATCCGCCGCACTCCAGCCGCCCGCATTGCCTCCAGAACATTTACGGTCGCAATTGTATTTTGGTGCAGGTCCCTGGTCGGATGCTCCGTCCCAAACCGCACATCGGCATTCGCCGCAAGATGAAAAACGATGTCACTGCCCGCGATCGCCCGAGCAAGCGGCGGCGCATCCAGCAGGTCGCCTTCGATGAGCCTGAATCGCTCATTGCAGAGCGCCTCGCTCAAAAATGCAAGCCGGCCCGTCGACAGATTATCGAACCCGGTGACCTCATATCCCAGCGCCAGCAGTCGATCCGTCAAATTGCTGCCGATAAAGCCCGCGCATCCCGTTACGAAGCACCGCAATCCGTTCTCCAGACAGACTTACTCTAGCATCGGGCCGCCGCTTCTCAGACCAATGTCGACCCGGTTATAAAATCAAATCGGGAGCAAAAACCACAATTCCATGCCAGTCGCTGGAGCCGGTCTCGAAGGCGTAGTCGCCACGTCGTCCAAAATCTGCTTTATCGATGGCGATCACGGCGTCCTCAGCTACTTCGGATACAACATCAACACGCTGGCCGAAAACGCCACCTTCGAAGAGGTCATTTATCTGCTCTGGAACGGCAAGCTGCCAAACCGCAGCCAGCTCCAGGAGCTGAAATCCTCCCTAGTCGCCGAACGCGACTTGCCCGCCGAAGTTATTGACTTCCTCAAAAATGCCCCGAAAGGCGCTCCCGCCATGGACGTCCTGCGCACCGCGGTGTCCATGCTGAGCCTCTACGATCCGCTCGTGCGGGAGAACTCGATCGAATCGAGCGTCAAGAAAGCCGTGAAGCTGATGGCGCGCATCTCCACCATCGTGACCAGCTATGATCGCCTGCGCAACGGCAAACAGACCGTGCCCGGCGACGCCTCGCTCGGCTACGCCGCGAACTTCCTGTATGCGCTCACCGGCAAGAAACCGGACGAGGTGATGGAGCATGTTTTCGATATCGCGCTCATCCTGCACGCCGATCACGAGCTGAACGCATCCACCTTCGCCGCGCGCGTCACGGCCGCCACGCTCTCCGACATCTACTCCGCGGTGACCTCGGCGATCGGAGCCCTCAAAGGTCCGCTGCACGGAGGCGCAAACGAAGCGGTCATTCAACTGCTGCTGGCGACAAAGTCGCCCGAGGACGCAGTACAGAAGGTCAAACACGATCTTGAGAACAAAGTGAAAGTCCCGGGGTTCGGCCATCGCGTTTATCACGTGCTCGACCCGCGCGCCATTCACCTCAAGAAGCTCAGCCAGGAGCTCGGCCGCCGCACCGGGCACGAAGACCTGTTCGAAAAATCCGCCCGCGTTGAGCAGACCGTCTGCGAACTCAAGGGCCTCAACGCCAACGTGGATTTCTACTCGGCATCCACGTACTACTCGCTGGGCATCCCGGTCGACCTTTTCACTCCCATCTTCGCCGTCAGCCGCATGTCCGGCTGGACCGCGCACATCCTCGAGCAATACCGCAACAATCGCCTGATTCGCCCGCGTGCCGATTACACCGGCGCGCCCGATGGCCAACGTTGGATCCCGCTCGACAGGCGTTCCTGATTGCGCGCCGGGAATGCACGATCTCAATTTTTTCCGCACTCATCTTGACTCCATACGCGAGCGCCTGGCGGCCCGCGGTTATGCGCTCGACGTGGACGCGTTCCAGCAACTTGACAACGATCGCCGCAACTGGATTACTCAGAGCGAAAACTACAAATCCGAGCGCAACCGCATGACCGCTGAGATCGGCAGGATGCGCAAGGGCGGCGAGGACACTTCCCTTCTGCAGCAGAAAGTGCGCCTCGGCGATGATGCCATTCGCGACAGCGAGGAACAAGCAGGCCAGCTGGATAAGGAACTTCGCGACTTCCTCTCGCGTGTCCCCAACCTGCCGCAAGACAGCGTCCCGGTCGGCCGTGACGAAACCGCAAACGTCGAAATCCGGCGCTGGGGCAATCCACGCGATTTCGATTTTGAGCCGAAAGCGCATTGGGATCTCGGACCGCAGCTCGGCATCCTCGACCTCGAACGCGCCGCAAAGATCACGGGCGCGCGTTTTGCCGTATATTGGGATCTCGGAGCGCGTCTCGAGCGCGCGCTCGTCAATTTCATGCTCGACCTGCACACCCGTGAGCACGGTTATCGCGAGGTGTTGCCGCCTTTTCTGATCAACTCCGCAAGTCTCTATGGCACCGGCCAGCTTCCCAAGTTTGCGGAAGATTCGTTCGAGATCAAAGGCCACGATCTGTGGCTCGCGCCCACCGCCGAAGTGCCGGTGACCAATCTTTTTCGCGACGAGACGTTGGCCAGTGACGATCTGCCGATCTCGCTCTGCGCTTACACGCCCTGCTTCCGCAGCGAAGCAGGCTCGTACGGCCGCGATGTGCGCGGCATCATCCGCCAGCACCAGTTCCAGAAAGTCGAACTCGTGAAATTCACTCGCCCGGAGCAGTCGAACGACGAGCACGAAAAGCTCACGCGCGATGCTGAAAATGTTTTGCAGCGGCTCGGCCTGCCCTATCGCACCGTCGTTCTTTCCACCGGCGACATGGGTTTCAGCTCAGCGAAAACCTACGACATCGAGGTCTGGCTTCCCGGCCTGAATGCATACAAAGAGATCTCTTCCTGCTCGAATTTCGAAGCCTTCCAGGCCCGCCGCGCGCAAATTCGCTACAAACCCCCGAAGGGCAAAGCCGATTTCGTACACACCCTGAACGGCAGCGGTCTCGCCATCGGCCGCACCTGGGTCGCAATCATCGAAAATTATCAGCAGCGCGACGGAAGCGTCGAGATCCCCGCCGCTTTGCAACCCTATGTCGGGGCGGAGCGCATCGACCCGAAACTGCGGAAAGGTTAACCGGCGCGATTGAGGCGGTTCAGCGCAGAATTTCGGGCGGGATGCGGTCGATCAAATCGCGGATCGCGCCAACGAGCGATTGAACGCTATTGCTCGTCTCTTTCGAACGCGCGGCCGTCTCTTCCTGCAGCGCCCGCCAGCGCTGCTGGTTCTCTTCCTGCAGCACTCGCCAGCGTTGCTCGTTTTCTTCCTGCAGCGCTTCGATCCGCGAAAGCCGCTCATCGTGGAGATAGCCCATCGTGGCAACTCTGTCGAGCCGTTCGCCCATATTGTCCAGCCGCTCGCCGACCTTATCGAGCCGTTCGCCCACTCGGTCCAGAATCGCTTCGATACGGTCCAGACGACCACTCCCGTTATCGCTCATGGCGCTCCTTTCGCGCCATGCCAGCCGGCTCGAGAATCTTGGCCCTCCCGCTTGCCTCGGTCACTCACCTGTATGGTAACCCGCTTTTGCGCGCATGATCTTTGCGCAAGCAAGAGCCGTTCTCAACGCATCACGGGCAGTTCCACATGCGACGGCAATTTCGCCGAGCAATAGATCCGCTGCGTCGCGATGACGAAATCGCTCGGCTTCGCTAAATAGATGCTCGCTACAAACCGCTGTGGATTCCGGTCGATCACCGGAAACCAGGTCGATTGCACCTGCACCATGATGCGATGCCCACGCAGAAACACGTGATCGTGGTCCCGCAGCGGAATCACGAACTTCGTCGGCTCATTCGGCATCAAAGCGCGAGGGTTTTCGTAGCTCTCGTTGTATCTTCCGCGCCGCACCTCCATCGCAATTGGCAGCTCATACCCATTGAGCGATTTCGCATATTCGCCGGGCGCGGGGCCTTCGTCTGCCTTCCACGGATTCTGTACCGCATGCTCCGGATACACATCAATCAGCTTCACGATAAAGTCGCTATCTGTCCCCGAGGTCGAAGCAAACAACTCCGCGCTCAATGGCCCAGTGACCGTAATGTTGCGATCGAGCGGCGCGCTTACAAACTCCGCCACATCCGGCCGGTCGTCCCCGAAGCGCTGGTCCTGCACCTCCCAGGTGCGCCAGTCGCCCCCCGGGTAGGTCGGCGAAATCGGCCGGCGGCGGTACGGAACCGGATTCGCCGGATCGGAGATGTACTGGGCAAACTCGGCCGAATCGCTCCCGGGCGCATCGAACGACAACGTCCCATCGGCATGAAGGTAGAGATTCTCCCGCTTGGCCTCGCTCGGCGGCCATTGCTCATACGTATGCCAGGTGTTCGATCCCGATTCAAACGTGCTCGCCTTCCATGCGAACTTCGCGCCCTCCCCGTGCAGGTAATAGCGGAAGAACGGCGCTTCGATGTGCTCCCGAAACTCGCGCGCGGTCGCATGCCCACCGAACGGAATCTCGCCGATTGACGATCCTTCCTCGCTCTGCCACTCGCCGTGATACCACGGCCCCGCCACCATGAAGTTGTGCGCCTGCGCGTCGTTCTCCTCCGAGTTCCTGAAAATCATCCACGGCCCCCACGGGTCTTCCTGGTCCCAAAATCCCGCCACGTTCAGGTTCGGCACGGGGCTCGAATGCAATTGCCGAACCCACGCCTCGCGCTTCCAAAATCCATCGTAGTTGGGGTGCTCCACCATGTCATTCCAGTACGGCACCGTCCCGTGCAGATATTTCGCATTCACATCCGCATCCGGCCCCAGCTTCCGGTACCACTCATAGGTGTCGTAGGTGTCGAAATCGAAGTGCGTGTTCTTGTTCTTGTCGGCCTGCTCCATAACGGAGTACTCCAGCGCGTAACTCAGCCGCAGCGCCCCATAGCGGTGCATATCGTCATTCATCCATTGATCCACCGGAGCCGCCTGCTCGGAGACAGCCTTCAGAGCCGGATGCGGATGCAGCAGCGTCATTCCCGCCGTGAGGCCCAGATACGACACGCCGAAGATGCCCACCCGGCCGTTATTATTCGGCACGTTCTTGACGAGCCAGTCGATCGTGTCATAGGCATCGGTAGTCTCATTCGTCGCTTTCGGGTCGTTTAAATCAACCCAGGACGAAAGCTGGAACGTGCCTTCCGATTTGAACCGCCCGCGCAGGTTTTGAAAGACAAAAATGTAGCCGTCCTGCGCCAGCTCTTTGTAGTTGGCCGGCACCTTCGGCGGTGCCTTGTCCGGCACGCCGTACGGCGTCCTTTGCAAAAGAATCGGCAACGGCTCCTTCTGCGAAACGGGCGTGAGGATCACCGTCTGTAGCCGGATGCCGTCCCGCATCGGGACCATGACTTGTTTCAATTGAAACACCGGCTTGGTCGGCTCTGGCGCACGCGGATTCCATCTTCCCGCGGCTGTAAACAGCATCAATGAGCCCATAAGAATGGAACAACCAGCAAGCGTCCGCATAAGTGTCGATGCATGATACCAGTGACTTCATCGCGTCTCGACACTGCAGTGCCTCAAAACTTCCCACAGACGCCTAAATGCTTGTGGAAAACGGGATTTCGCGCTTGCATTGCGGAGAATTCACGGCAACATTTTCGACAAATTTGTTGTACCCTGATCCTTAAACTTAAGCAGCGTTCGTTGTTTGCGCCGGGTTTTCATTCGCGCGAGAAGCTGTATTGCAATCGCCAGCCCGGCTGAGGGGAGTGTACTTGGCTTTATGAACGGCCTTTTAGCCGGAAAGCGAGCGGTGGTCACGGGAGGCTCGAAGGGCATCGGCCTGGAAGTCGCCAGGGCGCTTCTCGCAAACGGCGCAAATGTCGTCATCTGCGCCCGCGATCAAAGCCAGCTGGATCGCGCTGTCGCCGATCTGAAACGCAACGCCGGAAACAGCACGGTCGCCGGCCACGTCACCGATGTGAGCGACGCCGAGCAAGTGGCCGCGCTGTTCCGCTTCGCAGACCAGCAGCTCGGCGGTCTCGACATTCTCATTAATAACGCCGGAAGCGGTGTCTTCCGCGCCACCGCCGAGTTGACGATCAAGGAGTGGAACAACATCATCGGCACCAATCTGTCCGGCGTGTTCTATTGCAGCCGCGAAGCGCTGGAGCGCTTTCACCAGGCGCGCGGCGGTTCGGTGATCAACATCAGCAGCCTCGCCGGTAAGAACCCTTTTGCCGGCGGCGCCGCGTATAACGCATCCAAGTTCGGGCTGAACGGCTTTACTGAAGCCATGATGCTCGACCACCGCAACGATAACGTCCGGGTGAGCTACATCATGCCCGGTAGCGTCGATACCGCTTTCGGCGGCCAGGAAGGCAAGCACCGGTCCGATTGGAAAATCGCGCCCGAAGATATCGCTGAAATCGTGCTCAGCATCCTGCGCATGCCGGCTCGCACGTTAATTAGTCGCGTTGAAGTGAGACCTTCCAGACCGCAGAAGAACTAATCAGAAAAGCCCGATGCAGGGACAGTACTTTCGGTTCATCATCGACAGTAGCCTCACTACCGATGAGGAGCGCAGGACGCAACGTGCACGCCTTTGGAACACCGTTTGCTCCAAGTCGAGTAGGGAAAAGAGGGATCAACGCATATGAGCCGGTTAAGAAAAGTGCTCGATCCTACCAGAACCGGTAAGGACGCCGAATCATTAGAGAAGACCTTGATGAGGCTGGTGGTCGGCCAGGACGAGGCCGTCGAGCAGATCGTGAACATCTATCAGATGCACATCACCGGACTGTCGGCGCCCGGCCGTCCGGTGGGCAATTTTTTGTTCCTCGGCCCTACCGGCTCGGGTAAAACGCGCACCGTCGAGGCCACCGCCGAGGCGTTGGTGCACAACCCGCGCGCGGTCATCAAGATCGATTGCGCGGAGTTTCAGCACAGCCACGAGATCGCAAAGCTGATCGGCTCCCCTCCCGGCTATCTCGGCCATCGCGAGACGCATCCGCTGCTCAGCCAGGAGGTCATCAACCAGCACCACACGGATACGGTAAAGCTCAGCTTCATTCTGTTCGATGAGATAGAAAAAGCGAGCGACGCTCTCTGGAACCTGCTGCTCGGGATCCTGGATAAAGCCACGCTCACGCTCGGGGACAACCGCAAGGTGGATTTCTCGCGCGCCATGATCTTCATGACCAGCAATCTCGGCGCGAGCGAGATGACCGCCCTGGTCGCGCCGAAGCTCGGCTTCCAGCGCAACACGGCAACCGTCGAAAACGGTCCGGTGAGCGAAGAGCTCACCAAGAAAATATCCCGCAGCGGCGTCGAAGCCGCTCGCCGCAAATTCACGCCCGAGTTCATGAACCGTATCGATAAGGTCGTCGTCTTCAAGTCGCTCGGCGAACCCGAGCTGCGGCGCATCCTCGATCTCGAACTCGGCCAGGTGCAGCAGCGAATTTTCCTGTCGCCCACTGAAAAGTCATTTGTCATCACCGTTTCCGATGCCGGCAAGGAGTTTCTGCTGAACGAAGGTACGGACGTCAAATACGGCGCCCGCCATCTCAAGCGCGCCATTGAGCGCCTGCTGGTGCATCCGCTGTCGAACCTCATGGCAACCAGCCAGGTCAGCGGCGGCGATTGGGTCCAGGCCGACTTCGACAACCAGCGCGGCTGCCTCCTCTTCACCAAGGAAGCCGAAGGCCTCGAAGTCCACGCCATGGCCAGCATGATCGGCGACCACGTGCGCTTCCCCGCGATGCCCGCCATTGCGGCGGCGCAGCCGGAACTCGCGAAAACGGCTAAGTCGTCGAAGAAGTAGTCGGCTAAACCGCTAACTGGCTTTCGCCCGTCAGGTATCGGTCGATATGATGGGCCGCCTGACGGCCTTCCGCAATCGCCCAAACCACCAGTGATTGCCCGCGCCGTGCGTCGCCCGCTGAAAAGACGCCGGGCATGGATGTCATGTACGTCGCATCGGTTTTGACGTTGCCGCGCGCGTCCAGTTCTAACGGCACTTGCTCCAATAACCCGTTCCGCACGGGACCGGAAAAGCCGATTGCAATCAAAACGAGGTCCGCGTCAAGGTAGAATTCGCTTCCCGGCATGCGCTCCAGTGCCGGTTTGGGTCCCACCCGTACACAGTGGAGCTTTTTGACATTACCTTCCTCGTCCCCGCTGAAATGGGTCGTCAGCACGCTCCATTCGCGCACTCCGCCTTCTTCATGCGCCGCTTCCACGCGCAACATCAGCGGCCAGAGTGGCCACGGGGTCGAATCATGCCGGTCCTCGGGCGGGCTCGGATGAATCTGCAATTGATGAACGGACGCGGCCCTCTGCCGGTGCACGGTACCGAGGCAATCGACACCCGTATCGCCGCCTCCGATGATCACCACCCGCTTTCCGTTCGCGACAATCTCTTCCGGCTCCGCAAACCGCTCGCCGGCTCCGCGCTTGTTTTGCTGCACCAGGTAATCCATCGCGAAATGGATCCCCTTCAGCTCGCACCCCGGGACAGGCAGCTCGCGCGGCTGCTCGGCCCCTACGGCCAGCAGCACTGCATCAGAATCCCGCACCAGTTCGTCGCCCGAGATGTCCGCCCCAACGTGCACGCCGCTGCGAAACTCAATGCCTTCGGCACGAAGCTGGTCTAACCTCCGGTCGATGACCGATTTCTCCATCTTGAAATCAGGGATGCCGTACCGCAGCAGGCCGCCGATGCGGTCGTGCTTTTCGAGCACAGTTACCGAATGCCCTGCCCGGTTCAGTTGCTGCGCCGCCGCGAGGCCTGCCGGGCCCGATCCCACAATCGCCACTCTTTTGCCCGTTCGCCGGCGCGGCGGCTCGGGCTGCACCCAGCCTTCCGAAAACCCGCGGTCAATAATGCTCTGCTCGACCGCCTTAATGGTCACCGGAAGCTCATTGATCCCCAGCACGCAGGCCGGTTCGCAAGGAGCCGGACAGATCCGCCCGGTGAACTCGGGGAAATTATTGGTCGCATGCAAGGTCCGCAGCGCCTCGCGCCAGCGGCCCCGATAGACCAAATCGTTCCAATCCGGAATCAAATTGTGAACGGGGCAACCGGTATGGCAAAAAGGAACGCCGCAATCCATGCAGCGCGCCGCCTGTTTTTGCGCCTTCTGCTCCGGAAAATCCTGATAAACCTCAAACCAATCGTTGATGCGCTCGAGCACCGGCCGGCGCTCGGGTGTCTCCCGGGTGTACTCGAGAAAGCCTGTTAGCTTGCCCATGCGCGTCTATCTCGAAATCCGCTCGCCGACAGCGACCGCGTGCGGAGGCGGCGCAACAACACCCGATGTTTTGTCTTGCGCCGCGACGCCCAGCACCCGTTTATACTCGTGCGGGAAAACCTTCACAAAGTGGCGCAAAGAGTGCGTCCAGCCGTCCAGGATGCGTTTACCGCAAGCGCTGCCCGTATATTCGACGTGCTTTGCGATCAGGCGTTCGAGCACCAGAATGTCTTCGCGTTCGAAGATCGGCTCCAGGTCGACGCCGCCCGGGTTGCAGCGCACGCGCACAAACTCGCCCGAGGGATCGTACACATAAGCGAGCCCGCCGCTCATCCCCGCCGCGAAGTTGCGCCCTGTTCTCCCGAGCACTACCACCGTTCCCCGCGTCATGTATTCGCAGGCATGATCGCCGACGCCTTCGACCACGGTGGTCGCGCCGGAATTGCGCACCGCAAAACGCTCGCCCGCAACGCCGTTGAAGTAGGCCTCACCGCTGGTTGCGCCGTAAAGCACCGTGTTGCCGATCAAAATATTTTCTTCCGGAGCGAACGTCGAATTTCTCGGCGGAAACACGACGATTTTGCCGCCCGAAAGTCCCTTGCCGACGTAATCGTTGGCCTCGCCTTCAAGCACCAGCGTGACGCCTTTGGCCAAAAACGCCCCGAAGCTCTGCCCTGCGGAGCCGCTGAAGCTTACCGTAATCGAATCGTCGGCCAGACCCTCCGATCCGTGCCGCCGCGCAATTTCGCCCGAGAGCATTGCCCCGACCGTACGATGCACATTGCGGATCGGCATGTGAAAGTCGGTGCGCTCGCCATTCTCAATGGCACGTTTCGCCAGATCCATCAGCGCGTAATCGAGCGCTTCATGCAGCCCATGGTCCTGCGCGATGAGACAGCGCCGTCCCACGCGTCCCGGCACCTGCGGATTGTAAAGAATCGAAGAAAAGTCGAGACCGCGCGCTTTCCAATGCTCGATCGCTTCGCGGATTTCGATCATGTCCACGCGCCCGATCATCTCGTTCATGGTGCGGAAGCCGAGTTTGGCCATCCAGGCGCGCACTTCCTCGGCGATGTAGAAGAAGAAATTGATGACGTGCTCGGGCGTCCCTGCGAACTTCTTGCGTAGCTCTGGGTTCTGTGTCGCAACGCCCACCGGACAGGTATTCAGATGGCACTTGCGCATCATGATGCAGCCCAGCGCGACGAGCGGCGCAGTCGAAAATCCGAATTCTTCGGCCCCTAAGAGCGCCGCAAGCACCACGTCGCGCCCGGTTTGCAGTTTCCCATCCACCTGCACGCGAATGCGGCTGCGCAGGTCGTTCATAACCAGCACCTGCTGCGTCTCCGCAAGTCCCAATTCCCACGGGATTCCCGCATGCTTGATCGAAGTGAGCGGCGACGCTCCGGTTCCCCCATCGTGACCGCTGATGAGCACCACATCGGCATGCGCCTTCGAAACGCCCGCGGCCACCGTTCCCACGCCCACTTCGGCGACCAGTTTCACCGAAATGCGAGCCGATGGATTGACGTTTTTCAAGTCGTAAATCAACTGCGAAAGATCTTCGATCGAGTAGATATCGTGATGCGGCGGCGGCGATATGAGGCCGACGCCCGGAATCGAGTGCCGCACGCGCGCAATCGTCGCGTCGACCTTATGTCCAGGCAACTGCCCGCCTTCGCCCGGCTTCGCGCCCTGGGCAATTTTGATCTGCAGCTCTTCGGCGTTGATTAGATAATGTGTCGTCACTCCGAAGCGGCCGGAGGCCACTTGTTTGATCGCGCTGCGCTTGGAATCGCCGTTCGGAAGCGGAATAAACCGAGCTTCGTCTTCCCCGCCCTCGCCTGTGTTCGAGCGACCGCCGATGCGATTCATGGCGATGGCAAGCGTTTCGTGCGCTTCGGCGCTGATGGACCCGAACGACATGGCGCCGGTTGCAAAGCGCTTCACGATTTCGCTCGCCGGCTCGACTTCATCGAGCGGAATCGGCGTCGGAACCGTCTTCAACCGCATCAAGCCGCGCAGCGTGTAGAGCCGATCATTCTGGTCGTCTACAAGGTGCGTGTATTCCTGAAAGGTCGCGAAGCTCTGTTGCCGCACCGAATGCTGCAGCTTGCTAACGGTCTGCGGGTTTAACAGATGATACTCGCCATTAGCGCGGTATTGGTAATTGCCGCCGACGGCTAGCTCGGTTTCTGAATCCGACACTGGGCGGAATGCGAAATCGTGTTTGGCGATCGCCTCTTTCGCCAGCACGTCCAATCCGACGCCTTCAATCCGTGAATGCGTGCCGGTGAAGTACTTCTCGATCAGATCTCTGTTCAAACCGATGGCTTCAAACACCTGCGCGCCGCGATAGCTCTGCAGCGTCGAGATCCCCATCTTCGAAGCCACTTTCAAGAGGCCCTTGTTGATGGCTTTGATGTAGTTCTTGACGGCGGTTTCGGGCGCAATCCCGCCGGATAGCTCGCCTGCCGCGGCCATTTCCTCAATGGTTTCGATTGCCAGATACGGATTAATCGCACTCGCACCGTAACCGATGAGCAGGCAGAAGTGCATCACCTCGCGCGGCTCGCCCGATTCAATGATGAGCGCAACACCGGTGCGCGTTCCTTCACGCACCAGGTGATTGTGGACGGCGGTGAGCGCCAGTAATGACGGAATGGGCGCAAACTCGTCGTCGATTCCACGATCGGAAAGAATCAGCAGCGTGTAGCCGGCTTTGATGGCGAGCGAAGCTCGGCGGCACAAACTGTTCAGCGCACGCTTCAGCCCGATTTCGCCTTCATGCACGCTGAAGGTCGTTGGCAGAGTGGAAGCGAGCAGATCGCCGCGCGAGACGCGCCGTAGCTTTTCGAGATCGCGGTTGGTCAGCACCGGATGCGGCATTTTGAGCGTGTGGCAATGCTCGGGCGTTTCGGTCAGGATGTTCCGCTCGTTGCCGATGTAACTGGTGAGCGACATCACCATCTCTTCGCGAATCGGATCGACGGGCGGGTTCGTCACCTGCGCGAAAAGTTGCTTGAAGTAGTTGAAGAGCAACTGCGGCTTGTCGGAGAGACAAGCAAGCGGCGTATCGGTTCCCATGGAGCCGACGGCTTCCTGGCCATCAATCGCCATTGGCGCGATCAAGAACCGCAGATCTTCGTCCGTGTAGCCGAAACAGCGCTGGCGCTGCAGCACCGTTTCATGATCCGCGCCCTGAATCCGTGTCGGTTCCGGCAGCGATTCGAGCGTGATTTGATTTTTCTCGAGCCACTCGCCATACGGCTGGCGCGAAGCGAGCTGTTTCTTGATCTCCTTATCGGGAACGATGCGGCGCTGCTCCAGGTCGACCAGCAGCATTTTGCCGGGTTGCAGCCTGCCTTTGTATTCGATCTGTTCAGCCCGGAACAGCAGCACGCCGGCTTCGGATGCCATCACGAGCAAGCCGTCCTTGGTGACCAGGTAGCGCGCCGGGCGCAGGCCGTTGCGGTCGAGCGTTGCGCCGATTATCCGGCCATCGCTGAACGCCACCGCGGCGGGGCCATCCCAGGGCTCCGTCAGCGAAGCATGGTACTCATAAAAAGCCTTCTTTTCCGCCGGCATGGTCGGGTGATTGTCCCAGGCTTCGGGGATCAGCATCGCCATCACGTGCGGCAGCGAGCGCCCGGACATGGTCAGCAGCTCGACTGCGTTGTCGAGCGCGGCCGAATCGCTCACGCCGTCCTGAATTACGGGAAAGAGCTTGGTGACATCGTCGAACAGCGGCGATGACATCACCGATTGCCGGGCCGTCAACCAGTTCGTGTTGCCGCGAATGGTATTGATTTCGCCGTTGTGGCAGAGATAGCGGAACGGATGAGCGAGCTGCCAGGTGGGAAACGTATTGGTCGAGAAGCGCTGATGCACGAGACATAGCGCGCTTTTGGTCGCGGGGTCGAGCAGTTCGTTATAGAACTCGCCGATCTGATGTGCAAGCAGCAGGCCTTTATAGATGATGGTGCGCGAGGAGAAGGATGGGATATAGAAGAAGCTCCGTTCGCGCAGATCGGATGCGGCGACCAGCGCTTCGACTCGTTTGCGCACGACGTAAAGTTTGCGTTCGAACTGATCCTGCGTCATCGCAGCGGGACGGCCCACAAAAAACTGCTCAATGTAAGGCTGCGAAGCGCGAGCCACGCGGCCGATGGCGTCTACCTGCACCGGCGCATCGCGCCAACCGAGAACCGTTAATCCCTCTTCGCGGGAAACTTTTTCAAGCAGACCTTCGCAGGCGAGCCGCTGCTGATGTTCAACCGGCAGGAAGCACATGGCCACCGCGTATTCGCCGCGCGGAGGCAGAGAAAAGCCGAGAGTTGCGGTTTCTTTGGCAAAGAATTCGTGCGGAATCTGGATCAGCACGCCCGCGCCGTCGCCGGTCTCCGCATCGCAGCCGCAGGCGCCGCGATGCGCGAGATTCACCAGGATTTCCAAGCCCTTGAGAACAATGTCGTGCGAAGGCTCGCCTTTTATGTTCGCGACGAAGCCGATCCCGCAAGCATCGTGCTCGTTTCGAGGATCGTAAAGTCCCTGAGGCCCGGGTAATTGACTGGTAAATTCCACTGGGTACACGTCCATCTCTCTTCGAGAGAGAGGGGATTGAGTCTTTACTATAACCGGCGAGGTACTATCAGTCAAATCGAATTTATAGGACTACACAATCAGAAAAACTTATGATACGGTAGAAGGGTCGTGACCGTAGCGAATCTTCGTTTAATCCGCGATGTAGCTCACTTTCGAAATGTCAGCAAGGCGGCTCGCGTACACGACCTCAGTCAATCGGGGGCCAGCCAGAAGATTCAGGAACTGGAGCGCGAGTTGGGGATCGAGCTGTTCGATCGCAGTACGCGCCCGCTTTCGGTGACCGCGGCCGGCAAGCTGTACATCGATTATTGCCGGGATGTGTTAAGACGGCACGACGAGCTAGAGGCCTCGCTCGATCTTTTGAAAAAGCAATTTAACGGGGTCGCGCGAATCGCAGCCATTTACTCGGTTCAGCTTTCGGAGATGTCGGAGATTGAAGAGCGTTTCGAGCGGCGGTTTCCGGAAGGGGAGCTGCAGGTTTCCTATCTCAGGCCGGAACGGGTGTGGCAGGCGGTGGAAGAAGATCAAGCCGATTTGGGATTGATGAGCTATGCCGAATCTTCCCGCGAAATCGTTGCGCTGCCCTGGCGCGATGAGGAGATGGTGGTTGCAGTAGCGCCGGAACATCGTCTGGCTAAGCGCAGGTCGGTTCCCGCGGGGGCGCTCGAAGGGGAGGCATTTATCGGATTCGACGACGATCTGCCGATTTCCGATCAGATCGAGCGCTATCTGCGCGATCACAAAGTGAGCGTAGACCTGACGCTGCATTTCGACAATCTGCAGATGATCAAGGAAGCGGTAGCGCATGCCGCGGGCATCAGCATCCTACCGAAACGAGTAATGCGCGAAGACCTGGCGCAAGGGCGCATGAAAGCCTTGCGCCTCGAACCCGCAGAGCTGTACCGGCCCGTGCGTATCGTCCATCGCCGGCGCAAAGTTTTCAACGATGTGACAAAAGGCCTTATGGCGCTGCTGCAGGAAAACGGGCACGGAGCCAAGCGGGATGCGAACTCCGGTATACTAGCGCTGTCTGCCACCTGAAACGAGATACATCGGGCAGCGAGAGAAGCGGCGCGCAAAGCTGATCTCCGTTGTCGTCCTGCTGCTCGTCATTCTGCTGTGCTCGCGCTGGATCGCCTCCACGCTGATCGATTACTCGTGGTGGTCGGCGATGGGCCAACTTGATACCTGGATCAGTCTCTGGGTATACGGCACCGGGCCGATTGTCCTCGCGATCATCCTCTTCTTCCTGGCATTTTGGATTGCTTTCCACTTGGGTTTCCGGCGCAATACGGACGCGCCGGTCTTCGGATTTGTGCGGCGCAGATGGTTTAGCCGGCTGGCGCTAGTGGTGTTTTTCGTGGTCGCGATTGTGGCCGCGAATGCAACGGTCGACAGCTGGACGGTCGTTCGTTATTTCGGCGGTCTGCGCCTGCCGATGGTCGCGGGCGAATACGTCGATCCGATCTTCCACGAGCCGCTGCACTTCTACTTCTTCGGCCTGCCGTTTTACCGCGTGCTACTGAACGTGGTGCTGACGTGCGCAGTGCTGTCGCTGATTATTTATTGGCTGGCATCGAATCTCGAGAATCTGAGCAGCCGGATTCCGAATCTGCAGGCGGGACGATTCGAATTCGAAAAAGAACTGGATTTCGGCTCAACATTCAATTCGAAATTCGTTCGGCTGGTGGCGGCGATCCTGCTGGTGGGCTTTGCGATGAAGTTCTATTTCAGCCGCTACGGGATGCTGTTGGAGGATCACGGCGCGTATCTGGTGGGAGTGGATTGGGTGGCCGATCACGTTGCGCTTCCGCTGCAATGGCTGATGATCGCAGGCGCGGTGTGTGCGGCCGCGCTGGTGGTAGCAAATCGCGCGAAGTGGGCGCTGGTGCTGCTGCTCATTCTGCCGGTGCGGTATATCTTGCCGTCGCTGCTTTCGAACCTGTACGTCAAGCCGAATGAGCTGGCGCTCGAGCGACCGTATATTCAGCATCATATTGAAGCGACGCGAACGGCTTACGGATTGAATCAGCGAGTGAAAGAGACGACGCTCGAGGCCGTGCCGGAGATGCCGTTCGATTATGCGTCGCATCAGCCGCTGCTCGACAATGTGCGGCTGTGGGATTGGCGCGCGTTTCACGACACGATTTCGCAGATACAGCCGCTGCGGCCGTACGTGTACATGGATACCGATGTCGATCGGTATATCATCGACGGCCAATTGCGGCAAGTGTTGATTGCGCCGCGCGAGTTGGAGATCAGGCAGCTCGGGGCAGCCGGCGGGCGGTGGGTGAACACACACTTGATGTACACGCACGGCTATGGCATTGTGATGGCGGAATCCAACCGGATCACCCCCGACGGCTTGCCGGTGCTGTTTGTAAAAGACGCGCCGCCTGTGGTGACGTCGCCCAGCCTGAAGTTCACACGGCCGGAGATTTACTTCAGCGAAGTCGCCCACGAGCCGGTGTACGTAGACACGAAGCAGCAGGAATTCAACTATCCCTTCGGCGCAGAGAGCCGGTATACGGCGTACGCGGGAACGGGCGGATTTCCGATCTCCGGACTGATGCGTTTGGCCGCGGCGATCAACTATGGCGACCTCAACGTACTGCTGACGAGTTACTTCACCGATCACAGCCGGATGATGATTCATCGGCCGATTCTCGACCGGCTTTCGACTCTTGCAGGGTTTTTGACGCTGGACAGCGATCCTTACCTGGTGCTGACCGACTCGGGCCATCTGGTTTGGATTATCGACGGCTACATGACGTCGAACGCGCATCCCTACTCACGCGAAGTGGATTTGCCGAACGGGCCGATCAACTACATGCGCAATTCGATCAAAGCAACAATCGATGCGTATACGGGCGAGACGAACCTGTATGTGTTCGATCCGGGCGACATCCTGATCCAGGCGTACGGCCGATTATTTCCGAAGTTGTTTAAGCCGGTTTCGCAGATGCCGGCGGACCTGCGGGCGCATGCGCGATATCCCGAGACTTTGTTCAGCGTACAGGCCGAGATGTATCGCACGTTTCACATGCGCGATGCGGAAGCGTTCTACAATCGTGCGGATTTGTGGGACTTAGCCAAGACGGGAACCGGACAGGCGCCCGGGTCGCCGGTTTCGCCAACCTATGTGGTGGCGACGTTGCCGGAAAGCAACACGCCAGAGTTCATGCTGATTACGACATTCACGCCGGCGAACAAAGACAACCTCATCGGTGTGATGTACGCGCGCTGCGACGGCGGGCACTTGGGCGAGCTGGTGTTTGAAGAGCTCACGAAGCAGAACATAATTTACGGTCCGCTCCAGATCGACGCGCGCATCAATCAGGACCAGAACATTTCAAAAGATCTAACGTTGTGGAACCAGCAGGGCTCGCAGGTGCTGCGCGGACAGACGCTGGTGTTACCGATCGACAACAGCTTTCTGTACGTGCAGCCGATTTATATTCAAGCGTCTCAGGCGAGCATGCCGCAGTTGAAAAAAGTCGCGCTGGCGATGGGAAACCGGTTGGCGTATGCGGATACGTATGAAGAGGCGCTGAGGCAGTTGATTGAAGAACTGGGCGGGAAGGCTGCGCCCGCGGCCGCAGAGGCGCCTGTTCAGAGCGCGGCTGCAGCGACTCCGGCTGCACCAACGCCAGGCGCGCCTTCAACCGCCGCGATACAGACTTTGCAACAGATACGCGATCATCTGACCCGGTATCGGGAATTGAGCGCGCAGGGAAAGTGGGCAGAAGCGGGAAAAGAACTGGACGCGATTCAGGGCTTGGTGCAGAAGTAGGAAACGCAGGCAGGAACTGGATTCCTACGTTGCGATAAATCTAAGAAACAGGTGCCGGTCGAGACACTGCAGCAGACAAGCGGTCATCTGCAGCGCTATCGCGAGTTGAGCGCGCAAGGAAAGTGAGCGAAACCGGAAAAACAGCTGCATGCGGATTGAGCGTTTAGTGCAAAAGCAGTAAATTAGCAATCAGGAGGGGATGAAATGTTCAAGACCGCAATAGCAACACTTGCTGCATGGCGCACAACGGCCTGCAAAGCGGCCTGTGCGCTGGCAGTCGTTTTAGCCTTGCCATTGGCGGTAATGGCGCAGAGACATCCAGGCTACCTGCACGCGTTGAACGATCTGCGATTCGCGCGTGCGCTGCTGGAACATGGGGATTGGGGGCGCGTGGGACCCGACCGGGAACGCGCAATGGCCGAGATCGACCGGGCGATTGAAGAGGTGCGGCGCGCGGCGGCAGATGACGGGCGGAATCCCAATATGATGCCGCGGATTGAGCCGGGTTGGCAACCTGGAGACCGGCTGCGCAGAGCCGAAGAGGCGCTGGGCAGAGCACGTGAATCAATCAGCCGTGAAGAAGACAATCCTGCCGCGCGGGAGATGCGAAATCGAGCCTTCCGGCACATCGAGGAAGCGCGGCGGGCCTTGCGTCACGCCATCGGGATGTGGCATTAAAGTGTTTGCGCCTAGATGCTAAGACCGCGCACAACGGCACCAACCCGCCTGTGCGCTCGTTAAGCCACTTATTCATTTACCCGATGAAGTCCACCCGGGGCATTCCGGTTGAAGAAACCCGGGTGGACGTGAGCGGGCCGGTGCGCGACCGCCGCTGGATGCTAGTGGATAACGACGGAGTGATGATCTCTCAGCGCACTCAGCCCCGCATGACGCTGATTGAGCCGCGTTTTGAGGGAGACGATCTGCTAGTCGAGGCGCCGGGGATGAAAGCCCTGCGGATTCGAGCTTGGTCGGGCGAAGGCGAATGGTTTCAGGGACAAATCTGGAAGGACGAGCTGGAACTACCAGAACCGGATGCAGCGTACAGCGAATGGTTCAGTTCCTACCTAAGGCAATCTTGCCGGTTGTTGTATTTGCCGGATAGCATCGTGCGGCCGGTAGAAGCGCCGTGGAACGATCCGCGATGGCGCGTGAGCCTCGCAGACGCGTACCCGTTACTGCTCCTGGGGCAGGCCTCACTCGATCTGCTCAACGCGAAATTGGAACAGCCGGTTACGATCAAGCGCTTTCGTCCAAACCTGGTGGTTGCCGGTAGCGCGGCGCACGAAGAGGACCAATGGAAGCGCGTGCGGATCGGCGAAGTCGAGCTGGCGCTGGTAAAGCTGTGCATACGATGCGCGATTCCGTTGATTGATCCGGAGACGGGCGAGACGGGAGTAGAGCCGCTGCGGACGCTCGCGCAGTATCGAAAGAAACCGGGCACCAACAATGTGCTGTTTGCGCAGAATGCGCTGGTGACCAAGCCGGGAGTGCTGCGGGTAGGGAGTGAGATAGAGGTGTTGGAGGGTTGTAGCGATTAGCTGACGCGCGTGCGGAGGCGGGAGTAGATGTATGAGGCGGCGAGGAGGATGATGCCGAGCGCCACAAAGGCCGAGATGCGGTAGAAGGTAGGGAGCCCCCAGATGTCGTAAAGATACAGCTTTATGACGACGATCGCGATGAGAGTGAGGCCGATGAGGCGATCGATCGGGAGTTTGCGGAGGACGCCTGAGGCAATCATCACGACTGCATAGATGCCGAGGAACACGGAATCGACTTCGCTGAGGATCGTCCAACAGGTTTCAGGCGGGTAGTGATGGATGATCCAGAGTTCCAGCTCGCGTAGCGCGCCGATCAGAAAGCAGCCGTGCGCGGTCAGGTAGAGAGCGGCGTACAGCCCGGTGCGGCGATCGCGAGGAACGGCGAGACCGGCGTGCAGAATGGAGAGCGCGAAAACAAAGAGGACGAACCAGCCCTGATGAGGACGGTCAAGGAGAGTTTCGGCGGAAAGAAGCGCCCAGAGGGCGTTTATGGGGATGAGGAACACAGTGAATACGCGCGGATCGCGGCGAACGAGACGCAGCGCGGCAAAGTGCGAGGCGGCAGTCAACAGGAGGAGATAGAGGAAATAGAAGAGTGGCGCGGTGGCATCGGGTTCGGCGCGTAGAAGAACGGGGGTGAGCAGGGCGCCGATAAAGCCAAGAGACGCGAGAGCCGCGCTTCCATAACGAAAGGCGAGAGCTGCGGTTATCAGAGAAGCCAGCAGCATGAACGCGAAGCCCGCGGGCCGCGGGACAAGCTGGAAATAGGCAAATGCGGCGTATCCGGAGATGTAGAGCGTGAGGACTCCGCAGGCGGCAAGACCTTGCGCAAAGACGGCCTGATCACGGCGGCGCAGCCATTCGGCGGTGGCGATCAGAACAGCCCCGGCGATGACACCAAGGAGGACCAGACCACCTGCGCCAATCCAGTGGTTATCGAAGGCGTATTTGAACAAGAAGAGGACGCCAACGGCGAGGGTAACGGCACCGATGCGGTTGACAAGCGTGAGACCAAACCAAGATTCAGCAGGTTCCCGAGGAGCGGTGGGGGTGGGTGGTTGACGGGGTATGTTTCGGTGCTCGAGCGCAGCGACACGCGCTTGGAGATCGGCGACGGCGCGCTTTAGACTGTCTAGGTCGGGATCAGGCGACACCGGCTGCGACGGGTTCGAGAGCCCCATAGGTTCGGGCGACGTAGGCGTCCAGGATATCGCGGAATTCGGCGACGATGTGATCGCCCCGCAAAGTCTTCATGAGCTTGCCATCGACATAGACGGGCGCGACGGGCTGCTCGAAGGTGCCGGGGAGCGAGATGCCGATGTTGGCGTGCTTGGATTCGCCAGGGCCGTTCACCACGCAGCCCATGACCGCGACTTTCATTTCTTCAACGCCGACGTATCTTTCGCGCCAGACGGGCATCTGCTCGCGCAGATAGGTCTGGATCTGATCGGCCATGTCCTGGAAGAAGGTGCTGGTGGTGCGGCCGCAACCGGGACAAGCCGCGACTTGGGGTGTGAAGCTGCGGAGGTTGAGCGCTTGCAGGACCTGCTGGCAGACCACGACTTCTTCGGTGCGGTCGCCGTTGGGAAGAGGCGTGAGCGAGGCGCGGATGGTGTCGCCGATGCCCGCTTGCAACAGAACCGAAAGCGCGGCGGTGGTGGCGACGATGCCTTTCGAACCCAAGCCGGCTTCGGTGAGGCCCAGGTGCAGGGGGTAATCGCAACGCGCGGCCATCATTTGATACACGTCGATCAGATCCTGAACGTTTGAGACCTTGGCGCTGAGGATGATTTTGTCGTGCGCGAGGCCGTAACGCTCGGCGTTTTCTGCGCTGCGGAGAGCGCTTTCAACGATCGCGCGGCGGGTGACTTCCATGGCATCGAGGGGTTCGGGGGAGCGCGAGTTTTCATCCATCATCCGCGTGAGGAGGACGGAATCGAGCGAGCCCCAGTTGACGCCGATGCGGACGGGACGGTCGTATTGGATGGCGGCCTCGATCATGATGCGGAAGTTGTCGTCCTGCTTGCGGCCGATGTTGACGTTACCGGGGTTGATGCGGTACTTGGACAGGGCTCGGGCGCACGCTGGGTACTTCTTGAGCAGGATGTGGCCGTTGTAGTGGAAGTCGCCGATTATGGGGACGTCGACGCCGAAATCGCGGACGGTTTTGACGATGGTGGGGACGGCTTGGGCGGCTTCTTCGGTGTTGACAGTGACGCGAACCAGCTCGGAGCCGGCGCGGGCGAGCGCCAGGACCTGGTTGACGGTGGAAGCGGAATCGGCGGTGTCGGTGTTGGTCATGGACTGCACGACGATTGGGTTTGAGCCGCCGACTTTGACGCCGCCAATGTTGACGGCGACGGATTTGCGGCGCGCGGATGCAGCCATGAACGAGAGGACCTCCGGAGTGGGGATTTGAAGCTTTATTTTAGCAATTCGTCAGGGCTAAGTAGCTGGAATGGCGTGTTTTGCCAAACGAAATGGCGCGTGGACGCGGGCGCAGGTGCGGGTTCGGGTTCGGCCTTCGGTCACGGATGTCACAGCAAATGAGCATTCAGACGTTTCATTGAGTTGTCGCCAGGGCACTTTGACGCCATAAGCAACTCCCAATGCGCCGCATATCGCGATTTCCAGACTTTCTTACTGGCGGCCAAGGAGCGCTCATGAGGGCTGCGGCCAACAGCGCTGCGCATCGCAGATATACAGCTCTCGCGGCCCTCGAAGCTGGTTGGGGCAGCGCGCCTGATGGAAACTGACGCGAGCGAACAGCTGGGAATGACTGCTGGTAGGCTTGCTAGGGGGTAATCGCGATGTCAAAGCAAGATGAAGCCGGTCTCATTCTGAAGCTGTATGAGTTGCGCCGCGAAGAGACGATGCGGAAGGCGCGGGATTGGTACGTGCGAGAGTTTCATCCGGACTCGATGGCGGATTTTCAGACCGCGATGTTCGGCGACCGCAGCAACTATGTACGAATGGTGCTGACCTATTGGGACATGGCGGCAGCGCTGGTCAACCATGGGGCCATCAGCATCGAGCTGTTCAGTGAGACGAACGGCGAATGCCTGGCTGCTTTTTCGAAAATTCAGCCATTGCTTAGCGAAATTCGCGCCATGTTAGGGCCGCAGTATGCCGCCAACCTGGAAAAAGTGATCGACGCGATGCCGAACGGACGTGAGCGCCTGGCACAAACGCGCGAGACAATGAAACAAATTCGCGAACGGTTCGCGTCGAGGCAAAAGGCCGTCTGAGCGCGGGAATCAGGCGAAGGCGAGATTCAAGTTCTCGATCGCTTCATCGACTTCGCCATTGTTCTTATAACCCACCGTGACGCAATCGACGCCGGCATGCCGGAACGCGAACTTCATGGATGCTTGACGATCGGCACGGTTCGTGAAACGGCCCTCGCCAACCAGCTTCATGCTGATTACGCCCATGCCCGCTTGGCGCGACTGCTTCACATGCTCGACCACCTCGGGCACGTTGCCAAGGCCAGTCGTGGCGTAATCCTCGGCATCCATAGCGACGCCTTTTTGATTCATGCGAATCATCGCGATTTGCAGCCATCTATCCTCGGGGACCTGGCGCAAGGCGGGCAGGCCATGTACGGAAGCTCCATGTGAGACGACCATCTGCTTGTGTTGCGCTTCTTCGATGCCATCCTGCCAGCGGCGGCTTTCAGTGGGCCAGGAGGCGACATGCTGCCAATGCAGGAGCATGATATCGAAATAGTCGGTCTTTGCGAGCCGGCGCAGTTCGTCGATTTTCGTAAGTGGATCGACATCCCCGTGGGTGGTGATCTTCGACATCAGGCGATAGCTGTCGCGCGGAATGCCCTGGAGCGCGATACCCAGCATGCGATGCATGTCGTCGTAAGACTCGGCGGTTTCGAAAAATCGAATCCCGCGACCGTAGGCGTAGCGGACCAAGCGATTAAATTGATCCTGACCCAATTCGCGTTGCACGCGGCCGCTCATGGTTCCGGTCCCGAAGGCGAGGCGTGTGACCTTCACATCGGACTTGCCGAGCGTGACCCAATCGGTAGCGGCGCCACGCTGAGGCTGCTGCGCGATGAGAGGCAGGTTTGCCGCGCCTGCTAAGGAAGCAGCGGCGATTCCGGTTTTCTTCAAAAAATCGCGTCGGGAGCAGTGAGCCATGACTTATTATCTCCCCGGGAACAAATCCGACTTACTAGAGCTTATTCGGTTCCTTCGCGGGCGCCTCGCCAAATATCAATGGCTCCCTCTTGCGCGTGGCGATCAATCGCTGTGAGTTCGGCATCGTTGAAGTGAAGGTTCGTTGCTGCGTCCAACGAATTATCGAGCTGTTCGACATTGCGGGCCCCGATCAGGGCTGAGGTGACTCGATGATCGCGTAACACCCAGGCGATTGCCATCTGCGCGAGGGATTGGCCGCGTTTGGCGGCGATTTCGTTCAGCGCGCGCACACGGTTGAGATTTTCTTCCCTCAGCATCTCCTTCTGAAAGGAGTCTCCAAGCTTTGCGCGCGAGTTTTCAGGCACGCCGTTCAAGTATTTGTTCGTAAGCAGGCCCTGAGCAAGCGGAGAAAATGCGATGCAGCCTACGCCGAGTTCGTCGAGCGTCGAGAGCAGCTCTTTTTCAATCCAGCGGTTGAGCATGGAGTAGGAAGGCTGATGGATGAGCAGCGGAATGCCTTCACTTCGCAAAATACCCGCGGCGTCTTTGGTGCGGTCAGGCGATAGGAGGAAATGCCGACGTACAGAGCTTTGCCCTGCCTCACCGCGTGCGCGAGCGCGCCCATGGTTTCTTCAAGCGGGACATCCATAGAGGGCCGGTGAGAGTAGAAGATATCGACATAATCGAGGCCCATGCGCCTGAGGCTTTCGTCTAAGGACGCGAGCAGATATTTGCGGGATCCTCCGATGCCGTAGGGGCCGGGCCACATGTCCCACCCGGCTTTGGAGGAGATAATGAGCTCATTGCGATGCGCGCGAAAATCTTTGCGCAGTACGTGGCCGAAATTCTCTTCGGCAGATCCGTAAGGCGGTCCGTAGTTATTGGCCAGATCAAAGTGCGTCACGCCACGATCGAAGGCGCGGCGGATCATGGCGCGACCGGTTTCGAACGAATCGACACCGCCGAAGTTTTGCCACAGGCCAAGCGAGATGGGCGGCAAAACGATGCCGGAGCGGCCAGCAGCGGCGGAATATTGCGTGATCGTAACGATGGGGATTCGGAACGTAGGCGGTTTCCATGTGTACGGTTATGAGACACACGGGAAGCGAAGTCTGGTGCGGAAATTCGAGCGGCGGGGGCGGTGACCGCCAATTCAGCTGATTCATAACGGTGGTCCAGGCACGAGCAATCGGGAAGTTGTATCCGGACGGCCGACTATCGTGGAACTGAGCGGAAAGGGCCTGATCACTTCGTTCCCGCAGATATAGCAAATCACCTTACTGATGATGCAGTGCCTGTGAAACGTTTACGCGGAGAGCCCGCCGTGCCGGAATCAGGGCCGCCAGTAGGAGCATTCCCATCAGAAACAGAATGGCTCCGGCATAGCTCATCACATCCAAGTTGCTGACCCCAAACAGCGCGCGGCGCAGAATCTTTGAACCCATCGCCGCCACCGAAGCTCCCAGCACGACCCCAACCGCGGACGGCCATAAAAATTGGCGCAGAACCACCTGCACAACGCTGCGGCCGCTCGCTCCCACTGCCAGCCGGATCGCAATGTCCTTGGTCTTTTGCCACACTGTGAAGCTCGCCAGGCCAATCACGCCCACGCTCGCCAGCAGCACCGCCACAAACCCGCTTAAGCTCACCGCGCCAGCCAGCTCCGCCATCTGCGCTGCGTTCTCGTTGTAGAGAGTTTTGATCTGACTAATTTCCGGGAACAGTTTCGGATCTAAGGCCGCGCTGATCTGCTTCGCCGCTTTCGACACATCTGCTAGTGGTCCGTCTGTGCGAACGACCAGCGCCATTGCCGCCATTTGATCCTGCATGGCCGGCCAGTATTGCTCCACGGCATCGTCATCACTGAGCGCGTTCACACGCGCATCGCCGACCACACCCACCACTACATCCTTTGCTGCGTCGCCCATTCGCTGGCCCAGCGGATTCTGTCCGGGCCACTGCCGTCGGGCGAATGATTCGCTCACCACAACGACGTTCTTCTCTCCTGCCGCAAACGCGCGCCCCAGCAGCACTGGAATCTGCATGGTTTCGAAGAAACTAGGCGTAACCCAGTTTGGATAGATCCGCACCGGCTGGCCGTGTATCTCCACATCCTCGCGCGAAACGGCATGTCCTAGGGGAGGGAGCAATACCAGCGCAGTCGATCGCACACCCGGCACACGCTCCAGCCGCCTCCGTATCTCATCCAGATATGCTTTCGCCGCCGCAGGCTGGTAACCGTGTTGCGCCATCTGCCCGTCAATGGTGATTAACCTTTCAAACCCGAATCCAGGGTAGGTGTACAGAGCATGTTGCGCTCCGCGCACCAGCAATCCCGCCACAATCAAGAGCACGCAACTGCCCGCCACCTGCGCCGCGACGAGCATCTGCCGTGCCAGCGTCTTGTGCTGCGCCTGCCGCGCAATCTGGAAGGCCGGGGCAAAACCGAATAGGAGCGCAGAAACAAAACTGACGCCCAACGTGAATAGCATCACCCGGAGATCCGGGGTCGCACTCAACCACTTTGGTGCATCGAGTTCCCGCAAAGCGATCCACACGACAGCGCATCCCAAAGTTAAACCCACGCTGCCGCCCGCGAGTGCCAGCAGCAAGCTCTCCGTGATCAATTGCCGAAAGATTCGCATCCTGCTTGCACCAATCGCCAGCCGAATGCCCATCTCTTGCTGCCGCTGCACAGCTCGCGCCAGCAACAGGGCTGCCAAATTCCCGCATGCTACCGCCAAAATGAGCAGCGTCAACACACTGACCATCGCCGCTACCTGAAACATATCGGGCCGCATGACTTGCAAATGGCCCCCCCGGGAGACTTGCAGAAACTCGTTCTCCCAAACCGCCGTCGGGTGCTCACGCCGCAGCTCATTGGTGAGCGCCCGCAATTCCTGCTCCGCCGTGGCGATGCTAACGCTTGGCGCCAATCTGCCCCACATGCGCACGCTCGGCTTATCAAAGTCCGTCAACATCGTGCTTCCGTCGAATAAGTACGGCTGCTCACTTATTGGCATCCAAAGATCCGGGTGCTGTCCGTCCAAGGTTGCGACGTCTTCCGGCAGCACGCCTATGACTTGCACCGGCTTCCGGTTCACATGGATCGCGCGTCCGATCACTTTCGGATCGCCGCCAAAGCGGCGCTTCCACAGTCCGTAGCTAATCACTGCCACCGGCGGACTCTCCGGTTTACCGTCGAAGACTTGGTTCAGCAGTCTTCCAGAGGCTGTCTTCGTGCCTAACTCGGCGAAGTAATTCGCAGTAACAAACGAACTGCTCGTTCCCTGGATATCGCCTTCGATTTGGAGCGGCGGGACACCTAGGACCGCCATTGCCGCCGCCAAAGTTCGCGAATGGTCTTTGTAAAACAAGAACGATGGATACGGCATTTCGCTCGTATAACTCGTCGGTGACCGCCTCTCGAGTCGCACTAAGCTCTTTGCGTCCGGTACTGGCATGTACTCCAGCGCCAGCATGTCGAACAGGCTGAACGCCGCGATGTTGATTCCGATTCCCACAGCCAGCACGAGGACCGCCGTCAGCGTAAATCCAGGCGTTCGCGCCAGCACTCGAATCCCATACCGCAGATCCTGCCCCAACTGGTCGAGCCACATCCATCCCCAGGCCTCCCGGGCCTCCTCGTGCAACCGCAGTACGCTACCGAAGTTTGTCCGGTTCGCCTGCCTCATCATTTCGCGATGAGCCTCCATCTCGCTGCTCAGTTCGCGATCCATCTGCCGCCGCTGCAGCAGATAACGCAATCTCCTCAGAAACTCGAACACGGCGCCATTCTCCTTTTAGGCTGTCCGCAGAATGTCCTGGATCGCTTGCGCGCAGCGGTCATATTCCCTCACTTCTGCTTTCAACTGCTCCCGCCCTTTTTTCGTGAGCTGGTAGAACCGAACTTTCCGATTTCTCTCCGAAACTCCCCACTCCGCTGTTACCCAGCCCTTCAATAGCATTCGCTGAAGGGTCGGGTACAGTAGCCCTTCCTCCACCGCCAGCACCTCGCTTGAAAGCAACGCAATCCGTTGCGCGATGGCATACCCATGGAGCGCCTCCGAATGCAGGACGCGTAAGATCAACAACGGCAAAACTCCAGGAGGCATGCTGCCGTTAGGCGTATCGTTAACAGGCATAACGAGATTATGCCACAGACGCGCTTTGTTCAGGTGAATTGTTCCGAAGTGCGTCCGTACTTAAGCCAGCCGTAGGCATCATTTTCGAGTTGTTGGCGAACGACGGGCTATCCGTAAATTGGGGTTGGGCATGATCAATTCGCGGATTGAGAGGACCGCGATTGATCATGCGAAAGCAGCACTCGAGAAAGAAACGCCGTCCGGCGCCAAAGGCAGTCTTGCGGCTGCCAGATCTGGACCAGGCGAAATCCGCAGTTCTAAACGGCCTCACGTCTGCCGATGCTCAACGCGGGTACCGGCATGCAATTGACGAGTTCGTGGAGCGGTACTGTTCTGAACCGCGGCTTTCGTTCAACCGAACCGTCGTGCTGCGGTATCGCATGCACCTCGAGTCACGCAAACTGGCGCCGGGCACGATCAATTTGCGACTGGGTGCGGTGCGACGCCTGGCATACGAGGCGTCTGATTGCGGCCTCCTCAGTGCTGACCTGGCGGCCGGCCTCAGGCGAGTGAAAGGCGTTAAGAAGATCGGGGTGCGGCTCGGAAACTGGCTTCTGCCGGATCAGGCGACAGCCTTGCTTGCGAGTCCAGACCCCGACACGATGAAAGGCAAACGAGACCTAGCGTTGTTGGCCATACTCGTCGCCTGCGGTCTTCGTCGCCACGAGGCCGTTCAGTTGAACGTCTCCGACCTACAGCAGCGAGAGGACCACTGGGCCATCGTCGACTTGATCGGCAAAGCCTCTCATATTCGGACTATCCCGGTGCCGGACTGGGTGAAGGATCTGATCCGGGATTCGCTGCACGTAGCCGGGATCTCAAATGGGAGAATCTTCAGGCGCGTGACGCGAGCAGGCACCGTGTGGGGAAGCGGGTTGAGCGAGAAAGTCGTCTGGCACGTCGTCAGGTAATATGCGAGAAAAGCCGGCATCGAGAAACTCGCTCCGCACGATCTCCGGCGAACTTGCGCCCGACTCTGCCATCAGGCCGGTGGCGAACTAGACCAAATTCAGTTTCTCCTTGGACATGTGTCGGTGCAGACAACCGAGCGATATCTCGGATGCAAACAGCGGATCCGCAACGCCGTTAATGATCGAATCGGCATCCAGCCGAAACTTCGAAACGGCTCGCACCCGTAGTGGACGAGTCGCCGACGGCTCGGACACAATTCGTGAACCTCCGCGGACGCGAAATGTACTTCAGTTCTCGGCTCGAGCCGCTTATTCGACTTAAGTAGCCGCGTTGATCACTCGCCGCTGAAGAATTCAAATTTGTTCGCGCGCACCAGAGAGGCGCACCAGACGCGGCGGGCGATTATAACGTGGTAAGATTCACGCAAACAGGAGGGCCAATGGGTGCCTCTCTACGCGCGATCGGGCTCTCGATGCTTGCCCTTACGTTCCGGTGCTGGGGTCAGGACTTCCACCCAAATATTCCGAAAGCTTGGGACGACAAGGCTGTCGAAGGGCTGGAAGTACCGCTAGCCCAGCGTGACCGCTCGCCGCGCTATATGAGCGCCGAGGAATACTACAAGCTCAAAGTGCGGCCTATCTACCGCTCCTACCCCGTGTATGTGAAAGGGCGCGAGCCTGCTGGTTATCGCGATTCGCTGAAGCAGAAAGACCCGGAGATCATCTTTGATCCCTCTCAGCTTCATACCAAAGAGGACTGGATTGCTGCGGGAAAGCTCGTCTTTGAATCGGACACGCGATTCTTCCCAGCAGGAGAACCGCCGGCAGAAGGTAACACACTTGGATTTTCGGCTGCGAAAGACGGCACGCTGCCCGGGTCTGTGTTTCGTTATTACGTACGTAAGAAGGGCGTGGTGGAGGCCGGAACAGCCTCATGCTCCGGATGCCATACGCGTGTGATGGCCGACGGCTCTTTCTTGGAAGGTGCGCAAGGCTCCTGCTGCCGCGCCCCAGAAGGTTCGGCACTCCAGGCAAAACAGGCGAAACCCGACGACGTACGCCGTATGTTGGACTTTCTTTGGAGTAGTTTCGGAGCTCCGTGGGTTATGAACCGTAAAGAATTCGAGGCGCAGTACACCCCTGAAGAGTTTGCGTTGGAACTGGTTGCCCAGCGCCCAGGGGTGTTTTTCCGGCAGGGCACAAGCGTCTCGCACCCGGTTCACATACCCTCGCTCATTGGCGTTCAGGATCGCAAGTATCTGGATGCAACGGGTCTCGTCCGAAATCGCTCTGTTGGCGATCTCATGCGCTATGCCATCGTCAACCAAGGCCTCGACACCCTCGCGCACTTCGGTGATTTCCAACCTGGCCCAACGCGTTTTAGTGCAGAGGAAGGAACGCGATACAGCGATGAACAGCTCTACGCGCTGGCTCTCTACATCTACTCGCTGAAGCCGCCGCCGAATCCGAACAGCTTCGACGAGCATGCCGAGCGGGGTCAGGTCATCTTTCAACGGCAGGGCTGCGTGAATTGCCACACGCCGCCTCTTTACACCAACAACAAGCTCACCCCGGCGCTCGGGTTCAAAGTCCCTGATGATGTTCGCAACACTGACGACATTCTGGATATCTCCGTGGGAACCGACCCGTATCTTGCGCTCAAAACGCGCCGGGGCACTGGGTTCTACAAGGTGCCGTCATTGCGAGGCGTTTGGTTCCGGAACGCATTCGGCCACGGCGGTCAGGCCGAGACGTTGGAAGAATGGCTCGACCCCGCACGGCTGAAGTCCGATTACGTGCCGAAGGGGTTCCACATTGGGCCCGGTCCCATTCAGGGTCACCCCTTCGGTCTGAACCTACCTGCAGGAGATAAGCAGGATCTGATTGCCTTCCTGAAGACGCTTTAGATTCCATCGACGCTGAATTGTCAAATGTACTCCCGGCACGGGCGATCGGGACAGGTACGTGTATCTCTATTGCCGGCGACTTCGAGCGTGTTTCTGCGGCTTCTTGATCGGCAGACCGCGCGTTCGGAAATTGGCACCTGCAAAGGCCTCTGTTCCCGAATGCTGTTTTGTTTCCGGATAGATCCTGGGTTACGGGCAATCCGGACAGAACCCAGACTCGTAAGAATGTGTGACTTATCCTGCGTGAGCAGCGGCAAGCCAGCAACACAGAGTCATTTAACTACTTAGAAATGCGAATCGATGAAGAACCAGAGCGAAGCTCCGAGCGTGGCGGGGAGCAGAACTTGCAGCCATCGACGCCAAGGGAAGAGACTGCGGGGCCATGAGAACCGCCTTCGCTGAGGAGGAGCGGGTGGTTGAGGCGGAGCGGCGGCGGATTGGCGGGAGTGAATGGCATCCGCCAAGCGGCTTTGGACGCCACTCGATTGGCCTTGCAAGGCGCGAATTAATTCCTCCTGGCCGCGCTTATCGGCGATCAGAATCGTTGCCGAGTTGATACTGTTCGTGGATTGCTGCAGCTTTCGACGTAACGCGAGCGGTACGTCGTTCATCGAGCGGTAGACCCGGGTCTCATCCGCAGTCGCGATGAAGATGGTTGAGCTTCGTGCAGTCAGTCGTGTCATAGAGCGGCTAAGAACCGGAGGCGCGCAGCAGTTCGGCGGAGGTTACACCGCCAGCCTGATCCCCTGCATTATCCAAGATTACCTGAATGAACCCGAGCGCCGCTTTCGAGAGCGATTTGTCCTTTCGATAGATGAGAGCAAGGCGCCGGATCATGGGCTCGGGCCCAAGAGAGATGGCGGCGAGCTTCCCGATCGCGCATTCATCACCGCAGTGCGAGGCGGCAAGGAAAGAGAGCCCCAGGTGGGCCATGACGAAGCGTTTGATCATTTCAGTGGAATCGAGTTCCATGGAGATGTTCAACTCTTCCTGCACTGCATCGAGCCAGGCGTTGAGGCGCGCGCGTGTTGTTCCGGTTTTCGGAAGCAGAATCTGCTCGCCCAGCAGATCGCGCGGCGTGACTCGCTCGTGAGACGCGAGGCGATGGCCGGCTGGAACAAGCAATTTGATCTCGTCGGAATGAATTTTGACGATTTGCAATTTCTTATCCGGCGCCGGGAGCTGCGCGATGCCGAAATCGGCGAGGTTGTCGAGCACAGCTTCCACGATGCGGTTGCCGTAGGATCGATCCACCAGGATTTGTACATTGGGAAACTGCTTTTTGAATTCGGCGAAGACGCCGGGCAGAACGTAAATGCAGGTGCCTTCGTTAGCGGCGATGATAATCTCGCCGCGAGGGACGCGTTCGAGCTCATTGATGGCGTCCTGGGCGCGGCGGCGAAGCGCGAGGATCTGTTCGGCATGCTCGGCGAAGATGCGACCGGCCATGGTAAGTGCGATCTTGGTCCCGAGGCGCTCGAAGAGACTTGCATTCAGCTCCTGCTCCAGTTGGCGAACCTGGGCGCTTATGGCGGGCTGAGTACGATAACAGGTTTGCGCCGCCTTCGAAAAGCTCTTGAGTCGAACGATCTCAAGGAACGTATGAAGCTGATCGAGATCCATGGGCCTCAGGCGCCGGCGCGCCTAGGACTGAGATCAAATTGTAGCAGTGAACGGCGGGGCGCCAAGTGGCGCGCTCATTCGCCTCGCAGCGCCTGCACCGGATCGAGCGAAGCCGCGCGCTGGGCCGGAATGGCCGAAGCAGCGAGCGCCAGCAGGAAAACGGCAATTGCCGGCAGGATCAGAACCGGAACATCGAACGGGCTTACGCCGAACAGGAAGGAACGCAGCAGGCCGGAGGCGGCGATTGCTCCCGCGAGCCCGATGATGCAGCCTGCGGCCGCGAGCTTCGTTCCCGAGAGCAGAATCAGCCGCATGATGCCGGAGCGCTGCGATCCAAGCGCCATGCGGATGGCCAACTCCTGCACGCGCGAGGCGACCGAAAAAGCGATCACGCTGTAGATTCCCAAGACGGCCAATAACACCGCAGCGAGCGCAAAGCTGGTGATGAGAATGGTGTTGAAGCGGCGCGGCGCTTCCGTATCCGAGACCGCCTGCTCCATAGTTTGTACCTGCGTCAACGCGAGTTGCGGGTCAAGGGAGCGAACCATCGAGCGAAGAGAGTTTTCCATTTGCTGCGGCGGGAGGGCGGTGCGCAAAACAATGTAGCCGCCGTTGCCATTGAGATCGGTAGGCAGGCCGAGGGAACCGATGGACTCTTCCGCTTGCTGTACCGGCTGATACATTTCTTCTTTGGTTTCGGCGTCGGGAGAGTCGAGTTTGACGTCAGCGACCTCCCCGATAACCGTGAGCCAGGGAGTTTGCATTTCCGGGGTGCCGATTCGGAGGCGCTTGCCGATAGGGTCCTGGTTAGGCCAGTAGTGCTGGGCAAGTTTGCGGCTCACAGTGACGACCAGTTGCGCGCCGGGCCGGTCGGCTTCGGTAAAGGTGCGCCCCCGGAGCAAAGGAATGCCCATGGCGCGGAAGTAATCGCCCATGACTTGCGCAGGCGTCGCGAGGTTCATCTTCGCGCCTTTTGGTGGAACATAACCGTCGACCACAAAAGTCTGATTACTGTTGTTACCGGAAGCGGGAAGAAAACTGGTGACGGCGGTGGCCTCAGCGCCAGGGAGGCGAGCAAGGCGCAGCAGCAGTTCCTTATTGAACGCGTCAACGACGGGTTGAGTGGAGTACTTTCTTTGGGGCAGCGAATAGCCAGCTGTGGTAATGTGCGCGGGCCGAAATCCGAGATCGACTGCGCGCATTTTTTCAAAGCTGCGCAGCAGCAGCCCGGAGGCAGCCAGCAGCAACAGTGCGACCGCGATCTCGCCCACTACCAGCGCGGAGCGCAGGCGCGTATGAAGTCCGCCCGCCGAGCCGGTGCGCCCACCTTCCTTGAGCGTGTCGTTCACGCGGATGTGAAGAGCGGCAAACGCCGGTGCTAAACCGCAAAGCATTCCGGTAACCACGGCCAGCAGCAGCGCAAAACCCACGACATTCCAGTTCAGAGATATTTCGTCAATACGCGGAAGGTTTTCCGGGAGCAGATTTCTGCCGATGGACAGCGCCCACGCAGCCAGCGCCAATCCAAGCAGACCGCCGGCCACGCTGAGAGTAAGGCTCTCCAGCATGGGTTCGCGCACCAAAGCCATGGCGCGCGCTCCGAGAGCGAGGCGTACTGCGATCTGGCGCTGACGCTGAATCGCGCGCACCAACATCAGGCCGGCGAGATTGGCGCAGGCGATCAGCAACACGACGGCGACGGCGAGGAAGAGTGTTCGCAGGAGCGGGCGAGCCTGCTCGACGGTTTCCTCCTGCAGCGGACGCACGATGGAACTGATATGCAGGCTCTTCATGAATGGCGGGTAACGCAGCATGATCTGCCTGGCGACACGCTCGGCGTCGCTCTGTGCCTGGAGGGGCGTAATGTTCGGCCTGAGGCGCCCAACGATCTGGAAGTTCCAGCCTGCAGCTCCCTGCGTTAATTCGGACTGCGTCAAGCTCATTGGAACCCACAGCTCGCAGCGATTCAAGTGGCCAGCGGCGAGTGGAAATTCGAAGTTTCGCGGCATTACACCGATAACGATGTACGGTTTACGATCCAGCAGAATCTTGCTGCCCAGGATCTGCGGATTCCCATTAAATCGGCTGCGCCAGGTGGCATAACTCAAAACCGCGACTTGCTGGCTTTGTTCGTCTTCCCGCGGAGTAAAGGTGCGGGCCGAGCAGCGGTGAAACCGCAAGCGCCGGGAAAATTTGGGCACTGACGCGCGCAGCATTCACTTGGGCAGGCTGGCCGGCGCCAGAAAGCTCATAGGTTGCCGAGCCGAAACCGCAGAGATTCTCAAACGAATGCGTATCGCGCATATAGGCCTGAATATCGGGCGCCGTCACACCCACCTCGCCATTGCTGGTCATATCTACGCCTTGCAGACGGTCCGAGAGCATCATGAGGCGGTCGGAGTGAGGGAACGGCAAGGGCCGCAGAAGCACGCCTTCAACGATTGAAAAGATGCCGGTGGTCGCACCGATGGCGAAGGCCAGCATCAGTACCGCGGTTGCTGTAAATCCGGGCGATTTGCGGAGCTGGCGAAAGACAATTTTCAGGTCTAGAAGAAATGAAAGCATGATAACGGTGCGTGGAACATGACGTACAGCGCGTGCCGGGCCACATCCGCTTGGCGTATATTACGGTGTGAAATCAAGGGAATGGAGGCAACGCGCCGAAGCTCTGCCGCGAAGAACTGACCGCATTTGAGAATGCGTGTCTGAGAATGAACGGCGACGATCCCGTTTCAGACTACGTCTGCGCCGCGTTCCTTTAGAAGCTCTCGCAACACAGATCGATGACAAAAGCTTTCGTCCTCGCAGTAACATCCCAGTGAGAAATTCGTGTGTCGCGATAGCGCCGCGAGCAGGTCGAGTTCCCGGCTGCGATCAGGTTCGCTCATCTCGCGCCGGAACTTTCGCTTAAATGAGGCCCACGCGCGCTCGTCGGCTGCTCCCAATGCCTCCTTTACAAGCTCAGGGGTGGGGGAGAGGTTCGGAAACCAGACATCGTAATAGTCGAGCCGAGCGAAGTCGGATTTCGGCACGCCACGAGGAGGTCGCCTGACGGTGCCGAGCCGCAAACCTTGACCGCGTTTCCGCCGAGTGCCGAGCCGAACGATGAAGATCGACATAACTCCCATTCAGTCTGCCACTACACGAAAGAAGTCCGATTCTTCTCGACAAAATCGGTGAACTCGATTACACTAGACTGCACCCACAAGATGGAAGCTCAATCTTGAGCCGGCCAGCCGAACGCACTGACTCTAGAGGACGCCGGATGCACGCTCGATTTTGTGCACCGCCGCCTTCTCGGTACTCTTTGTGCAATCGGGTCGCGCTTCAGGTAATCGCATGCTTTGCGTTTGCCGTATCGGCCGCGCCTCAGACACCGCTCACCGCCCCGAGCGCTTCTCCGCTTGAGCCTTCGCTCTGCGATCGGGCACAGCTTCTCGCCGCGCGCCAACTAACGTTTCGAGAAAGGGCCTGCTGGTACGGCTCGGAACTGATTTCTCCCTGGTCCGCTGTGCGGGCCGCGGTGAGCAGCGGATTCGGCCAGTGGTGGAACGATCCATACCTCAGGCATGAGGATGGCGATGATTACAACGAGCGCTTCGCTGTGTTTTATGCAAGGCGCACGGCGCGTGAGACCGGTGAGTTCATAGCTGGGTATCTCAACCATGAGGATCCGCGTCCTCATATTTCCGGGGAAACGGCTACCGGGAAACGCATCCGGAGCGCGATCTTGTCTGTTTTGGTCACGAGAAACGACGAGGGCAGCAGCCGCCCCGCACTGACCGCCGTCGCAGGATCACTGGGATCGGCGTTCGCCCAAGCGGCTTCCTATCGCGAGCAAAGAAGCACGGAATACGCCCTGCGCGGAGCAAGCGTAACGTATGCCGGGTATTTCGGCAAGGCCTTATATCAGGAATTCCGGCCTGACATTTCGTTTTTTGTCCACCGCGTCCTGCATAAACGACAAAACTGAAAGCGAAGAAGCCTTAAACAGCTAATCGATTTTCTTAAGAACTTTTGCGCCGGGAGGAAGTTCGAAAGTCTTGGGCGGAATGGATTGGTTCACTTCGACTTTCGTAGCGAACATCTGGTACGTTTTGTAGCCGTTGCGCTCGCGCTCGACTGTGTAGGGCCACATAATGCCGTCGCCCGCATCGCGGTACTTGTCGTAATCGATGGTCTCGTCGTTGTGCTGTCTGGTGTCGGGATCGAGCCAGGTGAACGTTTCGTGCACGGGATACATCGTGTTGTGGTCGAAATAGACGCGCACCGTGCGGCTTTGCGCATCGGTGATGTCGACAATCTCGACATGAGTGCTGAGGTAAACGTCGGTACCGATGTAATCGAAGATCATTCCGGGCTCGTCGTGGCGGACTTTGAGTATGTAAAGAATGTCGTCCTCGGTGTTCCGGACGTAGCCTTGCCAGCTCTCGTCGGGGATCGGGCGCGCGCCCCGAAACGTCACATCCCAGCCTTGGTCGGGCAGAAATAAGTACGAATAATCCTGCTTTTTGCCGAGCACTTCCCGCTCGCGAATGGCGAGTCCCTTGGCCGGGCGTTCGGCGACATATTCGGTGTACATCGTCGTCACGTCGAGCCCGCTGAGCCGGTCGTGAAAGAAGGCGTAAATGCGGCCGCGGGCAATCCGGTTCTGCATGTGCAGGAAGCGCTCACCCCCAAGCGCGGCGATCGATTGATCGATCAACTGCTTGGCTTTGATGCTGCTTTGGTCAGACTGCGCAACAAGCGCCGACGGCGCGGCGCCAAGAAGACCGAGTGCAATGCAAGCAATCAAAGTGCGCGCGTTCATGAGCGAATGGAATTATGGGGTGTGATACGGGGCCCAGGCATGCTTGAGATCGTCGGCAAGTTTTTCGACGGGCGGATGAGAACTCCGGTTTCTCCGGTCCGAAAAAACAATCCATCCGGCCAGGCCGATGAGCAGGGTTCCGAGAATGTACGAAACACGTTCGAGGTGGTTCATAAGGCAGCTTTCAGACGACTGACGACTTGAGGATAGCAGGGCTGGTGAAGCTTTGCGCCGCGCCGATCAGGTGCAGAAAAATGGTGGTTGTTCCGGCGCCGGAATCGTCCAACAGGCGGAGGCAATTTATGGCCGAAGAGAAAAAATGCGCGCACCCCGCCTGTACCTGCAAGGCGAGAGAAGGCAGCAACTACTGCAGCACGTATTGCGAAGGCGCTGGAAAGACCTCGGAGATTCAATGCGGGTGCGGACATCCAGGATGTGCCGGGAAATTGTAGCTGCAAGGGAGATTGTTCGCGCGATCCGCTAAGAGCCGCGGCGAACGAACTTAAGATATACGCCACTGCAGAGGGCTGCGAGCAAAACGGCTATACACGCGGCATACAAAAGCCGAACTGCGGCGTGCGGATGTGACACGCTCGCCGTGTAGATGCTCCAGTTTCGCTTCGCAGCCGCTGCAAAGGGTTCTAACTGCGAATAGTCATCGTTCCAAGTCGTATACATGAGGCCGAGGACGCCGGGAACTCCGGCTGCCTCGGCAAGTTCCGAACGCGCGGTCTCAGCCCCGTTGCCCTTGTCGTAATAACCGGCGATGATCTGCGCATGCGCAACCGGCTGCCGCGACTCTACGCCTGAAAACCAGCGCAGCGACTCGTGCAGAAGATCCAGGTTCCAGTTGAGTACGGTAATGTTTGCCGGAAGGCCTTTCCAGGAACCGGTGAGATCGCCTTCGACATAGTAATAATGATCGCGAGCATTGTGGTGAGGGTCGAACATGTCGCTCCAGATATAGAGCGGCGCGCTCGGAAACACGGAGCGATAAATTCGGGCGGATTGATCGACGCTCCCATCGAGCAGTCCCGCAGCGGATAAGTGCTTGGCTCGGCAGGAGGCGCAGGAGTTCATCTGCCGGATTTCGTCATACTGCATCAAAATACCGGAGCGCGGCGGAAGCACAGACCGAATGGCTTCCGCATTACGGCGCTGCCAGCCCAGTACGCCTGGATCGGTGAGGCACATGGCAACCTGCGTGGGACCAGGAATTGGGAACACGGCATAGAAATCCATGGCGATGTGCTGGCCGGGATGCAGGCGCGTTTGCGCCGGGAGTGTGACGGGCGCGGGAGCGTGATACAGGTCCGTAAACGGTCTGCGGGATGCGGCGATATGCGGATCGGCAATCGTATTGAAGTCGAGCCCTTCGCGGTAGACGATGGCTGGATTCCAAGGATCGTAGACCTTGAGCGGAGCGCCATCGCGGCGCACGACATAGACCAGCGCGGTCTCTTCGATTTGAATGTCATCAAGCCAGAGCGTGCCAGAATTGCCGCCCCACACGCCCACATAGAGCCATGCCGAAGTGCTCGTCTGACTGTTGAAGGTGAAATCGAGCTGGGTCCAATCATGTGAGCCCGATGCGGGAATGGGAGCGTTGAGCCGCTCTGCCGCGGAGTCGGATGCATCCAGAACGCCTAACTGTGAGAGGCCGCGGAAGTTTGCGGATTTAAAGAACAGCCGGAGGTGGTATTGGCGCCAGGGAATGAGCGCGATCCGCTGGCGATATCGCGCGTTGCCATGCGCATTGCGGATGACGGCTGAAGCTTTTCCCGTGTGCGCGACCGAGTTGTCGAGCGAAATGCCGGAATCGTGAGTGCCGAACCAACTGGTTTCGCCCGATTCGAAGCCGGGATTCTCCAGTCCGTGAGAGCTGTTGAGGAACTGCAGCCGCTTGCCGGAGGAATCGACTTCAAATTGAGCACCGAGAACCCATTCGGCTTCGGCCCAATTCGGATTCGCTTGAAGCGCATCGTTTGCGAAGCCGAATGGTGCGACCGGGGCCATGACCTTGAGACCTTTGCTGGTTGCGTAATTGATCACGCGGCGCAGGCGAGCGACATTTTCCGCGGGCCAAAAGGCATCGGACATAAAGCTGAAGCTGCTGTCCCAGAGCGCAACTCCGGTGTAACCGGCGGCCACAGCACGGTCAATCAGCGCTTCACTCGACCGCCCCGCCTGGTCATTCGCGAGATAGCTATGATGCCAATACCATAATTGCGGCGCGGTTGGAGGCGCGCCTGCAGCCATTGCGCATCCGGCAAAAGCGAGGAGGAGAGTAAAGCTTCGAGTCGGCGTCACGCTGTTCCGGATGCGACTCTAGTAGCTGGATGCGCTGGTCCTGGAAAATCGGCAGATTCGCGGGAATCGATGTCTATGTGCATGCGACCTTCCTGCTTCTCATTTTGTGGGTGGTGATGCTGCATTGGATTGCGGGGCGTAGCGCGCAAGCCGTGCTGAGCGGCGTAATCTTCATTCTCGCGCTGTTCGCGTGCGTGGTGCTGCACGAGTTCGGCCATGCCCTGACCGCGAGACATTACGGCGTCCCGACCAAAGATATTACACTGCTCCCGATCGGCGGAGTGTCGCGCTTCGAGCGCATGCCGGAGAAGCCGTGGCAGGAGTTCTGGGTTGCGGTCGCGGGGCCAATTGTAAACCTTGCCATCGCAGCCGTTCTATATGTCGTGCTGCTGTTCACGTCAGGTCTCGCGCCAATCAAGACCTTGAATATCACGAACGGGCCGTTCCTCTACCGCATGCTGGCGGCGAACGTTCTGCTGGCGGTTTTCAACCTGATACCCGCTTTCCCAATGGACGGAGGACGCGTGCTGCGCGCGCTTCTTGCAACCCGCATGGATCACGTTCGCGCAACCCAGACGGCAGCGGCGGTGGGACAAGGGATGGCGCTGATCTTCGGGCTTGTGGGATTGTTTTTCGATCCGTTCCTGCTTTTTATCGCGCTATTTGTTTGGATCGGGGCGGCACACGAATCGCATTCGGTACAGATCCGAGAGGCATTTTCGGGCATTCCCATCCGTACCGCCATGCAAACACACTTCAGCACGCTTTCGACGAACGATACGCTGGGCAACGCGGTGAAGGTGGTGCTCGATGGCTCGCAGCACGATTTTCCGGTCATGTGGGGTGACCGCGTGATGGGTATCTTGACTCGCGCAAACCTGCTCTCAGGCTTGACTCAGGGAGGGCCGGATCAACTCGTGACCTCCATCATGGAACGGCAGTTCGAAACCGCCGAACCGAACGAGATGCTCGAAGCAGTGCTGAACCGGATGGCTACTTCGCCAGTGCGGACCATGCCAGTGATGCAGGATGGAACGCTGGTGGGCTTAGTAACGATGGAAAATCTGGGCGAGTACCTGGTGATACAGAATGCGCTGCATCGGCGAAAAAGCGCGGCGAGGCAGGCGAGTTAAGCGCCTGTGCCGGCCGATTGCTCGAGCTTCGCGTCGAGTGTGATTTCCGTGTCGTAGAGCTTCGAGACGGGGCAGCCTTCTTTTGCGGCTTGTGTGGCGCGATTGAAGGCGTCTTGCGTCGCTCCGGGAATTCGGGCGGTCAATTCGAGGTGGCTGCGCTTGATCGCAAAGCCATCACCTTCTTTGTCGAGCGTGATCGTGCAAGTGGTGTCGATCGAGTCGGCTTTGAGGCCCTCATTCTGCAGCATCAACGACAGCGCCATGGAGAAGCAGGCGGCATGTGCGGCGGCCAGCAGCTCTTCGGGGTTGGTGTTGGGGCCGCTTTCGAAACGGTCACGGAAGGAATAAGGCGTGTTGGAAAGAACTCCGGTGTTGGAGGAGATGAGTCCCTTACCGGTTTTGAGGTCACCCTTCCATTGCGCTTTCGCTTTACGGTCCATGACTTGAGTTTACGCAAGACGCGAGATGGCAGCGACCATGCGGCCAGGATTTTCGGGCTCGCGGCGATAGGAGAAGAATTCGCCGCTTTGGCAGGTGGTGCACAGCGCGCAATCGAAAATGCGGGAAGGTTCGACGCCTGCGCTCGTCATTTGGACGCGGTTTGCTTCCGGCAAGTTGACCTTGGATTTGCCGGTTACAATCGCGTGGGAGGCATGGAATGCGGCATCGAATTGCGTGGCGACCTCAGGGCCGACTTCATAACAGCACGCGCGGATGCACGGACCGATGGCGGCGTAAAGATCTGACGGATGGCTATCGAAATCGGTGTGCATGCGCTCCATGACGCGAGTGACGATGGCAGCCACCGTTCCGCGCCAACCCGCATGAACCGCCGCGACCGCGCGATGCTTGGCATCAATCACAAGGATGGGGACACAATCGGCCGTGCGGATGCCGATGCTCTTACCGATGTCGTCGGTGATGAGCGCATCGCCTTCCTGCTCGCGGTCACGCAAATTATGAGCGTTCAGGACGCGGTCTGAATGGATTTGGCGCAACGTGATGTCGACAGGGGGACTATTTCGGCGCGTGCCAAAGCCGTGAGTCTGCCATAGGAATTGCTGAAAGCCGTCACAGCGATAGATTCCGTCGGGACCTAACCGGAACGATTCGCGCACGGGCTCGCTAACGGCCGCCTTGTTGACGCGCGCCTCCGGCGCCGGCCAGCTCTTGATCATGGATATGGCGACGATACCAGTCGAGCGTCAGGCGGAGACCCTGTTCGAACGTGAAGCGGGGCTGGTGACCAAGCTCGCGTACCGCGGCGGTGATATCGGCCTGCGAATCGCGCACATCTCCGGCGCGTGGCGGACCATATCGAGGTGGAAGTTGCACGCCTTCGATGTTCTGCAACAGCGACCACGTCTGATTCAGCGTGTAACGGTTGCCGTTACCCGCATTGAAGACCTTGCCCGAAACGCCTTGCGCGTCAGAGGCTTTCAACAGTAACCCGGCTACGTCCTCCACGTAAGTGAAGTCGCGGGATTGTTCGCCATCGCCGTAGATGGTCGGAATGCGCCGCTCGATTAGGCAGGTAAGAAAGATGGAAAGAACGCCGGAATAGACGCTGGTCGGGTCTTGGCGCGGGCCGAAGACGTTGAAGAAACGAAGCGAGACGGTCTCCAGGCCAAAACACTCGGCGAATACGCTGGCGTAATATTCACCAACCAGTTTCTGCACCGCGTAGGGAGATTTCGGACGCGGCGGCATGGATTCGACCTTGGGCAATGTAGGCGTGTCGCCATAGGCTGAGGACGAGGCTGCATAAATGACGCGACGAACTTTTCCTTCGGCGGCGGCGCGGAAAACGTTGAACGTACCGTCGATGTTCGATTCGTGGCTGGGAACCGGCTGCAGAATCGATTTGGGAACGGAAGGAAGCGCGGCGAGGTGAAATACGCGCTCAGCGCCCGCGATCAGAGGCGCAATGCGGTCGTAATCGCGAATGTCGTATTCATGAACCGTGATCTGGTCGGCGACTTCTTCGAGGTTGTCGAGATTGCCCGTTGACAGATTGTCGATGACATGGACCCGGCGGCACTCCGCGAGCAACGCGCGCACCAATGCGGAGCCAATAAATCCAGCCCCGCCCGTAACAATGTATTTGTTCATATGGCCCGAGACGCGACCATCGTCGCAGGAAGACAGGATTCGAGGTGCTGGATGGCGCGCGCCGCGATTTCCGTTGCATCACGGCTGAAATCGAGCGCTTCGACGGAAACCCAGCCGGAGTAATCGGCTTCTGCGAGCGCGGCGAGCACTGGCCGGAAATCATAATCGCCCGCGCCCGGCTCGCTGCCATTCATTTCATTCACGTGCACGTGATGAATATAGGGCGCGTATTTGCGAATCAAGTTTGCATGTGAATCCTGTTCGGCTACCGCGTTATGTGTATCGAACATGGTCTGGACGGCGGGACTTCCGATCTGTTTCACGATGGATACGGCATCAGCGAGGCAAGTGACGACGTTGGTTTGATCCGGTGACAGCGCTTCGATGAGAATCTTCACTCCGCGACTTTCGGCGTGTGGCGCGGCGTGGGCCAGCTCGTGCGTGAGAATATCGGTCGCCTCCCGTGGAGTCATGCCGTCCTCAGCGGAGCGCTGTTTAGGCGAACCGAATACTAGCACCCCTTTGTCGTCCGAAGCCGGATCGGCAAGGTCGGCGCAAAGATCGATGAGTTGGTGCACATAATTCCAAGTGCGTTTTCGAACGCTCTCGTCTCGCGCTGTCGCGTGAAGACCTTCGGGTGCGGCGAGGAGCCAATGCAGACCGGCGAACTTCAGGCCAGCGTTCAAAATTACGCCCTGGATCCCCTGGCGATCCGCGGAACTGAGCGCGCCGGGATCCGCGCCGAGCGTGAACGGCGCAATTTCGAGACCTTCATAGCCCAATCGCTTTACTTCCTCGCAGGCACGTTCAAAGGGAAGCTTCTGAAAAAGCTCGTTGCATATCGCAAAATGGAACGAAACGGCCATCCAAACCAGTGTAACGGGCGCGAGGCCGAACAAAAAAGGCCCCGGATTTGGTACCGGGGCCGCTGCTGGTTGAAGACCGAGTATTAGTGCTCGCCGAAGCTCCAGCCAACGGAAGCGCTATATTCGGGCACCCAATTATTGCCGAATTGGAAAAAGTTATTCACATAGTGCGCATCCACCTGCGGCTCAATAAATAGGTGGGGCGTGGCGTAGAAGCGAATGCCGGCGGCCAGGTGCAACTGAAAATGATTTGAGCTCTCTACAAAAGCGTTACTGCTCGAGCAGCCGGCGAATTGATCGCAGTAACTGGTCGACGGTGCGTAGTACTTCAGGTTTACGCCGCCGATTCCGGCCTGCAATTCAGGAACGATGCGTTTGAAGCGGCGCGCCGTGGGGGCGAAAATCGCATTGAAGTCGTAGAACATGGGCCGATAAGTCAAGCCTGCGTAAGCTGCTTGAGAGAAACGGAAATCGGTCTCACCACCTATGCCCAGATAGGGAGTGAGCATGAAATCCGCGCCGGCTTTTCCAAATGTGCCGCCGAGCGCGGGTGTTTTAAACGGGTTTCCGGTGCCGAAAGTATCAATCAAGTTATTACTCGTATTGTCGGTCATCGTTCCCACACCAAAGAAGATATCTGGCCCGGCTTGCGCGTGCGCCAGAGTCGTACCTAAGCAGAAGGCAAAGGCCAACGGAAGTGTACTGCGGATAAGTCTCACGGTAAGAAATCTCCTCCAGAAAGTGTTCGTTGTTTTAATCGCAACAGGTCGAGACATTACAACTGATGCCCTGTGCAACGTAGCACTAAGTCACGGCTTATTGCCGCGCTTGTTCCACTAGTTACGACGTTCGGGCCTAGGCCTCGGGTTTCACGAGAGAAAGCAAACTTTGCGGTAATTGGTTTCTGTGATCGAGAGATTACGCGAGCGAGGGATCGATATTATCAGGATTTAATTTTAAATCTTGAATCGCTTGCTTCGCTCGGTTCGTATCGAAACGCTGCCATTGTGCGAGACGCGAGAGAGCTGCGGCTGCGATACTCGCCGCATCTACTTCAAAGAAGCGGCGCAGATGCTCGCGATTATCGCTGCGGCCGAAACCATCTGTGCCGAGCGCCGTGAGACGGCCCGGAAGCCAGGGTGAAATCTGATCGGCAACGATCTTCATGTAATCGGTGGCGGCGATGATCGGCATATCGAGATCACCCAGAACTTCTAACAGATAAGGCTTGCGAGCAGGCTCGCCCGGATGGAGCCGGTTCCAGCGATCGACGATCAGCGCGTCTCGCCTCAATTCGGTGTAGCTGGTAACACTCCAGACATCTGCGGCAACGCCATACTGCTCCGACAGGATCTTCTGCGCTTTTACCGCCTCGTTGAGAATAGGGCCGCTGCCGAACAGAGTAACTTGCGCCGGTCCGTTTTCCGCAGCTTTGAACAGGTACATGCCACGCAGAATGCCTGTGCGGACATTCGGGCCATCAGGCATCGGCGGTTGCACGTAATTTTCATTGCAAACGGTCAGGTAGTAGAAATGATCTTCGTTGTTCTCGTACATCGTGCGGATACCATCCTGCACGATGACGGCGATTTCATAGCCGTATGCGGGATCGTAGCTGCGGCAGGTAGGCACAACGCTCGATAGCACGTGGCTATGGCCATCGTCATGTTGCAAGCCTTCGCCCAGCAGAGTGGTTCGGCCCGCCGTTCCGCCGACCAGGAAGCCTTTGCCCCGCGAGTCACCGAACGCCCAGATCAGATCGCCCACGCGCTGGAAGCCGAACATCGAGTAGTAAATGAAAAACGGAATGGTGGGTACGCCCACGTTCGCATAGGCAGTGCCGGCGGCCGTAAACGAAGCCATCGAACCCGCTTCGGTGATGCCCTCTTCGAGCATCTGCCCGTTCTGCGCTTCCTTGTAGTACATGAGCACATCGCTATCGACTGGCTTGTAGAGCTGGCCGCCGCTTGCATAAATGCCGCGTTCGCGGAACATCGATTCCATGCCGAAAGTGCGGGCTTCGTCGGGAATGATGGGCACGACGTACTTGCCGATCTCCGGAATTTTGAGCAGCGCCTTCAGCACCGAGACGAATGCCGTCGTAGTGGAAGCTTCTCTGCCCCGCGAGCCGCCGATCGCTTCACTGAAGGTTTCGAGCGCAGGCGCTTTCAGCTCGATTTTACGGGGAGCGCGGGCAGGCAGATAACCGCCAAGCGCTTCGCGGCGCTCCTTCATATACTGCATTTCAGGGCTGTCTTCGGGCGGCTTCACGAACGCGATCGAATGAATCTGTTCTTTCGGCAGATCCAGTCCGAAGCGGTGCGAAACATAGAAAAGTTCTTCTTCGTTCAGCTTCTTCTGCTGGTGCGTGATGTTCTTGCCTTCTCCCGCTTCGCCCAAACCGTACCCTTTGACGGTCTTAAAGAGGATTACGGTGGGCTGGCCTTTGTGCTCGGTGGCTCGCTTCAGCGCGTTATAGATCTTAATGGGATCGTGCCCGCCGCGCCGCAGAGCGCCGATCTCTTCATCCGTCTTGTCTTCGACGAGTTTCAGCAGTTCTGGATATTTTCCGAAAAATTCCTTGCGCGTGTAAGCGCCGCCACGGGCCTTAAAGTTCTGGTATTCGCCATCGACGCACTCTTCCATGCGCTTGAGCAGCAGTCCGGACGTATCACGGGCAAGAAGGTCGTCCCAATCGCGCCCCCAGATGACTTTTATCACGTTCCAGCCGGCCCCACAGAACACGCCTTCAAGTTCCTGAATCACGCTGCTATTGCCGCGCACTGGCCCGTCAAGCCGCTGCAGGTTGCAGTTGATCATGAAGATCAGGTTGTCCAGCTTTTCGCGCGAAGCCACGTGCAAAGCGCCGGTCGATTCGGGCTCATCCATCTCGCCATCGCCCAGAAACGCGTACACCTTGCGGTCGCTTCTGGAAAGAATGTCGCGGTTTTCCAGATAACGCAGGAAGCGCGCGTTGTAGATGGAATTGATCGGTCCCAAACCCATGGAGACCGTCGGGAACTGCCAAAAATACGGCATCAGCCAGGGATGCGGATAAGACGAAAGACCCGGATGGTCCCGCAGCTCATGCCGGAAATTCAGCAAATGCTCGTCGCTGAGACGGCCTTCCAGATAGGCGCGCGCGTAGACGCCGGGCGACGCATGGCCCTGGTAATAGACCAGATCGCCAGGCTGGCCGTCGATACTGGCGCGGAAAAAGTGGTTGAAACCGACTTCGCTGATCGTAGCGAGCGAGGCATAGGTCGAAATGTGCCCGCCGATATTGGGATCGTATTTGTTGGCCCGAACCACCATGGCCGCGGCGTTCCAGCGGATGAGGCTTTTGAGGCGGCGCTCGAGTCCGCGGTCACCGGGGTACGCAACCTCTTCGTGCGCCGGAATCGTGTTGATGTACGGCGTGTGGATGGTTTGCGGCGTCGCGACGCCGAATTCTCGCGCACGTTTCAGAAGGGTTTCGAGCAGGTACGCGGCGCGATCCGGACCGGCTTCGTCCACTATCTGGTCTAGCGCTTCTAGCCACTCCGACGTCTCCTGCGGGTTCAGGTCCGTCTGCGGTTCTTCTATGGTCTTCAGCATTCGTTCTGGTCAGATTGAAAGGCGGCCAAATCCTAAAGATACGTCCTTCGACCGAACAGGGTCGAAGACGCTCTCGCCGGTGTTCAGCTGATCCGCGGCTCCGGAAGTTGGTAGAGCTTCGGAATCGGGCTAACACAAACAATTATCGCTCACCGCTTGCTTTTCCGCGATTCGTCAGGCAATCTATAAGGTTTTCGGAGAACTACTGTTTTGATGAAGGTACGCGTGCTGTATCACGACCATTGTTTCGATGGAGCCGGATCGGCCGCATTTGTCACCCGCTTTTTGCAAAGCAAGTTTTATCCCGACGCGGAGTTTTATTATACGGGACTGGCGCATAGGGCCGACCAGCTGTTCGAAGACGGTTTGTTCGACGGGGACGCGAATGCGATTGTCGATTTCAAATATTCAACCAACCCGAACGTCACCTGGTGGTTCGACCATCACCAGAGCGCGTTCTTGAGCCCGGAGGACGCCGAGCACTTCCGGCACGATACCACCGGGCGGAAGTTTCTGGACCCCAGTTACCGGTCGTGTACGAAGTTTATTTCGACGCTAGTAAAGGAGCGCTACGGATTTGCGGCCCCCGATCTGGAAGAGCTGATTACCTGGGCCGATATCGTCGATGGCGCGCTTTATGAGAGCGCCGAAGCGGCTGTCGAGATGCGCGAGCCGGCGATGAAGCTTACGCTCGTCATTGAGGGCAGCAAGGGGCCGCATCTGGTGCAAAAAATGATTCAACTGATGCAGCGCCAATGCCTCGAACAGATCGCCTCAGACCCCGAGATTCGGGCGAGTTACGACGAACTGCACGCCATTCATCTGCGCAATATCGACGTCATCCGGCGCGAGGGGTCGTGCCAGCACGGCGTCATTTATTTCGACCTCGTGAAATACGGGATTGAGGGATACAACAAGTTCATCCCGTATTATTTGTTTCCGGAGTCCGCATACAGCGTGTCGGTATCGACGTCGACTTATCGAACCAAGGTGTCAGTGGGCTCGAATCCATGGGTCGAAGAGCCGCTGCGGCACAATCTGGCGACGATTTGCGAGCGGTACGGCGGCGGCGGCCATCCGAAGGTCGGCGCCATCAGTTTTCCGATTGGGGCGATAGAGGAAGCGCGCAAAGCGGCGGCGGAAATTCGCGAAGAGCTCAAGAATTGACCTTGGTGGCGGCGCTCGGAAGCGTGGCCCTGTATGCGCTGGATCTGCTTCTCTTTCTGCTGCCGGGATTTGCAGTAACGCTGTGGCTTGCGGCCCGCCGGAGCTGCTCGGCTACGCGCGCCCTGATGCTCACAATCGTCACCAGCGCCACTTTGGGCTATATTGCCTTCTGGGTTTACTTCGGGAGCCGGTTGGCTGGCAGGATCTTTTCCTGGAGCATCATTGCCGGCTCTGTTTGTGTGGTCCTGGCGCTGTTGAGGCATCCTCCCGCGTCGCGAGAGTTGGCGCGAGGCATGCGTGTCCCATTCGGGTACGTCCTCATCACGGGGATTTTCTATTCGTGCCTGCTTTTCCTCTCCAAAGATCCATTCACAACCGGCGCCGAATATGCGAATGACCGATTCTTTCGCGAAACCCGGCCGGGTGACAATCAGATACCGCTGATCTTCGCCGAAAGGATCTATGCGCGGCAGCCGCTTCGGCCGTTCTGCTGTAACGACTGGCTGAGCAGCGATCGTCCGCCGCTGCAGGCGGGCATCCTTTTGTTGCAGCGGCCCCTGAAGCCCTTCGGCAACGTGCGCTTGAATTACGAACTGCTGGGGATCGGACTGCAATGCCTGTGGATTTCCGGGGTGTGGGTGCTTCTCGAATCGATTCGCGCGCCGGCCCGGCGGATGAACGTGGTTCTTGCGTTCCTGATCTTTTCAGGATTTTGGTTTTACAACAGCGTGTATGTCTGGCCGAAGCTGCTCGCTGCCACTTTCGTCCTCTTCGCGCTCAGCATTCTGCTCCAGATTGCGGTTGAGCGGCGAGCGCCTACGTGGTTCGAAACGGCGCTTACCGGCTTGAGCTTTGGGCTGGCGATTATGGCGCATCCGGGTAGCGTTTTTAGTGTCCCCGGACTGGCATTGGTCGCGATTTGGAACCGGCGGTTTCTGTCACCCGCGAAAATTCTTGCTGGCGTGTTGACCCTCGGGCTATTCGTTGCCCCCTGGATTGCGTATCAGAAATTGTATGATCCGCCCGGGAACCGTCTTTTGAAGATGCATTTGGCGGGCGTAGGGCCAATCGATTCGCGGTCGACGTGGCAGGCGATCAAAGATAGGTACGGCGGTTTGGATGCGAAGGCGATTCTCACTTACAAATGGGCGAATTTGAAAACGCTAGTGGGGCCGCATCCGTTCTTAGTGGGGCGATCAGAACCATCAAGAGTGGCACAACGCGAGTATGTCTGGAACGCCCTGGGAATTCTCAATGTGGGTTGGGTAGTTGCGGCGTTCTGCTTGGTGCGCAGGAGGGTTGCAGCCTTGCCGCATTCGGGGTTGCTGCTCGGCATAGCGCTCCTTAATTTACTTGTTTGGAGTCTAGTATTGATAGGACCGGGATACACACTTACCGAGCATGGATCTTACGCAGACCTCCTGCTTTTATCGATCGGGCTGCTCGGATTCCTGCTGCTGCTACCGCGGACGTTGATTTGGGGATTCCTCAGTTTGCAGGCCCTGAATTTATTCGCTGTGTGGGTGTTTGTAACTCCCCGCGCTACTTAGTAACTAATTTTTCTAAGTGCTTGGCAAGAATATCTACTTCAAGGTTAACCACCGAACCAGATGCGTAAGAATGTAGGGTCGTGTGCTCGTAAGTGTGCGGGATGATCGTAAAGCCGACCAGGTCATCAATCATTTCGGCGACGGTAAGACTGATGCCGTCGACGGCCACCGAGCCTTTCATCACGATGAAGCGTGTCAGTTCTTGCGGAACGCGGATACGAAGCCACCAGTTCCCTTCCCCGAGCTTCGAAAGCGAAACGATTTCGGCCGTTCCATCCACATGGCCGAGTACGAAGTGCCCGTCTAACCGGCTATCCGCGCGCAAGGGACGCTCAAGGTTGACAGCCGAACCGTTTTTCAGCGCGCCGAGATTGCTGCGTTTCAAAGTTTCGGGCGCGAGATCGGCGGCGAAGCCGGATTCGGAGACTTCGACCGCGGTCACACAGGCGCCGTTTACGGCGATGCTCGCTCCTACGGCCGCATCTTTCAGGATCCCCGAGCACTCGATCGACAACCGCGCACCGGCATGCTTGGGATTGAGCGAAATCACACGCCCAAGCTCTTCAACGATCCCAGTGAACATTATTTTTTGGCCCTTGTGACATAGGCTTCTACCGCGAACTCGTCTGTCGAGACGGGGTGAACGGTGACGCGCTCGAGCAGAATTGCATCGGCGCGTCGCAACCGGCCTTGACCTCCGATCACCGGAAGACTTTTGAGGCCGCCGAGGATCTTGGGAGCGTAATAGAACAGAACTTTATCGGCGATTTCGGAATCGAGCATCGTCCAATTGACCTTCGCGCCTGCTTCCACCATTAGCGAGAGATATCGTTGCGAAACAAGATAGTCGATTACCGTGTGGGGATCGGTGCGGCCGTCCGCTCCATCCGCAATCAGGACCTGAATACCCGCGGATTCGAGGGCGTGGCGACGATCGAGAGGTGCGGCCGAAGTGCCTACCACCAGCACGTCCCCCTTGGCGCTCGTAATCATTTTCGAGGTAAGCGGAATGCGAAGCTGCGAGTCGAGCACGATACGCAGAAGCGGCCGGCTGCGCTCGAGCCCTGAGCGATCCGTGAGCAGACAATCGTCTTCGAGCACCGTTCCCAGGCCCGTGAGGATCGCATCCGAGAAGTGGCGTACCTGTTGTACATCGGCGCGCGCGATGTCGCTGGTGATCCACCCATAGTTATCTTGCGGCGCGGCAATTTTTCCATCGAGTGTCAATGCGGCTTTGATCGTCACCAAAGGACCGCCGGTCTTCATGAAGTGAACGAACGGCTTCGTTCAGGCGTTCGGCGGCGGCGGTGAAGGTTTCGTCGATCGAAACGTCAAGGCCGGCCGCTCGCAAACTGGCGAATCCTTGTCCAGCGACCTGCGGATTCGGGTCCCGCATGGCCGCGATCACCCGCGCGAGGCCGGCTTGAATGACGGCTTCTGCGCACGGGCCGGTGCGGCCTTGATGTGAACACGGCTCGAGCGTGACGTAGAGCGTTGCGTCCCGCGCGCGGTCACCGGCTTCGCGTAACGCGACAATTTCGGCGTGATCGACGCCCGCCCACGTATGGAATCCACGGCCGACGACTTGGCCGCCCCGTACTACGACTGCACCAACCGTCGGGTTCGGACTTGTAAGCCCTCGCGCATGCCCGGCAAGTTCGAGCGCTTGCTGCATGTAGATGCTCATGCGGTGCAGTTTGCTAGTCGAACAGGGAGGCGACGAAGTTATCGGGCTCGAAAGGCAGCAGGTCGTCTATCTTTTCGCCGACACCGATAAAGCGGATCGGCAGGTTTAGCTCGCGCGCGATGGCGATCACGACGCCGCCCTTTGCCGTCCCATCGAGTTTTGTGAGAACGATGCCCGTGACGCCGGCCGATTCGGTGAATTTTCGCGCCTGTTCGAGTCCGTTCTGCCCAGTAGTGGCGTCCAGCACGAGCCAAACCTCATGCGGCGAGCCGGGCACCACGCGATTGCACGTGCGGCGCATTTTTTCGAGCTCGGCCATCAAATTTTCCTTCGTGTGCAAACGGCCGGCCGTATCCACGATGACGTAATCGACGCCCCGCGCTTTCGCGGCTTGCAAGGCATCGAAAATGACGGCGCTCGGATCCGCGCCCGTCTTCTGACGAATGGTGTCAACCCCAGCGCGCTCGGCCCAAACTTCCAACTGTTCGATGGCGGCGGCGCGAAACGTATCGGCCGCGCATAACAGCACTTTGCGGCCTTCGCCCAAAAAGCGATGCGCTAATTTGCCGATCGTCGTCGTCTTGCCTGAGCCATTTACGCCGACGACCATGACAACCGCGGGCGCGGTGGACACCACACGAATCGGAGTTTCCGAAGCGCGCAGAATTTCAAGCAGTTGTTCACGAATAAGAGCGCGGATTTCGGATGCGTCCCCAGTCATTTTGCGATCGACGCGCTGGCGGATTCGCCCGAGGATGTCTTCGACTGTTCCCACGCCTAAATCGGCCGTAATCAAGGTGTATTCAAGCTCTTCGAGGAGCTCGGCATCGATCTCTTTTTTGCCCGCTAAAACATCTTCGATGCGGTCGACCAGGCCTGCGCGGGTCTTCTGAATGCCCGATTTGAGTCGATCGAGCAGGTTGGGTTCAGTCGGCACCGAGCCGAAGAGGGTCTGAATAGCCATGCGAAGTGAAGCGAAGGAGACGCGAAGAGGGACGGCTCTTTCTATTTGTATCCTACCTTGTCGATATCAACGGCGGCATAATCTACGAAGGTATTCGTTGACACTACGAACCACTTCGTAGTAAAGTCGAAACATGAGCCGCGATATATCGCCAAAACCCACGCCTGGCGAACTGGAGATCCTGCGAGTGCTTTGGGCGCAAGGACCCTCAACGGTGCGGGATGTCCATGAGGCGCTGGCTAAAAGCAAGGATATGGGCTACACAACGGTGTTGAAATTGCTCCAGATCATGACGACGAAAGGGATGGTCAAGCGGGACGAGGGCGCGCGCGCCCACATATATGAGGCGCGCCAACCGGCCGAAAAGACCAAGCGGCAGCTCGTAGGGGACCTGCTGCAGCGCGCGTTTTCTGGATCGGCCAGCGATCTGATGCTACACGCGCTTTCAAGCAAAAAAACATCGCGCGAAGAAATTGAAGAGATCCGGCGCATGCTGGACGAATACGAAGAAGGCAGAAAATGACGCACGCGAGCTGGCTCGATCCTGAGACGATTCAAGCGCTCGGATGGACTCTGGTGCATTTCGTTTGGCAAGGTGCAGCGTTGGCTCTGCTGCTGTCGATTGTGGCTGCATTTTGTGTAACCGCGCGCGTGCGCTATGTGGCGGCGCTGAGCATCTTGATCCTGATGGCCGGCTGTCCGGTTGCGACGTTTGTGTTTCTCGCGCATCGCGGAGACGCCGGATTGAATACGTCTGCAATCAAAGAGGTGGTCACAGGTTTTCAGGCGGTTGCGGGCTCCCAAGCTGCATTTGCAGGCGATTCGTCTGCGGCTCGCGGTGGATCCACGGATTGGCTGGGCTGGTGCGTGGCCGTGTGGTTCGTGGGAGTGCTGGCGTTCGGCGCGCGGGCTCTAGGCGGATGCATCGTCATCGAGCGGCTGCGGCGCGAAAAGATCGAGCCGGTTGCCGAAAGCGTCCGCCGGAGGTGCATCGCGTTGCAGCAGCGGCTTTCGGTGACGCAGCACGTCCAATATTTCCAATCGCGGCTGGTGGATTCGCCCGCGGTGGTCGGCTGGTTCCGCCCCGTGGTGCTTCTTCCGTTCACAGCGCTAACGGGGCTTTCGCCGCAGCAGACTGGAAGCCGTCATTCTTCACGAACTGGCGCACATCCGCCGATGGGATTCGTTCGTGAACCTGTTCCAAATTGCAGCGGAGACGATCTTGTTCTACCATCCCGCCGTGTGGTGGGTGAGCCGTTTCATGCGAACGGAGCGCGAGAACTGCTGTGACGATATCGCGGTATCGGTGAGCGGGAATCCGGGTGATTATGCCCGCGCGCTGGCTCTGCTCGAGAGCTGGCGAGCAACGCCGGCACTGGTCATGGCGGCAACAGGCGGCGCACTGAAGGCGCGCATCGCACGGCTGATTGGCTTTGAAAAGCTTTCCGTCGGAATTCCTCGCGCGGGGCTGGCAGCCGCCGGATTGATTTGCGGGGCGAGCGTCTTACTTGCGGCCTCGGGCTTCCACCCTGCTTATTTCAATCCGCCAGATTCGGATTTAAGCGTCATAGAGCCGATGAAACCGCTAGTAGCGGGCGGATCGGGTTGTGCCAAAGACATCCGGATGGCCGAAGGCGGAGCTTGCGCGCGCGACGGCACCGGAAGTTGGCGAGCAAGGAAAGGTACAGCAGCCCTCCGCACCCGTGGAGTCTGAGCCGCACAGCACGGGCTCTTATATCGAAGACCTGCACGCGGTGGGGCTGAGCAATCTGACCGTGGATCAATTGATTGCGTTGAAGGTGCAAGACGTGACCGCGGACTATGTGCGCCGGTTGCACGATGCAGATTTGCACCCGAACGTAGACCAGCTGATCGCGATAAAAGTACAAGGCATTTCGCCTGAATATGTGCGCGAGATGCGTGCTGCCGGTTTGAATCCGAATATCGAGCAGCTCATCGCCATGAAAGTGCAGGGCATTTCGCCGGAATATGTGCGCGGCATGCGCGCTACAGGTTTGAATCCGAATCTCGAGCAGCTCATCGCGATGAAAGTGCAAGGCATTTCGCCTGAATATGTGCGCGGAATGCGCGCGGCCGGGCTCGGTAATCTGAGCACCGAGCAATTTATCGCGGCTAAGGTGCAGGGCATTACGCCGGAATTTGTTGAAAAGGTGCGCAGGCACGGGTTCACGAATTTAAGCTTCGAAAAGCTGCTCGCGCTCAAAAACGCGGGCGTTTTTTAGCCGAGGAGAGCGCACATGAATCGTCAACTGCGGCCGGGCATTCTCGCGGCGGGGCTTATCGCTGCCGCTGTCTTCGCAAACGCAAAGTCAATCACGGGCGAATGGACCATAGCCCCGGCGCGTGAAACCGGCAAAGTAAGGTTCTCGTTGCATGCTTCTTGGGGGAACCGCAATTTTAGCAACATCTCGGACTGGAACGCGAGCGAGTTGCGGGGGTTGGATTGGTCGAGCGCCGGGAAGCACGACGTACGCTTCACCATTTCACGCGACGCGGGCAGCATCGATTGCGAAGGCTTTCTGAAAGACGGTGAAGGCGCGGGGCTGTTCACATTTCATCCGAATCCGCAATATGCATCGCACATGGCTGCCGCCGGTTTCCCCGGAATTACGGATGACGAGCAGTTTTCTTTCGCCTTGCAGGATGTGAGCGTGGCATTCGCACGAGCAATGAAAGCGGCGGGTATCGAAGGCTTGGACAAAAATAAATTGATTGCGTTTCGCGTCCAGGACGTGACGCCGGAGTACGTTCGCGAACTGCAACAGCTCGGATATCCACATCCTGCCGCGGACAAGTTGATCGCGCTACGCGTCCAAGACGTTACGCCCGATTACATCCGGAGCTTGCGCTCGCACGGGCTGCGCGACCTGACACTTGATCAATTAATTGCCTTACGCGTTCAAGGCATTAATTGATAACACCGCGGCCGTTGCGCTAAGCACGGTTGTGAAAAGCCAGCTGTACGGGCTTGCGCCGCAAGACCCTCGAACCCTCGCAATTTCGACGATTTTGCTCGGTACTGTCGCGTCATTGGCCGGGTTCATTCCAGCGCTTCGAGCGAGCCGCGAAGATGCGATGCGGGCATTGCGGCACGAGTAAGGCAAACAACTCGCAAAAATTCCAGGCTGAAACTCAAGCTAGTACTCTGCAGCGCCTTTACCCGTGCTCTGGTACCGTGCGAGCGGATTACAATCAAGCGTAACTGCAATAGGTAATTTTTGAGGTTTGATGATCTCGCATAGCGGAAGATTGGTTCTGTTCGTCAGCGTGCTGGCTGGAGCGGCGATTGCCAATGCAGACGGCCAAACGCTTCGAGTGCCCCTGCTCTTACAGGAACAGACGGCGACTCCGCCATCGTCGCCTCAAGAACAGACTCCTCCCACTCCAGGCCAAACGGCCCCCGCACCTGGCAATCCAGCAGCGCAGCCCACAAAGTTGAACATCAATGTCGTCGAGGGTGCGGGAGCGGTCAATAACGTCAGGACTCGCGCCATGCGGGAGTTCACGGTGGAGGTGGATGACCAGGACGATCATCCGGTTCCTGGCGCGGTGGTAACGTTCTACGCGCCGAATGAAGGCGCCGGCGGTTCCTTCGCGGGCGACACGCAACTGCTGACCGTCGTGACAGATAAAGACGGCCGCGCCGTGGCGTCTTCGTATCGGCCGAATAGCACGGTGGGGGACTACAACATACAGGTCACTGCAACCTTAGGCGACCAAACCGCAAATACGGCGATTTCGCAATCAAATCGAGCACTGGCCGTTGCGGCGAAGAAATCTAACAAGAAAATATTGATTCTGGTTGCCGTGGCCGCGGCTGTCGCGGTCGGTGCGGGTGCTGGGCTTGCGGGTCATGGCGGCTCCAGCAGCTCATCCTCTTCGAGCACGCCGACGGCGACTTTGGGCGTTGGCAGCGGCGTGACGGTAACCGGCCCGCATTAATTCAATGAAGCGCTTTGGTCTTCTTTTCTCCGCAACCGCCGCGCTCGTTTTCGGGCAAGCTGCCGGAACGAGTTTTTCGGGTCCCGTGGCCGGGTTTGTGCCGGCGCAGACCCCTAACGAATTGCTGCCGATTCGAGGTGTTCCGGGAGCCGCGCGACTCGGCGAATCCGCTGTGGCTTCCGAATACGATTACACGCACCTATCTTGCGCCGGGGCAGTCTTACGCGCTGGCGGTGCAGGGCGCAACTGATCCCGTTGCGCTCATTGTTCTTCGCGGGGCGGGTGGAATTCAGGCTACTCCGGCGCTCAGCCCGGTTCCCGGCGCAATGGCTCATCCCGATCTGATTGCGTTTAGCCCGAATGGCGGAGCGGCAGCGCTCTATTCCGCAGAGACGAACAGCGTTCAAGTTTTCGCCGGATTGCCAGGCTCGCCGCGGCTCGCAGCGCAGATCTCGAACGTTTCGCTCGCGGGCGACTGCGTGCGCGCTTGCGGTGAGCGACGATGCCGGCGCGGTCGTGATCGCGGATGCGAGCGGTACCGTTTACTCCGTTTCGTCCCATGCTGCGCCGGTTGCGATTTACCATGCCTCGCAGGTTGCGGCGCTCGCGTTTGCATCGCAGAGCCACACGGCGGTTGTCTGCGATCCGGTGTTGGGTTCGGCAACGATTCTGCAATCCGGCGTGGTTCGAATGCTGCAGCCGCCGTCGAATGCCGGATGCCAGGCTCGGGCTGCGGCGTCAAGTGCCGACGGCAAGACGATGCTGATTGCCTGCCAGATGCAACATCAGATCTGGTCTATCGATCTCGCGTCCGGATTGACGAGCGTGCATAGCGTGAATACGAACGTGACCGCGCTCGATCGGTTGGGCGCGACCGACAGCTTTCTGATGTCACCGGCCGATCATAACGGGACCTATTGGGTGGTCACTTGGAGTGCGGGCGAACCGGCCATTTCGTTCATCGGAGCGGCACGGGGCAATTGATGCGCGGTTTCGTTATGCGACGGATTGTTCTGATCGGGGCTGTTGCCGCCTTCGCGCGGCTCGGATCTGCGCAGGGACTCATCGTAAGCTGCACGCCGACAGCGGGCCCAACCACAGCGGGCGCGAATTATTCTGCAACCTGCACGGCTTCCGGCGGAATTGCTCCGTATACTTGGTCGATCAGTGCGGGCTCATTGCCGGCAGGCATAAATCCGCCGGTTCCCAGCGCCGATACCGCACTGCCGGAACAATCTAGCGGCGCTGCCGACCACTTCCGGCTCTTACAGCCTACACGGTGCAGGTAGACGATGACAACACTGCCGCCTGTCGGCCCATTCCGATGACTGGCGACCCAGACCTATTCTGGTACCGTTGCGCCGAATATCACGAGCATCAGCCCAACATCGGCGACCGCAGGCCAACCGGGAATCACGCTGACGGTGAATGGAGCGGGATTCGGGGCGGATTCGGTGGTCTACTTCAACAGCACGGCTTCGACGACCACCGTTATCAGCTCGACTCAGGTGACGGCCGAGGTAACGGCGAGTCTTCTCACGCTGGCCGGTACGGATTCGATCACGCTGACCTCGGGAGGCGCGACTTCGAATGCTGCCACATTTACCGTCACGCCCACAGTCAGTTCCCTCTCTCCGGACAGTGCGACGGCAGGCGGGCCAACATTCACGCTGACCGTCAACGGCACCGGTTTCTCATCGGGGGCGACAGTGAGCTTCAATGGAAACACACTGAGCACGACCGTTGCAAATCCCACGCAATTGACGGCGTCCGTGCCTGCAAGTCTGATCACGACCGCAGGCACGTTTTCGGTCAGCGTTACCTCAGGTGGCCTTGGGTCGAATGCGGCGAACTTTACCGTTGGGGCGGCGCCATCGATCAGCTCGATCAGCCCAACCAGCACGCCGGTGGGCAGCGCAGCTTTCACGTTGACCGTGAACGGCAGCAATTTCGGCGGCGATTCCACTGTGAAGTTCAATGGTTCATCGCTGGCCACCACGGTGGTCAGCTCGACTCAAGTAACGGCGTCGGTCCCGGCGAGCGCAGTGGCGAGCACTGGCACGTTTGGAGTGACGGTGACGTCTGGCGGCGTAACTTCGAACTCCGTCAACTTTACGGTGACCGCTCCCGCAATTACGTCGATCAATCCCGCTACCGTCACTGCGGGCGGGGCGGCATTTACGCTGACTGTGAACGGCAGTAATTTCGTCTCGGGATCGTCTGTGCAGTGGACCGAATCCAGCGCGACGACAACGCTTTCAACGAACTTCTTAAGCTCGACAGAGCTAACTGCTTCGGTTCCCGCGAGTCTCATAGCGGCGCAGGGCTCCGCGCAAATTACGGTAAAGACCGATAGCACGACTTCCAACTCCGAAACCCTGACGATTGTTGCGGGACCGGCGCTGAGTGGCATCACTCCAAACACAATCACCGCCGGCAGCGCGGGTTTCACATTGACAGCGAGCGGTACCGACTTTGCATCGGGTGCGGTAGTGCAGTGGAACGGCTCTGCTTTAACCACGTCGTTCCAAAGCGCGAATGAGTTGATGGCCACCGTGCCGGCGAATCTAGTGGCAAGCGTGGGAACGGCGCAGGTCAGTGTGTCGTCGGGCGGCGTGACTTCGAATGCCCTGACCTTCACGATTGTGACTGCGCCGACGATCAGCTCCATCAGCGCCAAATACGATTACCGCCGGAAGCGCGGCGTTTACGATTACGGTGAACGGCAGCGGCTTTGCATCGGGTGCCGCCGTTGAGTGGAATGGCGCTGCGCTTGGAACGGTGTTTGTCAGCGCGACACAACTGACCGCCACCGTTTTGGCCAGCGATGTGGCAAGCACGGGGACGGATCACGTGACTGTTAGCTCGGGAGGCGTCACGTCGAATTCGGTGAATTTTGCGGTCGTGTCGGGCCCCGCGGTTACCTCCCTCAGCCCCGCCACAACGACAGCGGGAACGGGAGCATTTACGCTCGCGGTGAATGGTACCGGTTTTGCTTCCGGCGCGACGGTGTTGTGGAACACGACTTCGTTATCTACAACGTATAAGGGCTCGACTCAATTGACCGCTTCCGTGCCTGCGAGCGATATCGCAAGTCCGGGAACGGTTTCGGTGAGCGTGAAGTCGAACAACGTGACGTCGAACTCCGTGAGCTTTACGGTGGTTGCGGGGGCAACGATCGCCTCCCTCACTCCCAGCAGCATTACCGGCGGCACCGGAGCCGGTTTGGGTGCGGCGGCGGGCTGTCCCTCGAGCATTGACGGCGGCCGGAACTCTGACAATTAATGGGTCGGGCTTTGCAGCGGCCTCGACAGCGCAATGGAACGGTGACGCGCTGATTACGACAGTGGTCAGCTCGACGCAGCTAACAGCTTGCGTGCCCGCTGGATTCATTAAGGGTTACGGCACGGCAGCGATTACAGTTGTCTCGGGGGCCAAAACCACTAACGCGGTGCAGATCGCTCTGGCGCTTCCTTCCGTCACTCTTACAGGGCTCCAAACCACGTCTGCACCAACCCAGGCGCTTACAGTCGGCGTGCAGTTAGGCGCGGCGGCAGCTACTGCATTGACCGGAACATTGACGCTGAGCTTCAGCCCGAATGCGGCTGGCGTTTCGAGCGGATACATGGATCCAGCGCTGCAGCTCTCATCCGGCGGGACGAGTTTGAATTTCACGATCCCGGCAGGCGCAAGCTCGGTCACGGCAGGCACTCTGCAACAAGGGACGGTTGCGGGAACGATCACCGTTACGCTTTCCGGCCTTACCGCGAACGGAGCCAACGTTCTGCCCTCCGCCGTCACAGGAGCCGTGACGATCCCGCAGGCTGCACCGGTGATTACGGCGGGCAGCGTGCAGATTACGAATCTCACTTCGTCCGGGTTCGACGTAGTTTTGACTGGCTATTCGACCTCGCGCGAAATGAACACGGCGACGTTCACCTTCAGCGCGGCCAGCGGAACACAATTCTCCGGCACGACGACATTTCCTGTGGATGTGAGCTCCGCGTTTACAACCTGGTACTCGAGCACCAGCAGCCAGCCGGAAGGCAGCCTATTCATGCTGACGGTTCCCTTCACGATCTCGGGTCCGACGACCGTGCTCGGGTCGGTATCGGTGACGCTGACCAATTCGATCGGGACGTCTGCGCCCGTAAGCGCGACGGCACCATAAACCGAAGCTTTTATTTATTGCGCCTCGGGACCCAAGTGGATGACGATCGTTTCCTCGGTCGCCACGTTGACGCCGTGCGATTTGGCAGGGTCGAAAACCCACTGCCTGACAGCGGCAGCAGCAGCGGCCATGAGCTTTTTGTTGCGCTTGCCGCCATCGATCAGCGCATGCGCGGCGGTGACATGGCCGGTTTCATCGATCTTCACCTTTACCCGGATATCGATAGGCACGGCAGGATTGGAACCGCCGAGTAGCCGCTGATCCGGCTCGACCCATTTAATGGGCCTGGGTGGAACATAGGCCGGAAGCATGGCCGGTTTAGCGGGAGTTGCGGAAGCCACGTTCACATTGGACTGCGGATTAGTTTTCGGCGATGGAACAGGTGGCGCGACGGAGGACGACTGCTGGAATTGAGGCGCGGCGGCCTTAGGCAAAGCCGTCTCGCCATCGGGTAGAGGCGGCGCAGATTCCGCAACTGTGACCGTGGGCGCCGGGACCGAAGCAATTTGGGGCGGCGGGGCTGTCTTCTGCGCGCTCCTGACGATAGCTGGTTTCCGCCGGTCGCGCGGGCACTCGAGGCGTGAAATCTCTGTGCGCTTCAGTAGGCAATTCCCGATGTGCTGCCTTGGCGAGGTCCTTGTCCGGAATTTTGGCTTCGATTGCAGGCGACACGCGGAGATGCATCGAGCACACGCAGCACTTGCGCGATGTCTGGGCCTTGCCCGCTGTGAAGGCTCAGCCGGAAGGACACATCATCGGACGCCGGCCTGTAAACAACAGACCCATTCACGATTTGGCTGCGATCTAACGCAATCCGGCGATGCTGACCGGCGTCATCGATATCGAGTACGCCGCTTTTGGCGGCATCGACTGCCGGGCTTAGGCGGTTCCAACTCAGCCGCAGCCCCGCGCCTTGCGTTTCGACGCGCAACTCGAGCCCGGCGGTTCGACGAACCATCACTGGGCTAGTTCGGGGCGCGTGTGACGCCGCCGAACTCGTCCGAATATAGGAAATAAAGAAAGTTGCGCTGGCCGCAATCAGAAACACTGCAGGAGACAAAAGCCATGTACTGTGCGACGAGTGCGACGTGGCCGGGCGCACCCGCACTACATGAATATACGGCTCGCCGGGCGAATGCAGGGGGCCGCCCATCGACATTGCGGCTTCAGACACAATTTCTCCGTCCGGTTGGACGCCTTCTAAGGCTATTTTTGTGCCAGTCAGTTAAACTTCCTCTGAGCAAAATAGTCCTAGTGAATGCGACGCTGTCTCCGTTCTAGCAGTACCGTAATTGTGTGACGACGTCCGCAAGTGCTGCGGCTGTGAAGATTCCAACTTCAATCCCCGTCGATCCGGCTGATACCAGCCTTACACAACGTATCGAGGCGCTGCCGCGCTCGGGCATCTACGCCTTGCATTCGCCAGGGCGACCTCCTTATCTTAGCTGGTCGGCGCATTTGCCTCGGCGGCTCAAGCGCTTGCTGGTCGGTTCGAGCGCAGGCTCAACCGACAGGATCGCTCGGCTGCGTAGCAATCTGTCACAGGTCGAGTGCTGGCCGACAGGATCGCGGCTCGAAACCGCCTTGCTGCTGTACGAGCTTTCGAAGTTGCACTATCCGGACGACTATGCGACTCGCTTGCGAATGCGAATGCCGTGGTCGATCGGTCTGACAAACGGAGACGCCTTCCAGCGGTTGCGGCTGGTGAACCGGGTTTCGCGCCGCGATGGTCCGTTGTTTGGCCCGTTCCCGAGCCGCGATGCCGCTCAGGCCTACCAGCAGCAGATTGAAAGCTTGTTTCAGATTCGCCGCTGCGTCGAAACGCTTACGCCGGATCCGAACCACCCCGGCTGTATTTACGGCGAGATGAACCAATGCCTGCGGCCCTGCCAATGCGCGGTTACAACGGAAGAGTATGGGGCGGAAGCGGCTCGCGTTGCGGATTTCTTATTCACAAACGCGAAAAGCTCGATTGCGCTATTATCCGCGGCGCGCGACCGGTCCTGCGAAGCAACCGATTTTGAGCACGCCGCACAGGTCCATAAGCGGGTCGAGAAGCTGAAAGGGGCAGCTGCGCTACGGGACGCTGTTGTCGGCGAGATTCAGCAATTTAGCGGTGTTGCCCTCACGCGCGCCAGCGATCCGGCGCAATTCCGGCTCTGGCCGATGCTGGAGGGCTTTTGGCAGGAACCGGTCACAATGGATTTTTCAGGCGAGGAGTCACGATCGAGGCCGCTCGACCACCAACTGCGGGACCGGTTGAGCGCGTGTCTCGCGGAGCCGCGGAGTTCGGGAAAGCGCATGGAAGAACTGGCGATCTTTTCGCGCTGGTACTTTTCTTCCTGGCGCGATGGCGAATGGTTCCCGTTTCGGACGCTCGGGGATTTGAATTACCGGCGGCTGGTCCGGCAGATATCGAACCTTGCCAAGGCCAATACGACGTAAAAAGGTAAACGCTTGCATCTCCGTGTTAGCTTGTCCTCATGTCCGATCACGAAGAGGTAGAAGAACACATACATCACGCCCACGACCCGTTCGAAAAGACGGTAGCGGGAACCATGGCGATTATCGCCGCGCTGCTCGCGGCGGTTTCCGTTCTGGGGCAGCATTTTAATACCGAAAAGCTCCTGGCGCAGGGCAAAGCTTCGGACCAGTGGTCCTACTCACAGGCGAAGGACATCCGGCACTATGTAGCGGAAGCAACGCGGGACAGCTTGAAGGATCTACGACCGGGTTCGGCAATGGTGGCGACTTACGATCAGGACGCAAAAAAATACAAGAATCAGGCCGCGGACATTCAGGAGAAGGCGCGGGATTTTGAAAAAGAGAGGGATCTGGACGGCGACAAAGCCGACCGTTTTCATTTCGGCGAGGTGTTTCTGGAAGTCGCGATCGTGCTCTCTTCTTTATCGATTCTAACCAAACGGCCGCCGTTTTTCTGGGCCGGCATTGCGGCGGCGCTGGCAGGTGTCGTAATCGGAGTAACGGCCTATTGGGCTTGAGGTTCGATCGCGTGCCTGTGAGGATGCGCCGTCATGCCGCTTGGCGCATTTTCAACTAACTCCTCCAGCACATTTTCCGGAAGTGAGATCGAGAAGTGCATGCGGTCGCCGCTCGTCGAGAGCGTCATGTTGTCGAACGCGGAAGCGGCAATCGCCGCGCGGGGGTCTTTCTGGCGCGATAGCTGCACCATGCTGGTGAAGAATCGGATCACATCGGCAATCGAAGTGGCGTCTTGTGGCGAGCGGGTGACGGCATCGAACGCGACATCCACGGTTGGGCCAAAGCGCAGGCCGCCGCTCGCTTCGAGAATGGATTCGAGCGCCTGCGTCTGCGGACTGGTTTGACTCGGAGCGCTTGCGCTCGTCTGTTCGCGGGCAAAATGGTGGGCCCAGTGCCACCCAGGCACCAACGACACGAACCATGCGTCATTCTGCTCGCCTACTTTGGAAATTTGCGCCTGCATGGCGGGGTCAAGCACGCTGGGAGTCCCATGACTCGAAATAATCGTTTTGACGGTCTCAACGTCGCCCATTACCGCGATGCCATCGCCTAGAAACGCAAAAGCCGTGGGTGACCCCTTCTCCTTGGAACTCTCCACAAATAAACGCGTGCCGAGAAACGTCTGGGACGTTAAGCCCTCAGTCCGCGGCGCGGATTCAATGCGCGCAGGATCGAAGGTTCCGCGCGCAAGAATCGCGAAATGCGAATCGGCTCCGTTGGATTTCGACCCCGTGGCTGCAAAGAGAATCTGGTCCAGGTCGTGCCGCGGATCGAAGCCGGATTCTCTGACGAATTGCTGAAACTCCGGATCCGGCGTGCTGATTTTCCCAGCCATATATTGGCCGAATTCGGAGCTTCGGGCGTGCTCCAAATCCACTCCCGCAACCAGTTTCATATCGGGCGGCAACAGCGCCATCAATCCGGGGTCGACGGAGCCAAACGCGGAAAACCCGGCGGCGGAAATCAGCAATGGGAGCAAAGCAAGGCGGCGCATACAACCTACTGTACGGGGATGGGAGCGAAAAGTTCCGGCTATATAGGGGGTTCCAGGTCAGCCCGCTTATTTCGGCGGGCCCGCTTGGCTGCCGAGGCCAGAAACGCGCTGAGTAGACCGAAAACAGCCGAAACCGGGATTACAACGGCCAGCGCAAGCCGATGGGGCGCAGCCAAAAGCAAGGGGAAACCGGCGGTGACGGCTACCGCGCCTAAAGCGCCAAATACCAGATACCGCCCGCAGCACGCCTCCATAATCAGAAACAGGACTCCCAAGCCGAGCAGGACGATTCCCGTTACGTCGAGCGGAGAACGGAAAAGGAAATACCCTCCCGCCATCGCAACCCCGGCGCCTGCAATTCCAGGCAGGACGCGGCCCGGCCAGATGAACTCGGAATAGATTCCGAGCAGGCCAAAAATGAGGAGCACGAACGCGGTGTTCGAGCCGACCGGCATATGGGAGCTAATGCGATTGCGGAAACGCTGTCGCGAGAGCGTCGTCTACGCGGTTGGGTTCGGCGGGGCGGAGCGGCAATTCGAACCAGAACGTGCTCCCGCGCTCGCCTTGGTTGTTGAACATGCCGATCTCGCCCCCCATAAGCTGCACGAGTTGCTTGCAAATCGCTAAACCTAAACCGGTGCCGCCGAATTGCCGGCGAGTGGTCCCATCCGCCTGCACAAAAGCTTGAAAGATGCGGCCCCGCGCCGCTTCACTGACACCAATACCCGAATCCCGCACTTCGCCGCGAAGACGCGAGGCATCCGCGGTCACTTTCAAAACGATATGAACGCTGCCGGTGTGCGTAAACTTTATGGCATTCGCGATCAGGTTCGTCAGGATCTGGCGGAAGCGAACGCAATCGCCATAAATGTTCCTGGGTAAGAGCGGGTCGATGTCATAGGAAAGCGCGAGTTCCTTCATGTCCGCGCGAGGCCAGAGCAGTTTCAGCACGTTTTTCAGGCTTTCTGGGGCATCGAACGGCTCGTCCGCCAATGGCAGGCGTCCAGCTTCAATCTGCGACAGATCCAGAATATCGTTGATGATGGTCAGTAAGTCGTTTGCGCATTGACTAATGGCATCTGCATATTCACGCTGATCGGCCGTCAATTCTGTGCTCTTCAGTAAGTTGACCATCCCCATGATGCCGTTCATGGGGGTGCGCAATTCATGCGACGTATTTGCGAGGAATTGTTCCTTCAACTGTGTCGCTTCCTGCGCCAGTCGCAAGGCCGTGCTTAACTCTTCGTTCTTGCGGCGCAATTCGAGCGCCGATTCGAGCAGCCGCTGCTGGGCGAGCTTCCGCTCGGTAATATCCCGCGCGATTCCTTGTATTGCCACCGCATGACCACTTTGATACAGCACACGCGTGCTCACTTCGAGAGAACGGCGCACTCCCGAGCGAGAGGAAATTGGCAGTTCATAATGCTGCGTCGTACTGCCTCCCAGGTGCGCACGGATCGTATCTTGCATTTGGTGACGCGCTTCCGGCGCGATGAGCCGCTCGAAGCTCTCACCCAGCACTTCATCGCGCGAGTACCCGGTCAACTGTTCACCCATGCGATTGATCGCGACAATGCGGCCCTTCAGATCGTGTATAAAAATGACGTCGTTCGCGTTTTCGAAGAGTTCGCGGAGGCGTTCTTCGTTCACACGCACGGCTTCATGCGCCGCGTGTTGTACCGTTTCGTCTTGAATGACCGCGACCCGTGCCGTGGATTCCGCGATCGGAAAAATTACCACGCGCACGACAAGCTTGTTGTCATCCGCCCGGCGATGCGTAACCGGTCCGAGCGCATTTAACGGCTTCTTGAACTCCTCAACTAAAGCAGGCCATCGGGTTCGGTCGTCCGGAAAGAACAGGTCGCGTAGCGTGAGCAATCGGATCTGTTCAGCACGGTATCCGTAGAGATCCAGCGCGGCCTGATTGGCATCTGAAATCTGCAACCCCGCCGGCGAGTAAACAAGACAAGGAATCGGCTGGTTCAGAAAGTCATTAAGGGATGAAACAGCGGTGTTGGAAGATACTGCGTCCAACTCAGAGTTTGAACTTGCCCCTTGTTCGCGTGAGCCGGCCGGCACAAACTTTACTCTATCAGCGGCGCGGCGACGGCAAAATACTTCTGCAGGGCTAGGCTGTTCGCTTCAGCGATGTGCAACACCGTCGCTCGAATCCGTGGGCTGGCCAGATTGGTCCGTCGATGCGAACTTAATCACCGAGTCTGCCTCAAACTTGCGGTAATCGCGAAATTCCAGCTCATTGTGGATGTTATTTCGATCGGTCGTTAGCCAGATATCAGCCTGAACAGGCAATAAGTAACTCTTATCGCCGATCGGAACTTGATCGTAATCGATTACAGTCGAGATACTCTTGGTTTGAATTTTGGGCGGAAGATCGGTCGCGAAATCGGTGATGCGCCAAACCGCGCCCGATTCCGGGTCCGCATACACGCGTCCATCATAAGGAACTGTGGCCTTCGCCAAGTCACTGAGGCTGAGCGTCAGCGTGGAGTGCGACAGGTCAACGGAGTAGTCGAACACGGCAACGCGCCTTCCTCGAATTAATTCCCAATCTTTCCAGGCGAAGGAAGCGTCGCTCGCAGGGTCAAACACTTTTGCGAGCAAGGCCCCGAATTCGCCCGAAGTTTGGAGCGGCGTGCGCCAAGCCCGCGAACCGGGACGTACTGGCTTGTCATTGACCAATTGCAGGTTACGCTGTTCTTTTCCGTCGCTGAAGAGCAATCGCGAAGTCAAAACATCGCCCTTGCGCCAATGCGTCGGTTTTCTGCCTGCCTCATATTGCCGGGTAATCAGCTCGCAAAGGAAATTTGGCAGGTTCGCTAGATAGCGTTCGGAATAGGCTCGCATCGCCGCCAGCATCCGTTCCTGTTCGGCAGTCCCAGGCGATTCGTCTTGCGCTGCACGCGCAGCCATACAGGCGAACAGCGCCATTGCGACCGTCCATTTATTACTGCGATCTATTCGTCTGAGCCGGACAGCCATGAAGAAATTGCTTAACGCAGTTTTATCACATGAGTTTGGTTGGGTGAACCGAGTGAACCGTCGCCCTGGATGATAGAGTCGGCGAGCCTTGCAGGAGGAATGAAAATTCGCGGCGCCTGAACGTTCCGTTATTCCTGCCGCAAGGCTTTGACGGGGTCGAGCATGCTAGCGCGGCGAGTTGGAACAAAGCTGGCCAGGAATGCGGCGAAGATGAGAACCGGAATCATCACCGCGAACGCTGCTCCATTCGCCGCCGCCATTCCTCGAACGAGATGCTGCAGCGCGTGCCCCGCCGCCATCGCAGGCCACGATTCCAATGCTTACACCGGCCAGAATCATTTTCGACGCTTTGCCAGAGGACCAGCCGCATAGTGTCGTAAACGTTTGCACCGACCGCGATTCGCACACCGATTTCCGATATGCGCTGACCGGTGAGGTACGCCAACACCCCGTAAATGCCCGTGCACGCATGTAGCAAGGCTAATCCGGCAAATATCCCGAACAGAATCGAGAGGAAGCGCTGGCGAGCGAGCGATGCGTCCAGGCTTCTGTTCAGCGGAAAAGGCGCGAGTGTCGATGTTCCTTCGGCGCACCCGCTCAGTTACTTCACCGCAAATCCGTTCATGCGGGATGACGGGGCAGACTTCTGCCTTTCGTGCCCCTCCGACGACACCCGAAAACACGTAATTCGAAGCGTCGTTAAACCTGTTCGCAGCCCGGCGGGTTACTCGATACTGAACGTTTTGTACTACATCGGTGAACGCGCAAATGACGCTCCAAAGCAGGCGAAATGGAAGTTCATTCTGGTTGAGACAGCACCTGAGCTATACAAAGAGATTTTTCATCTGCAGGCGCTTTATACGACCGTTTCGCTGACGCCCTCACGCATCGTTAAATCCGGCAACGAGAAAGTGCTGGCCACGATGGATGGAGACGGGGGCAATGGGGGTGGCTGCTGGGAAGGTTATTGGTGGTTCGATCGCGCCGGACCGCATCGTCTGAACTTTTCTAAGGTGGAGGCGGCGATCAAGCGGAAAGAGCCTCCCAATACCGTTTTCAGCCTCGGCTGCGGCTACCTGAACCTGCTGGCTGAGCGCATTGAGAGCGGAGTTCAGAAAGTCGATGCGCCGTGTCACGCCTGCGGTTGGGTGGGCCAGGTGACCGCGCGTTTTCATCTTATTGCTGCGACGGCAGAACCGGTGAGGATCCGGTATAAGCCAACAGACCCGTCACTTATTTTTTCTCCGGCTGCTCCGAACTAAGCCCGCTCACGAAGGTCTGCGATAACCGCCAGATCAGCAGATCACCCGGATTGTCCGGCGTGTATTCGATCTCCGGGATGTCTTCGACCGTAACAGCCATCGCGATGGGGCCGCCTTTCGAGTAGACGATCGCCACATCGCTCCGCAGGTGATCGAGCGATCCGGACTTACTCGCGATGGTGACGTCCGTCATGTCCCGGCCGATGCAATCGTGGTCACGCTGCCTCTTGAGAATGGTCAGCATTTCGTCCGATGCTGCTTTGTTCACCAGCTCGCCGCGGTAGAGCATTTCCAGAATCCGCACCATTTCGCGCGGGCTGCTGCGACCAATTCCCCACTTCTTGTTTTCAGGCTTGGCGCCTTCGTCGGTAATGCCGCTGGGATACGGTTTTAGGTTCTTGCCGTCACCCAGGATCTTGCGCATGACTCGCGTCTGCGTAAAGCCGAGCTGCGCCATCCGGGCATTCACCGCATTTCCGCTGATGCGATTGAGAATCAGGTTAGTCGCCGTGTTATCGCTGACGACGATCATCAGATCGACCATGTCGCGAATGGGCAGCTCGTCGCCATCTGTAAAATCCTGCACCAGGCCGCTGCCCGAAACCTTCTCCTCCTCTGTTACTTTCAGAGGCTCGGTCCACTTCAACTTGCCTTCCGACGCTTCAAAGAAGCATTCCGTCATGATCGCCAGCTTGATTGTGCTGGCCGTTCGAACCGGTTCTTCGGCGGCGATTCCATAGGCAGCGCCGGTCTGAAGATTTTTCGCATAGAGACTCACTTTGCCCGTGAATCCTTGAATTTGGGCTTTCACCTGTTGATCTAATCGCGGGTTGACTTGCTGCGCAGCGGAACACGCGCAGAAAAGCGCGCCGAACATTGTTATCTTGGAGAGCATTTGCGCTTATTCTAAACGTCAGCGCTTGCTCAAGCAGGGATGGCCGGCCCAAATGAAGCGCAGCGGCCAATCGGCGCATTCGCGAATGCCGATTCTGGGCGTCACTTCAACGCGAAATTCCGGCTTGTTGCGCCAGCGCCGAATGGTGAGGTCGCCCTTATCGAGGCGCTGTCCATACTGCTCGCGTGTAACGGCAAGCGCCTGCGTCAGCTTGCCAGGCCCGTTTGCTAATCCGACCGGCGGGCCGTTCCAATTACGGCGCCGGTACATCTCATCCAACCCGCATAACGGTTCGAGCGCGCGAATCAGCACGCAACCGGGGATTCCATCGCGATCGGCGACCACGTTCAGGCATTCGTGCATTCCATAGATGAAATAGACATAAGCGCGGCCGGGTGGGCCGAAAATGACTCGCGTGCGCTCCGTTCTTCCTCGGGAAGAATGAGCCGCGAGATCATCCCCGCCGAGATACGCTTCGGTTTCGACCATCATTCCGGCGGTGCGTCCATGGACGAGCACGCAGCTCAATAAATGGCGCGCAACTTCCTCGGTAGAGCGCGCGAAAAACTCTATCGGAAGCGCCTCGGTTTCGTCCATCAGACGCCGGAAGGCGCAACGATCACGGACATGCTCGGCTCCGCGCCTTAGTGCTCTTTCAGCAGCGGACATTGTCAGAATGGCTCGAAGTACGCTAGAACATTAGCACGGACATCGCGCAATGCGACTATTCACTGCTATCGATCTACCGAGCGAAATTTTGCTGCGCCTCGAACGCCTGTTGAGCGCGTTGCGCCCCGAAGCGCTGATCAATTGGAGCCCGCTCGACAATCTACACGTGACGACGAAGTTCATTGGGCGCTGGCCAGACGAGCGTCTCGATGAATTGAACGCCGCACTCTCATCACTTTCGCCGCGCGCTCCGTTTGAGGTGGATCTGAAGGGGCTAGGATGGTTTCCCAATGCGCGTTCGCCGCACACTTTTTGGATCGGCGTACACGGCGAAGAGCTTCATTCGCTGGCGCGGGAAACAGAAGAGAAGCTGGAGCCGCTCGGCATCGCACGCGAAACACGCGAGTTTTCGCCGCACCTTACGCTGGCTCGGATCAAGACACCGGCTCCGCTGCGGCGGCTGCGCGAACGGGTTGAGGAGATGCAGCCCGCGGCGCTCGGCCATTTTTCGGTATCGCAATTCGCGCTGTACCGCAGCGATCCAGGTTCGAACGCGAGCATTTACCGCAAGTTGCGCGAGTACCGTTTCGAATCCGCGCTCGCCGCTTCGTAACATCTTAGGAAGTGACCTTATCGCCTGACGTGGCGCTTGTCTGCTCGGCGCTGATCGCCTATCTCATCGGCGGCCTGCCATTCGGCTACTGGTTTATGCGCCTGGCGTACGGCCGCGACATTCGCACCATGGGAAGCGGCAACATAGGCGCTACCAATGTGCATCGCACCGCCGGACGGAAAGCCGGGTTGGTGGTTCTCCTTCTCGATATCTGCAAGGGCTTGCTGGCAGTCTGGATTGCGGCGATTCTTTCGCACAATGATCCACGTGCACTGGCCACGAGTGCCGTTGCTGTCATGTTGGGCCACTGTTATCCGGTCTTTTTGCGGTTCAAGGGCGGCAAAGCGGTGGCATGCTTCATCGGTGCGTTCCTTTATCTGGCGCCGCTCGCACTTGGGGCCATCGCGTTGGTATTCATCGCGGTCGTGGCGCTGACCAAATACATTTCGCTCGCATCGATTGTTGGCGCGCTTCTGTTTCCGCTGGCCGCATGGCTGATCCTGCACCCGCCAGAACCGATTCTGATCGCTGCTATTGCCGCAGCGGCCCTAATCGTTTATCGGCATAAAGCGAACATCGCCCGGCTGCGCGCCGGCACGGAACATGTTTTCTCCACTCGGGGCGGAAAGGTTGAATGAACGGACGGCTCGCGGTATTGGGAGCGGGCAGTTGGGGAACCGCGCTCGCGATTGCGGTCGCCGGGCGCTTCGATTCGATCGGGCTCTGGACACGCGATTCGGAACGCGCCGTCGAAATGGCCGCGCTGCGCAAAAATCGCAGGTATCTGCCAGGTTTTGGCTTGCCCGACAACGTGCAGGTCTCAACTGACCTTCGAGCGACACTCAACGGCTCGCACGTAGTCCTCACCGCGATTCCCTCCGCGCATCTCCGCAACGTCCTTCAATTCGTGCGGCCACACATTAGCACCGATGCTTGCGTGGTGAGCGCAACCAAAGGTCTCGAAGAGGGAACGCTCTGCCGCATGTCCGAAGTATTGAGCGCAATGCTCCCAGAGCACGCTAGCATCGCCGTGCTGTCCGGCCCGACGTTCGCCGAAGAGATCGCGGCGGGTGAGCCCGCAGCCGTCGTGATCGCCGCTCCAGAGCTGGCCTTGGCCGAAGAGATTCAGCGCGCATTCTCGACACCATCGCTGCGGTTTTATACGAGTACCGATGTGGTAGGCGTCGAAATGGGCGCGGCGTTAAAAAACGTGATCGCCATCGGTGCAGGGATCTGCATAGGTCTAGGCTTGGGCAGCAACAGCATTGCCGCACTGATCACGCGCGGTCTCGCCGAAATCACACGCCTCGCAGTCCGCATGGGAGGCGAGCCGCGAACACTGGCGGGTCTCGCCGGGTTGGGCGACCTGGTGCTCACCGCGACGGGCAATCTCTCGCGCAACCGCTTTGTCGGGTTTCAGCTCGGCGAGGGCCGTTCGCTCGAACAGATTCTCGCCGGCATGACGATGGTCGCGGAGGGCGTCGGAACCTGCCGCGCGGCGCAGCAACTTGGGCGGGAGATGCAGGTCGATTTGCCGATTGTCAACAAAATGTTCGAAGTGCTGTATGAGGGGAAAGATCCGCGCCTGGCGATTCGCGAGCTGATGGAACGGCCGCTCACGAGCGAATAGCGTCAAGCGCTCTTCCCTGCCCCGCGATCCAGCCATGTGAAAAACCCGATCAGCGTCTTGCCATCGACGATGTCACCGGTCCGAATCATGCGGTGCAGATCGTCTCTTGCGAACCAACGGATCTCGATCCGCTCGTCGTCCATCGGTTCTTGCTTGCCTTCGGTCAGGTCTTGCGCAAGATAGACGGTCATCTTCTCCTGAACATAGCCGGGACTTGCCCAGAAGGAGACGAGTTCGCTCCAATTCTTCGCAGCATAGCCGGTCTCTTCGCGCAACTCGCGTTTCGCTGCTTCGAGCGGCGATTCGCCTGGATCCAGGCGCCCGGCAGGGAGTTCCCAAAGCTCTTGTTCGGCAGGAAGGCGAAACTGCCTGACCAACAGGACACGTTCCCGTTCATCTACCGCCATCATCACTGCCGAGCCGGGATGACGGACGATGGCGCGCTTGATCTCAAACCCGCTCGGGTCCGTGGCTACTTCTTCAACCACCGAAAATAATTTGTTTTTGAGTAGTTCCTGGGAAGAGATTACCTGCATGGTTCTACGGTAGCGGGTGGTCGTGACAATTAATCGCGGAATGCTCGAGAGCAATCTATTTGTGAAGGCATCAGGGTCGGAAAGCACTTGACAGGCGCTAGGCGGACATCCATGATTGCTTGAAAGGGCATCCTTTCTGCTCAAATTCTGGATTGCCGCGGCTGGCCTGGCGGCAGCCATTGTGGGTCTCGCCTCGGGATCTGCGTCCGGCTCGAATGACTGGCTCATTGTCCCTGGCAAGCGCGCTGGGCCGATCACAGCCAAGACCGCGCGCGCCGATCTGCCGCGGCTTTTTGGATCCAGAAATGTCGAAGACGACGAAATTATTACGAGCGATGGCGGACGCGAGCCCGGTACGATCGTTTTCCGCGATCAGCCTGACGCGACGCTCGGCATCCTGTGGGAAGACGACGCGCCGGATTCGCGCATTCGCAGCATTGTGTTTTGCAATGCATCAGACGAGGTGGGAAAATGCCGCTGGCACACCGAGGACTCCATCACTTTCGGGACCACTTTGAAGACCTTGGAGCGCCTGAATAGCCGAAAGTTCAAGCTGAACGGTTTTGATTGGGGCTATGGCGGGTTGATTACGTCCTGGGAAGGCGGGAAGCTCGATCGATTATCGGTTGCCTGCGGACGTTTGACTCTGCGAGTGGATCCCGCGCCTGGGCCACCTTCCGACGCGCGGCAAACGCTCATCGAGCAAGTCGAGGACAACGATGAATTCTGGTCGTCAGATGCGTCAATGCAGGCGCTGAATCCGGCGGTTGATCACATGAGCATGTCATTCCAGGCATGTAAGCAGTGATCTAGGCCGCGAGCGAATTTCAGACCCGCGGCGTTGCGGCTATGACGCGCGGCAGACCTGCTAAATCTGAGGTAACTTCAATTTCGGTCCAATCCGGATCGAGCATCTCGCGCACGTCATCCAGCGAGCGGTATCCGAGTTCGATCAGCAACCGGCCGCCCGGTTTGACCACCGCACAAGCCGCCGAAATCAGCCGCCGATAGATTTCGAGTCCGGTATCGCCCGCAAACAGAGCGATGTGCGGCTCCCAATCGCGCACTTCCGCCTGCATGTTTGCGGCATCGGCGCCCGGAACATAAGGCGGATTCGAAATCAGCAAGTCAATGCTCGCCGGGCCAACTGCGTCGAGTAAATCCGTGGCGAAAAAACAAACGTTCGCTTCATGCGTCCGGCGATTGCGCTCGGCAACAGCGAGCGCGCGAATAGAAATATCGGACGCAAGGACACGGCGCGCGCTTTCGAGCGCCACACTGATCGCGATGGCTCCTGAGCCGGTACCAACATCTAGGATTCGAGCCTCTGGTTTACCGCGCAACCAAGCCAAACTCGCTTCGACCAAGTGCTCGGTTTCGGGCCGCGGAATGAGCACGTCAGAATTCACGTAGAAATCGCGCCCAAAGAATTCCTGACGATGAGTGATGTACTGAGCCGGCTTGCCGCGCAGGCGCTCGTCCAAGTAGCGGCCGTAGTGAATCCATGCTCGCCGGGTTAATTCATCGCCGCAATGCGCGTAGAGATAAGCGCGATCGCAATGCAGCGCGTGACAGAGCAGGATCTCGGCGGTAAGGCGCGGGACGGGAATCGCAGCTTTTTCTAAAATTTCAGCGCCCTGTTGTAGGGCCGCATTCACGGTGAGAAACAAAGCGCCGAATGGCCGCCGAGCGCGAGCTATCTAGGCCGCGCGGCCCTCGTCGCGCAAGCGCTCGGATTGGTAGTAACTCGTTAGAGCGTCAATGATGGGCTGCATCCGGCCTTCGATTACCAGGTCCAGTTGATGCAGCGTCAGCCCGATGCGATGGTCCGTGACGCGATTCTGCGGGAAGTTATAGGTGCGGATCTTTTCGCTGCGGTCGCCGGTTCCCACCATGCTCTTGCGCTCCGCGCCGATCTGCGCAAGCTGTTTCTCTAGCTCCATCTGATACAGCCGCGAACGGAGCACCGACATGGCCTTGGCGCGATTCTTGATCTGCGATTTTTCGTCCTGGCAGGAAACCACAGTATTGGTCGGCAAATGAGTAATGCGAACGGCCGAGTAAGTCGTATTAACCGACTGGCCGCCAGGACCTGAAGAGCAAAAGGTATCGATGCGAATGTCCTTAGGATCGATTTGCACATCCACTTCGTCGGCCTCGGGCATCACCACAACCGTGATGGTGGAAGTGTGGACGCGGCCTTGCGTTTCAGTCGCCGGAACGCGCTGCACGCGGTGCACACCGCTCTCATATTTCATGCGGCTGTAAACTTTTTTGCCGCTCACGATGGCGATGACTTCGTTCAATCCGCCCACAGACGATTCGCTCAGCGAGGTGATCTCAACCTTCCAACCCTGTTCTTCGGCGTAACGCGTGTACATGCGAAAAACTTCGCCGGCGAATAATGACGCCTCATCGCCGCCCGCGCCCTTGCGGATTTCGAGCACGACATCTTTCTCATCGTTCGGGTCTTTGGGCAGCAGCAGCACCTGCAGCTCCTGCTCGAGTGCAGCCATTTCCGGCTCGAGCCGCGTGACTTCCATTTCAGCCATTTCGCGCAGATCCGGGTCCGTTTCGGCGAGCATCGCACGCGCATCACGCAACTCCTGGTCGGCACGCTTCCAGGCGCGATATTTCGCGACCAGCTCCGATAGCTCGCTCTGCGCCTTGGCAGTTTTCCGGTACTGCTCGGGGTCGGCGATGAGATTCGGGTCGGCCATCTGCGCGGTCAGCTCATTGTGACGCGCTTCAGCGTGCTCTAAGCGATCTTGAAATTGCATGATGTCCGCCGTCCAGTGAGTTACGCGATGACCAGCTCGCCGCCCTGCGCCCGCTCGAGTTCCATGGCGCGTTCTAAAGCATGAATGGCCACTTCGGTCTGCCCATTGGATGGCGGCTGAGTTGTCACGCGTTGCAGCCAGAGGCCCGGCCGGGTAAGAACCGCCATCAACCCGCGCTGCCGCTTCGCAGCGAACCGGATGACTTCATAACTCACGCCGACTATCACCGGAAGAAGTGCAATGCGAGCCGCAAATTTCGCCCAGAAGTTATCGAGCGGCAGAAAGGCATAGCAAATCAAGGCGACGATGAGCACCACAACCAGAAAACTTGTTCCGCAACGCGGGTGCCACGTGACGAACCGCTGTGCATTTTCGACATTTACCGGCTGGCCGGATTCGAAATTGAAAACCACCCTGTGCTCGGCGCCGTGATACTCAAACACACGGTGCATTTCTTTGAGCCGCGACAGCAGGAACATAAACCCGAGAAAGATGGCGATGCGCAGGGTCCCGTCCACCATATTAATTGCGAATCGGCTGCTTACGGCGTGGAAATGCTTACCCAATAACGTTGCGAGATAGAGAGGAACGAACTTGTAAAGAGCGATCATGAACGCCAGGGAAAACAGGAGATTCACCAACATCCACAAGGTCCGGTCCTTCTTCTCGCCCTTCTCCGCCGAACCCCGGACCGCATCGCCGTTGCCTGGCAGGTCTCCGACGGCGCAATCGGCAGAGAACCGGAGGGCCTTCATGCCCAACCACATGGCGTGCCCGAGCGTGCCCAGCCCACGAAATACAGGAACTTTGAAAATCGGGTAACGCTCCGAGAGTCGCGGAAGCGGAGTCTCTTGTGTGACGATCTCGCCGTTGGCCTTTCGCACCGCAACGCAATAGCTGTGGGGGGAGCGCATCATCACGCCTTCCATCACCGCCTGGCCGCCGACGAGCGTAGTCTCCTCGCCGTTTTCGAGCACCGGAAGCATCTGTATATGCGTGAAAAGACGCACGAATCCGCGCAATTTCAATAGGGATCTCCGTCCCTATTATACGCTGGTTACGAGGTTTCTCGGTGTACAAACCTACTATTCGTTTCGCCGCTATTTTTCTGCTTTCGTTTGCGCCGATAGTTCGGGCGCAACGCTCCAATCCGCCTAGACAACAGGTCGAAAAGAGCACGCCCGCTCAGGCGCCCTCCACGCCACAGACCGAAGAGCCGCAAGCAGCTCCGCAAAGCCCTGCGCAGCGGACGGGCCCAGCCCAGAACTCATCGGAGGAAGACGAGGACGAACAGCACTTCGATATGGCGGAAACCGCGCCATCGGTCACGCACCATCAGCTTCAAGTCAATGGACGGGTCTTGAGATATACCGCGACTGCCGGCCGGCTGCCCATCAAGGAAGCGGCCGGGAAGACCGAGGCGCTTATGTTCTACGTCGCGTACACATTAGATGGGGCGGACCCTGCCCGCCGGCCGCTCACGTTCGCATTCAACGGCGGCCCAGGATCGGCCTCCATCTGGCTGCATATGGGCGCGCTCGGCCCCCGCAAAGTTGTCTTGCAGAAACAAGGCTTTCTTCCGGCCGCCCCATATCGCCTCGAAGATAACAGCAACACGCTGCTCGATAAATCAGATTTAGTTTTAATCGATGCAATCGGCACCGGCTTCAGCCGCCCGCAGACCGCGACCGTCGGTAAGAAATTCTGGAGCCTCACCGGAGATATACAATCCTTCGGCGAATTCATCCGGCTTTACATCACTCGCAATGAGCGCTGGTCGTCGCCGCTCTACCTGTTTGGCGAAAGTTATGGCACCACTCGCTCGGCGGGGGTGGCAGGCTATCTATCGAACAAAGGGATTTCTTTTAACGGCATCGTCCTGCTCTCCACGGTTCTGGCGTTTCAGAGCCTTGAATTCAGCAAGACGAACGATGAGCCCTATCCGCTAACCTTACCTACTTACACGATGATTGCGGCGTATCATCATAAGCTCGCGCCGGAATTGTCGGAAAATCTGGAGCGCACGCGCGCTGAAGTCGAGCGCTGGGCGTCCGACGATTACACCCGCGCGCTCGCAAAAGGCGATTCACTGAGCGCACAAGACCGGCAAAGCGTCATCGATCATCTCGCGCGTTACACCGGCCTGAGTAAGGAACTTATCGATCAAAATAACCTGCGCATCGATGTTGAAACATTTACTCACTACTTGCTCTCCGATCAGAAGTCGCGCGTTGGCCGTCTGGATGGGCGATTTGCAGGACCTGATCCGGAAGGTTTCTCGACAACCAAGTTTTTCGACCCCACGAGCGCCGAAACAGGCCCGCCATTTACCTCCGTACTGAATGACTATCTCCGGCGCGAGCTCAATTACAAGACTGATATGCCCTATTACGTAATGGCGCACGACGCCTGGGGCTCCTCCTTCAAATGGAATTGGGGCGATGCAGGAGAGGGATGGCCGGATACCGCAACCGCGCTGCGCGAGGCCATGGTCAAAGACCCGTACTTAAAGGTTCATGTCTTAGAGGGTTACTACGACTTAGCGACTCCTTATTACGCGGTCAATTTCACGATGGACCATCTGGATCTTAGCGCGAAATACCGGAACAACCTCTCTTATACGACTTTTCCAGCGGGCCACATGGTGTACTTAGATGCCGACTCTCTGAAAAAGATGAAGGACGACGTGGCGAGCTTCATCGATCAGACTATCGCGCCCGCACAGTAGTTTCGACGGATCTCGTCTTTTCCGGCGGATAAATTGGAGCCGGTCAACAGCTCGAATTTGTTCCGATTTCTAGTAGCAAATGCCGGCCTGCGTCGTCCAGGAAGTGTGGTCAGCAAGACCCAAGGAGAAGTAAATGGCGACAAGAACGCAATCCACCGTGGTTGCCGTGTTTCGCAACAGCTCTGATGCGCAGGCTGCTGCAAACGAATTAAAGGCGAACGGCTTCACGGACGGGGACATCTACATCAGCAATTATGGAGCTGCAGACGCAACGGGTACCGGAACGGGAACAGCAGGCGCCCAAACCAGCTCATATCACGAAGGCGGAATCAAGGGTTGGTTCAAGTCTTTGTTCGGAGAAGACGAGCAGGATAGGGATCGCTCGTATTATGAAGGCGCCGTGAGCAGCGGAGCCGTTCTGCTGAGTGTAGATGTGGATGACGACAATATCGACGACGCAATCGATGCAATCGAGAAGCACAATCCCGAGGATGTAAATCGCGGTATGGGCGAATCGGCCGCGAGCGGAACCGCAACGAGTTCGGCTGCCGCTGCCGGCGCAAGCCGCAACACCGCATCTTCTAGCGCAACAACATCGGGCGGCAGCACCACCCGCGGGAAGACTTCCAAAGGTACGACCGCAGATCTGCCGAAATCCATTCCCGTCGTGCAGGAAGATGTACGGGTCGGAAAACGCGCTGTGTTGCGCGGCGGAGTACGCGTTTACTCGCGCGTGGTCGAACAGCCGGTCGAGCAGGACGTGAACCTTCGGGAAGAGCATGTTCGCGTAGAGCGGCAACCGGTGAATCGTGCCGTTCAACCGGGCGACCTGCAGGCGGGAACCGACCAGGTGATCGAAGTCGAGGAATACGCGGAAGAAGCGGTAGTGGCGAAGGACGCGCGAGTAGTGGAAGAAGTTCGAGTCAGCAAGGATGCTACACAGCGAACTGAGACCGTCCGTGACACGGTGCGCCGCACGGAAGTGAATGTAGAAAATCTGGGCGGCGGGACGGCACAGACATCAGGCACGATGACCGGCTCGACGGGCAATTACGACGACGATTTCCGTCGCGATTTCCAAGCCAAGTATGCGGGTTCGGGCGGCAAGTACGAAGATTACGGGCCGGCATATCAGTACGGGTACCAGTCGGCGAGCGATCCTAGATATAAGGGCCGCAGTTGGGACCAGGTCGAATCGGATCTCCGGAGCGGCTATGGCCAGCGATATCCGAACAGCGCCTGGGAGCGGATGAAGGATTCCATTCGCTACGGGTGGGACAAAGTGACAGGAAAGGCGAAGTCGGCCAGTTCCTCGCGCTAGCTATGGAAGACAACGAGAAAGAGGTAGTAGTTCCCGTTGTCCGCGAGGAGCTGCACGCGGACGCTGTCCCGGTGGTGACCGGCGGCGTCCGCGTCACAAAACATGTTCAGACGCACGACGAAGTTCTCGAACAGGAGCTTCGAAGATCGCACGTCGACGTCAGGCGCGTGAAGACGAATCGCGTGGTGGATGGGCCGCAGCCCGTACAGAGGATCGGCAACGAGATCATCATCCCGGTCGTCGCGGAAGTTCTGCGTGTCGAAAAGCAGTGGGTCGTGACCGAAGAGATTCACATCACGCAAACCGAGGAGCGAGAGACGGTGCAACAGACCGTTCCGGTCAGCTACGAGGAAGCGCAGATCGAGCGGCTGGATGCAGAGGGAAATGCGACAGAAGCGGCTGAAGCGGAGCCGGAAACCGCCGCCAATCCAGGTGCGCGGAAGCGCGCGGTGTCGCTAATCGATCGCTCACAATCGCGCACGCGCGGTAAGGTGCGCAGTATTCTCAGCCGCGAACCGCAATCGTAGACCTCATCGTACCCGGCGATCATTCCGTCCTCGAACAAGACCCACTTCCAGGTGGTGCTTTTTTGGGATAGCATGGAATTGCGGAGGTTCGCATGTCCACGGTTGCTGTCTCCGACCTCACCACCACGCGGGCGCCTTTCATTGAAGAAGCGCAGCACGATGGCCGGCTCTTCATTCATCAGCCGTACGAGCTTTACTCGGAAAGCAATCACGAAGCGTGGCGCAAGCTGTATACGCGCATGCTGCCGCGCTGGGATCGATACGCAAATCCGGCATTTCAGAAAGGGATTCAATCGCTGTGCCTGGATCCGCACTGCGTGCCGCACCTGGAGGATGTGAATCGGTTCTTGTGCCCGCTAACCGGGTTCCAAGCCAAGCCGGTAAGCGGATACGTGCCCGCGTTCGTTTTCTTCGATTGCCTGCGTAACCGCGAGTTTCCGACCACGATCACGATCCGCGATGCCGGACAGCTCGATTACCTGCCGGAGCCGGACATTTTTCACGACATCGCGGGGCACGTGCCCATGCACACGGACCGCGCCTTCGCGGAGACGCTGGTTCGATTCGGGGAGTGCGCGCATACGGCCGCCGATCTTGTGGAGGGCATGGCCGATCACGATAGACGCACAGCCGCGATGACGAGCATCATTCGCGCCATGGCGCGCTTCTTCTGGTTTACGGTCGAGTTCGGGCTCATGCGCTCGGCGGACGGCGTTCGCGTATACGGAAGCGGCTTGTTGAGCAGCTACGGCGAGATCCAGCATTCGATTGAATCGCCGGACGTGCAGCGTTATCCTTTAAAGCTCGAATGGGTGATCAATCAGGGATTTGAGATCGATCATTATCAACCGCTGCTGTTTACGGTGGAATCATTCGATCAGCTCTACGATTTGGTTCACGAGCTGGAGGGTTGGATGAAGGACGGCAAGCTGAACAATGTGGCGCCGGGCGAGCCGGCGGTCAACGAACGGGATCTCGAAAGTTTTATGGCGGCCTCTACACGGCCTCGAGCTGAGCGCTAGTTTTTTCCTTGAAATACTCGATCGTCTTGACGAGCCCTTCGTCGAGCGAAATTTTCGGCTCCCAACCGAGCATTCGCTTCGCCTTGCCGATATCCGGCTGCCGAACCTTAGGGTCATCCTTCGGCAACGGCTTGTACTCGATCTCGGGCGCCGGGTTGAATCGAGCGCGGATTCGGTCTGCGAACTGGAGAATGCTCATCTCGACCGGATTGCCGAGGTTCACCGGTTCTGGTTCATCGGATTCACTCAATAGCAGCAGACCGTCCACCATATCGGAGACATAGCAAAAGCTACGCGTTTGCGAACCCTCGCCAAAGACCGGTAGCTTGCCGCCTTGCAGCGCCTGGCCGATAAATGCGGGCACTACGCGGCCGTCTTCAAGCGCCATCCGTGGCCCGTAGGTGTTGAAGATGCGCGCAATGTTTGTCGACATGCCGTGCACCCGGTGATAAGCCATGGTCAGCGCTTCCGCATAACGCTTGCTTTCGTCATAGCAGGACCGCAGCCCAATGGGATTCACGTTGCCCCAATAGGTTTCGGGTTGCGGATGCACCAGGGGGTCGCCGTAGGTCTCCGACGTGGAAGTGAGGAGAAAACGGGCATGATGCCGGCGCGCCAGTTCAAGCATGTTGCGTGTGCCGGAGGAACCCGATTCCAGCGTTTCGATCGGGTACTTCAGATAGAACACGGGACTGGCGAGCGACGCGAGATGAAATACGCGGTCTACATGGCCGGATATTTCGATCGGGCCGCACACGTCATGCTCGATGAGCTCGAATGACGAGGACCCTTTCAGATGCGCGATGTTTTCGCGCTGCCCGGTAATGAAGTTATCCAGGCCCGAAACTTCATGGCCCTGCTGAATGAGACGATCGCAAAGGTGTGATCCAATGAAGCCAGCGGCCCCGGAAATGACATATCGCACGCAATTTCATGCTACAAGAGCGCCCAAGCGAGTTACTCGGCGCTAACATGCAAGCCTACGGATCCTTACTAACGCGATTGGTGCTGCTGGCGCTAATCATCGTCTCTATTTGGCTCTTCTGGGTGCGATTCCGCAAAGTGGTCGACCGCATCCGGCACGCGAAATCCGACGCCGATTTCAAGCTGCATCCTATTTGGCGACGCATTTGGGATTTCGTTTGGGAGGTGATGTGCCAGGCGAAAGTCATTCGGGAGCGGCCGTTGCCGGGCATCGCGCATGCCTTCGTGTTCTGGGCGTTTTGCGCTTTCGCGCTGGTTACTACGAATCACATTGCAGCAGGATTCGGCGCGCGCTTTCTCGACCCTCGGTCTTTTTTCGGCGCATTCTATTTCTGGTTCGCATTCGCCTTCGCGGCGCTTTGCGCGGTCTCGATTGCGGGCCTTGCGTTCCGCAGATTCGTCATTCGCCCGAAATGGCTGGAGCCGCTCTCAATGGAATCGGGCCTCATCGCGCTGCTGATTTTTCTGCTGATGGTGACTTATATGCCGGCTTGGTGGGTGCCCGAGCATTCACCGGCTGGACAGGCGTTGTGGTGGGTGCACACCCTAACGCTGCTCGCATTTTTGCCCCTGATCCCGCACACAAAACACTTGCATCTTGTTTTGAGCCCGGCCACGATTTTTCTGGAGCGAAACGGGTTCAGCCATATTCCGCCGCTGAGCGGCGACGAAGATTTTGGCTTGGTCGCCGGCAAAGACATCACGCGGATTACGGCTCTGCAGGCCTACACATGCGTTGAGTGCGGCCGCTGCACGGAACATTGCCCCGCCAACAACACGGGAAAGGAGCTGAACCCGAAGCTGATCGCGCTGAACATGCGCCTCTATCTCAACGAATACGGCAATGAGAGCGAGACGCCGATTCTGCAGGCTACGGTATCGCAGAAAGCGATTTTCCAATGCACCACGTGCGGCGCATGCGAGTATCAATGCCCGGTAGGAATACAGCATCTGCCGATGATTATTGGGCTGCGCCGCGGCGCAGTCAACACGGGCATGTGGGAAGACGATTACGGCACCAAGCTGTTCCTCAGCCTGGAGCGCAATGGAAATGCGATGGGATTTTCGCAGAGCGAGCGCGATAAATTCATTGCCAAGCAGGAATTTCCGGTCTTTGATGGCTCTCAGGAATACTGTTTGTGGCTCGGCTGCATGGGATCTTACGATCCACGCGGGCGCGAAATCATCCAATCCTTTGCGGCCGTCATGCGCCACCTCGGCACATCGTTCGGAGTTCTGAAAAAAGAGCGCTGCACGGGCGATCCGGCGCGGCGATTGGGCAACGATCTGGTGTTCGGCCAGCTCGCGGAGACGAATTTAGGCGCCTTGCAGCAAAGCGGAGTGAAGAAGATTGTCTCCATCTGTCCGCATTGCGTACGCACCATCGGAGAAGATTGGCGCGAGTTTGGAGGCGGGGAGATCCCTATCGAGCATCACAGCGAGTTTCTCGCGCGCCACCAGGACAAGCTTCCGGCGGCGCGCACCGGCGAGCGAGTGGTGTTTCACGATCCTTGCTATCTGGGGCGCTATCGCGGGATTTATGACGAACCGCGGCAGGTAATTGCGAGATCCGCAGAGGTGATTGATCCGCCGCGCTCGCGCGAGCGCTCCTTCTGTTGCGGAGCCGGTGGAGGATTGGTTTTTTTGGGCGAAGAGACGGGCCAGCGCGTGAACGAAACCCGAGCCAAGGAACTGATCGCGACGGGTGCGGAGACCATCGGAGCGGCTTGCCCGTTTTGCAACACCATGTTCCGCGATGCCCTGGCGTCGGCGACTGAGAATCCGCCCAAGCTGCTCGATATCGCGCAGATCGCGGCTGCGCAGATCGCGGCCGAAAAGTAGCGAACTATTCGTTGCGCAAAGCGATCATCGGATCGATGCGCGTGGCGCGGCGCGAGGGCAGATAGCTTGCCAGGAGCCCGGAGGCGGCCAGCACGGCGGCGAAGATCACGAACATCGACGAGTCAATCTGAACGACGTTGAAGAGCGCGCTCGACATCACCCGGGACAGTAGAACGGCGAGTGGAACGCCGAAGACGAGACCAAAGCCGATAAATCGCAGGCTCTGTTTCATGGTCATCCGGAGCACCTGAAACCGGCTCGCTCCCAAGGCCATATGAACGCCGATATCGTGCGTACGCGCTGCCACGAAGTACGAGATGACGGCATAAATTCCCGTGACCGCGAGTAGCAGCGCAATCACTGCATAGGTGGCCATGCTCCTGGCCGCCGCATGCACCCCGCCGCGCTCCTCGTACATGGCTCGTTCCATGCTCTTGACGTCAAACACCGGAACCTCTTTGCCTACACGGCGCACGTCGCGAGCAGCTGCCGCGGCCAGTTGCATGGGATCGCCCGTGGTCCGCAGGAACAGCGTCGCTTGTGAGCTCGGAAACTGCGCATAGGAGATATAAGCCAGCGAAGCGGGTTGATTTTCAAACCAGTCTTCGACCACATCTGCGCTCACTCCGACCACCGTCAACCAACCAGAACCGGCGTTCAACTGAATGCGATGGCCGATCGGACTGGAGTGCGGGAAATAATGCCGTGCAAGATTCTCACTGAGCACAACGACGCGCGGCGATCCGGAGCGGTCCGCATCGGATATGGAGCGCCCTTCGATAATCGGGATCCGCATTGATTCCAGATAATGTCCGCTGATAGCACGCATGTCGGGTCGCGGCTCGCCGGGACGCGGCTGGGGCTGACCTTCTATCAGGAAGTGATCAGGGGGACCGAGATGTGAAGCCACGCCCGCTTTCGAAGCGCCGTGAAGTGTCGCGAATTGATCGAGCACGCCGTCATAGAAAGAGACCAGCTGCGCCGGGTTGCGATATTGCGCGGCGGGCAAGGAGACGCCCATCGTCAACAAATTTTTAGGATCGAAGCCCTGCTTAATATTAAGCAAGTGTTCGAACGTTTTGACCATGAAGCCGGCTCCCACCAGCAACACCAGAGCAAGCGCCAGCTCAAAGACAATGAGCCCCGTGCGCAGCGCGTCGCGACCGGGTGCCGAGGCGTGAGCGCCCCCACGGCCTCGAAGCGAGTTATGCAGATCGGCGCGCATGCGACGAATAACCACCTGACCGATGGCGGGCAGACTGCAAAGAACCCCGGCGAGAAATGATACGCCCATGGTAAGCAGAACCACCGTGGCATCCACATGCATCGTCCGGAGTCCGGGGACGATCCTCAGCGCAAACGCCGGAATGCTGGTTCTCATATAGGCGAGATTCCAACTCGCGAGCAGCAACCCAAGCACGCTTGCGACGCCGCTGATGACTAAAGCTTCAGCGAAGAGTTCGCGCGCGATTCGGAAACGGCTGGCGCCCAGGGCGGCGCGTACGGCAATTTCTTTCTCGCCGTTGGTCGCTCGCGCGAGCTGCAGATTTCCGATGTTGGCGCAGGCCAGAAGCAGCACGAAACCGGCTGAGCCGAGTAAGATGACAACAAAATGACTCGTGACCTGGTCCACCATACTCGTTAACGGGGTGACCGTTGCGCTGCGGTCCTGGTCCGTGAGCGGATACATCGTTTGCAGGCGTGACGCTATGCTTACTAGCTCGGCCGACGCTTGTTGGGGCGAGACGCCGGGCTGCAGAAGACCAATCGCCATCACGTTGCGATGATCGCGATCATGCTGTTCGGCGGTATCGAATGTGAGAGGCGTCCAAACTTCAGTCCCGAGAGGAAAATCGAAGCGATCGGGCATGACGCCGATTACGGTATAGCTGCGGCCATTCAGAAAGATCGGCCGGCCGATGGCGGTCGGGGACGCCGCGAGATGACTCTTCCAGAAGCCCTCGCTGATCACAGCCACGCGCTCATGACCGGCTTCAGGCTCCTGAGTGAAAGTGCGGCCAAGTTGCGGATTAGTGCCAAGCACCGTAAAGAACGCTGGAGTAACCATCGCGGATTCGATGCGTTCGGGAATGCCCTTGCGGGTTAGACTGGCGTCCCACGCGCGGTACGCGGCAATTGCGGCGAAGGAGCTGCTCTGAGCTTTAAGGTCTGCGAAATCAGCAGGCGAGAGCGGAGTCTGTTCGCTGCGCGCTTTCGGCAGCGTTCCCCAAATGGTGACGATGCGATCCAGGCGCGGATAAGGCAGCGGATGAAGCACGATCGAATCGATCGAGATGAAGGAAGACGCATTCACGCCGACACCCAGAGCCAGCGCCAGCACAGCCACCACCGTAGTGAGCCGGCTGTGCAGCAGGCTGCGGCATGCATATCGGAGATCCTGCAAGAAGCTGATCACGCCATTCCGAGCAGCAATTCACCGGCCAGAAAAGCTCGCCATTCGCCTGTGGGCTCGGGCTTCGCGCAGCGACTGCGAGGTGTACGTGGGACTCAGGTGTCCGAAAACGGAATCATGGAACAAGGGCGTGCTCGGGTTCGTAATGCGATATGGTGACAGGCTCATGCTGACGTTTCTGCTTTGGTGTCTTCTGTTCGTCTTCTCTTGGCCGCTCGCGCTTGCGGCACTCGTGCTCTATCCGTTCGTGTGGCTGTTTCTACTTCCGTTTCGGATCCTGGGGATTACCGTACACGGGGCGCTGTCTCTGGTTTCAGCCATTATTATGTTGCCCGCGCGCGTTCTTCGCGCCATCTAACTTGTGAGGCCTTGAGCACTCAAAACTGATTCTGAGAGACTGCTAAAAAGGATTCTGCACTGGTGCGCATACCGGTATTCGTTTCTTGTCCCACTACCCTCAACCCTGCTCAGGAAAGCGCGCGCTCCAGCCTGGTCGAATTTTTGAATAGCTTTAATCTCGAACCGCGTGCTTTGGGACGGTCGGATTATCCGGCAGAGTTACCGCTTCGCGAAGTACTGGTGATCGCGCGCCATTGCGCGGGAGGGCTCATTCTTGGTTTCGAGCAGTTTCGGACTTCGTCCGGGATGTGGAAGCGCGGCACCAAGTCGCCGCAAACGGTGAATCCTAAGAAACCCGTTTGTATGCCGAGCCCATGGAACCACCTTGAAGCTGGGATTCTCTTCGGACTTGGGCTTCCGATCCTCATCTTCCGGGAGGAAGGCATTTCAGGAGGTGTCTTCGATAACGGTGTGACAGACGTATTTGTGCACAAGATGCCGCTCGCCGAAAACAAAGCAACGGACGCGGAGAGTTTGAAGGAAGTCTTCCTGAAATGGCATTCAAGAGTGCTGGCGCGCTATTTCACTTTGTGAATTCGCACCTAGCTCTGCCCCGCGCCGGCAGCTCTGGTTTTGGCAGCTTGGGTCGGCCTTGCTGCATCCGACCCCGGCACTCCCATCATCCGCGCCTCCAGCCTGATCAGAAATGCGAGAACCAGGACCGCGACCGAGCCTAACGCCGGCAGCAGCATGACGTATTGCACGCCCAGATAAGCATCCACGTAACCGAGCAGCCAGGGGGTACACATCGCGCCCGTGATCGCGATCGAGAACAAGCCGTTGTAAAAGCCCGGTTGAAAATGAAAGCGGCCGTCCAGAGTTTCTGCAATCAAAGGATATACGGGCGCGAAGCCGAATCCAATCAGAATCACCGCGATCCAGGCGCCAATCATAGACACTGTGAAAGTCAGCGCCAGATATCCTAGCATCGCCGTCGCCATGCTGAGTAGCAGCAGCTTGGGATGACTCACGCCCGCGAGTAGCGACCGAACCGCGAGGCGCCCGACCATCAGCGCCAGGAAATAAGCGCCCAACGCGAAAATCGCCCACACGGGATTGCTGCCCAAGCGGTGAATGAGAAACAGCGGCAGCCATCCGGCAAGCGCCCACTCATTGCCAAACTGAAAGAACAGCAAAAGGCTGAACAGAACTGCCGCAACGCTGCGCAAATCGCGCAAGGTCTCTCCAAGGGCGGTTTCTTCGTTTCGCGATACCGCAACGGCCCGAGCAGCCGGATATTTGTTCGCGGCATATAAGGCGAAAAAAATGAGCGGCAGTGCCGCAAGCACCGCAGTTTGTATCGGCACCGAGCCCACGAAATACGTGACCGCGACCATGCAGGTAGCAAGCACGCACCCGCTTCCGAACAGCGCGCCTGCTAAGTTCGTGATCACTGCCGGAGCGCTTTTGAAACAGGGCTCGAGGGCGTGAAGCAGTGCCGTCATCAGCATCCCGGCTGCGGCGCCGAGGAACGCGAGCCCCAGAACGCGCCACCCCATCGCGACAGGCGGTACGACCAAAGATAATGCGAGCAGGCTGGCACACGCGAGCGCGCACGCGAACATCGCAAGACTGCGGATGGAGATGCGGAAAAGAAGCCGGCGCGCCACCTCGGCAGCAATTACGTACCCGGCATTCAGCCCCAGGAAATGCAGGCCCGCCAGACGCGGATCCACCTCTATGTGATACTGCCAAGCAATCAGCAGCGACCCTAAAAGGCCAAGCAACACCCCGACTAGAAGAAAGCCGGCCAGCCACTCTCGAACTGCGGGATCAAGCCTGAAATCCGGCGTGATCTCAGCGCTCATCGTTGACACGTTGCGAGGATAACTTATAAAATTAGAACATCACTGAGGAAGGAGGTGGTCCAGTCTAAATGAATTCTGGTAGTGACTGTAGCATACAATCCACGCGCGAGGTGGCCGACTCTTAGCCGTAAATGGCGCGCACAACGGCCCGCTAACGGCGTGTGCGCTTTCGAGTCGACGTTCGTACGTTCAGGTTTCGTTCAGTGACGAGGCCGATCTTCCTGTGGACCGGCCGCCCGTCGCGCGTAACGTAGCTAGAGTATAGCCGTAAGGCACAAGCAAAACCCCGTTTCCGGCGTGTCCTCAAAGGTGCGCTGAACGGGGTTTTGCATGCTAAACTAGAGGTAACCCACCGTTTTTGAAAGGATTCCCGAGGAAAATGAAAGCAGGAATTCACCCCGCCTATGAGGAAGTGAACGTCGTTTGCGCTTGCGCCAACACGTTCAAGACACGTTCCACTCACAAAGGCGACCTGCGTGTTGAAATCTGTTCCAACTGCCATCCGTTCTTTACCGGCCGGCAGAAACTGATCGATACGGAAGGCCGCGTGGACCGCTTCCAGAAGAAGTACGCCAAGGCGCGCGAGTTGCAGGCGCAAAAAAAGGCAGCCGCCGACGCGAAGGCAGCCAGAAGAGTTCAATAAAGCAAGAAGACCGCTTATTGCGGCGTCACCAGCCCTTTTCTGATGGCGAAGAGCACCAGTTCGGCGGTCCGATGAATATTCATCTTCTCCATGAGGTTGGCGCGGTGTACCGAGACTGTGTTGACGCTGAGGTCTAACAGCCTCGCGATGTCCTTGTTCGACTTGCCCTGAGCAATGAGCTGGAGCACCTGTTTTTCGCGGGCAGTAAGCTTTTTCAGTTCGTCGTCCTGCTCGTGCGCGACGTATTTGAGGCCGGCGCCGATGAAACGCTGACCTTCTGCAACCGCTCGAATCGCGCCCACCAGATCCACATCCATCGCGCTCTTCAGTAGATAGCCTTTCGCGCCTGCGTCGAGCGCATTGCGCACGTAGCTATCGTCTCCGTGCATGCTGAGCACCAGCACTTCGGTGCCGGGCAGGTGCTTCAGGATTTCTTTGGTGGCCTGGACGCCATCGAGCTCCGGCATCGAAAGATCCATCACAACAACTTTGGGCTTCAGTTCGTGAGCCATACGGATGGCTTCGACACCGTTGCTGGCTTCGCCCACAACTTTCATCTTCTCGTCATCTTCGAGCAGGCGCCGGAATCCGCGGCGGACCATACTGTGATCGTCTGCCAGCAGAACTGTGATTTCATCATTCATGATTTGCACTGAGTATCTCTTGAAAGCTTTCTTCTGGTAATGTCTCGGATGTGCGACCGTCTTGCCCCAGCGGCAATGCGACCGTTACAGTGGTTCCGGCATTCGGCACAGAAGCGATATCAAGCTTGGCGGAGAGCAGTTCCGCGCGCTCTCGCATGGCGATGAGCCCTAAACCGGGCTTGTTACCCTTCTTTGTCGGAGTAATTCCGCACCCGAAATCCCGGATTTCGACGGTCAGCGTCTTGGGAGAGAAAATCATTTTCACTTCGGCAGTTTTCGTCCCTGAATGTCTGGCCGCATTATTGAGAGCCTCCTGCACGATGCGGAAGGCGTGAATGGCAGGCTGGCCCGTGATGCGAACGGGCGTGCCGGTGATCACGGTGCTGGTTCGAACGCCGGTCTGGCGCTCGAACTCACTGGCGTACCACTCCATGCCCTTCGCCAAACCATAATCGTCGATCACCGCGGGGTGCAGCATCTGCGATAAGCTGCGCATTTTTTCGAGCGTGGTGTGCGTCATTTCGCGAACCTCACTCAATTCCGTGCGCAGCGGCGAGTCGGGTGGAACGCCCTTGCGCTCGGCGCGCGCGAGCATAGTGCTCACCGCTGTCAGGATCTGGCCGAACTCGTCGTGCAGCTCGCGGGAGACTGATCGCAGTACTTCTTCCTGCACGGTGATGAGGCGCGCAGCGAGCACGCGGCGTTGCTTGGAAAGTGAATTGATCTGCTCAAACATCTGGCGGTTTGAATAGATCAGGTACAAGCTGGTAGCGGCGATTCCAATCATCGTCGCCACCAAAAAGGCGTAGATATCGCCCTCCACTCCCTCATATGTGGAGGTGACTTTTAGGTCAGCGCGCTCCTCAGCTTCGTTGTTACGCTCGAGCAGACCGGAGACGCGCGCCGCCAGCGCCGATTGTTGGGGCGAAAGCTGCGTGAGCACCAGATTCCGAGCTACCGATTCGCGTCCGGCGGCTGCCTCCCTGAAAACCTGGTCGGAAAGCTGCCAAAACTGCTTGAGAGAGTGCAATAGTTCGGCCTGTTGCCTGGCCTGTCGCGTCAAGGGGGCCAATTTCGCTTCCGCCGTAATGGCGTTTTCGAGATCCTCGCGCAGGGATGCGAACTCATTCCGGTAGGCTGCAATGCCCGCCACGGGCCGCAATTCTGTCATATCCCGCAACTTGAGGCCGACGCGGTTCAGGTCATTTTGAATGCGAAGAAGCAGGAGTGAATCGTGCCGATTCAGGTCGATGATCTGCCTCTGCAGCTTTTGCAGGCCGCTCAATTGATAGAGCGCATACCAGGAAAAGCCCATGACCGCTCCCAGCGTCACCAGAAGCCCAATTAAGAGACGAATAGTCGGGGATTTCGTCACGCCGTACAATAGAATGACGATAAGCAGGGCCAATTTGTTGCCGCTTTGCCGACTAAACTACCTTCGTTTCGCGCTGTGTTCGCTGTGCCACGGGTGAGATGCGCCGTCTGAGCCGTCTGAAACAGACCTCCCAATATGACGCACCATGAACAATCACCCAGAAAATGAGCGGATCGGCCGCATTTACCGGCACAAAACGGAATATCGCAAACGGCTTTCGTTCATCGATGCCGAACTCAGCGATGCATCGCAGCTCTTCAAGAAAGCCGCAGCGCAGCTCGAATGCCTCATCGCTCAGGAGCGCTCGGAAGTGGAGCCGGTGCTCGCAAAGGTAAACGTCGACCGCATTCTGAAACTGCTCGCTGAGCGCGCACAGATCTGTGAACGATTGTCGGAGGCAAACGAACAATTGCGGCGCTTGGGCGTGCAGGTGTGAGAGGCATTTGCAACCTCCGATTGCGGCGGAACTGGAGTCTTGCGGGGCTCGTCATCCCATTCGTGCGGGCTTTTCAAGGCGGGGTGATCATTCTCCTGCCCCTTTCACTAAGTCTGTGCCTGGCCGCATTGGGCGCGTCACAGCCATGGAGCAAGGACTTTGCGCAGTGGACGCCCGCTGATATCGATAAAGTTCTGACCGCTTCACCCTGGGCCCAGCAGGCCTTCGCTACTTTTGGCAAAGTACTGGAGCCGGACGATATGCCCATTGTTCCGCCACCGGGCGCGGAAGGCAACATGGCGGGCAGCCGGGGTGTTTCCGATGGCCATTGGGACGGAGGAGTGTCCCGGAACACCGGACTCGGCGAAACTCCAACGCTCCCGGTTACGGTGCGCTGGGATAGCGCGCTGCCGGTGCGAGAAGCGCTTACGCGTTCCTCCAAGGATGCGCCGGTTTCCGCGCGCGCGGCGAAAGACTACATAATCACGGTCATTGGATTGGCCTCTGCCTCAGCGCATAAGGCTTCGCCGCCGGATGCCAACCCGAGCGACGGCGTTGAGCGCGAGCCACAGGATCCGGCGGAAATTGCTCGCGCGTTTGTTACGAATTCCAGCCTCCTACCACGAGGTAAGCCTGGGATTATGGCAGAGGACGCCACATACGATCCCGCAACCGGGGCCGTCCATCTCTTCTTTCCGCGCTCGGAAGCGATCACGGTCGGAGAAAAAGAAGTCACGTTTGTGACTCGCTTCGGATCGCTGAACGTGCGCAAGAAATTCCGGTTGAAAGAGATGACCTACAAGGGCCAGTTGCAGTTGTGAAGGCGCCGCTTACGGCACGATGACGGCTGCGCCATCGATCGCATCTTTTTTCACGGCCAGCAGGGCCTGATTCGCCTGATCGAGCGGAAAGACCGTCACCTTCGGCTGCAATCGGATCTCGGCTGCAAGTTGGAGAAAATCGCGCGCATCCGCGCGGGTCATATTCGTCACGCTGCGGATTTGCCTTTCGCCCCAAAGCAGCGTGTCGTAATCGAATTCGGGAATGCGGTCGAGATGAATGGCGTTAATCGCCAGCACGCCTCCTTTTCGAAGGCTTGCGAGCGCGGCGATGACCACATCTCCGCTGGGCGCAAACGTAATGGCGCGGTCGAGCGAGACAGGCGGCTTATCTTTTTCCGCGCCGACCCACTTTGCACCTAGCGACTGGGCTAACCGGCGGTGAGATTCGCCACGTGTCGAGACATAGACTTCACAATTCCAGGCGCTCAAGACGGCAATCGCCAGATGCGCCGAGGCTCCGAAACCAAAGAGCCCCACCCGTTCCCCGCGTTCCACGCCCGCGACGCGCAGGCTGCGAAATCCAATGATTCCGGCGCAAAGCAACGGCGCGGCATGCAAATCGTCTAGCGCATCGGGCAAAGGAAAAACAAAATCCGCTCGGGCCACCGCATACTCGGCATAGCCGCCATTCACCGTGTAACCGGTAAAGGTCGGCGAATCGCACAGATTCTCCAAGCCGCGGCGGCAATATGGACACGTGCCGTCTACGCCGCCTATCCAGCTAACGCCGACGCGCGCGCCACGTGGAAGGTCGCGAGTTTCTCCTGCTACTACGTCGCCGACAATTTGGTGTCCCGGCACAATACTTGGAAGACGCTGCGGCAGTTCCCCTTCGACGATATGCAGATCCGTGCGGCACACCCCGCAGGCGCGAATTTTCAGCAGCACCTCGCCCCTTTTTACAGCCGGCTCCGCAATTTCTTCCAATCGAAGAGGCCGGTTGGCGATTGCGTCGGGCCGATGCAGGACGGCTGCTTTCATTGTTTTATTGCGCCAGCTTGGCGAATATCAGCCGCAGCGTTTCCTCCTCGGGCGAGGTGGAGGGTCCACAGGTGTCGACGCGCGCCTGCCAGATTCTTTGAGCAAGACCGAGATCCTGCTCGGAGACTTCATTCCACTTCTGAGCCGGAGGTGACGCGTACATCGCATTCTCCGCGTTTTGTAGAAGGTCACCTTGCTCTTTCGTGGCGCCGTTCGGCTGCGATTGAATGCATTTCTCCAAATCTTCCTGCGCCGCTGACAGAATACGTACACTGCGCTGATATTTTTCGGCAGAGGGCAGCCAGCGGGGCGTCGGATCTAAGCCCGCAAGCGTGCTGGCCAGTTGCGATTGCGCCTTAATCTTCGCATCCTGCGGGTTTCTCGCCGAGGCGGCTGCAAATTCCGAATGCGCGGCGTGATAATCGCCCATCTCCAAATCCGTCTCTCCAAGGCCCGCATACCAGGCCGCATGATTGGGCTGTTCACGAATTAGCTCGCGATACACCTCGGCGGCGCGCGATGGCGCTCCCGCAATCATGAACAGGTGCGCCAGCGGTGCCTGGATCTGCACGTTTTTTCCGGCTTCCTCTTCAAGCGGCAGCAGCTCGGCCAACAAGTCCTGTTTGCGATTGTGCTTTATGAGCAGATCGATCAATTCCAGGCGCGCCGCAATACGATGGGCGGCAGCGTCCTGCGGCCACTCGCCATAGATCGCCCGGTGGTAATAGGCCACCGCATCCAAAATCTTCCCTTCTTTTAAGCGCAAACGCGCGATCACGAGATTCGCCGCGCCATTGTTTCTATCCGCGTCTAGCACTTCGTTGGCCAGAGGCTCAGCTTCGCGCGTTTTTCCTGCCGCGGTGAGCGCCGCGACCAATTCCAACTCATAGCCGATGTCTGACCTCTCGAGCACGTGCGCCTTACTCAAATCCTGCACTGCGGAATTAGCATTGCCGGCTTGCAAAAAGCGCATTCCGCTTTGATACGCGGACCGAGCCTGGCTCGCCAGCTCCGCTTCCTGTGCATCTTCGAGAAAAATGTCGATCGTCCACAGCACGCCGATCGCGGCGATTACGATGAGAATCAGCCCGATCTTCGGCCCGCGCGTTCGCAGTATGCCTTCGAATGTGGCAGCAGCACTCATCGCTGTTCGACAGGCTTCTCCGCCCCGGCAACGCCGTAGGTCGTGAGCACATCTTTGAGCGTGACGACGCCATACATCTGCCGGATATTAGCGCGGCTGACGACGGGCACGACGTCCACGCCTTTCGAGCCCATTCGTTCGAGCGCGTGGCTTAGCGGGTGATCCGCATGCACATAGGGGAAGTCTCCATTGCCGGCAAGCAGATCCTGGACTGTTTTGGGAGCCGGTTCGGCGGTCTCGATCTGGTGAATACTCACGACGCCTTGCACGGAGCCGTCGCTGCCAACAGGCCATGAACTGGTCTTCTCGCTTTCGAAGCGCGCCTTTGCTTCTTCGATGCGGGCCTGCGGGTGCAAGGGGTCGACGCCGGTGTGCATGACTTTGCTGACCGGTATGCCCGCGAGTTCCTCGCGCGATTCGCCGGTCGGCAGATATACGCCTTCCTGCAAGGCGAGCGCTTCATAGATCGGCTCGCGCTGTAATTGCTGCGAGATGAAGAAGCTGATGAGATTCGAAATCATCAACGGCACGATGATCGAATAATCGCGCGTCATCTCAAAAATCATAATCACGGACGTGAGCGGAGTGCGCACAATTCCCGCGAAGGCAGTTCCCATGCCCACCAACGCATAGGCTCCGGGGTTTGCTGTCACGGCGGGCAGCAGCGTGTGCGCAACGCTGCCCACCGAACCGCCAATCATCGCGCCGATGAAGAGACTTGGACCGAAGATGCCTCCGGCGTTTCCCGACGAGTAGCACGCGGGCGTCGCGATGAGCTTCATCACCGCCAGCAGCGCAACAATCTTGAAAGGGAAATCTCCTGTCAGCACGCGGTCGACATAGTCGTACCCAACGCCCAGGACCTCCGGTCGAATGAGCGCAAAAACGCCCATTAGCAGGCCTCCTGCTACGGGCTGCAGCCATAACGTGGAGGGAGGCAGCCTCCTGAACCACACGCGAAGCCGCAAAAGCAGCTTCACAAAACACACCGAAGCGAAGCCGCCGATTACGCCGAGGATGGCGTAGATACCGAACTCGAGCGGATTCACGAGTTGATAAGCGGGAACATGGAACAGCGGCTCGTCACCTAGGATCATGTGCAGCACCATCCACGAAGTAGCGGAGGCAAGCACGACCGAACCGAGCACCGGCGCGTGCAGATCACCTAAAATTTCTTCGAGCGCGAACAGGACGGCTGCAATCGGCGTGTTGAACGCTGCGGCGAGGGCAGCTGCCGAGCCGACCGGAATGAGCGCCTTCACGTTCGCTTTGCTCAATCCAAAGCGCCGCCCCAACACAGACGCGATTCCGGCGCCCATCTGCACCGAAGGACCTTCGCGACCGAGCGCAATGCCGCTGGCGAGCGAAATGGAACAGCACACGAACTTGCCGAGCACGGTTTTGAGCGAGATATAGCCATCCTGAAGGAACATCGCAAACTTCGCCTGCGGGATGCCGCTACCGCGCGCATTGGGGAAAGATTTAAACAGCAGATAGCCGGAAAATAAAGTGCCTGCGATGGGAATCAGGAAGCGCCGCCAGGTTGCGCTTTCAGGCGGATACATGCGTGCTGCGAGCCGGCCGGTCAGCAAGATGAAGGCCACGACCGTGAGCCCCACGAGAATGCCGATAACCAGGCTCAGCAGGATAGTAAGTTGATCTTCGCGATTGCGAAAGCCGGTCCATCTCCATAACTTCGCGCGCAAGGACAGCTTTGGCATCCATTTCTATATTCACAGACGCACGGCCTTCTCTAGAGCTGCTCTTCGACCAGGAACTGCTCGAATTTGCCGTCAGGCGTGAGATAAATGCTCACTACTACGCTGTTCTTCTGAAAATGCGCGCGGTATGAAAGGTAGGTCATGCCGCCACGGTGCTCCTGCATTTGACGCGTGAGGAGCTGTAGCTTGCCGAGAGGCTGTAAAGAATTTCTGTAATCATTCAGTGCGATCGCGGTGAAATAAGAATCGAGATTCGCGGTCAGCAAGGAGCGGTCGACTGTGCCTTGCTGCAATTGTTCGAGAATAGATCGCACCTGAGCGTCTTGTTTCTCCTCGGCCGAACCTTCCGGATCGACCAACATGCTGCGAATCATTTGCGAGAGCGGCCCGATCAGATTCACGCCGTCTTCGTTCGAAAGCACAACTACGCCAGCATTCTTTGCCGGCATGAGGCTGTTGGCGGCGAGAAAGCCGGAGACTTCGCCGGAATGAGAGATGAGCTGCGTGCCATGAAATTCGCCGACGCTCAGTCCCAGTGCGTAATGAGTGGGCTTTCCGTTTTTCAGCTTTACCTCGCGCGTGAACTCTTCGTAAGATTTCGCGGACAAGATCTTTTTGCCGAGAAAATTGAGGTCCCATTTGGCCAGATCGGAGGCGGTCATGCATAGTTCGCCGGCCGCAAAATACCAGCCAGGCCCTTCACGTGCCACTTGGCGCGGCGGCCCGAGCGCATAACGCGTGTAAGCGGTCGCATCGTGCGGATTGTGGACTTCGCAATCACCGGCCGATGTCATTCCGAGCGGATCGAAGAAATGCTCTTTCAGAAACGGCAATAATTGCTCGCCTGAGACCTTCTCCAGGATCTTGCCTGCGAGCACATAGTTCGTATTGCTGTACTGCCACTCCGTGCCCGGATCGAAGTTCAGCGGCTTCTTGGCCCAATGATTGAGAATCGCGTCGGGTGTTGTCGGCCGCGTCCATTCGGGAATCATGTAATCCTGGGGCGCATAGTCTTCGTAACCCGAGGTGTGCGATAGCAACTCGCGAATTGTCACTTCGTTTGCTCGCGTCAGGTCGGGATAGTACTTTGAAACCTTATCGTCGATTGAGACTTTTCCCTGCTCCTCTTCGAGCAGCAGGCCCGCGGCAGTAAATTGCTTGCTGATGGAGCCGACCGCGTAGCGGGTGTCTACCGCCGCAGCCCGATTTTTCGCGATATCAGCGTCGCCAAAGGCCTGCGCGTAGACCATGCGCCCGTCCTGAATTACGGCGACCGACACACTCGGAGCCCCAGCAGCAGCAAGCGCAGCGGGGATCTCACGATCCAGCTCCTGGTTTAGCGGGACAGTTTGCGCCCCCGCGGCGATTGTCAAAACGAACAATTCAGCGATAAATAGAGCCGCTAACCTCTGCATACGTGGATAGCGTAACGCAAACCGGTCAGTAATTCGACTAGGTAATGCTCGTCCCGATTAAGAGTCCTACCTCACGGAACTGCTCCTGTCGTGTTGTCGATCGACGTGGAGCGAAGTTAGCCAAGTAGACAACTTAGTCACACGCGTACAGCGCACGTCGATCGTTCGCTGTGCTACTCGAAAGGAGTTGGACCAATGAGAAAGACACTCTACACGTTGATTCTGGCTGCAGTTTCCGTTCCGTTGCTAGCGCTAGGCCTCCCACTGCAATCTGGGGGCGCGGGTAGCGCAGGCGGGGCCGGCGGTGCAGGCCAATCAGGACAAGCGGGCAGCGCAGGGAGCGCGGGCAGCGCAGGGAGCGCGGGCAGCGCAGGCACCGCGGGCCAGAACGGTACGGCTGGCCAAACCGGAACCGGAGGCACGATGCAGTCGGGAACATCCGGAACATCTACGGGCTCAACCGGCCACCGGCACAGAAGGCATCGGGGCACCGGCGGATCGGGTGGCACAGGCGGTACAGGCTCCAGTACATCTTCAGGCGGAACCGGAGCCGGCTCTACCAGCACTTCTCCGCAATAGATCTTTCCGCGAGCCAAAAAGGGGCCGTTCTCCTGGGAAACGGCCCTTTTCTGTTTTCGAAGCCTCCGGTTTTAAACTGTTCTTCTTCCGCGCACGAAGTGCACGATCAGAAATATGACGGCTATCACGATCAGGATGTGAATAAAACCGCCCGCCACGTGAAACGCAAGCCAAGCCAGCAGCCATCCCACAAGGAACACAAAGAACAACACCAGAAAAATGAAATCTGCGATCAAGCGCATTTGTCTGTCGTCTCCTCGGCCAACAAAATCCAGCGATTGGACGCCGCTCGAAGCGCAGTCATTACGCCTGCGTTAAATCCTCCGCGCTAGTACTACCGTAAAATCATCCTGGAACGAGGGCTCTCCAGACCATTCGCGCACGTGTTGCACCAGCATCTTCACCAGCTCCTCGCACGATTGAGTCCGGCGCGCGCTGAGAAATTCAATAAGGCCTTGTTCCCCGAACTCCACATCGCTGCTTTGCTTCGCCTCCGTCACCCCGTCGCTATAGAGCGCAAGCAGGTCGCCGGGCCGGAGAAAGGTTTCGTCAACCCCGTATTCGACGGCAGGATTAATTCCGAGAATCAGGTCGCCACGGCGAAGCTGCTCAACTTGTCCATCGGCGCGAATCAAAATCGGATAGTTATGCCCCGCATTGCTATAAGAGACTCTGCCCGTTTCGCAATCCAGTAACGCATAGAAGAACGTTATAAATTTGCCCAAGGGGCAGCGTTCCGCAAGGCTGCGGTTGAGAATGGTCACGGCTTGCGCGGGATCCGGTCCGGTCTCAAGCAGCATGTGAACACGGGCCTGCAGGCTCGACATTAAAAGTGCCGCGGGCAAGCCTTTGCCCGAGACGTCGCCAACCGCAAGGCCAAGCCTGCCATCTTTGTAATTCAAAAAATCGTAATAGTCGCCGCCTACCGAGCGGCACGGAAGATTGTATCCGGCCAAGTCGTAACCGTCCCGGTGCGGCGCCGCGGCAGGCAAAAGGCTCTGCTGGATTTCGCTCGCCTGGGCGAGTTCGAGCTCCATCAGTTTTTCCGCCTGTTCCAACTGCGCGAGCCGGGCGTGCTCGATCCGGATGGCTGCAACATTGGCCATCACCGTAAGCAGTTCCAAGTCCTCTTTCGAAAAGGGCCGAATCACTGCGCCGTTATCGACATAAAGCAATCCGATCACCTGCTCGCGGGTCTGCAGAGGCACGGCGAGCACGCTACGGACACGGTGCATGACGATACTCTTTTGCTCGCGCAGCGCCGAATCACTCTGCGCGTCGGTGACCATCAACGAGCATTTTTCCCTCAGGACTCGATCTCTCACGGCGGTGCTGATGACAAAACCATCGCCTTTGCTCGCGCGCAACATCAGCTCGCCTTTCTCAAGGGTGAGAATTACGCCGCGTTCGGCTTGTACTGCCGATAGCGCCAGGTTCAAGATGACGGAGAAAACTTCTTCGAGGGGCTGGTGTCCGGCAAGCTCTTGACCGGCGCGAATGAGCGCCCGGACGACGCGCGCGCTGTTCAAGCTCGTATCTTTTGCCTGTTGGCCGCTCGCGCTGGCCTTCTGCAGCACGTTGTCGAGGCTGGTCACGACGGTTGCCTCGCGCGTGGAACCCTCCTCCTCATCGGGGACGAAGGTAATGACTTTCTTTTCCGTAGGAGTGTTCTCGATCACCTCAATGGTCAGATTGCCTGCATGCAAGCGGTCTCCGGCACGCAGACGGCGCGGCTCACGCAAGGTCTTGGCGTTCAACATCGTCCCGTTGCGGCTCTCGCAATCCCTGACGAACCACCCGGTCGCGCGATGCTCAAAGCTCAAGTGATAGCGGGACAGCCAGGGGTCATCCGGATAGGCTAAATCGTTATCCGCCGAACGCCCCAAAGACAGCGCGGTTTTGCTTAATTCGACCGTTCTCGATTCGCCTTCCGGGCGCGAAATCACGAGGTCCATCGAAATTACGCTATCACCATGGCTTTAGGACGCTTCTGCATGTGACTTCAGCGGTTCGTTCTGCGCAACGGCATCGGTGGCCGCGTGACCGGTGATGAGCCTCGCTCCGCGATTGAAGGTCAGATACAGAAATGCCCACTCGACGAAGACGACGATACGGCTCTGAAACTCCACGATGTACATCAGGTGGATGAACACCCAGACCAGCCAAGCGATCACGCCGGATAGATGCATGCCGAAGATGTCCGCAACGGCTGCAGCACGTCCGATAACCGCCAGGTCACCTTTATTGAAATAGTGAAACGGCTTCACGTCGCGGTCGCCTTTGATCCGCTTCATAAGCGTCTTGGCCGCGTATGCTCCACCCTGCATCGCAACTTGAGCCACGCCCGGCAACATTTTCCCGTGTTCGTCTGTTGCGTTCGCCAAATCCCCGACAACGAAGATGTCCGGGTAGTTCGGAATCGTCAGATCCGGATTGACTTTGATGCGTCCTGCTTTGTCTGCTTCGGCGGATGTACGGCGCGCGAGCTGCCGCCCAAAATCAGACGCGCTCACCCCGGCTGCCCAAATCACTGTGTGCGAGGCAATGTGATCGGTTCCTGTTTTCGTTTTCAGCGTGACGCCATTGCCGTCGACGCAGGTCACCATGACACCGGTGCGCACGCGCGCGCCGAGGTTGAGTAAGGAACGCTCGGCTTTGCGCGATAGATCCTCGGGATAGGACGCAAGCGGACGTGCGCCACCGTCAACTACGATGATCTGCGCGTCTTGCGGACGAATGGAGCGGAAATCGTGCTTTAACGTCTCATTCGCGATCTCCCCGAGGGCACCCGCAAGCTCCACTCCCGTTGCGCCGCCTCCCACGATAACGAAGGTCAGCCACGCGCGGCGCTCGTCCGGGTCGCTGATGCGCTCCGCCACTTCGAAGGCCAGCAGGATCTTGTGGCGGATCTGCGTGGCTTCCTCGATGCTCTTCAGGCTCGGCGCCCACTCGCGCCACTCGTCATGCCCGAAATAGGCGCTCTGCGATCCGACCGCAACGATCAGCGAATCGTATTCGAGATCGCCGCAATCCCTCAGCATGACGCGTTTGGCGGCCGGGTCGATATCGACTGCTTCCCCGAGCAGCACCCGAGTGTTTTTCTGCTTGCTCAGAATGGCGCGCAGCGGCGCGGCGATTTCACCTGGCGAAAGCGATCCCGTGGCCACCTGATAGAGGAGAGGCTGAAACAGATGAAAATTGCGCCGGTCCAGCACTGTGACCTCTACGGGCGCATGTTTCAGGGCCTGCGCCGCGTACAAGCCGCCGAATCCGCCGCCCAGAATCAGCACACGATGATTTTGCGCCATGTCACTTAATTGGATGCGTGGTCGAGCCACCCTTACGCGAAGAAATTTAGACGCGCAGTGAGGGCCGTAAGCGGCGCGGGTCACACTCAGGCAAAGAAATTGACAGTCGGCGCAAATGCCGGCTTGCGGCGAGCGTTGCGCGCCTGCTCAAACGCGTAGGCATATTTGATCAGCTTCGGTTCGCTCCATGCGGCGCCGAAGAATGAGATGCCCAACGGCAGCCCGAATATGAATCCCGCTGGAACCGTAACGTGGGGATAACCGGCTACGGCCGGGGGCGATGCGCATCCGCTGTCCGCACGGTCGCCGCCAACCCAATCTGTGAGCCATGAGGGCCCGGCTGTCGGCGCGACAATCGCGTCTACCTTGAACTTGCCAATGACGGCATCGATACCTTCTTTGCGCGACAACTTATGATTGGTCGCGAGCGCATCTTTATAGGTTTTTTCGGTCAGCGGACCTTTCTGCTGTGCCTGCTCAAAGAGCTCCTGTTCAAAATACGGCATCTCTTCGGAGCGATGGTTTCGATTGAACGCCATCAGATCGTCGAGCGATCGCATCCGGGTTCCACGAGCGGCAAGATAAGCATTCAAATCCGATTTGAATTCATAGAGCAAGACTTGCAGTTCGGTGTCGCGCCATGTTTCGAAGCTAGGCAGGTCGGCCGGATCGATAATCTCGGCACCCGCGCCGCGCATCAAGGCAATGCACTGCTCCATCACGGCTGTCACGGCTGGCCCAATGTTGAAGTATTGCCTAGCGATGCCGATTTTTGCACCCCGCAATCCACCGGCATCGCAGAATTGCGTGTAGTCCGTCAGCGACTTGCCCGCGCTTGCCTGAGTCGCCTTGTCTCTGGGATCGAGACCGGTGAGCGCACCGAGTAGCAAGGCCGCATCGCGCACTGTTCTTGCCATCGGACCTGCCGTATCCTGGCTATGCGCAATCGGAACAATACCGGATCGGCTAATCAATCCCAAGGTAGGTTTGATTCCGACAATGCCGCACATGGACGACGGGCAAACCACCGAGCCATCGGTTTCCGAGCCGATCGCGAGCGCGCACAAGTTGGCTGAAATCGCTGCGGCGGAGCCCGAACTCGAGCCGCAAGGATTGCGATCGAGCGCATACGGGTTTTTGGTCTGCCCTCCCCGCCCACTCCACCCGCTGGTCGAGCGTGTAGAACGGAAATTTGCCCATTCGCTCAGGTTAGTTTTTCCAAGAATCACTGCGCCGGCGACCCGCAATCGCTGCGCAACCCACGCATCCTGGGGCGCGGGCGTTCCTACGAGCGCCAGCGAACCCGCGGTGGTCTGCATCCGGTCGGCTGTATCTATATTGTCTTTTAGCAGCACGGGAACGCCGTGCAGCGGGCCGCGCGGACCTTTGGCCTTGTACTCCTGGTCGAGGGATTTCGCAATCGCAAGCGCATCGGGGTTGATCTCGAGGACCGAGCGCAGCATCGGACCCCGCTGGTCGACTTTTTCGATGCGTTCGAGATACAACTGCGCGATCCGTTCTGCGCTTAGTGAGCCTTGCGCTAAACGCTTTTGCAAATCCGAGACGGTAACTTCGTCCAGCTCGAACGTGCGCAGCTGGATCCCGGGCGCTTGTTTTATATCGGCTTGCGTCGGTTCCGGCGTTTCGGGTTTCGGGGGCTGAGCGCGAACTGCGAACGTACTTGCGACCGCGGCGGAAGTGAGAAATTTGCGTCGGTTCATCAAAGGCCGTTTTCAATTTACACGGTTGGGCACGCAGGAAATGCTGGAATCAGGCAATGCGTACGTGCGTTCAGAAGTTTGTGCGGGAATCCGCGGCGGAGCGGAGGGCGAACTCACCCGGCTTTCTCCTCAGCGATGTTTTGCTTGGCCCATTCGAGGAAAAGGTCGGGTTCGATTTCGAGTGCACGGAGCTCGATGGCGTCGATTGAAAATTCAAACCCATTGGGCGCTGGTTCCCAAGCCTCGTGCCGGTCTTCGTGAACGGCCCGGATGTAGGATTTGGCGGCTTCATTGAGGCGCGTTTTCTGCAGGCGTCTGCGGGATTCCTGGAACTCGCGGAGCGCGCCGAGATCCTTTTCACGATGGCGGCGGAGACGGTTTTCCTGGATGCTGAGATTATTGAGCTGGCGTTGATAGACAAGCAGGATCTTGGCGTCTATGAGATGCTTGCGTAATTCCGGTTTGTCGTTGGGAAACTGATCGGCGAATTCAAGATGGCCGAGCGCATAGATGCCCATTTCGAGCGCCGGGATGCGGAGCAGGCGCCACTCGGTATCGGCGAGGGATTGGACGAGGCGGCGCTCTTCATCGCCTGAGGGCTGATGTGTTTTAAAGAAGCTCGCGACGTGCGCCTCGTAGGCAGCGGCATCTTCGTCGGGGAGCAGGACGGTGCGGCCCGTGAGGCCGGTTTGCACAGCGTTGAGAGAGCATTTGGCTTTCCCTTCGGAGCTGGATGGACCTGTAGAGAGCTGGGCGTTGGCGCGGTTTGCGCGGATTTGGGCATCGGTGGACATATGTAGGCCTTTCGCGCGCAGGATCGCGCACGAGGTGAATGGACGTGAGCGGCGGGAGGGGGTAAGTGGTTGAGGAGGCTGAGAAAGATTTTTTTGAAGAGTGTTGTCACCGGCCCAAGGCGACGCAGACTGGGAGGGCTGAGCGCCTGTGCGGTTGGGTCCGGCCCCAGCAATAATAGTCCATGCGGACAGCAATCAAGATACTTATCATTGCGCCAGCGATCCTGCTGGGGAGTCTGGTGTTCCCACAGAGTACAAGTACGTTCAACTCTCGACCAGAGTATGACAGTGATGGGCAGATGCGCCTTCCGGCGAACTACCGTGAATGGGTATACCTGTCGTCGGGATTCGATATGAGTTACAACCCAGGAATGCAGATGAGCAATCACATGTTCGACAACGTTTTTGTAAATCCCGAAGCATGGCACGCATTCGTAACAAGCGGTAGGTGGCCGGACAAGACAGTACTTGTTCTCGAAACTCGCGGGGCTGAGAGCAGGGCATCTATCAACCAGAATGGAAATTTTCAGGGCACGGCCGTTATGGGTCTGGAGGTGCATGTGAAAGACGAGACACGCTTCGGAACTAAGTGGGCGTTCTTCGGGTTTTCCGGCCGAGCTGCGAAAGCGAAGATGATCCCGTTATCCGCTAATTGCTATAGCTGTCACCGTGATCACGGCGCCGTTGATACCACCTTCGTCCAGTTCTATCCGACGCTAATGCCGATTGCGAAGAATAAGCGGACGCTGGACACCGAGTATCAGAAAGAGGCGGCGGACCGTTAGGCTACCGAAAACACCGCTGAATATCAGGTGCTCAGAGGTGGCGTATTCACCGACACCATCGCCTAGGCAGAACGGCAGGCCGATACTGAGTTTTTGTTGTCGCCGCATCCCAGAATGGCACGACAGGTGCAGGCCTGTGATAAGATCACCCCGCAGCTTGCGATTGTGTACGCGTCATGAAGTGTCTGGTCTCGACGAATAAAGGAGCAGTTTCGAAATGCGAGGCGTAATAGCGGTGTTGCTGGTCGGGTTCATTGCATTCGTCGGGATCGGTCTCTGGAATGCACATCAATCGTCGCCGCAGGACGGCGTGGACGCGGTCAGCTCGGCTAATACAGCAGCAGGAGTAGCTGCCAAATCTGGAAAGAATACCGGGCGAACTCGTGGCAGATCCGGCCCGAACAGCGGAGCGCAAATTCCGGGGGCGTCGATCGGCGACTTTCCGGCGTCCGTGACAGTCGTCTATGTACCAGGACCGGGATTTCCGACCCGCAAGGATCTCCGTATCGGTGCTAAAGGCAGTGAAATCCGTTCTCAGTACGGCGAGCCAAGCGCTCGTGTGACTGAAATGCGCGACGGCCGCGTCTTCGAACACTACTACTACTTCAATTCTGACCGCACTCAGCTCACAAGGGCAACGCTCGAAAACGGCCTGATCATCTCAGCCGAAAGCACATCGCCATAACACCTTTGGGCGTATCCCCGGTTTAGTTAAAAGTTAGAGGCGCCGGCGGCCGGCGATAACGGTGGCGCAAACGCGACGGTAATCCGGTAACTGAGCGGTGCGGGGGTCATGAGTGATTTCGAACGGGTGTTATGCCATGCGATGAAAGTCGCGAGGTTCGCATGAGTACCCTGCACGTCCTCTGTCCGCCGGTCGATCCCGATGTATATAGATCAGATATCTGAACGTCGGATGTGTTTAGACTGCAGACAACAACACAACGCGAGTGGTCGCTACGTGGTCAGGTCGCCAGTTGGGCATATAGGTTCGCCCTCTTGTAGGGCAACCCGCCCCTCTGAGACTGCAGAGAAGCTTTCGTCCAAGCACCGCGACACCAGAGAACTACGGGCTCAATCTGTCTACGCCGATTTTGGTTTTTGCAGTAATCCCTTGCAGCATCGATCGCGACTTCACTGCGAAGAGCCACGCTGGGCAGAATGCATCTGCATCCGATCAGGATCCCACCTGGTGAAAAGTGTCAAGCCCCGTTTACAAAAGTGCCTACCCCGGTATACACCAGTGGGCCAAGAAGGAGTATATCCACTAGCTCCTACGCGGAGCCCTAGTGGATTGCTCTCCGCAGATTTTCGGCATTGCGTCAGACGGTCACTACCAGCGAATTACGTGACCGCACGGAAAATCCAATCATTTGCAGCCAAAAACAAACTCGGGTAGGTTAGCCTTTGTCAGGATCGCCAATTCAACGGACAATTATGCGCTGTTTGCCGGAGCGACTTTGACACAGAGGAACTTACGGTCCACCTTTACGGCGACAGAGCGCCGAAGCAAATCGATGGAAACGGCATATGCGCCTTCCTTTTAAAGGACTGGAAGCAGGATTGCGCACATTTTCAAGCGATGCTCGAAAGATGGCCACTTCAGCAAGACGACAAAGGAACGACATCGGATTCGCAGTATGAGCGTTGCTGAGCAGAGTGCGTTTCCTCGTTGAGGGCTCCTCCGCGCATCTATGTACCACCAGACGGGGCCGGGGTGATTCAATGCCGTTTACACTCATGCGGGGAGCTATCTAACAGCGCACAATGCGCGAAACCGTGAATGATGACCATTTATCGGAGGGTGTTTCAGGTTCTCGGCTCTTTAGACCGCCGGATTTTATTGGCCATGTTACTGGCCCTGGGTACGGCGGTTGCGCTTGCGTGGCTCTACTTCCGCCCTCCGGTCTCAGGCTCGCGAGCGAGTGTTTGGTTTCGAACACGTACGAGTACGCCTTTGAACTTGCGAGTGGAACCGCAGGGAGACGGTGTCCTGCTCGTCAGGTGGAATGCTATCGGATCTGCAAAGTTCGCAACGTTGCAAATCGATGACGGATCTGAACATCGCAATCTCCGTTTGGACTCCAACCAAATCGGGCACGCCTCCATTCTGTACAGCCCTGGATCGAAAGACTTGAGCTTTCGGCTGGATGTTTTTGACGGGAAAGGCTCCCCGACCTCCGACTCATTGCGAGTAGTTAACGGATCTAGTTCCACCCTGGTGGCACACACGGTGCCTATCAGAAAGAGCCCGCCCTCGGCAAAGGTCCACCGGGGTCAGAACTCTCCAGGCTCTCCAGCTCCCGTTTTAGACGCTCGGATCACTGCGGCAACATCCACTAAGAAGCCAGCCGCCATACCCGGTCAGTCGCGCGCGGCCTCGAGCATTGTGCGCCCGGTAACCCGGAGAATTCGAGAACCGGAGCGTAACACTGAGGCAATCCGGAATCGGGCCAGCATTGATTATGCTGACTCCGCTGTAGGGCGGCCTTCACCGAAGGCGCAGTCAAGCGCCGATGAACCGGAGCTGCGCAAGCCTCGGCAGGCCTTGCCTTCCACGCGCTCTTCGGGAAGCTCTGCTGAACCTCAGGTAACGAATAACGTCGAAGGGAATACGTCGCTAACATATGTCCCACCTCGGCCTTTGAAGCAGGTAATGCCCAGAGCAACAAATTCGGAATCCGCAGGACCTTCGGCAGCCATCGATATTCAAATCGAAGTCACAATTGATGACGAGGGGCGCGTAACCGATGCACGGGTGGCGAATTACGTCGGCAACAGCTCCAAAGACAAAGGACCTCTGACGAGCGCCGCACTAGCTGCGGCACAAGAATGGGTGTTTGAACCGGCCAAAGCGCATGGAAAGAGCATACCTAGCCATCACAGGATTGTGTTTCGCTTTGGCCAGCAAGTAGAACATCAGTAACCATTCGTCCGGAGTTCGCCATTGCCTTTGGCAGCGATCCGTCAGGATTTGCAGGCCAACAAACACGTCACCTTGCAGTTGTTATGGGCGGGAGACAACGCCGGCCGCGGTCGCAGCAGAATCGCCGGTACCACGTCTGGGGTTGTACCCAGCTTGGCTGGGTGAACTTATGGAAGCGATCGAGAAGGCGTATGTGCGGATACTCGGGCCAGATGCCGGGGCAGACGGGACCGAAGACGCCGCGAGGAAAGCCTCGTCCAGCCAGAACGCGAGGAAGCACGGGATGCGATCGAAAAAGCTGATTGTGGAGAACGAGCGGCAGGAGGATTTCGACCGGCTGTCGGCGGGATGGCGGGCGGAATACGGGGACGAGGGGAAGGCGACGGAATCGCTGCTGGAGCGGGTGATTTTGGGCGATTGGTTTTTGCGGCGGGCGGAGCGGCGGTACATCGATGCGGAGGCGGAGCTGGCGGAGATAGATGCGTTGGAATGGAGCGAGGACCAGCACCACAACATCGAGCTGTATTTGCGGTACAAGACAACGCAGGAGCGGTCGTTTTACCGAGCATTGCATGCGCCGCGAGGTTTGCGGAAGGACAAGATTCGGGAGGAGCTGGGTTTGGAGAAGATGCGCAGAGAAATAGATCAATACGCGGTGACGGCGGTGGAGAAGGCGGCGCACGAGCAGCCGGTGAAAGGTCCGGAGAAGCACGCGGAGGGGGCGGGGGCGGCGAATCGGACGGAGGCGGTGTTTGGAGGCGGGCAGAAAAGGGGCGATGCGCACGGGCGGAGCGGTTCGAAAAAGCAGCGGGAACTGGTGGTGCTCGACCAGTGGGTGGAAGTGGAGATAGAAGACGGCAAAACGGTGACGGCTCTGTATCCATCGAATGAGGAGTTAATTAAAGAGGGGCAAGCGATGGAGCGGGTGCCGGACCTGGTGTACCGTAGATTGAATTTTCCGCAAGGGATTCCGGGAGAGTATCGGTGGACGGCGGATGCGGACGCGCCGCAGGTGGAACTCGGCGGGATGGGGACGCAGCGGATGACGGTGGAGACGTGGCTGGAAGCGATCGAGCGTGAGGCGGCGAGCGGGACGGGACATATCGGGCCGACCGGCGTGGGCAATTTACCGCGGCCGAAGGAGCGAGGCGGGTGCGAGTGTGAGGTATGTGCGACGAACCGGGAGTTGATGGAGAGAAGGGCGGCAGCGTGAAGGGGGTTGGACACAGCGAAATAAGCGGACGGTGCCTCAGAAGTAACGGTGATGCGAAAGCCACGGCTCGGGTGCTCGATTGGAACCTTCGATGTCGGCGTGCGGGCACCCCTTGTAACGCTCAGCGTGTCTGCCATATGCGCTGTACGAGGTAGAATCTTAGCTTTACATCCATGAATTTGCCCTCGGATCCGAAGATCTTGCAGGATATTTTGACTGGCGTGACTACGAACGCGCTTTGGTCGCTGATCGCTCGTACTGGAACTAAGGCATTAGCGGCATTAGATCAAAATCTTCGTCGTAAAAGCGCAAACGTGTTCACCGAAGCAGCCGCGGCTGTCATTGCTGAATTTGCAAAGACTCGTGCGGACCAATCAAAGCTGAAGGCGTTCCTCTCAGCGCCCGAGACTGAGAGCATTGTCCGCCAGATCTATGCGACGAAGGCCGTCCAAAGCGACTGGAAGACAATCCAGGTGATCGAGCAGGAGTTTTTGGCTGCCCTTGCAAAATATCTCGACGTGGGCGCCGAAAAAGCCAAGCCGGCTTCCGAGTGCATTTTTCAAGCGTTGATTTCCGAGTGTGATGCACTTTTTTCCGCTGCTATTGAGGCTAATCTTCTCACTGCGCACGAGAGTAAGTCTACGGTACGGCATCGAAGGTTACTTGATGAGATTGCTGCGGTTAAACGAACGCTTGACCTCCTGACGAGCGCAAGGGAACTAGATGTCGGAGCCATCCTTCAATTTGAAGACCGGTTATCGTAGGCAGGTCGCCGGTCGGCACGGCAATCTGCAGCCGCCTCATCTTGAGACTGCCCGAAAGTTTCCTATCGACGATCTTTATGTTACGCCCCCATTTGTATCTGGCCCTATTGGAAAGCAGCGCGAGGCTCGCCGCCTAACCCTCGAAATGTTTCTTCCCACGGGTCATAGAACGGTCGTGTTGGGTAATCCCGGAGCCGGCAAGTCCACGCTCGCGCTAAAGCTGTGCAACGATCTCGCTTCAAGGTACGAGGAGCGGCTTGTGAGCTATCGACTACTGACTCCCGTGCTTGCAATCTTGCGTGAATATGGCGGACTCAAAAAAACCAGTCCTTGCTCCATACTGCAATTCGTCGAGAGCCAAACGGCATCACGGTACCAAGTCGCTCCGCCAAGCGACGCTTTCGAGTATCTTTTTACGACTGGGCGTGTCCTTATAGTCTTTGACGGTCTTGACGAACTGCTCGATACAAGCTACAGGCGAGAGATCAGCAATGACGTTGAATCGTTCTGCAATTTGTATCCCTCTGTTCCTGTAATTGTTACATCGAGAGAAGTGGGGTATGAGCAGGCACCGCTAAATTCTAAGCAATTCCGTATTTACAAGATTGCTCCATTTGATGAAGACCAGGTAACGGAATATGCGCGGAAGTGGTTTTCTCTCGATGAAGAGCTATCAGCGGAGCAGCACCTTCAAAAGACAGATGCGTTCATGCGGGAGAGCGCGTTAGCAGTTGATCTGCGTAGCAATCCGCTTATGCTCGGGTTGATGTGCAATTTATATCGCGCCGAGGGATACATTCCGAGAAATCGCCCTGAGATTTACGAAAAATGCTCACTGATGTTATTCGAACGATGGGATAAGAGTCGCGGTATTATCGTTACCTTGCCTTTCGAGGCGCACATTCGGCCCGCGATGAGGCACCTCGCTTACTGGATCTATTCGCGGGAATCCCTCCAAGGGGGGTAGAACAGCGAACATTGATCGCGGAAACGGCGCGATATCTGCAGGAGCGTGTCTTTGACGACCCGATCCAAGCGGAGGCGGCTGCATCAAGCTTCATCGAGTTTTGCGCCGGGCGCGCTTGGGTGTTTACCGACACAGGCACAACTCCCGATGGCGAGAAGTTATATCAATTCACCCATCGAACGTTTTTGGAGTATTTCAGTGCCAGTTACCTTTTTTCAATGTACCCGACAGCGTCGGGCTTGCTTCCGGTGCTCGTTCCTCACATTGCGAAGCAGGAGTGGGATGTGGTTGCGCAACTCGCGTTTCAGATCCAGAGTCGTAACATTGAAGGCGCCGGGGACAAGGCGCTCTCAGGTCTGTTGCAGCAGGCCGTCCAAATGTCGCGCGAAGAGCGTTGGAATATCCTGCTGTTCGCGACTAGAACGCTCGAGTCGATCGTTCCGAATCCCGCGATTAGGAGGGCCGTAGTGGCTGCGACGGTGCGCGATGCCGTTTCAACTCCGTTAGCGAGTGGCAGACGTGATGCAGCCCTGGCGTTGATTGCTGCCCTTCATGCAGTCAGTCGAGATAACCTCGTGATCGTTGCCGAGACGGTCGAAACCGTGCTGGGAGAAATTATCGCTTCTGATGATACATCCGTTCGGGAGAAAACGTCTGCCTTCGAGCTCGCGTATGAACTCCGTATGCCTAGAATGCTTCACTCCGAAGCGCGCGCTCTCCCGATTGATAGGCAGCTCTGGGGTAGGCTATCGACCGCCATCATTACCACTTATCGCCCGCAGCTTGAACGATGTGCGGAGAAAGACTTGACACTATCACGGAAAGTCTTCGAAGAGAAGGCTGTCTCTATCACTAAATTGCTCGAATGGCACGGTATTAAGGGGCTTTTCGAAGCGCCGTACTCTCGCATTTTCTCTATGTGGTGGCCTCCACTGATCGCCATGTTCCTTTTTCGATTACGACGAGCCGCTGACACTGAGATAGCACAAATAGAATGCGACCTTTCCACGATAGGTGAATTTCTGATAAACTCGCCGCCTCCATGGACAACGCTAAAATCGCCACGCCGTGGACCGGATTACAGTGTTTTCGCCGCAAATTTTCTTCTGAATTGGAACGGAAGCGCAATTGAGGAATGTACGGCGGGTTCAGTAAGTTCCGAAGGTGCCAGGTTCGCTCTCTTCGCTAGTATTGCGGTTCTGCTGGAGAGTATCGAAGAGAATCGACGAAGGGAATTGTTGGCAAAGATAGCGGACGGAGAATTTACGTTCCTTGATTCTTCCGACCGGGCATGCTTGCTTGCTCGTTTTCAACAGCCCCCGATTATGTGTCAGTGTAGTTTGAGCGACTGTTACCGAGAACTCGTAAACGCGTGGATCCGACACGAGAAATCATTTGTGCGCTCGACTGAAGATCCTCTACGAGCCGACTTAGATGAATCGGAGTTGGACATCGTGCCGGGAAATTAAGGCGCTGGGGGATATCCGGTGCTTTGGTCGGTTAATCACTTTGCGTATTAGTCGATTTGTAAGTTGTACCGCTGGCGCGACCAATAGGCGCAGGTGACGGGTGCAATAACTATCGGCCAAATGGGGGATGATGTGCGATTCGGTTTGCAGCGCTGATTCCAGTTAGATGTGCTAAACGTCACGATGTATTCGAAAGCCGCTGAAATGCGAGCGGGTCCGGCGCAGAGGGCGGCTGGGCGTCGCTGGACGTGATCAAGTGAGCCGGCGAGCGGGACGGGAGATATCGGGCGACCGGGTCGGGAATTTGCCACACCCGCAGGCCGCGGCGCTCAGTGATTGCAGTGCTATCATTGATGCGTGGCTAGCATTACGATCCGTAGGCTCGATGAGCGCGTAAAGGCGAGATTGCGATTGCGTGCCGCCCATCATGCACGTTCGATGGAAGAGGAGGCGAGAGAGATCTTAAAACATGCGCTGATTGCCGACGACTCGCGAGAGCTCAATTTGGCGCAAGCCATACGCAGGCACATCGAACCACTCGGCGGAGTAGAGCTTAGCTTGCCGAAGAGACAGCCCGTTCGACGTCCACCGGCGTTGCGCTGATGATCGTTCTGGACACCAATGTCCTTTCCGAAGCTCTGAAGCCATCACCGGATGAGGCCGTGCTGCGCTGGTTGGCGGAGCAGAATCGAGATGCCGTATTTACAACTGCGATTACCCAGGCAGAAATCCTGTACGGAGTTGAGTTGCTGCCGTCGGCAAAGCGGCGCAGCCGGTTGCACGCCGTCATCGAGCGAGTTTTTGGGGATGAATTTACACAGCGAGTTCTTCCATTCGATTCGGACTCCGCGCGCGTGTACCCGAAGATCGTTGCCAGGCGAGCGGACCTGGGACGTCCCATTTCCCAATTCGACGCACTGATTGCGGCGGTATGCCGGTCTCGAAATGCGACGATCGCCACCCGGAACACCAGTGATTTCGAAGATTGTGGGTTGGCAATCGTCAATCCATGGGGGCCCGGTAGCTAAATGGATATGTGGGGCCGAAAGGGCGGGGGAATTTGGCGCCGGCCGAAAGAGATATGAGGGAGTTAGTTGAACCGGAACTTAGTTTCTATTAGCTCCGGTTCATAATCAACTTACTTACAACTCGCGGCGAGCTTCGTCTGCCTCGCGTGCCATCTGCTGAAGCAGTGTTAGAAAGCTCTGCGGCTGCCCCGTGAAAAGACCATCGGCGGTGAAGGATGCAATGGTCGCACGTGCGCCGGCAAATCTGTCGTTCGTTGGGCGAATGACCGCGCAATGAGGCAGCTTCGGACTGATAAATTCGCAAGGCACCGGGAAAATCAAACTAGGCTGGATCAGCGGGTTGAGCGGGTTGAAGAAGTTCGGGAATGTCAGACCGTCATTGGAGACCGGGGCGACCGGCGGTTGCACTCCGTTACCCGCGAAATCGACCCATTCCAGGAAGTGCGCGATCTCGTCTCCACCGATGGCCAGAGTGATTTTCAAAACTTCGAGGCTGCTCACTTTTCGGCTAAGTGCCTGGTAGAGGCTCGAACCACCCTGTTCGATGTAACCGAAGTGAAAGGCGGCGGTATTGGCGATTACCTGAATATGCTGCGCACCGTCGAAATCGGCATCGGTTCTCGGTATTGCTGTGCGGTCGCAGATTTTGACTGCTTGCGGATAGGTGACGCCGAAATCGGGATTCGTTTTGCTGCGGTAACGAATGAACCAGCTGGTATCCACATTCAGATGCATGAGGTTCGTCAGACGTCCGATGTTTTTCGCTCCCGTCGCAGTGCTTCCCTGTAAGTTCGCAAACCCGCTGAAGTCCACCGGGTCTGCACCTTTAGATTCCAGGTAGGCGTTCAAAAAGGCCGCGTGGCTCATTTCATCCAGCGTGTTGCTGGTTATGTACTGAGGGCCGTCGCCGTCCAGTTGCGAGAGAGCATTTTGGTAACTGTTCAGCTCCTGGTTCGGATCGACCTCTATGGGTTTGCCAGACGTAAGACCACCGAGCTCCGCATACTGTTGCCAGAGATCGGATTCAATCGTTTCGGCGGCCGCAAGAAACCTGAGAATTGCTATATCGCCCGGCGTGAGTGGCTTCGAATAATCCTCCGTATCTTGCGCGAGTGCCTTATTGTTGCTCAGCACCGACCCTCCCACGATGGCTGCTCCGGTTGCCAGCGTTCCGCGCAGAAACGATCTGCGGTTTTTCACCTGTACGGCTTTAGTATTGCCTTTCATATCTCTCCTCAGAAGAAACTAACTTGAGCGCATTACGTGCCGCTCTGTTCAAGGTTGTGAGATTCGGCGACGGAAGTCGTTTACCCGGTGTAAACAATTTGTAGATTTCGGTCGTGGCGTTCGCGCGCGGGTGGAGCAACGAAAAGCTGTATCCGCGGCAACCCGCCACGATCCGAGCGGGGGCGAGATGCAAGACCGAGAAGCGAAAATTACGGCTTTGTTCCCAATATCAGTGGCGAAGGGCCGTGCGCTTCGAGCGTTCGCTGATTCGTGAAACCGGCGTCGCCAAGCCAGCTGTTGATCTCATTGGCGGAATATGTATCACCGTTTTCGGTGTTCACCAGCATATTCACGGCAAAGAGCAGTCCAAGCGGCGGTTCGGTTCTCTGGTCATTCACCAGGAACTCAGCGATGGCGATGACACCGCCGGACGCGAGAGCGTCGAAGGTTTTGCGCAAGAGCGCACGGCTGCGTTGCTCGCCTTCACTGTGAAGGATATGGCCCAGAGTGGCAACTTGATGATTGCGTCCGAAATCGGCCGTATTAAGGTCCGCTTCCACAAAATGGAAACGCTCCGCCAGTCCGAAGCGAGCGACGATTTTGCGCGTCATCGGTATGACCTCGGGCCAGTCAACGGCAGTCACGCGGACATTCTCCGATTTTTGCGCAAGCGCGATGCCCCATACCCCTGAGCCGGCTGCAAGATCAAGCACACTGACCGTTCCGCTGCTGCGATTCAGCTTCAACTCTTCGGCCAGGCGTTGCGCAGGAGCATAGCTCATGTTGAAGATGTCTTCGACAAATTTGTGGAAGAACTCCCCTCCTTGCTGCTCCTGATTGACGGCTTTCACTGGCTTGCCCGTGGCCACGATTTCATTCAAACTCAACCACCTCGGAATCAGGTGTTCGCTGCAATGACGAATCATTCCCCCGCTAAACCCGGGTTTCGTGCTCACCAGAAAAGCGGCACTTTCAGGCGTGAGCGCGTATTTGCCTTCATCGTCTTTGGAAAGCAAATTGAATCCGACAAGAGCGTTCATAATCGCGGTCAACCCACGGGTAGAAGCTCCCGTTGCCGCCTTCACTTGTTCAACCGTTTGGGCGCCGTTATCGAGAACGTCGAAAATCCTGTGGCGGAGGGCGGCTTCCATGATAAGGGGTGGCGCATAGCCCCACGCCAACTGCATAATTCGCTCCGGTGTGACTTGCTTCTCGTTGTTCGCTGTGGACCCAGTCATATTCTGCTTCTAAAACATGTTATACGAAGCCTAAACGCTCGCTCGCGTCACGCGCTGCTTGTTTACTCTCGTTCGGCGGCTCATGTCGCGCATAGCCTGCATCCTTTGTACTCACGAGGGCGCCCGCCCTCGCGCGGTGGCGGCTCTTGCGCGTACAGTGTAGTGTATGGGGAGCTTCCGGAACACCGCCAGAACGACGGTTCGAAGACTGCCGAAACGCGGCGTTTACGACAAGGCAAGTATCAATTCGATCCTCGATGAAGGATTCATTTGCCATGTCGGGTTTGCCATAGATGGGCAACCTTATGTGATTCCGACCGGATACGCTCGCCGCGGGGACATACTGTACCTGCACGGTTCCGCGGCCAGCAGAATGCTCAAGACGGCGGGCGATGGGATCGATATCTGCGTGACGGTCACGCTGCTCGACGGACTGGTGCTGGCGCGCTCGGCGTTTCACCATTCGATGAACTATCGCTCGGTAGTGGTGCTGGGCAAAGCGCGGCTGGTGACCGAAGACGAGGAGAAACGGGCGGCCCTGCACGCCTTCACCAATCACGTGGTGCCTGGCAGATGGGAAGAGACGCGGCAACCGACGGCGCAGGAGTTGAAGGCGACGAATGTGCTGGCTGTGGCGATCGAAGAAGCGTCAGCGAAAGTGCGGACCGGACCACCGATCGACGATGAAGAAGATTATGCGTTCCCGGTGTGGGCGGGAGTGGTGCCGCTTGAAACAAAAGCGGGCGTTCCTGTAGCGGATGCGCGCAAGCTGCCGGAGGTTGCCGAGATCGATTTAAGCCGGTTCGCGCGGTTCCAGAACGGAAGCGCGGACTTCGAGGCGGGAGCCCTGAAGGGGTTTCCGCGTTTCGGGAACGAATAGCGGTTTGAGTCTCTTGTGCCTGAGCTGCCGGACATACTTGCGTATATCGAAGCGCTCGAGCCGCGTGTAGTTGGACAGCACATCGAAGGGGTGCGGATCGCGACGCCTTTTCTGCTGCGTACGGCATCGCCGCCGGTTGCGGAGATCGAAGGACGCGAGGTTCAGGAACTGCGACATGTGGGCAAGCGGATCGCGTTCGGATCGAGGGCGGGCTTTGGCTGGTGTTGCACTTGATGATCGCGGGCCGGCTGCATTGGCGGGCTGCGCGTGCGAAGATCTCGGGGCGGCAGAATCTGGCCGCGTTCGAATTTGGAGAGGGCTCATTGGTGCTGACCGAAGCGGGCGCGAAAACGGCGTGCGGCGCTGCACGTCTTGGCGGGCGAAGAGGGACTGCGGCGAATGGACCCGGGAGGCATCGATGTATTCGATTGCGATCTTGCCGCGTTTCGGTCGGCACTGGTGAACGAAAATCACACGCTCAAACGGGCGCTGACCGATCCGCGCGTGGTGAGCGGGATTGGCAATGCGTATTCGGATGAAATTCTGCACGCCGCGCAATTGTCTCCGATCGCGCGTACGCAGAAGTTGAGTGCTGAAGAATGGGAGCGGCTGTTCGCGGCGACGCGGGCGACGCTCGAGCTGTGGATCGACCGGCTGCGAGCGGAGGCGCGCGAACGATTTCCCGAAAAAGTGACTGCGTTTCGCGAAGGGATGGCGGTCCATGGGCGGTATGCAAAGCCTTGCCCGGTCTGCGGCGAACCAATCCAGCGCATTCGATACGCCGATAACGAGACGAATTATTGCGCTCGATGCCAGACGGGAGGAAAAGTGCTTGCGGATCGGGGGCTGTCGCGATTGTTGGGAGCGGATTGGCCGCGCAGTTTGGAAGAGCTGGAGGCGCTACAGAGACGTTAAGAGCGGAAACGGGCAGTCAAGTTTGACTGCCCGAAACTAGACGAGAGCGGCGCGAAGGTTACTGCGTGGCAGCGGGCGTGTACGTGATCTGATCGCGCGGGGTGCTGTAATCGGTACCGTCATACGAGAAACTAACGATGGTAATCGTATTGCCATTTTGGCTAAGCCCGATCAGTCCGTCGGGCGCCCAGTTGTAGCTCTCGAGCGCACACCCGGCAGCGCCGATCACGCCATAAGACCACGCGGTTGAAGTAATCCCAGCAGCTTTGAGGCGCGAGTACAGCGGATTGCTCGTTAGTGTTCCGACGTACCAGGTGGCGCTGCAGGGGTACGTGTAGGCATTGGCGCCGCTTGCCGCCGCAAGCGACCATTCGGTGGCTCCGCCGCTCGCGACACCGGGACCGCTGACGTTGATGATTGCGTTTCCACTCAAGACAGTACTCGGTCCAACATACTTGCCCGCCTTGAAGCCGGCAGTGATCAGGTTTGGCGACGCAGTAATCTTCGGATAGCCCGAGGCGAGGGCGAGCGTGCCAGTCGAGCTAACGGTGAATTCGATTGTGACATCGTAGTAGTTCGTTGCGCCCGACGAATTCACCACGGGGACACGGCCAATGGTGATCGTATTGCCGGAGCCAGTCATCGTCGAATACTGGAAGAGCGCGTACGGTGTTGTGGTTGCCGCCTCTATGGCACCGGCATCCATGTCTTGCGCCTGGATGGGCGCCACCCACGCGACGGTGGAAAGTGTAGCGCAGATCGCCAGGCGTGCCATACACGGCCGGGGAAATAGATTCAAAGAAATTAGTCTCACTGTTGATCCCTCCTTCGGGAACTTTTGCTTTAAAACCGCCTGCACGATTGATACGATTTCGAAACAGGCGTGGCGTAACCTGGTGCCTCGACGAATGCCTGCAAAGCGCATCCGACTTGGCTTTCATTTAGTAACTGCGCAAACCGGGATGAAAGGCCGTCATGACATTTACAGCCCACGGAAACCCCCCGAGACAAGGCGGGACAGGCGGGGAAGACAACCGCAATTTGAACGATACGTTTAGCCGGGTGTACGAAGAGCTGCGCCGGCTAGCTTCCTCGGTCAGGCGAAACGAAGTACGCCTGACGATTAACTCCACGGCTTTAGTGGACGAGGCCTGGATGAAGCTGAAGAACTCGCCGCAGTTAGCAGCTACGTCGGAAACGCATTTCAAATCCATCGCCGCGAATGCGATGCGGCAAGTATTGGTCGAGGAAGCGCGGCGGCGCAACGCTCGCAAGAGAGGAGGCTCGGGCGAAGCTGTCTTTGTGACGCTTGACGAAGCGCTCGATGCAGGCGCGTCTGGCGAGATCGAACTGCTGGATCTCGATGCCGCTTTGAATGAACTGAAGCTGATGAATGCGCGGCAAGCGCAAGTAATCGAGAACCGGTTTTTCGGCGGAATGAGTGTCTCAGAAACGGCGGAGGCAGATGCATATCTCCGAATCGGTTGTCGAGCGCGACTGGAAAGTAGCGAAAGCGTGGCTGGCGACCAGGATCCGCCCCGGTAGGTAAGTAGACGCGATATGGACAGCGAGCGGTGGGAACGAATACAAGCGTTGTTTCTGGAAGCATCGGCAATGGACGAGCCGCAACGGACTGCTTGGCTTGAAAACTCCTGCGGCAGCGATCCGGAAATGCTAGGCGGAAGTGCGCGCGATGATCGAGGCCGAAAGGCGGAGCGCTTCGATCCTCGACTGCGGCTTGCCGGAGGTCGCCGACCGCCTGGTGGGAGCGGCGCGCGCGGCGATTGATATCCAGGAAGTCGGGGTATATCGCCTCATCCGGTTCATTGGCGAAGGCGGCATGGGAGTGGTTTACCTCGCCGAACGAAAGGACGCCGGCAATCAGGTGGCGATTAAGTTTCTGCTGCACGCGGGACTTTCGCCGGCCCGGCGCGAGCGTTTTGCGCGCGAGATAAAACTGCTGGGGAAGCTGAGGCATCCTGCCATTGCGCGGCTTTACGACGCTGGGGCTCTTGAGGACGGAACGCCGTGGTTCGTCATGGAGTACGTCGAAGGCAAGCGGCTAATCGAATATTGCCGGGAGCAGGCAAAGCCGTCTGGCGAACTGATTGAGCTGTTCCGCCGAGTATGCGAAGCCGTGCAGTATGCACACGGGCAGGAAATCATTCATCGCGATCTCAAGCCCTCGAACATCATGGTGGACGAGCAGGGCACGCCGCGGTTGCTGGACTTCGGGGTCGCAAAAGAACTACATTCGCTCGAGGAGGATAGCGGAGCTAACGCGGGCGGGCCTGCGGCTGATGACGCCGGAGTACGCGGCGCCGGAATGGGTCGAGCAAGGAATCGTTGCGGCGTATACCGACGTTTATTCGCTGGGCGTCATTCTGTATCAGATGCTTGCGGGGCAATTACCTCCAAAGAGTTTGCAAGAGGACGCGAGAAAGCCTTCGGCCAGCAGCACACGAGTTTCCGGCTTGAGTAAGTCAGCATGGCGCGATCTGGATCGGCTTTGCTTGACTGCTATACAGAAGGATATTCAGCAGCGTTATCAATCGGTGGAAGCGCTGATACGCGATATCGATCACTATCTCAAAAATGAGCCGCTTGAAGCGCAGCCGGAGAGCATACGATACCGGGTGGGTAAGTTTGTAAAGCGGAATCGGCGAACGGTGTGGGCAGCTTCGCTGGTTTTTGCGGTGTTTTTGGGAATGGCGATTCTCTTCACGGTGCGGCTTGCAAAGGCGCGCAATGAAGCCGAGCACGAGAGCAGCGTGGCGAAAGCGATGAATCGCTTTCTCTCAGACGACCTTCTCGCGCACAGCGATCCGTTCAAGAGCGGATCGGCAGGCGAATCGTTTGTTGACGCCGTCAATCGGGCGGCGCCGGATATTGACGTGCAGTTCGCAAATGAGCCTTTGCTTGCCGCGCAGCTGCACCAAACATTGGCAAAAGCATTCGATAATCGGTCTGATTTCCCGCAAGCCCGGCGCGAGTATGATCAGGCGCTCGACCTGTTCCTTAAAGCGGAAGGATCATCTTCAGAGAACGCGAGTGTGGTCCGCTTACAACGAGCGGCGCTCGAAGCTAGAAGCTACCAGCTCGGTTCATTGGCGCTTGCCAAGTCGCTTCTGAGCGATGCCAAACGATCGATGTCCAAAAATGCCAAAGCTTCGGAGGAATTGCACATTCGGCTGTTGTGGACGCGCGGAATTGTTGAAATGCGTGAGAGTGACGCGAGCGCCGCGAAAGCAGACTTTTCACTCGCGCTTCGCCGGGCGCAGGCGACTGCGTCAATTGATGAGGGCACGCGAAGGCAGCTAAAGCAACTGTTGGGGACTTCCTATATTCATCTGAGCGACGGCGCGAGTGCGGAGCGATTGTTCCGAGAGCTCATAGGAAATTTGTCTAAGCCGGGCGCCAGTGACACTCCTGAGATCCTGCAAGCTCGTATCTATCTCTCACAAGCATTGATGCTCCAGGGCAAATATGCCCAAGCGATCCAGGAAACAAGCGCAATTTATCCGTCCTTGGTCAGAACCTTAGGTGAGGACAGTGAAAGGACGATGGCGCTTTTGGGAACGCGAGCGGTTTCTGAGGGTTCGCTCGGCATGTATGATGACGCGATTCGGGACGATCTGACGGTTTATAAACTGGCAGTCCATAAGCTGGGTCCGGTTTCGATGTTCTCGATCGGAATGCTTTCCGATGCCGCTTTGTCGCAATGCAAAACGGGGCGATATGCCGAAGGCGAACGCAATGCACGCCGGGCATTTCAGGAGGCCAACCGCGCATTTGGCACTCGCGGCGGCATTACCGGCGGATGTGCTTATACCTTGGCGACGTGCCTGATCGGTACGAACAGGCTTGATGAAGCCTCCGAGCTTCTGGAGGGGATCGACGTCAGTGCGGCGACTCAGACTTCGGGTGATCGAACCGCGGGCGCGAGCATCGCGCTGGCGCAAGGTGAAATCGCGGCTCGGCGTGGCGACTACGCCCTGGCAGAGCATTATGCTCGCATTGCGGCTCCGGCTTTTGAACGTCCGGATGCCGCGATGCCGGACCGGCAAGAGGTTGAAGCGTTGAAAAAGGCAATCGAGGCACACGCACGCGCCTCGAAGATGGTTGTGGCTCGGCGATGAATTGAAAAACTCAAAGCCCTACGAGGAGGTTAAGCGCCGCGCGCCGGAATGGGTCTCGCGGATGCCGATGCCAGGCGTTGAGAGGCGGAAGCCGACGCGTTCCATCGCGCTCTGGATGTAGGGATTTTTCATGAACCAGCGCCACACGTCGCCGGTGAGGAGGTTCTCGATGCTCAGCAGCGAAATTCCGAGGTCGATGCCGATGACGTCCTGGTTGACCCAGAGTTTTTTGTCTTTCCAGTTCGGATTAAAGGCGTCGGTGAAGCCGTAGCGTTGATAGATTTTGTCGCCGTAGACGCTCAGCATTTCGCGCAAAACGGGGAGACAGATTTCGGGCGCAAACATGAGCGAACCGGCCGCGGCGCAAGGCACTAACGTGCCGTTGATGGGGCCATCATAGGGCGGTCCGCCCCAGGAAACGTATCCGGCCGGGCTGTCGGAAACCGTGATGCCCCACATATTGGGACCGTAATCGGAATAAGACGACTGCAAGCTGATGCAGAAATCGCGGTGCGCGTACGTCGCGATGACGGAGTTCTGAAAATAATTGAGAGCGGATTGCTCGCCATCGACCTGATGGCGGAAATCGACCCAGGCGTGAGAGTACTGATGCGTGAAGAGCGCGCCACCGCTGATGAAGGTCCAGCCGGCGTAGTGCACCTCGGGCCGCACCCATGCGTACCAGCTATCGGCGGGGATGGAATGCCGCGGCGCGCCGATCGCGAGCAAGTAAAGCGCAGAGGCTTCGCTATATTTGCTCCAGCGCAGATCGATGAATCCGGAGCCGGGCTGCACGCCATGCGACAGGAGCAAGCGGCTGCCGGCGAGCATCCAATCGAACTCGACACGCTCGTAGATCTGTTTTGCGAGGGTCTGAATTTCGCGATCCGGGGTGAAGTAACCGGCGCAGGTCAAGACGCCGCAGAGAAAGAGCGCGGTATCGACGCTTGAAATTTCGGAATTGAGACGGCGCTCGCCGGTAGAGGCATCCATGAAATGATACGGCCAGCCGTGATCGTGAAAAGCGTGCGCCCAGAAGAAGCGCAAGGTGGCGAGCACGCGGGCTCGGGCCTGCTCGCGGGGGACCCAGCCGTGGCTCGCGCCGATGCAAAGCGCCGTGAGGCCGAAGCCAGTGGCGGCGATGCTGCCGACATTGTTCGGCATACGAGAGCCGTCGTTGCGGGCGCGATCAAGCACGATGCCGGTGCGCGAATCGGCCTGCTCCCAGAAATAGCGGAAGCAGCGCTTGGCGTAGTCTTCTAAGAATTTGCGGTCGTCGGACCGAACGGGTCCGGGAACCGGGGGCGGCTTGAGTTTGGCCGCGAGCGCATGCTGCGCGAACAGGAATGCGCCGGCGCTCGAGAATACGAACTCGCGGCGCGAGAAGCCTCCGTTTTTCGGTCTCACGGCGAATAAATTGTTTCGATTAGGTAGCGAGAGACTACCCTTTTACTTAGATGTAGGCGCGACCACCGATGGTTGCAGCGAGCCGTCCCGCACCTTTATAACACGTATCGGTGGAGTAGGGAAAACTCTCGTACAATATGACACGAAGTTGTAAATTCGATCAATCTCCCAGTGCAGTTTAGAACACGAACCGGGCGCCCATGGTGATGACACGGGCGGCGAGAGCACCGGTATCGGCGCCGAAATTTGAGTTGCCGATGTTGTTCGATATGTCGGCCGGGTTAAAGTTCAGAATGTTGAATATATTGTAGGCATCGATTCGGAACTCAATCCTGGCACCCTCGCCGAGTAGCGGCGCCTTTGGCAGGCCAAAGGCCTTGATCAGCGTCAGGTCCACCCCTCTATAATCCGGCCCATTGAGGGAGTTACGGCGGACACCGGGGGGCTGAGGCAGTGCGGACCCGTAGTCCGTGCCCATATAAGGGGTATAAGCCGGGACTGCGAAGTATGCCGAGCCACCCTTGGGATAGTTCGAGCCGGTCCTGAACTGATCGTTGCTCGTGCTGGTCCCCGCACCGCCGAGATACGCGCTGGGGAACAGGGTCGTGTAGCCACAGGTTCCGCAGTAGAGGCTTCCGCCGACCACACTGGCAACAGGGGTCCACGGGAAACCCGAGTGAACATTTAAAATGCCGCTAAGTGACCAGCCGCCGAAAATCTTTTCCAGCCAGTTGTTGTTACCACGGAACAAGACCGGCTCCCATGTGCCAAACAGCTTGAACGCCTTGCTGACGTTGTAGTCGCAGCGTCCGTAGTCCAGGCTGAGATTGTAGGGGTAAGGCTGCTCATAATAGGGACCCGAACTGGTGTCCATGCACTTGGACCAGGTGAACTGAGACTCGGCCATGAAATGCCGCGAGAACTGATGCTTCAAATCGGCGATCATGGCGTTGTAACGACCATAGCCCGACATATTCCAGTAGTCTCCGCCCCCGATCTGGGGATTCAGAGGATAGCCGAGAGCGGCTGGAGCGGCATTCGGGTTCTCATGAAAATCGAGGTGACGCGACAAGGTACCTTCATAACTCAGCATCGCTATCCAGTTATGACCCAGATCGTATTGCAAATCGACCGAGTAGTGATGGACGCGAGTTGTGGGAAACGCCTGGGGGAAGAGGGCAACATTGACTGGGGTGCCGGACGCGGGCAATCCGTTGGGAGCAAATGGCACAACCGTGTTCGGGTTCGCCGGATAACCGGTGATCGAGTGGATGTTCGTCGAAAGGGCGTAGACGATCCCAGGATTCGGCGAGGTGGGCGTCGACATCGTAAAGGTCGGGGACACGAGCAGCCCGGGGTTTTGCTGGACGTTCGCTGAAAGAGCGATCTCTTCCTGGTTATAGTTCAAGCCATAACCACCCCGGATCACAAGCTTGTCTTTGAAGCGATCCGGACTCCAGGCGAAACCCAACTCAGGTCCGACGTTACCCGTCTGCGGCCCCCAGGAATTAGACGGGCGAACGAGTAAGCCGGTCAGAAAACTCGACCCGAAACCCGGGAAGGCCACGTACATATTGTTTTGTGTGTCGGAGAGCGATCCGAAATAGGACCAGCGCAGCCCCAGGTTGAGGGTCAGATTCTTTCGGACCTTAAAGTCGTCCTGTACGAACACGCCCCATAGACTCTCGCGGTCGTCTTGTTTCTCGAGAGTTGGAACGCCGTTATGGGGATTGAAGTTGCCGTTTTCCTGCTGCGGCGCATCGTTTAGAAAGTCCCATATGTTGAAGAAGTGATAATTGGGTACGGCGCAACCCGTACACTCATTCAGGTAAAAGAGGCGTGTAAAATCGCCGCCGAATTTAATGGTGTGGCGTCCAGCAATCTTTGTAGCGACATCCTTGACGGTGCCGGTCCACTGGTTCAAGATGGTGCCGATCGCGGCCCCAAACGGCTCTAGTGTGACACTACCGATCGTGTCGATGTTGTCCAAAGGAAGCCCAACCGGCTGCTGCGGATTCGTAGAGATCTCATTCCAGTTCCATCCCGCGAGATTTGTGCGGAATTCGTTGAGGAAGCTCGCTGAAATCGTGTGATTCCATACGACGGAGTAAGCTTCGTTGATTTGTTCGTGATGGAACAAGTTATAGTCCCGAGCCGCCCCATTCAGGTCAGTAGTCGATTGAGGAACCCAATAAATGGCGAAGGCGAGGTGATCGCGGTCCGTAAGGTTCGCGTCCATGCGGCCGTTGTACTGGTATTTCGAAGTTGTGGTCCTGTTTACCGTTGTGTAATCCGCGATATCAGCCACGTTCGAGAGGCCGCTGCCCACTCCGGGGCTGGTGGGGCTCGACCACGTGGTGTCTTGCGTACCCAAAGGTGTTGTCAAAGGCGAACCGATGTTCAGGCCGCCCGAAACCGCTCTGCAGTTTACGTTTTGGACCAGACCGATATCTGCGCAGGTTGCGGGATTAATGCCCTGGTTGACAACCGCGTTGCCAGGAAAGGACAGATACGTGGCAGCGAGGCTCCCGGGCTTGGCTAAGGCGTCGAACGCAGGCGTTTCGTACCATCCGGTAGAAGTGATGGAGGAGGAGGGTTGGTCTACCGTCTCGACATTGAAAAAGAAGAAGATTTTATTCTTCCAGATGGGGCCGCCAATGCCGCCCCCAAGTTGGTTGAACCGGTTTTCGTCCTTTAACACCGCATTGCCCTCGCCGTTGAAGCGTTGATAGGCGTTGAGGCCCGGGCGGTGAGCCGTGAAGAAGAAACTTCCGTGGAAATCGTTGGTGCCGCTCTTGGACGTGACTTCAATCTGAGCGCCGCTGAAGCGGGCATTTTCGGCGTCGTAGCTATTCGAGACAACCTTTACGCTTTCAACCGAGTCCTCCGAGGGCGTAACGATGGTAGTGCCGCCCCAAACGGCGCTGGTGGTACTGATCCCGTCGATTGAAATGCTGTTGTTCTCATACTGCTGGCCAACGGCCAGAGCCTGCGGCCCGTTTTCGGTGGCAAAGATACCTGTATTCCCGCCGGTTGCGCCAGGCCCCTGACTTCCGGGAAGGTTTTCGCCGCCACCGCCGGGACCTTGCGCCCCGTCGCCAGTCATTCCCGGCGCTAACTGAACGAGCTGCATAACGTCTCGCCCAAACGACGGCATGTGTTGGATTTGATTGCTGCTGATGGTTCCGCTCAAGGTAGCGGTTTCGGTATCGAGCGTCTCCGTCGTTCCCGTCACAGTGACAGTCTGCTGAACCTGGCCCACCTCGAGTTGCAAGTTCAGGGTATTCGGCTGTTCGGGAATCATTTGTACCTGCTCGAGCACCTTGGTCTTAAATCCTGGCGCCTCGGCGGTAATGCGGTAAGGCGCGGGCGGCAGCGCGTTGAATTCGTAAATGCCGTTCGCGTCGGAGGTCGACACCATTTTTTGGCCGGTATTCTTGTTCTCCAGCGTCACAGTCGCACCGGCGACGGTCTGACCTGAAGGATCAGTGACCGTGCCGCGGATGGCACCGCGAAATTGCGCAAACGCCGGCAGAGTGATGAAAGCTACAACAACGAGTGATAAGCATCTTAGAAATGTCCGCACTGTAATTCCCCCTGAGTTGGATGTTCGACTACGCGCCAAGCGGAAACGTTACTAAGTCGCCCCGTGTGCGGTGGTGCGCTGACGAGATGTGCTGCAGGCCAAATTCTCCGTCCTAGAATTGGAGGCTATGACAATACGATGCGGGTGTTTGCTGTTGGCGAGCGTGCTCGTCTTGAAATGCCAAGCACAAGAGGAGGTGCAGATTGAGGCTACCGCGCAGACCACCCCATTCCCGCACTTCTGGGAGCAGATGTTCGGGTCCGGGCGCGCCATTCTGACGCTCCGCGATACGTATCAAAACGATCTGCGTGCCGTCAAGCAAGTGACCGATTTCCGGTACGTGCGGTTTCATGCCATTCTTCACGACGAGGTAGGCGTATACAACGAAGACGAGCACGGCAATCCGGTCTACAATTTCGCGTATGTGGATGAGATCTATGGAGGGTTGCTGAAGAACGGTGTGCGGCCCGTTGTGGAAATCAGCTTCATGCCTAAAAAGCTGGCCTTTAATCCTGACGCGCTGCATGCGTTCTGGTACAAGCCCAATGTCTCGCCGCCCAAGAGCTGGGAGAGATGGGATGGCATGATCACGGCGCTGGCGCGGCACCTGGTCGAGCGCTACGGTGAAAACGAAGTCGCTCAGTGGTACTTCGAAGTCTGGAACGAGCCAAACATCGATTTCTGGAACGGGATTCCACGCGAGGAAAGCTATTTCGAGCTGTACGATCATACGGCCCGCGATTTAAAACAAGTCAGTCCGCGTTTGCGTGTCGGCGGCCCGGCGACGGCGGCGGCTGCCTGGGTTGATGACTTCCTAAAGGATGCGTCAGAAAAGCACGCACCGGTAGATTTTGTATCGAGTCATGGCTACGCTGACGACACCGTCGAGAACCTGTTTCACACGAACGAACATATCCCGATGGATGACCGCGTATGCCGGGCCATCGCTAAGGTGAGAAAGCAGATTCAAAACTCGGCTTTCCCAAATCTACCGCTGCTTTGGACTGAGTGGAACGTACCTGGAATGAAGGAGGCGCGCGATACGTCCTATGTGGGTCCTGCCGTGGCGAACACCATTCGCGAGTGTGACGGGATGGTCGACATGATGTCGTTCTGGACCTTTTCCGATGTTTTTGAAGAAGACGGGCCCATACCGGAACCGTTCGAGGGCCATTTTGGATTGAGAGCCAAAGGCGGGATCAACAAGCCAAGCTACTACGATTTTGCTCTGCTGCACAGGCTCGGGGATCGGCGGATTCCGAACTCGAGCGCCAACGTAATTGTCACGAAACGTAAGGACGGAACCCTGGCAATCGCAGTATGGAATTTGGTTGATCCCGATAAGACCGGGAATACGATCCAAGTTCGCTTGACGATTAACGGCGCCCCACACGATGCAGCGGTTCAATTGAGCCGAGTGGATGACGATCATGGGAACACGCTGGCGGTATACAAATCGTTGGGCAGCCCGCGTTATCCCACAGAGGAGCAGATAGAACGTATGAACTCGGCGACAGCGTTAGCCCCGCCTGCCAGGGAGCACCTTACAGGCAATCATCTCGACTTGAGTCTTGAGCCCAACGCGCTTGTTCTCGTGGAAGTGGAAAGCGGCTCCTAGTTTTCCGGATTTGGGTGCATTTACGGAGGGTGTGGTCGTGCCGGTAATGTTTCTGGCTATACTGACCGCTTACCGTGGCTAATCAACTGCTGAAGACCAAGAGCATTGACGAACTGGTCGAAGGGACGCACGACGAAAGCAAACGCCTGAAGCGATCGCTGGGGCCGTGGAGCCTGATCGCTTTCGGTATCGGCGCGGTGATTGGATCGGGCATCTTCACCGTGACCGGAACGGCGGCGGCGGGACAGCACATGGCGGTTTCGTCGGTGTTCAATGCGCCGGTGATCGATTTAATTCTGCACGGCGCGTCCGCAACTTCGGTCGGCGGGCGGCCGGGCGCGGGGCCGGGGCTCACGCTTTCCTTTATCTTAGTGGCGCTGACGTGCGGGTTTGCGGCGTTGTGCTACGCGGAGCTGGCTTCGATGATTCCGATTGCGGGCAGCGCCTACACCTACGCGTACACGACGATGGGCGAAATCTTCGCCTGGATCATCGGTTGGGATCTGATTCTGGAGTACGCCGTTTCCAATATGTCCGTGGCGGTGGGGTTTTCGGCATATTTCAATGTGATGTGCGATTACCTGTTCGGCGCGCATCTGCCGAAGTATCTCTCCGAACCGGCGATTTTCGAAGGCCATTTCACTGGAAGCCTGTTTAATGTGCCGGCACTGCTGATTGTGATGGCGTTGAGCTGGATACTGGTGCGCGGCGTGAAAGAGAGCGCCGGCGCGAACAACGTTATGGTTGCGATCAAGCTGGGCGCGATCCTGCTATTTGTGTTTGGCGCCGCACACGCGGTGACGGCTGCGAATCTGCATCCCTTTCTGCCCAACGGATTCAACGGGGTTCTGAGCGGGGCGGCGATTGTGTTCTTCGCATTTATCGGGTTTGACTCGGTCTCGACGGCGGCTGAAGAGTGCCGCAACCCGCAACGCAACATGCCGATTGGAATCGTCGGGACGCTGATTATTTGCGGGATTCTGTATACCGCGGTTGCGCTGGTGCTGACAGGCATCGTCAATTGGCGGACCTTAGATAACGCCGCGCCGGTTGCGAATGCACTGCAGGCGATCGGGATGAATAACCTGCGTTTTACGGTGACCGTAGGCGCGCTGCTCGGAATGATTTCCTCGCTGCTGGTGTACCAATTCGCCCAGGCTCGCATCTGGTTTGCCATGTCGCGCGACCGGCTGCTACCGGACGTCTTCTCGAAGGTTCACAAAAGGTTCCGGACTCCGCACGTGAGCACGTGGCTTGCCGGACTGGCAGTCGGGATACCGGCGGGTATTTGGGATATCGGCACCTTCGCGGATCTTTCGAATATCGGAACGCTGTTTGCTTTCATCGTGGTTTCATGTGCGGTTATCATTTTACGGCGCTCGCATCGCGACCGGCCGCGCTCGTTTAAGGTTCCGTTTTCGCCGATCACGCCCGCGATCTCCGTACTCGCGTGCCTGGGGCTCATGCTGGGATTACCGCTGCTCACGTGGGTGCGGTTCGTTCTGTGGCTCATGATTGGTTTATTGATTTACCTCGGGTATAGTCGTAAGCGCACGTCGCTCCATGCCGCCGATTGATCAGCCGCGCAGACCTACTCTGCAGTATGCGATTTTATGCGTGCTACTTGCGTGGGCGCTCAATGCGCAGCTGTCAGTATCAGCTTGGGATTTCTACAGCGAGGCCACCACGGCGAATCATGCCGGATGGCCGTTCAGCCCTCGTGTCGATACGGTTCAAATCGCCCATCTTCCCTCCGGATACGAGCATTCGGGCCTGCAAATCGGCGACGAAATCATTGGGTTGAATGGCGAATCGATTCACGGCTTCAATCAAATAGACCCCGTACTGTTCAACGCGCGTCCCGGCGACAACCTTCTCGTCACAGTTGATCGCCACGCGAATGGGCGACGGAACAGGGTCACAATCTCCGTAAGGCTGCACGCCGGCCAAGCAGATCCAGCCACGTGGACTTTATTGATTGGTGTAGTGTTTCTGCTCCCGATGAGTTGCCTTCTCCTCGGGTTCTACATTGCTTTCGCTCGTCCGAGAGATCCGCTTGCCTGGATTACGCTCGCCATGCTCGTCTCCATCGGTCAATTAGTTACTTTTGCGACCGGTTTCCGGAATGTCTGGTCACCCTGGCGTGAATTGTTTCTCGCCTATCACAATCTCTTGCAAGATTTCTGGCCTGCCGGCATGCTGCTGTTCGCGTTCTATTTTCCCGTTCCCTTTAATTTCGTCCAGAGGCATCGTTGGCTGAGCTGGGTTGTCGCGGGTCCGATCGCCCTGTTCTGTGTGGTCACCGCTTACATGGAGTACATGGCAGGCAATCACATTCAGCAGGTCCGGGCTCTTGCCGACTTCATGGACCGCATTGAGAACCCGATCCGCATCTTGATCGCAGTTTATGTCTTCGCTTTTTTCATCCTGCTAGGTGTCAAGCGCGGCGGCTTGACGGCGCCCGACGCTCGCCGCCGGATGCACGTGATGGCGTTCGGCTGTTCTCTTGCCCTTACGCCGCTCTTGTTCCTCATCCTTTCAGAAATCCGTGTCCTTCCCCCATTTCCGTTCTGGCTGGTTGTTCTGTGCCTTGTGATGCTGGTGTTCTTCCCTTTTACGCTGGCATACGTCATCGTCGTGCAGCGCGCGATGGACGTGCGCATGGTGATTCGCAGCGGCGTGCGCTACGCGGTCGCGAGCACGGGCGTGAGGATTTTGCGCATCATCCTAATCACGGCGATTGTTATTGTGTGCGTGAATCTCTCAATTCGCCTGCAGAACATCTGGGCAGGTATTCTGATCGGTATCGCGGGGTTCGTGCTGGTTTCCGGGCTGCAGCGCTTATTAGGGCGATTCAGCCTGTGGATGGACCGTCGATTTTTTCGCGAAGCCTACAATGCCGAAATTGTACTGACGGAATTGACGAACTCGGTTGCGAGGATTCGCGATAAGCGCGCGCTGCTCGAAACGGTTGCGCGGCGCATCACCGATTCGCTTCACGTTTCGCGCATTGCGATGCTGCTCGAGCGAGGCAACTGTTTCCAGCCGGCGTACGCACTTGGGTACGGCTCGGCTCCGGCAGTGGAACTTGAGACCAACGCGGCGACGGTCCGCTTCTTGAAGCAGGCGAATTCTCCGGCGCGCATATACTTCGATGATCCGCAATCCTGGGTGTACGGCACGCCGGAACAGGAGCAGGCGGCTCTGCAAAAGCTCAATGCGCAGGTTCTGCTTCCGGTCGCGTTCGACACGCGGCTGCTGGGTGTGATCAGCCTTGGTCCAAAGAAATCCGAAGCGCCTTATTCGAGAGCGGATTTGCAACTGCTGAGCGCGGTAGCTTCGCAGACTGGGCTGGCGCTCGAGAATGCGGAGTTGACCGAGAGCATCCGGCGCGAAGTGGCGCAGCGGGAGCGGCTGGATCGCGAACTGGAAATTGCGCGCGAGGTGCAGCAGCGGCTCTTTCCGCAAAAGTTGCCCGTGATCCAAGGGCTCGAATTTGCGGGGTATTGCAGGCCGGCGCTCGGCGTAGGGGGCGACTACTACGATTTCGTGCGGCTGGACGATGGATCGTTGGGAATTGCGATTGGCGATGTGTCGGGCAAAGGAATCGCCGCTGCTTTGATGATGGCCAGCCTGCAGGCGTCGTTGCGCGGGCAGACGATCAAGCCGTGCGAGACGCTTTCCGAGATGATCCAGCACGTGAATCGGTTGGTATATGAAGCCTCCGCTGAAAATCGGTACGCGACGTTCTTCTATGCGCAATATGACCCGGCCCGCAGCGTCTTGCGGTACGTGAATGCCGGGCACAATCCGCCGATTTTGTATCGAGACGGCGATGCCGCGGGGCAGATTGTGCGATTGGAGGAAGGGGGTACGGTGATTGGGCTGTTTCCCGAGTTCCCGTATCGCGAGGCATCGCTGCAGATGCAGAGGGGCGACATTCTGGTGGCGTTTACCGATGGAATCAGCGAAGCAATGACAGCGGGTGACGAGGAATTTGGAGAAGAGCGGCTGATCCAGACGATTCGCGAGTGCGGTTCGCAGTGCGCGGCAGAGATGATCTCGTTCATCTTAAAGCGAGCCGACGACTTCGCGGCCGGCGCGCCGCAACACGACGACATGACGCTGGTGATTTTGCGGATGCAGTGAGGGTGTGTTCAGAGCCCCGGCAGTCTGCAATGCGAGTGGTCAGGCAGCGTCGGTTTTTCGATGCAGCGCAAGCACCAGCTCGGGTTTTAGATCGGCCATTGCGACGTGTGCCCGGTTTCATCCGAGAATTCGACTAGCAGAACCTCTTCACCGTCCCCGTGCAGGAATTCGACGACGGTCCCGATTTGGCCCTTCGTTAGGCTCTGGCCGGGAACATCCTCGATTAACGCAACTGGCGATAGCGCGCGATTCGGTTCATACAGTTACCGTTCTCTTAACGTAGCAGCTTGTTAGCCGCGGGAAGCCTTCTGAAAATTGCACGATCCAGCCACTTCGAACGACCGCCGAGCCAACCGGAGTGGTGATCACAGAATCCACGACATAGAGGGTTCCGAAGCGGTTCTGGCTGACGGCCGTGGCGACTGAATTCTTAGCGGCAAGCAGCAACATCTCCCGCAGCCATTCAGCCTCGGTTTGCCTGATTTCCAAAGCGGACGCGAATACCCGAGCTTTATGTTTTCCCGTCTTCGTGATTGGGGTTCAGACAGTAGTCGCGCAATTTCGCGATCTCGATCACTGCGCGGTCTGCGTTTGGAAGCGTCTGTGTTGTCGGCGGTGGGTACGCAGACGATTGTACTTCGGTTTGAGAACTCCGTCGAGGCAATTTGCGGTCTGGCGCGGCGCTGCCGTCCCTGATACTTTGAAGGCATGACCGGCACAGTTACGAAACGCATCGCTCCTCCAAAACGGCTGCTTTATGGGCCTGGGCCGTCCATGGTGGAGCCGCGCGCGTATGAGGCGATGAGCCAGCCGGTGGTGGGCATCTTCGATCCATACTTTTTCGAGATCGTGGACGAGATCCGCGCCGGCTTGCGCGCGGCTTTTGGAACGCAAAATCGCATGACGTTTCCGATTCCAGCGGGCGGCAGCGGAGCGATGGAAGCGGCGCTCGCGAATTTTGTCGCGCCGGGGTCGAAGATCGCGGTTTTTGCGGCCGGGCACTTTGCCGATCGAATCAGCGTCATGGCGAGGCGGCTGCGAGCGGATGTGGTGCGGCTCGAAAAGCCTTGGGGCCAGGTGTTTGACGAAGCCGAGGCGACAAAATTCATCGAACGCGAACGCCCGGATGCGGTTGCGTTTGTGCAAGCGGAGACCTCGACAGGCGCGTATCAATCGGGGCGCGCGATCACGCCTGCGGCGCGCGCTGCAAACGCGATTGTGATCGCCGATTGCGTGACCTCGCTGGGCGCGATGCCGGTGGAACTGGACGAAGTAGGAATCGATGTGGCTTTCAGTTGCTCGCAGAAGGGCTTGAGCTGTCCGGCGGGGCTGTCGCCGATCTCGATGTCGCCGCGAGCGTGGGAACTGCTGGAGCGGCGCACCGAAGATCCATTCACCTGGTATCTGGATCTGCGCCTGACCGCGAACTATTTCGAAGCGCCGCACGTGTACCATCACACGCCGTCCCCGCCGCTCTACTACGCGATGCATGCGGCGCTGGCGGCAATTGAAGAAGAAGGTTTGCGAAATCGGTGGCAGCGGCATGATCGGGCGAGCGAACGCTTGATTTCCGGGCTGGTGAAGCTCGGATTTGAGCCGCTGGTGGCGCGTCCGGAAGACCGGATCTGGCATCTGACTACCGCTGTGCCGCCGGCTGAAGTCGATCAGACGGCGCTTCGCAAGAAGCTGACCGAGAATTATGGGATCGAGATTGCTTCGGGGTTGGGGCAGCTTGCCGGAAAGATTTTGCGCATCGGCACCATGGGCCCGCTCGCCACGGAGGACAACGTAGATTTCTTTCTGCAGGCGCTGCGCGAGTGCCTTTAGCATCGATGGCATCGCATTTCGTGATTCAGGCTGGGCTCTGCCAGTTGCAGCTTGTCCAAGGCGATATCACGCGCATCGCGGTGGATGCGATTGTGAACGCCGCGAATTCGCAGCTTGCCGGCGGAGGCGGCGTGGACGGGGCGATTCACGACGCGGGCGGCCCGGAGATCATGCGCGAACTGGATGAGATCCGCGCACGCATTGGCCGGTGTGAAACGGGCAGTGCAGTGGTGACGAGCGCGGGAGATTTGCCGGCGAAGTACGTGATTCATGCAGTTGGGCCGCGCTATCGGGACGGCAGGCATGGCGAGCCGGAGCAACTCGAAAGCTGTTATCGCACTGCGCTGCAGCTTGCGGCCGAGCGCGACGTTCACACCATCAGCTTCCCGTCTATCAGCACCGGCATCTATGGTTATCCGATTGAAGAAGCGGCGGCGATTGCAGTGAAGACGGTGGTTAGGTGGCTGCAGGAGCACGCTGAGCCGGTGCGCGTAGTCAAGCTCGTGCAGTTCAGCAGCGGCGATCATTCGATTTACCGGGCCGAGGCGCAGAAGTTCGCCGCAGCGCCAGAATCGCATTCTGGAAGTTAGAATGTATAAGGCCGATGCAAGTTCTTGAGGCTGGAGAAAACAAGTACCTACTCCTGGAGCTCGATCCGGAGTTTGTAGGCAACATCGCGCGTCAGGCGGGATTCGATTTCAAGCTCGACGATCAGCGCCGGGTGTTATCGGTGGATTTGTCGGCGAACGAGCGACAGGCGCCGTTGCTGTTGTTCGACGCGGCCGATCCGGGAAATTTGGGCTGGTTCTCGCGCTGCCAGTTTTACGTTGACGGGAAATCGGGAGCGGTGCTGCAAACGCCGCTTTCGCTGGCGAATTTGCGGGATAAAGGCGGGCGCGCGCTGCCGCATGCCGTTCGGCTGCAGATCGCGAAAGAGTTGCCGAATTCGTTCCGCATGCCGGGGCGGCAGCCGGTGACGGAGCAAGTGATCTATGCGGTCTTCTTCAACTTATTAAATGCGCTGCTGAACACGGGCGTAGGCGTTTGCGGCGGGCCGATTGTGAAACCGCTGGCGGGAAGAACGGAAAACTTCGGCCCGAAGAACTGATTATTCGGCGGCTAACTGCTTTTTGGCGCGCTCGACTACATCTTCAATCTCTTTGCGGTACTGTTCGAGCAACGGCTTGCTCGAGGCTTCGAAGCGCATGACGAGTACTGGCTGCGTGTTCGAGGCGCGCACGAGGCCCCAACCCTGTTCGAAGGGCACGCGCACGCCGTCGACATCGACAATCGAGCGGTTCTTTCGCATGATGGCGGCGACTTTGGAAATTACTTTGAACTTCACGTCGTCCGGGCAATCGATGCGCAGCTCGGGCGTCGAAACCAGCTTCGGAACGCCTTCCAACTGATGCGATAGAGGCTGACCCGAGTTGGAGACGATTTCGAGCAAGCGGCAGGCGGCGTAAATTGCATCGTCGTACCCGTAGTAACGATCCGCGAAAAACATGTGCCCGGACATCTCTCCGGCCAGTTCCGCGTGTTCCTGCTTCATCTTGGCCTTGATCAGGGAGTGCCCGGTCTTGTACATAATCGGGTTCCCGCCGAGCTCTTTGAGCTTGTCGTACATGGCCTGCGAGCACTTCACTTCGCCGATGAAGGTTGAGCCGGGTTTGCGCGAGAGGATCTCGCGGCCGAAGATGAGCAAGAGCATGTCGCCGTAAATGACGTTACCGTTTTCATCGACTGCGCCGAGCCGGTCCCCATCGCCGTCGAAAGCGACGCCTAGTTCCGCTTCGTGCTTGCGCACGCTCTGTTGCAGCGCGTGAAGATTCGAAAGCACGGTTGGATCGGGATGATGGTTGGGAAAATGCCCGTCCATTTCGAAAAACATTTCGATCGATTCGACGTTGAGCTTCTCGAAAAGGCGGTGCACGACCGGGCCCGCGGTTCCGTTGCCGGCGTCTACGGCGAGCTTTACTTTCCGCGGCAGCTCAAACTGCGAAGCAAGCTCCTCGACATAGGGCGACACGGCGTCCACTTTCTTGAGCGTGCCCTCGCCCTGCTCAAAGTCGTTGTTGAGGATCAGCTTATAGACGCCCTGTATCTCTTCGCCGTGCAGCGTGCCGGTGCCGCACACGGTTTTGATCCCGTTATATTCCGGCGGATTGTGGCTTCCGGTGATCATCACGCCGCCATCGGCATCGAAGTGAACGCTCGAATAATAAAGAAGCGGGGTGGGAACCGTACCCGCATCGAGCACGTGCGCGCCGGCAGCAAGCAAGCCTTTCAGCAGCGCGTCGTGCAGGCGCGTTCCGCTCAAGCGGCAATCGCAGGCGAGGCAAATGGTCCGGCCGCTATGCCGGATGATGTAAGTCGCGAGCGCGCGCCCCAACACCTCGACGTCGGCATCGAGCAGTTCCTCCTCGGCAATTCCGCGAATGTCGTATTCGCGGAAAATACTCGCTTTGAGCATATTTACTTAGAATACTTGCGAAGCCGGTAGCGCTTGGCGGCGGACGATCAGGCTTTCCAGGTAATCTTCATCGATTGCATAGCCCAAACCGGGAGCGTCGTTGATCTCAATAGCGCCGCGAGGCGTCACCTCGATGGGCGGATACACGATATCGCGCGCCCAATAGCGCTTGCCGGCAGAGACGTCGCCGGGCAATACGAAATTGGGCAGCGTCGAAAGCGCGATGTTGTGGGCGCGGCCGATGCCCGATTCGAGCATTCCGCCGCACCAGACCGGGATGCGATTCGCTTGACAAACGTCGTGGACGCGCTTGGCCTCGGCGAATCCACCGACGCGGCCCAGTTTGATGTTGATGATCCGGCAGGCTTCAAGGCGCGCGGCCTGCTCGGCGTGATGCGCCGATCGAATGCATTCATCGAGACAGATCGGTGTCGAGAGCGCGCGCTGCAAGACGGAATGATCGATGATGTCGTCGTGTGCAAGCGGCTGCTCAATCATCATGAGATAGAACTCGTCGAGTTTCTTAAGATGCGGGAGGTCTTCGAGCGTGTATGCCGAGTTGGCGTCCGCCATTAACTTGATCGCGGGGAAGCGTTCGCGCACGCGGCGGATCACATCGGCGTCCCAACCGGGTTTGATCTTCGTTTTGATGCGCTGGTAACCGGCCGCGAGTTCCGTGTCGATTTTTTCAAGAAGCTGTTCGACGCTGTTCTGAATTCCGATCGACACGCCGCAGGAAATTTCGCGCCGCGCACCGCCGCCGATGGTTTTCCACAACGGCTCATTCTTGAGACGGGCTTCGAGATCCCAGATGGCTGCTTCGACTCCTCCGCGCGCCATGTTGTGCCCGCGAATGTGCGCCGTGCGAGCGCCGACTTCGGCGGCGCATGAGAAGTCGTGACCCAGAATGCGAGGCGCGACGTAATCAATCAGTAAGGGCCAGATGGAGCCGGTCCACTCTTCGTTGTAGAACGGATTTTCTCCGGCCGTCACCTCGCCCCAACCCGAAACCCCATCGGCGAACGCTTCGACGAGCACAATATCGCGCTGTTGCGTGCGGCCGAAGCTGGTTTCGAAGAAATGAATTAGCGGCATGCGAATGTGCCGCAGAACGATGCGCTCTACTTTGATTCCCATTGCCCCATGAGATAGGCGCCGGCCAGGGCGGACTTTTCAAAGCCGACGACGGCTAGTCCAGCGCGAAAGTGTGTGGCGAACTGTTCGCCGATAGAGATCTGAATCTCGCGTGCGCGTTGCGGATCTTGTTTGCGAAGCGCACCGATTTCAACGGGTAAGGCTATGGTCGCTTCGGTTGCGTGCCTATCGAATGCCTGCTTGCGCGAAACCGCCTCGACGCGCGGCGAGCGAATCCACCATTCAGCGACCAGCCGGTCCGTGGGAAGTCCGCCGTGAAGATGGCTGCTGGTGGTGCCGTACTGGTTGTAAACATAACGACGCACAATTACGCCCAGCCGTTCGACATTGAAGAACGCATTTTTGATCTCGAGCGGGTCAAATGTCCATTCGATCAGATCGACGCCCGCCTGCAGGGCATATTCACGCTGTTTCCATTTGAGCGTTCTTCCCACGCCGCTGTTGCGATAGGCGGGCAGGACACCGAGCATATGGCTGTGAAGATAAAATTTACCGCCGGGCTTGAGCCCTGGAATGCAGAGGCAAAAGGCTACCATTTTGCCGTGATCGAATGCGCCAAGCACCTGGCCGCCGATTTTGCTCGCGACGACGAACAGGCGCAGCGGCAAGAGGTCGATCTCATCGAAGCCCCAGATCTCGCGCTGCAGCTCGACGGCCTTGTTCAAGTCGCCGATTTCGGCGAGCTGGCGAATATCGATTGCCGCGGTGTGCGCTCCCAATCGAGTTTATTGTAACGGCATGCCGGTCGATAGGATGTGTTGAGCAACGCGACGTTAAACTTGGTACAGCATTAAGCCTTCCGAAAACCCACACAGGATTTCCTCCCTATGGCCTCAAAAAAAAGATTTAAGTTTCCAGGAAGCGAAAGAAGAGCTCCTGCCAATGCACGGCGCGTCGGCGCGGTGCCGGCCGATCAGACAGTGCGCGTCACCCTGGTTCTGCGGCGTCGAAATGAGCCGCAGCCGGACCCGGCGAGCGGTGAGTTTGCGCCAGTGTCGCGCGAGGTATTTGCCGAGCGGTATGGCGCGGATCCAGCCGATATCGAGCAGGTGGAACAATTCGCGCTCGAATATGGATTGACGATCGTCGAGAGCAGCGTTCCAAAGCGGCGCGTAATTGTGAGCGGGCCTTCCCGCGCGATGTCGGCAGCATTCGGCGCAGAGCTAGGGTTGTATGAATCGAGCGCGGGGCGGAGATTTCGCGGCCGCACCGGAGCCATCGACATTCCCGAAAACCTCGGGGGCGCAGTGCTGGCCGTGGTCGGCCTCGACACACGCGAGGTTGCCAGAGCGCATTACCGTATACTCGCCGGCGGGGGCACCGCGGGCACGTTCACTCCGCCGCAAGTCGCCGCCGCATACAGTTATCCGTCGAGCGTCAACGGATCGGGCCAGACCATCGGGATCATTGAGCTGGGCGGAGGTTATGCGGCTTCCGATCTGCAGACGTATTTCAGCGGGTTGGGTCTCCCGACGCCGACTGTGACCGATGTTTCCGTCGATGGCGGGCAGAATACAACCGGCAGCGATGCGGATGCGGAAGTGGAGTTGGATATCGAAGTGGCGGGTTCGATCGCCAATGGCGCGAAGATCGCCGTGTACTTCGCTCCCAACACGGATCAGGGGTTCATCGATGCGGTCACCGATGCCGTGCATGACACCACAAACAATCCCTCAGTGATCTCGATCAGTTGGGGTGGTCCGGAGGACTCCTGGACGCAGCAATCGCAGACGGCGTTGAACTCCGCTCTCCAGGACGGCGCCATACTGGGCGTCACGATCACGGTGGCGGCGGGAGACAGCGGTTCTTCCGATGGCGAAACGGATGGGAAACTGCATGTCGATTTCCCCGCCTCGAGCCCATACGTGCTGGCCTGCGGCGGCACGACATTGACGGTTTCGGGAAGCACGATCAGTTCAGAGGTGGTGTGGAACGAAACGGCGGAAAGCGAAGGCGCAACCGGCGGCGGCGTGAGCGGCGTGTTTGCGCTGCCGAGCTATCAGAACTCGGCCGGAGTTCCAGCGCAGCCGCAGACGGGATTCGCCGGCCGCGGCGTGCCGGATGTGGCGGGCAATGCCGACCCGACCACCGGATACCAGATCATTGTCGACGGGCAAAGCACCGTGGTTGGCGGCACCAGCGCTGTCGCGCCTTTGTGGGCGGCGCTGATTGCATTGATCAATCAGAAACTCGGGAAAAATGCCGGGTACGTGAATGCGTCGCTGTATTCGATACCGGAATCGGATTTTCACGACATCACGAGCGGCAACAATGACGATTCGGGCCTAGGCTATTACAGCGCAGGTCCGGGATGGGATGCCTGCACGGGGCTTGGCAGTCCGGACGGCGCCGCGATTGTAAGTGCGCTGTCGGGAACCACCGGAACCGGCGGCGGAGGAACGACGGGTACTGGCGGGAGTGGCGGCGGGACAGGAAGCGGTGGTGGGACCGGCTCCGGTGGAACGGGCTCTGGTGCGGGCCAACCGGGCCGTCATCACAAACATCACGGCGCGCACGGGTAGGGCTAATACAACGGGGGTTCGCCAGGCGGGCGAGTCTTCCATCGGCGGTGAATCCACATCCACTGATCCGGATGCTGGCGGATAATGGCTTCGAGAATCGAGTGAAGCCGCTGCGTATCGGCTTGTATATCGCCGGTTAATTCGACCTGTGGATAGAAGCGCAGCACGTACCGGTTGCGGTTCTTGTCCCAGAGCGCGAAACCTGGGATCACGGGCGCTTGCGAGCGGTAGGCGAGTTTTGCGAATCCTGATCCGGCGCACGCGAGTTTGCCGAAGAAATCGACAAACACGCCTTCGTGCGCAGCCGTGTTCTGATCGATCAAGATGCCGACAGCGTCGTTGTTGCGAAGCGCCTTCATCACCGTGCGCGCGGCATCTCTTTTATTGATCAAACCGTTTCCCGATAATGTGCGGCGATGCTGGACCAGGCGATCGACCAATGGATTATCGAGCGGGCGAACCATCACATGCATCGGCTCCGTCATGAGAGCATGGGCGAACGCGCTGAGCTCCCAATTGCCGAGATGCGCGGTCACGATCAGCACGCCGCGGCCTGCCTGCTTAGCTTTTGTGTAGTGCTCGAAGCCTTCGTAGCCAATCCACTGCGAGACGTTCGATGCATCGATCAGAGGAAATTGCGCCAAAGCGACAAGCATCCGCGAAATGCTTTCGAAAACTCCGTTCACCACGCGGCTGCGCTCGCGAGGATTGAGATCCGGCATGGCGAATGAGAGATTTTGCAGAGCTACGCGGCGCAAGCGGGGCGCAGCACGATCGAGCAGACGGGTTGCGGCGCGCGCAGTTGCCTGGGCAGCGGGCAATGGCAAACGGCGGAGCGTTTCGATTAGGGCGACGGCGATCGCATATTCGGCGCGACTCAGCAGAGTGTTTTTTACCGTCAATCGTGCAGTTTATTCGATCCAGCCGCCACCCAGCACCAGGTCGCCATCGTAGAATACAGCGGCTTGGCCGGGCGTGATAGCGCGCTGCGGCTCATCGAATCGTACTTCGATCCGCGTACCGTCACCTAAGGGCACGAGAATGGCATCTGCGGCGACGTGCTTGTTTCGAATCTTCACTTGAGCTCGTCGAGCCTCGCGCGGGGCCGCGACAGAGACCCAGTTGACGTTTTGGGCAAACAGCGACGCGCGCTTGAGTTCGTCATTGCGGCCGACGGTCACGCGGCGGGAGGCGGGATCGGTTGCGATGACGTAGAGCGGCTCGCCGGCCGCAACACGCAAGCCGCGGCGCTGGCCAATGGTGAAGTGATGAGTGCCGCTGTGCTGGCCGACTACGTGGCCCGCGGTATCAACGATCTCTCCTTGCGACTCCGCTGCATCGACTCCCTGCTCCCGAAAGTATGCTTCGATAAAAGCTGCGTAATCGCCATTCGGCACAAAACAAATTTCCTGGCTATCGTTCTTTTCGGCGACGGGCAGACCTAAATCTTTCGCCAGCTCTCGTACCTGCGATTTGATCATTCCGCCGAGCGGGAACAATGTTCGCGCGAGCTGCGACTGCGTGAGTCCCCAGAGGAAGTAAGTTTGATCCTTAGTCAAATCGATGCTGGTGCGCATCTCGTAGCGGCCGGTGTCCGGGTTCGAGTTGAGTCTCGCGTAATGGCCGGTGGCGATCTTCCCTGCGCCGATTCCTTCCGCCATTTCGAAAAACTGATCGAACTTGATGAAGTTATTGCAGAGGGTGCAAGGAATGGGCGTGCGGCCGGCTCAGATAATCGTCGACAAAGGGTCGCACGACTTCGCGCTCGAAGCGCTCTTCAAAGTTGACGACGTAGTAAGGGATGTCCAGAATCGAAGCGACATAGCGCGCGTCGTAGACATCGTCGAGCGAGCAGCAGCGGCCAACAGCGCCGGCTTCGGGCACCAGATCTGGCAAGCGCCGCTGATTCCAGAGTTGCATCGTGAGCCCGACCACAGGCAAACCTTCGCGCTGCAAGAGCCCGGCGACGACGGATGAATCGACACCGCCCGACATGGCCACGGCCGTCAGGCTCGCGTCAGGCGCGGACAAGCTGGTTCTCCTTCTTCGCGGACTTGCAAAGGTGTCGTGCGGACGAAATCACCGCATCCGCCAAAGCATCGGCTTCTTCCATTGTGTTGTAACGGCCGAAGGAGAAACGCACGCTCGATTTCGCTTGCTCGCGAGTCCGCCCCATGGCGAGCAGCACGTGCGAAGGCTCAACGGAGCCGCTGCTGCAGGCCGATCCGGTTGAAACCGCCATGCCTTTCATATCGAGAGCGATCACCATGGCTTCGCCCGAGACACCAGCAAACAGCAAGTTGCTGGTATTGGGCAAGCGGCTGCCAGTGATTCCGTTCACTTCGACGCCTTCGACCGCCGAAAGTACGCGAGATTCGAAGCGGTCGCGAATGGCCGAAAGCGTTTCGGCTGCATGGCTCGTACAGAGCTCGACGGCCCGTGCGAAGGCGACGGCTGCAGGCACATTTTCAGTTCCGGCCCGCCGCTCTCGCTCATGACGCCCGCCGTATTGAATTCCTCGCACGAGCGTTCCTTGACGCACAAACAAGGCGCCCACGCCTTTGGGTCCAAAAATCTTGTGGGCGCTGATCGAATACAGGTCAACCTCAAGGGTTTGGAGATCGAGGTTTATCTTGCCGAGAGCCTGCACGCCGTCCACATGGAAATAAATGGATTGACCGGCCGCGCGGCGCTCGCGAATCAGCGCGGCGATTTCCGTGATGGGCTGAATGGTTCCCGTCTCGTTGTTCGCGTGCATGACGGAGACGAGAAACGTGTCATCGCGCAGGCTTTGACGAATGTCATCGACCTTGACAACGCCGCTCGGCGCGGAGCTTGCGAAAATGACTTCGACGCCGGCGCATTCGAGTGCGCGAAAAGGCTCGAGGACGGAAGGATGCTCGATGGCCGTGGTGACGGCGTGTGTGCCGCGGCGCGCCAGTCCCAAAACCGCGAGGTTGTTTGATTCGGTGCCGCCGCTGGTGAAAACGATTTCGGCAGGAGATGCATGGAGGAACTTGGCTATGGTCCGGCGCGAGGCTTCTAAATGCTGGCGGGCTTGTTGACCGGCGCGATGAATGCTCGAGGCATTGCCAAAAACGTCGCGCAAGGCGGTGTTCGCCGTTTCGGCGACTTCGGGCGCGAGAAAGGTGGTCGCATTGTGATCGAAGTAGAGCAAAATTGCAATCGAAAGCGCCAGCGTCATCTCTGCGGAGCCAAGAGAATCAGCGCTTTCATTACAATTCTAGCAGCGTATGAGTGCTTCTCGAGTGCGGCCGATCATCACCTTGACGACGGATTTCGGGCTCATGGACCACTACGTGGGAACCATGAAAGGCGTCCTTTTGAGCCGCTGCCGGGAGGCGCAGCTCGTGGATATCACGCACCAGATTCCTCCGTTTTCGATCTATGCAGGTGCGTATGCGATCGACCAGGCGGCGCGCTATTTCCCGCCAGGAACGGTTCACCTGGTAGTGGTCGATCCCGGGGTGGGCACCTCTCGACGGGGTTTGTGTGTGGAGGCGCTGGACCAGGTTTTTATCGCGCCAGACAACGGAGTGTTGAGCCTCATTACTCAGCGCGACGGGCAGCCGCGAGCGCGTGAATTAACAAATCGCGATTTGTGGCTCGAGTCGCCGTCTTCGACCTTTCATGGGCGGGATATTTTTGCGCCGGTCGCGGCTGCCTTGGCGAGCGGAGCGGCGAAAGCGGAAGATACGGGGCCGATCGTGAAAGATATTCAGGTGCTCGACGGTCTCGAGCCGCGCGAACTCAAGGCCGGCGTTTGGCAGGGGAGGGTTCTAAACATCGACCATTTCGGAAATGTGATTACAAATTTTCGGAGCGATGAGCTGGGGCGCGGCGCCACGACGCGGTTCTCAATCGAAGCCGGAGCGCAGCGCGTTGAAACATTTTGTAAGACGTTTGGCGAAGCAATGGTTGGCGTTTGTTTCGCCTACTTTGGCAGTTCCGGGTACATCGAGCTGGGGATAAACCAGCAGAGCGCGGCCGGGTTTCTTCGCGTAGCGGCCGGAGATGCGGTCAAGTTGACGCAACGGACCTGAGACTCGGCGCTGATTAATTCAGAGCGTCACCAGATACGGAGAGCGTTGTGGCACCCGAGTCCGCGGGCCCATCGTGCCGAGCCGATTTGGGAACCCGGAACTCATAGGTGGTGCCCGTGGCGCCGGAGACAAACTTTTTCGCAAAATAGACGCCATCGACTTTTACGAATTCGAAATACGCTTGTTGCGTTTCTGGGACGATGCTGGTGGCAGCGGGAAATACCGACTGCATCTTGGCATTTCCTTCGAACCGCAGGGTGCGAATGTTGTTTTCGGCAGTGGGCAGGTGCAGCCGATACTCGCCGGCCGGCAGCGTCGCCTTACCGACATGCGCTTCGAATGGGAGGGTAAAGGTGGCTTGCTGCGCGCTGGCGAACGAGCCGGTGAGTACCAGCGCCGCGGCGAAGGTACCGATATTGAGCATATATTTGGGTGTAAACTGCACGATTCGATCTCCTTTTGGTGAGTACTAGGAACCCCTGGGTTCCGGGATTCGTACAACGCTTCAGACGGCGATTTCAGAGCGGCGACACTCAGAAGGAGATCAGGAAATGCTCACATTGCAAGCAGTTCTCCCGAAAGGTTGTGAGGGGCGAGATCAAGTTTTTCGTGAGGCACGAGCAGCCGCGGCGGCGATTGGCGGACATAAGGACCGGTAATTGCGATGCAACATCAGCTAGCGAGGCAATGATGGCATCTCGCGAGGACGGGCGCAGGTTTCGGTTTGGAAGCTTCGAAGTCGATTTGCAGGAGCAGGAGCTTTATAACCGCGGCATTCGGATTGCGCTGCAGCATAAGCCGTTCCGAATTTTGGAGCTTTTACTGGTGAACCGCGGGGCATTGGTCACGCGCGAAGAGTTGGCTCGGTATCTCTGGCCCAACCTGCACGTGAGTTTCGACCGGGGGCTGAATACGGCAGTGAACGTGTTGCGCCGGGCGCTGGGAGATTCGCCCGCCCGTTGCCGCTATATTGAGACGCGGTCGGGCCTGGGCTACCGTTTCATCGCGCATGTGGAAGAAATTATTCCGCCGAAAACGAACGGGCACGGCGGAAACTTCGCGCCATCGAGGACCGATTTCGAGGCCTATGAAGATTACCTGAAGGGCCGTTATTTTTACAGCAAAATGACCGAGGAAGACCTCCGCAAAAGCATCGCGCATTATGAATCAGCCCTGACATCAGACCCGAATCACGCGCTTGCATACACCGGCTTAGAGAGTGCTTATACACTGTTAGCGCTGCTTGGAGCGGTTCCGATCCAGGCGGCGCACGGCAAGGCGAGAGAATGTGCGGCCGCGGCGCTGAGGATCGATGACAAACTGGCTGAGGCACACGCCGCAGCGGCCGACGTCAAGAAGTGGTTCGAGTTCGATTGGCCGGGAGCGGAACGCGAATATCAGATCGCGCTGGAACTGAACGCCGAGAATGCGGATGTGCGGCGCAGTTATGCGGCGTTTCTTTGCACCATGGGCCGAACGGAGGAAGCGCAACGGGAGATCCGGCGGGCGCAGCAAATGGACCCGCTTTCGATCCTGATTAGCACGCAAGCAGCTTGGATTTTCTATACGATCCGCGATTTTCGGGCCGCCGCCGAGCAATGCTGGAAAGCGCTGACGATGGAAGCAAGACATGCGCCGGCGCAACACACTCTGGGGCTTGCGTATGAGCAGTTGGGCATGTTTGAGGAAGCCATTGTGGAGCTTGGAAACGCGGCGTTTTGCTCGGGACGGCATCCGGCGACAATCGCTTCGCTCGCCCATGCGCAAGCTTCCGCCGGAAACCTGGAGCAAGCACACGCTGGCTTGCGGGAACTCGAAGAGGTGTCGGCGCGCCGGCGCGTCTCGCCTTATTGCATGAGCATTTTGCAAGCCGGACTGCGGGCGCATGACGCCGCCTTCGAGTGGCTTGAGAAGGCGATCGAAGAGCGGGACAATTGGCTGGTGTGCCTGAAGATAGAGCCGCGCTTCGATCCGCTTCGTTCGGATCCGCGCTTCCGCCACGCGCTTCAGCGGCTCAGATTGAATTGACCGGGCCTCCACCAGCTGGCATCGCGCGCACTTGGTTCCACTTTGTCCTCCACTCCCAGAACCAAGGCGAAAAGCGCCATCCTTAGAGGTATTCCGTTATCGGCTTGCCGGAAAATCGCAAGATACGGGTTCGAGTTCAGATCGTCGTCTAACTCCCGGGCGCCTTCACGGCTATCTCGCGGCAGCGGGTGCATCAATATAGTGCCAGGCCGGCAGTACTTGGTGTAGATTGCGCTTGTAATTGAGTAACTACCTCTGAATCTTTCGGCCTCCGCTTCGCTTGTAAATCGCTCCTGCTGCAGGCGCGTGATGTAAATGACGTCCTGGTCGGCGATTCCTTTGTATAAGTTCGCGGTTACGCTAATCTGATGGCCGCGACGCCTGGCTGCTTCGATCAGATCCTCGGGAAGCTGCAGCTCTAAGGGCGCAATTAACGTCAAATGAACGTTTTTTAGCAGGGAGAGCAGCTTCATCAACGAATGCACGGTGCGGCCGAACTTCAGATCGCCGACCATGGCAATTTTCAAACCCTGCAACTCGTCTAAGTCGCGGTTGAGTTCCTTGCGAATTGTGTATAAGTCGAGCAACGCCTGTGTAGGATGCTCGCCAGCGCCATCGCCGCCATTTATTACTGGAATTGTAGTCGCCGATGCGAATTCTCCCACCGAACCGATGGTCGGATGACGCATCACAATAATATCTACGTATCCACTTACTACGCGACTGGTGTCGTAAAGCGATTCTCCCTTGGCCATGGAGGAGAATTGAAAACCGGTAGTATCGCGGACACTGCCCCCGAGCCGGTCGAAAGCGGCTCCGAAACTGATCCGGGAACGGGTGCTTGGCTCGAAGAAGAGATTGCCCAAGATTGCGCCTTCGAGCACCCGCGTGACCCTGCGGCGCGCAGCGTAGGGCTCCATGTTCGCCGCAACGCTAAATAACCGCTTCAGGTCGGGAACCGTGAACTGATCGATTGAAAGGATGTGACAGCCTTTGAACAGCATCTTTTCTCTCCAGTGATTCTCTCATCGGGCGTGAGAAGCTCAAGGGAAGTGGAACTGCCGGGAAGTGGATTGAAGGATCTCTGGGATGAGCGCGAGGCCGCTGGGCTCGCGGACAATCCGCTGGCGCTGCTTCGATACCGTTCGAATTTGCTGGGCGCGGATCTGCGGATCACGAATTTCGGAGGCGGAAATACCAGCTCGAAGTTCGATTTGCCGGACCCGTTCACGCGAGCGCCGGCGCGCGTCCTGGCGGTGAAGGGCAGCGGAGGAGACCTGGGCTCGATCCAGGAATCCGGTTTCGCGCTGCTATACCTCGATCGCTTCGAACAGCTCAAGCGTCTATATCGCGGCGAAGCTCAGGAAGACGAGATGGTCGGCTACTATCCGCTGGCAGCGTTCGGAATGAGCCGGGTAGCGGCTTCCATCGACACTCCGCTGCACGCGCTTCTTCCGTTTCCGCACGTAGATCATCTGCATCCCGATTGGGCCATTGCGGTGGCGGCAGCCGCGAATGGCAGGCGCAAGCTGGAGGAATTCAACGCGCGGTTCGGGCGGCGGATCGCGTGGCTGCCTTGGCAGCGTCCGGGTTTTGACCTGGCATTGCAGCTCGAGAGCGCGGTCCAAGAGAATCCCGGCTGCGACGGCGTGCTCCTGGCGAGCCACGGCCTGTTCACCTGGGGCGAGACACAGCGGGAGTGTTATCTCAACAGCATCCGCACCATTGGGCAGATGGGCGAGTTCATTCGAGAGCACGAGCGAAAGAGCGGGCCAGTGTTCGGAGGCGTCGAATTTGCGCCCGCGCCAAACCGCGAGTCGATCGCCGCGCAGATTCTTCCCGCCCTGCGAGGCGCGCTTTCGACGAACCGCCGCGTGATCGCGCATTATGCGGATGATGAAGACGCGCTGCGCTTCGCTGGATCGAAATGGGCGCGGCAATTGGGCGGCCTCGGGACGGGTTGTCCGGACCATTTTCTTCGCACGAAGATCTGCCCGATGTTTCTCGAGTGGAGACCGGGCGATGAGAGCATCGGCGCCTTGAAGCACCGGATTGAGCAGCGCACTGCGGAATACCGCAAGCAATACGCGGCTTATTACAAGGACTGGGCGAGGCCCGATTCGCCGAAGCTGCGCGATTCGAATCCATCGGTACTGATTATTCCCGGCCTGGGCCTGTTTGGATTCGGCAAGAACAAGAAAGAAGCGCGCATCACGACGGAGTTTTTCGTGAATGCGATTCACGTGATGGCGGGAGCGAACGCTTTGGAAGACGGTGCGGCGCCGCATCCCTTGCCGCAGGCGCGCGAGGCCGAGTTATCGGGCCAATTCGCGACTTATCGCAATTACGTGGCGCTACCGCGTTCGGAAGCATTCCGCATCGAATACTGGGCGCTCGAAGAGGCCAAGCTCCAGCGCATGCCCACGGAAGCGGAATTCAGCCGGAGAATCGTACTCGTCATCGGCGCGGGAAGCGGAATTGGGCGCGAGGTGGCGCTGCTGCTCGCTCGCAAGGGGGCGCATATTGTTGCCGCAGACCTGAACGCCGAAGCCGCGCAGCAGGTTGCAACAGAGGCCGCGGCCGTGTCGTCTCCCGAGGCCGTCACCCATGCAAAGATCGACATCGGCTCGCAGGAAAGCATCGCGGCGGCCGCACAGCACACAATTCTGCAGTTCGGAGGAATCGACGCGATCATCAACACGGCGGGCATTTATCCGGTTGCGGGCGAGAGCGGTGAGCTGACCAGCTCACAGTGGAACACAGCGTTTTTAGTCAACGTAACCGGCAACTTTCTGCTGGCGCGGGAGACCGAATGGATTTTTCGCGATCAAAATCTGCCTGCCTCTCTGGTGCTGACAAGCTCGGCCAACGCCATCGTCCCGAAGCATGGCAGCGAAGCGTACGATGTGAGCAAAACCGCCTTGAATCACCTGATTCGAGAGCTGGCAATCGGTCTCGCGCCGCTGGTGCGGGTGAATGGCATCGCGCCCGCGACGGTGGTCTCGGGCTCGACCATGTTTCCGCGCGATCGTGTGATGCAATCGCTTCAGAAATACAAGATTGAGTTTTCGGAATCGGAATCGACCGAAGAGCTGCGCTCGAAACTGGCGGGGTTCTATGCGCAACGCACGCTGACCCGGAAGCCGATTCTGCCGCGAGATTGCGCCAGCGCGATTGCGTGGCTTGCGAGTGAAGAAAGCGCAAAAACGACTGGGCATATTATTCCCGTCGACGGCGGGCTGCAGGAAGCTTTTTTGCGTTAGGGCATGAATCCGAATCCTGCGCTTGGAGTTGTCTTTCATTGGCTGGGCGGACTCGCGTCAGGCAGCTTTTACGTCCCTTATCGGTATGTGAAGAAATGGTCGTGGGAGACGTATTGGCTGGTAGGCGGAATCTTCAGCTGGATCCTGGCCCCGTGGGTAATGGCGCTGCTATTGACAAAGGATTTAGCTTCGGTGCTCGGCGCAACGCCCGGCCGGACGCTGTTCTGGTGCTTTTTCTTCGGCCTGCTTTGGGGCATTGGCGGGCTGACGTTCGGCCTCACGATGCGCTATTTGGGGCTGTCGCTTGGAATGGCGATTGTGATGGGACTTTGCGCGGCGTTCGGCACGTTGATGCCGCCCATTTTCAGCGGCGAATTCGTGCCCAAGGTGCTCGACACGAACTCGGGGCGGGTGATTCTGTGCGGCATCGGGGTTTGTTTGCTGGGAATCGCGATCGCGGGGCTAGCGGGCATCTATAAGGAACGCGCGATGTCGCGGGAAGCGCAGCAAGCCGCGATTGGGGAGTTCGATCTCAGGCGGGGCTTTTTGGTCGCGCTGCTTTCGGGCGTGATGAGCGCTTGTTTCGCTTACGGTCTTGCGGCGGGCGACCCGATTCGCCGGCTCACGATCAGCGCCGGCACTCCCGCCTTGTGGCAAGGGCTTCCTGTGCTGGTCGTGGTGCTGATCGGCGGATTTGCGACCAACTTCATCTGGACCGTCTTTCTGAATTTTAGGAACAAAAGCGGACACGAGTATCTCGCATCGCGCGTACCTGTGACCGGCAACCCTAACCAGGCTCCACAGCCGATCGAAGAAACGGCACTCGCGGGTCCTACGGCGGGCGTTTTGACCCGTGCGCCGACGCAAGCGCTGGTCGAGACCGCGCGCGTTCCGCTGGCCTCGAACTATTTGTTCTGCGCGCTGGCGGGCGTTACGTGGTACATGCAGTTCTTCTTCTACACGATGGGCGAAACGAAGATGGGCGCATACCGTTTTTCGAGCTGGACCATTCACATGGCGAGCATCGTCCTGTTCAGCACGCTCTGGGGCGTGGCATTGAAAGAGTGGCGCGGCGCGGGGAAGACGGCAATTCGGCTGCTTGGCATTGGGCTTGCGGTGCTGCTGGGTTCGACCCTCGTTATCGGGTACGGCAATTACCTGGCAAGTGTAAGCTCACAAAAATGAGAATCTGCGTTTCTTTTTTGTCGTGCGCGCTCGTCTGCGCCACGACGCTGGCGCAAGTGCCGCACCCTCAGAGCACATCTGCGGCGATGGAACGTAAGCTCGCAGAGCTGCGCAACAGCCCTCCCGAGCTATATGCGTTTCTCTATCGAATGCCCAAAGGCGGCGATCTGCACAATCATCTTTCCGGCGCGGTTTACGCGGAGAGCTTCATCGGCGACGCTGCGAACAGCTCCTTGTGCATCGATCAACGTGCTCTCTCGATTGTGCGGCCTGCTCCCGCGCCTGAAACGCATTGTACGGAGGACGAAGCACCGGCTGCGCGCGCGCTAGCCGATGACCCGTTCTATGGTTCTCTGCTCGACAGCCTTTCGATGCGCGCTTTCGTTCCCGGCCGCGAGTCGGGTCACGATCATTTCTTTGCGACGTTCGATAAATTCAGCGCCGTTTCGGGTGGAGAAGAATCCGGCACCTATGCGGCGGAGGTAACACGCCGGGCCGCGGATCAGAACGAGTCGTATCTGGAACTGATGGCGGTGAGTGGCGGAGGTCCGATCGCGGCCCTGGGTAAACGAATCGGTTTATCGAATGGCCTCGAAGAAACGGCGGCGAAACTGCGCGATGCCGGCCTTGCATCGGCGGTGGAAGATCTGAAAACGAAGGTGAGCCAGATGGAGGACAAACGCCGAGCCGTGCTCAATTGCCCCTCGAGTGATTCACCCGCGTGCCACGTCACGGTCCGCTACATCTATCAAGTGCTGCGCGCATTTCCCAAAGAGCAGGTTTTTGCGCAGGTGCTTGCCGGTTTCATGCTCGCGTCCACAGACCCGAAAGTCGTCGCGATCAATTTCGTGCAGCCGGAAGACTATCTGAATTCGTTGCGCGATTATCACGCCCAGATGCAAATGGTCGATTACGCCAAGCATCTTTACCCCAACGTGCATATTACGTTACATGCGGGCGAGCTCGCCTCGGGGCTAGTGCCGCCTGAAGATCTTCGCTTCCATATTCGCGAAGCCATCGAAATCGGGCACGCCGAGCGCATCGGCCATGGCGTTGACGTGATGTATGAGCATGACGCTCTCGGGCTGTTGAAGCTGATGCGGGAGCGCCACGTTGCAGTCGAAATCGCGCTAACGAGCAATGACCAGATCCTGGGCGTCAAAGGGAAAGATCACCCGTTTCCGATTTACCTCAAATATGGCGTGCCAACCTCCATTGCGACGGATGATGAGGGTGTTTCCCGTTCGCATCTAACTCAGGAATATCAGCGTGCCGCGCTCACTTACAGTCTTAGATACGCGGATTTGAAGCAGATTGTCCGCAACAGCCTGGAATACGCGTTCCTTCCTGGGGTCAGTTATTGGTCGAGTGCTGCTTACCGTGCGCCGGTTGCGGCGTGCGCCGGCGGCCGTGAGACGAGGCGCTGCCGCGATTTTCTTGAGAGTAGCGAGAAAGCGCGCCTGCAGGTGGATCTCGAGAAGCGCTTCGATGAATTCGAACGGTCGGTCATAGCGCAATCACAGTAACACTTGTAATCATGCTGCCGTAGATAGCACCTCGACAACCTTCCTGAGACTTCCCTCGTAATCAACACGAAAATCGATATACTGCATGCGACGAAGGCGAAACGGAATTATGCAGTCACCACAAATGATCGGTATAACGGTCTTCTTCTCGTCAAACGCCAAGGCCACTTCGTCCTTGACATTTTCTGAGTTAGCCGAAAAGGAAGAAAGCAGCACTAACATTCGGGAAGCAGCCGAGAGCGCTTGCTCGACCGAATCGTCCCATCGTTGACCCGGTTTGATGTCGAGCTGATCCAGCCAAACGGGTGCGCCCGAAGGCTTCAGATCTTTGGCGAGGCGCATAGCAAAGAGCTCATCTTGGCGCGAGTAGCTGATAAACGTCAACGGTGTCTCTTTCTGCAATGCCACTTTCTTAACTTCTATACCTGACTTCTCCTCACCGGACTCGGAGGCTACGGCCGGATCAGCATTACTTTTAGGACCTGGAAGGGACCACCAGAGAGTGTCGAGCGTCCACAAGTCTATGCCCAAATCAAGCTTTAGTCTAGAAAGTAGGGCGTTAATTTTTTCATAGCGCCCACCGATCCCCTCACCGTGTTCTGGAGCTGGCCAAAGTCGATAATGTCGCAGAGCCGCTTCGGATGTGCTATTCCAAACGCCGTACTGGTCTGGATATGCAACGGTAAGGATGCTGGTGGCTATTCCTTTGCCGAGACCCGCTACCTTGGGGAGCGCCTCGTTCAATCTCATTCGAATCGGCCGACGCTCATCTAAGAGAACGCCCAGCGCTGCTTTTAGCTGGCCCATATCTTCCGCCGCGTGCAGACCCTTACGATATAGTCCGCTCCAGTGATGATTGTTATCAGAGTAAAGAAATGATGTGAATTCTTCTTTTGACAATTCGCGAATGTGTTCGACCGAGAAGATTGGCTTATATCTCGCGATCACTTGGTCCCGGTCGGCCATGATCGCATAGTTCTCTTTTTCTCCCGGCTTGTACTTCGGGAACCGCTCGAGAACTCCCCGAAGATCTCCGACAAGCTCCTTATAAGCACTTTCATCAAACATTCCGACCCCCCTGCCCGTCACGCTACACGTTCCAGGGTACGCCACCGACTATCTTGAAAAAAATTGGTCCCAAAACTTTGCGGGATAATCCCGTTGCAGGCGGCTACTCATGTGGATCAACGTTCGGCGCGCATCTTTCATTTTGCTTTCAGCCGCGATTTTAGCTATGGCCCAGCAAAGGGCACCGGCAACATCGCACCCGCAATCGGGCACCATCTCGGGGCGTGTGTTTCTAATCACGAAGGGCGGCGATATCAAACCGGCTCGAATGGCACTCGTGTTTGGATTCTTCCTTTACGGCCTTGATGTCGCGAAAGCCGGTACGGAGACCGCGGGTAAGATCTGGCGCAAAAAGGAAGAGAATGAGCTTGAACAGGCTCAGCACGAGATAGAGAGTTCCAAACCGGAATTGACTCAGGAGGGTATTTGCCGCAGAGAATACTTTGCCTATGCGAAGGCTGAACACGAAAGGCGTGAATGGTGTAAAGTCCCTGAGCATATGAATGATCTGATCGGGATACAAGCCGACGAGGAAGGAACATTCAAACTCCTTGTTCCCCGTCCCGGTACTTACACCATCGTAGTAAGTGGACGTGCCGGAATGAACAAAACACTGCGGCTCGCAGTCAGGTGGAGGTGCGGCCCGGGGTACAGGTAAACGCTGAAGCTATCGTCGCCAGAGAAGGCGTGCCTGGACGTTGAAGAATAGAATATTCCGAATACTGAAGCACTCGGCGGAGCCGCTTGATCCCTTCTTCCGGTCCGGATCGTCGGTTAATATTGACGCCGGCGACACTCGCGCGCGTCGAAAAACGCGCTAGGCCCCACTCGAAATGGAGAACCCCACTAAAGTACTAGTACAAATTGCACAAAGGTTGCGCGGCGCGTCCCGATATGTATTTCAGACCGCAAAGTAATGAGGCAAGCGATGAGTGGCAGATATCAAGTTCGCGTCTTCGAGAGCATCGATAAAGACGGTGCCACGTCGGCGGGCGCGAAGTTACAACCTACGACTCTTACCTTTAGCGTCTACGCGGATTCCATGGATCACGCGGAAGCGATCCTCCGCAAAGAAATTGAAAAGGGCAAGCACAGCCGGGGCAAAGTGTACCAGGTCTGCGCGACCGCGGGCCACATCATGATGCGATCCGTGGCGGCATCCGTTGACGGCTCTTTCTTCCATGTGTTCATGGACCCGGCGGCGGGTCCCTACTCCGACCTGCGCCGCCTCCGTTTGTCCAACGCCTGCCCTGTCGGCGAAGCAGCGATTCCCGCACACGCTGCGCAAGTGTAGGAGTTTACAATTCGCTCATATTGGTGACCTTGATGGTGTCGCCATCGATTTCGCCAGTGACGATCACCTTCAGGTTGTCCTTATTCGGCGAATTCGCAAGGATTTCGCGGGCCAGCCGGTTTCCGTTATCGTCGAGCCGAAAGTATTTCTTGTCCGAAGTGATCAAGCCGTAAGCCTCGCGATCGTAATTTTTCGCCATCGAGCAGTTGCGGTTATCCCGCAGAACTTTCTCACGCCCGAGGCGCACCATATCCTGCGTGCAATTCCAATCCGACAGCACGCCCTGTAGGTCTGTGGCAGACAGAACGTTCGTCGCGGCCAGCATGAAGAGAACCGCTATTGCTAGTTTCAGCATTCCTTTGTTCGATGCGATTTCGGGCGGTACCGTTTTGATTCGCCGACGTTGATTTGCCCGACGGGCAAAATAATTAGGAACTTTACTATCTTTGCTGAATCGAACGACTATGCCGGACGACCGCCGTGAGCTTTTCTACCATGAGCGCCTGAGGCAGGCCGGCCCCAAATATGCGAATTTCCGGCTTTTGCCGGTTGAGCTGACGCTGCAACTGATCTACACCTGCGACCTGATGCATCAAGCTTGGGCGCGCTATTTCGGAGCGTTCGGCCTGTCCCGATCGAGCTTGAATATCCTGATGATCCTGCGGCACTGCGGAACCGACGGAATGCAACTGCACGATTTGGGGGAGCTGCTGTTAGTGAGTCGCGCGAATATCACCGGGCTGGTGGATCATCTCGAAGAGAAGGGTTACGTAAAACGGGTGGTGGCTTCCAATGACCGGCGAGCGCGCTACGCCCGCATTACCAAAAAAGCCGAGACGCTGCTGGACGAGTTCATGCCGGTGCATTACGGGAACATCGATATGCTTCTGCAGGATTTGACAGATGGAGAAAAGGAGATCCTGATTCGTCTCCTCGACAAGACTCGCGCGAGCCTCCGTTCTCACGCCGAGCAGATAAACGAACGGGCTGCCGCCGCGTGTTCCGCATCTCAGGAGTAAGACTTTATGGCGAACGGTGTTGAACAGCAGGACCAGACGCAAGTGCAGGAGCCGGCGACCGCGCCTGCCAATGAAGGCCGGCCGCAAAGCGGGCAGAATGCGTCCCAGCAACGCGGCGGAGATTCGAAGCAGCGCCGCAGCAATCCGCGGCGGAAGCGGACGATCCGTATCGTGGTTCTGGCGATCGTCGTACTCGCGCTGATCGTCGCCATTCCGATCTACGCCTATTATTCGGTGCGCGAGTCTACCGACGATGCGCAGGTGGATGGACACCTGGTTCCCATCAGCCCGCGAATTTCCGGCACCATCGTCTCGGTTCTGGTGAACGACAATCAACCGGTGAAAGCGGGCGACGTGCTGGTGCGGCTCGATCCCGCCGATTATCAGGTTGCGCTCGACCAGGCACAGGCTCAGCTTGCGAGCTCTGAAGCGACGACCTCAGAATCGCAGCAAAACGTGCCCATCACGACCATCAACACCACCAGCCTGGTAAGCACCAGCACGTCGCAGGTGGAGCAAGCGCAGGCGGGAGTAGCTGCCGCCCAGCAGGCGGTGAATGGGGCGCGCGCCAAGGTCAATTCCGCGAATGCGACGCTGGCACAAAAACAAGCCAATTTGGTGAAAGCGCAGAAGGATCTGGCGCGCTACCAGGATCTGGTGGAGAAAGACGAAATCTCAAAGCAGGACTATGACGCGGCGGTCGCAACGGCGCAGGGCAATGCGGCCGATGTGGATGCGGCAAGAGCCGATGTGGTGCAGGCGCAGCGAAACCTGGATCAATCTACGGCTCAATTGGACCAGGCGCGAGCCGCGCTCGGCACCGCGCGCATCGAGAGGCGGCAGAGCCAGCAAGTTCGCGCACGGCAACAGGCAGTCAGCGTCGCGCGTTACAAGCAGGCGCAGGCAACCGTGCAGCAACGCAGAGCCGATATTGCGCAGGCGCAGTTAAACCTCGGCTACACGGTGATCAAAGCGCCGGTAGATGGCGTCGTGAGCCGCAAGAGCGCGGAGCCCGGCCAGCAAGTTTCGGCCGGCCAGTTGATCATGGACCTGGTTCCGCTCGATGACGTATGGATCACGGCGAATTTCAAAGAGACACAGTTGAAGAAGATGCGCGTGGGGCAAAAAGTGGATATCGAAGTGGATACCTACGGAGGCCGTAAATACCGTGGACACGTGGATAGCATCGCCGCCGCATCCGGCGCGAAATTCAGCCTGCTTCCGCCTGAAAATGCGACCGGCAATTACGTGAAAGTCGTGCAGCGTGTACCGGTCAAGGTAGTGCTCGAGCCCGGCGAAGATCGCGACCATAGCCTTTTGCCCGGAATGTCCGTCACTCCGACCGTGCTTCTGAATAGCGGGACGAACAACGCCTATTAGCTGAGATGCCCGATCAAACGGCGTCCGACAATAGCACCACTCCGGGCGCTCAGCCGCAATGGCGTCCGAGGTTCAACCCCTGGCTGATCGCGCTCACGGTCACGCTGGCCAGCTTCATGGAGGTGCTTGATACGAGCATCGCCAATGTGGCGCTGCCGCACATTGCCGGGGGCATGTCGGCCAGCGAAGACGAAGCAACCTGGGTGCTCACGTCTTACCTGGTTTCGAATGCCATCATTTTGCCGTTGAGCGGATGGCTATCGATGCTGATGGGCCGCAAGCGCTTCTACATGGCGTGCGTGCTGATGTTCACCGTCAGCTCGTTTCTATGCGGTGTCGCGCCGACGCTGGGATTTCTGGTGCTGTTCCGCGTGATGCAGGGCATTGGCGGAGGCGGCCTGCAGCCCAGCGAGCAGGCGATCCTGGCAGATACATTTCTCCCTCAACAGCGCGGCATGGCGTTCGCTGTTTACGGTATCGCGGTCGTGACTGCGCCCGCTATCGGGCCGACGCTCGGGGGCTGGATTACCGATAACTTCACGTGGCGCTGGATTTTCTTTATCAATATTCCGGTGGGCATCGTCTCGCTGATGCTCACCAGCTTCATGCTCGAAGACCCGCCCTATTTCGTCAAGGAACGGACGGAGAAGCTGAAAACGAAGCTGAAGGTCGATTACTGGGGGATCATCTTCGTCGCGCTCGGGCTCGGCTTTTTGCAGATCGTGTTGGATAAAGGCGAACGGGATGATTGGTTCGGTTCGAATTTTATTCGCATCTGCACATTCATCTCCGCCGTGGGGCTGATTCTGGCAGTCTATTGGGAACTGACGCGAAAAGACCCGGTCGTCGATCTCAGCCTGCTCAAGAACCGTAATTTCGGGATCTCGGCGTTTCTCATGTTCATGGTGGGTGTCGTCTTGCTGGGCAGCACTGTGCTCATCCCGCAATATTTGCAGTTGGTGATGGGCTATTCGGCGACGCAAGCGGGCCTCGCGATCTCGCCTGGAGGCCTGCTGGTCATGGTTCTGCTGCCCTTTGTCGGAATCTTGCTCAAGAAGGTGGAATCGCGATGGTTAATCGGCGTCGGGCTCGCCATCACCTCGCTCGCGCTCATCCATATGACGAATTTCGACGTCTACATGGATTTCAAATACGCGGTTGTCGCGCGTTGTTTCCAGGCCGCCGGGCTCGCTTTTCTGTTCGTGCCCATTAACACGGCCGCCTATGCGTTCGTTCCACCTAACAAGAACAACGCCGCCTCGGGATTGATTAACCTGGCGCGAAACATCGGCGGAAGTTTAGGGATTTCGGTGGTCACCACGATTCTCGATCGCCGCGCTCAGTTCCATCAGGCCCGCCTAACCGAACACGTAACCCCGCTGAACCCGATTTTCAACTCCGCCCTGCACGGGGCTGAGCGCGTATTCGGCATTGGAAGCGGCGGTAACGGCCCCTACGCACTGCTGATGCGCACATTGCAACAACAGGCGGGCGTATTGTCTTACATCGATTGCTTCTGGCTGCTCGGCATCACCTTCGGGTTATTGGTTCCGCTGGTGTTCGTGATGAGAAAGTCGGAGCCGGGCCGCGCCATGGCCGCGCATTAGCGTTTACTGCCCCGCTCCCGCTTCCGCGTGAACCAGCCCTTGCGGCTTGATAAAGCGCTTTTCTTTTTTCTGCTGCTCTCCCGGGCGGCTGCGCTTCTCGAACGGCCCGAGCTTCACTGGCTGGCCTGAGCGCATCGATTCAAGCAGCGCCTGCACGATGCGAATGTCCGCCAAACCTTCGTATCCGTTCGGCTCGGGTTCGAGATCGTTCACGACGCACTCGGAGAAATATTCGACCTCGCCGCCGAACTCATCTACCTTACCGAACGAACTCTCTTTTTCCTTGCCTTCCACTTTGAGCTTCATCTGGAAATCGGAGTGATAATCGAACGCCGGTTCCAGCTTCATCTCGCCTTTGGTTCCCACCACCTGGTACGAATCTGCGCTCGTTGCGCCGAAGCTGCAAGTGAACACGGCAAGCTTGTCACCCGGGAACCGCAGAATTCCGCTCGCCATCTCATGCACTTCGCGGAAGCGCGGGTCGCCGCTATTCGCCCCCACGCCGACTACCTCCACCGGCTCTTCGCGAAACAGGTAGCGCGCAGCGTTGATTTGATATACGCCCATGTCCATCAGCGGTCCGCCGCCCATGTGCCGCTTCAGGCGCACATTGTCTTCCACAACCTGCTGGCAGAAGACCGAACTGAAGATGCGCGGCTCGCCTAGCGTCCCGTCCTGCACGATTTCGATGGCCCTGAGGTTAGCCGGCTCAAAATGCAGCCGGTAGGCAATCATCAGCTTCGTTTTCGACTCCTTCGCGGCGTGAATCATCTCCTCGCACTCAGCCACGGAATCCGCCATCGGCTTCTCGCACAACACGTGGATGCCTGCTTTCGATGCCCGCACGCTGAAATCTTTGTGCATATGATTCGGCAGCGTGATGTAAACCGCATCGATCGTCCCGCTCCGCAGCAGAGCATCGTATTTGTCGTAATCGACTACCTGCGTCACATGGTATTTCTCGCCCAGCTCTTCGGCCTTGGTCGCATCTTCGGTGACCAGCGCCACCAGCTCGGAATGTTTCGCGTGCTCAAACGCAGGTAGAATCACTTCCTGCGCGATCCATCCCAGCCCCACCACCGCATAACGCACTTTCTTCTCGTCGCCGAACAGCGCCATTGATTTGCTCCTAGAGACTGGATGCGCCCGGCACACCACGGTTTCGGATGTGGTCGAGCCGTGTTCGCCGCATGCTCTGACACTTGCAAGGTCCAGCTCACATCGAATAAAAGTGACCAGTCCGGCGCTCGATCCCGTCTGCGGCATGCAAATCGACCCGCAAAAGCCCGCGGCCAAGAGCGATTTCGAAGGAAAGACCTATTATTTCTGCTGCCCCGGCTGCAAGAAGAAGTTTGACGCGAATCCGGCGCGGTATCTTGCCCCGAAGCCGCAGGTTGGGCATCAGCCTCGATTAATTCAATTATCGAGCGCGCTCGTAATGCCGGCTTCGGCAGGATCGGCGGCCGGAGCGGCAGCCATGCAGGCCGCATCCTCCCGATCAAATCCATCGGCAGAATACACCTGCCCCATGCATCCTGAAGTGCGCCAAAATGGCCCCGGTGCGTGCCCGAAATGCGGCATGGCGCTGGAGCCGTTCGAGATCACCGCCGAAGAAGAATCGAACCCCGAGCTCGCGGACATGCAGCGCCGGTTCTGGATCAGCGTCTTGCTCACGGCTCCGCTGCTGGTGCTGATGTTTCTCGGAATGCTTCCCGGCCATCGATTCGCAATCCGGCCCGTGATCCGCTGGGTCGAGCTGGCGCCGGCAACTCCGGTGGTGCTCTGGGGCGGCCTGCGCTTTTTTGAGCGCGGCTGGGCTTCGATTGTTCACCGCAGCATGAACATGTTTACGCTGATTGCTCTTGGAACGGGAAGCGCTTACCTGTTCAGCGTGGCCGCGGTGCTCGCGCCGCAGATCATCCCTGCTTCGTTTCGCAGCGCGCAAGGCGAACTGCCGCTTTACTTCGAGCCTGCGGCGGTGATTACCACGCTGGTGCTGCTCGGGCAAGTGCTTGAATTGCGGGCCCGCGCGCAAACCGGCAGCGCCATCAAATCGCTTCTGAATCTCGCGCCCAAAACCGCGCGTCTGCTCGAAGACGGGCGGGAGCGCGATGTAGCGCTTGAAGAGATCGCGGTAGGGAATCTGCTGCGCGTTCGACCCGGCGAGAAAGTTCCGACCGATGGCGTAGTGACGGAAGGCGAGAGCGCGGTGGACGAATCAATGGTTACCGGCGAATCCATGCCGGTGGCCAAAGCGGCAGGCGCGCGTGTCACGGGGGGAACGCTGAACGGAACCGGCAGCTTCGTAATGCGCGCCGATCGCGTAGGAAGAGACACGCTGCTCAGCCAAATCGTGCGCCTGGTGAACGAAGCGCAACGGACGCGCGCGCCGATCCAGCGCCTGGCGGATCGCGTGGCTTCCTATTTCGTGCCCGCCGTGGTGATTTGCGCCGCAATCACGTTTGCGGCGTGGGCGACCTTTGGGCCGGCGCCTCGCTTCAGCCACGCACTCGTAAACGCAATCGCGGTGCTCATCATCGCCTGCCCGTGCGCGCTGGGTCTTGCAACCCCGATGTCGATCATGGTCGCGACTGGCCGCGGAGCAACGGCCGGCATTCTGGTCCGCAACGCCGAAGCGCTCGAAAGGCTGCACAAAATCGACACGCTGGCGATCGATAAAACCGGAACCTTGACCGAAGGCAAGCCCAAAATCGCCCGCATCGAGCCGCTCAACGGATTCAGCGAAACCGAAATTTTGCAGTTCGCGGCGAGCGTCGAAGCGCTCAGCGAGCATCCGCTTGCTTCCGCCATCGTTCAAGGCGCTCACGAACGCAATATTGCGCTCAGACGTGCAGAAGAGTTTCGATCCTTCACCGGTAAAGGTGTTCAAGGCCGAGTTGGAGGCCGCAAGATTGTTGCGGGAAACCCAGCGCTGCTCGAACAATTCAAAATCGCACCGCCCCGCAACGATTCTCAGTCCGTTGTACTGGTGGCGATCGATGACAAATTCGCCGGCGTGATTACGGTCGCAGACGCGATCAAAGAATCGACCATTGAGGCGATTTCGCAACTGCATCGCGAAGCTGTTCGCATCGCCATGCTCACGGGTGACACGCGCGCCGCTGCGGAAGCAGTAGCGAAACAGCTCGGCATCGACGAAGTGGAAGCGCAGATTTTGCCCCATCAAAAGGCCGAGGCGGTGAAGCGGCTGAGAGAAAGCGGGCACGTCGTCGCCATGGCGGGGGACGGAGTCAACGACGCGCCGGCGTTGGCAGCCGCGGATGTTGGAATCGCAATGGCGACTGGCACAGACATCGCGATCGAAAGCGCGGGGATCACTCTGCTTCATGGCGATCTCCGCGGGGTCATTCGCGCTCTGCGGTTGAGCCGCGCCACGATGCGAAACATTCGCCAGAATCTCTTTTTTGCCTTCGTTTATAACGTGCTCGGGGTGCCGATCGCGGCAGGCGTGCTCTACCCCTTCTTCGGACTGTTGCTCAGCCCTGTGATTGCGAGCGCGGCGATGACCGTCAGTTCTGTTTCGGTGATCGCAAATGCGCTGCGATTGCGAAACATCGCACTCTGATTCACCTCTTCTGCGCTCGTTCAAAGTGAGCCGCCGCTTTCTCGACCAGTTCGAGCGCGTGCTCCGGGCCCTCCATGCCTTTCACGTGGTCACTCTTTCCCGAGTTCTTGTTGTATAGCTCCAGAAACTCGGTAATCTGCTGCATCAGGGCTTTCGGAACATCCGAGATGTCTTCGAACTCCCGGTATTCCACGCTCTTGACGGCGACTCCGAGCAGCCGGTCATTCTCCGTCTGCTTCCCTTTTTCCGTTTGCACCAACTTGATGACACCCAGCAGCCGCACCTTCAGCAAACAGCCGACATGCGCCGGCTCATCCATCAATACGATCAAATCCAGCGGGTCTCCGTCTTCGGCAGTCGTGGATGGAATAAATCCAAAATCGAATGGAAAGCTGAAACCTTGCGGAAGGATATTCGAAAGTGAGAAGAGGCCCGAACCTTCCTCGTATTTGAACTTGCTTCTGCGTCCCTTTGGCGTTTCGATGATTGCCGAGCACTCGCGTTTCTCTTTGTCCAGTTGATGCGGCAACCGGCTGATGTCTGGCATAGATTTCCCGATCTGTAGACTCCACGACCATCTCCGTTGAAACAGTGATTCGGCATCAACAATCCCATTTGCAGTAATGCCCACCACAAAGAAACAGCGTAATCCTGCCAAGAAGAAAACAGCGTCGCCCAAAACGAACAAAGTCCTCGACGCTGCCCGGAAAAATTTCGGGTTTGAATCGCTGCGCCCTGGCCAGGAGGAAGCCATCGCCGCGCTGCTCGATAAAAAAGACACGCTGGTGATCATGCCGACCGGGTCCGGAAAGTCGGCCATCTATCAAGTCGCGGGCTCGCTGATCGAGGGTGCGGTGGTCGTCATCTCTCCGCTGATCGCGCTGCAAAAGGATCAAGTCGATTCGATCAACGAAAAGACTTCGGCTACTGAGGCGGTGGTCATCAACTCCACGCAGCGCGTTTCAGAAACTCGCGAGGCTTTTGAAAAGATCGACGACGGGTCCGGCAAATACATTTTTTTAGCGCCGGAGCAGCTTCGCAAAGAAGAGACCGTAGAGGCGCTCGAATCAGCCGGCGTTTCGCTTTTCGTCATCGACGAAGCGCACTGCATCAGCGAGTGGGGTCACGATTTTCGTCCCGACTATCTGCAGCTCGGGCCTATGATCGAGCGGCTCGGTCATCCGGTCGTCCTGGCCATGACGGCGACGGCATCGGCGGAAGTGCGCGAAGAGATTATGCATCGGCTCGGGATGCGCAAGCCGGCGATATTTGTACACGGTTTCGATCGCCCCAACATCTATTTGCGCGTCGATCGCTTCGAACGGGAAGAGCAGAAGATGGAAGCGCTGGTGCACCGCGCGCACTGGGCCGAAAAGCCCGGCATTGTTTATGCCGGAACGCGCAAGGCGGCCGAAGAGATCATGCATCACCTGAAGGAAGAAGGTGTGGATGCGGTGTTTTATCACGCCGGCCTCAAGGCGTCCGAGCGGGAAGAAATTCAGGAGCGCTTTATGCGCGGGGAAACCGAAGTGATCGTCGCAACGAACGCCTTCGGCATGGGAGTGGATAAGGCGGACGTGCGATTCGTGTATCACTACGACGTAAGCGAATCGCTCGATTCGTATTACCAGGAGATCGGGCGCGCGGGCCGCGATGGCGAAAAGGCCGAAGCCGTTCTCTTCTTCCGGCCCGAAGACATCGGAGCGCAAAGTTATCGGGCAACGGAGAGCAAGCTCGAACCTGAACAAGTCGAGCAAGTAGCCGAAGCAATTGCGGACCAGGAGGGGCCGGTGGAACCGGAGGAAATCGCCGAACAGGCAAATCTTTCGGAAAAGAAGCTCGTCAGCGCCATCCATCGGCTGGAGGATGTGGGCGCGCTCGAAGTCTTGGCGAGCGGCGAAGTGCAGCTCACTGAACAAGCCGACGTTCCCGAAGCGGCGCGCGCTGCTGCCGAAGAACAGGAGCGGCGTAGAGACATGCGCAAGCATCGACTCGAGCAGATGCGCGAGTATGCCGACACCAGCGGGTGCCGTCGCGAATATCTGCTGCGCTACTTCGGGGACGATTTCAAAGGCCCGTGTAACAACTGCGACAACTGCGAAGCGGCCGCGCCGGCAATCAAAGTGGACCCGAGCGTAGGCACCCGGCGCGAAGTCGCATAGTGCTTCCCGGCTCAACGCACTCTCAAGGCCGCTGCGCGTTTTAAAGCCAGTTTTTTCGAATAATTGCGAGTTGTGTTCCCCTTCGCTCAAAAACAAATGCTAGAGTAATAAACCTAGTTGGGGGACATTAGCCGTGACTCTAACGTGCCGGACCGCCGGCTCGCGCCGAAGGGCGTTCTTTTGCCTATTCGTTCTGGGAGCTTCGAGCTGCAGGGTTATATGCGGCGCCACCGCGTGGCCTGACGTCGCGTTGCAGCAGCAGGTGCTGCAGCACGAATCGACTGGCGATTTGACCGGCGCGCGCGCGCTGCTTGAACAAGAAGCGGGCAAAGACAGCGCCGGGGCAGCAGCTTTAGCCGAATTTCTCGATCGCCACGGCGACGCGGGCAGCCGCGAGGCCTACCTCAAATGGGCGGCGCGCGAAACCGATCCGGACCGCCGCAAGCTTGCATTGCGCGAAGCCGTGCTGGTCGATTTCATGGCCGGGTCGCCCGCGCTCAGCGATGACCTGGTTCAGTACCGGGCTGCGGGTGGAACGGATTTGAAGCGCCCGTCGAGCGCGGTGACGCCGGCGAAATACACGAGCATACTGATTCCCGGCCCGCTGTCCTCGTTCGCGCGCATGGCGGCTCTTTCGCCTGACCTCGCTCCCGAAGACCTGCTTCCTGCTCTCGCGCGAAACGTCGCCACCAGTGGGTATGAAGCGTCGGCGAACGAAAGCTTGCAACAAACGGAATATCTGCGGCTGCTGATCCGATACGTGGGTCAGGCGCGCGAGCTGCAGGGGCTCGCCGGTTCGAATCGGAAGCTCGTTATTCCCACTTGCGACAGCCAGCAGACTGGGGACCTGTTGAGGGTCATTGGCTACCGCATGCGCGGTTCTTGCGGCGGCGACATCGTGCTCGAAACAGTGAATGCGACGCGCGCGTTCATCACGGTGGATTCCGGTTTCCCGCTGACAGAACTCGAGCAGGACCTGCGGGCCAACCATCCCTTTGAGCTGGCTTATGCGCCGACCAGCATACCGGTGTTGTATGGGCCGCAATACTGGGTGGCCGCGCTCGGCCGCACGACGCAATCCGATTTCCTCGATGCCTTCCTCTCCGATCCGTCCCTGTGCCGGTTGTATCTGGGCCTGTCGCATCTGAATCACGCTACGGCCGAAGCCCTACGCGCGCAAGCGGCTCCCGGCAAATTGAAGCTGTATGCAAACATTCTGGATTTCTACGGCGGCATGTTCGATGTGCGCAACGGCGCGGCCGTAACTCCCGGTTCGCCGAAGGTCTGGGCATCGATGGTTGGGGTTTCACCCAACAACCCCGGCGCATTTTTCTACAAGTTGATTTCTACCGATGACGGTTGGCTGGCCAGCTATTTCGACGCGCTCTCCAGACTCAACGGCCCGACCGCCGCATACCTCACGCAGCCCGAACGCCTGAAGCGCTTTTATGACGCCCTCCGGGGAAAAATCACCAGCCCCGGTCCGGCGCGTCCGGTGTTTCGCGCCTCCACCGAGCTGATGCTGCTCACAACCACACTGCGAATCGACGCCAACGGGCAACCGCACGTTCCAGGCGATCTCGATGTTTGGCGCAATCTTTTCCTGCACCATCCGCACGGCAAGTACGACGGGCGACTGACTCGCTCGGCTAATGCGTGGAGGAACGGGGACGACCTGCTGGACGCCCTGTTCGGCCTCAGCCGAAAAACGGTCGAAAACGAGCCGCTGAAGATTTATCTGCTGCTGAACGACGTCGATCGTTACCGCGCCAACCCGATCTCGGCGCAACTCGCAGCGCGGCTGGTCGCGAGCTACCGTGCTTACGGCCCGCAGTATGTCATCTTCGCCGATGCTCCGAATCTGAGTGAGACTTCTATTAATCGCTATCTCGATCTCTGCACAGCGAGCTCCGGTATTCACGACAACTTACTGAAGGCCGACACTCTCGGCACTTCGCAAGCGGCAATCGAGTTATGGCGAATTTTACGCCGCCAGGATTCGATTCCGGCAAGCGCCGAGGATGAAAGCTTTGGAAAGCTCGTCGCCGCATTTAGCCATATCAAGCAAGAAGCGGACGTTTTTACGGCGGGACGCTCTGCGATCGATGTTCTTCTTGCCAGCGCCAACGCAGGGCCAGTTGGCACTTACCAGGCGCGCATCGTCGAGCTTCTGGATGGGAAACTGCGGCCCAGCGAAGGCGACCAGCCGCTCTCGCCAGCCGAACATCTTCTCCGCATATACGATGCCCAGGGGCTGATCAGCATCGATGTGCTTTTCACCGCCGTCGACCGGCTGAACAAAGGCGGGGCGGATGCGAAATCGCTAAAGGCAATTGACGAGGAGCTTTCGCGGCTCAATGAAGCGCGCTCATTGACGGGCTTGGTTTCCGGCGAGGAAAGGAATTCGCTTAGCATTGGTTACTGGAGCGAGCGGCATATCGAACAGGAGCGCAAACTCAATGTTGATAACTTGCTGAAGAGTAATGAGAAGAAAGACGCTCGCGGCGCGTTTGCTCCATTGCTTCGTGATTCTATGGTTGGCTTGCTGTATGCCTACTATGCGCCTGCTGGAGCGCAGCTTCTGCTGACCAATCCTTCATTCGTGCGGTCGCACGATTTCATTGGCGCGGGGAGCACCTCGTTCATGTGGCGCAACACGGAAGTGGCGGGCAGCGGATGGCCGGAAAGCGCGGGCGGCCGCCTGACAGGCTCCCTCATTTCCCTGCCCTACGCAATCGCCGAAGCCGAACAAAATTTTCTGACGCCCCGGCACGAGCAAGCCCTGATCTGGACCGATCTGGTGCCACAGCTAATTGCGGGCGTTACGGTAAACCCGTGGCGCAACATCACGCCCTTGCAACTCCGATGGGTATCGCTGCAGATGGAGCGCGCACAAACACTGATTGCCGCTGCGTCGCTCGATCCATCGCTCGCGCCTCGCGTTCTCGATTCTTACGCGCGCTTCGCGACTCCGGCGCGTGTTGAATCTCTCCGCGAGCACCTCGAATCCGGAGATTTCAAGCTTGCCGTGCGCGAGATACCGGCTTCTGTCTTGGTTGGCCTCGCGAGTGATCCAGCGCTGAAGAATCTTTCGCCCGATGTAGCTGCGGCAGAAATCGCGCTGCTATCGAGCCGGAATCTGCCCGAACTCGCTCCCGCCGCGATTGCCCATGCCTTCGGCACTCCGAAGCCAACGCTGACGCATTCCTATCGACCGAACTTACTCTACTTACGAGTTTTTCCGGCTCTGATGGGCTATTCCAGCCGCATTCTAGCCGAAACTTGGGAATCGAATAACTTGTATTATGCGGCGCTCGCGGAAGAGATCGGCGTACCGGTCGACCTGTTGCCCGCTTATGTTCCCGAGTGGAACCGCGCCACGATTGAAAATATCTTCGCGACTCATCTCGAAGATTGGCCTGCATTAGTCCGATCTCTACATGCGACGGCCGAATCCGTAAAACACCGGCCGTCGAGTCAGCAAACAGCAATGAATATTTCTGGAAACTAGGAAGAGTTTGTGATTACACCCTTGCGCGTAATTAGCCTCGTAGCCGCCGCGGCAATCCCGGCCGGTTTGTGGTTGCACGCTCAACAACCACCCGATCAGACCACCTTTCGGGTCAAAGTGGACATGGTGGTGCTCGGGTTTACCGTTACCGACCAGCACGGGAAATATGTGAACGGCCTAAAGCCGAGAGATTTCAAGGTCTACGAAGACGAGATTCCGGAAAAAATCGCCACCTTTGCGGAAGGCAACCATGCCCCGTTGCAAGTGCTCGAAAACGGCGAAACCAGGCCCATTCACGGCGATGCGCGTGCGTTGACCGGGCCGGGCGGAATTCCGCCCAGCCCGGATATTGTCAATCTGCGTTCGGATTCGGCCGGCACCAACGTGTTCGTGCTCTTCGACACCAGTAATTACATGTATCGCGGATTCGTGTATGCCTCCGATGCAATCGCCGATTTCATCCGCGGTCTCGATCGCGCCGATTCGATCGCGGTTTACACTTACAGTCGCAACCTGAATCGCGCCGTGCCGCTCAACCGGGACCGAACTATGGCCATATCGGGCCTCCGCAAGGCCGTCGCGGGCGACGACTCCGCTCTCTACAATTCCCTGCTGCTCACGCTGCGCGACGCAGCCCGCGTACCCGGCCGCAAGGTTGTCATCGTGTTTTCAAACGGCCCTGATAACGCCAGCATGGTGGCTCCCGACGACGTGCGCGCGGTCGCGGAAGACGAGGGCATACCGATCTACGTCATTTCAACTAGTGAGCTCAACAAAGATCCCGTTTCCGCCGCCATTTTCAAGCGCATTTCGACTAATACCGGCGGCAAGAGTTACTTCGCTAAAACCTGGCAGAAACAAGTCGAAGCGTTCGAATCGATCCGGGAGGACTTAGGTAACAGTTACACCATTACTTACTATCCGCAACCGAATCCGAATGAAGGGTTCCGCAAAATTCACGTGGAGCTCACTTCGGACGCCGCCAGGAAGTACAAGGTTCGCGCCCGCCCCGGTTATCGGCCCCAGCGTGGTTTGTAATTACTTTTCGCGGTGCACCGGCAGCGGCCCGAAGGCTTGCGATACCGGCATCATTTGAATCGAGTTCACGTTTACGTGAACGGGGCGCGTGGCAACCCAATGAATCGCGTCCGCAACATCTTCCGGGGTCAACGGCTGCGTTCCTTCGTACATCGCTTTGGCGCGCTTCTCGTCGCCTTTGAAGCGCACCTCTGAAAACTCCGTTCCGCCGGCCAAGCCCGGCTGAATATCCGTCACGCGCACCTTCGTGCCGAGTAGATCGGCCCGCAAGCACAAGCTGAATTGGTGCACAAAGGCCTTCACGCCGCAATAGACGTTTCCGCCCGGATACGGCCACTCCGCCGCGGTTGACCCAATATTGATGATGTGCCCTCGATTGCGCTCCACCATTCCAGGCAGCAGCGCGCGCGTGCAGTACAACAGCCCCTTGACGTTGCTGTCGATCATCGTCTCCCAATCGTCGAGGTTCGCGGCCTGCGCCTTATCCAGTCCAACCGCTCCGCCCGCATTGTTGACCAGAACATCCACCACCCCGAATTCTCCCGTCAGGCTGGCGATCGCGTGCTCAACCTTCTCTCGCTTGCTCACATCGAACGCGAGCGGCAGGAAGCTATTGCCAAGCTCGTTCTTCAGTTCCTCAAGCCTGTTCCCGCGCCGTCCCGTGCCGATCACTTTCGCGCCGTCTCGCGCAAATCGAATCGCGGTAGCCCGCCCAAATCCCGCCGTTGCTCCGGTAATGAAAACGACCATAGCTCCAGCATAGGATCCGGCCACGCAGGTTAGAGCCTCTCAGGGTCGATAGATTGGGTGTTCGAGGCATTCCAGGCGATCTTCGACCCGGCCAATTCGCTCTTCGACCCGCTTGACCTCGGATTTAATCAGGTCTTCCAAGCGCCTGATCTCGGACTTCGTGAACTCGCGCAGGTCATCCAAGCGCTTATCGAAGTGGTGGGTTTGATAAACAGCACTAACAACGAAACCGAACACAATGAGTACCGCCAGGCCCCAATGGATCGCTACCGCCATTCCCTCTACTCTATTGTGTTTTGACGGTCCACTCTCACCTGCTGTGGTAGTCTGAAAATCGTTCTCGAACGTAAACGCCAAGCCCGCTTGCTTTGTGGGCCGCTACGACCTTCGCCATGTCGCTGCAAGTTTTTCTGCAAGCTCAACTGCTCGGTACGGAAGAGTTTCTTACGACTCCGTCGCCGAGCCTTCGGGACGACAGGGCGGATCTGTTCGGTCGGTGCGCCTGGCTCACTCTTTTCTGTGAAGTTCTGCCGCGCGCGCTGCTTTCCGAATTGAAGCTTTCCCGGATGCTGCTTGGCTCGAGCAGCGCCGAGCAGTTTTTACTGGTGCTTGCGGAAGAAGACATCCCGCGGGCCGATCAGTTCCTCACGCGAGCCGCCGAAGCCGTCGCGCAGATCTCCGGCGGTGCTTTACGGCTGGTCTGGTCGAGCACGGAGAACCTCGGGGCATGGCCTGTCGCGCGCAAGCGGCTAGATGACGCGCTTCTGACCAAAACTTCCGCGCCCGCCGGGACGGCGAGTGATGTCGCGCAGTTGTTCGCGCCATTTTCCGGCGAGGCGCCCGCCAACACGGACGAGTACTTCCCCTCTTTCGGCGAGCAGTTGCCCACTGCTGAGAATATTGGCTGGTCGCCCGAAAATCCGGCACACCTCAGCTGGAATGGCGGCCAATATTCCTGGCCCTTGAAGGACGCTTCCGATGCGGATGAGGACGCGATTCTGTTCCCGCGCCGCTTCGCCATGGACGAAAATGGAGCGCATCCGGCGTCGCTCTCCGAACTCGCACATCGCGCCGACGGGGCGCCACGTTGGGGCATTCTGCGAGGCGATGCCGATCAATTCGATCCCCAGCTGCGCCGTCTCGGCTCAGTCGAACAGCACATTCACCTGTCGGTGCTGTTCAAGGAATTTTTCGCCGGCGAGCTTTCGCTGCTTTGCACCATGCCAGGCTTCTGGCGCAAGGCGAGCATTTTATATCGCGGCGGCGATGACTTCGCGGTGCTGGGGTCCTGGGACGCGCTGATCCCCATGGCGCGTGAAATCCAGCGCCTATTTGAGAAATTCATGGAGCAGAACCTGCAAGGGCTGCCCAGCCTGGAAGGGAAAACCATCAGCATGGCGCTGGCGCTTGCCCCAGACGAAGACGCCGCTCCTTCCTCTGTATTCAAGGATGCCGGAGCGCAGCTGCGTTCCGCCAAGGCGACGGAACCCGGTTCATTTCATGTATTCGGACGCACTCTGGATTGGAAACGCCTCAGCGATGCGGAAGAACTCAAAACGAACCTGACGCGCCTGGTCCGCGATTTTCATTACCCGCCCGGATACATCGCCGACTTAGCGGCGGTTTATCGGGAGTCGCTTCCGGCTTCGGGTAACCGGCGGAGTAAGCCGGCGCGAATCGAGAAACCCTGGCGCACTTACTTGCGCGTTTCTACAATCATTCCCCAGGGCCGCGGCAGAGACGCGAATCATCTCCGCACCGCGGTAATTACTAATTTGGTCGGCAAGCGAACAGCCGCGTTGAAGTTGCGGCCTTCGGCGCGCGTAGCAATCGATTGGGCGCGCCTCGCGGCGGGAGAGTAGCCTGCCGGCAGTTATCGCGGAAAGGAATTGAGGATGCCTGAAGTAGAAGAGAAAAAATCGGATGAAAGGCGCGGAGGCGAGAATCGCGGCGGACGGCCTGGCGGCGGCATGGAATCGCGCGGCGACCGTGGTCCACGTCCCGGGGGCGGAGAGTCCCGCGGCGGAGATCGGTCGGGAGATCGTTCACGCGATCAACGTGGCCCCGGCGGAGGCCGTCCCGGCGATCAACGGCGAGGTGAGGGACCGCCGGAGATCGACATCGATAAGCTCATCAGTGACAGCTTGTATCTCGACAACCAGGCTCACGTCGTGGTCAGCCGGATGCGCGACATGGATTCGGGAACGAAAAGCCAGTTACGCCGCTTATATAACGCGGTTCGCCGCGCCACTCGCGCTCCTGAATCCGAGCGCCAGCACGAATTCGTAATGGTCCGCGCGCGCCTCGCGTACACCATCGCCCGCCATTCGCTTCGGAGTCTGGACGCCCTCGAGCGATTGCTGCTGCAAGTCACCCGCAAAAACGATATACGCGGTTATGAGCGCTTCCGTGACTTATTCGAAGCGATTATCGCGTACAACGAATAGACATTGGCCACTTACAACTTCGCTGTAAGTCACTGCGACAGGACAGAAACTTATTATGATTGCTCATAGTACGGCTACCGAACTGACATTTCTCGGCAAAGTAATTCTCGAGGGCGAGATACAGTGCCAAACCGGCCTGCACATCGGCGCGGGCAAAGGTTCTTTAGAGATCGGCGGCGCCGATAATCCAGTAGTCAAAGACGCCTTCGGCATTCCCTACATCCCCGGTAGTTCCCTGCGTGGGCGCTTGCGTTCGCTGCTGGAGCAGACGCTCGGCCTCGCGGTGCCCGGGGAGCTGGTTTATCTCTCGAAACGCAAGGGGCAAGAGGTCCGGATTCATCAAAGCGACCGGCCGGATGACGAAGTATGCGTGCTTTTCGGCCGCAATCCGGGACGGATCGAAAAAGTTTCCGGTGACGCGATTGAGGCCGACACCGCCACGCCCGCGCGTCTCACCGTCTGCGACGCGCCGCTCGTCGTCGACAGCATCACTCCGCAAATGCGTGAGAATCTCGACGATGAATTGACGGAGGTGAAGAGCGAAAACGCCGTGGACCGCATCACCTCGCAGGCGAACCCCCGCACGCTGGAGCGCGTTCCCGCGGGCGCGCGTTTCCGGTTCCGCATGGTGCTCGACGTGCTGTGTCAGGAAGACAAGCCTCTGCTCGCGCGGGTGGCGGAAGCACTGCGGCTGCTCGAAGACGATGCACTCGGCGGCGGCGGAAGCCGTGGAAATGGCCGCATCGCGTTTACCGCGCTGAATCTCATCTGGCGCAGCAAGGATTACTACGCGAAGGGCGCCGCGGAAACGAATCTGCTCTCGAATGGGGATCTGACGGCGCTGCAACAGCTCGCGGCAGGCAGCGATTTCGCGGAGAAGCTGGCTTAATCTCCAGATGGAAGGTCGATGCAAGACGCGGTTCTGATTCGGCTCCGTCCCACCAGCCCGTGGCGCTTTGGTCCTGGCGATGTGGGCGGGAGTAATGCGCTCACGCGCCTGGACACGCTGTATCGCAGCGACCGCCTGTTCTCTGCGCTCACCCTTGCGGCTCGTCAGTTGGGATGGCTCGATGAATGGCTGGAGGCGACCGCGCTTTCGGCGAATCCCGCAGTCGCATTCACGTCCCTTTTCCCTTATCAGGGCGATACGCTGTTTGCGCCGCCGCCATCGACGCTGTGGCCGCCGCCCGCCTCGCTCGTCACCACGCCGAATCCGGTGTTTCTCAGCAAGATTCGTTGGAATGCCGCCCGCTTCGTGCCGGTGGGCATGATTGAATCGATCTTGATGGGCCAGCCGATCCTCGCGGATCAATGGCTGCCGGATGCCGAAAGCGGTTGTCTGTTGAGGCGCGATCGTCCAAGCTCGAGCCCTTTTCGCACGGCCCGCAGGACCACCGCCGCAGTCGATCGCATCAATCACGTCACCGCGGGTTCGATGTCTTCGCTCTGCGTTGAATTCGAGCAGGGCGCCGGCTTGTGGACCTTGGCCCGGTATGCAAATCCGGCAGCGCGGGATAGCTGGGACACGCGTATTCAATCTGCTTTTCGCCTGCTCTCCGACACGGGCTTTGGAGCACGCCGCACCAGCGGTTGGGGTCAGGCCGCCGCACCCGAATTTCAACATGGCTCATGGCCCGCTCTGCTCATGCCCAAACTCGCGCGGCAGAACGGCAGGCCATCTTCGAATGGGAACGGCGAAGGCGAAACATCGCTGTATTGGATCTTGTCGCTCTATTCGCCGTCGGCGTCCGACGCAATTGACTGGACCGCCGGTGATTACAAGCTGCTGGTTCGCGGCGGGCATATTGAAGGTGCAGCGGCGTCGAATGCAGTCAAGAAATCCGTGCGGATGATCGCCGAAGGGTCCGTGCTCGCCGGGCACGCCGAGCCCGTTGGCGCTGCCCCAGATGTTGCGCCTGAGGGGTTCGCGCATCGTGTGTTCCGTTCGGGCCTGGCTGTTGCTTTGAAATTGCCGGCCATCGGCTCAGCGCTCGAAGGCCCCGTGGAAACGCCAGCGGACAAAGAAGCGCTGCAGACGGAAGAACGGCCGTGCGAGGAACCCACTCCCGCAGCGGAAACAGGACCCGCAGAACCGGTGCTTGAGGAACGCAAACCGGCGGTCGAAGAAATCGAATCCAAGACGCCTGAACCCACGACAGAGGAGCCGGCAAGCGATGAAATATAAAGTCACCGTGCTCACGCCGCTTCTGCTCGGCGACGGCCGCGCACTTTCGCCCATCGACTATATGGTCTGGAAAGACCAAGTCAACGTGCTGGATCAGCCGCGCATTTTCAAGCTGCTTGCGAGAGGGCCGCGCCTGGAAGGTTATCTCACGCAACTGCGGAAGGCGACCAAGCTCGATTTCGCCTCCTGGGGAGGGTTTGCGCAAAATTTTTCGCAGCGGCGCATTCCGTTTGAGCACCCGGATTCGACCGCAATCTGGAACGCAGCGCCTTCCGAATCATTGTTCATTCCCACATTCGCCGCAAGTAATCGCGGCGCGTATCTTCCCGCGTCTGCTTTAAAAGGCGCTCTCCGCACCGGATTGGTTTTCGCGAGGTGGTCCGCCTCCACAATCGACCGTCTGGCGGCATCGATAGAGGGACAGCGTCTGCCGCGCCGCGCAGTCGAAACAGCGGAAGCGAATGCCGGCGCTTCGCAGGTGAAAGTGATCGCTTGCGCCGATAGCCAACCGGCGCCCCCTTCAGCGTTCAAGATTTTTTTATCGCGCGTCGCGTCGCTCGATACGAGGCAGCCGAATGCCTCGCAACTCGTGTGGAAAATTTCAGGCCGAGGCAGCGTTCCTGCCCATCGCGCCTTCGAGGCAACCCCCTTTTTCGCGGAGATGGCCGCGCCGGGGGCTACGTTCGAAGGCCGCTGGGACGAGCGCGCATTTTTCGAAAATCCCGAGTTCACGCGCGCGCTGGGGTGGCGTTCCGTTCCCGATCCCAATGCGATTCTCGAAGCAGCGAATCAACACGCCGCGGCGCAACTGGAACTGCACGCGCGTTACGCCGAAGTTTCGAAGCTCACGGCAATGCAGCATGCCGTGCAAACATTGCAGACCGAGCTTGCTTCGACCCGCAATGTGCAGCTAACGTGCCTGTTATCGATGGGAGCGGGCGGCGGATTCTTATCTAAAGGTGCTTTTCTCGACACGGGCAATGAAGCTTACCGAAGCATCTTGCGCTCGGTACCGTCGTTCGGGAAGGCGCTGCGCGATGGGTTGCCTTTTCCGAAGACGAGGCGAATCGTGTTTTTCGGCGGACAGCCCGCCACGATTCCAGGCTGGGTGCGCGTCGAGTTTGGATGAGCCCGCCAAAGAGTCAAGGATGAGGCCGCGTTTGTAGCGAGCCGAAGAGTCAAGGTTGAGAAGTAACGGTACTTTCGGGAACCTCTTCAATGAGGAATCCGAAAGACTGGCACTACAATTGCCCCTAAATCCAGGTATGATGGTCTTGTCACGGGGAATCGGCACCCCAACTGTCGCTGTTGTTCCGTCCTATTCGCCTCGAGAGTGGAATCATGCATAGCGCGATTTATAACGCGTACTTTGGGTTCAAAGAAAACCCTTTCAATATCAGTCCGGACCCGGAGTTTCTTTATCGCAGCCCGCAGCATGAAGAGGCTTTGGCGAACTTGATCTATGGCGTTCGCAGTCGTAAGGGTTTTATTGTACTCACGGGCGAAGTAGGCACGGGCAAGACCACTATGCTCGAATGTTTGCGGGACTACTTAGACTCGCAGCGTGTAGAATTTGCCTTCATCTTCAACTCGCGTCTTACACCCGAGCAGTTCTTTGAGATGATGGCCTTCGACCTGGATCTCCCTTGCAACCGCAAATCCAAGACCGATGTGCTATTCGCGCTGAATACGTTGCTGCTGCAGCAAGCCGATCGCAACCGCACGTGCGTGCTAATTGTCGATGAAGCGCACAACCTCGAATGGGATGTGCTGGAAGAGATCCGGTTGCTTGGGAATCTCGAAAACCGGCAGGGCAAGCTGTTGCAGATTATCCTGGCCGGCCAGCCGGAGCTCGACCGCAAGCTGGATGCGCCCAATCTACGGCAATTGAAACAGCGCATCGTGTTACGTTGCTCGCTTGATCCGCTGAATCCGGACGAAGCGTCCGCGTATGTGAACAGCCGCCTGGCGCGCGCCGGAATGCCCAATCAACAAGTCTTTTCGCCCGAGCTTTTGGAAGAAGTCTATCGGCGCTCGCGCGGAATTCCCCGGCTGATCAATCTGCTTTGCGACAATCTCCTGGTCACCACATTCGCCATGGAGCAGCGCACGGCCAGCTTCGAAATGCTGGATGAAGTATGCCAGGATCTGCGTCTCGAATGGCCTGGATCGCTGCGCGACCGCCGCAACCGCGCGCGTTACGCGCACGAAGAGCATCTGCCCGAATCGCCCCTGTCCATTTCAGGCGACTAGCCCATTAATTTGCGCCAGGCTTGTCACTGCTGTGTCAAGCTGAAGATATGGCGCGCGGCTGGGAAAGCAAAGCAGTCGAATCCCAGATCGAGGCCGCCGAAGCTCGTGCTCCATCGCACGCGCCTCAACTCAGTCCGGCAGAAATTCAGCTGCAGCGCGACGTGGAAAGCCTGGAGCTTTCGCGCACTCGCGTACTCGCCGATTTGGCGGCAGCTCAAAACCCCAAATATCGAGAAGTCCTGCAGCGATCGCTGAGTTTTTTAGACCAAAAGCTCGCAGCTCTGCGGAAAACTTAGTGCGTCTGCCTGCCGGGCAGAGATTCCGGTTTTGCCTGCACGTTACAATGACCCTTTCATGTCCAATTTGCTGGCCGGCAAAACCGCGCTGGTGCTCGGGGTTGCCAACAAGTGGAGCCTCGCCTACGCGATCTCATCTGCGTTCGTGCGCGAAGGCGCAAAACTGATCCTTACCTATCAGGGCGAGCGCCAGCGCGAAACCGTCGAAGAGCTTGGAGCGCAGTTGAAGGCTTCGCAAGTATTGGCTTGCGATGTGACGCAACCGGCCGAGTTAGCGCACTTAGTCGGGCAGCTTCAGCAAAACGCGCCTGCGATCGATGCGGTGGTGCATAGTATCGCGTTCGCGAATCGCGAAGATCTCAGCCGTCCATTTCTTGAAACCAGCCGCGATGGTTTTCTTCTCGCGCAAGAGGTCAGCGCTTATTCGTTGGTTGCGGTCGCGCGCGCCGTTAGCCCGCTGATGAAACATGGCGGCGCCATCACGACGCTGACTTATCTGGGTTCTACCCGAGTAGTTCAAAACTATAACGTCATGGGCGTCGCGAAAGCGTCGCTCGAAGCCTGTGTTCGCTATTTGGCGAACGATCTCGGCGCCTCGAATATTCGCGTCAACGCGATTTCCGCAGGGCCGGTGAAAACTGCTTCCGCGCGAGGCATTAAGGATTTTTCGAAGGTTCTGGAAGGAGTCGCCACGCTCGCTCCGCTGCGCAGGAACACCGATCCTGCCGAAGTTGGCGATGCGGCGGTCTTTCTGGCGAGCGACTTAGGCCGCGGAGTTACAGGAAACATACTATTTGTGGACGCCGGTTTCCAAACCATCGGTATCGGTTTAAGCGAGTGAGTCACGGCCTGCCCCCTAACGCTCGGGTAATCTGTTCGTCTGAATTGACAGCGGTTTTCCACCTTATTTATCCTGGTGGTTCCAGCGCGGCAGCGTTTTGCGACTGGCTCCTGCTACTCTCATGAGCCCAGTCAAATTTCTTTACTTACTATGATTCAGGTTGAAGGTCTCTCCAAAAGATACGCGCGTCACATCGCCGTAAACAATATCTCGTTCTCGGTGGATAAGGGCGATATCGTCGGCTTCCTTGGCCCCAACGGCGCCGGAAAGACGACCACGATGCGCATTCTCACGTGCTTTTTGCCACCGACGGAAGGCAAGGCAAACGTGGCCGGCTTCGACGTCTTCGAGCAGGCGTTCGAGGTGAAGAAGCGCATTGGGTACCTGCCCGAAGCGCCTCCGCTTTATCCCGAAATGAACGTCGAAGACTATCTCACCTTCGTCGCACGCCTGAAAAATGTTCCGTCGGGCGAAATCAAGTCCCGCGCGCAGCAAGTGATGGAGCGCTGTTCGATCACGGATGTAAGAACAAAACTGATCTCGAAGCTCTCCAAGGGATATCGTCAACGCGTCGGCCTCGCCCAGGCCATCATTCATAATCCTGATGTTTTGATTCTGGATGAACCGACTTCAGGCCTCGATCCGAAACAGATCAACGAAACCCGCGAGCTGATCAAAAATCTTTCCGGCGAGCACACTATTGTGTTGAGCACGCATATTCTGCCCGAAGTCGAAGCAGTTTGCGAGAAGGTCATCATCATCAACAAAGGCCGCGTGGTCGCGACCGATTCAGTCGAAAACCTGAAGAATCGCGCCGGCGAAGGAACCGGCATCCAAGTCCAGGTGGAGACTGCCAACACGGCTGACGCGTCAGCGGTCAGGCAGCGTCTTGAGCAAGTACCGGGGGTAAGCAAGGTGCTGGATCGCCCGGTGCATGGCAGCCGGCTTATTTTCGAAGTGGAAAGCCTCTCCGGACGCAACGTGCGCGCCGACGTCGCCCGCGCCGTCGTTCATGCAGGCTGGAATCTGCTCGAGCTTAAATCCATGACACTTAGTCTTGAAGAAGTTTTCCTTGAATTAACCGGCTCTGCCACCGGGCACACCGCCGCGCCTGAACAGACCCCCACAATCACCGCACCCGCCGGAGAAAATCAGTGAGAAACATCTGGACAGTCTGCCGGCGCGAGCTTTACGCTTATTTCGTTTCGCCCATCGCCTGGGTTTTACTTACTATTTTTGCGCTACTCAGCGGCGCTTTCACTTACCTGATCAGCGCCGCTTTCATGCGCGCCTCGCTCGAAGGCCAGATGAGCGGCCAGACCTTTCCAATGAACGTGAATGAGCAGGTCATCGCGCCGCTGTTTTCCAACATGGCCGTGGTCGGGCTGTTTCTGATTCCGTTGATTAGCATGCGGCTGTTCGCGGAAGAGAAGCGCCAGGGCACCATCGAGCTTCTGGTGACCTCGCCGGTCCACGATATCGAAATCGTGCTCGGCAAGTGGCTTTCGGCGGTGCTGCTGTACGGCGCGTTGCTTGTCGTGCTGCTAGCGGATTACTCGTTCCTGTTTCTGTACGGCAATCCGGATTGGAAACCCGTCGCAACCGGCTTTTTGGGTATTCTGCTGCAAGGGGCGTGCCTGTTGGCGTTCGGAACGTTCATTTCGACACTGACGCGCAATCAGATTGTTGCAGGGGCAATCGGCTTCGCTCTTGCCCTTGTGTTGTGGATCTTAAATTGGACAACTTCGTTCGGCAACTCCGATACGGTTCAGGTCCTGAACTACTTGTCGATCGTCAGCCACATGGATAGCTTCTCGCGCGGCGTGATCGATACGAAAGATTTGATTTATTACCTCTCTATGATTTTCTTCGGTCTGTTTTTAACCAGCCGCTCTCTTGAATCTCTGCGGTGGAGGGCATAATGGCAGAACCGGAAACGACAGCATCCAATCCGAAATTTGTAACGCATCGGGATACGATTGCCGCGCGCCAGGCGCGTTACGGCGCAACCTCGATGCTCTATACCATCGTGGTCATCGCAATTCTTGTAATTGTGAATTGGCTAGGCAACCGATATAACAAGACATTCGACACGACGAGTAACAAGCGGTTTACTCTTTCGCAGGAAACTCAGAAGGTTGTCAAGAACCTGAAGACCGACGCGACGATCACCTACATCGATAAAGCGAGTAACTTCGAGCAGGCTCGCGGTATGCTCGACCGTTATAAGAATTTATCTCCAAAGATACACATTCAGTATATTGATTATCAGAAACAGCCCACTGTAGCGCGCGCATATGGATTGCGCTACGCCGGAACGGCGTTTGTAGAGATCGGCCCGCGGCGTGAAGAAGCGAAAGCGCTTACGGAAGAAGGTATCACCGGCGCGTTTCTTAAAGACTTGAAGGGAGTGCGTAAAGTTTGCTTCGTGACCGGGAGCCACGAGCACCCGCTCGATGCCACCGATAGCGACGGGCTTTCTCAATTCAAGACTTTAATCGAGCGCGACAATTACCAGTCTGAGTCCATGACGCTGATCGACAAAACTGCCGTTCCAGACGGGTGCAATGTGCTCGTGATCGCGGGACCACAGGCGGATTACACGCCGAACGAGGTGGCCGCGATCAAGAACTACGTAGAAAACGGCGGCAGGGCGATGTTCCTGCTTGATCCACCGCTAGATTTCGCGAAAGAACATGTGGCGGAAAATACCGGTCTCGCCGATCTTTTGAAGAGCTGGGGCGTAACGCTCGATAACGATTTAGTCCTGGAAGAAAACCCCATGGGACAGCTCTTCGGATTCGGACCAGAGATTCCGCTGGTTAACCATTACGAGTCGCAGCCTATCGTCAGTGATCTGAAAGACAGCTTTACCGGTTTCCCGGTCGCGCGCTCGCTGACTGTGGCGAACACTGGCAAGAGTACCGTCGATAAGCTGTTTTCGACAACCGACCGGGCGATTGCAACCACCGATCTGCACAGTAACGAGGTAAATCCGAACGATCCGAAGAACAAGAAAGGTCCGTTCGTACTCGGCGCCGCGGGCACTTACAACACCGGCAAGCCGAATGATGCGGGCCGCTTTGTGGTGATCGGAAACTCGGGATTCCTGACGAATTCGATGTTAGGATTTCAGTCCAACCGCGACCTCGCGCTCAACGCAATTAATTGGCTTTCTTCGGACGAAGACTTGATCTCGATTCGGCCGAAGGAAGCAGAAGACCGGCGATTGAATGCCACGCAACGACAGATGAACACGTTCGCGTATACCGACCTGATCGCCATACCGTTGATCATCATCGTGGCCGGCGTATTTATCTTCCTGAAGCGCAGAGCGGCATGAAACAACGCAACCTTCTGATAGCAGCCGTTCTGCTCGCTGCTCTCAGCGGAGCGGTGTGGTGGGCGAAAAAGCATCCGCAATCGGCTCAAACACCGAACGTGCCGCCTTCGCCGAAGCTGGCCGACATTCCGGTAGCGCAGATCAAGCAGATCGATTTGAAAAAGAAGGACGGCTCTACGGTCGTGCTTCAGAACCAGAATGGGAAGTGGCAGATTACCGCGCCAGAGGCTTGGCGGGCGGATCAGGACGCCGCGAGCAGCCTCGCTTCGGCTTTAAGTCCGGTTACGGCGGACAACGTAGTCGAGGATAAACCCAAAGACCTTGCGCAATACGGGCTCAACAACCCGAGCCTCACAGTGACGGTCGACGAAAAAGACGGCAAGAAGAAAGAGCTGTTCTTCGGCGACGATGTGCCTGCCGGGTCGCTGGTTTACGCGCGAGTCGGAAGCGATCCGAAGGTGTACGCAGTGTCGTCGGGCGTAAAGACTTCGCTCGATAAGACCGCCAAGGACCTCCGCGACAAGCGGCTGTTGACCTTCGATTCGAACAAGCTGACGCGTGTGGAGCTGGCTTCTGCGAAGTCCGATGTTGAATTCGGCAAGAATAATCAGAATGACTGGGAGATCCTGAAGCCGGAGCCGTATCGCGCGGACAGCTTTCAGGTGGAAGAGCTGCTTCGCAAGCTGACAGACGCGAAGATGGATCTTTCGACCAGTGCGGAAGACGCGAAAAAGGCCGCCGCGGACTATGCAGCGGGTCAGCCGGTCGCAACGGTGAAGGTGAGCGATGCGGCGGGTACGCAGACGCTCGATATTCATAAGAACAAAGATGACTACTTTGCAAAGAGCAGCGCGGTCGCCGGCATTTACAAGGTTTCGAGCGATTTAGGTAAAGAAATCGAAAAGCCGCTCGATGACTTCCGGAACAAGAAAATCTTCGATTTCGGCTTTAGCGATCCGACCAAGATCGAACTGCAGCGGAGCGGAAGCGATAAAGTTTACGTCCGCAGCGGCTCCGATTGGAAGCTCGGAAACCAGACGATGGACTCCGGTTCCGTTCAGAGCTTCATCGACAAGCTGCGCGATCTCTCCGCCACGAAGTTCGTGACGAACGGTTTTACAACCCCGGAACTGGCGATTACGGTGACTTCGAACGACGGCAAGCGGGTGGAGAAAGCCGAACTTGCGAAGGTTGCGGACGGCTACATCGCGAGGCGCGAGAACGAACCGGCGCTTTACCAGGTGGACGCGAAATCAGTTGACGATATCCTGGGAGCTAGCAAGGCGATTAAGCCGGCAACCCCCACCAAAAAATAAGCTCGCTTCGGCGGCTCAAAATGTCCGCTCTCAATACAGATCTCTACCAGCTCACGATGGCCGCGGGATACTTCGCGGCCGGGAAAGCGGATGAGGTTGCGACCTTCGAGTTGTCGGTTCGAAAGCTGCCCGAACAACGCAACTTTCTGGTTGCGGCGGGCTTGCAGCAGGCCCTCGAATATCTCGCGGATTTGAAGTTTCGGCGCGATGAGATCGATTATTTGCGGGGGCTCGAGCAGTTTCGGAACGCACCGCCAGAGTTCTTCGATTTCCTGGCCGACCTGCGGTTTACGGGCGATCTGTTTGCGGTGCAGGAAGGGACGCCGGTGTTTGCGAACGAACCGATCGCAATCGTGCGCGCGCCGCTCATTCAGGCGCAACTGGTCGAGACGTATTTGCTCTCGACGTTTGCGTTCCAGACGTTGATTGCATCCAAAGCCGCGCGCTGCGTAATTGCCGGGGAAGGCCGGCCGATTGTCGAATTCGGAAGCCGACGGGCGCATTCGCCGGCTGCCGGCGTGCTGGCCGGGCGCGCGGCTTACGTCGCGGGATGCGCGGGAACGAGTAATACGGAAGCGGGCATGCGCTATAGCATTCCGGTATTCGGAACCGCCGCGCATTCGTGGACCATGGCGTTTCCGAGCGAAGAAGAATCGTTTCGAACGTTGCAGCAGTTGCTGGGCGATTCGACGGTCTTTCTGCTGGATACGTACGACACGATCGAAGCTACTCGCCTGACGGCACGGTTGGGCGGGCCGCTCTGGGGCGTGCGGTTGGATTCGGGCGACCTGGTTGCGCTTTCGCACCAAGTGCGGCGCATTCTGGATGCGGCCGGGCTGCAGAAGGCGCAGATCTTTGCGACGAACGATCTGAATGAGCATCGCGTGGCCGAGTTGGTGGAGTCCGGCGCGTGCATCGACGCGTTCGGGGTGGGCACTGCGCTCGCGACATCGTCCGATGCTCCGACCCTCTCGGCGGTTTATAAGCTGGTGGAACTGAAGCGCCGGGACGAACTGGTTTACACGGCCAAATTCAGCGATGAGAAGGCGACGCTTCCGGGCGCGAAGCAGATCTATCGATATCCCGATTGCGATGTGGTTGCGCTCTACGGCGAATGCAATGACGGCTTTCAAGGCGAGCCGCTGATCCGGCCGGTGCTTCACGATGGCGAGTTAGTGGAGGCGCGGCCTTCGTTGCACGGGACTCAGGAGCATGCGAAGTCCGCGATTGCGGCGCTGCCGAGAGAGCTGCGGGCTCTTAAAGAGAGCGCGCCGTATCCGGTCGAGATCAGTCCGCGACTGCTCGAGATGGCGGAAAGCATTCGAGACGTACACGTGCTGGTGCGCGATTGAATCATGAAGACGGTCTTTTTCGACGTCGATACGCAGCTTGACTTTCTGTATCCGGGCGGAGCGCTCTATGTGCCCGGAGCGGAAGAGATCGTCAAAAGATTGACTGAGCTGACGAGCTTCGCACGGGCCAATCAGATCCAGATCATCTCGACGGCCGATGCTCATTCGGAGAACGACCCGGAATTTCAGACCTGGAAACCGCACTGCGTTAGAGATACCACGGGACAGCAGAAGACCGCGGGGACGCTGCTGAACGGCCGAGTGATTCTCAACGATCCAAACGAGGCGAAGGATGCGCCGCAGATCATCGTTGAAAAGCAGCACGTCGATTGCTTCACAAACCCGAACCTCAAGCCGCTCATCGAGTTACTTGCAGCCGACCGGTACGTGGTTTATGGGGTAGTCACAGAAGTGTGCGTGCAATGCGCCGCGTTCGGGCTGCTGCAAATGGGGGAGCGCGTCGAACTTGTGACTGACGCGATCAAGAGCCTGGATAGAGCGGCCGAACACGAAATGCTCGAGCGATTTGAAGCGCAGGGCGGATTAAGGATAAAAAGTAGCGACGTGCTGGCCAGCCGGCAATAGGACGGAAGTCGAAGCGGAGCTGCCGGATTTCCAGAACGGCGCGCCATCAATGTTGATGGAAGACACAGGCGAGCCGAGCATGGCGACGGCGCGGCTGCGGCTGGAATAGGAAAGCTGAATTTCGGTGCCGCTCGCAACGGCCGAACGAATATCGCCGTTAAAATCGGAGATGGTTACCGGCGGCCGGATCGCAGCAGAGGTGACGGTGTGCTGGCCGGACGGAGCGAGGACGAATTGATTGCCTTCGAGCGGCCAGAGCTTTCCATCCATTTCGGCGGGACCGTGCCAGGCGACACGGGTCAGCTCAGGCGCGTCGAGGCGGAGTTCATTCGAGCTTTGGCTTGTGATGCGGGCCGTGGTTGCGGCCGCGGGCAACAGCGCGAGATCCTGCCGTTCGAGCGAATTTTCAAAATAGAGCGCGACGCGCGCAAATGATGCGGCAGCTTCGTGGACCAACTCGAACAATTCGATCCCGGTTTGCTTTTTGGTTGGATAGACGTCCTGATAGCGCTCGACTACGTTGATGTCGACAGCGATGCGACGACTATCGGGCGTGAGCTCGCGATATTTTTCGGCGATCTTCGGATAGCGATCGGGGCCGAGATTCCAGAGTGTCGCGGGGTCTTCCACCAGCAACGTGCTGTTACGTGCTTCGATGAGCGGCAGGCTGCGAGCAACATCAGCTCCAAGAGCATCGCGGATGCCGGGTTCAAAGCGATCGTCGATGTGAGTGAGCACGACATCTAAATAAGGCTTCGAGGCACGCTCGCGATCGATGACATCGAGCCAATCGGCTTGCATGCGCGAAGCGAGAGCGGCGCGGAAATCGAGAAATTTGCGGAGCGCTTCGGGATTCTTCGCAGAGTTGTATTTGGACGATGGATCGAAGAGCAGCTTGGGATCGAATCCGGCTGCGGCTTCGAAGGATTTGCGCACATCGTCATTCATGGGCGTGAAGCGGGCAGGATTCGAGGCGCCTTCGAGCGATTCGAAATAGAGCTCGGCGACATTGACGCCATCCCAATCGAAGCGATCGAGGAGAGCGCTGATCTGGCGAGCGACTTCGCGATGGCAATCCGGATTCTGCAGGTTCATCAGCTTGCGCCAATCGAGCTGGGCGTCCTGGCCGACGGCGGTCTTTTCGCGCCATTCCGGATGATCATCCCAAAACTTTTCACTTACATGAGGCAGCTCGAGCCAGGCGTACACGAGAATGGCGTTGCGATGGCAGGCTTCGATGAGGTTTTTTAGATACGCGTCACGGGCTGGGTCGGGTTCGACATTATGCCAGGCTGCGACGTGTAGAATACCTACACCCGATTGACGCCAGCGCCGCGCGAGGTAATCAACGTCGGCGCGAATGCGGTAAGAGGAATCGAAAAAGGCCCAGAGATTGGTTCCGCGCAGAGGCAGAGAGAGGCCAAGATCGACGAGGGCGTGAAGCAAATAAGGATAGCGCTCAAAACCGGATTCGCCCGGAGCGGTTGCAATCCAGAGAATGGCCCCATGCGCGGTGCGCTTACCGGCGAGCACCGGAATCTGCTTCCACTTTTCGGTTGCGAAGACTTGAAAATCATCGGGGGCCGAGATTTCGGCGACGGTGATCGGTTGCTCCCAGAAGATCTGCATTTTCGGCGCGTGGGTGTCGCAGATTTGGCGGATGGAGACGCTGGCGGGCTTTGCGGAAAAGCCGAGAGAAGCAGCGGCGGAACTCATGCCTTCGAGAATCAAGATGTGATTTGCGCTTGAGGCTGCGGCGTCGATGTCGGAATTCGGGCCAGCGATGAGAATGTCCGGGTTGTTGTCTGCTTCGGAAATGCCGACCGAGGCGAAGATCTTGGTCCATGCGTGCGAGTCGGTTCCGGTGACGTGGAACGTGCCGCCGCGCACGAGCATGGCGGCCGTTGCCATCAGGACAAGTAGGCGACCGATCATTGAGTCCTCGTGAAGGCGTACCAGAAACTGATGCGCAGGTCGTTGTAATGGCTTTGCGGCGGGCAGCCGCGAGTGGCGCAGAGCGGGTAATAATCACCGCGCAGATAGAAGCCGCGGAGGAAATCCGCCGATAGATGGACGTTAGGGGGCATCCAGGGCAAATGCAGTTTGAGACCGGGGCCGGCTTCGATGGAATTGGCCCAATAGAGCGCCTTTTCGTCGGTGACGTAATTGATGTTCAGCAGCGCCTGAATATTCGTTTGTCCGAGGCGGAAGGTTCGGCCGCCGCGATGCTGCGAATAGAACATCCAGTCCTTGTCGAACCGGCTGACGTAGATGGCGTCGGCGGTTGTCTCGTAGAAAAAGCCTGAAGTTTTGCTCGTGAGCAGGTGGCCGAAGCCTTTGGCGAAGTTGAGGTCGCCGCGGTAATCCGGAATGGCGAGACCTTCGTTGGATCGGCCGGGGAGATAATTCATCGATTCGCCGGCTTCGATTGAGCCGGTGAGGTGATACCAGGTTTTCGAAGCGGCACCAACGCCAGCGATCAGCGAACTTTCAGATAAATACCCGGGGCCAAAGGCGGTGGTGACTTGGCCCCGGGCGTCGCCCAGAAGCCGGGCGGAAAGGTAGAGCGAAAGGTACTTGTTGACGTTTTTCCAAGGCAGTGGCAGGGTGCGCTTGAGCTGGCTGTAATCAAAGGCATCGAGCCAACGCGTGGAGAACATGGAGAGCGACCAGAAGGTGGTCTGCGGAAGCGTGTCGCCATTCAAAACGTGGAAGGCTTTGGTGGCTTCGGCGGCGATTGCGGGGTCATCGGAGTAGCGCGCCTGATCGAACATCGGCAGCGCGTCGGCATCGTCTTTCGAAAGATTGTAGGCCCAGCCGAGCGCGAGCATCACTTCGGCGTCGTCGGGATTTTGTTTATGCGCCTGACGAAGATATTTGACAGCGTCGTGCAGATAGCCGAGCTTGAGGCTTTTGAGTCCCATGGTTCTGGGATCGATGGCGGCACTGGCGCCGGTGAAGGATCGAGGCATGAGTTGCGGTGTGAGCTGCGGGGTAGGCGGCGCGATGAGGGCAGCGCGTGATTTGAATCCATGAAGAGCGGCGAGTTGCCGGCGCGAAAGCTGGTCGTGCGGGTCGATCGAGAGAACCTTTTCGAACTGGGTCGTGGCGTTCTGGTTGTCGTGCATCGCGAGATAAAGATAGGCGAGCTCGCGGCGGAGCGGGATGTTATCGGGATCGATTTTGAGGGCGTTGACGAATTCGTAGGGATAGGGATAGCGGCTACGATCCAGACGTTCGAGGGCAAGTTCGGCAGTGCGGGAATCGGGCGAGCGTGAAGCTGCGAGCCACGCGGCATGGGCATCGTCGACACGATTGAGTTCGGTCCAGACGCGGCCGAGGATGAGCAGGATTTCGGGTAGCTGCGGTTTCAGCTTGCGGCAGATTTCGAACTGTTCGGCGGCGAGAGGGAGGTTGTCGCGGAGCTCGGCGAGCTGGGCTAGCTCCCAATGAGCACTGAAAGTGGAGATGTCATTCGGATTTGGAGATTGTGCGAGGGCCTGTTGCCAGCGCGCGATGCCGTCGGCCAGGGGCTTGTCGATGTTTTGAAAGGCCTGCTCAGCGGTGACTCGGGTTGCGGGGGAACCGGTCCGGCGGAGGCGGTCGAAGATGCGGCGGGCTTCGATGGGTTTTTTGGTTTCGAAGGCGAGAAAGGCGAACTCGAGAGCGGCGGTTTCATCGCGCGCGTTGAGGCGCATGGCGGCTTCGAATTCGTCGCGGGCGTCGGCGTTTTCACCGGCTTTGAGGAGCGTGTAAGCAAGGTCTTTATGCGCGGCGGCGTTGGTTGGTTGTTGGGCGAGGCCTTTTCGAAAGAAATCGATGGCGGAATCATAGTCTTTTTGCGCAAGTGCGTGGTAGGCGCGGTTGAGATTGGCGTCGCTCGAGGTTTGGGCTGGAGTTTGAGCGCAGACGATGGCTGTTACGGCTGCCATGCCGAGAGCTCGAACGAGATGGAAAGCGGATGGAGTCAAGGCGTGCTGGGAAAGTAGTCGGCGGGGGTCGGAAGTTCTCTCGGGGAGGGGGATAGGCGCAGTTCGAGTGCGGCCAGTCAGAGTTCGGGCGGGACTAAGCGGCCTTTTGAGCCTTTTGAGGGCGGTTTTCACGCATTTCGGCGGCGGTGCGGTCGATTTCGAGGTTGTTGGTAAGGACCATTTGGTGATCGACTTTGGCTTCGGCGAGCAAAACAGCGAATTTGTGCAGCTCATTTTTCCTGTCTTCGGCTCGCTGAGAACGCGCGGCCTCATCCTGCTTGCGTTTTTCGGCGGCTTCGCGGGATTCGGCGGCTTCTCTTTGCTTTTGCGATTCGAAGCCAATTTCCGCACGGCGGCTTTCGGCTCTGAGCTTTAGCAGATCGTTGAGCGAGCGGTGCAAGGCGCGATCATTGGTGGTCTGATAGCGCAGGAACAGGGAGAATTGGCGTTCTTTTTCGAGGAGGGTCAGGGCGGGATCGTCCATCACGGAGTCCTGGAGGCGCTGGGCGCGCTGGCTGAGCCAGTGATGCTGGGCCATTTTGAGGACGAGGATGCGTTCGGTCATGGTTTTGACCTGATGCTCCACCGAAAGGCCGTGGAAGAGGTGGTCGAATGCGTCCTGATCTTCGGATTCGAGGACGGTGAAGACGCCGGTGAAGCCGAAACGGAAATTGTTCATGCAAGAGGCGGCTTTTCCGGTTTCGGTGTTCGGGCCAGTGGAGTGCTGGGCGTTGGCTTGGTTGGCTTTTACTTGGGCTTCTGTGGACAAGGTGTTCCTTTCGAGTGGTAGATTCCGCTCCCTGACGGTCGCGGCTCGGTAGAAATGAAAAAGGCCGGAACAGCGCGACGGCTGATCCGGCGTTTTGAGCTTATCGGAGGCTAAACGGCCCTGGAAATATCAGTATAACAGGCGTTTGCAAGCGAATCCCGGTAAGTTGATGAAAACAAGGGTTCTATAGGTTGGGACCGGGGTTTGTGACGCCCCATAGCGAGGCTGTTACGAAACTCTATGCTCGGACGCCAGCTCATCTGTGGTCCAACTTCTGAGTTGCGGACATGGCTTCTGTGGGACTTATCCGTGGAGGGCTCTCCGATTGAGTTCGATGAGTGATTCGCCCTGAAGTCAACAGTTGAGATTCCAGACTGCGGCCATGTTGGATTTCTCGGATCCGCCGCTTTCAAGCACTCCCAAACCAATAGAGAGAAGTATTCTCGCTGAGAAACAATCGCTCAATCCTGCTTGCGGCGTTATACTTGAGTGGCTTTCCTTCCCACCAAATCCAGATCTCGGAGCGGCACGTTGTCTCGTCTTCCTTTTCGATTTCTTTGCATCTTTGCATTCGCGGCCGCGGCCCTTTCCTGCCTTGCGGCCGATCGGGTCCTCTTCCTCCGCTTAGGCCCAACCCAATCCACTCTTTTTATCGCGAACGCCGATGGTTCCGCGGAGCGGCCGCTCACGCAGCCAGGCTCACTCAATTACAATCCCGCGTGGTCTCCCAGGGGCGATTGGATCGCCTTTACGTCGGAGCGGGGCGGCCCCGCCAATCTCTTCCGCATGCATCCCGACGGTAGCGATGTCGAACGCTTGACCGCCGATGCGGCCTACGACGATCAGGCCGCATTCTCTCCCGATGGCGGGCAGATCGCCTTTGTATCGACGCGGGCCGCGGGTTTTGCGAATCTTTGGGTCCTGGATCTCGCCACCCGCAAAGCGCGGGCGCTGACCACAGGGCGGGGTGGCGATTTCAGGCCGGCGTGGTCTCCCGATGGCCGCTGGATTGCCTTCTCCTCGGACCGCGACAGCAACCTTCCCACCGCGAAAAGCCGATGGGAGCGGCTCCAACTCGTGGACATCTATCTCATTCACCCCGACGGCTCCGGGCTTAAGCGTATTTCGCAGCACGGGAACTTCTGCGGCACTCCCAGATGGACGGCTGACAGCAAGAGCGTCGTGACCTACTGCATGTCGGCGGAAGACACATGGACCGATCGGACCAAACTGCTTACGCCTTATGCGGCAGACGCAGTGAACCAGCTCTACAGCATTGACATCGCCACCGGCTCTAGCCTTCCCATCACCAGCGGCCCAGGCGTCAAACTGGCGCCGTCGGTCCTTGCATCCGGCCAGATAGCTTATCTGCGCGGCGAGAGCGCAAGGATCGACGCTGTTTATGCGGACGGCAAGGTCGGCCCATCCGGTACGGACATCGCGACCAATCCGCCTGCGTGGTCGCCGGATGGGACGCACGTTGTTTACAGCCGCGCGACGTATAAGCCCAGTGCTGAACCAGTGAAGCAATGGAGCAGGAATCCGAACTTCGATCTCTACGGGACCACCCAGCTGCCGGCCTACGATCCAACCGGAACGCGCCTGGCGGTCTCGAACGTCGTTCCCGGCGGCGTCACCAGTCTCATGGTCATCGACGGCAACAAGCCGCCGCGCGCCATCCTCAAGCGGAACGATTTGATCCTGGGCCCGCAATGGTCGCCGGACAGCAAGCAAATTGTCGTCGGCGTGGGAGGCTTCACTGCTTTTCTTGACTTCGCCGCGGGAACCAAGAAGCCCATGGATCGCGTCAATGGAGGAGCGCAGGTGGCGATCCTCAATGCCGACGGCACCGGCTTTCACGTGGTGACCTCAGGTCAGAACAACAACGGCTTTGCGGCCTATTCGCCAGACGGAAGACGCATTGTCTACCGCACCGCCGGACCCGATGGCGAAGGCCTGCGCATTATGAATCTTACCGACGGCTCGGTGACCGTGTTGACCGATCAGTACGACAACTTTCCTTTGTGGTCACCGCGCGGAGACCTGATCGCCTTTGTGCGCAACATTGCCGGCGACTTTGAAGTGATGACGGTTCATCCCGATGGGAGCGATGTAACCCAATTGACGCACACCCACGGCAATGAAGCGCACCTGGCTTGGTCTCCCGACGGCGCGCGGTTATTGTTTACGAGTTCGCGAATGGGATTCAAGGACGAGACCCTTTACACCGGCAGCCCGCAGCCGTATGGCGAGATATTTGTGATGAACTATGACGGCACCCATGTGGAACAGCTCACCGACGACCAGTGGGAAGAAGGCGCTCCCGCTTGGCAGCCTCACCCTCGGCCCCCGGCATCTGCACAGACTGCTGCTCGAAAATAATCGCACAGCTTAGCCCCATAAGCGCGCTTCACCCCCCGCGATCCCCCGTGCGTCAACGAGTGCATCATCGCCGAGTCACTCATCGACTCCGCAAGAAGCCTCAACGATATTGCATGTGGCAGGATTAGCAAAGCAAGGAGTGTCATCTTCGCCTCCTTTGGCCTCGCAACTCTACCTTTTGAGGAACAACAAATGAGAAGATGCCCTTGTCAGCTTGGAGGCATTTCTTCTCATGAGCTATATCCGAGGCGAGGGACGGCACCAAGGAACATTGTTTCCTGTTCTGTTGGATGACCTTGTTCCAGACGATCACGTATGCCGAGTGATTGACGCGTTCGTGAATGGTCTGAAAATGGTGGCGCTTGGTTTCGAGCGAGCAGAGGCCGCAGACACAGGCCGCCCTGGCTATGATCCCCGCGACTTATTGAAGCTGTATCTGTACGGCTACCTAAATCAAATTCGTTCGTCACGTCGATTGGAGGCGGAGTGCCGCCGCAATGTGGAGCTGATGTGGTTGCTTGGCAGGCTGTTTCCAGACCACAAGTCCATCGCCGAATTCAGACGGCTACATCGCGACGCGGTAACGGCGGCAGGTGCGGAACTTATTCGCTTTGCACGCCGCTGCGGCCTAATCCGTGGCGAGTGGATCGCCATTGATGGCTCAAAGTTTCGCGCTGTGGCGAGCATCGACAGCGCTCGCGAACGGCTCGCCTTGCAGCGCTATCTTGACAGCATTGAGAAGGCCGACGAAGAACAACAGACAAGCATAGACCCGTCTGCCGTCCAGACTGCGCTTGAGAAGCTGAAGCAGCATCCTGAACCTGAGGCCGGGTTTATGTTGATGCGACAGACTTCTCTACCGGCATACAACGTCCAGACTGCCGTTGATGCGGAACATGCATTGATCGTGGCACACTCCGTTGTACTCGATGCATCTGATATTCGATGCTTGAAACCGATGGCTGAGGCTGCAAAGAAAGCACTTGAAATAGATAGTTTTCAGGTCGTCGCGGACGCCGGTTATTCCAATGGAGAGCAGGCAGCTCACTGTGAAGCAGCAGGCATGATGCCATATGTTCCCGTCATGCGCACCGTTAATAATCAGGGGGATGGCACACTGTTCGGGCGAGAGGATTTCCGCTACCAACCTGATAGCGACATCTATATCTGTCCTGGCAACAAGAAATTGCTGCGTAAGCATACCAACCTTAAAGATCGCTACACCATGTATAAAGCTTCGACCGGCGACTGCGGAACCTGTTCGCTGAAGTCACGCTGCACCCAAGCTCCGAGGCGTGGCTTGGCTCGCCACTTATATGAAGACGCTTTGAATCGGATGGAGGCGCGAATGACGCCGCAAGCGATGAGGCTACGTCGATGCACGGTCGAGCATCCCTTCGCGACAATCAAGTACCGGATCTTTGGACATCCGCGTTTGCTGATGCGCGGATTATCCGGTGCCAGGGTCGAAATCGGCCTCGCGACGATAGCATACAACCTAAAGCGCATCACGAACGTGCTCGGAGCCACCAAAGTAACGGAAGCCCTTCGTCTCGCCTCATAGAGCTTAGCAGCCACAACCACAATCCCAAATCCTGAATGCGTCAGCGCAAGCAATTGCGCTTTTCTAAAACCTTCTGAACTGAGTTTCGTAACGACCTCATAGCGGGGCCGCCACAGCGAGAGATGAAACGGGTCAGAGCAAGATGGAAGGAGCCGTCAGCGAGAGTAGACCGACCTCGATCTGGTGCCTGTGAGCCCGCTTGTGAAGCTGGTCGGACGCTTTTTTTGGCACAGCGAAGTGTTGCCTCCGCCGCCAGGTGGGGAGCACGAGAAGGAATGTCTTAAGTTCATCAGCGCGTCCATTCGTCTGGCGGCGAAAGGAGCAACATGCAAGTAGTGTATCGCCGTTGTGGTGGGCTGGACGTGCATAAGGACAGCATCACGGCAACGGTTCTGGTGTTTGAGGAGAGCGGTGAGCGGCAAGTCCGCACCAAAGAGTTCCGTACTCATTGGAAAGAACTTCAGCGGCTGGCCCAGTGGTTGCGCAGTTCGCTGGTGGAATGCGTGGCCATGGAGTCCACCGGCGTGTACTGGAAGCCGGTCTGGAACGTTTTGGAGAAGACGATCAAGCTGGTGCTGGCGAATCCGCAGCAGATCAAGAACATTCCCTGCCAAAAGACCGATCGGCGCGACAGCGTTTGGATTGCGGACTTGCTGGCACATGGGCTGATTCGCCCGAGTTTCGTGCCGCCGCCGGAGATTCGCCAGTTGCGTGACTTAACGCGTTTGCGGGTGAAGTTGACGGGCGAGCACAATCGCATCCATAACCGCATTCACAAGGTGCTGGAAGACGCCAACATCAAACTAGATACGGTTCTCAGCGACCTGCTTTGCGTCAGTGGGCGGAACATGCTGTGCGGGTTGATCCGGGGCCACACCGACCCAGGTTGGCTCGCCGACTATGCGAAAGGAAGTTTGCGGGGCAAGCGGGAAGAGTTGGAATTGGTGTTGCGCGGGCAAGTTACTGAGCATCACCGTTATCTGTTGGCCGAACTGCTGGCGGAATTGGAGTTTGTCGAAGACCGACTGGGGCGATTGGACCGCCAACTGGCCAGCTACATGGAGCCGTTCGCTGCTCACGCTGAGCGCCTCTGTGGCATCCCCGGCGTGGATGTGCTGACGGCATGGACGCTCATTGCCGAGTTGGGCGTCGACATGAGCGTCTTCTCCAATGCCGCCCGGGTGGCCAGTTGGGCGGGACTCTGCCCCGGCAACCGCGAGAGCGGAGGAAAGCGCTTGAGCAGCCGTACCAAAAAAGGCAATCGCTGGATCCGCCGCCTTCTCCTTCAGTCCGCTTGGGCGATCACACGCAAGCGAGACTGTCATTTAACTGCCCTGTTCTACCGCTTGACGGCGCGATTAGGAGTAAAAAAGGCCATTGTTGCCGTCGCCCATCAGATCCTCACGATTGTCTTCCACATCTTGCGCGATCAATCCAGCTATCGCGAACTCGGCGGTGACTTCTTCGACCAACAGCACCCCGTCCGCACCCAAAATCGTCTCATCCGTCGGCTCGAACGCTTGGGGCTGCAGGTCGTCATCACCCCTCACAAAGTCCCTTCTTCTCCCGCCGCTCCGCCTCGTCCCCGCGGCCGACCCTGTAAGTGTCTTGAACGCGCAATCGATTGCAAACACAGGCGCTTGTAGATCGCCCGTTTCGAAGGACGGGCGGTGGTTTCATGAGGGCGGACGGGCCGTATGATTGAGACCGGAATGAAGTCGTCTACGATGTCCTCGACTGTCTCGCATCAGGTATGTCAGAACAGGAGATCCTTGCCGATTTTCCTGACCTGACTCGTGATGAGGCGAAGTTGGCTTCGCTCAGATGACCCGCGGTGCTGTTTACTGAACGGAATGCCACCAACTTCGTGCCGACGCTGCCGACGTTCGTCGTGCGGCCGTAGAAGGTGGCATCAACAAAGCCCAAAAGAAGACATGACAAACTTCAGCGTGTTATACCTGGTGCATCGCGGCAGCGGAAACAAGCATAGACAAAGCGGCCGAGAGCGATCATGCGCTGCAGCAGGCGAATCGTTCCGTCCCTTATGGCGGCTCGTTTTTCCGAAAACTACTATTCAGCGCGCTGCTACTCCTTGCATGCGCGTTAGGCCTGTTGGATTTTTACCTGACGCGGTACACGGCCGCGCGCGAAACATCTAATGTTGAACTTCGCCTCATTTCGGAAGCTCGTCTGGTTGGTTACGAGCTGGCGAATATCCCGACGGCGGAGCTCAAGGAGCGGGTGGACGAGGCAGGGGCCCGGGCGGAAGCTCGCGTTACGGTGATCGCGCCCACCGGCGTCGTGGTGGCAGATTCGCAGCACGATCCCGAAACGATGGAAAACCACGCAGGTCGTCCGGAAGTTCGCCTCGCACTTCAGGGCAGGCTCGGTGCGTCGGTTCGCCATAGCGCCACATTGAATCGCGATCTCTGCTATGTGGCGATTCCATTTACATACGAAGGCCGGCGTGGATTCGTTCTGCGGGTGGCCGTGCCGCTTATCGAACTCAGCAATGCGGTTTCCGCCGTCCGGCGGCGAATCATTTACGCCTCGCTGGCGGCCGCGGCTTTGGCGTTCGTACTCGCGTATTTGTTTTCACTGCGGATCAGCCGCCGCATCGGGAGGATCAAGGTATTCGCCGAGAGCCTGCTGACCTCAAGAGAGCCAGCCGCGATCGCCGCCGCGGCAAACGACGAGCTCGGAGCCTTAACCCGCGCGCTGAACCACATGGGTCAGCAGCTTCGAGACTCAATCGACAGGCTGAAGATCGAGTCATCCCGTCGAAACGCAATCCTGGCGAGCATGGTCGACGGTGTTTTGGCTGTTGGCCAGGATATGCGCATTCTCTTCTGCAATGAATCGTTTGCACGTGCGATGGGCACCGATCCGTCGAGCATGAACGGCATGCCTCTGCTTACCATTCTTCGCGATCCGGTCCTGTTTACCGTGCTCGAGAAAGTGCTTGCCACCGGTGAGCCAACAACGAGCCGCGTGCGGCTCGCGGCTGCGGCTGATCGAGTTTTCGCGGTACATGCGGCACCGCTTGTTGCTGATGAAGGGCGCGGCGCGGTCTCCGTGTTGCATGAGATCACAGAAATCGAGCGACTCGACGCGATTCGCCGCGACTTTGTCGCAAACGTTTCACATGAGCTTCGCACACCGCTGACCGCCATTTTGGCTTCGGCGGAAACGCTGCTGGAGGGCGCGATGGAAGATGCAAGCGCCGGGAGGAGATTCCTGGAAACCATCAGGGCACACGCGATTCGGCTGAATAATATCAGCGCCGATCTGCTAACGCTCTCGGAGCTTGATGCAGGCGTCTCCACCGCGCCGTCGACCTTCTCATTGAAAGAGACGATCTCGATGGCGGAGCGCACCGTTGCACCGGAAGCCCGCTTGCACAACGTCACCGTGACGATTGGGGAACTTGAGGATGTAAAAATCCGGGGTTACAAAGTACGGCTCGAGCAAGCCCTGGTCAACCTGCTCGATAACGCGATCAAATTTAACCATCCTGGCGGCCACGTTCGGATCGGCGGGACCCAAGTGACAGACGGTTTGGTGAAAATCACTGTTGCCGATACCGGGTCCGGCATTTCGCGCGAGGATCTGAGCCGGATATTCGAACGGTTCTACAGGGTAGACCGGGCGCGCTCGCGACAGATCGGTGGAACGGGCCTGGGTCTGGCGATCGTGAAGCACGCGGTCGAATTGATGTACGGCAGGATCGAAGTGTCGAGTGAGTTGGGTAAGGGATCGATATTTACGCTTCTGATTCCCGCTGACATTACACCCCATCTTTCGTCCCCTCACTGAGCTGTATTGCTCTCGTAACATCCTTGTAACGCTGCAAACCGACAATCCAAACAGATTCAGGAAAGTGAGAGTTCATGAAGGGTTGGATTGCTGGGGCAGGAGCGCTGGCACTAGTCTTCCTGCAGGCGGGTTGCGGACCGGGCGGCGTATCGAAACCCGCGGGTGGCGGTGGCCGGCTGTTGATTAACGGTGCTGGTGCTACATTCCCTTATCCAATTTATTCAAAGTGGTTCAACGAATATCACAAGCTCCATCCAGACCTCGAGGTCAATTACCAATCCATCGGATCCGGCGGGGGAATCCGTCAACTCTTGTCAGCGACGATCGACTTCGGCGCCTCCGACATGCCGATGACGACGCAAATGCTTGCTCAGACAAACACAAAAATCCTGCATTTTCCAACAGTAGTTGGCGCTGACGTTCCAACGTACAACTTGCCTGGAATTTCGCAGCAGTTGCGATTCACACCGGAAGCTTTGGCCTCGGTTTTCCTAGGCACAGTCAAGAACTGGAACGATCCGCAGTTGGCGCGTTTAAATCCCGGCCTTAAGCTGCCCGCCCACGAAATCGTGATCGTGCATCGATCGGATGGAAGCGGTACAACGTTCGTTTGGACCGATTATCTCTCGAAGGTCAGCACGGAGTGGAACAATCAAGTCGGGGCCAGCACGTCGGTAAACTGGCCTACGGGGCTGGGAGCCAAAGGGAACGAAGGAGTTTCCGGGTTGGTGCAGCAGACTCCGTATTCACTGGGATACGTAGAGCTCATTTACGCGCTGCAGAACAAACTATCCTACGGTGTTGTTCAAAATTCGGCTGGGAACTTCATCAGACCGGATCTGAACACTGTTACCGCGGCCGCGGAGGGTGCGGCGGCGAACATGCCTTTGGACTTCCGAGTCTCGATTACCAACGCTCCAGGTGCGAATGCTTACCCGATTTCGAGTTTCACCTGGATCCTGATACCGGCGAACATATCGAATGCTGCCAAGCGAGACGCGATCAAGAGTTTCCTGCACTGGATGCTGACAGACGGACAGACTTTGGTACAGTCGCTCGGTTATGCGCCGCTTCCGGCTGAAGTGAAATCGAAGGAACTCTCAAGGATTTCAGAGATCCATTAATGAACTACAGCCCGCAGACGACCACCGTTGCTACAGAACGGCCGCGCGCCAAAGTGCGATGGGTCATTTCGGGCGACAAAGTTGCCCATGTGGTTACATTTCTGTTCGCGACGGGCATTTTGCTCTTAACTGCGCTTGTGCTGTACGAGCTCATCTCGGCATCAAGCCTCTCGCGCGCCAAGTTCGGGTGGTCATTTGCGTTTGCGGGAGTTTGGAATCCGGTAACCGGTCAATTTGGCGCGCTGCCATTCATTTACGGAACGGTTGTTAGCTCTTTAGTGGCGTTGATCAATGCGGCCCCATTAGGTTTGGGCTGCGCCATTTTCTTGTCCGAACTGGCGCCTTCCCGGGTCTCCGGAGCACTTACGTTCGTTGTCGAATTGCTCGCAGCCGTTCCGAGCGTCATCTACGGACTGCTTGCGGTTTTTGTGCTGGTTCCGATCCTTCGCGATCCGGTTGAGCCCTGGCTGAAGACATGGTTTGCGTTTCTACCGATTTTCCAAGGCCCGACATACGGCGTAGGCTTTCTCGCAGCGGGGCTCGTCCTTGCGATTATGATTATTCCGTTTATTACCTCCGTTTCACGCGAAGCGCTGCTAGCAGTACCGCGCGATCAGAAGGAGGGAGCGCTCAGCCTAGGTGCAACGCGCTGGGAGACGACCTGGAACGTCGTGTTGCCGTATGCGTGGTCCGGAATTGCGGGATCTATCTTTCTCTCGCTTGCGCGCGCCCTCGCAGAAACGATGGCCGTCACTATGGTCATAGGAAACGATCCAAAGATTAGGCAATCGCTTTTTGCTCCGGGATACTCTATTGCGGCCGTAATTGCCAATGAATTTACTGAGGCGATCACAAATCTGCATATCAGCGCGTTGATCGAGCTGGGCCTGGTTTTATTTGTAATCACAGCAATTATGAATGCCCTCGGGCGGGTATTAATGCTGGCCACAGGGAGAAGCTGGGGAATTCGTGCATGAACCGGTTGGCGAGACGGAAATTGATCAGCGCGGTTATGTTCGGGTTCACAGGCCTATGCACCCTACTTACGCTTTCGACTTTGTTCTGTATCCTCGGGTATTTGCTTTGGCACGGAATTCGATCCGTCAATTTGGAATTCTTCGTGCAATTGCCAAAGCCAGCAGGTGAAGTTGGCGGCGGCATCGCGAATGCAATTGCAGGCAGCGCGGAAATTATCTTACTGGCTACGCTGATTGGCATGCCGGGTGGGTTTCTGGCCGGGGTGTATCTGTCCGAGTACGGAGGACAGAAATTCTCATTTGCCGTACGGTATGCGACTGACCTGCTGAACGGAGTGCCGTCGATTGTAGTCGGCATCTTTGCTTATGCCTTGGTCGTGGTACGGCTGGGGCACTTTTCGATGTTCGCCGGAAGTGTCGCGCTCAGCGTAATATTCGTTCCGATCGCGGTTAGAACAACCGAGCAGTTCCTGCAAAACGTACCGCATAGCTTTCGTGAAGCCGCGCTCGCGTTGGGAGCACCCAAATGGAAGGCGATCGCTACCGCGGTAGTGCCGGCGGCATTTGGGGCGCTCGCGACGGGGATGCTCCTGGCCATTGCTCGCATCGCGGGCGAAACAGCGCCTCTATTGTTCACCAGTTTCAGCAACCAATTCTGGAGCCTCTCCCCGAATCAGCCATCTGCTTCGCTTCCGGTGATGATTTTTACTTACGCGATCTCACCGTATGCCGATTGGCACAGGCAAGCATGGGCGGCGGGGCTCGTTTTGCTCGCGCTGGTTCTTTTGATTAATGTTTCGGCGCGCTTACTGCTGCCGCGCAGGGTCTTCAAATAAGCCATGACTGCTGCAACCAGACCAGAGAGTTCTGTTGTCAATCCACATGCGATGGAACCGGCGCAAGCGACGCAGAAGCTGAGCGTATCGCATCTGAACTTCTTTTACGGTACGCATCAGGCGCTCCACAATGTTTCGTTGGAGATTGAAGCGAACCGGATCAGTGCGTTAATTGGGCCATCCGGCTGCGGCAAATCGACATTCTTGCGCGTTCTCAACCGCATGAACGAAACCGTAAAGGGAGGCCGTGCCGAAGGCAGCGTGCTCCTTGATGGCAAGAATATTTTCGACCTCGATGTGATGCTTCTGCGGCGGCGGGTCGGCATGGTGTTCCAGAAGGCGAACCCGTTCCCGAAGTCAATCTTTAGCAACGTTGCATATGGGCTGCGCGTCAACGGGCTGTGCTCGAAAGGGGAACTCTGGGATGCGGTAGAAAGCAGCCTGCGGCGGGCCGCGTTATGGGATGAGGTGAAAGATCAGTTGCAGAAATCCGCTTACGCGTTGTCAGGCGGCCAGCAACAGAGGCTCTGCATTGCACGGGCGCTTGCCGTCAACCCTGAGGTTCTTCTGCTGGATGAGCCCACCTCCGCGCTAGACCCGATCGCGACATCGAAGATCGAAGAATTGCTATTTGAGCTGAAAAGATTCTGCACAATAGTAATTGTCACGCACAACATGCAGCAGGCGGCCCGTATTTCCGACCGAACCGGATTTTTTCTTCTGGGTCGCCTCGTTGAGATCAACGAGACGGCGACGATGTTCAGAAACCCGAGCCGGAAGGAAACCGAAGATTACATCACAGGGCGTTTCGGTTAGAAAATGCGCCACTTTTTACACGAATTGGAAGGCCTTCAACAGAAGTTGCTCGAGATGGGCGGGCTTGTGGAATCGTCCATTCGTGAAAGCGCGCTCACGTTAGTGGAGCGCAGAGCGCAACGGGCGGACAGCGTCTGGCGCAATGAGAACCGCATCAACCGTCTCGAGATCGAGATCGACGAACTCGCTGTCCGGCTGCTCGCTTTGCAGCAGCCGATTGCGGGGGATCTCCGGTTCATCACGGCGGGTATCAAGATTAATACGGACCTGGAGCGCATGGGCGATCTGGCTGTGAATATCGCGCAGCGGGCAGTGGAAGTGATCAAGAAACCTGTCCCCAAACCGTTCATCGAGATTCCTAGAATGGCGATGCTCGCCCAGCACATGGTTGGCAAGGCGCTGGATGCATTCGTGCAGCGCGATTCCGACTTAGCGCGCGAGGTCTTGTTATCAGACGATGAAGTGGATACGCTGCGGAGCAGTATTTATGTCGAGCTGATCGAATACATGCAGCAACATTCGGCGGCGATCGCAGAGGGCGTGGATCTGATCCTTATTTCGCGGCATCTGGAGAGAATCGCGGATCATGCAACCAATATCGCCGAGGATACGCTGTTTCTAGTGAAAGGCGTGGACGTGCGGCATCATGCGGAAGCGAACGTCTGAGCGGTTCGCCTGGCAGTCTGTTCTTTGCGGTGCGACGGGGCTTAATCTGTGCTGAAGCTGTATCCGAATCCGCGTACGGAGCGGATCAGCAAAGGATTGGCGGGGTCGGCCTCCAGCTTTTGGCGCAGGCGGAGGATATACACGTCTACAGTCCGATTCGTGACTGCCTTATCCAGCCCCCAAACGGCATCGAGGAGCTGGTCGCGGCTGAAGACAATGCCCCGGCGCATGATCAAGTGCTCGAGCAGGCGGAATTCCGTGGCGGTTAGCGTGACTTCGGATCCGTTTCGCAGCACACGGCAGGTATCCCGCTGTAACTCGATCCCTGCAAAGCGAACCGTTTGCTGCGGCGGCCGCTGCGTGCGTAACTGCGTCTTGATGCGAGCGATCAACTCGCGGATGAAGAATGGCTTCACGATATAGTCGTTGGCGCCGAGTTCCAGTCCGACCACACGATCCGTTTCCGAGGCGCGTGCAGTCAGAAAAATGATCGGAAGATGGGCCAACTCCGCATGGGCCCGGATCTTGCGGCAGATCTCCAGCCCGTCCGAATCCGGGAGCATGATATCGAGCAGCAACAAATCGGGCTGCTCCCGCCGGCATAAATCGAGCACGCCCGATCCTGCCTGCGTGCCGGCCGTAGCAAATCCCTCCTTTTCGAGGTTGTACTTAATCAGTGCGAACAGATCGGGATCGTCTTCCACCAAGCCGATTTTCTTCATTTCTCACCTTCAAGATAGCCGGACAATATTACAAAACGGTTAACGGGAACGCTGCCCTGCCGCTAGACTAGAGTTAACCGACATCGGCGAAAGCCCTTCGTTCACCTTAATTGCGATACGGATTACTCGCTGAAGACGGCGCTTGCGATATCCAGAAGGTGATGGCGATTGTGGAGAGCCGGCGTACGCCCGCAATCGCCATGACCGATCACGGCAATCGTTTTGTAGCGGTGGGGTGGAAAACCTGATGTTAGTTTTCATGCTTTCCAGAGTCGGTCCGGCTCCGGCCCCAACTCCTATTCAACAGCTCTTCTTCTTGGCTCTGCGGGGGGTCGATGACGAGGAGGACGGACATTTGACGACGTGAACGGGACTTGCGAGGAAGTAATCCGGCTGCTCTTGATTCAGGTCATCGCCCCGCACGGGCTGCTTCAACAACAAGGCAACGGCGGCACAGCAGTTTGCGACTACTACCGCTGGCCCCAGAATGTGAAGCCGGATTGCTACCGAGATCTGGCCGCTGAGGGTCGCGCCGACCGAGCGGGTGAGCCCACAGAGAGGGCACGGCAAGCCTGTGAGCAGGCGGAACACACAAACGTGAGTATCCCAGCGCAGCCGATAAGAGGCATACGCGTATGCCAAATATGCGAATCCCAGGAATGTGAGTGCCCGGGTTCGAGATGCGCCAAAAGAGTTCAAGATCTTGCCACGCCGGTCCCGGTAATTTGAATTTGTACGACTTCCACTTCTGGCTGAGTTGCGTAAACGACAAGATAAATAAGTAACGGCAAGAGGCAAAGTACGAGGCCAATAACAGCCCACACGAGCTTAAATTCTTTCTTCTTTTGCAGCGTCGCGCTGGTCTCAGTCTTGTTTACGAGAACAAATCCCTGTGCGACATAGGTTGTGATGACCTGCTCCATCGCGTTCGCGTTGGCGACCGGTATGTTCTGGATTCTTGCGCCTGCCACACGCTGAAATATAGCACTCGGCTTTAGTGCGTCGCCGTCCGATTCAACAGATCGAACCGAACCCTTCCAAAGGCTATCTAAAGCAGGTGCGGAGGAACGCCAACTGAAACAGTAACGCTGTATCCGGAAGCCATGCGGACTCGCGGGAGTGATCCAGCAATAGCGTTGCTGATTGAGCAGGCGGAGCACACCTAGAACCAAGTGCGAGCGCGGTACCGATCATACTCAGCGCCGAAAGCGGCACGAAGGATTCTAGACTCCCGGCGGGCGCGCGCAATCTGGAGCGGAACAACGACGACCATCAGCAGCATGGGCCACCACTGCGCCATCACGAGAGATAGGCCGATTAGTAGGAGGGGGCTCGCGAGGTAAATCGGATTCCGGATGCGCGCGTAGATTCCAGTCGTGACAAGTTGTCGCGCTTGTGGCGTAACGGAGAACGATCGGCCCAACTGAAATCGCGCTATGCCCACCCAGGTGAGCGCGAGCAACAGAAGACACGAACCGACGATCCGCGTCGGCGGCCATGCCACATGTGCGGTCTTGGTGACAAGAACCACGAAGGCGACTTCAACAATCGCGAGAACAAACAGAACCGTGTGAACCGCACGCATGGAACGACCGTACCACCAGTATTCCTCAAAAACGCGGATTTCGGATTGCATGGGACTTCATCGGTCTCTATCCAGTCCAATCTACGGATGGCCGACGATCCAGGACTTGAGCTAAGGCCCCCCCGACCCAACGAATGGCACCGTACGCACAAGGGCGTTTTTTCGCGACCGATCTAGACCAATCATGAACATGTCCCCGATGCGGACTTCTGGACAATCACCGCCGCTGGTCAGCGTCCCGCGATGCCCTCCGCACGTGGTGGTGTTGGGGGAAACCCGGCGCTATGTTCTTGTGGTAACATCTGCAGCCATGGCAAGCCCGAAGACAGGTTCATTACGTGAACTTCCAACGGAGTTCCGCGAGAGGATACATAAATGGCAGCAGTTATCGCTTATGTTTTACTGGCTGAATCTGCTGCTCGGTGGGCTTTCCGTCCTCTTGTGTGCCGCATATGCCTCGAATGCCCAGCTCAACGGGACCTTGTTTGATCGGCGATTTAGTCCCTATATGGGAGCGATCGCCGCGCTTCTAACATTTCTGCTTACCGCAAACAAGCCAAGTGCCAAGTATGCGGCCTACAGGGCTGCCTCGCACGAACTTGAGAAAGCAGTGATCGACTTTCAACATGACCCTACTGCAACCGGGATGCAGTTGGCCGAGGCGGAAAAGCGCGCTCTGGACGTGCTCGATCGCATGAGGATTTCCTGAACTGGAAGGCGCAAACAGCTGTTGCGGTGGAAGTGATTTCGGCCTGCATCTCCTGAGGCGGGCTTCGAGGACGTTTTGGTTCGAAGTCTATATTAGTCGCGAAAAATCCGCATTGCATCATGTGAGGGGCGTTTTACGCGACCTTGAGTTCTCAATCTTCGAGATGCGCGTTTCCCGTCAACATGATGGTCGCAAGCAGGTTATCTTTTGATCCTGCCCAGATTGGAAATAGAAGCGAATTTCGCGGCTTATCTCGTTCGGCGTTCGAAGTGCAATGCTAAAGGCATGTCCACCATCCGAGCGTCGCTCCTCGCAGTCATTTTCGGCCTTTGCTGCTGGGCGCAAGCGCCGGACCAACACTTAACCTCTCTAGTCGGTCAGCAATTCCTATTTCCAAAAATCGGCAATGAGGCAAAGGTCCACATCAGGAAGGATCAAATCGGCCGCATCAAAGGGAGCTGCGACATTGCTGTTCAGGTAAGCTCCATCAACCTAACGGACGGCATTGCGCATCTGCGGCTTGAGAATATCGGTATTCCCATGATCCCCTCGCAACCTTATCTAAACAAATGTCCATCGGGAGCGAAACGCAACATCAATCTGGAAATTTCAGGATTCGGGCGAAATGATTCAGGCCCCTCTGTATTAGCCAGCATCGGTGAAGTCCTGCTCACTTCGGAGCGATACCTGTCGTACCGCAGACTTGTATACAGTTTCGACTCAAGCGGGGCCACCTCCGGCGAGCCTTCTTCAACAGAAAAGCCAGACGTTCGACCGATACCCTTGCTGACTATCAACGCCGATAACACCGAGCTAGCTCGCGCCCAGAGGTACAGCGGAGCCGTTTTGATCTCGGTTATCGTGGGGAAGGACGGGCGCGCTCATTCCCCCAAGATCACCCGGCCGCTCGGCTTGGGGCTCGATGAAAATGTTTTGCGCGTGCTGCCGCTTTGGCGCTTTCAGCCTGCTCAGAAGGACGGCAAACCCGTCGCCTTCAGGGTGACCGTGGAAACAAGTTTCCGACAATTCTAATTGCCAGATCTTACACCCCTTCTGCCGCGACCGTGATCTAGTGACTCGCGAGTGACTCGCGAGCGGCATTACCGAAATCGCCTGTTGCGAGACGACCTACGAGCTTCTGCAGTGCTGGCGCGCGTCAACCGTAAACTAACCAGCCGCGCATGGGCGGATCAATCGCGAAAAACACCGCTGGCGTGCTCTAATCCACTTAGACGTACAGTGGGCGTTGCTGACATTTAGCGGTAGCGCGTTTTCTCGTCAAAGTGGACAAAACGGCTTCGCAAAAAGAGGTCGTTGTGAAGCTGCGCCTATCGGATATTCAATCGGTGAACTGCAGAAAAATGACCTTTCCGACCCGGGGCTCTTGGTTATTCTCATTCAAGGGAAGGGAGGCATGTGAGCATGAAGAACCTGTTCGATGCGACGGTAGCGAATGGGGTAAAGACGCGGCTGGGAAAATTGGAGCCGCAAAGTGAGAGGCGCTGGGGCAACATGACGGCGGCGCAGATGCTGGCACATTGCTCGGTAAGTATGCAGTGGGCGGTAGGAGAAGTGGTGCCCGAAAAGGGAGCGCTACCCGCACGTCTAATGGGGCGGCTGGTGAAGCCGATGGTGTTTCGCAACGAAGACCCGCTACGGAAGAATTCGCCGACGGCGAAGAGCCTCATTGTGGGGGACGAACGAGATTTCTGCAGGGAACGGGAGCGGTTATCGGGATTGATCGACAAATTTGTGGCGGGAGGGGCGCCGGGGTGTACGAAAAATCCGCATAGTTTCTTTGGGAAGATGACGCCGAAGGAGTGGGCGATCTTAATGTACAAACATCTTGACCATCATTTGCGGCAGTTTGGGGTGTAACGGTCTCAAAAACGGTAAATTTGGCAACATGGCTTGAGGGTCCTGTAAAACATCCGGTCGCGCATGTTGCAAAGTCAGGTGCAGATTGAAACGCCCGGAACCGGTCCCAGCACCCCAAATGTTGAGGCTCTGTTGCAAACTTCATCGCAAGTGAGAGCGAACGACCTCGGCCCGAGCCCCTACATTCCAGCTCAGCAAATCCAAGTTGACGATAAGTCGGCTATGGTGAGATTGACGATCGAGGAACGAGCTTCGGGGCTTTGGGCTTCGAGAAGATGGGTCCCGAAAAATCCGCATTGCATCATGTGAGCGGCGTTTGTCGGGACGTATCCGATTGCATGGATCAATGCGTCGAAGGCCATGGTCGTTCTAACGGAGTCATCTGTTGATCTCGCGCGCGAAGGCGATGCAAGAAACTTGCTTCGCTATGGTACGACCGGAGCAACACCGAACTGGAGAGCAGTAGTCGCAGACGACTTTGCTGCAGGGCTCCGGAGTTTCAACACCCCCGCTCTGATCTGCCCTTTCTCGGCGGCATCGAAAGCCAGCAAGCCCGCTACCGCCAAACGCCAAGACGCAGGCGTCCAGCGCCCCTGCATTAGACCACCGGTTGTGTGTCCTGCGGACCCAAGAAGCACGTGTCCAAGTTCGTGCGCCATTGCATGGCCAAGTACAGTGTAGTCGGCGGTATTCACCTTTCGCGTTAACGCCTCGACCCGGTCATAAAGTATCAGCACATGGGCTCCGCGACGAGCAAACGGCAGAGAATACCCTAACGCTCCAGGCAACACATCAGCAGGGAGTCGCCGGATGAACCGGATCACGAGATAGGGCCGCCCATTCGGCGGTGGAGACGATGCGTACGTCATATCGGTTCCTTCATCTTCCGACGACAGGTACAAGGGATGCTCCCAAACGATCCGAATCCCGGCTGCCTGGAACAGACGCCCCGTTTCGTTCTCGGCTGAATTGAGCAATGCCGGGGTGACTTGGGCGTGATCGTAAACGCGAATTGAGAGCGCCACCTCCGGAGCAATTGTGCGCTCCGTCTTGCCCATTGCACAGCCACCTATTAGCGCGAGTGTACCCGCGAACCGCGCAATCTGCCACCGATCCTTCATGGTTGGAACTCCAGTCAGGAGCCAGCCTCGGCCAAGTCAGGCGGAGTATCCATGGCCGCCACCTCGGTATTGTCTGCTTTACTCCTGTCCGTCCAAGTGGTGGGAAAGAAACGAGATGGTGTGAGTTCTGTTTCGAGTGAGCAACGCCGGTTTGCGGTTGGGGTGCCGCGGACGGCGATCTGACTTGCGGAACAGCCGGCCGCGGAATCTGCTGCCATGGCGCGAAACCCCAAACGGGTTTATCATTCAGAATCAGGTTGTAACTTGCCCCAGATCGATCTGGAACGCGCGCACTACCGCTTCGGAGTATTTGAGCTTGAGCGGAGCTCTGGTGAGCTGCGCAAACTGGGTGTGAAGCTGAAGTTGCAGGAACAACCGCTGCAGCTTCTGCTCTTGCTGCTTGAACGCCACGGGCAAATTGTGACCCGCGAGGACATTCAAAGACGGTTGTGGCCCGAAAAGACCTTCGTCGATTTCGATAACGCGATCAACAGTGCGGTTCGCAAACTGCGCGATGCGCTGAGTGATTCGGCCGAGAACCCGAGATTCATCGAGACGCTGGCCCGGCGCGGTTACCGGTTCGTTGCGCCCGTCAATGCGCCTGCGGAGCCAGTGCCCGTTCCCGAGATTCGGCGGCCCAAATGGCGCTTCGGAATCACGCGTCCGGCAGGGGCGGCAATTGCCGGAGCCTGTGTCGCTTCGCTGATCGGAGCCGGCATTCTATGGGAACATGACCGCCAGGCAACCCGCCGGATTGGCGATGATGCTTTGCCTCCCCCTGTGCTCTTGACCAGCTATCCGGGATTTCAGAAGGAACCCTCATTTTCGCCCGACGGAGGCAGGGTCGCGTTCAGCTGGGAAGAGCCAGGCAAAGGTCAATCGAAAATTTATGTGAAGCTGATTGGCTCCTCTAGCGAGCCGCTGCGGCTGAGCACTGGCGAGGGAGAGGATTTCGCTCCGGCGTGGTCTCCTGACGGGCGCTCCATCGCCTTCCTGAGGTCTCTCGGACCGTTTACGGCGGCAGTCGTGCTCATACCCTCGCTGGGCGGCCCCGAGAGAGAGTTGGTGCGCCTCCAATTGAGGGATGATCAGGAACGCCGCCCTTGGAAAATGCCATCACCTCAACTGGCCTGGTCTCCCGATGGCAAGTGGTTGCTTGCAACCGAACAGATTGGTCCGGAGATGCTGGTTCACTTCGGCGTGGTCCGCATCTCGGTTGAAAGCGGCGAGAAGACTCGGATAGAGCTCCTTCCGGAGGCAAGCAGCAAGCGCAACCAGGCCAATTTGCCCCTCAACAGCGGCGAGAGTGGATTCGCACTGTCCCCGGACGGCAGAAATCTTGCATTCGTGCAAATCGTCGAGTCGCCAAGGGATCGACTCTTTGTAGTTCCGCTCTCCCCTGACATGATGCCTGCCGGCTCGCCCCGATTGGTGCATTTCGACGAAAGCTTCATTCCCGGAATAGCGTGGGATGCCGAGGGGCGGTACCTGGTGGTTCCCTCTGACCGGCGGGGCCGTGCGGAAATGTGGAGGGTCCCGGTCGAAGTGCGTGGCCAACCCGTGCGGCTCAACCTGGGGGATGATCATCCGGGAGAAGTGGCAGTCTCAAAAACTGCCCAACGCCTTGTGTTCACGCACTATTCAATTGACGAAGATATTTGGCGGCTCGATCTGAACAGCCCTCACCTTCAGAATGCCTCGTCGTTTATCGCGTCCACTGCATCGGAGGCCAAGCCAAGCTATTCTTCCAGCGGAAAACGTATCGCGTTCGAATCGGAGAGAAGTGGAGCGGAAGAGATCTGGACATCGAACGCCGACGGCTCGCAGCCGGTTCAGCTCACTTCCTTCGGGAAGGCTTGGTCAGGTACGCCGAGGTGGTCCCCCGATGATCGGCAGATTGCCTTCGACAGCAATATATCTGGACGATGGAACATTTATGCAATCGGATCGGGAGGGGGCAAACCAGTCCGCCTCACGCAAGGCGAAGGAGAGAGCATACGGCCCAGTTGGTCCCATGATGGCAAATGGATCTACTACTGCTCGGTTCGCACCAGCGGTCCGCAGATCTTGAAGATTCCGGCCTCAGGTGGCGCCGAAGTCCAGGTCACAAAGAACGGCGGAAGCAATCAGATGGAGTCACCCGATGGGACGTATCTCTATTACTTAAGTGGCAACATGCGGGGCCTCTGGCGCGTGCCGACCGCTGGCGGAAACGATGTACAGATTCTTGCGCCCATAGACGAATTGACCTTCGCGATGGGTCGCCGCGGTGTGTACGTCGCGTCCTCGTATGGTGTGGGCGCAACTCCTTTGCGGTTAGTTGATTTCGAAACGGGTGCGGTAACTTCCGTCGGCACACTTCCAGTTCCGGCCATCGGCGGTCTCGCTGTATCTCCGGATGAGCATTGGCTATTGTTCGTAAAGAGCGAGTTGTCCGGCAGCCAACTGATGCTGATCGAGAACTTCCGGTAGGCGCGTGCGGGGTGCGGACCCGCGCTTGAGAAAACGCTCACTGAAATCGCGCGGTCATGTGCGCCGGAGAACCGTCGTGCTTCAGGTAGGCATCCAGGAACTTCAAAGTGTAGAGTGCAACCCAGGCATAACTCGTGTTGGCATCAGGCCGTGCGTAATCGGCTACCTGATTTTCCGCAAAGCGCTGCGCACTCTCCCTCCGTCGAAACATGGAGCTGAACTCCGGGTGTGCCATGCCCAGCATGTTGATGGTGAAGAGATCGCCGTGTATCCAGGTGTTCAGAACGTTTGGACCCACTATGTCTGCCGGGGCCTATCATAATGTTTGTCAAGTTCCAGGTAACCGATCCACGGCTTCGTTCGTAAAGCCCTCCCGACTACAGCGGCTCTGTCACTGTAGGATGATCTGTGTCTATATGGGACCGACCACATCCGACCTAGGTCGACTTGTCTCATCCTGCTTCGTGAGGGTCAAGGCGTCCGGTGGTTGGAGCTTTGGGAGTTTGTAGGTCAGAAGGCTCGTGAAGATGCGGTATCCCAGGCGTGAGCTGAGTTGCGTGCCGATGAACCAGTCGCGCAACCACTCCAGCGCCGGCGAATCAAGTTGGAGGACTTTCCCCGTTTGCCACGAAGTGCGAACGATCTCCGTAGTGCGTGCAAGACGCATGGCTTCATACTTGCGGAGCGATGCTTCGATCGGACGAGTTTCGCTCAGGCAGTGCGCCAGGACGACTGCGTCTTCGAGTGCCTGACACGCTCCTTGCCCAAGATTCGGAGTCGTTGGATGCGCCGCATCTCCTAACAGAGTGACGGTCCCGCGGCCCCACCACGGTAGCGGGGGCCGGTCGATGATGTCATTTTGCAGAATCGCATTCTCGGGCGTGCCCGCGACAATCTCCGGTACCGGGGCCGCCCAACCGCAGCACGCGGCAAGGGCACTCATTTTTGATTGCACAGTTCCGGGAGGTACGTTCTTCGTTAGGAACCAATAGATTTTCCCCGGGCCACAGGGCCACACGCCGAACTGCGATCCTCCACCCATGGCGAGCAAGGCTGAATCCTTCGGCAACCCGGGAACAGCATCGCGAATCCCGCGCCAGCATGTGCAACCTGCATACCTAGTCGGTCGCGTCCCATGCAGCTGCTGACGGATGACAGACGATATGCGGTCCGCACCAACAACAACATCGGCTCCGATACGTTCACCGCTCCTCAAAACCACTGCTGAATCCTCGAATCCAGCACAGAGGGCACCAGTTCGTACGGAACCTAGCGGTAGTGTTTCCAGCAACGTCTTCTGTAGAACTCCACGGTGAATGCAAATGCATGGTGCTCCGGCTAGCTTACTCAGCTCGCCGATTTCAGTTCTTGCGAGGAAACGTCCCTTGCGTGTTTGAATCACGGTCCTGTGAATCACTGACGCGGAAGCCACTGTCTTGTCCTCGAGGCCGAGCTCCCGAAGCGCCTTAATGGCATTCGACCAGATGGACAGTCCTGCGCCGACCTCGCAAATGCTCGTAGCGCGCTCGACGACAAGCGGTTCGATACCAACTCTCCGCAGCGCTACAGCGGCTCCGAGTCCCCCAATTCCTGCCCCAACAACTACGACGCGCATGCGATCGATCCTCCCACCGCCTACAGTAGCTTCAGTGTCTGCGAAAAATTCGAACGTCGGGTCGATGGCGGTCGGGCAGAATTACATTCAGAGCGACAATGCGAGTTTTTCGGTTCTTGTCTCTGCTCCCTGTCGGCACTTCCACGGGTAAGCCAGGGACGCGTGCCTCTTTCGGGTCGTTCCTTCCATTCCCGGATGCCCTCGCCAATAAACACACAGCGGGTTCCGCCGGGCACGCCCGCGAAATACGGCCAAGTATAGAGCAATCCACTTTTACGGGAAGTCGGCGTTGCTGAGATTGGCGGCCAACACGGCTTCCTGGCCGATGGAGAATTTGAGCAGATCCAATTCCTGCTCGGACACATCAGCGTGCAGATGACGGAACGGTATCTGGGCTGCAAACAGGGATTGCGTAATGCGGTTAACGATAACCTCGGCCTTGAGCCTCACGGATGAACTCTTGCTCGAAGTGGACTTGTGGGGAGTAATCGCGGTGCTTCGGTACTGAAAGGCTGATTCAGCCGATCGAAAGCCCTGACCAGACGTTTGATGTCGGCTGGGTCGCCTGTAAGAATGATCGCTTGCTTGCGAACCGCGACCGTCACCACGACGGCGTCAACGATATCGACTGTTCTGGTCCTGCCGAGCAGCCGTCCTGCTTCATGTGCCTCTGTTTCGTCAAGAGGAACGACCGCGCACCCGGTTAAAAAGCGCCGGAGCTGGACTTGTTGTGGCGACCGGCTGACCTGGGCGATGACGACTGTAGGAACCGATGGAATAAGACCGAGTTCCAAACGCGCCTTGTGTTCTGCCCATGCGCTCCGGTTGTTCTTATCCGCGTTGACGAGAACCGCTGCGTCGTACACAACGTTGCTCACGGCGGTCGCCGGATCCTTCGGGCGGTTCGCAGTTGCGCACGCACGCGGCGGCGGGCCTGATCCGTCTCGTCTGCGCTGAAGCTTCCGTGCTGCTTTTCCCATTGGTCGACTGCCGCCAATCCGGCGCGTCGTTGCAGTGCCTCGCGAGCCGCGCTGGTCATCCGTGGTGCGATTACTCTCTTGGTAGCCGTTACGGGCACCAAGGTACCAAGGACTCTCGGTTCGTAAAATCGGGAAATCAAAATGCCGCTGACGAAATCTCTTAGGAAGGAACGCAGTCCCGTGCGACTGCCGCCGGGCTTTGTGGGTAGCTACGGCTCATCGCTAAGTGAGGTGTGATCTCGGTGGATCAAACGACATCTGTTGGCGCGCATACAGGGAGCGTTGAGGTTTCGCGCAACTCGGAAGCACATGCGTCTGGCGTATCTTGGGCCGCCGTCATCGCAGGCGCCTTCGTAACCGCTGCATTGTCGCTGACCATGCTTGCTCTGGGCGCGGGGTTCGGATTGCTTTCCAGATCGCCTTGGCCGGGCCGCGCAATCTCCAGGTCGCCTCTCGACGCGGCAGCCATCATCTGGATGATCGTGATCCAGATTGTTGCCTGCGGAATTGGCGGTTACCTCGCCGGCAGGCTGCGGACCAAGTGGGCCGCCATTCACACCGACGAAGTCTACTTTCGCGACACCGCGCACGGCTTCTTGGTTTGGGCAGTCGCACTCGTCATGACCGCCGCCTTTCTGGGCTCCGCGGCAACTGCCATGGTGGGCGGTGTGGCCGTGAACTCGAATATTGGCGCTGAAAACGCGTATCTCGAAGGGCGGCTACTTCGCCCGACGCCCAACGCGGCCACTGCTCTCGGCGCCATCGAATCCGGCCGCAGTACAGCCGACCTCTCGGCAGCGCAGATCGCCCAGCAGGAGAGGCAGGCGGCAGAGGCGGCGCGCAAGGAAACCGGTCGCTTCCTGCTATGGACATTTGTGGCTTTACTTATTGGAGCGTTTTGCGCGAGTTACGCCGCGACGATCGGCGGCCGTCAACGAGATCACCTGAAAGCAATCTGACCTTGGCCAGCGCGACTGACTTGTATTGTGCAATTGGTGTTCAGTAGGGGAGAAAACTGATAATGCGTTCGATTATCCTGTATATGCTCGGAGTGCCGCTTCCGATCATTATCTTGATAGCGCTGTTTACACACCATTGCTAGCCAGCGTAAAGGGAATTGTGGCGCGACATGCCACCGGTTGCTGACGTTGGGGCGCGAGTTCGTCCGCCAAAAAAGCGATCCGGATTCACTGTCCTAGAAATACTGGCCGGATGTGACGCTCGAATAGATTTTCGGTCACGTTCTTGCCGACAATCTCTTCATTTGCACACAGCAGGTCTAAATACCGTTGGCCCATCTTCGCGGCAATCTTGAACCCAACATGCAGTAGCTGGCGCATGCTGCTGTTGTAAGCGGCACATTTGGGATCATGGCGGAGCGCCGCCAAGAACTGATCGGAGGTCCACCGGTTTACCTCTTCGGGCGCAGGCAGTTTTGAGGGCTTCACATCGATCACCGCCGCGTAAGGGGCGCACAACTCGTCGCCATGCGAGTAAGCTTCGGCGTAAATCTCCTTCGCGGCTTTCAATCCGTCACCGCCGGCTTCCGCCAGCCCGGTCAACTCTTCCAGCCAGGTGGTTCCGGCCGTCTTCAAATGCACTCCGGCATCGAATCTGTTCATTGCCGCGCGCATCGGATGGTAAATGGAAAACTTGTCGCTACCCGAATGCACGCTCAGCTTCAGGTTGTTCGGCAAACCATACCGCCCGATCGCATACGCAATCACGGCTATGTCGTCGGCAAACTCCTGGCCAAACTTTTCCAGGTCTCCAACGTAATCAACGCCTTTGTTAAAGCGGCCGGTGAACTTCGGAGCGATGGTCTGAATAGGAATCTGTTCGTCCGCGATCCCCGCGAGGATGACTAGCAACTCCAACGGTGTTTGAGGCGAATCCGTTTCGTCCATCGAGACTTCCGCAATGAAAGCGCCTCGTCCTTTGCGCTGTTCGATGAACCGGTAAATCCGCCCAGCCTCCTGTATGGCCGCCAGGTATTTCCCTGCGATTTCTACAATCGTTCGATGGTCTATCTGGAGCCGTGCATGCACGCCCGGAATTTCCACGCTTCCGGCCAACTCCCGATGGCCGTTCGCAAACTCGTCAACTGTATTCGCATCCGCCGACCGGCCAATCCAATCCGCGACATCGATCGTGAAAAAATCGCAGGGCTGTAAGAACCGCTCTACAGTGGCCAGCCCGATATGATCGGCATCAATGAAATAAGGCTGTTGCCAATGCAGTTCTTTCGCGGCTTCGTCCGCCGCTATCCGCGTGCTGCGCGGATCGGAGCCGATGATCGTGTGCTCCCGGTTTGACTTGTTCCACACCGGAATGACATCGACGCCTCGCTCCTTGGCCAGCATGCAAGCCCTGAGTTGCGCTTTGGCCTGATGTGCGAACCGGTCGCCGGTTCCAATTGAATATTTTGGCAGTAACAATGCCGTCACCATTCATTTCTCGAAATCATCTGGATTCACTCGCTTCCCATTCACCTGCACGTCTTCTATTTTGATCTCCTGAACATTGTTGCAACGGTTGCCCTGGGCCGCAGTCTCAAACCTGCGATCGATGTCTTCGAGTTTCGGGAGCGACTTCGAATCGGTTCAGGCCGGTTCTCTTATTTCGACGTTCAAACGCTCGCCTTCCGGCCAGATCGTCACGTCGCGAAAATCCCGAATGAGCGGACGATGTCTCAACTCGCGGGCCGGCACAGTTGTCAAAATTGCCACAACCTGCATTCCGGCGTTCAGGCCAGCGTCGATGCCAGGCCGAGTATCTTCGAAGACCAGGCACTCGTTGGGTGGCACTCCCAATCGGTCCGCGGCACATAAGAAGCCTTCCGGGTGCGGCTTGCCATTTTGGATCTCATCTACGGCCACAATGACCTTCGGAAGCGGTAAACCTGCCGCCTTCACGCGCGTCTCCGCGAGGGTCCTCCAAGCGGAGGTCACGAATCGCCCATGGATGATTCCGCAGTGCGTGCACGACAAGCTTCGCGCCCGGCACCGCGAGAATGCCGTCTAGCTCTGTCTCCTCATAACGTGCCATCTCATCCAGCTCCTGGGTATGGTCCTGCCCGGGCAGAAAATGCTGCATCGTGGCGATTGTGGGGCGCCCATGTGAGAACGCGAGTAGGGTCTCGAGCGGAATCCCATGCCGTTTTGCCCACCAGGCCCAGGCGCGTTCCACGACGTGGGTCGAATCCACGAGCGTGCCGTCCATATCAAACAACACCGCCCTGCAACTCAACGTAAATGGGATGAAGGCCTCCTAAGCGAGCTTACCCTTGACGGTGTTTGTACCGATAACGCGTCTTGATCCAGAGATGTTTTCCAAATCGGTCGGGTGGTCTCGTGGCTCAATGCCGTCGCGAGTAAGTGCAGCGGCCAAGCGTTCATAGAGAAGTGATTTTGTTGTCGTTAGAAGATAAGTTTCGCGGCTTATCCTATTATTCTTGATGCACCGTCGACAGTTCCTCGCCCAAACAGCCATCGCCATGCGCGTTGCGGCGCAGTCGCCGCCCTCAATTGCGGTTTTGCGTGTGAGCGACGGCCGCGTGCTGAAAAACAGCGGCGATGCCGATACGTGGGTGGCGCCCCCGGGTTCGACGGTAAAGCCCTTCGTTATTGCGGCGTTGCTTCGCGCGGGAAAGTTAAACGCCAGAGAAACATATCTGTGCCGCGGCACGAACCGGATCGCCGGCCGCAACTTCACCTGTTCACACCCGACTGGATTGCCGCCCTTCGATGCAGCGCGCATTGTCGCGTATTCCTGTAATGGCGGCGTGGCGCATTTCGCGGAGCGGTTCACGCCCGGTGAGCTCGCTTCGGCTTTGCGAGAGGCGGGGTTCCGCGTCGGCGTGGGCGATGTACGGCTGCAGGCTCTTGGCGAAGAGGGTGGCTGGACGACTCCATCTGAACTCGCGCGGGCGTATCGAAGATTAGCATTGCAGCGAGATCCGGTCATTCTCGAGGGCCTGGAGGGAGCTGTTCAATACGGCACGGCTCAAGCTGCAGGCATCGAGGGTGTTAGCGTCGCTGGAAAGACGGGCACTGCGATGAGCGCAAATGGATTGCACGCCGCCTGGTTTGCCGGGTTTGCACCGAGTCGCGAGCCAGAATTCGTGGTTGTGGTCGCGGTGCAAGGGCATTCTGGTGGAAGCGATGCAGCCCCGCTGGCGGCGGAGACGTTTCGCCAGTATTTCACGGGTACCGGCGAGCCGTATCGAGTCCGTACGCGTGAGGGGATCGTCAGCGTCGGAGCCGAAGCGTATGTGGCTGGTGTTCTCGCTGCCGAGAGCAGCGTCTTTCAAGAGGCGGAGGCTTTGAAAGCCATGGCGATTGTGGCGCGAACGTTCGCGGCCCATGAGCGCGGCCGACATAAAAGCGAGGGATTCGATTTCTGCGATACGACTCACTGCCAGAGGTTCGACAGCGAGGCGGTGAACCAATCGTTGCGAGCCGCGGCTCAGGCAACGACGGGCAAGATGCTTCGCTTCGACGAGCGACTCGCATTCACGCCGTACACGATGAGTTGCGGCGGTACGACCGAGGCTGCGGAGGCGGTCTGGCGGGATGTTCGCGCACCGTACCTGAAGGTGCGGCGGGACCCATTTTGCGCGGTCAAAACCTGGGGGTGTCACTTGGCGGCCTCGGATATTCAGCGGGCTTTGCGCAGCGCCAGCCTGCAATGCCCCGCGGGGTTGCGCTCGATCGTCATCAAGCGGAGGACTTCGTCGGGACGCGCCGCGGAATTGAAATTAATTGGTGACGAGCGCGTCGATTTGGATGCCGGCGCGTTTCGCTTTGCGGTGGGCCGGACGCTTGGTTGGAATCTGATTCGCAGTAACTGGTTTGAGATCTCCGCCCCTTTCGACTGGAACGGCCGAGGCGAGGGGCACGGCGTTGGACTCTGCCAGCGTGGCGCAGAAGCGATGGCGGCGCAAAGGCATACCTACCGCGAAATTCTGGCTTTCTATTTTCCGGGGACGACCAGCGTCAATTGGTTGCGCCTGGGCGGAGAAATCCTTGCGGTCTACGGAACGGATGCGAATCGCGATGCGGCGGTGTTGTTTCAGGCAGAACGCCTGGCGAAGACCCTGCCTTGGCCTTTGCGATCGTCAGCAGTGATTTATGCCTATCCGGACATCGATACCTTTCGAAGCGAGAGTGGAGAACCGGGCTGGGTAGCGGCACACACAGAGGGCGAGCGCATCGATCTGCAACCCGTCTCCGTATTGCTCGACCGCGGCATTCTCCGCGATACCCTGCATCACGAGTTGCTGCACGTTGGGGTAGAGCAGCACGCCGTTGCGGGTTTGCCCCTCTGGTTTCGTGAGGGGCTGGTCGAGTATTTAAGCGGTGCTCATGGCATTCGGGGGAGGATTCTTGCTGATTCCGACCTGACCCAACGCAATGACCGGGCCAAAGCGGCCGCGGCGTATGCCGAGTCGGCCGCGGAAGTGCGGGAGCTGGTTGCGCGCTATGGTCAGACGGCGGTACTCGGTTGGGTGTCGGCGGGCCTGCCCGCAGCGGTGATGAATTCCAGTAACAAGATGGAAAAGACAAGCAACAGATAGCCGAGGCCGAGGCGAACAACCATACTGGCGAGTTGTCCGTTGAATGAGATGACGCCAGGAATCCAGAAGAATAGTTTCAGGGGAACCCAAATCGCGCAGAGGAGAAGCGCGGCGACCAGCATGGCGAACAGGAAGAAAGAGCGGCGCGAAACCGGATGCGCGCGCGAGCCACTTGAGCGTGCGGCCGTTATTTTTGCTGCGACGAGCAGCAGGGCGGCGGGCACAATGCCCCATTCGAACGCAAGCACGACAGCGTGGAACACGTTTTGAATGGCGCGCGGTGGAATTGCGGTTCGCAGGTGCAGCGTCAGGAAAGATGCGATGACGAACGCGGGTCGCGAATAGCGGGCTTCGATCCACGCGAGCACTGCATAAACGGCAATCGCAAGCAGGCAGAGCAGCGTAAGCCGAGCCAGCTTGAGAAGGCTCCGGAGCGCTGCTTCGGGTAGCCGAAGACCCGAGAATTTCGCCAAGGCGAAGCCATGCAGCCACGCGAATCCAACGACGATACCGGCCGCCAGCGCGAAGCTTGCGACCAGATGCGAGCTGTTCGATTCATCCATTCCCAACCAGCGATAAGCGAGCCACAGCAGCACAACATTGCCGGCCAAATGCACTAAAAGCAGGATGAGACGCGAGAACATCACTTCACCTCCAGAGTTCTCGCGGCTGTTGTGGCTTGAAAGGCGGGCTGATACATGGGCAGCACTCGCGCGGGACTTATGTGGAACAGCCCCGGGTTGACGATCTTCAGCAGATAGGTGTATTGCGTTTGGCCGCGATTGAAATATGTCTGGAACATGGCAATGCGGTCGTCATGATTTTCACGTTCGGTGAACCAGTACGTCCACCAATCGGGACGGGAGCGCAGGTGAAACAGATTGTCATCCTTGACGAATTCAGCGCCTGCGGGGATCGGATCTTCGACCATCAAGTAGCGGCAGTCGGAACCCGTAACGGTGAGGCGCACGGCGATGACATCACCCGCGGCGACGGAACCGTCCAGAGGCTTGAGATCGTAAACAATCGGGGCGGTCGCACTGGGAACCATGCGGTAGTAATCGCGCAGGATGTTGAGTGAAATGGCGCCCTGGTTCAAAACCTCGGGCTGCTCGGAAAAGTGATCTGCCGATGCGGAGTAGTAGAGCCTGCCTGTGCCGGTCGATTGAATTTCTATCTGATTCGAGCCGGCGTTCAACTTACTTTCGTCGAGCGTCACGGCGGAGATGGCGGTAGGATCTGAGCTCTGGAAAGATGCGGAATCCACGGCACGGCCGTTCACCAGAACGGTGGCTTTCAGATCGGCGTTGAGCTCGTGGCTGGCCTTCACATAATCAACCAGGCCGTAGACGATCATGGCGGTCTGTTTGGTTGAATCCCACCAGTAGCCTTCATTGCGGTGATTCACCAGCCAAAGTGCGGCCTTCGGAAGCAGTGGGCTTGCCGGGCGTTCTTTGCTGAGCAGCTTGGTCACCATCGCAGTTGCTTCGGGAGTTGCGTCGGTTTCGAAATCGAGCATCTGGTCGCGAGTAGCAGGCCAATAGGCTTCGGAACTATTCTGCTGTGCCGTTCTTTCCAGCTCGGCCGCGATTGCGCCGGCCCGGGCGTCGTGGAGGATCGCGAAAGAGAGGCCAAGGAACGCCAACCCATTTGGCGAAATGCCGTCACGCGCGGAATATAGCTTATCAAGCGCGCGCCCATCGGGTTGCGCAGCAAGGGCGAGGGCATACAGCATATAGGAACGCAGGTCGGCGGCGAGGTTTTCGCGCTGTCTGAGATATTGCGCGAGCCACTTGGCACCGCTCGAGATTTCGTCTGCGTCGACGGCGACACCCGCATCGCGCGCCTGAACCAATCCCGCGACAACGTACGCGGTCATAAACGGGTGACTGTCGTCTGTCGCCCACCAGCCCCACCCGCCATCTTCGTGATGGAATCCGTGAAGGCGATCGAGACCCGCCTGTATTTGCTGATCGAGCTGCGCCTGGTTGATCGGTTGCTTCAATTTCAGATCGCGCATGGCTTGCGTCACGATGATGTCGGGCAGGAAACTCGACATGGTCTGTTCGACGCAGCCGTAAGGATAGGACGTGAGGTAATCGAGAGCGCTGAAGATGCTTCCGGCCACGCTTGGCGTCAGCCGGATCTCGAGCGAGCGCGAGCCGGATACGCTGGTCGCGGGATAGCTCACCGTCAACGATGTTGAACCCGAGTTCAGGATGCTGCCGCTATGAGGATCTCGGATCTTCACACCGGGTGGGTGGATCGGAAGATCGACCTGCAAAGCATCAGATTCTTCGTTCGTCAGCGCTTCGGCTTCGATACCGGCACTTCCAATCTGGCCGGCTTTGACTCGCCAATCGACCTTCGCTTCGCCTTTCTGTGGAACCGTCACGGTCTGCCCGGCTGCGCCGTTCATCAGCGTCAGACCGGTCAGCTTGACCTGCACCTGGGCTTGCTTATCGCTCTGAAGGTAGTTGTGGACAATGGCGGAGATCACAACTTCATCGCCCTGCACGAAAAAGCGCGGCACGGCCAAGCGGACGATCAGGTTTTTGCGAACGATCGTTTTCAGAGTGGTGGAGCCGTAGCGATCATCGGGAGATGCGCCGCGCGCTGTTGCCCGCCAAGTAGTAAGCGAATCAGGAAAAGCGACTTGAGCCTGTGCGCGGCCGTTATTGTCGGTGGTGATGTCGGCAGCCCAAAACGTTGTGTCGGGAAAATACTTGCGGACTTTCGGGCGCACGATTTGCTCGGGCTTGAGCTGGGCCAAGCGAGTCGCTGGACGCAATGCGGCGAGCCGCATGCGCCGCGTGCCGGCTTCGCCGCTGAAATAATAAGTCAGCGAATCCTGCGATTGCACGCTGTTGTAATCGCGTCCGTAAAAAATGTTAAGCAAATCCGGGGTGGTGTCTTTTTCGATGGCATAGACGGCCTCGTCGACCACTCCGAGACTGAGGTCGGTTTGCGGCACAGGCTTGCCGTCGGGTGAACTGACATCGATGTTGTAGGTCGCCTGCTGGCCCGGTTGGTATTGCGGCCTATCGGTTGCCAATTTGACGTTGAGCTTGTGGTCCTCCGGCGGCACTCGGATGCGCTTCGTACCTTGGAAAAGCTTGCCATTTTTCAGGAATTCGGCGCTGATGAAAATAGCGGGTTCATTCGCCTTCGCGATCGGAGCGGTGAAGATTGCAGTACCGCCGGACGACCGGATCAGCGCGTGTGAGTGGAGTTCGCGGCCTTCCACCGTAACCAGCACGGGCGTTTTGTCGCCGCCGGTGACGATCATGATCTGCGCCGTGTCGCCGATTGCATAGGATTTCTTGTCCGCGACCATCTGCACGGATTGTGCGTCGCTGTCCTCTTCCCCAAAGGGGTTCTCGCCTGAAATCCAGAGATATTGCCGCGCCTCCACCATGCGTCCGGAAGAAGGCGCATTTGCAATCAACACATATTCGCCGCCTTGTGGAGGTAGCTTCAGGGTGGCTGTGCCGTTACCTTCCGCATCCGTGGCGGCAGATGCCCGGCCAACCATCTCCTGTGTGGAACGATTCTTGAAATCGTAGCGGTGAAGCTCGAGCTGAACCGGAGTCGAAACGGGCTTGTTGTCGTAATCGCGGCTCATGATCTTGAAGCCAGCGTTCTCGTTTGGCTTGAAAAACCATTGCTCAGGCTCGACGTTTAAAACAAATGAGCCGTAGGTTGCGATGACATATCCAGTGCCGCTGATTTCACGCCCTGCCTTGTCGGTAACGCCGGCTTCGATTCGGTAAAGCGTATCGGTATGGTCTTTTGAAACGTCGGCGGGCAGCTTCACAGTGAGTTTGCCGTTCGAATCGAGTTGCCCCTGAAGCTGATTCTGTTGATCACCGGCATCGTTGTCGCTCGGTTCTTCTTGTGCCTGTTCCTCTTCCTCGTCGCGGTCGTACCAGAACGGAAACCAATAGCGGCTCTTAAAGATGGAGTAATGAACTTTTGCACCGTCCACGGGCTCGCCGAAGTAGTACCGGGCTTCAATCGTCACAGACGTGGACTGGCCTTGCAGAATGCGGCGGTCTTGAGGCGTGACGCGCACCTCATACTCCGGCTTTTTGTACTCCTGAACGTTGAACGCTCCTGAAACGAAGGATTCGCCAGCCTGGACCTGGCCAGATTGGATCTGGATGGAGAAATAGCCGAGCGGCGCGTCTTTGGCGAGGGTCAGTTCGTCATGAAGGATGCCCGTGTGGTTGGTTGCGAGTTCTTTTTGATAAATCGCCTTGCCATCGCGATCCTGGATTTCGACGTGAAAGAACTGGGCGTCAGGCAGGTCGTAGCCCACAGCGCGCTGGTAGCGAAGAATGCCGCGGAAATGGACCGTGTCGCCGGGGCGATAGACGGGACGGTCTGTATACACAACCCCTGTTAACTGACGATTCTGCTGGTTTAAAGACCAACTCCCGATGTCGCTGAATGCGGCATCCTGGCCGGACATAGCGACCACGCGAAGATCGTTGCCTTTGTGGTTGCCGATGCGAATATCGGCGGTGCCATCCGTGCCGGTTTGGACCGTTATGCCGCCTTCTTCTCTTTCAAACGTTGCGACAGAAGCGTTCGACACGGGCTCTCCTGTGGTGCGGTTTGCAACGTAGTACAGGATGTGCTCGCGCCCAACCTTGGTCACCAGCGCAAGATCTGAAACGGTGAGCAGAGTATAGGCGCAAAGCTTACCTTTCACAGCCTCAATCAGAAAAACGCCTTTGTCCTTTACCGGGATGCTGACTTGTTGCATGTCCCAGCGATTGGCCGTCTTGGTCACAGGCTGGAGGAACGAAAGCACTAACTGACGCGAGTTCAGCAGCGGTGCATCGGCGAAGTAGGTGGGGTTGCTGCCGCGCGCGCTGGAAGGTTTGAGAAACCTGAGGTGCTGGCTCGGCGCTTCGGTGAACTGCCCACGAACAGCCTGACGGATTTCGCGACGCAGGCTGTTTTTCCACCGATGGAGCCGTTCCAAAACAGTGAGCTTTCCATTCGGCACAGCGTAAGACCCACCGAACTGATGAGCATCGCCCAGTTGGCGCATGAACTGCACGGGATCGTTGATGCGATAGACGCGGAAGCGCAGCGCGTCCACGCCGTACGCGCTCATTTGAATGAAGGGCTTCGAGCCTGGCGCAAAAGACTGGCTGCTGGTGAGGGAAAAGTAGGGCTCTTGGCTATTTTGCGGAACCACCGGGAATGTGAGCGACACCGCGACCGCGAGGCGCATCAGAGAGAGCGCCATTCGACGTAGCATCATCAGTCTTTGAGAATCTTCCAGCGGAAGACGCCGAGAAATGCGCTGTTTTCCGGCAGCGGGCGCCAGCGCGGTTCGGGGAAATTCAACACTTCGTTGTATGTCAGGCGCTTGATTTGACCGCCTTGGGATCCTTCCGGCCCGGTGTCGTAAACCACGAAGCGGGAGGCGTCGCGCGTAATTTGGCTAGTGTCCAGGACGATCATTGTATGATACTGGCTCGCTGCGTTGACCTGGCGGAAAAACAGCAAGTCGCCGCGGCGGGCCTGCGCAAGCGTGCGCGCAACCGGGAAGGCATTGAACCGGTAAAGCGTTCGAGCATCGGCAAATTCGGCGTATCGCCGAGGCGCAGTGACAAATAGCCGTGGCCCAGTTGGCGTGCGAGGGTAATTGTATTTCTGAACGGAAGGCAGGGCGGGGATCAGGATCAGATTGGCATGAGTGGCCCACTGCGAATCATGCCGTTGCAATGCTTCGCGGTAGGCGTAACGAACCAAAGAAGCGCAGTCTGTCACTTCCGGCGCCCTTGACGCCTGAGGGGTGAAGTACTGCGCTTCAGCGAGAAAGGCAAACCAATTACGAAAGGCGGCGCGATCTGTCTCTGTGTCGAGGTGAGCGGACGGCTCACCGGCAAGCGCGAGCACGCAGGCAAACGTAACGAGCGAAAACAGTCGAACCGCCATCTCCTCATCGTATTTTGTACACGGTTTTCCTTCTCTCCGGAGCCCTATTGCGCATATGGAAAGGTTGTTGCTGCTTCAATCCGCGGGTGGCGGCTCGAGAGATGTGGGATACGTCCGTGAAAGTTGATGCGCCAGTGCGATACCGTCCCGAAGATTTGGACGGATCGCGAGCGGAGTTTCCGATTGGGGCTCGCGCGACTCGGAAGGCCTATTTGGAAGTAGCCGAGGATTGATGGCGTCTACGCCAGTTTCACGGCCTTGGATTTTCGAATCCGGGAGTCTCGGGTCAGAAGCGGAATATTATGCGTCAGGCTCGTTGCGGCGATAATCTCGTCCGCCGGATCGGACTCGAAGTCCAGCGCTCGAAGGTTCAAGCAGACTTGGCGCGTGATGGGCCAGACAAGGACCTGGTCTAACGCGGCTGTGAAGGTTTCATGATCCAGCCCGTACGCCAAGCGCCCAAGCTGGTGCAGCTTGGCGATTTCCCACAGCACGATCGCCGAGATACTCCACTCAGGATCTGCGGTGAGGACGTTTCGTTCGTGCGGGGTGAGGCTTCCGTCGAACGCTTTGATCAGAATATGAGTGTCCAGATTCAGCATCCCAAGAAACTCCAGCCGAAAAGAGATCGTTCTGCGGATTCGATATGAGGCCTTTGAAGGTTCCGATGAGATCGGAACATGAAGAAGGTACAGGTGTAACTTTCGCCAGCGGCCGTCCGCGCCTGGTGATGAGGAGGCCGTCAGCCGGCAGGCGTTCCAACAACTGCAAGCACTGCGCCCGAAAATCACTGACGTTCAAGGTCTTCATATCTCAACTGTACAGGATCTTGTACATTTCACCAAAATGCCGAAATATAGGTTAGGCAGGCACTGTGCGTCGCCACTGCCATCATCTAACCCTTTGAGCAGCATGGCAGGGTCGCAGAGTACCTGCGGCACACACCGGCTCTGGAACAGATCTACTGATTTAAATACAGGCTGCGCGTTTGGGGTAACGTGTTCTTAGAATCAGTTGGAGGCCATCTGCCCCCATCAAGTGCGTAGAGCCGATTTTAGAAAAGAAGGAATCTGGTCGGGCGAGTGGATTCGAACCACCGACCTCTTGGTCCCGAAAAGTGAAGATGACGAAAATCAATAACTTGGCGCAATTGGGATAAGTCATTAGTGTTGTTGTAAGTTACTGGCGTTGAGTGAGTTGCCGCGTTTTTGGCGGATTTATGTAGCAACGGCGAGTAAGGCCGAAGTGCACAGGGTGGTCATAGTTTTAGGCATAGTTCATATGCACGGCTAAATCGTTCGAACCGGGTTCACAAGATGATCGGGCCATCGGACGGTCTGATTGCGGGCGGACAACTCTACGACCTTTCTAACGAAATCATAAGGTTCGCGAACTCCGCATTACCGATCTTAGTCAGGTGAGTGGGCGATCACTCTTTGCTCGCTGGCGCTTTTCGTCGTGACCCCACCATGGCCGTCAACCGGGCGCAATGCTCTGCCTTCTGAGCCTCGGAGAGAAACCTGGAATCCATTGCGTCTTTGATCAGTTCCTCGGATACCTCTGCGGGAGTGTAGAGATCGTTAGGAGACACGTGGTATCGTCGCGCGCTTGAATTAATGATAGCCCTGAGCACTCGCAAGCTGGCTTTTTGGCCGTGAATCATACTTGAGTGCATCGCGGAAATAATCTCAGCATTGGCAGACCTTACTCTCGCAGAATATTCGCGCTTCTTACGTTTTTTCAAAAACGCACGCGATGCGCCAGTGATTAGGAGGCTACTTAAGGCACTTCCCCCAATTCCGACCACCCACGGGTTATTGAACCAGTCCATAAATGCTCTACTGCATGGAGCGCCGCCTGCTTCGGCTTTTTAGGACCTAACTGCCGATGAGTTCTGAAATTCCTTGAACGCCTTTAATAAGCGAAGCGTGGCATCGCCATCCAGCCGGTCTCCGCTATAACGAACCTCATATAGCCCTTGAAGGTTCGACGGCAGAGGAATTCCCTCTCGGACTAGGAGTATGAACTTTCGGTTGTAGAGAGCCATTGCGGCTCCAATCTCGATAAGCACGTTTCCACTTAACAACACCTCCCGATTGCCGTCTATTGTGACTTCACGATCCGCGTCAACATAAATGATGGCCGCTTCGCACGAACGCATATCATCCAGGATTTTATCGGGCACTGGCTTCGAGACAGATTCACGCTCAACAGAGACGACTGGTTCGAATTTTCCAAATTCCAGAAGTTCTTTCAGTTGAGGGACGAGTTCCTTATTCCTACCGTGCGTTACAAACACCCGGCCTTCTCGGGAATCTTTGTCGAGGGAGTATTTAACCGGATTTGAATGGGACACCTCGGAGGATCGTCGCGGCACCAAGCTTTCTTCAGTGTCAGCAGCGTAGGTCAAACCTTCGACGCTGCTACCCATGAGTTCGGTATCGCTTCCCGCGTGGACGGAACGCGTACCCCGGAGATCCACATACATCACGCCGTTGATCTCTTTAGTGAAATTCACCGCCTTGGCAGTTTCGACGATGAGGTTGTAAGCGCGGCCGAGCGCGTGATTCGGTACTCCAAGTGATTCGAGAACCTTCATCGCCACATCCTCCCGAGGCATCTTCGAGCGGTCATATTTGGTCAGGAATTCTCGATTTACGCGCGGTCTCAAAGCGGCCTCGCGTCGCGCGGCGAGGCCCTCCGCAGTCTCCGCTGGTTGCGTTGCGATACGCCGGCCTAGATCTGTCACCGTAATTACGTCGGCATTGTAGCCCCCCTCCGTGAATCCGTAGGCGATTGCGGCCCCGCACAGACCCCGAAAGGTCCCCGTCGTCGGCTGGACTCGCATTGCGTGTGCCACATCCAGAGGACTGGTCGGACTCCCCGCATACTCTTCGACGATCGCAACGGGAATACGGGCGGCCTGTTCTAGTGAACACGCCGGCACCTCGCTTTGCGACAGGTACACACGGGCATTCCGCTCAGCAACTCTCTTCTCAAAGGCACGTCTCATCGCCATCGGGCTTACCTCATTCCAACTCTATAACCAACCTACAATCGTGTCAATCACAAACGCTCAAAGCCGAAATCCAGACAAACGCAATGTTTTTCCGAGAAATACGAAATACACGGGCGATTCTGGTGTAAGTCGCGAAAGCGGTATCGCTTTCAAGACGTGCGTGCTGCACTCCGTGGGTGGCGGGCGCGGGGAACGCGCGGGAACCGCGGCTCTGTTGCGCGTGTCGATGCCGACAGTTCTTTTCGGATCTGCCAGACCGGCCAACGCCGGTGTATATCTGGGCTGATCGTATGCCCGCCCGGCCACAGTCTTTGGTATCGCAAGACAAGTTTCAAAATATGTGTACTTTAACTCGCCTAGACACCCGGGATAGCCTAAATCCAGCCGCTGCTCTTCCACTTTTCCTGCCTTCCCAAATCGAACCCCCTATTGACGTTGCGTAAGCCTCCTACAACTCCCAAATACCAAAAGTGGCCCCCTGTAGACTTGTAATCACCTTGATTCGCATGCTACCCATTGAAGCTGGTTATCAGAATCGAGTAAGTATTTATGGTTTGTTTTCAAAGGTTTATATGAACACAGCCCTTGCCTCAATGTATGCGCGCTGCACTCCGCTGGTGGCGGGCGCGGGAAATGCGCGGGAGCCGCGGCTTTGGTTGCGCGTGTCGATGCCCACAATTCTTTTCGGATCTGCCAGACCGGGCAACGCCGGCGTATATATGGGGCTGATCGTATGCCCGCCCGGCCACAGTCTTTGGTATCGCAAGGCAAGTTTCATGATATGTGTAGTTTAGATCGCCTCTAGACACCCGCGATAGCCTAAATCCAGCCGCTGCTCTTCAACTTTTCCTGCCCTCCCAAATCGAACCTCCTATTGACGTTGCGTAAGTGTCCTAGAACTCCAAAATGCCGACAGTGGCACTGGAGACTTGTAATCACCTCGATCCGCATGCTACCCATGCACGCTGGTTACAGAATCAAGTACGTAACTAGTACTTTGTCTTCAATATCTTATATGAACATAGCCCTTGCCTCAAATGCATGCGCGCTGCACTCCGTCCGTGGCGGGCGCGGGGAACGCGCGGGAGCCGCGGCTCTGTTGCGCGTGTCGATGCCCACAATTCTTTTCGGATCTGCCAGACCGGCCAACGCCGGCGTATTATCTGGGCTGATCGTATGCTCGCCCGGCCGCACTCTTTGGTATGTCAAGACAAGTTTCGTAATATGTGTAGTTTAACTCGCCCCTAGACACGCGCGACAGCCTAAAGCCAGCCGCTGCTCTTCCACCTTTTTTTGCTTCCCAGTCGAATCTCCTATCGGCGTTTACGAGAGCGCCAAGGGGGTGGCAGGGCGCGCGCGGTAAGCGCTTGACATCAGCCCTAAGGTCAAGCACGGCTGGTGGTTGTGTAAACAGGCGGCTGCTCTCGTAAAAGGCCCCGTATTTTTATATACATCCACTTCCTTTTCGCCCAGAATAGGAACCGATGAAACATTGTCTCTGTTTGTCAATGAAGTTTGAGGGTCGTTTCTGTGCCAGTGTCACTCGACATGACAGTTGCTCCGGGCGCTCGGATCCGCCGCGACGCCTCCCGTCGGGAGCCGAAAACTGGGGCGTTACCTTCAAAGCGTGTGGGCAAATTCGCGAGGAGGACTGCTAGACTTCCGCACAAGATTCGGCCAAAGACAACAGGTGCCACTTGACGCGTAATAGCCAGCATCCGCAACCAAATGAATGCGCACCGGCTGGAGCGTGGGGCCAACAAGCATATTCATTCCCGGTTCGAACGTACAGTGACGAATATGGTCGTTGCCGCGAGCTGATGTCCATTTCCCCCTTCCTTCTTGTGAGTCTCGTTCTGCGGAACGGCCCGGAGCGGTCAAGGCCGGCCAACTTTTTTGCGCGGCGTAGCGGAGCCTTGACGGCGAGGACCGTTCTGCAAAATTCGGCGTGAGGGAAAAGGGGTCAGGCCAGGTGTTATGGCATCCCGCACGCCCAAAACGGACCGGCTTCGGACGATATTCGCGCCCAGCACGACCGGGCTTCGTGCCTGACTTTTGTCCCCGCGTTGCTTTTGGCCGCCGCGCTAAGCGCCCGATTCGGCTGTTTGGAGGGCACGAAACTCAGGCTCTCCAGAGATACTTGAATGCAGAAAGCCAACAATCGCTAAGTATCCCGGCAGGTACCTGGAAGGGGTGGCCTCTCGTCAAAATGCATCCGGTACGCAGCTCCGCTGGGAACTGTCGCGAATTTATGGAGCGCGATCGTGAACAGGCTCTCCTGGTCGAGTTTTCCGATGAGGCGGGTTGGACGTATCCACTGGCGGATCTCAAACCCTACCAGCTTCTTGCTTTGCATCCAAAGACTGGAACGGCGTAGGCAAAACTCGAATCAATCGCTCGCTGCGAAAGGTTTTCACCAGCGAGCAGCTTCAGTCGAACTTGGCTGTGCGGCCAATCTCAGCAGCGTATTGAAACACGGCGAGAAAGTCGGCCTCCTCGAGGTCGGGATGTTCGTCCATAATTCTTGTTCCGTCATGCCAGCTCCGAGCCATCCGAGCACGTCCCATGCAGTGATGCGAAGTCCCCGGATGCAAGGTTTACCACCTCGTTTGGCGGGTTCGATTGTAATCCTCGCACTCACTGCCAACATGGTCGCCTCGCATCCAGTGTGCCATTCTGCGTACCTGCCTGGGAGGATCCCCGGCAAGCGATCTTTCGGTCGGGATCACGACCGGTTTGTACAAACAGCCCGAGATCACGATAAGCTTTGAGAAGGGGCGCGGCGTGTCGATCACGATATCGGATGACATTTTGGCTTCATCGGGTCTCACCGAAGAAGAGTTAAGGCGCGAGCTCGCCATAGCGCTTTTTCAGGTTGAGAGGCTTACGTTGGGTCAGGCTGCAAGACTGGCGCACGAACCGCAGCTCGAATTTCAGAAAGCCTTAGCATCCCGTGGCATTCCGATTCATTACGGCGCCGAGGAGCTGGATGAGGACCTGCAGACCGTCCGGCGGGTCCCGACGCATTGATTGTCGTTTCAGACACCTCCCCAATTCTCAATCTGTCCGCAATCGGCCGCCTCGATCTCCTGAGGAGCTTGTATCACGAGCTTGTGATTCCGCCTGCAGTCGCAATCGAACTGCAGCGAAACGGCGTTGACCATCGCAGGCAGGAATGGTTGCTCTTAAGAAAGCCGACGAACAGCGAGCTCGTTAAGCAGTTGGGACTTCGCATCGATCTGGGCGAAGCGGAAGCAATTGCGATTGCGCTAGAATTGCGCGCAGATCGAGTTCTCATTGACGAGCGGCGAGCCCGGAGAGTCGCCTCGGAATTTAATCTTCAACCTCTTGGACTTCTGGGCATTCTCGCCGAAGCGAAACGGCACGGCCTGTTGCAGAAGTGCAAGCCTGCGCTGGATGAAATGATTCAAATCGCGGGATTCTGGATCGGCGAGCGACTTTACAAGCAATTCCTCGCAGCCGTCGACGAATCCCGATAACCCGAACTCGGCTCATCCACGACCGGGAGCGAAGAGGGGCAGGCCGGAATCGGGCAGAATACTGATTTCTGTAACGGTGCTACAGACTTCGACTCACACCCACTTTTCTTATCGATTTAGCCGCCAGAAACCCTCGCTGAATGTAGAGGGTGTATTGCACCCGATTCGGCGAGCTGATTCGAGAGAGGCCTTCCCGAGCGTCTGATCGAAACTCTCGAAGCGCGCGCACTTGGAAGTACTCCAGTACAACGATGATTCAGAAATTTAGACCCGTGCTAGGGATGGTTGTGCAACTTGCAAAGTGCGCATTTTCTTCGCACGTTTGCTTAATTCGGGAATGAAACTGCTTGGCCCTGGGTGTGATCGATTGCCAAGGGAAAGCTATCCGTGTGATCAGCTGGTTCGTTTGAGCGGCGATTTATTGTCTTTTGGCGTTCGAAGTTCCCGACCCAGCCCGCATTCTAAAATTGCAAGATGATCTCTCCCGTTACGCGCAGGCAGTTTGTCCAAGCAGCCGGCGCGGCAGCTCTTGTTTCAGCTACTGGGTATTCAGCCGTGATGGGCGCAAACGATCGGTTGCGCATCGGCGTGATCGGCGCCGGTGGGATGGCGACCAATCACATGGAAACGCTGGTGAAAATGCGCGACGGTGACAATCTTGAAATTGTCAACGTCTGCGACATCTACGATAAGCGCTTAGACGCAGCAGCGCAATTGACCGGCGGCAAGCCGCTTAAAGATTACCGGCAGCTACTTGAAAACAAAGATATCGATTACGTGCTGATTGCGGTGCCGGAGCATTGGCATTTCAAGATGGCAATGGACGCGCTCGATGCAGGCAAGCATGTGTACGTCGAGAAGCCGATGACGCACACCATCGAGCAGGGGCAGAAGCTTGTTCGTAAGGTTCAGGAAAGCGGCAAGAAGCTGCAGGTTGGGGTGCAGGGCATGTCGGACGAATCGTATGCGGTGGCCTACGAGCACGTCAAAGCCGGCGAACTGGGCTCGATTGTACTGGCGCAGATCGATTACTCACGCAATTATCAGGGCGATTTCTGGGCCGGCGACGAATACCCCATCGATCCCGATGCGAAGCCGGGAGTGAATCTGAACTGGGAAGCATGGCTGGGGCCGGCGCCGAAGCGCGCGTGGGATCCGGAGCGGTATTTCCGGTGGCGCCGCTATTGGGATTACTCGGGCGGAATCGCGACCGATCTATTTATCCATCGCGCGACGCGGTTGCTGAGGGCGCTGAACCTGACTTATCCGGAGTATGTGGTGGCGACCGGCGGAAAGTTCGAATTCAAGCAAAGCATCGCTGAGATTCCGGATACATTCAATGTGCTGGCCGATTATCCGGGCGGGCCGACCATGCAACTGATTTCGTCGATGGCCAACGAGGCGCCGGTGGATCACATGATTCGCGGGCACAAAGCGACGTTGTACTTCACGCCCACCGGCTTTACGATCAAGCCCGAAAAAGATTACGAGAAGGACATGCAGCCCATCACGTATGTGAAGAAGGGTGCGGAGGATCTGACGCTGCATCATCGAAATCTGCAGGCGGCCATTCGTTCGAATGCGCCGTTGAACTGCGACTGCATGCTGGGGTTGTATGGGGTTGTGGTCTGCGAAATGTCAGTCGAGTCGTTCCGGAAGCGGCACTATCTCAAGTGGGACGCGGTTAAGAACCACGTCGTGAAGGCGTAACGGTTCAGGCCTGCGCGTACGCAGAATCGATCAGCCGCTGGAGGTAAGCGATGGAGGCGCGAATGTCTGCCGCCTGTCGAGTACCGGAAATTTCGCGCTCGATGGTAATGGGTCCCGCGTAGTGCAGCGCGTGTAATTTGCGAATGACTTCGGGAAAATCGACTTTACCTTTACCAATCGCGACCTCTTCGCCGAGGTTTTTTGGATCGGTGGGATAGAGCCCGTCTTTTGCGTGCAGACCGCGCACGTATTTCCCGATGACGTCGAGCGCTCCCACCGGCTCGCCCTTGTCGTAAAGGATCAGGTTCGCGGTATCCAGATTCGCTCCGAGGTTGTCGAGGCCGGTGTCGAGAATTGCGCGCAGCATCGTGACCGGCGATTCCTGGCCGGTTTCCATTAAGAAGGTTTGGCCGTTGGCCTTGCAATGGCTCGCCGCTTCGCGGATTGCTCTTACCGTGTCTGTATAGAGCGGCTGATTGGGATCTTCCGGAATGAATCCGCAGTGCGTGTGAACGGCTTCAATGCCGCACTGTTTGGCCAGATCGGAAGCGCGCTTCAGTGCGTCGATGCGCGCCACGCGGGTTTGCGAAGGAACCAGTCCAACGGTCAAAGGACCTTGGTAGAAGTTCCAGACCATTTTCCCTGGGCCGAGTGTCATAGCGGCGGTGGCTTCTATCCGATATTTGTCGAGCGCTGCTTTCAGGCGTTCCGCGAGCCCGGGTGGAGACATCCCAACGCCGACCTGGCAACATGTCAAACCGAACGCCTTTACTCGGGCGATGGCCTGGTCGGGCGTCTCCTTTCCGGAGACATCGACGACTACGCCGAGCCGAGGTTTACTGCTTCCGGTCTCGGAATAGAGCGGCGCGACCGCAGCGGCCGCGGCGACCAAACCGGTCTTGATGAAAACGCGTCTATCGGTCATTTTTTTCAGCTTTCGCAAGTGAGTTGTCCCGAAGGAGATCTTGAAACCGGGCGGATTCGAATGATCGGGCGTGTCCGTTGGTTTTATCGAGGATGAAGACGGCGAGACCGGGTTGGGTGTTTGCGTACGCCAATCCCTTCTCGGAGCCTAGAACGCTGATGGCTGTTGCGGCAGCGTCGGCGACGATTCCGCGGCGCGCGACGGTGGTTACAGTCAGATCGTCTTCGAGGCCCATACCGGTCTTCGGATCGATGATATGCGAATAGGTTTTTCCGGCGGCCGTGAGATGCTGCTCGCTGTTTCCAGATGTGGAAACGGCGGCATTCGAGAGCAGGAGCACGCGCGTGAAGGGCTTGTCGACGCGGTCGAAGGAATCGACTCCGATTTTCCAGCCTGCCTGGCCTGGAGGCGGATCGCCGAAGGCCAGATCTCCGCTTGCGGCGACCAGGGCGGAATGCAAGCCCAGATTTGAGAGGACGGCCAGCGCTTCGTCAGCGGCGTAGCCCTTGGCAATGCCGCCGGCATCGAGCAGCATGCCGGGGGAATCGAACCGCATCGTTTGGGCGCTCGCATCAAGGTGAAGTTTCCGGTAGCCGCAACGCTCCCGCGCCGACGCGATTGCTTCCCGCGGCGGGAGATGATTGTCTTTTCGAGCTTGCCGCCACAGATGCGTGAGAGCACCGATGGTCAGATCGAATGCCCCTCCAGTCGCGTTCGACAACTGCTCAGCCGATTGAGCAACGCGGAACAGATCGTTGCTGACGCGCACGGGATGGCCGACGGCTTGTTGAGTGATGCAGCTTAATTCGCTATCGGGTTGATAGTCGGAGAGGATATTGTCCAACTGGGTGATGCGTTCGAATGCTTTCTGGAAGGCGCGCCGCGCTGTCGTTTCATCAGGCGCATAGAGCTTGATGCGAAAGAGCGTGCCCATATGCGGCTCCACGGCCTCATAGGGATTCAACGTTTGGTTCGGCGATGGTTGAGAAAAAGCGGTAAGAACGAGCAGAGGAGCGATGACGAAGTTACTGCTCGTCATGCTCGACGCCATTGTTCCAATACTTATACATCTCTTCGGCGGACGGCAGTTTCGCGGGCCGGATAAGACGGAATCCGAGCCATTGCGCATCGGTTTCGTACCAGATGCTTTTGGGTAGCTGCGGGTCCTGCTGTTTCCAGGAAGGGTCGGAGGCGACGCGCACGGCGCAGGTCACACGATCGGCGGGATCGTTCCAGGATCCGCCGCGCACGGTCATCGGATACGGCGCGACCGGCTTGATCCAGGGGTCGGTTTCCGGGCCGGGCTTGTAGGGTGCATACGCGTCGAGCGTCCATTCCATCACGTTGCCGAGCATGTCGTAGAGGCCCCACGCGTTCGGCTTCTTGGTGGCTACTTTTTGATACTTGCCGCCGCTATCGGCCGAATACCAGGCGTAGTCCTTCAATTCGCTCGCGTCGGAACCGAAAAAATAGGGCGTCGTTGTGCCGGCGCGGCAGGCGTACTCCCACTCGGCTTCGGTGGGCAGGCGATAGAACTCGCCGGTTTTCGCGCTGAGCCACTCCGCGTATTTGTTGGCCGCGTGCTGCGTCATGCTGATGGCGGGATATCCGTTGATGCCCATGCCAAAACTCATTTCGACGTAAGGGCGAGTAGGACGGCTGACGGCATCTACGGTCTCATCCTTGTCCGCGATTTCGCCCGCTTGCTTCCGAAACATGAACAGCCGATATTCGTCCCACGTCACTTCGTGCGCCTGCATCCAGAAGGCGTCGACAGTCACTGGATGGGGCGGCTGTTCATCGGGCCGAGCGGTTGCGCCCATTGAGAAATGGCCGGCTGGAATGGGCGCCATGGCGTAGCTGACCGTCGTGTTGGGAATGGTGACGCTGTAGGCTTGAGCGGCTTCGTGCGCGCGATTGGAGAGGATGCGCTCGCGAATGCGGCGGATATTTTCGAGCTCGGCATTTTCAGGCACCGGCTTGGCAACGGGCGCAGGCAGGGCTTTCAAAGTCTCGCCAGAAGGCCAAACCGCGCCATTGCGAATCCATCTTGCGATGGCGTCGATATCGGCGTCGCTGAGCTTGCCGGAGGGCGGCATCTTGCCGTTCTTGACGGCAGTGTAGAGCGGACTCGCATCGGGCTTGCCGGGGACGACCAGCTTATGGCCAAAGACAAAATCACGCGAGGTGAGATCGAGATGGTTGGCTTCGCTCGAGTGATGACAACCGGTGCAGTTCTTCTCGATAATGGGCGCGATATCGCTGCGGAAAGCAGTGGCAGGGACCGATTGGCCGCCTGCAAACAGCAACACACATGCTAGGAGAGCGGTCATCGCTCGCTTTAGCTGAACTTTGTTATGCCGGGCTGCGCACGTGGAGCAACGGGCAAGGCGCCATCCCAAGAGAGTTGGTCCGGGAAGAGCTTTTCCTGCGAATTCAAGGCTTGATCCCAGGTGATCTCCTGGCCGGTGTAAGCCGCCATGCGGCCCATGATTGCCAGCAGCGTGCTCGTCGCCAGCCGCTTTCCGTTATTAACAGGCTGCCCTTTGCGGATGGATTCGAAGAACACGTCATGCTCGCGCTGATACATGTCGTATTGCTGGCCGCTCCAAGCCCAATTGGTCTTGCCCTCAATCTTGGGAACCGTTCCGCGGCCGAGCGTGCAGTTGCCGTCTGAGCCCAGGATGTAATCGGCGTTCTCGTTGTAGCAGCCTTCGATCTGACGGTTTGCGAGGAAAGCGCGTACGCCGTTCGGGTAGATGTAATTCACCTCGAAATGATCGTAGATATTGCCTCCCTCGGCCGGGATAACGCGGCCGCCCACCGCGACGCAACTGGCGGGAGGTTGATCGTTCATCATCCAGGCGATTTTGTCAGCGCTGTGAACGGCTTGCTCAACCAGGCTGTCGCCGCAGCTCCAGACGAAGTTGTACCAGTTCGCAATTTGCCATTCCGTGTCGCTAACACCCGCGGCGCGAGAGCTAGCGGGCGGCATCGGCTTCACAGGATTCGTGTAATACGTCGCGTAGTAAGAAACCAGTTTGCCGAGAGCGCCGTTCTGAACTTGTTTGAAGGTCTCAATGATCATGTTGTTGTAGCGCCAGCAGAAGCCCGCTACCAGCGAGAGATTCTTGCTCGCTGCCTTGTCCGCGGAATCGAGAACCGAGCGCACGCCCGGCGCATCCGTGGCCGCAGGCTTCTCGCAAAAGATGTGCTTGCCGGCCGCGACCGCGGCCGCGAGGTGTTGCGCATGGAAACCGGGTGGCGGAGCGATGATGATCACGTCAATGCCGGACGCGAGAACCTTTTGATAGGCGTCGAGGCCAACAAACTGGTTGGATTTTTCGACCTTCACGCGATCGGCTATTTTGCTGAGGCGACCCAGCTCGCCTAGAGACGCATCGATTTGCTTTTGAAAAACGTCGCCCACGGCAGTGAGCTCGACTTGTGGGTCGGCCTTCAGGGCTTCGGACGCGGCGCCGGTGCCACGTCCGCCGCAGCCGATCAAGCCGACCTTTAATGTATTCGTGACGGTCTGCGCCGAGATGATATTGGGAAAGCCCGCGATGAATGACGAGCCCAAGACACCGGCCGCGCTTTTGACGAAGTCGCGTCTGCCGGGATTCGCGGGAGCGGAAGGAATTGAATCGTTTTTCACAGAGTGTCAGGCCTTTCGCGTTGAGAATTATGCTGCAATGGCATAACATATCAGACCCAAAACACGACCATGGCGTTGCGCTGCTGCGTTGAAGATGCGAATCTTTGAATTACCAATGCTCAGGCGAACGTTCATGCAATCCGCGCTGGCGATGGCAGCGCTTCCGGCTGTGGCGTCCGACCGTCTTCCGATCGCGATGGCTGTGGAATACAACATGCTGCCCGAGAACATTCCGATTCCCGACCGCTTTCAGATGGCGAAAGACGCGGGTTTCGAGCGAATCGAGTGTCCGACGACGCCGAACCAGGCGGATGCGGAAGCGATGAAGGCGGCTTCGGAGAAGTTTGGGCTGCCCATCCATTCGGTCATGAACTCGGACCATTGGAAATATCCGTTTTCGTCGCCCGATCCGGCTATTGTCGAAAAAAGTCTGGAGGGCGCGCGCACTTCGATCCGCAATGCTCATTTTTGGGGCGCCAGAACCGTCCTGCTCGTGCCGGCCGTGGTGAACGCGCAGACTACATATCGCGAAGCGTACGAACGGTCGCAACCGGCCATTCGAAAGCTGCTGCCGCTGGCCGAAGAGCTGAACGTCACGCTCGCAATCGAAGAAGTGTGGAACAAGTTTCTGCTGAGTCCGCTCGAGTTTGCGCGCTATATCGACGAATTCAAGAGCCCGCGAATCCGCGCTTACTTCGATGTGGGAAACGTAGTGCTGTACGGTTATCCGCAGGATTGGATCGGGACGCTCGGCAAGCGGATTATCAAGCTGCATATCAAGGATTTTTCGTTCCGCGAAGACTCGGGCGAGGGGCAAGCGGGTCGCCGATTGGAAACCGCTAGGCGAAGGCGATATCGATTGGAGAGCGGTTTACGAGGCGCTGAGAGACATCGGCTACAGCGGAACCGCGACGACGGAGCTAGAGCCCGCGGACGCGGCGGGATTGAAAGAGATAAGGCGTCGATTCAACTTGATCCTCACGGGGCAGATGACGCATATCGCGTGATTTTCGGCTGTCAGCGTTTTGAAAGATCGCGAATCCAGATATCTTTGAATTCCATGTTGCCGCGACCGCCGGCGTGTAACTGGAGTGCGATGTAACCATCGGGCGCGCCCGGCTTGGGGTCAGTGAAATCGACCATCTGGACTCCGTTGAGGCGCGAACGGTAGCGATTGCCGTTGACTTCGAGCAAATAGTCGTTCCAATCGCCCATGCGGACGACGCTCTCATTTTCCGGCGCTGGCCAAACTACCCAATGGCCGCCCTCCTCGGCATAGACGCCGGCGGTGTGATGCATCATGGTGCAATCGATTTCAAACTGCATGCCTTTCGTGACATCCGCGGTACCGGGCTTGAAAGCGGTATGAAAGAACACGCCGCTATTACCATCGCCTACACACTTGAACCGAAGCGCGAGTTGAAAATCCTGATAAGTCTTTTCGGTTTGAAGATAGCCGTAATCCTGCGTCAAACCTTTGCCGTGAATCAAGCCGTTTTCGACAGTCCAACTTTCTTTACCGATTTTCGTCCAGCCGGATAGATCCTGGCCATTGAAGAGCTGTACCCAGTCTTCGCCGGGCAGCGTCGGCTTGGCGGATTGGGCTGCGCCAATTACTGCAATGACGGCTAAGGGCAACAGCAAACCAATTCCTGTTTGAAATTTCATGCATCGAGCTTATCAGCGTGTTGCTTTCACCGTGGGTGATGCCATTCAACCGGACCGCCGCCAGATCTCAGAAACCGAGCGTACGTGGACTTCGCGCTGAAACGGCGCCGTTAGCGGGAAGGCGCGGTGATCTCCGCTTCTTTCGCGAGCTGCCCGTTGATCTCCTGATTCTGTTTCTGGATTTGCTGATATTCCTGCATGGTTTCGGCGGCGAGCTGCGTCTCGCCCGCGGCTCGATAGGCGCGTGCGAGGCTGTAATGCAGGCTGCCATCATCGTCGAGCTCGAGAGCTTTCTTGAGGTACGGAATGGCTTCGGCATTTTTTTGTAAAGCCACGAGCGTTAGGCCCAGAGCGGCATCGGCGACCGGAACATCTGGGGCGCCTTGCACAGCCAGTTGCAGGTAGGGCAGAGCTTTTTCCGGCTGCTCCGTGCGGAAGAGACTCGCGCCCATGAGGTAGTTCAGATCGCGAGCCCTGGGGGTTTGCGTGAGCTGTCCTTGGGCCAGCGGAATGACCGCGCTATAGTCTTTCGCATCGAACAGCGCGGATGCCAATTGCCGCCTGACTTTGGGGTCCTCGGGTGCCAACTTTAAAGCCGCCCGCCACTCGTTCGCTGCTTCGAGATCCTGTTTGTGATCGTGCAGGATCTGCGCTTTGAGTGCATGAATCTCGACTGATTCGGGCAATCCACTGAGACGGTCGAAAGCCTGGACGGCGAGATCGTTGTAGGCCTTAATGGCCCAAAAAAGCGTCGACGGGGAAGCGTTCGGCCCGGCGTCTTTGACGGCCTCAACGAAATGCTTCGAGAAGAAGGCGCATTCGGCGGCTTGGAGTTTGCAATCCGGCGCTGGTAAGGTCTCTTCCCGTTTCTGCTCGTCTGCGGCCCAGTCCGGATGATTGGTCTGGCGATAGACCGCAGCCAGTCCCGCGTGGACGCCGGGCAAATCGGGCGACTTGCGTTGCGCTTCGCTATAGAAGAAGAACGCGCTGCGATATTGATGGCGCTCGAAGCGCGTGTCGGCGAGCAGGATGGCAATATAGGGCGATTCGGGCGCACTCTGGTTCAAACGATCGAAGGTGCGCGTGGCAAGCGATTCGTATGCTTTGCCGAGGCCGTACCAGGCGCGCGCATCGGCTGAATTTTTTTCAGTCAATTCGCGGTAATGACTCGCCGCATTTTCAAATTCCTTTTGATCGAGCTCTGCGTCGGCCAGCATGCCGATAGCATTGAGGTTTGTGGGATCGAGCTTGACCACTTTCCGGAGCGGTGCGATGGCTTCGCGCGATTGGTTCAGTTGCAGGCGGGCCATCGAGAGCGACAGAAGAGCCGGCAGACTGTCCGGCTGAACCTTGAGAACCGCTTCAAAGTGCGGAATCGCGCTCGCGGGACGGCCCGCCATCTCTTCGGCTAGAGCCAGATTCAGGAGCAAGCCAGGGTTGCCAGGAAATGCTTTTACCAGCTTTTCGTAGATCGGGATCGCTTCGGCGAACCGGTTCGAGGCCATCAATTCCCGGGCTTGGTGGGATTCGGCGGCGAGATCAGTATCTTGCGTGAGCGCCTGCGGCGCGATGATGACAAGAAAAAACGCGGCCTGCAAAGCAAGCCGCGTTCTGATGACAACCATCAATTAATTTTAGAACTGGAAGTGTAGCGCGAAGCGGATGTTCCTTTCTCCGACGGAACTAGTCATTTGTAAGAAGGATGCATCGTTGACGTTCAAATCCATGCCGGAACCGCCAGCCGGACTGCCGAAATGGGTCGTGTTCGGCAGGTTGTAGAACTCCGCGCGGAACTGCATCTTTAGTCGTTCTGTGAGAGCAAAGTCACGATCAACGTCAACATCCGTGTTCCATGTGCCGGGGCCACGCAGAGTGTTTCGTCCTACGTTGCCATAGCCCACAAAGTTAACCGGTGCGAAAGCCGCCGGGTTGTAGTAGTAGGAGCCCGGTCCAACTGCGCCGATAAACTGGACCGTTGGCAAAACTTGCTCTGCGGTCTGCTGCTGGTCCGGGGCGTTCAGGGAACCGCCGCTTGCGGTTACGGTATACGGCAGACCGGTATAGCAGGATTCAATTCCAGCGAATTGCCAGCCGCCGATGATTTTCGACATGAACCCGTTCGTCACAAAGGTTTTGCCTTTGCCAAACGGCAGGTCATAGACCCAGCCAAGTTGGAAGACTTGTGTGCGGTCGAAACCGGCAGTGGCGCGATTGCGTGGGAACTGGGAACCGTACCAATCCATTTCCGCCCAGCCGTCGTCATCGGTGAAGTCGATGGCGTGGGACCAGGTATAAGCGCCTTTCAGCATCAGGCCTTTTGAAAACTGGCGGTTGACCGCGACCTGCAGCGAGTTGTATTCCGAACTCAAATAGCCGGACGAATCGTAGACCTGGCTTACATCGCCGAAAGCTTGATACAGCGGCTGACCCGCTTCGCCAGCTCCGGGGACAAAACCGGCATTCAGGTCGTAATCGGCGAGCAGGTGAGTGGAATGCTGAGCGACATAGCCGGCTGAAGCGACGATGTCACCAGGGAGTTTCCTTTCAACTGTGAAGTTCCAGGATTGAATATAACCGCGCTTGAGTTCTCCCGCCAAGGGAGCGCGTTCTTCGGCATTCGGATCGAGAGGAACGATACCGGTGGATAGATCCGGCCCGATCACAGGAGGAATGCCACCAGCTAACGTTCCAGCTCCGGTCGCCGGAACATAAGAGTTAAGGCCAGAGTAGCTGTCATTGATGGTCAACGGATAGAAGCCGCGCCAAGGCCGGGAATAGGGAAGCGGATCATAGTTCAGACCGTAGCCGGTGCGAATCACCGTCTTGTCATTTAGCCGCCAGGCGATTCCCAGGCGTGGAGCGAAGAGTTTATGGCTGACCGTGACGTATGCATCTTCCGGCACGCTGCCACGGCCGCCCATGTAGACGTCATTATTGGTGGGATCGTAGCTTTCGATGCCCTTGCCGTTGCTGCGTGTCATCAGCGGATAGAGCTCATAGCGCAAACCGAGCGTGATCGTCAGGTTGCGGGAGGCCTGCCAACGATCCTGGCCGAACCAGCCAAACTGCCATTCGCGGCCCGTCATGAGAATGTATTGCTCGCCCTTTTGCGTGTTGTCAGAGAGGCCGAGCAGGAACTGAGCGTATTCGTTGTATTGATTGGCTGCAGGTGCTCCGGCCGCGTTCAACGTTGTGATATTGCCATCAAAATCGAAATAGCCACGTGGGCCGCCTGCGCTCAATTCCGGCTGCCAATGGTTCAGGTGATGGCGAACCAGGTCGAAGCCGACGCGCAGCTCATGCGCGCCGTGTGTGTAAGTCAGCTTGTGACTCGTCGTGTAGGTCTCGTCGGTGCGGAACAGGGGCATCCAGTTGGGCACGCCGAAACCGGCATAGACGGAGGGGAAGTTTATGTCGGGGAAGCCGCTATCGCGGATATCGGATCCGTTCAGACCTGGAATTCCTAGGATGGCGCCATAGTTCTTCCCGTAGTCAATTCCTTTCACATTTTGATTCAGGCGCTCGTAACCTACGGTACCGTCCAAGACCAGGTTTGGGGAAAACGTATAGGTGTGGCCGATGGCCGCTACCTGGACGGTAGTGAGACCCAGTCCGGGATCGCCGACCGGCGTCGGACCGGACGCAACGCCGAATATGCCGTTTCCGCCGGATGTTGCATCCATGAGGTCGTACTTAAAGAAGATGGCGTGCTTCTCCGTGCGGTTCCAGTTGACCTTCACATCCGTTTGATAACGGTTGAGAATCGGTCCGGTGGTGGCGGCGAGGTTATTGACATCCCCCGGAAGGTTGGGCGCCAGATAATAGTTCTGAATGGCCAGAGACTGCGGACTTATGAGGTTCGCAGGAATAATGTTCCCTGCAAATGCCGTGCGTCCTGAGCCATCCGGATTGCCCGTGAATGGATTGTAGATGGGGGTCGGCGATGCGCTCAAATTACCAGTCTTCTGCGCGGCAGTCGGAACCGTATAGAGGCCGTTGCCGCTCAATTTTTGGTTGGTTCCGTCGAAGCTGCCGAAGTAGAAGAGCTTATTCTTTACGATCGGACCGCCGATCGACCCACCGTAATTGTTGTAGATACTGACGGGAATTGACTCGTTCGGCTGCAAGAAGAAATTGCGCGCGTTGAAATGCTGATTGTTGTGATATTCGAAGGCGCTGCCGTGTATTTCGTTGGTGCCGGATTTAGTCACTACCGTAATCGAGGAAGAACCGGCAAGGCCTTGCGAAGCGTCTGCGGCGCTCGTGGTGACGTTCACCACATCGATCGTTTCTGCTGGAGCGACATAGCCAGTGTATTGCGGCAGCCAAACATTGATACTTTCCGCGCCATCGATGGTCGTCACATTAGTCTGGCCGTTCCCCCCGTTGATGTGGGTGTTGAGCGGGATGCCGGGAACGTCCGTCTGCGAGTTATAGAAATAGGAAGGCTCCGCGCCCGGAGTGATATCGATTAGCGATTGATAATTTCTGTATCCCGAACTGGAGATCGGCAGGTTCTCAACCGCTTTGGAAGTGATTTCCGTGTGCGTATCCGCTTTGTCCGTTTGCAGCTCGACCGCTTCCGCCGAAACGCTGACCTGCTCGCTCGCCCGTCCCAAAACCAGGTGCATATCCACGCGGTTGACCGTGTTGGGCGTGATGGTCACATTCGTCTCTTCGGCCTTTCGGAAACCAGGCGCGGTGATCGAGACCGTATATGTGCCCGGTTGAAGGTTGACGATGTTGTAGCGGCCGCTGGTATCCGTCGTATCCTGCCGAGTCTGGCCGGTCGCGACATCCGTGGCAGTGACGCTGGCGCTGGGAACCACGGCGCCGCTGGGATCCGTTACCGTGCCGACAAGAGAGCCGTACAGAGTTTGGGCGGACACCTGCAGATTCAGCCCGAATACTAGAGCACAGCAGCCGAAAAATAGACCAAGCCGCTTGATAGGACAACCTGAAGCTTCCATTTTCCCCTCGTTTGATCTGCTGACTGCGAAACCGTTGATTGACTAGGAACACTAAGGACGCGAGATGAAACCCGCGCACAGTATGAGCCCTAAAGATACTTAGTGGTAATGTACGACAAAGCCGGTAGTACTTCGACTGTTAATTTTACTAGGTAATAGGCTGAATGCACTAGAGAATCAGTGACTTGAGAGCCGCAGATGAGCTTCTACTTGCGCCAGTGCCTGTTTGGCGTCGGGAGCATCGGGTCTAAGGCGCAGCACGGTTTCGTACTCGGCTTTCGCTTCGCTGAGACGCCCCAGCTGGGCTAGGGATGCGGCTAGCTGAAAATGCAAGTCGGGATCGTCTGGCCGGAAGGCCAGAGCTTCGCGGTAATGCTGCGCGGCCTGCTCGCGTTCGCCCGCGTCGGATAATTCATCACCCCACATGTAAAGCACTTCGCCGAGACGTTGGCGTGCGTTCTTGTGGTTTGGATTGCTATCGAGCACCGCTTGGAAGTCGGCGGCCGCCGCGGACCATTGCTTATTGTTCGCTTCGACACTTGCGAGATTAAAGCGGGCGTCGGTGTACTTCGGGTCTAGCGCGAGCGCGCGCCTGAACTGCTGTTCGGCGTCATAGACCTCGTCCGTTGCGAAAAGAGCGGCGCCCAGTTCACCGGCGGCGATTGCGCTCGAGGGATCGGCACTGGCGGCTAACCGGAAATACGAGGCAGCGGCTGCCGGGTTGTTCTGTCCCATCATCAGGTCGCCCAGATTGAAATTGGCAGAAAAATCGCCAGGATATTTTTCGAGCCGGCGCTGCATGATCGCTTCTTGAAGGACCGCGCGCTGATCGCCTTCGGCGATGGGCAGGACTTGCAGCCAGAAATGACTCATTTCATCGGTGGCGTGGTTACCGGCCTTCACGCGCTGAGGAGGATGGTTCGGATTCAGCGGATTGGCGGCCGAGTTGTCGTAGTGATAGCTCATCGAGATGACAGTCCCTTTAGGCAGAATGAGCGGATGCTTCAGGCGATAAACGCCCTGCCAGTTCAGATCCCAATGCGGAATGCGAATAAGCCATTTACGGGAGCCATCCGGAAGCGTGGCGTATGCTTCCATCAGAGTTGCCAGATAGTGGGCGTGCGGATAGACCGCTAACACCTGTAGATCGAGAGGACAGCGGAACTGGTCGCTGATAACGAAATCTTTGTCGCCCGCGGGAATATCGAGCGCTCCGTCGTGCTCCAACTGGACGAGCATTGGATATTTCGTCTGCGGCTTGTCGGTGAAATACAAACCGATAGACGGGCTGACCGTTTCTTCCTTGCCCGAGCGGCGGACATGGACATTCAGCACCAGATCCATGCCGGGTTCTACACGCCAGGACAACCCATCGGGCTCGACGACGGGCTCGCTGCCGGGCTTCCAGGAAAGGAAGTGGCCATCCGGGTCGAAGGTATCTTCTTCAACGGTCAGGTCCATGCCGGCGAATCCGGCGCCTGGTGAAGATTCTTTACGGCGAGCGGATCCTGAACGGTCGATTATGACGTTTGCATGATGAAAAACTTTCTGGTTGCCGGGCCGGATTTCCATGGCTTTGACCCAGCGCGTCCTTGTCACCGGGACGGGAATGACAAAGTTCCAAAAGATTTCGGGACCTTCCGCAGCCACATGATAAGGCTGAGCAACATTCAAGATCATGTCCGGCGGACCGAGCATCCATTCGGAACTGAACTTCGGGACAGGCGGCGAGTCGGCAGGCCGCCCAGGCAGGGCGCCATGTTTCACCCAATCCTGTATCAATCTAATCTGCTTGTCGGTTAAGCGCCGTTCCTCCTGAAAGTCGCCATAACCTACCTGGGGCAGCCAAGGCGGCATGAAGCGCCTTTTCGTCACCGAGGCAATTTGGGTTGCGTGGCGCTTCGCGTCGTTGTAATTCAGCAGCGAGAATGGACCCGATTCACCTGGCCGGTGGCAAGTGGAGCAATTTTGATAAATGATCGGGGCGATGTCGCGATAAAACGTGGGCACGGCGGGAACAGTCGCAGCACCGCAATTCAAAACAAACGCGACACAGCCCGCAAACAGGCCTTTGCACTGCATGGAATTATTTATGCTAACTCATGATGGTCGGAAACTGGGCTCGCGAGTTACAAGCGGGCAACCCGGTGATCGCGCGGCCACGTTGACGCTTGCCGCGATCGTCGGGCGGCATATGCGAAAATCGCATCCGATCTCTCTCTCAACCTTCGATGTATCGTTCGCTCGTCCTGTTTGGGTTTGCGCTGTCGGTATGCGTGTTGGCTGGCTTTGCGAATATAGACACGCCGCCGCCGATCCGTTTTGTCGAGCAGGCCGCGTCCGCCAATCTCAATTTCGTCTTAGAAAATAATCCAACCGAGACCAAGCACATGATCGAGACCATGGCAGGCGGCCTGGCGGTTTTCGATTACGACGGCGACGGGCGTCCGGACATCTTCTTTACGAACGGCGCCGAGATTCCGTCGTTGCATAAATCTTCGCCCAAATATTGGAACCGCCTTTATCGCAACGAAGGCGGCATGAAATTTCGTGACGTGACACAGCAGGCTGGAGTTGCGGGTACCGGTTACGACATGGGCGTAGCGGTTGGGGATTACGACAACGATGGGCATCCGGATCTGTTTGTGGCGGGCGTGAACGGCAGCACGCTTTATCACAATCTGGGGAACGGCCGTTTCGAAGATGTGACTGCGAAAGCCGGCATCAAAAACAACGGCTGGGCGGTCGCCGCGGGGTGGTTTGACTATGATCGTGACGGCAAGCTCGATCTATGGGTGGTGCACTATACAAAATGGCAACTGCCGGACGATCGCTATTGCGGCGATCCGAACCGCGGGATTCGTGTTTACTGCCATCCCAAATACTTTCAAGGCCTGCCGAGCACGCTGTATCGGAATCGCGGCGATGGAACGTTTGAAGACGTGACGGAACGCGCCGGATTAACCCAATTTGCCGGCCGCGGGATGAGTGTTGCATTCGCCGATTACGACCACGATGGCTACCCCGACGTCTTTGTGACCAACGATAATATGCCGAATTTCCTGTTTCACAACAAGGGAAACGGAACGTTCGAAGAGGTAGGTCTTGCGACAGGTACTGCGCTGCGGGACAGCGGGAAAGCGGTCGCAAGCATGGGAGCGGAGTTCAAGGATTACGACAACGACGGGCAGCCGGATCTGATCGTGACGGCCTTAGCAGGCGAAACGTTTCCGGTCTTCAGAAATGACGGCAAAGGTAACTTTCTGGATGCAACTTACTCGTCGCGTTTGGGTGCGGTGGCAGTAAAGCACAGCGGCTGGGGTCTGGGCCTGTTCGATTTTAATAACGATGGCTGGAAGGACCTTTTTACGGCCAACTCGCACGTGAACGATCGCGTCGAGCAGTTTGAATCTCATTCGTATCGCGAGAAAGATAGCGTCTTTGTCAACTGCGGGGGAACTTTTCAGGACGTTTCCGAGGAAGCCGGACTGAATCTGATAAAGGCGCATCGCGGCGCGGCGTTTGCCGATTTCGACGGCGACGGCCGCATCGATGCGGTGGTGACTTCTCTCGGCGAACCGGCTGAGCTTTGGCGCAATGTGAGTCCGATGCTTCGGCACTGGATTATTCTGCGCTTGCACGGCGTCAAATCAAACCGAGACGGGATCGGAGCGGTCGTGCGGATCGGGGATCAATATGCCGAAATGACCACCGCTCTGGGTTATGCGTCGTCGGCGGACTGGGGTTTGCACTTCGGATTGGGCACTGTTGCGGTGGTGAACGGAATAGACATTCTCTGGCCAAGCGGGAGTAAACAGAAGCTCACACACGTAAAGGCGGACCAGGTGTTGGATGTGACAGAGCAATAGGTTCCGTCCGTGCACAATGGTAGCCATGGCTAAAGCTTCCTGTGCTGTGGCGTTATTTCTTTTCTTGGCTGCTATCGGAACGGTGTTCGCGCAGCAACCGAAGATTCGCATCATCGCTTTTGGCGCACATCCCGACGATTGCGACATTCGAGCATCGGGAACAACCGCGCTTTGGGTCAAGATGGGTTATGCCGTGAAGTTCGTGTCGGTGACGAATGGCGACGCGGGACATCAAACGATGTATGGCCCGAAGCTGGCAAAACGCAGGCTTGCGGAAGCGAAGGAGTCGGCCCGGCGGCAAGGCATCGAATACGACGTTCTGGATAATCACGACGGCCAGTTATTGCCGACACTCGCGGTGCGCGAACAGATCATTCGCGAGATCAGAAGCTGGAAAGCGGATGTAGTCCTCGCTCCGCGGCCCAATGACTACCATCCGGATCATCGATACACAGGCGTTCTGGTCCAAGACGCGGCTTACATGGTGGTCGTGCCGGCCGTGACTCCGGATGTGCCTCCGCTGCGAAAGAACCCAGCTTTCTTTTACTATCAGGACAATTTTCAACGTCCGAATCCGTTCAGGCCGGACGTGGCAGTCTCGATCGACGATGTGATCGATCAAAAGATCAATGCTATGGATTCGCATGTATCGCAGTTTTATGAATGGCTGCCTTGGGTCGCGGGGACTCTGGACCAGGTTCCGGCAGGCGTGCAAGAACGGAAGGCATGGTTGAAGCGCACCTGGTTCCACCCCCCGAACCCGGACGTTCGCGCGGCGCTTATAAAATGGTACGGCCCTGAAATCGGAAACCGGACGAAGTACTATGAGGCGTTTGAAATCTGCGAATACGGTACGCAACCGGACGATGCCCGTCTCCGGCAGTTGTTTCCGATGCTGCATTGAGTGGCGACTGGCAGGCCAGCGCTGCTGTATGCCGCAGAGTGGCAGTTGCCGTTCGGGCCTCCGATGCAGAAGCATCAGGAGCAATACTACGGAGGCGCGCCGTGGGCGAATGAATTGGCTCGGCGCGGATACGTGGTATTAGTGCACGATACATTCACATTTGGAAGCCAGCGAATCGGGTCGCGGATTTGCCCGCGAGTATTCGCGAGAACCTGGTCGAGGTGAATCCCGAATCCGAGGAGGACATTCAGCGCTATAACCAGTTCGCGGCCAATCACGAGCACATCATAGCCAGGAGTTTGTTCTGCCGCATAGTTTTATCGGAACATGCAGAAAGAAGCTTTCGAGTGGTTCGACCGGTGATTGAGAGCGTAGGGAGCGAGCGGGAAATGCGAGAAGCGAAATGAACGTCGGCATCATTGGTCTCGGTTTCATGGGTGCCACGCATGCGGTGCGATATTCCTGGATGCCGCAGGTATTGATTTCGGCCGTTTGTTCGCGCGATGACGAACGGCTCTGCGGGAAATTTTCGAAGCAGGGCGGAAATTTGGACTTGGCGCTGCCGGATCTGGATCTTCGCCGGGCGGCCAAGTACAAGGACTGGAAGCAGCTCGTCGCAGATCCAAGGGTCGAAGTTGTCGATATCTGCAGCCCGAGCGATCTCCATTGCGAGATGGCGATGGCGGCGCTGCGATCAGGGAAACACGTGCTTTGCGAAAAGCCGATGGCGCTCACAATTGAGGACTGTGACAGGATGATTGCCGCCGGGATGCAGGCGAAGAAGCGGCTCATGATTGGTCATGTCTTGCGGTTCTGGCCTGCATACGAATATTTGAAGCGGTGGGTCCGAGCGCAAGGAGCGGCAGATTGGAAGAGCATAGCGTTCAGCCGTAAGAGCCGTGTACCGGATTGGAGTTTGTGGCAGACGCAAGAAGACAAGAGCGGGGGCGCCCTGCTTGATTTGTTGATTCACGATCTGGACCAGGTGCTTTTGCTGTTCGGCATGCCGAATGCGGTCAGTGCAAAACAAATTCGGGATGACGATGCGATAAATGGCAGCTTAAGCTATGCAAACGGCTTCAACGTGAATGTGCAAGGCGGCTGGTACAAAGGCGATGTCCCCTTCTCGATGGGCTTTCAACTGGAGACGGCAGGAGCGGGCATTCGATTTGACAAGAACGGCTTGACGTTGACGGATGGCGCGAGCGGGGAGCAGGCGCTCAACTTACGAGACGACGATGCCTACGAGAAGCAGCTGTCTTACTTTCTCGAATGTTGCCGGACAGCTCATGAGCCGGACCAATGCCCACCAGACCAGTCGAGAGCGGCTGTGCAACTGGCATTGCTACTGAAAGAATCGCAACGACAGGGTGGGGCGGAGATTGCGTGCGAGCAATGACAATACCAAGAACGTAGATCGAAGAGTCTTCCTTGTCTCGTGCGCGGCTATGACAGCTCTAGTATCCTGAGACAGAAGTGTAAATTATTGAAAAGATTGGTCGGGGCGAGTGGATTCGAACCACCGACCTCCTGGTCACGAACCAGACCACCCCGGCTAAGTATATGAATACAGACGGTTGAGTTTTCGTGCGACCCCCTGGGAGAATGAGTTTACCCGTCCGCCGGAGTTGCTTCAGTATGCTGTGGACGGGATCTGCATTTAATCGGCACGGCGAATCAACCACGGCGCTCGCGGTGCAACCTGTTCGCGATTCAATAAACCCGCTTCAACCAGCCTTTCAATCGAACGATGACTGACACCGCACAATCGAGCAGCTTCATTGAGGCTGACGCGTTCGGGATCAGACAACGCTCGCTTCTGACGAGCGATGGCATGATTCTTCCGGGCCGTAGGTACACGATTTTGGTTCCAGCGATTTCCTTTGCCAGTGGAATATCCCAAGCGATTCAGGACCGAAGCAATTTCATTGTCACCGTGACAAATCGCCATGCGCCGAATGATGTCTAAAGCTTCCATCGATGTTGCGGTCTCCGTTGCTGAACGAGGGCGATTCATCTGCAGTTGTGTATGAACACGTCCCTTCCAATGAATCGTGAACTGCAGCCCCTCCTTCTTGGATCAGTACGGACAATAATTTCTTCGATCACAGTGCGAAAGATCATTTTGCGGAGAGTTGGGGGACAGTTGCTGCTATGCCAAGCCTCCGCAAATTCTCGCCCAGGGAAAGAATGCTCGCTTCATGCTCGGAAGACAAGGGCCATGCTTTTCAGAAAGACAGGCAAGCTGCTGCCTGGCGGTGTCTATCTCTTGCAGGTTTTCATTCCATCGACGTTCTAATTCGGCAGCCGCCAATCGGTTTCTAGCATCGACCACGTCATATTGCTCAAAGGCACGCTGCGCTTCGTATTGCAGCGCTTCGAGCTTGCGAGAGAGTGCGAGCCGGTGAGCTGTGTCACCCGCACTGAGTTCTTCGATGGCCTTCAGACTGGCTGCCACTCCTAAAGGTGAGATTACCTTCAATAACTCATCACTGATGCGCCGATCCACGGTTGCGCCACCAAAACCAATGCAGTACCGCCCGCCGTCATCGTAGTCGCCTTTGCATCGATAACGAGCGTTCGTTGCAGTGCCGCCGCAGTAGCGCACATGCAGCTTGCGGCCGCAGTGGCCACAGCGCAACAAGCCACTAGCAATCGTTGCCCTGCACGGATGGCCGCCATCGATTCGTCGGGCGTCCAGTTAACAGAGTTTCGATGCGTCATACGTTGATTTTCTTCGTACGTGGCCCAGTCGATATACGCTGCATGGTGCGCTGCAATAAAGACGCGGCAATCATGGGGCCGGCGATACGGCCCTTGCCGCTTTTTGAGTCTACCTTCGATCAGTGAGGTCTCCATCGGACGCCTTCCCCACACGTAAGCCCGGCATAAAAGGGATTGCGCAGAATATCGGCAACCAAGCTTTGCGATGGGATCTTCCAGACAAGCCGCGTGCCGCGGATGGGATTAGCAGGCAGTTCCACATCATGATCACGAAACCACTGAAACGTCTGACGCACGCTCCAGAGCTCACGGAGCTCTATGAAAACCAGTCGGATTGCTTCGCAGATTCGCTGGTCGGGATGAATCACAACCTTTCCGGTTCCATCTCTGGCGTATGCGACCGGCAACCGCTTCAGCAACTCACGACGGCGTGCTTTCGATTCTTGTCCTGCTTGCAATCGTTGCCTCAGCACGTTCAGCTCGACAACGCTCAAAGGTCCCTTTCATGCGCAGGACGAGCTAGTCATCTAAATAGCTCAAGTCGTACACCTGCTGCTCATCGCCGATTAGAGTTCCAAAAATTTGGCAGACCTCCGCTAACCGACACCAATCCTTGTCCGTACGGGACAATCGCGAGACTTCGCGGCTACCGATGATGCCCACCTCCCCAGAGATTGCCCGGAACTCCGTTGAAAGTTGGCGACCCTCGAATTCATAGACTATGCGATAGCAGTCTTCTTCGCAATGGGCTTCTGCGAAACTGCGTTGGCCATGGAAGACAGCAACAACGGAATCTGACGGAAGCCGATTACCTTACGAAACTGTTGCTCGGCAACGAGCAAGCCGGAAGCAACCCAACGTTCGATTTGATCACCCTCCCGCCAGTGTTTGACGTTACGGCAGACCGTCTCAACAATCGAGAAGGCTGACTCGATCACATTGGTACAAGACAAGGTACGACGAAGTTGATCCGGCACCCGCAGCTTATTTACCGTGAGTGTTTCTTCAAGACCTTCCTCCAAGCTGCGAGCCGCGCTCGGATTCAGATGCATCAATTCGTGGTGCAATCGCTCCAGCGCCCTTTTGGCATCTTCATAATCGGCCATCGAATAGGCGCTTTGCAGTTTTCTTCGGACCTCGGCTTTATGCTCTTCCGGTAAGTGGTCCACGACGTTGTTTCTTATGGATTTGACAGCCCTGGATGAAAGCTGACTCGCCAGCGTGCCGGCGGACCGCCGTATGCAATGCCTTGCTGCCGTCTAAGACATACAACCGCGGTGTGCTGAAATCCAAGCCGCGCTCCAGCAGATCGCTCAACAGCGCCCCTACTACGGTTGTGTTCTCGGTCGCTCCTTCGCGCAGCCCCAGTACCGTTTTGCGCCCGTCACAGCCGATGCCCAAGGCTACAATCATCTGGCGATCTTTGAAAGGAGTGCCGTCGATCAGCACCGCGCACAATCGGAGCTCGCCCAGCGGGCGCTCCATCAACTGCTTCACTTTCTCGCGGCTGGCCTCGATGAAGTTCTCGCTCACTGCCGACTTCTCAACCCCGTACGCTGTACTGAACTCCTTCACCACGGCCCCATAATTCCGAGTCGAGAGGCCGCGCATCATTTTGTCCCAGACTCCTTGTTGCAGAGGCCCGCTGCGCTGAAACAACGCATAACTTCCTAGCCGTTGTTCGCGCTTATCTTTCGTTCGCCGCCGCGTTCCCTGGATCGGCACCTTCTGCCCGTCGACCACGCAGTAGCCATCCTCTTGGCCCCACCGATGAGCGCGCCGCTCCGCGTGCTGCTGGTGCCGCTCCCCGGCTAAATGCCGCACTTCCTCCTCCATCACCAGACTCATCAGAGCTAATCCCGCTTCTCTCAGCAGGTGCCCCACACCTTGCTGCAGTAGGCCGACAATCTCGGCCATCGGCAGCACCATCTCAATCTTGGGATTCTGCTTTGCGGCAAGCTGGCGAAACTCATTCACCGCTCGCTGTTGCACAATCTGATACCGTCTCTTCATAGCGACTCTCTCCTTTTCTTGCCAGAAAATTTCCTGAAGGCGATCACGCCTTCCGGTTAAGAGTCGCTAACTTCCTACGAACTTACGGGCATCCTCGGATCTGCTCCTCGGTGAACTTTCGCTTTGCCATGCTTTCCCCTTTCTTCGTCCGAATTAGTATTCCACTTCGAGCGAAAAACCGAAAAACGGGGCTCACGTCAGGAGTAATGTCAACCAGCTGCCGAGGGGAAAATATGGCATAACACCGGTTATATAAAGACGCGTTGTGGAATGGACTTAGCTAACTGACACGCGCTGCCCCACCGCGCGCCAGTTTCTCGTGCGCGTCGGCGAATTCGTTAGAGACAAGTGCACCGACAATCGACAGCTCGCCCGCCAAAGCCACTGCCGCACACAACTCGGCAAAGGCGTTAGCGTGCCCGGCACCGGCCAGGCCCATGATGTCCAGACATGCTCGCTGGCTCGGCAGAGCGGTGCCGCCGCCTACAGTGCCGACAACCAGGTCCGGAAGCGTCACTGAGGCATACAACGCTCCTTCGCCGGTTACTTCTAGGCGTGTCACACCGACCGCGGATTCGGCCACGCACGCGACGTCCTGTCCGCAGGCCAGATACATCGCTGCGAGCCCGTTTGCAAAGTGGCCTTGAACTCCAATGGTCCCGCTTAACACCCCACCAATGGCAGACATTTGAAAATACTTCGCCATCATTTCGGGCGTCGCATGAAGACTCCCCTGAACGCGCGCCGCTGGAATTGTCACCTCAGCGGTAACACTCCGGCCACGGCCGAAAAGAAATGCTTGCGCACTCGCTTTTTTATCGCCGGAATGATTTGCCTCGACAAACGCATGCATGGGCCGCACTGGTGATTCGCGTGCGATGTACTCGCAGATGCCCCGTGTGGCGATTGTGACCATGTTCTGCCCAGCGGCATCACCGGTCTGGAACTCGAAAATCAGGTAAACATGATTGCCTTCCAGGCTCACGCGTGTGTCCTTGAGGCGAACGAAGCGGCTGGTGCTAGCGGCTACGCGCTCTATCTCTGGGAGTGCTTGGAGGGTCCATGCGACGAACTGGCTCGCATCCTGAATGGTTCGGAACGCAAAGCCCGGTGCGCGTTCGATCCCCTCTTTCAGCATCACGGCCGAACATCCGCCAACGGACGAGAGCAGGTTAGCGCCCCGCCCGTACGAGGCGACGAGCGCGGCCTCTGTTGTTGCTAGCGGCACGTAGTAATGACCTTGCGCATAGATGCCATTGACGTGAAGCGGCCCGATTACTCCAACAGGAACCTTAACTGTTCCGATGAAGTTCTCGATATTCTTCGCATATAGCTTCGCCTGGCTCTGCGAACGTGAATCGAGCAGTTCGCTACGGGCCTCATCACGGCTAGACAACACGTTCCACCGTGCGGCAATCTGTTCTTCGGAGATCTCCGAGCCGCTTGGCATTTTAGGCGCACCGGCGTTCTGCTTCGGCGCAAGCCTCGCAAGCAGTTCGGCAGGCGAATGATCCCGGAATAAGGAGCGCAACGAAGCGGTTGCTTGGCGATGATAGATGATCAATGTCTCGAACCTTCAGCGACAGACAGTCCGCTGTTCTGCTGTTCAACCCTGGAGGGCTCCGTGCTTTCAGAGAACACTCTCTTCAGGGTCTTGCCTGTAACACCCATCGGAAACTCCGTCCAAGGAAGTATATCGACGCGGTGTAGCCGCTCGAGCGTACTGAGCATCTCATTCAATTCCCGCTGAAGCGCCTCGGCGGAAAGCTGAAAGCCCGTGCGCAATGAGAGCGCCGCGGCGGGCAGCGTCGTCCCATCAAGCTGGCGCTCTCCATACACACATGCGTCGAAGATGGCCGGGTGCTTGTGAATGGTCTCTTCAATCGGCAGCGTGTAAACGTCGGCACACTTCGTATGAATCACATCCACTTCACGGTCGAGCTGAATGAAGTTTCCATCCGCTTCCCGGTATGCCACGTCGCCAGTGAAGAACCATCCGCTTCTAAACGCGCGCTGGGTCAAGATGTGATCGTTCCAATACGCATCGAAAACGGTCTTCCCCTTTACCTCCAATCGTCCCGTTTCGCCGGGTCCCGCCAACTCACCCGTGCTTTTCGTGACTCGCACAGCAGGCCCAAACGGAGTTGAGCCCGGGCGTCCTATCCTGCGCCCGAATCTTCTTGTGAACGGCGTCACGTAGCGTATCACCGATGGCGTGCCGACTTCGCTCGAACCCTGTGCATCAAGATATACGGAACCGGTGATCGGGATGCCGGCGCTTCGGAAGGCGCCCCCGACAGCGGCAAACCTCCGTTGAATCACTTCGTGGCTCGCGTCCCCTGTGCTCGCCCAGAACCGCATTGCACCGAGATCGTACTTTTCAAGCGGCACTTCCTTGAGCTGCGTGTACGTTACAGGAAAACCGAAAAATCCGGTGAATTTCCCATCCGCGAGTTCCCGGATAACACGTTCCGCGTCGAATCCTTCGCGGGCGTAGGCTTCCGTCCAGTGAACACGAAGCCCAAACAGAAGGGAACTGTTGAATGTAAGAATCACGGCCTGGTGATTGTTAGGTACGGCAACATAGCCCTTGTCCCTCGTGCGCGAGAGATGGACATAACACAGCCAGCCACGAACCGCATGCGACTGCGGTCCGTTCCTCAGCAGCACGGCTTTAGGGAAGCCGGTCGTTCCCGACGTATGTACCAGGTACAGAGGCTCGCTCGCGTCGCGTGGAAGGGCTCTCTTCGGTTCCTTTACACGCGCCAGCGCTTCTTCGAGCCAGATCAGCTCGATATGGGGATGCGTCGAGGATAGGAGATCGCCTAATCGGGAGCCCGTGTGATCCGCAACGACGATCTTTTTAATGCTGCTAAGATCGGCGCCCTCACTCAACACGCGCGTGAGCGTCGGAGTATCGGAAATCAGGATTTCGGAGCCGATGTTTACGAGGTAAGGCCGAAGCTTGTCCGCGGCGAAATTACCATTGATCGGACAACCGATGCCGCCGGCGCGTATTACCGCGGAGTTGAAGAAATGTATATCGAGATGATTAGTTTTTAGAATCGCGACACGATCACCACCCTTTACTCCGAGCTGGTCGCGAAGCATCCCGGCGAGATATCCCGCCGTCGCGCTGATGCGGGGCCCACTCCAGGAGCTGGGATCCGTATAGCGCTCGCGCAAAGCTGGAACATCCCAGGTCACAGGAGTGTCAGAGGTGAACAGGATACGATCGCCGTATTTCTTCGCCGCTTGATCGGGAATCGCCTCAATGGAGATCGCTCGCCACGCCAGCGGGATACGCTGATGTAGCCCGAGTCTCGCGGCTACAAACAACGCGTAGGCGGCCGCTACGCCGCCGGCGATCCAAAACGGCATCACCGATTCACCAGTGCTCCCAAACGAGAGCCGGAAACTTATGCTGCACGCGAAATCCAATCGAGTCGTAGAGACGAATGGCGTCAACGTTGGCGCAAGTAACCGTAAGGCTCACGATTGTGCAACCGACACGCGCGAGCCGCTCGAGAGATTGCCGCACCAGCTCATAGCCGATGCGTGCACCACGAAGCGCAGGCAGCACGCACAATTGCGTCACGCGGCCGGAATGTGGCGATACCAGGCTGCACAGGCACGCTCCGCAGACCCGTCCCGAGCTACCGTCGATCGCTAAAACAGATGCCGGCGCCGAGAACTGGCCGAAGCCCGGATACCGAACGATATTGGTAAGGAACTGCCGCGCGCCGGGAATGCTCCGATACTGATCGTTGATGTCACTATCAACGTGCCCTTTATAGGCAGCGGACACCAGTCGCGCCGTGTCTTCGTGATACCGCTCCGTCCACGGCACGAATGTGATGCCCGTTGCCGGGGGCGGCTGTAGTGCGCCCGCCGCTTGCGCTGCGATCTCCATAAAGTAGCGATCATGCGGCCTGATGAATTTTGCAAAGGGCGGTATCTGCAGCGAGTCCTCGAGCAGCAGCAGTTGTGATTCGATGCACCGGATAGCGGGCGTGTGCATGAGTCCCTCCGCGCTCAGAAGCGATGCTTCCGCCGAAGGAGAGTTGTGCTCGCTGCGAACGTAGACATCGCCGATCAGCCTTTTGTGCTCCTCGCAAACGTCGTACGAGTATCCCACTATTTGCCGATTCATGCGTAGGGCGCATCCATATAAGGACCGCATTTGCAGAAAACGGCGCAGCAGGTTGGCGGAAGGACGGAAGTCCCAGGAAAAGCGTCTATCCCAAACCCCGATCTCTTCGTTCAACAGAGGATCGAGATCGGCGACACGAAGCCGGGCCAGTTCGAGATCTCATAAGGCGGGGCATCCGGAAGCGCCGCCATCTATCGAATTATATGTGCACCGGAGCCGAGCCGGTCTCGACGAGAACCCCCGAGGTGTGAAGGAAACGGCAAGGCCGAAAAACAGGCGCTCAAAGCGGGTTCTAGCTCGTTAATGGGGGCAGCCCAAGCGTCTGACTGATAAAACATGCTTGTGAGGAAATGTTTTGATCAGACCAGAGGCGATATTGGGCTTGCCCGAATACGAGATTAGCGCTCTGGAAGAAGTGGCGGGACAGGTACAGATCACAGTGCGGTTCGTGGGCCGTGTGGTGTGTCCGCACTGTGGGGGAGAGAAGCTGCGGGCCAGGGACCGGCGCATTCGTCGGCCGCGGCACGAGAGCTGGGGCGTACGGCATTGTGTGCTGGCGTTGGAAACGCGCAAGTGGGTGTGCCGGGCCTGCGGCCGCAGCTTTTGGCAGCGCTTTCCCGGCATTCTGCCGCGCCAGAGAGCCACCGAGCCGTTCCGGCGCTCGGTTTGCCAGAAGCATTTCGACGGCATCAGCCGAAGCCGCTTGGGGCAGCGCGAACGAATTTCCAGTGCTACAGTGGAGCGCTGGTTCGGGGCGTACCTGCGGCAACAGGTCGGCGAGCGCATCGGCCGCCAATGTCGGCGCATACTGGGCATTGACGAACACTTCTTCACGCGCCGACGTGGCTATGCCACCACGTTCTGCGATCTGCGGAATCACAAGGTGTACGACGTGGTGCTCGGCCGCAGCGAGACGGCTCTGGAGAGCTATTTGGATCGGCTCGAAGGCAAACATCTGGTGGAGGTGGTCTGTATGGACCTGGCTGCCGCCTACCGGTGGCTGGTGCGCAAACACTTTCCGCAGGCGCGCATCGTGGCCGACCGCTTTCATGTCATCCGCACCGTGAATCATCACTTCCTGGCCTGCTGGAAGGACCTCGATCCGGTCGGCGCCAAGAATCGGGGGCTGCTCTCGCTGATGCGCCGCCACCGCCATAACCTGAGCGCTGAGCAGCACGCTAAGCTGTCGGACTACTTACGACACCGGCCGGCATTGGAGCAGATCTACCGCTTCAAGCAGCGGCTTTCTTACCTGCTGCTAGAGAAGGGCCGTAACCAAGCCCGATGCCGCAAACTGGCCATTCGGTTCCTGCGCCAGGTAGCGAGCCTCCGTTATTGCGGGCTCGCGCCCCTGGTGGCGCTCGGCCATACGCTGCATGCCTGGAGAGAAGAAATCGCCACCATGTGGCGCTTCACCCGCAACAACGCCATCACCGAAGGCTTCCACAACAAAATGGAGGTTCTCCAACGTCAGGCCTACGGGTTTAGAAACTTCCAGAACTACAGATTGAGAGTTAGGGTAATGTGTTCTTAGAATCAGTCGGAGGCCTGCTTGCCCCCATTAAGTGCGTAGAGCCTACGAGAAGATTGGTCGGGGCGAGTGGATTCGAACCACCGACCTCCTGGTCCCGAACCAGGCGCTCTAGCCAGGCTGAGCCACGCCCCGAACTTTCTCTACTCTACCAAGCTCGCGCAGCGAACCGAAAATGCTCAGTTCACGCGCCGCAGCTCTTCCGCAAGTCCGCTGATGCCCTTCCGCCGGTAAATCTCAGCCAGCCTTTGCTGCTCGGGCGAAGAGGCCAGCGCGCGCCGCAGAATTGGGTCGCTGGTCCCCTGCTCGATATCGCTCCGCGTGGGAATCCAGAGCTTGCCGTCGGAAAATTCCACATCATTCACAAATGCCGTCACCGCGTCAATGATCATCGGCTGACCCGTCGGGTGTGAAAATCGCAGCGTTCCCGGCTCAGTCATTTGCGCGGTCTGCACGGGCGCAAGTTGCAGCGCTGCCGGGACCGACCCGGCGATGAAGTCACGGCCGCGATCATCTCGCACGATCCAGCCCATATCGATGCTTCGCACCGTCTTACGCGAAGTGTTCTTCACCTCAATTTCCGGCGCTCGCATCTCATTTCCCGCCAAATGCGCGGCGCCGCTGATCGGCTGCACCGGTGAACTCGGAAAAGAAACCGCTCCCACGGTGACGGGCGCTCCCCTCTGCAGGCTTGCACGAGGCTCACGCAGCAACTCCAGCCCCAATTGCTGCGGAGTGATGTCTTCTAATCCAAAGTTCAGCTCCTCGCGCAACTCCGCCAGCCTCTGCGTCTGCAATAGCATCGCTAAGTACTTGCGGTCTCGCCTGGCCTCAAGCTCATAAACCATCAACGCGCGCCGCGAGCCCAGCGTATCTGGCCCATAGGCGGAAAGATCGTTGAATAGAGCGCAATCGAGCGACACCTGGACCAGTGCTCCTTCTGTTTTCGCCACCGTAAAGGGACGAAGCAACTCCATATCGATGCGCACCGGAAATACTTCACCGGGTCGTACGCTCAGGCTCGGCACCGTGACCGATCCCCTGCCCGCCGGTGTCAGGTCCTGCGCTTCCACTCGCAACGTCAATCCCGAGATCGGCTTCGTCGCCGTATTCCGCAACATCAGCGACGCATGTAGATCGAGCGCCATTGACATCCCGCGGGGCCGCGCGGTGGTCGGTCCCAGACTGAAAGAGACCACAAGGACGGGCGAATCGCGAGGAAATTGGACGTTTAACCATTGTGGATTGTCGTCCGCCCATGCGCACCCGCATAAGAGCGCGAGCGCCAGTGGCGCCCAACCGAGTCGCCCGGCTTTATTGCGCATACACGTTCGTGATCGTCACCTGTCCGGTTTGTTCGTCGAAATAGCGTGCCTCGACCGCCGAATCGCCCGACACCGATACAACTGCCGACCGTGGGTGCATCATTGTCAGCGTTGCGCCTTGCGTTCGCACGGCAATGCCGTCGGGCGTGGTTTCGAGAATCGCGCTGGTGCTCTTGGGCCGTTCGATTCCGGCCAGCCGGCGCAACGACGCGGCCAGATGCTGTGTCTCCACATACGGAATATGCGTCACCCAGCCGGCGACAAACATGACGATCAGCACCGCTGCGAAAGCGGATTTCGAAAGCAAACCGTGCTTGCGGCCGACTTTGTCGACACATCGGCCAGCGGAAACACCCACCGCAATGTTGCCGAGCATCTCACGGTCCAGACACCCCCAATCGGCGATGGCTTCGAAACCTGTCAACGTCTGGCTCTCGGCCTCGCGTCTCAATTCCAGGCACGCGGACCTCAGCAGCCCTAACTGCCGGTCGCACTCCGCACAGAGCTTCAGGTGGCTTCCTGTGCGCCAACGCAACCGCCAACCCAAATCGCCGGTGACATAAAGCGCCAGCGTTTCGAGCGCCGGGTGAACAGGAATTCGGGGCTCGGCGTTCATGACGACTTCCTCGCCTCGATATAGCGCTTGAACTTAATCCTCGCGTTCGCAATATGAGACCGGACGGTCGCCATCGAGCAGTTCATGTGAGACGCCACCTGATCGGCCGGCATGTCCTCCACGTCGCGCAGCAGCAGCGCCATGCGCTCGCGTTCGGTGAGTGTCGCGAGCCCGCCGTCCAAGTGCAATTTTCTCTCGCCGCGCAGCAGCAGTTGCTCCGGGCTGTCGGCGCTTGAAACTCGAGTGTCGGTGAGTTCGCTGACATCTGTAAATGCGAACTTCTTATTGCGCCTCAAAAAGTCAATCGCCGTGTTCGCCGCAATGCGCGATAGCCACTGCCCGGCCTTCTCCAGATCCTTCAATTGGCGCTGGCGTTGCAGGGCTTTGATGAATGTCTCCTGCGTCAGATCCTGCGCATCGTCAACATTCCCTACAATGCGGTAAATCAGCAAAAAAATGCGGCGAAGATGCTGCTGCACGAACCGGCTTTGCACATCGGATGCCGCTTCGACGGAATCGGAAAGGGGAGGAACGCGTTCGCTCACATAACCCTCTGGAGCGCGCATGGAATGGCTGCCGAAACACAGGATCGGGCCCATCCAGGTGGTCTCCGACTGGCCTTTCGTTTGTCGCATCCTTCTATTAAGGATTGACGAGAGACCTTCGCAAACGTGCAGGACGGCCAACCCATCGACGTTATGCTTTAAGTGTATATGAGATCTGTGGCCGTCATCGGGATCGGGAAAACAGCTTTTGGCGCCTTTCCGGATCGCGATTTACGCTCGCTTGCCGTAGAAGCCGTGACGCACGCGCTTCGCGACGCAAACCTGCAGGCCACGGCCGTCGAGGCCTTCTATCTCGGTAATTTTGCAGGGCCGTCCTTTGTCGGCCAAAACCACTTAGCTCCCTATATTGGACTGGCCGCAGGCCTCCAAAATGGAATCCCCTGTACGCGCTTTGAGGACGCTTGCGCTTCGAGCGGATCCGCCTTCTTCCACGCCTGGCAAAGCGTCGCTGCGGGTATTTATGACGTGGTGGTCGCGGCAGGCGTCGAAAAGATGACCTCGCAAAGCACGCCGCGCGTGACCGAAATTCTCGCGGGTGCGGGAGATATGGCCGGCGAAGGCCGCGCCGGCGCCACCTTCCCCGCCCTCTTTGCGATGATTGCGCAACGGCACATGCACCAGTACGGGACGACGCGTGAGCAATTAGCCGCGGTATCGGTAAAAAATCACGCCAACGGCGCCAAAAACCCGCAGGCGCACATGCGCAAAGTCATCACCCTGGAACAGGCGCTCGCGGGCAAGCCGATCGCCGAGCCGCTCACCGTCTATGACTGTTCTCTGATCAGCGACGGCGCCGCGGCGGTTGTGATTGTGCCGGCAGACCAGGCGCAACGTTACACCTCGCGCGCGATTCGGGTGCTGAGCGTGGCGCAAACTTCGGACTATGTTGCGCTCGATTGCAAGGACGACATCACGTTTTTCCCCGCCGTGAAATCAGCGGCCGAAAAGGCCTATCGTGCCGCAGGCCTTGGTCCGCACGAGATCGAAGTGGCGGAAGTGCACGACTGCTTTACCATCGCGGAGATTCTTGCGACCGAAGATTTGGGCTTCGTAGCCAAGGGCGAAGGCGGCCGGTGGGTTGCGGCCGGTTGCTCTGCAATCAACGGCCGGTTGCCCGTGAACACAAGCGGCGGTTTGAAATCGAAAGGTCATCCGGTGGGCGCCACAGGCGTGGGCCAGATTTGCGATGTCGTCATGCAGCTTCGCGGGGATGCGGGCGAGCGCCAGGTCGCGCGCCACCGAATCGGCCTTGCACAGAATCTCGGCGGTTCCGGCGGCACCTGCGTGGTGACCATTTTGAAAGCAGCGTAAATGAGCAGTCCGAATTCTCGCGACGGTGTCGTTTACACGGAGACGATCGTGCATTCGCCGCCCGAACAGTTTACCGCCGACGCGCCTTACCAATTGGCGATCATCGATCTCGATTCCGGCGGCCGCGTGACGATTCGGATTCTCGGCAAAGAACCGCACGAGCGCGCGCGTATCGGAGATCGGGTCACGTTTGTCGAAGAGCGCAACGGCGTCGCTTACTACCGCAAGGCCGATGTTGTCAACCCGGCCGGCGACCCTTCGGAGATGGAGCGCCTGGTCGTCTGAACGGCGGCTTGTCTCGCGACGACTAACTGCCCGTAGGCACAATTCCCGCGTTTTCCACCATCAGAATGACGGTCCTTCGCGGCGCCCGCGTGCGATGCACGGTCCCTTTCGGCACAACGAATCCCTCTCGCGGTGAGAGGCTAACCGTTCGGCCCTCTAGGTCGATCAATAACTCCCCTTCCACTACATAGAAAAATTCATCCTCGTGATCATGCTTGTGCCAGTGGTATTCTCCTTCGATCACGCCAAGCCGCACAACCGAATCGTTCACCTGGCACAGTGTCTGGTTGTACCACTTGTATGCACATGCCTCGGCGAGAGCCTTTACATCAATCACTTCGAGCGGCGGATACAACACGTTCAGGCGCGTTTCGTAGGGAAATGGGGAAGTCGTCGGCATACGGAATCTCCTAGATTCAGCTTAGGGGCACAGCACTATAGGCGTTAATCGGAAAGCAGGAACTCGGCTTATTCCGCATCGCGACACGATTTCAGCGCCTGATGCGAACAGGAAGGAATCGGGCTAATCCATCAACGTCGAAGATGTCAAAGCGCTCGTCGTCGCATAAACTTCGGTGCAGCGCTAATTCGGCCGTTTGCGGTAGACGCGCGTCGCGGTTACGGTGTTGGTATTGGCGTCGCGGTCAGTCTCCGTGAAGCTCTGTCCATCGTTTGAAAGCGTGAAGGTATCGTTTTCAAACGGTTTGCCCTTCAGGAAAAAAGTAAATTTTATGGTCCGGTCACCAGAGGACCGCAGCGATACACTGTCAAAACCGTCCTTTACGGGATACCGATTGCCGTCAGGCTTGACGGTAAAAGTTGCTTCCAGCCCTGCATACGAGAGAGCGCCGTCGGGCGTGACTCGGAACGTGAAGACATCGGGTGTATCGCTGTGACTCGAGATCGCCTTCCAGGTTCCAATCAGCCCGTCTTTTTCGGCTGAGATGCGAGTATATACAGTTGTTTGAGTCGAATCCTTGCGACCGTTCGACTTTAATATCGCAACGAACGTGAGCGTCCTCCCGTCAGCGGAAACCGTCCGCTTAATGGTAGATATCACTCGTCCATCCTTCGTATCGGTGCTTTCCCAAGTCGATGGACCACTTTGGGTCCATGTCTGCAACACATCGGGTCGAGGCAGCTCCGGATGAGGCTTTCCATCGATTCGAAAAGTATCGTGATAAGCATTTGCCCCAATGGTTACGCTCATCGTGCCATCCGGATTTTGTTCGTATTTGCGAATTTCGTTGAGCGTGAGAACCGTTTTTGAGAGGTCCTCTTCCCATTCGCTGGCGAACACGCTCAGGTCTGCACCCGAACTACTGTGCGCTGTGGCGATAAAGGACACGAGCAACACGACCGCTGCGGCGGTGACTTGACGTCTTGGATTTAAGCTGGCCATGTTTTCTCCTTCCAAAACGTAGCACCTGGCAGTTTTCGCTTCAACCTCACCGTTGCCGCCCCTGCTGTGCGGCCAATTCGGTCACGTCGATGAGCTCCCGAACCCCCGCACGAGCCTGGCATTCGCGCTGATCGAAAAAGGTGAGTCCGAAAAGGCAATTCCCGATCTCGAGCAGACGGTCTTGTTGACGCAGTGAGCCCCTGGCTCACTCGAGTTGTTGGCAACCGCCTATGCGCATGCCGGACGCCGCGCAGAGGCCCTTCCATTGATTAGCGAATTGAAGAACCGCCGGCAGCAGGACTACGTTCCAGCGGGTGCCTTCATCATTCCCTACTTGGCGCTTGACAATTACGCCGAAGCATTTTTCTGGTTTGATCAAGCCTACAACGAGCAATCGAACATTCTGCAATTCCTGAAGGTACATCCATTTTTCGATCCCGTCCGTCGCGACGCTCGCTTTATCGACCTGCTCCGCCGCGTCGGGCTGCAATAGTGAGCAGTCGGAATTGCTCCGGTCGTGAGTAACACGTATGGAGCAATCCACCTGTCGAAAGTCGCTGTCGCGAAGAAGTCATTCGTGCAAGAGGCGCCTGACGACTTAACTGCCCGTGGGCACAATTCCCGCGTTTTCCACCATAAGAATGACGGTTCCTCGCGGCGCGCACGTGCGATGCACGGTCCCCTTCGGCACAACGAATCCTTGTCGCGGTGAGAGGGTAACCGTTCGGCCCTCGAGGTCGATCAATAACTCCCCTTCCACCACATAGAAAAACTCATCCTCGTGATCATGCTTGTGCCAGTGGTATTCTCCTTCGATCACGCCAAGCCGGACAACGGAATCGTTTACCTGGCACAGCGTCTGGTTGTACCACTTGTATGCACATGCATCCGCGAGAGCCTTTACTTCGATGATTTCCAGCGGTTTGTACAGAATGTTTAAGCGTGTTTCATAAGTCATCGGGGATCTACCGCCATACAGCTATTAGAGATGATCCCCGCCCGCTAAGGTTTGGGCTATTTTAACGTTTGTTGAACCTCAAGTTTTGAGATTTTCAGTGTATACGATTGCGTCGCATTGGCCCCGAATTCCGTGCCCGCTTCCATTCCCATGAGCCATGAGAAAGAAGAATTGCCGTAATCCTTTACTGCTTGATTGAGGAGCGTCAACATATTAAACCGGATCTCGGCGCCCGACAATCCCGGCAAACTCTGCGGAAGATAGGTGATGTTTTGGCTCCCCTCGCCCCAGCTATATTCCTCCAGAACCCACGTCGCCGATTTACCGTTCAGGGTCACCGGTAGATCAACGTAGCGGATGAAATTTGTCGGGTGCCCATCCGAGAACGAGTAGTACGGCAATACCTCAACTTCCAGGCAATTCGAGCCGTTCGGGTGATTGTTGCTGCACACCCATTCGTCCCAGATCATGTCGATGTCGCGAGTTCCGCTGATGCTGCCGGACAGAGCGTACGTATAGTCGACGATTAATGAGGACATCGCGGACAATTGCTTTGGGAATTTCGGCGGTTGATTTGTGTAACAACCCGCCCATTGATCGCACCCCAATAACACGAAAGGTGAGCCGTCGACTCCGCCGCCAGGAAGCGCTTTCAAGTTAATCGCGGTAGTAAGCGACCCCGAACCTGTGTAGTCCATTGAGATGGTTCCGCTGCCCCTGGTCACACCCCAGGGGCTCGTATCGATTAGCCACAGATCGGTAGAGCTACCGGATTTTGCATGGACAAGCCCGACGGCCCCGTTTGTGCCCGGAGCACGCGAAGTTTCCGTGAGCGCGCTTCCAGTATTCAAGGCCGAATCGGTGGTGGTGTACGTTTGCGCCAGTATCGACAGCGGACAAAGCGTTAAAAGACAAAGGGTTGTGCGTAGCAGCATCCCCAGAGTTCCTTTCCCTTGCGTTGTATTTTGCAGCCAGCGTAAGCAGATCAGTTTTTCACTGCTTCGGTTTATGCCGGCATTACGATCTTTTATACACTTATACCTACATTAGGTCAAGGCAAGATTGCGTTTTCTCTTGACTTTCTCTGTTTATTCGCCAAACATGTAGATAGAGGCATCGGAATGGCGCTCACACGGCGGCAGAAGGAAGTCATGGATTTCTTGTCGGGGTTCTTAGAAAAGCACGGCTATAGCCCCAGCTACGAAGAAATCGCCACGGGATTGGGACTGGCGTCTCTTGCGACGGTGCACAAGCATATCCAGGCGCTCGAGGCGAAGCAATATCTTCGCCGCAGTTATAACCACAGCCGTTCGCTCGAAATCGCCGACCGCTACTTCGCCGAAGAAAAAGCGCGTCGGCCACAAGGGGCGGAGGCCAGCGTTCCACTCATGGGCCGCATCGCTGCCGGCGCGCCGGTCGAGGCGATCGCGAATCCCGAAACGCTGCACTTCTCCGATTTTGCCGGCAATGAAGGTACTTTCGCGCTGCAGGTGCGAGGCGATTCCATGATCGACGACCACATCTGCAGCGGCGACTACGTACTGATCGAAAAAGCCGATTCCGTGCACAACGGAGAAATCGTAGTTGCGCTCGTCGATGGCTCAGAGGCGACGCTGAAGCGCTATTTCGCCGAGCCGGACGGACGCGTGCGTCTGCAGCCCGCCAATGCCTCCATGGAGCCGATCTTTGTCCATCCGCAATCGCTGCAGATTCAGGGCCGCGTGCTCGCCGTGATGCGGAAGTATTAGCCCAAAGGGCGTGCCGCGCCCGTTTTGCGCGGCTTACTTAGTACGTTTTCTTTGCTAAACTCAGCGTAGTGGCGGAAAGTGCCGCAAATAAAAGCGCACCGGCGGTAAGCATCGGCAAACGGCTGCTTTTTTGGGATTTCGCCCGCGCTTCCTGGCAATACGATATAGCGGTCGGGCTCATTCTGTTGTTTCTCTTCGCGACTCCGCGCGATTGGTTTCACGATCAGCCAAAGGCCTCGAGTATCGTGCTGATGTCCTCGCTCCGCAGTGTGAATCGTGTCTTTATTGCAACCGATCTGTTGAGCGACACGCCCGATCGGCAGCGCCCCGCCCGGGCCGCGCAGCTCATTCGGGAACGCACCGGCAAGAGCTGGCGCGTCACTCGCGTCGAACCCATCCGCGACGAAGCCGAGCAGGAAATAAAGGGCTTCATCGCCTATACCGCTCCATAAAGTGATCGTCCAATAGGGGAAAGATGAAAACTCCTGCCCTTGCAGTCTGTCTCCTGGCGGCAGCGGCCGCCGTAGAGGCACAAACCGTGGACGCCGTGCTTGCTCGCATGGACCAGGCGTCAGCCAGCTTTCGTGGTATGACCGCCGACGTTCAGATGAAGACCTACACCGCCATTTTGAGCGACACAACCACCGAAAACGGCACTTTAAAAATGCAGAGGCTCAAAGGCGGCGAGGTGCGCGCGATTATCGATTTCTCCGCCCAAACCGACGCCCGGGTCATCGCATTCCTTGGCGCCATTGTTCGGATCTATTACCCTAACCTGAAGGCCTATCAGGACTATGAAGTGGGAAAAAACACCGACGTGCTGAACCAGTTTCTGCTGCTCGGGTTCGGCTCATCGGGCAAGCAATTAGCCCAAAGTTACCAGATCACCCTAGAAGGTTCGGAAAAAGTTGCCGGGGAGGAAACGACCAAGCTGCTGCTTACGCCCAAAGATGAGAAGGTGAAACAGCATCTGGCGAAAATCGAGATCTGGTTCCCGAACAACGCCGGATACCCTGTGCAACAACAGTTTTATGAGCCTTCGGGTAACTACCGGCTTGTGACTTACACCAACATCAAAATCAACCCGCCGATTCACGGCGTCTTGGAATTAAAGTTGCCGAAAGGCGTTAAGAAGCAAGGCTCTTAGAGGCTGAACTCGCGTTTCCAGAGCCGGCAGCGTGACCTTTGTGACTGAACCGAATAAAGCTTCGGGACGACTTGCGTTCATCGACTGGACGCGCGGCTTGGCAGCCGTTGTGATGCTGCAAGGCCATGTCTTCGATTCGTTTACCCGGCACGATCTGCGCGCCAAAGGCCCGTTCATGTTTTCTCAATTCCTCGGCGGCCTGCCTCCGGCGATTTTTCTGTTCCTCACCGGAATTACATTTGCATTCCTGATGCACCGCCAGGAGCGCCAGGGGGCAGGCGCATGGAGGCGCGTGGTGGGCGCGTTAAAGCGATCGAGATATCTCTTCCTGATCGCGTTTCTGTTCCGCATTCAGCTCTACGTATTCGGATTTCCTACCAGCCCCGCGGGCGAGCTGCTCCGCGTGGACATTCTCAACTGCATGGGAATGGCGATGCTGATCTTCGCGCCCATGGCTGTTTTTACGACCCGCGAGCGCATTCGCCTTTGCACCATTCTCGGGCTATTGATCGCAGGGCTTTCGCCGATCGTCAGCATGATCGATCCCAACGGCGTGCCGTGGATCGTCCGCTCTTATTTCTTCCCCAGCTATAACTATTTCGGTTTTTTCCCGTGGGCCTCGTTCCTCGCATTCGGGATGGCGACCGGTAGTGTTCTGCGCGCCGTCAAGCAAGAAGATCTCGGCCGCACCATGTTATGGATTCTCTCGATCGGGGTCGGCCTGGGCGTACTGGCGCACTCGCTTTCAAACATGGGCTATTCGCTTTATCCCAAGAGCGAATTCTGGCTGAATAGTCCAGCGATGATCCTGACGAAACTTGCTTTCGTGCTCGGGATATTGGGCCTCTCCTATCTGTGGGTGAACTCGTCCTCCAAGGAGCGCTGGAGCATGTTCCGGCAACTTGGAACCACGTCGCTGCTGGTGTATTGGGTCCACATCGAGATCGTTTACGGCCGCTGGCTGGGCATCTGGAAGGAAGGGCTGACAGTGCAGCAGGTGCTCATCTTTACAGCGCTGCTGATGGCGCTCATGATCGTTCTGTCCGTGCTGAGAACGCGACACAAATCGATCGGCTCGTTCTTTAAAGCCGGTCCTATGCCGGAACCGCGCCGGGCCTCGGGCGACTAGCGGCCGGCGTGCTGCTGCCGCTCACTCGTGCACGGCCGGGCACGAGTTCGTTAGACTTTTAGAACAGAACATGCGTGTATTGGTTGTGGAAGACGAAAAGCGGATTGCCGATTTCCTGTCGCGCGGGCTGCAAAGCGCCGGCTATGCGGTGGATGTAGTGAATAGCGGCGGCGAAGCCATTGAGCGGGTTCATTCGACCGAGTATGACCTGGTGGTGCTCGATTTGGGACTCCCGGATATCGACGGCCTGCAGGTGCTGCAGAAGATCAAGAACCGCAAGGCCATCCCTTCGGTCCTCATTTTGAGCGCGAGGGATTCGGTAGACGATCGCGTGAAGGGCCTCGAACAAGGCGCCGACGATTACCTCGTGAAACCGTTCGCGTTCGTGGAGCTGCTCGCGCGCGCGCGCGTCCTGCTGCGGCGTGGACAGCCCACCCCGGAGAAACTTCAAGTGGGTGACCTGTCACTCGATTGCATCCGGCGCAAGGTGACGCGCAGCGGCGAAAATATCGAGCTTGCCCCCAAGGAGTTCAGCATCCTCGAATATATGATGCGCAACCGCGGCCGGCCGCTCAGCCGCACCATGATCGTCGAGCACGTCTGGGACATGGATTACGATGGCCTCACTAATATCGTCGACGTCTATATCCGGCATCTGCGGAGCAAAATCGACGACAAGTTCACGACAAAAATGATTCATACCGTGCGCGGGATTGGTTATATGCTGGATGCGCCCGAAACTTCGCAGGCCGTTGCGGCGGAGCCGGTCAGCGCATAGGCGCGAATAGGTTAAGAACATGCGTTGGAAGAAGCTGCGAGATGTAAGGCCGCTCTTCCGGACTCTGCGTTTTCGCCTCGCAAGCACGTTTCTATTGCTGCTCATGCTGGCGTTGAGCGTCGTTGGAGTGGTTGGTACCACGACGCTGAAAACCGTGCTGGAAAACCAGAGCACGCAAACGTTGCATGAGCAGATGGCCGCTCTGAAGGCCTGGATCCGTTTCGAAGACGGCGTGCCGATGTGGTTCATGGATCCAAGCGATCCGGAAGAAGAGGCCGAAGTCTCTCGATTGCGAACCGTATACCTCATCGCCGACGATCAGGGCCACATTCAATTGGGCTCGTCCGATCCCGCGCTCAAAGATCTTTACGACCGCAACACGATTCTTTCCTGGCTGGCGCAGATTGAGAAGACCAAAGAGCCGATCATCAAGAAAATCGTTGCAAAGGACAAGATTCCCTACCAGGTGATCGCCAGTGTTTCGGTGGACCCCGATCACGCCCGTGACTGGTACTTCCTGGAAGGACGCAGCCTGGCCGCGGACGAGCTGATTTTGCGACGTTTTCGCACCAATTTTCTGATTTTTCTGCCGCTCGCGTTGGCGGTCTGTGGACTCGTGAGCTGGTTTTCGGCCGGCGCAGTCCTGCGGGCGTTGCAATCGGTTGAGCGCGCGGCGCAGGCCATCACGGGATCGAATCTTGGGCTGCAGATTCCCAAACGCGGCGCAAACGATGAGTTGGATCGCCTTATCGATTCCTTCAATCAAATGAGCGCGCGCCTGCAAGCGTCGTTTGATCAGATGCGGCAGTTCTCAACCGACGTTTCGCATGAGCTCCGAACGCCGCTGACTGCTATTCAGGGACAGTTGGAAGTCGCGCTCTTTACCGCCACGCGCAAGGAGCAGTTGCAGGAAGCCATCGAAAATGCGCTGCAGGATGTGGAGCGGCTATCGAATCTGGTGCGCGCATTATTGCTGCTGTCGCAAGCCGAGTCCGGACAGATTCCAATGAACAAGAGCGTCGTGGATCTCAGCGATGTTCTGGAAGACCTTGTCGATCAGTTCCAGATCCCTGCCGAAGCGAGCGAACTGAAGCTGATGGAAATGCACGCCGGCCCGGTGCTGTGCCAGGCAGACCGCACCCAAATAGAACGCGTGGTCACCAATCTCCTTTCGAACGCCATCAAATACACCGCGCCCGGAGGCTGGGTGCGCGCCAGTGCCGAACAGACAGGCGCAAACGTGCGGCTGACGGTCGAAGATTCGGGTGTAGGCATTCCGCAGGATCACCTCCCGCACATTTTCAATCGCTTTTATCGCGTACCCGATCCGAACCCGGAGAAAGGCCTCGGTCTGGGGTTAAGCTTCGTGGCCGCTATCGTGAAGGCGCACGGCGGCGAGATTCGCGTGGAGAGCGAGATCGGAAAGGGCTCCCGTTTCGAAGTGATCCTGCCCGCAGCGGCCGTCCGCACGACCAGCGAAACAGCGGTCATGCAGACTTAGGCGGAGCACCGGCCTCAATCGTTCGCCGCGCAAATCCTACCCTGACTCTCGCATGAGCCAAACCGCTCATTCCAGCCCACAACCGGCGACCGGTCTTCGCCGCGAGTTGCGGTTGCGAGATCTGGTGCTCTTCAACATCTGCGCCATCGCGAGTTTGCGCTGGATCGCAGCCGCCGCGCATTCCGGCCCCGGATCGCTGCTTCTGTGGCTCATCGCCGCCGTTTTCTTTTTTCTTCCCTCGGCGCTGATTGTCTCTTCGCTTTCCGAGCGCTTCCCGCAAGAAGGCGGCATGTATGTTTGGACTAAGCACGCCTTCGGGGATCAGCATGCATTTCTCTGCAGTTGGTCTTACTTCGTTTCGAATCTTCTCTACTTGCCATCGCTGCTGCTCGCCGGCGTGAGCATGCTGGCATTTGTGTTCGGCAGCGCGGGAGAACGCCTCTCCGAACAGCGAATTTATGCGCTGCCCGCGACACTCGCCGTGTTGTGGATCGCTTTCATCGCAAATTACTTCGGCCTGCGCGTGGCGAAATGGATCTCAGCCTTCGGTGGAACCGCTACCTACATTGCCGCAGCCGCGCTCGGCGCGCTGGCAATTGCCGCCGCTGTGCATTCCGGCGCCGCGACAAAATTCCACCTACTTCCGCAGGCGAATTTAAACACTCTGAATTTTTGGTCCCAGATCGCTTTCGCCTTCGTCGGGCTGGAGCTCGCGCCAATTATGAGCGGCGAAATCCGCAACCCGCAGCGCGATGTGCGGCGCGCCGCAGTGATCAGCGGATTCAGTTGCACGCTGTTCTACATGGCCGCCACGGTAGCTCTGTTAGTGCTCATGAAGCCCGAATCCATCAGCCCCATGACAGGCCTTGCGCAGGCCGGTGCAGTGAGCGCAGCCCAATTCGGCGTTCCGGCGATTGCAATTCTTTTCGCCGCGCTCATCGGTTTCGCGCTCGCCGGCCAAGCCGACGCCTGGATCGCCGGAAACACTCGCTTGCCCTATGCGGTCGGACTCGACAACTATCTTCCCGGCGCTTTCAAGCGCATCCACCCGCGCTGGGGCACGCCATATGTTTCGCTGCTGGTACAAGTGCTCGCGGCGACCGCCCTGCTCCTGATGGCGCAATTAGGCGAGACCGTGCGATCCGCCTATCAGATCCTGGTGGACATGACCGTAATCCTGACGCTCATCCCGTTTATTTATATCTTCGGCTCCGGATTACGCTTCGCGAACCGGCTCGCCGCGGCGTCGGGCCTCGCCGTCACCATAATTGCGATCGTATTCTCTGCCGTACCGCCGCCCGAAGCGGCGTCTGCAACCGTATTCGAGCTGAAAGTGATTGGCGGATGCGTGCTGCTCCTTCTCGCGGGCTGGTTGATATTCAAACGTTACGAGTCGAAGCGTGCAATCAGGCCGTCCGCATGACGCGCGATACCGCTTTGGCCATTTGCTCCCACTTCGAGTGTTCTAACGTCAACTGCTTGCGCCCCGCCGGCGTTAACCGGTAATAGCGCGCCCGCCGGTTTGTAGACGAAAGCTCCCATTTTCCGGCAATCAGTTCGTTTTTCTCGAGCCGGTACAGCGCCGGATAGAGCGACCCGTGATCTACTTCCAATACTTCTTCAGACGCTCGCCCAATCGCTTTCGCGACTTCGTAACCGTTCGCCTTTCCAGCCAGCAGCGTGCGCAGCACCATCATGTCCAGCGTCCCCTGCAGCAGGTCGAGCTTCGCCGTTTCTTTCTTCGCCATATTCTTCGCTCATGTTAGCACGGTAGTAGTCTCCCAATAGGTAGAATCCCTACTAACCGTCGCGATTGCGAACAGTCTAAGTTCCACAATGGGACCTCAGAGATATGTTTCCCGTCTCCGAAATCGCTCGAACTCGGCATTTCCAGCGTGTCTGTGCGTTGGAACTCAAAATGCCGCTTCTGTCTGAAGGAGCTTCTCGCAAACTATGAACAGAAGATTTTTTCTTTTGGCTGGCCCGGCTATTGGAACATCGCTTCTCGCTTCTTCGTCTAGCTCAGGCGAGACAGTTTACCGTTTTATTTCGGGCGATTGTGATATCCGCATGTCGATCGAATTCCTCGATCATTACTCGAGCAAAGGATTCTGGTTCAAGGAAAACATGGCCCAGCGCCGCTTTTGCCTCTCTGGCGACTCGCAGGAGAACCGCAACTGCCTTTCGAACTTCACCGGCGCCATCGCGATTGCGCGTTACCATGTTCGCTCTCATTCCCGAGCGCCGGCCGGCCTTCGATTGATGGAGCGCGTACGCACGATTGATCAGGATAGCCGGCTCACAACCCGCCCGCCGTTCGAGCGCACCATCGAACTCCAAGACGGAGTTGCCAGCGATATTCAGGCCTTCGGGTATCAGCCCGACAACACACGCCCGGACGAATCACCGGCAGCCCATGGTCCTTGGTGCCTTCTCCGCCAGGACCTCTATCTGCCGGGCGAAAACTCCTCCTTTCTGGTCATTCACTGGAAGCATACGCTCGCCGCGATTCGTCTCTTCGACGTCATCCCGGGAGACCAGACTCGCCTCATCGCGGAGCCGGATGGCGCCGCCCGGAGGATCAGGTGAAAATCAACTTACCGAGGATTTGGAAACGCATTCGCGGCATCCGCAGCGATTCGGATCTCGACGACGAGTTGCGTGCACATCTGGAACTGGCAGCCGAAGACAATCTCGCAACCGGGCTGGGTGAAACGGAGGCGCGCCGCCGCGCTCAGTTTCAACTCGGCCGCACGCGCCCTTCTCTTATCGAATCCATACGGGATCAGGATTTCATTACTGCCTTCGAAAGCTGGTACCGAGATCTGCTGTTCGGCCTGCGCTCGTTAAGAAAAGCTCCGGTGTTCTGCATCACCTCTGTTCTTACGCTCGGTTTGGGAATCGGCGCAAACACTGCCGTATTTTCCGTTCTTTACGGCCTCCTGTTGCGGAGCCTGCCGGTTCCGAACCCGGCCCAACTCGCGCGCCTCGGTTTTACCAGTCCCGCGATTCACACCGAGCGCGAGGGTGCGTTTCTGTCTTATGGCATGTTCCAGGAATTTTCCAAACGCCAAAAATCGTTTGCGGCAATTTCGGGCTGGGACAGCGAGAGAGTGACCCTGAAAGACAAAGAAGGAACGCTGCGAATCTATGACGCGGGCCTGGTTACCGGAAATGCATTCGGTGTACTGGCAATAAAGCCTTATATTGGCAGGCTCATCGAGCCCTCGGATGACGTCCCCAAACCTCACTCGACAGAATGGCGTGTGGTACTGAGCTACGGGTTCTGGAAAGCTCAATTCTCCGGCGACCCGCGCGCGATTGGGAAACGAATCACCGCCAACGGCCTCTCTTTTACCGTAATTGGCGTAACTCCGCCCGATTTTCAAGGTGTCTGGCCTGGACTCAATTCCAAACTGTATTTGCCTCTTCAGTTCTTCAACACATTCGCGGGCCACGATGTGCTGAATGTCCCGTCGTCAATGGTCGGCATTTCTCCAATAGGCCGGCTCAAGCCCGGCGTGTCGGTCCGCGACGCTAGCGCCGAGATCGCAGTCTATACAAAACAGTTGTTGGATACCGTTCCGCTTGCATATCGCGGATTGCCAGAGCTTAATAACCTCAGGTTTCAAGTGAAATCTGCTCGTACCGGCCTGCCTAGTTTCTTCGGATCCACCTATTCCCGGCCTCTTTTCCTTCTTCAAGGATTAGTCGGAATCGTTCTTGTCTTGTGCTGCGTAAACGTTGGCGGGCTAATGATCTCCAAGCTCTACGCGCGCCAACGCGAGTTTGCAGTTCGCATCGCAATTGGCGCAGCACGGTGGCGTCTCATTCGCCAATATCTGACGGAGAGTCTCGTAATTGCTTTGGCCGGAGCTTTGCTCGGAGCCTTCCTCGCTTGGTACGGCGCCGTCTTTCTTCTGCAGTTCTTCCGGCATCCCAACATGTTTGAAGGGATGTCCGTGCGGCCGGATGCCGCCATCTTTTGGGTAACCGGTTTGCTCGCGGTTCTCACAACGCTGTTCTTTGGCACCCTGCCCGCTTGGAGAGCCGGCCGCTCCGATGCCGGAATTCTGCTGAGGTCCCGATCGACGATGGGCGGCCGCAGACAAATTACCGGCCGCGCCTTTGTGCCGGTCCAAGTCGCCTTATCCGTCACGCTGGTTGCGCTCGCCACGCTGCTTTCCCAAAGTTTGGCTCATCTGCGCGGCGAGAACACCGGCTTCGACGTCGATCACGTCACCATCCAGACCCCGCCATTGGATGGCAAATCGCCCGAAGCTCGGCTGGATCTCTATCAGAGAATGGTCGACCGTATCTCAGAACTGCCCGGAGTCCAATCCGCCGCCGTCACTTGGTACACACCTATGACCGGCGATCAAGCAACCGCTCGTTTCGAAGCGGTGACCAATAACTCCAAGAAATCTGAAGGTATGTCGCTAGCCTACAACGCCGTTGGTCCCGGCTATTTCCGCACTATGCGGACGGCTATTCTTTCGGGCCGTGAGTTCGCAAAAAACGAGCGCCAGGATACCGTCTGTGTTTTAAACGAATCTGCGGCTAAAGCTCTATTTCCCCGCGAAGCCGCGCTCGGACAATACCTTCGCGGCAAGAACACCAAGGCATTCCCGAAACCCGTATCCTGTCGAGTTGTCGGAATCGCGCAAGACGCAAAATTTGCCAGTTTGCGGGTCGCACCTCCCGCTACCGTTTACTTCCCCGTGAGCACGCAAACCCTCGGTGACGCGGGCGTTCTTGTATTCCTTATTCACTCAGGCACCAAAGCGCAAGCGATCGCCGCCTATCGCACGGCCCTGCATGAGATCTCACCCTCCACTCCACTCGTCTTGTTTGTCACTTTGCGGGAGCAGATGGACGCCGCGCTCGGCAGTCAAAGGCTGATTACGGTAATGAGCAACTTTTTCGCCGCGGTCGCCTTGCTGTTAAGTGCCCTCGGCCTCTACGGCTTGCTCTCCTCGAGCGTCGCTCAACGTACCGGCGAGATCGGTGTTCGCATGGCCCTCGGCGCAGAACGCTTCAAAGTGCTGCGTATGATCCTGTCGGAAGCTCTGCGCCTGCTTGGATGGGGAATTCTGGTAGGCGCTGGCTTGCTGTTCTTCGCGGTGCGTTTCGTACAGAACATGCTTTACGGCGTCTCTGCCTTCGATCCCCCCACATTACTGGCGACGACTCTGTTATTGACGGCAGTCGCACTCCTTGCGGCATTCGCTCCCGCCTTACACGCCGCCTCCGTCGATCCCATTGACGCGCTGCGAGTGGAATAGCGGTTTATGCCTGATTCAAAAATTCCTCTAATAGCCGATGGAAATGGTACACGCCATTTTCGCGCTTGACTGAGTAGCGGCCTCGATCATATGTGCGCGACGCGAGCCCTTTTTGCACGTTTTCACATAGCCGAATGTCTTCCTCTTGAATTTCGTCGCTGAAAGCAACGGTTTCGGGCGCAATTTCCAACACCTCATCTCCCTTCCGGTAAGTGAACCATTCGAAAATAGTTAGCGTCTGGTCATGCCCAACCGGCAAGATGATGTTGCTGCTGAGATTGTCCGGATATACATTCAGCATGAAATTGGGAAAGATCCAATAGTAGAGAGCCTGTTTCTCCGCATTATCTTGTCCATAACGGCGCGGTTCATCGCGATTCGCGCGCTGAGGTCGTATGGGAGCATATTGCGACGAGTAATAGCGAAACACATCTACGCGATAGGATTTATAATCCAGCTTGCGAAACAATGACGGATGAGCAGCCGGCAAGTGATACCCTTCAAGATAATTATCGATGTATACTTTCCAGTTACAACGAATGAGATAGTCCCGCCGATACGAAAAATGAAGATTTGCGACCGGGCAGCCGATTCCTGCCACTTCCTCCGGGATTCTGCCCATCACCTCGCTTAAAGCTGGCGCATGGCAATCCACGTTCACGAACACGTACGGACCCCACTCCTCGACGCGCATTTCCGGAAGATGAACGTCATTCCGATTCCAGTTCTCCACTCCCTCAAATTCGGGCGCTGACAGTAATTTGCCGTCCAGCGTATAGGTCCAGGCATGATACGGGCAACGCAGAGACTTCACGCAGCCCTGCCCCTCGAGAATCGTGGACGCGCGATGGCGGCATACGTTCGAGAATGCGCGCAAAACACCATCGCCGCCGCGCACAATTGCACATGGCTCGCCCAATATTTCGCAGGCAAGATAACATCCCGGTTCCGGGAGCTTCGACGCATGCCCCACTGGCTGCCAGCTATGCCAAAAGATCCGCTCTTTCTCCGTTTCTAAAAAGCGCGGATCGATATACCAGCTCGCGGGTATAGTTTCGGCGGTAGGAAGGGGCTCAGGCATCGCAAAGCATGGTACCAACTTCGCCTGCCCTGCTACATTGAAGTTTCTCTTCGCCTGTTGATGCCTAAACTCAAACCGTTAGTCCTTACGATTTTAGATGGCTGGGGCTATTCGCCCGTCTCGGAAGCAAATGCAATCGCTCTCGCCCGCACTCCCACTTACGATGAGCTGCTGGCGAAATTTCCGAATACGCTGATCCATACTTCCGGCCCCTATGTAGGGCTTCCGCACGGCCAAATGGGCAATAGCGAAGTCGGCCACATGAATATGGGCGCGGGACGCATCTTATATATGGATGTCACGCGCATCGATCTGCTGATCAGCACGGGCGAGTTCTTCCATAATCCAGCGCTGCTGAACGCGATCGAGAAAGCACGCGGTCACAGGCTTCATCTCCTCGGGCTGTGCAGCGATGGCGGCGTGCATGCCCAACTCACGCACCTGTTTGCCTTGCTCGAAATGGCGAAGCGGCATGGACTCGAACACATCTTCGTGCACTGTTTCACGGACGGGCGCGACACGCCTCCGGAAAGCGGCGCCGGATACATCGAAGAGCTGGAGAATAAGATGCGCGACCTCGGAATCGGTAAGATCGCATCGGTTTCAGGCCGCTATTACGCCATGGATCGCGATAAGCGCTGGGACCGTATTGAGCGCGCATTCGGAGCCATGGTTTTGGGCAGCGGCGCCAAATTCCAATCCGCAGGCGACGCCGTCCGCAGCTCTTATGAGCGTGGCGTGACGGATGAGTTTATCGAACCTGTCACGATTGTCGACGCGCGCAGCGAGCCGATTGGACTGATTCGCGAAGATGACAGCGTCATCATGTACAACTACCGCGCCGACCGGGCGCGAGAAATCACTATGGCCCTGACGGATCCGACATTAGAGAAGCCATCGCGCTCGCTCGTCCCCAAAAATCTCACTTACACGATGATGACGCAATACGACAAGAGGTTTCCCCTTCCTTTCGTATTGCCGCCGGAACATCCCGACAATATCCTTGCGGATGTTATGGAGCGCGCTAGCTGGAAAAACCTGCGCGTTGCCGAGACCGAGAAGTACGCGCATGTCACTTACTTCTTTAATGGAGGCAATGAGAAACCTTATCGCGGCGAAGAGCGCGAGCTAGTGGCTTCTCCCAAGGTTCCAACCTACGATCTAAAACCCGAGATGAGCGCAGCGGGGATTACGGGAAAAGTTGTAAATGCAATCGAACAGGGCAGCTTTGACGTGATCGTAATGAATTACGCAAACGCTGATATGGTAGGTCACTCAGGCAAGTTAGAGCCAACCGTTCGAGCCTGCGAAGCCGTGGACGCAGGGCTAGGCGAAATCTATGCCGCGCTGAAACGCAGCGGCGGCTCGTGGCTCATCACTGCCGACCACGGCAACGCCGAAATGATGTTCGATCCAACCACGAGAGGCCCGCACACCTATCACACGACCAATCCGGTTCCGTTTGTCTTCGTCAGCGATGACAATGTGAAACTCCGGCACGATGGCGCATTGAAAGATATCGCCCCCACTGTTCTGGACATTCTGCGTCTCGATAAGCCCGCGCACATGTCCGGTGAAAGCTTGAGGATTAAATCTCAGGTCGATTGATCACTGCGCCGTCCGGCCGGCCGAGGATGCAGTCGATTGCGGCGTTAGGGGCTCCACGTAACGCACAATGCCACGCGAATCCCGCATCCAGTGCTGCGCGATCAGCTCGACTTTGACGTTGCCGTTTTTTGACGGAATCTCCGCCTGCCCTTGCGTTTTCTGCTGCGCCGATAGAGGAATCGGATCTCCATCATCGATCCGCAATGCCGCATACACCGCATCGCGGGTCTGCTCGGGGGGCCAGGAGACAACCAGGGCCGGCGCGTGCCCCTGAACATTCAAAGGGATTACCGGTTGACGCAGGAGGTGCGGGCGGCGGGGTTGACGAATTTCGAGAGGTAGACCAACGTGGTGTATTCGAGCCCAACCGACGTGAACGTCTATAACGACCAGACGTCCGCCGGAGACGAGGCGCTGCGGACCGAGACTCTATACGACGGGTTTGGACGCGAGGTGCAGAGCAAAGAATATGAGGGCGGAGGGAGCTATATTGCGACCACCCAAACGTACGACGCACTGGGGCGGGTGCTGACGACGCGCGGGCGGGAGGTACGGGTTCACGTACTATTACAACCGTGCGGGGGCGTTGTATTACGAGACGTATCCATCGGGGCGCGCCGTGACCACGTCTTACGACGGAACGGACCGGGTGAGCGGGGTGACGGGAAACTATAATGGGGCGCAGAGGAACTATGTAGCGAATGTAAGTTACTGGCCGCACGGAGCGCCGAAGACCTACAGTTACGGCAACGGTGTCTGGCCGGGGTTTACTTACAACAACCGGCTGCAGCCGACCTCGGTCTACGCGCTGTTGAATAACAGCACGAACCAGTTTCTGTATTACTATTGGCTGAACTGGGGAGCGACGAATAATAACGGGAACCTGCTGCAATTTTACGAAGAAGTGGGAGATGCAGTGCCGTATAGCTCGTTGACCACTTATGTGCAGAATTACGCTTACGATGGGCTGAACCGGCTCAGTTCCGCGTCCGATTCAGGCGGCTGGTCGAGGAATTTTGCATACGACCGGTACGGGAACGGATGGGTGACGGGCTGGACGGGGCAAGGATTGAGCCCGATGGCACCGACGAGCGGGGCCTTATACAACGGAAATAACCGGATCGGGTCGTCGCCTTACGATGCGGCGGGAACATGCTGGCGCTGCCGCCGGGGATGACGTTTGCTTACGACGCGGAGAACCGGCAGACGGCGGAGGGCAATGCGGACGGGCTGAGCGCGACGTATTTGTACGACGCGGACGGCAATCGGGTAGAGAAGGTGCTGAGCAGTGGCGAGGCGACGGTGTACGTGTACGATGCGCTGGCGCGGTTATCGGCGGAATACTCGAATGCGGCAGGAGGGCATCCGTGCACGACATGCTATTTGTCATACGATCACTTAGGCAGCTTGCGGATGGTGACGGACCAGAACGGAAACGTGATTGCGCGGCATGATTATTTGCCGTTTGGAGATGAGATACCGGGCGATACGGTGGGGCGGGATGACGAGTTCGGGCCGGGTCTGGATGGCGTGAACCTGAAGTTTACCGGCAAAGAACGTGACCAGGAATCCGGCCTCGACTACTTCGGCGCTAGATACTACGGAAGTGCGCTGGGGAGGTTTACAAGCCCGGATAACGGGATAGATCAAGACGAAACTGACCCGCAGAGTTGGAATTTGTACAGCTATGTCCGCAACAACCCGCTGCGTGCTGTCGATCCGACTGGTCGAAAGTGTGTAGACACAAGTAATGGTCCGGCCGATGACGGCACTGGGGGAGGCTGCGAGGCTGCGGGGGTTCAGGCAAACGGCAAAATTGATCCTCAAGTCTTTGACGTAGACGATAGAGGAAACATGACCACCGTGATAAGCGGTGTGACAAATAGGGTTTTGGCCAATGGGCACACGCAACCGATCTCAGAGAGGTCATTGCAGGATGACACGATTAATTTCGCGTCTCAAATCTTACCGGCAGCGAAGGGCCTGAAAGGTGTGAGTTTTGCGGCCATTATTACGAAACAATTCTTGGCCAAGGAACTCAGGCGGCATGCGTTTGAAGCTGCGGCGGAAGGTGTCAGCAAGTTTGCGGCAGGAACGGGCGAAAGAGAAATCGAATCCATGGTTCAGGCAGCACTGGAGACTACTGGAATTCAGGGGCAGCGCAACGTAACGATTTATACGCTTGATTTTGGGAAAGCCATTGGAACGAATCAGGCTGGTGGAAGCGCGACCTCCATCAAGGTATTCGTGGACAACACCACCCAAAAAGTAATTTCGGCGTATCCCTTCTAGGGCGGGATTTAAATGGCTACCCGACCAAATATTACTTACCTTATCCCTGATGAAGAGTGGCTTCGAACAGTCAGGCTGAGATGGGATGACGACACGTTTCCGCTATACCATTGTTTTTTCGGAACTATTAGCTTTCGAATTGGTGATCGGGAGATTCTAGGGAGTGGGAGCTTCAATGCGTCCATTGCAGACTTCGCTGTCGGGCTTGCTGAACTCCTTCCTGAACTTTGTGATGGCATGACAAAAGTTTCGAAGTTCCAGCAAAGTGACGACATGCTAGAAATCTTGTTCGCAGTCGAAGATGGGCAGATTAAAATTACACACAATCTTGCCGAAGGACAATGCTGGTCCTGTGAATGTTCGAGTCTCTATCAGGCAGTGGAGGAGTTCATAAGATCATTCACGATCGAGGCGGCGGCCAGAATCCCGGATCTCTTCGGATGGAGAGATATGGGTATACTTCGCAACTTCGCGGCCACCTAGAACGGCACCCCAATCCTTAAACCTTAAACGTTGCTGGCGCAAGCTGAGTAGTGCACGCGACCTTCGAGAGGCTCAGCGGTAAGACTCTTTGCGGTCGCGGACGCGGTGGATCGTGATGGTGTCCTCAGTTTCATCAAAGAGAGAATCTATTCCTCTTTTAGCTGCTTCCTGGTTAAGCCGAAACTCGCCTCCGGCTCATCAGCTTCCTGCAGCACTTCTGTATCCGGGCATCGGCCTCACTATCTCCAACACCGCGACCGGTTTAGCAACATCGTTGTACGACGAAGGCAGAAGATCCCGTAGTCCCGGCAAAGAACGGGATGCGGAATCCGGCCTCGACTACTTTGGGGCGAGATACTACGGCTCGGTGCTGGGGCGGTTCACGAGTCCGGACGACGGCAGTGACCAAACTCCAGGTGACCCACAAAGCTGGAATCTGTATAGTTATGTCCGGAACAACCCACTCGTTGGAATCGACCCTACAGGTCGCGATTGCATTACGTTCGACAACGGTTCGACCGGTGATGACGGGCAGGGCACGCCTTGTCCGGGTTCGCAAACGCCACAAATTATAAATGTTCCGACGCAAGTTCCCTACGACATTGGCGAGCAAGCATTCGTGGGCTTTGGAAACCTCTTCTTCAACGGGCAACTCAGCGGAATCAAAGACCTCGCCGTTGGATTGTTCGAGCTATACCCCTCCAACCTGCCATTTACGTTACTCGGCCATTCAGGTCGGTTGGCCGCCGCAATCCGTACATTCAACGGCAAAAGTGCCCAAGATCTAGTAGCTGCGGCCAAAAAAACCGCTCGTGGTGGACAGCTCACGGAAGCAGGGCGCGCTCTCCAAAAGCATGCAAATAGGTCTGGATCAGCCTTTTCGGGGACGACAGGACCGCCATCCGCGTGGAACCAGCAGGGTGAGCAAGTTCTGGAACAAATTGAATGACCCCGGAGCAACTTCATCACAGGGTTATAACCGAAACGTTGGAAACGTGCTTGATGTAACCGACTCAACTGGAAAGGGAGCTCGATTCACGGCCGACGGCGCTGAGTTTGTCGGTTTCCTTGAGCCATGACCATGACCAATGATTTTAGAATGACCGTCGCGGACGACGTTCGGACAGACGAGATCTTTGTAGAACTTCGGCTTGAAAACAAACTTGTCTTGGAGATAAAACCGAGGGATGGCCGAAAAGTCCTCTCACTATGCTGCGAAGGGATCTGGGTCGAAACTGATCTGGAGAGCTTCACTTCAGCACTCAAGAAGTGCATTGCTAGAGCGGATCAAATAGCAAGTCCAATCGACAAGAATATCGGATGAATGCTGACCTCTTATGAGTTTTGGTGCCTTCGGCACCGGCTTGAATAGGTGACACGCGACCCCGAGCGGGGCGTAAATTACGAAAACGAACCCATGCGGTTTGAGTTCGTTTTTTCAAGTAGTCGGAGGGCCGGAGAGCCGCAGGGCGGCATCCGGCATGATGAGGAAAGGGCTGGACCGGAAGGCGTTGATCTGCCCCCAAGAACTCTATCAAAACAAGATACGATTTAAATGTTTTGGAGAGGACAGAATGAAGAAGAAGCAATTCAGCGAAGAGTAGATCGCGAACGCACTGAAGTAGTTGGACGGCGGACGCACGGACGAGGATGCGGGGCTGATCCGCCCCAATGTTCGATCCAACCACCAGAGGCCCGCACACCTATCACACGACCAATCCGGTTCCGTTTGTCTTCGTCAGCGATGACAATGTGAAACTCCGGCACGATGGCGCATTGAAAGATATCGCCCCCACGGTTCTGGACATCTTGAATCTGGATAAGCCCGCGCACATGAGCGGCCAAAGTTTGCGGATTAAGTCCCCGGTCGATTGATCACTGCGCCGTGCCGCCGGCCGAGGATGCAGTCGATTGCGGCGTTAGGGGCTCCACGTAACGCACAATGCCACGCGAATCCCGCATCCAGTGCTGCGCGATCAGCTCGACTTTGACGTTGCCGTTTTTTGACGGAATCTCCGCCTGCCCTTGCGTTTTCTGCTGCATCGATAGAGGAATCGGATCTCCATCGTCGATCCGCAACGCGGCGTAGACAGCGTCGCGGGTCTGCTCCGGGGGCCAGGAGACAACCAGGGCCGGCGCGTGCCCCTGAACATTCAAAGGAATTACCGCGGGCGGAAGTTGTAGGTAAATCGTGTATCCCACGCCGCATCCCAGCGCCGCCGCGATAAACAACACAATCGCTAACTGAGTATTCGACCGCCTCCCGCGCGCTGCTACGGGTTGAGTAGCCTGCTGAGAAACGGGCTCCTCAATCGGCTCGGGCTTGGCGAGAACCTCCGATCGCCGTCGGCGAATCTCGTCGACCGGTGGAAGCTCCTGCTTCACCGACGGAACCGGGGGAGGCTTTGCCGGAAGAGTCTCGACTGTCTCGGCACTTTCTTGAACCGGCGTCGGCGCGGCCGGCGCGGCAGGTGCCACGGCCTTCGCAGTAGGCGCAGCGATCGACTCGGCAGCACCTCTCTCCGCCCGCGACGCGCGTCCCGGAAGCGGCAGGATGATCGCGTTTTCCGGCGCACCGCCGCTGAGCTTCCCATTCGCATCGCGGATCAGAAATAGAAAGCGCGTGGGCTGAAAGCGCTCCGGTTTGATCAGGATCATGAGCCTGCCTTCCGGAAACAGCTGATCGAAGAGCCCAGCCTCAGTCTCGTTCAGCTCGAGCTGCGAGCGCGTATGCGCCACAAACCAGCCGAGCAACTCCAAATTTTTCAGCTCAGGATCCAATGCCGCGGCCGCGATCTGTTCGCGCAACGCATTCACATCGCGTTCCGAGAGCAGAAACGAAGGACCCCTCGAATGCTCGCACTCAATCGGCCGGAACGCTTCAACATGTACCGCGTCCCCATCCTCGGCGCCGAAGAGCAATCCTCCCACCTCGATGCCGCCGTGAGGAATCCGGCGGAAGCCTTCATTTACCTGGAAGTCGATCTCGTGAAACAAGGACAGCCGGTAGTAAACACTACGCGAAGTGTCTGGGACATTCCAGACCGCATATTCGCTTTCGGGATGTCGAAATGTCATGCGATGCGGCCGGCGGGCGGCAGAACTGGACGGCACGCCGAAATGGTGCCGCTCTCATCCGAATCACCCGTATCTTCCTGCAGCACGTAAAAATAGGTCACTGCCCCGATCGCCAGAATCACGAGCACAATCGCTGTCAACCAACGGGCGGAGCGCATGCTCCAGACCGATTCTTCACCCACCACTGCAGCCGTGTAGGCTACAATCGCCGCCGCGAGTGAGACGCTCAAACCCAGCTTCCAACCCCAGTGCATCAGGTCGAGCGCTGCTTGTCCGCCGATCTCCGACCATGCCGTGAAAATAGCCACCAAGGCGATCAGAAACTCGAACGCATAGATGAGCCGGAGCAGTTTTTGCGTCATGCCTCGGGAACTCTCATTCTACGATGAGATAAGTAACTATTCCGGCGTTTTGATCTCTGGACATACGCGATGAAGGTTTCAATTGAGGGCGTAGAGCTGCATCTGGCGCACCCCGACGAATTAAACATCTCCTGGGTTGGCCAAGAGGAAACTATGCGGCAGCTCATGGCCGCATGGATGGTTATCGACGATCGGGATTTTCCAATGAACCCGCGCCTGCTGGGCAAGCCCGGCGTCGGGAAAACCACCATGGCGTATGCGGCAGGGAAACGGCTGGGCCGCGACGTTTATATTCTGCAGGCAACCGTGGACACCCGGCCGGAAGATTTGATCATTACTCCAGTGATCGACGCCGCGAACCAGTTGAAGTATGTGGCTTCCCCGCTCGTAACCGCCATGATCCGCGGCGGAGTGGCCGTGCTCGACGAAGGTAACCGCATGAGTGAGAAAAGCTGGGCCAGTCTTGCGCCGCTACTCGACAACCGCCGCTATGTCGAATCCATCGTCGCCGGCGTAAAGATTCGCGCTCATCGAAATTTTCGATTAGTCGCGACGATGAACGACGATTCTTCCACCTTCGACCTTCCCGAATACATCCATTCGCGCCTGCAACCGCAAATCCTGATCGATTTTCCCGAGCGCGAAGAGGAACTCGCCATCCTGCGCGAAAATCTTCCGTTCTCGGCCGACGAGGTCCTGCAGTCCATAACTGATTTCCTGCAGCAGGCGCATGCGGCTGACGAAAGCTACACCGTTCGCGACGGCATCAACATCGCGCGCTATGCCCTGAAGCTGCACGCCGAAACCGGCCAGCCGCACCGATTGCTTCTGCAAGCCGCTGTACGATCCATTCTGGGCGAAGAGGCCGCGCGATACGACGTCCGGCGCTAACCGCCGCCAATGGCCACCGAATCGCCAACAGCAGGAACCATTTCTCGCGGCAACATCACCTATTTACCCGTCGTACCGGGCCGCATCGAGTTCGCGCTGCGCGTACGCCGCTATCTCATCGAACATCGCCCCACGCTCGTCGCAGTCGAGCTTCCCGGCTCGCTTGAGTCCCTGTACCGCGCCGCTTTGGATCGTCTACCTCGCATGTCCGTCATTCTCATTCCGGAAGAAACGGCCGACGATGAGGAGCGCGCAACCTATATTCCAGTCGAGCCCGCGGACCCGTTCGTCGAAGCGCTGCGGACGGCGCGCGAAATCCTTGCCGATACGGTTTTTCTGGAGCCCGCAACGCACGAGAAACCGCATCTAAACGATTCCTACCCGGAGCCATATTCGGTTGAGTTGGTTGGCATTGAATCCTACATCGAGGCATATCGCGTTTATCCCCAGCAGCGCACGCCGGAACTGGAAGCGCACGCCGCCGCAATGGCGTGGAAGCTACAAGGCGCAGATCCGCTCGCCTCCATCTGCGTCGTGATCTCGTTGAACATGCTCGATCCGTTGCTTGATGCCATGGAGATTCCGCAGGAGGAACCGCCCGCTCCGCGCGTACGCCTGTTTCATCGTGCGGAGCTGTTCAATCTGCATCCGGATTGCCTCGCGGAAATAACGAGCGAAGCGCCTTATTTTCAGGAGCAGTTAGAACTGGTGCGGGAGGAGGTCTTAGAGTACAAGCTGGACCGGCGCCGTTGGCAGCTCGCGCTTTTGCGCGAAGCCGAAAAGGAATACTCGATCAACACGGGCGACCAGATGCAATCCTGGCAACGCCTGAATCTTGCGAAATTCACGCGCAACCTCGCCCTGCTCGACGGCCGCCTCATTCCGGGTGCGTATGAACTCGCCCTCGGCGCGCGGTCCATTGTCGACGACAATTTCGCGTACGAGGTTTGGCAGATGGCGAACCGCTTCAGCGTGCAGCGCACCGAAGATCCGCCTCTCGAGACGCTGAATCTGTCGGGCGATGCAGTTTGGCTCCGCACGCGCAAGCTGATCATCCGGCGACGGCTGCCCCGCATGAAACAGATGTTGAAGCCTGCGTCGCTCAAGCCGAGAAAAAGTGAAAAATTTAAGGGTGAATGGGCCAGCCAGACCACCGGCGCGTCGATCTGCTCGTATCCGCCCGAAGATCTCGTGATCGAAAATTACGGGCGATTTGTGAAGCGATATGCGAAAGCCGTGCTCTCCGAGGAGCGCTCTCGCGTAGAGCCATTCACTACTTCCGTGCTCGATGGCATCGATCTGCGCGAGACCATTCGTAACTGGCGCGAGGCGCGATTGTATGTGCGGGAGCTCGGCAAGTTCGCCGGCGAAACCGGAGCGCTGGTCATCATTTTCGACGAAGATAAGAATGATCGATACCGATATCTGACCACCTGGCTCGGCGAACACCAGAACGAGTCGGACATGGCGTTTTATTCGACCGATCCGTTCGATCATCTCGTCGGGCCTGGGATCGGGCGCGCCGAATACGGAGGGCTGCTGATGACCCTGCCTCCGCGCCGTCTGTTTGACGTCTGGAGCGATAGCGATTATGACGCGGCCGAGACCAAAGCGGAGCGCCTGCTCATGGCAGCCCTGGACTATTCCATGGAGCGGCATGTGGTCTACGTAGCGGCGAAGCCGCCTCGCAGCATCTTTCGCCGCTTAGCCGCGCGGGTCAAGCGGAAAATCATCTATATCCCTGTCGGTCAACTATCGCCGTCGAAGCTCAAGAAAATTCGCGTGGTTCACGTCCTCGACAGCTACCAGCGGCGCGAACAAGCGAAACGCTATGTATGGTGAGTTCCATCCGCTCCGGGCTTGAGGCTTTTTTTCAGGCCGGGGGCTAAGCTTCAGGCAAAGACAGCCGATCACCTTCTTAGGGAAGGTAGACAGCACCTTTGTCCTGCATCAGATCTCAGCGGGAAGGCGGTCGGCGCTGGGCGAAGCTCCGCCACAGCTTTAGCCTTGCTGTACCTGTTCGGCGGATCCGCCGGAGCTTAGAATCAGCGCTGCTTTGCCTAGTAATAGCACAGCTCACGCCGCGAGTGATGCACGCAGGCGTCGACACAGATGAGCCGCTAAGCCACTATATTCACCGGGGCTGGCAGACGGCTCAGGGGCTGCCGCAGAATTCGGTGCTCGCCCTCGCGCAGACTCCGGACGGTTATCTCTGGATCGGTACCGAAGAAGGAGTGGCGCGGTTCGACGGAGTACGCTTTGTTGTATTCGATAAACGCACTGCAGGTCTGGGGAATAACGAGGTGCGATGCCTCCTGGTAGACAGCCAGAAGAGATTATGGATAGGTACCGATGGCGGCGGACTGTCGCGCTATGCCAACGGAAAATTCAAGTCGTACAGGACGGCCGACGGCCTGCCGAACGATTCCGTCGGGGCGCTCTACGAGGATGAACATGGGACCCTCTGGATCGGAACAGAAGGCGGAGGCCTGGTTCGGTTCGAGGGTGGAAAATTTCGTGCATTCACTCAAGCGGACGGCTTAGCCGATAACGTCGTATTAGGCATAACCGGCGATCGAAAAGGCACCCTCTGGATTGCAACTCACAACGGAGTCAGCAAATTCTCTGGCGGCCGCTTCACGAACCTTCGCACTAGCGAGGGACTGCCAGACAATTTCGTGCACTCGATCTACGAGGATTCCCGTGGCGTGGTTTGGATCGGCACCACGGATGGCTTGTGCCGGCTGCTTCCGACCGGGGAACTGCACACCTTTACCACGCGCGACGGACTCAGCAGCAATTCCATCTTTTCGCTCTATAAAGATTCGGCAGGGACTCTCTGGATCGGCACTGGCGCTGGCGGTCTGACCCGCTTCGCCAACGGGCATTTCAGCGCCTATTCGGCCGCTGACGGCCTGCTCGGGAACGATGTATGGGCCATTCTGAAAGACCGTGAAGGCACTATATGGGTGGGAACGGCCGGGGGAGGGCTGAACGCCTTTCGGAAAGGCTCTTTCACGACCCTTACAAAGGCTGACGGCCTCGTCAGCGACACAATTTTGCCGGTCTATGAAGATAGCCAGGGTGCGTTGTGGATGGGCTCGGATCACGGATTGATGCGTTGGAAGGCAGGTCGCGTTACAACCTACACTGTCAAGGATGGATTGCCCGACAACCTGGTCTTCTCTATCGTCGAGGACCGGAACCGGAGCATGTGGATCGCAACCAGGCATGGACTGGCGCGTTTCGCCGATGGTAAATTCACGGTTTTCAGGGCGCTCGAAGGCTTGCCGAACGACGTTGTGGTCTGCACCCTCAGAGATCACAACGGAGACATATGGATGGGAACGCGGGGCGGGCTAAGCCGGTTCGACGGGCGGCGCTTTGTCACCTACACCACCCGCGACGGACTGTCCGGCAATTACGTCAGAGCCATCTTCGAAGATAAGGATCACACTCTTTGGCTGGGTACCGGCGGAGGCGGAGTCGATCGCTTCAAAGACGGTCGTTTTACCGCGTACACCACGCGCAATGGCCTGTCGAGCGATATCGTTTGGGCCATTAATGGCGATCCGGACGGAACCATATGGCTCGGAACCAGCGGGGGAGGCTTGGATCGGCTCCGAAACGGGAAAATCACCGCGTATACCACAGCAAACGGTCTAGTGGACGACTCCGTTTTCACGGTCCTCGACGACCGTCTCGGATCTCTTTGGATGAGCAGCAACAAAGGCGTGTTTTCGGTCAGGAAGAAACAACTGGATGCGTTTGCGGAAGGCCGTATTTCAAGCATCACTCCCACCGTCTACGGAACTGCCGATGGCATGAAGACCCGCGAGTGCAACGGCGCGTTTCAGCCCGCTGGTTGGCGTGCAAGCAACGGCCGCTTGTTCTTCCCCACTGCTGGCGGCCTGGCCATCGTCGATCCAGCGAAACTTGCGACCACCGCGCCGCCTTCTGCCGTTTTGGAACGCGTACTGGTCGATAATCGCGAAGTCGACCTCAACAAGCCTCTCGTTATAGCTCCAGGCAAGCGGCAGCTCGAGTTTCAATTCACCGCGCCCAGCTTCGTCGCCCCGGAAAAAGTTCAGTTCAGTTATATTTTGGAAGGTTTCGACAAAGATTGGACTCAGGCCGGCAGCCGCCGCCTTGCTTTCTATACCAATATCCCTCATGGGGAATATCGATTCCGTGTACGCGCCGGTATCGGCGATCGCTGGAACAACCACGGACCCTCGGTCTCGCTGACGCTCCAGCCGCACTATTACGAAACCACCGCCTTTTTCGTGGCCATCGGTTTTATATTTTTCAGTGGCTGCGCAGGCGTCTACCGCTGGCGCGTAAGCCACTTGAAGCTCCGCGAAGCAAAACTCCTGCTGCTCGTTAACGAACGCACTTCCGCGCTTCAGGAAAGTGAGCAGCAGCTCCGCCGTTCCCGTGACGAGCTCGAAATTCGCGTCCAGGAGCGCACGAGCGAATTACTCACCGCGAACCGCGCCCTCGAGGAAGAAATCACAGTACGCCGCCGCGCTGAAGAACAGCTCACCACCGCAAAGGAAGCCGCCGAGGCCGCGAGCCGTGCAAAGAGCGATTTCCTAGCCAATATGAGCCATGAAATCCGCACACCCATCAACGGGATCATCGGCATGACCGATGTCGCCTTGAGCACCACTCTCACAGAGGAACAGCGCGAGTACCTCGATATCGTCAAATTCTCCGCCGATTCGCTGCTCGGAATTGTGAACGACATTTTGGATTTTTCCAAGATCGAAGCTCGCAAGCTGACGCTCGACAGCACGCCCTTCGAGCTGCGGAACTCGGTCGATGAACTGGTCCGCTCACTCGCACTGCGAGCGCGTCAGAAGAACCTGTCACTGAATGCCGATTTATCCGACGACACTCCACAGACGGTGATTGGCGATCCGTTACGGCTCCGCCAGGTGCTTCTAAACCTGCTCGATAACGCTATTAAATTCACCACCGAAGGTGGCGTGTCGCTTACGGTCAAGCTGGAAAGCCTGAGCACCAGCCAGGTGCTGGTTCACTTCTTAGTCGCCGATACGGGCATTGGCATCTCGCCCGAGAAGCAGCGCACGATTTTTGAAGCGTTCTCGCAGGCCGATACTTCCTCCACCCGCCGCTACGGCGGCACTGGACTCGGACTTACCATCTCCTACCAGCTCGCCTCGATGATGGGCGGCCGCTTATGGGTAGAGAGCGACCCAGGGAAAGGCAGCACGTTTCATTTCACCGCTCAACTGGGACTTGCGCCCAATCCCAAACTTCCTTCCATCGAACTCGATTTGCTCTCTGTTTAGATCAACTCCCTTCCGCCGCGCAACCGTTTTCAATGTCCGCCGTCCAAGCAACTGGAGCGCTCTGTCTTTCAAAGGCGCTCAAAGCTCCTGATCCGATATACTTAAACTATCCTTCGGAAAGCTCTCCTGAATGAACAATCGCTTTAAATGGACCGTTGTTGGCAGCTCTACCTGCGTCGTCGTGCTGCTGTTGCTTGGCGCTAGAAACGGGCGTGCCGTCGCTCCGGACGATGTTTACGGGCACATGAAGGTGTATGTCGAGGTTCTCGAGCGCATCAAGCTCGAATACGTCCAAGAACCCAACATGAAGAGCGTCACGTTAGGGGCCATCAACGGACTTCTCGAATCTGTCGATCCGTTCGCCAGCTATTTGAATGCCGATCAGTATCGGCAATATGAAAAGAGCGAGGACACCTCGAAGGCCGGCGTGGGTCTGATTTTGGCCAAGCGGTATGGCTACGTCGCCGTGGTCGATGCCATTCCGGGCTCACCGGCCGAAAAGGCAAACATCGCCAGCGGCGATCTCATCGAAAGCATCAATAATGTCGCCACTCGCGATATGCCGCTCGCCTATGCGGAACAGTTGTTGCGCGGAGATGCAAATTCGACGGTTGAGGTCACGGTGCTTCGGCTCAAGAATCCTGACCCTCAGAAGATTACGCTCACGCGCACAAATATCGCCTTCCCGCCGGTCACCGCCAAACTCCTTCCGAACGAGGTGGGATATTTGCACGTCGCGAGCCTCGCCGGTACGCGCCTCGACGAGGTCAAAGCGAAGCTGCAGGATCTGAAGAAGCAAAGTGCTCACTATATCGTGTTGGATTTGCGGCATTGCTCCACGGGCGAGCAGGACAAGGGCATCGCGCTCGCAAATCTATTCCTCGACACCGGCGAGATCACCTATTTGCAAGGGCAAAAAACCCCGAAGACCGAGTTCGACGCGAAGGCTCCGGAGGACCTCTGGAAGGGTCCGCTCGTCCTCATCACGGATCGCGCAACAGCGGGCGGCGCGGAAATCGCGGCGGCGGCCTTACTGGACGACAAGCGCGCGCAGGTCGTGGGTGAGCGCACCTATGGCGACGCTAGCCTTCGTAAGACGATTGAGATGGATGACGGCGGCGCAGTGATTCTTTCGGTTGCCAAATATTATGCGCCGGATGGAAAGGCCATTCAGGACACCGGCGTCGTTCCCACCGTGCAACTCGCCGAAACCGACAATTCACCCGATTACGATCAGGACGGCAATCCGATTCCAGGGACCGCGCCCAAGAACACCGAAGACAATCTGTTGAAGCAATCGATCGACTTGGTTACCGGGAAAACGACGATCGCGCAGTTGAGCAAGGAGAATAATGGACCGGTGGTGACGGGACAAAACCCCAACGCCGACGAAGAGCAATAACGGAAAATCGAATGCCTCTCTACGAGTACGAGTGCGAGCAGTGCGGTGAACACTTCGAACTGATGCAGAAGTTCGCTGACCCGCCGCTCACCCGGCATGAGAAATGCGGCGGATCTGTTCATCGGTTGATCTCGGCCCCAGCGCTTCAATTCAAAGGAAGCGGATGGTACGTCACCGATTACGCCAAGGGCGGAAGCTCCTCCGGGAACGGCGCTCCGGCCAAATCCGACTCCAGCGGCACGACGAAAAGCGGCTCGGAGAGCGGCGGTACCAATAAGACCGCCTCTGATAGCTCGCACAGCACCCCGGCTCACAACTCGAGTTCTTCTTCGGATACCAAATCCGGATCTTCGTCCGGCGACAAGGGCGACAAGTAAAGCCGGTTTCAAGAACCCCGACGCGCAAGCGCTGCGTTGAGCGAACCCTGCCTGTATCCTTCCAAATCAAGGGTGACGTAGAGGAACCCAAGCCGCTTGAAAATGCGCGTGAGCGCCTGTGCGGATTCGATCGTCAGTGCGCGCGGCAACTCATCTGCCGCGATCTCGATCCGCACAAGCTCTCCGTGAAACCGGACGCGAAATTGCCGGAAGCCGAGGGCGCGAATCGCTTCTTCTCCCTGTTCGATCGTCTGGATCGTCTCGATCGTCACCGGCGTTCCATAAGGCACGCGCGAACTCAAGCAGGCCGCCGCCGGACGGTTCCACGTCGCCAGTCCCGCCCGGCGCGATAATTCGCGGATCTCCGCTTTCGTAAGCCCCGCATCCACAAGCGGCGCTCCGGCCTGGTGCAGTTTTGCAGCTCGCTGCCCGGGTCTGTAATCTCCCAGATCGTCCTTGTTGACGCCGTAAACAACATGCGCATGGCCGTGCTCAGCGGCGTACGATTCCAATTGTGTGAACAGTTCGTCCTTGCAGTGAAAACACCGGTCCTTGTCGTTCTTGACGTAATCCGGATTTTCAAATTCGCGGGTTTGTATGTACTCATGGTGAAACCCGCACGCCCGTGCAAACGCCTCTGCGTCCCGCTTGTGCGAGTCCGGAATCGAGGCGGAATCGGCCGTGATCGCAACCGTGCCATCGCCCAAGACGCGATGCGCAGCCCAGGCAAGATACGCCGAATCCGTTCCGCCCGAATAGGCGACAATTACCCGGCCCAACTCCCGCAATCTCTCGAACAGCAGCTCTTCTTTCGCCTCGAGACCTGACACGTCCCGCCCAACCGGCTCAGCTTGAAGCGTCACAAGAGCGGCCATATTCGAAGTATAGCGGCGAAGCGGGTCGAATCGCCGCGCCCTTTACTGCAGTGGCAAGTCGCCGTTCTTCGGCGCTTCTTCTTCGGATTCCGGTATCACCGACGCCGCAGCGACCTGGTCGCCTTCTTCCATCCGTACCAGCCGCACGCCCTGTGTCGACCTGCCCGCCTGCCGGATCAACCCCGATTCCAGCCTGATAATCTTCCCGTCCTTGGTAATAATCATCAGGTCCGTGTTTTCCTTGACCGACAGAACCGCGACGACCCTACCCACCTTCGCCGACGTCTTCATGTTGATGACGCCCTTGCGCCCACGCGCCGTCAGCCGATAGCTTTGAAGCGAAGTGCGCTTACCGTAGCCGTTCTCCGAAATCGAAAGGATGAGTCCTTCCTTCTGAACAACTTCGAGCCCCACAAGATAATCGCCTTCTTCCAGGTCCATCGCGCGCACGCCACGCGCCTGCCGCCCCATCGCCCGGACTTCATCTTCGTTGAACCGGATTGCCATCCCTTCATGCGATCCCAGGAAGATGAAATTATCCCCGTCGGTAATCGTCGCGCCCAACAACTCGTCGTGGTCATCAAGCGCCAAGGCGATAATTCCCCGCGAAAGCGGATTGTCGAACTCGGTCAGCTCGCATTTTTTGATGACTCCGTGCCGCGTCACCATAACGATGTATTTGCCCGGCACAAACTCCTTCACCGGCAGAAAAGCTTTCACCGTCTCATCGGGCTGCAGGCTGATTAAGCCGGATACGTGCTTGCCGCGCCCAGTGGTTGCTGCATCCGGGATTTCATAGATCTTCAGCCAGTACACCCGGCCTTTGTTCGTGAAGATCAATAGATACGCATGCGTGGACGCAATCACAAGGTGCTCCACCACATCTTCGGAGCGCGTGCCCATCCCGATGCGTCCTTTGCCGCCGCGCGATTGCCGCCGGTATGTATCGACCGAAGTCCGCTTCAGATATCCGCCGCGCGAAACCGTCACCGCGACGTCTTCCATCTGCACCAGGTCTTCAAGCCGGATCTCGCCCGTGTCCTCGATAATCTGTGTCCGCCGCTCGTCTCCGAACTGCTTCTGCACTTCCTCGAGTTCTTTGATGATGAGCTTCTTCAACACCTTCTCTGAGCCGAGAATCTCGCTATACTCCGCAATCAGCCGCTGGATTTCAGCAAGCTCATCAAGGATCTTCTGCTGCTCCATGCCGGTCAGGCGCTGCAACTGCAATTCGATAATCGCCTGTGCCTGCCGCTCGGTAAATTCGAAGCGTGTAACGAGTCCTTCGCGCGCTTCCTTGGGCGTCTTCGCCGCGCGGATCAGCCCAATCAAGGAATCCAGATTGTCGAGCGCTTTCTTGAACCCGAGCAGCAGATGCTCGCGCTCTCGCGCCTTGCGCAGCAGGTAATCCGTGCGCCGCCGCACAACGTCTGTGCGATGGTCGATAAACCGCCGGATCACATCCATGATCCCGAGTTCCCGCGGCTGGCCATTGACGATCGACAGCATGATCACGCCGAAATTCACCTGCATCTGCGTCTGCTTATACAGGTTGTTCAGCACCACTTCGGCCTGCTCGCCGCGCTTGAGCTCAAATACAATCCGCATGCCGTCGCGATCGCTCTCATCGCGCGCATCGGAAATTCCTTCGATTTTTTTCTCGTTTGCGAGCGCCGCCACGTGCTCAATCAGCCGCGCTTTATTCACCTGGAACGGAATTTCCGTCACCACAATCGCTTCGCGGTCCTTGCCCATCTTCTCCGTCGCCGCTTTCGCGCGCAGCTTCACACTTCCCCGCCCCGTCTTGTAGTAATCGAGGATTCCCTGCCGCCCCAAGATGAATCCGCCAGTCGCGAAATCGGGTCCGGGCGCCAGTTCCAGAATCTTGCTAAACGGCGTCTGCGGATCGTTGATCAACGCAATGCACGCATCGATGATTTCTTTCAAATTGTGCGACGGGATATTGGTCGCCATGCCGACCGCAATTCCCGAAGACCCGTTGATCAGCAGGTTCGGAACGCGTGTCGGCAGCACTTCCGGCTCCTGCTCGCTGTCGTCGTAGTTCGCCCGGAAGTCGACCGTCTCTTTATCGATATCTTCGAGCAGCGCTCCCGCAATCCGCGTCAGCCGCGCTTCCGTGTACCGCATGGCGGCCGGTGGATCGCCGTCAACCGAGCCGAAATTGCCCTGCCCATCGATCAGCGGATAGCGCATCGAGAATGGCTGCGCCATCCGTACCAGCGAGTCGTAAACCGGCGCGTCGCCGTGCGGATGGTACTTTCCCAGCACTTCGCCGACGATCTTGGCGCACTTGCGAGTGGGCCGGTTGTAATGCAGCCCCATCTCGTGCAGCCCAAACAGAATGCGCCGGTGCACGGGCTTCAATCCATCGCGGATATCCGGCAGCGCGCGCCCCACAATCACGCTCATGGCGTAATCGAGGTACGAGCGCCGCATCTCGTCTTCGATATTGATCGGGATCAGGTTCTTGTTGTCGCCGCCGGGCGGAAACAGACCGCCGCCGCTCGACCCGTCTTGCTCGGGCAATGGAAGCTCCTAAAGGGGAGGTAGGGTGCCGCAAAATATTGCAAATGCGACAACTTACCGGAGAGTTCGTATGTATCTATTCTATCAGTTTTCGCCCCCGACTAGCCACTTTTCCTGCACACGAATACCGTTGCATCTACCCCTTTCGCTACACTGGGGATATCTCACCCAAAATGCTTTCGATCGTTATTCCCGTTCACAATGAGGAACCGGCGATTCTGCCGCTTTACGATCGACTGACTACCGTCCTCGAACACCTGCATCGGCCCTACGAGATCATCCTGGTCGACGACGCTTCGACCGACCGTAGCTTCGATCTCCTCGCCAATCTCGTCGAGACGGACCACCGCTTGAAGGTCCTGCGCCTTCGCCGCAACTTCGGCCAAACGGCCGCCCTCGCAGCCGGGTTCGATGAAGCACAGGGCGATATCGTCATTTCGCTCGATGGTGACCTTCAGCACGACCCCGAAGACATCCCCTTGCTCCTCGAAAAAATCGACGAGGGGTACGACATCGCAAGTGGCTGGCGCAAGGATCGCGTCGACAACGCGGTAACCCGCAAGATCCCCTCGCGCATCGCGAATTGGATGATGAAGCGCGCCTCCGGCGTCGATCTGCACGATTTCGGTACAACCTTCAAGGCCTATCGCGCAGAGGTCCTCAAAGACGTGAACCTCTATGGTGAGCTGCACCGCTTCATCCCCGCTCTCGCCAGCTTTTACGGCGCCCGCGTTGCCGAAGTCCCCATCAAAAATATCGAGCGGCCAAACGGCAACTCGCATTATGGTCTCGGCCGTACATTCCGCGTCTTCTTCGATATCCTCACCATCGGTTTCCTTCTCCGCTATCTCACGCGCCCCATGCACTTCTTCGGAAAATGGGGTTTGGCGGGGATTGCCATGGGAAGCATTGTGCTGCTTGGCATTCTCGTGAAGAAAATCGGCGGCCAGGATATCATTGCCGAGCATGGCCCGCTGCTCATCGCCGGAGCGTTGCTCTGGTTCGCCGGCCTGATGCTCTTTTCGACGGGCCTGATCGGCGAAGTTCTCATGCGCACTTACTTCGAAAGCCAGGGCCGCCGCATCTACGCTGTCCGCGAAGTTCGCAGCCGCCGCGAGCAATTCGTCGATGGCGCTCGTTAATTCGTACGACGGCTTTATCTTCGATTACGGCGGCGTCCTGGTCCACCATCAAACGCCGGAGGATCGCGCTCGGCTCGCCGCCATTGCCGGCGTCCCGCACACTCGTTTCGACGAACTCTATTGGGGGAAACGCTGCGACTACGACCGGGACCATCTCACGGCCGCCGAATATTGGACCGACGTCGCCGATCAAGCCGGCTCAACCTTAGCTCCCGCCGCCGTTGAACAGCTCACTGAGCTCGACACCACAAGCTGGATGCAGTTCGATTCGCTCATGTGGGATTGGATTCGCCAACTCCGCGCCGCAGGCAAGCGCGTTGCCATGCTCTCCAATATGCCGCGCGATTTGGGAACCGCTTTGAAAACGCGTACCGATCGCCTAGCCGGCTTCGACCACGTGACACTCTCTTACGAAGTTCGTGCCGTCAAACCCGATCCCATCATTTACGAGAACTGCCTGGAAGGCCTGAGTCTCTCACCCGGACAAACGCTCTTTTTCGACGACAAAATTGAAAACGTCCAGGCCGCGGAATCGCTCGGCATCCGAGCTATTCAGTTTACGGATCGAGACGATATCTTTCTCCGCGTCCGCGCTTGAGCGGGCGTCCCTCGCCCCTATTCGTGCCGCAGCGCAATCACCGGCTGCACCCTGCTCGCGCGAAATGCAGGAATGAACGTTGCAATCACGCCGACTATGGCAAGCAACACCATCGTTTCGAGCAGACTAAGCGGGTCCGTCGTGCTCACGCCGTGCAGCAAATTTTTCATAACAGCGCTGAGCACCAGCACGCCAACGAGTCCCGCCGCTAACCCGACCAGCGTTAGCAAGAAGCCCTTGCTCAAAACCGCCATCAAAAGGTCCGCAGGGGTCGCGCCCACTGCCATGCGAATGCCAATCTCGCGCGTACGCTGCTGCACCGTATAGGACGTTACGCCATACACCCCAACCGCCGCCAGCAACAGCGACAATCCAGCAAAGAACCCCAATAGCCACGTTCCGAATTGCGAAGAGGTTTGCGTGCCGGCACGAGCTTGCTCCATTGTTTCCACCTGGAAAACCGGCTGCTCCGGAGCGAAGTCTGCAATTTCGCGCCGCACAACGGAAATCAAACTCGCGGTAGGCATTCTCGAAGAGATTGCAATCGACATCTCCGAAAACGGCGACTGCTCGTACGGAACATACACTTGCCCAATCTGCGTCTTTACCTTCACGGCAAGATAACGTTCGATATTCCCGACAACTCCAACAATTTTTCGCGGCGGCTCATTCATCCGCAACTTTACCGTCCTCCCGATCGGGTCCTCGCGCGGCCAATTCCGCTTCGCCGTCGCCTCGTCGAGAATCACCACCAGCGGGTTCTTCGCGCCATCAGCCTCTGAGAATACTCGGCCGCGAATCAAGGGGATCTGCATCGCGTGGAAATAACCCGGAGTCACAGACCCGATCACCACAGTCGTCAGATCGGCTGCTTTCGGATCGGGCCGGTCGATAAAGTGCAACACGCCGCCCTGCACGTCATCGACATTCGTCGGAAGAGAATCGATCGCTCCGACGCTCCGAATACCCGGTAAGCCGCCGATCCGGCGCAGTATTTCCTTGTAGGCATGAATCTGTTTATCTCGCGCATCGTACTCTTTGCCGATCAGCGAAAGTCTTATCGTCAAGGTGCGGGTGTCGTAGCCGGGATATTTGGCGCGCATTTGGATAAAGCTTCTGAGCATGAGCACGGCGCCTGCAACCAGCACCACAGTCAGCGCAACTTCCGCAACCACGAACAGATTCCCGAATCGTAACCGCTGGCCCGACGCCTGCGATCGCTCGCGCAGCGGCGAAGTCGCGTTGCTGCGCCAGGCGTCCCAAGCCGGGATCACTCCAAACAGCACGCCCGTCAATACCGCCAACCCGAGCGTAAACAGCAGAACCTTCGGGTTAAGCGTGATCAGATCCGCATTCGGCAGCGATTCCGGCTTGAATTTCACCAGGAACCGGATGCCCAAAATCGCAGGCACGATGCCCGCTACACCGCCCAGCATCCCTAGCAGCACGCTCTCCGTTAGCAATTGCCGGACCAATCGCGCCTTCCCCGCCCCCAACGCTGCCCGAATCGCAATTTCCCTCTGCCGCGTCGTGCCTCGCACCAGCAACAAATTCGCAATATTCGCGCACGCAATCAGCAGCACGAACCCGACGGCGCCGAACAGCACCAGGAGCAGGCTGTGTACATCTTCGACATAAGCCTCTTCCATGGGCTGCAGCCGCGTGCGAAAAGGGCCATCCTCAACGCGGTACTGTTTGCGCAGTCGCGCGCTCACACCGTTCATCACCGCCTGCCCGCGCCTCAGGCTGACGCCTGGCGCAAGCCGCCCCACAGCTTCTACATCACGCAAACCGCGGTTTTCCGAAACATCGAGCGCCAGCGGAACGTATAGCTCTTCATCGCCCGCCTTCGCTACTCGCTTCGGTAACACTCCAATTACCGTGTAAGGAGCATTGTTAATAGTTACTGTTCTGCCAATTACTTCGCTGTCGGCATGAAACAGGCCATTCCAAAGTGAGTTACTAATGATTACTTCATGATCGTGCCCCGGCTGCATATCTTCGTCGCGGAATACTCGCCCCAGCGGCGGCTGCACCTGAAGAATTCCGAACCACTCCTCGGTTACTGCCAGACCGGAAACCCGTTCCGGCCGGTTCCCGACCAGCAAGTTATATCCATAACTCTGGAAACCCGCCAGCTTCTCAAAGACCCCGGTCGCGCGCCAGTCCAGAAAGTCCAGAACCGACGTCGGGAAGTTCCCGCCTTGCCCGTTCACTCGGTCGCTCCAAACCATCGCCACTCGCTCCGGCTCCGGAACCGCGATCGGCGTCAAAATCGCCGCGTTCACCACGCTAAAGATCGCGGTATTCGCTCCGATTCCCAGCGCGAGCGTCACAATCGCAACAAGTGCAAATGCAGGTTTTCTATACAGCACCCGCCCGCCGTATTGCAGATCCTGCCAGAACGTCCCTATCCCCTTGGGGAACCCGCCGCCACCACCAGACTTTGCCGCACGGGCGACACGCGCCGACAGCGCCTGCGTTGCGACATTTTGCTGGCTCATATGCGCGATTGGTCCCTAAAATCCGGCAATTCAGCAAACTGAGCCGCTACGACTCGCCCTCGCGCCACAACTGCGGTACTCTGCGGCGTGATGCCACGCTGCACCCCTGATCATCTGAGCTAAAGAATACAACAAATTCTCGTACTTTTAGCAGTAGCGTGGACAGTTTCAAGGGGACAAATCAAAAAAACCTCACTCAGATGAATCCGAGCTTACGGCTCTGCTTACACCTGTGCCCCTGACCAGTAACTCTCGAATAAGCCGGACATCGCCTCAGCGAATCCGTCATGCTCAAACACCACCGCCGCCCACGAAGGTTTTGTCAAGACCGGGTCCAACAAGGCAACCAGTCCGCATTTCTTATCGAAGACCGCCAATTTGAGCGGCAGCCGATCCAAGAATCGGATCTGAACGCCCGAAGCCTTGTAATCTTTCAACCGCTCGCGATGCGCCTCATCGATCGGCCCGGCTTCAATCAACAAGCGGCAGCCGATCCCTCGCCTTGCCACGTCCCTGACAAGCTGTTCGTCCAGTGGGTCCACCGCAAACGGCGGTCTCGAAAACTCCGCATACTCTTGCTGCACGGTCGTAAGCATACGCCGGTAATGAATCGCTGTCTGCGTGGGATCATTCACCAGGCTCAGGAAATCGAGCGTGCCTCGCCCATCCTGCCCCTCCAGATATCCCGCTCTCAGATCCTCAATCAGCCCGGTCGCGAGTCGGGCTTGTTCCGTCAGTTCGTTTTGCAGCGCCTTACCCCGCCTTGCCAGATAACCCGGGATGGCCAGACTGGGATCGACGGCTGAAAATAGCTTGGTCTTTTCCTGCACAACCTGCGCAAATCCCTTTTCGACCAAACTGTCCAGGACCTCATAGATCTTCTGCCGCGGCACATGCGCACGCGCCGCTAGCTCCAGCGCCTTAAACCGCGGATGCCCCATCAGCACCAGGTACGAGCGCGCCTCGTAGGCGTTTAACCCCACCTGCTGCAGTTTGCGCCAGTTATGTTGATAATCGGCCGAAGCCGCTTCGCCGCTCGCCACGACCCCGAGAACATATCACAATCGCTCTAAGGCCGCGCACGCAGCGCCGCTTCATAAACCAGCCGCGCCGCCGCAATATCCTCTACCGCAATGCCCAGCGATTTATAAATGATCGTCTTGCCTTCCGGCTTTCGGATATTGCCGGCCAGCACTTCGCCCAATTCCGCATAAACCGGCGCGCCCGATTGCAGAATTTCCGCCGATTCGAGCCGCGCCGCCTCGCGTGATTCCACGATGACCGCCGCGCCTTTCATCACCTGGTCATCCAGCTCGCGATCCTGCGGACCCACTGCCCCCACGGCATTCACAAACGCTCCCGGTTTCACCCACTCGCGCCGAAGAATTGGCGCGCGCGCATTCGTCACTGTCACTATTACGTCGGCGCCATCCACCGCTTGCTGAATGGGCATCGAAGCTCCGCCAATCTCTTCCGCAAATGCTGCCGCGTGCTCCGGCGTTCGGCTCCAGACGCGGACTTCTTCGAAACTCCGCACTCTGCGCAACATGTCGAAGTGCGTTCGGGCCTGCACCCCGCTTCCCAAAATCGCCAGCACGCGCGCGCCGGTGCTCGAAAGCTCTCGTGTTGCAAGCGCCGAGACCGCCGCCGTTCGCCACGCCGTGATCCATCGCCCGTCCAAAGTTGCTAATGGCTCGCCCGTCTTTGCGGAAAACAAATGAATCGAGGCAAAATGCGTGTGTAATCCTCGCGCGGCATTGCCCGGGAAAACCGTCACCAGCTTCGCGCCGAATACGTCGCCGTAAACCGCAGGCATCAACCCAAGCCAGCCGTTCTGTTCTTCCATACGAACCGCCGTACGCACCGGCTGAACCACGCGCCCTGCGGAGAAATCGATTAACGCTTTCTCCATCGCCCCCATCAACTCATCCAGCGGCAGAAGTTGCTCCACACGCTCTTCATCGAGCCACAACGGCGATCCTGTGTTCATCGGTTGTCATCTATTCTGCCGCGCGACTCTCTTCTCACCCGCTCGCAGTGCGGTTGCGATCAATTTGCCCGGCGGAAGAACTCCCGACGAGCTAGCGATTAGCCGTCAAAGCGGATCGGCGGAACGAGCAGCCTTCGTGGTTCTCTCGTGGCGGGCTCTGTCCGGATTCCCCGTGATATGGCCGAGTGAGATCGACTGCCAGATTCCTAAATGCTTCCCATGAGGGAGTTAACGCATCGCTGGGCGAGACGGCGAAATCCTGGTGATTGAAGCCGGTTCTCAGTCAAAATGGAGCGACCAATCCTTCGCAGAGGCGCGGGTTACGCTGCGAAGAGTTGAAACCAGCGGCGCAGAGCCGCATACGAAAGGAATTGGTCGCATGTCTAAGATACGGTTTATTGGTTTGGGTGTCCACGCGGGCACGATTGCGATAGCGGTAGCGGAGTCGAACGGAGAAGTGCGCTCTCTCGGCGTCATTCCCAACCGCCTGGAATCGATCCGCAAAGCGCTGGCAAAGCTGGGTGCGGTGAAGCAGTTGAAAGCCTGCTACGAGGCGGGTCCGACCGGGTATGTTTTGTATTGGCAGTTGACGCAGCTGGGCGTGAACTGCGAAGTGATCGCGCCGTCGCTGGTGCCGGCCAAAGCGGGCGATCGAGTGAAGACGGACCGGCGCGATGCCGAGAAACTGGCGCGGTGTTACCGGAACGGCGATCTGACGGCGGTCTGGGTTCCAGATGCGGCCCACGAAGCGCGGCGCGATCTGGTGCGGGCGCGCGAAGATGCCAGACAAGATCAGCACCGCGCCCGTCAAAGGCTGGGCAAGTTTCTGCTGCGACACGGAGCGCAACCACCCGCTGACATCAAAGAGAAGTGGACCGCGAAATACATGACTTGGCTGCACGACCACGTGCATTTTGAACAACCAGCGCTGGAAGCCACGCTGGCCGATTACATTCACGAAGTACATCACGCTGGCGAGCGCATCCTGCGGCTGGAGAAGGTCATGGACGAAGCCATTGCCAAGGCTCCGGAACAGATTCGCGCGGTGATTGCCGCGCTGCAAGCTTTGCGCGGCGTTGCTCAGATGACAGCGGTGACGATCGTGGCCGAAACTGGTTCGCTGAGTCGATTCCAGAATCCCCGTCAATTGATGAGTTACAGTGGGCTGGTCTCGAGCGAGTACTCCAGCGGCAACCGCATCCAACGAGGCGGGATTACCAAAACCGGCAATGCCCATCTGCCGACGAGTGATGGTGGAAGCGGCCTGGGCCTATCAACACAAACCCTGGGTCGGCGGATTTCTGCTCAAGCGCCAAAAAGGCCTTGACCAGGAAATCAAAGACATTGCCTGGAAAGCGCAATGGCGTTTGTGTACGCGTTATAAGAAACTCGCGGCTGGCGGCAAAAATAAACCCCAGATTGTCACTGCCATTGCTCGCGAACTGCTGGGTTTCGCCTGGGCCATCGCCGTCAAAACCGAACCGCAACCGCAGCGGCAAGCTGCCTGAGAAAGAAGAAGTCTTGTACGTTTTAGAAGCAGCACCGGTGGCAGTGGAGGAACTCGCGGCAAGGAGAATCCTCCGATGTTTTGTGCGATACGGCCGGCTGGCCCAACTCGCGTCCTCAGTCCGAGGCAGCTCCCGACGAATCACGATTATGCGGTTCCGACCCGCGGATATTAGAGTGATCAACCGTCGTATTCGCTCCTCACTGCCATCCGTGTTGCTTCTCTCTCACACGCTCCCAGCAATGCTCTTACGAGCATTCCTGGATTGCGCCTATGCGGGGTTTCCGTGACCCCCTTGACAAGGTCGCTCCATATTAGAACAAAGGGCGGGCGCTGAGCTAGTGAACTGAACAACCGGAGAATGATCAGCCCGTCCGGAGATTAGATCCAGCAGCCGCCCGGACAGTCTCTGGATCAGGTTTGCCAGCCGGCCAGTTCTCCTGCGCAACCTGATCCGTGTGCGATCCCCTTCAATCGCTATTCTTTCCTGTGACTTATCGCGTGCGCCTTCCAGTCGTAACATTTGCGCCTCGCGTGATGGAAACACGAGAGCGCAGTGGGTAAACCTCTCCTCAGCGCGACTGGCGCACGGGACAGAAAAGGCACCTTATGAAAAACAGATCAGGTATAAGCGGATCTCTGCTGTATGCAATCGCTGTGTTTGCCGTAGCAACGGCGGGGTCAAATAACCTCAGGGCGAGTGACAACGGTTACATTGTGGAGGGCACCTATGCGGTGCACTCCAAAATTGGCGAGGTCGGCACCGGCATCGGTATCTACAAAGTAGATAGTGACGGAACGTTTACCGGCTATGCCGAACTCAACCTTCCCGGAACCGGTGGCACCAGAACCCTTGTCCACGTGACCGTCAGCGGGACCCTCACCGTGAACCCGGACGGAGTTGGCGTAGTGAAGTACACGGCGAGCGGCCCATTCCCAGCATTTCAAGAAGATTTCGTCATCACGCGCGCCGAAAACCGCGGTGACAAGAAACTCGCGCTCAAGATCTTCGATCAACGCAGAGAAGCAAGTTTTCTGTTGGGAACCGGATACGAAGTCACCATCGTCTGGAACCGATTACCGGAAGACCCTGACGAGCATTGATGCGGCTTTTACTTTTGGAGGCCGCTCATCCAATTGACCGCTACGGTTATTGTCGGGGAACTCGTCCGCGAAAGGGCGACCGGGATGAGGAAACGGCGCCCGTTCGCGGCGACGGCGAAGCCGCTTCTGAAGTCTGCCACCATTTCAGCGTGAAATAGCGGCCTTGGAACTCCGGCATGAAAACCGCCGGCGAGGCTGACATCGGCGGCCATGATGGTGTGATCGGGAGCCAGGTAGAACAGTTGCCGGGCGTCGCGCGGCCATTTCGGATGGGAGCCGCCACCGCTTGACATCAACCAGGTACCGCCGCCAGCAGCGGGAGGAAATGCTTGCACGTACACCTCCTGCTTGCCCGATTGGTCCGAGCTGTAAGCGAACCATTTCCCATCTGGAGAAAACACCGCGTCCGCTTCGTTCGCTTCGGTATGCACCAGGGGCACCGGCTTGCCGGCATTGCCCATCGACAATGCCCATACATCGCGGTTTCTGTCTTCATTGATTTCGTAATACAGCAAGGAGCGGCCATCCGGCGACCAATCGGTAACAAACTTCCATTGGCCAGATTTCAGCAGTAACTTTTCGTTGCCGCCCGGTTGAGAAGACTTCTCGTATAGATCGAAAGCTCCTTGCCGGTCTGATGAAAACGCGATCCAGCTGCCATCGGGCGACCACACTGGATCGACTTCGTTGTGCTTATCGAACGTCATGTGCGACATCGGCCCACGCGCGTTATCGAATCGCCAAATGTCGAACGTTCCGGTTCGACTATCAATCTGGTCGAACGTCAGCTCTTTATCATCTGGAGAGAGCGACGGTATTAGATGGGTTCCCGCCTCTCCAATGGTCGCCAACTGCTTCCCATTCTGGTCAAACCAGGTGAGTTGGTCTGTGGAACGAACCGACTCATATACCAGTACACCGTTGTCTGACACAGAGAATTTCGCATACATCGGTTCAATGTACTGAGGGGAGGTTATGTTTTCTGCGATGGGTGACGCTTCGCCGCCTAGGGCAAGCCGATTGGCATCAAACGGCTGACTCATGAGAGTTCGGCCCCGCGCAAACAGCAAGTATCCGTGGCCCAGGATGCTCGTGTATTCTGCATTTGATTGCCCGGAAAGGAGGAGCGTGACGCGCCCCGAATCCGCCATGCCAGTATAGATTTGAAAGTTCTCTCGTTTCGAGCTTTGGACAGCATAAACAAAATGCCTGCCATCCGGTAAGAACCGGGGCCAGCGGTGAGAAGTCTCTCCCCGTGGTCTGTCGAGACTGGTAACAGGTTTGGGTTCGCCTCCTGCGGAAGAGACGCGAAACAAGGGGGATCTCGGCGAGGGCGCAAAGACGATTTCGCCTTCGCGATTCCAGCTCCCGCCTCGGCCGCTTGGCGCGTCGCAAATCGGGCTCGGGGGCCCTCCATAAGCATCGATTTTCTTTAGCTTGCCGCTTGCGAAGAAACCGATGCTGCGGGTATCGGCTGACCAGAACGGGAACGAAGCGCCGTCGGTGCCGTCCAGCCGGCGGGATGTGACCGCATCCATCGGCCTCACCCAGAGCTGGTTTTCTCCCGACTGATTGGTTGCTGTGAAAGCCAATAGACGGCCATCAGGAGACGCCGCGACCGTATCGAACTCGGCGAATTTCGTGCCCTCCGGCGGCAGCAAAGTGAATTTAACCTGCTGGTCCTCTTTAGGTCGTTGACGGAAATGAACGACCGAAATCACGATGGCCGCGGTCAAGAACATCGACGCCGCAATCCAGGGAGTCAGACGCTTATTATCTATTACGGTCCGCGCAGATGCCCGTTGCTCCGGGCTGAACGGCAATGTCTCGGTTCCCATCGTTGCTGGTGGATGAGCAGTTCCAGACCTTACTTCGCCGATGAATCTGTATCCCCGGCGCGGTAGGCTCTCGATAAAACGAGGCGTCTGTGCGGAGTCATTAAGCGCCTGCCTCAGCCGGGTCACTGCAGCATTCAGCCCGTGCTCGAAGTCCACAAATATTTCGTCGGACCAAAGCCTTTGGTGGAGTTCCTCGCGCGTAAGTAGTTCGCCCGGACGCTCTAGCAGCGCAATGAGCAGCTTCAAAGGCTGGTCCTGGACTCGGATTCGAATTCCCTGTTTACGCACTTCTCCTGCCTGCGCATCCACTTCGAACGTGCTAAAGCGATAGATTCGGCGTTCTGCGGAAGACGACGACATGATCTCAGCGTCACGATAGACGCGCAGCTTCTAATAATAACCGTTCAGTGTCCCCCCGTTATACGTCGGAAGTTCTCCTATTAATCCAACAAATTATCCCGTGCGAAAGCTCTGCTTCACTGATGAGGCAGCGGGCATCGACCAAGACCGGAACGTCCCTCTAGAATCACGCAAGGTAGTAATTCCGGGCGGCGCAATAGCTGGCGTGGAAATGTTCGACACGCTGTCCCGCCGCACCTGGGCGGAGACCAAGCCCGGCCCGAGGCAACAGCGACTGCTCTAAGGATATTGGCGAAACGCAGGACAGAGTGCCTCGACAGAAATGAAACCGCCAGCTCGGCAACCATTTCAAACGTTTTGGTTACGGTGCTGAAATGAATCGCGCGGGTGACGGAAGGAGGAAAGTTCGATGAGGGCTGCTGTTCTAAGAGGTCCGAAGACCAAGCTCGAAATTGAGGAGCGCACTGCCTCCGTATTGCGTCCTGGCGAAGTGTCTATCCGAGTTCGCGCTTGCGGGATCTGCCACGGCGATTTGATGGTGCAAAATGGTGACTTCCCATTTGTTCAGTTCCCAATTGTTCCAGGTCATGAAGTTACAGGAGTCGTTGAAACTGTCGGCCCAGGAGTCGACTATCCGAAGCCGGGCACACGGGTAGGCGTCCCCTGGTTATACATGGCATGCGGTCACTGCAAACAATGCCTCCGTGGTGACGAAATGTTGTGCAGTGCGCGGCAGTTTGTGGGCATGACACACGACGGCGGTTTTCAGGATCTGATGATCGCGCGGGCGGATTATGTGTTGCCGCTCCCGGATTCTCTAGACTTCGCGGAGGCCGCGCCATTGATGTGTGCGGGGCTGACGGTGTACAGCGGCCTGGCTCACGCCGGTTTCAAGGCGGGCGATAAGGTCGCGGTTGTGGGGCTGGGCGGCTTAGGGGAGCTGGCGGTCTTATTTGCCCGAGCGATGGGTGGACGAGTCGCTGTCGTCTCAACAACGCGCAATAAAGAGCCGGACGCACGCCAACGCGGCGCCGAAAAGTTCATCCATATCGGAACTGAGTCCGTCGGAGAGGCCCTGCGGGCGTGGGACGGAGGCGCTGACATCATTTTGCAGACTGCTCCATCTGCTGAGTCGGCAAATGCAGCGTTGCCTGGATTGGCCCCTGATGGCACCTGCGTGCTCTTGGCGCCTGCGCCCGTCGTAGTCGATCCGCTCGCCCTCATTTTCTACAGGCGGCGGCTGATGGGATCTCCTTCGGGGTCGCGCAAGGAACTGCAGGCGACGCTTGACCTGGCCGACGCTCACGGCATACGTGCTCACGTTAAACGTGTCCCGATGGAAAACGCCAACGAAGCATTAGCAGAATTGCAGGCAACTCGCCCAGCCGGAAGAATAGTGCTGGTTATGGAATGAAGGCGCCCAGTTTGACTACATTGCGTTCGGTAACCGGTGGATTGAGGTACGTATGATTGTTTGTCCATGGTCGGCAATCGAAAATTCTGTCCCGATGGCCCGCAATTCCCCACAAGCTACTGAAACGATTGCAAACATCGTAAACTTCTCAGGATTTGCCTGCGTGGTCACCATATTCCCAGTCATAGGGCACGCCGGTATCGCCGAAAACGAATCGAACCAGATCGTCGAAACCCGCTTCGGCGCGAACATCGTTTGAAAGGATCAAGACGCAGTTCCGACTGGACTCGATGCAGACCATTGTGTTGGCCGTTTGTCCGTCGTGACCGCCTTTGTAGAAACCACGACCCTGCAAACCGTCGAAAAGAATGACTCCCAGGCCAGAGTACAGGTCTTTTCTCTGCTGATCGCGGGGCAAATCAGGCAGGAAAAGGGGGAACAGGCTCGCGGTCGTTATGTGCAACACGGGCCTTGTGATCTGCTTGCGTGCCGCGGGACTCAAACCCTCACCGCGCACCAAGGCGGCAGTGAATTTCGACAGGTCGGAGATTGTGGTGTTCATCGAGCCTGCGGCGCGCGGTTTGCTGCGTTTCTCGTGTGGTTGAGGCTGGCCTTTATCGTTCCAGCCGTCGGCGACGTTCGGGTCCTGGCCGTTGCGCCACACCAGGCTTGTGCGAGGCATGTCTAGTCGGTCGAAAATGGCCTTCGTCAGATCGCCAATATCGAGTCCCAAGCCGTCTGTTTTGCGGCCATGTTCGATAACGAACTGCAGGAGACTGTATCCTTCGCCGGAATAGCTGAAGCGTGTGCCAGGGTCAAAATGAATGTGCAGCTTCTGATCCGGTTCGATGAACCAGAAGTTGCTGAATCCGGTTGAGTGGTTCAGGCACATGCGAGGCGTGATTTTCCTCCAGCGCGGATCGTTCGCGAGATCCTTGTATGGGCCGTGCCTATCCGGAAAAACTGGATCCGGGCCATAGCTGGGCAGCGGCTTGTCGAGATACGCTTCGATAGGAGTATCGAGCTTGAGCTTCCCCTCATCGACCAGTTGTATGACCATGTAAGCGAATACCGTCTTTGTCAGCGAGGCGCCGTACATGACAGTGTCCGTGGTCAGCGGATCTCCCTTGGCGTTACGAATCCCGTAGGACTGCACATATGCAACTTTGCCGTGATCGACAACAGCTACCGCCATGCCTTTGGACCGAGTGCGCGTCATCAGGTGGCCTACCTCGGTATCGATGGCGGTGCCGGTCGGTAGTGTTTGTGCAATCGCCGCGAAGTGGAGAACCAAGGCAATCCAAAAAACAGACAGCGTTCGTGTTCTCACGCTAAAAACGATTGCACACCTGGATCGCAATCCTTCATTCTTTCCAAGTAAAATTACCTTTCCTGAAGCGGTTCTTAATTATCTCCCGCAATCTCGAAAGTGGATGATCGTGCCGTCAAATTGATTGAAAACGCGCAACCCACAGCACTGGCTGCCACGGCGCAGGTCTGCCGTAAACGCCCGCCGCTTCAGATTAACCGCGCACTCGCGCTTCCACTGCTAGACTTGTGGTCAGACAATTCATCGCGAGTCTCTCGAATGCCTCACTCCGACTTGCCGCGCACGCTAGGAGCGCTCAGCTCCAGCCATTTTTTCGATCAGCTTCAACCCGATCGAACACTCAAAGAAGAACTCCGCAGAAATCTAATCTGCAAACTGGATCGTGGCGAGACGCTGTTCCCCGGCGTCATGGGATTCGAAGATACCGTCATCCCGCAAATCGTCAACGCCATCCTCTCGCGTCACAACTTCATTCTCTTAGGTCTGCGCGGCCAGGCGAAAACGCGCATCGCCCGCCTATTGACGCGCCTGCTCGATCCCCGCATGCCCTACATCGCCGGTTGCGAAATCCGCGATCATCCTTTGAACCCTATCTGCAGGCAGTGCCGCGAAACCGTCGCGCGCCTGGGTGACGAGACCCCCATCGCATGGCTATCGCACGAAGAGCGCTATGTGGAAAAGCTCGCCACGCCCGACGTCACCATCGCCGACATGATTGGCGATATCGACCCCATCAAAGCGGCGCGCAGCGGTCAGGACATTTCGAACGAGCTCACGATTCACTATGGCCTCTTGCCTCGCGCGAACCGTGGAATTTTCGTCGTCAACGAGCTGCCCGATCTCGCCGGCAAAGTACAAGTCGGACTGTTCAACATCATGCAGGAAGGCGACGTGCAGATCAAGGGCTATCCCGTCCGCCTGCCGCTCGACGTGATGCTCGTCTTCACCGCCAATCCGGAAGATTACACGGCTCGCGGCAAGATCATTACGCCGCTAAAAGATCGCATCGGAAGCGAGATCCGCACCCATTACCCGCACACTGTGTCGCAGGGCATGGATATCACCAGGCAAGAAGCCTGGACGCGCCGCAAATCTCCCATCCAAATCGAAATTCCACCCTACATCCATGAGGTCGTCGAGCAGGTCGCATTCCTCGCGCGCGAAGATAAGCGCGTCGACAAGCGCTCCGGCGTCTCGCAGCGTCTGCCGATCACCGTTCTCGAAAACGTCGTATCCAACGCCGAACGCCGCGCCTTGAAGACTCGCGAAAACATCGCTGTCCCGCGCATCCTCGATCTCTATGCCGCCCTGCCTTCCATCACCGGTAAGCTCGAGCTCGAATACGAAGGCGAACTGAAAGGCGGAGATGCGGTTGCCCGCGAGCTGATTCGCAACGCTGTCGGCAAGGTCTATAACTCCTATTTCGACGGAGCCAATCTGCGCCAGATCGTGCAATGGTTCGAACTCGGCGGCTCTTTGCGCCTGGATGAACATTTGCCCGCCGGCAGTGATGGTTGAACAGCTCGGCCGCATCCAGGATCTGCTGCATTCGACCAGGAAGCTCGGTCTTTCGGAAAGCGAGAGCGATGCCTTGCGCGCCTCGGCCGCCGAATTCATCCTCGAAGGCCTTTACGCCCACCGCAGAATCAGCCGCAACGAGGAACTCGCCTTCATTGCCGGTGAGCGCCCCTCGCGCGAGGAACGCGATCGAGACGAACGTGAGGAGTATCCACGCCGTAATTACGAGCGAGGCCGCGGCGGCGGAGGTGGACGCCGCAACCTGAACTGATCCGCCCGCGCCAGCACCCATGAGGAGAATTTCCTACTCGCGATTTTCCGAAGAGGACCTCGGCATCGAGATGGAGGATCTCCTGCGCGCGCTTTCCGACTACTTCCTTCAAAGCGGCTTTGACAATCCGTATCTCCAGTTCTCCGAAATGAACGAGCACACGCTCGAAGAACTCAAACGGGCCATCGAACGTGCGCTCGAAGGCGGCGAGCTCTTCGACCCCCAGCAAGTGGAACAGATGCGCGAACGCCTCGAGCAGTTATCCGCTCAGCAGCGCGAAAAATTAGTCGAGCGCCTAGTCAAGAAACTCGAAGAAGCCGGTTACATCAACACCCAAGGCCAGCCGCCGGAATCTCCGTCTTCTCCCGGCGGGCAGGACGGTCCCGAAAGCAGCAACATGCATTTCGAGGTCACCGACAAAGCCATCGACTTCCTTGGATTTAAGACGCTCAAAGACCTTTTGGGCTCGCTCGGCAAATCCAGTTTCGGCGCCCACGACACGCGCGACCTCGCAACCGGCATCGACGCCAGCGGCGGCGCCAAATGCTACGAATTCGGCGATACGTTGAACCTGGATGTCAGCGCCACGCTCTTCTCAGCCATCCAGCGCGAAGGCCTCACTCTGCCGCTGAAGATGGAATATTCCGATCTTTACGTCCATCAATCCGAATATCAAAGCTCCTGCGCGACCGTGCTCATGCTCGATTGCAGCCACAGCATGATTCTGTACGGTGAAGATCGCTTCACGCCGGCAAAGAAGGTCGCTCTCGCGCTTTCGCATCTGATCCGTACGCAATATCCGGGTGATTCGCTCCGCTGCGTCCTCTTTCACGATTCCGCCGAAGAGCTTCGCATCTCCGAGCTCGCCAGGGTCCAGGTCGGGCCATATTACACCAACACGCGCGATGGCCTGATCCTCGCGCAGCGGCTTCTGTCCCAGGAAAAGAAGGACATGAAGCAGATCATCATGATCACGGACGGCAAACCTTCTGCTCTGACTCTCGAAGACGGGCGTATCTATAAAAATGCGTTCGGCCTCGATCCGCTCGTCATCAGCCAGACGCTCGAAGAGGTAGCGCGCTGCAAGAAACGCGGCATTCTGATCAACACCTTCATGCTCGCCAGCGACTACGGCTTAGTCCAGTTCGTCCAGAAAGTAACCCAGATGTGTTCCGGCAAAGCTTATTTCACGACTCCCTACACTCTGGGCAATTACTTACTGATGGACTACATGAACCGGAAGACGAGAACGATCCATTAGCTTTCCTCCTCCGTCGGTCAGAGCTCTTTTCGATGCGGCCCTTGCCAACCAGGAAGACGTCCATCGGCCGAATCAAAGAAGTACGTTTGAATATGAATGAGGCGCTTGGTCACGCCGGATTTCCCGTAATTGCCCCGTCGACCCGCCCACCGTTAACGCAGTCGCGCGTAACCGGGCAGCTATTCGGAAACTTCGCCAGAGCCTCAGCAAAGGCTCGCCGACCAGGGAGAATTTACGTGACAACCGGGCGATTCTATGGGTACGGTCAGCGGTTTTGAGGCACGATCGCCAGGTGCTGCTGCTACCGTATGCGATATACGAGCGCGTCCTCCACAAATCGATCACCGATTAACTGGCCACCTAAACGCATACCTTCAGCGCTCTTCGTCTTCCCAAAGATTCGGCGCAATATACGGATGAAAGGATCGGACATCTTCAGAATCAGAAGTGGCGGAGTTCGTTCCAGTGATATTCCCGCCGCGGCAAGTGCGTCATGGACCATGCCGTACGCTTCCGAAGGTTCAGCTGCGTCTAGACTGCGTGATGCGAGCACAAACCGCCAGTCTTCGTACTCCGGGGAGTAGAGCCACAGCGCCACGCTGATCGATAAAGCTGAGCTATCGAGAGCGTGGACAACCTCCCTTCCGGCCGTGAGATCCGCTGCTACCAGTGCCGTTTTATCCAAGCAATCACCCCATGTTTCCGGTCGCCAATCGCTTCCATCAGTGCCCGTGCCATTTCTGAGCCATGCCTGCGATAGCGACTGTGCTCTGACCACTGCTGCACGAGATCCCAATTATTGCGGAAAACAGGATCTTTGTTCGCCTCCTCCAAACGTGCTAGCTCCAGATTAGCGACTTTGATCAGATCCTTCAAATTATGCGTATAGCTCGCGTCCACGCTCTTCTTGTCTGGAAAGTCGTAACGCTGAGTTCCCCTTGCGATACACGCCTCAGGGCGCACTCGACTGCATAGCCCGCCAAATAATACGCACCGTCTGGAAAGCCAGCGGCCAATAACGCGTTTGCCTCAGCGAATCTAGTGCGAGCAAGGATCTGCAGGTCCTTCCGGTTCACCTAACCTATGCTAACGAATTCACCCCCCGTAGTGCATACCGGCGGCTCTGAGCGGTCCCTCGGCATGCCGGAAGCTATCTTCCATACCAGGTCGCTGCTCGCACTGTGGGCCTGCTGCGAAACGAGGCTTAGCCCAGTTCGTCCAGAAGTAACCCAGATGTGTTCCGGCAAAGCCTATTTCACGACACCCTACACTCTGGGCAATTAGTTACTCATGGACTACATGGAACAGGAAGACAAGAACCATCCATTAACCTCTTTCGTGCTGGGTAACTCAAGCCGACGTGCTACTCGAAAGCCGATTGCTGCACCATAACTCCGCCCGGTTGCGAGCTGATTGGAAAGATATCTTGAGAGAAGCGAGATCTTCTCGCGTCACAAATGGCGGGCTGCTTCTGCACGTGCTTTCGATATCCCCGAGCTGGCGCTCAAGAACCGGGCTCAGCATGCGAACCGCCCCGCTTCGCAGCCAATGAGCGCAGTGTTGCGCCTGCGGCCAATCTTCTTCTTCAATCGCTCGTGTCAAATTGTCGAAAACGGGCGGGCTCGTCTCGACAAAAATTGCAAAAACCTCTCTGATGAAACTTTCGGAGTATTCTTCGGATGTCTTATCCGACGCGGTGCGCGGCTCGTTTACGCCCATGCTCGTTGAGAAATGCCTGCTCGCCTTTGCCCACGCCACGCACTTCGAAACCAGCTCGCTCGGCTGAAAAGGCTTTGATAGAAAATCATCCATGCCGGCCTGTTCCGCGGCTGAGCGATCTTCCTTGAAAGCGCTTGCGGTGAGTGCGACAATCGGGATCTGTCCCGTTTTTCCGCCCATCTGCCGAATCCGGGCAGTAGCCGTGTACCCGTCCATAATAGGCATCCGGCAGTCCATCAGGACAACATCGAAGCTGAAGCGCGAAACAACTTGGAGAGCCTCTAAGCCGTTTTCAACTTCTGTGATGCGGAAACCGGCGCGCTCCAAGGCGAGCCGCGCGAGCATTCGGTTTGACGGATTATCCTCCGCGATCAGGATGTTGAAATCCGCAGTACGCGTGCTTGCTGCGCTCAATGGCATATTACTTGCCGCCACACTTTCGGGAGGCGCGATACGCGCCGGCTTACTTGCCAACCCAACTCTCGCGGTGAAATGGAACTCGCTGCCCTTTCCAATTTCGCTTTCGGCCCAAATCTTGCCGCCCATTAGCCGGACCAACCGCGAACAGATCGCAAGTCCTAAACCCGTGCCGCCAAATCCTTTTGTAATTGAGCTATCTGCTTGCGTAAATGCTTCAAAAATCGTGCCCAGCTTCTCTTGCGGAATGCCAATTCCGTTATCTCGCACGGCAAAATGCAGCATCGCGCTGGTCACATGCCGAGCCTCGCATTTCACTCGCACAAAAATCGTGCCGTGCTGGCTGAACTTAATCGCATTTCCGACTAAGTTCCATAAGATCTGCCGCAGGCGCACCGGGTCGGCGTGAATCACCTCCGGCGCATTCGAATCCAGTTCACATCGCAATGCAATGCCCTTTTCTCGCGCTCGCGCGGCGATCGATTCCACCGTCTCCGCAAGAGCTTCGCGTAACTCGAAATCTCTTAAGATCAAATCCAGCTTGCCCGCTTCCACTTTCGAAAAGTCGAGTACGTCGTTAATGATCGTCAAAAGATAATCGCCGGAGCTCTTCACAATTTCGAGGCATTTTTTCCGTTCCGGCTCCGCCTTGGCCGTCAGCGCAAGCTCGGCCATACCCAAAATCGCGTTCATCGGCGTCCGAATCTCATGGCTCATGTTGGCGAGAAACTCGCTCTTTACACTGCTCGCTCGCTCCGCTGCCTCCTTTGCGCTCACAAGCTCTAATTCCGCTCGTTCGCGTTCGGCGATTTCGTTCCGCAGCTTGGCAGTTCGCTCCTCCACGCAACTCTCGAGAATCTCTCTTCTCTCCCGTAATCGATGTACGTGCACAACGTGACTGCCCCATGCCAGGCCGATGATCATCAGGCCGCCGAGTCCATACAACCAAAATGTCTGATAGAAATGCGGCGCCAGAATCAAATCGAGCGTAGCGGCGCGCGTACTGTATACGCCGTCCCCGTTGCTGGCAATCACCTGAAATTTGTAGTGGCCTGGTGGTATGTTCGTGTAATAAGCGGTTCGTCTACTGCCCGCATCAATCCAATCGCGATCAAATCCATCTAACTTGTACCGGAACGTCACCTTTTGAGGTGAGCGAAAGTTAGGGGCCGAGTAGCGAAACTCAAGATCCCCTCTGCCCGGCCGAACGCGTGCTTCGCCCTTGACGTCTCTCTTGTGTCCATCCAGAAGAACCTGATCCAGCCCGACGGAAGGCGGAGCTGCGGCAATCTGCAATCTTGCTGGATCGACCGCCACTACGCCTCGCATTGTGGGAAACCAAAGTCTCCCATCGCGAGTTCTCCAGCCGGCCGGTTGAAATCCGCCGTTACACTCACGCGTGGCCATGCCGTCTGCTTTGCCATAGGAATAAGTTGGAATTCTATTGATTCGTCCTTCGGCAAAACTGTTCAATGCGCTCCTGCTTACACGAAATACTCCTTTGTTACTGCTCATCCACAGGTTCCCCGAATCATCTTCTAGAATTCGGAAGATTGCGTCATCCAGGAGGCCGTCTTTGCTGGTGTAAGTCGTGAATCGGCCATCCTTCAGCCGGTTTAAGCCGCCGCCATCGGTTCCAATCCAGAGAACGCCCTCTGCATCCTCATGAATAGCTAAAACGACATCGTTCGAAAGCCCGCGCCGCGAGTCGAAAACCTGGAATCGGCCGTTCGTAAACAGATCCAGTCCTCCGCCTGCCGTGCCAATCCAAAGGCGATTCCGGCTGTCTTCAAAAATGGTCCGAATGCCGTTATTAGACAATCCATTCGCAGTCGTGTAATTCGTGAAAACACCGTTCGTCCACTTACTCAATCCGCCTCTTGTGCCGATCCACACATTTCCTTCATGATCTGAGTAAGTTGCCAGCACAATATCATTAACCAGGCCCTGTTTTCTTGTGTAAGTCTGAAGCTTGCCGTTCCGAAGCCTGTTTAATCCCTTGCGCGTACCAATCCACAGTGCATGCTCGCTGTCCTCGCAAATCGTGAACACGAGATTATCCGCTAGTCCCTGCTTCGTGGTGATCGCCGTGAACTTCCCGTCTCGAAAGCGGTTTAGCCCGCCATCTTTTGTTCCAATCCAGAGATTTCCCTCGTGGTCTTCGAGAATCGGCAACGCCACGGAGTCGGAGAGTCCCTGCCTGAAGCCATAGGAAGTAAATGTCCGTCCACCAAACAGTCGAACCAGGCCGCCGCCTGCCGTGCCGACCCACAAGTTCGCATCGCGATCCTCGAAGATAGAGCGCACATCTCTGCTCGGTAGCCCGTTCTCCACCGTCACGGAAGAAAACTTTCCGCCCGAGAACCTGCTGAGGCCGCCACCCCCAGTTCCGATCCACAAATTACCACGCCTATCCTCGCGAAGGCAGATAATTGCGTTCGCCGGCAATCCATCTTTGACCGTAAAGGTACGAAACTGTCCGGCCTCGAAGCGGATCAACCCGCCGCCGTTCGTACCAATCCAGAGAGTGCCTTCGCTGCTCGCAAACAAGCAGCGGACGTACGGATGCGGCAACCCGTTTTTCGACGTATAACTCTGAAATTTTCCCTTCTTTAAACGGCTAAGACCTTCGTTGCTCCCGATCCAGATGCTCCCATCCGAACCCTCGGCCAAGGCGAAAACAACGTTGTCCGCTAGCCCATCTTTTGTGGAATATGTGACAAAATGCCCGCCACTAAAACGGTTCAGCCCGCCGCCTTCTGTTCCGATCCAAACATTTCCCTCGCGATCTTCCAGGAGAGAAAGAATCGAATTATTTGCTAAACCGTCCTGAATTGTGAATGTACGGAATTCACCATTAGTAAATTGAGTGAGCCCACCGCCAATCGTTCCGATCCATAGATTCCCGGCATGGTCCTGCAGCAGAGCATCGATTTTGTTGCTTTTCAGCGCCGGAGTGTTGCCTTTATCGAATACGGTGAACCGGACACCATCAAAGCGGACCAGGCCGAGTTCTGTTCCCACCCACAGGTACCCATCTCGCGATTGCACAATCGCTGGGACCGTTGCTTGCGGTAATCCTTCATCGACGCCCCACACATCCTGGCTTAATTGTGTGATGGATTCTAAAGGATTAAGGCTCGTGCCGTTCGCACTATAAGCGTATGAAGCGATAGCCGCCCAACAAAACAGCGGGAACGCTATTGCCGATCTCTTGCATTGCACTTTTGAAATTTCTACGCAGAGAACGCAAAAACGCTAGGAATTTTCTGGCGTCTGTATGTATAATCTACACAAAGTCAGCGAACCGCGTCAATCATCTTCTGAGAAGTCTAGAGGCGCCTTCCTCAAAATAGCTTCTTGGTCCCTGCCAGCAGACCATTCTGCACATCTACATCACTGCGATTCCGCAATCCAGTGATTTGCTACTCCTTTGCGCAAACGCACATTCCGAAGAGGTTGCTCATGAGGCTTTTACTGGTTGGAGTTTTCTCCCTCGTTGTTTGTTCAAACGTAATTACCGCACAGGAGCAACGTATCTCGCGTGACTTACAAAACCTGGACCCAGGATCGACTGTCGATGTAATCGTCCAGTTCGACCAGCCTCCCAGCCCGGCGCTTCACGCAACTGTCCTGAGCTCCGGCGGCTGGCTAAAAAGAGAGCTTCGCAGTATTCATAGCGCATCGTATTCAATTCCCGCCGCAAACTTGCAGGCGCTGGTCGCTGATCCACACGTCCGCCATATTTCACGCGACCGCAAAGTTCATTTGCTGCTCGACAACACAACGGCCGCGGTGAATGCGCCTGTAGCGTGGAGCGCTGGTCTCGACGGCAGCGGCATCGCAGTAGCTGTAATCGATAGCGGCATCTCCGAGCACGATGACTTGCAGGGTTCGGCCGGCAGCCGGATCGTGTATTCACAAAGTTTCGTAAATGGCGACGGAACCGACAGTTACGGTCACGGTGAGCACGTTTCGGGCATAATTGCCGGCGACGGAGCTGATTCGAGTTGTGCCATCTGCACCCGCAACTTCAGCGGCGTTGCGCCCGGCGTAACTCTCGTGGATTTGCAAGCGCTCGATGCGACCGGCACAGGCAGCGACAGCACTGTGATTGCGGCGATCGAGCAAGCCATCCAGCTCCAACCGATTTACAATATCCGAGTAATTAACCTGTCCCTAGGTCGCCCCGTTTTCGAAAGCTACACGGTAGATCCGCTCTGCCAAGCGGTAGAAGCAGCCTGGCAAGCGGGCATCGTTGTGGTCGCGGCCGCTGGAAACGATGGGCGTGATAACTCGGTAGCCAACCTAGGCTACGGCACCATTAACGCGCCCGGCAATGATCCGTACATTATTACAGTCGGTGCAATGAAATCCATGGGCACTCCCACGCGAGCGGACGATCTCATCGCAAGTTATAGCTCGAAGGGCCCGACACAGATCGATCGTATTGTGAAGCCGGACCTTGTCGCTCCCGGAAATTTGGTGGTTTCTTTGCAATCGCCCAATGGCCTTCTGCCATCCCTGTATCCGCAGAATCTTGTTCCACTCTCCTATTACATGTCCACGAATTTGACCCTGACATCGAGTTCCTACTTTACTCTGAGCGGAACCAGCATGGCTGCACCTGTGGTCAGCGGAGCCGCGGCTCTTCTGCTTGAGGTCCAACCCGCACTTACGCCAGATCAAATTAAGGCCAAACTGATGCGTACGGCTTACAAGACCTTTCCTCTCACAAGCACGGCATATGATCCCAATACCGGCCAGAGTTATGAAAGCGAATATGATGTGTTCACTATCGGGGCCGGCTACCTGGACATTGAAGCCGCGCTCGCCGATAACACTTCGTTTTCCGGTGCGGCGCGTTCTCCGGCAGTGCGCCCGTATCCGAGACGCGGGAAAGGATATATATCTTGTAACTCATCTACTGTATGCTCCTCCTCTTATAGCGCTTCCTACAATTCGCTTTGGAGCCTCCAATCCATCTGGGGAACTCAGTCGATCTGGACCGACCAATCGATCTGGACGGACCAGTCAGTCTGGACCGATCAATCGATCTGGAGTGATTCGTCTCTTTGGGGCGTCCAGTCTATATGGACCGATCAATCGGTCCTGGATGAATCGTCCCTTGCGAGCGCGAACGTCATGATAATTGGCGAGCAGTAAACCGCATCCGGTCACAAGGAGAGCCAAATTTCCTCATCCTGTCACAACGTACGAATTTGGCCAAGTAGCAATGTCTTGCAAATATTCCATCGCGCTGAAAGCCGGTCTCCCGCTGCTCATCGCGTGCCGCCCCATGCTAGTTTCCTGCCATGAAGACGAATCAGCGCCATAACGGTTCGATCACGCAGCCTTTATTAAAGGACCTGGTCGAAGCCGAAAAGGCCAATTCTAAAGTCATCAATTCAACTCCTTCTGTGGGGTCGAAACCTCTTCAGCCTCCGGCTCTCTACCAAGATGCGGGCGGCGGTTACAACGAGGACTTTACGTTCCCGCAGGAGTAACTCAAATCGGAGCAGGCCTCCGCGCCTGCTCTTTTTTTCCTTCGCCCGCCACCCCCGCATCCGCTACACTGATCCTTCAAGAGTGAAAGAAGAGACCACTTATCGCCGCGCCGGCGTCGATATCGATGAGGCCCATCGCGCTGTTTCTCAGATCAAACGCGCCGCTGTAAAAACCTTCACGCCCGAAGTCCTCACCTCCATCGGTGCCTTCGGCGCCGGCTTTTCCCTCAAAGGCTGGCGCGACCCCGTTCTCATCAGTTCCGCCGACGGCGTCGGAACCAAGCTCAAAATCGCGTTCGCCACCGGCCGCCACGACACAATCGGCGAAGATCTGGTTAATCATTGCGTCAATGACATCGCCGTTCAAGGCGCCAAACCGCTCTTTTTTCTCGATTACTTCGCCGTCTCAAAGCTCGACGCCAAGGTCTGCGCGAGCGTAGTGGCCGGAATCTCGCGTGGGTGCGTGAATAACGGTTGCGCGCTGATCGGCGGCGAAACCGCCGAAATGCCCGGCATGTACGCGGCAGGCGAATATGATCTCGCAGGCTTCATTGTCGGCGCAGTCGAGCGCAAGCGCATGATCACTGGCGACACCATTGAACCCGGCGACCTGCTGCTCGGTCTTCCGTCGCAAGGTCTTCACACCAACGGTTATTCGCTCGCTCGCAAAATCCTGTTCGAGGTCTCGCGTCACGAACTCGATGCGAAGCTTCCCGGCCTTTCCAGCACGCTCGCGCAGGAGTTGCTCAAAATTCACCGCTCCTATCTCCAGCCCATTCAAGCTTTGCATGAAGCCAAGCTCTTGAAAGGCGCCGCTCACATCACCGGCGGCGGACTCACCGACAACGTGCCTCGCATCCTGCCTCGTCACTGCGCCGCCGAAATCGATCCGCGCTCCTGGCCCCCGCAGCCCATCTTCCAATTGCTCCAAAAACTGGGCAACATCCCGGAAGACGACTTTCGCCGCACGTTCAATCTCGGCGTCGGTATGGTGTTCGTCGTTCCGGCCCGCAAAATTGGGTTCGTTTCGCAAATCTTCAGCAAGCTCCGCGAGCCCTTCTACGAAATCGGCCGCATCGTCGAAATTAAATCCAACACACCCAAGGTCGTCTACACGTGAGCTCGCCGTCCCGTGGCCGTTTAGGCATCTTATTGTCCGGCCGTGGCTCCAATTTCGAAGCCATCGCCCGGAACGTCTTGAGCGGCAATCTCGATTGCGAAATTGGGTTCGTTTTTTCAAATAAGCCCAACGCGCCGGGTCTCGCGCGCGCCCGTGAACTCGGTCTGCCCTGCGGAGCCATTGAATCGGCCGGACTCGACCGTGCCGCCTTTGACACGCAAGTCGCCGATTTACTTCATCGGCACGGCGTCACCCTCGTCTGTTTGGCGGGTTACATGCGCCTGCTGAGCGGGCATTTCGTTCGGCAATTTCCCGAACGCATCCTTAATATTCACCCGTCGCTGCTCCCAGCCTTCCCCGGCCTCGACGCCCAATATCAGGCGCTAACCCACGGCGTCAAAATCACCGGATGCACCGTCCATCTGGTCGACGAAAACCTGGATAGCGGCCCCATCCTTCTCCAATCCGCCGTTCCCGTCCTCGACGGCGACACCCTCGAGGCGCTTTCCTCGAGAATCCTCGCCGAAGAGCACAAAATTTATTCTCAAGCGATCTCTTGGGTGCTCAAAGGCAACTACCGTATAGAGGGCAGAAGAGTCGTTAAGACCTGAAAGTTAAAAAGATGCTAAATCGTGTTCTGGCAGTTTGCGCAGCGATCGTCCTGGTCGCTTTTGGGTTCGTTTGGTTCTCGGGCAAGCACGTGAACCTGAAATTTGCGAAAGCGGTGCCTGCCATCGGCGCCGAAACACCCGTCCGGGTCGAGGCCGATTCACCCGACGGCGTGAAAGCGTTCTCCGCCCTGGTCGAACAGGACGGCCAAACCCTCCGCGTTTACCAGGACCACACCAAATCCAAGCAGCCGAGCCGCATCTATAGCTTCAATGCCGGGAAAAAAGAGGCCGCGTTTCTCAAAGAAGGCCCTGCGAAGCTGATCCTCAAAGCCAAAGCGAACGATTTTCGCGGCGCCACCTCCACGGTTGAGCAAGGCATCCAAGTTGTTCTTCGTCCGCCGACCATCGTCGCCGACGGGCGCCAGCATTACATCAATCAAGGTGGCGCGGAACTGGTTGTGCTCGATTTAGGCGGCAATTGGACCGAGGCCGGCGTGCGCGTGGCGAATTATTCGGCCGGGACGTTCCCTATGCCCGGCGAACCCGATAACAGCAAGCACCGTTTCTCACTTTTTCCCTACCCGTGGGACGTTTCGCCGCAAACCATTCCGCTCGCTTTCGCGCGCAACGCCGCCGGCACGGAAGTGACCGCCACGTTTTGGACCAGAGTTTTTCCCAAAAAATTCCGCCAAAGCAATATCGAGCTGAATGATCGCGAATTGCAAAAGGTGGTCGGGGAGCTCGATCCCGAAGGCTCCGGCAGCCTCATCGATCGCTTCGTGAAAATCAATCGCGAGATGCGCCGCGCCAACAATCAGCAAATTTACGATCTGCGCAACAACACCGAGAAGCGCATTCTCTGGTCAGGCCCGTTCATTCCCGTCAAAGGCGCGCGTGAATCGTATTTCGCCGATCGCCGCAGCTACATTTATAACGGCAAAAAGGTAGATGAGCAGGTGCATCTGGGCTATGATCTCGCGCAGACCACCAACATGCCCGTGAAAGCCGCCAATTCCGGCAAAGTCATCTACGCGGACCGCCTCGGCATCTTCGGCAATTGCGTCATCATCGATCACGGCTATTCGCTGCAAAGCCTCTATGGCCACATGAGCCGGATCATGGTGAAAGTGGGCGAGATGGTGCAGAAGGAACAGCAGATCGGCATCAGCGGCTCGACCGGCATGGCTTTCGGCGATCACGTGCACTTCAGCATGCTCATCGCGGGCGTGCAAGTGGATCCCAAAGAGTGGTGGGACGAGCATTGGATTCACGACCGCATCCTGAGCAAGATCGGCCCGCAACAGTCCGCGCAGGACGAATCCTTCGCCGACGCCAAGACCACTACAACTACAAAACATAAAAAGAAGCGTCACGGCTGATGACTGTCATCTCCATGCTGCGTGGGGTCAATCTCGGAGCCCACAAGCGGATCAAAATGGATGCGCTGCGAGATCTCTATGAATCTCTCGGCTTCAGAGATCCACAAACATATGTGCAGAGCGGGAACGTTCTGTTTAAAACATCCGAGCGCAGCCTTGCTTCATTGGTGAAGCGCATTGAAGCGGGAATCGAAGAAACCTTCGGCTTTCACTCCGATGTCATCGTTCGCACTCCTGCCGAAATGCAGAGCGTCATCGCACGTAATCCATTCGCATCGCGTAGCGGCATCGAACCCAACAAGCTTCTGGTCACGTTCCTGGCAGGCGACCCCACGCCCGAAGCTCGCGCCAAAATCGCTGAAATCAAAACCGATCCCGAGGAGTTGCGGCTCGACGGCCGCGAGCTTTACATTTATTACCCGAACGGCATGGGTCGAACCAAACTCAATGCCGCTTCGATCGAAAGAGTACTGAAACTCTCTGGTACCGCAAGAAACTGGAATAGCGTTAAGAACATGCTGGAAATGGCGGAGAAGATGTAATACAATGGCGAACAAATGGCGAATACAGCCGCCCTTGTTCGCTATGCTTTCACACGGCCGGAATCGGCACATCCTCCACTTTTCATTCCAGCTCTCAAGTCATTAATTTCTAAGGGTTTATCGCGCGGCATCATCGTTGAAGTAAACGGTCCGCGTTCTTCTGCCCGCACCTCCGCCTGCCTTCACATCCTGACCCAAGCGACAGCCCAGGGTGAAGTCTGCGCCGTAATTGATCTCTTCGATAGCTTCCATCCCGCTTCCGCCCATGCCGCCGGCGTCCAGCTCGACCGTATCCTGTGGGTGCGTTGCCGCGGGCATGTTGAATATGCCATCCGCGCCGCCGACCTCCTGTTGCATGCAGGCGGATTCGGCATCGTCCTGCTCGATCTCTGCGAGGCCAACCCTTACTTCCTGAACCGCATCCCGCTGTCCTATTGGTATCGCTTCCGGCGCGCCATTGAGAACACGCCTTCCATCCTCTTGATCTGCGCTAACTCGCCGCAAGCGAAGTCATGCTGTTCTATCAGCTTAGAACTGAAATCAAAAGTATTTCATTGGGCTCGGCATCGCGCCCTTTCTGCGCCTGTGCGGCCTGAAGATTCACGCGGCCTTACGAACTCGTGGCGCCAGCACCCGCCTGCAATCTTCAAGCGGTACTTTAGATGTACGCCTGCATTCACACGCCCAGCCATCCCAACGATCTGGTCGCCCTCGCACTCAACTTCTCGCCCGCCGTCGAGCAAGCCTCGCCCGATACCGTCGTCTTCTCTATCTCCGCGCTTCGCAAGCTGATCGGCTCGCCGCATCAGATCGCTTCGGAAATCGCGCGCCTGGGTCACGAGCGCAAGCTCACTGCCAACCTTGGCATTGCCGCCAATCCCGATGCCGCCATTCTGCTCGCCCGCAACTTCCCCGGCGTCACCCTTGTCACGCCCGGCGAAGAACGGAGGAAGCTCGCGCCCATTCCTCTGCATGCCTCTTCGTTCACGACGCCACTCTGGATCCCGCCTTGCTCGACATACTGCATCGCTGGGGTCTTAAGACCTGCGAAGACCTCGCTGCCCTGCCCGCCGACGGTCTCGCCGAGCGGTTGGGCCAATCCGCCGTCTATCTTCACAAGCTCGCTTCCGGCTCCATCGATCGCCCGCTCCGCATTCCTCAACCGCCCACTCATTACGAAGAGCACATGGAGCTCGAGCATGCGCTCGCGACGCTGGAGCCGCTGCTGTTTCTATTAGGCCGCGCGCTCAAAGATCTCTGCACTCGCCTCCGCTCCCAATCCCGAGCTGCTCGCGTGCTCGAAACGCAACTCGATTTAGAAGCCCACAAGCCCTACTGCTGTGAGCTTGAATTTCCCGTCCCGCTCGATGACACGCAAACCATGCTGAAGCTCCTGCAGCTTCATCTCGAGCGCCATCCGCCTGAAGCGCCGATTCTCGCTTTCACCTTGCGCATCGAACCGGCGCCGCCGCGGCGCATTCAGGGCGGCATGTTTCTTCCACCCACTCCGCCGCCCGATAAATTGCAAGTCACAATCGCCCGCATCGCCGCCATGGTGGGCGAAGAAAACGTCGGCGCGCCCATGCTCCTCAATACCCACCGCCCCGACGCATTTCAAATGACCGCTTTGAACACCTCCGCGCCAGATCTTCGCGCGCCCGAACCATCGCAGCAATCTTTGCGCTTGGCCATGCGCCTGTTTCGTCCCGCGCTGCACGCTCGCGTGCGCATCATCGAAGCCGCTCCTCAGCACGTCGCCGCCACAGGCGTAAAGGGGAATGTCCTCCGCCGCGCCGGGCCCTGGAAAACCTCCGGCGAATGGTGGGCCTCTACCGCCTGGACGCGCGAAGAGTGGGACGTCGCTTTAGATGACGGCGCGCTCTATCGCATCTATTGCGAAATACCGGCACGCGAATGGTTTGTACACGCCGTCTACGATTAAAGCCGCGATCCCTCCGCCCGACAAACGTGAAATCCCGAACTTAACGTGCTATATCGGATGACGAGGATTAGCTTCGCCGAATGCACCTTTTGCACCTCGCCTCCATCTGTCTTTTTTTAAGTGCCACTGCGCAGCAGACGCCGCCGCCATCGCCCGCGTCCGCCAGCTAACAATAGCCGCATCACCCTCGACATGGTCGTCAATGATAAATCCGGCACTCCGGTCACCGGCTTGCAAAAGGAAGATTTCACCGTGCTGGACAACAAACTCCCGGCCCAGATCCTCTCGTTTGAGGCCGTTGGGCAATCCACCGCCGCGCACGGCGAGGTGCAGATCATCTTGGTCGTCGATGCCGTAAACGCTCCTTTTAGCAGGGTGGCGTACGAACGCAATCAGATTGTGCAGTTCTTGCGCGGCGAGAACGCTAAACTCGCAAGACCCGTCTCCATCGATTTCTTCACTGATTCCGGATTAAGCATCCAAAATACGCCCTCGGTTGACGGCAAGGCTCTCGTAACCTACTTCAACCAGCATGAGACAGGCCTCCGCAGTATGACCCGATCGCAAGGGTTTTACGGCGCAGCGGACCGTTTGCGGTTATCTATAGGCGTTCTGCGGCAACTCGCCGCCTACGAAGCGAAGCAGCCCGGCAGGAAACTGGTTGTCTGGATCAGTCCTGGCTGGCCGCTGCTGTCCGGCGTGAACGTGCAGTTGAGCAATAAGGACGAGCAGAATACTTTCAACACGATTATCGCCACTTCCACCGAATTGCGCCAGGCGCAAATGACGCTCTACGCTGTAGATCCGCTCGGGACAGGCGACGCCGGATCGCTCCGGCTTTTCTATTATGAGCAGTTTCTGAAAGGAGTCAGCGGGTGGAAACAAGCGCAGTATGGAAACTTGGGCCTGCCGGTTCTTGCAATCCACAGCGGAGGCCGCGTACTGAACGCGAGCAATGATGTAACAAGCGAAATTGAACGCTGTGTTCGCGACGCGAGCGCGTATTACGTGCTCTCCTTCGACCCGCGCCCCGCCGACGGCCCGGATGAATATCATCCCATCGAAGTGAAGTTAAGCCGGCCCGGACTCAAGGCGCAAACGCAAACCGGGTATTACGCACGCCCAGAACCGCTACGCCAACCCTAAATCACCGCTGTGGGCCAATAATAGAATTATTCACCGGAGGTGGTTCACGAGCCCCGATTCGGTCTACTGGCCCAGAGTTATCACCGGGGTGGCGTCTGGGACGCTGATGTTAGCCCTCATCGGTGGTGCATGGCTTGCTTGGGGGCTTGGGACCGTGCAAGCATGCCCTTTATGGATAGAGCTGCTCCTGGCCTTGATTGGCGCCGCTTTGATTGTGGGTTGCATCAAAGTTTATCTGTCAGGTCGGGAGGTACGCAGGCAATCGGGACCTCCGAGTCTCGCGCAGCGGCGGAACAGGCCGGCGCACGGGAAGGATGTTTGGGATCATTTTCGGCGCGGAAATCGTGCTGATCTGGGTAACGCTGAACATACTCCAGCACTTCGCACTTGAGAATTACTTTGCCTGCGCCATTGCTGTGATTGTGGGCATTCACTTCCTGCCGCTCGCCCGGGTTTTTGTGTTCAGGCCGTATTATGCGGTCGCTGTATGTATGATCGCCGTGGCCCTGATTTCGTTGGCGCTTTCGTTTCCCTTACGAGTGATCGTCGTGACCCTCGGTACGGGCGCGATATTGTGGTTGACGTGCCTGGCTCTCATTCGGCACGGGCTCCAGCTCGCGGCAGACTCACGCCGGCCCTAAAGGATCATGGGACCGGCGATATTCCTTGCCGGCACGGCTTTCGACGAATTTAACCTGCTCATTGCGCGGTAAGGAATCGCAGGATCTCTTGCATGACCCGAGGACCCTGATTGGTCTGGAAGAGAAACTGTGCGTGCGCAGAACCGTCCAGTACGATCAACTGCTTCGGTTCCGGCGCTTTCTCGTATTGCGCGCGAATTCCAGGCAAGCGCGGCCCGTCATCGTTGGCGTCGTCACGCGCGACGATGAACAAGGTTCGGGATTTGAGCTTTTCGGCCAGCCCATTCGGCGCTGCGCCCAGAAAAACGATGCGGTCGATTTCTCCAGGCTTGGATGCAATGGAAGCGTCGCCCGCCGCGGACCCGCCCATACTGCCGCCGACAACCGATACCAACTTCGCGCCGTTCTCTCTCAAGTAGCGAACTGCGCCGAGCACGTCCAATTGCAATGGAGCGCTCATTATGTCTTGGTCCCCCGGTCCGTGCGATCGCCCTTCGCCGCGGAAGTCGATTGCCACGGCACGGAATCCTGCGGCTTCGAGCGTGCGCGCCTGCTCGCTCCAACTCTCCTTCTTGAACCGGCCTCCATGCACCAGTACGACTGCACGTTCGCCTTTCCCGTATTCGAGCGCATAGATCAGGCCGCCATCTTGCGTCGGAAACGAGACCACCTGCTGCGCAACCGCCACGCACGTTAATGCGGAAGCTGCCGTGATTACGCGAAGTGCTCGCATCGCGCCAGTATACTGCGATGCCGCGATGAATCGAAACCCGCCCACAGCTTGACCGGCTGCGCCTAGGGCCTGACCGGTTCGGTCTGTTGCAGCTTGTGCTCGAGCGAAACCTGCTCGGGTTGATTTCGAACCGGCCCGATCTTGTTCTCCGATTCGCGGAACAGCACTGCCGAGTGCTCAAGCATCTCGTATGCCTGGCCGGGTTTCACTGCCTGCTTCTGTGTACACGCAGGATCGCGCGTATCGATGATCACCTCCCAACTGCAGCCCTTTGTGCATGCCGGGATATAGAACTGAATGTGTTCGTGGTGCGGATTCACGCAGAACAGAAAACTATCATCGCTAATCGGCTCCCCGTAGCGGTCCACATCCAGCAGCGTTCGCCCGCTCAGTCTCATGCCCAGGCATCGGACCCACCCGGCAGTCCACTCTTCTTCGGTCATCTCGCCGCCATCGGGACGGTACCAGGCGATGTCCCGCACCTCGAAGCCGTCCACCTGGTGCTTGGCCGCGTTTGAGGGGCTGATCTTGCGGTCTTGGAAGAATTTTCTGCGGTGAAAGTTAGAATGCTCTTTGCGCAGCGTGATCAAGTTCGTCGTAAATGCCAGCAGCGCCTTCTTTGCATCGTCTAAATTCCAATCAATCCAACTAATCTCGTCGTCCTGGCAATAGGCATTGTTGTTACCCCGCTGCGTGCGCGCGATCTCATCGCCGCCGCAGATCATCGGGACACCTTGAGAAAGCAGCAGAGTCATCATCATGTTGCGCATCTGCCGTCCCCGAAGCGCGATGATGTTCGGGTCGTCCGTTGGCCCTTCGGCGCCACAGTTCCACGAATGATTGTCGTTGGAGCCGTCCTTGTTATCCTCGCCGTTCGCTTGGTTGTGCTTTTCGTTGTAACTTACTAAGTCGGCCAGCGTGAATCCATCGTGCGCGGTAACAAAATTGATACTCGCGGAAGGCCGCCGCCCGTCGCGTTGATATAAGTCGCTACTGCCCGTAAGCCGGTATCCAAGCTCGGCCAATTGGCCTTCATCGCCCTTCCAATAACGCCTCACCACATCGCGATATTTGCCGTTCCACTCCGCCCACAAAGCCGGGAAACGCCCCACCTGGTAGCCGCCTTCGCCCACGTCCCAGGGTTCGGCAATTAGTTTCAGCTTCGAAAGCAACGGATCCTGATTGATGACATCGAAGAACGCCGAGAGCCGATCTACATCGTGCAGCTCGCGGGCCAAAGCCGCGGCCAGATCGAACCGGAACCCGTCGACGTGCATCTCCTCCGCCCAATACCGCAGGCTGTCCATGACCAGTTTGAGCACCTGCGGGTGCCGCATGTTGAGCGTGTTGCCGGTTCCGGTGTAATCCATGTAATAACGCGGATTGTCCTGCACCAGGCGGTAATAAGTCGGGTTGTCGATGCCCCGGAAGCTCAGCGTCGGCCCCATCTGGTTGCCCTCTGAGGTGTGGTTGTACACCACGTCCAGAATCACCTCGATATTGGCCCGGTGCAGCTCGCGCACCATGGTTTTGAATTCGCCAATCTGCTGCCCCATATCGCCGGAGCTGCAATATCGCGCATCGGGTGAGAAGAAATTCGTCGTGTTGTAACCCCAGTAGTTGTGGAGACCTTTGTCCAGCAGATGCTTGTCATCGAGAAATTCGTGGACCGGCATCAACTCGACGGCCGTCACGCCCAGCTTCTTCAGGTAATCGATGGCCGGCGGGCTCGCCAGACCCAGGTACGTGCCGCGCAGCTTCTCCGGCACGTCCGGATGCCGCGCCGTGAAGCCCTTGACATGCAGTTCGTAAATCACCGAATCGTGCAGGTGGGTGCCGGGCGAGCGATCGTTCTGCCAATCGAAATGCGAGGTGGTTACGACGGCCTTCGGCATACCTGCGGCATCGTCCTGCGGATCGCAACTCAGATCCTGGCCGGGATCTCCCAGCCGGTACCCGAAAACCGGGTAATCCCAATTGACTTTTCCCGCAATCGCCCGCGCGTACGGGTCAATCACCAGCTTAGCCGGGTTAAAGCGCAGTCCTTTCTCCGGCTCATACGGTCCGTGCACCCGGTACCCGTACAGTTGCCCGATCGTCAATCCCGGCACATAGCAGTGCCATACGAACCCGGTGCACTCGTGCATTTCGATGGTGTCGTGCTCGCTCGAAGTGACATCGTCGAACAGGCACAAATCCACCCGCGCCGCGGCCTCCGAATACAGAGCAAAATTAACGCCGGTTCCGTCCCACGTAGCTCCTTGCGGATAAGGCATACCTGGAAGTATCTTCGTCGCCATCGTTTATACAGTTATCCTCTTGAAGCTTTTCCTCATGGTCTTAACCGGAGATGTCCTCTACTAGCAGTTTGTTACCTCGGGGAACGTCGGGCAGTACTGGCTTCAAAAAACGTACCCCACAGCCGATAAGCTTTGTTACGCATATTTCATTTTTCGAGTCAATGGATTGGAACTTCTGCTAGGAACTCACGACGTGCCGACGATCAAGATTTTCGACCGGGCAGACGAATTTCGGATTCAAATTGTCGGCCGCCTGGAGGGGCAGTCGGTTGCGAATGCCTCGCAAGCCTGGTGTGCCGAGATGGAGGCCCCGGCTCCTCGCAAGTGCATTGTTGACATTTCCCGCCTCAGCGGCTACGATGCGGCGGGCCTGAAGCTGCTACGCAAAATGCATCTGCACGGCACGCAAATCGCCGCCGCAACGCCCCTTTCGCTGGTCTTTCTTAACGAAATTTCGGCCCCGCGCCGTCCCGGCCCCGCTCTGGTGCGCGAACAGCCCCGCAAGAAAGCCGCGTCCGCTCCAATCTACCTCCGCGCTGCCGGAGAATAGCCCGTCGCCATCCCAGGTTGCTGGCTTGTAAGCATTCAGCCCGTATCATGAGGTATGGCCACCGTTCTCCCGCCTGTCCAAGAGGCGGCTTACTCGGTTGAGAGCATCTTAGGGCTCGAAAAAGAGTACCTGGTTCAGAATTACGCCCGCTATCCGCTACTCCTTCATCGCGGAAAAGGCTGCTACGTGTACGATCTCGAGGGCAACCGTTACCTGGATCTCATCAGCGGCATCGGCGTGAACTCGCTTGGATACGCGCATCCGCGCATCACTCGCGTCATCCGTCAGCAAGCCGGGCTCTTGCTTCACAGCTCCAATCTCTACTATCACGAATATCAAGGACGCCTTGCGGAGCGCCTGGCGAAAGCGAGCGGACTGAATCGCAGTTTCTTCTGCAACTCAGGAACGGAAGCCGTCGAAGGCGCGCTCAAGATGATCCGCGCCCACGGGAATTCGAAAAGCTCCGCCAAAACCGAAATCGTCGCCTTGGAACACGGCTTTCACGGCCGCACCTTCGGCGCCTTGTCTATCACCGGCCAGCCGAACTATCGAAAGGATTTCGAACCCCTGTTACCGGGTGTGCGGTTCGTGCCGCGCAACGAGTTGCAGGCCCTCGAGCGTACCGTCAACGAAAACACTGCCGGAATCGTGATCGAGTTCATCCAGGGCGAGGCGGGCATTTATCCCGTCTCAGAAGAATTCGCCCGCAAGGCGAGCGAGCTTGCAGCCAGATTCGACACCCTGCTCGTGTTCGACGAGATTCAATGCGGAGTTGGCCGCCCCGGCGCTTATTTCGCGTATCAATTAGTGGATCCGGTGCTGCTGCCCGATATCGTGCTCGCAGCCAAGCCGATGGCATGCGGAATTCCGCTGGGCGTCATCATCGCCAATGAGAAAGCCGCCGCAACCATCAAGCCCGGCATGCATGGCTCGACTTATGGCGGCGGACCGCTCGCCTGCCGCGTTGCGCTCGAATTCTTCGATATTCTCGATGAGCTGCTTCCCTCCATCTCCTCGGTCGGCGGATATTTTCGCATGCGTCTCAAAGATTTGATGCGAGAGTTTTCGTTCATCAAAGAGGTTCGCGGGCAGGGGCTAATGATTGGGGTCGAGCTGGCCTTCTCTTGCAAGCAGCTGGTGCTCGATGGAATTAAGGAAGGCATCTTATTCAACTGCACACATGACGCCGTGCTGCGCTTTCTTCCGCCGTATATCCTAACTGAGCAGGACGTTGATCGGGCCATATCGGCACTGAGAAAGGTGTTTAGGAACGCAAAGGCTCCGGAAGCGGCAACTGCTTAGCGGGTTTTCCCATTCGGTCCTGCAAGTAATTACGGAATTTTAGGAGTCCGGGTAAGAGCAGCAGCGTAAGCGTAATCAACATTAGTGCGCTGCCTAAGTAGAAAGTGCGGGGCCGGTAAAGAAATCGCACGACGTGATTACCTGGCGTAAGTAAGACACCCCGAAACAGGAAGTTTGCAGAAAACCACTTCGCTGGTGCGCCATCCACCGTCGCTGTCCAACCTGGATAGCCGGTGTCATTCAAAACCAGAATTCCCGTCTGCGCCAGGACCGCATGAATTTCAACTCCCCGCGACCCGTATTCCGATATGCCGGCAGCCGCCACTCGCTTTGCGGGCGCTTGATTCATTTTGGCGATCGCGCCGGCATCGGATCTTGAAAATCTTCCGCCAATCACGACGGTTTCAAATGGATCGAAGTCCGGGCTCGCCAGTTTATTCAGAGCATCGGTAGCGTTAGCCACTGCATCCGCCTGGAAGAAAATGGATGCGCGAGGCAAGACATCGTCGTACTCGTAGATTTTGACTTCGTGATCGTAGACCAGCTTGAAAGGAACGTCTGTATAGGGTCTCGTGCTCAAAACATATTTGGCAGAAGATAGCTGCAGTAATCGCCTTTGAAGAGGTGTGGTGAACGGATATTCAGTATCCCATCCCGTAAAGCGATTGTATAGCTCTTCTCGTTTCGGAGACGATCCTGGCGCGACGAATTCGCGCAAAAATGGCAGATACTTCCAGTAATACATCGCATCCAGATCCCGGATGTCCTGTAACTGAAACGCCGATGCCCAATTAGGAAATAGAACCGCATCGCGCCCAAACACTCGTTCGAATTGTTTACACTTACTTTTTAAAAACCGTATGTACGGTGCTCCCAGGTACGGATCTTGCGACTGGTTCGCCACCTGGCTTTCGAAATAGTATGTTTCAGGAATATAGTTGAGCGATAACTCGCCCGCCAGAAGCGCCAGTATGGCTACGCTTAGGCGTAATCCACCTCGCCCGAAGCCCGCTACGCAAAGCGCGAGCGAAAGCAGCGCGCAAACCGCGACTCCGAATGCTATCTCGGGCATTCGCGCCGGAAATGTTCCCGTTTTGATCGCTTCAAAAATCCGGTTCTGACCCAGAATGGCGCAAAGCGGAATTATCACAAACGTAACCGCCAGTGCGAGAATTAGAGCGATTTTCGAAACTTCCGCCCTGATCAGCCGCTGAAGACCAATCGCACACAGAATTGAAACGCAAACCGCCACGACGGCTTCCTCATATTTCCAAAAAACTTCGTAGCGGAACAACGGAAGGCGGCCGAGGCTGTTCATCGGCTCAAATCCGTAACGTTTCAGGATAAAGAACAGCGCAAACCCGAAGCAGAAGAATGTCAACGGTCGAAGCCGGTTCATGGCGTGATCGTCTGATCGGCGACAGGCCGTGATAAATGCAATCAGGATCAAAAAAAAGGCGATGACGCCGAAATAATTTATCAGCCACGTGTATGGGCCAAAGATCAACGGAAGCCAATAGGTCAAAGCGCTAGAATCCGGAATCAAATGAGATAGGCCAATGAAACCAGGCCCGATGTTTCGAGGCTGGTGAGTGTCATAACCGTGCCGCATGAATTCCAGAAATGGCAACAGCAGAAACGCCGAAAGGCATGCGGCCGCAAAACCTGCGAGTGCGACGCGACCCACGTATACAAGCCATCGAGGCCGCAACGCCACATCCGATAAGAAGCGCAACACAATGTATGGGTATAGCAAGGTGAACAGCAACAAGCTGCTCTCCGGCATTCCTCCTAAAAACGAAAGAAAAAGCACACCTGTAAAAGCTAAAAACTTGCCATAAGTCGGAGACCTCAGCAGTAACTCAGCCGTGTAGAGCGCGGCGGGAATTATGATCTCTACGCTCAGGTGCGGCATGTCCATATAGAGCACGTAGTAACCGGCCAACATCATGGCGATGCCGCCCGCAATAGCCGGCACAAACAAAACAAATAGCCTCAGAAACAGGTAAGCGAGCAGGCCCGCGATAAAGAGCCTCGCCAATAGGTACAAATTATAAGTGCGGGGGGTGAGATCGAGGGAAAGCAAGATCGTCAGCGGATAAAACGGCTGGGACTGCATATTCGCTGCAAATGGTGTTCCAAAGGCCTGGTAAGGATTCCATAGCGGAATCGTATGCTCTTTCGTGTATTCGTATCCCGTAAAGGCGAGCGATGGCTCGAAAAACCAGGCCGCGGCAGCAGCGTCGAGTGTTTGCGATAAGCGGACCGGGACAGGCTTTCCATCCCAGGCGCCGGTCGGAAGCACGCTTGCGCACAGCTCTGCGCTCTTGAGCAAGCTCTTGTGGCCCCAAATACATGGGAAAAACAGGAGATTCAGCAGCAGCAGCAAAATCAACGCCGCGTGCAGGCCCTCTCGCCGCAAAACTGCCTTGCACCGCGTGCCAAGCCGGGTCATAGACGTATCTGCGTGCTCAAAGCAGGTCTTCTCGTCTTTGCTCCTCGAGCATTTTGACGATTTTGCTTACATCCTGCGCTCTCTCGCGATGCGCAACCAGCAGCGCGTCCCCCGAATCGACGATAATGAGATCTTCGACCCCCACCAACGCAACCGGCTTTTCGGAAAAGACGAAATTCCTACGGCTGTTCTCGGCGAATAACTCGCCTCGCGAGGCGTTCTCATCGCGGTTTCTATCTGCCAGGTCATATACGGCGTTCCAACTGCCGACATCGCTCCACCCAATGTCGTCCAGAGCCAGCCCGGCAATCTCGTCCGCCTTTTCGAGAATCGCGTAATCCACCGCAATCCCCTCACACAGCGGGTAAACCTCTTTGAGCTTCTTCACGAAGCTCCGGTCATTATACGGCGGCAGGCCGGCCAGAAGCGTTGACGTTTTCGGCTGATGATGCCGCATCAGCTCCAACACGGTCGCAGCCCGCCAGAAGAACATGCCGGCGTTCCAGTAGAAAGTTCCGCGCGCGACAAATCTTTTTGCCGTCCGCGCATCGGGTTTTTCCCGGAAGCTCGCGACCTTTGCCGGTTCCGTGCTGCCGGGCTTCACACCTTTTGAAAATTCGATATATCCATAGCCCGTTTCCGGCCACCGCGGCTCGATTCCCAGCACCACGACTCCGGTGCGGGCGGCGGCTTTGAAGGCGGCTGCCACAAATTTCCGGAAGCGCGCCTCTTTAAGGATCAAGTGATCGGCGGGAAAAACGCCCATCACTGCCTCAGGGTCCATTTGCGAAAGGATATGCGCTGCCAGTGCGATGCACGGCGCGGTATTGCGCTGCGCGGGCTCGGCTATGATTTGCGTCTTCGGAACCTCCGGCAATTGGTTCCGGATTTCCGTTTGCAGAAATTGGTTGGTGATGACCCAGATGCGCTCAGGCGGAATGACGGCGCGAAGCCGGTCGACAGTTTGCTGGATTAGGCTCCGCTCGCCAAACAGACGGAGCACCTGTTTCGCGCTGCTGCGCCGGCTTTTTGGCCAAAAGCGGGTTCCACGGCCGCCGGCCATGATCACACCATAGCGGTGATTCGGCATGAAACTACTCAGTTTAGGCGAGCCGTGATTGGGAGTGAATCTTCAGTCGTTAAGGGTTCGGCGAACCAGGGTTCAGAGGCAGCGGCTGGCTGGACAGCTTTGAATCGGGGAATCCGCGGATGACCTTGCATGTCCGGTCCCATCGCGTGCGCGTGAAGAAATGCTCGCCCAGATCGACGAAGTGCGACAACAGCGAGTCCACCGACGATCCCGCCAGATCCTCGGTCGACGCCCGGTAGGACCAATAGATCAGCAGCGGCTTGCCGATGATGTTATCGCGCGGCACAAAACCCCAGTAGCGGCTGTCAAGCGAATTATCGCGATTGTCGCCCATCGCAAAATACTCGTTCGACGGCACGACAATTTCGCCATTTTCCACGTGATGATTCAGCATATCCTGCTGCAACTCGGCTTGCAGCCCTTCGGCGAAAGGCGATGGCTCGCCTGGAAAATTGTCGCGCGACGCATCGTAAGGCAGTTTGTGATAAACATACGGCTCATTTAGTTGCACGCCATTCCGGTAAATCACGCGATTAATCATCTTCAGATGGTCTCCGGGTACGCCGATGACCCGCTTTACAAACGTTTGCGCAGGGTCCACTGGATAGTGGAAAACAATGATGTCGCCGTGCTTGGGCTGCTCGTAAGGAAGCAGGTATTGACTCACCGGACCCGATGGCGCATAGGCCAATTTATCGACCAGCAAGTGATCGCCGATGAGAAGCGTGTCCTCCATCGAGCCAGTGGGAATGACAAACGCCTGAACCAGTGTCGTCGTCCCGAACAGCAGCAACAGAATCGTCACCGCCCATTCGGCAATGCTGTTCCGCGGAGCGTCGCGATGCGCCGCAGCGTGTGCAGCCTCAGTTTTCGCGGCCGGCTTCGCCGTCGCTGTTTCTTGTGCCATTAATTTCTGCTCAAACCTTAATTGTAGCTGCCGGGTGTTCCGCCTGGTTTGATAGATATGGGTCTAGTACATATGAAGAAGTTGTTTTGGATAGCGCCGGCTCTCGTACTGGCCGCAAGTCTCGCATGCAACAAAGCTCCCAATACGAATAACACGCAAACCGCGACGAATCCACCGAGTTCGAGCACCGCCCCTCAAACCGCAACTGCGCCACCTGCTTCGAGCAGCGCGCCTCAAACCGGCTCCAACGCAGCGCTGCCACAGCCTCCTCCGGCATACCCGGCAAATGGGTCAACACCAGCGACGTCACCGAGTACCGCTCCACCGGCCCAGGCCCCGCCTGAACCCAGAACCGTCACAATCCCGGCTGGCGAACACGTCATGGTGAGGACCATCGATCCCATCGATACGGCAGTGAATACAGCCGGCCAGGTCTTTCGCGGAACGCTCGCGGCGCCTCTGGTTTCTCATCGCCGCGTCGTGATCCCCGCAGGCGAGCCGGTCTCAATTCTGCTTGCCGAATCAAACGCCGCTGGCCGCATCAAAGGCCGCGGTGCGCTCGAACTCCAGCTCTCCCGCATCGATTATCACGGCCACAGCTATCGTATTGTCAGCAGCATTTATCAAGAAGCAGGAAAGTCGAGCGGTCATGACACGGCCGTAAAGACCGGAATCGGCGCGGCGGCCGGCGCCATTATTGGCGGAATCGTGGGCGGCGGGAAAGGCGCAGCGATCGGGTCGGCGGCCGGAGGCGGTGCCGGTTTCGGAATATCGGCGGCGACCAAAGGCCAGCAGATACGCATCCCATCCGAAACGCTCCTGACGTTCCGGCTCGAGCGCGCGTTGACCGTTCGTGAATAGCGGCTATTTCGCACGCTGCAACCGTTCTGCCGCAGCCGCCAGCGTGTCCGGCCGCTTGGCGAAGCAGAAACGAATGAGCTGCGAGCCACCCGCTGAGTCGGAGAAAAAACTCGACCCGGGCACAGCCGCAATCCCGATGTCTTCCAATAGGTAGCGCGCAAACGCGAGGTCGTCCTTGAACCCGAAACGCGAGATGTCGCACATGACGTAATACGCGCCTTCGGGCACATAACAGGGGAACCCGCAGCCTTCAAGAACCTTTACGATCTGATCCCGTTTTGTTTGGTAATTTCGCGCCAGCTCCTCGAAATACGCATCCGGCAGTTGCAAAGCGCTCACTCCCGCCTGCTGCAGCGGCGATGCCGCGCCGACGGTCAGAAAATCATGAACCTTGCGAATGGAATCGGTCAGCTCCGGCGAAGCGATCACCCACCCCACGCGCCAGCCGGTCACTGAAAATGTCTTGCTCAGGCTGTTCACCAGCACACTGCGGCCACGCATTCCGGGCAACGTGATCGGCGGAACGTGGCGCGCGCCGTCGAAGACAATGTGTTCGTATATTTCGTCGGTGATGAGCAGGCAGTCGTGTTCTTCGCAGAGCCGGGCGATGAACTCGAGTTCCGCGCGTGTGAAGACGCGCCCGGTGGGATTATTGGGCGTGTTGAGAATCACCGCACGGGTTCGGGCGGTGAACGCCGCCCTCAGCTCGGCTGCATCAAATGTCCATTCGGGCGGCCTGAGCGTCACATACCGGCAAACCGCCCCGCTCAATTGCGAATCGGGCCAATAATTTTCGTAAAACGGCTCGAAGATCACCACTTCGTCGCCCGCGTTCAGGAGTGCGAGCAGAGTCGCAATCATGCCTTCCGTCGAGCCGCAGCAGACCGTCAGCTCGCGCTCGGGGTCAAGCTCCAAATCATAAAAGCGCTTGTAATACGCCGCAATGGCATCGCGAAAAGGCTTCGCGCCCCATGTAATCGAGTACTGATTGATGTCTTCGGCGATCGCCTTTTGAGCCGCCGCCTTCACCGCTTCAGGCGCGGCAAAATCGGGGAAGCCTTGGGCCAGATTGACCGCGCCATGTTTCAGAGCAAGCCGCGTCATCTCGCGAATCACAGATTCTCGAAACTGGGCTACACGGGCGCTCTGAAAGCGCCGAGCCGCAACAACGGTCATGTTCAAATTTTAGCGGGCCGTTCAGGCGGACATGGCATGATGCCGGACCTTCTTCTTCGGTTTGACTCGTGGCGGAGGCTTCGGATGATAAGGCGGAAGGTCGGGTTCCCTGCCCGCATACAACCGCCGGTACACGTCAGCGTTGCGCAGGACAATTTGGATATAGCCGCGCGTCTCGTGAAATGGAACGGCTTCGATAAATTCGGCCGGCTCGCGGAACGGTCCCCACGTGCGCCACGTTTCGGTGTGTCCCGGTCCCGCATTGTAGGAAGCCAAGGCCATTTCGGCCTCGCCTCCGACCGAGTTCAGAAGATTGTGGAAATAACAAGTTCCAAGCTGAATGTTCCGGTCCGGAGTCAGCAACTGCGACGCCGGCAATCGGCGGATTCCGAAATGGCGCGCGAGCTCGCGGCCGGTTGAGGGCAGCAGTTGCATCAACCCATAAGCATTGGCGTGCGAGATCACTCTCACGTTGAACTCCGATTCCTGCCGGATCAGCGCCGCGACCAAAAATGGATCGATCCCCTGCGCTTTGCTGTAGCGCTCGATTGCATCGCGATAGGCGAGCGGGAAAGCGAGCTCCCAAAACTGCACCGGCGCTTCGTCGAGCGGCATGTAAAGATAATCCGGCGCATAAGCTTTGATCGAGTGCATGGCTCGGTCTGCCTCGCCGTGGTTCCATGCCATTTTGGCCAGCTCGAATGCGTAGACATTATGCTGCACGCCGTCGTTGCGCGCTCCGAACTTCAACTCGCCCTCCGCCATATCGGTCAGGCCTGTCAAATCCAGCAATTCCGCGCGGTTCAATCGAGCTTGGACTGCTTCGCTGGGGGTGAAACTCGGGAACTGTTCCCGCGGAGGCCACGCAATCGAGTGCAGGAATTGCAGCATCTCAGGACTCGGAGTAGCGGCCTCAATCGCCGGCTGGGTCAGACGTCCGCGCGCCACAACCGAATAGTAAGTATTCGGAAAACGCGAGACCAATTCTTCGTAGCAGGCGCGGGCCGACGCATTATCGTTCTTGCGCTCCGATAACCGGCCCAAGAAATAAAGAGCATTGTTGACGTCCGTCGATCCGGGATACTGCTGCACGTGGCTACGCAGCAGATCGAAGGCGTCGGCGCCGTCATTGCGGTAGCTTTCAAACGCCTCGCGCCAGTGGCACCATGCCGAGCGTGGGTCCTTGGGAAACGTCGCGGCGCACGCCCGATACAGCGGCAAGTAAGTCGCTGGATCGTTATCTACGCGCGCCTGATCGGCCGCAAAAATCAGCGCTTCCAGCCGCCACGGCGAGGAAGCGTGCTGCTGTTCCAAATGATCGAGATAGGGCTTTAGATCGGCGTGCCGATCCAGTTTTCGCGCGCATCGAATCAGATAACTGAGCCGCTCGGCATCCGCTTCGCTCTCATCCACTTTGAGAGCGCTCAGATACTCGAACGCCGCTCTGGCGTTGTTGTTCAAAAAATCGGCAACACCCAAACGCACCCGCGCCTGGTCGCGCGCAACACCGGAGAGCTGTGGGATCGCGGCATACAATTCGATACGCGCTCCGGCGGGATTGTGCTCTTCAAATAACTTCTCTGCGCGCCCGAGCATGTCGGCTGCCGTGATCGGCGGATACTTATCACCTAAGCGCTGTTTCAGATCGACCAGCGCGTTGGCCGCGTCCGTCGCCTGCTTCGAAGTCGGGTAATCGTAATAGACGCGCTGATAAACCTCGGCCGCTTGCAAAAGATCCCCGGTTGCGCTGAGGCATCGCGCCAGCAGCAGATCGGCTTGCGGCTGCGGAATCACCTCGTCATACTTCTTGACCAGGTCGAGAGCGTCTTTCGGATGGTCGCTATCGAGCCCAGCGCGCACGGCCAGAGCCGCCGCAGAACCAATCAGCGGCGAGGCAGGCACTTGATTAAACACATGAGCCGCCGATTTCGCGGTCTCGGCATAATTCTTCAGCTCGTACTCGGCCTGCTCGCGAATATAGTGCGCATAATCGTCGAGCGAGGGCGCCTTCTGAGCACCTGCGGCGGCGGATTTTGCAGCGGCGGCAAAATCTCCCAAATCAAGCTGATGCTGGGCGAGTGCAATCAGCCCCGCGGCGCCCACTACTTTCACGGGCGGTGAGGCGGGACGCGATTGAGGCTTCTTTCGATGCGCCGTCGCCGAGGGTAGCGCCGCCGCCACGCAGGCGAGCAGCACAGTACCCGCTATGCATCCCAGAACGGCGCTGCGGACTCTGCGTTCAAACCGCAAATTAAACCAACTGGCCCGGATAATCTGCTCCTAATCTCTTTTCGTCACCTTCCGCAGCGGTTTGAACCAGCTCCAGATGGAGATAATCGACCATCGAAGGTATAGTCAGGAATTGCGTCCGGAACGTCTCTCGCGCGCGGTCGATTTCGTTCTTTAAAAATAGATAAAGATTCGCCTGTTCGTACCCCGCGCGGCATGCTTCCGGCCGGGCGAGCTGCAGTTCGGCCATGGTCACGCGCGAAAACCGCTGCGCCCGGATATGCAGCAACCGTTGCTCTTCGGCTAAATCCGCCCAACTCGGCAGCCGTTTCTTGGAAGCGCCACCATTCGAATCAACCGGCGCAGGAGCGAGTGCGATTTGCGAATGCACCGCAGGAGCCACTGCGATCTGCGAATGCAATGACGCGTTCGAGGGTCGCTCGAGAACCAGAGAAGCCATTCCGGCGATCAATTCGAGAACCTCGCTATCCACGTCATCTCCGGCTGCAAACAACAGCGCAACGGTACGCGTCCCATTCAGGATGGGAAAGATCCGCGCGCGGTCCTGCGTATCCGACGTGCTGAGCGCCTCTCCAACTTCGCCATGCAGTCCTGAGCGCGGTAACCGGGTCCTTCGAATCCGCTGCCGATGAAAACGCCGCCGCCGATTTCAACGCGAAGGAAAAATTCGCATCAAGCGAAAGATTTGCCTGACCGCGCAATGACACGATGCCATTCGCCAGCGCGAAGGCCGCGACCTGTTTCGCGAACCGCGAGGCCGCATCCAGCAGAATATCGGCCCATTCCGCTTCCGTCTCATACTGCCGGAAACGCCGCTGCAGTTGGTTGAACTCATGGGCAAGCTGCGCCCGCGCAACGCGGCTCGATTCGGCGCAAGCTGTATCCAATTCCCGCCTGATGTTTTCCCATGAGAGCTGCGGCTGCATTCGTGAATCTTAATTTTAGCGAAACACAATTGCCCGAAAATGTTTTTCTAATTAAAGATAACTCAGCAATACATTGCGATGAGTTGCTTTTACTTTTGCATACCATCTGCAGAGCGGGTACAGCAGAGCGACAACGAGTATCCACACTAGGTAGGCGACGCCAAGGCTATAGCCGAAATTCGCCGGAAACAACTGCCGGGCAGTTCCCATTGAGGGCGGCGGATTAAAGAGAAACGAAAGCGCAGATCCACCGTACCGAAGCAGCGCAAATAATGCCATGAGCAGATGAATCAGGTAGAAGTGCAGGATGAAATAGAACAGCGGCACGCGCCCGAAAATTACCAGCGGATTTCGCGAGGCCGGCGGATGCTTATCTAAAAATGAGAGCACCAAGATCGCGGGCCCGAGCGTCATTAACAAAAAATCGAGCGAGGCCGGATATTTCGTGCAGTTCAGGAACGATAGCGCCGTAAACACGGCCGATTTCTGCATGGACCACGGCGCTGGATCGCCATACCGATTGACGGCCCGAAGCACAAAGAAGGCGATCACCGCGGCAAGCCCGATCCATCGCATCAGACGCCTGCGCCTCTCCGGCTCCCACTGAAAAATCTGACCAAAGCAGAAGCCAGCAGAGATGACGCCAATCCATGGCAAAAGCGTGTAGGGGATCAAAAACTGCCGCCCAGCCAAGGCGAAGACGCCCGGCTGATGCACGAGGTCCCAAACCGGAGCGGCTGAGCCGAAGCTGGCGGCTGCGACACCAGCAAGCAAATTATGCCCTGCAACGATGCACAAGCTCAGCGCCAGCAACCAGGAAGCGCGCAGACGGATCAGCCCGGCCATGACGATCATGCAGAATCCAAAGATCCACAGAATCAGCAGCAGTATCACGAACCGGCTCGAAATATTGAAGTCGTAGGCAAGCTGCATCACGGTCAACTCGAGCACGATGAGCCACACTCCGCGCGTCCACAGGAACTTCGAAAGCTCGCCCTTGCGTGTGATTGCGCTGTTTCCACCACAAGAAGGCTCCCGTTCCTGCCGTGAACATAAAAATCGGCATACAGAAATGGGTGATCCAGCGAGTGAGGAACAGGATGGTAGTCGTTTTCGAGAGATCGGTGGGAGAGAAAGACGCCGCGCTCGAGTTAAAAAAATCGCGAACGTGATCGAGCGCCATCAACACCATGACCGCCCCGCGTAGCGCGTCGATGCTCGTCAGGCGCGAAGACCGTTCAAGGCGGTCGCGGTGGAAGTGCTCATTATCGGCTGCCCCGAAAGCCGCCGTTTACAGTTGTCATATGAACCCTCGGCTGAAAATCGGCCTGTTTACCGCAGCCTTCATTCTCCCGTTTGCTTTCGCTTTTTCTCAAGACAAAGACCAAAGCGTTGCCAATGCTCAGCAAAAGACGCCCGCAAAGGATACCGAGCAGACCAAGGCCTCTTCCGCAAGCGACATCCCGGCGAAGTTCATTGCGCCAACCGCCGATTACGATTACATCCGCCGCGAAGTGATGATCCCCATGCGCGATGGCGTGAAGCTCTTTACCGTGCTTATTATTCCGAAGGGCGCGGACGATTTGCCCATTCTGCTGACGCGCACGCCATACAACGCGGCCAAACGAGCCACGCGGAGTGAAAGCCCGCACATGAGCGCTACGTTACCGCAGGGCGATGATGTTTTCGCAACGGGAGATTACATTCGAGCCTTTCAGGATGTGCGCGGTAAATACGGCTCCGAGGGCGATTACATCATGACGCGACCTGTAATTGGTCCGCTTAACCATAGCTCAACCGATCCAGTGACGGACGCCTACGACACAATTGATTGGCTCGTCAAGAACACCCCGGAATCGAACGGCCGCGTCGGCATGATCGGCTCTTCTTACGAAGGTTTCACCGTCGTGATGGCGCTGCTCGGTCCGCATCCGGCGCTCAAGGTGGCGGCGCCCGAAAGCCCCATGGTCGACGGCTGGATGGGAGACGACTGGTTCCACTATGGCGCGTTTCGCGAGCCGAATTTCGATTATGTGTATGCGCAAACCACAAAGAAAGGCACCGGCACCGAGGTGCCTCGCGGCGCATACGACGATTTCGAAACCTTCCTTCGGGCCGTCTCAGCCGGGCATTACGCTCGACAGCACGGGCTTGAGAATTTGCCCTGGGCAGAACGCATGATGGAACATCCTGCGTATGACGCCTTTTGGCAGGACCAGGCACTCGACAAACTGGTCGCGGAACATCCTTCGCAAGTGCCGACCATCTGGGAACAAGGCCTATGGGATCAGGAGGACATGTGGGGCGCGATTCATTGCTACCTCGCATTGAAAGCGAAAGGGCAGGCCGATCACAACTATTTAGTCATGGGGCCGTGGCGTCACAGCCAGGTGAATTACGACGGCTACAATCTCGGGCCGCTGAAGTGGGATGGCGATACGACGCTGCAGTATCGCCGCGAGGTGCTCAAACCGTTCTTCGATCAATATCTGAAAACCGGCGCGCCCAAAGCCTCGACGCCGCACGTTTTCATCTACAACACAGGCGAAAATCATTGGGATCGTCTGCCGTCCTGGCCTTTGGCGTGCGACAAGGGCTGCGCTTCGCCGATGAAGCCGCTGTATCTCGAATCCAATTTCGCGCTGGGCTTCGACAAACCGGGCGCAGAAAATGCCGCAGACAACTACGTTTCCGATCCCGCCAAGCCGGTGCCTTATTTGACGCGGCCAGTGCGATTCGCAGATACCGACCGCTGGAAAAGTTGGCTCGTGACGGATCAACGCATGGTTGTGGATCGTCCCGACGTGCTCGCCTACGAAACGCCGGTTTTGACTGAACCCTTGCGCGTCAGCGGCGCGCCGGTCGCGGACCTGTTTGCCTCGACGACCGGTAGCGACGCCGACTGGGTTGTGAAGCTGATCGACGTCTTTCCCGAGCAGATGCCCAATCAGCCCGAAATGGGCGGCTATGAGCTGCCGATCTCGATGGACATTTTCCGCGGCCGTTACCGCGAAAGCTTTGAGCATCCTTCCGCGATTCCGGCGGAAAAAACACAGCGCTATCGATTTGTTTTGCCGACCGTGAACCACATTTTCCTGCCCGGTCATCGAGTCATGGTGCAGATCCAATCGAGTTGGTTTCCGCTCTATGATCGCAACCCGCAGACGTATGTCGCGAATATCTTCTTCGCCAAGCCGCAAGACTACGTTAGGGCAACGCAGTCCATTTTTCGCTCGGCGGCCACCCCGAGTGCAGTGTGGCTGCCTGTCGTTGCGGCAAAAACTTCCTATTGAGGAGGGGCAGTATCCACAAACGCGGCGGGAGATGCGTTTTGCGCCGCGAGCGTGCTGATTACTTGCTTTTGCTGGCCGTCGTGCTCCAGGTTGACGATCAGTTTGCCCTCGCTTTGCGTCTGGCCTTGTCCTTCCCAGGCGTCCTCGCCGTCGGAAGCGTCGATGTTCGATAGCCGCAGGTCAGGCCAGCCATCGGCGAAGGAGAACGCGAAATTTCCCCTGACCCTTTCGAACAAATCGTCAGCAGAAAGCTGCACGTTTCGAGCCGAAAAATCGCCTGTTGCGCGGAGATTTTGGAGGATTTCAAGCCCGATCCCGCTGGTTGCGAGTTCGCCTTCTGCCCCCAGCAGACCGGAGCGCCACGGAAAACCGTTTGCGCTCGCTTCAAAGCGGTATTGCGGCGTATAAGAGCCCAAATACACCGACCCGTTTGCGCGTATCAGCCCTTCGGGAAGATGCAACTGCACAGAGGCAAACTGGATCTGCGGCCCTTGCCAGGTGAAGCGAGCGGCGAGCGGCCCCAGAACATTGCCGGCGAGCGAAAATTGGCCAACCGTGAGATCGCCATCCAAGTTGCGTTCGGCGAGCCACTGCGGAATCGAGCGCCGCGTCAAGCGCAGACGCGCAAAAAAACTTTCGGAGCGCAGGGTCGGGTCCAGCGCGGCTTCGACTTGCTTGAAATCGGCGGATGGCAATTCAACGCGCAGATGCTCAGAACGCCTGGCCGCCGCATTGTAATGATAAACCGCGAAAATCTGCTGATCCCCAACTGACGCGGAGAAGCGATCGAGATCGAGAGTGGTGTCGCTGAAAGTAATCCGGCCACGCGAATGTGTGAGAGGAACGGCAAGCGCGGGCAATTTTAGACTTACATCCGCGAACTGGAATTGACCGGACCAGGAGCCCGCAAGCTTCGGATCATAAGCGTAAGTGAGACGGCCGCTCAAGGTGCCCTTCTCAAGCAGCGCAAGCCCGGGAGGTTCGCCGAACCAGGCATTCGCAGTGCTCTTCAGATCGTCCAGAGAGAAATTGTCTGTGCTCAGAGAGCTAACCAGCCGTTGTGTCGAAAGCGAGTAATCGCCAGCCGCCTCGAGCGTGCCGCCGGAAGCAGTCTGGATGATTGCCGGATCCAGGCGAATGCGGTCGGGCGCGAGCGTTGCGATTGCGACCGCAGTACGCAGCGGCGGAGCGCCGGGAAGCGTCAGCACGACGTCTTTCATCGAGACGCCGCCGCTCAGACCGGAGCGGCTGGAATAACTGATTGCGCCATTCATCGCGCCGTCGAGCGAAAGCTGCTGCGGGAATGGCAGGCCCATGCGCTTCGCGAGCGGCAAAAGCTCCCGCGCAGACACATTATTTAATGCGGTCACCAGAGACCACTCGGGATGAGTTAAAAAGTCATTCGCTCGAAGCTGCAGCGTAACCGGTGCTACTTCGCCCGTGCGGCCCGGAACCGTCTCCAATTCGAAATTGTGAGCGAGCAAATCCACATTGCCGCGGTATCGCACTCGCCAATCTTCGCCGCTCGACGGCAGCAGGTCCCAGCGATGAATATCCGTAAAGTGCAGCTCGCCCTGGATACGCAGGGCGGTCGCCGGACCACTCACGCGGAAATGCGAGCTTACAGTTCCATGGACGCCGATGTCGTATCCCTGAACGAGGGTCGTCATCTCACCCAGATTGCTGGGGTCGATGGTGACGTCCGCTTCCAGTTGATTGGTGTTATAGCGGGGCGCGAAGTACCAGGTGGCGCCGCCGCGTAGATGGCCGAAGCCATTGCCCGCGCGATCCGTCCGGGCGGGCGAGCCGGAAAAGGTCATGAACAGCTTACCGGAACGCGCGGGATAGATGGTGAAGTCCGAATCCGTGATGTAGAGCGTCGTCTTACGCGCCCCAAATTTGAAGTTGATGCGCCCGTCCGCGATTTCAAAGGCTGGGAATAAGTTCAGCGGCATGCGCCGCGGCGCCGCTAGCCGTTGCACCAGCTCGACGACATTCCAGGTGCCGTCGGCACGTTTGACCAGATTGAGGGAAGGCTCAACCAGCCGCAAGCTCGAAAAGCGGATCTCGCCGCCAAGTAGCTTATCGATACGAAGATGAGCGACCAGCTCGGTTGCATGCGCGAAGGGTTCGAGCCCGTATCGCGGATCTTCGTGAATGGTCACGTCTTCGAGCGCGAAACCCGGGCCAGTCAGAAGGGTGAAGCGCGCTGCGCTGAAATCGACTTGGCGGCCGAGGAAAGCTTCCAAATTGCGCTGAATCGCGCCGGCGAAATGCGAAGCGCTGACGAAGGGAGCGGCAGCACAAAGTATTGCGACGGCAATCAATGCGGCTGCGGCAATGCGCAGCACGCGGGGAAGCGGAAACCTATGCTTATGTCGTGCGATTGCTTCTTCCGAGGTCACGGAAAGTGTCTGATTCGAGGCGCGTAACATTAGTATATCGTCTGAATCAGGTCCCACTTACTGCGCCGCAGGCGGTTGCGGTGACGATGTCGATGGCGTCGTCGGAGTGGGCGCAGCAGGTGAACTTGCTGGACCTGGCACAGTCGATGGAGGCACCGGAGCTGGTGCGGGAGTGCTAGGCGGCGTCGGCGGAGCGGGTGCGGCCACGGGAGCCGGATTCTTGATCGTCGTAGCGCGACCAGCGCTATCGCCGCGCAGCCAGAGATACAGATTCGCTGGCGGGCCCGATTGCTCGGGCATCACAACACTGAGCGACTGTTTCTGACCCTGTCCGGGAATGGGCGCCGGGAGTGCGCTTACATCAACGCCGGTGCTCTGGTCCCAACCCACCTTTGCGATCATCTCCAGGTTCAGGCCGGTCAGCACATACGCATGCATCCCTTTCGCCACTGGGTCAGTACTCGATACAAAAGAATCGATCTGCGGCAGCCGAACGATATTCGCAAGAGCGAAGGGCTGCGACTTCCCCGCCCGGCCGTTGTCGATGACCGCCTGGAGCGAGCATCCCGCAGGCAGCGCGCTCGTGTCGAACGATAGAAACAGCTGATCCGGCGAGAGCTGCTGCAAACTGTACGTTGCGGTCTGCTGCCCGATTTCGAGCGTGGCCGGCGACTGCAGACTGTCCGCGCATCCCAACTGCAAGACGCTTCCACGCGCGATGTTCTTTACATCGAGCATTGCAGTCAACGTGAAGGCCGCGGGAAACTCATTCGGACGAGTCGCAATCGCCATCCCGGCCGGCAGCGATAACTTGGAGCTTGCAATCAGCGGCAGCGGCCCGGTTATCTGCAGGGCATCCTGAAATACCAGCGGTTCGCTTCGGTCTTTTAGATAAGCCTTGACAGACACATCGCTGCCCGGCTGCTGATTCGACTGCAACTGCACCGTGACGTTTCGCTCATCGCCGTTCGCCGCGACTGCACCCAGCTCCAAATCCGCGCCTCGCGCTTCGAGCCTGGTCAGCTCATCCAGCCGCTCGCCCTTCAGCACATAATGCTGCGTGGAGACTCCCTGATTTGCCAGAATCGGCAAATTGTCGATCTTGGGCGGGTTCGGCAGAATTTTGAAATCGACCGGATGGCTCTTCCCATCCTGTTGTGAAATCAGGAGCGCATATTCGCCGGCATCGAGATCGTGCGTATCGATCTGCACATCCATGTGGTCCTGCGGTCCTTCGCGCAAGCCCTTCGGGAGAATGAACGGCAATGCCTGAGCGGTGGCAAACTCATCGCCGAGTTTCTTCACTTCCACCTTCGTCGTGAACTCGAAATCCGCACCATCCACCTTGACCGGAATCTTTCCGCCTTTCGTCACCAGCACGTCTTGTGAAGCTGGCGCAAGTTTTGCCTGCTTGAAATCGCTCAAAGGCATTACGTGCACGTCGCCGCGGGCGACGAACTGAGCCCAATCCCAATAACCGGCGAGATGATAATCGCCCGCCGCGAGCTTTGCCTTCGTCAGATCGATCTCAATTGCCTTCTGGTTGCCGAGTTTCAGGACTTTGACTGAAGATTTCTGCGATTTAGCGGTGTCAAGCGTCCAGGCACGCGCGCGCTGCAGATACTTCCACTCCGGATCGGGAACTTCGACCGGCACGGGCGACTTCTGTCCTTCCGGAATGTAGTTCGATTTCTCAATTTTGATGGAAGGCGTCGGCGTATTCGGAATCCGGCTCGCCCAAATATAGGCAACGCGCGTGTGCAGCGGCGCCGGCCCTTGCTGCCCGCACAGATTCAAAGCGGAATTGGGCAACGGCTCCGCAAACGACGAACGGAACTGCGTATCGGGAAACGCGATGGCGCGCAAATCGAGCAACATTGCAGTGCCACCTGCCGCAAGCCCAATGGGACTGCCGAAGAACAGTGTCGCGGCGGCGGTTGCGAGGCTGGCGGTTTGCCCGATGTTGGACGCGGTTGAGGGCGCCAGCGGATTGTAGGTCGCCAGTTGCGGATTCATGCTCGCAAACAGCGTCTCGGCTTGCTCAGCCGGCGGCGCATTGCGGTCGAGTTGCACCGCGAACCCATATTGCGAAGCGAATCCCGTCAGCGCGGCGTTGACACTGGCCGACGAGCTCTCGGCATTCGAAAGCGCCTGCACCAGCGCCTCGGTTTGCGCGGTCTTATCCGCGTAGTCGGCTAATTGGGCGATTAGCACGTTGTCTTGCGAAAGAAAATTTCGAACCTTTCGCTTGCTCAATCCTTCGGGGCCATAGACGAACGCGGCGAGTGAAATCGTCTCCGGGATTTTCCATTGCTGTGGTTTCTCGGCAGACCTCGGATCGGTCACAATCACCATCGGCTTGTCCGGGTCGTGCTTCAACGGCACCATCACGAGCGCGATTTCGCCCGGCCGTTTCTCGCGCCCGCGTAGAACCGGCTGATAGGTAAGCGTGTCGTTTTCACTCAGATGATTGATGGTTTGAAACGGCAGCGGATTCGTGTTTTCGGGCGAGATTACGCGCAGCTCGACCGCGCCCAGCGGCCCTCCCGCCGGACAACTGGCAATGGGTGGCGCTTCTGGAGCAGCAGCAGCCGGATTTTTCGTGCTGCTTTGCGCCAATGACAAAATAGATGCGATGAGCGCAAGGCCCGCAATGCGCTGAAGCATTCTATCTCAGGATATCGTGAGAACTTAGTTACTTTTTCTTCACTTTTGGGATGAAACTTTGAGCTTGTTGAAGCGGGCAATTCGAACCGCGATTCATTCGACGGGCGGATTGGGCGTGTTCCGGCGCCGCAATCGGGACGCCCTGCGCATCCTCATGTATCACGGCTTCCCGGCCGATCAATCCGCTCTTCGCACCCATTGCGAGCACATCCGCCGCTTTTACCATCCCGTCTCGATGGCACATATCAGCGCAGCGATCCATCAGAAGTCGCCACTGCCTGAAAACGCAGTCGCAATCACAGTCGATGATGGCTATCGCGACTTTCTTCTGAACGCCTTTCCGGTTTTTCGTGAGTTTGAGATTCCTGCGACCGTGTTTCTGGTGGCTGATTTTCTCGATCGCAAGAGCTGGCTGTGGTGGAACCAGATCGAATATGCCTTCGAGCACACCACCAAACAAGAAGTACCGTTCGATGCGCCGGGTCTCGGGGCAGATTCGCCTCTCACAACTACGCGAGAGCGATGGTGGAATGCGCGATCCTTCGCGGAAGCGCTCACTTCCGTGAGCAACGCGCAGCGTCTTATCGAAATGAAGCGCGTTTTAGATGCGCTCGAAGTCTCGATTCCCGAGCGCGCGCCGGCAGAGGTCGAGCCGATGACGTGGGAAGAAGTCCGCGACCTGCAAAGAAGCAATATCGAGTTCGGCGCACACACCAACACGCATCCGATCCTGTCTTCACTGGAGAGCCCGCAGGCTATTGAAGACGAGATTCGGGGATCGAAGGCGCGTATCGAAGAAAAACTCGGCTCGCCGGTGATTCACTTTTGCTACCCGAACGGAAAGCTCGCCGATATCGGAGAAACGGCAGTTCGCATTACGCACGAGTGTGGATTCAAAACCGCGGTGACGACGGAACCGGGAATGAATCGGCTGGATGCCGATCCGTTCTTGCTTCGGCGAATCGGTATTTCGCGTAGCTATTCGCCGGACTGTTTCGCCGAGCTTCTCGCGGGCATGCGCAATTCGTAGGCGACGTCCTGCCGCTTCCGCAAGACATCGCGGACAATACTCAAGAGCTCAGAAGTCCGGTGCTCCCAGCTGAATTCACGCGCAATCATTGCATGCAGCGAGTTTAACCGTTGCTCGAAATCCTCCGGAGCGCACAAGAACCCGTTGATGTGCGCGGCCAACGATTCGGCGGAGTCCGCAATCAGCATCTGGCTGACCGCATCTTCCCCTAAAAACTCAACCGCCATGCGCGTTCCCGCAACATAGGTCCGGTTGACCAGCGCTTCCACAACCTTGTTCTTGAACCCGCCGCCCATGATGATTGGCGCAACATACAGCGAACTGGCGGCAATCTCGGCGGCCATGTCTTCTACGAATCCAGTGACTCGAACGCGCTCGTTGGCGCGAGCAAGTAGCTCCGCAACGGGATTCGCTCCCGCGACGACGAGATGGGCATCCGGATGGGCAGCGGCGACGTGCGGCAGCACGCGATCAATAAACCAGATGGCGCTGAAATAATTGGGCGGGAAGTCCATGTTTCCCGAGAAGATCAGCCGTCCCTTGATCTTTCGAATATCGGCCGTGTTCCTGCCGGGCGAAACACCGTTCAACAGCAGATAATTCTTCTCCGGCACGCCGCTGATCTTGTCTAAAGCAGCTTTATCCACAGGTGAAACGATGAGATTCGCATCCGTCAGGCGCGAATAATAGCGCTCCTTCAGATACCATTCCATGAGATACCGCAGATTCGCAAGCAGTGCCCGGAACGCGCGGCGTTCCCATAGCAGCCGAACCTCCCGGACGCGGTACAACGTCCAGCAATCACCGAAATCGATAATGCTGGGCAGAAACTCGCGGAATCGCGAAGCCAGGAAGAACAGATCGCGGCTGGAAAACAGGCAGACATCAATCTCCAATCGTTGCGCCAATTTCAGGCAGTGCTCGAAGACCTGGTCTTGGTCCGCGGCAAGCCACCAGTTCGCAATCCAGGGAAGGAAACTCAGCCCTGCCAGACGGCCTTTCCAACGCGGATAGGAATAGCTGCAAGGGAAATAGCCGGTGATCGTGCCTTCGTGCTTCAGTTGCTCGAAAAATTCCTCTTCGCGGCCAAAGGCGGCGGTTTCGGTTCGAACGATAAAATAGACGCGATGACCAGCCGCGACCAGGCGCCGCGAATAATTGACGTAGCGCAGTGTTGCGCCGTGATGATGCCGCGTTGAGTAATCGAGATCGATCACCCACAAGAAATTCAACGAATGTGCCTCCATTTACTGATCGGCCGCATTTGAGAGCTATTGGCTTCTAATGTTACAGTGCAGGCCCGTTAACCGAATTCGCAAATGAAGTCAATCTTCCGAGAAACCACCGCGGAAGATTGTCCCCGGCTGACCGAATTCCTTGCCAACTGCTTCCATACAACCGTGGACGCGCCGTCTTTTAACCCAGCTTTGATGGCCTGGAAATATTGGGACGTGCGCGAAGACTGGACGGAGCCGCGAAGCTACGTGCTCGAACACGAGGGTCGCATTGTGGCGCACGCCGGCCTTTGCCCTATCGTTTTTCAAGGCGCGCCGCCGATCCGCGGCGTACATATGATCGATTGGGCAGGCGCAAAAGATTCGCCTGGCGCCGGCCTGCTGATTGTGCAGAAACTCGCGGCGAAGTTTGACTTCATCTTCGCGATCGGCGGGTCGGAGATGACCAGGAAAGTGCTGCCCGCGGCTGGATTCGTCGAAACTGGAAAAGCCTGGACGGCAGCGCGACCGCTTCGCCCCGTGCGTCAGATTCTCACGCATCAGCACAAGAATTGGAAGCTGCCCGCGCGGCTTGCGCGCAACTTGGCGTGGTCGAAATCCCCCGCAACCGGCGTACCATCGGGCTGGAACGCGATTCCTATCGCGCCAGCCGACATTATTGCGACGGGACGGCCGACTGAATTCTTCCAATATGTTCTGCGTTGTCCCGCCGTGCGTTTCTCCTTATACGGAATTGCGAATGAGAGCGGTTTGGAAGGCCATTTTCTGATCGGAGTAGTTCGTGGCCAGGCGCGGCTGGCGGGCGTATGGCTGCGCGAATCCTCGCCTGTGAACTGGCGAATCGGATACACGCTCGCGCGGCGGACTGTACTGGGAATGAGCGATGCCTTTGAGATCGCCGCCAGAGGCGCTAAGGGACCATCCGCGACTGCGGCGGCCGAATCGGGTCTGCGCCTAATTCACACCGCGCCCGTGTACTTACTCAATAAGAAAAGCAACTTCGCATTTCCGAGTAACTTCCAGTTCCAGTTCTCGGACGATGACGAGGCCTTCCTTGATACCGGATCAGCCGCGTACTACACCTGAGCGAGTTGGGAGAGGCGTTGCGCGAGCGCGTCGAAGGAGTTAGCTCCTTCGAACTCCTCGTAATCGATGTCGATGCCAAATTCCTCGCCGATTACGGTCAGCAGATTCACCTGCGCGACCGAGTCCCACTGTTTCAAGTTATCTACGCTTGCGCTTTCGACGCGGCTGCGGTCCAATTTAGGGAATACCAGCAAGAAACACTCGGTCAACTTCGCCCGGATCTTATTTCTGTCAACTGCGTCCATGTCAACTTGCCATTATGACCTGATGAGAAAGCTCGGGACACGCCTGTTCGAATTCGGAGGCCGATAATTCGAATGGTCCCGCAGGCACACCTGCGCGGAAAAAGCGAGCGAAAAACTCTTGCATCGGGCCGTTGCGCTCTGTCTTCTCGAAGGCGAACGAAATTGTGTGTGCGCCACATCTCTCGTATACCCAGTCAAGCATCTCAAACTCGATCTGGCGCGAAAAGGCCCGGCAGCTCATCACCCATGCATCGAGTACAGCATGTTCTGGCTCCTGCCGGCCGGCCATTACCGCGATCTTACCCAGGGGTCCGAATCGATCTGCATAAGCCGCAGTGACCAGAAATGCGCCCGGCTGCTCGAAGTAAGAGCGCCATTCGTTCGGCGTGTATCGTCGGCCGTTCAAATTGAACTGATTCGTCTTATTAACAAGCTCGAAAGCGCGCTCGTCGGCCGGTCCGTTCGAGCAATGCAACGTGAGCTTGGCATCGAGCCGCGCCAGGAAATCGGCCGATGCGCCTGCTGAAGTCCCCGCTTCAAGCGCTGCCTGATTGCGAAGGCTTTGCAGCCGAATGCGATCCTCTTCGCGTACATCGCTCTTGCCGAATCGCGCGCGCAGTTGATGGATCAGGTCGAGAACGGCCGCGGGATCGTCCGTTGGAAAGCGGAGGGATTCGATGCCCGGATATTTCTCCGCAACTTCGGCGAGTTCCATCGGGCTGTCGTCCACAAACACGACACTATCGGCGCCAATGTTCCAGGTCTTCAGAATGCGGCCGACAGCTTCCGATTTTGCTCCCCAGCTCGCTTCAATCGGAAACACATTCTGCGGGCTTAGCAAAATGTCTGGGCGTTCGAGCGCCTTGGGGACCAGTTCCGGATCGTTTTTTGAAACGATCGCCAGGAGTACGCCCGATTCGGCCAGCGACGCGAGCGCCTGCTGATACAAAGCGTGCGGCTGCGACTTGCTTTCGAGGCACCAGGACACGCTCGCGATGCCGACTTCACCCAGTATTCCCTTCCATAGCGTGTCATCGAGATCGGTGATTAGTCCTTTCTTTGGCACGGATGGAAACAGGCACTCGATGGCGAAGCGCGCCACCTGATCGGCGTGCGAGACGCTGTACGGGAATCCCGCATGCAGTTCAAGCTTCACATCGTGGCGCTGAGCCGCGGGTGAGGCGAGCGCCAAAGCCGCATCGCTCACCACGCGCATATTTTTAAAACGGCAAAGGCGGTTCAGAAAATCTGCCAATCGCGACCGCAACTCCAGCTCGAACGTGCCTGCCTGAACGGGCGGCAAGCAGGTGATAGGCGGGAGCGGTAATGTCGGCGCAACAAGCGACACGGGCATCACTTCGGCCAATTCGGAGAAGCGCGTTTCGAGGCGCTTCAACCTGTCTTCGGACTGCGCGAGTATATCGGCGACTGCGCGCTCGCTCCAACCTGCCGACGCCCGCAACCCGAGGCGCTCGTCGATATCGCTCCATTCCAGGGCGACAACCGCGCCTTCGGACGGCTGTTGCGCTGCTCGCTGAAGGTTTCCTTCGAGGTCGCCGAACAGGCCCGTGGTAACCGAAACGCAGTCGCCAGGAAACCGCAGCCGCGCGTAAGCCTTCACGAAGGTCTCCAGGTGCAGCGGCGTAAATCCGCAAATCAGGTGCATCAACCGTTGCGGCGCCTCTGTTCGGGCAGGCTCCTGGTTGATGCGCAAAGCTTCGCTGAGACGCATTAACTCAGTAGTGCTTCAGGAAAGCGACTACGCTCGGCTCCTGCGCGGCTTTATTGGCGATGCAAACATCGATACCCTCGAGCGTTTGGTCGAGAATTCGCGGCGCTCCAGTTAGCTCCTTGAGCTTAGGTTCGAAGAAACTTCGGAGCTCTTGTTTCGATTCCTGGTCGCAGAAAGACGCTCCCACATACGGGAAGAAGCCTCCGACATCCATTCCGCCGGTCGTCGGTCTTCTTGCCAAAAGCTCGTTGAAATGAGACTTCATGAACTCGAACGCAAGCTTTCGGGTAGATTCCTCGCCCTGTCCGGCGAAAAGCACCCGGATGCCTTCCATGAACGGAATTTCGCCCGACGCAACCCCCTGCATTCCGGCTTCAATCGCGGCCGGATCGCGGAAGCGCGCCATAGCATCCAAGATTCGCGAGCGCTCCTGCTGGTCCTGCGTGTCCTTCAACTTCGCCAAAAATCGGTTGAATAGAGCCTTGTCGCCATAATAGGCAGCAGTTGCTAAAACCGAGGCAACCATACTCGCATCCACGGCGTCGCGGTCCTGAAACCACTTAGCCGCTAACTCGCGGGCCTGATTTGCAAGCTCCTCGTCACCTGCGTAAGTGGCCACTTGGCGGACCAGCACGGGACGCAACAGGCGCGCGTTATCATCTTCGTCCGGCTTCGGAACCCATCCCAATTTGCGCGCGCGAGCCTGGAAATTTTGAAGCAAGAAACGGTGGTAATTGGGTTCCAGATTTTGAGGAACCAAGTGGTCTTTGGGGCCAAGAGCAAGATCCATTGCGTTCTGAACGACATCATGTTCGGCTTCATCGTGGAACGTTCCGACCAAGCCGAGAGCATCGGCTGCCGGCAGTATGCCGCCCTTTGCAAGAGACGCCGCGTTGCCCATGAAATCGACGCGTTCGGGAGCATTCAGGCGTTGCTCCACGTTGCCTTCAGTAAGCGACGAAAGCATCCCATGTCCATAGTTGACCCGGTAATAGCCGACGGCGTTGCCATTCGCTTCGACCCATGCGGGGCAGCCCTTTGCGTGCTTGAGGCTCCAATCGGCACTGGCTTGCGTGAGAAGCGAGCATTCGCTTTCCCCGCTCTCGCCGGTTCCATAGCGCACGCAAACCGGAACGCCCCACACCTGGCTGGCCGATCCCTTCGAGCCCAGAGGTAAGTAGCGCTTCTGATCGACGTGAAACGTGGGGGCGCCTTGATTGCATTCGAGCTTGACAGATATGAGCGGAACACCGGCCTGGTTCAGAAATGTATTGAACGGTCCTGTGATGTTCTTGTGGCTCGATGAGCTGATGGCATCCAAAAACTCAGGAGCCGTTGCGGTCTTGAAGGCGTATTGCTCTAAGTAAGTATGGACGCCTCTGCGAAACTCTTCGGCCCCGATCCAATTTTCAAACATTCCAATAACGGCAGCGCCCTTATCGTAAGTGATGTTATCGAAGGCATTGGCGATGTCGTCCTGCGTCTTGATCTCTTGACGGATCATGCGAGCTGAGACGAGGCTGTCGTTCTCTTCAGCCATGAGTTTCGAATGCACATCCTCAATGCGCGTGTGCCACTCAGGTTTCCACTCCGCGATGATCTTCTGCTCAGTCCAGGTGGCGAACGCCTCGTTTAGCCAGATATCGTTCCACCAAGCGGTGGTTACCAGATCGCCAAACCACTGGTGCGCTAGCTCATGCGCAGCAGTTTCCGCGTATTCGCGCTGTCTTGAAATCGTGTCGCGCGCCGGGTCCGCCAGAATAACTCTTTGATCGTAGGTCACCATGCCCGCGTTTTCCATCGCGAACCCGGCGGCCATGGGAATTGTCACTTGGTCCGCTTTTTCGAATGGATATGGAATTCCGAAATAATCTTCTAATCGCGTCAAAATCGTTGCAGTCACTTCTGCGGCGTACTTGGCTTCATTCGCGTGATCTTTGGGGACCACAATGCGCACGGGTACATGATTCCGGCCCGCAGTTCCCGCCGGCACAAACTCGAACGGGCCCACGGCGAATGCAACTAAGTAACTGGGCAGCGGTTTGGTTTCTTTGAACCTATAGATAATGCGATCGCCCTGTGTTTCGTGGCTTTCCGGTGGCGTGTTGCTCACCGCAACGTTTTGTTGCGGGATATTCAACGTCAGCTGCCAGGGGACTTTATAGGATGGCTCGTCGAAACAGGGAAACGCGTCCCGCGCATCTGTATTTTCGAACTGCGTCAGCAGGTAATGATTACCCTTGTCTTCGGCCTGAAACAGCCCGGACGGCGATTCCTGCTGGATCTGACCGGCATATCGGATCTTGATCTCGCCTGGGCCCGCGGAAACCTGCGAATCGAAATGAAGGCCGAGGAAATTATTGCCATTGATTTCCACCTTGGCGGTCATCTGCTTCCCACTCGTTTCGAATGTAGCTTCCTGCGCTTTGATGTTATGCGCGTTTAGCCAAATCGTGTCGACGGGCTGTTTTACGTTTACCTGGATCGCAATGGAACCGCTGAAATCCGGTTTAGCTGGATCGAGCGTCAGTTCCACGCGGTAGCTGGTAGGCGCAACCGTGTCGGGCAGCCGAAGGGTGGGCGGCTGATCCGCCCCAAACAGGGTTCCGGCAAGAAAGCTGAAAACGGCAATAGTTACGGCAAGACGAATAGGTCGCAGTTTAGCCATAAGGGTCATCGTGACACACAGGATTTACGCCGCCGGTTGCGCGAAAAAGTTCCATCAGTAATGTTCCAGGAATGCGGCGACGCTCGGCTGCTGCGCGTGTTTGTCTGCAATACAGGAATCAATGCGCTCGTTCACCTGTTGGAAGGTGCGCTTCGCGCCAAGCAGATCCTTCAAACGAGGCTCAAAAAAGGACTCGAATTGCTCACGCGATTGACTCTCGCAGAAGTCGTCGCCGACTTGCGGCAGCATGGAGGCGAAATCGAATCCGCCGCCGGTCGGGCGCTTGGCCATAATTTCCGTGTAGTGAGACTTGAGGAAGTCAAAAGCGAACGCGCGCGTGGCGGCATTCCCTTCGCCCGCGAACATCAGCCTGTATCCATCGATAAACGGAGTTTGACCCGAGAGTAAGGCTTGCATCGAGGTTTCGAGCGCCGCCGGGTCGCGAAACCGAGCCATTCCATCGAGGATCCGCCGGCGCTTTTGAATCTCGCTGGTGTGCTGATACTCGGCGATGAATCGTTCGGCCAGAGCTTTGTCGCCGTAATAGGCGGCCGTTTCGAGGACCGCGGCCACCATGTTCGGGTCAACGGCCTTGCTGTCTTGAAACCATTTGTCCGCGAGCGCGCAGCCTTGTTTGGCCAAGGCCTGATCTCCGCCATAAGTGGCGATTGCGGCGACGAGCGAAGGACGCAAAAGACGATCTTCTTCGGATTCGCCAGCCTTCGGCGTCCATCCAAGCTCATTCGCACGCGCCTCGAAGTTCTTGAGCAGAAAACGATGGTAATTTGGCCGCAGATTCTCCGGCACAAGGTTCTCGCGCGGCTGCAGGGCTAGGTTAAGCGCCTGCTCCACGACGTCATGCTCCGGGTCGGCGTGAAATTTCGCAACCAGGCCGAGCGCATCGCCGACCGGGACAACGCCGTCCTGTGTGAGCGCCGAAGCGTCGCCGATCAGATCCACGCGTTCGGGCGCATTCAGCCGCTTGACCACATCGCCGAACGTCAAGCCCGCAAGCAGATCACGTCCATAATGGACCCGGTAATAGCCGACCGCATTAGCGTTGGCGTCGACCCAATCCGGGCAACTTTTCCCTTCTGCGAAGTTCCACTTCATCGACGCATCCGTCATAAGCGTGCACGCATTGCTCGATACGCTGCCGGTTCCGTACCTTACGCACACGGGTATGCTCCAAACCTGCTTCGCCTTAAACTTAAACGTTTGCTGCTGGGTGGACTCGACGGTAGTCAGCGTCGCGCCAGGCAACGTCAAGCCCAGGGGCAGATATCGCTGCTGATCCATGTCTAAGACCGGCGCGCCGCTCTTGCAATCGAGCGCAACGGAGAGGAGCGGAACACCCGCCTGGTTCAGAAACGTATCGAATGGCTCAGTGACGTTCTTGCCGGTCGCCGAGCTGACGGCATTGAGAAACTCCGGAGCAGTAGCAGCCTTGAAGGCATATTGCTCCAGATAACTGTGCACACCTTTCCGAAACTCTTCCGGCCCGATCCAGTTCTCAAACATTCCGATCACCGCCGCGCCTTTCTGATACGTGATGTCGTCGAAAGCGTTGCTGATATCGTCTTTGGTTTTGATCTCCTGCCGGATTTTGCGAGCTGCGGGCAAGCTATCCAGCCGCTCGACCTTGAGCTTGTCGTCCACGTCGTCGGCGCGCGTGTGCCATTCCGGCTTCCATTCCGCAACCAGTTTTTTCTCCATCCAGGTTGCGAACGCCTCATTCAGCCAAATATCATTCCACCAAGCCGTTGTTACTAAGTCGCCGACCCATTGATGAGCCAGCTCGTGCGCCGCAACTTCGGCATAGTAATGCTGACGGCGAGTGGTGTCGCGCTCCGGATTCGCCAGCAGAATGTCCTGCGCATAGGTGACCATTCCGGCGTTCTCCATGGCGCCAAAGCCGAATGTGACGGGAATTGCAACATTGTCCAGCTTCTCGTACGCATACGGAATGCCGAAATAATCTTCTTCGCGGCTCAAAATGGTTGCCGTGATCTCGGCTGCGTAACTCGCTTCATTGGCGTGGCCTTTGGGGGTGACGATTCGGACTGGAACGTGATTGCGCCCTGCCGTTCCGGCGGGCACATAATCGAACGGACCGACTGCGAAAGCCACTAAGTAACTCGGCAGCGGTTTGGTCTGTTTGAACTGATACACGATGTGGTCGCCGGTCGCATGCTGCTCTTGAATCGGTGTGTTACTGATTGCAGTGTTGTTTTGCGGGATTTCTATGGTCAGTTGCCACGGAGTCTTATAGGAAGGTTCGTCAAAGCATGGAAAAGCTGCGCGAGCGTCCGTATTTTCGAATTGCGTGAATAGATAGTTATTACCGTCTTCGGCCATGTGAAAGATGGCAGAGCTGTCCTGCTGGCGAATTTTTCCGCTGTAGCGAATTGTGATTTCGCCGGGCCCGGTTGGAACCTGAGAATCGAAGTGCAGACCGAGGAAATCTTGGCCGCTAGGCTCAGCGCTAGGAGTCATTTTCTTTCCGGCTGCCTCATAGGAGACTTCTTGCACCTCGATCCGGTTGGCATTGAGCCAGATCGTCTGAATGGGCTGCTTGACGTCCACTTGAATCACAATCGAGCCGGTGAAAGTCGGCTTTGTGGGATCGAGCGACAACTGGACGCGATAGCTGGTAGGGGCAACCGTTTCCGGCAGGCGCAAGGTGGGCGCTTGCTGCGCGCGCAGAGCGCAGGAGAAAAGAAAAGCGCAAACGCAGCCCAAGCCGGCGCAATGAGTGAATCGAACTGCTCTCATATTTTCAGCGTGCCACAGCGAAATTCGATATTACGTTCAATCCAGAAAGCCTGCACTCTTCAAAAATGCATAGCTCTGGCGCAAACTGCGGATGGGATCGGGGCTGAAATCCTGTTCTACGAAGACGTGTCTGGCATTTGTTTTCGAAACGGCATCGAGGATTTCGCGCAAGGGCAGATCACCATTCCCGAGTTCTTTGAAAGTGCTATTCGGAACCGTAGCAATGTCGTAGTGGACCGGCGTTCCCTTGGCCCGATCCTTAAGATGTACTAACTCCACTCGTTTCGCGTGTTCGCGCAAGAAAGCGGCCGCATTTACTCCGGCCATGCTGACCCAAAACGTGTCTACTTCCAAGCCGACTAAGTTCTCGTCGAGATGATTAAGCAAGACATCGATGGGTCTGCCGCCTGGCTTTGGCTGGAATTCGAAGTCATGGTTGTGATAGCAGAACCGCAGGCCGGCATCTTTGGCCTTCTGGGCGGCCGCATTCAGCTTGTCCGCAAGAGAGCGATAAAAATCCAAGCCGAGGCGCTCTTCCGGGGAAAGATAGTTGAAGACGATGTACCGGAATCCGTGATCTCTTGCGAGCGAGACGCAGCCTTCATACGTGACTCCCTGCTCTATCGGAGGCATGTCCGCGTGCTGCCAAGCGGCCCAGTTCCCGGTGAGCAGCGGCGTCTCGAAATGCAGGCTGACCGGCTTCAGGCCCAGCCGGTCCAAAAACGGCGCAAGAAGCTTGACCTGATTGCGCAAGATCTCGAGTTCACGATATCCGATCTCAGCGATTGCGTGAAGCGTTTCGAACGGTCGTTTCACGATGGCATCCCGAACGGTATAGAGCTGTACGCCTGCCGCGAATCGCTGGTTCGCGAAGCCCGGCATCGCGAGCGCGGCCATGGCCATTAAAGATCGTCTGGTGAACGAAGGTTGAAGACTCATGCGGTCCCTATTATCATGCTTGACCAGGAGCCAAAGATGCCGAAGAAGACAGCAAAGCACCCGTCCAAGTCAGTAGCGCAAACGTCGCACAAGCAAAGCGACGCTAAACCGGGCGCGTCCGGGCAGCCCATATTTGCCCAGCCGCAGCCATCGCCTGATCCCACCGGGTTTAAAGATCCAGTGACCGATCAGAAGGAGCAAGAACTTAATGATCTCGAACCTGTGCCGGCGCCGGCGGGCGGCGCCGCGGAACCAATTCTCACCCTTCAACAGGTCTATGGCAGCGGCGGGGCGGCAAAGATGCAGGCCATTCAGAATGCCGGGCAAATCGTATTTCACTCCGTAGGGGATACGGGCAGCGTGGCTGGCCCGAGCACGCAGTCTCTCGTCGCCGACAAGATGGTTAGCGATTTCGATGAGCACAACGCAGCCGATGTGCCGTCATTTCTGTTTCATTTGGGCGACGTGGTGTATTACTTCGGCGAAGCCACTTACTATTACGACCAATTCTACGAGCCTTATCGCAATTATCCGGCGCCCATCATCGCAATCCCCGGTAATCACGATGGCGTGCTGTACGCTAGCGATCCGGAACCGACGCTCGATGGATTTCTACGGAATTTTTGCACCGCATCCGCGGCTCAATCACCCGATTCGGGCGGGTTGCTGCGGACAACGATGATCCAGCCGGGAGTGTACTTCACGCTTGAAGCTCCATTTCGTGCGCATTTTGGGGCTGTACAGCAACGTTCTGGAGGATCCGGGCGTGATTTCGAGCCAGACCGGCACGAGCAGCGCGAATACCGTGCTGGATCAGCGTCAAGTCACGTTTCTCAAGACTGCGTTGGCGCGGGTGAAAAGCGACAAATTCGCCGGCGCGGTGATTATCGCGGTCCATCATCCGATTTTCACAGGCGGGTCCGAGCACGGCGGCAGCCCCCTTATGTTGCAGGACATCGATAACGCTTGCCAAGCGGCTGGTGTTTGGCCACACGCGGTTTTTTCAGGTCATTCCCATAATTATCAGCGGTACACCCGCATCGTCAATAATTACCAGATACCTTACTTAGTTGTAGGATGCGGCGGACACACGCCATTGTCGAAGATGCGAGGAACTTATCGTACTCCGTACAAGATTGACAACACGCTAACGCTGGAAAGTTATGACGATACGGATTACGGCTATTTACGCGTGGTTGTGAACGCGCGAGACAATGACAATTGAATTTCATCCCGAGAGCGATGGCGGGACGACGAAGACGCCGGATGACGATGTTACGGTTATGCTGGCGACGCGCACAATCAGTTAATTAATTGGGAGCACGAGTTGGACACCATGGCTCATTGCGCGGGCGGCTGCACGGCATCCACTAACTTCTGGATGCCGGGCGCGATCATGATGAAAATGTCGCCGTGGCGCTCGCCGGCTTGTTGAACCGCCGCCGCAGTTTGTTGCTTCCAATTCACGGGTGCGGTCTTCGAAGCATTGGCGTCTAAGTAAGAGAAGGCGTCCAGGCCTGCATGGCAGAGCGTCGAAAGCGCGTCCGCTACTGCCATGTTTTCTGTCAAGAGCGAGTTTGCCTGCAGCATCGGGCGGACTTTCTCGATATTTTCGGACCAGATCGCAAGCTGTTTGCGGAGAGCGTCACTCGATCGCTGATCTTTCGGGAGTGCCAAGTATTGATCCACGGCGTCACGAAATTCGCGCGCCGCATTGCTCTCAGGTGGGATTGAATCCACCAGCCGATTGAACGGCGTGAAGATGTTATATCGTTCGGCGTGTCGTGAATAGCCCTTAACAGGTTCGAGAACGGATGCGAAGATGTCCAGTGGTTGATAAGGCAAGTCGCCGGCCAGGCGCTGGCGCATGAGTTCCAGGTTCGATCGCTCGGTGAGGCCTAGCCATTCGAGCCAGTGATTCGTGATGTAGAGCCGCCGGTACATGGAAGCAGTGTCCGTCACGGATTGGGGCGACCAGAAGCGCTCCGCGATGGCTGCAAGACGGGGCCACAGCTTGGCATCAAGATTTTCAGGCGTGGCAAGCTCGTCCCACATCGCTGCCTCCCCGCCGAGGATGAATTTCTGCTGCTCGGGCGTGAGCGGCGGCGGGATCGGCTTGTTTTCCTTTTGCAGACGCTCGATGGTTTGAGGCGGCATAACTAGCGGATCGATGGCGTAATGCTGAGACGCGGACTGCATAAGGTCGAGATAATAGCCGGCCGAGAGAAGACCTTGATAGCCTTCGCGGGCAGCTTGCCAAAGCGACTCCTGGCCGCGCCACGATTGAATGACCACCGTCTTCGGCAGACCGGGGATCAGCACTTCATCCCAACCTTCCATGTGCTTGTGATGGCGGGTGACGATTTTCAGGAGGCGCTGATTGAAGTACGTTTGCAGCGCAGCGCCATCGGCGAGATGGTGCTTGCGCATAAACGCGGCGATGCGCGCATTTTCGAGCCACTCTTTGGGATCGACCTCGTCGCCGCCGATATGAAAATATTGGTCGGGGAAGAGTTTCGCCATCTCTCCCACGAAACCGTCGAGAAAGCGATAAGTGGATTCCTTCGTCGGGTCAAGCAACGAGCCGAAGATGCCGGACCCGCGCACGATTTGGTAAGGACCGGGATGCGTTCCGAGCTGCGGGTAACCCGGTAACCAGCTTGCCGCGTGGCCGGGCATATCGAATTCAGGCACGACGCGGATGCCGCGATCCCGCGCGTAGGCGATGACGTCACGGATTTCGGCTTGCGTGTAGAACATGTCATCGGAGCCGAATCGTTGCAAGCGCGGATATTTCTTACTCTCGACGCGAAAGCCCTGATCGTCGGAAAGATGCCAGTGAAAGACATTCAGCTTGACCGCGGCCATGCCGTCGAGCGTGCGCTTCACTTTATCCACGGGCATGAAGTGGCGCGAGACGTCGAGCGAGAGACCGCGCCACTCAAAGCGCGGCTGATCGTGAATGGTGACGTATGCGGCCGAAAATCCGGGCGAGGACGGCGTGACGCTTGCGTTTGTGTTCTGCTGGACGACTTGCAGAAACGTTTCGATGCCGCGCAGCGCGCCGAGAGGACGGTCGGCGGAGATGCGGGCATGATCGCTCGCGATTTCGAGCGAATAGCTTTCGTCGTCGCCTAGCGCTTGGGGCGCACGATGATCCTTTCGCTCGACGACTATGTTGAGCGTTGCGTTTTCATCCGATGGAACGATGTGGGGAAGTATGGGGATGCCGGTTTCACGGGACAGGCGCGGAAAGATGCGTTGAACGTAAGAGCTGACGCGCGGGTCTTTCTCACCTGAGCCGGAGACGGAGACGGAAAAATCTGTCGTAATCGTCAGCGCGCCGGGTTGAACGGAGACATTGGCCGGCCACGGCATGAGAGGCAGTTGCGCTTGTGCAAGAAGGGCAGAGGCACCGATCGCGATCAGCGCCGGAAGGCGGATGAGCATAAAGACTAACGATACCCCGCGGCCTTGCTCACCGATACCCTGCGGCTTGCAATTCGAACAGCTCGGCGTATTTTCCGCCGAGCGCGACGAGTTGCTGATGCGAGCCGTGCTCGACAATGCGGCCGTGCTCCAGGACTAGGATCCGATCCGCCATGCGGACGGTCGAAAACCGGTGGGAGATGAGAACGGCCATTTTTCCCGCAGTGAGATCGACGAAGCGCTGATAGACCTCAAATTCCGCGCGGGCGTCTAGGCTGGCGGTCGGCTCATCCAGGATTAAGATCTGGGCATCCCGCATGTAGGCGCGCGCGAGCGCGATTTTCTGCCATTGTCCGGTGGAAAGATCGACGCCGCCTTCAAACCGGCGGCCGAGCATTTGCCGGTAATTTTTGGGAAGTTTGGACACGACCGCCGCAGCGAGGCTCTTTTCGGCGGAGTCCGTGATGCGAGTTTCGTTCTGAAGCTCATCAACGCGTCCGACGCCAATGTTTTCAGCGGCTAACATGTCGTATCGCATGTAGTCCTGGAAGATCACGCCGATTTCCTGACGTAATTCATCCACGTCGTATTCCCGCAGGTCAATGCCATCGAGCAGAATCCGTCCTTCGGACGGATCGTAGAGGCGAGCCAGTAATTTCACCAGGGTAGTCTTGCCCGCTCCGTTTTCTCCTACCAGCGCGATACGCTCGCCGGGATAAAACCGGAAATTGATGTCACGAAGAACGTAATCTTCCGAACCCGGATAGGCGAATGAGACGTTTTCGAACTCGAAGCCGAAGCAAATGGGGCGCGGGATCGGGAGCGGGTGCGACGGCGAGGTAATGGAAGGAGTAGTTTCAAGAAAATCGAATAAGTCTTTGATGAATAAGGCTTGTTCGGACACGCCGACCAGACCGGAAACCAGATTTTCCATGATGCTGCGAGCGCGGGAGAATGCACCCACCATGAGGGTCAGGTCGCCCACCGTGAGGGCACCGGCCAGGGCGCGCAACACGATGAGTGCATAAGCGGCGTAGTAAGCGCTGGTCGGAAGCAGGTTGATGAGCGTGCCGTGCAGGGCGCGATGGATCGCCAGATGCTTGTTTTCGGCGTAGAAACGCTGGAACAGGCCTCGGGAGCGGTTGGCGAGATATTGACCGAGGCCGAAAATCTTGACCTCCTTGGCACTTTCGTTACTTGCGCCCAGATAACGAAGATAATCGAGCTCGCGCCGCTCGGGCGTGTAGCGGTAGAGCATGGAGTAATTCAGCATGGCGAAACGGGTTTCACCAAGGAACACGGGTATGGTGGCGGCCAGAAGCAGCAATAACAGCCAGGGATAGAAGAAGATGACGGCCGAGAGCATCGAAATCAGCGTGAGGAACTGCTGGGCCATGCTGGCAAGCGAGGCGAGCATGCCGAGACGGGCCGTAGTTTGGCGTCGAGCGCGTTCCATTTTGTCGTAAAACACTGGATCTTCAAAGGAAACGAGGTCGAGCGAGGTAGCGTGCTCCATAAGCCGGATGCTCACGTAGTTGGTGAATCGATCGCCCAAGAGGCTGTCGACGAGGGTGATAAAACGGCCCAGCGTGTCGGACCCGACCGCGAGAAGAAGCTCTATAATCAGCAATTTCCAGATCAGCGAGCGATCGACGTGCTGATGGCGCAAGGATCGCACGACCAGATCAATGATGAGCTTCGAAACCCAGAGCGTTGCCAGGGGGAACAGGGCCGCGATGGCGCGCAGAAGCAGGGTCCAGATGCTGAGCGCGGGGCTGGTTTGCCAGACCATTTTGAGCAGCGGGGGGATGTTGCCGAGGGCCTGGAGACGCTCACGCCAGGTCTGGGGAACGTCAGAGTCCTTGGGAGGTGACGGTCGCATGCCAGGATTTCAACCGATAAGGAAAAGAAAATGCTCATTCTTGCGAATGAGCATTGTTCTTCCTGTTACCAGGCCTCTGGAAGGCCAGAGGTTACGTTTGATGGGAGAATCAGATTCGACGGCATCGCAACCGCCAAAACCTGTTTGTGATTGGAGTGTAGGGCGTCGAGTGGGTGAAGTCAAGGGCAAATTTCCCGCTTCCGCAGACCGGCCGTAAGTAGCGGCGTACAAACCATTTACAAGCGAAGATGTTTTTGGGCTCGGCGGATGCGAGCCTGATTTGGGGCGCAAAAAACAGCCCTCCTTCCGGGCTAAATACCTTTAGATGTTTGACTTGCAGTGAATGACGCAACCGCCGCGAAGCTAATCCCCGCTCAGGTGCAAAGTGGTCATCGCCTCTTCGGCTTCGAGCGTTCCGTAACGGCGGCGATAGATGCGCATTCCGGCATAGATGAGCCCGGCCACCGTGCAGAGAGCGACCAGAATGATGCTCAGATACATGATGTTCAGAAGCAGTTGGTAAAGGGGTTTGATGGGGCTGGGCGGCGGAACATCGTTCCAGGTGATCTTAGCTTCATACTGAACGCGGCTCAGCAATGTGTCGGCCTGCTTATCGGTGGCGGGGCCGAAAACGACTGCGTCGAGAAGACCGGAGCGTTTCACATGCGTGTTGGGCACAAGCTTGAAATCGACCGCATGGAGGCGGGCCATCTCGGGCGTTGGGTAGTAGAACAGCGCTAAGCGAATCGGGTTTTGAGAGCCGGCAACTTTGTATTCGGCGATTTGCGCTTCGGCGCCTTCCTCGAATCCGGCCTTAGCGGATGCGAGTTCGGGCGCGAAGGCTTTGAGCGAATCGGGACCGAGAACGTAACGTGCCGATTCGGGAACCAATCCTTCGTGCGGCAAGAACGTGAAGATAGCGGGAAGCGCAGTCGAGTGCTTATCGGAAAGCGCCTTCAACACCTGGTCAACGCCGGCCTTGGTTGGAAGGCCGCCTTGGAACGTGACGACGTAGTTGTCATCCCAAACGATGGTCTGATTCCCTTCGCGCGTGCAGAAGTCAGCGGCGTCGCAGGGCTTGGCTTCCGGAGAACGCAGCCACTCCCAGGCGGCGAGCGCTCCGGTGAGGTCTCTCATTTGGTAAGAGGTGACCGTCAGTTTGCCGAGCTTGGTTGCAGTGGTGTGAACTAATCCGAATTCGCGCCAGAGCGATTGGTCGTCGGCCGATGCAATCGCTGCAAAGAGAAGGCAGCAGAAAATCAGGCCGCAGCGCCGTGGCATCTCTTGTACTTCTTTCCGCTGCCACAGGGGCAGAGTTCATTACGGCCCACCTTGGAACCTTTCGATGATGGTTGAGACGGGCCGGTTCCATTGCTGCCGCTGAATTGCAAATCGGCGAGCTCGCGATCTTTTTTTCGCTGGATGTGGCGCGTTAAGTCGACGACCGATTGCTGAGCTTCGCGGCGTTGTGCTTCGATCTCAGCCTCGGATGGACCGCTGTCTTCTTCCTCTTCGTCTTCCGCTTCAGGATATGGGACCGGAACGTTGCCGGCTTCGATGCGCATGAAGTACAGAAATCGAATGGTCTCATCTTCGATGCGGTCCATCATGTCCTGGAACATCTGGAACGATTCTTTCTTGTACTCGATCAGCGGATCCTTTTGGCCGTAGCCGCGCAGACCGATGCCTTGCTTGAGATGGTCCATCGATAACAGGTGATCTTTCCACTGATTGTCGACGACGTTGAGCATGATGATGCGCTCGGCTTCACGCAGACCTTCTGGGCCGATCATGCGCTCCTTCTCGTCATAGCGTTCGAAGAGGAGCTGCTCGATTCTCTGCTCCATCTCGCGGCGATCGAGAGGGGCGAGTTCTTCGGGATCGATCTTGGCCCCGAATTGATTGAGGATGGCGGTTTGCAGGCCGGGGAGATCGTACTGGTCATAACGGGCGCCCTCGGGGATATAGCGATCGATGAAGGTCGCGAGAATGCCGCGCACGATGTCGAGGATACGCTCCTTCTGGTTCTTGCCTTCAAGGAGCTGGCGGCGCATGCCGTAGACGGCCTGGCGCTGCTTGTTCATGACGTCGTCGTATTCGAGGACGTGTTTGCGGGAGGCGAAGTGCTGGGCCTCCACGGCCTTTTGAGCGGCCGCGATGCGCTTGGTAATGAGCTTCGATTCGATCGGCACGTCTTCTTCCATGCCGAGGCGGAGCATGAGGCCTTGCATGCGCTCGCCACCGAAGATACGCAGCAGGTCGTCTTGAAGCGAAAGATAGAAACGCGAACTGCCGGGATCACCCTGGCGGCCAGCGCGGCCGCGCAGCTGATTATCGATGCGGCGCGATTCGTGGCGCTCGGTGGCAAGAATATGCAAGCCGCCGAGTTGGATTACTTCGTCGTGCTCGGCTGCGATTTCGCGCGTTATTTCCGCTCTGATTTCTTCGAGCTCGCCGGGAGGGAGCAGCTCAGGCGACTTGCCGTATTTTTTGAGTCGATCCTCGAGAAGAACATCGGGATTGCCGCCGAGGAGGATGTCCGTTCCGCGGCCGGCCATGTTCGTTGAGACGGTCACCGCGCCTTTACGGCCGGCTTGCGCAACGATGTGCGCTTCGCGCTCGTGATTCTTGGCGTTCAGCACTTCGTGCCGGACGCCCATTTTTTTCAAGATGCTGGAGAGACGCTCGGATTTTTCAACCGAGATGGTGCCGACGAGCACGGGCTGTCCCTTTTCATGCAGCGTCTTGATCTCTTTCGCGGCGTTGCGGAATTTTTCCTGTTCGGTGCGATAAACGATGTCCGAAAATTCGGCGCGGATCATCGGCTTGTTCGTGGGGACAACGGTGACTTCGAGGTTGTAGATCTTGCTGAATTCGGCGGCTTCGGTGTCGGCTGTACCGGTCATGCCAGCCAGCTTTTTGTACATGCGGAAGAAGTTTTGGAAGGTGATGGTGGCGAGCGTCTGGTTTTCGCGCTCGATCTTAACACCTTCCTTAGCTTCGACGGCTTGATGCAGACCGTCGCTCCAGCGGCGGCCGGGCATGAGGCGGCCGGTGAACTCGTCCACGATAATCACCTGGCCCTCTTGCACGACATAATCGCGGTCGCGCTGATAAAGAATGTGCGCTTTTAAAGCGGCTTCGACATGGTGACGCCACTCGATGGTCTCGATACTGTAGATATCACGCAGGCCGAGCAATTTCGCGGCCTTGTCGTTTCCTTCATCTGTCAGCCCGACGGTGCGCTGCTTTTCGTCAACAGTGAAATCGCCGGTGGTATAGGATTGGCCGGGCTCCTTTCCTTCGATGACCTCGCCGCGCTCCAGAAAAGGAATGATGCGGTTGACCCGGGCGTACTTGTCGGTGGATTCTTCGCTTGGACCGGCGATGATGAGCGGCGTGCGCGCTTCGTCGATCAGGATGGAATCGACTTCGTCGACGATGGCAAAGTTGAACTCGCGCTGGACATAGTGGGCGAGATCAAATTTCATGTTGTCGCGCAGATAATCGAAGCCGAATTCGTTGTTGGTGCCGTACGTAATGTCGGACCCGTAGGCTTCGCGGCGCTCGCGGTCGTCGAGATCGTGCACGATGTTGCCGACGGTGAGGCCCAGCGAGCGGTGAATGCGGCCCATCCATTCGGCGTCGCGGCGGGCGAGGTAATCATTCACCGTGACGATGTGAACGCCTTTCCCGGCGAGCGCGTTGAGATAGCTGGGCAGCGTGGCGACCAGCGTTTTTCCTTCGCCGGTTTTCATTTCGGCGATGCGGCCGCGGTGTAGAACGACGCCGCCGATGAGCTGCACGTCGAAATGGCGCATATTGAGCTGCCGGCGCCCGGCTTCACGGCAGACGGCGAATGCTTCGATCAGGATGTCGTCGAGCGAAGCGCCATTGGCGAGGCGCTGCTTGAATTCGGGCGTTTTGGCGGCCAGATCGTCGTCGGAGAGCTGCTGGAGCTGAGGCTCGAGCGCGTTGATGGCTGCCACGATCGGCCTTATCCGCTTGATTTCGCGGTCGTGTTTGGTGCCAAAAACTTTGGCGAGCGTGGCTTCTAACATTTCAATTCAATCAAGTCCAATTCAATGGCGGGCCTTGACGCCCGCAGTAGTGGCTTTATTTCTAGTGTAACTGGAGAAGCGAGTTTTGCGGGGAACACTTGGAGTGTGCGTGATGGGCCGGGAAACGGGCTCACGCGGCTTTTTCCATGGTTTCAGCCACTCTGTGGCGTTGCTCTTTCGCTTCGGCGATGATTTTGTCGAGTCCGAGGTCGTTGGTGAGTACGAGTTGGTGGTCGACCTTGGCTTCGGCGAGCAAAAGGTCCCATTTGTGACGCTCCTGCTTGCGTTTTTCGGCGGCTTCGCGGCGGGCTTCCTCAGCTTGTTGCTGCTTCTGCGATTCGAAGCCAATTTCCTGTTTACGCTTTTCGGCTTTGAGCTTTAGCAGGTCGTTGAGGCAGCGGTGAAAGGCTCGGTCATTGGTCGTTTGGTAACGAAGGAACAGAGACAATCGGCGCTCCTGTTCGAGCGTGGTGAGCGTGGGGTCGCTCATGGCGGCGTCCTGGAGGGCGTTGGGCGCGCAGGCTGAGCCAGTGATGCTGGGCCATTTTGATGACCAGGATTCTTTCGGTCATGGTCTTGACCTGGTGCTCGACGGAAAGGCCGTGGAAGAGGTAGTCGAATTCGTCCTGGTCTTCGGACTCGAGAACTTCGAAAACGCCCGTGAAACCAAAGCGGAAATTGTTCATACAGGAAGCGGCTTTGCCGGTTTCGGTTTTGGGACCTGTGGAGTGCTGTGCGTTTTCGCGGTTAGCGGCAATTTGGGCGTCGGTGGACATGAGGTCGGGCTCCTTTCAGAAAAGAAAAACGCCGGACAGCCACGGCGGGCGTCCGGCAATAGAACTGGCGCAAAACGGTCGCGGTAACTAGTGCGCCGCCGAAGGGCCAATGAGTTGCATCTCTGACCCGCGGCGCCCATCCGCGCCCTTTGCGCCGGTGAAAACAACCAGTGTAGCAGGCGTTTCCAAGCGAAATCGGGTAAGTTATTGAAAACAAGATGGATTTAGGATGGGACTGGGTTTTTGAGAGGAATTGCTCGTATCAAGGTTAGATTGTTCGACACAACTGGTATCTAATATTTCCATGGTCCGCACCATCTCTCTGTGCTTAGCTGCGGCCCTGCTCGGAGATGCATGTATGGCACAAATATCCCACGCGCCAAACGTTCAGGCGCAGCGGACCGCCATGAAGAAACTTAAGTTCCTTGTTGGTGACTGGTCTGGTAAGGCCACCGTTTTGCGGAGGCCTGGTCAGTTTGCCGAAATGGCGCAGACCGAGTCGGCGCAATTCAAACTGGACGGACTTGTGTTAGTGATCGAAGGTGTTGGTCGAGACAAGACCGACGGGAAGGTTTTGCTTCAAGCCCTCGGACTGATTTCCTTCGACGATGAAACAGGAACGTATAGGATGCGAGCCTTCAACGATGGCCGATGGCTCGAAACTGAGGTCAAACTTGCCGATGGTGGGAATTCGATCTCTTGGGGTTTTGCGCTTGGCACATTCAAGACGAGTAGCGTGCTGCGCATCGATGAGAACGGCGACTGGACCGAGCATGGGGAATTAACCATGGGCGAGCGCCCTCCGCAGAAAATGATGGATCTGAGGGTTCGGCGCATTTCCCATTAACTAAATAGTCCCTGGCTTTTCGTGCAGCGTAGATTAGTCGTTACTCGTGGCGTGGCATGTTGTTCATGTGCCGCTTCGCTAACCTTCCTCAGGTGGATTGGCGTCGGCGTGCCGACGACTCGGCTCCAGGTGGTTCACGGAACGGTTCCACGGAAATGCGCTCGTAACGCACTTCCAGCACGGTCAGGTCTTCTGTGCCGCCCGGAGCTTGGAGAACTACGCGATCGCCCGCTGTCGACTTCATCAAGGCGCGCGCCAGAGGCGACACCCAACTGATGTGGTTGCGGTTGAGATCAACCTCGTCGGTGCCTACGATGCTCACCACTCGCTCCGTTCCCGCAGCATTGGCGTAGCGCACGGTGGCTCCGAAGAATGCACTGGTCGCCGCCTGCCCCGCTCGCGGAGTCTCCGGGTCAACTACTTCCGCGGATTCGATTTGCTTCGTGAGAAAGCGAATCCGACCATCGATCTGGCGCAGCCGCCGTTTGCCGTACTGATAATCGGCGTTTTCACTGCGGTCGCCGTTGCTCGCAGCCCACGCCACCACCTCGGTCACGGCCGGGCGTTCCCTAGTGACCAGAAACCGGTGCTCATCTTTGAGGCGCTGGAGGCCGCTCGGCGTGATGTAGTTCTTGCTTTGCGTAGCGGGTTCGTCACTTTGCGGTTTTCTCGTAAACCCTTTTCGCATATCTTAGTCTCTCCAGCGCGAATCCAGCGGGTGCCACAAAGCTCTTATCACCTGAACACGTTTACTGGAGTTCCGCACCTGCTGGTGCGCGTCTCCCATCCGGTGACAGCGAGTGACAACTTCGATTTACCGGCGATACAAGGGTTTGCGAGGGTGCGTTCGGCAACAAAGGAACTCTTCCGAGGAATCTGAGATAGCCACCGTCGTTATTTGATCGGAGCACCTTCGAGGCGGAGGCGTTCGTGCCGGCTAATCAGGTCTGGACACGAAATTCCAAGGAGCAAATTCAAGAATGAATCCGAGATTGAGAAGTGTTTTGTGTCTCTGCGCAATTGCTGCTGTCGTGGTTACCAGCAGTTGCTCAGCAGTAGTGGGAACGTTGGACGGGATCGTCGATGGGACCGCGGCGCTCGAGCCGATCGTCGCCGCCAGCAGCGCAGCGGGCCAGATTCCGCCAGCGACCGCGACCGTGGTGATGAATTATCTCGAAGCGGTCAGCACGGCGGCTTCGAATTCCGTCACCGAATGGGAATCGAAGGATTCCGAGACAGTGAAGATCGCGACCATCGGCGCCGATTTCGCCAGTGTGCCGGCACCTGCGCTTGGACCCGGCGTAAGCGTCGTGATTGTGACGTCTATCAGCTCAATCGACCTGCTGGTGAGCCAGTTAATGGAGCAGATTGGAGCATCGAATTCCGGGGCTGCGAGCGCCAGTGCCAAGACGCTTGTGTTGCACGGATTGGATAAACAGAACCTGAATCGGTTGAAGACGAAAGCCGGCAAGAACGTGGCATCGGTGGAAGCCTGGAAAGCGCAGCAGAGGGTCAAGACCGCAATGGTGAAGTAGAAAGCCGTTTGAAAGAGCCTCGATGAAAGCCGGGGCTCTTTGCGGTGCAATTTTTTTATACACTCAAGTCATGCCTGCCGCTATTGCTATGGCGATGACATTGGAAGAGTTCTCGCGGCTTCCGGAGGATGGCAATAAGCACGAACTGAGTGAAGGAGAACTGGTTGTTACGCCGCCGGTGAAATCGCTGCACACCCTGGTTGCAGTTGCAGTCCTTGATGCTTTGCGGACGTATTTGGGCCAGCATGCTTTCGGGCGTGCGCTTCCTGAAGCCGGTTATGTGCTCTCGCGCGATCCGCTAACCGTACGGCAGCCGGATGTTTCCCTCCTAAGCCGCGAACGGATTGCCGCGACTCACGCGGAGGACTACTTTGAGGGTTCTCCTGAGTTAGCGATAGAGGTGGTTTCGCCCTCGGATTCCGCGCAGGATTTGGGGACGAAGGTCAAGCAATATCTGCGCTTCGGTTCGAAGCAGGTTTGGGTGGTTTATCCGAAGAGCAAGAGCGTCCACGTCTTCTACGCGAACGGCACAGGAAGAGTGCTTGGAGAGGATGAAACGCTCGATGGGGGCGATCTGCTGCCTGGCTTTTTGGTCAAAATAGCTGAGCTGTTTTCGATTTAGTGAAAGTCGTGCGAGCGCATGATTGCCGCGTCATCGCGAAAAGTCAGCTCTTCGATCTCGCCGGCCTTTACTGAAATCACCCCTTTGATGCTCTGCAGTACGCCTTTCACCAGCACATAAGGGGACGCCGTGCAGACCTTGCGTCTGCGTTCGAAAAGATCCGGCTGCACGATGATGTTCACGATTCCGGTTTCGTCTTCGAGGCTCAGAAAGACAAATCCTTTTGCGGTTCCCGGACGCTGCCGCGTGATGACACAACCGGCCACAGTGAGGACGATGCCGTCACGCTGCGCTTTTGCGGCCGCCGCGTCGAGGACTCCCATTTCGCGCATGCGCTCACGGTAGTAACTCATCGGATGCTTGCCGATGGTGAGCCCGCTGTTGCTGAAATCCGCATAGGTGCGCTGGCCCGGCGTCATTGGATCGAGCGGAGAAATGGCGCCATCCTCTGCCGAGTCTTCGAGCAGTTCTCCAACCGGCTGCAAAGCCAGCTGCGATTGCCACAGCGCGCCGCGCCGGTGACGATCCGATTTTTCCTTCGGTAAGGCATTCAGCGCGCCCAGCTCCGATAACGCCGCGATTTCATCTTTGGCGAGCTCCGGCACGCGGCGGACTAAATCGCGCAAGGAAGCAAACGGCCTGCGCTTGCGCTCCTGTTCGATCTTCTGAGCGGTCGCGCCGCTCAGGCCGCGGACATAGTTTAATCCGAGGCGCACATATCGCGACTTGCCGTCCGTCTCGACAGTGCATTTGTAATCGGAACGCAGAATATCGACGGGCCGCAAGCGCTGGCCGTGCCGCTGCGCATCTTTGACCAGCGTGGCGGGCGAATAAAAACCCATGGGCTGATTGTTCAGCATGGCAGTGGTGAATGCGGCCAGGTAGTGGCACTTCAAATATGCGCTCGCATAGGCGAGGAGCGCAAAGCTTGCGGCATGCGATTCGGGAAAACCGTACAAAGCGAAGGAAGTGATGGCCTGGATGATGCGCTCCTGCGTCTCGCCGGTAATGCCGTTGCGATTCATGCCTTCGCGCAACTTCACCTCCACTTCTTTCATGCGCTTTTCGGAACGCTTGAAGCCGAAGGCGCGCCGCAGCTCTTCGGCCTGTCCGCCGGTGAATCCCGCGGCGATCATGGCGATCTTGATTAATTGCTCCTGGAATAACGGCACGCCCAGTGTGCGCGCCAAAACCGGTTCGAGCGAGGGATGCAAGCAGACAGGTTGTTCCAAACCCTCCCGCCGCCTTAAATAAGGATGCATCATTTGGCCGACGATCGGCCCGGGCCGGATGATGGCGACTTGCACCACGATGTCGTAGAATTTGGCCGGCTTCATGCGCGGCAAGCACGACATCTGCGCACGGCTTTCGACTTGAAACAGGCCGATGGTGTCGGCCTTTTGCAAGCAATCGTAGACGGCGGGGTCATCTTGCGGCAGATGCGCTAAGTCCACTTCTTCGCCGTTCCCATCGTGCACGATCGCGATGGTATCTTCGAGCACGGCCATCATACCGAGACCCAGCAGATCCACTTTGATGATGCCGAGGTCGGCGCAATCATCTTTATCCCATTCGACGACCACGCGGCCCGGCATGCTTGCGGGCTCGAGCGGAACAATGACATCGAGTTGCCCCTGGCACACCACCATGCCGCCTGAATGCTGGCCCAAATGCCGCGGCAGATCCAAAATTTCGTTGGTCAGCGAAAAGAATTTCAACGCGCGTGGGTCGCGCAGGTTGAAGCCTTGCTCGACGAATCGACGCTCGAGCGAATCCTTCGAATCCTTCCATTCGAAGGGGTTGATCTGCGTTGAGAGCCGCGCAATCTCCTGCTCATCGAAGCCCAGCACTTTGCCCACATCGCGAACCGCCGAGCGCCCGCGATAAGTAATCACGTTCGCGGTCATCGCCGCGCCTAGTTGACCGTAGCGCTCATATACGTACTGAATCGCGCGCTCGCGCTGATCGCCGCTGGGCAGATCGAGATCGATATCCGGCATTTCGCCGCGCTCTTCAGAAAGGAAGCGCTCGAAGAGCAGGTCCATTCCGACGGGATCGACGGCGGTGATGCCGAGCGAATAACAGACAGCGCTGTTGGCCGCGGAACCGCGCCCCTGGACCAGAATATTTTCCTTGCGGCAGAAATCGACGATGTCCCAGACGATGAGGAAATAGCCCGCGAGGTTCAGCTTGTCGATGAGCGCGAGCTCGCGTTCGACCTGCCGTTGCGCCGCCGCATAATACGGTTGATAACGGCCGCGCGCGCCGGCATCTGCGAGTTGGCGCAGATAGGACATCTCGGTCTCGCCGGGCGGGACGGGATAGCGCGGGAATTGATAGCCCAAATTGGCCAGAGTGAAGCCGAGACGAGTGGCGAGTTCGCCGGTGTTCGCAATCGCTTCCGGCAGATCGGCAAATAACGCCTGCATTTGGGCGGATGATTTCATGTGCCGCTCGGAGTTATGGCTCAGCAGGCGGCCAGCTTCCGCAATGGTGGTTTTGTGGCGGACGCAGGTGAGCACATCCTGCAGCTCGCGGCGGTTTTCCGTGGCATGCGTGACGCCGTTCGTTGCAACTAGCGGCAGCTTCCGGCTGCGGGCAACATCTACCAGCGCCTGGTTGCGCGCTTCCTGGTCGCGCCGGGAGTGCCGCTGCAATTCGATAAAAACATTCTTTTCTCCGAACGTTTGAATCAGCAGGTCGAGTTGTTTTTCGGCTTCGGCACGCGCAGCCAGGCCTTCGAATTGCCGGAACACCTGCGCCAGCGGTCCTTCATCGCCGCCGGTCAGGCAGACTAAGCCGGGTGCGTATTCCGCAAAATCCTCGCGAGTGGCAAACGGGTTCTCCGGCTTGCCTGGTTTGCCGTCGCGAAACTTGGTCCGAGTGATCAAGCGGCAGAGGTTTTGATATCCTTGCCTGCTCTCGGCGAGCAGCGTATTGCGGCTGTTCTCCTGTGAATTGATTTCAGCGCCGATGAGCGCTCGAATTCCAAGCTTTTGCGCGGACAAGTGGAAACGCGGCGCGCCATAAACGCCGTGCGCATCGGTGACGGCCATGGAAGGCTGTTCGAGTTCCGCACACCGCGACGCCAGTTCTTCGGGCAGCGAAGCGCCTTCTAAAAAGGAGAAAGCGGACCGTGCATGCAGCTCGATATAGCCGGAGGCCACACGAACATTATAGGCGAATAAAAGGCAAAGAGCGCTATTGTTGTGGCGGATTTGTGGAGGTGCTGCTATTCGTAGAAGTCGCGTTCGGCATCGGTTGAGTGGAAGTTTGGCCGAAGCTGGAGCTTTGGCCGAAAGTCGAAGTCGAACTCTGGCCGAAAATGCTTTGGTTTTGCTGCGCGCCCGTGTTCACACCGTTGGGCGTTGTGCCTTGCTGACCGCCCATGCCCTGCCCTGGAGCGCCTCTGGTGGAATCCTTGCTCGGGTCGTAATAAAACTCCCAGAGCGAGTAATCCGATTGATCGTTCACGGTCTTGATGCTGTGGCCTTTCGCGATGCTCGCGACGCCGGCGATGCCGAGACCACCACCGCCCATGGTTGCACCCGGCGTACCGGAACCGGGGAGCAGCGTTTGCTGCGGGCGATTGCTGAAAGCGCCCTGCGAGCCTGCGCCGTTCGAAGCCGCACCGGCTGACGGCTGCCCATTCTGGCCCGCAGACGCATTGGCGGACTGAGCGCCCGGTTCGCTGGAACTTCCTGCCATCTGGTCCGTCTCGCCGGGACTCAGGAGCGGCGCCGTCGGGCTCTGCTCGCCTGCGGGGGACGGGACCGCGGCGGTGCTGTCCGTTTCACTGGATGCGCTTCCTGAAGAACTTCCGTTCGCGGAAATGGCGGGCGGGCGCTTCGGGACGGGAGGAACAACCACTGCTTCGCTCGAATCGGAACTCGAGCCGAAGGAGCTGGATCCGAACGAGCTAGAACCGAAGGAACTCGATCCAAAACCTCCCTGTGACGAAGCGGGGTTCGAAGCCGAATTCGTGTTGTTATTGGTTGCGGTGCTGACCGAACCGAAACCTGAGCTCAAGCCCTGCCCGAGCGTCGCGGCTGCGGGATTCTGATTTTGTTGGCCGAGCGGTTTCACCTTCGAATCGACCAACATGCCGCCGGGGCCGGCGTGCAGCAGGCGCCAATCCGTCTTACCGGTAAACGGGTCTTTGTAACGGTGGCGCAGGAAACGCATCCGGTTCGTATCTTCGAGCGCATCGATGGTGGGCGGATAGCTGCCGAATTTCCGCACGTAAAGCTTTACAGCGTGCGCATACTCATGGCCGCGATCGATCAGCAACTGTTCCTTTTCGCGCCTGGCTTCAAACGCTGCGATCGGCATTTCGGCATACAACGAGATGGCGATGATTGCTGCAAACACAAATACGATCAGCAGCGCGGAGCCGCGTTGCGCATTCCGCCGCATCTTGGAAGTGCGCTTCATTGCGCCACCGCCTCCGGCACGACGGGAAGCGTCTCCTGCTGGCGCAATTGGATATCTTCGAGGCGCGCGCTTTTCGCGGAGAGTTCGAGGACCCTATACTTCTGCTTCAGCACTTCGCCTTCGGTCGCGACGAGTACGTTATCTCCGTCCATGAAGAACCCGCGGCAGGTCTCGCGATTATCGCTCGGCTTGACGTAACCATAGAACTTCAGCGGAATGTTGAGCGGCGGAGGGCCTGAAGGCGCCATGACAGGTCGCACCGCGGGCGCTTGTTTGGGCACGATGGTGGGACCGTGCATCTGCGCGGCCAGTGCTTTCGCCTGCTCGGGGGTGGGACCCAGATCGAACAGGCTGCGACCGCCCGGCACTTCTTCGAGCGCTTGCAGGCGCTGCAAAAGATCCAGCCGCAAGGTTGGATCGACATCGCCGCGCGTTGGATCGATTGGTCGCAGGCGCAAAGTTCCGCGGTCGTTCGAGGACGTGGACCGGCGGACGGATGCAATGTGCGATTTTGGCATGCTGACCGCAGCCGGCGCAGTCGGTGTGAACGTTGGCGGGCGCGTTAGGCTCTTCGTCATCGCCTCGCGAGTTGTACCAGAACAGCAAAGCAGCAAATGCGATCATTCCACCGACCAGGAATTTCGGATCGATGCCCAGGCGGATGCCGAAGATCGTGGTACCCTTCGCGGCGCTCATGGCTGAGCTCCTGTTACGACGGCCGGCGGTTCGCGAAGCACCGCCTGGAATCGGATGGAGGTTGTCAATTCTCCCGGATGCTGCTGCGGAGCGGCCTGCAATGTATCGAGCATCAGCAGCATCGGCGAACGGTCCACCTCATGTAGAAAACGCATCAGGTTGTCGTAAGTGCCTTCGTAATTTCCCGTGATGTTCAGAAGCGAGAGATCGGCGGTGCCTTCGATAGGTTCTTCCGTGAAGACCTGATCGCGTTCTTTCAACCCGGAGGCGGCAGACATTCTTTGTATTTCCGCAATCACGTCCTCGTAAGCCACGCGCTTGGCCAGAAAAAATTTGGATTCGAAATCGGCCGATTCGCTGCTTCCCAGCTCGACTTTCCCGGTGATGTTCTTGAGGCGCACGCTTTTCGAGCGTGCCGCGGCAATTTCATTACGCACCTGGCGGCTGTCTTCGATCAGCGCTTCGCGAGATCCGCCCGGAGGATCGAGATACAGAAAGAGCGCCACGCCGTTCAGCAGCGCAAGCGTGGCGCCTGTCACCTGCAGCCAGAAACGGACGCCACGCCGCTGCGCGTTCGCGCGCCCTGCGAGCCAATCAAAGTTTCTGGGCATAAGGCACCATGACCCGGAACTTGTAGAGCGGATCGTTTTGCGTTGGAGGCTGTTGCGTCACCACGCTTGCGGCGCCGAAAAGACTTGATTCCTGCAATTTCTTCAACAGATCAATCACCGCGTCGGGCCGGCCTGTGCCCACCAGCATGTCGAGTTGCACGTGATTCGTGCCGCTCGCATCTTCCGTTGGTATCTGAGGAAGGCGAATTCCGAGCAGACGCATGTCGGAAGGCATCACGGTTCCCAGGTCTTTGAACACGCGCGTCCAGCTTACGGCGCGGCGCGCGATCAATTCGTTGAGAAACACGCTGGTTGAAAAGACGTCGGCGTTTTCGGGTTTAGCCAGCACGGTAGAAAACTGCGCATCTTCTCTTTGATAGCGCCGCAACGCCGTGGTCTCGGCGTCGATTTCGCGCCGCAGGTCGGCAGCGCGCGAGCGCTCGTGCAGAATCATGATGACGAGGACCAGCAGCGTGCAGACCAAAACCGCCGAAATCAGGGCATAGGCGGCGTTTTGCGCGCGCTCTCGCCGGAACGGCTGCGAGGCCAGATTGATGGTTCGAGGCGAAGCGAGAAGGGTCATGCGGCGTACTGCTCCAACAGGCCCAGCAACCCGGCATTTTCTTGCGAGGCGATGCCGAATTTCGAACGCACCGGCGCGTAGGGTATGCCGAACTCGCGTTCCGCGAGCCGGCCGAGCGAATCGGTTTCCTGGCCGAAGCCGCACAGCAAGATCCGGCCCACGGATTGCCCGATCTGGTCCTCGGCGTAGGCGAGCGTCTGTTGCAGGGCGGCCATGATGCTGCGATCTTCGCGCTCCGCCTCTTCTTCATCTTCGCTGCCGGCCAAATCGAGCGAGCGCACCACCCGCACCCGCCCACGCTCGAGCAGCAAAACCGAAAGCGTCGCCCCTGCGGCTTTGGCCAAGAGTGTCAGTCCGCTGTCTCCACTCGCGCAGAGGCGCAGGGTCGCAATCGAGGAGGGGATGACTAGGCCCACACGATAGCCGGCTTCGGTGAAGAGCCGTTCGTACTCGTCTAGAATCGGCCGCGCGACAGCGACCGTGAGCACCTCAATGCGTTTTGGCTCCTCGAGCTGAATGGCGTAGGCCAGTTGCGCCTCGTCGATATGGAACGGCACGCTTTTACGCAAACGGAAGCGCAGCAGAGCCGCGCGCTCCTGTTCTCCGGCTGGAAACTGTTCGAAATCCAAAATCGCCATGCGCACGGCGTAGTCGGGAATTACGACAGCGCTCCCGAGGCGTTTTGGGGTAAGGGCTCCGGAGACTCGCGGCAACGCCTCGCGGAATAAGTGCGGTTTTAGTAAATTCGGCGAGCTAGGCGAAGGCGCGAGCGCGCGCTCACCGAGGATTTCTTGCCGGCTCTGGCTGGGACTGCGCGGAGAAGCGCCAGCGAGACAGGTCTCGCTGATTTCGAACAGTTGATCCGGCGGCGGCTCGGAGATCCAGCGCTGAAGCCGGTCCACCCAGGCAGGCACAAGCGCGCCACCACTCGTAAACGAACCTCTAGCCTTCAATAAACGTCACCTTGTTTGCTTCTTTTAGCGTCGTGATCCCCTCTTTCACGCGATCAAGCGCCGAATGCCGCAGGAACGTCATACCGTCTTCTCGCGCGGCACGCTTGATTTCCGAAGTGGCTTTTCGCTCCAGAATCATTTCGCGGATCTTTTCGGTCAGGTCCAGCAATTCGTGGATGGCGGTTCGGCCTCGAAAACCGGTTCCACTGCACTCCATGCAACCGCGCCCTTCGTAGAATGGAAACTGGCGCCATTCCGCGAGATTAAGCCCGCTTTCGACGAGATATTCGTCATCGTAGGTGACGCGCTCCCGGCAGTGCGGGCAGATGATGCGCACCAGGCGCTGAGCGAGGATGCAGTTCAAGGAAGAGACGAAATTATAAGGCTCGACGCCCATGTTTAAGAAGCGGCCTAGCACGTCGAGCACGTTGTTGGCATGGACGGTAGTGAAGACCAAGTGGCCGGTGAGCGCGGCATTGATGGCGATCTGCGCGGTTTCCTGGTCGCGGATTTCGCCGACCAGGATCTTATCGGGATCGTGGCGCAGGATGGAGCGAAGACCGCGGGCGAAGGTGAGACCTTTTTTCTCGTTCACCGGAATCTGGGTGATGCCTTTGATCTGATACTCGACCGGATCCTCGATAGTGATGATCTTGTCCTCGTCATTCTTGATTTCGCTCAGCGCCGCATAAAGCGTAGTGGTTTTGCCGGATCCAGTAGGGCCTGTGACGAGCACCATGCCGTAGGGTTCCTTGATGTAGCGGCGGAATTTTGTCAGGTCCTGCTCGGAAAAACCAACCACGTCGAGCGTGAGGCGCGAAAATTTCTCGCTCATCGACTCTTTGTCGAGCACACGAAGCACGGCATCCTCGCCGTAGATGGTCGGCATGATCGAGACGCGGAAATCGATCAGGCGGCCTTTGTAGCGCACGCGGAACCGGCCGTCTTGCGGGACGCGGCGCTCGGCGATATCGAGCTCGCTCATGACCTTGATGCGCGATATGACGGCGGAATACCATTCCTTGCCGATCGGGCTCATCGCATACTGCAGGACGCCGTCGATGCGGTACTTGATGGCAAGCTCCTGGTCGCGCGTTTCGATGTGAATGTCGCTGGCGCGCCGCTCGAGCGCGTTGAAAATGGTGGTGTCGACCAGCTTGATGACCGGCGCGATATTGCCTTCGTCGGAGGTGAGGCGGTCAATCGAAAGATTCTCGTCGGCAGCCTCGTCATCGCCGACCACGTCGAGCGTGAAGCCTTCGGTGACTTCTTCGAGCACGCGCTGGGATTGCTCGGTTTTCTTGAGCAGGTCGGAAATTTGCGAATAAGTGGCGACCTTGATCTTGAGCTTCTTCGAGAGCAGCACCGAGAGCTCGTCGATGAGCACGATCTGGCGCGGGTCGGAAAGCGCAATCTCTAGCGTGCCGTTTTGCGCCTGCAGGGGGACAAAATGATAGCGGAACATCAGGTCCACGGGCACGGTTCGAAAGAGCTCGTGGTTGATTTTGGCAGTCTTGAGGTCGACGAAATCGCAGCAATAGCGGCGCGCGATGCTTTGCGCGTGAGCGGCTTCGTCTATAGGGTCTTTCAGCTTGATAGTTTCTGTCGCCATTTACCTGACCGTGTCCGCGAGTGAAAAGATGGGCAGATAGAGCGCCACCAGCACAAAGGCCACAAAAATACCCATGAAAATCATAATTGCCGGCTCAATTAAGGAGAGCACAGCAGTCATCCGCGTGGACACATCCTCCTCGTAGAACTCCGCCACGCTCGCCAGCATTTGCGGCAAGGCGCCGGTGGACTCCCCTACTTCCATCATGTCAATTGCCAAATCCGGAAAAATCTTCGTGGTGGTGAGCGCAGATGAAAGCGACTTGCCTTCGCGCACGAGCACCGCGGCTCGATCGAGAGCCTTCTTCATCAACACGGAGCCGAGCGAGCGGCCGGCGGTTTCGAGCGCCTGCACCAGCGGAATGCCTCCTACTAGAAGAGTGCCCAGCACACGCGCAAGTTGCGCAACCTGATATTTGGTCCAGATTTCGCCCATGAGGGGCAAGCGAGCTTTCCAGGTGTCCAGGCGCTCCTGCGACGATTCGCGCCGGGCCCAGAAATAAGCGGCGACACCGCCGAAGATGAGCGCATCGACGCCGAAAAAGATATAGCTCCGGGCCGTGGTTCCAATGGCGATCAGCACGCGCGTGGCGGCGGGCAGTTTCGCTTCCATGCTGGTGTAGAGGGCAGCGAAGTTGGGGACGACATAGGCGACCAGAAAGACGATCAGCCCGATGACCAAACAGAGCAGGACAGATGGATAGAGCAGCGAAACGAGCAGCTTTTTCTTGAGCGAGAGGGCCAGCCGCTGATAGGTGATGAAGCGCTCGAGCACCTCGACAAGCGCGCCGCTCTTTTCACCGGCGAGCACGGAGGTGACGTAAATCGGCGGAAAAACGCCCTGTTTGGCGAAGGCATCGGAAAGGACTGTGCCGGTTTTGACCTCGTCGCGAACGGCGCGGATGTGACGGCCGAGCTTTTCATCCGTGAGACGGTCGGCGAGCAAATCGAGGCCTTGCAGAATCGGCAGTCCTGCGCGAACCAAAGTCACGAATTGCTGATTGAAGATCAGGAACTTTTCGAGATTTATCTTCGGACGCCGGCCGACTCCGCCCAATCGCGCGCCGAAATCCTTCGCGCGGACAGAATAGACGAGATAACCTTGCTGCGCGAGGCGGTCCCGTGCGTCGCGCTCGCTGGAAGCGTCGGTCACCAGCTCGTGCATCTGGCCGCGCGGGTCGGCGTATCGGAGAAGAAATTCAGCCACTGGTTTTTAATGTTCCTGTTGAGAGGCGAAATCGACCGCGTTCACCACTTCGGCGCCTGGCGGGGTTTGAAAGTGGAAAAGAGCATTGTTGACGGGCGGGTTCAGGCGCTCATCGGTGAATGCATATTCGAGGACCGATTGGTCGCGGCCAAGCACCTTCAAATCGATGATCGAGCCGTCGGGCGCAATCAACATCTCGACGTTTTCGTACGGCAAGCGGTCGCTCTTGGCCGATGCTTCCAACCAGGCCCCGCCGTCGCCAGCGCGCACCTGGAAGGCTCCGAATTCCTTTTTCATGTCCAAATGCCCCAAGAGGAAAGCGAGCGGCGCCCGCATATCTTCAGTGTCCTTCAAAGGAACTTTTTCTACTCTATTGTCCTCAGCGGTATATAGGAATACGTTTTTGCCATCCGAAATGAATAGCTTCCCCGCGGGATGGGTGTATTCCCAGCGCATTTTGCCTTGCTTTCGGAGAATCAGGTTTCCCGTTTCGGGCGGGCGGCGGTGTCCTTCGATGCTATAACTCTCGACAAAATGGACGGATAGCGTTTTGGGTCCGTTGTAGCGGTTCTGAACATGCGTGATCAATTGGTCCGCCGTGGGGGTAGCGGCGAGGGCAGATGCACCAATGGCCAGCAGGCAAAAAAGCCGGGACACATTGAAAAGACGTATGGGTGTTGATGTTCGTTTAGAATTCGGCGTATTCGCCTGCTGTTCGGCCCGCCTGTGCCCCCAAGAAATCGTGACATCTTCGGCCGTGCCGGTAATTTTGTGAGAACAACCTGTTGCGCTTCGCACCACAGCCCCGAGGGCGGCGTGTATTCCCACGCCGCCTTTTCTATTGTTGGGCTCCAATCCGAAATGCGGGGTTCGCAAGGTTTAGCCGAGCAGAATTTAACTACTTGCTCAATCCGCTGCATGCAAGACGTTCACCGCATTCGGCCGACTGAACCCGTACCGTTCCGCTTTGATCCGAGGATCTGGAAAGAAGCTCGAATGGCGGGCTAAGCAGGGCTTCGTCCAGCGAACGGGACACTAATCACCACGTGCGCCGCTTGCCTGCGCCACATGCTTCGGAGCGGAACGCCGGGCACATCATGTCCTTACATATTGATCCGCGGTTGCTGGTGACGAGTCAGATACCAGCACGGAGGGTCGCCGAAATGAGGGAACAGCGAATGCACGCAGGTCTGGTCGTAGGGATCGTCTAACATGAACTCGGTTCGATGATCTTTGCGGGGCACGGCATAGTAGGGACGAACGGTGACCGTGCCGTACGGGTTCTTATTTCCGGCAACTCGATACCGCAGTACCGCGTAATCGATCACGTACAAAACGGCCAGCGTGGCAACGATGGAAACGATCACACGCGCCAGAACATGCCGCATTCCTTCACTTTAGAACCAGAGACTTGCTTCAAAACGGCGAAAGCGTGGAGACGGTCAGTCTACTGCGGGGGCTTGGGCGTCGGATGAGTCTCTTTCTTCGAGTTCAAATCCTTGGAGAGCATCAGTTTCAAGGTCACCTTGTCCGTTTCAGGCGTCAGCCCAAAGCCCACTCCTCCCTCGATGTGAACGTATTTGGCAGCGTGGTCGAACACTCCCCAGAGCTGATGGAACTGCTGCCGCGCCGGGAAAAGATTTCGCAATTGTCCATCATCCTCGTATTCCTCGACGGCGACGGCCCATTTTGGGTTGAGATTGTATGCCACTCGCGTTGCGGGTACGAACTCAAGACTCTTGAAACCTCCATACCATGAGTTGTCGAGAATCGGATTAATGATGATGTCCCATGGCTTCAGGTGCCAACCGACGATTGGACGAATTTCGGAGGTATATGTGCGCGGATCCCAGTGTCCCGAGTTGTAGCTAAATTCGAAATTCAAGCCATAGAAGAACTTCCGGTCTGCTGCATGGGGCTTTACAAATAGAAATCGAATTTTGCCGCCGTTGATGGATGGACCGCGCGCCGCAGAAACGCTGTACAAGGGAAGATACAGTCCCGCCTCAAACCAGTCCGTGACGCCGTAGGCCCATTCGGTGACGCCGTTGAGGTTGTGATTGTTAACCAATCCACCAGGAAATGCAGGCGTCTTCAGCCCAATAGGAGTGAAGTTGTTGTGCCAGGTCAGATTGAAAATACCCGGTTGGGAGATCTCCGCGTCATACACCTGAATCTCGTCGGTTTGAGCCCAAGCCATGGCAGCGCCTGCGAACAAGAGCACGACCGTCGCTAAGGCGCGAGTCGCTGGCCGCCGAAAAGCCCCCATGAGGTCGAATCAAGAATTATAGATTGCCCTTGTTTTCGATTCCCACTTTCGCAAACGTCATAGCGTGAAAGTCTGGGTAATCCCCTCTGCGTCCCAAACGCAGAAAGCCGCCTTTGGCGACAGCTCAGGCGTGAAACAACGGCGGGAGCTCCGTAGTTGCCGATCACGGCCGACCAGGCGCTGGGATTGTTGACTGCGCCGCTGCCGACCAGCTTGCTGCCCTCTTGGCTGAAGGTCTGAGCGGAAGCGTTCAAGGAGCAGAATAGAGCGCGGAAAAATCAGCCGTTCAAAATGGAGGCGGCGAGGTCGGGCGAATGCAGGTGAATGATGCCGCGCCGGAGCGCGATCGTGACCGCATGAGTGCGGTCCTTGGCGCCGAGCTTGCTCAGAATACTTTGCACATGCGCCTTGATTGTGCCCGGAGCGGTCCCGAGCACATCGCCGACTTCTTTGTTGCCGAACCCGCGGGCGACGAAGCTGAGCACTTCGATTTCGCGCGGCGTCAGGGCCACTTCCGGGAAAAAGCCGTTGAGTTGTTGCGTGACTTCCTGCGGGATGAAACGCTTGCCTGCATGCACCATGCGGATGGCGCGGACGATCTCGCTGTGAACCATCTCCTTGAGCAGATAACCGCGGACGCCAGCCTCGAGCGCGCGATAGATATCCTGGTCGCCGTCGTAGGACGTCAAAGCGATGATCTTGGCGTTGGGAGTTTCGTTGCGGATCTGGCGCGTGGTCTCGACGCCGCTCTTATCGGGCAGCCGCAGATCCATTAGCGTGACATCGGGCTGCGCCGTGCGATGCAGGCGAACGGCCGCTTCGCCCGTGGCGGCCTCAGCCACCAGACGCATATCAGTTTCGGTGGACAGAATGGCGGCGATGCCCTTGCGCACGAGTTCGTGATCGTCGACGGTAAGGATGCTGATGCTCATCCGATGCAATTTTCCCCTACCTAGTCTGATGTTCGAACCGGGTCTCAGCGTTACCCTCGGGAATGATCGAAGGCGAAAGCGGCAGTTCGACCAGAACGCGAGTGCCGGAACGGCTGCTGCTCGCAATCGTGAGGCGCGCTCGAATTTCGTCCGCGCGCTCCTGGATTCCGAGTAAGCCATAATGGCCGGCCGGACCTGAGGCATCGCGTTTCAAAGCCGATTCCATCATCTTCGATCGAAAGGCGCAACGTGCCTTTCTCAACCTCGAGCCGAACGTCAATGGCTTGCGCTTCGGCGTGGGCGAGAGCGTTCGAGATGGCTTCCTGCGCAATGCGCAAGAGCTGAAATTCGGTATCGGGCATGCTACTCAACGAGAGCGGTTGCAAGCGTAAGCGGAGCGAAATCGGCTTTCGGTCCGCTGCCTGACGAGCCAATTCGGCAAGTTTTTCGCTAAACTCGTGCGGCCGCTGAGTGGTTCTGAGATCGAAGAGCGATTCGCGCGCTTCGGCGGAGCATCGGCCGGCGTCTTGGATGATGTCGCGCAGGAACTGCTTGTCTTTCGACGGCGGCATGCGGGTCCACAGCGCCTGCAGTTGCATGGTCACCCCGGCAAGACCTTGAAGCAGAGTATCGTGGAGCTCGCGCGCGATGCGGCTGCGCTCGGCGAGGACCAAATTAAAGGCGAGCTTCAGGCGCCGGATGCGCATGCGGTACGAAGCGAAAACTGCGAGCGCCAACAGCACGGCCACGAGTGGAAAAAACCAGATGCGCTGATAAAAGCGGGGATCGATGGTGAAATCGAGCGCGGAGGCGCGACGGCTCCAGACGCCATCGGCATTGCGCGCCATCACTTCGAAGCGGAAATTGCCGGGCGGCAGATTGGTGAAGAATGCCTCGCGGCGCGAACCGGCATCCGTCCACGTCTTATCGAATCCATTCAGCCTATAACGGAAGGCGACTTTTTCGGGCGAGACAAAACTGAGGCCCGCGTAGCGGATCTCAAGATTTTTTTCGAAGGGCTTCAGGCGCAAGGGGCGTTGGCCATCGGCGCGGCTGCCGTTGACGAGAACCGCGGTGATCGCGGCAGGCGGAGGGACCGTGTCCGTGACCAGGCGATTGGGATCGATGACCACCAAGCCGCTGGTAGTAGAGAACCAGAGGCGCCCATCATGCGTGCGCCACGCGGCGGGCTGAACACCGGATCGGCACTCGAATCGAAGTTGCCCCGTGCTGAACGGAATACTCGTGACTGTGCGCAGCTTGCCGTCCGCGAAATCTTCCAGTTCTTTTTGACTCACACGGAAAATGCCTTTGCTCGAAGCCATCCAAAAATTAGCGTTGTCGTCGCGCAGGATGCTGTAGATGCGGTTGTCGTAGAGTCCGTCCTTCACGCGCACGTGCGTCAGCTTTCCGTTTTCCCAGCGCACAAGCCCGGATCCGAGCGTTCCCATCCAGGCAGCGTGACGGACATGATCGAGGTAATAGCAATCGACGGGGTGCAAGACGTCAAGCGGGTGATGGCCGACGGAATTGCTGCCTGGATCGGCCAAGGTGTAGTAGAGATCCGGAGGTTCGGTACTGACGAACAGGCGAACGGCATGGCCTCCGGCCAGAGCCACGATCTGCTTGCCTTGGGATACCGAAGGAATGCCGGCGCGCCTAAACTTGCGACCGTCGAAACGGCTCAGACCGTTGTTCGTTCCAGCCCACAGCGTGCCTTGAGAATCGATCAGAAGCGCGTTCACCGAGGACCCTGGCAGGCCGTCGCTCTGCGTAAAGCTTGCGACGACGGCTCCGTTTCGCAAACGGTTCAAGCCCTTGTTCGTGCCGACCCACAGATCGCCCTGCCGCCTGTCCAATTCCAGGCTCAGAATGGTGTTGCTTAGCAGGCCATTGGCGGCAGTCAGGCGGCGGAAGCCTCGGCCGTCGAACGAATTGAGACCGGCACCGAGGGTCCCGATCCACAGATGGCCGGATGCATCCTCAATGACCGGGCCCGCCTCGTTGCTGGCCATGCCGTCTTCGACCGTATAAGGCGTGAGCTTGCCGTCGGTGAGTTGGTCCAAGCCATCTTTGGTGCCCGCCCAGAGGCTACCTTCGCGGTCAAAATACAGCGAGAGCACCAAACTGTGCGAGAGCCCGTCGCGTGTGCGGTAAATGCTGAATTCACCGTTCCGGAAGCGGCTGATTCCGTCATTGGTTCCCACCCAAAGATCGCCGTCGGAGTTTTGCGCGAGCGCCGAGACGGCGTTATCGGGTAGACCGTCGCGCGTGGTGAACAAGCGGGAGGAGCCGTTGTGAATCTGGAGCAAGCCCGACGCGGTTCCCGCCCAAACGCTGCCGTCACTGCCGCATTCAAGCGCCGTGATGTTGTCGAGCGGCGAAATCGAGGGGCTCACATAAGGACTAAATCGCGCACCATTTGAGCGGCTCAATCCGAAATCGAGACCGGCGACCCAGCGCGTGCCGTCCTTGGCATCGCAAGTGGCGCGAACGCCGTCCGACGCAAGGCCGTCGGCGGCGGTGAACACGCGAAAACGGCCGCTTGCGAACCGGGCCAGGCCTTGACTGGTGCAGATCCAGACTGCGCCTTGTGAATCCGTAGCGATGCAGAACACTGAATCGCTGGGCAAGCCCTGTTGGGTGGTGAACCTGGTGAGGGCGGCATCGGGCGCGATCTTCGCCACGCCCGCTCCGAGCGATCCCACCCACAGATTGCCTTCTCGATCTTGGGCCAGCGCGTGAATCAGACTCTGGTGAAGCGCGGAATGGCCATCATCGAACTCGCGGAAGTGCAAGCCATCGAAACGAATTAGGCTGTCCTGCGTGCCGAGCCAAAGAAAGCCGTCGCGGGTCTGCAGAATCGAATAGATAGTGGGTTGAAACAGGCCCTCTTCCTGACCCCAGATGCGATGGGCGTATTGCGTGAGAGATTTGCCAGGATCGAGAGCGCGGCCAGGGAACGCGAACCCCACTGCCAAGGCGAGCCATGCCGCCAAGCGCGCATAAGGCGCACGTCCGGGGCTTCGGCAAGAAAGGAGCGCGGCGTAAGGCACTACAGAAACTGGCGTCGTTTCAAGTCTATCCGGTTACTTCCCGATTCGATTGCCGCCCCTAAGGGACTCGCGCAAAACGGCCGCGGTCTACATTTCATCGCGCACAACGCCACCAATCGGCTGTGCGCTTGGCGCGCCCGCCTTTCCCAAGCGCGGACTACGAGCACCAGACGCTCTGTGCGCTCAGAGCAGCGGGTTCCTTTTCATGCCTCGGGCGCGCATCCGCGACCTTTGCGCTACTGCGCGCGGCCGCTGAAAAACGAGTCCTGCTGGTGGACGATGGAGGGCGGAGTGGTAAAAACGATGGAAATCGTATCGAAGCGGACTTGCGTCCAAGGCACGCCGGCGCGCGTGGCGTAAGTGCGGGCGGCGCGGACAATCTGCTTCTTTTTCTCTGTGTCGATGGCGCGTTCGGGGTCGCCGAATTCGGCCGATGCACGGGACTTCACTTCGACGAAGACGACCGTGTCACCCTGGCGCGCGATGATGTCCACTTCCGAATCGCCCTCGTTGGGCCGGTAATTGCGGGCGACGACCTGCAATCCCGCGCTTTGCAAGTAGCGGTGCGCGAGATCCTCGCCGCGGCGTCCGAGGGCCGCGTCGGCAGACAAGGTGCGGCGCTCCCGAAATTGGCGGGCCGCATCGGTCAACTTCCAGAGCAATTGGCTGGGATGAATCGATCCAAACTGTCTCGATCCGGGCGGTCTTTGCGCGCTTCGAGTTGCCATTCGATGACTTTGCCTCGTATGAGATAGCAAAGATAGAACTCCCAGAAGCGGCGGAACCAGCGTGAGCGGTTCACCAGGAGTTCGAACCCGAGGTATCTCCATAAAGCAAGTAACTTCAATCTGGTCGAAATCTCACGAAAGCGCGCTTCCGAGTAGTAGCCGAACCCGCCGCTCGCTGGGCCGAAGTAACGCAGAGAAAAGCTATTGAGGTGCCAGCGGTGGGTGGGATCGCAAAAGGAACTGAAGTCGGTGTAATGCGGGGTGACGATGACCGCGCGGCCGCCGGGCGCGAGCACGCGGTGGATCTCTTCGACCGTGCGGATGACGTCCAAGACGTGTTCAATGACGTGAATCGCGCGCACTTCACGGAAGGAGTTGTCGGCGAGCGGCCAAGGGAAGCGATCGATGTCTGCGATCAGGTCAGCGCGCGTGTTGACATTGCGATCGATGCCAATCGCGCCGGGATATTTGTTGATACCGCATCCGACGTCGAGGACGGGAAAAGTGTCGAGCGGAGGCGCGGGCGGTTGAATGCTGTCATTGTAGCGGGCATTCGTAATCGCTAGTCTAGAAACATCGCCGAAGGCAACGGCAACCGGGAATGGCGGAACGACATGGAGGGCCGAGTTGAGGCGCTCGACAAGGCGCGCCGCGAGCTGGAGGATTCGTTTATGGTGATGGCTCAGCTCGAAACGCGTATGAGCCAGCCGTGGTTTAACACACGCGATGGCTGGAGCGGCACGAAAAGCATGGCGGAATCGGACGAACGAATGCGGCGGATCGAAACCAAGATGGAAGAGATGACGGTCAAGATTTCCGAAATGACCGGGAAAGTTGATTTTCTGATCAATCGCGAGATGGCGCGAAGGTGGGCCTGAGACCCGTGGGTGATTCGCGCGCGTCGGATCGCCGCTAGAGAAAAGGGATAGCTATCCGCAAGCATCCTTGTTGCCGAAATTGGAGGCATTGTCAGTCCATCCCACAACGCCGTTCGAGAGTCGAATTTTGACCCACCAGACGGTAGGTTCGTGAATTTTGTGTAAGTCGCTGTTCTCCAGTTTTGTTCCTTTCTTTGATATTAAAGTTGCTATTCCAAATTTGCTAACGGAAGCCGGAGCGCCGTAGGCGCGGAGGCTTTTCGTTAGCGGCCGCCTCTCTCCCGGGCGGCCTCGATACGATCTCCCCACAGCAGCAGGAAATGGTTCAAGGAAGTGCGCCAGTTGGGTGCCGGCCGCCAGCGCTGCGCGATGTTGCGCAACGCCAAATACAGCAGCTTGAGAGCTGAATCCTCGTTCGGAAAAGAGGCACGCGTTTTGATGACCTTCCGCAACCTCATGTGCAGCGATTCGACAAGGTTGGTAGTGTAGATCGCCCGGCGGATCTCTTCCGGATAGGCGAACTGCGGGCTAATGCCGGCCCAGTGGCGCCGCCATGCCCGCCTCAACCGTCGCAGCACGGTAGATGCAGCGCAGATCCTCCGCCACCGCCTTGCGTTCTTTCCAGTTCACATACGCCAAGCTGTTCCGCACCATGTGCACAATGCAAAGCTGCACTTCCGTTCGCGGATACACCGTCGCTATAGCTTCCGGAAAGCCTTTCGACCCGTCCACCCAGGCCACCAGGATATCGGCCACGCCGCGGTTGCGAATCTCCGTCACAATCTGCAGCCACAACTTGGCTCCCTCACTCGAGCTGGTCCACAATCCCAGCACTTCTTTCGCACCCTCCATGGTTACCCCTATGGCGACGAATACCGCCCGGTTCTCAACCCGCCCTTCATGCCGCATTTTCACCATCAGCGCGTCCAGATACACGACCATGTAGAGCGGCTCTAGCGGGCGGCTTTGCCAACGCGCACCTCCCCCATCACTTCTTCGGTGACCTGGCTGATCAACGTGGCGCTGACGTCTACCCCGTACATCTCGCGCAAATGCGCCTCGATATCGCGCGTGCTCATGCCACGCGCGTACATCGAGATAATCTTGTCGTCGAAGCCTCTCCAGCGCCGCTCGTGCTTGGGCAGAATCTGCGGCTCGAAGCTCCCGTTGCGATCGCGCGGCACTGCGATCTCAGTCGAACCAAAGTCACCCTGCACGGTCTTGCGGCTCGTGCCGTTGCGGTTGTTGCCGCTGCCACCGCCTTCCGGCTGCCCCTTCTCGTAACCGAGGTGATGTGTCAACTCGGCATTCATGGCCCGTTCCAGCAGCGCTTTCGTGAGCTGCTTTAGCAGCCCGTTCGGGCCCACAATCTCTTCCGTCTTCTTGCCCTTCAGCAGCTCGTCCAGCGCCGCATTCAAGCCATTCGTCTCTTCTGCCATTTCGTTCTCCTTATTCTCGGAGAACGCTTCTTACACAAAATGTTTTATACCCTCTCGAGAACCTGCTTTGCCGTCGTTGGGAGTTTCTGTTCGCACCGGGCAGCCGAATTGATTCCGCTTCATTGGCCGATAAGCTTGGCTGTGGGCAGGAGTTCGTTCGTCCGACAACATCGAGTGCCAGTTACGGTTTGCAAACGAGTAAGCTTCTGCGGAGTCGCATCTGGCTCGAAACGCCAAACCTGCCGATCATGGAAGTATTGTATTAACTTCTGGTCTTGTATGCTTCCAAGCTCTCTTGCCCAGATAACACGCGCTTCATCGATATCAGCGCGGTTATACACCCATTCTTCAACCCATCTATGCGTCGGCGAGTAGCGCACGAGAATGAGATGCCGTCTTCCTTGCGGTAACCGGCGCACGATTTGGTCTTGGTTAACGTTTCCGTCAACCTTGCAGCACCACGACGTATAACCGCCGAATCTCGGCACCTCAAAACCCAAAGGGCGCGAGAGTAACCGAAAGCTCACGACGGAGATGAGGATCAGCGGGATGGCACGGGCGAGTCTTACTCCGAGATCGATATTGCGGAATCTGAAGCGACGCAAGTGGCGATACCCTTGCACGATCACGGCGAAGATGGGCAATGTGGCCGGCGCGAGGTAATGAGGGAAATGCGGCTCAGCATATCCAGCCACGAGAACCGCTGTTCCGACGACAAACACGGGCCGCAACCTACGCGCCCGGAGTATTCGGCGGGTGAACAAAAGCGGGATCGTAAGCGCGGGGCCGACGAAGAACCTCCAATCCTGCTGCAATCTCATGCCTATCCCCGCGAAGAATAGTGAGGGCGATTGGAAAGACATTCGCTCGCGCAGCTCGTAGTCGAAATATTCGGCAAACTCCTTGCGGTCGTGTTGCACGTAATGAATTTTCGTCCACGGCAGCGTCATTGGCCAGCCGTACCGTTCCTGGTTTACCTGATACGGCAGCCGGGTGGGACTCCCGGTGACAGCGGCGAAATAGGTTCCCATCCCAACCGCGACAAACGCCAAGGAGACGGCAATGGGAGCGACACAACGGATGAGTTTTGATTTAAGTGGCGGCCATCTCGCGTTGAAGAGCCACGCGGCAAGGTATATAACAACAGGTACGCAAAACGCCAATCCCTCGTAGGGACGCGAGTTAGCGAGCATGCCGATCCCAAGCGAAAGCACTAGAGCGAGCCCGACGCTTGGTTTACGGCACATACGAGTCAATGCGCCGAGAACAAGCGTTCCCCCGACTGCAGCGAACGTTCCACCCCAGTAACTGTCGATCCAGTAACTCACCAGCCCAATTTTCAGGACCGCGATAATGCCGCCCAAAAGAGCCCAGCGCGGTGGAAACCACGCCTGGAGAGCCCAGCAGATCAGACCACATAACATGCCAGTCCCGATGAGCACGCCGAACCACGGTAAGCCGAAAACCACTTGCCCGAGGAGCAGCAGCAGAGCGGGACCTGGAAAGTACATTGAGTTGTATGTCGGAAGCGGAATAACGTGAAGGGTCTCGAAGCTGTGCCAGAGCGGATGAGATGGATTCGTGAGACGCCCGTGAGCAAAGGTATCGGCAAGCAGAAGATGACTGAATTCGTCGGCCAGTACCGGGTGCGGCACTGGGTCGACCGGCAGGATGGCAAGCCGGATGAGAAAGGCCGCTACACCTACACTGAGGGCGGCGACTCGGCGATGCCTTGCCAATTGAGAGCCGACTTGTTCAAGGCGTTCGAAAACGCGCTCGCCGAAGGAACACAGCCTGAAGGCGGCGAGAACGGTGACCACTGTGGCGAGCAACTCGAACCCATACAGGTCGCCGAATATGGCCAGCACGACAGCGAGGACGCCGGTCATAACGGCGTCAGGTTGCGGTTGCAGAATTGGCCCGGTCGCAGCAGCAGTCATGCACTGTGCTGTGCAGAGCCGGTCATACCACTTGGCACAGAGACACGTATTGGAACGAGAGCAGCCCTGGGCAGACCTGACAGATCAGCCGTTCGACAGGGTATCCGAAACGGCAGTACAGCCTGTACGCGCCGGAATCCATGATGCAGGGGGAATTGGCGGTCGCGGTGTACTCTTTGTCATGTCGGTACAGTTGCTTGATCACCGGGACGAATGGACGTAAGATCCCGGGTGTAATGCTCATTCTTTCCACTTGCAAACCTGCACTGGCGAGCAGTTCCCCATAGCTGCGCCGATCAAAAAAGCGCATGTGCGTTCTGTCAAGTGTTCCAGTTTCGCGATACGTAAAACGCCCGGATAATAGCTCCAAACGCACATTCCAGATGGCAACGTTGGGAATCGACACCACGATGCGGCCTTGCGGTTTGAGAAAGGCAACATGCGCTCTTAGAACTTCATGCGGTTTGCAAAGATGTTCGAGAATGTCTGAGAAGACAATGATGTCGAAGGCGTCTGCATTCTTGAACGGGTATTTCTCCGGATGCTCAACGTCAGCGACGTAAGCGTCATGAAGGCGCGATCTAGCTTTACGAATCGAGTCTTCGGAAATGTCAACGCCCGTTACAAAGTGCTGGTATTTACGCTGCAGCTCTGCGCCGTGCACGCCAGAACCACAGCCCACGTCAAGCACCCGTAAGCGGTTCGGAAGCTGATGCAATATACGCGGAATCTCGGGATTTGCGATCTCGAAATAAGAAGGTCGCTGTTGCGTTGGTCTCGCCTCGATGACAAGCTGCCGTGGCGCAGAGTATCTGGTTGACGTGCTGTTTCTGTATTCCAATGAAAATCCGCTTTGTTAGCCCAGGAATAAGATCGTGGCTCGGAATCAGGAAATGTCTCCGAATTTCACACCATGGAGCGAGCGTGCAGCGTCCCTCAACCAGCAACCAACGGACTGTTTCTCGCAATGCAGCGGCTGGTTGCCGTGACGCTCGACAAAATGCTTTAGAGTGTCGATAGTTGATTTTGCGGCGGCCGTAAATTATCGGGCGTTGTATTTGCAGATTGGACACTCGTATCGTGGCATCTAGCTTCGCGCTTCCTGTTGCAGTTAGCACTTCTGCCCCTCGAACGGACGCGCGCAAACACCAAATGCACTGAACGGTTGCAAAACTTAGGGCGACACAAATTCGAACGGGCACACGCCTCAGCTTAGGGGCAAACCGCCATAGCTGCGTGCGGCGCGGCGATGAATCCGGGCTGCGCAAAGCATTATGGGTTCTATTTCGATATGGGTGCTTAAGATTTCTTGCTTCCCGTCACGTTTGCCGCTCATAGACGTCGAACAGACATGCGGGCACGGTATCTGGCTGCGCTGACCTTCGCGGCAATCGTGATCATTGATGGCTGTGGGCCTCATGAAACAGAGGCGCAGCGTCGTCACGATGCAAACACCCCTGCAGGTAAAGCCGGCCAAGTCGCGCACCGAGCCGCGGTCAAAGCAGATAAGGCTGCGGCCGCCGTAGGACGGAAGCTCGACAAGGCGGCTCATGACGCGCGCGAGGGTTGGAACGAAGACGCGCGCAAACACGATACCCACTGAACACCTCCGAAGGAACCTGGGACGCGGACCACGCGCCGCAATTCGCTCACCTTGAAGAGCAAACCGCCATAGCTTGTTTTGCCAATGAAGTCTTGACCCTGCACCAGGGGACTGGAAGACCGGACGCGCCGCCACGGGGTTGCGAACGATAGCTGGGATGCTTTTTTCGGCTCGCAGCTTGCCTGGAACGGCATAGGGTACAGCGATTCTTCTCTCACGCCGAAGAGAAACAGTGGGACCGAGGGCAATGCAGTGAACGCTGCATCTTAGCGGCTTGCCAGTTCGGCAGCAGGCGGCTTCTTGGTCCCCATTCGAGGTGCTTCGCTCATGCAAACCGAAGATTCGGCCGAGTCGCTCCACTCCGGAACTCGTCGAGCAAATGCCAAAAGCAGCGGCAAGCGCAACCCTGCAAAAAGTCCCGCGCCGCAATCGGATTATGGGCTGGGCCAGGTGATTGTCGATCATCCACTCTTCAGCGGAAACCGCCAAACCGAGCTGTTCGGGGAAGAGTGGCGGGCAAAGTTGAAAGCATTGCGACCAGCCGAATAGATTCGTGCAAGCAGCCGCGCTTGACAAACGCACCCCGCGGTTCTAATGTATACCTAGCTAGCTTACTTCCGACCATGCCCAAAAGCCCGAACGACAAACTTCAGGGCACGCTTACCCTGCTCATTCTGCGCATGCTCAAATCACGAGGTCCCCTGCACGGCTACGGTTTGCTCGAACTCATTCACACGGTCTCGAATGAGCTGTTACAGGTCGAAGAAGGGTCGCTCTACCCCGCCCTCCACCGCTTGGAGCAGGACCGATGGATCTCCGCAAAATGGGAAATCACCGATAAAGGCCGCAAAGCCAAAATGTACTCAATCACCGCCCACGGCGAGAAGCAGCTCGCCGCGGAGCATGAAAGCTGGTCACGTTTAACCCGCGGCGTTGACCGCATTCTGCGCTACTCGTAACGGAAAACCGGCTCCAATGCCCTGGTACAAGCGATGGCGCAATGTTTTTCGCCCCGAGCAACTCAACCATGAGCTCGACGAAGAGTTCGCGCACCACCTCGCCGAAGCCGCCGACCGCTTAGAATGCCAGGGCCTTCCCCATGAAGAGGCGCTGCGCATCGCCAAGCTGCGCCTCGGCAATTACTCCATTCAAAAAGAGAACACCCGCGACATGAACATCGCCTCTTGGCTCGACCAGACCCGCGCCGATCTCCTCTACGGACTGCGCCAGCTCAAACTCAGCCCTGCATTCACTCTTGTGGCCGTACTCTCCCTGGCACTTGGCATTGGCGCAAATACCGCAATTTTTCAACTCGTCAACACGATCCGCCTGAAAACGCTGCCGGTAAAAGATCCCGAGCAGCTTGTCGCGCTCGATTTCGCGAAGGATTCGGCGCGAGGTGGCTCCTGGTCGAGCCGGAGCGCCGCTTTCACCTACCCGCAATGGGACGCGATTCGACAAGAGCAGCAGGCCTATTCGGGCGTGCTCGCCTGGAGCGCGGCGCGTTTCAATCTCACCAACGGCGGCGAGCCGCGCTTTGCCGAAGGCCTCTATGTCAGCGGAGACTTTTTCCGCGTCCTCGGCGTCAATCCGGTTCTCGGGCGCACCTTCACTACCGCTGACGACAGCGCTTCCTGTGCAGCCGCAGCAGTGATCAGCTACTCGTTCTGGCAGCGCGAATTCGGCGGCGACCCAGAGGTTCTCGGCCGCAAGCTCCGCCTGGACGGTTATGCCGTGCCGGTCATCGGGGTGACGCCGCCCTCTTTCTTTGGCGTTGAGGTCGGCTACCGTTACGATGCTGCCATCCCGCTCTGCGCCGACCGATTAGTGATTCGAGGAAAGGGCAATCCCCGTATTCCCAACCGCTTCGCGTGGTGGCTGTCCATTATGGGCCGCCTCAAACCGGGCTGCACTGTGAAAACCGCGAACGCGGAGCTGCACGCGCTATCACCTCGTATTATGCGCGAAACGCTTCCGACCCAATATGGGCCGGAGGAGGCCAAGAGCTTCCTGGCAAATAAGCTGCTAGTCAAGAAAGCGGATAACGGCGTTTCCGATTTTCGCGATCAATCGCGGCAGCCCTTGAACCTATTGCTGGCAATCACCGGACTTGTGCTGTTCATCGCCTGTGCCAATCTGGCCAATCTCCAGCTGGCGCGGGCGTCTGTTCGGGAGCCCGAATTCGCGGTCCGCCTTGCCATGGGCGCCTCCCGCGGGCGGGTGATTCGGCAACTCCTGGTAGAAAGTCTGCTCCTCGCCGCCATGGGCGCGCTGCTCGGAGTTGCGCTCGCCTTCGCGTTAACCCGTGCGTTCGCCGCGTTCCTGCAATCGCCCGATCACCCGACGTTCTTCGTCCTGTCTTTTGACTGGCGCGTACTCGCCTTCACTGCAGCGCTTGCCATCCTCACGTGTCTGCTGTTCGGCTTAGCGCCCGCTCTTCGATCGACCCACATCGCGCCCTCCCTAGCGATGCGTTCCAGTGACCGCAACGCCACTGCCGGACGAGAGCGCTTCGGGCTCCGTCGCGCGCTGGTTGTCACCCAAGTCGCGCTTTCGCTCGTGCTGCTGGTTGGCGCCCTGCTCTTCGTTCGTAGCCTGTATCGATTGCTCACCACGGATCCCGGTTTTGAATCGGAAGGTATCCTCACTGTGAATATCGATTTCAGCAAGGCGCCGTATTCGGCGAAGCAGCGCTTTGGCGTATATCGCCAGCTCTCCGAGAAGCTCGCTGCCATTCCAGGCGTGATCTCGGCGGCGCAGGTCGCCTTCACACCCCTCAGCGGGTCCGGCTGGAATAACAACGTTGGCCCGGATGGCGCCCCTGCAGGCGACAACGGCAAAGATGCCTGGTTCAATCGCGTTGCGCCGGGCTACTTCCAGACGATGGGCACGCGCCTGCTCGCAGGTCGCGACTTCAATCAGCACGATACGCTCGGGTCTCCCAAAGTCGCCATCGTGAACGAGGAGTTCGCCAGAAAATATTTTCCCGGCGCCAACCCGATCGGCCACACCTTTCATCAGCAAGCCCCGGCTGGCGAACCCGAGCCACTCTTTCAAATCGTCGGCCTCGTGCGCAACACCAAGTATTACGAACTGCGCGAAGATTTCAAGCCGCTTGGTTTTTTCCCGATTGCACAAGACGAGAATCCAGTACCCGACGCCACCTTAGTACTTCGCCTTCCCAGTGCGCCCGGTTCTGTGATGCGCAGCGCAAAGGCGGATGTCGCAGCGATGAGTCCGTCCATTGCCATCCAATTCCGTTCGTTTTCGGCTGTGCTCGACGATTCCGTGAAAGCCGAGCGCCTCATGGCAACGCTTTCTGCCGCCTTCGGTTTTCTGGCCACTCTGCTTGCGACGCTCGGCCTTTATGGAGTAATCGCGTACATGGTTGCCCGCAGGCGTAAAGAGATCGGCATTCGGATCGCGCTGGGCGCGGATCGTGCCGGCGTGATCCGGCTAGTCCTGCGGGAAGCCGCTCTTCTGCTGGTGATCGGCTTAAGCGCAGGCATCGCACTTTCTCTTTGGGCGGGTAAATTCGCCGAAGCGCTCCTCTATGGTGTGAAATCGCGCGATACTGTTTCGCTGGTGAGTGCTGCGATTCTTCTCGGCGTCATTGCGCTTCTGGCCAGCTTCTTGCCGGCACGCCGCGCTGCGGCCGAAGACCCGATGGCTGCCCTTCGCACAGAGTGATTGACGCGATTAATCCCGAATAACCCTCAAGGCGCTGCCGGTCATCAGTCGCCGGCGCAAGAATTGTTTCTTTAGAGCCATGTCCTGGCTTTTCAAAGATGTCGCAGTCCAGCGGCTCTGTTCTTCAACGAATACTTTCTGCTACTACCACATTGCTACCCGATCGGTCTAGCTGCGAATATAAGATCCAGCGCGAATCCGGTGAAACGGAAACCCCGATATCGCTACTTTCGGGGAAAAGCTCGTGCATTGCCAAGATGGAGCGCACCTTTTTACTCACGATGTCATAGGCGCGGATTTCTGGCGGATAGTCCTTAGTAGCGCGGTCGATAAAGACTATCTCACTGGAAGTTAGAGCCCAACCTTCCGCTTCCGGCTTATAGGGTGGACCGATGATCAGCTTTTCCTGCTGGGAAGAGGCGGTGCCCGATTTGGAACCGGGCATGCGCCAGATTCCGTCTGTTCCGATTTTGGAAAAATAGAGCCATTTGCCCTCTCGCGATTCGCGACTTAGGCCGACGCTTCCCGTTGTGACTCGTGTTGCCGGGCCACCAGCGGCAGCTTGTTTCCACAGGTCCGATGTTAAAGACTCTCCCGAAGCGAAGTAAATGAACTGGCCGTCTGCCGACCAACTGGGATCCTCGGCTGGAATGGCCGTAGGAATGCGCTTCGGAGCGCCGCAAGTGAGGGCGCGCGTGTCGCAGTCGAGCGTGAAGATACTTTGCCGGCCATCAACTCGACCATCGAAAATCAAGTGCCGGCCGTCCGGCGACCATTGGAGGTCCGCCAAAGCCGGACCGCTGAAATTCGTAAGTCGCGTCTGGCGCTCGCCGTCGGGCTTTGCGATCCAGATCTCTCTACTCCCGCCGCGATCGCTGAAAAATGCGATGCTGTTGCCATCGGGTGAGTACTTAGCGCCCTGGTCGCGAACCGTGGATGCGATGAGTCTCACAGGCGTACCCAGACCGCTAGCGGATACGCGATAAATGTTCAGATCCCAGAGCTGGTTCGCCCATGCGATACGGTTCGTCTTACGATTAGTGGACGGAGTAATCGCATCCATGCCGCCCCGGGCGATCAGCTCCGGCTGGGCTTTCCGGTCCACCGGGAATTTCCAGATACCGTGAATTGTGCTGTTTCGCTGGCACGATACGATCAGGCTCTTGCCGTCCGCAGTCCAGGCGTGTCCCCAAATACTGGCAGTCCCAGCCGTTACCCGCCGCGGCGTTCCGCCGGCAGCCGGCACGATATATATGTTGTCTGCCCAAAAGCTGGTCACCCTTTTGAAAGCCACCTTCTTACCGTCGGGCGAAAATTTGGGGTCCCAGTCGCCCCAACTATCCGGCGCCGGCGAAATCAATTTCCGCTTCTCTCCGGTCGTCAGATTGTAGATATAGATCGCGAGATGACTCAGGTCGGGTAATGCATCCGAGAATACGAGTTCCGAGCCGTCGGGGGACCAATCGATGGCCGAACTGACGTCCGCATTCATCAGGTCCAAAACTTTGTGTTCGTCGCCTCCCGTGCTTCGAATCGTGTAGATGGCGCCGGGTCGTCCGTACTGACGCTTGAATGCGATCCGCTTGCCGTCAGGTGACCAGGCGAGGTATCCAATATCGCCGGATTGGGAGTTCGTGACCTCAACTGGCTGTGTACCGTTGAGCCGCTTGACGTAGATCTGTTTGAGGCCGTCCAGCCTCTCGGTCCAGGTGAAGGCGATAGATTGTCCATCGGGAGAAAGCGCCGGATGCCCCTCCCAGCCGGCTTGCGAAGTAAGCGGTTCGATTTTCAGGTTCGAGAATTCCGGCGCATTTTTCTTCCTAAACAGAAACCAGCCGATGGTCGCGGCCAGCAAAACAGAAACTGCCAGGGCGGCGATCCAGATGCCGCGCCGCCCTCCCGTGGTCTCACGTTTTTCAACTACCGCCGCTCGCATCTGCGCGTCGAGCATTTCGCCGAGTTTCGTCGCGACCTCTTCGGCCGAAGGCCGTTTCGACGCTTCTTTCGAGAGCATGCTCAGAATGAGCGAGTCCAGCGGCTGCGGCACCTGCGGATTCAGCGTTCGCACCGAATGGACATCAGCTGTTACGATGGCTTGCAATGTTTCGAAGGCATCTTCCCTCGCGAACGGATGTTTGCCGCTCGATAACTCATAGAGCACCAGCCCGAGCGAAAAAATATCGGTTGCGGCGGTGACGTTCTCGCCTCTGGCTTGCTCGGGAGACATATAGCGCCAGGTTCCGGCGGGCAGACCGGGATGAGAGGTCCAATTACCGTGAGCTGCCGCGGGCGATATCGATCGCGCCAGCCCGAAATCCAACAGCTTCACGCATCCATCCGGCCGCAGGATGACGTTTTCCGGCTTGATGTCGCGATGCACGATTCCCTGCGCATGCGCGGCTGCGAGGGCCTGGGAAATTTGTTGACCGATCTTCAGCGTTTCGCGCACCGGAACCGGCCTGGCGCACAGTTCGCGCAGCGTGATGCCTTCCACCAGCTCCATTACGATCGCTACCGTGGAATCGCATCGAAGCACCTCGTGAATGGTCACAATGTTGGGGTGGTTCAGCGCTGAGGCGGTCTGCGCTTCACGAATGAATCTCTCCACCGCCCCATGCAGCCCGATCACCTCCGGCGTGAGGAACTTCAACGCCACGGCGCGGCCCAATTCAGTGTCGCGCGCCGAGTAAACCTCGCCCATTCCGCCGCGGCTTAGACTTGCAGTGATCGCGAAGCGTCCTATTCGCGTGCCCACACGGGTGGCTTGCTCCGCGGATGGATCGCTTTCCTCCAAGAGCGCCAGAACTTCCTCGATGACCTCAGGATTGGAACCGGAGGATTGGAGAAAAGCGAGCCGTTCGTGCGATGGCAATTCAGCCGCCGTCTGGGACAGCTCCAGCACGCTTCGCCATTGTTCTTCACTCAACCCGCGTACCACTATTTACCGCTCCGTTAATTCCGCCACTCGCTCTTTAACCAGTGCCGCGCGAATTGCCAGTAGCGATTTACGGTAACGGTCGCGCACCCAAGCTGATCCGCAATCTCCTCCGCGGTGCGGCCCTCGAACACCTTCATTTCGACTACCGTGCGCAGGATCGGCTTTATGGTTTCCAGCCGCGCCAGCAGGTGTTCCATTTCGACGATGCTGGTGTCCGCATCCAGGCACAGCTCCTCCCACAGCGGCACCTTCTGCGCTTTGCTGGAGAGCGGTCTCGCGTGGTGGATGAGCAGCCGCTTCATCACTTGGCCGGCCAGCGCGAAAAAAGCCGCTTTCTGGTCTTGCCGATCCGTTTCCTGCGGTTCCAGAGCGCGCATCTTAATCAGTTCCAGATACAGCTCATTCACAAGAAGCGTCGGTTGCCAGCTATGGTCCTTGCGTTCTCCCTTCATGCGGTTAGCCGCCAAGCGCCGCAGTTCCGGGTAGAACAGCTCGATCAGCCGCGCCCCCGCCTGGCGGTCGCCACCCCGAAGGGCAGCCATCAAAGGGCTAATCGTATTGGCAGGCGTATGCTGCACCACCATGGGACTGAGTTTTAATCATTTTACCCAAAGAAAAATCACGCGGAGCTGATCAGTTTTGCACGCCTGCTCGCCCCTTTACCCAGTGAGGACAGCTTCAGAAAGGAAAAAGGAATGTGCGCAACTGACGCGAATAGAAAACAACGGGGCCGATTTCGTCTTCGGCTCGGGGTCTTGGGTTTGGGGTGGTTGGCCGCTTTTGGGTTGTTAGCGGTCCACTCGCCGTTGCAGGCGCAAACCGTGCGAGGCTACGCGACGCTGACGATCAGCAGCCCTTCCGATTACAGCCCTCAAGACGTGGCGGTGGATGGTAACGGGAACGTCTTTGTCACATATACTGGCGAAGCTGCGGTGTACGAGATTGTGGCGGCCAACGGCGTGGTCTCGCCCAACTCGCAGGTGATCCCGCTGGGCGGCAATACCTTCTCGCGTCCCTTTGGCCTGGCGGCGGATAGCAGCGGCGACGTCTTTGTCGCAGATCTAAACAACAATGCGGTATATAAGATCCTGGCGGTCAACGGAGCGGTACCATCCAACCCGACCATAAACACTTTGGCCAGCGGCCTTCAGCAGCCAAGCGGCGTGGCCGTGGACGGCAGCGGAAACGTCTTTGTCGCGGGCGGCAGGAATAATGTGTACGAGATCCCAGGGGGCACCGGCTCGCCGGTTCTGGTGAGCAGCGCCTTCGCCGCATTGGTCGCAGTCGCGGTGGATCGCAGCGGAAACGTCTTTGTCGCGGATGAATACAACAGCGCAGTGTACGAGATCGTTGCGGTCAACGGAGCCGTCAGCGCCAGCTCGCAAGTGATTGCGGTTGGGACCGGCTTCAACGATCCCTGGGGCGTGGCGGTAGATGGCAGCGGCAACGTCTTTGTCGCAGATACTGAGAACGCCGCTGTGAAGGAGATCCTGGCGGTGAACGGCTCCGTGAACGCGGGCTCGCAGGTGATTCCGCTGGGCGGCGGCTTCAATTATCCCGAAGGCGTGGCGGTGGACGGCAGCGGCAACGTCTTTGTCGCCGGTGTCGGCCTTCCTGGCGCCGTATACGAAATCGTCGCCGGAGCGGAAAAGTTTTCCGCTACTCCGGTCGGAAGCACCAGCGCGCCATCGACCATTTCCTTTGCCTTCGATAGCGCGGCAACGCTCGATCAGACGCCCTATCGCGTGGTTACACAGGGCGCGCCGAATCTCGATTTTCAAGCTGCGCCAACGCAACCGGCGAATGCCTGCGTCGCAGGGCAAAGCTACAACGCGGGCGATATCTGCGCCGTCAATGTCATCTTCACCCCCGCCAAACCGTACCAGCGCATCGGCGCGGTGCAGTTGACAGGCTCCTCGGGCGCGCCGATTGCCACCTTCAATCTGAGCGGCACGGGCACCGGTCCGCAGGTCATCTTTCCCGGCAATTTGACGGCAAATCCGGTCGGCAGCGGCATCCCCGATCCCTATGGTGTCGCGGTGGATAGCAGCGGCGACGTGTTCGTCGCAGACACATACAAGGGCGCGGTGTACAAGATCGTCGCGGCGAACGGACTGGTGAACGCCAGCTCGACGGTGAACACACTGGCCAGCGGCTTCAGCGCTCTCCGTAGCGTTGCAGTGGACGGCAGCGGGAATGTCTTTGTCGCAGATGCCGGCGGGGCTGTGTACGAGATCGCAGCGGGAACCAACTCTGCGGTTCCGGTGGGAAGCGGCTTCGAGGGCCCCACCGGCGTAGCGGTGGACGGCAGCGGGAACGTCTTTGTCGCAGAACACGGCAGCGGCGGCGCGGTGAAGGAGATCGTGGCGGTGAACGGCGCCGTCGGCGCCAGCTCGCAGGTGAACACATTGGCCAGCGGCTTCAGTTTTCCCCGTAGCATCGCAGTGGACGGCAGTGGGAACGTGTTTGTCGCAGAACAGGGCAACGGCGGCGCGGTGAAGGAGATCGTGGCGGTGAACGGCGCCGTCAGCGCCAGCTCGCAGGTGATTGCGGTGGGAGGCGGGTTCAACAGTCCCACTGGCGTCGCGGTGGACGGCAGCGGGAACGTCTTTGTCACGGATGCCGAAACTAACGCGGTCTACGAAATCCTGGCGGTCAACGGCGCCGTGCCCTCCAGCCCCACGATCCTCACTGTGGCCACCGGCTTCGACGGTCCCGAAAGCATAGCAGTGGACAGCAGTGGAAATCTTTTCATCGCGGATAGCCAAAACGCTGCCGTGAAAGAGATCGACCGCAGCGACCCGCCATCGCTGGCGTTCGCCTCGACCGCAGTCGGGTCCACCAGCTCCGACAGCCCGCAATCGGTCAGCGTTGAAAGCATCGGCAATGCGCCGCTCTCGTTGATCGGCATTGGCGCCCCTTCGAGCACCAGCTTTAAGCAAGTGTCAGGCTCGGGCACGCCGCCGGATTGCGCCGCCAGCACATCACTTGCGCCTGGCGAAAGCTGCAATCTCAGCTTCAGCTTCACGCCGGCGGTGAGCGGGCCTCTGCAGAGCACAGAGGTACTGAGCGACAACGCCCTAAACGGGAACCCGGCGACACAAACCATTAACCTGAGCGGGACGGGCATCGCGCTGAACCAAACCATCACGTTCAATCCCATACCGAACCAGGTGCAGGGCACGACCCTCACGCTGACCGCGACGGCGAGTTCCGGTCTGGCGGTGAGCTATACATCGTCGACGCCGAGCGTGTGCACAGTATCGGTTTCCACGGCAACATTGGTCAGTCCAGGAATGTGCACCATCGTCGCATCACAGGGCGGCAACAACGTCTATGCCGCCGCCACGTCCGTTTCGCAAAGCTTCACGGTCCTGCCAAGCGCGAATTTCACAATTACGCCCATGCCGGCGAGCGAGACGGTGTATCGCGGCGTGCTTGCGGCGTTTCTTCTGAAGCTGCAATCGGTGAATGGCTTCAGCGGCTACGTGGCGCTGAGCTGCTCGGGCGGGCCGGCGGGATCGAAATGCGCGGATCTGCCGCAAACGGTGCACCTGAAGGGAACCGCTGAGGCGATCTCGGGAATCTTGTTCCCGAAGACCACCCCGCCTGGCACGTACACGATGAAGTTCACCGGCGCGTCGGGCTCACTGACGAACAGCGCAACCGCAAAGTTCACGGTGAAGTAGGCGCGGCGGGCGGCATGTGATCGCGTGCCGCCCGATCCCCAAAAAAATTTCTGCGAGAGGTGATCAGTTTTGCATGCCTGCTCGCCCCTTTACCCAGTGAGGGCAGGTTTCAGAAAGGAAAAAGGAATGGAACCCATGACGATTGCACGCGCAGCGAGAGAAAAGGATTGCGATCCGAGGCATATGAGGAACGCGGCGCTGCTGTTCGCGGCCGTGCTGCTTGCCTGCGCCAGCGGCCCGAAGGCGCGCGCCGCGGTTACGACCATCACCGATTGCTCGGGTGATAGCCAGCTCCAGAGCGCGGTCAGCAGCGGCGGGGACATCGTGTTCGCCTGCAGCGGCACCATCTCGACCTCCCTGACGATCTCCAGCAGCACCACCATCGACGCGACCGGCCAAAGCGTGGCACTGGACGGGGGCGGTTCTGAGCAGGTGCTCTACGTCCCCTCCGGGGTTACGCTGACGCTGAATAATCTGACCATCCAAAACGGCAGGAACAAAGGCGGCGGCGGCGCGATCAAGAATGGCGGCACGCTGATCGTCACGAACAGCACATTTGTTAACAACACCGCTATAGGCAAGGGCACCGGAGGCGGCGCTATCTACAACCATTACGGTACGCTGACCGTCGCCAACAGCACGTTTGTGAACAACAGCGCAACGGGCTCGAGCCCGAACGGCGGCGCGATCTCGAGTGAAGGTTCGGCGATCATCACCAACAGCACGTTTTTCAACAACAGCTCTCAGGCCGGCGCGATCTATAACGAAGGCACGATGACGCTTTCGAATACCATCCTGGCGGGGAGCGGAAGCGGCGGAAACTGTGCGGGCGCAGCCGTTACGGATGGCGGCTATAACCTGTCAGACGACGGTTTCTGCGGATTTACCGCAACCGGCTCACAGAACAACGTCGCGAATCTGAATCTGGGCCCGCTCGCGAGCAACGGCGGCTCGACCCAGACCATTGCCCCGGGCGCAGACAGCGCGGCGAACGGCGTGATTCCGGCCGGCACGAACGGCTGCGCCACCACGATTATGACCGACCAGACTGGCGCGGCCCGGCCCGGCGACGTGAATGGAAACTGCAGCATCGGAGCCTACGAATTTCTTTCACAAGTCACCACAACAATTACCGATTGCACGGATGATAGCCAGCTTCAGAACGCCGTCAGCGCCGGCGGGCGAATTGTCTTCGCCTGTAGTGGCACCATTCCGATCAGAACAACCTTCGGAGGCACCGTCGGCCTTTCGAGCGACACCACGCTGGATGCCACCGGCCAGATCGTGGCGCTCGATGGGCAGAAGCAAAGGGAGGTGTTCGCCCTAGGCCCGGGCGCTGCGCTGACCTTAAACAATCTGACCATTCAAAACGGCAATTACGTTGGAGGCGGTGCCATCGATAACGAGGGCGCCACCCTGGTTCTCACGAACTGCACGCTCTCGCTCAACAAAGCACAATTTGGCGGCGCAATCGACAACGACTACGGCACGCTGGTCGTCGCGAACAGCACGTTCTCCGGCAACAGCGCTCCAGGGAGCAACGCCCAAGGCGGTGCGATCTGGAACGCCACCACTTTGACGGTCGCGAACAGCACGTTCTCCGGCAACAGCGCCCCGGGCTTGGGCAGCACAGGCGGTGCGATCTTCAACAGCAACCTTGATCCAGTGACCGTGACGAACAGCACGTTCTCCGGTAACACTGCGCCAAGCGGCTCGGGCGGCGGCATTTACAACGCAGACGGCTTCATGACGGTTGAAAACACAATCCTTGCCGGCAACGGCGGCGGAGATTGCGCTGTGGGCTCGGGCGCCATCACCGATGGCGGCTATAACCTCGCAGATGATGATAGCTGCGGATTTAGGGCTGGCGGTTCGCAGAATAGCGTGAACCCGAATCTCGGCGCGCTGTCTTACAACGGCGGACCGGCACTTACCATTCCGCTGAATTCCGGCAGCGCGGCGCTGGGCGGGATTCCGTTCGGCAGCAGCGGCTGCAGCGCAATCAGCTCCAATGTGAGCGCGATGATCCTGACCGACGAGCGCGGCGTCTTCCGGCCGCAGTTCACGAGTACCGGCGCTCTGGCCTGCGACATCGGAGCGCTTCAAACTACGCAGAACCAGATCCCGGTGACCTTCAATACCAATCCCACAGGCCCGTCGTATACGATCGGCCCATCGACTTACAACAGCCAGCAGACGCTGACGTTACCACTGGACACGCAGTCGACAATCTGGACGCCGTCCCCGCAGACGGGAACCGGGGCGCAGTACACGTTTGCGAGCTGGTCCGATGGCGGAACAGAAGCGCATCAGATCACGATCTTGTCGCCGGCTAGCGGCTCTGTCGCCTATACGGCGAATTTCAACGCTTCGTATCTGCTGACCACTGCGGTCAGTCCGAGCAACGCGGGTACGGTATCGGTTTCGGCCTCAACTGCGGGCAGCAACGGCTACTATCCAGCCAACGATCAGTTGTCGCTGGCAGCCACGGCCAATGCCGGCTACGTCTTTTCGGGTTGGACGGGAACCGCGTCCAGCGCGAGCAGCCCGTTGAATGTCACGATAACCGGCCCGCTGACTGAAACCGCCAATTTCCTGCTCACCCAAACCATCACGTTCAATCCCATACCGAACCAGGTGCAGGGCACGACCCTCACACTCACCGCCAGCGCGAGTTCCGGTCTGGCGGTGAGCTATACATCGTCGACGCCGAGCGTTTGCACGGTATCGGTTTCCACGGCAACATTGGTCACCCCAGGGACGTGCACCATCGTGGCGTCGCAGAACGGCAGTAGTGCCTATGCCGCCGCTACGTCCGTTTCGCAAAGCTTCACGGTCCTGCCAAGCGCAAATTTCACCATCACGCCGATGCCGGCGAGCGAGACGGTGTATCGCGGCGTGCTAGCGGCGTTTCTGTTGAAGCTGCAATCGGTGAACGGCTTCAGCGGCTACGTGACGCTGAGCTGCTCGGGCGGGCCGGCGGGATCGAAATGCGCGGATCTGCCGCAAACGGTGCACCTGAAGGGAACCGCTGAGGCGATCTCGGGAATCTTGTTCCCGAAGACCACCCCGCCTGGCACGTACACGATGAAGTTCACCGGTGTTTCGGGCTCACTGACGAACAGCGCAACCGCAAAGTTCACGGTGAAGTAGCACTAGAACCACTTCCGCGGCGGGCCCAATTCGGTCCGCCGCGACCCGCTGTTCCGTGACGGCGCTGCGCACAGTGTTCGCATTTTTCGGGCAGAAGCTGCTCACGAGCTCCGCGGAGCATCCCGGCGGTCCATGTCGACAATTCTCACAATCAGATGGTGAAGTCTGATTCACGATTTAACCCGGGTTCGGACCGCTCGCCGGAGCGTCGAATCTGCAAGTCGGACGTACGGAAGTGATCCGGTCGTCTACCGAATTGTGTCCTGTTACTCGGCAAGAACAAAGCCGTTGGGCGGCGGGCGCTAGCGCGTCGGCGGCGAGGCTTGGTGAGAGCTTAGAGTGGGCCCTGAAGGATTTGAACCTTCGACCAAAGGATTATGAGTCCTCTGCTCTGACCGCTGAGCTAAGGGCCCGCAACTCTGACAATACCAGCACCGTCCTTCTGTTACTATCGAAAGGACTTTTCGCATGAAATTTTTCCTGGATACAGCGAATCTGGATGACATCCGGAGGGTTGCCCCATGGGGCGTCATCGATGGCGTCACGACAAATCCCAGCCTGATTGCGAAAGAAGGCATCGCAATTGAAGACCAGATCCGCCAGATCGCCGGGCTCATCGATGGCGATATAAGCGCCGAAGTGGTTTCGACGACCTCGCGCGAAATGATCGCCGAAGGTCGGCGTCTTGCCAAGATCCACCCGAATATCGTAGTCAAGGTTCCGCTAGTTCCCGAAGGCATCGTGGCGGTGTCTGCGCTCTCGAAAGAAGGCATCCGAACCAACGTGACGTTGTGTTTCAGCGCCGCGCAGGCTCTGCTCGCGGCAAAAGCGGGCGCCTACATCGTTAGTCCCTTCATCGGCCGTATTGATGACATCGGCTGGCCCGGCATGGACCTGATTCGCGAGATCGTCACAATTTACGGCAACTACGGCTATAAAACGCAGGTGCTCGCCGCTTCCATCCGTGGCCCGCTGCACGTGGTCGAAGCCGCCAAAGCCGGCGCGCACATCGCGACGATGCCTCTCAATGTGCTCGAGCAGCTGTTCCATCATCCGCTCACCGAAAAAGGCCTCGAGCAGTTCCTGAAGGATTACAACAAGGTGTTTGAGCTCGCAGCAACACGGTGACTGCAGCGAACTCTGCGGCCGCGCCTAATCGAAGGGAATCTCGACCTCTGCATAGTCACCAGGCGTGACCGCCGCAACTGCTTCAGCTATCCGCCCAGCCTGCAGGCGAACGCGTGACCATCTCGTGGTGCCGGCCAAGACCAGAATCGCAATCTTTCGGTTTGTAAGGTTCTGTTGATATCGAATGCGCCGGTCGGTCGTGAGGAGAAGGTCAAATCCCGCTTGTTCTGCCGCTCTCAGCAGAGCGCCATTATCCAGCTGATCCCAGCCTCTTTCCTGTGCCGTTACAACCGTGTGCTCTGACAATACGCGCGAAAGACCTCGTGGTGCTCCATGATCAAAAAGGATGAGCATCAGTGGACAACGGCTCGGGACCTCGAATAGTCGCTGGCCTTAGGCTCCGGGCAACGAAATCAAGGACTGCGGCGATCTGATCGCGAGTCACATCGAACTGTTCCATCACTTGCTCGATGCTCAGATCCTCAAGATTCTCAATGACCGTAGCGACTGGCATCCGCGTGTTCCGAAAAACCCAGGCGCCGCTCAACCGGTTCGGCACGCTTTCCACCGCGGGACATTGGGACCAATCGAGAAGTGGCATCTGTTTCTCTCCCATCTCATCGTAGTCTTTCAACGGCCGTACTCGCTCTTCTCAACCGGTCCAGAATTCCCCCGATCCATGGCATGCACGGAGTTCGTGGGACCGTGAGCCGATTTCCCGGCGCTCGCAATGCGGGTAGCGTTTTCACTCGCGCGCTATCTGGACCTCGATATAACTGCCCGGCTCTGCGCGATTAATGGCCGCCTTGATGCTTTCGACATGCAGACGCAAAACCGGGGTCAATTGCGCCGTGCCTAGCACGACGATCGCTATGTTTCGGTTTAAGAGATTCTGTTGGTAGCGCATGTTCTTATCAGCGGTCACAGCACCTCGAAACCCGCTTTCTCCGCCTCGGACAACAAATCTCCATTGGAGAGCCTGTGCCATCCGCGATCCCGAGCCTCGACCACCCGGTGTTTGCTCAGAGAGGCAGCTAGGGGCGCGGGCGTATTGTGATCTAAACAGCACGAGCATCGACAGAGGGGTCGCGCGCGGGCTTCCTGGATGCAGGCGCGTCGAGACTTCGAGCGACGAAATCGAGGATATTGACGATCGCCTCTCTCGGGATGTGAAACCATTCCGCTACTTCTTCGATCGTCGCTCCTACTTCGAGATTTTCAAATACCGCGGAGACCGGCATCCGCGTGTCCCGAAACACCCAGGCACCGCTCAGCCTGTCCGGCACGCTTTCCACCGCGGGACATCGGGACCAAGCGAGAACAGGCATCTGTTTTCTCTCCGATCTCATCCTAGCCTTTCAACGGCCGTGCTGGCTCGTCTCAACCGATCCAAAATCCCGGCCCATTCAGGCGTCTCAGGCGGTTTCTCTACCGCAATCCATGCCCAGCCTTCATCGTCTGCGGCGTGCAGTTTCGCATACAGGCAGGCCGCATACGCTTTCGGATCCGACGGCATTTCAATCAAGCGCCCGCGCCCCGTCGGCTTCTGGACGCCCGGCTCGAGCACATAAAAAGGAGTTCGCGGCGCGTAATGGCGCGCGTGCAAGCCGGGCGATTCGCTCACGTGCGGCAAATTCAGCTCCCGCTCCCAGCGGACGCCGGTGACTTCTTCCAACTGTTCCTGGGTGATCATGCCAGGACGTAAAACGGCCGGCGGATCGCGCCGCAGTGAAACGACCGTCGATTCGATCCCCACCTGCGCCGGTCCGGCATCCAGAATCATGTCCACGCGATGACCCAAGCTCGTCCGAACGTGCGCTGCGGTTGTCGGTGAGATCTCGCCAAACCGGTTCGCGCTCGGCGCCGCAATCGGCACGCCCGCGCGCCGGATCAAATCGAGCGCCACAGGATGCGAGGGCACGCGCACGCCGACCGAATCGAGACCAGCCGTTACTAAATCCGGCACAATCTCAGCCTTCTTCACGACCATCGTCAGCGGGCCCGGCCAGAAGCGCTCGGCAAGTCGGTGCGCCATCTCCGGCCAATCTGCCGTAACGGTTCGAGCCATCACTTCGTCGGCCACATGGACGATGAGCGGACTCGCCCACGGCCGGCCTTTCGCCTGATAGATGCGAGTTACCGCCGCGGCATCGAGCGCATTCGCGCCTAAACCATAGACCGTTTCGGTCGGAAATGCTACCAGCCCACCCCGCCGGATCAAATCGGCTGCGCTCGCAATCTCCTCTTCGGTCACGCTATTCGGGCAGCTCTTCTTTGCTGTCGCCCAAAGTCTTGCCTGTCTTGCGCCAGACCAGATAAGCGTGAATGAGCGCATCGATGTCGCCATCCAGCACGCGATCCACATCGCCGATCGCGAGCTTCGTGCGGTGGTCCTTGATCAGCCGATAAGGCGCCAGAACATAGCTGCGAATCTGGCTTCCGAAATTAATTTCGAGTTTGCTGTCTTCGACCTTCTGTTCGGCCGCGTGCTTCTTCTCCAGCTCGTACTCATAGAGCTTCGCGCGCAACTGCTTCATCGCACTGGCGCGGTTCTTATGCTGCGAGCGCTCGTTCTGGCACTGAACTACCAAACCTGTGGGAAGGTGCGTAAAGCGAACAGCCGATTCCGTCCGATTCACGTGCTGCCCTCCCGCGCCGCTCGCGCGAAATACGTCTATCTTTAGATCTTCGGGCTTAATCTCGATCTTAATGTCCTCATCGATCTGCGGATAGACGAACACCGACGCGAAAGAAGTGTGCCGCCGCGCATTCGCATCGAACGGAGAGATGCGCACCAGCCGGTGCACGCCCACTTCCGATTGCAATTGCCCGTAGATGTTTTCGCCATTGATCTCGACCGTCGCGGATTTGATACCCGCGCCTTCGCCTTCCAGCCGATCCGTGATCACCGCTTCGAATTTGTGGCGTTCCGCCCAGCGCAGATACATGCGCAGCAGCATCTCGGCCCAATCCTGACTCTCGGTTCCGCCCGCGCCGGGATGAATCGTGATGATGGCGTCGCGCGCGTCATTCTCCCCGGACAGCAGCATCCCGGTTTCGAGCTGCTCCAGCTTCGTCTCGAACGTCCGCAACTCCCGCTCCAGGTCGCCATTCACGTTCTCGCCTTCACGTGCAAGCTCGAACAGCGTATCGATGTCTGAAGTCACGGACGCAACCGCGCTCGAATTCTGGATCGCCTCTTCGAGCCGCTTGCGCTGCTGCATGATGCGCTGGCTCTTCTCGGGTTGGTTCCAAAAATCCGGATCGTTGATCTCGGTTTCGAGTTTGGTCAGTTCTTTTTGCTTCGCGGATGCGTCAAAGATAGCTCCGCACAGCTTCACCTTGCTGCCGGAGCGCAACGTACTCTCTTTCCAATTCTTCCAAAGTCATCCACTTGTAGTTTAACTATGCGGGCGCTCGAAAACCGCTTCCTTCGATACAATGTAGTTACGGAATCAAAGCTTTGATGGATGTGCGGACCTCCGCGGGTGAGACTCCGCTCAAAACCCTCCCACATTCGTTCTTAGTCAAGAAATTCATCCAATGCCGCAAACTACAGACCCCGCGTTGGGCATCAATAGCTGGCTAGAAGACGAGCTTTATCATCAATACCAGTTCGACCGAGCAAGCGTTGACGAAGGTTGGACGGATCTGTTCCAGGAGGCGGCGCAGAATGGCGCGGTAGCCGCTAGCGAACCAAAATCGCCTTACGAACCGGAAACTCCGCGGGAGGAGCCTCCCGAGCGCATTCCGCCGGAACAGGAACCTCCGCAGGAGATCCCGCCCGAACGCGAGCCTCCCCAGTACACGCCGCCGATTCAAGAACCGCCGCAACCCACTCCCACGCCGCAGGAATCTTCGCCCGGCACGAAGGAAGTGGCTCGCAGCACTCCCGTGCAGCCGGCGAAGAAAGAAGAAGTAAGGGCGGTCGGCGCCAGCGATCAATTGATTCCGCTGCGCGGAGCTGCGGCGCGCATTGCCGAGAACATGATCGCGAGCCTCGCGATTCCGGTTGCGACGTCACAGCGCCAGATTCCGGTTCGCGTCATCGAAGAAAATCGGAATCTCCTCAACAAGCAGCGCGCGCTGCAAGGCCGCGGCAAGCTCAGCTTCACGCATATCATCGCCTGGTCGATTGTGAAAGCGCTCAAATCGAATGCGGCCCTCAATCACGCCTACGCGGAAAATCAAGGCGAGCCTTTTCGCGTGCTTCGCGGGCACGTGAATATCGGCCTTGCGGTCGATGTCGCCGCCAAAGACGGCACCCGTTCGCTCAAGGTTCCGAACGTCAAGAACGCCGACGCGATGAACTTCGCACAGTTCGTCAGCGCATACGACGACATCGTGGCGCGCGCGCGCACCAATAAGCTGCAGCTTTCGGATTTCGAAGGCACCACCATCTCGCTCACCAATCCCGGCACTGTTGGAACGCTCGGTTCTGTGCCGCGCTTGATGCCCGGACAAGGGGCGATCATCGCGACGGGCGCCATCGATTACCCAGCCGAATTCGCCGGCGCGAGCGAACAGACGCGCGCCCTGCTCGGCATTAGCAAGACGCTGATGATCACCTGCACTTACGACCACCGCATCATTCAAGGTGCGGAGTCGGGGGCATTTCTTGCGAAACTGCAGCAGTTACTCCAAGGCGAAGACGGCTTTTACGACGGCATTTTTCGTGACCTGAAGATTCCGTACATGCCGGTGCGCTGGCAGACGGATCAGCAGATGACGCCCGGCGGTTACGCGCACGCGAACACGGATGTGGCGAAAGAAGCCGCGGTCATCCGGCTGATCAGTTCGTATCGCATACGAGGGCATCTCCTCGCCAACACGAACCCGCTCGGCAATGAACCGGTTTATCACCCGGAACTCGACCCGGCATCCTACGGGCTTTCGATCTGGGACTTGGATCGGCCGTTTCTTGCGGGCGCGGTAAAAGCCCCGAGCGGCGCTATCGGCTCCTACAGGCAGCCCTTCGAAACCCTGCGCGAGATCCTCGACCGGCTGCGCACGACCTACTGCGGCTCGATCGGCATCGAGTACATGCATATACAGGACCCGCAGCAGAAGCAATGGCTGCAGGATCGCATGGAAGCGACCATGAACGCCTGGAAGCTTGACGATTCGGTTCGCCATCGCATCCTGAGCCGCTTGCTGCAAGCCGAAGAGTTCGAACATTTCCTCCAGGCGCGTTTCGTGGGGCAAAAGCGCTTTGGGCTCGAAGGGCTGGAAAGCACGATTGTCGTGCTTGACGAAATTCTGGAGCGCGCCGCGAACGACAATGCGCACGAAACCGTCATCGGCATGGCGCATCGCGGGCGGCTGAACGTGCTCGCGAACGTGGTCGGCAAGTCTATGGCGCAGGTTTTCTCGGAATTCGAAGGCGAGCCCGATCCGGAGAGCGTGCAAGGCGGCGGAGACGTGAAATACCACCTGGGTGCGAGTGGGATTCATCGCTCCACGCTGGGCAAAGAAATACTGGTATCGGTCGCATTCAATCCGAGTCATCTCGAGGCGGTTGATCCGGTCGTTGAAGGGCTGGTGCGGCCGAAACAAGACCGCATTGGCGACGAAAAGCGCGAGCGCGTCATTCCGGTTCTGATCCACGGAGACGCTGCGTTTATCGGCCAAGGCGTGGTTGCCGAGACATTGCAGCTTTCGCAGCTCGAAGGTTATACAACCGGCGGGACGATCCACGTCATCACCAACAATCAGATCGGCTTCACCACAAATCCGCTCGAAGGCCGCAGCAGCGTATATTGCACAGACGTTGCCCTGTCGGTGCAGGCGCCGATTTTGCACGTCAATGCCGACGATCCGGAAGCCTGCCTCCGGGTCGCGCAGATCGCATACGATTATCGCCAGCGCTTCAAGCGCGACATCGTGGTGGATGTGATTGGGTACCGGCGGCAAGGGCACAACGAAGCCGATGATCCCAGCTATACGCAGCCAGTGATGTACCGCAAGATCAAGGCGACACCTACCGTTGCGAATCAATACTCAGAGCGGCTTTCCCGCGAGAAATTCGTCGCACCGGAATTCATCGACAACTTGCGCAAGCAAGCCCGCGCTCGCCTGAACGAAACCTACGACGAAGCGAAAAAACATCGCGAGGACTTCGTGATCGAAGAATTCGCCGTTGTGCCCGCCGAGGAGGTGCAACGGCCGATTCCATCGACTGCGGCCGATCACCAGACGCTCGAAAAAGTAATCGAGCGATGCACGGAGCTGCCCGACGAACTGCATCTGCATCCGAAACTGAAAACTCTTCTCGACCGTCGCCGCGAAGCGCTGAACGGCGGCCCGATTGATTGGGGATTCGCAGAAACCCTGGCCTTCGGCAGCTTGGCGCTCGAAGGCACGCCCGTGCGGTTGTCGGGCGAAGACGTTTCGCGCGGGACCTTTACGCAACGGCATCTTGAATTCAGCGACTACGAATCGGGAGAAGTGTACTCGCCGCTAAAACATCTCGATCCCGGTCAGGCCAAATTCGAAGTCGTCGACAGCCTCCTCAGCGAATATGCCGCAATGGGGTTCGAGTTCGGTTACAGTGTCGCCGATCCCTTGACGCTCGTAATGTGGGAAGCGCAGTTCGGCGATTTCGTCAACGGCGCGCAGATCGTGATCGACCAGTTCGTCGTTTCGGCCGAATCCAAATGGAACCAGCCGAGCGGCTTGGTTCTTCTGCTGCCGCACGGCCTCGAAGGACAAGGCCCCGAGCACTCGAGCGCCCGTATCGAGCGCTTTCTTCAGCTGTGCGCTGAAAATAACCTGCAAGTCTGCAATTGCACCACGCCCGCGCAGTATTTTCATCTGCTGCGGCGGCAAATGTACGGCGGTGCGGACCGGCGCGGGATTCGCAAACCGCTGATCATCTTTACACCGAAGTTCCTGCTGCGATATCCAAAGGCTGCATCGCGGCTGGATGAGCTGACCACCGGCGCATTCCAGGAAGTGATTGGCGATTCGCAGTACGTCGGCAGCGGCGTACAACGCATTCTGCTGTGCTCCGGCAAGGTTTATTACGACTTGGTCAACAAGCGCGAGGAACTACGGCGCAATGACGTTGCGATCATCCGAGTCGAGCAGCTTTACCCGTTCCCGTTGCAGCGGATAACGGACATTCTGCGCCGCTACTACGACGGCGCGGAGCTGTTCTGGGTGCAGGAAGAACCGGAAAACATGGGCGCGTGGTTCTTCGTCGAAGAGCAGATGCAATCGATCATCAACCCCAGCGAAAACGGCGGCCCTGTGAAGCGGCAGCTCCGCTACGTCGGCCGTCCAACCGCAGCCAGCCCCGCTGCAGGCGCGCACAAAGTGCATAGCGATCAGCAAGAGGCGCTCGTCAACGAAGCGTTCGCGGCAACCCCGGCAGTCATTCGCAAGGCGCGGCGTTTAGTCCGGAAGAAGCGATAAGCTGAACTCAGGTGAAACTCGCCGATGCAGTCCGCGTAGCCCGCACGTTTAAAGTGGATCACGCGCGAAAGTTCGCGCAGCATGTGGTGCCCGAAGTCGTGCGGCCGGCGCGCGTCATCTGGAACCAGGCGATCGGCGCAATTTTTCTGCTATTTGCAATTTCTTTCGCCTGGTACACGGTGACTCAATCGCATCATAATGTTGCGGCGCTGGTTGGCGGAATTTTTTTGAGCGCCGTCATGGCGTTCTTCTGCATCACGTCCTTCGTCAAAGCACGCCAGATTTCGCGCCGATAGTGCCAACATCCGAACAGCCGGGACAGTTTCCGTTTACGCGCGGAATCTACCCCGACATGTACCGCCGCCGCCTCTGGACCATGCGCCAATACGCCGGCTTCGGAACGGCGGAAGAAAGCAACCAGCGCTATAAGTTTCTCCTTTCGCAAGGCATCACTGGGCTTTCGGTCGCCTTCGATCTGCCGACGCAAATGGGCATGGATTCGGATCATCCATCAGCGCTCGGCGAGGTGGGACGAACGGGTGTCGCGATTGATTCTCTCGCCGATATGCACGCGCTGTTTGAAGAGATCAAAGTGGAACAGGTCAGCACGTCGATGACGATCAATTCGACGGCTGCAATTCTGCTCAGCCTCTACGTGCTGGTCGCTGAAAGCCAGGGCGCGGACCGTAAGAAGCTTTCGGGCACGGTGCAGAACGACATTTTGAAAGAGTATATTGCGCGCGGCACTTACATTTATCCGCCGCGGCCCGCGATGCGCATCGTCACCGATCTGTTTGCCTGGGCCGCAGAAGAGGTCCCCGAGTGGAACACGATTTCGATCAGCGGCTACCACATTCGCGAGGCGGGTTCGACCGCGATTCAAGAAGTTGCGTTTTCGCTCGCGAACGCGATTGCTTATATCGAAGCGGCAATGGCAGCCGGACTCGACGTGGATTCGTTCGCGCCGCGGCTCAGCTTCTTCTTCAATGCCCACAATAACTTCCTCGAAGAGATCGCAAAGTATCGCGCAGTTCGACGATTGTACGCGCACCTCATGCGCGAACGGTTCGGCGCGAAGCTGGATCGCAGTTGCATGCTGCGGTTTCATACGCAGACCGCCGGTTCGACACTGACGGCGCAACAACCGGAGGTGAACGTTGTACGCGTCGCCCTGCAGGCGATGGCGGCCGTGCTGGGCGGAACACAGTCGCTGCATACAAACGCCATGGACGAAGCTTTGTCGCTGCCCACGGAACAATCGGCGAGGCTTGCGCTGCGAACCCAGCAGGTGATTGCATACGAGAGCGGTGTCGCCAATGTGGCCGATCCGCTCGGCGGCAGCGAATACATTGAGAAATTGACGGACGAAATCGAAGCGGGCGCGCGCGATTACATCGGCCGCATCGACGCGCTGGGAGGGACGCTCGCGGCGATCGAGCGTGGCTACATTCAAACCGAAATTCAGAACTCGGCTTACGAGCAGCAGCGGGCGATCGAAGAAGGACGGCAGATCGTCGTCGGTGTCAACAAGTTCCAAACCGAAGAAGCGCACAGGGCGACTGGTGCCCGTTGTGCGCGGTCCAACGAAGCCGAGCCGTTAAAGCCGTTTCGGCTCGACCCTTATCTCGAGAAGCGCCAGATCGAACGGCTGCGCGAGGTTCGCGCTTCTAGGTCTTCGAAAGACGCCTGTTCGGCTCGTTCGAGGCTCGAAAACGCCGCGCGCGGGACAGAAAATCTGATGCCGCACATTCTTGAATGCTGCCGCGTTTACGTGACGCTGGGCGAAATCTCGGACACGCTGCGGAAGGTCTTCGGCGAATATAAAGAGCGATGAGCGAAGCGATTGGAGGCGTCCGCATTATCGGCGCCGGCCTTGCTGGCTGCGAAGCTGCATTTCAAGCGGCAGAAGCGGGCGCGCACGTCATTTTGCATGAGATGCGCCCGGAAAAACGGACGCCGGCGCACAAAACCGACTGCTTCGGCGAGCTGGTTTGCAGCAATTCGTTGAAGAGTGAGCAGGTGCAATTCGGCGCCGTGGCTGTTGAAAAGCGAGATGCGGAGATTGGATTCGTTGCTGCTGCGAGCTGCGGAAGTCGGCGCGCGTGCCGGGCGGGCATGCGCTGACAGTCGATCGCGAGGTTTTCTCGCGCGAAATCACGCGAGCCATCGAATCGCATTCGCGAATCGAAGTGCAGCGCGGCGAAATCATGGAAATTCCGCGAGACGGAATTACAATCATTGCAACCGGCCCGCTCACGAGCGATGCGCTGGCGCAAGATATCAGCCGCGTGACGGGCTCGGATCGGCTGTTTTTCTACGACAGCATCAGCCCGATCGTCGCGGCGGATTCGATCGACCTGTCGACTGCATTTCGCGCGTCGCGGTACGGGAAATCGCTCGATGGAACGCGACGACTACATCAACTGCCCCTTTAATAAGGAAGAGTACGACGCGTTCGTGGCGGGATTGCTAGAGGCCGAGTTCTACGAGCCTCATATAGAAGAAGATAAAGTTTGCTATTTCGAAGGATGCCTCCCGATTGAGGAGATCGCGCGGCGCGGGCGCGATACGTTGCGCTTCGGGCCGATGAAACCTCGCGGGTTTGACCGATCCGCGCACCGGCAGATGGCCATACGCGGTCGTGCAGCTTCGGCAGGAGAACCAGCGCGCCGATAGCTATAACCTGGTCGGGTTTCAAAATCACATGAAATTCGGCGACCAGGCGCGAGTATTTCGCTTGATTCCGGGATTGGAGAACGGAGAGTTTCTGCGCTTCGGACAGATGCACCGGAATACGTACATCAACTCCCCTGCCCTGCTGCGGCCGACGTTGCAGCTTAAAACGGGCGGGAATATTTTCTTTGCGGGGCAGATTTCGGGTGTCGAAGGCTATGCGGAATCGATCGCGACCGGATTGATTGCTGGACGCAACGCCGCTTCGCTGGCGAGAGGCGAGGAGCCGCAGACGTTTCCGCGCGCGACGGCGCTAGGGAGTTTGACCCGCTACATCACAGAGGCGGATCCGAAGCATTTCCAGCCCGCGAACATTACGTTCGATCTCCTGCCGGCCTTAGATGAGGCAACCAAGCACAAGCTTCGACATGATAAGAAAGCGCGCCATGCAGAGGTGTGCCGGCGAGCTTCCGAAGCCTTTGACGAGTTCCTTTATGGCTCAACTGCGCCAGTGTATTGCGAAGTATCTAGCTGAGCTCGAGCGGCGCGGCGCGTCGAAGCACACGCTGCGCAACTACGCTTCCGATTTAGAGCAGTTCGCGACGTATTTTGAACCGCCGGGTGAAACCGCTCCTCCGATCGAAAAATTAGACCTGCCGATCATGCGCGAATGGCTGGCGTGGCTCTACGATGAGGGGCTCACGGTGGTGAGCGTGCGCAGGAAAATTGCGGCGGTGCGGGCGATGTTCAAATTTCTTGTTGCGAGAAGGCGTTCTCGAGAAAAACCCGGCTGGCCGCCTGCGGACGCCGAAGGCCAAACAGCGCCTGCCGGAAGTGATGAGCGCGGAGAAGACGAACAACCTGATCGATGGCGCCGAGCAGTTTTCGAAAGAGCGCGATCTCGCGTTGTTAGAGCTTCTTTACGGATGCGGCATCCGGGTCAGCGAGCTGGTTGGGATCAATTTGGAAGACATTGATCTGCGTGAAGGATGGTTGCGCGTCCGAGGCAAAGGCAATAAAGAACGCGAGGTGCCGGTTCCGGAGCGAGCGGTGGCGGCGATCGAGCGATATATAGAGATCCGGTCGGCGCACGCGAGCGAGCGGGCTCTGTTCTTGAATTCGCGCGCGGAACGATTGGGCGATCGGCAAGTGCGTCGGCTCGTGAAGCAGTACGCGCTGCTCGTCACCGGCGATTCGACCGTTCATCCGCACAGCTTCCGGCACGCTTACGCGACTCACCTGCTGAGCGACGGAGCGGATTTGCGCGCCATTCAGGAGCTGCTCGGTCACGCCCGGCTTTCGACGACGCAGAAATACACGCAAGTCTCACTCAAGGATCTGCAGGCTGTTTACGACCGGGCACACCCGAAGGCGTAAGGCGGTCAGAAGTCTCTCCTTGACAGCTTAGGAGAACTCGGTTAGACTCTCCTTAATAGCTTAGGAGGCGTGAATGCCCGCAGAGGCGCAGATTCTTCCAGGAACCCTGGATTTGCTGATCTTGAAGGCAGTTTCTCTGGGGCCGTTGCACGGATACGGCGTGTTGCTGCGCATCGGACAGATCTCCGGGCAAGCATTGCTGATTGAGCAGGGCGCCTTGTATCCAGCGCTGTTCCGGCTCGTGCGCCAAGGTCTTCTTAAGGCAAGCTGGGGCACATCCGAGAACAATCGCCGGGCGAAGTACTACGAGTTAACGGCCGCCGGACGTAAGCGTCTGCGAGATGAGACGGAAGGCTGGAACCGGCTCGCCGCCGCGATGGGCTCTGCGCTGGCTGCAACCGCGGAGGAAGTATGAATATTCTGTCGAACGCGCGTGGTCTGTTTGCAAAGCTTTTTCGTCGATCGCAGATCGAGGACGACATCGAAAGCGAGCTTCAGGCGCACATCGAGAACCGCGCTGACGATCTGGAACGCTCGGGACTAAGCCGGGCGGAAGCGGAACGGCGCGCACGCATCGAGTTCGGCGGGCATGCGCGGTTCAGAGAAGAATGCAGCGAGGCGCTGGGCGGCAATTTCATCGAAACGACATTACAGGATGCGCGGTTCAGTTTGCGCTTGCTCCTTAAGTCGCCGGGATTTGCGGTGATATCGGTGGCGACACTGGCGCTCGCCATCGGCGCGAATGCGGTGGTTTTTGGAGTGATGGACAAGCTCGTGCTGCGCCCGCTCGATGTGCCGGAAGCAGAGAATCTGTATGGAACCGTCTACGGCGAGAATCCGATGTGGCAGTCGTATCCGAACTATATCGATCTGCGGGACCGTAATCACAGCTTTGAAGAGCTGGCCGCTTTTCGGTTCATGTTCGTAGGTTTGAACACCGGCGATCAGGCCGTGCTTTCAACCGGCTTCGGCACAAGCGGCAATTATTTCGATGTACTGCGGGTCAAGCCGTATCTCGGCCGCTTTTTTCACGCTAGCGATGAACACGGGCCAAACAGCGCGCCCTATGTTGTCTTGAGCTACGACTACTGGCATAGCCGTTTCGCGGATGATCGGCGCGTGGTGGGCCGTGTCATTCAGCTGAATAGGCACCCGTTCACGATTATCGGAGTTACGCCGCCGGGTTTCCGCGGAACGTTGTCGTTTATCTCTCCGGATTTCTTCACGCCCATCGTGAATCAGGATCAGGTCGACGGAATGTCCATCCTGAACGACCGCACCAACATTGGCGGAATCTTTGAGGCGATGGGTCATTTGAAACCGGGCGTGACGCCCCAGCAAGCAACCGCTGACGTGAACGCCATCGGCAAGTATCTCGAGAAAACGTACCCGAAAGAGTTTGGGCACGGACAGACGAGATTGTCGCGTCAGGGCCTGACCTCATTCGGCGGCCCGGTAAAGGCGTTTGTCGCCGGACTGATGCTGCTAGCGGGCTTGATCTTATTGGCCGCGTGCGCCAACCTCGGCGGGTTGTTCGCAGCACGGGCGGCAGATCGGTCGCGCGAAGTAGCATTGCGGCTTGCTCTTGGGTCGAGCCGCAGGCGCATATTGAGAGCGCTGCTGACTGAAGCGGTAATGATCGCGCTCGCAGGTGGCGTAGCAGGATTGTGGGGGAGCGTGATGCTGCTCGAGCGGCTAGGCACTTGGGAGCCGTTTCCTTCCGCACAGCTCCATTTACCGGTCAGCCCCGATGCCCGCGTTTATGTCGTCGCGCTGGTGCTGGCGCTCGTAAGCGGCTTTCTCTTCGGGATGGTGCCTGTGCGCCAGGTGATGCGGTCCGATCCGTACCAGATCGTGAAAGCAGGTCCCTCGGGAAGAAGCGGGCGACGGGTGGCCGTCAGGGATGCGCTCCTGGTGCTACAGGTGGCGATTTGCGCCGTGCTGGTGACGTCATCGCTGGTGGCGGTACGCGGGCTGGTGCGGTCGATGTATGCGAATTTTGGATTCGAGCCGCACAATGTCGTGCTCGCGGGCGTGAACTTGACGATGGCCGGGTACAAGGATAATGCGATCCCGGAAATGCAGAAGCGCATGGTGCTTGCACTCGAGACGATACCGGGTATCGAGTCGGCGGCCATGGTAAACAACTATCCCCCTCTCGTGTACCTGGCGGGGAATAGGACGAATGTTTTCTCTCAAAAGGCAAGCGACCTGCGGCCGGCGAACGCGGCACTCCGTCCGTACTGTTATGGCGTGTCGCCGGGATACTTTCGAACTGCGCGGACGGCACTGCTCGCCGGACGCAGTTTTTCGTGGCACGACGACCAGCATGCGGTGAAGGTAGCAATCGTGAATCGCGATTTCGCCTCAAAGATGTTTGGTTCGGTGGCCGGAGCGGTGGGCCGCTACTACAAGGCACAAGATGGCTCGCGCCTTCAGGTGGTCGGGGTCGTCGAAGACGGCAAGTATCAGGCGCTCACCGAAGATCAGCAACCCGCGGTATTTGTGCCGTTTCTTCAATCGCCGATCAGTTCGGCGTATTTAATGGTACGCACCCGACGTGATCCGGCACAGGCCGCCGCCGAGATGCGGGGAAAGATGCGGAGCATCGATGCCGGGCTGCCTCTCGACACGCACACCTGGAGTGACACTGATGAGCGTGGTTCAGTTTCCCGCGCGCGTGGCGACCATGGCGCTCGGCGTACTCGGAACCCTGGGCGCGATACTGTCGATCACCGGGATCTTTGGAATGGCGGCGTACTCGGTAAGCAAGCGGCTGAAGGAACTGGGAATTCGGATGGCGCTCGGGGCACAGCCGCGCAAGGTCCTGCAATCGGCTTTAGGACGCGCGGTGCGGTTGCTCGCGATCGGCTCAGTTGCTGGATTGATCTTGGGACTGATGGCGAGCCAAGTTCTGGCTTCGATCGTTTACCAGGCTACGCCGCGCGATCCATGGTCCTAACTGGGGTGATTGTAGCTATGGGATTACTCGGCTTGTTCGCGACCTGGATTCCGGCGCAACGGGCCTTATCGCTCGATCCTCTGGCCTTGTTGCGGGAGGAATAACAGCGCACTTTACGGCTTGCCGAAGCCGAATTCGGCGAAAACGGCTTGTCCAGAGGCGCTGGTTAGGAAATCCATGAACTTCTGAGCCGCTTCGAGGTTCCGGGTTGAGGCGACGATGCCGCCTTTCTGGATGATCGGCGCGTGCCAATCGTTCGGGATCAGGTCGGGGTTCTTGCCTCGGAGGAGCGAAGCGGAAGTGAGCACCGCGTCGGCATTGCCGCTGGTGAAGAGCTCGAGAGCCTCCCGGACGTTCTCACCGTAGACGACCTTCGGCTGCACTTTGGCCCAGATACCGGCATGCTGGAGCGCCTGCTGAGCGGCCACTCCATAGGGGGCAAGCGTAGGATTGGGCAGCGCTACGAAACGAACCCAATCGGCCGCTAAGTCCCTGACGGGATGAGTCTTCCCGTCGCGCCAGAGCAGGCCGACGCGGCCGACGGCGTAGACGCGCACGCTGTCGGGGTGCATTTTGCCAAACGAAATGAGCCGGTCGATGTATTGGACATTGGCCGAAAGAAAGATATCGTACGGAGCGCCGTTCTGGATCTGCTGGGCGAGGGCAGCGCTGGCCCCGATTACGAAACGAAGTGGGGGGTTGGACGAATTGGGTTCGTTTTTGCGGAAAGCCCGGGTGAGCGGCTGCTGAAGCGCGGCGAGGTCGGCAGCGGCGGCGACGGTAAGCTGCTGAGCGACGGCGGGGGTTGGCAAGGCGAGAAATAAAAGCGGCAGGGAACTTGACAACAATACACTCACATTCCATAATGGAGATGTGCTTAATGACGGCCGACCATTATGGGGGTTGGCGGAGGGTTTATACACATGAGTAAGATTATCGGAATAGATCTCGGGACCACGAATTCGGTGGTGGCCGTGATGGAAGGCGGACAGCCCGCCGTAATTCCCAACCAGGAAGGCGGCCGGACAACGCCGTCGGTGGTGGGATTCACCAAGACCGGGGAACGGCTGGTGGGCCAAGTGGCCAAGCGGCAAGCCGTCACGAACCCGGAGAACACGGTTTACTCCATCAAGCGGTTCATGGGCCGGCGGTTCGGCGAAGTGAGCGAAGAGATGAAGCTGGTGCCGTACAAGGTGGTTGCCGGGGAGAACGGCGATGCGCGCGTGGAGATTCAGGGCAAAAAGTATTCGCCGCCTGAGATTTCGGCGATGATTCTGACCAAGCTGAAGGAAGCGGCGGAAGCGTATCTGGGCGAGAAAGTCACCAAGGCGGTGATCACGGTGCCCGCATATTTCAACGATGCGCAACGGCAGGCGACCAAGGACGCGGGACAGATTGCCGGGCTCGAAGTGATGCGCATCATCAACGAGCCGACGGCGGCGGCGCTCGCTTACGGCCTGGACAAGAAGAAGGACGAGACGATCGCGGTCTATGACTTCGGCGGCGGCACGTTCGACATTTCGATCCTGGAAGTCGGCGATGGTGTCGTGGAAGTGAAATCGACGAATGGCGATACGCATCTGGGCGGCGACAACATCGACCAGCGGATTATCGACTGGCTCATTCAGGAATTCAAAAAAGAACAGGGCGTCGATGTATCGAAAGATCAGATGGCGCTGCAGCGGTTGAAGGAAGCGGCCGAGAAGGCGAAGATCGAGCTTTCGACGCTGCTCGAGACCGAGATCAACCTGCCGTTTTTGACGGCGGATGCGAGCGGTCCGAAGCACCTTGCGATTAAGCTGACTCGGGCGCGGTTCGAGCAGATGGTGGACGACATTCTGCAGCGCTCGGTGGGGCCGTGCAAACAGGCCCTGGCGGATGCGGGCGTGACCCCGAAGGACATCGATGAGGTGGTTCTGGTAGGCGGTTCGACGCGTATTCCGAAAGTGCAACAGATGGTGCGCGATCTGTTCGGCAAGGAGCCGAATAAGAGCGTGAACCCGGACGAAGTTGTCGCGGTGGGCGCAGCGGTTCAGGGCGGCGTTCTGGGCGGCGAAGTGAAGGACGTGCTGCTGCTGGACGTGACCCCGTTGTCGCTCGGCATTGAGACGCTGGGCGGGGTATTCACCAAGCTGATCGATCGCAACACGACCATTCCGACCCGCAAGAGCGAGGTCTTTTCGACGGCGGCGGACAGCCAGACGTCGGTTGAGATCAAGGTTTACCAGGGCGAGCGCGCGATGGCTCGGGACAATCGGATGCTCGGCGTCTTCCAACTAGTAGGGATTCCGCCGGCACCGCGCGGTGTTCCGCAAATTGAAGTGGAGTTCGATATCGACGCCAACGGCATTTTGAACGTGAAGGCGAAGGATCGGGCGACCAACAACGAGCAGAAGATCACCATCACATCCTCGTCGGGCCTGAGCAAGGACGAAGTGGAGAAGATGGCGCGCGATGCGGAATCGCACGGAGCCGAAGATCGCAAGAAGAAGGACGAGATCGACGCCCGGAACCGCGCGGATGCGATGGTCTACAACGTCGAGAAAACGCTCAAGGAGCATCGCGACAAGATTTCCGATGCGGAGGCCAAGGAAGTGGAGTCGGCGATAGAAGGCGTGAAGAAGGCCATGGCGGACGGCGGGCTGGAGCCGATCACTTCGGCGACCGATAAGCTAACCACGGCCAGCCACAAGCTCGCAGAGGCGATGTACAAGTCGCAATCGGCGGGTCAGAATGGGGCGGGCGCAGGACCTGGACCCGGCACGGGAGCCGGAGCCGGCGCGCAAGGCGACGGGTCGAAGAAGGAGAACGTGGTCGACGCCGAGTTCGTAGACGTGGAAGATAACAAGTAAGTCAGTTACTTAGTACTTAATACTGAGGGCGCACACAACGGCCACCAAACGGCCTGTGCGCTGAGAATGTAAGTGAACGTGGAGCGGCGGCAAGAACAGCCGCCGTTTCCACATACGTTAACGTTATGCCTGCAGCAGCGAAAAAGGATTATTACGAAGCGCTGGGCGTCGGACGCACCGCGGATACAGAAGAGATCCGGAAGGCGTACCGGCGGCTTGCGCGCAAGCATCATCCCGATTTGAATCCGGGCGACAAAGCGGCCGAAGACCGTTTCAAGCAAGTTCAGGAAGCTTACGATGTTCTGAGCGACGATAAGAAGCGCAAGATCTACGACCAGTACGGGTTCTACTCGGATAACATTCCGCCAAATGGTGCTGGACCAGGTGCGGGCGGCCCGAATTTCGGCGGGTTTGATTTCAGCGACTACTTACGGCAGCAGCAAGCGGCAGGTGCGAATGCGGGCGGCGGTCCGGGACAGGAATCGGAAGGCTTCGGATTCCGGGACATTTTCAGCCAGTTTTTCAATCGTGGCGGATCGCGGGAATCAGCAACACCGCAACCGGAGCGCGGATCGGATCTCGAGTACGGGCTGAATGTGGATTTCTGGCAATCGATTCGCGGCACGCAGGTGAAGCTGAACATTTCTCGCCAGGAGACCTGCGAGACGTGCCATGGGACCGGATCATCGGGGAATCAAGTGGCAGTGTGCCCGGAGTGCGATGGCACGGGGACGGTGACGCAGATGGCGGGAGCGATGAAGTTCAACCTGACGTGCCCGCGCTGCGGGGGATCGGGAAGGTTGAAGAACGCGTGCCCTACGTGCCATGGCGAGGGCGTGATCACGCGCCCGGACACGGTGGAAGTGCGCATCCCGCAGGGAGTGACTTCGGGATCCCGGCTGAGAGTGCCCGGCAAGGGGAATGCAGGTGTGGCGGGCGGACCGGCGGGAGATCTATATATTACGGTGCGCGTCGATGAGCATCCGTTTTTCAAGCGCCAAGGCGACAACATTGAGGTGCAGGTGCCGCTCACGGTGACGGAGGCGGGACTGGGCGCGAAGATCGAGGTGCCGACCATCGACGGACGCGCGATTTTGAAGATCCCGCAAGGGACGCAGAACGGGCAGAAGTTCCGGCTGCGCGAAAAGGGTGTTTTCAACGGCAGGAAGAATACGCGCGGCGATGAAATTATCGAAGTGGTGCTGCGCGCGCCGGATGTGCACGACGAGCGGACGCGGGAGCTGTTGCGCGAACTGGCGCAGGTGCAGACCGAAGACGTGCGTTCCCAGATGTGGAGTCAGGTGGCCTAGAAACGGGTGACGGGCAATGACCAAGAGCAAGAGCAAAGCGGCATACATGATCTCGGCGGTAGCCGAGCAGTACGCAATTCATCCGCAGACGCTGCGGCTCTATGAGCGCGAGGGGCTGCTGACGCCGTCGCGCAGCGAAGGCAATACGCGGCTCTATACGGATGGAGATCTGGACCGGCTGGAAGTGATTTTGAAGCTCACGCGCGAGTTGGGCGTGAACCTGGCGGGTGTGGAGATCATCCTCAACATGCGCGAAAAGATGGAAGCGATGCAGAAGCAGATCCAGAGCTTTGTGGAGACTCTCAACCAGGAGCTTTCGCAACGCGCCGCACATCGGCCGGTAGAGAGCGAGAATTCGCTCATGCCGGTGATTCAGATCAATGCGCTTTCGACCCGCAGCGAAGTAAAAAGACCGGACGCGAAGAGAAGAGCGAGGTAAGGTGCGGAATGGACACCATGGCGGCCGCAAGTGCCATATCGCTCGGCGAGTATCTGGAAACAAGCTACCGGCCGGATTGCGAATACCTGGAAGGCGAACTGCTGGAGCGGAATGTGGGGGAATGGGACCATAGCCGATTACAGATGCTGTTGAGCAATTATCTTTGCAATCGTGAGAAGCAGTGGGGGATTGTCGTTGTTGTGGAGCAGCGCGTGCAAGTGAAGGCGAGGCGCTTTCGGATCCCGGATATCACAGTGTTGCTGAAGCCGCCCTCTGGCCCGATTATCACCGAGCCTCCCTTCCTTTGCATCGAAATTCTTTCGCCTCGCGATCGCATGCAGGAAATGCAGGAGCGCATTGACGATTATCTGGCTTTCGGCGTGCGGTTTGTATGGCTGATTCATCCGCGGACAAGACGCGCATTTGTCTACGCGGCCGACGGCGTTCGGGAGGTAAAGGACGGCGTGCTGTCGACGGACGAGCCGAAGTTGCGAGTTCCGTTGGCGGAACTCGAGTAAGTCAATCGGCGGTTGCGAATTCGCGGACGACTCTCGAATCAGATAGGGGAAAGCAAACTCAAATCGCTTGTACGGCGACGAAGGACATCGTCAAGTGTGTCGAAGGCCGCAGCTCTGCGACAGTCTTTCGATGGTAAACGGTCAATCAATCCAATAGCTAAGGCCGCAAGTGCGTCGGGATTTTCCACGTGAGCGCGGGCCGCCGCTAGCGCCTCTTCACAGGCGCGCTCTTCGTTGCACGAGGAGGGCTCACACAGATTGAGAACGATCCAACTGGCCGTACTAACATCCAAGTCCTTTTGCGCCGCAGTCACCACGGTCAGCGCCGCTTTGTAAGTTTCGTCTTTCCGGTGAATGCTGCGCAACAGAGGAATAGGTACGTTCACCTCAGCCGATTGAGCAAATGCGCGCATAACCGGCAGTAGGCCTGTTCGGCTTGGATCAGCGACGAACGCCGCTGCTGTTGCGGCTCCGTCCGTGAGGCGAGTGAGATCGAAATATCGAAAATTATGGACACCAAAATTATGGACACCCAGGTACTCGCACAATCCAAGCCGGTCTTCGTCGACCGGCAATGCTGCAGAAACCGCTTCGAGATCGATCCAGCGGGGCGCTGAGCTTTCAATGAGCTTGACGACGCTGTCGAGGGTCACGTGAGCGTGCTTTGAAATAATGAAAAGCGCCATCAAAGCCGCCGCTCTTCTCAATTTCGAACATTCCATTACCAGATGAGCTTCGAACAACTGCTCGAAAAGTAAGGCAGAGGGCGGCCCCGATCGCGAGAACGACGGCAGCCCGAATGGTACACCGCTGTACCGTAGGTAGCCGCCCAATTTTCCATGATGGTCATTAAACGCCAAGAGATCCGTGATAGCAACGCCTTCACGCCATCGCGCTTCGGCAGCGTCCCAGTCGTCCGCTGAGCCCAGCAGCCCTTCTGCCGCGCCCTCAGCCATTTTGCGCCACTCGTGTTGCTCCGAGCAGGGCAATAGAGCGGTGCTGACGGGCCAAGGCGGCGAAAAAATACCATGTTCGACGTACCGCCATAGAGGGGCCGTGGTGATAAGCGCCTCCGATAGCGTTCTTTGAGACGGATGTTGAGCGAACTGCTTGTTGGCTTCAAGAAAGAGCTTTAGCGACGTATCTTCGAAGAAATTTTTATCCACTCGCTGCCAGTATTCGGATCGAGCGGATACCAAATTCAAGTCGAACCCCGGAAAATCTCTGAAGGGAACCCGGATCATGTCACGGAAACGCGGCCCTCTCGGCACGACCAGCCCCCTATTAGGATCGTGGAAACGGGACGCGAGATACTCGATTATCGGGAAAAGGGATCTGGCCAGATCAAATTCGTCAGATCTCAAGGAACGGCATAGTTCGACAGCCTTTTTCAGAATCCACTCACTACGCTCCATAAAAGCAATCTGCAAAATCGAGAGCCGCGCCGTTGTATCCCGCGGCCATAGAAAGTCTCCGATTTCCGCCGCACCCGGCACACCGCGCTCAATTAGCCCAAGCACCGTACGCCATGCGCCGAGGCATTCTGTTGTTTCTACTGCTTTGATGCGTGCATTTAAACGCTCGAGCAGGGGATATCCGGCAGCATTTAGGCATGCGAGACGACTATGAAGCTCGGAGATTGGCCGCTCAATCAGTGCGGAAGCAATCTCATTGAGAGCACTCAAATACTTAGGATGTCGGGCTGCAATTCCCGCCTCAACCATGTCAAGGGCTAACTGCGATCCCGCGCGTGCCAGGACGCACACGCGGTCTCCAGGATCGGTATTTAATCTTATGCACATCCCGATGATCAAATCACCCAGCCACTCTCTTTCGTTAAATATGTAGCCAGCGGCAAAGAGAATGGTGTTGCGCCAGTGCGGAATCGCCGCAAGCTGCTGCAGACGCTGGATGATGACTTGTCCTTCTCCGTAGACCAGCGCTCGGGCGGCCATAAATTCCTGCAGAGATCGAATCTCAAATCCCACGCGATCGGCTTCCACGCCCACCAGGAACACCAGCCGTTCGGAAGCTGCCTTGACGATCTGGGTCTTTAAACGCTCCACATCTTCGCTCTTGTAGTGCCACTCTTTAAGGCGGTCACTTACGATCTGCGAAAACTCGTTCGTTGTCAGTCGTGCGTCCGTTTTATGTGTGCGCTCGGATTCAATTTGCAAACGCAATGCCACGCTGTTATGAATATGATCGATATCGCGTCGATTTTCTTTCAGGACCTGCCACAGGCCCTTCGAAACCTCCCGGTCATAGATCGTTCTGTAATACTCGGAAAAGAGTGTCCAACGGTCGTCCGGCACGGACCCCGTCTGTGCCAAGGTGGCCATAATCGTGACTTGCAGCGGGCTTCGCATGAGCCTGGCCGTGTTCTCGGATTCTGCCGCGTGAGCGAGGTCTTTCATGACCTTTTCACGATCCTGCTCTCCCATTTGAACGCTCGTGAAGCGGCGTGCGCAGTGAAGTGCGCGTACAGTTGACAAAGGGCTAAGAAACCAATGCTGGAAGTGGTCTTCAAAGTCGCCTTTATACCCTTGCCTCCGCGTCGTTATCATCACGAATACGTCGCCATTTTCGTTTGCTACATCTATAAGTAAATCTCTGATGGACTGCACGACCTGAGTTCGATTGGCGGACGCGGGCACCTCATCCAAACCATCCAGAATAAGCAGCCAAGGATAATTGCCAAACCATCTGCGCAGAGACTCGACCTGCACCTTGTAAGTAGAAACACGTTCTATATCTTGCGCGAGATATTCGAGCGCGCTGTACACGCGTTTGTCACTCACTTCGGCAATAGCTTCCGCGAACTTGCTGATGTCAAGCCGCACTGGATATCGCCGGGCAGTCGGAACATCGATTCGTTCTTCTTTACCTTGCGCCTGAATACCCTCCAGTACGTCGAGAATTGAAGGATCCAAGCGCTCTTTGCGGGGCAGCAGCAGAGCCGCACGATGGAGTTGACATAAGAACTGGCTAAGTGTGGTTTTGCCTTGTCCTGGCCCGCCCACCAGAACGATTCTGCCCGGAATCATGCCCTTCGCCGCCTCGCCACGTTGCCGGCGGAGCGCGGTCACGTCGCACTTGTTCGCAGCTGAACGAAGCAATTCAGACGCGAACCCCGGCGGCAGATATTTACCTTTCTCGCCCTCCGGCGGATCGGATAACTCTTCGACTGACGCGGGTAGATCCACGAAGACTCGCTCTATGGGGATTCGGGTATCTACGCGTCCCGAAACACCGGATTGATCGAGGCGCAGGTGCTGATCTCGTTTAAGCGATTTCTGCAGATACGCCGCCATGGCCTTGTCGAAATCGGGCTCGAACCCTCCGAGCGACTCAATCACTTTGGCGAGCACGTCACCCGACGTGATCCATGCGGCGTAGGTCTGACGGATGCCAGGCGCGTCATCCAGATAATGACCGATCTGGTCGAAATCCCAGACTCTCGCGTCCCTGATTGGAAGGCCAGAGCTGGTTAGTTCTTGATAGATTCGGTCTTTGGTTCCCTTTTTCCAGACGGATGTTAGATTTACATTGGTCGCCAGGAGGTAGTAATCGGGCTGGCGAAGCTTTCGCTTGGGATCTTTGAACTTCGCGACCTCTGCCCGTAACTGATCCAAGACCCATTCGCCGTCCTTTTTCGGACCTCCGAGCGAATTTTGCAAAAACTTGGCCTGTAGGACCAAATAGCCGTTCCAAGGCTCGGAGGGCGAGGGATATGTCATTTTGCCCTCGTACGTCGCTTCTCGGCCGCCATCAGGACCGGCGCCGAAGATGATCCCACCGGGGCCCACAACTTTGAGGAACAACGATTGGATCAGATGTTCAAAAGACCCGGGCGAGAGTCCTGAAAGCTTGTAATTCGGCATGGATAAACATTGTAGACCGGAACACGGCAGGGGCGGTGCAAAACGGCGGCTGTTGGATTTGAGCGCCAAGCCGTCACGGACGAGGAATTTGCGCGAGGTGGGCGATGTCTCGGAGCGCGTCGTGCACCGGTCAGTCGAGAACGCGAATCCATTGATGGCGGAAACGGTATTCGCCTAAAAATGAGTGCCCAAAGCGCCACAGAGAGCTGCGGTTCAGTGCCAGGCGCGCGCGAATGGATTTGCCGGCACGAGCCGGATTTCGACAACTTGCCCACTGTGACACCCACTTGCAGCTGCGCATCGATGCGGGTCGGCGATTCGTCTGGGGACGCAACATCGACATCTCGCGTGTGTACGTGTAGAACCGGCCTTCGGCCACACGGGCGGATGCACGTGCGCTTACATGGTCAGCACGGCGCGGAAGCGCGCTTTGCCCTCTGCAACACGTTCATATGCCTTGGGCGCTTCGGCGAGCGGATAGGTCTCGACGACCGTTTTCACTTTTCCTTGCGCCACGAAATCGAGAGCTTCGTAGAGATATTCGGGGCCGTTTTGCTGGCTTCCAATTACACGAATGCGCTTCACGATGAGGTCCGTGAGGGAAATCGAAATCGGCTCGGCGTCCGCACCCATGGTGACGAGCCGGCCGTCGGGCCGCAGTGCCTGAATGCTATCCACCATGGCCTTGGTCGAATTGCTCGTACTGAGGATCACGTCCGCGCCGCCGGCCGCGGCCAGGCCCTTGCCGTCGCGCACGATCTCATCCGCGCCCAGCTCGCGGATCAGCTTATCTTTATCCGGCGAGTGCGAAACCGCGATGGTTTGGAATCCCGCAGCTTTCGCGTATTGCACTGCGAGGTGTCCGAGCCCGCCAATCCCAAGCACGGCGACGCGCTCATGGGGCTGAGGATCGGCCCAGCGGAGTCCGCCATAGACGGTGTAACCGGCACAGAAGATCGGGGCGGCCTGCTCATAAGAGACCTTGTCGGGAATGAGATAGGTGGCATCCGCATTCATCAGCATGTACTCGGCGTGACCGCCCGGAACCTCTATGCCGGTGCTCTGGACATCGGGGCAGAACATGCGGCGGCCGCGCTGACACCACTCGCAGCGTCCACACGTAGATTGAATCCAGGCGGTGCCTACGCGGTCGCCCACTTTTCGCGTCGTGACGCCGCGAGAGACGGCAACGATCTCGCCGACCGGCTCGTGACCCAGAATGCGGGGAAATTGCCCTGGAATGTGGCCGAGCGTCTCATGTACGTCGGTATAGCAGATTCCGCTTGCGTGCATCTTCACGAGCACTTGACCTGGCCCCGGTTCCGGCTGAGGGACATCCTGGATCTGCCATGGACTCGCTGGCGCGGGTACGACCGCTGCTCTCATCAGTTTTCCTCCTCGCGTTTCGATGCATGTCGTAGTGCGCAAGGTGCGAAAAGTCGCTCCGGGAGAACTGGTGGGCGCGAATAACGGCCCGCCCTCGAGACGGACTGCTCAGAACACACTTCGGAAATACGGACAGGCTGCCGAAATGCTATTGTGGTTCACCGGACATCTAATTTGCTAGATGAGCGCGCCGCATCCAACGATGAGCGGAGATCAGACGTTAGCTTTTCAGCAGCAGATCGTCCGTTTGCAAGCGCTTCTCGAAGCGAGCAGGCGCATTCACTCGACGATCCAATTGGATGAGGTTCTGCGTTGTGCGTTGGAGATCGTGGTCCGGGAGCTGGAAATGGACGGTGCTTTCTTCGCCGGCTTCCCTTTCTCAGAAGGCCGCATCCCGCCTCGTTTTCTGGTTGCGAACAGCTCCGAACTCAAGCGCGGTTGCGACCGGTTTCCTATAGTCGATAAAGGCGGCAAGCAGATTACGGAGCTGGTGGTTATCCCGCGGGAGGGCGCTCAGCTCTCGCTCGAAGAATCGGATTTTCTCGAAAGCCTGGCGGTACAGACGGCAGTCGCGATCGAGAATGCGCGCCACCATGAGCGCGCCATTCATTTGCAGCGCGTAGAGCGAGACCTTGCCGCCGCACGTGCGATCCAGCGCAGCCTGCTCCCCCAGAGCATTCAGCAGATTCCCGGCTATCGCCTGGCCACACGATGTCTTTCGTGCTATGAGGTGGGTGGAGACTATCTGGATGTCCTGGCGTTGCCGTCGGGCGAACAGATGATGATTATCGCCGATGTTGCCGGCAAGGGGCTCGCTTCCGCCATAATCGGCAGCTCATTCCGCGCGGCTTTTCGCGCCATGGCTATTTCCGGCATTCCGCTGGTGGAAATTGCGAAACAACTGAACGCTCTGCAGTTCGCGGAAGGCGAGGAAGCGCGGCGGAGATACGTGACGGCGCTGTTTTTGCGGCTTGATCCGCAGGCCAACTCAATGCAGGTGGTGAATGCCGGGCATAATCCCGGGTTGCTCTTTTCCGGCAACAGGAAGCAGCCGATCCTTTTGCAGGCCAGTGGCACTCCGATCGGCATGCTTCCGATCGTCGAGTATAAGGGTGAACAACACGAATTAAAACCTGGTTCGCGGCTGTTGGCTTACACGGACGGCCTGACGGAAATCTTCCGCGGCGAGGACGAATTTGGCATGGATCGGCTGGCCGAGACCTTCTATGCCTGTCGCCAGCCAGAGGCGAATGCCATTTTGGACCATATTTGGCGTACACTTGAGGCATTTGGAACAGAACCGGAACAAAGGGATGACATGACAGCTTTAGTGCTGATACGCGAATGACCGCACGACGCAACACGGCATCGAGTCAGGCCAGTACGGTCGAGCTGAGCCTGCCTTCGCGGCTGGGTTATGAGAAGGTGGCGATGAATACTGCTGCAAGCGTCGCCAAATTGATGGGCTTTTCCGAGGACCGCGTAGAAGATCTGAAGACCGCGGTGGCGGAGGCTTGCATCAACTCCATGGAGCACGGCAACAAGCTGGATGAAGCGCTGAAGGTGGGCGTGATTCTCTCGATGCGAAAAGACTCGCTCGAGGTCAAAGTTCGCGATCAAGGAGCCGGAGCGCACGGGGAAGTACACGCGCCTGACATCGACAAGAAAATGCACGGCGAGGAGAGCCCGCGTGGACTGGGCATGTTCCTGATTCAATCGCTGGTCGATGAAGCCGAGTGGGTGAGTTCAGACGAAGATGGCAGTTGCACGCGCCTCGTAATTTATTTGAAGGAACCGAAAAAGAAATAGATGCAGGACAAGTCGACCGGCGTCAAGGTCACCGAAATCACCGCTCCTGACGGGCAGCCCGTGCTCGTTCTCCGCTTTTCCGGCGATATCACCAGCTCTTCGAAAGCAGCCGTGCTCGGCACTTATCAGGGTTTGCCGCGTGAGTCAAAACGCATCCTGCTGGATTTCTCCAAAGTTGTATATCTGAATTCCAGCGGAATCGCGCTGATCATCCAGATGCTAATGGAAGCGGGGAAAGCGGGGCAATCGATTCAAACTTTCGGGCTTTCGCCGCATTTCCAAAAAGTCTTCACCATGGTGGGGATCACAAAGTACACGGGACTGCACCCGGATGAGCGCGCGGCCTGCGCGGCCTTCGAATAGACGTTCCCATTATGTACAGGGCGCCGGTGTGTTTGGGCGTTGCGCTGCTGTTTTGCTCTTTCGCGGCGGCGCAGCAAACGATCCGGATCGGGCAAGCGGTGGTGGCGCTGACTGGGCCGTGGAAGTTTCACGTTGGCGATAACCCGCGCTGGGCCGATCCGGATTTCGACGATTCGGGTTGGGAAGACGTCGATCTCACGCCGAAGGGCGCAACGGATTACATGTCTGGCATGTCCGAGTTCGTGCCCGGATGGACAACGAAGCGGCATCCCGGCTACGCGGGTTATGCGTGGTATCGGCTGAAGCTGAGAATCGAGGAATCCGCTACTCCGTTATCGCTGCTCATGCCGCTTCAGGTGGACGACGGTTACGAAATCTATGCGAACGGACGCGAGGTCGGGCACTTCGGCGATTTCACTGGCCGCAAACCAGTGATTTACTACACCACCGCGGAATGGTTTTCCCTCCCGGCGGCAGCGCTGGGGAAGAGTACGCAGCTGGCCATCCGTTTCTACATGCTTCCGCAGACAGCGATAATGCAACCAGACTCAGGCGGGATGCACGGGCCGCCCCGCATTGGCGCTGCCGGCGTCATCGGCGCGTTTGGCGACCTCGCGAGACAACGGTTTGAAAGGACATACTTTTCGAACTTACCCGAGTGTGCCGTGTATCTCGGTTTTGCTTTCGCGCTTCTGGCGCTCTATTGGCTGGATCGCAGCGAGAGAGCCTATCTCTGGTTTGCCTGCGCTTATGCCGCGCTCGCCCTGCAGCGATCGTTCATCTTAACTGCCACCATACCGGGCATCCCAGGGGAAACAGTAAATTTGGGCACCCTGCTCTCTGCCTGCTGGATGGCATTTCTGATGAGCGCCTGGTGGCAATGGTTTGAGCTTAGACAAAAGCGATGGTTGGTACGGCTGGTATGGGTTGCGGTTTCCATTTGGATGCTGGCTTATTTGTGCGCGCTTTCTCCACTGCTCGGCAGCGTGGTGCCGTTGAGCTGGCTTGGCGGCCTGCATATTACTGTTAACATCGCCCGGCTGGGCATCGGGTTATTGTTTGCCGTAATTGTGGTGTTCGGCATCCGGCGCCAGGGCCGAGAGGGATGGTTGGCGTTACCGGCCGCGTTGCTGTTTGCTGTTTCGTTATTCACCCGGGAGTTGCTTCGCCTGCACGTTCGCCAATCATGGGCGGTTGCCGGCCTTCATATTGACATCGGGCAGATTACGACCATCGCACTGTCGGCGGCACTGGGCATATTAATCATTCGCCGCTTCCAGAGATCGCAATGGCGGAAACAGCAGCTCGAGGCTGATCTGCGCCAGGCGCAGCAGGTGCAGCAGCTTTTGCTGCCGCAGGCCATTCCGGAGATGCCGGGCTTCCAGATTCAATGTGAATATCGTCCCGCGCAGGAAGTCGGCGGCGATTTCTTTCAGGTGCTCGAGACCCGCGAGGGTGGCGTACTGGTCGTGATTGGCGATGTGAGCGGGAAAGGCGTGCGAGCAGCGATGCTGGTGGCCCTCATTGTCGGCGCGCTGCGCTCGTTTGCGGAAGACAGCCAAGACCCGCAGACGATTTTGCGACGCCTGAATCGAAGATTGTGCGGACGCATGGAGGGCGGATTTGCCACGTGCTTGTGCGCACGTATCCCGCCGGATGGCTTGCTGACTGTCGCGAACGCCGGGCACTTGGCACCGTGGCTCGATAGTTGCGAGATTGAAGTGCCGCATGACTTGCCGCTCGGAATCGCCGAGGGCATCGAGTACGCGGCCAGTCATCTGAAACTTCCGGAGAACGGGACGCTGACTTTCGTGTCGGATGGCGTGGTGGAGGCCAAGAACGGTCATAAAGAGTTGTTCGGATTCGAGCGTGCGCGCGCGATCAGCACGCACTCCGCAGCACAGATCGCGGAAGCTGCGAAACAGTTCGGGCAGGAAGATGACATTACGGTGGTGACGATTCAGCGCGTGCCGGTTCCGGCTTATGCGTAAGGAGTTTTCGATCGCACTCTTGTTTTGTTCGCTCGCAATGGGACAGCAAACGATCCGGATCGGGCAAGCGGTGGTGGCGCTGACCGGGCCGTGGAAATTTCACGTTGGCGATGATCCGCGCTGGGCCGATCCGGATTTCGATGATTCGGGTTGGGAGAACGTCGATTTGACGCCGAAGGGCGCGACGGATTATACCGCGGGCACGTCCGAATTCGTGCCGGGATGGACAGCCCAGGGGCATCCCGGATATGCGGGATACGCGTGGTATCGGCTGCAAGTGCAGATCGAGCAAACCAATGTTCCGCTTTCGCTATTGATGCCGCTGAATGTGGACGATGGGTATGAGGTTTTTGCCAATGGGCGCGAAATCGGGCAGTTTGGGGATCTCACGCGCGGAAAGCCAGTAATTTACTTCACTACTGCCGAATGGTTCGCTTTGCCGAAGGGGGCGCCCGGGCAAACCACACAGCTCGCGATCCGCTTCTACATGCTTCCGTGGACACTGCTGGCGGCCGACGCCGGCGGGGTGCACGGACCGCCGCGCATTGGCGCAGCGGGAGTAATTGCGGCATTCGGTAATCTGGCCCGGCAGCGATATCTAATGAACTACGCTTCGGATGCTCTCGAATGTGTGGTGTGCTTCGGATTTGCCTTCGGGCTGTTCGCGCTTTACTGGCTGGATCGCACCGAGACAGTCTATCTCTGGTTCGGCTTTTACTATTTGGCGGCGACGCTCGATGCATTACTGAACTTCGTCGAGGCCACACCGGATTGCCCAGAGGGGGTGCAGGATATCCGTTACTTCCTCGGTGCCTGCGCGATCGCTTTTCTGCTCACCGGATGGTGGGAGTGGTTTGGACTCAATGAAAGGCGTTGGCTGATCCGGCTGGCGTGGATTGCCGCTCTGGTACAGGCGCTGGCAAATATTTGCACGTTTCCTCCCTTCCTGGGCACTGTGATCCCACTGAGCTGGTTCGCCTGTTTGGAGGGGTTCGCAAACGTGGCGCACTTGGCGATTGCCGTGCTTTTTGTTGTTCTGGCGGTTTTCGGCATCCGGCGGCAGCGGCGGGAGGGCTGGCTGGCGTTGCCGGCTGTGTTACTGTTTGCGGTTGCGCTGTTCGAAGGCGAGCTGTCGCGTCTGCATATATCCAATGCGTGGACGGCGTCTGGTGTCCGAATCGGTCTCGGCCAAATCGCTGATGTTGCGCTTGCGGCAGTGCTGGGCGTGCTGATTATTCGCCGGTTCCAAAAATCGCAGCGCCGCAAGCAGCAGCTCGAAGCGGATCTGCGGCAGGCGCAGCAAGTGCAGCAGGTTTTACTACCCCAGGAGATTCCAGCGCTGCCGGGGTTTCGCATCGAATGCGATTATCGCCCGGCACAGGAAGTGGGCGGCGATTTCTTTCAGGTGCTTGAGACGGGTCGTTCTTTGGACCGCGCACAACGGGCACCAGACGCCCTGCGCGCTGGCGGTGGCGGCGTGCTGGTGGTGATCGGGGATGTGAGCGGCAAAGGCGTGAAGGCGGCCATGCTGGTGGCCTTAATTATTGGCACACTGCGCACGATTGCGGAAGAAACCGAAGAGCCGCAGACGATTTTGGAGCGGCTCAATCGCAGACTAGTGGGGCGCATGGAGGGCGGTTTTGCGACTTGCCTGTGCGCGCGGATTACGGCGAACGGAGCAATGAGCGTCGCGAACGCGGGGCATCTGGCGCCGTGGGTGGATGGGAATGAGATGGAAGTGCCGCACGATCTGCCGCTGGGAATCGTGGAAGACCTGGAGTACTCGGAACGGCGCCTGCAATTGCCCGAAAACGGCACGCTTACTTTTATCTCCGATGGCGTCGTGGAAGCGAAGAACGGCCACAAGGAATTGTTTGGCTTCGAGCGAGCACGGGCATTGAGCGCTCAGGCGGCGGTAACGATTGCGAACGCGGCGAAGGAGTTCGGGCAGGAAGACGATATTACGGTCGTCACGATTCAGCGCCTGGCGGTTCCGGCGTATGCGTAAGTCGGCACCTGCCATCGCGCTGTTGTTTTGCTCTCTCGCGGCGGGACAGCAAACGATCCGGATCGGGCAAGCGGTGGTGGCGCTGACCGGGCCGTGGAAGTTTCACGTTGGCGATAATCCGAAATGGGCTGATCCGAATTTCGACGATTCGAGCTGGGAGAACGTCGATTTGACGCCGAAGGGCGCGACGGACTATGCCGGGCCCACGTCCGAATTCGTGCCGGGATGGACAGCCATGGGCCATCCGGGATATGCGGGATACGCGTGGTATCGGCTGAGGGTCCCCGTTGAGCAGACGAGTGGTCCGCTCTCGCTGCTGATGCCGCTCGAGGTGGACGATGGGTATCAGGTTTTCGCGAATGGCCGGCAGATTGGCCGATTTGGAGATATTACGCGGCGCCGGCCAGTGTGCTATTTCTCCACGGCCGAATGGTTCCCGTTGCCGACCGAAGCGGCAGAGACAACAACGTTGGCGATCCGGTTCTACATGTATCCATCCACGCTCTCGCAACCGGATTCCGGCGGTATGCACGGGCCGCCGCGGCTGGGCGCCGCAGGCGTGATTGCTGCGTTCGGCATGCTGGCGAGACAGCAGCCGCTTATCGCCTACGCCTCGGACGTTTTCGAATTCGTCGTGTACATCGGATTTGCGTTCGCGTTGCTCGCGCTTTATTGGCTGGACCGGATAGAGACGGTCTATCTCTGGTTTGCCTGTGCCTATCTCGCATTGGCGCTTACTGTAGGCGTTGAATTCGTGAGGGCTGCTATACCAGATTGCCGGCTGGAAATCCAACACGCGGCGTTTGTCTTCGGCGGCTGCTGGGTCGCATGTGTGATCACGGCCTGGTGGAGATGGTTCGGGCTGAATGAAAAGGAGTGGCTGATACGGTTGTTGTGGACGGCTGTTTTGGCCAAGACGCTCGTACGTGTGTGTACATATCCTCCGTTGCTCGGCACCGCCGTCCCAGTGAGCGGGTTAGGGGCTTTGGATATGTTGGCGGCTGTAGCCGCGCTGGCGATTGTTCTCCTTTTCGCCGTTCTGGTGGTGTTGGGCGTACGGCGGCAGGGCAGAGAGGGCTGGCTGGCGCTGCCGGCCGTTTTATTGTTTGCGGTTTCGTATTTCGTCGGCAACCTGCCACACTTGCATATTCCGACGGGGTGGACGATTTTCGGCCTTAGCGTGTTTGTTGGGCAAATTGCCGACGTTGCTCTTTCGGCCGTTCTAGGTGTGCTCATCATTAGCCGCTTTCAGCGGTCGCAGCGGAGAAAGCAGCAGCTCGAAGCGGATCTGCGTCAGGCGCAGCAGGTGCAACAGGTTTTGCTGCCGCAAGAGATTCCAGCGCTGCCGGGGTTTCGCATCGACTGCGAATATCGTCCGGCCCAGGAGGTGGGCGGCGATTTCTTCCAGGTGCTCGAGACGGGTCGTTCTTTGGACCGCGCACAACGGGCACCAGACGCCCTGCGCGCTCGCGATGGCAGCGTGCTGGTGGTGATCGGGGATGTGAGCGGAAAAGGCGTGAAGGCGGCCATGCTGGTAGCGCTGATTATCGGCACGCTGCGCACCATCGCGGAAGAGACTGAAGAGCCGCAGATGATTTTGCAGCGGCTGAACCGAAGACTCGTTGGGCGCATGGAGGGCGGTTTTGCGACGTGCTTTTGCGCCAGAATCGCGCAGGATGGGTTAATGAGCGTCGCGAACGCGGGGCATCTGGCGCCGTTTATCGATGGCGAGGAGATCGAAGTGCCGCACGATTTGCCGCTGGGAATCGTGGAAGACATCGAGTACTCGGAACGGCGCCTGCAACTGCCTGAGAACGGCACGCTGACTTTTATTTCCGATGGCGTTGTGGAAGCGAAGAACGGCCGGAAGGAATTGTTTGGATTCGAGCGGGCGCGGGCATTGAGCGCTCAGTCCGCGGCAAAGATTGCGGACGCGGCGAAGGAGTTCGGGCAAGAGGACGATATTACGGTGGTGACGATTCAGCGCGTAGCGGTTGCGGCGTATGCGTAAGGCTAATGTTCATCCAGCGCGGCTTCGGCTTCAGCCACGGTCGGGAAAGTGACCAGAAAAGTGGAGACGTGCGTGATCCTGTAGATTCTGCAGACGGTCACTGGGGCCGATAATGGCATATTTCCCGTTGGAGCTTTCGCGCTAGACGTGAACGCCAACCAGTGAGCCCAGGGCTGCGGACTCGATATAGGCCCCCCGGACAGGTCGATCAATAAGAGTGACGCGGGCTGCTGAGGCATCAGATCCTGGAATTCGAAGAATTGTGAATGGTAAGAGGGCCATTCACTCTTAGAATGGCGGTTTGCGGGGACGCGCCTTGCAAGGTTTCCGACTGCAACAGGAGTAGTGGGATGGTGCTCGATCGGGCCCAGAGTACCAGGAGCGGCGACAAGAGGAATCCGTTCGGAACAGAGATCATTGCGATTCTCTAACGCCTCGCCGCACTAACTTACCGTGAGATGTTTTCGCAACATTTGTCTTTGGGCGGCGGTTATTTCGAGCGCAGTGCTTTGCCGTGGCGGCAGTTTTGTGCCGGTGGCGGGCAATCTGACACAAATTTCGGTTGGTTTCGATGGAAGCGCGTGGGGGTTGAACGCGGCAGGCGAGATTTACCGGTGGAACGCGAATGCAGATTCGTGGGATTGGATTCCGGGAAGCTTGAGCGAGATCGCAGCCGGCTCCGGGACCGCGGTCTGGGGCATCAATGCCGCAGGACAGATTTATAAGTGGGATTCGAGCCGCAATGGGTGGGATCTGACTCCCGGAACGCTCGCGCAGATCGCCGTAGGAGCGGATGGTGATGCCTGGGGACTGAATGCACAGAGCCAGATCTATCATTTCGACTCAGCGGGGCAAACCTGGGACGAGGTTCCGGGAGAGTTAACGCAAATCTCGGTGGGCTTCGATGGCGCGGTGTGGGGGGTGAACTCGGCGCATGAGGTCTGGCGATTTAATCCGATTACGAAGCTGTTTGAAAGCGTACCGGGGACGCTGACCAGCATTGCGGTTGGATTTGATGGAGATGTTTGGGGTCTGGACGGCGAGACTGTCTATCATTTCAATCGCCTGATTCAGAACTGGGAACTCATTCGTCAGAATTTCACGCGAATCGCCGTGGGCTCGGGCGGGAATGTATGGGGGATCGATTCGATCGGGCGGATCATTCAAATGACCCCCACCGGCGCGCTGCTTGTGCCTGGCACGCTGGCGCAGATATCGGCCGGCCGTACGGGGCCGGTATGGGGTATCGACTCATCGGGATCGATTTACCAGTGGCCTCAACCACTCGGCGGGACGCAGATATTTCACCAGGTCGCGGGCGCGCTGGCTCAAATTGCGGCAGCGCCCGATGGGAATGTGTGGGGATTAGACGGAAGCGGGAACATCTTGACATTCGATCCGCTTACACAGGATTGGACTAACATACCCGGCAATCTCGCGCAGATCGCCGTCGGGCTGCACGGCAACGTTTGGGGCATCAACTCGGCAAATGAAATTTTCCATTTCAATGTTTCCACCCAGAGTTGGGATTGGATACCGGGCGCACTCACGGAGCTGACGATGAGCGCGCAGGGCGATGTCTGGGGACGGAACAGTGCGGATCAGATCTATCGGTATGACGCGACCACACAAGGATGGACCTGGATTCCGGGGGCGCTGGTTGAAATCTCGGCCGGCGCGGATGGAAACATATGGGGACTGAACGGGACGAATCAATTATTTCGCTTCAATAGCGCAACGCAGAACTGGAATTCGATTCCCGAAAGCAGTTTCTCAGGCGTTGCAGTGGGTTGTGCCACGAATGTCTGGGTTTTTAACTCGTTCGACGATCTTTATCAATTCGACTCGGCAACGTCTTCGTGGAATCAGGTGTCGAACTCGCTCGAGGTGTCGGCGATTTCGGCGGCGTACGATGGCGCGGCATGGGCTATGGACGTGCGCGGATTCGCAAAGCGGCTTAAACCTGAGATTCCGAACATACCCGATCAATTTTTTTATGGAATTGATTCGATCGCGGCAGCTTCCGATGCCGTAATCTGGGGCGTGGACGCTTATTCGGGGAGTGTGTACGAGTATTGGTAAGCGGCGCATGAGAAACTCGCAAGCATGCCAGAAAAGATTCGCTGGGGCGTGCTGGGGGTTGCGGCGATTGCGACGAAGAAAGTCATTCCCGCGATGCAGAAATGCGAGCGGGCTGAAGTTACGGGGATTGCTTCTCGCGATTTAGCTCGCGCGCGGGAAGCTGCCGGGCGGCTCGGGATTGCGAAGGCGTACGGATCGTATGAGGAGCTGCTTGCGGATTCCGAAATTGACGCGATCTACAATCCACTGCCGAATCATTTGCACGTGCCTTGGACCATAAAGGCGGCCGAAGCCGGCAAGCACGTGTTGTGCGAAAAGCCGATCGCGCTTTCGGCGAAAGAGGCGGCGACACTCATCGAAGTTCGCGATCGAACCGGAGTGAAGATCGGCGAGGCGTTTATGGTGCGCACGCATCCGGAATGGCTGCGAGCGAAAGAGATCGTCGAGAGCGGTGAAATTGGAGAGCTGCGCGCGATCGCGAGCGCGTTCAGTTATTTCAATCGCGATCCGAAGAATATTCGCAACGTTCCGGAATATGGAGGAGGCGCGGTGATGGATATCGGCTGCTACCCGATTACCATGTCGCGCTTCCTGTTCGGGCGCGAGCCGGCGCGCGTGTCGGCCTTAGTCGATCGCGATCCCGATATGGGCATAGACCGGCTGAGTTCGGCGCTGCTCGACTTCGCTCCGGGACAAGCGCTCTTTACGTGCAGCACGCAGCTGGTTCCTTTTCAGCGCATGCAGATATTTGGCACGAAGGGACGCATCGATATCGAGATTCCGTACAATATTCCGCCGGATCGGCCAAGCCGGATTTTCGTTGATGACGGATCGCAACTTGCGGGGTTGAGCGCGCGGCTGGAAGAGTTTCCGGTTTGCGATCAATACACGGCGCAAGGCGATGCATTTTCGAGAGCGATTCAGGAGGACGGCGAAGTTCCGGTGACCATCGAGGACGCGGTGGCGAATATGTCCGTGATTGAGGCGGTGCTGCGAGCCGGCGAGAGCGGGATATGGGAGCGGCCGTAGCGGTTCAAATCAGTGACCCTGTGCGGCCTCGTCTCCGGCGCGCAATTTGCGCGCGAAGAAATCCGCATCGGCGTTGTAAGCTTCGACCCAGTGCCGGTGCATGAGGAAATCGTGGATTTCGTTAGGAATGATCAGCTCTTCGAAATCGACGTGCTGCTTGCGAAGCGCTTCGACCAGAGTAACGGTCTGCGAGAAGGCAACATTGCGATCGTCGTCACCGTGAATAAGCAGAACAGGAGAGCGCCAGGTTTTGACAGACGCCATGGGCGAAGAATCGAAGGCGAGCTTCGCAGCCTTGATTGCCACGGTGGGATCGGAAGGCGGACCGGTGGCGGGTTCAAGCGTGCTCCAATCGTGGACGCCGTGGAAATCGACGCCCGCGGCGAAGAGATCGGAGGCGCGCGCGAGGGCAAGGGCGGTGAGATAGCCTCCGTAAGAGCCGCCCCAGACGCCGATGCGGTGGGGATCGACATCGGGCCGGGATTTCAGATAAAGACCCGCGCCGATGACGTCATTGAATTCGCTGGCGCCGGTCATGCCGTAGTTAATGGCTTCGCGAAAATTCAGGCCGTAACCGATGCCGCTGCGGTAATTCACTGAAAGAACGATGTAGCCGTGATTTGCGAAATACTGATTCAGCGAATAGGCATTCGAGTAATAGTACATGTAGTGAAAGCCGAGCAGCATTTCGCGTCGCGAGCCACCGTGAAAGAAGATGACCGCGGGATGGCGTTCGGTATTCGAACCGCGCACAACGGGCGGCAGAAATAGCTGGCCATGGATCTCGAGACCATCCGCCGCTGTGATGAGGACAGGCTGGGGTTTGACGAGCGAAGCTGCGGGAAACTGAGCGGGTGTTGCGTCGGGCGCGAGAGGCTGAATGTTGCCGGATGCGAGCCGAATCGCGGCGTGTGCGGCCTGATTGTAACTGGATGCGAGCAGAGCGACGCCGGAGCCATCGGCGAGTGGAGCGGGAGACCACTCGATGTTTTCACCGGCTGTGAGGAGCTTCGGCGGCTCATGACCGGAAGCGTTGACGCTCCAGAGATGGCGCCTATCGATATCGCCGAAATTTGCGGAGAAATACATCGTTCTTCCGTTTGGCGATATTGCGATGTGCTCGACTTCGCCTTCGCCGGGTGTAAGTTCTAACGGAGCGGCACTGCCCTGAGCCGGAATACTGTAGAGATGACACCAGCCGGTCTGCTCCCACGGGAAGACGATGTGGTCGGTTGCGGTCCAGAAGATCTGGTCTGGCGCGACGATCTCATGAAACACGCTGCCTGCACCGGGCTTGGCGCGGAAGATTTCATGTCCGATGCCGGTATTGACGTCGGCGATGCGGATCGACCATGGATAGCCTTCGCGATGCGGACCGAAATCGGCGTCCGGCGAGCGGGCCGGAATGCGAACGTAGGCGAGATGCGTGCTGTCCTTATTCCAGACGGGCGAGATGTCGCGATCGACGCTCGGATCGAGGTAGCGCAAGCTTTTATCCGCAGGCGTGTAGATGCCGATGAAGCTGTGGTCCTTGCGGTTGCTGAGGAAGGCCAGGTGCGCGCCGTCGGGCGACCAACGGAGATTGTCCATCGGCCATTTCTGAGCGACTACATTGATCACAGTCTCGCCTTTCGGCGTCATGGTGAAGATCTGGCCGCCGCGTAGAAAGGCGATTGATTGGCCCGTGGGCGATACGGCAGGCGCATGACCTTCCGTGACCTTTTTGGCAGGCGAGCCGTCGAGCGCGACGATCCAGATATCTTGCCCGGGACGCATAGGGCTCAGATTGGGGTCCGGATTGTCTTCGCCGTTTTCGAAATCTCCGCCTCGCGCGAACAGTAGGTAGCTACCGTCAGGCGCCCAGGCGAGCTCGTCGATATCCTGGCCGTCATCGTCATTAAATGCGGTGAGCTTGCGAGCTTTCCAATCGGGAGCGCTGGCGACGTAGATATTACGGCGGCCTTCTTCGTTGAGGAGCCATGCGACGTGGGGGGAATTGGGCGCGGCGATGAGGTTAATCGCGAACGGCGCGGAGAGAACCTGGTCGATGGTGAAAGAACTGGCGGCGGCCAGACCGGCTGCAGAAACGACTAATATTGCGAGAGTGCGGATTCGGAACGGGATCATGACAATCCCTCATTTTTTCACGGCGCAATTTTGCCAGGCCGGAGCTATTGGCTCTCGTCCTGCGACGTGGCGAGCGAAAACAGAATGGCCTCGTAGCGCGACTGGCGATCCTGAATGGATCTCACCAGAGCATCAATCGGAGGCGTGGCGCGGAGGGAGCCGGCATCCTGGCGGTTCTTGGGGTGAAGAACGAACTCGCGCATGCGCATGCCAGCGCGGTAGCGATCTAATTTTTTGGAGCAGTGGCAGATCTCTCCGACCGCCATGCCAGCGTCTAAACCGACCTGGACAGAAGCTCCCACGGGGATGGACGCGCCGAGGTCGAGGCCGAGACCGGAGGGTGAAACGTCGACAACGCGCACAGCGAGGGTCTGAAGAGAGTTGCGAATTCGAAGCATGGCTGCGATATCGGTGGCGACTCTGGTTTCGAGTCGCCGTTCATTATCGGGGGCAATAATGAGGCCTAGGCGGAAGCGTCCGGCCGGAAGGCGCTCACAGCAGACAACGCGCGATTCGAAGCGCTGTTGGCGAGCCCTCAACTCCAGCCGCACGCCGGGAGAAAAATAAGCAGGCGCGCAGAGCTCAAAAACGCCATTCTGAACCGCATGGAGACTGGCGGGAATGTTTGAGGCTCCGCCATGGCAGGGACACAGATCCACTTCCAGATCGAATTGGTGGATTTTCGCGAGAGCCTGCATTCCGCTCGTTCTTCTCATCGGCAAAACGAGTGTTCATCGAGATTGAATTGTTCCGCAAACCCCGCCAAAAGGTGGCGATAAGTAGAGCAAAGTATGACCTCCAGCACCACGGAGTTTGAGATCCCCGTAGAACTGCAACTCGCGGATGGGGTACGCGAGCGGCTGCACGCCCAGATTTTGCGCGTGAATACGGGATTTATCGTGTTGGCGTTGCCGAGCGCGCTCGAAGCGGGCCAAAAGCTCGACATGATCTACCTCGAGCGGCCGATCCGCTGCGAAGTCGCCTACTGCAATCGGCAACGGGAGGGAAGTTATCGCGCCGGCGCTCGCATCTTAGAGGGAGCAGACGGCAGCTTGCGAGCGGAGCGCCGCATCAAGTTCGAAACAGCGGCAAAGCTCACGATGTGCGGGAAGAGCGCGCCGCTTGCGGTCCGGGTGATCGATATTTCGAGCTCGGGTTTAGGCGTGAAGATGCAGCATGCAATTGACGTGGGCGCCCTGGCCTATGTGGAACTGGACTTGGGAGTGGCTTTTGGCGAGGTCCGCCACTGCAAGGAATATGAGGGAGGCTATCGGGCCGGGCTGTGCGTCGAAGAATTCATCGCGCGCACGGCCGGAGCGCAAAATCCATGGGCTACTCACCGGTCAGAAGTTTCGGGGCGGGCATCCAGGTTTAGCGTCGGGCGCGCGCTCAAGAGTGCCCTGCTACCGAGCAGAAAATCCTGAGGGATCCTCTTGAACGCGCACAACGGCACCAAACGCCTGTGCGCTCCTCGAACCGCGCACAACGGCACCAAACGCCTGTGCGCTCCTCGAACCGCGCACAACGGGTAACCAGTTGATTAGCGATGCGCCGCGGGAGGTGTCTGGATCGACGCAGCCGCGCCGGTTCCGGGACTGCTCGATGACGGCTTGGGAGCTACCGCTCCGGGCGTGGCGGGCGTGGTCGCGGGGCCCCCGTTGGTCGACGTTTTATCGTAAAGCGAAATGATGTCCTGAGTGATATCAATCGCACTCGACGCATACAGTACCGGCGTATTCGGATCACTGACGTTGAGGATCATCGTGTATCCGTTGTCTTTGGCATACTTCTCAATGACTGCCATCATGCGCTGGCCGAGACCTTGCAACAGGCGCTGCTGCTCGCCTTGCAGCTCGTCTTGGGCATCTTGCATATCGCGCTGCAGCCGCTTCTTCTTTTCGTCGATATCGCGTGCGAGCTGATTGCGCTTGTCTTCGCTCATCACCGCGCCGCCCTTGTTGTATTGATCCTGGAGCTGAGCGATTTCGCTTTGCCGGGAGTCGAACTCCTTCTTCTTGGGCATGAACTTGGCGTCCAGCTCCTGAGAGGCTTTCTGGCCGTCCTTGGTACCCACCAATGCGCCCTGGATGCTGATGACTCCCACTTTCGGCGGCGCCTGCTGAGCAAACGCGGCCGAGGCGAGGCACAAAAGGGCCGCCACCGAGGAGATGAAACTAAAGCGCGCACCACGGGCACCCAACGCCCTGTTCGCTAGGCTACTTCTCATAATCTACTTCTTAATTCCTTCCCTGAATTCTCAAAGTTCTTCTATCGCAGCAAGCTTGCTCGCCGCAGGTCAAAATACGCGGCCGATCGAAAAGCGGAACAGTGAACGCCGCTCATCGAAGGGAATCGCCTGCCCATACACCGCCACGGCATTTTGGTACGTAGCCGAGTTCGGGAAATACGACTCGTCGGCTACGATTGGGGGCTGCAGATTCGTATTGACGTAACTAAGATTATACGCCCAGTAAAGCCGGAACGGAGCATTGACTACCGGCATGAGGACCTGCAATTCGAGGCCGGCAGAGACGCGGAGCTTCTGGGTGCCCGGCGCGATTACGGCGCGTGGATTGAAATCCGCTTGTGGGAACGTCTGGTTCAGCTGATCCACGCGATCGGGATTGAGGCCGAGTTGGCTGGGCAGCATCAGCCGGTCCTCGCCTGCATCCAGAAAGGGCGCGAGGGTGACTGGACCGACGATCGGAATGCGGTACTCGAAGTTAAAGATGCCGACGGTATCGCCACCTGGAAGAATCAACTGGTAAACGGGGATGGTCTGCGTCACGTTCGTGATGGAGGTGACGCCGGTAACAGGGTTGTAGCTCTTCTGCTCGCGCGGCGTGCCGTCATTGTTATAAACCGTCACTTGCGCGGTAGTGGGAATGTAGGCGATGGGGCTGATGGTCATGATGTCGAAGCCGCGGACATCGTCTTCGCCGCCGATATAGTAGCGGCTATAGGGAGGCGCTACTTTGCCGCCGTATCCGGCAATGAAGCGGCCGTTAAAGTGGACGCCTATTACATTGTGTTTGAAAAATCCACGCCGGAAATATGCGATATCGACGGCCGGCTGAATGGTGTTGACGTTGCCACCAATTTGGCTGCCGGAATAAGCCATACTAAGGCTCATTCGCAGACCATGGGTGGGGATGATGGGGTGGTCGACGGTGTTGTAAGAGAAGCTCGGCGTGATGGTGCTGGTGCGGATGCCGGTTAAGGAATTGGGTCCGTTCACGCCTTCGAAATCGAGATAATCGAAATAGGAATTGGCAGCGGTGGTGAGCGGCGTGAGCGACTGAATGCCGTAGCCGTAGGTTAAGCCAAGGCGTGCGAAGGAGCGTCTGAGCTGATGGGTTACAAACGTGGTAAATCCGCGCCCGTTCGAGACGTAGTTCAGGAGATTGCAGCCGGTTTGTCCCGTCGGACAACCTACTGAGCCAAGCGCGTTGAAGTAGTTGATCTCGTTCGCGCCGAGCAGAAGTGATTCCTGCCGGCCCTCATCGTAGCTGTAGCGCTGGTAGTAAACAGTGAAACCCGCCGCGTACGGTTTGTCGAAGAGGTAGGGCTCGGTGAACCCGAAGTTGACGCTATCGAGAAGCGTTCCGATCTGCGCGCCTAAGCTAAGCGTTTCACCGAGGCCAAGGAAGTTATGCGTGGCGTAGGAGAAGCCGATAAAGCTGCCCGAGATGCCCGAAACACCGCCTTGCAACTGGATGGAGTTCTTGCCGCGCTCATGCACTTTGAGCAGCAGATCCACCGTATTGGTTTTGGTATCGCGCTTCATCTCGGCCGCGTCCTCGGGTTTGAGCGGATCGAAATATCCGAGCTGGTTGAGGCGAAGGATGCTGGTGTTCCAGAGCTGCTGACTATATAGGTCGCCTTCGTCGATGAGCAGTTCGCGGCGGATGACTTTGTCGCGGGTGCTGGTGTTGCCTTGGAAATCGATGCGGCGCACGAAGAATTGATGGCCTTCATCGACATCGATGGTGAGGTCGATCTGGTTCTTGCCTGGAACGACCTCGGGATCGGGCGAAGGCACGAAATCGATATAGCCGAAATTGCCGTAAAGCTTCCGCATGTCGTCCAATCCCTTTTGCAGCTTTTCGGTGGTAAAGACGTCGCCCTCCTGCATACGGAAGACGGAGCGCTTAATGAGGTCGGGCGTGCGGAACAACTTCATACCGACGAAATTGAAGTTGCGCAGGTAATACTTGTCGCCTTCCTGCACCACCATGGTAATGTCGACGCGCTTGCCGGGATGTTTCGGGTTGATGAGCGGAATTTTGATGCCGCGGCCATAGACGTCATAGACCTGCTCGGAGTGATTGATCACGCGCGCTGCAAAATAGCCGTGGAATTGATAGACCTGGCGGATGCGGTCGGAATCTTCGTCCAGCTTGGTGGAATCGTAGGTGCGCGCGAAGAGATCCTCGAAGAGCCAGGAGTGCGGGATGCCGATGGGCTTCAAATTCTTCATCGCGCGGATGACGTCTTTATCGCTGAAGGCCTGATTACCGTCGATGATGATATGGCCGACCTTCACTTTCGGGCCCTCGTCAATGGCGAAGGTGACGTCGACGCCGCCTGGAGGGACCTGGCGGATTTGCGGCGTCACGGTGGCGTACTGATGGCCGCGCTCGGCCTCGTACTCCTGTAAAACGTTCTTCGCGTGCTGAACTTTGCCTGGGTCGTATTGAGATTCAGGCGTGAGGTTCACCTTGCGATCTTTGAAACGGTCCAGGATTTCGGATTTGGTGATGGACTTGTTGCCGGTGTAATCGATGGTATGGACCGTACGGCGCTCGGTGACTAAAAAGAGCAGGATGATGCCGCCGTTGGGACCTTTTTCTTTTTCGACGCGCAGATCATCGAAGCGGCCGGTATTCCAGAGAGCGATGAAATCGCGATGAATGGCTTCTTCGTCATACACGTCGCCCTTTTTGGTGAAAATGAGCGCGCGCAACGTATCTTGCGGCACTTTATGCTGTCCGCGGAAATCCACACCTTCGATGATGTTGGCGCCGATGGTGGCAGGTTTCGCTTCCTGCACGCCGGAAGGGGTTTGGGGCTGGTTGCGCTTCTCAGGCCCCTGGGGCACATTTTCGAAAGGATTCTGCTGCGGAGGTTTTTGGGCGGGCGGATTCTGCGCGGGCGGCTTCTGCTGCGGCGGAGCATTCTGCTGAGAGGAGGGTTGCGTTTGCGTCGCTGCGGAGTTCTGTGAAGGGTTCGTTTGTTGAACGGCTTGATCGATTGCGCCGTCGCTTGCGAACGAAATGGGTGCAGCCGCGAGCAGACATGCAACCAGAGACGCAAGCGAGAGGAAGATTGGAATTGCAGGCATACGCAGGCAGTGAAGCCTGTGATGAATCATCTAAACGCGAATCCTTTCCATGCCGCGCGACACTCCCCTGACGTGGCGTCGCCGACGCTGGTTTCAACGTAGGCTGCCCCGTGGCGGCTAAAGACCTCAGAGAGGCGAAACTTCAAAACCCCTAGTGTAGCGGATGGTTTTTTCAAATGCGCGGTACGGCTTGTGCGCGGACGACAGGCCTTTTACGGCGTGAAAATTAGTCGCGCAAGGCAGTTGCTCAGAACGCTTCGGCGCCCGCTTCGGCGACGGCTTGATCCTGTTTGCCCAGGCCGCCGCTCACGCCGATGGCGCCGACGACCTGGCCGCCCCGCTTGAGCGGAATGCCTCCCGCGAAAATCATGACGCGCCCGTGATTCGAAACGTGAATGCCGAAGAACTGGTCGCCCGATTGGCTGTTTTCGGCAAGATCTTTTGTGGAGATGTCGAATGCGCGCGCGGTCCAGGCTTTGTTGATTGAGATATCGACGCTGCCGATCCAGGCGTTGTCCATGCGCACGTGCGAGATGAGATTGCCGCCTTCATCGACTACCGCGATGTTCATGGGTTGCCCGATCTCTTGCGCTTTCTGTTCCGCGGCGGCGGTGATGCGACGGGCGTCTGCGAGTGTGATCATATTTGCTCCTGTTTGCTTTATGTAGATGGCGAGTAGACTCGGGTTATTTCAATGTGTACAGATATCCAGCGATGTCGGCGGCGTCCTTGTGAGTCACGCCGAGATTGGGCATGACGGTGTGCTCGTCGACACCGGGAGGATTTTCGATCCAACGCATCATATTCGGCGGCGTGTTCTGCAACACGCCGGCGATGTAGATCCTGCTGGCGATGCCGGACAGAGGCGGGCCGGCCACTCCAGTGGCGCCCGAAATGCCTGGAATGATATGGCAGGACCCGCAGCCGTAATGCGCGATGGCAGCAGCGCCCCGGCGTGCGCTGCCGCCGGTGGTGACCTCGGCGGTGTGCTCGGCTGAACCGCCGCCGCACGCGCAGTAGAAAATCGTGGACGCGGCGAGCGCGGCGAACAAACACTTATTCCGCACTGTGCGTCCTTTCGACCGCAAAGGACGCGGATGCGCCCCCCGAGGCAAGAACGGCCTGCTCTTCGAAGGGCGCGCTTGACACCGCGACCGTTTTGCGCGAGTTCCTCAAAAGCATGGCATCGCTCTCCTTAAGCCAGGCCGAAAACAGCCAGAGACCGGCTGCGAGGTAAACCAATCCCGCAGGCACCCACATGACGAGACCGCCAAGCTGCTGATCTTCGAGCGGCGTCAAGCCCCAGGCCTGCGTCGTCGAGCTATATAGCGGATACCAGAGGTGCGGGGCGAAGGTGAGCAGAGCGCCGAGGATGCTGGTGTGCACGGCGGTTGTGAAGACGTAGAACACGGCTGCTCCGTAGGCGAGCCGGCCGTGCGCGTAGAACAGCGCCCACCAGAACAACAGGGCCGACAGAAAGAAGCTGAGATGCTGCGCGGTGTGCGCGAGCTCGCTCTGAAGCGTGAGTTGAAACAGAACCGGGACATGCCAGAGCCAGATGGCGGCTGCATGAATCCACCAGGCGGTGAACGGGTCGACGAGAAAGTTCCAGGAGGTACGAACGTATGGAGCTTTGGCCCAGGCGCCTGTTTTGCGACGCCACTCGAAGGGCATGCCCCATAAGAAGGTGACGAGCGGGCGCGAGAGAACCAGCAGCGGCGCGGCGGCGAGCATGAGGATCTCATGCTGAATCATGTGCGCGGAGAACAGCGCTTCGCCGAGCGGGTGCAACGGCGAGACGAGCGCGACGACCAGCATCGACCAACCGGCCCAGAAGCAGGCTTTCTGACGTGCGCTGAGCGTGCGCTCGCGCCGCGAACCTCGGGCGTAGAGAAAAGCCGAGAGCGCGAGCGGGATGACGACCCCGGGATCGAATTCCCACGGCAACGAGAGAACCCTCACTCGCAGGCTCCGAGAATCCAGTTGGGGACCGATTGCGCCAACACGACAAGGAAAAACATCGCGCTCAACAGCACGCCGGCAAGCGCCATCACGCGGCTACGTCCCAGTACTCCTGGTGTGTCGTCGGGCGGCACTTTACCGAGAGCGCTCCATTCGCGCCAGGCAAGCAGACCGGAGCAGGCGACGAAGATGAGCGCGAGAATTGTCACGGTGATGAGCGCGGCTTTGCTCTTGAAATCGCAGGCCCATGGCGCGAGTGTGAAATTCGCCTGAAAACTGAGCAGCCAAACGATGGGTCCGGCCAGAATCGCCGTCCACAATGCGAGGTCGCGTTTCATCGCGGCGTCCCCACAATGCGCGGACCCCAATAGATGACGATGTAGATGGGAATCCAAATCCCGACCAGAAAATACCAGACGATGGTGTCGACGTGTACGCCCAGGCGCTCTTTTTCGCCGTAGCGGCCAATCACGACCAGAACCAGAAGCACAAACGTGAAGACCATGTCGGCGACGTAGTCGAATGTGTGCAAGCCCAGAAACGCCCACACGTAAGAGCCCTGCGCATCGGCTTTCCAATTGAAGTTGAGCGAGTGCCATTCGAAGAGGCGCATGACGAAAAAGCCGAGTGCGAAGACCAGATTCAGCACGAGATTGAGGATCATGCCGCGGCGATCGTTCTTCTTCGCGGCTTCGCTTGCCAGATAGGCGGGAGGAACGCTCAGAAGGAGCGGGATGAGGGCGAGCGTGGGCAAGAGCAGATGCGGAAACTGGTCACCGGGCGGCGGCCAGACATCCATGCGCAGGCGCATGTAGAAGTAGCACGACATCAGGATGCTGAACATCGTGCCTTCGATCACTGCGAGGCAGACCTGCCCCCACCAGGCGGGAGACTGGCTCGAGATATCGTAGGGCGGGAGATGCGAGACGTCGATGGTGCGGGCAGCCGTCATCATTTCATCGCTCCTCGCTCAAGGCCTCATCTCCACATTTCCGCGCGGCCAGAACCAGCCGATGAGGCCGATGGCGGTGAGGCCGGCACCCCAATAGATGTACCAGCCGTTAAAGACCGAGCCGGCGAATCCAACGGTGACGGCGATGGCGGTGAGCAAAGGCCAGATGCTCGGGCGCGGCAGAACGAAGCGGTGGTGCGGCTCGCCGTCCATGAGAGTGGTGACCAGAGCTTCGCGGCGATCATTGCGCAGGCCCGTGACGACGGCGCGCTCATCGGGCGCCTCCCAGAGTGGAGAACGGCTGGTGCAGACGGGAAGATATTCAAAGTTGTAATTGGCGGGCGGAGACGCGGCGGCCCATTCGAGCGTGTCGGCATGCCAGGGATCGTCGCCCGAAACTTCGCCGCGCTTGCGGCTGAGGAGTGCGTTCGCGATGAAGACGATGCCGCCGAGCGCGATGACGAATGCGCCGATGGTGGCGAGATGATTGGCGGGACCCCAGCCCATCTCGGGCGGATAAGTATAGATACGCCGCGTCATGCCCTTCAGGCCGAGGATGTGCATCGGGAAGAACGTCAGGTTAAAGCCGATGAACAGGAGCCAGAAATTGAGCTTGCCGATGGTTTCATTCATCAATCGGCCGGTCATTTTGGGGAACCAATGATAGAACGCGCCGAAGAGCGGGAACAGGGCGCCGCCGATGAGCACGTAATGGAAATGCGCGACGACGAAATAGGTATCGTGCACCTGCAGGTCCAGCGGCACGGATGCAAGCACTACGCCCGAAAGTCCGCCGAGCACAAAAATCGCGATAAATCCGAACACGAAATGAAGCGCGGTGGACATGCGCAAGCGGCCGGTCCATAAGGTTGCGATCCAGCAGAAGATTTGCACCCCGCTGGCGATTGCAATCATCATGCTCGAGCCGGTGAAATAAGCTTCTCCGATCTGCGGCAGCCCGGTAGCGAACATATGATGCACCCAAAGGCCGAAGCCGATGAATCCGGTAGCGACAACGGAGAGGACCATAGCGGGATAGCCGAAGATCGCGCGCCGCGAATGAGCACTGACGATTTGCGATACGAAGCCGAGGGCAGGAATAAATATGATGTACACCTCAGGGTGACCGAAGAACCAGAAAACGTGCTGATAAAGCAGCGGATCGCCGCCTTCAGCGGGATTGACGTACTGCGTGCCGAGACTGCGATCGGAGAGAAGGAACGAACTCGCGATCATGATGGCCGGCATCGCGAAGATCACCATGAACGATTGCACGAGCATCGACCAGCAAAAGAGCGGGATGCGATTGAGCGTCATGCCGGGCGCGCGCATTTTGAAGATGGTGGCGATCAACTCCGCGGCGACGCACATGGCGGACACTTCGGTGAAGGTGATCATCTGCGCCCAAAAATCGACGCGCTTGCCTGCATCGAACTGTGGGCCGGCGAGCGGCGGGTAAGAGAACCAGCCTGCATCGGGCGCCGCATTGGTGAAGACACCCCAGTAGAGGAAGATGCAGCCGCCCAGATACATCCAATAGCCGAAGGCATTCAGACGGGGAAACGCGACGTTTCTGGTGCCGAGCATGAGAGGCACGAGGTAGATCGCCATGCCCTCCATCATCGGGACGGCAAACAGAAACATCATGGTGGTGCCGTGCGTGGTGAAGATCTCGTTGTAGCGGTCGGGACCTAAGAACGTGTTGTTCGGAGTAGCGAGCTGAATGCGCATCAGCAGGGCTTCGATGCCGCCGACCAGAAGGAAAATGAAGGCGGTGACGATGTAGCGCATGCCGATCGCCTGGTGAGTTGTGAAAGAAAGCCATCCGAAGAAGCCACGTGGATGACGCCAGGATTCTTCAAGGAGCCGCAGTTCGCGCGCTTCCTCGTCGGTGCGGGGGGTTACGTGTTCGGTGCGGTTCATTTCAAGCTCTCGAGATAGTCAATCAAAGGCTGCAAATCTTCGGATTTGACAGCGATGGTGGCCATGTGATTACCGGGCTTGATTTGCTGCGGATTCACGATCCAACCGCCCAGGTTGCCGGGAGTATTGGGCAATGTGCCGGCAGCGATGGTCTTGCGGCTGCCGAAGTGCGTCAGATCGGGACCGTTCTGCGCGGCCGCGGGCGTGCCGCGAATCGTGTGGCAGTAAACGCAGGCATAATTCATGAAGATCTGCTGGCCGTGAATCTTGTCGGGATCGGTGGGCGCGGCGGCGGGCTGCAGTTGAGCATTGAACCACTGCTTAAACTTTTCGGGCGATTCGGCGATTACCCAAAACACCATGTGGGCGTGCTGCAGACCGCAGTATTCGGCGCATTGGCCTCTATACTCGCCCGGATGATCGGCCTGAATCCATTCTTCGGTGACGCGGGAGGGGATGAGGTCGCGCTTGCCATGCAGATTCGGCACCCAGAAGCTGTGAATCACATCCTGAGACTGGCCGCGAATCATGACAGGACGGCCGACCGGGATGTGAATTTCATTTGCGGTGACGAGAATTTCGTTCGAATCGTCGTTCATGTAGCGGAATTGCCACCACCATTGGTTTCCGGTGGTCTCGATGACGAGGGCGTGCTGCTTATCGCCGAGTTCAGAGATATTCTTGCCGGTCGTGATGCTTGCAATCAGCAGGACGAAGAGAATGAGGACCGTGGCGATGGTGCAACCGGCAACCACTCGCGTGAGGCGCGATTCGGTAGCTTCGGAGGGCTTGTGGTTCGATTCGAGCGGCTCTTGTTCAATGCCGCGATGCCGGCGCGCGAGAGTCCATAAGGTGAATCCCATTACGAGCACGAAGATCGTGATGAGCACCCAAAAGAAAAACCACCACAAATTGGCGATGCGTCCACTTTGTGGCCCGGCGGGATCGACGGCCGATTGCTGATGGCCGGCGCAGGCCGTAAGCAGGAACATACCGGCTGCACACAGCAGGGCCGGAATGCCGCGCTTCATTTTGTCGCTCCGCTGGTCCCGCGGTTCACGATATCCTGCGAATTCGTGTTGAGGGTGTCAGATCGGCCGGGCGTGGCAGAGCGAGGTTGCTCGCCATTCAGCGACCGAACGTAGGCGACGATCTGCCAGATCTGGTATTCGGGAATGCGGCCGCCCCAGGAAGGCATGCCGTTAGGCCGGCCTTTGACGATGGTGTCGAAAATATTAGCGGGCTCGCCGCCGTAGATCCAATGCTTTTTGATCAGCGGGGGACCGATGCCGCCGCCGCCGTTCGCGTGGCACCCGGAGCAGTTGTACCAGTTAAAGAGCCGCTGGCCTTCGGAGATGTCATAGGCGCTGTGATTGTAGGGGTTGGTGACCGTTTGTTCGGGCCGAATCGGGCCGCCGGGGCGCAGGTCGCTTTCGCGCGCCGCATCGCCGTAGATTGCAAGACGCGTCGGTTCCGGCTTGATGTCGCGCTTCTCGCGCTGACAAGAACTGAACAACAATGCGCAACCGAGAGCCACGAACATCGCTCGAAGCTTCATCTCAATGCACCTTTCTCAATGCGCAATGGGTACGCCATATTGGTTCAGCAGCGAATGGATCGAAGCAGATTCGCGAGCAAGCGCGGCGTTCAACGCGTTTTGCAGAGTGGCGTCCCCTTTTTTCACCGCGAGCGAAATATCGTAGGAAAATGGAATGCCGAAGAACACCGCCGGCATGACTGGAGTTACGTCAAGCGGCGTCTTTGCGAACTTCGCGAAGTATCCAGCGAACGGACCCCACACGATAGCAACGTCTACGTCGCCGCGCTCGACTGCATCGATTAGTTTGCGCGGAGGATTCTCTTCGCCGTAGGCTCCGAACAGGCTGTAGCCGACCACGTTTTTCGTAATGCCGCGATTGGCGAGCGCAAAGGCGGGAGGGGCGAGGTTTTCACCCACGACGTGAAGGCCAATTTTCCAGTCGCTCAATCGCGGATCGGCAAGCGAGGTGACGTGCAGATTGCGCCCGGCCTGCGAGACGAAGACGTAAGTCGATCGATAGTACGGATTCGTGGTTGTGACGTCGTCGAGCGACGAGGGAACGCCCATCAGCACATCGCAGCGGCCGGCATTCAGCGTGTTTTTGACCAGCGATCCGCGCTCGGACCACCACGTGTATTCGAGCTTCTCGCCTAGATCGGCGGCTAATAGCTCGGCAAGCTTGTTCTCAAAACCTTCCTGGCGCTGATTGGAGAACGGCATGTTGTTGGGGTCGGCACAGACGCGAATCACGTTTTGCGCTTCGGCCGCAACGGGCAAAAGCGCAATCGCAAACAGACTAAGGCAGCGCAAAGACATAGAGCATTCCGCCTTTGGTGGTGTACTTGCCCAGATCCGACATGGCGTTTAAGAAGCCGAGCGCTCCGGTGCCATCCACTGCATTCAAGCCACCGGAGACGATTGCGCCGGACCAACCGCCAACACCTGAAAGCACCGCGACATATTGCTTGCCGTCCGGACCTTTATATACGACCGGCTGCCCGATGATGCCCGAGCCGGCCTTGAATTGCCAGAGAAGCTTGCCGTTGCGGTCGTCGAGCGCCTTGAACCAGCCGTCCATGGTGCCGTAGAAGACGACGTCGCCCGCGGTGACAACGGCGCCGCTCCACGCCGGGAACATTTCTTTCACGGCCCACACGGTTTTGGCCTGCACGGGATCCCACGCAGAAAATTCTCCGCGATTGCCGCCAGGACCCGCATACATGCGCACGTTCATCCCGACATACGGCGTGCCAGCGATGTAGTTCGCCTGTACGCCTTGGTTTTCATAGCAGAGATTGTTGTGTGGAATGTAGATCAGGCCGGTTTTGGGCGAATAGGCGGAGGGCTGCCAATCCTTGCCGCCGGGAGGCGCGGGGCATGCGTCGCGGATGGTTTTGAATCCCGAAACTTTGTCCGGATTGATTTTGAGCTCGCCGGTTTTCAGGTCGACGCCGAAGGTTGTGTTGGTGTAGGCGAACGTTTCAGCCGAGAGCACCTCGCCATCGCTCCGATCGATGATGTACATGCGCGAGTTCCGGTCGGGATGCGCCAGCACTTTGCGGTTCTGGCCCTTGATGTTCAGGTCCAGGAGAATGTTTTCATTCACGCCGTCGTAATCATGCACATCGTGCGGGTTCAATTGGTAGGCCCAAATGGCTTCGCCGGTTTCGGGGCGGCGCGCGAACAGGCTCGAGGTCCACTTATTGTCTCCAGGGCGCTGAGCGGGGTTCCAAGGGCCGGGATTGGAGGTGCCGTAATAAATCAGGTCGAGATCCGGATCGTAGGAGATCCAGCTCCAGCCCGTACCGCCGCCGATTTTCCAGGCGTCGCCCGGCCATGTTTTCATGCCCAGATCTTTGCCGCGCTGACTTTCGTAAAACGGCTTGAAGTTGGATCCGATTAGCACGTCGGAATCCGGGCCGGTGGAGTAAGCGCGCCAGGCGATCTTGCCGGTATCGGCGTCCAGCCCGGCAACCCAGCCGCGGACGCCAAACTCGCCGCCGCTGTTGCCAACGATGACCCTTCCCTTCGCGACAATCGGCGCCATGGTCATGGATTCGCCTTGATTGATATCGCCGAGCTTGGTGTTCCAAACTTCCTTGCCCGTGTTCGCGTCAACGGCAACTGTATGAACGTCGAGCGTGTTGTAGTAGATCTTCCCGTTGTAGTAAGCGGCGCCGCGATTCACGATGTCGCAGCACGCGGTGCCTTGGGACGCCGGGTCGGGATTGGGTTGATAAACCCATTTCATGGGCGCGCCGGGCTTGGTCAGGTCCAGAGCATAGAGATAGTTCGGGTAGGGCGTGACGATATACATCGTGTTATTCACGATGAGCGGGGCGGCCTCATGGCCGTGCGTCAGGCCGGTGGAAAAGGTCCAGGCCAGCTTTAGATTTTGGACATTTCCGGTATTAATCTGGTCGAGCGTGCTGAACCGGGTGCTGGCGTAGTTCTTCGCCGCCATGACCCATTGGCCATCGTCGGGCTGATTTTGGATCTGCGCCACGGCGGGCGCAAGCGTCACGAAGCAGGCGAGGATACGGCGGACAAGCGTGGCATGAGCCATGTTCCGACCATGTTGGATTGTAAGCACAAGCGAATGTTTCGCTTGAAAGAATACCTGGAAGTCCTAGTCGGGTTGCATTTCGCGGATTACGTGATCTTTGGCGTAGGCCTTGAAGACGACTGCGGGGTCGCCGGAGTTGGTGTGCAGAAAACGGTCGTCGAGCAGCTTGGCCAAATCTTGCAGCCCGGCGCGCAAAGTAGCCGACGCAAGCCGTACACGATCGGGAGCATGCGGCACGGAACCGGCGTTTGCCAATTCGAGGATCCTGGGCAGCGCAGCGGCGAGTGAGGAGCGGCGGTGGTCGGAATGGAAGTAATAAGTGGTGGGGAAGTGGATTAAATCGACGCGTGTTTGAATGACCGCGGTCGCGAGTTCGTTTAACAAACCGTCTGCGTCATCTGAAATAATCTCGATTCTAGTCTCTTTTGCAGCTTTGATGAGTATGGTGGTGCGGCGGGCGAGGAGTCGCATTCGGCCGAGGGCGGGATAGATCAGAACGATGGAAGAGACGCTGGCGGTGAGCAGCGCCAGCCCGATAAGCGCCTGGACGGCGGAGGTGATGCGCAACCATTCCGCCTTGGGAAGCACGTCGCCGAAACCCAGTGTGGTCATTACCTGAAACGAGAAATAGAACATGGTCCAGAAGCCGTACATGGCGCCCGGATGCTGCTGCCGATTTTGGAGCTGAAAGCCGTCAGGGTAACCGAGGCAATAGATGAAAGCAAAACCAAGCGCCTGCAGCAGCGCCCAGCACAGGACGACGAGCACGATGGTGAGGGGACCTGCGGTCGAGAGGATTGACGGCCAGCGCCGGAACAGCTTGAACACGCTGTGGCCGATCCAATCGCTCAGCGATCCGGTGTGCGTGGGATGGAAAAGGTCCTGGAAGATTTCGGTGAAGGCGAAGGCAATGATCAGGAAGCCGGGCAATGCCGTCCACAAGAGCCGCACGTCAAGCGAGACCCGCCGGGTTGGCAAAGGGTTTCAAGGCGCGGGGCGGGACGACATTCGGACGAACACTCCCGCCGCGCAATCCGGCAGCCCAAAGTGCGGTCTCATCTGCCTTGTTGTGTTGAATAGACCCGCGCTTGCTGGCGAGTGACCGATTGTCGCTGTCCTAAATGATTCCGAACCGTCTGAGCCAGTCAATTCTCGCCGACAGTCTGGGCATGTCCAATTCCAATTTAGTGTCAGGTGGCATCGATCTCAAATAACTTGACATTGAGAACACCCAAGATTTTTGGAAAGTTCTTTCAGGGATAGCCGAGAGAGAGCATTCAAAAAAACAATTGCCCTCGCCTCTGTTGTTAATTGGGTACCAGAAGCATAAGATCGGCTCTACTTCCTCCTTTTGAATCGGCGGCGAGATGGGTGTGTCGACATCCATTGGGATGGCCATCTTGGTGAGCACTTTTCCGCATTCTGGATGCCTGAAGCCGGCCTCCTCGTCCCAGTAATCTTTCCATCGTTGTTCTCGATACGCTCTAAGAAATTCCTCGCCGCTGCCCCGCGGGATTGATTTCCCGCCGAGCGCGTGCGCCGACCAGTTCTTGATCTCGACCTGATACAGCCGCCGAGCCGCCGATGGGGGACAACAGTTCCAGACAGTGTGGTTGCTTTCGGTCGGATTGGCCAGTAGCCAGTAATCTAATCTGTTGCCGCGGCCCGTGCCAAGCGTCGGCGTTACGGGAATATCGTTCCGTGTCAGTATAGTGCTGTTAATTCCGCATCGTTTTTCAAGATAGTCTCTAAGAAGCGCAATACCAAGATCTTCACCGATCAGGGCGACTATGCCCGGTGCATGTTTGATGCTCTCCGGCGGTTTTTCGTCGAAAAAGCAAAGAAGCTCATTGGCATTAAGAGCGAACGAATCATCCATTGACTCGCAATTCTAGCACTCATTTTCACTGTCGAGCTTACGCGGTATCAAGATGAGTGCAGCCGAGGCCACACGACGGAAAGCTACTGTATGCGCACGCCGTCGCGACCAATAGTGAATTAGCGGCGACCGAGGTCTTCTTTATTCGCGCCATGAATGCTTGTCTCGCAAATCATAGAAGCTACGGTAAGCGAGTAGCGCCCGGCTTTGGCCGGAGATACGGCTTCCCCGCGGCTTAGAGTCACGCGCTACAATCGGTAGAAACATCATCCAAGTCCGGTCGGACCAGGCAAACCCACAGTTTGCGAAGGTTGCGACCTTCTATAGCTTGCAGAGGTTGCGACCTTCTGATTTCATGACTGCCACGGAATCGACTACTCTTACCCGCGCTGCTGAATTTCGCAAGAAGCTCGAATCGAAGATTGTGGTCGCGGATGGAGCGATGGGAACGATGCTCTATTCAAAGGGCATCTTTATCAACCGTTGCTTCGATGAACTGAATCTTTCGGCGGCGCAGTTGGTGAAGGAAATTCACCAGGAATATGTGCGGGCCGGCGCGGAGGTGATCGAGACCAACACGTTCGGCGGCAATCGGCTGCGTTTGGGCGCGTTTGGGTTGGCCGAGAAACTGCGCGCGATTAATGAAGCCGGCGTGCGACTGGCGCGCGAGGCGGCGGGAGAAAAGGCCTTTGTGGCGGGCGCGATGGGTCCGCTGGGCGCGCAGATTGAGCCGCTGGGGCCGTTATCGTATGCGGAGGCGCGCGCGATCTTCCACGAACAGGCGAAGGCGCTGGCCGGCGCGAACGTGGACCTGTTCGTTCTCGAAACGTTTTATGACCTGAACGAATTGCGGGAAGCGATTGCGGCGGTTCGGGAGGCGGCCGGCGAGGAAATGATCGTGATCGCACAGGTTACAGTGAACGACGACGGAAGCCTGCGCGACGGCACGAGCACGGAGACGTTCACGCGCAGCCTGAACGAGTGGCCGGCGGATGCGATCGGCGTGAACTGCTCGGCGGGTCCGAAGGTGGTGCTTGAAACGATCGAGAAGATGGCCCGGCACACGACGAAACCGCTGAGCGCGATGCCGAATGCCGGGCTTCCGGCGACGGTGGAAGGCCGGAACATTTATCTCTGCTCGCCAGAATACATGGCGCAGTATGCGCGGCGTTTTCTGCAGCTCGGCGTTCGCGTGATCGGCGGCTGCTGCGGCACGACGCCCGAGCACATTAAGCTTATCTGCGGCGATGTCCGTTCTCTGCAACCGCTGCAGACGAGAGTTCATGAGCATGAATCCGTCGAAGAAGGAAAGACCGAGGTCAGGCGGCTTGCGAAGATTCCGATGGCGGAGAAATCGCAACTGGGCGCGAAGCTTGCGGCCGGCAAGTTCGTGGCGTTCATAGAGATTTTGCCTCCGCGCGGAGTGGATGCGGGCAAAGAGATCGCCGGCGCGCGTCTCTGCCGCGAGCACGGAATCGATTGCATCAATGTTCCCGATGGGCCGCGGGCGAGCGCTCGCTTGAGCGCCCAGGTGACTTGCCAGCTCATCCAGAAGCATGCGGAAATCGAAGCGGTTCTTCATTTTTGCTGCAGGGACCGCAACATCCTCAGCATTCAATCGGAACTGCTGGGCACGCACACGGCGGGCGTGCGGAATCTCATCTGCATCACGGGCGATCCACCTCGCATGGGCACTTATCCGGATGCGAGCGCGGTATTCGACGTGGATTCGATTGGGCTAACGAACATTGCGAACAATTTGAACCAGGGGCTGGATATCGGCGGGAACCCGATCGGGTCGCAAACGGCGCTGCTGATCGGCGTGGGCGCGAATCCGGGAGCGCTCAACATGGAAGAAGAGATGCGGCGCTTCGCGTGGAAAGTGGAAGCCGGCGCCGAATATGTAGTCACGCAGCCGGTGTTTGACGTGAACCTGCTGGAGGCATTTCTGCGGCGAACGGAGCAGTATAAACTGCCGATCATTGCCGGGATCTGGCCGCTGACCAGCTTCCGCAATGCTGAATTTATGGTGAATGAGCTGCGGGTGCCCGTTCCGGAGCCTTACATGGAACGGATGCGGCGAGCAGACAGCGCAGAGAAAGCCCGCGCGGAAGGGATTCTGATCGCGCAGGAGATGGCCTCGCGCGCGCGCCTGACGGTTCAGGGCGTGCAATTAAGCGCGCCGTTCGGCCGCTACGACATGGCGATTCAAGTTGCCGAGGCGCTTGGGGAACGTTAAACTGACGGAATCCCGAGCCCGATCGGCCTGACGTGGCAACAGACCTTATTGAAATCGACGTAGAGAATCCCTACCATGGCGCGATCGAGCGGGCTGTGGAGGAAGTGTCTCGCGGCAACGTCGTAGGCGTGCCGACGGATGCGCTTTATACCCTGGTGGCCGACCCGGTGAACCTGCGAGCCGTCGGCCGGGTGTTCGCCGCAAAAGGGCGCGAGACCGTGCGCTCGCTTCCTCTGGCCGTTTCCGATGTGCTCATGGCGGAAGACTTGGCGAAAGAACTGAATAGCCGGTTTTACATCCTGGCGCGCCATTTTTGGCCGGGGCCGTTGACGATGATCGTTCCGGCGTCGGCGAAAGTGCCGTTGAAAGTCACCGGCAATACGGGCCGGCTGGCGATGCGGCATACGAATTCGAACGTTCTGAACGCAATGGTGGAGAAGGTCGGACATGCGTTAATTGCGACGAGCGCAAACCTTTCCGGGTGCCCGACCATTTCGAGCGGCATCGAGCTGTTCGCAGCCATGGACGGACGCGTGGACCTGGTGCTGGATGGCGGCCTGTGTACAGGCACGGGCTCGACTACGGTTGACATCACTGAACCGTATTGGCGCGTCATCAAAGAAGGCGCGATACCGGAAAAAGAGATCGCTGAACGCCTGCAGGGGACGTGATAGGTTCGCGCACAACGGGCACCAAACGCCCTGTGCGCTCTTATTTCGAACCGCGCACAACGGGCGACCCAGGCCTGAACGGCCAGGGTACCCCTCGCCCTGTGCGCTCCTAGTCGATTCGCGCGCAAGGGCATGGCTCTGCGCTCATACACGGCGCGAGTACAGAACTCGCCTTGATTGCGTCTAGTTGGTAGGGTCGGTGATCCAAATTCTGAACGGCCCGGAGGATTCTCGTGAGTGACCATCGATTGACTCGACGCCATTTCTTCTTCGGTACTTTGCTTGCTGGGGCAGTGCCGGCGGGCGGATTCGGCAGCATTCCTTCGCTGAAACTTCTCGGCTATAAATCCGCTAATGAAAAGCTAAACATTGCTTCCATCGGCGCGGGCGGAAAGGCGACGAGCGACATCGAAGCGTGCGCGAAAACCGAGAACATCGTGGCTTTGTGCGATGTCGATGAAAAGCGCGCGCAAAGAATCTACCAAAAATATCCACAACTTCCCAAGTACAAAGATTTCCGGGTCATGCTCGACAAAGAAGACAAAAATGTCGACGCGGTGATCGTCACGATACCGGATTTTATGCACGCCTCCGCCGGGATTCACGCCATGGAACGGGGCAAGCACGTGTATGTGCAGAAGCCGCTGGCGCACACGGTTTGGGAGTGCCGTCAATTGGCCGACGCCGCGACCAAGTACAACGTGGCCACGCAAATGGGGAATCAGGGCTACTCGAATGAGGGTACGCGGCAATGCGCGGAGATGATCTGGGCGGGTGAGATCGGTAATGTGACGGAGGTGCATGCCTGGACGAATCGTCCGGTGTGGCCGCAGGGCTTGCCGGATCTTCCGGCAACTTCGCCGGTTCCTCCGACGCTCGATTGGAATCTGTGGCTCGGGATCGAGAAGGAGCGACCGTATAGCGATAAATATCTGCCCTTCGCGTGGCGGGGATTTTACGACTTCGGCTCGGGCGCATTGGGCGACATGGCGTGCCACATTCTGGGTGCGCCGAACCTGGCGCTGAAACTGGGTGCGCCGGAAAGCGTGGAATGCATTCACGTGGAGGGCAAAAGCGATTATTACTATCCATCGAAGGCGGTGATTCGCTTCGATTTTCCGGCCCGGGGAGACATGCCGCCGGTGAAGGTTTTCTGGTACGACGCCATGATGCAGCAGCCGGACATTCCGGGCGTTCCCAAAGGGGAGATTTTAGGGGATCTCCCGAGACAAAGGCAAGGCACGCTGCGCGGGAGTGTCAAGCCGCGAGAAGGCCAGCCGATTGGAGGCGTGTTTACCGACGCCTTCTTTTCGCCCGCCCCTCCGGAAGCCGAGGAAGCACCGCCGCAACCCGCTCCACCCCCTGCCACAACGCCCGAGGCGCAGCGCGAGAGGGAAATCGGCCGCCGCATCGAGATGGGCAGCAACGGCAGCGTGTTTGTTGGCGATAAGGGCTTCATCACGACCGGCACTTATGGCGAATGGACGCGCCTGATTCCCGTGGAAAAGATGCGGGACTATCAATTTCCCGCTGAGCTGTTGACGCGTTCGCCCGGCCACTACGAAGACTGGATTCGGGCCTGTAAAGGGGGCGACCCGGCTTGTTCGAACTTCAGCATCGCGGCGCCGTTCACCGAATGGGTGACTTTGGGCGTCCTGGCGCTGCGATTTGAGGGCAAGCTCGAATGGGATAGCGCGAAGATGCGGGTGACGAATAACTCGGAAGCGGATAAGTTCCTGCGGCCCAAGGTTCGCAAGGGCTGGAGTTTGACTTAGAACCTCTAATGCACACTAAAAATAAGCCATAGAGTACCCAGGGCAATTGCCAGGGGCATGTAAACTCGAGTACAATCTCAAAAATCGATCGGAGTGAACATGTCCCGCTGCCATTGGCACGGGTTTGGGCGAGTTGTATCCCAAAAGATCCGGTAAAATCGCCCGCCGCGCTTAAAGTCGAACAGCAGCAGCCGGCCTTCGGGGAGTATTGATGATGTTGGCGTGTGTGTCGGCAGACATGCAGCGCCGTCAACACGTTTAGCGTGAATCGGGCCGAACCGATCCTTCTCCGCCCCGCTGTGTATCGCAAGCACGTAAGAATCAAATTGCCGGCGGGGTTCAATCTGGACGAAATGCCGGATTCCGTAAAGATGGATTCCGATTTCGCGCGCTACTCCATCACATACAAGCACGACGGCGATGAGCTGCTAGTTGAAGAAGAACTCAGGACCGAGCAGGTCACGCTGCCCGCGACGGATTATCAGCGCGTGAAGAAGTTTTTCGATAATTTCGATGGAGCCGACCAGCAGAGGGCGGTGTTGTTGAAGGCAGGTTCCTTCTAAGTAACCGCCCGGCAACGCACGGCGCTGCCGCTCCGCAAGAATGCCGGAGTTACCTTTCTGTGTTGACCGAGCGCAGCTTGGCTGCCGGGCTAGCAAGCGAGTCACAAGCTTCGCCACATTCTTCCATTTTTCTGCAAGCTCCCGTAAATGCGGCTTTTATCTCGCGTGTAGCCGCGATTTCCCTGCCCATTTAACCCATCCAATCCAGCTGGCGCATGTTTGACTGAAGTCGCCTGTAGGACTACGGCGAATCTTTACGTGAGGCGACATGCTTAAATTCCGCCAACTGCTATCTGCTCTTTTCGCTTGCTCGGTAATTGCTGTAAGTGGCGCACTGGCGCAAACTTCACTGACAGAAATCCGTGACACGGTCACCAATTCAGACGGCTCTCTATTCAATGGAACAGTTGTAATTACATGGAACGGCTACGCGAATCCCGGCACCGTATCGCCGCTCAGCACCTCTGCGAGTATCTACAACGGCGCGCTTTCCGTTCTACTCGTTCCCACCACGACGGCGACAGCCGGCGCATATTACAGCGCGGTTTATAACAGCAGCAATGGCACGGTCATCTGGACAGAGATCTGGCAAGTGCCGCCCAGCAGCACTCCTCTCACGCTGTCGCAAGTGCGCGTATCTTCGACGCAAGGCTCCGGCAGTACGGGAAGCACCGGAAGCACGGGATCGACGGGCAGCACTGGAAGCACAGGCAGTACCGGAAGCACCGGCAGCACGGGATCAACGGGCAGCACCGGAAGCGGCGGTTCTCAATATGCCACTATTCCGATTCCGATCAGTGAAATTACCGGGCTGAGCTCCGACCTTGCCTCAATTAACGGCTCGATCACTTCGCTGACGAACACGGTTAATTCTCTGAGCGCGATTGTCAATGGCACCGGATCGTTAACAAGCATCCAGAATCAAGTGAACGCTTTGACAAACACGGTTAACGCTCTAAGCTCCACCCTGACAACCACTAATACGACGGTCACGGGACTCAGTTCCAGCGTGACGGTCCTGAACAATGAGGTCTCTTCGCTGACGACGACGGTCGATAACCTGGTCTCGGGCAGCAGCACGGCGGTTTTTGTGGATGCGCAAACACCGTCCGGCACGATTAACGGCACAAACGCAACGTTTACTTTGGCCAATGCTCCTTCGCCAGCGGCAAGTTTAAAACTTTATCGAAATGGGCTGGCGCAGACGAACGGCGTCGATTACACGCTATCAAACTCGACGATCACGTTCTTGAGCGGCTCGATTCCGGTTACCGGCGATCTTCTCGAAGCCTACTATCGAATGACGGGCACGGGTACAGCTGCGAACTTCAGCGATGACGAAACTCCGGGCGGCACCATTAACGGTACGAACCGGACGTTCACGCTCGCAAACGCGCCAAATCCACCGGCCAGCTTACAGCTCTTCAAGAACGGCGTGCTCTTACAGCAGAACCTCGACTACACCATCAGCGGAAGTACGATCACGTTCGCAAACACGACCGTGACTCCGCAAACCGGCGACGCGCTGAACGCATACTACCGGCACTAATAGCTGCCCAGATAGCGGCTCAAAGGTGGGTGCAGCTGGGTTTGCACATCCGGATCATGGAGATTCGCTAACGTCACCACGCGCGGAGGGAGAAAGATCTTTTTCGGAGTTTTCTCTCTCCGCAACGCTTTGACGGCTTCATCCACCGCGGTCTCTCCCATTTTGAAGGGGTCCTGGATAACCAGCGAATCGATCCAGCCCTGTTCGAGAAGCGTGAGCAGCATGGGGCTTGAATCGAAACCCACGAGCTTGATCTTGCTGCCGCGAGCCTTCAGCGTTTCCGCGGCGCCTTCCGATCCCGATTCATTTGAGCTAAAGATTCCATTCAGGTCCGGATGAGCGGTGAGCATGTTCTCCGTGACGTCACGGGATTGCGAAATCATGGCCATTCCGAAGCGTTCATCCAGAATTTGAATTCCCTGGAAATGGGCTGCCAGTTCCCGCCGGAATCCGTCTTCGCGAGCCATGGTGGAAGCGCCGCCGGGAACTGTTTTCACCATCACGATCTTGCCGCGCCCGTGCAGCACCTGCCCCATACGCTGCGCACCCATCTGACCGCCAAGGTAATTGTCGGTCGAGACAAAGCTTACGTACTTTTCGGTGTCGATGCCGGAATCGAAGATAACGACGGGAATGCCGGCGTCCATGGCGCGATCCACCACAATTTTGAATGCGGAACGATCGGAAGGCGCGACGGCGATGGCATCCACCCGGCGGTCGATCATGGTTTCCATAATCTTCATCTCGCCGGCGATGTCAGTTTCATTCGGCGGCCCATCCCAGACAATATCGATGTTGTTATCCAAGCCGCCCTTTACGGCACCGGCGTGAACGCTTTGCCAGAAAATATCGGCACTCGCTTTCGGGATGACCGCGATGGTGAGCTTATGGCTACGGTTGCACGCCGTCGCCAGAACAAGCGTCAGCGCCAGCAGGCATATGCGGCCATTTGAAACGTGCGGCCCACCGCTGAATCTCATATTCGGCAAACGGAAGCTGTGCGGCAAGGAAGCCAATTTCTTAGCTTATCGAGGGAGAGAAATGCATATCGGCCTGGTGGGTCTCGGACGTATGGGCGCAAACATGGTGCGGCGCCTGCAAAGGGGAGGTCACAAGTGCACGGTCTTCGACCTCAACTCGATTAACGTCAAGAACCTGGAGGCGGAAGGAGCAGAAGGCTCGGGCTCGCTCGAGGACCTTGTGAAGAAGCTGCCAACGCCGCGCACGGTTTGGGTGATGGTTCCGGCGGGCAAGCCGACCGAAAGCACGGTGCAGACGCTTGCCGGGGCCATGGAAAGCGGAGACGTCATCATCGACGGCGGAAACAGTTTCTATAAGGACGATATTCGCCGGGCTGCCGAGTTGAAACAGAAAGGCGTTCATTACGTGGATGCCGGAACCAGCGGCGGCGTGTGGGGCGTGGAGCGCGGGTACTGTCTGATGGTCGGGGCTTCCGACGAAGCGTTCCAGGCAATTGCACCTATTCTCAAGACGCTGGCTCCTGGGCGCGGCGATATCCCACGCACTCCCGGACGGGAAAGAATGGGCGGCACAGCAGAAGAAGGATATCTCCACTGCGGACCGCCGGGGTCCGGACATTTCGTGAAGATGGTACACAACGGAATCGAGTACGGCGTGATGCAGGCCTATGCGGAAGGTTTCGACATCATGATGCACAAGGACGACCAGTCGCTGCCGGCGAATGAGCGGTTTAAGCTAAACGTTGCCGATATCGCGGAGCTTTGGCGGCGCGGCAGCGTAGTTGGGTCCTGGCTGCTCGATTTAACGGCGATGGCGCTGGTGGAAAACCCTTCGCTTTCCAACTACACCGGCTTCGTGCAGGATTCGGGCGAAGGGCGATGGACCATCGAAGCGGCCATTGAGCAAGCTGTACCGGTTGAAGTGCTCGCTTCCGCGCTGTTCACGCGGTTCCGTTCCCGCAAAGAGCACACGTTTGCGGAGAAAGTGCTATCGGCTATGCGCTCGAAGTTCGGCGGGCACGTGGAGCAGCCGACCGGGGGATGAAGTTCGCGCGACGACTGCTGCTTCGTGGTCAAGCAGGCGTTTCTTCAACCCGATACCGCCTGTAAATCCACCCAGTTTTCCGCCAGCCGCCAGCACGCGGTGACACGGTACAAACACGGGGAGGTTATTCCGCCCGTTCGCATTGCCTACCGCGCGACAAGCAGCGGGATGTCCGATGGATTCGGCGATTTCGCCATAGCTGCGCGTGGCCGCAAACGGAATCTCCGTCAGCTGCTGCCAAACGCGCACCTGGAATGCAGTGCCATGCAGATCCAGCGGGAGCTGAAATTGCATCAGACGTCCTGAGAAGTAGTCTTCGATTTGCCGGGCTGCGCTTGTGAGGACTTCCGAACCGCGTTGCGGATGGCAGCGCGTCCATTTTCCGGGTCCGCGAAGGCGATGCTCAAACTCCATCTCCGGGACGGGATGAAGATCGTCATGCAGAGACGCCGTCCAGAGCTTCCCGTCGCGCTCGGCGATATAGACACGCATCGGCACGCGATCCGATAGTAATCCTTCCACGACGGTCCAGGACGGCATCCTTCTAGTGTATCGGCGTTTGTTGCCGGAACCATCTGCTATCGTGACGGTTTCACGCCTTCATGCAGTTCTCCGAACTCGATATTCCCTGCGAACAATTTACGCTCGAAAACGGGCTAACCGTGATTGTTCACGAAGACCATAAGACGCCGATCGTATCCGTGAACGTGTGGTATCACGTCGGTTCCAAGAACGAAAAGTCGGGCAAAACAGGCTTTGCACACTTGTTTGAGCACTTGATGTTCGGAGGAACGGAGCACCTGCCGGGAAGTTACATCGACACGATGGAACGAATCGGCGCGACCGACCTGAACGGCACGACGAACGAGGACCGCACGAACTATTTCGAGAATGTTCCCAGCTCCGGGCTCGATTTCGCTTTGTTTGCGGAGTCGGATCGCATGGGATATTTCTACGAGACGATCAGCCAAGACATTTTGGACGTGCAGCGGGGCGTAGTGCAGAACGAAAAGCGGCAAAGCGAAAACCAGCCCTATGCGGTGGTCGAGGAGTTAGTCGTCAAATCCACTTACCCGTCCGGGCATCCCTACGCGCATACCGTCATCGGCTCCATGGAAGACCTAACGAATGCTTCGCTCGACGATGTGCGCGAATGGTTCAGGACATATTACACGCCATCGAATGCGGTTCTGGTCATCGCAGGTGACGTCAGTTCAAAAGACGCGCGGGAAAAAGCGGAGCAATATTTTGGGGAGATCGCCGCTGGCCCGCCGCTTGCGCGTCAGCTCACATGGATCGCGAAAATGAAGGGCGAACACCGGGAATCGGTTGAGGACCGTGTACCACAAGCGCGCATATACAAGTTGTGGAATGTGCCCGGATACGGCGCGCAGGACTCGAGCTATCTCCGGCTTGTGGCGGGCATTCTGTCGAGTGGGAAGAACTCGCGGCTGTATAAGCGCCTGGTTTATGACGAGCAGATCGCGACGCAAATCTCTGCTTACCTGGATGAGCATGAGATCGGAAGCCAGTTTCTCCTCACCGCGACTGCTCGCGAGGCGCAGGACTTAAACAAAGTGGAGCGCGCCGTTGACGAAGAGCTGGCGCGTTTTCTAGACGAAGGCCCGACGGAGCGCGAAGTGCAGCGCATCAAGACGCAAACCTACGCAGCGTTCGTGCGCGGCGTTGAGCGAATCGGCAGCTTCGGTGGAAAATCGGACGTTCTAGCGACGAACCAAACCTACCTGGGATCGGCCAACGCGTATAGGCGGCGTCTGGGGCATTACGCGGACGCCTCCGCAGCCAGCTTGCGGAACGCAGCGCGCTCGTGGCTCTCTGACGGCGTCTACGCGTTGGAGGTACACCCGTTCAGGCCGGCGAAACAAGCCGCAATCCCTTCCGATCGCAGCCATGTTCCCGCGCTTGCGCCTCGTCACCAGCTGAACCTGCCGCGCTTTGAGGAAGACGTGCTGAACAACGGCGCACGTGTTTTGCTCGCCGAGCGGCACGATGTCCCGCTCGTAAACGTGTGGCTCGATCTCGATGCAGGGTATGCCGCCGATCACTTTGCCGGCTCGGGAGCCGCACGGCTGGCATCCTCGCTGCTCACCTCCGGAAGCACTCGCCACAATGCGCTCGAGATCAGTGAAGAAGTGCAATTGTTAGGCGCGCAATTGGGGGCGGGCTGCAATCTGGATCTCTGCAGCGTTTATCTGTCCGCACTGACGAGCGTGCTCGACAAAGGCTTGGAGTTGTTTGCCGAGATCGTTCTCGACCCAATCTTTCCCGACACGGACTTCGATCGCCAGCGGACGTTGCAACTTTCCACTATCGCCAACGAAAAAGCTACACCGCTGCAGATGCTTTTCCGCGCCTTGCCTCCGTTGCTCTTTGGACGCGAACATCTTTATGGCGTGCCGCTCACAGGAACCGGCACAGAAGAGAGCCTGCGTAGCATGACACGAGAAAATGTCGCGGCTTTTCATTCCACCTGGTTCAGGCCCGGCGACGCTACTTTCATCGTCGTGGGCGATACCACTTTGGCCAAGATCAAGCTGAAGCTTGAGAGCTTGTTCGCAAATTGGCCAAATCAGGCTGTCCCGTTGAAGGAAATCACGGGAGTTCCCCGCCCTGCGAAGCCGGTTGTGTACCTGATTGATCGACCCGGCTCTTTGCATTCGGTTGTTATGGCCGCAACTCTTGCTCCTCCGCCCGATCCGCAAAATGAGATTGCGTTGCAAGCAATGAACAACATTTTCGGCGGGACCTTCGGAGCGCGTCTGAACATGAATCTGCGCGAGGAGAAGCACTGGTCCTACGGCGCAGCTTCCGTGCTGTACCCGGCTCGGGGGCAACGTCCATTTCTGTCCTATGCTTCCGTTCAGGCTGACAAAACGGTGGAAACGATCGAAGAGATGCTGAGTGAGTTTGTGGGCATGACGGGCAGGCGGCCAGCCACTGCCGAGGAGCTCGAGAAAGTCAAGCATCAGCAGATTCTGGAGCTACCCGGTGCATTCGAGACGATGAGCGCCATCGGGAATCTGTGCAGTGATCTGTTACAGCAGCGGCTGCCGCTCGATTTCTACGACACGTATGTGAGCCGCATTTTAGCGCTGACTACAGCGGACATTGAAAGCTGCGCGAAATCGCTGCTCGACCCTCAACGTATGATCTGGCTCGTGGTTGGCAACGCCGCTGAACTGGAACCTGGTCTCGCCAAGCTAGGCATCGGAGAGATCGTTCCAACGGAAGCGTAGGCCCGGGCCGTCGGCTAAAAAGCACCACCGCGGACGTCAACCACCACCCCGCGCTGTGGTTCGATCGAAGAAATTCAATCACTTACAATTGGCACGCAATTTGCTCTTTTAGAGAGCGGAAGCCGCCGCTAAACGAAGGCGAGCGGCAAGGTTAGAAAGAGACGGAGGAAACGAAAATGAAAACGAAATTGCTTGCCTTATTTCTGTTAGCTGGAAGCACAATTTTTGCCGCGCCGGCTGTGTTCTTAGGCGTCGGAGTAGGGCCGACTTATGTGGCCGCGCCGCCACCACCCGCACCCGTCGCGTATGCTGCACCTTACGCGCGCCCCGGTTACAGCTGGGTTGCAGGTTACTACTATCCAGTCGGTCCGCGCTGGAACTGGCATGCCGGCTATTGGGCGAGACCGCCGTATGCGCATGCCTATTGGGCCGCCCCACGCTACTACGGCCATCATTACTATCGCGGCTACTGGCGCGCTAGATGACGTTCGCGGGCGGGATCGCTAGAGCACGGTCCCGCTCTTCGCCGAACCCTGATTCGGTGCCGCGGAGCGCTCGACCACGATGGTGAATTTCGCGACCAGCGCGGAGATCGCTCCGACCGCCGCAAGAACCGGGGCCAGCACCACTCCCACGGCAGCGACCGTAACGGGAATTTCTACGAAGGTGTGACCTTGCGTGTCCTTGATGATGATGCGGCGCACGTTGCCTTCGTGAATCAGGGAGCGCACCTGTTCGACCAGGTCTCTGCCAAAGACCTGAAGTTCTTCGATGAAATTTTCAAATGCCATGTTTATAATTGTCGCGTTTTCGAACCTGCCCGAACGGCGGATGCGCGAATTCTGGCGCAGGCGCAATCTGGAGGCATGGATAATACAACGCTTTCCGATCTAGCCACTCTTTCCGATTCGCTGACATCACTCGTGCAGCACGCGGTAGGGGGTGTAGTGGCCGTCAAATCTGCGCCCTATCGGACCGTGAGCGGTGTGGCGATTGGCAACGATCTGATCGCGGTTGCGGATCACTCACTGCGCCGACGCGATCGCATTCCGTTGCAACTCGCGAACGGCACGGCAGCGACGGCGGCTATTCTGGGGCGAGATCCGAGCCTGGACGTGGCAATCCTCAAAGCCGATGGGATCGCGCTGCAGCCGTTAGCAGTTGCCGATCCAACCTCCGTAAAATCCGGTTCGCTCGTAATGGTGGTGGGACTCACAACCGATGCCGGTCCTTCGGCGAGTCTCGGCCTGGTCGGCGCGGCGGGCGCAGCGCGGCGGACATGGCGCGGCGGAACGCTCGATCATTTCTTTCGGCTCGATGTGAACCTCTATCCATCGCAATCGGGCGCCGCGGTTGTAGACGCGCAGGGGAATCTAATCGGGCTGGCGACGCCTGTTTTGTTGCGCCACTCGACGGTTGCGGTTCCAATCGTTACGATTCAACGCATCGCGCAGGAATTGCTTCAGGAAGGCCGCATTCGTCAAGGATATGTCGGGGTCGGGTTGCAACCGGTTGCAATTCCTGAAAATCTTCAGGAGAAACTTGGCAGCTCGTCCACTCGTTCGGGCCTGATTGTTCTGAGCGTGGAGCCGGATTCGCCTGCCGCAGAGGCGAAGCTGCAATTGGGCGACATTCTGATCTCGCTTGCGGGGAAAGCTTTGGCGGAAATAGAAGATCTGCAGTCGGCACTGCGCAGCGATCTGGTGGGCCGAATTGCGACGGCTGTAGTTTTGCGTGGCGGCGAACGCGTCGAGGTGCAAATTACGATCTCGGAGCGTGTTCGAAAACAGAACTAACCTCACATAACCTTGATCCGCGTCGCCATTTTCGCCGACACTCTTGCCCGGGCGCAAAGTTTCGCGACGTTGCTGTGCGAAGACGAGAGGCTGGAGATTTGCGACACGCGCGCGCGGCTTCGCTCGGTTCGCCCGATACAAATCCCAACCGCAGATGTGATTCTAGCGATCAGGGTCAGATTAGACGAACAACTCGAGGACGGCCCACCCGTTGTGCTGGTCAGCGGCGAGCGTCCGGAGAAGCGGCCCTTTCAGCGGGCGATTCGGGCGTGGCTGGCGGAGCATAGCTCTCCCGCGGAAATTGTGGCCGCGATTATTGCCGCGGCTCAGGATTTGACGGCACTGACGCAGGAGCAAGCCCGGCAGTGGCTCAACACGGCAGATGCGATGGATGACACCGAGGCGCCGCTCGTTGAAGCGCTAACCTCGCGAGAGCGGCAAGTGTTGAGCATGACGGCGGATGGGGCGGGCAATAAGGAGATCGCGAGCCGGCTCGGGATTTCGCAGCACACGGCTAAATTTCATGTGGCCCAGATTCTCGCCAAGCTGGGCGCATCGAGCCGCGCGGAAGCGGTGGGCATTGGCATCCGCCGCGGCTTGATTCCGATTTAGCGATGACCTGATTGCGAGCTTGCCGCCATCAATTTTTTCCAGCGCGCCCATGCCTCTGCCCGCGCTTTTTTATTTGCTTCGGTGGCATCGGGAGCTTCGCCGGCTCGCATGAATCCGTGGCCGGCACCTTCGTAGACGACAGGGTCATACTTTTTCCCCAGCTCTTTCATCTCTTCGGTTGCCGTGGGGATCGTCGCATCGATGCGGGCATCCGAGCCTCCATAAAAGCCGTACACGGGAGCGTTGATCCGCGCCATTGCGTCTTTGGCGGGCGGCGGTCCATAGAACACGAAGGTATCCGCCAGGTCCTTGCGATTGGTTGCGAAGCGAAAGCTCTGCCCGCCTCCCCAGCAGAATCCCGCGAGGAACAGCTTTCCGTTCATAGCGGGCAATTTCAGCGCATCATCGGCCGCCGCGTTCAGATCCGCAGTGACCTGATCCGGATTCAGCCCGCTGACGGCTTTGATTGCCTCCTGCTGCGAAAAAGATTCCGTGCCTTTGCCGCCGGGGCCCATGCCGGATAGAAGATCCGGTTCGACCGCGATGTACCCGGCAGCCGCAACTTCGTCAGCAACTTCCTGCGCCCAATCCGTGAGGCCGAAGATTTCATGGATAATCAACACGACGGGCGTTTTGTTCTTCGATTCCGGATACACGACGAAGGTCTGAACCGTGCGCCCTTCGTGCTGGATGGAGAGCCACTCGCGATGCCGCGGCGATTTCTGCAAGGCCTGCCGCGCCCAATCCTGAGCATTCATCGAAACTGCTGCGAGCAACAGAAGAGCGAAGGTTCGAGTCATCTCACTGTTGTACTATCTTTCACGCCTCTGCCGCGTGGCCGGTGCTATGCTCTGAGCGAGGCTGTGCGCATGAAATTCCGAAGCGCGTCCTGGTTATGCGCGGGCGCCATCGCCTTTCTTGGTAGCGCTTATGCGCTCGACCGCACGCTGCCGCACCCGTTTCGGCAATATCCGGGCGTTGAATACCGTCTGGGCACCATTCCTCTTCCGCCCGATTTTCAAGATAAGGGCGAGTGGGCGTTTGCGCGGCTGATGTATCCACCGGGTTGGAACGATGGATACGCCGGGCGCTTCAATAGCGATTGGCGCGACGGCCTTTCCCTGTGGACGCAGGATTTTCCGCGCGCGGACCGTCACTTCTCTGCTGCAGTGCGCCGCTTAACGCGCATCCAAGTCCGTTCCGTAGAGCAGTGCGTCAATCTCGACGACGGCGACGACGTTTACAACTGGCCGTGGCTTTACGCCGTGCAGGTGGGCGAATGGGGCATCACGAATGTGGAGGCGAAGAAGCTTCGCGATTATCTGATGCGCGGCGGATTTTTTATGGCCGACGATTTCCACGGCACGCTCGAGTGGCAGGTGTTTGAAGCGAGCATGAAGCGCGTTTTTCCCGATCGCCCGATTGTCGAGATTCCCGATTCCGACCCAATCTTTCACACGGTTTACGATCTTGATGATCGGTATCAGGTTGTGGGCGCCGAGCACTTGGCGGAGGGGCATAAAAAGGACGGATATGTCGCGCATTGGCGTGGGATCTACGACGACAAGGGACGGCTGATGGTAGCGATTTCATTCAATTCCGATATCGGCGATTCCTGGGAGTGGGCCGATGAACCTGAATATCCGGAGAAATATTCCGCGCTCGGTATTCGCGTCGGCGTAAATTACATCGTTTACGCAATGACGCATTAATAGCGCAAAGGGCACGCGATGCGCGCGCCAGACCACAGAGGAACTCGCTGATCCTTTGGACGGGGCGCTCGACAACTAGCCCGTTTTGCGCGACTTCCTCAATGGCGCGCACAGACGCTCTCAATGATGTCCGCAGCGCGCTCAACGCCTCCGGCTTGCGCGATGGACTTACTCATGGCGCGCGCGCGAGTGCGGTAGCTCTCACCTTCGAGGACACGCTGAACGAGCGCGCGTAGCGAACGCGGGGTTGCCTTCCGCATCGAAATCATTTCGCCTGCGCCGGATCGCGCTACGCGGGCCGCGATGGCAGGTTGATCGTGCGTGATAGGCAGGGCGATCATTGGCACGCCGCACAGTAGTGATTGCATGACGGTGTTCAATCCCGCGTGGGTGATTGTGAGGCTTGCACGCGAGAGAATCTCGATCTGGGGCGCAAACCGAACCACAATGGGCGAGCCAGCGAGATGCTGGGGTAAATTTCCGGCATCGCCACCGGCTGAAAGCGCGAGTTGCGCGTCGAGACCGGCACAGGATTCCGCGATGACTTGGAAGTAGTTGCTGTCGCGCGCTTGCAGTGTCCCCAGCGAGGCATAGATCAACCGCTTCCCATTCAGTTGTTCAAAGGGGAAAGCTACCGGAGCCTGAGAAGGATTCAGAAACGGGCCAAGGTAGTGGAAGGGCGGAGGCAATTCGCGGCGCGGGAAGTCGAGTTCGGGAATCATCTGGCTGAGTTGCGCAAGGGGCGAGAACGTTTCATTGGGGCGCGAGATGGGTTTGAGACCCCAATCTCTGCGGTAGCGATTTAAGACGCGGTTGATTGGCGAGATCAGCAGGTCTGAGATGCCGTATCCGAGGCGGTTGCGCAAACGGCGCCAAGGGTCGGAGCCATAACTCCAGGGCATAAACGGTGGCGGTATGCCTGGCTCGCGATTGAGAGGCAAACTCGGGCAGACACTAACGAAGGGGATGCCGAGGTGCTCCGCTACCGAAGCTCCGGCGGGTTCGTTCTGGTCGACCAATGTGCAATTGACGTGAGCGCGGGTGAAGGCACTCGGGAGCTCTTCACAGAGCAGCTCGGTTATTCGACGCGCGCCTTCAACAGCGAGGCGGAGCGCGCGCAGTCCTTGCGCGGCGGCCAGCTCGCGAATTGATTCGGCAAGTAGTTCGCTGCTCGCGCTTCCGACCGGCTCAAAATCGAACCTTTGCGCGCGAACGCTTGCTTCGATGGCAGGAATGCCAAAATGAATAATGCGATGACCGCGGAGTTGCAATGCGCGTCCGACAGCAAAAATCGGGTTCAGATGTCCCGGCAGTGGAGGGCAAATGAGAGCGATGTTCGCCATCGTATTGGTTATTCTACGAGTACCAGTACAGCGGTTGGCGTGCTAGCTTACGCATAGCAGTTCCCCGCGATTTTCCGAGAATTCCTAGAGTTTCTAACCTAATTCACTTACATCCCCATGAAGATCGTCTTGTTTGTTGCTGTCCTGAATTGTTGCCTGTTGTCTGCTCAAACGACTGTTTTATACGAGCCGACTTCTCCAACTACTGGCCCATTTCCAGCCAACGTGCTGGTAACTCCCGATGCGACGCAAAAAACCGGAGTGCGCGTCGATCTGCCTGATTCGTTTGCAAGTTGCGACATTTCAACTAGCCCGAGCGTTTGCAGCAATACGGGCTACTTAAATCACTTGGACGGATTTAGTGTAAACCCACGAGTGATGGCGTGCTTTTCCGGCCCGATCAAGCCGAGCACCCTCAAGACCGGGATGGAAATCGTTCCGGTGAACGGCGGATCCGCAGTGGCCATTAACCAAATCATTTTCGATTCTCCAAGCAATTGCGCATTCGCAAAGCCGAACAAAGTCTTGAACCAGCAGAGCCAATATTTATTGCTGGTTACGAATGCGATTCAGAACACGAACGGGAAGGCGGTTACGGCGGACAGCAATTTCGAGGCGTGTCTTACGAGCAGCGATCCGTATTGTGAAGCACTTGCAAATGCCTTGCAGAGCGTACCAGGATCTGCGGGCACGGTGGTTGCCGCATCTTTGTTTACGACCATGAGCGCGACGACATGGCTCGAGCAGGCGCGGAGGTTCGTGGACAACACCCAATTACCGCTGGTGCTGCCGGCCGGATTTCCGACCAGTTTCAGCTTGTCAAACGTGCAGAGCATGACGTGGGTGCCGCAAGGCAGTGGCGATGACGCCGATAACTCAGAGAGCATTCCGCCGGGTGTGCTTTCGGGCGTAGGAAGAATTGCCTTCGGGTTCTTTCTATCGCCGGTGTTTTTGAATCCGTCGACTGGCACGATTTCGCAAACTGCTACAGCGAAGCCGATTGGCGCGCCGACTGGACACGCGCTGGTCTCGTTCCATATTTTCCTGCCTGCGGGGCCGGCTCCAGCGGGCGGATATCCGGTAGCCATTTACGGGCACGGATTGGGAGATAACCAATTCGACGCGCCGACGTACATTGCATCCACGTTTGCGCAAAAAGGGATCGCGACCCTGGCCTTTGAAATTACCGGGCACGGATACGGTCCGGGAGGCGTGGTGAAAGTGACCGAAACGAACGGGAAAGTTTATACGGTGGCGACGCCGGGGCGAGGCGTTGTGCTTTCGCCGGGATCGCCGATCGGATCCACGGACGGTTGCATCGCGGCGGGAGCGTTCGGGGTCCGCGATTGCGGTCGGCAAACCGCTGTGGACCTGTTCGCGTTGGTTCAGACGATCCGGGAAACTGGCGGATTGGGCTACGGGTTAAATCCGTCAAAGATCTATTACGTCGGGCAATCGTTTGGCAGCACATTCGGCACGCTGTTTCATGCGGTAGACCCAAACTCGAAAGCCGCTGTTCTCAACGGCGATGGCGGAACATCGGTCGATATTGCGCGACTGGCAATCACGGGGCGGCCGCTGGGGGCCGAATATTTGGCTTCTGTAGGTTCAACGCCCTCGCTGCTGAACGTTGTGGATGGTATCGCACCTCCTGAGGAGCCTTTCGGCACCATGTTCGGTTACGGTTTTAACGACAACTACGCCTTTCGCAACCAGCCGCCGGTGACGAAGACCATTCCAGGCGCAATGACAGATCAGGCGGCATTTGAAGCGGCCGATTGGTTGGGAATGGTTGGTGATCCGCTGGCTTTTGCGCCTCACCTGACGACTTCGCCGTTAGCCGGTGTCCCGCCGAAGCCGACATTGTTTCAGTTCGGGTTTGGCGATCTAGAAGTGCCGAATCCGACCGAGACGAACGTAGTGCTTGCGGCGAATGGGCAATCTACAACCTGGTTTTTGCGCTATGAGAAAGCGACGGAAATCGACCCGAACTTGCTGCCGATCACGATGGCAGGCGCAGACGGATTGCCGATTTTGCCGCATCGCATTCTGGCGAATCCGACAATTTTGGACGAAGCCGGCGAAACTTCAATTGCGCTTGCCGAACAGCAGCAGGCCGCCGCTTATTTCCAATCGGGCGGCGCTGCCAATCCTAATCCGAATCAATACCTGACGGGCGAGTTCGCGGGCGTTTCTCTGTTTGAAATTCCCAAGACGTTGCCCACGCAGTTGAACTATTTTCAACTCTCGCTCCTGCAGCCCTAAATCAGGGCGCGGCCACTTCGCAATGCAACTCGCGCCAGCGGTGCACGAGATCCTGACAGGCGCCGCGCCAGTTCGGGAAGTGAAAATCGAAGCCCGACTCAAGCAGACGGCGAGGGGTTACGCGCCGGCTCTTGAGCAACAACTCCGTTTCGGTTCTAAGAAGAACGGCGCCCACGGTCAACATCCATTTGGGCGCGGGGAGCCCGACGTAGCTGGTACACCAGGAATGGCGCAGGCAGCACATAAAGTCGCGATTGTGCTCGGGCTCTGGAGACGAGATATTAACGACTCCGCTCAGCTCTTCATGCGCGATCAGGTACTCGACGGCACGAACGAAATCGACGTCGTGGATCCAGGAAACATATTGTTTGCCTGAGCCGGCAGATCCTCCAAGACCCCACTGAACCAGGCGCAACAACATGTCAAACGCGCCGCCTGGATCGGGACTCATGACCATCGCCATGCGCATTGCAATCCTGCGCGTACGAGGAGTTGCAGCGGCAAAAAAGGCGCGTTCCCAACTGGTAGCGACATCGATGCTGAAGCGCCATTTCAACGGCGCTTCGGGCTCATTGCCGCCGAGCTCGCCGGTGGTCTCATCCATAGGGTGATCGGGTGCGTGCCGGTAAATCGTGGCTGTGCTTGCGTTCAACCAAAGCTGCGGCGGATGCTTGGCGCGCGTGATTGCTTCTCCCACCAGCGCGGTTGTGATGGTGCGGGAGTTTTTGATGGCTCGGCGATTGGCTGCGCTATATCGGCAATTCACGCTGCGGCCAGCCAGATTGATGACCACATCGGCGCCGTCGACCGCGTCGGCCCAGCTATCCAGAGTAGACGCATCCCAGGCCAGAGTCTGCCATTCCGCAGACTTGGCATGGCGCCCGATGACAGTGACGCGATGGCCGTGCTCGTGAAAGTGCCGCGCCAGAATCTGACCGATCTGACCCGTTCCACCCGGTAATACCAGCCGAAGAGGTCGAAGCTGCGGCATTTATGCGGACGCTCGGGTTGATTGTCCCATGCGATGAGCGCCCACGCGAGGTAATAGGAGTTGGGGGGATAAAAACGGCGATGCGATTTCTCGCACCGCCCGGTGACGCTTACGTTGTAGGTCTATAGTTTGCCCGCAGTGCTCGTTCTCGCGCGGGTACCGCTTGTCGTCGCATCGAGATCGCTGTTGGTCGCTGCGGCCCATTCGTCGGCCTCGCGTTGAGCCTGCTCACGGGTGATCCCGTAGCGTTCCTGCAGTTTCCCTATTAATTCGTCCTTTTTCCCGCTCAGCGCCGTGACGTCGTCGTCGGTCAATTTCCCCCAACGCTGTTTAACGCCGCCCTTGAGTTGCTTCCACTTGCCTTCGAATTGATCCGAATTCATAGTCCGAATCTCCTTCCGTTAATACCTGTGCAATCGACGCGCCAAGAATGCAGTTTCAAGCGCTTACCGCCGATTCCGTGATTATTAACCTGCAAAAACTTCCATGCGGCGCTGGCCTTTTTTCCCATCCCGTACCACGAGCTTCGGTCTGGGATACTCAGGAGTGGTTATGTGCCAGGACCCCACCCTGCTCGAAACAAAGCTTCGGCTACCTTTGAAGACGCGCGGCAAGGTCAGGGATATTTACGAGCTGGGCGGCAAACTGCTTTTTGTCGCGACAGATCGCATCTCCGCCTTCGATTGCGTCCTGGGCAGCGGCATTCCTTGCAAGGGGCGCGTACTGACGCAGATGTCGCTGTTCTGGTTCGAGTTTCTAAAGCCCATCATTCCGTCGCATGTGGTAACAGCGTCTGCCCATGACTACCCCTCGCGCCTGGCACGCCATCGCAAGGTTTTGGAGGGCCGCTCGATGATTGTCAAGAAAGCGGAGATGCTTCCGGTCGAGTGCGTGGCGCGCGGTTATCTTGCAGGGTCGGGGTGGAAGGAGTACCAGGCGCAAGGCAAGGTTTGCGGGATTCCACTGCCTTCGGGGCTGCGCGAGAGCGAGCGGCTTCCAGAGCCGATTTTTACTCCCGCGACCAAGGCACAGACGGGGCATGACGTGAACGTGCCATTCCGGTACGTGGCGAACCTGCTGGGGGTGGAGACCGCGGGCAAGCTTCGGGACTTGACGCTCGAAATTTATCAGCGCGCCGCGGCGTATTCGCTGGAGCGCGGCATCATCCTGGCGGACACGAAGCTTGAATTTGGATTTGTAAATGACGAGCTGGTGCTGGCCGACGAAGCGCTCACCCCGGATTCGTCGCGCTATTGGCCGTGCGATGGATATGAGGCCGGGCGGCCGCAACTATCGTTCGACAAACAGTACGTGCGCGACTATCTTGAAACCCTGAGCTGGAACAAGAAACCGCCGGCGCCCGCCCTTCCTGAGGAAGTTGTTCACAAGACCAGCGAAAAATACCAAGAGGCCTATGCGCGGTTGACGGGCCATGCGCTCGACGAACACGCGGAGGACTGAAGCGCGATGGTCAACTGGTTCGACATCGTGCTCATCGTCATTCTGTTGTGGTCGGCGATTGCCGGTCTGCGGGCCGGGCTTGCGCGCGTGATCATTGGACTGGTTGCGACTGTGGCCGGGTTTCTCGCGGGTTTCTGGTTCTACGGTATAGTGGCTGCCAAGCTGGCACCCTGGGTAAGTACGCCCGCTGTTGCCGACGTATTCGCATTTTTCATCATCTTCGTGGGGGTGATCGTTCTTGGTGCGCTGATAGGCGCTCTCGTTTCGAGACTGTTCCGCTGGATCGGCTTATCGTGGTTCAATCACATGCTGGGCGGGCTCGCGGGCTTCTTGCGCGGCGCGCTGATCATTGCGGCGCTGACCGGGGTGCTGGTGGCGTACGCGCCATCTCCCACGCCCGATTTTCTGGAGAATTCGCGCGTGCTGCCATACGTCGGCGAAGTTTCCTGGTGGTTGATCGACCTCGCTCCGCACGAATTGAGGAATGCGTTCACCGAACAGATGGAGAATCTGAAGCAACTCTGGCGTCACATGCACAATCAGCGATCACAGCAGGCGGTTTAGGCGCGGAGAGGCATCGTTGCTGATCGTTTTCGACCTCGATGGGACGCTGATCGATTCGAGCGAGGATCTCGCGATTTCGATGAACGCGACTCGCGAGCACTTCGGCTTGCCTCCGATTGACCCCGGGTTGATCTTTTCCTATGTGGGAAACGGCGCGGCGGTTTTGGTGCAACGGGCTATGCAGGGCCATGCTTCCGAAGAGCAGCTGGCGGACGCGTTGAAATATTTTTTGAAGTTCTATCGCGTCCATGCGCTGGAACATACGAAGCTGTATGCGGGGGTGCGCGAGCTGATTTTCCAACTTTCCGAAGCGAAGCAGCAACTGGCGGTTTTGACGAACAAGCCGGTGCGGATCAGCTCAGATATCATTGCCGCGGTCGGGCTAGACAAGCGATTTTTTCGGGTGTACGGCGGCGACAGTTTTGCGGCGAAGAAGCCAGATCCGATCGGGCTGAAGGCGCTGATCGAGGAGGCCGGGACATCGGCGGCGGCGGCTTGGATGGTCGGCGATAGCGGCGTGGATGTAGAAACCGCGCGTAATGCGGGCGTGCGTAGCTGCGGCGTGCTCTGGGGATTCCAACCTGACAGCTTCGAATTGCGGCCGCCCGACGCGATGATTCGCGAGCCAGCTGAGCTGCTGGATTTAGTTTCCGCGCACGCAGGATAGAATCGGAGCGTTTATGCGTAAAAAGCTCGGCGTAATTTCGGCAGTGATCTCGCTTGTGATCGCGACCCCGCTTCTGGCGCAGGAGCCAGGACAGATCGGGGCAGCGCGCTGGACGAAGCAAGCCGCAAACGAATGGTACGCGCACGAGCCGTGGCTGGTGGGAAGCAATTACATCCCGGCGTATGCCGCCAATGAGCTCGAGATGTGGCAAGCGGCAACATTCGATCCGAAGCGAATCGATAAAGAGCTTGGATGGGCTGAAGGACTCGGCATGAACACCATGCGGGTGTTTCTGCATGACCTGCTTTGGAAGCAGGACAGCGAAGGATTCAAGAAGCGCATCGACATCTTCCTGCGCATTTGCGCGAAGCACAACATTAAGCCGCTCTTTGTGCTGTTCGATTCCTGTTGGGATCCGAATCCGCACTTAGGGCCGCAGCCGGCGCCACGCCCGGGCATTCACAATTCACGCTGGGTGCAAAGTCCCGGCGCCGCGGCACTCGAGGACCCGACCCAGTATCCGCGCCTGGAGGCGTATGTGAAGGGCGTGGTGGGCGCATTCGGGAAAGATGAGCGCGTGCTCGGGTGGGACATTTGGAACGAGCCCGACAACACAAACGATTCGAGCTATGGCAAGGAAGAACCAAAGAATAAAGTCACGCTGGTGCTGGCACTGCTCCCGCAAGCCTTCGCCTGGGCCCGAGAAGCGCGGCCGCAGCAGCCATTGACTAGCGGGGTTTGGCACGGCGATTGGTCGAGCCCCGAGAAGCTGGAGCCGATGACAAAAGAGCAGCTCCAGCTATCGGACGTTATTTCGTTCCACAATTACGCGCCGCCTACTAACTTCGAAACGCACGTGAAATGGCTACAGCAATACGGCCGGCCTCTGATCTGCACTGAATACATGGCGCGCGGCGAAAACAGCACGTTCCAAGGCATTCTTCCGATCGCGAAAGAATACAAAGTGGGAGCGATTAACTGGGGCTTTGTGCAGGGTAAGACTCAGACTTACCTGCCATGGGATTCCTGGCAACAGCCATACGTGTATCGCTCACCAACGGTATGGTTCCACGACATTTTCTATGCGAACGGAAAACCGTACCGGCCAGCGGAGGTAGCCTTTATCAAAAAGATGACCGGCAAGAGCCATTAAGCCCGAAGCCCAGGATCAAAGCCCGTCAGGCAATGTCCGGCTCGGCGGCTTTGGCGGCTTCGCCGTCACGCTTTTCCTGATCATCGCGGCAGTAGGGTGTCCAGGGAACGGCTTCGAGGCGCGGCAGTTGAATCGTGCGGCCGCAATCAATGCACTGCCCGTAACTACCGTCGTCAATCCTTTTAAGAGCGGCGCGCACCTGTTGCAACGTACTTGCTTCAATTGTATTCACGGCGAAGGCGCCGGCCTTCAATTCGGCGGAGGTGACTTCATCGATGGGATCCTCGACCTCGGCGGCCCGCGCCTCACGGCCCGCGTTAGAAAAACGTTCCATGCTCTCGACTAGCTCACGCTCTTTTGCGAGCAGGCGTTGTTTGAATTTACCGGTGTCCACCTCTCTATCAAACCATTTGCCCGATATTCGAACGGCGGCCGCCGAGTTCGTCTTCGAGAGCGTGAGACCCGGCTTTACCGCGGCGTTCGAGCACGCTGCGCGCGATGTAGAGGGGCCGGTGTTTGGCTTCGTTATAAATGCGGCCGACATATTCGCCGACGATTCCGATGCTCATCATTTGCAGGCCACCCAAAAACAAAAGACCGATGAACGAAATGGTCCAACCTGCGACCCAGGAATGAGTGAATAGCCTGACCACCAGCGCATAGATGATCCCGATGAGGGCTAAAAATGCGGATGCGGCGCCGAGCAGTGCAAGCATGCGCAGGGGAACGGTAGAGAATGAGGCGATTCCATCAAGCGCCAGGTTCACCATCTTGCGGAACGGGTACTTGGTGGCGCCCGCGAACCGCGCAGCACGGGCATATTTCACGCCGCATTGCCGGAAGCCGATCCAACTGCACATGCCGCGCAGGAGCCGGTGCCGTTCGGGCATGCTCTTCATCGCTTCTACCGCCTTGCGGTCTAGCAGCCGGAAATCGCCCGCGTGGGAAGGAATCTCTACATCGGAAAGAGCGTTGATCAGCCGGTAGAAAATGTTTGATGTCCAGAGCTTGAAACCGCTTTCGCCGTCGCGCGACTCCCGCACCCCATAGACCACCTCATAACCTTCCGTCCACTTTTCGATCATGGTGGCGATTACTTCGGGAGGGTCTTGCAGATCAGCGTCAATGATGACGACGACCTGGCCCTTAGCTGCTTCGAGACCCGCGGTGACGGCGGGCTGGTGGCCAAAGTTCCGGGAAAGCTCGATCACCGTGACGTTTGGGTCGGAGGCGTAGATGGCGGCGAGTTTCGAAGCCGTAGAATCCGTCGAGCCATCGTTCACGTACACGATTTCGTACCAGGTATTCAAGCCGCTGAGGACTTCAGCGACGCGGCGATGACACTCGGCGATTCCTTCTTCCTCATTGAAGCAGGGGACGATAACGCTGATGGGTGGTTTCTGCACCTGGATTTGTCAAAATGGCGAGTAATTCCGCAGACTTATCGCGATCACGAGGTGGCGCGCCAATTTCCTTCATGCTACCAACGGCAGGGGAATCAACGCGCCATCGAGACTCGAAATACCAGTCAGCGCGAGGCCGCGGCGGCCCGGCTGGTTTCGACTGACGCTTGGTCTTCCGGAATAGCGCCCTCGATGTCTTCGAATCGTTGATTCCGATGCAGGAAGTAATAGACACACAACAGTGTGAGCATGAACAGCGCGAGAATCACCATAATGAGCGCGAAATGTACGAGCTGCCGGATGGGCGCGGCGGCCTGATGTTCCTCCTGACTGACCAGCACGATCCAGTTCAGGTTATCGGAGAGCTGTTTTAGCCCCGTTCCCGCGAAGCCGATCACATAGGCGCCGTTCCGCAGGTTGGCCTTTTGCGCGCCATTCTGGGTGGGCTGAATGGCCCCGAGCGCATCACGCAAGGCATCGTAGGCCTGTGACTTGGCGTGCGCAAAAACATCCGTGTTCGGTCCACTGACAATGGTGCCATCGTCGTTGACCAGCTCGACGTGCGCGCCATTACCAACCGAACTCTTGAATTCGTTCAGGAGCGGCGTTATGTTCACCGCCGCGCTGAGTACGCCTAGCGTGGCTCCGGAACTTTGATCGGCAACAGGGACACCGACGTTCACATAGTATGACTTTGTGAACCCGTCATCCACAATGTCGCCGATTCGGGGCTTTCCTTGCCCGTTGTTATAGACGCTTTGCCATTGGGCGTCTTGCGCGTAGCTTGACTGCAAGGGCTTTTGAGAGGCAGCGACGACGTTTCCGTTCTGGTCCGTGAGCGTGAAACCGAGGAAGCGAGGATCCTCACTTCTCCGGGTGCGCAGCAGTTGCGAAGCCGTCGAGTTCAGCATCCCGCCAGCGCCGTTCTGGGCTGCGTTTGCGTGCGCCGCGTGCCCCGGAGCCGCCCCCGCCACAGCGCCGCCTCCGGAAACAGCACTCGCAATTTCGGGATTCGTCGCCATCACCAAGACATCCGCGACCCGATCCCGCACATATTGAGAAACCTGGTTGCTGTACAGTTGGGCGATCGATTTAAAATCGTTGCCGGTGGAGTTGTCAAGCGCTGTATCGCTGTGTTCGGTCAGAACAAGACCGACTATGCTCAGCGGCACAATCACCACGATGCAAATGAGCAGAACCTTCGTAAGAGAAACCCGGACTTCGAGACGATCCATGTCACACCTCCCTGGCTCCCTAGTTCAGGGTGACGCGCCTCGGTCCGGGTCGCGTTTGGCGGTTTCGCCAGACGTGCAGGGCCACGAGGCCCGCTTCCCGTCTAGATCATACTCCAATAGACTGCAGAATAATCTTAATTGTTCGTAAGAAGTTGGTCTATTCGCTCGAACTCAGAACAAAACTGTTGCCGTCGGGGTCTTTGAAGACGGCAAATTTGCCCCAGGGCTGGCTGGTCGGCGGGGTGGAAAACTCGACTCCGCGCGCTTTTAGCTCTTCGTAACTGCGGTCGATGTTATCGCAAGCGATAGACGTATTGACGAAGGTGCCGATGCGGTCTTCCTGGCCTTCGGGCGTAAACAAGACCATGCCGGTTTCCGCGCCGGGGATTTGCAATTCAATCCAGCGCTGTTTCTCGTTGAACGGCTGATCGGTGCGAATGCGCAACCCGAGTTTCTCGGTGTAAAACTTGACCGCGCGGTCCTGGTCGCTCACGCAAACGCCCAAAAACTTGATCCCTTTGATCATTCACTAGGCCTCCGCGTTCGATTGTGAAACGGAACGGCAGGCACTTGCAATGTCTCGACGCAAGCTATAGTGATAAACACTATAGGACACGAATGGCAGAAGCTACTATTCAGTTCGATCGTTATGTATTGGATGTTCTGATGCGGGACTTGATTGGCCATGACCGCTCCGCGGCGGCGTTCCTTGTTTATTTGCATCTGTGGATGCTGGCGAACGGCAAGGAGACGCGGAAGGCGAGGTCGAGCCACCAGGCGATGGCGGATTCGACCGGCTTGTCCAAGAGCGCCGTGCAAGCGGCGATTCGCAGGCTGTTGAGGCGACAGCTCATTACGTCGTACAAGCAGAACGCGACGGCGACGCCGGAGTATCAGATTAAGAAACCGTGGAAGCGGTTTGCTTAAGCGGGAAGCATGGTAGGTTTGAGACATGGCCCGCCGGGAGCTTGAATTCGACGAGGAAACCGATCGCAAACTGTCGGAAATCGCTAGTCAATATCAAGGTGATGCAAGCCGGGCGTTGACCGATCTAATTCATGCCCATGAAACCCTGGAGAGTTTCGTAGAAGCTTGCGAGGAGGCACACGGCGATTCGCTGAAACAGCAATTAACGCGCGCCAAACGCAGCTTTGAACACGGCCAGTTCGCCACCTGGGAAGAAGTTAAGCGCCACAACGGCCTGTGACCGTTGTATTCGCCGAAGGAATCGCCGAAATGTTCGGCGAACTCCCGGAGAGCACGAGCGAAAGGCAGCGCATCCATAGAACTGCTGAGCGCATTTCCTCGCATGTACCCTGTCCGTCGCAGAGGTCTCATGCGTGGGTACCGACCCTTCATTGCCCATCGGCATCTGTTTTACTATTCCGTCGCCACTACGGAAATTCGCGTGACGGCAATTACCCGGCTACAATGCGTTCGGCTTGAATCGGAACCCACCGGCTGGCCTGCACCGAGCAGTTGCTTCTGTGAGGAGGCCCAGTCAAGAAATTAGTTTTTTCACGAATGCGCTCTCTTTACATTTTTTTCAAAGGATGATTATCACTCTGGTCGGTTTCGGCCAAACAACAAACAGTGCAGTGCCGCAATAGCTGATGAGGCGTGTCTTCCCCAGTGCGTCTCAAAAGAAAATCTCCAATCCCAACCAACCGCTACGGCCAACTCGACTGGGGCGTTCTTTATGGCTAACAGCCCTGGCTTGATATCCCGCCAGATATCGCTTAAATCGTCTGAGAGGGAACCAACCACAAGATCCGGTTTTCGAGGTTCGAGTGGCTCGAAAACCACCCAATAGTGATCCGAGTTGCCGAGTCGGGTTTTGACCTGCTCGCTTATGGTTGTCGATTCATCGTGGCCAATGTGGTTTATGACCTCAGATCCAACCGCGCCCAGGCTTGGGAGTCGGAGTCCTGCATGATAAACGGCGAGCAATGCAGACAAACAGTGTGTAGCGAACCTCCTGGCGCCAACTGTGGTCCGATCTTCAATTACTGCGCAGTACCTTTGGGCAGCATTTGAAAAATCCAAAAGCTGCGTTCTGTCTTGCTTTGTCATTGGATGCAATCCACCTTAACTCAACCGGCTACAAGCCCGAACTCGCGTTGCTACCCACGCGCAAAGACAAAAAGGGCGGCCCGTTCAGAGCCGCCCTTGTAACTAAGTAAGATTGATTTGCGATCAGACTTCTTCGGCAGAGGCCGCGCCCAAAGCCTCTTCGCCGAGGTCTTCTGCAAGCCCGCCGGTGTAGATGCCCGGCGTCTCGTCGGAGTAATCTTCGAGGCCGTCGCCCAGCGCCAGCGCTGTCTCCGGCATCGGCTCTTCTTCGACCACGTCTTCGCCGGCGATCTTCACGCGACGATAGAACTCCATGCCTGTGCCGGCTGGAATTAACCGGCCCATGATGACGTTCTCCTTGAGGCCGCGCAGATAATCCACCTTGCCGTTGATGGCGGCTTCGGTGAGCACGCGAGTGGTCTCCTGGAAGCTCGCGGCCGAGATGAACGAATCGGTCGATAGCGAAGCCTTGGTGATGCCGAGCAGGATCGGTTTGCCGGTTGCCGGCCGGCCGCCCGCTTCGATCGTGTGGTTGTTCTCTTCGCGGAACTTGAACTTGTCGACCACTTCTTCGGGCAGGAACTCGGTGTCGCCGATGTCCTCAATGCGAACCCAACGCATCATCTGGCGCGAAATGACTTCCAGATGCTTATCGTTGATGTTCACGCCCTGAAGCCGGTAGACTTCCTGGATTTCGTTCACCAGGTATTTCTGCAGTTCCTTTTCGCCGAGCACGGCCAGAATGTCGTGCGGATTGCGCGGGCCGTCCATGAGCGGATCGCCCGAACGCACGCGCTCGCCTTCCTGCACGTTGATGTGCACACCGCGCGGAATCGAGTATTCCTTCTGAATACCGTCGTCACCGGTGATATAGAGCTTGCGCATACCTTTGGTGACTTCGCCGTACTTAACGGTTCCGTTGATTTCCGCGATGACGGCGGTTTCACGCGGCTTGCGAGCTTCGAACAGCTCGACGACGCGCGGCAGACCGCCGGTGATGTCTTTGGTCTTCGTGGTTGCGCGGGGAATCTTCGCGATTACGTCGCCCGCGTGCAGTTCCTCGCCGTCGCTCACCATGAGGTGAGCGTGAGTCGGCATGAGGTACCGCTTTTCCTCGGATCGCCCGCCGCCTTGCGGCCGCATAATGACGGTTGGGAAGCGCTTCTCGTCGGACGATTCGGTCACCACCACCTGCATGTTGCCGGTGATTTCGTCGACCTGCTCCTGCGTGGTGACGCCATCGATCAGGTCCTTGAAGTGAACGGGTCCGCTGACTTCGGTCAGGATCGAGAAGGTGTACGGATCCCATTCGAGCAGGATCTGGTTGGCCTTGACGGGCGCGCCGTCTTCGACGTTGATTTTCGCCCCGTAGACGACGGGGTAACGCTCGCGCTCGCGGTTCTTCTCATCGACGATGATCAGAATGCCGTTGCGGTTCATCGCAATCAACTCGCCCTTGTTGTTGCGGACGGTGTTGACGTTGCTGAAGCGAACGAAACCGTCGCTCTTCGCGTCCTGGGTCGATTGCTCGCTGACACGCGTTGCCGCGCCACCGATGTGGAACGTACGCATGGTCAGCTGAGTGCCGGGTTCGCCGATGGATTGCGCCGAGATGATGCCGACGGCTTCGCCGCGCTCGACCATGCGGCCCGTCGCAAGGTTGCGGCCGTAGCACAGCCGGCACACGCCGCGCTTCGATTCGCAGGTCAGCACCGAGCGGATCTTCACGCGCTCGATACCGGCAGCCTGGATCGCGCTGGCCAGTTCTTCGGTGATCTCCTGGTTGACGCTGACGATCACGTTATTTTCGTAATCGCGCTGGTCTTCGAGAGCGACGCGGCCAACGATGCGATCGCGCAGGGGCTCGATGATTTCACCCGATTCGATGATCGGCTCGACGTAAATGCCGTCCCCGGTTCCGCAGTCGTCTTCCGTGATGATGACGTCCTGCGCCACGTCGCAAAGCCGTCGGGTGAGGTAGCCGGAATCGGCGGTTTTCAAAGCCGTATCGGCCAGACCTTTACGCGCGCCATGCGTCGAGATGAAGTACTGCAGCACGTCGAGGCCTTCGCGGAAGTTCGCCGTAATGGGCTGCTCGATGATTTCGCCCGAGGGCTTGGCCATCAAGCCGCGCATGCCCGAAAGCTGGCGGATCTGCTGCTTCGAACCACGGGCGCCGGAATCGGCCATGATGTAAATCGGGTTGAGAATACGGCCGGTGCGGTCGTCCTCTTCCAGATTCTTGAAGAGCTTGTCGGATATCGCTTCGGTGACCTTCGACCAGATCTCGATGATCTTGTTGTAGCGCTCGGATTGCGTGATGGCGCCTTCCTGATACTGCTGCTGGACCTCGATCACTTGCTTTTCGGCATCGTGTACCAGGCTGGCCTTCTCTTCAGGAACAACCATGTCGTCGATGCCGATCGAAATGCCGGCGCGTGTCGCATAGAGGAAGCCGAGTTTCTTGACCTCGTCGAGCATCTGCACCGTGATCTGTAAACCGAACTTGAGATAGCAGTATTGGACGAGTTGTCCGAGACCTTTCTTCTTCAGAAGACCGTTGATGAACGGCATCTCCTTGGGAAGAACATCGTTTAAAATCACGCGGCCGACGGTCGTGTCCATGTACTGCTTGTTGAACTCGATCGGCTCCGTGTACATGATGTTCTGGTTGTCGAAGGCCTTGGTCAGGTCGATGACGCGGCCGGTGTGGCGCAGCTTGATTGCGGTGAGCGTTTCCACTTCGCCCATCTCGAGCGCGATCAGCACGTCTTCCATAGAGGCGAAGGTGCGTCCCGAGCCCTTCGCGGTCGGGCGCATCTTGGTCAAGTAGTAAAGACCGAGCACCATGTCCTGAGTGGGGATGGCGATCGGGGCGCCGTGCGCGGGCGACAGAATATTGTTGGAAGCGAGCATCAAAGTGGATGCTTCGATCTGCGCTTCTGGTGAGAGCGGGATGTGCACGGCCATCTGGTCGCCGTCAAAATCGGCGTTGAATGCCGTACAAGTCAGCGGATGCAGCTTGATGGCCTTGCCTTCGACCAGCACCGGCTCAAACGCCTGGATGCCGAGGCGGTGCAGCGTGGGCGCGCGGTTCAGAAGGATGGGGTGATCGCGAATGACTTCTTCGAGGATGTCCCAAACCACCGCGTCCTGCTGCTCGACCAGTTCCTTGGCTTGCTTGATGGTGGTGCAATGGCCGCGCTGCTCGAGGCGATGATAGATGAAGGGCTTAAACAGCTCGAGCGCCATCTTCTTCGGCAGACCGCACTGGTTTAGTTTCAGCTCGGGGCCAACCACGATGACGGAACGGCCGGAGTAATCGACGCGCTTGCCGAGCAGGTTCTGGCGGAATCGGCCTTGCTTCCCTTTGAGCGTGTCGGAGAGCGATTTGAGCGGGCGATTGTTGGCGCCGCGCAGCACGCGACCGCGGCGGCCGTTATCGAAGAGCGCGTCGACGGCTTCCTGCAGCATGCGTTTTTCGTTGCGCACGATGACGTCGGGAGCATGCAGCTCCATCAGCTTTTTCAAACGGTTGTTGCGGTTGATAACCCGGCGATAAAGATCGTTGAGATCCGAAGTAGCGAAGCGGCCGCCATCGAGCGGCACCAGCGGGCGCAGTTCAGGCGGAATCACCGGGATTACATCCAGAATCATCCAATTCGGCTTGTTACCGGATTTCCGGAAGCTCTCGACCACGCGCAGGCGCTTGGCATACTTCAGCTTCTTCTGGGCCGACGTTTCGGTCCGCATGCGCTCGCGGATTTCCTGGCTGAGGCCTTCGATATCGATCTTCTTGAGGAGCTCTTTGACACCTTCGGCGCCCATCATGGCGACGAATTTGCCCGGAAACTCCTGATCGAGCTGGCGCTTGCGCTCATCGCTGATCACTTCCCCCAGGTTGAGACCGGTGGCTTCGCCTGGGTCGATGATCACGAAGGCTTCGTAATAAAGCACGCGCTCGAGCTCACGCAAGGTGATATCGAGCAGATAACCGATGCGGCTCGGCAGGCCTTTGAAAAACCAGACGTGCGAGCAGGCGCTGGCCAGCTCAATGTGGCCGAGTCGTTCGCGGCGCACGCGCGAAAGCGTCACTTCGACGCCGCACTTGTCGCAGATGACTCCGCGATGCTTCATGCGCTTGTACTTGCCGCAGAGACACTCCCAATCGGCGACCGGGCCGAAGATGCGGGCGCAGAACAGGCCGTCGCGCTCGGGCTTGAACGTTCGATAGTTGATGGTCTCGGGCTTGGTGACTTCACCGTGGGACCAGCTCCGGATCTTTTCCGGAGAGGCAAGACTGATTCGAATCGAATCGAAATCGGCGATCAGATTGGCTCTGTCGTACGGAGAGGAACGATACATTGTTGTCCTTAAAAATCCTTTTCAGTACGGGCCCGTTTCACAAACTCGCGGACGGAGCGTGGGGCGCCAAAATTGACGCCCCGCCCGCATATAATCCCTAACTAATCCGCGGCATGCGCCAGGTCGAGGATCTCGCGGGGCTTTTTCATCAGCTCCACGTCCAGACACAAGCTCTGCAACTCACGGATCAACACATTGAACGATTCCGGCACGCCGGGTTCGGCGGCGGCTTCGCCCTTCACAATGGCTTCGTAGATCTTGGCGCGTCCGTAGACGTCGTCGGATTTCGCGGTCAGCAGCTCCTGCAGAATATATGCGGCGCCGTATGCTTCGAGCGCCCAAACTTCCATCTCGCCAAAGCGCTGTCCGCCGAACTGCGCCTTCCCGCCGAGCGGCTGCTGCGTAATCAGCGAATACGGCCCGATGGAGCGCGCGTGGATCTTGTCGTCCACCAGGTGGCTGAGCTTCAGCATGTAGATGTAGCCGACCGTCACCGGCTGTTCGAACATGACGCCCGTCATCCCGTCGTAAAGCTGAACCTTGCCCGAGGTGGGCAGCTCCGCTTCTGTCAGCCGCGCCTTGATGTCCTTCTCGGTTGCGCCGTCAAATACCGGCGTGGCGAAGTGCAAGCCGAGTTTCTCGGCCGCCCAGCCGAGGTGGGTTTCGAGGATCTGTCCCACATTCATACGAGAAGGAACGCCGAGCGGATTCAAGACAATCTCGACCGGAGTGCCATCCGGCAGATACGGCATATCCTCTTCGGGCACGATGCGCGCGATGACACCTTTATTTCCGTGGCGGCCGGCCATCTTATCGCCGACCGACAGCTTGCGTTTCATCGCGATGTAAACTTTCACGAGCTTGATCACGCCCGGAGGAAGCTCATCGCCCTTGCGCAGCTTCGCGATCTTCTCTTCGGTGATCTTTTCGAGCACCGCGATCTGGCGCGAGGTCATCTCTTCGATTTCGTCGATCTGCTCGTTGATGCGGACATCTTTGGTGGAAAGCCGCATCCGCTTCAGGTCGCGCGCGCGCAGCCGTTCGAGCACATCGCGCGTGAGCGGCGTCTCTTTCGAGAGCAGTTTCTTATTGGTCTTTTCGTCGTGGAGGTCCGCCAAAAGCTCTTTGCCCTTCAGCAGCTCCTCCAGGCGCTTGGCGCGCTCATCGCTTAAAATGCGCTTTTCGTCTTCGAGGTTGCGGTGCATACGCTCTTCCTGCAACTGCAGAATTTGCTTCGAGCGTTCGTCCAGCTCCGCGCCCTTGCGCGAAAATACCTTGCAATCGACGATGGTGCCTTCGATTCCCGGCGGGCAGTAGAGCGAGGCGTCCTTGACGTCGCCGGCCTTTTCGCCGAAGATCGCGCGCAGGAGTTTTTCTTCCGGAGTGAGCTGCGTTTCGCCCTTGGGCGTCACTTTGCCCACCAGAATGTCGCCCGGCTTCACGGTGGCTCCGACGCGAATGATTCCGCTTTCGTCCAGATTGCGCAGGAACGATTCCGCGATGTTCGGAATGTCTCGTGTGATCTCTTCCGGACCCAACTTCGTGTCGCGCGCTTCGATCTCAAACTCTTCGATGTGGATGGAAGTGTAGTAATCGTCCTTGACCAGCTTCTCGCTGACCACGATGGCGTCTTCAAAGTTGTAGCCACGCCACGGCATGAACGCGACCAGGACGTTGCGGCCCAGAGCAAGTTCACCGGCTTCGGTGCAAGGACCGTCGGCGAGCACATCGCCTTTCTTCACCTTTTGCCCCTGATGGACAATCGGCTTCTGGCTGATACAGGTGTTCTGGTTCGAGCGCTTGAACTTGGTGAGCTGATAGATATCGGCTCCGACTTCGCGCGACATCTGACCTTCATGCGCTCCGCCTTCGACACGCACGATGATGCGCTCGCTATCGACCGAATCGACCACGCCCGCGCGCTTACAGATGACTACCGCGCCCGAATCGCGAGCCGTGACCCGCTCCATACCGGTTCCAACGAACGGCGCTTCGGCGCGCAATAACGGCACCGCTTGACGCTGCATGTTCGAACCCATGAGAGCGCGGTTGGCGTCGTCATTTTCAAGGAACGGAATTAAGCTCGCGGCGACAGAGACCAATTGCTTCGGACTGACGTCCATGTACTCGATCTCGTCGCGGTGCTTGAGCATGAAGTTGCCCGCCTGCCGCGCATTGACCAGGTCCTCGGTCAAATGGCCTTTGTCATCGATCGAAACGTTGGCCTGGGCGATCAGGTACTTATCTTCTTCCCATGCCGAGAGGTAATCGGAGTGCGCCTCGAACTCGGCCTGCTGTTTCTTGGCGCCGAGCCCCTTATTGGACTTGTCGATCTCCTCGCGAGAAACCACCTGGCCGACCTTGAAGTCCGTGTCGCCGGGATTTAAGATCCGAACTTCGTCGATCAGCATGCCTTCGCGAACCCGGCGGTACGGGCTTTCGATGAAGCCGTATTCGTTGATCCGCGCAAAGCAGGAGAGCGACGAAATGAGGCCGATATTCGGTCCTTCAGGGGTCTCGATCGGGCAGATGCGGCCGTAGTGTGTCGGGTGCACGTCGCGGACTTCGAATCCCGCGCGCTCACGCGACAAACCGCCCGGCCCAAGCGCCGAAAGACGCCGCTTGTGCGTGATTTCCGACAGCGGATTGGTCTGGTCCATGAACTGCGACAACTGGCTGGAGCCAAAGAATTCGCGAATCGCCGCCATTACGGGCTTGGCATTCACCAGGTCGTGCGGCATGGCCGTCGACATTTCCTGGTAAACCGACATCTTTTCCTTGATCGCGCGCTCCATGCGGACGAGGCCGATTCGGAACTGGTTTTCAAGCAGCTCGCCGACCGCGCGCACGCGCCGATTGCCGAGATGATCGATGTCATCTACCGCGCCGAGGCCTTTGCGCAGCCGCAGAAGGTAAAGAATCGTGTCGATGAAATCCTTCTGATCAAGCGTGCGCTTGTCGAGCGGCGTCGAATCCGCTTTGTCATACAGCTTGATATTGAACTTCATGCGGCCCACGCGCGAAAAATCGTACTTGCGCGGGTCGAAGAACATGCCCTGGAACAACTGGGAGGCCGTATCAAGAGTCGGCGGATCGCCCGGGCGCAGCTTGCGATAGATTTCAAGCAGCGCGTCATTCTGGCTCTTTACGCCGTCTTTGCGCAGGGTGGCAGAAATGACGTTGCCGGCGTCGTCGCGATCCGGAAAGAAGACATCGAAGGTCTCGATTCCGCCCTCGGCGAGCTTGCCGATGGTTGCCGCGGTGAGCTCATGATTCGCCTCGATGAGCACTTCGCCGGTGGACATGTCGATCACGTCGGAGGCGACAAATGCGCCTTCGAGATCGTTGGAAGCGATCTCGACCTGCTCGATCTTGTTCTTCTGGATTTCGCGGAGAACGGATTGAGTGATTTTGCGGCCTTGGGGGACCACCTGCTCGCCAGCTTTATTGGTGATGGCGTGCGAAAGCTTCATCCCGGCGAGGCTCTCATTCACGGCCCAGTAGAGCTTATTGTTTTTGAGCGTGATCTTCGAAAGTTTGTAGAAGGCCCGCAGAATGTCGGAGTCGGTTTTGAGGCCCAGAGCCCGCAGGAAAACCGTTCCATAGAATTTGCGCTTGCGGTCGATGCGAACGTACAGCAGGTTTTTGTTGTCGTATTCGAACTCGACCCAACTGCCGCGATAGGGGATGATTTTGCCGAGGAAATAGCCCTGGGTCTGCACACGCTCAAAGAACACGCCGGGCGAACGGTGCAACTGCGAAACGATGACGCGCTCGGTACCGTTGATGATGAAGGTGCCGTTATCGGTCATCAGCGGGATTTCGCCGAAAAAGACCTCCTGCTCCTTGATGTCGCGAACGGTCTTGTTGCCCGTTTCGGCATCCTTGTCATATACGGTAAGGCGAATAGTTACCTTCAGCGGCGCAGCATAGGTCATGCCCCGCTCTTCGCATTCGGGCACGTCGTATTTCAACTGCAGCGCCACGGGATCGCCGCAGCGGTTGCAGAAGGTGACGATGTTTTTGTTGAAGGTGCCGCAGCGATGGCAGAGCACGTCGCCGGCGTGGAAGGGGTCGGTGCGAATCTCGGCGCCGCAATTGGGATTGCGGCAGATGGTTCGCAGATGGTGCAGCCCTTTCAAGTTGCCGCACTTGCATTCCCAGTTGCCGATAGAGTAATCCACGAACTCGAGCTGGCTCAAGCCGCGAAAATCGGAGATGGGGAAAACGGAGCTGAACACACTCTGCAGACCCGCATCTTCGCGCTCCTTGGGCAGCAGATCCATCTGCAGAAAACGCTCATAGGAGCGCTTCTGAACTTCGATGAGATTTGGAATGGGGATCGAAGTCTTTATCTTTGAGAAATCAACTCTCTCGCGGAGAGAACCGTTTGACACGTTGGGCATCTACGCTAGTCCTTTAGGAAACCAATGACACTGTGACAACATTCAGCAATGCGTTTACAAGCAACCGAACCGCGGTTTAGGCGGCTACGGCCATCAGCTGATCAATCGCGCACAACGGGACCCGCCCTGTGCGCTTCCGGGGCCAACTAATCTGTTCGCCGCCGGACGCGATTGACCCGCAAATGCTTGCGCGGCCGGTTCGTATGGCCACGCGGGAAGAAAAACTCATGAGAGCAATCGTCAGTGACGATACTGATGTGGGGAGCTCTAAAAACAGGTTAGAAATTCCTCGCCATTTAGGGACAGAGGGAACCATGGTTAAGAGAAGCAAGTTTGAGCACGCAAAAACCCGCCGACCTGCACAGGCCCGCGGGAGAACTTCAGGGAAATAGAACCACAAATCTGATGGTGGAAACCGTCCCGGCTCGACGTCAGTCTTAGAATAACACATGTGGGGCCAAATGCGTCAAAAGACGCAGCCGACCCCAAAAATCTAAAGATCGCCCCCAAGGGCGGCCACTACTTGACTTCGACGGTTGCGCCGGCGTCGGTGAACTTCTTGCGGATCGCCTCCGCCTCGTCCTTATTGACGCCTTCCTTGATCGGCTTCGGCGCGCCGTCCACCAGATCCTTGGCTTCTTTCAGCCCCAAGCTGGTAACTTCGCGTACGGCCTTGATTACATTGATTTTGTTTGCGCCGACTGCGGTCAGGACCACCGAGAATTCAGTTTTTTCCTCGGCAGGTGCTGCCGCTGCCGCACCGCCGCCGCCCGCTGCCGGAGCCGCTGCGACTGCGGCCGCCGCGGCCGAAACGCCCAGCTTGTCTTCGAGCAGCTTGACGAGCTGCGAGGCCTCAAGCAGGGTCAAACCCTGGATCTGTTCTGCAATTGCGTTGATATCCGCCATGTTCTTCCTAACTCCCTAACGTGTTTGTCTTACCCGGTTTGCTGCGGATATTCCCGCGCACGCAACCGATTACTATATCGCGCACAACGGCCACCAGACGGCCTGTGCACTGCACTACTGCTGAAATTTGTTTTCTCTCCCGGCCTGGTCCAAAACCACTGCCAAGTTCCGGCCCACGCCGTTGATCGAGGTGACCAGCCGCGTGGCGCTGGCATTAATCAGGAACAAAAGCTTCGCGTACAGTTCCTCTTTGGGCGGCATCGAGGCGAGATCGTTGATCGCGCTGATATCGACCACCCGGCCTTCGACGATTCCGGCCTTAAACGTAAACGCCGCGTTGTCTTTAGAGTACTTCGTGAGCGCTTTCGCCAGCGCGACGGGGTCCTTCGAGGTGTACGCAAAGGACGTCATGCCCTTAAGGTTCGAAAGCAGGTCGCCGGCGGGCGTGCCTTCGGCCGCTTTCGCCGCAAGATTGTTCTTTACCACGCGATACTTCCCGCCGGCATCGCGAACGGTCTTTCGCAACTGGAAATCCTGGCTGACGGTCAGCTTCTCGTAGCCGGTGACGAAGATGTTCTTGTTCTCCTCGATGGTCTTTTTCAAATCCTCGAGGTCTTTCTTCTTTTCGTTCTTATCCTTCATCGCGCCGCCCTCCTATTTCGCTGACTCTAAGCCGTCGCCTTCGCGTTGAACGCCGTTACGTCAAGCTGCACGCCGGGACCCATGGTGGAGCACAGCGTCGCGCTTTTGACGTACTTGCCTTTCGCAGCCGACGGTTTCGCTCTCACTACCGCCTGAATCAGGCTGTTGGTATTTTCGAGCAGCTTGTCCGTCGCAAAACTGACTTTGCCGACCGGCGCGTGAATCACGCCTGTCTTGTCGACGCGAAATTCGACCTTACCGGCCTTGATCTCCTGAATCGCGTTGCGCACGTCGGTTGTTACGGTTCCGGTCTTCGGGTTCGGCATCAGGCCGCGCGGGCCGAGCACCTTCCCAAGCCGGCCGACCGACCGCATCATATCCGGCGTTGCGATCACGGCGTCATAATCGATCCAGTTTTCGGTCTGAATCCGATTGACCATTTCGTCGCCGCCCGCGAAATCCGCCCCGGCTTCCTCCGCCTCGCGAATCTTGTCGCCGGATGCGATCACCAGTACGCGCTTCGACTTGCCTAACCCGTTCGGTAAAACCACAGTGCCGCGCACCATCTGGTCGGCATGCTTCGGATCAACGCCCAGGCGCATGTGCACCTCAACCGTCTCGTCAAACTTCGTGAACTTGATCTTCTGAACGAGCGGGACGGCGTCGGCGAGCTGATAGGGCTTGTGTTCTACCTGCTTCGCCGCGGCTTCATATTTCTTACCGGGCTTTTGACTCATGATTTTGACTGGTACGAACGGCTCGGGCAAGCACAGCTAACCCTTGCCTCCCAAGGTGACTTGAAATCAATTTCAGAATAGCACGGCTTTCAACTTGTGTGATCCGGCTTCAGGAACTTCTGCGGATTGCCGATCGCGGCGGTGACCGCTTCGGCTGCCAGATAGCCGCTGCGCACGGCGCCTTCCATGGTTGCGGGCCAGCCGGAGCGAGTCCAGTCGCCGGCTAAGAAGAGGTTGGGAATGGTCGTTGTGCTGAGGGGGCGCTTGGCTTCGAGGCCCGGCGCGGCCGAAAAGGTAGCGCGGACTTCTTTGACAACGTGCGCGCGTTCGACTTTCACTTCGCCGCAGCCAGGAAAAAACTCGGCCAATTCTTTCAAGGCGAGCTCGATGACCTCCCGCCGGGGCATTTCGGTTAAACTGTGCGATGCGCTGACCACGAGCTGGATATGCCGGCCCTCGTCTTTATTAAACATCCATTGAATGGTCCGATTGAGCAGGGTGGCGTGCGGCAAGCCTGTAATCGGCTTGTCGAACCAGAGATGAATTCCTGTGATTGGAGAATGGGTGAACGCCGATAGATCGATAGGGAGTTCCGGGGCAAGCGCGGCGAGGCGCTCGAAGGGAACGGCGAGCACGTAACCGTCGGCTTGAATGCAAGAGCCGTTTACGACCACACCAGCAACGCGGCCGTTTTCGATTCGCAGTTGCTGGACCGGAGAGCGAAGCTCGATCTTTACATTCGGATACTCGCGCCAGGACTCGTCGGAATAGAGTTCGCGCAGTGGCACGGCGGGCACGCCCATCTCGTACGCATCTCCGCTCGATAAGAAACCGAGATAAAAGACCTGCAGTCCGTGAATAGCGGCCATGCGGTCCAGATCTTCGTTGATCGCGCTCACCAGAACCTGCCGCCAGAATCTTTCGATCGCACCCGGCGTCTGGTTCTTCTCGCGCAGCCAATCGAGCATCGTGATTTGGTCGAGATCCGTGCGCTTGCCGTACTCGTACTTCAGGGCGAGCAGGCCGTTTGCGACGCTGAACTTGTCGCGCACAGAGAGAAACTTCAGCCTGATGAAGGAGCCGATGAAGTGTAGCGGCGAAGGGAAGATGCCGCGGCGCAGGATGGAGACGCGACCACCCGGCTCAATCCAATAAAACTCGCGATCGAAGCGGATGCGGTCGCGCACGGCCAGGCGCGCATAGAAATCGAGCAGGTTCGTGCAGCAGCGCAATAGAACGTGCTGGCAATTATCGATGGTTGGGCTGTTTTCGTCAGCCACGTTCAGAGGGTAAGAGGTGGCTCGGCCTCCCAGGAACGGCCGCGCTTCGAACAATTCGACCTGATAATCCGCCGATCCTAAGGCGACTGCCGCCGCAAGCCCCGCGAGACCACCGCCGATAACGGCAACGCGCTTCCGGTCAGGCAAGGGCGTGCGCGTACATCTCGATCATGTTTTCCATCAGGCGGAGGCCGCAATCGCGCTCGAGCGTAAGGATCGATTCCGGATGAAACTGCACGGCTTCGATCGGCAAATCGCGATGCCGCACACCCATGATGATGCCGTCCTCCGATTCCGCCGTGATTTCCAGACACGCTGGGAACGTCTCGCGATTCGCATACAACGAGTGATATCGGCCTACACGAAACGGCGATGGCAGCCCTTGAAAAACGCCCTGTCCATGGTGATGAATCTGAGATCCTTTGCCGTGCATTGGGTACGGCAGCACGTCGAGCGTTCCGGCAAAGGCTTCGACAATGCCCTGGAGTCCGAGACAGACGCCGAACACTGGAATGCCTCGCTTCGCGAGTTCCTTTACCAGATTCGGCACGCCGAAATCGGCTGGCCGTGCCGGCCCGGGCGAAATTAATACGATATCGGGATTCGTGCTGTCCACGGCTTCGAGAGCTACGTGCGATCGATAGGTCGAAACGGTCGCGCCCGTCTGGCGAGCGTAATTGGCGAGCGTGTGGATGAAGCAGTCGTCGTTATCGACCAGCAACAGCCGAATGCCTTCCCCAACGCGCCGCGTCCGATGCGGCTCCGGCCCTGTGACCAGCGCGGGATAGAGAGCACGGAAGAAGTTGGTCGCCTTAAGGCGGCACTCTTGATCTTCCGAGTGGGGATCGGAATCATAAAGCAGCGTTGCGCCAGCGGCGTATCGAGCGACCCCGTCCTTCAGGTGAACGGTGCGGATGGTTATCCCTGTATTGATGTCACCGTTCAGGCTAAGCATCCCGATCGCGCCGCCGTACCAGCCGCGAGCGTCCTTTTCGAGATCTTCGATGGCTTGAGCCGCAGCTTTCTTGGGCGCGCCGATGATGGTGACTGCCCACATGTGGGTCAGGAATGCATCGAGCGAATCGAAGCCTTGCATGAGCGTGCCCTTCACGTGATCCACTGTGTGAAACAAGCCGGCGTAGGATTCGATCAGCCGACGGCCGATCACACGCACGGAGCCGGGAACGCAAACCCGCGACTTATCGTTGCGGTCCACGTCGCTGCACATCGTCAACTCCGATTCTTCTTTGGTGGAGTTGAGCAGGTCGCGAATGCTTTCGGCGTCGCGGAGCGGGTCACCGGACCGGCGGGCGGTACCGGCGATGGGACAAGTTTCGACCTGCTCGCCCTCCACGCGGACGAACATTTCGGGCGAGGCGCCAATCAGTTGCTCATCCCCTAACTGCAACAGAAATTCATACGGACTCGGGCTCGATTTTTGAATCCGCTGAAAGAGCTCCGATGGGCTACCGTCAAAGGGCGCGCTGAAGGTCTGCCGCAGGACGACTTCGTAATAGTTGCCCTGCCGCATGCCCTCGCGCACGAACTCGACCTTTTCGGCATACTCTTCCGCCGTATGGTCCGAAACAATTTCGGCGCGAGTTGTGCTGCCGCTCTGTTTCTTCACGGGCTGGGAAGTTCTCGGCAGTCCAGCGGTGTTGCTCTTATCGCCCGAAAAGTCATACTGGAACCGCTCGATGATCTCCTTCTTGCGATCCATGAAGTAGATGTCATCGAATAAGAAGAGGTGAAGGTCCTTATGCGACGAGCGCGGCAGGCGGAGACGGATGGGATCGAACTGGAGTAGCAGATCGTAGCCGAAGGCGCCGATCATGAGCAGACGCGAATCTTCGGGATTTCTGAACTCCTCGATGAGAGTTCTCAGAATTGAAAACGGCGAAGGCTGTTTACTGCGCTCTTCTTCCGGGAAGCGTTCGGCGAGCGGTTTTAGATCCAGGCGAATCGAACCGGGAGTGCGAAAGTAGGCCCGCCGGTGAGGATGATATTTGAGCAGCGGGTCGAGCAAACAGAGCAACTGCTCGCCGCGTTTATTCAGCGCGCGCAATTCGAGCTTTCGTTCACGCCCGACGATTTCAAGCGGGGGCGCGACGCTCGCCACATCCCAGCGCGAATACCTCTCGGGGTACTCATAGCCGGAGGAAAGATAGGCGCCGCGCGTCGTGTCAAGCCGGTGCAGGATATGCCGCAAACCGCGCGAGTATGGAATTTTCGAGCTGGTCCGCGTGATAAGGATTCCGTGCGGGGTCGTGTAGCGCAACTGAGGCATGGAACGGAGGGATTAAGCCTCAGGATAACAACAGAACCTGCTTTTAATGCACGGCTTCGAACAGGCCAGCCGCGCCCTGCCCACCGCCGACACACATCGTGACCACACCGTACTTTGATCCGGGGCGCCGCGCCATCTCGTTGGCAAGCGTGCCTACCATGCGCGATCCCGTCATGCCGAACGGATGGCCGATGGAGATAGAGCCGCCGTTTACGTTCAGCTTCTCCATGGGAAGGCCAAGGTAATCGCGGCAATACACAACCTGCACCGCGAAGGCTTCGTTCAACTCCCAAAGATCGATGCCATCGATTGTGAGGCCGTGGCGATTCAGGAGCTTCGGTACGGCAAAGATGGGGCCAATTCCCATCTCTTTGGGCTCGCAGCCCGCCACGACAAAGCCGCGAAATATCAGCTTGTAGGGCACGCCAAGCGCGTCCGCTTTCTGGCGCGACATTAATAAGGTTGCCGATGCGCCATCCGAGAGCTGCGAAGAATTGCCCGCCGTCACCGTTCCTTCACCGCTGTCGGGATCGAAGTACGGTTTGAGCGCCAGCAGTCCTTCGAGCGTCGTGTCGGGCCGATTGCATTCGTCGTGGTCGCAGCACACCTCGCGAGTGCCAACCTTCTCGCCCGTTTTCTTGTCGAGCAGCGCCATCGTTACTTTCATGGGCGCGATCTCTTCGCTGAAGAAACCTTGCTGCTGCGCGCGCGCGGTTCGCTGCTGGCTGACGAGAGAGTATTCGTCCTGGACTTCGCGCGAGATTTTATAATGCTTCGCGACGACCTCGGCCGTGTCACCCATCCGCATATATAAGCCGGGTGATTTCTTCATCGCCTTCAGATGCGGATCCACGTCGCGCGGTGTAAGGGAGATGCTCTCTATGCCTCCGCCGATCGCTACATCCGCGCCTTCCTGCACGATCTCGTGCGCCGCCATGGCAATGGCCTGCAATCCCGACGAGCAGAAGCGGTTCACTGTGGTCGCTGCGGTCGTGACAGGCAAGCCCGCGAGCACAGAAGCGATTCGAGCCACATTCAATCCTTGCGGTCCGTTCGGCTGCGCGCAGCCTAGGGCCACGTCTTCGATTTCGTTGGGATCGAGTTGCGGCGTTTTTCTCAAAACATCTTTGATGCAATGCGCCGCCAGATCTTCCGGACGCGTCATATTAAATGAGCCGCGATAGGATTTCGCAAGCCCGGTGCGGGAGCTCGCAACGATAACTGCTTCTCTGGTAGACATCTTAATTCTGGGTTTGGAGCAACTTCGGGAAGCCACAGTATATACCTACATAGGAGGGGTTTGATGAATCAGCTTGTGACGTTCGCGCGACACGGCGACGTAGCCGTGATCACGATTGACAACCCGCCGGTAAACGCAATCGGCCCGGGCGTGCCGGAAGGCATCGTCGGGGGAATTAACCAGGCTGAAGGCGATGACGAGGTGCGGGCGGTGGTGGTCATTGGAGCGGGCAGCACGTTCATCGCGGGCGCGGACATCAAGGAATTCGGCAAAATTGTTTCGGGCGAACGTCCGGCCTTGACCCTCCTGCCGTTTCTGCTGGCAATTGAAGATTGCCCCAAGCCGGTGGTGATGGCGATTCACGGACAGGCGCTCGGCGGCGGATTGGAGACTGCGATGGCTGGGCACTATCGTGTGATCGCGCCGAATGCGCAGGTGGGGCAGCCCGAAGTGAAGCTCGGTCTGATTCCAGGAGCAGGCGGAACGCAGCGGCTGCCGCGACTTGCGGGCGTGATGAAGGCCCTCGAGATGTGCGCGGCGGGGGAATCGATCAGCGCTCAAGATGCATACTCGGCTGGCATCGTCGATCGCATCATTGACGGCAATTTGCTGGAGGGCGCGATTGCATTCGCACATGAGGCGATCAATAAGCCGATTCGCAAGACGCGCGAGCGCAACGGGAAGCTGGCCGGGGCATTCCCCATGATGTTTTCGATGGCGCGCGAGCAGGCGAAGAAGAAAGCTCGCGGCATGATTGCGCCGTTTGCAGCGATCGATGCAGTGGAGGCGGCGACGCAACTGCCGTTTGAAGAAGGCTGCCAGCGGGAAGCGGAGCTTTTTCAGAAATGCCTTTTTTCGACGCAATCGAGGGCGTTGATTCACGCCTTTTTCGGGGAGCGCGCGGTGGGGAAAATTCCAGATCTGCCGAAGAATGTAAAGCCGATCGAGATCCGGCGGGCAGCGGTTGTCGGCGCGGGGACGATGGGCGGCGGAATTGCGATGAATTATGCGAATGCGGGGATTCCGGTGATCGTGAAAGAAGCCTCGCAGGACGCGCTCGAATCGAGGCATGGCGACGATTCGCAAGAATTACGGGAACACGGTTGCCAAAGGACGCTTGACGCAGGCTGCAATGGATGAACGGCTGGCGCTGATAACGCCGCAGCTCACGTATGAGGGCTTCGAGCAGGCCGACATCATTACTGAAGCGGTGTTCGAGAGCATGCAGGTGAAAAAGCAAGTGTTTGCGGAACTCGACAAAGTTGCTAAACCCGGCGCGATTCTCGCTACCAACACATCGACGCTGGACGTGGATGAGATTGCTTCGGCGACGCGGCGGCCGGAGATGATCATTGGAACGCATTTCTTCAGCCCTGCGAATGTGATGAAGCTGCTCGAAGTGGTGCGCGGGAACGCGACCGGCAGCGAAGTGATCGCAACCGCGATGGCGCTGGGCAAAAAGCTCAAAAAAGTGGCCGTACTTGCGCGGAACGCACGGGGATTTATCGGCAATCGCATGGTTGAGCCGTATGTGCGCGAGGCGCAATTCCTGGTGGAAGAAGGCGCATCGGTCGAGCAGGTCAACCAGGCACTCTACGATTTCGGAATGGCGATGGGGCCGCTGGCGATGGACGACCTCGCGGGCATCGACATCATGTGGCATGTGCGGCAAGAGTTTAAGCATTTGGAGAAGCCCGGCGTTCGCCAGCCGTTGATCACGGACAAGCTGTACGCAATGGGACGGTATGGTCAAAAAACGGGCCGCGGATGGTCGAAATACGATGAAAACCGAAAGCCTTCGCCCGATCCTGAAGTTGCCGCGCTGATCGAGCAGACGGCGCGTGAAGCCGGCATCCCGCGGCGCGAAATCACGAACGAAGAAATTGTCGATCGGTGCATGTATGCGCTGGTGAACGAAGGCGCGAAGCTGCTCGAAGAAGGCATTGCGTTGCGCGCAGTGGACATCGATATCGTCTATCTTTACGGCTACGGTTTCCCGCCGTGGCGCGGCGGACCCATGTTTTATGCCGATACAATCGGGCTCAAAAATGTTCTGGCGCGCGTGGAGGAATTCGAGACGCAGCACGGCCCGGATCTTTGGCGACCCGCCGCGTTGCTGAAGCGACTAGCAGCGGCGAGCGAAACGTTTGAATCGTTCGATAAAGAGAAGGAACGCGCGGCGAGGGCTTGAACGGGCCGCTACGCCGTCATATATCTACGGCTGCTTACGCGGCCTTTGCGCGGGATGTCGAGGCGCGTTTGAAGGCGGCATAAGCGATATCGAGGACGGAACGACCATCGCTATAAGCTTCGATATCGGAGATTGAAAATTCGAAGCCACCGACGTGCGTTGTCGGTTCGCCGCCGGGCGCGGCCTGATTGAGAGACGCCGGATCGAATGGCTTGTTGGCGCGTTTGGCGTGCGTAAGGAGGCGCGAAGCTGTTTCGAGAGTTTGGGTGTCGCGATTCCTGCGTTCGGATTGGGCCTGACGGAGCTCGGCCAGGTCTTTTTCGCGGCGGCGATGCAGGCGCGATTCCTGAAGCTGCAAATTCCGGAGCTGCCTTTCGTAAGCCAGGTGCGTTTCGAGCTCGATCAATGATGGGCGCAGCGCAGGGTCGCGATCGTCGAAATGGTTTGCGAATTGGATGCGGCCGCGGGCGTAGATCGCCATTTCCAGAGCGGGGATGCGCTGAAGGCGCCAGGAGGAATCGGCGATGGATTGGACCAGATCGCATTCACGCTGTCCGACAGGCCGAAGATCTTTCTCGTATTCGGCGACATGCTGTTGGTAAGCAGCGACATCGTCGGTGGGAAGCAGGATCGTGCGGCCGGTGAGCGCGGTTTTGACAGCGTTGAGGGACGAGCTGGCTTTTCCTTCGAGTGAACTTGGGCCGGTAGAGAGCAGGGCGTTTACTTTATTGGCAGCAAGTTTGGCTTCGGAGATGGGCGAGGTTGGTTTCGATTCCGGCGCGACGGCGGAAGCGGCAGCACTGGGCGGATGAGAGTTCATAACCGGCCAAAAACGTAGCATGCAGCGAGGGAGACACGAACTTACCGATGGGGACGAAAACCGGCTAAGTGACGCGAATCGCCGGAGTTGCGGCGGTCGAGGAAATTTTTTGGAGTTGGTGAACGGGGGATGCGGCGTGTGCGTCTTGGCACTGGTCGCCGGCGTCCCCTCCGGTCAAGAGCGGGCGCGTTAACGCCCGCGTAGTCCTAAAGTTATTCCCTCTTCTTTCTCGGCCTTCTGATGGTGTTGCCGGCACCCGCAGCGGCGCGTTTACGTGTCGCGACTTTCTTCGGCTTGGGCGGCGGCGGATTTGGCTCGAAGATGGTCGGCTGGCCTTCGACTATGGGCTGCGGCTCGTCCTCTTCTTCTTCGACGATTGGCTCCGGTGGAGCTTCGGGTAGTGCGGGCGGATAAAACTCCGCGCCGAGGTGCACGATCAATCCACGCTCTTCATCGGGTTCCGTGCGCACCACCGTCTTATCCTGCGCGTAATTCAGAAATTCGGAGAACTGCTGGAAGCCGAGCTTGGCCAGATCGAATTCCGGATGCTCGGCTTGCATCCATTGCTCGAGCTCTTCCGCACTTGCTCCCTCTTCGAGCTCCATGCGGTGCGTTTCGAGCACGTCGCGGAGCGCCGGCAGGGCTTCTTCCGGTTTGGGCGCCACCTTCTCCGGCCCATGGCCGCTGCGGCGCTCAATGATATAGCGACCGCCGGAGCCGCTCACGTTGATGAAATCGGCTTTCTTCAGCTTTTCGACAAAATCCGAAAAGCTGCCCGCGCCATAGGCGCGCTCGCTGAAAGCGGGATCGAGTTGCAGCATGGTGCTCTTCAGCAATCCAAGCTGAGGCTGCACGGCGCGGCGTTCGAGTACTTGTAGGGCTCGTTCCACCAGCGGCATGGCTTGGGAAAGATCGAGCGGAGCAGGGCGTTGACCGCGCTCACGCTTATCTTTGCGGTCGGGGCGTTCGCCGCGTTCGGGTCGATCGCGCCGCTCGGTGTCGCGCCGGTCACCTTCCCGCCTGTCGGGCATCGGTTGCGCGACAATGCGGTCTCCGTCTTCGAGCAGCGACTCATAGCTTACGAATTCATGGCAGTTCTGCTGAAGAATGGTGCTGGTAAAGGCCTTTCCGCCCAGCACGAAGACGGTTTTGCCGTATTCCTTCAGCTTGTTGACCAGCGGAATAAAATCGCTATCGCCGCTCACAATGGCAAAGGCGTTCACGTGCGCATGCGTGAAAGCCATCTCGAGGGCATCGAGCGCGAGATTAATATCGGCCCCGTTCTTGTCTCCGCGTGGGGACGGGATGCGCTGCACCATCTGCACGGCGTTTTCCGCCATGGAGCGCGTGGCGCCTTCCTGCCTTCCCCAATTCGCGTATGCGAATTTTGCGACGATATCGCCGCGCTCTTTTAATGCGCTCAGCGCGAGCGATACGTCGAATTCACGCCGCAGTGTCGATTTGACGCCAATCTCAATGTTGTCGTAATCGACGAACACGGCAATGTTCAGTCTGTCTTGCATCATTTCCTTTTCTTGTCCGCTGCGCCGGGTTTCAACAACTCTGGAGCGATGCGGCACACGTTATGCCGAGCCTATGGCTCAGGCTACCTGCTTAACCGAGTCACGAATGAAATGGATGATTTTCTCGAGCGATGCGCCCGGCTGAAAGACTTCAGCCACGCCCAGTCGCTTGAGCTCGGCGGCATCTTCATCGGGAATGATTCCGCCGACCACCACGAGAACATCGGTCATCTCCTTTTCGCGAAGCAGCTCCATGATGCGCGGCACAATGGCATTGTGGGCGCCCGAAAGGATGGACAATCCAATCACCTGGACATCTTCCTGTAGAGCTGCGTTGACGATCATTTCCGGCGTTTGCCGGAGGCCCGTGTAGATGACTTCCATTCCCGCGTCCCGCAGCGCGCGTGCAATCACTTTCGCACCGCGGTCGTGTCCATCGAGGCCGGGTTTGGCCACGAGCACACGTATGGGAATGCTCATACCTACACTATCCGGATTATAGAACGCAAGCTTGATGAAATGTTGCGCTCGAGCGGGAGATGAACAAAACAAACCGGCCCGAGGACCGGCTTCCGGCGGAGGCTTCGAGACGAAACTGCGCGAAAGCGGGACTGCTCTACGCCTTGCGAAGACGGTAGCGGAGCAACAACGCAGAGGTGCGGACGGCGAGCAGGCCCCAAGTGCCAGGTTCCGGTACACCGCTCGGAGGAGGACCCGAAAGCGGGCGTGCCGAAGAGTTGAATCTCGGAAACCGAGTAATCGCCGTCGCCGCCGGTTCGACATCGAGTTTGCGCGCGTAGTAGTACAGCAGGGACTTACACTTCAAGAGGAGCAAGGCATGAGCGATCACATTTTTAATGAACCGCGCCTCGCATTGAACCGGATCTACACGCGGATGGGCGATGCCGGCGAAACGCGCCTGGTGGGAGGCCAGCGCGTGGCGAAAGACGATGTGCGTATCGCCTGCTACGGAACCGTGGATGAGCTGAACGCTTTTGTCGGTGTGGCGCGCGTGACAGCAGAGGAGCTAAGTGCTGGAGCCGAACCGTTGCGTGGCTTCGGGGCTATCCTCAAGCGCGTGCAGCATGAGCTTTTTAATTTGGGCTCCATTCTTGCTACGTTGCCCGAAGACGTGCATCCCAAACAGCCGCGGGTGACGGACGCCGATATTGAGCAGCTCGAGCGCGAAATCGACGCGGCGAACGAAGAGCTCGCGCCTTTGCGATCGTTTGTGCTGCCCGGCGGAAGCCGGCTGGATGCTGAATTGCACGTCTGCCGAACGGTTTGCCGCCGCGCCGAGCGCCTACTGGTTGGATTGGCGCGCGAACACAGCGTTCCTGGCGAAGCGTTGCGATACCTGAATCGTTTGAGCGATGCATTTTTCGTCTGGAGCCGCTGGGTGAATCATGCGCTCGGGCGCGCCGGAAGCGCTTTGGGAGCCGAATGCGGCAGCGAGCGGCGCGGCGGATCAGCATTGATGCAGCGTCAACGCGAAGTTGGCGGCGGGCATTGGCCTGCGCTGATCGCCAGTTTTCTTGGGTGGACGCTCGATGCGTTCGATTTCTTCCTGGTCACGTTCTGCCTGACTGCGATTGGGAAAGAGTTTCACCAGCCCGATAAAGCGATCGCATTTTCGCTTCTGCTCACGCTGGCGTTTCGGCCGGTCGGCGCGTTTTTGTTCGGATTACTGGCGGATCGCTACGGGCGGCGATTGCCGTTGATGATCGATCTGATCTTCTATTCGGTAGTCGAGGTCGCAACCGGGTTTGCGCCCAGTTTCAAAATTTTCCTACTTCTGCGCGCGCTGTTTGGAATCGGAATGGGCGGCGAGTGGGGCGTCGGCGCGTCGCTGGCGATGGAGAAAGTTCCGGCGAAATGGCGCGGGGTGCTCTCCGGTTTTCTACAGGAAGGTTATGCGCTGGGGAATCTGCTGGCGGCGCTTTGCTACTGGTTTCTGTTCGACCGCTGGGGATGGCGGCCGCTGTTCTTTCTGGGCGGATTGCCCGCGCTACTTGCGTTCTTTGTCCGTTTCCGCGTGAAGGAATCGGAGGTCTGGGAGAAATCGAAGCAGGAAAGCTGGGCGGATCTGGGAGGCGCGATTGCAAAACACTGGAAGCTGTTCCTCTACCTGGTGCTGCTGATGACGGGAATGAATCTTGCCTCTCACGGGACGCAGGACATGTATCCTACATTTCTGCAGCGCTTCTGGAAATTCGGAACGGCGGAGCGATCGGCGATCTCTGCGATATCGATGGCCGGGGCGATCTTCGGAGGAGTGCTCATTGGCTTATTCTCGGACCGCATTGGCCGGCGTCGCGCTATTGTCTTTTCACTTTTGGCTGCGATCCTCACGATACCGCTGTGGGCCTATGCTCCGCAGCTTGGCTTGTTAGTTACCGGCGCATTTCTCATGCAGTTCTTCGTACAGGGCGCGTGGGGCGTGATACCGGCGCATTTAAGCGAGCTGTCGCCAAACCAGATACGCGGGTTTATGCCCGGCTTTGCCTATCAATGCGGGGTGCTTTTAGCCGGTTCCGTGGGGCTGCTGGAGGCGATTTTTGCCGAGCGGATGAGCTACGCAACGGCGATGGCCGCGACCGGCGGGACTGTATTCGCCGCGACCGCGATCATCGCCGCGCTGGGACGTGAAAAGAAGGGAATCGAATTCAGCGCTGAAAAAAATTTGCGCGCGCCGTTAACATCAGGCGATCCGAATCCGTAATACCGGGCGAAGGGAAACATATGGATATAACGCCGGTTCTGATAGTTGGCACATTGGCGGGTTTGGTCGGATGGATCGTCTGGGTGATATCGACAAATGTGCGCCGCAGGCAAGCGACGGAAAAGCTTGCGGGGTTGCATTCTAAATTACTCGACCGCTGTACAAGCAGTGACGAATTGATGCGCTATCTCGAAAGCGACGCAGGGCGCAGATTCCTGGAGTACACGGCGATTGAAAGCTCGAATCCGACGGGGCGCATTATCAGCGCGATTCAAGCAGGGTTTATCTTCTCATTGCTCGGTGTGGCCGGGATTGCTGTGCGTCAGGCATTGGACTTTGATGGACGGCAAGTGGTGCTTGTCCTCGGTTCCGGGGCGCTGGCGATCGGAATTGGGTTTTTGATCTCAGCGCTTGCATCGTATCTTCTCTCGAAATCGTGGGGGCTGCTGAGACCCGGTACAGGGAAATTCAGCTAGGGCCTCATGCGTTCTCTCGCGCCGGCGTTGGCGGCTGATCTGCCGGTAGCGGCGCAATCGCATGCAATGGATGAGGAGAGCTTCCGGCTGTTTTACAATCGCACCGCGCGCCCTCTTCGCGCTTATCTGTCCGCATCGCTACACGACGGCGCGCTCGCCGACGATTTTCTACAGGAGAGTTTTTTGCGATTTCTTCAAGCCGACTTGCCATCCGGCATGGAAGACGAGCATCGCAAGAACTATCTCTTCCGCATTGCGACGAACTTGATGCGCGATCATTACAGAGCGCGAAAAGGCGCGCCGCTCGACGAGGCATTGTCGCGAGCGAAGCCGGCCGAAGACCTTGCGCAAAGAGAAGACATGCAGCGGATAATGAAAGAGTTGAAGCCTCGGGAACGAGAATTGCTTTGGCTCGCTTATGTTGAGCAGTTCAGTCATCGGGAAATCGCATCCATGATCGGCGCAAAGGCGGAAAGCATCCGGTCGATGCTGGCGCGAGCACGGCAGTCGCTCGCCGGGCTGCTGCGCGCCCAAACCGGAGAATTGAGATGAACGCGAACCTGTGCCCGCAAGAAAGTAGCGTTCTCGCGGCTCTCGGCAATGGCTCGATGAGCGCTGAGCTCGCCGCGCATTTGCGCCAATGTGCGGCCTGCCAGGATGCGAAATTGGTCTGGACCTATCTCCAGCAGTGCGCAAGCGCCGATCAGCAGTCCGAAATCGCGCCTGCCGAACGGATCTGGTGGAAAGCACAAATCGAAAAGAAACGGCTTGAGGCTCGCCGTTCGGTCGCAGTGATCGAAACCATGCAGAAGATTGCGCTGGCCATTGCCGCAATTGTTCTCATTGCCCTGGCGGCCTGGCAGGCACCCATACTGCTCGGGATGCGACCAATGTTATTGGGCGGATCTGCCGCGGTGCTGATGCTGTGTGTACTGAGTGTTGCCGTCGTGCTTAGACTGGGACGAGACTCGCGACGGTCTTCCCTGCCCCATAGTATGTGAGTTCGCGCCGGCGAAACCCTGTGCGTTCGCGATCAGTGTGCGCATGACCGCGTGCTTGGCGACGTTTCCGTAGAAGTTCAGAAAGGTCTACGGCTGAGCGCCGGGCGTGAGCGGAGGCGCGGTGAACAGGCGGAGGCATTCCGCTGATTTTCGAAAAGCTGCTTCGCGCTCGGCCGCTGCAGGACCATAAACGTGAAAATGCCGAGGACGGTGCCATAGGGAATCGCGAAACAATTGAGCGCGGCCATGATTTGGATGAAGAGCATATTTCGAAGGCGGCGCAGCCAGTAAGCCGCGATGAAGAGGCAGGCCGTGTAGGCGCATGCGATTCCGACTAGAACTGCGAGCACGGCCGTAACGATCGAGAGGACGGCGGGCGGAAGCTGCGGGATCGGTTGCTTGCCTTCCGAAGACAAGCGGGCGAGGTTGCCGAGAACGACGCCAACGAAGCTCAAGTAGCCGAGCAGCATGAGCGTATAGAAGGCGGCGATGCCGGCCTGGATGTAATAACCGGCCGAGAGCAGGCGCAGATCATGAGCTGTGATGAGCGGCGAATCCATGTTGTATCGCGCACAACGGGCGCCAAACGCCCGGTGCGCTCCTGATCAATAAAGATACCAGGGATTCGGGCGGGCGTAGAATGAGGGGCTATGAATCCTTATGCGACTCAGGTGGGGAAGGTCGATCCGCACGAGGTGATTCGAGAGACGCCGATGCGGGTGCGCGAGTTGTGGGACGATCTAGGGGCCGGAGGGCAAAAAGCGCGCGCTCGGCGAAGGCAAATGGACGGCGCGGGAAATTGTGTGCCATCTGGCCGATACCGAGATCACTTTTGGCTTCCGGTTTCGGCAGGCGCTCGCGGAACCGCATCATACGATCCAACCTTTCGATCAAGATGCGTGGGCGCGGAACTATGCGTCACTCGACGCCGAACGGGCAATCGAGACGTTTTCGGCGCTTCGGAAGTGGAATCTCGAACTCCTGGCGCAGACTCCCAAAGAGGCTTATTCGAAGCCGCTCCGACATCCCGAGCGAGGCGAGATGACGTTTCAGACATTGGTGGAGACGATGGCGGGACACGATCTCAACCATTTGAAGCAACTCGAGAAGCTGGCCTCCGCAATAGCCGGGGCGTGACAGGCGTGCGGTAAGCGGCAGGAAACGGGAAGAACGGGAAACACCTCTTTGTGATGGAGACGCCCGGTTGACCACTCCAGCGCCCACGACCAAGACCAAAGTGATCGTCGCGACGACGATCGCGCTCTCGTTTATTTCTTTCTGGCGGGCGGCAGCGATTGTGCTGAGCGATCTGGCATCGTCAGCGTACTACGCGGGAGGAATCGCGGAGACGGCGATTGGGAAATCGGCGCCCTGGTTCATTCTGGCGATCATGCTGTTCGGATTTGCGATCCGCGCGATTTACGTGGAGAGCTGCAGCATGTTCGTGCGCGGCGGCGTGTACAAAGTGGTGCACGAGGCCATGGGCGGGACGCTGGCGAAGTTCTCCGTTTCGGCGTTGATGTTCGATTATGTGCTGACCGGGCCGATCAGCGGAGTAAGCGCGGGGGTGTACCTGGCGGGGCTGATCAATGAGCTGGCGGATTACTGGCACGCCTCATTCCATGTGCCGGCGGGCACGTTTGCGGCGGGGTTCGCGCTGCTGGCGACGGTTTATTTTTGGTGGCAGAACATCGTCGGTATCAAAGAATCGAGCGAGAAGGCGCTGCGCATCATGCAGATCACGACCGTGATGGTGGTCATGCTGATTGGCTGGTGTTTGCTCACTATGGCGATGCGCGGTTTCCAGCCCGTGCCGCTGCCGACCAAGCCGCACCTGCATTACGGGCACTATTCGCTGGGATGGCTCCGCGGAACGGTGCTGCCGAGCATCACAGCGGTCGCGATTTTCATAGGGCTGGGACATTCATTGCTGGCGATGAGCGGGTTCGAGACGCTGGCCCAGGTGTACCGGGAGATTGCCGCGCCGAAATTGAAGAACCTGCGGACGACGGGGCTGATTGTCATTATTTACAGCCTGGTGTTTACGGCATCGGTTTCGTTCTTCGCGGTGATGTTAATTCCGGACGATCAGAGGCAGAAATATCTGGACAATTTGATCGGCGGGCTCTCGATGTATCTGGTTGGCCCGACGCCGCTGAAGCTGCTGTTTCATGCATTTGTGGTGCTGGTGGGAACGCTGATTCTTGCGGGCGCGGTGAACACGGCAATTATTGGATCGAACGGAGTGTTGAACCGGGTGGCCGAGGACGGCGTGCTGCCGGATTGGTTCCGTCAGCCGAACAGCCGTTTCGGCACGACCAGCCGGTTGATCAACCTGATCGTGATTCTGCAGATTGCGACGATTTTGTTGAGCCGCGGGAATGTGGATTTGCTGGGCGAAGCGTACGCGTTCGGCGTGATCTGGAGTTTTGCGATGAAGGCGTTAGCGGTGCTGATGCTGCGCTATAAGCGGCCGGAAGCGCGCGATTGGAAGGTGCCGCTGAATTTCCGGATTGCCGGGACCGAGATTCCCGTGGGATTGATTTTGATTACGGTAACGCTGTTCCTGCTGGCGCTGATCAACGTGGTGACGAAGAAAACGGCGACCATTTCGGGCTCCATCTTCACGGTTGTGTTTTTCACGGCGTTTACGTTGTCGGAGTGGCACAACAAGCGGAAACGCAAACGGGTGGAAGGCGAGCAGGAAAAATTTCGGCTGGAGGAACAGCAGGATATTTCGGTAGAGCGCGCGAACGTGCGGCCGGGCAACATTCTTGTCGAAGTGTGCGACCCGCAGCGGCTGGAGCATTTGCGGCAAGTGCTGAGCGAAGTGAAGCCGGAGGAGCAGGATGTCGTCGCGATCGCCGTACACCGGCTCGGTCCGATTGCGTCGAGCGAATACCGGCTCACCGCGGACCAGATCTGCACGGACCGCGAGCTGGATCTGTTCAGCAAGGCCGTAACGGTGGCGGAAAAAGAAGGCAAACATATCGAGCTATTGACGGTGCCGGCGCGCGACAGTTGCGAGGCGCTGGTAAAGACGGCGCAGCAGTTAGGATCGAGCCGCATCGTAACAACGCCTCTGGCAAACCAGACGCCGGATGACCAGGCGCGCGAAGTGGGTCAGGCTTGGGAGAAGCTGCCGGCACCGCGGCCGGCGCTGACGCTCGAGGTAGTTGCGGATGGCAACGACCCGCAGATGTATGCGCTGGGGCCGCATCCGCCGAGATTGTGGCCGAGCGATGTGGAGTTGGTGCATCGCCTATGGCAGGAGTTATCGGACCGGCCGGGAGTAGGGGGACGGCTGCATCACCGGGACGTGGTGGGGATCGCATTACGGCGGCTGGACAATGAGCTGCATTCGAGACGGGCAAAAGAAGTTGTCGAGGATCTCGAAAGCGAGCTGAGGCGTCCGCGCGAGAGCGCGACTAAGGAAATTGCAGACGACGACGCCTCAGGGAGTCAGATTTCGAGTAATCCTTAATCCGCAAATACAACGATTGAGGTGTAAGCGATAGGGAAATCCGAGTATAATGCGGAGCGACCCTCATTCAGGAGATATCAATGGCGACAATGGTGCCCGACGTGCCCGCCGAACGGCCGGAGAGCTTTGGGAGCGATTTGGCGGGGATGGGCAGTTTCTTGATCGATCCTGCCGGGGCGGCGAAGCGGGTTTACCGCAAATGGTTTTGGGTGATGCCGCTGATCGTCATCGGAATCGTTTCGTTGGTGCTTTACTACCTGACGCTGCCGATGATCCAGCACGTTCTGGAAGTGACGCCGCCTCCGTCAAACGCGTCTCCGGAACAGTATCAGCACGGATTGGATATCGCGATGACGATCCAGCGGATCGTTGCGTTTTGCATGCCAGTGTTTCTCGTGGTGATGTGGGCGGTCGCGGCGTTGATCCTGTTAGCGATGTGCTCAGTCACGGGCGTGAATGTCAAATTTCTTTGGCTATTCAATCTGATGGCAGGATCCTGGGTGATCCAGCTACTCGCCGGAATCGCAAGATTTGTGATTTTGAAGGCCAAGGGCGAGGTATCGACTACGGCGGAGCTGCAGCCGGCGCTCGGATTGGATATTTTCATGCCGGAAGGCGCGAACAAATACGCCGTGGCGGTGCTGGGCTATTTTTCCGTCTTCGAGCTGTGGTGGATTGTGATGATGGTGCTGGTGTTCAGCGCCGCATTTCGCGTGAGCAAAGGAAAGGCGTTCGCGGTGGTGTTGCCGCTGATCCTGCTAAGCATCTTGTTTCGAGTGGTTGGGGCAGCCTTCCAACGCTAAGCTTTACAATGAAAGCGTGCCGAATGGCAAGGAGGTAGATAAGTGAGCTTAGAAATACCGGCGCTGCTGATATTCAACAGCCCCGGCGACATTTTCGTGGTGCTTCTTGTCGTCCTGGTGCTATTCGGCGGGAAGAAGATTCCAGAACTGGCGAAGGGGCTCGGCCAGGGGATTCGGAACTTCAAGGGCGAAGTGAAGAGCGACGAAGAAGCGCGGCAAGCGAAAGAAGAGCACCAGGAAACAAAATAGCAGCGCATCTCCGGGAAGCGCACGGCCACCCGGAGACGCGAGCTGGTTGATTATTTTGAGCCGACTTTTTTCGGTGGAACGATCGAATCCTTGACGGACTTCGCGACGCGGAATTTGACCACTTTCTTGGCCGGAATTTTGATTGCCTCACCCGTGGCAGGGTTGCGGCCCACACGTGCTTTGCGCTCGGCGCGTACCAACCGGCCAATTCCGGGCAGGATAAAAACTCCATTTTTCTTGGTTTCCCTGACCGCAAGCTCGGCGAGGGAATCGATAAACTGTCTTGCTACCTTGTTATTAACGCCGGTGGTCTCCGCGAGCTCTCTGACGATCGCGGTCTGGGTCATCCGTTTGGTCTCAGCAGGCATTTAAATCTCCCTTGGATGTGAAGTGCAGATGAAAGAGAACGTTGGCACCCGTTGGCTTTCGAGAGTGGCCAAAAAACAAAACGATGCGCAAATGTTTTAGCTCTTTCCTGGTCAACTCGATCATAAGGGAGTGCAGCGCCGTTGTAAAGCGGAAACAGCAAGAAAAACGGGCTTTTTTGTGGTTTTTTTCAAAATGAATCGCTGAGAGGCCTATAAATCGGGCCTTCGGAGCAGGCCTTGGCGGTGAAAACGGCCTTGAATGGCGGATTTCACGCGCGCGGAATAAGCGGTTGAGGAAGCGCGCAAGACGGACGCGGTATCGAGGGCACCCCGCTTTTCCCAAGCGCGCACAACGAGCACCAGACGCTCTGTGCGCTCGGAGCAGCGGGTTCCTTTCCCTGCCTCGGGGTTGGCATCCGCGTCCTTTGCGGTTTTGCGATTAATGCCTCGCGCGAGCGACGACGATGGGAAGGATGTGAGTGCCGCAACAGAAGCACTGCACGGAACCAAACGGCGCATGAACCTTGGCACCTCCGGGGGAGCGCGGTGGCTGGGCTGGTGGGCACTGCTGTTCGGGGCGTCAATCGTGCTTTATTGGCCCGGACTGAGCGAGGGCTACTTTTCCGATGACCTGCTGTTCTTCTTCAACTCGCCGCCCGCACATCTTTTTGATTATTTCGCGGTGAGGGGAGCGGCGGCTCAGGCGTATCGGCCGCTCGAGGCTATCATTCTTACGCTGATCCAACAGCATTTCCGGTTCAACACCCTGCCGATTCATCTCTGTTCGCTGGCGGCGCATGCAGCGCTGGTCTGCGCGGTGCTGGCGGCTGCACGGCGATTGGCGCTGGGGCGAATGGAGAGCTTGCTCGCGTGCATATTCATGCTGGTTGCGCAGGTAGGGGCTCCAGCGGTTTTAGGGAACGACTGTTTCTCGCAAGTGGCCAGTACGTTGTTCGGCAGCTTGAGCGCGCTTTTTCTCTGTTTTGCGTGGCTCGACAGGAAAGATGCCGGGATATCGCGAACTGCGCGGAAGTGGCTCTGGTGGAGCATCGCAATGTACACCGTCAGCCTGTTCTTCAAGGAGACGGCACTGGGATTTTTCTTGGTAGCGTTGCTGTTGATTGCTTTGATCGCTTATGAGGAGATTGCGTGGGCCGAGCGATTCAAAAAAGCAATTCTACTCGCGATTCCCTATGGCGCGACAACGCTGGTTTACTGGGTGGCGCGACTGCACGCAGGCGGCGCGGCGTCCCAATCCGGGAGCTATCGCATTCAGGCTGGGCTAAACGTGGCGCGAAACATCGCTGAATTTGCGCTTGCGGCGTTCGGACCCTTTTCCACTGTCGATGGCGCGGTGGCAGTGTCGATGCACCATGTCGCGGAAGTGTTTCTGCAGCTACTGGGATGGATTTTTGTAGCCGCAGTGATCGTGGTGGGCGCGTATTTATCGGGCCGGGTGCTGCTTTCCGTAGCGCTAGCCGTGTTGGCAGTGGCGTCGCTTTTCCCGGCCTATCTGCTGACGCACGTGAGCGAGTTGTATTTGTACAATGCGATACCGTTGCTAGCTCTACTGTTCGGAATTTCGCTCGGAACGCTGTGGAAGCGCAGGCGATGGATGCGGGCTGCGGCCTTTTTTTGTGCGGGATTGCTTTTTGCGATGCAGATTTATTCGGACGAGCAGAAAGCGGAGTTGATGACGCGGAATGGGACGCGCGCCGCCGTGATCATGGCTGGGATTCAGAAGTATTTACCTGCCATGCCGCCCAACAGCCGCATTCTGCTGGTGAATCCGCCCGATCGAATTCCTGAATACTCGGTGTTTCTGCTGAAGAAATTCGATGTGGTGGAAATCGGTACATCCCGAATCGGGCCGATCTTCGGACGCCCGGATGTGCTGGTGGAGCTTGTAGAAGAGTCGAGCGTGCAGGGGCGCGAAAAAAGCAGAGATCGATTGCTGTTGGGTTTAAGTGACGACGGGCATGTGAGACCGTACGACGAGTTGAAGAAGTAAGTGAACGCGGCGCTTCGTGCATGATCCAATGGAGTTGCGTTATGAGGCACCGAGACGTCCTGCGAAACCTCGTATTTTGGGGTCTGCCCGCATTGCTGCTTCGGGCCGCTGAACCGCCGCCGCATTTGCTCAAGCTCATCGCGCAGCGGGAAACCGAGAGCGCTCGCGCGCGCGACAATTACACTTACCGGCAATCGGTCACGATCCAGGAATTGGACGATCAGGGGCATGTTAGCGGGCAGTACCGCGAAGTCCGAGACATTACGTTTTCACCGAACCTGGTGCGCTATGAACAAGTGGTTGAGCCGGCGCGCAATACGCTAACGCGGATCAAGCTCACTACCGAAGATTTCACCGATTTGCGGAACGTGCAGCCCTTCCTGCTAACGAACGATAGCTTGCCCCTTTATGAGGGGAAATATAAGGGCGAAGAAACAATCGATGGGCAGCAGTGCTTCGTGGAGCATGTGGAGCCGAAGCAGATTCTCTCGAAGCAGAGATATTTTGAGGGATTGTTTTGGGTGCGCGAATCGGATCTGGCGGTGGTGCGCACGGAGGGACAAGCCGTGCCGCAGATCGAAACCACGCACGAGCAGAATCTGTTTCCACACTTCACCACGGTTCGCCGCGAGATCGACGGGAAATGGTGGTTTCCGGTTGAGACATACGCAGACGATACCTTGTTCTTTCGGGATTGGCCGCAGCGGATCCGGGTGGTGATCCGGTATTCGAATTACAAGCGGTTCGGAGCGGAATCGACGATTACATTCGGCAACGAGACGCAAAAGCCGTAGGGAATTACTCGCTGCGGAGGGCTTGCATGGGATCGATGCGCGCGGCACGGCGGCTGGGTAGAAGGGCAGCCAGAAGCGCGACGGCGAGTAGTAGCGCGCAGACAAATGAAAACGTGCCTAAATCCGAAGGTGCGACTTCGAAGAACACCGAGCGGAAGGCGCGTAGAAGCACAAACGCGAGGATAAGCCCTACGATGGCGGCGGGCACCAGAGGCCGAATGGCACTGGCGATCACTTCTTTGGCAATGGTGAGGGGCGCTGCGCCCAGCGCCATGCGGAGCCCGAACTCTCTCACGCGGGAAGCGATCATCAATAACACCAAACCGTAAAGGCCAAGAGCAGCGGAAAGCAACGCGCTGGCGGCGAACGCGCCAAGCAGCCCGGCGGTGAGGCGCGGCTGATCGAGTGTGCCGTCCAGGTATTCGCTCATGGTGGTGAGGCCGAAGATGGCGCGGTCGGGCGCAATTCTGTGCACGACTTTCCGGACGGCGTTTTCGATTCCGCGGGTGTTACCGCCGGCGCCGACCACATAATCGGCATCAGCCCATAATCCTGGAGGAGTGCAGAGATAAACATAAGGCACCGCAGGCGCGTTCAGCGCGTCTTCGTGCACGTTGCCAAGGACGCCCACAATTTCTGAGGGAGCAAAGCTCGGGATGTTAGTCCATGTAAGGTGGCGACCAAGTACGTCCGGAGTGCCAGCGAGTTGAACGAAGCGCTCATTGACCATTACTTTGGCTACGCTCGGCGAGGGGTGCGGGTCCATGCGAAAGGCCGGACAGAAGGCGCCTTCGAGCAACGGAATTCGCAAGGCGCGTAAATATCCTTCGCTGACGCTGCGCGTTCCGGCGGTGATTTGGCCATCATTGCCGGCCTGGGGCAAGCCTTCCACGGAGACCTGTTCCCGTAAGTTTGCGCCAGAAGCGGGAAGCGCATTCGTCAATCCCGCAGCTTTAACGCCTGGGACTTGCGCAAGCTGATCGATCAACTGCGCCTGCATCAATCCGATTTTGGCGCGATCTTCATCCCATCCGGCGCCTACATGAAAGGTGACGATATTGGATGGATCGAAGCCTGGCTGCACTCGGGTGAGATTGTAGTAACTCCGCAGGAGCAACCCTGCGCCAGCGAGCAAAACGACCGTGACGGCAAATTGGGCGCCGACGAGTAATTGTTGCCAGGGGTGACGGCCACCGGCGTGCGAGCGGCCGGCTCGAGCGAGCCGAGCATTCAGATCGCGCCGGCTTCCTTGGATAGCGGGCAGCAGACCGAAGACGAAAGCCGTTGCGGCGCCCAGCGCGATCGTGAAGAGCGCAATGCGGGCGTCGAATCGCAATTCCTCGATACGGGGAATATTGGAAAACAGGTGAGCCATCCATTTTGTACTCGTATACGCCAACAGGAGACCCAAAGCTGCGCCAACTGACGTGAGGAGTCCGATTTCGCGGAATATGACTGCAGCAATCTCGCGCCGCTTCGCGCCGAGGGAACTGCGGATCGCGAGCTCGCGCTCGCGGCGCTGCCATTGCCCGAGCAAGAGGCCGGCGATGTTGGCGCAGAGTATCAATAAGAGCAAGGAAACGGCGGCGAAGACGAATGAGAGTGGACGACTTTCTTTGCCGATGCGGTGTTGTTTGTAACTCTCGATAATCGGGGACCAGCCCTTGTCGGTTCGGGGATAGAGTTCGCCGAGACGCAGGCACACGCGGCGCACGTCTGCTTGTGCCCGCTCGATGGTAACTCCGGGTTTCATGCGCCCGACTCCACTATAGAAACGCGCTTCGCGCATGTCGAGGACCTTGGGCTCGATTTGCGCGGGCATCCAGAGATCGACAGTCGCGCGAGCAAAGCTTTTGGGAAGAATGCCTACGACTGTGCAGGTTACGCCAGCAAGCCTGAGACGGGTGCCGATGACGTTCGGATTGCGATGATAGCGCCGGTTCCAGAGAGCTTCGCTGATGACCGCTACTTGCGGGGCGCCAAACTTTTCTTCGGAGGGCAGGAAGGTTCGACCGAGCAACGGGCGGGTGGAGAAGACATTGAAAAAGCCGGGCGCGACACGCCATCCGGAGAGCCTTTCCGGTTGGGAAAGGCTCGTATCCGTCGCGTTTTCGACATACAGGCCGGAAATCGTTTCGAACGTGGTCGAGAGGCGATTCCAGTCTGCAAGACGTGCCGGCGAGACAAGACTTTCGCGTTGGTTTTTTGCGGGATTGCCATCGGAAACCGTTACGATGCGGTCGGGATTGCGATAAGGCAGGGGTTTCAAGAGAACCGTGTCGACGATCGAGAACACGGCTGAGTTGGCTCCGATTCCAAAGGCCAAAACAGCGACGATGGTGAGGGCGAACGCAGGGCGGCGAACCAGCGAGCGGAAGGCGATTCTCCATTGCGTCATATCAATCCCGAGTGTTCCAGAAAAGATTATGGCGAAATTGATCGACAGAGGTGCAATCGCGCAATAAATTAACGCACGAGCAGCCCGCTACTATCTCGAATTTTTCCAAACACCACTTTGCCATCGAACATAGTCAGCAATATCTTGGTATCCGCGATTTTGACGGGATCGATGGCGAAGATATCGTCCGAGAGAACGAGCAGATCGGCGAGCTTGCCGGGTTCGATGGAGCCCTTGATTGCGTCGTCGAAGCTGGCGTAAGCCGAGCCCATCGTATAGGCGCGGACTGCTTCTTCAACCGTAATCTTCTGCTGCGGAATCCAGCCGCCAGGATGTTTCCCATCCAGGGTGCGGCGGGTAGCGGCTGCGTAAATGCCCATCAGCGGACTCATCGGGGCGACGGGCCAATCCGACCCGAAGGCGAGGATCGCACCGGCGTCGAGGAGTGAGCGCCAGGCGTAGCTGGTTTTCGCGCGTTCAGGACCAATGCGCTTTTCTGCCCAGCGGCCGTCGTCGATGCAGTGATAGGGCTGCATGGAGGCGATGACGTGCAGTCGCGCGAAGCGAGGTATATCGGAAGGCAGGAGATGCTGGGCGTGTTCGATGCGCCAGCGGCGGTCGCGGTCGCCGTGCTCGCGCTGAACCGCCTCATACATGTTGAGGATGGTGTTGTTGGCTTTGTCTCCGATGGCGTGAATGGCGATCTGGAGCCCGGCGGCATCGGCGCTGGCTATGTTTTTGGCCATCTGCTCGGGATTCGCCAGTTCGGCGCTCGGAATACCGCAAGTATTTGGAGCGTCGAGATAGGACTGAAAGAATAACGCGGTGGTTGAGCCGAGCGAGCCATCAGCGAAACCTTTAACGCCGCCGACATGCAAGTACTCGTTGCCGAAATCGGCGAGCAGGCCAACCTCGGCGAGGTGCTGCCAAGAGACGAGCGGCTGATGCCCCGAGATGCGGACGTGCAATTGCCCGCTGCGCAGCAGGGTTTGATAGGCGCGGAAGACGTCGGGCGAGGCGGACATGTCCTGCACGCTGGTAACACCTTGCGCGCTGGCGTAAGCCTCTGCGGCTTCAATGGCGACGCGAATCTGCTTCAGCGATGGCGGTGGAATTACTCGCTCGACGAGAGTTTCAGCAGCATCTTTCAGAATTCCGGTGGGCTCGCCTTTGCCGTCTCGAACGATTTCGCCGCCAGGGATATCTTTCGTGTTTTTGTCAATACCGGCTAACCGGAGAGCGACCGAGTTGGCGAGCGCCATGTGGCCGTCGAGCCGGCTCACAAAGACGGGCCAATGTTTCGTGACAGGATCGATCAGCTGACGGGTTGGGAGGCGCGGAGGAGACCAGTTTTCCTGGTCCCAACTGCCTCCGGTGATCCATTCGCCGTTCGGAAGCTGCTGTGCGTAGCCGGCCAATTCGTCGCGAAACTGCTGTTCGCTGGTCGCATAGCGCAATTGTGGACCGCTGAGAGCGGCACCGCCGAAATAGAAGTGGACGTGCGCGTCATTGAACCCCGGCAGCATGCGCCGGCCTCCGAGATTGACGACTTGCGTAGCCGGCTGCTTCAGCTTCAGAATTTCCGAGTTGCTGCCAACGGCGGCGATGCGGTTACCGGCGATAGCGACGGCTTGCGCTTCCGCCTGATGCGGATTTGCGGTCCAGATTTTGCCATTCGTGAAGATGAACGTGATCCAGCTCTGGGCGTCAGCGAAACGGGGAACGGGCAGCAAAAGTGAGACGAGCGCGGCTGATTTGACAACAGCCTTCATGCGGCGGCGGGAACGAAGTCGAAGCCCACGTATTGCACTTCTTCTTCCACTTCGACGGCAAAGCGTTCGCGCACCTTCCGCTTCAGGTCTTGGATGATTGCAAACAGATCGGAAGCAGTTCCGGCGCCATCGTTATAGATGAGATTGGCGTGGTAGGAAGCGACTTGGATGTCGCCGCGGCGGATGCCTTTCGCGCTGATGTGTTCGAGGAACCAGGCGGAGGGCACTTTGCCTTCACGAATGACGTTGGCCGGGATTTGACGCTGCACCGTGGAAGGCAATTCATCGAACAAGAAGTTTTTGAAAATGCTTCCCGCACAGCGCATGGAGGGCGGATACTTGGCATCGCGAATGGTGCGAATTTCGCGCGCTATTTTTGAAAGCTCGATCGGTTCGCCGGGCTGGAAGCGCAGATCGGCAGCCAGGATGATCGAATCCTTGTGGTCCTTGAAGACGCTGTCGCGATAGCGAAAGCGGCAGTCGAGATTGCTCAGGCTTGTCAGCTGGCCGTTATCGCTGACATAGACGCCCTCGACGATTTCCTGAATCGAGTGCCCGTAGGCGCCGGCGTTACCGTATATCGCGCCGCCCAGGTATCCGGGAATGCCGGTCATGGTTTCGAGACCTTTGAGGCCGAGCGCGATGCTCGTGTCAACCACGTCTTGTAATACTGCGCCGGACTCAACGTGCAGAAGCATTTCGTCTTGAGTGATGCGCGATCCGGTGTAACGAATTACAAGACCGTCGAAACCGGCATCCGAGACGACGAGATTCGTGCCGCCGCCGATGACGATGCGAGGAAACGCAAGATCCTGGGCGATGCGGAGCGCCTCGACAAAGGCGGTTTCATCGGCAGTGTCGCAGAACAGCGCTGCGGGTCCACCGATTTGGAAGCGGGTGTGAGGCGCGAGCCGCTCGCCGACAGAAAGCGCGAGATCGGGGACCCCACGCAGCCGCCTCTCAGCCGCTGAACTAACGGGCATTGTCACGATTATAGGGTGTGAAGATGAGTGGGATGTTCGCAGCGCAAGCGAGGAACGGAATCAGCCTCGGCTGTCTTTTGCTTCTGATGTCGTGCGCGGCGCGACCAGGGTACATCGTGGTTCCGAAAAACCCGGAGCACGTGTTGCTGACGCCGAATTCGCAACAGGTTCCGCTTAGCGGCGTGCTCAAGACGTACAACGGCTTCACTCCCGGCGGTGGCTGGGTCGACTTGCGGCCGATGATGGAGCTGCGCATTGAGAATGCCTACTATCAAAAAGGATTTTCAAGGCGTGGATTGGCGGGTTTCCTGGGAACCGAGACTGCCTGTTACCGGGTGACGAGCGACGGCCTGCAATTGATTTCTGCCCGCGCGCTAGAGAAACGCCCAGCGGAGGATTTGCCTTCCGAGCGGCTGATTGCGGCAGCCAAGCAGCATTTCCGTTTCTATCGCTTGTACTACGAGATTGTTTTTCGGGGGAACGGCGGCTCTCACGGATCGGTTTTGCTGGGCGCGAATTCGATGGAGGAACTGATTCATCTTTCGGATGAACTTGTGGAACCGGAAACGGTTTGCAATGCAAGTTCGGCGGCCTGCACCGTGTTTCCCGAGGCGTGTACGGTCGCGGTAGAGATGGACATTGTGGTCAACGGCAAACCGCAAACGATTGCGTGGGGAAGCAAGCTCGAGAATATCGTCGACGAACCGCATCGGGTTGCAATGCGACGCCTGTATCGCGGGCGGCTGGTACCGGTCAGGATCAATCCGCGAGATGCGAGCGATCTATTGCTGCCACTCTTGCCCGGCGATGAGATCAACTGGAACTAGATGCCTCGAGCGCGATCTGTGAAGATGCGAAATGCTTTCGCTGCTTCGAACGTACTGATGATGTCTTCGTCCAGAGTCGCAAGATACATGTGACGACGCGCTGCCTGGGACATTAGGAGCCGGTCGAATGGATCCGGATGCAAGAAGTGCATACGGTTGAGATGCCGGATGTCTTGGTATTCGATCGGCAACTCCAGGCAGGAGAACGCGTGCGTCGTTTGGTCAAGTTGTTCGAGCGAAAAATCGAATCGCGGGCCATATTTGTCGCGCTTAATCTGGATCTCCCAGGCGCTGACATGGCTGATGAATCGTGTTTCCGCTTTTTCAATAGCACTTAAGAGCGCACGAGGTAAGCGCTCGGGTTGGCTCGCCATCCAGATGATGACGTGTGTGTCCAAAAGGAGCGAGTATCGCGATCTCACAGTTTTGTGAGCTCAGCAAGTTCTTCCTCTGAGCTGTGAAAGAGAAGCGAGTCTGAGACCTGACCTGCCTGTCCTCTCAGAAAACCGAAGGGCAAGGCGTCCTTGCGGACGGGTACAATTTGGGCGACGGGCACTCCGTTCCGTTTCAGGAAGACTTGCTCGCCTCGCTCAGCGGCGTGGACCAATTTGGACAACTTGGTTTTGGCTTCGAGCATATTGGCTTCGATCACGCCTTGATATTAGCCAAGGTAGCTAGCTAAGTCAAGTGTGAACGCTAGAAGTCTGTGATGCGATTTACTGCTTTGCTTTGATGATGCTGATCGCGCCGTTGCGTTCGAGGACGGCGTATTTGATTTCCGAGAAGTTCCTGACGCCTTTGGTGCGAGCGGCTGCCATCACGTCATCATCAGTGACGCGCATCTTCTGCATGATGCCGGCTTTCCACTGTCCGTTTTCAAGAACCACAAGCGGCGTACCGTCGACCACGGCCCCGAATCTCGGAAATCTCACTTTCAAGAACGAGACGAGGCGATGCATGAGGGCAACGGTGATGACTCCGCAGACGGAGTTCGTTTCGGAAAGATCGGGACCTTCGGTGGCCAGGATGATGACGCCGCCCATGAGAAAGATAATGACGAATTCGAAAGGGGTCATCTGCGCCCCGGGCCTGCGCGTGAGTATACGCACGGTGAGCACCAGAATCCAATAGCCGACGATGGCGTGCCAAATAGTGGGCATGGGTTGCGCTCCTTAAGGCATCACGTATATGCGGAGCTTGAGTGGCTCGGAGCCGGGCAACTGCAGCGTTAAGTCATCAATACCCGGAGCGGCAGGCTGCATGGCGAACTCGACTGAACTCGGATTCGCCGTCACAGCGAACGTGTAGAGAATGCCCTTGCCATCGAGCACCGATTCAGAGGGCTGCGGGATCACGCGCTGGTTGCCGAGCGGCTTGAGAAGCGTTTCACTGACCCAAAGCTGGATCTTGCCGTCGTGAATGGCAGAGCGGCCAAACTGGATCGTGAGGACGGAGGGCGTGCTGTAGCGTTCAACGCGCTCATATTTCACATCCATCGTTCCGTCGGTCGTGCGGATCTGCGCGTTCGCGAGCGGACCGCGGCCGAAGCAGCCGAGCAGGTCTGCAACCACGATCGCCGTGAGTAGAATCCAGGTCGCCCGTTCGAAGGTCCACCAGCGCCTTTGAAACTCGAGATCGGAGCCAACGGCAAGCTCGTCGTTTATTTTTGCGACGGTGTCTTCGACGGGCTTGGTTTGCGATTGCACTGGCATTTTGATAGCAACTCCTGTCCTTAAACCTCAGGACTCCTCGGATTTTGGAATGATCGAGATTTCGCCGTTGCGCTCAAGAACGGCGTAATCGATTTGTTCGAGGCCCGAAAGACCTTGATCGCGTGCCATGGCCATGACATCGTCATCTTGGATGCGCATCTTTTTCATAGTTTTGTGCTCCCATTGGCCCTTGTTCAGGAGCACCAAGGGCGTGCCGTCCACAAAGCGCCCGAAAGCGGGCGATTTCAGCTTGAACCACGCGATGACGTAATGCGTGAGCGCGATTGTAAAGATAGTGCAGGCGGCGTTCACGATCGAACGATCATTGCCAACCATCGGTGTGAGCGTGAGGCCGCCCAGGAAGAAGATCAAAACGAATTCGAATGGCGTGATTTGTTTACCCGGCCGGCGCCCGACGATGCGGACAATGAATACCAGAAAACAGTAACCGAAAATGCCTCGTAAAACAGCAGCCATAGGGACTCGCGCATGGTTAGACGCGGCGACGCGCGAGCACGATTACTGCGTAAGAAAACGTGTCGTATACGCTCAGGGGGCGTTGGGCGGGCGCACGAGGGCGTCAGTCGTGTAAAACGCGATCAAGATCAGACCGGTCGTCGAGTAAGATCCAAGCCTGAACAGAAAGCGGCAGGCTACCGTTTCGAAGCAGATCGTCGTGAAACCGCTTCAGAGTGAAGTGGGGACCCTGGCGATCACGATACTGGCCCAGCAGACGCATAATTTCGAACTTTCCAGTGATGTAAGTCATTTTCTGCGTCGGATCGTTCGCCGCGCCCGCGGCTTCGCCAGTGGCTGATTCGCGGTCGAGACCACCGGCGCGCATGAAATAATCGACAGCTTGCTCGAAAGACCAGCGGCCGGTGTGCAGGTTAACATCAACGCCGACACGGGCGGCGCGGTAGCGCGAAAGGCGCAGAATCTGGCCCTCGGCGGCCGAGCCAGCCGCATAGAATCCGCGGCGTAGCAGCATTTCTTCGGTGTACAGTGCCCATCCTTCGATAAAGACGCCATCTTCGTGGTGGCGGCGGATTTCATCTTGTAAGTGGTTGGCAATGGAAATTTGTAAGAAATGTCCAGGTATTCCTTCGTGGCCCAAGATTGGGCGCGGCTCTTCGATGGCGGCGCGGATATAGAAGTTTGAGCTGGCTGGCGAGTAGGTGGGGATGAAGAAGAAACCGCCGGGATCCTTATCATAAACGCCGGGAGGATTCATGAAACCGCCGGGGCTGGTAGGTTTGAGCGCGTCGGGCAACTGGCGGATTTCGAAAGGACCGAGGTAAGGCGGGATAGTTATAAGATTTTGCTGCTTCAGGAACTGGACGATATCGCGGAGACGATTTTGATAAGTGGTGAGAAATTCCTGCTCATTGCGCGGGATGGAAGGGCTGCGCGCTGGGTTTGGATTCGCCATATCGGGATTGGGAAGCAATGCTTCAAGGCCTCGATAACGCGCGAGCTCGGCCTGGCCGAGCATATCTAGCTGAGTGGCGCTGATGGGCAGCAGATAGATGTGATGGAGCATGTACTCGTAGTTCTCGACGCCCATGGGCCTGAATGCCGGCATGGAATCGAGGCGCGATTGGAGGTAATCAGCGAAAGAGTGAATGGCGGCGAGCGCGGCGGTGCGGGCCTGGTTGAGCTTGCGCGTTTGGCTTGCGTCGAGACCGTCTGCGATGGCATCGAGGCTTTGGGTAAACAGCGGATCTATGGACCGCGCCGATTCAATCGCGAGCTGGGCGTAGAGCCGAACCGGCTGGGTGAGATTGCTGCGAGCTTCCGAAAGCATGGTCGGCATGGCACCGAGGCGGGCGGTAGCAGCGAGTGCCCGATCACTATGCCGGGCGTACTCTTTCTTAAGCAGCGAGAAAATCGCATTACTGCATTCGTCGGTATAGACAAGCGGGTTGGATTCTTCGGGATGAAGCACGCGCGCTTCGAAATCGGGACGTTCTAGCTGCGCGCGGAAGAGAATGGCGTCGATCTGGTCGTCCTTGGACCAGTTTTTCGTATCGAGAGCACGCAGGCGATTAAGTAACTCGTACACGTGGCGGCGCCGCTCGGCGATGGCTGTCTGCGAGTAATCGACGAGTCGATCATCCCAGGTATGCAAGCCTTCATCTGTTGCCGTCACGGGGTCGTTTTGGGCGCGCCACCCGTAATAATCGTGAGCCCATTGGCGAAGCTCAGCAGGCGAGTCCTGGGCCAGGACAGGTATTGCGCAGATCGCGGTGACAGCGAAGAAGACGAGAGAACGCATCTTCTTAGAATGCCTGAACCCGCCTGGCGTGCGAGATTGGGAAGCGGCAATGTCGATTGAGAGTGCGCGTGAATTGATCGAGCAGGCGCGCAGCGTTGCGGTATTGACCGGAGCGGGTATTTCGGCCGAGAGCGGCGTGCCTACTTTTCGCGGCGCGGGCGGGCTGTGGAAGCAGTTTCGCGCGGAGGAATTGGCGACTCCTGAAGCTTTCCGGCGCGATCCAAAGTTGTGCTGGGAATGGTATGACTGGCGTCGCGGGATACTCGCGAAGGTAAAGCCGAACGCCGGACATAAAGCGCTGACGGACTTGGAGCGGCGCGCGCCGCAATTCACGCTGATCACCCAGAATGTCGATGGATTGCATCAGGAAGCCGGAAGCAAGCAAGTGCTTGAGATTCATGGCAGCATTTGGCAGCTGCGCTGCACAGCATGCACGACAGCGTGGCTGGACCATGGTGTGCCGTTGAAGTTATTGCCGCGGTGCGAGTGCGGAGGGCTGGCGCGTCCCGGCGTGGTGTGGTTCGGCGAGAATCTCGACCCTGAAATATGGGACGCTGCGGAGCGAGCGATCCGCGAAAGCGATTTGCTTCTGGTGGTAGGCACATCTGCGGTGGTATATCCGGCGGCGGGATTGGTTCCGTTGGCGCGATCGGCTGGGGCAAAGATCATTGAAGTGAATCTGGAGCCGACGCCGGTATCCGGACTGGTGGATCATGCGCTGACCGGGCCAGCAGGCGAGATTTTGCCGCGGCTGATCTCTTTGGATCGCAGCGTTTAACTGCTAACCTCATCGTTGATGCGATGGGGAGTAATCGTCTGGGGTGCGCTCGCGCTGGCAAGCGTGGCGCGTCCGGCTGTGGACGTGAACTCGCTCCCGAAGCCTACAGGCTACGTGAGCGATCTCGCGCACGTGGTGAGCGCGGACAACAAGCAGCGCCTCGAGGTTCTTTGTACGCAAGTTGAACAGGAACTCGGGGTACAGTTTGCGCTCGTAACGATCGATTCGCTGGGCGATGAGCCCATTCGCGATTTCGCGCTGGATCTCGGGCGCAAGTGGGGCATAGGCAGCAAGCAGACAAATCAAGGTGTTCTGCTGCTGCTTGTGATCAAAGACCACAAGAGCGACATCGAGACCGGGCGCGGCATCGAGCCGTATATCACTGATGGATTCGCGGGCAGCACTGTGCGCGCAATGCGGCCGCAGTTGCAAGCGGGCGACTACGGCGCGGCTCTGATTACGGCTGCCCACAGCATGGCTAATCAGATTGCGCAGGGGAAAGGCGTCACGTTCACCGACAACGTGCAGGCGGCTGAACAAGAGGCGCATCGTCCTCCCGAGCATCACATTCCCGGGGCGCTCATACTTATCGGAATTTTTCTTTTGATTCTCTTGCTGCGCGGCGGACGGCGCGGTGGCGGTGGTGGAGGATTCTGGACCGGTTTGCTACTTGGCAATCTGTTGGGCGGCGGCCGTGGATGGGGTGGCGGCGGCTGGGGCGGAGGAGGATTTGGCGGCGGATCCGGTGGAAGCGGCGGGTTCGGCGGCTTTGGTGGCGGCGATTTCGGTGGGGGAGGAGCGAGCAGCAACTGGTAGCGCCATGGCACAGCAGATGGAGAAGCAACTTCGAGACTTGACCGAGCGCTTGAAAACGGCGCTGGACGAACACCTGACTGCGGTGATCCTGTATGGCTCCGCCGCGATGGACGATTGGCACGAAAAGAGCTCCGACCTGAATGTTCTTTGCGTTGTCGATCGGCTTACCGCGAGCGAACTTGCACAATCGGAGCCGACCCTTCGATGGTGGCGAGAGCAGGGCAGTCCGGCGCCGCTGCTGCTGAGCGAGGAAGAAGTGCGCACCTCGACGGATTGCTTCCCAATAGAGTTTCATGACATGCAGGAGCATCGGCGTGTGCTGTACGGGCGCGATGTAATTGCAGGATTAGAGATTGATCGCTCGTTCTATCGTGCGCAAGTGGAGCATGAGCTGCGGGCCAAGCAAATACGGCTGCGGCAAAAAGGGGCTGAAGCGCTCAAAGACGCCGGGCGGCTGACGGGGTTGATGACGGATTCAATTTCGACTTTTTGCGTGCTGGGCAGGCACGCGCTGCTCCTGGCGGGGCATCCAGCGCGTTGGAAAAAACGGGAAGTTATTGAGGGGCTGGAACAGGCGATGGGGATGCGGATGCCCGCGGCAAATGAGATACTGGCGATTCGAGGCTCAGGCAAGCGGCCTTCGCAGACGGACGCTCTCTCGCTCTACGACAGATATTTGGGAGAGATTGAGGCGATGGTGCGTTTCGCGGACGGGCTTGAAAAATGAGCGGGGTTTGACTGGAGAGCGGATATGAAAGGTGCGCTGATCGTCATCATTGTCTTGATCGTCGCGGTGGTAATTATTGCCGGACCGCTGATTTCGTCTCGCAACGAGCTGGTCACCGAGAAGAACCAGATCGACGCGCGTTGGGCGCAGGTGGACAACGACATGAAGCGCCGCGCGGATTTGATACCGAACCTGGTGGAGACCGTCAAGGGTTTCGCGAAGCAGGAGCAGACGGTGATCGGTGAAGTGACGAACGCGCGGGCGGCGCTGTTGGGCGCGCATTCCAAGCAAGACGAGATCAGCGCGAACAATCAATTAAGCGGCGCAATCGGCCGGTTGCTGGTATTGCAGGAGAATTATCCTCAATTGAAGTCGAACGAGAATTTTCTACGTTTGCAGGATGAGCTTGCCGGAACTGAAAACCGGATTGCGGTGGACCGGCGCGACTACAACGAGGCTATCCGGAAGTACAACACGGACGTGGAGATTTTTCCCAAGAACATTGCCGCGTCAATGTTCGGTTTTCATCGCGACGATGCATATTTCCAGGCCACGGCGCAGGAGAAACAGGTCCCACAGGTGAAGTTCTAGCGGCACCGCGGCGGCTACACTGGGATCAGTGCTGGTCACGATCTCAACAGAGCCGCAGCGGCCGAAATGGCTGCGTGCGCCTGCTCCGGTTGGCAAGAATTACCGCGAGTTGAAGGACTTAGTCGCGCGCTTGAAGCTGCACACAGTGTGCGAGAGCGCGGCGTGTCCGAACGTGGGCGAGTGCTGGAACCGACGAACCGCGACCTTCATGATCCTGGGAAACGTCTGCACACGCCGGTGTGGGTTCTGCGCGGTGCAAAAGGGCGCGCCGCTCGATGTGGATTACGACGAGCCGCGACGCGTGGGGGAAGCGTGCGCGGCGCTCGGATTGCGATATGCGGTGGTGACCAGCGTCAATCGCGACGACCGTAAAGACGGCGGAGCGGAGTTGTTTGCGCTGACCATCGAAGCGATCCGGAAGCATGTTCCGGGTTGCAAAGTGGAAGTTCTGGTGCCGGATTTCCAAGGCTCGCACGCGGCAATGGATATCGTGATGAACGCGCATCCGGACGTGCTGAACCACAACACGGAGACGGTGCCTCGGCTGTACCGGCAGGTGAGGCTGGGCGCGCGCTATGAGCGATCGCTCGATGTGTTGCGATACGCGAAGCAGATCCGGCCGCATATTCCGAGCAAATCGGGCTTGATGCTAGGGTTGGGCGAGACAGAGGCGGAAGTGCTGCATGTGATGCGCGATTTGCGAGATCATCGCGTGGATATTTTGACGCTGGGCCAGTATCTGCGGCCTTCGCAGAAGCATCTGCCCGTATTGCGCTACGTCCCACAGCAGGAGTTCGATGCGTATAAGCAGGCCGGGCGAGAAATGGGATTCGCGCACGTCGAAGCCGGTCCGCTGGTGCGCAGTTCGTATCACGCCGATAGCTCAGAACAGAGCGCCACGCTCGCGGTAGCGTAGATCATTTCGTTCCATACGTCATCTTGCAAGGGTTCTCGACCCGGTGACCGCGTTGCGAGAAGAGCGAATCAGCGTGGCTGGCCGTAATAGGCGGACGGTCCGTGCTTGCGCAGAAAATGCTTGTCACGCAAGGTGTCCGAGATCTCCGCGGCGTCCGCACGCAGCGTGAGCGTCAGGTAGGCAGTGTGGGCTAATTCTTCGATAACAACCGCGGTGTGCGCTGCGTCTTGGGCCGAAGACCCCCAGCAGAACGGGCCGTGGCCCGAGACAAGCACTGCAGGCGTCGCCAGCGGATCGAGATTCGCGAAGCGGCGAATGATCACCTGGCCGGTGTTCCATTCGTATTCGGATTCGATTTCGCCGGGTTGCATTTCGGAGGTCAAGGGAATTGCGCCGCGGAAGTAATCTGCGTGCGTTGTGCCGAAACAGGGAATTTCCATCCCTGCTTGCGCCCATGCAGTTGCATAACGGGAGTGGGTATGAACGACGCCGTTGATCCCGTCGAAGGCGCGATAAAGCGCCAGGTGAGTCGGCAGATCGGAAGAGGGCCGCAGATTTCCTTCGACACTTTTGCCATCGAGATCGACGATAACCAGATCGCCCGGCTGCATCTGTTCGTATGGCACGCCGCTGGGCTTGATGACGACCAGACCGGATGCACGATCAAAGCCGCTGGCGTTTCCGAAGGTGAACACGACCAAACCGTGGCGCACCAGCGATTGATTGGCTTCAAAAACTTCTTCGCGCAAAGTCTTGAGATTCATTGCAGTTGGCTTACTCGGGCGGCGATTCGGCGAAGCTCCGGAAGCACATCGCCGATGGACGCGGGGGCGGAGTCTTTCACACCCAGAGCGTAGTACAGGCGGCGGTAGAAGGGATAGAGCTGATCGTAGATGGCTGCGCTTTCCGAATCGGGCGTGAAGATGCGATGCGGCGGGCAGAGCGCGTCCTGCGCGGCTTCGATGGAGGGAAAAGCCTTGGCCGCGAGAAAGGCGAAAATGGCGGACCCGAGGCTGGTCACATCGCCCTGCGGCACGAGGATGGGCTTGCTTAGAGCGTTGGCGTAGACCTGATTTAGGACGTCGTTTTTTTGCGGGATGCCGCCGCCGTTGATAATTCGGCGAACGGACGCGCCATGCTGCTCCATTCGTTCCAGGATCACACGCGTGTGCAGGGCGGTGCCTTCGATCGCGGCAAACAGCTCATCGGCGGCAGTATTCGAAAGGTGCCAGCCCAAGGTGACGCCGCCAAGCTCGGGATTGACCAACACGGTGCGGTCGCCGTTATCCCAAGTGAGGCGCAGCAGGCCGGTTTGCCCGGCGCGATAAGAGGTGAGCTCTTGCGACATCACCGCGGCGGAAGAACCCGCGCGGCGAGCGATGGCTTCAAAGATATCGCCGACTGCGGAAAGCCCGGCTTCGATTCCAGTGAGGTGCGGATCCACGGATCCGCGAACCACGCCGCAGACGCCCGGCACTAAAGTTGCGCTTTCGCTCAACCCGATAATGCACGTCGACGTGCCGATGACGTTCACTGCGTCCCCGAGCTTAATACCCGCGCCGATCGCATCCCAATGCGCGTCGAAGGCGCCAATCGGAATCAGCACCCCGGGCGAGAGACCGAGTTTGTCGGCCCATTCTTCGCACAGTGTTCCAGCAAGATTTTCGGAGGTGCCGTAGCGGCCTCCTAATTTATCGCGAACCCCTGCGAGCAGCGGATCGACGGAAGCGAAGAAGTCCTCGGGAGGCAAGCCGCCGAGCGACTTGTTCCACATCCATTTGTGTCCCATGGCGCAGATGCTGCGCGGAGCCTCGGACAGATCGCGAATACCGCAGAGAACGGTAGCAACGTAATCGCAGTGCTCGAATGCGGAGGCGAAACGCTTTCGTCTTTCGGGATTATGGCGCAGCCAGTGCAGGAGCTTCGAAAATCCCCATTCGGAGGAATACACGCCGCCGCACCAGTTGATGGCTTGGAGCTTGTGTTCGTGTGCCTTCTGCGTAATTTCGGAGGCTTCGCGCCAAGCGCGGTGATCGGCCCAGAGATAGTAATCGTCGAGCGGCTCGAGATTTTCCCCGACGGGAATGACCGTTGAACCGGTGGTGTCGAGGGCCATCGCTTTGACTTCCGCACCGGGCACGCCCGAAGCAGCAAGCGCCTTTTTCATGGCGGAAGCGAGCGCGGTCATGTGATCCGAGTGGCTCTGGGTCGCGTGATCCGGATCATTGCGCTTGCGGTGAATCGGATATTCAGCTACGCCGCTGCCGAGGCGGCCTTTTTCGTCATCGAAGATGGAGACGCGCACGCTGAGCGAGCCGAAATCTACACCCGCGACTTTGATGCTCATGGAACCAAGTTTGAGTCTTCGGCTCGCGGAAATCGCGGCCTCATCGAGACCCGGGCCGTTTCGGGAAGAAGCGGATGAAATAAACGAGCCCGATGATCAGCAGCACGATGCCCCACCAGATGGTGGCGTGCAGACTGAACAGAACGGGCGGATTGGCGGGGGGCGAAGCCAGCTCATAAATACCCGTGGCTGTGATGACCAGGCCGTAAAGCGTGAGCAAAAGGCCGATGAAGAACCAGATGGAGATGAAACCGGGACCGTGCATGTTTGCTTACCAGAAGATGATGTTCAGGATGAAAAAGATCACAATGACGACGCAGGCCCAGAAGATGGGCCGATGGATGAGCGGCAAATGGCCCTCCGACGGGAGCTCAGTTGCACCGTAGACCAGGCCTTGCAGCTCGGATACAGGCTTGGGGCGGGTGGCGTAACTGACAACGACCGTGATAACGACGCAGATGATCCACGCCCATAGCGCACGGTACATATTTTCGGCCATCGGTTTCGCTTGCGGCGAAAGCGCGATGTAGCGCAGTGCGGAAGGATCTACCTTGACCCAAAGCCACATGCTGATCGAGCCGACGGTACCGACCAGAAGTCCCCAAAATCCGGCAGCCGGCGTCGCTCGCTTCCACAGCATTCCCAGAATCACAGTACCGAATAGGGGCGCTATGAAGAAACTGAACAACTGCTGAACATAATCCATGATGCTCGCGAATTGCATGACCATGTAGGCTGTTGCAATGCTCACCAAGACGCCCAAAATTGTGCACCATCGGCCAACCGAAACATAGTGCGAATCCGATGCGTTCCGGCGCATGAAGGCGCGGTAAATATCGTAGGTCCAGACGGTCGCGAAAGCGCTCACATTGCCCGCCATGCCCGACATGAATCCCGCCACTAACGCAGTGATGCCTAAGCCCAACAGGCCAGGACCGCAATAGCGCGCGAGCATGAGCGGCAATACCTCGTTATACGTATGAGCGCCGCCAACAGCCTGCGATTCGCCCACCAGCTTTTCGGGTAGAACCGCAAGTGCCAGCAAACCGGGCAAGATGACGATAAACGGCAAGGCCATTTTGAAGACGGACCCGATCACCGGAGCCATTTTTGCGCTGCGCAGATCTTTAGCCGACAACACGCGCTGCACCACCAGAAAGTCCGTCGTCCAATACCCGAACGAAATCACAAACCCGAGACCCAGGACAATGCCCGTCCAGTGAATGCCCATCGGATTCGAGCTAAATGAACCCAAGCCAGACCAGAGATGCGTGAAGTCCTGGCCGGGGAAGCGTTGCGAAATGCGCGCCACCATGCCGTGCCATCCTCCGGTCTCGACGAGCCCAAGAATCGGGATCAGTAGCGCGCCCAGCCAGATCAGGAAAAATTGCAGCACCTCATTGAAGATGGCCGAAAGCAACCCGCCCAGGAACACATATACAGCCACGGTGAGAGACGACATCCAAATGCTGAAATGAATGTCCCAGCCGAGGATGATTTTCATGACCAACGCCATGGAGTACATGTTGATGCCGCTCATGAACACCGTCATGAACCCAAACGTGATTGCAGATAGCGCGCGCGCCGGCTCGCCATAACGGAGCTGCAGATACCCGGGTACCGAATGCGTGCGCGAGATGTAATAGAACGGCATCATGATGATGCCCAAAAACAGCATCGCGGGAATGGCGCCGATCCAATACCAATGGGTGGCGAGGATGCCGTATTGATATGCGGAACCGGCCCAACCCATCAGCTCCAGCGAGCCAAGATTCGCGGCGACGAAGCTGAGGCCCGCGATCCAGGAGCTCATGTCGCGCCCCGCGAGGAAAAAGTCTTCACCCGTTTTCGTGAAGCGCTTCAAGTAAAACCCGATCCCCAGCACCATTACGAAATACACCGCAATAATCGCGATGTCGATAGGGCTGAGGCTAAGCAGCTTGCCGCTGTCTGTGATGGCCGCGATCAGTATCGGCATACGTGGTCCGATTGTATAAAGGACATCGAAGCGTCTGGGATCGTTTCGCTTCTATGACAAATCCAAGTCCAGCCGCGTGACAGAAGCCGGCGCAAAGCTGTACACGAACGGAGAAGCCACTCTGGCGTTGTTGTCCGGGACGGGGTGAACGGCATCCGGCTGATCGAAGGTGTTGCGCGCGCGCATATCGGGTGAAGTAAGAACGGTGGCACGGACGGCGGCGATGCGAGAGCCCTGCACATCGATCTGGGTCGCCTGATGGTTTTTCAAATCCGGATTGACCACCGTGAGCACGGCGCGTTTTTCACCCACCGAACACGAGCCGGCGAGCGCAGGCAAGTTTTGCGGCAGATCTGACGCGAGGCGGGGCGCGGAGATTTCGGTGCGAACGGATGTGCCGCCCTGGTGAGGCGCATACATCGCGAAGACGTGATAAATGGGCGTGACGGTGAAGCGGTCACCCGCGGCCACAAACGAAGTATGAATGTTGTTGATGAGCTGAGCGGCGTTCGCCATGGCAACCTTTTCCGCGTGGCGATTGAAGGTGTCCAGCGTGATGCCGGAAACAAGGGCATCGCGCAGAGTGGGGTAGTAACCGAAAAGATACCCCGGAGCGATCGTCGGATCCGTCTTGTGCCAGGCGCCCCATTCATCGACCACGAGCTTCACGCGGCGCTCGGTATCGACTTCGCCCATGATCTTCCAATGGTTTTGGATCAACTCTTCCATGCGATTGGCTTTGACGAGCATTTCGTACCACCCGGCGGTGTCGAACCCGTTAGCTATTCCGTTTCCCGTCGTACCGCAGTAGTAATGAAGCGCTGTGCCGAAGGTGTTGCTTAGGATCTTTTTGTCTTTCTCGGTGACTTTTTGGAAGAAGCTGCGGGTCCAGGCATAATCGGCTCCGTTCGGGCCGGAAGCGATAAAGTTTAGATCTAACGCGTAATTCGGCACCCATTCGATAAAGCGGCGAAATTGGATTGCGTACTCGTCGCCTGTAAAATTTCCGCCGCAGCCCCAGCTTTCATTGCCCACGCCCCAGAAACGGACATTGATCGGATCCGTTTGACCTCCCTGCGCTCGCAGATCGGCGAGCGAAGTGCTTCCCGCGGGCGAGTTGCAATATTCAACCCATTCATCAAAATCGAGGGGACTGAGACTGCGCACGTTACCGGCGAAATAGGGCTCTGCGTTGGCGAGTTTGCAGAATCTCGCGAAGTCATTGGTGCCGAATTCGTTCGGGTCGAACTTTCCCGGCGTGTTGGTGGAGTTCCAGAGATCCGGCGTATTCGCCCAGAAGTTGGTATGGCGAGGCCGCTGATTTTTCGGGCCCACGCCATCGCGCCAGTTGTAGCTATCGGCAAAACATCCGCCCGGCCAGCGGATCACGGGCGGGTGAAGAGGCTTGAGCCGGTCGATTAGCTCCTGCCGGATCCCGCCGGTGTTCGGGATTTTGGAGTTTTCTCCGACCCAAACGCCGCCGTAGATAACGCCTCCGATGTGTTCGGTGAAGTGGCCGTAAATGCGCGGCGAAATAGTGCCGATCGGCTCGCGAGGACGGATTTCGATGCGGGCCGAAGCCGCAAAAGAAGTTCTGGGAGCGAGAAGCGCAGCGCTCGTCGAGAGGAGGAATTGCCGGCGGTTCATAGGTCAAGTTATCGCGACCCTTGGTTGGCGCCGGACCTACTCGTATCTTTTTAAGATCGCGGGCAGATTCTGCGAAAACGCGGATCGCGCAAGTACTATATCGCAACCCTTCTCTTGCGCCGCGCGCTTCAAATCCGCTTGTACGTGCGAAACGAAGCCGAGCAGCGGGATATTGCGTGTCTCGGCGGTCGTTTTGAGCGCGTCGATCACGTCAAGCGGGTCGGGATCGGAGCTATTCAGATCCAGGATGATGAGGGCGGGCGCGAGCTTCGCCTGCTCCAGGGTTTTCTCTTTCGATTTAACGAAAACCGGGTCGAATCCAGCCCGTTTGGCCGCTTCCTGGATTTTGACCGTGAACATGAGATCCGTGAGAACAGCGATGACTTTCTTGCCGTTTGCCATGTGTTACCTCACTGATAACATTTCCTCGCAGGGTCCGTGACCCTGCAATTTGCGCTGACACCTACCGCGAGTCATATCATCAAAGAGATCATGAGCGTTGTCGTCCAGCCGCTTCCAGAGGTCAATCCTCTACAAGATTCGTTGCGCTTTGATCGTCGCGTGCCGCCGTGCGCGGTAGTGATCTTCGGCGCGAGCGGCGACTTGTCGAAACGCAAGCTGCTGCCTGCCCTTTACAGGCTGTTTTACGAACGGCGGATTCCGCCGAACTTCGCGATCCTGGGGAGCTCGCGCACGCCGATGTCGGATGACCAGTTCCGGGATCGAATGAAGGACTCGGTAGCGAAGTTCTTGGAAGACGCGCCGTTCGATGAGGATGTGTGGAGATCGTTTTCGCAGTCGCTGTATTACGTGCCAGGCGATTTAAACAAGCCGTCTTCTTACAACGATATCCGGGGGAAACTGGACGAAATCGAAAAGATCCATCAGACGCTCGGGAACGTGCTGTTCTACCTTTCCACTCAGCCCAGCTATTACGCCGAGGCAGTGCTGGCGCTCGGCGAGCATGGCCTGAATCGCGGCAATGGGTGGCGACGGGTCATCATCGAGAAGCCATTCGGGCACGACCTGGATAGCGCGCGTAAGCTGAACGATGAGATTCACAAGGTCTTCGCCGAATCTGCGGTGTATCGCATCGACCATTACCTGGGTAAGGAAACGGTTCAAAATATCCTGGCTTTTCGCTTCGGCAACGGAATCTTTGAGCCGCTGTGGAACCGGCGCTACATCGATCACGTGCAGATTACAGCGGCGGAGTCGATCGGCGTCGAAGGGCGCGGCGGATACTACCAGGAAGCGGGCGCGCTCAGGGACATGATTCAGAATCACTTGAGCCAGGTGATGGCGACCATTGCCATGGAGCCGCCGACCTTGTTCGATGCCGATAATGTGCGGGATGAACGCGCGAAGTTACTGCGCGCCGTTCGAGTGATGAAACCGGAAGATGTGCCGAAGTATGCGGTGGCGGGGCAATATGGTCCGGCGAAGGTGGGGGGGCAAGATCTACCGGGATTCCGGCAGGAGCCGAGCGTCGATCCGGATTCGCAAACGGATACGTACGCCGCGGTAACGTTCTTCATCGATAACTGGCGTTGGGCGGATGTTCCCTTTTACATCCGGACGGGCAAGCGCATGCCCAAGCGCGTCACGGATATTGCGATCCAGTTCCAGGCGCCACCGCTCGGGCTATTCAAACAAGAGACCAGGACGGGTTTGCGCGAGGTCCGGCCGAATTTGTTGGTGCTGCGCATTCAACCCGAGGAAGGAATTTCGCTGCGATTTCTTTCCAAGAGTCCAGGAAGCGGAATGCGCGTGCGGCCGGTCTCGATGGATTTCAACTACGGATCGAGCTTCGGCGAACGCACACCCACCGCTTACGAGACACTGCTGGTGGATGCCATGGCGGGGGATCCGACGCTCTACACGCGGCAAGATATGGTCGAGGCGAGTTGGCAAATTGTGCAACCGATCCTGGACGTTTGGGCGCACACGAACTTCGATTTTCCGAATTATGCCGCGGGGTCGTGGGGGCCGAAAGCGTCGGATGACATGCTGGCGCGGCAAGGGCACGTATGGAGGATTCCATGAGCAGCGCGATTATTTTTCCCGCGCAGCCGGAACAGATTTTGAAAGGCTTGGGAAAGCTCTGGACGTCACTCGGGCAGGAAGAAAAGCAGCAGGGCAAGCCGACGGTTTTGCGCGCCTGCGCCATGACATTGGTTGTTGCAACCGATGAGGCGGACAACGGATTTGAAGCTTCGCAGATCATCTCCGAACTGATGCGCGAACATCCAAGCCGTGGAATCGTGCTAGCTGTTTCGAGCGAAGCCGAGCGCGGACTCGAAGCGCGCGTGCTCGCGCAATGCTGGAAGCCGTTCGGCAAAGCTCAGCAGATCTGTTGCGAGCAGATCGAGATTACCGCACGGCCGGAGAGCTGGCCCAACGTGGGGCCGACGTTGACCGGCCTGATCGCGGCGGACTTGCCGGTCATCTTCTGGTGCCGTCACAAAGGCGCGCTGAGCCCTTTGGCAAGAAAGCAGCAAAAGGCAGGACTCGAAGCCGTGATGAGCCTCGCAACGAAGACCATTATCGATTCGAGAGACGAAGAGGCGGAGTTCATGTTCGATCTGCTCGACCGGTGGCGCAGCCGGGGGCGCGTTGTTGCCGATCTCGAGTGGACGCGCTTGACTCCGTGGCGCGAACCAATCGCACATATCTTCGACAACCCTGAATTTCACTTTTCGGCGTTTCACTCAATCGAGATCGCGCATGGAGACAAAGAGCCGTGCGCATCGGCCCTGTACGCGGGAGGCTGGTTGTCGGCCCCGCATAAGGCGCGCGTCAGTTTCCGAACGATCGAGGGAAAAGGGCCTGGGCTCCAGTGCATCACACTCAAGTCCGATTCGACGCAGATTGATTTTGAACGTACGGGCGAGTGCATGACGCTTCGCACGACCAACGGGCGCGACCGCAAATACACTTACAAAGATCGAAGCGTAGAGACGTTGATGACTGAAGAGCTGGCGGTGCTCGGCCAGGACCAGTCGTTCGATCTTGCATTCGAGCGCGCGCAGGAGTTATTGAATGGCTAAGCCGATGGAAGCGAAGACAGGCGATTTGCGAATCAGCGTGAATGCGGAAGAGGCAGCGACCGTATGCGCGAAATACGTGCTCGAGGTTCTGTCAGAGGCTTTGCGCACGCAGAAGCAGGCGACGTTTGCGATTTCGGGCGGCAGCACTCCGAAGCTGCTGTTTGCGAAGCTGGCGCAATCGGGTTTCGACTGGTCGAATGTGCATATCTTCTGGGTCGACGAACGCTGCGTACCGCCAACGGACGACCAAAGTAACTTCAAAATGGCAAATGAGACGCTGTTGTCGCCGGCGCGCATTTCCAAATACAACGTGCATCGCATTCACGGCGAGATGACGCCCGATGAAGCAGCAGTCCGGTACATCGAAGAAATCGGGCAGTTTTTCGAGGCCGGTGAGCATGATCTGCCGGCCTTTGATCTGGTGCATCGAGGGATCGGGCCGGATGCGCACACAGCGAGCCTGTTTCCAGGCGAGCCACTGATTGCGAATCGCACGGGCGTTGCGGCGGCGGTTTGGGTTGAGAAGTTGCGTAGCCATCGCGTGACGCTGTTACCCGGTGTTTTACTGAAGGCAAAGCGAACTGTTCTGCAGGTAGCCGGTCAGGACAAGGCCGAGTCGGTTTACAACATTCTGAAAGGACCTGAGGACCCGTTCCAGTTCCCGGGCCAGATTGCCACGCGCGAATCAGATAGGGCAGTGTGGTTTCTCGATCAGGCGGCTGCGCAAAAATTATAGTGCGGGCGGCGTTCTGCTGCGCTCTCGGCACGCTGCTGATCTCTTGCACGCAGCCGACGAAACCGCGAAAATTCGTTGCGCAGTACCGGCCTGAGCCTGCATACAATCGCCTGATCTTCGCAGGCGACGTGATGTTTTCAAGAGCCGTGCGAAGGGAGATCTTCAAGAGCCATGATCCCGCCATGCCCTTCCGCAAAATAGCGCCGCTGATGGCAAGCTCGGATATTGCGTTCGTCAACCTGGAATCGCCATTTTCCGATCAGGGGCGTTATTTCGAAACGGGGCTAATTTTTCATGCGCCGCCGGAAGCCATTGCCGGATTGCAACTGGCGCGAATCGCGGTCGCCTCGACGGCAAACAATCACTCGCGCGACTGCGGCGCGCACGGGGTTGAATATACTGTGGCCTGGCTGCGCGCACACAGGATCGAGCCGCTTGGCACGAGCGAATCCGAGGCGCGGACGCATGAGGGCGTAGTACTGACGCGGCACGGCGTGCGATTCGGATTTCTGGGCTACACGTTCGATCAGCAAAACGGAAACTGGCACGATATCGACAAGCGAATCGCGTTGGCTGATCGCGCTGGTGTTTGCCGAGACGTCATGGCGATGCGCAAGCACGCCGACGTTGTGATCGTTTCGATACATCACGGAACGGAATACATGACGAGGCCGAATCAAGCACAGATTGCCTTTGCGCACGCAGCGATCGACGCCGGGGCAACACTCGTCATCGGCCACCATCCGCATGTTGTGCAGCCGCAGGAGAAATACAAAGGCGGACTGATCTTCTATTCCCTAGGCAATTTTGTATTCGATCAATATCAGCGCGAGGCGACACAGCACGGCGAGGTTGTTCAAGTCTCGTTCCTGGGGAAAAGCGTTCTCGCGACGCACGTGATGCCGGTGCGGATCACACCGAGCGGACCGGAATTGGAGTAGCAGGCCAGCCGAGCCGGCTTTCGAGAAGCTTGAAAAAACCAGATTCGTCTTCCAGCTCAATATCGATCTCAAGCCAGGCGAGATCAAGCGGCGCGATGGCGTTTGCGAAATGATCGGGACAGTTGATGCGGTCTTTTTCTGTAGTGACCAGAATTTCCGCTCCGTGCGCACGAGCCTGATGGGCGATGCGCTGCAATTCGACTCGTTTGTAGGCGTGGTGATCGTTGAATTCCCAGTGGAAGCAGACGTCGAGTCCCAACGCTTCGAGCGTTCCCCAAAAATTCTGCGGGTTCCCGAGGCCGCAAAATCCAGCAACGCGGCGGGTGGGTAGATGCTGAATGGATGCGCGGCTGCGGTAATCGTGCCAGGTACGAGCAACCAGACGGGTTCGAAATATGGGGGCATCGGAGTTGTATTCGCGAAGGCGAGCGGAAATGGCCTCGTAGCGGAGATCGTTTTGCGCGCGCGTGACGACAAAGGCATGGGCCCGGCTGAGGGCCTCCAGCGGCTCGCGGAGCCGGCCGAGTGGGATGACGTCTTCGCCTCCGAATGGATCGAGCCCGTCGATGACAACAACATCGAAATCGCGTTTGATTCGCGCGTGCTGAAAACCGTCATCGAGAAAAATCACGTTAGTCGATGGGTATTGAAACAGCAGGAACTGCGCGGTTTCATAGCGGTTGGTTCCAATGCCGATCGGGCCGACGGCGTGACGCAGGAAAATCTGCGCTTCATCGCCGGTGAAGGCGGTCGGAACGCTCGCGCCGGGCGGGAGAATCAGGTCTCGCGCAGGAGACTGGCGCCGGTAGCCGCGCGTGAGAATGGCGGGCGAGTTGCTATGGGCGCGCAGGCGATTCGCTAAATAGGTCGTGAACGGAGTTTTGCCGGACCCCCCGACCGTGATTGCTCCGATGCTGACCACTGGTACACGGACGTTTGGCATCGAAGCCGCGTAGCGCTCATGGCGCCGCCGCTTGAGTTGTCCACCTCGGTTCCAAAGAAATGCCGCGAAAGTGAGAATCGGGTAAGCCAGCAGATTATGGCGCGCTTTTAGGGATGCCGCGTAATAGAGGGGCCATATGGATGCGGCAATGCGCTGCGAGATTCCACGCCGGCGCTCGACGAGCTGCCGGGCCTTCTGCGCGAGATTTTTGGCGCGCGCGCGATCGGCCAGCAGCCCACGCACTTCTGGAAGCAACTCCTGTTCGCGCACGATCTGAATGATTGCTTCGGCTTCGAGAAAATCGCGCGTGACCGTTTCGAAATTCTGCATGTGAGGGCCAACGACGATGGGAACCTCCGCGGCAGCGGCTTCCAGGATGTTATGCCCGCCGCGTGGCGCAATTGAGCCTCCGACGAAAGCCACGTCTGCAAGCCTGTAGGCGCCGGCCAATTCGCCGATGCTATCGAGCAGCAAGACGCCTGGAAGCTGCAACGAACTACGATTGATGCGGAATCTTGTCAGTCGGACAAAATGGACATTGGCCTGCTGCAGCTTGCGTCCGACGATATCGAAGCGAGCCGGCTGGCGAGGCACAAGGATCATCAGCAGGCCTCGGAATTCGGCTGCGAGCGCTTGAAAGGTGCGGATCGCGATGTCGTCCTCATCGATGGAATGCCGCGTCACGCTTCCGCGTTCATTTGGTCCTGCGGTACTCGCGCAAATCCAGATTCGGTCGGCGCCGAAGGTGGGGATTTCTTCGCTGGATTGCACCGCAGCGAGGTCGTACTTCAGGTTGCCCGGATCTTCAAGCTTAGATGCCGCTACGCCGAGCTGCGCGTAGCGATCCCGGTCCACAGCGCTTTGCGGAAATACAATGTCTGCTAGCTCAAGGAAAGGATGAAAAACCCATTTCAGCTTTCGATAGCGCGGCCAAGTGCGGTCAGAAATGCGGGCGTTCACAATCGCGAGAGCCGCGCCGGTTTGTTTTGTCTCGTGATAAAGGTTGGGCCAGATTTCAGTTTCGAGAACAACGAGCAGGGCCGGACGAATGAGGCGCAAGACTCGGCGTACGCAGGAGACATAATCGAATGGTGCATAGAAGATGCCGTCTGCTAACTCAGAGACTAACCGGTCCGCAGCTTTCCTTCCGGCGATGGTAGCGGTGGAAAGATAAACGGGAACGCGGGGTTCAGCTTTTTTGAAAGTGCGAATCAGAGGAACGGCGGAGGCGACCTCGCCGGCTGAGACTGCATGCAACCAAATGGAACCCGCTTTCGTCCGAGTGAACAATTGGGGCAGGTATCCGAGTCGCTCGCGAAAGTGGGACCAGTATGCACGCTGTGTAAGTAGCCGCGCGGCAAGATAGACGGCGGTAAACGGCAAGCTTAGAAGCTGTATGGTTCGGTAAAGGAGAAGCGCTCGCGTGATTCCAGGGGGTCGGTTCGTGCTTTCGAGTATAACGTTGGCGGCGATCGCAGCGGCAGTTGCAACGGGCAGCAATGAGAAGGAATTTCGAGCCGGCCCGGCGGCCGATTACGCGCATCAGAGCGGTGACAACGTGACGGTGGGGGCGAAGGCCTACGACACGGAAGAACTGACTGCACAAGCATTTGGGAAAAAGGCGGATCTGCTGAAGTACGGGGTATTACCCGTCTTGGTGGTAATCGAAAACAAGCGGGACAAGGCGATTGATCTGCGCGACCTGGAAGTGAACCTTGTTGCGAGCGATGGTCGACATGCAGGAGCCGTGAACCCGGAGGATATTCCGTTTCTGGCAAAGCACGGGCATAAGCCGCCACCGGTGCAGTCGCCGATTCCGCTGCCCAAGAAAGGGAATCCCCTGAACGCGCCTGAAATTGTGACGCGGGCGTTTGCAGCGAAGATGTTGCCGCCGGGCGATTCGGCGTTCGGGTTTTTCTATTTTGAGGCGCGCCCAGAGGCGGGCGACAAGCTATATCTGAACGGGATGCATGATGCGCGATCGGGGCAGGATCTTTTCTATTTCGAGTTTCCGCTCGATCAGTAAGCGCGCGTCACTCGCCGCCTTCGGGACCATAGAAGATCACCCAGACGGCAAGGTCATCGGTGAAGTCGACGAACCGGTGCTCCACGTTTGCGGAGACGAACAGAACATCGCCAGGGCCGAATGGCTCGGTTTCGCCTGCGACGATGAATTGCCCGCTGCCGCTCGCGATGACGTATACTTCGTCACGCGTGTGAGGCTGCTGCGGGTCGGCGCCGCGCGGGGCGTAGAGTTCAATCGAGAGCGTACCGTGCTGGAGTAGCTCGATGAAGCGCTCGCCTGCGGGCGAAGGCAAGCAATCCAGCGCCGTTGTTAGTGTCAGGTGACCAAGCATCTTGTTTACAGCATAGATATGGCGGTGACGGGTCGCTTGAGTACGAAGCGATGATAGAGCCATGGATATCGCGGGATGGGAAGAGAAATATCGGGCAGGCGAGAGCGGCCAGGAACACGCTCCCACGATATTGCTGGTCGAAACACTCGCGAATGTTCCACCCGGCACATCGATAGACCTCGCGTGTGGAGCGGGTCGAAACGCGATTTACATGGCGGAACACGGGTGGGACGTTACGGCCATAGATGGATCGGAGAGCGCTATCGAGCTCGTTCGAACGCGTTCGGCTGCGCGCGGGTTGAAGGTGGAAAGCCACGTCAGAGACTTGACTGCGCGAGATTTTATGCTGCCGGAACAGGCCTTCGATCTGGTTGTGATCGCTTATTATCTGCAGCGGGACCTGTTTGCGAAGGCGAAGGTAGCCGTGCGGGTGGGCGGCATCGTTTTGGCGATTGCACATACGCCCGAACGGGGCGAGACTTGGAACGAAAAGCGCACGGCCCCGGGGGAGTTGCGGAGCTTCTTTGCCGGGTGGGAGATTCTCTGGGATTATGAGGGCCCATCGCGCGATCCGGCTCACCGGCGTCCGGTAGCGGAAATGGTGGCTCGGCGGTGACCGGACTCATTGCGGCCGTGCGAGGAGGGGTTTGAGCGGCTCCGGCTTGCCGCTCGTCTCGGCATTAGTCGGTTTCGAGCAGATCACCTTGGGAGGTGCTTTTCTTCGCGCTGTGACTTCCCACCTCGCGGTTTACGTTGATGAGCCGAACCCATGTGATAGCTCAGCTCCAGTAATTCCGGTCCAGATTTCTGCACTGCACCGCTTCGGCGACGTGTTTTGCGGCAACAGACTCGCTGTGATCCAAGTCCGCGACCGTACGGGCGACGCGCAGGACGCGGTCATGAGCACGAGCGGAAAGATTCATGCGGCGGACGGCCATTTCGAGGGTGCGCTCGCCGCTTTCGTCGAGCGCGCAAAAGTTTCGCAAATGCGACGGCGGGATCTGCGAGTTATAAAAACCGCGTTTTCGCTGCGTTTCGCGGGCAGTCTCGACGCGCTCGCGGATCTGGGCAGAGGTTTGGCCGTCTGTCTTGCCGCGCAGTTCTTTATATGGGACGGCCGGCACTTCGATGTGTAAGTCAATGCGGTCGAGGAGCGGCCCACTTACTTTCGCGAGATAGCGCTGAATAATGCCCGGGGTGCAGCGGCACTCGCGCGTGTTGTCGCCATAAAAACCGCAGGGGCAGGGATTCATTGCGGCTACCAGCATGATGCGAGCCGGAAAAGTCAGTGTCCCGTTGCTGCGCGCGAGCGTTACCGAGCCCTCTTCGAGCGGTTGTCGCAACTGCTCTAAAACTCCGCGCGGGAACTCTGGCAACTCATCGAGAAACAACACACCTTGGTGCGCAAGGCTCACTTCGCCGGGGCGCGCACTTCCGCTGCCGCCGCCGATTAGCCCGGCATCGGAGATGGTGTGATGCGGCGCGCGAAACGGACGCGCGCGCAAGATGCCGATTCCGGGGGGCAGCACACCGGCCACGCCGTGGACCTGGGTGGCTTCGAGAGCTTCCCGAAAAGTCAGCTTCGGAAGAATCCCGGCGAATCTCTTGGCCAACATCGTCTTACCAGAACCTGGAGGGCCGATCATCAACACATTGTGATTGCCGGCAGCCGCCAATTCGAGCGCCCGCTTGGCCATGGTCTGCCCGCGCACGTCGCTGAAATCAGGGAGTTCGGCGTATTTCGCATCTTGCTCGGGAATGGCGGCCGAGACAGGGCTGAAGCTGGCGGGTTCATTCAGGAAATGAACGACCTCTGCGAGGTGTTTGAGGCCGAATACCCGAATTCCTTCGGCAACCGCAGCTTCCGGCGCATTGTCAACGGGCAGCAGCAAGTTGGGAATGCCTTTTCTTGCGGCGCAGACCGCTATCGAAAGCGCCCCGCGCACCGGCCGTAAACTGCCGTCGAGCGATAGTTCGCCGACAATCATGTAATCGTCGGCGCGTCCCACCGCGCCCATCGCGCCAAGAATCGCCATGGCCATCGGCAAATCGAAGCCGGCGCCTTCTTTCCGGACGTTTGCGGGCGCGAGATTGATCGTGACGGACTTGCTCGGATAGCCGAAACCGGAGTTCAGCAGGGCGGATTTAATTCGTTCCCGGCTCTCTTTAACCGCGGCGTCGGGCATTCCGACAGTGACAAAGTCGCGGCTTGTGCCGGCCGGGTACATATCGACTTCCACATCGATGATGTGGGCGTCAATACCTTGAATGGCGGCGCTGAACGTGCGGAATAATGCCACGTGAAGCTAGTAGGCGAATGCTCGGCCGATTCTCAATTCCGCAGGATGCAGCAGAGGAAGCTAGGCGCGCCGGCCTCGGAAGCCGCCGCCCACCAGCCCCAGATCGACGATGACGGCGATGAAAACGAAAATGAGCTGAGCCGTACCTAGATGTGGGCCGCTGGTCTTTTCCAGAAATGTGTAGACAATCAGGGTCAATGGGAGGAAGAGAAAGCCCAGCACCGGAATGACGATCCCGTGAATCGGATACACAACTCCCCGAAAGAAGTTGGTGAACAGCCAAAGCAGCACAATTGCGATGCGGGGAAACGCGACCGCGAGCAGGGCTAGGAGGCAAGGCATGATTGAAGGTTGGAGGAATCTCCTGACTGTTGACTGTAGCACCTGCACGACGTTTCGAACTGACGCTTACAGCCAGTACTGCCAGTTACCCGTCGCAATGACATACGCGCAGAGCAACCCGTTGGTGACGGCATGCATCAGAATGCAATCAGCCAGAGATTTTGAGCGGATCATCCACAGGTTGTAAGTGATGCCTGTGAGCAATCCAACGTCCCAATATGGACCATGCTCGGAAGCGAATAAAATCGCAGTTACCCAGAACGCGAAGGGCGCATACGCGCCGAGTGGCACACTCGTGAAACGATAATCAATCAGCCATCGCATCATCCAAGCGCGCCAGAAAAGCTCTTCGATCAGAGGTACGATGATCACGGCGCGGGCGCTGCGCCAGCTCAACATCCAGGCGCTATGGAGCGCTTCGGCCCGCATGGAAGAATGCACATGCCCAATCACGCCATTTGAGAACGGCAGAAAATTCCGGTAGCCGGGAATCAACAGATCCGGCGCGATCCACAGGGCGAAGACAACTGCTCCAATCCCGATGCTTAGAACCCAGCGGGATGGCCGGAGCGTGATCTCATGCGGCCAGCAGACCCAACAGATACCACCCAGCAACATGACTCTGACCGGCGCTTCCACGCGGGGGTCAAGCGGAAGACGGGGCCCAAGCACTAAGAAGAAAAGAAACGCTGCGAAGGGCGCAATATAGCGGATGGAGGGATATCGTGAAAGATAGCCGTGGCCGGATGGGTACTCCTGGCGCGTGATGCTCCCGGCCTGCTCCAGCAAGGCGATCAGCCGATTTGACTCACGAAAGAGCGGATCTTGTTCTGCTGGTCTGGCTGAGAAGTGTCTTTGAGAGCTTTCTCGGCTTCCGAGCGGGCACCGTCTTTATCACCTTGCTTCAACAGAGCCATCGCCAGATGAAAATGGAAGGTGCCATTTTGCGGATGATCTTGAACGATCTGCCGGAAGATGCGTACAGCCTCATTGTTGAGGTTCTTTTGGTAATACACATAGCCAAGCGTGTCCGTAATATCGGGATTGTCCGGATATTGCTTCTTCGCGCGCTCGGCGTAAGTCATCGCCTGGTCCAGATTCGTCCCGGTTTGGGCGTTCAGAAATGCAAGGTTGTTCATGGCCAAGGCGTTTTCAGGATCTACGCCCAGCACCTTGTTATATGCGACGATCGCTTCTTTGGTCTTACCCAGCGATTCGAGCAGCGTAGCCTGATTCAGCAGCGCCGCTGGATTTTTCGGGCTTGCATTCGAAGCCTGTTCGAATGACGCAAGCGCCGCATCGTACTCGCCAAGTTGCCGCTGCAGCGCACCCAAACGCAGCCAAACGTCGGTCGAATTGGTTGTCGTCTTCAGGATCTCTTTGTAATTGTCTGCAGCTTCCTCAAAGAGCTGTCGCGCACGACCCTGATCGGAAGCCATGACCTTCGTCCCGGCGGTTGCTTCGAAATTTGCCAGTTGGTAGCGGAAGCCAAGGATCTTGGGATTCTTGTTAACAACATCTTGCATTGCCGCAATCGCCTCGTTTGCGTGTCCTTGCGCAAGTTTGACGCCTTGCAGGCCGACAAATCCGCGATTGTCTGGCGGCGTCGATTTCCATACTTCGGTAAACTGCTGCGCCGCTTTGTCATATTGCTTCTCGCTTAGGTACAGGTCCGCCAGTTGCAGGCGCGGATCGTTCATCTGCGGGAACTCTTTGACCAACGCTTCTAAATCCGGCTGCGCCTTATCGGGCTGATTAATGCCAATGAGCGCCCGCGCGCGAACCAGGCGCGCTTCCGGATTGCGCGGCTCGGCCCCAAGCACGACGTCGGTCTGCTCGAGCGCTTTTGCATGTTCGCCACGGTCTTCATAGAGGCGGGCGGCGATAATGCGCGGCGGCATCGCCTTAGGCGCAAGACGAATCGCCTCGAGCGCTTCGCTCAGAGCCTTATCGGTGTTATTCAGTCCGAAGTAGGCGCGCGCCAGATCGACATGCAGGATCGGGTCGTCGGGATTATTCTTGACGAGACTTTGCAGGTCAGCTAACGATTTAGAAACGTCCGATTGCGTTCCCGTCTGCAACAGCAGCGATGCATACATCTCGTTGCTTGCCGAGTTCTTGGGATTGTCGGCTACCAGCTTCTTGGCGAGCGCGACAGCCTCGTCATGGCGGCCGCTTACAGTGTAGACCGCGATAACCCGCTCCTGAGACTGAAGGGCGGTCTTCGGGTCGGCTATTACAGCAGCCTGATATTGTTGCAGGGCATCATCGTACTTCTTGTCGCGGAAATAGAAATCGCCGAGTAACTGATGGCCGTTCGGGAAATCTTTCGGGTTGTCGGCCGCTTGCTTCAGAACAGCTTCCCCATCTGCAAAATGACCCTCTGCGGCGAGGTAATTGGCCAGGCTCGCACGCGCGGCCCCGCTAGTGGGCTCGTTTTGCACGCGTTCGCGAAGAATTTCTTCCGCCCTTTGGGTATCGTGCCGGTTATTGTATTGCACAAAGAGGAGGTCGTAAGCTGAGTCCCAGCTCTTGTCATGCGCAATCATGCCGTGCAGCAGCGCGTCCGCTTCGTCGTTCCGGCCCAGCGAGTACAAGGTTTCGGCATACCAGCCCACCACATCCCGCGAGTACGGCTTGATCTGGTTTGCCTTCGCGAAATACTCCGCAGCTTTGTCCTTGTCTTTGTCCGCCAGATAAACAAAAGCCTGCAGCCTGGTTCCTTGAAACGAGTCCGGCTGGCGCTGCAAGATCTTGGCTGTTAACTCCCGGATCTCCGGCAGGAGGGCCTTAAACTTCTTCGAATCCTGGGCATAGGCGGCGAGATAAATCTCGGCCAGTTTCGCCTCCGCGTCCACGTTATCGGGCTTGAGATCGACGGCGCGGCGGAGAAATTTGGCTGCTTCACCAGGATTCCTGTCGTCCAGCAGATTCAAGCCCTCGCGGTAGTATGCTTCCGCGTTGGTCTTATCCTTGGAGATTGCTTTCTGATAAAGGATTGATGCTTCCTTATATCTCTTCTGAGCGTGGTACTTATTGGCGACGGAAATCAGCTTTTGAGGGCTTTGGCTGCAAGAGGTCAGCAACAGAAGGGCGGCGACAGGGGCCAGCGCGAATAGGAACTTCATGGTGTGAGTGCTTATTTAAATTGTAGGAGATGCAGCCGTCCAGTTACAATCACGCCCTGGTGTTAAGTTCCCGGAGATCTCTGTATGGCTGTGCCAAAACAGACGCGAGCCTCTTTGGACGGAGATTGAAAACTACGGCACGCGGAAAGCCTGGCTACTCAACAGCGTCCGGTTGGGTGTTTTCACCTCGATATTGCCAGTGGTCGCGCCATCCGGAACGGCGGTAGTGATCTCCGAATTTGAGACCACTTTTGAAGTTGGCGGCGACGCCGTTGAAGGTGACGTCAGTAACGTACATAAAATCGTTTCCGAGGATTTCGACGGCCGCTCCTACTTTGCCGGAGTTTGGCCGTGCTTCGACAAACGGGCCAGGCCCACGTTCAGGCTGAAAATCGTACCACAGCCATAGGTGAGGCAGGCGCCATTCGTGCCACCGCTGTTGGTACTCCCGTAGAAGTCGCCGTCGGTGCCTTGAATCAGCCCGCCAGGGCCATTGCCGTCAGTGAAGTCGAATCTGTGTAGTGTGGTCAGCGTACCCCTCGGGCTGATTTCGAAGACCGTGCCACATCCGTATTCGCAGCTATTTTGAGCTCCAGTCGTTGTTGTCCCGTAGAAGTTCCCATTGTTGCCTTGCACCAGCCCATTCGGGTTCGCGCCATCCACGCCGTCGAAACGGTGCAATGTGGTCAGCGTGCCCTCTGGGGTGATTTCAAACACGGTGCCATTATTGAGGTAATCTCCACCATTGACAGTGACCCCGTAGAGGTTGCCGTTAGTGGCCTGAATCAGACTCCCGGGGCTAAAGCCGTCTGTACACATCTGCTGGGCGCAAAAGCTGTACAGAGTAGTCAGGTTGCCAGCCGGGGTAATTTCAAATACCGTACCACCGGCGTGAGCCCCGCCCGTGGAAGTTGTTCCATAAAAATTCCGTCACTGGCTTGCAGCAGAGCCACAGGGCCTTGGCCGTCGGTAGCTTCGAAGAAGTGCAGCGTCGTGAGCGTGCCTCCTGGCGTGATCTTGAAGACCGTGCCACAGCGGATCTCACAGCTGCTGGTGGATGGTCCCCCAGCCCGGGTGCTCCCGTAGAAGTCCCCGTCAGTGGCTTGCACCAGCGCCCCCGGGCCGTTTCCGTCATTACCGTTAAAGTTGTGCAGCGTGGTCAGGGTGCCTTCTAGCGTGATTTTGAAGACCGTACCACAGCCCTGGCCGTCATTACAGTTTTGGTTGGCTCCGCCAAGACCCGTTGTCCCATAGAAGTTCCCGTCGTAGCCTTCCACCAGCCCTCCGACCGATTGCAGGCTGGTATACAACGTGGTTAGTTGGCCCGACTCTCTAATTTTGAAGAGCGTCTCAAAAGTTGCCCCGTAGAAGGCGCCGTCGGTACCCTGGACGAGAAATGCATTGGGGCTAGAACCGTTGCTAGAGTCAAAAGCTGCAAGAGTGGTAAACGCTGGCGTGCGGAAAACGATGTTACTCGACAGTGTGCGGGCGGGTGTTTTCACCGCGACCTTCCCGGTACTCGCGCCGGTTGGAACGGTGGCGGTGATCTCAGAACTCGAGACAACCGTGAACTTGGCCGGGGTCCCCTCGAAGGCGACGCTGGTCGCGCCAGTCAGATCGTTTCCCAGAATCTCGACAGACGATTTTATGGTGCCGAAGGTCGGTCGTGTTTCCACGAAAGGGCCAAGTCCCACATTTAAGCTAAAAATGGTGCCGAAGTTGTGGGCGCCGCCAAAGGAATTTATGCCATACAAAATTCCGTTGGTGGCTTGCAGCAGCGCAGCGTCGACGTTCTCACCGTCAGTTCCGTCAAGCTGTGCAGCGTGGTCAGCACGCCCGCGGATGTGATTTTGAAAATGGTGCCGTCGTTGTGGGCCCCGCCACCTAGAGTTGTCCCGTAGAAATTTCCGTCGCTGGCCTGCATCAGTCCGGCATTCGGGAACCCATTCGCGCCACCGAAGCTGTACAGCGTTACCAGCGCGCCCTCAGGGGTGATTTCAAAGACGGTGCCATGGTCACTCGCACCACCCTCACTCGCTGTTCCGTAGAGGTTCCCATTCGTAGCCTGAACCAGCCCGTTCGGGCTCGCCCCATCATAGATGTCGCGCTGAAAACTGTGCAGAACCGTCAGTTTGCCTCCGGATGTGATCTGAAATACTATGCCACAGCCACCGACACAATTCGTGCTCGTTCCCCCGCTAGAGGTGGTGCCGTAGAAGTTTCCGCTAGTGGCTTGCACCAGCCCTCCGGAAGGAATAGAGCCGTCGTCACACTTCTCGCGGGTGCAAAAGCTATACAAAGTGGTCAGCTTGCCCGCGAGTGTCATTTCGAAAACCGTACCGCAACCGCCATCGCAAGGGGTGCTCGCTCCACCGGCGCTGGTTGTGCCATAGAGGTTTCCATTGGCGGCTTGCACCAGTGCTGCGCCGGGTTGTGCGCCATCAGGACCCGCGAAATTGTGCAATGTGCTCAGCTTGCCTTCTGGAGTGATTTCGAAGACAGTCCCATCGCCGTTGGACCCGCCGTCCGTCGTGGTCCCGTAGAAATTTCCATTAGTGGCCTGCACGAGCCCAGCCCCGGCACCCTCGAGGCCACTGCTGAGTACGGTCAGCGTGCCCGTGGGGGTGCTTTGAAAACGGTGCCGGAACCGTGATCGGAAGTTGTCCCGTACAGGTTCCCGTCCAGCCCTTGGATAAAAGCCCCATTTAGGGGATAGCCGCCATCGACCCCGTTGAAATTCACGAGGGTGGTGAAAGCGGGCGTGCTGCTCTCCCCTATATTCTGCGACCACGTGAGAATCCCCGCACTGGAGAGACAGCAGAGGCAAGAAGCAGTAACTTTAACGAGCACGGCAGACCTCCTCGCGTGTAGCACCGCTACACTTAAATAAAATTTCAGTTATTCTACACCCTAATACGCCGCCGTCAATGGAAATTTGAAAATTTGAACTCGCTTCGAACAGGCTCGTATACACTCGCCTACATGCGATGTCTCTCGACGCTGCTCGCTACTTTCGTTGCATTAGCCTTTTCCCTCGCGGCAGGCACAAACCCGCAGGCAAAGGAACCGTCTGCCCCCGCGAAAAGCAAAAACTCCACAGAGCCGGCCGTCGCACTTCCGTCACAGCCCGGCCTATATGCCGTGATCTATACATCCATGGGCAATATCGTATGCCGCTTGTTCGAAAAAGACGCTCCGAAGACGGTTGCGAATTTCCGCGGTTTAGCCACCGGCACGAAGCAATGGACCAATCCGGAAACAGGGAAAATCATGCACACTGCGCTGTATTCTGGTACTACTTTTCACCGGGTAATTCCGGGTTTTATGATCCAGGGCGGCGATCCGGTCGGCACAGGTGAAGGCACTCCCGGCTACCAGGTTGAAGACGAAATTTCGCCCGACCACAATTTCAGTCAGGCCGGCGTCTTGGCGATGGCCAATTCAGGCCCGAATACGAACGGCAGCCAATTCTTCATCACGGTCGCGCCGGCGACGCACTTGAACGGGCACTATTCGATTTTCGGCGAGGTGGTTTCCGGGCAGGACGTAGCGGATGCGATCTCACAAGTACCACGCGACGAGCAAGACAAGCCACTGACGCCCGTAAAGATCCTGCGCATCAGTATTCGTAAGGTTCGAGCTACTCCCGCCAAGACGGGACCGGTACACTAGGTCCTCTTCACTGATTCGCAAACGGTCTCAAATCCGCTTACTCGATCCGGTAATTGGGTGCTTCTTTGGTGATGATTACGTCGTGAACGTGGCTTTCGCGAAGGCCGGCAACAGTGACGCGAAGAAACTTCGCTTTCTGCTGCAACTCGTGAATGGTGCGGCAACCGGTGTAGCCCATGCCGGCGCGCAACCCGCCTACGAGCTGAAAAGTCATTTCGGCCACGGGGCCTTTATAGGGGACACGGCCCTCAATTCCTTCGGGCACGAGTTTGCCGCTGTCGGTCTGCTGCGAATAGCGCTCGGCGCCGCCGTGCGGGAGCGCACCCATCGATCCCATACCGCGATAGCTCTTGAAAGTACGGCCTTGATAAAGAATTGTTTCGCCCGGGCTTTCATCGGTGCCGGCGAGCAGGCTGCCGATCATCACGCAGTCGGCGCCCGCGGCAATGGCTTTCGTAATGTCGCCGGAATACTTCACGCCGCCGTCAGCGATCAGCGGCACACCGCCCTCGCGCGTTGCCCGCGAACACTCCGCTACCGCCGTAATCTGCGGCACTCCGGCGCCGCTGACTACGCGCGTGGTGCAAATAGACCCCGGCCCGATGCCGACTTTCACACCCGCAGCACCGCGGGCGATCAGGTCGCGCGCGCCTTCATACGATGCAACATTGCCGGCAAGAACTTCCACTTCCGGCAGTTTGTGTTTCACCGCCGCGAGCGCGTCCAAAACACGCTGGCTGTGGCCGTGCGCGGAATCGATCGCGAGCACGTCCACCTTTCTGCGCACCAGTTCCTGAGCGCGTTCGAGGAAGTCGCCCGTCGCGCCAATCGCGGCCGCCACGCGCAACCGCCCCTGGGCGTCTTTGGCAGCATTCGGGTACTTCAACTTCTTCTGAATATCCTTGACCGTGATTAGCCCTTTCAGCGCGAATTCGTCGTCCACCACGAGCAATTTTTCGACCCGGTGCTTATGTAGAATCTTCTGCGCGTCTTCGAGTGTGGTGCCCACCGGCACGGTGATGAGATCTTCCTTGGTCATCACCTCGGAAATCGGAAGATCGTAGCGGGTCTCAAAACGAAGATCACGATTCGTGAGAATGCCGACGAGTTTACCGTTATCGGTAACCGGTACGCCGGAAATGCGATAGCGCTTCATCACCTCCAGCGCTTCGGCGATTTTGCGTTCCGGCTCGATGGTCACCGGGTCGACAATCATCCCGCTCTCGCTGCGTTTCACGCGGTCCACTTCCTCGGCCTGCTTTTCCACAGGCATGTTGCGGTGAATGATCCCTATGCCGCCCTGCTGGGCGAGCGCAATGGCCATGTGGGATTCGGTCACTGTGTCCATGGCAGCGCTGACAATTGGAATCTTAAGCTGAATTTTAGGCGTGAGATGGGTAGTGGTGTCGGCGTCGGCGGGGACCACCTGGCTATGCGCGGGCTGCAAAAGAACGTCGTCGAATGTAAGTCCTTCTTCGATCACCTCGGAAAGCATGGATTAGCCTCCATCGTAACAAGGGAAGTAGAATTGCCTGCGCGAGTCGGGCGATAATGCGAGTGGTGACCACCCCGGCCCAAAGCCTACAGCTTGCGCCCGCGCCGTCGCGCGACGGAGCACCGGAGCTGAGCCGCGAGACCCTGATCCAGGCATTCCGGACCATGTACCTCGCACGCTGCCTGGACGATCGGGAAGTGATGCTGAAGCGGCAGAATCGTATCTTCTTTCAGATCAGCGGCGCCGGACACGAGGCGGTGCAGGTGGCGGCTGGTCTGGTTTTGCGTCCCGGTTTCGATTGGGTGCTGCCGTACTACCGCGACCGGGCCTTGGCACTCACATTGGGCGCTACGGCCGAAGATATGCTCCTCGCGGCAGTGGGAGCGGCGCGCGATCCTAACTCGGGTGGACGGCAAATGCCCTCCCATTGGTCGTCTCCGCAGTTGCATATCATTACCGGATCCTCGCCTACCGGCACGCAATATGTGCACGCCATCGGTTGCGCCGAAGCGAGCATGTTGCTACAACCCGGCTCCGGCGAGATCACGCTGGTATCCTCCGGCGAAGGTGCGACCAGCGAAGGCGAGTTCTGGGAGACGATCAACATTGCCTGCCTGGAACGATTGCCGCTCCTGGTCTTGGTTGAGGACAACGGCTACGCCATCTCTGTTCCGGTAGAACGGCAGACGGCCGGAGGAAATATCGCTCGGCTGCTGGAGGGTTTTCCCGGGCTGTTGCGACTGGAAGTGGACGGCACGAATTTCATCGATTCTTATCGAGCGCTAAACCACGCCGCCGAATATTGCCGCGCCGGGCAAGGCCCTGCGCTGGTGCATGCCTCGGTCATCCGGCCTTATTCGCACTCGCTTTCTGACGATGAGCGGGCGTACAAACCCAAATCCGAGCGTGAGCAGGAGGCTGCGCGCGACCCGCTCACCACATTCCCCGAGTTTCTGATTCACGAAGGATATGTGGACCGGCCGGCAATTGAGCGCATGATTCGCGAAATCGATACAGAAGTGGCGGAAATTACGCAGCGTGTTCTCGCGGAAGCGCCGCCGCCGCGCGGATCGGCATTTACTTATTTATACTCGGAGACGGTCGATCCCACGTCGGAGAGTTTTGAAGCAGAGCCGCAATACAGTGGCGAGCCGCGCACGATGATTGATTCCATCAATCGGACCTTAGCCCAAGAAATGCGCCGCAATGATCGAATCGTTGTATTCGGGGAAGATGTGGCCGATTGCAGCCGTGAGCAATACCTCGACGAAGTGAAAGGCAAAGGTGGCGTTTTCAAAGCGACCGTCAATTTGCAGCGCGAGTTCGGGAGCAAGCGGTGCTTCAACACGCCTATTGCGGAGGCTTCGATTGTCGGCCGTGCCGTGGGACTCGCCGTGCGTGGTTTGAAGCCTGTTCCGGAGATCCAATTTTTCGATTACATTTGGCCGGCGATGATGCAAATCCGCGACGAGGTGGCCACGTTCCGTTGGCGATCCAATAATGGATTTTCATGCCCCATGGTCATTCGGGTGCCGATTGGCGGATATCTCACCGGGGGCGCCATTTATCACAGCCAATGCGGCGAGGTGACGTTTACGCATCTTCCCGGGCTGCGGGTGGTATTTCCCTCCAATGCGCTCGACGCCTGCGGGCTGCTGCGCACCGCCATTCGAAGCGATGATCCGGTGCTGTTTCTGGAGCATAAGAAGCTATATCGGGAGCCGTATAACCGCGCGCCCGACCCCGGCCCGGATTACACGGTGCCATTTGGAAGAGCTAAGACGGTAAAACTGGGGCAGAACCTCACCATCGTCACGTATGGAGCTCTGGTGCAGAAATCGCTTCAAGCGGCCCTGCAGATTGAGCAGCACCAGCATGATGCTTCGGTCGAAGTGATCGATCTGCGGTCACTCTCGCCTTACGATTGGGAAGCAATTAGCGCCTCGGTGAAAAAGACGAATCGGGTATTAATCGCGCATGAGGATACCCTCTCATGGGGCTATGGCGCAGAACTTGCCGCCCGCATTGCAAACGAATTGTTTACCGATCTTGATGCGCCAGTGGGCAGGGTCGGCGCCCTAGATACCTGGATCGCCTATAATCCGCAACTTGAAGACGAGATTCTTCCGCAGGTGCGCGATCTTGTGAAAGAAGGCGAACGTCTGCTGCAGTTTTGAAATTTCCTTGTTAATGCAGTGAAAATCCAGTTCGCTTTACTCTTCTCCTGTTTTCTGTACGTCTCAACGGCTCTGCATGCGCAGGATCGACCGCCAGCAATTGACCTGGTTCTAAACCGTTATGTAAGTGCTCTCGGCGGGAAGGCCGCGCTAGATAAGATACAAACTCGCGAGCTGAAGGCAAAAGGGCATCTTATCGGCAACGTCACTTATTATTGGGCCAAGCCCAACAAGGTGCTGCGCGAGAGCAATGGTGAAAAGCGGGCATTCGATGGGAGCAGCGGATGGGTGCTTTCTAAGAAAAAGAAACTCACCAAACTGCCGAAAACCGAGCAGACGGAATTAGAGATGAATGCGAATCCGATTCGCTATGCTCACTTGAAGGATTTATATTCCGAGGTGGACGCCGCGCCGCCCGAGCGGATCGACGGCGAAGCAATGGATGTTTTGGTTGCACCGAACAACATCGGTTCGACTAAGTTCTATTTTGACCATTCAAACCACCTTCTGGTCCGCGTCGAAGATTTCGGCGTGGTTTCGGCATATTACAAATTCATCACCGACTTTTCCGATTACAAGAAAGTAGATGGGGTTCTATTTCCGTTCGAGATCGTGCATTCGACGGACGAGCCCGGCCGCAAAGCTGAACATATTAGGATTTCCAAGCTCGATCAAAATGTCGATCTGGACCTGCGAATGTTCTCGAAGCCTAACTTGGGAGCCGTTACGATGGGCGGCAAACGGTGATTCAGCGGCGGTAGACCACTCCGCCCTTCATCACAAATGAAACTTTCTCCAAAGCGCCGATGTCCTCAACCGGATTGCCGGGGACAGCAATAATATCCGCGAAATAACCTGCTTTCAGCGCTCCGATTTGCCGCTCCCAGCCCAGCAGTTTTGCGCCGTTGAGCAGGTCCGCTTGCAGCGCAGCAAGCGGCGTCATTCCGAATTTGACCATCAGCACCAATTCCCTGGCTTGCGTGCCATGCGGAAACGGACCGACATCGGTGCCAACGGCCATGGGCACGCCTGCAGCAAGCTGATTCCGGAACTCGCGGGCATGATAGTCGAAAAACGCGCGCTCCCGAGCCGCTTGCGGGGAAGAAGAGGCATGATCGGCGAAATACTCGAAAATGGTGAATGTCGGAACGGCGGGAATCTGCTTTTCACGCATGAGCCGCATGGTTTCGGCGCTCAGTTGCAGTGCATGGTCGATAGAAGCCACGCCTGCTTGAGCGGCATAAAGCGCGCCGGGCTCCCCGGTCGCATGGACTGCGACGTGTGTACCCACGCGCGCCGTTTCGTGCACGGCAGCCGCCAATTCCGTTTCGCTGAACTGATACCGCGTATGAAAGCGCCCGTCCTCGAGTGAATCGCGGCCGGTCTCATACATCTTGATGAAATCCGCGCCTTCCTTGATTTGCTCGCGTATGGCGGTGATGAGCTCGAAGACGTTGTTCGCATAAGTGGCGTTTGAAAGCACATGCTGGGCGGGATTAAAACGAATTGCGTCTTCGTGGCCGCCGAGGATATCGATCGCGTTTCCGCTGATGCGCAGCCGCGGCCCCGGCACCGAACCTTCATTGATGGCGTTGCGGACGGCTGTATCGGCGGAGCCGGCGCCTTCAGTGCCCATATCGCGCTCCGCCGTGAAACCCGCCATCAGGTCCGCGCGAGCTTGGAGCACCGCCGTGATGGTCCTCTGCGGCACGGATTCCTCTACGGTCTGTAAATCTTCGGCACCTGGATGCAAAAACAGGTGTACGTGCGCGTCGATCAGCCCGGGCATAAGAGTCGTGTCGCCGAGATCGATCGCTTCGGCCCCGGAGGGATGTTCAACGGAGGAACCCACCGCGGAGATCCGTTCGCCAGTTACCAATACTTCGCCTGGAGTGAGCACGCGCCCGGTTTCGATGTCCAGCAATCGCGCCGCATGCAGCACAATGGGCCGCGCGGCCGCCGCATCCGGCTGAGCGTCTACGGAAATCCACGCCGAGGAGAGGACGAGCAGCCATGCGAAAGTGCGTTTCTTCATCGTGTCGGAGGCGAGTGTAACACTTCGATCTGGAAAGGCGCGCTTACTTGCGGGCTCGGAGGGCTAACGAACAATCCTGGATCTCTCGACCTGTACACCGTGGCGACATCGAAAAGAGCATTGAATTTTTCATAGCCCGCGCGCGCCGGAACCAGCAGCGCCTTCCTTCACGTCTCTTCTCGAAAATGTCACGGCGACCCGGCAGCACTTCCGATTTAAGCTACTCACTCTCGAGACAACGGATTCTGATCGCGCATCAAGTAGGACTTTCTGTTCGCGGGCGCTCGACATCCGTGCGGTCCGAGGGCCCAGCACAGAAACGGGCCGCAATCACCGCGAGGACAATAACGGCCGGTACGAAATTCCGTGTTTCGACGAGCCAGCTAAACCAAACACTGGAGACGAACAACGTAATCAGTAGATAAAAGTACAATCGCTTTAACGAACCCGGAGTGTCTTTCCATGAGAGCACCAGGAAATAGATTGGGCCGAGCAGAGTCAGGCTAACGACTTCTGGCCATCGCTCATCGCGGAGGTTTTCAAGCATGTGGCTTGCGTTCACGCCGCTGATGTCCTGATATTGCATACTGCTGTGCAAAACGCAATAGCGCACCCCCAGGTACGATGCCAATGCCGCGGCGCCCAGACAAACAGCTTTCACGCGATAGCGATTTCGTTTTCGGCAGAAGAGGATGTAATAACCGGAAAGCGCCAGAACTGTTTCCTTGGCCAACGATCCAATTACGAGCGTCGTTAAGAGAAAAGCGAACTCCTCTGTTTCCAAAAAGATGAACGCAAGAACAAATGACAGGTGGGACGGTGGGTCGGTCAACTGGCCCGCATACCACTCAAAGGTCACGGGATAACGGCAGCTACTAATAACATTGCAAGCACGCCACCGTTGAAGCTGGTAAACAGTCGTGCAAAGCGGTAAACAGCGTAGAACTCCAGGAGACCCGCCAAGAGCCGATAAATATCTGCAGCGGCTCTGAAACTGACATGACCCATCTGAATCCACCTCACGATTGCATTCGGAAGAAATCGATACGAGTGAGGAGGGACAACTGGGCGAAGATTTATGACAGTGTTCTGAACTGCCTCTTGCCAGTCTTCATTTGTCCTGTCGGGAAAGAGAGAGGTTGCGTCATCGACATAGTGGCGGTGGACATTGTTCACAACCGCCGTGAGAAGCAAGACGGTCAGTGCTAAAGCAGCCGCGTGTCGGCGTGTAAGTAGGCGCGATTCGCCGCGATAGATCAGAAAACATATAAGAAGCGCCTAAGAAGCGCCGCGCCCCAGGCAATCTGCACAGCAACCTGCGATCTGGAAGCCCGAGGGAGCGGAGCTTGCAGATGAAACAACACAGGAAGTAGTCCCACGCCTGACAACACCCAGGCCAGGATAAGAATGAACCAGCGACGTCGAGATCGCATTGTGTAAACGTTCAGGACGGCCAATGCAAGAATTTGGTCGCGTAGCCATCGTACCGTTTCGCACCTGTCCGCCAACAGCGATCGGGAAGGGCGATTCGAGGCTATGAACGCACCTGCGCGCGCCAAGAGACTGCTGGTGAACGTCCTCTGCCCGCAACGAAATTGAGGGAGGTGCGGGCGCTTGGGGGTTTCGGGTTTGGGGTAAGCGCCCGCGTCGTTACGGGGATGTACCTATAGAACGCAATCCGGCTTGGGTGAGGTTACTCCAGGATTAAAAATTCTGCCCAGAAATTAGTCGAACATGCCTTCGAAAAGGGGCGAGCTGAGATACCGCTCACCGGCATCGGGCAGAATGACCACGATGGTCTTCCCGGCCGTTTCCGGCTCCTTCGCGATGCGGACGGCTGCTGCGACGGCCGCTCCACAGGAAATTCCGCTCAGTAGTCCCTCTTCCATTGCAAGGCGGCGGGCCATATCGATCGATTCCTCGTTTGTCACCTGCTCCACTCGATCTACGACCGAAAGATCGAGCGTATCCGGTATGAAGCCGGCTCCTAAACCTTGAATTTTGTGCGGTCCAGGAGTCAGTTCCTGGTGATTGAGCGTCTGCGTAATCACGGGGCTGGTTGAAGGCTCGACTGCGACCGTTGTGATTTGCCTTTTCTTTTCGCCGCGTATGAAGCGCGTCACGCCAGTGATGGTGCCGCCCGTGCCTACGCCCGAAACCAGCACGTCGATTCCGCCTTCGGTATCCTCCCAGATCTCCGGGCCAGTCGTCTGAAAGTGAATGCGCGGATTGGCAGGATTTTTGAATTGCTCCGGCATGAAGTAATGGCCGGGGTCGGAATTACGTAATTCGTCCGCCGCCGCAAGGGCAGCTTGCATCCCTTTGGCACCCTCAGTCAGTATCACTTTCGCGCCTAGAACTTTCAATATCTTGCGGCGCTCGATGCTCATAGTATCGGGCATCATTAACGTCACCGCATATCCCCGCGCCGCACCCGCGAAGGCGAGCGCGATGCCCGTATTTCCACTAGTCGCTTCCACGATTTCCATGCCGGGTTTGAGCACGCCACGCTCTTCTCCGTCCCATATCATGGCCGCGCCAATCCGGCACTTAACGGAAAATGAAGGATTGCGCGCCTCCACCTTCCCGAGAACCGTGGCTTTGGCTCCATCCACCAAGCGATTCAGTTTTACTAATGGTGTGCGGCCAATGCTGAAGGAATTGTCTTGATAAACCAAGTGATCCTTTCCCGGCTGGCTTCTTGAATTCAAATTTCCCAGTTGGGAACGTACTGCGTGTGCTTTTCCTGCCAACTGCGCACCAGGGTGGCAAAACTGGTTTGATCGAGAACCCCCGAAACCGCGTCGTCCACGCGGCCCCAAATTTCTGCAAACGGATCGTCACGGTGCGCCCGCGAATTTCCCTTGATGTTTTCGACGGCTCGCAGTACTTCGCCGACCGTAATGGCGTCAGGAGATCGAGCCAAGAGGTATCCGCCCTCGGCTCCGCGGCGCGAATCAACGAAACCGCCTTGCTTGAGGCCAGCCAGGATGAGCTCTAAAAATTTTTGAGGAATCTTTTGACGTCTTGCGATATCTGCTATTTTCACGGGCGCCATCGCCGCGGAACCGTGCGGAGCTGCGAGAGATTGAGAAGCCAGATCAAAAACAGCCTTGAGCGCATATTCGCTCTTGACTGAGATATTCATCCTTGTCCATTACGATTCTAATCCTCCCCCAAAAAGGGCAATTGCGCACGCGCTACGAGGCCCAGGGGCGGGTAAGATGAGACTTTAGCGGAGTCTTCCTCACCTAAATCACAAGAGACTTCCCGCGGAGCAAATTTGGCAAGACAGCTTTTTGGTACCGACGGCATTCGGGGCGTTGCGGGAGAGCCGCCGCTGGATGCCAGAACAGCGCATTCGCTCGGGATGGCTCTCGGAATGTGGGCCAGGCAGCAACATACAACGGAGCTGGCGCACCCCGAAGTGCTGGTCGGAATGGATACCCGCGAGAGCGGCCCGTGGCTTGCGGCCCAGGTTGCGGGAGGGCTTGGACGTGCGGGCGTCAGTGCCCGCTTCGCGGGTGTCATCACAACTCCCGGTGTTGCGTACCTCACCCGGACCGGCCCGTTTGTTGCAGGGGTAATGATCTCTGCCTCCCACAACCCCTATCACGACAATGGGCTGAAGGTGATCAGCCATTCCGGCTACAAACTCGCAGATGAAATCGAAGCCGAACTGGAACGCCTGATGCAGCAGTGGAGCGACAGCTGGCGAAGACGCTGTTCCGAAGTCTCTCGGCATCGACCCGGGACTGGACAATCTCTACGTTGACTATCTCGCCGGCGACGGTGCGGGGTTATTTGCCGTTTCACTTGGTGATTGACTGCGCAAACGGCGCAGCGACGGAAATCGCCCCACGTCTGTTTGAGCGGCTGGGACCAAAGGTCGAATGGATGGGGACAGCTCCCGATGGCCGCAATATCAACTTAAATTGCGGCTCCCTGCACTTAGAGGGTTTGCGCGGATGCGTTCTCGCTTCGGGCGCCGACCTGGGGATCGCTTTCGACGGCGACGCGGACCGTGCCCTGTTTGTGTCGCACGCGGGCAGAGTTGTCGATGGCGACGCGGTTCTTTTTCTCGCAGGGTCTGCCTTGAAGCGCCGGGGAGCACTGACCGGCGACACGGTGGTCGCCACCGTCATGTCGAATCTGGGTCTTGAAAAAGCGCTCGACAGTTGCGGTATACGAATGTTGCGCACGCCGGTCGGCGACAAGTATGTGCTCGAAGAGATGTTGAACCGGGGTGCATCGCTTGGGGGAGAGCAATCGGGACACGTCATCTTCTCTGAATATGCGACCACAGGCGACGGGCTGTTGACGGCTTTACAGGTGCTTCAAATCGTCCGTGATTCAGGGCAGACGCTGGATGCGCTGGCGGAGCAGATGAAAACATTTCCGCAAAAGCTCGTCAACGTGCGCGTCAAGCACAAACGGCCGCTTGGCGAGCTCGAAACTGTACAGGCTGAGATACGAGCCGCCGAGCGCGAGTTTAATGGTTATGGACGCGTCGTGGTGCGGTTCTCGGGCACCGAGCCACTTGCACGAGTCATGATTGAGGCTGGGTCTGACGAAGAAGTGGAGCGATGGACGCGGCGAATCGCCGACGCAATTCAAGCCGAATTGGGCGCGGTCAATTGAAAACTTTCGTCGTGCTACACTCGAAGCTCGCATCTTAAGACCTTCTTCGTTATTGGCCCGCATATTCAGGAAACATCATGGAACGCGCTGCCCGGCTCATTGCGAAGAGCAAAACTCCGAACCGGATTCTAAGTGAGGATGAGATCGCGCGCGCCGTGTGGCCGGGTGCAGTGGGCAAGGCAATTGCCGCCCATACTTCACGGATTCGCCTGGTGCGCTCGACCTTGGTCGTTGAGGTCGAGGACGCGATCTGGCAAAGGCAGTTACACTCGCTCACCTCGCAGATTCTGGATCGCATTCGAAAAGTCACTGGAACCGACGCCGTGCGCGATCTCGAGTTCCGAATTGCGATTCCACGCCGCCAGGCGCAGCGCGCTCCGTCCTTTGATTCTGTTGCATCGGAACTCGGAAATGACGAGGCCGACCGGATCGGCGACGCTGTTCTGCAGAAGGTATATCGACGCTCCCGGAAACTGGCGCTGGGCTGAGCTGCTAATTTGCGTTCAGATGGGTTCGGAACTGCCGAAGGCCTGCATTGAAACTTACTGAAAAAGAGGTCCGATATGTTGCGGACCTGGCGAATTTGCGGCTCTCGGACGAAGAAGTGCATCGCATGTCCGAGGATCTTGGCAATGTCCTGACACATATTGAAGAACTGAACGAGCTCGATACATCGGACGTTGAGCCGATGGCGCAAGTTCTCTACCCCGCCGACGAAACAGCCACTCTGCGGGAGGATGTGCCGCATACTCCTTTGCGAAATCGCGATGCGCTCGCGAATGCCGCCGTAAGCGGAGCAGGTTATTACAAGGTGCCAAAGGTAATCGAGCGATGAGCAACCTTGCGGAGTTGCGTTCGCTCACTATTCCCGCCATTCGTGAAGCGCTTCTGAACAAGAAATATTCAGCGGCCGAGCTGGCAGAAGCCGCCGTTTCGTTCGCGGAAAACGAAAACTCCTCCACGAACTCGTTTCTCACCTTCTCACGCGAGCGAGCTCTGGCTGCGGCCGCGCGAATTGACGAGCAGATCGCGAAGGGCGAATACATTGGCTCGCTTGCGGGCGTCCCCGTAGCGGTAAAGGATGTGATCGTCACCAAGGGCCTACGAACGACTTGCGGGTCGCGAATCCTGAAGAATTACATCCCGCCGTATGATGCGACCGCGGTCTACCGGTTAGAAGCCGAAGGTGCGGTCGTTATCGGAAAGACGAACTGCGACGAATTCGCGATGGGATCGTCGAACGAGAACTCCGCGTTCGGTCCGGTGCGCAATCCCAGGGCGCTCGACCGCGTACCGGGCGGATCGAGCGGCGGGCTCGGCTGCAGCAGTTGCTCAAGGCACGGCAGTGGTAAGCCTCGGGTCCGATACGGGCGGTTCCATCCGCCAGCCTGCAAGCTTCTGTGGGGTGATCGGCGTGACGCCAACCTACGGACGCGTGTCGCGATATGGGCTGGTCGCGTTCGCCAGTTCGCTCGACCATATCGGGCCGTTCGGGCGCACAGTGGAAGATGCGGCCACGGTGCTGCGCGCAATTGCCGGCCGCGACGATCTCGATTCCACATCTGCTTTCGCGCCCGTCGATGACTATCGTGCATTGATGAAAGAGTCTGTCGCCGGCTTGAAGCTCGGCTTGCCTAAGGAGTATTTCGAAGACCTCAGCGCGGAAACGGCAGATTTGATTCATGCTGCTGTCAAACAACTCGAAAAACTCGGCTGCGAAGTTCGCGAAATTCGCCTGCCGCATACCAAATACGCTCTTTCCTGCTACTACATCGTCGCGACGGCGGAAGCCAGTTCCAATCTCGCGCGCTACGACGGCGTTCGCTATACCGTGCGGGCCGAGGGCGAGACTCTTTCAGACATGTATCGCAACACTCGCGGCTGCGGTTTCGGCGTTGAGGTGAAGCGGCGGATCATGTTAGGCAGTTACGTGCTGAGCGCGGGCTACTATGACGCGTATTACCGCAAGGCACAGCAAGTTCGCACGCTGATCGCGCGGGATTTTACCAATGCTTTCGAAAATGTGGATGCGATCGTCGCGCCGGTGTCGCCGTTTCCTGCATTCAAGCTCGGCGAGAAGATCGACGACCCGTTAGCCATGTATCTTTCAGACGTCTATACGCTCACCGCCGATCTATCCGGCGTCCCCGCGATGAGCGTGCCGTGCGGATTATCGTCTGAAGGGTTGCCGGTCGGATTGCAGGTATTCGCCAAACATTTCGATGAGGCGACGATGTTTCGCGTCGCCTATCACTACGAACGCGCAACCACGCACTAAATAACAAAAAAGTGATTCGCATCGGTCCAGCCGGGTGGTGTTACAAGGACTGGCTCGGAATTGTGTATCCGGCGAACAAGCCGCGCGGCTTCCATGAGCTCACGTTTCTGGCTCGGTACTTCGACACGATCGAGATTAACGTCACGTTTTACCGGCCGCTCACACCCAAAACCGCCGCCGCGTGGCTCGAACGCATCGAGCAGAACAGAAATTTCCGTTTCGCCGCCAAGCTTTGGCGCGGGTTCACGCATGAGCGCAACGCCACGGCCGCGGACGAGCGCGAGTTCAAAGACGGCATCGCGCCGCTCATTGAAGCTGCGCGGGTCGGTGCGCTGTTGCTTCAATTTCCGTGGTCGTTCCGGAACACTCAGGAGAATAGAGAATACGTGGCCGGGCTGCGAGCCCGTTTTGCGGAATATCCGTTGGTGCTCGAAGTTCGTCACGCGAGCTGGAGCGAGCCCGGCATTCTGGATACGCTGGAGCAGTTGGATCTCGGACTCTGCAATATCGATCAGCCGCTGTTTAAGCGGTCTGTAAAACCCAGCGCGCTCGCGACTTCAGGCGTCGGTTACATCCGGCTGCACGGACGCAATTACCAAAGCTGGTTTACTGAAAATAAGCACGTTGGCGAACGCTACGATTACCTTTACTCCGCGAGCGAGCTCGAACCGTGGCTCGACCGCATTAAGACAGTGGAGCACGCCACGAAAGACACATACGTCGTCACGAATAATCATTACCTTGGGAAGGCCGTGGTGAACGCACTCGAGATCTCTTCGATCCTCAAAGGCGAGCCCGTCGCGGCGCCGGAATTGCTTGTCGAACGATATCCGGAATTGAAAGATTACACGAACATTTCTAAAGGTCCGGATCAGCTAGCGCTTGAACCCGCATAGCTCAAGGACTTCTTCCATCGGTTTGTCCTTCCAAAGCAAATTGAAATTGTCGACGGTCATAAATGTCTGGCTATGCATCGGATCAATGTATAGTTTCCCCTGCAGGTGGTCTATTTCGTGCTGCAGAATGCGCGCATACCAACCCGAGGCCTGAATCACCTTAGGGTCGCCCGTCTCGTCGAGGCATTCAACTGTCACCTCGTAGGCGCGAGGGACCACCGCGGTAAAACCTGCCAGGCTGAGGCAGCCTTCGAAAAACTCTAACCGGCGGCCATTTCCGAATGAGATCTTCGGATTCACAATGACGTGGAATGGAACCGGCCTGCGCTCGCGAGCAGCGAGAAACTCGGGAAGTGCCGATGCCGTGTACTCCGGCTTATCATGAATCACAGCGATTTGAAGCGAAATGCCTATCTGAGGAGCAGCCAAGCCAATGCCTGGCGCTTCATACATGGCGTCGCGCATTGAATCGATCAAGTCTTGAATTTCGCGGCTGCGAAGCTCCCGTGCAGTCACCGCCTTAGCGGGACGGCGGAGCACCGCTTCCCCTACCTGCAGAATTTTCATGCGCATGCTTTTTGCAAATTGTACCGATTGGCGTAGCGTAAATCGGACTGCATGCCCGTCAGGCAAGACGCCTGGGGTTGTTTTCCGTGTAAAATGGACGGAGGTACAACATTTGAATCATTTCCTTTCCGACCCCCTGGCGCGGCACTGCGCCGTCCGCTAGTCCGGCATGTATCCACCCAGAGGTCTCCCGCCACGCCGGCCTAGAATTCGAGAAAACGTCAACGAAGCGATTCGCGTGAAGGAAGTCCGCGCCGTGTTTCCGGACGGATCGGTCGAGATCATGCCTACGCCCGCGGCAGTGCGGAGAGCGCAGGAGATGGGCCTCGACCTAATTCTGATTGCGCCTACTGCCGAGCCACCTGTCGCCAAAGCCATGGATTACGGGCAGTGGCAATATGAGCAGAAGAAAAAGCAGCATGACGCCAAGAAAAAACAGCACGTGATTCAGGTGAAGGAGCTGAAGTTCCGGCCGAACACCGACGATCACGACTACGACTTTAAGAAGAATCACGCGATTCGATTTTTGAAAGAAGGCAACCGCGTGAAAGCCGTGGTGCAGTTTCGCGGTCGCGAGATCGCGCACGTTGACTTAGGGAAGAAACTGCTCTTGCGGTTTGCCGGCGATCTGGCGGGTGTCGGGGCGATCGAAGGCCAGCCGCGGCTGGAGGGTCGCAACGCTCACGTGATCATCAGCCCAGTGAAGGCAAGCGCCAGCCCGAAAGAAAAGCCGAAAGAGCCAGCCACAACTCCCGCAGATGGCCAGCCTCGTTAGCTGAGAATCACAACGGCAAAAAACCCGGGACTTCGCGTCAGCAGCCGCAGGCGAAGCGTTGTGCGCGATTAACCCCAGCGCACAGGCCAAGCCGTTGTGCGCGATCAAAAGAAATTGCCGGCGACTTGTTCCGCGATTGCGCGCGCTCTTTCGCGGAGCGTAGCCCTCGTACAATCGTCAGACGACAGAGTAACGACAAAAATACGATCACGCACCCGGCCAGCCACTTCCTCGACCTTCTGCATGCTATGGCTCCCTTCGTTACTGCACGCAACTGCTTCGTTTCCAATTCCTTTTAGAGACGTAGGATTCGGCTGACAGTGGGGTTTGGAAGGAAGAGTGACGGTCTCGACTTTAATTGAAAGCTGCGAGGAATTGTGCGTAAACACGCAATTCGTTCCCTCGATGTGCGAAGTTACTTCTCCTCCGAGCACTCCGGCTGCTGTCGCGCTGTTCAAAAACGGACAGGCTTGTTCGGCTCTGCAAACAGCCGCAGTAAGCAACAGAAGCAGAGCAGCCGAGCGCATTCAGGCCTTCGCCGGTTTGAGTTCTTCGCATTTCAAGATCTTCCCGCCTTCTTGAATTGTGTAAAGCCGATTCACGTCGAGATCCTTCAACTGGTCCACTTGCCCGCTGAGCCAACGAATCTCCACGCTGTCCACTTTTGTTGCATGTTCCAGGCCAAAATGCATGCGCAGGTCGTTTTGAGAGAAATAGCTTCCGCCGCTCCGCAGCTCATCCATCTGCACCAAGGGCTTTGGGGTAGCCGGCTTCGTTTTTGCCGTGACGGTGACACGCGTCCCGATCCCGGTGCGGTTCGATTTCACTCCCACCAGCTTGATCTTGATCCAATTGCGATTGAGCGTCGAATCGCATCGCAGAAGCTGCGGAATCGCATTGACGCAGTTCACCGCCACGTCGATATCGCCGTCGTTATCGTAATCGCCGAACGCGCAACCCCGCGCCGGGGCTGCTTCCATAATTCCTGGGCCGCCTTTATCCGTCACCTCTTCGAAATGGCCGTTCTGCAGATTGCGATACAGGTATTTGTGTTCGGCGTATTTGAGGTCTGTCTTCGATTTATTCACTTCCGGATACACGTGCCCGTTCGACATGAGAATGTCCAGCCAGCCATCGTTATCCATGTCGAAAAACCCGACGCCCCACCCCAACAGCCGCGTGTTGACGCCGAGGCCACTCGGATAAGTGCGGTCTTCAAACGATCCATCGCCGAGATTCGTATAGAGCGAATCGGTGTCGCCCGCGAAATTCGTCTTCACCACATCCAGGTTGCCGTCGCGGTTGTAATCGCCGATGGAAACGCCCATCCCCGCCTGCGGCTTGCCTTCAGGCGATAGCGCCGCGCCGGATTCGATGGCAATATCTTTGAACGTGCCGTCCTTTTGGTTCTGATAGAGCGTCGCGGTGCTCGAATCGTTGGCCACATAGATGTCCGGCCATCCGTCGTTATCGAGATCGGAAGCCGCTACGCTCAGACCATACGTCCCTGCCGTGTTCCAGATTCCGGCCTTCTGGCTCACGTCGGTAAACGTGCCATCGCCGTTGTTGTGATACAGGATGTTCTTGCCGCCCCGCAGCCCTGGAGGGCCGCAAGCAACCAGCAGTCCTTTATATGTGCATGGTCCGGCTTCGGGCGGCGGCGCAGTTTTCAAATCGAAATCGACGTAGTTGGCCACGAACAGATCCAAATGGCCGTCTTTGTCATAATCGACAAACGTGCAGCCGGTGTTCCAGCGCGTTTTCGGCACCCGGCTGGATCAATCCGGCTTCTTTCGTCACGTCCGTGAACGTGCCGTCTCCGTTATTGCGATATAGCGTGTTCTGGCCGTAGTAAGTGACGAACAGATCGTCATGGCCGTCGTTGTTGTAATCGCCAACGCAGCACGCCTGTCCCCAGCCCGTCTTGTGCTCGAGCCCAGAACCTTTCGTCACATCCGTAAACGTGCCATCGCGATTGTTCTTGAAGAGATGACAGCGCGGCTCCTGGCCGGCCGGAAAGCCTTCGAGACGCCAGCCGTTCACCAAAAACACGTCCAGCCAGCCGTCGTTGTCGTAATCGTAGAAAGCAAGACCGCAGCCAGTTGTTTCGAGAAGATATTTATTCCTGCCTTCGCCGCCATAGATGGTTTTCACCGCGAGTCCGGATTGCTTCACCACATCGACAAAGGTCAGGCCCAGCGGCGTTCCTTCGATGGGAGACTTCGGTCCTTTTTCAGCGGGACGCGCAGGCGCGTTGTAACCGCGTTCAATCGGTCCCGGAAGCTGTTGCGCCGCGAGCGAAACCAGATCCGCGAACGGAAGCACAAGCGCGCTACGGCTGAGTGAACGAATAAAACCTCGTCGATTCTTCAATACAAAACTCCGTTAAATTATCGCTGACCGCCCTGGAGAGAAGCATTCGATTGGGACGGCGGAACGCCCGGGCCAAGATCCGTGTGCATGTGCCACGGCACGCTCTCGATTGAAATCTCCGGGTGATTGCGTAGGTAATCAAGCGAATAAGTCGGCGCGCCCGGATCTACTTGCTTGGTCGCGAAGAGCGCGGCCTGTTGGGCGGCTTTATCTTTCATGCCCATACGACGGTAGAGCACAGCCAGGTTGTAATGAGCAGCAAGATCATCGGGATCGATGGCCTGCAGCGCCTCAAACTGCTCTCGCGATTCCTTGTAGCGATGCTGCTGGTAATCAGAAATTCCCAGCTCGCGGCGCGCATCGCGCGATTGCGGATATTGCGTTACGACTTGTTCCAAGTCTGCGACTTCCTTGTCGCAAAAACCTTCGCGGCGCTCGACCAGCGCAAGATAATACAGCGCTCGAGCATAATTGGGCTTCAATGAGAGCGCCTTTTCAAGCAGCGGGCGCGCAGCGGAATATTTCTCCCATTCGATCTCCGTGAGTGCAACGTTCACATATCCGTCAGCGTAATCGGGGCGCAGCTTTACGACCTTTTCGAAGGCATTGAGAGAGTCGGAATACTGCAATTGATCAAGATACGCGACGCCTAAATTGTTCCAGCGCATCCACTCCGGGTTGTCTTGCGGATCGGGAGCCGCGGCCGGATTGTCGCCGAACTTCAGAACGCGAGTGCGGAATGCGAGTTCCACCACGGGATAGGCGGGGTGATCCGGCCCAAAGACATTTTTCAGATAGCTCTGCCGAAAATGCCGATAATTAACCCTCGCAGTGGCAGTAAGCGGGCCTTTCGCATCCGCTGGAATATGGAATTGATACCGAATCAGCGCCGAGCGGCCGGACTGGATGGTGTTGTCGTAGGCGACGGAATGAATGGTCCAAACCTTATGGTTGTCAACGAAATTCCCTTCACTGTTCACCGGCCGGTTCGTGAAGCTGTGCGCGCGCCGGTCCAGCGTACCATCCGGCTCAAGAAATCCGCTGTGATAGATTTTTTTGCCCGCCGCGTCCTTCACTTCGAATTCGACCCAGGCCTCATACAAGTCGCGCACCTCGGGAATCAAGGAGTGGCCGATGTTCTTGTTTTGAACGACGACCATCATTTGCACAGTCTCGTTCGACGCCAGCTTAAAAGGCGCGAGACCAAGAGGCGCTATGGGCGTATCTGACGACTGCTTTTTGATCCCGAACAGATCCACATTCAGATACATGCCCGATTTGAGGAACGCGATGGTCTTTTGAAGCTGCTCGTCATAGCCGTAATAAAACGGCACCGCCGTGTTGCCGGCCGGCCATCGATGCGTTGCGAACGTGTTTTTTTTGGCGCCGTATTCATCCGCGCGGGCGGGCTCGCGCATCATGTGACAGTTCTGACAACTCCTGTAATCGGCTTGATAGAACGTGAGCGGGTTACGATTCGAGAATTTTGAATTCTGCCATTCATCGTAAGCCGTGAATGCCCGGATGAACTTGTACTCGTTTAATGTGGCAGGCAGATTAGCCTTGTGGCAGGCGGCGCAGAATTCCGCGCTACGGTAGAAATCCTTCATCACCGCTGCGGAGTGCCGTTCCGGATTTTGCATAATCTCCTGGTCTGGAACAATACCCGGAATGCGATTGCCCTTTTCATCAACCATTACGGACGGGGTTCCCATGACAAAACTGCCGTTGCCCTCTAGGGATTGCACCTTCTGGATCGAATGACACGTCATGCAGGTCACGCCATCCTCGTCGAAGCTGCGCTCAACGTTCGAATCGCGAGTCAGCGCTCCAGATACGACCCCGATCGGGTTGTGGCAACTATCGCAATGCCGCGTGAATTCGACGCCTTTTGTGCGCGCCAGAATATTCACACTATTGCGGTAAAACGGCGTGCGAAATGAGTTCGAGTGCAAGGCCTGCCGCCATTCCGCATAGGCTTGGGGGTGGCAGTGCGCGCAATATTGCGCGTTTGGGAATGCTGCGGGAGAGATGAACTGATTATTTTCCGTTGCAGCATTGCCGGGCAAAGAAAAGTTGCCCAGTTGAAAAGCAAAATTGTACCTCTCGCGAATGGTCGAATCGAAACGGCCAGTGGAACCGTTCTGCGCATCGGCAAGGGACGCCAGAGCCAGCGCCGCTACGAAAGCAGCCAGCGCGCGCGTGACGCCGCGCCCGCGATTACGGGTTACAGTTCGCATCCGTTGCGAGATCCAGGCTCCCAGGGCTTTAGCTAACATTCTATTGCAAGTCGATCGTCAGTGCCTGTTCCTCGCTGTACTCGAATCCAACGACTGAAATCTTTCGAGGGTTTCATCCGCCCAGCCCCGGCGTCAAACGGTTGGAATTCTAATACTGATTGGAGGATTGATATGGCAGAAAACAAAGGCGAACAAGGAACCGGCAAGCACTCGCATAAGAGCACGGAGGAGCCGTATCCTCACCACGAAGGTTCGACAACAAAAAGCGAGGAGAAGAGCGCGAGCGCTGGCCATGGCGGTAGCTCACATACCAGTGGCAGCTCGCAGAAGCACGAAAAGGAGAGCGAATCGTCGGACCTGAAGTCAAGAGAGTACAAGGATGAGCATGGAAATGTTCATCATCATACCCACACTGCAGGAGGTGGAAAGAAATAAAAACAGACGAACATCCTGTGACTCGCGCGCGGGTATACGCCTTGGGCGTTCCCGCCTGTCAATTTCTGCCAGTCACTATTTCGAGATCGTCACGGAAAACGAAATAGAAGCAGTCCTGGCAGCGCACCTCCACCGTTCCATCGTTGAACCCTTCGCCGGAAATCTGCAATTCGGCGCCGCGCGGAAGTTGCGTAATGGCGCCGAGCTGTTTACCTCCGTCATCCGCCCCAAGCACAGGAATAGCGGAGATCCTTGCAGGCAAGATGCGCACTTCTACGGGCGCGTGATACAGCGGTACAGATTGCGCTTTGCTGCTAAGCATCTGCCTTCAAACTCCTGATGTTGCGGTTACTTTTATATTTTCCGCCTCGCGCGCCGAATACGCAATTACGTGAATCTATCAGCAAAGAAAGGTGCTGGGTGGAAGTAAGCGTTTACGCGGCTGCGAACCTAGGTTCGCCCGTAATTCTAGGCGCTTCGGTTATATCATGCGGCTGCGCGACCCGCTTTTCGAATGCATGAATCACCGCTTCCGGCAAAAACATTTTCTCGTGATATGCCTCGCCAGGCCGGAGACTGCCGCATGTCGCCTCGATTTCGGCGACTTTCTCGTCATGCAAACCTACGCCTTCAAAAAACGTTTGCAATTCTGCGATTGATCTGAAATTTGCGAAGCGCGATGTTCCGGTGCTGCCGTGTACATCCAGCAGAATGCTGCGATCACTCGGAACCGTGAAACTGACGTTATATTCGTTCATCTTCGTTTGTTAGACGACGGCTTTTGTTTGCAGTGACTTGCGCTAGTCGCAGCGGCAAGGGTGTTCACCTGAGTAAACCTACGAACGCGATGGCTTCAAATAGAACCAGCAGTGGATTCCTCGCACCGCATCTTTCTTCTTTCTCCCGCCAGAGCCGGCGGCCCGCGTTACGAAATGCTGGTTCGCAGTCAGGCGCGCTTCGATTTGGCTGTAAAGCTTCGTGAGGGCGGTGCCAGTATTGCGGAAGTCTACACCTTCATCAGCGGCCTGTACTTCCGCGGCAAGATTGCCTACGCGGCGGCGTTCGGCGCAGCTCCCCCCGGCATCCCGCCTGCTCTGCTGATCGTGCCTGGAGCCGGCTTGGTCCCGCCCGATACTCCCGTCAGCATTGAGCAATTGAGAAGCATCGCGAACGTTCCGGTTGACGAACACAATCCGGTTTACCGGGATGCGCTGCTGCGTGACGCGCGATTGTTGAACGAGCACGCCGGACCCACGTGCCGGCATGTTCTGCTCGGTAGTGTGGCCAGTGGCAAATACACATCCCCATTGCTTGAGATATTCGCCGAACGTCTCGTCTTCCCCGCGGATTTCGTGGGTCGCGGGGACATGAGCCGCGGCGGGCTAATGCTGCGCTGCGCCGATTCCGGTATCGAACTTCGGTACGTGCCGGTGCAAGGCTCGCTGCGTCACGGCACCCGCCCGCCCAAACTCGAACGCCGCACACGCAGCCGCGCGTCAGAGTGACAGCATGGCCGAAGCTGTGATCTTTGTCGGCCTGCAGGGATCGGGCAAGACTACTTACTTCACGAAGCACTTCGCGACGACGCACGCGCACATTAGTCGTGACGTACAACAAACCCCAGACCGCGAACTCGCTCTCATGCGCGAATGCATGGTCGCAGGCCGCTCGTTCGTCATCGACGACACCAATGCGACTCGTGCGGTTCGCGCACCCTATATTCGCGAAGCGAAAGCAGCCGGTTTCGCCGTACTCTGCTATTTCTTCGATGCGCCTGTCAGGACGGCGATCGGGCGCAACAATCATCGCAAGGACAAGAAGCCGGTCCCCGTTCCAGCGATCCTGAGTACCGCGAAACGCCTGGAACCGCCTTCGCTCAACGAAGGCCTCGATCAAATTGAGGTCATCGTGCCGGAGCCCGAAACCAAAAGATCATAAGGACACCTACGCTGCGTTAGGTGTACACTGATCGGAACTAAGACGACCTATTCATCAATGCCCCGAATAATTCGCATTTTCACTCTGACGTTCCTTTTTTCCGTTGCGTGCATTCCTGTCGCCGCGCAGGCCGAAAAGCGTTTTCTTTTCCGAAATCCCGCTCTCAGCGAAACGCAAATCGTGTTTGAGTATGCAAACGACCTCTGGATTGTGCCTCGCGCGGGCGGAGAAGCCCGGCATCTCACCACGGGAGCAGGCCATGAATCGAATCCGCACTTCTCTCCGGACGGAACGCAGGTCGCCTTCAGCGGAGAGTACGCAGGCAATGTCGATGTTTATGTCGTGTCCGCTTCCGGCGGGGTGCCGCGCCGCCTTACGTATCATCCCGGCTTTGATGTTGCAGTCGGCTGGAGTCCCGACGGGAAACGCGTTCTGTTCAGCTCGCACCGGGACAGCTTCGCAGATAGCAACCAGTTGTACACGATGCCGGTGAACGGCGCTTCCCTGCCCGAACCGCTTCCACTTCCCATGGCCGAAGACGGTTCTTATTCGGGGGACGGGTCGCACATCGCTTATGAACCTGTGTTCCATTGGCAGCAGGCTTGGAAGAAGTATCGCGGCGGTCAAACCCTCAAGATCTGGCTCGCGGATCTCTCGGATTCCAGCATTGTCCCCATCCCCCGGGAAAACTCGAACGACTTTAATCCGATGTGGGTCGGGAACAAGGTCTACTTCTTGTCCGATCGCGCGGGCGCGGTGAGTTTGTGGAGCTACGACGTCGCATCGCAAAAAGTAACCCAACTGCTGAAGAATGACGGTTTAGATCTAAAATCCGCCTCCGCCACACGGGACGCCATCGTATATGAGCAGTTCGGCTCCATTTATCTTCTGGATTTGAAATCCGGCCACGCGCATCGCGTACCCATCCAGGTCGCGGACGATTTACCTGAGGTGCGGCCGCACTTCGAGAAGATCACGAGCAAGATGATTGAGAACTCTGCCATCTCGCCAACAGGCAAGCGCGCCGTCTTTGAAGCCCACGGCGACATTCTTACGGTTCCTGCCGAAAAGGGCGACATCCGCAATCTGACGAGCACGCCCAGTATCGCCGATCGCGATCCCGCCTGGTCCCCGGACGGAAACTCCATCGCATACTTTTCCGATGAATCCGGCGAATACGCGCTTCATATCCGCAGCCAGGACGGGCTCGGCCCTGTGACGAAGATCGCCCTCGGTTCGCCGGCCTCCTTCTTCTATTCACCCGTTTGGTCGCCGGATAGTAAGAAGATCGCCTACACCGATAAACGCCTGAATCTTTGGTATGTGGACCTCCAAAAGAAAACGCCCGTTCGCGTCGATACTGACCTTTACGATAACCCAGCACATGATATGCGACCGCAGTGGTCACGAGACAGCAGGTGGATCACTTATGCAAAGCAACTTACGAACCACTTACATGCCATATTCGTCTACTCGGTTTGGGACAGCAAGATTAACCAATTGACCGACGGACTGAGCGACGCAACGGCTCCTGCCTTCGACGCGACGGGAAAATACCTCTATTTTCTGGCGAGCACCAACGTCGGACTAAGTGGCGGCTGGATCGATATGTCGAGCATCGGACATCCCGTGACCAGCGCCGTATACGTGGCGGTGCTGCGCAAGGATCTCGGGTCGCCGCTTGCTCCGCAGAGCGACGATGAGAACGCTGACAAAGGCGATCAGAAAAGTCAAGATCAAGATAAAAGCAAGGACGCTAAGAAGACCGATAGTAAAGATGAAAAAACCAAAACTCCTGTTGAGGTTCGCATTGATTTCGATAACATCAGCCAGCGGATCCTCGCGGTTCCGGTCCCCGAGAAGAATTACTATGCAGTAACACCGGGCAAAGAAGGCATCATTTACGTGCAGGAACTGCCGCTCGTCGAGACGAATCCCGGTCCGCCGCAGCTGATCGTCAATAAGTTCGATTTCAAAACGCGGAAGACAGACCTTATCATCGGCGGCGTCACTCTTTTCGCGCTCTCCGCGAATGGCGAGAAGATGCTCTACCGTTTGCACGATCAGTGGTTCATCACCGGCGCTGAGGCGCCGCCCAAACCCGGCGACGGTCTGCTGAAAACCGCTGACATGGAAGTGTATGTGGACCCGCGCGCCGAATGGGAGCAGATGTATCGCGAAGTTTGGCGCATCGAGCGCGATTTCTTCTATGATCCGCATTTGCACGGCCTCAATTTGAAGACAGCCGAAGCCTACTACGCGCCCTGGGTCGACGGCCTGAGCAGCCGTGACGATCTGAATTACCTCTTCGTCGAGATGCTGGGAAACATCAATGTCGGACACATGTTCGTGCGTGGCGGCACTCAGCCGGACCTGCCGCGCATTAAAGGCGGCTTACTGGGCGCGGATTACACTGTTCAGAATGGCCGTTATCGGTTTGCAAGAGTTTATAACGGCGAAAACTGGAACCCCGACCTGCGCGCGCCTCTTACGCAGCCCGGCGTGAACGTTGTTGTCGGCGAATATCTGCTCGCTGTTCGCGGCCGTGAGCTGCACGCAACAGACAATCTTTACAGCTTCTTCGAAGAGACTGCCGGTAAACAGATTGTGCTCAAGGTCGGGCCTAATCCCGACGGCACGGGATCAAGAGACGTCACCGTCATTCCCGTAGAAACGGAGCAACGGCTGCGTCATCTCGCCTGGATTGAAGGAAACCGGCGCAAGGTGGACCAGCTCAGCAGCGGGAAGCTTGCTTACGTGCATCTGCCGGACACCGGTATGGGCGGCTACACCAATTTCAACCGTTACTTCTTCGCGCAAATCGAAAAAGAAGGCGCCGTTTTGGACGAGCGCTATAACCACGGAGGCGATGCCGCCGATTACATCATCGATTACTTGAGTCGCCATCCGATGGGCCGTATTATGAGCCGCGAGGGCGATGATGTCACGGATCCTTTGCAGGCAATGTATGGACCCAAGGTGATGATCATCAATCAGTTTGCCGGATCAGGCGGCGACGCGATGCCCTGGTATTTCCGCATGGCCGGTTTGGGGCCGCTGGTCGGAATGAAGACGTGGGGAGGTTTAGTCGGAATCGGCGGGTATCCAAACCTGATCGATGGCGGCATGGTAACTGCTCCGCGTTGGGCTTTTTATGGGCTCAGTGGGCAGTGGGAAGTAGAAAACCACGGCATCGCGCCGGATATAGAAGTCGATCAGGATCCCAAGCTGGTTCGCGAAGGTCACGATCCTCAGCTCGAGCGGGCGGTTCAGGTTGCACTCGAACTCCTGAAAAAGAACCCGCCCGCGACTTACAAGCGCCCGGCGTATCCGAACTATCATCCGAGCTTCACGCCCATGCAGCCTTAGGGGTTTTTTGGCGCTTCGCGGAAGAAGAACTTGTTACCAGGTCCGTCTTTCACGGTGTAATCGTCGGGAACCTGGAACAAGCTCGCGGCCGGCTCGGACCGCTGAATGTTCGTCAGTTTGTAAGTCGTTTCTCCCATCCGAGGATCGTCGGTTTTACTCATGACGAGAACCTTTAAATCCGGCGAATACCAGGTTTCGGTTGTGATCACGATCGGCTGCTCATTCCCTATCGCGCCGGCGGGAATCGTTCGGGTGATGCGCGTCCCATGCGCCTTCACTCCTTCCATGGATTCGGTTCCAAGGTCTACCTTGCTGAGGTTCGCGTCCGATGCGGAATCGTTTCTCGCGATCACCTGAACATGCTGCTCGCCGGTTTCGGAGCCTGTGGCGAAAAAGAAAGTCTTTTCATTTGCCAACGGCGGCGGCGGTGGCGGCAGCGGGGGCATCTTCGTAGCAGTCTTGGTTTGGGGATTAAGAGCCCAATGCACTCCGGCGACTGGATCTGAAATCATCACCACCTGCGGCGCATCTCCCGCGCCGGCTTCCAGCCCGGAGAGTCCGCCATCCCGCCGCACACGTCCCTGGCTGTCGCGAGCCACGCTGCCGGTAGTACTCTGCACGATGCGGTTGCCATCGGTCAGTGTCTGAATCCGCTCCGTGACCGTTTGCGCCGAATAGGGCGCGCCCTTGATGGTAGCCAGAGGAGCGGCCATCGCGGTAGTAATGGCGACCGGCCCGAATTCAGCCACATCGCCGATGCGTACTTGTGTTTGCACGGCCGCATCCTTGGAAGGAGCCGTCGTTTGACCCAGCAGACAAGCCGAGCCTGCGATGAAAACAGCAATCGTTTTGAACATAATTTGTATCTCCTGACTTTCAAGTCGAGAATTCTTACGGAACATTTACAACTCGCACCGCGCGTGCGACGCCATCCTGCCCTACCAGCAGATCCGCCTTGATGGTATTGTTCGGTCTGGCGAGCGCAACCGGCGCTCCGAGCGCGTCCCAGTCCGACGCGCGCATGTTTACGCGCACAATGACGGCCTGCTCTAATGGCACGTCGCTCTGGCCGTAGGGCAAAGCGATGAAGCCGGCCCCGAGACTCGAATAGCTTCTCGCTTGCACAGCGTTCGCTTGAGGTACGCGGCTCGAATGCTGCGCCAAAAACCATCCTGCGAGCAAGACCAAACACGCGGCAGCGCTCGCCCAATATTGCCACATGTTGCGCGCTCGCGTTTTGCGCATCCGAAACGCGATCAATACGCGCTGTTCGGTGTCAGGCCCCGCCTCCTGCGGCAGCACCTCCGACAACTCCTGAAACAGCTGCTGTAGCTTGCTCCGATTCTTCATGCTGAGCACCTTTCCGGCTTCTTCAGCCTGCCTTCGAGAAGCGCTCGGGCGCGATGCAACCTGGAGCGCACCGTTCCCACTGCGCAGCCCAGTTCGGCGGCAGCTTGCGCATAATCGATGCCTTCCAGATCGCACAGCACCACCACCTCGCGATATTTAGGCGGCAAGTTCAATATCGCCGAGCGCACGGCCTTCAACTCCTCATGCCCGCTGATCTCATCGAACAGGCTGTTGGCGTTGTTGCCTTGCGGCTCATCCGCATCCTCCAACGATTCGCGAAGGTTACGCGATGCCGCCGTCAGATAACGGCGAACCTGATTGCGGGCCATGCCGATTAAGTACGGCTGCAAAGCGCCGCGCTCCCGCACATATCCGCGCAAACCCGTTAACAACGCCAGGAACACATCTTGCGTGACCTCTTCGGCCGTGTCGCGCCTTCCCGACATATGTAGCGCAAACCGGAACACAGGGCCTTGATGTCTCCTATAAAGGACCACAAAAGCCTCTTCATTACCATTCGCCGAAAGCCGCAGAAGATCGGCGTCGCTCAGTTCCTCATTCAGTGGTGATTTCTCCAAGCGGCTGCGCTGCCTTCATAACGTATTCGCGCCAGTGAGAGAAAAAGTTCCAGAATGTTTCCGATTCCTGGACTCACGAGTGTGACTGGCCGTGGCGCAAAGAGGCTACCACAGGAAGCTCGCCATAACCTGCCGGTTGCGAAGCTCCATCAACTCAGCCGGGAACACTTCTTGATTTTCCGCCCATCGCATCCAACGGTTCGGTTCATCCCGACTTTCGTTAACGCAGCCGATGGAATTGCGGCATCGCTTATCTCTTTCGGCCGAATCGTCAAGCGCCGAGTGCGGATCGGCATGTGGTACATCGACCAGAACTTGACTAGCGACCCCATGATGATCGATGATAGCGAGCCATGAACACATCATCTGCTGCATTCTCATCGCGTGAATGCCTGATAATTCCGGACGCGAAAGGATGCGTTGTTGCGAACGAAACGGAACTCAACCGCGTTACATAGTATGCGGGAGGGCATCAATGAATCGAAAAGCGGCTCTTAAGATTGTGTTGGCGTTGGTAGGATTGCTCTTCTTGGCATCAGCTTACCCGGGGATGATCTTTATACGGCGAGACCCTGCCTTGTCGATGATGTTCAGCCTTTATGTCACGCTTGGTGTTTTCTTGCTTCTTTCAATCCGCAATCCGTCCGCGCATCGCAGCCTCATCGCTTTTACAGCGTGGTCAAGTTTGGCGCATGCCGCCGTTATGGGCACGCAGGCATTGCGGAACATCGTTTCACATGGAGAGCTGATAGGTGTTGCGGTTCTCCTCGTCATCGGCGGAGCCTTGATCGCGCTCACGCCAGCAAAGCAGCGTTCTGCAACGGGCGTGACACGGTAGTAGAATCCGTCAAGCAAGTAGGTAACCGGTGAGTCTTGCAAGCGCCTGGCTTGGGCTCGAGCGCACCGCAACTCTGGTAGTCTCGTCATAAATGGACGAGCTCGTTGATCCTCGCGTCCAGTTCCTTAGATTCGGAGCCGGAGGCCGGGAGCTGATGGCCAACCAATCGCCGGACCGGCGCGAGATCCTTTCGATGCTTGCCAGAATCGCTGCGCTGAGCCAGTTTCCAGGGTTTAGCCGGTGGGTCTGCTCCGCCGAATGCGCGCACGAAGACTCGCCTCAGACTCGGCCGACTACTTACCGGCCTGTGTTCTTTTCGCCGGCCGAATACAATACAGTCGACATCCTCGCCGAGCACATCATTCCGGAAGATGCTGCCGCCGGAGCGCATCAGGCTGGCGTCGCAGAATTCATCGACTTCATGGCTTCGCACGACCCGGATTTGCAGTATCCGTTCCGAAGCGGCCTCGCCTGGCTGGACGCGTTTGCGACGGAGAAGAAAAAGAGACGTTTCACCGCTCTGGAGTCGCACGATCGCGAAGAACTGCTTCGAAAGTTAGCGTATCGGGCGGAGCAATCGCCGACCGAGATAGGGGGTCAGGAGTTCTTCGCACTGATGCGCAAATACACGGTCTTGGGGTATTACACCAGCCGTGTCGGCCTTGAAGAGCTTGATTACCCGGGACTGCGCCTATATTCGGCATCACCAGCATGTCCACATAAGGATGATCCGGAGCACAAACACCTCAGACCCGCAAAAATCTGATGCCGAAACAGATCTATGACGTGATTGTGATTGGCACGGGCGCAGGGGGCGGCATGGCCATACACGCACTTTGCCAGGCGGGAGCCAAGGTTTGTGCGCTCAACGGCAGCCGCCGTCTGGACCCGCGCAAAGACTTCCGCAATCACAAACAACCCTACGATATGCCATTTCGAGGATTGGGAGACCCAAAGAAACGGCGCGACTACATCGGCTACATGGATAACGAGTACACCGAGGGAATATGGGAGCACGACATCGTCTACACAACCGCGCCGGGCACCGTTTGGACATGGCGCCGCTGCTTCGCTGTCGGTGGTAAGACAAACTTCTGGGGACGGTCCTCCGCGCGATTCAGCGATATCGATTTTAAGGCGGCCAGCCGGGATGGTTATGACGTGGACTGGCCGATCACTTACGGCGAGATCGCGCCTTACTACAGCCGCGTCGAGCGCATGATCGGCGTCGCAAGCACCGTTCAGGGCCGCTGGAGCAATCCCGACGGAGATTATCTCCCTCCCATGAACTTTCGCTGCATCGATCGTATTCTCGAGAGCGGCGCGAAAAAGGTCGGCATTCCGTACCTGCCTGATCGAATCGCTCAGCTTACGCGATCGCATGCCGGTCACCCGGCCTGTCATTATTGCGCCAATTGCACGGAGGGGTGCGACACTGGATCGTTTTTCTCAACGCCGTGGTTCTTTCTTCCGGAAGCGGAGAAGTCGGGCAATTTGGAAATCAGAACGAATGCGCTGGCGAAGAACATTCTGACGGACGAAAACGGGCGGGCGGCGGGGGTGGCGTATGTGGATCGGAAGACGAAGGAGGAAGTGGAAGTATATGGGCGTGCCGTTGTCGTAGCCGCATCGTGCGTAGAATCGGCGCGCATTTTGCTGAACTCGAAATCGCGGCACTGGCCAACCGGCATCGCCAACTCGAGCGGACAAGTTGGCCGCAATCTCTGCGACCATCTCTACGGAACCACGGCACGCGGATACTTTCCGCAATTGCTGGGCCAGCCCAGTTTTCCGGACAACGTGTCTGCGAGCACTGTTGCTTGGATGCCGAGGTGGCAGAATATCGACGATCCGAAGCAAGAGCAATTCATTCGCGGATACTCCGTGTATCCGGACGGCGGCTGCGCCGGTTTTCCTTCCTACGCGGAAAGCATTGAAGGCTTCGGGAAAGAGTTCAAGCGCGAGATTAAGCGCCGCTATCCGACACCGATCAGCTTCTACATTCAAGCGCCTACCCAACGCAGTGACTCCAATTACGTGTCCATTGATCCGGAAGTTAAGGATATCTACGGCATTCCAGCCGCACGCATCAGTTTTCAATGGGACACGAACGCATTACTCATGTGGGAGCACGGCAAACAGGCGTGCGAAGAACTGCTTCGCGCCAGCGAGGCAGAATATCTCGGCGCGGGTGAGATCGATATCCCCGGAACGAGCCTGCATGAGACCGGTACGTGCCGCATGGGAAACGATCCCAAACGATTTCTCACGAACCGGTTCGGGCAAACACATGACGTTCCCAATCTGTATATATGCGACGCGAGTGTTTTCCCCAATTGCACCGACAAGACAACGACCCTTTCGATACTCGCGTTTTCGCTCCGCACCGCCGAGTATCTGCTTCAGAACCACAAGACTTAGCGACAGCCGAAAAACGCATTACCAACAAGGGGAAAGTAAAAGTTGGGATCAGTGGACGAAGTGCGTACGCAAATCCGGGCTAACATTTTTTGTGGTTTGCTGCGCTACGGTGGAAACGGCGGGTCTGCTTCTGAATTCCCGTTGGGCGCGCTTTCCCACTGGGCTGGCAAACTCGAGCGATGTGGTCGGGAGATACATTCACGGACATCTTAGAGATTCGATTCACATCTACCCGAACGGACTGGAGGGCAGGCAGCCCGAAAACCTGGATGGCGCACTCGATCATGCATTCATACCGCTGTATGACACCAAAACCTCTGCCGGGGCTTTTGATTTCACGTGAATTTCGCACGCTACATGTATCCGTTTGAGGCCAAGTATGTGCCTAGGTACGGCGAGGGTTTCAAGAAGAGAGTGCGCAAGATGCAGCCGGGATGCCTGATGATGGCCAGCTATGGCAAGGTTGCGGCACCCCCGGAGAATCGGATCACAGTGGACGTGAATCGGCCAGACGTGTATGGAATTCCCACGCCCGTTCTGCAATTCCGTTTTGGAGATCTGCATAGGGCCGTCTGGGAGGAGACGCGGAACTGCGTGGCCGCGATGTGCGGGGCCACGGTACGCATGTCAGGCTAATGTCTGGAAGCAATATCTTGCACAGCTGCTGAGTTGAGTCGGCGCATTAATTAAGCTTCGCTTGAGAGAGCTCAAGAGATGCGCCCCAAGGCAGATTGTATGCGCCCTACAAATATTCCAGCGTGAGCTGCATAAGCTTGCGAACGCCGTCGATCGGCTCGCCGAGTCCTTCGAATTCGAGTGAGTATATGCCGGAGAAACCGGCATCGCGCATGACTTTCATGCTGGCGGGAAAATCGTCAGCATAGAATTTGCCCTTTTCGGCGATGCCGTCTTTCGAATGGCAGATATTCGAAGCATAGGGCGCGAGCATCCGGAGTTGATCGAGCGCGTATGCCGCGGATCTCGTTGCAAAGTTGCCGAAATCCGGACACGTGCCCGTGCGTTTGCGTCCGAGCTGTTGGATCACGGCAACCAGGATTTCCGCGTTTTCGCTATGGATATCGTCATTGTGGAAAAGTACTTTGATGCCGCGGTTTTGAGCGACTTGGACGGCCGGTTCGAGATTATGAGCGGCTGTTTGGGCGTTAACAGGACCTTCGCCGGTGAGAGCGATCGTGATGCTGGGTGAATGAAGCTCCACCGCGACGTCGACCCAGCGCTCTGTTTCCTTTGCGATTGCCGAGCGGTCTGCGCTGGTAGAGAATACGCCGCCCGGTAATTCGACACCCATCAAATTGCAACAGCGGGATCGCGCTTTGGCAAGGCCCTGTTTCACACGATCAATGGTCGCGGCATCGGTATCTGCGAAGTGTTGCGGCAGAAACTCCACATTGTGGATGCCGAAATGATCGACCAGAAACTCGGGAAAATCGGCTTGCGTGAGTAAGGGATATTTCGCGTTCCTATACTCGTGCATTTGAGGCGTATCGAAATATCCGCGAAAGGGCCACGAGTTACAGGCCAGGCGATTCAACTTACTTGTGCCGGATGCTTGGGCTCCGCGGCTCTTCGCGGACAGGGCAGTTTGGGCGAGAAGTGCAGTTAAGAAAGCTCTTCGACTTGGGGTCATATTATTCAAATCTAAACAGCCCGATCACAACCGGGTGAGCGGGCATAAAAACTGTTTCCTTTGTAGTCGAGTTCGCGCAGACCGGCTTGTGACGTATAGAAACCGCGAATCAATTCCGGTTTTAGCCACACAAAAAAGCGGGTTCCAGCGTTTTCAGCCTTCGTATGCGGACGCATGTCGCTAATTGAAAGAATAATGGCGCTTTGTTGCTCACGAGGCAATACGAGGAAGAGATGCGCGCCGTCCGATGCGGCTGCTTCTGCGAGCCACGCGAGCCCCTCGCGACAGATGCTTTCAGGAACAGCGGTTTCCATTTTCGTTACGCGATCCGCACCGAAATACAAGGCCGCCAGAGCGCGGTATCGCGGATTGACCTGGCGTGCGGCTTCGCGAATCGCAGAAGCGCCGGCGAGCCGAAGATCGATCCACTCGGCGACCTCTTTGCACGCATTATTTTCGCCTTCGGGGACCTCGCCGAGCATCAGTTCCACGACACGCGAGATCACCTGAAATTCAGGCGCCGAGAAAAACAGCGGCGTGTAAGCCCCGCTGCGAGGACGGACATAATCGGTCGGGCATCCAGCGGAAACGGGATGGTAGCGGTCGGAGGATTCCAACGCGTGGCTCAAGTGGTCGCGAGACGGCAAATACACGCCGGGAGGAAGTGGAACCGGCAGATTTGCTTCGCTCGGGAACGCACGCGCGAATCCGGCGCCTAGAGCGGCCTCACCAATAGCAATCAGGACAGTGCGGCGGCTAGCCGAAGTGCTCACAACTCGCCTCTCTTGCTCGATTCGACAATATGACGTGCCGCGCGGACCGAGATCGCCATGATGGTCAGAGTCGGCTCATAACAGCCTTGCGTGACGAACGCTGCGCCGTCGGTGACGAATACATTCTTAGTCTCGTGAATACGATTATCGGCGTTCAAGACCGTTTTCTTCGGATCTGTCCCCATCCGCGCAGTTCCACATTCGTGGATATTCTTGCCGAAAACACTTAACTGATCGTTCGGGGGCACGGGATTGCTCACTTTCATCGCATCGATGATCGCATTGATATCGCGGCGCATCGCCTTCGCCATCGCCTGCTCATTCTCACCGTAGGTTGCATGAAACCGAAGCACGGGTATGTCCCAGGCGTCCCTTACGTCGGGGTCGAGTTCAACGTAGTTGTCGAAGCGGGGCAAGCATTCGCCCTGCGCTTCGATCGAGAACACATAAGGGATTTCGGTGCGGACCTTTTCGCGCCATTCTCGGCCAAAACCGGGCGTGCTGAAAGCCTGATCATAGAGCGCTTGCGATGCAGAGCCGTCAAACCTGTACCCGCGCAGGAAGTTGTTATTGCTATAGCCATCGATATTCGAGTATTTTGCGATAAGATACCCGCAGGGATTGCCAATCGGCTCGCGCTTGTCGCTTTTGAGAGATGCGAGTTCGCCGCTCGCGCCTTCCACCGTGAAGTGATCCATCAAGTAGTGTCCGAGCACTCCATTGGCGTTGCCGACTCCGTTCGGGAACCGAGAGGAGCGCGAGTTGAGAAGGATGCGGGTGGATTCGAGCGTAGCTGCGGCAAGCACGATGATGTTCGCGCGCGCTTCGCTATGAGCTTTGGCCAAGCGGTCAATGTAGTGAACGCCCGCCGCGGAGCCGTCCCGATTCATCACAAGATGACTCACGATGGAATCGCTTTGGAGAGTGAACCGCCCGGTGCGCGCGGCAGCAGGGAGCGTGACCGACGGGCTATTGAAGTATGAAGCAGTGAAGCAGCCGCGCTGGCATTCATCGCAATAGTGGCAGGCCGGCCTGCCGTTGTGCGGGAGCGTCAAGTTTGCAACACGATCCGGCATGACGCGCCAGTCGAATTGCTTTTCGATGACGCGCTTGGTGAGAATCTCGCCACAGGACAAATTCATTGCTGGCAGGAATTTGCCGTCCGGCATCTGTGGAAGTCCTTCGCGCGATGCGCTGACACCGATGTAGTTTTCGACGTAATCGTAAAACGGCTCCAGTTCGCGATAATCGAACGGCCAATCGCGTTCGTATCCATCGCGCCGCGCAGCTTTGAATTCGTAATCGCTATAGCGATAACTTTCGCGAGCCCAGCAGAACGTTTTACCTCCGACCTGCCGTCCCCGAATCCACATAAAAGGCTTGTCGGGCGCGAAGGTGTACGGATGCTCCGTGTCGTTGACAAAGAATTGGTGACTGTATTCGTCACAGGCGTAGCACAGGCGCTGAACCGGTTGTTCGGTGAGCAGCCTGCGTTCATCACCGAAACCGCGATAACGAACCTGGTACGGCCAGGTATGCTCAGTGAAATCGCGCGCCGGAATGCGTGCCGGGCCAGCTTCGAGCATCAGCACATTCATGCCTGCTTCGGCAAGTTCTTTCGCCACCCAACCGCCGCTAGCGCCCGATCCGACGATCAATGCGTCGTAGGTCTTCGTTTTCGAGGCGAGCATTAAAAATTCAGCTTCAGCGCAAGTTGGATTTGCCGGGAACTATTGATCGTATTCGTAATCGAGCCGGCCACACCGACGATATCGACTGTGGCCGCCGGAATGCCGAACTGGGGAGTGTTAAACAAGTTGAAAACCTCGGCGCGGAATTGCATATTGAACTGTTCACGAATCGGAAAGTTCTTGAATAGGGACGCGTCGACATTGTACTGAGCCGGACTCCGCAGGGTGCCGCGTCCCGCATTGCCAAAATCATGCGCAAACGTCTGTCCGGGCGCGAGCGGCGGAATCGCGAAGGCCGCGGGGTTAAACCAGCACTGAAGTGTCTGCTGGTTTGAGGGGCAGCCGGCGGTTTCGGCATTGGAGAAATCGTAGGGATTTCCAATGAGATCCGGGCGGGGAGCGCCAGAGCCGGTATTCGTGGGATCGTATGAGAGCTGCGGCGTAAACGCCTGGCCGGAATAGAGCGCGATGAGACTGTTGAGCTGCCATCCGCCCACGATCCAGTGCAGCGGACCGTTTCCCGTCAACAACCGCTGGCCCGGCCCGAACGGAAGTGTATAAGTGATTGCGCTGGTGAATTGATGCCGGTAATCCGGCCCGTTATTCCCGCGTTCGGCGGCCAGATCATGCGTATTCTGCGGCTCCAGATATTCGTCCTCTTCCGTCTGGCCGATTGTATGTTGCCACGTGTAGGCGTTCAACATGCTCCAGTTTGTGGAGAATCGCTTTTCGAACTTCACCTCGAGCGCATGCGAAATCGAATTGTAGTAGTTGTTAAGCGTACGGATAGGACCGATGTTCGGAACGGTGTCGAAATAAGGACGACCGTAGTTGGGCGCAGGTCCGAAGTTTGAATCGAGAGGTTCGAAGGGTTGATTCTGATTGCTCAGAGAAGCCAGGTGAACTCCACGCGTGCCGACATAGGCAACCTGCAAAAGAGAATCTTTGCTGAACGAGCGCTCGATGTCGAAGTTCCACTCTTCGATGTAAGTAGTTTGATCGTTGAAAGCTTGTGCGCTGGCGCGTCCGGATGGATCGCTCAAAGATGGGTAAGTGGGCGCGGGCAGCCCTGTGGACAACCGCACGGTTGGAGTGGTCGGCGCATTGTTGATGTTTTGGCTGAAATAAAGACCTGTCGGATTATAGGCAAGTTCGGCATCATTTTGATCGGCTTGCTGATCATAAAAAATGCCAAACGCGGAGCGAACGACCGTTTTACCGCGGCCTGGATTCCACGCGAAACCTACGCGCGGCGCAAAGTTGTGTACTTGCGTCTGTATGCCTGCAGTTCGGCCGAACCCTGGAGTCTGCGGCGAGATGAACTCGCCGGTTGCGAAGTCGAAGTTCGCAATACGATTATGTTCTTCGACTAACGGCGTAAAGACGTCGTATCGCAGACCTAAGTTCAGCGTCAGGGTAGGGGTGACGCGATAGTCGTCCATTCCATACGCGCTGTACTCATGCCAGCGCATACCGAACGGGCCTTGCTGGCCGTCGCGAAATGCGGAGATCGGATACCCAAGCAGGAAGCTGGCGAGCGGACTGCCACCAGTGCCGTCGACCAGATTTTGGGTGAACTGCTGGTCGAAGACGTAATCGCCTCGTTCGTCCTGGGTCTGGAAGAAGCCGTGCTCGCGGCGCTTCAGATCGACGCCGAATTTCATCGAATGCTGATTGTGGATCAACGTAAAGGAATCGATGATCTGATAATTGTTCTCGTTCAGAAATTCGGGAAACCAATCGGTTGTGCCAAGCGGAGCCAGTCCGGCAATGGAAATGTTGACTAGGCCGCCGGTAGCAATGGGATTTGCCGGATCGAAAACGCCGGGGACACCAACCTGTTGCGAAATCGGCTGGCCCGCGAAGGTCGGAACAGCCTGCACGACGTAGCGCGAATAGCCAAGCTTCAGTTCATTCACCTCGTTTGGCGCGAAGCTGTGAATCTCGCTGAAACCTGCCGCCCAGGCGCGGTCCGTGACCTGGCCTGAAAAGGTGCCTCCGCCTGCCATGCCCGGAAGCGGGTCAGGGCGATGAGAATCGGTGTTATTAAAGCTCAATGTCGCAAAAAGGCTGTCTTTGGCGCCGACGTGATGATCCACTCTGAGATCGAATGCATCCTGGTCATTCGAAAGCACCGGATTGTAAAGAAAGTTATTTGTACTGCCGGGTAAGTTAGGCGCGGGGTATAAGTTGACGATCTTGAGCGCGGCGGGATCGAGCGCCGATGTAGGAATCACGTTACCCGCAAAAGGCTGGCGTGTGTTATTGGCGGCATTATACGTGAATGGATTGAAGATCTGGCCGGTGTCATAGCCGGTGCCAGGGTCAATCACGCCCGTGAGCAGATCGGAAAAGTTGCCCGCGCGTTCGGATAGAACCGGGACCGTAGAAATATCGGTCTGCGATTGACGGATGCGAGTGCCCTGGTAATCGACGAAAAAGAAGGTGCGGTTGCGGACGATGGGGCCGCCGAACGTGCCTCCGAACTGGTTCTGCTTGTATGGTGGAATCGGCAAGGTTGGGCTGTCGAAGTAGTTCTTTGCATCGAAGAATGAGTTGCGCAGGAACTCGAAAAGATTTCCGTGGAACTGGTTGGTTCCGGATTTGATCACAACATTGACGACGGCCCCGCCCCGGCCGATATCTGCGCCGAAACTGTTGGTCTGCACTTTGAACTCCTCGATCGCATCCACCGAGGGCTGTATGACTTCGAAGCCGATCTGCTGTTCGTTGTTGTCGAATCCATTGAGAAGGAAATTGTTGTTTGTAGCAGTGAGGCCATTGGCCTGGATCGCGCCATTGCCGCGTTCATTTTCCGGAATGCTTCCTTGCTGCACGATGCCGGCAGGCCCGGCGTTCACACCGGGTGTCAAATAAGCCAGTTGTACGAAGTCGCGACCGTTAAGAGGCAGATCCTCGACCCGGCGCTCATCGACCACCTGGCCGAGCGAAGAGGTTTGTGTTTCGATGAGCGGCTCGGCGGCCGTGACTTCCACCTTCTGAGAGAGCGCGCCGATCGTGAGCGTAATGTCGACACGCACTACTTGATTGACATCGATGTGAAAGGCCGTTGCACGGCGGTGCGGAAGCCAGGATGTTCGACTTGAACGGTGTAGGTCCCCGGAATGAGATCGGGTACCGAAAACGTTCCGTCAGGGCTGCTCGAAATGTGCTGTTCGGTGCCCATTTGGGTGTTCGTCACTGTGACCGTCGCGCCCGCGACGATTCCACCCGAGGCATCATGAACGGTTCCAGTGATGCTGCCGGTTTCTCCCTGACCGAAGCACAAAGTGCAAACCATCCCGAAGACAAGGCAGCTTCCGAGAACAAAACTTGAAAGCGATAAGCGGCTCAAGTTGATTTCCTCCGGCATTGCGGGGTAAAGGATAAGATATCGCTCAGACTGGTTTAAAGCAAGAGAGCAGACACCTCTGCGCGCCGCGCGACTTTCGTCAAATCTTAGAACCCGGATGGGGCGACGGCCCGTCAATCGTCGGCCGCTGGATTTCAATTCACAAGGGCGTCATTGGTGCCGGTGAATCGGAGGAGGAAGCCGATTGCCGCCGACATGCGGCGTACTCTCGTCATTGGACGCGCCCGGGAGGTTGATGCTGTTCGCGTCTTCGCCACAACGAAGTTCGTCCTCCCTGATCCGGATCTCGTGCGGATGCGAAGCGATTCCGGCTCCCACTACGACCAAGTCATATTTGCCCGGCTTGACCGCGGGATTCAGAGTGAACTTGACTCGCTCGCGCTTTTCGCCGTCCACCGCCACTGAACTCCAGTCGGTGGTGCGGCAGTAGTACACATTACCGTTATGACGATCCTCAAGGCGCACAATCGGACGATTCTCGTCCATCTGATCGTCGTCGCCATAAGCCGCCCCCGCGGACTGACCATTCAGCATCCTGCCGGTTAACGTGAATGTGCCATTGCCGTCGAAATCCACATCCGTGATGACAGGCCGGAGCGACTCTGGCGGACATCCTTCGGGCGTGTAAACGTAGAGCTGATTCGAACTATCGCTCAGCATCAATTGCCCGGTGGGTAAGATCAGCATGCGGGTCACATATGCGCCTTCGTACGGAAGAAATGAGCCTGGCGGAGGAGGAATGGGAGTCATCGTACCGGCTTTGGCGTCGAAATCGAAGAGTTGCGCAGGAGGGCTGAAGATTCCGCCGAGCACCAGTGCGACATCGGGATTGGTGTTCAGCGCGTCAATGGGTACTAGGTTGCCGCTCGAGTTGTATGCTCCCAGAGTAATCGAATCCGCGCTATCCACGCTGTAGATCACCGCGCCTTGCGGAATTACGGTGTTCTTACCATCTGTCTGCGCAACGCTCCAGCCCGGCTGCAGCCCGGCAGTGGAGGGTAGTTCAATCGATGACGATCCGGCCTTGGTGCTGCCATCGAGCGAGACAGGATTAGGGCCGGCATCGGCCACCAAAAACACATGGCCGTTCGGCAAAATGGCTGCGGGCGCATCGTCCGCCCCGAATCGCGCGTCAGGAATGGTTCCGCCAGGACCTGTGAGATCCGCTAACATATCGGGTCCGGGCTGCCAGGTGTTCGTCGATGGTGTGTACAACGCCGTGTGTTGGTTGGCGCCAATGACAACAATTCGACCATCCAAGACGCGGATGATCGGACCAAGCTCGTAACCGACGGCCGGGCTGCTCAGAACAGGAAGCGTTCCCTTGGCGGTTCCATCTGCAGGGCTGATGCTAATCCAAAGACCGAGAGAAGGTATATAAGTTTCCGCATAGCCCATGTTCTTTTCTATGCTCTCGAACAGATCATAGTCCAGAACGTGTGCGTTGGGAAGAACCGCCCAACCTTCTTCGTCGCTGCTGTCGTCGTAAACTTTCGTGCCAGTCTCCGTGAATACGTTATCGGGAATGGAATAAAGGTACGTTTTTGGTCCAACGAGATCGCCGACCAGAATGTTGTGGCCGCGAACGAGAATCGACGGATCGTCGCCAAAGCAACTCGTGGGTACGCCGGAGAACTGCACCGTGGCGGGGCCCGAGGCTGTTGCGTCGCCCGAGATGGTTACGCGCGTCGGAGAATCTACCTTCAGAACGGTCGAGTTGGCCGGTATACCGGGACCAGCGACGCTCCATCCGGGCAAGATGCGGAAAGTCGAATAGATGCCCTTGACCACGGGAGATCCCTTGATGAGGGAGACATTGGAGGTGATAGGAATCGTCCCACAACCCTGCTGAGGCGGGAAGCTGGCCGCTTCTGACCAGGTATTCGTCAGCGGATCGTAGATTTCAGCCTGCGAGCCCCAGTTCGCGTCTTCAAACGGTCCCGTGTATTCACCGCCCATAACCCAAAGCTTGCCGTTCCTCATAACCTGCGAGGCGAAGTAGAGCCTTGGCGTAATCATTTTGCCGAGGGTGGTCCACGTTCCGTTGATATAACTGCCCTTCGCATCGGGAGTTAGTTTGACCCAGGTTTGAATGTCGTCGAAGGTCTGCATCATCAGCGATCCATCGCTCATGAGAATCATGATTTGAATGCTGTTCACCGATGGCTTGTTGGTCAATTTAGTCCAACTGCCAGCCCTAGCTGAAGTGCCGAGCGCCAGAGCAGCGCAGCAGGCGATAGAAATAATGATACGTGCGAACATAAACCTCCTTTTGCTTACGTGAACTCGATGGACAGCTAGTATATCGGAGTGAGTTTAGGAAAGTCGACAGCTGGAGGCGAAGTCTTCGCACAGGCAGTCTGGATCGGCGAAGCCAAATGTCGGATGAGGGTCCCGATAACATCACCTTGGTGGTCGTTCACATTCGGAGTCGTGACGACGGCTGGCTCATCTCCTGGCGCAAACTCGAGGAGTCCACGTCACCCGGGTAGTCGTCTGGTTCAGCCATTGAATCGGCCGCTATAAGTTCTCGCCCATCAGGTTCGCGCGTGTGCCTCTTTGACAACTTCGCGCGGGGTCTTGTCTTCTCGAAGTGCAATGAACCGCGAATGGCGAAGGTGATTGGCATCCGTCCAATCCGTGAATTCAACCTGGGCGACTAGTTCGGGCTTGAGCCAGCAGCATTCGCGCATGGCTTCCGCCGTCAGTGCCTTGCCGCGCCGGGCACTCTTCGGTTCGGGAAGATTGTCGAATGGACATTGGTCGGTGTCCAGTCCTCGAAACCGCTCTGCAACCTGTTCACGCGAGCTCGGTGTGAAGCCGTTGCGAACCTTCGCCATAAAAAGCAGACGATCTGATTCGTAGTACCCCACGAGTAGCGAATCGAAACGGTGCGGCCCAGGTATATAGCCGCCAATCACGAGCTCTTGTCCCTTGTTGATGCGCATCTTCAGCCAGCTGCCGGTGCGCTTGCCCGATTCATACACGCTGTCCCTTCGCTTTGCGATCACTCCTTCGAGATGTTGTTCCCGCACGGATCGGATCAGGTCAGGCAAGCTGGCGTCGAGCGCCGGAGAATATCGAATCGGCTCCTCCAGATTTGAGAGCACGCTCTTGAGCGCTTGACGCCGAACGCGCAAGGATTCGGCACGTAAATCGCGGCCTTTGAGAATCGGAAGGTCAAATACATAGAAGAAGACGGGCAGCTTCAATGATCCGAAATTCTGAAGCGTATTAAAAGAAGGTCTGCCTTGCTCATCGAGCGCGACGATTTCGCCGTCGAGCACGGTTTCATCCGGCAACGGACGCAGCGCTTGCGCGATGACGAGGTATCTGGCAGAAAAATCATTGTTCCGGCGCGAGCGCAGTTGCAGCGTGCGATGCGACTTAATAGCCAGAGCTCTATATCCATCCAGTTTCAGCTCGTACTGCCACTCGGGCCCGTCGGGCAGCCGGTCGGTCGCGAGCGCCAACATGGGTTCGAGAAAGACCGCTTTAGCGCGCGGAAGCTCTTCGAATTCAACTCGATCGATTTCGCGGTCTTCTGGCGCCGCAGTGTTCGGCCGCACGGCTTTTTCAGGCATCGCGACCGTCCTCGCTCGATTGCTTTGCCAAACCGCATCTTTTGCGTCCGCGATTTGGTTCATACTTCTTCCGGTAAGCGCGGATTGGTCTTCCTTCTTCGCCGGAATGGGCTTCATCGCGTCACCCATCCGTTCGAGAACCCACGCGTTGTGTCGCTTGCCACGATCGCGCGTGAGCATCCACTCCCCCTTCAGTTTCTTGCCCTTAAGTGAAATGTGAAGGTTGCCTTTCCAGTAATTGCCTTCAACAATTTCGAATGTTCCGATGTCCCAGACCATGACGGTACCGCCGCCGTACTGGCCTTCCGGGATCACTCCTTCGAATCGGAGATATTCGAGCGGATGATCTTCCGTCGCACTCGCAAGCCGGCGCGAGCCCGGTTCTACCGGTATGCCTTTCGGCACGGCCCAAGATTTCAGCACGCCGTGAATCTCAAGGCGGAAATCATAATGCAGGTGACTCGCGGCGTGTTTTTGCACAACAAATCGGCGCCGGCTTCCCTGTGCACTTCTCCGCGGCACCGAAGCCGTGGGCTCAGGTGTCATCGAAAAATCCCGCTTCGCACCGTATTGATGAAGCCGCTTACCCGCGCGGCCATTTCGTCTATTCTGCTCCTGAATCACACCCGCAAGATCTTCCGGAACCGATTGTTCCAGCTTCAGCACATCCGCGAACAGGTCTCCGACCTCGTCAAGGCGCGCCAGCGCTGCTTGGGGTTCGAAATAGAGATGATCGACTTTCTTTCGTTTCAGCGTCTCGCTCAACTCATCCCAGGTCACCGGCATCGAGACAAACGGGCGGTCTTGTTTTGCTCGCAAGGAGTAGACACCAACGGTTGTTTTGTAAGCCGCGTTTTGCGACCAATCAATGAACACCTTCCCCACGCGTTTCTCCTTGGGCATCTCGGAAACCGCGAGCTTCGGGTGCTCTCGTTCGATCCATTGAGCGATTGAATGTGCGAAGGGTTGACTTACTTCGTATGTGACTCGCGTGTTTAGCGGGACGTAAATCTGAAGCCCTTTTGAGCCAGAGACCTTTGGGAAGAGCTTGAGGCCGAGCTGTTCGAGTATTTTCCTCAGCAGGAATGCGACTTGAATGCATTGCCGAAGATCGGCTCCTTCGCCTGGATCCAGATCGAATACGATTGACGTCGGATTATCGAGATTCGCTACCCGGTGCAGGAACGGATGCAGTTCCAGAGCGGCCGAGTTCGCTGCCCAAGCAATCGTCGCCGTGTTCTGGATGATGATGTAGTTAATCGCTGGGCCTCCGGCGCGGCGGGGAACGGGAAATCTCTCAACCCATTCCGGAGTGAAGCTCGGAGCATCCTTCTCCCAAAAGGCTTCACCGGTAACGCCATCCGGATATCGTTTCAAGGTGACCGGTCGATCTTTGAAATGGGGTAAGAGAAACGGCGCCACACGGACGTAGAAATCGATGAGGGCGGCCTTCGTGAACCGGCCTTGTGGATAAAGAACCTTATTTAGACGCGTACACTTGACCGCGTGCCCCTCGATTTCGAGCGTGAGTTCGTCGGCCTTGCTGGACGTCGCCGGAGTCGTACTTCGCACGTGTGTGCTTTTACGCGGCACACTTTCATTTTGCAGGGTAGAGCTGCGAGCGCAGAAGGTGTAAAGGGTGAAGCGAGGAGAGCTGCACAAACGTTGGCAACGAGCGATGACCCGGTAAGCGAACGCGCGTATCAGCTGCAAACACGAACACAAGAATAGACCGGCTCATTGCCTATGATGAACCCTTATGGAACAGTGCCCCGTAACTCAAGCCCCTGCGCCGCCTGCCGATATGGTGTAAGAGCCTGATCCCAATAAAAGCTCCTTGCATGGCCATTTCTCTCCAGCTCGATCAGCAGAATTCGGGTAATATTACGGACTGGCCTGCATTGAAGCTTCCAGCCCAGTTATCCATCCTCTCAGGGGAACGCGAGATCATCCGCGCGAGGGTCTTTCGGGTAGACCGAGGTATTCTTCAGGTCTCTTCGTCCGCCGCAATCCGCGCGAATGCGTCTGTGGAGTTACTGATTGACGGCTGCACCCTGCGGGCCGAGGTTGTCTCATGCGAGCAACGGAGATCGGACGACTTCACTCTCGTGCTTCGCCGACTGTACGGCGCGAAAGGCGCCATTCGTTCGGAACCGCGCATTCCCGTCGATCTCAGCGCGGTGTTGTCATCACCGGATTGTGACCGCATGTTCGCGCGGATCGTAAACATGTCCCAATCCGGACTCGGGTTCGAACTGCCGGCCCCGCTAAGTGTGGGAACAAGAGTATCCTTACACTTCACGAGCGGGATTGCGTTCGGAGAGATCAGACATTGCGCCGCCGTTGGTCCCATATATACATCGGGGATGCGAATCGAGGAATTCGTGGTTCGCCACGCCCAAGTTTCGGCGCATGTGAAGCACTGGTCCTCGCAAAGTCGATCGCAAACTCATCTAGCACAAGGGTTTCTCACGATCGGAAGAAGAGTTCTGTGCTTTTTTACCGGGCATGAATACGGATGGTTTACCGACCTTTGGGATCGGCCGGTTTTGCGATGCCCGCGGTGTGCGAGGATCCTCAGTCCCTGATTTCGAACGTTCTCTCTCCGGACGACCGCATACATTTGCGCGCCATTCAGACATCGTTCGCGGCTCCTGCCGAACCGAGCCATATCGTCCTTGCGGCTCCGGATCCGACGGCGCGTACTGACCGTAGACTCACGCTGCCCATTTCAGGAACGCAAGATCAGGGAATAATGTGCGTAATTCCGGAGGGCTACTTACCGCCAAAGCTGGCACTGCGGAAAATCTACCGCTTCAAACAACGGCTTTCGTATCTGCTGGTGGAGAGGGGCTTCCACAAAAATGGGAGTGCTCTCACGCCAAGCTTACGGATTTAGAAACTTCCAAAATTACAGACTGCGCGCTAGGGTAATGAGTTCTTAGAGTCAGTCGGAGGCCTGCTTGCCCCCATTAAGTGCGTAGAGCCCTGATGACCGGCCCGAGACCTAGGTAACAGAACGTTCCGGAGACATGGGTAACACATGTCACCTGCCGCGAGGCAGGATAAAACATGCCATGGAGGAAATGTTCTGTGATGGACGAGCGCATGCGATTCGTGATTCGGTTGCAAGACGGCGAGAGCATGGCGTCTTTGTGCCGCGAATTCGGGATCTCACGAAAGACCGGCTACAAGATCCTGGACCGCTATCAGGAATGCGGACTGGAGGGGCTCACGGATCGAGCGCGGCGCCCTCACCGCTATGCCAACAGCTTGCCTGAGCAGGTGAAGGCGGCCATTGTCGCTGCCAAGCGGGATAAGCCCAGCTGGGGCGCGCGCAAGATCCGTGAACGCCTCCTGCGGCGACTGCCGCACGAGATCAAGGTCCCGGCCTGCAGCACCATTCACGCCATCTTGGATCGCCACGGTCTGGTGACCAGAGCCAAGCGTTCCCGCACGCATACCGAAGGGACGCCGCTTTCTTCGGGTTTAGTTCCGAATGCCTTGTGGTGCACCGATTACAAGGGCGAGTTCCGGTTGGGCAATCAGCGCTACTGCTATCCGCTGACCGTGACCGATCATGCTTCCCGCTACCTGATGCTGTGCGAAGCGATGGAATCCAACCAGGAACAGTTCGCTTTCACGGCCTTTGAGCGCCTGTTCCAACAACGCGGGCTGCCGCAGGCCATCCGCTCCGATAACGGCGTGCCCTTCGCGTCTCCCAACGGGCTCTTCAACCTCTCCAAGCTCTCGGTCTGGTGGCTGCGCCTGGGCATTACGATCGAACGCATTCGGCCCGGTCATCCGCAACAGAACGGGCGCCACGAGCGCATGCACCTGACGCTCAAGAAAGAAGCCACCCGCCCGGCCGGCGCCAATCTGCTGCAACAACAAGCCAAGTTCGATGCCTTCCTGGACGAGTTCAACCACGAGCGCCCGCATGAGGCACTCGACATCAAGTGCCCGGCTGAAGTCTATACCGCTTCCACCACGCTGTATCGTGGCATCGGTGAGCCGCAGTACCCGTTTCACGACAAGACCGTCGTCGTCACCAACTGTGGCCGTCTTTGCCTTTACCGCAAGAAGATCAATCTCAGCACCTGCCTGGCCGGCCAGGCTGTCGGAATCAAGGAAGTCGATGACGGCATCTGGCTCGTCAGCTTCATGCATTATGACCTTGGCTATGTTGATCTGGAGGAGAAATCTTTGCAGCCCTTGGAAAATCCCTTTGGGCCAAAAGTGTTACCTATGTCTTAGGTACAATCTGTTACCTATGTCTCCGGTCCGGACACACAAGGATTTGGCTCCTCAGGTAGGATTCGAACCTACAACCCTTCGGTTAACAGCCGAATGCTCTACCGTTGAGCTACTGAGGAGCACCGCTCCCCGCGGCACAAGCCGTCATCGCCAAGCTCATGCGAGGTGGGCCACACCCATTTAACCACAGCTCGTTGAGGCGCGTGAGACACCTCGTATCGGATGCTACGCTGAAATCTCCGATGGAACTGGAGAAGGTCTACGAGCCGCAGCGTTTTGAACCGCATTGGGCTCAGTGGTGGATCGATTCCAATATCTACCATGCGGACGCGGGGCTCGCGAGAACCCGCGCTGCCTTTTCGATCGTCATCCCGCCGCCCAACGTAACCGGTTCGCTGCACATCGGGCACATGCTCGATCACACCATCATGGATGTCGCGGTCCGCTGGCACCGGATGAAGGGCGACCTCACCCTTTGGCTGCCCGGGACCGATCACGCCGGCATCGCCACACAAATGGTGGTTGAACGCCAGCTCGCTGCCGAAGGTCTCACCCGCCAAGGGATGGGCCGCGCGGAATTCGAGCGCCGGATCTGGCAATGGAAAGAAGAATACGGCGGCCGCATTCTCTCGCAAATGCGCCGCATCGGCGATAGCGTCGATTGGTCTCGCGAGCGCTTCACCATGGATGCGGGCCTCTCGCACGCAGTCCGCGAAGCCTTCGTCCGGCTGTGGGAGCGCAACCTTCTTTATCGCGGCGAGTATATGGTCAACTGGTGCCCTCGTTGCCAGACCGCAATTTCCGACGTCGAAACCACTCACGAGGCCATCAATGGCCATCTCTGGCACATTCGCTACCCGATCGCGAATAGCGACGAGAGCGTAGTCATCGCGACCACTCGGCCCGAAACGATGCTCGGCGACACCGCGTTGATTGTTCATCCGGACGACCCTCGGTATCTGCATCTGCACGGCAAGACCGCGATTCTTCCGATCATGCATCGTGAGATTCCGATCATTGCCGACGCGATGGCCGATCCGAAATTCGGCACCGGGGTGGTGAAAGTCACTCCCGCTCACGACCCGAACGATTTCGAAATAGGCAAGCGTTACAAGCTGCCGTTTGTAAAAGTCATTGGCGAAGACGCGCGCATGACCGAGGCTGCCGGGCCGTATGGCGGGCTCGATCGCTTCCAGGCTCGCAAGCGCATCCTTGCCGCGCTTGAGGAGTCAGGCGAACTGGTCAAAAGCGAACCCTACGTCGTTAACGTCAGTAAGTGCGATCGGTGCAAGACGATCATTGAGCCGCTGGTATCGCTGCAATGGTTCGTGCGCATGAAACCGCTTGCCGCAAAGGCGATGGAGGCCGTGCGAAGTGGCCGCATTCGCTTCGTGCCCGATGACCGTGAGCCGGTGTTTTTTCAGTGGATGGAAAACATCCGCGATTGGTGCATCTCACGCCAGCTCTGGTGGGGTCATCGCATTCCCGCCTGGCACTGCCGGACTTGCCAGCAAATCACCGTCGCGCGTGAAACCCCCGCCACGTGCGCGCATTGTCAGTCTACGGAAGTGGAGCAGGATGCAGATGTTCTCGATACCTGGTTCAGTTCCGGTCTGTGGCCGTTTTCGACGCTAGGTTGGCCCGAGCAAACCGAGGATCTCAAGGCTTTCTATCCAACTTCGCTGCTCATCACCGGTTTCGACATCCTCTTTTTCTGGGTGTCGAGAATGATCATGCTGGGCCTTGAGATGACGGACGAAGTTCCATTCCGCGAAGTGCATATGCATGGCCTCGTGCGCGATGCCGAGCGCCAAAAGATGTCGAAGACCAAGGGCAACGTCATTGATCCGATCGAAGTCATCGACCGCTTCGGAACCGACGCATTTCGCGTTGCGCTTCTCGTTTCCGCCGCTTCGGGCGCCGATATCACTCTGAAGCAGGACCGGATCGAGGCCGGTCGTGGGTTCGCGAACAAGATTTGGAACGCTTCGCGCCTGCTCTTCATGAACCTCGAGCGCTCGCAAGTCACTTCCTGGACACCCAGTGCGTTCCCGATTGCTTCCATCGAAGATGCGTGGATGTCTCGCCGCCTCAGTGTGACCGTCGAGAACGTAAATCGCGCGCTCGAAAAGCACCGCTATCACGAGGTCGCTCAAGCGCTCTGGGATTTCGTCTGGCACGATTTCTGTGATTGGTATCTCGAAATCAAAAAGCGCCGTTTTCGTGAGAATTCAGGAGTTGACGAGCACTGGAAGGCAGCGCTCACAACATATGAGACCATGCTGCGCTTGTTGCATCCGATGATGCCATTCCTCACCGAAGAGCTCTGGCAGCGTCTTGTCACGAGTCTCGATATGCCGTCGCGTCCGCGCTCAATTTCACTTTCGGAATATCCGAGCGAATTTGGTTCGAGCAATGCGGACGATGCCGCGTTCAGTCTTTTCCAGGAGATCGTCGGCCGGGGGCGCGAGGAACGCGCAAGATTGAAACTCAATCCAAAAGATATTCTCGCGGCGGATCTTTCGCTTAAAAATTACCTATTCTCTCAAGAGGACTTGGCGATCCTGTCACAACTCTCAAAATTGAACATTCGTCAACGCCAAAGTACGATGGCGACCGGAAGCTTTGAACTCTCGCTGGATGTCGAGTTGCAGTCGGCCTGATGCCGCTTGACATAGAACGCATCCGTTCCCTGCGTCCGCAAAACGAGTTCCATTATTTCTCGACCGTCGGCTCGACAATGACCGAAGGCGCACGCTTCGCAATCTCCGGCGCTCCGGATGGAACCGTGATCGTTGCCGACGAACAAACCGCCGGAATGGGCCGCTTGGGCCGTTCGTGGCAATCCGAAGCCGAAGCCGGCGTTTATTGCTCTATCCTCCTGCGCCTCCCGCTCTCGCCTGCCAATCTGCCCATCGCCAGTCTAGTTCTCGGCCTCGCAACGGCCGAAGCCATTCAGAAATGCACCCAGCTTGCATGCGATCTGCGCTGGCCCAACGATGTGCTCATCAACGAGCGCAAAACTGCGGGCATCCTCACGCATCTGGTCGAATCCTGCATCGTCGCCGGTGTGGGCATCAATGTCAACCAGACGGAACTGCCGAAGGATGTTCGCACGCCTGCCACTTCTCTGCGGATCGAAAGCAACGGCCGTGTTCCATCTCGCGAAGATTTGATCGTCAACCTGCTCGAATCGATCGACACATTTTGCTCGCTGCTCACAACGAAGGGCGCGGCTGCTATTCTGCGGGCATTCACCTCCGCATCGAGCTATGCCCTGCATCGCCGCGTTGTCATCGAAGAGACTGGTGCGAAAGGCGTGACGGCGGGGCTCGATGAAAAGGGATTTCTTCTGGTGCGCTCGGAGACCGGCAGGCTGCAGCGCATTTCGACCGGAGGCGTTCGTCCCGACGGCTAACGATCATGAGCGAAGACGCAAACGCCCCGCAACGGGATGAATCGAACTGGCCGCAAAATTACTTCAACTATTTCACCGAAATCGAAGAACATTTCCAGCGCGCGCGCGGCAGCGGGCTATTTCTACTCTCTCCTCTCGACTGGGCGCTGATTGAGAGCTGGAAAAACTCAGCAATCCCGCTGAGCGCGGTGTTCAAAGGCATTGACGATGCGTTCGAAAAGTGGCGCAGCCGCAAAATCCGCCGCCGTTTCATAAACTCCATTGCGTATTGCGCGCAAGCCGTTATGGAAGCAGCGGAGCGCGCGCCCTCGCGTGAAATCGAGAAGCCAGCGGCAGCAGCGCCATTCACCGCGGCCGAACTCTGCGCGCATCTTGAAAAAGCCAGCGCACTCCTGCACCAGCGTCCCGAGCCTGCATTACAGGAACTGGCAGCTTCGATTGATGCGCTCGCAGCCGAGGCTGATCATCACATCCAGCATCTCGAAGATCTCGAGCGTCGCCTTAGCGCGATGGAAGACAAAATTATCGCCACGCTTCGAAGTTTCGCGTCCGAAGAAGAGCTGTATTCGATTCGCGAAAACCTGGATCGCGAACTGCGTCCATATCGCGGAAAGATGAGCGCCGACCAACTCGCAATGCTCGAGCGCCGCTATCTCGATACCGCGTTGCTGGAAGGCGCCAAGCTCCCGCGCCTCAGCCTCTTCTATCTGCACTGACTCTGATACAGTATGGCCAGCCCAATGCTTAGACCGCGCACAAAGGCCACCAACCGGCCTGCGCGCTGGGTAATCGACACCGCAGTTTCCAGGCCGAAGACCCTGCATTGGTTGGCGCTTTGGCTCCTCGTTATTTCGGTCTGCATCAATTACGTCGATCGCGGCAATCTCGGCGTCGCCGCTAAAAGCATTCAAGCGGATCTGCATTTCGCGCCTAAATATCTCGGCATTCTGCTCGGCGGATTCTTTTGGACCTATGCATTGTTTCAGATTCCGGCCGGCAAAATCATTGATCGCTGGAACGTCAACTGGGTCTACGCCATCGGATTTCTACTCTGGTCCGCTGCCACCGGCCTCACTGGTTTGGCCAGCGCGTTTTGGCTGATCTTCTGCTTGCGCCTCATACTTGGTGTAGGCGAATCGGTCGCGTATCCTGCCTATTCGAAAATCATCGCCACCACCTTCCCTGAGCAACTCCGTGGCACCGCGAACGCGCTCATCGATGCGGGATCGAAGGTCGGGCCCGCCCTCGGCGTTTTGCTCGGGGTAAAGATGATTGGCTGGTTCTCATGGCGTTATATGTTTCTAGTGATGGGTGGCGCCAGCTTGTTGTGGCTCCTGCCATGGTGCATGCTTGTACCGAAGCTCACGGCGAAGCGCCTCGAAATCGCCTCCGCACGGGCGCCGGATTATCTCGAGATCGTGAAGCAAAGACGCTTCTGGGGCACGGTTCTCGGCCTGTTCGGCGGCAATTACACCTGGTATCTATTTCTAACCTGGCTTCCTTATTATTTCGAAACCGCGCGGCACTATACGCACAGCCGGCTTGCCGTCATCGCCTCGCTGCCGTTTTGGGGCGTAGCTGCCTCCTCCATGCTCTTTGGCCTGCTCGCCGACGCCATCATTAGCCGTGGCCGCGAACCTGGGCGTGTGCGGCAAACCTTCGTTTCCTTGGGACTGCTTGGCTGTTGCGCATTCCTGCTATCCGCTGTGCTTGTTCAGGAAGCAGTGCTTTCGAACAGCTTGATCGTGCTCGCTTGTATTTCGATGGGCGCGTTTTCTTCCAATCACTGGGCCCTTACTCAGCGCCTCGCTGGAGCGGAGGGCGCGTGCAAATGGACGGGAATTCAAAACTGTATCGGCAATTTTGCGGGCGTGCTCGCGCCTTACGTCAGCGGACGGACGCTGCAATCAACGCATTCGTTTTTTCCCGCGTTCGCAATCGCATGCATGATACTGCTGCTGGGCGTCTGCGGTTATTGGTTCGTAGTGGGTGCGCCCCGTCAGATTCTGTGGCGCGCGTCGGCGGCGGAAACGGGCGTTACAACCTATTTACAATCCTTTTAGACGCGGAAACGTAATGTATTTTGTTGCCCGCCGTCCAACAAATCAGACCAAACTTGTATTCTTGGCAACAGCCTCTCTTTGAGGCTGCCATCAAGCTGGCGCACCAGGTTCGCGCCTGCTGTGCGCCTCCGGTGGGTATCTTCCTCCGAGTGCCCACCGGACCTTTTCCCTTCGCTTATTCCTGTTTCCGGGCAATTAAGGACAACCGGAACGCCGGTCGATGCGTGCGAATTTCCGCCCGCTGAATTCCAGCCCGCCGCGTGAGCTCGATCAGTTCGCGTGCGCGAAAAGCCGCTCTCACGGAAATTACACCATCGTGTACCGTGACTTTTTTCCAGTTAAACAGGTATTTCGTCGCGGGCAGAAAAAGCCAAGGCACCAGGTGCCTTTCCAAATCGCACATAATAATCGCCCGCCGCGCGGCCGCGTAGAAGCTTGTGAGCAACTGCATCACCGCGCCATCTTCAAAGTGATGCAAAAACAAGGATGAGACGACAAAATCGAAGCTGTTACTTGCAAACGGCAGCTGGAATGCATTCGCCACAATTTTCGGTCGCGGCGCGGCGCTCAGGTTCACTTCGTTGCTGTCCAGGCTGGTCACTTTCGCGCGAGGATACATCTCCGCGATCAGCCGCGCACTGTCGCCCGATGCCGCGCCCACGTCCAGCAGTGTAAATTCCTGGTCCGCGTGGGCGACCTGACCGAGCGCTCTCCGTAGTACCGAATGCCCGCCGAAATGCCGGTTAATGCGCACGAGGTCCGCCAAGTTCGGTCGCGCTTCTTCAGGCGGAAGATGATCCAGCAGCTCGGGTTCAATGCGCCTTTTAGAAAACACTTCTTTAATGACACCGCCCGCCGCTAAAAGTGATGAACAATCCAGGCATACACGCTACCATTGAGGAGAAGGAAACAGAAATCAAACGAGGCGCGTCCATGAGGCCATGGCGGTAGACCTCTGTGTCCCGCCAGGTCTTCAGCCTCTTCAGAAGGAATTTTTAGATGAGCAGTACGCCACAACAGCCGACTTATATCATTCCGCCTCCTTCCAGCCCAAACTGGAAAACGCCAGTTCTGGTAGGAATCCTGGTTCTCCTGGCGGCCACAAACATTTTCCTGTTTGTCCAGCTTGAAAGCCTCCGAACCGATAGCAAAAACGAAATGGCCAAGCTGACCAACGATCTCAACACGGCCATGGAAAAGATGCGCATCGATTCGAATGAGCAGGTGCAGCGCTCCCGCCGGACCGTCGACGAATTGCAAGCGCGGTTGGCCGAACAGCGCCGGGCTGCCGACAAGGCCGTTGGACAAGCGAAAATCGATGCCGAGCACCGTGTCGCTTCTTTGCAGCAGCAGGTAGCGCAGGAACAAGCGCAACAGCAGCAGGCGATTAATGCCGTGAAGCAAACGGCGGATACCGCCACTACTCAGCTCGCCAGCGTTTCGAGCGATGTAGGCAACGTCAAGACAGACGTGCAGAACACCAAGAGCCAGTTACAGCAGACGATCGACAGTCTAAAGCGCGCAACCGGCGAACTGGATAGCCATGCCAGCCTGATTGCGACTAACGGAAAAGAGCTTCAGGCGCTAAGAGAGCTGGGCGAGCGAAACTACTCCGAATTCACGATCACCAAATCCAAGAAGCCTACGCGCGTCGCTGATGTCATGGTCGAGCTGAAGAAAGCCGATCCGAAGCACAACCGCTTTACGATCCAGATCACCGCCGACGATAAGACTGTCGAAAAGAAAGACCGCAACATCAATGAGCCGATCCAGTTCTACACGGCTAAGGCTCATCAGCCCGACGAAATCGTCGTTAACTCAGTCAAAAAGGACGCCATCGTCGGCTATCTCGCCACTCCCAAAGTGCAGACCCCGAGAGCCGGTTCATAACCAATCAGTTTCATTAACATGTCGGACTTGAATCCATTCAGAACTTATATGCGATATCCCGAACAACTCATTGCGCGCATGCGCGAAGACCTGACACAGTATGGCGTAACAGAGATGCGCACACCCGAAGAAGTGGATCGCGCGCTCGCTCCTGGCACCGGAACGGTTTTGATGGTCGTCAATTCCGTATGCGGCTGCGCTGCGGGGAAAGCGCGGCCCGGTGTCGGCATTGCGCTCGAACATTCAGTGCGCCCCGACACAATTGGCACGGTATTTGCCGGCGCAGATCTCGAAGCCGTTGCTCGGGTACGCGAGTTGCTGCCCGGCGTGCCTCCATCTTCGCCTTCAATGGCGCTATTTCGGGACGGCAAGCCCGTTTTCGTGATGCATCGGCATCAGATCGAAAGCCGCCAGGCTCCTGAAATGGCCAAGATGTTGACGGAAGCCTTCGATCAGTACTGCGTCACGGCGACGCGTTAACTCTTTCCCGCCTGAATCCGTAGAGGCCGCGTTGTTCGATGAATGCGCGGACCTCTACCGGAATTTCGGGGGTCGGCTCTCCCGCTTCGATCTTTTCGCGAACGGTCGAGCTCGACACAGGCAGCGCCAATCCATCCAGGCGATGCACTCGTGCATGGTTCGGAATGTGATACTCGCCGCCGGGACGGGAAACCACGATGAACTCCGTCATGGCAACTACTTCCTGCCACTCGTTCCAGCTCTCGAGTTCGTCGAAAGCATCTGATCCAATCAAGAAGAACAACTCATCTCCAGGCTGCAATTGCAACCGAAGCCGCCGCAGGGTATCGACCGTGTAGCTTCGCCCTGCTCCTTCTTCTAACCGCGAAGCTTCGAAGCCGGGATAGGGCGCGCATGCGATCTCAACCATACGAAACCGGTCCTCATACGGCGTGATACCGGCAGGGTCTTTGTGCGGCGGATTTGCGGCCGGCACAAACAACACGCGATCCAACGCGAACCGCTTCAGCGCTTCTTCAGCAATCCTCAGATGCGCGTCGTGAACGGGATCGAACGTCCCTCCGAAGACGCAGATCCGTTGGCGCTTATATCTGGCATTTAGTCGGTACGGGTCACCCGCCGGATTCGGCTCGCTTGCAATCTGCTCTTCGGCGGCGAGGCTCGCTAGTTCGTCGCACCGGTTGTTATCCTCGTGCGACGCGTGTCCTTTGGTCCACTTCCATTGCGCCTGGTGGGTGCTCACTAAACCATCGAGCGCGATCCACAGGTCCTGATTGGTCACCGGCTGCTTGTCCGCTTTTTTCCATCCGTTGCGCTTCCAGCCATGAATCCATTTGGTAATACCGTTGCGCAAATATTCAGAGTCGGTAACGATCTCGACCGAGCAGCTCTCTTTCAGCCGCTTCAAACCTTCAATGGCGGCTGCCAACTCCATCCGGTTATTCGTAGTGTGAGGGCTGCAGCCGAACAGCTCTCGTTTGTATTCGCCGAAGCGCAAAATGCAGGCCCATCCGCCACGCCCCGGGTTTCCCTTGCACGCGCCGTCAGTAATCAACTCGACGTGTTTCAAGCAACCCTGGCGCGATCGTGCGCCGACTCAGCTTCAACGTAATCGCGCGCGGACACACGTTCAGCGTGATCAGCGAAGAATCGGTCGACGATCTCGAGAATCGCAGGAATCTCCTGCGCGCGATACACTTCGGTTCGCAGTTTCGATCCGTTCCGGACACCGTGCGTGAAATAAGTCGCGAACTGCTTCATCTTTCCGACGGCATCGGCTTCGCCATGCTCCTGAAGCATGAGATAGTACGTCTTCATCATTGCGTAGCGCGCTTCGTCCGGCGGGACCGTGTACGATCCCGTGCGCAGATACTCGTCAATTTGCCTGAAAATCCAAGGATTGTACGAAGCCGTCCGGCCGATCATTACCGCATCACAGCCTGTCTCGCGATGCATGCGCAATGCATCTTCCGGAGTGACAATGTCGCCATTGCCGATTACCGGAATCTTCACCGCAGCTTTCACCTCCGCGATGCGCGTCCAATCCGCTCGCCCGCTATAACCCTGCTCGCGCGTGCGCGGATGCAGCGCGACTGAGACCAGCCCACAATCCTCGGCGATCTTCGCCATCTTGACCGCGACCAGCTCGTGATCATTCCAGCCGGCTCGGAACTTGCAAGTCAGCGGAATCGAAATCGCCGCGCGAACTTTGCGAAGAATCGTCTCCACCAGCGGCAGGTCGCGCAGCAAACCCGACCCTCCATTGCACTTTACAACCTTATTAACTGGGCAGCCGAAATTGATATCGACAATGTCGAACCCGCGCTCTTCGCAGACTCGCGCCGCGTCCGCCATTACCTCCGGGTCGGACCCAAATAACTGGCATGCGATCGGATGCTCTTCCGGCTCAAAGAACAAATAGCGAAAATTCCGCGTCCGCTTCTTCGCCGTGCGCGTGCTGACTACTCCATGCGAACTGGTGAACTCCGTCATCAGCAACCCGCAACCGCCCTGATTCCGAATCAGCCGCCGGAATACGGTGTCCGTCACGCCGGCCATTGGGGCCAGCACGGTTGCCGGGCAAATCGGAACATCTCCGGTGTTATATCCGGGCGGAAAGTCAAAAAGATAGCGGTTCGTCATTTATCACGAAGTTAGGCCGAATGGCGGGAAATGGATCGAATGACCTTATTTTAACTGCCAGTGTGCGAAACGCGCCCGCCCAGGTCCACGTTCTCACATATAGTGAGTATTGTGCCGTGATTGTCATGTCTAATCTGCTGAAAGTCATTGCGGCCTTTGCCGCGGGCGTCGTAGTCGCCCTGGGTGGCGCGCTCCTTTACGTGCACACGAGCGAGGCGATTCACCCGGCGGGCGTAGTGCGATCCGCGCTCGCTACCGATCCGCCTGTGCAATCCACTGCGCCGCCGCCCGAAATCACGCCATGGACTGCCGGTCAGACCGATACGGCAGCCGGCAAAGCCGGAGAGACCAGCGCCCGCCGCAGGTTAAAAAACCGGTCAGAAAGCACGTGGCCATGCCGCCGCTCCACCCCGCGAAGCGGTTCCAGTAGGTCGCGTTTCGCGAAGCACACCCGATCGCGACGTTCCCATCCAGATCGCGCAGAATACGCCTCCGGCAAACACGCCTGTGCCGGCCTCGTCTGCCGCGCCGCCTTCGGACGGCAACAACCAGTTCTCACTTCCGCAAGCGCCTCCGCCCGGTTACGGCGAAGATCAATCGCAGCCGAACACCGCGACCGCACCCGCCGCCCCGGCCTCGCGCCAGCCTCACACGGTTACGTTGGCGGCTGGCACAAACCTGACCATTCGCCTCGGCGAAACTCTTTCCACCGATCACAACTACAGCGGGGACACATTCCGAGGTACTCTCGACAGCCCAGTCATCATGGACGGCTTTATCATCGCGGACAAGGGGTCGAGGGTGCTCGGCCGCATCGTCGAGGCTCGAAGGGCCGGACATTTCGAGGGTACCGCGGTCCTGAATCTCACTCTCACCCAGATCAACACTACCGATGGCCAGCGCGTCGCAGTTCAAACCAACAGCAATGAACGTAAAGCCGGCGCAAACGGCGGTCAAAATGGCGCGAAAGTCGCGGGAGGAGCCGCGCTCGGAGCTATCATCGGCGCGCTCGCGGGCGGCGGAAGAGGCGCGGCCATTGGTGCTGGCGCGGGTGGTGCAGCCGGAACCGGCGTTGCCATGGCTTCGCACACCAAAGTCTGCGTAATTCCAACGGAAACGCTGCTTAGCTTCCGCCTGGCGAATCCCGTTACGCTCACGGAGAAAATCAACAATTACTAACCCCGGTTCACCACTTCCAGAGCTGGCCATTTTCCGCCGTCGAGCCGCCGCGGAGTCTTGTCGATCTGCTTCACCTCTTCAAGTTGCGCCGCGCTCGCCGGCCGCAGCTCCCTGAATTTCCGCGCCGACGTTAGCACATTGCGCTCGAGCGATCCAACCGTGTCGTTGTAGGTATCCACCGTTCTCCCGATCACATCGCCCAGCTTTGCAAAGTGCTCGTTCATCTTCAGCAGCCGCGTGTACAGCTCGAGCCCCGTCTCGCGGATCTTCTCGATGTTTTCCGCGAGCGCCTGCTGGCGCCATCCCTGCGCAACGGCCAGCAGCAGAGTGATCAACGTTACCGGCGTCGCAATCACGACCCGATGCTTTACGCCGAAATCCAGCAGCTCCGGATCCTGCTCCAAGGCCGCACTGAACAGCGATTCGAGCGGCAGAAAGGCCACGACGAATTCCGGCGAGCACGGCAGCCGCTCCCAATAAGCCTTCTCGCCGAGCGATTTCACGTGCACCCTCACCTGCCTCGCGTGATCCGCCAGGTTTCGCGATCGTTCGCTGTCTTCCTGCGACTCAATGGCCCGCAGATACGCTTCAAGCGACACTTTCGCATCAATGACGACGTGGCAGTCGTTCGGCAATCGCACAATCAGATCCGGCCGCTGGTTCGTCTCGCCGAATAGCGTCTTCTGCTCGGCAAAATCGCAGTATTCGAGCATTCCGGCAAGCTCCACCACGCGCCGCAACTGCATCTCGCCCCATCGCCCCCGCTGGATCGGCGAGCGCAGAGCCGTCTTCAACTGCTCGGTCGATTGCCGCACCCGCTCCTGCAACTGCGTTAGGCCTTGCACCTGGGCGGAAATGTCGGCGTACGCTCCGGCGCGCGCGCGCTCAATTGCCTGCACCTGCTCTTCGAATCGCCGCAGCGACTGGCTTACCGGCTCGACTACGTGCTGCATCTGGTCGCGAGCTGCGATCGAGAAAAAGCTGGCTGTTCGCCTGCAGCGCCTCCGCCGCAAATGCCCGAAATTTCTCTTCCAATTGCTCTTGCATGTGCGTCAGCAGCTTGAACTGCATCTCCGCCAATTCGCGGTTCTTGGAGCTTTCGGCTTCGCTCTGAAGCGCCGCTCGTTTGGCTTCGTCGAGGGCCAGGGTCTGCTCTTCGGCTTCGTCCCGCGCCTCGGCCGCCGTCTGGCGCCAACGCCGGGCTTCCGAAAGCTCATACGCGCCGAAACTCGCCGCGCCAAACAAGAGAACCAGCAGCAAGCAAATGAAGAGAACAGGCATTCTCTTCAGTATCCCAGGAATTGTTTAAGGCCCGAACATAATAAGGCTATTTTGTTCGATTGCTCCACCGCGAAGCCGCTGAGCCGTTTCCCTTACTCTTGTGAAACAATGTGGCAATGAAGCGTCCATTTGCCGCGACTGTCTGGCGCGAAGGCGATTGGTACGTCTCCCAATGTCTCGAACTTGATGTTGCCAGTCAGGGCGCGAGCGAAGAGGAAGCCCTTTCGAATTTAAAGGAGGCGCTCGAACTCCACTTCGAGCCGCCGCAAGCTACAAGGCCTCCGCGACTCCGGACCATTGAGGTAGAGGTTGGGGCGGCTTAAGCCTCAACCGATTTTCAAAATAGCCCGCCTGCAAAAACGAGAGGGGCATTCTGCGCAGCTAGCCCGGCAAACGTCTAGCGCACCACTCCTTGCCTTGCTCTCGCACCAGTCCATCCGGTATCCTATATGTGTATATTTCAAAAGAGATTAGAGTAGGTTAATGGCAAATACAGTATCCTCGCTGAAGCGCATGCGCATGACGGAGCGGCGAACGGCAATCAACCGCTCGCGCAAATCCCGGCTCCGGCATCAAATTCGCTCTGTCCGCCGCCTCATGGATCAAAAGGACGCGCAAGGCGCGGCCAAGATTCTCCCCGCCACGTTTTCGCTTGTCGATCGCGCGGCCAAATGGGGCATCATCAAGAAGAACACCGCCGCCCGCTACAAAAGCCGCATCACGTTGCGCCTCCGTAAGCTCAGAGCTGCATAAACAAACGGGTTCCAACACCTTCCCACTTGTTAGACTGGCATTGCGTATGCATTGCCGCTGGGTTTGTTGTCCGCTCGCCTGTTTGATCGCGGCGGCCTCGCTCCAGTCGAAAGAACCCGTGCGGGCGAAGCACGGAATGGTCGTTGCGCAGGAGCCGATCGCCGCTGATGCCGGGCTTGCGGTTCTCGAAAAAGGCGGCAATGCCGTGGACGCAGCGATTGCCGTCGGATTCGCGCTGGCTGTCACTCACCCGTTCGCCGGAAATATCGGCGGCGGCGGCTTCATGCTGGTCCGAATGGCGGACGGTACAACCGATTTCCTCGATTTCCGCGAGTGTGCGCCAGGCAAGGCATCGCGCGACATGTATCTCGGCCCAGACGGCAATCCGACGCGCGACAGCATCGTGGGCTGGCGCTCCTCCGGGGTGCCCGGCTCCGTAGCAGGTTTTGAAACCGCCTACAAGAAATTCGGCAGCAAGCCTTGGGCGGATCTCGTCTCCCCGGCAGTGAAACTTGCCCGCGACGGCTTCACCGTCAGCCCCGCGTTTGCGGCTTCGCTCAGCGCGCCGCATAATAACATTCAGCTCGACCCCGAATCGCGGCGGATCTTTCTTCGCGACGGCAACCTATATAAGGCCGGTGAAACGTTCAAGCAACCAGAGCTTGCGACGACGCTCACACGCATCGAAAAAGACGGGGCGAGAGATTTCTATCGACGGCGAAACAGCCCACCAAGTCGCAGCCGCTATGGCCGCACACGGCGGGCTCATTAGTTTGGAAGATCTTAAAAATTACAAAGTGATGGAACGTTCGCCGCTCACTGGCGAATACAAAGGCTTTCACATTATTACCGCGCCTCCGCCCAGCGCCGGCGGCATTGGACTGCTCCAGATTATGGGCATTCTCGATGGCACGCATTACGACAGCGAGGGCCCCGATTCGGCCAAGGCCGTGCATTACGAAGCCGAAGCCATGCGGCGCTTTTACGCCGACCGCAGCCAGTATCTCGGAGACCCCGACTTCTACACTGTGCCGGTCAAAATGCTGCTCGATCCGAAATACCTCGCGTGGCGGCGCTCGACAATTGATCCGAATCGCGCAACGCCGAGCGAGTATATCGGCCCCGGCTTGCCACACGCCCAAACCGCAGCACTTACACATCGCGAAGGCGCCGAAACCACGCACTACAACGTCGTCGATTCGAAAGGCAACGCGGTCGCGGTCACTTACACGCTCAACGACGGTTACGGGAACGGCATTACCGTACCTGGCCTCGGCTTTCTGTTAAACGATGAAATGGATGATTTCGTCGCCAAACCCGGCGCGCCCAACATGTTCGGCATGGTCGGCGGCGACGCGAATGCCATTGAACCCGGCAAGCGGCCGCTTTCTTCGATAACCCCGACAATCATCACGCAAGGCGGCAAGCTCTTCATGGTCGTCGGCGCCCCCGGCGGCGCGCGGATCACTACGGGCGTCACGGAAGTCATCTTGGACGTGCTCGATTTTCAGATGAACCCGCAGGACGCGGTCGATCTGCCTCGTTTCCACGAACAATGGAAGCCCGACCCGCTTTATCTCGAAAGCGGCTTCTCTCCGGAAACCGAAAAAGCGATGGAAGCGATGGGTTATCAACTGGAACCCACCAAAGCCGTCGCTCGGGTGGAGGCGATCGTCGTCTCGAGCGGCGTGCTTGAGGGCGGAACCGAGTCGCACCAGCACGGCAAGGTGGCCGGGTATTAGCTCCGCGCCGCGTATAGCGGTAAGGGACGAACTTTCGGCTTTAGAGATTCGATGGACCTTTTACTTTCAACGCACCTGTTTGTACGGCATCGCCTCACGACCGTGTGGCTGGAACGCGTGTGGGACGCCGGCTTCCCCGCCGTCGAGATCTTCTGCGCCAGACAGCACATCGACTACCGCGATAACGCGCAGATCGCCGAACTCGGCCACTGGTTTCGGGACGCCGAACTGAAGATGCACTCCCTGCATTCGCCGATGTACACGGATGACGTGTGGGGCCGTTCCGGGCCGCAGGCCGTCATCAATATCTGCGAGTCTACGAAAGCCAAACGCATCGCGATGGTGGATGAAGTCAAGCGCGCACTCGAAATTGCCGAGTACGTTCCCTTCCGCTATCTCATCCAGCACATCGGCGTCTCAGGCGAGGAGTTCCACGAGCGTAAGTTCGACTCGGCCTTTTCATCGCTCGATGAAATCCGTGTCTTTGCCGCCCAGCGAGGCGTCGAAGTGCTCCTTGAAAACACGCCCAACGAGCTTTCTTCCGCGCAGCGCCTCAATGAATTCCTGGCGCAAACTCACCTGAATCTGAACTACTGTTTCGATATCGGTCACGCACACATGGGCCGCGGAATCGAGGCCGAGTTCGATTTGATGAAAGATCGCATCCGCTCCACGCACCTGCACGACAACAACGGCAGCGAAGATCAGCACCTTTTTCCCGGTCAAGGCTCGATCGATTGGCTTCGCTCAATCAAACTCCTGCAGTCGCGAGGCGATCAATATCCGCTCCTGCTCGAATTAAGAGAGCCCACGGGGATGGAACACCCGATCGAAGAAGCCAAACGCGCCATGAACCAATTACTCGAAGAAGCTACCAAACATGAGCACTGAAAGCGCGGCTACCGCAACGAAAATCGCGATCTCCGACGCCGCAAAACACGTCGGAGAACAGGTCGAACTGCAAGGCTGGCTCTATAATCTCCGCAAATCCGGCAAGATCGTCTTCCCCATCATTCGCGACGGCAGCGGTTTGATGCAATGCGTCGCCGTCAAGAGCAATCTGCCCGAGCAGACCTTCGAAGCGCTCAAAAATCTCACGCAGGAGAGCTCGTTTACCATAACCGGAACCGTTCGTGCCGAACCCAGAGCCATGGGCGGCTACGAACTCGACGTAACCGACGCGCGCATCATTCAGCGCGTCAGCGAAGAGCATCCCTATCCCATCACGCCCAAAGAGCATGGGGTCGATTTCCTGATGGACCATCGGCATCTCTGGCTGCGCAGCCGCCGCCAGCATGCGGCGATTCGCGTTCGCCACGAAATCATCAAAGGCATTCGCGACTATTTCGATTCGAACGGTTTTACTCTCGTCGATAACCCGATTTTCACGCCCGCCGCGTGCGAAGGGACCACTACGTTGTTTGAAGTCGATTACTTCGACGACGAAAAAGTTTACCTTACGCAATCCGGCCAGCTCTATAACGAAGCTAACGCGATCTCGTTCGGCAAAGTGTATTGCTTCGGCCCAACGTTTCGTGCGGAAAAATCCAAAACCCGCCGCCATCTCACTGAGTTTTGGATGGTTGAGCCCGAGATGGCGTTCGCAGACCTCGAAGAGGTCAAGCGCGTCGCCGAAGAGTTAATCGTCAATCTCGTCTCGCGCGTCCTCGAGCATCGGAAAGAAGAGCTGAAAGTGCTCGAGCGCGATATCTCAAAGCTCGAAACCGTGCAGAAACCGTTTCCGCGCATGAGCTACGACGAAGCGGTGAAAATTCTGCAATCGAAAGGTAGCGAGATCCAGTGGGGCGGCGATTTCGGCAACACGGACGAGACGCTGCTCACCCAAGATTTCGATCGCCCGGTCATCGTCGATCGTTATCCCGCGCAGATCAAAGCTTTCTACTTCGCGCCCGATCCCGAGCGACCCGAACTCGCGTTGGGCGTCGACATCATCGCGCCAGAAGGCTACGGCGAAATCGTCGGCGGCGGCCAGCGCATTCACGATTTGGCTCTGCTCGAGCAGCGCCTTGCCGAACACAATCTCCCGCGGGAAGCGTTCGAATGGTACCTCGACCTGCGCCGGTTCGGAACGGTTCCGCACGGTGGCTTCGGCATGGGTGTCGAGCGCTTCGTCGCGTGGATGTGCGGCCTCGAGCACGTGCGCGAGACCATTCCGTATCCGCGCATGCTTTATCGCACTCGCCCGTAATCCTGTATGCGGCAATCTCAAATCGCAATCGTCGGCGCGCCTCTCGATCTCGGAGCAGGCCGGCGAGGAGTCGATATGGGCCCGTCCGCATTGCGGCTAGCCGGTCTAAATGCCAGGCTCGAATCCCTCGGCTACACCATTGAAGATTTAGGCAACGTTTCGGTTGCACAACAGGAAAGCACGCCAACCGGTCCCGAAACCGCCAAATATCTCTTCCCGATCGCCAAGACTCTGCGCGAAACTAGCGACGATGCTGGAGTCCGTCCTCGAAGCAGACAAATTTCCGCTCGTGCTCGGCGGCGATCATTCCATCGCTGTCGGGACCGTCTCTGCTGTCTCGCAAGTCTTTCGAAAGCAGCGGCGAAAAAATCGGCCTCATCTGGATCGACGCCCACGCCGACATGAATACGCCCGAATCTAGCCCCAGCGGCAATGTACACGGTATGCCGCTCGCCTGTTGTCTCGGCCGAGGCCCGCGCGAACTCACGGAAATCTTCGATTACTCGCCCAAAGTGGATGGCCGTAATGTTGTTCTCATCGGGATTCGCGATGTCGATCTGAGCGAGCGTGCAGAAGTCCGCGAGTCAGGCGCTACTGCGTTCACGATGCGCGATATCGATGAGCGCGGCCTTCGCAACGTGATGGATCAGGCGATCTCGATCGCAAACAACGGAACCGCCGGGTTCCATCTCTCGCTCGATATGGATTCGGTTGATCCGGACGAAGCACCGGGTGTAGGAACGCCCGTGCGCGGCGGCATGACCTATCGCGAAGCGCATCTCGCCATGGAAACCATCTGCGATTGTAGCCGCATGGTCTCGATGGAAATCGTCGAAGTGAATCCTGTGCTCGACGAAGCGAATCGTACGGCTCTGCTTGGCGTCGAGCTGGTGATGTCGGCGATGGGGAAAAAGATTTTATAGACAGCGGCAATGACAACCGCTTCTTCAGATGCGGCAGTGCGCCCGCCAGCAGCACTTCTTCCGATGCGCGGGTTCTCCGATCCAGAAACTCGACCTTGCCTTGGCTGAGTTTCTTCCCGATCGTGATTCGGTACGGAATGCCAATCAAGTCTGCGTCCTTGAACTTCACGCCCGGTCTTTCGTCACGATCGTCCAGCAGGGCGTCGATGCCGTCCTTGGCGCATTCACGGTACAGCATGTCCGCGGCTTCTCGTTGCAGCGGCTCGGCGTAATTCACCGGAGTGATCACGACCGTAAACGGCGCAATCGAAGCCGGCAGCGCCATTCCATCCGCATCATGATAGAGTTCCACGGCGCACGTGAGAATACGCTCGATTCCGATGCCGTAAGAACCCATGATCGGCGTGATCTCGCGGCCGTCTTCACCCAACACGCGCAGGCCCATCGATTCGGAATACTTGTAGCCCAGCTTGAAGATGTGGCCCAGCTCGATCGATTTGAACATTTCGAGCATCGCGCCGCACTTCGGGCACAAATCTCCCGTCGCAACCTGGCGCAGATCGAAGAACTCGGCCTCGAAGTCTTCGCCCGGAGTGACGTTACGGAGATGATAATCATCGCGGTTCGCACCCGCGATTAGATTGCGACGGCCTAAGAGCGCGTTGTCGGCCAGTATACGCATGTTTTTCACACCGACCGGGCCCAAAGATCCCGCGCTTGCGCCAAACCAATCCACAATCTCCTGCGAATGTGCAGGGCGAATCTCAGTCACGCCCAAAACCGGGCTCAACTTCGTCTCGCTCAACTGGTGATCGCCGCGCAGCATGATGAGCACCGGCTTTCCATCGGCCGCCATCACCAGGCTCTTCATCTGCGAAGATTCCGGCAGGCCCGTGAAGCCCGCAATATCGGCGATGGTCTTGAATCCCGGCGTGTGAAACTCTTCGGGCGTCCGGTCGCCTTCCGGATCTTCAATTCCCGGCGGTGTTGGATTGGAAAAAGCGACCTCAAGGTTCGCCGCATAATCGCCGTTCGGGCATCGCACGATGACGTCTTCGCCTGAATCGGAACGAACCGAGAACTCATGCGATTCTCTGCCGCCCATTGCGCCCGAATGCGCTTCGACTACCGTGTATTCGAGCCCGCAGCGGTCGAATATTTTGCAGTACGCACCGTAATGCTTGTTATAGGCAACGTCCAGGCCGGCCTTGTCCAGATCGAACGTGTACGAATCCTTCATGATGAACTGCCGCAACCGCAACAAACCCGATTTGGGCCGCGGCTCGTCGCGAAACTTCGTCTGGATTTGATACCAGATCTGCGGTAATTGCTTGTAGCTGCGAAGCTCGCCGCGCGCGATCAGCGTCACAATCTCTTCGTGCGTCATCCCGAGGCAGAAGTCGCGCCCGAAACGGTCTTTTAGCCGAAACATGTCATCGCCTATCGCGTACCAGCGGCCCGATTCCTGCCAGACCTCGGCGATGTGCAGCGCAGGCAAAAAGAGTTCCTGCCCACCGATGGCGTTCATCTCTTCGCGCACGATCTGCTGGATTTTCAGAAGCGTTCGTTGCGCCAGAAGCAGATAGTTATAGACGCCGGCCGAAAGCTGGCGGATGTAGCCCGCCCGCAGCAGCAATCGATGGCTGATAATCTCCGCTTCTGCCGGCAGTTCTCGCAGAGTCGGAATGAAGAGAGTGCTCCAACGCATTTCGATGTATAGCTAATTAAACCAGACGAGGATGACGAACACTGCGTGGTTCGTGCTGAAATCGATGAGCCTCTTACAATGTTCGTTACTCGGTCCGCAGGGCCGTTGTGGGGTCGATAGATGCCGCTCGCAAAGCGGGAGCGAGACAGGCCAAAACCACCGTGGCCGCAAGAATGATCGGAACAGCGGAGAAGGTGAGACTGTCGAATGTCGAGACCTCAAAAAGCATACTCTTCAGCAAGCGGGTCAAAGCGAAAGAGGCAACAAAGCCGATGAGTAGACCGACGATTGCCGGTTTCATGCCGTCAATCAGCACGATGCGTCCCACTTCAATTCGCTTCGCACCGAGCGCCATGCGGATTCCGATTTCCGCGGTTCTTTGACTCACGTTGTAGGAGACGACTCCGTAAAGTCCAATGGCGGCAAGTACGAGCGCAGCCGCCGCAAACAAGAAGAGAAGAGTAGCATTGAAACGGCTATCGGCGGTCTTTTGGGCATTGATTTGCGCGAACGTCCGGAGATTTTGCATGGGAAGACCAGGATCGAGACGGCGCAGGACGGGCTTGATTCTGGCACTGAGAGCCGCTGGATCGCCAGCCGTACGCACCACCGCATAGAAGTCGTTCGACCCGCCATCGAGCAGCGGCTGATAGAACGTAGGCTCGACCCCGGTTTGCGCGTCAGCCGGGACATCACCGACAATTCCGATGATTTGAAATTCGGGGTATGGATTCCCCGAAGGATCTGGCGGCAGGCCCGTATCGTTTCCGTATTCGAGCACCTGGCCGATGGGATTCAGATTCTTGAAAAACTTCCTGAAGCTCTCACGCTGTTCGGTTTCGGACAGCGCGGCTCAAAATCGGAAGTGCAAAGCCACTTGCAGGATGCGCGGTCCTAATGTTGCGCCGGCGCGTTCAGGTGATCGAAGTTCAAGATTGCATTGAAAACGAGCGCGTAGCTGCCGATGGTCTCGCCTCGATACACGGGATTGTTCGCAAACAGCAGCACGTTTCCTTTGCCGAGGTGCGCGTCCACGACAATCGGCCGTTCGGCGATCGCATCCGCGCCTTCCAGCAGACCTGAGAGCAACAGCCCTTTCTTTTCCGAAAAACGGAGGATCACGTTCGGCCGATACTCTTCTGGAATCACATACGGGTTGTTGCGCGACTGCTCTTCATTTAAACGCGTCGCTTGCCACGGCTTGGGTGAAGGCAGCGGAATCGGCTTTTCGATGGGACGACCCTCCGGAATGTCTTCCTCCTCTGGACCGCCGCGTCCAGTTGGGCGCTTGTATTCTTTTTCGGTGAGCACGTTCCGGTTGACGACCAGATTGCTGACCGTGAACGCCATGCCATCGCTGCTGTAGACGGCGACGCTCCCGCTGTACCCATAACCCACGGGATTGTGCTTGTCCACCGTGATCGCCTTCAGCACTGTTCCTACCGCGTGCACGTTCTTTCGAGGAGCAATAAAAACTCCTGGCGCCAGTCCTTCGTCGATCGCCAATTGTGAAGTGTCTTCGCACGTGATGAGCAATCCGCCCTGCTCGACGAATCGCTTGAGATTAGCAACGCCCGAATACGCGAGACCCGGCCGCATGTCTTCGGTCGAATCGAGCTTCCCGATGTTCGGCGTGAGCGACGTGTTCTGCCAAGGCAGCGCATTTCCCCACATGGGAATGCCGCTGACAATCTGCTGCGGTGTGGTGTTGCCCACCGGAGCGAAGATGATTACGTCATACTTGCTGCGCAGGTCCGGCTCGCGCGATGCCGTTTGCGTGCTGATGTATTCATACGGCACATGCAATTGATCGAAAGCCATACGCCACCAGCCTTCTGTTTGCGTGAACAGCCAGCTGTGCATGAAGGCGATGCGTGGCGCGGCGGCTGGATGGGACGAAATCGCAGGCGCATCCGCGAGAGCGTAGGCATGCAGATCCAACTCCCGAAGCGCCTTTCGGAATCGCCCAGCGCCTACTTGTTTCAGGATCAAGGATCCCGGCGCGAAATGATGGCCGGCGCTGTCGAATGCCGCGTCCGCAACGGAAATGTCAGCGCCTTTGAGCGCATATACAAGCCCGGCGAGAGCTATTTGAGCAGTATTATCGATCGCGTAAATCGATCCGCTGCCGGTGACGTCGGACGCCGCCGGCGAGAGATCTGCAACTTTGTCCATCTTGGCCGCAAGAATCGCTTGATCGGTGACACGCACCACCTTGGCATCGAACAGATCGCCGAAGGACCAGCCTGTATCGTCATAAGGATGTTTTTGTGGATCGTCGGGTGACCAGTATTGCCGGTCGAGCAGCGCATCTGCAACCCGCGAGAATGGCTGGTCCATCCGCACTACGTAGCTGCCCGCTGGAAAGGTCTGCGATTTTGGCGACTTCGCCTTTCCACCCTTCTCGTCGTCGTCTTCGACATGCGCAGCCGACGGTATCGATACGGTCAACGGATCAGAAAGCCGATTTAGTTCGACATGCTGTTTCATCAGCACCTTCACGAGTTGCATCTGCCGGTTCGCTGCTGCTCCATCCGCAACCATCACGTAAGCGGCGGGCCCGGCATCTTTCGGCTTCTCAATCGAGCGCTTGCTCTTCAAGTAATAGTTACGAAGAAAGTGCGCTCCATTCTGCGCAAAGTAACTTAGCGTGGATAACAGCGCCGACTCTTCATAGTTATTGTTGTCGCGCTGCGACCACTCGACTACCGGATACGGCGGATTTTCGCGATACCAAGTTCGCGAGTACTCATCCGGAGTCAGGATGCGCTTCTCGGTGTCCGCGCCCCCGTTTCCGAATGTTTCATAGAGCCGGCTAATTCCGTTATGCAGCCCGGCGAGAAACATCAAGTAACCGGGGCTCCATGTGTCGAAATTGCCATGCGTAAACACGCCGGGCATGCCGAAATGCTGCATCTCGGCGACGTTGTCCCAAGCAAGCGAGGCCCATTCGTCCGCCAGCAGCGGATCGATCCATGGATTATAGGGCCCATCCCCAACCGTGTTGTCGTATAAGAACGGAACCGACTCATGTAAGTCATGCAGTACCTGCGCATGCCAGTTCAGGTAAGTATTCAATACGTTGTTAGTCAGGTTCAGGGTCATGCCCATCGCATCCCGATTGTTATCGTGAGCCACGTAATGGCCCCAGTAAATGAGTCGCGGCCATTTCTCGTTGGGGTGAGCCCTGTGCCACTTATAGAGATCCACCATCCGATCGCGCCCATCCACCTCCACCACCGGAGTAATCAACGTAATCATGTGCGTTCGAATGTATTGGATATAAGGCGCATTGTCCACCGCCAGCCGGTACGCCAGCTCCATCAACGCTGTGGGCGCTCCGGTCTCCGGCGAATGGATCGTTCCGGTGATGTAATAGACCGGAAACGATTGCGCCAGCAACGCATCGGCCGTTGAGTCGTTCATCGATATCAAACGAGGATCGGCCAGTTTAGCGAGTCTCTGATCGTTCTCTTTCGCTTTGGCCAGCAGCGATTCGTCCGCTACCGCAACGGCTATCATTTCGCGCCCTTCCTCGGTGTGGCCGATGGTGAATACTTTCACGCGCGGGCTTGCGGCCGCAAGCATGCGGAAATATCGATACACATCCTCGGCGTAAGGCAGCATATTGGGCGCACCGGCGACATCGCCAAGCACCTTCGCTGGGGTGGGTACCGACTGTGAACCGGGCAGGTAGTTGGTGAGAGGCGAATTCAAAGAGGCGCCAGTGGTGTATTTCGCAATTGCTTCCGTATACGAGTGGTCGATCGGCTGCTGTGGGTCTCGCGCGAATCTTTTTTCAGGCGACGTCTGTGCAAATATGAGCGGCACAGAAACAATCGCCGCGAAAAAAGCGAAACGAGCCGGAACTGCGAAACAGGTCATGAGCATATGTCGTGAACAGCGTACCAAGCGGTTCATGAACTCGCGGTGCGCGCTTGTCAGCGGCTGAGCTATTGAGGCTTCGCGAGGCGGATGCCGAGCTCGCGCAACTGGCGTTCAGGGATAGTTGATGGCGCGTCGCACATTAAGTCGGCGGCTTTCGCGGTTTTGGGGAATGGGATGACTTCGCGGATGGACTGCTCACCGGCGAGGAGCATGACGAGGCGATCGAGACCGAAGGCGAAGCCGCCGTGCGGAGGAGCGCCGTATTCGAGCGCTTCGAGTAGAAATCCGAAGCGGCGTTTGGCTTCTTCTTCCGTGAATCCGAGTGCCGCAAAAACCTTGGACTGCACGTCGCGGCGATGAATACGGATGGAGCCGGAGCCGAGCTCGACGCCATTCAAGACTAAGTCGTAAGATTTCGCACGACAATGTCCAGGGTCAGTTACTAACTTTTCTAAGTCGTCATCGTGGACCGAAGTAAATGGGTGGTGCGCGGCAGTCCACCGGTTTTCTTCTTCGTCCCACTCAAACATCGGGAATTCGATTACCCATAGAAACTTCAGCGCTTCGGGATCGAGCAGGAGATGGCGGTCATGGTATTTCTGCGCGACGAAGAGGCGGAGCTGGCCGCAGGCGAGCAGAACGGTTTGCTCGGGGAGCGCACCTTTCGGTTCGTCCGCCCAGTTCGCAAGCATGATGAGATCGTCGTTCGCAGGATGGACACGTTCGCGCAATTTGTGTATTTGTTCCGGGAAATCACGTTCGATCCGCTTCAGGTCGTCGAAGACACGCAGGCCGCGCTCCTGGCCGAAGGCTTTGATTTCGTCGCGCTCTTTACGGCTGAGCGCGCCGATTTTGGGGATGTGGATCGCCACGAGCGGCAGACCTTCACGAACCAGATCGGTTCCGGCGAATAAATCTTCAACACAGTGAAAAGGCGGAATGCGGAGGTCGGGCTTGTCGCTTCCATAGGAGCGCATCGCTTGCCGGTAAGTGATGCGCGGGATTTTTTGCTCAACCCGTTGGCCGACAGCTTCGCAGGCGCCGTAAATCAGGCGTTCGATGACTTGGTAAACCTGCTCTTCCTGAGGGAAGGACATTTCGAGATCGAGTTGCGTGAATTCAGGCTGGCGATCGGAGCGAAGATCCTCGTCGCGGAAGCAGCGCACGATCTGGAAATAGCGCTCATAACCCGCGATCATGAGGAGCTGCTTGAAGATTTGAGGCGATTGGGGCAGCGCGTAGAAGGTTCCAGGCTGCACCCGGCTGGGGATGAGGTAATCACGCGCGCCTTCGGGAGTGGAGCGCGTCATGAAGGGCGTTTCAATTTCGAGAAAATCCTGGGCGTAGAGAGCCTTGCGGATGGCGAACGCAATTTTCGAGCGCATAATGATATTGCGCTGCATGCGCGGACGGCGCAGGTCCACGTAGCGGTACTTCAGGCGAACCTCTTCTTTCACGTCCACGTTGTCTTCGACAGGGAACGGAGGCGTGCGTGATTCATTGAGAATCCAGATTCTCGAGACCGCGACCTCGACTTCTCCGGTTGCGATCGCAGGATTGACGGTTTCAGGAGTGCGCAGCTTCACTTCGCCTTCCGCGGCGATGACAAATTCGGAGCTCAGTTCCTGGGCGCGGCGGTGCGCATCGGGGTTCTTGCTTTCATCGAAGACGAGCTGCGTAATCCCCTCGCGATCACGGAGGTGAATAAAGATGACGCCGCCCAGATCGCGGCGGCGATGCACCCACCCCATTAAGAGCGCCGTTTGGCCGGCATCGGCGGAGCGCAATTCGCCGCAGGTGTGCGTGCGGCGCAGGCTCCCGAGGAAATCCAGTTTTACTTCCGGCATTTGTGTGTTTTTGGCCGCGCGTCCAGTGCGCGGTTATCGATCCAGTTCTTCCTTATAAATTGCGGTGATGCGAACGTAATTCTGGCAGTTCTTGCGAAAGCGCTCCCGCTCTTCGGGGGTAACATCGCGCCGGATTCGCCCCGGGGTCCCCATAATCACGCTGGCCGCCGGAACTTCCATGCCTTCGGGTACCAGCGCTCCCGCTGCGACCACGGCTCCTGCGCCGATTTTCGCACCATTCAGGACGATGGCCCCGATCCCGATCAGGGCGTCATCTTCGACCTCGCATCCGTGCAGCACGACACGGTGGCCGACCGTTACCCGATTCCTGACGATGCAGGGATACAGATCGTGATCGACGTGGAGCACGGTGTTGTCTTGAATGCTCGTTTCCTCGCCAATGCGGATGTAGTTGACGTCGCCGCGGATCGAGACGTTCGGCCAAACGCTGGATCGCTCGCCGATTACGACATCGCCGATCACCTGGGCGCTGGAATCGATGTAGGCGGATTCCGGGACGCGCGGCCATATGCCGCGAAAGGGTCGAATCATGAAAGATGAACGAATGCTGATACGAGCAGGCTTATTTCCGATGCTAACTCACGGTCCATAATGTCGGTATGTAAATCTTATAAAAAAACTACATTTTTGCAAGCAACTCGGGCATTCATAAGCCCCAGTTTTACGAGTGGATAAACGGAGTACTCCCGAGCGATTCTGCTACGTGTCAGAACTTTGAGCGATTCCTCGGTGACCGTAAGCCCCCGATGCCGAGAAAGAAAAACTGACGATTTCTCCCATGGCAGAACTGGTAGACTCCGATTTCTCCCATGGTAGATGTTGTTTTCTGCCATGGGAGACCTTGCGTTCTTCCACTTGACCTGCTAACAACCTTAACCGTGATGATGGGGCGTGCTATACAGGATTCGTTCCCCACCACCCCTAGCCCGGCTGTCCCATATCACCGGATGATGGGCAAAAACCACGAAGGCCCCGGATCATCCTGTCTCTTGGAGAAGCGACAGGACCCGGGGCTGTGGTGACGGTTTCTCACTGTCCTCCAATCCCCATCAAACTAAAGGGTTTAAAGTTCAGTGTCAGGTGTTGATTTGCGTTGACAAACAACTAGCGCTAGCTGTATTATAGAAGTATGAAGAGCAACGTAAAAGCCGGTGCAACAATGACTTGCCAGAGGTGCGACGCTTCCTGTCAACGCTTCGGCAAGCACCGGAACGGGCTGCGTCGCTTTCGTTGCCCCGTCTGCAAGAAAACCTACACCGAAGCCCACAAGCCTGCTCTGCCGGGCAGCTACCTCGCTCTGGATCGGATCGTGCTCGCTCTTCGCCTGCTTATCGAAGGCAATTCCATTCGGAGTACGGAGCGCATTAGCAACCTGGACCGGAACACCATCATGAAGCTGCTGGTCGTGGCCGGTGAGAAGTGCGAAAAACTCATGGGCCGATTGATCGTCAATGTGCCGGTGAAGAATGTGCAATGCGACGAGATCTGGAGCTTTATCGGCAAGAAAGAGAAAGCTGTCACGGTCGATGACGATCCGAATCTCGGGAGCGCGTTCTGTTTTACAGCCATCGAACGACACTCGAAATTGATTCTCAACTTCGCGCTCGGCAAGCGCAACCAACGGACCACCGATGCGTTTATCGAAGGACTCCGGCACGCTACGGCATCACGAAATTTTCAGATCACCACCGACGGCTTCGCGCCTTATCGCTCCGCCATCGACAACACGCTAAGTGATCGCGTGGACTTCGCTCAACTGATCAAGGTTTACCGCGCATCGGTCGAAGGCGAAGGTCGCTATTCACCGGCTGAGGTGGTCGATACGGAGGTGGTCCCAGTCATCGGCGATCCTGATCCGAAGCGCATCTGCACATCTCACGTCGAGCGTCAGAACTTGAGCATGAGAATGAGCATTCGCCGATTTACGCGCCTGACGAACGGCTTCTCGAAGAAATGGGAGAACCACTGGGCCGCGTTGTGCTTGTGGTTCGGCTACTACAACTTTTGCCGGATTCACTGCTCGCTGCGGGTTACTCCTGCCATGCAAGCCGGAATTACCGATCACCTCTGGGATTTGGCCGAACTGCTAGCCTAGAGCGAAGCGGGCGCAATAGAAACCCGATTAGACTGCCACTGGTTCAGACGGCTGGTACCCGTTCGAAAGCAGCGTTAGATGCGGTCTGATCGGAGTGTATCATCTTGCGTCCACCTCGGCGAAGCCGTGCCCTATCCAGCAAAAGACGCGCTTTTCAAGCCGCTGGGCTTCCTCCAGAAAGTGAAGTACAGAGGGGCCGTGGGTAAACAGACCGCCATAACGGTCGTCGTTCTCATCGTACTCGGAATCGCGCTTCTATCTGTTTGGGGGCAGACCGAAGCAGTCTATTTCATAGTCGCGACGGTGGTGTTCGTATTCTTGTCAGCACTTTTTGCAATTCACAAGACTTTGGCGAAGCATCCAGAGCTTGCGCTATTGGACGGATTAGAGTTGGTCGAGTACAAGAAGTTGGATATAGCGGCTAAGAACATGCGCCGAATACCGGATACCATTGATGCTGCCGATCCTCAACCAGCGCTCCTTGAGGCTGCTGACGATTCTGAAGAGACTGAACACTGAGGGCCACGAATGCGGGATAAAAAGTTCCTTCACCTTACGGTTTCCGCAGGCGCATTTGAGAAGGAAGCGGTTGAGAAGGAGCTTGATAGAGCCACCGACTGGGTTAGATACGGCACCGGTTGCTGGATTCTCTATTCCGGCAAAACCGCAGCAACGTGGTATCACCGACTGATAGCCATTCCGGGTATGCGATCCACCAACTTTTTCATCTGCGAGCTAAACCTGACCAACAGAGCTGGTTGGCTGAAGAAATCCGTTTGGGATTGGATCAACCAGGCGAGGAACGATTAAGACCGAAGAGCCAGGGGCGGCGGGAACTGCCAAATGAGAAGAAAACTTGATGATAGCCCCAGTACGGGATCAGCAGTTCGAACGTTTGTAGTGGATCGCCCATGTCTTCGTTTGCCGATCCCCGAGATTGCAGCAGCAGAACACTACTTGGATGAGGCGCTCTCTGCCCATCTCTCCAAACAGATGGAGCGGGCTGGGGAATTGATAACCCTAGCCAACATTCCTGCAATCAGAGAATGGACCGAATCTCTGTGGGGCAAGGAAAGTCCTTATGTCCAGTATCGGCCGACCGTTAATGCCCCGTATAGTCTTTTGCCAGCGGAACGGGAAACGCTGCGAATGCCAACGGCGGCGGCAAGAAAGATTCTGCATGATCGCGACGGTTACCGTTGCCGCTTTTGCGGAATCGCAGTCATTCGAAAAGAAATTCGTGATCGCCTGAGAAGGCTCTATCCGGCTGCTTTGCCTTGGGGAAAGACAAACCGAACGCAACACGCCGCGTTCCAAGCTATGTGGGCACAATACGATCACATATTGCCTCACGCCAGAGGCGGAACTAATGATCTCAACAACATCATTGTCACTTGTGCACCATGCAATTACGCTCGGATGAACTACACGCTTGAGGAGGTCGGTCTGGCCGATCCGAGAACGCGAGAACCTATATCTTCAGCATGGGAGGGACTTGAACGTCTGATCCGCCAGTAGCCGCAGCCTATCAACGCAGATTTAAGACACTACCAACTGTCGCGCGTATCCTGGACCGGTTTACTAGGTCTAAGGCGTAGGTAGGACCTAGAGATTGCCGAGGGCACGCCGAAGAGATAGCTAGGCCTAACTGGTGATTCACCCAGGTGATAGGGCCTAGCTTCTATATGCCAAATTGCGAGCTCGAAGTATTCAAGGCCGAGGAAGCCGCGGAGTCAAGCGGCTTTGTAGTGGCGGCGCATAGCGAATCGTTGGGACTTGTGGACCGGCCATGCACGGGGCCGGAGATGCTGCAGTACGTACTGGAAGTCGAGTCAGAACGGCAGGATCTGCAGCGCTACGCGAGCGAGTTGAACCGGCTGGTGAATGAATCGACGCGGGCGACGCGCGAAGCGGAAGTAGCCACGCGGCACAAGAGCGATTTTCTAGCGATGATGAGCCACGAAATCCGCACGCCGCTGAACGGGATTATCGGGATGACGTCACTGCTGCTCGAGCGGGATCTCGGCGCGGCCGAGCGCGATTGCGTGGAGACGATCCGGAGCTCGGGCGAAGCCTTGCTGGGCATCATCAACGATATCTTGGATTTTTCGAAGATCGAAGCGGGGTGCTTGGAGCTGGATTGCGCGGAGTTCGATGTGCGCAAAACGATTCAGGAGGCTTTGCAGATTGTGCAGCCAGCGGCTGTCAGGAAAGCGATTCGGCTAGTCGAGTCGATTGATCCCGCGCTGCCACGGATTGTGCGGGGCGACATCGTCCGGCTGCGGCAGATTCTGCTGAATCTGTTGACGAATGCGATTAAGTTCACCTCGGAAGGAGAGGTTAAGCTCAAGGCGGAACTGCGAAGCTCGCGCGAGGACAGGTACGAGCTGCGGTTTGCGGTAATTGACGAAGGAATCGGGATCACGCCGGAGCAGCAAGCGCGATTATTTCGGCCGTTCCAGCAGGCTGAGGCCTCGACCACGCGAAAGTTCGGTGGTACCGGCTTAGGCCTTGCAATCTGCAAGCGACTGGCAGAGATGATGGACGGAACCATTGGACTACGAAGCCTTGCAGGCGAAGGATCCACGTTCTGGTTCACGGTGGTGGTAAGGCGCAGCGATGAGCAGCCTCAAGTTAGCGTGGAATGCGTGGTGGAACGCGGGCCGTCGCGTCTGAGCGCAGAACAAGTGCGGGTGCTTTTAGTGGAGGACAACCATATCAATCAGAAAGTGGCGCTGGCCATGCTAAAAAATTACGGGTATGAAGCGGACCTGGCGCGGAATGGCTTGGAAGCGCTGGAGGCGATTCGGGCCGGCAATTACAACTTGGTGCTGATGGATTGCCAGATGCCCGAGATGGACGGATTTGAAGCCACGCGGCGGCTACGGGCGCGCGGCGGCTACTATGCCGAAGTGCCAATTATCGCGATGACGGCGAATGCGTTCGCTGAGGATCGGGATGCGTGTCTCGCGGCTGGCATGAGCGACTATCTTTCAAAGCCCGTACGAGAGAATGAGCTTCGAACGAAGCTGGAGCGGTGGCTGCCGGCGGGGCGAGAGACGGCGGCGTGAGGCGAGTCGTAAATCTTCAGACCGCGCTTGCCTGCTAAAATCACCCCGTGTCCGCACCGCAAACTCATCCGCTCGCGGCGAGCGAATTGAAGCAGCTGATTCGCGAGATTCCCGATTTTCCAAAGCCTGGGATCAAGTTCTACGACATCACAACGCTTTTGAAGGACAGGAGCGGGTTTGCGCAGACGATCGAGGCGTTGGAGGCGCATTATCGAGGGAAACCTATCGACGCAGTGGTCGGGATCGAGGCGCGCGGTTATTTTTTCGCGCCCGCAATGGCGCACGCGCTGCACGCTGGATTTATTCCGGTGCGTAAACCGAAGAAGCTGCCGCACACCGTGCGCAGCATCGAGTATGAGCTCGAATATGGAACCGATCAACTTGAGATTCATGCCGATGCCGTTGAGCCAGGACAAAACGTATTAATCATCGACGATGTTCTCGCGACCGGCGGAACGGCTTCGGCGGTGGCGCGGCTGGTCGAACAGGTAGGTGGCAAGGTGGCGGGGCTTGGGTTCGTGATCGAGCTGAGTTTCCTGAATGGACGAAAAAAGCTCCAGGGCTACGACGTCTTTTCGCTTCTGCAGTACTGATGGCGCAGGCGACTGTTCCGTCATTTGCAAAAATCAATCTCGATCTTCGGGTATTAGGAACGCGCGCAGATGGGTATCACGAGTTGCGCACGATTTTTCAGACCATCAGTTTGAAAGATACGCTGCGGATTGAGTTTGAGCGCGCGCGGAAGACCAGTATCGAAGTTGAGAGTTCAATTGATATCCCGGACAACCTGGTAGTGCGCGCGGCGCGGATGCTGCTGGACGGATTAAAGGTGAGCGCCCGGGTGCGGTTTGTGCTCAAAAAGCGGATTCCGATGGGCGCGGGATTGGGCGGAGGATCAAGCAATGCGGCTGCTGTTTTGCTGGCTTTGCCGGAGTTGGCAGGCAAGAAAATCGAGCGGGCGCAGTTGTTCGAAATGGCGGAATCTTTGGGCAGCGATGTGCCGTTTTTTCTGCATGGAGGAACGGTGCTGGGCTTAGCACGGGGGACGGAGCTTTACCCGCTGCCGGACCAGGCCGCGCGCAGCGTGCTAATTGTTTCGACGGGCGTGCATGTATCCACCAAACAGGCCTACGCGGCGCTGGGACGGGATGTTACAGACGCGTTGACTTCACCCCGTGAGTCCCGTATTCTGAGAGAGTTTCAGACGCTCGCGTGGGGGCTGGACGATAAAGGTGGCGTGGGCGGAATTGCACTGAAAAACGATTTCGAGGCAGTAGTTTTCGAGCGGCACCCGGAAGTTCGAGCAACGCTGGCGAAGCTCTCGCGACTGGGGGCGCGGCCGGCGCGAATGACCGGCAGCGGATCCGCGCTATTTGGGATTTTCGGCACGCGGGCGGAAGCGCTGGTAGGCGTAGGAAAGTTTCCGGCGGGGAGCGCATTTGCCGTGAGCTTTGTGCCGCGGCGAATGTACGAGAGGCTCTGGCGCAAGGCGCTGAGCAGCCATAATTAGGGAAGGCTCATGACGGATCAGCAGCTATACTTCGCAATCGGCGTGCCGATTCTGGTGTATCTCATCGGATTTACAACCACCGTCCTGCTGCTGTTCTGGCAATCGCGGGAATTGCGCGACGACATCAAGGGACTGCGAACCCAGATTGAACTCATTATGGGCAAGATCAGCGGTCTCGATACGCGATTTGCGGTGCTGGAGGGTCGTCTCGAATGATGAAGCGCCCTGCAGCGCTCACGCGGGTTGGTGACGCTCGAAATTAACTTAGGATTAGTCAAAAGGATGTCCAGTCCGAAACCAGTTCGAGCTTTGTTTACGGATTTCAAGGTCTTTAGTGGGACGGCTAATCCCGCGCTCACCAAAGAGATCTGCGACTTTCTGGGCTGCCCGCTCGGCGAGATGATGATCAAGCGGTTCGCCGATGGCGAGACACATCTGCAGATTCAGGAAAATGTGCGCGGGTCGGACGTGTTTCTGGTTCAGCCGACGTGCTCGCCGGTGGATCATCACCTGATGGAACTGCTGTTGCTGATTGACGCGTTCAAACGCGCGAGCGCGGAGCGGATCACGGCAGTGTTACCCTATTATGGGTACGCGCGGCAGGACCGGAAGGACCGGCCGCGGATGCCAATTTCCGCGAAACTGGTGGCCAGCCTTATCGAAAGAGCGGGCGCGAGCCGGGTTTTAGCGCTCGATCTGCACGCCGCTCAGATCCAGGGATTCTTCGATATACCAGTCGATCACCTGTTTGCTGCGCCGGTGATGGTCGAGTACTTCAATCATCGGTATGCGCGTGGGGAGTTGGCGGTCGTATCGCCGGACGCAGGCGGGGTGGAACGCGCGAGAGCGTTTGCCAAACGGATGAACGCGCCGCTGGCGATTATCGATAAGCGGCGGACGGACGCGAACGTGGCGGAGGTGATGAACATCATCGGCCATGTGCGCGGCAAGCATTGCTTGATGGTGGACGATTTGGTGGACACGGCTGGGACGATGGTGAACGGAGTGGACGCGCTGCTGACGAAGGGCGCGCTCAGCGTGACGGCGTTTGCAACGCATGCCGTTCTGTCGGGGCCGGCTGTGGATCGCATCTGCGGATCGGGGCTAGAAGAGCTGGTAGTGACGAACTCGATTCCGCTGGCGCCGCATGCGGCGAATTGCCCGAAAATCCGAGTGCTCTCGGTGGCGTCGCTTTTGGCGCGGGCGATTCAATCCATCCATCAGGGCGGGTCAGTGAGCACATTGTTTATTTCGTAGCAGGTGGATTCAGACGATGAGAACGGACATGACGATTACCGCGGAAGCGCGGGATTCGCGCGGCAAAAATGAAGCCAGGCGCTTGCGCGCGAAGGGCTCGATGCCGGCGGTGCTGTACGGAGGGAGCGACGGCCCCACGCCTGTCGCGGTGAGCCCGAGAGAGCTGAGCAAAGTTCTGCACAGCAAGACGGGACACAACACGATTTTCAATTTGAACATTGCGGGCGGCGAGAACACGCCGGTGATGATTGTCGATTGGCAGTTCGATCCGATGAAGGATTCACTGCTGCACGCGGACTTGAAGCGCATCGACCTGACGCAGCGCATCACGGTGAAGGTGCCGGTGGTGACGCAGGGCGAGCCCAAAGGCGTGAAGATCCAGGGCGGGATTCACGAGGTGGTGACGCGCGAGATCGAGATCGAGTGCTTACCGGATGAGATTCCGGAGCAGTTTACGGTGAACGTCGCGGAGTTGATGATCGGGCAGAACATTCGGGCGGGCGATATTCCGATGGCCGGCTCCATAAAGCTCGTAAGTTCGGCGGAATCGGTGATTTCGCACGTGGTTTCGCTGAGAGCCGAAGAGCCTGCGGCGGCGGCTGAACCGGGAGCGGCAGCGGGGACCGCGCCGCCGGAGCCGGAAGTGATCAAGAAGGGTAAGAAAGAAGAAGAGGCCGCGCCGGAACCCGCCGCGAAGAAGAAATAACTCCGGCAGGGCTGGCCGTCGAGAATGGCTGATCTTTCTATTCCGGCGGAGGAAGTGGATGCCGAGCTGCCGCCTGCGCTGATTTCGCTGCCGCGGCTCTCTTGCGTGGTGGGTCTAGGGAATCCTGGTTTGAAATTCCAGGAGACGCCGCATAATTTAGGTTTTCGGGTCGTCGAGGAGGTGGCGAATCGCCACCTGATTAGGGTCAACCGGAATGAAGGGATCGCCTTGACCGGCGGCGGCAAGATCCGGGATCGTGACGTTGTGCTGGTGAAACCGCAGACGTTCATGAACAATTCGGGGGCGGGAATCCATGCGGTTCTCAAAGCCCGGAAGCTGACGAACAAAGATTTGATTGTGGTTTATGACGAGCTGGATCTACCTTGGACTGCTCTGCGGATCAAGAAGTCCGGTTCGGCGGCTGGGCACAATGGTGTCAAGTCGATTATCGCCGCGTTGAAGACCGATTACTTCACACGGGTGCGGGTGGGTATACGCCCGAGTCACCCGGTGGACAACGCGGCGGCGTATGTTCTCGCTCCTTTCGAGCGGGAATTAAAAGAGGACGTGAGCGAGATCGTGTCGTATACCGCGGACGCGGTCGAGTTCATCGTTGCCGAAGGCGCCATTAAGGCCATGGCGAAATTTAATCGCCGCGCTCGAGGCATACAAGAAGAGGAATCATGAGGATCTACGAAGAGCTGTTCATTGTGCGGCCGGATGCCTCCGAAGAAGAGGTGGATCCGCTGATGGAACAATTGAAAAACGTGGTTGCCCAAACGGGCGGCACGTTGGATAAAACGGAAAAATGGGGCGTGCGCAAGCTGGCGTATCGCGTGACGAAGTACAACGAGGGGCAATACATCTTGCTGCAGTTTTCGGCTAAGCCGGAAACGGTTAAAGAGATTGAGCGCAGGCTTCGCGTTTCCGATCTTGTGCTGAAGCACCTGACGGTTCGCATCGATGAGAAGCTGAAGCGGATCGACAAGCGCAAGAAGGCGCGCGAGAAGCGAGCAGCACGTAAACCGGCACCGGCCGCAGTGACACCAGTAGTGACTTCGCCGTCAATGCCTGGAGAAGCACCACCTCCGATGCCCGGAGCACCTGGGGCGCCGCATCATCCGGCGAGCAATCATTCGTCGCCGGCGCAGAGCAGGCCCGAAGGAGAATAACGGATCATGCCAGAACAAAGAACCGGCCGTCCCATTGCAGCCTCGCAGCGCCCAACCGGCGGCGACAAAGCGATTGCGACAGGCAAAAAGCAGTATTTCCGGCGCAAGAAAGTTTGCCGCTTCTGCGTGGACAAGATTGACGACATCAATTACAAGGACTCGAAGCTGCTTTCGAGCTTCATCTCCGAGCGCGGTAAAATTACGCCGCGTCGCATCTCGGGCGTTTGCACGCCGCACCAGAAACGATTGAGCGAAGCGATCAAGCAGGCGCGGAACATCGCACTCCTGCCGTTTGCGGCGCGGATGTAGGCGAGGAGATCGAGATGGAAATTATTTTGAGAGAAGACGTCGATAAGGTGGGGACGCGCGGGTCGGTGGTGAAGGTGGCGGATGGGTACGCACGCAACTTTCTGCTGCCGAAGCGGCTGGCGGTTCCAGCGACGGACGCAAACAAGAAGATCGTCGAGCAGGAGAAACACGCGCATTTGCGGCGCGAAGCCAAGCAGAAGACGGAATCGGAAGACTTGGCGAAGTTGATGCAAGGCGTGACCGTGACGCTGCGGCATCGGGCGGGCGAAAACAATCAGCTCTTCGGGTCGGTGACGGCCAAGGACATCGCCGACGCGCTCGAGGCGCAGAAATACCATATCGACCGGCGCAAAATTCAATTGGAAGAACCAATTCGCACGCTGGGCGAGCATAAGGTCACCCTGCGGCTGCACCGCGAGGTCTCGACGGAGATTAGCGTGATTGTCGAATCCGAGCAATAGGCCCTAGCTGTTTGTAGCCAAAGAGCCCGGTGCGAGGATAGAGTTTTGGGGGTCAGGTCTCTGACCCCTTTTTCATTCATAGGGGACTCGCTTGTTTCTCGATCCGAATAAATTGGACGAAGTTGCTCCTTCAGAGATTCTGAAGTCTGCTGCAAAAGGGCACCTGGGACTGGATCATCGTTTTCTGCACGCGCTGCTCGACCGGCCGGAAGAGGCGTTGCCCGCGGTACTCGCTTTTGCCGAGCGCGACCGGAACGAAGATGCAGTCGATTTAGCGCCGGAGCTGATTGCACTGCTGAGGACCTGGCGGTCGCCCGCGGCGGTTCCGTTCCTGGTCAACTATATTCGCGAAGATCCGGAGCAGATTCCCGATGAAGCGATTGAAGCACTGGTGGCGATCGGCAAACCGGCTTTAGAACCGCTGCTTGCGCTGTACCAGGCACTGGACGAATCGGAGAGCGGCGAGGTAGCGTTCATTCTGGCGAACCTGCGCGCGCGCGATCCGCGAATTTTGAAGCTGCTGCTGGACCGGCTGGAATACGATTTATCGGACACGGCGCTGTTGCTGGGAATTTATGGCGACCCCGCGGCGCGGCCGGCTCTCGAACAAGCTGCAACGGAGCTGGGGCCCTCGGGCAATGAAGTAAAGAAGGATATTTTGGAAGCGCTCGAAGTTTTGGGCGAGGAGTACGATTCGGCGCGCGCGGAAGATCGAGAGGTGGAAGAGCCATTCGACATCTGGGCGCTGTATCGGAAATGCGCGGACCTGCCGATGGACCTGCTCGATGAAGACGAGCGGACGGAATTGCTGCAGCATCCGATTGCGGCGGTGCGCGCGGCGGCAGCGACGTCGTTCTTCAATCGGCAATTGAGCCAGGCACAGCGAGAGAGCTTGCTGGAATTGGCTCGAAAGGATGAATCGGTTGCTGTTCGGGCGCGCGCGTGGGAAGCGCTGACCGGGGCAATCGACGAGCCGGAGGTGCTGGCGGCGATGCTTGCGGCTTTGCGTGATCCATTGCTTGAGCTAGAAGAGCGCGCGGGGTTACTCGTGGGTCTGGCGCCCGAGGCGGACCGCAACGAGGTGAGGGCGCAAATTATCGACCTGTATGGGCGTCCGGAAGCGCGCGCGAAGGCGCTCGAAGCGATGTGGCGATCCATGCATGCAAGCTTCCGCGATTATTTTGCAAAGCACCTGGAAGATGCGGACCTCGAGATTCGGCGCGGTGCGGTGTGGGGGGTCGGCTATTACGGCCTGAAAAGCGAACTAGAGCGAGTGCGCAAGTTCTTCGACGATGAGGATTTGCGGTCGGATGCACTGTTTGCCTATGCGTTGGCGATTCCGGGCGATGTTTCGCGCGGGCGCGTGAAAGGCTTGCTGGCGCGAATTGAGAAGGATGCGCATGGGCTCTCGGAGATCGAAGAAGAGCTCGTGAAGACGGCGCTTGATGAGCGTCTGATGCTGGCCGGCAAGGAGCCGGTCTTCGCGCAGCAGGAGGATTGAGCGTAAGGTGCATTCGCCTAACGTATACTTTTCGCATGCCTAGAATCGAACGCCATGAACCGGGCTCTTTCTGCTGGTTTGAGCTTGCAACCACGGATCAGAATGCCGCCAAGCAGTTCTATCGATCGCTATTTGGATGGACTTCGAATGACTTCCCGATGGGTCCCAGCGGCTCTTACACGATGTTCGACGTGGAAGGCGAGAACGTGGCGGCGGCGTACACCATGGTTCCCGAGCAGCGGGCGAAGGGAATCCCTCCGTACTGGATGCTCTACGTAGCGGCGGAGAGCGCGGATAAAACGGCGGCACGGGCAAATGAGCTGGGTGCGAAAACGATCGTCGCGCCAATGGATGTCTTCAGCTTTGGGCGGATGGCCGTGTTCTCCGATCCGACGCACGCGCCGTTTTCGATTTGGGAGCCGAAACAGCACCCAGGCGTGGATGTCACAGGCGTGGATGGAACCGTGTGCTGGGCAGATCTCAGCACGCCGGACGCCGACACCGCATCCAAGTTCTACTGTGGCTTATTCGGCTGGGACATTTCGGTCAGCGAGCACGATTCTTCCGGTTATCTGCACATCAGGAATGGCGATGCGTTCATTGGCGGCATCCCTCCGGCGAATATGCGCGATCCGGCGGCGCCGCCGCACTGGATGCTCTATTTCCAAATTTCCGACTGCGATGCTTCGACGGCGCAGGCGAAGGAACTCGGCGCAAGCGTGCTGAGCCAGCACACGCTTGAGCATGTGGGGCGATTTTCGATCGTCAAGGATCCGCAAGGCGCTGTTTTCTCGCTCTTCCAGCCGGAAAAACGCTAGTGTCCGCTGGTCTAAAAGCGGACCAGCGCGAGGATAGCAAGAAACAATGCCGGAGGCATGACCAGCGCTCCCCATTTCAGAAAATCCCAGAACGTTACCTCGAGCCCTTCGCGGCGGATTGCGATAAGCCACAGAATGCTTGCCAGTGACCCCGTCACGGAGAGATTGGGGCCGAGATCAACACCGACGAGTACGGCGTCGCGCAACGAACCGGTTGCATGAGCGGTTTTGATGGCAGCCGCAGAGATAAGTCCGCTCGGCAGGTTGTTCATCAGGTTGGAAATGAGTGCGATTCCGAAGCCCGAACCGAGAGCTGCGGCGGCGGGTTGCCAATTTTTCACGGTTTCGAGCGCTTTCACGACAAGGCGCAGGGCGCCTGAACCATTCAAGGCATCGACGATGATGAACAAGCCGGCGACTAACGGCAGGACGCTCCAGGAAACGCCCGTCACGATATCCTTCCAGGCGCCGCGATCTCGAATTGAGAAGGCAACGGCCACTAACAACCCAGCTGCGCAGGCGGGCGCGCCCAAATCCTTATCGAAAGCGGATGCGGTGATCAAAACGATCGCGAGAAAGCCGATGCCGAACAATGTCAGCTTTCCTTCGAACGATAAAGGCGGGGCTTGCCCCGTGGTGCTTACGCGCTGCTTCAGGTATTTGGCGGCGACGCCACGAAGAACAAGAAAGGTCGCCAGTATGGAGACGATGGAAGCCGCGCCGAAATTGAAGAGCCACGTTTTGAGCGGCGGCATCGCGCCGTGATAAACAACCAGGTTTGCCGGATTCGAGATCGGAAGAACGAAGCTGGCGGCGTTGGCAACGAAGGCGCAGATCAAAAGATAGGGCAGCGGATCAGCTTCGGCGGCGCGGACGGCCGCGAGCACGGCGGGAGTCAATACAACGGCAGTGGCATCGTTGGATAGGAACACGGTCACGATAGTGCCGGTCAGATAAATGAGAACGAAAAGGCGCGAGTGCGAGCCTTTGCACGCATGCACAGCGTGCGCGGCGACCCAATCGAAGACACCCGCGCGACGGGCCAGTTCCGAGATGACCATCATGCCGGTGAGAAACAGGTAGACGTCCGTGCCGTTCGCGGCAGCGCTTGCGGCATTCCGCGGAGAAATTAATCCGGAGATAGTGAGCAGACACGCGCCCGCGACAGCCCAGATCGCTTCCGGCCATCCCTTGGGACGGATGAGCACCAGCGCGATCGAAACGAGCGAGATGATCCAGGTAAAAACAGAGTGCCAGTTTGCGGCAATCAGACTGTGCATTCGCTCTTCATCGACGAGCAGAATGAGCTATTCGCATCGCAACGAGATGCTGGGATCGACGCTTGAGGTCAAGACTACTTCGCAGCCGTGAGACTCGCCCAGAGGGCTAAACGTTCTGCCCAGCATCGGGTGGACGCTCGGGGTACAGAAGAAGCTTCACGCGCCAAATGAGAACGCAATTCTCGCACAAATCTCGAGCTCACGCCTTTTCTCGCCGCCGTCCAACCGACATCGTGCTTAATCGCAACTGGCGATTTATAGTATCGTGCTGGAACTTAAGATAGAAAGACTCACGTGTCCAGTTCAATAAATCCGCGCGCAGTAACAATCAGACGGGCTACCCCAGAAGATGCCGAGGTCTGCGGCCGCATCTGTTATGAAGCCTTCGCGGCGATCAACAATCAGCACGGGTTCCCGCCTGACGTTCCCTCCGATGAGGTGGGCATCCGCATACTTCGGATGATCTTTTCCCATCCGAAGTTCTACAACGTGGTCGCGGAGAGCGACGGTCAGCTTTTAGGCAGCAATTGCCTGGACGAGCGCTCCACGATCGCGGGCATCGGCCCGATCACAATTGCTCCGGACGCGCAAAACCGCAGCATTGGACGAATGCTCATGCAGGCCGTAATGGGTCGGGCACAGGAACGCGGCTTTGCGGGGGTACGGCTGGTGCAAGCGGCTTTCCACAACCGGTCACTCTCGCTATATACGAAATTGGGCTTTGATGCGCGCGAGCCACTTTCCGTGATGCAGGGACCTTCGATCGGGCGGGCGCTGGAAGGATACAGCGTTCGGCCGGCGAGCGAAGCCGACGTGGCAGAGGGAAGCCGAGTTTGCGAACGAGTACACGGTCATAACCGCGCAGCAGAACTGAGAGACAGCATTCTGCAGAACACGGCGTTCGTGGTCGAGCGGCAGGGCCGCATAACCGGCTACACTTCACACTTCGCATTTTTCGGCCATACGGTAGCCGAATCGAATCTGGACATACGAGCCTTGATCGCAGCGGCAGATAGTTTTGGTGGCCCCGGGATCCTGGTACCGACTCGCAATTCGGAACTCTTCCGCTGGTGTCTAGACAACGGACTCCGTGTGGTCGATCCAATGACGCTTATGAGTATCGGACTGTATAACGAACCGAGAGGCGCGTATTTACCCTCGATTTCGTTTTGATGAATCAGGTATCTCGCGAGAAACGCTGCGGTGCGCGGTTCGCAGACGTGTTCTTCACCGAGCGAGTTGATGAAAATGGCTTCTTTGCATGGGCAATTATCCCAGCGGACACCGCTACTTGGGCCCGAGCCAAAAGATTAGCGCCCATTCCGCTCGTGGCCGACCAGCATGCCGACGCCTATCCCGAATCGCCAGCTTCACTGAAATTCCGACTCGAGGAAACCTCGTTCAACTCTGTACTAGAATTCTAGATAGGCGGTCCTTCGATGTTCGACATTGCGACAATTTCGGGGATCGTATACACTAAAAAGGTTTGGCGAGTTGATTCTTCGGCCTCCGTGCTACCGCGCCTGAAATGAGGCGTCCGGCCGGAAGTCGGGCCCCGCTGCTGATCCAATAAGCTCTCCGGAACTCTTCGGACCGACCGAGGGAGTCACGTTGAGACCGGCATGGGCCACCCGAAGCAGTTCCCTCGCGGTTCAAGGCTGGTGAAGACGCTATATCAGCCTTCTGGCGGTTAATTCAAGGCAGCTCGATTGCAGTTTCGGGCCTGCTCAATAAGCCCTGAACGGGCACCATGAATTTTTCAAAGCTCGACCGGCGTGTGCATCGCGCCGGGGCCGGGCTGTGTTGCTGATCAGAGAGGTAAATTTTTTGCCGACGTTTAACCAACTTGTGCGCAAAGGCCGGAGCGCCACCCGGTACAAGACGGCCAGTCCCGCGCTGCAGGCCTGTCCGCAGCGACGCGGTGTTTGCACGCGCGTGTATACGACCACTCCGAAGAAGCCGAATTCGGCACTGCGGAAGGTGGCCCGCGTGCGGCTAACGAACGGAATTGAAGTCACAACCTATATACCGGGTGTTGGGCACAACCTGCAGGAGCACTCCATTGTCCTGATCCGCGGCGGACGTGTGAAAGATCTGCCCGGAGTGCGCTATCACGTGGTGCGCGGAACGCTCGATACGGCGGGCGTGGCGAACCGCAAGCAGGGACGCTCGAAGTACGGCGCCAAGCGGCCGAAGGGCGGAGCTGCCGCGCCGGCGAAGGGGAAAAAGTAAATGCCGAGACGGAGACGCCCGGAACCCCGGGACGTGGTTCCCGACCCGTTGTATAACTCCACGCTGGTCGAAAAGTTCGTCAACTCGATGATGTGGGACGGCAAAAAGACCACGGCGCAGAAGATCTTCTATCGATCGATGGACATCCTGCGCGAGCGCTCAGGCGACGACCCGCTGAAGGCGTTCAAGAAGGCGGTCGAGAACGTGAAGCCGCTGCTCGAAGTGAAGACGCGCCGCGTAGGCGGAGCGAACTACCAGGTGCCGATCGAGGTGCCGCAGAACCGGCGTACGAGCCTGGCGCTGCGCTGGATTATCACGAATGCGCGCACGCGGCCGGACAAGAGCATGGCGGAAAAACTGGCCAATGAGTTGAATGACGCCTCCAATATGCGTGGCGGCGCGATTAAAAAGAAGGACGATGTGCATCGCATGGCGGAGGCGAACAAGGCTTTCGCGCACTATCGCTGGTAATTGTTTTCGAAGTTTAGGTAGGCAATATGGCCCGCACTGCACCGTTAGAAAAAATGCGCAACATCGGCATCATGGCGCACATCGATGCCGGCAAAACCACTACGACTGAGCGCATTCTGTACTACACCGGCCGAACGCACAAGATCGGTGAAGTACACGAAGGCACGGCGACCATGGACTGGATGGCGCAGGAGCAGGAGCGTGGAATCACGATCACCTCTGCGGCGACCACCTGCGAGTGGCGCGATGTGACGATTAATATCATCGATACCCCCGGGCACGTGGATTTCACGGCCGAGGTGGAGCGCAGCTTGCGCGTGCTCGATGGGGCGTGTGCGGTGTTCGACGCGGTCGCGGGCGTGCAGCCCCAATCGGAGACCGTTTGGCGGCAGGCCGATAAATATGGCGTTCCGCGCATCTGTTTCATCAACAAAATGGACCGCGTGGGCGCGAATTTCTTCCGCTCGGTTGACACGATTGTGGAGCGCTTGAACGCGCGGCCGGTGCCGATTCAACTGCCGGTGGGCGCAGAGGACCAGTTCAAAGGCGTGGTCGATCTGGTCGCGATGAAAGCGCGCATCTGGCGCGACGAGACGCTGGGCGCCCAGTTTGACGACGTTGAGATTCCAGCCGATCTTGCGGAGCAGGCGAAAGAGTATCGCGACAAACTGATTGAAGCAGTTGCCGAAACCGACGACACTTTGTTTGAAAAGTACGTCGAAAGCCAGAGCATCAGTGAGCAGGAGCTGCGCGCTGGCATTCGCAAAGCGACCATCGCGCAGAAGATTTTTCCAGTCATCTGCGGATCTTCGTTCAAGAACAAGGGCGTGCAGAATCTGCTCGACGCAGTGACGGATTATCTGCCGTCGCCGCTCGATATTCCCCCGATCAAAGGCGTAGATGTAGACGATCCGGAGATCGAGCTGGAACGCAAGGCGAGCGATTCCGAGCCGTTCTCGGCTCTTGTGTTCAAGATCATGACCGACCCGTTTGTCGGGCAGTTAGTGTTCATTCGCGTGTACTCGGGCAAGCTGAATGCGGGCGAATCGGTTTATAACGTCGCGAAAAGCCGCCGAGAGCGCGTGGGCCGCCTGGTCAAGATGCACGCCAATAAGCGCGAGGAGATTCAGGAAGTGCTCGCCGGCGATATCTGCGCGGCAGTGGGCCTGAAAACGGTGGTCACCGGCGACACGATCTGCGACGAGAAGGCTCCGATTCTGCTCGAATCGATCGACTTCCCCGCCCCGGTGATTCAGCTTGCGATCGAGCCGAAGACGAAGGCCGATCAGGAGAAGCTTGGAATCGCGATTGCGAAGCTCGTGACCGAAGACCCGACGCTGCACGTGTCGACGGACCCGGAAACCGGGCAGACCATTCTGGCCGGCATGGGCGAGCTGCATTTGGAGATCATCGTCGATCGCATGCAGCGCGAATTCAACGTGGGCGCGAACGTCGGCAAACCGCAGGTCGCTTATCGCGAGACGATCCGGCAGCAGGCCGAATACGATTACACGCACAAGAAGCAGACCGGCGGCGCGGGCCAGTATGCGCGCGTGAAGCTGCGCGTCGAACCGGACCGCGAAGAGAATTTCGAATTCGTGAACGAGATTCGCGGCGGCAATATTCCGAAGGAATTCATTCCGGCCATCGAAAAAGGCGTGGTCGAGGCGCTCGAGGGCGGCGTGCTCGCGGGCTATCCGTTAAACAACATCAAGGTGACGGTGATCGACGGCGCGTATCACGAAGTGGATTCGTCGGAGATGGCGTTTAAGATTTGCGGCTCCATCTGCGTGAAGGATGCGTGCAACAAGGCGAAGCCGGCGCTGCTTGAGCCGGTGATGCGAGTCGAGGTGACCGTGCCGGAAGAGTACATGGGATCGGTGAACGGCGATCTGATTTCGCGGCGCGGCAGGCTCGAAGGGACCGAAATTGCCGGTGGCACGCACATTATCAAGTCGATCGTGCCGCTCTCGGAGATGTTCGGCTATGCGACGGAGCTGCGCTCGCGCACGCAGGGCCGCGGAAGCTTCACGATGCATTTCGGGCAGTACGAAGAAGTGCCAAAGAGTTTGGCTGAAGAGATTATTAACCGCAACAAGGGCGGGATCGCGACCAGGTAAAGAAGCGATAGGAGAAGGAAATGGCGAAAGAGAAATTTGACCGCAGCAAGCCGCACGTAAATATTGGGACCATCGGGCATATCGATCACGGCAAGACGACGCTGACGGCGGCGATCACCAAGACGCTGGCCAAGCACAATCCGAAGGTGAAGTTCCGGAGCTTCGATTCGATCGACAATGCGCCGGAAGAGAAGGCGCGCGGGATCACGATTGCGGTGGCGCACGTCGAGTACGAGACCGCCAACCGGCACTATGCGCACGTGGATTGCCCGGGCCACGCCGATTACATCAAGAACATGATCACAGGCGCGGCGCAGATGGATGGCGCAATTCTGGTGGTAGCGGCAACGGACGGCCCGATGCCGCAGACGCGCGAGCATATTCTGCTGGCCCGGCAGGTGGGTGTGCCGTACATCGTGGTGGCTTTGAATAAGGTCGACATGGTGGACGATCCGGAGTTGCTCGAACTGGTGGAGCTGGAAGTACGCGAGCTGCTGACGAGCTATCAATTCCCGGGCGACAATCTGCCGGTGGTGCGGGTGAGCGCGCTGGGCGCGTTGAACGACGAAGAGAAGTGGGTGAAGACGGTGGACGAGCTGATGGCCAAGGTGGATGAGTACATCCCTGTGCCGCAGCGCGTGGTGGACAAGCCGTTTCTGATGCCGATTGAAGATATTTTCTCGATTCAGGGCCGCGGCACGGTGGTGACGGGGCGCGTCGAGAAGGGGATTGCGAAGGTCGGCGAAGACATGGAGATCGTCGGGTTCCGGGATACGCGCAAAACGGTGGTGACGGGCGTCGAGATGTTCAAGAAGCTGCTCGACGAAGCGCGGGCGGGCGATAACGTAGGGCTGCTGCTGCGCGGCATTGAGAAGACGGATGTGGAGCGCGGGCAGGTGATTGCGAAGCCCAACACGATCAAGCCGCACAAAAAGTTCAAGGGCGAAGTGTACGTGCTGTCGAAGGAAGAGGGAGGGCGGCATACGCCGTTCTTTAATGGATACCGGCCGCAGTTTTATTTCCGGACGACGGACGTGACGGGAGTGGCGAAGCTGCCGGAAGGCATGGAGATGGTGATGCCGGGCGACAACGTGGCGATGGAAGTGGAGCTGATTACGCCGGTAGCCATGGACAAAGGGCTGCGGTTTGCGATCCGCGAAGGCGGGCGCACGGTGGGCGCAGGTACGGTTTCGGAGATTGTGGAGTAGTTCCTGCCCATGAGCATGAATAAAGACCGCATACGCATTCGCCTCAAGGCCTACGATCATCGGATCTTGGATCAATCGACGACCGAAATCGTAGATACTGCGAGACGCACAGGCGCGACGGTGGCGGGACCGATCCCGCTGCCGACCATGAAGAACCGGTACACGGTGCTGCGCTCGCCGCACGTGGATAAGAAGTCGCGCGAGCAGTTTGAGATTCGCACGCATAAGCGGCTGCTCGACATCCTCGAGCCGCAGCAGGAAACAGTGGACGCGTTGATGAAGCTCGATCTTCCGGCCGGCGTGGACGTGGAGATCAAAGCGTTCGGAAAGAAATAACGCCCAGGAATAGGTAGCAAGGATGAGTCCAGGAATTCTCGGCAAAAAGATTGGAATGACGCAGGTGTTCAATGCGGACGGGCAGGTTGTGCCTGTGACGCTCGTCAAGGCGGGTCCGTGCGTGGTGACGCAGCGCAAGACCCCGGCCATAGACGGCTACGATGCGGTGCAGCTTGGGCTCGTCGAATTCGCGAAGAAGCAGAATCAGCCGGCTGCCGGGCATCTGAAGAAATCGGGCGCGGAAGGCGTCCGGTTCCTGCGCGAGTTCCATCTGGGCCAGGGCACGGGCGACCTGAAGCAGGGCGATCGCGTGCTTGCCGAGGAATTCAAGCCGAAAGATGTGGTGGACGTGATCGGCACCAGCAAGGGCCGAGGTTTTGCGGGCCTCGTGAAGCGGCACCATTTCCGCGGCGGTCCGGCGACGCACGGGTCGATGTTTCACCGGGCTGCTGGATCAATCGGCGCATCGAGCTTTCCCTCGCGCGTGTTTCCGGGCATGAAGATGGCCGGGCAGATGGGAACCGAGCAGGTGACCGTGCGGAATCTCGAAATTGTGAGCGTCGACACCGAAGACAACGTGATTGCTGTCAAGGGCGCGATCCCAGGCCCGAACGGCGGCTATGTCATGGTGCGGCGCGCCAAACGGTAAGGAATTGAGACGATGCCGAGTGTAAATATTGTGGATTTGAACAACGCGACGGTGGGCTCCATTGAGCTTTCTGACGCTGTGTTCGCGGCCGACGTGAACGAAGCCCTGCTCTATGAAGCGGTGCGCCATTACACGGCCGGGCAGCGCTCCGGAACCGCCGCGACCAAGACGCGCCATGAGGTTTCGGGTTCCGGCAAGAAGCTCTGGAAGCAAAAAGGCACGGGCCGCGCGCGCATGGGTTCCATTCGCTCGCCATTGTGGCGGCACGGCGGCACGGTGCACGGGCCGCAACCACGGAGCTACGAGTACAAGCTGCCGCGCAAGATGCTGTTAGGCGCGCTGCGTTCGGCTTTATCTGCGAAGCTGCGCGATGGCGAACTGCGTGTGGTGCGTGCGTTTGAGTTGGCCGATCACAAGACCAAGAACATGCTCGGCGTGCTCGCGAAATTGGAAGCGAAAAAATCGGTATTGCTGGTGGAAGCGGCCGAGAACACGAATCTCACTCGGGCTTCGAGGAACCTGAAAGGCGTGAAGCTGGTGCCGACCAAGGACGTGAACGTCTACGACCTGCTGAAGCACCAGGAAGTGCTGCTGACAGAGCCTGCGGCGAAGAAGCTATCGGAGGCACTGGCGTAATGAACGTATACGAAGTAATCCGCCGGCCGCTCATCACGGAGAAGGGCCATGCGAAGCGCGAAGCCGAGCGCACCTTGTGCTTTGAAGTGCATCGCGACGCGAACAAGATTCAGATCAAGCAGGCCGTTGAGGCGGTGTTCCGCGTGAAGGTGGCTGAAGTCCGAACATCGAACTATTACGGAAAGCTGCGGCGGCGCGGACGTTTCACCGGCTACGCCCCCGATTGGAAAAAAGCCTACGTGAAACTGCAGGAAGGGCAGAAAGTGCCCGAGTACGCGGAGATATAACCGATGCCGATGAAAAGTTTTAAACCCGTAACGCCGACGCGGCGCTTTCAGACGTATCTCACGCGTGAGGACATTACAAAGGATACGCCCGAGAAATCGCTCGTCGAAGGCAAGAAACGCACAGGGGGCCGCGATTCTCGTGGCTTGATCTCGAGCCGGTTTCGGGGAGGCGGCGCGAAGAAGGCCTATCGCGTGATTGATTTCAAGCGTGACAAATTCGGCGTGAGCGCGCGTGTGGCGGCCATTGAATATGATCCGAACCGCTCGGCGCGGATTGCGCTGCTGCACTATATGGACGGCGAGAAGCGCTACATCATCTGTCCGGTCGGACTCGAAGTGGGCCGCACGGTGAGCTCGGGGCCGGAAGCCGATATTCTGGTCGGCAATGCCCTGCCCTTGAAGAACATTCCGGCTGGTACGGTGGTGCACAACATTGAATTGAAGCCGGGCAAAGGCGGGCAGATGGCTCGCTCGGCGGGCGCCCAGGCGCAGTTGGTATCGAAAGAAGCCGGTATTGCGCTGTTGAAGCTGCCATCGGGCGAAGTGCGCCGCGTGCAAGTGGAGTGCATGGCGACGGTGGGGCAAGTCGGCAACGTCGAGCACGAGAACGTGTCGCTCGGCAAGGCGGGACGCAAGCGCTGGCTGGGCAAGCGGCCGCATAACCGCGGCGTCTCGATGAATCCGGTCGACCACCCGCATGGCGGCGGCGAAGGCAAAACTTCGGGCGGCCGGCATCCGGTGACGCCATGGGGCCAGCCCACGCGCGGTTTCAAGACCCGCAACAACAAGAGAACCGACCGCTGGATTGTGACGCGGAAAGCGAAGAAGAGATAGAGAAGGATTCGAGAGATGAGTCGATCGCTCAAAAAAGGACCGTTCACCGACGATCACCTGCTCAAGAAAGTAGGCGATCTGAACGCGAGAAATCAGAAGACAGTGGTGAAGACCTGGTCGCGCCGCTCTACGATCGTGCCGGATTTTATCGGCCACACGCTCGCCGTGCACAACGGCAAAAAATTTATTCCCGTGTACGTCACGGAGAACATGGTGGGGCACAAGCTGGGTGAGTTTTCGCCGACGCGTGTGTTCAAAGGCCACGCGGCGAAGGCGACGGAAAAGGCGGCGAGGTAGCCATGCCGGAAGAAACTGCAACTCTCGGAAAAGCGGAAGCGCGCTACATCCGCGTTTCGCCGCAAAAAGCGCGGCTGGTGATCGATATGATCCGCGGCCGGCAAGCGGGCGATGCGATCAACATTTTGAGTGCGACCAACAAGCGCATTGCTCCGGCGATTCAGAAGGTGCTGCGCTCGGCGATTGCAAATGCCGAGAACTTATCGACCGATGTCGATGTCGACCGGCTCTTTGTCGCCGAAGCGTACGTCAACGAAGGACCGCGCCAGAAGCGCATTCGCCCCGCTCCGATGGGCCGCGCGTTTCGTTATCAGCGGCGCAGCGCACATATAGTGGTGAAGCTCGGCGAAAGAGCCGCCGAAGCGGAAGAGGAATAGGAAGAAAGGATGAGGCCGCGTTTCTCAGCGAGCCGAAGACAGGAATAAAAGCATGGGTCAAAAAGTACATCCTTACGGCTTCCGCCTGGGCGTTACGAAGAACTGGCGCTCGCGCTGGTTCGCCAAGCAGGATTATTCGAAGCTGCTGCATGAAGATCTGGAGCTGAGGGAGTCGCTGCAGAATCGTCTGAAGGCGGCGGGAATCAGCTCGATTGAAGTCGACCGGCCGGGCAACAAGCTCCGCATCACCATCCGCACCTCGCGTCCCGGCATTATCATCGGGCGCAAAGGCGCGGAAATCGAAAAGCTCAAGGGCGACCTCGGGAAGAAGACCAAGCGCGAAGTTTTTATCGACATTCAGGAAGTGCATCGGCCGGAGCTAGATGCTCAGTTGGTATCGGAATCGATTGGGCTGCAACTCGAAAAACGCGTGGCGTTCCGCCGGGCCATGCGCAAGGCCGTCGATTCGGCGCTGCGCTTCGGCTGCAAAGGGATCAAAGTGCGCGTGTCGGGCCGGCTGAACGGCGCTGAGATCGCGCGCAGCGAATGGTATCTGCAGGGGCAGCTTCCGCTGCATACTCTGCGTGCCGACATTGATTACGGTTTCAGCCAGGCGTACACGACGTATGGGGTGATCGGGATCAAGGTTTGGGTATACAAGGGCGAGGTGCTCGAAGGCTCGGCGAGCCGGCGCGCCTCGCTGCGCAATGAAGGCGAGCCGAGACGGCGCCGACGCGATGACCGTGACGGCCGCGACCGTATCGAGCGCAGGCCGTCGGCGCCGGCGGCAGAAGCGGGTCCCATCGTGCAACCGGCTCCGGCCGATCTGCCCAAACCGGCCGCTGCCCCAATTATTCCGCCCCTTGCGCCCGTTGCGCCTTCCTGGAAACAGGAACAGCAGAAGCCTGCCGGCGCTAGCCCCGCGAGCAGCGGGATCACTGGTCCATCGAGTGAAGCGCACCAAAGCGGTCCATCGAGCGAAGCCCGCGAAAGCGCGCAGGCGCCAGTCGGCGACGAAGGCCAAGGTACGAATCAATGAACCGCGCGCAACGCTCGAAGGGCGAGCTGTGCGCTTCCCGAATCACTAGAAGCAGGAGACAAACGCTATGTTGATGCCGAAAAAAGTCAAGTTCCGAAAGCAGCAGCGCGGCCGCATGACCGGCAAAGCGTGGCGCGGCTCCGAGCTCTCCTTCGGAGAATTCGGCCTGAAGGCAATGCGCTGCGGTTGGGTAACGAATCGCCAGATTGAAGCGGCGCGCATTGCGATGACGCGCTTCATCAAGCGCGGCGGGAAGGTGTGGATTCGCATTTTTCCGGACAAGCCGATTACGAAGAAGCCACCTGAGACGCGTATGGGAAAAGGCAAGGGCGCGCCCGAAGCCTGGGTCGCGGTGATCAAGCCGGGTAAAGTGCTGTTTGAGATGGAGGGCGTTTCGGCCCAGACAGCGGCCGAGGCGATGCGGCTGGCGGCCATGAAGCTATCGGTGCCGACGAAATTTGTTTCGCGCAATCAGCCCGAATCGAAGGTAGGCTAGACGAGATGAAAGCAGAGAAGATGAGGGGCCTGGACGCGCCCGAGTTGCAGCGCCAAACGCAAGATTCGCAAGAGCAGTTGTTCCGGCTGCGGTTCCAGATGGGCATGGGGCAGACCGAGGGGCTGAAGAAGTATCGCAACGTGAAGAAGGATCGCGCGCGCATGCTGACCGTGCTGAACGAAAAACGCGCGGCGGGCGAGATCATCCCCGAGCAACCGGCTGCGGCGCAAGCGGCTCCCGAGACTCGGAAGAAGAGACGGTTTTTGTTCGGTAGGAAAAAGTAGCCATGGCGACAGCAGCACAGCCGGCCACCAAGACCGGCCATAAGAACGAGAAAGTGGGCGAAGTGGTTTCGACCAAGATGGCCAAGACCATCGTGGTCGAGGTGACGCGGCGCGTGACCCATCCGGTCTACAAGCGGATCATCAGCAAGCGTAAGAAATTCTACGCGCACGATGAGCAGCAGGCTGCGCAGGTGGGGGATGTGGTGCGCATCATCGAGTGCCGGCCGCTGAGCCGTCTGAAGCGCTGGGAGCTGGGCGCGGTGATCCGGAAAGCGGCGCAGGTGGGCGTGGAGCATCCGGCTCTTGCGCAGAGCGCCGATACGCGCGAGAAGAAAACGGTGAAGAGGAAATAGCGGCCGCGAAGCGAGCTAGGGAGAAAACGTCATGATTGGAATGCGAACCATTCTGGAGGTCGCCGATAACAGCGGCGCGCGCAAGCTGCAATGTATCTTGCCGCGCGGCGGCGATCTCGGGCTGCGCGCCGGCTTGGGCGACGTGATTACGGCGAGCGTGAAGGAAGCCGCCCCGGATTCCAATATCAAAAAGGGGAAAGTAGTGCGCTGCGTGGTGGTGCGGATGCGCAAAGAGACGCGCCGCAAGGATGGCACTTACATCCGTTTCGATTCGAACGCTGCTGTGCTGATCAACGAAGTAGGCGAGCCGGTGGGAACGCGCGTGTTCGGCCCGGTGGCGCGCGAGCTGAGAGATAAACGCTTTATGAAGATTGTGTCGCTCGCTCCGGAGGTGATTTAACGCGATGCCGAAAATTGCATACCAGCGCCGCCAACAAAAGGGCGTGCGCAAGCCGCTGCGGGTCAGGATCAAGAAAGACGATTTGATCCGTGTGATTGCGGGCAAGGACAAGGGCAAGACGGGTAAAGTCCTCGAAGTGGATCGCTTTGCGCGGAAGGTCACGGTGGAAGGCGTGATGGTGGTCAAGCGCCACACGCGTCCGAATCCGCAGAAGCAAATTAAGGGCGGTATTGCCGACAAGCCGATGCCGTTAGACATTTCGAATGTGATGGTGTTGACCGCGGCCGGCATCCCAACGCGGGTCGGCTACAAGCTGGACAATACGGGCGGCAAAGTGCGGCGCACGCGCATTGCCGTAAAGGGCGGCGAGACGCTCGATAAAAAGTAGGGACTAGAAGATGGCGGATAAACCCGACAAGAAGGCAACGAAAAAGCCAGCACCCCAGCAGCAGGCAAAGGCCGCGAAGCCTGCCAAAGGCGAGAAGGGCGCTGCAGCGGCGGCGGGACCGAAAGACGAGCATCCGAAATCTGCGAGCGGCGGCAAAGCGCGTTTACGCGAGCACTACCAGAAGCGCGTCATCCCAGCGCTTAATAAAGATTTCGGCTACAAGAACCAGATGGCGGTGCCGAAAATCGAAAAGGTCTCGATCAATATCGGGCTCGGTGAAGCGACCGGCAACAGCAAGCTGATGGATGGCGCGGTGAATGAGCTGGCATCGATTTCGGGCCAGAAACCGGTGGTGACGAAGGCGAAGAAGTCGATTGCGGCGTTCAAGCTGCGCGAAGGCATGTCAATCGGTTGCATGGTGACGCTGCGCGGGGACCGTATGTATGAATTTTTGGACCGGCTGATGAATGTGGCGCTGCCGCGCGTGCGCGATTTCCGCGGCGTATCGCCGAAATCGTTCGATGGCCGTGGCAACTATACGCTCGGGCTGCGCGACCAGCTGATTTTTCCCGAGATCGATTACAACAAGGTGGATAAGACGAAAGGCATGAACATTTCGATCACGACCACCGCAAAGACGGATGCCGAAGGGTTGGCGCTGCTGCGCCACATGGGCATGCCGTTCCGGCAGTAGATAAGGATATCGATGGCAACCACGGCAAAAATAGCCAAAGAAGCAAAGAAACCCAAGTTCAAGATCCGCCTCCGCAACCGCTGCAAGAATTGCGGGCGGCCGCGCGGCTTCTTGCGGAAGTTTTCGTTGTGCCGGATCTGTTTCCGCAAGTTTGCGCTCGCCGGCGAGATCCCCGGCGTCACGAAGGCGAGTTGGTAAGCCGCCACCGAACAATGCAGGTGCTGAAAGGTAATTATGAGCGCACAGGGCGTTTGCCCGTTGTGCGCGGTTAGGTATAAGAGATGACAGCAGACCCCATTGCCGATATGCTCACGCGCGTGCGAAACGCGCTGATCGCACGCCACGCGAAAGTGGACGTGCCCGCGTCGCGGCTGAAGAACGAACTGGCCCGCATCCTGAAAGAGGAGGGCTACATTGTGAACTACAAGCTGACCGAAGAGGGCGCCAAGAAGTTTATCCGCTTGTATCTCAAGTACACGCCCGCGAATCTGCCGGTGATTTCGCGCATCGAGCGCGTTTCTCGGCCGGGCTGCCGCGTGTATGTCGGCTCTAAGGAGATCCCGCGCATCCTGGGCGGCTTAGGCATCAACATTTTGACGACCCCGAAAGGCGTGATGACGGGCCTCACGGCGCGCAAAGAAGGCGTCGGCGGTGAAGTGCTCTGTCAGATCTGGTAAGGACACACGCAAATGTCAAGAGTAGGTAAAAAGCCCATCCCGCTGCCGCAAGGCGTGAAAATCAACGTCGGCGAGCAGCTCGAAGTGCAAGGCCCCAAAGGCAAGCTGACCGTGCCGCTGCCCGCGGGCATACGCGTCGAGGAGAAAAACAACCATCTCGAATTCGTTCGCGAAAACGATAAACTGGCCGCGCTGCATGGATTGACGCGAGCGCTGGCGGCGAATGCAGTGCAAGGCGTTTCGACCGGCTTCACGCGCGAGCTCGATATCGTCGGAACCGGCTATCGCGCGGATGTCAAAGGCAAGGTGGCGACCTTCACTCTGGGGTACTCGCATCCCATCGAAGTGCTGCTGCCGGCCGGCGTCGATATGAAGGTTGATAAGCAGACGCACCTCATTCTCACGGGCTATGACCGCCAGGTGATTGGCGAAGTCGCATCGCAAATCCGGGCGCTGCGTCCGCCCGATCCGTACAAGAACAAGGGCGTCCGTTACACTGGCGAAGCGCTGCGCAAGAAAGCCGGCAAGACCGGGGCAGGAGCAAAGTAATGGCGCGCGAATCGAAAAACGAGATCCGGCTGCGCATTCACAAGCGCATCCGCAAACATAGCGCGGGAACCCAGGAGCGTCCGCGCCTGGCGGTGTTCCGCAGCCTGAATCATATTTATGCGCAGGTGATCGATGACGACCAGGGCCACACGCTGGCCGCCGCCGCATCGACGGAGAAAAATCTGCGCGGCAAAGGCGGAAATGTAGGAGGCGCGAAGCTAATCGGCAAGCTAGTGGCCGAGCGCGCCAAAGAGAAAGGCATCACAAAAGTAGTCTTCGATCGGGGCGGTTATCAATACCATGGGCGCGTAAAGGCGCTCGCGGATGCGGCCCGCGAAGCCGGACTGGAGTTTTAATCGGATGGCAGCGATTCAAACGGCAAAGCGTCTCGAAACGCAAAACCTGAACCTGAAGGAACAGGTGGTCAGCATTAACCGCGTGACGAAAGTGGTCAAGGGCGGCAAGAACATGAGCTTTTCGGCGCTCGTCGTCGTGGGCGATCCCGGTGCGAAGGTGGTCGGCTTCGGAACCGGAAAAGCGAAGGAGGTCCCTTCGGCGATCAAGAAGGGCATCGAAGCGGCGAAGAAGAACCTGCGCAAGGTGCATGTGCTCGAAACAACCATCCGGCACCCCGTTTTAGGGCGCTTCGGCAGCGGTCTCGTGCTGTTGAAGCCGGCGCCGGAAGGAACAGGCGTGATCGCGGGCGGACCCGTGCGCGCGGTGATTCAAGCGGTCGGCATTCCGAACGTGTTGACGAAGTCGATCGGCTCGCACAATGCGCACAACGTCGTCAAAGCGACCATCAACGCGCTCGAGCAGCTCTGCGATAAAAACGCGGTGGCCAATATGCGTGGCGTGCCGATTGAAAAACTTTAGGACTTCGTATGGCGGAAGGAAAAATAAAGATCAAGCTGGTGCGCAGCCCCATCTGCACGCCGCAGAAGCACAAAAACATCGTGAAGTCGCTGGGGCTTCACAAGATCAACCGAGTGGTGGAGCGGCCAGACACGCCGGGTTTCCGCGGCATGGTGGCGAAGGTGCCGCACCTGCTCGAAATCGTGAAGGAATAACCGATGAACCTGAGTAATCTGCGCCCGCCGAAGGGCCAAAAACACAAGAAGCAGCGCATCGGACAAGGCATGGGCACGGGGCGCGGCAAATATTCGGGTCGCGGCGCCAAGGGTGCGAAATCGGTTTCAGGGTACAGCAAGATGCGCGGTTTCGAAGGCGGCCAGATGCCGCTGCACCGCCGTTTGCCGAAGCGCGGCTTCACGAACATCTTTCACAAGGAGTACGCGATCATCAATCTCGGTGTGCTCGACAAACTCGAGGGCGACAGTTTCACGCCGGAATCGCTGCTCGCAAGCGGCGCGATCAAGAAGTCGAAGGCGGGGCTGAAAGTGCTCGGAAATGGTGAGCTGACGCGGAAAATCAGCGTGCGGGCGCACATCTATTCGAAATCCGCACTCGACAAGATTCAGAAACTGGGCGGCACAGCCGACGTAATTGCGAAACCAGCTAACATAACCGAAGCGGACCAGAAATAAGTCACTCTTGCGATTCGGGAGTGAAGGTGAGAAATGACCAAGTTTTTTGAAGCTCTCGGCAACGTGTTCCGGATTCCGGACCTCAGGCGGCGCGTGCTTTTCACACTGGCGCTGCTCGCCGTGTACCGCGTCGGCGCATGGATTCCGACGCCCGGCATCGATACGCAGCGCTTCCAGGAGTTCTTTACGCGCAACGCCGGCGGCGGATTCCTGGGCTATTTCGACCTGTTCAGCGGCGGCATGCTGCGGCGCATGACGATTTTCGCGCTCGGCATCACGCCCTATATCACGGCCTCGATTATTCTGCAGTTGCTAACCGTAGTGATTCCGACGCTCGATAAGTTGCAAAAGGAAGGCGAGCTGGGACGGCGCAAGATCACGCAGTGGACACGCTATTTGACCGTTGTGCTGGCGGTGATTCAATCCGTCGGCATTGCGTTCGCGCTGCAGAATTCGGACGGCAATTTCGTCCTGAACCCGGGTTTCGGGTTCCTCTTCATGACAACGCTGACGTTCACCACCGGAACGTCGTTCATCATGTGGCTGGGCGAGCAGATTACGGATCGCGGCATCGGCAACGGCATGTCGCTGATCATCTTCGTCGGCATCATCGTAGGCCTGCCCGCCGCGATCCAGAGCATCTACAGCAACACCTTCGTCACGCAGCAGTGGAATCCGTTCCAGATGATGGTCATCCTGGCGGTAATGGTCGCGGTCGTGGGCTTCATCGTTTTGGTCGAGCGCGGCGAGCGCCGCATCCCGGTTCAGTACGCGAAGCGCGTCATCGGACGGCGCATGATGGGAGGGCAATCGACGCACCTGCCGTTGAAGGTCAACGCGGGCGGAGTGATACCCATCATCTTTGCCTCTTCCCTGCTCGCGCTGCCGCAGACCGCGATGCAGTTTCAGGGCGTGAAGAGCAGTCCGTGGCTCAGCAACATGCTGGGCGCGCTCAGCGGCTCGCAACCGCTCTATTATCTCGCCTACGTGGTGCTGATCATCTTTTTCTGCTTCTTCTACGTGTCGATCATTTTCAACCCGAACGAAGCGGCAGACAACATGCGCAAGTACGGCGGCTTCATCCCCGGTATCCGGCCCGGCAAGAACACGGCCGAGTTCATGGATAAGATCCTTTCGAAGATCACAGTAGTCGGTGGGCTCTATCTTTCGGTCCTGTCGCTAATTCCGATGATTATGATTTCGGGAATCAAGCTGCAGGGGCTGCCGTTTGTCGGCAACTTCATCGATGCGCACTTTCCGCACTGGCTGCTTTATGGGCTGGGCGTCAATTTCTATTTCGGCGGCACATCCCTGTTGATCGTCGTCGGTGTCGCGATGGACACGGTGAACCAAATCGAGGCGCAGCTCATCATGCGCCATTACGAGGGCTTCACTCCACGATCGGGCCGCATCCGGGGACGCCGCAGCACCACCGTTTAATCGATTGAGCCACCAGGAGAGCAGCGCGCGCGTGCCGGCCATTGTCTTGTTCGGGTCTCCGGGCTCGGGCAAAGGCACGCAGGCGAAACTGTTGCGGCAGCAGTGTGTGCCGGGACCGCACATCTCCACCGGCGACATGCTGCGACAACATATTGAAGCGGGCGATGCTATCGGCGAAGAGAGCGGGCAGCTGATCCATTCGGGCAAGCTGGTGCCGGATGAACTCGTGAATGAACTGGTAAAGGAACGGATCGCGGCGCCGGACTGCTGTTCGGGCATCCTGCTCGACGGCTATCCGCGGACCATCAATCAGGCCAAGATGCTGATGGAACTGCTCGCGGCTCGCGGATTTACGCCTGCCGTGATACACTTGATGGTTGACTACGAAAAAATCGTAGCTCGCCTCAGCGGCCGCCGTCAGTGCCCCGTTTGTGGAACCCTCTACAGTCTGAAAACGAATCCGCCTAAGGTGCCTGGAATCTGCGACCTGGACGGAACTCCGTTGGTGACGCGCGAGGATGATCGCGAATCGGTGATACGGCAGCGGTTGAGCGACTACGATTCGCTGACTCGTCCGTTGCTGGATTACTTCCGCCAAGTGCGCGTTCCGGTCTTTGAAATCGAAGGGGCGGGTGCTGCGCCGGAGGACATTTCGCAGCGGATCTGCAGTTCGCTGGCATCTTCGGGGCTGGTTGCGAATGCGGCGGCGGGCGTGGGCGACCCGCGGACGAGTGTGATCCGGTGATTGTGCGAAGGAGTCCGATCGAGCTTGAAAAGCTTCGGCGAAGCGGGTTGCTTGTTTATCAGATTCTCCAGCAGCTCAAAGAAATGGTGATCGAAGGCGTGACAACGCAGGAACTCGAGTTCGCGACTGAAAAAATGATTTCCGAAGCGGGCGCGCGGCCGGCTTTTAAGGGTTACGTCACCCATGTTTCGAGCGCAAAATTTCCGTACGCGCTATGCGCCTCGGTGAATGAAGAAGTAGTGCATGGGATGCCTTCCCCGAAGCGGAAGTTGACCAAGGGCGACATCATTTCGCTCGATACGGGCGTGCAGTTGGAAGGTTATTTCGGCGATTCGGCGATTACGGTCGCGGTTGGCGAGGTGAACGATTCGGTGAAGCGCCTGCTCAAAGTGACGGAAGAGAGTCTGGAGCTGGCGATCGATCGAGTACGGAATGGGAATCGGCTATTCGACGTGTGCGGAGCGGTCGAAAAGCACGTCACCTCGAATGGATTTTCTGTGGTCCGCGAGTTTGTGGGCCACGGCATCGGGACTTCGCTCCATGAGGAGCCGCAGATTCCGAACTACGTGGACCGGCGCGGCGAGAATCCGCGGCTGAAGCCGGGTATGGTGCTGGCCATTGAGCCGATGGTGAACGCCGGAAAGCCGGACACGAAGGTTTTGGCGGATAAATGGACGGCGGTGACAAAGGACCGCTCTTATTCGGCGCATTTCGAGCACATGGTCGCCGTGACGGAAAACGGCCCTTGGGTGCTCACGCGGCCGTGAAGGAACAAACCTTATGAAAGTGCGAGCATCGGTAAAAAAATTGTGCGATAAGTGCAAGGTGATCCATCGGCACGGGGTCGTGCGCGTCATCTGCACCAATCCGAAACACAAGCAGCGGCAGGGATAAAAGAAAGGAATGGAGCGCACAGGGCGTTTGGTGCCCGTTGTGCGCGATTAGGAAATGGCGCGTATTGCAGGCATCGACTTACCCGCGCGGAAGCGCGCAGCCATCGGGCTGACTTACATCTACGGCATTGGAAGGACGCGCTCGTTATCGCTTCTCCACCGTGCGGAGATCAATCCCGACAAGAAGGTCGGCGATCTATCGGAAGAGGAAGTGAACCATCTGCGCAACCTGATCGAAGGTGAAGGTGCAATCGAGGGCGACCTGCGCAAGGAAACCTCGATGAACATCAAGCGCCTGATGGAAATGGGCTCCTATCGCGGATTGCGGCACCGCCGCGGCTTACCGGTTCGCGGGCAGCGCACCCATACCAATGCGCGCACGCGAAAAGGCCCGCGCAAAGGCACCATCGCCAACAAGAAGAAGGCAACCGGCAAGACATAGGGGAGAACGGACGTAAATGGCGAAGGCACCGGCAAAATCGACTAAGAAGAAGAGCTTCAAGAAGAAGGAAAAGAAGAACGTTCCGTTCGGGACGGTGCACATTCAGGCATCGTTCAACAACACGATCGTGACGTTCACGGACCCTTTGGGCAACGTGCTTGCGTGGTCAAGCTCTGGTTCGCTCGGTTTCCGGGGCTCGCGCAAGGGCACTCCGTTCGCCGCGCAGCAGGCCTCTTTGACGGCGGCGAACAAGGCGAAGGAAACAGGTCTCCGCGTTGTGGAAGTGCGGGTCGCGGGCCCGGGGTCGGGCCGCGAATCGGCGGTGCGTGCATTGTCGACCGCGGGCATCGAAGTACGCTCCATCAAGGACGTAACGCCCATTCCACACAACGGCTGCCGGCCGCCCAAAAAGCGCCGAGTCTGATGATTTTGGGCAGCTTTCTGCCCTGGTAGATGAAGTTTAAGCGGGACGAAGGCCATCAGCCGTAAACCGCACCTTTATTTGGAGGTCATTCATTGGCACGTTATAGCGGCCCCGTGTGTCGGCTCTGCCGCCGCGAGGGCATGAAGTTATTTTTAAAAGGGGAGCGCTGCCACACCGAAAAGTGCGCCATCGAAAAGCGCAACTTCGCTCCCGGCCAGCATGGCAAGGACAAAAAAGCCAAGATCGTCGGCTATGGCTTGCAGCTTCGCGAAAAGCAGAAGGCGCGCCGCTACTATCGGATTCTCGAAGGACAATTCCGGAATCTCTATGAGAAGGCGGTGAATCAAAAAGGTATTACCGGTGAGCAGATGCTCGGCATGCTGGAGAAACGGCTGGACAACGTCGTTTACCGCATCGGGCTCGCTACCAGCCGTGCTCAGGGCCGCCAGGTCGTGCGGCATGGTCACGTTACGGTGAACGGCCGGAAGGTAAACATTCCCTCTTACACGGTCAAGCCCGGCGACACGATCGAAATCCGCCAAAGCAGCCGCGAGAATTCCAGCATTCTCGGCGCGCGCGACGCCACTGCCCATACGCCCAGCCCCTCGTGGATCGAAGTCGATCGCGATGCGCTTCGGGCGCGCATCCTGCAGCAGCCCAAGCGCGAAGAATTGGTTCAGATTCAGTTAAACGAGCAGCTCATCGTCGAGCTGTATTCGAAGTAAGCTTCGAGAATCGACGAAGAATCGAGAAAGAAACAACATGTTCAAAGGATTCCAGAAGCCCAAACGTTTAGTTGCCAATACCGAATCGCTCACCGAGCGTTACGGCCAATTCACGGCACAGCCCTTCGAGCGTGGATTTGGTTCCACGATCGGCACCGGTCTGCGGCGCGTGTTGCTGAGCTCGATCGAAGGCGCGGCCATAACCGGTGTGCGCATCGACGGCGTTTCGCACGAATTCAGCCCGATTCCCGGCGTCGTCGAAGACGCGACCGACATCATCCTCAACCTGAAGCAGGTGCCGTTCAAGATGGCCGGCGAAGGAACGCGCATCGCGCGCCTCCGTGTGGAAACCCCAGGTGAGGTGATGAGCAACCAGATCGAAACCGACCAGGACGTCGAAGTGCTGGACCGCAACCTGCACATCGCGACCGTTGGCGAAGGCGGGAAGCTCAACGTGGAATTGCGGATCAAGAGCGGGCGGGGCTATGTTTCCGCCGATCGCAATTATGACGAGGACCTGCCGATCGGCTACATTCCCATCGATTCCGTCCACTCGCCCGTGCGCAAGGTCAACTACACGGTGGAAGCGGCTCGCCTGGGGCAGAACACCGATTATGACAAGCTGAACGTCGAGGTCTGGACCAACGGCGCGATCTCGCCGCAGGATGCCATCGGTCAGGCCGCGAAACTGCTGAAAGATCACATGACGATCTTCATCAACTTCGAAGAAACTACCGAAGTTGCCGAAGAGCCGGCCGAGCGCGCCATGAACCAGATGAACGAGGTGCTGAACCGTTCGGTGGAAGAGCTCGAGCTCAGCGTTCGTTCGTACAATTGCCTGAAGAACGCGAACATTCAGACCATCGGCGACCTGGTGCAGAAGAGCGAATCCGAAATGCTGCGGACGAAGAACTTTGGCCGCAAGTCGCTGAATGAGATTAAAGAGATCCTCTCTGGTCTTGGGCTCTCCTTCGGCATGAAGTTCGATTCGCAGGGCCGCTTGGTCGGCGGCGCCCCTGCCCCGATCGATCACGGCTACGACAATTACGCCGGAGCCGAGGAATAATTCATGCGGCATCGCAAGGCCGGAGTCAAACTCAAACGCAACGTCAGCGCAAGACGCGCGCTGCTTCGCGGCCTGGTGACGAACGTCATCGAGCAGGAGCGGATCACCACCACGGTGCCGAAGGCGAAGGCCGCCCGGCCGCTGGTTGAAAAGATGATCACGCTCGCCAAAGAGGATAATCTGCACACCCGCCGCCAGGCGGCGGCTTTCCTGATGAAGAAGGAAGCGGTGGAGAAGCTCTTCGATAAGCTCGGACCGCGTTTCAACCAGCGCAACGGCGGCTACACGCGAATCGTGAAGCTCGGCTGGCGCAAGGGCGACGGAGCCGAAACCGCGAAGCTCGAACTGGTTGGCTCCGAGCTGGTGAAGCGAGCCGCAGACCGCGCCGCTCGGCGTGAAGAGCGGCTGAAAGCGCTACGCCAAGGAGCGCAAGAGGAAGAAGGCGGCGAGAACAAATAAGCCGCAGGTTATCAAAGATGCCCGGGAGTCGAAGCTTCCGGGCTTTTTTGTTATGTGCCGCCGTTCAGGGCCTATTAAGGCGGTTGTAGCTTCCGATATGCTAATAGGCCCCCGCCTGAGTTGCCTATGAACGACCCCGTCACTTGGCTGATGCCCGTGAAGAACGGGATGCCTTATCTACGCCTGACCTTGGAATCGATCGCCAACCAGACGTATCAGAACCACACCATTCTGGTGTGGGAAAACGGCTCAACCGACGGCACGCTCGAAGAGCTAAGACGCTGGATACCTTCGCGGATTCCGGGCACGATTATTAGGGGCCGGCAATTGCCTATGGGCGCGAGTCTGGCGGCGCTCGTGGAGGCCGCAAAAACCGAGTTATGCGCCCGGGCGGATGCGGACGATATTCATTTACCGGATCGCCTCGAGAAGCAAGTTGCGCATGTGCTTGCGCATCCCGGAATCGCGGCGCTTGGCGCGCAGGCGGTACTGGTCGATCCTCAAGGCAAGCCCATGGTGGGATCGTGGAGTTCTCCTTTGGAAGACGCCGAGGCTCGCTGGCGCACGCGTTGGCAAAGCCCTGTGATCCACCCGGCGGTCCTTTTTCGGCGCTCTGCGGTGCTGCGTGCAGGCAACTACAAAGACGTGAAGAGCGAAGATTGCGAGCTCTGGATACGGCTCTGCCCGTTTGGAGAAATCTACAGCCTGCCAGATGTGCTGATTCACTACCGTCGTCACGATGCAAGCGAAAGCGGCGGGTATGCGGATTATTTCGAAGGCCAGCTCCGCAGCGCACGAAATGCCGCCGATCACCTGTTTCCACCGCTTCCGGCCGAACAAGCGCTCGCGCTCTGGCGTGTGACGCATCCCGAATACGTGGACACGCAAGGCGAGCCGATCCATCTTCGTCAGGTGCGGCAATTCTCGGGCGCCGCTACTTCGCTGGCGCGTCTGTGCGGCAAGCCGGACGATTATTTTAAGAACACGCCGACCTTCCGGATTCAATCCTATTGGCTTCGCCGCAAGCTACTGCAGCGTTTGGGTCTTTCGAAGCTTCTGGATGCGCGCCGGGCGTATCGTCCACGCGAGGACGATACGAATCGCGCCTTCCCGAAAGCATCGTAGGCCGTCGTACATCTACGAGATGCGCCGCACCCACGTATCCCATGTCTAAGAACCAACGTGTCCCTCAAACGGTTAGTCCCGCTCGCTAAAGAAACCTATTCGCGATGGAGCGATCATAATGCTCCGAGGCTCGGCGCCTCGGTCGCGTTCTATAGCATCCTTTCATTTGCGCCGTTGCTGGTGCTGATTACAGGCGTCATCGGTCTGGTGTTTGGGCACGAAAGCGCCCACGGCGCGCTGATCAGCGAAGCGCGGCAAATCATTGGGGATCGCGGCGCGGATACCGTGCAGTCGCTCCTCAAGAACGCCGATAAACCAGCCTCCGGCATCTTTGCGAGCGTCATCGCGTTTATCACTCTTCTGTTCGGCGCTTCGGGAGTGTTTACGGAATTGAAGGACGCGCTGAACATCATGTGGGATGCGCCAAAAGAGACCTCGTCGGGATTCATGGGCATGATCAAGGACCGCCTGTTCTCATTCGGCATGGTCTTGAGCGTGGGTTTTTTGCTGCTGGTTTCGCTGGTGCTCAGTGCGGGTTTGGCGTTTGTGGGGCACGCGTTCGGTCAAGCCGTCCCTCTGCCCGCGTTTGTGTTGCAGATCATTAGCTTTGTCGTTTCGTTCGCGGTAATCTCTGCGCTTTTTGCTCTCATGTTCAAGTACGTCCCGAACGTTCAGATCGCATGGCGAGATGTGATTGTCGGCGCGATCGGGACTGCGTTGTTATTCAGCATCGGGAAGTTTCTGCTGGGGATCTATCTCGGAAAAGCGAGCGTCGGCTCGACCTATGGCGCAGCCGGATCGCTGGTTGCAGTAGTTGTGTGGATCTACTATTCTGCTCAGATCTTTTTCTTTGGAGCGGAATTCACTCGCGTCTACTCGAATGCCCATCGGACACAAACAACCGAGCAGAAACCCGCACAGGAACCGGCAGCGTCAGCCAGCGCTGATGCAGAATCCAAACCCAAGGCGATGGCGGCGGCAGCGGGAGCATCTCATTTCTACGAGCCGCCGATTACTTCCTACAAACCGCCTGTTACTTCCTACGAGCCGCCGGTCATTTCTCACGAGCTGCCGGTTACGCCCTCGCTCGCTCTACCCGACCTCGCTAATGATCGCCCGATGAGACCGGTCCTCGCCACTTTGCCCAAACCAACCAAGCCGCGTTTGCTGACCGCGATGGCCGTTGGATTCGTGCTGGGACGCGTGGCTTCTTCAGTTCGGAACAGAGCACCGCGAAAATAAGATTTGGAGAATTGCACGCGCGCTCCACAGGTCCTCGGGGTTGAGGTCGACGAAGAGACCCGATGCGCGCATTATCATTCGCCGCTCGACATCATCGCCATTAAAATGAAGTGCTGCGGCACGTACTACGCCTGCAAGGATTGCCACGCGGCGCTAGCTGGACACGACATTGAGTTATGGCCGCGAAAGGAATGGACGCAGAAGGCTGTACTATGCGGCCGCTGCTGGACGGAGTTGAGAATCGAGCAGTACATGGCGAGTGGATACCGGTGTCCTGCCTGCGGCGCGGCGATGAATCCGGGATGCGCAAAGCATTATGGGTTCTATTTCGACCTTCTAAGTACTGAGTGGGCATAGTAGGATCTGCTGATAAACGCCGCAATTGACGCGGCAGACGTCGAGAACGGTAGTTTCGTGAATTTTGTGTAAGTCGCTGTTCTCCAGTTTTGTTCCTTTCTTTGATATTAAAGTTGCTATTCCAAATTTGCTAACGGAAGCCGGAGCGCCGTAGGCGCGGAGGCTTTTCGTTAGCGGCCGCCTCTCTCCCGGGCGGCCTCGATACGATCTCCCCACAGCAGCAGGAAATGGTTCAAGGAAGTGCGCCAGTTGGGTGCCGGCCGCCAGCGCTGCGCGATGTTGCGCAACGCCAAATACAGCAGCTTGAGAGCTGAATCCTCGTTCGGAAAAGAGGCACGCGTTTTGATGACCTTCCGCAACCTCATGTGCAGCGATTCGACAACGTTCGTAGTGTAGATCGCCCGGCGGATCTCTTCCGGAGAGGCGAACTGCGGGCTAATGCCGGCCCAGTGGCGCCGCCATAGCTTCCCGATCGCTGCATACTTGCTGTTCCAGCGCTCTTCGAAACTCTCCAGCGCCGCCATGCCCGCCTCAACCGTCGCAGCACGGTAGATGCAGCGCAGATCCTCCGCCACCGCCTTGCGTTCTTTCCAGTTCACATACGCCAAGCTGTTCCGCACCATGTGCACAATGCAAAGCTGCACTTCCGTTCGCGGATACACCGTCGCTATAGCTTCCGGAAAGCCTTTCAACCCGTCCACGCAGGCCACCAGGATATCGGCCACGCCGCGGTTGCGAATCTCCGTCACAATCTGCAGCCACAACTTGGCTCCCTCACTCGAGCTGGTCCACAATCCCAGCACTTCTTTCGCACCCTCCATGGTTACCCCTATGGCGACGAATACCGCCCGGTTCTCAACCCGCCCTTCATGCCGCATTTTCACCATCAGCGCGTCCAGATACACGACCATGTAGAGCGGCTCTAGCGGGCGGCTTTGCCAAGCGCGCACCTCCTCCATCACTTCTTCGGTGACCTGGCTGATCAACGTGGCGCTGACGTCTACCCCGTACATCTCGCGCAAATGCGCCTCGATATCGCGCGTGCTCATGCCACGCGCGTACATCGAGATAATCTTGTCGTCGAAGCCTCTCCAGCGCCGCTCGTGCTTGGGCAGAATCTGCGGCTCGAAGCTCCCGTTGCGATCGCGCGGCACTGCGATCTCAGTCGAACCAAAGTCACCCTGCACCGTCTTGCGGCTCGTGCCGTTGCGGTTGTTGCCGCTGCCACGGCCTTCCGGCTGCCCCTTCTCGTAACCGGGGTGATGTGTCAACTCGGCATTCATGGCCCGTTCCAGCAGCGCTTTCGTGAGCTGCTTTAGCAGCCCGTTCGGGCCCACAATCTCTTCCGTCTTCTTGCCCTTCAGCAGCTCGTCCAGCGCCGCATTCAAGCCATTCGTCTCTTCTGCCATTTCGTTCTCCTTATTCTCGGAGAACGCTTCTTACACAAAATGTTTTATACCCTCATCGCTGCTCGGGTTGAGGCGAAGTTGTGCCTAAAAAAGAAGGAGCAAGATCTTCTCAACCAATGCCGATTCGGTTGCTGTGAAGCTCCAGTTTCAAAGCTCCGCGTGACCATGAGTGTGGCCAGCGCCAAAGCCAAGCAAAAAGGCTTGTATATTCCGCGCAATTTTCGTGTGCCGGATGAATCGTTGATCTCTGTTCTATATCGCGACCCGACGGTTGAATCCGCAAATCGCTACGAAGATTTGGGAATCTAGGGATCCTCAGACGGCAAGAAGCTAACGCCGCTGTCGGTGCATATTGATGCCCGGCAGTACGCCGACTCAGTTCTTGCGCTAGTCTCTCTTGAGTAGCGGGTTTGTGAGCCCGATTCCAGCAGATCAAACCCAGAACTATTTCAAAGTAACGCCGCCCTCGGTGCACCACGTGGTGCTCACGCTGGAAGCGAAGGTTTCATCGAGTCCCTGGAGCTGCAAACCACCGCTTGCGATAATCCGGCTCGATTACCGCCAAATACTCCGGCTGCTTTCGGATGTATTCCTCTACAAATGGGCAAAATGGCAGGACTGTTAGCTGCTCGCTGGCGGCGTAATCGAGTGCGGCCTTCGTGAGCGCTGAACCAATACCGCGCCCTTGTAGCTGGCCTGGCACTTCCGTATGTGTGAGGACGAGAGACTTGCCCTGGAACTGATATTCGAGAAACGCCTTCTGTCCCGCTATGTCGCACTCGAACTGTTTCCTTTCCGTGTTCAGCCGAATCTGCGGCGTGCCTTCGTCGTTCGTCATTCAGTTCCATTTACTGTATTGAACGATAACTGATCCCGCATTCAATTGGCGCTGCCAGTTTTCGCTCCCAACGCCCGGATCTAGCAGCTGATCCGCCTGGTGCGGTTTCGTCACGCATGTGCTTGCGCGGTTGCACAACCACGAAACTGCGGAAACGATTTGGCGTACACAAGCTCGAACGTATGTTGAGAGAATCGGAAGTTCGCGCCCACTTTAATTATGGTGCTGCATGACGTTTCCTGTCGCTCTAATGGCCAGCCGTTCGCTGCCGTTTAGCCTATACGCTGCCTTCATCGACGGGACGCCAATACCCGAACTTGCGCAAGAGACGGGCCTTCCCGAGCATTGGGTTGCGGAGAGAATTGAGGCAGTTCGCCTAGCGCTCACGGCCCAGGTGCGATTGCGGATTAATCAGCAATCGAGCTATTTCCTGGCCTCCCATAAAAGCTGATCGAAATGCACCAATTCCAGAGGAGCTTTACGAGCGCCTTGCGGCAGCCGTGGATCAAAGTCTATCTAACTCGGACTCGGTTCAGGATGTAATTTCTGATATCAACGCTGCTGGGTATGACATCCGGCTGGACGTTTGGGCCACCGGCATTCAGGAATCGTTTCGTGTCATCGCTTCTGAATATGAAGAGCAGTTGGAATTGTTCGAAGAGGGATCAGCCATTCTCGCACGCCAATATCGCTTCCGTTCAGCGCTGACAGAAGACGACATCGACTTTCTGACTTCAATCGGAGTTGGTGACACACAAAGTTAAAACGGAACGCAGACCAATCATCCAGTTTTAGCTCGTATTGCCAAATCGAATCTCTTCGGCACTTTGAGTTTCGTTGCATTGCTGGCGCAGGCCGAAGCGCGACGGGTCTACCAAATGCAAAACGCAAGTCGTCGCGTCGTGCGGTCAGTCAAACGACCAGCCGTAGACGGCAAGATTGATGCGGTGACCGTTAAAACGCACGCCTTCTCTTTCGAGCAGGGTCCGCTGATACATCGCTCCATTATCTATAGTTTTAAGAACCCCGCCTGCGCCAACTACGCGCTGCCACGGTATATGGCTTCCGTACTTGCGTAGGAATTGGGCCACTTGGCGATGATGACGAGGGTAACCAGCCGCAGCGGCAATTTGTCCATAGGACGCCACCTTGCCCTCTGGAATGGAAAGAATGGTGCGCATGATCGCTTCTTCAGCGCGTGTCATCGGCGCAGGGTCTCCTCAACTTTCAGCAGACAAGCAGGAAAACGGCGGCAGATAAAATTATGGAACAGCAGCGGCCCAACTTTTCGTTATCGGGAGGCACTCAACAAAACAGCGTTACGATGAAAGTCCAAGTTCGCGATTGAGGATGGTGTACGACCGGCGATATGATCAGCGTGCGAGAACCTCAAAGCCAATGAAGCCACAATCAAATAGATGATCGATGATCGGCGTTAGCGGCAGCCCATTCCGCTTAGTCGTCACGCATGCGTGTGAGCGGCGGAGTTCGGCTAGGGGAAAGCGGACTATGCCGGTGCTTGAGGCGGCGCACATCAAGCGCTATTCAGAAGGCGGCGTTCATGATCCTCCGGATGGTCTGCTGCTCAGGAGTGATTTGAACCGGCTGTTCGATTTAAGTTACATGAGCATTAACCCCGAGGATCATCGCTGTTTTGGTGAGCAAACGTATCCGGGAAGAATTAAGAATGGCCGCGAGGGGTATGCGCTGCATCGCCGTGAGTTGTCCGCGCCAGGGACCGGGCAGCGCTGCAGTCCCGTGAAAATCTGCTGTTTCCTTCGATAATCGGTATCGCCAATGATGCACCTCTTTAAATTTGCTGTTTGCATTCTGGTTGCACTGCATACCGCTGTTGCGGCAGTAGACGGTGCGCTAATTTCGATCGCGCCGCCGTCTTCGACGGTGCTCGTAGGGATTGACGCACAACGGGCTGTGGCTTCGCGTTCTGGGAACGCAATCTTATGGCAAACCATCGAGGCTCAGGGGCTTGTGAGGCTTCTAGCCGCCGTTGGCTTGAACGCACATCGGGATATCCGACAAATGCTGCTAGCGGGAACCGGACAACACTCGGATGCAGCGCTGCAATATGCGGTACTTGCTGAGGGCAATTACAATCCGGTTCGTTTGATTGCTGCCGGGAAATTGAAGGGTGCATTAGTCCGGCGTTATGGAGCGGTGACCGTGATCGCTCTGGGCACTGGCAATACTGCTTCAGCCGTTGCATTCTTGAAGCCAGGATTTCTGGTCATGGGTAATTTGGTAACGGTTCAGAACATGCTTGCGTCGGAAACACATTCGCATTTGCGTGGCATCGATCCGACGCTTCGAAGTCAGATAAATCGGATAGGGCCGGGCAATGACGTTTGGTACGCAACCACCTTGTCCGGATCTTTTCTCGGCCAGCAGGTAGCCGACGCGCTGCCGTCCGAACTCCGCCATTCGCGGGCACTGGAAGCGATTAGCCGGTCATCCGGCGGATTGCAGTTCGGCTCGACCGACAAGATAAGTCTCGATCTCGTGGCCAGCTCGCCCGGGAATGCGCGGCTGTTATCCGATGTGCTTCAAGTTGCAGGCAGAGTTGCGCGGCTGAAATTCGGTAGTGACGCCGGTCTGGTATTGGCAGCGAACGTCCTGAGTTCGATGCAAGTATCGCTAGAAGCTTCGACCGTCCATTGCATTTCAGAGGTGCCGGACGAGCCATTGGAACGGGCGCTTACCTCGCCAAAGTAGTACCGAGTTAAATGCTCAGCCTTGAATAGCGGGATACGGAAATAGGTGATTACGCCAATACAACTCGCAGGCGTGTTGCTTCCCGGCTCGGCAGATTTCGGCCAGAGTCGCATGCAGCGGGTGGTTCAGATTCTGATCCAGGTTCAGGGGAAGGACACTTTCCCCAGGAGTTCAGTTTCCAGTTCCCACGAATTGCTGCGAAAGATCACAGGTGTTGCGGATTATCTAGGAAGCGGGCCGAAGGCGCGCGAATACGACGGAAGGTCTCACCACATTGGTTTCGTCACGCGCACGCCTCGCACTGCCAGCTATTCGCGACGAAGATCCTTCGCGTGCGCCCGAACGCTGGGCCCGGCTCATAGAACTCGCATATAGGAGCGGGCCGTCATCGTAGCGGAAACGGGCGACCGCCATAGCTACGGCTTCGTATAGGCCACGGGCCGTTACTTCCCTCGGCTCGATACGTCGACATCGCCGTACGAAGCGGGGCGGCAGAACGCCACGAACCGAGTCTAACAGATTGCGCTTTATTCGCCAGTCCTCCTCGGCGAGCATTCCGTTTTTCCAGTTGCTTCGATAAATTCGGTCGGCTGTCATCGTAGGCTTGGTTGAAAGCCTTTAACTTGCCGCTGATTGGTTGTTGTCAAGTTCCTATTGCGCTCGGGCGAGCTACCGCGTGAAGATTGCGACTTTCAACATCAACAACATCAATAAACGGCTTGCGAATCTTCTGAATTGGCTTGAAAGGGAGAAGCCGGAAATCGTCTGTCTGCAGGAACTCAAAACAGAGCAGTACGCCTTTCCAGCCGATGCGCTGCGATCCGTTGGATATGAAGCGGTATGGGTGGGTCAACGCTCGTGGAACGGTGTCGCAATCATCGCCCGAGGGCAAAACCTAGTCCTCACCCGCTCAATGCTTCCTGGCGATGATAATGATCACCAGGCCCGGTATGTTGAAGCAGCCGTTCGCGGTGTTCTCATCTCTTGCATTTACCTGCCTAGCGGCAATCCTCAACCGGGACCTAAATTCGCTTATAAGTTGGCTTGGTTTGAACGACTAATCGCACACGCAAACGACCTGCTCGCAGCTCGTGTGCCGGTCGTTCTAGCGGGCGATTACAACGTGGTCCCAAGCCCGGAGGATATCTACCCAACTCGCTCCTTAGATAAGAACGCTCTCGTGCAACCAGCCAGTCGTGAAGCATTCCAGCGGCTCCTCCGTCAAGGTTGGACTGACGCTCTCCGGGAACGTCATCCGTCGGGACCACTCTGGACTTTTTGGGACTATAAGTTCGAGAGATGGCAAGCGGACAAGGGCATGCGCCTTGACCATTTGCTGCTCTCGCCTCAGCTCGCCTCGCTGTTGATTGATGCGGGTGTCGATCGATGGGTCCGAGGAGAGAACAACGCGAGCGATCATGCGCCAGCGTGGATCACCCTTCAGATCTAAGTGTTCGCCTCCGGAAAGCTCCGGCGGGCTACGGGATGGCTTGCCCGCTTAGTCCCCGGCAAGAATATGACGATGTGGTCACAGCACAAGTACGGCAGGATCGAGCGCGAACGCCGTTTTCTTGTGGACCAGTTCCCGAGCGCGGATACGGAGCGAGTCCGACACGTAAGGGACCGTTACATCGAAGGCACTCGTTTGCGCTTACGACACCAGATTGACGAAAATCGCCCCATCACATTCAAACTCACGCAAAAAGTTCTGAAACCGGGGAGCGGAGCGCAACAGGGTTCCATCACAACCATCTACCTCAGCGAGGAGGAGTTTCGCGTATTCGAGCAACTTCCTGCAAAGCAGCTCAACAAGACTCGTTACAGCGTGCCTCCTTTTGGTATTGATGTCTTCGAAGACACGTTACAAGGTCTAGTCCTGGCCGAGGCAGAATTCGAGTCGGCCCTGGATGCTAACGCTTTGGAGCTTCCTTCTTTCATAGTTCATGAAGTTTCCACCGACGTCCGGTTTACGGGAGGTCGGCTTGCATCCGCCTCGCGGCGGGAGATCGAGGCATGGCTCCTGGAATATGGCATCGAATTAACGTCGCGATGAACGTGTTTTCGATCCTTAGCTTCTATGATGCCTTTTACCAATGCTCCGACAGCCGGAGAGAATTCCCGCAACAGTCGGTCGGCCCTCTCGATGACAAGCTCAGGTCCGCGACCAGTACGATGTATTCGAGTCGCCCGACTTCCAATCGACGGACATGTTACCGGGAGAGCGGGCGACAGCCGGGAAGTTACGGCACAAGGAGCACCGCCGTGGAGAAACAGAGCACGGACTTACCTACAAGGGAGAAAGGCCGGGTGCAGTTGCCAAAGATAGCGGTAGCGGCAATCGCCGTTGGCTTCTTTGTCGGAGCGCTCACTCTGATTGCTGCCGTTCGGCACGTAGAGTACGTTCTGGCGGCCATCTTGCCAGTTGCAGCCGCGCTGACGATACTGCGACGCCACGCGTGGGGTGGGTACCGATTCGCGCTGTTTGAGACGGCGCAGTCTCTGTTAGTCCCAGCTTTGCTGCTACAGAGCGGGAACATTCAACGGGCGCAGATTGCGGCTGCTGTGATCGGCGGATTGGTCTTATCGTTCCTGTTCTTTTTTGGCGGGACGAGCCTTGAGCCAGGCAGGGGCGGTGAGAGGATTGCGATGGCCGGTGGATCGGCCTCACGGCAGCATTTACTGTACCGCTGCTCTTTGTGCGGGCATACATCATGCCTTCGGGCAGTATGGAGAACACGCTGCTGATTGGGGACCGAATGCTCGTGCGGGTTCTTCCGCGTCCAACACCGGGACGTGGGGGTTTGATTGTGTTTCATTATCCTGTGGACCAGAAACAGATTTTCGTCAAGCGGGTCACGGGATACCGGGTGACCACGTGCGAATCAAGGATCGGGTTACATATGTGAATGGCAAGGAGCTGAAGGAGCCATATGTAATTCACAGATTCCCGGATGATCCTTTCCGGGACAATTTGCCTAACGGTTTGGAGAATCGGGCGCTGGAGGGAATGCCGGGGCTGCTCCAGGCCCGGACCGAGATGATTAGAGATCATGTGGTGAACGGGGAATTGGTGGTTCCGGCGGAGAAATATTTTGGCTTGGGAGATAACCGGAACAATTCACTCGACAGCCGATATTGGGGATTTGTGGAGGCGTCGGACGTAATTGGAGAGCCGTTTCTGATTTACGACTCAGAGGCGGGCGGCAACACAGATGTGCAGGTCGGTAGCGGTAAGCTTCTTCGAACGCACACGCGCTGGAACCGAATTTTTAAGTTGTTGTGATAAGGCTCATGTAACTGGCTGAAAATTAAGAGACTGGCCCATTCACAAATCCTTGGACCGGCGGACCTGTTGAACGCCGATCAGCTTAGGACGAGCTTGCGGTGAGACCGAGCGCTCATCCAAGCCTCGTAAGGTCGAACGTGAAGTAACGTCGATCTCCCGCGTAGCTGTTTTAGAAAAGCGACTTCCTCTTTAGCCGAAATAGGTCCACTGCCGCCGCGCCGCTCGGTCCGAATTCTGACCTCCGCTGCTTGGACCCGGGACCGATCACCGAGAATATCGCCGAATGCGACGGCCTCAACCACTTTGAACAACGTATTCGGGTCCTAATTGACGGTGAGTATACGATTTCGCAAGTCCGCCAGAGCGGCGTCAACCGCCACCTTCGTGAAGCGGGGCGGCTTGGCCCCGGTAACTATCGTTCCCGCCTCAGTGGTCCGCCATTTCCCACTCTGTTCAGCAGGCTCGATGTAGCCTTCGAGTTGCAGCAACGGCATAATTCTCCTCGCTGCGGGCAGACCGATGCGCAGAGTCTTGGCGATATCCCGTTCTGTCCATGTCAGGGTGCCCACTTCTTTGAGGAAGCTGAGCACTGCGGCGGCGGGAGGCTCCTCGGACGAGTTCGTACCCCAGGCGTGTAGGGTCTTATTTGCCGGAACCGATTTGTGCCCCGCCACTCTTTAGATCATCAATCATTCCCGCAGAGATATTTGGGAGACGTGCGAGATCGTCCGAAGTTCGGAAAGGCCGGGCCTTTATCAACGCGTGGGCGCGTTCGCGACCAACCATAGGCAGATCTGCTAATTCGTCGATAGTAGCTGTGTTGAGATCAATGGTCCTGTTCTCGTGATGGGTCTGACCATAGGATCGCGGCTCTTCTTGACCTGGGTGTTGATGAGGATTTGCCATATAGGTTCGACTTCATCCGGGCGCGAATGATACCGATCAGAACTTGAGTTCCCGTGCTGTACCTCGTCTCCTAGTCGGCACCCGCTGAGTCCGCGCCAGGCTCAGTTGTTATAGAATTCGGCGATATAGGAGACAGCTATGCCCACCTACATTGCAATGTTGAAATGGACTACCCAGGGCCGCCAGAATATCAAGCAGGGTCCCTCACGACTTGATGTGGCTCGAAAGAGTTTTGAGGCCGCAGACGTCACAATGAAGGATTTTTACATGGTTACAGGCCAGTACGATATGGTCACCATATTGGACGCTCCCGATGACGCGACACTTGCGAGAGGGATTCTAGGCGCAACATCGCAGGGGAGCGCCACATCCGAGACCTGCCGTGCTTTCACGGAGAATGAGTACCGGGAAATTGTCGCCGGGCTACCCTGAATACCGAGCGGCGCGACAGCGCTCGAAGAGGTAGCTTTTTGGCGCAGATAAGGAACCGGGTCCGGCAATTTCGCACTCCGAGTATGGGCAGGAGGAGAATTCCAGGAACGTACGTCTCGTCCCTGCTGACCAACTTAAGCCGGGACCGATCCGGCATTCGCAGCTTCCAGCCTCGCTTGTCGCCCGAATTGAGTGTTTGTGTGCTGCACTGCGGGAGCTTCGCCCACAGCCACTGGATGCATCGCTGGATGAATTTCGGCGTGACATTACCCTGAGCCCAAAGTGATCTGTTGGGAGCGGGTTACGGAGCAGTAGTGTCGGGCTTACTGCTCAACTGAGGTTGAATCCGGCACAGAAGGAGGAGGCCCGTAGGGGCACCGTGCGGCTACACTGGGCCGGTCTCGGTATATCCAGCGGCCCCTGCGCCGGGTATCGGCTTCTTTGCGGGTTTCCGGGCCGACTGGCAAGCGCAGCGAGCCAGCCTCCAGGCAAGAGCGGAAGCCTATCGGCGGTACGGCGGCGCAGACCATATATGCGGCGGAAAAACGCGGCTCCGGTCAGGGCTATGCTGGTTTACCGCGAACGTCGGTGGAGCAGGCGCGTTCAGCAGGTGTAACTGCCGATCAAAAGCCGAGAGGCAGTGGCCGTGGTCACCGCTAAGAAATCATAGAAACCCGGTTCGTTCAACCTGATTTCCACGTGGGGGTGGTAATGAGTGACGTGCATGAGCGATGGATACAGAGACTTCGGCGTACATGGCCGGAGCATGTACCAGCGCAAAAACCGATCGTGCTCGAAACCGGCGTTCGTGCAGACGTTGAACCCTGGCCGCAAACGGAGCGCGGCGATTACATCGCGCAGTGCCTCCATTGCAAGTGCTACGTGGCTCTCTCAGGCGAGTTAGGTGCAGATTGGGGGGCTTGCACAAATGAGGCGTCCCAGTATGATGGGCAGCTCGTTTTTGAGCATTGGACCTGCGCACGATATTCGCCTGCACCAGACGAAGAGGCTTAAGCGCTGTTTGCCGAACCGAATGCTTCAGGGTCTCTGCAACACGGCAGCATGGCTCTTGTCGATGCCGGTTAGTTGCTATATCGCTAGTCAACGCGATCGCTTGCAAGGACTTGCTCGACCGTTGTCGAGTGCCGAAGAGTCCGGGCTGGCACCGTACTTTGCGGTCATCGATCTGGAACGGATTCGCATCTTCGTCGCAGACCCTTTTCAGATTCCCAATCCGCCGTTTGTAACTATGCTCCGGCGGCTCGGGTTTGATTTCCTGGCGATTCAATCAACAGCGGCAATAACGTTCGATCATATGATTGTTTCGCGTGAGCCGATGTCCTCCTCGCTTTTGTTCCATGAGACAACGCACTCTTGCCAGGTCAGAATACTTGGCCTGCGGAAGTTCGCTTACCTGTATGTTCGAGGCTTTCTGATGGCCAGGAGCTACTACGACATCCCGCTGGAAAGGTGCGCCTTTCATCTTGAAAATGAGTCAAGTCCGAACTTTTCGGTAAATTGAATCTCCCAAGTTAATCAAATTGGCTTCCTTATTCGATTCGCTGCCGTAGTGGAGGGCGTAGCCCGGAACGCAGGCAGTGAATCAGGCCGCCGCCTTGCCCGGCTCGGTCGCGGGGCTTTCGGTGTTCACCTCCATGTTGAGATAAATGCGTTGCATCCATTCCTGGTTGAGCTCCATCATCAGCGTGCTCACCAGCCGGACACAGGCCTGTTCGTTGGGAAAGATTCGGATGACCCGCGTGCGGCGTTTGATCTCCTGGTTCACTCGCTCCAGCATGTTGGTCGAGCGCATCCGTTTGCGATGCGCTTCCGGCAACTGGTACACGGCCAGAATCTCTTCGCCACAGGCGTCCAACAGCGCGGCCGCTTTCGGCGCCCGGCGCCCCAGCGCCTCCACCGCTTCGGCCAGCGCCTTGCGTGCCGCTACTAGCGCCGGAGCTTCCGTGATGGTCTTCAAGAGTCCCAGCACAAACGCCTTTTCACGCGCCGCCGTGTGGTTCAGAATATTGCGCGCGAAATGCACCTGGCAACGCTGCCACATCACGCCTTGAAAATGCCGGTCGATGGCTCTGCGCATGCCCTGGTGATCGTCAGAAACCACATAGCGCACGCCGCGCAGCCCGCGCCGGCTCAGATCACTGAACACCTCGCCCCAGCTCGCCTCGCTCTCTGAATCCGCCACCCACACGCCCAACACCTCGCGCAAGCCTTCGGCGCTGATGCCCACCACGATCAGCACGCCCTGGCTGATCACCTCTCCGCCCCGCCGCACCTTTTCATAACGTGCATCGATCATCAGGTACGGATAGCTGTTCTCGATCCCGCGCTCGCGCCACTGCTGAATCTCCTCGTCCAGTTTCTGCGCCAAAGCCGAAACCTGGCTCTTGCCGATCTCCAGTCCACACAGCACTTCGGTAATATCGCGCACTTTGCGTGTCGAGACCCCTTCCACGTACATCTGCATGATCGCTAGCACCAGCGCTTTCTCGCGGCGCTGATAGCGCTCGAACAACTCGGTCTGAAACTCGCCGTCCCGGTCCTTGGGAACTAGCAGCTCCAACTCGCCCACGCGCGTCTTCAGCAGCCTCGGCTTGTAGCCGTTCCGGTATCCGCGCCGGCCCGGCGTTCGCTCATAGCTCTCGGCCGCCAGAAAGCTGCTCATCTCCGCCTCGAGCACCTGTTGCACCACTCGCTGGACCAGCGCGCGCATCCCGTCATCGCCCGATGCCGCCGCTGCTTGCCATGTCTGTTTCAGTTCGCTATCGTTGCTCTTGCGAGCCATTCGGTTCTCTCCTTTCGACGTTTTTCGCCAAAAACATTTTAAGGAGATTCTGTTTGGCTCGCTCTGCCTC
>CAVTRH010000012.1:0-189176 GCA_963736985.1 uncultured Acidobacteriaceae bacterium
GCCAAAGACGAGGCCGCCATTGCCAATTATCGAATCGCGCTCAAACTGGACCCGAAGCTCTCAGACATTCACTTCGAGCTCGCCGAAATGCTCTATACGCAATCTTCGGGAGCCGCACGAGCGGAGGCCGAGAAGGAATATAAGGCCGCGCTCGCCCAAAATCCCTTCGACGAGAAATCCGAATGTAGATTGGGAGATATCGCGCTACGCCATTCCGATCCTAAATCGGCCCTCGCCCATTACTCGCGCGCGCTCGAGCTGCAGCCCGGTGATCCGTCCGCAAATTTCGGCATGGCGAAAGGCTTGATGTCCACGCACGAGAATTCAAAAGCCGCGCCTTACCTCGAGCGCGCCGTCCAGCTCGAACCCTTCGACGCGACCGCGCGCTACCGGCTGGGTGTGCTCTACCGCGAGCTCGGCCGGGCCGAAGATTCCCGCCGCGAGCTGGCCGAATTCGAAAAGCTCAAGAAAATGAAAGCGCATTTAAGCGACATCTATCAACAGATGCGGCTCTCGCCCGCCACGCACGACGAATCGGATCCCGACGCGCCTCAGTAAACGGCCACACAGCTATCGCGCCGTCGCGGTTTCTTTCTGCTTCTCGGGCACCGCGGGCTGCGCACCGCCCGATTCAGTGAGGCGCTATTTCGCGACGAGCGAATGCTTTTCACGGCACGCTTTCGAGCAGTAGAAGAACGTCTGGCCGGAAATGTTCTGCCGAAAGGGAGTCGATTCGGCGACATAGGTTCCGCAGACCGGGTCCTTGTGGAGGTCGCCGCCGGCAGAGGAATTTTGATCGGCAGGAGGTTGGGAGGCATGCGGCGTTGCGGAGGTGCGCAAGGCGTTGGCGCCAGCCTTTAAGAAGCTCGTCAGGATCGCGCGGGCGACGATGACCACCAGGATCGTGATAATCAGTTCGATGACGGCGCGAAACATGAGCAGCTAAGAGGAAATCCGCAGAGCGCCAGCCTACCGGCGCCCCGCAACTACCACTTTACTAAGGAACCCGCCCAAGACGGATTCCGTTTCCCGCCTGCTGGAGCGCATCCGCGCCCTTTGCGCTACCGCTTCTTTTTGGCGCTAGGAGCGGTGTACTTGGTCTGCACCTTTTCACCCAGGGCCTGCAGCATGGCGTTGGCTTCCTGCGCATGCGCGCCGCTCGGCTGCAACTCCAAATATTTCTTGAACGCAGCAGCGGTGTCAGGCGGATAGGTTTGCGCGCCAGTCTTGGGATCGACCTTGCCCTGCATCATCAAAATGCTGCCGTACTGATACCAGGCTTCGGCATAGGTGGGGTCGGCTTCGGTCGCTTTTTTGAAAAAGTCGCCGGCCTGTTCAGGTTTTCCCGTGTTGACCAGGTTGGCGCCCATATTGAAGTAGGCTTTGGCCTTCCCTTCCGGAGTGGGATTCAGCTCGGCGGATTTGTTCAGCGCTTCGGTGGCTTCGGGAATTTTCTTTTCAGCGCCATAGATGTTGCCCATCTGGTTGTACACGGCCGCATCGTCCGGCTTAATGGCGAGACTCTTTTTGTAGGCGTCGATCGCCGCATCGTAAGACTTGGTTTGATCGTCGCCAGTCTGGGCTTTTGCAAGTCCGCTATAGGCTTCTCCCAAGCTGTCCCAAATGGCAACCTGGTTGGCGTCCATCTGCGCCGCGGCATTGAACTTGTCGATGGCGGCCTGGTAATCCGTAGCCTTCTTGGCCTTGTCGGTATCGGCGTCGGCCTGCTTCATGGCATCCTGGCCGGCGTTATAGGCGTCGTTCAGGGCCTTGTTCTTCTTCATGGATTCGGCGCGCTGTTTGATCTGGGCCTCGTATTGCGCTTTCTGCTCCTTGCTCATGCCGCGTTCGACGTCGGAGCTGGCCTGACCGCTATTGGCGGCTTGCTGTTGCGCGGCTTTGGCGGCGGCGGCCTTTTGCAGGTCGAAGTTGATGGGCGTCGGTTCGCCGTATTGCGACTGGACGCCGCTCACCTTGTCCATGACCTGGCCATTCACCTCGCAGGTGATGTCGTACTTGCCAAAGGGCAGGCCTGTGTAGAGCCAGTGGCCCTTCTTGTCGGACTTCACCTGGTAATGCCCTTTGATGTCGGTCCGGTCGAGGACGATCACAGCGCCTTTGAGCGGCTGGCCGTCTGGCCCTTTTACATCGCCTTCGAGCGTGGTGGTCTGGGCCCAGGCGCTGCCGGCCACCAGCGAAATAAAACTGAGGAAAAGAAGCGAACGTCGCAACTCGGCGAACATGTGTTTGTTCTCCTGTCCTTCGGAATGTTTTCTACTGAATACTATATCCCTCGTTCCGCTGCGAGCCTACGCTACTAAGGACCGCGCATCCGCGTCCTTTGCGGTTGTGGAACCGTACGTGCAACTCATCTCCCAGAGTCGTAGCTGGAGCCTCCGGCAACTTCCCGAGGTGCTGGCACATCTGATTGATAGATCCAGATATCAAGCGTTATAATGCCGATCAAAAAGAGAATTTCTGTGCTGCGGGTTTTGGGGTTTGCAATTATCTTTTCCGTTATTCTGTTCGCTTCTACGTTGCCGGTGAGTGCAGCAGACCTGAACGGAGCGGAAAACCTGTATCAGCGAACGAGCTTCGAAGGATCACTGGCAATGCTCGATAAGCACACGACCAACGCACAAACGAATTTTTTGATCGGCCGAAATTACTATATGCTGGCGGACTTCAAAAGGGCCGCCGACTACTTGCAGAAGGCAGCGGATGAGCAGCCGATTGACAGCACGATTATGGATTGGCTGGGACGCGCGTACGGCAAGCGTGCGCAATTAGCGAATCCACTAATGGCCCCTGGTCTCGCTTCGAAAGCGCGCCAGGCGTTCGAGCGAGCCGTCGAGTTGGACGGGAACAATCGGGAAGCACTCAGCGACTTGTTCGAGTATTACCTGAACGCGCCGGGTTTTCTGGGCGGCGGCTACGAGAAAGCTTCCGGCGTGGCGAACCGCATGACGCCGGTGGATCCATCGGAGGCGTATTCGGCGGAAGCGAGGTTGGCTCAAAAGCACCAGCAGTATGGTGTGGCGGAGGAGCACCTGCGGCAAGCGGTTGCGGTCGCGCCCCATCAGGTGGGGCGGTTGATCGATTTGGCGAAATTCTTAGCTAAGCAGGGACGGACCAGCGAGAGCGATGCAGTGTTTGCACAGGCTGAGAAAGTGGACCCGAATGCTCCGAAGCTGTGGTTTGCGCGCGCCGATGTGCTGATCCAGGAAAAGCGCGATTTCGCACAAGCCAAGACTCTGCTTGAGAAATACGTGCATGCAGCGATTACGCCCAAAGATCCGCCCCGGGAGGAAGCGCTTCGCCTCTTGAAAGAAGTCGGTGGCGGCGCGTAATTTGGTGCGTGGCCAGACCTGAAGCGCAGCCACAGTCACTCGAGTAGCGGATCGCTGAACATGCGCGCGCTTCGTAACATAAATAACCTGCCGAGGGCCCGGAACTGAAGCCATTAATGATCGGATTCACAATTTCGGGCCGTAAAGTGCCACGACCGACCGTTACTTCCAGGGTGGAGAATCGGACAGCTTTGTCCGCTTTTGCGTCGGTTCCTGGGGTTCACGGTTAGCCGGCTCACTGATGAGCCACGAATAGAGAAGCGAGGGGTCGATGAGCAGCGCTCAGTCGATTGTGGAGAGGAGCACAGGGACCCAGGTCGGCTGGAAAAGTGCTGATGGGATGAAAATCGCGAGACACACGAGCGCGAACAACGCCCAGCCGTGTATCAATTTGGAAAACAAGGGAATCGGCGACAATCTGCACGTGCGGTTTTAGCGAGAGCTCCCTGTGACTGCAGACGAAGGAACGCTACTTCAACGCAGCATAGATGCTACGGTAAAGCTTAACTGCATTGATGGCGAGATCATCGTCGCAAAAATCGATAGCGTTGACCCCGAGGTTGGAGAGATTGTGTATCAGATGCTATCGACCACCGACGAATCCAAGTACGAGAAGTTCGATCGGCAGCCGGCGTATCTGATCCCATTTCCATGAAATCGCGTCGGTTGAATCCACGGCTGCTCAGTGAGCATCGCGCTTGGAGACGCACTCACGCCGCTTCGCGTAGGCTTATTCAATGACACGGCACCCCTGGGGGAGATTGGTAACGGGAACCTAACCGTCGCTAACGGAAACATGTTGGTCTACGATGCGGAGAACCGGATAGCGACCGAGACGGACGGCGTCACCCAAAATGTTGCAACATATATGTATGACGGGAACGGCCATCGCGTCGAAAAGCTGACCGCGGCTGGCACAACGGTGTACGTATATGACGCGTTTGAACGGCTTGGCGCAGAATACTCGACCGTCGCAAACACGAACGCGACGTATTATTCCAGCTACGATCATCTGGGCACGATTCGACTGATCACGGATAGCGGCGGAAACGTGATTTCCTGGCACGACTATTTGCCCTTCGGCGAGGAGATCCTTGCCAGGGCAAGCCGGCCGGGGCCCGCAGTGGGGACCGCAGTCCGATACAGTGACTCAGAAATTCACCGGCAAAGAACGGGATTCGGAGAGCGGGCTCGATTACTTCGGCGCCAGATACTACGGCAGCGCGCTGGGAAGGTTTACGAGTCCGGATAGCGGAGCGGACCAGCATCCGATAGACCCGCAGAGCTGGAATCTGTACAGTTATGCCAGGAATAATCCGCTAGTCCTCGTTGATCCAGGCGGGAACTACGTTTGCGGAAGTTCGATGACTGACAAACAATGCGATCAGTTCCAGAACACGTTGGATCAAGCTCAGGCTGCAGCAAACAAAATAGCCGATAAGTATGGTACTGATTCGAAACAATTTCAGGACGCACAACGCGGTATCGATGCCTACGGCGCGCGAGGCGAGGATAACGGCGTAACAATCAATGTTGGCGCCACAGCTGGCTATCCGGGTACGACAACCGCCAGCAACAACGGGCAGGTAACGGATGAGAATCCGACCGGGCAAAACATTCAAGTTACGTTGAATCCCGGACTATTTAACGGCCGCATTTCCAATGCATCGATCTGGACAGTCGGACACGAAGGGTCTCACGTTGCGGACGCGGAACAATGGGCGGACAACGGCTTCTCGCAGACCGCTAATCCCACTAACATGGAGACCGAGTTCAGAGCATACGGCGTTACTTCTTCAATTGCTGAAGCGCTGGGCGCAACCGTGTTGACTGGTACGGCTCCTGCGTGGACACACGCACCGCCCACAACGTTCTGGCGATCGACGTATCTTCCCCCGGTGAACGACGCGTTGACCCGCGTGATGATAAAGAGAAATTACCCGAACTGGGCCCAGAAGGCTTTCCAGGAGAACACGGAGGGTGGTGGCCAAAAATGATTCGTTTGTCGGTCGCGCTACTCTTGATATCCTTCGGAGCCTTTGCCGCAGACGGTAGTGCGAACAATTTCGTGATTGATGGCTCCCGCCCTTATGCGTACCTGGCCTTTGATCATATAGGACCCAGAAAACCGACCCAAGCCAACGATTCCAATGTCGGACTTTGGTTGCGGATCGTGAATAACTCTCGGGTTCCCGTAGTCGTGTCCACGTTTGGTTTAACGACCGGCGATCCGGGAACCGGAGTTTATTACGAAGTCATTCCGGACGTGATAGCGAAAGTATCGGAGGGAGTCACCGTTGGGGAGACGGGAACGGATTGCCCCAGTCGCCCCGCCGGCATGCCTAACGGACTCCCTGGGGCCGAACTGCAATCAGCCACCGTTATCTCTCCTGGGCGTGACCTACTCTTTGGGGTTTCGCGAAATAGTGTTGGACCAGAATGGTTTGTGCGTGTGAAATGCGCGCTAAAGGTTGGGTCGAATGATACTGGACCAGGGCCGTACACCGAACTCGACTTCTTCGAACATCAGATCCCGTCAGGCGTTCGCAGTGGGCAGACGAGAGGGGATGCAACGCTCCGTCACGCTCCTGAGGTTCTGTTGAGCCACGAGGTAGGACATCTGAAGCGGTGATCAGTGGCTACGGTGCTGCGCACCGGCTTGATTAGTGACACGTCATGTATGAAAGCGCTGCTCGTGTCAAGCCCTGATTTGCACTGGGGAGTGAACGCGATGCGCGAAGCGCGAGCACGAAATGGATACACTCGTAGCGAGCCGGAGAGAGGATAAGACTCCGCGGGGACGCGACCTGAGCGCTCATCCGGAGGCCGGGCACGCGGAGGAGCTCTTCAGGGCTCCTCCGTGCCGGAATCATGCCTGGCACGAAAGCCATAAATCCAAAACTTCAGCTGGCGGCATGTCTCCTTTCGTAGTTTCGTCCAATCGCTCGTTTGGCTGCTTCGCCAGTAACCATGTATGCGCCCTCGTAAGGGCATGAGCATCTTCGTCGCGGGTTTCGCATTCACCCCGAGGCTTACCGCTCGCCGGCGAAATGGGCTTGCCGGCAGCAGAGTGATCTACCGATCACCGAATGCCAGACGTGTCTCGCGCTGACCCGTTGGTGGACGAAGGCGGTGAGGAGCGAGTGTGCTCCGCCGTCACCGCAGCAGCGGAGCGAACCGATTGTGGCGGACGGTAGTCCCGTTGCTTGGTCAGCATCCAGAACGCCGCCTCCGCCAAGTGCCGCGCGATGGCAACAATCGCGCGGCCGTGTCCTTTGCCCGGCTGCAGACGCTGGAACAGTTCGCGCACATGCCGGTATTGGGGGCCGCGCAAGCGAACCGCACAGTTGGCGGCTTCCACAAAGGCCCATTTGAGATACAGATTGACAAAGCGCGATGTTCCGCCCAGGCGCGTATGGCCACCCGAAGAAAACACGCGCGGACCAGCCCGCAATCGCTGGCCAGGCGTTCGGCGGAAGCGAACCGATGCACATCACCGAGTTCCAAAGCAATCACCGGGCCAAGCACCTTGCCGACGCCCGGCATGGTTCGCAATCTCTTGACGGCAGGGTTTGGCTGAATCACTTCTTCGATCCGGATCTCGATGCTTGTCAGGTGTTCGCCTAAAAGGTCGAAGCTGGCAAGCTGCTGGTTCACCATCTCCGCAGTGTAAGCAGGCAGTCCAGTTACCGCCGCCGCGAGCGCTTCCCGGCCAGCCGCGCCGAACAAGTCGCTTATACCCGGAGAGAAAACCCCATAGCGTTCGAGAGCGGAATGGATACGGTGTTTTAGCATGGTGCGCACATCACGTACAGCCATGCGGGTACGGAGCAACTCGCGTTGATCCCGGATCTCGGCGGGCGGGATCCAAACCTCCGGGAGCGTACCATTGCGCAACAGAATAGCCAAGCCCTTTGCATCGAGCGCGTCGGTTTTATGCGTCTTTCCCATGCGCTTCTTGGCTTCGAGCGGTTCGGCCAGATGCGGCCGATGCCCGGCCTGCTCGATCTCGTCAACCAGCCAGTACCAGTGTCCCGTGGACTCGATCGCAATATCAGCGCTGCTTGCGAGCGATTCCAGATATTCGCGGAGGCGTTGACGGTGATGTTCAATACGAACAGGAGCGCTCGCCTTACCGTCTTCTTTCAGTTCGATAAACACCGAGTAGTGCTTGTGTGCATCACATCCAATAACAGGCTTCATGATCGTGAAAGTACCGCTCGCGCAACGAGCGGCGCTTTCATACGATCACCCCTGGGGAGGTTGCTGTACGGGAACTTCGGTTCGCGTGCGCGGAATTTTTGAAGAGAGGGGGCGCGTGTTGCAAGGGAATCACAAACCGGAAGCCAAACATATACCTTCAATTACACTTACAATCTTGGTGGATCGCTGACCAGTGAGTCGTATCCTTCGGGCCGCATTGTTACGACTGGCTACGACATGGCAAACCGCGAGTCCTCAATTACCGGAACATTGAACAATACTCCCACGACGTACGCCAGTTCGATCAGCTACTGGCCCCACGGCGTCGTCAATCAACGCTAATACGGAGGAATAATCCTTGGTATACGACGTGGTGCAATAATAACCGCCTGCAATTGGCGGAGAGCTATGAAGCGCTGAATAACTCGGGATCGAGTCTGCTCGTGGTGCAGCGTGGCAAGTACCGAGGGTGCGCCATCATCCAACGCGCCGATGTGCTGATCCGGGAAAAGCGCGATATTCCGCGGGCCAAGACTCTGCTTGAGAAATACGTGCATGCAGCGATTACGCCCAAAGATCCGCCCCGGGAAGAAGCGCTTCGCCTGTTGAAAGAAGTAGGCGGCGGCGCGTAAGCTGCGCGCGCCGCGTGAGAAAACCAGTTCAGAAATCCGAAATTCGTAGTTGTTGATCGTTGGTGTGGCCGCACTTGCGTGCAGCCACACCGTTTACTTACTCAGGTTAGAACCACAGGTAGGCCGCGCCCGTGGTGGCGTTGACGGCCCACACGTTGGTGGAGTTGCCGACGACCGGGTAGCTGACGTTGCTTCCCTCCTGCACGAAGGAGCTGCCGGTCCAGTGATACAGATTGCCGCCGGCGTTGACGCCCCAAACCGTGCCATCGAACGAAGCCCAGACAGAGTCGAGCGCGGCACCGGAGATTTGGTGCCAGCCGTTGGCGTAGTAGTAGACTTCGTTCTGCGCGTTTATGCCCCAAATGGTGCTGGAGTTCCCGACCGAGATCTCCGATAGTGAGCCGGGAACATTGGCCCAGGTGCCGAGAGTATAGTAATTTCCGGTGTAACGGTAGACCTGGAGGAATCCGTTGATACCCCAGACCGTGCCATCCGCGCCGACCGAAAGGTACCCGAGAGCGCCAGGAATATTCGACCAAGTCGAGTTGCTGGTGTTGTAAGTGTAGGTTGCGCCGCTGGCGTTGATGCCGTAAACGCTACCATCTGCGCCGACTTGAACGAGGTTCAGCTCGCCGGGTATGGTCCTCCAGCTGGGGCTGGAGCCAGCGACGTACTGGTACACGGTGCAGTTATCAGCGCCAGCCGAGGAGCAGTCAACGCCCCAGACGTCATTGCCATAGCCGACCGAGACCTGGCTCATCGAGGGAGCGCCAGAAACTGTCTGGAAGGTTTGCGTACCGGTGTTGAAGAACTGGACGGTGCCGCTGCTGACGCCCCAAACTGCGCCGTCAGCGCCGACCGAGATCTGGTCCAGAGTTGCTCCCGAAACGACGGATAGGACCTGATAAGCGCGCTTGGGTGCGCCGAGCAGTTGGTAGATCGAACCTGCGCTGTTTACGCCCCAGACGGTGCCGCTGGCGCCGGCCGAGAGATCGTCCAGGCCGCCTGGGATCTGGACCCAGGTTGAGGCTGTTGCATCCCACTGCCAGATTTCGCTGGCAGTATTGAGGGCGAAAACCGTAGCGCCCGAACCCACGCATATCCGCGTGACGGTGCCCGCGCCGGATGTGGCGTCCATGCTGTTGTGCAGCACATCCCAGTGATAAGCGACGCCATTCTTGATGGCCCAGAGGTCGCCATCGATGCCCACCGCCAGACCGCCCGCAGCCGTGCTGAAGCCGTTCTGAGTGCCCAGTTGCTGGAAGTAGCCGGTTCCCGGGTTGTACCAGTAAATGGCCCCTGCGCTATTCACGCCGTACACCGCGCCGGCCGAACCGACGGCGATCGAGTTGAGTTCGCCGCCTACCTGGCTGAAGAATCCCGTCGATGCGTTGTAGTGGTAGATGTCGTTCGCGTAATTGAGACCCCAGACATCGCCATCAGCGCCCACGGCAATCGAGTTCAGCTCGCCGGGGATTTGGGACCAGGTGTTGTTCGAGCTGTTGAGGTGGTAGATGTTATGGCTCGAGTTGAGGCCCCAGACGGACGAGCTCGAACCGGCTGTGATGTACGCGAGCGCGCCGGGGATATTGGTCCAAGTCTGGGAATCGACGTTGTAGGTGTAAATCGCGCCGGAGCTGTTGAGGCCATAAATGCTGCCGTCGGCGCCGATTGAAACCTGGCTCAAGGCTCCTGAAATCTGCGAGAACGATTCGAAATTGATCTCCGAAAACCGGCCGATTTTCCCGACGACGCCTTCGGTGAACCAAAGGGCATGGTCCGCGCCAAGCGTAATGCCATAAGCGCCGGAAACGGCGGTGGGAATGGAGTATTCGGTCACCGTGAGGCTCGTGGTGATGCGGCCGATCTTGTTGCCGCCGAACTCTACGAACCACAGTGCGCCGTCCGGACCGGCTGTAATACCCGTAGGCTCAGCGTTGGCGGTGAGGGTTGCGGTTTCGGAAAGGAGGGTTCCAGCGACGGACATCCTACCAATCTTCGAGCTGTTTCTTTCCGTAAACCAGATGTCTCCGCCGGCCGACGTGATGCCGAAGGGCTGGCTATTGGAACTGACTTGGTATTCGTGGATGGCGCCGTTTATCACGGTACCGATACGTCCGATCCCATCGCAGCCGGCGCTTACCGGGCACTGTTCCGTAAACCAGATGTTGTTGTCGGGCCCGAGCGTGAGATTCGTAGGGATCGCATTGGCAGTGAGAGTCCCGGTGATGCTCACGACGGTGAAATTTCCCGAGGTGGATACGGCGGCGATGGTATTCACGCCTGCCGCAGCTTCTGCGAAGTAGATGTTGCCATCGGCACCGGCGGCGATACCTGTGGCCGTAGCGCCGGCAGTCGGAATCGTAAATTTAGTTACGACTCCGGATTTCGTGATCTGACCGATGTAATTACCGTTGGAAGCAGTGAAGTAAAGATTATTATCTGGTCCGAGGGCAATTTGCTGCGGTTCGGCGCCGGTTCCGACGCTGTATTCCGTAACGGCTCCGTTGACATCAATCCGACCGATTTTTCCTTCGGTGGTGCTATTTGCCGCTTCGGTAAACCAAACGGCGCCGTCGGGCCCGGTCGTGATCCCTTCCGGTGCGCTCGAAGAACCGCTGGGTACCGGAAATTCAGCAAAGCTCTGCGCGGAAGATGCCAGAGGAAATGCCACTAACAGTGACAACCCGAACGCTGACCCCATCAGCAATCGAGTACTCCTCCCGTTTCGAGCTCCAAATGAAATCCCATTAATGCCGCGGCGCTCAGAGGCCGCTCTCTTTCTTAGATCCATGTCCTGAAGCCTTTCTCCTTAACCTAGAACCTAGTAAGTACTTTTACCCACAGTTCGAGGCAATTCTATCAGATAACTGGCACATGCAGACAAAAAGCTTGTCAAATTGAAACACAATCTAGCAGAGAGAGTCTAGCGAGACGTGTAGGCCTTTCGGCCGCCAGGAATAGTCTGTGGCTGCAAGTGGCGGCAGCGCGAACGTAGCCCCACCCGTCGCGAGTTTTAGTACTCTCCCGATTTCTCCGAGTTCACTTTTCGCGTACGTATTGTCCACCGATGAGTGTCTATAGGCCGGTAGCTGACTTTACGAGGTTGGCTACCCGGCATTAGGTGTGGGCCAGCATTCATACTAGATATGTAGGTCACCATCCGAGCTGTTCTTGACTTTAAAGGAGGAGGAATACAAGTGCGATTAGGCGCTTCATTGCTATTTAGCTTTGCATTAGCTGGTTTGATGGCGTTACCGGGTTCGGCATCCACGATTCAACTCGGAATCAACGGCAACGCACAGGTCGGCTCTAACTACATCGATTTCGGGCAGTACCCCAATGGTGCTCCCTACACCCCGGCCCCCGGTTACGGGACGTTCGAGGTTTCGCTGGTCAACTCTGGTGTTTTTTCGAGTGCTGGTGTAACCACTGGCGAATTCGGAACGATCCAGAGCTTGAATGAGCCCCCTGGAGCGGTGACGCTTCCGTCGGCGTTCATGACCTTCGACACTGGCGGGTCCAACCTGCAACTGTGGGCGAACAACATCCCTGCGGGCTCAGTTGGTCCGTTCACGCTGACCGACACACCGGATGGCGCAGTGGCTTCGTTCAACGTCGACGGATATATCTGGGACACGAATACCATGACCAAGGTGGACACCTTCACTGGTACGTTCTCAGCTACTTTCGACGGACAGACGGTAGCATCGCTGTTCACTAACCTGCCGATTGACACGCCGTTCTCGGCTACGTTCACGGCTACTACGATTCCCGTTACAACCACTCCTGAGCCGGCTTCCATGCTGTTGATGGGCGCTGGACTTCTGGGGGTTGGCCTGGTCTCTCGCCGAAAGAGCCGGAGGTCCTAAAGAGTTAACCTACTCGCACGAAGTGAACGAGCCGCGGGGCGCCCACTCAGCGTAGCCGCGGCTTTCGTGCGTTTGGAGGCGTTGACAACGGCCGCTTGCTTACCCGCGCGCTGGCCATGCACTAACGTCCTCATCGGCGTTATCAGCCCTTTGTTGTCGTAAGAATAAGGACCCAGTACTACACGCCGGTTTCGGATTCACTGCGCGAGCGCACGCATCCGATGAGGGATCTTAAAGGACATTCCAAGATCCCATGAGAACGCGGGTAATTTCCTCCTGTCTTTGTCTGGCTGTCACCACGGCCCTGTTCGGCGCCTCTTCAAAGCTCTCGCCCGATCTCCAGGGCATAGATCCGAACTCGAATGTCAGGGTAATTGTGCAGTACAGCCAAGCTACGCCGGTCTCTTCGCAGCCGAGTGGCGGACTCTTGGGGGGCGTTCTGAATCTGGTGGGTGGAATTGTGCATTCGGTGCTCGGGATTGTGAATGCGATTGTCTATACCGTTCCCGCTTCGTCTTTGCAGACACTAGTGAACAACCCGAACGTCACCTACATTTCGGCGGACCGGACAGTAGCAAGTCAATTGGACTACACGGCAGAAGCCGTGAATGCGAGCGCCGCCTGGAAGGCCAAACTGACCGGTAGCGGCATCGGCGTGGCGGTGATCGATAGCGGAATCGATGTCGGTCCCGATCTGAGCGTTCTCGGATTGCTGCCGCGGGTCGTCTATGCGCAAGACTTCACGGGCGGGAACGGACGCGACCAATATGGGCACGGCACGCACGTGGCCGGGATTATTGCGGCAAACGGGATCGAATCCGAGTGCCTGAACTGCCGGCGATCCTTCGTGGGGATTGCGCCGAACGCGTCGCTGATCAATCTGCGAGTGCTGGACGCAACAGGCAGCGGGTCGGATAGCGAAGTGATTCAGGCGATTGAGACGGCGATCCGCTTAAAGAAGACTTACAACATTCGGGTCATCAATTTGTCGCTGGGACGGCCGGTGTACGAAAGTTACACGCAGGATCCGCTGTGCCAGGCGGTGGAAGCAGCGTGGAAAGCAGGCATTGTGGTGGTCGCGGCGGCGGGCAACGATGGGCGGGATAATTCCGCGGGCACGAGCGGATACGGGACGATTGAATCGCCGGGCAACGATCCTGATGTAATTACCGTGGGCGCGATGAAGGCGATGGGCACTTATCCGCGCAGCGATGATCTGATTGGAAGCTACAGTTCGAAAGGACCGTCGGCGATCGATCATATTGTGAAGCCGGATATCGTCGCTCCGGGCAATCACGTGGTGTCGCTGCTCGCACCGGGATCAACACTTGCATCCGAGGCGGCCAACGCAGTTCCGCTTTCTTACTATGAATCGACCGCGAGCAGCGCGACCTCCTCTACGTTCCTGATGCTGAACGGCACGAGCATGGCGACGCCAGTAGTCAGCGGCGCGGCAGCCGATCTGCTGCAAGCGCATCCGTCGCTGACTCCCGACCAGGTGAAGGCGCGGCTGATGAAGACCGCTTATAAGACCTTCCCGGTGTCGAGCACAGCGGTGGATCCGGTGACGGGCCAAACCTTCGTGAGCCAATACGACATTCTGACCGTCGGAGCCGGGTATCTAGACATCGCGGCAGCGCTTGCCAACAACGAGCTAGCGAACGGGACTGCTCTGTCACCCACGGCGGTCTATAATGCGAGTTCCGGCAACGTATATCTGGCCTTCGAATCGGGCTCGACGTGGAATGTGGGAGGCGTGAACGGAGTTTGGGGCACACAGACGGTATGGGGAACGACCGGCGTCGATGCCGACCTAGCGATCTGGGGCGCGCAGGCGTCTTGGGCCGACAGCACCGTCTCCGGTTTTAAATGCCTCTGGGGCGCGCGAGGAGTATGGGGCACGAGCGGTGCCGCGGCCAGCTCGACGACTTCTGCGACCCGCGCGGTATGGGGCGTAGACTCTTCCGTATCCGACTCAGATACGAACTTTACGGTTCAAAACTGAGTGGAAGCGCGCTGATATCTGCCTGGAGCTAAGATACCGTTCGGATCGAGCGAATTTTTCAATAGGCTAAGTAACTGCGTGTAAGTTGAAGATTTAAACGCGTCCTGCATCGATTGAATCCCGAGGCGGTAAGGATAGAAACCCTCTGCGGTACAGCGGCGGGACAATTCGGAGTAACAAGTCATGGCGCGGTCGTCTTCGCCGCGTAAGTCGCGATCGTAAGTGATCGAAATGACCGCGTACACCGCACGCGCCGTGAGCAGAGTGAGCGAGATCATGGGCTCAAAACCGAATTCGAGCAGCGTTTTGCTGGCGAGTTCGGTGAGAGCCGCGACCGCCGGGCCTTCCGCCGGAGCGACGGGCGCGTACCAAAGCAACCCGCAACGGTCTCGATCGGGATTGCGATCCGCCGGGACAGGCATGCGCTTGCGCCAATAGACAGAGGCGAGCGCATGTTCGGTCGGCACGCCGCGCATGAGGCCCATGACGGGCTCCACGATCTCGATGGTGCGGCGCACGTCCCAGCGCATGAGCATGCTGAATAATCCTGCGAACCGGCGCGCCATTCGCAGCTTGCTCTCGCTCAGGAAGCGCACTTTGCCGTTTTGATTGGAAAGCGACTTACGCAATAGTCGTTTGGCTTCGGAAACCTGCGCGCGCGTGCCGTATAGCCCGCCCGAAGCGTTCCAATAGCCCATGGTCAGTTTGGTTCGAAATGCGGCCATCATGTCGGGCGTGAGAGGCGTTTTGCCGCCCGTTTCTTCCCATGGGTACTGCTGCAGCCCGTTCAGCACCTTATAGTCATTGCCGATGTGAATCGAACTGCGCAGGATATCGCGCAGCCGCAGATCGCGCAGGGTATCGATCAGCGCCGGCAAGCCGTTGGGATCTTCGGAACGAAAGAAGAAGGCTTCGAAGCACTCGGGCTGGGGCATGAGCCAGACGGTCATGCTCGTGACGATGCCCAGATTCGATTGCGAAAAGAGCCCGTCCAGATCCGGGCCGATTCCGCTGCGGTTCACAGCGCCGGTGCGCGTTCCCGGGAACGCCGCGGAGCCGGTCTGAATCAGGTCGCCATTGGGGAGCAGCACTTCAAGGCCGCAGACGTGCGCGGCGTGATCGCCGTAGGGCGTATGGCCGAAGCCGCGTTCCATCACATTGCCGATTAAGCTGCAATCGGGGCTGGAACCGGTCGCGTCCATCCAAAGCCGCGAGCCGCGTTGCTGGAGAAATTGGTAAAGCTGGCGCTGCGTGACGCCGGGTTCGACGGTCACGTAGGCGAGCTGCTCGTTGAAATCGAGAATGCGGTTCAGGCGGCCGAGATCAAGCAGCACGCAATCGCCCGCGGGCGGGACGCGCGAGCCATAGCCCCAGTTCTTGCCGGAACTGATGGGATAAAGCGGTGTACCAAATTGATTGGCGATGCGGAGGCATTCGCGAGCCTGGTCGCGATCAGCGGGCCGCAGGATGGCGGGAATGCGCTGGGCGGTGGCGAACGTTGCGGCGGCGGCTTCCGACAGTTCCTGCGGGTCGCAGGAGACGTTTTCGGCGCCTAGGATCTCAATCCAGCACGGAAGCGCCAGGCGCAGGCCGTCCAAAGTCACTCGACTTGCAAGTTCGCCGTTTACGCCATTTGATATGCGGAAGCCGCCAAGGCCCAGGCGGGACGCCTGACTTGGGTTCCGGCAGGCCGCAGAATCGAAACTCCGGCGATTTTGGCGCGAAGCTGGGCAATCAGCGGCGCGAAACGAGGCGCGGGCGTGCGGCAGTCGAAGCGCAACAACTCCATCTGGCAGCCGTATTGAGCGTCTTCATAGGCGGGCAAGGTCTCGCCGTTGAGCTGAAAGCTGGAGCCGCCGATGCGGCGCAGGATGGAAGACGAACCATGACGGGCTGTCGCTGTGCATGCGCCCAGGCATCCGCCCCACAGATGCGCCAAGGCGTAGGAGGCGACCAGAATCTCAAGCGCCGCGCGCGTGCCACGCCATTCTTCTGCCAGCGCCCAACCGCCGATCTCGACGTAAGAGTAACCTCTCTCGCGAGCAACGCGCAAATCCTGCTCGACCGCGCTACGCACCTTTGCCGCCCATTTCTGATCCTTGGCCAAAGCCGAGTGATGGATGCGAAGCTGATCGAACGGCACGGTATTCGGGTGCACCAGGTAGCGAGCGCCGCCGATCACCTTTTGCGCATTGTCAATCAGCAGAAAATGCCAGCTACGCTTGTCGCCAGGCATGCAGAATCGGCCGTCCTCTTCGAGCTCCGATTCCTGTATGGCGCCGTCTTTTAAGTACACGCGCCCACGCAATTTTTGAACACCCGTCAGAAATTGGTCGTATAGTTGCTCGTTAATATTCGGCCGGCCGAATGCGCCGCCGCTTGGCGTTTCAGGAGGCGCCAAAAGCTGAAATCGATAGTTTTGTTGCATGAGCGCGAGGTGCATCTTCTCCAGGGTGATATTCAAAACCGGGAAATTTCCTTATCGTCTACGGAGGGCTCTGGTATGAAAGTGCCTTCATGGGGCGCTTTCCTATCGAAAGATGAAGTGCTGTTCATCTAGTGTACTTCGCTCGTCTTGTGCGATCCAGGTAAAAATTTCTTTGTCATGCCGTTGATCTTTCAAAAACCTTCCCAGCAATATAGAAGCAACGGGGCTCGGGGGTTCCGAACCGTAGTTCAGATGCCTTTCAACCGCAGTACTTCCTTCAGACAGTCGAACCGGGCACGTTTGTGCTGGTCCGACCCTCCAAACTCCCCTGTTCAGGAAGAGTTTGTTTCGATCCTCGAATCTCACCCCATGGAGGCACTTATAAGCAGCACGCTCAGGGTGAGCGAAGAAACCAAAGTAACGCTTATAGGGAAAGATTATACAGGAATTGGAATCGTTAAGTCATGCCGAAGAGATGGAGAAAACTTCATCTTGAGCATCGGCCTGACGGCGAAATCTGCTCAGACGACCCTCCCTCCTGGCGCCGATCCGGGCGCGTTAGTCGTGGACGATTTCCTGACAGAAGAACAGGAAACGAAGATTCTAGAGAGTTTAGAGGATTCGTACCGGTCCTGGTTTCGGGTTCCCATGCTGCTTTGGTCATCCCTCCTATTCGTCCTTACATGTTGTTGATTGGCGAGTAAATTTACTCATAAATTTTTTCTATCCAAGACGGTCAGTTTTCCCTGAGATTGACCAGGCAGGGGGGACCCGTGGTGTAATGAAGTGTCCCCGTTTTGAATAGTTCCCTGCTATTAGAGCCCACCACAGCTCCGGCCCCGACTGGAGCGGTCTCCTGGTCTACCATGCGGTTGCATTTGCGCGAGGATTCATCGTTCCGCCTCGACGAGGCGGCGATGCGGGAGTTGGTGCGCGACCTGAATCGGCCCAAGGGAGGCGTTTTCTGGACAGATCTGCTGGCGACCTCCGCGATCGGATGGATCGCGTTCGCAGGCGCATTGCTGTTTCGGCCGTTTTCAACCACCATGGTGGTCTGTGTGGCCATCGCTGCGTTTGCGCTCTACCGGTCGCTGTGTTTCCTACACGAAATCAGTCATCAGAGCCGCCGCACATTGCCGGGTTTTGAGACCGCGTGGAACTTAATGGCCGGATACCCGCTCCTGATGCCCTCATTCGTCTACGTCGGAGTTCATCAAAGCCATCACAAGCTAAGCACCTACGGCACGTCACAAGACCCGGAATACCTGCCATTTGCACATAACAGCCGAATGACAGTCGTATTCGCGGTTGAAGGCTTTTTCATTCCCATCATTCTGCTCCTGCGCTTTCTGCTGCTGACGCCTATCGGCTTTCTATCGCGCCGTTTTGAGCGTTGGCTAGTGGTGCGGCTCTCTTCGCTGACGATGAATGTGGAATACCGGCGGGATGCCACGCCGGAGCTGATCAAGAAAGTGCGGCGTCACAGCGCGGCGATATTCCTCCTTTGGGGATCGTTGGCCGGTTTGACCGCTTTGGGCATGCTGCCCTGGCGTTTTTTGGCTATCTGGTTTGTAATCGTGAGCCTCGCGAGTTTCGTGAATACGCTGCGAACGCTGGGAGCGCACGCTTATGAGAGTTCCGGCGAGCCGTTAGACAGGGTTGGGCAACTCATCGATTCGATCGATACGCCCGGCGCTTTCTGGACCGAGCTTTGGGCGCCGGTGGGGCTTCGTTATCACGCGCTGCACCACTACTTTCCCGGGATTCCGTACCATAATCTCCCGGAAGCGTACCGGCGATTGATGTCGAAGCTCGATATCGGCGGCAACTATGGGAAAATGAGCAGCCCGAGCCTGCAGCGCTCGCTGCGGACTCTGTATACAAAGGGTCTGCGGGCCTGGGATTAGCCCGCGGTGAACGCGGCGAAGACTCAAATAACGCCGGATGCATTTCGGCATCATTAGCCCACCGGTTCCGGGCCATCTTCATCCGTTTGGCGCATTGGGCCGCGAATTGATCGCGCGCGGGCATCGCGTCACGGTTTTTCACATGCCCGATCTCGATGAACGCGTACACCGCGAAGACCTGGAATTCGTGGGCATTGGTGAAAGCGATCACCCGCCGGGCTCGCTACCCGAATCGCTGCGGAAACTCGCTGGGCTCAGCGGCTTCGCAGCCGTGCGTTTCACGGTTGAGGCGGTTCGCAAAACCACCGAAATGATGTGCCGCGATGGTCCCGCAGCCATGCGCGCCGCAGGCATCGAGTTTCTGCTTGTCGATCAAATGGAGCCGGCCGGTTCCTGCATCGCCGAACATCTTCACATTCCGTTTGTCACCATCTGCAACGCTCTGCTGCTCAACCGCGAGCCGCTGGTTCCGCCGCCGTTTCTGGGTTGGCCTTATCGGGATTCTTTTCTCGCGGGGCTGAGGAACCGCATCGGATACTCCTTAAACGATTGGCTGCTGCGGGGAATTCGGAACGTTGTCGCGCGGTATCGGAAGGAGTGGGGCTTGCCGCCGCTGAAAGATCCGTCTGACACGTTTTCGAAACTCGCGCAAATCTCTCAGCAGCCGATTGCCTTCGATTTTCCGCGGCGCAATCTGCCCGGATGCTTCCACTACGCCGGGCCGCTTCGCCGCGCCACACCCCAGCCGGTACCGTTTCCTTGGGAAAAGCTCGATGGCAGACCTTTGATATACGGCTCGCTCGGCACGCTGCAGAACCGCAGAGAAGCGACGTTTCGTTGTTTCGCGGAAGCTTGTGCCGGGCTCGATGTGCAATTGGTGTTGACGCACGGCGGAGGGCTGGACGAGCAAAGCGCTTCGAAGCTGCCCGGCAATGCGATCGTCGTGAGCTACGCTCCTCAGCTCGAACTGCTCGCGCGCGCGAGCCTGGCGCTCACGCACGCGGGCCTGAACACCGTGCTCGATTCGCTCACCTATGGCGTGCCGATGGTGGCGGTGCCGATCACGTTCGAGCAACCCGGGATTGCAAGCCGCATCGAATGGTCGGGAACGGGACGAATCGTGCCGTTTGCCAAACTCAGCGCCGGCCGTTTGCGCGCGGCCATCGTAGACGTCTTGAATAGGCCTTCTTACAAAGCCGCTGCCGTTCGGGTCCGCGACTCGATTGCAAGATCGGGTGGCGCGCAACGCGCCGCAGACGTGATTCTCAGATTTCAGGATCGCATCGAATAGGATTACTGCTTCAATAGTTCGCTGATTTCGCGCGAGCTGGCAGCGTCCTCTGTGAACGTGAACGTGCCGTGATCGCGCATCTCTCGCGCGGCGCGCAGAACGGCGCCCAACGCGGCACGAGAGAGCGCACTGCCGACGCTGATCCGGCGCGCCCCCATGGCCGAAAGATCGGCGACGTTCAGTTGGATACCAGGTAATCCCATAAGGACATTGACGGGCCGATCGACCGAACGAATGACTGCGGCGATATCTTCTTTCGTGACGAGACCCGGCGCATAGAGAACGTCGGCGCCCGCTTCTTGGTAAGCCTGCAGACGCGCGATCGTGTCTTTGAGATCGGGCCGGCCGTGCAGATAATTTTCGGCGCGGGCGGTCAGCGTGAACTGGAACAGGAAGAGCACGGGCTGCGGCTACTGCGGCGCGGATTTTTTCGGCGGCTTGTTCGTTGCTATAAATTGGTTGCTCCGGATCTCCGGTGCTGTCTTCGATCGATCCTCCCACTGCTCCGGCCGCTGCGGCGAGAGTGATGGTTTCAGCGGCGATTTCGGGCGAATCGCCAAACCCGTTTTCCAGATCGGCGCTTAGCGGCAAGTGGGTCGCGGAAGCGAGCGCAGAAATGTGCTGCAAAACCTCCTCGCGAGTGACCGTGTAATCGAGTTTGCCGAGCGAGAAAGCGTAGCCTCCGCTGGTCGTCGCAAGGGCCTCAAAACCGAGCTGCTGGAGCAATCGGGCCGTCCCGACATCCCACGGATTCGGGATGATGAAAGCGCTTTGGCGCTTATGGAGCGCGGCAAAAATATCAGCTTTTTCGGATTGTGTCGGCATCAGCGATCCGCGTTTCACTATAACCCGGTGACGAGACGTCCGGAACTCCCCTGAGCACCAGCGCGCTCAGAAACAATGGCGCGGTTACCATCCAGATGACTTCCGTATAAAGATGATGGTCGGAGAGATGGCCGATGATAGGCGAGATCACCGTTTGCAGGATTCCGAACGCGCAAGTCAGCGCGGCAATGGCCAGTCCGGAATGCGCGGCGCCATAGAGATCGATCGGAATGGCGTAGATATTCACGCTGCCGGCGAGCACGAAGAAAAAGCTGATCGAGATAACGGCGGTTGCCCAGCGCGCATCGGGCGCAAAGGGGAGGGCGAGCGTAATGAGCGCACCCACGGCGCTCCACCAGACCGCACGTCTACGCGCCCTTACCGGGTGCATGGAGCGCTTGATCCAGCGCAAGGAGAGCCAGCCGCCGAAGAATCCGCCCAGGTTCGAAACCAGCGGCGGAATCCAGACGTAGCGCGCCGATTCTAAGACCGTGATGTGATGGACGTGGATAAGGTAGATGGTCGTCCAGCTCGACCAGAGGCCATAAGCGCCCATCCAGAGAACGTTCGCGATTACCACGAGAATCAGCGCGCGGTCGCGCAGGATGTGCCAACTTCCCCCGCGGTTCGTCTCCGAGGTTTCAACAGCCTGCGGGGGTGGTATCGCACGGTTCATTACGAGCCACAGCGGAATCCACAGGAAACCCAGCGCACCGGTCAACACGAACGGCGCGCGCCAACTATGCGAGACTGCGAAGCCGACGCCCAGCGGCGCAAGCGCCAGCCCCAGGCTCAACCCGATCTGGTTTGCCGCAGTGCCAAGCGCACGCTCCGCGGGTTTCAGATACATCGCAATCACCTTAGCGACGGCGGGAACGCCCGCGGATTCGCCAATTCCCAAAGCCGCGCGGCAGGCGATGAGCGACGGAAAGCCTCGCACCAGGCCGGTGCTGATGGCGGCCACAGACCACCAGCTCACGGCGGCGCTGGTTCCGCGATTGACGCCTGCGCGGTCGAGAAACCATCCGGTGATCAGCGAGCTGGCCGCATAGGTGATGGAAAACGCCGAAATCAAGAAGCCGAACCCGGTTAGGTTGAAGTGCATCTCGGACATGATCAGCGGCGCGAGCGTGTTGAGCAGTTGCCGGTCCAAATAATTGAGCGTCGATGAGAGAACGAACACGCCGAAAGCAACCCATCGCAGCCAGGCAGATCGCATAAAGGTCAAAAGTCTATGATCGATTAGCAGCGTATGAGCGATTCCCGATTGCAGTCGCGCGTAGGCAGGCGGACGTTCCTGACCGGCGCTGCATTGGCCTCGGGCCCGGGAGCGATTGCGCAGACGAGCGCGGTGAACGAAGAAGCAAATGGCGCGATCACCGCTGTCGGCGGGCTGCGGGTGGGTCATTTCACCGATTCGCGGCGGCCCACCGGCTGCACGGTTATTTTGTTCGATCATGGGGCCACGGCCGGGGTGGATGTGCGCGGCTCGGCGCCGGGGACACGCGAAACGGATCTATTGAATCCCATCAACACGGTTCAAACTGTAAACGCGATTCTGCTCACCGGCGGCAGCGCTTATGGACTGGACGCTGCAACCGGCGTGATGCGGTTCTGCGAAGAGCACAAAATGGGATTTTTCGTCGGCGTAGGCGTGGTTCCCATCGTACCCGCGGCGGTTCTGATCGATCTGCAGATCGGCGATCCGAAAATTCGTCCCGATGCGCAAGCGGGCTATGCGGCCTGCGAAGCGGCCAGCGCGACGAACGTGCCGGAGGGCAATGTGGGCGCGGGCGCGGGTGCTACGGTGGGCAAACTCTTCGGCTATCAGTTTGCAATGAAGGGCGGGCTTGGCACGGCGAGCATTTCTATCGGCGATACGGGCCTGATCGTTGGCGCGATCGCGGCTATCAACGCGGTAGGCGACGTCATCGATCATCGCACCGGCAAGATTCTCGCAGGCGCGCGCTCACAAGACGGGCAGACGTTCCTCAACACCATGCAGCAACTGATGCGCGGCAACTTGCCTTCGACACGGCACGGCGCGCATACATCGCTCGGCCTGGTTGCGACGAATGCGGTGTTGACGAAGACGCAGTGCGCGAAGATTGCGCAGATGGCGCACGATGGATTCGCTCGCACCATTAATCCCGTACACACGGCCTATGATGGCGACACAATCTTTGCCGCCGCGACAGGCACGAGTCGCGTGGAAGGAGATGTGACGATTATCGGCGCAGTAGCGGCGGAGGCGATTGCGCGAGCCGTGAACCGCGCTGTGCTCACGGCCACAGGCATTCCTGGCTACCCGGCGCATCGCGATCTTGTCCGCCACGGCTGAACTTTATTGCAATCGGAAAGCGCGTGCGTCAAATCCATCGGTCTGCACAACCACCGTCTCTTCGCGTTGCACGCTTCCGTTTGCGACGACCAGCTGATGGGTGCCAGCCGGCAGACGCAGCGTGGCGGGCGTGCGCCCAAACGGCTTGCCGTCCACGTAAATGGTCGAGCCGGTCGGCATGGACGTCACAAACAGCACTCCGGTGCTTTGCGTCATCGCGATAAAGAGGCTCTTGTCGTCCGGAATGGTGAAGATGCGGCGCGCAACATTGTAGCCAGGCAACTCCGCAGTCAAGGTGTGGCGGCCGTTGGGAAGCGACATGGTACAGGGCGCGGTGCAGGACGCGTCCGCTCTGTCGTCCACGACGAGTTTCGCTCCGGGTGGTTCGCTGAGGAATTCAATATCGGCAACCGCCAGCGGGTTCTGCGGCGAAACAGGCTGAGTCGAAGTGCTTTGCGGGGGCGTGATTGGCGTCGGTGTGGTTTGCGGCCTTGCGCTTTGAGTGGATGTGCTCTCCGGCTGCGTTTGCTTTGCAACCGGGGCAGGCTCGGTTTGAGTGGTTTGCGCAGGAGCCTGCGCAGGCGGGGCCGCTTCGGTCGTCTTCGGAGTAGGTGCAGTCGCTTGTGAGGGAGGCGGCGCGACCGGACCTGCGCTGGTATCGAGCACCTGTTCGGGGATCTTCGGCCCTGAATTCGAGCGCACGATGAATACAATCACGCCTGCGATGGCGAGCAAAACTGCAATGATCGTCGCGATCGTGCCGATGAAGGATCGCTTTCCGGAATCCTCGTGCTCGTCTTCATCGAGGCGGCGCCTCGGACGCGTCGGGAAGTCATAGGCCGGCGCGCTCGCGCCTATTGCCGCAGTGGCAGGCTTTACAATCACCGGCTGAATTGGTGATCGCACAGCATCCTGACCCGGCGCTCGGCGGCCATCTTGACCCGGTGCTCGCGCGCCCTGCGCGGTCGGTTCACCAAGCATCTTTACGTCGCCTGTTACGCCGCCGCGGCCCACCGGCTTCCAATCGGGGCAACTGTCGAGCGCGATGGTTAAAGCGCCGATAAAATCGCCGCAAGTTTCGAAACGGTCGCGCGCCGCCTTTGAAAGCGCGCGTTCCATTACCTTGCCCACCGTTTCCGTCAGTTTCGGATTGCGCTCATCCACCGGCGGCGGCTCTTGTTTGCAGATCGCGTAGAAGAGTGCCGGCAGATTGTCGGATGCGAACGGCTTGTCGCCGCACAGCAGCTCATAGACCAAAACGGCGAGCGAGAACTGGTCCGATTTTCCGTCCACCGTCACGCCCTGAATCTGTTCGGGCGACATATAGCTGGGCGTTCCGATCATGGTCCCGCTGTGCGTCATCTCATGCGAGACAAACTTGGCAACACCGAAATCCGCAATCTTGGCCAGACGCTCCGAGCCCGGCGCAGCTTCGGAAATAATGATGTTGGCGGGCTTGATATCGCGGTGCACGATGCCTTTGCGGTGCGCGTAATCGAGCGCATCCGCAACCTGCCGCAGATAACCGATCAGTTCGGCGCTCGAAGGCAGGATGTTCGCCGCCATCAGCTTTTCGAGCGGCGCGCCGTTGACGTACTCCATAAAAACGTACGCGAAATCTTCCTGCTCGAGAATGTCGTAGATGGTGACGATGTTGGGGTGCGAAAGCACTCCGGCGGATTGAGCTTCGCGCAGCAGCCGCTCATGAACGCGGCGGCGCTCATCGGGATCGGTCAGATCGCTGAGGCGAATGGTCTTGATCGCAACGGTCCGCCCGATGGTGGGATCGTGCGCTTTATAGACCACGCCCATTGCGCCGCGGCCCAGTTCCTCGAGGACCTGATAGCGCCCGACCTGTTTCACGCCCCTTCAGTATAGCGGCGGAAACGGGTTCTCTCGCGTATGCGGCAAGGCCGCCGCGGGTACCTATCGAGCCGCTCCGTTCGCGAATTCGGGCTTGGGTGGAAGCTGCACAACGGAGCCCCAAAACTCGTAGCAGATGCGGATGAAATGCAGGAAATGGTGCAGGTCGTCGGGCTTCCGGATGTAACAGCTCGCGTGCAATTCATAGGCTTCGCGAATCTCGCTCGGGTTGGCGGAACCGGAGACGATCACAACCGGCGTCACCTTCAGCTTGGGGTTGGTCTTGATCTCCTGCAGCACCTCCAAGCCGGACTTCTTCGGCAAGTGCAGATCAAGAAAGATCACGTCAGGATGCGGATGCTGCTTGTACTTGGCTTCGTGACGCAGATACGCCAGCGCCTCCTCACCATCGGGCACCGATTGCACAGCTTGCATCATTCCCGCTTCGCGAAACGCTTCTTTGGTCAGGCGCGCGGCAGCGGGATCGTTTTCGATAATCAATACATCCAGCCGCTCCATGGACCCAGGCGAATTCCCCGATCCGTTTCCCATGTCTGCCTCCCAGATTAGCCGCATTGGGATTCTCCCATAGGCTTGTACTTACTGCAACATTCCGCGCCAGCCTTGTAGTCGGCAGCGACCATTGTCAATCTGATGAAAATTGATGGCCAGAAACGACTTCGGCGCGAAATGTGTCTACGAATCGTCGCCGCGGGCAAGCATCCATTTCTGAATAACTCTGCAGCGTACCGAGATAAAGGGAGAGTCCATGAAGTCTTCCATCCTTATCGCAGCGCTCATACTGTCAGTGCCTTTGATGTATGCTGACACGGTCTTCACGGACGATTCTTTCAACTTGGCGGAGTATTCGATCTCCACGTATCAGACGAGTGGAGTAGTTGTCAACATCAGCCAGACGTTGACGGGTGGGGACCCAGAATCGGCGCTTGAAGATTTGATCGCGGTACCTATACCGGTAGAATTCGCTTCGATATCTTACATCCTGAACAAGACTTTTCTCTACAATCCATCTTCACAGGGCACAGTGGACCAGCTTGGCGTTTCCGTGGATGTGTATCGACTCTTTACCGGGCAAAATCCATCCCTGGTGGGCTTTTCTCCCTTGATTCTTCAAGGCGGAAACTACTACGTTTTTCACTCGATCGTCACGCCGTATACGCCCGGTGTTTACCAACCAACGTCGGGTACCGTTTCAGCAGATCAGTTTGACCTCGTTACCGACCTGTCTTCGGGAGCGGTGGATACAAGCATGCACCCGGATTTCGGAGGCGGGCCGCTGGAATTTGGGTTCACCGCCGGAGTGAACAGTTCAGGGATTCTTCAGCCTGTTACCGCGGATCTTCGATACGACAATCTGTCATTTGATTTGATGAGCGCCACCAACTCCGTCCCGGAGCCAGAAACCTATACGCTGATGCTGGTGGGCCTTGGGGCGATGGGTTTCCTTTCGCGATTGCGGCGACACTAATGCGCGCGGGTGCGCCCGTCTCGAATTGGCGTAACTGGTAATTAGTTCGGCGGATTCACGCGCTCGATGTGATCCAGAAGATGTTGGCTCGCTGCGCCTCGTCACTGCAGTGCCCGTAATAGGCTGTGCCCGTCGTATTGCAGGCTGCGGATCACGCCCGACGAATTAAAACGCGTCGCCCGGAGAAGCCGTTCTCTCGAGTGCCGAGTTCCTGGTACCGTTAGGACTCGTTTTCGGTTCCCCAGAAAGGTTTCTGTAATCGATGCGCCTGATCCGTGTCCAACGAACGGACATTTCACATCTTTTTTGCAGGACCTTACAAGGGGAAAAATGAGAATCGGTTATTTTGCATTGCTCGGATTAGCGGCGGCGGTTGCGGTTGCGCCAGCCGCAATGGCAGATGAATTTGATTTCTCGTTCAACGGAAATGGGATCACCGCGAACGGCGTGTTCTGGGTTGGACCGCAGAGCACCAACACTAGCAATCCCCCCGGCTATGAGATCACCGGCATCAGCGGAACGTTTTCGGACACAAACGTCAATGTTTCTGGTGCGATTACCGGGCTCGTCACCCCGGTATCGTACGTGAACAACCCTCTGGTCTCCGGTTTTGCAAGTACCCCAGGCGGTTTATCCTACGATGACCTGTTCTACCCGGCGGGAAACTCTCCAACCGTCTGCTATGCACTCGTCAAGGGCGTCCCTACGCTAACCTATCCATTTTCCGGAGGCCTGTTAGACATCTATGGCCTGGCGTTTAATATAGGCGGACCCGGAGGATACGTTGGTGAGCTTTGGAGCAACGGTGACGTGGGGGGCGGCCCCATCATCTACGCGGCAGGGCTTGCGAATGCGACGAATCTGGTGGACCTTCCGAACGCCACGCCAGGGCCGAACGTTCCTCCGCCGGGACGGTACGGCTCGTTTACCGCGAGTGCTGTGCCGGAGCCTGGTTCGCTGTTGTTGCTCGGCATCGGCCTGTTCGGTCTGGTTGCCGTATGCGCTCGCAAGAGCAAACCGGCCTCGCTCCGTAGAGGCGCGTAGCCGTTTTGATTTAACGTGGCGGGCGCCGCAAGGTACCCGTCACGGATGTTCGGGGGTGGTCAGTTGGGCGGATTCACGCGGTTGATCTGATCCAGAAGATTTTGCGCTCGCTGCGACTCCTCGGGCGACTTCGCGTACTGCTTGGCCATTTCCGCAAGGCGCCGCGCTTCGCCAGGATTGCCGAGCCGCCAATAACAAAACGATTCGGCGGAAAACACAAGGAAGGCGTGGTCTGGTCCCACAGTTTTCATCGCGGTGAGCGTCTCAATGACGACAGCGCATCGGCCCTGACGAGCCGCTTCCATGCCCAACCGGAAGCGAGCTTCCGGATAGTCGGCCTTTAAGGCCAGCGCCTGTTCGAGCACTTTCATGATCTCTTCCGGAGGCGCGCCTAAAACGTGCAGCAGGCCCGAATAGTTGTACAGAAGCTCAGGGCTCTTCGAGCCTTTTCGCAAGGCGGCGTCAAAGTGCTGCTTCGCTTCCCTTAGTTGACCTTGCTCCCAAGCTAGGTAGGCGAGCGATTCCTCTACGCTCGAGTCGTTGGGCATTTCGGACACGAGTTTCGTCAAATCCGCCCGCGCCTGCTGCGCGGTATCGCGATGCGTGGAGAGCAGATCCGCGAGCACGAGTTCGATTTCAAGCGGCGGCGGATTGCTGATTTCCGGCTGCAACTGCTTTCCGTTCAGACGAATATTGAACAGCGTGACGGTGATGCTGTTCGAAGATAGGTACGTGCGCAAGTCCACGTTTACTGCGTTCAGGGTCTTATGATAGACCTCGGCGAAGGCTTGCTCGACGGGCTTTCCTTTTGATACCTGGGTAAGGAATTGGGGAAAATTCCCGCGGTAATGCTTGCCCAGCAGCAGCATGTGGGCGAGTTCCCAACTGGTGGCATAGAATTGCGCCATTTCTCGCGGCTTCGTGTAATAAGGCGAGTCGCGCGTGGCGCCAATCAGGGTTCGCAGATCGAGCGGCCCGAGCGCGAGCAGCGCGTTGAGACGCGGCTTCGGGGGTTCGCCGACCATCAGCTTGCCGTCTTTTTCACGCAGCGAAGAGTAGACATCGGCAATCCCTTCGTTCAGCCACAGCGGCAGATGCAGACCGACATGCTCGACGAACAGGTGCGTGTATTCGTGAATGGCGGCCGGAAGATACGCGCGCCCAAGCTGCTGCATCAAGATGTAATCGCACTTATGGCCGCGCTGATAATAGGCCGCGGAACCTTGATTGATCTCATAGGGCGCGTATTGCTTCTGCGATTTGAAGGCGATGATCTCGACGCACGCGGCGGGCGCATACTTGGCGGGGCTGTTCTCCGCAAAAAAATCGCGCGCCTCTTCGAATGTGCGGAGCGCCTCGATCGCTTTGCCCTTGTCCTCCGTGGTGTACATGGTGAAATGCGGGGACGAGAGCTTGAGCCATCGCACGTCGACGTCCGGTATCGTCGGCGTCGCAGCCAGAGCGACGGCGGGCAGCGCGACAGATAAAATCAGGCCGGAAATCGGAACATTGAGCAACCGCAAGCTATGCGTAAGAGGAAAATGAGCCGGTGTTCTTTTCGGCCCGCTCACGCGCGATGCGTTCCACATAGCCACTTTCCGCTAGTGCTCGCAGCGGGTCTCGCGGCAAGCCCTTCGAAGCACGCCACGCCTCAATGATTGGACGCACATCGGTCGAAAAAGCGCTCCGCAGGCATTCCTCGGCTTCCACTACATGGCATTTATTCTGCGCGCGATTCAGCCGCGCATGGTCCACCAACGCGGCTTTCGAGAACAGCTCCTGCGCCGTCATCGTGGTCTGCACCATCGCTTCCATCTTGCCTTTGATGTTGTGGCTCTGGTCGATCATGTAGGCGATATCGGCCCTGCCGTCGGTTTCGAACTCGAAATAAGCGATCTCATGAAAGATGCGAAAGACCTGATAAGGGTCGATCGAGCCAATGGTCAAATCATCGTCTGCATAGCGGCGGTCATTAAAGTGAAAACCACCCAGCATGCCTTCGCTCAGCAGCCAGGCGACGATCTGCTCGATGTTCTGCGCGGCGTAATGATGCCCAGTATCCACCAGGACCTTGGCTTGCGGGCCTGCGGCGCGCGCGAGCAGGAGCGACATGCCCCAATCGGCGATATCGGTGTGATAAAAGGCCGGCTCGAACGGTTTATATTCGATCAGCAGCCGCTGCGTTGGGGCGAGCGCTGCGTGCGTTTGCCCCAGACCTTCGATGAACCACTCTCTGCGCTTGCGGATGTTCGCGCTGCCCGGATAACTCGAACCGTCGGCGAACCAGAGCGAAATATCGCGGCTCGCGAGGCGCTGCGCAATGGCGATGCTCTCTTCGAGATGCGAGAGCGCCCGGCGGCGGACGGCTTCGTCCGGATTGCCAAGCGAACCAAACTTATAATCCTGGTCCTGAAAGGTATTGGGGTTGATGGAACCGGGCCGGATGCGATGCCGCGCGGCGAGCTGCTCAATATCCGCGGCGCTCCCGATTCCATTCGGCAGGTCCCACAGCACGTGCAGGGCGATGGTCGGACAAACACCCGTGAGGCGATGGACCTGGGCCCCATCGGCAAATTTTTCTTCGATACAGGTGGCTGCGCCGGGTTGGATGAATTTTCCGAATCGCGTTCCGGTATTGGCGAAGCCCCAGGAAGGGAGCTCGATGCGAAATGAATCCAGCGCGCGGAAAATCCGCTCTTCGTTTGGCATTGTCATGTGCGCCGGGCCAAGTGCCGCGAAAGCGTGGTCCTAAAACAGCGTCAGCGGAACGCTTCTGGAGGAGAAATACACTCCAAAGGTGAAGCGGTTGTCTCTTTGTGCGCCCACGCCACCCAACGTGCCATAACGGACAAAATCATATCGCGCATTCACGCCCAAGTGACGCATCAGATTATAGCCATAATTCGCGCTAAAGAACGAGGATGTGTATTTGTAAGAAATGTTATTCGAGACGCTGCTGAGGTGGGAAATGCCTCCGCCTAAACTGAGGTTTGAGCGGCGCATGCTGTAGGAATAAACGCCGTTGAAGAAAATATTCCTGGACGCCAGATAGACACCGTTGCCTGATGTGATTCCCTGGCCTCCGCTGGCGGTGATCATGGAACGGCGCAATTGGCGGCTGACGTTTCCTTCCACCGTTGGAAATGTGGAAATGGTGTGATAGTGCCCGATGAGATAGCCGGGCAAGAGATTGCCGCCATTCTCCTCCAGGATGGGCACTCTGATGGTGCCGTTGGCGTCGGTGCGCGTGACGCCCCCCCTCAAGCTTGCGGTCCAGCGGTTGCCGAAGCGGTGCGAAAGGTCGAGTGTCACGGTATTGGCCGACATGGTCCCCGCCCCGAGCTGATAACCAAAGTAAGTGTACGAGTAAGTGCCGCCGACAGTGGTTCTGGCGGTGGTCTGATATAGGAGCGATCCCGAACCCGTCACACCGGCCGCGCCGATCGCGCCTGGAAAGTTATAACGATAGAGGTAACCCTGGCCACTGAAGACATAACTCAGCCGGCGCGTTTGGCGATACGCCAGGGTGACGCCGGTGGAGGCGAATTTCGATTCCGTGCTGAACGGGTTGGTCTGCACATAACCGATGCTTTCAGTCTGCGGCCCGAAAAAGGTTGCTCCATACAGGAAAATGCCTCCGCTGGCGCTCAGGGTAACTGTCCATCTGCGGCCCAGCCGCTTCTGATACGACACATTCAGGTTTTGATCGGTGCCGCTGGGATAAAAGCTGCTGGTATAGTCGCGGTAATCGCCGCGGTAGCCGATCGAAAAGAAGCCGTCCCGGAACTGTTTTTGCGCATCGATGCCGCCGCCGCCATCGAAGCCTAACCCGCCTTCGTTGACGCTTCTGCCTTGGAACGAGATTGGCTCGGAATCGTAAACGGCGTTAGCAAAAAGATAAAAGTTGAAGAAATCGTGCGACAGGAATTCGGAGGCGAGCGAGGTGATGGGATTCTCGGAGGTTGTGCCTTGATCTTGAGGAGGGCCTGCGGGCGGTAGCTCGGCGGGTTGCTGAGCAGCCAACGTGCCCGCAAACCAGGACGCCAAGAGAAGCGCAACGACAATTCTCACTAAGACCTCCCCATAGAAAACACCTTCAGTCTGCCGAAGGCACACTTCTCTGTCAAGCAAAGAAGTAGCGGGCTGGCGCTGCTACTCTCAATTACTTGAGGGTAGCGCTGGTCGGCTATGGCCATGTGGGCAAGGCATTTGCGCGCCTGCTCGCAAAGCAGCACTCCACCTATCCTTTCCGCATTGTGGGAATCCACACCGCGCGGCACGGGACCGCAGTGGATGGCAAAGGCGTGCCGCTGGAGCCGCAATTCGGGCCTGCTGTATCGAGCCTGGATGAGTTCTGGGACCAAGCGCGGCCTGAGGTCGCGATTGAGATTACGGCGCTGAATCCCGAGAGCGGCCAGCCCGCTATTTCGCACATCCAATCAGCCTTCGCTCGCGGCATTCACGTCATCACCGCTAATAAAGGGCCCATCGCGTACGCCTACGCGGACCTGTGCGCGCAAGCCCGCCGAGCGCAGGTGGAGTTCCGGTTCGAAGCCACGGTGATGGACGGCGCGCCGGTATTCAACACGGTTCGAAATAATCTTCCGGGCGTCCAGATCCTGGGATTCACTGGTGCGCTGAATTCGACATCGAAAGTCGTCATTCGAGCCATGCAGCGGGGACGGTCAATCGAAGATGGCGTGCGCGAGGCGCAATCGATGGGCATTGCAGAAGCGGATGCCAGCTTCGATATCGACGGCTGGGACTCGGCCGCGAAGACCGCGGCGCTCGCCAATGTGCTGATGGATGCACGCATGACGCCGCGCGAGGTGGAGCGGGAAGGCATTCGCAATGTGGCAACCGAGCAGGCATTGGAATTGGCGAAAGCCGGACAGACGATCGCGCTGGTCAGCCGCGGGGAGCGATCGGGAGACACGGTACGGCTGCAGGTGAAGCCGGAAGTAATTCCCTGCACGGATCTGCTCGCGTGCGCGCATGGCACGTCGAACCTCATCCTGTTTCATACGGATCTGATGGGGACGGTGGGAACCGTCTTGATTGATCCCGGCGTCGAACAAACCGCCTACGGGCTCTTCATCGATTTGGTCGATATCGCGCGTTCGATATGACGCGGCGCGGATTGCAAGAGGATTTTATCGAGCACCGGCAGCGGAACTGATCCCTCTCTGAGCGCGCGCTCGTGGAATTCGGAAACCTGGAAGGCGGACCCTTTACTCCGGCGGTAGGCATCGCGAAGCCGGTCCCAACCGCGCCAGCCGACAAAGTAACTCGGCAACTGGCAGGCGGAGAGCTTGGCTCGCTGCAATTTCTCCTGCGCCTCTTCCTTCTCCTGGAAAGTGTCATTCACCATCAGGTCCATGGCTTGCTGGTCGGTCATGCCCATGGTGTACATCTTGACGTCGAGAATCGTATTCGCCACCACGCGAAGCATCTGCTTGCCGAACGTGAGCCGCATTCCGGGCGTGTTCAGATAGCCTTGATCGATCATCAACTCCGTCGCGTATACGGCCCATCCTTCGACGTACGGATTGTTCGAATAGACGGCGCGCAGATAGCGGCGCCACGGCGGCTGCACTTCATTCGAATATTCGAACTGCACGAAATGTCCGGGCATGGCCTCGTGAATGGTGAGGATATTCAGGCCATAGACGTTATATTCGCGGAGCTTCGATTCCACGCGGGCGGGCAACATGCCGGGCGCGAAAGGCGTAATCCAATAGTACGAGCCGAGGTTGGGCTCGAGCGCGGGCGCAGCGGAGAAACCTCCGACGCCGTAAATGCCGCGCATGAACACGGGCGTCGGGATGACTTCGAGCTGCATTCCATTAGGAAGCGCGAGCAGGTGATGATCCTGCACGAACTGAGTGGTTGCCGCGAGGTCGCGCTTGGCTTCGTCGAAGTAGCGATCCGGCGTGGTGTGCTGTTGCGCCACTTTGTCGAGTACGCGTGAGACCACGGCGTTCACGCCGCCTGAGGGTTTCTCACCTGGAAAGAATTTCGGATACAGCGCGACAGATTGCTTGTACATGTCTTCGCGGATGCGCTGCATTTCCGCTTCAGCCCCTTCGAGAGCTTGTTGAGGGGTATCGCCGGTGGCCAGATCGACGCGGAATTTTTCGGCATACAGCTGCGGGTCCATGCGCCAATCGCCGGAGTGACGGCTGAGCGTCGTCTTGAGATAGTCGTCGAAGGAACGGAGCGCCGCAAGGGCCGTGGTCGAGGCGCGATCATAACGCGGCTTCAGGTCCGCGGGGATTTTCGCGCGGATGGTGTGGTCGATCAGGTCGAGATTGCCTTGATTCTCCTCAATGGCAACCTGCGTCCGGATTTCCGGCGAATCCACGAGGTTGCTTTTTGCGGTCTCAAGAAACGCGGGGATCTTTTCAATACGCGCCGTGATTTCGGCCAGTCGCTTCGCTTCGGGCGCATAGTTCAGGACGAAGGGGCTGTAGAGGCCGTTTCCGATCGCTTCCACATAGACCGTCGGGTTGTGGCGATAAGGCTGGATGCGATCGAGGTCAAGCGCCTGCGATTCGGCGGCCAGCTTAATCACGTCCAAGTCGCCTTGCAGTTCAAGTGGAAGTTGCGCCTGAGACAGGCGGTTGGCTTCCGCGATCGCGTGATGGAAGAAATCCCGCGCTCGCTCAATGCCGGCGGGTGAATAATCGGCCCATAGCTCGTCCAGATTCTGGCCGTTGTGCTCGTGATAACCCTGTAAAGTTGCAGAAACCGGGTCGAGCGCGAGGCTTGCGTAGAGAAAGTTCTTCGCAAGCTCCTCGACATCATGCTCCTGCGACGCGGGCTGACGCGCAGCGATCAACAAAATGGCGGAAGCGGCAAGTATGAAACTAGCGCAAAGGGCGCGGATACACACCGCGATGCAGGATAGCAACTCGTCTTCTCTTTGCGCGGCGTGCTCAAGCGCACAGCCGGTTTGTGGCGTTGTGCGCGATCCAATATGGCCGCGCCCGTTTTGCGCGAGTTGTTTAGAACGCAAGCGCATGCTGCAATTTCTCCAGGTCTGCGGGTTCACCGAACTTGAAGCCCGCGAGCGATGAATCGATGTTCCTGCATAAACCCAGCAACACCGCGCCGGGTCCCACTTCGACGATACGCCGGACGCCGCGAGCCGCGAGCTGACGAATCGTATCTGTCCAGCGAACAGGATTCGGAATCTGTTGATACAGCCCTTCACGCGCTTCTTCGGCGGTTGTGATTTCGCGCGCCTGCCAGTTATTGATCAGCGGAAACGAAAGATCGCGAAAGGGCGTGGAGTCGAGATCCGGTTTGAGGCGCGATTGCGCGGGCCGCATCAAGGCGCAATGGAAAGGCGCGCTGACAGGCAACAGAACGGCTCTCCTTGCGCCAGCCGCCTTTGCCAACTCCATCGAGCGCTCGACGGCCTTTGCGTGTCCCGCAATCACCACTTGGTCACGCGAGTTGAGATTGGCGGCGCTGGCGATTTCGTCGCCGGCCGCTTGCTGCAAAATCTCGTCAAGTTTGCCTTGCGGCAATTTCAAAATCGCAGCCATGGCGCCGACGCCCTGCGGCACGGCCTGCTGCATATAGCGCCCGCGCTTGCGAACCAAGCGCAGCGCATCTTCAAATCTCAAAGAGCCTGCCGCCACCAGCGCCGAGTATTCGCCCAAGCTGTGGCCGGCAACGATGGCAGGCCGAATACCGTGTTCAGCGAGCACGCGGTAAGCGGCGATGGAAACCGCCAGCAGCGCGGGTTGCGTATTTTCCGTTTTGCGAAGCTCCTCTTCGGGACCGGAAAAGCAGAGGCCGGAGATGGAAAATCCGAGCGCGGCATCGGCCTCTTCGAATGCGGCGCGCGCCACCGCATACTGCGCGGCGAGCAACTTGCCCATGCCCGCAGCCTGCGAGCCCTGTCCTGGGAACAAAAAGGCAACATCTGTCATGCGGCCGAACGCCCTCCTGATTTCTGTTCTATAGTAAAGGCAGGTAATGAAAAAGAAACCGATCGCTGAGCCCATCATTTCTCCGCAGATTCTTGAGATGGCGAAGAAATCCGTGGAGACGCCGCGGCCAGCGACGCACAAACCGTGTGCTGTGTGCGGCGCATCCTGCACGCCTTCCGCGGGGCCGAATGCAGGAGAAGACCTGTGCTGGGTTTGCCGCAGGTTGAAGATCAGCGCCTGGCGCGATTCGGACCAACAGATTCCAGCGCAGGAATAACGGCCGCACCAAAGCACCGCTCACCGGTTCATCACTACTCCCTGCGTTACTCTGAAACTATAAGCAGCTTTTCACTTGCCATATCGGCGTGAAGGCGCTCGTTTCTCGCGCACTTACATATTCAAGAATGGCGACTACTGCGCTTAGCGCTCATGAGATTCGTCCTGCGGGTTTCTGGGCCTCTACCAACGGCAAGAAAGCCGTCATGGCGGTCACCGGGGCCATCCTTTTTCTATTCGTCATCGGCCACATGATCGGGAATTTGCAGATCTTCGAAGGCCCTGAGACGCTCAATGCGTATGGCCGGTTTCTCCATAGTGTTCCGGAGATTCTCTGGGCCGTGCGCGTCGTGCTCATCGTTTCGGTTGTGCTTCACATCTGGGCTTCGGTCGAGCTGGCAATCCGCAAAATACGCGCCCGCCCGATTGCTTACTCGAAACGCGACAACATTGCTTCGAGCTACGCTTCGCGCACGATGTACTGGAGCGGCCCCATTCTGCTCGCATTCGTCATCTTTCATCTGCTGCACCTCACGGCCGGCACAATTCACCCCGGTGGCGACTTCATTTCCGGCGACGTGTATCACAACGTGGTGGCCGGATTTTCGGTGTGGTGGGTTTCCGCCTGGTACATCTTCTCGATGCTGCTTCTCGGGTTTCACATCCGCCATGGAGCGTGGAGCATGTTCCAATCCGTCGGCATTAATCATCCGCGGCACACGCCCATATTGAAAAAAGCGGCACTCGTGATCGCATTAGTGATCGTGCTGGGCTACTGCTCTATTCCGGTGAGCGTTCTGCTCGGATTTGTAAAGTGATGGAACTGAATTCACGCGTCCCGTCGGGCCCTATTGAGCAGTTATGGGATAACACGCGGTTCAATATGAAGCTCGTGAATCCGGCGAACAAGCGCCGGCATTCGGTGATTGTTGTCGGCTCGGGTCTCGCGGGAGGATCGGCGGCTGCGACGTTAGGCGAGCTGGGCTATCAGGTCAAGTGCTTCTGTTTCCAGGATTCGCCGCGGCGCGCGCATTCGATCGCGGCCCAAGGCGGGATCAACGCCGCGAAAAATTATCAGAACGACGGAGACAGCATTTATCGCCTGTTCTATGACACGGTCAAGGGCGGCGATTTCCGGGCGCGTGAAGCCAACGTTTACCGTTTGGCGCAGATCAGCGTACACATCATCGATCAGTGTGTCGCGCAAGGCGTGCCGTTTGCGCGCGAATACGGCGGAACGTTGACCAACCGCTCATTCGGCGGCGCGCAGGTTTCGCGCACGTTCTATGCGCGTGGACAGACCGGGCAACAGCTTCTTCTAGGGGCCTATCAGGCGCTCGAGCGGCAGGTGCAGGCGGGCTCGGTAACGATGTATCCGCGAACCGAAATGCTCGACCTGATCGTTATCGACGGGCACGCGCGAGGGATCGTCACGCGCAACCTCGTTACCGGCGAAATCGATACGCATCTTGCGGACGCGGTGATTCTCGGCACAGGCGGTTACGGCAACGTTTTTTATCTATCGACCAATGCCAAGGGATCGAACGTCACGGCGAGCTGGCGTGCGCACAAGCGCGGGGCGCTGTTCGCAAATCCGTGTTTTACGCAGATCCATCCTACCTGCATTCCGGTTTCAGGCGATTATCAATCGAAGCTGACGCTGATGAGCGAATCGCTGCGCAATGACGGCCGCATCTGGGTGCCGTTGAAGAAGGGAGACAAGCGCGCCCCGGACCAGATTCCGGAAACCGAGCGCGATTACTATCTCGAGCGCCGATATCCGAGCTTCGGAAACCTTGTGCCTCGCGACGTTGCATCACGCAGCGCGAAGTACGTTTGCGATGAAGGGCGCGGCGTTGGGGAAACGGGTCTGGGCGTGTATCTCGATTTTGCGGACGCGATCCGGCGTCTCGGCCGGCGCGCGATCGAGGAGCGGTACGGGAATCTGTTCGACATGTATCAGCGCATCACCGACGAGGATCCTTATCAGGTACCGATGCGCATCTACCCGGCGATTCATTACACGATGGGCGGTTTGTGGGTGGATTACTACCTGATGAGCAGCATTCCGGGCTTGTTTGTCGTCGGCGAAGCAAATTTTTCCGATCACGGCGCCAATCGGCTGGGGGCAAGCGCTCTGATGCAAGGACTGTCCGATGGTTATTTCATCGTGCCTTACACGGTGGGCGATTACCTCGCCACAAATAAGTTAGAAAAGATAGACGAATCGCATAGCGAAGTACGCAACGCCGTGGCCTGCGTGCGGGAAATGACCAACAAATTGCTCGCGATCAATGGCAAACGCACCGTCGATTCGTTTCATCGCCAGCTCGGCAAAATTGTTTGGGATTACTGCGGGATGTCGCGGACGGCAGAGGGTCTCGAAACTGCTATCGAGCAGATTCGCGAACTGCGCGAAGAATATTGGCAGAACGTAAAGGTGCCGGGCAGCGCCGAAGATTTCAACCAGAGCCTGGAGAAGGCAGGGCGAGTGGCTGATTTCTTCGAACTCGCCGAATTGATGTGCGTCGATGCGCTCGAGCGGAACGAATCTTGCGGGGGCCATTTTCGAGAGGAGTATCAAACTCCGGACGGCGAAGCGCAGCGGGACGACGAGAACTATTCGTATGTGGCGGCGTGGGGTTATCGGGGCTACGGGAACCGTGAGGAGCTGATCAAAGAGCCGCTCGAGTTCGAATATGTTCACCCGAGCCAGAGGAGTTACAAGTAAGTGCGGCTGAATTTAAAGATTTGGCGTCAGAAGAGCCGCAGCGCCAAAGGCCAGTTTGTCAGCTATCCGGTGAATGACGTGAATCCGGACATGTCGGTGCTCGAATGCCTCGACGTGTTGAACGAGCAACTGATCGAGCGCGGCGAAGATCCTGTAGCATTCGAGCACGATTGCCGGGAAGGTATCTGCGGCTCTTGCGGGTTCATGATCAACGGCATCGCGCACGGCCCGCTGCCCGCAACCACAGTTTGCCAATTGACCATGCGCCATTTCAAAGATGGCGAGGAGTTGCTGATCGAGCCGTGGCGCGCGCGACCGTTCCCGCTGATTAAAGACCTGGTTGTCGACCGCCGCGCTTTCGACCGCATCATCGCTTCGGGCGGCTATATCTCGGTTTCGACCGGCAGCGCTCCCGACGGCAACGCCATTCTGGTGCCGAAAGAATCGTCGGACCGCGCCATGGACGCGGCGGCATGCATTGGTTGCGGGGCGTGCGTCGCAGCGTGCCCGAACGCCTCGGCTGCGCTGTTTACGGGCGCGAAAATCGCGCATCTCGGCATTCTTCCGCAAGGCAAGCCCGAGCGCGACCGGCGCGGCATCGCCATGGTCACGCAGATGAACATCGAGGGGTTCGGCGGGTGCACCAATATCGGCGAATGCACGGGCGTTTGCCCGAAAGAAATTCCGCTCGAAGTGATCGCGGCGATGAATCGAGACTATCTTCGAGGCAGTTGGCGGGAGCGCGACAACTTAGTAACTACGATGCGTCCATTTACGGAATGGAGCACAGGATCGAAGCTAAAAATCGACCCCGCATCCGATTGATAGAACCTCGCGCTCCCTGTGCGAGTATGGGGTTTGATTCTAGCCGCCGTTCTCTTTTCCGCAACATCTTTGCTCGCGCAACCGCAAGTCCAATTAAACGCGTTCGCGAAGGTTCAATTGGTCCCGTCTTTCTTCGCAGACGCTGACCAGCAAGACAACACAGGCAAGACGCCGCAGGATCAAGCCAAAGGAAGCGAGGAATCCGTTCCCGTATCCAAGCGGCAGCCGAAGCGCATTCTCGGGATTATGCCGAATTACCGCGCCGTTAGCGCCGGCGCGATACCACCGCCGCCGACGCTCAAAGAAGCCTTCAAAATTGCGACGCAGAACACCTTCGACTATTCGTCATTCGTCTTCGTGGGATTTACTTCCGCAATTGCGGATGCCGAAGGAGCGCACAAACAGTTGGGCCATGGAGTGCCAGGCTACTGGGGTTATTACTGGCGCGGGTTTGTCGATAAAGCGGACGGCAATTACCTGGTAATTTTCGCGTTGCCGACGATCTTTCATCAGGACGAGCGCTATTACGCACTCGGAAGCGGCAGCATCGCTAAACGCGCTCTCTACGCCGCCAGCCGCGTGCTGATCACCCCGAGTTACAGCGGCCGCAATAGCTTTAACGCTTCGGAAATCTTCGGACGCGCTATGGCGCAGGGAATCTCAGCAACTTATTATCCGAGCAGCGACCGCACACTCGGCGATCTCGCGACTAAATATGGATATGCCATTATGCGCGATTCCCTCACGAACGTGTTTCGCGAATTCTGGCCGGATATTGCGACTCACGTCCTGCATCGCCATCCATAGATTTGGGAGTTAGTATTTCCAGCTCGTCAAATCGGCTCCGGGCGGCGCGGTTTTTTGCATTCTTTCCAGGATCTTCGGCACATACATTTGGTTATAGTGCAGGCGGGAATACCAGTTCGGCTTATTGGGATCACCGTTCCAGCAATGCTCGGCGCGTGGACCATAGCGCACTTCGCCTTCGTATGGCACGCCATATCCGGGAGTGCCGGTCTGCTTCAGGAAATCTTCCATCAAATATACTGCGTCATTCAGGAAGTAAGTATCATCGGAACCGACATAAATATGCAGCTTGCCTTGTAACTTGGGTCCAAGCGTCGACCAATCGCGTTGTAGGATGGCGTCCAAGTCATAATGCTCGCGCCAGTAATCGGCGGTACTATGATCAATCACGCCGGTCTCTTTGTTAAAGATCGATTTTGGATAACCGTCTTGGCCGAGCGGCGAATAAACTGCCTGCCAGATATCAAACTGCTCGCCGGAACGCCCGTGATCGCCTAAAGCCGCTTCGTATGCGATGTTGCCTCGCATCGAGATCAGCGTGTGGCCGAGGTAATCGCGCATGGCGGGCTGCTCGACTTTCTTGTTCGCCCCGGGAAGATAGAAGATATTGTCCTGCTTATAGAAATCCGCCGTCATGAAGGCGTGAAAATCTACCGGATCCGGGCAAGCTACGAAAGCTCCGTTGTAATCGTCGGGATAAAACATTTGCACCGCGAGCGATTCCCATCCGCCGGTTGAGCCTCCGTAAACGAAGCGCGCCCAACCTTGGCCGATCGCCCGAAACTGGTGCTCGATGGCGGGGATCAGTTCGTGCTCGATCGCGTCGCCGTATGGACCGAGGTTGGCTGAGTTGACGGCATAAGAATCGTCATAGAACGGATTGGCATGTTGCAGCTTTACAACCAAAAAGCGAGGCGTACCGGGAGCAATCCACCATTGGTAATTCTTGTAAGCCTCGTCCTGCATGATGCGGTTATAAGCCGGCATGTGAAAGCGGTCCGAATACTCGGGCTTGAGATTCGGATCAGGAGGGATTTCGCGAAAATCGGTCAAATTGCTGACGAAGTGGTCGTGGAAGACCATGAGCGGATAGTGCGCGTTGGGATGCGCGTCGAAGCCCTCGGGGACGAGAACGATGGCCGAGAGATACATGGGTGTGCCCCAGAATTTCGTCAGCAGCTTCGATTGGATGCGGATATGGCGAACGTATTTCGTGTCCGGCTCCGGCTTCACGTTTGGAATTACTTCATCTAGCGAGACCGTGATTGCCTGCGCGCCTGGGCCGATGTGAACCATACGCGGCTTCGACATCAAATTGCCCGGCGCGAGATTCCAGTGCTGGCCTTCGCCGCGATCGGGGGCAAGCTTTACCGTCGTGCCGTCCGCGCGATGAAAGGTCTGATAAATGTTCAAAACAGCTTGTATGGTGTAATCTCCGGGCGGGACATCCTTCAAGCTGGCGCGCGGATAACCGCGGGCATTATCGCCGATGGTCAAGGGATCGGCGGGCTTCCAGGCGTCAACCGTGAGGCCAAAGAGCATTTGCGACTTCGGCGTATCGTCAATCTGCATGCGAGGCTCTTCGCTCGGATCGTTTGAGAGCAGAAGCAGGAGGCGACCGTCGAGCGCCTTTTCGGAGCGCGAAGCTGGAAAGCTGACGGTGATGGTCTGTGCAGACACAGCGGCAATACAAAGCAATCCAGCCGCTACGGAACAAGCAAAAGCTCGCATGTTGAGTGGTTAATCCGCGATCGTGATGGTGGGCCGCTGTTTGGACTTACTCGCTTCGGCTTTTTCTATAACGGTTCGCGCGAGTTTCTCGAACAAAGTAACTTGCTTGTTCGGCTCTTTTACGGTTGCAATCGGCTTGCCCGAATCGCCGCCTTCGCGTGTTTTGGGATCGAGCGGAATCTCGGCGAGCAACGGAACCTTCATCTGCTCGGCAGTCCTTGCTCCGCCACCTTTACCGAAGACGTAGACTTTTTCGCCTTGATGCTCGAGGTAGCTCATATTTTCGACGATTCCTAAAACCTGTTCGCGTACTTGCTCAAACATGTGCACCGCTTTGCGGGCGTCTTCGAGCGAGACATCGGAAGGGGTGGTGACGACAACCGCGCCAGTCAGCGGAGTCGTTTGAATCAAGGTCAATTGCACGTCCCCAGTACCGGGAGGCAGATCGATGATCAGGTAATCGAGCTCGCCCCAATCGACATTGCGGAGAAACTGCTGCATGACGCTGTTGAGCATGGGGCCGCGCCACACAAGCGGCTTGTCTCCGGGATTCAAGAAACCCATCGACATGATGCGCACGCCATAGGCTTCGAGCGGTTGAATGCGCTGGCCAATCGCGTGAGGCGTAGCGCGCACGCCCATCATGAGCGGCACATTCGGTCCATAGACATCGGCGTCCAGTAGCCCGGTTTGATAACCGAGCTTCGCAAGACTGATGGCTAAATTGACGGCCACGGTGCTTTTGCCGACACCGCCTTTGCCGGAACCGATGGCGATGATATTTTGAACGCCCGGAATCGGCAGTTTTGGCTGCTCGCCTGGCGGCGGATGAGGGCCCATAACTCAAGCTAGCATCAGACCCGCCTGCGCCTTGAGGTCAAAGCCAGCGAATTCCCGGCGCTGAAATTTCGGAAATGCCGCAGCAGCAATCATCGCGGCGTTATCGGTGGCTAAAGCGCTTGAGGGGAAGTAAAATCGCAGGCCAGTCTGACGCTCGGCTTGCCTTCGCAATCCGGCGTTGCAGGCGACGCCGCCGGCAACAATAATGGAGTCCGCTTCGATCTGCTCCGCGGAGGCGATTGCGCGGCGCAAAAGTTCTTCGATCACGGTGTGTTGGAAGCTTGCGAGCAGGTCGAGGGTCGATTGCGGCGTCAGGCGAAGCCAGTCTTCGAGAGTCCGCGCCTTCGAGTGGCGGCGACACGCAATTTCCTCGCTCACATCGTGCTGTTCGGTCCAGCGCAACACAGCCGTTTTTAATCCGCTGAAGCTGAAATCGAGCGCGTTGCCCTTCATTTTGGCGAGCGTGAACTTGACTGCGCGCGAGTTCCCATAAGCCGCCAGCTTGTCAATGATCGGTCCGCCTGGATAACCGAAGCCGAGCAGTTTCGCGACTTTGTCGTAGGCTTCACCGGCGGCATCGTCGCGCGTCTTGCCGAGCAGGCGGTATTGACCGATCTCGCGCACCTCAAACAGATGCGTATGACCGCCGCTGACCACGAGAGCAAGAGCGGGGAACTCAATATGCGGGTGATCGAGAAGCACGGAATGGATGTGCCCTTCTACGTGATTGACGGCAATGAGCGGAATGCCACGCGCGAAGCAAAGCGCTTTTGCGTAGGTGACGCCGACCAGCAAGGAACCGACTAATCCGGGTCCGGCAGTGACGGCAACCGCGCTCAACATACTCAGATCCGTTTGCGCTTCTTCCAAGGCTTGACGCACGACAGGGACAATGGCGCGCAGATGTTCGCGGGAGGCGAGTTCAGGCACCACGCCGCCATATTTTCCATGCACATCGAGTTGCGAGGCAACGACGCTCGAGCGAATGCGCGCACCGTCTTCGATAACCGCGGCAGCGGTTTCGTCGCACGAGCTTTCAATTCCTAGAATGAGAGTTTGCAAGTCTCTGACTTTAATTATGAGCTGCCGGAAGAGCTGATTGCGCAAGAGCCGCTGCCGGATCGCGCCGCTTCGCGCATGCTGGTGGTGTCGCGAGCGAAGCAATCGTTTCAGGATGAGGAGTTCAGAAACTTTGCGAGATACATTCATGCGGGCGATTGCCTGGTCTTGAACAACACGAGCGTGTTTCCAGCGCGTTTGCACGGCCGCCGGAACACGGCGACGGGAGCACAGGTCGAAATCTTCCTGGTGCGGGCGTTGACCGAGGACGAGAGCGTGTGGCGAGCGCTGGTAAAACCGGCGAAGCGCGTCCGGACGGGCGACCGGATCATTTTCAACGAAAACTTCAGCGCGGAAGTGCTCGACTGCGGCGAATATGGGGAGCGAACGCTGCGGCTTTTCGCGACCGAACCCATCGCGCAATTGCTCGAGCGGCTTGGCGAGACGCCTCTGCCGCCCTACATTCATCGCGCCGCGGACACACGGGATCGCGAACGTTATCAGACGGTATACGCGGCGCAAAAAGGATCCGTGGCTGCGCCGACGGCGGGCTTGCACTTCACTCCGGAGATGCTCGAAGCGTGCCGGGCGGCGGGCGCGGAGATTGCGTTCGTGACATTGCACGTGGGACTGGGGACGTTCGCGCCGCTGCGTGAGAAAGAGCTTGCCAATATCCGGCTGCATGAAGAGTATTTCGAAATTGAAGAGGCGAACGCGGCGATCATGCGCACCGCCAGACGGCTGCTGTGCGTAGGGACAACGACCGTGCGAGCCATGGAGACGGCCATGCTGCGCGGCGGGCTGCATGCGATGACGGGTGACACGAACCTGTTTATTCATCCAGGGTTCGATTTCCGAGCCACGGGTGCGATGCTCACGAATTTTCATCTGCCGCAATCGAGCCTGTTAATGCTGGTCTGCGGTTTCGCCGGACGTGAGCTGGCGCTCAAGGCTTATCGTCACGCGGTTGCGTCGCGGTATCGCTTGTTTTCGTACGGCGACTGCATGTTTATCGAGTAGACGCGAAGAAGCGCTGGTAGGCGTTCAAGCCATCCTGCACGTAGGTATTGAGCGCCTTGAGACCATCGTGCGGGGCGCGCAAGTCGTACAACAGCCTGCGTCCTACGCGGGCGATGTCGAGCACGTCATCGACATTGGCTTTCCAATCGCCAGGGGCCCAATCGATGGCGTTCGAAACAACGGAAGGAACGCCTTCGGCGACTCCATCGGCAGTGACCATGTTGAAGGATTCGGTGTAGCTGGGCTGCAATAGCAGGTGCATGTGAGCGATGGTTCGGCGGAAGCTGGGCCAGGTTTGCCAGCCATTCATCATGAGGGTGACGCCGGGCAAGCCGTTGAGCATTTCCCGAACGGCGGCGAGGATACCGTCACCACCGCCCTCCGCGCGGCCAGCGGAAAGCCAAAGTTCCAGGGGAACGCGCAAGGTGCGGGAAATTTCGAGCGCCGCGCCGGCTGCGCTCATCAGGTTCTTCAAGGGGCGTGTCGCACCGAAGACGCCGATGCGCAAGGCGCTTCCAGAAAACGGCAGACGCGGCGTGGGGTCGCTTTCGATGTAGTAAAGGTTCGGCAAGTAGACGCAGGGAGCGCCGAAGGCAGTGCGGACCCAATCGCAGAAACGGCGGCTGTTGCCCGCCAGATGCACGTTGGCGGTCGCCATTTCGAGCTCCATCATTTCGCGCACGAGACGCATGCCGTTGCGGTCGGCCTGCAGAAAGCCGACATTCGAGTGGCAGTTGATGGTGAAGTGCGTTTCGGGAAAATCGTTCGAGAGACTTTGCATCTCGAGCGCCGGAATCCAGGGCGCGGAGATGACGACGTCGGTTGCAGGCGCCGCGCGCAAACGGCTTCTCAGATCGGACGCGCTGCCGACCGGCCAGACGTCGGTTTTCATTCCCTCACGGCGAAGTACTTTGGCCGTATTGATGGCTGCCACGCCGAGGCCGATGTGGCTGATGTTGCGATTGGCAGCAAAATTTTTGTACGCGAGGATAACGCTCATTGGGTTGGGCTCTCCAGTTGAGAAAACTCGTTTCTTCTCGTCTTCGAGCATTCACTGCCGATGCGCGCGAGGAGTCTGAAATTGGGGGTTAAAGTGCTGATTCAACGGAGAAAAATATTTTGGGGGAATTTGCGACCCGGGCCGGGAGCAGTGGGAAACGGCGGATTGCGCCGAGCGAAGTTAGTCGTCGAGGACAGGCTGCAGGCGTTCCTCCGGCTGAGGCTGAAGCTCGGGATGACGCATTAAAGTGCGGGCGCAGGTGTTCCAGCGGAGGATGGAGTCATCGTTGCCGGACGGGCGCAGAGCTTGGGCTTTTTCGTACCACTGCATGGCATCTTTGAATTCGTGATAGGCCTTGATGTTCGAACCGCGAAAACCTTGGCGGATGCGAGCACGAGCGGAACGTTCCGAGATGATGCCGGCATAATAGGCGCGTTCGTAATCGCCGTGAATGGAGGCGAGCACCTCGCGGGCGCGAGCGGGAGAAGATTCGGTGCAGAACTGATCGGTAAGCGCGAGCAGCAGAGTGACGACAGCGGTTTGGTTGCCGGGATGGACGGCCAGCACATCGAGGCAGATGCTTTCGGCCTGCCAGGGTTCGCCGAGGAGGCGATAACGATGCGCTTTCTCCAATGCTTCCGGGATGGCGTTTTGGGACACCGGCTTCAACTCGAATTCCATGGTTATCTGGACCTTACTTCTTAAAGATACGGAATAATTTTTGAAGCGGATCGAAGTACTCGTCGACCACGCTCTCTTTTAACGGGATGATGGCGTTGTCGGTGATGCGGATTCCTTCGGGACAGACTTTGGTGCAGCACTTCGTGATGTTGCAATAGCCTATGCCGTGATCGTTCTTCAGCTCGCCGGCGCGGTTCGCGATGTCGAGCGGATGCATCTCAAGCGCGGCGGCGTATACGAGGAATCGAGGGCCGATGAAGCGGTTGTGCAGATTGTGTTCGCGCAGAACGTGGCAGACGTCCTGGCACAAATAGCATTCGATGCACTTGCGAAACTCCTGGACACGGTCTGCCGCTTTCTGCGACATGCGCCATGTGCCGTCGGGTGCGTCGGGTGGGCGGGGGTTGAAAGGCCGAATGGACTTCTTGACGCGATAATTCCAGGAGACGTCCGTCACGAGATCCTTGATGGGTGGAAACGCTTTCATGGGCTGCAGCGTGACGGGCTGATCAAGCGGCAGGACATTCAGGCGCGTCATGCACATGAGACGGGGATTGCCATTGATTTCGGCAGAACACGAGCCGCATTTTCCGGCCTTGCAGTTCCAGCGGACTGCGAGGTCATTGGCCTGCTGGGCCTGAATGCGATGCACGGCGTCGAGCACGACCATACCTTCCGAAATTTCGGTGGTGTAATCGCGGAATTCGCCGTCAGCGCCTGTTCCGCGCCAGATCCGGAAGGTTGCAGTGGGCATGGCTGTTGGATTATTTCATCTCCTCGATGATTTGCTGGAGCTCGGGCGGAAGTTCTTTGAGAGGCTCACGCTGAATTTGCATCTCGCCCGACCCAGGCCCGGACGGCCCGGTTCTGCGGACGACGATATTGCACATGCCGCGCGCCTGGTTTTTGGCGGGATAATCGTCACGAAAATGCGCACCGCGGCTTTCGCGCCGTTCGATTGCGGCACGCGTGATCATTTCCGAGACGCTGAGCAGATGATGTAAATCGAGAGCCGTGTGCCAGCCGCCGTTGTATTCGCGATTGCCGAGGACGCCGACGTTTCCCGCGCGCTGTTTGAGCAGCGAAAGACAGTCGAGGGCGCGCTGCATTTCGTCTTCGCGGCGGCAGATACCGACGAGATCCTGCATGGTTTCCTGTAAATCGTGCTGCACCTGGTATGGGTTTTCGCCGTTGCGGCCGAACGGCGCGAGCGCTTCCTCCGCGATCGAATCGGCTTGCGACGTATCGATGGCAACGGGGCCGTTCTCTTGAGCAAAACGGGCCGCGTACTCGCCCGCACGCTTGCCGAAAACCAAGAGATCCGAAAGCGAATTGCCGCCCAGCCGATTGGCGCCGTGCAAGCCAGCGGCACATTCTCCGGCAGCGAACAGGCCGGGCACATCCGACATCTGGCTATCGGGATGGACGCGCACACCGCCCATCATGTAATGCGTGGTGGGGCCGACCTCCATCGCCTCGCCGGTGATGTCGATATCAGCGAGCTGCTTGAACTGGTGATACATGCTCGGCAGCTTGCGCTTGATGTGCTCCGCAGCATTGGGCAGGCGAGTTTTGATCCAGGCGATATCGAGATAGACCCCACCGTGCGGAGTGCCGCGGCCTTCGCGCACCTCGCGCATGATGCAGCGGGCGACATGATCGCGCGTGAGCAGTTCGGGAGGGCGGCGGGCGTCGCGATCGCCTTGGGTGTAGCGCCAACCTTCCTCTTCGTTATCGGCGGTCTGGGCGCGGTAGTTTTCGGGAATATCGTCGAACATGAAGCGCCGGCCTTCTTTGTTTTTCAAGACGCCGCCTTCGCCGCGCACGCCTTCGGTGACGAGAATGCCAGCGACGCTGGGCGGCCAGATCATGCCGGTGGGATGGAACTGCACGAATTCCATATCCATGAGCGATGCGCCGGCATCGTAGGCGAGCGAATGGCCGTCGCCGGTGTACTCCCAACTGTTGCTGGTGATTTTGAAAGCGCGCCCGATGCCTCCGGTGGCGAGCACGACGGCTTTTGCGCGAAACAGAAGAAAGCGGCCGCGTTCGCGATCGTAACCGAATGCCCCTGCGATACGATCACCGTCTTTCAAGAGCTTCAAGACGGTCGATTCCATATGCACTTCCATGCCGAGATGAATGCCGTGATCCTGCAGCGTGCGGATCATCTCGAGGCCGGTGCGATCGCCAACGTGCGCGAGGCGCGGATAACGATGGCCGCCGAAGTTGCGCTGCAGGATGCGGCCGTCCTTGGTGCGGTCAAAGAGCGCGCCCCATTTCTCCAGCTCGCGCACACGCTCGGGAGCTTCTTTGGCGTGTAACTCAGCCATATGCCAATCGTTGACATACTGGCCGCCACGCATGGTATCGGCAAAGTGGACGCGCCAGTTATCGCGCTCGTCTACGTTGGCGAGCGACGCAGCGATGCCGCCTTCGGCCATGACGGTGTGGGCTTTGCCGAGCAGGCTTTTGGTGACGACGCCGACGCGTACACCGTTGGCCGAGGCTTCTATGGCCGCTCTTAATCCCGCTCCACCTGCTCCAATTACCAGTACGTCGTAATCATGCGTCTGGTACTCGGGCATTAAAGGATTCTCCAATCGCGCCAGATGCCCATGGCGCAGAGGCGGACGTAGATATCGGCGAACAGGACCGAAAACAGGCTCAGCCAGGCGAAGAGCATATGGCGGCGATTGAGGCAGGAGACGCAATCGTAGGCACCGCGGCGGGCGCTGGAGGCCTTTGACCTACTTACTAAGTGGCGCAAGGAATGGCAGCCGAAGGTATAACATCCGAGTAATACGACGTTTACCGCTAACACTAGAGTGCCGATGCCGATGCCAAATTCAGTTTGGCCGGTTTGGGAGTTAGTGAACCAGAGCGCTCGCCAAACGTCCCAGGCAAGAACAATCAAGAAAAAAACGGCGAGATATAGGAAGTATCTATGGATATTTTGAAGAATCAGCGGGAAAGAGCGCTCACCCCAGTAATTCTTGCGGGGCTCGCCGACGGTACAAGAAGGAGGATCGGCCCAAAAGGCTTTGTAATAAGCGCCGCGGTAGTAGTAACAAGTGAAGCGGAATCCGCCGGGGGCCCAAAGGATCAGCAAGGCAGCTGAAAGCGCCCAGCCCGGCCACCAATGTGGCCACGCACCGAGCCATGAGTGGGCGGGGTCGCCGAGCAATTCGGGCGAATAGAAGGGTGAGATATAGGGGCCGAAGCGGTAATAATCGCCCTGAAAAGCGGCCCAGGTGGCGTAAACGATGAAGGCCGCGAGCCCGAGAAATGTGAGCAGCGGCTGCACCCACCAGGAGTCGCGCCGCGCCGTGCTGCCAAACCGGCTGCCTGTTAAGGGGACGTCAATTGACGACATTAGATGCTCATTCGCGCACAACGGGCACCAATCACCCTGTGCGCTCGAAAGATCCAAGCCAGTATATCTTTTCAGAGTTGGCGCTGCCCGGCAGGCGCTAAACCTAATCGCTGTTTCGGGTTTCTAGGATTTCGCGATTGCGCGCGCAAGTTTCGCATTCGCAGCCACCGCGCTCCTTCGGACGGGGCAAATTGCCGACTCCGGTGGGGCCGATGTGACCGGAGCCGCTGTTTTTTTCGCGCTCGACGACATCGAGCCAGGTATCGACGGTCATGCGCTGGACGCCTGCGCCGCCGGCTTCGAACTGCTCGGGGTGGTGCGCAGTCCAGCGATATTCGGGTGGGATCGAGCCTATAAATTCGACGCGGCGGTAGACGAGATCGGGCCGGGGGTTCATTTTCTTGCCCTCTTCGATCAATTGTTCGTTCGAAGGAAAGAGCGTGGTGACGGTTCGGCCGTCTTCGACCGAAACTTCGACCCATTGTTCGAGCGTGACAATTTTGCGCTGCTTTTTCGCCGGGTTATGGGCGGGGAAGATTTCTTCAGCGGTTGCTTTGGGAGCATCCGATTCAGTGGCGCGCGTGTCTTGCTTCCGTGAAGCCGTCTGCGGATTCGCTGTCAGCGCGGAGATGCGGCGCGATTCGATTTCGGCGGCTTTCCATTCGTGTTGGGCGTCGCGGTGAGCTTCCTGCAGGCGATTTTTGCGGAGGCGCTCGACGTTATTGAGAGCGCGAGTGAAGGAGCGCTCGGCGGTGGTGCGATATCGGGTGAAACGCTCGATTTTCTGATGCTGCGGATCGGACCATTGCATGGCGTCGGGCTGCTCGGAGTAGAGGGACCATTCGGCTTCGTAGTAGCGGCGGCGGGCCCGGAGCAAGAGCCAATGCGAGACGGCGGCATCATAGACGAGAGCGCGCGCAGCGTGGGTGTGCGGGTCGTAATCGTCGAACCAACCTTGTTTGAGATCGAGCCATTCCTGTTCGTCTTCGTCGGGGAGGATGAGTTTGTGCGAGCAGCAGCCATGCGTGATGGCGTTTTGGCTCGAGGTGGATTTTCCTTCCGGAGTTTTGGGGCCGGTGGAGAAATTTGTTTGACCGCGTGTCGAGCTGTCCGCGGCCTCGTAAGACGGCGGCGGTCGGTCGGCGGCGGGAGATTCGGGATGATCGGGCAGATCGGGCATGGGTGTGCTCTTGCACGAGATTTTTGCGTGACGCGGTGCCCGGCGGTGGTTTGTGGAGTGGGTAAGGTGCTGAGGCGGTTCGGGAAAAATTATTTTTGAAATTCGCGAACGGGTCGAGGCGCGTGGGGATGATGGGCGTTTTTGCGAAACGAACTGGGGGGTGGCATGCGGGATAGACGTTTTAATCGATTGCAGGCCGGGCGTTGGATGGATGGCCCGAGGAGGCGAGGTTGGGAGAGGAGGGCTGTCGCATGCGCAAGCGGCAGATTGGCTTTGGGGGGACGTGGTGCGTTGAGCTCCACAAAATCGGTGACTTTCCCCTTCCTGATCGGTTCTCTTACGGCTGCGACGCTGAGTGTTCCAGGTGCTGCTCTGATAACGATCGGCACACAGCGTCGGATCATCGGATATTTGCTCTCTGGCGCGATAATCTAATCCAGAAACATGGAAGTGTTCATAAGCTGGTCGGGCGAGCGCAGCAGGCGTGCGGCGGAGGCGCTACGGGGCTGGCTGCCGAAGGTGATTAACGCATTGAGGCCCTGGTTGTCGGCAGCGGACGTTGACAAAGGCTCCCGCTGGAGCGGAGCCGTAGCATCGCGCTTAAGCGACTGCAGATTCGGGATTATCTGCCTGACGCCCGCAAACTTGCACTCCGATTGGATCTTGTTCGAGGCCGGCGCTCTATCCAAAACTCTTTCCAACACCTACGTTTGTCCTTTGCTGTTCGACTTACAACCAGCGGACGTAAAAGGCCCGCTGGCTCAATTTCAAGCCACGCGAGCGGCAAAAAATGATATCGAGCAGCTGCTAAGGACCATCAATACGGCTCTGGGAAATGGCCAGTCGTTGACTGATGCCCATTTGAGTGAAGCCTTTGAGGTATGGTGGCCAAAACTAGAGGAACAGATCCGGGAACTCCCCTCCGATGAAGAGCAGAATAGCCCGACGCGGCCCGAGCGCGAAATCCTAGAAGAGATTTTGGCGCTGGTCCGGGCTCAAGCCAGAAGTGGGTCAGTCTCCCTATCTGGGGCAGATTTGGCGCGACGCACGTCGAAGGCTGTGCCATTACCGGACGAATCAGAAGGAGCCGACTACCCGAAGTTGAGAGCCCTCTCTGACATCGGCAAGATCTCCTTGTCCGATCTTGCGGCGAAATCCGTGCAAACTAGCGAGTCGGGCGACACTGAACCGGAGGAGGCTTGAAATGGCGATTTTTGTTGGAACCGAAGATCCGCCCGGACTTCTTGCGGCTTTGAGGCAGGCCATCGACGATGGCCGCGTGCGGACGTGGGTATATGACAGCGACGGCGATTTTACCCAAACCGCGGAACAGTGGAAGGCCCGAGCCTGGCTCCGTCCCCGTCAGGAACAGGGCCGGGTGGTGTTCAATATAATCGCACCTGGCCAAACAACCCTTTCGACGACTGTTTACGCGGTTTATCACGGACGATTTATCGAAATGCTCTTAATGCACTTCGATAGGAAGCTCGCTCGGGCGACAGCATCGTCGCTCGCCACGAAAAATGACGCGGTGTAATGGACTAATCTAGGCCGCAAGCCCGAACTGCACCTCCTCCCGCTGTGTATTCGAATCGCATTGTAATCTTGCTCCCAATGAGGCAGCTACTAACCCATTGAACGGAGCGCACGGGTGAGCACTTTTCGGCGGGAGATTCGGGATTATCGGGCAGATCGGGCATGGGTGTGCTCTTGCACGAGATTTTTGCGTGGCGCGGTGCGAAGCGAGGGTTGGTTGCGTTGGTAAGGTGCTGAGGCGGGTCGGGAAAAATTATTTTGGGAATTTGGGAAAGGGTGGAGGCCGCTTCGATAAGATTCAGGGCATGTCGGATGTCTTGAGATGTGCCATGAAAACACCATAGACTGAAAATGTGGTGGCCAAAAAAGCGGCGTCCGTGAAAGAAATCCGCGAAGCTCAGGCTCTATCCCAGGAAGCCTTCGCTCGCCGGCTGGGAGTTTCGGTGCGCACGGTCGCACGTTGGGAAAGTGGCGAGGTGCGTCCGAGTCCCTTGGCGCTCGAGAAGCTTCGTCACTCCGCGAGGCAGAATGGAAGCGGTGAAGCATGAGCGCCGAAATCAGTTCCCTAGTCGTTCTGCTATCCAATCAATTTCTGAAGACGGTCTTTAAAGAGGTTGTGAAGAACCGATCCATCTTCTTCAAGGATCTTCAGGAATCTATGGTGAAAAGTTCTGAACTTCGGCGAATCAATCCCGGGTAGTGGCTCAATTTGAGCATAACAACAACTAGTGCTGTCGAAGGTTATCGAAATCCTTAATGGGGAGCGCTTGGCCCTCGAAGATCCATTGGGCGTTGCCGCTGTGGTCTCGTATCATTACAAACGCCCCGCCTCGACTTATATGGAACGGCCAAAAGGAGGGCCTGAAAAAGACCTCTATTTGCAAGGAGGCCTTATCGACAACGGGCTGAAGGCTATTGATGTTCATATAAGCGTTCATATAAGACGGGATCTCGCACGAAACGCTCCATTTCGCGGCTTTCGAGATGAGTTCCTGCTTACTCTCCGGGACGGCAACTATCCACACCGGTCGTCTCTTGTCTCTCATTACAACGTACCCGGAAGGCGTGTGGAGATATCCGATTCGGCAAGCATAGTACAGGTTGTAAATCGAGAATGGCCCCTGATTAACCACGGCAAAACGAGTGGCAAAAGGGCGCTTCGAATCAAGTGACATATATGGCTCAATGGAAATATCGTTCCGAAATTGAACAAGTCCCCATAACACGCCCAGTACGACGGAAGTTGCTGAAGCGCCCGCGAGTAGGATCTTCCACGCGAGAGCCAGGTGTCGCCACCAAAGTTGTAGCGTTTGTGATCGGGTGCGGGGTGGTCCTGGCGCTGGTGTGGCTTTTATATGCGCTGCTGATCCTCTTTGGTTAATCGCTGTTTTAGAGCTTTGTAGCTGTCGCCTGCGACTGTTTTTGCGGCGCTTTCCGTGGCCCATTCTAGGCTTATGATCCGATCATAACCGCTCAGGCACGCGACCCGCGTGTACTGTTCGGATCAAACTCTAACGCCGGTCCGTACTGCGCGTCATCGTAGTTCAGCTTTTCCGGCTTCTCATCCAGCAGCTTAACGATATCGGCGATCTCCCACACGCGGGTTTCGATGCCAGCGGCCATCGCGGGAGTCACGCGAAGGCTCTGATGGATGCGAACGAAATTGTAAAACATGCAATGAAGCGAAACGGCCGCAATGTGGTTGGCCAGTTTTTTGCTGAAGCCGTTTGTTAAGCGGGTGAACCGGCGCATACACATCCGCATGGTAAGGTTTTGCCGCTCGACATAGCTGGTAGAAACGTGCTTGCGTTGCGGGTTGCCGGTGATCGTTTCCGATCTTGTACCGATGCAAGCTGCGGGGCTGTAGCGCGTATCGCCTTCCAGATCGGCTCCGTACAGCTTCACGAGCATTGCATAATCGATATCCGAACCAAATGCTTCATCGACCGCACTCAAGTAGGCGTTGTGGCCATCGGTGGTCAACTGGACGCGATTGTTCAGACGTGCCGCTAGATCCTGCATAAACGCCTTTGCCGCCTTTGCATCGCGGTTTCCGATCATCCATGAGCAGATGAGCTTCGAATCGGCATCAAGCGCGATCCACGTCCACACAGAGCCATACCCGAACACGTCTTTCTTGTCTTCCGGCAAGTTCTTGTCTTTCGCGTAGCAGAATTGCCAAATTTCATCGCATTGAATTCGCTTGCTGTTCAGGCCGCGCAGAGCCGTGTCCTGATATCGGGCGCACGCCTCGCCTACTGCAACGAGCAGACTCATGATCGTATTGCGCGAAACGCCGGACATTCGGGAGACCGACCGAATGCTGTTTCCTTCCACCAGGGCTGCGATCACTTGGGCGCGACGTTCGGGGTTCAGCGCGTTCATATTGATATTATGCTTGAGCGGTCATGGCATGTCAAGCCAAAACTTTCAACAATTCCATCAGCAAAACTTTCTGCTTTACTTTTTGGTAGTGTAATGCCACAATACTTAAAAAGCAACACCCCGGGAGGCCAATGGGATCAGAAAACGTAGATCCGCTGCAGACACACTTCAGAAAGTCCGTACCGGTCGCCTTCATTACGAGGTTGATCCAGCGTCAAGAGTGGATCTACGAGGAGGCCCGTCAGTATTGCTTAAACAGCACCTTATGGTCAGACGTGGAAGGCCGCTGGATGCTCGGAGATACCGAGCGAGCAATATTCGAAAGTGAGATGCGCAAAGCGGCGGTCGCCTCTGGCCTTCGTTGCGAAGACGCGGACCATTTCGGTAATAACTGTAAGTACGTAAAGGTCACCGCCAGTAATTTCCGGATCACCGCGCATCGAGTAGTTACTCCTGGGTGCTTCGTTCAACCTTGCGAGTCTCGTAAGCAAGACGCGGCAGTCAACGAATTCCTAGACGAGTGGATTGATGAGGGATTGCTGTGCGTCCCGCTTCCAAAGATCCAATCTGCTAAGGAGCTGGCGATCTATATCCTTCACGGAGCAACGCAGAATCACGAAGGGAAACGGACGTTATTCCTAGAGTTGGCCGCGCCAGATGCTGAACTGCAGGTCTATCGCTGGCATTGCAGCTTCGCAGACCTTCGTCAATCGTATCTCGCCGATGCTCGTGAACTCGGAGCAACTCGCCAGGTGGAAGACAAGGCAAAGCCTAAACCGAAGAAGAAAAAGGATGCCGAGGCAGAAAACGAATGAGGGTTGGTACTCCTGGATTCGTTGGAGCACGACTTGTGGAAGCTCGCGAAGCACGCGGGCTTACTGCGACTTCGCTTTCCGAAGTGATCGGGATCAGTAGTCAGAACATATCTCAGTATGAACACGGAAAACAATCTCCCAGCCCAGAGATCATGGACCGAATTTGCGAAAGGCTGAACCTTGACCTTAGATTCTTCACTCGACCCCCTCGCATGCATCAAGCGGATCGCATACATTTTCGTTCGATGAGCGCTGCCACGAAAGGAGCACGCATAAAGGCAATCCGACGGTTTGGCTGGTTAAAAGAGATGGTCTGGTATTTGCGCGAATATCTTGAATTTCCCCGCATGAATGTGCCGGTCTTTAATGTTCCAGCGGATGCGGCCAAAATTCAAGATGACTTTATAGAGGAGGTCGCGAATGAATGTCGCCGGTATTGGCAGTTGGGCGATGGTCCAATCGCCGATCTCCTGCTCACCCTTGAGAACAACGGGGTCGTAGTATCGTCTTCAAATTTTGATGTCGAAACGCTCGACGCCTTCTCTCAGTGGTGCAGTGAAGACTCTACTCCTTACGTTGTGCTGGGAAGTGGTAGGCAGAGCGCGGCGCGGATGCGTTTCAATGCTGCCCACGAATTGGGCCATCTCGTGTTGCATCGCAATGTCGATAGAAAACAACTGAATGCGCCAGCGGGATATTCTCTTGCGGAAAGGCAGGCCCACTACTTTGCATCGGCCTTTCTTCTGCCATCATTGCGCTTCACGGAAGAGGTATGGGCACCGACACTTGAAGGGTTCAAGTCTTTGAAACCATACTGGCGCGTTTCCATCGGTACGATGATCTCGCGTTGCGAGAATCTTGGAATTCTCAACCCCGAACAGGGGAGGAGGTTATGGATTTACATGAATCGCAAGGGGTGGCGAAAGGCAGAACCACTTGACGATCAACTCGAATGCGAACGCCCGCGTCTACTGCGCAGAAGCTTTCAGATGTTAGTCGAAGAAGGGATAAAGACGCGCGATCAGATCGTTTACGACCTTCGCCTTACGCCCTCAGATATGGAGGAAATGGCTGATCTTAAGCTCGGCTTCTTTAATGGGCTGAATTTTGCGGCGGAGCCAAAGATCCGTGAGATACGGTCCGCAAAGATGGGCAATGGCGGGATTATCAATTTCCCAAGCAGCCAGTATCGCGAAGATTAGCCCTTCCACCGCGCTTCAGCCGCTTTCTTCGCAATCGCCTTCCGCTTAGCCGGCGTCAACTTCTCCGCTCTCGCCTTCCCGCCCTTCAGCCCTCCTAGCCGTCCGAGCGTTACGGCAGCAGGATTCTTCTCTGGCTCTTTCGGCTTCTCCATTTGGCCGGTTGCGATGAGAATCGTTTGATGGGCCATCTGGTTTACGTCCAGTTTGCCCTTACCTCGATTGCTTGAGCGGTTCGGCATAACACTAGCGTTACACACTAGTTCTAGAAGTCAAGATCAGCCGATTTCAAATTGAGCCACTACCCAATCCCGACGCTAATTCCCCAGACAGGCAGCAATTGGAGGACGCCGTTCAAAAGCTGAAAGAGGCGGATCTGATCAAAGAGCGGCCTGCGTCCATTGAAGATTTCAACAGGTATTCGGTCACCGCAAACGGGTTGGTGGCCGAGCGCCAGCTGCGTCTCGCGGAATGAACGACGACACAGCCCTGATCAAGGCCTCTTTGTCACAATCCGATTTCTTTTGGTCGATCCTTATTGCGATCGGATTGTCTATACTGATCGCCGCTGTGGAGATACCCTCGCGTGCGAAGACAGATCTAGCTTCCTGCTTCTTACTCCTTCGCTCACGTACGTCCTGGTTCTGTGTTTTGGTAACGTCATCACGACGGTACTTGCCACCGTTGCCGTCGTGAAATTGCCGGAGAGTCTCAAGCCATACTATTTTCTGTTTGCGCCGTTCTTTGGCGTATTCGGCTTCGAAACAGTCTTGAAGAACACGAACATCACGATGTTCGACAAGGGCGTGTTAACGATTCAGACCTGGATCGAGAAGGCTGGCCGCCGCTGCCGTTGCCGCCATCGATAAGCGCGACGATGCGAAAGAGGCGGCTGGATCGCGATTGGAGAACAGGCTCATGACTCTCACGGAAGTGGAGATCAATACGCGGGTACTCCAGAAGCTCGGGCCGGATGCCGTCAAGAAGCTGGAGCAATCCGCCCGGGATAGCTCGGCTGATACGAAGCGTTATAAAGTTCTACAACTCGGGCAGCGTGACCCGCGTGAACCACAGGTCTGATGCAGTCGAAGGATCAGCCATAGTAGTGGCTGATTCTGGGAACCGGGCACGGATGTGCTCTGGCGCGAGATTTTGCGCGAACTGGTGCGGAGGGATGGTTGGTGGAGCGGGTAAGGTGCTGAGGCGCTTCGGGAGAATTGTTTTCAAAATTTGCGAACGGCCGCGCCCGTTTCAGTCACTCGTTCCAAAGCCAGGCGCAATGCCGCGATCGGCTTGTGACCGGATCGATCCCGCCAGCGGGTTTCGACCGCTTGCATTTGCCGATCAAAGGCTTCGCTTACCGCCGCACCTTTTTGCGTAAGGTGTACTGTTTGGCGCCCGCGATCGCCGCTTGCGTAAACAAACCCGTGACGAACGAGTGCCGAGACGCCAACCGAGTTGGCGAGCCCGCGCAGCGGCCTTCCTTCCGGAGGAATGCGCTTGATCACGGATGCGCTCAGGGAGAGCGCCACGGGCGACAACTCCTCGTAATCTATGGCAAAGGCAACGAGGGCTTGCGAAACCAGCGCGGATAACGGCAAATCCGAAACAGTATCTTGCTGCCCGCGCGATACCCGTTCCCAGTCCGATCCGTTGCCGCCGGTGATGCTCGCATCTGCTGGCCCATAGCTCGCTGGACAATGCGGGTGTTCCAGGGGGAGAGCGAGGACGATGTTCTCCAGCGACTTGCGGAACTCAAGTGCTGCTTGCGGACCTACCTGTGTGCACCACTGTTCTTCAGCGGCAGTCCGCAGTGACTTCCAGCGAGTGGCGACATCCGCCCCACGCAATGTGAGCTGTAGGGTGGCTTGGTCTCGCGCGGCTTTGAACTGCTGGACCCATCCGGCTCTGATGGCAGTCGCTATTCTCGTCCTCACAGCTCGCTTGGACAAGCGAAGCAGCGGTGGTAATTCACGAAGAACGGTTCCTTGCGCATTAAGTACCCGAAGAAGATTCGCCCAGAGATCGAGCGACGGCATTCCAGAGCGCCCCGCGCCGTTTGCTGAATACGCCTGCTCTAGCCCGATGAGGACCTTCGAAAGCAAGGACGGCAGTGGCGGATGAGCCGACATGATTTCCAATGGTAAGGCTTGATTACGGCAATCAGTTCAACAAGCTTCTACTGCAGCAGCACGCCGCGAAGAATGGTGGCACGGCGCGCGCCGTCGTCACTGTATACATTCAGTCTTGCGTCTGAACCTACTCCGAAGTCGTCCGGCCATCCGAACATGCGATGTGGATTTCGCCACGCCAGCTGGATCGAAATGGCCAAATCAGCACCTGTGAAAGCACGCATTCTTCTCACAGATTCATCGAGAGTAAGAACGCTTCCGCAAGAACTCCGTCGTCTGTAACACAGCGCCATCTTGGACATGCACCCTTGTTTCGCCCAACCTGTAGACGCCATCTGGCATTCCCGTCGCCTGCAAAGCATCGGTGATCAGGATGGCGCGGTCAGGTCCCGAGTTGGGGGCCGCCACTGCGAGGACGGTGAGTTAATTGTGATCGATTTGCTCTAATGCCCGGATCAGCAACTCAGCGACGGCTTCCGCATACTTCTGAGAAGGTGGCTCATTCTTGACCAAGAAGCGGTAATACAATGGCGCGTACAAGACGTCCAGCACCAGGTCAAGATCGGCATCGTCCCGCAATTGCCCGCTCACCTGTTTTTGGCGCAGCATCTGTTTGGCCTCGGCGCGGCGCGGTGCGCTCCAGGTTGAACGAAATGCCGCCGCCACGGCAGGATCGCTCATGCCGGCCGCAATGAACGATCGCAGCATACGGCCGCCCCGGCCCGATAACACACGCGAGAAGTTGCGGAGCTGGGTAGTCAAATCGCGGCGCAGCGTTCCAGTGTTCCGCAGAGGCAGTTGCGGCGCTGTCGCTTCACGGAACGCCTCAATCACCACGGCCGCCTTGTTTGGCCACCAGCGATATACAGTGGCCTTACTGGCGCCGGCGCGCTCGGCGATGCCTTCGACGGTTATCTGGGCAAAACCCGTTGTGTCCATCAGTTCGAGTGCCGCCTTCAGGATTCTTCGGCGCGCGGACTCGTCACGCGGCCGGCCTCTCCCGCGCGCGTTTTCTTGAGCAGTGGCCATCCCGTGCGACAATCTTGAATATACGAATTACGAAACGCCGTGTCTACTATTTGATCGCGGCCGCTAACCTTTGGAGTAACCAGGAATGTGGATCGTCCGAGTCGCACTGGCGCGCCCGTACACATTTATTGTGTTGGCGCTGCTCATACTGATTCTGGCTCCCGTTGTCATCCTTAGAACCCCGACGGACATTTTTCCGAATATCGACATTCCGGTAATCGCCGCAGCGTTCAACTATACGGGCCTGAATGCGCAGGAGATGGAAGAGCGGATTACCTCTATATACGAACGCTCGCTGACGACCACGGTCAATGACGTCGAGCACATTGAGTCTCAGTCGATCAACGGTCGCGCCATTATCAAGGTCTTCTTCCAACCCGACGTTAATATCAACGCGGCAATGGCCCAGGTCAGCGCCATTTCACAGCCGGTGCTCCGGTCCTTGCCGCCCGGTACAACCGCGCCGTTTCTCGTGGCCTACAACGCTTCCAGCGTGCCCATCATCCAGCTGGGTCTTTCCGGGCGTGGACTCACTGAGGAGGCTCTATTCGACTACGGCGTCAACTTCATCCGCACGCGGCTGGTGACTATTCCCGGCTGCGCGATTCCCTATCCTTATGGCGGCAAGCAGCGGGAAATTATGGTCGATATCAACCCAGCGGCAATGGAGTCAAAGGGCTTGTCGCCAGCCGATATCACCGCGGCCATCGCTAACCAGAACCTCATCATTCCGGCGGGCACGTCAAAGATCGGCCAGTTCGAGTACGACGTGGATCTGAATTCATCTCCGGCCACAGTCGAAGCGTTCAACAATTTTCCGGTGAAAGTTGTGAACGGCTCGCCGATATACATCCGGGATGTTGGGTACGTGCGCGATGGCTTTGCGCCGCAAACGAATATCGTCCGGCAAGATGGCCGGCGCGGCGTGTTGCTCACGGTTCTTAAGGCCGGCAACGCTTCGACTCTAGCCGTGGTGAACGGCATCCGCAAGCTGCTGCCGGTGGTGTCGGCGACGTTGCCGCCGGAATTGAAGATTCAGCCGCTTGCGGATCAATCGATTTTCGTGCGAGCCTCGATCGCCGCCGTCATTCGCGAGGCAGTGATCGCGGCGGCTCTGACGGCACTGATGATCCTGCTGTTTCTCGGAAGTTGGCGTAGCACGTTAATCATCGCAATCTCGATCCCGCTCTCGATTCTTACGTCGATCATCGTGCTCAGTGTCCTGCACGAAACGATCAACATCATGACGCTCGGAGGCTTGGCGCTGGCGGTGGGAATTCTGGTCGACGACGCGACGGTGGAGATCGAAAACGTCAACCGGAATCTGGACCAAGGTAAGGAAATCGAGCGGGCGATCCTGGATGGCGCTTCGCAGATTGCTGTCCCGGCTTTAGTATCCACACTGTGCATCTGCATCGTTTTCCTGCCGATGTTCTTTCTCAGTGGCGTAGCGCGCTACCTGTTCGTGCCGCTTGCCGAAGCAGTCGTATTCGCGATGCTTGCTTCCTACGGCCTCTCGCGTACTCTTGTGCCGACCTTAGCGAAGTACCTGCTGAAGCATCAGCATCATGGGCCGACGCGCAATCCTTTGGTGCTTTTCCAGCGATCATTCGAGCGTGGTTTTGATCGCCTGCGTGAGCGCTATGAAGGTATGCTTGCGGTACTAATTCGCCGGCGGGTGATGTTTCTGCCGGTGTTTCTGCTCCTCTGCCTTTCCGCGTTCCTGCTGTATCCCTGGATCGGCCAGGACTTCTTCCCGACATCCGATGCGGGTCAATTCAAGTTGCATCTACGAACAAAAACAGGAACCCGCATCGAAGAGACTGCGCGAATCTGCGATCTGGTGGAAACGTCCATCCGGCGCCACATTCCCGGCAATCAGTTGCTCAATATCCTGGATGAGATCGGATTGCCATATAGCAGCATCAACACGATCTACAGCAATTCGGCGCCGGTGGGCTCGGCCGATGCCGACATCATGGTTTCACTCACGCCAGAGCACCGCCCGACCGAGGAATTCGTGCGTCTTTTGCGGAATGAGTTGCCGCAGGAATTTCCCGGCACCGAGTTTTATTTTCTGCCCGACGATATCGTCAGTCAGATTCTGAACTTCGGCCTGCCCGCACCCATCGACGTCCAGATTGTCGGTAAGAATGTGGAAGCGAATCGCAACCTGGCTGATCGCATGATGAACCAAATGCGGCGCGTCCCGGGTATCGCCGATCTTCGCATCCAACAGACTTTCGATCAGCCTAAACTGCACGTGTTCACGGATCGCACCAAGGCTGCCGAAAGCGGCTACACACAATCCGATGTGGCCCAAAGTCTGCTGATCTCACTGAGCGGCAGTTTTCAAACGCAGCCAACCTTCTGGCTGAACCCTCAAAACGGCGTGAGTTACAACGTAGTCACCGAGGTACCCCAATACGACGTCGAATCCTTACAAGATCTGCGTAACCTGCCGCTGACGGCGGCACAGCCCAGAACCTCCGAGATACTCAACGATGTCACCTCCATCAGCCGCGGCAATGGAATGGCCGTGGTGAACCACTACGATATTCAGCGGACGATCGACATATTCGGCGCACCGGACGGCCGGGATCTGGCTGCGGTGGGCGCCGATGTCGAGCGGATTGTGGATGCCAATCGCCGGAACCTGGTCCGCGGGTCCGAGATGGTCATCCGCGGGCAGATGGAGACCATGCGTGAATCGTTTTTGGGACTGATCGGCGGCCTGTTGTTCGCGATCCTGTTGGTGTATCTGCTGATCGTAGTGAATTTTCAATCCTGGCTCGATCCGTTCATCATTATTACGGCATTGCCCGCGGCGCTGGCAGGCATCCTTCTAATGCTATTTACGAGTCACACGACGCTCAGCGTGCCTGCAATGATGGGCGCCATCATGTGCATGGGTGTCGCTACCGCCAACAGCATCCTGGTGGTCAGTTTCGCGAAAGAGTCTATGCACGAATCCGGCGATCCTGTAAGCGCGGCAAAGGCTGCAGGCTTCACGCGCTTCCGTCCCGTCATCATGACCGCTTTGGCGATGATTATCGGCATGGTTCCCATGGCGCTGGGGATGGGCGAAGGCGGGGAACAAAATGCTCCGCTGGGGCGCGCAGTTATCGGCGGCCTGCTCCTCGCAACCGTCGCGACCCTGACGTTCGTCCCGGCGGTTTTCGCATTTCTGCATAGCCGGGCACGCGCCCGCTCCGAAGGAGCTTACGATCGATGAGCACGGCAGCAAACCGTCGGCCCCGAGCGGGAAACGATACGGCGCGTCCCGACATCGTTTCACATCCTGATCGTGGTTGTGATCTGTGCTGTTGCGGCCGCAATCGCCTACGACATCTTCCACGGGATTGCGTCACGCGTGGACGCCGCGACCGCTCTGAAACATCAGTCGCTGGAGAGGGCGATCCCTACGGTGAGCGTCATTCATGCGAAAACCGGCGGAAACGTGGAAGAGGTGGTGCTTCCCGGCAACGCCCAGGCTTATGTCGCCACGCCGATTTATGCGCGCACGAATGGTTATTTGAAGAACTGGAATTTCGATATTGGTGCGCACGTCAAAGCCGGCCAGCTCTTGGCGATTATTGAGACTCCTGAAATCGACCGCCAGCTCGATCAGGCCCGCGCCGACTTGGCAACAGCTCAGGCTAATTACGGCCTCGCTAAAACCACGGCCGCGCGCTATCAGACATTATTCAAGACTGATTCCGTCGCAAAACAGGATGTGGACAACGCTGTCGGCGACATGAACGCGAAGAAGGCGATGCTCGATTCGGCTGCCTTCAACGTGCGGCGGCTGCAGGAGACTCAGCATTTTCAGAAAGTCTATGCTCCTTTTGATGGCGTAATCACTGCGCGTAACATTGACATTGGCGCGTTGATCGATGCCGGCGCAAATGCCCCCGGCAAGGAACTTTTCGACATAGCCGCTACCAGCCGGTTGCGTGTTTACATCAATGTGCCCCAGCAGTATTCGCGCGGCGTGAAGGCCGCTGTTCCAGCCTTCCTCACGCAAGCGGAATTTCCCGGCAGGCGTTTCCCTGGACGGATCGTGCGGACCTCCGATTCGATTGACCCGGTATCGCGCACGCTGCTGACCGAAGTAGACGTCGACAACCCGACTGGCGAGTTGCTGCCCGGTGCATTTCTATCGGTACACCTTAAGCTGAAATCCGGGACCGCTGCCGTAGTGATTCCCGTGAACACATTGATTTTCCGCTCCAATGGCATGGAAGTAGCAGTGGTTCGGAATAACAAGGCTGAACTGGCGCCGATCACTATCGGTCGCGATTATGGAACCGAAGTGGAAGTGCTTTCCGGGCTTACAGCACAGGACTTAATCGTGGAAAATCCCTCGGATTCGCTGACATCCGGCACGGAGGTGCGATCGACCGGAGCCGTCCAGCAGTAACCGGCCGCGAGATTTCGTATAACTTAGTGGACGGAAACTGGGGTCACGTCAGAATCACCAGCAACGGGAAGTAAGCTCGTCCGCAGAATGGATGAACCGAAGCAACCGCGGGGAAGCGGCGGCGATTACTCACTTCAACCCACTGCGATTTGGGCAAACGTTCCAGGGATCGATTTCCAGGTTTCGGTTGCGGAGTCAAACCGCGAAAGTTCGCCTTTGGCAGTGAGACCCCATGCTGTGCCATCCGCGGCTACAGCAATTTTTGCGAATGAGCCCGGCACATTTGTGAAGCTTTGAGACGACGGGTTGAAGCGGTAAACGTGGCCTGCACTGTCGAGTCCCCAGACATCCCCATTTGCACCAACTGCAAGCTGGGTGAGATCTCCTGGAATCGATTGCCACGTCCGGCGCGCGGCGTCGAATCGCACGACGCGATGCGTTAAGTCGACACCCCAGACGCTGGCGCTGCTGCCCACGACGATATCCGATAGAGAACCCGGCATGGCGATCCAGCTCTTCCGCTTGGCATCCCACTGATACACCTTGCCAGACTTCCCGATTCCCCATACGGCGCCGTCCGGGGCGGCCGAAATGTGGGAAAATTTGCCGGGAACGCTCACCCACACATCAAATTCGGGTTTGTAATGAAATATGCCGCCATCGGGATCGAGGCCCCAAGCGTTTTTAAGCGAGCCTATGGACAGAGTGGCGAGCTGGCCGACATCCAGATACCAGTCCTGCTGAGATGGCAAGAAATGAAAAATCTCGTGACTGCCCCCCAGCCCCCAGACGTCTCCGTCGGCGCCCTCGGCGATGTGCGCCAGTGAGCCCGGTATCAGTTGGAGCTTTCCGCTTGCAGGATTCAGCCTGTAAGGGTACCCGGCCTTATCGAGGGTCCAAAGCGTGGCAGTAACCGGTCGATGACTGCATACCGGCACGAATAGCGCGATGTAACCCAACACTAACGAAAAGACAAGGTTGCGCACCTACTCGATTTCAGCCATAACGAAAATACCACGAAGATCCGGATTGTCATTTTGAAATATGAAAGCGCTGATCTTACTTTTGATATCTGCTTGCGCCAGCATATTGGCGCAGAGCCCTGGGTGGCAGCCGTCACCGGGCCACACACAAGTGCCGATCTGGCCGGAGACGCCGCCGGATGCGCAGTCTACGACGGGCGCGGAGGCTTTTGCGACCGTCAACTCGTCAGTCGCCGGTAGACCGTGGGTTAAGGTGAGCAACGTCTCACGGCCGACGATGACGGTCTATTCGCCGAAGGGAAAGAATCGCGGGGCCGCGATCATTGTGTTTCCTGGCGGAGGGTATCAGATACTAGCAATCGACCTGGAAGGCACGGAAGTCTGCGATGAGCTGACATCCAGGGGAATCACGTGCGTGCTTTTGAAGTACCGCGTACCGAACACGGGGCCGCATTGGGAAGAAGGTTGCGATTGCCAGGTGAATCCGAAAGCTCCGATGGCGCTGGAGGATGCGCAGAGAACGCTAGGGCTGGTGCGCTTTTCACGCAGCGCAGTATCGCATCGATCCGCACAAGATCGGCGTGCTTGGATTCTCAGCAGGCGGGCACCTGGTAACGGACATCAGCACGCATTTCGACAAGCGTTCGTATCCGGCGGTGGATGCGGCTGACCAGGTAAGCTGCCGTCCGGATTTTGCAGCAGCGCTTTATCCAGGGCATCTCTGGATCGACGACAAGAAATTTGAATTGAATCCGAATGTTCCTGTTACCCGCGAGACGCCTTCGACCTTTTTGCTGCAGGCTGAGAATGATCCAGTTGATAGCGTAAACAACTCGCTGGTTTATTACATCGCGCTGAAGAACGCCGGGGTTCCGGTAGAAATGCATTTATATGCGCAGGGCGGGCATGCATTTGGATTGCGGCGCACGAAATTTCCGATCACAGAATGGCCGCAGTTGATGGAAACGTGGCTGATGACGATTGGGATGATTCGGGAGTAGCGGCAGCAGTCTAGGCCTGCGGAGTTTTTTCGCGGACCAAGCGAATGATTTCGGCGGGATCTGGCGAACGGCCGGCCTGCTTCTTGGAAAAGATCTGTTCGCCATTGAGGAGAACAGTGAAGGAGCCGGGAGCGCCGGCTCGTACCCGAATCGGAACATGCAGTTTCTGTTCCAGATCGCTTTTGAGGCTCACGGCCTCAGCCTTGATATCAGCTCAAAAGAAGCAGCGTTTGATCTCGAGAGTCATGGAACTTGCGATTGGACGGAGGGAGCGGCCCTGTTCAGCAGGTTAGCAGACTTGGTTTGAGGCGCGCGACAGCGCAGTGGCGGCGGAGATCGGAACGAGGAGCAACCCCATAGAGGCGCCGGTCTCGCCGCTGCGATGGCTCGCTCGTCGGCTTCGCTTGGAGAAAGATCGACGGCTACATGCTGTAGAAGAACTGTTCGTGCACGATTTTGCCGTCGGCAACTTTGTACAGTCCGATTTCTTCCATCTGGAAACGTCGCGATTCCGGCTTGAAAGTGATGTCCATTTTAAAGGTGACGGCGAAGTAAGCGCCGGCGACGAGCGGGCCTTCGACCGTGCTGGAGTGGACTTCGTGGTTTTCGACCCACCATTTGCCTTTGGCTCGCACGGCGTCGATACCTTTGCTCTCGGGCGATTGTCCGGGAGGCGCGCCGGCTTCGACGCTGACGATAGTCGGGTGAATAGAGTTCTTCCGCGGCTTGCTCAAACTTGCCTTGCGAGCAGAGGCGGACGAGTGTAATGGCGACTTCGTGGGTGGATTTGGCTTCTTTGGCAGTCATAATTTGATTCCAGGGTAGAGATGCGAGACGGGCGGAGAAAGTTCGAGGAAAATTGCGGGGTAGTCTGAGAATATGTTCCGTGTACTTACTGTTTTCCTGATTGCATTCACTGCCTGGGGTGATGAACCGCATCCGACATTGGCGCTGGGTTCGCCTGCGCCGAATTTTTCGCTACCGGGCGTGGACGGGAAAACTCATACGCTGAGCGACTACTCATCGAGCAAGATTCTGGTTATTGTGTTTACGTGCGATCACTGTCCGACGGCGCAGATGTACGAAACCCGCATCAAGAAGCTGGCCGACGATTATCGGGACAAGGGCGTGGCGCTGGTTGCGATTCAACCGAACAACCCGGATGCGATTCGCCTGGATGAGCTGGGGTACACGGACGTGAGCGACAGTCTGGACGAGATGAAGATTCGCGCGGCGTACCGGCACTTCGATTTTCCTTATCTTTACGATGGCGAGACGCAGGCTGTTGCGCGAGCATACGGGCCAAAGGCGACGCCGCACGTGTTTATTTTCGATGAACAAAGAAAGTTGCGGTATGAGGGGCGCGTGGATAACAGCCAGCGCGAATCGCTAGTGAAAACGCAGGATGCACGCAATGCGATTGAAGCGCTGCTCGCGGGCAAGCCGGTTCCGGTCGCGCACACGGGCGTGTTTGGTTGCTCGACGAAGTGGATTGAGAAAGAAGGCGGGAGGCAAGAAGAGGCGAAGAAGATTGCGGCGGAGCCTGTGAATGTGACGCTGGCTTCGATCGAGGATCTGAAGAAGCTGCGCGCGAACCATACGGACAAGGTGCTGCTGGTGAATTTTTGGGCCACTTGGTGCGGGCCTTGCGTGCATGAATTGCCGGATCTGGAGACGACGTGGCGGATGTACCGGCTGCGCGATTTCGATTTTGTGACGGTCTCGGCGAACATGCCGGATGAAAAGGCTGGCGTGTTGAAGATGCTCGATCGGCTGCACGCGTCGAGCCGGAATCTGTTATTTGGATCGACGGATACGGACCAGATGCAGGCGGCGTTCGATCCAAATTGGCAGGCGGGCGTGCCGTATACGGTGCTGCTGGCTCCCGGTGGGAAGATTCTCTACACCGAACAGGGCGAGCTCAACATTTTGAAACTACGGCGAGTGATCTTGAGTAACTTGCCGGATCCGGATTACATCGGCCATCGCGCGTATTGGGCGGCGTCGCCGAAGTAGGATGTTGAGCATCGATTGCGGCCCAGTCTCAGGGCCATTTCTGCGCGCCGTGAAGGATTCGAGCGATGTATACGAAGTCTGCGGTAACTCGATAAACGACGATATACGGAAGTGATGGAATTACGAGTTCGCGCGTTCCCAGTTTCTTACCGGGGCGGCCTCGTAGTGGAAACACCGTTAGGCCGGAAGCAGTGCTATCAGCGGTGCAGCTTGTCAGCTATGATCTGTTTAAGGGGGCTGCCTACTTCCTGGTGGTCGAGTAATTCGCCGTTGTCGATTTGCGCCAAGCCTTTTTCGACTTCACGGATGAACCACTCATCGTAATCGATAAAGCGTTCGACGGCCTCACACACGAGCGACTTCGGATCACGTCCGCGTTCGGCGGCGAGCTGATTCAGTTTGGCTTCGGTCGCAGGCGCGAAGTGAACGTCCATGTTGGCCAGTGTAGGGGCGAGGAGCGCGTTGTGTCAAACGCGCTGCCGGTACCGAATTATCGCGCGGCGGCTTTGGCTTTGGGCGTGACGGCCTGACGGTTGACCTTCGCGGGACGCGTGGCTTTGGGCTTGTGCGTCGCGGTGGCGGAGGCGTGAGCGGTTCCGTTTATCGGAGTGGCGCCGTTGGCGGTGCCGTTTGTGTTGCCGTTCTGGGTGACTTTGCCGAGCACGACGGGGCGCTTGGCGCCAGTTGCCATGGGCACATTCGAAGGCCGGCAATGCGCCGTCTCATAGGCCATCACGGCGAATGCAATGGCTTCCTTCGCGTCCACATCGAGACCGACTTCGGTGCTTTCTTTCACCGGGATCTCGCCCATGGCTTTGCGAAGCATGCGCATCATGGTCGGATTGTGCGTGCCGCCGCCCGAGACGAAGATCTCGTCGACGCGCATTTCGGTCAGCACGAAATTGCGCACCGCGGCTGCGATGCTTTCCGCTGTAAGAGCCGTGGCGGTTGCGATCAGATCCTCGCTGCTGAGTTCCGTATCGAGGAGCTTGGACACAAACTCCGAGCCGTACTGCTCGCGGCCGGCAGTTTTGGGCGGCCTGGCGCGAAAATATTTATCGCGCAGCAGCTTCGCGAGCAGCTTGGGATCGATATCGCCCACAGCCGCAACGGCGCCATCGCGATCGTAAGTCTGGCGGCCCTGCGTGATGCGGCTGACCAGTTGATCGATCACCAGGTTGCCGGGGCCGGTGTCGAAGGCGATCACGCGATCCGTATTGGTATTGGGAGGAATCGCGGTGAGGTTGGCGATGCCGCCGATGTTGACGGCGACACGACCGCGCCCACGATGACGCATCAGCATGTAGTCGAGATACGGCACGAGCGGCGCACCTTTGCCGCCGGCCGCCATATCGCGCTCACGGAAATTCGAAATGACATCGATGCCCGTGCGCTCGCTGATGACGCTCGATTCGCCAATCTGGAACGTGCTCGCAACTTTCTTGCCGAGGTACTGAGTTCCCTGCCCTTCGTGGAAAATGGTCTGGCCGTGGCAGCCGATCAGCTTGACAGTGTCAAGCGGAATCTGCGCACGCTCAGCCGTCTCCTCAAGGGCCTCGGCGTATAATTCACCGAGGAGGAAATTCAGCCGGGATATATCTCCCGTGAAGGCGCTGGTGTTCGAAATGGCGAGTAGCGCCTCACGGATCTTTCGTGGATAAGGGACCGAGTGACTCGTCAGGACGTTAATTTTCGCCCTGAAGCCCGAACCGGTGATATCGATGATCGCTACATCGATCCCGTCGAGCGAAGTCCCGCTCATGATACCTGCTATTCTCATCTCTTTAGCAACTCTTGCTGCAAATCTTGCAGAATCTGCAAAGCTTCAACCGGCCGCAGTTCGTTGATATTCAACGCCCGGATCCGATCGGCGAGCCCCTGATTCATGGGCTCGAAAAGTCTAATCTGAAGGGGCGCATTGGCGTCGCCCGGGGCCAACTCCTCCGTTACGGAGTGTGCCCTTACTTCATGATGCAACAAAATCGACCTCGCGCGCTCGATTACCTGCAAGGGTAGACCGGCTAAGCGGGCTACTTCGATGCCATAAGAGCGGTCGGCGGCACCTGGTTCTACCTTTCTAATGAATAAGATACGGTCGCCGGATTCTTTTACAGCGACGTGTAAATTTCTTACGCCAGAAAGTAGATCTGCGAGGTCTGTGAGCTCGTGATAGTGGGTCGCAAACAGGGTTTTCCCTTGGATGCGATCGTGAATGTACTCGACGACTGCCCAGGCGAGGGCAAGACCGTCATAGGTGGAGGTGCCGCGGCCGATCTCGTCCAATACTATGAAGCTGTTAGATGAGGCAGTATTGAGGATGGCGGCGGCTTCGGTCATCTCGACCATGAAGGTGCTTCTGCCGCGGGCGAGGTTATCGGCGGCGCCGATTCGGGTATAAACGCGATCGACGACGGGGAGCAGCGCGGCGTCGGCGGGGACGAAGGAGCCGGTTTGGGCGAGGATCAGGATGAGCGCGGCCTGGCGCAGATAGGTGGATTTCCCACCCATGTTGGGACCGGTGATGACGCCGATGAAATCGCCTTCCGAGTGCAGGTAAAGATCGTTGGGGATGAAGCGCACGGCATCGCGTTCGGTGAGCTTTTCGATGACGGGATGGCGGCCGGAGTCGATGCGCATTTCGCCAGTGTTCGAGAAGCGCGGGCGCTTGTAGCGGTTTTCAGCGGCGACCTGGGCGAGGTTGGCTGAAACGTCGAGTTCGGCGATGGCAGCACCCGCCGACTTAATGCGTTCGGCGTGAGCGGCGGCGAAGGCGCGGAGCTGCTGGAAAATTTCGCGCTCCAGGGTGAGGATTTTTTCTTCGGCGGCAAGCACTTTGGATTCGAGCTCTTTGAGCTCGGGAGTGGTGAAGCGCTCGGCGTTGGCGAGGGTTTGTTTGCGCTCGTAATCGGAGGGCGCGAGGTGGAGGTTGGATTTCGAGATCTCGATGTAATAGCCGAAAACGTTGTTGAAGCGGACTTTGAGCGATTGAATGCCGGTGCGGGTGCGCTCGCGGGCTTCGATGGCGGCGATGTACTGGCGGCTGTTGCGGCTGATATCGCGCAGTTCATCGAGTTCGGCATTGGCACCATCTCGGATGGCGCCGCCGTCGGCGAGATTGACGGGCGGCTCGTCGGAGATGGAGCGAAGGATCTGGTCGCGGAGATCGGAGACGAGATCGATTTCGGTACGCAGGCGCGGAGTTTCGAGCTTCTGTGTGAGCGCTGCGATTTCGGGTAATTGAGCAAGGGATCGGCCGAGCGCGAGCATGTCGCGGGGCGTGGCGGTTCCGAGCGTAACCTTTGAGAGCAGGCGCTCGAGATCCTGAATTTTGTCGAGCGATTTGCGGAGATCGCCGCGGAGGATGACTTTGGAGGCGAGTTCGGCGACAGCGTCGAGGCGCGATTCGATTTCGGATTGATCGCAGGAGGGATTCAGGAGACGGCGCCGGAGAAGACGGCCACCCATGCCCGTCGAGGTGTGATCGAGGACGTGGATAAGCGTGGCCTCGCGAGATTCGCCGGCAAAGAGCGGATCGACGAGCTCGAGATTGCGAATGGTGGCTGCGTCGAGCACCATGTGGTCGTTTCGCTGATAAAACGCCGGGCGGTTTAAATGTTCTAAGGCGGATTTCTGGGTTTCGCGCAGATAATGCAGAACGGCGCCCGCGGCGGCGGTTGCAAGCGGCTTGCCGGCGAGGCCGCAACCATCGAGCGAGAGCAGATTGAACGCTTCGAGAATCTGACGTCCAGCGTAATCGGCGCCAAAGACCCACGCGTCGAGCGGCGTTTCGAGGCATTGCGCGCCGGCGGGCTGGCCTTCGGGGTGAAGAACTTCGCGGATATTCAGAGTTTCGAGCGCGGGGAGCAGTTCGTCATCGGTGAGCTCCGTGGTGCGAAATTCGCCGGTCGAGATATCGGCGTAGGCGAGACCAGCGCGGGCGGACTTGCTGAATACCGCGGCGAGGTAATTGTTTTCGTGCGAGCGGAGCAGATTGGAATCAGTTGCGGTGCCGGGCGTGACGATGCGCGTGACTTCGCGGCGGACGAGTTTCTTGCCGGGACCAGCTTCTTCCATCTGCTCGCAGATGGCGACGCGATAACCGCGCTGGATCAGGCGGGCGATGTAGTTATCAGACGCGTGATAGGGGACGCCGCACATCGGGATGGGATCGCCGCGTTCCTTGTTGCGGGCGGTGAGAGTGATTTCGAGCTCGCGCGAGGCGGTGACGGCGTCATCGTAGAAGAGTTCGTAGAAGTCGCCGAGACGGAACAGCAGGAGAGCGCCGGCAACCTGTTGTTTGGCGGCTTGATACTGCCGCATGAGCGGCGTAGAGGGTTCAGAGGTCATTTATTAAACGACCTCGTGGATTGATCTTGTGCAGCTTGCGGCGACCAGCGCAGCAGCTTCAATCGCGAAGCATCTCCTGAACACGCGCAGCCATTTCCTCTTCGGTTAAGTACTCACCGCGATCGAGAGAATCAAGTCCCTGTTGAACGGCAGATCGGAAAGCGGCGTCTTCTTCCAACAAGCGATCTAGGGCTTCTTCAATTACTTGAGAGGTGTTGCGACGACTCCAGGCCGCACGCTGCTCAAGTTGAGCTTCCTTCTCGGGTGTGAGATTTACTTCCATGTCGAAGAGTCTAGTTTCTCAGGCGCAAGCTGTCAATCTGCGCTGCTCTACGCGTATAGCCCGCGGCGTTTGATTGCGTTGGCGACGCGATTGAGGGCGAGCATGTAGGCCGCGGTGCGATTGTGCACACCGTGTTTTTCGGCGTAGCCGGTGACGTCGTTGAAGCTGGCGACCATGATTTCTTCGAGGCGGCTATTCACTTCGTCCTCCCTCCAGAAATAGCCTCCCCGGTCTTGCACCCATTCGAAGTAAGAAACGGTGACGCCGCCGGCGTTGGCGAGGATGTCGGGAATGACGAAGACTTTTTTATCGCGAAGGATGGAATCGGCGAGGAAGGTGGTTGGGCCGTTCGCGCCTTCGCAGAGAACTTTGGCTTTGATGCGGTCGGCGTTCAAAGAAGTGATGACGTTTTCGCGCGCGGCGGGGATCAGGACCTCGCAAGGCATGAGCAGGGCTGCATCTTTGTCGATATCTTCGGCTTCGGGGAAGCCCGTGATCGAGCCGGTTTCGCGGCGGTGCAGCATCAAGGCTTCGATGTCGAGGCCGTGCGGATTGTAGACGGCGCCATCGTATTCGATGATGCAGGTTATGTGAAAGCCTTGGCGGCTCATCAGGCGGGCGGCCATGCCGCCGACATTGCCGAAGCCTTGAATGATGACGCGGGCATTTTCGGGCGAGATGCCAAGGCGCTTCAAGGCTTGCATAGTGACGATCATGCAGCCTCTTCCGGTGGCTTCGGGGCGGCCGAGCGAACCGCCGAGTTCTAATGGTTTGCCGGTGACGACCGCGGTGACGGTGTGGCGCTTATGCATGGAATAGGTATCCATGATCCAGGCCATGGTCTGCTCATTGGTGTTGACATCGGGCGCGGGAACGTCTCGCTCGGGGCCGATGAATTCGCAGATTTCGGCGGTGTAGCGGCGCGTGATGCGCTCCAATTCAGATTCGCTGAGCAGTTGCGGCTCGCAGATGACGCCGCCTTTGCCGCCGCCGAAAGGGATGTTCACGACCGCGCATTTCCAGGTCATCCAGGCCGCGAGGGCGCGCACTTCATCGATCGAAACATCGGGCGCGAAACGAATCCCGCCTTTGGCTGGGCCGCGAGCGATGGAATGCTGAACGCGATAACCGGTGAATACCTCGATGCGGCCGTCATCGAGCATGACAGGGATGTGGACCGTGAGTTCCATGGTCGGCAGGCGCAGGACTTTACGAATGCCGTCTTCCAGCTTCAGTAGCTCTGCCGCCTCATCGAAACGATGCGCGGCCGATTCCCACGGGTTGATTTCCTGCTCGACGGACGGGGTCGATTCGACTAACATGGAGGACGTTCTCCTGAACACATCAGGTTTGTCGGGAGGTCTAAGCTCCTCTTTCGGCAGGGGAAAAGGGGCTGCTCCGGCACCTGGCATTTCTACTTCTTACACTGTCATGAAAGACGCGGCGAATCAAGCGCGGGTTGTCATAACAATGCGGGAAGTTGAGGGAATGGGGCTGAACCGAACGGATTGCAACCGCGTCTTATAGAAGAGCGCTATTAAGGAACAATATGACACCTGACGAACGCAAGATGCTGGAGGATTTGGCGAATAAGTTCGCGCAAACTCCGGAACCGCCCAAAGATGCAGAGGCGGAAGATTTTATCCGGAAACGGATCGGCTCGCGGCCGGACGCGCTGTACCTGATGACGCAGACGGTGCTGATTCAAAACCTGGCGCTGCAGAATGCGCAACAGCAGTTACACGATTTGCAGCAAAGGGCTGGGCAACCGGCGCAAGTGGGATCGGGAGGCAGTTTTCTGGGGGGCCAACAAGCGCCGCGCGCATCCGGCGGGTATTCCGGCCAGCAGCAGTATGCGGCTGCGCCTCCGCCGCAATATGCGCCTCCACCTCCTTCGTATATGCCGAGTCCGGGCAGCGGCGCGCCGAGTTTTTTGCGCGGGGCAGCGCAGACGGCGGCCGGCGTTGCAGCGGGCGCGCTGGCGTTCGAAGGAATTCAGTCGCTGTTTTCGCATCCGGGATATGGCGGCGGCGGAGGGTTCTTCGGCGGCGGTGGTGGATATGGCCCGGGCGCGCCGGTGGAAGAGACGGTGAATAATTACTACGACCAGCCTCAACAGGACGATTACCGGGCGGACGATGGCGGCAATTACGACGCGCAGAATGTGGACGATTCCGGACAGCAGGACTCGGGCAGTTATGACGATTCGGGCAACTACGACACCGGAGACGGCGGCGGCGGTGATAATTTCGTTTAAACGGCCCGGCAACGCCTGCGCAACTGCTTGGCGAATTCGTGACTCTGTAGGCCAAGCGTTGCTTTGCTGCCAGGCGACGGCGGAGGCGGCGGAGATAATTTCGTTTAGATGATCAGTTAGTCATCGGCACCGGCTCATCCGCCTTTGGCTGTTGAGCCTCACGCGCTTCGAGGTATTTGGCGCGGGTATCCGCGATCGTCTTGCGGGCTTCGCGTGGACCGCGCCAGCCATCCATTTTTGTGATTCCGCCCTGCAGCTCTTTATAGATGGAGAAGAAATACTCGATCTCTTTGCGGATGTGCGGAAACACCTGATCCATGGTGTGGATGCTGTCGAAGCGCGGGTTGCGAGTGGGGACGGCGAGGATTTTCTGATCGTGCTCTTTTTCATCGATCATATTTAAGAGCCCGACCGGGCGCACTTCCATCAAGCACCCTGTGAAGCTGGGTTCATCGACCATGACCAGCACGTCCAACGGATCGCCATCGTCGGCAAGCGTGCCGGGAATGAAGCCGTAATCGCCGGGGTAATGCATGGGTGAATACAGGGCGCGATCGAGGCGGAATACGCCGAGCTTGCCGTCATATTCGTACTTGTTCGATGAGTTCTTGGGAATCTCAATGATGACCCGGACGACCTCCGGACAATCGGGTCCGGGGTCGATGTCATAGAGCTTCACGGGTTCACTGTAGCAGAAGAGTCTCTGGTGCCGACCGGGCACTGGCGACAAGCATGCCATCCAGATCTTCGACGATGTAATTCATCATGAAGGGCGCTTGACTGGGCTCGAAGTACTTGGTGGAGCGAGGAAAAATCGATCAGATAGTCATTTCTTCCTGAGACGGATCGCCGACGTCGCGCCAAGGGAACATGGCTCCTGCGTTCGCTTGCCTGAGATGCCGAGGTGCTTTTCGTACCAGGCATTAAGGGCTTCGGGATTTTAGGATTTGAAGAAAATACCGCCGATTCCGCGCACACGGGGCATAGAGTTAGTCGAAGATTTCAGAGAATGGGATTTCGATATCAGTGCCTTCGAGCTTGGCCGAGCCGATGGTTTCTTGGATGGATGAGTCGTGGCTGTAGATCCAGAGACGACGGGTTTCGGGATCAATGAGCCAGACGTTAGGGACGCCAAAATTGAGAAATTCCTGAATACGAGTGTTGACCCGTGCGATGCGGTCTTCAGGCGAGAGGATTTCGATGCAGAGAAGTGGAGGCGACGTAACTACTCTGCCTGCAGGCTTGCCTCGCGTTAGCATTAGATCCGGCACGCGGTAGCGCGTCTGAGCGACTTGCATTCGGACCTCCGTCATGACGTGGAGGCCAGTTTTGTCGAGCAAATTTCCCAGAATTCGGGCAAGACGAGCCTGCACCGTTCCGTGATCGATTTCGCCCAAATTCCGCTCCTCTATCATTCCGTCCACGTAATCGCAATCGGGACGGTAGACAGTCTTGAGATATTCGTCGACCGAGATGTACGGGTTAATTACGGTCGCCATGCGATCAGTATGTCATTTTCTGGGTTTCAGAGAGTGCCTCTAGGCGAGAGTACGGGCAAGCCGGCTCTCCAGCAGTTCGCGCAGTTGCCGCGCCTGCTCCCCTCGAGCACGAATTTCCTGTTCGAGCGCCGCAGCTATGGACGGGTCGATGTGATTCTTCGCTTGTTCGAGCAGATCCGTCAGTTCTTCGGTTTGCGAAACAGCGGCGGAAATGGCGCGTTGCACTACTTCGCTTTTTTCCGTGATCATGGTTTTCAATCCAAAGCGATGACCGATATGGCAACGGTATTCCTGAAGACGTCCCATTTCCGTGCGGGTCATCACACCTCCGCATTCGGGACAACTCTGACGAGCGTCCCGGCTGATCAGTGGAGCGGAGGATTTTGGGGTAGAGTCTGGCATATGTTTTTCCCGAGTCAGAGCTGTTAACAAAGACGCCATTTCGGCCAAGCGGACAATAAAATCGACGCCAAAGCCCTTGATTGCGCTTTCCGGCATGGAGCGATAGGCTGCCTCTTTCGGATCCTGTACGATCGCCACGCCTCCACGCTGCTGAATCTCCCAGAGCCCCGATGCTCCGTCGTCGAGCATGCCCGTCAGCAGCACGCCGATCACACGGTCGGCGTAGGCCGCGGCTGCGGAACGAAACATGACATTGATACAGGGGCGCTGCAGGTTCTCTTTAGGTCCATGGCCTAAACCGACCCAGCCTGGCGACAGCAGCAGATGATGATCCGGCGGAGCAATATAGATGTGTCCTGGCTGAATGGGCCCTCCATCTGATACTTGTTCCACGGGAAGGGGACTTAAACGACTCAAAATTTCTGGGAGAGCGCTTTCGGTACGTTCAAAGAGATGGAGCGTAACGAAGACGGCGGCCGGTAGATCTGCCGGAAGATCACTGACGAGCTTTTTGAGCGCATTCACGCCGCCGGCGGATGCACCGACCGCAACGATCTCTTTGGCAGCCACGCTTAGCAGACGTGGCCTGATGTTGCCGTCGACCCTAGTAAATCTACGCCGGGTTATGTTCGCACGATGAGCAAACTGCGAAGTATCTCACGTCGTTCCGGTGGGAAAATGGGTGGTATGGAGTCTTCCAGCGGTTTGCAGAAACACCCGACGGTCGTTGGCATCGGTGCATCGGCCGGCGGCTTGGCCGCTCTGAAGACATTTTTCGCCAACATCCCACCGGACAGTGGGGTCGCCTTCGTGGTTGTCGTTCATCTTTCGCCGGAGCACAAGAGCCACTTGGCGGCAGTGTTGCAGCCGCATGTGCGTTTCCCGGTGCAGCAGGTAACCGAGGACACGTCGTTGGAGGCGAACCACCTGTACATCATTCCGCCGAATGCGAATTTAAGCACAATCGATACGCACCTGCGACTTTCGCAATTAGAAGAGCACCGCCGTGAACGCGCGCCGATCGACTATTTCTTCCGCACATTAGCGAAGGCACATGATGGCCACTCGATCGCCGTAATTCTGACCGGAACAGGAACGGACGGCACGCTCGGGATCAAGGAAATCAAGAACCGGGGCGGAATGGTTTTCGTGCAGGATCCGAACGAGGCCGAATATGACGGAATGCCGCAGAGCGCAATTGCGAGCGGCATGGCAGACCGGATTCTGCCGGTGGGCGAAATAGCGGAAGCGATTCTGCGCATACGTAAGACCGAGCCGCGCGTGCCGCCGCTCAAAGACGGAGAGGAGTTGATCCCGGATCCGGAGACTTTCATTCTGCACAAAGTCATCACGCAACTGCGGGCGCGGACGGATCGTGATTTCAGCCGCTATAAGCCGGCGACTATGCTGCGGAGGATCGCGCGGCGCATGCAGCTCAACTACATCCCGGACCCGCACGCGTATGTGGACAAACTGCACCACGATCCGGATGAAGTCCGCGCACTGGCAGACGATCTGCTGATTACCGTGACCAGCTTTTTCCGCGATCCCGAGGTGTTCGAGTACCTGAGCAAGAACACGCTTCCGAGGCTTTTCGAAAACAAAAGGGCAGAGGACAAGATTCGAGTTTGGTCGGTGGGGTGTGCGACAGGAGAAGAAGCCTACTCGCTGGCGATTTTACTTTGCGAGGAGGCGTCGCGTCGCGAAACGCCGCCGCGGATTCAGCTATTCGCTTCCGATTTGCACAGGAGCTCGCTCGATAAGGCGCGGGAGGGTTTCTATCCAGGAGATATTGAGACCGATGTTTCCGACGAGCGTCTAGAGCGCTTTTTCCAAAAAGAAGATGGCGGATTTCGGATTCGCAAAGAGCTCCGGGACCTGGTGGTTTTTGCTCCACATAACGTTCTCGGCGATCCTCCATTTTCGAAGCTGGACCTGATTGCCTGCCGCAATCTGCTGATCTATTTGCAGCGTGGCGTGCAGCGGGAAGTGATCGAGTTGTTCCACTATGCTCTGAACCCCGACGGGGTGCTGATTTTAGGGTCCGCGGAAAACGCGGATGCACAGGATCTGTTCCGAACGGACAGCAAGCGGCTGTGTGTATACCGCAAAATGAATGTTCCAGGACCAGAGCCCCGGCTGCCGGTATTTCCTTTGAACCGCATCTGGAACAAGCTGGAAGGTGGACTGAAACGGCCGGAGAGCTCGGAACCGGTGGCGTACGAAGCGATTCACAACTTGTTATTAGATCGGTACGGACCGCCCAGCCTGTTGCTTGGCCCCGATAACAACGTCGTACACCTATCGGACAGGGTTGGCCGTTTTCTGAACCAACCGGGTGGAGAGCCCACGACCAACATGTATAAGCTCATCCGGGGGGAGCTTCGTCTGGACCTGCAAGCGGCGGTGCAGGACGCCCGCGAGACACAGAAGCCGGTCGAAACCGCGCCGGCCGCCGTTTCGATCGATGGTCAACACAAGATCGTGACGATGCATGTGCAACCCTCGCGAGATGCAGAACAACATGGCTTTGTACTCGTGTGTTTCGAGGAACACGCAGATAAATCAAATCGCCCTGAATCGGCTGCGCAGCCGGCGCTTTCCTCGCGAGCGGCGAAACGTGTCGGTGAGCTGGAAGCGGAGCTGAGCCGGACGAAACAGCGGCTGCAAACGGTCGTCGAGGAGTACGAGACAAGCCAGGAGGGAATGAAGGCTGCAAACGAAGAGATGCAGTCGACGAACGAAGAGCTGCGCTCCACGATGGAAGAACTGGAAACTTCGAAGGAAGAACTCCAGAGCATTAACGAAGAACTGCAGACCGTCAACCAGGAAAACCGCCACAAAATTGAAGAGTTTTCACAACTGAGCGCCGATCTCCAGAATCTGCTGATCGCAACGGACATTGGCACCTTGTTCCTCGATCGGGAACTCCGAATCCTGCGCTTCACTCCGAGCATCACGGAACTTTTCAATATCCGCTCTGCAGATCGAGATCGTCCGATTTCCGATCTAACGCACAGACTCGGCTACCCCGAGCTGCGGGCGGATGCGGAATCCGTTCTCAACCGGCTGATACCGGTGGAGCGTGAAGTGCGGGATGACGCGGGGCGCTGGTATCTGACGCGCGTTTTACCGTATCGCAGCCAGGAAGATCGAATTGAAGGCATTGTCCTGACCTTCGTTGACATCACTAACCGGAAAAAAACGGAGGCCGCTCTCGTCGAAAGCGAAGCGCGATTGGCGGGCGATTTGGCCGGCATGCGCCGGCTTTACGATCTGCATGTGAAGCTTGCGAACGAAGACAACCTGAGTACTGCGCTGGGCGAAATCCTGGCGGCAGCCATCGAGTTCGCCGGTACGGATCGTGGCACGATTCAACTGATCAGAGAAGACGGCGAACATCTCGACATCGTCTCGCATCGGGGCTACGCTCCGGGCAGCCGCTTTATCGAGCATTTCCGCGAGGGCTCCAAGCCGGCCTGCGACGCGGTCCGGACGCAGCGCGCGCGATTGATCGTCGAGGACGTGGAGACGTTCCCAGCCCTCGCTGGAACCGAAGACGGTGAAGTCACGTTGCGCGAAGGTATTCGCGCGACCCACTCTACGCCTCTGATCAGCCGGAGCGGCAACGTGCTGGGAGTGCTGAGCACGCAATTTAAATCTCCTCACCGGCCGAACGACCAGGAGATTCGACTCATAGAGCTTCTGGCGTGGACAGCCGCACAATTTATTGAACGTCACAGCGCCGAAGCGGCCCTGCGCTCGAGCGAGGCGGCTCTGCGCGTATCGGAGGAACGGCTTCAGAGAGTACTCGAGACGGATGCGATCGGAGTCATTTTCTTTGACTACAGTGGAACTCTGCTGGATGCCAACGATGTCTTCCTCCGAATAACCGGCTACACGCGCGAGCAAATTGCGAATCGCGAGTTGAGCTGGCAGCGGATGACCCCGCCGGAATGGGTTTCCACCAGTGAACAGGAAGTGGAGAAGCTCCTGAAGACCGGACGCATCGGAGCGTATGAGAAGGAGTACTTCTGTAACGATGGCAGCCGCCGCTGGATGCTGTTTGCAGGGCGTGACCTTGGCGATGGAACATTCTCGGAATTTTGTATCGATGTCACGGATCGACGGCTCGCGGAGGCGGCCCTTCAACAAAGCGAGCAGCGGTTCCGGCTTTTCGTTGAGAATGTCCGTGAATACGCACTGGTCCAAACCGATCTCGAAGCTCTGGTGACCAGTTGGAACCCCGGCGCGGAGCGCTTATTCGGTTACACGAGCAGCGAGATGGTGGGCTCGCCTTTCTCACTGCTGCTCACGCCCGAAGATCGCGCGGCCGGCGTTGCCGAACAGGAATATGCTCACGTACGCGGCGGAGGCCATAACGAAGACGCGCGGTGGTTACAGCGCAAAGACCACACACGCTTCTGGGGACGATGGTTCACCGAGCCGGTGCGCGATGAGGCTGGCCAGATCCGCGGCGTAGCCAAGGTGCTTCGCGATGAAACCGAACGCATGCGCTCAGAGGAGGAGATTCGCTCCAGCGAGCGTCAGTTTTACGCGGTCGCCAACTTAGTTCCGGATTTAGTTTGGAAAAACGATGCCGAGGGCAAGACGATCTGGACGAATCAACGCTGGACAGAATACACCGGCAAGAGCGGCGATGAAATGAGAGATTTCGGTTGGCGCGAAGTGATTCATCCCGACGACCGGGAACGTTCGCGGGCGCGTTTTCGCGAGTCAGTTGAAATGGGCCATCCTCTGCGCCAGGAACATCGTTTACGGCGCCGGGATGGCGAATACCGCTGGTTCCTGACTCAGCTCCAGCCCATTCGCGATGACTCCGGCCGGGTTCTCGAGTGGTTCGGAAGCGCCACCGACATACACGACCAAAAGATTGCGATGAGCGCAGTACAGGGCTCTTTAGCAGAGAAAGAAGCGCTGCTCAAAGAGGTACATCACCGGGTGAAGAACAATCTTCAGGTAATCACAAGCCTTTTGAACATGCAGGCGCGGCAAGTGGAAGAGCCACAGATGTTGGCTCTGTTTGAAGAGGCGCGGAACCGGGTTGTATCGATTGCTTCTATTCACGAACTGCTCTACCAATCCGCCTCGTTCGCTTCGATTGACATGGTTGAATATGCCGAGCAGTTGGGGCGCGACCTTCTGCGCTTTTACGGGGCGGAGAAGCGGATCGAGTTTTCTGTTGAAGGCCAGGGCGTTTCGTTGGAGTTGGAGCGCGCCGTTCCTTATGGGCTGCTTTTAAATGAGTTACTGTCGAACGCCTGCAAACATGCCTTTCCTGGCCAAGGATCCGGAAAGGTGAGTGTCGCGCTGCACCGCGTGGACCATCAGATGGTGCTTCAGGTGTCGGATACCGGCATCGGACTTCCAAACGGCTTTGATTACCGCAAGACAACCTCCTTGGGATTGCAGCTTGTGCATACGCTGGCAAGACAACTGGGCGCTGCGCTGACAATCGGCTCCGGGCCGGGTACAATCGTGAGGCTGAGCTTGCCATTGAAGATGGCGGCAGACTCGGAGGACGGTGCTAACTGACACAGGTCCGTATCGGCCGAAAATTCTGATCGTTGAAGATGAGCCCATCGTGGCCATGGACCTGGACCGCAGTTTGGTCGAGCTTGGCTATGAAGTCACGGGCGTAGCCGAATCCGAACGTCAGGCCATCCGCTTAGTTGAGCAGTGCCATCCCGATTTAGTTCTGATGGATATCCAGCTCAAAGGCGGAACGGACGGTATTGCAGCCGCGGATGAAATTCGCGACCGCTGGCAAATTCCAGTGGTTTTCGTAACGGCGAACGTCAACGTCGAGACACTTGCACGCGCGAAAGCGGCCGGCCCTTACGGCTACTTGACGAAGCCATTCCGCATCAACGAGCTGAACGCCACAATCGTGATCGCGCTGCACCAGCACCGGATATCCCGTGAACTCTTTGCGGAGCGGGGATGGTTGAAAGTTTTGCTGGAGAGCATTACCGACGGCGTCATTGCAACCGATGCGGATGGGGTGGTGAGATTTATTAACTCCGCGGCTCAGTCGCTTACCGGATCGAACACATCGGAGGCGCTCGGCCGGCACATTAAAGAGGTTTATCGTCTGACTACGCTGAGCGGCGAGCCGGTTGAGGAGTGCCAGCTCTTAAAGGCGATTGCTTCAGCCGCGCCGGTGCCCAAGGAACGATTTCTACTTCGAACGCGGGGCGGTGCTGAAATACCGGTTGAGGATGCGGCCGCTCCCATCTTAGAGCGCGGGCGGGTGATCGGAGCGGTGACGGTCTTTCTGGACATTTCAGACCGATTGCACTTGGAGAAGGAACAGCAATCGGCGCGAGAAACTCTCGAGCAACAGGTGCATGTAACATCGGCGGAACTGGGCGCCACTCAAGCCGAGCTTCGCGCCTTATCGGTGCATTTGATGGCGGCTCAGGAAGAGGAGCGCCGCCGGATCGCGCGTGAACTGCACGATGATCTAGGCCAGCGCACGGCAGTGCTGGGCTTTGAGATCGATCGAGTGCTTCAAATGGCCGACGGGTCTGGGGAAATCCGAGATGCCCTGGGCAAAATACAGGATCGTTTAGCCGACCTTTGCGATGGGTTGCGTGAAGTCTCCCATCAACTTCACCCTTCGATTTTGACGGATATTGGTTTACCGGCGGCGCTTCGCGCCCTGGTAACTGAGCTTCGGGAACGAGGGCGGAAGGTGAAGCTCACTTTGCAAGATGACGTCACAGAGCTGCCCCAAGAGTCGGCAACCGCTTTGTACCGCATTACACAGGAAGCTTTCCGCAACATCGCGAAGCATGCTCCAGAAGGCACAATACGAGTTGCCCTTGCGCGCCGGAAGGATGAGATCGAACTGCGCATTGAGGACGCGGGTCCGGGCTTCGACTTGAACGAGGTGCGCGCCAAGGGAGGCCTCGGACTTCTCAGCATGCAGGAACGTGCGCGGTCTGTCGGAGGGAGGCTCCTATTGCACTCCAGGGCCGGCGATCGAACGCTTGTGCTGGTGCGAGTACCACCGCTAAGGGTCCCTGGCTGATCTGAATAAGCCGAGAAAGACCCGGCATCCCGAGTTCAAGTAATACCTACAGGATGTGATAAAGGAATTCCTGGCGTCGAATCTTCGCAGTAACACGTATGCGAAATGGATAGCGTCGCTGCGGTTGAGAAGAGACTTACGGAGCTTTGGGAGACTCCTAAGACTCTTCGAGGGTGGTTTGCAACCGTAGACCACAAAGAGCTGGGCATTCGGTATCTAGTTACTGCGTTTGTATTTCTCCTCATCGGCGGCTTGGAAGCGCTGTTGATGCGCATACAACTGGCGCGCGCGGACCAGTCGTTTCTATCGCCCGAAGTCTACAACCAAATCTTCACGATGCACGGCGTGACCATGATTTTCTGGTACGCTTCCCCGATCCTAACCGGATTTGCCATATATCTAGTCCCGCTGATGATTGGCGCCCGCGATATGGCGTATCCGCGGCTGAATGCGTTTACTTACTGGTCATTTCTAATCTCCGGAATTTTTTTGTATGTGGCGCCATTTCTCGGAGAGGCGCCTCACGCCGGCTGGTTCGCTTATTTTCCCTACACGGGGACGCGTTACTCGCCCAGCCATGGCATGGATTTCTATGCGCTCTCACTGATTTTTCTGACCATTTCCACCACGGGCAGCGCCATCAATTCCATCGTGACGATTTTGCGATTGCGCGCGCCAGGCATGGCGATCAGCAAAATGCCGCTGTTTCTTTACAGCACGCTAACGATTTCTTTTCTAATTCTTTTTGCACTGCCTGCTCTGACCGTCGCGTGCGTGTTTCTCGAATTAGATAGAAGGTGGGGAACTCATTTCTACAGAATTGCGAGCGGGGGCGACCCAATCTTATGGCAGCAGCTCTTCTGGTTCTTCGGCCATCCCTGGGTATACGTCATATTTCTTCCCGCGACGGGAATGATCTCGCTCATCATTCCGGCGTTCTCGCGGCGTCCGATCGTCGGCTATCCCTATGTTGCGATCGCAACGATTCTTACGGGCCTGGTGGGCTTTAGCGTGTGGCTGCACCACATGTTCACGGTGGGGATGTCCGATATGGCGATGAGCTTCTTTAGCGCCGGGAGCATGACCATCTCTATTTTCACCGCCGTTCAGGTCTTTGCCTGGGTGGCGACGGTGTGGGCCGGGCGACCGGTCCTGACTGCCTCCATGTACTTCGCGCTCGGCTCCATTGCGCTGCTGGTGATTGGCGGGCTGAGCGGCGTATTCACAGGAATTATTCCTGTCGATTGGCAGGTCCACAACACGTATTACGTCGTGGCTCATATTCACTATGTGTTAATCGGCGCGAACGTGTTTCCTGTCTTTGCGGGCTTCTATTACTGGCTGCCGAAGATGACCGGCCGGAGATTGAATGAAACGCTCGGCAAATGGAGCTTTTGGGTAATGTTCATCGGCTTCAATGTAGGCTTCTTTCCGATGCACATTTTAGGCCTGCTCGGCATGCCGCGCCGTATCTACACATATCAATCCGGTCTCGGTCTGGAAGATACAAACATGGTCGTCACTGTCGGGGCTTTTGTCCTGGGCGTCGGCATTTTGATGAGCATCGTCAATCTGTTTTTGAGTCTGCGCAACGGGCAGCTCGCGGGCAAAAATCCCTGGAACTCGGATGGATTGGAGTGGGAGACCGATTCGCCTCCGAAGGTGTATGGAACCGTCCACATTCCCACCGTTGTTTCCCGTCATCCGCTGTGGGATGACTACGAGGAGGAGAGCGATCCCGAAAACGATCGCGTTCTCGATGAACGGCGGCTCACGCTCGTGACGAGCTGGCTGGATGCGGAGCCGACGTCCATCGCAACCATCCCTAAAGACACTTTGGTTCCGCTGTTTGTGGCTGCCATTATGTTCGGCTTCTTCTACGCGCTGGTCTTCCAGAAGATGTGGATTGCGCTGGCGTGTTTCCTTGTAATGCTGTTCCTGAGTTACTACTGGCTGTGGCCGCGGCCTACGGAGGCCGAGTGATGAGCGCCTTCGCGCAACCATCCGGCCGCGACATCCTGATACGCTCGCTAGCTCTCGAAGAACATCGCGGGATCTGGGTGATGTGGTGCGTAATTGCCACCGAGGCTGCGCTGTTCGGCTGCCTATTCGCGGCGTACTTCTATTTGGGCAACAACAAGGAGCGTTGGCAGGTCGATAAACCTCCCAAACTGCTGCTCGCTTTTCTTTTGCTCGCGATTCTACTTTCGAGCAGCGTGGTTTTGCATTGGGGACAGCGGCGCGTGCAGGAGAAGCGCTACGCGGCCGGCCGTCTTCTGCTTGGTATCACCATCCTCATGGGCCTGGGCTTCCTTGCGCTGCAAGGCTACGAATATGCGGACGAATGGAAGACTCTGACGCCGTTCAGCGACTCTTACGGATCGATCTTCTATACCATCACGACGTTCCACGCGGCGCACTTAATCATCGGCCTTCTGATGCTCGCGTATGTATTCGTTCTGCCGCGCTATGCGCCGGCGCGCGAATCGCCATTTCGCCCGTACGAAACGGTTGCACTCTATTGGCACTTCGTGGATGTCGTCTGGGTATTCATTGTCCTCATCCTTTATCTGATCCCGAACCTGATTGCACATGGCTAGCCCAGCACAAAACGCGTCGAACCCGGTGAAACCGGGAAAGCTCTGGTTCGGTTTTGCCGGATCGGCCGCAAGCTGGATTTTTCTGAGCGTCGGATACGTTCTCATTACCTGGTGGGCGTGCATTGAAAACGGGCAACTCGGAGGAGGCGCGACGCGGCCGGGGATCGCACTGCTGTACGCTCTGGCCGCAGTGCTTTTGATCGGCATGGCGTGTGCCGCGGGTCTGATCTCGTATCGCAACTGGCGACGGCTCTCCGGTGCGCCGACGCTCGGTCAGGCAGAGGGCCGAGGCCGCCCGGAATTTATGGCCCTTGCGGGAGTCTTCGTCAGCTTCACGCTCGGCGTTGGCCTGATCTGGCTTACCATTCCGCTGTTGATTCTGAATCTGTGTGTGAGGGCGCGGTGAAAGGCCTGTCCGGATTCGCTGTGTTGATCGTGATCGCCGCAGGCTCGACCGCCTGCACAGGAGGAAAAGTCACGCGCGCTTACACCATTGCCGTGAACGGCAATGCGGCTCATGGCAAACAACTGATCCAAAGTTATGGCTGCGGCGCCTGTCATACCATCCCGGGGATTCGAACGGCTCGAGGCCTGGTGGGTCCCCCGCTGATGTTTTTCGCGCGAAGAACCATGATTGCCGGCGAGCTGCCGAACTCGCCCGAGAACCTGGTTCGCTGGATCGAAGATCCGGCCGCAGTCGAACCCAAAACCGCTATGCCGAATCTGGGCCTAAGTAGCGAACAGGCTCACGACGTAGCGGCTTACTTATACACACTGCAATGAATGAAACCAAGCTTGCTGTCTTTATAACTGCGCTCGCCCTTCTCACGCCGGCGGTAACTGTAGCCCAGGGCAATAACGGCAGCACTCAAACGATTGGCGGCGAACTGGCGGGATTTCACATGGTTTCCCCGGTTGCAGATGGGCAGTGGACGATGCCTGCCGGAGACTACGGCAATACGCGCTACAGCCCGCTCGACAAGATCAACACCGGAAATGTGCAGAACCTGCATGTAGTGGCGACCATGTCCACCGGCATTCCGCAAGGGCACGAAGGTCAACCGCTGGTAATTAACAACACGATGTATGTGGTCACGCCGTATCCCGACAACCTGATCGCGTTCGACTTGACGCAACCGGGCTTCCCTCAGAAATGGATTTACCATCCGAATCCGGATATTGCGTCAGTGGGGATAGCCTGCTGCGATGTGGTGAATCGCGGCGCCAGTTACGCGGATGGATACATCATCTATAACCTGCTCGACGATCATACCGTTGCGGTGGATGCAAACACCGGTAAGGAGGTATGGAGGACTCAGGTCGGCGACATTAAATTCGGCGAGACCACCACCATGGCGCCGATCGTTGTCAAAAACGTCGTTCTGGTGGGCGACAGCGGCGGAGAATTGGGCGTTCGCGGCCGCTTAACTGCGCTGGATGCGAAGACAGGCAAAATTCTGTGGCGTGCTTTTAACAGCGGCTCGGATGAAGATGCGCGCATCGGTCCGGATTTCAAGCCGTTCTATGCCAAAGATCGCGGCAAAGACTTGGGTCTCTCTACTTGGACGCCAGGTCAGTGGAAAATGGGCGGCGGCACGGTATGGGGATGGATCTCCTACGATCCCGAGCTGAACCTGATTTATTACGGCACCGGCAATCCCGGTGTTTGGAATGCGGATATGCGGCCAGGCGACAACAAATGGTCGATCACGATTTGGGCGCGAAACCCGGAGACCGGATACGCCAAATGGGCTTACCAAATCGTGCCCCACGACGCGTGGGACTACGACGAAATCATGGAAAACGTGCTGATCGACATGCCCTGGCAAGGAAAAACGCGGAAGTTGTTAATTCATCCGGGCCGCACGGGATATGTCTTTGTGATGGATCGTGAGACAGGCGAAGTGCTTTCAGCCGACCAGTTCGAACCGGTCAACTGGTCCACCGGCTTCGACCTGAAAACCGGGCTTCCCAATATCGATCCGGAAAAGCGCACGCACTTCGGGCATTACGCCACTCACATCTGTCCGTCTTCTACGGGAGCAAAGGAATTTGTTCCTTCGTCCCTGTCTCCGCGCACAGGTTATCTCTATATCTCGGCACACAACACATGCATGGACTACGAAGGAACGGCGGTTAATTACATCGCCGGCACTCCTTATCTGGGTGCGAGCGTGCGCATGTATCCGGGGCCGGGCGGCTATCAAGGCGAGTTCATGGCTTGGGATGTGCAAAAGCATCAGAAGGTCTGGTCCATCAAAGATCCCGATTTGCCTGTGTACAGCGGGGTTCTGAGTACTGGAGGGGACGTGGTCTTCTACGGCACGATGGAAGGCTGGTTCCGCGCTGTCGACGCTCATTCGGGCAAGATTCTTTGGCAATTCAAAACAGCATCCGGGATCGTCGGCAATCCAATGACATTTATTGGATCCGGATGGCAAGCAATATGTGGCCATTTACTCGGGGGTTGGCGGTTGGATGGGCGCTACGGCACTACCTTCCATCTCCAACGACGATCCTTACGCCGCTCTCGGCGTTGTTGGGGCCATGAAACAGATCAAGGCGAAAACGCAACCGGGAGATCTGGTGTATGTGTTCGGCTATTAGATTTCCGGGTTGGGTGCTGCTTATAGCCGGGCTCAGTTTCGGCGCCACGCCGGAGTTGCGTGTATGTGCGGACCCGAATAATTTGCCTTATTCGAATGATCGGCAGCAGGGATTTGAAAACAAACTTGCAGATCTGATTGGCACGGATCTGGCGGAGCGCGTGGCCTACACATGGTATCCGCAACGCGGCAAATTCTTCCGCAAAACGCTGGAAGCCGGCGTATGCGACGTGGTCATGGGAGTGCCCGTAGGTTTGGACGAGGCCGCAACCACGCGTCCTTATTACCGCTCGACCTATGTATTCGTTTCCCGCCAGGATCGCAATTTGCACATCGCTTCATTCGACGACCCGCAGTTGCATAAGCTTCGCATCGGCGTTCAGATTTTGGGCGAAGCAGACGACAGCCTTCCGCCCGTACACGCCCTGATAAGCCGAGGCATTGTCCGGAACCTGGTCGGGTTCAGCATTTTCGGCAATCTCAACGAGACAAACCCAGCGGCTGACGTCCTTCAAGCTGTCGTCGACAAGAGCGTGGACCTTGCCGTCGCGTGGGGGCCGCTTGCCGGATACTTCGCCATGAACTCGAGCGTGCCACTCACGGTGACGCCTATCAATCGCGACCCGGCGAATCCGAATTTGCCGTTCGCCTTCGATATCGGCATCGGAGTTCGTGCTGGCGACATCGCTCTGAAACAACAACTCGACGCCGAGATCAAGCATCGCGAGCCGGAAATTCGATCCTTGCTGCACTCCTACGGCATTCCGCAAACGGAGGAATAACGATGCGAATGATGCTATACGCTCTTGCCTCCGCGCTGCTGCTGGGGACCGTCGGTTGTCACAGTCCCTCCACGGCGGTCGCTTCCAGTTCTTCTCCACCGGTTCCCGCGACTGTGGGCCCGGTTCCAGGGCCGCCATCTGCGCTTCACGCGCGCACCAATCCTTTAAACGGAGACCCGGTCGCTCTGCAAGAGGGCCGCAGATTGTTTGATTGGTACAACTGCTCGGGATGTCATGGCGGACATGCAGGCGGAGGGATGGGGCCCAGCCTGCGCGATCCGGTTTGGCTCTATGGCAGCCGTGACGATCAGATCTTCGATTCCATTGCGGAAGGCCGTTCGAAGGGCATGCCGGCCTGGGGCAGCCGCATTCCCGAACACCAGATCTGGGAACTCGTCGCTTACATCAAATCTATGGGCACTCCGCAGGAGCCGGATCCGCCCGTCGAGCCCGCGGACGAAGAAGTGCCTAACCCCGAGCACAATACGATCCCCGCTTCGCGCGCAAAGCCGCAGTAATTTATGCGCCGCATTGTTCTCAGCGCTCCTTGGTTGGTGATCCTCACGGCATGTGAGCCGGCGCAGTCGACTTTCGCCAGCCATGGGCCGGCTGCCGAACGAATTGCGAACCTCTCGTGGTTCATGACCATCCTCTTCCTGGTGGTGACGGCCGTCATGTGGGTCTTGATTGCCTGGGCCGCGAAACGCAGGCGTGGGTCACTCGCGGAACATGCGCCGGTTGATATCGGAGGCGGTCAGAAATGGATTGCCATCGGGGGCCTGGCGGTTCCACTCGTTATTCTAACGGTCATCTTTGTGCTCGGTCTCAATCTGCTCGCCGAGTTTCCCATTCATGGGCCGCACCATCATGCCATGAAGCCCGACATCCTGATCATCGGTCATCAGTGGTGGTGGGAAGTTCACTATCTGAGCGGCGCGGCGGACCAGGAATTTACGACTGCCAACGAAATCCACATTCCCGTCAACCGGCCGATGAATATTCAACTGGAAGCCGATGACGTCATGCACTCATTCTGGATACCTTCTTTGCACGGCAAGGTTGACCTGATACCGGGGCACACCAACTTTGTTCGCATCCAGGCGAGTGAAGCTGGAAGCTATCCAGGCCAATGCGCGGAGTATTGCGGCGCGGAGCACGCGCGCATGCGTCTGCTGGTGGTTGCGCAGCAGCCCGAAGAATATACGGCGTGGCTGAATGGCCAGCGCAAACCCGCTTCCGAGCCAACCTCAACGGAGGCAATCGCGGGACAGCAGACCTTTCTCAACGGGCCCTGCATCCTGTGCCATCAGATACGCGGAACAACGGCGGGCGGCCGCGTGGCGCCGGATTTAACTCACCTGGCGAGCCGCCAGTACATCGCCGCTAACAGCTATCCGAATAGCAAAGCGTATCTGGAAGCATGGATTACGCATGCTCAATCCCTAAAACCCGAAGCCGAAATGCCAGACCTGACGCAATTCACCGGCGAACAATTGCGCGACATGGTTGCTTACCTGGGACAACTAAAATGATCAAATCTTTCATTTCGTATCCGTTTCTATTTATGGCTCTGGCGCTGCCTTGCTGCGCTCAAGCGACGGCCGGCTGCTCGTCGCTTCCAGACGAGGGACGCCTGCGTTCTGTTTTGCAATCGGTGGTGAAGGAAGGCGCTTCGAAGAATGGGGGCCTCGGCAATCAGGAATGGGCCGCGGAGGTGAACCGCGACGGGATTGTGTGCAGCATCGTTTTCAGCGGAACGACGCGCAGCGATCAATGGCCGGGCAGCCGGGTCATCGCCGCTTCGAAGGCCAGCACGGCGAACGCGCTGAGCGGCGACAATTATGCGCTCTCGACAGCGAACATCTTTGCTGCTTCGCAGCCCGGCCAAAGTCTATATAGTCTCGCAACCAGCGCGCCTCCGAATCCGCAAGCCGTGTTTGGCGACCCCGCATCGTTCGGCACGCCAAACGACCCAATGGTGGGGAAAGCGATCGGCGGCGTGATTGTGTTCGGAGGAGGTCTTCCGCTTTACAGTGGCGGCAAAATCATCGGCGGACTCGGTCTGAGCGGCGATACCTCATGCACCGATCACATCATTGCCTGGAAGACTCGCCATCAGCTGAACCTCGATGGCGTTCCCATGGGACCAAGTCCCGACCATAACGACAACATGATTCTTGATTTCAAAAACGGCGTGAGCGTCAGCGGCTTTGGCCATCCGTCGTGCAAAGGCGGCAATACCTCTGACTGGATCATTAACAATCTTTCGAAGCAGTTCCCCACGCGTGCGAGGAGATGATGCATAGGCTCGCGGTTATTTCGCCCGCATTCGATAACATCGTGAACGGAGCCGAATTCTGGTGCATACGATAAGTCCCAACGCCGGCCAAGTCCTGTCGGTCCCACTGAGCACGAGCGAAACGCTCAAAGAATACGTGCGCCTGACGAAGCCGAGAATCACACTGCTGATCATCATTTCGACGGCTGTCGGTTACTGCTATGGCATTGGCTCGCGATTCAACTTCATTACGTTTTTCCATGCGCTTGCCGGCACCACGCTGCTAGCGGCAGGAGCCGCAACGCTCAATCAATGGTGGGAACGCGATTGGGATGCTCGGATGAACCGAACGAAGATACGTCCGATTCCGGCCGGCACGATCGCAGCGCGAGACGCCCTCTTGTTCGGGCTAGTGTTGACTGTCATCGGGGTAGCAGAGCTGTGGACATTTTGCAATGTTTTGGCCGCCGCGCTCGGCCTGCTGACATCGGTAGGGTACGTGCTTGCGTACACGCCGCTCAAGCGCAAGCATGCTGTGTGTACGACCATTGGAGCGCTGCCAGGCGCAATGCCGCCGCTAATCGGTTTCGCCGCTGCTAGCGGACGTCTTGGCATCGATGCCTGGGTGTTGTTCAGCATCCTTTTCCTCTGGCAATTCCCGCACTTTCACGCGATTGCATGGATGTACCGCGAGGATTACGAACGCGGTGGCGTGAAGATGCTCGCCGTAGCGCGGCCATTTGGGATGGGCTTGACGATCGAAATCATGAGCGCGCTTGTGCTGCTGATCCCGATCACCTTGGCTCCCACGCTGCTGCACATGGCGGGGCAGGTGTACTTCGTCGCAGCTCTTCTTCTCGATATCGGGTTTCTGTATTTCGGCTTCCAATTAGCAAGAGAGCGCAACCGTGGGCGAGCGCGCGGTCTGCTTCTCGCCTCCGTGCTCTACCTGCCGGTTTTGTTCGCCTTCCTGGTGTTCGACAACTCGCGGTTTTTGAGTTGAGCCAGATCGAAGGCGATTGAGACGTCTGTTCTTCGTGTCGCATCGTGTAATCGTCAAACTTTGGCCCGGCAAGCTTCATAAGAGACCGGAATACGAGATATGAAGGAGGGCGTTCCGTTGGATTTTCGTGGCAAAGTGGCTCTCGTGACCGGAGCAGCCGCAGGGATGGGGCTGGCGACGGCACACGCATTCGCCGAGGCAGGCGCGGCCGTCGTGATGGCCGATTTCAGAGAGGACGCGGTCAAGGCGGAAGCCGGGAAGCTGGTGGCCGCTGGTCATAGGGCAATGGCCATCCGCTGCGATGTGAGCGATGACGCACAGGTTGAGCAGATGGTGGACCGGACCGTTGCCGAGTTCGGCCGACTGGATGCCGCGTTCAACAATGCCGGCGTAATGGCCCGCATCGCGCCGACGGCTGACAGTACGCGCGAGGAGTGGGAGCGCGTCATTGGGATTAACTTGCGCGGCGTGTGGAGCTGCATGAAGTACGAACTGCGGCAGATGGAACGCCAGGGCAGCGGCGCGATCGTCAACAACGCGTCCGTTGGCGCGCTGACGGGCAACCCCGGTATCGCTTCCTACATCGCATCCAAGCACGGCGTCGTCGGGCTGACGCGGACGGCCGCTCTTGAATACATCCAGCACGGCATCCGCGTGAACGCGATCAATCCGGGCCTGATCGATACGCAGATTGCCCGTGATGTCGTCAGCGGAAACGAGCAGGCGTACTCCGACATAGCGAGGCAAGGCAAGTTCCTATTGGTCGCGCTGGGCGGCCCGAGGAGATCGCCTCAGCCGTGCTGTGGCTTTGCAGTCCAGGAGCAAGCTACGTGGTGGGTCACGCCCTCACGATCGACGGCGGAATGACCATTGCACCCTGACGGCGCAGGTTCACGGGCACGGTGCGCATCGATCCGCTCTTCCAGGCACCAGAGCTTCCATCTGAGACCGCGCACAACGGCCACCAATGATTCGACTACGCCGTTCCGTTGGGCAGGATGACTACTTTGCAAACTCCGTCGCCGCGTTCGAAGCAGGCATAAGCAGATTGCACCTCCCTCAGGGGGAATGAGTGAGTGACGATGCGGCGCAGGGGCAGAGTTGGAGCGAGCCGAACCGCTTCGACGAAATCCTGTTGCGTGTAGACGCGGGAACCGATGATACTCAGCTCCTTGAAATTGACAGCTTGCAGATCGACCGGCACATGCTTCTTGAAGACGCTCAAATTCACGATGGTGCCGCGGGGTCGAACCAGCGAGGTCATATCGAGAGCGCTTGCCGCAGCGCCGGCGCATTCAATGACAAGGTCTGCACCTTCTTCAGAACTCGTGGCATAAACCAGACGCCGGATCTCGTCGCCGGCCGAACGGGCAGTGAGACCCAGGTCAGAGGCGAGTTGCAATCGGGAGGGACGAATATCGCTAACCATGACGTGCTCAATGCCGCGGGCTCGCAAGACGAGCGCGGTGAGAAGCCCGATCGGCCCGGCGCCGATCACCAGCGCGGTTTGGACCTCGTGAAGCGGGGCGCGGGAGACGCCGTGGACGGCAACGGCAAGCGGTTCGATCAATGCGCCCAGATAATGCGGCATGTCTTGCGGCAGCGGGACGAGATTCCTAACCGGCACCTTGACGTACTCCGCCATGCCGCCATCGGCATCGAAGCCATAGAGTCGCAGCGTGCGGCACACATGTGGATTCCCGTTGCGGCAAACGAAGCATTTGCCGCAGGAGATCAGCGGGTTGAAAGTAACGAAATCGCCGGCCTGAAATTGCTGCTGGGCGCTTTTGATGGCGGCGATCTTTCCACAGAACTCGTGGCCGACGGTGAGCGGTTCCTTAGCGCGCGGATGCACACCGGAGACGATACCGATATCGGAACCGCAGAAGCCGCACGCATCCACGCGGATGAGCGCCTCTTCCTGCCCGATCTCGGGTATGGGGACTTCAGCTGCTTCAATTCGATGCGGCCCCAGATAGCGGGCAGCCAACATGCTGTGAATCATCGGTACCCCTTATTGCGCTGTGAAGCCGCCGTCCATCATCAGGATGGCTCCGGTAAAGAACGTTGCGTGATCGCTCGCCATGTAGGTGTAGAAGGAAGCTACTTCGGCGGCGGTTGCGATTCGTCCGATCGGGTGATTGCGGCGCAGCATATCCCAATACGCTTCGGGGTTGCCCGACGCCTTGGCTGAATTGTGAACGATCGGCGTGTCGACCGTGCCGCAGGCGATGGTGTTGACGCGAATGCCGTCCTTGGCATATTCGATCGCCATCTGTCGGGTCATCTGATGCAAAGCTCCTTTTGAAGGCGCGTAGGCCCCTTGCGTTGGAATGCCGACCTCGCCCGAAATGGAGCCGCTCACCAGAATCAGGCCCTGCTTCTGGCGCTGCATGATTGGAACGACGTGTCGCGCGGTCCAATACAGGGCTTTGACATTCGAATTCATGACGTAGTCCCACTCCTCGGGCGTGTGTTCATGCAGCGCGCGGACAACGCTGATTGCGGCGTTGCTGACGACGATATCGAGGCGGCCAAAGCGGTCTAAAGCGGCCTCTGTGAAATCTCGCGCAGTGGACTCTTCGGCTACGTCGCCGTGAATGATTTGCAGCCTGTCGCCAAACTGAGATTGGCAGGTGCGCAGTTCATCTGGAATTTCTTTTCTGCGGAAAACGGCGATCACGCCGACCGCATCCGCCTCGAGAAACGCTTGCGTGACCGCGAGCCCGATGCCGGAAGACGCTCCGGTAATCACGGCGATTTTTCCTGTGAGAGAGACGTTCACGCGCTCTCCATTTCTCTCGGCAGCAAGTTCTTGAAGAGCGTCACGCGAGTCCCTCCCGATGTGTCAAGCGATGCCAAGTTTCCGCTGCATGTCTTCGAGCGTGATGCCTTTCGTCTCCGGAAACAGAAACAGCACGATAAAGAACTGCAAAACCATCATGCTCGAAAAGAACGCGAACGGCACGGCTGCGGAATGAGCAGCGAGCATCGGGAACACGCCGGAGAGGAGCGCGGTCGCAACCCAGTGAGTCATGCTGCCAAGGCTTTGGCCGGTAGCGCGCACGCGGTTCGGGAATACTTCGCTGATGTAAACCCAGATGACCGCGCCTTGCGAGAACGCGAAAGAAGCAACGTAGCCGATTAAAGGCCAGATGATCAGGTGCTCGAATTTGCCGGTAGCGAACATGGCGGCGACGATCGCGAGACAGATACAGGTCCCGACGGAGCCTACGAGCAGAAGCGTTTTTCGTCCGACTTTATCGATTACCGACATGGCGGCGATGGTGAAAAGGAAGTTAGTCGCACCGATGCCGACGGCCTGCAGATCACCGGAGACTTTGTTAAAGCCGGCGCGGGCAAAAATATCGTTCAAGTAATAAAGAATGGAGTTGATGCCGGCGAGCTGATTGAACATGGCCACGGTCACGGCTAGAAACAGCGGGTAGCGATATTTCCAGGAGAAGAGGCGGTCATGCAGTGCGGAACGTTCGCCGCCAATCGAAGCGACAATATCGTTCAGCTCGCCTTCGACATCCTCTTCGCCGATCAGCGTCAGCACTTCGCATGCTTCAGGGATGCGGGCTTTTTGCGCAAGCCAGCGCGGGCTGCGCGGAATGGAGAACAGCGCGAAGAATAGGATGACAGCCGGCAGCGCGGAGACGCCCAGCTTCCATCGCCATTCGGCGGGACCGAGCGTTAACGTGCCTATGAGGTAGTTCGAAAAATATGCGACCAGAATCCCGAATACGATACTGAGCTGAAAGAAACCGACCAGGCGGCCGCGCCATTGCGCAGGAGAGATTTCGGCGATGTACATCGGGCCCAGTACGGAAGAGCCGCCGATGGCCAATCCGGCGACGAATCGGAAGCTGACAAAGGAGCCCCAGCTCCAAGCGACACCGCAACCCAGAGCGGAAACAAAAAAGAGAACGGCGAGACCACGGAGGCTATCGCGGCGGCCGAAGCGGTCACCCGGTATACCGGCCGCGAGTGCGCCAAGGATGGTACCCCAGAGCGCAATCGCAACAGTGAGACCGAGCGACGCGGGCGTCAAGTGGTAGAGGCCGGTGAGCGCTTGGGTAGTTCCGGCGATGACGGCGGTATCGAAGCCAAAGAGCAATCCGGCGATGCCGGCGACCACGGTACTTCGGATGAGCGCCGCATTGAGAGTGCGGTTTCCGGCACTGCGCGGCGTTGTACCGGCGGACGGGTTGATCATCAGGTTTATTCTGACGGGGCGTATTTGAACCCGAAGATTCCTTTGGGCTTGGCCGCGAATTTAGCTGGTCTCGGGTAACCAAACCGTCATGTTGACCGGTCCGCGATTGGCGTTGGCGTAATAAGGAATGGCGGTGAGACGGACCGGCTTGCTGTCGGGGAGATCGCGGGCCGAGGCGTAAAGCGAATCCTTCCAGACGGGCGCATTCAGCAGACGCGCGGAGCCGGCCACTACAGTGACGCCATTTAGGAGATCAGAACGATGCTCGCCCTGAAAGCCGTTGCGCGCGTCCACAGCCAACTGGCGAACAGTGTCACCGTTATCGGCAGACTCCAGGCAGTAGACGAGGGGACCACGCATGAGCGCGACCTTGCCGGCGTCGGCTACGACCAGCGGATGAGCTTTAACCGCTTGGACTGGCATGGGCATGGCGAGTTCTACCACGTCACCCGCTTTCCATGTGCGCTGAATTTGCGTGTAGCCGCGAACGATCCGGCTGTTCGCAACTGCTTGTCCGTTGACTTTGATCGTTGCGCCCTGACACCACTCCGGCACGCGCACCATGAGGTTGAAGGCAGTCGGAGCGGCAGGATCAACGGAAATCCTGACGTTGCCGTCCCAGGGATAACGAGAATTCTGCCTCACGCGAAGAGCGGCCTGCCTCAGCGTGGTCTTCGCTTCGCTCGATACAAAGAGATTGACGTAGAAGCTATCGTCGTCCGTCGCGTAGATGTAACCCGGCATCGCGCCCATGAGCTTGAGGAACATCGGCGGACAGCACGGACAGGTGTTCCAGACCCAGCGCGTGCGATCTTTGCCGGCTTCGAGCGGATTTGTATAGAAATAGGTGTCGCCATGCAGGGATACGCCGGAAAGCGCGCCGTTATACAACGCTCGTTCGAGTTGGTCCACATAGCGCGCTTCGCCGAACGCGACGTTCATATTCCGATGGAAGAAGGAAGCGCCGACTGCGGCGCAAGTCTCAAGATAGGCGTTGTTGGGCAGAACATAGTCGGGCCCAAACTTCTCTTCATCGGCGTAAGCGCCTACACCGCCGGTGATGTGCATGCGCTTGTAGACCATGTTTTCCCAGAGCCGATTGGCGGTCTCCATGTATTCCCGGCGGCCGTTGATTTTCGCGGCGGCGGCAATTCCGGCGCAAAGCAGAGTGGCGCGAACGGCGTGCCCGTGTATTGTTTCCTGTTCGAATACGGGCTTATCATCTTGCGCATATGCGCCCCAGGACGGACGGCCATCGCCATACTCCTGATTGCGCACAAACATTTCGGCCGCGTGATGATCTTTCTCCCAATCGGGCTTGCCGATGTTGTGCCCGCGCATTTCGATCCAGAACTCGGCAAGCGAAAGATAGTTTTCTTCGTTCACCGGTACGGGAAGCTTTTGCTTCAGATCCGGCTGCTCGCGGAATAGCACATACAACTTGACCAGAGCTTCTTCGGGAAGCGGATGGCAGGGAACGATATTCTTCTTGGGTGCCGGGCCCATCAGCTCCGACATGTAGTTGGCGAACTTGACGCCTGTGGCGAGGAGAACGGTCTTCCCGGTGGCGCGGTAATAGTGAATGCCGGCATCGACCAAGGCGCCTGCGTTATAGACCTCGTGCTGCCAGATCTGCAGGCCGCCATGCAAGCCCCATTCGTGGCCGGGCTCGTCAAGTTGCGTGTAAGTGTTGATATAGCCGTTGGGGTTTTTCGCGGCTGCGGCGGCGATGCGCACGATGTAACCATCGAGCTGCGCTTCGAGCGCGGGATCGGGGTGAAGGACCAGGAAGTCGGCCGAGCCGCGAATCATCTCATAGATGAGGCCGTCATACCAGGGCGGACCGGCGTGACCGCCCTTCACGCCATCGCGCACCTTATCGAAGTTGTTCAGCGCACCGCCGCGGTCATTCTCGAACTTTCGGAAGCAATCGCGTATGGTGACTTCTTGCCAGGTCTTGAGCTTGGGCGACCAGAATTCGTCTGAGATGGTGACGTTCTGGCTGGGCACAGGCTGGAGCCGGTGAAGCTGCAGATTGTTCGGCTCCTCCTGGGTGGGAGGGAGTGCCGGACGGGCGGGACTGGAGGATGCCGCAAGGGAAGCGACCCCAGCGGCCGACAAGCCCTTCACAAAATTGCGGCGCGAATAGGTCATAACGTGCTGAACCTTTCTCGTGGTCGAGGAATGTAGTAGCGAGGCCGCAAACAGGCCGCGGCGACCGTCAATCTATAATCTATAACTAACGACACCAGCTGTCAAACCTGTGGTCGGACATCTATAATCGCTTTGGTAGCTAAAATAACCTTTATGAGCCCTCAGGGCCCGGAATGGTGGAAGAGCGAGACTTCCCGGTTGAAGTTGCCTTCCGCTCCCGAAGCAGCCGCTCAGGCAATCCGAGACGCCATCATGTCGGGACGGTTGAAACCCGGCGATCGTATCATCGAGCAGCAATGGGCTTCGTTTCTGGGCATCGGTCAACCTACGCTTCGGGAAGCTCTGAAAGAGCTGGAGTTCCAGGGCATGGTGTCGAAGAATTCCTATCGGGGGACCTACGTCACCCAGCTCGAAGCCGACGACTACCGCAAGCTGCTCGAGGTGCGGTTGCCGCTGGAAGTGCTGGCGATGGAAAGAGCGGCGGCCCGGATGGATGCCCAGGCTGCGGAAGAGCTTACAGCCATAGTTAATAGCCTGGTGGCAAGTGCCGAGGCGGGCGACATGGCGGCGTTTCACGATGCGGACGTGGCGTTTCACAGACGGGTCTGGGAAATGGCGGGGAACGAATATCTTCGTCTGTGCCTGGAGACGGTTTCGCTGCGACTGTTCGTATTCTCAGTCTTGGACCGCGGAAGCAAGCTGCGGAACGAGAACCACGCGGCGGCCGAACAGCACAAGGGAATCCTTGCCGGCCTGCTCTCAGGCGATCCCGCCCAAGCGCGCGAAGCGTATCTAGCTCACACCGTCCACTACTGGAACGCACATTACGGTTTGGATCTGGACGTGGAACGCGAAACCATCGGTACTCTTGACCCGCACCTGAACGGCGCACCAAGTTCGTCGCCAGCTAAGCCGAAGTAGTTTCTTTCCTCAGCCTTAATGCTTTTGCGCGAGAAAAGTTATTGACATGCCCTAGATTATAGATTATCTTTCAGGCAAGCCGAGGTGTTAGCCCGGTTTGTGTTCGCTTCAAGGAGATGACCATGAAGTCTCGCTGCACAAAGTTGTCTTTCGCTCTTGTTTTTGCGGCCTGTTCCGCAATGCTGTGCCTCGCGCAGTTCTCGGCCGGGGTGCAAGGAATTGTTCAGGATCCTAGCGGCGGGGCGGTTCCAAATGCCACCGTGACGCTGGTGAATAACGCGACTGGAATTTCGCAGACGACCAAATCCGGTAATTCCGGGACTTATCAGTTCGTCAGTCTTCCGCCGGCTTCGTACACGATCTCGGCGGTTGCGCCCGGCTTTTCCACTCGAACGGTCAATTTCTCACTCGAGACCAGCCAAACGCTCAACATCCCGTTGTCTCTTCCCCTGGTGACTCAATCGCAGAATGTAGAAGTGACCGGCGAGGCGCCGATTTTGAACACGGCCGAAACTCGCACTCAGCTTACGCTGACCAATCAGGCGGTTCAGAGCCTGCCACTTTCGGGGCGCAACTTGATCAACCTGGTTACGATGTCGCCTGGTGTGACGGGCCTGGGTACAGCGGCGGGCGGAAGCCCCGGATCCGCGGTTGATAATTACGGGACGGAACTGCAGGTGGATGCGAGCGCGAACGGGCGCGGCAGCGTCGGGAACATGTATATCGTCGATGGGCTCGACATCACCAGTTTCATCCGGCCGGGCGTGTTGAACCTCACGCCCAACCCAGACTCCATTCAGGAGACCTCGATCCAAACCAACACCTTTTCGGTCGAATACGGACGGGCGAGCGGTGTCGAGATGGCGATGACCACGAAGTCGGGGAGCGACACTTACCACGGGTTAGTAAGCGATTACTTCACGTCGGAGCAATTGTGGGCCGGAACCGAGTTTATTCACAATTATTCGCCGTTCCACACGAATAATATGTCGGCGAACGTTGGTGGTCCAATTATCCCGCATCATCAATTCTTTGGCTTCTTCGCCATTGAGCCGCAATGGCAGACAACCTCGGGCGGATCGCTTACGACGGTAGAAGATCCGGCGTTCACTGCTTGGGCTCAGCAGCACTTTCCGAATACGTTCGGAACGAAGTTATTGACCACTTACCTGCCTACTGCCGGCACGGTGACGGGAGTTTCGCAGACCGCGGCTCAGCTGTTTCCGACTACTTGCGGCAGTGCCGCCACCGCATTTATCCCTTGCAACCTTCCGGTTACGGATAACTCACTGTTTTCGGCAAGTAACTACCGGAATGCGTATCAATACGACGTGCGCATCGACAAATATTTTCAGCACGACCGGCTTTACGGCACTTACTTCAAGACGAACTTAGATACGGGCGGCCCGAATATTCGCCCGGTCTTTAACGAGGCGAGCACTTACCATACGAACTCTCTGCAGGGGAATGAGACACACACTTTCTCTCCGACGACCCTGAATGAAGCGATTTTCGGCTATTTGGACGTGCAGGGGATTTCGCCCTCGTCAGGGAACTTCGAAGTGCCGAGCGTAAATGTTACCGGCTTGGGAAGCGGCTTTGGGGATGGCTTTGCACTGGGAGATTTCATCCAGCACAGTTATCACTGGCGTGATGTTTTGAGGCATGTTCGTGGCTCGCACGATTTCGAATTCGGCTACGAAGGCTGGCACGGAGAGGACATTGTTTACTTCCAGGGTCCGTACTCGGAGCCAACTCTCAATTTCACGAACATTTTGGATTTGGTCCAGGACCAGCCTTATACGGAAACGGGTTTGGCTTATGATCCTTTGACAGGCAAGCCGGCGCCCGGCAATTACTTCTTCGCAGAAACAACCGCAGCGGGGTTTTTCCAAGACACTTGGAAGGTCAATAGCAGATTGACAGTTAATTACGGCGTGAGGTGGGACGATTACGGAAACCCGTATCCCATCGATGGCGAGATCCTTTCCAACTTTCATTTCGGCGCGGGAACGACCTATGACGAACAAGTTGCGAACGGTTTCTACCAGCAGCAGAAGCACGAATTCAATCACGCGATTGATAATGTCTGGAGCCCGCGCTTCGGCGTAGCGTGGGATCTCACGGGCAAAGGCGATTGGGTGGTGCGCGGCGGCTTCGGTGTGTATCACGATTGGCTGACGCTGGGGAATGCGGAGAACAATTTGAAGGGCAATCCTCCTGGATGGATTTCGCCGACCTTCTATGCGGGGACTGCAAACCCTCCCGTTCTAGGATTCGGATCCAGCAACACGTATCCATTTGGCTTCCCCGTGCCGGCGCTGCCCGCGTCTTCGCTCGATAGTCATGGCGGCATCACGGGCGACCAACTCACGGTCGGAGCGGATGACGTCAACATGAAGCCGGAAGACACGTACGTTTACACGACAACCATGGAGCACACGCTCGCGCGGGACTTGGTGGCCGGCGTGGGTTACATCGGCCAACAGTCGACCAATCTGGTGACAGGCAGCGCGCAGACCACGGCGACCTCCTACGGCGTCGACATCAATCGGTTCAACGGCGATCTGATTCAGTGCAACTGCAGCGTGCCTACACGACTCAATCCAAGTTTTGGCTCGATCACTTATGCGACGAACGCGGCCGCAAGCGACTACAACGGGGTGTACGTGGCGCTGCGGGGGAGGCTTGGAGCCCGCGGGTACTTCAATTCTTCGTACACCTATTCGCGCTCATACGACGATGCCGGCATTGCGAACGGGCCTTATCCTACAGGCACGAACATCACTCAATATTGGGGGCCGTCGCAGTGGGATGCGCGGCACCGGGTTTCTCTTTCCTGGAGCTACCAAATTCCGGGAGTGAATGGCGGAAGCGGGATAGTGGGACACGTGACGAATGGCTGGACTTTGAGCGGCACAACGCTGTTGCAGAGCGGGACACCGTATACGGTTTACACCACCGCGCCATTTGCTCCCTTGCGCAATTCTGCAGGCCAGATTATCGGATACGCGCCCGGCAGCGGCGACTTCAATGCGGATGGCGATAATTTCGATTTCCCGAGTATCGCCTCGTATACGACCAACAACACGCGGCAAGGTTACCTGAATGGATCCGTTACGACGGCCAACCTGGCGGACCCGGCGCTCGGAGCCGAAGGGAACGAACGCGTGGGCGGATTCCGGAACCCCGGTTTTGCTGAAGTGGATGCAGCGCTGCTACGCAACTTCCCGTTAATGGAGCGCCTCACGCTGCAGCTTCGGTTCGAAGGTTTCAACGTTCTCAACCGGGTGAATTTGCAAGGAGTCGATCAGAACATGGCTGACGGCACGTTCGGCAAAGCCACGAGCCAATATCAGCCGCGCTGGTTTCAGTTTGGGGCGCGAATATTCTTTTAGCCGAGCTGTATCGGCCTAAATTCAGCTCGCGGCCCCAGGCGGGCGTATCGCTTTTACAACGCGAAGCGGTGCGCTCGCCGTATTTTTGTTACCACAGAAGCAGCTCATCATGTCGATTACCAGAACCATTTCGGCCATCACGCTCACGTGCTTTTTGGGCTCGAGCTTGCCGGCTGCTGCAGACGCGGCCTCGAAGGAAGCTGTGCCCAATCGGGCTCCACTTCAACCGAACGCTTTCAATTTTCTTCCTCTTGGTTCGGTGATTCCGAAAGGCTGGTTAAGGAATCAGCTTGAAATCCAAGCCGCGGGACTTACGGGGCATCTGGATGAGTTTTGGAGTGATGTAGGACCGAACAGCGGCTGGCTGGGAGGAACAGGCGAATCCTGGGAGCGAGGACCTTATTACTTGGATGGTCTCCTGCCGCTGGCGTATTTGCTACACGATCCAACTCTGATTCACAAAGCCCAGCAATGGGTCGACTGGACACTCACGCATCAGAGGCCGGACGGCCAAATCGGTCCCACAAAAAATGACGACTGGTGGCCGCGTATGGTGATGCTGAAGGTTTTGACGCAATACCAGGAAGTGACCGGCGACCCGCGCGTGATACCGCTGATGACCCGGTACTTCGCCTATGAACTGCGTGAGCTGCCAAACCGGCCGCTGCGCGATTGGGGCAAGTACCGGTGGCAAGATAACGCGTATTCGGTGATTTGGCTATACAACCGGACCGGTGATCCCAAGCTGCTCGATTTAGTTCGGCTGCTTCATCGACAAGGCTACGACTGGGAAGCGGAGTTTTCGCATTTCCGTTACAAGTCAAAGATGACGCGGGAACAGCTCGGGCTGAGCGAAGATCATCCGCTTCCGGATATGGCGATGCAGACGCATGGGGTAAACAACGCAATGGCGCTGAAAGCGGCGCCGATCTGGTGGTTGTTGAGCGGTGATCCGCGCGATAAGACGGAAATCGATCATCAACTCGCGATGCTCGATCGATATCACGGGCTGCCGAATGGAATGTTCAGCGGTGACGAGCATTTCGCCGGGCGCGATCCCTCGCAAGGCATAGAGCTTTGCGCAGTGGTCGAGACCATGTTTTCCTTCGAGCAGGCTTTTGCGATCTTGGGCGACCCGCGGCTTGCGGATCGCCTCGAGCGCGTAAGTTACAACGCGCTTCCTGGCACGTTGTCGAGCGATATGTGGTCGCATCAATACGATCAGCAGCCGAATCAGATTGCGTGCACTCGCGCGCACCGGCAATGGTCGACGAACGGTGACGATTCGAATCTTTTCGGATTGGCGCCGAATTTCGGATGCTGCACGGCGAATCTGCATCAGGGCTGGCCCAAGCTGGTACAGAGTCTTTGGATGGAAACGGCGGCGGGCGGTCTAGTAACGGGCGTTTACGCGCCGAACACGCTCGAAACGGAAATATTCGGCACGAATCTGCGGGTTGACGAAAACACGGACTATCCGTTCCGCGGAGCAGTTCAATTCAACGTGCATCCGGCGCATGATGTCCGGTTCGGCATGCTTCTACGCGTGCCCGATTGGGCGAAGAGTGCGGAACTGAAGGTGAACGGCGCGTTAGTTGACGTACCTCGGGCTGACTGCAGGGTCGGCCCTGACGAATCGGAATCCGACCAGCACGCCTGCGATTTTGAGAAGTCTTTTGTGCGTTTGAACCGTACCTGGAAGGACGGCGACCGCATCGATGTTCAGTTTTCGACCACTCCGCGAGTGACCCGCTGGTTCGATGGCGCTGCTGTTTTTGAAAGTGGCCCGCTGGTCTTTTCTTTGCCGCTGAGAGGCCAATGGTTGAAGCTGAAGCAGTACGAGGAAAAATCAGCCGATTGGCAGATTACGCCTACGACGGAGTGGAATTTTGGGGTGGAACTCGGCAATTGCGATGCGGTTGTGGCCGATCATCCTACGCACGCAGTTCCATTCGATACCGACGCGCCGCCGGTCACGTTGACCGTCAAAGCCAGGAAGTTGCCCGGATGGGGTAAGCAAGAGAACTCGGCCGCGGCGCCGCCACAATCGCCCGTCGCATCGACCGAACCCTTACGGCAGTTGACTCTGATCCCCTATGGCGCTGCCAAACTGCGGATTACCGAATTTCCTGTTTTGGATGACAAATCGAGTTGCGGCGGGGGCGGCGCTGCCCATGCTCATTGACGATACGCTTCGCGCCATTTCTTAGCCAGCGACCCATCGGCTAGCGCCTTGACGTAAACGCCGCCGACCACCGAGCGCGCCTGGAAGCCCACCTGCTTGCCGGTCTTGGTGTTGTACCAATCGGTCAATGGCACACGTGACGTGGTTTCGTTGAGCCATCGCGAAATGGGGTTCATCAGCGCATTGAACTGGTCCGGCTTGTCCGCCAGGGTGGCTGTCCAAAGCTGCCAATCCAGCTTCGTGTAATCGGCACGATTGTCGAGAGGAAGACCGTAGCGATTGAGGTGTCGCAGGTAGAAAGCGAGTTCTGTTTCGCGAATCGTCGCGGGAAACAGATTGAGATGCAGCAACTGGTCCCAAACCAGGTTGTACTTTTGGCTCCAGGTAACGGGCTTATCGAACGCTAATTTGTAGTGATCGCCGTCAGAAGCCATGCTTTGCCACTTGACGGCCATTTGTTTCGCGGTGTTCGCGTATTGTTTGGCGACATCCGGCTTACCGAGTTGGCGCGCCATGTCAGCATACGCCGCAAGCGCTTCGATCGCTTTGATCGAAAGGTTCGCGTTATGCGCTAAGTGGCCGGCGAAATCATCCGTACTGAGTTGATTGGCGGGATCGAGGCCTTCCACCCGAAGAAATTCGGCCCATTTGGTTACTTGCGGCCAGTATTCGCGCGCCAGATGCCAATCGTGCTGCGCTTGCCCAAGAGCCGCCAGCAAAATCAGCATATTTCCGCTCTCTTCGACCGGCATCTGATCCTGTTCCGTACGTTCGCCGCCTCCGTAAACTTGCCCGTTGGCTAGCGGATAGGTGCCCAGGTCATGAGGAGCGAAGGGAAACTTCCAGCGGGGCAGCGCCGCGTATTCAAGCACCGGCTTGAGCTGCGCTTCAAGCAGCGCCGGGTTGAAAAAGAGGAAGAAGGGCGCGGAAGGATAGAGCACGTCGACGGTTGAAATACATCCGTTGCTGAAGTTTTCTTTTGGGAAAAGCATTGGAGTGCCATCCACGTCGGCCGCGAATCCGTGCGCAGCCAAGGTCTGGCGATAGGCAAGGGTTGCGAGTTGCGCATAGCGCGCGCCGCCTGCGCGTTTGAGGTCCGCAGTCAAATCGGAATCGAACTTTTCGCCGCGCTGCTCGAGAGCACCGTATTGCGCTTCGGCGTTTTCAAGCATTTCAGCGATCGATTCGCCGCTACGCTGCCAGTAAGGACGGAGCTTGCGATCCAGGTATTCGACTGCATACTCTTCGGCATAAGAGAGCAGCACATGACGACTGACGCTTCGGGAGGATTCGACTTCGACGGGCAAAACGACGGCTTCATGCGCAGCACGCCTGGACGCTTGGCGCGGCATCTCCAGGTCGTCCGAAGCACGAAGCTTGCCTGTTTGGAGAAAAGAATGCAACGCATCGGCCGAATTCACTGCAAGCGGCGACTCGCTGTCGGGAACAGCCATCTGGAAGTACCCCCAGTCGATGCGCACATTGTCGCCCGCACGTCCCAGAACACGTTGGTCGCGAGATCCGGTGGCTAAGACCGTCAATGTGCCTGCGCGCGCACGACTCCAAGTCACCGATTCCTCGCGAGTGTCGACCGCGAGAACAGGATCGGCATCCAGATAAATTTCGACATCGTGCTTCTTGCCGTCCAAAGCGGAGAGTTCCCAAGTGACATAGGTGACCGGCCGCGACAAAAGATCGAGGTCCTCCGGAATCGAAGGAGTGAAGAACGTCAGCTTCAGCCGCACAGAAGCAGCTTCGAAGGTGTAAATCGTGTGGGTTGGCTGGACAGATAGGGACACCTGCGCCATCGCTGGAACCTCGCGCGGACGAGCGCCCATGTATCGATATGCCGCGCCGTCGATCCGCAGAAGGCCGGTCAGCGGCTGCTCGGTTCCGGTCCAGTGTTTCGTGTTCTCGTCGGTCAATTTGTCCGCCATCGACCACACACTCAGGTACGGATCATAGGTCACGAGCGGGACAGCGGGAGGCCGGAAAGGGGAGATTGCGTCTTGTGCGAATGCAGATGGCGAAAGAGCTAGTGACGCCAGTATCAAAGCCAGAAGCTGCATTCGATTTGTTCGAGGGTACGGGTTGATCATCCTATTTGGGTGCTGGTGCCGGATTGACTTCGACGAGGCTGTACTTTCGCTCACTCGCTTCCTTTCGCTGCGCCTGCTGCCGCAGTTCTGCCAACTTTTTCGCCAGCGCTGGGATTTCTTCCGTCTTCCCGCCTTTGCGCAATGCCATGATCAGGTGATACAGCGCGGTCTGGTCGGTTGGGTCGTCTTGAAACGCTAACCTGCTCTGCTGTATCGCCTCCGCCAGCTTACCCTGTTGCAAATAGAGCCGCCCCAGCACGTCGCGCCCCAGCGCAAATTTGCTATCGAGTTGAACTGCGCGCTGCGCCGCATGCAGAGCTTCGCTAAAATCCGCACTGCCCGGCGTCGCGCCTTTTCGCAACAACGTCTCGGCCAGCAGATAATACGAGAACGCATCGTTTGGATGCTTCTGCAGGCGCTCCCGCACTGTTGCTTCCGCTTTCACTAGATTGTCCTGCTGCAACTCTGCTAATCCTGCTGCCGATTCTCCATAGGCCAGGTTCGGATCGAACTTCGCCGCGCTCGCAAAGTCCTGCTCCGATTTGTCGTACTGCCCCATTTGCACGTACAAAATCCCACGCGCGAGGTAGAGCGCTCCCGAATGCGGCATTCTCGACAAACCTGCGTTCAGCATGTCGATGCCTACCTGAAACGATGCATGTATCAGGCAGATATTCGCGAAATCGATGTAATACTTCGCTACTTCCGGTTGCTTGACGATCGCCAGTCGCAAAATCGCCACCGCATGCGGCGTATCCGCAGTTTCCTCATAAGCATCCGCCAACAGGTCGAGTGCTTCCGCATTTTCGGGCAATTTTCCGTTCGGCCCTGTTACCGTCGCAATTGCCTCCTGATAGTGCTTCGCCGCAGACTGCACAACCGCCAGGTTATATCGGGCCCGCTCGCTCTGCGGTTGCAATTCCACCAGACGTTGGAAAATCGGAAGGCTTTCCGCTGCGCCATTGGTCTGAAAAGAGCAGTAGCCGTATTCGTGCAGCGCCTGTATCTTACCGTCGATCGCAGTCTTGGCCTGTTCAAACTCCTTCACCGCGGCGCTGCAATCTTTGCGCTTATACGCTAGCGTCGCGAGCATTGCATGCGCTGTCTGATCGTCGGGATGGATCTTCAGCAAGCGCTCGAGCAGCGGCACAGCCCGTTGATCTCCGGCCGCAAAGTCAATCTCCGCCGCACCCTCAAGCGCGGCCGCGTAATCGGGAGCAATCTCGAGCGCTCGCTCGTACGCCGCCAACGCCTGTTTCGGCTTTTCCAAATGCAGCAGCGCGTACCCATTCAGGGTCCACAAGCTCGCATCGCCCGGCGAGCCCTTCAGCACCTCGCTTAACCGCGCTTCCGCTCCGCTGAAATCACCTGCCCGCAGCTCTGCAACGATTTGCTTCTTGGCGTCACTCGCTACTTGGCCCTGCGAACAAACTGCCAGGCCAAGCAGCCCCACTAAGGGCAAAATCGCGCCCTTTCGAGTACACGCGGGGTACTTCATCGCTACGCAGTTTAGCAGCCGATTCAATGCTCAGCCGCTCTCTCGTTTGCCATCCTGCCCGCTGATCTCACGCTGTTACGCTTGGCTTTGCGCTTCTACATCTTGCTTGTGATCCCCTCCTGCTCTCAGCAGCCAGCCTCCTCGAACAGATCTATAGGAAAAAAACGACGTTCACAAAGAAGCGCAACTGGCAGCGCGCTTGCATGCAGCGGTGCCGGAGAACGCGAACCCGCTAAATACTGCCGCCTTATGATTAAATTTGTCCCCTAAATTCCTGTCGTTGCTTGCGCTGCTGACCTGTCTGGCGCCGGTCAGCTTTGGGCAGCAGGTATTAACGTGGAGCGAGACCAAAGATCAATTCCGGGCTAACAATCCGACGCTATTAGCGGGACGAATGACGATTGACGAGTCTCGGGCGGAGGAGATCACAGCCGATCTTAGGCCCAATCCCGACATAAGCCTTGGCTGGGACCAGCTGACGCCGTTTAATGGCAACCCTTACCGGCCAATTGCACAGTCGTATCTATTTTGGAGTGTCGATTACCTGCATGAGCGTGAACACAAGCGTGAGCTGCGGCTGGCGAGTGCGCAAAAAGCGACTTCGATTTCTATGTCAGCGCAATCCGATCTAGAACGAACATTGATGTTTAACTTGCGCGATGCCTTCGTCCGGGTGATGCAGGCTAAGGCCGTGCGGGGGGTGGCGCGAGAGAATCTTGACTATTACGACAAGGAAATCGCGATCAGCCGGGATCGATTCAACGCCGGCGACATCTCGCAGGTAGACTTCGAGCGCGTGAAGCTGCAGCGGGCCCAGTTTGCGTCGGATCTGGAGACAGCCGAAGTCAATCTGCGCACCGCGAAAATCGATCTTTTAACCCTCTTACGAGACTCGGTTCCGGTGGATCAATTCGATGTCTCGGAGCCGTTCGATTTTGACGAGCCGGCTACTACGCTGGATGCGCTTCGCACGCTCGCGATCAGTAGTCGGCCGGACCTCCAGGAAGCTGAGCAGTCGCTCGATAAGGCCAGAATCGATCACCGACTTGCAATTGCGAATGGTTCCGCAGACCCGACCTTCAGCGTGGATGCGTCTCACCAGCCCCCGCCGCTGAATACGTATGTGGGCGCCAGCGTCAGCTTCCCACTGCGCATCTTCGACCGGAATCAGGGCGACAAGTTGGAGACCTTGCTCGACATCGGACGGAATGAAAAGCTGCGTGATGCCGCGAGGCTGACCGCGGTCCATGACGTGGACTCGGCATACGCAACTCTAGAAAGTGCGCTCAAACTGCTGCATCCGTATAAGGCAGAGTACTTACAAGAAGCTCTAAACATTCGATCTGCGGTTTCGTTCGCATATCTACATGGAGGCGCATCTTTGCTTGACTTCCTGGATGCACAAAAGGAATATCGGGACACCGAGCTGAGCTACCTGAATCTGGTGGGTGCATATCTTTCCGCAGCGAATCAATTGAATTTTTCGGTTGGACGCGAGGTAATCCGCTAAGAAAAGGGCTATGATCGCAGTCCTGAACCTGGCGATACTCCGGGCGACGAACTTCGTAATTCCTACTAGAGGTCAGACCTGTAACACGTCGTTTTTCCGGGCCACTAATATGTAGAGCACCGGGGCCAAGAAAATCGACAGAAACAGTCGCGAGATCATTCCGCCGACAATCACGATCGCGAAAGGCCTCTGAGAGTCGCTCCCGATTCCGGTAGACATAGCCGCGGGCAACAGCCCGAGACACGCCACTAACGCGGTCATCGCGATCGGGCGCAGGCGCAGAACTGAGGCTTCAAGCGTTGCGGTCATGGAGTCTTTTCCTTCCAGCCGCAGCTTGTTGATGAAAGAGTAGAGAATGACGCTGGTCTGCACGGCCAGGCCCATGAGGGCAACGAATCCCAGCATCGATGACACGCTGAAGGTCGTCCCCGTTATGCGTAGCGCGATCAATCCTCCTACCGGTTGGGTAACCAGCACGCTGAAGAAGATGATGAGCGGAAATTTCAAATTGCCGTAGAGAGCGAACAAGATCAGCAGGATCAGTAACACTGTAAGCGGCAGAATCATCTTCATTTGAGCCATCGACGATAGATAGTCCTGATACTCTCCACCCCAATCAAAGGTGTAGCCGATTGGCAGCTTGATGCTTTGAGCCACTCTCCTGCGCGCTTCTCCAACCGCGCTGGCTAAGTCGCGGCCGTCAACGCTGAACTGTACTCCGATATATCTGGAATTAGCTTCTCGGTAAATCAGGGATGCGCCGTTCTCAACACGTATGTCCGCGAACTGGCTCAATGGGAGATGCTGGCCCGCGGGCGTCGTGATCAGCAGGTTCTTGATCGCGTTTTCGTTTTCCCGGAACGGCTCCTGCATTCGCACAACCAGATCGAACTGCTCCTCTCCCTGTATGACTTGCGTTGCCGCGGTGCCTCCCAGCGCGGTCTCGATGAGAGTGTTCACGTCGCTAACGTTCAAACCATAGCGGGCGATCTTGGCACGATCCGGTTTGATGGTCAAGCTAGGCTGTCCCAGCTCCCGCACGATCACGATATGAGTAATGCCGCGCACCTGCGAGAGAAGATCTCTCACCTGCTCTGCCTTTTGCTCGAGTGTCTTTAAATCGGATCCAAAAATTTTGACAGCCAGCAGGCTCTTTAATCCGGTCTCGGCCTCGTCCACGGCGTCTTCAGCGGGCTGCGTGTAGTTGAAAATAATCCCTGGAAATGCGGAAAGCTTCCGCTGGAGCGCGTTGATCAGTTCCGACTTCGTGCGGATGTTGTGATGCCAGGAGGCATCATCATAGGGTCGCAGCCCGACATAGAATTCATTATTGAAAAACCCGGTCGGGTCCGTTCCGTCGTCGGGGCGTCCTAATTCATTGGCGACGGTCGTCACCTGGGGAAAACTCAGCAAAATGGCGCGGATCTGGGGCGAGAGCTTCGATGCCTCCTCGAAGGAGATCGTGTACGGCGTGGTGGCGCGCACCCACAGCGCTCCTTCATCCAGATGTGGCATGAACTCGGCGCCGATACCTGGAATCAACAGCAGTGAGGCAAGAAAGATTAGTAAGCAGACGATTACCGTCAGCGCCCGCTGACGCAGGCATATCGCAAGCGCCCGGCCGTACGAATTGCGGATACGGTCATAAATTTTGAGTTCGGGCTCGTGCACGTGCTTACGCAAAAAATATGCGCAGAGGACCGGCAACAATGTCAGTGAGCAGAGGAGGGACCCGACGAGCGCGAAACACATGGTATCCGCCATCGGCCGGAAAAGCCGGCCTGAGGGACCGGTCAGCACGTAAATGGGAAGATATCCCGCGATGATCACCGCGATGGCATAGAAGATAGGCCTTTCGACATCGCGCGCCGCCGCCCGGATAACATCCAGCAGATTATAGCTCTGGCCGTGGCGCGCAGCCAATTCGCGGAAAATATTCTCGACCATCACCACGGCGCCATCGACGATGATCCCGAAATCGATGGCCCCGATCGACAGCAGATTCGCCGGAATTTGACTGCGGTCGAGGCAGATGAAGGCGAACAGCAACGCGAAAGGAATCGTCACCGCGACGATGAGCGCGGTACGCACGCTGAAAAGCATCAATCCGAGGATCACCAGCACCAGAATCATGCCGCGCATTAGATTCCGCTCCACCGTGCGGGTCGTCTCTTCAATCAGGTAACTACGGTCGTAATAAGGAACCACTTTCACGTCCGGCGGCAATACGTGCCGATTCAGGTCATCCGTCTTTTCCTCAACGCGCTTCAGGATTACCTGCGCCTGCTCGCCCACGCGCATCAGGATGACGCCTTCCACGGCTTCCTCCTGCCGCATGTATCCGAATTGCCCAAGCCGCACGGCGTGACCGATCTGCACTTTCGCCACGTCGCGCACATAAACCGGAATGCCGTTGTGCATCGCCAGCACGACATTCCCTATATCCGCTGTGTCTCTAACCAATCCGAGTCCGCGAATGTAATAGATCTGTCCGCCCTGTGAGTAAAAGCCGCCTCCCGCATTGGCATTGTTCGCGGCCAATTGCTGTTGCACCTGCGCGACGGAAACACCGTAAGTAAGCAGCCTGTTTGGATCGAGCAGCACCTGATACTGCATGGTCGTGCCGCCAAAGCCCGAGTCGTCCGCCACGCCCGGTATGGACCGGTATGCCCGTTCCAGCAGCCAATCCTCGATAGTTTTCAACTCCTGCGGTGTTCGATCCGGGCTCTGGAGAACGTAGCGATAGATCAACCCGCTCGGACTGTAGAGCGGAGAGAGGCTTGGCGTTACACCTTGCGGCACGGCGGCATCGGCAACACGCTCGAAGGCCTGCTCCCGCACGAAGTAGGGATCGGCGCCGTATTGAAAGTTCATCTGAACAGACGAGAGCCCGTATAAGGAAATCGACCGTAACGATTCCAGCCGCGGGATGCCGTTCATCTCAATCTCAATGGGAATCGTGATCAGGCGCTCGACTTCTTCGGCGGCGTGCCCGGGCCATTGAGTGATGATTTCGACGTGCGGCGGCGAAAGATCGGGATAAGCATCAATGGGCAGCCTTTCGAAGGCGATCCCGCCCCAGACCATCAGCGCGAGCGAGGCGATGACAATCAGGAACCGCTGCGAGAGAGCGAATGAGACCAGGCGTGAAATCATTCCGGACGGCCTATTGATACGTGGTGGCGAACTGCAGAAACACGCTGCCTTCCGAGACCACTTGCTCGCCTGCTTTCAGCCCGCTCCGTATCTCCACATAGCCGTTCTGCTGCGCCCCCACAGCCACCGAGCGTCGCGCGAATTGGCGCGGCTGCACCTCCACATAGACGAAGGGTTCATTTTCCGAGTCATGCAGCACCGCCGAAACCGGAACGCCGAGAACGCTCTTCTCCGTCCTGGTATGGATTACTGCGTCCAGGTACATGTCTTTCTTCAAAAGATCTCCAGGATTTTGAGTGACAATGCGAACCGGAGTAGTGCGTGTATCGGGATCCACCATGGCTCCGATATAAGCGACCCTGCCGTGAAAGGTCCGGTCAAATGAGGAGTTGGTTTCTTCCACCGCATCCCCGATGCGCACCAAAGGCAGATCGCGGTCGAAAATGTGGCCCTGCACCCAAACCGTCGACGTATCGCTCAGCATGAAGCAGGTAGTGGACCCTGCCTGAATCAACTGGCCGGGCATAACCAACTTCTGCACCACTGTGCCGGTGATCGGAGCGCGTACAGCAAGCTGCGGGCTAATGGGCAGCCCTTGCCGCTCGGCGTTGTCAAGCTCCTGTGAGGTAATCGCGAAGATTTTCAGCGCCTGTAAGCTGTTCTGGACGTCGGTGGTTGCGTCGTTATAGTCTGCTTCCGCGCTCTCTACATCTTTTATCGCGGCGGCGCCGTGCGCCAGTAATTCTTTCTCGCGATCGAGAACCTTCCGCGCCAACTGCTGCTGGTCCCGCGCTTTCTTGTACGTCGCTATTGCGTTTGTGATATCCGGACTCGCCACATAAAGCAGCGCATCCCCTGCCTTCACATGCGATCCATAGTCAACGACAATGCGAGTAATGGGGCCGCTCACCTGTGTGATCGCCTGGGTAGTGTGATCCTCATCCCAATCGACCGTGCCGGTGGTTTCAACATTGATCTGCCAGGTGCTGCTCTGCACTGGACCGATACGCAGATGCGGAAGCTGCTCCTGCGACACGGTAAACAGGCTGGCCTTCGTCGATTGGGCTTCGCTCGGAAGATTACTCTCAGCGGTATTGCCGCGTCCGCAACCCTCTTGACCCAAGGTCAATATGAGCAATACCATGCAAACCGCGAGGGCGCGGCCGAGCTTCGCCCAGCTACTCATGCCGGTACTGTCGTCTCCGGATCCAATTGGGTTAGCTCGCTCCCGATCATATATCGAAGACTTTTTAAAAGATGCAATGCCCAGATATAGCGCAGTCGTTGCGAGGCCGATGATTTTTGATGGGAATGCGACCGAGTACTGCCGCGATTGCGGATTTTGCTTTCGATTTCTTAAGTCCGCTGCGGCACGCACACGGTCCCGTTCGCGTTTTTCTCTTTAGCAGTGAGCCTCGGGCTCTTGAACCGAATAATTTACGTCTGGAAATTTGGTACGCCCGGTTGGATTCGAACCAACGGCCTTTTGCTCCGGAGGCAAACGGTCACGAGGCATAAAGCCTTTGTTCACAGTGGAGCAGTTGAAGATTTCTCATCTTAGGCCAATTTTAGGCCACCCCGATTTAGCACGTGTATAACGGCAGGCGTGTTGAACAGTTTGCTCTCTGTTGCCAAAACGGAAGATAGATGTCCGGCAAAGCTAACGATGTCCGCCTCAATGCAAACGCACTCGCTGTGTTACAGGAGGTTGGGCGCGCAGCCATAAGACTCTGTACGAAATGGCAAGCGAGGCCGTACTCGAAGGCATCAGCGCCTGAACGGCTGAACCGGGTCCGGGAACTGCTCTTAAAGGACCCCCCAGGAGTGGTTCGGAGCAGAGGCGAATCCCAGATTTTGACAATCTTATCGGAAGATCTCAACAATCCACTTGCGATTCCCCGTTCAGTGGTGCCACCGGAAGCTTAGCGGAAGGGTGGGGCGAAGACGACCATGCAAACCGCCGCACCGGGAGCATAATTGCGGTTCGGAACAAATGATCTTTCAGGTTCAAAATTCGTAATGCGAATCAATTGCGAATCCGCGGTTGTATTCGTGACGCCAGTTCACGGTTCGGCAGCGAAACGCTTCCAAAGAATCTGTCACTTTTCACGCCGAAGTCTCTTCTTCGGAACGGCTTTAGCATTCGCGTCCCGTCCATGCACCCGAAACACGTTTTTAGCATTATTCAGCCCATCGTCCTCCCTGCCATTGAGCCGCCCGTCACTCAGTTCGTTACCGGGCAGGTCCATGCCATGAGGTCACTTGCATTGAAAACGACTGTGATAACGCACAATGTGTGAGACACGGCCATTGTCGTTGTCATCTCAATGGACCTGCGAGTCAGGAAGAGGTGGCGCGTTTCCAGGACCACCTACGGGCTGCAACGCTGGCAATCGTTGGCCAACCGGCGGGATAGGAGGAAGCGGCTCGTGTGGTTCTGCCTGATACCAGTAAGCGACGGAATAGTAGTTATCGGAGCGCGCGTTCGCGTGGCCGTGCTCGATGGTAGCTTTGAAGAACGTTGTAAATGGAATGGGTGAATCGAGATGGAATCGATAAACGCTGGATCGCCCGCCTGCCAGCTCCGGACCTACGACAGGGGCTCCGTAGAGTTCGTACGAAAACGGCTTGCCGCCAAAATCCCAGGCGCCTAGGAAGTAGTCTTCGGAACCGGTTCCGACGATGGACGGCGCTTTCGCGCCATCGATGAAGAACATGTCGTCCCCTTCGCCCCACCACATATCCTGATTTTGCAGCACCGACATCGTCACTCCTATGTACTGACCGTGGCCTTTTGCCTCCATCCACACATAATTGTCCGCGCCGCTCAGGTTCGTTTTTTTATCGACCAGTGCAGTTTGGTTGGTTTCCCAGTCATTTGTCCAGCCGTGATTGGGTTGGGCCTGGCGGTATTCCGCATGGAAGTATATCGTGCCGGGCGGCAATGGATGGGAGTAAGTGCGGTAATCGATGTTGTAGTAAAAACTTCCGATCGGCTCCTTTCCTTCGTTCGTGATCGTGATGCGCGCATGATGCTCGAACGGCATTGGAAAGAAGCAATTTAGACTTTTATCGCTGCCGACCGAGAGGAGTTGGGATTGCCAACTGAAATACTCGCCGAGGCCCAGGCCAAAAAAATCCCCGATCGGAGTCTCCACGCTGGGAGCGTCTTCTCCATCCCAGTACATTCGCAAAACAATGCGTTTCAGGTGATAAGGCTCTCGATCCGCAATAGTGAACCAGATGTGCGAGACTGTGCCAGGCCCGTCACTATCGAGTAATGTCAGCGTTGCGCCAGGCGCTACTCTCCGGAAGTCCGCGTTGGCCCCGGTTGGATCCGTGCTGGATACACGATGCGGAGTGTATGTCTGCTGAACGGTCAGGTCCGGCTGCCAACTCTGCATCTGGGCGTAGGACGGCAACACAAAAGTGGCAATGAAGAATAAAAGTGTAGTAGGTTGCTTCATTTGATTGACTAATCGAGACCTAGACGACGCTGCATCTGTTCGAGAGAAATACCCTTTGTTTCGGGATAGTAAGCAAAGACGAGAACGAAATCGATCACCATCATCGCTCCGAAAAATATAAAGGGAAATGCGCCAGAGGACTTGGCCATTATTGGAAATATGAGTGAGATGATGGCGTTTGTCACCCAATGGGAAGAGCTGCCAAGACTTTGGCCTTTCGCCCGCACGCGATTAGGGAATACCTCGCCGGGATACACCCAGACGACCGCACCCTGCGATATAGCGAAGCAGGCGATGTAGGCCATAAGGAGCCAGACCAGCCAATTCAGATGAGTTCCGGTGAGAAAGAGGACCGAAATGAACGCGAGGCAGACGATGAGACCCGCCGTTCCGGTTAAAAGCAACTTCTTCCGGCCGAATTTATCGATCACCGACATGGCTGCTAAAGTAGCGACAAGGTTCATTGCCCCGACGGCAACCGCTTGCAGATCTCCTGAGACTTCGGTGGCGCCGGCGAGAGCGAAGATGTCATTCAGGTAATAAAGAATGGCATTGATGCCGGAAAGCTGGCAGAACATGCCTACCGTAAGGGCGATAAAGACTGGCAGCCGGTATTGGCGCGAGAACAATGGCGCGGCTTCCGCAGCGCGCTCCAGGTGAATGGACGCAACGATCTCGTCAAGCTCTTCTTTCGGCCGCGGGACACCGATGAGACGAAGCACGTCGAGTCCTTCCTCGAGATTGCCTTGCATGACCAGCCAGCGTGGACTGCGCGGAATAAAGTAAAGCGTCAAGAGGAACAGGGCAGCCGGGATGCCCGATACGCCCAGCATCCAACGCCACTGAGTTGCACCGAGGTGCACGCTACCAATCAGAAAATTTGAGACATATGCGAGCAGAATGCCGATTACGATATTGACTTGAAAGAAGCCGACCAGGCGGCCGCGCCAATTAGGCGGCGCAATCTCGGCAATATACATAGGACCAAGGACGGATGATCCGCCGATCCCGAGACCTCCGATAAAACGAAAAACGATCAGAGCCGGCCAGTTCCAGGCAAGCGCGCAGCCGACGGCAGATATGACGTAGAAAATTGCCATCGCCCGCAAACTATCGCGTCTCCCAAACTTTTGACCCGGAATGCCAGCGGTCATGGCGGCGATGACGGTGCCGATCAATGCGCTCGAAACAGTGATGCCGAGCAATGCAGGCGAGAGATGATATTTGAGCGTCAATGCGTGAGTCGTACCGGCAATCACAGCGGTATCGAATCCGAACAGCAGCCCGCCGAGGGCGCCGACAATCGTGCTCTTTACTACGTGCGAGTTGATCGTCATCGGTGATTAGAACGTCGCGCGTGAATCGCGATTTCAGGCTGAGTGAGGAAAATGTGCCGTAAAAGGATGGCCGTCACGGTTGGCGGGCCGGAGTGACGAAGGGTTTGCATTGTGGGCATTAGCTAAAGCTGACTGTCCCGCACAGATGCACTTGGACACCTAGCTCCTGCAACATTGCGGATTTCACGGCCAGCGCGTAGGCAGCGGTTTTCGGATCCGGAGCGTAGGCGATATTCACGTGATTCGCGCGGTTCCGCGCCATGAAAGAATCGCGCGAGATGCCGTGGAAAATCGCGCTAACAAACGGCCATTCCGTGGTGGTTTGCTGCCATCGCCGCGATGCTTCTTCCGACGGAAGCTCGACGACGGACCCCAATCCAATATCTACGTGCAGGCGATTGCCTTCGACAAAGACGCGGCTCCAGACGATATCTCCGGCCCGGCCAATGCCTTTCAACGTCCCGCCGCCTAAAGGGAAATACATGGCGGGCTGCCGCTCACTCGATGCGCCGCGATAGCCATTAATGAAATGGCTCGGCGGAGCGCCGCCGGAAATCTGCAACACCCAGACGAAATCGTCGATCCTTTCTCCTCGATAATATTCGCCCCAACGCACGTCGTGCAGCGTCGTGGCGGGATCGAGCCCGAGCGCCGTCCAGCAGCGGTTCGTAACGAGCGCGTCGAGACCGGCACACTCGTCCACTTCGTTGAAATGGGGAAGCGGGGCGCCAGCATACAGCTCCTTGCCGGACTCATCCCATACGGGGGGACGATCCGTGTTGTTCAGCAGCGCTTCGACAAGATCGGATGCCGGCGCGCTGTCTTTCAGGCCCTGCTGGTATTGGATCCCGATCGCATCGCAACCGAACTCGTGCGCGATTCGCACCGCCGAGATATACATTTTGCATTGCTCGTGAATCTGCGCGTCAGTAAGCTCGGATTTTTCATTCTGGCCGGTAATGAACCGTAGTCCTTTGTCATTCAGCCATTTCCTCACAGCTTTCGCTTCATGGCTCTCGATCGTGCGCATTCTCGCCACTAGCGCGGATTGACTGAGCCGCTCCTTGAAAACGCCAAGGGGATTAAGAAGCTCGTCGTCGATGATCGCGTTATACATGCCCATGCAGCCTTCGTCGAAAACCCCGAGAATGGCTTTTCGTCGCCGCAGCGATTCTGTAAGCGTCTGTCCCATGCTTCTGGCGTCAGGCGGCAGAGCGCTTGTATTTAGCGCGCGCACATGGGTCAGATCGTGAGTTACGCTTCTCCGAGAAATCCATTCCTCAAGCCGGCTAATAAAATAATCATCGTTAAATTGCTCACTCCACAAGGTGCTGAACTTCACCCCGGCTTTCACCAGACAACCATTAAGGTTAAGAAGACCGACCAGTCCGGGCCATTGACCGCTCCAGTTCGCAATCGTAAGAATCGGTCCGCGATGACTGCGCAGGCCCGGCAGCACATGGTGGCTGTATTGCCAAGCCGCCGTCGCGAAGACAAGATTCGCTTCGGGGTCAATGCCAGAGAAAACATCCATGCCCATTCGCTGGCTAGAAATGAATCCATGCCCTCTGGAGGAATCGGCCGGGAATGCGCGGCGCACATCAACGCCTCGAGCTGAGAAGCATTCCGTCAGTTTATGCTCTAAATCCTGCTGAGCGGGCCAACACAATTCGTTTGCCGTCTGCCGCAGATCGCCGCTGGTGATGAGAACGACCTTCTTTATCCTGGAGTTTGCGTTCGAAGCCATGTTCATCGTTGAATATCCAGATCGAAGTCTCGCGCCTCAAACAGGACATGCAATTCGCGGGTGTCGGGATCGATTCGCCAGCCCGTTTCTCCGGTGCCCCGATTGGACTCCGGCAGCTCATTGAGAGATTTTCCGGCAACTGTGACTGCGCGGGGTTTTCTACTGACCGGCAGTTCGAGTTCTAAACGTCTCATTACCGGCGAGTGATCCACGTGTACCTGCATGCGCGAGGAATCTGCGTCGACTCGCGCCGCTGTGCCGTCGTAAAGAGCGAAAGCGCTTCGAGCGCTTGTATTGCCGGGAAAAACGCGCCAAATAAGATCGTTTGTAAGCGTCCGGTAATTACCACCGGTAAGGTCCTGCGCGAGCGTTTCGGTATCGGAGTTGATGAAGGGAAGAATGCTGCCAGCCCGCACGAGTATCGGAATATGTTCGAGAGGCGCAGGAACCGTTACCTGTTTCCCTCCTTCCATAATCTTTCCGCTCCAGTAATCCACCCAAGAGCCCTGCGGGAGATAAAGCGAACGGCTAGACGCTCCCTGTTCCACCACGGGCGCAACCAGAATTTTGTCGCCTAACAGGTATTCGCTATCGCAATCGTAGGTCTGCGGATCGGTAGGGCTCTCGAGCAACAAATGGCGGATAATCGGCAAGCCTGTTCTTGCGGCTTGATGCGCGTAGCTGTAGAAATACGGGAACAGTGAAATGTGCAACTTCGCGTAACGTCGAAATGTATCCAGGTTTTGCGCGTCGGACCACAAATTTACCGCGCCCTCCGGTTTATCCCATAGATGATTGCGCATTACAGGAGTCAGGGCTCCAAATTCCACCCAACGTGTCCAGAGCTCCTTCGAAAAACCATTGCCCGCGATGTCTGGTCCCCAAGTCGCGAATCCGGATAATCCAGCGGTGATACCGGCGCGCACGACAGAAGGAAGTCCATAATCCTGTGTCCAATTCGGAAACTGATCGCCGCCCCAAACCACGCGGGTGTAACCTTGTGAGCCGGCATAGCCAGACCGGACAAATTCGACGACATCCGGCTTGGCCTTTTTTGCAATCTCGTACGTGATCCTGTGATAGAAAAGCGGGTTGAGATTTGCCATCTTCTGTCCGGAGACGCCGGCGGCAAAACGATCTGTATCTTGTATCCACTCGCCGAAATCCTCCATCCACCCGTCGAAGTTATCATCAAGTAGGATTTTTCGAACCTTCTGCTCCCACCAGTCCACGTTCCTGGGGCTTGTAAAATCGATATTGCCGTCCACGAAAGGCTCAAAAGCGGGTCCGGTAGGTTTTCCTTGCGCATTGAGTACAAACAAGCCGCTTCTAACCCCTTCATCGAACAGTGCGCTCGGTAAGTTATAGGGATCCAGTATGGAACGCAGGTAGGGATGAACGTAAGTAAGAGCTTTGAATCCCATTTTGTGGAGTTGTTCTGTAAATTTGGCAGGATCGGGATAGTACCCAGTCCACCACAGTGGCCATCCCATGATGTCGCCTTCGCCCATCACGTCATAAGTCCAGATCGCGCTGGCCGGGATGCCGTTCTTTCTCAACTTCCGGGCTTCATCCATCACTTTTTCGGGGCCTTGATAAGAGCAAATCCAAACTCCAAACGTCCACGGTGGAGGGATAGGGGAGCGTCCTGTTAAAGCCGTGTAACTTTCGATGATATCTTTGGGCTCTCCTATAAATAAATAACTATCGATCGAGGTATCTTTCAGCCGGACTGAGAACATGCGTTGCCCAGGACGGCCGATATCAAAGATACTTTTCGACGCAGTATCCAAATAGACACCAAGTCCACCAGGTGCAAACAAGAACGGAACGGGAATATAAGTCCAGTTGTGACCTGGTTTGCCCAGAAGATCTTCGGGATATAGCGTGCTTTTCAGCCCGTCTAACTTTACTTGGTTGAATCGCTCGCCCAAGCCGAAGAACGGCCCTGCGCCGTCAAAATTTAGCCCAATACTTTGCAGTCCGTGATCCATTTGCGGCGTGTGAATGGAAAGGCGAACTACGGTTGCCGATAAGACGGTCAATTCCAGGTCAACGGTTGCGGCCGAGTCTCTGATGTCAACCTCCATCCGCCAACTATTTCCCTGCCGTTGTATGTTTTGGATTTTGCCGAGCCGCAGAGCGGCGGCTTTTTTCGGGAGGCTGGTCCAGAGGATTCCCGGCTGCCCCGAATCTCCGTTACCAAGACGCCATGTAAGGCCCGTCTGTTTGTTGGTAAGCGCCATAGCCCAAAAATTTTTCGAGATTTCCAGACGCCAGGAGTTCGTGTCCAGATTCAGTGCAGCGCTCGTCTCTGTAGCCACGAGATTGGGAGGCTGCCGAGCGGAAGAGAGCAGCGTACCGGCGCCCATGCGTGTAGGCCGGCTCGGGTCATGATGCAGTTCTTCCAATAACGACTTATATTCGGCGCTGGACGAGAACGGCTGGTCCTGGGCGTAAGCGTGAAGATTCCATACCTGGCATGCGAGCAAAAGGCCTGTCACATAGACGAATGAGCGCATTTTAGTTCTTAGTATTCGGTTCGATTTGATCATTGCGAGCTTCGAGTTCTCGCTGGGCTCGGCTGCGCGCTTTCGCGTTCTGCGATGTCTTCTCATATAAAGCGAGCGCGCGATGCATCGCTTCGATATCTCCCAAACCGCGGTACGCTTGGGAAAGCAGATAGTAAGCGCTCGAATCGTTTCCCCTCATGGAAATGTAATGCGTTAAGACGTTTACCGCGGAGCGATATTGGTTGCGCCGCAGATCGAGCTTGCCAAGTAGACGATACGCATCCGGCGGAGGGCGATGCATCCGGAGCGCTTTCGTAAGCATTTGTTCGGCGCGGTCATCGCCTCCGAGCAGAATCAGAACCTTTGCGACATTCGTAAGCGCCATAGTGGATTCCGGCTGAATCTGCAATTCCGAATCAAACTCATTGAGCGCTTCAGACAGCTTTCCACTTTCGAGTCGAATGTTCCCGATGGCTTGATGAATGTCGGGCAAATCGGGCTTGAGTTTCAAAACGGTTCTATATTCCTCGATCGCTTCGTCCTGCCGCTGCTGAGCGGAAAGGGCCTCCGCCATGATCTGATGAGCGCGATAGGAATCCGGCGCAATCTGGACGACGCGCTCAAAGGCTGCGCGCGATTTCTGTTCCGCTTCGTGCGCTTGGCGGTAAAGATCGTCCTCTCTCGGATTTTCACTTCGCGGGGCCGCTGCAGCGGCAGTTACAGGTCCGCCTAGCTCGGCAATCTTTACTCGCAGCTCTGGAATGTCGGGACGCCGTGCGAGAGCTCCCTTGAAATTTTGGAGCGCTTGCCGGCGATTGCCTTGCAATTCGGATTGCTCGCCCGCAAGCTGCCAGGTACGGCCTCCATCCGGGGCGATGGCGAGGAGGTCCAGGGTCGCGGCTTTTCCGATTTTAAGATAGGTTTGGCCGAGCGCGTACCAAACATCTACGTTGCCTGGATCGAGCCGGCAAGCTGCCTGGAACTCCTTCAAGGCGAGCGAATATCGGAGTTGGGCGCTGTATGCATACCCGAGCCATGTGTGCGCAAGAACGTCTACAGGATCGATGTGAACTGCCTGTTCGAGCTCCGGCACTGCCGCATGGGGATTCGAAAGCCGGTACCAGGCCAAACCGGAAAACAGATGCGGCGCAACCAGCTCCCTGTTCAGCGCGGTCGCCTTTTGGAAAACCGCGATTGCGCGCGTCAGCTCATTGTTGAAGTAGAGAGCTACGCCCAAGTTGCTCTGCATTTCTGCGCTTTGCGGAAGATGGGCGGTCACATATTCGTATTCGCGAACAGCCGCCGGGAAATCATTGCGCCTCTCGGCATCTTGCGCCGCCTGTGCGTGAGCGGCAGCTTGTTCCGGAACTGCCTGCGCCCCGAGCGGCATTGCGATGCTCGCGAGCAGAATCAGCTTGGCAACGTCAGTCACCCGATCAAAAGTCCAGTCTGGCGCCAAGTTGTATGATTCTGGGCGCGTTTTGCTGGTTCGTCATGATTCCAAAAACAGTGCTGGAGTTTGAGAGCGAAGCAGCGCTCAAGTTAGGCGGTGCGGCGTTAATGATGAAGGTTTGCGCGTCTCCGCCCGACGAAAAGATAACCCGGTTGAAGGCGTTAAAGGCATTCGCCTGCAACTGCAGATGCACTTTTTCCGTGATGGCGATTCGTTTCGAAAGGGAAAGGTCTTCATTCAAGAACGCCGGCATGCGCAGTTGCGAAAACAGGTTCGGAGCGTTGCCGAACTGCCCCGACGGCGGTTCGACGAACGCTGCTGGGTTGATGTAGAATTCGCACGCATTCCGTCCGGGCGCCGCCTGTACCGGGCCGGAGCAGCTTGGGCTATAAGCGGGATTGAGCAGCGGTTGACCCGGAACTACATCGGGCCGGAAGCTGAAGCCGTCGCCTGCGGCGAAATAAGGATTAGAACTGCCAAACGCGTCGTACTCGATGTGAATGGGCCGGCCGCTCTGGTATTGCTGGATGCCGCTGATCTCCCATCCGCCCACAAGCTTCCCAATCACACCTCCCTTGTTGAGAAACGGCTTGCCTGGGCCGAAGGGAAGTTCATAGGTATAGCTGATCGAAACAACATGCGGAATGTCAGAACTGGTGACGTTACGCTCCGATGCCTGATCATAAAAATTTTGATAAAAGGAGCCGGCATAAATTGCGTTTTCCGCACCGGAATTAGGTCCGGAATTCGAATCGACATCGCCAATGGCCTTGGAGAACGTGTAGGAAACCAGGAACGTCAAGCCGTGAGAAAAGCGTTTTTGTAATCTCGTTTGAAGCGAGTTGTAGGACACGTTGCCAATCGGGTCAAAAGGATTGTCGACATCGCCATACTGTGGCCACGGGCGCAGTGCTTGAGAAATAGTGGCTCCCGGCCCAAAGATTGAGACGAAATTGGGAAAAGGCGACGTGATTCCCGCAGCGGCCGCCCGCGGATCAGTGATCGGCAGGGCCAGAAACTCGTTCAGCGGCAAACCATCTGCGGCGGCAATGGCGCCGTATTTTTGTTGCGCGAAGGTCGGATTTACTTCGTTCGGTTTGGCCCACACGCCAAGATGATAGGTGTGCATGCCTACGTAGCCGACGCTTGCCACTATGCTGCTTGAAATTTGCCGCTGAATCTGCGAAGTCCAATATAACTGGGTGGGCGGAAGGCCGGCATCGGAGAAAATCATTGTGGGGTTATCATTGCCCACAAGATTTCCCGGGCTGAGGTTTGCGCCGGTAACAGATGCGGCCGGGAAAGGATTGCTCCAGTAATAGGCGGGCGAACCTACATAATCTTGGGGGCGGTTTACCGTCGCCAGGCCCGCGAATCCCGCGTCGTAGAGAGAGCCGCTGATGTCGTTCTCCAAATTGTCGTTGCCTAGAGGACGAACAACCGCGAAGCCTGCGCGGAAAGCGGTTTTGTGCTCGGGACCTGGCGAATACGCCAGGCCAATCCTCGGTTGGAACGCCTTGTAGTCAATGTCGCCGACGCGCGGAAGCCCGTTGCGCCCGGGGCCACTGCCGTAATAGGTATAAGCTCCCGGAAGTCCGCCCGCATCCGGGTTCGCGAGCAGCGGATCCATCGTGGAAACATTTCCATACTTTTCCGTGCGCGGAATTTGCAAATCCCAGCGAAGCCCAAGGTTGAGCGTCAAATCCGAATTCACTCGCCAATCGTCCTGGAAGTAAAGGCCCGCCTGCCACCAGCGATAGTATTGTGAAACCGGATAATCGAAACGTGAGAAATCCAGGCCGCCAAACAGAAAACTCGCAACCGGGTTCCCGGTGCCGGCAGGAATGGACACCGGTTGATTGCCATTTACGAATCCGATTCCATTGATACCTGTTTCGATGGGTTCGAAAGTAAAACTGCCGGTCGGAATGCCGCTCTCATTGCTTTGTAAACGCCGCAAATCACCGCCAAAGGTGAAGGTGTGAGCGCCGCGAATTAATGTCAGATTGTCGTTCTCGATAAAGCGGTTTTCGATATCGGACGAAGCCGAGGTGGAACCAATGCTGTTAATCAGCGTGCCCAAACCGATGATAGGAAGTGGGCTGTCAGTTGCCAAAGGAGGCAGGCCCGTAATTCCCAAGGAGGAAAGACTCGGTCCCGGTTGAAGGGGCCCACTAAAGATGTTATCGCGCAAAAAGCCGATATTGAAGTTATTGACCAGGGTTGGGGATGGGGTATAGTTATACGTCAGTCGTATCTGAGTAGATGGATCGGTATTCGTGATCGCATCATAGAGGTTTAGCCCACCATTATTGCTGTTTGTATAACCTCCAAGGAAGACGCTGCCGGATAACGAATGCTTCTCCGAGATGTGTTCGTCGATCTTAGTGACTAACCGGTGCTCGTCGGTCTTCTCGCTTTGCGTACGAATCAGGTTATTGAAGAGACCGTTATTGCCTGCCATCGGGAAGTAATTTAAAATCTTCTGCGAAACCGCGCTCAGGCCGGGAGTGCTGGAAGGAATTACGTTCCCCGGAAACGGATCGCGCACTTGATAGGTTTTTCCGTCTGGACCAACCACGTTGTGAACCGAGAGCGGATCATATATCTCGCCCTCGAAAATAGGCCGCCCGGCGGGATCAAAGACGGGCTGCCCGTTCACAGTGAGCTGCGGGCCTAGCGACGGCGAAAAGTCGCCCGCGCGATATGCATTCGGAACGGTTGTCAGGCTTGCATTCACGGAACTCGGACGATATTTGAATCCTGTATATTCGACGAAGAAAAACGTGTGGTCGCGGCCTTTGTAAACGTGCGGGATCCATACCGGGCCGCCGAAAGTGCCGCCGTATTCATTCTGTTTCAAAGGCGCCTTGGGCTGGCCCGTCGCATTCGCAACAAACCCGGCCGCATTCAAATAGTCATTCTGGAGGTACTCAAATAGGCTCCCATGAAAATCGTTCGTGCCTGACTTGAAAACGAATGAGACGATACCGCTCGAAAATCCATACTGCGCGCTTGAATTGTCGTTTACGATTTTAAATTCATTGATGGAATCGATCGGCGGATGGTTGAGGCTGACGTCGCCAGCCAGGTTTGTATTGGCGATTGGAATGCCGTCAACGTAAACCTCGTTGGAATAGCTCGGAGCGCCGCTGACGTGCAGGCGGTAATCCGGTGTCGGACCCGGCGTCGAACCATACACCCCCGGCGTCAATAGCACAAAATTGAGCGGATTGCGCATGTCTCCGCTTAGCGACAGGGGCAAATCTTTGATCTCTTGTGGCGTAATGGTGGTTCCGATATCGGAGGTCTGTGACTCCACGGCTGCGGAATTTGCGGTCACGGTGACCGTTTGCTGCACGGACCCGGGTTGGAGCGTGATGACGAGCGGCACCGTCTGGCCCACGCCTACATCCACGTGTTGCTGCGTGACCGTGCTGAAGCCATTCGCTTCGGTAGTTACCGCGTAAACGCCTGGCGAGAGATCAAGAAAATTGAATTGGCCGGAGGATTCAGACGCGGTCTTCGCGAGGACGCCGGTGGCTTCGTTTCGCAGGGTGATCTGCGCACCGGGCACGCTCGCGTTTTGCGGGTCGCGAACTTCTCCTTTGATCGCTCCGGTGAAGGCTTGACCCGTCACGCGTGTGGGCGAAAGAACAACCCAAATTACAAATAGCAGAAGAAAAAGCGGTGTCGCTCTCATGTGAGCTCCGAACGATACATCTTGAATGTTTTCAATCCGCATTCTGCCCATTCCGGCGGCTTTTGGGCGTCCACTGCGCAGGGGACGACGAATGAAACGTTCCATTCACCAGGATTGGATCATAGCTGCTGCACTCTGTCAAGGATTTTGTAAGCTTCAGCGATGTTGTTTCTCATTTACGCTAAGGTCCCCTTTGCCGTCTTGCTGAGCGCGTTCATCTCTTTCTGGCGTCGTAAGAATCTCCTCGTTTCCGTTCGTAGCTCGACCCGCTATTCTCGCTTGGTGACTGCTCGAGAACAGGGACAAATGGAACGCTTCAGCTCTAGTGTGCGTCGGGTCGGCAGTCGCCCCTTAGCCCATCACTCTTGCGCGCCGGCTTTCCGGGCAGATGCAATCGTCCTTGTGTTGCGCTGAAATTCGATCTTTATGGATCGAGAAAAGAAAGAATTTTACCGAAATAGAACGCTTCATCTATACTGTGTGCTGATAGCAAATCGGAGGAAGCCCTCTGCAGTACTAAGCTGACGAAGGAGAGTTTGGCCTAGTGTCGACCATTAAGGAAGTCGCCGAGCGCGCCGGCGTTTCGATCGGGACGGCTTCCAATGTGATCAGCGGAAATCACCGTGTGGGCAAGGCGCGCATGGCGAGAGTGCTGGCTGCCATAAAGGAGCTAGATTATCATCCCAACGAGGTTGCCCGCAGCCTGAAGGTCAAACAGACCAAGATGTTGGGCATGGTTCTCCCGGATATTACGAACCCGTTTTTCTCAGACCTCATTCGCGGAGCTGAAGATGCAGCGATCGAGCGCGGGTATCTGCTGCTCACCGCTAATACCGATGAACAGGTGGAGCGGGAAAAGCGCTTTGTATCGGCTTTGCGATCCCGGCGGGTAGACGGCATTCTGCTGGCTGCTACAGCAAGCAAGAGTGAGACTCATTTAAAAAGCGTATTGGCGGCCGGTGTTCCGATTGTCTGCTTAGATCGAATGGCGGCGGGACTAGCTGTCGATGCGGTGCTCGCCGATAATGTTCGCGGGACACAGGAGTGCGTTCGCCATCTGGTCCGCCGCGGGCATACGAAAATTGCGATTATTACCGGCTCGCTCGAGCTTCAGATCGCGCACGAGCGCCTGAACGGATATCGAGCTGCTCTCGAAGAAGCCGGCGTTGAATATTCGCGCGACCTGGTGATGGAAGGCGATTTTCGAGAGGAAGCCGGGTATCGCTTGGGCAAGGAACTGTTGCTCAGGCGAGAGCGACCGACCGCGATCTTCGCCTGCAATGGCGTCATGATGTTGGGCTTGCTCATCGCCCTCGACGAGTTGGGCGTGAGATGCCCGGACGAAGTCGCACTCGCTACGTTCGACGATCTGCCCTTTGCGCATTCTTTCCACCCGCACTTGACTGCCGTCGCGCAACCAGCCAACAGCATTGGCTACGAGGGGGCCAATCTGCTGATCGATCGCGTAGAAAAGAAACGGACGGGCGAGCCGGTGATTATTAGGCTCGCTCCAGAGCTGAAGATTCGTGAATCTACAAAGGGTTACCCCTTTGCCTCGGGCGCGAGCAGCTTCGTGCCGGGAGATACCACAGGCCAAATCCGTTCGACTCCCAATCGCGAGTGAGTGTTCATGCTCAGAAGCGCTCTGATCGCTCTTGTGCCGCTGGTAACTCTCTCCGCCGTATCGCCCCCGGCAAGTACCTTTTTTTCGTCAGTTGCCGAGGAATCGTTTTCCACTTACCAGATGAATGGCGACGGAGACCTGTGGCCTTCCTGCTGGGCGGACGATGGCAACCTGTATGCCGCAAACGGAGATGGAAGCGCATTCACCCGCCGCGGCTTCCGTTTCGATATGGCCGTAAGTCGAATTATCGGCATGCCGCCACGATTGAACGGCACGACCATCGCCACCAATATTGGAACAAACTGGGGCGGCCCTGGTTATAACCGCAAACCTACTGGCATGCTGTGCGTTGACAGCACGATCTATCTTGCGTTCCAGAACCTTAATTTAAGAAATTTCGACGACGCGCCGGCAGCTTCCATCGCTCGGTCCACCGATCATGGCGCCACCTGGGCCTGGAGCAAGGGCGAGCCTATGTTCGGGTCTCCCTCGGATAGTAACTCACCCGCAGCCTACAAATTCACCACGATCTTTTTCCTCGATTTTGGACAGGACTCGGTCTACGCTCCGGCAGCGTATGTTTATGCCTACGGCCTTGACAATAATTGGCGTGAGCAGAAGGCGTTGTATCTTGCCCGTATCCCGAAGCAAAGCATTCTAAATCGTTCCACTTGGCAGTTCTATATCGGGGTCGACGTAAGCGGCGCGCCAACCTGGTCTCCCGATATTGGCGCAAAAGCGCCGGTGTTGATCGACGATCGCCTGCTTTATCAGCGCTTATCGAATAAGGAGGGCTGTTATCAAAACCAACCCGTTTTAAGCCAGGGAGGCATTGTATACGATGCGCCGCTTAAGCGCTATATTTTTGCGTCCTGGTCCTGCGCAACTCACGAACTGTTTGAGGCTCCACAGCCGTGGGGGCCGTGGAGATTGTTTCTGTCCAAGGATTTCGGTCCGTTACGCCTCGCGCAGAATCGTGGACAGTACGGCACTAGCATCCCTTCAAAGTTCATTAGCGCGAACGGAAAAACTCTACATCTGCAGAGTAACGTCTGTTGCGGTGGAAATTCATATACTTACGCGCTGCGAACGGTCTATATAGAGCCTTATACCCCATCTAAACCAGCTAACCAGCCATCCGACGACAATCTTGCCGTGACTGGGAGCGGCGTGTATGCGATCAGTAAGAGCACTCATCGAGGCGGCTTATGTGGAATCGATTGCTCCGACATTCTAAATAACGGAAACGTAAATGAGTCGGAGGACGATTACGACGGAGAGAGCAAAACACTCGATTGGTGGGGTTATACCTGGAACCGAGCTTACAACCTGAACAAAGTCGTTTATGAAACCGGAGTCATTTCAAGCGATGGCGGTTGGTTTGACGGGAATTTGAGAGTTCAGGTGCGCCAGAATTTTCACTGGATCGACGTAACGGGACTCTCAATCAACCCTCCTTACACTTTCAATGCCTCCCTTGCTTCGCATACGGTTTTTACTCTGCGATTTAATTCGGTTTGGGGTGATGGCGTACGTGTGATCGGAACACCGGGCGGCGCATCTCGCTTCACATCTATTGCCGAATTAGCTGTCTACTATGATTCAGGCAATCTGGTCAGCGACGGCAGCTTCGAGTTTCAGCTCGGCCCCGCACTCTCCGGAGTTTGGAAAGGCGAGGGTCCTGACCCGAAAGGAATCACCCGCTATGAAGGGCACGGCCATTCGGGAATGAATAATGCATGGTTAACAAGCAACGCTTCGAATTGGAACGCCATAGTTCAAACGATTGCCGTCGAGCCTCACACAACCTATATGATGACTGCCTGGATTCGCGACAATCTTACGGGACCGTTTGGCCGGTTCGGTGTGCGAGCAGCAGAGGGACGCCGGGTGATCGCCGAAAACTCCTTCGGCGCTGCTAGTCAATATCAGCGCATCGCTTTTCAGTTCAGCTCCGGCTTGACATCGGCCGTCGATCTCTATATTGGTTTGTTCGGGGAGAATCAACCGCAATGTTTGCAGATCGACGATGTCTCAGTTCTCAAGCAATGATTCGGAAACTTAACGGGCACAACCCAGAATCGGTCCAGGGAGCAGCTCTTAGGGAAGACGGCTATACTATCGAACAATAGCAACCTGTTGTACTTCAGGATCTTCATTGGCTGCCGGCTACTGATGCAACTGTTCTTGTAGTAAGTAGTCGGTGCGTGGAACGATCGGCAACAGACAGATGATTCGCGGATAATTTAGCTTTCCACCGTCGCAGTGACGCGGTGATAACCGGTTGCAGGTTCTGGCCCTGCCCGCTTTTTTACCCCGGACTGAAGAGAGCCCACGCCATCTATCGCGCGAACTGCGAGACGATACACGCCAGCCTCTTTCGGACGCCACTGATATTTCCATTGAACCCACGCCAGCGGAGAAGTTCGATATGTTATTTCAGCAGGATTCCAGGTACCGCCATCGTCGGTGCTCACTTCGACGCGCCGAACTCCGCGAGCGCCACCAAATGCCATCCCGTGGAGGTTAATTGGTATGCCAAGGTGGAATGAATTATGAAAATCTGGCCCATCAAATCGGGAGGTCGTATTAATTTCGAACTTTGGCCCCCATCCCTGCTTTTCATAAAACTGCTTGGCCGCGGTGTCCCGCAACTCAATCCGAGTGAGCCACTTGATGCTTTTTTCGCCTACCATGCCGGGCACAATCGCCCTAACGGGAAACCCATGACGCATCGGCAATGGCTCACCATTCATCTCGTATACGAGCAGGGTCGTAGGCCTCATTGCGAGTTCGACAGAAATGTCGTCCGAGTAAGCATCGGCACCATGAAATACTACCTGCACAACATCCGACTTCGGGACGGCCGGCTGAATCACTTGCTGAAGCGGCACACCCTTCCAGAGGGCATTACTAATGAGACCACCCCCGACTCCATTGCTGATGCACTCCAACGTCGTTTCCTGGGAAACGGAAGGCATGGCTTTTATGTCTTCCAGGCGATACGTTTTCGGAGTAGCCACTGAGCCTACGACCTCGACTCTCCAAAGACTTGGATCGGGTTGGGGATCCACACTGTTCTTAGTAACAGCGTAAAAGTCATTGTTCGGGGTGATCGGCGGCAAGTTGGGTCCAATTTCTTGGCTGCCGTCGTAGCTATAGGCTGCGAAGCCGTAAAACTTCTTCAACATGACGACGACGGCTACGAATCCTACGCCTCCAAAGGCAGCGGATAGAATCTTGCGTCGGTCCTGTAACAGGCCCCGAGACTCTTGTTGGTTATGTTCGCCAATGAGCATGCGGTGAATAGCAATCAATACTATTCCACCAGCAACGAAAATCAGAAGCAAATATAGTGGATTCAGAATGAGCGCCTGTCCTGGGGAACGCCCTTTATAATTCGCCCCAAGCGCGGGCCACAGCGATCCAATTGATAATGCCCAGGTGATCGCCAGCACCAATAGCAAGAATCGGATACCGGCGCGGTAATGCGAATGAGATGATCCAGGAGCCAGATTTCGAGACCGAGCGCGCTCGACCGTCAACGCATATCCGATCCCGGCCGCTCCGGCAAGTATGAGGATAGTTAATATTGTGGAAACTACGCCGACTTCCTTCAGGTGATTGTATCCACCGAATGCATTCAGCATTCCAAAAAAAACCGGTATGGGCAGAAGAGGAGTGGCGCAGTCAAGAATCAATTCGGCTAGAGTCGGCACGCCCAGGAAATAGCGAAACAGCAACATCAGAAGGATCATAAACACGCCGCTCGTTAGGCCTGAGACGAAGCCGATTGTCAAGCTTCGATGACGAAGTGTCATATGCGTTCGACCTCCAGCTTGGCGAAAACACTTGGAGTTCGCTTTTTCCCGTTCGCACGCCTTACTGTATATAACCGCTTATGTTTAACCCAACTCATTGGCTTTCTCCATTCCGAAATGGCACAATCCGACCTCTATTCCGCCTGCGAGTACTTGCCGCCTTCCCAAACGCGAATGCGCCGGTCAACCCTCAAATCCCGTAACACATCCACCTGCCCGCTCGGCCATCGCACCTCGATCCGATCGACTTTTTCAGCAGTGCCCAGACCGAAATGAATCCGAAGGTCGCTTTGGGAAAGGTGGCTGCCACCGCTGCGAACCTCATCAATCTGAACATGGTCACCCGTAACGCATTTCAATCGGGCACCAACCCCGCTGCGATTGGATTTTGTTCCTATCACTCGAATCGAAATCCAATGGTTCTGGTTCTTGCGTTGGCACCGCAGCAGAGCGGGATAATCGTTCATCCGGTTAATCAATATGTCGACGTTTCCGTCATTGTCGAAATCACCGAAAGCACAACCCATACTCCTGGAGCGAGCAGTGATGCAGGCGCCGGCCCGTGCTGAAACGTCTTCAAATCGGCCGTCACGAAGATTGCGATAAAGCACCGAGGGTTCCAGGTACTTGTCTTCGAGCTGGGCACGCTCAAGTTCAGGGTACACAGCGCCGTTGCAGTAAAATATATCCAGCCAGCCGTCATTGTCGGGATCGAAGAACCCACATCCCCACCCAACGAGGTGATCGTACTTAGCCACGCCAGCCTTATAGGTGGCGTCCTTAAAATTGGCTTTTCCATCGTTATGGTAGAGAGTGGGCGGCTCCTCGGAGAAATTAGTCCTGAAAATGTCTAACCAGCCGTCGCAGTCATAATCCCCGACGCCAACTCCCATGCCCGACATTGCGCGGCCGTTGTCATCGTAAGCACACCCCGCCATCACACCGGCTTCAGTAAACGTCCCGTCATGATTGTTCTGGTAGAAAAGGCTTGGAGTCACATCATCGGCGACATAAATGTCTGGCCACCCGTCGTTGTCGAAGTCGGCGGCCACTGCCGTTAAGCTATAACAGGGACTTGCCTTAGTGATGCCCGCCTTTTTGGAGACGTCCGTGAATGTCCCGTCGCCATTATTGTGAAAGAGCAGATTCGTTTCGGGCTTTAATCCGCGCGGACCACAGTTCACCGCCAGTCCGCGGAAAGAGCAGTAAGGATTGGTTCCGGGATCCATGGCGGTCTTGAAATCAAACTGGAGATAGTTTGAGACAAAGAGATCCAGGTAGCCATCGCGGTCGTAGTCGAGAAAGGTACATCCAGTACCCCAGCGCGGAACTTCCCCGGCCAGACCTGCCTGGCGCGTAACATCGGTGAAGGTGCCATCGCCGTTGTTGTGGTAGAGCACGTTCTGGCCCCAGTAAGTCACGAAAAGGTCTTCGGAACCATCGTTATCGTAATCGCCAATGCATACACCCTGGCTCCAGCCGTGCCGAACTAAGCCGGCCTTTTTCGTCCGATCAACAAAAGTTCCGTCCCGGTTGTTGTGTAAGAGGCGGTTAGTAGGCTCCTGCCCAGCGGGAAAACCTTCAATCCGAGATCCGTTGAGCAGAAAGATATCTAGCCATCCATCGTTGTCATAGTCGAAGAAAGCAACCCCACATCCGTTCGCTTCCAGGATGTATCGCTTCGTCTTCTCCCCACCGTAATAATTTCGAAAATTAAGCGCCGCAGCCCGGGCAACGTCGCCGAATTCAAAGTCTAAGCCTGTTTGTGCCGTAGCGGGGGTCGAAAACATCTTGCTGGTTGATACGGGAGAAAACAGAGCGCCTCCAGCCAAGGAGCGAAGAAACAAGCGCCGGCTAGGGTCTATAATGCGTCGCATATGGGCTGATTGACGCGTTTCGCAGGCATAATAGCAGCGCGGGCGGCTAAGCTCCCGCTCATTGAGATTTCTCCGGCTCGGATTCGCCTCCCGCCAAAAGCGCGCGCAATTCCGACCTGAAGTCTTTGTTCTCTTCGGCCTTCAGATCCCGGAATACCTCCATTTCGCGCATCGCCTGCTGCTTCTTGCCAAGATCGCGGTACGCCAGCATGAGGTTGTAATGAGCTGAAGTATTGTTGGGTTGCAGTTGGATTGCGCGCTCAAGCTCGGTTACGGCCTTTTCCGGTTGCTTATCTTCCAACTCGCTTTTTGCAAGGCCAACGTGCGCTTCCACGAAATCGGGAGATAGATCCAGAGCGCGAACAAAGTGTTCTCTCGATTCCTCGTATCGATGGCTTCTAAGAAAGATTTCGCCGATCTGATATTCGGAAGCTGCATCCCCAGGATTGATGGCCAGTTCCTTTTGAAATTCGGCCAGAGCCTGCGCATCTGCATCTGGCCCTCCTCCGGAGAGAATTAACCTGCCGATCCGGTAGTGAAGACGCAAAGCTTTCGGATTGATCTCGAGGCCTTTGAGATACTCCTTTATAGCCTGCTTGTCGTTGCCCTCCGCTTCGAGTGTCTCTCCGGCTATTTGATGGAAGCGGTACGAGTCGGGGTGTTTTTTCAACAGCTGGTTGACCGTCGTGTTCAGCAGCCCGGAGTAATCTTCCGCCAAGTGGAACAAGATTTCGGCGTCATCGGGGTATAACCGATTCAGAGTCTGTGCTGTCTCACGCGCTTGGTCTAACTCAGATCGATCTTCATAGCAGTTCACTAAATTCAGTCCCTCCAAGCGGCGTAACTTCGGTTCCGTGCTTTCATTGAAATGTTTCTTCAAAAAGGGAATGGCTTCGGCACATTTTCCCAGCGCCGCCTCGCTTAGCCCGAGGAACACTTGCGCCGTGATTTGGTTCGCGTCTAGCCGGAGAGCAGATTGCAGCGCCGTCGCAGCCTCTTGAGGCCGTGCCAGCCCGTAAAGCGTTACTCCCATTCCGGTGTAAGCCTCCACATTTCGCGGATCGAGCTTTAGGATCTCCGCGTACTCCTGGGAAGCGCTTTGAAGGTCATGGGCCGTTATAGCAGCACGAGCGCGGCCGAGATGAGTTTGGACCTCAGCGGAATTATCCTGTGCGTCTCCGACCATCGCGCCTATAACTGCAAGCGCGAGCACCAAAACTTCCACACTCCAGACCCTGCGACAAGAACTCGAAGCAGCATTTTCATTCACAATTCGAACCTCATAACGAATCGTCATTTAACCCGGGCCTGTGCTAATTCATTCTCGGCTTCACGAAACAGTAAGCAGTGTATTTGATCTCACTCCAAGCCTGCTCAGGAAGGGGATAACCCGGGTAGAGCGGGCGGTTCACTGGAGTGAATTTAATCCGAACGCAAATCGATTTGCGCCCGTGCGTGAGGTCGCGCGAGATCAGAAATTCGTCATCGCGAAAGCGTCTGTTGGAGCTCTCCACAATGTGCTGGGTCGCTCCTAGTTCTTCTTTTGGATTCGAGTACACACAAGTATTCGATCCGGCGAGAAACCAAATTCCTGCGAACTTCCAAGCCGATCTTGACGTGTTCGCAATGTAGACCTCGGCTCGCTGGTTTGGAAACGAGTAATCGAGCTTCCGCCGCAGCAGCACACCCTGGTTATCCGAACGAAGGCGAAGGCGAAACTCGGAAGTTTTCTTTGTGATCCGGCCCTGGGCGGTGTCAGCGGGATAAATTTCTTTACCGCCCAGTTCATCCACGCCCCACTCATAACGGGACGTGATCGCATACGGAGCAGATGCGTGCGGCGAAGAATAGGCATGCGAGGATTCACTCGCGGAATCGCCAATTTGAAGTTGATCAGTCTGAACCAGTGAAGGAGCAGGCAACCCATACCAGTACGTGACGGTTTCGTAGTGCTGAGTGGATTCATTTGTACCGCCGTGCTCCAGGCGGATCACTGCGTTCTTTCCGAACGGCATGAGATCAGATAGGAGGAATCGGTAGGCGGATTCGATTTTGTCATCGCCATTGATTGCCATTTGTGGATTGCGCGCGCCCACCGGATGACCGACAAAGGGAAGACTCATGTTGAGGCCTCCCCAGTAGTCGCCGCCACCAGCCCACTCTTCGGTCCCAGTGCCTTGCGCCTGAGGAGTCAAGCTGTCGTCAAAAAAGAATCGCGGATCTCCTTCCAATGTTTGCAGGTTCGCCTCGTGCGAAAAAATGAAAGATGTTCCGACGAGTTGCCCCGACCAGTCTCCGCCCCCTTCGATTCGCCTGGTATCTAGAAGAGTCATGTCTTCGCCAAACGCGGGTTGTGGAAAATCGCGGTAGCTTGCGTGAAAATAAGAGAGCTCTTCGATTGGTTCCCGCAACGGCATCGACCGGATACTCCATTCAACTCCCTTGACTAGGTGACCGGCGCCCACTAGCTCGATTTGCGCCGAGCGAAAGAATGGCATTGGGAAATAACATGCCAGATAGATTCGGTTGTTAGTGAAACGGATATTTACTGGGAACGCTTTAACAAGATATTCGCGGTTGTCTCGGTTGTAAAGAGTACCCGCCCCATAGAAGAGCGCGATAGGCGCGTCAACTGAAGGCTCCGACCGCCCATCCCAAGTCAGCCGAAGATGTGCGTTTTGAAAAGCAAGAGCTTGATCTTGCGGAATGGAGAACTCGATGGCGCGAATTACGGCGCCGCGGTTCAGCCGAGTGACCGTGACCTGAGCATCGCCGGGTAAATCGATCTGCCCTGTCTCGCGCTTACATCCTTGGATCGGAGCAATACCAGTTCCTGATTTCGAGATGAGATCCAGCACATCTTGGTCGGACGTCACTTTTTCATTCCAACTGCGAAGAGGATGAGACAGGGGCATGCCAGGCACAAACTGATCGTAAATGTAATAACCCGTGCCGTAGTGAGTTCGTGTGTAGGCCATCTTGAAGCTTCTCTCAAAAGGAATGGGCGTCCAAACCAGGTCAGATCCCCTCGTGGCGGACCAAGTCCAGTTGAGGGGGTTGGGAAAGATTTGCGGCGGAAGGAATACAGAATCCGCCGCGGGATGCAGCGGATCGCTGGTGCTCGTCTCGTCAATCACGTGGTCCGTACCATCGACAACATAATGCCAGGGGCTGCCGTGCCAATGATTGTAGCGGCTGAAGACTAATACACCGGAGCCTTCCAAGTCAAGAGTTACGTTGAAGGCGTCAGAGAGTTGATAAAGGAAATGCGAGCTGTCGGCGCCCTCGTTACCCCCCGAGCGATCGTAAGTGCTTCGCATGTATGCACGCATGCCGATTCGCTGATCTGCCCAATGGTCCCAAGATCGATATGCATCGAGTGCGACAGGAATTCCGGGAGTTTCGGCGTGAACCACCAGGGAGATGAGCGAGATAGCGAGACCGCACATCGAGCGAGCAGTCGAACTCATTTTTTGCGAAGAGAGGTATCTTCGACACACAGTCATTGGCGGTGTGTCCTCTCGAGATTTGAAGCTCGTGCAGGCTTGTGCATACCGAAACCTCCGAACGGGCTAGTCAGGCTTCGAACCGGCGCGTTTCTCAGCTATTTTACTGACCCGCACGGATAGATTAGACCAAATGAAGCGTTCCATTATCAACAGGCGCGCCGCAGCCGCGATCGCTAAATCTCCAAGAAAATCCTTGACAGGTTCCCACCCCTTATGATCAAATCCAGCTAGTGGAACGTTTCATTTTAGAACGTTCGGCTAGGATTCATTAGCCGAGCGTCGAGTCAAACGTCACTGGTTGAAGAGTTTCGTCGCCGATGCTTTGGGGGACTTTGTGAAAACAAGATTTATTTCCGGTCTACAGGTTGTCCCCAGGGCAGCCCTTGCGGCAAACCAGATATTCACTCAAGCTAATAGCGCTCCTGCCAGTGAAGAGGTTCAATACCCAGAAGAAGTCCAAGTGCCTCGAGCTCGGATAGCATTCAAGAATGAAGGTGACGGGGTGACCGCGAGCGCCGTAGCGGGAGCTCCCGGACAGTTCATCTTTTTTGGCGTTTCGGCGGACATTTACATGCCGTCCGCCCTGGCTAAGAAATTCAGCATCGCCACGCAGCAGCATATCGCCGCCGATATCCAACGAGCTCTTAACCTGCAACCCGATGCTGTGCGAGAGGCAGACATGGTCACGGGAGATTCTACAACCGTCCGGTCGCGAACCGATCGGCTCCGACCTCACGCCCCCAAAAGTTCTGCTGGATGTTAAGAAGTTAAATCGGAGGAAGCATGGAGAACCAAGTTAGTTCCTCAAAGCGTCCCGGACGTGACCTTTTTGCCAAGTGGCTATTGGTCGCAGTTCTGATCGGATCTCTTCCGAGTATCGTTCAAGCCGTGAATGATACAGGCAGGATATTAGGCGCGGTAACGGACGCCAGCGGAGCAGTCGTCCCGGACGCGATAGTTACGGTGACGAATCAGGCAACCGGGGCATCCCGCCAGATGCACGCGGATGCCAACGGTAACTTTAACTTCGAGCTTCTCCCCATCGGCCAATATTCGGTGAAGGTAGAGAAACCGGGATTTAAGACGTTCGTAGAAAGTGACATTACGTTGCAGGTGAATGAGAACAGGAGCGTTCCTGTCGCGATGCAACTGGGTAATATCGCACAAGAAGTCACTGTTACGAGTGCACCGGCTACTGTGGACCTTGTCGACAACACGGTTAAAGAGGTTGTTGATCAAACGCGAATGGTCGACCTGCCCTTGAACGGCCGTTCACCTCTGGATCTACAACTCATCATGCCCGGCACGGCGGTCGATCCCGTCGGCGTGGGCCATGGCCAATCACAGAACGATGGGTTGGTTGTCAATGGCAATCGGCCCGCATCTAACTATTATCTTTTGGACGGGGTGAACTTTTTCAATGCGTTTCAGTCCACCGCGCCCGTGTTTCCTGCGCCGGATGCATTGACGGAGTTCACCATGCAATTGGGCCTAATGAGTGCCGCGTTCGGAAGAAACGCCGGCGCGACGGTGAACGCGGTGACAAATTCCGGCACGAATGCGTTCCACGGTACTTTATTTGAGTTCCTTCGCAATACCGATTTGAATGCAGCCAACTTCTTCGACAACGCGACGGGTACGGCCAAGTCTCCCTACCATCTCAACCAGTTTGGAGGAAGTTTTGGAGGGCCAATCATAAAGAACAAAACCTTCTTTTTTGTTTACGCTCAACAAACCGACAGGAGGGAGTACGCGCCCAATATTATTCCCACGGTGCTGACGCCGCAGGAGCGCCTGGGGAACTTCAATGACGATTGTCCCGGGCCGTCGTGCCCGATTGACCCTCGTACCGGGCTCCCCTTCCCTGGCAATATTATTCCTCAAAGCCGCATGGACCCCGTTGCCGTAGCCTTTATCCAAAAAGATATGCCCTTACCTAACTCAGGCAGCAGATCTTACACTTTTAATAGTCCCCCGGGTGCTGGCCAGGATTATCTCAACGAAAGCCAATTTGTAGTGCGAGTTGATCACTCCTTCAGCGAAAACGACAAACTTTTCGGTCGATATTACTTCAACGACGATGCCGGCGTGGCTAATGACGGCAACCTTCCCGGCGCGCAGAGTTTATATGATCAGGACTACCGCAACCAAAATGTGGCGCTCAACTGGACGCACATATTCTCACCAACTATGGTGAATTCTCTCACCTTGGGCTTTGATCGGACCGCGCATCACTTTGTCGTCCCCGATCCACAGAACTGGAGCGATTTCGGGGGACCTTGTAATAGCAGCGGATGTAACGTTAAATATAGCCTGCTCTTGTACATTCCAGGATCGATAAATACTGGAGGTGCGAATGCTAACTATTATCAGACTCCGACCACCTATCAGATTTCCGACAACCTGAGCTGGGTGAAGGGAAAACATACGATTAACGTCGGAGCTGACTTATTGCGTGAAATGCCGAACCAGTTCTTTCATTTTCTCTCCGATGGGACATTCTCGTTCCAAAATGATTTCTCGAATAACGCTCTTACGGACTTCCTGTTAGGGCTTCCATCCAACGTACGGCAGGACTCGCCGACTGGCAACGAATTACGCTACAACGAAATAAATTTCTACGTTCAGGATGACGTAAAAGTCAAAAAAAATCTTACCGTGAATCTCGGCGTGCGTTGGGAGCCGTTTATGCCGCCTACCGACAACCTCAACTGGCGGGACTGCATGGACCTGACGTTCACGAAACATTCCGTCGTTTTCCCGCAGGCACCTCCCGGGCTGCTCTATCCGGCAGAAGGTCAATTGGATCGAGGTTGGGGCACCAAAGGCGACCCCGGGTGTCCGCGATCCGCGTCTCCCGATCGCATGAAGGATTTCGCGCCGCGCGCAGGTTTCGCTTGGGATCCATTCGGCAAGGGGAAAACTTCCATTCGCGCGGGCTACGGAATTTTTTGGGATAACATTCGACTCGAGGCATGGAACCGCTTGCCGAACACCCAGCCGTATACGATTTCCAGGCAATCTTTCAGTCCAGGCAATCCGACGAATAACTTTGCGCCAAGCCTTTCGGGGGACCTTTGGCTTACAAATGCCGGTCTCGCTGATCCCTTCCCCTACGCCGTGCCGGAAGGGGCAGCCGCGAACGCGGCGTTTCACTATCAGTACCCTATACTTACAGCGTTTTTCCCACAGTACTTCAACTTGGGCTACGTAGAGCAATACAATTTCAGTGTTCAGCAACAATTAGGAAATGACTATGTTTTGAACGTCGCTTACCTCGGAAATCGAGGCCAACACCTCTTCATATCTCACGAAGATAATTGGGCCGTGCCGCTTCCTCTTAGTGTGGAGCCGGCAGCGGTCCAACTATCAAATTATACTGCCCGAAGGAGATATAGTGACATAACTTGTCAAGGCCAACCCTGTTACGACACGATGGAGATTGACGATGACGATGGTTGGAGCGACTACAACTCATTGCAGATCACTCTTAACAAGCCCTTAAAGCATGGACTCACTCTTCTAGGTTCCTACGTCTGGTCGAAAGCGATGGACATTTACTCCTATGCAGCTGAGGGTGGCGAAGGACCTCGTGATCCCTACGATCTGAATTTGGATAAGGGGCCCTCGAACTTTCAGGTCACAAACCGTTTTGTCACGTCCTTCGTGTGGCAAGCCCCAAGATTCGCAAGGTTCCATGGGATTTCCAATCAGTTGATAAACGGGTGGCAAATCAATGGGATCGCGACGATACAATCCGGATTTCCTTTCACAGTTTACAGTGGTCCGGACACTTCACTTACTGGCATAGGCGGCGAGACCGCCGATCCAGTCGCCGGAATTAACGCGAAGCTCCCCTCTGGACGACCCGACAGTCAGGAAATCGCGGAGTATTTTAATCCGGCCGCTTTCCAGGTGGCTGCTTATGGGACATACGGTTTGATATCGCGAAACTCGATGTATGGTCCCGGGCTCGTCAACTTTGATGTCTCCTTCTTTAAGAACTTTCCAATCTCAGAACGGTTGGGGAAGATTGAGTTCCGGGAAGAAAACTTCAACCTTTTCAATCATCCTAATTTCAATAACCCCGATAGCACCGTAACGGATGGAACAGCATTCGGCCAGATATTTAGCGCGCACGATCCACGCTTTATCCAACTGGCTTTGAAGTGGATCTTTTGACGACTTCGATCTCCGGGGCGCACCCGATCTAGCACCTTTGGGCCACTTAAGCCGAAGTTGGGCCACATGAATTATTAACGAGGCCAGAATGATACGTTGATTAGGATATGGATTAGAGGGTGCCCGTTGATGATTTTTGAATTGCTCCGTCACGCAAACAGGGTACTGGCGCTTTGGTTGTTAATTAGTGCCCTGTTTGTCTGCGTATCGGCCTACGGAGCTGAGACTTCAGACGGAGCGGAAACTCATCTACAACAGGGGATCGCTTTCCTTCGGGCCGGACAGACTCAAGCAGCTTGTGAAGAGTTCAAGGTGACCATTCGTCAAAATCCTCAAAGCGTCGAAGCGCACATCTACCTGGGCATCGCTGAGAACGAGTTGGGTCACTTCGCGGATGCGGTGCCGGTTTTCCATGAAGCGCTTGAACTCGCTGGAGACTCGGAGGCAATTCACTATAATCTTGCATTAAGTCTTCTCGGCTTGCACAAAACTGATGAGGCTGTTCGGGAGTTCCGAAAGGTTGTAGATCTCAATCCGAAAAATGGGTCAGCCAACTACAATCTCGGATTGCTGCTGGCGCAAGAGGGCAACTTCAAGGAAGCCTGCCAATATCTGCAAAGTGCAAGATCCACCCAACCTGACGACCCAGCTATCTTCATTCACTTGGTGGATTTATACCACAAGACTGGCAATGATGCAGAGGCACTCGAGTTAATCCGCGAGGGAACAGCATCTGATTCTACCGGAAAACTGTCCATGCAATTGGGAGAGTTTTTGGTCGAAAAAGGTCGCTACAAAGAAGGTGTGCCGGTACTCGAAAACGCGCGAAGGCTTCTCCCGGGCATGCCGGAGGTCGCTGGTTATCTCGCCCGCGCGTATCTGGGCGCAAACCAACCCTCCAAGGTGATCGAACTGCTTGCCCCGATCAGGGATGAACAAGCTTCTTGGGAGGTTTACTATCTACGTGGGTTGGCCTTCACATCGCTGGACCAGCGCGAGGAGGCAGGCAGAGCCTTCTTAAAAGCTCTTTCTATGCAGCCGGGTGAGGCTTCGATCCATTACGCTCTTGGCAAGTTACTTCTGGACTCGGAAGATAAGCAGGGCCGTCAGGCTGGAATTGACGAAATTAGTAAGGCCATAAAGTTGTCGCCAAGTAAAAGCGAGTACTATCTTACGCTGTCAAGCTATTTCTTTGATACCCGCAACCTCGAGGCAACAATTGAACTGCTGAAATCTGCTCTCGATGTCGTGCCGCCGTCGCTCCAAATTTATGTGACCCTCGGGCTGACTGAACTTGAACTTCACGGGCCGGCGCAGGCGATGCCATTTATCGAGAAGGCAATTGCTTTGGACCCGCATGCCGGAGCTGGTTATGATCTGCTTGGCCGATGCGACATGCGGTTCGGCGACGATGCGAATGCCGCGAAGCATTACATTAAGGCAGCGGAACTTACTCCCGAAAACGACATCTATTTCCGGGACGCGGCCATTGCATTGGATAGACTCGGCCGTCCGGTCGAGGGTTTGCGCTTTGCAGAAAGATCGGTCAAGCTGAGACCCGGCGAGGTCTACAACCATTACATTCTGGGGAAATTGTATTCACAAACTGGCCACAGGGCGGATGCCATTCGTGAACTGGAGCGTTGTGTTCAATTAAACCCTAAGAACTTCCTTCCTTATAACTTGTTAGCCGTTTTGTATAAGCACGCCGGTAAAGACGCCAAGGCTGAGACGTGCTGGCGCACCTTGAAAGCGCTAAAGCAACAGAGCGTCACGGAAGCTGAGCAGACACTTTCGCGAATGGGGAGTGTGCCCCAGTGAGGCATTGGGAGTGGTTTAGAGGTTTGCCCGCGTGAAGAAATTAATCAACAGCCCGGATGACGTCGCTTCTGAGACTATGGAAGGACTTGCCTTAGCTTTTCCTCAGTCGGTCAAAAGACTGGAAGGCGTCCGCGCGATCGCCCGGTGCGACGCTCCAATCCAAGGCAAGGTGGCGGTCGTCACGGGCGGCGGCAGCGGGCATGAACCAATGTGGTGGTGTTACGTGGGCCGCGGCATGCCGGATGCCAGTGTTGCCGGCAATATTTTTGCCGCGCCTCCTCCAGGTCCTATTTACAAAACAGCGAAGGCGGTTGATGGCGGCCGCGGAGTTCTATTCGTTTACGGTAACTATTCCGGAGACGTGCTTAATTTCGATGCCGCAGTCGAAATGCTGGAGGCTGAAAATATTCCGATAGCCTTTGTGAGGACTACAGACGATGTCGCCTCTGCGCCATCTAACCGAAAAAACGAGCGACGCGGTACTGCAGGGTCGTTTTTCACCCTTAAGGTTGCTGCCGCGCGATCGGAAGAAGGAGCCGGGTTGGAAGAGGTGGCGGCAACTACTGAGAAAGCCAATTCCTCGACACGGAGCATGGCTCTCGCATTGAGTTCCTGCACAATTCCGGCATCGGGGCGGCCAAATTTCCAAATCGGTGAAGACGAAGTGGAGATCGGCATGGGAGGTCATGGAGAACCCGGCATCTATCATGGCCCTATGCGCCGCGCGGATGAACTCGCGCAACTAATGATAAGTAACATCCTCGCTGACGATAGCGCTAGTCCCGGTGATGAAGTCGCAGTACTAGTAAATGGTATGGGCGCCACTCCACTGGGAGAACTCCTGATCATGTATCGGGCCGTTCATAGGCTCCTAACTGAGGCTAAATTGAAAATTTTCCGCTCGTACGTAGGTAACTATTCGACAACGCTCGATATGGCCGGGTGTTCAGTGTCGCTCATGCGGATGGATGACGAACTGAAGCGACTACTGATTGCTCCGGCGGACTCGCCAGGTTTCACCCAAGGATAAAGATGGGCGAACCAACGATCAGGGCAATCGAGCTGCGGGAGATTCTTCGGTTTGTCTCCGAGGAGATAACGAAAGAGGAGGCCCGTCTGAACGCCCTAGATGCCGCTATTGGGGATGGCGACCACGGAACGACGGTGAGGATCGGTTTTCAGGCGGTAAGAAAGTCTGTCGAGAATGCTCCGGAGGATGGAAATATCTCCGCCATTATCGGCAATGCCGGAAGGGCATTTATGGGCGTGACTGGAGGCGCGATCGGAATCATTCTGGGGCGAATGATAATTTCCGGCCAGGAGGCGCTGAAGGGTCGCGAGTCGCTCGGTGGAGATGAGTTGAAGCGCTGGTTAGATGCAATGGAGTCCACGATTATCGCTGTAGGAAAGGCCGCGCCTGGAGACAAGACCATTCTGGATGCGGTACACGCTGCGAGAGTTGCGGTTTCCGCATCCGTTTCACAAGGACACAACCTAACCGAGACACTCCTGGCCGCCAGCCAAGCTGCCGACCGCGCTGCCCGCGAGACGGCAACCATGATCTGCAAAGTTGGCCGGGCCAGCCGGTTGGGTGAACGGACCCTCGGCCATCCAGACCCGGGAGCAGTTACGTTCTCGATTCTTGTGGATGCCTTCTATCGGTGGGTGATAGAGCACGCCGCCCAAAGCCATAAATCTCAACTGCATCATTCTCAGATCTAAGGAAAACGGCAGCCTCGAAGGGCTTAAAGGAAAGATTAATCAACAGACGGCCTCGAAGTTGCCTCACGATTTTCAAGGTTTCGTCTAAGAAGGGAATATTATGAACCCGCAAAGTACTCGACGGGATTTGATGAAGACCGCATTGGCGGCGACGTCTCTGACCCCGCATTTTCTAGAAGGATCTCAACGCTCAAAGCCAACTGGCGGAGCAAGCAACCCCTCGGAACCGAAGACGTTTGTCGAACCATTTAATTATGATGGCGTGCATTTACTTGACGGGATGCTGAAAAAGCAATACTCGATGGGGAGAGATTATTACTTCAACATCCCAGACGAAGACATACTGATTGGCTTCCGGAGGAGAGCGGGTTTGCCGGCGCCAGGGAAGGATCTCGGAGGCTGGATTAGCGGGGACTCGCGGGTGATCTCCTGGTGGAGTGGCGGTGATGTAAGCGGCACTTTCGGGCAATGGCTCAGTGCGATGGCACGCATGTCGAAGGCCACCGGCGATCAGGCCATTGGCAAAAAGGCCGTCTATCTGATGCTCGAATGGGCCAAGGCCATCGAGCCCGATGGCTTCTTCTATTATTCCCGAAAGCCGTGGGCGCCGCATTACACTTATGACAAAACTGTTTGCGGTCTCATTGACCTATTTGAATATTGCGATCGAAAAGACGCCTTGCCCCTACTTGAGAAGATCACCGATTGGGCTATCGCCAACCTCGACCGCAGCAGGGGATTCGATCAAGATCCTGGGACGGAATGGTTCACCCTGAGCGAAAACCTTTATCGAGCTTACCAACTTACCGGGAATCCTAAGTATAAGACCTTTGGCGACGTGTGGAGATACACTCCCTACTGGAAGTCTTTTGTAGGCGACACGGAGATGACGTCTTACAATCGTCATGCTTACAGTCACGTGAACACACTGGGTAGCGCCGCTATGACCTATGCTGTAACCGGAGAGCCGGAGTACTTAAAATACATCGTCAATGCGTACGACTGGCTGGAGCGGACGCAGTGCTATGCTACCGGCGGTTATGGACCGAACGAACGGCTACTGCCGGCCGATGGATCGCTGGGCAAGTATCTGGAGACAACGATCAGGAGCTATGAAACCCCTTGCGGCACTTGGGCTGCGTTCAAGTTAGCGCGGTACCTAATGAGGTTTACCGGCGAGGCCAAGTACGGCGATTGGATAGAGAAACTCGTGTACAACGGAATCGGCGCCGCCCTCCCAATGGCGCCGGATGGACACACGTTCTACTACTCGGATTACCAAATAGGTGCAGGAAAAAAAACTTATTTCCCGGGTGGAACCTGGCCCTGTTGTTCCGGCACTTTCCCCCAGGTTTTAGCTGATTACCACAACATCATTTATTTCAAGGATGCGGACAGTCTCTACCTGAACCTCTTTGTGCCCTCTGAAGTCACCTGGAATCGCGAGGGACAGGGGATCAAAATCGAGCAAGAGACAGCCTTCCCCGAATCGGATGTGACGACGATTTCGATCCGTCCTCAGGCCAAGGTAACGTTCAACCTGAAATTCCGAGTACCGCGATGGTCACAAGGAGCGACAGTAAAAGTCAATGGAACGACAGAGCAAATCGTTTGCCAGCCGGGTACTTGGGCCACGATTCGACGAGTTTGGACCCCTGGGGACACGGTGACTATTCAAATTCCGATGCGCCTCACTTTCGAACCAGTGGATAAACAGCATCCAAATCGCGTGGCACTGATGTATGGACCGGTGGTCTTAGTACGAGATCAATCCCCGATTCTAGTTCCCAAGGGCAGCAACGTCTCCGCTTGGATTTCGAAAAGCGGAAAGCCGCTCGAGTTTAATGCCGCCGGCCAGCCACTTGGAACCTTCGTCCCCTTCTATCAAATGGAAGAAGGGACTCCCTACAACATGTACTTCGATCTCAACGTCTGAGTGGCTTCCAGTCTTCAGGAAATTAGTTTTCGGCAGAATGCCCAGTAGATACAAGACCGTCGCGGCATATCGATAGGGAGCTTAACAATGTATCAGCCCGAGATTTATGGAGTGGCGCTTCTGCTCATGCTGATCAGCATGTTTTGCTGGGGGTCTTGGCCTGTTACGATGAAGTTTACTCCGGGCTGGCCATTCCAACTTTATTATTGGGACTTTGTTGTCGGGGTAGTCTTAACGAGTCTTCTGCTCGGATTGACGCTGGGGAGCAGCGCAGGAGGCCCCTCGAGTTTCGTCAGCAATCTCCGACAGGCCGATAGTTGGCATATCTTTTGGGCGTTCCTGGCGGGAGTTCTATTTGATGTGGCCAATTTGCTGCTGGTAGCGGCCATCGAATACGCTGGTTTATCGGTAGCTTTCCCAGTGGGAGTCGGTCTTGCGCTTGTCGAAGGCGTATTACTGAATTACATCCTTGCTCCGAAAGGTAACCCGATTTTTCTGTTCGGTGGAGTGCTTCTCGTTGTGATGGCCATAGTCTTCGATGCACGCGCTTACCGAATTCGGGAAACAGGACGACACAAAACCACTAGAAAAGGCATCGCCATTAGTTTAGCCGCCGGAATATTGCTTGGCTTGTTTTATCCGCTCGCAACAAAATCATTCGCCGGTGCAAACGCTCTCGGCCCATTTACGCTTGTTTTTTTAAGCAGTCTGGGAGCCCTGTTGTGTAACATCCCTGTGAACTATTATTTGATGAGGCGACCCATCAGCGGTGGGCCGCCACTTGCCATGAAAAACTATTTCCGGGGGCGCAGCTCTTTTCATTGGTTAGGCCTGCTGGGAGGCCTGATCTGGTGTTTGGGAACCGTGTTAAGTCTTGTCGCGGCAAAGGCTCATATTGTCGGACCGGCTGTTTCTTACGCTATCGGGCAGGGATGCACAATGATTTCTGCAGTTTGGGGCGTTTTCGTTTGGGGCGAGTTTACTTATGCACCCGCGGGGGCACGCGTGCAACTAGGGTTGATGTTTCTGTTTTTTGTAGCTGGCCTTACGACGGTTGCGCTCGCCCCAATCATTGGCCGATAGCGACCACCCCCCAAGACTCACTTTCCTGTCCAGCAGGGAACTCGCTTTGCAAGGAACGCCGAGATGCCCTCCTGCGCATCACCGGCAAGGGCATTTATGGTCATTACCTCTTTAGCGTATGCATAAGCTTTCGGCTGATCGAGATCGATTTGGGTGTAGTATGCTTGCTTGCCGATGCTCATCGTAAGCGGGCTTGCTTCGGCCACCCGCTCTGCGAGTTCACGACTGGCATTTCTCAAATCCGAAGCGCTCACGACGCTGTTAATGAGTCCCCATTCCGCTGCGGTCGCCGCATCGATGGATTCACCCGTCAACAGCATCTGAAGAGCGCGTTTTCGGCCGATAGCGCGACTCAGAGGCACCATAGGAGTCGTGCAGAAGAGGCCGATGCGGACACCGGGCGTGGCGAACGCGGCGTTTTGGGAAGCAATCCCCAGATCACATGTGGCGACTAACTGGCAACCCGCCGCAGTAGCCACTCCTTGCACTGCTGCGATCACAGGCTGAGGAATCGATTGAATTTTCATCATGAGATCGGTGCAGGTATCAAAGATCTCGCGGTAATCGCTTACACTGCGGCCAGTCATCTCGCTCAGGTCGTGTCCGGAACAATACACGTTGCCGGCTGCGGCAAGTATGACGGCGCGAGCCTCCCGATTCCGCTCGATCTCTTGGAGGCAAGTGATAATCTCGCGCATCAGATCAAGCGATAACGCGTTCCGGCGATTGGGGCGGTTGAGCGTGATAACGGCTATTCCGTTCTGTACCTCGAAACATAGCTGTTGGTAGGACATTGGGCAATCTCCTGGGGTTTTGCTTTCTAGAGGACCTGAGAATAGCAACGCGGGCTTTCCGAACAACACGCACATTCGGTTCTCATTACAGGCGATGCGTTTCTTTAAAGATTCGGACCGGGCTTGCGTGCTGGCGATCCGCCCAGAGCGACCGAGTTATTGTCTCTTGGGCTTCTCAAATTTTCGCACAGGACCGCTGCGTTATCCCAACGGAAGTCGAAACGAGAACGGGTGTGAGGCTACGCGGCCATTAGAGTTCCGGAGAGCACCGATGTGCTGGAATTAAATGGCGATCGGTTCTACAGGTTTGCGGATTGCACACTGGATCTTCGCATCGCAAGCTAAAGAGACATGCTCGAACGCCGATTTCTTGAGGATCTTGCTGTTGGTGAAACAAATACCACGCCCGCGGTTTCAGTCAGCGAAACGGATATGATCGAGTTCGCCCAACGGTATGATCCACAAGAAATGCACACGGGTGCTCAGGCGTCCTCGCGTGGCACGTCTGAGGGACTGATAGCAAGCGGGTGGCATACTGCCGCGCTCGTCATGCGAATTCTGGTCGACTCGCATCTTCTCGGTGGAACCCCGCTGCTTGGATTGGGAGTCGACGATCTGCGGTGGCCGAAGCCCGTTAGACCTGGCGATGTCATCAAAGCGGAAACGCAAGTCCTTTCAAACGTGCGTTCACGATCGAAACCGGACTATGGTATCGTGCGCCTGAAAGTGACAGCATACAATCAGCATCGCGAAATTATATACGAGATGACGGCGAACCTATGGGTACCGTGCCGAACCTATGAGAATCATGACTCTGAGCGCCCCTAGCCAGACTCCGCAACACATGCCGCTCGCCGTTTTGCAGTTTAACGACTGAAATGGAAACCCCGTTAACGCCACTTGAATTCGCAAGGCGTGCGCGCAAGTTGTACGGCAGGCTTGAGGCTGTCGTCGACGAAGACTCCACTTTTACCTACACTCAATTTTTTGAGCGGTGTGACCGCTGGTCAGCGGCCCTTCAGCACTTCGGGGTACATCGCGGTGATAGGGTCGCCTATATCGCGCCGAATAGTCGTGCACAACTTGAATCCTTCTACGCGGTCCCGCAGATAGGAGCGGTACTGGTGCCGCTTAACTATCGCCTAACCGCTAATGACTTCGCGTATCTGATCAACCATAGCGGGGCTCGCGTAGTATGCGCCGATGGTGATTACCTTGATGCTGTTGACCGTATTCGTCCGCAGCTCAGAGATATTAAACATTTTGTCGCGCTGAATGTCGAGCGACAAGGCTGGCTCGAATACGAAAAGCTTCTTCAGGAGTTCTCGCCCCGTTTTATCCCGGCGGAAGTGCATGAAAGCGATCTGCTGACGATCAATTACACAAGCGGCACGTCCGGCAAACCCAAGGGCGTGATGATCACGCATCGCAACGCCTACATGAATGTAGTCGGGACTTTGGTGCATCTTCCAATGAGCATGACCGATCGGTACCTCTGGACCCTACCGATGTTTCACGCCAACGGATGGACGTTCGTCTGGACGGTAACTGCTGTGGGCGCCGCCCACATCTGCATGCGTAAAGCTCAACCCCAAGCGATTGTTGACAGAATCGTTCGTGACGGGGTTAACCTGCTGTGCGCTGCTCCTACCGTGCTCCTGTTTCTCGTAAATTGTCCGTCAGAGGTGACATCGGGGCTACCTCGAGGCGTGCGTGTCTTGACAGCGGCTGCCCCTCCCGCGCCCACGACAATTGAGCGCATCGAGGGTAAGTTCGGGTGGTGTCTAACGCATGTTTACGGTCTGACGGAGACATCACCTTTTATCACCATCTGTGAACCTCGGCCGGAGCACCTCTCTCTTCCTCCGCAAGAACGGGCCGCTGTAAAGGCTCGGCAAGGGGTTGAGTTGATTACTTCCGGCGACCTGCGCGTTGTGAATGAGCGCGGTCAGCAGGTTGCAAAGGACGGCGAGACGCAAGGAGAAATAGTTGTTCGAGGAAATTCCGTCATGCTGGGGTACTACAACGATCCTCAGGCCACGACTGAGGCGATCAGGGATGGATGGTTCCATTCCGGTGACGCGGCCGTTGTGCACCCGGACGGTTACATCGAGATTCGTGATCGGATGAAGGACGTCATCATCAGCGGTGGCGAGAATATCTCGTCAATTGAAATCGAAGGAGCGATGTTGCGCCATCCAGCAGTGCAAGAAGTAGCGGTGGTTGGTATCCCTCATGAACGCTGGGGCGAGGTGCCCGAAGCCTTCGTAGTCTTGAGGTCCGACGCATTGCTGTCAGAAGGCGAATTGAAAGAGTTTGCACGCGAAAGCCTCGCGCATTTCAAGGTTCCGTATCGCTTCACGTTTGTTGACGAGCTCCCAAAAACCGCGACAGGCAAGATCCAAAAGTACATGTTGCGCCAAGGGCGTCCCGCCGTGTAGACCAGGGCGGCGGGCGTTGTGACGACGGCCAGCGAGAGATCATGTAGTCTTCGACGTTGGGCGACAAAAACAGTTAAGCGTCAAAGGCAAATGGACCCGAATTTCTCGAGTCCAACTGCGAACCGTGAGCCAGTCTTTGAAGCCGTCCGCGCCAGCCGGCAAAACCGACATCAGATGTTGACTGGCCTGGCCTCATGCTCCCGGAACCGAAGATCGACAGGTTCGCTCGGCCGACCCTGAGAGCGCTTCACCGAAGTTGGCCCAACTCGGCCTAGGGCGACAGCGGGATCATGCAGCACCAGCACATTCTAGATATAAAACTTGAGGATGGCGCGATCCCGGTATTCGAGTACCGATTCGCCCGAAGCCAAGTTCATCAGCTGCCCGGCGCGTGATGGACATGCCTTGGTTTCCTCGCGCGCGTCTGCAGGCTCGCGAGCAATGAATTGCGCATGCGCCGGATTGGGGCACAGTGATCGGTAAGCGCAGTTCGGAGGCCGCGCCCTACAGATACTATAGAAGCTCCAAAGCGCGCTGAGGCGCCGGTTGATCGTTTTTGGGGCCGCGTCATGGTCGAGCATGGATTCGTGAATAGTCTCCACATCGACTATGGAGACCGTCAGCAACGAAGCGCCAGTGCGCCACGGCGTGCCTAATGTCATGCATAGTGTTGCCGCCGAGGTAGTTTCGCGAATTTTGTGTAAGTCGCTGTTCTCCAGTTTTGTTCCTTTCTTTGATATTAAAGTTGCTATTCCAAATTTGCTAACGGAAGCCGGAGCGCCGTAGGCGCGGAGGCTTTTCGTTAGCGGCCGCCTCTCTCCCGGGCGGCCTCGATACGATCTCCCCACAGCAGCAGGAAATGGTTCAAGGAAGTGCGCCAGTTGGGTGCCGGCCGCCAGCGCTGCGCGATGTTGCGCAACGCCAAATACAGCAGCTTGAGAGCAGAATCCTCGTTCGGAAAAGAGGCACGCGTTTTGATGACCTTCCGCAACCCCATGTGCAGCGATTCGACAACGTTCGTAGTGTAGATCGCCCGGCGGATCTCTTCCGGAGAGGCGAACTGCGGGCTAATGCCGGCCCAGTGGCGCCGCCATAGCTTCCCGATCGCTGCATACTTGCTGGTCCAGCGCTCTTCGAAACTCTCCAGCGCCGCCATGCCCGCCTCAACCGTCGCAGCACGGTAGATGCAGCGCAGATCCTCCGCCACCGCCTTGCGTTCTTTCCAGTTCACATACGCCAAGCTGTTGCCGCACCATGCAAAGCTGCACTTCCGTTCGCGGATACACCGTCGCTATAGCTTCCGGAAAGCCTTTCAACCCGTCCACCCAGGCCACCAGGATATCGGCCACGCCGCGGTTGCGAATCTCCGTCACAATCTGCAGCCACAACTTGGCTCCCTCACTCGAGCTGGTCCACAATCCCAGCACTTCTTTCGCACCCTCCATGGTTACCCCTATGGCGACGAATACCGCCCGGTTCTCAACCCGCCCTTCATGCCGCATTTTCACCATCAGCGCGTCCAGATACACGACCATGTAGAGCGGCTCTAGCGGGCGGCTTTGCCAAGCGCGCACCTCCTCCATCACTTCTTCGGTGACCTGGCTGATCAACGTGGCGCTGACGTCTACCCCGTACATCTCGCGCAAATGCGCCTCGATATCGCGCGTGCTCATGCCACGCGCGTACATCGAGATAATCTTGTCGTCGAAGCCTCTCCAGCGCCGCTCGTGCTTGGGCAGAATCTGCGGCTCGAAGCTCCCGTTGCGATCGCGCGGCACTGCGATCTCAGTCGAACCAAAGTCACCCTGCACGGTCTTGCGGCTCGTGCCGTTGCGGTTGTTGCCGCTGCCACGGCCTTCCGGCTGCCCCTTCTCGTAACCGGGGTGATGTGTCAACTCGGCATTCATGGCCCGTTCCAGCAGCGCTTTCGTGAGCTGCTTTAGCAGCCCGTTCGAGCCCACAATCTCTTCCGTCTTCTTGCCCTTCAGCAGCTCGTCCAGCGCCGCATTCAAGCCATTCGTCTCTTCTGCCATTTCGTTCTCCTTATTCTCGGAGAACGCTTCTTACACAAAATGTTTTACACCCTCGCCGCCGAAAATGAGGAAACGAATGGAACGTCGATGGCCAGCTTCCAGAGCAGCTTCCGTAAATGCTCTCCCGAGACCTCTCGAACTACCAGTAATAAGCCAAACTTTCGATGTCGTCGCCTGCATACGTCGATTGTCGCCGGACGATGCGATCAACTATCAGTTGTCGGCTATCGCCCACGTTCGGCTCGTCTGCTTGGGCCAACTCCGCACTAACGTTAGAACTCTAGGTCGAAAATGCACGCGTCGCAATCAAGCGGTGCCCATTTGAACACCCAGCGGCTGTACTTCATAGCCGAAACTACGAAGTTCCCTAATCATTCTTGTCGTGCGGCGCCGCTGCGATTTCTGGCTTACGGCCGGGCCTCGTTCCTCGTAACTGACCCCCTGGTGCAGAATGATCCAAATCAATCGACAGAGCCGATGCGTAATTGCTCCGATGGTTTGCCCATGTCCCAGGCGCGGTACCAGCCGGCGATACACAACCTCGAAGATGCTTCCTTTTTGCTTGACGGCGGCATTAGCCGCCTGGTTGAGGATCCGTCGCATGTGACGGTTACCCCTGGGGCAGCGGGTGCTCTTGTTGATCCCCGCGCTCTCTTCGTCTCCAGGAGACGCGCTCACCCATGAGGAGAGATTCTTGGGCGAAGCAAAAGTCGCCGCCGTCGCACCGACTTCAGCGATGATCTGCTGTGCAGAATCCGGTCCCAGGCCGGGTACCTCCGCTAGCCGCTGTACTGCGTCCTGATGCTGCTTGAATAGACTGGCCATTTCCTGGTCCATTTGCCCGATCTGCTCGTCGATCAGTTGCAGTTCCTTTAACGCCATCTTCAGCAGCCGGCGGTAGACGGGATTCAACTCGCTGCACGCGCCGAGCGCGTCACGCAACTGTGCTGGCGTAGCACGCAGGCGTGTATCGGCCAACGCAGCCAGAGCCGCGGGGTCGGTTTCCCCGTCCGCCAACGCCTGCCGCATGCGTCGGGCGCTCGCCCCCAGCAGGTCTGAGACTAGGCTGGACAACTTAATATGCGCTTCTTCCAGCAGAGCCTCTATGCAAACGTACATGATTGCGCCTCAACTGATACTTTCCACGCATCACCGTGCGCCAAAGGCGCTGCTCGACATCCGGCACGAAGCTGAGCACCAGTTCGTGGGCTACCAAGCGTTTCACCAGTCGTTCGGCGTCCGGGAAAGCTCTCTTTCGTCCTCGCCGCCCGCGATTAGATTGCGCCTGAGCCAGATGTAACGTTCCCGATAGAGGTCCGGCACCTTCCCGCTTCTGGCATCTCGGCTTCCAGTACCGCTCCAATGCTCCCCAAACCGGTTTCCAATATTGAGCCGTGGATTCCATCACCGCTTCTTCCACCATCTGCTCCAGCAGCCATTCGGCCATTAATTGCAGTTGCTCGGGGGTGCTACCAAAATGGCGTTGTTCAAACTGGTACTCGCCTTCGACGTGCACATCCGCCACAACTACGGCCAACATCTTTTTATGAACATCAATTCCGGCGATTCTGTAGGACATAACGTTTCCTCCTGACGGGAGCGGAGAGCGCGCCGCAAGTACGTTAACCAAGGTCGCGGGCTATCACCACTCCCACCCGGGGAAAGGCAATGCCCATTTATTCGCTCAACACGCACGCTCCGGATCAGACAATCTGACGGCTTCAACTTCTCCATTGAGTCCTCGATCTCGCCGCTCTGGCCAGCTGCAATGTTAGCTCTAAGTCTGGACCACGTCTTGGGCGGCGAGTCCAGAGATACCTCTAAGCGATTTTCATAAGGTTTCGTGGGCTGTAGGCCCGTTAGGACAATCTGGAGTGATCTCGGCGCAGAAAGGCGCACTATGACGAGGATCTGCGCGCCGGGTCAGTTTAGATAGAGACGTTTGAAGGGAGCCGTCCGTGGTTGCGGCGGACGCGGCCAGTTTGGCAAAGCGCTGCTATGCGATTTGAATAGGATTTTCGAACTTTGGATCGAGTGCCGGAGCAGAGAGGCCCGGAAATCTGATCAGTGGAGGAAGAATTTGAGCATTGGATGCACCGTGCAAGCTGTGAATATGTGAGCTGAAAGCGCGAGATGGTTGCCGAGAGCGCAAACAGAACACACGTGTAGCGTGGCTGTCGAAAGATTCGTTGATTTGGCCGGAACTCGCGAGTTATTAAGAGCTGTCAAGGTGAATCTTCGGCTTCGCCGATTGCGAGCTGACTTCCGTAACCGTGAGTCTGTGGAGAAGAAGCATCGTGCCGCCACAAAGTGGACAGGGACATAGCGCTGAAGAGCAAGAATGCGGTTGGACCGAATCCGGCGAGTGGGGAGGAGCCATGTGCAGCAGTTGTCGCGCGAGTGGCAACAAGATCTTTCGCCGACGGCTGGCCAGGAACCCGAAGAAGCGGATGCGGACGAAGCCAGGCGGAAGTACATGAGAAGAAAGCGCCGCAGAAACTCCTCTGCCGTAACTGTCATGAGCTTCTGCTTGCTGCCGTGCGCATAATCCTTCCAACGGAAAGTGACTTGACCATCAGTAAAGGGAACCATCCTGTGGTTTGAGATTGCGACACGATGCGTGTAGCGAGCCAGGTAATGCAGAACGTGCCGCGGGCCGCCGAAAGGAGGTTTGGCATACACGAACCAGTTTTGACGGAATAACGAACGAAGGAAAGAACGGAAGGTACGCTCGCGTGCGAGAGGAGCAAGGGCCCGTGGGAACGTCATTTGTTTCCGATAAAAGGCTTTCTTCAATCCAGCGCGGAACTTGCCACGAAACACACGACTGAGCACCTTCACGGGTAGAAAGAACGGGTAGCGAGGGCGGACCCAGTGCTGGTGATCCAGCGAAAGACCACCAGCCGGAACACGCAATGGACGTGTGGATGATGCAGCGCGTTCTGACCCAACGTATGCAGCACGCTCATGAAACCGATATCCGCCCCAAGATGCTTACCATCGGCGGCGATGTCTGACGCGTTGCTGCACTGGCCCGGAACAAAAGGTCATAGACGACCTTCTTGTTGGAAAGCGCGAGTTGCGAAAGCTGATGTGGCAGTGTGAAGACCACGTGCACATACGGCGCATCCAGCAGTTCCGTTTCGCGGGCCGTGAGCCACTTGTCACGAGCATTGGTTTGGCACTTGGCGCAATGACGATTACGACACGAGTTGTAAGAGATGGCCTGATGACCGCAGATCCAGATGACCACCCAGCGCTGCCGTGCGACAGCGTTCAACAGCTCGCAGTACGCGCAGATGCTGCCAGGTCAATCGGGATCGATTCTTCTCAATGAAGCTTTTGCCTGCTGCACGAACGATGTCGGCCACCTCGAAAGGTGGCTGATTCATCTCTTGTGTAGTTTGGCGAGCGCTTCACTTCCTCAGGGCCAGCCAGCTGAAGCTTGTCGAGCGGTGTGCCCGCCGCTTTCAGATGACGTTCCGAGAGGTGAAGGTAAATGGATGTCGCTTTGAGGTCGGAGTGACCGAGCAGCAACTGCAGGGTAGGTAAATCTGCTCCGCCCTCCAGCAAGCGCGTCGCGAAACTGTGGCGTATTAAATGGGGTCGCACGTGTTTCGTAATGCCGGCAGCTTGCGCTGCTTCGGGGCAAGCCTCCCAGAGAACCTTGGGCGTAATCGGCTTATCGGCTCGCCACCCGTCTTTCGTTCCAGGAAACAGATATGTGTTGGGGCGCATCCAGCGCCAGTAGTCGCGCAGAGTCTCCACCAGCTTCGGACTGAGCGGCACGTCGCGGTCACGATTCCTCTTGCCGTGCCGGATATGAATCACCATACGGTCGCTATCAATGTCTTCCACCTTGAGATGACACAACTCGGCGCGGCGCATTCCAGTCGAGTACAGCGTCATCAGCATCGCGCGGTGAAAGAGATTGCTGGCCGACTCGAACAGCGTGCGAGTGACTGCGGAACTGAGGGCACCTTGTGTGGCAGATCGAGCGTGGCATAAGCGCGAAAATTTCGTCCGTAGTCAGGCCTTATGCCGCGGGCGTTGGATTTTGTTGTCCCGCTTCGATGCGCCCGCACGTACTTTGGGGAAGTGGCTGTGGCGTAGCTTCATGTACATGCCATTCTCTGCCTGTATCCCCGATTCCTCCAATTCATTCGCTTCCCGAACAATCTCCGGCGCGACTTGCCGGCGTTCTAACAGCACCTTGCATTCGAGCTCAATACGACGAATTTCATTTCGCTCGGACTTGAGGCTGAACGTCGATGCAGCGCCTCGTTGTCCGGCGCGGCCGGTGCGCCCCACGCGGTGGATAAAGTCAGTTGCCGCTTGGGGAAGGTCGTAATTCACCACGTGACCCACGCTGTCGATGTGAATCCCGCGCGCCGCAACATCGGTTGCAACCAATACCCGGTAACGTCCATCGCGAAAACCTGCCAGCGCCTGATTGCGCTGATTCTGTGTGCGGTCGCCATGCATCGCCACCGCGGGCAGACCGAGCCGCGAAAGTTTTCTCGCTAGACGGTCTGTGCCGTGCTTTGTTCGAGCGAACACAAGAAACGAGCCTGCATCTTGGCCAAGCATGTGCCGAAGCAGCGTTAGCTTCACGTGGTTTTCCACCTCGTATACATGCAGATCGACCTGATCGGGTGTGGTCACCTTCGAGCCTCCGACAGCGATGCGAACCGGATTGTTTGAGTGACGCGCAATCAGGCGCTCTACATCTTTGTGCATGGTGGCTGAGAAGAAAAGGCTCTGGCGCAAGACCGGCAATACCGATAAAATCCTTTGAATCGCTGGAAGAAAACCCATGTCCAACATGCGGTCGGCTTCGTCCAGAACCAGCACTTGCACCGTATTCAGCTTAATTAGCCGGCGATCTAGGAAGTCCTCGAGCCGGCCCGGCGTCGCAATCACCAACTGCGCGCGTCGCCGCAAGGCATCTAGCTGTGTTTGTTCGCTCAAGCCGCCAACCACTACTGTCGCTCGCAGGCCGGTATTGAGGGCTAGGTTTGCGAAAGCGTCTCCGATCTGTATTGCAAGCTCCCGCGTTGGACTTAATACCAGACCGCGGATAGTGTCCTTCGTGACAGGAGCGGACGGCTTAAGCAGCTTTTCAATGATCGGCAGCAGAAACGCGAGCGTTTTCCCCGTGCCGGTTTGAGCAGTCGCAACGACGTCGGCGCCGGCCATCGCCGGCGGAATCGCCTGGGCCTGCACGGGTGTCAGATCGACAAAGCAGTTCCGCTTCAAATTCATATGCACGGACTGCGAAAAGGAGAGTTCGTTGAATTGCTTCATGTTTGTAAAAGGGTGTACGCCGAGTACCGGAACGCCCTTAAACAACCCAGAGATTCGATTCTGACGACACCGAGGGACTTCGAGGAAAGTGAAACGATCACTTAATTAAGGACGAATTGGACGGGGGACAGCTTTACTATAGCAGCTAAATAGAAGAGATGCTTAGCGAATCCGCTGATGCGCCAGCCTTGATCGCCAAACGCGGCGGTATTAGCTATGCAGGGTGTGTAAACTCGGCTATACTAGGGATGGCTCAAGTAATTCAGCTTGTGCCGTCCGTCCCGTCGCTATTAAGTTCGACGCTTCGAATTCCCCGCATACTTAGCCCAGAGTTTTGCACTCCCTGGGTATACCTCGGCAAAGCGGAGTTGACGTGTCCTTGCGAAGCGGAGATCGAGCCCGAGCTAACAAAAAGAGAACCAAGCAGCGCGTCCGGCGAGCTCGTCTTCGACTGCTTCGGCCATCGCTTGACGACCGAATTTTTTTTGATTCTGCAGTTCAAACGGTAAATTCAACGAGCACAAGCTAGCGTGCAGCCTGACGCCGCGGTGCCAGCTGTCGATTGGTACTGGACGTGTGCCGGTAAAGGTCTTGTATACCGGGACGACGATGCTCTTTTCTCCTGCCAAGGAACACAGATCGGCCATTTCAAAGGTGACGAGATATACGACCGCGATGGAAATTATCTCTGCGAGATTGGGCGTAATGGTCGTCTCTCTACACGCTTAAATAAGACAAGATGGCGCAGGTCCGGCTTCTTTCCTTCAGAAGGCAAACATCTCGAATCGCCCCCTGATGCCGTGCCGGAGAAGGTTGAGGCTGGCTCGAAAGACTTCAGAATTCCGAGACAGATCAAGGAATAGCGTTTGCCTCGCCGTAGGTTAGGCCGCACGTATGAATCCGAAGACATCAAAGGATTTAGAGCACAAGGTAACTATTGGAAGCCACATTTCCATACGCTCGATTTCGCCTTCGGAAGAGTTCGCCGTTATCTTTGAAGACGATGGGGCCTCGGCGCACTTCTATGCGTTGAATACGAACCGGAACGATCGACGAATTCTCGATATAGTAAACATCTATACCGTAGAGCACGTTTCCGACATCAAAAGCCCGTGCAGCGTACGTATCAGGTGGTCAGAGGACGCTTTGAAGGTCATCTTGCTAATCGATGACTATCCTCATGCGGTATTCGATTTCCAGCAGAAACGAGGTTACTGTAGGACCAACTATCCGAACGTTCCTCGGAACGGGAACGCTGCTTGGAACTCGGAGAATCACAAATGGCTGGATTCCGCGCTTCAGTGGTTTCGCTGAACCGCTCTTGAGGTCAATGAGCTTCGTGGTTGCAGGTGCCGGAATGCTCACATCGCGATCTCATGCCGATAGGCGAGAATCTGGAACCGGATAACCAATCGCGAAATGGTACACCGCTTGTCCCTGCTTGGATGTGAGGTTGAGATAGCGGTGCACTTCTTCGTCGTAGAACGCGCCGATGCCAGTCGCCGCCAATCCAAATGCTTCCGCCGCGAGATAGAGTCGGTGCCCGACGGCGCCCGCTTCAAAATGCACATAGCGGTAACCACGATCACCATAGGCGTGGGCTGCACCGTCCAGATCGCCGATCATCGAGAATGCGACGCATGCGTTACCGGCGAGGTCCTGCCCTAGGCTCAAGCCGGCGGCCGCAACGCGCTGGTCGCCGCTCCTGATTTGCTCCAGTTCAGCATGATCAGGCCACAGCCGGTATACACCCGGCTGCAGCCCGTCGATACGATGCGCGTACAGATAGAGCTGAATAAAACGTGCGCCGGCGAAATCAGAAGAGAACGGTCGGGTTGCGGCAGAGAGGATTGCGGAGAGTTGGGCCAACGACATAGAGTTCATTCCACCCAGGAAATCGAGTGCCGAACGCCGTTTTCGGGCAACCTCGCCAAAGCCGCGCAGCGAGGAAGCGGCAGGCGGCAGCTTGATTTCGCCGGAGCCAGTGGGAGGCGGCTCGGTGGTGGAAATGCAGCGTTGTGCGTGATGGCTGAGTTTCGTGGCCGCGTGAATCTGTTCAATACGCGTGTAAGCAGTTGTTTCTGTCGAGATCTTGTTCGCGTGACCGCCGTACCAAACGGCCTGGCAGGCGTGTGGTTTGCGTACCGGAATGGACGTGCCACGCAGCTCGACAATCAGCATCGGCCACTCATCCTTCTCGAGGCGGCAGAACTGGGCAACTTCATCGTCCCGGAAGTTACCGAACGCAAAGGTGTGGCATCCAATCGCTTGGGCGGCGAGTGCGAGTGCCTGCCAGGCGTGGCCGATGTCGTGTAAGCAGTAACGATATGCCCGGTCACCGTACTTCCACGCCTCGCGCCACACAATGCTAGTGAGGGCAAATACGACGGGCGCCGAGCTATCCGCCAAATTGAAGTTGAGATCGCCCCGTGCACGCTGCTCAGCCATGTGCGCAGAGGGACGATAATGATACATCCCGTTTGGCCAGTCCTTCAGGTGCCGTGTGAGGAAGTGAAACTCGGTCGGATGCAGATTACCCGAGGATGGATTCACGCGCAAAGCGTATCGATATCCCGTGGACGCAACGCGCTTGGACGCGCTGATCGCAGCGGAATAGAACAGTAGTTGTGAAAGGAAGGCCGGACCGTCACCGGCAGGCGTGGTGCCGGAGGTACCGTCAAGGACTGCAAGCACGGGCACTTCTGGGGCGGGCGGGTCGGCCGGAAGGTCCAACACCGGGACGCCCTCGTAATGACGGAACGGATCGGGCATGTTCGCCCAATCGAGAACGTGGTGCGCTCTTAGCGATTGAACGCTGTTCTTCGTAAATCCGTGATATTTTCGCCATGTCATTGGCAATGGAGGGACGCCGCTGAGATTGATTTAAGGAGCGTTGCCGCTGGATCTCAACATTGACCTCATCGCGGCAAGCCGGATCTACGCTTTTGCGCAAAGAGCACAACTGCCGTCGACATGACCAAAGAAAGCATAACGAGGGTACGAAGACTTCGCATTCCGACCTCCCCTGAAGAGCTAGTGGACCCAGTGTAATACAAGCGTCGGGGATAGGTTGGACAGCGGTGGCTCCGTAAGAACAACTTCTTATCGCCCCTAGCCCAGATTCTTCGTAAGGAAAGCGCAAGTGTGACGGGCGCTCGAAAGCGCCAAATGAAGGTCGCCGATTGTGCGATGACTGCATGCAAGCTCGATTACTTGATGATCCAGCGCCATGGTTCGGAACGGCCGAATCACCTCTGCGACATAATCGTGTGCGAATGCCGTGTCGTATCGCCCCGGATGAAACGAGATCTTTTTTGGGAAAACGCGCAAACTGAGCTTTCTCGAAAAACCATGCTCAAGGAAGTATGGAGTTTGCAGGGAAGACACCGACACTCGACCGATTGGCAACTTCATCGTACGATTACGGTGATATATCGCGGACGACCCGAAACGGCCAAATCATCTTCTGCCAGTCCGAGGAATTGCCTACCAGTTTGTAGCGCTCCGACGTCCTAGCGCGGCCTGAGTCACCCTCGAACGCTTCACCGAGTCAGCTTAGCCTCATTATCTTTGGTTCAGTTAACTGATGGACAAAATGGCCAATTCACTGTATAATTGGTACTGCCTGAGCAAATCCGCCCACTCTGCAGAACATCTGATCTAAGCCAGGTCTTCTGACACCCAAGGCCTTAGTTAGCCGGAATTAGAGCTGCAGTACCTTTTCGATTAGGACTGCGCAAGAAAGTAGCTCCTGTCACCGCAAACCGCGAGAGGGTAGACGCCAATGTCGCACCGGAAGTGAAGGATTTCCGGGGGGCGAATCTCAAACTCATTGCCTTGCTTAAATAACAATTATGTCTCTATTAGCATGGATCGTACTCGGATTGATGGTCGGATTCCTCGCAAGCAAGATCGTCAAGCGGCATGGCAGCGGCATTGTCCTCGATCTCGTATTGGGAATTGCTGGTGCCCTCTTGGGGGGATATCTGTCTAGCCGGTTCAGCCCAATCCCAACTCACGACCTGAATATTTACGGTGTGCTGGCGGCTATAGCGGGAGGCGGGTTGGTCCTATTCATCAATCATCCCATTCGCCGCTCCTTCGCAGATAGACTGACTTAGAAAAGAAGCCCGTGACTTATGTTCAGCGATCCCAACCGAATTGCAGAAGCAATCAGTAATCCTAGATTTCATTTCGGCGATCAAGTGGTTCTTGTTGAAGGACCGCACAAGTTTACGCGCGGAACGTTCCTCAATCTGAAGAATGATGTTGAATGGGCTGCGATTCGAGAGTCTGATGGGGTGGTCAACAGCCACCCCGTTGAGTGGCTGCGGTCGAGCAGTATGGAGTAGAAAGAGCGATATGAGCGCAGAGGAAGGAGACGAATTGGCGGATCTCAACAGTTTTTGGAACTGGAGCGGCAAGTATGTGGGGTATCGCCTTTCTGACGGTTTGTTCTCCTATGATGGCCGCCAGGTTGGCTACTTCGGAGAAGGGGATGAGGTTTACGGATGCAATGGTGAATACCTAGGTCAGGTCCGTGGCACCGATCGCCTGATCACCAATCTGAGCAAGCGGCTCTGGACACGTCGGACATTGATACCACGCTTGATGAAGAGTTCACAGTGCCGGCCCGCCGTGAACGCAAAGCAAATGCTCGCTGGATATGAAGACTTTCCTGTTCCACCAGCACATACTCGAATTCCATGATGCAAAGGAGAAGTTATGATCTCACGATTTTACATTGCTCAAAAGGATGGAGTTCCAGCCGTTTGGCAGTCAGCTCCGGACCGAATCGGGCGTTTGCTGAAGCAGAAGACGGGATTTACGCTTAGCTCGGAAACGCCGACCGATACGCGCGCCGAAGCTCTGATCAAACTTCGTCAAGCCTTCCCCGGATATCGGCCGATCAAGTCCAGCTGAGGTCCGCCGAGGTTGCTCTACTCATCGATCTTTCAGGCACGTTCAGCACAGTCACCGCCATCAACATTCGGAACCCGAACGGATTCATCACGTCGTCGCGGACGCCGCGAGAGAGTGGGACGTAACCCTGTTCGCCGTGGGGCTCGTAACTATAACGATCCCGGTCTCCGTGACGTGATGACAAACCCGGTCCTGCTCAAGATCGTAGCCGACGCTCGCGCCATCGCCCAATGTAACGTTCTCGTCGACAATGGCACGACGGATCTGGCATTGCCGCCCGATGACGCAATTGTCGAGAACGATGGATTCTTCCACAACGCCCCCGCTTTGGACATGGACACCACGCCCGAGTACCGAACCTCGAACCTTGCCGCCCGAGAGAATGCATCCACCCGAAATGATAGAACCTATCGCTTCGGCTTGACGACCGTCCTCGCCGAAAGTGAACTTCGCACTTGGGTCAGGATAGCTAGCGGTCCGTATGGGCCAGCGCCGGTTATATAGATTGAGGGAAGGTACAGGCCCGCACAGATCCATATGAGCCTCGTAGTACGATTCGAGAGTTCCCACGTCTCTCCAATAGACAGGAACATTCGGCGGTTCTCCCGGAATGCCATTCGCCTGATAATTGTAAGCGTACATCGCTGCTCGTCCGAGCAATGCGGGTAGAATGTCGTGCCCGAAATCGTGCTTACTATCTGATCGCAGAGCATCGGCCGCTAATTCCCGCAGCAATGTGCGAGCAGAAAAAATATAGTTGCCCATTGATGCATAGACCTGGTGCGGCTTACCCTGAATGGTAGGCGCGTCCACGTTCTTCTCATGAAAACCGAGAATGGCGCCGTCCGCCGCGGCTTCAATGACACCGAATTCCGCCGCAAGGTGAGCTGAAACAGGAATCGCCGCGACACTCACATCCGCGTGCATTCGCTCATGGAAATCAATCATGTCTCGCACGTTCATACGATAGATATGATCCGCGCCGAAGATGGCGACCAGATGCTCATCAAGGTCGTCGATCAGATTGAGATTTTGGTATATTGCGTCCGCCGTACCGGCATACCATGTCTCGTCGGCTGAACGCATTTGAGCCGGTACGGGAATAATAAACTGATCTTTGAGCAAACCGCCGAATTGCCAGCCGTCACGAAGGTGCCGGAGAAGCGATTGGCTCTTGAACTGGACCAGCACATAGATCGAATAAATGTCTGAATTGATGAGATTGCTCAGAACGAAATCAATGATTCGATATTTGCCACCGAAAGGGACTGCCGGCTTGGCCCGCTCTTCTGTGAGTGGGAACAGGCGGCTTCCTCTGCCTCCAGCGAGAACGAATGTGACTACGTGACGTGGCATCTTAAATAGTTGTCGTTGCCGGGAGCAAGGCCGGCACAGCTCTCTGCCTACGCACGGCCTGCTGTTAATCGACGTGGCAGAGAAAGCAAGACCAAGGCTGATTTGGGGAAAAATAGCAGGTTATTTGCGAACGGCCATCGACAAGCGAGCTAGTCCATGTGCCTCTCACATCGGGATGCTCATTCAACGCGGCATTCAAGGCCTTTTTCCGTTTGGACCAGCCCCTCAATAAATTTCGCGCCCCATGGAGGCTCTCGCGAGTCTCACCTACGATCCCGTTCCACTCGGATGTATTCCTGGAAGAGGAATCACTGCTCCACAGAAGTGTGTAGCCGCGGCTCATCTTGTTTCGTTCGAGCTTTGTGCGGACGGTCATATCAGGCCGCCCAAATCCATCGCAGGCGGAAGAAACGGAAATAACAGTAATTGCAGCGCCAGGGTAGCACGAAAAAGCCGAGTGTGCGATCGAGAAGATTTCTCCGTGATCTCTTGGCACCCGCCGAACCACAGGAAGGGCATGGTCCCACGCTGAACCTTAGAGGCATAGCTCCTGCTTTCTGTCGAATCCAAAAGCGCGGAGAGTGGTGGGTTCGGCCCTCTAATTATAACAGTAATAAGTGCGGCGGCGGAGAGCGATGACCACAGCAGCCCGACACATGACACAACGGACTGCGCAGCTGATGTTTAGCAGATTAGGACCACCCGCACTGCTAAGAGGACGGCACATAATGAAGCGGTTCAGTATTCCGCATTTCTCGATCACGTTCGGTCTCTTAAAGCGGATAGCGACAGAATGGAGCACAGATAACGCTACCCGTTGGAGCGCCTCCGTGGCGTTCTACACTCTGCTATCTCTTGCGCCGCTTCTGGTCCTTACGGTTACCATTGCCGGCCTCGTCTATGGCAAGAAAGTGGCGCAAGGGCAGTTGACTTTGGGTCTGCGGGATCTGGTGGGTCCTGACGTAGCTCCGGCAATTCAGATTCTGCTTACGGGCTCCCACAAGCCGGTGACCAGCTTGATTGCGACCGCGTTCGGCACCATGACTTTGTTCTTCGGGGCCTCAGCCGTATTGACAGAACTCCGTGACGCTCTGAATGCGATCTGGCACGTGCCTGTCAACCGGGATAGTACACATTTCGCGAATTTGTTGCGTCTTGCCAAAGAACGCGTGTACTCGTTCGTCATGATCGTTAGTCTTGGGGTGCTTCTTCTCGTCTCCTTGCTGCTGAATACCTGGCTTGGAGCCGTAGAAAAATTTTTTGGCTGGCGAATGTTCACTTCCGCCTACTTCCTGCATCTCACTGCGTTCTTGATTTCCTGCATGATTATTACGTTTGTATTTGCCGCCATATACAAATTTATTCCGAATGTGCGTCTGAACTGGAGCGACGTTGCCGTGGGAGCAGTTGTTACCTCGTTACTGTTTATCACCGGCAAACAGCTCATTGCGCTCTATATGGCCAGGATAAATTTGGGATCCGGCTACGGTGCTGCTGGGTCGCTCATCGTTGTCCTCATCTGGGTGTACTACTCGGCACAAGTGTTTTTCTTCGGAGCGGAGTTTACGAAAGTGTACGCTGAGACCTTCGGCTCCCAAAGGAGCACAGCAGATGCTCAGAACAAGCTTTCAGGCGACGAACAGTTCAAGGCGGGGGTGGACGACATCAGGCTCGGCTCGTGAACCGACTCGTATTGAACGAAATAGCGTTGCGGCGTGGCGGGCTTGCCGCGCCACACTGTTATATTGCTCTCATCGACGCAAAACGCAATAGACCTTACAGTTTGGTGGGGTGGTCAATGCCGTCACTGCCCTCACGAGGTTGCAGGGGTGGCGCAGGGGTCAGCCAGTCCAATCCACGCGGATCTCCATTGATCAACGGTGCGTGCGTAGTTGTTGGTTCGGCTTTGTGCTTTGCAAGTGACCTGAGCGTGTTGTAAGTAGTGAAGAAGATGTTTGATCTTACAAGATCATCTCGGAACGCGGCCCACGTGCGAGGAGATTGCCCGCGTGTATGCAAAGTAGGCGTTGCACGCACGCCTGTCATAAAGTGGGGATGAATACAATCGTTCAATCGGACCGCTGCCACATCGCCATCCGTCACGATTGGGTGTTCTGCTTTCGGATCTTGCACTAAGTCCGTAGGAGCCCTGGGCAGCAGACCGGCTGCGTCGACGCACCCGGTAAAAGCCAGATCGTTCACTACCTTCGCCCGTTCACTATCGATGTTGGGATCCGTCGAATGTGTCCAGTGTGCCAGTTCAAATCGGAACCCGACATCTTCCGCTGCGGCGCCCAGCCAGATGTTTGGCCGCGCGGGGTACTGCCACAACCGCACGTGGTGACGCTTCTGGACCGTATCTAGGCTCTTTTGGTGCACAAAGGCGGAAGGCACTCCGTTTAAGGTCAGGCTGTTCATTGGCGCGCTCGGATAACCCATTCGCCTCGTGAGGGCATGATACATCCGGAACAATGACATTGGCGACTTTCTCTGGGCCTGCGACCACCCTGAGGCATGGAAAGCGCGATCCATCTGCTTACGGCTACCAATCAACAGCACGTTTACTACGTCAGACGGTCGATTTCCCATATAGGCTCGCTGCGCAGAATTCTTCAGCAAATGCTCGATTCGGGTCAGATCGCTTGGCGAAAATGACTTGGTAGGAACGAAATCCTTGTTCGGCGAAGGAACCGTGACCGCAGTGGTCAACCGGAGAATAAGCTCAACGCCCGTCGGAAACCGTATCTCTGGATTTGGAGACGGGGCAATGAGGGATTTTATGGCCAACACCGGAGCGCCAACCGGGGGATCAGCAAGCAGCAAGGGAACAGCGAAAAAGGACAAGCTCGAGGAGAGGCTCACGATGGGATGTATCCCGTGGACTGTACCGAGAGCGTCGACATGTTCCTTTGCAGTTTCGACTTCAAATAATTGCGTGTTGACCGGGATTGCTGCGCCATCTGGTAGCTGGAGTGTATGGAAAGCGTAGGCAATGCTCGCGGTAGGGTGTTTGAGGCCGAGGCCGATGGCGGTCGCATTTGCTACGGACCCAAATAATCTCGATCCCTGCGGAACAAGTATTCGTCCTTCGAAGGTGATGGGAGCGATAATCGTGGCCTCTATTGGATCGCCACGATGGGAGATACGGGAGCCGGTAGGAGCCGACAGCCGCACTTCTAGCGCTGTACCTGCGGGCAACTCCTCTGCGGATACGGACAAAGACAGGAGGAGCATTGAACAGGCAAGAAAGCAGAACTTGTGGAAGAGGGTAGCAATCTTCCACAACTGTGAGGACTGACCCACAGGTTTCTCTACCTACAGTATGAAACGTTTTGCGGATGGCTAGTTAGGATTTGGGCGGGCAATGGATCGGCCGCCTTCGCTCCGACGGCCGAGAAGGCGAGTGACAAAATTGACGCGAGCAGCAGAAGCGATTCGTCGGAAACGAACGCACCGCTTAAGGTGACGTTCGGTTCAGCCGGGAAAGCAGCGGTCCGTCACCCGTGAGAGCTCCATCGGCCCCACTGCGGCTTAGGGCCGGAGTTCGAGCCGGACTGCCCAGTTCCCGCCCTGATGACAGCGTTAGGTTCAGCTGGCACACGCCCGGAAACGACTAGGAATAATTATTTCGTGAAACCTCGAGCGTTGAGCCAACGAATGATAGCTTCCGGATATCCATTGACCGTCCGCTCAGGCAACGACGGGTCGTCTTCGTATCCGGTAATCGATCTTACCAGCGTGTGACCTGCTCCTGGAAAAGTCAATATGGTCAGGTCCTTCAGGCCAGCTCGACTGAATGCCTTGCGAAACCGCGCTGCGCTGTCAGCGGGATCCACGTTTTTGTCGAGCGCTCCGAATAGTGCGAGGGTGGGTGTACGAACGCGAAGCAGAGTCGCGGTCGGATCGTAGATTAGCGCAGCTTGCAAAGCAGCCAGCAGCGGCTGCGAGGGCGGAGCGGTCATTCCCGGCGGAATCCGCATATACGGGAACCATGGCTGCTTCTTTGCCGCGTTCAACGCCTCGCCCGCCGCACTCCAGTTCGAGTTCGTCTCCAGCGCGACGAGCATGATTCGTTCGAACGTGAGTGCAGCGGAGATCTGTTCCGGGGTGAACCGGTTGTGTTCGCGCAAGACCTGCTCGATCTCGTACAGCACATTTTCCGCGATCGTTTCGCTCGGCGCACTTTTCAAAATCATGACCGCCAGCGGAAAGCGTGTCGCAACGATCGGCGCAATCCAACCGCCATTGCTGAATGCCCAAACACCGATCCGCTCCGCGTCCACCCCTGGATCGCTTTCAACTTTTTGGAGTACTGCAAGGACATCATCGGCCTTGGATTCGGGGCTGGTATATCGCCAGTTTCCCGTAGACTCCCCTGTGCCGCGCTGATCGTAGGTGACCACATTGAGTCCGTTCGAAACAAAGTACGGAATGAGAAAACCCATTTCGCGCGTCTCGTCATCGGCGCCGTGAACCAAAACGATTGTCGAGCGCCGCTCGGCTCCGGGTGGGCGCCACAGCGAGGCGCCCAGACGATCGGGGCCGTTCTCAATAACGAATGGTTTCTCCGAAACTGCACAAATCGGCGAACGCAATACGAAGTTCATCGTCGGGGAGCCATCGCTTCGGTAATCCTGGCGTGAGATGTATTCGAGAGTTCCGGTCCGTCGCGTCTTTGTATCGTAAAACTGTATCGTCTCGTGATCGGGCGGTTCGCCCTCGATTCCGACATAAAGGGTTCCTCCGGCAAGTCGATAGTTACCCTGTTTCACGCTCGGTCGCCCCGGGGCCAGCTTTGTTTGCGCAGTAAGACTCATCCAGCCGTCAAGAAATATGGCCGGCAATGCAAATAGAGTCGCTTCTCCGCATTCCGCCACCCCGACCAACATTGCGAAAATGAGAATAAGAAGGCTCGCACCGCGGAGATTGTTCTTCTTCATACGGCTTGCGACCTAAAATGAATTATTCTATCGGGTTCTGGCAAGAAAAGGAGGCTGCGCTTCACACAATGAAAGGCACTGGCGCTACGCGGAGGGCGTTCGCATTGTGGGTTTCACAATGGAGCCTGGAGATCATGCCCCATGCATCTGCCGCTATTCAAGAATTTAGCGCCGGAGCCAATGAACTCACTCGATGATCCCGGGGTGGGCTAAGTGTTACGACCGAGCCCCAAAACTCGTAGCACATCTCCACGAATCGAAGGAACTGCGTGAGATCGTGCGGTTTCCGCATGAAACAGTTGCCGTTGAGAGCGTAAACAGCCCTGATGTGCTCAGGGTTGTCAGACCCCGAAGCGACCACAATCGGGATGTGCATTAGATGTGGCGTTGACTTGATCGCCTTCAACACTTCCAGCCCGGACACCTTCGGAAGCGAGAGATCAAGGAAGATCAGATCCGGAGTGCATACGTTCGCGTATCTGCCTTCCTTGTGGACATAAGCCAACGCGTCCTCCCCATCCGAAACGGAGCGGAAGCCACTGGTTAATCCTGCGGCCTTGAACGCTTCTTCCGTCAGCCGTGTATCGGCACGGTCGCTTTCCACTACTAGAATTTCGATTTGTTTGCGCAGCGGCGGCGCTTCCGAACTCGTAAGGCTGGACATGTGTCCACCTTCTTTCTGTCGGGCAAAAAGGTGCTGGGCTCTTTGGGGCGGCTTCTTAGTGTACCGCGTATACCGCTTTAGCGCCACGACTGTTTCTACGGCCAACTACAGCACGCCCGGCAACGATACAAGCTCAACACGTCAAACAACCGAACCGGGTGTCCCGTTGTGTTTGATTTCACATTCCGCCCGAAACCAGTCTTCTTCGGGTGAGCCGATCGGCCTCTCTCTTTCTGTCCAGAATCTATAAGCCAGGGCAGCTATGGCATCCTCAAGTGGCGAAAACTGGTCGGCCTCAGTCATGGTCGCCTTCACTGCCGCCTTATCAACAAGTCGTTTGGTTTTCATAAGTTTATCTTTCAAATGCTGTCACAGTCAATTCTGAGCCGTGACTATCGTTGATATCTCGCTACGGTTAACCTCATTCTGCGGCGCGGACAGTTTAAACCTTGTCGCGCCTGATTAGAATGGCTGGGAGGAAAAGCTACTACCTCGAAACAGTGCTTCGCAGCACCTCGGGACCGGACGGCGCCTTCACCGTGCCATCGTTCTCACCCGTCACAAATACGTCGAAGTTCTTCCGGGGTGTTACTGTCTTAAATGTTCCTTCCAGCTTTCCATTCACTTTGAGCTCTCCCTGATTTTCCGGGCCGGACCCTTTGTCTTGCAACCACACGATATAGCTAGCCTGGGAAGGTGAAAGGCTCGCCGGGTTTGCGAGATGCTCAACCTTCAGCTTCACCTCTGTATTGCCGTTGCGATCCTTCCCGACCTCAACTGAACCTTTTGCAGCGGGAACGATGGACGCCGCGGTCAAAGGAAACCTCTTAGCCGCATAAACGAGAGCGACGGAGACGAGTGCAAGCGTAATGATTGAACCAAATTTGCGCATCAAGTTACTCTTTCTTTTTCTGAGGAGCCGTAAGAACGTGGCTCTGTATAGCTGCTCATCCACTCCACAGGATGGCTGCTGACTGCTCCGTTTGTTTCTTTGAGCGCCCCTTCAACGTCATCTTTCAACATAAGCAGCCTACGCGCGTCGGCTAGCTGCGCAGGAGCGTAATGCGTCGAATGCCGTGATAGAGAACCAGAACCAGGATGGCTCCCGCCGTCGCTATGAGCACACTGTACAAATTCAAGCCCGTCACTCGGCCAGCGCCAAAAAAGCTGAACAGATATCCGCCGGCTACTGCGCCGAAAATTCCCAGAACGATATCCAGAAATATGCCTTCGCCGTGCCTGTTGACTATCTTGCTTCCGAGAAATCCAGCAATCAATCCGAGAAGAATCCAACTTAGAATAGACATATCGATCATTTAACTGAGCGAGCCCTTTGTAAAAGTCGCTCCCGAATCCTTTCGATTTCGGTGGGAGGCGGCGATCGGCCTCCATCGCAAATAAGAGGATGAGGCGCTTCCGCGTCACATCGACCCGAAAGCCAGTTCAACTCTTATTCGAGTTTTCTAAGCGGATTAGGTGTCAGAGGACCTGACTTAGTTCAGATGATCTGCAGGCAGTGCAAGATGTACTGCCATTAACCAGTATAGGTTAAGTTAGCTGGATTGTCAAATGTGGTACAAACGGCGAATAGTTAACCGATTGGAGTGAAGCGATGACCCGAATCCATTCGATGCCAAAAGAGGCGCCGTTCGCGCAACGCGCGGCTAGGGTCCCCGTTTATACTCAGTCCAGGCGCTGCATACGGCTTACCACTTGATCTCCTTGCGACCGCTGGTGCGTACTCTCGCACTGCTAGTGTCCGCAGTCTGCGTTTCGCCGAGAGCTCATGCGCTGCCGTCGTTTGCACGCCAGACGGGCCAAAAGTGCGCGGCCTGTCATGTTAATGGTAGCTGGCCCCAGCTAACGCCCTGGGGACGGTTTTTCAAGCTCTCCGGGTACACAGCGGGAAAACCGCTGATCGACAAAGAAGGCTTTCACTACGTGCCGCTGGGTTTGTTCGGGCAAGTGGGCATCACCTGGGCTACGCAACCGAACAACTCGCTCGGGCAGCCCGTCATCACGCAGAACGGCGCGCCAGAGGCCAATCAGTTCACGGGTGAAGTCGGCACTAAGCTGACTGACTTCCTCGGCGTCTTCTACGAATACCAACTCGGCAACACCTTTCCTGGCTGGAAGGGAGCATCTGGTCCCGCCGACGTCCGCGCAGTACACTTCTTTCACCCCGGTAACAACGAACTTTTGGTGGGAATCGACACCAACAATAACCCTACGGTGCAGGACGTGTGGAACTCCACGCCCGCCTGGGCCTATCCGTTCTACGGCTCGCCTCAGGCGCCGAGCGGACCGGCCAGCCCCATGATCACAAATCTGGGCTCCCAGTCGGCGAGCGTAGGAATATATGGGCTGCTGAATCGTGAGTGGTACGTCGAATTTTCAGCGTACCGGGTTGCAATTAATTTCTTCCGATGGATGAGCGCGGGGACCGAATTCCAGGATGAAGGTTTGAATTACCTGTCCGGCTACAATCCCTATTGGCGGGCGTACTGGACGAAAGAAAGAGGCTCGCAATCCTTCATGATTGGCATGTTCGGCATGCGCTCGAACGTGTATCCGAACAGCGCAGCCCCGAGTGGGCCGACAGATGTTTTCACGGACTACGGATTTGATTCGCAGTACCAACATCTAGGAGACACTCACAAGCTGACGCTGCGCGGGAGCTACATCTATGAAAATCAGCAGTGGAATGCGAGCTTCCCGCTGGGCGCCTCATCGACTCCTAAGGGCAACCTAAAGTCGCTGAATCTCAACGGCAGCTACGGCTATCGCGATCACTGGATCTTCAACGCTGCGTATTTCTTCACTAACGGCAGCAACAACACGGATCTTTATGCGGTTACAGGTCCCTCCGGGACCGTACTCACGTCCTCGCCCAACACGAGCGGGTACGTGCTGGAAGCGGATCGCCTCATCACTCAAAACTTGCAGGCGACACTTCAATATAAGGGCTTCGTGCGGTTCAACGGACTCACGAACAACATCGACGGCTTGGGTCGAAATGCAAGTGACAATAACACGCTATGGTTGACCGTATTCGTCGCTTTTTGATGCCGGAGAGAGCAAGATTGAAAGTTCGCAAGATCTTCAACCCCGCGGCTATCATAAGCGCCGCCGCTGTCCTGATGCTCTGTCCCATGGCACTCGCCCAAAAGCGCTGGGATGCCCCTCGCATCGTCACTTGGAACTGCTCCGGTTGCCACGATATCGACGGCAACGCGCAATTACCTTACTTTCCGCGCTTGGCGGGCCTGAATGCACCTTACGCCGAGCAGAGGATGGCGGAATTCGGAGCGGCCGCCCCGCCGCCGGTTGATGAGCTGTTCTACCGGATCACCACGCTGGCTGAGGGGAAAGCTGGTGCGAGCAGGCTTCAGGAACGCATCAATATGATCGGCAGCGCGCATGCGATTACCGCCCACGAAACGAAGACTGCCATCGCTTGGTACGCGATGCAGAAACCGGCACCAGGGCGGTCCGGCAATCCGGCGCTGATTCAGCAAGGCCAGACGCTGTATGTGAACGGTCTCCCGGCTCAGGGTCTGCCAGCTTGCCAGAGTTGCCACGGAGCGCAGGCGGAGGGCAAGGCTAAAATTCCGCGTCTAGCCGGCCAGAATGGCACTTACGTTCTGAATGAGTTGGAAAAATTCCATGCAGGCGACCGTCAGCACGCGCCGGAGATGACCATGGTCGCCCAACACGTAGATACCGAGGCGTTCCGTGCCTTGGCGGCGTACCTGCAATCACGCTGAGAGTCCGTTCCTCTCAGACACGTCACCGTGTGGTCCTGCGATGCTGTGCGCCTAGGACCAAGGTCGAACGCTTTCCTGTTTACGGGACCATCCCCTCCCGCCGTGTCGCAGTAAAGCCGGTTTGAGCTTGCTGGTATCCGGAGTAAGTCATGATCTTGTCAATAACCAAACTCTTTATGAAGAAGATTCTGGCGGCCGCTCGGATTTCGACGTGTTCCGGCATCCAGATCCCCTCACCAACGCGCGCCTGCTCCATCGTCATGTGTGAGCCGGGCAGCACGCGTGCCAGAAAGAACCCTATGGAGAACGGTTGAATCACTTGCCCATCCGCCTTGACCCACCCGAAGTCCTCCTTATCGACCCAAAGCTTGCCTTTGACCTTGCAGAACATCTCACCGTATTTTCCACGCGCACGATAGCCGGGGTGCGGCATCGCCTGAAGCACGTAAGCCGGCCTGCCATTGACCACCTCTTCCCCGATCTGTTCGAAGTCGAAGGCTTGGGGCAGTTCCCGAATTAACGAGGCGTTGTCCTCCTCTTCTTGGCGCAGCCGAGCGAGCCGCGCCTCGCGAGTCTCGCTCTTGAGCTTGCTGAGCTCGTCGTTCTGTTTTCTTTGTTCTACGGAAGATGGAGGCAGCCCGTTGTGTTCGACGAGTTGCTCGAACGGAACGCCATTCGCAAGAATGATTGTCGAAACCTCGACATCTTGCGACTTAACGAGCCCCTGCGAATCCAAGCGTCGATCCTCATCGCGCTCGACATAGGTATAATCTGTCCGCTCCCTCCAGCTCCGGTCTGTCGCAGCGATGGAGAGTCCCACGATCGCGCGGATGTTCGGCCCGATGGAATGATTATGAGGTTGTGCGACGGAACCGTTGTTTTGAGCAAAGCTCACGGCCGAAACCGTGAGCATGATGAGGATCCTCATGCAGAGTTCTACCCTAATTAAGTGACCCACCTTCGTTTTCCCAAGCTTGGGCAGCTTCACCAGTAAACAGAGGTTTGTTGGGAACCGTGGTGGCCGGTGCCTCGTATGGGTCGCGCGCACCACGCCGACCATTCGCCGGCACGTTGGATGCAGAGTGAAAGCTTCGACTTCTCTGAATGTGTCTGGCGTGAGCGACAAGGGTCGTATAAGACAAGCCCAAGAGTGATCGCCGTTTGATTTGAGTTATCTCCAAACAGTTGCAATTCTCCCGCTTCACGGCATGCACCAGGTGCGCCATTGCACGATCCGCTCCGGATTGATCATTGAAGCCGAAGCCGCTCGCGCGAATCTCGCCAGCCATGTAGAAGAATGTCCATCCTGCCCTTTCAAGTCCTCTACCCAACTGAGCGCTGGAGGATTTAATGATGGATGACCAACCTGCTGAATAATGCTCGGTCTCGATGACGAGCGTTTCCGGCGCTGGGGTGCCGTCTTCGATAAGCATGGTGCCCACGCAAATTCTGTCTCTCATTGCCTTCTCACAATCCTTGAAACTCAGCGTTCGGTTGTTCTACGGCCGAAAGTTTCCTTTATTTACCAGACGCGTCTTCCCGAGCTCGCTTTGAGCGTCCTGGTCTTTCTCCTTTTGCCGCTGAGGAGCTTCTTGTGCATCCAGGTGTATGCCTCTAGTCATTGCCCGTTCGACCGGATCGGTACTCCTGGATGAGAACCGCGCCGGTTGCTGGGTTAGCTCCTGAATCCGGGCTGGACGTTCATGGATCACCCTCACTTCAGATATGTCCATTCCCGAATGCTTTACCGCAGCATCCAGGCTCATTCCAAATTGGAAGCCGCGATAGGTAGAAAGATCGGCCCGGATAGCCAGGGCGAGAGAAGCAGAGCTAACAAACACAGATTGTTGACCGACCGAACTTTCTTCATTGGTGTTCTCCTTAATAGAAACCTAAACGGCAGAGCTCTACTCGCCGAAATCCGAGCCCTCTCGAGCATTCCACGAAGCAGCGTATTTGTCCTCGCCGCGTTCACAAACCATGGCTTCGGTGGTCAACATCAGGGATGCAATCGAGCTGGCATTCTGTAGCGCCGAACGCGTCACTTTGGTCGGATCGATTACGCCAGCTTTGACCAGATCTTCATATTGCGTCGTAGCCGCGTTGAAACCATAGTTCACGTCGCTCTGCGCTCGGATATTCTCGATGACTACCGCGCCTTCTTGCCCGGCATTATTCGCAATCTGCCGAGTCGGCTCTTCACACGCGCGCCTGACAATGGCAGCGCCTATCTTCTCATCATCTGCAAAAGTCAGCAAATCGATAACATGCGCCGCCCTCAGCAACGCTACTCCTCCACCGGGCACTATGCCCTCTTCAACGGCCGCGCGCGTCGCATTCAATGCATCTTCCACTCGAGCTTTCTTCTCTTTCATCTCCATCTCGGTCGCCGCGCCCACCCTAATCACCGCTACACCACCGGCTAACTTGGCCAGCCGCTCTTGCAGTTTCTCGCGATCATAGTCCGAGGTGGTCTCCTCGATCTGAGTGCGCAACTGCTTGATGCGACCCTGAACAGCATTCTGGCCGCCAGCGCCGTCAATGATGGTTGTATTCTCCTTATCCACTGTGACGCGCTTCGCTCGGCCAAGATCATCAAGGCCGATCTTTTCAAGCTTGATTCCGGTCTCTTCCGCTATGGCTTTAGCACCGGTGAGAATCGCGATGTCCTCTAGCATGGCTTTACGGCGGTCACCGAAACCTGGAGCCTTCACTGCGCAAACATTTAAGGTTCCGCGCAACTTGTTCACCACCAGTGTGGCCAGCGCGTCGCCGTCCACGTCTTCGGAAATCACCAACAGCGGTTTCCCCGCTCGGGCGATTAATTCAAGCACTGGTAGTAGATCCTTCATGCTGGAGATCTTCTTCTCATGGATCAGGACGTAAGGCTCTTCCAGAACAGCTTCCATCCGGTCCGGGTCGGTCGTGAAATAGGGCGACAGATAACCGCGGTCGAACTGCATGCCATCAACCGTGCTCATTTCAGTTGACATCGTTTTCGATTCTTCAACCGTTATGACGCCGTTCTTTCCAACCTTTTCCATTGCTTCCGCGATGGTGCTTCCAATGGTTTTATCGCCATTGGATGAAATAGTCCCGACCTGGGCAATCCTCTCGCCACCCTCAACAACGGATGAAATCCTCCTTAGCTCTTCGACAATGGCGTTGACCGCGCTTTCAATACCGCGTTTCAGCGCCATCGGATTCGCACCCGCCGCGACCGATTTCACGCCCTCACGGAAAATCGTTTGCGCCAAGATTGTGGCGGTCGTCGTGCCATCGCCCGCAACATCGCTCGTCTTTGAAGCTACTTCGCGAACCAGTTGCGCGCCCATGTTCTCGAGAGGATCTCGCAATTCGATCTCTTTAGCTACGGTCACGCCGTCTTTTGTAATCATCGGACCGCCGAATTTCTTTTCGATGACTACGTTACGGCCTTTCGGCCCTAGCGTCACCTTCACCGCATCGGCCAGTTGATTGACGCCGCGCAGAATCGCTTGGCGGGAATTGTCACTGTAGATAATCTTCTTCGCTGCCATATGGTTTCTTCTTCCGCTTACGCAACTTTCGTTGCAGGCTCTTCAGCGCTTCCTAATACGCCGAGCACTTCGTCTTCGCGCACGATCAGGTATTCCTCGCCGGCCAGGTTGATCTCGCTGCCGGTGTATTTGCCGTAGACAATGTGATCGCCCAATGCAACGTCCAGCGGAGTTAGGCGCCCGTCTTCCAGGCGCTTGCCTCTGGACACCGCGACAACTTTGCCTTCCTGCGGCTTCTCTTTTGCGCTGTCCGGGATGAAGAGTCCTCCCAAAGTGCTGTCACTCGCCTCGATACGTTTCACGACAATCCGGTCGTGAAGTGGTCGGATATTCATGCTGAAGCCTCCAACTGGGTACGAAACGTTTTCATTTGGAGAAGAGAGTGATCCACCCTCACATGACGGCTGTGCCACGAGAAACAGAAGCTCCCAGGCCCTCGGGCACAAGCAAATCGCGCCTTAGCACCAGGCTGCTTGAAATATCGCCCGCGGCCGAAACCACGTTGAAGATGGCCGTTTGCAAGATTGAACATGGCAACTCCTGGGTTCTTGTGTTGGCTAAGAGAAAGGGTCCTGGTTACTGACTTAGTTCAGCAATCGGAAGAGTGGGCGGGAGTGTCCAGTCATTAACTATAATAGGTTAATTAGACTGGCTTGTCAAGGACAGCTTGCGTTAAGCTAAAGCTGTGCTTAATCGGTTGCAGTTAAGTACCAAAAGGAACGCCACGTGGATATTGCATCTGTGATTCGACACCGCCTAGACGACCTGGGCGTAGGACAGCGCGAGCTGGCGGTAGCCGCCGAAGTGACAGAATCCTACATCTCGCAGTTGCTGGCCAACAAGAAAACGCCGCCCGCCTCGGATCGGACCGACATCTACGACAAGATCGCCAAACTTCTGAAGCTTCCCAGCAAAGAGCTGGCAAGATTGGCTGACGCTCAGCGGCGGGAAGCATTTACGCGGAAGGTTTTGGATCCGCCGCGGCCTCTCTTTCAAGAATTCCGGCAGCTGATTCTCCGGAAATGTCTACCTACGAAAAGGAAACAGATCAGTAGCATCTTCGAGCGGGAGCCATTCGGCGAATTCGAACGCTTCGTCACCCAAAAGCTTCTCGACATCGCGAAACGAGTGGCGAAAGAAGAGCTTGAGGACGAAAAGTGGATTCATCGCGTGGCCGAGGTTGGCAAGCGGAGCTATGAAGAAACGCGAGTATTGATTCTTGAGTTCCTGGATACGGATATCTTCCACGTTTCCATTGCAAACTGCATATCGTTTCTCGACCCACTCATCGAGACCTGGGACATCGAATTTGAAAGTTTCGGCATGGAAATCGTACTAAACCGCAGATTGACACGTAGTCCTTTCAAGAAGCTCGAGTTCCGGGAAGCGGAACCAGAACCAGTGCTTGAAATGGAACCGGGCCTGAAAGAATTCCTGGGCGATGCAAAGCTCAGCGCCGGTATTACCGAAGACGAAGCCGCCTTTCTGAGGGGCCTCAACTTCGACGGAAAACGTCCGTCGTCCCTCTATTATTACCGCGAGCTACAGAACCTTCGAGACCCGCTCAATTTCCTTCCGTTCTCTATCGGAAAGCTGCGACCGCTGGAAAGCAAGACCATCGGCGTAAACTCTCCGGTTGCGAAAAAAATGGCAAAACGGCAGAGGATGGGTTACCGGCGTACAGCACATCCGAAATAGGTAGTGTCCTTCTAAACTCGGGTAGTGTCCTTCTAAACTCGGGTTGAAGAAGGGTGGTCGTCTCTGTGGCGTTCCAGTTCGGCTCACCTCTCTTGGCACTCGCTGCGTAGAAATTGCACATCGTGCCTCGCCTCTCCAAACCCCGCATGCTGTCCAGCAGCCGCAATTCTCGCCATTTGCGAGGTAGCCTCTACAAGTCTATTCGTTGCGTGCTGGAGGGCTTCCGAGAGAATGCGGCACGTCTCACAGGGGTACATCGCGTTAAATCCTCTCGTGCCCCAAAACGGCTGTCACGCCATTCACATTCTGGTCGAATCTTCGTAAATCTTCGCAACCGCAGCAACTTCTTCACCGACGCCCGCAAATCCGAGGCGCTTCTCAATGCCGGCAGATTGTGCAACTCGCGGTCACATCGCTTGCCCGTGTCGATCAGCTTCCTTATCAGGGTGAGCGCGGAATGCACCAAGTCTTGGCGCGATAGCTGTGATGTTGGCACTCGGCTCCTCGTTTTTCTCTCGGAACCGGTTGCGGTAGGGAGGACTAAAGCTTAGCACGTTGGGTGTTGACGAATTCGAGCGTCCCGTTAAATAACAAATGCATGCTTGGTGACTCAAAGTAAAAACCTTTCAACGAGGTTTAGAGCACGACCCGGAAATAATGGGAGTTTCAGCAAAGCTACCGTTATGGTAATTATGTCTTCGCTCGCATCCGTGATAACTTACGAACGCCCTCCGGCCTCCCTTCGGTCGTCATTCCCATACTGCTGGGCTACGTTGCATCGGAGAGAAAATTCAGGAAAGACGGCTACAACGACAAATTGTCGGGGTGAATGGAATCCTTAACAATGAGTAATTGGATTCGAGAAAAGGCTTATGCGTAAAGCAAATGTCTGGCAGGAGCCCCTATGAAGTTTGAGTGCTTTAATAACGAGCATCCACGAAATGGTTGACAGGCGGGCCAAAATCTATAGCCTTCAGCCAAGCGAGAATTGTCTCTGCCGAAGGGACGTGGAAGGATGCGATTCCCACTCTTGATTCTGCATATTACCGGGGGCACGGTGGGCCTGCTCTCCGGTACCGTTGCTATGGCCGAACCTAAGGGCGGCCGTCTGCACCGCTCGTTCGGAAACGTCTTCACTTCACTATCGCGATTTTGACCTTAGCTTCCGGCGGCCTCTATTTCCCGATCTTGAAATCCCATCCGCAAGAATGATGGCGGTACCAAGCTACCATTGGATGCTACGTCCAGCGAAACACGGCTGGCGCAGCACCCTCCGCGTCGAACGTGCTGATTGGCGGAAGGAAACCACATGCAGATCCGGCTCGGATACCAACTAATCTATAACTTTCCCCAACCGACACCAATGATCCTGACGTTAAACATCCATTATTCGCGAACGTCGGACCTTATCATTCCCGACTATCTGACCACCGATCCGCCGATACCGATAGCAGGTATCGTGATGGTTTCGGCAACCGGTGCACCCGAGCGATGGCGCCTGGCGGCCGCATCCGAATCAAAACCAACGCGCTCATCCGCGACAATGGCCAACCGGACAGGGTCTGTTCTCGCTGCCCAGCAGCACGGCGTGCCGGATCTGCCGGAAGAGACTCTGGTCTTCCTGGTGCGCAGCCGCTACTGCGAGACGGATCTGCTGTCCCAGGTGGCTTGGGTTTGGGCAATCGGAACCGGCTGGGCGCGCGTGCAGGCGATCTGCGATTATGTGCACAACCAGATCGCGTTCAACTATCACCATTCGCGAGCCACTCGGACGGCTTGGGAGGCCTTCAATGAGTGCACCGGGGTCGCCGCGACTACGCCCATCTTGCCATTGCATTTTGCCGCTGCCTGAATATTCCTGCGCGCTACTGCTCGGGTTACCTGCCGATATGGGAACGCTGCCACCCTACAGCGTCGGAGATTTCGCAGCGTGGTTTGAAGTCTATATCGGAGCTGGATGGTACATCTTCGACGCGCAACAACGTGCCGCGGATCGGCCGAGTTCTCCTGGCGCGCGGCCGCGATGCGTCGGATGTCGCGATTGCCACAACCTTCGGACCGAACACGCTGGAGAGCTTTAAAGTGTGGGCAGACCATGCAACAGAGAACGTTTGCCTAGCGCCATGAAACACAGGGAGGAATGGGGATGTTCGCCGGATGCCCAGACCGGATAGGGTTGTCATCAGCGGTACCTCGGCACCGGGTAGACGGCCAATCTTCATTTAGCGAACCCGCTCAATTTCCGCATTCAAATCTACTGTCTCGGTTGCCGACGTAGCGTGTTCGGCCCGATGCTCTTGAAGCTCAGCAGCCACTTGATTACGGCGCCATCTCATTTCTCGTGCACTGATCAGAGTGTTATTAAATTCCGCACATTGACCCGCCCTGGCTAGATGTGCAAGCCGGTCCGAGGAACGCGCGAGTTGCTCCGACATATCGGAAAAGCGGCTGGAAAGCTCGATGCATTTTTGACAAGGCGCAAGTGCTGCTGCGGAAGGTGGCACTCGGTTCCTCGTTTCTCTCGGAACCGGTTGGGGTAGGGAGGACTTGAGTTTAGCAGATATTCGAAACAATTCAAGCCCTTTAACCAAGAAATATTCGCACTCTGAACTACCCTCAACATCGAACTTTTGTCATAATGGCAAGCACAATTCTTGGATCTTATAGATCCTATCCATCGAGGCTAAGAACCGCGTGATGGATGAAGCGTTGGTGCGAAGCTGACATCGACCCTGCGCCTCGCATTCAACAACTCCCGAGACCTTTGCCGCTTGCCCGGTTATGCCGGAGGGAGAGCATTTTCCGCTACCAATCTGCGAACCTTAGCTTAATCGGTAGAGTTAGCGTCGCCGATAGCCGTGCCATTTGCCGAACCCGCCCGGGCCCGCGCATTGTGCCCTTAAACTTCTTCCATGAGAAGGTCCGCCGAGGTCAAGACATTTTGCCGCTGCAGTTCGCCTTTCTTCCATTCGCACTCAAATTAGCCAAGGAACTGGCTGGTGCCGTTTGAGGTTCATGAACTGCCGAGTGCTGCTATCTGTAAATCGATCTCTCGTCCAGGCAGGATCGGAAGTTTAGTCGCAGTCACTCGAACGCGGGATACTCAATGAAAAAGTTCGATTTACGCCGCCTGGGTGTTTGCTTCAGGGGATTGGATTGCTCGGAAGCGCTCCCTTGTAATCCAAAGCCGGTGCAGCAGCACGGCCAACTTCCGGGCGACAGCAACAACGGCCCGTTTTTTGCCGTTCTTGCCGCCATGTGAGGCTAGAGCCAATCGCCATCGGCGGAGATCACAGTAGGGACCGAATTTCCCGAGAACATATTGCGCACTGCCAACAAGCAGCTTGCGCAAGTAAGAGTCGCCCGTTTTGGAGATCCCGAGTTGGGGTGCGCTCTGCCCCGACTGACACTGCTTGGGCCGGAAACCTAAATAGCAGCCGACATCACGGCTACGCGCAAAGCGGAATGGGTCCTCAATCAGTACAAAGGTCAGAGCGGTTAAGGCACCCACGCCAGGTACCGTGCGTAACGCGATGGTCTCGGGGTGCTCCGAGTCTGCGAGTTGCTCAAGCGTGCGATCGTAACCTTTGATCTGAATCGATATGGATCGACCCGCGCCAGGCGCGCCAGGGTACGGGCATCGACCTTATCCGTTTTTCGGGTGCTCGCTGAGATCAGGTGTACATTCCGCGGATTTGCCACGATCACTTCGTGGCCTCTTTCCTGCAGCAGATGATTGACCCAGCGCGAATGGGCTCCGACCTCGATGGCGATGCGGCTAAGCGGCAACCGATCGAAGTAAGCCAGCAGACCAGCGCGACTCGTGTTCAGACACCCTTCATCCATCACCTCGCCGGTTTGGTCGAGAACGCAATAACGTGACCTGCGGTCCCCGAGGTCAATCCCAACTGTGTATTTTTCACGCCTGCGGCGCGGCGGCTCTTTGATCTTCGTTTGCATCTTTGCCCCTATTTACGATTTACTTTCAACCTGCTTTCTGAAGACTACTCCGGTCTGCCTACCAGACCTTCTCATCTCATCTGTAAAATAGGCGAGCGCTGCTGAGCCCGGATGGGCGAGGCAGAGCCAGCCAAACAGAATCTCCTTAAAATGTTTTTGACCAAAGAACGTTGGAAAGGAGAAGAGCCGATGGCTCGCAAGAGCAAAGATAGCCAACTCGGAGAGGCACGGCAAGCAGCGGCGGTGTCGGGTGACGACCGCATACGCGCACTGGTCCAGCGAGTGGTGCAACAGGTGTTTGAGGCCGAGATGACGACGAGCTTTTTGGGGCGCCGAGAACTACGAGCGCACGAATGAGCGCCGTGGGTACCGCAACGGCTACAAGGCACGGCTGCTGAAGACACGGGTGGGCGAACTCGAGCTGTTGGTTCCCAAAGACTGTGACGGGCAGTTTCAGACGGAGTTTCGAAGGCTACCAGCGGAGTGAGAAAGCGCTGGTGCTGGCGATCATGGAGATGTACGTGGAAGGCAGATCGACCCGCAAGGTGCGCGACATCACCGAAGCACTGTGCGGGCTGGAGATCGGCAAGAGCCAGGTGTCGACGCTAGCGCAGAAGCTTGATGAGGAGATCCGGCAATGGCGCGAGCGGCCGATTGACAACAGCTATCCGTATCTGATGATCAATGCGCGTTATGAAAAGGTCCGGCGTGGTGGCGAGGTGATCAGCCAAGGTGTGCTGATTGCAATGGGTATCAGCGCGCAAGGCATGCGCGAGGTGCTGGGCGTGTGGGTGGCGGACTCGGAGAGCGAAGCGAGCTGCGGCGAAGTGTTCAGCGATCCTCCTGAACCACACGACGGCGCGCGAAAAGAGGTTTGTGCTCGGCATGCTAAAGGCGATCACCGAGGCTCCGACGCTGGTAGCGGCACGCAAGGCGCTGGCCGAAGCGGGGAATCGCTCGGGCGGCGAGCATCGAAAGCGGCCGCGCTGTTGGATACCTGTGGGGAAGAGATCTTGGCTGTGTACTAGTTCCCGAAGCACACCGCAAAACGGATGCGTTCCACGAACATGCTGGAGCGAGTCAATCAGGAGATCAAAGGCCGCACGCGAGTGATCCGCATCTTCCCGAACGAACAGCCTGTGTACGGCTGGTGAGCACGCTCATGATGGAGCTCAATCAGGACTGGATGGAACGCATTTATCTCAAGATAGAGGTGAACGCCGAAGCTGCTCTGGCGGAGCACGGCAAAGTCGCCGCGTGATTCACTGCCTCCGTCCCGGGCTCCGCCCTCCACTACGGCAGCGAATGGAATAAGGAAGCGAATTGATTAACTCGGAGATTCAAATTTCGAGAAAACTTCGGGTGACTGCCCCGGTGAGCAATTTTGACCGGACAAGCCACCCGTACAAGTGCTAGATTGGGTTTCTAACATAGCAAAGCTCAGGTTCGAAAGTGGTCAACCCTAGCCCAAGGTTCATCCCGGATGGTTGTCTTCCTCGGGAATCACCTGTCGATCAGCGATCGGCGTTGGCATTCATTGCAGCAAGGCGCTAACAGGGCTGGCAAGTGCCCGCTCCAGAGAGCGTAACAATCTTGCTCGATCTTAAGAAGAGGGGTACTCTACCCAATCAGGAGGTTTAGTGAGTGCCCAAGCGTTATGCGAGTTCGGTCTCGCACGGAGTATAAATGTGCATGAATTCTCCTGATATCGAAAGCACGGCATTAGAAGACCAATCACGAGACGTGGTGCTCTCGCAGGCACAGCTTGAGGATTTTACCTACGCTGTCGCACACGATTTCAAAGAGCCGCTCCGGACGATTTCCATGTTTACTGAGCTGCTTGCAAGGAACGTGGCATTGGACGACAACGGTCGCCAGCTGGCTCAATTCATCGTGGAGGGTGTCGCACGCATGGGTGCGTTATTCGACGGTCTTCATGCCCTGGCAATTTCTGGACGCGACGATCCTCTTAAATGCTTGGACCTCAGGGAAGTGGCCGCCGGTGTCCTGCAAAACTTGACGCATGCAATCCGAGTAAGTGATGCGGTCGTGACTGTCGATCCGTTGCCTTTTGTGATGGGCGATGAGAAGCATCTGCAGAGAGTGTTGCAAAACTTAATCACGAATGCTCTCAAGTATCATGGAGACAGCCGAGTCGAAATTCGCGTGAGCGCTGAACGACGCGGAAGTGAGTGGGTAGTCAGAGTTAAAGACAATGGCGCGGGCGTCGCCCGGGAGCACCAGCGGATCATATTCCTTCCCCTCAAGCGTCTACACGGGCCGGAAATTCCGGGCGCCGGAGTAGGTCTGGCAATCTGTAAGAAGCTCGTTGAAGCGATGGGGGGCTCGATCTGGGTGGATTCGGAGCCCGAATCTGGGTCAATCTTCTCTTTCACGATCCCATACGCAAAAGGGGCGGCTGAGGATTTCGCGGCGGTTGAGAAAAATCATTATCCGAACGGAACGGTACTCAAGGATGCGGGGACCCAGCGCATGACGCTTCAACTTGCCCCCATGGGTCAAGCAAAAACTAAGTCTGGTTTGAATGGGGCTATTCTTGATGTAGTATCTGTTTGCGTGAGCTCGAAGGGGTCCGGTCAATGACGCCGAAAACGAAGCTTCCATTCCAGCCCAAGAAGTTCCTCAATGAGGTCGGTAAAGGGAGAACAATCGCCAGCTTCGATCATAATGCAGTAATCTTCGCTCAAGGTGGTTCGGCAGACACGCTCTTCTACATCCGGAAAGGAAAAGTAAAGCTATCTGTGGTATCGAAGGGGGGCAAAGAAGCAGTAATCGCCTTCGTGGGAGCCGGCGATTTTCTCGGCGAAGGATGTCTGGCGGGGCAAAAGTTGCGTATGTCGACCGCCACAGCAATGGCCGAATGCTCGATCACGCGGTTGGAGAGAGGCGTTGTAGTCGAGATGCTTCAAAACGAGCCCGATTTCGCGGCCTTGCTGCTCTCGTACACTCTCACGCGCACGATTCGCATCGAAGAGGATCTGGTGGATCAGCTTTTTAACTCCAGTGAGAAGAGGCTCGCCCGGACGCTCCTGCTACTGGCGAATTTCGGGAAGGAGGGAAAGCCGGAGCCGGTAATTCCCAAAATCAGCCAAGAGACGCTTGCGGAGATGATCGGCACTACCCGATCCAGAGTTAGCTTTTTCATGAACAAATTCCGCCGGCTCGGTTTCATCGAATATAACGGATCCCTCGAAGTCCACAGCTCCTTGCTCAATGTCGTCCTCCACGATTAGATCCACCGTTGCTAAGCAATTACACTTTGATGACCTGCGTCAGGCTCACATAACCTAGTTACGTCAGCACCAGGATCGGCGGGATCGGCCAGCACACCCAAGCAAGATGCGTGCAGCCCAGCGAAGGCCCAAAATGGCGAATGCGGCAGCAACATACCAAGAGCCAGGATCATCCGTTGTAGTCGCGGAGTATTTGCCGACGGTCCGCCT
>CAVTRH010000013.1:0-6669 GCA_963736985.1 uncultured Acidobacteriaceae bacterium
AATCGAGGATAACATGACGAGGCCTGACCGTTCTCCGTACGGGTGTAAACTGAGCTTCCGTCAACATGAGACCTCAAATTTTGTACTCCTCCAAAGAAGTGCGCCTGGCGATTGCGGACTTATTCAAAGACCGAAACATACGGCGAATCGCGATCTCAGCCTACGTCGGCAATGGAGCGGAACCTTACTTGCCCTACCGCAAAGACCTGCATCTGATCTGCTCGCCAACACCAGGGGGTACAAACCCCAGAACTCTGCGGAAGCTCAAACGAGAGGGCGTGAAGGTGGAGTTTGTGGATTCTCTACACATGAAGCTTTACTGGGCTGCAGAGCGTGGTTCGGTCATCACGTCGGCAAATCTATCAACGAACGCATTGGGGATAGGAGGCTTGAAAGAACTCGGCATACTGCTCGATCCGGGCGTAGTCAACATCACAAGGGTTCTGAAACAACTCAAGCCACGCGCTGCGGAAGGCTCTGAACTGCACGCCTTGGATGTCAAGCACAGGAAATACCATGCTGCAAATCCAAGGCTATTTCGCCCGAGCTCTACCGCAACGTTTACCGAATGGCACGACTCTCCACATCCAGAGAAATGGAAACTACTCTGTTTCGATGAGAGTGCAACCAAACTATCCGAAACGGCGATTCGGGCCATAAAAGAGGAGTTCGGAACACAACCTTACGACTGGTTCTGGAGTGAGAAGGCGTGTGTGCAGGAGGGCGAATGGGTCTTGTGTGCGCCCACCACCACAGCGAATAGTAAGGGGCCCAGCTGGGTGTATGTTCATCGACTTATCTCAGTTCCAAAAAGGGATCGTGTCTATCCCAACTTTCCATTTGAGGTCATTCAGGTGCATACCGCGAAGCATTACGAAGCTCCGCCCTTCAAACTAGATGCGAAGGTGCGCAGCGCGCTCAGGCATTTCGCGGATGAGAAGCACGTTACTGATTCAAGTTCGCCTATCAATCCACCTAGCAGCCTCATCAGAGCGGTTTACCGGGCGTGTTCCACAACCGGCGCTGCTAGTCGAACGCCCCGAAGATAAAGGAGCGTATTTCAACGCTGCATCCCGAAAGCAGGCGCGGTATGAATGGCGCGGCAAAGTGCTACCTGACTTACAAACGAAACACACAACGCGCAATGAAAAGCACGTCACCACCTCATTATTCGTGCGCCAGAGATCCACTACGTACGGAACTGATCTATCACATGCAAATTTGAAAGGCTCTGGAGCCGTTGACCGGGATTGAACCGGTGACCTCGTCCTTACCAAGGACGCGCTCTACCAACTGAGCTACAACGGCCCACCCAGAAGACAATTATGGCACCTACGAGATGTCCAGGCGTTCCTTGATTCTCGCTACGTCCAAGACATAACCGACCAACAAAGTCTCGATATGGTCCAGCTTGCTCTCCAAACGTCCAATACGCGAATTCGTATCGTCCAGCCGCCTGTTCGTATCACCCAGCCGTTTGTCGTTTGTGATTATGGCCACAATCGCGACGAGCGCTGTAGCGGTCGTGCTGACTATTGCCGTTGGCAGATTTTGATCCATTGTGCGGACCCCAAAGCGTACTACCGCTTCTCCGTTTCGTGCTCCCTGCCGTCACCGCAAATTCTCCGGCGGAATGCGGTCGATCAGATCGCGAATTGCGCCAGTTAAACTTGCAATCTGGTCGATCAGGTCAATGTGTGAGACTCGCAGCGCGTTGACCGCGCTCCAAATCTTCTCGTGCTCATCCAGGTTGAGCCGTGCGGCCTCGACCAGATCGTGAATGATCTGCCGATCCTCACCGTTCGCGTCAGCCATGTACCAGCTCTCTCATCGCTCGGGCGGGATGGTGGACAGGGAAGGATTCGAACCTTCGTACCTCGCAAGGAGGGACAGATTTACAGTCTGTTGGCTTTAACCACTCACCCACCTGTCCGATCCGACGAGATTGAGAATAACACGAAGCGTCGCACTCCGTAGGGGCCGTGGCATTGCCCGGCCCTACGCCCTTTCAACCCCGATGACAGCAACGGCAAAAATTTCTTCTCCCTAAAATCGCAGCCATTTACACCGTACAGGCACCGTCTGGATCTCCCGAGCGCCATCGTCAGATCGGGAAAAAATCCCAGAAAAGGAACTCTCCATGAAGTCAGTATCTGAAGCTCAACTCTATGCGAACCAAGCCAACGCGCAGCTCTCGCGTGGACCCAAAACTCCGGAAGGCAAAGCCGCCTCCGCGAGGAACCATTTCAGCCACGGCCTGACCGGCGAATTCACCGTCCTCCCCTGGGAAAATCAGGAGGAATTCAACAATCTGCTAGTCGGCCTTCGCGACGAGCACAAACCCGCCACCCTCACCGAAAACTTGCTGATCGGCAAAATGGCGCAAGCCGCCTGGCTCTCGAAGGCGCCGCGATGCTCCAGCACACCACGTTTAACCACAACCTGCCCGGCTGTGACGATCAGAAGCAGCTCGCGCTCTACATGCGCTACCAAACCACGCACGACCGCGCGTTCCATAAATGCTTAAACGAGCTCCTAAAACTAGCGCTTACCTCGAGAGTCATACTGGAAACACTGCTCAAGCGGCACACCGAGCACAATTGCCACTTTAAACGCAGTTTCGAGGGAAGGCGAATACTTGTCTTGTTCCATAGCTATGACCGTCTGCCGTGTGACGCCGACGTGGTCCGCGAGTTCCTGCTGCGTCATCTCGCGGAGCGCCCGGAGTTCTCGAATCTGATTGCGTATGGCGGGCATCAGAGCGCCTTCCGGTAAGCCACAATCTGCGTGGCGGTTTTCGTAATATCTGCCAGGACCAACATGCCGAAGAACACGCTCAAGAAATGAAGTCCTACCATCCGGCTGTCCAATTGAAGATGGCCTACGGTCGCGTGAAACCACAACATGCCCAGCCCAATCACCATGAGTGAGGCGAGCGCCAGATAACCGGCACGATACCCTCGTAGCTCGATCAACCGATCGCGCTCATCTGTTACACGTTTCCGCGTCAGTGCGGCAATGATCGACTGCAGGATTATCTGCAGCACGATAATCGCGATAATCATGCCTGCGACCTTATTGACGGAGTTTTGCTGGTGCAGAAAAAAGTAAGGGCCGTACACAACGAGCTCCGCCGCAAGCGAGGCGTAAAGAGTCTTCTCCCGGTAGGAAAGGCTTGTCACGAGGCAAATCGCTCCTTTGTCAAAAATGTTTAACATAGATAACGTAACGCCTCTCGCGGGGCGATGTCAAATATTTCTTACAATTCTTTGCAAGAAGCCGCGCATCGCGACAGGTCAATCCGACTGCTTGCTGCCGAGGAGCCTTACTTTCAGGGACGTATCCGATCCAGCCATCTCTGGACCTTACCCGAAGCGCTGAGTTCTGTCCGGATCACGCGCCACGGAAGTTACTGTTTCGCTTAATTGGCTTCAATTTGAGCTTGAGTAGACACAAAGAATAGAAGAACCTTTCTGCGGGGGCGATCCGCGCGATAGGAGAATAGCGTGCGCGGGGAGATCTGAGGCTACGGCCGGAGGTGTAGAAAATTCAGAAGATAACTTCCGGGGTGGTGGTGTGATGAACGTTACGGCTATTCATGGCGCAAGGCCCACATGGGATCGATCGTGGCGGCACGACGCGCCGGCAGATAGCCGGCAAATAAAGCCATGGCGCCGATTAGCAGAACGGAAGCCGAGAGCGCCAGCGGATCGAGCGGCTTTACGCCAAATAGAAAGCTTTCGAGCCAGTGCGTGGCGCCGAACGCAAATGGGAATCCGAGGAGTAGACCGGCAAGCAGTACGAAGATGAGATCACGAAGCACAAGCGAGATGACGTGAGATTTCTGAGCCCCGAGTGCCATACGAGTCCCGATCTCGGCGGTACGACCCGCCACGGAATAAGCAAGTGTTCCGTAAATACCTATGCAAGAAAGAAGCAACGCAAGTAAGCCAAAGATGCTGGAGAGACTGGTAATCATCTTCTGCTGCTGCAGCGAGTCTTCGATCTGATCGTTGAGCCTATGCTGCTCGAGTATAGGTAACCGGCTGTTGAGTTGCTTCAGAGCGGCACGGACTTCAGCGGCAACGCTGTTCGGATCGGCAGCCGTGCGCAGCAAAAGTTCGAAGCTGCGTGCCGGTTTTTGAGAGATAGGATAAAAGACCATCGGTTTAGGCTTCTCACGGAGGTCGAAAAATTTGGAATCGCTGACCACGCCAATGATTTCCGACCCGGGCGCTTTGAACGGATCGCCGTGTTCCATGTGCTGGCCGAGCGGATTCGTGCCAGAAAAGTATTCGTTGACGAATGTCTGGTTAACGACAGCGACGGGTGCGGAGGCAGCGGTGTCGCGTTCGTCGATCATGCGGCCCAAAGAAAGCGGGATTCTGAGCGTTTCAAAGAAGCGCATTCCCACAGGCAGATCCCAAACGCGCATCTCTTTGCCGGCGGCGGGACGATAGCCCTGAATTGAGAAGTTCCCGTACGAGCTGTAACCGCTTATTGGAGAGAACCGGGCAAGCGCGGCGGATTGGACGCCCGGAAGCTGATTGATGCGGTCGCTGACATCGCGATAAAGCGCCGCGTACTGCGACGGCTGATAGCCAGCGAGATCCGCATCGGTGCGGACCAGCAAAATATGATTGCGCGTGAAGCCGATGTCTTGCTCTTCGAGCGCTACAAGGCTGAGCGTAAGCAGACCGGCGCCGATCAGCAGGCAAAGCGAGAGTGCAATTTGAACCGTGATGAGCGCTTGCGCACTCCCGAACCGATGTGCGCGCCAACTCACGGGCGCCGTGTTGCCGGGACGGAGGTCGAGACGGCTGAACTTCCAGCCGGGAACGATGCCAAACAAGATGCCGGTCGCGATGGATAGCACAAGCGTGAAGGCGAGTACGGCGGGATCGGGTTTGACTTTCACTGACGGGTCGAAGTGCAGCAGTACAACGAGGGTCTTCACGGACCACCAGGCGAAAAATGTGCCCGCAAGGCCGCCAAAGAATGCGAGCAGGATGCTTTCCGTAAGGACTTGACGCAGCACGCGGGTGCGGGCCGCACCCAAAGCAAGTCGGCATATGAATTCCTGACGCCGGGCAGAAGCTCGTGCGAGTAACAAGGTAGCGACGTTCGCGCAGGCGATCAGTAAAACGAGCGCGACGGCTGCCATCAGCGCACCTAACGGTTTCGAGTAGCGATAGCGCATGCCGGAGATGCCACTGCCGCCCGGTTTCAATGCGATTTGAACGCGTTCGATTCTTTGGCGAGTGTCAGCCGTGGGATGTGCGCCCGCTTCCGCAAGATAGAACGAATGAAGCCGTGCATTTACGGCAACTTGTGCGGCTCTGAGCGTGACACCGGGTTTGAGGCGGCCCATGCAGTTGAGCCAATAGGAATTCATGGCGTGCAGCAACGGCGATTCTCGCGTCATGATCTGCGGCTGAAATGAGAGGGGGAGCCAGAAATCAGGAGATCTTCGAATCCGCTCACCGAAGAACGACGCGTCGGCCACACCGGCGACGGTAAAAGCGGTCCCGTTGAGCAGTACGGTTTTACCCAAAATGCCGGGATCGAGGTGAAAGCGGTTCTTCCATAAGCCGTAGGTCATGACGGCGACTGGTGTGGAGGCGGGTGTATCGTCGGAGTTACGCAACAAGCGGCCCGCGGCAGCTCGCACGCCGAGCACGTCGAAGTAATTGCCGGAAACGAGATGGGCCGAGGCGTATCCGACACTCGTAGCGGGCTCGGCGGCGACATGCATGATGACGTTGTCCTCGCCTTCGCGAAAGGCACAGAGATCCTGGAAAGAATCGTTGTGGGTGCGCAGATCCTGATAGAACGGATACGAGACTGCATCACTGATGAGGTCGCCGCTGGATGTACCCTCCGAGATCGCGTCGTCAAAGAGAACTAGGCCCGCCGGATCGCGCACCGGCAAAAGCTGCAGCATGACGGCATCGATCAACGTAAAGATTGCGGTGTTGGTGCCAATGCCGAGCGCTAGTGACAGCACGGCCACAATAAGCAATATGGGCGATTTCAGCAGCTGGCGAAGGCCGTAGCGAATGTCCTGCAAACAGGTTTCGAGCCAGGCGACGGTGCTGGCGTCGCGCATACGGTCGGTAATGAGAGTGGCATTGCCAAACGAGCCGCTCGATTGCGTGCGATGGAACTCAATCTCTTCGCGGATTTCGGTTTCGACACGGCGGGAGCGAAAAACATTCAGAAATCGGCGCAGCATGACGGAATCTCAGTCCTCGAATGCGAGAAAACCTTCAATTACGGCGGTGTGGGCGTGCCACTCGTCTTCGATTCGCTGGAGGCGTTTGCGGCCAGCGCGCGTGAGTTCGTAATAACGGGCGCGGCGATTGTTCTCCGAGGCCTTCCATTCGGCTTTGATAAGGCCCTCCGATTCGAGCCGGCGAAGGGCCGGGTAAAGAGATCCTTCTTCGACGCGAAGCTGGTTCTGGGAAGCGTTCAGAATGGCGCAGGTCATACCGTAGCCATGGGCGACGCCGCGGGCGAGCGTTTTAAGGATGAGCAGGTCGAGGGCGCCTTGGAGCTTTTCACGCGGCATGCAGACATGATACTCCTAGATGTCTGAAGGACAATCCTAGGGCCCGGCACGCGCCGGGCAGTGCCCGACCCTCTGACGAAGCTAATCCAGGTTCAGGC
>CAVTRH010000014.1:0-478054 GCA_963736985.1 uncultured Acidobacteriaceae bacterium
GGCTAAGGATAGATCTACACATGCCGACAAAGCACGAGCCATTCGCTAACGGGAAACGCGCCGAACTCGCAGCTTGGGGCTGGTACGTCGCGATCACGTTCCGCTTGCCAGGCCGAATATGGATCACCATGAGCTCGCTGTCGATGTCTAACTTGAGATGCCATAGTTCAACTCGGCGCATGCCGGTTGAGCACATCGTCGCTGGCTGTGAATAGACTTACCGGGTCAGTCTGATTCGGGACTGGGAGGCCGGTGGTTCAATCACCCGCCCCGGTCAATTGCCGTAGTCAGAGCCTGATGTAGGTCTCTAGCGAACGGGAAGGGGCGATTTCTATAAGCGCCCCCCTTCCATGGAGATTACGGTTGCGGTACCGCCGCGGCCGTGCTGGCGAAGTTCGTGATCAGGTTATAGACGTTTACGGTGCCGATGCCGGTCGTGAAGTCCCAACCGATGCCGGCCGCGTATGCGGGGTCATAGGCGGAATCGGAAGTGGAAAGCACACCTATCGTCACACCGTCCGTGAAGCAGTTGTGGCTTCCGTCGCAATCGACGGACGTGTCGCCGGCGGTGACGTCGTAAAACGTACATGTGCTAGCCACTTTATTGCCGGCATTCGAATAGCACGCGGTGTTGCCTTTGGCGCCGTATTCCTTTGCGGCGATCTTATACAACACCGGATTGGGGTTTCCTTGGCGTTTTCCGATTTTCTCGTTTACAAGCGCTTGGAAACCGGCCCAGATAGGCGAGGCGAAAGACGTTCCGCCGGCGGTGGACCAATTCGAGGGTGCGCCGGTGCAGGCAGCCCCGCCGTTGCTTGTGTCGGAGTCGCAATAAACAAATGAGTGTCCCCAAGGCCCGTCGGACGAAAAAAGCGCCACATCGGGCAGATCTCGGACCCCGTCGGCTTTGATCCCGTAGACGCCGGTCTGCCACGAAGGCTTGGCGTATCCTTTACACGTTCCGCTCACGACGCCTTTGGTGGAGGGTGCCCCGGTAGCGCACCCGCTTGGCCCGCCACTACCGCCGATGACGTTCCAATAGTAGTCCGCGCCCGTTTCGCTGTTGCAAAAACCGTCTGCGCCATAAGTTGTCGCCCAGCCGAGATAGTTAGCAATCAGAATGCTGCCGCAAGATTGGTTCCACGGAATTTCGGGGACGTAGGACTTGGCGGATTCGTAAGTCGATGAATTCGTCGAACTCCAATATGTGGCGTTGGTACCCGAGTAAGTGTCGCTGAAATCGGTACCGCCGACCGCAACATTATACGGCGTGGAAGCCCACCCGTTCACGCCGATGCCGTGAATTGCTCCTGCTTCGCCGCGATCGCAAGGCGCGGATGCCTGGTCGCCGGCGGACACATAAACCGACACGCCTTCGGTTACCGCTTGCTGATAAGCCTTGTTGAACGCTGCGTTAGCCGTCGCGCCGGAATTTGCTTCGCATTCGCCGTAGCTGATACTCATGATGGCAGGAGGCGTAGTGCTCTCGTTTAAGAGATTCTGGATGGCAATGAGGCCGCCGAAGGTCGTCGTGCCGTCTTCGCACGAGGCCATTTCAATGGTTGCGTTCGGCGCTGCGGCACTGGCGTATTCCGCATCCAGGATCGCCTCGCCATCATCCGCGTTATATCCGGGATTCGTGCAGTTATTGGCGCCGCTCTTAGGCGCCGGATGAACGGTAATGAAGGAACCTGAGGTGTAACTCGAGAGGCCGAAGGTCTTGCGGAAAGTGGTCCAATTCGCGGTGTTGTAAACGTTCGTGTTTTCGACGACGACGACGGTTTGGCCTTTGCCGGTGTAGCCTGCCGCAAAGGCGGGGCTCAGATTGTAAATTTTGGCGAGATCTCCCGGCGTGACTAACTGACCCGCGCCTCCAGCCAAAGTGTACTGCGTGTGCGGCTGTAACATGGAATGCGGCATGAAGTCATTCAGCGAGACAACACCCGCGACAACGGGGGCGAGGGCGGCCGGAATTCGGGGATCGCTCATATTCGAGATGTGCGATTCGCCGTTCACATAAAGGCTGTGGATTTCGGTGTGGAAAGTCTCCCGCACCTGGGCTGCCGTGCCTGAGAAATCGATCAGCAGCTGGTTCGGATAAACGTTCGCTTCAAAACCGTGCCCCTCGAGCCATTGCGTGATCTTTCCGATGTCCTGAGTGGCAACCCCGAACCTCTGGCCTAATTCGTCCGCGGTGAGCCAGTGCTGGTAATTCGGTGAGCTGGGATCCTGAAGCTCCTCGATATAGCTCTGAAGCGCCTGCTCCAGCGCGGGAGGCCGTTGCAGCTGCAGCAGCATATGCTGAAGGGGAAAATTATCGGGCAACGCGCCGCGATCGTTTGCCGGAATTGCTTCAAGGCGCATGTTGCCTTCGATCGTCACTAAAACCCGATCATCCACCGGCTGAGTGATGACCGGTCTCGGAGCCTCTTGAGCTCGGCCGATGCCGCTCGTCGAAAGCAAGGCTGCAGCGGCCAAAAGAAAGCTGCAACATCTGAATTGGATACGCATGTGTGAACGTCCTTCAATCGCAGGCCGCGCGGTTTGAATGACGCGGGCTGAATTAATTGCTTGAAAGGCAAGCATGGACCGGGAAATGAAACAAAGCAAGTGGTTTTGCGGCGATCTAGGGTAGGTAACGCATAGAAAACCTCTACAAAACGGCGCAAAGCCGCATGTTTTCGGTATGGGTTTTAGTACTTACAGGACCCCCTGCCAAGAAGAGGGGTATGTTACCTTAAAGACCTCGATTGGTATGCCCAAGGCCAGCGGTCCTGTCGCAGGCCATCCCCATCAGGAGTTAGTGCGGGCCGGAGTTCGACGTCAGCTGCGGCTCGGAGTGCTAACGCGGAAGCTCGCGAACTGTATCTGAAGGGCAGATATTACTGGGACAAGCGGACGCCGGAGGATTTGAATCGGGCGGTCGACCTTTTTTGCTCAGGCGATTGTCAAAGATCCCGGATACGCGGCTGCGTATGTGGGACTCGCAGACACATACAATTTGTTGAGCGAGTACACGGCGATGCCCCAGGCGGAAGCGTTTTCGCGCGCGCTAGCAGCGGCCAGGAAGGCGGTGGAGCTGGACGACCGCTCCGTCGGCGCTCACACGTCACTGGCGTTTGCGTCTTTTTGGGGCGCATGGGACACGGTAGCGGCCGAGCACGCGTTCGCAATCACCTCACACTTCTCTCATCGGCGGGAGCTCGAGTTAGTTTCGATGGTCTCGCTCCGCCAAGACCAGAAAGGGCAGAAAGCATAGGGGCGGAACGCCGAGGATGCCGAGAACACTTCAGGCACGGGTTTGGGGAACGAGTTGGCGCTTCGTTGAATTTAGGCCTTCAAAAGGTCTTTGATGTAAGCGGGCTTTAAGGGAAGGCGGCGGGCAATCTTGCCGGTCGCGTCGAAAAAGGCACCAGCGATGGCGGGGGCGGCTAAAGCGCTGGCGGCTTCGGAACCTTGCCTATAAGAGCCGACTTCAGGGTTAGAGTGCAGGACTACCTTGATTTCGGGGAGATCGGCCATGGTGGCGATCGGATAGCTTATCCAATCGGATGACGTGATGCTGGAGTCATTGAAGCGGAGTTCTTCATGCAGAGTCATGCTGACGCCCATGACAGCGCCGCCTTCGACTTGACGTTTCAACTGGAGCGGGTTGATGACGATACCAGGATCAACCACGATCGTGAGCTTATCGACCTTGATGGCGCCCGTATTCGTATCGACGGTCACCTGTGCCACGCAGGCCCAGTAGGCGCCGCCGCGCATCAGCAGTGATACGCCTTGTCCTTGCTTGGTGGGGCCGCGTCCATTTGCGAAACCTGACCGCGTTTGCCAACGGGAACTTTCGCGCGCAGATTCGAGAACGGCGATAGCGCGCTTTTCCGTGGCGTGATTAATCCGAAATTGCAACGGGTCGACACCGGCGAGATAAGCAGCCTCGGTGATCGCTAGTTCACGCGGGAAATTCTGCTGATACTGGACTGGCGTGCGGAGGCTGTGATCGCGCAGGCCAACGTTGATTGGTGAAGATGTCTGGCTGATTTGTGGGCCGCCATGAGCGCGTTCCAGAACGGCGGGAGTCGCGTCGTACACCCAAGGGTCACTCGGTTGATTTCTCATTCCGAAGAGCGAGCCCTTCTCGTTCGGCGCGGGCATGGTCGGCAGGCCGGCGAGGATAGCGCCGATGGGGCGATCATCTTGCATGGCGGGCATGTAGTGATCGATCTGATAGCCGGTTAGTTTGCCGTCAGGGCCGACCGCGAGTTCGACTTCGGAAAAGGCGCAGGAGGATTGCGTGGACCACTGCAGGTCGTCGTTGCGCATCCATTGAACGCGGACGGGCTTTCCAACCGCTTGGGACAGAATAACGGCTTCGTCTTCGGCGCCGGCGTTGCCGCCGTTCGAGCGGCCATAGTGACCGGCTCCGGCATACGTGTGAACCGTGACCTTGTCGGGCGAGACGCCGAGCATCAGCGCAATTTCGGTGCGGAGCGCTTGTGCGTTTTGCGTGTGTGCGTGAACGTGGACACTGCCATCCGAGCGGACATCGCCAACGGCCATGGTTGGTCCGATCGGCGCGTGTTTGAGATAAGGGCGCTCGTAGGTAGCTTTGAGTTTCTTGGGCGAACTGGCGAGAGCGGCAGCAACGTCACCCTTCGATTCTCTGCTCGTAGCAGCGGGTACGGATTTCCAGTCGGCATCTTCTTTGAGGAACTCAAATAGGCGAGCATCGGTGGGAAGTCCTCGCCAATCAGACCACTTTGTAGCAGAAGCGACTTGCTGAGAGGCTTTTATGGCTTCCCATTCGCTAGGAGCGACGACACCGACGAGATTGCCTTTCACAACGACTTTCGCGTTCGGGTAGCGCGATTTGTCGAGAGTGCCAGCAGACACGAGCTTCGACCCGAGCGTTTTGGGATGAATAACCCGGCCGTGAAGCATCCCGGGAAGACGGACATCGGTGACCCAAGTTTCTTTGGCCGAGACCTTCGACACCACTGCAGAGTTGGGGAAGGACTTGCCAACCACGGTGTACTGGCTGACAGGTTTGAGCGGGGGATTGCCAGTAACCATGAGCCCGAACATGCTGTGGATATCGCCCAGCACAGGAATCGTTAGATGGAGCTGCTGGCCTTTGACGAGGTCGCCGTAAGAGATAGATTTGCCGCCGCCGGAAACAATGCCGTCCTTGACGGACAGTTGATCCTTCGGCGCCTTGAGTTGTTTCGAGGCGACATCCAGCATGGCCTGATACACGTAAGCGGCGGCCTTGCGGATGTTGGGCATGCCATGACCGAGGAGGTCAAACGTGCCACCGCCGTCCGGTGTGCGATCGGTATCGCCGGAGATTACCGTGGTAATCGCTTCGAACGGGACGTACAGTTCATCGGCGACGATCTGGCGATAGGCGGTGAAGACCGTGCTTTGCCCGGTGTCTGACTTGCCGGTGCGGATGAGGATTGTGTTGTCAGCGTGAATTTCAATGAAGGAGTCGGACGATAGTTTGCTGGTGGGAACGCCGCCCAGTGACCCTTCCTCTTGCGCGCTGGCTGGGCGCAGCAGGCCTAAGCCGGCGAGCAGCGCGCCGCCGGCGGCAACAAATCCGCGGCGCGTAAGCGAGGCGCCAAACACGTCAATCTTCTCAGCTTGACCTTCCTCAACTCTCTCCTTCGCGAATGCTTCGAGATAGCCCGTCATAAGGTGCTCCTTGCCATAATGCCGGCGGCGCGTTGAACGGATTCAAGGATTGCGGTGTATGTACCGCAGCGGCAAAGATGCGCCGAAGGGCCCGATGTAGTGAACGCCTCTTTGATTTGCTCGATCGTCGGAGTCGGATTGCTTTCGAGTAGTTCGGTGGCCTTGATCATCATGCCGTTCTGGCAAAACCCGCACTGCGGAGTCTGCTCGGTAATCCAGGCTTCCTGAACCGGGTGAAGAACATGAGCAGCTTCGGGTTCGCTTAACTTCTTTTGCTTCGCCCAACGGGCGGGCAGCCCCTCGAGAGTAGTTACCTCTTTGCCGACGGCCGCCGACAACGGGGTAATGCAGGAGCGGACTTCTTTACCGTTCAGTAACACTGAGCAGGATCCGCACTGCGCGAGACCGCAACCAAACTGTGGGCCGGTCAGTTCGAAGTTGTTGCGCAGAACGTAAAGTAGAGGCGTGTCGGAGGGTACTTCAATTTCGCGACTGACGCCATTCACGAGGAGGGTTGGCATGTATCTTCTTTCAGAGCCTTACTTCATTGTCTACTCTGACATTTTTAGGACTGCTTCCGGAAGACGGGTACCTTGAAAGACGCGACGGGCATGTCCATTCCGGGCATACTCATTCCGGCCATGCTCAGGGAGGCCGGGTTCGTGGAACCTGAGGGCGCATTCTGGTTGTAAATACGCGCGGACTACTCGCGTTTCCGTGTCAGTCGAATTCTCGCCGAGTGGCGTATGGATAGGGGGGTGCGATGCGAACCGCTACCGACTCGTCACACCCCACAGGATTGCGCGCTGAAAAGCCTGTTTGCCCGTGTCCTTGATAGTGATGGATTCGAGAGTCTGCGATCGGAAGTCCTCGGGCAGATCGATTTCGATCAAATCCATGCGCTGGCCGTGGCCGTTATCCAAGCCGGATCGAGACTTCGACCCGTTGAGACTGTTCGTGTACAAGCCCTGATTGTAATCGCGGATATCGACACCGCCGACGAGCCGCTTTTCGAAATGAGCGCCGTGGTCGCCCGTAAATTCGATGGCGAGATAGGTTGTAGGTCCGGGAGCGCCCCAAACCGTATTAGTAGAAAATAGGCGGACGAAACGGATTTTCGAGCAAGCGGGATGGACAGAATTGCGGGACGGGCGCTCCCATGCACCGCCGCGCTTGCTGCCCATTCACGTTCGCGTCCGCCCGGCCGCAGAAACGGAACTCCATCTATCATTTGATATCCCACCGGGAATGTGCCTTGGCCCCAAAGACCGCCCTGATTGACATAGCGGGACAGATCGAGAGGGAAAGCCTTGGCGGCACACTCGTACCAGACAACGACGGAGGAAACGCCCCGCGGTGGAACAATACAGCAGCCGGAATACACGGGAAGACTCGCGACGAAGCCGCCGCGCACGCACGTGTCCGTTACAAGCTGGACGAACTTCGGCGCAAGAATTGAGGCCGGCTGTCCGGCCGGCAGCATCACGCCTGTGTCGTTGACCGGTTGCCCGGCGAGCGTGATCTGCACGTCCCCGTTCGAGCTCCGCGCGCCCAGGAATCTAGCGCCCAACACGACTCGGGCGCGCCCGATTTTCAGTTTGTCTCCTAAGCGGCTCGTGCAGACATTCTCCGGGTCGGCCATTGGACCGAAGGACGGCTTCTCAGCGGTATCGCCAGTCGAGCGCTGGTAGGTTGCGATGTCCATGTCCCGCCTCAGCAGTGGGCCGAGAGATTGCTCGATGAATTTGCCCGCATGTGTTCGGAGATCCGATGGTTGGGACGAGCTTCCCAAGGGGAACACGCCGCTCCAGAGTAAGCGGGCATCGGAGCGACGGAACAGCGCAACGCGGGTTTCAAGTTCGCGTTGGCGCGATCAATGCGGGGCAGGAGCAACATCGCAAACGGAAGTTGCCGGCGCGCACGGCTGAATCCTTCCGAGCCGCGACAGGAAGAGACAGAGCTCCAGTCCGCGACGCTCAGGTCTGGAACAGTGGCAAGGCTGGCGATTAGCTCTTGTGTGACTCCGTCGGCAATGCCCGCCATCTGTGGCGCATTTGCACTCACCTCGGGCGGAAGAACCGCCATTGAGAAAGCCGGCGCTGGACGTGGCCGGACCATAAAAGCACGCACGAAAAACAGCGCGGCGATGCCGGCCGCAAGAATTGCACCCGGTAGCAACCATGTCGACGAAAGTCGAACTGGAGAGTGCCGCGGCCGGACTATTTGGGGAGGCGAACTTCCGGCCAGATCTGCCGGTGGAAAAGTGAACACCGGCACGTAAGTTCTGGGGGGCAGCTGAATCCGGATGGCATCCTGAGCTCCGTCGGCGGCGTAATACTGTTTGAGCGTCTGGCGCAGCCGACTGATTTCGACCCGTACGGTGGATTCGGTTCGTGGATCAAATGAGGGCGGTTTTCCGAATACATCCAGCCCCCCAAACCGTACTCAGTAACGCTTTCGCCTTCGCCACGAAGCGTCCGATCGCAGAGGTATTCGAGCAATCTCGCCCGTCGCCCTGCGGAGCTGAAAGCGCGCGACGCGAGCACGTGCCGCAGATGCGCGCGGATTTCTTCTTCGCGCGCGGGAGCAGCGTTGAAGACGTCACCATCGTTTGCCGGCGTGGTCTCCATTTCCTGTCTGAAATCGGGTATTGAATCCAGTGTAACGTTGCAAACGCGCTAGTAACGTACTGCAACTTGCATTGCACCAGAGCGCTGGAGAAACTGAATTTCGATCACTACCTGGAAAGGATTTCAGCCATGAAATTTGGTAAGCAACTGGCACAAACCGGACGAACAACGCTCTTTGGATTACTGGGCGCAGCGGCGCTCATCGCCATACTCACGGCCGCGTGGCCGGGCATCGGCAGATCACAAGAGCCCGCCAGCACTACCTATACGTTCTCGACCATCAGCCATCCCAAGGGGACGACCGGAACCTCGGTTGCAAAGATAAACAATACGGGCGAGATCGTAGGCGTGTTTTATTACAACAGCAGCACGGAATCCGGCGGCTTTCTCGATCAGAGCGGCAAATTTACAACCATTCTGCCCTCCGGCTCGACTTACGGTGCGGCGGTTGGCCTCAACAATTCGGGTGAAATTGTCGGATTCTATTAGGTGGGGAGCAATTACAAACCGATCCGCACATCGGCTTCATCTACAGCGGCGGCAAATATACGACGGTGAAGAGTCCAAGCAGCAGCTTGCCTTGGCTCGAGTTCGACGGAGTCAACGATCCCGGCACCATCTGCGGGACTATTGGCAACGGCTCGGCGGTTATGGGGAGGAAGCTTTCACCTATAGCGGTGGGAAATTCAGCTACATCCTCTATCCGGGAGCCAAGTCGACCGCCGCGCGTGCGATTGCCAATTCCGGAAAGGTGGCGGGTGTCTATTACGATACCTCTGGCAAGGGCCACGGCTTCACATACCTGAGCGGCAAATTTACCGCTATCAATGCGCCCGGTGCCAAGTCGACATATGTGGAGGGAATCAGCTACAAAACCGGCACCCTCAGCGGGTATTACGTACCGACCAGCGGCACTCCATCGGGATTCGTTTACAGCAACAGCGTGTTTACGAACGTGAATTATCCGGGCGGCAAAGATACGATCGTTACCAGCATCAACGATAGCGGCGACCTGGCGGGCGTTTTTGCCAACAGCAAGGGCTTGCCGGAAGGGTTTTCGGCGAAACCCTGACTCAGGCGACGCAACATGCGAGCGCTACCGTCTATTTTGATTCTCACGCTTTGCGCATCGGCTTCGTGCCAGCAGTCGAAGTGGGTCACGCTGCAGGACGCGCAGGAGCACGCGTTTTCGCTTGACGTTCCCGGGGGTTGGAACGTCAGCGGAGGGGTATACCGCTTTACGATGCTCGAGCCGCGCCTTTGGGTTGACATGAAATCCCCCGATGGAAAGACTGAAATTCGTTTACGCGACCCGGCCGCTCCTCAAACCTACGAGGTTCCGAACGCGCTTTACACCCGCTATGGGTTGCGGGAGGGAACAATCATACCGAGCGGGATGGGAACGAGGTACATGCTGCTGAGCTACCAGCCGGGACAATTGTTTGCGAATCTCTATGGCCGCGTGCGCTTCGGTCAAACCTGCCAGACGCTGGAAGCGAAGAAAATGGACGTTCTTGAACCGCTGTTCAGGCCGCCTTTCCCCGCCCAGAGGGAGGATGCGGGTGACGTGGTGTTTCGTTGTGTCGCCAATGGCCAGGAGATGGTGGCGTATGTGGTGGCTGAAACGCAATTCCTGCCAATACCTGGCCGGGGCTACATCCCTGATATGAGCTTGTGGTCTCTGGTCGGCCTTTCCAGTTTCATCACGCCGAAGGAGCAGGCTACCGAAACCTGGAAAATCATGTGGCACTCGATTCTGACGTTCGCGATCAATCCGGAATGGTGGGCTCAGCTTACAAAAGCTTTCACGGGGGCAGCGCAGGCTTCGGCCGTACGGACACAGGCGAGCATCGCTCAGAGTACGGCCCGTTTCGAACAGAATCAGGCGCGCATGCAGAGCCAGACGGAGGACTTCAACCGCATTCTGACCGGCCAGACGCTGCGCGTGGATCCGGCCACCCGAAAGCAGATTGAGGTCCCCACGGGCGCATGGAACACCTATTGGATCAACGCCGCCGGCCAGCGTGTTTCTTCCGCGCTTTCCCCGGGTCCCGCTTTCCATCAGCTCGAAGCGCCTAAGTAGGGGTGGTCGCAACGCCGGAGGGTCATCAAGGCGAGTCATCACTCAATCGCCGGGAACGCGAGGGTGCGGCTCATAATCGATCGTCACCTGGACTCTGATTGTTCGGCGTCTCGCCTGCGCAAGGCGGCCCCTTCCGGGTCGGTCAGTATATCGATCCACATCGGGTGAGGCGAAGGTTCGGCAGTGTAGTTGTCGTGCCAGTTCCACCATTTATACGGCGGAGTTTGGGGGTAACCCTCTGGCGAGTCTTCCCAAGCCTCCTGCCGTCCGAGCGGCGTAATGTCGAAGTAACTCCAAACGCTTCCCATCGCCTCATTGCCGCGATTGTTAATGAGATAGGTACGGAAAATGCGCTCGTCGTCGCGAAAAAATACGTTGTGGCCGTGCCATTGGTCGACACCGAAGTCTGCGTCGAAGCTATCGGTAATCGTGTACCAAGGCATCTTCCAGCCCATTCGCGCTTTCATGCGCTCAATGTCTGCTTGCGGGGCTCGCGAGGCGTAGGCGAGCGTCGTGTCGCGTGCATTCAGATGGGACAAGTGGGAGACCTGATCGGCGCCCATCGAGCAGCCGCGGCAGGCGTGCTCGGGCCAACCAAACACGCCGGGCTCGAAAAAGGCGCGATAGACAATCAACTGCTTGCGACCCTCAAACAGATCGAGCAGGCTGACCGCGCCCTTGGGTCCTTCAAATTCGTACTTCTTTTCCACCGCCAACCATGGCATCCGACGACGCTCGGCGGCCATTGCATCACGCGCGCGAGTCAAGGCTTTCTCTTTCACGAGGAGTCGCTGCCGCGCAGCTTCCCATTCTTCAGGCGATACGATCGGTGGTCGGTCCATTTTCAGTTCTCGTTTTCCTCAGCCGTTGCGCGCGCCGGTAACCCGCGATTAAGGCTTAAGCTAGTTTGTTCAATGCTCATTCCCGGAAAGAAATCTACGTTTGGATCTTTGCCGGGATTAGCCCTATCTTACTTGCGTGTCAAAGATACCCGTTTCAATGGTCTCGCCGTGTTTCATCTGGACAAAGATGCGGTAACGGCCGGGAGTTGGGAAACCGTAAGGGAAAGCGACTTCAGCAGGCGGTGCTGACGGCGAAGACATATTCATGCCGGGCATGCTCATGGAAGCCGGGTTGGTGGAATCTGCGGGTGCATTCTGGGCAAGCATGAATGCGGCCATCGAAACGGAACCGGAGGGATGGATGTGCGCGAAGACGGTGCCGTCGGTCTTCACAAACGCGGCGTGGCCGGGCATGCCCATGTAGAGCACCATGTCACGCGCGGGCTCGCCATGCGGGTCGAGCAAACGGAAACGGAAAAAACGCGGATCGCGGGCGCGAGGAACAGACGCCGCATCGAGCCACTGCATGCGGTAGCCATCGGGAAGCGTAACGATCGAATTGGGAACGGCTGCAGATTTCCAGGCTACGGCCGTGCCTTCGGCGTCATCGCCCGCGAGCGGACGGCCGCTGAGCGCCGGCATTTGGATACTTGCAACGAGCGTTTCCGGAAAACCGTTGGCATGCACGATATCGGCATAAAGCTTGTAAGTGCCGGGCGGCATTGCCGGCAGGTGCAACTTGAAGACGCCGGGCGCGGCGCGATCCGGGTGCAGATGATAGACCACATCGAGCGCGGGCTCACGGAAGGCGTAGAGATGCATCAGATGGTTGTGATCTAAAACCAGGTCGTCGACTCCGCGCGAGAAGAATTTCTCGCCCCAAGCGGCATTTTCATCCGGCGCCGCGCCGGGATCGTGCAAACGCAGCGTCAGAACACCGGACGCATCGAGCGAGGCCCTCATGGCCATCGGTTTGTAGAGCGCCGCGCGATACCCGTTTTCAACGGCACCCCACCAGCGATCGCCCAGCCAGACGACCGCGATGACGACAACGAATGCGAAACTCATGGCGACGCGAGCCTTCCGTTTGCGGCGAGGATCGGGCGCAAGGCCCGGTTGAAGCTTGGCTTCGCGCGCGCTGGCGCCGACGATTGCAACCAAGCCGCCCACCAGAAACAGCATGAGCACGGAAAGCAAAACGCCTAAGCCGCGCTGCATGGGTTTGGTGACCTGAGCGGCAGCAGGCAGCGGGACCGAAAGCACGCCGGCGCCTTGCGATCCATCCACGGTAATGCGCACCTCCCACGAACCGGCCGCCATGATCCAAAGAGACCCGGTGAAGAACTGCGCGTCTTGAGGCGAGCGCGCGAGCTTGTCGGGAACCGGAGCGAATTTGGTTGCTTCGCCCGTGATCGGAACGGGCACTACTTGCATCTGGCGCACGCCCGGCGATTGCGAGCGCACCTGGAGCTCGGCAACTCCGGGGATCACCTGCGGCGGTCGAATGGTGACGAAGAGTTGATAGGGACCTGCTTTGCCGTCGAGATATACGTCCGGACTGCCGACGTGGGCTTCGGCTGCGAGCGCGAGCAGGATGAGCGGAATGGTTTTCGAGATCGATCGAAAAGGCATGCGATTTAACGTTGGATACTGCGAAGCCACTCGCCGCAAGAGAATCCCCCACGGAACATCACAGCGGCGACCACGATCGCGATCGCTATGCCGATCCAGAATTGCTCGGGCGGGCCGGTGATCACAAAAAGATTGCGTGCGATGTGCGAATCGGGCGGAGTGGAATAGCTCAGATACATGGTCCCGAAGAAACGATTGCCCGCAGCCGGGGTCATGAGAAAGCTGGCAAACGGCCATTCAACCCCGAGCAGAGCGCCTACGAATACGATTGAACTCGCGGCAGCAACCTTCCATGCCTTCCAGGCGCGAATGCGGTGCCAGAGCAGATCGAGCAGGAACGCAGGCACGACGATCAAGATCGGGAATTGGGGCGGAAGAAACTGCGTGACGTGGCGGTAGACGGGGCCGAGCTTGGGCTCGGCTGGAAAGAGTGGAAGAAGCAGAATCAGCCCGATCAGGAAGAGCGTGTAAAAAGCTGCGGTCATGGTCGCAGCGTATTTGAATCCCGTAAAGCGCGAACTCAGCATAAGAACGAGGGGGATGGGAATGGCAAGGACGATGTAAGGCAACGCATTGTGGAGAAGCGGGCGGGAGGTGAACTCCATCAGCACGAAGAGGAAGAACACCGCAGCGCCGCCGCATACATATAAAGACAGGTAACGGGCGGTCTTCTGCACTCGACCAGCAGCGCGATTGACGAATCCTGCGAGGAGAACCAGGGTTCCCAATTTGACGGCGAAAATACCGGTGACGAGAACCATATGCGGTGGGCTGATGATCTTCACGTCCAGACCGTAGGCGTTGTGCCACCAGTTGTCGAAGGGCGCGGAAGTGATCATGGCGATACCGCCCCAGGACGCGATAAATGCGCCGAGCGGGCCGCGAAAGCCCCAGATGCGAACCGAAGCATCGGCGAGCGGAGCGGATTTAGAGAAGGTGGTTGCGAGGATCAGATAACCAAACGCGATCCCGGCGAGCACGCCGCACAGATAAATCGCAATGTGGGCGGGTGTCCAGAACGTATCGCGGCCGATGGAGCGGTGCCAGGAAACGTCCCAATGACCGCCGATCATCGAGGAGGTGAGCGCGAGCACGGCGCACCAGATGTACCAGGGGATGCCAAGAAATCCGGCTGCGGCCCGTGTGTTTTCGGCCTGCGCGGCGCGTACCGGAAACGCGACAGCGGGAATGCTGGCCGCCATAGAGACCTCCAATGAATTGGTGTTCCTCTATTGTCCTATGCCGAAAGGACTGGCGGCCACCGCCGAATGGCAATTAGAAGTTGATGGTGATGCCGAATTCGATCTGGCGCGGTGCGCCGAGCGAAAAAACTCCAGTACCCAGACCAACCCGATTTGTGATGCGATCGGGCGGCGTGGTGCCGTTGACCGAGCCGGGCGCGCCGTTTAGCAGTCCATTGAGGACGTTGGGGGGCAGGTCGTAATTTGTGAAGTTGAACAGGTTATAGAAGCCCACGTTCGGATTGATCGAGAGCCTTTCACCGAAGTGGTGGATCCAGCCGAGCTTGAAATCAAAGGCGCGAAGCGGCCCAATGCCGACCTCGCCTGGAGGAGCGGTGGAAATCGATGGAGCGACTCCACCCAGCGACTGAAGCTGAGCGGTCGTGAACAGGCCTTGAGAAACCAAGAGCTGGCCTGCGGGCGTCGGCTGACCCGCGATGGTGCTGTTGTAATTGTTAATCACGGAGTTCAACTGGTTTAGCGAGATGTTGCGATTGAAGGAACCTACATTCGTGCCGGGGAGCAAGTCCTGAACCGTACCGTCACCGGTAAAATCGGTGCGGAAGATTTCACCTGGCCCGGCGCCAGTGTTCGGAACTTGAAGGCTGAGAGGCAAGCCGGAATAGAAGTGGCCAATGACGGAGGCCTGGAAGCCGCCGGGGAGATCGGCTGTGCCGCCGAACGATAGTTGGTTGGTGCGATCGAGTAGCGCAGGGCCGCTGTACGCAAGCGGGTTATTGTTATCGATTGCCGAGATGACGAAATCCTGATCGCTGTTACCGGGGGATTGGCCGGGATTGGAGCCGCCGTTATTGACAAACCGCGACAGGCTGTAGGCGATCTGCCCATTGAAACGGCGAATGCCCCGCAGAGGATGATCGATGTTGTGGGTGAGCTTTACGTCCAATCCATTGTAGACAGAGCGGCCGATCGGCTCGAGTTCGGGAATTTGAGGCGCCGCCGGGTTGAGGCCGGGGAAAGCGCAGCCATAAGAAGTGGTGCAAACGCCGCCCATATCAAGCGCGGGCGAAGTAAGGCCATTACCGGCGAAATCCGCCATGGTAAGCGATCGGGGAGTTCCACCATTCGCTGCGGTGAAGCTTGCGGAAGGGCACGGGGCGTTAATTCCAGCTTGAACGCTCGTCACACCGCACGATGCTAGAGTCGTGGCAATCGCGGCCTGTGCCGCGCCCTTATTGAAGTACCTGATATCGCCGACGTGGTTTTGATCGATGCCGAGAAGCGTGTGCGTGGTGATGTTACGCAAGTAATCGACGGTGAGCACGGTGCCCTTTCCAAACTGGTGTTGGATACCGGCATTCATTTGGAGAGAGCGAGGCGTTTTGTAATCCGGGGCAAAGAGCCCGAGCGGCAAGTTGACGCCCTCCTTCAGAGCAGTAACCAGGTAGTTCGGATTGGCATTGTTCAGATTGAACGGATTTGCCGCTTGATATGCCGTCTGAAAGGCGGAAAGCCCCGCAGCCGATTGGCCGATGTCCCCGCCGCAAAGAGAGGCCGGGATCGAAATTGTACCGCCGGGAACGGAAACTGGGAGGGGCGACCCGAAGTTGCACGCCAGCGGATATTGCAGAAACGCGCCGGTGGGCAGACGTAGCGGACGATCGAAGAGGACGTTGTTGAAGATGACGTTCTCATAGAAGAGGCCCGCGCCGACACGAAAAACCGTATTGCCTCTGCCGCTGGGATCCCAGGCGACGCCGACTTGCGGCGCGAAATTCAGGTTAGGCTGATGGACTGGCGCGCCGGTACCCGGAATCAGTGCATTTAGTTGAGGGAAGCCCGGAAGATCGCTATCGGTGCGGCCGGTGTCGCGATCGTAGCGCAGGCCGTAAATCAAGGTGAGATTGGGATGGATTTTCCACGTATCCCCGAGATAAGCGCCGAAGCGATTATCCGGCCCCAAAAGGCCGGCGGGATAGCCAAGGCCCGGATGCTCCGTGGAATAACCCTGACCGTTGCCGAGAATCACATATTCAACAGGGTAATTAAGAGGATTCGACGCGCCGCCCGCATAGGGACCGGTGGCGGCAAGGGCTTCATCGCCGGGCGACAGATTCGTCTGAATCTGAGGCGCGATTTTGAAGAAGCTGGCGAAGCCGCCCGATTCGATACGGTTGTAATCGACGCCGTAGCGGATGAAGTGGCTGCCGAGCGGTTTCCCGCCATCGTACTTTGCTTGCGTGTCGTGCTGGAGAGTCGTTTGCGGCGCCAGAATGTTGGGTCCGGTTTGCGGACCATCCTGCACATTCAGGTTGACCCCGAGATTCGCAAGCGGAAGGCTGCTGCCGACCACCGCATCGCCGATGTTGTTCTGGAAGTGCATGATCGAAAAACGGATCGTGTTGGTAAATTGGCCGATGTTGAAATCGAGGCCTGCTACGTGGTTGCGAGTGTAGTTCTTGGTGTTGTAGACCTGGTAGCTCGAAGAATAGAAGGTGGAGGCGACGTCCGTGTCGTAGTAATTGAAGCGGTAGAAAGCGCGCACGTTGTTCGAGATCTGCCAATCGAGGCGGCCCATGGGCTCATTCTCGCGGAAAGGCGACGACCAAGTGCCGGAAAACGCTTGGAAGGGAGCCGCATACAACACCGGAACGGCTTCGTCCTGCTTCGTGCGCTCGTAATCCATGAAGAAGAAGAGCTTGTTTTTGATAATCGGGCCGCCCAGACGCCCGCCGAACTGATTCCGCTGATAGGGCGCTGGGATACCTACCGGGTGCGGAAGCTGTGCACCCCAGCGGCTGTCGCGAATCAGGTAGAACAACTGGCCATGAAATTCGTTTGAGCCAGAGCGAGTGACCACGTTCACCGATCCGGATGAAGTCAGGTCATTCGACAGGTCAAGATCGGATTGGCTGAGTTGGAATTCCTGAATGCCGCTCGACGGAATGTCTTCCGTGGTCGTACCGACGGTCTCGTCGGACACATCGACTCCGTCTACCGAGATGCGCGCGGTGCGGCCGAAGCGGCCACCGAAAGAAATCGATGAGTAGCCGGCCTTTGTGGGATCGAAGTTGGTGCCGTCCTGGATTTGGACGCCGGGCTCGAGCTGGGCCAGATCCAGAAAATTACGGCCGTTGATCGGCAGCGTATCGATCTGCTGCGCCGTGAGCACGCCCTGTACGGTCGCTTGATCCGGATTCACGCCCGTCGAGGCGGCCGTGACTTCGACAGTCTCGGATGACTTGCCGATGGCCAGCGCGGCGCTACCGTTTGAGGTGACGCCGACCTGAACGATGACGTCGAGCTGCGTGGTGGTGAATCCGGGCGCTTCGATGCGCACCAGATAATCGCCGGGAATGAGCGAGCCGGAGTTGTAGGCACCAGTAGACGTAGTGGATGTTGTCGAGACAGTGCTGGTGCTCTTGGCCATAATGGAGACTTTGGCGCCCGCTACCGTCGCGCCTGACGGATCAGTGACGGTTCCGACGATGCTGCCGGTGGCAACGGTCGTCTGCGCCTGAATAACGGGGCAGGCCAAGGAAAACACTGCAAAAACGCCAACGATAACACGTGAAGCGGAGTTGTTGAGCATAACCCTCCCCTGTATGGGTGCGAGGATTATAACAGAAACCGAGGAAGCCTATCCAGAACTATTAGAAAATTGTAAGGAAAAGATTTCAAGAGAATCCGATGCAACAGGCAGAAAGAAAGCGGGGCGAATCCCGGCACCGGAATTCGCCCCGATTGGAAATGGCTTGCGAGCCTAGAAAGTAATTTTGGCCGAGACTTGAACCACCCTGGGAGACGAATCAAAGCCCAGGAAGTTTCCGTATGGGCTGGTCGGCGTGCCTGTCATGGTCAGGATTTGACCGAACGTTGAATCGCCGTAGGTGTTATCGGGCAAGCTGAAGTTCGGGTGATTGAAAACGTTAAAGGCTTGCGCGCCGATGCCGAAGTTCAAGCGCTCTGTGATTTTAAACGTCTTGAACAACGACATGTCGGTATCGAAGTAGTTCGGACCGCGGAAGCTGTTGCGTCCCTGCGCGGACAGGGTGGTGTAGCCGGTGAAGGTGGCAGCATTGGCATTGACGAACCCGTTGGCGTTCAAACAGGGGATGCCGGTGCCGGTAGCGGAAGCGGCAGCCTCGCCGCAGCTGGTTTGTAACGGGCCGTTACCCATGAGCGGCTCCGCCAGAATGGTGCCGGTGTAGTTTCCGAGCAGCGTATTGCCGTCTGAGACCGAGAACGGCAGTCCGGTGCGCCAGAACACCTTCCAGGACCACTGCCAACCGCCGAGCGCCGCGTTCATGAAGTGGTTCCCGAAGTGGAAACCTGGGCTATACACGAAATCGGCGCTGAAGTTGTGCCGGATGTCGTAGTCGGCATTGCCATAATTATTCGCCTTGAGGCTATACGGACTGAGCTGGCCCAGCAGGGAGTCTCCGTAAGTGAAGATGCCGCCGTTCGATACGTCATCGAGAGCGTGCGACCAGGTGTAGTTGAAGTGCGCCGCGAGGCCATGCGACATCTGCTTGCTGAGCGTGACCGTCATGCCGTTGTAATTCCCAACACCACCGTTCTGCACAGTAGTTACGTTGCCGTAATTCGGATCGGCGGGAGCAGTAGGGATTCCCGGAACGCCGCCGTACAGTCCATATTCGTCGTAAACATTGGGCCAACCGTTGGTATAGGGAATTTTGACGCTGTGATTACCGACATAACCCAGGGTGAGCACGAACGTGTTGCTGAGCTGTTGCTGAATCTGGAAATTGTATTCCTGCACTTCCGGCGCATGCATGGTGCCCACGATACCGGTGAACGCCGGCGCCGGGAAATTCACGCCGAGTGCGTGCAAGGCGGTAGCAATTTGGCTGTAGCTTTCGTTGATATTGAAGGCGCTCGCCGCGGCGGAATAAACGGCCGGGCCGCCGGTTGGGTCGAACGGTGCGATGCCGCTGGTGGGACGCACGCGGAACGTAACCGAGACGGGCGGGTTCAACAGCAGATCGTCGACCAAACCGGCGGGAGGAGCGTCGTAGAAGATCCCGAAACCGCCGCTGATTACGGTGCGGTTATTGCCCCGAGGAGACCACGAGAAGCCAATGCGCGGCGACCAGTCGAGGAAGTCTACGCCCGGGTACGCCTGGTGAAGGTTGGAATTGATATCGGCGCTATACGGAACGCTGCTGGGATCGGCGCTGGTCACGCTGGGCAGCAGATTGAACGCAGTCTTGAAATTGGCAAAGCAATTCGTTTGGCAGACCGGGTTCGAGTTGCGTTCGGCGCGCAGCGCCAGAGTCAGTTTGAAATTGCTCGTCACGTTCCATTCGTCCTGCGCGTATAGCCCGAGGCCCCACATAGCCACCGGCACGTCGCTCGACAAGTTTAAGGCTTGCCGGTACTGATACGCGATCCCATCTACAAAGTTCTGCAGGCCGTTGGTGTTATAGCCGAAGTAAACGGCCGGCGAGTTGTAGAAGAAATTGTGATCGCTGACGTCGTAGCGGCGATAATTTGCGCCGAACTTCAGATTGTGCTTCCCGATATTCAGCGCGTAGTCATCGATGAACTGATACTGAGTGATGTTCCGGCCCTGCGGGTAGTCGCGGAGCGGGTTGGTTTCATATATGCCGCTGGTTAGCTGGCCGAACTGCACCGAGGAGGAGGTGAGAACGTCGTAGGGAAACGTACCCACTGCTGCCGACTGATTTTGTGCAAACTGCGCGACGTAGTGGCTCAGCGTCGCCATGAAAGAATTTGTTGCCCGAGGCCCGAAGATATGTGTCTCGTTGGCCTGCGCGTCCCAGGAAGGCTGCTTGGAGATGGCATCGAAATTCGGGCTGATCGCAGACAAATAGGTAGGCTGCGTCCCGTGATCCAATTTGTAGCGGAAGTAAGCCGTGTCGGAATCGCTGATTTTCTGATCCACTCGCGCGGCCAGGATGTATTCCGACGCGAGCGCGGTGGGCGTCGCCTGGAACTGCTGCGCACACGCCTGTGTCGCGGGGTTAAAGCCGGGGAGCGTCAATGCGTTGCACGCATCGCTATTAGGAAGCGCGATTGCGGCGGAGGCGCCGGGAGCGGTAGACCACAAGTTAAACAGCTTCTGATAAGTGGTAGCTTCAGTCGGCTGTAAAGCGGAGACATTGCTAAGTACCGCGTTAGCAAAAGCCGTTGTGGGAATGATCGTCGGAATCACGTTCGGCAGCACGAACCGCAGTCCTTCGTTATCGACGAAGAAGAAGGTCTTGTTATGCACGATGGGACCGCCCAGCGAAGCCGCCCATTGATTCTGATTCGAGAACGCTCTCGGAGTGCCGCTCTGGTTGTTCAGCCAATCGTTGGCGTTCAAATAGCGGCCATTCCATAGATATTGCGCATTGCCATGGAAATCGTTGGTTCCGGATTTGGTGATGTAGGTGACTTGCGCACCCGAAAGCTCCCCATACTGCCCGCCGTAGGGATTGGTAATGATAGAAGCTTCCTGAATCTCATTGGACCCGATGGTGAGATTACTAGCGCCCGAGTTGTTGATGTTGAAATACGGGTCCATGTCGTTCTCGCCGTTGACAGTGAAGAGATTCGACGTGGCGGGCAGACCATTGACGGTGAAGTTACCGTAACCGCCGGTGTCATTGACAACCGCGCCTGGGGCAGTAAAGGCGATGTTGGTGATATCACCCCCAGCGGTGGGCAGAAGCTGCATCTGCGTCTGAGTGAAGCTCGTAATCTGTGCCGGCTCGGTGTTCACCGCTGCCTCGGCGGTCGATACTTCAACCGTTGTAGTAGCTCTTCCGATTGCCAGCTTCAAATCCACGGTTGCAAGCTGCCCAACTGCCACTTCGGCCGGAACATTCGTTTTTTCGAAGCCCGTGGCACTCGCCGATACCGTGAACCGGCCCGGCTTCAGCAACGTAAACCGGTACTGTCCCGCGTCATTGGTGGTCGCTGTCTGGACGCTTCCGTTTTCAACGCTGGTAAGCGTGACGGTCACGCTGGGGATGATGCCGCCGGTCGGGTCCGTCACCGTGCCTGAAATACCGCCAGTGGTTAAGGACTGGCCGTAGACAACCCCAGTAGCAAGCAAAAGCGAGGCAATCAGCCCCGTCATCCATATTTTGAGATATCTCATACGTTCTCCGGTTCTTTTTTGGCGTGTCGATTAAAAGCGAGACGGCCTTACGGCGTGGACTCCGGCTTGGCTTACAATCCCTTACACGCGACATCCGCGTGAGGGCAATTACGTAGCCAAAGCTAAGTAATTGATTCTACGGTGTCCGCCTCTACAGTGATACAGATTCCCGGAGTGGGCTATTCCATTCTGAGGAGGGGACCAGTACTTGCACGTAATATAAGACCGAAGGCTTTCCTCTTCTGGCCGGGCCTGACTGTGATGTAGAGCGAGTGGACCGTTCTTGTGCAACGGGGAAGCGCAAACGGCTCCCCCGTTTAGGATTTAGGTGCTAGCACGCTGGGCTAGAAGATGATCTTGGCAGCGAGTTGCAGATTGCGGCGATCGGTTACTGTACCGGTGCAACCACGGCAGGACGGGATGAACGTGGATGAGGAAACATCCGCGCCGGTACCGATCACATACATATTGGCGTGATTGAAAATATTGTAGGCCTCGCCGCGGATCTGCAGATGGAGCCGCTCCGTCAGGGCAAAGGTTTTGTACACTCCGAGATTGACAAACCAAGTTCCCGGAGCGCGGAAAGCATTGCGGCCAGTCATGCCCGCCGGGAAGGGTGGCAGATCCGAATAGTAGTAGAGGGGATTCGTGTAGTTCACGATGCCGCCGGTGGGGTAGGTAAAGTAGGCGAATGTATTCGGTTGGCCAGGAACCGGGGGCGGATTGCTAGGACCGGCGTACGGCACAGGTGCTGAGAACTCGGCCCGTGGACAAACGTACTCGGCGTTTGTACAGTCAAAAATTGAATACGGAGCGCCGGTTTCAGCGGTCCAAATGGGATCAACCGACCAACCGCCAAAGATCTGGCGTGCGAAGCCGCTGCCACCTTTGAGGGGGGTCTCCCAGACAGCGCTCACGGCCAGCCGTTGCCGGAGGTCGAAGTCCGACGAACCCTTGTCGAGCATAGGGTCGTACGGATCCAGATACCCAGTGAGGAACTGTCCGTTATTGGCCTGAAGGCTGTTGGCGTCACTGAACGTACTGCTCAGGTTGTCTTCGGCGTGGGACCAAGTGTAATTCGCGTTTAAGGTCAGGCCGATATTGCCGAAATTCCGGGCGATGGCCTTCAAGGTGAGACCATTGTAGTTGGACCAGCCTTTGCTGCCGCGGCGATTGACTCCTGTGTACTGGTCGTTCAGCAAGCTAGTGCAATCGCCCGCAGCATAGCTGCAGGGATCACCGAGAAAAACGTTGCCATAGCCATTCCGGTTGAGGAGTTCAATGTCGTACAGATGTACGCCGCGGGAGCCCTCGTAGTCAGCGCCAATCAGCAGGTTCTTAGTTAGCTGATGCTCAAGGGATGTACTCCATGTGTGCGCGTACGCGGTCAGAATGTTCGGATCGACGTTGCGAATCGAGGCCCCAGGCAATTTTAGTGTTCCGGTAGTTCCGGAGAGCGGTCCGAAATTGTTAGGAGAGATGGGGATATAGCCGTACACGCTTTGATTGACCTGCACCGTCTCGTAGTTCGGCGGATTCTGGATCATGTTGAACGTCACATTTCCGAAATTACGCTCATACCCGATTCCATAGCCGGCGCGGAGCGAAGTTCTACCATCACCCCGCACGTCCCAGGCAAAACCCAGGCGCGGCGCGAAATCGTGATAATCCGGTTTCCATGCGCTGCCGATCGGGCTTTGGGGGACCAGGTACACTTGCCCATCCCGGATACCTAACGGTGTATCGATTTGATTAGCGGGATCGTAGAAGTTAGAATCCAGGTTCGGATTCTTGTTGTGCTGGACTCCAAAGTGCTCCCAGCGGACGCCGATGTTCGCAGTGAACCGGGGAGTCATCTTCCAGGAATCCTGGAAGTACACGGCACCCTCGTTGTAACGATTGCTGCGGCTGAAGTTGGGAGGGCCGATCGGCAGAGTCACTGTATCTCCGGGATACTTGCCTTGCGGATTGATAGCGACCTGAATGCGATAGAGTTGGCCGTTTAAGAAGTTCGACATGGCCGTGCCTAGGGCGCCGGAACTCAGGTAATCGCCGGCGGTTTCATAGGCGCCGAAAGTACGATTATCGCGAATATACTCGTAACTTCCGCCAAAGCGGAATTCGTGCTTCCCATGCGACCAGCTCAGATCCTCGTACAACTGAGCGAAATTCTGGGGACCGCCGAACGGAATGCCGTTGCCCGGCGTAAACGGGTCGTATCCCGGAAAGACGACGTCGGATTGTCCTAAAGCGGTTGTCCCGGTCGGATTCACGTAGAGAGTGGGTACCGGAGGTTGGGCGCCAAACGGTTGCTGATTGTTCAACCGATTGAATACGGCTTTGGATTGCGAAACGAAAGCCGGGCCAAAGGTGTGTGTGAACGACAGCAGCGCGTTGTTGTTAAAGTTTGTGTTGGCCGAATCAAAGCCAACGTACGGACTGTTCGAAACGACGCCCGCCGGATTGACAACGCTCTGCAAAGCGTACCGAAAATACATCTGGCTTTTGTCGCTCATGTTGTAATCGACGCGCGCCACGGTCTGGTATTCGTTATCCGGCAGGCCGCCTCCTGCGTCACCGGCAGACGTGTAAGCGACGTTGGACAGGAATGGTGCGTTGGGATTGTAGGAGTTGCAGGTGACTGAGGTTCCGCAAGGACTCAGCCCCGCGGCGGCGAACTGATTAAGGCTGAAGGTCTGAAGCACCGTGTCATTGGGCTTCAACTTCCCGTAAGCATTGAAAAACGACTGCGTATTCGGCGAACTGGCGGCGATCAGCTCAGGTGTAGGCACCCAGACTGTCGTCTCGGCTAAGCTCCGGATCCGGATCCACTCCGTGCTGCTGAAGAAGAACAGCTTGTCCTTCTTGATCGGGCCGCCGGCGGAGTATCCAAACTGGTTGCGCGTGAAGACCGATTTCGGCAATGACTTCGCGTTGTTATCGAAGCTGTTCGAGGAAAGAGCCGAAACACGGTTGAACTCATAAGCCGTCCCATGGAATTCATTGGTTCCCGATTTAGTGATCACGTTGATGATGCCGCCGCTGGCCCGGCCGTATTCCGCAGTGAAATTGTTGGTCAAAATGCTGAATTCCTGAACCGAGTCGAGCGGAACGGCTTGGCCCACCTGCGTCGTAAACTCATCGTTGTTGGCGGCGCCATCCAGCAAAATGTTTGTCGACGATTCGCGCTGGCCGTTGATTGCAAACCCCACTCCGCGGGCGTTTGTCATAGCACCGTCCGATACATTGCCTGAGATAGCAACCAGAGAATACGGATCGCGGGTCAAAGTGGGCAATTCCACCAGCTGCTGATTCGTTACCGTCGTCCCGAGCGTCTGGGTTTCCGTATTCACTTGGACTGCCGATTCGCTGACTTGCACGGTCGTACCCGTTCTACCGACTTGCATTTTCACATCTAGGCCGACCTTGGCACCGACCATCACAACCACGTTCTGCTCATACGTGGCGAAACCTTGCGTTTCGATTATTACCGAGTAATTGCCGGGCTGCAGATTGGTTACCGTGAAATCGCCGGCGCCAGAGGAGACAGTGGTGCGCTCGGCTCCGGTGGCGGTGTTCACTACGCGGACATTTGCGCCTGGAACGATGGCGCCCGTCGGATCGGTCACTGTACCGGTAATCTGTCCCGTCTCGGCCTGCGACCATAGCAGGCAACTCAGGCCGACGAGGGCCAGTAGAACCTTGACAAATTGCTTGCGCGTTTTTGGAATCACTAAACCCCCCAAAAGATGATGGTCAATCCCGCTACCCGGGAAAGCAGCATTGCGGCATCCAGTCAAGTCACGAGATGCTCGAATACCTACATTTCACTAGTCGGGGGACGGCGAGCAATTCGAAAGCCACCATGCATTCCAAACGTAAAGTTTTTGTAAAGAGTTACTTAAGGCGGGTTGAGCCGGCTCGCAGCTACGGATTCTGGAATAAACCCGATCACCTACTCCCATTATTCGAAGGGATTAGATGACTAGATTGCTATTTATCGGGCAGCCAACAAAGCCCGCAGATGGCGGGCGCGCTCGGGCGAGCGGAGTTGGCGGAGCGCTTTCGCTTCGATCTGGCGGATGCGTTCGCGCGTGACGTCGAACTCCTGGCCGATTTCTTCGAGCGTGTGCTCGCGCTCGCAACCGATGCCGAAGCGCAGGCGAATGACCTTCTCTTCCTTGGGCGAAAGCGTTTTCAGGATGTTCGCGGTTTCATCGCGGACGTTGGAATCGATGACCGCATCGACCGGCGAGCCGACCCAGCGATCCTCAATCAGGTCGCCGAGCGCCGATTCGCCATCGCGGCCGACGGGAGTTTCGAGCGATACAGGATCGCGCGAAATGGTCTTGAGCTTCTGGACCTTTTCAACCGGAATGTCCATGCGCCGGCTGATCTCTTCGTTGGTCGGGACGCGGCCGAGCTCCTTTTCGAGCTCGCGCGTGGCGCGCAAAAACTTGTTCATGCTCTCGTTCATATGAACGGGAATACGAATGGTGCGCGATTGATCAGCAATGGCTCGGGTGATGGCCTGGCGGATCCACCAAGTGGCGTAAGTCGAAAATTTGTAGCCGCGGCGGTATTCGAACTTGTCGGCCGCGCGCATCAGCCCGATGTTGCCTTCCTGGATGAGATCGAGCAGATGCAGGCCGCGATTGACGTATTTTTTGGCGACTGAAACAACCAGGCGCAGATTGGCTTCGACGAGATCTTTTTTGGCGCGCTCGGCTTCAATTTCGCCGTGCCGGATGACCGAGAGACTGTGGCGCAGGTCGGGCAGCGAGGCGCCAGCTTCGGATTCTTTTTTCTTGAGATCGCGGCGCAGTTCCTTGACGCGCACTTGGGCGGCCGCGGAATTGCGCGCTTCGAGCTTCTTGATTTCGACGTCGAGCAGCGACATCTCGTCACCCGTCTTTTCGACGGCGCGCGCAAATTCCTTCCAGCGCGCGAGATTAAAGGGAATGGCCCGCAGAGCGCGGGAAATTTCGACCTTCGCGCGAGCCACTTTGCCGGCCCACTTCTTGCGCAGTTTCTTATTGGCAGCGGGGACGCTTTCGTACTTATCGGAGGTCTGCTGCAGCTTCTTGTTGACCGCCAGGTAGTTGAAGAACAACTCGGCGATCTCATTCCGGCGCTTCAGGTCCGCCGCGCTGCCCTCTTCGATATCCGAAGGGGGAAAATCGATGTAGCTGTCCACATCTTCGGCGCCTTTGCGCACCAGCTCTGCAAAATCCACAACCAGCGTCTGGATGAACGGCGAGCGGCTGATCGCCTTTTGCATGCGCAGTTTGCCGCGTTCCATTTTGCGGGCCAAGCTGACTTCGCCTTCACGGGTGAGCAGCGGAACCGAACCCATCTCGCGCAGGTACACGCGTACCGGGTCGTCGGTATAAATCGACTCTTCGACCTGCTGGACGCCGTGGAATTCCTCATCCTGAACCTCTTCAGGATGAAAGAAGTTGTTATCTTCGTCGAAGGGGAGCGCTAGCGGCTCATTTCCATCGGCTAAATATTGATCCTCGAATTGATCCACCTTACCTAATCACCTCTACTCGCACGCCCTCTCTATTCTCTTCGGGAGAGCGCACACGCCAGCCGAATCGAAACAGACAAATTTCTGAAGCTTGCAGGGGGGTATGCACTTCACCCAATCCGCGGCGAAGCCGGATGGCTAGTGCCAAGCCTGTAAATCTTGCGCGCACCAATTATACCCGGTATCTGGACGGAAGTTAATACCCTATTTAGGGAGATGTTCCCGAAAGTGATTGGTTTCACAAAAGATCCGGGCATTTGGACCCATCGAAATCCGCCACCCGCAGTTGGAAAAATTTGCCGATCCCGATCTCCCTCCTACTCTTAGACTTTCCGCTGGAGCATTACGTTTTTGAGTTCGCTGAGGAATTCCTCAATGTCCTGGAAGTCCCTATATACGGAGGCGAAGCGGACGTAAGCGATCTTATCTAGCGCGCGCAGACGATCCATCAGCCGCTCGCCTATTAAGGTGGTTGATAGTTCCCGTTCCGGGTTCTCCAGCAGAGCGGATTCCACCTCATCGACCAGTTCGGCGAGTCGCCCCATGCTGACGGGCCGCTTTTCGCAGGCACGTAAGAGGCCATTGAGCACCTTTTGACGGTCGAACTTCTCCCGCCGCCCGTCTTTTTTGATGACCATGTAGGGCACTTCGTCGCAACGTTCGTAGGTGGTAAAACGGCGTTCGCAGGCGAGGCACTCGCGGCGGCGGCGGACGGAATCGCCCTCTTTGCTTTCCCGTGAATCGATGACTTTGTCCTCGCGATGACCACAAAACGGGCAGATCATTGTTAGATCGCGCACAACGGCCACAAATCGGCCTGTGCGCTCCTCTCCTTCAACCGCGCACAACGGCCACAAATCGGCCTGTGCGCTCCTCTCCTTCAACCGCGCACAACGGCCACAAATCGGCCTGTGCGCTCCTCTCGTTTCAACCGCGCACAACTGGCAGCAACGTGCTAAAGCGAAGCCGCTCTGTGCGCTCCTTTTGTACCTTTGAAATCTATCTATTATCGGACAGCGGCGGGCAGCCCCGGGGATTTTGGAGGCGGCTTTCAATTGAACTTCTTAGGGGTGGCTAACGTTTATTTGGGTGTAACCGGAAGCCAGCCAGGGCGGAACCGTTCGAGTGGTTCGGCATCCGGTTCGAGGAACAACGATGTCAGCCGCAGCGGTTGGAATTTCGCTAAATCCCAGGCTTTCGCTAAGCTCAAAGGCGATAGCTGCACCTTGGGGTTGGGCGGGTGCCGCGAATCCGGGAACCGCAAAACGCTTGGATTCTGAGATCAGCCTGGTGGAGCGCTGCCTGAGCGGCGAACAGGGCGCTTGGGACGAAATGGTGAAGCTATACACCAGACGTGTTTACGCCGTATGTTACCGCTTCACGAGTAAGGATTCCGAGGCCCAGGACCTCACGCAGGAAGTGTTTTTGCGGGTGTTTCGGACACTCGGCAGCTTTCGAGCGGGTGAAGGGTCGTTCAGCGTCTGGCTGATGCGGCTCGCACGTAACCTGCTGGTGGATCATTATCGCCGCACGAAGCACGATCGCATCACCGATGCCATTGAAGACAAGTTGCCGGTGTTGGAAGAGCGGACGGCAGCGCATTCGCGGACGGAGGGACTGCTTGCCGGGCGCGAAGCGGGCGAACTGTTGCAAGCGGCATTGCAGAAGCTATCGCCGGAGCTGCGCGAGGCGGTGATCTTGCGCGACCTGCAGGAGTTGGAATATAGAGAAATTGCGCAGGTGTTGAGCATTCCCGAGGGGACCGTGAAATCAAGATTGAATCGCGGGCGGGCGGAGTTGGCGCGGGTTATAAAACGCAACCAGTCCAAGCGTGCACAACCGGCCGACCAAGGCTTGGAACCGCGGATGCCCGGCGGCCCGCGGACGTGACGGTGTAAGAGCATGGCGATCAACTGCACTGAGTTCGAGATCGTGCTGGCGGATTACGTGGACGGCACTTTGCCATCCGCCGAGCGCGCCGCGGTTGAAGAACACGTTGCCTCGTGCGAGGGTTGCGCCGAGTTCATGCGCGAAGTGACGGGCGCGGTGAGCTTTCTGGAACACGCGCCGGAAGTCTTGCCGCCCGCCGAGCTGATTACGCGGATCGCTTATCTTTCGCCGACCGGGCGCGTGCGGCATCCGCTCGACAGACAGGGATTTTTCAGCAAGCTTGCGGCGAAATGGCTGCAGCCCTTGTTGCAGCCCAAACTCGCGATGGGAATGGCGATGACGATCCTCTCATTCGCCATGCTCGAGAAGTGCACGGGCATTCAGGTGCAGCATATTCAAGCGGCAGACCTGAACCCGGCGAGGATTTGGGACGGCGCGGAAGACAAAGTGATTCGCACCAAAGACCGCGCTGTGAAGTACTACGAGAACATCCGGTTAGTGTATGAAATCCAGAGCCGGCTGAAGGATATGGAAGCTCAACGAGAGGCTTCCGACCAGGCCGCGGCCCAGCGCTCAAAGCAGCAGAGGGGCGGCGAGGCCAATCAGCCGACTGGATCAGAAAAAGGGACCCGAAAATGACGTGCTATTTACATCCAGATGCGCCTGCCACGGCGTTTTGCCGATCCTGCGGCAGACCTCTGTGCGCCTATTGCCAGCGACCCGCGGAGGGGACGGTATTTTGCCAGGAACATGTGCCTGGGGGCGCATATCAGGCGCAAGCGGGCGGCGCTGCGTCCGACCCACTTGGCTCGACCGGAGTGGGAGCCGCGCCGAACCCGTATTACCAGCCTCCGATTCCGCCTCCGGTGATGGCGGTTCACACCTCGCCCGCCTTGGCTTTTTGTTCGGCCTGATTCCCGGCGTGGGCGCGATTTACAACGGCCAATACGTGAAGGGGTTGGTGCATGCAGTCATTACGGGCTTGCTCATTAGCTTGACGACGGCGGCGGGGGATACGGCAGGCGAACCGTTCCTAGCGATGCTGACCATGGCGTTTTGGTTTTATATGCCGTTTGAGGCGTATCACACGGCGAAGAAGCGCCAGTTGGGCTTGCCGGTCGAAGAATGGTCCAGCCTGTTGGGGCCGGCGCCGCGCAGCGGGCGCGTCCCGCTCGGACCGATCATTCTGATTGCCATCGGTATCATTTTCCTGCTGGACACGCTGCATATTCTCGCGTTCCGCGAGTTCGGGCGCTTCTGGCCGGTCATCCTAATTGTGCTGGGCGCCTATCTTCTGTATTCGCGAGTAACGGCGGCGCCTCGAATCCCACCCGCAAGTTATCCCTCGCCCTCTTATCCGACGCCCGCCGCGCCGCCGCCAAATCCTGCAGACGCAATGGAAACGCGCCATGAACAATAAAGCAGCGCTTTTCGTACAGGCCATCCGCGGACCTGTTCTGCTGATCACGATCGGCATCTTATTTGCGGTGCAGCAATCGAGTACACTGCCGTTTTCGCGAACCTGGCCGCTGATCATCATCGTGATCGGCGTGATGAAGTTGATCGAGCGTATGGTGCTGCAGCCGCGACCGGCTGGGCCGGTGGGCTTTGGGCCGCCGCAGGCGCCCGGGGCGCCTTATGTAAGAGCGACTCCTTATCTACGGCGCATCTCGATCACGGGGCCGCTGGTTCTGATTGCTATTGGCGTGCTGTTTCTGATCCACGCCATCTCACCCGAGTACCACATTGGCGAATTTTTGATACTGTACTGGCCGTTCATATTGATCGGCTGGGGCGTGATCGCGCTGCTCGAAGCGTGCGTGCTGGCGATGAGCGGCTCGGCGCTTCCTGTGAACGGCATCTCCGGAGGCGGATGGGTGCTGGTGATCCTGATCTGCATAGTTGGGGTGATCTCGTTTGAATTCCACCGGCCCAACACGTGGTGGCGAAACACGGGCTGGGAGACCGGCGTGCAGGCTTTTGGAGAAGAACACGAGTATACGATCGATCCGGTGCAGAAGGCGGTGGGCGATGCTCCGCACGTGGTGATTGAGACGTTTCGAGGAGACGCGAAAGTCACGGTGGGGGCGGGGAAGCAAGTGACGGTTTCGGGTCACAAGACGGTCAAGTCGTTCGATTCGGGCGAGGCGGACCGCTCTAATTCGGCCACGCCGGTCGATGTGATCGTACAAGGCAACACGGTGACCGTACGCTGCAATCAGGACAAGGCATCCGGGCGCGCGCCGGTGACGACGGACCTCGAGGTTTCCGTGCCGAAGGATGCGAGTGTCGAGGCAAGCGGGACGTACGGCGATTTCGATATCAGCGGGACTGCGGGAAACGTGAATATCAGCAGCGATAACGCGGGTGTGCGGTTGCAAGATATCGGGGGCAACGTCAACATAGACACGCGGCGCAGTGACCTGGTGCGCTGCACGAACGTGACTGGAGCCGTGGATCTGCGCGGCAAAGGCGAGGACGTTGAGCTGACGAAGATCGCAGGACAGGTGACGATTGCAGGCGATTATTCGGGCACCCTCGCGCTGCGAAACCTGGTCAAGCCGGTGCACGTGCAGGACAGGCGGACGCAGTTCGATGTGCAGCAGATCGCGGGCGAGATTCGGCTCGATTCCGGGAGCCTGAATGCCGAGAACGTCGTCGGGCCGGTGAAGCTGAATACTCATGACACGGACGTGACTCTCACGGGTTTTACGAATGGGCTCGATTTGAACGTCGATAAAGGAGATATCGAACTGAAGCCGGGCGTGCCGCTGGCGAACATGACGGTGCACACGCATTCCGGCGACATTGCGGTGACGCTGCCGCAAAGCGCAAATTTTGCAATCACCGCGAGCACGGATCACGGCGACATCGACAATGAATTCGGCGACAGGCTGCACGAGCGAAGCGATGGGCCCGGCGCGAAACTCCAGGGGTCGACGGGCAGCGGGCCTGATTTGCGATTTGCCACCGACCGCGGCAGCGTTACAGTGCGAAAGACAAATACCGCGCCACCTGCAGCCGCCGGCACGCCCGCGTGATTTGGGGAGCGGTTGCTATTTCGCCGGTGCTTACTGGCATTTCCGCGGAAAGCGAACCTCGCCGGTTTACGAGTTTGTGGCGCAGCATTGCAAGCGGGTCCTGGTTCGAGGCGAGTTAGGCGGCTTGTTGGGCCTCCAGGCAGTGAGTTTGAGTGCCGGCGGCGTTGCGATTGGTTATTTCGAGGTTGAGATTCTGGAGTAACTGGTGGTCGAGCTTAGCTTCGGCGAGTAACATGTCGAATTTGTGGTGCTCCTGCTTGCGCTTTTCGGCGGCTTGCTTGCGCGCTTCTTCATTGTGTTTTCGCTCCTGCGATTCGAAGCCAATCTTGTTTACGTCTTCGGCTGGCTGACAAAGCGCGGCCTCCTCCAACCGCGCTTTACGCCTTTCGGCTTTGAGCTTTAGAAGGGCGTTGAGAGAGCTATGGAAGGCGCGGTCGTTGGTGGTTTGGTAGCGGAGAAACAGAGCAAATTGGCGTTCTTTTTCTTGCAGGCTGAGAGCGTCGTTAGTCATGGCGAGGTCTTGCAGCCGCTGGGCGCGGAGGCTCAACCAGTGATGCTGTGCCATTTTGAGGACCAGGACACGTTCGGTCATGGTTTTGACCTGATGCTCGACCGAAAGGCCGTGGAAGAGATGGTCGAACTCGTCCTGATCTTCCGACGGCAGGACGGCGAAGACGCCGGTGAACCCGTGGCGGAAGTTGTTCATGCAGGAAGCGGCTTTACCTTCCTAGGTGGTGGGCCCGGTGGAGTGCTGGGCGTTGGCTTGATTGGCACAAATCTGGGCTTCGGTGGACATCTGAATTGCTCCTTCTGCCGGGCAGCGTCGCGTGACGGCGCGCGGCGAAGCAGGTTATTTCTGCGTAAGTCCTTGTAGCGGTACAGGAAGGAGATTTTGATGCGCTCGTGACGCAACTTCGCCGCTAGCGCACATCGGCGAGAGAATCGTTTGATTGGCACTACAATCGTTCAGTAACCGTGCCAACGAAAACGAAATCACCTGCCTCGCGCGTGCGCCGTTCGAAGAATGACGGCCAATCGGACCTCTCTGCTCAAACTAAGACCTACTCCTATCCCGACGAGACTTCGCCGCTGCGACCGGATATCGGCACGCAGGCGCAGTTTCGGAAGCGCAAGGAGCCAACGAAGTATAAGTATGATTCGTCGTTGTCACCGGCGCTGGATTGGGACGGCCAGAACTGGGCGCGGCAGGAAGGCGAGCGGCTGATTGCCGAGATTTTAAGGGCGGAGACACTGGAATCTGCTCGCGATGCGGCCCATCAATTGCGGCGCATCTCGAACCCTTTCTTGAACTGGGCGGGAAAAGCAGAGCGGCTGTCGTTCGATGTGCCTTCCCTTCCGCTGTTCGTACATGAACGGCTGTCGACCGAGGCCATTTTAGAGACACTGCGCGGGCATCGGCACGATGCTGCGCAGATCGACATGTTCGACCTCTTTGGCGACCCCCAGCGGTCGATTACGGAGCAGATTCTGAAGCCCTACGAGCACGGGCCGTGGCAGAATCGCATGATTCTGGGCGATTCGCTGGTGGTGATGAACTCGCTGCTCGAGTACGAGGGCATGGGCGGAAGGTGCAGATGATTTAGATGGACCCGCCGTATGGGGTGAGGTTCGGGTCGAATTTCAGCCGTTTATTCGTAAGCGCGATGTCAGTCACGGCGATGACGAGGATCTGACGCGCGAGCCGGAGATGGTGCAAGCGTATCGGGATACGTGGGAGCTGAACTTACATTCGTATCTGACGTTACCTGCGGGACCGATTGAAGATTGCGCGTGAGTTACTGACGCCGAGCGGAAGTGTCTTTGTGCAGATTAGTGATGAGAACGTGCATCATGTGCGGGAGGTGATGGATGAAGTGTTTGGTAATAACAACTTCGTATCCGAAATTGTCTTTTCAGAAAACGGCAAGCGCAGACCTCTGACCTGTTGGCGGCTACTGCGGATTATCATCCTGTGGTATGCGAAGGGCAAGGACGCGTGCAAGTTTCGTCAAGTCGTACACGACCAAGCTGGTGCCCGAGGGAGTAGCTCGCGTACGATCAGGTTGAGCTCTCGAACGCTGGGCGGCGGGCCCTCTCAGCGCGAGGAAAAGGCCGATCTCGAGTAGATTCCCGCTGATGCGAGGCGGTTTCAGCTGAGTGCGACGACGAGTACGCGTCCGCCGTGGAGATTTCCCCGTTCGAATTTGCTGGAGTTACTTATAGGCCGAGAACTGGGTATTGGAAGACTGGAGAGCCTGGCATGCAGCGCTTGATGAGCTGCGAAGCAGGATTGTAGCTACTGGAGGGCGGAACCACTCAGGTACGTACGCTATCTTAGACGACTTCCCTGTTCAGGCGATAGACAGCATTTGGACGGACATTTCCGGCGGCGTCCAAAGCCGCACCGACCCCAAAATTTACGCGGTCCAGACGTCAACGTCAGGTCATCCAGCGTTGCGTTCTGATGGCAACCGATCCCGGCGACTTGGTGTTGGATCCAACGTGCGGATCGGGAACGACGGCGTATGTGGCGGAGCAATGGGGTCGAAGATGGATTACGTGCGATGTGAGTCGAGTGCCGCTCGCGCTCGCACGACAGCGGCTGCTGACGGCGACGTTTCCTTATTACGAGCTGCTCGATGAATCGCGCGGCCCGTCGGGCGGGTTCGTTTACAAGCGCAAACAAAACAAGCGTGGCGAGGAGATCGGCGGCATCGTCCGCACGTCACGCTGAAATCGATGCGAACAACGAGCCGCCGGAACAAGAGGTTTTGGTCGACCGGCCGGAGATTGACGGCAAGATCACGCGCATCAGTGGCCCGTTCTGTTTCGAATCGACGATTCCGGCGCCGATGGATCTGGAATCGGATGTGCAGACGCAGAGCGAGGAAAATACGGCATCGTTTACCGACCGTATGATCGAGATTTTACGTAAGAGTCCGGTCCTGCGATTAGCCGGGAATCAGACCATCACGCTTGAAGAACATCCGGCAGCCCGCGAAGTCGCTTTCACTCTCGGCTGAAGGCGTGATTGTGAACGGCGATGAGAAGACGGTGGCGTTTGTTTTCGGGCCGGAGAACGGGGCAGTGAGCGAGCTGCTTGATTTTCGATGCTGCTCGGGAAGCACACATGAGAGGGTTCGAACGGCTGATCGTGATTGGATTCGCGGCAGAGGCGAAGGGGCGGGAACTAATCGAGAACTGCGAGGGGGTGGTCGGCATCCCCGCGATTTACGTGCAGGCGACGCCTGACCTAATCATGTCCGATTTGCTGAAGAACATGCGATCGAGCCAAATTTTCAGCGTGTGCGGATTGCCGGAGATCAAATTGCGGCGTCTAGCGGGCGACAACGGCGAGCGATTTGAGGTGCAGTTGTTGGGTCTCGATACATTCGATCCCGTGAGCATGCAGACTCATCACGTGAGCGGGAACGATGTGCCGGCGTGGTTTCTCGATTGCGATTACAACGAGCTGTGCTTCCATGTTTCCCAGGCGTTCTTTCCGCGCATTCAGCTTAGGACAAGTGAAGCGCGCGGTTGCGAGCCACGCACCAGGAGACGGTTTGGGATCATCTCGCGGGCGACACCAGCGCGCTGTTTGCGGCGGGCGAGCGGAAGCAATTGCGGTGAAGGTGATCGACGAGAGGGGCAATGAACTGCTGGTGATCAAGAAGCTCGCGGAGGCGGAAGCGTGACGGCGCCGGAGCCGCCGGCGGCGTCTTTGAAGTCGCCGAGCCGATTCTGAACAATCCGTTCGATGAGCCGCAGCAGTATTGGTACATCCGCGAAGGCGAATCGCCGGAGAGGCGGAGCGGGCGCAGGCGGTCGGTTGTATTTCCGCCGCGGACGCAGAAGACGGAATGGGATATCTCGACGGGACGCTCGCGAAATCGGACGAGTATACGGGCGCGTACGAGATGGTGCTGGTGAACCAGATCCGGCAGCGTGTGGCGGCGTGGCGGAAGGCTGGATATCCGGGCGCGACGCGTACGACACTCGAACTGCTTCAGTATTGGAGGCGGGAAGGGCGCGAGCGGCGGCTGTTCTTCGCGCAGTGCGAAGCGGCGGAGACGGTCATCTTTCTGTTAGAAGCGCGTGCCGATTTCCGGCAAGGCATTTCGGTGCCGCTGGATGAGCCTAGTTCGGCGCAGCAGAGCGGACGGGATCAAGGCGTTTCTGCGTTATGCATGCAAGATGGCGACTGGCAGCGGGAAGAGACTTATGGCGATGCTCGCGGCTTGGTCGATTTTGAACAAAGTGAACGACCGCAGCGATGCACGATTTTCCGATGCCGTGCTGATTGTGTGCCCGAACGTACAACGGTCACGACTCGGAGAAGTGAATCCGGAGGAGGACGAAGCGAGCGTCTACCGCACACGCGACCTGGTTCCGGCGAATCTAATGCCGATGCTGCGGCAGGGGCGCGTGCTGGTGATGAACTGGCACAACTTTCAACTGCAGGACATGCAGGGTGGCGCCAAGGTGGTCAAGACCGGACGTGCCGTACCGATCGAGGGAAACGCGTGAACATCGGGCCAAAGACGACGACGGCGCGAGGAAGCCGGTATCTTTCGGCGGCGGATCTGGAGCAACAAATCGGAACGGGACAGATTGCGGTGATTGCGGGTACGGAGAAGCGCGATCAGAATGGCACTCTGAAGAGTGTTGAAATTGAGGCCATCCGGTACCGGGAAAGCGACGCGGCATGGGTCAGGCGGCTATTTGAGAAAGAGTTCGGGGGTAAGCAGAACATTCTGGTGCTGAACGACGAAGCGCATCATGCGTATCGCATTCGGGTGGATGAACAGCTAGAAGACGAGGATGATGACGACGGCGATTACGAGAAGACGGAAACGACGGTTTGGGTAGAAGGGCTGGACCGGCTGCACAGGCATCGCGGAATCAATTTCTGCGTGGAGCTTTCGGCGACGCCGTATTTCCTGGGCCGAGTTGGGCAGGATGCGAATCGCCCGTTTCCGTGGGTGGTGAGCGATTTCGGGTTGGTGGATGCGATCGAATCGGGGCTCGTGAAGATTCCGCAGCTTGCGGTGCGAGACACGACGGGTGCGGCGATTCCGCATTATTTTCACGTGTGGGACTGGATCATGACCCAACTCACGGCGGCGGAACGCGGCGGAAAGAAGGGGAGCCCCAAGCCGGAAGCGGTATTGAAGTATGCACATACGCCGATTGCGATGCTGGGCGGCTTGTGGGAGGAGAAGCGGCGGGAATGGGAAGCAGGAGATGACCCACGGCCGCCGGTGTTCATCATCGTCTGTAAGAACACAAAGATCGCGAGGGTGATTTACGAATGGTTAGCAGAAGATAGGTGCCCGCTCGGGATTCCTTCGGCACATATCGAAGGATTTCGCAATAGGGATGGTGAGATTCGCACGATTCATGTGGACTCAAAGGTCGTGCACGAGACGGATTCCGGGGAGGCAAAGTCGGATGAGGCGCGCTGGATGCGATACACGCTCGATATGGTGGGCAAGCTCGAATGGCCGCTCGATTCGCAAAGAAGTCCTATTCATCCAGAGGGATTCCGGTTGCTTGCGGAGAAGCTGAAAAGGCCGTTGCATCCGCCGGGCCGGGACATCCGCTGCATCGTCAGCGTGGGAATGTTAACGGAGGGCTGGGACTGCAACACGGTGACGCATATTGTGGGGCTGCGGCCGTTTATGTCGCAACTTTTGTGCGAACAGGTTGTGGGGCGGGGACTGCGGCGGCGCAGTTACGATTTAACGGGCGAGGGCAAGTTTGAGGAAGAAGTCGCAAAGGTCTTCGGGGTGCCGTTTGAGGTGATTCCGTTTAAGGCCGATCCGAAGGGCGGCTCCAAACCGCGGGAGAAGCGGTATCACGTGCACGCTGTGCCCGAGAAGGCGGGATTCGAGATTCGGTTTCCGCGGGTGGAGGGATACACGCGCGCGATCCGGAATCGAATCTCGTTGGATTGGAGTTCGATAACGGAGCTGCAGCTGATGCCGGGCAGGATTCCTACGGACGTAGAGATGAAGGCGAGTTTGCCTAACAATGCAGGGCGAGTGTCGCTGGCAGGTCCGGGGAGGCTTGAGAGCGTGGATTTGAATCCGTACCGGTCCGGGAGGCGATTTCAGGAGCTGGTTTTTGAGATGGCGGCGGCGCTGACGAGAGATTATTCCGGTTTCGCTTGAGCGGCTGTTTTGCTCCCGCGCACGTGCTGTTTCCGCAATTCGTGGACATCGTAGATCGATATCTACGCGAGTATGTGAAGCCCATCCCGCCGGCCAAGAGAATCGACGTGTTTCTTTCGCCCTATTACGGCTGGTGCATTGAGAATCTGGTGGCGGCGATCCGTCCGGACAGGTCGCAGGGGGAAGCGCCGGAGCTTCCGAAAACAGAAGCGAATCGGGGGATGGGCTCGACTGCGGAGGTCGATTATTGGACCAGCCGCGAGGTGCGCGAGGTGGTGCATTCACATTTGAATTACATGGTTCCGGATACGAAGCGGTGGGAGCAATCGGCGGCTTACTACATCGATAACCATCGAGCCACGGCCACGTTCGTCAAGAATGCCGGACTGGGTTTTGCGATTCCTTACTTCGCCACGGGGAAGCGCACGAGTATCTGCCAGATTTTATCGTTCGCTTGAAGGGCACGGGCGAGCGGTACGTGATTCTCGAAACCAAGGGCTACGATGAGCGCGAGCAAGAGAAGATCAATGCCGCGCGACGGTGGGTCGATGCTGTGAATTCGGACGGGAGGTATGGGCAGTGGTCGTATCGATGCGTCAAGAAGCCGGAGGACGTTGGCGGGGCGCTATCAGCGCTGGATGTGGTGTGAGTCTTCCGTCCGTTTGGTCGGGCGCGAATCGGTGTGGCGTGCACGGAGCGTGTCGGGGCGGGTATGGTGGGATTGTGCGGACCACGGTGGATCTCGATGAGGACATATTGCGGGTGGCGAAGGATCTGGCGCGGAAACGGGAGCAAAGCCTGGGCCGGGTGCTTTCCGATTTGGCTCGACGGGGCCTCGGAAGGGTTGGCACGATTGCGGCAGTAAAAGGCGCGATTCCGGTTCTTCCGCGGAACATCGGCGCTAAGCCGGTCACTTCCGAAATGTTAGTAAGTTGCTGGAGGCAAACGAGGGGGGGTAGGCCTTCCCGTAAGATGGCAGGAGCGGGTGATTTACAACTCGCGGCAACGCCTGCGCAGGGATTGGCGATTTCTGGTCTCTGCTGACGAAGCACTGCTTGGCTGCCGCGAGTGTTGGGCCTGCGAGGATTTTTGATGAAAATCTGCGGTTCGGTTTTTGTCGGTATGACGCGAGTGATTGCGGCAATGACGTGCACGGCATTCGCGTATGGGCAGATGCCGGCGCCGGGAGTCGTGCTGAGACCGCAGCCGGGCACTCCGATGCAGGACGAGAGTGTCGATATCGGGTTGCACGTGGTGGTGGTGCAAGGGCAGAACGGCATCAACATCGTGAAGAAGCGGGCGGCGGTGAAGCCGGTAATTCAAGTTCGCGATCGCACGAACATGCCGGTTGCGGGCGCGTCCGTGACATTCACTGCGCCGAATGACGATCCGAGCGCGGTGTTTCTCAATGGCTCGAGGTCGGAGACTCTGGTTACGGATCGCACCGGCGAGGCGACGGTTGCGAGCATGAAGCCGGAAGGCACGGGCACGTTCGAGTTGCGGGTGACGGCGACCTTTCAAGGCGATACGGCAACCACTAACATTACGCAGACGAATGTGATGACGGCGGCGGACGCGGCGCGCGCGGGTGCGCATGGGGAAGTCGCAAGCAATTCGACAACCGGCATGTCGCATCGGACGGTTCTGTGGATTGTGGCGGGCGCGGTGGTTGCGGCCGGTGCCGGCGCCGGAGTAGCGCTCGCAAATGGGAAGAGCTCGAGCACCAGTACTGTCGGAGTGGGGACTCCGACGGTCGGAGCGCCGCATTAAGCGAGCTTACTGGTGATGGCGAATACGGGCGCAACGAAGATTATGGTGATCCGGCATGCGGAGATGGCAGCGCGCGGGAGCATTGGTGACGCTGTTTGCGCCGCCGTGGGGGCCGCAGAAAAATCTCGACACGCCGCAGTTTTTGTATGCAGCAAGCCCGGACGATAGCTCGGATCCCGCGGACAGCAAGACGAAAGAACCGAGCCAGCGGCCGTATGAGACGCTGCTGCCGGTTGCGGCGCGCCTTGGGTTGGCGATCAACAAGAGTTTCAAAAAGAAACATTTCAAGGACATGGTTGCGGATGCAATCGCGCAGCCGGGGGGTGGTCCTGATCTGCTGGCAGCATGAAAACATTGCGCTCGCGGGAAGAGCGATCACGGGATCAGCCATTACATCCTGAAGGATACGGGCACAACCGAAGATCTGGGCGTTTGTACGACGTGGCCGGTGGATGCGAACGGAAACTCGAGATACGATCTGGTGTTTGTGTTCGACCTGTCGAGCGGCCAAGGCGCGATCAGCAAATTTAAGCTGGTTGCTCAGCAATTGCGGGCTGGAGACGGCGCGACCGCGGAGTGCACGGATTCGACGAAGAAATCCTGATAAACTGAGGAATTGAACCCCTCGGGCGGCAATTGCCGCAGCAGGGGCTGGCTTGCGTCATCATCGCTTCAGCCGATCGCCAGTACCACCCGAAGAGAACAATAAGGAGTTCGTTTTTGAGATACATTTTCACCTCCGAATCGGTGACAGAAGGTCACCCGGACAAGATTGCCGATCAAGTATCGGATGCGGTTCTGGATGCGGTATTGACGGACGACCCGGCAAGCCGGGTGGCTTGCGAAACGCTGGTGACGACGGGAATCTGCATCGTGGCCGGCGAGATCACAACCAAGACGTATGTCGATATTCCGAAGCTGGTTCGAGGCGTGATCAACCACATCGGCTACACCGATGCCGCGTTCGGGTTTGATTCGAAAACCTGCGCGGTGAACAACATGATCCAATCGCAATCACCGGATATTGCGATGGGAGTGGATACGGGCGGAGCGGGCGATCAGGGGATGATGTTCGGCTTCGCTTGCGATGACACCGAAGAACTGATGCCGCTGCCGATCATGATGGCGCACAAACTGGTACGCCGTTTAAGCGAGGCGCGGCGCGAAGGCGAACTGCCTTATCTACGGCCGGACGGCAAAAGCCAGGTGAGCGTGGAATATGTGAATGGCCGGCCGAAGCGCATCGATGCGGTGGTGATCTCAACGCAACACGACGACGATGTCACGACCGAGCAGATACGCGCGGACGTGAAGAAGCGGATCATCGATCGAGTGGTTCCATCGGGAATGATCGATTCGCAGACCAAGTTCCATATCAATCCGACGGGCCGATTCGTCATCGGCGGACCGCATGGCGATACGGGGCTGACGGGACGGAAGATCATTGTCGACACATACGGCGGCATGGGACGGCATGGCGGCGGCGCATTTTCGGGCAAGGACCCGACGAAAGTGGACCGTTCGGCGTGCTACATGGCGCGTTACGTGGCGAAGAACCTGGTTGCATCGGGGCTGGCGACCAAGGCGGAAGTGCAGTTGGCCTATGCCATCGGCGTAGCGGAGCCGGTTTCGGTGAATGTGAATACCTTTGGCACCGGCAAAGTGGACGATGCGCGACTGGCGGACTTGGTTCGCGAGACGTTTGCGCTGACGCCCGCGGGCATGATCAAGCATCTAAACCTCAGGCGGCCGATTTACCGGAAAACTGCAGCTTTTGGGCATTTCGGCCGCACCGAAGATACTTTCACCTGGGAAGCGACCGATCGGGCCGAGGCGTTGCGCGAAGGTGCACAATTGACGGCTGCGGCTGTCTAGGCAACCGGACCTGAGGGCGTCCTCTTCACCGCATCGCGCGGGTGTGCTTTCCCATATCATGAAGGAAGAACCGTGTCCACAGCAGTAGATTGCAAACGCTCGCTTGAAATTGAGATTCCGCTCGAGGAAGTGAACCGTGCGAGAGAGCGGGTAACGAACTCGATCAAGCAGCGGGTGCGGTTGCCGGGGTTCCGGCCGGGCAAAGCGCCGGTGAACCTGATTCAATCGCGATTCGAGAGTGAGATTCGGGGCGAAATTCTGGATCTGCTGCTGCCGCAGGCATTCCGGGAGCGCGTGCAGAAGGATGAATTGAAGGTCGTTGGGCAGCCCGATATTTCCGATCTTCATTTTGAGTCGGGCGAGCCGATCCGCTTTAAGGCGGATTTCGAAGTGGCGCCGGAATTCGAGTTAGGCGATTATCGGGGCATTCCGGTCAAGTATGAAGAGCCGACCGTGACGGATGAGGATGTCACAAAGCGGCTGGAAGGCATGCGTGAGAGCAAGGCCGAGTATGTGAATCTGGATCCGCGTCCGATCGAGGACGGTGATTATGTGCTGGTGCACCTGAAATCGATCGAGGGACTGGCCGAGCCGATCGATCAGGATGTGCAGATTCAGGTAGGCGCGGCGGACACGCTGCCGGAATTTAATGAGACGCTGATCGGCGCGAGCCCGGAAGAGACGAAGGAAATCGCCGTCACCTACCCCGAGGATTATGCGCAGGAGCGGCTAGCCGGGAAGACGGTGCGTTTCGAGTTGACGCCGAAAGTGGTGCGGCGCAAAGAACTGCCGGAACTGGACGACGAATTTGCGCGGGATTTAGGCGATTATCAGAACGTTGACGAGCTGCGCGATGCCGTAAAGAAGACGATTTTTCACGAGCGGCAGTATGTGGCGCAGCAAGAGGCGAAAGAAGAGCTGATCGACCGGTTGGTGGAGCGGCACGAATTTCCGGTGCCTGAGGCGTGGCTCGACCGGCAGATTGAAAACCAAGTGCGGATGCAGTTGCGGGATCTGGCCGGGCGGGGTGTCGACCCGAACACGATCAAGCTGGACTGGGCGAAGGTGAAAGAGAACCAGCGGGAGAAGGCAGTTCGGAGCGTGCGGGCCTCGCTGGTGCTGGAGAAAATCGCTGAACGTGAGCTCATTCACGCGGGGCAAGACGAAGTGGACCGTGAAGTGCAGAGAATTGCGCGGCAGGAGCGGGAAGCAGTGCCGGTGACGCGGGCGCGGCTGGAGAAGGAAGGCGCGCTGGCGCGGATTGCGGGTCACATTCAAACTGAAAAAACGCTACAGCTTCTGTTTGAGCAGGCGCAGAAGCAGGCTTGAAGCGGCTTGTTTGGGGCAGAGAACGGCAAACTGCCGTGTGCGCTTTAGCCGTACGGGATGGTACCTTCGCGGTGAAAGTTAGTTACTGTTTGGTGGGTCTAAATGCAGACTAGTGTTGATATACTGGGCATGAAACAATCACTCCGATCGGGGCAAGGGATCTCTTGATCTTCACTTCTTTACGGATCGCGCACGACGGACGACCCCAGCCTGAACGGCCCGCGTCCTGTGCGCTTTGGGAGAACCAGCATGAAGCGCGCCGGATCTGACGATTCCCTCCGCTGTTCGTTCTGCCACAAGAGTCAGGATGTCGTCGGAAAACTGATCTCCTCCCCCAGTGACTATCCCAGGGCTTACATATGCGATGAATGCATCGCGGTGTGTAACTCGATCATCGAGGATGATCGGAATGAGCAGAGCTATGGAGCGCCGGGAAAGCTGCCGCGGCCGCTCGAGCTCAAAGAATATCTGGATCAGTATGTAATTGGGCAGGAAGCCACGAAGAAGAAGTTAGCGGTGGCGGTCTACAACCATTACAAGCGCATCCAGATGAATAAGCAGCGCGGCAGTGAAGTAGAGTTATCGAAATCCAACATACTGCTGATTGGGCCGACGGGGACGGGCAAGACGCTGCTGGCGCAGACGCTGGCGCGGATTTTGGACGTGCCGTTTGCGATTGTCGATGCTACGACGCTGACGGAAGCGGGCTACGTAGGCGAAGACGTAGAGAACATCATTCTGCGCTTGCTGCAAAATGCGGATTGGGACGTGCAGCGCGCTCAGACCGGCATCATTTATATCGATGAGATAGATAAAATCGGGCGCAAGGACGAGAATCCGTCGATCACACGCGATGTATCGGGCGAGGGAGTACAGCAGGCGTTGCTGAAGATTCTGGAGGGGACGATTGCGAATGTGCCGCCGCAGGGCGGGCGCAAGCATCCGCACCAGGAATTTACGCCGGTGGACACGACGCACATTCTGTTCATCTGCGGAGGCGCGTTCGTCGGGTTGGAAAAAGTCATTGCGCGCCGGGTAGGGACGAAATCCATCGGGTTTGTGGCGGAAGAGAAAGAGATCGGCCGGCGCGGTCCGAACGCGGTTCGGCGCGACGTCGATTTGCTGGCGCAATGCCAGCCCGTGGACCTGATCAAGTACGGTTTCATTCCCGAATTTATCGGCCGCATGCCGGTGAGCGCGGTGCTCGAAGATCTTTCGAAAGAAGCTTTAGTTCAGATTCTGACGAAGCCCAAGAACGCGATTGTGCGCCAGTATCAAAAGCTCTTTGAATTTGAGAATGTTAAGCTGAAGTTTAGCGAAGACGCGCTGGAAGCGGTTGCGCAACTTGCAATGGAACGCAAGGTGGGCGCGCGAGGTCTGCGCATGATCCTCGAAGACCTCATGCTGGACCTCATGTACTATCTCCCGACCTTCAAGAAAGTACGTGAGTTCATCGTGACGAAGGAGATGGTGCTTTCGCAAAAGATCAATATGGCCGTGCTCGAGAAGGCGGGCTAGCCGGTTTCAGCGAGAAGATTCCCAGTTCGCGACTTGCAGCAGAATGCGAGACGCGCACGTTCCTAGTCCTGCGCTCAGGGGACATTCCTCAAGAGAGTCAAAATGGTGACGACGAAAGATAAAACGGATACGAAGCGATTACCCATGATGCCCATTCGGGACGTGGTGATCTTTCCGTACATGATGACCCCGTTCGTTGTGGGACGGGAGTCGAGCGTGCGGGCGCTCGAAGAAGCGCTGCTGGGGGACAAGAAGATTTTCCTGGCGACCCAGCACGATGCTTCGGTGGATGAGCCGCGGCCGGACGAGATTTACTCCGTCGGCACGGTGGCGAACATCGTGCAGAGCCTCAAGCAGCCGGACGGCAACATCAAGGTGCTGGTCGAGGGGATCGAGCGCGGCAAAGTTATTTCGGTCAGCGAAGAAGAGGGTTACTTCCGGGCAGTTATCAAGACCACGAGTTACAAGGTTGAGCAGGGCAGCCAATTGGAGGCGCTCACAGGGCGAGTAACTACTCTGTTCGAGCAATATGTCAAGTTAAGCCAAAACCTGAATTACGAGACGATGATCGCCGCGATTCGGGTGGACGATCCGGGCAAGCTGGCGGATACGGTTGGTGCGAACCTGCAACTGACGATCGAAGAAAAGCAGGAACTGCTCGAGATCTTCGATCCGATTGACCGCTTGACGCGCGTGGCGGACCTGCTAGATATCGAGATCGAAAAGCTGAATGTGGACCGCACAATTCAAGGCCGCGTGAAGCGGCAAATGGAGCGCGCGCAGAAAGAATATTACCTCAACGAAAAGATCAAAGCCATTCAGAAGGAGCTGGGCCGCGGCGAGAAGAGTGAATTTGATGAATTGAAAAAGAAAATCGACGCGGCCGGCATGACCAAGGATGCGCACGAGAAGGCGGTTGCGGAGCTGAAGCGGCTGGAAGGCATGCCGCCGATGTCGGCCGAATCGACCGTTTCGCGCAATTATCTGGATTGGCTGCTGGCCGTGCCGTGGAAGAAGCGGACCAAAGAGATTCGCGATTTGCGGTACGCGCGGCAGATTCTCGAAGGCGACCATTACGGGCTCGAAAAGATCAAGGAGCGCATTCTCGAGTTCTTGTCGGTACGGCGATTGGTGCAGAGTCCGAAGGGATCGATTTTGTGCTTCGTCGGCGCTCCGGGCGTCGGCAAGACATCGCTGGGCATGTCGATTGCGAAGGCCACCGGGCGCAAGTTTGTACGGCTGTCTTTGGGCGGCGTGCGGGACGAGGCCGAGATTCGCGGGCACCGGCGGACTTATATCGGCGCTCTGCCGGGGCAAGTGATCCAGATGATGAAAAAGGCCGGAACCAAGAATCCGGTGGTCATGCTGGATGAAGTGGACAAAATGTCCATGGATTTTCGAGGCGATCCGTCAGCGGCGTTGCTCGAGGTTTTGGATCCGGAACAGAATTACATGTTCATGGACCACTACCTGGATGTTGAATACGACCTGCGCGAGGTGTTCTTCATCGCGACGGCAAATGTGCTGCATACGATTCCACCGGCGCTGCAGGATCGCATGGAAGTGATCCGGTTGTCGGGTTATACGGAATTGGAAAAGCTGGAAATCGCGAAGCGGTTTCTGGTGGCGAAGCAGCGCAAAGATACGGGCGTGACTGAAGAGCAGGTGGAGTTCACGACTGAAGGGCTGCAATCGTTGATTCAGTCCTACACGCGCGAGGCGGGGGTACGAAATCTGGAGCGTGAGATTGGGAACGTGTGCCGGAAGGTGGCGCGCAAGGTGGTGGAAGCGCAATCGCCCGCAAGCGAGGAACAGACGCCGGTTGTGGTTGCGGCGGATGGTGAGGAAGTGATCGAAGAAGAAGCGCAGCCTGTCGTGGCGGAAGAAAACGGCAAGAAGAGTAAGAAAAAGGCGAAGAAGGAAGAAGCGCCTTTGATTCCGATTGAGAAGGTCGTGATCACGCGGGAGAAGTTGACCGAGATGCTGGGGCCTGCGAAGTTCCGCGATCTGGATACGGAAAAGCAGAACGAGATCGGGGCGACGACGGGGCTGGCGTGGACGGAAGTCGGCGGGTCGATTCTGACGACCGAAGCGACGGTCATGGAAGGCCGAGGCAAGATGATGACCACCGGCAAGCTGGGCGATGTGATGCAGGAATCGGCGCAAGCGGCTATGAGCTATGTGCGGTCGCGGGCTCAATACCTGGGGCTGCCGAAGGATTTCTATCGTCATCTGGATATTCACGTGCATGTGCCGGAGGGAGCGATTCCGAAGGACGGGCCGTCAGCCGGGATCACGATTGGGACGAGTATTTGCAGCGCGCTTACGGGGATTCCGGTACGGCATGACCTCGCAATGACGGGTGAGATCACTGTTCGCGGGCGGGTACTTCCTATTGGGGGACTGAAGGAGAAGCTGCTCGCTGCGCACCGGCAAGGCATTTTCGAAGTGGTTCTGCCGAAGGACAACGAAAAGGACCTGGCCGATATTCCGGAAAACATTCGCAAGGAGATGAAGCTGCATTTCGTTTCGGGCATGGACGAAGTGCTGAAGATTGCGCTGGAGCGCGAGATTGTGGCGCTGCCTTTGGCGCCGGCCGCAACAGCGACGGAACTGGCCGCCAGGCCGGAAGACAATCTGACGCACTGAGTTGTTCGCGTCCAGCAGGAAATCCGCGCCGGAAAATTGGATTGAGCCGTGGTGGGAACTGAAGCAGCAATAGAGCCGGGGCTGATTACCAGTGCCGCTCATCCGCACCAGTTTCCGCCGGAGCCGCGAGACGGCTCGTTAGAGATTGCATTTCTAGGGCGAAGTAATGTGGGGAAATCGAGCCTGCTGAATTCGCTCGCCGGGAAGCCGGGGCTGGCCTTTACAAGCGCTCGCCCAGGATGCACGCAGTTGATCAATTTTTTCCAGATCAACGAAGATGTCCGATTCGTAGATCTGCCCGGCTACGGATATGCGCGGGTTTCGATCGAGGAGCGCGCGGGGTGGAAAGAGCTGATCGAAGCTTATTTATTGAAACGGCAGAGCCTGGCGCTCGCGTTTCTGCTCATCGACGCACGGCGTGGATGGATGGACATGGACCTGGAACTCAAGCGATGGCTCGAGTTTCACAACCGTCGATACCAAGTGATTATCACTAAGATCGACAAATTGAAAAGTAACAACCTACAAAAAGCCGGAGTAACTGCGATCCAAAAACAAACTACGGATTGCGACGAGCCGGTAACATTCTCGGCTACCGACGGCCGGGGAGTGAGGGAAATTTGGCAAACCATCTCGAAGATCAAGAACCAGCAGTAGCCCCCGCGGCTGTCACCGAAGGCAAGCCCACCGAGAGGCCACATGAAGCAAACGGCGATGCAGCGCCCGCAGGCGACACGCACGAAGCCAAGAACGAAGGAACAGTAGCGGAGACGGGCGAGGATAAAACGCCTGAGCCTCGCAGCGATGCTCCGCGCGCGGATACAACGCGCACCGATGCGCCGGCTGCGAGTGCGGCTCCGAATCGGACGCGCACAGCGACAACCGAGTCGAAACCAGCGCCGAAGCCAAACGGGAAACCGGCGGCAGCAGCGGCTGATTCGCCGAGACGCGCGGCTGTGAGCGCGGAGACAAGACAGGCGCCCGAGAACAGCTCGCAGGCGGTAACGTCAGGCGCGGCGACGCCGGCAGCTTCGCAACAAGGCGCGACCCAAGGAGCCGCTCAACAGCAAGCGGCTGTACAGCAACCGGGGCCGCAGGCGCAGCAACGGCGCCCGCGCCATTCGATCGGCAATACGGGTGCGCAAGGGCAACGCAACGGAACGACCACGCTCGACTTAGTCGAGTTGAAGGACATGAGCATTCAGGCGCTGAATCAGATCGCGAAAGATCTGGGCGTGCAGGGCGGTGCGGGACTGCGCAAACAGGAGCTCATCTTCAAAATTCTGCAGACGCAGGCGGAAAAGAGCGGGCTCATTTTCTCTGAAGGCGTGCTCGAATGCCTGCCTGACGGGTTTGGATTCCTGCGCGCGCCGGAGTACAACTATCTGCCGGGTCCGGATGACGTGTATGTTTCGCCATCGCAGATCAGGCGGTTCGACCTCCGGACCGGCGATACGGTTTCCGGGCAGATTCGGCCTCCGAAGGAAGGCGAGCGGTATTTCGCGCTGATCAAAGTAGACGCGATCAACTTTGAGCCGCCGGAGGAATCGCGCAATAAAATCTTCTTCGACAACCTGACGCCGCTGTATCCGGACGAGCGGCTGAAGTTAGAGACGGCGCGAGACAATTTCTCGGGCCGTGTGATGGATCTGCTGACACCGCTCGGCAAAGGCCAGCGCGGTTTAATCGTTGCGCCGCCTCGCACGGGGAAAACGATGATGCTGCAGGCCATCGCGAACTCGATCACTACGAATCATCCCGAAATCAACTTGATTGTGCTGCTCATCGACGAGCGGCCGGAAGAAGTCACGGATATGCAGCGCTCCGTGCGCGGCGAAGTGATCAGCTCGACCTTCGATGAACCGGCCTCGCGTCACGTGCAAGTGGCCGAAATGGTTATCGAGAAGGCAAAGCGGCTGGTGGAGCACAAGCGCGATGTGGTGATTCTGCTCGATTCGATCACGCGTCTGGCGCGAGCGTACAACACGGTGGTGCCGCCATCGGGTAAAGTCCTGTCGGGCGGCGTGGATTCGAATGCGTTGCAGCGGCCGAAGCGGTTTTTCGGCGCGGCGCGCAACATAGAAGAAGGCGGCTCGCTGACGATTGTGGCAACGGCGCTTATCGACACCGGAAGCCGCATGGATGACGTGATCTTTGAAGAATTCAAAGGCACGGGCAACATGGAAATTCATCTCGACCGCAAACTGGTGGATAAGCGCGTGTTTCCGGCGATCGATATCAACAAGAGCGGCACTCGAAAAGAAGAGTTGCTAATGCCGCGTGAGGAACTGAACCGCGTGTGGGTGCTGCGCAAGGTGCTGAACCCGCTTTCGCCGGTGGAATCGATGGAGCTACTGCTCGACAAGCTGGGCAAGACGCGGAGCAACGCAGAGTTTCTGGCTGCGATGAGCGGCTAAAGAAGCAGCGCGAAATCTGAAGATTCGGTAAGCACACAGGGGCCGCCCAAAGGCCCGCCCCTTTTGCGCGATTCAAGAAAAATGGGCCGCATACGGGTTCTCTCCGACAATGTTGCGAATAAGATCGCTGCCGGAGAGGTCGTAGAGCGGCCCGCTTCCGTTGTGAAGGAGCTTCTCGAGAACGCGCTGGACGCGGGCGCGGACGATATCCGGATCGATGCCGAAAATGCGGGACGGCGGCTGATCCGGATTCAAGACAATGGCTGCGGCATGCTGCGTGACGATGCGCTGCTGGCGTTTGAACGGCACGCGACCAGCAAGCTGAGCGATGTAAAGGATCTGCTGGCGATTGAGACGCTCGGGTTCCGCGGCGAGGCACTGCCGTCGATTGCCTCCGTGAGCAGATTGGTTTTGGAAACGCGATCGGCCGAAGAACAGACCGGAACAGCGGTCGAGATTGCGGGCGGAAAGCTGCTGCGGTGCGATGAAGCGGCGCGCCCGGTGGGTACAACCCTCTCGGTGCGGGACTTGTTCTTCAACGTTCCGGCTCGCAAGAAATTTTTGCGGTCCGATCAGACGGAGCTGGCGCATATCGGTTCGCTGGTGACGCATTACAGCCTGGGTCACGCGAACAAACGGCTTGAGTTGTATCACGAAGGGCGCGAGTTGCTGGGAGTGACGCCTGTTTCGAACCTGCGCGACCGCGCGTTTCAGGTATTCGGCTCCGAGATCATGGAGGATTTGGTCGATTTGGGGCCACGCGTTTTCGAACTGCGATTACCTCCTCCATATGTGCAGCCGAATTCGCGAGCTGCGCTGGCTGAGAAACCGCCGCCGGAGGTCGCGGAGTTTGTTTTGGAAGGACTCGTATCGGGCCCGCATGTGCAGAAGACGAGCCGGGACTCGATTTTTTTGTTTGTCAATGGGCGGTTGATTCGCGACCGAGTGCTCTTGCATGCGATTTCAGCCGCGTATCACAACCTCATGCCGGGGGGGTCTTATCCCTTCGCGCTGCTGTTCTTGAATTGCGACGCGAGCGAGGTGGATGTGAATGTACATCCTGCGAAGACCGAGGTGCGATTCCGGCATGGGTCACAGATACACGATTTTGTGCGCGACGCAGTACGCGATGTGTTAATGGAGAGCCGTCCGGCATCGAGTTTTCCGATTGCCGCGAGTTCTCCGGTGATCTCTTTGCCGCGAGTGCCGGTTCAGCGGGGGGCGGCGCTGCCGTTCTCGGAGTTTTCGGCGGCGATGGAGACGGTCGTGATGGAGCCGGAATCGATGGAGCCGGAAGCAGTGGTGGAGGCGAGCGCGTTACCGGAGATGACGATCAGCGCTCCAGCTCGGCCCTTCGTTGATGAGCCCAGGCCACTTGAACATCCCAGCCTAGCGACGCGGCGCGTGCCCGATACACACGGAGCGCTCGATGAATTGCCACCGGATTGGGATCGCGTGGACAGCTTGGCCGCGCTGCCCGATTTGCGCCCGCTCGGTCAATTGCACGACAGCTTTATTATTGCGGCGGGGCGCGACGGGTTATGGATTATCGACCAGCATGTTGCGCACGAGCGTATCCTGTTCGAACAAATTTTGCGGCAGCGCGCAGCGGGGACGGTGGAGATCCAGCAACTCTTGATGCCGCTGGTGCTGAATCTGACGCCAGCGCAGCAGTTTGAGTATGCCCGGATTGCGGACGAACTGAACGCTCACGGATTTGACAGCGAGCCGTTCGGGCAACGAACGATTGCAATTAAGGCTGCTCCGGCGGGAGTAGGCGCAGGCGAAATTGAGACGATTGTTTTGGAGATTCTGGAGATCGCCGAGCGCGAGCTGCGATCGGCATCGCTCGATGATATCTGCCGCAATGTTTGCGCGACGATCGCTTGCCGGGCGGCAATCAAGGTGAATATGAGGCTCGAGCCGAAGAAAATCGAGTGGTTACTGCGGTCGCTCGCGGCGTGTGAGTATCCGATGACCTGTCCGCATGGGCGGCCGATTGCGCTGCGCTACAGCACGAAAGACATTTTGAAGAGCTTCCACCGGATCTGAGGTTCGCGTTATTCCCACTCGATGGTGCCAGGCGGCTTGTGAGTGAGGTCGTAGAAGACGGCCGCGATCGCGGGCAACGACAGCAGCTTTTGGGTGAGATCGGAAAGCGATGCGTCGGGCATCAGCACAACGTCGGCGGTCATGCCATCGACTGAATTGATGGGGCGCAGGACGATGGATTCCGGGCTGCTTTCGATGCCGACGGGCAGGAGCACGACGGGAAATTGCCAGACTTTGTCTTCGAATCCGGTGGCCAAACAGAAGTCGCGAACGAACAAGTCAGCTTCGCGCAAAATATCGAGGCGTCCCTTGGTAATGGAAGCTTCAGAGACCTGCATGCGATCGAGCGCTGCTTTCGCGCCACACAGGCCTACAACGCGGTTGATATCCCGGCGCTTGTTGATCAGGGCCGGCGCGGTATGTTGGGCATGCTCGATGGTGGGCCGTTCGGAAAGAGAAAGCACGTTACGATAACTGCGAGCATCGCCTTGCACGCCGACCGAGCGGAGCGGAAGCAAGAAACCATCGCGATCACGGAGTATTGGAGCGCTTTGATCCGAGCACAAGCAGCGAATCGCAAGACCGGGTCCGGGGAACGGATGACGCGACAAGAATTTCTCTGGGACGCCGATTTCGCGGCCGATCTCGCGCACTTCGTCCTTATAGAAGGATGTTAAGGGCTCGATCAGGCGGCCGGATTCGATTAAAGCCTGGATTCCGGCGACGCGATTGTGATGCGTCTTGATGAGATCGGCCTTGGCTGTGCCGCCGGATTCGATGGTATCGGGGTAAATCGTGCCCTGGCCGAGAATCCAGGCGCCGTCGAGGAAATGCTCGGTTCGAAGAATGCGCTCTTGCACTTTTACGAACTGTTCGCCGATAGCGCAACGCTTGGCTTCCGGATCATGCAAACCTTGCAGCGCGCCTAGAAATTCCTGCTCGGCATCGTCGGCCATGAATTTCGTTGCGCCCAACTCGCGAAAGATGCTGCGAACATATTCTGTTTCGTCTTTGCGCATGAGGCCCGTGTCGACATAGATGGCAAATACGCGATCGGGACCGAGAGCGCGGAGACATAACGTGTAGGCGACGGTGGAATCTACGCCGCCGCTAACGAAGAAGAAGACGCTGCGGTCTTGCCCGACCGTGCGGATCTGCTGTTCGATTAGGGGCAGGCGCTGGTCTACATTCCAATCCCTGGTAGCGCCGCATATATTGAAGACGAAGTTCTCCAAAATGCGCATCCCCGCTTTGGTGTGCACGACCTCGGGATGAAATTGCAAGCCGAAGAGCTTGCGCTGGGGGTCGGACATGGCGGCCACACCGGAGGTATGGGTGGTTGCAGTGATTTGAAAACCGGGCGGGACAGAGGCGACGGTATCGAAGTGGCTCATCCAGATTTGTGAATGCGCGACGCCGTTCCAGAGCGCATCGCCAGCGGTGACCGAGAGCCGAGCGATCCCGTATTCACCGCGCTCTCCTTTTTCGACTTTGCCTCCCAGGTGGTGAGCGATCAATTGATGGCCGTAACAGATGCCGAGCACGGGCACGCCTGCATGCAAGACCTGCGGATCAATGTCAGGGCTACCGGATTCGAGTATGCTCGCGGGGCCGCCGGAGATGATGATCCCTTTGCGGGAACGGAGGGCAGATGCGGGCGCGTCGCTCGCCTGAACGTCGGCGTAGACTCCCAATTGACGGATGCGCCGGGCGATCAGATGCGTATACTGACCGCCAGTGTCGAGAACTGTGATTTGCGGGGCGAGAACTCCCGCGTTTACATCTGCAGCGGCCGCCGTCGAGGTTTGCAAATCCCTAACGAGGGCTGGCCGCTAACGGCTGGCCCTCTGTTTTCCGTACCGAGTCTTGGATTGGGCGAGGAGTTGCGCGGCTTTGGGCATGGCATCAACCGCCTTGAGCACTTCCGGATCTTGCTCCACGGCAATCTTCTGCGAATCCTCATAGCTGAAGGCAGTAATGTACATTTCCTGCCGCAACTCGTCGCGGAGCCAGGTGTGATCGCGCGTCCAATCGGCTTCGGTGAACTCGACACCGTTCTTCATGAGGTAATCGTGGAAATCATTGAGCACCGGCTCGCCGGGAATCCAGCCCTGCGCGAGTTTCGTATCGTGAGTCGAAAAGTAATGGGCCGAGAAACTGAAGAATGCATTTTTCCGAAGCACCTTGACTTCGAAGGCGTCCAGCTTCGGCGCTTGGTATTTCTCGTCAGGAGTGATCCCGCCTCCGCCATAAACGGTCCGGCCGAGATCGGTTTGCTTCACATCCATCGGATTGGTGGTTTGCGACCGCTTGCCGTAATAGTAATCGAGGAACGAGATGTTCGAGTAATCGCGCTGAATGAGTCGGCCGCTGGGGGTGTAATAGTGCTGCGTGGTGAGCGCGAGGCCGGTGTTGTCGCTGAGCGGGTAAACGGTTTGAACTAAGCCCTTGCCGAATGTGGTGTCGCCCAGGATCCAGGCGCGGTCATGATCCTGCAGAGCGCCCGCGACGATCTCGGCTGCAGATGCAGAGTAGCGGTTGACCAGCACCACGATTGGGTAACTTTCGCCGTACTCGCTGCCGTGCGCGAGATAAGGTTTTTCAGAATAGGCGCGGCCCTTGTGAGAGACGACCACCTGGCCAGGATCGAGCCAGTGACCGGCGACCGCAACTCCTTCCTGCAGCAGACCGCCCGGGTTTTCGCGTAGATCCAGGATGAGACCTTTAATGTTCCGCTCACCGAGCGCCTTCAGGTTGTCCTCGACTTCCTTACTGGTGGTTTCGGTGAAGGATTGGATACGCATGTACGCGATGCCGGGGCGAATCCAGAATGCGGCGTCGACGCTGTTGCGTGGGATTTCGCCGCGCACCAGGTCGAAAGTGATGGGCTTGGAGACGCTGTCCCGGCTGACGACCACCTGAACTTTGGTGCCCTTGGGGCCGCGCAGCAGATCGGCAACTTCGGTGGTGCTGAGATTGTCCACGCGCTTATCATTCACTTCGAGCAGAATGTCGCCCGGACGGAGGCCAGCTTTATATGCCGGCGAACCGCCGAAGGGATGAATGACCATCGGCTTGCCGGTGCGGGGTTGCGCTCCGATCAACATGCCAATGCCGAAGTACATGCCGTGCTGTTCTTCGCGAAGCCCGGCGAACTCTTTGGGATCGAAGAAATTGGAGTGCGGATCGAGCGTGCGGAGCATGCCCGGAATGGCGCCCTTGTAAATGGCTTTGTCGGCCGAGAGCTTGTCGGCGTAGTTCTGATCGACCACGTCGTAGATTTTGGTGAAGGACTCGATGCTGGCCTTCAGCTCTTCATCGGAGGTGGTGCTGACATTGTGTTGCGCGGCCAGAATCGGCTGCGCGCCGGGTCCAAACAAACCACCCACGACCGCACAGGCCATGAGGAAAAGGGGAATAAAAAGCAAATAACGCCGCTGGGACGACAATCCTACCTCCAGGGTCTGACTTCAGTATAGACGTAGAAGCAGCGCTAAGTTCTTGGACGGCGTGGAAAAAAACGGGAGGCGCCTGCAAGTTTCACGAGGTCAATCCCGGGTTGGCACGGCGCACGAGCACACCGAGTGCCGGTACCAGCTTTTCGATGCGCTGGTCGAGTTTGTGACCCTGTTCGACTAATCGATCCAACGAGGCTTCGATTCGATCGAGCCGCACCGAGTGAGTGTCCAGCTGATCTTTTTGCAGGACTTGCGCTCGAAGTAAAATCCGGACATCGGTGCGAAGCTCGTCCATCTCGTGTTCGATGCGAGTGAGGCGCTCCCCGCCATTGTCGGTCGTCATAGCTAATCGTATGACGGCTTTTCGACTCGAGAGCTAAACCGCTGCGCGAGCGCGGCGGGCGAACGAATTCTCGCCGCGGGCACCCTTTTTCGGCGCTTCATCGAGGCGCTTTACCTGATCGCTGACGCAGACCAGAAACATGGGTTGGCGCGCGTTTTTCATCAGATCGATGATGCGATCCTGCTGGTCCTCCAGATAGATCGATTTGCCATCGGTCAGGAGATGAAGCTTGGAATCGGAGGAGAGCACCTCGGCCAAGCGGCGGCCCATTTCGCGTTGCAGGAACCGCAACACGCGCCGGATCTTCTGCAGCGAGAAGCCTTTGCGCCGGAGCTCGGCGATCACGGTAATCTCCACGACTTCTTCCGGCAGGTAGATGCGCTTGTGGCCTTCATGGTGCGGCGAAACCACTTTGCGCTCATCCCACCACTGGAGTTGGCGAAGACTCACCTGCGCGATCTTCGCGACATCGGTGCTAGTGTACGTCCGCTGCGCTTGCGGCAAATCAGGACGTGCTTTGCGTGTTTTGAACATGGCGCCCCGTTTCCGTTTTGGGAATATGGACGGCTCCCAAGATTGTACCTGACCTGTAGAAAGAGTCAAGCACCAAATTCCCGAACAGTTCTAGCCGCCGCCGACAAACTCAACGATTTCGATCTGCGCGCCCGGCTGTACGAGCGTTTGTTGCCAGTCCCGCTTGCGCACGATTGACTTGTCAATCTCAATCGCGACGCGATCAGCCGGGATGCTGAGAAAGTCCAGCAACTCCGGCACGCATTGGCCCGCGGGTATTTCTGTCTGTTCTCCATTCACCGAAATGGATATGAATGCGGATAAGACTTCGGTTCGGGAAGGCATGACGTGCGCTGAGGCCATTATATTGAACCGAGCACAACGGGCCGAACTAGGGCTGCACGAGCGGAGATGAGGTTTACGGATGATACTTTAAAAGCAACGACCGATGCCGACCACTTACGCTGAGACTTGGTTTCCGGTGTTGATTCAGATCGCGATCGCAATCGCAGTGGCGGGAGCGATGGTTGGGTTATCCGCGGTGCTGGGTAAAAAGGTCCGGGACCCGGTAAAGAACATGCCTTACGAATCGGGCATGAATCCCGTCGGCAACGCGCGCGAGCGCTTCAGCGTGAAGTTTTACCTGGTTGCGATGGTCTTCATCGTGTTCGATATTGAAGCCATTTTTCTTTATCCCTGGGCGGTGATCTATCGCGAACTGAAGCTTTTTGCGTTTTTCGAAATGCTGCTGTTCATCGCGTTAGTGCTGTGCGGGTTCTTTTATATCTGGAAAAAAGGCGTGTTGGATTGGTCTACCGACGAGGATAAGCGGCGGCGGGAGCAGGTCGAAGCGGAGAAGCGCCGTGCTGCCTGAAGCGGTTACCGGAAATTCGGATGCGGAGCTAATCGACCAGACACTGCCGGGAGCGATCGTAGGCGCGAAAAAGGAACAGGATGGGGCGGTGCTGGAGATTGCACCAGACCAGATCGTGCCTGTGTGCCGCATTCTCAAACTGGCGGGAAAATTTGTTCGGCTCAGCGGAGTCACGGGCGTCGATTGGTGGCCCATGACGCCTCGCTTTGAAGTAATTTACCTGCTGCACTCGATTGAGCGCAATACACGCCTGCGATTGACAGTGAAACTCGACGAGCATCAGGATCTCGATTCGTTGTGCGAGGTCTGGCGCGGGGCGAACTGGTACGAACGCGAGGTTTTTGATCTGTTCGGAGTGCGGTTTCGCAACCACCCGAACCTGGAGCGGATCATGATGCCGGCCGATTGGGAGGGTTACCCGCTGCGCAAAGATTATCCGATACACGGCCATAGGTACTCCTATCAGGACGAGTAGCGTTTTTGAAATAACGCGGACAGATGTCGGTCAAAAGGATACGGCCCCAAAGGATCGAGCGATGATCGAAGGCAAAGCTCACGTCGAATCGCTGGACGCTGAGCACGAGTTACGGGTACAAGATCCGTCAGGGATCGAACTGCCTGCCGAAGAAACCAGTACAGCGCGAAAGATGACCCTGAACATGGGTCCGCAGCATCCGTCTACGCACGGCGTACTGCGCGTGGTTTTGGAGCTGGACGGCGAGACGATTCTGAAAGCCCGACCTGAGATTGGATATCTGCACACGGGCATTGAAAAGCAGTGCGAGGCGCTGAAGTATCAGCAAGTGGTTCCGCTTACGGACCGGACCGACTACCTGGCGAATCTGAGCAATAATCTCTGCTATTCGCTGGCGGTGGAACGGCTGCTTGGGCTCGAAATTCCGCCCATGGCGCAATGGATGCGCGTGATGCTCTGCGAGCTGACGCGGGTCGCGAGTCATCTCATCTGGCTGGGCACGCATGCGCTGGATATTGGCGCGATGAGCGTGTATTTTTACTGTTTTCGCGAGCGCGAACAGATCTTGAAGATCTTCGAGATGTTCAGCGGGCAGCGAATGATGACGAGCTATATCCGGCCAGGCGGATTGGCGCTGGAACCGCCGCGCGGTTGGCACAAAGAGATCTCGAAGGTTGTTGAACACGTCCGAAACGGCATCGAGGAGTACGAACATCTGCTCTCATCCAACCCGATTTGGCTGAATCGAACGAAGGGCGTCGGGATGCTGCCGGTGGGTGTGATGATCGACTTGGGCGTCACGGGGCCGATGCTGCGCGCGGCAGGCGTGAAGATGGACGCGCGGAAGGATTGCCCGCATTCGAGCTACGAAAAATTCGATTTCGAGGTGCCGACGCGCACCGCAAACGACGTCTACGCGCGTTTTGAAGTGCGAATGGAAGAAATGCGGCAAAGCATTCGCATTGTGACGCAGGCGCTCGAAGGCATGCCTAGCGGGCGATGGCAGGCCGATGCACCGCACATTCTGTTGCCCGATCGCGAACAGATGAAGACTCAAATGGAGTCGCTGATCTATCACTTCAAAATCGTGACGGAAGGGTATCGCGTGCCGCCGGGTTCGGTTTATCAGGTAACTGAGTCGCCGCGCGGCGAGCTAGGTTATTACATCGTGAGCGACGGGACGGCAAAGCCGCATCGCGTATTTATGCGGACGCCGAGCTTCGGTAACTTGCAGTCCTTGGGAGCGATGCTCGAAGGCGTGCTGATTGCGGATTCGATTGCGGTGATGGGAAGCATGGATTTTGTGCTGGGAGACGTGGACCGATGACGTTTTCGCCCGCGCTCGAGCAGCGGTTTGAGAAGCTGCTGAACAGCTATCCGCCGGGGCGGCAACGTTCGGCCGTGGTGCCGATGCTGCTGTATGCGCAAGATGAGATTGGCTGCGTTACGCAAGAGCTAGTGGAAGAAGTGGCGCGGCGTTGCGGCGTGACGGTGCTGCAAGTGGATGAAGTGATCGGATACTATTCGATGCTGCATCGCAAGCCGCTGGGGAAATTTCACGTGCAGGTGTGCACGAACATCGCGTGCCAGGCAGTCGGGGGCGAAGAACTGTTCGAACACGCGAGCCGGACTTTGAAACTCGGCAATAAAGAGGTTGCGCCTGACGGGCTGATCTCGCTTGAAGAGGTGGAATGCATCGGCGCGTGCTCCTGGGCGCCGGCGATTCAGATCAATTACGATTTCCATCACTTCGTGACACCGGAGCGGTTCGACCGATTAATGGACGCGTTGCGCGACGGCAGCTACGAGAGGAAAGCATCCTAAGCAGATGCGGTATAACGAACCAAGCCCGCTAGAGACGAGAATCATTTCTTACCGTTTTGACCTGCCCAATGCGGGTTCGCTCGACACATATCTGGCGAACGACGGGTACAAGGCAATTCAAAAAGCACTCGGAATGACGCCCGAGGCGATTATCGAAGAGCTGAAGACTTCGGCTTTGCGCGGGCGCGGGGGCGCGGGATTTCCGACCGGCATGAAGTGGAGTTTCGTGCCGCGCAACACGGGCAAACCATCCTATATCATTTGCAATTCTGACGAGAGCGAGCCGGCGACTTGCAAAGATCGGTTGCTGATGGAGAACGATCCGCACCAGCTCTTTGAAGGCATGCTGATTGCGGGCTGGACGATCCGGGCGAACAAGGGATACATATTCGTCCGCGGCGAATACCGGTATTTGATTGAGATTCTCGATCGCGCGTTGGCGGAAGCGTACGAACGCGGTTACCTGGGCAAGAATATTTTTGGCTCCGGATGGGATTTTGATCTTCATACGCACACGGGCGCGGGAGCTTATGAGTGCGGCGAAGAGACGGCGCTGCTCGAATCGCTCGAAGGCAAGCGCGGCGTGCCTCGATTGAAGCCGCCATTTCCGGCCGTGGTGGGCGCGTTCCAATCGCCGACCATTTTGAACAATTGCGAGACGTTTTCCGCTGTGCCGTGGATCATACGTGAAGGCGGAGCGGCATTCGCGCAATTGGGCACGCCGAAGAACGGCGGCACGCGCTTGATGTGCGTCTCGGGGCACGTGCACAAGCCTGGGGTATACGAACTGCCGATGGGATTCAACATGCTGCGGCTGATTAATGAAGTCGCGGGCGGCGTGCGCAATGGGAAGAAGCTGAAGGCGGTGATTCCGGGCGGGTCGTCGTCGCCGGTGCTGAAGGCGGACGAGTGCGATATCCCATATGATTTCGATTCACTCGCGAAGGCGAAGACGATGGCGGGATCGGGCGGCCTGGTGGTGTTGGATGAAGACACGGATATCGTTGCGGTCGCGTTGCGGACCATCAAGTTTTACGCGCATGAAAGCTGCGGTTGGTGCATTCCGTGCAGAGAGGGCACAACGTGGCTTAAAAAGATTTTGACGCGCTTCCATGAAGGCGGGGGGAAACTGAGCGATATCGATTTGATGGGAGAGCTTTCCGCTAACATGCTGGGACGCACGTTTTGCGCGCTGGGGGATGCGGCGGCCATGCCGACCGGCGCGTTTGTCGCGAAGTTTAGAGATGAATTTGAAACATACCTCAGGAAAAATTCGAAACCGCTGGATGAGGTGCAAGAGCTTGTGGTTGTCTAGGGCGGCGTGAGAATTAGATGCCCGAGCTGATCAAATTTACGATTGATGGGCGCGAAGTGGAAGCACCCGCGGGAACGCTGCTCATCAATGCCGCCAAGCAAGCCGGCATTCAGATTCCAGCATTTTGCTATTACGACGGCCTTTCGCTGCAGGCGGCATGCCGCATGTGCCTGGTAGAGGTGGAGAAGACTCCGAAGCTGCAGGTCGGATGTACGCTACCCGTGGCAAAAGACATGGTGGTGCATACCGATTCCGAGCAGGTGCGGAAGGCCCGCAAAGGCACGCTCGAGTTTCTGCTGACGAATCATCCTCTCGATTGCCCGGTTTGCGATAAGGGCGGCGAGTGCGAACTGCAGGACATGGTGTTCCGGTACGGCGCCGGATCGAGCCGATTCGTGGAGCCGAAGGTGCACGTCGATGAGAAGCAGTGGTCGCCGATCGTGTTTTACGACGCGCCGCGCTGCATTCTTTGTTATCGCTGCGTTCGGATCTGCGGCGAAGGCTTGGGCGTGAATGCACTCGGGATTGCGAACCGCGGGGTGGCGTCGGAAATTATTCCGAACCGCGGAGATCATCTGGAATGCGACGAGTGCGGCGCGTGCATCGATATTTGTCCGGTTGGCGCGCTGACGAGCGGGACATATCGCTACAAGACGCGGCCGTGGGAGATGGAGCATATCGGGACGGTATGCACGCATTGTTCGAACGGCTGCAAGACGACCCTTGGGGTGCGCAACGGGGACATCATGCGGGCGAATAACCGCGACCGCTCCGGCGTGAACGGCGAGTTTTTATGCGTGAAGGGCCGGTATGCATTCGATTTCAACGAGCATCCAGAGCGTTTGACAACGCCCTTGGTGCGCACGAATGGTGAACTGCGGCCGGTTTCCTGGGGAATGGCGCTAGCGACCGTAGCGAAGCGATTTTCGGAGCTGAGAAGAAACGGGAAGTTCGGCGTGATCGGCTCGAATCACACGTCGAACGAAGAAAATTATTTACTGCAGCGATTCGCCCGCGAGGTGCTCGGGACTTCGAACATCGACCATCACCGCACCGGCGATGTCGCGACGCTGATCGATGCGCTTCAGGGCCGCACCAATGCGCGGGCGGCGACATCGGATCTGTTTACGACTAAGGCCGCGCTGGTGATCCATAGCGATCTGGCGCAGGAGCAGCCTTTTGTCGCTTTTCAATTGCGGGGCAACGCGCGATTGAACAAGGGCCACGTGTACGCGATCAATCCCGGGCCGGTTCGCGAGGACAATTACGCGACGACTGCGCGCACGGAGCCGGGAGGCGAATTTGAAGTCCTCGAAAGCTGGCGGGAAAAGCTGAGCGGCGAGCCGGAACTGGTGATTGTTTTTGGAGCGGCGGTCAAAGGCGAGGCGATTCGGCGCTTGGTTGCTTTCGGTGATTCGCTCGGCAAGCCGGTGAAATATGTTTGCCTGGTGGATTATTCGAATTCGCGCGGCGCGTCGGATATGGGAGTGCTGCCCGATGTGCTGCCCGGGTATCGGAGCGTGCGCGAGGCGGGGCTCGAGCCGGGATTGAACTACGACGAGATTCTCGCGGCGCCGGATTTGGATGCGCTGTGGGTGGTGGGAGCAAATCCGCTGGCACGGTACACGCTGGCATCGGGAAACGCGTTCGTCGTCGTGAGCGACATGTTTTTGACCGAGACCGCGCGGCGTGCCGATGTCGTCTTTCCAGCGGCATCGGCATATGAGAAGAACGGCACGGTGACAAATGTTTGCGGCGATGTGCAGAAATTGAGCCGCGGTGCGAAGACGATGGGGGCGAAATCGGATTTCGAGATCATCGCGCTGCTGGTAAAAGAAATGCGCGGCGATTTGGGTATTACTTCACCCGAAGCTGTATTCCGGGAGATTCGGCAGACCGTTCCGGGCTACAACGTTTCCTATCCTGTGATTGAAACGGGCGGCGCGGACGCGACGACGCCGCTGAATGGGCACGTCGAATTCCGCTCGCAACCGGAGCTGATTCGATCGGCGGGCAACACGCTTTTCACCTCGGGCACGCTCGGCCGCTATTCCGAGATGCTGCAACGAGTGATCGAATCGCCGGGCGCACTCTATCAAGATCCTGGCAAGGAGCCCATCATGGAACGGGGAAGCGTGCAGATGGAGGCCCTCAAGCACGGATGAACTTCTTCCTGGTCAGCATCATCAAAATCGTCATCGTCTTCGGCATTTTCATGACGACGCTCGCCTATTTGCAATGGGTGGAGCGCAAGGTGCTGGCGCATATTCAATCGCGAACCGGACCGCTGCGAGTGGGACCGCACGGTTTAATGCAGCCGCTCGCGGACGTGTTCAAGCTGCTGACGAAGGAAGATCTGCTGCCGCCTTATGTCAACCGCCTTTTCTACGTGATCGCGCCATTTATTGCTGTTTGCCTGGCGCTGATTTCGATTTCGATCATTCCGTTTGGGCCGGAAATCGACGTGCTTGGCACGCGCACGTACATGCAGATCAGCGATGTGAATGTCGGCGTTTTGTTTGCGCTGGCGATTTCTGCGATCAGCGTCTACGGGGTTGCACTCGCCGGGTGGTCGTCGAACAACAAGTATTCACTATTGGGCGGCTTGCGGGCGAGCGCGCAGATGATCAGCTATGAGCTGCCGTTGACGCTGGTCATCGTCTCGCCGTTGTTGCTGGCGAATCATTTGAGTTTCCGCGATATCGGGAACAGCCAGGCGGGCTATTACCTGGGCTTCATTCCGCGTTGGAACATCTTTCAAATGCCGTTTCCGCAGATCTTCGGCTTCATCATCTTTTTGATTGCCGCGTTCGCCGAGACGAACCGCGTGCCGTTCGATCTGCCGGAGGCGGAAAACGAGCTGGTGGCGGGCTTTCACACCGAATACAGCAGCATGAAATTCGCGTGTTTCTTTATGGCGGAATACGCCAACATGGTGACTATCACGTGCGTGGCGACGCTGCTGTTCCTGGGCGGATGGCAGCCGCTTTTTCCCGCGCCGTATTCGAATTATGTGCCAGTCGCGGTGTTCCTGTTCGCCGCGATTTTGTGTTTCATGAGCGCCCTGCGGCCGGCTCGCAAACGCGACCGCTATACGTTTCCTGTATTCGGGCTCGCCTTTCTGGTGCTGGCGGTGCTGTTCGCGGTGCCGTGGTTCCAGTTCATTCTCGCGCCCGCGTTCTGGTTTGCGAGCAAAGTTGGATTTCTGCTGTTCACCTACATCTGGGTGCGCGGAACGCTGCCGCGCTTCCGGTATGACCAATTGATGCGCTTCGCGTGGACGTTTCTGTTTCCCTGCGCGCTTCTGAACCTCATGATCACCGCGCTTTTAGTCGCGATCACATAGCGGACATCCAATGGATACGATTCTCTTCATCGTGTTTGCGATTGTGGCAATTGCTTGCGCGTTTAACCTGGTTTTGCAGCGTCACCCGATTTCGAGCGCACTGTCGCTCATTGGCGTAATGGGCTCGCTGGCCGTGTTGTATTTACTGCTGGGCGCGGAGTTCATCGCCATGGCGCAGGTGATTGTTTACGGCGGCGCGGTGATGGTGTTGTTCATCATGGTCATCATGCTGCTGAACGCGGGGGCCGAGAAGGCCAGCGGCAAATCGTGGTTCGCGCAGATTGCCGGATTGCCGCTGCTGCTGGCGTTTGTTGCGGTGATCGGTTTCCTGATTCGCGCGCTGCTGCCGCCGATGCGCGCGGTGGAATTCGGAAGCTGGGTTGGCGGTACGGCGCAGCATATCGGTGAAATGCTGTTTACCGAATATTTGCTGCCTTTCGAGGTGATCTCCGTTTTGATCCTGATTGCCATTTTGGGCGCTGTGGTTCTGGCGCAAAGGGAGCTTGATTAATATGCCCCATATTCCGCCCGTTCCGTTGTCCTGGTATTTGATCCTGAGCGGCATTCTGTTCGCGTTGGGCGTAGCCGGGTTTCTTTATCGGAAGAACGTCATCACCGTATTCATGTCGATTGAGCTGATGCTCAACGCGGTGAATCTGAGTTTTGTTTCGTTCTCCTATAAGTGGCAGCGCATCGACGGGCACATCTATTCGTTCTTCGTGATGGTTGTGGCAGCGGCCGAAGCGGCCGTTGGGCTGGCAATTATTCTGACGGTATTCAAAAATCGCGGTACGTTGCAGATCGACGAAGTCGATTCGATGAAGCTCTAGAGCATCCATTATGCATCTCTGGCTCATTCCGCTGTTTCCGCTACTCGGTTTCCTGCTGAACGGATTCTGGGGCAAGCGGCTCTCAAGACCGTTGATCAATACGATCGCGATCGGAAGCGTCGCCGCATCGTTGGTGTATGTGGTGGTGGTGCTTGCCCAGCTATGGCCGATCAATGCCGCGCACAGCGAACACTACTTCAACTGGATTCAGAGCGGATTTCTGAATGTCGGCTTCGATCTAGTGGTGGATCGGTTGAGCGCCGTGATGCTGCTGATTGTTACGGGCGTCGGGCTGCTCATCCATATTTATGCAATCGGCTACATGGAGCATGAAGGCGGTTACCACCGCTTCTTCTGTTACTTCAATCTTTTCGTCTTCTTCATGCTCGTGCTGGTCATGGCGGCAAACCTGTTGCTGATGTTTGTCGGTTGGGAAGGCGTCGGGTTGTGCAGCTACCTCCTGGTCGGATTCTATTTCCTGGAAGAGTTCGCGACCAACGCGGCGAACAAGGCGTTTATCGTGAATCGAATCGGCGATTTTGGTTTTTCGCTGGGCATCTTTTTGACAGTTGTCGCGTTCCACACGCTCGATTTCGGAAAGATTGCGGGATCTCTAGCGGCTTGGCCGGTGGAAGCGCGCGCTGGTGTGCTGACCGCGATTACGCTGCTGCTGTTCGTAGGCGCGACGGGCAAATCGGCGCAGATTCCGCTCTACGTCTGGCTCCCGGATGCGATGGCAGCCCCTACGCCGGTATCTGCTTTGATTCACGCGGCGACCATGGTGACGGCGGGTGTGTATATGGTGGCGCGGGTTTCATTCCTTTACGATCACACGCCAGTTGCGATGACCGTGGTCGCGATTATCGGCGTGTTTACCGCGCTCATGGCCGCGAGTATCGGGATGACGCAGAACGATATCAAGAAGGTGTTCGCTTATTCGACGGTCTCGCAATTGGGCTATATGTTTCTGGGCGTTGGGTTGGGAGCATACTCGGCCGGCATCTTCCACCTGATGACACATGCGTTCTTCAAAGCGCTTTTGTTTCTGGGCGCGGGCAGCGTGATTCACGGCCTGAGCGGCGAACAGGACCTGCGGCACATGGGCGGGTTACGGCGCGCCATGCCAATTACTTTCGTAACGCTTGGAGTAGCGAGCCTGGCCATCTCCGGCATTCCGCCATTTTCGGGCTTTTTCAGTAAAGACGCGATTCTCTCCGCAGCTTACGCGCATGCGCCCTGGATGTTTTGGATCGGCGCAATTACCGCGGGGATGACGGCTTTTTATGTGTTTCGGGCGTATTTCCTGGCCTTTTTCGGCGATTACCGCGGACACCATCATCCTCATGAATCCCCGCTTATGATGACCGTGCCGCTGATTATCCTTGCCATCCTTGCGGCAGGCGGAGGCTTCATCAATATTCCGACGTGGCTTTCGCCGGCGTATCCGCTGGCCGGGAACGAGAACACCACGGCCATGATCATCTCCGTTTGCTTCGGTGTACTTGGGATCGTGATCGCGGCGTTTCTCTATGTGATTCGACCGGCGCTGGCCGATTCTTTAAAGGCGAGCCTGGGCGGTTTTTACACGCTGGTCGCGAACAAGTATTACGTCGATGAGTTTTACCAAGCAACGATCGTGCGGCCGCTCGAAGCAGTATCGAATCTGATTCTCTGGCGGGGCGTGGACGAAGCGGTGATCGATACATCGATTGTGACCGGACTGGCTCGCGTGATTCGCGGCTGGGGGTCCATCTTCCGGCGATGGCAATCGGGCAGCATTCGCAATTATGCAACGTGGATATTGGCCGGATCGCTGCTGGTGATCTTTGTGCTCGGGCTGGCCGGAGGTGGGCGATGAGCCTGCTTGGTGTCACGCTCCTGCTGCCGCTCATCGGATTTTTCGTCGTGCTCTTCACGCCGCGCGAATCAAAAAATGGGTTCGGGGTAGCGCTGGCCACGTCGTTGGTCACTTTCTTTGTGTCGCTCGGCCTCATCGGACCGGTGATTGACGCGGGCGCGCAGTTCACCTCGCAAGTGAATCAGCCGTGGATCGACAGCCCCGGGATCCAGATCCACTTGCATTTAGGCGTGGACGGCATCAACCTCTGGTTGATTCTGCTCACGACGCTGCTGCTGCCGATCGGCGTGTGGATTTCGCAGAGCATGATCAAGGAGCGCCGGAAGAACTTTTTCGCCCTTTTGCTGCTTTTTGAATTCGGACTGATCGGCGTGTTTTCGGCGCTCGACCTATTTGTCTTTTATGTGTTCTGGGAAGTTGCGCTGGTACCCATGTACTTGATGGTGGGCGGTTGGGGCGCGAGGCGCGGTGCAACGGCCGTCAAGTTCTTTGTGTATACGTTTATGGGCTCGGTCTTCATGCTCGCGTCCATCATTTATATCTACAGCCAAGCCGGCACGACCGATTACGTGGGCATCATGAATGCGCTGCAATCCGGAAGGCTGATGCTTTCCCCGACGCAGCAGTTGTATCTATTTCTCGGATTCTTCGCGGCATTCGCTGTCAAGGCGCCGATCTTTCCGCTGCACACATGGCTTCCGGATACCTATACGCAAGCGCCGATGCCCGCAACTTTTTTGCTGGCCGCTGTGATGTCCAAGATGGGCACCTACGGTCTGCTTCGATTCTCGCTGACGCTTGCACCAAATGGCGCGCGTGAGTGTTCAGGATGGATCGCTGTCCTGGCCATCATCGGAATCGTGTACGGCGCGCTGATCGCGTTGATTCAGCCGAATATCAAGCGCCTGATTTCTTATTCGTCCGTGAGCCATATTGGATTCATCGTTCTCGGGATCTTCACATTTAATCAGCAGGGCGCGGATGGCGCGGTGTACCAGATGATCGCGCACGGGCTTTCGACCGGCGCGCTTTTCCTGTTGGCCGGCTACATGGAGCAGCGGCGCGGGTCGCTGGAAATCGCAGATTTCGGCGGCATTGCGACTCCGGCTCCCCGTCTTGCGACCGTATTCATGATCGCCTTGTTAGCGAGCATCGGGCTGCCGACGTTGTGCAATTTTGTGGGCGAGTACCTGGTATTGCAAGGAGCGGCGCTGACGAGATTTTCCTGGGCCGCTTGGGCCGCAGTGGGCGTGATTCTCTCCGCCGCATACATGTTGTGGATGTACCAGCGGGCGTTTCTCGGCAAACCAGCGGCGCAAAATACCGCAATGCCTGATTTAAGAGGTCGTGACTGGGCGCCGGTCGTGCCGCTGGTTGTGCTGATGGTTTGGCTGGGATGTTACACGCAATCATTTCTGCCACCGGTTTCATCGGCCACATCGCACCTGCTGCAACAGACCAAAATGAACGAAGAATATCGGGTGCAGATTGCCGTGCCGCATCCGCAGGCCATCGCGGGGGTCATGGATGTTCGGTAATTTCCAGCCGCACGCGGTCGAGTATTTGCGGTTTCTGCCTGAAATTATCTTAAGCGTTTTCGGCATCGCGATCATGATGCTCGAAGCAGTTACGAGTCAAAGGCAGAAGCTATCGCTCGGTGTTTTGTCGGTGGTTGGGATTGTTCTGGCGTTCGGGGCGAATCTTTGGGCATACAGCGATCCGGGGCCTGCATTTCAGAACATGATTGCGGTCGATGGCTACGGCACATTCTTCCGCGGGCTTGTGCTGGTAGTCGGATTTTTATGCGTTCTGACCTCGTTCAGCTATCTCGACCGCGAGCACGCGCAACGCGGCGAGTACTATGCGCTGATTTTGTTTTCGCTGGTGGGACAATGCGTGCTGGCGACGTCAATCGACCTGATCATGGTCTTCATCGGTCTTGAGATCTCGTCGATCGCCACGTATGTCCTGGCTGGATTCTTGCGCGATGACCGGCGAAACAACGAGTCAGCCCTGAAATATTTCCTGCTTGGATCATTCGCGACAGCATTCCTGCTATACGGCATCGCTTGGGTGTACGGGCTCATCGACTCGACGAATTTAGACGAGATCCGCCGCGTTTTGGAGCAGGGCACGAGACCTTCGATTATTGCGGGCCTCGCGGCTGCGCTGATCTTCGTCGGATTAGCGTTTAAGGTTTCGGTCGCGCCGTTTCAGATGTGGGCGCCAGACGTGTATCAAGGAGCCGCGGCACCCGTCAGCGCCTTCATGTCGGCGGGTCCCAAAGCTGCGGCGTTCGCAATATTCTTCCGGCTGTTTATGACGTCATTCCGGCCACTGGATGCGCGTTGGATCCCGCTGGTTTGGGGATGCGCGCTGCTGAGCATGATTGTCGGCAATTTCGCCGCGCTGGTGCAGACGAACGTGAAGCGGTTGCTCGGCTACAGTTCGATCGCGCATGCGGGCTATATATTGGTCGCGATGACGGCGGCTTCGCAGATCGGCGTTTCCGCTGCAATGTTCTATCTCGCTTCCTACGCGCTGATGAATATCGGCGCATTTGCGGTTGTGAGTCATATCGCCGCGCGGCAGGAAAGATATGTGCGGATCGAGGATCTCGCTGGGCTTGGACGGCGCGAGCCTGTAACGGCCGGGCTGCTGGCTGTGTTTGTGTTTTCGCTTATCGGTGTACCGCTAACCGGCGGATTCTTTGCGAAATTCTATGTGTTTCACGCGGCGCTTGAGTCGCATCTCGTCTGGCTCACCGTGTTGGGGCTAATCAACAGCGCGATTGCAGCTTACTATTACCTGAAGATTGTGGTCGCGATTTACATGCGCGATCCGGGCGCGGCAACCGCCGAACTGACACCTCCGGCAGCGAGTCTTCGTGTAGCGCTTTGGGCGAGCGCGATCGGGACTCTCATCCTGGGGATTTTCCCTTCGACGCTGCTGTCCTTTGCGTCTCTATCGGCGCAGGCCTTTCGCTAAAGAGCCAGCGGACTCACTCGTGACGCAGCGCTTCCATGGGCTGCACGAGCGTCGCTGCGCGAGCGGGCAGAAAGCACGCCAACAGCGTCGCCGCAATTAGTACGATCGGAACCGCGGTGAACAGAGAAGCGTCTGCTGTGCCCATCCCTTCCATGCGATCCGATAACGCATGAGTGGCGAAGATACTCAACGCAAATCCGATAAACAGCCCGATAACCAGCACTCGCGCTGTCGCCCACACAACCAAGCGCAAGACATCGGCTCGGCTGGCGCCAAGCGCCATGCGGATCCCGAATTCGCGCGTGCGGTGGGACACGCCGTAGGACACAACGCTGAACACGCCTGCTGCTGCGAGGAGCATCCCGACTGCTCCAAACACTCCGAATAGAAACGTCGCGAACCGGGGATAAGCAGTCGCCGAATCCAGCCAGTATTCTAATGGGTGCTCCAGATTGATGGCCCGATGAGGATCTACGGCTTTCACGGCCGCTCTCACTTCATCGATGTACATCTTCGGATCAGACGCAGTTCGCAGAAGGAAGAAATTGTCCGGGGCGCAAAGAACGGTATAAGGAACGAAAACGGCCGGGTCCGGCTGTTCCCGCAAGCCGCGGTTCTTCGCCGTCGCGACAACACCGACAATCTCGAACGAGTTTCTGATTTGCGGAGCTTTAATGATTTCGCGCGGGAGCGGCTGATTTAAAACATCGAGCTGCAAATGCCGTCCAACCGGATTCTGGCCGCCGAAATAGCGCCGAACCAGGTCTTCGCTGACCACTACGACCGGAGTGGCGCGCTGGACTTCCGCCTGGCTGGGCAAGCGCCCGCGCAGCAGCGGTGTGCGAACCGTCGCGAAATACTCTTCGCTCACGAGGTTCAAACGCACCGAGACGAGTTCGTTCGCCGGGCGATCGTCGAATCCGACTTTGGTGTTCCATCCGTTCCACGGAGGTGTGCCCATCTCGCTCATCGCGGCGGTCTGCACACCCGGAATGCGCGAGAATTGGCCAAGCATTTCCTCGAAAAAACCTCGCCGGCTTGACCACGTGCCATAGTTGCCTTCCGCCGGAAGCATGAACGTCAACACACGGGCGGGATCATAACCCAAACGCTGATTTTGCAGCCCGATGAGCCCTTTGAGCGCTAGTCCGGCGCCAGTTAGCAGCACAAGAGACAGCGTAATTTCGAAAATCATAAGGGCGTTGTGGAACTGCTTGTTGCCGAGCCCCACACCAGCGCCTTTTGAAGTGCTCCTCAGCACGTGGGCCTGCTTTGTGCTCGAAATATTCAAAGCCGGAGCTAGTCCGAACATGATCCCCGTCAGAACGGAGACGGACGCGGCGAACCACAGTACCGGCCAATTCACTGCAATGATCGCTTCATGCGGAATCGAATACTCCGGCATGAGCGCCACGACTGCTTTTACGCCGGCCAAAGCGAGACCTACGCCGAGAAGTCCTCCTGTGACCGCCAGCAGAACGCTCTCGGTCAGCATCTGGTGTATGAGGCGCGTGCGCGTTGCGCCGATCGAGACCCGAATCGCCATCTCGCCGCCACGGGTCGCCGCGCGGGCTAACAGCAAGTTCGCTACATTGCCACAACCGATCAGCAGGAGCAACACGACTGCGCCAAACAAAACCAGCAAAGTCGTGGCGAATTTTCCCAGGATGCCTTCGTTGACGCTAGTCCACTTGGTCTGAAGGCGTCCCTCCGGGTAAAAGAATCGAGGAACCTGCTTGCGAAATTTTTCAAAGAAGGGGTTGAACTCGGTGGCAATCTGCCGTTGTGTGACGCCTGGTTTGATGCGAAAGAAGACCTGAACGAAATCCTGAAGGGTGGGCCGCACTTCCATCGGCGTGTAGGCGTCCGAATCGTGCCATGTAAAGCGGATGGGAAGCACGCCGATGATCGTGTACTGTTTATCATTCAAGATCATTTTTCGGCCGAGCACGTTGCGGTTTCCCTGAAATTCGTGCTGCCAAAAGCGATAGCTGATGACGGCAACCTGTTCGGGCGCATGCCCGGCCGGGAAATCCCTCGGCGTGAAGACGCGGCCGAAGAGCGGCGGGACACCGAAAAAGTCAAAGATATTTGGCGAGCTGTCTTCCTGTATCACGACCTCCGGCAGCAGACCTTTGCCAGTCAAGACCACCTGTCTTCTGTTGACGGCGACGGCATCCTCCATGGAGCGCATGTGGCTTTTTATCTCCAGGTATTGCGCCATGGCGTAGTCGAATTGCCACGGGCCGCGCGGCGTGGTCATGCCGAGCGAGCCAATGCGGTCCGCGGCGCGATAAGGATATGGATCCACGAGCACGGCGTAGATGACGCTGAAAATGGCCGTGGTGGCCCCGATACCTAGCGCAATCGATAGCACCGCGACGGCAGTGAATCCGGGCTTGGCGATCAACATCCGCAAGCCGTATCGCAGGTCCTGCGCCAGCGAATCGAAAAAGGCAGAAACACGAACCATGGTTCGCTCCTCAGCCGAAGATTGCAGGTTTAGACGTAACTGAGAGGCGCCAGGTGCCGAGTTTCTCGCAAACCGGGAATTATTTGGTTTTCGGGCGCGACGATGGGGGGACAATCCCGTTCAGTCGATAATAGGCGACGAGCAGCCCGTAATGCTCGGCTGAGTGTTCGGTTACATCAGGCCAAGGCCCCAAAGACTTTACAAAGTCTTGATCAGTTCGTGCATTGAGTGCCGCGGTGGAATCGTCGATGGATTTGCGGAGAAGCGCCACGATCTCAGGTTTGGTGCGGTAGTTCTTCGGATCGAGTTCGGTCCATTGCACATTTTCGCCACGGCCGGCCTTCGCCGCAAAAACGTTTCCGGATGCGATATGCACGATTACTTCGCCGAAAGAACGCATCTCCGGTTTGGCGCGGAAATCGTACTTATCGGCGGGGAAATCTTCGGCCATGGTGAGAACGTTCTTGTTCACATACGCGAAAATTCTCGCTACCGTCTGGCGGGGAGTCTCGGCCTTCGATTGCGCCCACGTGGTCGTGTTCGAGGCAGCAAGAACCATGAGCATGCAAGTGGCAAGATATCCAATAGTCCGCAAACGCATGCTGAACACGTTATCACGTCCAGCGGGCTCTTGGATCCGTTAGAAATAGCGGGTCAGCTCACCAATGCGCTCGATCCGCAGCAGGCGGGGATGGCTCTCCGGAACGTCTTCGTGTTCGAGGCTCCAGGTTCGCGGATGAGGCACATACACCGCGTTCAAGCCCGCAGCCAATGCAGGATTGATATCGGACTTGGGCGAGTTTCCGACCATCCAGGTCTTGTCGGGATGGAAACGGCGCTCTTCGGCAAGCAGGCGATAAGCAGGCTCGTGTTTTTCCTTGACGATAGCGGTGTGCTGGAAATGGCGCGCCAACCCAGAGCGGCCGATTTTGATGCGCTGCTCGTCAGCGTCGCCCTTGGTGAACAGCGTCAACTCGTGCCGCGAGGCTAGTTCCGCGATGGTGTCTTCGACGCCGTCTATGAGCTCGATCGGGTGTTCGAGAATTGCGTGAGCGAACTCCTGCACGGCATGCAGATCGGCATCGGCGATTTCGCGCTCGGCCAAATGCCGGTAACACTCGGCGAGATTGCGCGCGAAATTTCGAGAACCGTAGCCGTGAATTTTGGCGTTGGCCCGTTCAATTTCATCCAGCGTCTTACGAACCTCGGCGGGTGACATGGACGAGTGGGCAAGATAGTCGCAGAACTGATCGAAAGCCGATTCGAAGTAGATGTTGTTTTCCCAAAGAGTGTCGTCGGCGTCAAAGATGAGATGCTGGCGCATCAATCGGTCTCGCCTCGGAATCCGGAGACGTGCTTGGCGTGGCCATTGAGTGGCGCTACTCGTTTCGCGAGCGTGATTTGCTCGCGCTGCGCGATGTAGCCGGGCAGGATGCCTATGAGGAATTGCAGCCGCTCGGTTTCGGATCGCAGCGAAAGCACCGTTTGGCGCTTATCTAAATCCGAGATGAACTGCGTCAATTGAAAGCTGAGCTGAGGCGCTTCGAGCGCAGGCTCAATGACTACGCTTGGCTCTTCGATCTCGCGCAGGCGCTGAAAGCCGGCGATGGCGCGTTTGCGCAGATCGAGCGGCACCTGGGCGGCTTCTTCGTCATTGAAATATTCGACGGCCGCGCGGAGGTATGGCTTATCATCGTTCAGCGAAACGACCCGGAATCGCCGCCGGCCGATGGCGACCAGATCGAGCCTTCCGTCCGGATAGCGCTGGACGACGCGATCGACGGTTGCGGTGCATCCCACGTTGACAATGCCATCGTCTTTGGCCATCACGACGCCGAACTCGGCGGCGGCCGCAATGACCTCACCCATCATTTCTTTGTAGCGATCTTCAAAAATGTGCAGAGGCAGCGGTGTCGCGGGCAGGAGCACCACTGAGAGCGGGAATAAAGGAAGAAACTGCGCGCTCATGTCCCCATTATGCTTGAATGGGCCGCGCACAACGGCCCGACCCAGGCCTGCGGCCCGAGTGCCCCGCGGCCTGTGCGCTTGCCGCGTCGAGCGTGGCGCGAGGGCCTGCGGATTCGCGCAGTCGGGGCTACGATCAGAATAGTGATACTGAGGCTCAAGCGCACGCCGGGGCTTTATCTGGTCGGGTTCATGGCTGCCGGTAAGACCACGATTGGACGGCTTCTGGCGGACGAGTTGGGGTGGTGCTTCGTCGATATCGATGCGAATATCGAGGCGCAGGAGCGCAAAAGCATCGCCGATATTTTTCGCGATCACGGCGAGGCGCGATTCCGCGAACTCGAGGCGCAGATGATTCGCAACTGCGTGTCTCGAATCGAAGCCGGCGATCCGTGCGTCATGGCTCTGGGCGGTGGAGCGTTTGTGCGGCCGAGCAATTGGCAATTGATACAGAATAATGGCGTGACGGTGTGGCTCGATTGCGAGCTCGAAACGGTGCGCAAGCGCTTGGGCGAGGATACGACGCGGCCTCTGGCGCAGGATCGCGGAGTGCTGGCCAAGTTGTTCGAGGACCGGCGTCCGCTATATGCGCGCGCCGACTTCCGAGTTGACGTGGACACCTCCGAGGCCGGCGAGATCGTGCAAAAGATTCTCGCGCTTCCGATTTTCTAATTTACGCGTGAAGCGAGGCGAGGCGAAGCTCAGACGCGAGGCCCAGGCGATTTTTCGCGCTGCGCTTGCGGCGGCTGACGTCCGGCAGGCCGTGAGGCGGCATCTCTCGATAGATCGAAAAGTTCTGCGGATCGGGAAACTTCGCCTAGTGCTCAACGAGTTCGATCGTGTTTTTCTGATCGCGGCAGGCAAGGCGGCTCTCGAGATGGCTGCCGCGGTTGAGACGATCATGGGGCCACGACTCAGCGGAGGCATCACCGTTACGAAATGTGGGCATGCAAAACTGCGATCCAGCCATCTGCAGGTATTCCAGGCCGGACACCCGATTCCGGATCGCGCCGGGCCTGGAAGCTTCCCTGTGCGATTCAAAACCTTTTGCAGCGAGCTGAACGCACGCGATCTGTTGCTGGTTGCGATTTCGGGCGGCGCTTCCGCGCTTTTGCCTGCACCTGCGGAGCCGATCACGCTCAGCCGCGAAGCAGAGGACGACTGACTTGCTCTTGCGAGCGGGCGCGAACATCTTTGAGCTGAACGCGGTTCGCAAGCATCTATCGTTTCTCAAGGGCGGGCGAATGGCTGCGCTGGCGTATCCTGCCACGGTTATTGCATTGTTGCTTTCCGATGTTGATTGGCGATGCTTTGGACGTAATCGGGTCAGGACCCACAGCGCCGGATTCTTCCACGTTTGGGGACGCAATTGCGGTATTGGAGAAATTCGGGCTGATGGATCGGGTGCCGCAGGTCGTGCGCGAGCATCTGGCGGCAGGCGCGCGAGGGGAAATTGCAGAGACACCGAAACCCGGAGATCCGCTATTCGCGAAGGTGCATAACGTGGTGATCGGCAGCAATCGTTTGGCGCTCGAGGCGGGTGCGCGAGAGGCAAGAAAGCTGGGATTTCATACGCTGATCCTTTCGAGCACCATGCAGGGCGAAGCGCGCGAAGTGGCACGAGTGCATGCGGAAATTCTTCGTGAGATCGTGTCAGCGGGAGTTCCCGTAAAGCCGCCGGCCTGCATATTGTCGGGCGGCGAGACGACGGTCAGAGTGCGTGGAGGAGGAAAGGGCGGGCGCAATCAGGAATTCGCGCTCGCTGCGGCGATCGCGGTTCAAGGATTGAGCAATGTGCTGGTCTTGAGCGCCGGGACGGACGGAAGCGACGGGCCGACCGATGCCGCGGGCGCCATGGCAACAGGCGAAACAGTAGCGGCGAGCGCGGCGGCTCGGTATTGATGCGGCTCAGCACCTGGCGGCGAATGATTCTTACGTTTTTTTTGATGCGCTAGGGGATTTGACGAAGACCGGCCCGACGGGTACGAATGTGATGGACATTCATCTGCTGCTCGCCGGCTCGTAAAAAGTTAACCAGTTATCGCCCTGCTTCACAACGCGCGTTCTTGCGAGCGTCGCGTAATGTTCGTCGAGCTCGAGCCGCGACGAATGCTGCGCGACCGCTAGTCGGCATTGACGTAGCCGCGAGAGCGAGCAGTGAACTCGCGTATTCTTTTTCGTGATCATAAGGCGGGTCAATAAAGGCAATATCAGCTGGGTAATTGGGCAACAAAACGGCTGCTGCGCCGCGCACGACGGTTGCTTCGTCGCTAATGTTGAGCGAAGCAAGATTCTCGCGCAAGACCGTAATTGCTCGATGATTGTGCTCCATGAACAGCACGTGTTTTGCGCCACGGCTGAGCGCTTCAATGCCAACTGCGCCGGTTCCGGCATAGGCGTCCAGAAAAATCGAGCCTTCTAAGCGCGGCGCGAGAATCGAAAACAAAGATTCGCGCAGACGGTCTGGCGTGGGACGCACCGTCTGCCCTGGAATGCTCTTCAATCTGCGGCTACGAAAGCGGCCTGCGATGACTCTCATGCCTACCTCATCAAGAGAGTCAGGCGACCTGCACAAAGCCGTATTTGCGCTGCCAGTTCTCCTGGATGTAGTGCACAGCGGCATGCAATTCGTCTGCGTCTTTGCGCTCTATGAACGCGCTTGCTTCCTGACGGGCGGTTTCGAGCACGTCCGCATCGCGTAGCAGGTCTGCCAATTGCAATCCCGGAATGCCGGCCTGCCTGGTGCCGAAAAATTCGCCCGGACCGCGCAGCCGCATATCCATTTCGGCGATGTGAAAACCGTCATTCGATTCGACCAGCGTGCGGATGCGCTCGCGGGCGACATCGCTCAGCTTCCCAGTGACCAGGATGCAGTAACTTTGATGAGGGCCGCGGCCGACACGCCCGCGCAATTGATGGATTTGCGCGAGCCCAAAGCGCTCCGCTTGCTCGATGACCATGACGGACGCGTTCGGCACATCGACGCCGACCTCAATTACCGTGGTAGAAACCAGAATTTTCGTTTCGCCCGATTGGAAGCTGCGCATCGCCGCTTCTTTTTCCTGCGCGCCTAACCGACCGTGCAGCAGGCCGACCCGGAGGTTTGGAAAAACTCTTTGCGATAGCTCAGCGAACATCTTTTCCGCTGCCTTCACGGCAGCCGTCTCGCTTTCTTCCACCACGGGATAGACCACGTAGGCCTGACGGCCTGCCTCAATCTGTTGCGCTACGAACGCGTAGATGGCTTCCACACGCGATTCGGGCACATGTCTAGTGATGATCGGCTTGCGGCCGGGCGGCAATTCGTCGATACTCGATACTTCGAGATCACCGTAGATCGTGAGCGCCAGAGTACGCGGAATCGGAGTCGCGGTCATGACCAGCACGTCGGGTTGCAAGCCTTTTTGAGAGAGTCTCAGGCGCTGTTCGACACCAAAGCGATGCTGCTCGTCGATGATGGCCAGACCGAGGTGGGCGAACTCGACGTCTTTTTGAATCAGCGCGTGAGTGCCGATCACGACGTGCACATATCCTCCCGCGATGAGCCTTTTGATCTGCTCCTTTTCGCGTTGGGTGGAGGAGCCGGTCAACATCGCAAGGACGTATCCGCGCGGCGTGAGCAGGCGCTGAAAATAGGCATAGTGCTGCGCGGCCAGAATCTCGGTGGGCGCGAGCACGGCGACCTGATATTTATTTTCGATGGCGATTACGGCGGCTTGCGCAGCGACGATCGTTTTACCGCTGCCAACATCCCCCTGCAGAAGGCGGTTCATGGGATGCGGCCGCTTCATGTCGTCGGCGATCTCCTGCATGACTCTGCGCTGAGCGTTTGTGGGCTTGAACGGAAGCATTTTGCGGATCTGCTCGCGCGCGCGCTCCGTAACGGCGAATGAAATACCGGTGGCGACGCGCGCTTTATTTTTCTTCAACAGCATGCCGCATTCGAGCCAGAAAAATTCGTCGAAGATCAGGCGCGTCTGCGCGGGCGAGCGGAACTCATTGAGCAACCGGACGTCGGCATCGGGCGGCGGCACGTGCACATCGCGAATGGCCGTCGCGAGATCCGGCAGCTTTAGAGAAGCGCGAACGCTTGGGGGCAGCGCATCCTCGGGCATCGGGACTTCTTTCAAAATGCGGTCCAGCAGTGTGCGAAAGATGCGGGTTGAGATTTTTCCCGCAGCTTCATAAACCGCGACAATGCGCCCGGAGTGCAGGACTTGGTCTTCCTCCTCGCCTTCCGTGAGGATCTCTATTTCGGGCTGCACCACGAGCTTTTGGCGGCCCGAATCCAACTCGATTTTGCCGAACAACGCGACATGCGTATCCTGGGTGAGGCGGTCGGCGAAGCGCTCGCCATGAAACCAGCGTGCTTTGAGGGAAACGCCGCTGCCGTCGTGAAACGTCGCCTCGAACAGGCCGACGGATCTGTGCCGGAAGCTAGAGAGCTTCGCGCTTGCAACTCTGGCCAGCACCGCGGCCTTCTCACCCGGAACTAATTGCGAGATGGGCTTCACGTTCCGTCGATCTTCATAGCGAAAAGGGGTATAAAACAGAAGACTTGAAACGGTCGTGAGGCCTTTGGCGGCGAGCATTTCGGCGCGCGCGGGTCCGATGCCTTTCACGTATTGCAATGGAGTCGAGAGATCCAACTTCTTAGGCTAGCGTCTCCCACAAACGTGGCCCTTGACGCGTGTTAGCCCGGAGCGGGTTCGCTGCGGAACCATAATTCGATCCACGGCCCGATCAGCTTTCCGGCTTTGGATAGCACGCGCCCGGCGAGCAGCCGCGCTTCGCTGTTGATGATTCGTTCTTCAGCGGCTACCCACTGCGGCTCTTCGGGAAGCGGCAACGTCAGCAGCTGCGAATTCAGCGAGCCTTTCATTTGAAAATCGAATGATCGCGCGAGCTGTTCGAGAGTGGCGCGATGATGTCCGTAGAGATAAGGAAATCCGAGCAGGTTGTTATAACCCATGACTTCGATCAGAAACTCCGCAGAGTCGCGAGCCACATCCTGCTCGGATAGCAAAGCTTGGCACATCTTATAGAACAGCCCGTTGGGAACACGCAAGGTGAGCAGCCCGCCAGGCTTCAGGATGCGCCGGCATTCGGCTAAGACAGGTTTCGGATCTTTGATCTGCTCAAAGCAATTCCAGATGAAAACGGCATCGAATTGGGCATTGGGGAAGTGACATTCGGCGACTTCAGATACGTGGACGTCGAAGCCTTTCGATTTAGCAAACCGGCTGGTGTCTTGGCCTACGTCGACTCCCTCGGCGTGCCAACCCCATTCGTTCGCGGTCTGAAGAAAAGCCCCGTAGTGGCTCCCGATTTCGATCACCCGCGCGCCGGCCGGCAGCAGCGTCCGATATGGCTTCTGCTTGGCGCGAAATGCATTGAGATATTGCGGATACAGGCGCTCCATCAGCTCGGGATCATATTCGTCTCGCGAGTATGTCTGGGCCGGAGGTTTTTCATGCTCCTGCCGGAACAGCAACCAGCATCCCGCGCAGGCGAGAATGTCGGCCGCGGCTTGGTGAAAGAAGTCCGTAAGGTCCTTTAACTCGTCGGCAGCAGCGGGACGCGCTAACCGCCGGTTGACGAAACGCTCGCGCATGCGGCATTCTTCGTCAATCTTGCGCGCAGGAACCAGAGTAGTAAATACCTCACCGGCACAGACCGGGCACTTAGGCATGCTGAGTTCTACTGCGGAGGTGGAGTGGTATCGGGGGCGTTTGCAGCAGGAGCCGGAATGGGTGCAGGTTTCGGAGGCGGTGCGATTAACGTGGTGGTGTCGTGCTTGGGACCGAGGCCCAGACCAATCAGCGTGAGTGAATTGATCTTTCCATCGTTTTGCAATTTCTGATCGGCCTGAAAACGCTTCAGCGCATCCACTGAATCGTCGCCCCATTGCCCATTGACGTCACCTTTAAAATATCCGCGATCGGCAAGCGCCTGCTGGATCTGCCGATAGCGGTCCGGGTCCGGATGCGCCTGATAGCTCGGCCTCGCAGCCCGCCTGGTTTTACGTCTTTTGGTTGAGGAAACGGACTTCGCGCTCTTGCTCGTAGGCCTGGACTTCGACGAAGCGGCCGTTTTCGGCTGGCTCTGTTGCGCCGCAGGCAAGAAAACCGCAGTCCCCGCTAGAGCGACACAAATAGCCAATTTCATGGGGAAAACTCAATGTTATCACCGGGAAACGGTTCGTCCGCGCCGGGTCAAGTGGACAATGGAAGAAATGATTATTTCGATGAAGCTGCATGCCACGCGGCAGGAAATAGACGCGGTTTGCGAGCGCATTCGCGATTTCGGCTACAAGGTTCACTCAATCGAAGGTGAAGAACGGGTGGTAATCGGAGTAGTTGGCGTGGGGGATGTCACGGCTTGCCTGGAATCGCTCGAAGCCATGCCGCAAGTGGAAAAAGCAGTTCGCATTTCCGCGCCGTATAAGTTCGTCAGCCGGGAATTTCGTCCGGTTAAGTCGCAGATTCAGGTCAATGGCGCTTTTATAGGTGGAGACGAGTTCATCGTCATGGCGGGGCCCTGCTCCGTCGAAAACGAGAAGCAAATTCTGGAAACGGCTAAATTTGTGGCGCGGCACGGCGCGAAACTTCTACGCGGCGGCGCATTTAAGCCTCGCACGTCGCCATACGATTTCCAAGGCATGGAACTCGAAGGGCTGAAGCTCCTGCGGCGCGCCAAAGAAGAGACCGGGCTCGGCGTCATTACCGAAGTGATGAGCGATAGCGACGTCAGCATGGTAGCTGAATACGCAGACGTCCTGCAGATCGGAGCGCGCAACATGCAAAACTTTGCTTTGCTCAAGGCTTTGGGCAAGGCGAATCGTCCCGTCATGTTGAAGCGGGGTCTCAGTTCAACCATCAAGGAGCTGCTGATGTCGGCCGAATATATCGTGGCGCATGGGAATGCGAATGTGATCCTATGCGAGCGCGGGATTCGGACATTTGAAACCGAAACTCGCAACACCTGCGATATCACGGCGGTTCCCGTACTCGAGGAGCTTTCACATTTGCCCGTGGTGCTCGATCCCAGCCATGCAACGGGCAGACGCAGCCTTGTTCCGGCGCTCGCGCGCGCAGGGGTCGCGATCGGAGCCGACGGCTTGATCGTCGAAGTGCATCCGAATCCCGAAAAGGCGATGAGCGACGGCGCGCAATCGCTCAATTTTCAGCAATTCGCAGGCATGATGGAGGAATTGAAGCCTTACATCAATCTGTGGTCCGCGGCGCGAGTTTCCGAACTGGCGCCCGCCTAAGTGCGCAAGCCCTGGATTAGTTTCATCCTGCTCGCCGCAGTCATTTTCGGCGCGGCAGTGGGGATTGATTATTATCGCCATCGTTTGGTGCGCTCGGATCGCGACCTGTTCAGCTTCCTGCCGCAAACGAATGCAACGGTGTTCTTCGTCAATGTGGATACGCTGCGGCGCGCGGGCATACTGCGGCTTCTGGCCGGCGCAGCGACGGCGAAAGATAGCGATTACAGCGCGTTCGTGCGCGAAACGCATTTCGATTACACGAAGGATATTAACGCGATCGCCGGGTCAGCCGATGCGGCACAGGTTTGCCTTCTCATTCGGGGCCGCTTCGATTGGACTCTGCTGCGCGGCTACGCAAGAAAACACGGCGGCAGGTGCAAGAACCGCTTCTGCGAAACGCCTTCGAGCACTACCGGCCGATGGGCCTCTTTTTTCCCGCTTCAGCCCGACGTGATGGCGCTTGCGATTAGCGGGAACCGCGTCGCCGCGCGAGTCCTGCGCGACAGGCACGAGATCACGCGGGCTGTTCCGCAGGAGCCGCTCTGGGTTAGCCTGTCGCAAGCTGTTCTTAAAAACACTACCGCGTTACCAACCGCGATTCGCATTTTTGCGATCTCGCTGCAGTCCGCCGACTCCGTCGTGCTGTCGCTTGGCCCAGCATCCCCACCGGGCGAGGCAGAGTTCCAATTGCAGCTGAAGGCCGAGTGCGCCAACGCAATTACCGCTCAAAGCATGCGCAACCAGCTCGAACTCGAGACCAAGTTTCTGAAGCTTGCATTTGCGCGCCAGCACACGCCGCCGAATGGCTCCGATCTCGGAACGCTGCTGACCCAAGGCAGCTTTCGCGCCTCAGGGAATAAGGTGTTCGGCAACTGGCCAATCTCGAAGGAGCTCTTGAACAGCCTGCAGTAGCATCCCTGCACCGAATCGTGAAGCGTCGCACTCTGATCTAACCTAGTAGGTAAGCATCGATGTCTACTATCGTTCTGGAGTTGCCCCAGGCTGAGGAGCTTTACCGCACCCTGGAGGACAAGATCCGGGCGCTTCGGCCAAAGGAAGACCTGACCGGCCTCAACCGCGCGTATCGCTACGCCGCCGAGCATCACAAGCATCAGAGGCGGAAATCCGGCGAGGCCTACATTTCGCATCCTCTGGCGGTCGCGCACATCCTCGCCGACATGCAGATGGACACAGTCAGCGTTGAAACCGGCCTGTTGCATGACGTGCTCGAAGATACGGCGGCCAAGCTTGATGACATCAAAGAGCAGTTCGGGGAAGACGTGGCGCGGTGCGTCGATGGCGTTACCAAACTCAGCAAGATCAGCCTCGCCAATCGGGAAGACCGGCAGGCCGAGAGCCTACGCAAAATGCTGCTGGCGATGACGGGCGATATCCGCGTAATCATCGTGAAGCTGGCCGATCGGCTGCACAACATGCGAACCATCGCATCTTTGCCGCGGGAAAGGCAGACCGCGATTGCCCAGGAGACGATCGATATCTACGCACCGATTGCGCATCGTCTCGGGATGGGAAAGGTACGCGGCGAGTTGGAGGACCTGGCGTTCGAAACGCTGCATCCGGAGGAATCCGCCGAGCTGTTGCGCGAGATCGAGTCGAAGCGCCAGGAACATGAAGAGTGGCTGCACCAGCTGCAAAGCCATATTGAGCACAAACTCGCGCGCGAAGACGTTCCCGCGCGCGTCGAAGGACGGCTGAAACGCGCGTATTCGGTGTACCACAAGCTCAAACGGCAAAAGATCACGCTGGACCAGGTCTACGACATACTCGCGGTGCGGATCATCACCGATTCGGTGAAGAACTGCTATGCCGCGCTGGGAGTCATCCACAACGAATGGCATCCGATCCCCGGCCGGATCAAAGACTTTATCGCCATGCCGCGGCCGAATCTATATCAGTCGCTGCATACTTCTGTGATAGGCCCCGGCGGCGTGACGTTCGAAGTGCAGATCAGGACGCAGGAGATGCATCGGATTGCCGAAGAAGGCATCGCCGCGCACTGGAAATATAAGGAGGGCAGCAAAGGCCCGGCGGCGGACGATCAGCGCATCGCGTGGTTGCGGCAATTGGTCGAATGGCAGCGCGATATGCACGATTCGGGCGATTTCCTTTCGACGCTCAAAGTGGATCTGTATTCGGAAGAGGTTTACACGTTCACACCGCGCGGCCGCGTGATCGTTTTGCCGCGTGATGCGACCCCGATCGATTTCGCCTATGCCATTCATAGCGACGTGGGGAGCACGTGCGTGGGCGCGCGCGTCAACGGCTCGCTTAAGCCGCTGAAATCCTTGCTGCGCAACGGCGACGTGGTCGAAATTTTGACTCAGCCCGGCCATCGACCGAGCCGCGATTGGCTCGCGGTGGTCAAAACTACGCGGGCGCGGAATAAGATCCGGCACGTCATCAATGCGGTAGAGCGCGCAAAGGCGGTCGAAATCGGCCAGAAATCGCTTGAGAAAGAGGCCCGCCGGATGGGAGTCAGCCTCGGCAAGATTTCGAGTAGCGATCTCGAATCGGTGGCGTCTGAATACGGCGTCAGCAAGACTGAGGACCTGTATGCGGCGCTCGGATTCGGCAAGTATTCGGCGCGGCAGGTGTTGCAGAAAGTCGCACCCGAGGAGATTTCAGCACCCGAGCTGGCTCCGGCGGGACCGCCAGTTCCCCGCCCACAACAATCTCCCGGCGCCCCGATCGGCGATGGCGATCTGACGATCACCGTGAAAGGGGCCGATGATGTGATGGTTTATCGCGCGAAGTGCTGCAACCCTGTTCGCGGCGAGCGGATCGTCGGATACATCACGCGCGGCAAAGGCATTGCCGTCCACTCGGTTCAATGCACGAACGTACAGAACCTCATGTATGAGCCCGAGCGTAAAATCGACGTCGAGTGGGCTCGCAGCGCAAGCGATCCACTCCCAGTGAAAGTCGTCATCTACACGGACGACCGACCCGGCATTCTTCATCAGCTCACCTCGATCCTGAACGCGGAATCGAGCAACATCCGAACGCTTGAAGCACGGGGCGATTCTTCCCGGACCGACGAAAGCGCTATCGTCGACATCACGATGGAAGTTCGCGACAAGAAGCAGTTGGAGCGCGTCGTCACGGCTTTCCGCCGCATCCCAGGAGTCCGGGACATCGAGCGCGCACCCATTAGTCAATAAGATGCAGAGAGAAATCGAAAGTGCGGCACTCGCCGATCCAGAGCACATAGCCATTTCGAAATCCACGGGCATCAAAGTCGACTGGCGAGACGGCCATCATAGCGACTATTCGCTCGCCTATCTGCGGGATGAATGCCCCTGCGCGAGTTGTACCGGGGCTCATGGAACCGAGCCGCAGAAATCGAATTACGCGAATCCGAGCCCGTTCCAGATGTACAAGCCCGCACTGAAGATGAACTCAGTCGAGCCGGTTGGTCAATACGCTATCCGGATCTTTTGGAATGACGGGCACAGCACCGGCATTTATTCGTTTGATCATCTGCGAAAGATCTGCCCCTGCGAGGAATGCAGGGCTGTTCGCGGCGAAAACTAGCTAGGATGGAGGCATGCCCGAAGGAAACGGCGAGCACCAGCGGCGCATGGATATAGAGCATCGCCTCGACCGCCTAGATAATTCCTATCGCGCGCTGAAACACGCATTCATCGTCATGACACATCTAGAGACTCGCATGAGCCAGATGGTGCGGAAACATGCCGAATGGCTCGCGGAACACGATGATTTGTTTAAGCGCGCCGAGAAAGCGAACGCGGAGATGACGATTAAGATGGCCGAGATGAATGGAAAGGTCGATTTCCTACTTAATTGCGAGATGCGCCGCGAAGGCGGGCCCGAGAGCCGGTAAAGGCTATAGCAGCCGGAAGTTCACTTCGATATTCGCTTGAACCGCGACCGGATGGCCGCCGCGCATTGCCGGGCGAAAACGCCACTTGGCAACCGCTTCAATGGCCTTTTCATCGAGGCCCAATCCCAGCGGCCGGATGACGTGAATATCGCGTGTTAAGCCGTGATCGTCGATGATGACCTGGAGAAGTACCGTGCCAGAGTATTTGGCTTTGCGCGCTTCTTCCGAATATTCCGGCTCGATCTTATAGATCGGTATGGGCTGCGAAACATCTCCGCCAATTTTGAAGACTCCGCCACCGACACCACCGCCCGAACCAGGTCCGTAGCCGTTGCCATTGCCCGGTCCAACTCCGCCACCAGTACCGCTGCCTAAACCGTTCGCACCCTGGCCGCCGGAATTCTGCAGCATCTTGGTCATGGGATCGCCGTAGTTATCGGCAACAATCTGCGGGGTGGGCGCCGTAATAGTCGGCGTAACCGGCAGGACCGGTTTGGGCACTGCTAATGCGGGGGGAATGAATTGCTTGCGTGCAAACTTAGGGGCCTCGCCATGGTTCACCGGCGTCGGCATCTTCTGGCCGCCGCCGCCACCACCGCCAGATTGTTCAGCCGCCGCCGGCAGCTTATAAGCCGGCAAGTAGACGATTGTCCCTGTATCCTTGACAAGCTTTCGCACGGCAGGCGATTGGAATACCAAAAACAATAACCCGACCACGGCCACGTGAATTAGAATTGAAACCGCGCCGGATTTTTTTTCACCACCCTGATAGGCGCCCCAAATGGAACCTACTTCCACCGGCTTCGAAGTCACTTCGAGCGGTGGCAGCTTGGGCGGATGGATCAATTCGCGGATGTTGGTCACGAGCGACTTGAACCATGGCTGCTCGATCTTTGCCATGTCGCCGAATTCGCTTGATTCGATCGGCCGCGAAGTGAGCTCGAGCGGCGGCAGGTTGGGAGGATTCATTTTCTCCCGAATCGCCCGAATCACAGACTTGAACCAAGGTTCTTCGAGATCGGTGCTCAAAAGCAAGCGATCCAGATGGGCATCTTGCGGCGGGGGCATTTGTGGATGCTCTCCAGTAAAATTCATTTCATCGCTAGCCACGGCGCACTCCGTCTTTACTCAGCACGACCTGTTGTTTGCATCCGTTGGACGTGGTGCGAAAAATCACAGTTCCAAGAATCTGACCAGCGAAGCTTTTGACCGGCTCCTTCAGTTTATCACTGCGAACTGAGTTCGTTAGCCATCAAAAACGATTCCGATTCGAGCCAGATTGCCTCGAGCACATCCGTCAGCTCATGACCCGAATCAAGGCGGATCAGGCGAGCGTTAGGGTGCGCCTCGGTGAACCGGACAGACAGCTCGACGGGGACGACTTGGTCCTGGTTTCCATGCAGGATCAGCGCCGGCTGAGCGAAATCGGGGAAAGGCCCGTAGCGGCTCGCGTCTCGGAGGAATTCGAAATCGAGCGGCACCTCGCCGCTGGTTGCGTAATGATAAACCGGCATGGAGCCGTTGCGTTCCCAATCCGCCAGCCGCTGGGGCCCGAGTTCCTCGCGCCACAAGCGATTGAAATCGAAAGCAGGAGCGAGCAGAAGCAGCCGCTGAATCTCGGGATGCCGCGAGGCGTAGAGCGCCGCGAGGTATCCGCCCAGGCTGGATCCGATGAGAATCGCAGGTTCATGCCGGAGGATTCGCTCGAGGAGTTCCAATTGGGTGGTGACCGTCAGCCGCTCAAAATGCCCCGCCGCCAGATCGGGTATTTCCAAGAGAAGGTTTCGTTCGCGCAGCTTCTCGGCAAAAAAGCACGCCTTTCTCGAACCGGGGCTCGAGGCAAATCCGTGCAGATACAAGATACGCAAAGCGCGGGACAACATCTACATATTACCGGCGCGTTTGGCGGGCAGGCGCAGCCGTTCCTTGAAACGCACGCGGGAGGGGCGGCTAGAATATTGACTGAGTTGCGCAGTCGCGTATCCGCCCAGATCCTTCGGCTCGATAGATGATGTAGTTTAGAGTGTTGGCCCGCGCGGCTTCGCCGGGTGGCAGATAAGCTTTGCGAATACAGGAGAACAAGGAATGTCCGTACCCGAAAGAGTCAAGCAGATCATCGTAGAACAACTGGGCGTGGATGAAAACCAGGTAGACCCGAGCGCGTCTTTTGTCGACGATCTCGGCGCGGATTCACTCGACATCGTGGAGCTCGTCATGGCCTTTGAGGAAGCTTTCGATCTGGACATTCCGGACGAAGACGCGGAGAAGATCAAGACCGTGAAGGACGCGATCGACTACATCGAATCCAAGAAAAAAAGTTGAGCTTACCCTTAACGCGGCGCGCAACAGCATGGGCCGCGCAGACAGTATGAGCCCCGCCCAAGCCGCATGAGCATGCAACAGCGATGGCCGCGAAGAGTAGTCGTCAGCGGTGTTGGCCTGTTGTCCTCGGTCGGCACTGGGACGCAGGAATGCTGGACCGCGATTTGCGAGGGCAAGAATGGGATCGGGCCAATCACGCAGTTCGACGCGAAGGACTTTACGTGCCGCATTGCGGGTGAGGTAAAGAGCTTCGACCCGCTGCTTTACGTCGATAAAAGAGACGTGAAGAAGATGGGCCGGTTCATCCAATTCGCGATGGCGGCGAGCCAGTTCGCGGTGGAATCAGCGCGGCTGAAAATAAAACCCGAGGAAGAAGAATCAACCGGCGTTTACATCGGCAGCGGCATCGGCGGATTCGAAGTGATCGAGCGCGAGCACAAAATATTGCTCGAGCGCGGCCCCAGCCGCATATCACCGTTCTTTATTCCGTCCTGCATTGTGAACCTGGCGAGCGGCTACGTTTCCATCCGGTATCAGGCGAAAGGCCCGAACTCGGCGACGGCAACGGCCTGCACGACGAGCGCGCATTCGATCGGCGACTCGTTCCGACTGATCCAGCACGGAGATGCGGATGTGATGATCTGCGGCGGAAGCGAAGCCTGCGTTACGCCTATGGGCATCGGCGGCTTCGCAGCCATGCGCGCTTTATCGACGCGCAATGACGAGCCGGAGAAAGCCTCGCGGCCATGGGATCTTCAACGCGACGGCTTCATCGTGGGGGAAGGCGCAGGCATTCTCATATTGGAAGAACTAGAGCACGCGCGCCATCGCGATGCGCCGATCATCGCCGAAATCGTCGGTTACGGAATGAGCGGCGATGCGTACCACATCACGTCACCGCCCGAAGACGGCGATGGAGGATACCGGGTCATGCGAAACGCATTGCGCGATGCGGGTATCGCGCCCTCACAGATCCAGTACGCCAATGCGCACGGCACGTCTACGCCCCTGGGCGATAAGGCCGAAACCATTGCTATGAAGCGAGCCTTCGGCAAGCACGCCCGGAGGGTTGCGGTAAGCTCCACGAAATCGATGACGGGCCACTTGCTAGGCGGAGCCGGCGGTCTCGAAGCCGGAATTACGGTGCTCGCGATCCGGGACCAGATCGCGCCGCCCACGATCAATTACGAATTTCCAGATCCCGATTGCGATCTGGATTATGTCCCTAACCATGCGCGGAAAATGGCCATCGAATACGCGTTATCGAACAGCTTCGGGTTTGGCGGGACAAATGGCTGCCTCATTTTCAAGCGGTTCGAGCCTTAGCTGCACTTAACTGGCCGGAGAGGCTACTGTTTCGCTGTACCAGGCCGATAACTATGCTGTGGAGTCGCTATCTATCCACGGCGTGGATCCGCCCCTGCCCCCGATAGAACAGAGCTTGCAAGCGCCTGCCGGCAGCTCCAGCTTCTCGTGGGGGCTGCTGGTTCTGGTGGCGGCATTCGCGCTCGCGGCGAGGTACTTAGGGCCAATCTGGCTGCGAGTCTTCGAAGCGACGGGCATTCGCACACTCGAGGATTGGACGATGCTGCTGGCCGCGCTACTTGCGGCCATTGTGATACACGAAGCGGGTCATCTCTCGGCGGCTCTGGCGCTCGATTTCGACGTGCTCGGCGGCTCGCTCGGACCTGTCCGCCTCATCCGCATGCATCGCTCCTGGTCTATCCAGCTCTCCTGGAATCTGTTTTCGGGTTCAGTTATTGCGATTCCGCGCAAGCAATCGAACTGGCGCACGCGCATGCTCACCGTGGTGGCTGCCGGGCCTTTAGCGACGCTTTTCTCGGGATTTTTTGCAGCTCTGCTTGTCTTGCGGTCCGGCGCTCCGGATGACCTGCTCACGCGCTTCCTAGCTGGTTTGGTCGAATTGAACTTTTTTATTTTCGTCTTTGGTCTGATTCCTAACAGCCCGGCCTCACGGCTGGCAAACGATGCGCGGCTTTTCTACTCCTTTCTGCGCGTCACTTCGGAAGCGAACCAGATTCTGCTCTATCACATGGTTACTCAATTGCAAATCGCAGGACTGAGACCGCGCGATTATCCAGAGCGCGTGGTCCGCAAGCTGGCAACAGCGCGCGGGCGGGCGGAGATGTGCTCGGTGTATGCGAGCGCGATTGCACTGTGGGCTATCGATCGAGGCGACATTCCTAGCGCGGATGCCTGGGACAAGCGAGCCCTGGATCTCAGTGATTTCTGCGCCATTAAACGGCAGAACTCCGCGCTTGCCGCCTCGGCTTGTTTCGATGTCATCTTTCGAGACGACATTCGCGCCGCGCGGGGCAAATTCGCCGAAGTACAGCTGAGCATTCTCTCGCCGCTTTGGCTGCGATACCGCATTGCGGCTGCCTACTGGATCGCTGCCCGAAACGTCCCTGCCGCGCTTGCAGAAATTGCTCGCGCCCGTTACTCTTTCCCGAATCGGCTGCCCTACTACGAGTTCGAGCGCACGCTGCTCGCAACGTTACACCGTAAGGCTATTACGATGCAGCCGGACGAATTGCAGCCGCAGGTTGCGTAAGTCGCGTAACGCACTCAAGCCGACCGTGAAACGTACACGGCAAAGCGAAGGTCATAACTAGTGAGGCCATCGCGCCGCAGCGATGGCGGTTGCGGCCATATGTGCATGAGCTGAATCGAATAATCCGCGCCGCGGCACGAAACATTCGGTTGGTCTCGGGGCCAACTACCCTTTGACTTTTGGGGTTTGGCGCGGTTGGATTAGAGACACGCGAAATGAGTCTGGCAGCCCAAACCAATACCCGGCGGCGTTTGGCACTTTTGTTCTGCGTTCCACTCATCGTTAGTCTGGTGTTCCTGGTTCTCGATCTGCAGACGGAACATACCGATCTGCTGCTTTCGCGAACACAGGATCTTGCTTCGAGCATGGGTCAGCTTGCCTCACTCGCGCGCGATGCCGAATCCGGAGAACGCGGGTATCTGCTTTACGAAGACGACCGATATCTCATGCCGCTTCAGCAGGCGAGCGCGGAAATGCCGGCCGACATCGACGCCTGCGAGCGAAACGTCAAGGAGCTATCCCAATACCGCCGCGCGGTCGACGAGATCGAACGCCTCGTCAAAAAGCGAGTTACCGAGGCCAATCAGGTAGTAGATAAAGAACGCGCGGTTGGGCTCTCGGCCGCGGTCGATCTGTCTCGAACGGAAGCCGCGGACCGGACCATGGATCAATTGCGCCGAGATGTAGACGACCTCACGCGCACAATCAGCGATCAGTCCTCGACGTACCGGGCAAGCGAGCACGAGCTTGGGCACGGCGCATTTTTTTCATTTCTGATCGGCACAATTTTGATGATTGGGGTCCTGATGTGGCTGTATCGCGAGCTGCTTTCCTATCTGCATCAGCGCGACCTCGCCTACGAGAGCCTGGAACGCTCTCATGCAGAGCTCGATCTGCGGGTACAGGAGCGCACGCGCGATTTGACCGAAGCCAACCAGGAACTCGCGCAATTCGCTTACGTCGCGAGCCACGACTTACAGGAGCCGCTGCGCACCATTACCAGCTTCACGCAGCTTTTGGAACAACGTTATAAGGGCAAGCTGGACGAAGACGCCGATGAATTCATCGGCTACATTGTGACGGCATCGCGCCGCATGACGGATCTGATCAACGGGCTGCTGACTTTGGTTCGTTTGCGCAAAGCCGGCCAGGCGACGGCGCCCGTTTCGTTCGAACACCTCCTGGATGACGCGCAACACAGTTTGCAGGCAGCCATCCGTGATACGGACGCGCTAATCGAACATGGCCCGTTGCCAAATTTGGTTGTTGACGAGGTGCAGTTTCTGCAAGTGTTCCAGAACCTCCTCTCGAACGCCATGAAGTACCGGCGCGACGAGCGGCCAAGCATTCGGATCGAAGCCAAACGCGACGGAAGCAATTGGATCTTTTCGGTCACTGATAATGGCCGAGGTTTCAATCAGCAGTTTGCGGAGCGGATCTTCGGCCTGTTCCAGCGCTTGCACAGCCGCGAAGTGGAGGGAACGGGCATTGGACTCTCCATCGTTCGCAGAATCATCGAGCGCCACGGCGGCCGCATCTGGGCAGAATCCCAAGAAGGCATCGGCTCGACGTTTTACTTCAGCCTCCCGGTGAGCCTGGAAGTCTCGCGAGCGCCAAGCGCGCCGGAAAGAGCGACCGCGACGGCAGCAAAATAGTTCTTACGCCACTTGCGCGGCATGCTTTCGCGCCGTTTTCCTCGTTGCCGTTTTTGATTTGGAAGCCGATTTGGCTGTGGACCCGGTCTTCGCCAAGCTGCGCTGCAGGGCCTGCATCAAATCGATGACCGGCGCTTGCTTGGGCTGCCTTATGGGTGTGATCTTCTGTCCCTTCTGTTTCTTTTCGATCAGCGTTTCCACATTCTTCTTGTATTCGTCATGGAACTGCTCCGGCTTGAAAGGCCCAGCCAGCGTCTCGATCAGTTTCTTCGCGAGATCGACCTCTTTTTTCTCGAATTTCGCCGGTTTCGGTGTCTCTACGTCATTAGATTTATGGAGTTCATCGACAAAATACATGGTGTGCAGCACCATTCCGTGCTCGCCCGGCCTGAGGATCACGATATGCTCCCGCCCGTGCATCGCCACTTTGGCCAGGGCGTCGTATTTGGTCTGTTTCATGGCTTCAAATAGCAGCGAATACGGCTTGCTCACCGCCTCTTCGGGCGAGACGTAGTAGGAGGTCTCGAAGAAAATCGGGTCGATCTCGTCGATACGGACGAACTGCAGAATTTCCATCATCGTGGCAGTCGGCGGAGCGATTTTTTCCAGGTCTTCGGGCTCGATCACCACGTACCGGTCCTTCTCATACTCATAGCCCTTGACAATCTCCGAGCGGTCCAACGGCTTGTCTTCGGCCGCGCAGTACATAATCTCCTTCACCCTTGAAAGATCTTTGTTATGAAGAAGATGGAAGTGGACAGGCTCGGGCCGGGCGGCTGCAAAGAGGCGAATCGGAAACGAAACCAAGCCGAAACTGAGATAACCCTTCCAAACGGTCGCTGGCATAGCAATTTGATTAACTGGCAAATTGAAGGCCACTTTTTAGAGTGGTCGAGTGACTGCTAGACTGCTGAACGATGATTGTCACCGAAAAGGGCATCGCCGTAGAGGCGGCCGAGGTCCTCAGCGACCTCGGTGTCGAGTCGCAAATTTACGCGAATGGCGCGCTGGAGGTGCGCACCCCGATTACGGGCGAAATCATAGGCCGCGTCCAGACCACGGATCCGGCACGCGCCAACGAAGTAATTGACTCCGCTCACATGGCGTTTCTCGAATGGCGGAGGGCGCCGGCGCCGCACCGTGGTGAGTTGGTTCGCCTGTTGGGCGAGGAGTTGCGCAAGCACAAAACCGCGCTGGGGCGGCTGGTCACGATCGAAGCCGGAAAGATCGCTTCGGAAGGCCTCGGCGAAGTGCAGGAGATGATTGATATCTGCGGCTACGCGGCCGGTTTATCGCGCCAGCTCTGCGGTTTGACCATCGCCAGCGAACGGCCGAATCATCGCATGATGGAGACTTGGCATCCGCTTGGGGTCACCGGCGTCATCTCGGCCTTCAACTTCCCCGTCGCGGTGTGGTCGTGGAATGCTGCGCTGGCGCTGGTGTGCGGGAACTCGGTCGTTTGGAAGCCGTCTGAGAAGACTCCGCTGACGGCGCTGGCAGTTGACGCGCTCTTCTGTCGCGCATGCGCGGATTTCGGGGCTGCGCCGGCCGGGCTGTCGCAAATCATCATTGGCGGGCGCGAAACCGGCGAGATGCTGGTCGATCATCCGCGCGTGCCGCTTGTCTCGGCGACGGGTTCTACGGCGATGGGACGCCAAGTCGCGCCACGGCTTGCGCGCCGCTTTGCGCGATCGATCCTGGAGCTCGGCGGCAACAATGCCGCGATCGTCTGCGCCTCCGCCGATCTCGATCTGACGGTGCGCGCGATTGCATTTTCGGCCATGGGCACGGCCGGCCAACGCTGCACGACTCTGCGCCGCGCGCTCGTGCATGAGAGCGTCTACGGTTCACTGGTTGCGCGTCTGAAACGGGTTTATGGGTCGGTGACGGTTGGCGATCCGCGCGATCCTTCCACGCTGGTTGGGCCGCTCATCGATGGCAAGGCCTTCGACGCCATGCAGAAGAGCTTGAACGAAGCCAGAGACGCGGGCGGGCACGTCACGGGCGGCGAACGCGTGGATGTTGGCTCCGATGCCGCGGCGTTCTACGTAAACCCCGCGCTGGTCGAAATGCCGCATCAGACCGCGACCGTGAAGCGAGAAACATTCGCTCCAATTCTTTACGTTCTGAAGTACCGCACGTTTGAAGACGCGATTCGCGTGCACAATGACGTGCCGCAAGGGCTCGCTTCTTCGCTCTTCACCACGGATCTACGCGAAGCCGAGCGCTTCCTTTCAGCGGAAGGTTCCGATTGCGGCATTGCCAACGTGAACATTGGGCCCTCGGGCGCGGAAATCGGCGGCGCGTTCGGCGGCGAAAAAGAGACCGGCGGCGGCCGCGAATCCGGCTCCGATGTTTGGAAGCTCTACATGCGGCGCGCGACGAATACCATCAATTACGGCAGAGAGCTTCCGCTGGCGCAAGGAGTAAAGTTCGATATTTGAAGACGAACGCCGTCCGCCTACTCGATGAGCTGAAAATCCCGTACGAGTTGCGCGAGTACGAAGTAGATCCCGATGATCTCAACGCCGAAACGGTGGCTCGAAAAATCGGCATGCCGCTGGAGCAGGTGTTTAAAACGCTGGTGGTCAAAGGCGATCGCAATGGCGTGTGCCTCGCGGCAATTCCTGGAAGTACCGAACTGGATCTGAAGGCGCTGGCGAAGCTCACCGGCGACCGCAAAATGGAGCTTGCGGGGGTGAAAGAAGTGCAGCCTCTGACGGGATACATCCGGGGCGGCGTGACGGCGCTCGCATGCAAGAAAGAGTATCCGGTGTATGCCGATGAGACGGCGATCTTATTCGACGAAATTTCTATTTCAGCGGGCGTTCGCGGCACACAGATCGTCATAAATCCCGAAGACTACCTGCGAGCAGTGAACGCAACCACCGGCGAGATCGCGAAGCCGAAGGCGCAGAGTTGAAGCGGAGCCCTAAACCAACCCGCGCTCCAAGGCGTAGCGCGTCATGAGAGCTGTCGAATGCAACTTCAGGCGATCCATAATCGCTGCGCGGTGAAATTCGGCGGTGCGAACGGAAATGTTTAAGCGGCTGGCAATCTCCTTGGCCGAGCAGCCCTGAGAAATCAGCCGCAAAACCTCCTTCTGGCGTTCCGTGAGCGCACCTTCCTGGACCTGGCCATCTTCACCGTTCGCCTCTCCGAAAGCCGGAATGTAGCCGCCGCCGTCGAGCACGGTGCGAATCGCAAGCATCAGCTCTTCTGCCGGAGCGCGCTTGCAGAGGTAGGCCTTAGCGCCAATCTCTATGGCGCGGCGGACAAACCTCGACTCCGTATGCATCGATAGAAACATCAACTTGGTCTGAGGACGCTTCGCCAGAGCGCGGCGGGCAAATTCGAATCCGTCCCCATCGGGCATTCGAATATCGACAATGGCTAGATCGGGAGAAAATTGCTCAATCGCTGCCTCAAAGCCGGCCAATGTGTCGACGCTGCGCACTTCGTACTCGGAGCCTGCCATAAAAGAAAGCGCATCCAGTACGAGATGATGGTCATCGACAAACAGAAGCTTGGGCCGGGCTGGTGCAGCCTCGGGTGCTGTTTGCTGGGCTGTCATCTTCTGCGTCTCCATGAATCGAGTTTGAACTGGATATGGCCCAAAATGAGCCACTCCATATTCTGATGCCGCAGGCCCGCTTGAGGTACAGTTTTTTTTGCGTGCGCCTAGGGGAAACGATAGTGTGTCCAGAACATCACTTTGAAACGGCCGAACAGCTTTTGCAAAAAGGGCGGATTGAAGAGGCTATCGCGGTGTACGAAGCCGCCGAACTGGCCGGCTACGATGCAGATGCCTGCTCGGGGGCACGGTGGATCTGCCACATGCTGCTGGGCGATTTTCAACGCGCTTGGGTTGAAAGCGATGCGATCCAGAAACGAGGGCAGCCGGACGCGCATCGCTTCTGGGACGGGCAGCCGTTCGAGGGTCGACGCGTGCTCATCCGCTGCCTGCACGGGTTAGGAGACACGATCCAGTTCATCCGTTACGCGCCTTTGATTCGGGAGCGTGCCTCCATGCTCACCATTGAGGCGCAACCGGCCTTAAAGGAACTGATTCAGCGATCGGATCTGGCCGATCGGGTGATCACGTGGGGCGAACCGGAACCCGCGTGGGACCAGCAGATCGAGGTGATCGAATTGCCGCGTGTTTTCAGGACTACGCTCGAAACGATTCCATCTGCAGTGCCCTACCTCAAAGCCGGTTCGACGTACGCGGTCGCGCCAAACGACCTCGCACTGGACCATATCGCACCCAATCATGCGTCACGTTTGCTGCGATTAGGCGTGGTCTGGGGGTCCAGCAGCTATAACCCCGCTCGGTCCATCCCATTCGCGTATATCGAAAAGCTTTTCGCAACGGAAGGCGTGTCGTTCTGCAGCTTGCAAGCGGGCGACGAGCGCAGGAAATTAGACCCGTGGTTGTCCAGGGCGCCTTCGCGCATATTCGATTCTTATGAGGCGTCCGAGGGTGTGCTCGCCACAGCTTCGAAGCTCAAGCGTCTGGATCTGGTCATCACGGTGGATACGATGGTGGCGCACCTGGCTGGCGCGATGGGGAAACCAGTCTGGACGCTGCTGCCGTTTCAATGCGACTGGCGTTGGATGCTAGCCCGCGAAGACTCACCGTGGTATCCGACAATGCGTTTGTTTCGCCAGCCCGAGCCCGGGGATTGGGACGCGGTCACAAAACGCGTCGCAAGCCAGCTTGAAACCCTGATCGCGCACGCCGCGGAGCCCGCTTCGATTTAGCCGTCCGCCTTACATGGAAGCGTGAAGTAGAACGTGGAGCCGTGCTCCAGCTCCGAATCGACCCAAATGCTGCCGCCTGCCCGCGTGACGATTTTTTTGCACGTCGCGAGCCCGATGCCGCTGCCCGCCACTTCGATTCCGTGCGCTCGCTGCATGGGCAGAAAAATTCGCTCGAACCATTCACGGGCAATCCCAATGCCGTTATCGCGCACTGAAAATAAACACATCGCACCCTGCCGAGCTGCGCTGACGTGTATCGCAGGCCGCTCTCCCTGTCGCCGGTACTTGATGGCATTCGACAGAAGATTTTGGAAAAGCTGATTCAGCGCCTGCGCGTCAATTTGGACATCCGGCAGAGAGTCGTGCGTAATCGTCGCGCCCGAGGTTTCGACATGCGACCTCAAATTTTCTAAGGCAATCGCGAGCGCGTCTTCCGCCGGCACAGCCGCGGAAGTTTGAATGGGGGTTCGTCCTAGGCGTGCGTGCATGAGAACCGCTTCGACCAGATCCGACATGCGTTCGAGGCCTTGAGCGATCTGCTGGAGATATTTCTTGCCCTCGGGATTGAGATCCTTCCCGTGGCGCGAGGCGAGCAGGTCCACCAGCCAACGCGTGCTGGTCAGAGGCGCGCTCAAATCATGCGAAGCGATGCGCGCGAATTCTTCGAGCTCTTCGTTGGAGCGCTCCAGCTCGTCCGCCATGGAGCGCAAGCGTTGGTTCGCAGTTTCCAATTCCTCCTGCATGAGCACACGCGCGCTGAGATCGACGTGTGTTTCGATGACGCTCGGCAGCTCCTCGCCGCTGTCGGGCAGAAGGACCCAGTAAGTTGAGACCCAAATGCGAGTGCCATCGCGCTTCTGCAGCTGCAAATCGCCCTGCCAAATTCCCGATAGCAGCAGTTGCTCGTGTATCTGCTGTAAGGCGCTCGGGTACTCGGCGTTGAGAAGCTCATCGACGTTTTTGCCGACGGCTTCATGCGCCGTCCAGCCGTAGAGCCGCTCACAGCCGGCAGTCCAATGATCGATTTTGCCGTCCCAGCGGCGAACAAGCACGATGGATTGATCGAGAGCGCGGGTAAGCGCACGCAAACTGTCTTCGGCGTCTCTGCGCTGCGTTACATCGCGCATCACTTTGCCGAAACCCGCAAGGCGTCCCGCGGCATCCCGAAGGCCGATCGCCACGCCCTCGACAAGCATCCGCTGACCTGTTTTTTTTACCAGCCAACGCGTATCGTTGACGCGCCCGGTCTCCGCCGCGACCTCCAGCTCCCGCCGTCCCACGCCACGTAAGCGTTCAGCAAGCGGTAGAAGTATGTCGAGGTTACGGCCGATGAACTCCTCTCGCGAATAGCCGAAATGAACTTCCACAGCGGGATGCCAGTTGGAGATGGCGCCCTCGGGATTTGCGAGCAATACCACGAACTCACGGAGTTCCGCAACGAGAAGATCGAAAAGCTCGGGTCTGTCCAGCGTGGGTTCGTCGGCCATAAACGTAAATTGTTCTCTAATCGGCTGGATTAGAAATCGGAGATACAGTGCATAGAAAAAGTTTCGTTTACCGTGCGAACGCGCAGGTCCGATCGCCGGATGAGCAATTCGCTTACCGAAGCCGGAGCGGCTTCAATGCGCTGTATGTGATCGAGCGACATGCCTAAAACTAGTACAATTAGCGCGCGCACGACATCGCCATGCGTCACCACCGCCACGTTGGCGTCTTTGTCCTGCCGGTACCGCTCCATAATTCGCGCGATGCCGCTCCAGGCGCGCGATTGCACGTCCATCATCGATTCGCCGCCGGGCGGACGGGTGGTCGCGCGAGACTGGTAATAGCGCTTCCACAGCTCCAGATCGTGCAGCTCAGGAAATGGTTTGCCCATCCACTCGCCGAAATCGATTTCGTTGAATGAGCCGTCGATCTCAACATTCAAGCCCTGGCGGTCGGCAATCGGCTGCGCCGTTTCGATCGCGCGATCCATGGGGCTGGAGATCACTTCGCGCAGCGGATATCGGAATTGCAACGCCTGCGCCAGAGCGTTGGCCTGGCTTGCACCTTCCGAGTTCAAATGCACGCCAGGCATGCGGCCATACAGGACGCGGCCCAGCAAATCAGTCGAGCCGTGGCGGATGAGTAGAATACGAATCATAAAAAGGGGTGACCAGATTCTTGGGACAAAGTCTCACGGCCGAGGAAATCGAACGCAGAGTGACCGAGCTAGGTCCATGGTTTCACAACCTGTCATTATCGGGCGTGCAAACCGCGCCAAACCATTTCCTGGGCGATTATCCGTCCTTCAAATGGCAAACTTTTCGCGATGCCATCCCAGCTGACCTGCAAGGCATGACAGTGCTCGATATCGGCTGCAATGGCGGCTTCTATTCGATCGAAATGAAGCGTCGCGGAGCCAAGCACGTGCTGGGCATCGATCACGACGAACAATATCTGCAGCAGGCGCGCTTTGCGGCTGAGGTGCTGGAACTCGATATCGATTTCGAGCGCATGTCCGTTTACGAGCTTCCGCGCCGCGGGGAGCGTTTCGATCTGGTGCTGTTCATGGGGGTCTTTTATCACTTGCGATATCCGCTGCTCGCGCTCGATCTGCTGCGCCAGCACGTGACAAAAGATTGGTTTGTTTTCCAGTCCATGCTGCGCGGCAGCCGCACGGTACCTGAGGTAGGAGAGAATTATCCGTTTTACGAACGCGCGTTGTTCGATCAGCCGGGTTTTCCCAAATTGCATTTCGTCGAGAAGTGCTATTCAGACGACCCCACTAATTGGTGGATACCCAATCGCGCCTGCGCGCAAGCGGTGCTCCGCAGCGCCGGGTTCACAATTGAGGCGGAACCCGAAGCCGAAGTGTTCATCTGCCGCTGCGACGAAAACGCATATCTGCATGAGCTGCCGCCGCAGATCGCTGCAGGCGCGTGAATTCGACCTTCGCAAACAAAGCATGATTGAAGCGGTGATGTTCTGGAACGAGCCCAATAACCTGTCGCATTGGGATTTCGAATTGGATCGCGATTGGTCCGCCTATGCCCAAATGGTGAAATTGGCCTCTCAAGCCGTGATAGCGGAAAATCCGCGGCTCACACGTGTGCTGGGCGGCATTTCGCCGATCGACCCTGCGTTTGTAGAGCGCATGCAGGATTTAGGAGCGCTGGAGACGGTAGACGTAGTGGCCTTACACGGCTTCCCGTTAGATTGGAACCACTGGACCATTCACGAGTGGCCGGACAAAATTGCCGAAATCCGAGCTGTGACGCGGAAGCCGATCTGGATTTCCGAAGTGGGCGCGTCATCCTTCGGCGCGGAGGAAGTGCAGGAGTTCGGATTGAAGCGAACTGCAGAGCTGCTGCTTCCCCTCATCGATCACTTGTATTGGTACAGCCTCTTCGATCTGCCTCGCGCCTGGCCGGCTACCACGCGCCATCGCGAGAGCGAAGGCTCCTCCTATTATCGGCATTTCTATATGGGGCTGTTCCGCGAAGACGGAAGCCCCAAGCTCGCCGCGCGGCACTTCGCCGATCACACTCCATCGATGGGCGTGTGCCAATGGTTTCATTTCGAAGATCACCGGCTGGAAGACGCGGTGAAGGCGCTCCGTCAATTCGGTGTGCGGAAATTGCGTACCGGGCTGAGTTGGGCAGATTTCGAACGCCCACGAGCCGAGGTGTGGTTCGACCGGCAAATGAAATTACTTGAGCCCTTCGAACTAACCGTCACTTTCTGCTTTACACCCGAGCGCTGCGGACTGCGACCGCATCACACAAGTCCGCCGCGTAATCCCCAAGAGTTTGCTGAATTCTGCCACGCAATGACGAAGCGCTATGCGAGCTAGCGGCCGTCCGTGAACTAGTACAATTTCGTGTATTGCTGCTCACGCATTTCAAGGTAAGTAGAAACAAAGGTAAGGTGCTAAGCTTCTTATGTTTACGTGCGGTATGACCGTTCATGTATGAGCGACGGAACCAAGCGTCAAATCGATGGCCGTACTGACTTCAATTCCGTTGTTTCTTTACTAGTAAACAGCCGGATTTTTAGGAACACCAATTCCCACATTCGAGGACACAATCAAAAATGAAAGGGACCGTTCTTCTTACAGGCGGTGCTGGATTCATTGGCTCCCATGTCGCGGTCGAGTTACTGAAAGCCGGATATCATGTTCGCATTCTCGACAGCCTTGTAACTCAGGTGCATGGCGAGGACCCCGGTCGGCCCGACTATCTGCACGATGACGCGGAATTTATCCTGGGCGACGTGCGCAATCCTGAAATTCTCGATGAGGCGTTATCGGGAGTGGAAGCCGTATATCACTTTGTCGCGATGGTCGGAGTCGGTCAAAGCATGTACCAGATCGCCGAATATACGAGCGTGAATAATTTAGGGACCGCCGTGTTACTCGAGCGATTGGTCAAGCAGCATGTGAATAAGTTAATTGTCGCTTCCAGCATGAGCGTATATGGCGAAGGCCTCTATATCACGCCTTCCGGCGAACCCTATCAGAACGCCATGCGAAGCGTGAAGCAATTGAAAGCTCATGAATGGGAGATGACAACTCCTGAAGGCCTGCCCTTGCGGCCTGTGGCGACTCCGGAAACAAAGCAGCCCTCTCTCGCTTCCGTGTATGCGCTCTCGAAATACGATCAGGAGCAGATGTGTCTTATGGTGGGCCGCGCGTATGGCCTGCCTACGGTCGCGCTGCGCTTTTTCAACGCTTATGGGCGTTACCAATCGCTTTCGAATCCGTATACCGGTGTTCTGGCGATCTTTGCGTCCCGCCTGATGAACGGTAAACGGCCGATCATCTTCGAAGACGGTCAGCAGCAGCGGGATTTCGTCAGCGTATATGACATTGCGCGCGCCTGCCGCCTGGCGCTCGAGGTCGACGCGGCGCAGGATTTGATCTTGAATGTGGGAAGCGGCTCGAAACTGACCATCCAGGAAGTAGCGCACAAGCTTGCGAAGGTATTGGGAAAGAAAAAAGAGCCGGAAATCAACGGGACTTATCGCGTCGGGGATATCAGGCATTGTTATGCCGATATCAGTCTGGCTCAGCGCATTTTGAATTACAAGTCGATGGTAAGTCTCGAAGATGGTATTCGCGATCTTGCGGAATGGCTCGAACGACAGACTGCTAGCGATCGTTTCAGTGAAATGCAGCAGGAACTCTCGTCGCGCGGGTTGGTGGTGTAGATTCGATGCGCTTCGCGTTAATTAATCCGCACTGGGAGTTTGAAGGCAGCATTTACTTCGGCTGCCGTGAGCCTCATTTACCGCTGGAGCTCGGCTACTCGAAAGCGCTAATCGAGCAGAGCGGGCACGAAGCTGTCATTTTCGATGGACAGCTCGACGGACTTACCCATTCGGAGATCGTCGAAGCAGTGCGGGCATTTCGGGCGGATTTCATGGTTGTCGCAACGGCCCCGAGTTACCTGTTCTGGCGCTGCGCCCCGCCTGAGCTACGTGTTCCGATTCAGTTATGCGAGGAGTTGCGCCAATTACCCGGGCGGCTGGTCATCATAGGACCGCACGGATCGACAACTCCGCGTCCCGTAATCAAAAAGCTCAACGCCGATGTCGTTGTGCTCGGTGAATGCGAAGAAATTCTGTCGCAGCTTTCAGGCGACCTATCAGAGGTCTCATCGATCGCTTATCGAGAGGGCGAGAGCATCATCGTGCGTGGGCCAAATCGCGCGGCTGAGATGAAAAGGCTTCCCGCGCTGAAGTGGCCCGATGCCAGCATTGCAAGACACCGCCATCATCACCACCGCTTCGACGCCGAACCCATTGGGCCCGGAGCCGAGATGGAAGCCTCGCGTGGCTGTCCGTATCATTGCACCTTCTGCGCCAAGGATAATTTCCGCAACAATTACCGTAAACGCCCGCTTGCGACTATTCTCGAGGAACTGGACCGCTTTGTCAGTCAAGGCGTTGAATACATTTACTTCATCGATGAAATTTTTCTGCCCGATGCCCAACTGCTCGCTGGGCTTGCGGAACGAAAGATCAAAATCGGCGTCCAGACACGTATCGATCTCTGGAACGAAGATGCCGTTCGAGCGCTTGCCCGCGCCGGATGCGTTTCAATCGAAGCCGGCGTAGAGAGCATCACCGAAGCCGGCCGCGCATATCTCGACAAGAAATGCAAGATGTCGACGGAACAGCTAAGCAGCAGGTTGATTTTTGCGAAGAAGCTAGTTCCCTTCGTGCAGGCGAACTTACTCGCGACCACGGAGGATGATGCCGATGCGGTGGAAGAATGGCGTCGCAATCTCGAATCTCACGGGGTCTGGGCAAACAAGCCGGTGCCTCTGTTTCCGTATCCCGGTTCGCCCGAATACACGCGCAAGTGGGGTCCCGCCGATGATCGGGCTTGGGAGCGCGCGCATGAATTCTACTTGAACGGCTTCGATTCATTCAGCGACATACAGGAGCAGCGGCCGCAAGCCTTGGTCGAGTTGGAACTGGCTTCGCATGGGCGATAGCGAGATCAATTCAACACGTAACCCTTTTCGTATCTTGATGACGGCCGATGCCGTCGGCGGCGTTTGGCAATACTCGATTGACCTCATTCGCGAGTTGTCGCGCCACGGCGTTCATGTTCTGCTCGCAACGCTGGGTCCGCGGGCTTCGGAAGAACAGCGGCGTCAAGCCCTCGACATTCCTGGTCTTCGACTGGCCGAAAGCGATTTCGCGCTCGAATGGATGACCGATGCGTGGGCCGATGTGGATACGTCCGGCGAGTGGCTGCTCGATTTGGCTACCGATTTTGCGCCCGACGTCATTCATTTGAACGGCTATGCGCACGCGGCGCTCGATTGGCGCGCACCTACACTTGTTGTGGCGCATTCATGCGTATTGTCATGGTGGCGCGCAGTTCACGGCGTTGAGCCCGGTACTGATTGGGACGAATACAAGCTTCGCGTGAGCGCGGGTCTGGCCGCGGCGAATGCGATTGTCACGCCTTCGGCCTTTATGGCTGCCGCTCTGCAGCGCGAGTACGGCCTCACTTCTGGCACAATCCGCGTCATTCACAACTTCAGTTCTGCGTCCGGCGCGCCGAGACATAAAAAGGAGTCAGTCATCATCGCCTGTGGCCGTGTTTGGGACGAAGCGAAGAATATCGCGTTGCTCAATTCCATCGCGCCGGATATCGATTGGCCGATTTACGTTACAGGACCCGAAAGCTCGACATTTACAGATAAGAAAGCGCACTTTCTCGGCGTTGTAAGCCGCACGGAGATGGTGGATCGGATGAGCCGGGCGGCGATTTTCGCGCATCCGGCATTCTACGAACCTTTTGGCTTGTCTGTTCTCGAAGCTGCTAACGCGCGCTGCTGCCTCGTGCTCTCCGACATACCAAGCATGCGCGAACTATGGGACGGCGCTGCCGTTTTTGTAGATCCCAGGGATCCCGAACGATGGGTTCCGGAGTTGAATCGGCTCACACGCGATTCAATCACACGCGAGAAACTGGCGGATCGAGCTTTTCTCCACGCAACTAAGTATCCTGCGCATGCATGCGTCACGGCGTACCGGCATGTATACAGCTCGTTGGCCGATTCGCCGCGGAAATCTCAAACGGAAACGGCAGCCTGATGCGGATCGCGTTGTTCTATCATTCGCTCATCTCGGATTGGAACCATGGCAATGCGCATTTCCTGCGCGGCATCGGTTCCGAGTTACAGGCGCGCGGTCATGAATTGCGCATTTTCGAACCCGAAGATAGCTGGAGCCGAAATAACTTACTCGCTGAGCACGGCCGGGCTGCAATTGACGCCTTTGATCGCGCATTTCCTAATCTCAAGAGCACGGAATATCGAATAAACGATTTGCGCATGGACGAATGGCTCGATCAAACCGACATCGGCATCATCCACGAATGGAACGATCCGTACGTCATCTCGGCAGCCGGTGAATGTCGCCGCCGAAATCCTACTCTGCGTCTGTTTTTCCACGACACGCATCACCGTCTGTTCACCGCCGAACACGAGATGTCACGCTTCGATTTACGCAACTACGATGCGGTCCTCGCTTATGGCGCCTCCCTCAAAGATACTTACGAGCGCCTTGGTTGGGGCAAGCAAGTTTACGTTTGGCACGAAGCCGCCGACACGCGCACGTTTTATCCACGCCACACCGAATCCAAGGAAGGCGATGTCGTCTGGATCGGCAACTGGGGTGATGAAGAGCGCACGGAAGAGCTGCGCGAGTACTTCATTTCGCCCGTGCATCATTTGCGCTTGCGCGCCAAGGTCTACGGTGTGCGTTATCCCCAGCAAGGCCTTCGCGAGCTCGCCAGTGCCTCGATTGTATACGGTGGATGGCTGCCGAATTTCGAAGTGCCCAACGTATTCGCGCGGTTTAAGGCAACCGTTCACGTTCCCAGGGGCCCTTACATCAACGGCCTCCAAGGCATTCCTACTATTCGGCCCTTCGAAGCGCTCGCCTGCGGCATTCCACTCATCTCCGCGCCGTGGCAAGATAGCGAAGGTCTTTTCCGGATTGGCGAAGACTTTCTGATGGCGCATGATGGACTTGAGATGGAACAACACCTGAAAGACGTCGTGAACGATGCCGCGCTCGCCGCAAATCTCGCTCGTCACGGGCTGGAGACGATTCGAAAACGTCATACCTGCGCGCACCGCGTTGACGAGCTATTCACGATCTACGATCAATTGAAACCGGCGTTCATGCACGGAGAACAAACAGTTCCGGTTGGGGTTGTATAAGTGCGAATCGCGTTCTGGGGTTCAAGCCTGGTGTCGGCCTATTGGAACGGCGCCGCAACTTATTATCGGGGCGTCCTGCGAGCGCTCGCCACGCACGGCCATCGGATCACGTTTTTCGAACCGGATGCCTACGATCGCCAGAAGCACAGGGACATCGAGGATCCGGAATGGGCTCGCATCCAGATTTACGATCACAATAGTCGCCAAGATGTCAATCGTTACTTGGCCGAGAGCCAGAGTTTCGATGTCGTCGTAAAGGCGAGCGGCGTGGGCGTGCTGGACGAATATCTCGAGGCTCGCGTTTCGGCAATGCCTCCTTACGTTTGCAAAGTTTTTTGGGATGTGGATGCTCCTGCCACGCTGGAGCGTCTGGCCTCGAATCGAAGCGATGCTTTTCACGAGGCGCTTCCTAAGTTCGATTTAGTCCTAACTTACGGTGGCGGGAAGCGAGTTACTGACGAATACGAGCATATCGGCGCCCGCCAGTGTGTAGCGATTTACAACGCGTTCGATCCGGACGTGCATTATCCTGTTTCGCCCGATTCCCGCTTCGAATGCGATCTTTCGTTTCTCGGTAACCGCTTGCCCGACCGCGAAGCGCGTGTCGACGAGTTTTTGCTTCAGGCCGCGACGCTTGCGTCCGATCACAAATTTCTGCTAGGCGGCAGTGGTTGGGGAGATAAACCTTTACCGCCGAACGTCCGTTATCTTGGCCATGTGTATACGGGCGATCACAACGCACTGAATTGCTCATCCCGCGCCGTGCTCAATATCAGCCGCGAGAGTATGGCTCGCTATGGCTTTTCGCCAGCTACCCGGGTGTTTGAAGCCGCAGGGGCTGCCAGTTGCCTGATCACAGATGCCTGGGACGGTCTCGATTCGTTTTTGCAGCCCGGCGCGGAAGTGCTTGTCGCGCACAACGGCGCAGATGTCGCGCGAATCTTACAAGATTTACCCGCGGATCGAGCGCGCGCCATTGGCGAAGCCGCGAGAAACCGCGTTGTGGCGGATCATACTTATGAGAAAAGAGGCAAACTGGTCGATTCGATCCTACAAAACGCCGTCTCTTCCCTCACTTCCACTTCGGAGATGCGGGCGTGAGCGGTCAGCCACTCGATTGCGTTTTTCTCGGCCTGTCAATTACTTCTACATGGGGTAACGGCCATGCAACGACTTATCGCGGTCTGCTGAAAGAATTGTCAAAACGCGGGCATCGCGTGACATTCCTCGAGCGTGACGTACCTTGGTATTCTTCGAATCGCGAGTTCACGGATTCTCGATATTGCCGCATTGCGCTTTACTCGAGTCTCGATGAACTACAGGATCGATTTAGCGCAGGCGTGCGTTCCGCCGACGTAGTTGTTGTCGGCTCCTACGTTCCCGATGGGATCGCAGTCGGCCAATGGGTGACCAGCATCGCTCAAAATGTAACTGCATTCTACGATATCGATACACCTGTAACTCTTGCCGCCCTAAGGTCCGGGCGCTGCGAATACATTTCGAAGGCACTGTATCCGAAATACGGCTTATATCTTTCGTTTACTGGCGGCCCGACGCTGCAATTCATCGAGAAGCAACTCGGATCGCCCTGCGCGCGTGCTCTTTATTGCTCGGTCGATCCGGCGCTCTATTATCCGGAGCCGCATGCAGCCAAATGGGATTTGGCTTATCTCGGCACTTACGCAGCGGATCGCCAGAGTGCTTTGCGAAAGTTGTTAATCAATGTCGCTCGAAAACATTCCGAGCGATCCTTCGCGGTAGCGGGGCCGCTTTATCCCGAACACATCAGGTGGCCGCGAAACGTGGATCGTATGGAGCATCTTCCCGCAACCGAGCATCGATTTTTTTACAATTCGCAGGTTTTCACGCTGAATATTACGCGGCAGGACATGATCCACGCAGGTTATTCGCCGAGCGTTCGCCTGTTCGAGGCGGCCGCTTGCGGGATTCCCATTCTCACCGATCGATGGCCTGGTTTAGAAACTTTCTTTGAACCTCGTTTAGAAATACTCCCAGTACTCTCCGCTCATGATGTCACGTCTTATATGCAGATAGCAGGCGAGCAGCGTCTCGAAATTGCGGAGCGCGCACGTCGGCGTACGCTTCGTTTTCACACCGCGGCGGTGCGAGCCGAGGAGTTCGAAGCGAATGTTTATGCGGCTCTGGAGCGGCTAGAGCGCCAAAAAAGCAGGAGCAGAAGCGCGATCAAAGAATCCCCCACCCCCGCGCTGATCTAACTTTGCGCGCACAACGGCCAGCCAAACGGCCTGTGCACTTGGTTAGACGCGCACAACGGTGACAGACGGCCTGTGCGCTTGGTTAGACACGCACCGCGGCGACAGACGGCCTGTGTGCTTGTTAGACACGCACAGCGGCGACAGACGGCTTGTGCGCTTGATGTGGAGCAATTAAGGGCGAGGAATTGAGGCCAAGGATTGGAAGTTATGAGAAGGACTAGAGTTTTTGTAGGTTTAGGGGCAATCGGAGTCATGGTTGCGACAGGGTGTCTTTTCGCGAGGCAGAACAATGCCACGGGCGAGCCCACCAGCGTGATCGTCACACTCGAGGCGAGGCGCGGGAAAACAATTCCGCCAGTCGAGCAGACCGACATATCCGTGAAGGAAGGGCGCGATCAAAGACCGGTTACCGGATTTGTGCCGATGCACGGACAGGAAGGCGCTCTGCAGGTAATGTTGTTAATTGACGATTCGTCACGCGGGACCTTCGATACGGAACTGAACACGATTAAGCAGTTCGTGAACTCGCTGCCTCCTGAAGCGGAGATCGCGGTGGGGTATATGCGCAATGGAATGACGCAGGTGGTCTGTAACTTTACGCGCGATCACGCTAGCGCGGCCAACGCTATTCGCGTCGTGATGGGACCGGGCGGAGCGGACGTCAGCCCTTACGACTCGCTCACCGACGCTATTAAGAAGTGGCCGGAGGGGCAGGCCGAGCGCAAGGAAGTCGTCATGATCAGCAGCGGGATCGAAGGTTTGGGTGGTGGTTACATGGCAGACAATCCGTATGTGAATGCGGGAATCGAGTCCGCCTTGAGGGCAGGCGTTGTGGTTTACACGATTTACAATCCCAGCGTCGGCCACTTCGGTCACAGCTTCTGGCGAAACAGCTGGGGGCAGAACTTCCTCTCGATGCTCTCCGATGAGACCGGTGGCGATTCATACATCATCGGATACGGATCGCCGGTATCTTTCCAGCCGTTCCTCCAATCGATCTTGTTTAGCCTGCAACATCAGTACCGGCTGACGTTCCTCGCACGAGAGGAGAAAAAATCCGGATTCCAACCTATCCGGGTTACGGTCAACGAGAGCAAAGATGTCAGCATCGCGGCGCCGAATAAGGTTTGGGTAAAGGCCGGAATGTAAGTTACTCGCTCGATTACCAGGGCGAAGGCACGGAAACGTTCGCGCATTGCATTCATCCCACAACCGAAGGGACAAGATTCAATGAGCGTCGAAACAACAGAACGGACCACGACAGACCCGAAAAAGCAGGGACCCAAGCCGCCATTTCAAGAGCCGAAGCAACAACCTCCGGGCCACTCGAAAGAGATGCAGCAGAAGCCGGACTACGGCGATGAGTCGTACAAGGGCTTCGGCCGTCTGAAGGGACGGAAGGCTCTCATTACGGGCGCAGATAGCGGCATCGGCCGCGCGCTCGCACTCGCGTTTGCGCGCGAAGGCGCGGATGTCCTCATCTCCTATCTCAACGAGGACGACGATGCGCGGGAAACGGCGCGATTAGTACGCGATGCCGGGCGGAAAGCGGTGCCTGTGCCTGGCACGATCGAAGATCCGCAGCACTGTGAGGAATTAGTCAAGCGCGCAGAAAAAGAATTCGGCGGAATGGATCTTCTGGTGAACAACGCCGCGTTTCAGATGACGCACGAGTCGATCGAAGAACTTACTCCTGAGGAGTGGGATAAAACATTCAAAACGAACATCTACGCCATGTTTTATCTCAGCCGCGCCGCACTCCCAAACATGCGCGAGGGCAGCACGATCATCAATACGGCATCCGTGCAGGCTTATCAGCCAAGCCCTACGTTGCTCGCCTACGCAAGCACCAAAGGCGCAATCGTCACGTTTACCAAAGCGCTTTCCGCGTTGGCGATCAAACAAGGCGTGCGCGTGAACGCAGTTGCCCCAGGTCCGGTGTGGACGCCGCTGATTCCTGCCACAATGCCGGAGAAAAGCTTAAAGAAGTTCGGCAGCAGCAACTCAATGGAGCGGCCTGCGCAACCCGCGGAACTCGCGCCAACGTACGTATTCCTTGCTTCGGACGAGTCCCGATTCGTGAACGGCGCGATCTTTGACCTGACGGGCGGGGAGATGCTGCCGTAGGCAGTTTACGCGGTGGGAGCAGTGTGCGTAGAAGACGTTGAAGAGGAAGTGCGTTTCCGGCGCTTGGTCTTCTTCGCTTTGGTGCTAGTTCCCGCCCCCTTCACCGCTGGTTTGCTGTCCGGCGCAATATCGGGATTGTTCGTCCCAGGCTTCGAACTCGGAATGTCTCCGCTCGACTGACTTGGCGTGCTGCCGGCGGGGGTCTGCTGTTGCGCTGCACAAAGCGGCAACCCCGCTATCAGCACGGCAAAAAGAAGAATCACCGATGTTTTAGTCATGATCTTCCTGTTCCTAGAAGCCAGTATCACATGGCGGGTTCGCCGCTTTGCTCGAGCAGCTTTGCGACTAGTCCCGTCCATCCTGTCTGATGACTCGCGCCCAGGCCTTGGCCTGAATTGCCGTCGAAGAATTCGTAAAAGAACGTGTAACATCGGAAATTCGGATCCTCTTGCAACAACTTACTCCCGCCATAGATCGCCCGCTTTCCTTCCTTGTCGGGAAGAAACAAGGAACTGAGGCGCCGCGATAAGTCCCGCGCTGCCTGATTCAAAGTAACCCGCTGTCCCGATCCCGTCGGCAATTCGATCGTGAATGACTGGCCGTAATAATAATCCAGACGCTGCAGCGTCTCAATAATGAGATAGTTCATTGGAAACCACACCGGGCCGCGCCAGTTAGAATTCCCTCCGAACAGGCCAGTTTGCGAGTTGCCTGGCTCATAACTGATCGAAAACGTTTGTCCATCGAGCGTCAGGGCGTATGGATGCGCTTTGTAATACCGGGATAGCGATCGAATTCCATAGGGCGAGAGAAACTCCTGCTCGTCGAATAACCGCTGGAAGATGCGCTCTAACCGGGGCCGGTTGACAAGCGACAGCAATTGCCGCTCCTCAACGCCGGATTTCATAATAGGCGCGAGTCCCCCAGTCAAATCTTTGCGGTGATCGACGAACCACTGCATGCGGCGCTTAAATGCCGGATAATTGTTGATCACCTGCGAATCGAGGGTATCGGCGGCAAATACAGGAATAAGCCCTACTAGGGAACGCACTCGAAGCGTCTCGTGCCGATTTTCGCCTAGACGCAGATTGTCGTAATAAAACCCGTCGGCTTCATCCCAGAGACCCGATCCGTCGTGGTGATTGATGGCTTGCGCTATGTACAGGAAATGCTCGAAGAACTTACTCGCGACGTCCTCGTAGGAGCGATCGTGCGCGGCCAGAGTCAGAGCAATCTTCAGCATATTGAGGCAATACATCGCCATCCAGCTCGTTCCATCGGATTGTTCGAGAACCCACCCCGAAGGTAGTTGCGCATCGCGATTGAAGATGCCTATGTTGTCGAGGCCGAGAAATCCGCCTTCGAAGACATTCGCACCTTCCGAATCTTTGCGGTTCACCCACCAGGTGAAATTCATCAGAAGCTTGTGAAAAACGCGCTCCAGGAATTCGAAATCCTTGGCGCCCTTCACGCGCTCGTCAATCTGAAAAACGCGCCACGCGGCCCATGCGTGCACAGGCGGATTTACATCGCCGAAGTTCCACTCGTAAGCGGGGAGCTGTCCATTCGGATGCATGTACCATTCGCGAACGAACAGTGACAGCTGAGCCTTGGCGTAATCCGGGTCCGCAGGCGCCATTGCAACCGTATGAAAGGCCAAATCCCACGCCGCATACCAAGGGTATTCCCACTTGTCTGGCATCGAAACGACATCTTCATTGAATAAGTGGCGCCATTTCGAATTACGCCCACTTTTGCGCTTGGGAGGCGGCGGTGGTTCACTCGGATCGCCCTTTAGCCAAGTCTCTACAACGTAGTGATAATACTGCTTACTCCAGAAAAGGCCCGCAAAGGCCTGGCGCTGTATGTGGCGCGCTTCGTCGCTCAATTCTTTTGAAAACTGCGCATAAAAATCCGTGCATTCCTGGATGCGAGCGTCGAATACAGCTTCCCGTTCAGAAGCATGAAGCTCCTCCGAGCCCGCAGCGCATAACCGGAAGTGTAAGATTGCCTGTTGCGTGGGAGCCAGTTTCAACCTGTAAAAAGCGCAGGCTTTCGTGCCGATCCCGCGTGCGTTAACAGCTTGCCGGCGGCCGTTCACCACATATTCATGAAATGCGTCCTTGAAGAAGGTACTCTCACCACGCCAGCCGAAGATGCGCTCCGTATTGGTTTCGTTTTCGGTAAAGAGCACTTCAGGAGACCCGTCCAGCCACAACACGAATTCGCCCAGCGATGGATGGGAGGCCTGCAGGCGGTCGCTCGCAAGCATTCGAAGCTGCGGCTTTTCAGTGCCATCGTCAGGATCGCCCCAAGACCAGGTGTTTCGAAACCACAACGTCGGGAGAAAAATGAGCTCCGCGGGATCCGGTCCGCGATTCGAGATGCGGACGCGAATTAGGATATCGTTTACGTCGCGCTTTGCATAATCAGCGAAGATATCGAAGTATCTGTTTTCTGAAAAAATGCCGGTATCTTGTAACTCGTATTCGGCGTCGAGACGCGTTCGCTTGCGATTCTCTTCGACTAACGCTTCATAAGGAAACGGAGACTGAGGGTATTTGTAAAGCCCCCTTACATACGAGTGAGTGGGTGTCGCTTCGAGGTAATAATAGATTTCTTTGACATCCTCGCCGTGGTTCCCTTCCGGGCCGGAGAGCCCGAACATCCGCTCTTTTAGAATTGGGTCCTTGCCGTTCCAAAATGCGAGCGCGAAGCAGAGCCGCTGATGATTGTCGCAGATACCGAGGATGCCGTCTTCGGACCAACGATATGCGCGCGATCTCGCGTGCTCATGCGGGAAGTAATCCCATGCATCACCGTTCGCGCTGTAGTCCTCGCGAACAGTTCCCCACGCGCGCTCGGCAAGATATGGTCCCCAGCGCTTCCAGTGCTTTACCCTCGACTCGCTTTCAGCAAGCCGCTGCTGCTCGGGCAATAGAGGGTTTGGCATAAAGGGGCGCGGACAGGTACACTGTACCGCGCCTTGGCCGTGCGACTGTCTTACGCTACGATCGATTCGCGCACGGCCTCTAGCGGATGTTTATATTTGCACTCCGTATTCGGGCATTGCGCCACCGGACCCGCTTTGAGCCATTTCTCGACCAGGTAACTGCTGCCGCACTCAGGGCATTTCTCGGGAAGCGGCTTGCCCCAGGCAACAAAATCGCACTCAGGATAGCGATTGCAGCCATAGAAGGTGCGGCCTCGCTTCGACCGGCGCTCAACAATCTCGCCTTCCGTGCAGTTGGGGCACGGCACGCCGATCGTCTTCTGCTTGACGTACTTACAGGCAGGGTAATTGCTGCACGCAACGAATTCGCCGTAACGGCCGTATTTCTGGACCAGGTTGCTTCCGCATTGCGGACATTTCTCCTCGAGCGGCACATCTTTGCGCTGCTCGCCCCCGATCTGCTTCGTCGTTTTGCAATCCGGATAACCGGAACACGCATAGAACTGACCAAAGCGGCCTTTCTTCAGCACCATGGGGCGGCCACAATTTTCGCAATATTCGGCTTCATCCTGCTCCGTCAAATCCGCCGTGTCGACATCCGCGAGATCCACGGTCAGCTCGCGCGTATTTGTGCATTCCGGATATCCCTTGCACGCAATAAAGCTGCCATGCTTGCCCCATTTGATGACCATCGGCTTGCCGCATTTTTCGCAGACCAGGTCGGTCGGCTTCTCCATGCGCTTGATGTCGGTCATGTTGCGCTCGGCGTGCTCGAGATCTTTTTGGAAACGGCCGTAAAAGTCGGCCATGGCTGTCCGCCACTGCAGCTTTCCTTCTTCAATCTCGTCGAGCTCTTCTTCCATCTTGGCCGTGTAAGTCACTTCAAAGAGATCGTTGAAGCTCTCGAGCAAAAGATCCGTCACCACCATGCCCAACTCGGTCGGGACGAACTTGCCGCCATCTTTCTTTACGTACTCGCGGTCTTGGATGGTTGAAAGGATGGATGCATACGTAGAAGGCCGACCCACACCATCAGATTCCAGCTTTTTGACAAGCGTCGCTTCGTTGTAGCGGGGCGGCGGCTCGGTGAAGTGCTGCTCGGGCTGAATCTCCTTAAAGCGCAGCGCCTCGCCTTGGGCAACGGCCGGCAGCTTGTGCTTCAGATCGTCGTCGTCCTCGTCCTTTTGATCCTTGCCTTCCTCGTAAACCTTGAGGAAGCCGTCGAATTTCAGAACGCTTCCCGTCGCACGGAACAGATAATTTGCTTTACTCTTTCCGCTGGCCGCAATATCGATTGTGGTTTGATCGAAAACCGCGGGCATCATCTGGGAAGCGATAAAGCGCATCCAGATCAGCCGGTACAGCTTCAGCTCGTCTTCGGGGAGATATTTTTCGAGCGATTCAGGCGTACGAAGAACCGAGGTCGGCCGAATCGCTTCGTGCGCATCCTGTGCGTCCTTCTTTGTCTTATAAACATTCGGCGATCCGGGCCGATAATTCGTGCCATAGCGCTCGCCGACAAACGCGCGGACCTCCGCCAGCGCGTCCTCCGACACACGCGTCGAATCGGTTCGCATGTAGGTGATCAGTCCAACAGAACCTTCTTTGCCGATCTCCTTACCTTCATAGAGACCTTGGGCGAGCATCATGGTCCGCTTCACGCTGAATCGCAGCTTGCGCGAAGATTCCTGCTGAAGCGTCGAAGTGATGAACGGCGGAACCGGATTGCGGCGCTTCTCGCGCGTTCCAACCGTGCGAACGACGTAGGATGCGTCCGCGAGATCCTCCACGATCGCACTTGCGGCTGCCTCATTCTGAAGTTGCGGCGTCTGGTCGTCGCGTTTGTTGAGGCGCGCCGTCAACACCGGCGGCTTCTTCGCATTCAGCGAAATGTCGATGGTCCAGTATTCCTGCTTTTCAAAGGCGCGGATCTCGCGCTCACGTTCGACGATCACCCGGAGCGCAACCGTCTGCACCCTCCCGGCCGACAGCCCGCGCCGCACCTTGTCCCAGAGCAGGGGCGAAATCTTATATCCGACGAGCCGGTCCAGCACCCGTCGCGCCTGCTGAGCCTCGACCAGATGGACATTCACGTCCATGGGCTTTTCGAACGCCTTTTTGACCGCGTTAGCCGTGATCTCATTGAACATCACGCGGAAAATGGCCGGCTTCTCCGATTTCTTCGGCTCCAACTCTTCTTTGAGGTGCCAGCAAATGGCTTCGCCCTCGCGATCCGGGTCGGCAGCGAGATAAACGGAATCGACCCCCTTGGCGGCCTGCTTTAGCTCCGCAATCAGCTTCTTTTTGCCCTCGATCACCTCGTACTTGGGTGTAAAATCGCGCTCCACGTCCACCGCCAAGTCCTTTTTAGGGAGATCCTTCACATGACCGAGCGAAGCCTTGACAATGAACTGCTTGCCCAAATATTTGCCGATAGTTTTCGCCTTCGCCGGTGATTCAACGATGACGAGTGATTTTGCCATACAGTAATTTAATTAACCTAATGATTGGATTCCGCTGACTCGGAAAGTGGCCGGAAGACGCCTACTCTTTTACCACACCTTTACGAAGTTCTTCCCAGGAAGCTGGCGCACCAGGCCGGACATCTCCAGGTCAAACAGCGCACCGATCAACTCAGATGACGAGACCCCTTCAAAAGTTTCAACGATGCTCTCAAGCTGTTGTGGCACATCGACTTGCAAGTAGTTCAGCAGCTTCCGCGCGAGCGCCTTCATGGGCTCTTCTGGGGTTTCAACAGGTGGCTCGGCGGGTGAGCCCATTTCCTCCAAAAGAACTTTCTGCTGCGCCTTGACGACCAAGTCCCGTCGAATAGCGAGCGGAAGCTCGTTGGTTACGTCGGTCCACTCTTGAACCAGCTTGGCGCCCTGTTTAATGAGCAAGTTGGGTCCCCAGCTCATTTTGGACGTGATATTCCCTGGAACGGCAAAAACCTCCCGGCCCTGCTCCATGGCCAGCTTAGCCGTAATGGCGGAGCCGCTGTGCTGCGCGCCTTCGACAATCACCACGCCGAGCGATACCCCACTGACAATCCGGTTCCGAATCGGAAAATTCTGGGGATAGGCGGGAGCTCCAAGTGGGAACTCGGAGATCAGCAATCCGCGTGTCGCGATCTCCTCGTACAGTTTTCGGTTTTCGACCGGGTAGAGCACATCTACACCGCAGCCGAGCACGGCAACGGTATCCCCCACCGCGGCCAAAGCAGCTCGATGAGCGGCCGTATCGATGCCGCGCGCCATTCCACTGATGATCGTCAGGCCAGCCTTCGCCAAATCGCTTGAGAGCCGATCCGCGGCAGCAAGACCGTACGGCGTGGGCCGCCTGGTACCGACGACTGCGATGGCCGGGGAAGCTAACAACTCCGTCCTGCCTACCACGAAGAGCAGCAGAGGCGGATCGAAGATTTCCCGCAGATGCTCGGGGTAGGCCGAATCGCGGATGGTGATCAGCCGCGCCCCGGCATCGAGCATCTTTTGCTGCTGGTCGATCGCGTCCTCAAAGGAATACCCGCTCGCGAGGTTGCGAGCCTGCGCGGGGCCAAGACCCGCCGCTTCCAACTCCGAAGCGGAGGCGCGAAAAATCGCTTCCGGCGACTTAAGCTTTTCCAAGAGCCTAACAGTTGTGAGTGTCCCGACACCCGGCGCCATTCGCAAGGCAAGCCAATGCAGCGTCTCCTCTTGCGTGAGCGCGAGGGTAGGCATGTCGAATATGTGCGGCCCACGCGGGCGACTTCTCAGTCGCTTGAACCGCGCACAGTCGGGATCTAGGCCGTGTGCGCTCACGATGGGGCCGCCGAGTCCGCAGTCAGGCGGAAACAGTTTCGAGCGGGGCGGGTTCCATGGCACCGTCACAGGGGGGCAGCCACCGGGCCAGCGCTTTGTCCAGAGACTCCTTGCTTACGGGCTTAGGCACGTAATCGTCCATTCCAGCGGCGAGGCATCGCTCCCGCTCTCCCGGCAATGCATTCGCCGTAACGGCAACAATCGGAACTCGAGACGCGGCGGAATCGAGGCTGCGAATCGCCCGCGTTGCTTCGAATCCGTCCATGACCGGCATCTGGCAATCCATCAGTACAACGTCATATTCAGCCTGCTGGACCATCTGAACGGCTTCCGCGCCGTTTTGCGCCAAGTCTACCGAATAACCCAGTTTCCCAAGCAGATGTATCGCCACTTGCTGGTTGATGACATTGTCTTCGACCAGCAGCACTTTGCCGCGTTTGGACGAAGAGCCGCGCTGCAACGAAAGGGGGACCTCCGGGGACGGGCACGGCTGCGTCACTGCGTTTTCGACGGTACACAGATCCACCGTAAACCAGAACGTGCTGCCGCGGCCCAGTTCGCTTTCGACTCCAATCGCGCCGCTCATCATTTCGGCCAGCCTTTTGGAGATGGCAAGACCGAGCCCCGTTCCCCCATACTTGCGCGTCGTCGAGCTGTCGGCTTGTGTAAAACTGCGGAAGAGACGATTGACCGCCTCGGGCGCAATGCCAATGCCTGTATCGCTTACACTGAAGCGCAGCATGGCGCGGCCGGGGCTCGTCGAGGGCTCCCGCGAGATCCGCAATTGAATGCTTCCGGAATCTGTAAACTTCACCGCGTTCGAGAGCAGATTCAACAAGATCTGCTTTAAGCGCACGGGGTCGCCGAGTAGTGCCGGCGGAAGCGCCTCGTCGAAGGTGGAGCAGAGCGAGATCTGCTTGCGTTGAGTCGCTTCGGCTACCAAGCCCACTGAATCCTTCACGAGATCGCGCAAATTGAAATCCGTGCTCTCGAGCTTCAACTTGCCGGCCTCAATCTTCGAGAAATCGAGAATATCGTTGATGATCGCGAGCAGGCAATCGCCCGACTCCTTGATCGTCTTCATGTAGTCCCGTTGCTCGGCGGTTAGAGGAGTATCGAGCAGCAGACTAGTCATGCCGATCACGCCATTCATAGGCGTGCGGATTTCATGGCTCATCACTGCTAGAAATTCACTCTTGGCGCGATTTGCGTGCTCGGCCTCTGCCTTTAGCAACTGCTGTTCGGCCAGCCTGCGATCCAGTTCATGAGTCCTTTCGGCTACCAGCCGTTCAAGCGTCCTCTGCCGAGAAACAAGCGTGTTCACTCGCCACCGCCAGAGGGCGATTAACAGCAGCACGAGCGCCGTCACCTGCAGTGTGATGAATGGATCGCTCCGCCACCAGGGCGGCACAATACGGAAGCTCAAGCTCACGACCGGCGAAATACCTCCCGTATCGCTGTCGAGCGCCATGGCCTCGAAGCGGTATTTGTGAGGCGGGAGCCGGGCGTACCGCACTTCTCGCGCCGATGTTTCAGTCCAGTCGTTTTCAATCCCTACGAGCCGATATCGAAAGCGGATCGCTTTCTCGTCTCTAAACGTAAGCGACGCGAGCCCTACGGTCAACGGTTCGCCACTAAAGTTCAAGGCGCTGCCGGCCGTGACGTCCTTGGCTCCGAATTTGGCCCACACTAGAATTGGCTTAGGCGGCGCTACACTGCGCGCCCCAGCGGGATGCAGAAGGTGGGACAGTCCGCCACCTGTCCCGATCCAGACGCTTCCGTCGGCATCCTCAAAGAAAGATTTGCCGGAAGTATCGTTCCACAGCAGGCCGGTGTCCTGTGTGAACCGGCGCCAGTTCTTTCCATCGAACATGTTCACGCCGTTGTCCTCGCCCAGCCACATCCAGCCTCGGTGATCGGCGCCCAGAAATGCCACCAGGTCTGAGGCAAGCAGAGGCCGGGTGAAGCGGTCGATATTCAGGACGGTATCTCCGGATACCTGCAGGCGGATAGCGCCAGGGAATCCTCCATCCACCCAAATGTTGCCGGCTCTGTCCACCGTCACGTCATTGAATTCCCCGCCCAGATTGGACGCTCCGATGGCATTGCGCCGCCAACCGGAGGCGTCGAACGTATAAAGTGCATGACCGGACACAACCCACAACCGCCCATCGGGGCTCTGTGCGACGTCGTAAATTCTCTCATGGGGGATGATGACCTCGTCAATTGCCCGAAAATGGCGGCTCGCGCAGTGGCCCTCGTTTACATACAGACCATGCGCGGTGGCGATCCAAACGCGGTCCTGGCTATCGACGAATACCCTGTGCACATCGGTAAAGCTGAACTGTTTCCCTTCGAGCGTGGCGCTGTCAATTTGAATCACCCGACCCACCCCGGTACCGACCCAAAGGAATCCGTCCCTTGATTCAGCGATACTCTGCGCACGATCGGTCTGCACCCCCGGAGCGCTCCACGAGCGAAACTGATGACTCGCTGGCGGCATGAAGTCGACGCCATGTTCGTCACATGCCCACAGCCGGCCTTTGCTATCGCGCAAAACGCTCCAGACCACGTCATTACCAAGCCCGTTCGCGGTCGTCCAATCCTCCCACTCGCCATAACCAAGCCACTTCCGCAGGCCGTGCCCCAGCAGTCCGAGCCATACCGAGCCTTCCCCGTCCACCAGCAGCGAGGATATGGTGTTCGAACTCAGCCCGTTTTCACTTGAAAAGATCCGCCATTTTCCGCCTTCATATCGCGCTAATTCCGTATCCATCGCTGCGAGTACGCGGTGCTCGCGATCTTCCGCAAGGCTTATGTACATCCTTCCGACCCGGTGTTGGGGCAAGTCGCGGGTTTCAAACCGCGAGCCGCCGCGTGCCAGAACCGCGATGTGCGATGGACCGCGCACCCACAACTGGCCGTCGCTGTCGCGCAGAAGATAAGTCCAAGAGTCCTTGGGCAGCCCCTCGCGAGCGCCTCGCATCACCAGGCGACCTTGCGAGTATTCGCATAGCTCTTCGCCGCAGCCGAACGTGATAGAGCCGTCCGCATTGCTCAAAACGCTCGTGATTGGCACGTCGTGCGCAATTGCCCGATCGGGTAGTAAAGGCCGGCTCTGCCATGAAGCCCCGTTCTGAGCCGCAATCACCGCGAGCAGACCGAACTGACTCACCGCCACAACGCCGCTGAGGCCGCTAGCCGAAAGTGTCGACCCGAGCGTTATCTCGAGATTTTGACCCTTGTACTGCAGATTCTCGAAGCGTCCTTCGGGGGTCATGTAGAACAAGCCTTCGGTGGTTCCTGCCCACAATCGGCCGGAATGGTCGAGCGCCAGCGTATTTACGAAGGTGCCCGCCAGCCCATCCGGACGCCCGTACTCGACGAATCGCGAGCCATCATACCGGAATAACCCGTTCTGCGTGCCCAGCCACAGAAACCCCGTCCGGTCCTGAAGCATGCACATGACGTTCAGGTTTCCCAGCCCGTCTACGTAATCTTTGAAGGTATATCGCTGGCTAAGCGCTTGAAAACAGAACGCGAGCAGGATTGCAGCGATGCCGGTGCTCCGCCGGTATGCAAGCAGGCTCACGATACATGCTTTATCGACGGGACTCTAGCGCGCCTTTATAGCTTTAACGGTCACGGAGCTAGTGTTTCGGGGCAAACGCCAGAGCACTCCAGATTTCGTTCACCGCGCAAATTTTATAGTCCACCAGCCCGAGTTCGGTCCCACAGTCTCGAATCAACTGCTCGTTCACTTCACCTCGCGCGGCCGATCCGCCTTTCCGCCACAGCACCCAGAGCTTTGCCCGGGCCGCGCAGCTCCGGAGCTGAGAAAGCCGCTCCTGGAGCAAGCCGGCATTTTGAACGAAACAGAGTATAACGCTGACGTTCCCGTCGTAATGTTCCGAAAACTCGACAAGCTTCGGAATTTTTCCGAGCATTTTCGGACAGCCCCTTGGAGCATCAATCAGCGCGACTGCCGATCCTTCCCGAATGCCCAGTTTTTCTGCCGGGGTGCGAGCGGCATATCTTTCCATCATCGCCTTGGGCACGACTGGCGCTTCCACCGGCTTTGCGAGAGCCCGGCGCAATGCCGATCGCAGCGTTTTCAATCCGCAGTATGTTGCGTCCGGCAACTCTGCGCGCACGCGTGCTACTTTTTCCTCCGCACCCTCGCAAAACACAATGGGAATTTGCCGGGTGGCGCGCGATTGCCGCAAAGCTCCCGCGATCTCACGCCCCTGCGAGGGCAAGCGCGAAAGATCGATCACAAACGCATCCGGCGGGGATTCGCGCCAGATGCGCATCAATCCAGGCAGGAATTGCGCAGTGTGATGTACTTGGTGCCCGGCCGCTTTCAACAACTGAAGATAATCACCCGCTTCTTCTGCTTTCCAGTGGAGCAACTGAATGCGCGCCATTTGGGCGCATTCTAACCGGTATGTCGAGACGTTTCAAGCGTCCGGGTTGCTGGCGCAGGTCACCCCTCATCTTCGGAAAGCACGTCCTGCAGACGATCCAGCCTGCGCTCCCAAGCCGAGCGGCAGTTTTGGATCCAGTTTTCTAAAACTAGTAATCCGGCCGGATTCAGACGGCAGGTGCGTACGCGTCCTTGTTTCTCCGTGTGAACCAAGCCGCTTTCTTCTAGCACCTGCAGGTGTTGCACTACGGCTGTGAGCGAGATATTCAACGGCTCGGCGAGCGCCGAAACGGATGCAGGCTGCTGAGCCAGCCGTTCGATGATCGACCGCCGCGTCGAATCTCCGAGCGCCTGAAGAACACGGTTCGCGTCAGCACTCGTGCTCACTCGCGAGATAACTCCTCGGCGAGATCGTCGAGCAACTTCAGCCAGATCGCTTCTTGGCGTCGCGCAGGATCAGCCGGGCAAACCGGGGCACGGCTAATCCGGTCTCCAAAACAGCGCAACAGCAGCACGGTTGCATCGTCGCGCTGCGCGCCATTTGCAGTCGCTTCCGCGAGCAGCGCCGCCATCAGATAGGGCAATGGGCCGTCCGGCAATTCGCGCAATCTGGCGGCCAGGCATTCCAATCCGTGGTTCACGTCCGGATCATCGCCCGTCTCCAGAACGCCGTCCGTTACGAGAGCGAACAAATCGCCGGCCTCGCAGGCCAGACGCTCGCTCACATACTGCACACCCTCGAACCATCCGAGCGGAAATTGACTCATCGAATGCCGAATAACGCGCCCTGTCCTTCTCTGGTATTGCAGTAACGGCACATGTCCTGCCGAGATATACTCCACCTCGTTTTTCCCGGTGAATCGCAACGCTGCCAGCGTGAGATACATATTCCGCTCCTTAACGGAACCGAGTACCGAATTGATGTCACGAACCAGCTTTTCGAGAGGCTGCCCGAGCAGCAAGCCATAACGGAACGCAGCCTTGGCCATCCCCATCAGCAGCCCGGCGCGAACGCCGTGCCCGGAAGCATCCATGACATACGCAATGACATCCTGCTCATAAGAAACCAAATCCGCCAAGTCCCCGCCCAACGGATCTTTGGGCACGGTTCTACCGTATGCCTCAATGAATTTATCCGAATACAGGACGGGAGGAACAAGCGCCGCCTGAAGGCCAATCTGCAGTTCTGAAGCTTCTACCGCTAGTGACATTGCGCCCTGGATCCGCTATTCCGAGACGTGTCCAGCCAACCGGTCTAGCAGCCCGCGCCACCCCGTCTCAATCATCTGCGGACCCTCCGGCCACTCGAGGAACGTACCCTGGTGTGTGCAGATGAGATCGGTGCCGTTGCCCTCTGCAAGTAATTCCAAGGTCAGCAGCGAAGCGGAAATTCGCGTGTCGCCCAAGGTCATGGCTGAAGCCATAACGATGCGCCGGTCAGGCACGATGTCCTGGAACCGGCCCTCGTTCGTCAGCACGCGCCCGTCTACTGGGCTGGGCGCGCTGGACTTGAACCGGTATCGAAGCACCTCCGTTCCGCCGACCCGGAAATCACTCTGGAATTCCTCGATATCGTGGTTATCGCCTTCAGCGAACCAGCGCCGTCTTTTAGCCGGCTGGGAAAGCGCCGCAAATACCTTTTCGGGTGGCTTTGGAAAGTGGCGCTCCAGTACGAACGTGTTGTGGATTGCGGATGGCTGTTGCATTGAATGAATCTCCTTTTTCGCCGCCAAATACTGAAGCAGCTACTTCAGTATTGCTCGACCTCCTTTGATAGTCAAGTGCAAACTTCAGTAATGTGGAGAAAAACTGATTCGGATCAAATGAAGCCTTGTCATTGCTGTCCGATACTGGGGACGAACCTCTAGATGCGAATTGCCAGCGCCGCTACCGCCCTCCCGCGGAATTATTACCCGCAACCCGTTCTGATCGAGGCGTTCCGCAAGTATTGGGGCAACCGTCTCGATCGATTCGAAGTGCTGGAGCATCTGCACCAGGCAACCGGCGTCGATGGCCGCTATTTGACACTGCCGATCGAAAAATATCCGTTCCATTCCTGGGGAGAAGCGAACAACTATTGGATCTCGGCGGCGCTCGAACTTGGCGAGGAAGCCATCGGTTGCGCGATGGAGCGCGCCGGGGTTGGGCCGCAAGATATCGGAGCCTTCTTCTTTGTCTCAATCACCGGCATCTCCAGCCCGTCCGTCGAAGCGAAGCTGATCAACCGGATGAGCCTCAATCCACGCATGAAGCGCATTCCCATTTTCGGGCTTGGCTGCGTGGCGGGAGCGGCCGGTATCGCTCGCGCCGCAGATTATGTGAAAGCGTTCCCGCGGGAATCGGCGCTCCTGCTCTCTGTGGAACTGTGCTCGCTCACTGTGCAGCCCGACGATCTCTCGGTTGCTAACCTTATCAGCTCCGGCCTGTTCGGCGACGGCGCTGCGGCGGTGATCCTGAACGGCTCGGAACGCGACGAACGGACTTCGACTGACGTCACTTCTCCTCAAGTCGTTGCCACGCGGTCCATCTTCTATCCGGACACCGAGTACGTGATGGGCTGGGACATCTCCGAAAAAGGTTTCCGCATCGTACTCTCTCGCGACGTCCCGGATGTCATCTTGCAGAACCTCGGGCGCGATGTCGACGAATTCCTCGGGGATCAGGGTCTCAGCTCGCGATCAAATTGCGAGTTGGGTCATCCACACAGGCGGCCCCAAGGTCCTGCAGGCGACTGAGGACGCGCTGGGGCTCTCCCGAGGCGCGCTTGATGTCTCTTGGGCTTGTCTCCGCAAGACCGGCAATCTCTCGTCGGCCTCCGTCCTTTTCGTTTTGGAAGAAGTGATGCGCAACCGGCGTCCGCCATCGGGCTCCTGGGGCGTCTTGGCGGCCATGGGGCCTGGTTTCTGCTCGGAACTCATCCTACTCCGGTGGTGATCGCCGTAACCCGCCCCTCCGGACCAAGCATCTAACTACAAATGATGAGGATTGTTATCACCGCCGGGCTAATCGTCGCTTTCGGCGGCATCTTGCCCGCGCAGATGCAACCTCCGATGCCAGGCAGCACGCCTTACCCCTACCCGCCGGGCCAGTACCCGGGAAATATGCCGCAAGGGCAGATTCCAGGCGTCGGCGGAGGCCGCACTAGCAGAAAAAAGCAGAAAAACGAAGCCACGCAGCCCACCATCACGGCCGAGGGTCTCACCGTGTCGAATAGTGGCAAGAAACTGCTCGTCGCTACGAAGGATGGCCGGGTTCTCACAATGACCATCACGCCGCAGACGAAATTCACACGCGCGGAATCGGATATAGACCCCGGCAAAATCATCCCGCGCACGACGGTGCACGTCGAAGCATCCGAAGATGACGAAGCCTATCTGACCGCCGTCAAAGTCGATCTCTTAAGGGATGCTCCGGCGCCGCCTCCGCCTGCTCTGGCGTCAACTCATCCTGGACCAGCGCGCGCCACCGCATCGGCCGACGATCAGCCGGAAGAAGAAATGGCACAACCCACGATTCTTAAAAACCCCGTGAACGTGCCGGATCGCCCCATCTTGCATCACGGCAAGCCAACCAACTCGAATACCAGCGATTCAAACGAGCAGCCCGCAGTCGCGAATAGCGGTTCGCGTACAACCGCAGCACCCGTTGCGAGCAACACCTCCGCTGCCGCGAAACCGGCGGCATCCGATGGTGAAACCAATTTCACCATCGACTCCGATACGCCCGTGGTGAAACCCGCGTCGCATTCCGAAGCTCTGATCGATAAGACCAAAGAATGGAGCGAAACCTTCAGTAACAACCTGCCGAACTATATCTGCGATCAGCTGACAACGCGTTATATGGAGCGCTCGCGATCCGAGGGTTGGGAGCCGCTCGACGTCATCACCGCCAAGGTGGTCTACGAGGACGGTAAAGAAGCGTATCGCGACATCACCGTAGGAGGCAAGAAGACTAACAAGAGCATGCTAGAGCTCGGCGGCTCGACATCGACTGGCGAATTTGCGTCCACGCTCCGCAGCCTGTTCTCTCCCATGTCGGACGCCGAATTCAAGCTTTACGAATCCACTAGCGTGAACGGCTCGGCAGCGGCAATTTACGACTTCAAGGTCGCGTTGAGGCGGTCTGACTGGACCATCAGCATCGGAGGCCAAATGCTGCGTCCGGCCTACAGCGGTAGTGTATGGATCGATAAGAGCAGTGGCGAAGTGCGGCGCGTCGAAATGCAAGCCGATAATGTTCCCAAGGATTTTCCACTCGATTCGATTCAAATGGCCGTCGACTACGACAAAGTCCGGCTCGGTACGGGCGAGTACCTGCTTCCCATTCACGCAGAAAATCTGGCCTGCCAGCGAGGATCGCCGATCTGCACGAAGAACGCGATCGACTTCCGCGATTACCACAAGTTCACCGGCGAAAGCACGATCGAATTCAAGTAGTTCACGCATTCCTAACAGCACGCAACAACAAACACCGGCAGTACAGTAAAGTTAGGCGCGACGTCTGCCGTTTGTCCTGTTGAGAGGGTGCTGTCAGCCACACGTGGACGGTTGCGATCAGAACAAGCGCGCCCGCAGAGGCGTTGTAGGATGGGTACTTCACCCAAACGAGCAATCGCCTGCCGCTTCAGTAACGGAGCGGGACGGCTCGGAAAGTAGTGCGCACGTGCCCACCGCCGAACTCCAAGCAACTTCTGAAGTACAGATCCGTGCCATCAGGCGTGCAACTGCACATTCCCGGCCTGTTTTACTGCGCATCATCCAACCCGTCGCAGCCGTTCTTCCCGAGCGCGATATTGAACAACCGAACACCCCGGACAGAAAACGACGTTTCTCTTGGATGTCGCCGCTGCTCGTATTTCTATTTGCCGCAGGAGTGACTTTTTCAGCCATCTACATCGACGCGCTGCGCACCACGACAGGCTTGACGGTGCCGCGGTTTGTGCGCGCCATTCTGCCGGACCGGAGTTTGGGATTACACGTCGAGTATCAGGGCGACCATCTGCTCGTTGCCTGGGATGTTCAGAGTCCTACGGTACGGGCGGCCGTCGCAGGCGTGTTGCAAATCGAAGACGGTGGCGAGGGGCGGACAGTACACCTGGATGCGTCACAGGTTGCCGCCGGCTCTATCCTCTATAAACCCGCGTCGGATGACATCACGTTCCACTTGGAACTATATAGCGATCAAGGCAACACGAATGTTGAGAGCATCCGCGTACTGGCTCCCCGCGATGCGCCAGCCCCGACTACGCCCGCTGTTGTCACGCCGGAATCGGAACCCAAACACGTATCTGAAAATCCGGCCGTGCCCGGAGAGCCGGTCGAAAGCAAGAGGCGTACGCGCCCGATTTCTGAGATTTCAGACGGTCGAACCTCCGCAATCGATTCAGACGAGCACAACACAGAACCGGCTGTCGAGCCGGCGAGGCGTATGCACACTCCTCGTTACATTCCGCCGGTCAGCACGCCTCCTTCCGCCACAATGACCAAATCTCCGACCGGGGCCGCCCCTCATGCGATGCCCGATGGAAAGACGCTATCGCTGTTCAACCCAGCGCGGCCATTGCGTCAAGTGATGCCGAACACCGCCGCGTTCCGATCGGCCCTGCTTGACAAGCCTGTGCGAGTGACTGTGATCGTCAGCATCGACCGCAATGGACACGTGAGGAGGGCAGCGCTTGCGCCGGGCGAAGCCCCGCTATCCTCAGGCCTGCCTGGAGCGGCCCTAGCTGCCGCTCGCGAGTGGGTCTTCGAGCCCGCTACTCTGCACGGAACACCAATCGAAAGCCAACACTCGATTGTGTTCGAGTTTGAACCGCCGCCCAGCCGTTGACCATAGTTCTTTCGATCAGCTCTTCTTGTTGAAGACCAAACTTTCGTCTTTATCCGTCGGATCGATGTGCTCCAGGCCTACTTTTAGTGTCTTTCCGTCTGGATCAAGTTGAAGCTTCCATTGCGTAGTGGCATCTTCTTTCGGACCGTCGACCTTCAAGATGACCAGGGCTTGCCCGTCATACCAGAGAGAAACATGCGCTTTGCGTCCACCTTCGTCGAAATCGCACTGATTTCCACCAGGCTGGCACGTGAATTGAGACGTAATCTCTTTCCCGTCCCGGTCGCGTACCACTCGCGTTAAATTGAATTTGCCCGACCCGTCCTGAATGGTATACGTCACCGTTCGGCCCTGTGCGTCGGGTGATTTAGTGGCATCGAGTTCCCACGTACCGCTAAAGTTCGGCGGCGCAGCGGCCGCGAAACCAGCAATTGAGAAAACAAATGGCGTCGTCAGTACTGCGAGCGCCAAGCGAAAACAGGTCATAGACCTCCTCTTCATCGGCGGTCCGCGTTAGGCGGAGGGCTGTCGAGATATCCGGCTGTTTACCTGTTATATCAATTTTTTGTAAAGTTGTGGAGGGCCGTGGTGCGTTAGCCCCGCCACTTGATATTGCAGCCGAGGCTCGGCTTCTGGTTCGCAGCGGCAGGCCGGCCACTTAACACATTCTCAATTGCCGCACGCAAATCGCGCCCATCCACCGGGACAGCATTGCCCGGCCGGCTGCCATCCAATTGCCCGCGGTATGCAAGATATCGCGATTCGTCGAACAGAAAAAAGTCCGGCGTGCACGCGGCAGCATAAGCGCGCGCCGTATCCTGGCTCTCGTCATAGCAAAGCGGGAACCGAAAGCCCAATTCGGCAGCCATCTCGCGCAAACTTTCGGGAGCATCATCGGGATATGCGCGAGCGTCATTGGCTGACACCGCTACTATTCCGAGAGGCTTGTCCGCATAGTCTTGGCCCAATCGCGCCAACTCATTCTGGACGTGCTTCACGTACGGACAGTGCCGGCAAATGAACATGACCAGCAGACCCTTCTTGCCGCGAAAGCGATCCAGGCTGATCGTCTCGCCGGTTGTCACATTCGGCAGACGAAAATCCGGCGCTTCCGTGCCGAGCGCGAGCATTGTCGATTCTGTGCGTGCCATAAAGCCTTGATTATTTCAGGCGTGCTTACCGGACGAGGCTATTCGTCCCGGTGGACCGTCTCCATCGAGAACGCCGGCAAGCAGATCGCGAAATATTCCGCGCCATCGGCATCGGGCGTGCTGTACCTCACCCATTGTCCTTTGTGCGCGATCACGGCTTGTCCGGCGTGTACGTCAAGCGAGCCGCTTTCATATTCGACGCGAATCATTCCCCTTATGACTACGGTGAATTCGTCGAACTCGGGCGTTTGTCCCGGCTCCTGCCATCCGCCCGGACTGCGCATATGCGCGATGCTGAGCGCCGACGTGTGCGAATTTACTCGCCCGACGTACTCGTCAATCAACTTGGGCTTATTTCCGGCAGCCTGCACGCGAGTCGGTTGCGGGACAAGGGTAGGTTTACTCGTTACTTCGCTCATGAGCAAGCTTATACAGGATACGGCAGCGGAGCGCGCGGACGCCGCTTGGCACAATGAAAATAAGATTCATGCAAAAGTCACAAATCGAGTTATTGGCGCTCATCGGCGCCGTTGCTGCGAGCGCACTCGCGCTGATGCTCCCCGTCCCTTATGCCTGGGTGACGAGCATCAGCGGTTTCGCGCTGCTGTTCACGTTGTTTTCCTACCAGGGCGAGGGTGAGCGTTCTCCTTTTCAGAGCCTCGCATTCTCGAGCGCCTGCGGCCTGGCAGTCATGTTGCTCTCCGACATTTTTTATCGACGGCTGGGCGGAAATGGTGAAATCCACATGGCCGGAGATCGCATAGAAACCGTTTGGCTGCCAGTGACGTGGTTGGGCGCAACACTCGCCATTTGGGCGATTGACCGGGTCCGGCTGGGGCGCGCAGGCGTCGCCACCCGGCCCGATGCAGTGCAGCGGAGCTTTATCCCGCAGTACGCGGAACCGGTCCAAGCGCAGCCGACCACTTTCTCGGCGCCGGTTGTTCCTGCAGCCGCTTCGCAACCTGTTCCCGCGGAAGTTCCTACTCCGCCGGTCGCCGCAACAACTGCTCCTCAGGGATCTGCACCGGCGCCTGCGCCGCTTTCCCCAACGGCCCCTGCCCCAACTCCCGTTTTAGTGAAACCACCAGTGGCAGCGCCGTCTGCGCCGCCCCTTCCGCAAACCGAAATTTACGTCTCTCTGATCGGCGAAGGACTGAACCTGATGCGCACGGTGCGCGCCGAACATCTCGGCCGGGACTTCTACAAGATCATCGAAGAAATGCCGGAAGGCGAGACCTGGGAATACCGGCCCGGGCAAGTCGTCCGCTGTAAGAAAAAGAATCTTTCCACAGGCAAAGGCCTGGTGGCATTCGAAGAAGCCCCGCGCGCCTCATGAGAAACTCGCGCAAAGCGGTCGCGGCGTCAAGCGCCCGCCCAAAGGTCTGGCACGTATTTACTGTCTGGCGGGACACAGCCGTGTCCTTTGCGCTCTCAAGCTGCTGGAATGACGATTAAAGACGAACTGACGGTTGATCTCGACACGCCGACCGGCGCGATGCGAACCTACATCTTCCGCCCCGCAGCGGAGGGCCGCTACCCGGGGGTGGTTTTTTTTTCGGAAATATTTCAAGTAACCGGACCGATACGGCGCACGGCCGCAATGATCGCGGGACAAGGCTACATCGTCGCTGTGCCGGAGGTCTATCACGAGCTTGAGCCTGCCGGCACCGTGCTGGCTTACGATCAGGCAGGAGCCGACAAGGGCAACGCAGACAAATTCGAGAAAGAGCTTTCCTCTTATGACGCCGATGCGCGCGCCGTGCTCGATCATTTGAAATCGCGCGAGGATTCGAACCGACGGCTCGGCGCAATCGGGATTTGCCTGGGTGGGCATCTCGCCTTTCGCGCCGCCATGAATCCTGACGTGCTTGCGGCCGCGTGTTTCTACGCGACCGATATCCATTCCAAGACCTTGGGCAAAGGAAAGAACGATAATTCGCTGGACCGTGCGGGTGAAATCAAGGGCGAGTTACTGCACATCTGGGGAAGGCAAGATCCGCACGTTCCGCTCGAAGGCCGAAATCGCATTCACGCGCGCCTCGAAGAAGTAGGGGCACGCTATCAGTGGTTTGAAGTGAATGGCGCTCACGCTTTCATGCGCGACGAAGGCTACCGCTATGACCCGGCGCTCGCTCACATCTGTTACGGACTCGTATTCGAGGTTTTTCACCGACGGCTTGCGCTCGATCAGGCCCGGTAACACGCTCCGCCCCGGCATGTCTAACCAGCAGGGCGCGTATGAAATGGATCTCTTTGTGCTTTTTGATCCCGGCGATCGTTTGTCTTCCGTTCTGGCCCTATAGCGCGAGCTGGAGCTTTTATCCAAGCGCCTTTTGTGTTTTCGTCGCAATACTCACCTTTCTTGTGAGCGTGGCCGGAAAGCGCGGCAGCGCGATCTGGAAACACCGCGGGCAAGACTGACCGGTACCTGCTCGCAACCTTGCGGGTTGTGGATGTGGACGTGTCGAAAGTCTTATTGGTGGAGGCACTTAGAAAACGCATGCGAAAGATAGCCGGCTCCCTCGCCGCCTTCGCGATATTGATACTCCCCTGCACGCTCGCTGCACAGAACAACAATAAGGACCATAACGACGCGTTCGTTGCAGGGCCGGAAAACCAGAGCCATCTCATGCAGCAGGTCAGGCATGAGCTGGTAATGCTGCCCTACTACACCATCTTCGATGACTTGGCGTTTCGGGTAAACGGCAGCACAGTCACGCTCCTGGGCGCCGTCACGAATCCCGTTCTCAAGTCCAGCGCTGAAAACGTGGTCAAGAAAATCGAAGGCGTAACGCAAGTGAATAACGAAATCGAAGTGCTGCCTGTCTCCCCGATGGATTGGCAGATTCGCAGGGCAGAGGCCCGCGCCATCTACGGCGACCCACAGCTTTCGGATCGTTACGGAAATCAGGCGCTGCCGTCGATTCACATCATCGTGAAGAACGGACACGTGACGCTGGAAGGCGTGGTCGCGAACACGTTGGACAAGAATCTGATCAACGTCCGAGCGAACTCGGTTCCGAACGTCTTTTCCGTGCAGAACAACCTGCAAGTGGAGGGCAGTTAGCCCGGCAGCGAATTAGAGCACCTTCACGGACCCTGCGCTTAGAGTGCTTTCACAGGGATAGATACCGACGTCGTTCCCCAGGCGAACTTCAGCGTTCCGGCGGTATCGGACTGCTTCGTGAGCGTGATAGTAAATTGCTCGACCGATTCTGAACTGCTTTTTACCGGCACGTCGAAGCGGCCCAGGTCATCGGTCTGCTTGTAACTGAACGCGCCCCACTGATCGGCAACTTTGTTCACGATAATGGTCCATTTATCACCGCCCGCCATCGCGAATAAGGAGTAGCTGCCGGGGTCGAGATCCAACTCGCCGATGCGCGTCTTCGCCGTTACCGTCAGCTTGGTCGCTTCATCGGCTCCGAGCCGCCAAACCTGCCCGTAAGCTTCGATTTGATCCAGCTTTCGGCCCTTTAAATAAGGCCGCCCGTAACTGATGCTGATGTCATCGCTCTTCAGCTTGAGCGAAACCGTCTCGTGCGGGCTGACCCGCTTGCTCTGTCCACAGGCGAGAGATGCGAATGAGGTGAAGCATGCGATAAGGGTCCATACAGCTCTTCGAGTCATGTACACAATTTACGCCAACTCGAGTTCGCCTCAGCCGGTTTGTTTACTTCCTAAGAGAAATCTGGTACGCAATTCATGCACCAGAGGCGAAACTTAGGCGAATACAATCACTTACAGAAAATTCTTTAAGAAAAAGTATTGCAACGCAGCCGATCTGCATCTTAGGATGGACTCAAGCGGTTCAAAGCGGTCGAAAGTGGTTTAAAGTGGCGGAAGCATCCAGTCAGCCCGGCACGGTAGCGCCCCCTCGCGGCTTCTTCAGCGCCCGTGTCGACGAAAAGGGCCGGCTCAAGCTGCCGTCCGCGATTGCGCAGTATCTGGCGGTTTTGGGAGAGCAGAGAGTTTTTGTCACCACGCTGGATCGCTCTACGGCAAGGATATACCCGATTTCGGTTTGGCAGGAGACGGAGCGCATGTTGGAGGAACCCGGAGAAGACGTAGACGACCGCAGCGATGTTGCTCTGGTCGCCTACCACTTCGGGGCGGATTCGGAGATCGACCCGCAAGGGCGCGTGTTGGTTCCGACCGAGTTGCGCCGGGAATTGAAATTTGAAAATCAGCAGGTCCATCTGCGCTGTTTCAAGCAGCGCATCGAGGTGATCGGCGACGAAGCTTACCAGGGACGGCTGGCGCGGGCTTCGGAAGGAATCGACGAGAAGGTGAAAGGGCTGGAGAAGAAGGGGCTGCGGTAAGCGAACTGTGGTCTGGGCGTCGGGAGAGCGCCACGTGTGAGCGAACGCGCTCCGTGGCACTACCCGGTGATGCTTCGAGAATCGCTGGAATATCTCGCGATTCGCAGGGATGGGATTTATGTGGATGCGACCGCCGGTTTGGGTGGGCACACGGCGGCCATCGCAGAGCGGCTTGAGACGGGTTTTGTGATTGCGTGCGACCGCGATGCGGAGTCGCTGGATCTGGCGCGCAGAAATACGAGTGAGTTCGCGGGGAGAATCCGGTTTTTTCGCGGCGCGTTTTCGGCTCTCGGGAAAGCGCTCGCGGAGAACGGAGTCGAGGCGGTGGACGGGGTGCTGGCGGATTTGGGTGTGAGCCGTTATCAATTGAGCAGCGCGGAACGCGGATTCTCGCTGATGGAAGATGGACCGCTCGATATGCGCATGGACCGCACCCAGGAGCTGACCGCGGCGGAGCTTGTGAACGAAATGCCGGAAAAGGCGCTCGCTGACTTGATCTTCGAGTACGGCGAAGAAAGGAGGTCGCGAAGAATCTCCAGAGCAATCGTTCGCGCGCGGCCGATTCGAACCACCGGGCGCCTGGCGCAGGTGATTGAAGAAGCCGTGCCGCGAACGGGGAGAATTCATCCGGCGACGCAAACTTTCATGGCGTTGCGGTTGAAGGTGAATAGCGAGTTTGAGGAGTTGGAGGAACTGCTTCGGGTGGGGCCGGAGCAATTGCGGCAGGGAGGGCGGTTCGTGGTGCTCACGTTCATGTCCACCGAAGACCGCAAAGTCAAGCGGGCGTTTCAGGCAATGGCGCGGAGCGGGAGAGCAAAGATTCTGACCAAACACGTGATCCGGCCGGCCGAACAAGAGGTTCTTGAAAATGCGCCTTCGCGCAGCGCAAAGCTGCGGGCGCTCGAACGGGTTTAGAAGGGACTGGAAATGGCTTCACTAGCAACGTTTGTCAATCGTTTCGTAGGCGTGAGAGAGCTGGCGGACGCGCCGCCGGCGGTTTGGACACGGACCGAAGCGCCACGCTTGCGCCCCATCGCCAACGAGGATGTCTACCTGTTCGTTAAGCGCATCGACAATACCGCTGTGATTCGTGCCGCCGATCCCATCGCGCTGCGCGCGCGCACCCGGACCGTCGCGACAGGGTTCATCGCCGCCATGTTGGTCATCGCGGGGCTCGTTCCCGCCGCATACAACACCATGGCGGGTTTCACAATTGAAAACTTAAAGCAAGAACAGGCAAAACTTCGCCAAGAACAGACCAAGCTCGACGTCGCCGAAGCCGACCTGCTGAATGTGAATCGGCTCGACAAATTGGCGACGAAATTTCAGATGACCGTGCCCGCGCCCACGCAGGAACTGCTCGTGAACGGTAAATCGAACGTCGAAGCGCGCAGCAATCTGCCGTTGAAAGGATCTGAAGCGATCGCGCGCTAGTCGCCCGCTATTCCGCGAGCAGAAGTCAAATTCGGAGCCGTGCTGATGGGTGGGTGAAATGGACACAGACAGATCACCGGTCGCGCCGACGGCAAAATCAATTGAACGATTGGCAATTTTGGGGCTCATCCTGCTGGGGTGGGCCCTGATTGTTCTTTCGCGCCTTTTCGATTTGCAGGTATTGGCGCATGACAAATATGTCAGGCTGGCCGAACATCAGCAGGAAAAGCTCCAGCCCATTCAGGGGCAGCGCGGCACGATTTACGATCGCGATGGCCACGCGATGGCGATCAGCTCGCCCTCGCATTTCCTGGTAGTCGATCCGCAGCGCATTCCGAGTAAAGAGATCGCGGCGGCGCTGCTCGGGAGTTTGCTCGAGATCGATGCGCATGAGTTGCAGCGCGATTTGGAACAAGCGGCGCTTTCGAAAAGACACCACGGCTATTACGTTGTCGAGCGGCATGTCACGGATGAACAAGCCGCCACCATTCGCGACATGAAGCTCGAATGGGCGGAAGTGCGGGAAGGCAGCGTGCGCGACTATCCGGACGGCCCGGTGAGCGCGCACGTCATTGGCAATGTCGGCGGCGAAGGCAGAGGGGCGGCGGGGATCGAGTTGAAGCTCGATAAAGAGCTTGCTGGGAAGCCGGGCGTTCTGCGCATTGAACGGGACGGCAAAGAGCATCCCTACGCATCGGAGATCGCCAAGGAGCCGGCGATGGGCAAGAGCATCGGCCTCACCATCGACCGGCAGCTCTCGCACGTGGCGCAGGACGCGTTGAAAGAAGCGGTCGTCGAAAACCACGCAGAACAGGGAAGCGTTGTTGTCATGGATCCGCGCACGGGCGAAGTTTTGGCCCTCGAGAATTATCCGACTTATGATCCCAACGAGCGCTTGCATCCGGGTCAAAAGCCGTATGGCCGCGAGGACCTGGCCGTGGTCGCGCCATTCGAGCCGGGATCTGTTTTCAAAATCATTACGCTTTCCGCCGCTCTCGAGACTACGAACCTGACGCCGTTCTCTATCATCAACTGCGGCAACGGCGTCATGAGCCTGTTTAGCCGAGTCATTCACGATACTCACCCGCATGGCGCAATCACCATGGAAGACGTGCTCGCGGTTTCGAGCAATATCGGCGCCATCAAGATCGGCATGCAGATCGGCAACAAGAACCTTTATGACTACATTCGGCGTTTTGGATTCGGCCAGCGCACCGGAATCGAGCTTCCGGCCGAAGCGCCGGGAATTCTGCGTCCCCTGAAGCGCTGGCAGCCGACTTCGATCGGGTCGGTGCCGATGGGCCATGAGATCGCGGTCACTTCGGTGCAACTCGCGCAAGCCGGAAGCGTCATTGCGAATGGAGGCTTTCTGGTGCATCCGCACCTGGTCGCGTGGAAACAAGAGCCTGGCGAGCCGAAAGAGATCGTCAGGTATCCACAGCCCGTTCGCATCTTGCGGCCGGAGACGGACGCGACCATGCGCATGATGATGCGCCGCGTGATCACAGAACCCATCGGCACCGGCCATCGTCTGCACGTAATCGGCTACACCTTCGCGGGCAAAACCGGAACAGCGCAGATCTACGATTACGCGCATCGCATGTACACGCATAAGTACAACGCCTCGTTCATGGGTTTTGGGCCGATGGAGAATCCTTCGATGCTCGTTCTCGTGACTGTGGAGGGCACGACCGGGGTTGGGGGTTACGGCGGCACGGCTGCGGGACCGGTGTTCGTCAAAGTGATGGCAGAAGCGCTGCGGCGCATGGACGTGCCGCGCGATGTTCCTCAGGAGATCGAGGAGCTGGCAGCGAAGGAGAAATCTGCCGCCAAGGACAAGAGCAGCCAGGCGGACGACGATTCTTTGGCTCAGTTAAGTACGCCGCTGACGAAGGAAGAGATGGAGGCCGCGAGCGGCGGCACGGATACAACACTTGCCGATGCGGACGAAAGCGGCGATCCGAGCGCGCCCAAGGTGCCGGATTTCGTCGGCAAAACGGTCAGGGACGTGATGATGGAAGCCGCGGCTGAGGACATCGACGTGGACATGCTCGGAGACGGCGTGGCGCGCAGTCAGAATCCGCGGCCCGGTTCCGTGCTGATTCCGGGCGAGCATATTCGCGTGAGGTTCGCGCGTTGAGAGCGCGACTCGCATGGAGCTGAACAGCGTGCTCGAAGGCGTCCCGGTTTTGTCGTCTGTCGCGGCTGAAATGCTCGTGACAGACATTCGCGGTCTCGCTTACGACAGCAGAAAGGTCGAACCCGGTTACCTGTTCTTCGCATTCTCCGGCTCAAAGGCCGACGGCACGCAATTCGCCAGCTCGGCGCTCCAAAAAGGCGCCGTCGCGATCGTCAGTGAGCGGCCGAGCTACGGCGGGTTTCACGGCTCCTGGCTGCAGGTGCCGCATGGACGGCAGGCGCTTGCCGTCGCTTCGCGGAATTTCTATCACAAGCCGGATGAGCGCCTTGCGCTGACTGCTGTTACGGGAACCAACGGGAAAACCACCAGCACGATGTTGATCGATTCGATGCTGCGCGCGGCCGGGAAGATCACGGCGCTCGTCGGCACCATCGAATATCATCTTGGCGGCCGGGTGTTGCCCGCTGTGAATACAACGCCCGAATCGCTCGACCTGTTTCGAATGTTCTATGAGCTCGAGCAGATGGGCGGCACGCACGCAACACTCGAGGCGTCTTCGCATGCCCTCGATTTAGGCCGTATTTTTGCCATGCAATTTCACGCGGCGGGATTCACCAACTTTACCCGCGACCATCTCGACTATCACCAAACAATGGAAGCGTATTTCGCCGCGAAACAGTTGTTGTTCACGCCGCGAAGCGGTCCTCCCCCCCGCTTCGCGGTTCTCAATGCAGACGACGAATGGGCGCGCCGCCTGAATTTGTCTTCGGAAACCCAGGTCTTCTGGTACACCGCGCAGCACGATCCCCCGCGTGCCGGCGGAACAAACGACAGATGGATTCGCGCCGAGCACATCGAATCGTCTTTTGCGGGTCTGCGCTTTACGGTCGTCGCGGGCGAGCGGCGATTCGATGCGCAGTCGCCGCTGGTCGGTCATATCAACGTCTCGAACATTCTGCTCGCGTGCGGTGTCGCGCTGGCGCATGGATTGACGGAAGAACAAATTCAGAAAGGATTGACGAACTTGCACAGTGTACCGGGGAGATTTGAACGGGTGGAAGAAGGCCAGCCGTTCATGGTGGTGGTGGATTATGCGCATACCGATGATGCGTTGCGCAACGTGATTTCGGTCGCGCGCGGCATGAAGCCCAAGCGCGTGATCACGTTATTTGGCTGCGGCGGCGACCGCGACCGCTCCAAACGGCCGCTCATGGGTATGGCGGCGGCTGAATTGAGCGATTACGTGGTGCTGACCTCCGATAATCCGCGCAGCGAAGATCCGCTCGCCATCATGAACGACGCCATGGTCGGCGTGACGCGTTTCGATACGCCGCATATGGCCGAACCGGATCGCGAACGGGCGATCAAGAAAGCCATCGAGACCGCCGCGCCCGGAGACCTGGTCATTCTCGCGGGCAAAGGACACGAGACGTATCAGATCTTACGCGATGGTCCCATCCCCTTCGATGATCGCGAAGTAGCGCGCCGCGTGCTTCGCTCGATCGGTTATAGCCGGCCGAACTCCTAGGCGCTCGATGGAGCTTTCGCTCGGCCAAATCCAAGCTGCTAGTCAGGCGCGTATGTCTCCGGAAGCAAGTACCGCGTTGCTCGACACTATCCATGTGCGCGGGTGGAGCATCGATTCGCGCTCCATTGCGGCCGGCGACCTGTTCTTCGCCATCCAAGGCGAGCGCTTTGACGGGCATGCATTCGTTGCGGATGTGCTGAGCAGGGGCGCGGTGGCGGCCGTCGTGAGTGAAGCCGCTGCCTCGCCTCATGGCTATATTTTTCAAGTCGCCGATACGGTGCGCGCCTTGCAGAAACTCGCGTCGTTCGTGCGCCGGCGCTGGGATCAGCCAATCGTCGCCGTCACCGGCAGCGCCGGAAAGACTAGTACGAAAGAAATCATCGCGGCGTTTCTCGCAACGCGGCTGCGCGTCGGAAAAACCGTCGGCAACCTGAACAATCACATCGGTCTGCCGCTGACGCTACTCCGGATCCCGGACGATGCCGAAGTGGGAGTGGTCGAACTCGCGATGAACCATGCGGGCGAAATCCGTGATCTCGCGCGCATCGCCGAGCCGCAGATCGGCGTCGTTACCAACGTTGGATACGCTCATGTGGAAGCGTTCGATTCGATCGACGGCGTCGCGGCGGCCAAGCGCGAGCTCATCGAATCGCTGCCGCGCTCAGGAGTCGCGGTGCTGAATGCAGACGATGAGCGGGTTGCCGCGTTTCGCGCTGTGCATCCGGGGAAAACGATCAACTACGGCTTTTCGGATGATGCCGATGTGCGCGCATCGGATCTGCAATTGAAACCCGCCGGGGCCGCATTCACCGTCTCGGGGGTGCGTTTCTGTACCACTCTCTGCGGGCGCCATTCGGTCCTGAACATTTTGGCCGCGCTCACCGTCGCAAAGCTGTTCGAGATCGAGCCGCGCGATCTGGTTGAGACGGTCGCCAGTCTTTCGCCCGGCAAAATGCGCGGCGAGCGCAAATGCTGGCGGGGAGTGACAATTCTGAACGATTCTTACAACTCGAACCCGGAGGCCGCGCGCAGCATGGTTGACGTGCTGCGAGGCGAGCCGGCCGAACGGCGCATCGCCGTGCTCGGCGAGATGCTCGAGTTGGGCCACATGGCCGAAAGCTTGCATCGCGACCTGGGAAACTACGTCGCGAATGCGGGAGTAGACGTGCTAGTTGGGGTGCGCGGCGTGAGCCGGTTCATGGTGGATGAAGCCAAACGAGCCGGTATGACTCACGCCGCGTTTTTTTTCGAAGAACCCAGCGAAGCGGGTCACTTTTTGCGAGAGTTTATCCGCGCCGGCGACGCTATCTTGTTCAAGGGTTCGCGCGCGACACGCGTAGAAGAGGCGCTCGCCGCGATGGAAGCTTAAGAATGTTGTACTGGCTGCTGGCTCAAGTTCTCCACCGATACATCCCCGCATTTCGAGTATTCAGCTACATCACCACGCGCGTTGCGCTGGCGAGTCTGACGGCGCTGATTCTGGCGCTGGCCCTCGGTCCTTATGTAATCGCCAAGCTGCGGCTATGGAGTTTCGGCCAGCATATCCGCGAAGACGGACCGCAATCGCACCTGAAAAAAGCCGGCACGCCGACCATGGGCGGCCTCCTGATCATCATCGCCATCGTCGTCCCCACGCTGCTCTGGGCCGACTTGACGAACCAATATATATGGATAGCGCTTTTGGGCTTGATCGGCTTCGGCGCAATCGGATTTATCGACGATTACGCGAAGATCACTAAGAAACGCAACCTGGGCCTGACCGCGCGCCAGAAATTCTGGCTGCAAATTTTCTGCGCCATGCTGATCGCGTTCTTCCTGCTGCTGCTACACGCGGATCAGCGATATTCGACGGCCATCAATGTTCCGTTTTTCAAGCAATTCAAGCCGGATCTTCTGGTCGAATCCTGGACCCACAGCTTTTGGACGTATCCGCTGGCGTTTGCTTTTTTCTATCTGTTCATCGTGTTCATCATGGTTGGCTCATCCAACGCCGTCAATCTGACCGACGGGCTGGATGGCTTGGCGATCGGGCTCATGATCATTGCCTCGGGCGCGATGACGGCGCTCACCTACGTCACAAGCCACGCCGTGTTTTCGAAATATCTGGACCTGACGCACCTGTTGAACTCGCAAGAACTGACCATCTTCTGCGCATCCATGTTCGGCGCCAGCCTCGGGTTTCTTTGGTACAACTGCCATCCCGCGCAGGTGTTCATGGGCGACGTGGGTTCTATGGCCCTGGGCGGCGGGCTTGGAATCGTCGCGGTGCTCATCAAGCAGGAAGTGTTGCTCGCGTTCATCGGCGGGGTTTACGTGATCGAAGCGCTTTCGGTGATTCTGCAAGTCGGCAGCTATAAGCTGCGCGGCGGCAAGCGCATCTTCAAAATGGCGCCGATTCATCATCATTTCGAAGCTTTGGGATGGCCGGAATCGAAGGTGATTGTTCGCTTTTGGATCGCCGGGCTCGTGATGGCGCTCTTCGCGCTCACGACGCTGAAGTTGAGGTAACTGGAGAGTTGGATCTCGCGGGGAAAAACGTTTTGGTGATTGGGACGAAACGCTCGGGTGTCGGAGCGATCCGTTTGCTTCTGAAACACGGTGCGTGCGTGCGCGCCATGGACCAATCGCCATCGCAGGACATTGAAATTCCGGTCGTCATGCAGTCAGAGGAAAATTTGCGAGAGAACGGACGTGACCCGGACGTGATCGTGCTCTCGCCCGCTGTTCCGTACGATCTGCCGATGCTCGCTTCCGCGCGCGATCGCGGAGTGCCCGTGATCGGCGAAGTGGAGCTGGCTTCGTATTTCTTGAAAGGTCCGGTCATCGGCATCACGGGCTCGAATGGCAAAACGACCACTACGGCCCTCGCCGGCCATATCCTCGCGACCTGTGGCGTGCCGTGCCAAGTGGGCGGGAACATTGGCACGGCCGTCACATCGCTGATCGAAAGCTCACGCGATAAGCAATGGAACCTTCTGGAGCTGTCGAGTTTTCAGCTCGAATCCATTTCGCACTTCCGCGCCTCGATCGCCGCCTGTCTCAACATCACGCCGAATCACCTCAACCGGCACCACACGTTCGAAAATTACGCGCAAGCCAAGGCGCGGCTGTTCGAAACGCAGCAGGAAGCCGATCGCGCCGTCTTGAACTACGACGATCCCGAATGCGTGCGCCTCACGCCACGCACCAAAGGCGACATCTTCTGGTTCAGTCTCTCGCAACGCGTTCCCACCGGCATTTGGATGGACGGCGATGAGTTGCATTTCGATGAGCGGCCGTTCATGACAAAATCGCAGATTAAGCTGCGCGGCTGGCACAACGTGGAAAATGTCATGGCGGCTGCGCTGGTCGCGGCGCTCGCCGGCGCCAATCTCGACCAAATAGGATCGGCGGTCGAATCGTTCCGCGGTGTTGAGCATCGGATCGAGTTCGTGCGCGAACTGGATGGAGTCGAATATTTCAACGATTCGAAAGCGACCAGCGTGGACGCGACGCTCAAGGCCGTCGAAGCCTTTCCCCGGGGGCTATGGATCATCCTGGGCGGAGAGCACAAGGGCAGCGCCTATACGCCGCTGCGCGAACCGCTGCGGCAGCGCGCAAAAGCCGCTCTGATCATCGGGGATGAGCACTACGGGCAGGCCGCGGCGCCGGTCATCCGAAAAGACCTCGAAGGCGCGGTGGATTTGGTCAATCGCGGCACATTGCAGCGTGCCGTGACGTTCGCGCGTGAGCATGCGCAGCCCGGAGACGTGGTTCTTCTTGCGCCTGCCTGCGCCAGTTTCGATCAATTTAAAAATTTTGAAGAACGCGGAAAGGCTTTCAAACAAGCAGTGGCAGAATTGTTCTAACTTACAATGGCGCAACGGCTCAAAACAGATTGGATTTTATTCCTGACGGTTCTCGCCCTGGTGTGCTTCGGGCTCGTCATGGTCTATAGTTCTTCCTCGATCATTGCGGAGCTGAAGTATCATGTCTCGAGCACATTTTTCTTCCTGCGCCAGCTCGGCTGGGCCGCGGTTTCGTTCGCCGTTCTGCTCTATCTCATGCGGCGCGATTACCGGCATTGGAATGATCCGCGCTTCGCGTTCGCCAGTCTGGGCATCGTGGTGCTGTTGCTCCTCGCAGTCTACCTCACCGACGGCGCAAGTCACCGCTGGTTGCGGGCCGGTCCGCTCTCGCTCCAGCCTTCCGAGTTGGCTAAACCCGCGCTGGCCCTGTTTCTCGCATATTTTCTTTGCAGGCGCATCACCGCCGTCAACGATCGCTACACCTTAGGCCCGATTGCGATTGCCATGTCGGTCATCGCGCTTGCGGTTGCGGTCGCAGACCTCGGCACGGCGGTCGTCATCGTGGCAACCACGGTCGCTGTGATCTTCGTCGCGGGCGTCGATTACCGCTACCTGATCATCTGCGGCGTTCTCGGCTTGCTGCTCGGCTTAGGATTCGTCGTCATGAAACCGTACCGGCTCGCTCGCGCCATCGACTTTCTTGATAAGGATCACAAGATCCTGAATAAGATCGACCCCGGCGGACGAATCCTCGCCTACGCGAAAAAAACAGCTTCCACCAGCGATCCCGGTTACCAGCAGCGGCAGGCTGAAATCGCCGTTGGATCGGGAGGATTTTTGGGCGCCGGCCTGATGCAAAGCAAGCAGAAGATCGAGTTCCTACCCGAAGCGCATACCGATTTCATTTACGGCATCGTGGGCGAAGAGACCGGGTTGTTCGGCTCGGCGCTTTTGCTCGGCTGCTTCGTTGTCGTGCTGTGGCGCGGCTTCCGAACCTACATGCATGCACCCGATAATTTCGGCCGCTACCTCGCGCTCACTGTGACTGTGTGCATCGTCGTGCAAGCGCTCATCAATTTGAGCGTCGTGCTGGATCTTATGCCGAACAAGGGGATTCCGCTGCCGTTTATCAGCTATGGTGGCAGCTCGCTGCTGAGCACGCTGGTCCTGATGGGGATGTTGCTGAGCGTGAGCGAGCATGCCGGCTGAGGAAGCGGATGCCGTATTCGTTCGTGATCACAGGCGGCGGGACAGGCGGGCACGTGTTTCCGGCGTTGGCAGTCGCGCGCGTGCTTCGGGATCGCGGCCACAAACTGCTGTTCATCGGCACGCGCGAAGGAATGGAAGCGAGGCTGGTGCCCGAAGCCGGCTTCGATATCGAATTCATTCGCATTGGTGGGTTGAATCGCGTCGGCAGATGGAAACAGGTGCAAAGCGCGATCCAGCTGCCGGGGAGCATTGCGACCGCCTCGCGCATCCTGATGCGGTCCGGGGCGCGCGCCGTGTTCAGCTTGGGCGGTTACGTAGCCGGACCCGTCATGCTCGCAACGCTCATCCGCGGTCTTCCGCTTGTCGTAATGGAGCCGAACGCCATCCCCGGGTTGGCCAATCGCAGGCTCGGCAGACGAGTCTATCGCGCGCTGCTCGGGTTCGAATCGGCTGCCAAATGGTTCCCCGCAGGTAAAAGCGAAGTGACCGGCCTGCCGGTGCGCCCCGAATTTTTTGCCGCCGAGCCAAAACGAACCGGCAAATTCACACTGCTGATTACCGGCGGCAGCCGCGGCGCACGCACTCTGAACCGGGCCTCGCGCGAAAGTTGGCCGCTGTTCCGCCAATCCGACGCTCCGGTTCGCTTTCTTCACCAGACCGGCGCGGCCGAGCATGAAGCGCTCGCAAAAGATTTCGAGAGCGCTGGGATTGAGGGAGAAGTGCTCCCTTTCATCCGGGACATGCCTCAAGCTTTTGCTGACGCCGATCTGGTGGTCGGCCGTTCCGGCGCGGGAGCAGTGAACGAAATCGCGGCCGCAGGGATGCCGTCCGTGCTGGTTCCCTTCCCTTTCGCCGCGGATGACCATCAAAGGCGGAATGCGGAGATCCTTGCGAACGCGGGTGCGGCCCGCATGGTGCTCGATGCCGAGATGAACGGCGAGCGATTGTTCCGCGAGGTCGAAGCGCTTCGCCAAAATCCCGACGAATTGGATCAGATGCGCGCTCGCGTGCGGCAATTCGCGAAACCCGGCGCCGCCGAACGCGCTGCCGGCGTGCTGGAGGAAGCCGCGGGCCGATGACGCCGCCACTCCATGAAAAAAATTTCAGCCGAACGCGCGAAATCGGTGGGTTTCGCATTGACAGATGAGAAATAAAGCCGGAACATTACCTTTGAGAAATGTTTTTTAAGCCCCAACACGTCCATTTCGTGGGCATCGGGGGCATCGGGATGAGCGCGATCGCAGAAGTGCTGCTCACTCTCGGATATCAGGTCTCGGGCTCGGATCTGCGCTCCAGTCCGATCACCGAGCGGCTCCATCGCCTCGGCGCGACCATTTATCCCGCTCACAACGCCGAAAATGTCGACCAGGCGAAAGCTGTGGTCGTGACCTCGGCGCTCGACAGTTCGAATCCCGAAGTCGCGGAAGCGCGCAAGCGCCAAATCCCGGTGATTCCGCGCGGCGAGCTGCTAGCGGAACTGATGCGCCTGAAATTCGGCATCGCCATCGCGGGCAGCCACGGGAAAACCACGACCACTTCCATGGTCGCCTCCATCCTGAACGCCGCCAATCTGGACCCCACGGTTGTCGTCGGCGGGCGCGTCGCCGCGATGGAGGGCTCGAACGCGCGCGTGGGAAAAAGCTCGCTCCTGGTGGTCGAATCCGACGAAAGTGACGGCTCGTTTTTGAAGCTCGCGCCGATCATCGCCGTCGTGACCAACATCGACCGCGAGCACCTGGATCACTACCCGTCCCTCGAAGATGTTCAATCCGCTTTCACCGAGTTCGTCAACAAGGTTCCGTTCTACGGCGCGGCCATCCTCTGCATGGAAGACGAAAACATCCAGCAGATCTTCCCGTCTATTCGACGTCGCACAATCACCTACGGCCGCTCCGCGCAGGTCGACGTGGCAATTGAAGACGTCGAGCTCTCCGCGGCTGGAAGCAGCTTCTCCATTCACCGTCGCGGCGATGGCCTCGGCAAGTTTCACCTGAGTGTCCCCGGCATGCACAACGTGCTGAACGCGACCGCCGCCGCGGCAGTCGGTATTGAAATGGAGCTGCCGATGGAGCAGATCCGCGAGGGTCTCGCAGCCTTCAGCGGAGTGGATCGGCGGTTTTCGATTCGAGGAGTCGAGCGCGGCGTCACCGTAATTGATGACTACGGCCATCATCCGACCGAGATCAAGGCAACGCTGGCCGCCGCCCGCCTCTCACCGTTCCGGCAGATTCACGTGCTCTTCCAGCCGCATCGCTTCTCGCGCACCCAGCACCTGCTCGAAGATTTCGGGACCGCGTTCCACCAGGCCGACGATCTTTACCTGCTCGACATCTATGCGGCCTCCGAACAGCCGATCGAAGGCATTACGTCGCAGGCGCTGCTCGAAAGAATTGAAACCTACGGTCATCGCTCGGCACACTATGCAGCCTCGATAGATGAAGGCATCGAAGCAATCGCGAGAGTCGCCGAGCCCGGCGATCTTATCGTGACGCTCGGGGCAGGCAATATCTCGCAAGCCGCGGATAAGATTCTCGAAAAGCTGCGGGAGGAAGCCTGATGCCGGCTCGCGCGCAGGAATCAATCTTTCACGACGTCCGCCTGGTGCGGTTCAGTATCTGGCTCGGCGCCGGCGTTTTGTTGATGGTGATGGCGATCGTGGCTTGGCATCGAATCGAAGACTTTCTCATTAACGACAGCCGCTTTCAAGTTGCGCAGGCGGATGAGTTCGCGGGCCTGAGTCCAAACCTGACTGTGGAGGGAATACATTATGCGTCGGCTACCCAGATCCGTCATGTCTTCGCGCAGGATTTTGGCCGCAGCCTCTATCTTGTGCCGATTGGGGAGCGGCGCGCCGAACTCCTTCAGATCGATTGGGTGGAGGACGCGACCGTTTCGAAGATATGGCCGAACACGTTGAAGGTCCGCATCGAGGAGCGCAAGCCCGTCGCCTTCATGCGGCTGCAGCCGAAGCGGCGCGACGGCTTTTCGCAGCTCGCTTTGATCGATAAAGACGGCTATATCCTTCGCCCCCGTGTAGCCGCAAGGTTTACGCTGCCCGTCATCACCGGAATCCGCGAGAGCGAAGCCCGCGAAAATCGCCGCGCCCGGGTGCGCCGCGTGCTTGGCATGTTGAGAGAGGTCGGTCCGCTCGCCGGGCAGATTTCGGAAGTAAACGTCAGCGATCCGAACGACCTGATCGTGGCCGAGCACGTCGGTAACGGTGTCGTCAACCTGATGCTCGGAGACCAAAACTACTCCGATAGGCTGCAAAACTTCCTGGCGAATTACGAAGAGATCAAAGCGAAACGGCCGGACGCCAAGACGCTGGATTTGCGTGTTGACGGCGCCATTACGACCGTCGGAGAGGAGCACGGTGTCGAGTAAGGGAAGATTGGCGGTTGGAATCGATCTGGGCAGCGCGAGCACCCGTGTCGTCATCTGCGCGCTGGAACAGGATTCACTGAAATTTCTTGGCTACGGCGAAGCGCCGGTCCAGGCATGGAACCGGTCGCGACTATCGGACCAGGAGGCGCTCGCACACAGCATCCGATTCGCATTGCACGAAGCGGAGCGGCGCGCGCAGGTCTCGCCCGAATCGGCGGTAGTCGGCGTAGGCGGCGGCGTAGCAGGTATCAACAGCCGCGGCCTGTATGAGTTCGGGCGCAGGCGCGAAATCGAACCCGACGATCTGCGCTATGCAGTCGAGCTCGCCGCGCGCGTTCGCCTCGAAGAGGACCGGCTGGTACTGCAGTTGTGCCCTCAGGATTTTACGCTCGACGGCCGCGCCGGCTATCGCAACCCCAAAGGGATTCTTTGCGCGCGCCTCGAAGCGAATATTCACGTCGTCACGGCATCTTTGCAGGATCACCAGGGCATCGTCTCGGCGGTTCACCAGGCGCACTTGGCGGTGGAGGAAAGTATTTTTGAAGCCATCGCGGCGGCCTATGCCGCGGTGCTGGCTGAAGACCGGGCCCGCGGAGTAGCCGTAATCGATATCGGCGCTCAATCCACCCACATTGCTGTGTACGACGGAGACGCGCTGCTGCTCGCAGCCGCCATTCCGGTTGGGGGAGATCATTTTACCCGCGATGTCTCGTGGCTGCTCAAGGTCAACTATGATGACGCCGAAAATCTCAAGCGCCAATACGGGTGTGCGGTGACGGGCCTCGCCTCCGATCACAGCATCATCGAGATTCCGTCGGCCGAGGGGCGCGGCATGCGCGAAGCTCCTCGCACTCAGTTGAACGAAATCTTGGAAGCGCGCGCCGAAGACATCTTTGAGCGCATTTACGCGGAAATTCTGCGCGTCGGCATGGAGCAGTCGCTGCTCGAAGGCGCGATTCTCACCGGCGGCGGGGCGCTGCTGACTGGAATGTGCGACGTCGCCGAACGCGTCATGAACTGCCAGGCTCGCAACGGCCTTGCCACTGGTATCGACGCCTGGCCCAAAGCGCTCGACACTCCCGTTTGGACGGTCGCGGCCGGTTTGGCAATGTATGCAGGCCGGTTGAAGATGAAGCGCGAGTGGAAGCGGACGTCTTCCGGCTTGGCAGGTTTGATTTCAAGATAGGAACGATTTCTGAAGAGGAAGGTGCGAATGGACGACCAACAGAGAGGCCCGAAAGAAAGAGACAACGACATGCTCGACGACTTGAAATTTCTAATTGAAGAGGAAGCGCAGCTCGGCACGAAAATCAAAGTGGTTGGTGTCGGCGGCGGCGGTTCCAATGCCGTAACGCGTATGCTGCAGGACGGCCTGCACGGCATCGACTTTTACATTTTGAACACCGATAAGCAGGCGCTGGCCGCCTCGCCAGTGGCGAACAAGCTGCCGATCGGCAAAAAGCTGACTAACGGGTTAGGCGCGGGCGCCGATCCCTCCGTGGGCCGGCAGGCTGCGCTCGAAGACACCGAGCAGATTATCGAAATTTTGGAAGGGGCCGATATGGTCTTTGTCACGGCGGGACTCGGAGGCGGCACTGGTACGGGTGCCGCTCCCGTTGTGGCCTCCCTCGCCAAAGAACTGAACGCGCTCACCGTTGCCGTGGTCACCAAACCCTTCGCCTTCGAAGGGCCGCGCCGGATGAAGCAAGCCGAGCGCGGCCTCGCCGAACTCGCCGGAAGCTGTGACACGCTCATTAGCATTCCCAACGAAAAACTGCTCGGCTTAGCACCCAAAGGGACCAGCTTCTACGATTCCTTCCGCATGGCCGACGACGTACTTCGGCAGGCTGTGCAGGGGATCGCGGACATCATTCTTACCCCAGGACTCATCAATCGCGACTTCTCCGACATCCGGACCATCATGCTCGGCATGGGCTACGCAATGATGGGCACCGCGATCGCTTCGGGCGAGAACGCTCCCGTCGAGGCCGCTCACAAGGCGATCAATAGCCCACTCATGGAAGAAGGCGGAGTGTTGGGGGCGCGCGGCGTGCTGATCAACATCACGGCCTCGAACCAGCTCGGTATCCATGACGTGAACGAAGCCTGCAACCTGATTCGCGCGGCCACGCAGAATGACGACGTGCAGATCAACTTCGGCGTCGTGCTGGATGAGCGCATGGGCAAGGACGTGAAGATTACGGTCATTGCCACCGGATTCCAGCGCGATACGCTTCCGGAGATCGACCGCCGAAATCCGCATTTCCCGTTCTCGGCCTCAACGCCGGTCGAGCATGCTCCGGCGCCGCTCAATGGTGGCGTAGAGGTGCCGGTTGTTGTGCATGAATCCGAACGTCAAGAGACTGCGAGTGAAGACCAGGCGGGTGAAGACTACGATATGCCCGCGATTCTTCGCAAGCAAAAACGCATGGTCCAGTAAGGAGGGGGTGAAAGCCCCCTCGCCCCTTGCAAATCGCGGAAGATAATGGTTAAAGACCGCGATGGCCACTCAGCCGATTGAGAGAACCCGTCCCGAACTCTACCTTGACGACAGCCGCTACGAAAGGTTCGAGGGCCTCGTTTCCGAGAGACCAGTGCCCGGGGTGAGCCATGCAGAAATGCAGCGCCGGATTGTCGATTTGCTTATCCCGTTTCAGACTCGGTTGGGCGGAAAAGTGCTGCAGGAATGGTCAATTTCGGATGGCTCGGGCGACTGGCTGACGCCCGATGTGACGTTCTCCTATCCAGAGATTCAGACCACCCGGCGCGGTCATTTGCTTGTGCCTGCGCGTCTGGTCATAGAAATTCGATCTGCCGATCAGCCATTGAAGATCCTTTTCGAAAAGCGGGAGCAATACCGCAAATGGGCAATTCCGCACTACTGGATCGTCGACCCAATCGAGAGAGGTTGCTACAGCTGCGGCACCGAGCAGGGATTCGCGTTGGTGCTTAGTGATGGCACGCTGCGCGCCGGGGAGATCGAACTTCCGATTGCGAACCTCTTTGAGTAGGCGGTAATCCGACGTCTATTCGCCCATCAGCTGCAGCACTACCCGCCGCTCGTGCGGATGTGTCCGGTGCTCGAACAAATACAACCCTTGCCAGGTTCCTAAAGCCAGCTTGCCCGAGATCAGCGGGACCGAAAAGCTGGTTTGCGTCAGCGTCGAGCGGATGTGCGATGTCATATCATCAGGGCCTTCTAGCGTGTGCCGGTAATCGGCCGTCGTTTCCGGCACCAGGCGCTCGAAGAAATCGCACAAATCGAGCATCACGTCCGGGTCCGCGTTCTCTTGTATCACCAGCGAACAGGAAGTGTGCTGCACAAACAGCGTGAGCAACCCGTTCGCCATGCTTTGCTTCGAAATCCACGCCTCCACCGGTTTTGCGAATGGATACAAGCCCTTTCCGCGTGTCGAAACGGTCAACGTAGTACTACGGATCACGGTCGAGCGTTACGCGGCGAGATGCACTTCGTCGCCGGCGGCGTCGAACTCACCGGTTGCGCGCTGCCGGTCCACGATCTCCTGGCATGGAACGCAATATGCGGCCCACGGCACCGCTCGCAGCCGCTTCTCGGGAATCGGCTCATCGCAGCGCAGGCACACCCCGAAAGTCCCGTCTCCGATGCGCTTCAACGCGGCTTGCACGCTCTTGAGCAGAGTAGATTCGCGATCCAGGTTGCGGATCGCAACCTCGCGATTCAACTGCTGCTGCAAACGGTCAAACTCCTCCGCCGCATGTTCAATTCGGATTTCTTCGCGATCGCCCATGTTCGATAGCAATTCCTTTTGTTTTGCTTCGAGCAACTTGCGAAATTCGTTTTGTTGTTTCACGGTCAACTCCTTCAGACAGTACCCGGCAGGCTTTGGCAATCAGCTCTCATTTTTTAGGGAGTAGATGAGCCTGGAAGCGGCTCGTCGGGTCGCTAAGCGTTAAAGATGCAGGGAACTGTCCGGAAGTTTCAACCGCGCGGCTGCATCCGTAATGATTCAGACTAGCAGGATTGGCTCGGGTGCGGACTAGCGACAATAGAAGCCATGCCAAGCGCGCTTTTCGATCTGTCGGGACGAGTTGCGGTCGTAATGGGTGGTACTTCGGGCATCGGCCGTGCGCTCGCGCTCGGTTTCGCCGACGCGGGCGCTGATGTGATCGCCAGCGGACGCCGCGAAGCCTTGGTGGACGAAGTGGCCGGTGAGATCGAAAAGCGCGGACGCAAGTCTCTGCGCCAGCCCGTAGATGCATCTGACCGTGAGTCTATCGATGCATTGCGCGATCGCGTGCTGGGCGAGTTCGGGCACATCGATATCCTGTTAAACGCCGCCGGCCAGACGTTTCGCAAACCGACCCAGGCTGTTTCCGAAGCCGAGTGGGCCAAGCTCATGGACATAAATGTCACAGGCATGTTGCGCGCCTGCCAGAGCTTCTACGAGGGGCTTTCGCAAAGCGGTCACGGGCGCGTGATTAATATCGCTTCACTCACGTCGTACGTGGCCTTTTTCGAAGTGACTGCTTACAGCGCTTCCAAAGGTGCCGTTTTAGCGCTCACGCGCAGTCTCGCGATCGAATGGGCGCCTAAAAAGATCTGCGTGAACGCAATCGCGCCCGGTGTGTTTCGGACTGAGCTGAATAGTGGGCTTCTCGACGGTTCCGATCGCGGCCGCGAGTTGTTGCTTCGCACGCCAATGAAGCGCTTTGGAGACGTGCGCGAGTTGATCGGTACTGCAGTTTTGCTGGGGTCCGATGGCGCCAGCTTCATCACAGGACAGTGCATCGCGGTCGATGGTGGATTTCTCGCTTCCGGCGTGAATACCTAACGAATTACGTTCAGCTCAATCGACGAAGCGGCATCGCTTGACCGGTAAATGCGCTCTTGAGCCTTCACAAATTCCGAGACACTTGCGGTCGGAATGTTGGCGAAATTTTGCGGATTACGGTCCGTAAGCGGAAACCACGAACTCTGTATCTGCACCATGATCCGATGACCTTTTTCAAAGCAGTGGTAAACATCGGGCATGGTGAACTGAATGCGGGCCGGTTGGCCGGGCTGGAACGCCTGCGGCTGCTCAAAGCTCGCGCGGAACTTCCCTCGAAACGGCTCGCCGCGCACCAACTGTTCATAACCGCTCAATGGCCCTGGAGCATCGCCCGGGTAAACATCGATTACCTTCACTACGAAATCCGAATCGGTACCCGTGGTGGAAACAACCAGAGACGGCGAAATCGGCCCCGCCACAACCAGGTCCTGCCTCAGAGGTTCGCTCTCATAGGTGAGCACGTCCGGCCGATGCTCCACAAAGCGCTGGTCTGCATCCATGTACTCACGCGGCATGTCGAGCGTGGGTTTTTGAAATGACGGCACCGGGTGATTCGGATCGCTCATGTATTCGTCGAACCCCGAGGGCTCCTGCGGCGCATCGAAGCTGAGCGCGTGTCCAGCCCGCAGATAGATACGTTGCGGCGAACTATTTTGGGGCGGCCATTGTGCCTCGCGATGCCATTCGTTCTTGCCGGTTTCGAAAACGTATGCCTGCGGAAGCTGCGGATCGGGCGCATCTTTCAAGTAATGCCGGAAAAATGGAAGCTCGACTTGATCCAGAAAGAGTTCCGAAGTATTCGATCCGAACTTAATACCGCCCAACTTGTCGCCAGGCGAGCGTTGCCAACCGCCATGAAACCACGGGCCCATCACGAATCTCGCGTCCGTTGAAGGCGATTGCTGCCGGATGGCGCGATAGGTCTTCAAAGTTCCCGAAAGATCCTCGGCATCGAACCATCCGCCGACCACCAGAACCGCTGGTTTGACGTTCTTCAGATGCGGCAAAATGTCCCGCGTTTTCCAGAACTGGTCGTAGCTAGTGTGCTGAATCGAATCGTTCCAGTACGGATTATTGGGCTTCATCATCTTCTCGGAATTGATGAGCGGCCCCATGCGCATGTAGAATTGATACCCATCGTTCGTACCGTAATCGAACTTTGTATACGGCCCCGGCATTTGCGGGTTGTGCTGTTTATCGAAGAACACGTAGAAGCTGAAGTTTGCGATCAGGAAAAACGCGCCGTTATGGTAGGAATCGTCACCCATGTAGAGATCGGCTATGGGCGCTTGCGGAGAGACCGCGACCAACGCTGGATGTGAGTTGACGAGACCGCAACTGGCATAAAAGCCCGGGTATGAGATCCCGAGCAGGCCCGCCTTGCCGTTGTTATTCGGGACATTCTTCACTAGCCAATCGACCGTGTCGTACGTATCGGTGCTTTCGTCTACGTCTTTTGACCCATGCGTCACGTCTTTTTCCGGCCTCATCTCCACGAACTCGCCCTCTGACATGTTCCGCCCGCGCACGTCCTGGTACACGAAGATAAACTTGTCTTGTTCAAATTCGCGGGAGGGCCCGAGTTCCTTCGGGTAGTCCTTCACCCCGTACGGATCGACCCCGTAAGGCGTCCGCGTCATCAGGATTGGATATTTTTGCGAGGCGTCCTTCGGCACGTACGCGACTGTAAATAAGCGCACGCCGTCGCGCATCGGAATCCGGTACTCATACTTTGTGTAATCCCGACTCAAATCGGCGCTCTCCGTAGCAAAGAAGCACGAACCGGTCACAAACAGCGCGAAAAGAAGCAGAAGTCGGCGGCGCATGAAATTCTAGACGATGTTCTCGCATTGCAAGTATACTGAGCAAAGAAACGGCGAATCTTTGCTCGACACAGCGGACCAGCTCGCGCGTTTGAAGCAACGGATTGCAGCAGTCGAAAGCAGGCTTGCCCAAAAGTACGGCGCCCGGCAATCTGCTACTCTCCCGAGCTCCTCACAACTCGAGCTTAAGAGCAGCCGCTGGTTCATCGAACAGTGGTCGAACGGCGAAGTCGTGCGCAACGAATTCGGCGAGCACTTTCAGACGGAGCGCTTGTTCGCACGCCACAGACTGCATGGATCGGCCGATATTGGCGCCCTGGCGGATTTACCGCACAATTTGCTGAATGCTCTGGGTGACTCGATTCCCGCCGTCGCACCTGAGCGTTGGGCCTTCCTCGACACCGAAACAACCGGGCTGTTGGGCACTCCCGGAACGTACGCGTTTTTGATCGGCGTTGGCCGCATCACGCGGGAAGGGTTTGCGCTGCGGCAGTTCTTTATGCGTGAACACGTGGAAGAAGGTAGCGTTCTCGCCGCGTTGGAAGCACACTTGAACGAGTTCGACGTTCTCATTACTTACAACGGAAAGACCTACGATGAGCCGCTTCTCGAAGCCCGGTACCGGTTCGCTTCACGGGCGGCTCCATTTTCCCGGCTTCATCACGTCGATCTGCTGCACGGAGCGCGCCGTCTCTGGAAGCTGCGGCTGGACGACTGCCGCCTGGTGCAACTCGAAGAACAGATCCTCGGGGTTCATCGGGAGGGCGATCTTCCCGGCGAGTTGATCCCTCACGTCTACTTCGACTACCTGCGCTCGCGCGAGGCGCAGCGCCTCGTCCCGATCTTCCATCACAATGCGATCGATATCCTGACGCTTGCGTGTCTCACCGCGATCGTGCCTGCGGCGTTCAGTACAACCTGCGCGGAATCGTTATCGAGGCTGGGCATAAAACGCGGCGAGGATTTGCTCGGGATTGCCCGTTGGCTGCTCGCCTCCGGCGACCAGGAGCGCGCGCTTGCGTTCTTCAATCGCGCCGTGCAGGCGGGGCTGCCTGACGCCTTGCTGTTCCGGTCTTTGTGGGACATCGCCCTGCTCGAAAAGAAACTTGGCCGGCTCGACCGCGCATCGCACATTTTCACGGATCTCGCCGCGTGTAAGAACGAGTATCGTCTCTCCGCTCTCGAAGAACTCGCCAAGTACCAGGAGCACCGCGAGCGCAATCCTCTGCTGGCCCTGGAGTTCACCAACCAAGCCCTCCAACACGGCGATTCGCCAGCCCTGCAGCGCCGCAAAGCGCGGTTGGAACTGCGTCTCGCCAAAGCAGCCGCTGCATCCCAATAGCATTAAATGCGCAGAGTTTTCCCAGAGCACGGTTCCCCGTCGCAGCGCACTCCTCCGGGCCAGAACGCCGTAAATGAACTAGTCAGTTAACCTTCACAAGTTTGCTGGTATATAGGACAGGTCCAAAACGGCCGATCTGCTACGGTAGGAGAGCCGAAGCAGCTCATGGACATTTCGGTCGTAATGTCGACTTACAACCGTTGTGGCCTTTTGGACAAGGCGCTCGAAGCGCTTCTGCATCAAAGGACCGATCGCGAGTACGAGATCATCATCGTCGACAATAACTCAACCGACGACACCGCCCAGAAGGTCGCCTCGTACACCGAACGGGACCGCCGCGTTCAATACGTGTTCGAAGGCCGCCAAGGAGTCGCTTATGGGCGGAACGCAGGTATCGCTGTGGCGCGCGCCGGCATCATCGCTTTCTGCGACGACGACGTGTACGTTGCAAACGATTGGCTCGAAAAGATTTACGATGCTCTCTCGCGCTATCCCGAAGCGGATTTCGTGGGCGGCCGAGTGGTTCCCGTATGGAAGCAGCCGCCGCCGCGCTGGCTGACCAACAAGATGGCGCCTCTAGCCCTGCAGGATTACGGGGAGCAGCCGCTCAGGGTCTCACTAGATAACGCGAAGTGCCTCGTGTCTGCATGTCTCGGCGTGCGACGTCGCGCCTTGGATAAAGCTGGGCTTTTTCCGCTCAAGACCCAGCGCGTGAAGGATTCAGTCGGGTCCTCGGAGGATTACGAATGGGAGCTTGAGGTCTGGAAATACGGCGGCCACGGCATGTATGTTCCCGATATCATTTCCTATTGCGAGATTCCCGCGGACCGGCTGGTGAAGTCCTATCATCGCCGCTGGCACCTCGGGCATGGCAAGTTCAATGCGCTCGCCAGGCGCCGTGATTTCGAAACCGGCCGCTGGCGATTCCTGGATGTGCCCTCGTCGATGTATCGCCAGGTTTTCGAAGCCGGCTTTGGCATCCTCGCAAGTTTCGCCAGGCGCGATTGGGCCGGCGCCTTCCGCCAGGAGAATTACTTTCTCTTCTATTTCGGCTTCATTCGCGAACGCTGGAAGGAGCAGCTATTTGGCCGTTTCAGTCGGGGCGCCCAGCGGGGCCCCGGCGCTGTCCATCAGGTCTGATCTTCGCTATGGCTTTGGATCTCTCCGTCATTTTATCCACTTACAACCGCTCCGCCGTGCTGAAAAACGCGCTCGAAAGGTTGCTCACTCAGCAGACCGCGGGAATGGACTACGAAATTCTGGTAGTCGATAACAACTCCACCGATGACACCAGGCAAGTTGTCCAGTCATTCGTCGAAAGAGACCCGCACTTCCGCTACATCTTCGAACAGCGTCAGGGCCTCTCGTATGCGCGCAACGCGGGAATCGCCGCCGCGCGTTCGGATCTTATGGTCTTCTGCGACGACGACGTCGAGGTATCACCCACATGGGTCCAGAAGAATTACGAAGCCTCGCTCGGTTTTCCCGACGCCGATTACATCGGCGGAAGGGTCCTGCCCATCTGGAGCGGCCCGGTGCCCGATTGGGTGAAATCCAGCATGGCTCCTTTTGCGCTTTCGGATCTCGGCGACAAGCCGTTCCTGGTTTCTCCCGATAAGCCGCATTGCCTGGTGGGAGCGAGCCTCGCCGTACGTCGCCGCGCGTTTGACAAAGCCGGCCTGTTCAGCATCAAGACCCAGCGCGTCAAGAACACCATCGGCTCGACGGAAGATTTCGATTGGCAAATGAAAGTCTGGGAATATGGCGGCCATGGCGTCTACGTTCCCGATATCGAATGTGCAACGGAAGTGCCGCTCAACCGGCTTTCGAAGTCCTATCATCGCCGCTGGCATCTCGGTCATGGCAAGTTCAACGCCATCGGAACGCGGCCGAACTGGCAGGGCTCACGCCGTTTTCTCGGGGTGCCCGTTTTTATGTACCGGCAAGGCATTCAGGCCGCTGTTCAATTTTTGCGCGCAGCTTTCCGCGGGACCGCCGCCGCTACCTTCGAGCACGAAAGCACGCTTCTGTTTTATATCGGCTTCATCAAAGAGCGTTGGAGGATGCATTTTCAACGCAGTAGCCGTCCTGCCGAAGGCATCGTACAAGCTTCCTGAGGCGATCTAAAACAGCTTCGTTGCACGCCCCGTTCCCCTCGTAAGATTCCCCAGCGATTGACGTCCGCCTACCGGCGTCTGCAAGGAAGATTCCGCTGCACGGAGCTTTGTCAGACGTATGGACATCACAGTTGTCGTTTCTACTTACAACCGCTGCGATCTTCTAGATGGCGCTCTTCAAGCGCTTCTCAACCAGGATGCACCGCGGCTCGAGTACGAAGTCATCTTTGTCGACAACAACTCGACGGACGGTACTGCGGCGAAAATCCAGAGCTATGCCGCGCGAAATCCGCGCCTCAAGTACATTTTCGAGCCGCGTCAAGGCGTCGCCTATGGCAGAAACGCCGGTATTCAGGCTGCGCGCTCCGATCTGTTTGCCTTCTGCGACGACGATGTGTATGTCGCGCCCGATTGGCTGCAGCGCATGTACAATGCTCTCTCGCGGTTTCCCGACGCAGACTATATCGGCGGCAAAATCTGTCCGGTTTGGAAGGCGACCCCGCCCCAATGGCTCAAGCCAGATATGGCGCCGCTCGCCCTCCAGGATCGCGGTTTGGAGCCCTTCGCCGTCTCCTTTGATAACCCGGTCTGCCTCGTGTCCGCGTGCCTGGGCGTACGCCGCAGCGCATTCGAGCGCGCCGGGCTCTTCGATCCCGCGACCCAGCGCGTCAAGGACGGCGTCGGTTCAACCGAAGATTATGAATGGGAAAGGAAAGTCTGGCAAGCGGGCGGTCACGGCGTCTATGTGCCGGACGTAATCTGCTATTGCGAGGTGCCGCAGCAGCGCATGAAGAAGTCTTATCATCGCCGCTGGCATCTTGGCCATGGCAGGTTCAACGCGCTCGCCCGGCGACGAGAGTTCGAAAGCGCTCGCCGTGTGCTCGACGTACCTCTCTTTTTGTACCGGCAAGCCCTCGAAGCGCTTCTCTACACCCCCCTTTGCCTGTTGACCGGCAAAAACCGCGAGGCATTCGAGCGTGAATCTTACGCCTTGTTCTGTCTCGGATTCATCGGCCAGCGCTGGAAGAACCAGTTATTCGGTCACTAACAACAGGCGGCATGGACATCTCTATCGTTCTCTCTACTTACAACCGCTCCCAGCGCCTGACGAAGGCCTTGGAAAGTTTAGCGCAGCAAGTTGCCAAGGGCATCGAATACGAAATTCTAATTGTCGACAACAACTGCACGGATAACACGAAAGAAGTAGTTCATTCTTTCATCGAGCGCGATCCTCACGTTCGCTACATCTTCGAAAAGCGCCAAGGCCTTTCGTTCGGGCGCAACGCAGGCATCGCTGCCGCCCGGGCGGATCTGATTGTTTTCACCGACGACGATATTCAGTTCGCGCCCTCGTGGATTGAAAAGAACTACCAGGCATCGCTCGAATTTCCCGATGCCGACTTCATCGGCGGAAAGGTTCTCCCGCTCTGGAGCGGTCCCGTGCCCAGCTGGGCGCGAGACAGCATGGACCCGTTTGCGCTCTCCGATCTCGGCGACGAACCTTTCGTGGTCTCGCGTGAGAAACCCAATTGTCTCGTCGGAGCGAGTTTGTGCGTACGCCGTCGCGCCCTCCAAAAGGCTGGCTTGTTCAACACGGCGACGCAGCGCGTCAAGGATAGCGTCGGCTCAACCGAGGATTGGGATTGGCAAGTGCAAGTCTGGAACTACGGCGGATACGGCGTCTATGTGCCTTACATCCTCTGCTACGCGGAGGTCCCGCAAGATCGCTTAAAGAAGAGTTACCATCGCAGCTGGCACCTGGGCAATGGCAAGTTCCACGCCATCTCCGGCAGACGCGAACTCGACGGCTCTCACCAGTTTTGCGGGGTTCCGTTGTTTGTCTATCGCTTAGCGCTCCAAACCGCGTGGCGCGCGATTCGCGACACATGTTTTCGGCACCAGCATGCGTTTGCGCACGAGCTTAGATCGTATTATTACGCCGGTTACATCCCGCAATGTTGGAAACAGACACTCAAAGCACGTCGCGCGAAGATCCGCCACTCGGCGCCTGCCGCGACGGACCCCGAGCGAGTTGGCCCCGCGGCAGCTTAACCTCAATCAGCGTTCGCGATCCGCAGCCTTCCGGCAGTTCATAGTGAATGAGAATTTGGGCGCAGGCGCCGTGTTTGTGCGCTTCGGCAACTTCCGCCTCCACGTTGCGCCCTTTATAAAGCAGCAGCCGCGCGCCTTGTTTCAAGGGCTTGTGAAACATCTCTAAAATGCGCGCCATCGGCGCCACGGCCCGCGCCGTAATCACCTCCGGTTTCCGCCGGAACGCCCGTTCCTCGGCGCGTTCGTTCGTTACATGTACGTTCGACAATTCAAGCGATTCAACAGCCGAGTCTACGAATCGCGCTTTCTTCTGGATCGATTCCGCCAGCGTAAATCGCGTCTCCGGAAAGACAAGCGAGAGCGGAACACCGGGAAACCCTGCGCCAGTCCCCGCATCCAGAATGCGTTTGACCCCCGTGAAATGCCGCCACGGCGCAACTGAATCGTACACATGTTTGATTGCCGCCTCGCGCGCGCTCACAATGCGCGTGAGATTCATACGCTCATTCACCGCATGGATCAGATGCAAGTGTTGAGCCGCTTTCTGAATCAGCCGCTCGCGGTGAGGAATGTCGGCCGGCAAAACACGGCTAAGTTCCTCCTCAAACTGCACTTCCTCATCATGCCATTCGAATAAATCGGAACTCGTTGCGAAACTGGAGAAGAATGTTAACTGCCGGAATTGTAGGGCTTCCGAACGTAGGTAAAAGTACTCTGTTCAACGCGGTCACGCAAACGCGCAAGGCCATGGCTGCGAACTACCGCTTCTCGACGATCGAGCCGAACACCGCCATCGTCACCGTTCCCGATGAGCGCCTGAACGTGCTCGCAAAAATGAGTAAATCGCAAAAAATCGTCCCTGCGGCCTTCGAATTCGTCGATATCGCCGGGTTAGTGAGCGGCGCAAGCAAGGGGGGTGGTCTTGGAAATCAGTTTCTCGGCCACATCCGCAACGTGGATGCCATCGTGCAAGTCGTGCGCTGTTTTGAAAGCGCGGACATCGAAAATGTGATGGACACGATCGATCCGGTGCGCGACATCGAAATCATCAACACCGAATTAGTGCTTGCCGATCTCGAATCCGTCGAGAAAAGAAAAGCGAAACAGCAGAAAGCGGCCAAGAGCGGGGATAAGAAAGTGGTTGCCGAAGTGCAGCTTCTCGATAAACTCGAAGCGCATTTAAACGAAGGCAAGCCGGTTGTCACTCTCGATTTGACGCCCGAAGAGAAGACCGTCGCCAAAGGCTTTTTTCTATTGACCACCAAGCCTACGCTGTTCGCATGCAACATCGCGGAAGGGGATCTTGCAACGGCGGACAACAATTCCTGTGTCAAAGCCGTTCGCGCCTATGTGGAACAGCATCTCGAGACCAGCGCCGTGGTGGTTTCGGCCGAAATCGAGACCGAACTGACCACGTTGTCTCCCGAAGACCGTGCGGAGTACTTGGCAGGTCTGGGCGTAACCGGCACCGGAGTAGGAAACCTGATTCGCGAAGCGTACCATCTGCTCGGCCTGCGAACCTTCTTGACCACGGGCGAAAAAGAGACCCGCGCCTGGACCATTCACGCCGGCGACAAGGCCCCACAGGCCGCTGGCGTCATTCATTCCGATTTCGAAAAGGCCTTCATCTCGGCCGAATGCGTCGCCTATGAAGACTTGGTCTCGGCCGGCTCCTTCGCCCGCGCCAGAGAACTCGGCAAGCTGCGCACCGAAGGCAAAGAGTACGTCGTTCAAGATGGCGACGTGATCGAGTTCAAGACTTACGTCTGAGCAGGCGCGAACCCGTGATCACTTTCCAGCATCATCGGCTTGCTGGAAAGTGGGAATCGTGGCGATCGGCTAAATACGTCAAACCTGAGCAGTTGAACCTCAGGTGTCGAAAGGGTTTCCATCTGGACGCCAGTTCCCATCCGCCGTTCCGTAGGGGCTGGCGACAACCACGAGATATCCATCTGGATCTCGCATCCAGCATTCCCAATGATTCGGTCCGCCGTCACCATCTGGTGGATTCCGATGCCGGGGAATCACGATATCGAGGGCCATCTCGGCGGAACGCTGCACGACCGCATCGAAGTCGTCAACCTCAAACCAGAGCAAAACTCCGTTCCCATACGGTTTGTGTTGACGATCGCCTATCGGGCCATGATGATGTTCTACGTCGAAACTATGCAGCTGAAGGACAAGCTTGCCATCTGAGACCAACTGTTCATAAGCGCGACCTCCATGATTGCTTCGACAGCCAAGCAAGCGTTGATACCATCTGCTGCTTGCTTCTACATCCGTCACTGCTATCAGAGGTTGGGGGCGCATTTAAGCAGAGTATCAATTCTTGAGTCGGCCAAGCATCGCAAACACGCAGCGAAGATTTCCCTTCGGGTCAGCCGTGAACGCACCTTCACGAGACTGCCTCTAATGCCAACGCCCCTGCGTCCGCTACGATGAAGTAAGTCCATGAATGTTTCCTCCGTTGACCTCAAAAAGACGGTCAACCTGCCGAAAACCGACTTCCCAATGAAGGCAAACCTGCCTGCCGCGGAGCCGAAAATCCTCAGTAGGTGGGAAGAAATTGGCCTCTATCAACGCATCCGCGAAGCGCGCGCTGGCCGTCCGCAATACATTTTGCACGACGGGCCGCCGTACGCGAACGGCAACATTCATCTGGGCACGGCGTTCAACAAAATCGTCAAAGATTTCATCGTCAAGTCGAAGAGCATGGCCGGTTTCGACGCGCCTTACGTCCCCGGCTGGGATTGCCATGGTTTGCCGATCGAATTCAAAGTCGATCAAGAGCTTGGTAAGCGCAAAGCCTCCATGAGCATCGCGCAAATTCGCGCCGAGTGCCGCGCCTACGCCGCCAAATTTGTCGGCATCCATCGAACCGAATTCAAGCGCCTCGGCGTGCTCGGCCGTTGGGACGATCCATATCTCACGATGAGCGCCGAATATGAGGCCATCATCGCGCAAGCCTTCGTCGATTTCCTGCAAGGCGGATATGTCTACAAGGGCCTGAAGCCCGTTCACTGGTGCATCAAGGACCGTACCGCGCTCGCCGAAGCCGAGGTCGAATACGAAAACCACTCGAGCCCCTCGATCTACGTCCGCTTTCAGCTCGCATCCGATCCCGCCGCCATCGATCCCGCGCTCGCCGGCCGCGAGGTCTACGCGCTCATCTGGACCACAACGCCCTGGACCATCCCCGCCAATCTCGCCATCGCCTTTCATCCGAAGCTCGAATACGTCGCCGTCGATACGCCGCAAGGCCTCACGATCGTCGCGGAAGGATTGCTCGCGCAAGTCGCCGGCGTGCTCGGCTGGGATCAAACCGTCGTTGCGCGTTTTCCCGGAACGAAGCTCGAAGGCGCAGTTTTCCGCCATCCCTTCATTGAGCGCGAGTCGCTCGGCATCTTAGGCGAGCACGTCACGCTCGATCAAGGCACTGGCGCCGTCCACACTGCGCCCGGGCACGGCCAGGAAGATTTCGTCGTGGCGCAGCGTTACGGGCTGCCCGTTTACTGCCCTGTCGACGCACGCGGCCGCATGTTTGATGCCGATGGCGCAGTCGGTGCAATTCCTGAAGAGTTGCTCGGCAAGACGATTTGGGAAGCGAATCCGATCGTTATTGAGTTGCTGCAGCAGCGCGGCGCGTTAGCCGAACAATCGAAGCTCGACCATAGTTACCCGCATTGCTGGCGCTGTCACAATCCAGTCATCTTCCGCGCCACCGAACAGTGGTTCATCGGGATGGATCGTCAAAGTCTTCGCGAGCGCGCTCTCAACGCCGTTGCCGCGCTTAAGTGGTATCCGCAATGGGGCGAAGAGCGCATGGCAAATATGGTCGCGGGCCGGCCCGATTGGTGCATCTCGCGCCAGCGCGTCTGGGGCGTGCCCATCATCGTCTTTTATTGCGAAGCTTGCGGCGAGCCCTTCACCGAAAAGGGCGCGCTCGAAAACGTAGTCGCTCAATTCCGCCAGCACACTGCCGACATCTGGTACGAAAAGTCGCCCGCCGAGTTGATGGGCGGCGCATACGCCTGCGCAAAATGCGGCGGCTCCAGCTTCCGCAAAGAAAACGATATTCTCGATGTCTGGTTCGATTCCGGCTCGAGCCATCTCGCAACTCTGACGCCGCAAAACGGGCTCCATTGGCCCGCAGACATGTACATGGAAGGCGGCGATCAATACCGCGGCTGGTTCCAAAGCTCGCTGCTCGTCGGAGTCGCGCTGAAAGGCTCGGCGCCCTACCGCGAATGCGCCACGCACGGCTGGACCCTCGATGCCGAAGGCCGCGCCATGTCGAAATCTCTCGGCAGCCTGGGCCCGGAAAGCATCATCCAAAAATATGGAGCGGATGTGCTCCGCCTGTGGGTCGCTTCAGTCGATTTCATGGAAGATGTCCGGATGTCGGACGTGATTCTGGCGCGACTGTCGGAAGCCTACCGCAAATTGCGGAATACGTTCAGGTACATGCTCGGGAGTCTTGCCGGTTTCGATCCCGCCCGCGACGCGATCAGCGGCGATCGGCTTCAACTTCTCGACACCTGGATCCTGCTCCGGGCCGAAGATCTGGTCGCGCGCTGCCGGGCGTGGTATTCCGAATACGCTTTTCATAAGGTGTATCGCGCCATCTACGATTTCGCGGCCACTGATCTCAGCGCCATCTATTTCGATGTTTCGAAGGACGTTCGATACACCGCTCCGCCGGCATCCGACGCATGGCGCAGTGCGCAGACCACTTTGCATCGGTTGAATTTCGCTTTGGTGCGACTGCTCGCGCCCATGCTCTCGTTCACGTGCGAGGAGGTTTGGCGCTCGACCAAGCTCAATCACGTTCCCGAAAGCGTCCACATGGCTTACTTTCCTGACCCGCAGGAGTTGACCGAAGGCGTCACGGCTGCGCAACGCGAACGAGGCGCGGAATGGGAGCGATTAGTTCCCATTCGCGATCAGGTGCTGAAAGCTCTCGATGTCGCGCGCGAAGATCGCATCATCGGCGCCCCGCTGGAGGCCGCGGTATTCCTCGATGCGCAGGGCGATCTCTACGCGCTGCTTGAGAAATTCGCTCCCGAGCTTCCAAATTGGTTCATCGTTTCGCACGTGGAGCTGAATCCTGGCGCAACCGACGCGCTCGAGATCCGCATCGATCGGGCGCGCGGCGATAAATGCGAGCGCTGCTGGAAATATAAAACCGACGTCGGCAGCAACGATGATTTCCCGACCGTGTGCGCCGAATGTGCCCGCGAAATTCCGGAGTTTTTGACGTAAGTGCAGGTTCCTCGAACATCTATTTCCCAGTGGCTCCCGCTGGCGGTATCGGCGGTCGTCGTCATCGCCGACCGGCTCTCAAAGATATCGATCCAGCATTCGATGACTTTGTTCGATTCCGTCCCCCTGATCCCCGGTTTGCTGCGCATCGTGCACACCGAAAATCCGGGCGCGGCGTTTGGCGTGCTGGCCGAAGGCAACCCGTTTCTGCGCAGCGCCGTCTTGATTGGTGTATCCGCCGCTGTGCTCGTCTTTGTCGCGTACGCGCTCTGGAGTCGCGGCACTTCATTCAGCAGCGCATGGACACGCATCGGCCTCTCGTTGATTCTTGGGGGCGCCATCGGCAATCTGTATGACCGCGTTCTGCATGGCACAGTGACGGATTTCATTGAGGTTTACCACGGCGCATGGTCCTTTCCGGCCTTCAACGTGGCCGATAGCGCGATCACGGTAGGAGCCGTTTTGCTGATGCTAGATATGCTACGTCCGCGCCGCAAACCGTTGGAAGAACACGCGGAGTTCGCGCACAAATAGCCAACATGCATCCCATACTCATTCGCATCGGCAGCTTTTATCTTCCCACCTACGGCGTGTTGGTGGCGTTAGGCTTTCTCGCCGGATTGACGGTCACGCTGCAGCTCGCTCGCCGCATCGGGCTGTCTCCCGACAAGATCACAAATTTAGCTGTCTACTGCGCAATCGCCGGAATCGTTGGCGCGAAGCTCTTCATGTTTCTGTTTGATCTCGACGATTACATCCGGGATCCAGGCCAGATCTTCAGCCTCGACACCCTGCAGGCGGCCGGTGTTTTTCATGGCGGCTTCATCGCGGCATTCATCGTCGCCGTCCTGTACATGCGGCGTCATCAGCTCCCAGTGTTCCCCACTATGGACGTCTTTGCTCCCGGCGTAGTGCTCGGGCAGGCGATCGGACGCTTAGGTTGTTTCGCCGCGGGTTGCTGCTGGGGCACGGAATGCACACTGCCTTGGGGTGTGCGCTTCCGTTCGGACGAAGCCGCGCCCGTGCCGTTGGATAAAACTCTTCATCCTGTGCAAATCTATGAATCCATCGCGGATCTCATCATCTTCGGAATTCTTTACCGCCAGTTCAAGCGCGGGCATCGCCCGGGCAATATCATCGGTTTGTATCTTGTGCTGTATTCCATCGCTCGCTTCATCATTGAATTCTTCCGCGTTCATGAGCAGCCGCTCGTCGGTCCTTTTTCCATTACGCAGTGGATCGCGCTCGCGCTTCTCGTCATCGGAGCGGGTATCCTGCTTTATGGGCGTAGATCGATGATGGTTGCACAACCCAAACCGGAAACCCTGCGCGCTTAGCCGTCGATGATCTCGCGGCGCGAGTTACTCATTCTCAGCGGCGCCAGTGCGATTGCCGCCTCCGCCGAACCCAACAGTCATCTTCCGCCTTCGATCGCCGCGCTCGATTCAATGCGCTATCGAGTTCGGCCGATCACCACAGATGAGCGCCGTGCGCGCATCGCGAAAGCGCACGAGCTGATGCGCACGCATCTAATCGATGCGGTTCTGCTCGCGGGCGGCAAGTCGCTCTTCTATTTCACTGGCATCGACTGGTACAACAGCGAGCGCTTGTTCGCCGTCATCATTCCCGCGGCCGGCAAAGCGTTTTGTGTCTGCCCGTCTTTCGAAGAAGACCGAGCCCGCGAACAACTGCATGCAGGCCCGCTTGAAGACACGCGCGTGCTGACCTGGCATGAAGACGAGAACCCGTATCAACTCGTCGCGAGCGGTCTCAAGTCCGCGAATGACTCAACCGGCACGCTCGGAATAGAGGAGCGGACTCCGTTCGTCTTCTTTGAAGGGGTTTCCGATGCCGCGCCGGGCTTAAAGATTGTCAGCGCCACGCCTGTTACCGCCGGCTGCCGAATGATCAAAAGCGCGCACGAGCTTCAGCTCATGACCATCGCCAACCAAGCCACGCTGAAGGTATACGAAGCGGTGTATCGCGCGCTCCAGCCCGGTATGACCCAGAAGGACGCCGAAAAACTCATCGACGCTGCCTACGCACGCGTCGGATTCGACGGCGAAGCCAGCGTGCAAACCGGTATCTATAGCGCGTTGCCGCACGGTTCCGCAACGCCGCAAGTGATTCGAGAAGGCACAGTCGTCATGATCGACGACGGCTGCACGGTAGATGGATACAACTCCGACATCACGCGCACGTTTGTGCTGGGCAAAGCCGACGATAAAATGAAACGTCTCTTTGACATCGTTCATCGTGCCCAGAGTGCCGCGCTCGCTGCTGCAAAGCCCGGTGTTCGTTGCGAGCAAGTGGATGCGGCCGCCCGAAAAATCATCACCGATGCAGGCTTCGGCCCTAATTACAAGTACTTCACTCACCGGGTTGGTCACGGAATCGGACTCGATGAGCACGAATGGCCCTATTTAGTGCGCGGAAATAAACTCCCTCTTGCCCCGAACATGACCTTCAGCGACGAGCCGGGCATTTACATTCGCGGCGAGTTCGGCGTTCGGCTCGAAGACGACATGCACATCACCGATGACGGCGCCCAGCTTTTCACTCCGCAAAGCGCTTCCATCGAGCACCCATTCGGATAACCATCTAGATGACACGAAGCCTTGCGCTACTCGCGGCCGTAACTCTTCCCTGCCTTTCTCAATCCTTCGATTTCAGTCGCCAGCCATGGCCGGCGAAGTGGATCTACGTTCCCGATACTTCCACCACCGATTACGGCGTGTATCACTTCCGCCGTTCCTTTTCACTCGACCGCGTACCCGAGAAGTTCGTGGTTTACGTTTCAGCCGACAACCGTTATGAGCTTTTCGTCAATGGCCATCGCGTCTCCTGGGGCCCGGCACGCAGCGACCTCAATCATTGGCGCTACGAGGTGGTCGATATTGCGAAGCAACTGCATAGCGGTCAAAATGTTCTGGCCGCTGTCGTCTGGAATGACGGAACGCTTCGCGCGATTGCGCAGAATTCAAATCAAACCGGTTTTCTGCTGCAGGCCGAAGACACGGCGTATGGGCAAGTCGACACCAGCGGCGATTGGAAATGCATCGAGGACCACGCCTATTCGGCCGCGCCGTGGCCGCCCGATCAGGTAACCGGCTATCACGCCCTCGGCCCCAACGAAAAGGTGGATGCGAGCCGCTATCCATGGGGCTGGGAATCTCTCGCGTTCGATGATTCCCCGTGGCTCCGCGCAGCCGAGATGACCAAGGCCGCGCCGCGGGATTCGAGCGACGCGCCGAACCGCTGGATGCTTACGCCGCGCTACATCCCGCTCGAAGAACAAACCATCGAGCGCATTCGTGAGCTGCGCCGCTCGACCGGCGTCACCCCGCCCCCTGGTTTTCCTCTCGCGCAACACTCTTTCGAGATCCCCGCGCATACGAAAGCCGTATTGCTGCTCGATCAGACCTATCTCACGACCGCTTATCCCGAACTGACCGTCAGCGGCGGCAAAGGGAGCACCATCACCCTTCGCTATGCGGAAACGCTGTACGACGCGCCTGCGCCCGGCTATCATTACCCGCGCAAGAGCAATCGCAACGAGATCGCAGGGAAAGTGTTCTACGGCACCGCCGACATATTCCTGCCCGACGGCGCGCCAAATCGCACTTATTGCCCGCTTTACTGGCGTACTTATCGCTATCTCGAGTTAGTCATTGACACCCAAGCTGCGCCGCTTACTCTCGAAGATATCCGCGGGGTCTTTACTGCCTATCCTTTCGCTCAAAACGCGCGAATTACCGTTTCCGACTCGGCCATCAACGAAGACATTCAGCGGATCCTTACAACCGGTTGGCGCACGGCGCGGCTCTGCGCGCACGAAACTTACATGGACTGCCCCTACTATGAGCAGCTCCAATATGCCGGAGATGCGCGTATCCAGATGCTCATTTCGCTCTACACTTCCGGCGACGCGCGCCTGATGCGAAACGGCATCGAACTGCTGAACGACTCGCGCACTGCCGAAGGCGCCACCTACAGCCGCGCTCCCTCGCGGCTTCAGCAATACATTCCGCCGTTCTCTTTATGGTGGATCGGTACCGTCCACGATTACTGGATGTATGTTGATGACGAGCCATTCGTCCGGACCATGCTGCCGGGCGTTCAAGCCGTGCTTTCATTCTTCTCGGCGCATCAGAAGCCCACCGGCTCGCTTACGCGCATGCCCTGGTGGAACTTCGTCGATTGGACTCACGATTGGAAGGATGGCGTTTCGCCGGCCGAGCCCGACGGCTCGTCATCCGCTGCTCTCGACCTGCAGTTACTGCTGGCTTACCGCTGGGCCGCGGACTTAGAGCGTTCGCTCGGCAGCAACGCTCTCGCCGACGAATATTCGTCCGCTGCCGAAAAGCTGAAGAGCACCATCGTTTCGACAGACTGGGACTCCACGCACGGCCTTTTCGCCGATCAACCTTCTCATCGCACATATTCCCAGCAAGTGAACACGCTCGCCGTTCTCGCGCATCTGGAGCCGCCTGAAACATTGCGCTCGATGGTCGAAAAGATGTTCGCCGACCCATCGCTTGAGCAATCGTCGATCTACTTCCGCGCCTATACAAACGCGACGCTAGGCCAAGTCGGCCTCGGCAATCGTTACTTAGGTTCTCTCGGCCCCTGGCGCGAAATGCTGCGCGATGGTCTTACAACCTGGTCGGAGTGGAACGGCCCCGATACGCGATCCGATTGCCACGCCTGGGGCGCCAGCCCGAATTTTGAAATCTTTCGCACGCTGGTGGGCATTGATTCCGCCGCGCCTGGCTTTCGCCGCGTTCGCATCGCGCCGAATATCGGCTCGCTCCAGCACGTCAGCGCCAGCATGCCTCATCCGAAAGGTGAAATCACCATCGGTTACAGCAACGAAAAGCGCTTTGCGGCCGACGTCACGCTGCCTCCGGGTGTCTCGGGCGAATTCGTTTGGGCCGGATCTTCAAAACCGCTTCACCCCGGCCGCAATCATTTGAGTTGGTAATCTCCCGCAAAGAAAAAAGGCTGAGAAGCGTTCGCGCCTCTCAGCCCTTTAATTGCCGATTCTGTAATCGGAAGTTAGCGACGGCCTCCGCCACCGCTGCCCGCATGGCCCATAGCGCCACCGCCGATGCGGCCACCGCCGGCGAAATGGCCACCAGCAGCGAAACCGCCACGTCCAGCAGCGAAACCGCCACGTCCAGCGGCGAAACCGCCTCGTCCTGCGAAGCCGCCATAGTAGCGGCCACCGTAGTAGCCACGGCCATAGAAGCCGCGTCCCCAATAACCCGCACCCCAATACAAGCCGAATCCAGGCCCCCAATAGTAGGGATAACCGGCATAGTAGTACGGATAAGGATAACCATAATAGGGAGCGGGGGCAGCATAGGCGTATCCGCCGTAACCAGGACCAGCACCATAACCAGGACCAGCGCCGTAGCCAGGACCAGCACCGTAGGCACCGCCGTAGGGCTGCTGCGGTTGCTGCTCATACTCGCCCGGCATCACATAGCGGAATGCTTGCGGCGAATTGGTTGTCGAGACAGTCACCGGCGCTTGCAATTTGAATGTCAGAACCTGCTCAGGCGTGATGATGCTCGGATGCCCCCGCGTGACCAGAACGCCAATGATGCCTACCGCCGCGCCAGCCCCAGCGCCCATGGCAGCGCCGCGACCCCAACCGGCGATCGCGCCAGCCGCCGCGCCCAGCGCAGTCGTGCCTACGATCGTGCCGGTATCCTGGCCCACAGAAGTCGGCCCCGTTCGGCTAATCAACTGAGTTTGAATTGGAAGCTGCTGTCCATCGACGAGGCTCAGCGTTGTCAATTGCAGACCAAGCCGCGCAACGCCTTCAATCCGTCCCGCCTTTTTCGCTTCGGCAACGCGTCCGCCGATGGTCTCACCGGGTTCGGCAACCACCACGCCGTTGACGACAATCGGCTGGACCAAGCTGGCCGAAAACGCGTCGCCAGTCTGGTTCTTGTCTGACGAGAGAAACTGGTTGACGCGAGCCGTAATGTAAGTGCCCGCCGGAATGGTCAACTGAGCCGGAACCGCTGGCGGCGCGGGAGGCTGCTGGTATCCGCGCTGACCGTAATTACCGTAGCCCCCTTGATAGTTTCCCTGCGGCGGAGCCATTTGCCCGTTGGGCGCCGGGCCGTAACCCGGAGGCGGCGGCTGGGTCATCGGCTGTTGGTTAGGATCGCTCGCCTGCTGATCGGGCTCATTCGGCTGTTGAGTTGCCGGAGCGCCATTATTTTGGCTCACGGTGTTCGGATCAGGCGCCGCTGGCGCATCGCCTACGCGCTTCCAACCGCCACCGGAATCCGCCGAAGAGGGCTGGTCCGCAGATGGAACCGTCGAATTTTGCGCAAATGCGAACGTACTCGCGGCCAAAAGGCCGACAGATAAGTAATAGGTTGCAGTTCGAAACGGATGCATATTTATAACCTTCATAACTGCTTCATTCGAGCGCACAGGGTGTTTTCTGCCCGTTGTGCGCGATCCTCATTAGAGAGGACGAAAACTACATAGCACGCGTTTCGCCACTCCAGGACATTGCAATTAAAAGGCTTATACGGCCGCGCGTTCGGCCGCATTGCACCGAGCCCGGTGCTTTTCAGCCACTTATTCGGCGTCGTAAATGGTGAACGAACACCTTGGCGGCAAGCGCGAGCACAATCAAGAAGCGCGATCATGAGCGCCGTTCCCTTGAGCGTTACGAACGCAAACGCAGCAAGCACTGCGAACAGAAGCATTGCAGTCGCGATGCCAATTACGCCTTTGTGCTCTTCTTCGGTGCTCATTGCGATGGCATGTTGTAGCTGAACGAAAAAGCCAGCCGGACCTGAAAGCCCTTGTAGTCGGCCGGCAGCGGTGGAAGCGGGTTTGACATGCTGAGGCCTGCCACGGCCGCGCGGTCGAGCGGGTCCGAGCCCGACGAATCCGCCGTGACCATCTTCGGGATAGTGCCGTCGCGATTGATGATGAACTCAAGTGTCGTGCGGCCCCGCAGCGTGCCCATTCGCGCGCTTTCCGGAATGACCCGGCGCCAGTTCGCGCGCACGATCGCGAGAATTTTCATCAGATATGGCTTGAAATCGGCGCCTTCCGGATCGCTTTGCAATTCCACTGCGGCATGATGCGCGCCCAGGGTGCCGGGAGAACCGGGTGCGGCACGTGCACCGTCCGTTGAGTTGTCGTCTGTGATGCTCAGGTGCTGGCCGCTCCCCGACTGCGACAACCCGTTAATCGCTGCTTGAACGGGATTTTTGGGCGGCGCAAGTGTCGGATGCCGATTGGGTGGTGGTGCGTCGGCCCCGACATCCTGGAACGGACTTTCAGCGGGAGCAGGCGGAGGCGGGGCCGTGACTCCGTTCAACGAGCCTGGCGGCGGTCCCGCAGGTTGTTTGACCGTGACCTGTGGAGCTTCGGGCAGGATTTGAGGCGCGGCCTTGGCTTTCGCTACCTGAACCTGCTTTGGAACCTCGAAGTGCTTTACGCTGGGCGCAGGCGTTGGTCGCTGCTGCGGTATTTGCCTGGAAGCGCGCAGGTCGGCTAAATCGATGGTCTTCGAAGGCTTCTGCCGGTTCCGCTCTCTCTGGGTTAAAATGTCGGGCGGAATATAGAGCGGAATGCGGTGCACGACCACGGTGCGCTCGGGCTCGGTTTGGGAAACGAAGCTGGGTAACTGAATCGCCAGGGCCAAAAGCAGAAGATGAATGCCAAGCGAAGCCCCGATGATCTTCTGGCGCCACGAACGCGACCGTTCGCCCGGCCACTGAAGCAGCAGATTCAGCTCGGCCGGCTCGGAAGGGACGGGCGGGGATTCCACAGGTGTGTAGTCCTCGACCGCTGCCATATCTACCAAACGAAATTAACGACGCACTAGGGAATCCGGAGGTTAGCGAGACGCAGGGTCTCTTGCACTAAGTCGGCGTGTTCCTTGATTTTACCAAGGATTCCTTCGGCCAGACGCAACGCGTTTGCCGCCTCGAAGCCATCGACCCGCGGCCGGGAACGGTCGCGCACCGAAGCAAAGAAGGCTTTGAGCTCGAGTTCGAGCGGCTCGCCGCGATCCACTTTTAGCGATTCGAAGCCAATTGGGGGCTCATTGGGTTCGTTTTTGCGAATCGCGACTCGAAGCGCATCCTGGCGCTGATAGTCGACGGAAATGTACTCGCCCGGCTGAAAGAGACGTAGCTTACGGACCTTTTCCGTGGAGACACGGCTCGCCGTCAAATTGGCGATACAGCCGTTTGCGAAAGAAAGACGAACGTTGGCGATATCGACACGAGGCGAAAGCACAGAAATGCCGGCCGCACGGATCTCTTGCGGCTGCTGTTTTGTAAGGTTGAGCACGATGTCCAGGTCGTGGATCATCAGGTCGAGCACAACGTCGATATCGAGGCTGCGAGGCGTAAAGACACTCAGCCGATGGATTTCGAAGAAGAGCGGAACCGTGACGTGCTGCCTAAGGGCGAGAATGGCTGGGTTGAAGCGCTCGAGGTGGCCGACCTGGAGGATTCGGCCGCGCTCCTCCGCGAGCCGGGCGAGCCGTTCGCCTGCGGCGGAGGAATCCGCGATCGGTTTTTCGGTGAGCACATCGACGCCGCTCTCGAGCAGACGCGTCGCGACGTGTTCGTGAGTGACAGTTGGAGTGGCGACGATGGCCGCGTCGATGCGGTCGAGAATCGGATCGATGGTGGGGAAGGAAGCTTTGGCAGGGTCGATATCGACGATTCCGACGAGCTTCACATTTTCGAGTTGCTTGATGACTCTAATATGGTTCTGGCCGAACGAGCCGGCGCCGATAACTGCAACCCGGATCGGCTTCACGCGCCCTCTATCGGCGGGTAGCCGATGATCGCGAGATTGGCTTCGTCTGCCCGCTTGAGCATCTGGTCTTTATCGAGGAACAACGTGCGGCCGGCATCGACGGCTAGAGCAGTTGTATTGGTTTCGATCATCGTTTCAATGGTGGTTAACCCTGCAACCGGAACATCGAAGAGCAAATGCTCGCGTCCGCGCGACACCTTGACGAGCCGAAGCGGTTTGCCGTTGGTGAGCGAGGCAGCGCGGCGCAGCATGGCGTCAGTTCCTTCCATCGCTTCGGCAGCCACGCAAGCTTTCTCGCTGATCGCGACGCTTTGCCCTATATCGATGGATGCCAGCACGGAAGCGATGCGGCGGCCGTATTGAATATCGGCTTCTTCGTCTTTGTTCGGCTTCCGTTTTGTCAGCACTCCTTCGGGAGCAAGCAGCGGTTTCAGCAGACGCGTGGAATCGACTAACTCGATTCCTTCCTCGCGCAGCACACGTTGAATGCCAGAGATCAGCGCGGCGGTGTTCTTCTCTTTCAGTGACGCGAGCAGTTTCACCAGCCGCCAGTCGGGCTTGACGGATGAGAAGAGGCTGACATGCTTCACCTGGCCGGTCATCATCACTTCCGTAATGCGTTCTTGCTTAAGAATTTCGATAAGCTTCCCGAGTTGACCGATGTTGACCCAATGAAGCGCGGATGCGTGTTCGGCAACCCCCGGAGTCGCTTCGTTCTCAATGGCGATAACAATTACTTCATGATTCTGGCGGCGGGCGGTCTCGAGAGCAAGCAGCGGAAACCGCCCGTTGCCCGCGATCATTCCATAGCGCACCGGCACCTACTTGACGAACCCGCGCTGCGAAGCTCGGATGAATTCGAGAAGCTCTCTCACCTCGGCGGTCTGCACAACTTCTTCTTCAATGCGCGTGAGCGCCTGAGTGGTGTTCAGGCCGGAGCGAGTGAGGATTCGAAAGGCATTTTGCAGCGGCTCAATCGCTTCGGAGGAGTAACCGCGGCGTTCGAGGCCGATACGGTTTGCTCCGTAAACTTCCACGCCGTGATTCGAAGCGGTAATCGAATATGGCAAAACATTCTGCTTGATTACGCTGTAGCTTCCGATCATGGCGTGACGGCCGATGCGGCAAAATTGATGGATTGCACTCAGACCGCCGATGTTTGCATAGTCGTCGACAACTACGTGACCGGCGAATGTTACTCCGTTAGCGAGGATGGTGTGATTATGAATGACTACGTCGTGCGCAACATGGACATACGCCATGAGTAAGTTACTATCGCCGATGGAAGTAATCATTCCGCCGCCTTCAGTGCCTCGATTAATAGTTACAAATTCCCGGATCGAGTTATTATTTCCGATGCGGGTTTCAGACGGCTCTCCCTTGTATTTCTTGTCCTGCGGAGTTACACCGCAGGAGCAATATGGATAGAAAGTGTTATCGGCCCCGATGCTCACCTTGCCTTCGAGATAGGCATGGGCGATCAACCGAGTGCGCGGTCCAATGCTCACGCCCGCGCCAACGATGCAATATGGTCCGATTTCGGCCTCGGAAGAGATTTCGGCTTGAGGATCGATGATGGCGGTGGGGTGAATGCCCATCGTCAGGCTCAAGCCAACTGCGGCTCGGTGACCTCGCGCACGGCATTGGGCGCCATTTGATCCGTGAGTTTGCACATCAGGGTCGCTTCGGCAGCGACTTGACCATCGACACTTGCGGTTCCCTGCATTTTGGCGATGGTGGATTTGAGCCGCAGGAGCTTCATTTCGATGCGCAACTGATCGCCCGGAACCACAGGCCGGCGAAACTTCGCTTCTTCGATGGAAGCGAGATACATGATCCGGCCGCGGGTTTCCGGCGCGCGATGCGCCACCAGGATTCCGGCAACCTGAGCCATGGCTTCGATGATCATCACACCGGGCATGACCGGATAGCTGGGGAAATGACCCATGAACTGCGGCTCGTTGATGGTGACGTTCTTGATGCCGATGACAAGCTCATCCGTGATCTCGACAACGCGATCGACCATCAACATCGGATAGCGATGCGGCAGAATTTCGCAGATCTCTTGTAGGTCGATAGACGGCACGGAGAAGCTATTATAACAACCGATGCACCCCTACCTGCGTTACGCGAATGAGAAGAAACCCGAGATCGTCGCGCTGATTCGAGAGATGGTGGAATGCGAATCGCCGAGCGATTCGCCGCGACACGTGAACCGCTTTGTGGATCTGATGGTGGAACGGACGCGAGACATCGCGAACGCGAAAACGATCGACGGGAACGGTTTCGGCAAGCACGTGCGGCTCGAATTCGAGCTGCCGGGGCGGGAAAAAAGCGGGCAGATTTTAGGGGTGGGCCATTCGGATACGGTTTGGCCGCTGGGCACGCTCAAAAACATGCCGTTCCGCGAAGCGGATCGGCGGCTGTGGGGACCGGGAGTGCTCGATATGAAGTCGGGGATGGCGTTTTTTATTCACGCCGCGCGGGCATTGCGGGATTTGGATGTGGAAGTAAAGCGCAAAGTGGTCATGTTTGTGGTCTCAGAAGAGGAAATCGGCAGCAGAAGCTCGCGCCACCTGACCGAAACAGAGGCGAAGCAGAGCGATTGCGTGCTGGTCCTGGAGCCAGGCACGGGATTGGACGGCAAGTTGAAGACGGCGCGCAAAGGCGTGGGCAATTACACGCTCTGGGTACAGGGCAAGGCTTCGCATGCGGGCGTGGATTTTCAAAACGGAGCTAATGCGATCGTCGAAGCGGCACGCCAGATTGAGCGAATTGCCGAATTCACAGACCTGAAGCGCGGAATTACGGTGAATCCGGGAGTGATCAGCGGCGGAACGCGCTCGAACGTTGTGCCGGCCGAGGTGCGGGCAGATATCGATATTCGGGTCGTGACATTGAGCGACGCGCAGGCGTTGGATCGGAAGTTTCGGGCGTTAGAACCGATCGATCCGCGATGCAAACTGCGGATCGAAGGCGGTCTGAACCGTCCGCCCATGGAGCGCAGCGAGGCGATCGTGAACTTATTTCAAAAAGCGAAGCAGATCAGCGCGGAGATGGGCGTCGAGGTCGAGGATTGCCTGAGCGGAGGCGGATCGGACGGGAATTTTACGGCTGGAATTGGCGTGCCGACTCTCGACGGAGTGGGTGGAGTGGGCGAAGGCGCTCACGCGATCAATGAAAGCATCTTAGTGGATCGAATTGCGGATCGGACAGCGCTGCTGGCGGGGTTATTGGCCGAGTTATAACTTATTAACACTTAGTATTCTGCAAGCGCCGGATCGGATATGCTAATCACAATTCCGATAGAGGAGAACACCTGGGCCATCCGGTGTCTCCACCGGAATCCATGCTTCAACCAGCTCGTCGATGCGGCTCTCGTCGATACGAAGCGGATGTTTGGTGTCGTGACCGTCGAGATTGCACTGCCAATAAGGAATCGTCTGTACCAGATCGCTTAACCTCGCCAGCCGGTCTGGTGGCAAGTCGCGGCCGGCCGATCGATACTTGCACCATCCGTCTTCATGGAAAATTTCGTTCCAAGCGTGAATGTCTATACTGGACCCGTTAACTTCGTATTTCGACGCACCGAGCGGAATCAGATACCCTTCTACAAGGCGCTGTTCGGTGGCGATTCCCGCGCACTGCGTCCCATAAATGACTCCCGTCTCCCGCCGCACGACAACCGCGAGCCAATCGTGAGAAGTACCGTCCGGATCCAAATACACAAACCGGGATGCTCCTTCTCGAATGCAAGCGGCGAAATACGCTTGCTCGTTAGCGAAACTTCCGGTCACGCGCCATTCTCGTTCAAAGCCGCCTTCGATACATCTAAGTAGGGCAACAAATTACTTGACACACAAAGGCATTTGACGCACAATAGAGACATGAGCAACGAACTCAGTCTCCCAAAGACCCTTCAGGAAGCGATTGTGTACTTCTCGGACGCTGATCGTTGCATCGCGTATGCGATCCGCCTCCGCTGGCCCAAAGGCGTTTCCTGCCCACGTTGCGGATGCGCGGAGCACTCCTACATCTCCACTCGCCGCTTTTGGTTCTGCAAGGGCTGCAAGAAGCAGTTCACCATTAAGGTTGGGACCATCATGGAAGATTCGCCTATCGGTCTGGACAAGTGGATGACTGCCGCATGGCTAATCTCCAATTGCAAGAACGGCATCTCCAGTTATGAGATCGCCCGTGATCTTGGGATTACTCAGAAGACCGCATGGTTTTTGGATCATCGGATTCGTGCAGCAATGCAGTCCGGCTCGTTTGATAAGCTCTCTGGCGAATGTGAGGCGGATGAGACCTTCATCGGCGGAAAGGCGCGGAATATGCACGTGTCTAAGCGTGAACGCCGGATCACCGGAACTGGAACCAAAGATAAGACCCCAGTGATGGGCATTCTGGAACGCGGCGGAAACGTTCGGACCTCTGTGGTTCCGAATCGCCGAAAGAAAGCTCTCCAGGATGAAGTCAAGAAGCACGTGGAAGCCGGTTCTGCGCTCCATACCGATGCGTTGCTCTCGTATGAGGGTCTAGCCGGTGAGTACGCTCATCAGGTAATCGATCATGCGGTTCAGTATGTGGATGGCAAGGTTCACACCAATGGCCTAGAGAACTTCTGGAGTCTTCTGAAGCGCGGTATCAACGGGACCTATGTCAGCGTTGAACCCTTTCATCTCTTCCGGTATCTCGATGAGCAAGCGTTTCGCTATAACAACCGCAAGGATATGACTGACGTGGATCGTTTCGAGCTTGTCATGGGGAACGTGTTCGGAAAACGTCTTACTTGGAATCAGCTTACCGGCAAGGAAAATACTCCGACGTCAGTTAACTGAGAAGGAACGCAAGAGACAGAAGAGAGGAAAGCGCAGCGAATGACTAAGTTACTCGCACTTGTCGGAACGATCCTCATTTCTCTGTGTGCCGTCGGGGTCGTCTATCGTATTCGGCAAGTTGAGCACGTGCGCGCCCTTGCAGCGGAGAAGGCCGCACGTCAAGCCGCGCTTACTGATTCGGCGGAGATTACCCGTGGAATCCAAACGTATTGGGACAGAAAGAATCGACTCGCGCAACTTGAGAACGACGGCATACGCCTTAAGAACGACCAACTCGACTACGATATTGCTGGCCTCAAAGGCACGCCCAGGAGCACGGCGCGCGTGCAAGCGGATTTCGCCGTCCTCGAAAATGACAAGTTGGCAATCAGTTTAATTGATCCGAGCGTTCCAGCGCTTAATCCGTACCAGGCCGAAGCACGCATCCAGGGGCACAATCGTAAATATCCGTTCGACAAGTTGGCCAGCATTTCTGACATAAACACAGAGATGGAGCGCTTTCACTCGCAGATTAACGGAATTATCGATGACGAGAACAAGAAACTTCGAAAAACGAAATAGACGCCTCGTTCATCGTGTCTTGGCTGACCCTCGCTTCGCCTTTGGCTTCTCTTTTGTTCGTTTCTCCGGCAGAACGTCTGACTTGCGCTTGGAGAATAAAGCCCGCATCGTGTTCTCGAATCGCGCCAACGCTTCCGGGCCTTCGTTCATTTCGGCGGGCGGTTTCATGTCTTCAATATGCCACTACTCGTGCAGTCGCGAGGCAAGTTTTTGAGCAAAGGCTCGGACGTTGATGAGAATAGTTTCAGCCTCTTCATCGGTATACTTCCCGCGTGCATGGGCGGTGTAATTTCGCCACGCATCTTTCACGAACATAAAGTTGCTGGCGGCTTGAGAAAAAAACTCTTGCTGATCCTTCCAATCCGTCGGGCGGTTCGGATCATTCGCCATGTTGCGAACGGCCCTTTCGATGCCCTCGATTATGTTGTGCCAGTTCGTGTGATCGGAAGGAACATTGAAACGATTTGCGAACGTACGCAAGCCGATTTCAAGCACGCGCATGAGATGAAACACACAGGCGGTATTTCGCCCCAACGCATAGCACCTGCTTGCTTCGAAGGCGTCGTACGACGTAGAAGGGAAACTGTCAGCCACGGAAGCACCGAAAGGATTGGGTGTCTCGCTGTAAAACTTGGTGCGCTCTGGCGAAACAACGAGGAAAGTTTTTAACGAGAGTTCCTTTTCGATGTTATTGCTGAGAACCATACAGGCACGTTCGACCGTCCCTAGCCGAGTTGATACTTGCGGGTCCATCGCATTGTGGATGGCTTCCAAAGTGTCTTGTATATGAAGACTGGACATTGGCAGTTCAAGCTCGATGCATTGGGCAGCGAGCCCGTTTAGGTGTTTTTCTGTGAGCTGAAGTTGCGCATCTCTGTACCGTGCATCCTTAACCTCTGACATCGCGGAAGTTATCCAAAGGTCGCGCAATTCTTTGATGAGGCTGGCGACTTGCGCCTTCTGCATAATCTCCCACAGCGTGACCAGCCTGTTTGAATTCTCCCGAAAGAGGCAGACTGATGGCGTGTTCTCGCTGATGGACTCGCAAACGAGCGCAGACATTGGTAAACTCGAATTGCGGACGGTTCGTGTTGGAAGCACTAGCCGGATCAGCTAAAACATTTCGGGGCGATTCTGTCGCCCCGTTCGCATTTTTCAGCCTAGCACAATCTTGTGCGTCAAGTAAGTTCTTGCCCTAAGTAGGGTATAGCTCATTCCTGGGCGGGCGGAGGTGCAACTCGCGTTACTGCTCTCGCAGGGTACGCGCGGGATCGATATGAATGGCGCGTGCGGCGGGATTCCAGCAAGCGGCGAGAGCGACGGCCAGCATCAAGAGAAGCGCAGTCGCGTAGGTCGCGGGGTCGCGTGGGCTGACACCATAAAGAATGGCCGAGAGCAGGCGGCCTGACACCAGCGTCACGAGAGTTCCGATCACGATCCCGATTGCGCAAAGTATAAACGTGCGGCGCAAAACCGAAGAAAGGACCTGGCCGGGTTTTGCGCCTAATGCCATGCGAATCCCGATTTCACGGGTGCGCCGGGCGACCGAATAAGCCATGAGCGCGAATAGCCCAGTTGCAGCGAGCACCATAGCGAGCAGGCCGAAAACGCCCAGGACGATGGCGGCGGCGCGAGCGGGAAAGAGCGGATACGCGAGTTGATCTTTCAGGCTACCGGTATTGAATAACGTCAATTGCGGGTCGAGATCGAGCACAGCCTTTCGCAGCATCTCCGTGGCCTGCTGCGTGGGAAGAGAGGTGCGCGCAATGAGCGTTGTCCATCCTGTGCCGGTCTGAGCGATGGGAAGAAACACGGCGGGGTGTGGATCCTCGCCGAGAGACTCATATTTGCCGGTTTCGACAACACCGATAATTTCGAATCCATTGTCATGGCCCGGAATGCTCAAGCGGAGGCGCTTGCCAACGGGATCTTCGCTGCCATAAAGCAGCTTCATCAGGGCTTCATTAACAATCACGACAGCCGGTGCGCCTTCGTGATCATGCTCACTTACGTCTCGCCCCAGCAACAACCGTGTGCCGACCGTTCGAAGATAGCCTGGCGAAATGTCATAGAGAACTGCGGCATGCAACTGCGAATGCGGAGGCATGGGACGATCGGCACGCCAGAAGACCTCGTTGCTTTCGCCAACTCGAAGAGGCAAGTTGCTACAAAGACCTACCGACTGCAGACCTGCCATCGCAGAAGCCGTTCGAAGTAACTGGGCATCAAAGCGCCGGCTGCGAGCCTGGTCGAAGCCTTGCAGTCCTAAATCAAATGAAACAGCGACTGCGTCATTCGGGTTGAACCCGAGATTCAGCGAGAGCGCTTGCTGCAAGCTTCTTACAACCAGCACGGAAGATATGACGAGAATGATCGAGAGCGCGATTTGTGCGGTTACCAGGAGGTCGCGAACCGTGAAACGCCGCAGACGAGAGGAGACCGGTTGCTCTTTCAGGCTGGGCATCACGTCCACGCGCACGGCCTGAGTTGCGGGTACTAAGCCGAAGAGCAAGGTAGTTACAAGAGCTATGGCGAGAGTGAAGCAGAGAACAACAGAATCGGGATGAAGCGCGGTATTTACCGGGACATCGAAACCCGGATGCCAGGAGCTGAACAAATCGCAGGCGAGAAGAGCGAGGGCGAGTCCAGCCAGACCACCGCAGAGTGCCAGCAGCAGGCTTTCCGTCATGAGTTGACGGAGCAACTGAAAGCGGCTTGCGCCGATGGCGAGCCGAATGCCGATTTCGCGATGGCGGTCGGACGCACGAGCGAGCATCATACCCGCCAGATTGATGCAGGCGAGCAGCAGGGCCGCGCCGGCGATAGTCATAAATGCGATGCCGAAGGAAGTGATGGGCCCGCGCAGAGCCGCGCCGATGAGACCGGGGCGCGTCAAATGGAAGATCGGCCGCGGCTCGACGTCATTCGGATACATTCGCGCGAGCTGCCGTGCGATGCGATCCAGATCAGCTTCGGCTTGCGCGCGAGTTACGCCGGGTTTGAGGCGGCCCATGACCCAGACGTTTTGCGAGCCGCGTTGGCTAAGCCAATCGTTACCGGGCTCGATTTGATGCTCCATGCTCATAGGAACCCAGTAATCGCCGGCAACGATCAGTTCTGTTCCCGTAAATCCCGGAGGAGCGATGCCGATTACGGTGAACGCGTATCCGTTGATTTTGATTTCGCGGCCAATGGTTCGCGGGTCTGCCGCGAAATGGGATCGCCAATAGCGGTCGCTCAATACGACGACTGGATTTGCATCGGGCTTTTTATCTTCGGCGGGTGTGAAGAATCGGCCTAACTTCGGGCGAGATGCCGAGCGTTTGGAAGTAATTGCCGCTTACCTCGTAACCCCAAACGCGAAAATTCTCGCGGGACCTAACGCTCAGATTGACCGGGTTAAAGCGGGACGCAACTAAGCTGGAGAAACTTGCGTTGCGATCTCGAAAATCGACGTAATTCGGGTACGAGATATTCGTCATGTCGTTCCAACCGAGCGAGACGAGCTGCTGCGGGTCGCGAGCCGGTAACGAGCGCAGGACAATATTTTCGAGAAACGTAAATACCGTCGTGTTGGCGCCGATGCCGAGGGCCAGAGTGAGGATGGCTGCGGCAGTAAATAGCGGAGCGCGGCGCAACATGCGGACGGCGTAGCGCAGATCGCGGGCTGAGGTCTCAAGAAATCCGATGCCGCGCGCGTCGCGGCACTGTTCTTTATAGAGAGATATAGAACCTATTAGCCGAATTGCGGCGGACTCTGCTTCTTGGGGCGACATACCGGCCCGGATGTTCGCTTCGATCTCGCGTTGCAGGTGGTCGCGCATTTCCTCCTCAAGATCCGCGTCGGCGCGGCCTGGTTGAAAAAGCCAACGGCAAAGGTTTTGCAGTTTTCGCCACGGCATCATCGGTTCCCACTACACGGCTTCGATGACCAATCCAATGGCATTCGAAAGCCGCTGCCAGTTGTCGAGCTCGGATTTGAGGCGCTTGCGTCCTGCGGCGGTGAGCGAGTAATATTTGGCGCGCCGGTTGTTCTCCGATTGTTTCCATTCGGCTTTGATCCAGCCCTGATGTTCCAGCCGATGCAGCGCGGGATAAAGAGAACCCTGCTGGACTTGCAAAACGTTGTTCGAGATCTGAACGATTCGTTTCGCGACCGCCCAGCCGTTCATGGGCTGAAGTGAAATCGTTTTGAGAATCAGCAGATCGAGCGTGCCCTGCACCAGGTCCGTGGGTTTGCCCAAATTCCGAAGCTCCTCTCGACCATCTACAATAGCAGGGATTTGTCGACCGTCAAGGGGAAGCGCGAGGCTTTTATCTAAAATTGACAGCACCTAGTACATGGCGCGGCGTAACGACGGTCGCGGGGCTCCATCTATTGAAACGGAATCCCAGCGTCTGACGAGCGATGCTCGTCTTTTTACGAGGCGCGGGTCGCTTTGGGGGCATTTATGGAAGTTCAAAGACCAGGCCTGTTGAGGCTTGTCATTTTTTGCATGTTCATGTGCGCCGCGGCTGTGGCGCAAACGAATCGAGGCTCGATCACCGGAAAGGTAACAGATCCAAGCGGCGCGCCTGTTCCCGGCGCGACCGTCACCGCGCGCAGCACAAGCACCGGGTCCACTTACAGCACCGCAACATCACAGGCGGGAGATTACGGTTTTCCACAGGTGCAGGTAGGAAGTTACAACGTCACGGTGACGGCGCCGAACTTCAAGTCGAACCGGCAAAGCGGGGTGGTTGTGGAAATCAACACGCCGAGCGTAGTGAATGTTCAATTGCAATTGGGCGAAACCGCACAGACCGTGGACGTGGTCGCGAATGCGCCCACAGTTGAATCAACAACGTCCGATATCGGAGCGGTTGTTACGCCCAGGCAGGTGGAAGAACTGCCGCTTTCGCTCGGGGGCGTCGGCGCATTCCGGTCGCCAGAGGCGTTCGAGTTTTTGGTTCCGGGCGTGGTTGGGCCCGGCACCAGCAATAACGCAAACGGCATCTATATTCAGAAGACGAGCGGCGGGCAAAATTTCGGCGACGATGTGGAGCTCGACGGATCGAGCGCGGTACGTCCGGACAACAATTCTACTTTCGACGAGACGGCTCCGTCGGTGGACGCGCTGCAGGAGTTTCGAGTAGAAACGGCGACACCGCCGGCCCAATATGGACGCACCACAGGTGGGGTGAGGAGCTTTACGACACACTCTGGGACGAACTCGTTCCACGGCTCGGCGTACGACATTCTGCGGAATACGGACCTCGATGCCAACACTTATTTCAACGACGAGGGCCTAGGCACATGCACGACGGCGGATTGCCGGTCCACTTACGCGGTTCCGAAAGACATCAAGAACGACTATGGGCTGACGTTCGGCGGGCCGGTATGGATTCCGAAGATTTATAACGGCAGGAACAAGACGTTTTTCTTTTTCGGGTGGGAACAGTTGCAATGGCCGCGCAGCTCGACCGTGACGAGCACGCTGCCGACCGCGGCAGAACGAGGTGGAGATTTTTCAGCGATCCTGGGCCCGGCGATCGGAACGAACCCCTGCACCGGCGCGACCGTATATGGCGGCCAGATTTTCGATCCATTGTCGACAACGGCGGCGGCGAACGGAACGCCCTGCCGGACTGCTGCGTTTCCGAAGAACACGATACCCACAAGCCAGCTGAATCCGATTGCGCTGAAGGTGCTGTCTTATATGCCGGAGCCGAATCTGCCTGGATTGCAGAATAACTTCAGCTATCGCGCAAGCTTTCCGACCACTAACACCACTTACACGGTTCGCATCGACCAGAACATCGGGAATTTCGATAAGATTTTCGCTTCTTACGATACGCGCCAGAACACGCTGCTGACGGGTGGGAACCCGGCGTTACCGGCGCCGATCGACCCAGGCACATGGATTCAGGATTTCGTCACGCATTACGGCCGCTTTGGCTGGGACCATACATTCGGCCCGACGGTGTTGAACCATGTGAATCTCGGGTTCAGCCGGTACAACAGCGGGAACTACACGCCTGCGTCGCTCGAGGGAGTCGATTGGCCGGCTCAACTCGGAATTGCCAACGTCCACGGGCCAGCGTTCCCGCAGTTCAACATCAATAGCGGCTTCCCGAGCTTGGGCCAGGAGCGGGCCGATGACACGATCAGCAATGTCGGCGATGTCTCGGACACGGTAACGATCGCGAAAGGGCGGCACATGCTCAGCGTCGGCGGCGATTACCGCTGGATGCAGCTCAATAATCTAACCCAGGATTCAAATAGCGGCTATTATAATTTCTCGAACGCGGAGACGGCAGCCGGGCCGGGCATTCTTTCTTCACAAGGCGGCTATAGCCTGGCGAGCTTTCTGTTAGGCGAGGTGGATAGCGCCGGTTTAACGGTGTTCGCGCACTATCCGCGGTACACGCAGCAGTACTATGCACTTTTTGCGCAGGACGATTTCAAGGTGACCTCGCACCTGACGCTGAATCTCGGATTGCGGTGGAGTGTCGACGTGCCGCGCACGGAAGCGGACAATTTCACTTCCAACTTCGATCCGACTCTGCCGAATCCGGGTGCAGGAGGAGTTCCGGGAGCGCTGATTTTTGCCTCGAATTGTAACGGTTGCAATGTGCGCTGGGCGAAGACGTTTTATGACGATTTCGGGCCGCGCATCGGCTTTGCGTATTCGCCTGGAAACGGCGGCACGACGGTGTTTCGCGGCGCTTACTCCATCTTCTATGGACCGCTTTACTATGCCGATTTCGGCAACAGCGTGAACGCAGGCTACACGGCTTCGCCGAATCCAGTTTCGCCCGATGGATTTTCGCCGGCGTTCACTTTATCGAGCGGGTTTCCGGCATACGCCGCACCGCCGATACTCGATCCGACGATTCGGAACGGTCAGAGCGTGGACTACATCTCGCCCGGATTCGGTAAACCGCCCATGGTGCAGAGTTGGAGTTTTCAGATCCAGCATCAGTTGGCGACGGACCTCATCATGAGCCTCGGGTATGTCGGCAACAAGAGCCAGAATTTGCGCTCCGCGGCTGCGGACGGGATGTACAACAACATGCCCGTGCAGGATCTCGCGTTGGGCGCGAACGTATTGGACGCGCCGGTCGGTTCAGCCATCGCCAACGCGGCGGGCGTATATGCGCCGTACCCGGGCTTTACGGGATCGGTGGGCGACGCGCTGCGTCACCACCCGCAATACCGGCGCTTTAACACCGATTGCTGCCTTGAGAACGACGGCATGTCGGATTTCAACGCGCTCGAAGCGATGCTGCAGCGCCGCTTCCATAGCGGCCTGAATCTGCAACTTTCCTACACCTGGTCAAAGACTCTCACCGATGCCGACAGCATGCAGCCGTGCTGCAACGCGGGCGGCGGGCTCTACCAGGACCCCTACAATTTGCATCTGGAGAAAGCGCCAAGCAGCCAGGACATCCCACAGAACGTCGTCGCTAGCTTCATTTACGAGCTGCCGTTCGGTAAAGGGAGAGCCATGTTGAATCGCGGAGGGTTCATGAACGCTGTCTTGGGCGGATGGCAGATCGGCGCGATTCTGCAATATGAAAGCGGGCAGCCGCTGCCGTTCTACTGCGCATCGAACAGCTTCAGCCCGGGGTGGGACGATTGTTTCCGCTTCAATCCGGTTCCTGGGCAGTCTGTATATAACTCCGCTATGAATCAGCAGGGGTACAATCCGTTGACCCAGCCTTATCTCAATAACGCGTACTTCACCGACCCAAATCCGAATCCGAATGCACCGATCGCTTTCGGGCAACTCGCGCGCGTAACGAACTTCCGGATGCCCTGGTTCGATAACGAAGACGTGAACCTTTCAAAGCGCTTCAACTTTACCGAGACGGTGAATCTGGAGGTTCGAGCGGATGCCTTCAACATCGCGAACCGGCACGTTTTCGCCGAACCGTATAACCTGGGTCCACAACCTAACAATCCGTCGAGTAACTTTGGATTTGTGAATGGCACGACGGACAGTCCGCGGGCCGTGCAGTTGGAAATGAGGCTGGTGTTCTGAGCCATACGCAACCACTGAGTTGCGGATCGGTCATTTGCTATGTCATAGTGCAACCATGAGGTTGCGTATCAGAAGAGCACTGGCCGGCTCCGCGGCGGTTTTTGCGGCTTTAGGAGACGAGACGCGCCTGGGATTGCTTGCGCGTCTGTGCAAAAAAGGGCCAGCATCGACGACCGTGCTCGCTTCCGGGGCCGGCGTCTCCCGGCAAGCAATCACGAAGCATCTGCAGGTGCTGGCGCGGGCAGGCGTGGTGCGGGGATCTCGCCACGGGCGAGAGCAGGTGTACGAGCTGGACACGAAGGAGCTTCAGCAGGCGCGCCAGTATTTGAAGGCGATATCGCGGCGGTGGGACGAGGCCTCAACACGCTGAAGCTCGTCGTCGAACGCGAGTAGCATGGCTCGGCGGCGCTGCAGCGCGTCGGGGCGCCTGTTTGCTCGGTTAACGCTTCCCGCGGTATATTGGAGAACCCAAAGGAGACATAAGCATTGGCCGACATACAGGTAACAGATCAATTGGATAAGCCGATCGCTTCGATAAAGGTGGATCTGAGTAATCCGTCTTCGCTGCTGAAATATCTGAAAACAGAAGCGCTGCACTTGGCCGTGGGTCCCGATTTCCTGGCGAGAAAAGACAGCGTTCTTTCTCAAGCCGCGACAAAACCGATTCAGTTCGAGGGCAAGGCGCAGCACAAATTTCAGCTCGGCAACGTAAAACCGGAGATCGACTTTACTCCGGGCGCCGACGTAACGATTCGGGTGAATGCCAGTCCCGGCACAAACTTGTTCGACGGGGATGCATATCAGTTAGCGGCAACTGTGCCGCCCAAAACGGGGTATGTTTCGGTTCGATTCACGGGCTCGCTAGACTTGGGCGTCTGCGGCACGGAAGGAGACTTGACCTTTGGATTGGACACAGCCGCGACGGCGAATTTCGAATATCTGAAGGCCTTTCCGTTAGGCGCGGGCGAGCCCACGCTGGGAGAAGCTCTTCGACAAGTCCTGTCCTCGTACGTCATTCCAGCGGATATCTCCGATTTGCAACTGCTCGGGATCAATGACGCCGCAACGGTCTCGGGACAGGGGAGCATAAAGATATCGGGCGGAATAAAAGCCTCGCTATCTCCCAATCCCCTGGCCTCGGCAGCTCTGCCGCTCGGCGCTGGGACAATCGCGGTCCATGCTGGCGGATGCCTCGGACTTAGCGCTAGCTTTGCGATTACTGGGTCGTATCAAATACGTTTGCTGCGGAAAAATGCCGATACGATTCAACTGAGTATCTCGCCGGAACGCGGAACAACATGGAAGGCTGACTTCTCCGCGTCAGCCGGGGTTACGGCGGAAATAGGCGAAACGGACCTGCTCGCCGCGATGATGGGTGCGATCAGCACAGATCCGACTAAAGACCAGAAGGCCCTTGCCGGCCTGCAACCATCCGAGATCAAGACGCTCAATGATGCGATCAAGACCGGTCTCGATCACAATCTGCAGGCTAGCCTCGACACGATTCTCTCTGGCGCAACGGATGATCTCGCAGCATTTCAATACGAAATCCAACCCGCGAAACTGAGCCCGGAGGCTAACTTAGCTGTACACAAGGCGCTCGATGGCGACTTAAGTCGGCTTACCGCTCTCGAAACGGAGATGCAAGAAGGAGGAATCCTTGCGCCTGGATTGAAAATGATCAACAGCGTTCTGTCGGAGACCCGCAAACGGGGAATTACATTAAAGGTCAACTTACTCGGGATCCTGAACTATCTAACTGTTTCTGAGCTAATCCGCCACAGCGAGGTCCTTACAGACACGGTGACCGGGGACGTCACCATTAAGGAAACTGTTACGGGTAACAATATTTCCGCCATGGTCAACCCTTTGGACCGCGCCGAAGCACTTCGAAAAGCGATGTTCGACTCGGTGCTGACGACTACCGCCTACCGAGCCGGAAAAGCCGTCGCTCTGCCAGATCTAAGCTGTGAACAGGTCCACTTTGCGTTCTCGCAGAGCACAAAGCAGCAGACCATGAAGGATTATCTGAATTGGTTCGTCGCACTGAATCTTTTGAGCGCGCCAGATGAACAGATAATTTTGGCCAAATTTATGGGCGGAGGAAAGTCGAATTGTGTCTTGAGAACATCGTTTACCGACGCTGAATGCGCCGCCATGTTTTTCGATGCGAACGGCAATTTACGGCAGAAGCAGGATTACCTAAATATAGGCCGCAGAGCACTTCGCGCACTGCTCGACCCGCAAGATAACCAGAATGACGGGCTGCGTTTTCGGATTGTAGATGACGGTCTGTGGCCGCAAGCGCTCAGCATTGGCGCAAGCAGCAATTTAGGGCCGCTGGTGGGACTAAGTACAGAGGATCCACGCGTTGAATATCTGATCGGAGACGTTCGAGACATTAAGCACTGGGCAGACACGATGACGGAGGCGGGGGCGCGGGTTCAGGAGATGCGTAACTTCGTGGGCAACTCGGATCTGAATACGCTTTTAGAAAATAACCAATTCAAGAGTAAGCGCAATGCGCTTCAAACGACACTGGCGAGCATGGTGAAAGCAAGTAAGACGCGCTTTGATGAGCCCTGGGGCATGGTTTGCCTGTTCTGGGCGGCTGGCTCGCCTCCGAGGGCGTACGGAAAGGCTGTTGCTCAAAACCTTACGGTGGAAAAAGGCGCCCAGGTCGCGCTAGCTGCCGCGGCCACCGCCACGAAGCGCCGAACCCTCTAAATGGCGCGGAAGCGCAAGTGGAACGGATTCGCCAGTTGCGCGGCAATGCAGGACCAGCCGGTGGCGCCGATGTGCAGGTTCGGGTAGTACGAGGATCCAAAGCCGCCATTCAAAACGCTCGAAGACGCGACGATGCCTTGGCCGGTAGGCAGCGCAGTGCCCCCGACAGTCTGACCAGCGCCGAGGTTCTGCTGCGCGAGGCCGATGTTCTTGAGGAGCAACACGGCCGTGGCCAAGTCGTCTTTGAGCGTCGGGTCGAACTGGGGAGGCAGGCTGCGCGCGATGAGCGCGGCTACTGTATGGGCCGTGCCTTCGAGCCACACCGCGTTTGGATCGGGCGGCTGGTCGTAGGATTCCGAAGGCGTGAGCGCCCGCAAGCTGAGACTCGCGTAGGTCTCGCCCAGGATACGCGTGTTTCCGGTCAATTTGCTGTTGATCGTTTCCGGCGTATCGATGGTCATTAAGTTCGAGGTGACCCATTGAAGAGAAGCCGCATAGTCTTTATTGAGAAACGCTAGATAAGACCAGGTTTGGACATCTTCGGGGATGTTGCTCGTATTCGGAGTGACACCGTCGTTGCCGGTGCCGGTCCAGAAGAATCCACCCGCGCTGTTCCACATGGATGCGACAAAGTTCGCTGCCCACTGCGCGCGCGTGGCCCAGACTGAGTGGCCGGTTTGACTGGCAAGCATTGTGAATAATGCGTACGTATCGATGTTATGTTCGGTTGACTTATACGTGAGCTTGTTGTTACTTGCGTCCACGCCACCCGTGTAACCGCCCGCGCCAAGACTCGAGTAGGCGTTCGTGTAAATCCAATTGCCAAGCCGTTTGGCGCCCGTCAAGTAGCTGCTGTTTCTGGTGGCGCGGTAAAGGTGGCACAGCGCCATGCCGGCCCAGGCCATATCGCCCACAGAGCTGCCGTAGAAATAGAAGGGCGCGCCCGCCGGTTGGATGTAAGCGCCATGGGCGTCGGGCGCATTGACGAAATAGGCCTGAAAAAGCCGCCCATCATTGAAGCTGTTGGTCTGTTGCGCGTAGAGCAGTCCGTTGCCGAGCACTTCGGCGCGCGTCAAGTCGCCCGATTCCGAGCGCACCAGGTAGGCGTCGATCATGACCGCGTTGTCGTAGGTGAAGGCGGTGCTTTCAAGACCCTGCTGATCGGAATAACTCTGGGTCAAGCGAATCGTGGCGCCTTGCGCATAGGCGTCCATCATGGTGTCGAGGAACGTATAGGCGGCATCGAGCGCGGCTTCAATGCTGCTGGCGCTTTTGCCGAAAATGCTAATTTCCGGCGTATAGGAATATTGGCTCGCTTTGGCGGCGGGGGCGGTCCCGACGGAGAGCAGGCCGGCTGCTCCCGCGATTCCGGCCGCTTGTCCAAAAAGACCGCGACGCGAGACTACTTGCTTCGACATCAAAGAATACTCCTGGATTTACTTTGTGAGATTGACACGGACATCGAGAGCGCCGATGTACTTATCAGCCGCTCCATAATATCCCATCAAATCCAGAGAGTCCCCTCGAAGATTTCCTTTTGCGACGGCCCCTTCGAGGAAGATCACGTTCGGTACGTTGCCGATCTTCTCCCAAGCAAGCGTGGGCGCGGCGAATGGCTTATCGCAACGGGAGAGAATGCGTCGCGGATCGCGGCGATCGAACAGAACCCAGCCGGGACGGTAGACGAGATGATCGTCGGCGCCGTTGTAGAGCAGCAGAATACCCTGCTGTGTGAGGAACGGAGGCGGACCCGGCTCCATCACTCGTGAATCGAATGCGCCGGGATGACGAGGCAGCACAGGCTCGCTGGTAGCATCGCTCCAATGAAGCAAGTCATCCGAAGAAGCCAGTCCCATGTAGTCGCGCGATACGCCGTCGGAGTCTTTGCGCGTGCCGAGATAATACATCCACCATTTGCCGTCGATCTTTTCGCCCACAATGGCGCCTGATTTAGTCCATTGCGTGTTCCACGTTCCCTTGTAGGCAGGCAGGATAACGCCTTTGCGGTTCCAATGGATGAGATCGGTAGACGTTGCTAGGCAAAGCTGTGCGTCACTGATAGATCGCGCACGACGGCCACCAACCGCCCTGTGCGCTTGACGATTGTAGCCCGTATAGGTCAGATAATATGTTCCGTTGATTCGAAGGACGCGCGGGTCTTCGACGCCGCCGCCCTGTTCGTATGGGGTGCGCGGGGAGAGGACCGGATCGGGGCGTTCGGTGAAGTGCAGGCCGTCGGCGCTTTCGGCGTAACCGATGCGCGAAGTGTGATCGCGATCCTGTGCGCGGAAGAGCAGGACGGTTTTTCCACTGGCCTCGATGGCGGCCGGATTGAAGAGACCGAATGAGGACCAGGTTTCGCCGGGGCTCAAGAGCGGTTGGTTCGACACGCGGCTGGCAGTAACGCTGACCAGTGCGCTTCCGGCGAGAAACGCGGTAAACGTCGCGTAGAGGAGTTTGTGCAAACCGGATTATATAGGAAAGGCTGCCGGACCGGAGCCTCGACGGATTGAATTGCTCAGGGAATCTGGTTGGGTGGGCTGTGCTTGTTGGGTTCTAGAAGAAGTTTAGAGGGTGGGGTGTCGTGCAGTGGGATACGGGTGCGGAGCAACCACTAATTCCCTGAGCGGATTTCATATTCGGCTTTTTAGGAGCATGTCAGATGCCAAACTCAATTCCGTCATTTTGCAGGGATTTAGCAGTACGGTGTGTGAGCCGATTTAGCATTTTTTACCGATGCGGAAAGGATTAACCGGAATGACACGCACCGAACTTGATCGGCGCCGGCGGTTTAAAAGCCAACGCGGGCTTTCGGGTACCGCAAGCGAACTGAGGAGAAAGATCAGCGAGGGTACCGCGACCGCAATAAACATCCATCGCCAGCCGAATTGCCCGTTCCAAGAGATTCGGACCTGCTCGGCCGTTGCTCCGGCGGGCACCGGCTCCGCAATGATCCAGTTCGTAATCTGAGCTATTAGAATTCCGACAACAATCGTCAATTGGTTCAGCGACACGAGCCGGCCACGCCAAGCTGCGGGGCTGATTTCGGCGATGTACGTGGGCGAGACATTTGAAGCCATGCCGATGGCCACTCCTCCCGCCATGCGCCACACGACGAAGGCTGAAAATGAGGATGCCATGCCGGTGAGAAGGGACGACGCTAGAAATAGTGAAGCAGAAGCAATCAGCAGTCTCTTGCGTCCGCAGCGATCACTTAACACGCCGGAAAGTATGGAGCCCAGAAGCGCACCAATGAGCGCGCAGCTGTTTGCCCATCCAATTTGCTCAGCCGAGTGAAGCCGGAAGAACGATTCGTAAAACGGCTTTGCACCTCCGATCACGACCCAGTCATAGCCGAATAGCAGGCCACCGAGCGCGGCCGCAGTCGAAACCAAAATGATGTATATGGTATTCAGATTGCCTCTTGTCTGTGTAGAGTCAGCAAACAGCGTTCCGGGTTCTGGATCAAGGGCCAATCGGAGGTTATGCAACAGTGAGCGCGGTCGTGATGAGAGAATCACCAGACAGTGAAGAAATGGTGATCGCGATGGCGGATTCGAAGATACACCGGAGACACGAGGCGCTCTGGTCGCGTCGCAATTTTCTCCAGATCTTGGGCGCGGCTACAGGCGCTTCCGCGTTGAGCGCAGCGTCCCCACTTTCGTGGATGAACCCGCAGGAACACGGTACGCAGATGTCTCTCGCGGCGATGGTTCATAGCGCTAATCCTCTCGTTGGCACGGGTTGGCGCGGTCACATGTTTCCGGGCGCTGTTGTCCCGTTTGGGCTTGTGCAACTCAGCCCCGACACGAGCGGGCCGCCGGATGTCAACTGGAACATCCAAGGCAACTGGTACGAGTGGCAGCACTGTTCCGGGTACAACTATCGCGACAACATCATCAATGGTTTCAGCCACACGCACCTTCAGGGAACCGGTGGCATTGACTTAGGCGATGTGCTCTTTATGCCTTTGATTGAAGGCAAGAATTGGTCATGGCACGCCGGAAAGGTCGAGATTCTCGATGAGATGCAGGTTGAAGCGCTCGGCAAGGATTCCGGCATCGTGTTCAGTCCCGCGGAATTGGGCTATCGCTCATTTTTTTCGCACGAGACCGAGATCGCCCGCCCCGGCTATTACAAGCTTCACCTTGACACTCCCGATATGGACGCTGAGCTCACTGCCACGACGCGCTGCGGCATGCACCGCTATATCTATCCGTCGTCGACTGCGCGCCAGGGTCTCATGGTTGACCTGGCTCATGGACTCGGCTGCCGGGTCTATGCCGCGGAACTTACCGTCGAAAACCTGGGCCGCATCTCGGGTCGGCGGTCGGCGCATGGCTGGGCGCAGGATCGCGACATCTATTTTGTCCTTGAGCTCTCTCATCCCGCGGCATCGCTCGAAGTAAGCGTCGACGGCACTGTGTCTGGGGCCGTTGCAGGCGCCCATTTGACGGGCACCGAGATCAAAGCAATCTTCACGCATCAGCCGAGCGGCGCTCCGCTCGTCGTGCGTGTTGGTATTTCCGCTGTGAGCCTGGAAGGAGCTGCCAGGAATCTTCGAACCGAAATTCCCACATGGGACTTCGAGGATCTCGTTCGCCAGTCCGCCAAAGCATGGTCCGACGCGCTTTCCACGGTACAGGCGGACTTCTCCAGCCACGCACTTGCCGAGACTTTTGCCTCAAACGCTTATCACTCCTTTGTCGCGCCCACCATCTTCAACGATGTTGACGGAACCTATCGCGGACAGGATCATCAAAACCATTCCAACCCCGGTTTCACGAAGTACACCACGCTTTCCATATGGGACATCTATCGTGGCGAGTTCCCATTCCTGATGCTCACGCAGCCGCAGCGCATCAATGACATCGTGCGCACGCTCGTCCTCGATTACGAGCAGCTCGGCCAGCATTCGCTTCCGATGTGGCCGCTATGGGCGAATGAGACCTGGAGCATGATCGGATTCCATGCGGCGGGCATGATTCTCGGAGCATATACGCGCGGCTTCCGCGGCTTCGACATCGAAACCGCCTACGCGGCCATTCGGGATACCGCGCTAAACGGAGCGCAGACCAACGACAACCGGGAACTGCAGGCCATGTTCCGCAAGTATGGTTATGTCCCTGCAGACTTCCACGCCGGCAGCGTCTCTTCTACGCTTGATCTCGCTTATGACTATTGGTGCGCCGGCGCCATGGCGCAGCTTCTCGGTAAGTCCGAAGACGCAACCATATTTTTCGGGCTGAGTAAGAATTACAAAAACCTTTTCAATCCTGCCACCGGCTTCATGCAAGCCAAAGACAAGGACGGCAAGTGGCGCATGCCTTTTCGCCCCGATCAGGAGACCGACGATTACGTCGAAACCGATGCCTGGCAGGCCAGTTTTAGCGTCCCGCACGATGTGGCTGGGCTTATCCGTCTTTACGGGGGCGACGAAGAGTTCATTCGTAAACTCGAAGGCCTCTTCACTGCGCCTTCCTTTGTGGCTGACGCGCATCCAGACATCACCGGCATGGTTGGTCAGGATGCCCAGGGCAACGAGCCGAGCAATCACCACCCCTATCTCTTCTCCTTCGCGGGCGCGGCATGGAAGACGCAGTACTGGTCGCGTAAAGTCGCGGCCCTCTACAATCCCACTCCCTCTGGCATTCCCGGCAACGACGATTGCGGACAGCTCGCAAGCTGGTTCGTCTTCGCCGCATTAGGCTTCTATCCGGTCAACGCGGCTAATGGCGTGTATGTCCTCGGGAGTCCTCTGGTCGAGCGCGCCGTAATTCGCAACCACGCCCAAAACACGGAATTTGCGATTGTCGCGGAAAACAATTCGAAAGAAAATCTGTACATCCAGCGTGCCTCGCTGAACGGCAGAGACTGGCGCCCTTCGTGGCTAACGCATCGAGACATTATCGAAGGCGGCCGGTTGCATCTCCAGATGGGGCCTGCGCCGAATAAGGCGTGGGGCGCTGCTCTTGAAGATCGTCCGCCCTCAGGATTGCTGCCGGCCTGAGTGCTTGGTTTGCATCCCGGAGAAAAAACTGGAGGCATTCTCGACGCGCGAACCTTATAATCGCGTCGATGGCAACGATCATGTCACGACGCGAATTAGGGCAAGCCGCGGCAGCAGCGGCATTGTCAAGTAAAGTCGCTGCAGCGCCACCTGAGATGCACCGAGCCGCAGTCCAAACCGAATCCAAAATCCCAGAGCTTGACCCGGTCGCATGGACGTTAAACCGGTATCAATCCGCGCAGCTACAGTTGACTTTCCGGGCTTCTACCCGAGCAGAAGCGGAGCAGTGGCAACGGCAGCTCCGGACAAAACTGACCGAGTTACTTGGCGGGTTCCCGGAACGAACGCCTCTCAAAGCGCAAACACTCGAAAAACGCGATCTGAAAGGTTACACGCGCGAAAAGATTTGGTTTGAAAGCCGGCCCGGCAATGGAGTGATTCTGTATCTGTTAGTTCCCGCCCCCTCCCGCGCGCCTCACCCGACCGCTGTCTGTGTTCCCGGGCATGGCCGTGGCGTCGATGATATCGTGGGCATTGCAGAAAACGGCAAGGATCGAACGGGCAAGCCAGGATATCAGCACGATTTTGCGATCCAAGTCGTTGAGCACGGGCTTGCGGCAGTGGCAATCGAACCCATGGCGTTCGGTTATCGCCGAGATCCCATCACTATTGCCAAAGGACCGGCAGTTACTGCCTGTCAGCCGGCGGCCGGATCAGCTCTGCTGATGGGGCAAACGATGATCGGCTGGCGCGTATGGGATATCATGCGGGCGATTGACTGGATCGAGACACGGCCGGAGTTGGACGTTCAACGTATCGGCTGCATGGGAATCTCGGGTGGTGGCACGTGTACGCAGTTTTCTGCGGCGCTAGAGCCCCGTATCAAAGCGGCTTTCGTTAGCGGGTATCTGAACACTTTCCGGGACAGCATCATGAGCGTCTCGCACTGCATCGACAATTACGTGCCTGGCATTCTGAATTGGGCGGAGAACTATGATGTTGCCGGATTGATTGCGCCACGGCCGTTCTTTTCAGAAGGCGGTACCCGCGATCCAATCTTTCCGGTAGCGGCTACGCGCGAAAGCTTTATGCGCGTGAAGAAGGTCTATGAAGTGTTCGGCGCGCCCGATCTGGCTCAGCAGGAAATCTTCGAGGGTGTACACGAATTCCATGGAGTGAAGGGACTGCCGTTCTTGGCGAAGGCACTGGCGTGAAATTGCTTTCCGGATGAGTATTTCATCGATCTTCCGAGCCGTGCATAAACCGCAATCGCCGGCGTCAGTCAAAATGGAGCGACCAATCCTTCGCAGAGGCGCGGGTTACGCTGCGAAGAGTTGAAACCAGCGGCGCAGAGCCGCATACGAAAGGAATTGGTCGCATGTCTAAGATACGGTTTATTGGTTTGGGTGTCCACGCGGGCACGATTGCGATAGCGGTAGCGGAGTCGAACGGAGAAGTGCGCTCTCTCGGCGTCATTCCCAACCGCCTGGAATCGATCCGCAAAGCGGTGGCAAAGCTGGGTGCGGTGAAGCAGTTGAAAGCCTGCTACGAGGCGGGTCCGACCGGGTATGTTTTGTATTGGCAGTTGACGCAGCTGGGCGTGAACTGCGAAGTGATCGCGCCGTCGCTGGTGCCGGCCAAAGCGGGCGATCGAGTGAAGACGGACCGGCGCGATGCCGAGAAACTGGCGCGGTGTTACCGGAACGGCGATCTGACGGCGGTCTGGGTTCCAGATGCGGCGCACGAAGCGCTGCGCGATCTGGTGCGGGCGCGCGAAGATGCCAGACAAGATCAGCACCGCGCCCGTCAAAGGCTGGGCAAGTTTCTGCTGCGACACGGAGCGCAACCACCCGCTGACATCAAAGAGAAGTGGACCCGAAATACATGACTTGGCTGCACGACCACGTGCATTTTGAACAACCAGCGCTGGAAGCCACGCTGGCCGATTACATTCACGAAGTACATCACGCTGGCGAGCGCATCCGGCGGCTGGAGAAGGTCATGGACGAAGCCATTGCCAAGGCTCCGAAACAGATTCGCGCGGTGATTGCCGCGCTGCAAGCTTTGCGCGGCGTTGCTCAGATGACAGCGGTGACGATCGTGGCCGAAACTGGTTCGCTGAGTCGATTCCAGAATCCCCGTCAATTGATGAGTTACAGTGGGCTGGTCTCGAGCGAGTACTCCAGCGGCAACCGCATCCAACGAGGCGGGATTACCAAAACCGGCAATGCCCATCTGCGACGAGTGATGGTGGAAGCGGCCTGGGCCTATCAACACAAACCCTGGGTCGGCGGATTTCTGCTCAAGCGCCAAAAAGGCCTTGACCAGGAAATCAAAGACATTGCCTGGAAAGCGCAATGGCGTTTGTGTACGCGTTATAAGAAACTCGCGGCTGGCGGCAAAAATAAACCCCAGATTGTCACTGCCATTGCTCGCGAACTGCTGGGTTTCGCCTGGGCCATCGCCGTCAAAACCGAACCGCAACCGCAGCGGCAAGCTGCCTGAGAAAGAAGAAGTCTTGTACGTTTTAGAAGCAGCACCGGTGGCAGTGGAGGAACTCGCGGCAAGGAGAATCCTCCGATGTTTTGTGCGATACGGCCGGCTGGCCCAACTCGCGTCCTCAGTCCGAGGCAGCTCCCGACGAATCACGATTATGCGGTTCCGACCCGCGATATTAGAGTGATCAACCGTCGTATTCGCTCCTCACTGCCATCCGTGTTGCTTCTCTCTCACACGCTCCCAGCAATGCTCTTACGAGCATTCCTGGATTGCGCCTATGCGGGGTTTCCGTGACCCCCTTGACAAGGTCGATCCATATTAGAACAGCAGCTTGAGGGCGAATTGAATCACACGGGGATTGTTCACGGTTGAATTGATCGTGCCGAATGTCAACGGAGAATTTAAGTCGGATCCAGGCAAGCCGAACTGCGGGTGATTGAAGACATTGAAGAACTCGGCGCGGAAATCCAGGCGCATGTCTTCGTGCGGAAGCGGAAAATGTTTAATTGCCGAAAAATCGGTATTGATGAAATCCGGACCGCTCACTGGCGTGCGTGACGCGTTTCCAAGCTCCCCGGCGGCAGGTGCAACAAAGCAGCTGGAATTGAACCACTGGCTCAGCGTTGGGTTGCTCTGCTGCGGATTGCAAGCTTGATTCGGGCGGATCAGACTATTGCCGTCGTTTTCAAAATTGACTCCAGACGTATTGTTGCTGTCCACAATGAAAACGGGAAACCCCGAACTCGCCTTTTCAATTACGTCGAATTCCCAATGCCCTAAGAGGAAGTCCGTGGGTCTGTTCCACGAATTCCCGAATTGACGCCCTTTTCCAAAAGGCAGTTTATAGAGAATGCTGGCCGTGAAGTTTTGGTTAAGATTCACTTGGGACAGGCCCCAATCGAGCGACTGCCACCCTGGTAATGGGAAATAAGTCGCGCCAATCGGGGTGCCCAGACCATCTGTCAGTGCGTTGTCATGCGCATGGGAGTACGTGTAGCCGATGAGCGCATACAACCCGTATTTCCCGCTCTTAGTCTCCGCCTTGACTTGCAGCGAGTTGTAAGTGGCTCGCCCGAGGTCGTTGAAATTCGAAATAGTGGAATACGGAAACTCTGTATATGGCACGCCGAAAGCTGCTCCACCTGGGCCGCATCCTAGCGTATATCCGGAGACCGTTCCGCATGCCGCGGGCGAAGAGACGTTCAGGTTATTTCCGTCGATAAGCAGGTGGGAACTCCGCGAGCCTGCGTAACCGACCGTAACGAGCACTTGGCCTGGCAATTGCCGTTCCACATTTATATTGAACTGTTGTACTCGTCCTTGTTTGAAATTCAGATTCTGAGACTGTATGGTTCCGGTGAAATCGGCCGGATTTGGCGGCGAAGTGAAGATCGGGAAACCGGAAGACATATTGATGGCCGAGGGCGTCAAACCATAGACCGTGGAACAGGCAGCGGTCGCGAATGTGCAGGCGCCGCCGAAGGCATAGGCGTCGGATTCCGCATAGTAAGGCGGATTCTGCCACAATCCCGGCGCGCCCTGATTCCATGAAGAGTCATGAAAGATCGCGTAACCGCCGCGAACCGCTGTTGTTTGGCTCCCCCAAGGTTTCCAGGCGATGCCAATGCGAGGTTCGAGCGCGGTTTTGTCGAACTGGATGCCCGCGGACGGCCCAGCGTTCTGCCCGGCAATCAGAAATTCTGAGTTAGTTGGATCAAAATCGGCTTGCCGGTTATGGGCCTCCGTGATCGGCGTAACGAGCGCCCATGCCAGCCCGATATTCAAGGTCAAATTACTAGTTACTCGCCAGTCATCTTCAATGTAGGGTCGGAACAGTTTCCAGCGTCGGCCGGTTACATCGCCGTTAAAAGTTTGGTCGTGAAGCGCAAGGCTTGGAAGGCCTTGCATGAAATCCGCCATGGCATCGCCCGCCCAATCGCCGGTGAAGATCCAATATCCGTCTTGGAAACCGGCGGCGAGCACGTTCATTTGATCAGCGCGAATTTCACCGCCGGCTTTTATGTCATGACTGCCGCGCACCATGTCAAGCGAATCGGAAGCGGAGAAGACATTCGTGCCGCCTTGAAATGGAGAATATCCGCGGTCGCCAAGCGACCAATAGCCTCCCTCCATCTGAGTCGAAGTCAACCCGCAACTAATACCGCCCAAATTCGCGCCCGGGATGCCGTACAAAGCCGAGAGGCAGGTGTAACTTCCCTGCGATTCGATGAAATTGAAGATCCGGTTGTATCCCACCGTTGCCTGATTGACGGTGTTTGGCGAAAACACGTGCGTCTCCGACGCAACCGCATTGCGCGCATGGTTCTGTATACCCTCGTTACTGCCAAACGGACTGGCTTCCGCCAAGCCGGGAGCGCCGCCAGGGACAAACGAGGTTGCCTGATCATAGCTGAAGCGCGCGAAAGCAGAATCCTTGGTTGAGAAGTTATGATCCACCCGAATGTCAAATTCACCTTCATTCAGGCTGCGCACCGGCTCATTTACATAGTTGTAACCAAGCGCGGGGTTATCCGCGTTCGGAAGCGGATAGATATTGATCATCTTAGCCGCGATCGGATTAATCAAGTTAGCCGGGATTTTGTTGCAATTCACGCCGGCGGCTTGGCTCCCGTTTGGCGCTGCCGGAATCGGATTGCCCGCGCTATCGCATTGAAACGCCGTATCGCCTGATCCGCTCACGTTGGGATTAGTGATAAACCCGGTGCGTGGATTCCCAAACGCATCCTCAGTGAAATCGCCGCCGCGCATTGCCGCGCTCGGGACCAGACCCGTAAACGGTATCCCATGGCGCTGCATTTTGTTCTGAATATCTGCGAAAAAGAACGTTTTATCCTTCTTGATCGGACCGCCAACCGAACCGCCATACTGATTCAAGTTGAATTTCTCGGTCGATGTAGCGAAGAAACTTCGCGCGTCCAAATCGGTATTGCGGAAGAATTCAAACAATGAGCCGTGCAACTGGTTTGTGCCCGATTTAGTCGTCACCAATACCGTTGGTCCTGCCCGCGTTCCCCATTCTGCGGAGTAATTGTAAGTCAGAACCTTAAATTCCTGAATCGCATCGATAGATGGCAAAATGGAGATCCCGCCAGCGGTGAGCTCGTTATTGTCATTTCCGTCGAGCAGCCAATCTGTGCTGTTGGCACGCGATCCGCCTACTGATAGTGAAAAAGATCCCCGTGCCGCAACCTCGCTATCCGCTCCGCTGGTGAAAAAACTATTCGGATTCGTTTCCTGCGCTGTTCCGGGCGTGAGTGTCGCCAGTTGAACGAAATCGCGCCCGTTGAGAGGAAGCTCGGCAACCTGCTGCGAGTTGATTACCTGGCCCAGAGTTGGGTTCGTCGTCTGTACCTCCACCGCCGTGGCCGTCACTTCCACCTGCTGCTTCATGGAGGCGGGCGCAAGCTTGAAATCGATCTCGCGATGTTCATCCACTTGCAGCCGGACATTTTTCTCTTCGACGGTTTGGAAGCCCTGAAGCTCTGCGCGAACCGTGTAATTGGCCACCCCGAGCAAAGGAATGTCGTAGTGCCCGGCATTATCCGTGACCGCATGGCGTGACGTGCCGGTCGCTTCGGCCGTGACGGTCACCTTCGCCCCGGGCGCCTGAGCACCGCTCGCGTCTGTGACATTTCCGGAAATGCTTCCAGTCGCTTGGCCCCAAACCGCGGGACACAAGAATAGCGCGAGTACGCACGCAAAGACTACAGGTACTCTTTGAGTGAGCATGGACGCCCCCTTATCGTTGAATCGAGTGTCGACCGGGATGCTCCCTGGGTACAACGCAACTTTCGACGATTGATGTCTCAGTATGTTCACTTGCTCAGTGGGTGTCAACCCGTGTCGCGGCCGGTTGCGGTCCTCGCTCGCACACGGCCGAACTCACCGTTAATACGGTACCTTGCGTGCCGAGTGTGCCCACGTTACAAACGGCTGCATCCCCTCACTCGCCAAAAGCCGATGGCCGGGAATGGAACGCTCGTCAGGCGGTAGAGGGATTTGCTTATAAATGAAATCGTCGTCGAATCCGAATTCTGCCGCATTGCTCCGCGTGCATGAAAAAAAATAGCTCGAAAGACGAGACCAGTAAATAGCACCCAAGCACATGGGGCAAGGTTCACAGCTCGCATAAAGCTCGCAACCGGCGAGTTGGTAGGTTCCCGCTGCTTGACATGCAGCGCGGATCGCGACAACTTCCGCGTGGGCGCTGGGATCATTGGTCGCAGTCACGAGATTGACACCAGTCGCAATGATCTGGCCATGGTTCACGATGACCACTCCGAATGGACCGCCGCGGCCCGAGCGTGCATTTTCGTCGGCGAGCTCAATGGCTCTCCGCATGAACTCGTCTCTCATCTCGCTTGCGCTAGCGAGCCTCCCTGTGAAAATAGAAGCTCGCTTCCGTAACTAGCGCCTGCGGAAACAATTCGACACCAGGGCCGAACGCTCTGATCTTGACGGCACAGCTTTCCCGCCAACCCAGTGATTTACATCCGGAGCTCCGATGAGTTCTTCGGTCGTGCTCATACCTTCAACGTTCGATCCGCCGAAAGCGCAGTCACGCGCGCGTTGACAACCTTGCCTTCGTTACTCACCAGCGTCTCGCGAATAATCTCATCCTCCAGGTTCACGTTCAGGCTGCCATCACGAACCAGCAACTTAAGAAATGCCGCAATGTTGCAGGAATACATCTGGCTGGCGTGAAACGGCGCCATGGAGGGGACATTCACCGGGCCCAGAATGGTCACCCCGTGATGAATCACCTTTTCGCCCGCGCGGGTCAGTTCACAATTTCCGCCGCGCTCGGCTGCAATGTCCACAATCACTGACCCTGGGCACATCGCACTCACCATTTCCGCGGTAATCAGGATCGGCGCTTGCCTCCCGGGTACGGCGGCCGTCGTGATCACTACGTCCATCTCGCGCAACACATCGGTCATCAATTCGCGCTGCCGCCGGTAGAAAGCCTCGTCCATCGCCTTCGCATATCCGCCCTTGTCTTCCGACCGCCCCGCGTCCACATCCAGCGTGACGAATTTCGCGCCGACGCTCTCCACCTGCTCCTTTACTGCCGGCCGCACGTCGTAAGCAGAAACTATTGCTCCCAGCCGCCGCGCCGTTGCCGCCGCCTGCAACCCCGCAACCCCTGCTCCCAGCACAAAAACTCGCGCCGGTGTGATGGTTCCTGCCGCTGTCATCAGCATGGGAAATATTTTCGGCAGTTCGCTCGCGCCTAGCAGCACTGCTCGATAACCGGAGATCGTTGCCATCGATGACAGCGCATCCATGCTTTGCGCGCGCGTGATGCGCGGCATCAATTCCATTGCAAAGAAAGAAACGCCCGCTTCCGCCAGGTCCGCGCATTCTTGCAGCGCGCTCAGTGGCTCGCCAAAACCAGCAACCGCCTGACCCTTGCGGAGCAGTTCCAGATCCGCTCGCCCAGCGTCGGGATTCGCCCCCAGGCAACGCACCTGCGCAATCACATCGGCGCCGTCGAAGACTTCTCTACGGCTCGCAACACGCGCGCCGCGTGCTGTATAAGCCTCATCCGGATAACCGGCCTCCAGGCCTGCCGCATGTTCGACAATCACCTCTATTCCGCTTTTTCGCAACGCCTCGCATTGACGCGGTACGAGCGCCACGCGCCGTTCTCCGGGGAACGTCTCGCGTGGAGTTCCAACGATCACTGGCAATCGGACCTCCGAAATCCATCATTCACCATTCCGGCGGAACATGGTAACTCCCGAGTTACTCTCCGCGCTGATATAATAGCGGTACTCAAACGAGATCACCCGGCCACTCCGTCGCGGCCCTGACTCTGCGTGAAACCAACCGACGTCCAAAATCCTGATTACTTCCACAAGGTCGTGGATTGCCAGTGGGCCTGCCCCGCGCATACCAACGTCCCTGAATACATCCGCTTAATCGCCCAGGGCCGCTATACCGAAGCGTACATATTGAACCGCGAGTCGAATGTTTTCCCCGCGATTCTTGGACGAACCTGCGATCGCCCTTGTGAGCCTGCCTGCCGCCGTGGCCGTTTGGACGGCAAGCCCGTCGCTATCTGCCGCTTGAAGCGGGTCGCCGCCGATCTGCGCGGCGAAATCTCGCATCTGCTGCCGCGCATCCCCGCCGAGAAGAACGGTCGCCGCATCGCTTGCATCGGAGCCGGTCCCGCGTCTCTCACGGTCGCCAATGACCTCCTGCCGCTCGGCTATGAGGTCACGATCTTCGAAAAACAGGACAAGCCCGGCGGCTTGATGCGCTCCAATATCCCTGCCTTCCGTCTTCCCGAGCGCGTTCTCACCGAAGAGATCGATCAGATCCTCGACATGGGTGTCGATATCCGTTTCAACTCGCCCATTCGGAGTATGCGTGAGCTCCTCGATGAAAATTTCAACGCAATCTTCATCGGCAGTGGCGCCCCGCGCGGCAAAGATCTCGATATCCCCGGTCGCCACGATACCGATCGCATCCACATCGGCATCGATTGGCTCGAATCCGTCGCCTTCGGTCACATCAATTCCATCGGCGAGCGCGTGCTCATCATCGGCGTCGGCAACACCGCCATGGATTGCTGCCGGTCATCGCGAAGACTGGGCGGCAAAGATATTAAAGTCATGGCGCGTCGTCCGCGGCAGTTTTTCAAAGCTTCGGCCTGGGAGCTCGAGGACTCCGAAGAAGAGGGTGTTCACATCATCATCAATCAAGCCCCAAAAAGTTTCGTGGTCGACAACGGCGTGCTCAAAGGCATGCTCTTCGAACGCCTCGAATGGGATGCCGAAGCCAGGCGCTCGCGCGTGATCGATGAAGTTTTTCTTCCCGCCGACGACGTGATCCTCGCCATCGGCCAGGAAAATGCGTTTCCGTGGATTGAGCGCGATCTCGGAATCGAGTTCGACAAATGGGACGTCCCCCTGGTCGACCAAACCACGATGCAATCCACCCGCCCCGGCGTCTTCTTCGGAGGCGATGCCGCCTTCGGCCCGAAGAACATCATCTGGGCCGTCGAACACGGCCATCAAGCCGCCATCTCGATTCATAACTACTGTCAGCACCAGCCCATCACCGATCGCCCGCCTTACGGAATGAACCTCGTCAGCCAGAAGATGGGCCTCAGCGAATGGAGTTATCACAACGACTACAATCCCGCGCCCCGGCAGAAGATGCAGCATGTCGATCTCGTCGAGCGTTTTGAAAAGCTCGATATTGAGGTCGAGCTGGGCTTTACTGCGGAGCAGACCGCGCGCGAAGTCGAGCGCTGCCTGAACTGCGATATCGAAACCGCTTTTACTCCGAAGCTCTGCATCGAATGCGATGCGTGCATCGACGTCTGTCCCGTCCAATGCCTCACGATTACGCGCAACGGTGAGGAGCTCGAAATGCGCAGCCGGCTTTCCGCGCCCGCCATCAACCTGGATCAGGCGTTGTTTGTGTCGTCACCGCTCCCACAGACCGGACGCATTATGGCGAAAGACGAAGACGTCTGTGTCCATTGCGGATTATGCGCGGAGCGTTGTCCCACTGCTGCTTGGGACATGCAAAAATTTGAGCTTCTCATTTCATACGCAGGCGTACAGGAGTGCACGAACAACCCCGTTCCGGCATAAACGATTTCGCATTCAAGCTGGCCAATGTAAATGGCACCGGCTCAGCCAGCGCCAACGGCCTTCTCATGCAGTCCATCTTTCGCATGGGCATCCCGGTTTCAGGCAAGAATTTGTTCCCCTCGAATATTCAAGGCCTGCCTACCTGGTACGAGATTCGCGTCAACCAGCACGGCTATACCGCTCGCGCGCTCGATTACGACCTGATGGTCGCCATGAACGCCCAGACTTATGCGCGTGACATCCAGGAAGTGCGCTCCGGCGGTTACGTTCTTTACGATTCTTCATGGCCGCTTGATCCTGCACTCCATCGCGACGATGTTCACTTCCTGCCCATCCCGCTCGCTGCCATGTGCAACGAAGCTTTCGCCGAGTCGCGCGCGCGCATTCTGATGAAGAACATCGCCTACGCCGGCTCGCTCGTCGCCACGCTCGGAATCGATATGCCGATCGTCGAAGAGCTGCTGGACGAGCGCTTCGCAGGGAAAAAAGCGCTGCGGGAGTCGAACCATCGCGCCCTCCAGCTCGGCTACGATTACGCAATTCAGCACTTTGATTGCCCGCTGCCTTTCCGCCTCGGAAAAATGGATGCAAACGATGGCAAAATCCTCATCGATGGCAACACCGCTACCGCGCTCGGCTGCGTGTATGCGGGCGCAACCGTCGCAGCCTGGTATCCCATCACGCCCGCAACCTCCGTCATGGACGCCTTCCGGGAGTTCTGCGCGACATACCGCCGCGATCCCGAAACCGGCCGCAACAATTACGTCATCCTGCAGGCCGAAGACGAGCTCGCCGCCATCGGCATGGTCGTCGGCGCATCCTGGAACGGCGCGCGCGCCTTCACCTCCACCGCCGGTCCTGGCATTTCGCTGATGAATGAGTTGCTCGGGCTCGCTTACTATTCTGAAATCCCCGCCGTCGTCATCGACGTGCAGCGTGTCGGGCCATCCACCGGGATGCCGACCCGCACTCAGCAGGGCGACCTCATGGAATGCGCTTACGCTTCTCACGGCGATACCAAACACATTCTGCTCTTTCCGGCTAACCCCGCCGAGTGCTTCGAGTTCGCGGTGAAATCCTTCGATCTAGCCGAGCGTTTCCAAACTCCCGTCTTCATGCTCTCCGATCTCGACATCGGCATGAACGACTGGGTCGTGCCGCGTCTCTCATGGGACGATTCCTTCCGTCCAGACCGCGGCCGTGTGCTCACCGCCCAGGAGCTCGAACGGCTTCCCAAATTTCATCGCTTCCTCAGCGAAGATGGCACTGATGTCGCTCCCCGATCCCTCCCCGGTGTTCATGCTCGCGGCGCGTACGTTACGCGCGGCTCCGGTCACAACAAGTTCGGCGCTTATACCGAAACTCCCAGCGAGTACCAGGAAGTCGTTGACCGCCTGGCCCGCAAACACAAATCCGCAGCGAACTTCGTGCCTTTACCCGAAATTCAGCGCCGCGATAACGCTCGGTTCGGCGTAATTTCGATCGGCGGCTGCGACCCGGCCGTGCGCGAAGCAATCGACCTGCTCTCCGATCGCGACATTCACGCCAATTACATGCGCGTGCGCGGCTTCCCGTTTCACTCGAGCGTCGAAGCGTTTCTTTATGAGCACGACATCTGCTTCATCGTCGAGCAAAATCGCGATGCGCAGCTCCGGTCGCTCCTCACGCTCGAAACCTGCGTCCCGAAAAACCGCCTGCGCTCCGTTCTCGTGTACGGCGGATTCCCGCTGAGCGCGTCTCATGTGGTCAACGGAATTTTGAGCCAATTAGATAGGTAGCCCATGCCGTCCATCGCCAAACCTCTCGCAACTCATCCCAGCCTGCAGCGCAATCAGCTCGGCCTCACTATCCGCGATTACGAAGGCTCCATGTCGACGCTCTGCGCTGGCTGCGGGCATGATTCTGTCACTGCTGCTATCGTCCGCGCGCTCTGGGAAGTGTCGATGCCCCCGCATCTGCTCGCCAAAATGAGCGGCATCGGTTGCTCGTCGAAAACCCCCGCGTATTTCGTTAACGGCGCGCACGGTTTCAATTCGGCGCACGGCCGCATGCCCGCCATCACTACCGGCGCCGTCGCCGCCAATCGCGAGATCACTTACATCGGCATCTCCGGTGATGGCGATTCGCTCTCCATTGGCATCGGTCACATGTGCCACGCCATCCGGCGCAATGTCCGGATGGTCTATATCATCGAGAATAACGGCGTTTATGGCCTCACGAAGGGCCAGTTCTCGGCATCCGCCGACGTGGGATCCAAGAGCAAGCGCGGTGAGCCGAACGATATCGCCCCCATCGATCCGGTCTTGCTTGCGCTCTCTCTCGGCGCCACCTTCGTCGCGCGCGGTTTTTCGGGCGACAAAGAACAGCTTGTGCCCATTCTCAAAGCCGCTCTGGCGCATAACGGGCTTGCGCTCATCGATGTCATCTCGCCTTGCGTCACCTTCAACGATCACTCTGGCTCAACGAAGAGTTATCTTTATACGCGCAATCATGAGCTCAAGGCCACCGAAACCGACTTCGTCCCGCCCGCTGAAGAAATCCTCGCCAGCATCGGGCAAAACGGTGCCACGCATGTCACGATGCACGATGGCTCCGTCCTGCATTTCAAATCGGTGCCCGCGGGTTACGACCCGACTAATCGTCAAAAGGTTATCGATTATCTTCTCGATCAACAGAAAAACGGCGAAATCATCACGGGATTGCTATTCGTCGATGCCACCGCCCCCGACCTGCACGAAGTGAATCGTACCTCCGAAACTCCTCTCTCGCGCATGCCTTATGAGAAGCTCTGTCCCGGCGCCGCCGCGCTCGATGAGTTACAGCAAGACTTCCGCTGAGCGATATCCCGCTGAAGTACTAATCTTCTTCTCAGGAAGGACCGCGTACCCACGATGCTTGATCTTGCCCTTCGGTTAGGTTATGCTCAGTCCCGAGATTGATTTTGATCAGGGGGTAAAAATCTGGCGGTCACACGGCAAGTTATCACATCCCTGCAACGTGATGGAACGGACATCCTCGGAACGAAGGTCCTGGCCGTCAAGATTGCGGACGAAAGTATCGTTTCCGGTTCTTTGCTCACCGTTGAAAGTAATCATTTCTGCGTATTGAAATCACGCGGGAGCGGTGTTGAATATCTACGAGACTGGCCAGTACGCCCTCACGACACCTGACAAACCTCTTCTGGGATCGATCGCTCAAGGTTTTTTCGGCGGCTCCTCTCCCTGGGTCTTCGAGGTGATTTACATCAATCGATCCAAGTTGCTGATCCGCAGCGAAGGCGTCGCCACGAGTGCGGAGATGGCGGAGATGGCCTACCAGGTGGATTACTATATCCACGTCGATACCAAGGAAGCCGCACTCAAGTTGATCACGCATTTACCCTTCAACGGCCACTTAATCGATACCAAAGAAGTGTCTGATTACGCGGGGCCCGCCATTGAGCAAGCGATCAACCAGATCGTCCAAATCACCAAAATGGAGAACATCAACGAGCACATCACTGAAATTCGCGAGTTGGTGAAAAGCCATCTTTCCGACTTTCTGCAAACGTATGGCATTACGCTCAATGATCTGAAGATTCTGATCATGCCGAAGGACGAGCGGATGCGCGAGTTGATTTCGTTACAGGCAATCGGCCTTCAGCCGCTCGAAGCAGTGCGTTATTATCTGGCATTGCGGATGGCTGACAAGGGCCTTGTCTCTGCACCGAATGCCGCGGCGGGTTTGCCTTTCTTCATCGGCGGTCCACCTTCCGGCTTCTACTCTGTCGGCGCTGAGACCGGCTTGCCCATGGAAAAACCCCAAGAACATTGATGTCGGACTCCGCATTCTACGACGCCGGCGCTTTACAGCAGATTGCTACCAACCTGTTCTATGGTTGGGGCTATAACTTCTATCGCATCGAAAACCAGTTGCGTGCTGACGATCAGCTTGTACGCAGCAAGGCGGCGGGCCTGCTCGGTACGGCTATGGCCAGCGTATGCGAGGCCGAGACCGAATATCGGCGCGAATTCCTTCCGCCCCCGTCTCGGCAGAAGCCCTTTCCAGATGCTGCCGCGATAAAAATGGTACAGGCCCTGGAGCGCTTAGCTCGAGAGATCGGCGCCTTAGAAGCCTTCATTCAGCAACAGCCCGTTCCCGAGAACGATCGTATGACCGAACGCTTTCGTCGGGAAGCACCCACCCTAAAGGCCTTGATTCGATACGACGAGCAACTCGTGGGTCAGTGCGATCTTCTGCGATCCATGGTGAATAAGAAGGATGGCTCGTCCATCATCGAGAATCTACCACCCCTGGAGAGGGGATTGGAAGCCATTCGAGTCACGCTTCAGAATCGAGAGGCTGTCCTGCTCGACCGTGCACGATGACAGTCCGCCAGTTGTGTAGATAAATGGCGGCGGCCCAGCCCTGATTCCATGGTTCTGTCCCGGCGCCGCCGTGCTCGACGAATTACAGCAAGAGTTCCGCTGAGACGCGGGCGCGAAGAGCAACTATCCTCATTGTGCCGGGATCACCGGCAGCACGATGCGGGACGGGTGTTTCGCGTCGAGATAGACCATGTTCTCTGCAATTTGCCGGCGACGATTGTCGTTCAGCGGTTCACCCGTATTCGGATTGATATCGAATCGAGGGAAATTACTGCTCGAAACATCCAGGCGAATACGGTGACCGTGCTGGAACACGAGCGATGTTGGGTACATTTCCATCGTGAACTCGTACGGCTGACCCGGCTTCAGCAGTTCTGCTTTCCCTGGACCGTTTCGATACCTTGCGCGAACGATGCTGTCGGCAATGTTCAGGTCGACCCCCGATGGGAAGCCGGCACTCGGTGGATACACATCGATTAGCTTCGCTGTGAAATCGGTGTCACGGGAATTCGACGAAGCCCATAGTTTCACGATTAAACGACCTGTAACTTCCACGTTGTGGGCCAGTGGCGACGTCTGGAAAACCAGAATGTCATTCCGCGCCGAAAGCGGCTTCGAATCGTCGCACAGCCAGAAGTCGGGACGGCATCGCTGGTCTGCGGCGCCCTGAAACATGAGCGTTCCTTGGGAAGAAACATTTCCGCCCAGGGTCGGAACCGGATGCTGCGGATCGAATAAGTAGTGGACAGGCGGATCTTCCGAAGCCTTATCGGTCGATAGAACACCTCGTGCGTGTAGGTAATACGGAGTAGCTTGTGTACGCGCAAGCGGCCAATCTTTCTCGTTCCGCCAATGCCCGCCTACAAAAATCCGTCCTTCCGGCGTTTTATGGCCGTCGCCGCCGCCCATAACGTAGATGCGCACGGGCGGCTCTCGATCGACGCCGTTATCGATTTCTTTCAGCCAGTGATCGAACCATCGGAGGTGAAACGACCATAGGTCGAGTGCCGCATCATCCGTGAACTGTGCTTCTCCGGCGTAGCTCCGGTTCTCCGAACTGTGAATCCATGGCCCGATGATCAGGCGCTGTAAGCTCTTCTTCGTCTTTCTGAGTTCGACGAAATTGATGTTGGCAACTTGCGCGCCCCACGAATCGTACCAACCCGTCGTGTGGTATTCGGGGACATCTTCGTATTCAGCAAGATGATCAATTACGCTGGAACCCGAGTTCTTCCAGAAATTGTCGTAATCTCCATGGCTCATCGCTTCAATGAGCCAACTTTCGTAATCGGGAGCAAACTTCAATGGTGTAGTCCCGGCTCGCAGCGGCAGAGCGCGAACGTAATCTCGAACGTGTTTTCCCATGTCCACGAGCGCCGGAGCGGCATCGGGATCAACTGCCGCACGTTCAGCCGCGGCAGCCTGGTCGGCACTTGGAAGCATCGGATTACCAAGCGTCAGAACCCAATTGAAGAACCGAAGCTCGAACGCGCCGTTATGACGAACACCGTAGAGACCGAAATCCGACATCGCGTTACGCGGAATCATCGCCTTCAGGTATGGAGCATCTGCGATGGCCATAGCGTGTTGTGTCGCGCCGTCATATGAACTGCCCATTGTCCCGATATGCCCGTCGAACCACGCTTGAGAGCCGATCCACTTTGCTGTGTCGAAGCCATCGTTCGGATCATCGCGAACCGGAAACCAGCGGCCTTCCGACTTATAACGTCCGCGAACATCTTGCGCGATCACGATATACCCGTGCGGCACGAAGTGATTCGCCGCAATCGAAATGTGGTCCTTATTGTAAGGCGTGCGCTCTAGTATTACCGGGAATTTTCCTTCGATAAAAGAGCCATTCCGCGATGGGCGATAAATATCCGTCGCGAGTCTGACGCCGTCACGCATCGCCACCATCTCATTCTTGGTTGTTGAGATTTCAAAACCACCATCGGTTTGCGCATGAGCTTCCGAAAACGACGTCGTAAGATTCGGAAGCAGGACGAGTGTGAATAGCGGTAAACAAGTTAAAGCGCGGCAGAGGCGGGGCATTGTGAATTTTACGCAGCCCATTCAGCATATACGCTAACTTTCATAACTTTCGAGACTCATGGAGGGAACGAGAACCGGCCTATCTTCACCCTGCTGGAAAGTCGTATACTACGTAGCGGTCATTGTGGAAGACTTGGGCTATGATCTGGAGTCCGCGCGCGTTCTCTGCGCCTCAGCCGCAACAATCGTCGCTGCTGTGATGGCCGTGCTCGCCGTCCGGGAGATTGCCCTTCGAGTGCTTCACCTCAGTCCGGCTTTCGAGCCACTCGCTCTAGCTCCTCCCATCGTCGACACGGTTCTCTGCACGCTAGTGGCGATCGTCGTGGTTGTGGTGATTATGTTCCAGCCGAATCCAGTTCGCAGATGGCGTCGAGTTGCCACTTTCGTCGTGATCTTCTCGTTTTTACCGGACGTACTATTGGCAAGCTCTCACAGTATGGGCGCACATTGGCCCGAGGCTTGCGTTCTCATGGCGATGCACGTAGTCGTTTGGGCGATATGCGTTACGCTTTTGCCTGTACTCGCGATCACGAAGCACCCTCGCAAGTCCCGGCCCATTGACCGTCCACTTTCTATTCTTTAGCCCACCGAAGTGTGCGTATGGAGTTCACCTGCTGACCGACTGTGCATCGACATCTAACTCATTCGTGTGATAGCCTTAACGCCTATGCCTACTTCGGCGCAACCAGCGCTCCAGCAAATTCGGCGCGGAATGGCCGAGACTAATGAGGTTTTCAACATCGAGGTCTTTCGCAACCGCAACTTCGACGCTTTGGACAGGATATATACGAACAGTGCGCGCATACTGCCACCCGGAGCGCCAATGATCTCTGGCCGGGAAGAGATCAAAAGCTTCTGGTCGAACCTAATCCAATCCGCTAATGCCCAATCAGCCGTTCTCGAGTCGATCGATGTCATTGGGGCCGGCGAAGGCGTAATCGAAATCGGTCGTGCGACGCTTACGGTTGCACCACCAGGCCAGGTTAAAGCTGAAATGGAAGTAAAGTACGTGGTGCATTGGCAGCAGGAAGACGGGCTTTGGAAATGGAACGTGGATATTTGGAATACGAACTCCTGAGTAGACGTGCCGTTCGGCCGATTCGCAGGAGAGAGCATGCTAAACAAAAATTCACCGCCACCCTGCAGAAGAGTCCCAACAAACGCGGTTGGACTTACGTAGTCTGGCCCGAATCGCTCGAGTTCTTGGCACGCGCGGTCTCGTGAAAGTCAGGGAAGATCGACGGTTATCCGTTCAGAAGCTCCTTTATAGCTTTGGGCAACGGAACACATAACCTGCCGGTAAGAAACGACGTTCGGAAGGCAATTGGCGAAGATGTCGGAGACAGCGTCACCGTGCTGCTAGACGAACGACTCTAATCAAGCAGGCCCGCCGCATCGATCGCCTCCGAGGCGCGTCTTAACCGAGTTTCAGCGCAGCCGGAATAATGCACGCCCACAGAACAAGTGAGGGAAGAAGACCGACGAGCACTGGTTTGAAGAAAAATGTCGAATTGTTAAACATCGAATGATTCGTGTCGTCCAGGCGGTATTTGTCTCAGGCAAATCCGAATCGCCTCTCGGCGCCAAGTGAAGGCTGCGCACAAATCCGGTGATTGCGGCACTGTCTAACTACCGATTCGCGCTCCGTTGCGGATGCTTCAAGCGAATCGCACGGGCAATTTCATCGTCGCGATCAAGACTCGCCCGGTCCCATTTCGCTACGTTCGCTGCCGCCGAATAGGTTTCCTGTAGGAACTCGAGAACCGTATCAACGGGATCGGCAGCGTTGCGGGCCTCGTCATAATCCAAAATAAATTCACCCAATTTCGGATCAAACCTTCCCATACCGCGTAGCACGCTCTTGTCCAGACCCTCGGGAACGGGAGCAGCATAGGCGTAAAAGGCGGCGCGGCCATATCCGCCATTTCCCGGCCAAAACCCGGCGCTGATTACCTCATGCGAATAGGCTTCGGCCTGAATCGCATCCGCCCCGGGGCGTGCCGGCGCTCTCTTGCCATTGAACCGGGTCACCGCAAGATCGAACGATCCCCAGAAAAAATGTACCGGGCTGATCTTTCCGAAAAAGTTGCACGAGAAACGCTTGAGTAGAGTATCGGCGATTCTTAGCACGTTCCAGAACCGCCCAGCCGCGTCCCTGTCGTAGCTGTGGTGAATTGTGTCCTGGTCGCCACGAATCGGATTTGAAACTTCAACCGGAGTCGGATTAATTTTTGCCGATACCCCCAAGGAAGCGAGCGCATCGGTGAACTCGGCAAAGAATGTCGCAACCGCCACAGACCGGAGTGGAATGCGGCGAATTTCCCCTCGACTCGTGCGGCATACGACCTCATGTGAGATGAAATCGAACTCGACATCCAGCACCATGCCGTCTGCGGGCATCGCTGAGGTAGTGAGTCCCCGGGCCGTCAAATAAAACGGGGTGTTCCACCAGTGATTTTGAATAAGCGTGAGCGCCAATCGAGTTTTGCCCACGATCTGCATGCACATGTGCAGCGTTTCAGCACATTGCTTCCACTGCTCCCAATCGAGTTCCGGCCATTCTCCCAAATCCGGCAAGATATTCACGACTTCTCCTCACTCCGTTTTGAATCTAACCGTCAAGTTTTTTGAATCGAACCGTCAAGTTAGGGTAAGAACTTACTTGACGCACAAGATTGTGGTAGGCTGAAAAGGCGAACGGGGCGAAAGAATCGCCCCTAAATGTTTTAGCTGATTCGCGGGCCGTGCTTGCAACACGAACCGTCGCACTTCGAGTTTACCAAGTCTGCGCTCGTTTGCGAGTCCATCAGCGAAAGCACGCCGTCAGCCTGCCTTCGTCCGCTGTGGCCGGAAAATCCATACAGGCTGACGAGCTTGTGGGACATGATCCGACCATTTCAAGCGCACCTGTTTACGCATTTATCATTCATGCTCGGACAGATGCATCAACTTACCAAGAATGCCGATGCTGATAACGGTCCGAGTCCCGCATCGGTTGAGGCATTACGAACAGCATCTAGCGAGTCGATGGAAACCGTCTCATACCTCGGAATGAAGCTCACCGCAATTCAACTGGAAGAGATGGCTCCAATTCTGGATAAGGCAGTGCATGATGCTATTACACACAGGGACGTATCGGGATGGAGCTATGCAAACCGAGCTGTTTTTGATGCGGCAAAACGACTAAAGCAGGAACTACAAACCAAGAAATTCTTCAGCATGCCTGATCCAGACGCCGAACTTTATGACGCTGAAAGTCCATTCGGGCTGGAGGTTGCGGCGGCTTTTCAAAAAGCTAAGCCGGACATTGCGGAGTGCGCCAAATGTCTCGCGTGCGGACGATGGACAGCCTCGGTCTTTCATGCCATGCGCGTATTAGAGCACGGACTTCATAAAGCTTGCGACAATACGAAGGTCCAATGGCCGAAACCCTGGCCGCTAGAGTTAGAGCAGTGGCAAACGATCATTGAGCAGCTTGCGCTGAGAATAGGCAAGCTGCAAGAGCTGCCCAAGGGGAACTATAAAAATGAGGTTCTTCAGGCCTACTCGCAGGCTGCCACGGAATTTCGATACTTCAAGGATGCATGGCGGAATCACGTATCTCACTCGCGCGAATCGTATGAAAATTCGGATGCCAAACGGGTTTTCAATAGCGTGCGGAACTTTATGCAGGACACGGCGACACTCCCAGCGCTACCATGATTGCTATGAAGGCTCCAGCCGAAATGAACGAAGGACCGCAAGCGTTGGAGCGATTTGAGAACACGATGAAAGCCTTGTTCTCCAAGCGAAAGGCAGACGTTCTGCCTGAGAAACGAACGAAAGACGAGCCGAGCACGAAAAGAGGACGAACCAAAACAAGAAAGATCGCCTGCCGTTAAGAAGAGGTCGGAGCTGGCTCAAACTCACCACACCAAGCCTCCGGCGCAACAGTCGGGAATGCTGAGGCAATGTGTTGCGGCGTCATTGAAATAAGCGGCGGTCTTCGGTGACATTCCAGAATATGGTTTGTCCCATGCAGAGCTGGCTGCCCGAACCGACAAAAGCCACACGCTGCGTCTCCGCCTTTGCGAATGATGCCGATGGGCCGATTACACTGGAAGCAGACGATCGCGCCAGGATAGAATTCAGCGCCGCACCCGTTGCAGTATTGGGCCATTTTAGTGGGAAGCGTAGGCAATTACCAAAAGAGCAGTGACAATACCGGCAATGACCGCCGAGACCCAAATAACGCTCGCCGTAGGTTTGCGAAGCCTGGGCGCTTTTGAATATGTTCGCTTGCTGATTCCGGTTCCGGGGAGTCCTACACTCGTGTAACGGCGTCCCTTGGCGTCAATTCCCGCCCGAAGTCCGGGCAATCCAGTACTCAAGCCAATACCAGATTTGCTGAGGTTAAGGCGGAACGCACCCAGCAGGTTGATTCGTTTCTGTAGGCGCAAGCCCCTCATGCCGTCCTTTCTCGGGTGTTAATCGAAGATATGGCAATACCAGAAGCGAAGACAAGTTCTATCAGTACTACTGTGGAAACTCATGCCAAGCAGAATCTTGTCGTTACCCTTTCGTGCCCGGTTTCCCGCGCCCTTGGCGCTTTTGTTCTTTCTCAGTTAACTGACGTCGGAGTACTTGCCTTGCCGGTGAGCTGATTCCAGGTGAGGCGCTTGCCGAACACGTTTCCCATGACCATCTCGAAGCGATCCGCGTCAGTCATATCTCTTCGGTTGTTGTAACGGAAGGCTTGCTCATCGAGATAGCGGAAGAGATGAAACGGTTCGACGCTGACGTAGGTTCCGTTGATACCGCGCTTCAGAAGACTCCAGAAGTTCTCTAGGCCATTGGTGTGAACCTTGTCGTCCACATACTGAACCGCATGATCGATTACCTGATGGGCGTATTCACCGGCTAGACCTTCATAGGACAGCAAAGCATCGGTATAGAGCGCAGCGCCAGCTTCCACGTGTCTCTTGATTTCGTCCTGAAGCGCCTTCTTTCGGCGATTCGGAACGACAGAGGTTCGCACTTTTCCGCCACGTTCCACGATGCCCATCACTGGGGTTTTATCCTTGGTTCCAGTTCCGGTGATTCGGCGCTCACGCTTGGATACGTGCATGTTGCGTGCCTTGCCGCCGATGAAAGTTTCGTCTGCCTCGCATTCGCCGCATAGCTTGTCGAACGAGCCGGACTGCATTGCTGCACGAATCCGATGATCCAAAAACCATGCGGTCTTCTGAGTGATCCCGAGATCCCGTGCAATCTCGTAGCTGCTGATGCCATTCTTACAGTTGGAGATCAGCCATCCGGCAGTCATCCACTTGTCAAGACCGATAGGCGAATCTTCCATGATGGTCCCAACCTTAATGGTGAACTGCTTCTTACAGCCCTTGCAGAACCAAAAGCGGCGAGTGGAGATGTAGGAGTACTCCGCACATCCGCAACGTGGGCAGGAAACGCCCCTGGGCCAGCGGAGCCGGATCGCATACGCGATGCAACGATCAGCGTCCGAGAAGTACACAATCGCTTCCTGAAGGGTTTTGGGAAGGTTGGTGTCGCCGCTCATATCTCTATTGTGCGTCAAATGCCTTTGTGTGTCAAGTAATTTATTGCCCAAGTTAGGGAAGGACTGCGTTGTTTCCCTCTGTTGGTTAGTTTCCATGGCCCGGTTGCGCCTCGACCATTTCGTCCAATCGGAAGACTGAGGTGATTGTAAAGTAATTGGCTCCCCGACATGGATGCTTTATCAAACCTTTCTCACGAATCCTGGAGTGTATGGAAGGTGCGCCTTAGAGCAATTGGCGTGGCTCCCAATAGTGCATAAACGGCACCTGGACGCTAATTGATCAATGGCATGAGTGTATGAAGTGAAATCCCGTCGCTGACGGCGGGCGGTTGTGAAGCGGTTGTGGTCGCACAGGTGTTGACGTAGACGGCGACGGATACCGATCGGTATTGCGGTTCGCGGGTGCCAAAAATTGGCACATTCGGAGTTACGATGAATCGATGGCGGGTGAATTGGGAAATTAAGCTTGGAAAATGGCAAAATTGATCATCCATGGGCGCGGAAAATGCCTTAAGCAAATATCTACCGCCGGCAGACTGCTTATCTGACTTCCTTTCATTTGAAGCGCATTCCGCGAACCGAAACTGAGCGAACGCGGTTACACCTGAAAGGCGCAGCTGTATACTCGCGTACACAAACTCTTCACTGTATTGAAAACCTTGCTGTTTAATTTCGTTCGGGAGGGATAGCTTATCTGTTCAGAAGCATAGGCTTTTTGCTCAGGGCCGGGTACTCAACGACGACCCTGGCACGAACAAACATACAACGAGCCGTGGCTTAACGCTTGCTTCACGAAGAATCACTGCACCGAAACCTCACAGTGCAGCCACGGAGAACGCGTCGTCATGAGACCTTTTTTGACATCAGTAATCATTTCCAGCTTGGTCCTGGCGGCGCAACCTACCTTAACGGACAGCAGGATTATGGCACTCGCCGAGACCGGCGTGAGCGAGGCGGAAATACTTCGGCTTGTAAAAACAGCACTTGAGTTCGATTTTGACCTGAGACCAGTTGCAACTGAAGCAATGATGAAGGCCGGTGTCTCCGAAAACGTTATAAAGGCGATGGCGGCGCGGGAATCAGGAGATACATCGACTGCTGCAGTGGAGCCGGGTTCACAAATCACGAGAACCGCAAACGGATCGGCACAAACGAACCAGCCCGAGCACTTTCTCGGCACAGTCATGGATACTGATCTCGCCCTTCATACGATTACGGTGAGGGAAGACAAGACCAGAGTCTTAAGAAAGGTATTCCTCGGAAATACTAGAACGATGTTTAAAATCGAGCCCGGTGCTAAGGATTTGACGAACGCGATTCGCATAACCGCAGATGACGTGGGAACAGGCGATCGCGTCGATGTGCGTGGCTCAATATGGCAGGATGATCCGAACACAATTTCTGCGCAAAGTATGCTTCTTATGAAGCCGATGGCGGCGCGGGGATCAGGAACTGCATCCACTCCTGTGGACCCGGGCTCACCGGTCACGAGAAGCCTCGCACCCAAGCGGCAGGGCCACGTCGAAGGAGCAGTGAAAATTTCAGTTGTGGAGACAATGACCTCGCAGAAGAATTTTTCCCTTCCCATCCGAGGAACGCCGACAACAGCAACGACAGATTGTGACAGCAATTATACGCATTGTTCTACGACGATAACTCCTGGGTCAGACCCAACAAGGCTAGATTTTTCGCTAGGCCAGGTCTATGTTAAAGCAGTCTTGCCAAATGGGCAACGCATTATGCTGTGGTGCCAAGCCGCACTCCGTAATTGCGCTAAGCTCGAACCGGGTCAATATGATGCTGACATAAAGGGCAAAACGGTGTGGCTAGATGTAGTTTATCCAAATGGTATGATCGTCAAAATCAAATACCATATACGCAGTAAGGGATGGCAATAGTGATTGACGCTAATTTCCGTTAATCTGTAACTTCGAAGGGAAGGGCAATGGTTAGGAACAAATGAGAACTCCCAGACTGGCACGGAGGCTGGTGACATTTGGCATCGCAATGGGACTGCTTGGCACTACGGCACTAGCCAAAGAAAGGCATTGGGAAAGGGCTTGTGTTATTTCTCATGAATTAAAAACAATGATACCACCGCAAGGTGTATCTCCATCACTCTTGGACGTATTAATTGTTGACCTCGGCATACGCAGTAAGGGATGGCAATAGTGATTGACGCTAATTTCCGTTAATCTGTAACTTCGAAGGGAAGGGCAATGGTTAGGAACAAATGAGAACTCCCAGACTGGCACGGAGGCTGGTGACATTTGGCATCGCAATGGGACTGCTTGGCACTACGGCACTAGCCAAAGAAAGGCATTGGGAAAGGGCTTGTGTTATTTCTCATGAATTAAAAACAATGATACCACCGCAAGGTGTATCTCCATCACTCTTGGACGTATTAATTGTTGACCTCGGCAACCAGGCATACGTGCTAGGTCGAGTCTCCGGGTGGTCTGGTAATCATACAAAGATGGCTGATTTGCCTTCAGACTTTGTGCAAGCTGATAGGCCTTGGGGCGGCGCGCCTTTGACCAGTGGCAGGCCCAGAACCTTCACACTAAATGCGCCGGTCAACCTCAATGACGGAACATGGGTTCCGCTTACCATCAGTAGACCTTACAAAATAACTGTGCTGGATAATCGGGGCAAACCGGTGGCCTATGACGTTATGGCCATAAGGGAGCCAGGGAAAGCAGAGAACTGCGGCCCGAATGTGCCTTGAGCATTATCACTGGACGTTTGTTTGGACTTCCCTATGTGATGACGTTCAATTGACCTGAACACAAAGCACTAGCGCCCGCACGCCACAGAAAACCCGGCGAAACGTTTCTAAGCTATTGCCTTTTATAAGGTGCTCGTTCTTGTGAATTGGGTTGGAAAGAGAGTAAGTCAATTTTCCCACGGTCACTGCCAGAATCTGCGGCTCGAAGCTCCCGTTGCGGTCGCACGGTACGGCGATCTCGACCGAACCAAAGTCGCCCTGCACTCTCTTACCGCTGTTGCCGTTGCGGTTATTGCATACCGCGCTCTTGATCGGAACGCACCGCGGATTCCAAGCAGGCGTTATCGCGATCATTAAACCACCGTTTGCGATTGAAGCTCAAGAGCACAAGTTCTGCTGTAGGCCACTCCAACTGTAGATTGCAGCTATCACACGGAATATTGGCGTCCAGAAAGACATTATCTGAACTCTGCGCTTAAATCAGAAGTCCTTAATTGAGATTGTCGAACGTAGAATGTTATTCGCCAAGCGCCAAGCCTTCGCATAAGGCGCAATTTGACAAGCTTGGCAATCGATTGCACTCACGACGTATCAAGTATCGGAACCGACAACAATACCGGAGGCGGGCAGACTTCGGAGGAGTCGTCGACAAGAACCCGGACTCTGTGGAACAAGTTTGGCCGACAATCCGTCATTGCTGTAGAAATTGTTCTTGAAAGTGACGATCATCCCAGAGAAGGCGAGGGCTCACCTTTTTAGCTGGTCCAATTTTCGTAAGAGTGGCGCGTTGGAGGTTGCGTGGCAAAAAGTCTCAAGATGATTGCCCTTCTGTGTCTGCTTTGTTCTTTTACCGCATTGATCGCGCAGCAATTTCCATTCTGGGAGCGGCTTCTTCGCTAGTACGGCGGCAAAACCGATGAGACGCCCGTGCCCTCGATGAAGATGGTAATCACATGCAGATGTCGCTCAAGGGCAAGCCGCAATCGGGAGATAAACAGCGGGCCGAGCGCACAAACTTGCGAACGAGTCGTACATCGAAGCAGGGATTCGCATTCTCGAACTCTCGCGAAACATGTACAGGTTATTCGCGAAGCAACCAGCGGAAGGAAAACGCCACCTGCTCAATTTCGTGGTTTCGAACTGCTCATGGAAGAGCGGTAGGCTGACGGAGGAATTCCGGGAACCGTTTGACATGCTTGCACTTGTAAGCGGTCATCGCCAAGCTTGGGAGTTAGCAAGCCCTGCCGAAAACGCTCAAGAACAGCATTGGCTCCCCGACATGGATTCGAACCACGATTAACGGCTCCAAAGGCCGCTGTCCTACCATTAGACGATCGGGGATGAAAGTGACGAGCCGAAGTTCAGTTTAGCAAGCGCGCGATTCCGCCGGTCCCTGCAAAACCACTTCACCAATCCGAATAGTTCGTACCGTCGAGCGCCGTCTTATCCGACCCGCTGCGCACATCGAACACGCCCGGCGAACTGGTGCTGCCTCCCACCGGCGTATCTTCCATGATGACTTTCCACGTGTCCGACGACCCGGTCATCGGATCCTGCGGAATCTGCCGCAAATACCCCTCCGAAACCAGCTCATCGAGCGACTCGGGCGCCTTCTGCTTATCGATCGTGTACTCGTCTATCATGGTGCGCAGCGTGAACAGGTTATTGCGCAGCACGCTCTCTTTCGCGCGGGTGATGGATTTCTGATAAATCGGCAGTGCAATCGCCAGCAAGACCGAAATGATGGCCATCACCACCATCAGCTCAATCAGCGTGAACCCGCGCCACGCACGCTTCAGTCTCGCCGCACCGTGGCTAACGCGCGCCATCGTCACCATTCCGCATACGGCGTCCCGTCGCTCGCCTTGTCCATGGTCTTGGAGTGCACATCGAAGACGTTCTGCCCGCCCCAGGAATCCGAATCCGGGTCATCTTGCATGCTGCGCTTGCCCCAATCCGTGTCGCCGGTCATCGGGTCCTTCGGAATGCGCCGCAGAAAACGCATCTTCGTGCTCTGGCCGTTACCCGCCAGCGTGTTGGCCATCTGCACGCCTTCTACTAGCGATTCCAAGGTCTTGGGATAGCAGTACGTGTCCTGATCGGTCGATTGGATTTTGCCCTGATCGCATAAGTCCTTGTACCGGTCGATTGCCGCCCGCATGTCGTGCAGATCCGCTCGCAATTCCTTTTCGCGCTGCCGCCGCACCTGGTAGCGAGCCATTGGCACCGCCATCGTGGTCAGGATCAATAGAATCGTAAACGCGACGATCAGTTCCACCAGCGTCAGGCCAGCCTGCCGCTTGCGCCGCCTCTCAATGCCCACAGATTTACTCAAACGCAACATCTACTACTGCAACTTCCATTTTACGGGCCGCCCGAAGAACCCACCGGTTTGACCGGCGGCGTTGCAGGCGACCTGGCCGGAGGAGTCTGCGCTGGAGCAGGCGTCGCGCTGGATGGGTTTTGCGGCTGAGAAGCTCCCGTCGGAACGTGCTGCGGTATCAATGTCGCAGGCGCTGCCTGCATGGGCCGCTTCACAGCGGGCGCAACCGGTGCAGCAGCAGTTGTAGCCGGACCGTTACCCGTTGCGGCCAAAGGCTGTGACGCCACACCGTCCGGTTTCCGCTGCACATGGATCACCTGCTCCGTTCCGGCAAGCACCGGTTCTTCGGCCATCACGCTCGTGTCGGGCGCGCGCACGATGTGCGGAGTCACCGCGATAATAATTTCGTCTTTATTGTGCGTTTTGGTCTTTGTCCCGAACAGATAGCCCAAAACGGGAATATTGGTCACGCCGGGAATGCCGGAGACCGAATTGTCATGCTCGTCATCGTAGAGCCCACCGAGCAGGCTGACCTCGCCGTCCTTCATCCGTATATTCGCTTCGTTCACCTTCTGCCCGATGACAGGCTGCTGTACACCCGCGATCGTTTCTGTTTCGATCACGTCGGAAACCTCCACCTTGAGGTGCATCGTGACGTCATCCGGCCCATTCACGTGCGGTTCCAGGTCGATATTCGTGCCCACATCCACTTCCTGAAACTGCGTCGTTGCGTACGGAATTGCCCCCGGCGTCGCCACCGCCGAATTCAGCGAGCCCGACACATACGGAATCTTGCTGCCGATCTTGAGCGACGCCTTTCCTCCATCGGTGACCCGCACTTGCGGCCTCTGCAGAATCTGCGTCGAAGCGTCCGTCAGCAGTGCCGAAACCAGCGCGCCCGGCAAGGTCAAATCGAAATCGCCTGTCGATACTTTCCCGATTCGCGATAACGTAATGTAGCCATTCGAGGTGCCCGACCCGGTCGTGGTGGTGGTTAGGCCGCCTAGCCCCGTATCGCCTGTGGCGGTCGTCGTTGCAGTCGTGGTCGCCGTAGTCGCGGTCGTTGTCGTGGTTGTGGTCGTGCTCGTGGTGCTTGTAGTACCGGTCGTGCTGGTCGTGCTCGTGGTGTTCAGATTCGTCGGATTCCGCGGGTTGTACAAAATCGGAATGTTCAGCCCACCAGTTTGTCCGGCCAGCGCGGCTCCGAGCGTTCTGGTCTTGTTTCTCGATACTTCCATGATGATTACATCGACTAGAACCTCGGCCTTCGGGCGGTCCAGATCGTGTACCAACTTCTCTACCAGCGCAATCGTATCTGGACTCCCGCGAGCGACGATCGCATTTTGGCTGGCCACTTGAAAAACGCCCGTGCTCAGCTTCGCGCCAGTGCGGATCGCGTTGAAAATTTCGGTGAATTCCTGCGGAGTGCTGGCGTTCTGAATGTAAAACACCTTCACGACTTCGTCCTGATACTCCTGCCGCTTGGTCTGGGTTTCCTGCGTCACGAAGATCGCATTGCGGCTGATTGGCTTCCAAAACGTGTGCGTCACCAGCCCCACGTAGTTCAACGCCTCATCAAGCGTCACGTTGTTCAGATCCAGGTTAAAATTCCGGGTCGTGCCCGTGTCGATCCCGCTCGGATCCAACAGCACGTTGATGCCGGCCAGCTTGCACACGCTCTCATACAGCACGCGAGCCGGCTGGTTGTTCATCTTGAGGCTTGAGATTTGATTATTAATGGGCCGCAGCGTGGGCGGACCTTCGAGGGACGCGATGCGCTGCTCCATCTCTTGCCGCGCCTTCTCAGCGGGTGTCAAAATCACCGTCCCCGCCGGAGCCTTGGCCCGCTCTTTGATCATGTCGGTGGTTTCCCGCACTTCCTGCAGAGCGATCTGCGAGGATGGGTCCGCCAAAAACGCCTTCTGAAACTGAACCAGCGCCTCGTCCAGTTTCTGAGCCTTTTGCAGCTTCCGGCCCTCTACCAGATGGAACTGGGCCGCTTTGATCCGTTCGTTCTGATCGGGAATTAAATAGGCCGGCTCTTTGGGATCGGTCGCCGCGGCCTGATCGTAATAATTCAGCGCCGTGTCGTAGTCCTTCTTGGCGTCGGCCTTCTCGCCCAGCGCGATGAATTTGTCCCCTTTTTTATTCCGCGCCTCAATGGGTGGGACAACAAGCAGAGTGGCGCACACGAGCGCGGTCAGGTACCGCAAACCATAAAAAAACTTCACTTTTCGATGCTTATCACTCATGTTAGACTACGAGCGCACGAAGAGAATGGCCCGGTAGTCGGCTCGGGCGAACATATCGGCGCACGTTTAGCATTCCTGGCATGGAGCGGTCCCAGAAACACTGTCCCGCCCCAACTCTATTCCTCTCGGTCTTCTCATGGAAGACGATACCCGGCGAGCCACCGTGCAGGCGAGAGAGAATTCGATTAGAAACGGTTTTCGGCAATGGCCCCAAGCGAAATTAAAATTCTCAGCGACAATCGCTCCGCCGGCCACAATTACCACCTCTCAGACCGCTACGAAGCGGGCCTGGTGCTCACCGGTACCGAAGTCAAAGCCGCAAAAACCGGCAAGATCCAGCTCAAAGAGAGCTACGCAGAGGTGAGCGAGGACGAAGCATGGCTGATCAACGCGCACATCAGCGAGTATTCACACGGCAACATCATGAATCACGCCCCCGTGCGTAAGCGTAAATTGCTGCTGCACCGGTCAGAAATTGAAAAATTACGGGCCGAAACGCGGGAAAAGGGCCTGACCCTTGTCCCCACTCGCCTCTATCTCAAAGGCGGCCGCATTAAAGTCGAAATCGCGGTAGCCAAGGGCAAGAAGTTCCACGACAAGCGCGAATCCATTAAAGCGAAAGAGATGCAAGCCGAAGCGAAAGCTGCTCTCGTGCGGAACGCACGAAGATAACGTCCGGCGCGCGCGGCAATAAAGTCCCACGCGCGACAATAGATTTTCGCCGTAATGCACATCCAAATTGAAACCTCGCCGGCTGAAACTTTGAGCGCAGATGCGCTGGCCCTTATTTGTTTTGAGGCCGCCGAAAAACGGCCCCCGGGCGGTGTCGAAACGCCCGCCGTCGCCTCGACCCGCACGGCCGACCCCGATATCGCCGATCAATCCGGTTGGCTCGCCGATCTGCGCTCCACCGGCGAATTTACAGGCAAGCTGTACGAAATCGCAATCCTGTATCGTCCCGCGGGCGTAAGCGCGAAACGGATCGTAGTCATCGGCGGCGGCAAGCGCGACAAATTCTCAGCCGTCGAGGCGCGTCGCGCTGCCGGCGCCCTGGTCCGCAAGCTCAAAGAGAATGGCATCCGCACCATTGCTCTTCTGATAGACCCGGAGTTTATCGGCGCTGCTGTGGAAGGCGCGCTGCTCGGGCATTGGGAGCCGAAAAAGTACAAGACCGACGCCAAACAGACTGAGAAGCAGGTCGATACCTTCACTCTTGCCGTCCCGGGAGGCGACGCCGGCTCGCTCGAACAGGCTGTGCACCGCGCTCAAGTCATTGCGGAATCTCAAAATCTCTCGCGCGATCTCGCCAATGAGCCCGCCAACAAGCTCGTCCCCGCCGCGCTCGCCGAAGCCGCACAGCAGATGGCCTCCGAAGTGGGCCTGCAGTGCGATCTCCTGGATCGAGGCGGCTCTCTCCAAACTCGGCATGGGTGCGCTGTTAGGCGTGGCACAGGGTAGCGGCAACCCCCCGTTTCTCATCGTCTTGCAATACCGCCCTTCCATCCTCACCGGCGAGGACCATCTCGCACTCGTCGGCAAAGGTGTGACCTTCGATACCGGCGGCATCTCCATCAAGCCCTCCGAAGGCATGGAGAAAATGAAATACGATATGTCCGGTGGCGCCGCGGTCATTGGTGCCATGCGCGCCATCGCCCAACTCAAGCCCTCCGTTCCGGTCACCGGCTACATCCCAGCGGTCGAAAATATGGTGAGCGGCAACGCCCAGCGTCCCGGCGATATCGTCACCTCGCTTTCCGGCAAGACCATCGAGGTGTTGAACACCGACGCCGAAGGCCGGCTCATCCTCGCCGACGCCATCACGTACGCCAAATCGAACGGCGCAACCCAGATCGTCGACGCCGCAACGCTGACCGGTGCCATCGGCGTCGCGCTCGGGCATTACAATGCCGGCGCATTCACCAATAGCGACGCGCTGCTAAACCGGCTCCTCACCGCATCCCGCGAGGCCGGCGAAAAAATCTGGCAGTTGCCGATGGACGAAGAATACAAGGACTATCTAAAATCCGTTTTCGCCGATCTGCCGAACATCGGAGGCCGCTACGGCGGTTCCATCACCGCCGCCTGGTTCCTGCGTGAGTTCGCGGATCCGACTCCTTGGGTGCACCTCGATATCGCCGCAACCGCATACCTCGACGAAGCGAAAGCGTGGCTCTCGAAAGGTCCTACCGGCTTCGGCGTCCGGACTTTCGTTCAGCTCGCGTCAGATTGGAACCACAGATCGTAAGTGTCCCCGCGATCGCTCTAAAAGCCCTCTTGCAGCATCCGTAACTTGAGTAGCTAGATATGAAACACATTTACTTCGCCATGCCGCTTTTGCTCGGCATGAGTTTATTTGCCGGACCCGGAACTGGAATTTCAACGTGGAAAGGCTACGTCACCGACACACACTGTGGTACGCATTGCCAGCGTACGTCAGAGATGAAACCCGATGCACATTGCATCAAAATGTGTATCCAGAAGGGCTCAAAATACGGCCTTTGGTCTGGGAATCAGGTCTATGTGCTCGAACCGCAAAATCGGGCGGCAGCGTTTGCCGCCGACGACGTTGAAGTGCAGGGTTTGCTCCACGGGGACACCATTAAGATTCAATCGATAAGAAAGATTGCCCAGTGACGAAGTAATCAGGGCGAACAACGGGCCACCCGGCGATTAGCCTTCGCTCAACGAATGATCGAATCCGGTGCCCCCACCCTTTCAATTTGACCGCACCGCAGTCATCGGATCGATTTTGGAAGCTCTCCGTGCGGGCAAATATCCTGCTACCAGCGCAACAGTTCCTAGCAGGAACACCATTCCAACAAACGTAAGCGGATCACTGGGAGCGGTTCGAAACAAAACGGAAGCGATCAGGCGCGATACAGCCAGCGATGCAATAAACCCGATGGCAATCCCAATCACCGCGAGTGCCATCGTTCTCCGGAGCACGTGCATCTGGACCTTGCCTCGACTGGCGCCAAGAGCCATGCGGATGCCGATCTCCGGTCTTTGCCGTGTAACGGAGTAGGAGATGACACCGTAAATTCCAAGAGAAGCCAGAAGCAGCCCGAGGCCGGCGAAGATTCCAACCAGGAAAACAAAAAAGCGTCTCGGGGACGTGGCGTGATCCACCAGGCTCTGAATCGGTTTGAATTCTGTTGCCGGTTGTTCGGGGTCGAGACGCCGCAAGGTCAGCATCACGCTCTTCGCCAGCGCGGCAGGAGGCAGCTTCGAACGCAGCACCAGGTACGCGCCTTCCGGCCCGAATTGTTTTGTGGCGGGCAGGTACATTTCCGCTCCCGCGTTATTTTCTGCACCGCTTTCGCGAACATCGGCGATGACACCGATCACCTTTGCTTCCGTTCGGCCTATAAGAACTGTACGGCCAAGACAATCCCGCCCGGGCCAGAGACTTCGCGCCACCGTCTTATTGATAATGACTACGTTTCTGTTATCGACAACGTCGTGCCAACTGATGTCGCGGCCTTCGAGCAGCCTCATTCCCATTGCTCGCAAATAACCCGGCGACACAATGTAGACAAAAACTCCAATGTAATCGCGATCTTTGGGCTTCTCCTCGCCTTTTGCCGCGATCCCCCAACCCCGGTTGCGGCTCATCGGCAGGTTATCGGATATGCCCGCGGCCTCCACGCCCGGAATCGACGAAGTGCGCTCGATTACCTCTTGCCATTTTGCAGCGCGGACGGCAGGCTTTTGGGCGTCATCAAAGTCAAGACTAATCGCCGCCGCACGGCTTGGCTCGAATCCTAGGTCAACGTCTAAGACGCGGAGAAAGCTGCGCAGCATTAATCCGGCGCCCACCAATAGAACGCAGGCAAGCGCAATTTCCATTACCACCAGGACTGAGCGCAGGCGCCCATGTGTTCTACCCTCGCTCGCCCCATGCCCTCCGCCATCTTTCAGCAATTCCTGTAGATTGCGATCCGACATCCGCAGTCCCGGCGCTAATCCAAAAAGAACTGCGGCGGCTATGGCGATCAGCAGCGTCCATCCAAGTACTGTTCCGTCGACACGCAACATATTCAGCAGCGGCAGAGCAATCGATCCCTGGTGAGAAAGATAACGGATTGTCAGATACGCAAATGCCAACCCGAAGACCGCTCCTGCGCTGGCGAGTACCATGCTTTCGGTGAGCAGTTGACGCACAATCCGTCCTCGTGTAGCCCCCAAAGCGCTGCGCATTCCAAATTCCTTGGCGCGTGCTGCCAATTTGGCCAGCAGCAAGTTTGAAAGGTTCACGCACACAATCAGCAGAATCAGGCCAACTGCACACCAGAGCACAATCAGAGATCGCCGCAGCTTGCCGCTGACATAGTCTTTTAATCGGATTAGTTGGCCTGTGTAGTTCGCTTTGAATTCCGGGTGCGTGTGCTCGAAGAGCAGTTGCGGAAAGATTTGATCCGCCTCGCTTTGTGCTTGCCCCAACGTCACGCCTGGTTTCAGGCGTCCGAACAGTGCCAGATCATTCCCGTCGTCGCGGAAATCGTCCATGATGTAGGGGACGAAGAGATCCACCCGGGACCCTGGTGAGAAAACGGACCCAAAATCAAATGCAGGCGGCAGCACTCCTATAACCGTTACCGAGCTATTGCTCAGGTCAATTGTCCGGCCGACAATGCTGTTGTCGCCTGCAAACCGGCTCTTCCAGAACGGATAAGTGAGTAACGCTACCGGCTTCGCGTGTTTGACAAATTCCTCATGCCGGAACAATCGTCCGATTGAAGGCTCCACGCCAAGTGTCTGAAAGAAACCTTCAGCGACCAGCAGCCCCGTAACAGGCTGCGGCTGATCGTGTCCAATGAGCTTGAAATTGTCGGGGCCGGTAAAGGCGAAGTACCCGCTGACGGACTGAAACGAATGATTCTGTTCCTGGAAGTCCTGACTGGCATCGGCCGTATAAGTCCGGGCCGATTCGTTGGCCCCGGCCTCCTTCTCGACAATTCGCACCAGGCGTTGCGCGTCGGGAAACGGCAGGGGCCGCAGCAAAATGGTGTTCACCACGCTGAAGACCGTGACGTTGGCCGCAATCCCCAGCGCGAGAATCAGCACGGCGATGGTTGTGAAGCCGTAATCGCGCTTCAGCGTGCGGAGGGTGAAACGCAAATCCTGCCACAGGACATCGAGCCAGGGTAACCCGCGCGTCTGGCGGTGCAGCTCGAGTGATTGCTGGATTCCACCGAACTGTACCAGCGCCTGTCTCCGGGCTTGTTCCGCTGACATGCCGCGCCTGATGTTTTCTTCGACCGCCATCTCCAGGTGCGAAGACATCTCCTGACTGAGTTCCTGATCAAGCGGATCTTTGCGAAAGAAAGAGCGGATCCGGTTAAGCGTTTCTCGAAGAAAATAGGTCACTGCTCACCTCCATCGCCGCGCATCGCGAGAACCCGGGACATTACTTCTGAAAGTCGTTGCCAGTAGTCACTGTCCTGGGCCAACTGCTTCTTGCCGCCCTTTGTAATTGAGTAGAATTTCGCTTTGCGGTTGTTGTCGGAAGTGCCCCATTTCGCCGCGATCCACCCTCGCTGCTGCAAGCGGACCAGCGAGGCATAAATCGTCCCCTGGTTTAGCAATACCTGCTTCCCGCTGACCTGTTCGATACGGCGCGCGATTCCATATCCATGCAGTGGACCCAAAACTTCGAGCGTCCGCAGAACCATGACTTCGAGCGTGCCTTGCAACAGATCGAGCTTGGATTTGGGTTGGCCCATCGAGGATCTCGTGTGGTGATGCCACATATTATCATGAAACCTCTGTGGCGCTGCCACAGGAGCATAGCCGATTTCTATGTTTTGGAAATGAAACCCGCAGGCCCGGGAACCTGCGCCGCATTAGTATCTATAAACGCTCGTGTTCGCATCATCCGGACCGATACTCGCCATTGCTGCCCTCGAACGCCAGCGCGTTATACGTCAGCGTAAATGACTATTGCTCTACCACATGGCGACAAGTCGTTCCCTAGCGGCGCCAACAAGGTAGTTCGCAGCGCAGCGCGCGCTCAAACTCCTTGCATGGCGCCAATCCGCGTCGTATACTGAACCAGATGGTTCAGTATACGGGTACCGTCCTCGATGCTTCGTTCGCCGCGCTCTCGGATGCCACCCGACGCGGCGTTCTGGAACAGCTCGGCCGCGCGGATGCTTCGATCACCGAACTTGCCGAGACGTTTCAGATGACGCTAACGGGCATGAAGAAGCACGTCGGCGTCTTGGAGCAGGCGGGGCTCGTCGCGACGGAGAAAGTCGGGCGCGTGCGGACCTGCAAGCTCGGCCCACGCGGACTGGCCACCGAGGCGGCATGGATCGAGCGGCAACGCCAGCTCTGGGCCGCACGCTTCAACGAGTTGGACAAGCTGGTCGAGGAATTAAAACAAAAGGAGAAAGCCGATGTACGAAACAAAAGATAGTGAAAGCAACGCCACAAAGTACGACACGATAGTGGAACGGAAGTCCGAGCGTGAGCTCGTCGTGAGTCGAACCTTCAACGGTCCGGCGCATATCGTTTTCGCTGCGTGGACCAAACCCGAACTGCTCCAGCGGTGGTGGGTACCGGAGTCGTGTGGAGTGTCCTTCTCCTGCGAGGCCGATGTTCGTACGGGGGGCAAGTACCGTTTCGTGTTTAGTCACCCTTCCTCAGAGCAGCCGATGTCATTCTTTGGCAGGTACGTCGAAGTGACTCCGGACTCCCGCCTGGTCTGGACGAATGACGAAGGTGAGGAAGATGGGCCCGTCACCACGGTGACCTTCGAAGAAACGGGTGGCGAGACGCTCGTCGTTATACACGAACTCTATCCCTCAAAAAAAGCCCTCGACGATGCAATGGCCTCTGGGAGTATAAGTTGGTCTGGCGAGCAGTTCGAGCAGTTGGACCAGCTTCTCGCCGCCCAGGGAGCGAGCGCGGGACGGTCCTGAAACGCTCGATCTTCATCTTGAGCCGGCTACCCGGCTATCAGCGCGAGTCCAACCTGGTTTGGCTCGAGTACGACTGATTTTCCACAATCGAGTCGTTGCAGGAACCTGGCCTTTGTGCAGCGCGACGCATAGCACCCAAGTCGCAGACGTGAGACGGACACCATGCGGCTTGCCCGTGATAAACGCTATGACTCTATCTGGAGTAAGTCGGCGCAGCAAGGCTGGGAGCGGCGAGGAGTTGAGCGCCGAGTCACTTTAGATAGAGACGTTTGAAGGAGCCGCTTCCTTGAGATTTCGCAGGGCAATTGCTTATCCGGGCATTCAATCGAAAAGGTGTTAGACGATATGACATGCGTGCTACGCGAACGCTTTGGTCCACCCGCCGGTAGGCAGTTCTTCGGCGACGTTTGCAGTTGCCCTGCCAAATGATATACCCGCCTGACGACTTACGCGCAAGCGTCCGCCCCAAAGCGGCCTCGTTCAAACCGCGTAGCGTTTACGAATCGTGTCCGGACGACTCCCGTGATCATAGGCAAGCCGGGATCCATCCAAGTTGACGAGCTCGGCATTGCTGATATTGGTGACGGCCAGATACCGCCGCGCGCTTGGCCGGTGAGCCAATTGCCGAAGCAATGATCATGGTTAGCCAACCGTACAGAATGCGGAATCGCAGGCTTGGTTTTCTCTTGACAATTTAATTTGTCAATGCTCTAATATTCTCGTGCTGGATGTCGAGGTCATACAGTCTCCGGAGGCCGCCGCCGCCGCGCTGGACCCGGTCCGCGCCCGGCTCCTGGCCGAATTGTCGAAGCCCGCGTCGGCGGCTACTCTTGCCGCGCGCCTTTCCCTTCCACGCCAAAAAGTGAACTACCACCTGCGCGCCCTGGAGAGCTACCACCTCGTCCGTCCTACCAGCGAACGCAAGTGGGGCGGCATCACAGAGCGTTTGGTGGAAGCCACCGCGTCGTCTTATGTCGTATCGCCCGCCGCCATGGGTCCCGTCGCATCAGACCCTGGCCGCAGCTGCGACCGCCTGTCGGCGGGCTATCTGATCGCGCTCGCCGCGCGTGTTGTTCGTGAAGTCAGCGAACTCGTCACCCGCGCTCGTCAAACCGGCAAGCGCCTTGCCACGCTTTCGATCGATACCGAGATCCGCTTCCGCTCGGCCGCCGAGCGTGCGCAATTCAGCAGCGAACTTACTGCCGCGATCACTCAGCTCGTGGCCCGTTATCATGACGCTTCCGCCATGGGCGGACGCCCGCACCGCCTCGTTCTGGTGGCGCACCCCTTACCCCAAAAAAACAAGGAGACCGCAATATGAGCGTGAAGAAAGAAGCGAACGGGCGCCGTTCGGTGCAGGTGGAAGTGGAAGTACCGGGCACCCCAGAACAGGTGTGGCAAGCAATCGCCACCGGTCCGGGGGTGGGCGCATGGTTTGTGCCCACCGAGATGGATGGCCACGTTGGCGGCACCGTCACTTCCCACTTCGGTGGCGGCATGGACTCCGTCTCCACCATCACTGAATGGGAAGCGCCGCATCGCTTCGTAAAGGAAGGTTCCTGGGGGCCGAAGTCGCCCACCGTAGCCACCGAATGGATTGTGGAGGCACGCGACGGCGGCACATGCCTGGTGCGCGTGGTGCACAGCCTTTTCGCCGACACCGATGATTGGGACGATCAGCTGACCGGAATCGAATCCGGCTGGCCCTCACTCTTCAGCATTCTGCGGCTCTACCTGGAGCACTTCCCCGGTCAGCCGAGTTCGCAAATCCAACTCATGGCGATGCCACCGCTCGCGGGCGCATGGGAGAAGCTCGCGAGCGCCCTGAATGTCCTGGGGGCAGCGCCGGGCGAGCGGCGCGATGCGGGCGACGGCGCCCCTCCCTTGAGCGGCATCGTTGAATCTGCCAAAGCCGAATCAGCCAGTGCTGCCGAGAATCCACACACGCTGTTACGCGTCGACTCGCCTGCTCCGGGCGCGATGTTTGCCACCGCGGCCCCGGCCGGCAAGAAAGCATGGGTCACAGTGAGCCTCTATTTCTACGGCGACACCGCAGCGGCGGTCGTGGCGCGCGATCAGTCCGCCTGGACTGCGTGGATGGCGAATCTCTTCGCCGCGTAAAAAGCGAATTAGGTTAGCGGCCGGCCGGTGCAGAGGCATGAATGGAGGGAGCCAGATGCATAGTCACGTGTCGAGTCACGACGGCGAACGTAGACCGATCTGCAAACGGCGCCGAGTGAAAGCGCAATGGGCACTGTTAGTGGCAATAGCATTGACGTGGCCGGCCGCCGCCCAAGGACCGGTAGAATGGCGCGACGATTTGGCAGATCACCTCGCCGGAACCTGGATTGTTCTGGGTACAGTGCTGGGCCGTCAGGCCCACCATGATGTGCGCGCCGAGTGGGTGCTGAATCACCAATTCCTCCGAATAAAAGAGAAGACTGCAACCAGTGCGCCCGCCGACGAACGGCCATACGACGCCATTTGGTTCCTCGGGTACGATCCGATCAAAGCTCGATATATCTTGCACTTGTTAGATACGTTCGGAGCCCGATACTCAGAAACCCTCGGTTACGGAATTCGTGAAGGGAACGAGATTCGGTTCGCGTTTGAGTACCCCGACGGCCCCTTTCGGAATACGTATCGCTGGAACTCAAGGGACGGAACATGGCAATGGTACATGGAACAGAAAGATAAAGGAGGGGTATGGGCGCCGTTTGCAGACCTGAAGCTCACCAGAGTGGAAAGGCGCTGATACCGTGACGGGGCGAGCAGTATGGACTATACCTTTCGGTTTGTGGTCGCAACCGTCAGAAACATGGACGAAATAGACGCTCGGTTTTAAACGACGTGCGGATTCCGCGCATTCGCCGCATTCAAAGGTAACGCCGGAGAGCGAACCAACCATCAGCAAAAAGCTCTTCAGCGGAGAAGGCCCCAGCGGCGATGTCAGTGGGCTTTCATCCTGACAATCAAGAGAAATGCGAGGGGAACTATGGACGATAGAACGGTTTTGCAAGCGCCGGCCAATGGGCTCACACGGCGGCAGGGGATCGGTGGTGCTGCAATTGGGCTAGCTGGTCTGGCCTGGGGTTCGGTTAACGCCTGGGCGGAAACGGAGGACGGGATTTCTCATACCTCGGATGCGATTCATCAATCGCCCATTTTCATGGCGAACCGAAAGCGGGTCTACGAGGCGCTGACTGAAGCTAAACAGTTTCAGAAGGTCATACAGCTGAGTGGAGTGATTCGGGAAATGAATCTGTCCGATAAGCCAGCCGAGATCAGTCATGAAGCGGGAGGCGCGTTCAAACTGTTCGGCGGATACATTACCGGACGACACGTGGAACTTGTGCCGAACGTACGAATAGTGCAGGCCTGGCGCACAGGCGGCTGGGAAGCGGGCGTCTATTCGATTGTTAGGTTTGAGCTGATGGAACAGGGTTCCGGAACCAGAATCGTATTCGACCACAGGGGGTTTCCTCAGGGCGAGGCGAAATCTCTGGCTTCTGGATGGAAAGCGCACTATTGGGATCCGATGGCGAAACTACTGGGTTAGGATCTTCGCATAGACCTGTGAGATGTTAGCTGCGTAAATTGAGTTAGGTGAGCCGCGATTAAGTTACTCAAAACGCGCCGGTGGCTATTCGGACTCTTGATTCACGCCCCCGCTGGGTAATCCTGGCTTTCACCCGGAGGCCCCTCGACTACAATTCGAGTGACCTTTCTGTCGCGACGATCATAGAATCACTTTTCGAGGACTTAGGGAAAATCGGCAAGCAAGGCAGTAATCAAAGAGATGGGACGAACTGGGGACGAAAAAGCTCGGCAACCCGCCATCGACTTCCTGGCTTGAATTCCGCCCCGCCACTGGTAAGTTCGATTTCCTTGTAGCGTTTCGTCATGGCTAAAGAGAGTCGAGTGACGCTTCGGCCGCCCGGCAGCTTGGAGTGCTTTGCCTCCTTGCCTGTGAAACCGATGAGAATAACGCGATTCAAAAACATGGGGTTGCTTCCTTTTCTTCGAGAATGGTTGTTGGGTGTTGCGCCAACGCCTCGAGATGCGCGTTTCCCGTCAACTTGACGGTCGCAAGCAGGTTATCTTTTGATCCTGCCCAGATTGGAAATAGAAGCGAATTTCGCGGCTTATCTCGTTCGGCGTTCGAAGTGCAATGCTAAAGGCATGTCCACCATCCGAGCGTCGCTCCTCGCAGTCATTTTCGGCCTTTGCTGCTGGGCGCAAGCGCCGGACCAAGACTTAACCTCTCTAGTCGGTCAGCAATTCCTATTTCCAAAAATCGGCAATGAGGCAAAGGTCCACATCAGGAAGGATCAAATCGGCCGCATCAAAGGGAGCTGCGACATTGCTGTTCAGGTAAGCTCCATCAACCTAACGGACGGCATTGCGCATCTGCGGCTTGACAATATCGGTATTCCCATGATCCCCTCGCAACCATATCTAAACAAATGTCCATCGGGAGCGAAACGCAACATCAATCTGGAAATTTCAGGATTCGGGCCAAATGATTCAGGCCCCTCTGTATTAGCCAGCATCGGTGAAGTCCTGCTCACTTCGGAGCGATACCTGTCGTACCGCAGACTTGTATACAGTTTCGACTCAAGGGGGGCCACCTCCGGCGAGCCTTCTTCAACAGAAAAGCCAGACGTTCCGCCGATAGCCTTGCTGACTATCAACGCCGATAACACCGAGCTAGCTCGCGCCCAGAGGCACAGCGGAGCCGTTTTGATCTCGGTTATCGTGGGGAAGGACGGGCGCGCTCATTCCCCCAAGATCACCCGGCCGCTCGGCTTGGGGCTCGATGAAAATGTCTTGCGCGTGCTGCCGCTTTGGCGCTTTCAGCCTGCTCAGAAGGACGGCAAACCCGTCGCGTTCAGGGTGACCGTGGAAACAAGTTTCCGACAATTCTAATTGCCAGATCTTACACCCCTTCTGCCGCGACCGTAATCTAGTGACTCGCGAGTGACTCGCGAGCAGCATTACCGAAATCGCCTGTTGCGAGGCGATCTACGAGCTTCTACAGTGCTGGCGCGGGTCAACTGTAAACTAACCAGCCGCGCATGAGCGGATCAATCGCGAAAAACACCGCTGGCGTGCTCTAATCCATTTAGACGTACAGTAGGCGTTGCTGACATTTAGCGGTAACGCGTTTTCTCGTCAAAGTGGACAAAACGGCTTCGCAAAAAGAGGTCGTTGTGAAGCTGCGCCTATCGGATATTCAATCGGTGAACTGCAGAAAAATGACCTTTTCGACCCGGGGCTCTTGGTTGTTCTCATTCAAGGGAAGGGAGGCATGTGAGCATGAAGAACCTGTTCGATGCGACGGTAGCGAATGGGGTAAAGACGCGGCTGGGAAAATTGGAGCCGCAAAGTGAGAGGCGCTGGGGCAACATGACGGCGGCGCAGATGCTGGCACATTGCTCGGTGAGTATGCAGTGGGCGGTAGGAGAAGTGGTGCCCGAAAAGGGAGCGCTACCCGCACGGCTAATGGGGCGGCTGGTGAAGCCGATGGTGTTTCGCAACGAAGACCCGCTACGGAAGAATTCGCCGACGGCGAAGAGCCTCATTGTGGGGGACGAACGAGATTTCTGCAGCGAACGGGAGCGGTTATCGGGATTAATTGACAAATTTGTGGCGGGAGGGGCGCCGGGGTGTACGAAGAATCCGCATAGTTTCTTTGGGAAGATGACGCCGGAGGAGTGGGCGATTTTAATGTACAAACATCTTGACCATCATTTGCGGCAGTTTGGGGTGTAACGGTCTCAAAAACGGTAAATTTTGGCAACATGGCTTGAGGGTCCTGTAAAACATCCGGTCGCGCATGTTGCAAAGTCAGGTGCAGATTGAAACGCCCGGAACCGGTCCCAGCACCCCAAATGTTCAGGCTCTGTTGCAAACTTCATCGCAAGTGAGGGCGAACGACCTCGGCCCGAGCCCCTACATTCCAGCTCAGCAAATCCAAGTTGACGATAAGTCGGCATCGCTGACATTGGCAACTGCCAGAGAGCTTGCGGTTCTTGGCAGGTGAGCAAATGATTGAGGCATAATCGTGGCTAACAAACAGTACATGACGCGGAATCGCAGGCTTTGAATTTCGTTTTTCGACTGCGCTGTTCAGTTGCGAACACCGGAACTTCAGGAAACAGTCGGCCGGCAGCAATCTCCAATCGTGGCCGACCGGCGAAAATCTAAGCGGATCAGCCAATTCCAGAGGCAATTAGGCTAGCTTCAGCGGCTACGCGATGCGCCGTCTAGTTGGACGCCAACGTGCTCCCGCTATGGGCCAAGGAGGGTCCATGTGCAAACGTGCATTTCTGTTGCTTCCGCTGGCCTGCCTTGCGGCGGCTGCGCCCGCGTGGGCGGCAGACGATCCAATGGTGGGCGACTGGAAACTCAATCCGCAAAAGAGCACGCTGAGCGACGAGATGAAGGTAACGAGCCTGGGCCCCTCGGGAATCGCCCAAAAGCGGCCAACGATAATCAACTGAAAACCGGCCAATAGGGAATCTGATCCAGGACATTGATTCGGATGCGGGGAATACCCTGCGTCAACGTGAGCAATGTCTTGAGCAAGGACAAGAGAGAGCAAGTAATCGCGCTGGGACGGCTGGGGTGGTCTCTGCGGCGGATCGAAGCCGCGGTCCACATTCGGCGGGAGACGATTCGCCTGCTGCATCACGGCCATGTGCTCAAGTGCGGGCCACGCAGTTGGCGCACCAAGGCGCCCGCCGAATCATAAATAAGGAAGTAGGTTTCTTTACTGCGAGGGCGCTGCCCTCGCGCTCCCGGGATTTATCGCTTTGGGCCAGAATGCATTCAATGCTGCAAGCTCGGATCGCTCGCAGAATCAGGCTAGGATGGTCTCACTAGCGGCGCTCCCTTTCATAGGGCACGAGCGTCCAGAGGCGATTAGTCCAACTTGTACCGGTGGGCGGGCTTACATCTCCGCTGATCCACACACTGCCGGGAGATGATGCAACGAGCTGACAAAGCAGGGTACGAACGGTCGCATGTGCTATGTGGAACGGGCCTACTTGTTCTCCAAGATCGCCGAGAAAATCTCCTGCGAAACTCTGCTGTTGCGGATTCAGCACGACTTCGACGCACATCCACAACATATTATTCGCCAAACCGAGAGGTGACCTATTCGATTGAAAGTTAGGCACCGTGGTGTCTAACCAAGTCGGCGGCTTGGAAGCTGTGCGATCCCGTATAACGACCACGCCATTCAGACATCGGAAGCTAGGTTTTGAGCTTGGCCCCAATATCGCGGACAACACTGAAACAGCCGATCCTGGTGCCGTTCTGATCGACACCTGCTCATCGAGGTCGGACGCCGATTCGATTCCAAACGAAAGTCTATTCTGTCTCGCAAAGTCTCGCAGAGAGGCTAAACGGCTCTGCCTTGCAGTGACGAACGCGCTTACAGGGCGTGCAAGATTACACAGGTCTTCTGCCGATGCATTTGGCAGAAAAATGGCACTCAGGAGAAGTAAACCTGGAAAGATCTTCAACAAGTCACCCTCAGCGAAGGAGTCCACTATCAGAAGGAGCCGGTGGGCGGCTCCTTCGTATTCCGGCACCTGAATCGGCGCTCCGGTCGCATCCCTGCGTGGCCGTATCCTCCAATCAGCTACTCGCCAGTCTACAACTTTCGGCCTTCATAAACAGAAAAAGTTGCGAAAGCGGGGTCCGCGCGGTATAACTACTCTTGTTCTGGGTCACCCCCATTGGCCGGTTTTGAAGTGATAACGTATGGCCGGTTTTGAGGTGATTACCGAGGGGGCGGGAACAAATACTCGTTCGATTTTGGCGGCGGGAACCCCGAGACAATTGTTGTGGACGGAACCGATCAGCCCGCAAATTTCGGAACCACGTTTGCCGTGACGGAAGTAAGTCCGGATGAGTGGACAGGCGTGCGCAAGAAGGACGGCCGCGTCGAGATCAAGGGCATCTGGAAGCTGTCGAAGGACGGCAACACGCTGCATGATGATTTCACCTCTATCGGCGACCACGGCAAGACGACTCACCTCGTTTATGTATACGAGCGCAGAGGAGCGGGATCGGGCTTTGCGGGCGACTGGGTGAGCACGAACCAACAGGTGGACACCGTATACACGTTGCAGGTGAGGCCGTTTGAAGGGGATGGCCTTTCGTTCAGAACTTCGGGAGAAGGGACAAGGAACGTGAAGTTCGACGGCAAGGATTATCCGAACGTAGGCTCTGGGGTGAAAATTATGTCCTCGGCGCGGCGGGTAAACGAAAGCACGATAGAGCTGAGCGACAAGATTGACGGAAAGGTGGTAAATACGCAGCAGGTCAGTGTTTCTAAGGATGGGAAGACCTTAACGATAGCCGTACATGCGCCGGGACGCAGCACGCCGAATGTGCTCGTGTTCGAGAGGGAGTGAATTAGTGCGCCATTTCCATGCCTGCTTGCGGTATGAAGGACCATGTCTTACTCCTGGCGCAGAGCCGCCACCGGATCGATTCGGGACGCTCGCCTTGCCGGCGCATATCCAGCGAGAATCGCCGCGCTTAGGAGGACGACAGCCGCCAGCGCCAGGGTTCCCGGATCATTGGGCTGCGTCTCGAACAGAAACGATTTGACAAGCTGGGACGCGCTTAACGCGGCAGGCACGCTGATCGCGAGTCCCACCGCCGCTAGTAGTAGAACGCGGCGCAGAACCATCCATACCACGGCGCCGCGTTGTGCTCCCAGCGCCATACGGACTCCAATCTCGCCGGCCTGCCGCGCGACATTGTAGGACATCGTCCCGTAGAGCCCCACGCACGCGATCAGGAGCGCGAGAATCGCGAAACCCGTGCATAGTTTCGCGAACGTGACTTCCTGGCTGATTGTTCGATCGATTTCCGCCGCCTGTGTGAGCACGCTTGTGACGGGTATGCGTGAATCCGCCTTGCGCACGATCTCGTACACACTTTTGACATACCTCAGCGGATCACCCGCGGTGCGCAGCGCGTAGGTTACTCCCTCCGGAGAAAACTGGGTTACCGCTATGAACACGGTCATTGGACTCTCGTCCCGTTTCAGATCACCGTATCGCACGTTCGCCGACACGCCGACGATTTCGAGATCGCGATTCTCGTCCACGAACGTGATGCGCCGGCCCACCGGATTCTCGTTCCCAAAGTAAGTCCGCGCCAGCCGCTCGCTGATGACTGCAACCGGCGTGGACCCCGCTTGGTCATGCTCGTCAATCTCACGCCCGGCCAGGATCGGAATCCGCATCGTCGTGAGGAAACGCGGTCCGACCACCAGGACGCCTGCGCCTTGGACGGTGACAGCGCCGATCCTGATTGTCCCCCTGTATGTCGCGCCGGCACGGTCGGCGCTGATGATCGAGGATTGCGAAAGCGACGCGCTGCGCACTCCGGGGATCGATTCAAAGCGCTTGCGCAGGTCCGTGTAAAAAGTCGTGATCTCCGGGTCGCGATACCCGGCCTGTCGCGCGTTCAACGAGAACAGAAGAATGTTCTCGCGGGCGTATCCCAGTTGGACGGACTGCAGCTTGTCGAGTGTCCGGACAAACAGACCTGCGGCCACCAGGAGGAGAAAAGAGAACGCGATCTGGGCGACCACCAGAACGTGCTGCGCGCGGCGGCGCGGTCCGCCCCCCCGGCTCTTTAGCGCCGGCATCACGTCCGGACGCGTCGACTGAATCGCTGGAGCAAGGCCAAATAACAGTCCGCAAATCACGGAGAGCGCTGCCGTCATGCCCAGCACGTTCCAGTTCAATTCCGCGTGCAGCGTAAAGTTCTCATGCCCTCTGGAGAGTAGAAACGTCACTGTTCGCATGCCCCAGACCGCAAACAAGACCCCTAATGCTCCGCCCAGGGACGCCAGCATCACACTCTCGGTAAGCAACTGCCGCACCAGCCGGAACCGTCCCGCTCCCAGGCTGAGCCGGACAGCCATTTCGGACCGTCGCGCGGCGGCCCTTGCCAGCAGCAGATTGGCGATGTTCGCGCACACGATCGCCAGGATCAATGCCACCATCATCAGGAGCACGTAAAGAGGCTTTGAATACCTGCGGCGCAAACTGCCCAGACCGGCGGCGCCGGGATTCAGCGTCAGCGCCGGCAGTTTGGCCCGCTCACCGTCTGTAGTTGCGGTCGTGGCAACCCATTGATGGAACCGAGGAGCCAGCGCTGCCTGCGCCTGCGCCATGCTTACACCGGGACGCAGGCGGCCCATCATTTCAATCCAGTAGAAGTTTTCGTCGCTATACATGCGAGCCGCTGCGGCGCCGTCTACGAGCAGATTCGTGTGCAACGGAAGATAGAGATCCGGGGCCACCGCAGGATCTACTCCAAAGAATTCGGGCGGCGCAACGCCCATCACGGTGAAAGGAGTGTTATCGACGAGAATCGATTGGCCAATCGCATTCGAGGGGCCTCCAAAGCGGCTTTGGCTTGTAGCAAAACTGATTACAGCCACCGGCGCTGCGCCTGGACGGTCGTCTTCGGAGTCGATCAGGCGTCCCGCGGCCGGCGACACTGCCAAGCCGCGAAAATAGTCGCCCGTGACGTACTCCGCCCTGGCGCTTGTGGCCTGCCCGCGGATAGACACGGTACGGGTTAGTCCGTTGAAGTATCCGAAAAGCGTGGAGAAGACGGAATTCTCCTCGCGAAGCGCCTCGAACGCGCCGTACGGGAACATCCCGCTGACCATAGTGCCTTTGCCGCCCGGCCAGGCAAGGCCTTGCACCCCATGCATGACGTGGACCCATTGCTTGCTGGCGTTGAAGGGAGGCGGGCTATGCCAATTCAGGACCACCAGCGACTCGGGATCGGCCACCGGAAGCGAGCGCAACAGGATCGCCTCCATCAAGCTGTAGATCGCAGTATTGGCTCCGATTCCAAGCGCCAGCAGCAGTACGGCTAGAATGCTGAAGACCTTATTGGCAGCTATAGTGCGACAGCCATAGCGGACATCCTGGCCAAGTTCCGACCAAAACCGCGTCATCCAAATCTCCCGTGACTCTTCGTGCTTCAGGCCGACATTGCCAAATCGCCTGCGCGCTTCAGCCCGCGCGCCCTCCTGCGTCATACCGTCTGCTTCGAGTTCCGCAGCTTTCTCCGCAAGGTGGAGTTCCATTTCCTCACGCAGTGCCTCGCTGCGCCTGGCGCTCTCTATCCAATACCGCAGCCTTCGCAACATCACTCGGCTCCCATCACGCGCGCGATCGCCAGCGTGAGTTTCGTGTACTTCCGGGTTTCAACAGCCAACTGTTTGCGGCCGGCCGCCGTGATCTTATAGATCCTCGCCCGCCGATGATTCGACGTCACGCCCCAGACGCCCTCGATCCAGCCGTTCAGCTCGAGCCGTTGGAGAGCGGGATACAGCGAGCCCTCCTCGACCAGCAGCTCATTGTCGGACGATTGTTGAATGAACTGGACTATGCCGTATCCATGCAGGTCGCGCCGCGACAGCGTCCGCAGAATCAACATGTCCAGTGATCCGGGCAACGAATCGTTCTTTCGCGCCTTGCGTCCCATACCAAGAATTCTTAGCTTACGCCGCCGAGATTACGCGAGTCAATGCCAGTTATGAATAGGCCCCGCCCTTGTGGCGGGTCCACAGAAAGCTTGACACGCTGTAACCTTACGGGTTACAGTACCCGATGATAAAGAATATCCGCCACAAGGGGCTGAAGCGCCTTTACGAGGACGACGACCCCCGAGGCGTGACGGCGGAACACGTTACGAAGCTCGCGATATTCTGGCGCGGCTTGACGTGGCCCCTACCGTGTCGCAAATGGATGTACCGGGTTTTCGGCTGCATCTGCTTAAAGGCGACCTGAAAGGTTTTTGGGGCGTGACCGTGCGGGCAAACTGGCGCGTAATCTTTCGTTTTGTGGAAGGCGATGCGCTGGACGTTGATTATGTCGATTATCACTAACCAAGGGAGTGTTTAGCCATGCCGATGAAAAATCCACCCCACCCCGGAGGCTTCATTTTGCGCGAGTGCATTGAGCCTTTAGGATTGACCATCACGCAGGCGGCGGAAGCCCTTGGCGTGTCCCGTAAGACGCTCTCTGAACTCGTAAACGAGAGGTGCGCCATAACGCCAGAAATGGCCGTGCGGCTGGAAAAGGTTTTCGGCGGCAGTGCCGAAACATGGCTTTCGCAGCAGGCGCAATACGACCTCGCGCATGTTCACCGCGAGCGAATCAGGCTAAAGCGGCTGGAAATCGCCTGAAGGCGATGCAATGTCATGGATAAGCAACATATTCTTGCGGAGATTCGGTGCACAGCCAAAGGTAACGGCGGGGAGCCGCTAGGCATTGCGAGGTTTCGCCACGAAACGGGCATCAGAGAAGCGGACTGGCACGGCAAATTTTGGGCGCGTTGGGGTGATGCTTTACGCGAGGCCGGGTTTGCGCCGAACCAATTCAATAAGGCATACGCGGACGATGACCTTATCGCCAACTTCATTTCCCTCATACGTGAATTAGGCCGCTTCCCGGTACGCGGAGAACTCAAGATGAAGTCCCGTTCTGACGAACACTTCCCAAGTCACAACGTATTTGCCCGCCTAGGATCAAAACACCAGCCTGCGGCAAAAATCGTGTCGTACTGCGAGAGGCGTGCAGGGTATGAAGACGTGGAGGCACTCTGCCGTCCTATCGCGTCCAAAACCGCTTCACCGGTTGACGCTGCACCTGATGACCCGACGATTGGATTTGTCTACCTGATGAAATCAGGCGCGTATTACAAGCTTGGCAGAAGCAATGCCGCGGGTCGGCGAGAGTACGAGCTATCAATTCAGATGCCGGAAAAGCTTGTCACAGTTCACACCATACGCACTGATGATCCTGTCGGGATCGAAGCTTACTGGCACCAGAGGTTTGAAGCAAAGAGGAAGAACGGGGAATGGTTCGATTTGTCCGGCGCTGATGTAAAAGCCTTCAAACGAAGAAAGTTTATGTAGGCCCCCGGCACTGCTACGTTTCACAAACGGTAGTTTTCGCGCTTCCATGTCTCGCCACTTCGGGCTATCTTTCGTCACATGGACGATGCCGAAAAATTCCTTCCCCACGACCTCACGAATGAGGAAGTCTCAGCATTGCCGACTGTTCTTTGCCACATGCCAATTGACGGTTTTCGGCCCCTTGCAGACAACGACGACGAGGCGCTTTTCATGAACCAAGCAGCAGAGCGATTCGATGACGCCCTCACTCCCGTTATCGCGCGATAACGTGTCCATAGGCTTAACTATTTTGCCAGAATGGTCACGGATTAATGGCACGAGTCAAAGCCCCTCAGTCGCTCCGGAAACCGTGAATTCCTCCATCGTTCAACGGCAATCACAAATCTGCAAAATTTACTTATCTCCCTTCTGCACACCCACTTCCCTACGTTTTCCACATGCCAAAAGTACGTTTCCGCTCCTTGCAGTGCTATCTTCCACCAGGCTCACGAAGTGCGCGTCGGCGCGTTCGTGAGCTTTTCCATTTCTCAGGAGCCAACCATGTCCAGCCACGCTCAAATAACTGCCAACCAAAGGAACGCTCAGCTCTCGACCGGTCCCACTTCGCCCGAAGGCAAAGGGAAATCGTCTCTCAACGCGGTCAAAACCGGGCTTACCGGCCGCACCGTCCTGCTGCCGTCCGATGACGCCGCCGCTTACGAAGCCCACATCGCAAGTTTCTTTTCTACTTACAAACCGGTCGGTGAGCAAGAGCAGCATCTCGTTCAATCTCTTGCCGACACCGAATGGCGTTTGCTTCGAATTCCGGCCCTCGAATTCGGTATCTACGCGGTGGGCCGCATCGAACTCGCCGCCGAATACGCGCAAGAGGACCCACACGTACGCAACCAGCTCATCGAAGCGAAGATCTTCCTCCTCTATCAGCGCCAGTTGAACAATCTCAGCATCCAGGAAAACCGCCTCCGCCGGCAACGTGAAAAAGACGCCGCCACACTGCGCGAACGCCAGGAAACTCGCAGGCGCGAACAAAGAATTCAGCTCACGAAAGCCGCCAAATCCTACATCCAGGCCGTGCACGAACAGCGCCATGATGTCTGGGAGCCCGCCGGAAACGGGTTCGATTTTTCGATCACCGAAGTGGAGGTCCGGGCGCTCGAAATCAAGCCCGATCTCTTCGAGAGATGGGCCCTTGAGCAAATCGTTCGCGAGGAAAACGCCGCCTGAAAGTCGCTATGCCGCACGTCTCCACGCCCCATGGCGCTCTCAATACCGCTCCCAGTAGTGCCGATAGTACTACTCATCCTGTCCGCACTCAGTTGCGGTGACCCCTCGATTTCGTGGATAATTGATTACGGAATCGAGAACTCGTGGCCACGCTGGAAGCCCCGCCGCTCATTGCCGGCTACTCCTTCGACCGCTCGCCCGACCTGACAAATCCGAAAGTGCGGGAACAGCTGAGCGCTAGCGCAATCAAAGCCTTCGTAAAGATCGCCCGACGATGGGAACTCACGGAATCGCAATCACGCGGCCTGCTTGGCGGCATCGCATCCTCCACTTTCCACGCCTGGAAAACCGCGCCCAGGAGGCAAAAGCTAAACCAGGACACTTTGTTGAGAATCTCGTTGGTGATCGGTATTTACAAAGCTCTACACATTTATTTTGGAGACGACTGGGCAGATCGCTGGGTCGTGTTAGGCAACCGAGGGCCGCTTTTCGGCGGCGTCGCCCCCATCGAATACATGGTCCGCCACGGCCAGCCTGCCATGTTTCAGGTGCGCCGCATGTTGGACGCGTGGCGTGGAGGCCGTTGATAGACCTTCCCCTTCGCGCATTCGATTGGGAGAATGCGCATCGGCTGATCCCTTCGCGCTATAGCGAAAGTGGCACGGTACTCTCGTCGCTTGCCGAAAACGGCAAAGAGCTGGACGAACTCGTCTTGCTGGATGGCGCTACCAATGATCGTGTACAGGGCGAACAGCGAGGATCCTTCGGCATCAGCACCTTCGAGCTGGTCTACGGCATTCCGAACGCGCACATTGTAAATGCCGCGTTCACGCATCCAGATGAGTTCGGGTCCCGATTCAACGACGGGACCCGTGGCGCCTGGTATGCCGCGGACTCGCAAAAAGCCTCCCTCGCCGAAGCCGTCTACCACAAAAGCCTCCGTCTGAGCGATATCATCGTTCCCGACGCGCCTTACCAACGCCCTCCGCGCGACCTTTCGACCTACGACGATTGGCTCGCCGACTTCCACGCGGATTTCCACCTCCTGGAACCTCCGGAGAACTTCTCGCAATTCCTCGAACCTGAGCCTGTTCCGCGATGTTACGCCGCCTCACAATCGCTCGCGCGCGATTTACTGAATGCAGGCGCAAACGGCTTGGTCTATCCGAGCGTAAGACACCGTCGCGCTTCGTGCATCGCCTGTTTCCGGCCCGCGCTGGTCTACAATCCCCATTTCTCCGAGCGCCTCGAGATCCTCTTCACCGCTAACGAGAGTGGTTATGCCCACCGCGTACGCCGCATTGGCACTAATTGAAGAATGAAGGCCAGTAGACCCACCGCTAGAGTGACCGGCGCGATTCGCGGGATCGGGCGCGCGTGCGCCCTCCGTCAATGGCGGTTTGACCATTCCGCGATTTTAGGGAGAAGCAGGCGAAAAACCTATGGAATCTGAGATTGTCTTTTCGCGCCACGAACGGTTCGGCGCCGCATACGCTGAAATCACTCTGAATCGCCCGGACAAGGGCAATGCACTCACTGTGCAGATGCTCCAACAACTCGACTCGATCATCTCCGGGATCGAAGCAGATCGCGACATCAGAGTCGTGGTCATCCGCGCGCGCGGGCGGTTCTTCTGTACAGGCGGAGATATCGAAGCTTGGAGCACGCTTTCGCCGCTTGAGATGGAACGCGATTGGATTCTGTACGGCATCAAGGTGTTGGAAGCTTTAGCCGCGCTGCGTCAACCCGTCATCGCTGCTATTTCGGGGCACGCTCTCGGCGGCGGATTGGAACTCGCGCTCGCTGCGGATCTTCGAATCGCAGTGAAGCCGGCGAAGTTCGGATCGCCCGAAGTAACTCTGGGCATGATCTCCGGGTGGATGGGCGTTCGTCGTTTGGCCGAGACGATCGGCATGAGCCGGGCTCGCCATCTGACTCTGCTAGGTACGCCGATTAGTGCCGATCTCGCGCTGAATTGGGGCTTGATCACGGCGCTAGCCGACGATGCGGACGATTTAGACCGGCAACTAAATGCTTGGCTGGAACGGCTATCCGCGAATGCTCCCGCGGCGATGGCTCTCACCAAAGGCATCTTGACAACCGCTCATCGCGATCTGCGCCACCATCACGCCAGCTCCGCTGCGCAGGCTCTCGCTACGGAAGATTGCAAAGAAGGCGTGCAAGCGTTTAGCGAAAAGCGCAAGCCCGTCTTTCGAAATAAATAGGTCAGCGATGAGCGCAACGTTCTTGAATGCCCGGGACGCGGCAGAACTCGTTCGCGATGGAGATACGGTCGCGATCAGCGGCAACGGAGCCGGAATGGTTTCGGCGGAGGCGATCTTTGCCGCTCTGGAGCAACGCTTTCTCGAGACTGGACATCCTCGCGACCTGACTCTAGTCCACTCGCTCGGCCTCGGCGATCGCGAGGCACTCGGCACGAATCGGTTCGCTCACGAAGGCATGCTGCGCAAAGTAATCGCGGCGCACTTTACCTGGTCGCCGCGAATCCAGCAACTCATCCGCGACGAAAAGATCGAGGCGTACTGCTTCCCCGGCGGAGTGGTTCAGCAGTTATTGCGCGAAATTGGAGCAGGGCGGCCTGGTCTGTTCACACAATCCGGGATTGGAACATTCGTCGATCCGCGGCAAGACGGAGGACGGTGCAACCAGCGCAGCCGCGAAGAACTGATCGAGCTGATGCATGTCGATGGTCAAGAGATTCTCCGCTACAAGCCTTTCAAAGTAGAGGTCGCGATCATCCGCGCCACTTATGCCGACAGACGAGGCAATCTCAGTCCTGAAGAAGAACCGATCGACATGGACATTCACACCGTCGCGCTCGCCGCGCACAACTGCGGCGGCAAGGTGCTTGCGCAGGTGCGCCGGGTTGTCGAATCCGGCGGCTTGCTTCCACGCAGTGTGCGTGTTCCGGGCATCATGGTCGACGCGGTCGTTGAGGAGCCGCGCCAGGAGCAGTTCTACAACCTGGCATACGATTCATCCATCTCCGGCGCCCGTCGAGCTCATCTGGGTCGCATGGCTGCATCTGTTCCTGACAAGCTGGAACGCAGAATCATTGCTCGACGTGCTGCACTGGAACTGCGCAACGGCGCATCGCTCAATTTCGGATTCGGAATTCCAGGCGGCATCTTTGGCGTGATTGCCGAGCAGGGAACCTCGGACGAACTCTGGATGAGTGTGGAACAAGGCGTTCACAACGGAAGAATGCTGGACGACCGCCTCTTCGGAGCCGCCCGCAATCCCGAGGTCATCGTTCCGTCGATCGAACAGTTCGATTATTACAGCGGCGGAGGTATCGACATCACGTTCCTGGGCATGGGTGAAGCGGATCGTAGTGGAAATGTGAACGTCTCGCATCTCGCAGGCAACCTGATCGGCCCTGGCGGTTTCATGGAAATCGCTCAGAATGCCAAAAAGGTAGTATTCTGTGGAACCTTCGACGCGCAAGGTTCGAAGGTGTCCTGGTCGCACGGCCGCCTTAACATCGTGCAGCCTGGTAAGGTCCGCAAATTTGTGGACCGCGTGGAACGAATCACGTTCTCCGGCGATTTTGCCAGAAAACACGGACAGGAGGTTCTCTACGTCACCGAAAGAGCAGTCTTCCGGCTTATGTCTGAAGGACTCGAACTAATTGAGATCGCGCCGGGCATCGAGATCGAACGGGACATCTTGCCATTCATGGATTTCCGGCCTTTAATCTCCGCTGTTGGTGCGATGCCGGTGAGCGTCTTCGATTAGCGCCGTCTAAGTTCTCTGTTCCCGCCAGATTTTCTCGGCAGCCCTCAACGCAAGCGCACCGATGGTGGACGTGGGATTCACCGCCGCTGAGGTTGCGAACGAGCTTCCGTCAACGATATACAGGTTCGGCACGTCATGCGCTCGATGCGATGCGTTCACCACGGACCTGCGCGGATTTGCTCCCATCCGCGCCGTTCCCATCAGATGATATGCCGGGGTAACTGGGCCGCTATCAAGAATCTCGATTGCTCCGGCCGCTTCCAAGGCCTGTCGTGCCATCTTACCGCCGTGTTCAAGCATTCTTAAGCTGTTCTCGTTGTAGCTGTATACGACGCGCGGCGCCGCGATCCCGCTTGTGTCTTTCAGATTCGGATCAATCTCCACCCGGTTGCGCTCTTCCGGCAAATCCTCACCCATAACGGTGACACGGATCAAATGTGGGAACCGCTGGCGCATAGCCTTATGGTGATTCTCACCCCAAGCAACAGGATGATTGGAAAAACTGCCCCAAGCTTGATGCAGAGGCCCGAAGGAACGCTCGAGAAGCAGCGTGTATCCACGAACGAAACCGCGGTTAGTGTCGGTCTCATAGAATTGCTGGCTCATGGCCGGGATCCCGAACGGACCCAAGTGCCCGTCCATCGGAGCTTCGAAAACGCCTTCCAATGTTCGGAACGGGTGCGTCATGAAGTTCTTGCCAACCAGCCCGGTGGAATTAGCCAATCCTTCCGGGAACAGGTTCGATTTCGAGTTCAACAGCAAGCGCGGCGTTCCCACTCCGTTGCAGCACACGACGATCACTCTTGCCGGCTGCTCGTGCACAGCGCCCTGCCGGTCGTAGTAAAGCGCCGATTTCGCTCTGCCTCGCGCGTCGACCGTGATTTCGCGCACCCGCGACCAAGGCTGCAGCACCGCTCCTTTCCGAATCGCTTTATGCCAATGCGTGACATCCGTCGAGGCCTTTGACCCGATCGGACAGCCGAACATGCACTTGCCGTGCAAGCCGCATGCCGGGCGGTTATTGTAGTCGCGCGAGATGATGGCGTTATCCGACGGCCACCAGTGCCAGCCCAGTTTGTCGAAGCCTTTACCGATCGTTGCGCCGAGAACGCCGATCGGCAGAACCGACGTCGGGCGCGGAGAGCGCGGAGGATTCGCAGGATCTCCGTTCAGTCCGGAAACGCCCCAATCGAGATCGTTTTGTTCGTAGTAGGGTTTGAGCTCTTCGTAGTCGATGGGCCAATCATCGGCAACTCCATCGAGCGAGCGGGCTCTGAAATCGGACGGATGAAAGCGCGGGAAATGGCCCGCCCAGTGGTGCGTGCTGCCGCCGACCGCATTGAACATCAGAACCTGCGGCGGATTGGCGCCCGTCTCCACAATCGGGTAGTCTTCCCAGCGCCTGCGAATGTTGGGACTGAAGTTAAACGATCCGCGACGGAGTTGAATCTCCCAATCGGGACGCTCGGATGGGTAATCGCTCGGTTTGATCCAGCCGCCTTGCTCTAGGCACATCACCTTCGCGCCGAGATCCGTTAAGCGCTTTGTGACTACCGCGCCTCCCGCGCCGGAGCCGATCACCAGAACGTCGATGTCCTTATTCGCCACGACTAAACATCCCTGTAAAGCTTCGGCATCTTTCGAACGTTCGCTATCAGCGAATCGTCAAACGGAGCCATATGCGGCCCCGCATGATCAGTCGGATACAGTTCGTAGCCGATCAGCCTCCAGATTGCCGGCTGTTCGTAGTAAGACTCATACACATACGCTCGCAGAGAGTCGAACACGCCCAGAGCCGAATTCTCCATCTCCTGCAACACCGCGATCTGGTCTTTCTTTGCCAGATCCCCAAAGGACTTTTGAAAAGCGCGTTCGCTAAAAGCATCCGCCACAGTTAGTGCTTTCGTGATATCAGTGGTCGCATCCTTATCGCGCTGCATCAGGCGTTCTAAATACGTAAGTCCACCAGCCTGGCTCGCAGGCGGCATGCCGTCGGCCGCTGGAATAAGCAAATCCATTACCGTTTGCAACGTGCTTCGAGTGTTCTGCTCGAGCGCCTGCGCCGCAGGGTGAATCGCCGTGATTAACGCCGGCGTCACAGCGCTTGCAGCCAGAAAACCTCGGCGAGTTGGCTTCATATGTTTCGACACGGTATCACAGTGCTACTGGGTTAGCGCATCCCGCGCGTAATCATTCGCTCAACGGAACGTCTAGCCATCGGAGACGCTCGAAAAAGCGAGTCACAACAAGCGCACAAGGCGGTTGGTGCCCGTTGTGCGCGATTTGGAAAAGCCCTTTCGAGTATGCTAATCGGCGGAGGTAGTCTGGATGCAGCTTCGTGTTCTGGCATTTGTGCTGGCGGGCGGGAAGGGCACCCGGCTTTTTCCATTGACCAAGGAGCGCGCCAAGCCTGCCGTCCCATTCGGCGGCCGGTACCGCATCGTCGATTTCGTGCTCAGTAATCTGGTCAATTCCGGCATCTATTCCATCTATGTCCTGATCCAGTTCAAAAGCCAATCGCTGCTCCAGCATCTGCGGGAAGGCTGGGAAGTCAGCGGCCTGCTCAAGAACAATTTCATTATTCCCGTCCCGGCCCAGATGCGCTCGGCGCAGGAGGATTGGTATCGCGGAACCGCGGACGCCATTACGCAGAACGTCAACTTGATCGAGCAAGCCGACCCTCACGTCGTCGCCATCTTCGGCGCCGATCATATTTACCGTATGAATATTCGGCAAATGATTGAGTACCACGTTGAGAAACGCGCCGGTGTCACCGTTGCGGCCATCCCGGTTCAGAAGGAACAGGCCATCGAATTTGGTGTCATAGAAACCACGCCAGAGGGCAACATTATCGGCTTCCACGAGAAGCGCGCCGACGCCCCAACCATGCCCGACGATCCCAATCGCGTCTACGCCTCCATGGGCAACTACGTTTTTTCGACCGATTTGTTGCTGCGCGAATTGTATGCGGATCTCAAGAACGAGGAGAGCTCGCATGATTTCGGCAAAGACATCCTCCCGTCTCTCATAGGCCGCGCCGACATGTATGCTTACAATTTCCAGACCAATGTCATTCCCGGCGACCCCATCGGCGCGCCCCAGTATTGGCGCGACGTCGGAACCCTTGAAGCCTATTACGAAGCCAGCATGGACCTGCGCGCCGTCTCGCCGGAGCTCAACCTCTATAACCGGCAATGGCCCTTGCGCACGGCGGGCTATTTTGACGCTCCCGCCAAGTTTGTCTTCGATCAGGAAGGGCGGCGTGGCATGGCAGTCGATTCCATTATCGGCGGAAGCTCCATCGTCTCCGGCGGCTATGTGAAAGGGTCCGTGTTGGGTCGCGGCGTAAAGGTGCATACCGGCTCGCACGTAGAAGATTCGGTGATCTTCGATAACTGCGACATCGGTCGCCATGCGCGAGTGCGGCGCGCCATTCTAGATAAGAACGTCAAGGTTCCCCAACACGCGCAAATCGGTTACAACCTCGACGAGGATCGCCAGAAATACCACGTCACCGAAAGCGGCATCGTCGTGGTCGAAGGACACCAGTCAACCGTCGATATCTCGACACTCCAAGTCTGATGAATCGAAGAAACTTTACCCGTCTGAGCGCGCTGGGAGCGCTGGCCTTTGCCCTCGACGCGGAAGAATTCGACTATCCATGGAAGCTCGGGATCATCACGGACGAAGCCGACCCCGATCTCACCCGTGTTCTGAAAAGCTTCTATCCGAAATACGAGCTGGATTGGGCAGAGATCCGCAACCTGAAACTGGACGGCAAGACCGAATACGTTTACAACAGCGCCACGCCTGCGCAACTGGAGCAGATTAAGAAGCAGCTCGACGACGCGCGCGTAAAGCTTTCGGTTCTCGACACCGGAATCTACAAGATCACGCTGCCGGGCACGCAGCCCGTTGGCGAAAACGCGAGCGATCTAAACCCTGCGCAAGGCGAATATGATCGCCAGCTAGACGATCTGAAGCGTGGCGCCGACGCTGCCCACGCACTGGGAACCAAACGCTTGCGCATCTTTACATTCAAACGCGTCGCTGACCCGAACGCCGTCTTTGATCGCGTCGTGGAAGAGCTTCACAAAGCTATCGCTGTCGCCAAGCAGCATGATGTCACCCTGCTCGTCGAAAACGAATACGACTGCAACGTCGCAACCGGCTCAGAAACCGCGCGCCTGTTCAAAACCATTCCCGATCGCACGCTGATGCACAATTGGGATCCCGGAAATTGCTACCTCGCCGGCGAGCAGCCGTTCCCAAAGGCCTGGGATCAGCTCGATCACAGCCGCATCTCGCACATGCATCTGAAAGATGCAGCCGGAAAATCCTGGAAGCCGATCGGCGCGGGCGAAATCGATTTCGTCGGTCAGTTCCGAGCACTTAAACACATGCGTTATTCCGGAACGATGTCTCTCGAGACGCACTACCGAAACGCTCAGCACGATCCCTTTACCTCAAGCGTCGAATCTATGGACGGTTTAGTTCGCATATTGAAGCAGGTATAGGCTGAAAGTAGCCTGCCGTAGGAGGCATCAGCATGCAAAATGAGGTTCAAAATCCCGCTCGTCGTGATTTTCTGAAAGCTGGCGTAGTGGCCGCCGGAATCACCGCCACGGCGGCATCGGCGCGCAAAGTTTTAGGCGCCAATGACCGCGTTCGTATCGCAGTCATCGGCTTGCGTGGGCGCGGCTGGGACCACGTCAAGGGCTACAAGAGCGTTCCGGGTGTCGAGATCGCCTGGTTCTGCGATGTCGATGAGAATGTTCTGCGCAAGCGCATGGCCGACGCGGATAAGCTAGGAATCGCAGCGCCGCAGACCCAAATCGATGTCCGCAAGCTGCTCGAAGAGAAAAATCTCGATGCAGTCTCGATCGCCACTCCCAACCATTGGCACTCGCTCATCGGTATTTGGGCGGCGCAACACGGCAAAGACATCTACATCGAAAAACCCTGCTCGCATAACTGGTGGGAAGGCCGCCAGCTCGTCCGGGCGGTGGATAAATACAAAGTCATTTGCGAGCACGGCAGCCAATGCCGCTCGAGCGCCGCCATTGTCGAAGCCATGAACCACATGAATTCCGGCTTGATCGGCAACATTTACATGTCGCGGGGCCTCTGCTACAAGTGGCGCGACACCATCGGGCACGCGCCTGTCGAACCAGTTCCGCCAGGCGTGCACTACGACCTCTGGACCGGACCCGCGCCGCTGAAGCCGTTCACGAAGAATCGCTTTCATTACAACTGGCATTGGATTTGGGACACGGGAAACGGCGATCTCGGCAATCAGGGCATTCATGAGCTCGATCTCGCCCGCTGGGGGCTTGGCGTCGGCCTGCCGAACAAGATTACGGCCGTGGGCGGCCACTTCCTCTTCGATGACGATCAGCAAACGCCCAACGTCCTCACCGTGGCTTACGAATTCAGAACCCCCGAAGGCAAGACAAAGATGATGAACTTCGAAGTGCGCGGCTGGATGACGAACCACGAAGCCGGGATCGGCACCTCGGAATTTAGAGGCGGTGACGTTCCCGCTGCGGGCCTGACCTCAACGCCCAAGGCAACCAGTAAGCCGGGCGCGAAAGAACTCGGCCCGCCTAGCGGTAGGCCATCGACAATCGGCAATCTGTACTACGGCTCCAAAGGCTATCTCGTCATCTCGTCTTACGACGCTTACAAGTCATTTCTCGGCGACGAGAATGAGCCCGGTCCCGCCCGGCACGCGCCCCTGGGCAACGAGCACTTTGCGAATTTCATCGATTGCGTTCGCAGCCGCAACGCGGCCAATCTTCACGCGCCAATCCGAGAGGGTTATCTCTCAACCACGCTGGTGCATCTGGCAAACGCATCGTACCGGCTCGGCCGCACCATCAACTTCGATCCGGACACCGAATCCGTCATCAACGATCACGAAGCGACCACCATGCTGCGCGGAACTTATCGCGCTCCGTTCATCGTGCCCGAAAAGGTTTAGCGTCCGCCCAACCTACTTGCTTAACTGCTGATGGGCGCGCTTCTCGTAAAAGCCGGTGTCATGCACTTTGACGGCGCGAGCCGGATCGACATCTCGCGCGCGCCAATAGTGGGTCACAAGCGTCTTGCGCGTGCGGGAGGGCTCGGTGATCGACGACCCTCCATGTACCAGCTGGCCATGCCAAAGAAAAACGTCGCCAGCCTTGCCGAGAAATTCCTCCCGCCGCAGGCCTAATTTAGCGATCTGTTCATGCACATAGTTCGCGCAATGTACGGTCCCATCCTGCAGCGCGGCGAACCCGCCATTCGGAAATCGGAATGGTGGAATCCTTTGGCTGCCCGGATAGTAAACGAGCGGGCCCGCGCCCGGATGCACGTCCTCCAAACAGATTGAGCTGACCGCCAGACGCTTGTTGAAATCCAACGGCTCGGTGGATGTCAACCGCCGCCACAAACGCTTCGTACCGCGATTGTCTGGCACTGGCGCTGGCATAAACCAGCTGTCGACGTGATCCGGCTGCTGGCTGCCCCAGATGAAATTGAGCGAGTTGCAAACGAGCGGCGCGCCACCCAGCAGCCCCGACAACATCTTTGTCAGTCGTTCGCTCAGCGCGAGTTTTCGAACCTCCGGCTCATCCAGAAACAGATCGTTGATCTTGATGGGACCGTTGAAAACCTCGCGCGGAGCTTCGACGGCCCGGAGCCGTTTGCCCGCGTGCTCTCCATGCAGAGGGTCTACCGTCGCTTGCCCGAACGAGGATGGATCCGCGATACGACGCTCCACCACCGCATTCACCGCGTCAACTTCCGGCCGCGTGAAAAATGATTTCAGAACGAGATATCCATTCTCACGCCAAAAGCGTTTCTGTTCGCCGTCAAGCCGAACGTTCTCTTTCGCTGGAGCTGCAGCCGTCACGAAAAAATCGTAACATCTCCGCCATCAGCTTACTGCTTCTCGCTCGTTCGCTCCAGGAATTCATAGCGCGCCCGGTGTTTTTCGGGAGCTGCAAACGGTTTCGCGTTGAGGTGCATCACCTCGTAGTCGTCCTGCTTGTCGTATCGGGGCCAATCCGGCAAACCTGCGCCGTTAGGATTTCCTGTCTTCGCGAAATTCGTCCAGTAGGTTGACATCTCATCCGAAAGCTTCTCGTCCTCCGGGCGCCAGGGCAGATTCTTCGATGCCAACACGCCGAATACGAACTCGATCTCTGCCGAATGGTATGCGCCGCGGGATTCTCCGCTCTCATCCTTCGCCATGGGCGGAGCATCCTCGAACCGGTAGCGGTAAACCGGACTCTCCCCCGTCTTCAGCTGCGCATTAATCCACTTCCACGTCGAATAGCCAATAAATTGGTCGCCAGCCAGCACCCCGGCCGATTCTTTCGCTTCTTCGTCCGTCGATGCGGGATACAGCTTCAATAACTCGTCTGCATTGTTCGGGAAGTGCTTGTGAGCCCAGGCAGTGAAGTTTTGCGGACTCGGCTTTTCATCCTTAAAGATTGCGTGATAACTTCCCTCGTCGGCGTTCCACCCTGCCAGCAGCGGAACGTGCGCTTGCCTGCCGATTGCGTAAATCGCCGGGACCGACTCGGGCAGGAAGTAGCCGTCGACATCAGGCGCAAAACGAACCACGTTTTTATCCTTGAGTGCGGCCTGCAAAAGATCGTCAGCCGGTTTGGCGCGCAGAGCCGCAAGATCATCGGTGCCGAATGCGGCTTTTACAAAGCTTGCATCTTGCTCTTCGGATTCACGCAACGTCTTTGAGCCAAGCGTTTTTCCAAAAAAAGCGCCACTCTCTCCGATAGCGTGATGCAACAGGTCACGCGATAAGGGAGACGCCATCAACGCGCTCACCGAAAAAGATCCCGCGGATTCTCCAAAAACGGTTATGTTACCGGGATCTCCTCCAAACGCGGCAATGTTCTTGTGAACCCATTCAAGAGCTGCTGCCTGATCCAGCAGGCCGTAATTACCCGCGGAGTTGTGTCCCGACTCTTTTGCAAGACTCGCAAGCGAGAAGAAACCGAAAATGCCAAGCCGGTAATTGAAATTGACGACCACGACGCCTTTTCGCGCCAGGTTTTCTCCATCCTGCCGCGGCTCCGAACCAGCTCCCGCGGCGAATCCGCCGCCATACACCCAAAACATCACGGGCAAATGTGCATCAGCGGATACGTCAGGGCTCCAGATGTTCATGTACAGGCAGTCTTCGCTGGGGCCGCTATCGCGAAAGACCATATCCGTATAAATTGGACCCTGCATGCAGCGGGCACCGAAGGTTGTCGCTTTGCGCACGCCGCTCCAATCTTTGGCGGGTTGCGGCGCTTTCCATCGCAAGTCACCTACCGGCGGAGGCGCATACGGAATCCCTCGAAAGATGCGGATCTTCGCGTCCGCGCTTCTGGTTCCTTCGAGATCCCCCGATTGCGTATGCACAACATCCGCAGCGAACGCCGAGGTTCCCAACATGAAGACAATTGACACCCACGATCTGCTGAACGCGGTACGACGATTCATTTTTCCTCCTGATGCGTAGTCACGGTCTTGTTATATCCGATTCGCCTTCCAGCTTTCGGCCTGGCCGCATGCCAAAGTTGAGAGAGAGACGAGAAGGACCGCAATTGCAGAATCTCCTGGTGATGAAGTTTGGCGGCACAAGCATGGGCAGTGCGGATCGAATGCGCGTGGCAGCGGGTATCATTTCCGGCCAGCGGAAGGAGCGCTCGGTCGTGGTCGTGGTTTCGGCGATGTCGAAGATCACGGATCTGTTGCTCGAAACCTTGCGCCACGCTGAGTTGGGCGACAGAGCTACGGTCGAGGCAAATCTTCGAAGCCTGCTGGACCGGCATGTCCAGGCATGCGAAGATCTGCTGGGCCAGGTCCCGGATTCTCCCTCATCGCGGGCCCGCGCCTGCGATGACGTGCAATCCCTGGTTGGCGAATTTCATCGCATCGCAAATGGCGTCCTCATCTTGGGAGAGCGTCCGCCCCGCTCGGTCGATGAAGCCATGGCAGTCGGCGAACGCCTCTCGTCGTCGCTGCTGGCGAGTTATCTGGACGCGATCGGCGTCGAGGCGCGCGCGGTGAACGGAAGCAGCGTGATCGTGACAGACGCCGTTTTCGGCAACGCGTCGCCGCAGATGGAGCCCACCCGAGAGCGATGCGCGGAACATTTGATGCCTATCCTCCGGGCAGGCGTGGTGCCGGTCGTAACCGGATTTAACGGCGCAACCGTGGATGGGCGTCCCACTACTCTGGGCCGCGGAGGTTCCGATTTTTCCGCGTCCATACTGGCTGCGGCACTGGACGCGCAGGAACTCTGGATTTGGACCGATGTCGATGGAATCATGACTGCGGATCCGCGGCTGGTTTCCGACGTGGCTGTGCTCGACGAAGTCACTTACGCGGAAGCCGCCGAGTTGGCGTATAACGGCGCAAAGGTGCTACACCCCAGAACACTGGCTCCGCTGGTCGAGAAACGCATTCCCGTCTGGAGCAAGAATAGCTTCGCTCCCGAAAAACCTGGCACAAAGATCGTTTCGCATTTCGATGAACCGAAGGGCGTGCGAGCAGTGACATCGATGTCCAACGTGGCGCTGATCTCGATGGAACCGGCAAACGCCGTGCTGAGCGGAACGCGGCTGATGGCGCGTGCTCTAGACGCGCTTGCGCTGGCGAACGTGGAGATTTTGATCTTTAGCAGCTCCAGCTATCGCCAGACGTTTTGTTTCCTTGTTCGCAGGGCGGATGTGGGGGCGGCGCTCGAAGCTGTGGAGGCAAATCTCTCAATCGAACTGGCACATGGATACCTGAAGCCGATCGAGGTTGACGAAAATGTAGGTTTGTTGGCGGTGGTGGGTGAAGGCATGCGCGGAACGCCCGGACTCGCCGGCCGTGTATTCACGGCGATCTCGCGGGAAAACATCAACATCATTGCAATCGCGCAGGGATCAAGCGAGCTGACGATCGGTATTGTGGTGCGCGCGGAAGGATTAGAACGCGCGGTTCGCGCGGTCCACGAGGAGTGCCGATTGGGGGAACTCCCGCGAACTCTTGCATTTCAGTAGTGCCCACCGCTTCAACCGCGCACGGGAGCCGGGTCGAGCGCAGCTGCCGTACCTTGGTGAACTCGAAGATGGCGGATGGTATAGGCGCGACCACAGGGCAGGAAAGCTTGCTCGAGCAGGCCTTGAACGGCTTCGAAGTTCCGCTGCGCAAGCGCGACGATGGATGGACCTGCGCCGCTCAGAAACACCCCGAGAAGATCGGGGTGTTCGAGCCCCAAAGCGCGTTCCAGGCCCGGAACCAGTTTGTGACGGTAGGGCTGATGCATTCGGTCGTGCAGCGCTTCGCTTAATAGTGAGAAATCCCCGCTTTGCAGCGCCTGGATGAGCAGAGCCACGCGCTGCAGATTGAATACCGCGTCCTCTCTCGGGATGCGTTTCGGCAAAACCTTGCGCGCGGCAGCAGTTGATAGCGCGAAGTGCGGCGTCAGCACTATAAACCCGAGCGATTCGGGCCATTCCAGGCTCACCGCGAACACGGAACGATCGGGCAACTGGCAACTGATCGCAAGCCCCCCGAGCAGAGCAGCCGCGACATTATCCGGGTGGTTCTCAAGCGCGGAAGCAGCATTGAGAAGGCCTTGCTCGGGCAACGGCCCGGCAATCGCCTCGTACAATCGCAAACCCGCTACTGTGGCCGCTGCGCTGCTACCCAATCCTGCCTTGCTCGGAACATCGCTTCGGACGTCAATGGCGAGAGAAGGAAATGAGCCGCCGCGCTGTCCGGCGAGAAACCGGAAGGCGCGCTCAATGTAATTCTCGCCGTCCAGCTTTACATTGAGGAAGCGAAACTGCAGGCTGTCATTGCCCGGCAGAACCGTAGCCGATAGCCGCAGATACAGTTGCACTGCCACCGCAAGCGTGTCGAAACCGGGTCCGATGTTCGCGATCGATCCGGGAATCTTGATCTCGATTTCGGAATGCCCACTGTTATTCATCCAGCGACCGAAGGTTCATGTAAGTCATCCCATTTTCTGCGACTTGATGATGTACTCAGTGTCTTTCAACGCGTGTCCGGTGAGAATCGCGGCTACAGTCGCATCGCGATCGATTTGTCTCGCTGCGGTGAGCTTTCGAATACCGGCCAGCGTTGTAGCTGAAGCTGGTTCACAACCGATTCCGTCTCGTCCAATGATCGCCTTCGCTTCCCGGATCTCTTCATCCGAAACGTCAATCACCATGCCGCCCGTAAGCTCGATGGCGTTGAGCGCCTTTTTCCACGAGCGTGGATTCCCGATGCGAATCGCCGTTGCTGCAGTTTCAGGATGTTCGATGGGTTCGAGCTGGGTCGATCGGGATCTCCACAACCGGGCGAACGGATTCGCGCCAGCAGCCTGAACAATAATCATGCGCGGGACACGATCGATGAAACCCTGCGTCTTGAGCTCACCGAATGCCTTACCGAACGACGACGAGTTGCCGAGATTACCGCCCGGCACCACTAAGTAGTCCGGCACGCGCCAGTCGAGCTGTTCGAGTAGTTCAAAGATCGCGGTCTTCTGACCTTCGATGCGGAAAGGATTAATCGAATTCAGGAAGTACATACCCGATCCTGCGCGTTCCAGCATCTCCGTGAGCGCTTCGTCGAAGTTGCCTTCGATCTGCACGATCTCTGCGCCGAAATCGATGGCCTGCGCCAGTTTATTGCTTGAGGCTTGCCCGGCGGGCAAATAGACCTGCGCCTTCATTTCCGCCCGCGCAGCATACGCGGCTAAAGACGCGGCCGTATTTCCAGTCGACGCGCACGCCACGGTTTGGGCCCCGACGAACTTTGCTTCGGTCATTCCCGCTGTCATGCCCAGATCCTTGAATGAGCCGGTGGGGTTCCAGCCGAGATGCTTGAAGCAGAGATCCCGGATGCCCGCGAAAGCAGCGGATTTGTTTCCTCGGACCAGTGGCGCGTTTCCTTCGGACAAACTCACAATCGATTCGAGCGGATACTCCGGCAAAAATTCGCGAAAGCGCCACACGCCGCTCAGGTCGCGAATGTCATGTGAACTGCGGCGTTCGCGCCAGAGTTTTTTGAGGTCGCACGGACTGAAGTAGTGCGTCTCGATCGCAACTTCGAGCAGATCCCCGCAACGTGGACAGGCGAGAACCGATTCGTGCAGTTCGAGTGTGGTGCCGCAGCCGGCACTGCAGCGCAGATGCGTCACCTGTTTTTTCAAAATAGCATTGGCTTGCGAAGCAAGGCGTATTCTGCGCAGGCTACCGCGCCCGCGAGAGCCTCCGACGTTCTGAGGTTTGCGGGAAAGTGCCGAATAAGCTACAGGCCGCCTATTAATGCATGTATTGGTTGGAAGAATTTAGGGCCGAAGTATGTATGGATCGCGCCTCGTTGATTTCGACGGAGATTCCGAATTGCGCCTTTGTTTCTCGCGCGCTCGCCTGGCATCCCGTTGCCGCGGTAAAACGAAGCGAGGCTGATCACGCTCTCGTGGACATCAAAGCGCAAACCTCCGGTCACAATCTCTTGCTTGGAATCGTGCTCATCACCTTGGCCTTCTTTTTCGCCGCCGTGATGAGTGCGTTCAGCAAAGAGGCTTCCGGAGTGCCGCCCCTGTTGATACTGTTTCTGCAATACGCGATCAGTTTTCTGGTGTTCGTTCCCTTTGCAGCCGAGTCCGGGCGGGCTGGTCTGAAAACGGAACATATCGGCTTGCAATTATTCCGAAGTCTCGCGGGCTCGGTGTGCCAGCTTCTGTTCTTCGTGGCCGTGCGCTCGATTCCGCTGCTCGATTCCGTGCTGTTGTCGAACGCCGCGCCGCTATTTATTCCGATCGTCGTTTTTGTGTGGTTCCGGAAAACTGTACTACCTCTCGTTTTGGCCAGCCTTGTGATTGGATTGTTCGGCATCATTTTGATCATCAAGCCAGGACCGGAGATGTTTCGAAATCCGGCAGCGCTGGTCGCCCTGACGGCGGGATTCTTTTCGGCCCTAGCTCTCGTCGCTACAAACAAGCTCGGCGAGACGGAACCCCCAGTGCGAATCCTGTTTTATAACTTCGGTTTTTCGACTTTCCTGCTGATACCTTTCGCTGCATGGGCATGGAAACCGCTCAGCGGCAGGCAATGGCTGCTGCTCGCGGGCGTCGGAGGGTTCTACGCGCTCACGCAGTACTTCATCATCTTGGCTTATCGTTTTGCCGGCGCAGCGGAGTTATCGCCGTTCAATTACACAGTCGTGATTTTTTCAGGCTTACTCGGCTGGTGGTTATTCGGAAATGTCCCGGATGCCGCGTCGGTTGTCGGCACGGTGCTCATTTGCGCGGGCGGCATTTTGAGTATCCGCGCTGGACACCCCGAGGGACGTGGTCACATGTTCGGGTATGGTCATTGGAAGATCCGTTGGAAGCGCCACGGGGTAAATCAGGGCCTAGCTGAGAAATGATGATCTTGGGATCTGGAAAACGTCACAGCGTAAGATGTCGTAGGAGAAACCACGCGAAGCTTCTATGCCTCTGATTCACGCTGGCAGTTTGCAGCAATACTACCGGATCGATGGCAATGAGAATCGTCCCGTGCTGATGTTTTCTCATTCGCTCGGTTGCGATCACTCGCAATGGGATCCCCAGAGTTGCGATCTCGAGGATCGCTTCTGCATCGTGCGATATGATCTCCGCGGCCACGGCGCAACCGGTGTTCCGGCCGGAGACTACAACATCGAAATGCTCGCTCGTGATGCGCTCTCGCTTGCCGATGCGCTTGGAATCGAGCGCTTCGCTTTTTGCGGGCTATCGCTGGGCGGCATGATCGGGCAATGGCTTGGCGCGCGTGCGCCGCAGCGCCTCAGTCATCTCGTACTTGCCAACACCTCCTCGCACTTCGCCGATCCGGCGCCTATGGAAACCCGCAGAAAAACCGTTCTCGATCAAGGTATTGCTGCGATTCAAGACAGCGTGATGCGGCGTTTCTTCATGCCTGAAACTCTCGCTGCAAATCCGCCCTCGGTGGCGCGAATCCACCGGGTTTTGCTGGCTACCGATCCGAAGGGATACGCTGCTTCCTGCGCTGCCGTTCGCGACATGGACCAGACTTCGCTCCTCTCTTCAATTCACGTGCCGGTGCTTATCATTGCTGGGGATCGCGATGTGTCTACGCCGTGGCAAGGTCATGGGGACGTGCTCGCGCGAGAGATTCCTGAAGCCACCAGCGAACATCTTCGAACGGCGCACCTATCGAACCTCGAATCCCCTCAAGCCTTCACAGCCGTGTTGCTTCGATTCCTGAGCGCTCCACCGGTCGCGGCGCTCTAGACGAACCAGCCCGGCGCACGGCTTCATCAATGTACGCCTACCGCAGTGCCTGCGAGTGACAATTTACGAACGGCTTGGCCGATTGCGCAGTCCAACACTACTTGAAATTGCCCCTCGGAAAATCATGAACGTCCTCAAAGCTATCGCATTGAACGGTATCTTTCTTGCGACGACCGCGCATGGATTGATCGGCGTTTCGCTGATTTGGGACAAAGTCCTGCTGAAACGGCGCGGGACGCAGAATCTGCTCTCTTATGTGTTCTGGCTGGGCGCAATCAGCGTTTTTGGACTGATCTTAATCGGATTCGGATTCAAGATGCCTTCCTTAGAAATGGCCGGCATGGCGTTCGCCGCGGGAGCGCTGGATCTAATCGCTTCTTTCTTCTACTACTCGGCCCTGAAGTCCGGAGAGGCGTCGGAAGAATTGGCCGCCATGGGGGGGTTCGCCCCGGTCGCAACCGCTCTCATTGCGATTCCGCTGCTCAAGGCTCCGGTCGGAGGCGAACTGCCCGGTTTCCTGCTCCTCTGCGCAGGCGGGTTTCTCATGTTTTTTGCCGAGAAAACTCCCCTGAAGAAGATGCTGCCGCGAATCGTGTTGGCGGCCGGAGGATTCGGCCTGATGAACGTTCTCCAGAAAATCGTCTTCAATCACACCAATTTCGTGAGCGGCTACGTGTTCTTCACACTCGGCACTACAGCGGCCTCGGCTGCCATGCTGGTCCCGTCTTCCTGGCGCCATCAGATTTTCCAGCAGTCCCGGGAAGCCGAACCCAAAAGCAAGTTCTGGTACATGGTCAATCGCTTTCTCGCGGGAGTCGGCTCTTTTCTGGTCGTCTTTGCAGTGAGCCGAGCCAATCCTTCTCTGGTGCAGGCAATATCGGGTGTCCGCTACGTCATCATCTTCATTGGAGCGTATCTGATTACTTACCTGAAGCCCTCCTGGTTCCGGGAAGACTTTCGGGGATGGGTTTTGGCCATCAAGTCGACCGCAACCTGTCTGGTAGTGGCGGGATTAGTTTTGATCGGTCTCGATAGCGGTGTCACGGGGGCAGGCCCGCACTGAAAATCGTCTTACTCCCGTCTGGAAAACACGCCGCCGAATAAACTGAATCCTTAGCGCTTCTTTAGTCCTTCTTTAGAGCTGAGCCGATACATTAGAAATCGGAGTGAACGATTCCTAGAGGCTCGAGATGGCTGACCTATTCTATGTCTTCATTGGGGCACTGTTCTTTGTACTCGCCTGGGGTTTTACAAAGGCGTGCGATCGGCTATAAATACAACGACTGTTATGGACTATTTCATCGGGGGAATCACAACGGTGCTTCTTTTTGTGTATCTTATTTACGCCTTGTTGAAGCCTGAGAAGTTTTGACGATCGGAGCCTGGATGACATCCAACGGTTGGCTGCAAATTGGAGTTTTCTTCCTTATTATTTTCGCCTTGACGAAGCCGATGGGCGTTTTCATGGCGAGACTCTTCGAGGGGAAGTGGACCTTTCTGCACTCCGTGCTCCGTCCGGTTGAAGTGCTGATGTATAAGCTGATTGGAGTAAACGAAGACACGGAGCAACGCTGGACGCAATACACAGCTTCTCTGCTGGCGTTTACTATCTTTAGTTTTCTATTCGTCTACTTGCTGCAACGGCTGCAAGGATTCTTACCGTTGAATCCGCAAGGATTCGGCGCGGCGCAAGTCACTCCCGATCTCGCGTTCAATACGGCAGTTTCATTTGTTACGAATACAAACTGGCAGGCCTACTCCGGCGAGTCGACGTTGAGTTATTTCGTGCAGATGGCGGCCTTGACAGTGCAAAATTTTGCGTCTGCGGCGGCAGGCATCGCGGTCGCCATCGCGGTTTCGCGCGGCTTTGCCCGGCAAAAGGTGAACAGTCTCGGTAACTTTTGGGTTGATGTTACGCGTTCAACCTTATATCTCTTGCTGCCGATCTCGTTTATCGCCGCGCTTATCCTTTGTGGTCAGGGCGTGATCCAAAACTTTCATGGCTATACCGTGGCGAAGACGCTGGAAGGCGCTAAGCAGGTCATTGCACAAGGTCCGGTGGCTTCTCAGGAAGCGATTAAAATGCTCGGTACAAACGGCGGCGGTTTTTTCAGTGCGAATTCGGCTCACCCGTTTGAGAATCCGACGCCGCTTTCCAATCTGCTGCAGCTCGTACTTATATTCTTAATTCCTGCGGGTCTGACTTACACCTTTGGAGTGATGGTGAAAGATCGACGGCAAGGCTGGAGTTTATTTTCAGCCTGTGCGGCCATGTTTTTGGCTGGGGTTCTCGTTTGTTATTGGGCTGAGCAAAGAGGAAATCCGGAGCTTGCGAAGTTCGGCATCGAAAGTAACGCCTCCGCTACGCAGGCGGGCGGCAACATGGAAGGCAAGGAGACACGTTTTGGCATCGCCGCTTCCACCCTCTTCGCCACAGTCACTACTGACGCCAGTTGCGGCGCGGTCAACAGCATGCACGATAGCTATACGCCGCTTGGCGGTCTCGTGCCGCTATTCAACATAGAGACAGGAGAGGTGATCTTCGGAGGCGTGGGCTCGGGACTGTATGGACTCCTGCTCTATGCCATTCTGGCCGTCTTTATTGCGGGACTAATGGTGGGACGAACGCCCGAATACGTAGGCAAGAAAATTGAAGGCAAAGAAGTCAAGATGGCGATGATCGCATTGATCGCCACCGCGTTCAGCATCCTGGTGTTCGCCGCGATCTCCGCCGTTGTCCAATTTCCTGCTCCAACGAAAGATTTCAAGGGCCAGCCTATCGCGCACAGTTATTGGAATCCTCCGGGACCGGCGACGGCAAGTCTCGGGAATCCGAGCGCGCACGGATTCAGCGAAATACTCTATGCATATTCCAGCGCGACTGGAAACAATGGCAGCGCGTTCGGGGGCATATCGGCAAACACGCCCTGGTACAACCTGGCCATCGGCTTGGCCATGCTGATAGGGCGTTTTCTGTTTCTAATTCCGTTGCTAGCCGCTGCAGGAAGCTTGGCAAGGAAGAAGAAGGTTCCGGAAACCGCCGGCACTTTGCCCACGCACGGGCCACTGTTTATAGGCTTCCTGGTTGGAACGATAATTCTGGTTGGTGCACTTACTTTTTTCCCGGCGTTGGCTTTGGGGCCTATTGTGGAACATTACCTGATGACCAGCGGGAAAGTGTTTTCCGTCCTCTTGCTCCCGATTTGAGTTGACCGATGGCAACCCTACAAACACCTCCTCCGACGCAGCCCTCCAGATTGCCAACTGATGCATCTCCAGAAGATCTGATCTCGCTGCTTCCAAGCAGATTGATGCGCGCGCGGCCGCTCTACGATCCGGAAATCGTGCGCCGCGCGGTCAAGGATTCATTCGTCAAGCTAAATCCATTTACGTTGATGAAAAATCCCGTCATGTTCGTGGTGGAAGTAGGTGCGGCTTTAGTTACTGTTTTCTTGCTGCGCGACATATTCACAAGCGTCGCCGGGAGAAGAGAATTCGAGTTGCAAATTACGCTCTGGCTCTGGTTTACCGTGCTGTTTGCGAATTTTGCAGAAGCAATGGCGGAAGCTCGGGGCAAAGCGCAGGCTGATACGTTGCGCAAGACGAAGAGCGATTCAATGGCGAGTCGGGTATCGAATAACGGGAAAATCGAAATCGTCGCCGCTTCCAAGTTGCGCGCGGGAGATATCGTGATCACGCGGGCAGGCGAACTGATTCCGGGCGACGGCGAGGTAATCGATGGTATCGCCACCGTCGATGAGTCAGTCATTACAGGCGAGAGCGCGCCTGTTATTCGTGAATCGGGAGGCGACCGCAGCGCCGTCACCGGTGGCACGAAAGTTCTTTCCGATCAAATCAAGATTCGAATTACCTCCAACCCGGGCGAAACATTTCTTGACAAGATGATTGCTCTCGTCGAAGGCGCGGAGCGGCAAAAGACGCCTAACGAAATCGCGCTGAATATTCTCATCGCTGGTTTGACTCTCATCTTCTTACTCGCGGTCGCCACTCTGCATCCTTTCGCTCGTTATGCCGTCTCATCCGCCGGAGCGGGCTCGGTTCCGACCATAGCCGTCTTAGTCTCTCTGCTTGTCTGCCTTATTCCGACCACGATCGGCGGTTTGCTCTCCGCAATCGGCATCGCCGGCATGGACCGCGTGATGCAGCACAACGTCCTCGCGATGAGCGGGAAGGCGGTCGAGGCATCCGGTGATGTAAACACGTTGTTACTTGATAAGACGGGAACCATTACCCTTGGCAACCGCCAAGCCGTGGAATTCATCGCTTTCCCAGGCGTGTCTGAAGAAGAACTCGCCGATGCGGCGCAGTTGTCGAGCCTTGCCGATGAAACGCCAGAGGGGCGCTCGATCGTCGTGCTCGCGAAAGAGAAATATGGCTTGCGGGGCCGCGAAGTCTCGCAACACGAAGCGACCTTTATTCCCTTTTCCGCTTACACGCGCATGAGCGGGGTTGACATTGACGATCGCATGTTGCGGAAGGGAGCAAGCGCTGCGATCGCGAATTTCGTGCGCGAACTTGGCGGATCGGCACCTCCTGGATTCGAAGAAACATCGGCTCGCATCTCCCGCACGGGTGGGACGCCGCTCGCGGTAGCGGACCGCGCCCGCGTGCTGGGCATCATTCATCTCAAAGATATTGTGAAGGGCGGGATGAAAGAACGAATCGGCCAGCTCCGAAAAATGGGCATTCGGTCTGTCATGATTACCGGCGATAATCCGCTCACCGCCGCTGCAATCGCTGCCGAAGCCGGGGTAGATGATTTTCTTGCTCAGGCGACGCCAGCCGACAAGCTCGACTACATCAAGCGAGAGCAACGTGAAGGCCGGTTGGTAGCCATGACTGGAGACGGCAGCAACGATGCACCTGCGCTAGCGCAAGCCGATGTCGGCTTGGCCATGAATACCGGCACTATGGCGGCGAAAGAAGCGGGTAACATGGTCGATCTCGACAGCAATCCAACGAAGTTAATTGAAGTCGTCGCGATCGGCAAGCAATTACTCATTACGCGCGGGGCACTAACCACATTCTCGATTGCAAATGACGTGGCTAAGTACTTCGCGATCATCCCAGCGATGTTTATGGCAACTTATCCCGCTCTGGGCCGATTAAACGTCATGGGATTACACACGCCGCAAAGCGCTGTCCTGGCCGCTGTAATTTTCAACGCTTTGATCATCATCGCCCTCGTGCCGCTTGCATTGCGAGGAGTCAAATACCGCCCCAGCAGCGCCGCTTCCTTGCTGAGGCGTAACGTTCTGATCTATGGGATCGGCGGCATCATCGCCCCGTTCCCTGGCATCTGGCTGCTGGACCAGTTATTGGTACTGTGTCATCTCGCGTAATAAGGGAGAAAGAATGCTACGACAGCTCGTTCCGGCGTTTCGCATGACGTTACTGCTCACCATCCTTACAGGCGTTATCTATCCTGGAGTTCTCACGGGCATCTGTCAAGTCGTTTTTCATAAGCAGGCAAATGGCAGTCTCGTCGAACGAAATGGCCAAATAGTTGGGTCCTATCTTTTGGGGCAGAACTTCACGCGTCCTGAATATTTCCATCCGCGTCCTTCTGGGGCGGGCAATGACGGGTACGATCCCACTGCGTCCGGAAGCTCGAATCTGGGCCCCACAAATCAGAAGTTATACGATCGCGTGAAAGCTTCGGCGGAACAATTCCGCAAACAAAACCCGGATTACGCCGGCCCGATTCCTTCCGATGCGTTGACGCAATCAGCGAGCGGACTCGATGCAGACATTAGCATTGCTAATGCGAACGCTCAAGCCGCGCGCGTCGCAAAAGCCCGTGGCGCGAGTCTGGGCGAAATCCAGCTTCTGATCGCTTCCGCAAGCGAGGGACGAGATCTCGGCTTTCTCGGCGAGCCGCGTGTGAATGTGTTCAAGTTGAATCTCACGCTCGACGAGCGACTCCCCAAGCGTTAATTCAGCCATTTCTTGGCATTTGGGATCAGAAACTTCATGGCTCTTCTGCAAGCAAGGTTCAGTGTGCCTCTTTGTCTCGGCCTCGCAGCGAGCGTTGCTATGTGTTTCGCCCAACAGCGGCCGGGGCCAGCCCAGCCAGCTCCGCCGCAGCCTGCATCTCAGACCCTTCCGGCCCCCTCGATGACGGGCCCGCTGCAATTACCGCCGCCGATCACCTTCAACGCGGGGCCTTTCGGTACGCTCGACTTAACAGGCGTCATTAGCGGTATCGGGCTATGGCAGGGAAACCCGATCCCAGGCGATAGCCCCGCGCACGGCGATTTGAGCAATGGCCAGCTAATTCTCCAAAAGACGGATGGCTGGTGGCAATTTTATTTACAGGCGGGTGTGTATGACATTCCGATACTCGGTTCGCCCTTTCTTTCGAGCGTCAAAACTAATGAGGATTTCTGGGGACCGCTGCCAGTTGGCTATCTGAAACTAGCTCCTACTAAGACATTGAACATACTTATCGGCCAGCTGCCCACGGTAATAGGAGCGGAGTCCACATTTACATTCCAGAACATAAATATCGAGCGCGGCTTATTATGGAATCAGGAAAATGCCGTGAATCGCGGGATCCAGGTCAATGATACGTTCGGCAAGCTCACTGCATCCATAAGCTGGAACGATGGTTTCTACTCCGACCGGTACACTTGGCTATCCGGCTCCATGGCTTATGCATTTAATTCGGCGAATACGCTTTCCTTTGATGCGGGCGGAAACTTCGGACGGACCGCCTTTCGGAATTTGGCTACGCCGGTGCAGAACAATGGAAGTATCTATAACATCATCTATACTTACACCAAAGGCAACTGGATCGTCCACCCATATTACCAATACAGTGATATACCCACCGACCAGGAGATTGGGATCCTAGCTGGTTCTGCCACCCAAGGCGGAGCGCTCCTGGTAAATTACAGCTTTAAACGCCGCTTTTCGCTCTCTGGAAGAGGAGAGTACATTTCGAGCAGCGGAACCGCTCGGGGGCAAAATGTCAATTTGCTGTTCGGCCCAGGTAGCGCAGGCTGGTCTGCCACGATCACGCCTACCTTTCAAGATCACGGCTTCTTTATCCGCGGGGAGTTTTCAATTGTTGGCGCGGCGAATTATACGCCGGGCGATGGTCTTGGCGCGCTCGGGCTGAATCGCACCCAATCTCGCGGCGTCTTAGAGGCCGGGTTCCTATTTTAAGATCATTCAGTGCGAAGATTTCTCGCCAGCATCTAATACAAAACGGTACCCTATGCGCATTTCTGTGAGGAGATGGCGCGGATTACTCGGTTCCGGCTCAATCTTCTTCCGTATCTGGTTCACAAAAACGTGAAGATATTCAATCTCGTTACTGTAATCCGGTCCCCACACCGCTTGCAGCAGCTTTCCATGCGGAATCGTGACGTTCGGTTGCGTTGCAAAGTAATGCAACAAATCGAACTCTTTTGGAGTGAACCGCACATCTTGCCCGTTGACCGAAACGTGACGAGTAGCCACATTGATTTCCACACCGTCGAAGCGGATTAGTTTAGGTCCGCTGAGCGGCGATAATGGAACCCGGCGCAAATGTGCGCGGACGCGCGCCAGCAATTCGGGCATGCTGAACGGCTTTGTGACGTAGTCATCGGCGCCCGCATCGAGCGCCGCCACCTTATCGGCCTCGGCGTTCCGCACAGTTAGCATGATAATCGCCGTGTCCGAGCCTTTGCGTATCTCCCGGCAAGCTTTCAATCCGCTCGTTCCCGGCATGTTCACGTCGAGCAAAACCAGATCGAATCGCGCTTCACGCAATTTCAGGAAGCATTCCTCGGCTGATTTCGCATCCGCGACGACGTACCCTTCTGCGGATAAGGTAGTCTTCAACACGCGACGGATCTGCGGCTCGTCGTCCACGATCAATATGCTTCCGCTCATGCGATTACTTCAACCTTTTGACCTGGGGTGAGGTCGCGAGAAAGCTTCGTTGGAAGACTAAACGAAAACTGAGTTCCACTACCAATGTCGCTCTGAAGCCAGATGCGGCCGCCATGGGCCTCGATGACTTCGCGCGCAATCGCCAGGCCCATTCCCGTCCCGGGAACGGTCGCCCGTACGTCGCGCCCCCTGTAAAATTTTTCGAAGACCAGGTTCTGTTCCGCTTTCGGAATCGGCGGGCCGGCATTCCGAACCCGAATCAAAATCGCGTCGCTCTCGCCTTCCGCCTTGACCTGAATCGGTGAGGAATCAGCAGAGTACTTCAGTGCGTTATTCAGTAACTGCCGTATTGCGAGTTCAATGAGTCGCCGATCAGCTTCAATCACCGGCAAGTGCGGTTGTATTACTACGTCCAAAACTCGGCCTTCCCCCAGCCGCTTTAACTGTGCGACCGCAGAGTCAATTAACTTAGCCGCCGAACACGGTTCCCGGCGCAACTTGACGGGCCCGGATCCGATACGCGCCACCTCGATCGCCTCCGTAACCAGGCTAGTCAACCGATCTGCTTCTTCGTCTACTACGGTTAACAGGTCTTGCTCCATTTCGTTCAGAGTGCCATGGGCGAGCGCCGCGGTGGCCGCCGCCTTAATCGACGTGAGTGGAGTCTTAAACTCATGCGCCAAGGCGTCAAGCAGTGTGGACTTGAGTTGCTCGTTCTGTTGCGCTACTTCCGTGCGCGCGGTCACCTCTTGCGCCCGCGCTCGTTCTGAAGCGATCGCCACGAGCTGCGCAATTGCTTGTAGCGCAACTTCAGAGATGGTGGTTGTACCGGCGATGCCTAAACTGCCAAGATGCGGGCCTCCTAAGCGAACCGGGACGATAATGGCGGAAAGCGTGGCGTCTCGCCATGGCGCGCCGGTCGTAGCTATTTCTCGAAGATGCTCGTCTTCTAAGCGCGAGCCCGATACCGAGCTTCTATAAACCGTGTCGGATTCGCGCTCGTAAAATGATACGTCTTCTACTTCAAACAGCTGTGAGATCTTTTGAGAAACCTGCTCAGCCAATCCGCGTCCTGTATCCCTCAGCATGAGCGCTCTACTCAGGTCATACATGCGCTGGATTTCCCGCTCTCGCGATGCCGCTTCCTCCGCTTTCCGCCGGGCGCTCGAGGAAAGCTGACTTGTTGTTACTGCGGTCACTAAGAACACAAACAGCGCAATCCAATTTTGGGGATCCGCTATTGTAAACGTGCCAATGGGCGGAAGAAAGAAAAAATTGTAGGCCAGCATGCTTGCGACTGACGCCACAATCGAAAGCCTCAGGCCCATTCTTGTCGCTACGCCCATAACCAGCAAAAGGAAGGAAAAGGCAGCCGTAGGGCTGTTCAGGTGGAGCACCCGGAAATCGATCGCGGTCAGAGCCGCTATCGCCGCGAGCACCCCGATCCACTGAAGAACGCCCCGGCACGACTGAGTGAAGCTTCCCAATGTTTCACCGTAATCATAAGATACTTCTACACTCGGCAGCGGAAGGCAAACGACTCAGAATTCCAGCTTGGCTTGAAACTCGTATGGTCGGGATCAACCTCGCAGGATATCGGTTTCGCGAACGCATCGGCTTTTAAGTTCTTACTTCGAGTGACGAAAGAAGTAATCAAACGAGCCGATAGCTGGATGACGAGTGTCTTCCGGCAGGCTACTTGAACGGACACACAATGCGGTCATCATGCCCGCTCCGACGGCGGCATGCAATTCCGCAACTGTATCGGATAGAAAGAGAATCTCACTGAGAGCAACTGATTCAGTGTCCGCTAACATATTTGTTCGAGACTCAATCGTGACTTTTTGCGAGCGCTTGAGATGCGGCCTGCCGGCAATCGCCGTCTTCGGCGCTTTTGCCGTCTTGCTCGGGCCGTTGGCGATCGGCCAGCAAGCATCAGCTAGTCGCGCACAACGGCACGAAACGCCTGTGTGCGTGCCGCTGAACTGGACAACAGAGCAAGACCATCAAAACATGATGGATCAGCTAGGAATTAAGGCGCTTCGCCCTGGGCCGAGCGGGAATGACAATGATCCCAATCACGCCAACTACGATGAGGCGAAGGCGAATCCGTATGGCGATCTGCCCGATGCGCTGATACAGAAGAGCGGTCAACGTGTCACTTCGCCGGAACAGTGGTGGACCCAGCGCCGCCCTGAGATTGTGGAGGGCTTCGAGGGTGAGGTGCTCGGTCGTATCCCGCCCAACGTACCGCCAGTAAGTTGGGCAGTAAAGAGCATCACCGCTTCGAAAATCGGTGTTTCTCCGGTTGTTGAAAAACAGTTGATTGGACACGTGGACAATTCTGCTTGTCCATCGATCAGCGTAAATATCGAAATGATGCTGGTGAGGCCCGCGAACGCGAAGGCGCGCGTGCCGGTCATGATCATGTTCAGCAGCGCGGCGATTCGGCGCTTCATCGAAAGCCACCCTGAGTTCAAGAAGATGATGGGAACGGATCCGCCTGCAACGGAACAGCTGATTGCTGCAGGTTACGCGCTCCTCGAAACCAGTAGCATTCAGGCGGATAACGGCGCGGGCCTCACAAGAGGAATTATTGGTCTCACGAATAGGGGCCAGCCTCGCAAACCCGACGATTGGGGCGCGCTGCGGGCTTGGGCCTGGGGTGCTTCCCGCGCTCTCGACTATTTTCAAACCGATCAAAACGTGGATGCCAGGCGCGTCGGTATCGAAGGTGTGTCTCGTTACGGGAAAGCGGCGCTGGTGACCATGGCCTTCGATACTCGCTTCGCCGTCGCATTAATAGGTTCTTCGGGGGAAGGCGGCGTGAAGCCATATCGCCGGAACTTTGGGGAACAGGTGGAGAATCTCACTGGGTCCGGGGAGTACTACTGGATGGCGGGCAATTTTTTGAATACGGCGCGTCGCAATCGTCTGAAGGAAGGATGAACGCCAGTAACTTACCCGTGGACGCGAACGAACTGATTGCGCTATGCGCGCCCCGGCCAACGTTCATCAGCTACGGCGTTCCCGAAATGGGGGACGCGAAATGGCTGGACCAGCACGGCAGTTTCATGGCTGCTGTTGCTGCGGCCCCGTTTACCGGCTTTTAGGCGCCAAAGACTTGGGAGTCAAGCAGGATGACCACATTCCGAAGATGCCTGCTGTGAATCAAGGCCTGCTGGATGGCCAACTTGCGTGGCGCCAGCACGATGCTGGGCATACGGATGCTCCGAATTGGAAGTACGTCATCCGGTGGGCGGACAACTGGCTCGACTATCGCTGACTGGACGGCGGCCTGTTTCGCGAGTTTGACGCAGACACCGAGGCGAACGGCAATGGGTTCTAGCTCGTTAATGGGGGCAGCCCAAGCGTCTGACTGATAAAACATGCTTGTGAGGAAATGTTTAGATCAGACCAGAGGCGATATTGGGCTTGCCCGAATACGAGATTAGCGCTCTGGAAGAAGTGGCGGGACAGGTACAGATCACAGTGCGGTTCGTGGGCCGTGTGGTGTGTCCGCACTGTGGGGGAGAGAAGCTGCGGGCCAGGGACCGGCGCATTCGTCGGCCGCGGCACGAGAGCTGGGGCGTACGGCATTGTGTGCTGGCGTTGGAAACGCGCAAGTGGGTGTGCCGGGCCTGCGGCCGCAGCTTTTGGCAGCGCTTTCCCGGCATTCTGCCGCGCCAGAGAGCCACCGAGCCGTTCCGGCGCTCGGTTTGCCAGAAGCATTTCGACGGCATCAGCCGAAGCCGCTTGGGGCAGCGCGAACGAATTTCCAGTGCTACAGTGGAGCGCTGGTTCGGGGCGTACCTGCGGCAACAGGTCGGCGAGCGCATCGGCCGCCAATGTCCGCGCATACTGGGCATTGACGAACACTTCTTCACGCGCCGACGTGGCTATGCCACCACGTTCTGCGATCTGCGGAATCACAAGGTGTACGACGTGGTGCTCGGCCGCAGCGAGACGGCTCTGGAGAGCTATTTGGATCGGCTCGAAGGCAAACATCTGGTGGAGGTGGTCTGTATGGACCTGGCTGCCGCCTACCGGTGGCTGGTGCGCAAACACTTTCCGCAGGCGCGCATCGTGGCCGACCGCTTTCATGTCATCCGCACCGTGAATCATCACTTCCTGGCCTGCTGGAAGGACCTCGATCCGGTCGGCGCCAAGAATCGGGGGCTGCTCTCGCTGATGCGCCGCCACCGCCATAACCTGAGCGCTGAGCAGCACGCTAAGCTGTCGGACTACTTACGACAGCGGCCGGCATTGGAGCAGATCTACCGCTTCAAGCAGCGGCTTTCTTACCTGCTGCTAGAGAAGGGCCGTAACCAAGCCCGATGCCGCAAACTGGCCATTCGGTTCCTGCGCCAGGTAGCGAGCCTCCGTTATTGCGGGCTCGCGCCCCTGGTGGCGCTCGGCCATACGCTGCATGCCTGGAGAGAAGAAATCGCCACCATGTGGCGCTTCACCCGCAATAACGCCATCACCGAAGGCTTCCACAACAAAATGGAGGTTCTCCAACGTCACGCCTACGGGTTTAGAAACTTCCAGAACTACAGATTGAGAGTTAGGGTAATGTGTTCTTAGAATCAGTCGGAGGCCTGCTTGCCCCCATTAAGTGCGTAGAGCCGAAACAATGGTGAGCCGGGCGGGACTCGAACCCGCGACCACCGCATTAAAAGTGCGATGCTCTACCAACTGAGCTACCGGCCCGGAAGCGCGCGAACGCCTGCTTCAGCATAGCATCGCAAACCGGGATCGCCGCCCGATCAGAAGCACGCATTTCTTCGAAGCCCGCTGTCAACAGAACCCAAACTTAGAAACATTCACGGAAGTCCGCAATCTTCTCTGATGAATGGGTGCTCGACGCGTAAGCAAGACGTGGAAGCCGGAAGGCGCCGTATCTCTTTTGCTGAAGACAAGCCTCTCGGCTGGAGCGGTGATTGCCGCGGCCAAGTTCGTTAACGCCGTCCGGCGTGAGCGCGTGAGTTTGCGAGGGAAGGTCGCTCTGATTACTGGTTCGCGCGGTCTCGGTTTAGCCGTTGCGCGAGAATTCGGCCGAGAGGGCGCGCGGATCGCACTGTGCGCACGAGATTCCGAAGAGTTGCAAAATGCATGCGAAATACTCGGCCGGGAGCAGATAGAGGCGGCGGCATTCACGGCAGATATCAGCGATCCTTCACAAATTGAGCCGCTTGTCGATAGCGTGGTTCAACGATTCGGCGTGATCGATATCTTGGTCAATAACGCCGGCGAGATTCGAGTGGGTCCTTTTGAGAGCTTCACGCACTCCGATTACGAAGACGCCATGAACCTCATGTTCTGGGCCCCGGTGAATCTCACTTTCGCGGTATTGCCCGGCATGAAGGAAAAAGGCGCCGGGCACATTGTCAACATCACTTCTATTGGCGGCCGCGTGAGCGTGCCGCATTTACTGCCCTACAGTTGCGCCAAGTTCGCCCTAGTCGGATTTTCTACTGGGTCAGGTACAGAGTTGCGCGCGAGAGGCGTGCACGTCCTTACGGTCGTGCCGGGATTGATGCGAACCGGTTCGTATCTGAAGGCGCAATTCAAGGCACAAGCGGAGCGTGAATTCGCGTGGTTCGGTTTATCAGGTAACTTGCCCGGTCTTTCCGTGAGCGCAGCCTATGCCGCAAGTTCGATTCGAAACGCGTTGATGCGTGAACGCCGGGTCTGCACAATCTCGCTCCCGGCAAAACTCTTAGCATCGTCCGAAGCGGTAGCGCCAGAAACCACGCGCAGAATGCTCGAAGTAGTAAATCGCTTCTTATTGCCTGACCCGAACGGTTGCCGAGAGCTACGGCCGGGGTCCGCTCTAAATAAAAATTTTGGTACAATATATCAGGCACTCACCGTCCTCGGCAGAAGGGCCGCCTGCGATCTGAATCAGTAGTAAATTAGCGCTGCTGTGGTACCCGTTAAAATACCGGCGAGCGTAACTAAACCCTTGTAATTCAGATCCATATCACGCGGGGATTGAGCGGGAAGCGCTCGGTCTACCTGCTCATATCATGCAGATATTTCTCCGGAATTGGAGAATACACAGGCGCGTAAGTCTTTGCATTTGCTGGATACGCGTTTGTAAGGGAAAGTATTGCCGTTTTCAGATATTATGTTTCGCAGCTTTTTTCAAGCCGGATTTGAGTGCTCGACACAGAAGCTGCGCTCTGGAAGACGGCTCGATCTGCTTGAATCGACCCAACACGGCCGCCTTGCCGCGAAAGATTACGAGCGAATTCATGCTTTCGGCATGCGGACGATTCGCATCGCGGCGCGCTGGCATTTGATTGAGGCGGCACCCGGCCGATACGACTTCGAGTCATTGGCGGTTATACTCAACGCAGCCGAAAAGACGCAAACTGAGGTTCTGCTCGATCTGCTGCATTTCGGCTGGCCGGACCATGTCGATGTTTTTTCTCCGGAGTTCCCGGACCAATTTCAGAACTTCACGTTTGAGCTGACCCAATATCTCAAACACAGGCGGTCCAACTGCCACGTCTTTGCGCCGGTTAACGAGATTTCCTTTCTGTCGTGGGGCGGCGGCGACAAGGCTTGTATCAACCCACATGCTACAGGCCGCGGACATGAATTGAAGCGAAATCTAGTAAGAGCGGCAGCAGCTTCGAGTGAAGTATTGCTTAACGAGATACCCAACGCACGCCTGATTTCTCCCGAACCGGTCATTCATATCGTAGGCGATCCGTTGGTTCCAGGAGACGATCTCGAAGCGGCAATGTACACGCAAGCGGAATTCCAAGCGTGGGACATGTTGTCAGGTCAAATGGCCCCCGAGCTAGGCGGTAAAGCTGAGTATCTAGACATCATAGGCGTGAATTTTTATGAGCGTAACCAGTGGGTGCATAACTCAGAAACGCTTCAGCGGGATGATCCTAGATACAAGCCTTTTCGCAACATGTTACGAGAGGTCTGGGAACGTTACCGGCGCCCGATGTTTGTTTCCGAAACAGGCACTGAAGATTGTGGGCGGCCTGATTGGTTCAACTATGTTTGCGATGAGGTGTTCGCCGCACGCTCAGAACGCTTACCGATTCACGGTATCTGCCTGTATCCAATCCTGAATCATCCCGGCTGGGAAGATGACCGGCATTGCCATAACGGATTGTTCGACTATCCAAATGCCGCGGGTGAGCGGGATGTTTATTGGCCTCTGGCACACGCTCTTATAAATCAGCAGCAAAGATTTGCGGCTACAAAGGAAATCACACATGAAACTGAAAGACACAGAGCTTATATGTCTCTCTCACCTTCGCTGGGGATTCGTTTTTCAACGCCCTCAGCATCTAATGAGCCGCTTCGCACGTAGCCGCAAAGTCTACTTCTTCGAAGAACCTGTGATTGAGCCGTGTGAGCCTCATCTGCGCTCCACGGTCTGCGCGAAAACCGGAGTGCGCGTGCATACGCCGGTTTTACCGCCCGACACGCCTCCTCATGAGGCTCTGAAGTTACAGCGTGAACTGCTCTCAGACATGATCTCGAATAACTACATTGAGAGCTTTATTGAGTGGTATTACACGCCCATGGCGCGCCAGTTCGCCTCAGGGCTGGGCGCATCAGTTACGATTTACGACTGCATGGACGAACTCTCGGCGTTTGCGGGAGCGCCGGTGAGCATGCGGGAAAACGAGCAGGCGCTCCTCCGCGAAGCCGACTTGGTTTTCACCGGGGGCCAGGGCTTGTATGAAACCAAGCGCAAGCAGCATGCTTCCGCTCACCTTTTCCCCAGCAGTGTGGACACGGCTCACTTTGCGCGCGCTCGGTCACTGAAATCCGACCCTGCAGATCAGGCTCAAGTCCCGCATCCCCGCCTCGGCTATGCAGGCGTAATCGACGAACGTATGGACCTGGAGCTAGTGCGAAAAGTCGCGGAGATGCGGCCTGATTGGCATCTCATCATGCTTGGTCCAGTCGCGAAGATCAACCCTGCTGATTTACCGCAGGCTCCCAATATCCACTATTTAGGGCTCAAGCAATATGCGGAGTTACCCGCCTATTTATCCGGTTGGGATATAGGAATGCTGCCTTTCGCCTTAAATGAATCGACGCGATTCATCAGCCCTACGAAGACGCCGGAATACCTGGCGGCCGGTCTGCAAGTGATCTCGACTCCGATTCGGGATGTCTCGCGACCGTACGGCGATTTAGGACTCGTGCGAATCGCCCATGGACCTGATGAGTTCGTTCGAGCTTCCGAAGCCCTGTTAGGAGCGCCGATAAGCCGCGAATTTCGGATCTCTGTTGATCGGTTTCTTGCGAAATCATCCTGGGATAAGACGTGGAGTGATATGAACCGGCTAATTGAAGAAAAGATGATGGTGAAAGACCTGGCCGTTGGCAGACGCAAACCGGCGACGCGCGCCGAAGTTTTCGCGGAAGGCGCCGCTCATGTTTGATTATTTGGTGGTAGGAGCCGGATTCGCCGGAGCTGTCGCCGCGGAGCGCATGGCTCGTTATCACGGCAAGAAAGTCCTGGTCGTCGACCGTCGTGAGCATGTCGGCGGGAACGCGTACGATCATTACAATGATGCAGGCATCCTCGTTCATCGCTATGGTCCGCACATTTTCCACACCAACTCTGAGCAGGTCTTCCAACATTTGTCTCAATTCACCTCCTGGCGCTGTTACGAACACCGCGTGCTTGCCTCTGTGGACGGCAAGTTAGTCCCTGTCCCGATAAATCTCGACACCGTCAATTTGCTTTACGGTTGCAACTTCACTTCCGAAGCGGAGGTGGAGGAGTTTTTTGCCTCACGGGCTGAATCACGCAAACAAATCAGAACGTCTGAGGATGTGGTCGTGAGCAAAGTGGGACGGGATCTCTACGAAAAGCTTTTCCGGAACTACACGCGCAAACAGTGGGGCAAAGATCCTTCTGAATTGGACGCCCAGGTAACCGCGCGTATACCAGTCCGTACGAATCGTGACGACCGGTACTTCACAGATCGCTACCAGGCGATGCCGAAACACGGGTATACGCGCATGTTCGAAAATATGCTCGACCACTTCAATATACGTCTGGAGCTGGGATGCGACTTTAAAGAAGTGTTGAGAAAGGTCAAGTTCAAAGAGATCATTTACTCGGGACCGGTAGACGAATTCTTCGACTTTAAGTATGGCCGTCTGCCTTATCGTTCACTTCATTTCCAGCATGAAACTCTCAATCGCGAGTACTTACAGCGAGTCGCGGTTGTAAATTACCCGAACGATCACGCGTACACACGCATTACTGAGTTTAAGCATCTTACGGGTCAAAGTCATCGGCAGACCAGCATTGTTTATGAATATCCATCTACGAACGGCGATCCGTATTATCCTGTTCCGACGCCCGAAAATAATGCGCTTTATAAGCAATACGCCGAGCTGGCTGCAGCCGCCAAGCGCGTTCATTTTGTAGGGCGGTTGGCGACTTACAAATACTACAACATGGACCAAGTTGTCGCGCAGGCGCTTACGCTCTGCAAGCAGCTCGCGGCAGCGCCGGAATTTGCATCGGATACAGAGTCCCCAGCGGCTGCGTCGCTCACCGTGTTTCCGGCACGGCCGGCGATCGCTGTTTAATCGCGTGTGGCTGGCGCGGTAACGATCTTTTCCCCGCATCGCGATGACGCGGCGTTCTCGCTATGTCTTTGTCTGCTGAGTTGGGCTAAGTTGCGCATTCGCGTGACTGTGGTCAACTTTTTCACCGAAAGCGCGTATGCTCCGAGACTGCTGACGACATCGAGTTCTTCAGTCTCGGCTACCCGCGCCATCGAAGACCGAAACGCACTTTTGCGCATTGATCCCGACATCCGGATGAAACATCTGGGGTTTTTAGATGCGCCCTTGAGGTTGGATATTCCCGCTGAAGCCGTCTGTAATGGGAACCTTTGGGGCGGCCAGGATGACACGAACTCGGAGCAGCTTGGCTCGGCCATTCTCACAAAGCGCGGGCAGCCGTTGGTTCTCGCGCCTCTTGCCCTTGGGAATCACGTTGACCATTTGGCGGTCTGGTCCGCTGCCCTCGCGAACTGCCGCGCGTCCTGCTTGGGCTTCTATGAAGACCTGCCGTATGCTACTTGGACGAGCGAAGCCGAGATCTCTGAGAGACTGGCCCAAACCGCAAAACACACGGGTATCGCACTGAAGCCCGCAATCATTCGAAGCGAGCGCGCCGTCTGGCGGAAACGGCAGTTCATTCGGCGTTACCAATCACAGATTAACGGCGAAGATGCCACTGCGATTGCGCGGTTCGCTCTGAAATACGGGGGCGGCGAGCGGATCTGGATTCCGCAGCACCGCCGTTGGCAACCACTGCTGACCAGTCATGCGTAACAGCTACGGAGATCTGCTCATAAACGAGCCGCCTGCAACGGCGCTGCAAGCATCAGTGATTCTTCCCGCCAAAAATGAAGAAGAATTGTTACCTTCGGCTTTACAAGCGTTAGCTGAACAGCGAGACCTGAACGGAAGCGCACTCTCGTCAAAGTACTACGAAATCATTCTTCTGATTAACAACACGACCGATCGCTCCAGCGAAATCGCGTATAGTTTTAGGCGGCTATATCCTTCTTTGCGCTTACACGTGGTCGAGCGTGTGTTCGATAAGTCGCATGCGCATGCCGGGCATGTCCGGCGCCTGTTAATGGACGCGGCTTGTCAAAGGATCGAGAGCGTGGGCGGGGCTGTCATTCTCTCGACGGACGCCGACACGCGGGTAGCTCCCAATTGGATTGCGCAAAATATGGCGGCAATCGCGCTCGGCTCAGAAGCGGTGGGCGGTCGAGTCGTGTTGCTTCCGAGTGAGCAGGAGGTGCTGGGAGCCGAGGCGCGAAAAATCTATCGATACGATCACCTCTACCGCAGATTAGTCTGCTGGGTCGAGGCATGTTGCGATCCTGTGCCCCACGATTGCTGGCCGCGGCATCATCAGCATTTCGGCGCTAGTCTGGCGATTACTCCGCGAGCTTACCGAACATCGGGCCGGTTGCCGCCCCGGCGTTACTTAGAGGACGTGGCCTTCTACGATGCGCTGATCCGGCATGACATTCGAATCCGACACAGCAACACCGTCCGAGTATTTACGTCCGGACGCATTACGGGCCGGGCGCGCTTAGGTTTATCGCGGCAACTCGCAGACTTAGAGCTCTCAAAAACTCACTTGGGCCGCATCCGGGTTGAATCTGCCGAGTTTCTAGATTACCTGTTTACAACGCGCGGCATGCTGCGGCAGATATGGCTCGCTCGCCGGACTACGGACCAATTACCTGCCGCGCTAACGGTTCAGGTATCAGGCGCCTTGCGCCTATCTGTGATTCACTTGGAGCGAGCGATTCGAAAAGCGTGCTTTTTTGGCGCGCTATTGGAGGAAGTGAATTTTTATGAGAGATGCCGCTCGAACTGGCCGGCATCGAAGAGGCTTGCAAAGTTAGAGAATGCAGTAGACCTACTGCGGGCGCGCTTTGCTAATGCTCAACGCATCGAAAAGTCGCGTACATGTGCGGGTAGTCGCGGCGAAACCAATTCCGAAAAGAGCGGCGAAGTAGCCGAGCGGCAGTACGCGGCGACCCTCCTTTGATGACGTAATGCTCGCCATCGAAGAAGTTCGCGGAATACCCGGGATACGTTTCATACGCGCGAAAACCTGGGAACGGACCAAATGGCGTAGACGTCCATTCCCACCCATTACCAAGTAGCTGACTGACACCGAACGCGCTATCCCCGGCAGGATTGGAATCCACCGCCTCCGGATCCCAGCGTTGAAAGTCGAAATTTCCGTGTTGGTGAGCCGGTTCGGCGCTGCCCCACGGGTATAACCGATTTTCGGCCGCCAGCGTTCCAAAAGCAGCTCGATGAAACTCCGCTTCCGTTGGTAATGTCTTCCCCAGCCAATGGGCGTAACTTCCGGCCTGATTGTTCGTAACATAAACCGGCCAATCGAGCGGCAACGGAATCTCTTCAAACATCCCGCGGTAATATACATCGCCGTTGCGCCGCACCCAAAAGTGAGGCATCTCCGCTCCGTCTTTCACAAATGCAAGATACTCGCCATTCGTGATGTTGTAGCGTTGAATTCGAAACGCAGGAACATTGCATCGAAACTCTTCATATTCGTTATCCCAGCCGAATGAGTGATCGCGCGGCTTGCCAACGATGGCTTCGCCCGCGGGTATCTCACGCCACTCGTTCTGTACACGAGCCACATTGGCGTTTCCGGACTCGCTTCTCGAAGGCCCGTGTTTCACTTCATACGGGAAACTGTGAAACATGTACGCCAGCGTTTCCAGGTGCATCTGCCGGTGCTCAAGCGCCATGTGAGCGATCTCCTCGGGCACATGATCGATATTTTCATCGACTCGTTTGCGGCACCGCTGCACGTAGCTTCTTACCTGGTCGAGCGATGGCCAATGTTCGGCCTTATCGGTCGGCAGATGAGTCGAATCAGGATCGATCCCTGCTTGAAACAGCGCATCCAATGAAGAATCGGGCGACTTCATGCCCAGCGCTTCGCGGCAGATTTGAATGGAATCAAAGCCGTCAAGATGCCCCACGTAGAAAATTACGCGATGACGCTCGGCAATGGGCCGTTCATAAAGCGCTGGCCGCTCCAAGATGCTGAATAAGCGGTCGCTTTCCACTCTAGCTGCCTGTACTTCCTGCAGCAACTTACTTGCTGTAGCTTCGATAAGGGCCATAAAGACGTACAGTTCTCCGCAACGGGATTAGTGCTCGCGGGCAACGCCTATCATTCGATGCCTGACTGTCCCTCAAAATAGCAAAAAAAACGCGTCGCGAGATAAACCTCGCGCGCTAGCCTCATGCCGCATGGTCGAGAACTGAAACGGCCAGCGCCAGTGCTTCCTCCGGAGTGTCGATTTGGCCCTCCAATTGTGCCGTTTCCACCGCCTGCAAAGCCTCGCCGAATGCCGGGCCCGGCCGATATCCGGCTCGGATCAGGTCCCGCCCCGTAATAAGCTTGGGCGGATGCAGCTCTGAATGCTTAAATTCTTTAAGCTTCGTCAGCACATATCGATACGAGTCTGTTCGTCCATTGCTCGCCAAGCAATCCAGCCGATGCAACTCCAGATGTTCCTCAAAGTGCGGCAGCGAAAGAAAGCGCTTCAAGGTGCTCAGGCGCATCTGCAAAACGTCTTTGAATCGCATGTGGTTGGCCACAAGCGACGTGATCCGCTCGTTGTCTTCGTTGGAAAATTTGAGACGGGCGAGGATTCTCTGGGTCATCTCGGCACCCACCTCGGCATGTCCATCAAATCGGATGCGTTCTGCCACGCGAAACGTTGGCGGCTTTCCCACATCGTGCAGGAGAACCCCGGCCGCAAGCGTCGGAGTAGGTTCGCGCAGTTCGCTCAGCATAAGAAGGATGTGAGCCCAAACATCTCCTTCCGGATGAAATTCCGGCGGCTGCTGTACGCCCTGAAACGCCTTCACTTCTGGCAACACATGCGCCAGGAGACCGGAAGAATCAAGCAATTCGAATCCCTGCCTCGCTGAGCCTTCGGTGAGCATCAGGAGAATTTCGTCACGAACGCGTTCGGCCGAAATTTTCGAAACACAGTGCGCCTGCTCGCGGATGGCGATGAGAGTCCCAGGCTCGATCGAAAAACGGAGACGGGCGGCGAAGCGCACGGCGCGCAACATCCGAAGGTGGTCCTCCTCAAAGCGCCGCTCCGGCTCACCGATGGCTCGGATGATTCCTCGGTCCAGGTCGGCTCGCCCTCCGACAAAATCAAGGATTTCACCCGAAAACGGATCTTCCATGAGTCCATTGATCGTGAAATCACGGCGCTGCGCGTCCAGCGCGGGGTCCGTCTCGAACCGCACTTGGGACGGCCGCCGGCCATCCGTGTAGCCGCCCTCGCTTCGAAAGGTGGCAACCTCCACCTGGACATCTCGAGCGCGCGTTACCAGAATGACGCCAAAATGCGCACCTACACGGTCCGCGTCCGGGAAATACTGGGTGATGGCGTCAGGCGTCGCGTCGGTACTGACGTCGTAGTCTTTGGGTGCAACTCCGAGAAGCCGGTCGCGAACGCACCCGCCGACGAGGTAGGCTTGGTGTCCGTGTCCACGGAGGGTGCGAATCAGATCGACCGCAAGGTCCCAACGAGCTCGAGTAAGAACTGTGTCCATTCACGCGGGCATCAGCTAAGGCACGCCTGCCGAAAAGTCGTAGCCCTTCTTAGCCCTTATGCTTCGCGGGCGCTCGCTTTTTTGAGCTCTTTCTCCGTGCTCGGCTCTGCGCCGGTGCCGTTTTCAGCGGCAAGCGCGGCCTGAGCCTCCGCCTTTTTCAGGTCCTTTTTGGACGGCGGAGCTTGTTCGTGCCGATAGTCATGATCGTGGTAGCACGTCCGGCATCGTACCTTCGCTGCCTGGCCATCCACGAGCGACACAATGGAATGATTCGTGACGCGGCGGCACTTCACGCAGTGATCATCAATAACGTCGCCTAACCGCTTTTCATCCATGCCAAGAGCCGACACTCGGGAGTATATCAATTTTGGCTTTCGCACCGCATCTCCGGCGAGCCAGTACTGCCTGAGTACTACGTACTCTAATGCTCTCATGAGCCGCGGCTTTGGAACCCGTTTAAGCGAGCTGGCGGCATCGGTTCGGTTTGTTAGACTGAAGTTTCTGCCGAGCGGCCAGGTAGCTCAGTTGGTAGAGCGCAGCCCTGAAAAGGCTGGCGTCGGCGGTTCGATTCCGTCCCTGGCCACCATTTAAAGTCAATCACTTACAAAGATGGCTTTCTCACTCGCGTGCTTCTTGCGAAACACACGAGTTCCATAAATCATTGAAAGATTGGACTAGTAGCTCTAACACTATGAAAGCCGCAAAAAGGCTGGCGTCGCTGGCTCGCGGCTCCAACAACCGATTCCACAATGGTTTACAGGAGCTTTCGAGGGCACAAGAGAAGCGCGCGAACGATTCGCGAACACGGTTCGCAAAATATGAGCGCAGTCGCAGCTGCCACTCGCCGCGCGCGCGGATACGCCTCGCCTTGGAATCGCGCATTCGCGGGGGCTTGGAGGTGGAGCGGTTATCGCGCGCTAGGAACGCGCGACCGTCAGAGCGAACCATCTATAGACATCTGAGCTTGCTATTCAAGGAGTCTGAAGAGAAAGTTTGCTGGCGTCGGCGCAGGTTTTCCACTGGAGTTGCATAGCCGAATCGTCGTTGGGAGCGCGCCGGCGCCGGACACTGTTATAGATTGGCTCGTCCTAGAGCGTGCGGTCCTGCCAGCACCGAAAAAGAATGCGGATCCACTTGAATCCCAGAGCTCGGACGGCGGAATGATGAGACGGATCATTTGCGCGATGCTGTCGGTAGTAATCTTTGGCCCAATTCGAACCGCGATCGAGTGCGGTGCCGACTCGTGAAAGGTTTGACGCAAGAACTTGGGGCAGGATCGACGATAGTGAACCCAGTGCTGCTTACCGCTGCTCTCCACGACTGGAGCAATACCGCTGTAACACTGGATCTCGTGCGCCGTTCGATACCGATCCCGCCGGGTACGAAGCAGCAATTAAGCGGGGCACTAATGCTGCCCCTGCACCCGGGAAAGAATCAAAGATGGCTATTTGCAGAAGCTTAAGCACAATCTAGAGCTGTACCGCTAGGGTTAAGAATAGTGACAATGGCTGCACTAACGAGTGGAAATCTGAATGCTGCAGGGACTATTTATCAGCAACCGTCTGTTGCTTCAGGTGAATTAGGCTCAACTTTATTGCTCAATGTGGTCGAGGCATGTCTCCATAAAAGCGCCTCCGAGTGGATTTTTCTCCGCGAGTTGTGAGTGGCAACTGGATTTCAGGGCAGTGCGCTCAGCGTCCGGATGCATTTACTGTCAATTCCTTGCCGCACACTTCCATGGGGTGTGGTACGAAGTGAAAACATCTCGATCCGATTTCTTGTGCGAAACGAAACGAGCGTTGAAGCGGCTCGTCGGGCTGCGATACTCGAATGAACTCTATTTCGTAACACCTGAGGGTTGCTGAAGACCTCCGAAACTCCCGATCGAAGCCGGTCTTGTCGAGGTTGGAGCTTTTGCGCAGGACGAACGCTCAACGGCGCTGTCCAATTCCGCGCATTGATTCATTTCGAGCCGAACCATAGAATGTGCTGTCGCGTAACCCTGCCCGATGCCTGGCGAGACGCGCCAAGCCTGACGTGGCAATTTCTGGCCGGCACGTTGCGAACCAGCAGACAGCTTTTCAGGGCCGGCCACCTAAACCGCCGAATCAACAACGTCTAGCATTCGATTGAAGTGCTGGTTCATTGGCCCAATCACCTGAACGATGCCCCAGAGCGAACTCAGACTTCCGCGCCGGGAGGCAATCCCCAAGCCCACGCCGGCGGCCGGCCATGAAATTCTGAAAATCGTTCATCGCTTGCTAGAGCTCCGCCGCGTTGGAGCCGACTGGAAAGCCGTTGGGACTTCTGCCGAGTTCAAGCCGCGCTCGTATGGCATCCGCCAGACTGTCGCTCAAGATATCAAGATCGATTTCAGGTGAGGCGGCAATGCTCTCGCCTTTCAACGGCACGGGAAAGGCATACTCCGTATCGGCGGGTTGCGATTCAAAGCGCGCATCCGGCAGTCCCAGATACGATTTAATGTTCAGAATTTCCTGGATCTTCGGCTGCGGAATAGACCTCAACGGTTTCCCAAGCTGCGAAGCAAGCATTACGGTTCTGCAGTAAGTATCGAGAACTTCGACGAGCCACTCGGCGTGCGTAATCGTGTCGGCCCAGCAAACCACTCCGTGATTGGCCAAGAGAATCGAATTGTGCCGCTGGACGAACGGCAATATTGTCTCAGCGAAGACTTTCGTGCCGGGAGTCTCGTAAGGCGCAATCGCAACAGGCCCCACAAAGACCTCCTGTTCGGGAACGAGATCGGGCGGTGGTACTTCGCCGGCAATGGCGTAAGCAGTAGCATGCGGTGGATGGCAATGAATGACAGCGCGCGCCCGGGTATTTGCTTTGTAGATTTCCAGGTGAAGGAGTAATTCGCTGGTTCGCTTGAATCTTCCGAATACCTGCCTGCCTTCTAGGTCTACGAGGCATAGATCTTCCAACGTTAAATCGGCCTTGCTGCACATCGAAGGAGTACAGAGAACGTATTGATCCCCAATTCGGGATGAGAGGTTACCCCCATTTCCGTCCACGTAGTGCCGCTCCCAGACCTTCCACGCGTTCCAAACAATTTCCTGTCTCAGTTGCAAAGCAGCGCCACAACGGTACAGCGCTTCTTCTTTGGAAAGCTCGGCCGCATCGGGAGAATTCTGCCCGAAATAGCCGGCCAACACCTGCCGGATGACACCGGCCAGGTGATCTGCGCGGTACTGCCTAGTGCCTTTCATACATAGTCAGCTTGCGGATTGTATGGAGTTCTGAGTCGCATAAGGTCGCGAGTTGCCCAGTCGGACCGGAGCACAAACACCTGGAGCAGCCGGTGCCTGCCGTCGAAGCACACCGACTGAGCGTTCTACGCCAAGACCAGGCGACAGCGGCGCAAAAGTAACGAATTTGCGGCACTCCCACGCGGGAAGTCATTAAGTCGAGCGATCTCATGGGTGTGTTCGCAGCCTCCCTCCCGGTCCGGCGAACACCGTGCGGTGAAGGATTTTGAACATTCGATCCAAACTCTTCACAAGGCGCACCTTGCACGTTAGCACTAGTGGCTAGCGGTGTCAACCAGCTGAATACCAGGATAATTCATCGCCTCAAACTTCTTTCTTCTGTGACATTCTGGTAAAGGTTGAAGGACGCTGACTGATGTCCGTTAAAACAGCGCCCGCTTATTCAGAATGCTCCAATGGTGCGAGATGCGCCTGAGGAACACTTCCATCACTGAAGGGAATTACATGAACCGTTCTGGAGCGCCCTGTTCTGAGAGGTTATCTGGGAAGTATGCCCCGGCCGAAAATCCGTCGGAAATTGAATTTTGTGTTCATCGCCGCGACCCTGCTGGGCCTTTTGATAGTGGTTGTCGCGCCTTGCTTCGCGCAATTGGAAACAGGCGAGATCGCCGGCACTGTCACTGACGCCAGTGGCGCGGTCTTTCCCGGCGCTCAGGTCGTTATTGGAAATATCCTCACCGGCGCGAGAACCACTCTCAGTACGGGCCGCGCCGGCGCCTTCGATGCGCCCGTGGTGCCGGCGACTATACGATCACAGCATCGGCGGTCGGCTTTAAGACTCTTGTTGCGGAAAACGTGCATATTCACGTCGGCGACCGCAAGACAGTCGATTTCAAGCTCCAGCCGCGCACCGTCAAAGAGAGCGTCAACGTGACGAGCGCTGCCGTTCCGCTGATTGACACCGCGAAGTCCGACACCGGCGACACCGCAACTTCGGAAAAAGTGAACAACGTTCCGCTCGCGGACCACAGTTATGCCAACCTGCTCAGCCTGCCCCCGGCGTTGAGAATTTCGGAGTTTTTGGGGCCAACGGCGGCAGCTCCACCTCATTCGAGTCCGCGATCCGCATCGAGATCGACGGAACGGATGCCAGCCAGGTCGATTCCGATTTTGTCGGAGCGGCTTACAATTCAGCCCAGCGGTTGCATCGCGGTAGCGTGGACGCGATTCAGGAACTGCAGATCGAAACCGGCAACTATTCCGCGGAGTATGGGCAAGCCAACGGAGCTATCTTCAACCTCGTTACGAAATCGGGCACGAATCAATTCCATGGTGACCTGTTCGAGTACTTCCGCAACAACGATTTGGATGCCTCGCCCGATTATTTTGGACATACGAACGCGCCCCTCCACATCAACCAGTTTGGCGGGAGCGTCGGCGGTCCCATTCTAAAAAACAGATTGTTCTTTTTTACCAACTATGAAGGCATTCGACAATCGAGCCCTGTCGTATTCGACGGAATTCTGGATCCTAGCGCCGCCTTCCCAGCGACCGTCGATCCACGCCTTCAGGGCCTCCTGGCGGAGATACCGCTGCCGAACGCCGGGATTACCAGTTTCAATCCCGGTCTCGGATACTACAATGGCGTGCGCACTGCGACGCTCACGGAGAACAACGTTTGTTTCAAGATCGACTACCAGCTCACGGACAACGACAGGATCAGTCTCCGCTACAACCAGAGCCCGTCGACGACGCTCTCGCCCTTCGGGATCTCGGAAGGGCAGTCGCGCGACGTGCTGGGTGGAACGAAGGATGGACGCCTAAGTTACACAAAATTGCTCACTCCCTCGCTCTATAACGAGGCGAGCGTCGCGTTTAACCGGCTGCGCTATTTGGACAACGAGGCCAGCAACGCAGCTGTACTCACGGAGCCGGTCTGCGAGAGCTCTGGCGATGGCGGAACGTGCTTTGGGCCGACAATTTTCACTGTGCCAGTCGCCAACACGTCTGAGACTTACCTCGATACGCTCTCGTGGGTAAAGGGTAGAAACCAGTTCAAGTTTGGTGTTCAGGCCATCCACAATCAGCAGAACAAATACGTATATCCTCAGATTATTAGCAATTTTCTTACGCAAGCGCAGTTTGCAGCTGATAACCCTTACTCCTATCAACCGCTCGGTTATCCGATGACCCGTGTTTGAGTTACGTATTGGAACGGGTTCGCTCAGGACGACCTTCAGGTGAATAGTAAGCTCGCGCTGAACCTCGGCGTGCGTTATTCCTACGACACGGCCCGACTTTAGCTCACAATCTCGGAGAGAACTGGGATATTGCCACCGACTCGTTCGCCCCAATGGGGGCCACCATCACGCACACTCCGAAGGATGAGTTTGCTCCGCGTGTCGGTTTCGCCTATACGCCTTTTGACTCGCGTAAGACCGTGCTTCGCGGCGCCTTCGGCGTCTTCTACAACGACATCAGTGTCGCTTATGCGCAGGAATTCGAAGATAATTACCTGGGCGCGAATTCCATCATTTTCAACTTCCAGGATCCGACCCTGACCTTGATCCCGGGCCCTTCTAACTTGGCATTAACAGCGGCTGGTCACAACGTTTGGGGTGACCCTCCCAATTGGAAAAACACCTACACTTACCAGTGGAACTTCACAGTTCAGCAGCAGATGCGAGTGAATAACATCTTGAGCGTGGCATACGTGGGGAACTCCACGTCGAACCAGATTCAACCGATCGATATTAATCAAATTCAACCTGACGGTCAGCGTCTTTTCCCGGGGTATGGGTTTGTCAATATCTATACTCCGTGTTGCCACGCTAACTATAATGCCTTGCAGACTACTTTCAAACGCCGATTCTCGAACCGCCTGTCGTTCGATGTGTTCTATACGTGGGCTCACACGCTCGATCAGAGCGAGTTTCCATTTTCCTCGTCCACTTTCCAGGATCAAAACAATCTCGATGCAGAATATGGAAACTCGGATCTAGATATCCGGCATAACCTCACCGTGGATTATGTCTACCAGCTCCCGGGAATTCCCAAGATCCCGAAAGTCATTGGAAGTGGATGGCAGGATAGCGGAATTACGCAAGCGCGTAGCGGTCTGCCGTATACCATCACCTGCGGCGTGCAACGCTCTAACGGGGGACGGTGTCCCGCGTCCGGATCTTATCGAGCCGGGTAGCGTTCTAACCGGCAACAATGGGCACACCGGGGCGCCAGTGCTTGCTTTGTCCGCATTTTCCGCTTACAGCGGGTATGCAGTTTACGGCAATCTGGGGCGCAACACCCAACACGGACCCGCTGCCATCAACTTCGACATCACTGCCGGGAAGACCTTCAGTGTCACGCAAAAGCAAAAGATTCAGTTCCGTGCCGACTTCCTCAACGCGTTTAATCACCCCAATTGGGGTCTTCCCGATTCAAATATTAGCGTGAGCCGGCCCAGTTTCATATTGCAGATAGCACCGTCTCTGGATACTGGCGCACAACCCTGGCTGCCGGCGAGCAGAAAGTGTTACCCAAATCCGCGATCGGCGTACATCCGGACGGAGACTGGCATTCCGCCGTCATCTACTACGTCAGACAACATCGATCCCACTGGGACTTTCCGGAAATCCCAGCATGGTTTCGCGATCAGGGCGCAATCTATAGTTTTTCCGGTGCGGGAGCGGGCAGCATCTTCATGGAGTACCCGGCGCAGGATCTGAAAACGAGGATCAGTTCGTTCCTCGAAATTCCCAAACTTCTGGAAGAGGCTCAAAGCCTCGGAACGAACATTGTCTACCTGTGGGATTACTGGCAAGGGACTCCGGAGGGCGGCCGCCCACAGTATTGGAATAAGGGAGATTAGATTCCCCGATCAGATCTAGGTGGTGAGCAGGCTCTGAGAGAAGGGATCCGGAGACTTCATGAGCAAGGCGGCCGAATCATCGTTTACGTTGAGTCATTCGTTCTCTTTTACTATTCGCATATAGGGAAGAAAAAGGGAGCCCTGTGGGCGGCAAGAAATTCCGACAGCAGTTTATTCGCACAATATCCAGAAAATTACTCGCTGGCCGAATGGCTTCCGGCTTGGCACGACTATTTAGTAAGTGTGGTCGAACGGCTGGCTCGCGACTTCGATGTAGACGGAATCTTTCTGGATTCTTTGGGCTGGCAAATGAACTGGCCGGCCAAAACAGAGGAGTCCCAATTGCATTCGCCGGCCGAATACAGCCGAGGTGTTCTCACCGTTGCAGATCGGCTGCGCAAAGCGATACGGGCGATCAAACCGGATGCAGTGGTGATCGGAGAAAACGCAAGCGGAGCGCTGCCGAGACATGACGACGGCGGCTTGACGGCCGATTTCGCCTGGCTGGGCGGCCAAAATCAACATCGCGTTCTCGCATCGCCCGTCCGCTTCGGAATACCGGAGGCAAACCTCTTCAGCAACGGGCACAACTTGAACGAGACACATTAGATCTTCGCCGCGGGCCATAGTCTGGCGCTGGCAAACCTCCATCTACCGGATGCGCCATACATTCGGAAGCTGGTGAAGATACGGCAGGAATACAAAGACGCTCTCATTTACGGTACGCAAGAGTATCAACCCAAGACGGGGCATCCGGAGGTGGCGGCGTATGTCTATCGCGGAGCCCATCACAAGATCATCACCGCTGTAAATTGTTCCGAGAACTCCTACTCCGGCAATCTTGAGCTCGAGAACAAGGACGATAACGGCGCCTGGACAGACCTGATAGCTAAACAAGAGTTTACTTCCGGGAAAAATCAAATGGCCTTAGTAATTGGCGGCCACCAATTGCGTGTGCTTGTACAAACTCTCTAGGAGTAATCGCCGCATCGGCCTTGAAGCTGAAACGTGCGCAGCCGGTCCGCGCGGGCCCGGCGCGTCTCATTTCGCCATCGACCAGGAGTTTTGTATGCCGAGGCCTCCAGAATCGCTAATCCACCTGCCGGTAGAAAACGAGCATCGAACTCGGTGCATCAGCCAATCGGATGTGCAGATGCGCCAATTCGCTGCCCTTCATTCGCTTGATTGGGCCTTTGTCGTAAGTGCTTCGGATCTCGACATCGTAGTAAGCGGAATTCAGGTGCTTGAGTCGTAACTCCATCTCGGTAAATGGGCTTTTCGGCCGCCTCAGAACCATGACGAGACCGCTCTTGTCTTCGGGACGATCCCATTGCCAAGCGGTCCAGGTCTCTCCCCCCAAACTATAAGGCAAAAGAGCATAGAAATCGCCATAAACATAAGACTGCACTTCGCGGTATTCGGCGAGCGCCTTCTTGATCCAGGTAATCCAAGGTCGGTCGTTGATGCCCGTAGCGCCTGGCCCGACTCCATACCCGGCGTCATACCCAAGACGCATGAGGTACAGACTTTCGGTGTCGTGTACGGGCCGGGGTTCAGCCATGGCTTGGATGAGCTATAAGTCTCGAACCCCATATTCTCGGGCACCCAAGTTGCCAGGGCCTGGGTCTGGGCCTGTTCGGCGAGAGTATCCGCGAATCCATGATCGGTGCGCCAGACCACGAAGCTGCGCGACATCGTTTCAATGTCGATTCGACGGCCGCCACTGGCGCAATTGTCAATGTGCAGGCCAGGGTGTTGGGCGAGCAGTTGGTCCCACATCTTATATAAACCTTCGACGTGCCCGATCTCCGTCATACCGACGCCGTCCGGAGTGTCCGCCAATTCCCAATATCGTTCCGGTGGAATATTGAAGTCCTGCCGGTACCAAGTCATTTCGAAATTCGTAATGAATCCCGAGATCATCGCGGTGATGCCCTTGAGCGCTGCGGGATCACCGAGATTGGCTAACGCGGCGCCAGGATTTACCGCTCGATCGGAGTGTAGAAACCAGTCTGGATGCTCTTTAATGATCTTCGTTCGAGGCATGCTCGTCTCCGGTTCAATCCAGAGCGAAAAACCGAAACCAGCGGCTTTCAATGCGTCACCAAGCGGCTTGATCCCGTCCGGGTAATACCGCGGGCTGGGGAACCAATCGCCGCGGTTCTTCCACCATGGATTGGTTGGATCGAATTCTCCCGCGAATGAATTACCGTACCAGCCTGCGTCGACGGCGTACAATTCGACTGGAATTTTGTGCTCGTGAACCCATTTGACATAGGCAATTTTGCTCTCGATCGGCTCCGAGCCCCAGCTGCCGAAGAGGATCGGCCCTTTCATCGGCTGGCCGTTATCGTGCGGCGTGTAATGAGCAAGGAGAAGGCGGCGCCAGCGATTCTGGGCGGCCTGCCAGTCATCGCCACTCCAGCTCATGAGCACGATGCGCGGCGTGCGAATCTGCTCGCCGGGATGAAGGAGAAGGTGTGTTCTCTTCATCCCACTCATGAGTGCAATCGTCCGCCCGTCTTGCGCGTAAATGAAATCGGCTTTCCAATCACCCGTCCATCCGATGGCCCCGATCAGACCATGATTATCGGATTGCAGATTGAAGAAAGGCAGCGAATTGCGACTGGAAGGATCTCCGCCGGGAGATTCTAGATGGTCTTCTTTGCCCGGGCCGAAATGCTCTTCGAGCGGTTTGAAATCTTCGGCTTGGGCATCACTGCCCCGAGCATGACGGATGAAACAATCGCCACCAGAAGACTTGATGCTCCAATTAAGAGGCAGAATGTCTTCGATGATAGGGGTGTCAGCCCGGCCGTCGTTGCGAAACCTGATAAGCCAGTCGACTACGCCCGGAAAATCTGGATACACGTGAACGTCGATGATTACTTTGAGCTGAGTGTCAGGATCGGTATACACGTAATGGTGAATTTCATCTGTCACGTTTTCCTCCGACGTCTGCCAGCCGGTGAGGGTGTTTACAGAATTGCGGCCGTGATACTTGAAAGAGAACGGAACGTGTGTAGGCTTCCAGAGCTCAGGCGAAGTGAGCTCAGACATCGCGGTCTGACCTGAAGCCGCTGTCGCGCATGTGATCAAGAGAATTGCAAAGAGAACTGATCTCATGCCATCCTTTCGCGGCGCTCCATCAATTGACTGAGAGCTGGTCTGTCGTCGGTAATTTCGGGAAAGGCGCGTGCGGTTCTAGCTGATACCAGAATGCGACGGAAGAAATGTCGTCCCTCAAGGGCAGATATCGTCCACCGGATTGCCAGCCTAACGCCTGAATAGTTACCCTTAAATCGGTGTTAAACCGAACTGGATCTACAATGTGCCAACGGTACATGCCGAATCGCTGTTGAGATTGATAGAGTCCGTCGGGTCTGATGACCTGCGCCAACCCGGAATAGGGGCCGCTAAACTCCTCATATTGATGTGTGGTTTGATTTTCGAAGTTATAAGATCCACCGAAATAGTCTTCCGTGCCCGTGCCGCTTATGGTCGGATACTCTTTATCGCCGTCGATGTAGAATTTAACTTCGCCCTCGCCCCACCACCCGTTGTTATGAGTTCCCCAAGCCAAATAAGTCCCGACATACTGACCCTTCCCGCGGATGCCGTCCACGATGGTGTAAACCTGCTTGTAAGGGAGCGGATTTACTCTTCTAAATTGGGCATGAAAATAGGCCGCGTCCTTTGGAGCTGGGGCGTTCGTATAGTCAATCTGGTAGTAGAGAGTCATGGGCTCGGTATCGCGATTTTCCATTGTCAGCCTTGCTTTGGAGCGGAACGGCATGGGCCAATAGGAATTAAACGCGCTGCCGGGATTCACGCATACGGCTAGCGACGAAATCCTTGCGTATTTTCCCCACCCATTTGCGAAAAAATCGCCGACCGGTACTTCGACGGATGGATCTGTTTCGCCATCCCAGTACATCCTCAAGATGGAAGAGCGCCACTTACCAGTCGGGGTCATCCAAATATGTTGAATTGCTCCTGGGCCGTTTATTTCCGCCAAGGTGAATGTCGTACCCGGCTGGATGACGACAAAAGGATTCTCCTTCCAACCCTGTCCAAGATCTCGAGCAGCATTGGCCGCGGTGCCGTGAACTGCCATGCCGCCTTTCCCTTTCTCGCCGGGCAAGTTCTCTGGGCCAATCGAGAAGGTTTTCGCGTCCGATGTCCGGTAGAGGCTGTTCAGGTCAGTTGTGAGTGCGACCGAAGGGGCTTGGGTGAAAGCCGGTAATGCCCAGAGGAGGACCACTAGGGGTCGAAAGTTAAAGTCGCACAGTGGACGGAGCACGCTCATAGTAGTGTTGACTAGCATTGACAATCATCGCCGTCGCGGGATGCTCCCTGCGGATCAAGATGTAGGGCTCAACCTTGACATCTATGCTTGATCTGGACATTTTTGACAAAATCATTCACGATCCTTCCTTTCGGGCCTTTCGTTGCATCACGCCGGTTTTGGGCGTCTCAACAGCATTCTAGCGCGGCCCTCGTCGTACGCTGGGGGTGGCTGATAAGTCGCAGCCGAGCCGTGACCTTGACGGCTTATGAACGTTTGTGAAAAAATTCAAAGCTGGGATGCACGGCCCCAGATGACCTGACCGAGGCTTCTGCGCCGATTCAACAATGGTATCAGCCAACAGCAAGACCCCGGACAGGAGGAGTTTCCTGAAGCCACTCGCAATCGGCAGAATTGACTCTGCAGTGCTGAAAGTGCTTATGGCGTGCAGGTGGCGGTGGCGCTACTCGACGCGGTCCGATAGCCTCCTGCTGTGCGGCTTTCTCACTGCCGCTGCTGCTCTCAACGGAGCGTCCGTTGTCGGTCCGTCTGGCGCGATCCGATTCGATATCTCCGGCACGGGCTCCAGCGCCAAGCAAGAGATCTCCGTAGGGACAAGAGACGGCTGGAAAGCGGCATTGGCTGCTGCCGGATCGGCAATGCGTGTCAACGCGGGCAACTCAGAAACTCCGACAACCTGCGCAATTTCCTCGTATTCCGATCTGCAAAATCCAGCGGGCCTGCTGATCCGCGGCGATTGCGGAACACTGGGCGCCTTTGAGCGGCGACTTACGCTTTCTTCAGAGCCGGAAGTAATCGATGTTAGTGTGCGGTTCGCGCTCAAGCCCGGCGCCAAGATTACGTCTGTCGAGGATCGTTATGACTTCTGTCCACCCAGGCGCTCGTCTAACACCCCGCTGTCCGGGCCGCTCGATTTTGTCTGGAGTCAAAACATCAAGACTGAGATAGACGATATCATTCCGAACTGGTGCTTTAAATCACCGGTGGTGATGATGCAGCAAGGCGCGGTTTTTGCCGCGTTAATGCCGAAGCTTAGTAACCGGAAAAGCATACCTCTCGCTCTCGACCTCGATGTCACGTCTGGTCCCGCGCCTTGGATATCCTACGGCGCTCTCGAATCTGAACCGCATGGACACAGCTATTTCCGGCGATCGCCCGACGCGACTCCTCGGATACTCGCCGGATTCGTTGAATATGCTTACTCGATTGTGGCTTCGGCACAACCGGACAAGCTGGGTTATCGACGTGTCGTCCGGCGGCTTTGGGATCAAAGCGGTCACCAGAGCCTGGTCGCTTCTCCAGATCTGCAGCGTAATGTAGTTCGGCCCGAGATCGAGCTGTTCAATGACTGGCGGCGAGAGGCATGGTCGCGATACGCAGACGAGATTTATCACGGATTCCACTGTGGCGGGAACGAGTGCGGCACGCTTGCCAGCAATCGAAATGTAACAGGAGATTGGGATAACCCGCAGCCGGATGCTTGGTTCAACGCATGGTTTCAGACTCTGCGAAGCGCGTACGGCTGGTATCTGTACGGAGGACGCACAGGCACTCCCGATGTGCAGCGCAAAGCCGAGAGCGTGCTGAATCTCGCTCTGGCGAGCCCGCAACAGGGTGGAGCTTTTCCCACGATCTATTTGCTTAAGGATAAACGCTGGATTCGCGACGACGGTTGGGCGGGTTTCCAAGATGCGTATCACGCATTCTGCATGTCGTGGACTGCGTATTGGATGCTGCGATGGGCCGACGATCTCGTGCCACATCGGAGAGGACAAATTTTCGCATTCGTGAAGCCCTACGGGGACTTCCTCTTGTCCAAGCAATTAGCGTCGGGTGTGATCCCGTCCTGGTACGACGGCAATCTCGTTCCGCGTCCCGAATTCCGTGACTTCAACGCGGAGACCGCCAGCTCTGCCCTGTTCCTCGCCGACTTGGCGCGCGAAAGCGGTGAGGCGAAATACGCTCACGCCGCAGAGCGAGCGATGGATTTCATCACGAGAGAGGTGCTGCCCCGCCAAAGATGGTTTGACTTTGAAACGTTCAAGTCATGCGCTCGGAAACCTTTCGGCTTCTACGATCGCTGGACTGCCCAATACCCTCAAAACAACTTATCCACCATCCAAGCGGCCAAGGCGTATCTTGCATTGTACCGGCTGACTCGCGATGCCAAGTACCTCGAACAAGGACAGCAGGTGTTGGACTATTTGCTTCTTACCCAACAGGTGTGGAGTAATCCCGCATTTTCTCCCAAGCTAATCGGCGGTTTCACCACTCAAAATACAGATGCCGAATGGAGCGATGCGCGCCAATGCTATGCGGCCATTCTTCTGTCGGATTACTATCAGGCCACAGGCAGAGTGGAGTATCTGGAACGTGCGGTAGCGGCGGCACGGTCTACCTTTGCAGTCGCTCCCTGGGAGAACTGGGCTCACACGGGCTATCGCGATGAACCCGGTGCGATGACGGGCTTTCATTGGAGCACCGGCAGCGCCATGACATCGGTTGAGATCATGTATCCTCGATTCGGCGATGCGTTCATCGATTTAGAGCGCCGTGCGGGCGTCGGCTTCAATGCGTGTTCCATCCGAGATCTGGTCGTCAATGGCACTGCTATTTCGTTCCACTTCGACCGTCTGAATAGGCTGAGGACGGCGAAGATTCGCTTCCGCGGTGTCGATGAATCGACCAACTACACGATCTCGTGGAATGGTCGCCAGCCGCAAAAGATCAAGGGAGCACTGCTTGCTCGGGAAGGATTTGCAATCGAACAATAGCCGTCGTTCCGATCTCGTTCAAAGACATGCAATCGCTCTTTCGCGCCGAACATGTAAACAAGCGTTACGAAGGCACACATGCGCTCATTGATGCCTCGCTTTCGGTTCTCCCCGGCGAGGTACATGCCCTCATGGGTGAAAACGGCGCAGGCAAGAGCACGCTCAGCAAAATCGTCGCCGGGGTTGTGCAGCCCGATCCGCAGACATTTATTGGAATGAAAGAAAAATTGAAATTACGTCACCGCTCGAAGCGCAGCACCTCGGCATCGGAATCGTTTTCCAGGAGCTGGACCTTTTTCCGAACCTGTCCATTGCGGAGAACCTGGTCATCGGCAATGTTCAGCTGGAACGCCGCCCGTTGGTGAATTGGCGCAATTGGTGACGTTCTGCACTCCGTTTCTCCAGCAAGTTGATTTAGCCGTCAATCCCCGTACCCGGGTGGGTGACTTGCGTAGGTGGGATGCGATACTCGTCTCCATCGCCAGAGCGCTGCAGCTTCAACGCGCGCTTGATCGTGATGGACGAGCCCACCAGTTCGCTTTCCGAAGACGCAGTCGAGATATTGTTCTCTCTCATTCGCGCCAGCTGAAGAGCGCGACGGAAGAGAACGGCGTTTCGATCGTCTATATTTCGCACAAGATGAAAGAAATTCTTGAAATCGCCGATCGCGTCACCGTACTTCGAGATGGCGCCACGGTGGGTACCCGTGACACGCAGCATGTAACTATCGAGGAAATCATAAATATGATGGTCGGTCGCGAATTGACGCTCGAAGCTAGGTCGGCATGAAGGTTTCCTCTGTATTTAACGATCTACGAAAATGTACTTCGAGATGGTGCAATGCTTTGTTCACGTGATACGTAGCATGTGATTTACGCGAGGAACTCATAGGTATGAATGTATAAGTTGTGAATTTTGTTGAGCGACTCTGCATTGTTGAGAAGTGAAACTGGTGAGATGCTTTTAAACGTTCAAGGTTTTTATACATCGAAAAATGGAGAACACTTCTTACTCTCTGCTGTCCATCGACAACTTCGCGTATCGTTTTTGTTTTGGCTTTGTTCTGCGCCATCCGAAGATATAGGGCCGGTACGGTCATCCCTCGGAGAAGTGTGTCTATAAAAAAGGAACGCGCTGGAGTCCGCCAGACCGGTCTCCTTTGGAACTTTGGCGATATCTCGAGCAGCTCTTTCTCTTGCGAGAGAACAAAATCGGTAGTTGAATACGTTGCCTTGTCGGTCCTGTAGACATCCATTGCAGTACTCATCTACTTGACCAGGTCCACTAGCGATACGTTAATTGCTTCTGCGAACCTCTCAAGCATGCTCAATCGCGGGTCCGTCGTCTTGGTTATGAACTGCCAAGCCGATTTACGCGCCGGATCTCCAGAATAGCCCATCCGGTGTCCTAGCTCCTCAAGCGACAGACCAGATTTCTTGAACAATATCCTGACGCGTTCCATCGTGCTCTTCGTTTTGGGCCGCATGCCGGAAGTCTATCACAGTGGTACCCGTGACACGCAGCATGTAACTATCGAGGAAATCATAAATATGATGGTCGGTCGCGAATTGGCCGCTCGACCCGCAAAGTTGCAAAGTGAACCTGGTGAGACACTTTTGAGCGTTGAGGGTCTGTGTACGGCCAAGGTCGAGAACATTTCATTTCAGCTCCATCGTGGTGAGGTTCTCGGAATTGCAGGGCTTGTCGGAGCGGGGCGCCGCGAGCTGGGTGCCGCACTGTTCGCTTGGCATCGGATCAAGGCCGGCCAGATTCAAATGAATGACGCGATATTCTGCCGAAATCGCCGCCGGCGTAGCGGAATCCAAGCGGCGGTTCAACGGCGCTGTCGCTTCTGGAAGACCCCGCACAAGACCGCAAGCTGGAAGGACTGGTTGCAGATGAGCGTCCGTGAAAACAGCACGATGGCCGCGCTTGCTCGATTTCAGCATCTGGGCAATTGCCAGCCCATTCATAGAGATAGCTGAGCGAACGAATCGCGACCCGTCCATCATCGTATCACTTGCGCTCAGCCTTGCTTCGGTCCGACGACGTTGCCGATTGGTACCCTCAGCGGCGGCAATCAGCAGAAAGTCCTGTTCGCAAAGTGGCTCCTCGGTTAATCCGGATGTGCTGTTCCTCGATGATCCTACTCGTGGTATCGACATCGGTGCAAAGCAGGACGTTTACCACATCATCGAAGATCTTGCAAAGCAGGGTAAAGGCATCGTCTTTGTCAGTTCAAGGAACGGTGAACTCCCCGAACTACTTCAGAACTGCCGCCGGATTTTAGTCATGTGCGAGGGGCGATGCACGGGTATCGTGGATGCCCGCTCAGCAACACAGGAGCAGATTATGGCGCTCGCGACGGCGCATGCGACTACCCAATAACTGTGGCGCATACTTCACTGGCTCAACTTCCTCAAAGGTCGACCAAGGCGTTATCTAATTTGCGCAAATTACGCAGCGTCGTGGGTCTCATCGGGATTGTCGTGGTCGCCATTCTGATCAGCCCCACGGCTCATGATGGAGCGAATATTTTCCTTGAGCCCGGAAACTTGACGGATATTCTCCGCCAGATGTCTGTCATCGGAATTATCGCTCTTCCTATGACGTATGTGATTCTCACCGCAGGAATAGACCTCAGCGTCGGAAGCATCCTTGCGCTCGCCACTGCTTTGGTCGCGATGTTTGTAACCCGAGCAGGTCCAGGGAATCTCTTCTTGCATGTTGGCTGGGCTGTCTGCATCGCAATCGGTGCATCCGCTCTCGTCGGCGCCGCTAACGGCGTAACTATCTCGGTTCTCCGCATACGCCTTCATCGTCACGCTCGCTTCAATGATCGGCGTGCGCGGCTTGGCTAGATGGATCACCAACAACGAAAACATCGATATCGGGTTTGGTACCGACGCGGCCGCCCGCTTTGCAGCGGCCGTCAGCCATAAGGCGGTCATCGTTGGCACGTTCGCCGCTTTGGCGGCTATTCTGTGGGTCGTCCTGGAGAGAACTGTTTTCGGACGCTATGTGCGCGCAATTGGCGATAACGAGAGAGCCGGAAGGTATACGGGCCTGCCCATTCGCCGCGTCAGAATTTGGGTCTACACTCTTACTGGCCTTCTGACCGGCATTGCGGGCGTCATCTATGCGGCCGAAAACCACTAGGGCAATCCAAACGCCGGCGTGGCGTATGAGCTCGACGCGATCGCGGCTGTCGTCATTGGAGGAACCAGTCTCGCCGGCGGCAGTGGATCAATTACCGGTACCATCGTCGGCACCCTTATTATGGGAGTCCTGACGAACATCCTGCAGCTCGAAAACGTCGACAGCAACATCGAAATGATCGTCAAGGCCGTCATCATCGTACTCGCCGTTGCCGTGCAGAAAGGCCAGAAAAAAGCCTGAATGCGCTTCACTCTTGCGCTTGCCGGTACGCTGTCCCTCGTGCTTGCGACTGGTTGCCATAGAAAGCTCACTGACAAGAAATATCTCGTGGCCTTCAGCCAGTGCAACAACGCTGAGCCTTACCGCGCCGCCCAGAATGCGCTCATGAGAAAACTCTTCGCAAAGCAGCCTGATCTCGAGCTGGTCATCGCGGATGCTCAACAGGACGACAGCAAACAAATCGACCAGATTGAAGCATTTATCCGCGAGCGTCCTAACTTGCTCATTGTGGCGCCGAACGAGCGGACCCCCCTCACGGCGGTAATGGGTGCAGCTTATGACAGCGGAATTCCCGTTGTTTGTTTGGAGCGCGATATCGTTCAGCCAAACTACACTACTTACATCAAGGCCGATAACCGCAAGATTGGCGAGATGGCCGGCCAGTTCATCGTGGATCAGCTGAAGAAAAAATACGGCGCGCCCAGAGGGAATATTGTCGAAATCCGTGGCCTTCTCGGCATTCAGGCTGAGATCGACCGGTATGAGGGCGCTCACTCCGTGTTGTCACAGTTCCCGCAAATAAAAGTCGTCCATACCGCGGTTGCCGACTGGCTGCAGGCGAAAGCAAAAGATCGCATGACGGAAGCCCTCCGAGCCCAAGCGCAAATCGATGTTGTCTATGCGCATAACGACCCCATGGCAGTCGGGGCCTACCTTGCTGCTCGAGAACTGGGCCGCGAGAAACAAATGATTTTTGTCGGCATTGATGGACTGGGCGGACCTGGTGGCGGCATTGAGAAGGTGCGTGACGGTATCTTGGCCGCTACATTTGTCTATCCTCTTTGCGTCGATAAAGCGGTCGAGATTGGAAGCCGCATCATGCGGGATCCCAATTTTCATCCCCAAAAGACTTACACAATGCAAAGCATTATGATCACACCCGCCAATGCAGCCGAAATGTACAAGAGGTTCACGGTCCAGTAACTACGGTGGCCGGAACCAGTCCGTCACAATCGTGTGCCTGCCGTCGTAGCCGCGCTCGCGAATCTCGCGTAGCAACAGCCGAGCGTTCCAGAAACCCGCTCAGAATCCGCTCCGGAGTTCCCGGATAACCCCGGATCGTCTTGCCGATCCAATCCCGTCGCCGCGCTGAACGCCTGACCCGCTCAGTCTCTGCCCAGGGCTGGGGATTTTTGCACCGGTCCTGATACGGCGGCTCGCCAGATCAGTTGACAGATACTGAAATCCGATGAAAGAATATGCTGTAACATGGAGGGCTGAGAAGGGACATTGAATGAATGATTCCCGGCGTACTTTTCTTCAACGCGGGGCCGCCACGCTCGCCGGCGCAGCCATTGCACCGGTAGGCTCCTCCGCTGACCCGACCGAATCAGTTCCAGCCCGGCAAGAGACTGGGGTACCCAGCATAGACCCTGAAACCACCGTTCAATTTCCACGCGTATTCACGGGTCGTCATTTGAAAATGATCTCGTTCCCTCTGGGTGGAGTCGCCGCGGGGAGTCTTGGTTTGGGAGGCCGTGGGCAACTGCGTGACTGGCAGATCTTTAATCGGGCCGACAAGGGCAACCACCCCCCCTATGCGCTGCCGGCAATTTGGGCCAAGACAGCCAGTGGAAACCCCGTAAGTCGTGTTCTTGAAGCCCGTTACCTGCCGCCTTATGAAGGACAGGACGGGCTCGGTTCGGGAAATGCACCGGGCCTATCAAGGCTTGAGTCCGCTCGCTTCACGGGTGAATATCCATTTGCCCGAATCGATTTCGAGGATTCGGCTTTGCCGGTTCGTGTTTCCCTCGAAGCTTTCACCCCGTTGATTCCGCACGATCCCGATAATTCGGGCTTACCTATTGCTGTGCTTCGCTATCACGTGCAGAACCCGAGCGCACAAGCAGCGCGGGTTTCGATTGCGTGGTCTATCGACAATCCCGTGATGCCGAATGCCAGCTTTTCGCCACTCGAACAGAGCCAAGTGAAGCGAACGAGTGAGTTTCGAAGGGGCGAATCGCTGTCAGGTCTAGTAATGACCAACCCGGGTTTAGATTCAAAAGATCTGTTTTACGGCAGTTTCGTTCTGGGGGCGATGAATCTGGGCGATGCCAAGCTTACTTATTTACGAGGCTGGCCGAAGGCTCGCTGGTGGAACGCGCCATTGCTCTTTTGGGACGACTTTTCGTCTGATGGAGAGCTAGGTCCAGAGGCTAAACAAATCAATGCGGTTGGCGCACTATGTGTTTCGCGTGAACTTCCGGCCGGCAAGTCAGCGACCTATGAATTCGTTCTCTCTTGGCATTTTCCGAACAGAACGCCGGCGCGCTGCGGGTGGCAAGCGCCGAAAGGTTATGAGAACACCGTTATCGGAAACTGGTACGCGGTCCGTTTTTCCGATGCTTGGGAGGCGTCTCAGTACCTGACAAATCACCTGGCGAGTTTGGAACGCAAGAGCCGGCTCTTCGTGACTTCCTTACGCGAAAGCAGTCTCCCTGCCCAAGTTCGCGAAGCAGCGTCAACGAACCTGTCGACTCTTGCGACCCCCACCTGCTTCCGAACCGCAGATGGTGCATTTCACGGTTTCGAAGGTATAGATGATAAGGTTGGTTGCTGCTTCGGTAACTGTACCCACGTCTGGAACTACGAGACCACCACGGCCTATCTGTTTCCTACATTTGCGCGCTCGTTGCGCAAAGACTCGTTCGGATTTTCCATGGATGATGCAGGCGCTATGCACTTCAGGCAGTTATTGCCCGACGGAATAGAGCGCAGCGGGTTCGCTGCGGCGGATGGGCAGATGGGCCAGATCGTTCATGCCTATCTGGATTGGTGTCTCTCTGGAGATCACGAATGGTTGCAAGGGTTATGGCCTCGCATAAAGAAGGCTATTGAGTTTGCATGGGTTCCGGGCGGCTGGGATCCCGATCGCGAAGGCGTGATGAAAGGCGTTCAGCACAATACCTATGATGTGGAGTTCTACGGGCCTAATCCGCAATGTGGAATCTACTATCTTGCCGCGTTGCGCGCCTGCGAGGAGATGGCGAATGCAGTAGGCGAGGCCGGCTTTGCTTCTGAATGCCGCCAGTTGTTTGACAACGGGCGGCGGTGGATCGATGCCAATCTATTCAACGGTGATTATTACATTCAACAGATTAGAGGCTATCGCGAGGACCAGATCGCACCGTCTCTAAGAAGCTCCATGGGTGCAGAAGATCCTAACCATCCCGAATACCAGGTGGGGAAAGGTTGCCTGGTCGACCAATTAGTCGGTCAGTATTTAGCCGAGGTATGTGGGCTGGGAGATCTGCTAGATAGTTCCCATATCAGAAAAACACTGGCTTCCATTTATAAACACAATTACAAACGTGCTCTGTACGACCATAATTGTGTTCAAAGAACATTCGCTCTGAACGACGAATCGGCCTTGGTTATTTGCGATTACGCCGAAGCACCGCGTCCCCGAATTCCTTTTCCCTATTTTGCGGAAGTAATGACAGGATTCGAATATACTGCGGCAACTCACATGGTGTATTCGGATATGGTTAATCAAGGGCTAGAATGCATCAGCAACATACGCGAGAGATACGACGGTGAACGCCGGAACCCGTGGGATGAAGCCGAGTGCGGGCATCATTACGCGCGCGCTATGGCCGCTTGGACAGGAGTACTTGCCCTAAGCGGCTTCCATTATCATGGCGCGCAGCAGAGGCTTTCGTTCGTGCCTAGAACGTCGCTGCGCGAGTTCCGCTGCTTCTGGTCAAACGCTAATGGATGGGGTGTTCTTACTAGAAAACAAGGCCCGCCTTGCCAGATACAACTTAGCGTCCATTCGGGTCAGGTAAGCCTCAAGTCGTTTGAGACAGAAGCGGCGCCCAAGACAGAAAGTAAGTCTAATTCGGCAAGTAGAGTTTTCTACAAGAGCCATTCGCTTCAGCATAAAGTCGAGCGCAACGGAAATAGAGTCGAGTTCCTGTTGCAGCAGCCGTTGACCGTAAGTGAGGGCGAGCAGGTCTTTCTGGAGGTATAGGGTTGATTCGGCGGGATAATCCCTTAATCGTTCCCATAGCAGGCTTTCTGGGGGCCGGGAAGACGACGCTAATCATCGCAGCGGCACGTGTGCTGCGGAAGCGAAACCTAAACTGTGCCGTCATTCTGAACGACCAGGGCGGGAACCTGGTGGACACAAAGCACGTTCGTGAACAGGAAATTTCTGCGAGCGAGGTCTCGGGCGGCTGCTTTTGTTGCCGTTTTTCGGACTTAATCGACAGAGCGGAAGACCTGAGAAAGCTCAACCTCGACGTCATCTTCATAGAGGCCGTCGGCAGTTGTGCAGATTTGTCTGCCACCGTGATTCAGCCATTGAAGCGGGACTTTCGGGATCGCTTCCGGACCGCGCCCCTTACGGTAGCAGTAGATCCGGCTCAAGCTCGTCAAGTCTTGGCGCTACCGGAATCATCAGAACTGCGTTACCTGTTCGATCGCCAGATGGAAGAGGCCGACTTGATTGCACTCACAAAATGCGACCTCACGACGGAATCTCCCCCGCTAGGTTCGGCAGAAACCCGATATCTGAGTTCGCTGACAGGAACAGGCGTTTGTGAGTGGCTCGATGAGATACTTTCTGGCGCAATTCGTGCCGGTGCCAAGATTCTGGACATCGATTACGGGCGGTATGCCCAGGCGGAAGCTGCTCTGGGTTGGCTAAACTGGCATGCTCAGATCGGCTTACGCCGGCCGTTATCGCCCGCCGAGTTCGTCGGACCCTTTGTCGATGACCTGCAGGAAGCAATTCGCTCGCACGGAGGGGAGATCATGCATTTAAAGATATCCGACGACACTGAATCCAGTTATCTGAAAGTAAGTATCACAAGCAGTGATGTGGAGCCGCGCGCGGAGGGCGATCTTACTGCGTCCCCGGAAGTTGAACACGAGTTGCGTTTGAATCTGCGTGCCATCATGGACGCCGAGGCGCTGCGGCAGATCTTCCTGCGGGAGGTGGATAAGCTTCCCGGCCAGCGAGAAAAAGCAAGCCTTGAATGCTTCTCGCCTTCCAAGCCCGAACCACAGCAGCGGTTTTCTGAAGTGGTGCCTGACTGGGCCGTATTTCCCAGCCACATCGGAACCTCAGCATGAGATCCACATTCACGGTAACGGCGCTTGCATTCAGCCTGGTGTTGCTGGTCTTCGCATCGGGCAACGCCGTTGCTCAGGAGGGATGGGAACAGATTCTGAATCAGCGTCTGCCCCTGTACGGACCTAGAAACTGGATCGTGGTCGCCGATTCCGCCTATCCCTATCAATCGCGGGAAGGAATCGAGACCCTCATTGCACATGCCGATCAGGTCACTACTCTGCGAAAAGTTCTTGGCCAAATCTCCAGCTCCGTGCATGTTAGAGCTGCTATCTACACCGATTCGGAGTTGAGCTTTCTCAATGACGCGGACGCGCCGGGTGTGTCGGTATTCCGTCTATCGCTCTCAAGATGTTAGCGCGTCAAAATACTACCTCGATGGCTCACGAGCAGATCATTTCAAAGCTCGACCGGGCAGCGCAGGTTCTTTATATTTTGATCATCAAGACCGATCGACGTTGCCTTACACATCCGTCTTCATACAGTTACGAGCTGCTTACTGGGGAGATGAGGCGGAGCAAAAACTTCGAGCGCGTATGCGCCGCCACCGAAATGATCCAGCCCTTCAGGCGACTGGATGATGACATCACGAGAATTGGTGAATGATGAAAGATCTTCTGCAAGACGCGGCAGATGAGCTGACGTTAGTCCCTCGAAAAGCCCTGGCCCGTGCTATATCGCGGCTGCAATACACGCATCGCTTGACTTCGGCAGAAACGCCAATGGGTTTCCAGCCAGTTCAAACAGCCCGGAGCGCTAGAGAATCATGAATCATTTTCAGAACTTCATAGGGGGCCGTTTTCATCCGTCAACCGGCCACGAAAGAGTTGAAGTAACAAACTCATCTACCGGCAAGCTCATCGCCACTGTCCCGGAGAGTACAGCCGGCGATATTGAATCGGCTCTGTCGGCCGCCGAAAAAGCTCAATCTGATTGGGCTGAGCGTCCCGCTGCAGAACGCGCCCGAGCTCTGCACTCTTTAGCAGCCTGCATCCGCAAGGATCTCGAATCTGTGGCGCGCGTCATCACAGAAGAGCAGGGAAAGACCATAGGTCTATCTCGCGTTGAAGTCGCGTTTACTGCCGATTACCTGGATAACATGGCAGAGTGGGGTCGCCGCATAGAGGGCGAGATCGTTGAGAGCGACCGGCGCGGTGAGACAATTCTTTTGTTCCGCAAGCCAATCGGCGTAATTGCCGGTATCCTTCCCTGGAACTTTCCGTTTTTCCTGATCGCGCGAAAAGCCGGGCCTGCTTTGATCACCGGAAATTTCATCGTGATCAAGCGAAGCGAAGAAACGCCAATCAACGCGGTCCGTTTTTGTGAGCTGGCGATGCAAGCCGAAGTTCCCGCCGGCTTATTGAACGTTGTGCACGGGCGCGGAAGATCGGTAGGCAAATCTCTCGCGTCTTCACCGCGAATCGGAATGGTGAGCTTCACAGGGAGTGTCGACACCGGCTCGGCAATTATGAGTTCTGCGGCGGCAAATCTAACCAAAGTGAACCTGGAATTAGGCGGGAAAGCGCCTGCGCTTGTTATGGGCGACGCTGAAATCGATGTGGCGGTTCGCGGTATCAAGGCCTCCCGATTGATCAATAGTGGCCAGGTATGTAACTGTGCCGAGCGCGTTTACGTGCAGCGCAAAATATCCGAAGAGTTCACGGATCGTTTAGCGGCGGCAATGCGTGAGGCCAGGTACGGCGATCCGCTCGTCGATGAAGACGTAGATTACGGCCCGCTGATCAATGAGGCGGGGTACCGCAAGGTACAAGATCTGGTTAACAGCGCGGTGAAAGCAGGCGCCACGGTGGTCACCGGTGGTGCGCGCGGCGCTGGCAACGAAGGGTACTTCTACACGCCTACCGTGCTGGCTTCCTGCCGTCAAGAGATGGATGTCGTTCGGCGCGAGGTGTTCGGACCCGTCATTCCGGTTGTCTCGTTTGACGAACTGGAACAGGCAGTAGATTTCGCAAACGATTCCGAGTACGGCTTGACGTCGCTATACACGCAGGATTTGAATACCGCACTTTACTTGTGCCAGAAGCTCCGGTTTGGAGAGACCTATATCAACCGTGAGAACTTCGAAGCGATGCAGGGATTCCATGCAGGTTGGAGGAAGAGCGGCATCGGAGGAGCAGACGGGAAGCACGGGCTTTACGAGTTCACCCAGACACATATCGTATACATGCAGCGTTCGTTGTGAGGCGAGGCTCAAGAATCAACTTATGAAAACTGTGACAGTGATCGCAAGCGGAGATCTTCGGCTGGCGGCCAACCAGAAGTGCTGGCCGGCGCAGCAGCAAGTGGAGGAAGCCGTCACTCGTGCGGTCGAGAGGTTCGGATATCAAACGAAACGCGGCCATCCCTTCGATCCAGCGAAAAAACATGGCTTTATAGACTCGCAGAAATATGGGATGCAAGTCTTCAGAAACATCCCGTCTGACGCACCACTTATCGTCGTAGAGGCGGTTTGGCAATACAGCCATCACGTTCTCTCTGGATTGATAACTCACCAAGGCCCGATTCTTACCGTGGCGAATTGGAGCGGTCAATGGCCAGGTCTGGTTGGCATGTTGAACCTGAACGGGTCATTAACTAAGGCCGGTGTTCCTTATTCGACGCTCTGGTCAGATAAATTCGAAGACCAGTTTTTTCTTTCGCTGCTGAAGTCATGGCTGGAGGGGCAGCTTGTCGTGCACGATACGTCTCACGTGCGGGCCTTGTCTTCCATACAATTACCATCGGAAGCGGAAACGGCCGGCATTGAAGTGGCCGAGCGCTTGAAACGGCACAAAGCTATCATGGGCGTCTTTGACGAAGGCTGCATGGGGATGTTCAACGCCATCATCCCCGATCGGCTGCTCAATTCCACGGGCGTGTTCAAGGAACGGCTGAGCCAATCGGCTTTATTTGCTGCTATGCAGGAAGTGCCCGAAGCGGAGGCGCGAGCCGTGCGCGAGTGGCTCGACCGGAACGGCGTTCGCTTCCTCACCGGTGGCAATCCAGCCACAGATCTGACGGACGGCCAAATTCTTGATCAGTGTCGAATGTATATCGCCGCGCTTCGAATAGCTGATGAGTTTGGCTGTGATGCGATCGGTATTCAGTATCAGCAAGGATTAAAGGACTTAGCCCCTGCTTCTGACCTTGCCGAAGGACTGCTGAACAACTCCGATCGGCCGCCAGTCAGATCGATCGATGGCCGAGTGCTTTTCGAAGGAGAGCCGCTGCCGCATTTCAACGAGGTGGACGAGTGTGCCGGCCTGGATGCGCTGGTTACCAAACGCATTTGGAACGTGTTAGGTCAGCCTCCCGAGACTACTCTGCACGATCTTCGCTATGGGGAAGATTACGGCGGCCAGTTTGTCTGGGTTTTCGAGATCTCCGGAGCAGCGCCGCCTGAACATTTTGAGGATGGCTTCAAAGGAGCAGTCAGCGAGCGCCAGCCGCCTATGTACTTCCGGCTCGGAGGGGGCACGCTGAAGGGGGTAAGCAAACCAGGCGAGATCGTCTGGAGCCGCATCTTTGTGGAGCATGACCGGCTCAACGCGGATCTCGGTCTTGCAAAAGTAATGCAACTGCCGCGGCAGGAAACCGAGCGCCGCTGGCAAAACACAACACCACAGTGGCCCATCATGCACGCTGTCCTGTATGGCGTATCACGTGATCAGATGATGGCCCGACACAAAGCAAACCATATTCAAGTTGCTTATGCTTTGAGCAGGCAGGAGGCGTTTCACGCCTTAGCTGCCAAAGCGGCTTGCTTCCGCGAATTAGGGCTAAACGTCAACGTCTGTGGAATAACAAGCTAGCTGCTGTTTCCCGGCAAAGACTCCATACGAAAGCGCCCAGAATGATAAATACCCCTGAGACCGGAGGTGCAAAGAGTCTTCACGCGAGCAGCAAACACCAGGTGTTTTCAAGCGAGTATCTGGTTCCGCTCATTCTGGTCACAGTGCTTTTCTTCCTGTGGGGAAACCCGAATAATCTCAACGATATTCTGATCCGGCAGTTCATGAAGTCGTTTGCTATTACGCGCTTCGAAGCGGGTCTGGTGCAGTCTGCCTTCTACCTGGGTTACTTTTGTCTAAGTATGCCGGCCGCTGTGCTCATGCGCCAGTTCGGATACAAAGCCGGACTGGTGATGGGCGTGCTTTTGTACGCAGCGGGATGTTTGCTGTTCTAGCCCTCGGCCATTGTTGACAGTTACTGGCTTTTTTTTGGGCAGCTTGTTTGTCATTGCGAGCGGACTTGCTTTTCTCGAAACGGGCGCTAACTCTTTCATCGCACAACTGGGAGACCCGGCCACGTCGGAGCGGCGGCTTACTTGCCAGGCGTTCAATCCTTTGGGCTCGATTGCGGGCGTTCTTATCGGAACGGCCTTTATCTTTTCCGGTGTAGAGCTTAATCCAGCTCAGGTGCTTGCTCTCAAAGCTGCGGGACGCTATCAAACCTACCTAAAGCAGGAACGATGAGGGTAAACAACCCCTCTACCTTGTTCTTGGGTGTGTCGTTGTCCTTTGGGCGATTCTAATCAGCCGAACACGTTTCCCTCGGCTTACCGGCGAAGACGCAACCCAGCTCGGCAAAAGCAGGATCCGGCGACTTGCGGGACAGTATTGAGAAATCCTTATTTTTTGCAGGCTGTTTTTGCCCAGTTTCTCTACGTTGGCGCTCAGGTGGGCACGTGGAGCTACTTCATCACGTATTTCCAAGATTACGTCAATGGATCGGGAAAGCTAGCCGGGGTACCTTTTGACAGGAACTCTCGTCGCCTTCCGTGCGGGAAGGTTCACAGCTACGTATCTGATGCGTTTTGTACAACCGAGCAAGCTTATGGGCCTGTACAGCCTGATAAATATGATCCTTGTCGCTATTGGGGTAATTTGGCCGGGCTGGATCGGGCTCTGGGCGATTTTCCTGACCAGCTTCTTCATGTCCCTCATGTATCCCACCATATTTGCGCTGGGCATCAAGGGCTTGGGACCACACACAAAGCTTGGCGGCTCCTTGATTGTCATGGCCATCATTGGTGGGGCGGTGTTCACGCCGGTCATGGGGCTCGTTCTTGAAGCCACTGCAAGTATGGCAAAGGCTATTCTCTTCCACTCGCATGCTACCTGTTTATCGCGTCTTTCAGCTTTGCCGTTGCTAGAGGGAACACTGTGTCCAGAGCTTAGCGCTGAACAAGCGGCCATCTGAATCGTTATGATGAAGTATCCCAGGATGAAATCTGCCGAACGATTGTTGAAGCTTCAGGAATTCTTTTCAAGTGAAGAATTTATCGATTCGGAGACGCTCGCCAAAAGATTACACGCATCCGATTCGACCGTCCGTCGTGATCTCATTGAGCTCGAGACGCGGGGGGTTCTTCGCCGCGTTCATGGGGGTGCCATATCCCTCAAAGTAGGTGACGACATTCTGGATTTCAACCGCTTAAAGGTGAGTTTCCACGAAGAAAAGATGCGAATCGGGAAAGCCGCCGCCGCGTTGGTAAAGGATTCCCAGACCGTGATTCTGGGAACGGGATCGACCGTTGTGGAAGTTGCGAAAAATCTCGTTGGTAGAAGGCTCCAGATAATTACAAACTCCATCCCCGTGGCGCAGGTCTTCTGGGATTGCAAAAGCGTCGAAATCACCTTGACGGGCGGATATCTATATCCTCGAGTTGGCGCACAACTCGGGCCCATATGCGAACAGATGCTATCTTCCGTTCGCGCCGACCTGGCGATCTTGGGGGTCGCGGGTATCTCGGAACATGGTTTAACAGATTCCAATACGCTGATCATGGGAACTGTTCGCAAAATGATAGAACGCGCACGAGAGGTCTTGATCGTGGCCGACCACTCGAAATTCGGCCGCGACGTAATGGTCAGAGTGGGCGCCCTGGATGAGGTGGATATCGTTGTCTCCGATCAGGCGCTTAGCCCGGAGTTCCAAGCGCTCCTGCAAGAGCATGGCGTCCGGTGCGTTCTGGCTTAGAAATCTGATTTCGTAAGCTACTCTTCGAACACTCTCTAGCGACCCTCACGGGCAGCCCATACGCTGAATAAAATCCTGCGAAATTCTTCATTTTCCGTTCCCGGCCTGATTGTTTCTGTGCATACTGAGCATATGAATCCTCGCTTGAAATCCTGCTGCTGGGTGCTGGGCCTCAGCATCATTTCCTCGGCTTATTTGGCAGCTCAGAATCCCGTGGCGGCTCCCGGATTGGGCGATTTGCCAGATCTGACACCCGGGGTTGAGTCCCGGATGATTTCGCCGGAAAATCCAACCGGTGAAAAGGGCAAAGGGGCGATGGCCGTCCCGAACCCTTCCAATCCCGATTTGGCGTTCTCAGGAGCATCGATTCATCTGGGTCAGGGATGGAAAGTCAGACCGTTTATTAAAATCCCACCTCACCAGACGGTAACCATCATGGATATCCCTGGCCCCGGAACTATTGAACACATTTGGTTGGCCACCAGCACGGATTTCAGAGGAAATGGACGAGCCACCGTGCTTCGCTTCTATTGGGACCAGGAGGATAGCCCATCTGTTGAAGTCCCCATGACGGATTTCTTTGCCATTGGAAACGACAGGTTCGCGCCCCTCAATTCTGCGGCAGTCATCGACGTCCCCACGACCTCCATGAATTGCTACTGGCCCATGCCGTTCCGGAAACACGCGCGAATCACAGTGACGAATGATGCAGAGAAGGTGCTGCCGCTGTTCACTTATCAGATAGACTACCGATTGGGCAATGTTCCAGGCAGTGCCGCTTACTTTCATGCGCAATGGCGCAGGGAGACGGTAAAGCCGTCCAACCCCGACTTCACTATTCTCGATGGAGTGAAAGGCGACGGCCGTTATGTCGGCACATTTCTGGCCTGGACGCAATTGTCAACCGGCTGGTTCGGCGAAGGCGAAGTGAAGTTTTATCTGGATGGTGATACCGAATTTCCCACCATCGCCGGCACCGGGACGGAGGATTACTTCGGCGCTGACTATGGTTTCCCGAAGCTCTATTCGACCGCTTACGTCGGCAATGTTATCGAGCCACAGAGCACCAATCCTGACGGTGGGCCCCCGCAACACAGCCTATACCGATGGCACATCATGGACCCCATCAACTTTCACCGAAACCTGAAAGTCACCATCCAGGACTTAGGCTGGTGGCCCGACGGAACATACCAGGCCGAAGGTGATGACATTGCGTCCGTCGCGTACTGGTATCAAAAGGAGCCCCACGCTCCGTTTCCGCCGTTTCCTCCCTTGTCTCAAAGATGGCCGCGCTGATTCCTTGTTCCAGACGTCCTGCCGAAATATGGAGCATCGGCAGTATGGAAAGTGAATCCCTTGGGAACTAAGAAGAATCGGCGCGATTTCATGCGCATTGCGGCAGGTCTCCCCCCGGGCATTTTGCTCGATATCTCCAACCCTGCCGCTGCCGCGAATGAGCAACCCTTATCATCCGCAACCGCCGTGTGGCATATGGAAGGCCCCCACCCATCAGGCGTGCAAATCCACGGCGAAGTCTCGTTCGGTGTAAAGCTTCAGGGAGTCGATCTTGCTGCTTCCAAATCGCGGGGCGGGGATGGCGCCGTAGCCGATTTTCAGGGCGGTTATCTCACGCTTGGAAACACACCAGAACTTGATTTTAGCGGTAAAAAAGCAATGACCCTGTGCCTTCGTGTCCGAGATCCGGAGGGGACATGGAACGTGCCGCTGCTCTCTCATGCAGACCGCCAGGACGAAATGTCTGGCATTCTCTACCCGGCGAGGGCTAATCGTCAGTACTTGAATTATCAGTGTCTCGGGAGACTCGAACGAGCTGTTGCGCTCGAATTTCTCTGGGGAACGCGGCCTTTGCCTGAGCAGGTAAAACCAGCCTACTTTCAGTACGAGCTCTCAAAACAGTTCCTCGCCAACAAGGACTGGGTGGCCGGTGTGTTACGTCTTCAAGTACCCGTTGAGTTGATCGGGCTTGCCCGATGGCACGACATTATTATTCGTTTCGCTGGTCCCAACCTGCAGTTATTCGTCGATGGCGTTTTGGTCGATGAGGAGTGGCCTTACGGCGCTCTCGACAATTTCCGGGGTCCGTTCCTATTGGGGGCGGGCATGTCTAATGGAAGCTTTGCTTCCGGCTTTTATGGTCAGGTTGACCATCTCGCTCTCTGGGACCGAGCTCTCGACGATGATGAAGTCGCTTCTCTTAGCGGAGGGCGAATCGAAACACGCAAACGTGCGCTCGAATTTTTTGGTCCCGCCCAGAAATCGCTTCAATACTGGCGCCCGCAAGGATTCAACACATACGCTGGGGACTGCATGCCGGCTTATTACGATGGTGAGTTTCATCTACACTATCTCTTCGATCGGAGGCATCATCATTCTAAGTGGGGCATGGGTGCGCATCAATTTGCACATGCCAGTTCCAAAGACTTGATTAGCTGGACACACCATCCGATGAGTGTCCGAATAACTCAGCAATGGGAGTGTTCCATTGGAACTGGCTGCGTGGTGCCGCACGGAAAAATCTATCGCGCCTTTTACATCCAGCACCAAAGGCGTTGTTGGTTCAAAGATGCGCCGTTCGGAGGTGACACCATTCACGAAGCAAAGAGTAGTGACGGATTTCATTTCGAAAAAGACATGAATCCTGTAGTTCCGTGGATCTATCTCCGGCGCAAGGATGGGAGTCCGGGCGATGTCAACCCGGATGTTTTCCGCCCTGACGCTCGGCGGGAGAACTTCTACATGTCCGTTTCGGGCGAGAAAATGTATGTCTCCCTTGACCTGGAGAATTGGAGCGAGGCTCAGGGATTCGACCTATATAAAGATGTAGGTAAAGGGATTTGCGGCAGCTATTTCTATTGGAATGGATGGTATTATTTCGTCGCTAGTGGAGAATACAGGATGTCGCGGGAACCGATGCGGGCCGGGTGGGTCCCGACAAAACCGGACTACCCAGCGACTCGTGATGGGTCTGGTGTGCCAAAAGTCGCCGAGTTTGGGCAATCTCGATATTTGATGGTCGGGTTTCTGGCTGGTACTTCTTACGCGGGAGAAGTAGTGTTTCGAGAATTGATCCAGCGTGAAGACGGCACCCTAGGCACTAAATGGCCGGCAGAGATGATTCCGAAGACGGCCGCCCCGCTCAACCTTCCGTTCTCAACTGTGCAGCAAGAAGCAACCCTGAAAAACAGCAGCATCCGCGTCAATTCGGCGAGACGGTTCGCCTTGGCTGCGCTTGATGGTGTCCCGCAGGATGTGCGGATTACCGGAACGATTGCACCGCGCCCTGGCGCCTCTGCGTTCGGCCTGTGTGTACGCGGTGATGGTGCGTATACACACGGATGCGAAATCCGCTTTGTGCCCGGCGAACAACGCGTGTGCTACGGCCTACCGGTCAGTGGCCCAATTTCTTCGGATGCCCGGGGCCATAACAATTCTTTTCCCATGTCCGAGATCCGGAATGTGACCGGCCTGGACCGGTCGTTCACTATTGATCTTGTGGTGAAGCACGATTTCGTCGATACCTGTATTGATGGACAACGGACACTAATCAGCCGGCTTACCGATCGCCCCCGAGGCGCTCGCCTTTTTTTCTTTGTAGACCGGGGAGAAGTCACTTTCGAAGACTTGAAGGTGCGGCCGATCATAGAAGCACATTGACGGTCCGGCGTAGTGGATTGACGCTGCCGTTCCGGCCTTTCTCCGGAATTCTCTATGGTGTCTATTGACGGCTCGTGAGGTTGTTCTCCACTAAGCGATAGAGAACGCAGGCATGCGGCTCAACCGTCACATTTAGGGAGCTTGCGCTACCCAGGTCTTCGTGGGTCCACAAATTAGAGATGCGATACTCCGGGTTTGCGAGTTCAAGGTCCTTCCATGCATTGTGGAATCTCAGCGGGCGATCGCCTATGTCGAAGACCGCAAGATACTGTTCACGTTTACCTCCTTGAGCCCGCCAGACGACCTCATCGCCGGTGGTGAAAACCGAATGGCCATTACTTGAATGTTGGTCAACTGCAATTACCTCTCGGTTTGTCAGGAGAGAAACCGTCCACGCATCAGTAGCCGGCAGATCGCCGCCCATCATAAGCGGCGAACGAAGCATTGACCATAGCGTAAGCACCGTTTGTTGTTCATCTCGAGTAAGCCTTGTCAGCCTTGGTGGATTCGCTCGCGGGCCAAGATAGCCGATCGGCAACATATCTGCGTCCGGCCACCCTCCTGAGCCGCTGTATGGGGCCCATCTCGCTGCGAGAGCAAACTGGCCTTTTATGCCTGGACTGAATCCCTGAGGCATCCAGAAATCGAGAATATCGTTTGAGATGCGCCACATCTGCGCGTACTCGCGGACTTCTTTCGCTTCACTAATGGGAGTAGGTCCAGGAGATAGACTCAAGACGATCGGACGTCCAGTCTTCCTGATGGCGAGGCTGAGCATGCGGATCTCCTCCGCCCTATACGGATTCGCGATGCAGTCCACTTTGATCAGGTCGACTCCCCAACTGGCGTACAGCTTCGCCAGCGAGTCGTAATAGGCTCGCCCTGCCGCGTTGGCCGCTACTCCATAGTTATCGGAGTTCCAGTAGACTTTCTGCTCGGGGTGGCCCTCCTCAGCTTCGGATTGCCAGTAGCATACGTCTGATTGATTTGCCGCCGCCGCAGCGTGAAATGAAGACCCAGCCACTGGCAAGTCCTTCACTACAGCTTCGCGCGGAATGCCCCGAAGGATATGAATTCCGAACTTCAGACCGAGAGAATGCATATAGTCCGCCAGAGGTTTGAACCCTTGTCCATGCTCGGATGAAGGAAATCGATTGGGAGCCGGCAGGTAAAGTCCGTCGGGGCTTATTGTGAACCGCCACAAAGGTTTACCGTTGCTCTCCGGGTTCTGTAGATACCATCCTTCATCCACAACGATGTATTGCCAGCCGTATTGCTTTAGGTGCGCAGCCATCCACTCGGCGTTGGCTCTCACCTCCGACTCACGGACCGTCAAGCCATAAGAATCCCAACTGTTCCACCCCATTGACGGCGTTGCGGCCGGAAGTGTCTGCGGGTCCATTGTTGTTCCGGCTGCGATAACAGTAAGGAAGGAACAAATTGATATCAATGGCCAGAGCATTCGAGTCCGGACGCCGACGTGATTGCCAACCTTCCCTTGAGAAGCATTCACGTCCTATGCCCTGGATCGATTGTTAAAAGGATTGTTGTCGTCCCTTCTATGGAGATGCTCTTGCAGGCAGCCTTATTGACCGATAGCTGATAATCCCCTCGAGGAAGACCTGTGATTGTAAGATCCACCGGGAATGAGTTTTCGTATGGCATCACGAGACGTGCTAGCAGGTTGTCTATCTCGAGATGAATCTGCCGTTCATCACGACCGAAACTCTTGACCGACACACCATCAACCCCGGCCGCAATGTTCTTGTCAAAATTGATGTAAACCCCGCCCATGAGACGCAGAACTTCCGCCGTCGAAGCAAGCGCTCCCCCTTCACCCCAATCTGAACCGGAACGAAGAGGCAACTGCGGGAGACCCTCGTGATCGATGTTCTCTGCCGTAATGCCAAAAGGATAACTAGGTGTAGGAAAGATTCCGTTCGCGACATGGCGCGGATGATTAATGACTGCGAAAGCAGAGCGTAACGCCGCAACGCCTCGCTCGAGAAGGTCCTGCCTTCCGGCAGCAATCGCAATGCGCACCAGAGCCTCGCCACATAGGCACTGACGCATGTCAAGCCATTCCGCGTCTGAATTCTGGCTGATGAATCCGCCGAAAGCATAAGCGGTGATGATGAAGGGTGGCTGCCAAACGCTTTGATAAAGCGATAGGTAATCGGCACTGCGCTCCGCGGCAGCTAAAATGCTTTTGTCGCCCGTCGCTTCATAGAGCGCCGTCAGCCCGTCAACAGCCCAAATCATGGAAAGCGTGCAGCGTGGCCACTGTCCCGTGCGTGTGTCATAAGTTGCCTCTGGCTTTGCAGCACACGAATAGAAAGTCTCGAAATCATACCAACGCTGCTGCGGCAGAATGTCGCGGATGAGAAACTCTGCCGCCCGTCGGGCCGCAGTCAGATACTTCTCGTCGCCAGTCGCCGTGAACAGCTCCACCAGAAACGATATGTGAATACCGCCTTCGGCATTGAAGCGCAGATAGGGAACCCGCGCAAGATCTTTTGTAAACCACGCAGGCAGGCAGCCCGTGGGATCAAGGCCTGCAGCAATAAAGTCACCATAAGGCTTCAGATACGGTATTATCCGCTCATCTTTCTCATAGTACCGGTGATATCGCAACAACAACGCCGCCGTCTTGCTTGCTGAGCACGTCTGGTAATAATCGCTTGAAAAATTCCAAAAGTCCGGCAGCACGGCGGGTTGATAGTCGCCTCCCGGCTTCCAATAGCAACCAATCCAGCGCTGATCCTTATAGTTATAGACCGCAGGGAAGATTCCATCGTTCTGCGGAGCCGATACTGCGAGCGTAATGATTCGGCGAGCCTTGTCAGTTAGTAAGGGATCATTGGTTCGGCGCCCCCAATAATTCATCCCTTGCGCAAGGTGCACATTATTCCACCAGCCCATAAACTGAATGTCGTAATACCACTGGCTAGGTGTCGCGCGCATTCCCCCGGCCGGGTGACCATCGATGTCAAATCCAAGCCACGTTGGCAGTGGACCCGACTCACCGGGATTATATGGCTTCCTCTCCGAATATCGCTTAGTGTCTTGCGGGGCATCACCCCGGTAGCTGAATGCTGCCGGATAGCAGGCCAAAGCGTACTGGGAGAACGGCATTGCCTGTGGCTTCGGCTGTTGTGCGTAGCGTGATCCGCTTTTTGCCCATATGTGCCGGCTGACCATTTGATATCCAAAGTGTTTTTCAGCCACACCAGAAACGAATAAGTCAAACGCGTAATGCAGCTTTTTGCTTGATAACGTTCGCACAAAAGCCCCGTGCGAATTCTCGTGTTTCCAGTACATATGCTGCTGCGTAAGATAGTCCGCGAAGCCAAACGAGAATACCGGAAACGAGCTAATACCAGACTGGAAGTCAATGTCCAGAATGGCAGGCATTGTAATTGTGGCAGCATCCTGCGGAATTCGAAACTTGCGAGTCCCATCAACCGGTCGCGCCTCGGGAGCGTACACCACGCTCGTCTTCAAGACATCCAGGTCGGGCGCAAGCGCAGCGAATCGCGAATCACCTTGCAAAACCGCCGCAGGGGAATGAAACACCCGATCGCCGATCACATCGGCCGGTTCCCGCTTCATGCAGGGCGCATGGCTAAAGTCGACTGTATCCACCTCAAAAATGAAGGTTGACAGAAGGTACTCGATCCGCGGCGGGTCGCCACCAAGTGACGTCTTCACATCAATATGAAAGCACTCTGCGTCTCCGTCAAGCGAGACAGTTTGTTCGAATGTGTTACTGCCCCTACGTCCCGACAAAATCACAGACGCGCGACCCTGCTGCTGCAAGCTCACCCGCATCGACTGCAAAAAATTCGCGGCCAGCAGGCGTTTTTCTTCTGCGACCCCGCGGTCCGAGTACAAAGGCGCAGCCCCCTCCGGCCTTGGGCTAACGGGCCGGAGCGCCCGAACCAGGCGAACCCAACTCTGACCCACACGCGCATAGTACTCCTGCTCAATGCCATTTTCCACGCTCGTAAAGGCTGCCCTTATGCGTTCGTTGGCAATCTCAATGTGGTCTGCCGTTGCATTCACTGTTACCAGCGAACGCGTGCGCGCTCCTCCTGTGAGGGCTGGAATTCCCAGGGCCGCGGCCGTGATGAATAGTTCGCGTCTTGTCTGCCTGTAAATCATCGTGTTAACCTCGATGCCAGCCGGACAACAATATGCCTCGTTGCGTGAGGCTCGAACGTCAATGGGATTCCTGATTCAATTTGCGCACGGTTATAGGTACGTCCCTCGATCGTGACTTGCTGGCCGGAATAATCGAGTAGCCGTAGCGGATACGTCTGTGTGCTCGGCATCATGTTTCTAGCCGTGATAGAGAGTTGATCATTACTGGTCGTCATACTCACCTGATCAACAGTGTCGAGTGCGCCGCCGGAATGATATCGAAAGCTGTAAGTCAGGCTGCCGAAATCCTTCTTGATCTCGCCCCAGTCAAAACATTCGGCAAACATGTACATGCTCAAAATCGCGCTATGTTGGGTCGTCCAATTTCCCTTTAATCGCGGCCATGCCGGCAAAACATCTTCCGTTCCACCTCCAAGCACGTGCTTGTCGAACTGGACACCAGGGTTGAAGGAACGTTGCGCTCCATCTGCCGGTCCTTGAAAGTGAGCGTTTAGCCACTCGCGTTTGTCTTCCGTCAAAGTACTTTCCGTACCCTGGTGCAGAAGCGCGCGAGCTCGTTCAAACCACTCGTGGTCGCCTGTGGATCGCCAAAGCCGAATAAATTCCGTAGCGCCTTGAGCAAACGCCAAGTTGTTAGTACTGAATTTCACATCTACTGGAGTTCCGCCGATGGTGCGGTAATCAAAGTGTCCTAGAGGCAGGTTTTTGAACCGGTCAAAGTTAACGTTAAAAGAGTATTGGAATGTGCTGAACAGATTTCCTGCTAAAACAGCGGCGTCTAACCATTTCTGCTGCTTCGTCGATTCATAAAGATCATTGAACGCAGCAAGCGCAGCATGTGGCATTCGTTTGTCGATGTTGAAGAAATCCATCTCGGCGCCTGCGAGTGAGCCGTAACTGTTCATGACCGCTAGGAGTTGATTGCCGAGAAGCTCGGCATAGTGTAGGTATTGAGGGTCGCCGGAATACGAGTAGTACTTCGTATATGCCCAGATCAGGTAAATAAAACCCGTCGGGCCGCCACTAAGCGGTGGGTCGTAATGAGCTTCCGCAGTTCGGTACCCCGGCTGCCCGCCGCTTGCGGTCCAATCCAGCAGCGGTATTGGGCGAGAACTGGCCATGCCCGTCCTACCGTCGATTCTTCCTGGGACATTTCCATTCGGGTAAAGCTTCATTAAGGAATCGAGCGAGGATTTCGTGGCTGAGATCCATTTCTCATTCGCAGCCAACCGATGTTGTTTCAGCCGCTCGTAGCAGCGGATGTACCAGTAGAGTTCTTCGCCCAGAGGGCCCATATCCAATTCTCCAGGGCTCGCATAGGTCCCGAATCCGCCGGAATTGTAGTAAGCCTGATACAAAATCCCGAGAGGCGATACGCCGTTGTCTACAAAAAAATCCAGCGTGTCAGTCGCGAGTTCGAGGCTGATCCTATCACCCGTTTCTACCGAGTGCTCGAGAGCGGTGTAGGAAACGCGGCCAAGCATTCCAGACCAAGAAAATCCGGTATACCTGTGAACGTACGCCCACGGAATGAAAGGGTGCGCATCAAAATCGAAATCGTCGGGAAGGGTCCAGCGCCCCACGTACCATATCCGGTACGCGCGTTGACCGATTTGTACATCCTCTGTGAGCGCATACGGATCCAGCAGCCCGTGCCATCGCAGAGCAAAGTCGTCCGTCAGCGAATTCTGGGGATTTGTCGGCGACTGCGGGTAGAGCATGTCCCACGCCGCATGCACCCACTGTCCGTAGCCTTGACGCACGCTTGACGCAGCCGCGTATGTTTCTTTCTCTGCTGCGTAAAAATAGAATGACTTTTTGATCGCAAATCCATCTTGAACGGTGAACCGTTGATCGAGGTCAGTGTCCATTATGTGCCCGAATTGGACGGAATCCGGGAGCTGATAAACGATTCGAAACCGATTGAGGGATTCGTCCTCCTCTAGCCGGACACTGGCCTTCGGATCGTCCGCTCCAGTTTGCGGGGATATCCATGCGCCGTACACGCGGTCCTTGGTCTCCACAGACACGCCGCCGGGTACGGTAATCGCGTCTTCAGGAAAATCTTCGCCAAGGTAATGGGCAGCTTGTCCAATGTGATTGCCGTTATATAAAATCCCGGGAAAAAGATAATATTGACACTCGCTTTGCGTGACCGGCAGTTCTTTAATAAGTATCAACTTCACGCCACGTATCTGTGCACCGGCGTAACCCCAATCCACATCTATCCTCGATAAGGAAGGTCCAAGCAAGTTGGTGCTAACCGTTACCTTGAACTTGCCAAAGCCCGGAACCGTAAAGTCTTGCTCCGATCTATTAGAACCAACCATCTTTTCGGGTCCTGGGAAAACCTGATACTTTGGTGCTAGAACGTGTTCAAAGTTAAAGTTTCGTGCGGCATCATAGGCGGGCGAGACGCGGCGCCCGGTAGCGTCTAATTGCCGAATATCATCCAGCAGCAGAAAGCCGAAGCGCTCATCCGGGTTTTGTGGCCCCGAATGCATAAATGGCTCGATCGGTGCTAAGTCAAGTGCGTCCAGATATGCCTCGCGACCGATATACTCAGATACGTTCCACTGCTTCCGAATCAAGTGGAGATTGTCTTCTCCCGTCGCGGATCTCACTTCATGAAATTCGCCCTTCTCCTTGACGAATAGCTTGAGGCACGTCCTGTTTTGATATCGGCCGCCGCCAATCAAAAAGTCAATTACATTCCCTTTAATCTCGAAAACATCGGAGCGAAGTTCACCGGTGAACGTTCCCAGATTACGAAGCTTTGTATTGATGAGCCATTTTCCCTCGAATCCTGAGACAGGCTCTTGTCCCCTGAAAGCTCCGGTGGCAGGCTCGCTGCCGAATGCATTGCCCGATGATACGGAAGCATCCGGGTAAACATCCGGATCGTGCTCCTTCACGTTTGAGATAGCCTGCCAGCCTTGATACGGCTGATTAACAACCGTCCATCCTGCATATAGGTTCTCTTGAATATCAATGGAAGGATGAACGGAAGCTGCAAACCCGCATGCGCTAAAAACAAGAAACAAGCTCGTCCATCGTAGATGATCGTACCCAATCAATGTCATTGAACGGTGATTCACGAACCCAGCGCGACTTTCACGCTATGCGTGCGGCCGTCCCTGTGGGGCGGTATGACGTTGCCGAAGATACGCTCGCCATCTATTTCAAGCGATTTGACAACGCTATTCATTCTGTGCGGATTAGTTACTTCAATGTTGTAAGTGGCGCCGCGAAAGGGACGCTTCAGGCGATAGCTTTCCCAGCCATTGGGGATCTTTGGATCGACAAGTAAGCCTTGGAGCACTGGACGCACGCCCAGGATATAGTAAGTGTAGGCGCGCCACATTGTGCCGGCTTGGCCTATGCACCATTGAAATTCCCCTCGGCCAAACGCAGGTCCCTCGCCAACCAGATATTCAGGATATACATACGGCGGAAGCCAGAAGCGGTCGGTATCGTTGCTGGGATGATTGATGGACGCCCGGCGATACATTTCAAACGCTTGATTTGCCCGGTTGGCGACACAATTCGCCATAACTGTCCATCCCGTCGGTCGATTCCAGATACCGCCATTCTCACGCCACCCAGGGCCAAAGTCACCCACGATGCCCACATCGTAAGCTGCCTTCCGGTAAACGGGCCCGCAGATGCGCGGTCCGTAGTCTGTCATCAGGAGTTGATCAACTGATTCGAGACACTTAGCCGCTCGATCGGAGTCCGCGATACCGCTGAGCACTGCATAGGCCTGCACAGTGTGATAGATTCTGCCAAATTCATTCTTCGAGCTGCCCACCGGTTCGCCTTCATCCGTGAATGCGCGGATGTACCACTGGCCATCCCAGCCATGCGAATTGACGGCGGCCTTGATGCGGTTGTATTTCGCTGTCCAGTCTTGCGCCTCGTCTTTTCTACCGTACGCAACGGCTATCTCCGCGCATTCCCTAAGCATGTAGCAGAGCTCTGTCGCGGTGAGAATCGACTCGCCCCGGCCGTCACGGCTGATTAGGTTCAGCGCATCGTTCCAATCGCCATACCCAGGGTCAAGCCGCGGCAGACTTCGTTCGCTAAGACCTGAGAGCGACCATTCAATCGCATGTTTCATCGTCTCGAACAGGGTCAACGTCCCGCTCTTCGGGGCCGATGGAATCTGCCCGTGGTTCCTGATCGGCGTGTCAAGAAACGAAAGATCTCCCGTTTCCTTGATGTACCAGCAGACTGGATACGGCCACAGTCCTCTCCCGTCGTGCGGATACGGCAGGGGGATCGGTTCGGGCTTTGGCTCTTCCCACTTCATCTTCAGATCGCTCTCGAGTAAAAGCGGGCCGCCGTGCAGATAGTCTAAGATGTCTTCGCGGATTAGATTCAAGTCACACGTGACATTTCCGGTTTCGCGGATATCCGATTGTCTGCCCGCTCCGTACGAATAGGCTGGACACCAGATCCCGAATCCCAGGCGCTTCGTGTTGAGGTTCTCCAACATGGAATTACGATGCTGGTATTTGATCCAAACATTTACCATCCGGTCGATATCCTTCTCCGGCGTGTCAATCCAGGTGGATTGGGAGGTGAAGTTCATCCAGAATTTCTGTAGGTCTTGGAGCGCTTGGTCGGCGGTCCCTTCGCGAACGTACTTATCGCGAATCCTTTGAGCATCGCTAGCCTCTCGAACTATGCCAGCCACGATGACCAGCTTTTGCTCGCTTTGAGCGTCGATTCGTAACGAGTTTTGTAACACGCCAAGAGGGAAACTTGTAAACCCGAACGCAGGCTGACTGACGCACTCGCCCTTCAACACTGATATAGGCCGATCTAAGTCAGTATGCCGGCCAAAAAAGCTGGTCTTGACGCAATCAAAGCTCTTGATCGGAAGACTGCTGGTCAGAAAGGCCGTGTAAGGCCACGGTTTCTGCCCCATAAACGCACCCAATACTCCCCACGAGTAATTGTTTCCGTAAAGGATGCTTCGGTCGAACGATACCTTTTTGAAGTTGTTGTAAATAGAGTGAAAGTCGCCGCCTGGTAATTCCGACGAATAGTTCACGTCGCCGAGACACCACTCGACCACGCTAAAGATCTCGATCGAACGCGGCCGCGAGCTTTGGTTCCGGATAGATATCGACCAAAGCAGAACGTCGTCGTCACGTGGCACAAAGTACGTTGCACTTGCCGTGAGATTCAGAAGGGAATGGGTTACCCGTGTATAACCAAGCCCTTGTGCGGCCGTCCATACGCTTCCCGGAGCCGGCCGGTTGAGCATGAAATGCTTTCCGCTATCGGCATCACGGACGTAAATGTATCCCGATTGTGGATTCGTCAGGCGATTGTTTGCGTTGTCGATAAGGCAGCTTTCGACGATCGTGCCGTCATGTCCCGCCCAGGCAACAAGCCGCCCGTTGCTAAGCAAATTAAGCCACCGGACCGGCGTATCGTACCTCTTGATGAGGCATTCCCGGCCATCAGGGGAGAACTCAAAATACTCGTTCGCCGCTTCGGATACCTTGGCGTCACTGTGTGCGGCAGATTCCTCCGGGCCTTCGGACTTTACTGCACCGGACGCCGTCAAGCTCGCCGTAAGCGCGATGAAATCCCTTCTCTTCATCTTTTCATCGATCTGAGCCACTCAACCGCACAGTTGCGCCGAATTGCCCCAGGCGGACACATCTCTTTTACCGTATTATCCGTGGTTGTGCAAGAAAATTCTTTTTCAGTAAAGATCGGTAACGCCCGCTAAACATTTGTGAAACGGGGACTTATACGAGTTGCAGCCGTTCACCGTTCACTCAGGCGTGAGGCGCTCCGCCCGACTCCGCCGGAGAGTTCCGACGTTTTTTGCGGAATCGTGAAGAAAAAAGTGCTGGAACTTTAGAATCTCTTGACAAGGGCGCTCTCTTGCAAATATAGTAGAACCCAAATTTGCCTGATTCACTCGGCCGTGACGACAGTGAAATCTTCCAAGCAGAGGAGCAATGAATGAGACCCGTTCTGTCGGATGTCCCACAAGGAGAGCTTTTATTTAGACTGCGCTGGGCGTCTCTTTTCTTTTTCTTCGCCGCCTTCATGTACGCCCAAGTCAACACGGGAGCGATTGTTGGAACGGTGACGGATTCTTCGGGAGCTGTAGTCCCGAATTCCGACGTGACGCTTACGAACCAGCAAACTGGTGTCACGTCTGAGGACCATACCAATCAGGCGGGCAACTACGCCTTTCGAGCACTGATTCCGGGCGTTTACAGGATTTCGGTCAGGACGCCGGGTTTCGAGACTTTTGAAGAGACCGACATTCCCGTGCAGGTGTCGCAAATAAACACGCGCGACGTTAAGTTGACCATCGGCCAATCGAAAACCTCGGTCTCGGTCAGCGCCCCAGCGGTCGCGCTCCAGACTCAGTCGGCTGCGCTGGGCGAAGTAGTCGGCGAGCACCTTGTGCGCGATTTGCCGCTGAATGGCCGGAACTTCACCCAATTGCTAACTTTGACGGCCGGCACGGCGGCTCCCTCCACCGCCGCCAGTTGGGGCAACCCTCAGTCGGGCACTTATGTCTTGCCCTCAATCAATGGTCAGAACCCGCAATCGACTCAATTTCTTCTGGACGGATCGAATAACACGTCTAACTTCTCAGGCGGAATTTCAGTGGCGCCGATTATCGATAATATCCAGGAATTTAAGATCGTCTCCCACTCGGACTCGGTGGATTACGGTGGAGTCTTGGGTGGTTATGTAGACGTTGTCACAAAGGGCGGGACAAACACTTTCCAGGGCGCGGCATGGGAGTTTCTGCGTAACAACGACCTCGACGCAAGAAACACGTTCCTTCCGAGCGTCAACCCTCTGCACCAGAACCAATTCGGCGGCAATTTCGGCGGCCCTATCAAGAAGAACCGCCTTTTCTTCTTCGGCAGTTATCAGGGACTTCGAGAGCACATTGGAAGCACGGCTTTTTACCTCCTTCCTACGCCGGCCATGGAGAATGGAGACTTTACCGGCCAGCAGCCGATTTTCAACCCGTACAGCACGCGTCCTAACCCCAACAGCCCGGGCACTTACATTCGGGACCAGTTCATGTGCGACGTACAAGGAAACCCACTTACTCCCAATGCTGCTGGCCTTCAACCGGCCGGCACGCCGTGTAACAAGATTCCGATGCAGATGTTGTCGCCTCTAGCCCTGCTATACGCCAAGAAGCTTTTTCCCGCTCCCATTAACACTGGAGTTCCGGGTACAAACGGGATCGACCCCGCTCCCGAAGTATTCAATCAGGATTTCTATACAGGACGCGGAGATTATCAGATTACGTCTAACCAGTTCCTCTCAGGGACATACAACCACATCAACAGCTCAGACACAACCTCCGGCGGAATAGCAGGTTCATCGTTTATACGCGATAGCTTTGGTTATAACTTCGCCACAAACTATACCTGGACCATAAATCCGAATACCGTATTCCATGGGACCTTCGCACACACGTGGATCAATCTCCACCTCGCCAGTCAATGGAACAATCTCAACTACGACTCTTTTGTTGAACCCAACTGGCCATGGGCGTGCGGAAGAAGCGAAGGGTTCGGAAAAGACAAGTGCTGGGCACCGGATATGATCATTCCTGGCTATGCTTCGGTAAATAACTTTTCCACCCATGTCGGTCAAACGGATATCTGGGAAGGGACGCCAAGCTTGGAGCACGTTGCTGGAAAACATACGTTTAAGTTTGGCGGCAGTCTTACACGCCACCGAATCTGGGCGGACACGCAGCGAGCGTTTGATTTTTTCAACTCCACTCAGACCGCTGACCTGAACAACGTAGGCACGACGGGTAGCGCAATCGCGTCCTTCTTCCTGGGCATACCGAGCGGCGGTAACCTCACTGACACGGCGCCCGGGTTGCAGCAACCAACATGGACATATGGCTTCTACGCTCAAGATCAATGGCGTATCAATAAGAAATTGACCTTCAACTACGGATTGCGTTGGGATCTCTTTAACCCGGGACAGTACGGAACGCCTGGAACCAGCAATTACTATAGCGGCATCTGGGATTCGCTGAATGGCACTTATATCATCGCAGCAAACCCCGGGCCTTGCTCGACAGTTGGGCACGCGCCGTGTATGCTCACCCCAGGAGGTGTTCTGCCGCCGCATGTCGTGATTGCGCCCGGCAACAAAATTTTCCACAAGGTATACGACAACTTTGCTCCCCGGATTGGACTGGCGTATCAGGTTACGCCCAATACCGTTCTGCGGGCCGGCATTGGTCGCTACTATGACACCTGGAGCGACACAGACCTGTCCGTATTTCAGTCCGAAGGCCTATGGCCGGACAATCTAGCGGCTCAAAATACCAACCTGAACCTCACGACGGTTCAATCGACCATCGCGAACCCGCTAAATATTACTCCGGGCCAAAAGCTTTTACCTGATCCGAATGGCCCCTACGATATATCAGGGCAAACTTTCCGTGATCCTAATTTGAAGGACCCGTGGACTGATAACTGGAACGTCGGAATTCAACGCGCATTTGGTTCCAGCACGATCCTCTCCGTCAACTATGTCGGTTCCAACGGCAGGCGGATTCCGGTTGCGTTAGTCTTAAACTCCGCCGTGGTACCGGGCCCGGGGAACCCGACCCTCCGTCAACCATTTCCTTACTACCTCCCTTCAGGCCAAACGGTAGATTGGGGAGAAGACTGGTACAACGCCCTGCAGGTCACGATGCAGCATCGCTTCACAAATGGGCTGTCTTACTCGATCGCCTACACATGGTCGAAATCGGAGGACTTGGGTTCTACCGACGGATTAGCAGGCGGAGTCCAGAATGCTTATGATCTACGAGCCGACAAAGCGGTCACTCCGTACAATCTTCCGCAAGTGTTTAACGCGAGCTGGGTGTATGACCTCCCCTTCGGCAAAGCACGCATGCTCTCTTCCGGAAGCCGGCTTGTCAACAATATAATTGGCGGCTGGGAACTAAGTGGCATCTTGCAACTTACGTCCGGCGCGCCCTACGGAGTCTATCTCTGCGGCGACATCGCCAACGTCGGTCGCACCGATTGCTACGAGCGCCCCAACGTGGTCGGAAACCCGAACCTCTCAAACCCCACCCCTCAACAATGGTTCAATGTTAACGCCTTTGCTGTCCCGGCGCCGTATACCTACGGCAACGCAGGAGCCAATATACTCCAAGGGGACGGCTTTGTGAATCTGGACGCTTCACTGCTTCGCACTTTTACTTTGACGGAAAGGTTTAAACTGCAATTTCGCGTTGACGCCTTCAATTCCACAAATACAGTTACATACGCTAACCCCATAAACCAGCTAAATCTGCCCGGTCAAACAGGGGTTGTCACAGGCACGCGGTCCACGGAACGAGAGCTTCAGCTGGCAGCGAAATTCTATTTCTGATGTTGTATTCATAGTATCGAGTGGAGTCGCGCTGCGCACAGACTGGCTGCATCCTGTTACTATCGCTCGGACTAGCTCTACAGGTCCGTCCAGTATGTGCTCAGGCCGATTCCCAGGCAGACCTTACTTGCCGCCACGCGAAGCTGTTGATGGAAGCGGGCCGGCGTAACGCAGCCATCTTCCAGCTTCAAGCCGCGCTCGATCGGCATCCCGAGCACGACCCCACCAGATTCTCTATTAACCTGCTGCTCGCCGAAGCTTACAGGCTCGCCGGGAAAGACAAACTCGCCGCGCAAACGCTGGAGCAGCTCTTATCCGAAAGACCGGATTCCGCCGAACTGCATTTCAGGCTAGCGAATGTTTATGGGTCTTTACGATTGCTCGATGCTTCCGCTACGCAATATCGGGAAGGACTGCGCCTCGAACCGGAAGATTGCACGGCGTTGCTCGAGCTGGGCAAAACCTTGCTTCAGATTGGGAACCCTTCCGAGGCGCTGCCTTGGCTGAAAGAATATCTGCAGCGCCGGCCCAACGATGCCGAAGCCTACTACATCTCGGGGCGCGCTTTCAGCGACCTCGGCCAGTTTACCGAAGCTGCCGCCATGTTTTCCCAAGCTGTCCATCTCAGCCCGGAGGATTACAACGCAAGGTATCACTTGGCCACGGCCCTCTGGAAAACCGGCGATCGTCGCTTGGCTCTTTCAGAATTCGAAGCTGCCGATAGATTGAAACCGGATGACGTTCAGTTGCATTCAGCGCTCGCTCGGTGTCTCTTTGCACTCGGAAAGAAAGAAGCGGCGGCAGCGGAGCGGGCCTCGGCAGAGCGGCTGATTACACATGAACGCGACGTGGAGCGGGCATCTTTCTGCATTGGGATGGGCAATACGCTCTTGCAGCGCGGCGACTGGAAGAATGCGGAAGCGCAGTTCCGTGAAGCTTCTCAGCTTGATCCGCAAAGTGCTCAGGCGTGGAGCAATCTGGGTCTGGTGCTTGGTCTCCTCCACCGCACCGAGGAGGGCCGGCGTGATCTCGAAAAGGCCATCGCACTCGATCCCAAGCTCGCGCTCGCCTACAATGCGCTGGGCATCAGTTATTTGCAAGAGGGACGCGTCTCCGAAGCGGAAGCCGCCTTCGAGCGCGCAATTAGGATCGATCCGGAATATGCTGAGGCCAAGAACAATCTAGGCACGGTGTACGCCAAATCGAGGAAGAATGCCGAAGCGGTGGCGCTCTTCGAGCAGGCTACTGAGGACGCGCCTCAGTATCCGCAGTCTTATTTGAACTGGGGTCTGGTCCTTGCGGGCGAGGGCGATCTTAGCCTGGCCAAAACGATGTTTGAAAAAGCCCTGCGGCTTTCGCCCGATCTTGCGCAGGCTCGCCAAGCGCTGCAACTGTTAGACCGGGATACGAAGCCGTCAAATTAGCCCCTCTCCGTTCATTTGGGAACCCGAGCTCTCATCAGCAACTCTCGCATCGCGGAGTCTTCAGGAAAAACATCGAGCGCCTGCTGCATGGCTGCGAGTGCCTCTTCGTATCGGCCAAGCCCGATGTAACAGAGCGCAATTAACTTATAGGACCGCTCGTAATAGGGATCGAGCGCAATGCCGGCGCGAAGTACTTGGACTGCCTCTTCATTCCGCTCCGATTTCAGTAAGAGATCGCCCAGCTCGCCATAATCCGCAGCGGATTTCGAATCGTGAGCTATAGCCGCCTGGAAGTAAGAAATTGCTCGTGCGCGTGCATCGGGCGTGTCTTGCTTAGAACTCCGCCACCCCAGTTTCGATAGAACGGTCGCGCTGTCCGGGTTTGTCGCTGCGGCCCTATCCAAGGCGGCATCGTAATCGCGTTCGAGCGCAGAGTTGTCGGGCAGCAATGCCGAGTAAGCTTCAAGCAGCGTGAGCGCGGGGACGTAGTCCGGTTGCCCAGGGATCGCGTCCACATAAACCAGACTTCCGAACAATGTCCCCGATTTGACTAGAGCATCCGCTGGATAAGGCTCGTCCAATCGAACGATAATCCTGTGGTCCGTAAGAGCTGAGTGAGAGATATCTCGCAGCGCCCGCTTAGGCATGTGGCACCCTGCGCAACTGTTTGCAGGATCCCGCGCCTGACGCACCGAAAGCGAAAGGCGGCAATCTGCGTCCGCGTGGCAAGCTAGGCATTTTTGTCGAAAATAACTGGCAGGCTCCGCGGGTTCACTGTGTGGGTCGTGGCAGCTTAAACAACTAAGCTTTCCTCCGCTTGCTCGATAGCATTTGCTGGCCAACATCGACGTATAGTGTTGCAGCGGCACTGATGGAGACGACTCTTGGCTGGATCCTAGAGCGAAAATCGCAATCGTTTCGTCCAGAGGCTGTCCTGGTCGAAAATCGCTAAAAGATTTCCCCGGCTGAAGAACGCGAGTTGAACCTGCCTCATGACAGCTCATACATATGTTATCCGCGAGCCATTGCTGCAACCTACCGGGATTGACAATGGAGGTGTCCCCTCCTTTCTGAACCGAACGAGTAGCCGGTTGCGCGCCTTGTCCACCTTTTGCCTGCGGAATCTCCGCAGCGCGTTCCTTCACATGCTGCTGGCCGGGACCATGGCAGTTTTCACAGGACACGGATAAATCGGCCCCGTTTTCTTCACTGAAACTGCCCCCGGGTCCAAGCAGCAGTTGCACACGTCCGGTATGACACGTGAGACATTCATCATCCACCTTTCGGCTGAAACCGACGTCGCTTGATTCATAGCCCGGCGATAGATCCCACTTGGCAGGTGTCGAATAGTACGATAACGGTGCTTCAAACAAGGAATTGCCGCGCCTCACCAGGTATGTTCGACCGGAATGTCCTGATCCAATTGCATATATCAAAGAATGCATCTCTCGAAAGACCTCGCGCCCGTTCGAATCTAGCTCGAATTCACTCTGCGATATATCACTTTCATTTCCCGATACCGTGAACCACCGGCCTAGTTTTTGACTTTGGACTGTAACGGAACGACCCGCATTTAAGGGAGTGTCCACAGAATTCACGAACGACATCGACTGGCCCATTCCCGTTCTTTTGTAACTGCGATAGATTTCGGAATGGCACGCGAAGCACACGCGCGATCCTACGTATGCATTATTATTCGATGCATTGCGAAAAGAGCTTGCGCCAGACGCGAGCTGTGGAAGAGGATAAAGGACCAGCACCAGGGCGAAAAATTTCCCTGTGCACCTATCGCTCATATTGAGGTTAGTCGATCGGATGAAATTGGCTGCATGTCCCAAACTTCGATTGACTTCAATCGAGTAACGCCTCCTTCCGAGAATAATCCTGTTCTCAGAGCATCGATTCCTGTCGGGTATACCCGGTCGCTGAGGCATGCCCGGCCGTTTGCGAAGATCTCAATCACAGATCCGTCCAGAAAGATATTGAGCGTCAGAGGTTCTCCGGGCTGGAGCGGCAGAGCGCCCTGCAAAATCCCAGGTTGACATTCGCTGCTTGTGCTGGACCGACGAGTGTCACAGTATAGCTGCGCTTTGCTCCGGTTGTAGCCGATTCGCGTCTGTTGGGCACCGTCAGAGCTGGATCTGACGATCAATCCGAAGTCCTGCTGCTCGCCTGGCTCGAATTCAGCCAGCATTTCGATACAATCTCCGCCCATATTCTCGGCGAACATCGTTTCAGAGGACGTGATCTGTAGGTCTGAAAGGACCCTCGCCGCCTTACGGAGTGCTCGCGTTTCCGGGGCGACCGAAATTCCGAGACTGCCGTCCGCTTGCAGCGACAAAATATGCGGAAGTGACAAAACACCAGCCCATCCTGCGGCGATGCATGCCTCTTCTTTCCGGCGCTCCCGAATCCACGACCAACAGACGCGGTGCCCTTGGGAATCCAGCATCGTCTTTGCGGCATACCCCCAGCCCAAATCTGTATAGCCGGCGGTTTGGGGACGAAACTGGTGTTCGACGAAGTCGCCAATGAAGTAAGGCGACCGCCCCGCGGTGGAGACAATGAGAACGTGTTTGTGTCCGAGAGAAAAGAAGTCGGGGCACTCCCACATATCGTTGGATTTCACGACTCCGGGGAGGTTATCATCGTGCCGCATTTTTCCTACGGACAGCGGGTGCAGGTACTCCCATTTTCTGAGGTCGCGTGACCGGTACAACAGCGCGGCGCCGCCAATTCCTGCAAACCCGGACCCAATGGCAACGTACCACCAGTTCTCCTCTTTCCAGACTGTCGGATCGCGAAATCCTTTGACCTTTAATCCAGCAGGAGGTTCCGATATCACCGGGTTACTGGCGAACTTCGTCCAGCGAATCATTGATTCATTGCTGGTCGCAATCATTTGTACTTCAGGGTTGACACCCGTATACATGATCGTAGGGGTGCCTTTGTCAATGACGGCTGATCCGGTAAATACTCCATCCTTGTCAGGTCCGCCGGGTGATGGCGCGAGTGCAATCGGAAGGTGCTGCCAATGCAGCAAATCGTGACTGATGGCATGCCCCCAATGCATATCTCCCCAATAGGCGCCGTTTGGATTGTATTGATAGAACATGTAGTACGTGTCGTTGAAATAAATTGGGCCATCCGGATCATTCATCCAATTTGCCGGCGGTAGAAAGTGGTACTGGGGTCGAAGTGGGTCCGAAGCCAGCTTCCTGACGTCGAAAGCGGGCCGCCGACGGAAGCCTTCGGAAAGCGCAAGTAACCCCGCAGCTGAATCAACCAACAGTTCTCTACGGCTGTGGCGTTTATCGTTTGTGTCAGGCGCGGTTTCGGGCAAGGCGGCTCCCTTCAGGATCATTCTGCCTCAGTGTCGTTGAAGCACTTGTGAATACGATGCATCATCGAACTTCCGAACGGAACCAAGACCATCGAAGATTCGGTTCGGCAGCTTGTGGTTGAAGTGGGATCCGGCACGATTCTCATCCCAGATCGTTCCACCAACGTTGGAGTGATTGGCGACAATTAGAACGCCCGGCTGACGACAATTAAAATTCCCGATCAGCGACAACTATCAACGACCATCGAAGTTTGCGCTTTGCGGCGCAAACGAGATGGTTACGGACGCTCAAGTCAGGAGGTTGAAAAGGTTGTCAAAGACAGAACAGAACCAGGAAATCGCGGCGGCGAAGGCCGGCATGGACGCAAAGACGGCGCGGAAGTATCTGCGCAGGGATGAGATGCCAAGCGAGGCGAGAACGGATCGGAAGTGGCGAACCAGGCCAGATCCCTTCGCCGAGGCGTGGGAAGAGATTCGCGGGTTAGGTCGATACCAATCCGGGATTGCAAGCGAAGACGATATTCGAATCGTTGCAGCGAAAACACCCTGGCCGGTATTCAGAAGGCCAGTTGCGGACGTTACAACGGCGGCTCAAACACTGGCGCGGAGTGGAAGGGCCCGGCAAAGAAGTGTTCTTCTCGCACAAGCACGTTCCCGGCCGGCTCGGCCAGTCCGATTTCACCCACATGACAGCGCTTGGAATCACGCTGGGAGGACAGCGGTTTCCGCATCTGCTGTATCACTTCGTCCTGCCGTATTCGAACTGGGAAACGGTGTCGATCTACTACTCGGAGAGCTTCGAAAGTCTGAGCGATGGTTTGCAGCATGCGCTGTGGGAACTCGGCGGCGTTCCGCTGCAGCACCAAACGGACCGGATGTCGACGGCGCGAACAACATGAGCGACGAGCGCGAGTTCACGGCTCGCTATGAAGCGCTGTTGCGGCATTACCGGATCGAAGGCCGAAAGATTCAAACCGGCAAAGCGAATGAAAACGGAGATGTCGAGCAACGACACTACCGGCTGAAGAAGGCCGTCGAGCAAGCGCTGCTTCTGCGTGACAGCCGCGAGTTCGTGACTATCGCGCAATACGAGGCATTCGTGCGGGCTCTGTTGGCGCAGTTCAATGCTGGCCGCCGCCAACGGCTCGCCGAAGAGATGCAGTATCTGCGAGCCTTACCGGAAAGGAAACTGGAGAGAGCGCCAAACGAGAGCGCGTAAAAGTGGATTCCGGAAGTCTGGTCTACGTGGATCGCAACACCTATTCAGTCCACAGCCGGCTCATCGGCGAGCGCGTCGAGGCGCGGCTGCTAGCGAACCGGGTCGAGATCTGGTACGCGGGCCGCAAAGTCGAAGAACTCCCGCGGCTTCGTGGCCGCGGCAAGCACCGGGTCGATTACCGGCACGTCATTGATTGGCTGGTAGGCAAGCCCGGAGCTTTCGAAAATTACCGCTATCGCGATGAACTGTTTCCGACCAGCCGGTTTCGGATGGCATGGGATGCGCTGCGGGAAACGGCGCCGCAGAGAGCCAGCAAACGTTACCTGCAGCTACTGGAAGCTGCTGCCAAGCAGGGCGAAGCACGGGTAGACGATGCGCTCCGTTGTCTATTGCAAGAAGGTGAAATCGGCGAAGCAAAACTCAGCGTGGAAGCCGTACTGGAACTGCTGAACGAAGAAGGCAATCTGTTCCCAGCGACCCACATCGAGGTTGCCGATCTTTCCCTATCCAGCTTTGATGAGCTGCTTCGCGGTTCAACGGAGGTCGTGCAATGAACGCCTCTGACGATGTGAAGACTGATCTGACGGAGTATCTTCGCGAGCTGCATTTACCAGCGATCCGGCAATGCTTTGAGGAGAAAGCGCGGCAAGCGGAACGGGAGACCCTGAGCTACGAACAAATATCTGTTGGATCTCGCCGAACGAGAATGCTCGGAACGGCGCGAGAACCGAATCATGCGCCTACTGAGAGACGCCAAACTTCCGCTCGAAAAGACGCTGGATAACTTCGATCTGAAACGACTGCCGGCCAAAGCCGCTCGCCAACTTAAGGCATTGCTCGATGGCGCATTCCTCGACCGCAAAAAAAACGTGCTCGCCTTCGGCAATCCGGGCAGCGGCAAGACGCATCTGTTATCCGCTCTCGGCCAGGATCTGATTCGCAACGGGGGCAAGATCGGGTTCATCACTGTGCGCGCCTCGTTCAAGAACTGCTGCGAGCCAAAAGAGAACTGCGGCTTAGCCGCGCCATTCAGAAGCTGGCCAACTACGAGGGCCTCGTGATCGACGATCTGGGCTATGTCCAGCAGAGTCGGGAAGAGATGGAGGTCTTGTTCCCCATCCTGGCAGAGCGGTACGAGCGCGGCAGGGTTTTGATCTCTTCCTATCTGCCGTTCTCCAAATGGGAGGCGATCTTCAAGGACCCGATGACGACCGCAGCAGCTATTGATCGGCTAGTGCACCACAGCGCCGGCGGCTACGGCTTGGTCGCCAGGGTCTGTGAGAAATTCAGCTTCGTCAACGTGAAGGTATACGATTGCGTCGCACTCGCTCCGAACTCCGTTCCCGCCTCCATTCCCATGAGCCAGGAGAAAGACGAGTCGCCGAAATCATGCACAGCTTGATCCAGCAGCTTCAACATGTCGAACTTGATCGACGCGGACGCCAGACCCGGCAGGTTATGAGGGAAGTAAAGAACCGCTTGGCCCCACGTGTATTCGTCGAAACTAAACGTCTTCAAGGCGCCATTCAGGGTGACCGCCACGTTCAGGGTCCGAATGAAAGCTGCGCCCCGGTGACCGTCTTTGAAATTGTAATAAGGCAATACTTCAACTTCGAGACAGGCCGGGATGCCTTTCGGGTGATTGGTGTTGCATACCCATTCGTCCCAGATCATATCTATATCGCGAGTCCCAGTGATGTTGCCGGAGAGACCGTAACTGTAGTCGACGATTAATGACGACATTGCGGATAGCTGTTTAGGAAATTGCAGCGGGTGGCCCGGAGCCGCACAACCGGTCCACTGATCGCAACCCAACAGCGTGAAAGGCGAGCCATCCACGCCGCCGCCCGGAAGCCCACTCAAGTTGATCTTGGTCACAAGAGATCCTTCGCCGGTGTAATCCATCGAGATCGTCCCATTGCCGCGCGTCACGCGCCACGGGTCGGTATGGATGAGCAAGAGATTTATCGAGCTATTTGAGGCCGAGTGAACCAGCCCGACAGCTCCGTCTGTGCCCGGAGCACGCGATCTCTCTGTCAGTGGTCTGCCCGTCGTCAGCAGCGAATTCGTGGTGTAAGTTTGAGCTCCTGCGTCCGGCGATAGCCACAAGACTAGGAACATGGCCCCAAGGGTGCATTTCAGCAGAAAATGCCCGGTTCTCATATATGGCATGGTTTTAACGCGTGAGTTCTACTGGAACAAAGTACACCGAATTGGCTCCACGGGTATCGGGAGGCCCGCCGGCCAATTGCGATGAATATGTGCGATGACCACTTCGACGGATCGGGAGAGCGGCTGCTCACCCGAAACGACTAAGTCGGCGTACTCCGACGTGGGTCTCACATGCCGCGCAGCCATGGGCTGAACAGTTTGCTTGAATTGAGCAATTACCGAGTCAAGGGTGCGGCCCCGTTCGGCGACGTCTCGGAGCTTGCGGCGGTGAAAGCAAATATTATCCGGAGCGTCGACGAAGATCCTAGTGCCTGCAAATTCCCGCAATTCACGCCAATACAGGGCGAATAGGCCTTCTACGATCAGCACCTTTTTCGGAGCGAAACGCTCACCCGCCGGACCGCGCGTATGGGTAGCGAAATTGTAGACAGGCCGCTGCACAGTTCGGCCTCGGCTCAGGGATTGCACGTGCTCGATGAGAAGCTCGTGATCCAATGCAGCCGGCGAGTCGAAGTTAACCTCAGTTCTTGCAGAACGCGCGAGTTTACTTAAATCGCGGTAATAGCTGTCGAGCACCAGCACCGAAGCACTGAGCTCTTTAGCCAACGCTTTGGCCAGTTCTGTCTTTCCTGAACAAGAGGGACCGGCTACTGCAATGATGTACACGCCTGAACGCATTGCTGCCTCCAATTTTTTAATAATTCGCGATCAGCTCGCGCCGCTGCATCCATGCATATTCGCTTATGTTTCTGAATCGCAAGATGTAGCTTCACTACTCGGTAGTGAGTTGGCCTGTCGGAAAGGCGAAGATAGGTACGGTAATAACAAAAAGCGCCAGTGAGGCCGGTTATCCCGGCCCGACTGGCGTCTTGTCGAATGGCACTCGGAAGTGCAGATGGAAGGCTTAGTTGACGCTTCCTGCCACAAAGTTATCCCAAATAACATCGCTGGGCGGTGGCACGTCTCCATTCGGATCAATGTAATAAAGACCCGGATAACCGCTGGTGACGCCTGAATTGTCGGTCACGGTTGCGATAACTCGGCCATTGACCGTCATGCTTACGGTCGTGCCCTTCACTGAACATGAAACTACATCGTTGCTCGCCGGAACGACCTTGCTCAAATAAAGGCTAGTCGGACCGCCGGATGCGGGATCGGGTCCCATGCTCCAGATCCGATAGTGGAAATCGGCAGGGAAGTCCTGCGCGTTCCAGCCACAGGCTATGTAAGACTCAGGAGCAGAGGGCGTGGCACTTTGCCGTAGCTGAAGCCCGGCCTGCGGAGTACTAGCGGGATTCGCGGATACGACGGTTGCGCTTGCGTACTGGTTGTTCGGAAAGGTTCCGTAACCAGTATAGATTGCGCATTCTTGAGAATAGTACCCACCGCCACCCGCCTCATTGTTCTGGTAAACGAGCGGGCTGTAGCTGCCTGCATAGTATCCGCAGCCGGTCCACTTAGATCCAAGGTACGATCCAGTGGTCCCGGCAAACGTGTCATATACCAAGGGCGTGTACCCCTGTGCGGCATTCACGGTCAGAGTCGTCGTACCGCTGTCGCTCCCGCTGGAGCCCGTGATGGTCGCTGTGCCTTGGCCCGCGGCAAAAGCGCTGCCGGTTGAGTCAATGGTTGCTACAGAGACCTTAGAAGATGACCAGTTAGTAATGTTTGTAGTAGTTCCATCTGCATACACGGCCGTCCCCGTGAACTGCACGAAGGATCCTGCTGTCAGGGTGGGGGAGTTTGGAGTGATAGTTACCGAAACAAGCGCTGGGCCACTTCCGGCTGAGAAGTTACCCCAGATCACGTCACTGGACGAAGGAGCCCAGTTCGGATCGACATAATATAGGCCGGGATAGCCGCTCGAAACGCCGGAATTGTCTGTCACGGTTGCGAGGACACTTCCATTCACCTTCATGGTCACGGTTATGCCAAGCACTTGGCAGGAGACCACATCACCTCGTGCCGGAGTTACGCTACCCAGATAAAGACTGGTTGGCCCACCAGAAGGAGGGTTAGGTCCCATGCTCCAGATGCGATAGTGATAGTCGGCTGAAAAATCCTGCGCATTCCAGCCGCAAGCAATGTAAGACTCGGGGGTGGACGCCGTGACGTTTTGTCGCAGTTGGATTCCCGCCTGTCTGGTGCTGGACGGCGTTGATGATGTCACAGTGGCCGTGGCGTACTGGTCGCTGGGAAAGACGCCATAGCCAGTGTAGACGGCGCATTCTTGTGAGAAATATCCTCCGCCGCCTGCTGAGTTGTTCTCGTAAGACAACTTGTTATAGGTTCCGGCGTAGAAGCCGCAACCCGTCCAGTTGGTCCCCAGCGGATAGCCGTTGGTACCTGAACTGAAGTTATCCTGCACAAGTTGGGTCTGGGCCTGACAAAGGCCAGCAGAACCTACCATAGCAAAACCAACTGCGAATGCTAATACAAGTTTCATTTCACTTCTCCTTAAAGTCTAAAGACGTTAGATTCCCCTTAGTTTGCGAGCAAGAATCCAGGGCAGAGACTCTTGCAGAATTGTGTATTGTTTCTAGTCGAGAGATGTGTCGCTAACTATTCAGCGCTGGCCACCGAGGATATGTATAAGCGAGAAAGTAAACGCCGAATATAGTTGCGGGGCTGATTGCGTTAGGTAGCGGCCATCTGCTTACAGAAGGTTCTACCGACTACCGGCGCCGTATCGCTCAATCCAAACGCACTGCTCGACAGAAACTTCCAACAGCTGGTTACTGAAAAATCTCGGATGACATTGCAAATTTTCTCTTGCGTCGTGTGCAGGTTTATATACGACTTCATGCGCCGTGCAAACGGCATGGGAATTCGCGGGTGATGTGGATCGATCTCGCGCGGATGTATGTAAAACATGACCGGCGCTCCGCTGGCCAGAACACGTCTGCTCATCTGCCGGATCAGGCGATAAGGGAACAATCGCAAGTAACCGCCGCCGAAAAAACACATCCTTGCCGGTCCCATTTCCGCTACGGTGGCGGGCAATTCGATTAAACTTCCTCCTGCGACATAGTGCGGCGCTAGTGGGCTGTTCGGATTGCCTCCGTGCGCACGCCGCGCTGGAAAAACAGAGGAATCGTACAGATAGCCAGTGGCGCAGAGTTCGTCAAAAAACCAAGGAATGGCTTTGGTAGAGGAGAAGCCCGGTGCGCGATAGCCGAGTACCCGGGTTCCACTGATGTCCTCTAACAGCAGCTTTGAACGCTGGACGTCCTCACGAAAATCGCTTCGCGTCATGGTGTACGCGAGTCGATGAGCATACCCATGTGAGGCGATTTCGTGGCCTCGATCAACCGCTTCCCGCACCAGATGTGGAAAACGTTCAGCAATCCAGCCGAGGAAGAAGCAGGTTATCTGTCTTGGGTGTCCGCCGCACGAATCACTGAAGAGATCCAACAGCCGAAGAAAGTTCCGTTCCACGCGGGAAGGCAATATCGACCAGGACGCGATATCAGGTGTGGTGCGTAGATCTAGAATATGAAACCAGTCCTCTACATCGACAGAAAAAATGCATTGTCCATGTTTCTGCATAAGGTGCCTACACGCCAGGAATATGCCGGACGAGTCTCGGGCCGAGAAAGTTGGTCATTGTAAGGGGCAGCTTCTGCCACATGCGGCTTGCTATTTGCATTCCGCCCTGGCGCGTGCTGGGAACAGCCGCCCGACGGTTTAGCCAGTAAGCCCAGTGAAGGTCTTTTGTCACTGCGCCCCATTGACGTTTAAAGTCATATGTGCCGGAATCACGGCTGGAACGTCCAAAGTCAAGGTACTCATAGCCATGTTCTGCGCCGAAGGAGAGGATATTCCAGTAAAGGAACATGTTCGGCTTCAGATTCAGGAACTCGCGGTACGAGGAAGCCCAGGCCACCTCAAGTCTTCCGCGGAAGCCAAGCAGGAATGCTCCCGCTATGGTTTTGCGCTCCAGGCGCGTGATGCAGATGTAAGCGTCGTCGGGAAAGCGATCAAGAATTTGTGAAAAGAAATCACTCGAATAGGCCGGCGATCCGAGGTCATGCATGTTGCGGCGGTACACCTCATAAAACTCATTGAGAAGCGCCGATCCGCTGAACTCCGCGGCCATACCGAACGTAAGCGACTTTCGCACCAGATTACGCGTCTTCTTTTCCAAGCCAGACAAACGCTTTTCGCTGTCCTTCTCAATGGGCATTACTGCGCTCACTTTGTCCTGCCGTGTTACAAGCGGGAGTGCGTGCTCTGTGGGTTGGCGGAGCTCAAGATACGTCGCGTTGCTCTGTTGCGCCGATTGGACGGCAGCTTCGAGCAGCAACTTCTGAGTCTCAGCTTCATCCGCAACAATGCCGCCTCCGTTCAAATGCGGCATGGAAGACAAATAACTGCGAAGCAGGCATTTTTGCGAGATAAGCGGCAGAATACCGCAAGTCTTGCCGGCTTCTTCGGCCATGAGATAAATCGCAGGCCAACCAAACACGTCCTGAAACACGTGTTTCCACGACCAGCGATGATAGTTCGTGCACTGCGCATGGCTGAGTACGAACTCATCCCATCGCTCACGATCTTCGTCTGTACAACTGCGAATTTGGATATGGCTCATTGCGAATTCCGAAAAGTGTGGTATGTCGCTCGGTTTGGCGACGTCTTGGGACAACGGCTAATACTTTGGAGATGTGAAATGGACGGGCGGTAACTAGCCGACTAGCTCTGCTGAGTGGAGACCAGCTGTACATTCCATGTACTGGTAAATGTCACGAATCGAGGTAAGCGCTAATGCCGGTCGATGGTTACTCAGGAAAACTGCATCGGAGTATGGATCGTTTGGATGATAGCCGTGCATACCGGCCGGCAGCCAGTTTCCAGAATGAAAGTCGCTGCGATAGAACATGTATCCGCTATTGAGAAGGAAAATTGTTTCCCCGTAGCGCCGGTCAGGGAAATAAATCCCGAGCTCCTGCTGTTCTTTATCGCTGAGAATGCGGCCGCAATATTGACTCTCGAGACAAGCATGCACCGATGCGCGGGCTGCTTCATTAGAAAACCAGAACCGTGCCATCGTGGAGTCATACACGACGAGATAATCGTCCGGCATTTTCCAGCCAAGCGCATCGATATCTTTCATAAGGTCATAGCGGTCCGTCACGGGAGCCATGCCATGATCCGAAAAGATGGCGATTGAGGCGTTTGGATCCTGAGCCAAAGCTGTCTCGCATAGGTTGCGTAGCTTCGTCTCGTACTCGCTAAGCACACGCTGAAGCCGCTCAGGATGAGTCCAGAACGTATGCAACTCGGCGTCGAGCTCGCACAGATACACAAAGAAGAACTCGGCTTCCGAGTTCGCCATGTCGGTCTTGGCGCGCTCGAGTATCTGCTGATCGTTCCAATGGTGATACGAGTAAACACGATATGGAATATCGGCGGCAACTAGTTTGTCGAAGATGGATGACGCGCCGGAAATGCCACCAGGCTCGTAGATACACCGGCGTTCCACCCAGTTAAAGAATGGCATAAGCGTCGGTTTCACGTAGCACTCGAACTGGGGCCCCATGTGAAACAAACGCCGCCCCATTTCCTTGATCAGCTTCTGAGTGACGCGGTGATTGGCAAGCTTATTGGGAAAGTGCCGCAGCCAGCGCATCCATTGGAAAGGTGAGTTGGAAGGATCATAGTAGAACAAGTTCCAGTGGCCGTGCTTGCTAGGCGATTCGCCGGTCAATAGGCTTGGGATCGCACCGGAGCTAAATCCAAGAACAGTCTTTAGCGGCTCCCTATGGGCAAGCAGATCGTTTAAAAAGCGCTGATTTTCTAGAATCTTCCAACCAAGTGCATCGATAAGGATGCATAAAGAAATGCGGCGGGGTTTGGCCTCGGCATTCGCGCGAATATTCATAACGTGACTTATCCTGAATCGGAGTATTTCTCAATAGCTCTTAAGCGAGAGCATCTGCATAGCTCAGTCGTTCGGCAGATTCAAGTAACGGGAGCCCGAGCTCGCGGGCCGCATTATCGTAGTACAGCTTCCGTAAGACCTCGTCCGGCAGCTTTAGACCATAAATTTTCCAGGCGCCCATCCATGGATACCCTGGATAATCGAAGGCCTCGTCGTCGGTTTCAAGAAATCGGAAATACACCCGATAGGCATCCACCGACAGTTTGGTATCTAAGCCGAACATGACACGGTCCTGATACTGCTGTAAGAATTGGCGGGCGCGGCGCGGCTGGCGACCAAGTTCTGCGATGCGGCCGCCGAGTTCGAGCGCCAGGTTCGGATACTTTTCCATCCATTCTGTGACGTCGTCCAAATCCTCCGGGTGATTGGCCATGTGCAGTCCCCAGAAGCGAGTGCCTGGATGCCTTTCAAAGACGTGATTGCGCTGGGCGAGCAGTTCCCGCTTACTGGGAAAGCCTTTGCCAAAATAGCTCCAGTCAGGATGTACGATCAGTTGCGCATACCGTTCATTGTGGCGATCTACACGCGCGAAGAAAGCGTCGGGATCCGCGGTATGAATGCCGACGGGCAGGCCCAATTCCCCGGCCCTTTCCCAAACGCAATCCAGCCTCGGGTCATCGATGCGGACCACCTTACCGCGGCGATCGCGCACCGTCAGGCCCAGGTCTTTCAGCACCTTCACACCTTTCGCGCCGGCGGCATAGGCTTGATCCAGCGTGTCTACCAGATAACTAGGTTCGTCAATGCGCGAGTAATCGATTTGAGTGAAAACGAAAAATCTGCCAGGAAACTTCCCGGCCAGCTTGTCCATTGATGCGCGCAGCCGCTCGCCCCAACCGCCCGTCAGATTGATGGCAGCCGCAATGTTCGCTTCATCCATCACGCGAATGAACTCCTTCGGATTGACCGACCGCTGCATTACGACGCCATCATTCAGGTGACAATGCACGTCAATGACCGGATAACGTGCGCGAACAACTTCGGTGGCATTCACACGCAGCATGCTGTCGGGCGCGAAATCGCGAAGTAGCAAGGCGTCGCGAGCGGGCGCCAGGCGCAAATGGCGATAGCCAATCGTGGCTGCCGAATCCGGATTTGTTGCTGCACCAGTGGTCCGGAACCGGGCAATCTTTTCAAGCCCTGAACGCAGCGTCTTCTTAAGCTGCCAGCCGGATTCGCGCAAGTGATATTGAACCGAGTCGGTAAACATTTAACGAGACCTCAAGAACGAGTTGATTCGACAAAGACATGAAAGTTTTGTGCAACGAGCTTCGCTGCCGTGCGCCACGAAAGTTGCTGGTGGATATCGGAATTAGTAAGAGGAAGCTCGGCCAGCATTTTCGGTAAGTGGTCGGACGTCAGCGGCGCAGGCTCTGCAGTCGCGAAGAATAATTCACTCGCAGCTCCGTAAGTCAGGTAGCGTGGCGAAATTGAAAATGCAAGCTTTGCCCAGCGCAACCAGTTGCGGCTGAGGGCCGACCGGGATACGTATGCAGCACGCGCCCAACCCTTTGCTCGCGCAAACAGCGACTGTTGAGCCGCGAGCGCCCTAAGCAGATCTCCGCGCTTCGAAGTGGCGCTCCGACCGGTTAGGCGAGCGAGTGCCCAACGCCAGAGTGCTTCGGCATCCGAAACCGCATCGTGCCATTGCGGGAAATCATCGAGACCACCGGTTATTTCGCCTTCGAGCTTCAGATTCGTGCATTTTGTGACGAAGCCGGCGAAGCGCTGTAAAGGAATGGGCGCTGCATGAGCATCGCCCGAAGCCGCAATTTCTTTTAACCGTGTGTCCCTGTCGCGGTAACTGGGGGCATATTGCCCAATGGTCAGTAGGTAGCAAGCCGCCATCGCGAGATACAGCTTGGCTATGCGGTAGCGCACCACGGTTTCATTTCCGTCGAACCCTTCCGCTTCTGCCGCCGATTCAAGCTGCTCGATCATCCGATTGCAGAGGAACCACCAACCATCCTCCTGGGGAATCTGAGCTGCGGTAAATGGCGGGATGAGGTGCAACGTATCTTTACGGCCCCACAAGACTAAGCCCCGCTCTCGAAGCTCATAAGCGTAAATGTGTGGCTTCATCTCGCATAATTGCGCACTGGTTGAAGTCACGACCGCCACTTTGCACCGGATTGCTTTTGCTAAGAGGCTAGCCTCAATCGTCCGCTCTAATTCCGAAGTGTTCACTTGTAAAGGGCCATCAAAAACAAGCAAGAACGTCACATCGCCCAAAGCGCGCCAGCCCGCTCCGTCTCTTTTTAAGGTTGCTTCCCCCCGGGACATGCTGCCCGTGAGTAGGACTGCGCGAGCGGTAACACTCAGCGCGGCAACGCACAAGCGCGATCCTTCGCTGACAATAAAGGCTTTTGCGGCTTCGCTATCGCTCGTCAGCGGATCTGCCGGCCAGGTCGAGTAGTCCAGTTCATCGGAGATAGTAATGGTCGTTTCCTGTCTCATCGGAAGAAGATCGAAGCGAAAATAGAAAAAGAGTTGCTCAGAGCAAAGGCTGCCAATTATGGCCGTTGACGCCGATCAGGCAAAGCTAGCAATTTGTGAATCGGACGGGTTTGTGCTTGGGAAAGCGAGTTTATACCCCCGCGCTTTCCCTCGTCTCCAGGCTCGAAATGGTTCAAGCGAGCCGCGCTTAATCGATCCGATGGCCGCCATTACGGCATATCCGATCTGCAGCCACGCAAAGCAGAGGTCGTCTTGTAAGCCACGGTTCCAGTTGCGCCCACGCATATATGCGCTCGATTGTGCATGTTCGTCGAGCCAGTGCGCCGTGGCCCGCCCGATAACACTGCGTTTATGGAACAGCCTGGCCTTGGGTGCGATTACTAACACGGTCCCACGAGGCAAACGCGCGCAGAAATCGATGTCCTCAGCAATGGAAGCACCTGTGAGATTCGTATCGAACCGTAAAGCTCGCGCCGCCGATGCGCGGAAGCTCATTGCCGCTCCAGTAAACTGTTTTACGCGCTGTGGCGTGCGTTCCCGGAGGCGATTTGCGTCCCAATAAATACGCTGGCGATCGTCGTGGAATGCGCCCCTCACAAATATCGTCTCGAATGAGCGTCGCAACAGGGCCGGACGTGTGTAATTCGTGAAGATTCCAGATACTCCCGTAATTTCCGGCGAATATGCGCGTACGAGCTCTTCCATGTAGTGCGGTTCGAGAATCACATCGTCATCCAGGAAAACCCAAATGTCACCGCTTGCGCGATCCATAGCGGCATTACGCGCCACTGCCGCTCCTGAGACATGCGGAGCGTGAATGTGTGTAACTGGAACCAGACAGGTCGACGATTCCAACGCAGGCCTGGAACCTTGATCGACAACAATAATCTCGTCCGGTGTGTGCGTCTGTATCGAAATACTGTCGAGTGTGCGCCGTAGGTCCTCAGCACGGTTCTTCGTCGGAATGATAACCGAGATTTTCACGGTTTTCGTGGAGACGTGTCTGTGTATCTCATTCGATCGCATACGATATCTCGCTTTAAGAAAGGTCAGCATTGGTGGCCTGCGGCTCAAACTCGGGAGAACCGCCCAGTGCAGGCCAACCTAGACGCTGCCGGGCATACTCTCTCAACCATTGACGTTCCGGCTTCGTTAATCCGAAGGACCACATCAAGACGAGAAAGACGATCAACTGCACGAGAACGGAGCCGATCAGCGAGGCGAAGCTGAAGTTAGCTCCGGCCACAATTTTCTCAGCAACTGCAAAAAAGAGCAGGCCAACGAACAACGCCCGCAACAAGCCGCCCCGCAAATATTCCCATGCACTCATCTCGGCAGCCCGCAACGCATACCAGAGCTGAACCAGCACCTTGACCACCAGCATGGGAACAATCGTTCCCATTGCAACGCCAATCAAACCGTGTGAGCGTCCCCAGATAACACTCAGAACAATATTTGCAATTCCTTCTACGATCGTCCACCAGCCAAGCGGCCCATGCTGCCCTTTGGAAATTATGATGAGCAGCGCAGCGTGCTGCGTCAGGGCAATCATGTATCCGAACGCCAGAACGGCGAGCAGGGAGTAAGCAGATACGAGTTCCTCACCTACCCAGAGGTGCAATAGCATGCGGCCGTCGGCGAGCAGCAAAACTCCTCCGAGGATCGAAAGGAGGGCTAATAATCGCGTGGACCGAAGCAGGAGAGCTTGCAAGTACGGTTGCCGGCGCGCTCCGTCCAGTTCAGTCATCGCTCCTAAGACTGGACCGCCAGCAGCAACGACAACCGATCGGAAGCACTCTATTAATCGAGTAGCCACGTTAAAAGGTGTAACTAAACCCACGGTCAGCACGGAAGCAATCACAGCGGAATCGGAATAGAACCGGAGGTAATCGCCAAAAGACACGAGCAACGATCGCATGCTGAATCCGAATAACTCGCGAATGCGACTTAACCTTACAAGCCGGAAATTAACGCACACCTGAGGATCGGCGATACGCAAGAAGACGATGTGCTGCCCTAGCGATAAGAATGCGACCACAACGGTCGCAATGGCCAGAGCCAGAAGCCCATACCCCAGCTTCAGTACAACGAGTATGAGGATGGCGCGAGTAACCGTGTTGGCAATACCCGCCGCATTGTACAAATCCCATCGATTATGTGCGGAAATGTAGGTTGCAAGCATGCGTGTTGGGAACATGACAGCGATACTGTTTCCTAAGAGGAATAGCAACCAAGCGTAGACCCGCGGCGTTGTACCTTGGATATGGGTGAACCGAGGCAGCAGGTACGCCAGTGCGATAGAAACAATAGAGATGAGGATTGCAGTCCCGCTAACCAACAACAGCGCTGAATTGAATGTCCGATCCACCTCCTGACGCTGAGACCCGCCCCGAAACAAGGAAACATAGCGGAACATAGCCGAGCGCATTCCGAGATCGAGCAAGCCGTAATAGTCGAGGACGGAGCCAGCAAGGACCCAAACGCCATAGTCAACGGCGCCCAGGTGGTGCACCATTATGGGCGTGAGCAGGGCGGTGCTCGCTGCCAGCACCACTAATCCAAACCAATTGGAGAGAATACTGCGAGTCATGATTTCACAAACGTGTAGTGTTGTAGGCGTGCTGGGTCTCCGCCGAGGATAGGCTTAGTCCTGCCCTCGTTCGGTTTCCACACAAATCCAGGTACATCTTTTCCGTGGAAGTAACCTGCCTCTCGAGAAGAAAATTCTGCTCGAGGCGTTTTCGGGCGGCCTGTCCCATCTGCATCCGCTTCGCAGCGTCGCCTGCCAATCGGGCGAGGGCCTGGGCGAGACTTTGTGCGTCTCCAGGGGGAACGAGCAATCCGCTGACGCCATGTTCTATGGCTTCAGGAACGCCGCCAACGTTTGATGCTACGGTCGGCAGTCCGCAAGCCATGGCCTCGAGTACCGTCAAGGGAAAGCCTTCATAGAACGTGGGTAGGACGTTAATGTCGGCCGCAGCAAGCCACTCCGGCACATTCTCTTGATAACCCTCAAAACGGACGCAATCGGCCAGCCCAAACGGTCCGCATACCGCACGCAGTTCTGATTCTTGTTCTCCTTCACCCAGACAGATCAACTTCAAGGTCGGGTAAGTTTGCAAAAGCTGGCGCATCGCATCGAAAAGAACACGATGCCCTTTGCCTGAATGGAATCGAGCCACGACAATTAGAACTAAGTCACTTGGTGAGAATCCCAGCGAATGCCTAATCGCGTTACGAGTATTTTCGGCGACACCGAAGCGCCCGATGTCCACTCCATTGTGAATGACGGAGATCTTTCTCGCAGGGACTCGTTTTTTGCTCTCAAGAAACCGGACGTCCGAATCACAAACGGCAACATGCCGCGAAACAAACTGAGTCACCGCGCGATCCACGAAACAGCTTGCCTTCCAACCCGTGCGCCAAGCTTCAGTGCCATGCAGCGTCTCGACGATGGCTGGAACACGACACGTCCAAGCGATCGGACTCGCGAACAAGCTGCTCCAAAACATGTGTGAATGCACGACCTGGACTTTTTCTCGACGAAGCAGCCCGGCAAGCTGCAGCGCCGGGACGATATGCTTCGGACTCGAAAGCACAAGAGGCGTAATCGCAATATCACCGGGGATCGCGTCTCTGAAGCGCCCAAATAGCACGGGATCGCACACGAGATGCACTCGAAACAAGCGAGTTGATACATTCCGCAACAGACCGCAGATATGCCCTTCGACGCCTCCCCACAACCTTGAGTTAGTGAAGTGCAGAACGGAAATGCGATCGTCCGTCGATCGCTGTTTGTTCGTGAATTGCATGTCGTGAAAAAACGTTATACCAGCCGGTAAAACAGAATTAGATGTTATCGATTGCAAGAAACTTCCGGGGCAGGGCGTCCGCTCCGCATCCACTCAGAAACCGATACCATCTTGCCGTCTTCGGTATTCGCTTGCTGCTTCTTCGGCGATAGTGATAATGGCCTTTCTACGAGGGCGTATAAAACGATCGCACTCGCTAAGCTAGCCGCTAACCCCACAACCAGAGCAGTACAATAAGCTACAACCGGATGCCATGTGGGCCTCAAATGAATAAGCAGGATAGCCACGCCTTTTAAGGTTAGGCCGTGTATCAAGTAATAGGAGTAACTGATATTGCCCCAATATCGCATGGGCTTCCAAACGCACACTTTCTGGAGAACGCCAGGATATTCCAAAGCGTAGAACGAAAAAAAGAAAACGGCCACGCTGAGCATCGCTACAGACAGGACACCGCTGGAATTTGCATCTAACACTTTCGGGTTAAGTGCAAAATGGTAGCCCGCCAGCAACAGCAGCGCGAGGATCGATGCCCACTGTCCCGTCCGCGAGAGAAGTGAGCTGGTCCATCCGTTGCGAGTGCTTTCCTGGAGCAGCATACCGGAAAGGAACGACAACATTCGGATGTGGGCGCCATGCAGCACGAACGCTTCCAATAAAGAGAACACAACCCATATCGCGCCGATTACCGCGATCCGCCGGCCTCTGTTTCGGCTGTTGTGGGGCAGAATAAGAACGGCGAGCGGCACAAACAAGTAGAAAGCGAACTCGAAACTCAGGCTCCATGCAACCGTAACGATCGGCGTAATCGGCCAGAGCCCGGGCAAAAAGATGAGATTCTCGAGAATGTACTTCATCGCGGCCATGGAGCTCCCGGGCAGCTTGCTCTCTGAGGGAGCCACGATCGAGATCACTAAGTAGCAACTCAGAACAGCAAGAAAAGCAGGATAGATCCGTACTGCTCGGCGCCGGAGAAACGGGAAATAAGCAATGCGCTTATGGACTAGCGCACCGTAAATAAGAAATCCACTCAAGGCGAAGAATAAATCCACACCTACATTGCCTATTCCACCCAGATACTGGGAGATGCTGAACAGGTGAGGGTCGGTAACGAGATACGACCCAAATAAAGCGTGTGCATGAACAACAAACACGAGCAGAACAGCCACGCCTCGCAAGCCTTCCATCGGCAGCAATCGTGTGCGCCCGCCGGGACTCTCGAACCAGTTCTCCGCAGCGCGAGTAAGCTTTTTTCGCAGAGTTGTCGTTGATGCCATTACGCGTCCGTAAGAGAGCTTTCGTCAAAGCCGGGCAGTTTGTACCTAAATTCCCCGGTCACTCAGTCGTCCAGGCGGTACAGCTAGCCAGCGGCACGCACCTATGATCATCAATGTTCAACGGCGAGAGGCTCGCCTTCGAAACTGGAACGGCGCTCATTTTTTGTTGCGAAACCTGGTTTCTCTGTTTAGCGTCGCGCAGCAGCGTTGGAACGACGGCCGTCAAAGCTGTCACGATCCAAAACGGCTTCTGATATTCAGCAGAAACGAAGACTGCAGCGGCGGCGAAGCCCAGCAAGCCGGCTTGCATCGCCTGCCCGACGTACTGTAACCGCAAATCATCGGTCTTCTTTCCCTCGCGGCGCAATCTACCTGCAGAAAATAAGGCGGCTCCTAGAACTGCGCAGTAGGCGAGAAATCCAGGGATTCCTAACTCCGCGGCAACTTCAAGGAAGGTATTGCATGCGATACCCTTGAAACCTTCTGCCACCTCTGATACGGACTGTGCTGTGAAATTCCCCAAGCCGATCCCCGTAAGCGGGTGCTTCGAGATCATGTCAAGACCCACGCTCCAAAACTCTCGGCGTACCTGCGCCCCTACGTAATCGCCATAACTAGGGTGCAACATTCGTAGCAGCGGGGATGCCGGAGAGAACAGCAGCATGGGTAGCAGCAAAATCCCGATCGCAATCGCCGCCCCGCGTAACTGACGTGAGTACACCATCATATAGACGATCACGACGCACAGCCCTACGAGGCCACCGCGAGACGATGCAAGCGTAAACGCCACCAGCATGACTAGCAAAGATGCCACACAAAAGTAGCGCTTCCATGGCGATCCCTTCATCTTCACGAAGAAGGCGGTCATTGGTAGCACTAACAGCAGGCAAGTCGCAAAGTAATTCGCGTCGCCAGCTATATAGCCCGGCCGCAAGTTGGTACCCGCCGAGGCCTGAAACTCGCGAATCACGTACAGAGACGTTAGCGCCTCGCCGGCAATTGCTGCTAGCAGCGTATTTTCCAAACGTTCATGCGTATCCACAACGCACATGGTTGTAAAGAAAAGCGGCAGATAATTGAAGTACATCCAGATGGGATTGAACGTGAGGCTGCCAGTGCGGCCCATCATGAAGTAAGACACGGTTGCGAGGGCGAGCAGCGCGAGAAAGAAGCGAATTTCCCAGCTCTTGAAGAACGCGGGTGACGTCCCGCGCGATGAGAGTCCCAGCAACGCGTAACCACAGCAGATGATTCCAAGCCACTTGACCACCGTGAGACCCGCAAACGATGCCTCAAAAAACGGGTGATTCGGCATTGGTGAGATGAACACCAGTATGTAGAAAAGAATCATTGGGCTTCAGTGACGATGAAGCGGTTGCAACACCGCCGGCGAGCTTTTCCGCCTATAATTGTGGAGCGGTCCGATGTCTGGCGAAGCGGACGAAGATGTTAGGCCTTTCGCTCTCCAGCGAATTCACATATTTGATCGTTTTGCGATGCACGGGGGCACGTTCGATATTCCGGCATCCCCGAATACCTGCCCAGATTGCGGCCAGAAAAGTTGAAAGGTGCCCGGTGCGCAAAGCAAAGCAACCCATCATTGCCAGCCGGAACGATACAAATCGTAAGCCTGACCAGATTGGATAGTCCCGATAGGTAACCCAGATGTAATTACGGGTAAATAAGAAGTGCGGACGGCTATTCGATCGGCCCTCCGGCGACATTAAGTGATAGACCTGAATCTCGGGAGTGTAACGAATGCGATAGCCCTTATCCAAAACTCGTAGTGCGAGGTCCCATCCTTCGTGATACACAAAAAGCGGCTCGAAGTACAATCCCGCATGTTCAAATACCTCCCGGCGGTAGGCTGCAGCACCTTCAACAAAGAAGTGGGTCGGGAAGCTTTCATCTGCGAAGCGACGCCAATCCTTCGGATGGCACCATTCCCGAAGGCGCAGTTGGCCGGCATGTGGATCGCGGAGCTGAAATGCCAGCATATGGTAGTCAGGCTGCTCTTCGAAGATGCGGACAACCTTCTCGACGGCGTCATGCTCCAAGAAGCTGACGTCGTTATCCAAAGTGATCAGAATTTTGCCCTGGGCCGCTCGGATGCCCGCGTTTCTACCGCCGCAAGCGCCGAGATTCTCATCAAGTGCAATTAACTGTATGCCCGGTCCATACTTCTCAACCACGGCTTCCACGTTCTCTTCTGAGTGGTTATCGACCACAATGATTTCTTTGCGTGGATATCGCTGGGAAACAGCTGACTGGAGGGTCTGCTCGAGCGCGGTTAGGCGTTTGTAATTCAGAATGATAATGCTTACTAAAGGGTTCGACATAGCTTTTTTGCCAATTTGTTTAATGTTGGTGGGCGTGGGAGCCCCTGGATAAGTCGGCAACATTCCAGGTCGCGAACGTCTTACGGCGGCAAGCATCGAGGACGCCCATGAATACCGCCACATGTGCCAGCAAGAAAACGAACGGCACCCTCAGTAAACCTGTGATGCGGAATTTCCGATGCTGCGGCACACCTAAAATCGCGAGACCGTAGAACGCGGTCTGTAAACCGAGAACTAGCGAAAAGAAGTGTTCATGTCGCAAGAGAAAGCTCGTTGCAAAAGCCATAACCAGGGGGAGAACTGTTAGCCAACGGAGGAATTTGCGGGATAAAAACTGCCAGCGCCTGAAGCCGCGCAGCTCCTTCCGCAATCTCCACATTGCGAGAGCTCCTTGCGCTGCGATTCGGCGCCGCCTCCGGAATTCCTCCGCCGCCGAGGTGGTACAGCATTCCCAAGATCGTGCGCGCGGTTCGTAGATGATCGCCGAACCCGCTCTGCCTATACGTACGGGGTGTTCCAGATCATTAGCGAGCTCGGGATCGACCTCCGCACATAGGCTGCGGCGCAAGCAGTAGACCGATCCATCACACACCAGCACCGAGCCCAGCTTACTTTCGAGCGAATTGACTGTGGACTCGTACTCAAGGTAGGCGTTGCTGCTAGCGGTCATGGTTGACGCTTCGCTTCCGGCAACGTTGCGCTCCATCCCAGTCACGCAACCTACTTGAGCATCCGCGAAATGACGAACAATTGTTTTCAGGCATTCCGGTTCAATGTGCGTATTTGCGTCGGTAAAAAAAAGAAGTTCACCCTGTGCCATTCTGGCCAGGCGGTTTAAAGTAGCATTCTTGCCTGCACGTTCCTGGTTGCGTACGAATCTTACTCGTGGATCGCCCACCGATCGAATAAGTTCATCAGTGCCGTCAGTCGAGGCGTCGGATCCTACCAACACTTCCAAGCGATCTGCCGGATAATCCCAAGCGAGCGTTTGCGCCAGCTTCCACCCAATGTCCTTTTTTTCATTGCGTGCTGCGATGAGCACGCTTACGGCTGGGTAATACTGATCTGCGGCCCGCGGGCGGAAAGAGCGAACGCGGGAAAGCGCGGCAAGTATGACCGGATAACCGATCCAGACATAACCCAGCCACGCAACACTAAGCGAGAACAGCCCCGCTGCCCCGGTCACCGTCCACCTCGTCCAAGCAGTAACACCTTGAATGTCTTCATCACCGTCAATAAATCCAATACCAGCGACATGTTTTTTATGTAAAACAAGTCATACGAAAGTTTCTCCACGTTATCTTCGAGAGAAGCGTTGTAACCACGGTGTACTTGAGCCCAGCCCGTCGTGCCTGGCCGTACCATCCAACGCTGCCGGTAATGGGGAATTTGCTCGAGTAATGCCGCTTCCTGATCGGGGACGAAAGGCCGCGGGCCCACGAAATACATGTCACCTTTTATGATGTTGAAGAGTTGCGGCAATTCGTCCAGACGAAAGCGTCGAAGCCATTTGCCGACGCGTGTGCAACGAGGGTCATCCTCCGTCGCAGGCGCGAGTGCCGCGAGACGTTCGGCACCCAGCTTCATGGATCGAAATTTAAAAATGTTGAAGTAATGGCCGTTTTCACCGACACGGATTTGCCGGAATATCGCCGGCCCTTCAGAATCGAGCCGTATCAGAGTGGCAATCACGAGCATCACGGGAGACGCGGCAATAAGCGCGATGACGGCAAAAAGCAGCGAAAAACATCGATTGATGAGGGTCGTGATCCAGGATTTCCTGAAATTACACGAGAACAGTAACGAGCTGAGGCTGAAGCCACCCAGCCAGACCTTTCCGGTCAGCCGCTCGTATATCGCGAGACCGTCGTCGACCCTGAAACCTGTAGCTTTCAGTGCTAAGAGCTTTTCAACAGGCAAACAGCCGCGGCGTTCTCCCATTGCGATAATTACTCGCCGGAAACGGCCTCGGTCGGCCATAGCCCAAAGTAGGTCGGGAGGGCCTATATTCTGCACACCCGCGAATGTGTCGCCAGTGTAGGCATCGTCAACCACGCCTACCACGCGAATCCCTATATCTGGGCGCCTTCGCAGTTCCCGGATGATGTTAGCTGCAAGCGGTCCAACGCCCCATACAATGGCCGCCTCCGAGAGAACCGACTGGCAGGCCACCTCAGCGAACAAGCAACGCGATGCCGCCAGGGTAGCGCCTACCAGTAGCACGCCGAGCAACACTGTCACGGAATCGATGTGTACCGGTATGAAGACCTGCCGAAGGGCTGCAACGATCACCATCGTCAGCCCTAAAGCCTGTAACAACCGTGAAAGACTATGTAACGATTGCGTTGTAACGTGCGGCTCATACAAATCCAGGCAGTACATACAAGACAAGGTCACCGTCTCCACCAACGCGATCCCTGCGTATGTAGTCAGCGTCCAATTCACCGGATGCCCGACCGCCATCTTATAAGCCAGGAGCAGCGCCGCAAAGATCAGTAGTATCTCAGAAATCCTGAGCGCGATCGCGCGCAGCGGGACTGATGAATTAAACATGCGAATTAAAGGCAATCAGTGAATTGTTCGTACTGCGGATGTTTCCGCAATGGCGGCCTGCGGCCACTTGTGTTGATGAACTGTCGTTCCGCCAGCGACTACGATTCTTGAAGGGTGCTTAATTCTCAGAACACGAACTCATGCGAGCTGCTCGTTCCGCTCCGCCACGGAGTAGGTGATTGCTATTGCTTCGGCTGCTTCCCGGTGCGGCTTCGGCAGCGTCGTACTCTCCGGTTGGACGGGTGTCTGCGAAAGCGCCGTTTCGTCCGCCGGCGACAAATGACGACGTAACATCGCACCGAGCACAAAAAATAAGGAACCTACACTGATGAGAATACCGGACTGTGAGTTGCTCCGAATGAAATTAACAACTTCGTACGCACTCACGCTCAAAAGTGTTATCCAATAAGAAAGCATCCCGAATCTCCCCTCTTACTCTGTAACTCTCGACTGGTTAGTGAATTTTAGACAGCGTTAAGTTGACGCTCTGTAATGCGCCAGCAATGACATGCGGAATGTCGTGTATGCCGGCTCCAAAGAGTTTCCGTCAGGCGTTTACTTTGACCATTTTACCCTCTGAATCGTTCAGTTGGCGAATGTAGCGCTCATATCGGTTATCCCGGTCGGCGCTACGGCAATCGTTTACGACGACGCCGATAATGCTGGACTTGTCGAGCATCTCTATCCCTCGCTTCAGCTCGCGCTTTTTCGTTGTGCCTTCACGTGTGACGAAGAGAACGCCATCCGATATCCGACACCACGCGCTGGCGTCTGCCATCGGAAGGAGGGGCGGAGAGTCGATGATAATCCAGTCGAAAGAAGAATTCAACGCGTCTAAGGTTTCCGCGAGTTGGCCCGATTGTATGGATTCCACGGGGTTCTTAGCGGCATCGCCCGCCGGCAGAAACCACAATCCGAGGTCTTCGATGTGATGGATCGTGTTTGAGAGACTCAGGCTTCGCCCGAGCCATTCGCGTAATCCCGGATGATTTCCCACACCTAAATTCGCGCTTAGCACGGGCCGGCGCACATCGCCATCAACCAGCAAGACTTTTTGCTCGCGTTCTCGGGCTAAAGTTAGAGCCAAATTTGCAGACACAAAGCTCTTTCCCTCTTCCGGTACTGTACTGGTGACGACGATTTTTTTGAGCCGCCGTGCTGGCTGGAGCTCTCGAAGTTTCAGAGCCAGAAATCGAAACTTCTCTGCACCCAAACTGGACGGTTGCGTCGATGCAACGAGTCGGCTGTCCGCCGGGATCGCAGAACGTATTCGTAAGCTCGTCTGCAACCGATCGCTCGCCTGTTGCCCTTGCGTAGTATCCTGCTCTCTCGCCCGAATCACTTCGGTGGCAGCGAGCCACTGCCCCGACGCGACGCGCCCCGTGCGGTCAAGCTCAGCCTGTTGAAGTGCTTCGAATACCCAACTCATATCTTTAATCTCCCGGCCATGTCCCGTTTTGAGCGCTCACCCGTCTGTTTTCCGACCCAGAATATTCGACTGTTCAGAGCCGGCTTCATCGCTTACCGGAGCTTCTGATCTCGACTGCGCCCTCATTGGCCGGCCTTTCGCATTGCATAACGTCGAGGCGTAACTCGGATGCGACCTCCTCGATGACATCCGGCGAAACAGCCCGCGCCTGACGTGCATATGAAGTTATCAGCGCATTCTCGCAAATAGTATTGATCAAGCGCGGAATTCCATGCGAATGCCTGTATACGGCTGATATGACCGCATCTGAAAACAGAATCGCCGCGTGCGAATTCGCGCCTGCAAGTTCGAGCCTGCGCCGGATGTACCCCAAAGTCTCCGACTGATCCAGAGGCCCAAGATGTGATCGCAGAGCAATTCGTTGCTTCAATTGCCTCAACTCGAACGAGTCCAACTTCTCATCCAATTCAGGCTGGCCCACAAGCACAATCTGCAACAGCTTCTGTTGAGTTGTCTCCAGATTGGTCAACAGTCGGATCTCTTCCAATACTCCGACCGGCAGATGATGAGCTTCATCAACAATGAGAACGGTTGTAAGTTTTTGTTTGTATCTTGTACAGACAAGGTTGCTTAGATCCAGTAGCAGATCTGTTTTACTCTTATCCCGGCTTGGAATTCCGAAATCTCGCGCCACGTACTGCAAGAAGTCGATTTCCGAAAGCTTCGTACTAAATAGATAGGCGTAGCCTACCTCGTCTCGGTTGAGCAGGTCGAGCAGGCATCTCAGAACCAGGGTTTTACCGGTTCCGACTTCACCCGTTAGAACCACAAACCCCTTGTGCCGCCGTACGCCGTAGTAGAGCGAAGCTAGTGCCTCATTATGCTTCCGCGTCGGAAACAAGAATGCGGGATCAGGAGTGATCTCGAACGGCTCGCGCGATAGATTGTAGAACTTCTCGTACATGTGTCAGTGGCTTAGATAATTAAAGGCGCTGCCGGTGATCATAACGAGCAGAGCCGCAGTTCCCATGGATACCGCCAGCCATCTAGACCGCTTCTCTTTATGCCCGTCGCTAGCGCTACGGACTTGAGGTATGTCTATAAACAGATCCGCCGGTACTAGTCTCTTGATGTCAGCGTCGTTGTAAATGCGGTCATCGGCGAACTCCGATAGGGCGAGACCCGCTATCGCGAGGATGAAGCCCGCAAGAAATCCAATACATGAGATTTTGAAGCGATCGGGTGAGTATGGCCTTGTAGGCAGGCTGGGCGGATCGACGACGCGGAAAGTCTCGCCCTGTTGTTCCTCTTCTAGAGCAGTAGCGAGTTCAGATTGATTTTTCTTGGCAAGCAGAGACTCGTAGTCACTGCGGGATTGGTCGTAGTCGCGCGTGATATCGGCCAACTGTTGCTCGCGTACAGGAGTGCGGTTGAGACGCCCTTGATATTCGCCGATCGAGCTCTGCAGGTCCTTAATGGCCTTCTGACGATTGGCAATCTCGATCTGATTCGCCTGTAATTGGCTCCGCATCTCTAAAATGGCCGCACCCTTTTCACTGTAGACAGCGGTTGCACTTTTATCAGCTCCAAGCTGCTGCGGCTTCGCCGTCGTTGCTCCCCCCTGAGCCGTAAGCGTCGCTTTGATTTTTTGCGCATTCACAATCTCTTCCTTCACTTTGCGTACATCTGGATGTTGATCGGTATAGTGCGAACGGAGATCTGCGAGTTCCGCACGGAGTCTGTCCAATTCTTGATCTACAGTCGATAACCCTTGAGCTGCGTCCACATCTTTTGTGGGCGGTTGTAGCGTTGCGTACTGAGATAAAAGGGACTGCAGATATGTATTTTGTTGCTTCGCACGGCCGAGTGCATCCTGCTCAGCCTGGAGCTGAGACTGTAGTCCGGAGAGTATCTGCATATTGCTTTGGAGCTGGGTTGGCAATTCGCCTAGGTATTGATCCTTGTACTGGCGTAGGCGTTCTTCTTGCTGAGCCAGGCTGTTGCGTGCATCCCCGAGTTGCGACTGCAGAAAGTGCGTTGTCTGCTCTGCCTGCTCTCGCCGGGATTGTAGGTTTTCCGTAATGAATAAGGTTGTCAATTCCGTTGTAACGCGCTGCGCAAGCCGTGGATCGCGCGAGGAATAATATACGTTGAATGCCGTGACTTCTTTGTCCGCCGTCGAACGTACCAACTCAATATCTATGTCTTTTCTCATCCGCTGCACTAGATCATCGGGGGTTTTGTGGACGCGCTCATCGGAATAGAGATTCAACTTATTGATGATCCCTTCGAGCCGGGTTCGACTAATGATCTGCTGGGTAATACTGTTCAGCCGTTCCTGCAAATCGCTGCTAACCACTGGCACCACATATTGTTGTGGTACTTTGGGCTGCTGTACTAGGATCAATGTGCCCGACCGGTAGACAGGCGGAAGCAACCAGCTCAGCGCAAAAACCATCGCCCAGCCAAGAAATAGCGGAATGAGGAAATGCCAGTAACGGCGGCGTGCTCTCGCCCAATACTCATTAAGATCCGGCCTCTCTGCCGGCGTGTTGGATTGCTGATCTGACATTTTACGTTCCTACCGCCGTTCTTTCATCTGACCTGGCGTCATGCGCCTCCCAAAGGCCTGTCAAACCGATACGTGAGCGAGATCCAGCTTCGGTTTCGCGTCTCTAGTCCGGAGCTAGCCGGAAGCCAGACGTAACGCTGCTGTTCCCTTCCATATCCGATCTGCAGCGAAAAGTGCTGCCTTAATTGCCGCTCGAGCGACGTGGAGGCCAGAAATCCGTGACCGGATGTGCTTGTGGCCGAAGTGTTCCAACCTAAAACTGTGTTATCGGAATAGCCAGCCGCAATCTGCACGCTCATCAAACGGGAGAGTTGATACCTTGCAGAAATATCAATCGTGCTGGCGCGAACTGCTCCGAGAAGCCCGCCGCCACCTTGAATCCGCCTTGTAAAATTCCCCGAAATACTGGTCCGATCTCCCTGCCATCGTAATCCGGTTCCAAACGCCGGAGACCAGGTCCTGAGAGGCGCAGTCGTGGGGTATGTGTTGCGATATGTTGTCGAATGCTCGGGCCCTGCAGACAGAGAGAAGGACAACCGAGAGATTATCGTCCTCGAGTAAAAGAAAAGAACGCCTTGAACACCGGTGTCGGAACCATCCGGAAATGCACTTAGCTTCTCCTCGCGAAACAAAGCCCCAATGTATTCGTTGCTCGATATGCGGCGAGAGTAGAAGCCTTCGCCGGATAATGTAGTGGAATCGTACAGCCCAACCGCTTGCGCGCTGTTCGGATACCGGAGATCGACTTCTCTGAACTCGCCACCGACCATGTCATTCTCGCCGAATTGATAGCCGGCTTCAACGCTGGCCCGGTTCATCAGAACGTTCGTAAGCGCCGGAATAATTGATACCGATGTGTATTGCAGCAGCTGCAAATCTGCCAACGGCGCGCCTGAACCGATTTGATTCAATAAATCGGAGCTCTTTGTGAAGCCGTCTTCAAAGCGAATCATGGCATAGGGAGTAATTCGGTATGCGAAATCGGCATTGAAATCCTGATCAGTGCGGTCGAGCGAACTCATCCGCTCGTACCCGGTAAATCTCGGATTGTATTCCAGAGTCCACGCCGCCCGAGTGCTGGACTCCGCCACCGAAATCCAGGGACTAATGTAATACCCAAGGGCCGAAATTGGATTCGAGCTGGTGGATAAAATGTTATCGTCGTTAGACAAGCCGAAAGCCGTCCCGCCGCTTATATGGTTGCCGGCAGATGCTTCGTCGGACAACGAAAGCGAGTAACCGTTGCTGTTTACCGCAGCAGGAATGCTCATCCTTTCATCCGCATACTGGATTGCCGGCACAGCCGCTGCCGGATCCGTAGCTGGCGCCTGACAACAGCCGCCCGACGCGCCGCTGAGCAGCAACAGAAGGCTCAGAATGTTCCTTGAATTCATTAATTTTCTCAAGGAACGATAATTGTGTCGAGTGACGCCAATGTGATGTTCTGGGCCGGATCAACACCTTTAATCGCATCCTTGTAATTAAAAGGGACTCGGGTTTGCGTGCCATCTCGATTGGGCCGCAGTATGTAGATAGATTTCCGCTTCGCAAAGTCCCGCAACCCTCCTGCGGTGGCGATCGCGTCGAGAATTGTCATTGAGTTTGTAAGTTGGTAGGAGCCTGGCTTAGCGACTTGGCCCAGGATGTTGAAATGCCGGCTCTTCACCTCCTGAACCATAACGGTTACTTCAGGCTCAGAAATGAACTTTTGCAGCTTTTGGGATATTTCTTCCTGCAGCTGCGAGGGTGTTAGGGTGCTCGCTTGTAGTTCACCAACCAGCGGAAGCGATATCTTTCCATCCGGGCGCACAGGGATCGTCCGCGAAATTTCCGGCTCCTTCCAAACATCGATCACCAGAACGTCCTCAGGTCCAATAAGCAGGCTGGCTCCTGATTCGTTGCCGTTTAGCAATGGCGAGGAAACGCTATCGTGAGCCACCGAGTTCACCGCGAACGCTGCACGGCCAGAATCTGGCATCCGAGCTGTCGAATGCGCGCGAGACTCTTGAGCGGGCGCAACAACAGCGCAACAGAGACATACGGAAAAGCACACGGCGAGACGAGCAACCGCGGCAAAAGCACTTTTTATTGAAGATGAATTCATTTGCGATTTACCAGATTGGAGCTGAAAGAGGTTCACTTCTGTACCGCCTGTACGATGGACTGATCGACCATAACCGACACGCCCCGTTGCAGGAGCGAAACAGACACAACGAATTGAGCACGATTCGCTTCCCGGACGAGAATGCCCTCTAATCCGGCCAGTGATCCTGCAATGATACGCACGCGTTCACCAGAGCGGGGAAGCCTTGCAGCTTGGCCACCGGCCGCGACCGCCAACTGCACGGCCTCGATTTCGTTAACAGGAATCGGCGCGGGGCACCCCCCGAAAGCGACTATATATTCGATAGCGTTAGCGCTGAGTACTTTCGACTTCCGCGACAGGTCGAACCTGCAAAAAAGGTACCCCGGGAATATTGGCTCTGGAACCGTTTTCATCCTGTCGCAATATCTTTTGCGAACTAATGCTTGAGGGAAATAAGACTCGAATCCGTGGTACTGCAGTGCCGCAAGCGCGAGCGGTTCTGACCTCGTGCGAACTTTTACGGCATACCAAGCTTCTTTTAACATGCTCATAACTCCTCTACCTTGACGCGAGCGGGCTTCGCCCATTTTTGCCCCATGTCTGCTTTTCGGCAAACAAGAGCAAAATCAATTGAGGACAACGGCCGTCGGTTTCAAACGCCGACCTCCAGACTTCCTCTTTACTCGGCCAACTAAGTCTCTCACCAAGCCGCTTGCAAAAATCAGCTAAATACTTCAGATGAAAACTAGCCGGTTACAACTTTTTGGCTGAGACTGTAACCCGAGTGTAATCGCGTTGCTTCACAAAGGTCAATAGATTCAAAAATGTGCGAGTACCTGAAATGGACCGTACGGAATAATTAGCTTGAGAAGCCTACACCTATTCTGTGCGCGTGGTCGGGTGCCCACACATGCATGCGCCAGACGGTAATAAGTATCCCGTTCTCCCGTCCTAACTTCAGACGTACGTGCAGGGCGGTTGAACGGTGCGTGTGCCAACTTGATGGCAGGACGTTCTTACGATTGGTGGCTGGGCGGGGTATACATGACGTTCGGAGGTAAAAATGCCCGCCCGGCCAGCCTTGGACACGGTGGATTAAGTGCGCCAAGTAATCGCATTATCATGCGGACATGCTTACCGTGGCAAGTAATAAGCGTCCTAATCCTCGAAACGTCATGGCAATACGGACGTCATGCCGCGGCGCTTCATCACCAACAAAGAGCTTACTCTTATGGTTGGAGCTGTTATACGAGTGAGATGTACAAGGTTGGCCTGAACTGAAGGGAACTACTCTGATCTTCGGAGTCCATAACTCCTGACTGGATAGCTTCGTAGGCGCTAACCTTTCCGTAGAGGAAACACGCACGGATTAGCTCGGTACCTGAGCGCCACTGCGCCGGATTGAGCACTCCCAAAAGTCCTTCGGCGCGATTCCCGTGTGTTCCGCGGGTCGCGCCGAATGTCTGCCGAGATGCCTTCGGTCTCAAACCTCCGGCTATCTTAGACGGGGTAGCTCTTCTACAGCGTGTACTGATGATAGCTGGCCCGGCGTTTCCGGCAATACCGGAAAGCCACCCCAAATAGGCCAGCAATGCCGGCGAGTTCCCACGTAGAAGGCTCCGGAGCGGCGCTGGTCGAACCGGGATCGCCGCAGATAGAGCTGACACCTATGTCGTCCAGCGACAAGAAGCCTGGATCGTCCCGGAAGCCGAATTGCAGAACCGTTGAATCCGATGTAGCAGCCGCTGTGTAGGAAAACTCCGTCCAATCGAAGGATGCCAAGTTGGATTGTGAGATCAGCGTCTGGTTGCCGAATGTCGCGCTGAAATCGTTAGGAGTTTGTCCGTCCGACGCGAGCCAAAACGTAATCTGGTATGTCTCACCTGCGACGGTGCTAAGTGTTTGCGACAGCAAACCATCGCTGCCGGACGGTCCGAGATTGAGATAATAGCTGCCCGTATGGGGATTATCCATCTGCACCTCGGTGTTGTAAGGCGTCGAATTATCCAACTGCGTCCATCCGGACAAGTTACCAATTTCAAAACCGCCATTGGTTACAAGTTGATCGGCATAGATGGTCATGGGCGCCAAAAGAAAAATGCTGGCAAAACCTGATATTAATGCTTTGTTCACGGCGAAATACTCCTTTGTGTTGCGATTGGCTAGTCCGGACAAAAACCACTGCGTGCATCCGGGATGATTTCATTTAATCTGTTTGAAGACCTGTTGTCACGAGCTATACGTACTAATGCCGTAAGGTCTAAGCATTTAAAAAATTCTCTTCGTGGCCAAATCTCAGGAATATTGTGGACAACACTGAATCTGTTCAGGGAACCGCTACCAGCTCCAAAGGGCTGTAACACGTCAACGCCGCTGTGCACGTCTAGTTCTTTGGCAACAACGAGTCGCAAATCACGATCCAAATAACTCATCTTAAGGAAACGGCTGTCAGGCTGCCGTAAGGGATAGTAACTTCCAATGGTTTTTGCGTCAACAGCGTTGTTACTCTGGTGAACAAAGCGATCCCGCGGAGCCGGGAAGCAACGAGCTTCCGACTGAGCGCGTTTTTCAGACATTCTTCGCGCAGCCGTGGTTAAAGCTCAGACATGAACGACGAGTGTGCGTCCACTTCGCAGGTTCAGTTCAGCCCCTAGGGTCACCTTCAACAACCCGTCTTCTCTACGGGTGCTATGTGTAAGAATTGTGCCCGCATCCTCAATCTTCAGTTCTGTCCCGCGCCAGTGGTCGTGCAAACTGAGTTCACGAATCAGCAAGCGTCCTTCCTCGACTACCAGCGACAACTGGGATCGGGTCAAGCTGAAGGTCCCCCCATCCTGATCCGGCGGACCAAAAACAGCGAAGATCTGCAACTGTCGACGCCGGAAGAATCTCCAGAGACCGGAACTGTCCTCGATACCGGAATCCGCTCGCGGCCAGGAATCCGGACCAGGACGCCATCGCCCTCGCATAGTGATGACCGCACTCTGGCTCATCCCAAGGGTTTCGCCGCTCGCCGTCATAACGGAGCCGGGCATCGGAAAAGATCTGCAAGCCTTCCGTTGACATGTTTTCAAATAACATCAAAGCAGCAGTTGAGTACTCAAGCCCGGTCCATACCTCCGCGTAATACGGGAACGAAATTTGCGGCCGTTCCGCTGGCCCGTAGTCGCACACCACAGTCGCGGCTTCGTCATTGAGTGCATACGTTCGCTGCACGCAATCGTGATCGAACAGATTGGGTTTGTGGTTATTCCGGTAGATCGACTGAAGCGTAGTTCGAATATGGTTTCGATCCACCAACGAGCCGAGCCCCGCAACGTGCGCGAGGTATTGTGCCAATAGTTGATCGACAAGGCAGCCGGCGCCAACTTGGTACTGCGGCCTCTCGGGGTCCTCTGCACCCATTCCGCTGCGCAAGCCGGTTGCAATCGCGGTCGCCGGGCGCCCCTCCACCTTCTGGATGTAATAGGAACCGTCGAAGAGATTCGCATCAAGCCAAGTTCGGCCGCTCTCGAACAGCCGCTTATATTCGGTAGCAAGGCCGTTATTTCCCATGGCGCGCGCCATCTCTTCGCATGCGCGTAGAGCGCCCAGATAATAAATGCCGCACAGTGGGTTCGGTCCATAGAACTCGACATCGTAGGTGTTGTGCTGTACGCCTTCCATGACGCCGTCGCGGTTCTCGTCCCAGCCGTGCGGAATCCAGGCGAATGATATGGCTCTTTTCACTTTCGGCCAGAATTCTTCGAGAAAACCTCGCTCTCCCGATAGTTGCCAGTCGTTGTAGACCTTCATGATCTGGCCCATCTGACCATCTGCCGCTATATATCCAAACCTCTCGATGCCATCCGGTAGAAGCTGTCGGAAGTACATGCCTCCACGCTCGTCCATCGAGTAGCCGAAGGCGCTTCGACGAAGTGATCGCGATAGCGATGGAAATAAATGTGCAGTCGCGGTCTCGTAATTCCAGACGTGGGTGCAGTTCCCGAAACAGCAGCCCGCGTGATCGTCCGAACCCTCAACGCATGAAACTCGCCATTGGATGTTCGAAAGCATGTTGTGCTGACCAGGGTTGACAGATTTGCCGTTGCCGCATCCTTGATCGCATCAGCAACAGTGGATTTTCTAATCGCCTTTGTGAATCGTTCCGTTCGGCGCTCGAGAGATTCCAAATGATCCGCCGCGTGAGCTACTGCTGCCCATGCATCGCGAAACCGCGTCGCATACCAGTTGCCGATGATCACGTCTTCGTAACCTTTAGGTGCAGTCCAGCCACATCGTCGAGGCGTTCGGTTCGGAAAGTGCCAGGCGAGCAGGAACACGTATTCCGCCGATTCTCCAACGGGTATCTGCTGCTTCAGGCAGACTGAGCCCACTCGCCCCGGTGTTTTGGTTTCGGGTCCCAATTCACCATCGCTGGTAAAGTCGTCCCAGAACAGGAGAGGACTGTTCCACCAGCGGCCGGCCGGCCAACCCCGCAGTGCCGAGTAATGTCCTGTCGCAGCGTTCATCACGGCGATTGCAAACGTACCGTTGTCGACGTGTTCGCTGTTGAGCGACGGATTTCTCATCAAGAGACCTTGCGCAGGGCCGCTCGATCGAACATCGTTCATCCTTTCGTCGGGTCGACCTTCGGTTTCGGCACGGGACACCTTCACCGGGTTTTCGATGGACATAGCGATGGAGGCGGTGACCGATGACCGGGACGTATTCGTTAGCCGGTAACGCAAAACCGCAAACGGCAGCCCGGATTCGTCAGCATCCAAGGGTATAAAAGGCGATCCTGCGGATAAACTGATCTGCACGGGCAAGCGATCGTCGTGGAAATCGATGCGCGCGCGCGGGAACTCGCCCGTAAATGTGGCGCCTTGTAAACGCGAGAGCCCAGGAGCATTCTGCGAGCCCAAGCCATCCTGTCCTTGATACGGTTCTTCGAGTCGCGCTTCCAAAACATGCGCCAGCGCTTTCTTGCCGTGTTCCGCTGCCCAGATGCTCGCAAACGCATATTGCGGTGAATTGCCCTTATCTGGCCGGTTGAAGATCTCCCAATCGCCGCAGTTGTCCTCGGCCGCCCAAGCCGATGCTTCCGGCGCCGATGCCTCCGAGCGGGAATGAAATCATTTTGAGCGCCGGCCCGGTGAATGTACGCGGGTACGAGATCGACTCGAGAGATCGATTTCTGTTTCCAGTTGGGGCGTGAAGCCGTTCTTCAGATGAAGTTTCATACGACTCGGCATTCGCGGCGGAGGCGAGTCCCACTGCACCAAACGATTTCAGAAAATCGCGCCTGCCGGGATCATGTTCAGCAGCCATTCTTAAACGCTAACCTAAACCCATGCGCAAAGCCGAGGCGGTTGCGGTACCCTCGTTTGCTACGAAAGCCACCGGTGAAACGACCCGTCCGGCCCTCGTAATCGTGGGCGCTTTCTTGGCGCCGGAAAGACAACCCTCATCTTGAAGGCAGCGGAGTTATTGAGCGCGTGCGGTCAGCGCGCCGCAATTATCGTGAATGACCAGGCTTCTAACCTCGTGGATACACACCACGCGATCGCGCGCGGTAATCTGGTGCGCGAAGTGGCAGAAGGCTGCTTCTGTTGCCGTTTCTCGGAGTTCATTGCCGCTGCAGCGAAGCTTGCGGCCTACAAACCCGACGTGATCTTCGCAGAACCGGTCGGCAGTTGCACGGACCTTTGTGCGACCGTCATACGCCCGGTTCAGGATCTTTACCGCGAGCACCTACGTCTGGCTCCGCTCACTGTGCTTCTCGACCCCAATGCCGTTCAAGACTTTTTCGGCCGGGCGGCTAATTCTCACATTCGCTATCTTGCCGAGCATCAACTGAGGGAGGCAGACATAGTCTGCACAACTCATCAAGACTTGTGTCAAAACGCACCTGCGTTGCCGTTCCCCATTGATTTCCAATTGAGCGGACGCACTGGCCGGGGCGTACGCGCATGGTTGGACGAAGTACTCCATTCGCACCGCATTCCAGGCACGCGACCGCTCGATATCGACTACAAACAATATGCGGAAGCAGAAGCGGCACTCGGCTGGCTGAACATGCATGCGCAAGTGGACCTCGTGACGCCTCTCTCGCCATCTCTTTTATGCGGACCCTTGCTCGATTCCATCGAAGCTGCCCTGACGCAAGCCGGAATCAAGATCGCTCACCTGAAGATCCTCGATCGCACTTCGGCTGGCTGGATTAAGGCAAGCATCTGCACAAACCGCGCCGAACCGGTGCCCGAAGGCGACCTGCTTGCCGATCCGGATATTCATCACGAGTTTGCATTGAATCTGCGCGCTCTTGCTGCGCCCGAGCAACTCGAAAAAATCGTCAGCGCGTCCGTCGCCCGGCTGGAAGGCGCGTTGCGCATCACTCATTTCCGCGCGTTCAGCCCGCCCGCACCGAGGCCGGAACATCGCCGACCGAATGCCTGACGCAACTGCTTCCCGAGGCCGCTTTTTTAGAACAAAGGGTTTCGGCGGCCTTTCACCGGAATAGGTTTGATCGCTCTGGCGCTATCGCTCCGGCGCTGATGATCCGACTCTCTGAAAACCTTGCTTCTCTAGCCGGAACTCTGCAGCAGGAGACTGGATGTCAGAGCGCGTGATTAATGGCGAGTTGGTACCGGGCTGGTTTGGGCCGAAAGGTCACGAAAAGACCTATGATCATTGTATTTCGTGAGGCGACGTTGAACCCGATATCGGCTTGTGCTCCGAAGGGCGGCGCCGATTGCGATCGGCTAGATCCGACGCAAGTTCCGACGGCCGGGAAGTGACGACGAGCCGACCGCGTGTCCATGCTCGTACGATCCAGGTGAACAAGAAACCGATCAGAAGCACGATGCCGATTCCGCCTTCCGCCATGCCAGCGGGCCGGTGCTCGTGTCCATGAATGAGCACGCCCAAGTGGGTCAGGCTCGCAGCCACGAACGCGATACCTTCAAACAAAAGAAAAAGCCGGACTGTATTATTCATGGACAGAGGAGCTTCATTTGGCAGCACATCACAGCCGGGCCGGATAAACGGTCTTTTCGAAGGTAAACCGCCGCTGAATTGGAGCACGACGCAAGTGTATGGACGTCACCATTGTCGACTGTTTGCGCATTCTCAGCGGCAGACGAAACGAAGCCATCGGCAGCAATTGACCGGAATTCTCTCACATGAATTTTCTGCTGCCGAATTTCCGTTTATTCTGGAACACGAAGGGAGTTCGTCGTGATTGGTCGTCTTCTGTTCGGCAATTTTGTTTGCATCCTCACTGTTGTCGCCTCTACTTCTCTGTTCCAGGATCAATCGAGCAACTCCTGGACGCCGGTGCGTGGCTCTGTTGTGGTTGATGACGCGGTCCGCCACGATAATCGTTCCTCCCTGCGCCTTGAATCGAATGGCAGCAGCTCCAACGCGAGCGTCCAGTCCAGCGCCATTCATCTAACCGTCGGCAAGACTTACGAAGTCAGCGGCTGGGTGCGCACAGAAAATCTCACCGTCAAGGATCTGGATCGCACTCCCATTGGATCCGCCGCCGCGCTCACGATGCAGTCGATGCCCTTCGACGTGCACTCTGCTTCTGTCGGGGGAACGCACGATTGGACGCGCCTGTCGCTTCGGTTCGTAGCAACTCGCCCGGAGGATCACATTCTTATCACCGCCGGCGCAGGAGGATCTCTTCAGGGGAAAGCCTGGTTCGAAGGCGTCACGATCGACGAAGCTTCAGCGAATCAAAGCTGGCCCGCGGCCGCGGCCATCCGCACTTTCGGTCCGGCGTATCGTTATCCCGCGGCCGGCTGGATCTATCTCCATATTGAAGGCAAGCCGTATGAAAGGGGATATCAACACGGGTATTTGATGGCTAAAGAGATCCCCGAATACCTGACTCGCTGCGCCATTGAGCTTGCCGGCAAGGCCGAAGAGCGCAGTTGGACCACTTTTCGCACCACGGCAGACGCTCTCTTTTTGCGCGGATTCGATCGCGAAATCTTGGATGAGATGCGCGGCATCGCGGACGGCGCCAATGCAGCCGGCGCGCAATTCCTAGGCCGCAAGCTCGATCTCGTTGATATCCTCGTCGCAAACACCACGGTCGAATTGGGCGAGCTGCAGGAAGCGATGCCTATGACGCCCACCGGTCTCGAAAATCTCCCGCTCGACAAGCCCGGCTACGTGACAAAATCTACCCGCCCTACTGATCACTGCAGCGCCTTCGCCGCAACCGGTCCTGCCACGCGCGACGGGAAAATGATCATCGGCCACGTTACCTGGTGGCCTCAGACCCTTGGCGAGCAGACGAACGTCATGCTCGATATCAAGCCCGAGCAGGGCCACCGGGTGCTGATCCAGAGCTACCCCGGCGGCATCGAAAGCGGTACCGATTGGTATCAGAACGACGCCGGTATCGTCCTCGCCGAAACCACCATCGACCAAACGCCTTTCAATATTCACGGTACTCCCGTTGCATTCCGTGCCCGGATGGCAATTCAATACGGGGGCAATATCGATGAGGTTGTCAAGCAGCTCAGCGCGAACAACAACGGACTCTATACGAACGAATGGATTATCGGAGATGCCAAGACCAATGAGATCGCCATGTTCGAACTCGGGACCTATCACACCAAACTGTGGCGCAGTTCCAAGAACGAATGGTTCGGTGGAACACCCGGTTTCTACTGGGGTGACAACAACGCCAAGGATCTGAGTGTAAACCTCGAACTTCAGCCTGATCCTCACGGGCCGCCATCTTTTATCCCGTATGTTCCCGGTATCCGGGACCTCGCCTGGACGAACATGTACGCCGCGTACAAGGGCCGGATCGATGAGCAGTTCGCGTTCAAAGCATTCGACAGCGCGCCGCTCGTCTCGTCCAGCACCATCGACGCGAAGATTATCGACCGCCGACATGGCCAATCACATGCTCGTCTGGGCAGAAATCGGCCGCCCCAACGAAACCGTAATGCCAGCACGCGACACAAACGTCGGCATGTACCCGGGCGGCTATTATCTCTTCAGTCCAGATCGTCCCGCCGCCCTTAGCGCGGGGACTCACAACCGAACAGGCCAGTAAGCCGGCGCCGGAAAAAGCAGAATCCGTATCGTGGAAAGAAAAAACGGACCAACTCTGGAAAGGGTGGGTTTTGCCCGCTTCTGATGCGGACACCTGGTTCGTTGCCGGTTCCGCTGCGTACTACCGGCTGCTTCAATCTCCCGATGTCACCCAGGCAGTCGAAACGGAGAAGATACACTATCGCGGGCTAAAGCTTGCGCCCGACACGCCTTTCAATCGCTTTCTCCTGCAACGTGCGGCCGGCGAGTTATTCCTTGATTCAATGCGCCGCAAAATAGGTGACCAGGCGTTCTTGAAGTTGATGAACAGCTACTTCGCCGCAAACACAACCAAAACCGTCACGGCTCAATCGTTCCTCGACGTGGCCGGCGTGAAATACGAACCGCCCGATCCCGGTATGGGCCCCGCGTACCTCCCTGACGATATAAGGCGTCGCCTCGATTCGGCTGTGATCGTGTACGGTACAGTGCGCGAAGCCGGCACAAATCGCTATGCGGCTGAGCAACTGCAGAATAGGTATCGCGACGTCAACCAGCAGAATGTTCCTGTGTATAAGGATTTCGAGACGAGCGACACGCTTCTGTTGCACAAGGACGTTATTTTCGTAGGCCGGCCCGAGTCGAACTCGGCGCTCTCGGACTGGCGCGACAAGATCGCGTTGGACTACACCGGCGCGATATTCAAAATTGACGGACGAGTCTACGCCTCCGAACGCGATGCTCTCGTCTATGCCGCGAACAACCCGCTCGACCCTGCACACATGGTGCTTGTGTTCGCGGGCAACTCGCCGCTTGAAACTGCACGCTCGCTGGCAGTTAGGGCGCAAACACCGGCAACGGTTGTCCACGATGGCAAGCCCATTGAGTAACGCGAGACCGATCCAACCTGCATGAACCGATCAATATTCGCACTTGTTTGTCTGGCCTTTCTAAATAGAGCAATCGCAGTTGAGCCAAGCACTGCGATCACCGACCACACGAACTATAACGTCGGAAGTACGGTTCTGGTACGTCTGCAGCCTGGCACAAAGGCGATTGCCTCGATACGGTATGCGGGAGAAGCAAAACCGATAGCCAGCAACATTCCTGTGAGCGGCGCTGAATACCAGCCGCTCTGGACCATTCCGTGGAATGCGCAGACCGGCCGCTACGAAATCGATTTGACCCGGCGGGACGGGAAGCCGGCCCAAGGTGCCGGAAACTTTGCCGTTCATCGCCAATTGGCGAAGATCATCGCATTCGACCTCGACAAGACGTTTTATACCGCGGGCGATGCCGTGAACCCGCGCATCGTCGTCCGGAACATATCGAACCAGCGTCTAGATCATCTTCAGGTCGAATTCGAAGCGTATACCTATCCATGGATAGCGCGCGCCGCAGACGAGGGCCCGGCATGGAAGACGATTGCGGCCAGATCTCTCTCGCTGGAACCAGGGGCCGAAAAGGAATTCCGCCTTACGAAGGCAGCTACGGTGCAGGCCAAAGACGAACAAGTGAATGTCTATTTCTCAGCAGTTATCCGCGACGCACATCAACCAGATCACATCTACGACTTAGCCTTTGCCCTTCCTGCAATCACCGCTCCGCTGAAGCAATCAGCTCCGAAACAGTATCCCGCGCTTTATCTGTATTCCAATCTGAAGGAAGTTCCGGCATCTGAATCTTACAGAAACTTTTACCCTGCCGCATTCGTTTCGGACGTGATCAACTTTGACCAAAGCCACACGATGTTTCCAACCGGCGAGTCACCGGTATTCTCTTTCCGAATCAAGGCATCTCCTCAAACCGAGCTGATGAGCGGGTCTGCACAAGTGCGCATTGTTGACAGAACGGGCAAAACACTTGAGAGCCGGAAGGTAGATGGTCCGGTTGAAGGTAGTCATCAGGTGACAATTCAACCGCTCGGACCGGGTCTCTACACGCTCGATGTTTCTGTCCGAACTGCAGAAGGCGCGGTAGCCGCAACCAACCGTCTCGATTTCGCGGTGAATCCGTTACCCAAATCGATCCTGATCTTCTGCGCACATGAGGACGACGATACTGCGCATCCGGAGATCATCCGGGCCGCGGTTGAAAATCGCATTCCACTGCACGTGGTGTACTTCACCAGCGGCGACGCGGGCGGCTGTGATCGATACTACATGCACTCATGCGACGCGGAGCGCGCGATGGACTTCGGAGAAGTTAGGATGAACGAAGCGCGCGCCTCTTTGGGCCACCTCGGCGTTTCGGCCGAGAACGTATTCTTTTTGGGGCTGCCGGACGGAGGAATGGAACAAATCTGGAACCACCAGAAGAGTGACGAGCCATATCTGTCGGTGTTGCTGGCAAGTGAACACTCTCCATACCCCGATTCCGCCATTCCGAATCTGTCGTATGCCCGTGATGCAGTTGTCGCCGCGACAAAAAACTTCATCATGAAGTACAAACCCGCTCTGATCATAACGGGACATCCCGACGAGCGGCATGTCGATCACCGAACCAATAATTGGATCGTGGTTAAAGCCATGCAGGAGCTGCTTCAGCAAGGTCTGCTGTCGGCGAGCACTGAGTTGCTGGTCGATGCCGTTTATGGCCCCGGCCCCCAAAAGCACGCGCCATACAAATATGAGAAGTTCCAGTTCTACGTATCCGGGGAGGTCGCGACGTTAGGTCAGGAAGCGACATGGTATTACCAGTCGCAGGATGGAAATCATCTGCAGGCGCATATTGTGCCATACGACAAGCTGCGACGGGATGCACCGCCTCCACATTATGGCGACTACCACTGGCCATACCCGCACTTTAAGATTCTTGATTGGCAAAGTCACCAAGGTTGGAACGAATAGCCAAGCTGATTACCCGCGGCAACCTTCATGTCAAAGGCATAAAGTTCCGGCCGTTGCACGCGGTCAGGAGCAATATACGCGGTCAGGAGCAATATAAATGATAGGCGCTATCGAAATGAACTGCCCCCCCGACGGATCTGCATCTCCCCAGCGAAGCCGCTGGGCAGCCATCCTGACCGACATTCACTTCTGGGTGCCCGCTGTCGTGCTGCTGATCGGGCTAATTCTGCTGCGATTAGTCCAATGAACTACGACACCGGTGCGCTCAGCCAGCCGCCGGCTGATTCTCAGACCGATCAGCACCGCCGGCGAACTCTTCAAACCCTGGGTATCGTGTGCGGAATCTCCGCCGCGCTGTGGCTCGCAGGCGCCGAAGCGCCAACCAAGCTCGTCACCGTTTCCGTTTCGCCGATCATAATTTCGTTCATGATGGTGCTCGGCGCCTTCATATCGCGCTGGAGCCTGCCTGCGCTTCTGCGCGGAACTTCGGATCTGTTCGCCGATACCAGGCATGTCCCGCACCTGATCCTCTGGGGTGTGATGGCTGGCTGCCTGTGGGCAGTCGGAAACACGCTCACGATTTTCGCGGTCCGCGACATTGGATTGAGCATTGCCTTCCCGCTATGGAACTCGAATAGCCTGATCGGGATTGTGTGGGGAACGCTGCTTTTCAAGGAATTGCACGGAGCAGGATGGCTGCGGAAGGCGGGGGTGCTCGGCGGAGCAGCCATTATTTTCATTGGCGCGATCTTCATCTCGGCTGCCTCGAGCGTTACGGCCGAATCGGCACATCACAGTGCCGAACGCGGGATTGCGGCCGCGCTCGGCGCCGGCCTGATGTTTGGCTCGATGTACATTCCGTATCGAAAGGCTTACATCACCGGCATGAATCCGTTAACGTTTTTGACCTATTTCACATTCGGCGAAATGGGAACGGTATCCATAATCGCTTTGATTTTCTTACGAGGCCTCGGGCCCTTTTGGAACCAGTTGAGCGCTGATCGACAAATTCTGATTTGGCCACTGCTCGGAGGCTTCATGTGGGTTGTTGGCGATCTGTTGCAGAACTACGCCGCGAAATACGTCGGCATCAGCCGCGGAATCCCTTTATCCAACACCAACCAACTCTGGGCCCTTCTATGGGCGATCTTCGTATTCGGCGAACTGCGCGGCCTTGCCGGACACGTGTACTGGCAGGTGATCGGTGGGTCTGTGTTGATGGCATTAGGTGCTGTCGCAATCGCCTGCTCGTCTACGTCGGCGATCGAATACGAGAGCTGGAAACGCGCCGCACAACGTGAAGTGAAGCTCTATTCCATCAATGCAGATTACGTAGTTGCCCGTATGGAGGGCCGCGATCTCGATTCGGCCGCTGTGAAGCGTACCTGGGTCGATTGGCTGATTGTTGCCGTTGCCACCGCCATCTTTGTAAGCCTTGGAGCGATGGCGCGCGTTCCCCATATGGAAATCCACGTGGGCTGGCTGATCACGTTAACGCTCGTTATGTTGCTCGTCCTCTTTGGTGCCGGTTGGGCTCTTTGGCGCGTCACCAGGTTCAGTTAATAAAGCGTGTGAGTCTGGGCTTCCGCTCATACGGCAAGCATAGAGGATCTATGCCTCTGTGTATGATCGCCCATCAATCTGATACTCGGCAAACTCGCTTAGCCGCGAGCGAGCGGCCGCACAGCCGACCGTTTACGAAGCCAACGCGCCCTCGCGAACCAACCGGAGCCCACATTGCCTCATCTCCGCTTCGAGCTCCTGCAGGCGCATCGGCTTTGTCACGTAACCATCCATGCCTGCGGCAATGCAACGCTCGCGGTCGCCGCTCATCGCATGAGCTGTCAAGGCAATAATCGGAATGTGCTCGGCCGTGCCATTTTCCCGGCTTCGGATCGTAGATGCGGCCTCGAAGCCGTCCTTCTCGGGCATCTGAACGTCCATCAGAATGACATCGAACTTTCGGTGTTCGTTTGTCAGAATGTTCAAAACCTCATTCCCATTGCTTGCGATGGTAACTTCATGGCCTTCCTTTTCAAGTAAACGGGTAGCCACTAACTGATTCACGCGATTATCTTCGGCAAGCAGTACGTGTAGGCGAACCGGCCACACCTTCTCTCGCTCTTTCGTCGAGAACTTTGCAGCTTCGTCCTGTGGATTCGTTTCGCCAAGAGCTTTGAGAATCGCTTCGCGCAGTTCCGAGTGACCAACCGGCTTGGTCAAATATGAAGTGACACCGAGTTCGCGAGCTCGCGATGCATTCGCAAGCAAAAGAGCGGAGCTAAGCATCACGACCGCAAGCTGCCCCGGTTCTCCTCTTCCCCTAATTTCTTTGACAAGCTCGCAGCCATCCATTCCAGGCATTTTGTAATCCGTCACCAGGAGCTCAAAACGCTCGTCCGGTATCGTTGCCGCATCGAATTTATTCAGCGCTTCGATACCCGACTGGGCTATGGTACAAGTTGCGCCCCAACGCTCCAACGTCCGTTCGAGAATTCTGCGATTCGTCGCCTGATCATCTACGATCAGCGCTCGCAGGCCGCGCAATCTCCGTTCCGACCAGGGCGTCGTACTTCGAATCGCCTCTTCCATTAATTTGAATTTGCCGCTGAAATGAAAAGCGCTCCCAACTCCCTCCTCGCTTTCCGCCCACAGACGCCCGCCCATCATCGAGGCGAGCCGTTTTGAAATCGCGAGACCCAATCCCGTGCCGCCGTATTTGCGAGCCGTCGACGCGTCTCCCTGAGTAAACGGCGAGAAGATGAGCGCGAACTTTTCTTTGGAAATGCCGATTCCCGTGTCGACGACTGAAAACTGAAGCTCGACCTGTTGCTCGCTCGTATCAACAACGGATACTCTGACCTGGATTTCGCCCCTCTGCGTAAACTTCAAAGCATTGCCTGCCAGGTTTATCAGAATCTGCTTCACCCTGACTTCATCGGCCAGCACGCACTCCGGAACATTCTCCTCAAAATCGCAGGTCAGCTCGAGTCCTTTACCTTCGGCCTGAATTGCCAAAGTCCTCACGGCGCCGACCACGACATCCCGCAGGTTACAGCACATAGGATCGAGTTCCAGCCGTCCGGCTTCGATCTTAGAGAAATCGAGGATATCGTTAAGCACGATCAGCAGCGATCCCGCTGATTCCTTCACCGTTTCGAGATAACAGCGCTGTTCGGTCGTCAGCACGGTGCCGAGCGCGAGATCCGTCATTCCCAGCACGCCGTTCATCGGCGTCCGAATTTCGTGACTCATGTTGGCCACAAATTCGCTCTTGGCTCGATCCGCCGCCTCCGCCGCCTGCTTGGCTTGTAGAATCTCCCTTGTTTGTTGCCGTACCCGCTTGCGGAGCGAGAGCGTCCAGGCGAGTACCAGCACGCCGGCCATCACCAATGCCGCAACCAGCATCAGCGCATGTTGCGCGGTCCACCACGGAGCGCGTTTCACGATCCGAACATCGCTTGGAGAGCGCAGCAAGAGGCGAAATGAAGTGGGTTGCTTTGCGTCGTCCACCTCGACTCTGCAAATTCCAGTTAACTGCAAAACGCTATCCTGCGTAAGGTCCAGACCGGCCGCGCTCGCTCGTCCCGGAAATTTTGCCACGAAGTGCGCGGCCCCCGATTTCAGAAGGAGCAGAGCATTGTCGCGATGCGATTCGTCTCCCTCCAGGAGCGCGGTCATGGTAATGAGTTGCCCGTCGTGAACTCCGGTGCGGGCTTCGTCCCCCGTGGAGGAGAGCGGTATCGGCTGCTCTCCAACCCCACGTTTGCGAACCGAGACGTCCGTCAGAATCGGGGAGTAATCTCCCACCGCGGGAAAACCGACCGCATCCAGTAGATCGCCCGGCTTGACCGACCCTGCTGTGCTTCCTTCGAGCGCGATAGCACCCGTCCCATCCCACAGATAAATTGATCGCCCATACGCGTATGTCACTACGCCGCGTAAATGGACTCGCTGATGTGACTGGCCAGCTTCGCGTGCAGGAAACAGCATCAGGCTGTCGATGGGCACGGGAGAGTCCTCGAAGAGATCGCCCGCCGAACGCGCGAGCACCGTTAGATTGGCGGGGGTGGGCACGTAGAACTCCACTCCATTCAACTGATTTTTGCTGTTGAACAGGTTGCTGCAAACCGCCTCGATTTTCATCGTGGCCCCGACAAGCGCTTCCAAATTTCCGCGCGGCATCTCCGGCACGAAGACATTTACCACCTCAGCTCCGGTGTCAAATCGCAGCGTAGGCGCGCCGTCTACCGCCGAAGTGGCGCGCACCAGACCGGATAAGGCGACGAACAGGCCATCGCTTTCCCCCGATGCCAGCCTGCCGAAATTCAGGTGTAATGGCCGAGGTAGATGCGACTTTCCGATCACGCGTATGACAGGATGAATCACCGCGGGCGCGTAGCCGCTCGAAAAAGTCGTAACGCCTTGAATATCCACCAGCTCGCCCGGCACTCCCGGCAGTTGCTGCTTCGGCGCCTCCAGGAAAATGCCGCCGCTCGCGTTCTGAATGCTGTAAACAGTTCCGTCCCGCCCCGACATGTTATACGTGACCACCGCGCGCAAGTGAACCGCGCGCTCAATCGAGGCTTGCGTCGCCGAAAGGTGTTTGATATTAAAAATGCTGGTCAATACCGGCGGTTCTGCAGCGCTCGGCCGCACAATTCCGGCTGCCATCAAGATCAATCCTGCAACTACCCAACACGCGCCTATTGATGGTGATCGGGCGGCTGCGAATTTATACTTGTCAGATCGCGCACCCATCCATTGGACATATCGTCCATTCGAATGTCTCCCTTCACAGTCCAAGTACTACATTTCTCCCAGTAAGCCGATAATCCTAAGGCTTCCGGACAGAATCGTTTGCGCTGGAAACAAAAACGGCCTATCACCATATGGTCGGTTCGCATGAAGCCGGCAATGGCGGCCTTTGTCAACTGTTTCCTGAAAGTGGAACGCCAGGTCCGAGTTCCGACGTGCTGATTCTGGATGCGTTCGCATCCGACGACGTAGAAGCCAGTTAAGCCAATACGTCCCGAACAACCACCGCACGCTTCTCTGTGCCAGTCAATTTCTGATCGAGTCCCTGATACTTGAACGTGAAGCGCGTGTCTTCGATGCCGAACTGATGCAGGATGGTGGCGTTCAAATCGCGGATGTGGACTGGATTGCTGATCACGTTGTACGAGAAGTCATCCGTCTCTCCGTGGACCACGCCGCCCTTAATACCGCCGCCGGCCATCCACATACAAAAGCACTTGGGATGATGATCGCGTCCGTAATCGGTGGCCGTGAGTTTGCCTTGGCAGTAGATCGTGCGGCCGAATTCACCACCCAAGATAACGAGAGTGTCTTCCAGCAAGCCGCGGGCTTTCAGATCCTGGACTAAGCCGTAGGCGCCCTGATCGATATCTTTGCATTGGCTGGGTAGTACCTCCGGCAGATCGCTGTGAACATCCCAGCCCCGGTGGTAGACCTGCACGAACCGGACGTCGCGCTCTGCCAACCGGCGGGCCATCAGGCAGCAATTTGCGAACGTGCCCGGCTTGCGCGCGTCTTCACCGTAGAGCTTGAAGGTGCTCTCTGGCTCTTTAGAAATGTTGGTGAGCTCCGGTACCGAGCTCTGCATCCGGAAGGCCATTTCGTATTGAGCGATGCGGGTTTCGATCTCCGGGTCCGCGATCTTCGCCATCTCGATCTTGTTCAACTCACTGGTCGCGTCAAGCATGCGGCGGCGAATCTGCCGCGGTACACCATCCGGATTGCTGACATAGAGAACCGGGTCGGCGCCGGAGCGCAATGCAACCCCGGAATACTGGCCTGGCAGAAAGCCTGCGCTCCACAGGCGCGCCGAGATGGCCTGCACGTTTGCTTTCGGATTCGAGTGCGTCGCGTTCAGCACGACGAAGGTCGGGAGATCCTGATTCAAACTGCCGAGCCCGTACGAAATCCAGGAACCAACGCACGGTTTGCCCGCGATCATAAATCCGGTCTGGAGAAACAGAACGGCAGGCTCGTGATTAATGGCATCCGTATTCATCGACCGGATAACAGCGATGTCGTCCACCATCTTGGCTGTGTAAGGCAGCAGTTCCGAGACCCATGTGCCCGCTTTTCCGTACTGGGCGAATTTGAAGATCGAGGGAGCCACAGGGAAACGCGTCTGGCCCGAAGTCATAGTCGTGAGGCGCTGGCCTTGACGGATGGAATCCGGCAGATCCTTATCAAACCAACTCGCCATTTTCGGCTTGTAATCGAGCGTATCCATCTGCGGCGGCGCGCCCAGCATGTGCAGGTAGATGGCGCGCTTGGCTTTCGGAGCAAAGTGCGGCAGGCCGGGCATACCACCGACAGCTTTCTTCTCTGTAGCGGCGAATCCGTGACCTTGCAGCAGTGTTTGCAAAGCCAAGGCGCCTAATCCGTAAGCACTGCGCGACAATAACTGTCGGCGCGTTTCGAACAGAAGACTTTCTTTGATAGGGTCCAACTTACTCGGCCTCCTATTTCACCAGCGTTTCGTCCAGGTTTAGCATTTCATTCGCAACCATGGTGAGGGCGGCGAATCGGTCTCGCGGCAGAGTTATATCAGTTGCCGATGCGCCAGCTTTGAGTAACTTCGAAGCATCCTGCGGCGCAGTAGCGTAGTAAGTCAAAAAGTCCGTGTAAGACGCCGCGAGCACTTTTGATTCAGCCGAATTCAGTGCCCGCGCCAGAAGACGTTCCGACATATAGTTGAGCTCGCGATCTACGCGCTTGTCGGATCTCATCGCATTTTGGGCCAGCATTCGCGCCGCCTCCACAAACTGCACGTCGTTCATCGTTACCAGCGCCTGCAACGGCGAGTTTGTCCGTTCGCGGCGTACGATGCAGGTTTCGCGCGACGGCGCGTTAAAAATGTCCAAGGAAGCCGGTGGAGCGGCACGTTTCCAAAACGTGTAAATGCTCCGGCGATAGAGGTTATCACCTGAATCCTGCTGGTAAAAGCGAGTGTTGCTCTGTTCCATGGCGACGGTTTCCCAGATGCCTGGCGGCTGATACGGTTTCACGCTCGGACCACCGACGGCAGGTTGCAACAGGCCGCTTGCCGCAAGCGCAGTGTCCCGAATCATTTCGGCATCCATGCGGAAGCGCGGACCGCGGGCGAGAAGCCGATTTTGCGGATCGATCGTGAGCTTCTCCGGCGTGATCGCAGCCGATTGCCGGTAAGTGGCCGACATCAGCATCATCTTGAAAAGCCGCTTGACGTTCCAACCCGAATCCCGGAAATCGACTGCCAGCCAATCGAGTAGTTCCGGGTGGCTTGGCGATTCGCCTTGCGATCCAAAATCTTCAGCGGTCTTCACCAGGCCTGTCCCGAAAATCTCCTGCCAGAAACGGTTGACAGTGACGCGCGCCGTGAGCGGATTGCCGGGATCGACGACCCACATAGCGAGGCCCAGCCGGTTGCGCGGCATCGATTGTGTCATCGGCGGCAAAACACTGGGCGTGTTCGCATGCACTTCTTCGCGCATCTGATCGTACCGGCCGCGGTAAAGCACATGTGCTGTCGGCTGGGTGTCGGTGCGCTCCTGCATGACGAGCGTGGTGGCAGAGCGACGCTGGATTTCCCAGAGGATCGCATCCCTCTCACGAATCTGACGGCTCAATGCGGCAGTTTGCGGATTGAGTGTGCTCGTGTATAGCGAAGCGATGGCGAACTTCTCGTCTGTAGTGAGCTGCCCTGACGGTTTTGCCGCGGCGGTGGCCGCTCGGCTTGCAAGATACAACGACAACGCGTCCTGGGGCCCGGCCATTCGGTTCAGGATCCGCACATCGGCGATGCCGCCACCTTCGAAGAATTGCTGTTGATCGTCGTGGCCAAGCGTTATCGGGGCATTTACCGCCATGCACGTGGTTAAGCGTGGAATGTCTTCGGGGCGGTCGGCAACGACCACCGGCTCGCCATTGACATACATATCGATGCCGCGCGCGTAGCCGCTGCCATCGTAAGAAAGGACGAGGTGGAACCACGAGTTTGGCTTGAACTTGACCGCGGGAATAGGCCGTGCGCTGATGCCTTTACCGTCGGTGCCGTTGAAGTAGACGGCGGGGGCATGGTCGTAAAGGCTTAAGTTGCCTTTGTCGATTCGAATCACCCAGCCTTTATGCTTCTTGTCGCCATCCTTATCAGTGAAGGTTTCCAGTTGACTCATGACCGTTTGAGTGTCTTGAGTGTCCGGCATGTAGATCCAAGCCGATATCGCGAACGGTTTGTTGTATTCGATTGCGTCGCCAGCCGGGATCGTAACGCTTCCTTCTTTCTTAAACCGCAAGACCGCCGTGTCCACCTCAGGCGCGACGGATTTTTCGACAGCGGCATTCGTTCCCAGCGTCGCCATGTCGACTGCTGCGACCTGGCCGTCGAGTGCGTAGGACGCCACCCGCGGACGCACTTTGTCTAGCCACGATTCGATGCTGCGCAACGCGTCTTCGCGCGCGACCGCAAATCTCTGCTGCAACACCGGTTGCTCCGCAGTCAACTGCTGCCATTGCTTGCGGTCCGCATCGAGCGGCACGTGAATGGCCGGCGGCGTGTCATGGATATTCATATCCATGATCGGCTGCGTGGTGTTCCGGAAAAAGGCAGTGAGCGAGTAATAGTCCTTCTGCGAAATCGGGTCGAATTTATGATCGTGGCAAGTAGCGCAACCCACGGTGAGGCCCATGAACACGGTTCCGGCTGTATCTGCGCGATCTTTGGCGATCATCGCTTCCACTTCAGGCAGGATCGCGCCGCCCTCGTCGGTGGTTTCGCTGTTGCGTTCGAAAGCCGAAGCGATTTTCTGATCGAGCGTGGCGTTCGGCAGTAGGTCACCGGCAAGTTGTTCGAGCGCGAAACGATCAAAAGGCATGCTGTCGTTGAACGCGCGAATCACCCAATCGCGATACGGCCACATTTCCCGATAATTATCGAAGTGATACCCGTTAGTGTCTGCATATCTGGCGGCGTCCAACCAGTAACGAGCGCGGTGTTCGCCGTAGTGTGGCGACGCGAGTAACCGATCCACAACCTTCTCATAAGCGTTCGGCGATTTGTCACGCACAAATGCCTCCACCTCCCGCGGAGTAGGCGGCAGGCCGGTCAGGTCGAGTGTTACCCGTCGGACGAGAGTACGTCTGTCTGCTTCCGGCGCGGGTTCCAGATTACTCGCTTCCATGCGGGCCAGGATAAAGCGGTCAAGCTCATTGCGCGGCCAGGCACCCTGTTTCACTTGGGGCAACGCGGATTTTTTCGGCGGAATGAAAGCCCAATGCTGGCTCCAGTTGGCGCCTTGCTCGATCCAGCGGCGGATGATCTCTTTCTGTTCCTGTGTCAGCGTTTTGTGAGCGAACACGGGCGGCATGCGAAACGAAGGATCGTTCGAAAAAATGCGTTTGACGATTAAGCTCTCGTCCGGCTTGCCGGGTACAACCGGATAGCCGTTTTTGCGCGGGGCGAAAGCGCCTTCCCGAACGTCGAGCCGCAGATCCACCATTCGCGTACCCTTGTCGGGGCCGTGGCACAGAAAACAGTTTTCAGAAAGGATGGGCCGCACCTGACGGTCAAAATCGACTTCTCCTTTGTTGCTTACAGCAAGACAGATATGACACGCGGCAACTAGGGCGAGGCAAAGACGAACCATGGATCTAAAGGCAGCAGACATCAACTATATCGCCAAACGCTTCGATTGTGAAATTGGCCCCATTAGTATGCGAAGAGAAAAGAGATCGTCGGGAACCCCCCCGTACTCCACACTATTGCGATCTAAGTGACCGCCCGATTCGAATCATAAGCTGCTTGAAGCGAGCATCACTACGGAAGGCATCAAAGCGGGGGTCCACCCCGAGGAAGGCAACCCGCGGCGAGCGCTCCTCGACGGCTCGGGCGAGCAGAGCGAACACGCGATCGGTTTCGCCGATTCCCAGTGCTGCGAGTGCTAGGTCGTAAGAGGACACATATCTCTGTTTGGACAAGTTCCTGAGATGATCGAATAGCTTCCTCGCTTTGGCCGGTCTGCCGGCAACTCCGTAGGCATGCGCTAAGGACGCCATATAAACCGGGCTGCCGCCGGATAGACTCACTGCTTTTTCGAGTTCCGCGATGGCGTCCTGATACATGTGCTTCTGCTCGAGCGCTTCTCCGAGCACCAGATGCACCGGAACGAAGCCTGGATCCATTTCCGCGGCATTTCTGTACTGCTCGATTGCCTTGTCGTACTGGCGCGCAAAAAAGTACCGTGACCCCACCCAGGTGTTGATGATAGTCGACAGGGGATCGAGTTCCCGTGCGCGTTCCGATTCTGCGATTGCTTCCGGATGCCGGGCTTCCAGGGACAGGAACTCGGCGTACCAGTGGTGCCCGTTTGCGTAGTTTGGATTCAACTCGATAGCGCGCCGGAATTCGCGCTCAGCCTTGGCCCAGTCACGGTCGTAGTAGAGGGTCACGAACGCCAGGGACGTATGCGCCTCTGCGAGCGAGTCATCCAGGGCCAGCGCCTTCCCCACGGCGACCTTCGCACGCGGAAAAGTCTCTGACGGAGCCATGTATGCGTACCATCCCAGCGGCAACCAGCAATCCGCAAGGCCGTCATAGGCCAGCGCGTAATTCGGGTCCTTTTCAATCGCCTGCTGGAAATAACCGATGGCTCTCTTCAGGTCCACTTCGGTCCTCCTGTTCCAGAAAAACCTTCCCTTGGAATAGGCCAAGTAGGCATCCGGATCGGGAGTGTATCGACGGGCCAGCCGCGCGCGATCAGGCGGGCTCAAAGTTGCCCGGATTTCGTCAGCTATTTTCTGGGCCACTTCAGCCTGCAGCACAAAAATATCCTTAAGATCCCGGTCATAACTGCCGCTCCACAGGTGTGTGTCGCTAGAGGTCTGAATGAGTTCGACGTTGATGCGCACCCGCTCTCCGGAGCGCAACACCGAGCCCTCGACGACTGCGTCGGCATTCAACTGCCGCGCAATCTCCGGAAGCGGCTTACTGGTTCCCCGGTAGTACATGGATGAGGTTCGAGAAACGACTCGTAGAGCTCTGATGACCTCGAGGTGCTGTCGAAGGGAGTCGGCCATTCCCTCGACGAAATACTCCTCGTCGGGATCTCCGGAGAGATTGGCCAGAGGAAGAACGGCTAACGACCGGATTGGACCGGAACCCGGGTGAGCCGGCCGCCTTTCGTGCAACCCGATGATAAACCCGGCAATTAGTATGGAGAGCAAAACGCCGGCGATTACGCCTGGAAACGCAAGGAATCGTAACGATTTTGCCGGGTATTTCGCCTGGCCAGGGGACTGGGGCTCTTCAGCATGCTTCTGGCCAGCAGCTTCCGCTAACTCATCGATGCGCTCGCTGAGTGGAGCGATGAAGCGGTAACCATTCCGAGCGACGGTCTCAACAAAGCGCGCCGAATCGGCCGAATCGCCCAAAGCTTGCCGGAGCCTCTTGACGGCGGCGTTGACGCTATGCTCGAAATCCACGTATGTGCCCGCCGGCCAGAGCCGTTTTTGAAGATCCTCTCGGGTGATGACCTCGCCGGGGCGTTCCAGGAGCATGACAAGGACGCTGATCGGCTGACCGGTGAGCTTAATCCGAAGGCCATGCTTGCGCAACTCGCACGTCTGGCCATGGAACTCGAATGCTCCAAAGCGGAAAATTCGTCCGGAGGCGCTCGATTCCGGTCTGGCAACTACGCTCGACATTTAGGAGGTACGATTTTACACCCGCTGCCGATCTTGTCGCCACTGGCCGGAACTCCAGGTCTCTCAATCAGATGCGGTGTCACCTATGTTTCGCCTGCGTTTGTATTGCCCTATTTGCTTAAACCCGCGAAACTGTTCTCACGGACAAGATGCCCAAGTATCTTTTTGAGATTTCACGTTGGTTTCTGTGCGGCCTACTCGCCGTCGCGGTTTCCGGCGCTGCCGATTCCGCGGATCATCAGCACGACGTCGGGCACGTCCATTTCCCGGTTTCCTGTACTCCCGATGCACAAAGGGCCTTCGAGCACGGTGTCGCCCTTGTCCATTCGTTCTGGTACGACGAGGCGGAAAAAACGTTCTCTTCGGTAACCCGCCTCGATCCCGCTTGCGCGATGGCTTACTGGGGCATCGCTATGAGCCTTTATCACCCCTTGTGGTTTCCGCCCAGTCCCTCCGATCTGCGGAAAGGAATCGCGGCCATCGAAAAAGCCAACTCGATTGGAGCGAAAACACAGCGTGAGCGCGACTACATCGCCGCAATCGAACAGTTTTATAAGAATTCGGATAATGTACCCCATCGGCAGCGCGCGCTCGCCTGGCGTAACGCTATGCAGCGGCTTTCGGCGCGCTATCCGGAAGACCACGAAGCCGCCATTTTTTACGCGCTCTCCTTGATTGCAACTGCCCCTCCAGCCGACAAGACCTATACCAATCAAAAACAAGCGGCTGCGATCTTGAACCGCCTCCTGCCGGAGCAGCCGGGCCATCCCGGCATCGCCCATTACCTGATCCACAGCTATGATTCGCCACGGCTTGCGATTCTCGCGTTGCCCGCTGCACGGACCTACGCCAAAATCGCTCCGGCATCGCCGCATGCGCTCCACATGCCATCGCATATCTTCACGCGATTGGGTCTGTGGGACGAGTCCATTCAATCGAATCTTGCCTCCGTTGCGGCTGCGAAGAGCCAAATGGCAAAAGCTTCTTCGGCCGCTACTTCGCAGGATCAACTCCATGCGATGGACTATCTCGCGTACGCCTACCTTCAGACCTGTCAAGACGAGAAAGCGAAGCGCGTCGTTGAAGAAGCGGCATCCGTGTCAAGACTCGATCAGCAGGTCTTCCAAGCTGCTTATGCTTTCGCTGCCATTCCCGCGCGTTACGCGCTCGAGCGGCGGCGCTGGTCGGCGGCCGCTGCCCTTCAGGTACGGCCGGCATGGTTCCCCTGGACCCAGTTTCCTTATGCAGAAGCCATCACGCATTTCGCGCGTGCGCTTGGCTCCGCAACTAGCGGAAACATAGCGCAGGCGCGGGCCGAAATCGAAGAGCTGACGGCGATTGAGCAGACGCTTCGACTCCGTCAAGAGGGTTACGACTGGGCTGCACAAGTAGAAGTTCAGCGGCTTACTGCACTGGCGTGGCTCAAGCATGCAGAAAGGAATGAGGAATCAGCAGTGCGCTCGATGCGGGCCGCAGCCGATCTCGAAGACACAATGGAAAAACATCCCGTGACTCCGGGGCCAGTGTTGCCGGCGCGTGAGCTTCTGGGCGAGTTGCTGATGGAATTGGATCAGCCGGTACGCGCGCTTCCCGAGTTCGAAGAACTGCTGCGGAGTTCGCCGAATCGATTCAATGCGATTTATGGCGCCGGGCGCGCAGCCGAGCTTTGCCGCGATCGAAAGAAGGCGCAAGAACGCTATTCGCAGTTGCTTCAGTTATGCGGACACGCTGATGCACAAAGGCTTGAATTTCAGAACGCCCAGGCCTTCCTCGAAGCACGCCGGAACTGAACGGCGCGCGTAAGCAAGCAAGACCGTCACAACGGCAACCCACTTCAGTAAAACAACCACAAGAAAGGACTATCACAATGTCAACACGCAAAAACTGCGTCAACACGATCGGTTTATCCGTTCTCCTGCTCGTTAGCAGTCGAATCGGGTTAGCCGATGAAGTAACTGACTGGACTCACATCATGCTCGAAGCGACGCTCACGCCGCCTGGAACGCCGGCTCCCGTTTCAACGCGGAGCACCGCCATTGTGGAGGCTGCGGTTTTCGATGCCGTGAACGGCATTGACCCGCAGTACAAGCCTATTCATGTCTCGCCCGCAGGCCCTCGAAACGCGTCGAAACGTGCCGCCGCAGTACAAGCCGCCTACGCTATTTTGATTCGCCTGTATCCGGCACAATCGGAGATGCTGGATCAAGAGCGGTCGGCATCGCTGATGGGCATTTGTCGCGGTTGGGGCGCCGAGCGCTCCGAATCGATTCAAAAGGGAATTGAGTGGGGCCAGACGGTTGCCGATGCGATCTGGGCTTGGCGCAGCAACGATGGCTTCTCCCAGACACCGCCACCATTCACCGGCGGAACCGCTCCCGGAGAATGGCGCCCCACGCCGCAGGCGTTACTGCCAGGTCTTGCTCCGCAACTCGCAGACGTGACTCCATGGGTCATTCAGTCACCATCGCAGTTTCGGCCTTCGGGGCCTCCCGCGTTAGATAGCGGTGAGTACACAGCGGATTTCAACGAAATCAAAGCTATGGGAAGCGATTCCAGCACCAGCCGTACGCCCGATGAAACCGCTGCTGCGCTTTTCTGGAATCCGGGCAATCCGCCCGATTTCTGGAATCCCGTTGCGATTACCCTTGCAGAAAAGCATCATTTCAGTCTGTTGCAAACTGCACACCTGCTCGCTCAGGTGAATCTGGCCATGTCTGACTCCATTATTGGTTGTTGGGATGCGAAATACACGTACGTATCCTGGCGCCCGATCACGGCCATTCAGTTGGCCGATACAGATGGGAACCCCAATACGGTGGCTGATCCAACATGGACGCCGCTCTTGGTGACTCCGCCGTTCCCGGGCTACCCGTCGGCTCATTCCTGCGCCAGCAGCGCAGCGGCCCGGGTGCTTTCAGACTACTTTGGCGAGAACACGGCAATCACGATCACAAACGACGCGCTGCCTGGGCAAACGCGCAGTTTTTCGAGTTTTTCCGCAGCTCTCGAAGAAATAGTAAACGCTCGCGTCTTCGGTGGTATTCATTTTCGAACAGATTGCAATGCCGGACAGGCGCTCGGTGATGCCGTCGGGGAATATGTGGTCAAACACTCTCTCGGACGAATTCATGAGTGTGATTGGCGCGATCATCGGCGATGCGATTGGGACCACTAAACTCCGCCATCGGCAAAGCTCGTTCGCGCACATACGTTGAGTGATTTGGGAATCGACTCCGAAACTGCTGCGCTTCGCGCGGCAGGTCCAAGGCAATCCCTCACGTGCTGGTTCGCGATTGATCGCAAACCCGGATAGGTTGCGAACCGGCACCGTTGTCGCACGAGGTCGGGACAGTGCATCCCATCGCGAAGCAGTCGCTTCGTTGCCAGCTAGTCGATCCGACCGCGCCGAGCAACTGGCTTTACCGCCAAATGATACATCCGCTTGGGACAGATATCGTAAGTTGAGCCGCACTTATGGGTCTAAGGCGGTTTTACTAGGGTTGCCGGGCCTCTTTTCTCGAACTGGATCAGCCGGACGCAGCCTTACCGTAGGCTTTAACCGCAGAGTCGATCCCAGGTCGAGCATTCGCAAGATCTTGGGGGTTCATGGCCGGACGGACAGTCAGCCGAGCGTTGAAGGCGAGAAACCAAGGTTCCGCAATAGCCGGCAGCTGGGAGGAATCAGTCATGTCGAAGAATATGTATCCCGTGCGCTCTCCATTATCTTCAGCGAAGTACGCTGCTTCAGGTTTTAGCTCAGCGACAATTTGCTGAATTGTCGATCCCAGACTGCCGTTTCGAGCGGCTAGATTCCCAGCTTCGACTGGAATTGAGACCTTGAGCATCACGCGCATGTTTCTGCCCCTCCATGGAGCCTTGTGATTATATACCCCGAGGCGCATCGTCTCCTGTCATGTTGCCCGCGTACTGTAGAGTCGCACGTAGTTTAGGAACCATTTAATCCCGCTGAGGCGCCTGCCCGCTTGCTGGAACTCACGGCCGGCAGGATCTCCATCCGTCTAACGCGTTTTCATCTTGAGCTGAATATTTCGAAAAATTCGATGGCTTGCACGGCCTAAACGCGCAGCTTCCTTTCGCAGTTCGCCGTTGGCATACGATGGCAATCGTGGCACTTCAGGAACTCTCGCCAATGGGGCACGCCCTTCCGTGTGCGCCGCAAAGGGAGCAAGCTTCTGTCCTGAGCTGGGCACGCATCCGTTTCCTTTGCGTTATTTAGGAGCTGAAACATGAACTCAAACAGACGCCGATTTGTACAGACATTAGGAGCCGGTTCAGCCGGGGTTGCCCTCGCCGCACCGCTATCCGCCACTCCAGAGCACCCGGTGCCCGAACGGCCGGACAAGCAGGTTTTGTATGTGGGCGACAACATTGCGCTCACGCAAACGGAATACGGAAAGGTGCGGGGATACATGCTGCGAGGCATTTATTACTTCCTCGGCATGCCCTATGGCGCAGATACCTCCGGCGCAAACCGCTTTATGCCGCCCCAGAAAGCGAAACCATGGACAAATGTTTACCCGGCGCTGTGGTGGGGCAATTCGGCGGCGCAAAACATGGACAACCGGTACCAGAACCCATTCGCTTCCTTCCGGGACCATTGGAACTATGGCGACGTAAATGAGGATTGCCTACTGATCAACGTGCTGACGCCGGGCATCAACGATGGAAAGAAGCGGCCGGTGCTGTTCTGGATTCACGGCGGCGGGTTTCTGTTCGGCAACGCAATCGAACAGGACGGATACAACGGCGAGAACTTCGCCAGGTTTGGAGATGTTGTGTTTTGCTCCATCAATCACCGCCTGGGGCCTTTCGGATACTGCAATTTGGGCGGCGTGGGCGGAGAGAAGTTTGCCGCGTCTGGAAATGTAGGGATGCTCGACATCGTGGCCGCTCTCGAATGGGTCCGCGACAACATCGGTAATTTCGGCGGCGATCCGGACAACATCACGGTCATCGGTCAATCGGGTGGCGGGGCTAAGGTTTGCATCCTGACAGCTATGCCCAGCGCGAAGGGGCTGTTCCACAAAGCGGTCGTGCTAAGCGGCGCTTTGCGCAAATCCGGCGAGAAAGAGTATTCGGAGAAGCTGGGCGCGGCCGTGCTCAAAGAGGCGGGCCTTACGCCGGCGGAATTGCCGAAGCTGCAAGCGATGCCCTGGAAGGACTTCGACGCCCTCGCTATGCGAGCCCAACAGAGCATCGAAAGCGAACGCGGCCCCGGCGGAATGATGCGCGCATTTGTCCCGGTGGTCGACGGCAACGTTCTGCCTCAGAATCCCTATGATCCGGTCGCAGCACCCACGGCCGCAGATGTGCCGATGATTATCAGTTCGGTTGAGAACGAGCAGTCGCCGAGTTGGACGGATTCCTCGTTGGAGTCGATCACCCTCGATCAAGTTATCGAAAAACTGAAAGTACGAGCAGGCTTCTCCAGCCATGGCTTCGGGGATAAAACACGGGACATTGTTGAGGCTTACGTGAAGGCATTTCCAGGTAGGAAGCCGGTCGAAATCTGGTCGCTGGTCAGCAGCAACCGGCAGAGCGTAGTCGCACTGGCCGATGCAAAATCCAAACAGCCCGCGCCGGTGTACGTCGATTGGTTCACGTGGCAGCCTCCTTTGTTCGACAACCGCATGCGCGCCTTCCATACTCTCGACATCTGCTTCTGGTTCCACAACACAGACGTGATGCTGAGTCACACGGGCGGCGGACCAAGGCCAAGAGCGCTCTCGACGAAGATGGCCGGCGCCTTGTTGCAATTCATGAAAACCGGCAATCCAAATGGCGGAGGTCTTCCCGATTGGCCGAAGTACTCGGCAGCTCGGGGTGAAACCATGATTCTGGACGACACCTGCGAGGCGAAGGATGATCCCGATCGGGAGGCTAGGAAAGCGCTACCTGCCTTGACCTGACGCGGCGAGGAGGATTCATATGGAGTCTTCAAGTTCGCGCGCATCCTGAATGGCCATCAAACCGACTACGGGCTCCGGTTCACTTCGGCGCCCGAGGTGCTGCAGGTATCGCTCTCAACTTACTAACTCAAGCAAACTGGCTTCTTCACACTTCGTGATACAGCCGGTATTCCTCGTCACGAATATCCGGGAAGGCGCGGAACGCCACCGGAGCCGCAGCCGATGCCACCCGCCACTCGCGTCCGGCGTGGACCTGTCGTGAAGCTTGCAGCAGTTGTGCTCGCGTGAAACGGCTGCCAGGCGAGTTGACCGCAAACAACGCGAGTGGACCGAAGAGAAGCGCGACGAGATTCGGGTGCTCCGTGTCGACCGCTTCGAGACGCAAGGGCCGCTCGATCGTGTATTCAACGACATCTCCGCCCTTCCATTCGCGGTGCAACGCACAAAAGCTTCCGGGCTGAATCTGCCCACCGGCGCTCCGCCCGTTTACGGACACAGCAGTCCCCGCACCGGCCCACTCCGGAACGTCGCAGATAAACGGTGAACGTATCGGGGCGCTCCGCAAGCACGCGAATCGTGATATCTGAGGTGTACGGGTAATCGGTCTTTTGCTCCAGCGCAATTCGCGACGAGCCTCGCATCCACGTGACGCGAGACGGAACGAAGAGGTTCACATAGACGCCATCCGGGGCATGGAAATAGGAACTGACACCATAGTCGGCCGTGATCTGCGGAAACGTGCCGGAACAACACGGCCACTGTTGGGGATAGTAGGCCTTGGAACCCTCGTTGTTGTAGTCCGAGTAATAGAAGCTGAATCCATCGCGCTGCAGCGGTTTGGCGCCCAGGACCGTGTTGTAGAGGACCTTCTCCATGCTGTCGCCGTAGCGGCTGTCGCCCGTAATACAGGTGAGATAGCGCGCGGTCTTGAAATGCCCATACGCTCCGCATGGAGTTTCGAAGCTTGCGTGCGTGGTCGTGAGACTCTTGCCTAGAGTTCCGCTGCCCGGTTTACAGAACTGCTCATTCGGACCCCAGCCACCCGTAGCAAAGCTTTGCGCCAGGACGAATCCAAAGCCGTTTCGTGCCGCGCGCAAATGTTTCTCGCTCTCGAGAACAATGTAGGCCTCAGCAGCCGAGCAGAGGGCATTGACGTGACTGTAAGCATGTTGCCCTGGGAGTACATTTTGACCATCCGCGAGTGGATCGAAGTAGTCACGATCCTGAAGAAAGCGCTGCGCGAGTTCCAGATAACGCCGATCTCCGCTGCGCTTGTAAGCCAGAAAGAAGTTTTCCGGAAGCGTATAACTCTCATCCCAAGTCCAGGAGATGTTCTTGTGCGGCCTATCAGCCATTTCGCCACGTGTAAGAGCTTTCGGAGGCAAATAGGGGAGGACGGCATCGGTCGCGCGGGCAAGAACGGAGAGCGCTTCAGGATCGTGCGCAAACTGGTGTGCATCGATCAATCCGCAGTTACTCTTGTCGAAGGTATAGGCAGGCAATGGATAATTCGTGTAGAATTTCGGGCTGATCGCTTGGCCGAAACCGCGAACTAACCGATTCACCTTTGCCCGAGTCGCAGTCTCGCCGGTTGCCGCATAAGCACGCGCGAGTCCTGACAGATACTGACCAAATGAATGGCCAGGAATGTAGCCGGTCATATTATTCGGTGGATCGAATTCGTCCGACCAGCTATACCAGCCGCCCATGTCTTCGCCAGGCGCCGGAAGGCCTGCGGCCTGGCGGAACGGTTTCAGCAGCGCATCCTCATTGAGCGCCAGAAAAAAGGAATGATTGGCGCGGAACTGGTCTAACATAGGCCCGTCGAGCAGCTCAACCTGGGAATAATCGAATTGGCTGAGCTTCACCGCTCCGGCACTCGGCTCGGCCGCGGCTTGGGCAAGCCCATTACGGTTCAGCATTGAGAGGGTGGCCGCTGCGCCGCTCGATTTGAGAAACGCTCTCCGAGAGAAGTTCATGACAATCATTAAACACCCAAGAAGGCAAGCATTTGCTGGCGTGGTATCCCGAAGCCCTGAAGGCGAGGACCGGGGCTAAGAGGCGTATTCTTGCTGTAAGGAGCTGCGATGATCACGATCCTGGTGAACGGCGCCAAGCATGATGTCGAAGCGCCAAGCGACAAGCCTTTGCTCTACGTGCTAAGGAGTGATTTGGAACTTACCGGGCCACAGTTCGGCTGCGGGCTTGCGCAATGCGGCCCTTGCTCCGTGCTGCTCAAGGGCAGGGAGGCGGTCGTCTGTTCGGGTTGCGTAATGCCATCTTCGACCCGTGGATTTACAACGGCGTGCCAGCAGTAGTAGAACGTGGCCACGGAACCGCGCAAGTCGGGCAGACTCCTCGGCTATCAATGTGTTTGCGAGACCACAGCCTGCGAACGCCAGTACAGTATCAGCAGAACTTCCCGCGCGAGCTGGCCATCACAGAAGTGGCAGTGCTCGCCGGCAAAGATCCCCTGCAGTTTCGAATTCAACACGCGCGCGAGAAACGAGCCATTGCGATCCTTGGATCGGTTCGGGATGCCTCCGGGTGGAAACCGCGTCTGGAATCCCCGAAGCCTGAGAATGGCGTGGCGCGAGGCCGAGGCGTTTCCGCGCTGTACCGTAAGGGCACTTACTGGGCTTGCGTGGCCAATATCGCTGTCAATAGAAGCAAGGGCGCGGTCAAGGTAGAAAAAATACCCGTCGCGGTAGACCCCGGCGTAGTCGTAAATCCGCTGCAGCTAAAGCGGCAAGTGGAAGGCGGCACGGTCAGGGAATTAGCATGACGCTGTTTGAAGAACTCCGGTTCGACGAGAGCGGAGTAATTTCCACCGACTGGCGCAGTTATCCGATCGCCACAATGGCCGACCTTCCGGAGATTAACGTGGTCCTCATCAACCGGCCTGAAGTCGGAAAGTACGGCCACGGATCTGAAGCCGCAAACGCTCTCGCCGCTTCCGCCATCGCTGGCGCATTCTTCGATGCGACCGGCAAAGCTGCGCGCCGGCTTCCGCTCACACCCCGTTACGTCCAAGAGCTATTGAACGTTGAAAGCATGTTTGGGTACCGAGTGGTTCACCGCCTTCAACTCAGCGGCCGCGGCTATCCGCTTTGATCGAGACGATCGTAACAACGCACAGCACGGAACCGTGCCACGGTTCGGAGAACACCCATCAGCAATCGGCGACTGGCCGTCGCGGATCGGCGTAAATTGGATGTGAGTCGGTTGGCCTGACCCATCCTGGGCGCCTGATAACTTCGGACCGTAACCCGCACCGGTTAAAAGTCGCGAAGTTCCGGCGCGCTACGCTCAACCAGGGGAACGCTGACCAGAGGGCGTGGGCTGGTAAACGCAAGGTCATTACAACGGATGTAACGGGCGGCACTGCACTGGCCTTAGCATTTGCGGATAACTATATTGGTACAGTGCTTCTTACTATCACAGCGGATATTCCGATTTCGGACCTGGGCTATCTACTGCATAAGAATCCCGTGCGCTTCCACACCTTCGAGCTGTCGTTCGGCAAGGCGCATGTTTTTTATCCCGAAATCGGCAGCAGCCGCTCGGAAGCCGCACTCCTGCTCGATGTTGATCCAATCGGCCTAGTCCGTGGACGGTCCCGCGCGGCCGAATCAGGCCTACATGAGTACGTCAACGACCGCCCGTATGCCGCGTCGTCCTTTCTCAGCGTCGCCATGTCACAAGTCTTCGGCACAGCCATGAGCGGGCGCAGTAAGGAACGGCAGGAACTCGCGGATACGCCGATTCGATTCGACGCGCTGATCACGGCGGTCCCATGCCGAGGTGAGTCCGAGCTGCTCAATCGTTTATTTGGACCGCTCGGATACGAAGTGGAAGCGAAGAGTTATTACTTGGACGAACACTTCCCGGATTGGGGCAACAGTCCTTATTACACAATTCGGTTGCGGAACCGGCTGCTTTTGCGAGATCTTCTGACCCATATCTACGTTCTGATCCCCGTCCTCGATGCAGAGAAGCACTACTGGGTCGGAGAAGACGAAGTCGAGAAGCTGCTGCGTAAGGGTGAAGGCTGGTTGGCCAACCACCCGGAGCGGCAGACGATTGTCAATCGTTACCTCCGATTCGACAAAAAGCTCACACGCTCTGCTTTGGCTCGATTAGTTGAGGACGAGGGCGGCGATCCAGAAAGCGCAGCAGTTGAGCGCGAACAGGAAGAACAATCGATCGAAGCTCCCCTCAAGTTATGGGAGCAGCGAATCGGCTCCATTACGTCGGCCTTACGATGCAAGGAAGCAAAAACAGTGGTCGATCTGGGCTGCGGGGAAGGAAAGCTGTTGGGCGCCCTTATGCACGACCGAACCTTCGAGCGCATCCTTGGTGTCGATGTCTCGTGGAGAGCGCTGGAAATCGCTGCGAAGCGCTTGCACATCGATCAACTCCCGCCAGTGCAGAGGTCGCGCTTCGAACTACTGCACGGGTCCTTAATGTACAAAGACAAACGTCTGAATGGGTTTGATGCTGCAGTTGTGGCCGAAGTAATTGAGCACCTCGACCCACCACGTCTCGCAGCATTCGAACGCGTTGTCTTTGAGAATGCGCGGCCCGGTATGGTTCTGATCACAACGCCGAACGCCGAATACAATCCGCTCTTCCCGGGTCTCCCAAGCGGCCGGTTCCGTCACAAGGATCATCGATTTGAATGGACGCGTAGTGAGTTTCAACGCTGGGCGACAGAGAATGCGGAACGCTTCGGGTACAAGGTCCGGTTTGTGCCTATTGGCGCATCGCACCCGATCGCCGGCCCGCCCACCCAGATGGGGGTGTTTGAGCGTTGAAGTTGAACATCCCGGAACTCTCTCTGGTGGTCTTGATGGGCCCGACAGGGTCGGGCAAGTCCACGTTTGCAAAGAAGCATTTTCTCGCAAGTGAGGTGCTTTCATCCGATTTCTGCCGTTTTCTGGTTTCCGACGATGAGAACAATCAGGCTGCAACGAATGATGCTTTCGATGTGCTTCACTACGTCGCCGCCAAGCGCCTTGCGGCAGCGAAGCTAACAGTGGTCGATGCGACGAACGTTCAGAAAGAGGCACGCAAGCCACTCGTTGAACTGGCGCGTCAATACCACGTTCTGCCTGTCGCCATCGTTCTCAACCTTTCCGAAAGGGTGTGCGGGGACCGCAATCAGAATCGCCCAGATCGAAACTTCGGCGCGCATGTCCTTCGGAACCAGTCTCAGGAACTACGCCGTTCTCTCAAGAGTCTGAACCGCGAGGGATTCCGCCACGTACACATCCTCAGCACGCAAGAGGAGGTTGACGCGGCGATCATCGACCGTCAGCCGCTCTGGAACAACCGCAGGTTCGATCGCGGCCCGTTCGACATCATCGGTGATGTTCATGGTTGCTTTGACGAATTGACCGAACTTCTTCAGCGGCTCGGCTACGCGGTTATGAAAGACACCGATCAGTACCGGGTGACGCCGCCGGATGCCAGGAAGGCTGTGTTTGTTGGCGACCTGGTCGACCGTGGCCCGAATGTTGTACAAGTCCTGCGGCTTGTGATGGCTATGGCGGACTCTGGCGTGGCGCTTTGTGTGCCCGGCAATCACGACATGAAATTGGTTAGAAAGCTTCAAGGGAACGATGTCCAGATGACTCACGGACTCGCTGAAACGTGGGCTGCGCTCGAACACGAATCGCCGGAGTTTCGAAAGAAGACGCTGGAGTTTCTGGACGGGTTAGTCAGTCACTACGTTCTCGATGGCGGGAAGCTGGTGGTCGCGCATGCGGGCATGAAGGAAGAGATGCAAGGGCGCGGCTCCGGCAAAGTCCGGGAATTCGCGCTATACGGAGAAACGACTGGGGAAACTGACGAGTTCGGTTTACCCGTGCGCGTCAACTGGGCCGCTGAATATCGAGGACGGGCGATGGTGGTCTATGGCCACACTCCAGTGCCCGAACCCGAATGGCTGAATCGGACCGTCAACATCGACACCGGATGCGTATTCGGCGGTTCATTAACTGCCTTGCGATACCCGGATAAGGAGTTTGTCTCGGTCCCAGCGAAGCACACGTACTATGCGCCGGCACGACCATTCATTCCGGAAGCATCAGCTCCCGAACCGAAGTTGACTGCCCAGCAGAGGCAGGACGAACTGCTGGACATTGAGGACGTAATTGGGAAGCGGATCGTCACGACTCGGCTACACCGGACGGTAACCATTCGAGAAGAGAATGCGACGGCAGCGCTGGAAGTGATGAGCCGTTTCGCGGCAAATCCAAAATGGTTGATTTACTTGCCGCCAACTATGTCCCCTTCTGAGACGAGCCGCAGGGCCGGATATCTGGAGTACCCGGAGGAAGCCTTTGCCTACTTTCGTCAGGAGGGCATCGCCACTGTCATTTGTGAACAGAAGCACATGGGCTCCCGCGCCGTCATGATCGTGTGCCGCGACGAAGAGAGTGCGCGAAAGAACTTCGGTGTGATCGGAGAAGGCATTGGCATCTGCTACACACGTACTGGACGACGGTTCTTTTCGGACGCTTCGCTGGAACAAGCGTTATTGAAGAGGGTACAGGCGACGGTAACGTCGTCCGGTCTATGGGACGAGTTGAAGACCGATTGGTTATGTTTGGACTGCGAACTGATGCCATGGTCGGCCAAAGCACATGAACTCTTGCGAGAACAATACGCGGCTACCGGCAGCGCCGCTCGTGCCTCGTTGCCATACGCGGTAGCCGCATTGGAATCGGCGGCGCAGACGGTGCCGGACGCAGCTGGCATCGCCAAGCGCTATCGCGAGCGCCAGAGACTTGCGGAGCAATACGTCGATGCGTATCGAAGGTATTGCTGGCCGGTCAACTCGATTGCGGATCTTCGTCTTGCGCCGTTTCATTTGCTCGCTGCGGTAGGCCGTGTCTACACCGATGCCGATCACATCTGGCACATGGAAACGCTGTCACGGTTAGCAGCGGCCGATCCAGCTCTGCTAGTGTCAACCGCGTTTAGGCGCGTGGACCTGTTGGACGAAGCATCCGTTGCCGATGCCACAAGCTGGTGGCAAGAACTCACGGAATCGGGCGGTGAAGGCATGGTTGTGAAGCCGCTCGCTTTCGTTGTTCAGGGTAGGAAGGGCTTGGTCCAACCTGCGATGAAGTGCCGTGGGCGCGAATACCTGCGTATCATCTACGGGCCGGAGTACACACGAGAGGACAACTTGGTCCGGCTGCGTGAACGTGGGCTGGCGACTAAGCGATCCCTGGCTCTCAGGGAATTCGCTCTGGGCATCGAAGCCTTAGAACGATTCGTCCGTGAGGAACCGGTAAGACGTGTTCATGAGTGTGTTTTTGGAGTACTCGCGCTCGAGAGCGAACCGGTGGATCCCAGGCTGTAGCGTCTTACACGCAACGATCGTCGCGAAGCTGAGCGGCTGGCGTCGCGCCGACGCGTCGATATTTTCGTTACCCCGTATGGTCCTCGTCCAGTGCACAACCGTCCATGGCGGTTCGTCGCCTTCAACTCAGCGGCGGCAGCCCGACTTCCTTCAGCAATTCGTTGTAGCGCGAATCGTCGTGCAGACTGCGAAGTTTGAAGTCGATGCGGAGGGCCAGCAATGCGCTTTCGTGCCGGTCGAAAGCGTGCCGCAAGTACTCGAACGCAGCTTGCTTTTCACCCAGAAGCGCGCAGGTCTGGGCCAACGAGTAAGCCTGAACGGCGCCTTGGGCGTACAGCGTTTTCTCAGATTGCAGGGCGCTCCTGAACATAGTTTCCCGGCCGCGGCTTCGAAGTCCCTTTTGGGCGGCGTCGAAAATCGCGAGCGCGCTGGCATCGTGCGATAACTGCGCAGTCTTCCGCCCCTCCGAAACATACGTTGAATAATCCTTATCCGCGAGAGCAATGTCCCTCAAATAACGATGCGTGGAGAGGAATCCCGGGTCCGTCACTTCAAGCTGTTTGAGCAACGCAACGGCTTCCTCCTCCCGATCCGCGTAGAAAAGGATCAAACCCTTGTCCGCCAGAATGGGAGTAGACAGCGGGTCTAATTCCTGCGTGCGCTCAATTTCGTCGAGAGATTCGGAAATCCGCCCCAGCGCCAGCAGATAGGTCGCATACCAGTGGTGCGCTTGCACGTAGTTTGGGTTGAGCACGAGTGCGCGCCGGAACTCGCGATCTGCACCAGTCACATCCCACGAACCCCAGAAGGAGGCAAACGCCAACGCGTTGTGTGCTTCAGCAGAAGAGTCGTCCAGCTCCACCGCTTTCTTCGCAGCGGCGCTCGCGCGGGCGAACGCTTCCCGTGGGCGCATGGGCGTGAATTCCGAGAGCAGATTGTAGCAATCAGCAAGGCCAACATAGGCTTGCGCATACTCCGGATCTCGCACGATGGCCTGAGTGAAATAATCCACCGCCTGGGTGAGCGACTCTGGCGTTCTCTTGTTCCAGTAATATCTGCCCTTCAGGTATAGATCCCGAGCTTCCGGATTTGTAGGTCGCGCGCGCCGACCGGCATCCTTCCCCCTGCCGATCGACATATAGCCAAGCGCCAGAACAACCGCTCCTACCGCAATTCCTGCCATCAAAATCGCCCATTTCGAGCGAGCTCTGGGACGCGCAGACTTTTCTGGGCTCGCATTAGTTTTTGGGCTCGCATTAGTTTTCTCGTCACCCGAGGACTCGACCGCAACCGGTACTCGCCGCTCGAAATGCGCCGCGTATCCACCTTTGGGTAAACTGATCAGGATCTCGTTTGTAAGCCCCGCGGTTCCGTAATAGTCGGCCAGCTTGAAGCGAAGTTGCCGTGCTTCCACGCGCACCACTGGATCTTCGCGCGGGTCGTAATCCTGGTCACGGTCAAATACATCCACGCCAATCTGGCGCTCTCTTAAGCTGGTCTGGCCTCGCACTGAGTGTTCCACGACATAGCGCAGAAACCGGCTTAGTCGGCTGGAGTTCTTGAAGCCCTCGCTCGAAAGGATGGTCTCCAGTTGGCGCGCCACCAACGGCGGCGGGATATCGGCGGCTGCCGAATCACGGGAATTTAACGCGCTCACGGGTTCAGTAATGTAGCCACTGCTAGCTGCAGGTTTGTGTAGGGTACCCGCATTATAGCGTTCTTGCGGATTAATCTCCCGAGCGCCCAGTTCAGATTAACGAAATCACCTGTGTTGCCAGTGTTGATCGACGCGCCCACGCTATCGGTGTGGAAACGTATCGGGGCTGCGAAGTACATCGCGCTTGGCTTCGATATTTTCGGGAAACATCTTTAGGAAGCGTGCGTAAGTTTGGTGTGCGAGCACTAATTGCTGGTTGGCGGCATATAGCCGGGCGAGATGCTCGTAAGGAGGTACGAGAAAAGGATCGAGCTGCAATGCCTTTTCGAGATATTCGGTGGCGTTCTCATTGTCTCCGGCGTTTTGCGCGGCGAAGGCCATGTCGTCGTAAATCAAAGCTGAGTTAGGTTGGACGGCAAGCGCCTTCTCGAACAGGGCCTCCGCGTCCGCCTCTGCTTTCGTCCCACTTACGATCTTGGCCATCGCCCTGAGTAAAACCGGATCGTTCGGAAAATCCTTCGACGCGGAGAGTAACAGCTGATAACCCCGGCGAACGAACGGAAACGACTCCAAATTGTCGCCGACCTTTGCATAGGCAAGGCCCAAGTTCCGGTCCGCAAACTGGGGCGGCGGATCGTGCCAGGGCACCAGCGCATCTTCATTGCTTGCCGGGGCGCTGCCGTCAACCAGGGACGGGGTACGCAGCGCGGCCAGTTCTTGCGGCGTATAGATGGCGATGCGATGGTCGGTGAAAATGGTGTGCCCGCCTCGCCCTGCCGGCAGACGCGGCATGTGGCAGCCGAAGCAATTCTGGTTGGGCTTGGGATGCGACGTCAAAAGCGCCGCGCCGTGGCATTGGAGACAGCGGGCGCGAAAATAAGCGACTGGATCCTTCGGGAGCGCATGCGGATCGTGGCAGGTGGCGCACCAGAGCTTATCCCCGCTGTTCCGCGCACATTTACTCAAGGCGAGTTGCTGCGACTGGCTGATGATCGTGAGAGCGTTCGGTTGCGCAGAGGCCCGCGACGACTGATAAACGTAAACCGTGTAGACGTCTTCGAGATTCTCACCAGCGTGAAAATCAGTCATCTCTTTGCCAGGATTCGGAACGGGCACCTCGCCGCCCAAGTGGCACTGCTCGCAAACGCTGTCGCGAGCGCGCGGCGGAAGCTTTGCAGGATTGATGATCGATCCCGGTACGGGATTGCGTAGGTGCATCGTCGCGGGCCCGTGGCATCGATCGCAAGTGATCGCTTCCGCTGCAAACGGCGGGTTGCGGTACGCGTTCAACGTGCCGGGTATCGGAAGCGCCTGGCCGACGTGGCAGAAAAGGCACTGCGGCCGGACAGCCCGGTAAAAATCCGGAGCCCTCAAATTGTCGTACCCGGGTGACATTCCCCACCCTGACGCTGCGTAATAGCTCAACGGCGACTCAAAGAGGTGATTTCCAACCTCGATGAGATAAGAGACGGCATGCGCCCCGGAGCCGACCGAATACGCTATGGAATACTGCGAGGCGAGACCGTCACGCTCCATCCGCTGGGTCATGTGATCGGTCGATGAATGAATGGTGAAGCGAGTGCCGGAAAGGCTGTGGTACAGCGTGCCGGAAGGTCCCCGGCCAGCCGGTCCCATTGAATGGGCCATCGGCGTCGCCAGGAAACCCGTCACTTCTCTTGGGTGACAGCCGGCACAGAGGTGGTCGGAAAAGGCGGGACAGGCACACACGGTGACCAAGCAGGCGGCGGCGAACAGGCGGCCTTGCGTGCATCCCGGGCGGGGCCTCATGAAACTCGCTATCCTAATCTACCCCAGCCTTCGAGTACCCTGGTGCGCCGATGAATTCTCGATGCGTAGCAGCATGCGCCCGGCGCGCACGCCTGAGCTGACGCTCACCCTCGAGCGTCTTTCCGCTCAGAAGATGAACTTCAGGCCCAGTTGCAAGAGGCGTGGTTCGTGCGCAGCGTTCGGCATGAGAAAACCATTCGATGGAGCGGCGCAGCCGGTACCGTCCGCGTTGTAGCAGTTCAGGGTGTTGTTCACGCCGCTGAACTCGGTGTGGTTGAAGACGTTGAAACCCTCCGCGCGGAATTCAAGGTACCTCTTTTCGGTCACATAGAAGTCCTTGAACAGGCCCATGTCGAAGTTCAGAACGTTGGGGTTGCGCAGGATGTTGCGCCCGGCATTACCGAAGGTAAGGCCGGTGGGGGCGGCGAAAGCACTTGGATTATAGAGCAGCGGTCCGAGAACTCCGTAGACGCCGGCTTGCGATGGAGTGCTATAGGGGTTGCCGACAATATCGGCGAAGCCGCCGCTTTGACCGGTGCCGTTGCCGACGCCGGGTCCCGGGATGAAGTTATTCCCGCTCGCGACCAGAACGCTGAAGGGCGTGCCGGTATGGTAGGTCGTCAGGCCTGACAATTGCCAGCCGCCGAACGCCTTGCTCACGAAACCCTTGTGGCTGTTCAACAGTGGCAGGTCCAAAACGTATCCGATGGTCAGAATGTGGGTTTCATCGAAATTCGAAGTGGCGCGGTCGAGAGCCAGATTGTACGAGTCGACGAAGTTCGTGTCGTAACGATCGGACGAGTCGTCAATTGAGTGGCTGTAGGAGTAGGCCACCGTCACCTGCGACCAGCCCATAGTGCGCCGCAACGAGAATTGCAGGGCGTTGTAAATGGAATTGGCGCCTTGCTCAATGTAGGCAATGTTGTTGAAGCCGTGATACGGGCGATAGGAATCGGCCGGAACGCTGCCGCAGGCGACGGACATATCCTGCGCGGCCAGACCGGTAATGGTCGCGCCATTCACGACCGCGCTGACATTCGGGAATCCGGCGTTCGTCACGGTACCGCACGCGGCTTTGGTCAGCGGCTGGCCTGTCGCGGCAAAGGGGTTTTGACTCATCGGTACCGGCAGCAACTGATTCGCATCGATCTGATCCGACAGGTGCGTGCCCTTGTTACCTACGTATGCGACGGTTGCTACCGTATTGCGAGCGAGATCGTGCTGAATGTCGAAATTCCACTGTTGCACATAAGGCCAGTTGACCTGGCCCGCGTAGGCCGTTGTTCCGATGGTCCCCGAAAGGCCGCCGCCGCCGATGCAGGTATAACAGGCAATGTTGTACTGGGTCGGGTTGAGCATTCCGGGCGGATTACCTTCCAGACCCGATATTGCTTCGTTGCCATTCAGGTGCTCGAAAAAGAGGCCGTAGCCGCCGCGAATGGCCCATTTACCGTTACCGAACGGATCCCACGCAAAACCGACGCGCGGCGCGGGATTGACGAGGCGGTCCTTCATGCAACCGGAGGGAGTGCCGTTTGTGCCGCACGCCACCATGCCGTCATAGAAGTTACCCGATCCGGGAACCAGGGAGCCCGCGGTGCCTGTGATGGAGCCCGTTACGTCGATTGTGGGCGCCTGTGCGGGGTTATATAGATTCGGGAAGAAGTTATAGAAGTTATGATACTTCTCCGGATAAGTGCCGAAGAAGCTGACGCGCAGACCGAGGTTGACCGTGAGTTTCGGCGTGACGTGCCAGTCGTCTTGAATGTAGGGCTCGCCGACCTTCGAGCGATAATAATACTTCACTTGCTGATTGGTCTGGTTGAAGGCGCCAATCCGGCCCAGCAGAAAATCCGCCCAGGAATTGCCGCTCGTGACCGTCGATGTGTTGTAGAAGTTCAGATAACCCTGCGTTTCCGCACTGGCGTCTTCGTTCTTCTGTAGTGCCTCATAGTAGAAGCCAATGTACAGATTATGCCCGCCCCAGATCTTTGCGATCTGATCCCTATAGGTGTAGGTGGGGTTGGAGTTCGTCCAGGGATAACCGGCCGCGTCAGCCGTGAAGTTGTATGGGGACTGAATCTGAACGCCCGGCAACTTTCCGCCGAAACCGTTGTCGAAGAAGCCGCCGACCGTCAGTGAAGACGGTCGTGCGACTACGCCGGTGGGAGTGAGAAAGATTTTGTCCTCGGTAAAGGAGAACGTAAATTCATTCAGCAGGGTCGGCGATAGGCTGCTTGCCATGTGCGCCACCAAGCTGTTGCCCGGTCCAACGAAGTTGGTCCTTTCGGTGGGGAACGTGTCGCCGCTCCATAATGAAGTCGGAGTGATGGTATCCCAGGAATCGTGGATGAAGTGGAAGAAAAAGTGTTCCCTATCGCTGAAGTTCTGATCGACGCGAACCAATTCTTGGCGCCAGTTTGTCGGCACGCTCAGTGAGCCATTGAAATAAGAGGTGAACCCGCTCCCGCTGGTCGCGGCCGGAATCATGGGCTCTAGAACCGCCGCGTTGGAATCGATCGGCACAGTATTGTTCGGGAAGTAGGCGCCGGTGGCCGGATTCACCGGGCAGTTTGGAAAACCAGTGCTGTTAACCGGACTTCCAGCCGTCGGACACACATCGGCGAAATTGCCTTGCCTTTCCTGATTTGATGGCACTTGCGTATCGAAAGTGGTCGGCTGGATGTCTTTGTGCCATTCCTGGCTCCAGAAAAAGAACGTTTTTTCTCTGTCTTTGTTGTAGTGCCCCGGGATAAAGACCGGGCCGCCGATAGTGTAGCCGTAATCGTTCTTGTGGTACGCCGGGTTGCTGGCGGCGAAGAAGTTACGCGCATTGAAATCGGTGTTGCGAACGAACTCATAGGCGTCGCCATGAAAATCCTTCGTGCCGGATTTGATGACGGTCTCAACAGTTCCAGAGCCGTTGCGGCCATACTGCGCACCGTAATTGGAGGTCAGCACCTTGGATTCGGCAATCGCGTCAGGGCTGGGATACACGTTGATCGTCCCGTTGCTGCCCGAGTCCATGTTGTCGCCGCCATCGACCGTCCAGTTGTTGTATTCGGTGCGGCCGCCATTGATACTCCAGGCGACACTGCCATAAACACCGACCGTGCCTTCATCCTGGCCGGTCTGGTTGTTCGCGCCGGGCGTCAAGCTAACCAGTTGAGTGAAATTGCGCCCATTCAGGACGATCTGGGAAATTTCCTTCCCGGTCACCACGCCCGACAGTTCCGCCGTCTCGGTTTGCACCTGAGTAGCGGAGCCCTGAATTTCGACGGTAGTCTGAACCGCGCCTATCGAGAGGGTTGCATCCGCACGAGTTTTCTCGGAAACCCGCAAAACGATGCCGGTCACCTCGAAGGTTTTGAACCCGGGGGCCTCGACGCTGACGTTATAGGCGCCCGGCGGGAGAGCGGCTTGCAAATACTCGCCGGCGGAATTGGTGGTTGTTTTGTAGGTGGTGCCTTGTTCGACACTGGTGATCGTGACTCGCACATTGGGCATGACGGCCCCGCTGCTGTCATGAACGATTCCGCTAATGGAACCCGTACCTTGGGCGAGTGCAGAAACAGAGGCACAAACAAACAGCGTCAGCAGCGCGGCTGACCTCAGAAATCCCTGCATCATGGCATTAATCTCCGTGAGGCTGATTGGCAACTGAATTGATTTACAAGCGAGTTCTAGCTCGGTACTCTAACCGGGAATAAGCTTTATGTCAAGCTTTTATCAAATGTTTGTCAAGATGATCGGTACTGTATCTTGATGGATCGCAAGCTTCTACTGCTGTGTCTATTGGGGACGGCGCTGCTCGGGGAATCGAGCACCGAGTTGTATAGCCGAACGCAGCATGCGCTGGCGGCCGGAGATCTAGCCGGGGCGGAAGTGGCCGTCCGCGAGATTCTGGCACGGGCGCCGAACGATCCGGGCGCGCACGGGAATCTGGCGGTGGTGTATATGCGGCGGCAGCAATGGGATGCTGCCATGCGGGAGTTGCGCACGACCGAGCGGCTGGCTCCGAATGTTGCTGGGGTGCGGCTGAATATTGCGCTGATCTATTACCACGAAAATCGCTTTTCCGAGGCGATTGAGCCGCTCGAAAGCGTGCTCCGCGACCAGCCGGGCAATCCGCAGGCGACTTATCTATTGGGATTGTGCGACGTTTTTGCGGAACGGTATAGCGCAGCGCTGCCGCTGCTTGAACAAATTTGGGATGCACATTCGGATGACTTGGCCTATTTGTATGTGATGGCGGCGGCGGCGGACGACGCGCATCATCCGGAGCTGGAGCAAAAAGCGATTGCGCAAATGATGTGGGTGGGAGAAGATTCAGCGGAAGTGCACTTATACATTGGCAAAGCGTACTTGTCGCGTCAGCAGGATGAGAGCGCGCAGAAAGAGTTCGAGTTGGCGGCGGAAAAGAACCCCAAGCTGCCGGTGGTGCATTACTTTTTGGGCGCGGTGGCGCGGCGCTTAGGCGACCCGGCGCGTGCGCGCGAGGAATTTCTGAAAGATATCCGGATCGAGCCCGATCTGGCGCTCGATTACGATCAATTGGGCACGATTTCACAAGCTTTGGGCCAATTGCCTGAAGCGGAAAAATACTTCCGGCAGGCGGTCCGGTTGGATGCGAACCTGGCGAGTTCGCATTTTGGCCTGGCCAAGGCGCTACGGGAGCGGAAAGACTGGAAAGACGCGCTGATGGAGATTGATGCGGCCGAGCGGCTTGCGCCCGATAGCGCCAGCATTCACTATGTTCGAGCGCAGATTCTGCGCGGCGCCGGACGCGAGGCCGAATGGAAGAAAGAATCGATGATCGCGGCGCACATCCAGGCATCCGAACGGGACCGGCTACAGGACCTGGTTAGCGGGAAGAGTACCGTCGATCCGAATCCCCCAGCACTACGGTAGACGACCCCGGGATCTCTCTAATCGATTTCACTACGCAGCCGCGAGCGAGTACTAAAACCCTGCGGCCTCAGTTCGGAGAAAACACCGTTACCTACCTGGACTCTGGCCCGTAACCTACTTTTGCTGAAGCACTTCGCTGTTGCATGCTGCTGGAAACGAGAATACATGTCATCCACTCCTTTTCAAACACCTGCTCCAGCCTACAAATTGTTCGATTCGAATGCCGTGGCGCTTGCCACGCTCTTCGGCACACCGGCCGCCGGAGGCTCGCTCATGGCGCTGAACTATCGCCGGCTGGGTCAGGCCCCTAAGGCCGCGATAACGCTGATCCTTACCATTGCGATCGCGGCATTAGCCATACTGATCACCTGGAATCTTCCGAGAGGGGTCACCACAATACTCGGCCTCGGGCTTCTGCTCGGCACTCAGTGGTCCGCCCGCTCGTTGCAGGGCCGGGCGGTGAAGGATCATACGGATCGCGGAGGACGGCTGGGTTCCAAGGGAGGCGCATTTGGATTCGGATTAGCCATCTTCTGCGCGCTTGTGATTTGTATCTTAATTGGTTTTCGCCTGACACGCGATCCTTCGATCACGATCGGTGCCAATGACGACATTTCCTACTCAGGTTTAGCCACCAAATCCGATGCGCAGGCGCTCGGCAACAGGCTCAAAGAGATCGGTTATCTGAAAGACAGAGGCGTCAGCGTCTCGCTCGCGAAGGGAAATGAAGGGACGATTGTCTCTTTCGTTATCAAACAGGGAGCGTGGAACGACCCGAACACCGTTTCGCAATTCGAAGAAATTGGACGCGAGGTCGCGCCCGTTGTGGGGGGATTTCCCATACGCGTTCGGTTGTTGAATACCGACCGCGAAGTCCAGAAAGAATCCGTCGTTGGTAAGGTTGCGTTCGGCAAAGACGAGGTTTATTACTCCGGCACGCCCACCGAAAAAGATGCACAAGCGCTCGGACAGGCGCTTACTTCTGCGGGCTTTTTCGAAAACCATGGCGCCGACGTTTTTCTCGCAAAACACAGCGATGGCGTGGCTCTGTCTTTCGTTGTCGGACAAGCCGTTTGGGATAACCCGGCACTGGTTGCGCAGTTCGAGAATATTGTCCGTCAAACCGCGCCATCCGTCGGAGGACTTCCCGTTAAGCTCCGTCTCGTGAACACGTCGCTCGAAGCGAAAAAGGTCGAGGAGATTAATTAATGAGCAAATCAAATGTATCGGCGAGGTTGCTGGCCGCCCTGCTCGCGTCTTTCAGCATCGGTGGTTGGTTCGTGCAGACGGCATACGCCGATGGCGGTAGCGGAACCAGGAGCGTCGAAATCAACGACCCCGTGTTGAACATGAATGCCTACACGCTCAAGATCCCCGCCAATTGGAAGTTCATCGGCATGATTCTGGGGCCACATGGTTGCTACGGTCCCTCGACTCCCGCCGACGGCATGTCCTACTCGGCGGTGGCGCCGGATGGCGTGAATGCAGCTATGCAGTTGCCGGGCGCACAATGGATGTGGTCGAGCGATGGCACAAGCCCGGAAGGTCCCAAGTGCGCGCCTATCGCGATTAATTCCGCCACGGCTTTCCTTCTGAACATTGCGGTGCCGCACATCCATCCCACCGCGCGGATCCTCGGCATCGAGCCCCTCTCCTCCAAAGAGCAGCAGGGCCTCGAGGAGGCGCGCCGGCAGCAAGCGGCCATGGATATGAATAACGGGCAGTTGCATACTCGTAATCTGGCCGATGCCGGAAAGGTTCGGATAGAATACGTGCTCGACGGGCGATTCGTACAGGAACAGCTCAGCACCCTCATCACATGCATGGTCAGCGATCAGCGCGCTTTCCCGGTGCTTCACCGAGCGGCCCGCTCCGTGGCTAGCTGCCAGGCGCACGGCATCTGGATCAGGCGAGCCCTCAGGGGCGGGCTCGATCGGCTCGCCGCCCAGATCGCCGCCCTCAAGCTGGGTCCTCCGCAGATTAATCGCGAATGGGATCAGGAAGTCATCGAGCGTATGAAAGCGGCATTCGCGCAATATCAAGCGGCGCAAGACAGGCAATTCCAGGCCATCCAGCAGCATTACCGGCAAGTGACCGCCAACATGATTGCCAGAGGGCAGCGGTTTAACGATAACCTGGTCCAAACCGCGCAGCACGCGATGGCCGCCGATCGCGCGCAGCAAGCCGAGATCGATCACGCCGCGCATCTTCAGGTACTGGATTCTCTGAATCGTCAGGATTTCATTGATCCTCAAACCGGGCGAAAGATCGAAACCTCCAATCAATACATGCACAACTGGATCTCAAGCGACAGAAGCGAGGTCGTCCTCAATAACGATCCAATGTTCGACCCGAACGGGACCGTCGATCCCATTCGCGAAGGCTGGACCGAGCTGATTCCAGTCAGTTGATGAGAACATTCTATGTTTGAGCTATTGAAACTTCTCTGGGACCTGGTCATGCTCCGCGAGTCGTACCGTCGCGGTCTCATGACGTGGCGCGTCTGGGCGGTTGGAATCGGAGTGGTGTTATTCCTCTATGGCACGGGCGTTCCGGTCGGCCTGTTGTGGGATAGATATCCGCAATATGCACCCGCGTTCATATGTGTCCTGGCCCTGGACGGCGTCGTGCTCGTCGCGGTCATGATATGGGGTTGGCGTTTGCAGGCGCGGGGGCGCGCCGCGAAGCAAGGAAGGTGAGCGATGGCGGCGAGCGCCTCGGCCGCCTTGCGTATTTTCGAAGCTACTGTATTTGACCGCGCAGCACGATAATCGAGGCCTTGGGCAAGACGTACGCGGTGTCAGCGCCGTGCGAGGTGACCGTCGATTTGGAAGGAGGTCCATCAGGCGCCGGGTGCCCGCTCCTTACGTTACTCTGCCGGCTGCTCTCACCGCTAGCGCGGTCGTGCGAGATGGGAGGTCCTTGCCATTGGTATTCGGCGGCGCCGAAGACGATTCGATCCACAGGGCCTAAAAAGAAGCGATCCTGCCCGTTCTCCGCATCTCGAAAGCTGATCTTCACGACGTGGTTCTGATCTTTGTCTTTGTTCACTAGCATGATGGACCACTTTCCGTCAGGACGTTTCACCGTGTAACCCGTCACAAGAATATTTCCGTTTGGATCCTTTACATCGGTCGACGTTTTAAACAGCTTGTGTGAAGAGTCGATCGGCTGGACCCATTCCTTGGTGATCATTTCCGTTGCGAGATACTGCGGCGGATAATAAATTACGCGGCCATTTTCGTCTACAGGCAAAAAGCCATCATGACCCCCGATCGAGGCGATGTAATGGAAATAGTAAGTGCCAGTTGCGCCTGCGGTCATCATCGACCCGACGTAATCCGCTAGCCAAAGGCCGCGCTTCACAGTTTCCGGCCCACCATCCTCCAGGTCGTTGCCTTCTGTCATATAGAAAGGAAGATTCGGTGGAAGACCATTGTCTTTCCAGGCCTGAATAAGATGATTGACGAAGGCCGGCTCCCAATAAAGCGAACTCCAATCGGCGCAAATCTTTCCTTCTCCTCCTCCGGCGCCGCACGGGTAGTGCTCGAAAGAAAAAAAGCTGAACTCTTTCAGAGCATCGTGAGCTTTGAGGTAATCGATAAAGCGGCCGAGGAAAGAGACTCTTCCATTCGCGTCTGCCCAGGAATCGACATCCCCTTCGGTTCCCTCGAAAGACGGGCCGCCAAGAGGCGCTTCCGGCACCAGCTTGTGAATTGCTCTCGCAAATTGCACGTAGAGCGTGGCGTAATCCTCGGGTAGGACGCGCTGTCCATCCGGCTCCTCGCCCATTTCGATGCCTGCGATCGGATATTTTCGTTTGTAGAGATAAGCGATCTCATTCGCTGCGTCTTCAGGATTGTTATAGAGAATCGCTATCGGGATGATAGCGGGGACGCCGCGAGTTACTCCGCAATTGAAAAAGAAATCGAAGCCGATTTGATCTCCTCGGCCGTAGTCGAGATCGGACGCAGCATGCCAGGGATCCACGGAAGAAGGCCAGGTGATCGTTTGCTGCCTGCTAGGCAAATGCTTCACAACGTCCGTAAACTGCCCGCCAGGCGCAATGGTTCCTACATAGAGTTCGTTGATGGCATATCCCAGGCAATTGCGCTTATCTTCAGGGCCGTGCGTGTCGCATGTATTCGATGAATGTGTCATCCATATCCGTAAGTACCGGACGGGAATCTGCCAGTTCATCAGTTTTAGCAGCGCACTTCCGCCTCGCGCATCAGTAACTGTTCCCATGGGAAAGGCTTGCCAAGTACCTTTGTTGATGCCCTCGTAAAACGGTTCTAGTTCTCCCGTCCAGAACTGCACGATGTAACGTGTTGCGTAAGGATTCGCCCAGTCGATTTTGATCGCATTCACATTCACCTTGGCGCCGAGGTCGATCATCACCCATTGCGGATGCAAGGAATCGTCCTCGCCTGTATAGGGCTGCGTCAGGTATGGATTGCTCTTCCAGTAGGAGTTCGGATTACCGTCCGTCAAGCGAGACCAACCGTTGCCATCGCCCAGCGTGGCGCCTCGGTGCGGTAAAGGGTATGCCCAGGAGTGACGAATCTTTTCGTCCGTAGGCTCCGCGCTGCCCGTGAAATAGCCTTCCTGCTTGGTTGCGTTACTCCACGTGCCGCGCGCATTCCAGTGCCACGCCTCAATCATCAATTCGGTGTTCTGGCGATACGTGACGGTCTGCCATCCCGCGCCAAGCATCTCTTTCAGGATTGGATCGGTCAGCAGCCGTTCGGTATGTTTGACGTTGTCTTCTTTGGTCGGGCCTCCCCGCAACCGATCAATGGCGCCCCCTAGCGACCTGACAGGGCTGAATGAGTTTACAACGTGGTTTGGTGAGGCATCGACGACTACGGTCTGACCGAGTGCGATTCCTTCCAAAAAGAGCATAGACAAACCGAGAACGTAGGCGATTGAGCGCCAGTTATTCTGCATTCTCATTAGGAATTTGCGATTAAAAGTATAGTTTCAACGCCAGTTGGCACTGCCTCGGTCCAACAGCTGTATAGTTGATCACGCCGAAATTGGGATCGCCGACGTAAGTATCAGGTGTGCCGAATATGGGATGGTTGAAGGCGTTCTCCGCCTCCAAACGCAGTTCGAGCTTCAGATTTTCGTCGTGCGTGGAGAGCCCAAAGTCCTTCATGATAGACAAGTTAGTCGTGAATAGAAACGGACTCCGCACGCTGCCCACCGTCCGTGGCGCATTGCCTAGCGTGTAAGGAGCAGGTATCTGGAATACATCCGGATTGGCAAAGTAGTTATTAATCCAGTTAGAATCGGGGCCGCCCGTGCGCTCTGGCGTGGCGGTGAGATTAGGCCGCTGCGGCCCGTAAGTCCATATGGGAGTTCCGCCATTTACAACCGTAAATTGAAGCGGGAAGCCGTCCTGAACGGTCCAGATTCCGGCAGTTTTCCATCCGCCCACAATCAGATCCAGCGCTCGCGGCATGTTGCTTAAGAAAGCTCTTCCTCTTCCAATCGGCAGATCATACGTGTAGCTCGCCTTGAACTGAGACGGGACATCAAAGGTCGAAAGGCTGCGTTCGAGATAGGCTCGGTTCGGATCCTGCAAGCCGATACCCGAGTTGTTGCCATAATTTCCTATCCAGCCGACGTTCGTGTCGTACATCGACGAATCGTCGATTGATTTAGACCACGTATAGTTCGCCAGCACTTGCAGGCCGTTCGAATACCGCTTCTGCACCGTGATCTGCATCGCATTGTAGATGGAGTTCGCGCTCGGCGGTTCATCCGTCGTTACGCCCGTGAACTGTGGATAAGGCAAAAGCAGTTGGTAAGCCTGAACGGTCGGACTCGTGAGCACGCTGTTCGTATAGTACGAGCCTGTGAGGAGCGACGCGAACGGATTCGCCACGTAATTACCAAGGTTTCCGATTTGAGTCGGGGTTAGATTCTCGATCTGGGGCCCTAAAGTGTTGAAGTTATTGTCCCCGGCGAAATACAGATGCGTACCCTTCTTCCCGACATACTCCAGGTCAAGCAGAACGTTCGCCCCCAATTCGTGCTGAACGCCGAAACTCCAGCTTTGCTCATAAGGCGTTCTGGCCGCGACCGCCGTACGGAGCGGGCCGATAGCACCGTAGCCGACATCGTTCAATAAACCAAGCGAGCTGCCCGTCGGGGCGATCAGCCCGTTAGGGAAAGGATTGTTCAAATGCAAATAGGGTGTTGCGCCATCATTTTGGTAAGTGGTGACCGCGCTGGTATATTGATTGAATCCTTGCGAGCCGTAACTCAAGAGACCATTGGCTCCGGATCGAGACTGGTCGTAGTAAATGCCGTATCCGCCACGAATTACTGTGTTCTTCTTGATCTGATAAGCGAACCCGAAACGCGGCTGCCAATCTTTCCAATCCGTCTGCCAGTTAGTACGAATGTTGGAGTTCGTAAACATTTCCCCGCCGTACAACGTGCGAGTTACATTGTCTCCGCTAATCGGGTCGGTATAAGAGATGCTGCCGCCGTTCAGCGGACTGACAACGTTCGGGTCGAACCAGTTCATGCGATTGTGGCGTTCCGTCCTGGGCAGGGACACGTCATAGCGAAGCCCTAGGTTCAGGGTCAAGTTATGCCGGACTTTCCAGTTATCTTGAACAAAGCCGGCGTATTGGAAATTTTCCGTCGCCGGTTCGAATTGATTCTCGTAAAAGGTTTGCCCGCCGCCCAGCATCTGCCCCATCATCAAGCTGGCCATAGCGTCGCCGCCGCATTGCGTTATATCAGCTACCGGGCACTGTGAACTGCCTGTGTTGTCGAACTGGAAATAGCCCAGCGGAGCATTGGTCTGAATATAATTCTGCTGGTGCAAGCGGCCCTCGAAGCCGAATTTCAGTTCGTGATTGCCGCGCACGTTTGTCAAAAGCTCGCTTACTTGGCCCGTGTCCTGCCCCTGCCGGTAATTGCCATAAGGATTTTGCCCGATGCTGGTAAAACCAGCCGAATAATAACCGCTCTCCACGAACACGGCCGGAACGCCTACAAAGCCGTTTGTCTGAAGATACGAAGGGAACCCGAGCGTGCCCAGCGGATTTGCGTTCGCACTCTGGTTGTAGGCGTCGATCAACTCCGATCCTCGCGTGAACCCGATCGTGCTGTTCAGCAGTAGCGTCGGGCTGAAGGTTTGCGTATCGTTGATTGCGAACACATGCGCCTTGCCACCATTGGCGCCGCTGCCGCATGGATCGGCGAAATCCTTGAAACAGTTGTATGGCGACGTCGTGCCCCATTGTTGTGAGTACTTGAATGTGATCAGGTTTCTATCGCTGAACCGGTGATCGATCCGAATATCGTACTGGTCGCTAGCCGTTGCGGTCGCTCCCGATCCGATCCAGTTATCGTAGATGCTGCCGCCTGCAATGTTCGGCGCCGGAAAAAGGTTCAGCAACTTCTGCGCAACGGGATCGATCAGGTTTCCGGGCGTGTGAGGCAACTGATACGGAGTTCCGTTCAGATTGGCATTCCCGGGGCTGACGTAAGTGGCTAGATTGTTGAACGGGATGTAAGCGCTGCGGTACGCGCCGGCCGCGCCATTATCCGGCGTTTGGAACGTTCCCGAATAAGGGTCATAAAGTTGCCCGGCAATAGTGCTGCATAGTCCACTGGAATCGAAGCTACCGCCGTTTGCCGCGCACAATTCGCCAAAGTTGCCGTTTCGTTCGGCCGCGCTCGGAACGCCGGCCTGATACGTGTTCATGTCCGAAGCGCGCGTGCCGTCCCAATCGAAGAAGAAAAAGGTCTTGTTCTTGATAATGGGTCCGCCGACGGTGCCGCCGTAATTGTTGCGATGCACCGGGGGCATCGGAACGCCATTCTCATTGTTGAACCAGTTATTCGCATCCGTGATCCCGTTGCGAAGAAAGTCGTAGGCGCTGCCATGAAAGGCGTTGGTGCCGGAACGCGTGATCATGTTGACCACCGATGCCCCGGTAAAGCCATATTCGGCGCTGAAGTTCGTTTGTTGCACTTTGAATTCGTCCACTGCTTCTGCCGAAGGTACGTACGTAACCTGTGTGATCCCGCCGTTGGGCTCGAAATTGGTGATGGAAGCGCCGTCCAGGAGAATGTCCGCACTCGCGCCGCGACTGCCGTTGGAGACAAAGTTCGTTCCGGTGTCACCGACCGAGTTCTGGTCACTCATGTTGTTGACACCCGGCCCGAGCTCGACAAAGTCGAGCACATAACGATCGACCAGAGGCAGATTATTGATGAATTCACGGTTTATCACCTGTCCGGTTTCCGCGTCCTCGGTTGAAAGGTTCTGCGTCTGGGACTGCACGTCAACTGTCTGCCTTGCGGTCGCCACCTTTAAGGCAAGGTTCGCCGTGGCATTCTCATTCACATTGAGGACGATGTTCGTGCGCACAGATTTCTCAAATCCCGGCACTTCTGTGGATACGGAATATTTACCGGGCGGAACGGAACTGAACAGATACCTTCCGCTGGCGTCCGTTGTGGTCGTGAACCGATAGCCCTTCTGCTGGTCCACGAGCACAACCTGCGCTCCCGGAATCACAGCGTGGCTTGGGTCAGTGATCTGACCGCTGACCGTCCCGAAATAGGCTTGCCCATAAACTGCGATCGGTACCGCACAGAGCGCGACAAACATCAGTGTGCGGGAGAAAAACCGTGCGGTTCGGCATCGGCGTCCTGAATCAACGAAACTCATGGCAACTCCTCCTTGTTTACAGCCACGAGGTGTCCTGAGCGCAATGTGTCGCTGTACGCGCTAACACGCGGCGACCGGCGCAGACCCCTTCCGTAGCAGATAGGCGAAACAGTTGATTTCTAATGTATCGAATTCTTCCTCGAAAACACACCGCCAGGCGTTCTGGCCCGTCTCGGGAAGGACGATTCGCAAGATTCCGGTGGCCGCTCCTACTGTGTTTTGCTCTTCCAATACATCGGATGTTCTGGGATGGCTTCGCCGTCGGCGCGTGGATCGGACGCGCCGTACTTAATCCCGTGCGAATCCGTCATGACGGCATTGCCGCGTCCCATCGATTGCGAAAATGCGTCCTGAAGCTCAATTTCATGGCCTTTACTTCGAAGTTGTTTTAGTACTGACTCGGGCACCCGCGATTCGATCAGCACGTCGCAACCATCAAACGTCGGCTTCGTAAAGCGCGCCGCGTCGAGCGCAGCCTGCAAATCCATACCGAAATCCACAACGTTCGAAACAAACTGCGCGTGCGCCTGAGGCTGGTTTAGCCCGCCCATAATCCCGAACCCAATCTTTACGTCGCCTTTGGTCAGAAAGGCGGGAATGATGGTGTGAAATGGCCGCTTGCGCGGTGCAAGCGCATTGGGATGGAGCGGGTCGAGAGAGAATCCGCTGCCGCGGTTTTGCAGCACGAACCCCAGGCCCGGGGGAACGAGTCCGGTTCCGAATGCAGCGGCGTTGCTTTGTATGAGCGAAACGATGTTGCCATCGCGATCGACAACGGAGAGGTACGTAGTATCTCGAGCCGCATTCAGCAGCGACGCCGTCAGATCAGCGGGAGGCACGTGGCAATTCGCGGTGTCTCCGATCAGCTTTGCCCGTTGCGCCGCGAAACTCTTTGAGACCATTTCCGCTACCGGAACCTTGGAAAAGCGCTGATCCGCTACGTAACGGTTCAAATCGGCGTAACTCAGTTTTTTGGCTTCGATCATTGTGTGAAGTGCCGATGCGCTGTCCTGGCCATATTCTTTGAGCGGAAACTGCTCCATGATATTGAGCATTTCGAGCGCCGCGATGCCCTGTCCGTTGGGAGGAAGCTCATACACTGTCCAACCGTGATAAGTCGTTGAGATCGGCTCTACCCACTCCGGTGAAAATTCACCGAGGTCCTCCTTCAACATCGGGTTACCAAGCGAATTCAGAAAATCTGTGATAGCGGCAGCGACAGGACCTTGATAAAACCCGGCCGCGCCTTGGTCGGCCACCCGTTGCAGGCTTCGGGCCAGATCGGAATTTTCAAAGACCTCGCCCTCGGCCGGAGGATGCCCATGAGGCAGGAAAACCGGCGCAAATCCGGGTACTTTCGCATATGGCAATCCGTACTCCGACCATGCCCGCGCATTCATTTGGCTTACCGGAAACCCGTTTCTGGCGAGATCTATTGCCGGAGCCAGATCTTCTTTCAGCGGTAACTTGCCGAAGCGATGGTGTAAGGCAGCCCAACCGGCTACGGCTCCCGGCACCGTAACGGCCTGCGCGCTGCCGGCAGGCAGCCTGTTCCCGGTAACTCCATGCGCCCGCACGTACTCAATGCTGGTGTCTTTCGGAGCCCAACCGCTTGCATTGATGCCAATGATTTTGCCGCTTTTGGCTTCGTAGACGATTGCGAACAGGTCGCCGCCTATGCCGTTCATCATCGGTTCGATGACTCCTAGCGCGGCATTCGCGGCGATCGCTGCATCGACCGCGCTTCCCCCGCGCTCCAGCACAGCAGCCCCGGCTTGCGAGGCCAGGGTTTGACTCGTAGCCACAATGCCCAGACGGCTCACAGTCATAGAGCCGGGATACGCGCGATGCGGGGGCTCGCTCGGCGGATCGGCCGCCGAAACTGCGAATCCCGAACTGAGCAGTAAAAGGATTTCGCTCGCAGTAGCTGGCAGCCTGAAAATCGAGTTTATTCGCGACATACACGTAAAAGGATTTCACCGATTGTACCGATTTGACCGAACGAATTCACTTGGCAGTACGCGGATTCGGCAGCCACGATAAACTGCCGTCAGGAGTATCGAGAAAACAATGGCCCTGAATGTCTTCCAAAAACTGTTGGCGCTTTGCGCCTTGGCGTTTCTGACCGCGTCCTTTTGTCTCGCGCAAGACAATGCCGCTCTCACCGGTAAGTGGAACATGACCTCGGAGACTAATGATGATTCGGTGCACTGGACATTGGTAGTGAAGGACGAGCATGGAAAGCTGACCGGGTTTCTCACGACAGATGAATCCCAGCAGCCGGCGAAGGACTTCAAATACGATGCCGGCGTGATCACCTTCAAGGCTCCGTATCAAGGCCAGGATTACGATATCCAGCTGCGGTTAATAGGGGAGAAGCTCGACGGAACCTGGAGCGGCGGCGGTGATTCAGGTCGAACCACCGGAACGAAGGCGCACTAGCCTTCAATCGGCGAGAACGCACCACGGGATATGCTGCATGATGCATGTTCCGACCGTTCTTTTCAATCGTTGTTGTGTCACTCGCTTCGACGAGTGCGTTGGCGGCGGCTATCTCCCAACCCGTCCAGGTGACGGGCGGTGCGGTCGCGGGCGTATCCGGACGCGACCCTTCCATCACCGTCTTTAAAGGCATTCCTTTTGCCGCCCCACCTGTTGGCGATCTGCGGTGGCGCGAACCCCAGCCCGTTATTGCCTGGGAAGGTGTTCGTAGGAGCGAGGAGTTCAGTTCGAGCTGCATCCAAACCATCCACAACGAATTCAAGCCGTGGACCTATGAGTTCATGACGCACAACCAGATCAGCGAAGACTGTCTGTACCTGAACGTCTGGACGCCGGCGAAATCAAGTACAGAAAAGCTGCCCGTGTTTGTCTGGGTTTACGGCGGCGCCTTTAACTCCGGGTCTGCTGCCGTTCCTCTGTACAACGGGGAGGAGCTCGCGAAAAAAGGTCTCCTGGTCGTTACCTTTAATTACCGCGTCGGCGTGTTCGGCTTTCTCGCTTTGCCCGAACTTACGCGGGAAGCCCCGTATCATGCTTCTGGCAATTACGGCCTGCTCGACCAAGTCGCCGTTCTGCGCTGGGTACAAGCTAATATCAGCCACTTCGGCGGTGATCCCGCGCGCGTTACCGTGGGCGGACAGTCGGCCGGAAGCATATCGGTGCACTACCTTACAGCCTCTCCGCTCGCAAAGGGGCTTTTCATCGGAGCCATCATGGAAAGCGGCGGTTCAACGGTCGGCCGCATGGGAATCCGCCTTGATCCTAAAACCCTCGCCCAGGCCGAAGCTGATGGCGAGAAGTTCATGCATGGATACGGTGCCGCGACGCTTGCCCAATTTCGCGCCATGCCTTGGCAGAAATTGGCCGGCACAGAACCAGGTTTGCAGTTTATTCCGATTGTGGATGGCTACTTATTACCGGCGGCGGTCCCAACTGTTTTTGCCGAGGGGAGGCAGAACGACGTAGTGAGCCTTACGGGTATGAATACTGGGGAACTGGAAGGGCTCGCCGGGCCGCAAGCGACGCCCACAACCGTCGAAGCGTATCAGCAGGAAGTGAAGAAGCGCTTCGGCAATCGAGCCGACGAGTTTCTCAAGCTGTATCCGGCCGCAACCGAAGAGCAGATCGAAGCCGCCTTCGAGGAGAGCGCTCGTGACAGCAACGTAACGGCGCTGTATCTATGGGCGCAATTGCGTGCCAAGACCTCCAAGACGCTCGTCTATGAATACCTGTGGAATCACACGCTGCCAGGTCCCGACGCCGCTCGATATGGCGCCTTCCACAGCTCCGAATTGCCATACGTTTTGGACACTCTTGATATGTCCGACCGCCCGTTCACGCCACAGGATCAGGAAATTGCGAATGTCATGTCCTCTTACTGGGCAAATTTCGTGACGCATGGCGATCCGAATGGAAAGGGCGTTGCTCACTGGCAGCCGGTCGGCTACCGGCCAGAGGTTATGGAGGTCGGCAATGACTTCAAACAGGTTCCGGTTGCAGGCAGCCAAGCGAAATTTGACTTCTGGAAGAGCTTTTTGTTGACTGGTTCGGAATGAAACTGGTCCCTGCTCACTACGGACTCTGGTTTACCGTCCTCTCCAGGATGCTTGAATCTTGCCTGACATAGTTCGAAAATATGAATCGCATACATCAATGGCTTTGCCGTTCCGATCGTTGGCGGGCCATGCTTAGACAGCGAGTTCCGTGGGTTGTCGGAAATGCAGATCTCGGGTCGCATGTTCTGGAAATTGGCCCTGGGCCGGGCTTGACTACGGACCTGCTGCACGCATCGCTGCCGCAGCTGACTGCGCTCGAAATCGATCCGAACATGGCTGCCGCGCTGAGCGCTCGTCTTGCTGGAACCAACGTGCGGGTTGTCGAGGGTGATGCCACTGACATGCCCTTCCGCGATTCGGAGTTCTCGGCATCGGTCTCATTCACGATGCTGCATCACGTCCCTTCGCGCGAACTGCAAGACAAGCTGTTCCGTGAAGTGTTCCGGGTTTTAGAGCCGGGCGGTTTCTTCGTAGCGAGTGACGCTCTTCAAAGCTGGTTAACCAGGATCCTTCATCTCGGCGATACCTGGGTTCCGGTAGACCCGGATACAATCGGCGCGCGATTGGAGCGCGCGGGATTCGAAGTGCTGGAGGTACAGAAAAGTGCAGAAGCTTTCCGGTTCCGCGCTCGACGGCCGCCAGCATAGCCGCCGAAACACGAAAATCCGCGAACACTACCGGTTGATCATCGCCGTGGCCGCTGATTCGAAATAGGCGAGCAAAATCTGCTTCGCCTCCATCGGAATATCGGTTTCGCGTATTGCGTTCTCCATCAGTTGCACCCACCGGTTACGCGCGCCTGATGTCACTTCGAAAGGAGCATGCCGCATCCTGAGCCGCGGATGGCCACGTTCCTCGATGTACCGCTGCGGGCCGCCGAAGCGAAAAATCAGAAAATCGCGCAGCCGTTTTTCCGCACCCGCAAAATCGCGCTTGCGATACATCGGCCCCAGCAGGTCATCGTTCGGAACCTGCCGGTAGAAAGCCGCAATCAAGCGCTCGAATCCTTGCTCTCCGATCGCGGCGTATACTTCTTGCTCTTCCATCCCTTGTTCCCATTTTCCAACCCCGATGCGGAACAATGTACTGAATATGCATTCGCCGCAACGCGTGTTCTGCATCGCGCTTCTCGTCGCAACCTGCTTGCGCGCCGGCCCGCCTGCCGGCTCCGGCACATTCGTTCTTCATAAGTTCGCCAAGGCTATCGGCAAAGAAACGTACTCGATCGACCAGCATGCAGGGACTTACACCCTCACCTCGCATTTCGAATTCACTGACCGGGGAACGAAGGTGCCGCTGGAAACCAGGTTCGTCGTGCGCGCCAACGGCCTGGTCCCCATTTCGTATGAAGCCAAAGGAAAGTCGTCTCGAGCGTCGGATATGGACGACGCCCTAACGGTCAAAAGCGATCACCTAGTCATGACCATCTCCGGCGCCACGCGAACCCTCAGCCCTTCCGGCGCCTGGTTCATCACAGACGGTTACTCGCCCGTCGCGATGCAGGAGCAAATGATGCGCTGGTGGTTCACGCATCATCGGCCGCAGAAGTTCGTCGTTTATCCAACCGGCGCAAAGGTGCGCATCGCGTCCTCCGGCACGCTTGATGTAAACGGCCACGCCATGCACGGCTACACCGTCGCGGGCCTGATTTGGGGCGAAGAATCGTTATGGACCGATGACGCGCAGAATTTAACCGCGCTCGTCAGCACCGATGCCGAATTCGACCACTTCGAAGCCGTGCGCGAACGCTATGAGCCTAGCCTCGGAACCTTCATCGCGGCAGCCGTGAAAGCGGATCTCGCTGCGCTCGCGCGCCTCACAGCGAATGCCGGCATCGCCAGATCCGACCGCCTGGCCATCGTTGGCGCGAGGCTCGAAAACTCAACCGGCGCGCCGCCTGTGCCCGATAGCGTGATTCTCATAGAGCACGGCGTGATTACCGCCGCCGGCCCGCGCACTCGAGTGCAACTCCCAAAAGACGCCACGCTGCTCGACGCATCCGGCAAGTTCGCCATTCCAGGCTTGTGGGACATGCACGCGCATTATGAGCAAGTCGAATGGGGTCCTATTTATCTCGCAGCCGGCGTGACCAGCGTACGCGATGTCGGCAACGAATTCGATTTCATCCGCACCATTCACGACCAGCTCGACCGCGCCGGTCATCCTGCCATCGGCCCTCATCTCGAATTCGCGGGCATCATCGACGGCACGGGACCGATATCGGTAGGCGCTGTGATCGCCGACACCCCCGAGCAGGCGGTCGCCTGGGTCGAAAAATACAAAGCAGCGGGCGCGCGCCAGATCAAGATCTACAGCTCTGTGAAACCCGAGATCGTCAAGGCCATTACCGCCGCCGCGCATGCCCGCGGCATGACTGTCACCGGCCACATCCCCGAAGGCATGACCGCGATCGACGGTGTGAACGACGGCATGGATCAGATTAATCACCTGCAGTACCTCGATCCATACTTCGAGCGCCGGCAGCCAGGCCCGGACGGCAAGCCCGATCGCAAAAAGACTCCGGAACCCGACCTGGATGGCGAACGCGCGAAGGAGCTGATCGCGGTTCTCAAACAGCGTCACACCGTGCTTGATCCAACGGTGGCCTTATATGAATTGTTTGCGCATGTCGCGCCGCTTGATGAATTAGAGCCCGGCGTCGATCATCTCCCGCCACAATTGAAAGCTGCCCTGGATTCGCCGCCTGCGCCGCCAGCCAGGCAAGCAGACATCACAACGCGCTGGAACATCGCATTGGGCATGCTGCGCCGCCTGCACGCCGCCGGAATCCCGATCGTCGCGGGCACCGATCAAGGTATCCCCGGGTATTCGCTTCATCTCGAAATCGAAATTTACGCCAAAGCGGGCTTCACACCGCTTGAGGCCCTCCAAGCCGCCACCATACAATCAGCGCGCGCGCTCGGCGTCGAAAAAGAGTCCGGCTCGATCGAGCCCGGCAGGCGCGGCGATGTGCTGCTGCTCGATGCCGATCCGCTCGAAAACATCCATAACACCCGCCGCGTTTGGCGCACCGTGGCGGCCGGTGTGGTCTATGAGCCAGCTCCGTTATGGCGAAGTGTCGATTTCGCGCCCTGAGCTGCTTAGCCGCGCACAACAAGACACCGCAGCCGTAACCACCCGGGTGAGATTATGGACCTCGGGTACGACATGATTTTTTCCCGGCGTTCGTTCCTCGCCACAAGCGCAGCCATAGTTGACGCGCTCCCCGCGTGTGCGCGAAGTCCCGCAGCGCCTCAGCCCTACGGCGTCCTGCCCTCAACCCGCCAGTTGCATTGGAGCGAAATGGAGATTTACAACTTTCTTCATTTCACAATCAATACTTTCACTGATAAAGAGTGGGGCTACGGAGACGAGAGCCCCGCGCTCTTCAATCCCACCGCTTTCGATGCGGACGCAATTGTCAGCACGTTAAAAGACTCCGGAAGCAAGGGCGTGATTCTTACCTGCAAGCACCACGATGGATTCTGCCTCTGGCCCACAAAAACTACCGAGCGATCGGTAAAGAATAGCCCGTTTCGGAACGGCAAAGGAGATGTCGTAAAGGAGGTCTCAGAAGCAGCTCAGCGCCACGGTCTTAAATTCGGCGTCTATGTGTCTCCCTGGGATCGCAGCCAGCCGAGTTATGGCTACCCGGAGTACATAACGATCTATCGTCAACAGATCCGGGAATTACTTACCGGCTATGGCCCCATCTTCGAGATCTGGCACGATGGCGCGAACGGAGGTGATGGATTCTATGGCGGCGCGCGAGAGAAGCGAATCATTGACAAGGCGCATTACTACGACTGGGATAACACCTGGAAAATGGAGCGCGAGTTACAACCCGGCGCTGTTCTGTTCAGCGATGTTGGCCCGGATATCAGGTGGGTTGGAAACGAAAAGGGAACCGCGGGCGATCCGTGCTGGGCAACTTACACCCCTGTGGCTGCCGACGGCGGCGCGCCATCCCCTGGAAATGTAAAGGCGAGTGAAGCCGCAACTGGAACCAGGAACGGTAAGTTTTGGATGCCTGCCGAGTGCGACGTTTCCATACGCCCGGGCTGGTTTTGGCACCAGGCCGAGAATACAAAGGTTAAGACCAGCCGCGAACTGCTCACCCTCTATTACGATTCCGTCGGCCGGGGTGCGAGCTTTTTACTGAACGTCCCGCCAGACCGTCGTGGTCTCATCTACGAACAGGATTCTGAATCCTTGCGCGATTTCGGCAAACGGATACGCGAAATTTTTTCGCAAAATCTCGCGAAGCAGGCCGTGCGCGTCGTGGCTTCGAATGTTAGGGCCAACGACACCGCCTTCGGCCCGAAACGCGTCTTGGATGGCGACCCCGATACGTATTGGTCGACCGACGATGGCATAACCACAGCCGACATCGTCTTCCATTTCCCTCGATCTGTGACTTTTAATATCGCGCGCATCCGCGAGAATACTCGGCTCGGACAACGCATCGCTGGCTGCGCAGTCGATGCATGGATCGATGACGCTTGGCGACCGTTCGCCGCGGGCACCAGCGTTGGCCACTGCCGGCTTCTGCATTCGCCCGGCCCAGTGCGAACGACGCGCGTGCGTCTGCGCATAACCGAGTCTGCTGCGTCTCCGGCGGTTTCCGACTTCGGCTTGTTCTCTGGAGAGCTAATTCTCGCTCATTCGATAACATTGAGCTATCTCTCAGTTTTTCTATGATCCGCGTCCGTTTTGCGCCCTCGCCTACCGGCTATCTCCACATAGGCGGCGCGCGTACCTTCATATTCAATTGGCTCTACGCTCGCCACAACGGCGGCCGGATCATTCTTCGCATTGATGATACGGACGTCGAGCGGAACACCCAAACCTCGCTCGATTCCATCTACGAAGGCCTCCAGTGGCTCGAACTCGGCTGGGATGAGCTCTACCGTCAGTCCGATCGCATCGAGCTCCATCGCCAAGCCGCCTGGGCGATCTTTGAAAAAGGCCACGCCTACCGGGATTTCACGCCCGCATCCGCAGCCCAGGAGAATTCAACTCAAGAGAATCCAACCCAAGAGAATTCACGCGATGCCTGGCTCTGTAATCCCGGCATGCGCGACCTCTCCCGCGAGGAAAGCGATCGCCGCGCCCAAGCCGGCGAACCGTTCGTGCTGCGCTTCCGAGTCCCACGCGAAACCCGCACCGCAATCGTTGTACAAGATCTTGTCTACGGAACGGTGACCAAGGCGACGAGCGACCTCGAAGATTTCGCGCTCCTCCGGTCCACCGGCATGCCCACCTATCACATGGCATCCTGCGCCGACGACGCCGATCTGGGCATTACCGACATCCTACGCGGTCAGGAGCACCTGGCGAACACCTTCAAGCACGTGCTGATCTTCGAAGCGCTCGGTGTCGACGTGCCGAACACCGCTCACTTGCCTCTCCTGATGGCGCCCGATGGCGCCAAGCTGTCGAAACGCAAGCATGGTCCCGTGGTCAGCGTCACTACTTATCGTGACGCTGGGTTCCTGCCGCATGCCTTCGTGAACTTTCTTTGCCTCCTCGGCTGGTCACCGAAAAACGATCGCGAAAAAATGTCGCGCGAGGAGCTAGTCGAGCTCTTCTCGCTCGAGGGCATTAACCGGTCGAACGCCACCATCAATTTCACCGACGAAGACCCCTTCGATCCCAAGGCCATGTGGCTGAATGCCGAGCATCTGCACACGCTGGATCTCGACGAACTCGCGCGGCGCTTGATGCCCTATGCTCAGCAAGCCGGCTTCACGAATGCTACGCCGGAAAAGCTTCGCCGCATCGCTCCGCTCATCCGTGAGCGCATGCGTTTGTTACGCGACGTGGCAACCGTAGCCGACTTCTTCTTTTCCGAGGAATTGAAGCCCTACGATCCAGCAGAATTGATCCCGCAGAAGGGAGATGCGGCCACTGCTGCGTTGGTGCTTGGCAAGGCCAGGCAGGTTTTCTCCGGGATTCCGAACTTCGACCATGAAACACTGGAATCAGCCCTACGCAGTGCTGCCGGTGAGCTCAAGCTCAAGCCGGGGCAGATGTTTCAGCCCATTCGCGTCGCTGTTTGTGGGCGCAAGAACGCGCCGCCGCTTTTCGAAACGCTGGAAGTGCTGGGGCACGACACGGTCCTGATTCGCATCGACTCCGCCCTAGGAATGGTTAATGAACGATACCGGCTCGCCCCCCTCTAATTTCATTCGCGAAATCATTCTCAACGACAACGCAACTGGCAAATACGCCGGACGCGTCCGCACCCGCTTTCCTCCGGAGCCGAATGGCTATCTACACGTCGGCCATGCCAAGAGCATCATGCTCAACTTCGGCCTCGCAGACGAGTTCGGAGGCACGTGCAACCTGCGCTTCGACGACACAAATCCTGCCAAGGAGGAGACCGAATATGTAGATTCGATCGTCGAGGACGTGAAGTGGCTCGGCGGCGATTTCGGCGATCGGCTCTTCTATGCATCGAACTACTTCCCGCAGTTATATCTTTGGGCCGTGGACCTCATCAGGAAGGGCAAGGCCTTCGTCTGTGATTTGAGCGGCGAGCAGGTGCGAGCGATGCGCGGCACGCTCACCGAAGCCGGCCAGAACAGCCCTTATCGCGATCGAAGCGTGGAAGAAAATCTGGATCTCTTCGAACGCATGAAGAACGGCGAGTTTCCCGACGGCGCACGCACGCTGCGGGCCAAAATCGACATGGCCTCGCCCAACCTGAATATGCGCGATCCGGTCATGTACCGGATCCTGCATGCCACGCATCATCGCACCGCCGGCGAGTGGTGCATTTATCCCATGTACGACTGGGCGCACGGCCAATGCGATTCAATCGAAGGCATAACCCATTCGATTTGCACGCTCGAATTTGAAGATCATCGGCCGCTATACGACTGGTTCCTGGAGCAGCTCGGCGTCTTCCACCCCCAGCAAATCGAATTCGATCGCTTGAACTTGACCTACACCGTCATGAGCAAGCGCAAGCTGCTGCAACTGGTCGAGCAAGGTTTTGTCGAAAGCTGGGAGGATCCGCGTATGCCCACCATCAGCGGCATGCGCCGGCGCGGTTACTCTGCGGAAGGTTTGCGCAATTTTGCCCACAACCTGGGCGTGTCCAAGACCAACGGCGTCACGGAATTTGAGAAGCTCGAATACTACATCCGCGAGGATCTGAATCGGACGGCCCCGCGCGTCATGACCGTATTGCATCCCCTGAAGCTGGTACTGACGAACTATCCCGAAGGTCAAGTCGAATTTGTGGACGCCGTTAATAATCCGGAGGACGCAAGCGCCGGGACGCGATCGATACCCTTCAGTCGCGAGCTCTGGATCGAACAGGACGATTTTCGTGAAGTGCCCCCGAAAGGCTATCACCGCCTGTATCCCGGCAATGAGGTCCGTTTGCGCTACGGCTACATAGTCAAATGTCACGATGCCGTGAAAGATCCGGGCACGGGCGAGATCACCGAGATCCACTGCACCTACGATCCCGAGACCCGCAGCGGACAGCAGACCCGGAAAGTAAAGTCGACCATCCACTGGGTTTCGGCTACCGCCGGCATTCCGGTCGAGGTGCGGCTTTATGACAAGCTGTTCGCCGTGGAGAACCCCAACAACGTCCCTCAGGACCGCGATTTCACCATGCACTTGAATCCAAAATCGCTCGAAATCGTGCAGGCCAAGGCCGAGCCGAGCCTCGCGAATTCTAAGCCGGGTGACCGCTATCAATTCGAGCGGCTTGCCTATTTCTGCGCCGATAAGTCTAGCCGCCCTGAGAAACTCGTCTTCAATCGAACCGTCGAATTGCGCGACACCTGGGCCAAGCTTCAGAAGAAATAATCAATCTCTCTAGTTCCGATTGCCGATAAGATTACGTATCGCGCATGATGCGCGCAGCGAACGCTGCGCCCGGACCGAGTGTAAAAGCGCACAGGGCGTTCGGAGCCCGTTGTGCGCGGACCGAGTGTAAAAGCGCACAGGGCGTTCGGAGCCCGTTGTGCGCGGACCGAGTGGAATGGCTAGTCCGCTTATCATCGTAATCACCATCGTCATGGCTGTATCCGTGATTGTGGCCAGTTATCTGCGCAAGCAGATAAGGTTATTGCGCAACATAAAAGCCGAGTACCGCTTACTCAAGGATCACAACCTGGCCGGTATCTGCCGGACAAACCTCGACGGCTTCGTGATCGACGCGAATTACGCATCCTACAGCGTTCTCGGCTATGACCGGCTGGAGGATATCGTCGGCGTCGACATCAAAACGCATTATCAGTCTCCCCAAGACCGTATTCGCATACAGGAACGACTCAAAAAAACTGGTCTGTTGACGGGCGTCGAGGTTTATATGAAGCGGGTCGATGGCCAGCCATTTTGGGCTCTCTATAACATCGCCCTCACGAAGAATCCCGCGACCGGCCGCTCGGAAGTAGTGGCGACCACTATGGATATTACGGCCATGAAAAAGACGCAACAGGACCTGCGGGCAGCCAAAGAAGCGGCCGAAGCCGCGAGCCGCGCGAAAGACCAATTTCTCGCCAACATGAGTCACGAATTTCGAACGCCATTGAACGGCATCCTGGGGATGACCTCATTGGCCTTGGATTGCGATCTCCCGCCGAACGTTCGGACCTATCTCGAAGAGGTAGTGGCCTCCGGGAACGGGCTTCTGACAATCATCGACGATGTTCTGGAATATTCGAGACTGCAGGCCGATCGGTTGCCATTGAAGCCGGAAGAGTTTTCATTGCGGCAAACCTTCGAAGAGCTCATCGGCAAACTGTCTGGGCCGGCCCGAGCCAAGAACCTTTCGCTAACTTGGAACTCCGAAGCGCCGCTGCCGGCTCGCGTCTGGGCAGATCGGGAACGTCTCCGCCAGGTCTTGCTTCACCTATTGGAAAACGCCATCAAGTTCACGGATCGCGGAGGCGTCCTCATGCGCGTGCAGGCCGCGCCGATCGATGAACAAACGCTCGCGCTGCACGCCGCCGTCTCCGATTCTGGCGTGGGTATACCAGCCGGCAAGCTCGAAAGCATTTTCGAAGCCTTTACACAAGCCGACGTTTCGAATACCAGGCGCTTCGGCGGAGCCGGCCTCGGGCTGGCCATATGCTCCAAAATCGCTGCCGCCATGGGAGGAAAGGTGTGGGCCGAGAGCACACCCGGTACCGGCAGCATCTTTCACCTGCGCGTAAATTTGCGATTGCTTCCGCTCCCAACCGCGCGATACCTGGACCCGGTTCCCGAAACAGTCGCCGCCTAGCCTTCACTCGCTACCGCGTGCGATTTCACCGCGCGCATCGGGTCACGCGAAAATCTTTTTATCCGATGTCGATCCCCATCCTCGCGGTTCGACAAAAAGATGACAATACCTGGAGGCAACCGAACATCATGTACAAAATAACTCCCCATCTTTGGTTCGATAAGCAGGCACGCGAAGCGGCTGAATTCTATGTTTCTTTATTGCCCGGCTCGAAGGTCACGAATGTGACGACTCTCACCGGCACCCCTTCCGGTGACTGCGAACTTGTAAGCTTTCAGCTGGCCGGCCAGCCGTTCATGGCCATCAGCGCGGGTCCGCTATTTCAATTCAATCCGTCTGTATCCTTCCAGATGAAGTGCGGCACCGAAGAAGAAGTCGATGATAAATGGGCGCAACTTTCTCCCGCAGGGAAAGTTCTCGTGCCCCTCGGAACGTACCCCTTCAGCTCCCGCTACGGCTGGATTCAAGACAAGTACGGCCTCTCCTGGCAAGTAATCCATGCACCCGGAAATATCGTTGACCAGAGAATCGTTCCCGTGCTCATGTTCGTCGGCGGCGTGTGCGGCAAAGCGGAAGAAGCCATCAATTTCTATGCATCGGTATTCAAGAGCGCCTCTGACCGCGATACAATCCGGAGGTTCTCGCGCGCTACGCGACCGGCGAGGAGCACTGAAAGCCGGGCACCGTACGCTACGCGAAGTTTTCTCTTCTTGGCCAGGAGTTCGGCGCCATGGATTCTGCGCGCCAGCACGGTTTCGCCTTCAACGAAGCGATATCGTTCATGGTGCCTTGCGAAACGCAAGAAGAGATCGATTATTTCTGGGAGAAGCTCGCGGCGGACCCGCAAGCCGGACAATGCGGCTGGCTCAAGGACAAATACGGCCTGTCATGGCAGGTCGCTCCCACCATGATGCAGGAAGTCTTGGGCGGTAATGATCAGAAGCGCATCGAGCGTGTAACTCAGGCTTTCCTCAAAATGAAGAAATTCGATATCGGCGAGCTCCGGCGGGCCGCGGCCGGCTGATCCGAAACAAGCAAATGCCTTCCCGCCCCAGGAAGCGCATGGCACGCAAAATGCAAAGTTCATGCAAACCGAAGTGCCGCTTGCATCGTTTAATGAGCTGGACTGCAGGTGCGGAAAGGACATCAAATGAGCGACTGGTGGCGAGATCTGCGCTTTGGCTTCCGCCTGCTCGGGAAAAACAAAGGCTTTGCCTCCATCGCAGTACTCGCGCTGGTATTGGGCATCGGGCCGAATACGGCGATTTTCAGCATCATCTACGCGACGCTGCTCGCCCCAATGCCCTATCCGCATCCTGACCAGTTGGTAATCGTTTGGTCGAAGATTCAGGGCAATCGCAATGGCGTGGCGGCTGGCGATTACCTCGATTGGAAGAATCAGAGCCGGTCTTTTCACGGCTTGTGGGCATGGACGGGTTTCAGCGCCAACCTCGGCGGAACGCAAAACCCGGAGCAGGTCCAGGGCAGCCAAAATGTGCCTGGCATGCAGAGCGGGATGGGTATCAAATTCATGCTCGGGCGCGATTTTCTTCCGGAAGAGGCGCTGCCCGGACACGATCACGTCGTCATTCTGCGGCACAAGCTGTGGGTGCGCCGGTTCGGCAGCAATCGTGGCATTATCGGACAGCAGATTCGCATAAACGATCAGCCGTACACGGTTGTCGGCGTCATGCCGACTGGCACGCAAGACCGCATGCCGGGCGATTTGCTGGTTCCGCTGGCATTCAAGCCGGAGCAGATCAACCACGATTTTCACTGGCTGCTGGTCATGGGGCGATTGAAATCCGGCGTAACCGTACAGCAAGCCCAGGCGGATATGGACGCCGTGACCAAACACATCGGCGAGGTCTATCCGCAGGACAAGGGATGGGGAGCAAGGGTCGACCCACTGCGTAATGATTTTATGCCCAAGGAGCGCATCGCCGGATTGTGGCTGCTGATGGGCGGCGTCGGTTTTGTGTTGCTGATTGCCTGCGCCAACGTCGCGAATCTGCTGCTCGCGCGAGGGACAGCGCGCCAGCGCGAGATCGCAGTGCGGGCCTCCCTCGGGGCATCGCGTCGCCGATTGTTCGGCCAGCTTCTCACCGAAAGTCTGGCGCTCGCGCTCCTCGGCGGGGCGGTTGGCGTGGGGCTCGGTTGGGGAATTTTGAAGGCGGTAGTTGCGTTTATGCCAGACCAGACGCTTCCCTCCGAGGCGGATGTGAGCCTCAACATTCCGGTGCTGCTCTTCACGCTGGGCGCCACGCTCCTGGCGGGAGTTTTGGCCGGATGCGCTCCGGGATTTCAGGCAGCACGGCTCGATTTGAACGAGACGTTGAAGCAGACCGGGAGATCGCTCAGCGGCGGACGCCACTGGCTCCGTAGAGTGTTGGTCATCGGTGAATTCGCGCTGGCCTTGACGCTGCTCGCGGGCGCAGGTCTAGCGATTCATAGCTTTTGGAAAATCACCCAGCTCGATTTGGGCATACGTTCGGATCACATCCTGACCTTTTTCTTGCCCGTTCCGGAGGAACGTTTAAAGGGAGCGGACCAGATCCGGAATTTCTATTCGCAGATGCTGGCCAACATTGAGGCGGTTCCAGGGGTCTCGAATGCAACCGTGACGACGGGAATGCCGGTGCAAGGAACGGGCTTCGGTATGCCGTTTTATATCGAGGGAAAACCCTTCGGCAATCCGGCCGACCGTCCCGGCGCGGGATTCCAGATGGTGACGCCCGGATATTTTGATACCTTCGGCGTGCGCGTGCTGCGAGGACGGCACTTCAACGACCGCGATACAGCCGGTTCGCCGCGCGTCGCGATGGTAGACGAGCAGTTCGTGAAGAAGCATCTGAAAAATGTTGATCCGCTGCGGCAGCGCATCATGGTCGAGGAACTGGTGCCCGGCGTCACCAAACTCGGCCCTGCGGTCGCCTGGCAGATTGTCGGAATTTTTCATTCCGTGCAGTATGGCGATCGGCCGAACGATTCTCCGATCATGTACGTGCCCTTCGCGCAGAGCCCGTGGCCGCAGGCGCAGATTGCCGTGCGAACCAGCGGCGATCCTCAGGCGATCACGAAAAGCATTGCGGCAGCCGTGCACATCATGGCGCCGTCATTGCCGCTGGCCGGTACGGAGACCATGGACCACATTGTGGCTGAATCGCGCGCCGGGGACCGCTTCGAGACGTTTCTTTACGGCAGCTTCGCGGCAGTCGCACTCTTGCTCGCAGCCCTTGGAATCTACGGCGTGATCGCCTTTCTAGTCGAGCAGAGGACTCATGAAATCGGACTACGTATGGCGCTCGGCGCCGGACGTGTCGCGGTGCTGAAGCTGGTGGTTTCCGAAGGCATGGTCCTGGCTCTCGCCGGATTGGTATTGGGCCTGCTCGGTGCGTGGTTGGTAGGCCGCGCGATGCAATCCATGCTTTATGGAGTCACGTCTTCTGATTACACCGTCTTCGCCGCCGTGGGCGCAGTGCTGCTGGCTTCCGCGCTGCTTGCTTCGTATGTGCCGGCCCATCGGGCCGCGACCGTGGATCCAATGCTCGCTTTACGCCAGGATTGAACGCGCAATCATCGCCACGCGTCTATCGGAATTGCATCCCGCGCAGTACCCCATCCGCTGCCCCGTGCTTCTCGAACGCAGCATACTGGACTGCAACCTTCCTTCCGTCTTCTGCACCGCACAAGAACTCCGCAGCTCCGCCGCCAATTAGGACGCGTCCCGGATCGGGCACCGCAACTTCCACTGAGCCGGATGCGCCTTCCACTCTGAATCCCGAAAGCTTGCCCGAGACGCATTCCACTTTCTTGATCTGCCCCGATAGATAACGGATCTGGTCGCCGGGCTCGATGAACGGATTCCAGTCGCTCGACCCATGCGGTTTCCGGGCCGTGACCATCTGCAGATTCCCATTCGCATCCTCAGATAGCTGAACCGTCAGGTCGGTATCGGCAACATACGCCAGCCGCGAAGCGAAAGCGCGCTCCTCTGCGCTGGTGGCGTAACTCATCGCTTTCGCAGCCGCCTTCTTCGCCTCGTCACGTTGCTCCGTTTCTGTCAACGCGGACGCCATCGCAATCCAATACCCGAATTCTCGCCCCGCCGCCACCGAGCGCATCGCTCGAAACTGTTCCAGCGCCGCGCGATAATCTCCGGCATTGCTATCGAGCAATCCTAGCTTGTACCGGGCATCGTCGTAATCCGGCTTGAGTTCAATGGCTCGCCGGAGCGCCGCGCCAATTTCGCTGCTCGGTAGACCAAGCTCGTCTGCGAGCACCGCGTAGCGGTAACACAACGAAGCATCTCGAATCCCAAGACGCATGGCGCGTTTCCATTGCTCGCGTGCGCCACTTCGATCGCCTTTCCGCAGCGCAATGCTTCCAAGTGCCGCCGCTACCCTGGCGTCATCCGGCCGTTCATTCGCCAGCTTTTTGTACGCCTCGTCCGCGCGATCCATCTCCCCGCAGGCGAATAGTAAATCCGCCAGCATCCGGTCCGATTCGAACTTAGTCAACTGGGAAACTTGAACCTGCTCAGGAACGGCCGCAATACCGGGAAGCGAGACGGCGGGCTTCGATTTTTCTGCCCACGTGCGTAGATCCGTCATGATTGCGCTTACCGGTTTGCCGTAAACGCCCGTGATCGTTCCTGAATCGAAATCTCCAGAGGCCGCCGCATGCAATAACTCGCCGAATCGCCCGGCGTACGCCGGAGACAACAGCAGCATGTCCGTGAGCGCCCAGCTCTCGGCGTAGAAAATATCCGCTTGGCTTCGATTCGCTTCGAGCTGCGAAGTCGTTCGTACAGCCAGCAACTGCGCCAGCGGCATCCACGGCCTCCGCCGCAAGACCTGGCTGCGCATCGGCAAATCGCCGCCGACCTCGCAGCGTTGCTCCTCGACGCGAACGGTAGAAAAGAACTCCGCAATCCCTTCGGCCAACCACGGCGGAACGCGCAGCCCGAGAGAATGCAACACCAGGTGAGCATACTCATGCGCCGCCACTCGAAACTCGTCCGAACCCAGCCGCTGCATCACGATGTAATCGCCGGTTTCTCCGCCGAGGAAATATGCGTCCGCCGACGGCTGCGGCCGGAACGCGGCATACTCTTTGGCAGACTCGAAGCCGATTAACCGGACGGGGCCCTGGCTCTGGCCTTTCACATCTCCGGCCAGCGGAACACCTGCAGCCCCAACGAAGAACGCACGCAACTGTTCCAGCCACAGCATCGCTGCCCGCCCATCGCGTTCGCCGGTCTCCGAATAGATCTCAAAATGCGGACTCCGGACCAGTGTCCATTCCGCATTGGAAGCCGCGCCAAAAACCGGCAGATAGATTGCCAGCAGAAGAACCGCCACGCCCTTCACGCCACGAAAATAACAGATCCGCATACGACAAATCTTGCGGTCACGCAATCGCGTCAAAGCCCGGCGCCGCAACTCTACGGCGTTGACCAATAACCCGCTTTCGCTGCAACGTGCAACTTCTTATCCTTTATCTCCACTGATATTTGCCGGAACCGCCCGTCCATGTTGGCATTGCTGGGAATGTACGCGATTATGTACTCCTCGCGCCCATCGGCGAAGGCCGCGCGTATTCCTTTCAGAAAATCATTACTGTTCTCGAAAAACTGTCCGCCCGTCTGCCGGCGCGAGTTGCGACATGGCGTCGCCATTAAACCATGCAGTCGTTATAGCCACCTGAGTCGTTTGTATAGACCTGCCCCCGCTCATCACGTCCACGCCAGTTCCAGGAATATCTGCATGTGTATACAAACCGCGCGAGTCGATTGTATAGAAGCGGACGTCATAACGGACAGCAAGGCGCAAAATTCTTTCCAGTTCGGGCTGCAAATCGCGTGCGTTGAACTTTAAACTGGAATCGGCCACGTGGAACGACTGCAATATGTCATAGAACTCCTGCCCGGCAAAACGGTTGAACCCGTCCGATAACAAAAGAACCGTGCGCCGCGTCGGCATGGTAGTCATCGCCGTTACTAATGCCCTGAGTTGGTCCAGGAAACCGCGGTTTGTTACATACGCCCGATTGGGAAAGCTTAAAGCCGATGCTTCCACCTGCTGCTTTAAACCAGCGCAGCTATCGCCACTAAGCGAAACCATGTCCATGAACGGATTGGTGCATTGACAACCCCCGCACCAATGCTCCACGAGACCCGCAAATCGATCCAGTTCGAAGGCGATATTCGAGGCCTCGCTATCGTGAATCGTTTTCAGAAGGTTCTTGCTCTCGAGCGCATTCAATATAGCTTCGGGATTACGAGTCGAATCCACCACCACGTGCAGGTTCAAACCGAGTGCCATCAACGCATATTGCGAATCACTGGGCTTTTCTTCGGCGAAGAATTTCTTCAGGGCATTGCGTGCGCGCGTAAAATCGCCAAACGAAGAGTGGAGGGTATCGAGGCAAATAAGGTACGTGCGCTTCGGGCTTAAGTCTGCGGGTCTCGCCGCCGAAACCGTGCCCGCTGCGGCTGCCGTCGCGCTGTCATCCGCTTTGGATGGCGCCGTCACTGCCGACCTTCGAAAATCGACAATGTTCTGGGGGACGCCATCTTCAAGGACGATGAAGTCCTTGCGGTCTAGATATGTAATATAGCGACCCGCCTTATCGGTAACGATTACCGGAACCTGTACCTCGCGGACATTACTTTTGATTGTGGGCGTGCTACTCGTCGCTGAAGACGATTGCGCAAGATTGCCTTGCGCGGGAATCCGCCCGGCAATACTAAATAGCACAAACAACGCGGCTGCAACCCGCCACACGGAAACACAAAAAACAGAAAAGGTGCCCGCGCGGAAAATCACATTGTACCCTTGAGTTAATTCTACGTGCGTTGAGTGATGTCAGTTGAAGTCTTATTCACAACGCCCGGCGCACTTTCGGCTTTGTAGCTGCTACTTCCCGGGTCCAGCAAACAGCAGCAGATTGCCATCTGGATCTTTCACGATGAAATTCTTAGCTCCCCAGGGCTGCTTTTTCAGAGTCTGGTGAAAGACCGCACCGGAGGACTGGAACTCAAGAAATAAAACTTTGATTTCTTCTGCCGTAGCCACCGTCATAGACGCCGACAACAGTTCGTCATGATCGCGAACCATTGACTGCATCAAGGACTCGACACGCCTGAGGTTCAACCGCGCCCCGTCGCGACCCACCTGTGCATAGTAGGGAGGATCGCCGTAACTGAATACAACCGAAAAACCGAGCTTCTCTACGAAAAACTTGCATGATCGGTTGATATCCGTGACGAATAGCTGCGGCTCTGCGGCAACAATCGTCGCTTTGGCAGCCATCGATTTTGCTTTGCGCGGCGTGCCGGAAACTCCTAAATCCGGCATGTAGGCTCTCCATGATGAGATTGCGTAGGTGGGCATTGCCCTTCGGCGATGTGCCGATGCACCCTACATGCGCCGCTTATAGTATGTACCGCAGCATCTGTAGCTGTCAATCGAAACAGAATGACACAGAGCGAGGTCGCGCGCTTAATATTCAAACTTCGTAGATAACTCCGTCAACACGCACCTTGGAGCACCAGAAACAGTGGTGAATGGTTTTGCCGGGGTACAGTTCACCAAGGCTCAGCGACCGCCAATAGTGGATGCCCATCCCGCAGAGAAAGGATGTCAGGGCAGGCGATTCGTGCTTACGGTGAGGCCACAACCGGGCAACCTCGCGCGCCATATCGTGGTTGAACGGCTCATAATTGTGCTGCCGCATCTCTAGAGGCCCTGCAGTACAGATTACCCGAGTTAGCGGGGAAGGGCGACGCGCCACCCGTCAATTAAGTTTGGGCAACGCCGATTCGCGGTTGGCTTCATACCCTGCTTGTAGCCCGGTTGCCGCCCCAGCAGCCTTTGGCGCAGCTTGACACCACAGGCACTCTCGGCTGCGGCCAAGGCTCACAGTTTGTCCTTACCGGCGTGGCAACTTAGTGTATAGAGCCCGGATAGCGATGAGCAATTTCAGAACCTCCGCGGTTGCTGTCCTGATACTTTGCGGGGCATTTGTCCCCATTGTTTTTTCACGGACCGCGCCTGTGCCCAAGATTGAGTTGAAGCGTGTTCCTGACGCCGGAATTCAGCCCCAAGTCGCTGTCGATGGGAGCGGGACGGTCCATCTCGTGTACTTCAAAGGCGATCCGGCACAGGGAGATCTGTTCTACACACATTCCAGTGACGGAGAGAAGTTTTCATCTCCCGTTCGAGTTAATTCGGTTCCGGGTACCGCGGTCGCCATCGGCAACATTCGCGGTGCGCGAATCGCGCTGGGCAGAAGTGGAAACGTGTTCATCGTGTGGAATGGATCCGCCAAATTGGGCAATCCCACTCTTGGTCGCAGTCCCATGCTTTTCAGCAGGCTGAATGAAAACCGCACCGATTTTGAACCCCAGCGAAATCTGATCCATACTGCGTTCGGGATCGATGGCGGTGGCGGAATCGCGGCTGACCGCCAGGGGCGCATCTACGTTTTCTGGCACGCGCCAATTCCCGGTCGGCAAGGCGAAGAATTTCGGCGTGTCTGGATCACACGCTCTCAAGATGATGGGAGATCATTCGAGCCCGAACGCATCGCCTGGGACGAGCCGGTAGGCGCTTGCGGTTGTTGTTCGTTGAACGCGTTTGCAGACCAGAATGGAAGAGTCTATGTTCTCTTCCGGTCCGCTCGACAAAACGTTCATCGCGACATGTATCTCCTCGAATCGACGAACCACGGTCTCACGTTCAACGGCTCAGACGTTTCACACTGGGATGTCGGCTATTGCGTCATGAGTTCCGAGGGGTTCGCATCTGGATCTACAGGGACGTTCGCCGCCTGGGAGACAGAGAAGCAAGTTCATTTCGGTCCGATCGATCCGTCACATGCGGTAGCGAGCGACGCCGCCGTATCGATGGCCGGCGCAAACCAGAAATACCCATCGCTTGCAGTAAATAACAATGGACTGCTTCTCGTCGCGTGGACAGAAGGAATGGGCTGGAAACGCGGCGGATCGTTGCGTTGGCAAATCTTTAACAAAGGCGAGCGTCTAGGTAATTCGGGCGCTGCAGACGGCGTGCCTGCCTGGAGCCTCGTTGCCGCATACGCGCGGCCGACAGGAGACTTCGTTGTTCTCTATTAACAGCTGATGATACGGGACCACCTGACACCGAGGCCTTCCCGTCCTGAGCGGACTCATCCCGGACGGATTTCTTATGGGTGTAGTCTGAAACTTGGCTCTTCAAACCGTAGGTTGTAGATGTTTGGCGCGAACGAGATTTCCACTTACTGCCAAATATAGTCCATTTCTCTTAGCTCTTGCCGTATTGTTAGCGGGATCCTCCGCGTATGCGCAATACGGACAAACCACCGCGAAATACAGCGGCTTTGTTAGCAAGAAGGGCGTCGGCATTGACCAGAAGCTCAATTCGTCGATCCCTCTCGATCTCGTTTTCCGTGATGAAGGCGGCAACGCTGTTCCGCTTAGAACCTATTTCGGTGAAAAGCCAGTAGTCTTAGCGCTCGTCTATTACAACTGTCCCGGCCTTTGTGGTCTGACCTTGAGCGACCTGGTACATTCGCTCAAGCAGGTCGATCTGGAACCTGCTCGGGACTATAACGTCGTGATCGTTAGCATCGACCCGAAGGAAAACCCGTCCATCGCCGCCGGGAAAAAGCAGACTTACGCCAGCTTGTTCGCTAAACCCTCGTTTCAGGCCGGCTGGCATTTTCTCACGGGCGACCAGAAGGCCATTAGCTCGCTGGCTTCAGCAGTGGGATTTCGCTACCGATGGGATGAACCAACCCACCAGTTCGTACATGCAGCAGGAGTGATGATCGCCACTCCCGAAGGCCGGCTTTCACGCTATTTTTACGGAATTCAATACACGCCAACAGATCTGCGGCTTTCATTAGTCGAGGCCTCTCGGCATAGAATCGGCTCACCAGTCGATTACGTTCTGCTGTTCTGCTGCCCCTACGACCCGATGACGGGGAAATACACCGTTGCTATTTACAAAGTGCTCAAGCTGGCTGGCACTGCCACACTCGTCCTGATACTCGCGTTGATTTTCTTCCTGACTCGATCGGCGAACAAGCGTAAGCAAATGGCGTTCGAACACCAGCAAACCGCAGGTCGCTAAACCACGTCGCTAAACATAGACATCGGCTCTCCTGAAGTCAGCAGCCCGATTCGTTTTACGTCCCGCATGGGACTGCTCTTCCGGGCTACAAAGACGATGTCTGTTGAAGAAACAAACTGAACGATCCACGACTCGTAACAGGTATGAGCGAGAAGAAGAACGGGGCATTAAGCGAGCAAGCTAACTACTATCGCGCTCGTGCGCCTGAGTATGACGAGTGGTGGCAACGCATTGGTCGGTACGATCACGGCCCGGAAGCAACGCAGGAATGGAATCACGAGATCACGGAGGTTGAGGATGCTCTGAAGAAATTCCGGCCCGCTGGTGACGTTTTAGAGCTTGCATGCGGGACGGGCTGGTGGACGCAGCGTTTAGCGCAAACCGCTTCCACGCTGACCTGCGTCGATGCTTCGCCCGAAGTGATCGGTCTAAACCAAGCCCGGTTGGCCGCAGCTGGGTATCGGCATGCCCGGTACATACAGGCCGACCTTTTCGCCTGGCGGCCAGAAGGCAAATACGACGTGGTATTTTTCAGCTTCTGGCTCAGCCATGTCCCCGACGATCTTTTCCATGGTTTTTGGATGATGGTCAGTCAGGCGCTTCGCCCGAACGGCAGAGCGTTTCTGATCGATTCGCGTGCCGCCGAGTTCTCAACCGCTCGCGATCAGGCAATGCTCGAGCGCAATGGAATGCAAGAGCGGCGGCTCAAGGACGGTCGACTCTTTCGCGTATTCAAGCGCTATTGGGAGGCGGAAGAACTCTCGCGCCGGCTCGGGCAGCTTTCGTGGACCGCCGATCTGCACGAGACCCCGACATACTTTATCTACGGCTCTGCCACTCCAACTGCGCACGTCGCGTGATTCGGGCACGGCGATCGAACAGCGCGATATCTAGCTCAATTAAAATGTGGGCGTATTCCTTCGGCCCCGATCCCGGTGGCCGAAACTTGCGAGACGATGAATATTCCAGGTTGAGCGCAGAAACTCAGCCACGGCACACTTAGGCTCGGAGAGCCATAACTAACCCTTCCCGAATCAGCCGTCGCACTAGCGTTACTTTACTTCCTGCCTCTAGCCGGCCAGGAAGATCTTTGATCGCGAAGCTCGAATGACTCAGCGCAAAGCGCACTGCCTCGCGCACTTGAGGTGGAAAGCTGATTCTGCGGCCGTAACAATCAACCGATTCCGAATCGCCATTCACTTCAAACCGGACAATCATCCCAGGGCGCGCGCCCACCAGAGTATCCGCACTCAACGTTTCGAGCATCGCAAGTTGCGCGAACTGTCCGTCCAGCACCGGCGGACACGATTCAAGAAACTTGTCAATGAAGTAATCGAGCGCCGTGTCGAAATTTGCGTCCGTCGCCGCGCCCTTGCAACAGCTCTGCAAGGGTCCGCCGCGCTTCGGATCTGTCAAAGTCAGACCGCGCAAAACCGGGGGGCAGTGCTTTACGAAAACTCGCATCACGCAGGCTCGCGCCGGCAATGCACTCAAGCAGTAAATCTGCCCACGTGTAGCGCAAAACTCCGGTCGTGATATGCAGCGAAATTGTGTTCGTCGATTTGGCTTCGTGAGCTACGCCTCTGGGGACATAAGCCACGTCCCCGGGCTGCAGTTCAAATTCCAGCGTAGGCGCGCCCAATTCATGCCTTGCTGGATCGAAATCCTGCGCAGGGAGAGGCAGCTCTACCGGGCTTCCGAAGATGGTCCACTTTTTCGAGCCGGCAACTTGAAGCACGAAAACGTCGTGAGTGTCGTAATGAGGTTTTGCGCCTTGCGCGTCAGGCGGAGTGAGATACACATTCGTTTGGAATGGACAACTGAACTCCTTTTCAAGACCTCGGCAAAACAGAGTCAACTGTGGAAGCAGCGTATCAAGGTACGCCAGCGTGATTGTTGAGCCTTCCTGAAATAGCTGATAAACCTTGGCTACGTCTAGCACGCCTCCGGGGCTTGCGTACTCGTCGGCACTGACCGGCCGCGCAGCATTTTTCAGAGTGATGTCTGGATACCGGCGATCAAGTGTTGTAATGACTCGATCTACCTCATCAAGGGATAACAGGGAAGCGAAATAGCTCGGCTGGCCGCGATTGATTACAAGCGGGCGCTTCTCCCAGTGCTCTTCGAAAAATAGGGCGTCCGCGATCGGACTGATCAGCCAAGCAAACGAAGTCGCGTCCCCGCTTAGGGGTACCCTTGATGAGGCCGGTTGCTTACAACCGTCCAGGCGGGGGCTTGTCTGGGTCTGCAGGTTTTCTCTTGTCATCCTCTCGAGGACGCTTGTCCGGGTCCGCGGGGCGCTTATCGGGATCGGCAGGACGTTTGTCCGGATCCGCAGGGCGCTTGTCCGGATCCGCAGGGCGCTTGTCCGGATCGTCGGTACGCTTGTCGGGATCGTCCGGTTTCTTCGGGTCGTCCGGCGATGCGGTCTTAGCACTTGCCTTTCGTAAGCCGGCGACAAGCCCGGCAGCACCGGTCAGGACAACGCCACCGGCGGTCAAGAATGAACGCCTCGGCAATTTCCGTTCCGTAACGATCTGATCGTCTGTGACACTATCGAGCGATTCTGGTTTTTTTGCGTCCGGTTTTGGCCCGTTCATCATCGGCACCCCACGTAGATAGACTAGTTCCCGCTCAAACTGCTTCTCTCCATTTTCCCGAATTACTCGGCCGACTCTTTAAAAGTGTGAACGTAGCCACGGATCGTGTCAGAGGTTGCAGCCTTCGCAACCGCATCCACCGCGCCAGTGGCTTCGTTTTCAGGCACTATCGAGGCAACCCTCCGAATATGAGGAAGGTTGCCCGGTTTGGTCCTGGATCCTAGGGTACGAACGTTCCCCAAACAGTTTGCAGCGCGTGAAACAGGCTTGCTAACAGACTCATGCGTTCTCCTTGCTTTGAAATATCGGCACTTGCGAAAAAAACCTGAGGGGACCGGTGCGATCCGATGAACCAAGCAAAGGCGCGCCGGGCGGCATGTCAATCCGAAATTTCCAGCCCGGGCCTGCCGCATGGCCGTCGCAATTGCTCGAAGTCGGGACCAAACACCGAACACACTTGGCTAACTCGATAACCACTTATCGTCGAATCCGTTGCGCCTGCGCGAGACGAAGGTCTCCATCGAAACTGCACTGTGATTACATTCGACAATCCCGATCATGCAAGGGAATCCCGATTGTTTCCGAATGGCCGAAGACTCGCGCGCGAATTCGTAAGCTAGACGTTAAGCCGCCACACGCCGATTCCAGTTGCCAAGGAATTGCGCTTGAAAACGAGGTCATCCGTTCGGAACAAAGCGCTAATGGTGATTCGATCAGAAGCCTTCCAGCAACCACGCGTTGCTGTAAGAAGACTTTCCCATCACAGCGACACGCTGACCGTTTGAAGCTGCAACGGCCCAAGCAACCTGACTCCCTTCCAGTAGCCACAAGGGCTCGATCTGACCTGAAAGACTGACGCCCAGAATCGTTGCCCCCGCGGGCCCCACTGACGCCGTGTAGACTTCGTCGGGATCGGCTGACCAGTCGAGGCCGCTGAAATTGCTCCAGGGCGCGAGCTTGACCTCTCGTTGAAGGCTTCCGGATTCGGAAAGAATCTGCAGCCTGCCGCCGTGCGAATCCTGCCGAAGGATACCAATGCTCCCGCCCGGAGACACCGCCCATCCGCCATTCCAAAAGGGCAGCCTGAAGAGCTCACGATAGTTCCCGTCGATAGGATCGAGGCTGCCGAAAACATGAGGTTCGCGTTCCTCAAGCGTGATACATCGCGTCGCCGGCGCGCTCGGACAATGGACTTGAGCGGTGAGTCTTGTTTCCGTGATGACGTGCGGTGCGCCCCCAGAGGTCGCAATCCTCATCAGGCGCGGCGGATGGCCGTTTTGCGGTTCGGTATTGTATATGATCCATCGCCCGTCGGGACTTAATACAGCTTGGTCAATCACATACGGACCGGTAGCGATCTCCTCCCCCTCCTTCGTGTCGATCGCCTGCTTATAGAGCCGATACGCTCCCGTCCGGTTGGATGTGAAAATGACCGCTCTGCTGTCCGGAGTCCACGAGTACGGCAGATCGTCGCTGTCCTCGAGAGTCAAACGGCGCAAAGGCTGCGTACGCGCACCTGAGCCGACGTCGCCAATATAGGTATGAAGCTGCCAGTTACTCTTCTGCAGCACGAACGTCTTTCCGTCACGAGAGACACTGAGGTGATCGAGGTGACGGCCTGGCCAGTAAGTGAGTTGGCGGGATCGACCCTGCGGTTCGCCGGTTTCCGGTTTCACCTTGATTTCCCACAAGTTCGTGTCATCATTCCCCGCCATTGACACGGCCGACACACTCCTTGTGTAAATTACGCGCTCGTCCGCAAGGACGCAGAAACTCCCGCCTCCTCTCCAGTCAGGGAAGTCCGACGCGGTCGCGTATGAAACGATCGGAACGGCCGTACCGCCCTCAGCACGGCGGCTCTCTATTGCATATTGCACTTTGGACTGCTCGTTGCTCCCGCCTAACCAACGAGTTCTCACGTCAAAAAGCCGGCGACCATCGGGTGACCATTGCAGTGACGCAAACGACTCCGAATCGTTGGCGACGGCTACAGTTCTCGGGTCCTCGCCGCGCGCGCCCATGATCCCAATCTCCTGATCTGAATCGATCCCGCCGGCAGTAAAAGCAATCAGCGATCCGTCCGGCGAAATCGATTGTGCAATCACCTTGTCCCCAAGCTCAGTCGTTCCGTCGCCCAGGACGCTCACTGTCCAGCTGCTTGGAAGCAGGCCATCTTTGGTGAGCCTTTCGCTCACCGCGACGAAGTAAGTTTGGTCCGGATACCACGCGGTCGGATACCAGGAATCTTCCGGCGATAGCGCTTTTGGCCGCTCCAGTGTGTGGGTTTCACCCGTCGCAATGACGCGAAGATGTATCCCAATCTTGTCCCCATACAGCAGATAGCGACCGTCCGGAGATACCACCGAGCTCCTGACGAAATTCTCGCCGTTGTTCGTTGTGAGCTGCTTGAGCTTTGGCTCGCGCTCGCGCCCCAACTTCAGCCGTGTCAACGCTATGATCAGCAACAGTGCGATTGCCACGGCGCCCGCAATGCGCACGATGCGCGTGCGCCAGTACGTCATCCGGTCCAGCTGCGCAGCCCGAGTGATTTCGCTGCCCTGAGTGCCCGATGTCGTCGAACGTTCCTTACTCCCGGCCTGATCCTCGTCAGATGACTTTAGACGTGCGATAAATCGGTAGCCGCGCTTCGGAAGAGTTTCCACGTATCTCGGTTCCTCGGCTGAGTCGCCCAGCGCCGCACGAATGTTCTTGACGGCCTTGTTGAGTGCCTGATCGAAGTCGACGTAGGTATCGCTGCCCCAGATTCGTTGTCTCAACTCTTCGCGGGTGACAAGTTCCCCAGGCTTTTCCAGCAGCAACGCCAGCACCGCGAACGGCTGGTCCTGGAGCTTGACTTTCACGCCGCGCCTGCGCACTTCACCGGTAGCCAAATCGATATCGAACGCGTCGAAGGCAACCTTGCCAGAATTTCGGCTAGGCACCGGAACCTCCAGACCCGCTAATGTAACACGCTTATCCGCAGCTAATTGGACCGCTGATGCGGCGAATGAAGAGAATAAGCCGCATTCTCAGCAGGTTGCCTGGGCATACGCCGGACATTTCCAATCCATGCAGAGAGCATCTGTCAGCCATCGATCTAAGCTCTGATCCGACGCAAGATCGGCGTGATGGCGCTGCGCTCCACGCCGAAAGCGATCTGCCGCGGACTGACGCTCGGAGGTTTCCTTCTCACGTTACTTGCGGGTGCGCATCCCGCGCGCCCAGACGACCCGGCGACACCCGTGCTTACAGTTCACATTTATAACGTTGGTTCGGCAGGTACGCGCGACATACATCAACTGGAACTGAGCGCAACCCGGATTTTTAATCAGGCGGCGATTCAGATGCTCTGGGTGGACTGCTCGAACGCCTGCGTCGAATGCGCTACTCTTACCCGGCTCACCGGACGATCTGCTCGTAACATCGTTCAATTGCGAGTTGTGGACCAACTCGATCGCGGTGGCGAGCACGCTTTAGGCTGGACGAACCCGAATTCCACGGAATTCACCGTTGGATACAACCGCGCTCGATTGATGGCCCGAGCATCCACATTCGGGCTATCTCCTGGTCAGATCCTCGGTCATGTAGCTGCACACGAGATCGGACACATTCTCTTGGGGACCACTACACACTCTCCGTTCGGTGTGATGAAATCAGCCTATTACGGCAGTGATCTTCTGAACATGGCGAAAGGTAATCTGCTGTTTAACGTGCAGGAATCGAAAACGCTTCGAGCTATGCTTGGATCTGTTTCGGCCGGTGATGCGACAAAAGACGTGTCGCTCCATCACCAAATGACATGCACTTGGAAGTGACCCGTGGACCAGCCGTGATCTGTGAGTGGGGGAGCGCAAAAGTAGCATTCAGATCGGGCGGCGTCGACAGCGCCAGTACACCGGCTCAAACCACTACGCATCCGCGTCCGCCGCGCCAGCGGCTTCGATTCGACGCGCTACTCGGAAAGAATCTGGCTGGTCCTCCTGACGAATTCGACCGAACTCCGCAAACACCACCCCAATGCCCGCTTGCCGGAATCTTCTCTCCACGCGCAATCTGGTCAGCATAGTCCCTCATGCTGTTAAGCGCTCGTCCAATCGCATAACACTGTCGGAAGGATCCCTCTTTGCGGCAGCTTACCAGCCGAAATGGTTGAATCACGCGTTTTCGTCAGAATATTTCTCACGGCTCCTCAGTTACTTACTAGGCCATTCACGCTCTTGCCGCACGCTCACCGCGTGATCCTCGGCACATAGGAGCAACTATGTCCACCGAAGCGCAAACCCGCGCCAACCAAGCCAACGCCCAGCACTCCACCGGGCCCACCACCCAGGAAGGTAAAGCCGCTTCCTGCATGAACAACTTCCGCCACGGCTTCACCGGCGTCTTCGCCGTTCTTCCCTCCGAAGATCAGGACGAGTTCGACCACCTCTTTCACGGCCTTTCCGTCGAGCATCAGGTCAAAACCATGACCGAACGCATCCTGGTCCTCAAAATGGCCCAGCATCACTGGTTGAGCCTGCGGGCGCAACGTCTGCAGGATCTCGCCATGTCCGGGGATCTGCCAATGCAGGATCAGGAACGATTGGATGAGCCCGCGGCTCTCAGCGAGGCGAAGACCCAAAAGAAGTTCGCTCTCTTTCTGCGTTACCAAACCACTAACGACCGCGCCTTCACTCGCGCGCTCAACGACCTCCTAAAGCTCAAAGCCGAAAAGAGAAAGGTCGAAATTGGCTTCGAATCGCAAAAGCAGAGAGAGGCCGCCGAATCCCGCCGCGAAGCAGCCGAAAAACGCAAACAGGAACTTCATAAATGGGCTGTCATGCTCGCAGAAGCCAAAGTCGACCACCAAATCGTACTCACCAACGACCGCGAACTCGATCAAATCATCGCCGAAGCCAAAGAACAACGCCAGAGAGTGACCGAAAGAGCTCAAAAAGCCGCTTGACCCTTCCTCGGAATCGACGAACGACACTCACAGGCTGCCTTCCCCGCCTGTGGTGCGCGGCCATTGCCGCCCGTGCGCTCATGCTTCCCGATGCTACGATTGGGGCGGTGTTTCGGGCCATGCGTCCCTACTTCCTCGCGCTCCTGTGCTCATGGATCGCGTTGTTCGCCGCCGCGCTCTACCTCTCGAGAGAACATCCCCAGGCGCACTGGATCATGACCGCAGCGCTTCCTGCCTTTCTGCTCGAAGCGGTCTTCTATCTCTTTTCGATGTTCGAGCAAACGCGCGCCTGGTTTGCCGGCTTGGCCTTCGGCCGACTCGGGTCCCGCAGCGCACAAGCTTCCGTCCTCTGGATCAGCGCGGTTTTTCCATATATTGTCTTCAGTTTCTCGGCCGGCACATTTCAGCGCAACGCCTTTTACCTGCTGGCCCTGCTCTGTGGCGTTCTCGCCTTCTGGTACGCGCAAGTCCCGCGTCGGATCGCCTATGACGTCGGTTTTTTAGTAATTGCTGCCGCGCCGATCCTTGAGCGCGTCTTCAGCCGTATCTATCAATCTCCCGACGGCCAGTTCCGCATCGATATCCTCGGTCACCTTATGTGGATCCGGCTCGGGATCATGGCCCTTCTCGTCATGCGCGAGTGGGATCCGGGTCCGTTGACCCTTTGGCCGCGCCGGAACGAGTGGCGAATCGGTTTGCTCTGGTATGCCGCCGTTCTGGTTCCCATCGTGCTCGTCGCGCTCGCCGTTCGCGATGTCCGATTTGCACCGTTGCACGATCCCTGGTGGCGCACCATCCTCATCGCCGCCGGAACCTTTTTCGGCATTCTTTGGGTCGTGGCGCTTGCCGAAGAACTATTCTTCCGCGGCGTCATCGAACGCGCCATTTACGATACTTGGCAATCGCCCATCCTCGCGGTCTTGGTCTCCGCAGTCGTTTTTGGCGTCGCCCACCTCTGGTTCCATCCATTCCCGGACTGGCGCCATGCGGCGGTCGCCTCCGTGCTCGGGCTCGCCTGCGGAATCGCCTACCTGCAAAGCGGAAGCGTGCGCGCACCCATGGTGACCCACGCGTTTGTCGTGGCGACTTGGCGTGTGTTGTTTAGATGACGCTTTTGGCCGCCATCGCCAACCAGGAGTAATCTAGGAATGGTTTGTTTGGTTCGTTCTGAAGCTGCGAGACAAGCCCTTTCGGGCGCCAGGGAGGTGTTGCTTCAGGGGTCTTTCTATGAGGTTAGTCTCGCTTTGGTGGGAGTTGCCTCCCTGGCTTACTTCCAATATTAGAATATGAATTTACGGAACGCAAGCCCTTTCTCTACGAAAATCAAAATTTTTCTCTCGGACCTTTCCGAGGGGGCGTACTCCTGCGCTCGTCCGAGTACCCGTTTATGCAGTTAACTCTTTTAGGTTCTACTGGATCCATAGGCGTCAACACCCTCGATGTCGTACGCCAGCACGCTAATCGATTCCGAATACACGCTTTGGTAGCCGGCAGAAACGTGGATCGTTTGTGCTCCCAAATTCTGGAATTTGAGCCCCGGCTCGTTGTAGTCGCCGATGATCGTACTCTGGACAGGTTAAATCGGCAGTTGAATAGCCTCAGCTTACCGCGTAAACCCGAACTCGCTTCTGGCCCTGCCGCCCGGGTAGCTGCTGCCACTGCTCCGGAGGTCGGGTTTGTCGTTTCGGCCATCGTTGGAGTCGCTGGTTTGGAGGCCACCTACGCCGCCATCCGTGCCAAGAAGCGCATCGGTCTTGCTAATAAAGAGGTGCTAGTCGCGAGCGGACGGCTCGTCATGCAGGCCGTCAAAGATTCAGGCGCGGAATTGCTTCCCATCGATAGCGAACATAACGGCGCCCATCAATGCTTTCGAGCTGGCCGCCGATCCGAAGTCGTCCGCCTGCTCCTCACCGCCTCAGGTGGTCCGTTCCGCGACACCCCTCGCCAGGAACTCTGGAATGTCACTCCGGAACAGGCCTTGAATCACCCTACCTGGAAAATGGGCCGCCGCATCACGATTGATTCGGCCACCTTGATGAACAAGGGCTTCGAAGTCATCGAGGCTTGCTGGCTGTTCGACCTGACTCCGGACCAGGTGAACGTCGTGGTGCATCCCCAATCCTCGATTCATGCGATGGTCGAGTACAACGACGGAAGCGTAATCGCCCAAATCTCGGCCACCGACATGCGGATGCCGATCCAATATGCAATGACTTACCCGGATCGCGAGCGCGCCCCCGTTCCCCGGCTGGACTGGACACAAACCAGAAACTGGCATTTTTGCGCTCCCGATCTGGAAAAATTTCCGCTCCTGAAACTGGCCTTCGAAGCGCAACGGCAGGGCGGGTCGGCCACCTGCACGCTGAATGCCGCCGACGAGATCGCCGTCGACGCCTTTCTCGACCGCCGCATCCCGTTCCCGGCCATTGCGGAAACCGTCGAAGAAACGCTGGCCCGCCAACCGAACCGGGAACCAGCGACAATAGAGGAAGTCGTCGCCATCGACCAGGCCTCCCGTGAGTTGGCCCGGCAAGTGATCGCTGAACGGCGTTGGAGCGTAAGCGCTGCGGATGCTTGAACTCGGTGCTTTCTGAAGCCAAGCGCGGATCGCCGCGTCGAATAGGTAGAGTGTGTTGAGTAAGGAAAGGTAAAACGGAGCGTGGCGTTTCTTCAGCCAGTTTTCTGGGTCGTGATCCTGCTCGGAATCATGATTCTCATTCATGAGCTGGGTCATTTCTGGGCCGCGCTTGCGGTCGGCGTCAAAGTTGAGACGTTCAGTATTGGCTTTGGCCCCAGGCTCTTCGGTTTTCGCCGCGGCGAAACGGATTTTCGCGTCTCCGCCATCCCTTTCGGCGGCTATGTACGCATGTTAGGTGAGCAGCCGGGCCAATCTGTGGTGCTCCAGGCTGCGGAAGCCGACCGTCAAGCCCCTGAAGACCACCCGGAAACGCCCGATCCTCGCGCCTTCTACAGTAAGCCGCGCTGGCAGCGCGCCATCGTCATCGCCGCAGGTCCGCTGATGAACGTTCTTCTCGCGGTGGCGATCGTCGCGGGCTTATATATGTACGCCTTCCCCAAGGAAGTCGATACTACCGACCCGGTGATTACCGGCATTACTCCCGATTCCGCCGCTACCCGCGCCGGATTGCAACCCGGCGATAAGATCCTTCAGATCGCTGGCAAGCGCAACCCGAATTGGCAAGATGTCATGACCGTTGAATCGCTGAACGCGAATCACGCAATTCCGGTCACAATCGAGCGGCACGGCAAGACCCTCTCGGTCTCAGTCACTCCCCGAATGGACCCGAAAGAAGGTGTTGGGGTCGTCGGTTGGAATGGTGAGGAAGACGTCCAGGTCGGTCCCGTTATGCAGGGTTCTCCGGCCCAGGCCGCTGGTCTCCGATCGGGCGACCTTCTGCTCAAAGTCAACGGCCAGCCCATCGTCACGGCCCTCGTTCTCCAGCAAGCCATCATTCATTCCGACGGCAAGCCCGTCAGCATTGAGGTCATGCGCGACAATCGCCTCCAAACCATATCAGTCACTCCAACTCGCACCAACGATCCCAAACTGCCGTGGCACATCGGAATCGGCTTCCGCTATCGCGTCGAGATCATCAGACTCGGCTTCGGCCCCGCTGTTGTCCAATCCGTGCGCTTCAATGCTCAAAACACCACCATGATTTTCCGCGTGCTGGGAAGCATTGTCGAGCGCCGCGTTTCCCCCAAAGCGCTCGCCGGGCCTATCGGAATCGCCCAGATGTCGAGCGAGGCTGCTCAGCAGGGGCCGCTTACCTTTCTGCTGCTGATGTCCGTGGTGAGCCTTAATTTGGCAATTTTCAATCTGCTGCCGATCCCAGTTCTCGACGGCGGCACGCTCTTGCTGCTCGCCATAGAGATGCTGCTGCAGCGAGAGGTCAGCTTACAGGTGAAGGAGACCGTTTTTAAGTTGGGCTTCGTTTTTCTGATGATGATCGTGGTGTTTGTGATTTACAACGATATCAGCCGCATCGTAACCAACGGTTAACCGACCCGGATCATCAGCAACTCGCATAAACGGGAAAAGCCTTCCGTCCACAGCTGTGCTTTCGGCTCCCCGGCTTTGCTCTTATTGCGCGTGAATTCGAGAAACTGGCACTTGACGGCGTAAACCTGGTTCTGCGCAGACCAGAGGTTTACGCCAAAAGGCATCAGTTTTACAATCTGAAGTGCATTCTTCAGCTCTTGGAGCTTCTCCATGTCGAACGGATCGCTTGAGAAACGCCCGGCAAACACTTCTACCTTCCGCCGCAGGGTGAACTCGAGCGTTGTCTTATCCAGGCTGATGTTGCTCACCTGGGCCTCGCGCAGTAAGTTGCGGATACGCTCCTCATTCAGCTGATCGCTGGAACAGGCGCGCCGTAGCAGACTGTTGATCGCGTATTCAACCGCGGCGGTAAACTCGCGCGGCATCGGTGTACCCAGACTATTGATGAATCGCATCAGCGCGGCATGGTGTTCATACAGCGTCAGGTACGCTAGCTCCGCCTCGGAAACGGTTGAGGACAAAATGATCCGCACGATCCGCCGCTGCTCATCCCGGAACAACGATCGCAACGAGTAAGTCTTCTCGCCGAATCGCTTGTCAAGCAGCCGCACTACTTCCGGAATATCTACCCGCTGGAACGAATCGCTGATGGCCGTGAGCAAATCCTCATAACCTTCAACTGCTTCTATCTTCCGTACTCCGCCAGCTACGTTGTGATCTCCGAAATGCACCACCCAAAATGTAAGAACTTCCGATTCTTGAGTAACTTTAGAAATGAATCGCGCTTGGCCGATAGCCATCCGCAGCTTGCCCGCGTCGCGCGTGTGATAGTCCAATCGCTTCACTGAATACGCGAAGATATCCGTCCGCTCGCCATAAGGTGCGAACAGTGAGCTGATCGAGTAATGCGCGCCGACCTTCTCTAAGTCCACCATCGAGGGCTTGACATACCTCTCGTATATGTTTTCGCCGTTGCCGTATTCGGGCAAGTTACTCTTTGCGGCTGCAAGCTTCCGCAGGAATTCCTCTTCGATCGAATCCCCGAACAGTTGCTCGGCCAGTTGCACCACGCGCCCGGCGTATTGAATCACCTGAACCGTTTCGATGCCCGAAAGCTCATCGAAAAACCAGCCGCAGCTCGTATACATCAGCATGGCGTGCCGCTGCAGCTCGAGGAGCTTCCATACGATCACCTGCTCGTAATCGCTGAGCGTGCCGAGAAAGTGCCTGCGTCCGAACTGCTCCCGCACCTCTGGCGCCCGATTCAACATCACGCCGATATAGCCGTCCCGCGCCGCCCATGGATCGCGCAAGTACTTCGACCCCAGCTTCTCAAACTGCGGCCCAACCGCATCCCGCAGCCAATCGAGGGCTTCGCGCAGGGGTTTTCGCCATTCCTGGTTCCAACCAAGCCGCCCGGAATTACAGCCGCAATTACTGCGCCAGCGCTCCACGCCATGCACGCAGCTCCAGGAAGTGTTTTCATAGATCTGCACTTCATGCGCGGGCGGGTTCTGTTCGAGAAACTGCCCGTAATTAGTGATTCGGGCTAACTTCCGGCTCTCGATGTAATCGAGAGCGTAAGCAAGCGCCATCTCGCCGTGCTTATGATGGTGGCCGTAAGTTTCTCCATCCGTCGCGATGTGATTCATCTGTGGCCAGGTCCGTGCTTCCGAGAACCCGCTCATCAGCCGGTTTGCGAATTTCTCGCCATTGTCCAGGAGCTTTTCGAACGCCACGGCCTGCGACACCGGCCCATCGTAAAAGAAGACGTTGATCTTGTTCCCCGCGGGCGTCTTCAGCAAATAGGGCCGCGATGGATCGATCTTGGACCCCGTAACGTCCTGCCATGTGCCGCCTTCGATTGGCCGGAACGCTTTCGCCTGGTGAGGCGCGAGTATCGCAAACGTCAGCCCTGCCAGCGCCATCAGGTCCAGCGACTCGAGATCGACCGCCGTTTCCGGCAGCCACATGCCTTCTGGCAAGCGGCCGAAACGATAGGTGAAATCTTCGAAACCCCAGCGGATTTGTGTCTTCTTGTCGCGGGCGTTGGCGAGCGGCATGATCATGTGGTTATACGCTTGCGCGATCGCACAACCATGCCCGCCATAATGCGCCCGGCTCTGCTTATCCGCTTCTATGATTCCGCGGTAAACTTCCGTCGCGTGCTCGCACGCCCACGACAGCAACGTGGGACCGAAATCGAAGCTGATTCTCGAATAGTTGTTGACGATGTGCGTGATCCGCTGCTGGTCGTCCAGAATGCGCGCTGCAAGATTCGGCGCGTAGCATTCGGCTGAGATGCGTTCGTTCCAGTCGTGGTAGGGATACGCCTGGTCTTGCAGTTCGATCTGTTCCAGCCACGGGTTTTCGCGCGGAGGCTGATAAAAATGGCAGTGAATACAGAGATATTTCATCCTTTACGCTGCCGGCAGTGAAATGGTGAAGACCGCGCCGTTGGCCCGCTCTCGATTCGCCGCCGTGACGCGGCCGGAATACTTCTTCACGATGGACGCAACGATATGAAGTCCGAGCCCCGTGCGCCCGGACTTGCTGGTCTTGGTCGATACGTGCGGGCGAAACAGCCGCGGCAACATGTCCGGCGGAATCCCTGGTCCGTTATCGGAAACCGTGATCGCCAAAGAATTTTCAGCCTCTTGCGCTGCGATATCGATCCGTCCCGGTTTGCGCATGATCTGCGCGGTATTCAGAAACAGGTTCGCGAACACGCGCTCCCAATCTTTCGCCGAGCCGGGAAGCCGCACTTCGACCGGCAGTTGACGCACGAAGCGAATGCGCGGCTTGCGCGTCGCGATGCAATAATCGGTGACCGATTGGACGGCATCGTCGACCACCGCCGCCAGATTCGGCGTGCTGTCGGGAATCGCGCCTAACAGCCGCTTTCCCCGCGTGACGCTGCGGCACAGTGTCGCGGCGAGCGATTTCCACCGCCGGTCTGCGCTCAGCAGCTCCGCCGCCTCCGTAATGGTCTCGAAGACGTTGTTAAGGTCGTGCACAAGGGTTTCATGACTAAGATCGGTATCTAGTGAGTCGTCCATTAGCGGCTATCGCGTAAGTTCCCGCAATATTGTGTAGAACTCAGGAAACGAAACGGACGCAGAACCGGCATCTTGAATTGTGCAAGCGCCATCGGCCGCCAGCGCAGCGATCGAAAACGCCATCGCGATGCGGTGGTCGCCGTGAGGCTCGATTTCCGCCGCGCGGAACTGTTGCTTGCCGGCAATTTCGAAGCCATCCGGCGATGTGCTCACGGTGATTCGCATGCGCTGCAAATTTTGGGCGATGGTTTCGATCCGGTCGCTTTCTTTCACGCGCAACTCGCCGGCGTTCCGCACAATCAACCCGTGTTCGGAAACCGCGCCCAGCACCGCCAGTACCGGTATCTCGTCGATGACTGCGGCCGTGCTTGAGCCTTCGATCCTTCCGCCGCGAATGCGCGAGCTTCTTACGCGCAATGTGCCGATCAACTCTCCGTTTATCTCCTCGAGACGCAGAACCTGAATCGAAGCGCCCATCCCGCGCAGCACATCGAGCAGCGCCGTCCGCGTTGGATTTAACCCGACATTTGCAATCGTAATATCGGAATCGGGCAGCATTAACGCAGCCACCATAAAGAATGCGGCAGAGGAGAGATCGCCCGGCACCACTAGACGTTTGCTCGTAAGCTCAGCTCCGCCGCGCACACGAACAACTCGAGGCTGTGAAGTGATCGCTGCGCCAAGCTGCTGTAAGGCGATTTCCGTGTGATCGCGCGTAGTCACCGGTTCTCGCACAACGGTTTCACCCGTTGCATACAGGCCGGCGAGCAGGATGCAGCTCTTCACTTGCGCGCTCGCTACCGGCAATTCGTAATCGATTCCGTGCAGTGCTCCGCCGTCAATCGTAAGCGGCGGGAATTGCTCGTCGACGGCTTCAATGCGCGCGCCCATTCGCGACAGAGGCGTGATGATGCGGCGCATCGGCCGCTTTGCCAAAGACGAATCCCCGGCGATCTCGGTCGTGAACGGCTGGCCCGCCAGAATGCCCGACAGCATTCGAATGGTCGATCCGGAGTTACCGGCGTCAAGCGCCCGCTTGGGCGCCTGCAGGCCGTGAATGCCTCGGCCATGAACGGTCAATACCCGCCGCCCGTCTTCCTCGGAAAACTCGTGATTGACCCCGAGCCCCTGCATGCAGGCGAGAGTAGATTGACAATCTGCGCCTGTTGAATAGTTGTAGATCTGCGAATCGCCCTGCGTAACGGCGGTCAACATCGCGTATCGATGAGAAATGGACTTGTCGCCGGGGACGTTCACCACACCATGCATGCCACGCGCAGGCGAGACTCGCTCGGTCATTGAACTCGTATTGTAACGTCGAGCAAAGCTCTCAGCAGAGTTGGCGAGGTTATGGTACAAACTCTAAACATGGTCAACCGCCGGAATTGGATGCTGCAATCTGCAACGCTGGCCGCGAGCCTGCGATCAATGGCCGCCCAACCGCCCAGCGGAGCAAAGAAGCCGGTCGTTATCTCGAGCGCAAACGGCATGGCTGCTTGCGCGAAAGCGATGGATATGCTGCGGAACGGCGCAGACACGCTCGATGCGGTGATCGCGGGCGTCAATATTGTCGAACTGGACCCAAACGACACTTCCGTGGGGTACGGCGGCCTACCCAACGAAGACGGTGTGGTGGAGCTGGACGCCAGCGTCACGCACGGGCCGACGCGGCGATGCGGAGCAGTTGCGGCCATTCAGGGCATTAAAACACCATCTAAGATCGCAAAGCTCGTTATGGAGCACACGACCCACGTGATGATCGTTGGCGAAGGCGCGCTGAAGTTTGCCGAGGCATACGGGTATCAGAAGGAAGATCTTCTGACCGAGAAATCGCGGACGGCGTGGCTGGTGTGGAAAGAATCGCTGCGCTCGCCGAAAGCTTTCAACAACTGGATCTCAATGGATCAAAACTTGACGACCGAGGCGAAGCCACCGCTGGATGAACTGAAGCAACGCTTTCCAAACGTCGATGAAGGTACCCTCGCATGGGCGTGGGAGATGGCTGTGCATCCAACTTACGGAACCATCAACTGCCTCGCGTTGAACGAAAAAGGCGAGATGTCGGGAGTAACGACCACCAGCGGACTGGCCTGGAAGATTGCCGGCCGTGTTGGCGATTCGCCGATCATCGGGGCGGGACTTTACCTCGATCAGGACGTGGGGGGCGCGGGGTCTACCGGAGTGGGTGAAGAAAACATTCGAATCGCCGGCGGCCACACCATTGTCGAGTGCATGCGCCGTGGCATGGCGCCGAAAGAAGCAGTGATGGAAGCGCTGCGGCGGGTCTCGCGCAATTATAACGACGACCAAAACAGATTAAACAAGCTGGATATCGAGTTCTATGCGCTCCGCAAGGACGGCGAGCACGCGGCCGGATCGCTTTGGGGCAATCACCGAAGCTACAAGGTGTACACCGTCAACGACGGCGGCGAGAGCCGGCACGAGCCCTGCGTGTTTTTGTACGGCAAATGAATGGCTCGGCTGCCGGAACATCCGGCGATACAGCACAGAACGCATTCATTACTCGTTTTTTTGGACTAAGCGAAACCTGCAGTAACACGCTCCATGCGGGCATCGGCCCCAAGCTGCAGTTACTCGCATTTTTCCTCTCCGCGGCGATTGTAATCTCGCATCGGCCGGACGCAATTACCAATCCGCAGTTTTTCGGGGAAGACGGCACAATCTGGTACCCGGAAGCGTACATGTCGGGCTGGTTTGCGGCGCTGTTTCACTCGAGAAACGGTTATTTCCAAACCGTGCCTAGACTTGCTGCTTCGGCTGCGTTGTTATTTCCGCTTCGCTTTGCGCCGTTAGTTGAAAACCTCATCGGACTCTTCATTCAGGTGTTGCCGGTAAACATTTTGTTGTCGGCGCGATGCCAGCGCTGGGCGCCCTTGTTTACACGGATTCTGATGAGCGTTCTCTATCTGGGCTTGCCGAACACGCGCGAACTCGATGTGGCAGCAGAGGAGGCGCAATGGCACCTGGCATTGGTTGCGTGCATGGTGGTGCTGGCCTGCCCTCCTGTCAGCTGGAGATGGCGAACGTTCGATCTCGTGATCGTTATAGTAAGCGGGCTGAGCGGGCCATTTGCCATATTCCTGTTCCCGATTACGTTAGTTCTCTGGTGGTTTCGGAGGCAGCGTTGGTTACTGCCGCTTGCGGCGGTCAATGCAGTCGCGGCCGGCATTCAGTTATCCGCGCTGATTCCATTAGCGGAAGCGACGCGTTCACATGCGGGGCTTGGCGCGACGCCAAGCCTCTTCGTGAGGCTCATGGGAGGGCAGGTGATTCTCAGCGCGATCTTAGGCCGAAGCGGTCAGCAGGTCCAGAGACCTCTCCCTATACTCGTGCTCGCCTTGGCGTTTGGATTCATCGTTGCCGCCTATTGTGTCTGGAAAGGGCGGCTGGAATGGAAATTGTTGCTGATCTTCTGTGCCTTGGTGATTGCGGCCTCGTTGAAGAACCCGATGGTGAGCATGAGGCAGCCGCAGTGGCAGGTGCTTGAGAACGCATCCGGCATTCGGTATTGGTTTTTTCCCATGCTCGGATTCGTTTGGGCAATGGCTTGGTGCGCGACGCTCGGCGGCAACGGCGTGTTTCGCTTTGCCGGCGTAGCTGGGCTCATCATGACAGCGACTGGGATGATCGCGGACTGGCATTATCTACCCTACACCGACTATCACTACGCGCAATCCGCGGCGAAGTTCGAAGCTGCAGCGCCTGGCGAGATGGTCAATATTCCAATTGATCCCAACGGCTGGATGATGAGGCTGGCGAAGAACAGCCCGGCTTGTCACGGACTTTTGTTAGGCAGCGTGGACCAGCCTCAACCGGGAGCTCAAATTTCGAGTTCCGCGGCGATCTCTGGATGGGTGGCGGCGAACGAGCCTGTCCGCAGTGTTGAGATTTACGTGGACCGGAGATTAGTTCAGAAGATTACGCCGGAAGTACGCCGGCCCGACGTCGACAGTTTCTATCCGCAGTCTCCGGATCGCTTCAAGGGCTGGGCGGCATCGCTCGATCTCTCGCAACTGCCTGCCGGACCACATGAGATTGAGCTGCGGGCGTCGGAGCCCAACGGCTGCGAGAAGGATTTCGCGATAATCCCGGTGGACCGGCCAAAATAGCAACGCAAGACCTTAGCTGCGGAAACCGAGCTTGTCGCCTTCGAAACGGGGGTCTTCGCCCGATTCACGAACAAGGGCCAAAACGGTAATCAGAATTTGTGCGGCAAGCAGGATCAGTGGAAGTCGCATGCCCTGAGAAGGGCATGCGAGAAGCCAGTTCTAAATGATTGAAAACACAACAGGAGAAATGCGGCTGAACCTGCCTTGGTTCCGTTCCTGGTTCCAATTCGGAACGGACACCCTATTACGGAACACGATGACGGACTAAGCTTGCCTCAACAAGGCCACCACGTCATCGACGGTGATCACGCCGATTAAGCGCTGATTTTCATCGACGACCGGCAAACTCAACAAATTATATTTGTCGAACATCTCCGCGATCCGATCCTGCTTTTCGCCGGAATCGATATAGAGGAGCGTGTCGGAGGCAAGATCTTTGAGCGGCGTATCGCCCGCTGCGAAGAAAAGCCTCGCGAGCGGGACCGAGTATCGCAATCGATTCTCGCTATCGAGGAGGAAAATATTGTGGAGGTCTTCGAGGATTTCTTCACTCTTTCGCAATTCCCGCATAGCGTCAGGGACGGTCGAATCTTCGGGTAAGGCGAGATAACCCGTATCCATCAATCCGCCTGCGGTGTTTTCCGTGAATTCGAGCAGGTCTTCGACGTCTTCCTTTTCTTCCGGCTGCATTTCGTCGAGGATCTCCTCGGACTTCTCCTCTTCGAGTTCATTCAGAAGGTCGGCGGCTTCGGATGGCTCCATCTCCTCGAGGATGTCGGCGGCCTTATCGGCGTCGAGAGATTCGATGATGCGGGTCTGCAGGTCATGGTCCACTTCGCTGAGCACCTCAGCTGCCGACTCGTTGTCCATCGTTTCGAAAAGCGCTTGGCGGTCCTCGCGGCCTAGATTTTCGACGATGTCGGCGAGGTCCGCAGGATGCATGTCCTCGAGCAGCTTGTTCGAAATATTGAGGCGGACGCGCCGCTGGGGGTCGGATTCGAGGACATTGCAGAACTCCCAGCGGATGGAATGTGGAGGAATCCGATTTTGCAGAGCGCGGATGGTCGCAGGCGAGAGAACGCCGCGCAGGACGCGCCGCATAATCGAGCGCAAGCCGATATCGACTTCAAGAACATTCAGAACGTCATGGCCGTTCTCGGACTTCTTCAAGAAAGTAACGTCGTTGACGCGGACTACCTTGCGACCCTGGGCATCGATAATCTGCTGGTCTAGCAGATCGCGGACCATGCGCAGCATGTATTCATCGGAATGATACGGCGTGAGGCGCTCGTCTTTGAGATGGATGCCTTCCGGGCTGATGGTTTGAACCTGATCGTAGCGGATGCTGAGCCATCCGGGGCCGGCCCCAACCAGGTATCGATCGACGCGCACAGGATGGATGAGAGGCACCAGCGCCGCATCGCGAAGAGTGCCTATACGGCGACCCTTCAGGTCATAGACCTGGACACGAAGCAGCTCCGTCAGATAGAGAATTTCTTCGGCCATGGTCCTGAAGAATCGTGCGAGCGAGCAGGCGCGTTGGTCGTCCCTGATAAGAGAATAACCGCAAGGGAATTAATGGATCGCGATTCCCAACGCCGCTTGATAACGGGCGGTAATTTCTGAAGCTTTTGCAGGCTCATTCTGGTCGCGATAGGCGGTGGCCAACAGCGAGACAGCGTTTTGGAGCAGCGGGTCCAATTTCAGAGCACGCTCGAGGTGTTGAATGGCCTTCGGACGGCGATTATCGGCAAGCAACGCTGCTGCCACGTTTACCTCGTAAGGCGCATAGTTGGGGCGGAGCGACAGCGCTTCAGTGAACCGTTTCATCGCTTCCTCAGGCTGTTTTGCCGTTAAAAGAATGCTTCCGAGAGCGGTGAGAACGGCCGCATCCGCCTGGATTTTTGCCGGGAGCCGATTGAGCATGCGATAGCCACCGATAACCTGAGTCGAATCGTGGTTCTGCATTCCGGCCGTAACCAGTGCCAGTGCGAGATTGCGATCGTGCAGCTCCGGCACAGGTTGGCGCCAGGCCGTCAGCTCTCCCGGAATGCCCGCCGCTTGGGTTTGCTCGGGATGCCGGCTGATGCGGTGATCCGTAAATGCCGTGTGGCCGCCATCTTTGGCGGGACGCTGCGGCATATGACAGCCGATGCAGTTGATTAAGCTCGAATGTTCGGGCTGCAATGTGGCTGAGTGGCAGGTGAGGCATCGATTGCGAAAATACTCAATCGGCTTGGTCGGCTGTTCGTGCGGATCGTGACACGTGCCGCACCAAAGTTTCGCGCCGCTTGACCGCTTGCATGTGCTCAAGGCGAGTTGCTCGGCTTGGCTGATAACTTTGACAGTATCTTCCGGCGTGTGACCGGCAACATAAACGGTATAAGTCTGTTCCAAAGTTTCACCGGGCCGGAAGTCTGGAATTGACTTGCCGGGGTTCGGTATTCGAATCTCGCCCAATAAATGGCACTGCTCGCAGATGCTATCGCGTGCACGTTCGGGTAACTTTGCCGGATTCAAAACCGTGCCTCGAACCGGGTTTCTCACATGCGTCTGCGTATCTCCATGGCAACGCTCACAGGTGATTCCGAGCGCGGCAAACGGCGGGTCCAGATAGGTGTTCAGGGTATCCGGGACAGGCCTGGATTGGCCGGAATGGCACGCCAGGCATTCGGGTGTTACGGGACGTGTGAAATCGGGAGAAGAGTCTTGTTCGTAGCCGGGCGCGACGTCCCATTCCTGTCGCTTGGAGTAATACGAAAGGGCCGACTGAAAAAGATGATTATTCACCTGCGCGAGGAAGCCAAATGCGTGCTCGCCGGAGCCAATGGCATACCGAAAAATCAGCGATTCGGTTTCGGCCCCGCGCGAAAGTGTCTGGACAATACCGTCCTTGTCATTTTGGACGGTGAATCGCGTATGCGAGAACGCATGATCGAAAGCCGCTTCCGGTTGCGGGCCGGCGATCGCGAGGGAGCGTCCCATCGGTGTTTTGGCGAATGAGCTCGCCTCTTTGGGATGGCACAACGCGCAGGTGGTAAACAAACTGGCAGCCTGGTTGACATGGGAGGCTGCGGCGCACGAAGGCATCGCCAACAATAGGAGCACAAAGTGGCGCAACAACAGAGCCTAGCAGAAGAGCCTAGCAGAATTTTGTTGAATGAATCGGTCCACAGGCATATACTTTTTTCCAGGTAGTCTGCGCGAGCACCACACTTCGCGATTTAGCTTGTAGGGGAAAATGATGATTGAATGTAAGCTCCGGCCCATGGCCGGGAAGATTCGCGCCGCCTCGCTTGCGATTTGCTTAGCGGCCTTCCTGCCAACGTTACTCACGAGTCCTGCCAATGGCCAGGCTCTTCAAGGAATCAATGGAACCGTAACCGATGCTACAGGTGCATCGGTTCCAAACGCTACGGTGACGGCGACGAATACGGAAACGGGTGTGTCTGCCACGTCTGTGACCAGTTCGGCTGGAACCTATGAGTTCAATAACCTGATTCCAGGCACTTACACGATAAAGGTGGAAGCGTCGGGGTTTGAGACCTCGTTTCACACGGGCGTGGGTGTATCGGTAGCTAGAATTTCTACGGTAAACGCGACACTGCAACCAGGCCGAACCGAGCAGACCGTGAACGTGACAGAAAGTGTCATTGCTATTGATACAACGCAGCCGGCACTTGGTACGACCATCGAGAACAAGGTTGCGCAGGAGCTGCCGAATCAGATTAGTGGTGGGCGCGGACGTCAGATCGATAGCCTTATCTTCTTAGCTCCCGGGGTGACAGGGGGCAGCTTTAGTCACAGGATCAATGGCGGCGTGGATTTCGAGAGCGAAGTTGTTTTCAACGGGATTCCGATGGCGCAGTCGGAGACGCAGGGGTTCCAGACGATCTGGAATCCTCCTTTTGAGTTGGTCAATCAATTCGACGTCCTCCGCTCGTCGTTTTCGGCGCAATACGGTCTAGCGCAAGGCGTCGTCACTTATAACACGAGATCTGGAACGAACAGCTTGCACGGCGACGGGTTTGAGATCATTCGGAACAATTACTTCGATGCGAAGGGTGCTTACAACCCGACCGTCCCTATCGACAAAGAAAACAACTATGGGTTTACCATTTCAGGACCCGTCTGGATTCCGAAACTCTACAACGGCAAGAACCGGACGTTCTTCACGTTTGCGGTGGAATGGTATCGCCAAAACCTGACACAGACGAATTTTGTATCGCTGCCCACAGCGGCGGAGAAGGCCGGTGACTTCAGTGCGCTGGGCACTACAATCTGGAATCCGGCAAACAGCGGGTGTAGCGCGAACGGAAATACCCCAGGAACGGCTTTCCGAGGCAACATTATCCCGGCCGCGTGCTTCAGTCCGCTTTCGGCCAGCCTGCTTCAATATTTTCCGAATCCCTCGTTGCCTGGTTTTATTAACAATCAGCAGACGCTTCTTGGAGTGTTCCCCACTCGACAAAACCCCTGGGGTGTGACGATTGACCACAATATCAACGATAAACAATCGATTCACTGGACTGAGTGGCGAGATCCGCAGACTTCATACGCCACTGAGAACAACTCCAACGCTTTACCCGAAAACAATCCGCTGACAAGCGTCACTTATAACCCGGATCTAGGAACGGTATTCATCCTGAACTACGCTTACGCCATGACGCCGCACTTAGTCATGACGGCGGGCGCAAGCTGGCTGGGGGAGCTGAATGATCAGATAAGCCAACGGCCGAATAACATTCCACTTTCTGCAGCGCCCGGCGCACCACAGGTGCCCGCTATTGAGTTTAACGGACCGGATAGTCCGACGTGGGAAGGATCGCCCTGGATCGAATCGATCAACCGGAAGCTGGGCATTGTCTTGGAAAACAACTGGCAATGGGTGAAAGGCAAACAAACCTTCAATATCGGCGGCGAGGTTAGAAGAACCTACCAGGACGACAACGAATGTCAGAACTGCGCGGGGCATTTTGGCTTCAGCAATGATGAAACGGCTGATCCGAGCAACCTGAGCAATACTGGAAATTCCTTTGCGAGCTTTCTGCTCGGCAGTGTCGACTACGCAAATCGCATTGGCTCACAGGAAGAGAGGCTCCGCAATAAAGACTTTTCGATGTACGTTCAGGATGACGTGAAATGGAATTCGCGTCTGACCTTTAACTTTGGCGTGCGCTGGGACATCATGGTGCCGTTTACGGCGGTCAATAACCCGATCGTGTATTTCGATTCGAAGATTCCCGATCCGGCTGCAGGCGGCCGCCTGGGCGCGGCAACCAAGTTTGGCGATTGCGACGGGTGCGCGGGTGTTGATCGTGCAGCCATTCACTGGGGGCACGTGAGTCCGCGTTTCGGCTACTCCTACGAGCTGAACAGCAAAACCGTGCTGCAAGGTGGATTTTCGATGAATTACCTGGACGGCGGCGCGTACGAATATGGCACCAGCAAAGTTGCCGTGAATTATGGGAATTTGCTTACGGGTTCTTTCTCGCGAGCATCGACGGGTTCAACGACTCCTGGATTTGGATCATGGGACACCAGCGTTCTTCCGTTTCCGGCGCCGATTCCCTTTAACAACGGTCTCGGTACGGGCACCTTTATCAACGCCTTCGATCCAGCGACCGATGGTCTTGCCCCCTACGACCTGGTGTGGAACTTTGGCATACAGCGCGAGCTCCCCGGTCAGATGTTTCTGTCAGCAGCTTACACAGGAAATCGCGCGAATCGCTTGCCTTCGCAACTTAACCCGATTAATCAGCTTGCGCCCCAATTTCTATCTCAATACCGCAGTTTGCTGGGCCAGCCATACGCCACTACGGGCGTAGCCCTCGGGATTCCTCTACCCTTCCCGACCTTTAACACGGTAGAGCCGACTGCGACGGTTTTGCAGGCCTTGCGTCCCTACCCTCAATTCACCGGAAGCGATGGCGGTATTTTCAACAACTTCGACGATACCGGTTCGTCGCTTTATCACGCGCTGCAGGTGTCACTTGAAAAGCGCTATACCAACGGCCTGAGTTTCCTTGTCTCTTACAATCTCTCGCGAATGATGTCAAACACGAGCTCCGGCTTTACGTCTTTCGCGAATTTAGCGTTGAACAAAGACAATCAGAAAGCGGAGTGGTCGATCGACAATAACGATCAGACGAACGCGATCAACATTGCCGCGACTTACGAGCTTCCCTTCGGAAAAGGGCGGCAGTTCATGAATCGGGGCGGCGTGGCCAACGCAATCTTGGGTGGCTGGCAGATCAGCCCGCTACTAACATATGCTACCGGCACGCCGCTCTTTAGCGGGACGGGCGGTTCCGTCTATGTTACGGGCGATCCGCTGGGCAACGACTGCAATCCGTGCAATCGAGCAAACGTAGTTTCTTACAACAACATCATGTATCCCTATAGCAACGTTTCTAAGGGGTTACCAGTGATCAACAGAGCTGATTTCACCGATCCCGGCCCCTGGGTCCTCGGTAATGCGCCTCGCGTTATCGGAGCGTTGCGGAACCAGTTCCAATCAAACGAAAACATTGCTGTCGCCAAATACTTCCCGGTTGGGGAAAAAGTCAAATTCAAACTCGAGATCGAATATTTCAACGTTCTGAATCGGGTAAATCACGCGGGAGGGGGTTTCGGAGCCAACGGCAGCAGTTGCGGGCCTGATCTGAACTTTGAAGATCCCACTTTTGGCCAATCGATAAATTGCCAATCAAATACCTGGCGGCAAGGGCAGGCCTTCTTAGGGATCAATTTCTAGCGCCTATTGCGAAGTGTCTGTAGAATGCGCGGCGGTAAGAGCGGTGTAGCGCGCAATCTCCCGCCGCGCTTTTTCTTCGAGACCGCGTTTACGATACACCTGCGCGAGTATGAAGTGAGTGGGTGCGCTGTCGGGCGCAAGCTGAATACTCTTCTCGAGTTCGGATTCGGCTTCTTCCAGTCGATTGAGGTGCAAGTAAGCCTTACCTAGCTCGCGATGAATGCGAACATCTTGCGGCGAGATCGCGAGCGCCTGACGCAGGTACGGTAGCGCGTCCGGCGTGCGATCATTCGCGACTAGGATCGCGCCGAGATCGAGATAAGGGCCGGAATCCCGCTGAGCGCTTCCGCTTTTCCCCTCCCACATGATCGCCTCCTGATACGCGGCAATTGCTTCATCGGTACGCCCTAGTGCTTCGAGCGATAAGCCGAGGTTGTCTTCGGACTTGACATCATTCGGTTCCGACTGAAGACACCGGGTAAAGATTTTGGCGGCCTCATCAAATCTGTTCTCGTTGTATTTGGTACGGCCAAGATAGTACAACGCCTGCCAATTATTCGGATCCCAGTCCACAGCTTGCGTGAACCACTTGTCCGCATCCGCGTAATCATGCAGAACAATGTAGTCAGCGCCGACAACTTCTAAATCATGCGCCGTCGGCCGGCGATAGCGCGCACCTTCCGTATATTCCGCCAGCGAACCCTTCGCATCCACTTTTTTGAACAAAATGTAACCGAGCAAGTAATGGCCGTCGGCAGAATTCTTATGCAATCCGAGGTAACTGCGTGTCATACGCTCCGCCTCGGATAATTGGCCTGACTCGACCAGGGCTCGAGCTTCCGATAGGGGATCGTCAGGGGCCGAGTGGGTCGCAGAGAGCTGGCGATACCGGTCCTGCTGCTCGGCGGCTTTCTTAGTCATTCCAAGCTTCCGGTATGCCTGTGCGAGGAGAAAGTGGGCTGGGGCGCTTTCGGGGTCGAGAGCTACGGCCTTCTCGAGTTCGAGGCGGCCATCGGAAACTCGATTTAAATCGAGATATGCTTTTCCGAGGTCACGATGAGGTTGCGGGCGATGCGGAGCAAGCTGGGAGGCTTTGGCCAGGTATGGAATCGCTTCGGCCGCGTGCTTGTTTTCGACAAGCAGCGCGCCCAGCAGGACATATGGTTCAGAATCTGGCGCCAGAGCTTTTTGATCGAGCGCGACGGCGGCCCTGTAAGCAGTAATTGCCTCTTCAGTCCGGCCAAGCTGCTCGTAAGCTCGGCCGAGATTCGTCTCTGCTTTGGCGTTCCCAGGGTCGAGGGTAAGAGATTGCTTGAAAAAAGAAAGGGCTTCTTCGAAGTGGCGTTCGTTGTACTTGGCGCGTCCGAGTAAATAGAAGACAAGTTCGTCCTTCTTCCCGGCATTGACGGACTTAGTCAGCCATTTATCGGCGGCCGGATAGTCTTCCAGTAGAAAATAGTCGCATCCAATTACCTCAAATTCGGCTGCGCCAAAAAGGCGATAATGACCGGTTAAGGTGTACTCGTGCAACGAGGACTGCGGATTATTCTCCTTGAATAGTATGTAACCGAGCAATTCATGACCATCGGCCGAATCCTGGTGCGCGTTCAAGAACTGGCGTGCGGCCTGTTCCGCTTCCTGATATCTCCCGGCGGCGAGCAGATCCCGGGCCCGAAGAAGTTGCGGCTCAGTGGACGGAAGCGGCAAATCCTGCGCGAACGTGAGAGCGGTAGCCGCCATTACAAGCAGCAAAACTGAACGCAAACACATACTCGCTCACTCGGGTTCGTCGATCTTAAGGATCTGATCGGATTTGACGTCTTTGATGGTCTGCCGCTTCCCACTCGGCCAGCGAATTTCGATCGACGCAACGGCATCGCATGGACCCAACCCGAAGTGCAGGCGCCTATCGCTCGATGAAAGATAGCTACTAGCCGTGGTGACGGTAGCGAATTGAGAACCCTGAGCGTCAGTCAGCTTCACAACCGCTCCAATCGCATCGCGATTGCTTTTGTGTCCCACTAAATTCAAGATCACCCAATGATTGCGAGTGGAAGTCTCATTATGCAGCAGGTGCAGCGGGCCGCCATTTGTCGAGACCGCAACATCGACGCGACCATCATTATCTATGTCGCCGGTCGCGAGACCGCGGGCGACCCAAGGCTCCTGAAAAACCGCGCCTGCGCGCGAAGAGACATCCTCAAATTGCCCTCCGCCAGCATGCAAGCTGTTGCGCAACAGGAGCATGGGTTCACGGTAGCGAAGCTGAGGGAAGGTTTTCTGGATGTTATCGAGATCGTGACCCTGCGCGATGACGAGATCTTTCCAGCCATCGTTATCGTAATCGAAAAATCGCAGGCCCCAGCCCGAATGAAGCATAGAAATACGAGCGAGGCCAAGCGGCTGGCTGAGATAACTGAAAGTCCCATCGCGGTTATTTCGATACATGGCATATTTTTGATTCGCCAGATCGTCCACGACCAGATCGGGATAACCGTCGTTGTCGTAATCGGCGAAATCTGTGCCCATACCGGCGTAAGTTTCTCCGTTTTCGTCCACGGCTACCTGAGCGCCAAGCCCTACCTCTTCAAAGGTGCCGTCGCCCTTGTTATGGTATAGAAACTCGACCATCGAATCATTTGCGACGAAAAGGTCGATGTGCCCGTCCCGATCGTAGTCCGCAATCGCGATGCCCAGACCCTTGCCGAGGTTAGAAATCCCAATGCGGCTGCTGATTTCGGAAAAGTGCCCGTTGCCGTCGTTATGAAAAACCAATGGCTTGACGGGCTTAAAGGTATCGGGGTGGCAATAGCTGCGGGCGTCAGGAGTATGTTCGCCGCAGTAAATGTCATCGAAGTCCCAATCAAGATAGCGGAGAACGATTAAGTCCAGCTTCCCGTCGTTATCAAGATCTACCCAAGCCGCACTCGTTGACCAGCCGGCGCCTGCTACTCCGGCCTGGGATGTCACATCGGTGAATGTTCCGTTTCCATTGTTATGGTATAGTTTATTGCCGCCATAGGCTGTGACATAAAGGTCTTCATAGCCGTCATTGTCGTAATCTCCGACGGCGACTCCCATTCCATAGCCGGCGCCTTGCAAGCCTGCTTTTTCGGTGACATCTTCGAAGCTTCCGTCCTGTCTCTGATGATATAGGCGGTTCCACGTTGACGGGCCGCTCTTTTGCGGAATGGTTCCCCTGGGCGTGGGGTCATGCAGCGTTGTGCCGTTCACCGCGAAAATATCCAGACGGCCGTCGTTATCGTAGTCAAATAGCGCGATGCCCGAGCCCATGGTTTCGATCAAATACTTCTTTGAGGTATGTGATGCGATGCCTTGAAAGTCAATGCCGCACTTTTTCGCGATATCGGTGAACTGAGGAGTAGATTCGAAGTGTTGCTGCGCAGCAAAGCCGAAAGCACCCAGCAGACCAAAGATGGCGATGAGCTGCTTCAAGGCTTCGCGGGTTCCTTTACCTCGATATATCGGCCTGTTTGCAAGTAATTCAGGACCTGGACGGTCCCGCTGGGCCAATTCACCGTTAGGCGATCGACTTTCGGGCAAGAGCCAAGACCGAAATGCAAACGCGGGTCGTTCCGACTGATGTAACTTCCGCCGTTCCGCTCTTCGTCAAATTGCTTGCGGCCGCATGCTTCAATAGTCACTTTCGCGCCGATTCCATCGCGATTGGTTCGAGTGCCGCGAAGCGTGATACCGATCCAGGAATTCTGATTCGCGGTCTCGTTCTTTAGCAGCAGCGGGTCTCCGGAAATTGGAACGATTAGCAGGTCCATTTTTCCGTCATTGTTGAAATCGCCTGCCGCCCCGCCTCGGTATGAATTGTTTGCAACCTCAGGATACCTGTAAGCAAGAGAAGTATGATCGCCAGAGCCCGAAAACATTGTTATTGGCTCGAAGTAATCTTTATCTGTTGGATAGACATGGCCGTTGGCGGTCCAGAAATCGCGATTACCGGAATTCGAGAAATCGGTCAGGCCACACGCCCAGCCGAGATACTTCGATGTTACAGTTGCGACGCCGGTGGTCGCGGCGACTTCTTCAAACATGCCCGACTTGGCTTGGCGAAATAGAGGGAAATAATCCTTATTAAAGGTAGTGGTGAGCAAGTCGAGACGGCCGCTTGTTCCGTATTCGCCGACCGCGATTCCCATGTTCGACTGGGCACGGCCGTCTGCGTTGTAGGCCAATCCCTGATCCAAAGCACCTTCTTTGAACTTGAAGTTACCTTTACTTAAAAACAGGCGATTCGGATCGGAGTCGTCGGCGATGAAGATATCCAATTTCCCGTCGCCATTGAAATCTCCGGTAACGGCGGTGAAACCGTGAGCGGCAGGAGCCGCGCCGATTCCGGAACTCTGGGTCATGTCGCGAAATGTGCCGTTCCCCTGGTTTCGATAGATATGCGATTTGGCTCCCGGTAGTCCGATCGGTCCGCAAAACGTGTGCTGCCCGAGGTAGTCGCAAACGGGCGCGGGCTCCGCAAACGACATCGCATGAACATCAATGTAGCCCGTAATGAAGAGATCGAGCTTGCCGTCATTGTCGAAATCTCCAAAAGCACTGCCGGTGTGCCATTCAATGTTCTGTGATAATCCGGCCCGTTTGCCGATTTCCGTGAAGGTGCCGTTTCCGTTGTTCCGATAAAGCAGGTCGACCCCGATGTTTGTGATGAGGATATCGGTGAAACCGTCGTTGTCGAAATCGGCTGCATTGGCGCCCGTGCCCCAGTAAGGATCGGACAGGCCGGCCTTTTGAGTAACATCTTCGAAATGCCCATTTCCAAGATTGTGGAAAAGATAGACAGAGCCGGGAGACGGTTCCGGCGTTTTCCCGGCGAGAATCTCGCGAAGCTGAGGAATGTTCCCGCCGTTCACAATCAGGAGGTCCATGAGACCGTCATTATCGTAGTCCAGCCAAGCGACTCCCGAGCCGTTTGCTTCGGGGATCCAGCGCTTTTCCGGCCCGCCGCAACGCATGTTGGCATGAATTCCGGCTTGGCTGGCGACGTCCACGAAGGCGAGCTTCTCTTCGGTTGACGCGATGAGCGCGACGGTTGATGCCAGCAGCGCTGCCGAGAGCGAAACAAGGCTCAGCTTCTTCAAATTGCTCATTATCGGCTAACGTCTTCCAGTCAATCGTGCGGATGGCCGGCGAAGAAGCACTATATTGAATCCATGGCAATTCGAGGCGCCGCTGTGGCCGTCGTCATCATTGCTGTCCTTGACACGATCAGTTTGCAGGCTCAACCATCGGCTTACGACCGTGCGGAATCGCTTTACTCGGCCGCGCAGTCCGCCGAACGCGCGGGCGACCTCAGTTCCGCAGCGGCGAAATACGAAGAGATCCTCAAAATCGCGCCAGACGTTGCGCCGGCGTACAACAACCTGGGCGCGATCTATTTCAAACAGGGGCAATATGCGCGTGCGGTCAGCGTTCTGGAACGCGGACTCAAAGTAGATCCTAGGATGGCGTCGGCATCGGCGTTGCTCGGGATGAGTTTTTATGAGATGGGCGATTACGCGAAAGCCAAGCCGCGGCTGGAGGCGGTATTGGCGGCGAATCCCAATGACAATAACGCGGAGTCTTTCTTGGTTGACGATTTGACCAAGCTAGGCGACTTTCACGAGGCTGCCGCGCACCTGGAGAAGTTGGCGAAGCGAGCGCCTGACAACCAGCAAGTCTGGTATAGGCTGGCGAAGGTTTACATGCAGCTTTCCGAAGAAGCGTTGGGCAAGGTGAACGCGATCGATCCGAATTCGGTGTGGGCGCACGAGGTCTCGGCGGAGCTGATGGAAAGCATGAAAAATGACGACGGGGCGATTGTCGAATGGAAGAAGGCGGAAGAGGTGGCGCCGCGGCAGCCGGGCGTCCATTACAAGCTGGGCGATCTGTACTGGAGCCTTCAGCAGTGGGACAACGCGACGGAGCAGTTTGAAACAGAGCTGGCGATTGATCCTCATAATTGCAGGATTGAATGGAAACTCGGCGACGTCCTGATGCAAAAGAGCGTGCAACCGGAGGAAGCTCTGGCGCACGAGGATAAGGCGTTGAGCGCTTGTCCGAACCTGATTGAGGCGCGCGCGGATCGTGGGCGATTGCTGTTGCGATTGCATCGCGAGCGGGAAGCGATTCCCGAACTGCAGGCGGCGGAGAAATCCAATCCGGCTGAGCCAAGCAACCATTTCTTGCTCGCTCAAGCGTACCGGGCGACGGGAAACGCGCAACAAGCTCAGGTAGAGATGAAATCCTTCAGCGAATTGCAAGAGAAGTCCCGCGCAGCCACGGCGGAGCGGGCGCATGAAGTGATCACTAATAATCAATCCGCGCACTAGTGAAAATACGCCATGTCCCTGAAGCGTTCAGCTCTATTGGTTTTGGCCGCTTTTGCGGTCCTGTCCAGCGCCGCCGCGCAGATGGAGAAAGAAGAATCGAGAGACATCGATCTGCTGATCAACGCACGCTTGCAAATCCGCGGCGGCAAACTGGATCAAGCCGAGCAATCGACGCGCGATTTTATCGAGAAACATCCTGCATCGGCGCAGGCGCATTTTCTGCTCGGGTTCATTCTCTTGAAGGAAGGGCAGGCGAAGGCGGAGGCTGAGGCGACGCAGGGGAAAGCGCGAGCTTCATTGGCCGAATACACAGAAGGAGCGAAGCATAACCGGCCAAGCTCGCTCGATCTGAAAGTGGTCGCGCTTGATTATATTTTGCTTGGCGATGCAAGCGATGCGGACAAGTGGCTGACTCAATCGCTCTCGTGGAATCCAACCGATGCGGAAGCGTGGTATTACCTCGGGCGCGTCAAAGAGTCAGAGAAGGATGGGCCCAGAGCCTTGATCGCGTTTGAGCGATGCCTGGCCATCGATCCGCTCAATCAAAAAGCAGAAGAAGCGAAGAAGGCTCTTGAGAGCACACCGTTCGTGCGTTGAACTTTATCGCGGCTCTGTGATCTTCATCAGTTTGTTGATCTGAATATTCCGCGCCAAGGCTTGTTTGCGGCCCGAGGGCCAATCTACTTCGATCCGGTCCACTTTTGTCGAATCCCCCAAGCCGAAATACAGGGGCAACGCGCTTTGAGAGAGATAGCCGGATTTGCCATCGTTGTAGTGGGTGTAAACGTGGCCGGCCGAATACACACGAACGGTCGCGCCGAGCCCATCGCGATTCGAGACCGTGCCGACCAACGCAATCTTGATCCAATGAATTTGCCGTACCTGCGCGAGATTACTGATGAGGACCTGCGGCGGAGAGTTGAAGTCATTCGTGACGATATCGAGGTCTCCATCGTTGTCGAGATCGAAAATTACCGCCGACCGGCTGGAGAGCGTAGATTGGACGGTGATGCGGCCTGTTTGTCCCTGGCAGACCTGCTGGTTCAGCGGGTCCAAGCCCGGTTCTGAGCAATCGAGGGTGAACCACGGTGTGCGCGTGCGCCCGTCACGGCGCGGCTCGACGCCGAGCAAGAATTCGGCATCGAGGAATTTCTCGCCTTGGTTGTTCAACAGCAGAGAGTTGATGCCGTAGCGGAACGGGAAGCTCATGCCCGATGCGATGAACATGTCTTCCCAGCCGTCGGCATTTAGGTCGCCGACACTAGGACCCCACGGCCAGTAATTTTCAACTCCCATTCGATCCGAAACTTCCTCAAATTTGCCGCCGAGGTTATGATAAAGCGCGTTGCCGAAGATAAAGTTATCGACGGATGCTCCGACCATGATTTCGTCGGACGGATCAAGCACGGATTTCATTTTTTCGCGCTCCGGGCCGACGTCATGGAACATGTCAGAGTGCATGTCAGTAATAAAAAGATCGGGCCGTCCGTCATTGTCGTAGTCGAAAAACTTGATCCCCATTGAGCCCCAGGGCGTCTTCGGAAAATACTGCGCAGTTTTGTCGATAAATTTACGGCCTGCCTGGTTTTCAAAGTAATGACCATGCCCCTGCATGTTGAGGATGTAAACGTCGGGATAGCCATCGCCGTTCAGATCGGCGAAACTCGCATCGCCGCACCAGCCTTTCGGCTGCAGCCCGACCTCAGCGGTAACATCCTTGAATTGGTCGTGTCCCAGATTTTTGTAGAGGACAGGGTAGTCGTAACGTTCCGGATGGAGATGACCGTAGAACGCGTCAGGCAGCCCAACATAGTGGCCGTCGGGCGCCTTTTCATCGCTGGTATACCGGCCGACATTGCAGACCAGCAGATCGAGCAACCCGTCATTGTCGTAGTCGAAGAACATGGCGCCGGACGAATCGGAGACGAGATCCACGCCAGCGGCCTTGCTGATATCGGTGAAATGGCCGTGACCGTCGTTTTTGAATAAGACATTGCCGCCTCGAACGGTGGTCACGAACAGATCCGGCGCGCCATCGTTATCGACGTCCGCAAATGCAGCGGCTACGCTGATCCGGCCGGGTAAAGCAACGCCGGCTTCCTTGGTGATGTTCTTGAACTTGCCCCCGCCCAGATTCTTCCAGAGTTCGTTTTCGCCAGCCTGGTTCACGAAATAAATGTCGTATAAGCCATCGCCATCGACATCCGCGATCGCTATGCCATTGCCGTGGTCGTAATGAACGCCTTTGTAGTGTCTCGACGTATCGTCAACGGTGCGATTGACAAAGGTGATGCCGCTTTCCGGCAACTCGTCGGTGAAGTGGAACTGATAGAAGACCTTGAACTGATTTACGGTGCGCAACTGCGCCTGCTTACGCGCCTGGAGCGAATCAACGCCGATGTCGGGGTCGGGATAATTGCGCACCTTCGTGCCGGATTGCGCGAGCACGAGCAGCGACAAAACGAGCACGAACGGCAGGAGGCGCAAACAGGATTGTATCCCGATTCCGGCGGGCTACTATGTTAAGACTCATCGTCCATGCGGCGGCGCTTTTTTTTGCTTCCAATCATCGCGGCGGGATTCTGTTTCGCGGCTGATATGGGTACGGTTCCGTATGCGGGCCCGGAGGTTTGCTCCAAGTGTCACAAGGAGATTGCCGCGACTCAAATGACAACGGCGATGGCCAATACGTGGCGCGGCGCGCTTGCTCCGTCTCTTCCGGCCAACTTCGATCTGAAGAAATCAGAGGGGTCGAATCCGGCATTCGAGTACGAAATCCGCCGTGTAGGGAATCGGTTCGCTTTCTCGGTTGTGTCGCCGGGCGGCGCGAACACGACGTTGCCGGTCGAAGCTGTCATCGGAGGCAAACGCCACGGCATGAGCTTCCTGCCCCGAATCGAGCAGTTGGATGGAATGCGCATCGAACGTCCGGCTTTAATTGAGGCGCGCTACGCGTATTCTCCGCACGGCTCGCTTGTGTTGTCGCCCGGATTTGGGAGCGAGAAGCCATCGGATCTCGAAGACTCGCTTGGTAGAGTGCTCAGCCCCGCATTCGAGCAGAGGTGCCTCACTTGTCATGGAAAACCGGGGACGTTAGGCGCAGGCGTGCATGGCGGGGTGCGCTGCGAAAGCTGTCATGGACCCGCAAGGGCACATGTTCAGTCCATGCAGGGCGGAAATCGGCAGCCCGTTATTCCCGAACATCTTGTAAGGGCCAAAGCGATGAGCGTGTGCGCGCAATGCCACACCGGTCTCAGTACGGTGAACCACTCCGACCCGATGCCCAGTGATCTTCTTGTGTCTAGCCAAGTACCGGCGCTTCGTAATTCCGAATGCTTTATTCAAAGCGGCGAAGGCGTGGGTTGCACGGACTGCCACAACCCGCATAACGACGCAACACGCGTGGCCGATGAGTCCGTGAAGACGTGTTTACGATGCCATTCGATCGAGAACACACAGCACGCGGCCATATGCCCGATCAACGCGAAATCGGATTGCGTGACGTGTCACATGCCGGGGATTCAATCCAACTCATTCCGCCTGACGGACCATTGGATTCGCGTTCATCCGGAACAACGGATACAAGCGGCCCGTGGACACGAGCCGTTGCGGAGCCTGGTGACACCCAGACGCGAATATCTCGAGATCATCGTAGCCGAGGATCGCGCGAAAGCCGAAGCTGCGCGCGCGCGCCTAGACCGGGGCGATGCGTTCTACGATGTCGCACATGATGTATCGATTGATCCGACCGCGCCCGGTGGAGGTTTCATCGGCGAAGTGCAGTTGTCTGAGATGGACCCCAAGCTGGCCGCTGCTGCTGGGCGATTGGCATATGGCGAGACAACGGGCATCATCGACCAAGGCGCGCGTTGCGTCATTCTGCACCGGTTGCCGCGGGATTTCAAATGGCAGGCGGAGCACCTTTTCGAACAGGCCGTTGCGTTGAAAAATCGTGATCGTAAAGGCGCCATTCAGAAGGATCAGGAAGCGCTGAAGGTTTACCCGTATTTTCTGCGTGCGCTTGTGTTCATGGGTACGGCGATCGGGGAAGCGGGCGATACGGCGCGCGCTCGCGAAATCCTGGCGTTTGCGGTGCAATCCTACCCGCAAGATGCATCGGCGCGATTCGACCTCGGCTTGACGCTTGGTCAACAGCCGGCGGATCAAATACAAGCATTCCGGCGTGCCATCGAACTAAACCCCGACATGATCGCGGCTTACGAGAGTCTCGGGGCGGCGCTCGCGTCAGCAGGAAAATTCGAGAACGCGATTGACGTTTTCCGGCAGGGGCTTACGATCGATCCGCTTTCTGCAACCTTGTATTTCGATCTCGGTCTGGCCTTGAGGCAGCAAAAGGACGAAGGGGGGGCAAAGCAAGCACTCGCGCTGGCATCCAAACTGGACCCAGAGATTTCGGCGCGACTTAGCAAGAAGTAAGGCGCAAGGTCCGGCGCGCGGGCGAGCCACTGTCGGGCCGGTTCATGGACGAAGCTCTCGTCGATGAAGATTTACGATGGCTCAGAGGGCCCATGTGGACGAATTTGCTGAGAATAGCTGCACTAAGTTGCTTTTGCGTGTTCGCGGCTCCACTCTCGTTGTTTGCACAGTCCAACAGCGATTCAGCAGCACCATATTCACAAACTCTGGCGGCGACTCCTTCCGGTAATGCGGCGGAGGCTTCGCTCGAACACGCCGTCGCTTGCGCGACAGTGGGGGCGTTTTCGCCGGTCTCGAGCATGGCCGGGAGCGCGCCGGAGTATTTGGAACCTGTGGCATTTTGTCCCGATCAGGCGCAGGGAAATCCTCAGGATCAGAGTAAGCCTGCCGCCGGCCAACCGGCACCACCTTCGCTTCCCGATCTGTTTCCTCCGAATCAGACCCAGGCTAATCCCCAACTGCAAGCGGAGTTGAACAAACGGACGCACATGCTGAAAATCCACCAAACGCTGGGTCTGATCACAGTGATTCCGATGGTTGCAGCATTAATTACTGGGCCAGAGGCCAAGGCCAAAGGAAGAAACGGTCAGACGATTGTGGAGCCAACCTCGGCGAATCTGGACTTTCACATCGCTTTAGGTGGGTTGACCACCGGTCTTTATTGGACGACTGCTTATTACGCCATCTTCGCCCCGAAGATTCCCGGGGTCAAGCCTAAGGGAGCCATCCGCCTGCACAGGGACCTTGGGTGGGTCCACGGTTCGGGGATGATCCTAACCGGGATACTAGGGATCATGGCTTACAGGCAGGAGAACGCTGGAGAGAAGGTGCATGGGATCGCGTCGGCGCACGGTGCGGTCGCCTATGTGACGGCTGCGGCATATGGCGCCTCTATCCTATCCGTGTCGTGGCCGATTCATTTCAAGTTCTGGAGATAGCGTGAAAAGTAAATGGCTGATTGCACTTTGGCTCTTTGCTCTTCCCGCTTTCTGCCAAACAGAGGCGAGTTGGGTTCTTGAGCAGTCGACTCTCACGTTTTACGTGACTCACCCCATTCATCATATTGAGGGAAGCAGCCACGCGGCCAGGGGCAAAGGTGTTTGCCACGCTGGAGAATGTGATTTTCTGATCGCGGTGCCGGTTAAGTCATTCGATTCCGGAGACAGCAACCGTGATCTTCACATGATTCAGGTAACTCGTGGCGCGCAATTTCCGATGGTCATTGTGCGCACTCGATTTCCCGAAGAGGCCACCACATCCTCAACGATTCATGCCGATCTGGATGTTCAATTTGCGGGGCAGACAGCGCACTATAAACGCGTTCCATTTCAAAAAACGATAGAGGGTAAAGAGGTGCGGATCACGGGAACCATCCCGGCGACGTGTTCCGATTTCAAGATAACGCCGCCATCATTTCTGACCATGCCGATCAAGAACGAAATCCCGGTGCGTGCGGATATGAGATGGCGTCGCAACGAATAAGC
>CAVTRH010000015.1:0-23125 GCA_963736985.1 uncultured Acidobacteriaceae bacterium
GATCACCTTGAATCGTGCCGGCACGTACTCGAGCACTTCGGAAACATTCTCACCCAGTTTGCTTAACTCGCCACCGCAAGCTGGGCAGCTCTTCTGCTCCGGCTGATGGATTTCGGTTTGCCGTGGCAGATGATCCGGTAAGGGCCGCCGCCCTGGCTTCTGCGTCACACGCGCAAAGATCGCCGCTGCCGGCGGCGGCAGTGTGCTTTCTGCTCGCTCCCTTTTCTCAGCCGCACTTTCTTCCAGATCGTCGAGCTGGAGTTGAAGTTGCTCAATCTGTCGTTCGACCTTTTCCGACTTGCGGCCAAACTGCAGCCGCTGCAAACGGGCGATGAGCAATCGTAAACGCTCGATCTCGGCTGCATGCGAAGAAAGCTGTTCATGCTGAGACAGGATCAGCGCTTTCATTGCCGCCGCGTCCATGCTGTCCAGATCTGGAAGCTGTGCGGCAGACATGTTCAAACTATGCCAAGGTTTTATTACTTAGTCCAGGCAAGTTCGAACATTTTCGATTATCTCTGTTTTATTGATCACACCGCCATCTCTGGCTTCCACGTGCGCACTGGCTGTCTCCAGTCAATGCCTTCGAGTAACATGGATAACTGCGCACGAGTAAGTGATACTGTTCCGCTTTCAGCTTGCGGCCAGATGAAGCGCCCGCGCTCCAAACGCTTCGCAAATAGGCATAGCCCGTCCCCATCCCACCACAACAACTTAATGAGATCGCCGCGCCGCCCGCGAAATACGAACACGTGCCCGCCGAAAGGGTCCTGCTGCAGCACCGTTTGCGCGACTGCGCTCAGACCCGTGAATCCACGCCGCAGATCCGTCACGCCCGCCGCAACCCAGATGCGTGCGCCAGCCGGCAACGAGATCATCGCGCCAGGTGCTCCAGCACAGCCAGCACCGTTGCGCGATCGGCACTCTCAATGTGCACACGAGCCTTCGTGAATTCAAGATGAACGGTTACCGACGGGATCGCTTCTCGTTCCTGGAAAGTATTTCTTGTCAACCGGCTATGCTGATCGCTCTCCCCCGTCACGCGCACCGGCAATAGCGCCGCTCCCGACTTCCCCTGCACCTTGCGGCCATACTGCCGACGCCATCTGTACACCTGCGTCGGATGTAGACCGTGCGCCTCCGCCACCGCCCTCACCGAAGCTCCCGGCTTAAATGAGGCCTCCACAATCCGTTGCTTCTCGCTTGCCGAACGCTTGCGCCGCTTCTCTGCCGCAGTCGTCTCATCCGAAGCCCTAATTTCGCCATCCTTCTGACTGAATCCACTCATCCATCCCTCCCGAGGCCCAATCGGCACTCTCTTGAAGCATGGCTCTACTGCGACCTCACGCGCCAGACGGCTACAACCGGACGCTTACGATTTAGCCCTGCCAACAGCGGATGCGCTGCCGCTTGGCCTGATCTGCAACGAACTGGTGTCGAACGCATTCAAGCATGCTTTCCCCGATAACCGTCGCGGGAACATTTCGATTGCACTTCGGTATGCCGCTGAAAGGCACCCCGATCGATTACAATTCTGCGAACTGCAAGTGGTAGATGATGGTATGGGATTGCCCCCGGGAACCGATGTAACGGCAGCTGAATCGATGGGCTTTCACATAATCCAGATGATGACGCAGCAATTGGAGGGCACACTCGAGGTGCGCAGCAGGGGAGGGGGCACGTCCTTTCTCGTGGCGTTTCCATTGGCAGAGCAGTAAGAGAGGAAGAAACCAATCGCTCCGCTCACCGCTCTCAAGGGACTGCGTGGATGTCCACGAATTTGCCGCCGAGTTGCGAGTGCTGCGCATGAATGCGAATGCGTCCGGTACTCTTTGGCCGGGCTTTGATCCACATGGCACCTGCACCGCCGCTATCGCCCAGATCGAATGGGTTGTCGCCGACAATTACGCCAGGGCCTTCCATCGAGAACGTGACCAGTCCTCCGGCGAACAATCTTGGGGCGCCGAATTTATCGGCGACTTTGAACACAAGCCGCGTCGCATCGGAGCCGTCGCCGAGGATGGCTGCATCGTCTGCTCGCAAAAGGAGTTGATCTGCGGCAGGATCGGCGGAGAATGAGCGTGAAAACGCAAGCTGATCGCCTACGTAACCGTCGATGCGAAGTTCTAGTTTGGGCGCACCGTCGATGGTCAAATCCGCAAAAAACGGCGGGTATTTCAGATGCGGAAAGTGCGTCCGGTCCGGGTAGAGAACAGCGTGGCGTTTGCCGTCTAGGAACAGCTCGAGTTTTTCGAGATTGGAGAAGATCGCAGCGTCCTTGCCTGGACCGGATGGCGTTGCCGGGCCAAAGTCCCAGTAGAAGTTTGGCTCAATTACCGGCCGCTCATTTGGATCGATCTGCGCGCGATAGAACGAGGCGCCGAGTTTTGGAATTCGGAAGACGTCCCCCACGCCAGGATACTTCACTCCCGCATAATCGTTCAGGAGACTGCCGTATTCGAAGGCGCACCAGGCGATGACGCCCGCATAACGGTGATCAGCAGCCCCGCGATCGTGAGCCTGGGCGTGATATAGCGCCTGCTTTTGCTGCATTCCGAGATCACCTGCACGCCGGTATTTGTTATGGAAGCCGCGAGCGCCGTAGCTGAACTGCCCGACAGCTTCCGAGAAGAAGAAGGGAACGTCGGGTACTGGCGGAACAAGGCCCACGCTCCCATCCGATGCCGAATGGTATTCGTCGTACGCAAAAACGTCCTGCAACCAGTTATCCGTTGAGAGGTGGACCATGCTACCTGAAGTGGGCCGCGAATCATCCAGGGCCTTGGCGGCTTCCTTCGTCCGCCGATAGAGAGTAGGATTGTCCTTCGACTCATTGATCCTCACACCCCAAATGACGATGGACGGATGGTTTCGATCCCTCTGGACCATCTCGTTAACATCGCGCACGGCAAGTTCCTGCCAGGCGTCGTCACCGATATACTGCCAGCCCGGAATCTCCTCCCATACCAAAAGCCCGAGCTCATCGCAGGCATCAAGAAAAGCCTCTGATTGCGGGTAGTGGGAACACCGAACGGCGTTGCAGTTGAATTCGCGACGCAGAATTTCGGCATCTCTGCGCAGGACGCGACTGGGCATCGCCCGGCCTACGTACGGATATAGCTCATGGCGGTTCAATCCAAAAAGCTGCAATCGCCGGCCATTCAAAAAAAATCCTTCGAGTTCAAAGCGCGCTTCGCGAAATCCGACCCGCGTACGGTATTCATGCAACCGTTGGTTGTTCAGAAACAGGGTGAATATCAGGTCGTATAGACGCGGGGCTTCGATATCCCAGAGCGCGACGTGTTCCAGGCCGGTTAGCGTGAGGGTTAGTTGTGACTGGCCGATGTGCTCGAGTTCAACCTTTACAGTGGAGGCGCCAATCACGCGTCCATGGTCTTCGAGCGCCGCTTCAACGTGCAAGGGAGTGTTGGGAAGACTGGCAGCATCTAGCGAGCAACTGATTTCCAGGCGCCGATTCGAACTTATAACATTGACTGGCTTGGCAAACACATCGGTGATGAAGATTGCTGGGACTGCTCGCAAGCGAACGGAACCCGTGATCCCGCCCGGTAGCAAATAGTCAATCGAACTTGGCCCCTTTGGAGAACCCTCCGGAGGGATGTTCAGCCAGCGGCTGTCGACAGCTATCGCAAGCACATTGTCGTCTTTCAGGAAGCGCGTGATCTCGTAACGGAAAGGCAGAAATCCGCCAAGATGCTGCGGCAGCTTGTGGCCATTGATAACGGGCGTCGCAGCAATCATGATGTGCTCGAAATCAACGAAAACGCGATGGCCTGCGAATTCTCGCGGACGTGAGAAATGACGGCGGTACGTCCAGACCTTCTCCCAGCTCGGAGGATTCCAATTCCGCCACGAGAGCGGCGCGACACAGTGCGGCAGTGTGATTCGCGAGAAGGCACGATCATCGAATTCCGGTTTTAGGGCAAATGGGTCGGGTTCGTATGAGAATAGCCAGTCTTGGTTTAACAGCACAGTTCGGCCGGCAGCACGGCGGTTTTGATTGCTGGAGTTGGCGTCCGAATTTTTGCCGTAAAGAATGGGTGCAAACGAGAGTGCGGCAGTTCCTGCAAGGCAGTTTTTGATCAACGCTCTGCGGGATGTCTGATGCCTTGGCATGCGGTCGTGCCCGAAAGGCAATCACTATTCCGAATGTTGCATGTATCGAGACAGGAGATATTCCATCCAGTCGCTCATACCGTGTCCTGTTTTAGCTGAAACGGGGATGACCGCCATACCCGGGCGGAGAGCGTCTATGTTGGCCCGCGCGGCGCTCCAGTCGAATTCAACGGCTTCCGCCAAATCAGTCTTGGTGATCACGGCAACGTCTGCGCTGTTGAAGATGGTCGGATATTTCAGCGGTTTGTCTTCTCCTTCGGTGACAGACAGCAGAACGAGGCGGAGATTCTCGCCCAAATCATAAGAAGATGGGCAAACCAGATTTCCAACGTTTTCTATGAACAGGAAATCAATCTCCGCGAGGGTCCAATCTTTGATCGCGTTTTCGATCATCGCGGCTTCCAAGTGACAAAGTGTTCCGGTAGTGATCTGCTTCACGGGAGCATGGCTGCGTGCCAGCCGTACGGCGTCATTTTGGGTGGCGAGATCGCCGACCAATGCGGCGGGACGGTACCGCTGCTTCAACATCGTGAGCGTTTTCTCGAGGAAGGCGGTCTTACCTGAACCCGGACTGGAAACCAAGCTCACCACGAATACACTCTGTTCCTGAAAGCACCGGCGCAGCGCGCGAGCGATCTCATCGTTGTGCTTCAGTACGTTCTGCCGGACTTCTATGATGCGTGGCGAAGAGATCACTCGGCCAACTCCAAGGCGGAAACCTGCAGCTCGCGTCCGTGCACGATTTCGGATGCCGGGGCGCCACAAACAACGCAACACAAAGATTGAATGGAGCGGACCGGGCGCTCCGTGTTGCAATCCGGGCAATAGATCGAGATCGGCATATCTTCAACCACGAGCGAGCAGCGCGCAAAGTCGGTCTGCTCCGATGCGAGCTCGAACGCGGAAAGGAGCGCTTCCTTCACCACGCCTGCCAGCGGCCCGAGCTTCAGATGAATTGCTTCGACGCGCGCATCGCCGCGCCGTTCCAACTCTTCCTCGACTACCTGCAGAATGCTCAAGGCGATAGAGAGCTCATGCATGAAAAACCCCGGTTTCGTCCAGCGCCGCGATGGCCGCCTGGCCCAGACTGATGCCGCCGTCATTTGGCGGGACAGAAGAATTGGTCCAGATATGGACAGCTTCACGCTCGAGTAATGACTTCAGGCTTTGGAGCAGCAGCTCATTCTGGAAAACACCACCCGAGAGCACGACCGTGTCAATGGAATGAGATTCACATATCCTTCGCGCCGCATTGCATACTCCCGTCGCGATCCCCGAATGAAATGCCCGCGCAATTTCCGCCACTGGGCGGCTGCGCGAGCGATCACAAATGAGGCTCTCGAGCAAAGGCCTGAAATCCAGCTCATCATCATGTAGCGGGAACGCATATGGTTCGCAATCGACGGCGGAGCGTGCAATATGTTCCAGCCACATCGCGGCTTGCCCTTCGAAACTGATCTCGCGAGTGAAGCCCAGAAGAGCGGCGGCGGCATCGAAAAGGCGGCCGGCCGACGTGCTTTTGAATGTCCGAACGTTTTTTTCCAGCAGCTTAAAGCAATCGCGATAGCGGCTGGGAAAAGAAAAAGGGGGTGCCTCCAAATCAGGACAGCGCTCGAGCGGCGCCAAGAATCCAGCCGCGCATTGGACTGGAAATCGCGCGGCCGCATCCCCGCCCGGAAGGTAGGCGGTTCTGAGATGCATGAGGCGAGTGAACCCGCCTGCGATACTGCCCACGAAAAACTCGCCGCCCCAGATGGTTTCATCATCGCCGAATCCGGTACCGTCGAAGCTGACGCCCACCACGCGGGTATCCCACGCCTGGCGTTCCGCTAAAACAGAAGCAATGTGAGCGCGGTGATGCTGAACGGATCGCTTGCGCGACGCAGAAAGTTCGAGCGCATGAAGGGTAGACGCGTATTGAGGATGCGCGTCATGCGCGACCAGAAGTTCATCCCAATCGACTTCATACATCGAAATCAAATCGCAAATAGTCTGCTGGAATGCCCGGAAGGACGGGTAATGATCCAGGTCACCGATGTGCTGGCTTACGAACGCCTGCCCCTCCACAACTAGCGTGATCGCGTTTTTCAGGTCCGCACCCACCGCGAGAATCGGCCGAGAACATGGGATGGCGGCAACGGCTGCTGGAGCGTAGCCGCGAGAGCGCCGCAGGATTGCCGGGCCGAAAACGCCCGCGCGAGCAACGGAGTCATCGATTCGGCGCGCAATGGGCCGTTCGCCGATGAGAAATGCATCTGCAATATCAACCAGATTTTCGCGCGCATCGTCGTCCAGATACGCGATCGGCTCACTCGACCGGTTGGCGCTTGTCATCACGAGAACGTCAGGCGTGCCTGCTGCAAAGAGAAGGTGATGCAAGGGCGCATACGGCAGCATGACACCCAGTTCGTCGTTTTCTGGCGCGATTCCAGGAAGCTGAACTTTCGCGGGCGCCAAAACGATCGGACGCGCCGCAGACGTGAGTAGAGCTTCAGCATCGGTCGATAAGTGAACGACGGTGCGGGCGACGGCGAGTTCGCGTACCATCAGCGCAAATGGCTTTTCCTTGCGAAATTTTCGTTCGCGCAGACATCGCACAGCAGCAGCATTTCGGGCGTCGCACGCGAGGTGATAACCTCCGATGCCTTTGATCGCCACAATTCGCCCTGCGTTCAGCAACCGAACCACTTCTTCAATGCTCGCGAGATCTCCGCGAATCCTTTTGATTCTGGATTCCAGAGTGTAATGCGGTCCGCACAGTGGGCAGGCAATCGGCTGGGCATGAAACCGGCGGTCCTCGGGGTTGCTGTACTGCGCTGAGCACAGAGCATCAAGAGGCCATCGCCTCATCGTCGTTCGCGAGCGATCATAGGGAAGACCTTCGATGACCGAGTAGCGCGGACCGCAATTTGTGCAGTTAATATATGGATATCGATAGCGGGGATCGGCAGAATCGAACACCTCCGCCAAGCACGACTCACAAACGGGTAAATCGGGTGAGATGCGGACCGTGGGGTTTCCTCGCCGGTGGCTTTCGCGAATCGTGAACCCCGTCAGGCCGACCGCATCAGAGGAGTGGACGTCTACGGCCGTGACCTGAGCAGCGGCGGGTGGCCGCGCGGAGAGCTCGGAAACGAACTCTTGTATCGCCGGTTCGGAGCCTTCGACATGAATGTCCACCCCGTCGGCCGCATTAAGAACCCATCCGGCGAGCGAATTCGCGCGAGCCAACCGAAAAACGAACGGCCGGAACCCGACGCCCTGCACGACGCCCCGAACCCGTATGGATCGCGCCGCCATTACTTTGGCTCCGTACCTGCGATACAGCCGCGCCCCTGCCAGCCAATCTGCACCGCTTTGCCATCCTCAACCAGAACCGGAACCGTGCGCTGCCCATTCGTGACTTCGCGCATTCGCTTAAGAGCCTCGGAATCTGCCTCTACGTCGTACTCGATGAACTCCCGACCATTCCATTCGAGCCATTCGCGTATCTCTTGCGTGTATGGGCATCTGGACGTTCCGTAAAGCTCAGTTTTCGGCACGATCCGATGCCTCCAGGAGCTCGCGCAAAACGTGACAAATCGACGCCTGCACTTCCTGAATACGTGGAATGTAGTCGGAACGAACGACGAGGGCATGATCGACCAAGCCGCGCCGCAGAATCTCGCCGCCATCATAGCCAAGAAACCCGACTGTGAGCAGATTGCGCCTGCGTGCTTCTTCGAGCGCGATTATGATGTTTCGCGAGCCGCCGCTGGTCGAAATTCCGACAGCCACGTCCTCAGGTCTGGCTTGTGCAATAAGCTGCCGGAGAAAAATCACTTCAGCGCCGATATCGTTTGCAAGAGCCGTGATGCTAGCAGGCTCCATCGAAAGTGAAACGGCCGGAACAGGAGTGTAACCCGGGGGCGGAAGAACGCAATCGATCGCGCAATCGTTCGCGTCGGTTGCAGAACCCCCGTTGCCGAAAAAGATGAGCTTGCCGCCGCGTGCGAGACGCTCACCGACTGCCAGCGCGGCCGCTGCGATCTGCTCGGATCCCTCATCGGCGACCTGCTGCCGGAGTCTGGCATCTTCCTCGACCTTCGCTTCAATCGAAACGGAGACTTCATTAATTAAGCCGGCGTTTTCCTGGTTCTCTTGCCCCAGAAAAGGATAAAGAAAACTTGCCTCGCCAACATCGTGGCCGAGTTCCTGCCGCTCGAAAAAGACATGCACCGTTTCCCAAAGTGTGTGATACAGGATCTCGATCAGCTCCTGATGCATGAGCGGGTCAGGGGTCGTAACCGCTAACGCGTACGTACCGTGTGGCCCGGGTAGTGCGAACGTCATGCAGCCTCGCTGTTCCATCGATGCGAGAAGGGCTGTTGTTTCGCTATCACCCTTCGGCGGGCCAAAGCCCATAACGATGTCTTGAGGCTGGGCAAGCGCTTCGAGCCACGGCCCGGAGAGTATCGACAAATCGAGTGCGGGTAGTGCGCGCTTGCCAACGATCACAGGGTGCACAAACTCGACCGATACGTGCTGTGCGTCGGTTGCATACGGCCCGCGGCCAAACGCAAGCAATCGGCCGCCTTGAAGGAAACGCTCTGACATTTCGCGGCAGGCGAGGGCAAGGCGTTCCGATTCGCGTGAGAAAAACTCACGGTAAGTTTGATTGCGCGCATGCAACGCAATCTCGACGCGGCTGGCGAGCTCAGAGCGGGTGGCCAACATATCAACAGATGCGCGGCAGGGGATCGCCTACGAGCATGTCGATCACGCGCGTGCCTCCATAGCGAGTGATTCCAAGAACGGTCGACGCTGGCTGCTCGCGAATTTCGCCAATGAGCGTTGCGTCTTCACCGCCTGGCGTTTGCTGCAGAATTTTGAGGGCCGCATCAGCGTATTGCGGCGCTACGATTAAGACAAACTGGCCTTCATTCGCGATATGAAGCGGATCGAGCCCTAGCAGCTCGCACGCGCCGCGCACCGTATCGCGAATGGGTATCTGTTCCTCAAAAAGAACCACGCTCAGCTTGCAATCGCGGGCCAGCTCATTCAAAGATGTGGCTAGTCCGCCGCGGGTGGGATCGCGCATCCAACGAATTCCCGGGCCTACTGCTGTGCCAAGAGCTTCGACCAGAGGGAGCACGGATCGCGTATCGGAGGAGATCTCGCCTTCCAGATCGAGCTCGCCGCGAGCGAGCAGAACAGTGATGCCGTGATCGCCGATCGGCCCGCTGATCAGCACTCGGTCGCCTGGACGAACGGCCGCAGCGGAAAGCGTGATTCCCGGTATCAGCCTTCCGATTCCCGCTGTAGTGATATAGATGCCATCCGCTTTGCCGTGTTCGACGACCTTTGTATCGCCGCCTGAAATCACCACGCCAGCGGTGTGGGCGGCCCTGCTCATCGCCCGAACCTCTGCCTCCAGGATTTCGATTTTGAGTCCGGCTTCGAGCACATAAGTTACAACCAAAGCTTCGGCTTTCGCGCCCGACACGGCGAGATCGTTCACTGTGCCATTTACCGCAAGCTGACCAATCGATCCGCCGGGAAAGCTCAGCGGCTTTACGACAAAGCTGTCGGTGGTGATCGCAATTCGCGTCCCATTGATGCTCAAATGAGCCGCATCGCCTAGAGGTTCATCCGAGCCGTCAAACAGAAGTGGCGCAAATAGCCCCTCGACGAGTCTGCGGCTTGCCTTCCCTCCGGCCCCATGCGCCATCTCGATTTGCGAGTCATGGAACCGGATTTTAGGCAGAACGGCACTCATGTGATGGCCGTCACGCGCTCGCAGTAAGCTGCGCCAGCGCAACATTTTTGCGGTGCTCGTAATTGTAGTAAGCTGCGCAAGAACCTTCGGAGGAGACCATCAGCGCGCCGACCGGCCGCTCGGGCGTGCACTCTTTTCCGAACAGCTTGCATTGCACAGGTTTTAAAACACCTTTCAGCACTTCGCCGCATTGCGCAGCTTTGGGATCTGTCACGCGGACACCAGGAATGGAGAAGCGCCGCTCGGAATCCCATTCCGCATAGGTGTCGCGAATCCGCAGAGCAGATTGAGAAATGAACCCCATGCCGCGCCATTCGAAATAGTTGCGCAATTCGAACACTTCCGCCATGGCCTTTAGCGCAGCGCGATTACCTTCCCACGGGACCACGCGCTTGTACTGGTTTTCAACTTTCGCCTCGCCTGTTTTGAGTTGCTGGAGCAGCATAACGATGCTCTGCAGAATATCGACCGGCTCGAACCCGGAAACGACGATCGGTTTGCCCTCCTTGCTGGCAACCCACTCGTACGGCCGGCAGCCAATCACGGTCGAGACGTGTCCAGGCCCGAGGAATGCGTCGATACGCATATCCGGAGAGTCGAGGATCGCGCGGATTGCCGGGATGATCGTTACGTGATTGCAGAAGATGGAGAAGTTGCGCACGCCCATGGCCTTCGCACGTATCAACGTCAGGGCTGTCGATGGAGCCGTGGTCTCGAACCCGATCGCGAAAAAGAGAACGTGCTTGTCGGGATTCTTCTGCGCAATTTTCAGAGCATCCGATGGCGAATAAACGATTCGAACATCCATGCCGCGCGCTTTGTGCTCGAGCGGGCTGCCATCGCGGCCGGGCACCCGCATCATGTCGCCGAAGGCGGTGAAGACCACGCCGGGACTTTTCGCCAGCGAAAGTCCGTCGTCAATCCGTCCCATGGGAAGGACGCAGACGGGGCATCCGGGACCGTGTACCAGCTCAATGTTCGGCGGAAGCAAATCCTTCAAGCCGAAACGGTAGATCGCGTGGGTGTGCCCGCCGCACACCTCCATAAAACGGTAGTGCCGGGCCGGTTCGGCAAGACGACGGATCTCTTCGGCCGTCTTCCGGATCACCCCAGCATCGCGAAATTCGTCTACGTACTTCATGTGCACTAGCTAAGGCTCGCCGCTCGCTGCTGATCGCGATTCTGTTTCGGTTGCATCATAGCCTTCCACCTCTTGCAGCAAGGCTTCACTTTCGCCGAGCATCGTGAGCATGCGCAACTGATCCTGCGCTTGCTCCTCGCTGATCTTGCTCATTGCAAAACCCACGTGAACCAACACCCAGTCTCCACTCTGCAGGTGCTCGTCTTGTAGCAGTCCGATATCAACGTGGCGCCGGATGCCGGTCACCTCGACGAGGGCGCGCTGCTGGTCGTCGCCGGGCAGAAGCTCAAGGATCTTGGCTGGTATCGCGAGACACATTTTTATAAACCATCTGCTGAGAGGACGGAACGTTCACCTTGTAAAACGGCCTGTATGATGTGCTTGACCGTCTTTACCGCTTCCTCAATTGCGGCCGAAACAGGTTCACTCAGCCCTATGTTGCCTGCTTCACCGCCGAACGTGGCCGGTTCGCATCCGACCAGCACGATCCGAGCCGGTACGGCACCCATCGCCCTCGCCAAACGAAGAACGTTAACCGGGTTCATTGTGTGTCCGTCCAGCGCGATACGCGTCGTAGAATCGACCGCTTCAGTTAGCTCTGGTTCAATGACGTGGACCGTTCCGGGCTTCTGGCCGCGCGGGCACGCATCGACCAGAATGATCAGCTCGTATGGTTCGAGCAATGCGTAGGTGAGATCGTAACCACGAATTCCAAAATCGCGAACGCGGACGCTCTCGGGTAAGTCTTCCGCAGCGAGCCGCTGGACAACCTCGACGCCGAAACCATCATCGCCCAGAAAGATGTTGCCAATCCCCGCCACAAGAATTTTGGCTTCTGTCGTGCCCATACTGCCGAGGGCCGCAGGTGCGCACGGCTCGATCTCTTCCGGTTGAAAAAAGAAGCGGTGACCCGGTTGGCGAAGCAGGCCTAAATCCTTACCGGGATCATCCTCGAGCACCACTGCTACGTGCAGCTTGCCTTCATAATCCTGCTCGATGGTTTCGATTGTTGCTGTCTGGCCTGCCAGGGCCAAATCAAGTATGTCGCCGCCGGCGCGCGGGCGAAGCACTACACGATCGCCTTTCCGCACTTCGCAACCGGCGATCCGGATGGTTTCGGTGGAGATCTTGTCTTCGAGCAACTGCCATTCCCATTCGTTCATGGCAATTCCTCAGAGGATACATCGGAGGCCGCCGCCGATGCCCGCAGGCCACGGAATGCCCCGTGCATTTTCATGAACTGCTCCGGACTGATCGATTCCGTTCTTTCCAGAATCTGTCGCGCGCGATCATCTACCCGGCTCATTTGTAGCTTCTCTTCATCGCTCAGAGTCATGATGCGCAGCGTGAGAATCTCATCGATCTCCGTTCCGTCGAACAATGCACCAGCACTTTCAGGTGCGATTTGGGGATAGTCGTACAAGATGATCGGCGAGGAGAGCATCGCGTCACGGTCGCCTTCGTTGCCGGCCAGCACGGGATATGTTCCCAAGTTTCGGCATTGCGCGGCGATCTCCTGGTACTCGTCCGGTGGCTCAAGCAGCGAAATGAACTCGCCTCCGGTGACTTCGAGTACGGTGTGCGCGGACGCGAGAGATTGCATCAGCGCGGGCTCCCGGCCGGACGAATTGGTGTCGTCGATCGAAATAGTGTTTGTGAGGTGAACACGAACCTTGAACAAGTCCGGGGCAAGCTGTTCAGCTTGCACGTCAATTGCGCCTTCAATCGGTTGGCGGATTCTCACGAACGGCTCGTCGGTTTCGCGGCTCGCGGCATAACTGAATGCGTGCCGCACAAGCTGCGAGACAAGATCGGTTAAGGTCAATTCTCGAACCGGGACGTCGCGTTCTGTCGCCTCTGTCCACCCGTCGTTGCGCTTCATCAGATGAAGGAATCGAGCGATGACGCGGAGCTTTGCGTCCGGGTCAGTGCGTTTAACGAGACATTCCGTCTGGGTGTACCATCGATCGGCACCCTGCTGCGCATCGGCAAAGGCTCGCGGGTAGAGGATTCCGAAATTCCAACGCTGCCGGTTCTTCACCGCTGACGCGCGGTAGGGATAGAGCAGATAGCCCTCATAGAGGACAGCGTTCGCAATCTCCTCGACTCTTTGCCGGTCCATGAGCTTAAAATCCGGTCTAAGTGAGCAGCTCCAGCACTGCCAGCGTATCATTGAAAACTGCCGATCGGCACTGATAATCACATCGACTCACCTGTGGAGTTACCGCGTTTAACATTGCCGTTTGCGAGGAGTACAATCTCTACAGTTCTTCAGTCAATCATGGCCAGCCGAACTCCTCAGCGCGGTCAAAAACGCAACGAGGCAGGTTCAGAAGAGCCCATCCGCAGTTGTACTAGGTCACAAAAGTCCGTGCAATGCGCTCGCAAGCCGCGGAGTCGATAACACGGGCCAAGTTAGATCCCGAGGGGCACATGCCGCTGCTAAGTCTTCCTTTCTTGAAACCTAAAAAGCCGATTCCGATAGACGTTCATGTCATCTGGCTGCCTGACGGAATGAGCTGCGATGGCGACACAATCTCGGTCACAGCAGCCGAGCAACCCGCAATTGAAGATCTGATACTCGGACAAATACCTGGCCTGCCCAAGGTTGTGCTCCACAACCGCGTTCTTGCTTATGAGCAAGGCGGCGACGATTTCATGGAGTGGCTGTACAAAGCCGAGAAGGGGGAGCTCGAACCGTTTCTGCTGGTGATTGAGGGCTCTGTCGCCAACGAGCGCATAAAGTCCCAAGGATATTGGACCGGAATCGGGAACCATCCCGACGGGCAGCCAATCACGCTGATGGAATGGATTGACCGGCTGGCGCCGAAAGCCTTCGCCGTTATTGCAGCGGGTACCTGCGCGACGTACGGAGGTATTCATGCCATGGCCGGCAATCCGACTGGTGCGATGGGTCTTGCCGACTACCTTGGCTGGGATTGGAAATCGTTCGCGGGGATTCCGATCATCAATGTACCTGGCTGCCCAGTGCAACCGGACAACATGACGGAAACACTGTTGTATCTGCTGTATGAGGCGGCGCAGATGGCGCCGATGATCCCGCTCGATGAGAACCTACGGCCCACATGGCTGTTCGGCAAGACCGTGCACGAAGGCTGCGATCGCGCCGGTTATTACGAGCAGGGCGATTTCGCGCATGAGTATGGTTCGCAAAAATGTCTGGTCAAGATCGGTTGCTGGGGCCCGGTAGTCAACTGCAACGTGACGAAGCGGGGGTGGATGCGGGGCATTGGTGGCTGTCCGAATGTGGGAGGCATCTGTATCGGGTGCACCATGCCAGGATTTCCGGACAAGTTCATGCCATTTATGGATGAGCCTCCTGGGGCGCGCGTCTCGTCGGCCGCAGTGGGATTTTACGGACACACTATCCGCAGACTGCGCGAGATCACGAATTCGAGCGCGAACAAAGAGCCGAAGTGGCGGCACAAAGGCGAGCAACTGACAACCGGCTATGAATCCACGACGTACGGATCGGGAAAAGGAGGCAAATGATGAGCGTCGCTACTGAAGAAACCGTGCAGAGATCTAGCGGTAAGCGAACGCTAGTGGAGATGAACTGGGATCCGGTCACGCGGATCGTGGGCAGCCTGGGTATCTATACCAAAATCGATTTTGAGAACCGCGAAGTGGCAGAGTGCTACAGCACTTCTTCGCTGTTCCGCGGCTATAGCGTGTTCATGAAAGGAAAGGACCCTCGCGACGCACCGTTCATCACTAGCCGGATTTGCGGCATCTGCGGTGATAACCATGCCACATGCGCCGTTTACGCGCAGAACATGGCGTTCGGCGTGAAAACGCCGAATACAGGTGAATGGATCATCAATCTTGGCGAAGCGGCCGAGTACATGTTCGACCATAATCTGTTTCAAGACAACCTGGTCGGCGTGGATTTTTGCGAGCAGATGGTCAAGGAAACCAATCCGAGCGTATGGGACAAGGCACAAAGGACAGATGCGCCGAACGCCGCGGCCCACGGATACCGCAAAATCAGCGATATCATGACGGCGCTAAACCCGTTTACCGGCGAATTCTATCGGCAGGCGCTGCAGATGAGCCGTCTCACCCGTGAAATGTTCTGTTTGATGGAAGGCCGCCACGTGCATCCTTCCACGCTGTATCCGGGCGGCACCGGGACGGTTGCGACCATACAGGTCTTCACCGATTTTCTGGTGCGGCTGATGAAGTACGTGGATTTCATGAAGGCGGCGGTGCCGTTGCACAATGACTTGTTCGACTTTTTCTATCAGGCGCTGCCCGGCTATGAGAAAGTCGGCCAGCGGCGGATTCTGCTCGGTTGCTGGGGCGCATGGAACGATCCCGAAGAGTGCGATTACACCTATAAGAAAATGTCCGATTGGGGAAAGGAGATGTTTGTTACTCCAGGCGTCATCGTAGACGGTGAACTGGTGACCAACGACCTGGTGGACATCAATCTCGGGATGCGTATCCTGCTGGGCAGCTCGTATTACGAAGATTGGGCCGGCAAAGAGATTTTCGTCAAGAAAGATCCGCTGGGCAATGCCGTGGATCCGCGGCATCCGTGGAACCAGACGACCACACCGAAGCCTCAAAAGCGCGCGTTTCGCGGAAATTATTCCTGGGTGATGTCGCCGCGCTGGTTTCATGAGAAGACGGGCGATTTTCTAGCGCTCGATACGGGGGGCGGGCCCATCGCGCGGCTGTGGGCAACCGCGCTCTCCGGACGAGTCGACATCGGATATGTGAAGGCCGAAAAGGGCAAAGGGGTGAAGATCACGCTGCCCAAGACTTCCGCGCTGCCGGAGGTCGAGTTCGAGTGGAAGATCCCACAATGGAGTAATGCGATCGAACGCGATCGCGCGCGGACTTATTTTCAGGCCTATGCGGCGGCAGCGGCGATGTACTTCGTCGAGAAGGCGATCGCGGAGGTTCACAAAGGCCACACCAAGACGTGGGCGCCATTCCAAGTGCCGGAAGAGGCGATCGGCTGCGGCTTCCACGAAGCCGTGCGCGGCGTCCTTTCGCATCACGTGGTGATTCGCGACCGCAAGATCGCAAATTATCATCCCTATCCGCCGACGCCGTGGAACGCGAGCCCGCGCGATAGCTACGGCACGCTAGGACCATACGAGGATGCAGTGCAGAATACACCCATTTTCGAGGAGAACGGGCCCGACAAATTCAAGGGCGTCGATATTATGCGCGCGGTCCGCAGCTTTGATCCATGCCTGCCTTGCGGTGTGCACATGTATGTCGGCAACGGAAAAGTGATCGAATCGCGGCACTCGCCTACGTTCGGGAGGTTCGAGCATACCGGCGCCTCGGGCAAAGTATGAGCTTCGCGACGGAGTTGCAGGCACGCTCGGCGGAGATCGACGAGCAAGCGCGAGTCATCGAACAGTGCGCGGACCCGGCGACGCGGAATGCCGCCCTGGCGTTGCTGCGGTCAATCATGGAGCTGCACCGGTCAGCACTGCAGGAAATGCTCGAGGTCGTGGCGGACAAATGCACCGAACCGGAGACCATTCTCGACGCTTTGGCGCGGCGTCCGCTCATCCACGGTGTGCTATTGCTGCACGATTTGCACCCGCATGATCTGGAAAAGCGCATCGCGTGGGCTCTTGAGGAATTGCAGCCCAACCTTCAGCGGCACAATGCGGAAGCCAGGCTGATCAGCATCGCCGATGGCGTCGTGCGGATTTTCCTCGAAGCGCCGCTCATGCACGGCTCGAAGAACGAAACCCTGAAATCAACGATCGAAAAAGTGCTGATCGACGCGGCGCCCGACGCAGAGATTTCAGTTCAAAGCGCCCCGGAACCGGAGTCCAACTTCGTTCCAGTAGAGGCACTCCATCCGGCTGCCGACCACGTACGATCCAAATGGAACGCGCCCGGGTCCCAGACCGCAAACGCGGGCACGTCAGTCCAACATTCGTTCATAAGCGCGATGACGCAAACAGCCGATGCCAGCGGGAGGTGAGGCCAACATGCCAGACAAATATACATCAAAAGCAAGCAAACCATCGCACGTCGAGGGCACGCGACGCGGCGAAGAGGAGATCAAGAGGAGCGGCAGGGAGCCGGGTCGGAAAAAAGATACGCCGACGGCGCGAAGCGCGACCAGCATAAATGCGAAGAAGCACGGTCCAATCGATAAGCGCATGCCATCGATTCAGCCTGCTTGAGGAATTCATGCTCCCCTCAGCCCAGCCGTCCGACGGAGACTTCGCGCTCCTGAAGCGGCTTGCACAAAGACCTCCTCTAATAGAACGGTGCGACATTTGCAACGTGCCGCTCGAGCCTGGGCACCGGCACGTTATCGAACCGCAGAGCAGGCAAATTAAGTGTGCCTGCACGGCATGCGCGCTGCTGTTTGAGACACACACCGGGCGTTACCGGCTGGTGCCGCGCGATGCCGTCCTGCTGCGCGACTTTGTTCTCGATGATTTGGAGTGGGAAGCGCTGGGGCTCCCCATTAATCTGGCGTTTTTCATGCGCAGCAGCGCAACGGGGAAAATCGTTGCGCTGTACCCCAGCCCAGCAGGCGCAACGGAATCACTGCTGGCTCTCGATGCGTGGGACGAAATCGTGGCCAGAAATCCGCGTCTGGAGCAACTGCAAGAGGACGTCGAAGCGCTGCTCGTCAACCGCATTTCCGATCCGCACCAACATTTCATTGCACCGATCGATCGGTGCTATGAACTGGCCGGTATTATTCGCCGATACTGGCGCGGTTTTTCGGGAGGCGACGAAGTATGGGAGAGGGCAACGGCTTTTTTCGAGAGGGTGTCTCAGATTTAGTTGAAGGTTGAAGGGCGGCGGTGGCGGCCCGGTTCGTTAGAATCGATTCGCCAAAACCTAATCCTGGAAAGGACAACCACCGCCGTGAAGAAAACGTACCATATCGTGGACCGGGAGGCGGCCGCAGCCGCCGCAACGGTCGAAGAGTTCGCCAAAGCGAACGGGCAGGTTCTGCTGCCGCTGATGGAGTTGGTCACGCAGGCTCGCGTAGCCGTCGATGAAGTGATCGACCGCATCGGGCGCCAGACCATCGAAACGATTTTGACTCTGAGCGCCGAACAAGTAGCCGGACCGCGCACGCCAGGAAAGAGTAGCGGGGATATCCGCTGGCACGGGTCGCAGAACGGCCGCATCAGCTTGGCCGACCGGCAAATCAAAGTGAAGCGTCCGCGGCTACGTCACAAAGAGGACGGTGAGGTGAGTGTGCCGGCGTATGAATCTCTGCAAGAGAATGAAGCCACTGCACAGCGTATGATGGGCGCGCTGTTGCGCGGAGTTTCGACGCGCGAATACGCCGAAGTGCTGCCGGAGATGGCGGAAACGGCGGGCGTGTCGCGCAGCAGCGTGAGCCGCCAAGCTATCGAAGGAAGCGCGGAACAACTGCGCCAGTTGCGTGAGCGGCGCTGGGAGGAAGCGGACCTGCTGGTGCTCTACATCGATGGACAACGCTTCGGATCGCATCACGTCATCAGTGCCGTGGGCGTGGATCGCGCCGGGACCAAGCACGTACTCGGCATTCAGGCCGGCGCGACCGAGAACGCAGCGGCGGTAAAGCAGTTGTTCACGCACTTGCGCGAGCAGGGCCTGCCCACCGACCGGAAATACCTGTTCGTGATCGATGGCGCGAAGGCGTTGCGTGCCGCTATCGAAGAGATCTTCGGTCCCGATCAGCCGGTGCAGCGCTGCCGCAATCACAAGATGCGCAACGTGCTCGATGAACTCCCCAAGGAGCAGCAAGCCCAAGCGCTGAATCTGATGCGGACGGCATGGCGCGTTTCTAATGCCGAGGAAGGCATCAAACGGCTCGACCAGCTTGCGCGCTTCCTGGAGCACGAGTACGAATCAGCAGCGAGAAGCTTGCGTGAGGGCCTAACTGAAATGTTCACAGTACAGCGGCTGCAGCTTCCGCCTTCGCTGTATAAATGTCTCGGCACTACGAACGTCATCGAGAGCCCGCAGAGCGGAGTGCAAAAGAGAACGCACAATGTGACGCGCTGGCGAACCGGCGACATGGTCGAGCGCTGGGTCGCATCCGCCTGGCTCCTCACTGAGAAACATTTCCGCAAAGTCATCGGGCATCGCGATCTCTGGACACTCGCCGTCGTACTCGGCAGAGAAACAAAACCTAACGCCGCCTCCGAGAAAGTGGCGTAACATGAAACCAGCCGCCCTCAACCTTCAACTAAGTTTGGGACACCCTCTTTTTCGAGGCGCTGCGGACTCATGGAGCGATGGAAACATCACATGCCTGACCTGTCGTTCGCGATCGAAGGCATCGATGCGGTACCGGATACTTCAACACCTTTTCTCCGGGCGCGCTTGCGGATAACCAACTCTTGCTCCGGCGAGCCGATCCGGTCAATTGCGTTGCGTTGTCAAATACAGATCCAGCCGGCTCGCCGCCGGTACAGCGATGAGGAGAAGGAAGCGCTGGGCGACCTCTTCGGCTCACCGGATCGATGGAGCAGTACCGTCAGGCCGCTTTCATGGGCCAACACACAAACCAGCGTGCCGCCGTTTCTTGACACAACCATCGCAGAAATCCGCATTTCGGCTCCATGCGATCTCAATCTCCCCGCAGCCAATTACCTTCACGCAGTTCGGGAGGGCGAAATTCCAGTCGTGTTTCTATTCAGTGGAACGGTGTTTTATGCTGCCGATAACGACACTGTGCAGATCGCCCAAATACGATGGGATTGTGAAGCGACGTATCGTGCCCCGGTAGGCCTCTGTAAACAAGTGATGGGTTTCAGCCGGGGAATGTCTGCATGCGCGAGCCTAGATCCGACGGTTCAGGATTATCTGCGGCGTTGGCGCGCCGAAAATGTCGCTGTTGCACCGAGAAGAGTAGAAAAGTTATTGCGGACCGCTTTCGGCGGCGCTACAAGTCCAGGAGCAAAATGATGAAATTCACATTCGGAAAGTTGCTGGGCGCAGTCGTGGTCGTAGCTGTGGCCGCGGTGCTGATATCGATGTATCCCGATTTGAAGCGGTATATCAACATCGAAACCATGTAGCCCTATCTTTGGCGAATTACTTTGCCCGGCTTCACTGCTGGTGCCGGATGCGGTGTTAGTTCCACAAGTAGGCCAGCCATCTCATGAATAGGTGCAGTAAGAAGTTTCATGATGGACTGTGGGTCTGGGCTTACTGCGTTGTTTTTGCCTCAGGGATGATGCTATGGCTGTGGCTCTTGCCACATAATCCCCGGGGTGGCTGAGGCGAAGGGCACTGTCGGTCCGTCACTGGACGGATTCGCATCTCGCATTTACATCGCGGGTTCTCTAGTAAATAATCACCGGCGGCCTCCCAGTAAGCGTCCGATCGAGACCGTCTTGACGTGGTCAAGCGACGCGTAGTTTAGCCAGGCGCTCGTAGCGAAAGCAGTTGCGGATATTGCTCAGGAAGTAACGGCCTTTGGACTCGGCGCTCAGGAACTGCTGATAATCGTTGTTGGAAAACTCGAAGTATCGATAGATGTCTTCGCTCTGAAACCGCAGGTACAGGATGCGCTTTTCCGCGTCATAGGCAACGGAGGTGAACATCTTTGATTGGAGCGGCAACCAGGACATTGGAGTTTACGCTGCCTCCACAACCGGTGCTGTGGGGAAAAGATTCCAGGGCAGCAACTCCTCAATCCGGTTGATCGGATGATCGGCAATACAACGCAGCACCGAGGTTAGATAAGCTTCCGGATCGATTCCATTGAGCTTCGCCGAGCCCAGTAGACTGTAGATCGCCGCTGCACGCTCACCGCCCGCATCAGACCCTGCAAACAGGTAATTCTTGCGGCCGAGCGCGACGGCGCGCAACGCGCGTTCGGCCGCATTATTGTCGATTTCGATATGGCCGTCATCGCAATAACGCATCAGTGCAGGCCAGCGAGCGAGTGCATAGCCAATCGCCGCAGCTGTTTCTGATTTGCGCGAGATCTTGGCGAGTGTTGTTTTAAACCACTCGTGGAGCGAGGTCAGCAGAGGCCGTGCGCGCGCATTGCGTACCTCTTGACGTTCGCTAGGCGAGCGACCGCGGATTTCGGTTTCGATGGTATAGAGCTGACCAATACGTTGGATCGCTTCACTCGCGATCGGAGAGGCGTGTGCCTGGTGCAGGTCAAAAAACTTGCGACGAACGTGGGCCCAACATGCAGCCTCTTGCATGCGGCCGCCATCATAGAGGCGATTGAACCCGGCATAACCGTCGGCTTGCAGTGTGCCGCGAAAGGTGGCCAGATGCCGGTGTGGATGCTCTCCTTTGCGATCCGGCGAGTAAACAAACCAAACCGCGGCAGCTGCCAGATCACCGGCCGGGCGATCATCTCGAACATACGTCCACAGGCGCCCGAGTTTTGTTTTGCCAGTACCTGGCGCCAACACTGGAACCGGCGTGTCATCGGCGTGCAGTTTACTCGCCCTCATTACGTACTGCCGCAACGCATCGTGCAACGGTGTGAGCAGTTGGCTCGTCGCACCGACCCAATCGGCAAGCGTCGAGCGCTCTAACTCCACGCCTTCCCGCGCGTAGATTTCGGCCTGACGATACAGCGGCAAATGGTCGGCGTATTTCGACACCAGAACGTGCGCCAGCAGTCCGGGACCGGCCAGGCCACGGTCAATGGGACGGCTCGGAGCTGCCGCCTGCACGATTACATCGCACTTCGCGCAGCTTAGCTTGGGGCGCACATGCCGGATCACCTTGAATCGTGCCGGCACGTACTCGAGCACTTCGGAAACATTCTCACCCAGTTTGCTTAACTCGCCACCGCAAGCTGGGCAGCTCTTCTGCTCCGGCTGATGGATTTCGGTTTGCCGTGGCAGATGATCCGGTAAGGGCCGCCGCCCTGGCTTCTGCGTCACACGCGCAAAGATCGCCGCTGCCGGCGGCGGCAGTGTGCTTTCTGCTCGCTCCCTTTTCTCAGCCGCACTTTCTTCCAGATCGTCGAGCTGGAGTTGAAGTTGCTCAATCTGTCGTTCGACCTTTTCCGACTTGCGGCCAAACTGCAGCCGCTGCAAACGGGCGATGAGCAATCGTAAACGCTCGATCTCGGCTGCATGCGAAGAAAGCTGTTCATGCTGAGACAGGATCAGCGCTTTCATTGCCGCCGCGTCCATGCTGTCCAGATCTGGAAGCTGTGCGGCAGACATGTTCAAACTATGCCAAGGTTTTATTACTTAGTCCAGGCAAGTTCGAACATTTTCGATTATCTCTGTTTTATTGATCACACCGCCATCTCTGGCTTCCACGTGCGCACTGGCTGTCTCCAGTCAATGCCTTCGAGTAACATGGATAACTGCGCACGAGTAAGTGATACTGTTCCGCTTTCAGCTTGCGGCCAGATGAAGCGCCCGCGCTCCAAACGCTTCGCAAATAGGCATAGCCCGTCCCCATCCCACCACAACAACTTAATGAGATCGCCGCGCCGCCCGCGAAATACGAACACGTGCCCGCCGAAAGGGTCCTGCTGCAGCACCGTTTGCGCGACTGCGCTCAGACCCGTGAATCCACGCCGCAGATCCGTCACGCCCGCCGCAACCCAGATGCGTGCGCCAGCCGGCAACGAGATCATCGCGCCAGGTGCTCCAGCACAGCCAGCACCGTTGCGCGATCGGCACTCTCAATGTGCACACGAGCCTTCGTGAATTCAAGATGAACGGTTACCGACGGGATCGCTTCTCGTTCCTGGAAAGTATTTCTTGTCAACCGGCTATGCTGATCGCTCTCCCCCGTCACGCGCACCGGCAATAGCGCCGCTCCCGACTTCCCCTGCACCTTGCGGCCATACTGCCGACGCCATCTGTACACCTGCGTCGGATGTAGACCGTGCGCCTCCGCCACCGCCCTCACCGAAGCTCCCGGCTTAAATGAGGCCTCCACAATCCGTTGCTTCTCGCTTGCCGAACGCTTGCGCCGCTTCTCTGCCGCAGTCGTCTCATCCGAAGCCCTAATTTCGCCATCCTTCTGACTGAATCCACTCATCCATCCCTCCCGAGGCCCAATCGGCACTCTCTTGAAGCATGGCTCTACTGCGACCTCACGCGCCAGACGGCTACAACCGGACGCTTACGCCT
>CAVTRH010000016.1:0-80540 GCA_963736985.1 uncultured Acidobacteriaceae bacterium
GAACCTTTGCCTGGTTCAGACTGCACCCAAATGCGTCCGCCAAGCTGATGAAGGATTCCGTGGCAAATCGCAAGACCCATACCTGTTCCCGCGAACTCCTCGGTGCCTCGCACGCGATAAAAGGGATTGAAAAGCTTTTCCGCGTGCGCCATGTCAAACCCCATGCCGTTATCTGCCACAGAGAAGCAGCAATATCCATCGTTGCCGCACTGAGCTGATACCTGAATCTCTGGGGTCGCTTGCCCCCGATACTTCATCGCATTGCTAATCAGGTTTTGAAACACGAGCGTAAGCTGCTTGTTTGCAAGCACTTTTGGAAGAGCGTCGCATTTTATGATTGCGCCCGCCTCGGCGATACACATGCGGAGATTGCGTAACGCAAAAGTAAGCGATTGATGAGAATCGATGGTAACCAGGCGTGTTGGCTCAGTGCTGTGCTTTGAGTAGTCGACCAGATCTAAGATGAGTTGCGTCATCCAGTGCGCGCCACCTGTGATGAAATTTAAGAACTCATCCGCATCCGCATCGAGCTTCCCACCGTACCGCTCGGCAAGTAACTGAGCGTAGGCACAGATCATTCGCAAGGGCTCTCGTAAATCGTGGCTTACGATTGCCGACAATCGTTGTAGTTCCGCGTTCGATTGCTTCAGCCGTTCTATTTCTTCGAGGGCTTTCTGCAATTCACCATAGCCGGTCGCCTGCATATCGCGCGCGATGACCGACGATGAGATGACCTCGCTTTTGCGTTCCCTCCCTGCGGAATCGCGGTTGACGCGCGTCGGTCGTTGCATGGCTGTGGAAGTCATGGTTTTGTTACGGCGCGACCAACACGTCCACGACCCAGAGCAACGTTAACACGCTGCCCCCAATAATCAGCAACTTCACTGTCATGCTCACAGACGTACGAAACGAATATTCGCGAGGTGCATAATCCGCCGCGTCTGGTGCCGGCAGTGTGCTCTCTTGTTGGCTTTGTTCACGTATTGACAACGGAATCTCCTTTGCAGTCGCAGTCATGAAGTGCAATCAAAGGACCATGTGCGGTTTTCGCTTGATTCGATCTCTTGAGACAGAAATCGAAGAGAAATGAGTATCACCACGTAGATGAGCCACTGACTTGTTGCCCGAAAGGGAACAGCAATGGCGGTTTTGCGGCAGGCCGGGCAAACCCCCAGTGTTTATCGAAGGTCCTAAATTGCGTGCATCCGGGCTTTTCAAACTCACACGAAGATTGGCAGGGCGCATGCATTGTCAACGGTGGACAATTGCAGCGCACGGCTGCGATGGTCAAAAATGATTTACGAAGAAAGGACCCTACAATGAGCAAATCACAACACAGTTACTCGCCCGAGTCTCACAACGGAAACCATGAAACCTCGGCGGATGCCCGCCCGGAGCGGCTCAGCGAATCAGAGATCGCGTCTCGGGCCTACCAGCGATGGCAGCATCGAGGCCGCCCCGATGGATCAGCGGAAGAGGACTGGCTTGAAGCGGAACGAGAGGTCGAGTCGCAACAAGCCGCAACTCAGGCCTGAGGACTTGCTCTCGTATCGATCATCTCCTCCGAATCGATACGAGACTCGCTGTGAAGCAAGCAATATCCTTCACTCTGCGAACAGGACTGACGGGCCGTCCGCTAAATACCGCATCTAACCCCGGACGGCCCAACGTCTTGTGATCCCGAACTTCATCCCGTATATGACCACGTCGTGTACGCTATGACGATGAAGCTGAGGGTCGTATCGGTGTTCGCCGTTTTCCTCGTTAGGGTAGCGTTTTCACAAAACACATCCAGTTCTATTGCGAAAGCCTCGCGACCGCCGTTCCTGTCATTCGACGAATTGAAGGATCTTGCAACCCTACCTAAACCCGAAGACTCCTTGGCGGAGAAGCTGAACGAGATACTGACAACTCCATTCATAGGAAATGATGCGGCTGCAAACAATGTCCGGCCGCATCGACCGACTGTGCAAGGTCTGGGCACTATCGTTCGCGCGGCGTCTTGGAATATTGAACGCGGCCTCAATTTTGATCTGATCGAAGCGGCACTTGCAAACCCAGAACAGTTTCAGCACGATTCCGGATATCAGAACCGCGCCGGCAATGATGAAGTTGTTCGCGCCCAACTTCGTACGTTACAGGACACCGACGTTCTCGTACTGAATGAGGTTGACCTGGGGATGAAGCGGACCGAGTACCGCGATATTTCGCGTGACTTGGCTGCCACACTCCACATGAATTATACGTACGGCGTCGAGTTTGTTGAAGTGGACCCAATATTCGACTTGGGCATCGAGAAAGTCGATCTGCCGGACAAGAACGAGGAAGAGCGCCTTCAAGAAGATTTGAAGGTAGATCCGGCACGATACCGCGGCTTACACGGGAACGCCGTTTTAAGCCGCTATCCGATTAAGCGGGCCCGCATCGTTCGGCTTCCGGTCTGCTACGACTGGTTCGGCAAAGAAGTGAAAGCGGCCTCCAAATTGGAACAAGGTAAGCGGTGGTCTGCTCGCAAGCTGTTTCTTGAGCGCATCGAGCGTGAGGTCCGTCGTGGAGGAAGAATGGCGCTGCTCGTTGATCTTGACATGCCAGCCCTTCCCACAGGTACATTGACCGTTGTCTCTGTGCATCTGGAGAACAGGTGCGCGCCTGGATGCCGTCAGCGTCAGATGAAAGCTCTGCTTAGCGTTATTCAGCCGATTAATAATCCGGTAGTGCTTGCCGGCGATCTCAACACTTCCGGGGGTGATGCAACTCCGACTTCAGTGCGGAACGAAATCATGAAAAGAGTGACCGATTATCGTTTCTGGATAAGCCAAGCGATCTTCTGGTTCAGTCCCGTGAGCATTCCACAGTACGCGATTGTTCCTCTTCGCTATTTTCACCAGCACCTTGATCCCACAACGTTTCATTTTCCCTTCTTGTGGGAAAACCGCGAACGCGGCCTCTTCCAGTCCGTCGAGAAATTCCGGTTCAGTGATGGCTACGCATTTGACTTTAGAGGGAGAACCGAGCGAACTCTGAACAGCAAGCAACGCACGTTGGCGAATAGTAACCAGCGAGGGCGCAAAGGATTCCTTCCGACCTATGCCTTCGAAAGGAATTTCGGGGGCTGGGTTGGTAATTTCAAGCTGGACTGGTTCTTCGTAAAGCCATTTATCCATGATCCCCGTGCTGGGGAGCAGAGCTACCGGTTCGCGCCGCATTTTCCCATCACGATGAACGAACTGAATCAGTCCGTTGAGGATCGTATCTCAGATCACCCGCCTCTGACAGTTGATTTGCCCTTAGCGGAACCGCTGCCATTCAAGACCAGCTCTCGTTAGCTCCAGCTGCGTACATGACACTGAAGTGCTGGGGGCAGCGTGTTAGCCCTTCTTGCAGTTGGCTGAAAACAGGCAGCCCTTTGCGTTTTGAGGCAACACTCTATCGCGTCGCCGCCGCCCTCGCTGAGTTTAAGAATTCTCATGAACTTCGTAGCTGGTCAATCGATTGCAGCTACTCAGTGCGGGACCGATTTCATTCCGTGGGTCTCGCCCTGTATTCTTCTCCTTGATCGAGGTAGCTAATACGGCTGTAAAGGTATTAGGAATCGAGCTCTTACCGCACCATCGACGAGCCATTCGGGAACTCTCTGGTCCTCACATGATTCAGTGACAGTGGCACGCCGATCGACCAGGGTTGGTGATCACCACAGTTCACTACGAGCGTGCTGGGTGCCTCGTCTCCAAATACGCGGAACTCTTTCACCATGTGCATCTGATCGAAATACCCCAAATCGTGCGCGACATCGAGCCACCTCGTTGCTGACGCGCGCTTCCGATCGAGCGCCATTTGAAAGCGTCGCAGCCGGGCGTACAGCTTCGGTGATATGCCCACCTCTCCGAGAAACTTGCGTTCGTAGGTTCGAACGCTCATGCACGACTCGCGCGCCAGCTGTTGAATGGGCGTACCGAAATCCGTTTGAAAAAGCTTTTGCGCAGCCGCCATCGTCCTCGTCAGTGGACTCGCATGCTCGGCAAAGGGCAACAGAGTCTCAGTTGCCACCAGCATGCGCTCACAAAAGGTTTCGCACTCAGCGAGCTTGAGCCAGAGTTGAGTGATCCACGGCCCGAACACTTCCTGCGCCTGAAAGTCCTGGTCGGCAAACTGGGCCGGAGGTATGCGAAACAGCTGCCACGAAGCGAAGGGCTTGAGAAAGATTCCAAACGCCGACACGGATCCGGTGAAGTAAGCGCGACCTGGAGAGCGCGTGTGTGCGCCAACGAAATGGATAGGAGGAAGGACGGCCGTCGTTTCTGACCAATAATGCATCGTCGGCCGGCCTTGCAGATAGAAGGAGAGTGTGTGTTCGAGCTGGGCCAGGGCGGTTTGAGCTAGCGACGAGGTCTGCGCCGAGATCTCCCGCTGCGCAAAGCAACGGACGAATGATCTCAGGCGAGAGTCCGGCATAGACATCTGAATTGTGTGCATCTGCAATCCTCAGTCTCCACATAGCACCGCGTGTTCCAAACAGGACAGTGAGCGAGCCCCATTTTGTCCCATTTTTGTCGCGTTTTTACTAGTCGGGAATACCGTTTTTCATCCAACATGGTTTCCAGAGCGGACAACCCCGGGTTGGACGTCTCGTGAGTTCGCAAGAACTGCGGACCAAGAAATAAGCCTTTACGAAAAGGAGAAACAATAATGCAAAATCTGCAAAGCGCAAACAGCAAAGGAAACAACCTAATTTCAATGAGAAACCCCATGACAAAAATGTTCGCAACGATGATTTTTCTCGGATTGGCGATGATCTCGACCGCCTATGCTCAAGCGAGCCAGCCGATCCAAGCCAAAGTTCCCTTTAACTTCACGGTGCAGGGCACCACCTTCGCGGCCGGTACCTATCGGATGACCTACAGCGACACCACACGAATCCTCTACGTCCGGGGTGTGGAACACCCGTCGAGTGGTGCATTTCTACGCGCAATCCCAGAGAGTGCGCCTGGAGCTTCCAAACGGCCCGCAAAGCTGGTCTTTCATTGCTATGACAACGCGTGCTATCTGGCACAGGTATGGCAGGGCAGCATCAGCGGAGATCGACGGCTCGAAGTGAGTCAACCCGCACGCGAGCGCGACTTGGGCTTCGAAACACGCGTGCTTTCTATGACGATTCCGACCAAGTAAATAAATATGTGTGTCGATCAGTCGCTCACCCCACCTCGCCGGATGCGCCTCATTGGTCGTTCGTGGGTTTACGAAACATATAACCAACAATGAATCTATTCGAAAAAGGAGAAACAGTAATGGAAATGCTGCCAAGAACAAATAGCAAGGGACACCGGGTAAGGCGGCTACTAGTCACTCCCATGATCTTCACGCTGATAGCAGGGATCGGCTCAGTCGCTCACGCACAAAACAAAAGGTGGGAGGCGCCGGCAGGTATTGAGGCGGACACGTTAGGCGACAATCAGCCTCGTCTCATTTCACCTATCGAAGGAACTTGGATATTTAACAACGATAATCTCAAGGGGACTATGTTGAATTCTTTGCTTTCGTTCGCGGCTGACGGAGTTTTGGTTACGAGCGCTTCACTGCCTACGCCCTCGCCTTTTTTCGGCAGTTGGCGACAGACAGGGCCTTCTAGCTTCAACGCCGTGTTCTATACTTTCGTCCCAGATGCCACCGCAAAACGAGTAGTGACCTCCAAAGTGACCATCAGTCTACAATTGACCGGCCGGGATGCGCTGACGAGTACCGGGGCAGGTTACACCTGTGATGCGCAGGGGGAAAACTGCAAGTATAGAGAGTCCTTCCAATCTACAGGCAAGCGGATTCTTCCGCAATAACTCTAAAGCGGTCGATTCCAAGGGACATATCGGGGCATTGCTCAGACGAGCGGAAAATCCGCAGGCTCGGGCGTCGAGCAATGCCCTTCGATGAGTTGACCGCAGTAGAAAACGAAATCCAGTCCGGAGCGATCTTGTCAGCTCCATGCAGCGCTCGCCCAATGGCCTGACACTTATCGCAATCGCTTCGATCCATTCTTTTCTGGGTTGCCAAACTCAGTTGCCTTCCGATTCTGCCCGTTGATATCGAATCTGAACGGGCAACATTTTCATGAGGCAACGACCCGCGAGGGTAATAGAAATTGCGAGTCAATGCGCAGTAAAGAACAGTTGGCCCGGCCGGTCAGTTGCCTTAAAACAGGCACCTTCGGGCTGTTTTAAGGCAAACCTTTAAGGGCCGAAAAACAATGTTTACCGGCTTTCAACAACTTGCAGGTATATCCGGCTGGCACATCGATTGCACTTTATCCTTGCGAAATCAATTTCGTTACGCAACACAGAAAGGGAATTCAACTATGTTACAGCCACAGACACTCGAGAGTTCCAGTCTCATAAAGAACGGAGCGCAGCAGTATTCGGAACTGCTGGTTGCGGAGAAGACGCGAGTTCAATCTGAGCTCCGCGGCAGTTTGGAAGTTCTGCACAGCGGCCGCGTCGCAGTGGAGGATCAAGCACCTATTCTCCATGAACAGTTTCTCTCGATTCGGCACAATAACCTCGCCTGCGAAAAGATAAAGGCCATTGATGCTGCGCTGGAACGCCTCAAGCGCGGAGAATACGGCATCTGCGAAGAATGCGATGAGCTCATTTCCGCGAAGCGTCTGACGGCCGTTCCCTGGACGCGCTATTGCCTTCATTGCCAAGAGAACCTCGCGAACGATAACGGCGCACCAGTTTTCCAGCACCTCAGAGCAGCGTGGATCGAAAGTTTCAGAAGATAACTCATGCGACAAAATACGTTGACTTTAATCGCTGGCATGATCGCGATGCTCGGTTTCTCGATAACCACTCGCGCGGAAACCGTTTCAGATCGCCTCATCAGCGCGACGGTAGTGCTCAAAGAGATCATGAGCGCGCCCGATAAAGGCATCCCGCAGGACCTTTTAGATAAAGCTCATTGCATTGTCGTCGTGCCAGGCGTCAAGAAAGCCGCCTTTGTCGTTGGTGGGAAATATGGCCGCGGCTTTATCTCTTGCCGTGATGAGAATCGCCGTTGGAGCTCACCTGGTGCCATGCGAATGGAGGGTGGCAGCGTCGGCTGGCAGATAGGCGCATCCGAAACGGATGTAGTCCTCTTGGTTATGAATGAAAGCGGAATGCACCGGCTGTTACAGAGCAAATTTACCCTAGGCGCCAGTGCCGATGTTGCTGCAGGACCCGTAGGGCGAAACGCTTCAGCCGAGACAGACGCGAAAATGACCGCACAGATCTTGTCGTGGTCTCGTTCACGCGGGGTGTTTGCGGGCGTGTCATTGAACGGCGCGACTCTCCGCGACGATATCGACGAGAATAAGGCGCTCTATGGCAAACGATTGAACAATCGTCAAATCATCATGGGGAAGCTGCACGCTCCTCGTACCGCGTCCGAATTTATAACAACCTTAAACCGGTATTCTTTGTGATGTCATGACGAATAGCGCACTGCTCGAGGAGTGGAATGATCTATCAGACTTGGAGCGCGTGGAAGCATTCGAAAGTCTTCCACGCGACCGGGCTGACGGCTTTTTCCTCCAGCTGAGCAGTCGCGATCAGGTCCGTTTGTTGTTGGCGTTGCCTGAGGGCGAACGCCGAATCTGGTTGCGCCTCCTCCCCCCTGACGATACCGCCGATGTTCTTCAGCTCGCACCAAAAGAGGAGCGCGATAGCCTCGCTGCCCAATTAGATGACGTGACTCGCCGTGAGGTGAACGCGCTTCTGGCGTATAAAGAGGACGCGGCCGGCGGATTGATGAACCCTCGCTTTGCTCGCCTGCGCCCCGATATGGCGATTGGCGAGGCAATCAGCTATCTTCGCCATCAGGCCGGCCATGTGGAGAGCATCTATTACGCTTACGCTCTCGACGAAGCGCAACACTTGCTCGGCGTTGTAGGCTTTCGGGATCTGTTTGCAGCCGACCGTTCCAAACTGGTCCGCGACATTATGCGGACCAAATTCATCTCCGTCTCCGAGCAGACGGATCAAGAGGCCGTAGCCCGCCTATTCAGCAAATATCATCTACTCGCGATTCCCGTCCTTGACCCTCAGGGACAAATGCGGGGCATCGTCACCGCCGATGACATCGTTGACGTGGTCGAGCAAGAGGCGAGTGAAGATATCCAAAAAGTCGGAGGTATGGAGGCGCTTGATGGCCCGTATCTTCACATTCGCTTTTGGCAAATGGTGAAGAAGCGAGCCGGCTGGCTCACGATTCTCTTCGTTGGCGAAATGCTGACCGCAACCGCGATGGGCTATTTCGAACAGGAGATTGCCCGCGCTGTTGTGCTCGCGCTCTTCGTCCCGCTCATTATCAGCAGTGGAGGAAACTCCGGTTCTCAGGCAACCACGCTTGTGATCCGCGCTATGGCTTTGGGCGAGCTGCGCCTGCGCGATTGGTGGAGAGTCATTTCCCGGGAATTCTCAACCGGTTTGGCTCTGGGAAGCGTTCTCGCCGTCATCGGCATGACTCGAATCGTGCTTTGGCAAGCAATCTGGAAGCCCTACGGACCGCATTATATTGTCATAGCGTCCACTGTGGCGTGCAGCCTCGTTGGCGTCGTGCTCTTTGGAACCATTGCTGGATCGATGCTTCCGTTTGCTCTACGCCGCGTTGGACTCGATCCGGCAAGCGCTTCCGCGCCGTTTGTAGCAACTCTGGTTGATGTGACGGGACTGGTGATTTATTTCTCCATCGCAAGCGTGATTCTAAGAGGCTCGCTACTTTGATTCCGTGGCTCTGGTCAAACCGGGCCAGTATCTCCTAACAGGGCCGCGGTATCTCGCCGCCTCAAAACAGGCAAGCCTGAGCTTTCTAAGGCACCCACGGAGACGAACTGATCTGCCGGCGCATGATTCTTCAAGGAAATCCAATGCGCCACGTCTGGCCCACCGATTGCACTTATCAACTGCGAAGGAATCAAAGCTAAGGAGAGTCATGATGTACCGATATTTGAGATCAGCTGTACTGCTTTCCCTACTCGGGCTGGCAACGACTTTGCCCGGTACGCTGCAAGCGAAAGATAGACACACCTGCGGGGATAAGTACAACTCAGCGAAGTTTGTTCACAATTCAGAGACGCGTATAGCCGGACAGGTCGGCCATGAGCTGGCAATGCTGCCGTACTATGGCGTATTCGACAATCTGGAATTCCGTGTGGATGGTTGTGCGGTCACTCTTTTCGGCCAGGCATCAAGGCCGACCTTGAAGAGCGATGCCGAAAACGTTGTCAAACGCATCGAGGGAGTAACGAAGGTACGCAACAAGATCCAAGTGCTGCCTCTCTCGCCGAACGACGATCGCATTCGAGCGGCGGTATATGCCCGGATCTACAGAGCACCAGCATTGCAGAGGTACACCTCTAACCGGACCGGGCCGATGTTCCACAGTCGCCTTTCCTGGTGGACGGGGATAACGAACAATCCGCCTGTTGGCTACCACGCTATCCACATCATCGTGAAGAATGGCCACGTGACGCTAGAGGGGGCTGTTGGGCGGGATGGGGACAGGAACATTGCCAATCTCCAGGCGAACACCGTCCCCGGAGTGTTCTCCGTGACTAATAATCTGCGGGTCGATAGCTAATGCCCGCACAGCAGTAACAGCGAACATGCTCAATGGACGGGCGCACGAGAAAATCTCGTGCGTCCCTTCCTAGAGAGCGTTCCTGCTTGGTTAACCCTCGTCAGAGGCTGACTACAAACTCAAATCGAAAATCGGGAGCAATCTATGCCAACTTTGAATTCCGCACCTGGACGCCCTCCTTGGCCTGAGGACATGGAAGAAGCCTTGGCGGCTCAACAGAAAAAATTACAAGCACTAGCTATAGGCGAGAAGCGCAGGGGACCGCGAACTAGCTTCAGAACCCGGCTTATCCGCTGGACTGTGCGCGTCCTAATAATCGCGATTACGTTCTGGCTACTCTGCGAAACCGTGATTTCGTAACGTTCCTCTGAAAACCCATTCACTCCCATAACCGGTGTTCTGCAACGAGCAGAAGCACCGTGAGATTGAATACCTGACCAGCCCAGCTTCTTCTCTGGAAGGAACTTCGAAACCTGATCCGCAATTTGTATGTTATTCAAATCCGACATCGGGAACTGCGTGCCGCAGTGATCCTTGTTGTACCTTGTTGGACTCGTCGAACGCGAGATCATGTACCGCGAATCCTACATGGACCGGAAGGCGTTCGTGGTGTTTCCGAGCGGGACCCTGCGCCATCCGGACAGAGCGACTTGCTCAGTCGGATCGCGTGCCTCATCGAGTTTCTTGAATTGCGGCCCGGCATCAGGCACTGAGTACAGTTCTTTGCGGGCGGCTTGCTGGCCATTGCCTAGCTCGCTCTGGTCATCATACTGACAACCGGTCACGGCGCATGAGCGAATTGATGGTTTTCGGTTCCAATTACTGCCCGGTTCCGGCTAAAGACCACTTCTTCCACCGGCGCCAAGGACAGATCTAAACATGGCCGTCACGCATGATCTATCCGGAACCGAGTCTCAAATCTACGGGATGCACGCTATAAGTCAACCTGGCGAGCGGCGGGTAGATTTCGTGGACGGGCTTGGATGGTGCCCATCTTTGGTCGACGCGTTCTCGGCACGCGCCGAGGCACAGATGACAGTAGCAGCCGGTTGCTTTGGGTCAACGCCCTAGAAGACCGATTCTCCGTTCCAGGTCAGCGAAATGCGGATTTGTCCTTAAAGGATCAAACTGCGGCTCGACGGCTAACTCCGTGATCTGTGTGTCGCGCTGACGATAAGCAATCTCAAGACTGGCCAGTGCCTTGTCCGTCTGTCCAAGATGCGAATAGATGATTGCAAGGCCGAATGGACCGGAGTAAGCTTCTGGCGGCTGTTGCTCTCCGGCTAACAAATGCAGTTCAGTTTCCCAATACCCCGTGGGCCCTCGACCGGCCAGCGCGCGCCGCAGCGTACTCATATCGGCGACCACATCCTGAGGCCTTCCCCCGCTTAGCAGCCGTGCGTTCGTCTCTTCTGCGATGGCTTCGTCATAGTTGCCGAGCAGCGCATTCAGTTGTGCCAGACGCTCATGATTCAATGCGAAATTGGAATCAAGTTGATTCGCTCGTTGGAATTGTGAAAGGGCATCGCTGTACCGCCGAGCCCAGATAAACGTCCTGCCTGCAAAGGATTGAGTGACGGCCGAGAGCGGGTCCAGTTGCATGGCCTTGCTCATTTCCGCAATCGCTTCTTCGTGGCGGCCGAAGGGCGAAAGATAACTGTTTGAATAAAAGAAGTGTCCGTACGGATTGTTCGGCTCCAGACCGATGGCCCGGCGAAAGTCCCGATTCGCCGCCGGCCAGTCGAATTGGTAATGCCCTTCTACGAACGCGAGTGCGGTGTGCGCATCTGCGAGAGTTTCGTCCAGGCTGAGTGCCCGGCGGGCAGCTTCCAGAGCTTTCGGCGCCGATTCGCTCGCCGGCATTCCTGCAAAAATCGGCGCAAGCGAATAAACCCGGGCGAGTCTCGCGAACGCAGGTGCGTAATTGGGATCTAACTCCGTTGCGGTCTGAAAATTGGCGATTGCTTGAAGGAACCCATCCCGGCTACGCTGGTTCCAGCTCTGCAGCCCTCGCAAATAAGCGTCGTGAGCCTCTGGATTCACTCGCGCGGCTTCCGCTAAGCGGTCATTGGTCTGCTCGGACAATTTCAGGCGGATCTCTCGCGCAATAACACGAGCGATATCACTCTCCACCTTCAGAACGTCGCCGAGCTCGCGGTCATAGCTCCTGGCCCAGAGGTGCGTCTGATCTGAGGATTGAATCAACTGGGCGGTAATGCGAAGGTTCGCACCCGACCGGCGGAGGCTGCCTTCCAGCAGGTATGCGATACCGAGGTCGCGAGAGATCTGCGCGGTCGTTTTTCGGCTGTGTTTATACTGTATGGCCGACGTCCGCGCCAGCACTCCCAAATGGTTTGGATCAAGGCTACCTAACTCGGTAGTGATTTCTTCCGTGATCCCATCGGCCAGGTATTCCTGTTGCGGGTCTCCGCTCAGGTTCTCCAAAGGAAGGACAATCAGCATGATCTTGCCTGGCAGCGACCGCACCGCGAAATGCCTGATCAGAACAGCGTCAATTGCAAGCGAGCCTAAAATAACGGCAATCCGCAGCGGCCACCTTCCCCTTCGCCAACCGGCCCGAACGGGCGTGGCGGGAGGAGTGGTTGCGTCGCGCGGTGCTGCGGCGGCGTTAGGTTCAGCCACTGCCGCTGGGTGAGCCGGAACTTCTTCCACTGCCGCAACAAAACGGTATCCCTTACGAGAAATGGTCTGAATAAAGCGTGGCTCGCCGGTATCGTCATCCAGCGCTTTGCGAATTTTTCGGACGGCAGTATAGAGGGACGAATCCGCCTCTACGAAGACGTCCTTGCCCCAGACGTGGTCGACCGCCTCTTCCTTGGTCACAAGAGTGCCCGCCCGTTCGGCGAAGAAGAAAAGTAGTTCCAACGGCGTGCGGTCCAACTTTACTGGTTCGCCGTTCTGCCGCAACTCGAAATTGCGGCGGTCCAGTTCGAACGACGCGAATCTGAGGAGGGACGCCATGTGGAACTTCTAAATCGCTGACCGGGAACAGACTCAGTGAGTGTACGACAAGAGCGTTTCAGAAACAATTCAGGTCTGCTTCAGGATTTCCGGCACTCAAAGTCCTTAAGATTTGAGCAGTTGCAGTCGGGACTGCACGAGGAGAAAGGACGCTGAGATGATCAACTGCTTACACCTTTTCGCTACAACCATTCTGGGCTGTGTCCTACTCGCGCCGATTGGCGCACTTGCTCAAGAAAAGGATAACGATGGTTGCACGGACGCGACCCTGAAGGGCGATTACGCGTTTAAGGTCGCGGGAGCGATTCTCAATACAGCGGGAGCGCCAGTCGATAGCCGGGAAGGTGTCGCGATAACGCAGTTCGACGGGCAAGGCGGCCTGACGCAGTTCGATTGGGTGATGTCGAACGGGGTCCCGTTGATGGGGCCGGCTGATCCGGTCACGCGATTTCACATTGACGAGAAAGGGACATACACGGTAAATCCGGATTGCACCGGTTCAGCCGTGATTCACTTCCCGGCTCCCAAGGGTGTTAGCTCCGGCGCCGAGATCGAGCTGATGTTTGTCTTGGGCCATCACGGCCGCACCATTCATGCGATCGTTTCCAAGCTGCTTCCCCCTGGATCCGCAACATCCGTACCAGTTGCGATTCACAGTGACGCGGAAAAGTTGGGGCCCATTCGCGACTGGGAACAATAAGTACCCACCGAGGCGAGTGTCCCCGAACGGACGGGAAGTGAGCCTGCGTGGCCAAAGGAGACGCCATGACAACAAATTTCTTACATGCGCTTTTAATATGCTGCTTGCTATGTGCGTTCAGCGTTGTTTCGTTCGCACAAGAGCCGACGCAAGCGCCGGCTCCGCCAGCCGCGATCCAAATCGCGGGCTCAACCGTTCCCCGATTGGTAAGTTTCAGCGGAGTCATAAAGGATGCAGCCGGAAAGCCAGTGACCGGGCCGGTATCGGTGACGTTTTCCCTCTTCGCCGAACAAGAGGGCGGCTCGCCGCTTTGGTCGGAGGCGCAAATCGTGCAGGCAGATGGACAAGGCAAGTATGCGGCCTACCTCGGCGCGACCGATCCAGCCGGGCTGCCGCTCGATGTGTTCAGTACGGGAGCAGCGCGATGGCTGGCAATCCAAACCCCGGAGCAGCCTGATCAACCACGCGTGCTGCTGGTTGGGGTGCCGTATGCATTGAAAGCCGCGGACGCCGACACGCTTGGGGGCAAACCGCCTTCGGCTTTCCTGACTACGGATTCGCAAGCGGCGCAGCCGAGTGGCACGTCCGCTGCAGCCGCTCCGGGCGCTGTTGCCGCAGCGGTCACTCCTGCCACTACTCCCACCGGCGGCGGAACGACCAATTACATCCCGCTCTGGACCAGCAGCACGAATCTCGGCAACTCGATCCTTTTTCAGAGCGGGACCTCGACTATGGAAGTGAAGGGCACGTTCGAGCTGCCGAACATCCACGCGGCGACGACATCGACGGGTTACAATTCGGAGCCGCTCGATCTGTACGCTTCTGTCTATAACAGCTCGGTCGGGGAGGCCGACGCGCAGCATTTCCGTTGGCTAGCCGAGCCCGTCGCGAACGATACGAGCTCAGCGTCTGGCAAGCTGGATCTGCTATTCGCACCTGGAAACATTGTGCCTGCGGAAACCGGGCTCTCGATCAGCAGCCAGGGCATTTTGACCTTTGCTTCCGGGCAGACATTTCCCGGCACCGGGCCGGGCACGATCGCCGGCGTGACGGCGGGAACGGATCTGACGGGCGGCGGCAGCAGCGGGACAGTGACGCTGAACGTGGATACCACGAAAGTGCCGCAGCTGGCGACAGCAAACAGCTTCACGGGAAATCAGAGCGTGACAGGGAATATGAGCGCGACGGGGCTCATCAGCGCCGGCGGCAACATCACCGCGACGGGATCTGTAAGTGGCGCGAGCCTCGGCGCGATCAATGGCATGAGCGCCGGCGGCAACATCACTGCGAGCGGCGGATTATCGGCATATCAGACGGCCAACAGCAACGGCGCCGAAGCGGTGTACGCATACGCCGAAGGCAGCACCGCCAATACAATCGGCGTGTATGCATCCACGGCGAGCTCTGCTGGATCTGGTGTGTATGGCGTCCAAGTCGGACCGAGCGCCGAGGGCGCGACGGCGGGAGACACCGCTGGCCTGTGGGGCGATACTAACCAGACGGGCGGCACTGCCGTTCTCGGAACGGCGGATACCGGGAGCGCAGGAACCTTCTACAACTTCAGCGAGAGCACTCCCGCTCTGTCCGCCATGAACGGGTACTTCAACTCCAGTATCCCCGCTTGGGGGACGGTATTTCAAGCGTCCGGCTCGAGCGGGTACTGCACTATCGACGGGGCGGGTAATTTGCGTTGTACCGGCAGCAAATCGGCGGTGGTTCCGGTTGACAACGGCAGCCGCAAAGTCGCGCTGTATGCCGTCGAAGCGCCGGAGAACTGGTTCGAAGACTTCGGCTCCGGGCAGCTTTCAGGCGGCGTGGCGCATATCGATCTCGAGTCGGTGTTCGCGCAAACCGTCAACACGGACGTTGAATACCACGTCTTTGTTACGCCGAATGATGATTGCAAGGGCCTGTACGTAACCAGCAAGACGGCGGGCGGCTTCGAGGTTCACGAACTGGGCGGTGGGCGCTCGAACATCTCTTTCGATTACCGCATTGTCGCGCACCGCAAGGGCTACGAGACGATTCGGCTCGCGGATAAGACCAAGGAGTTTAATGGAAGCAAACTGTCGCGGCGAAACGCGAACGGGGCGAGTAGGCCGCTTACTCCAAAACCTGCGACCACGACGGCGCCGCAGCAGTAGACGATTCATGCAAGCGCAGAGGGCGAGCCGATCAGTCGCGGAGCAGCAATCCGTTCTTGGCAAAATGCCATGCCGGTAGTTCGCAATGTTCTTATAGTCGGTGGCGGGATCGCCGGACTGACGCTTGCGATCGGCCTCAAGCGCGCCGGCATCAGCACCGGAATCGTCGAGATCAATCCAGAGTGGACGGTGTCGGGTCTGGGGCTCTCACTTCAGGCCCCGGCGTTGCGCGCATTCAACATCATGGGCCTGCTCGATCAATGCGTTGAAAGCGGGTTCGGCTATTCCTATTTTTGTGCCTGTGATGTCAATGGCAATGTGACGGGAACAGTTCAGATGCCAAAGCTGAATGGGCCGGATTATCCTTCTGCCATCGGTATCATGCGCCAACGTTTGTATTCGCTGCTTAGAGAGGTGTTGGCGGAAGCGCGAGTGCCCGTCGATTTCGGCGTTTCGGTAGCTTCGCTTCGCGAGGGCGAGAAAAGCGTCGCTGTGAACTTGACGAACGGCAAGTCTTCTCATTACGACTTGGTTGTCGGTGCTGATGGCGCGCACTCGAGAGTTCGGGAATTGCTATTTGGAACGGGGTTCCAGCCGAAATATACAGGACAGGCGGTCTGGCGTGCCACGGTGCCGCGCCCCACCGAGATTCAAGCGCGCTACTCGTTCTACGGTCCACGCAACATGGCTGGTTTCAATCCGGTCTCAGACAAGCAGATGTACATCTATCTCGTGCAAAACCTTCCCGAGTTTATGCACCTGGCCGAGGGCGAACTGGTGGCTGTCATACGCGAGCAGCTTTCTGATTTCGGCGGTCCCATGGCCCACGCACGAGAGCAGGTGAAGGACCCCAACCAGGTCGTCTACAAACCGATAGCCTCCGGCCTTCTCCCGGTTCCTTGGTTTCGCGGACGAACGGTTTTGATCGGCGACGCGGCCCACACCGTGACGCCCCATCTGGCAGCTGGTGCTGGGATCGCAATCGAGGATTCTATTGTTCTGACACAGGTGTTACAGTCTGCTCAATCCTTGGGGAGCGCTCTTGAAACCTTCATGGCGCGCCGTTTCGAGCGCTGTCGGCTAGTGGTTGAGAACTCTTTCCTCCTCGGAGAATGGGACAAAATGCCCAACACTCCGGGCGCTGATCCAGTCGGCGTTCTCGAAAGATCTCTCAAGGCCCTGGCCGCGCCGTTCTAGTTCCGCTGCTTTGTGGAAATCGCCGCGCCTGTGGTCGACCATGCCGAACAACTACGGGACTCACCTAAGATCGCATAAGTCCGCCCTGGTCGCCAGCGTTTACGAACCCACTACACACTTTCCGAGTTGCGCCGGGACCGCGGGCGATTCGCACACCGGACAACCCAGTATGTGAGGCGCGGAAATCCGGTTGTTCGAAGGCTTAAATTAGCGCAACAACGGCTACGCCCTATGCGTTATTGAATCTTCCGCTTCAGCGCGTCAACGAGTTCCTGAACGGCATCCGCGCTCTTTTTGAGAGCTGCTTGCTCGGCAGAATCGAGCTTGATTTCGTAGATCTTCTCGAGGCCTTTACGGCCGAGCTTCACAGGAACGCCGACGAACAGGTCGTGGATGCCATACTCGCCCTGAAGATAAACGGCGCAGGGCAAGACCTTCTTCTTGTCCTTGAGAATCGATTCAACCATCTCGACTGTAGAAGCTGCAGGCGCGTAATAGGCGCTGCCCGTCTTGAGATATTTCACGATTTCGGCGCCGCCATCGCGCGTACGCTGCACCAGCCGGTCGATGGCCGATTGTTCCATCAGGGCTGTGAGCGGGATACCGCTCACGTTGGTGAAACGGACCAGCGGGACCATGGTGTCGCCATGGCCGCCAAGCACCATGGCAGTAACGTTCTCGAAAGAAACGTCCAGCTCTGACGCGATAAACGTTCGGAAACGCGCGCTATCGAGCACGCCCGCCATGCCGATGACGCGCTCTCGCGGAAAGCGCGAAACGGTCAGCGCGGTCCAGCACATTGCATCGAGCGGATTGGTGACAAGAATCAAAATGGCGTCCGGCGATTGTCTGGCGACTTGCTCGGTCGCGCTCTTGACTACTTCATAATTGGCGAGCAGCAGATCGTCGCGGCTCATGCCTGGTTTGCGCGGGAACCCGGCAGTGATGACCACGATATCGGAACCGGCAGTCTCTTCGTAGCCGTTTGTGCCGACGATCCGCACGTCATAGCCTTCAACCGGCGCGGACTCGAGCATGTCGAGGCCTTTCCCTTGCGGTACGCCTTCGACCACATCGACCAAAACCACATCCGCGAGTTCTTTCGCGACGATTTTTTGCGCAGTATTTGCTCCTACATTGCCTGCGCCGACAACAGTGACCTTTCTTCGCATCTTGAAACCGCCTCAGTATAGCGCAAGGTCGCGTACGCGACCCCGCTACACAGCAAGAACTAGTCGGCACGTTGTGAGGCGCGCCTGAGACCGCGACCGTTTTGCGCGAGGTCCTCAAAACAACCGCGCCGGGTTCGCACAACTCCTCAGATCAGAAGGTCAAATGCAGATTTAGCTGCAGAAAGCGTGAGCTACCGAGCGTATGCTGGATGTACCCAAGACTGCCTTGCGGCGGGATTGAAGGTGGTCCGTAGAAGTTCGGGAAGAAGACAACGTCGTTATTGGGCGTGTCGAAATCCGGATGGTTGAAGACATTGAAGGCGTCTGCTTCAAAGCGCAGGTGGACGCGTTCGGTGACGCTAAATTCTTTCGCGAGACTCACGTCGAAGCGAGTCTGGAAGGGTCCGCGAAAGAGGTTGCGACCCGAGTTGCCGAAGAGAGATTCGTATAGATCGCAGCCAGTCGCATCACAGGGCGGGACGCCGGAGCTGCCGGGAGCGACGAACTGCGGAAGAAAATCATTGGCATTGAGGACGGGCTTACCGGCATTCACGCCCGTGGTGCCTTGCAACTGCGCTTGCTTTGCAGAGGTCCCGGGCGCGAGAGGCACGATCGGGTTCGTAATCTCGTCGTAAGTGCCATAGTAAATGCCGGCGACCGATCCGGAGTAGTCATAGACACTGTAGGGCTGGCCGCTCTGAGCGACGGTTTGGCCGCCAAGGGTCCATCCACTGACGAACTCGCCGAGAAGCTTGCTTCGGGTGAAGCTCGGGATGGTGTAGCTGTAGTTGATCAGGAAGACGTGCGTCTGGTCGAAATCCGCCGGGCCGTAGCTGGACCTGGGATTAGCCGGGTCGTCGCCGGTGTAGAACAGACCCAGGCCGCTTTGCTCGTCTAGTGCTTTCGACCACGTATAAGAAGCGGTGAGCTGCAGTCCCTTCGATAGCCGCTTGCGAGCCTGCAATTGCAGCGCGTTGTAGTTGGAAATGCCTTCCCCCTCATACAGCACCGAGTTCATGTCGTAACCGATATAAGGCACGCGAATCTCGGCGTTACCGGCGTAGTAGGGTGGCGAGCAGATGGGTTCAAGATCCAGCGTGCCGCTGCCACAGCCGCTCAGCGGGCTTAAGCCGCCGTAGGAATAAATCTGGCCGTTTACAGGATTTTGCGGCGTGGCGAGCAGCGGCTGATTAAACGGAATCGGCAGCACCTGGTGGACGCCATGGTTGCCTACGTAACCGGCGTCGAACAGCCAGTTATTCGATGCCTGGTATTGAAGATCGAACGTCCAGTTCTCCGAATAGGGCAACTTGTTATTGATGTCATAGCCGCCGAACAGGAACGGGCCGAAGAGATTGCCCGACGGCCAATCGCCCGACGTAGTCTGCGCCAGGTTCGGTAGAAGGCTGAGGAACGCAGCGGGGCTGGCGTTCGGCGCCGCCGGCGCAGCGCCTGGTCCAAATGGGTCGGCGATACTCGCGCCGCGTTTTGCGGAAATTGGTTCGACGAACGGCGGAGCAAGAGTTACGCCGAACGGACCGTTGAAGCCCTGCCCGGCGCTCGGCGAAAGATAGCTGAAGAATTCACCGCGATCGTAGTAGATGCCGAAACCCGTGCGAAGAGTCAACTTGGATACCGGCGAGTAGGCGATGCCGATGCGCGGCGCGAACCCGGCCTGCAGATTCTTCAGCAAGGAATCGCTTCCGTTCTTTGCGAATTCGAGCCCGGAGCCGGTGAGGGTATCGGTTCCGGCGTCATAGGAGTAAAGGCTTGGATTGAAATCGGTGAGCCGGCCGTTCTTTTCGGTGAGCGGGCCATTGTAATCCCAGCGCAGCCCGAGGGTCAGAGTGAGATTGCTGCGGAGCTTGTAATTGTCATTCACGAAAGCGCCGACCGTATCGGAACGGTAGTATCGGTTGGCCGACCCGGTAAAGGCTTCACCGCTGCGAATGGACCCTTCCACGAAGCTAGTGAAATTTGTGAATTCCAGCAGGTCGGTGGCCGTGTTGTTGTTGATGACGTTGAGCTGTGTGTGATCCCATAGCCCTCCAAAGGAAAGCGTGTGCTTGCCTTTGACCCAATTGAGCGTGGTGCCGTATTCCCATTGATTCTGGAACATGCCGGCGTTCGCGAAGCTGGCGCTGGGGCCGAATTCGAGCGAGTTGTCGAGCGTGGGATCAGCCGTCAGGATTTCAAGCTGTGGAAATGTATTTGAGCCAAGCAGGCTCATGCCGACCTGGGAAGGCGAGAGCGCCTGGCTGGTAGAGGAATAAGCGTGCAGCCGCGTGAATCCGACGTGCTGCTCCCAGGTGACGGAGGGACCTAAGATCACCGTATTTTCAATCGAACCCACCTGACTACCCGCGCTGAGCTGCTGATGGAAACCCGAGCAGCGAGCCGACGGCGCCAAAGGGATTCGTGGTCGGATTCATTTGTGTGAAATATTTGCCGGTTACGCGATCTTTGTCGCTCGCGACGTAGTCGACATCGGCGATGCCTTGATCGACGTTCTCTATCGCATTTGGACCTTGAACTACCGCATCGTAGCCAAGGCTGGTGGCAGTCGATGGGTTCGTAATCTGCGCGCTTGGGATCAGGTATTGTCCATTCGGCAGCTTGGCACTGAGCATGGCCGCCGCGACGGGACTGATCTTGCTGGGTGCGATTGTAGTTCCGAAACTGCTCTGGAGCGCGCTGACGATCCCCTGCGCGCTGCGGTCGTTCGTTAGGCCGAGCGGAACCGTAACGTCTTTTGTCGCGTCCGTCGCATCTGCCACGCGAATTCCCTGATACGACAGGAAATAGAACAGCTTGTCCTTCTTAATGGGACCGCCCAACGTGGCGCCGAACTGATTCCGGTTCATGAACGGCACCTTCTGCGTAATAGCGGGCGATGCGTTATAGAAGAAAGGCGCCGCGTTCATGACGCTGTTCTGGAATTTTTCGTAAACTTCGCCATGCAGCTCATTGGTTCCGGATTTCGTGATGACGGAAATGTGAGCCCCGCTGTTTGCGCCTTGCGAGGCGTCGTACATGGCGGCATTCACGCTGATTTCCTGGATGGCCTCGGGAGGCGGAGTCGGGAGCGCTTGTCCGATGGCGCCGTACACCGAAGTGCTGGTTTGGATTTCACCCCCCGCGCCAAAGCTTTCTCCAGTGTTCAGCACAAATCGGTTCTCACCTACTTGACTGGTTGAATTGCCGTTGAACAGATTGTTGGTGCTGATGCCGTTCAGCGAAAAGCTATTACTCGTATCGCGCTGCCCGTTAGCGAAAATGGCTTGATTACCGAGCCCGGCGTTGCTGCCCGCGCCTCCCAGGAAATCCGCGTGCACGCCGGGAGTGAGAATCGCAAGCTGTGTGAAACTGCCTGTACCGAGCGGCGTGTTCTGTATCGTCAACTGATCGACCACGTAGCCGTTGGTTGTGTCCACCTGGTTCATCAGCGGAGTCGACGTGACCTCGACCGTTGTGGTGGTAGCGCCGACCCGCAGGTTGCCGTCCACCGTCGTCGTCCGGTTTGCTTGCACCAGGATCGAAGTGTGCGTTTCTTTTTCGAAGCCAGGCCTTGTGAACGTTACCTCGTACATCCCAATAGGCAGATTGGCGATTGAGTAAGAGCCATCCCTATGCGTCTGTTCTGTAACTCTAAAATTCGTACTGGCGTTGTGTACCGTCACGGTCGCGTCCGGAACGCTTGCACCCGATGCATCTTTTACCGTTCCGGTGATGCCGCCTAAATTGGCTTGTGCATTCATCCGTTGGATGCATGGCCCGAAATACAAAGCCGCGAAGAGAAGGAGCGCAGCGCTCTTTCCGAAAGACCTCAACACACTACACCTCCCACAAGCACTTTTGACGGAGCGATAACGCTGACCAGGCGCTCTCCCTGAAGCGCTAGTTTAACGCGCTCGCGAGCCGCGTTGCACCTTGTTCATCGATGTGCAACCAAAATTCGATCACGCGAGCGAGGTCTGGACGCTAAGAAATCAAGGCCCGCAAATGCGATTCCGCGGCGTTCGCCAAACCTTCGAGGCTATAACCGCCCTCAAGAACCGAGACGAGACGTCCCGAGCAATGCGTACCGGCAAGATCCGTCAGCATGTGAGTAAGGTCAGCGAAATCCGCGTCCGTCAAAAGAAACTGTCCGAGCGGATCGTTGATGCGGGAGTCGAAGCCGGCCGAGATGAGAATGAAATCGGGGCGAAACGCGTTTGCGGCAGGCAGAAGAACCTCGCGGAATGCGCCCAGGATTTCACGCGCGCCGGAGCCCGCAGGGAACGGGCAATTGATGGTCTTCCCTGCCCCGTCATCCTCTCCGCGCTCCGAGGCGGCGCCCGTTCCCGGATACCAGGGCGATTGATGCGTGCTGAAGAACAAAACGGACGCATCACGATAAAAAATATTCTGTGTTCCGTTGCCGTGATGCACGTCCCAGTCGGCAATGAGGACGCGTTCGGCGCCATAGCGCTGCTGGGCATAGCGGGCGCCAATGGCGACGTTATTGAAAAAGCAGAAGCCCATGCCGATTGCAGCGCTGGCATGATGGCCGGGCGGACGAACCACGCAAAATGCGTTCTGCACCTGCGCCTGAAAAAACCGCATCTACGGCTGACAAGACCGATCCGGCAGCTAACTGAGCGGCTTCGAGAGAATGCGCGCCGATATCCGTATCGCCGGTGCTTAGTTGCGTCCGACCCTGGGCAATTTCGCGCTTAACTAGCTCGATGTATTGCCGGGTGTGTACGAGCGCGAGATCATCCTCGCGTGGCCGCGCGCGGCCTCAAGCCGTGTGACTTCTTGCAGCAGTCCCGATTGTTGGAGACGATTCAGTATGGCGTCGTAACGCGCCGGTTGCTCGGGATGATGCGGACCGGCATCGTGCTTTTGAACGCGAGCATCGGCGACGAGGCCGGTTACGTTCATAGCAATTCGCTATACGTGAGCGGCTTTCTTGATAGTGACCAGCTGCTCTTCGGGAATAGGCTCGACGGTACGCGTCTGCTTGCCGCGGAAGAAATCGAAATACGAAATCTGGTGCACGCAAGAGATGGTGCAGAACGGTGCGCACGACTTCTGCGTGATGTACTCGCGGCGAATGTCTTCTACTGTGTACTCTTCGAGCGGCTTGGCCGGGAAACCGCGCTGTTGCGAACAATAGTGCACCAAACCGTCTTCGCAGATATACAGATAGCGGGAGCCCGCGCGGCAGCGCCAATCGCTCGGCTGGCCATTCGCGATATCGTGCTGGAAATAATTAATGCGCGAGAAATGTTTCTTCTCGAATTTCTTCATTTCGAGAAACACTTCGCGCTCGCGCGGCGCAAGCGGCCGCAGTTGCCCGTCCCCATCGTGAATGATGCCGACCGTCGAAGTAAACCCGAGCTCCATCGCGCGCCGGCCAACCGTTAGCGCATCTTCCGGATTACGAATTCCGCCGCCCAGAACGGAGTTGATGTTCACGTGAAAGTCCGCGTGCTCGGCTAAAACCTGCAGTTTTTTGTCGAGAACCTTCAGGCTTTTTTTCGAAACGTCATCGGGCATGACGTTATCGATCGAGATCTGCAGATAATCTAGCCCCGCTTCGTTCAGCCGCCGGACGCGTTCCGGAGTCAGCAGATAACCGTTTGTGATTAGTCCGGCAAGCAGCGCGTTATCGCGAATGGCGCGGATGATGTCGTCGAGCTCGGGATGCAGCAGTGGCTCGCCGCCGCTGAGGGTAATGACACCCGTGCGCAGCCGCCCCAGAAGCTCGAGGCGGTGACGCATCGTAGAAAGCGGTACAGGCTTCGAATAGCTGTCGTACTCATTGCAGTACGCGCAGGAAAGATTACAGCGCCGAATGGGGATAATATGCGCCATGACGGGATGTTCCGTATCAATGGCGCCCCTCATGAGGAGCTTTGCTTCCCGAACACGCCGGCTGAGAGTGCGGCGCCTCCGTTGACCTTGCAGGTGCGGTTCTGGCATCCCAGGAGACACTTTCATTTAAACATACGGTAGACGCTAAGCAGTAACAGAAACAATCAAGTAGGAGCACTAGCACATTGAATGTGCAGGAGCTGAGGTTCAGTGGAAACTACGCCGGAAGATTACTGCCCGGCAGGTCCAAGAGCCGACAAACTCAGCGGTGAAAAGTGCAGAATATAGGAGCGCATGCCCCGCTCGGTGACGCTCATGCCGATATTTGTGAGCTTCTTCGAGCGCTTTGCGATTCTCCCAGCCATCATGCTGGATCCGGTAGCAGGCGACGACGGTCCCCGTGCGGTCCTTGCCGCGCCAGCAGTGCACGAAAATATGCTTGGAATCACCGTTGACCAGCAGCCACAGAACACGTTGCATCTCTTCATTGCTCGGAGCGCCGTAGGCGTGCAACGGAATATTCAGGAACTTCATTTTGAGCGCTTCGACCATCTCCTGTTCGAGCTTGGTATCGGCGCTCGTCTCGCGTAAATCGATGACCAGATCGACGTGACGCGCGGCGAGCTCTTCGAGTCCGCGCTGCGTAGGCTGACCGCCACGATAGAGATGATCATTCACTTCACCGAAGTTGCGGATGTACTCAGCAACAGCGGTGGCGTCCGCAGCCCTGGCGAATTGCACGAAGCAAAGAGCTAGCGCCGGGACAGCAATTCGTCGTTTCAGCACGTTTATTGCGGAGGCTTTTGCCCGGATGCAGGAGGATTCGCAGGCGCATTGCTTCCGTCCTTTACCTCATTGCCGTACTGAATCGTGCTCTCGGACTTGAATTCCCACTTCTTATAATGGTCGTACTTCACGACGACTTTAATCCGCTGCGACGGACCGTCTTTGAAGTTCAAAGTATCGTCCGCATAGGTGTAAACGGGAAACCAGTACTTCCCGTCGATCTGCTCGCGATAAGTTTCGAACTTTGGAAACTGCTGATCCTCTCCGCGGCGCAGATGCCCCAGCCCCTGGCCGTAAGTCTTCACGATCTGCAAATCCTGATCGTCCACCCAGATTTGGCCATCGAAGTACCGCTTGCGGTCCTTGGTCAGGACTTTCGGCTTGACCGAAAAAACGTAGCAGGAGATCTCATCTACCTGCTGGCGCCCGACATAATTCACGTCGTATTGATCGCGCGTGTCGTTGGTCATGACGAATGGCATGACGTTCCGAAAATCCTGTTCGTCTTCTGCGGTCATCATGATGTTCTGCAGATTCTGCACCGGCGCGTAAATAACGTGCGAGGTTCTGCGGTTCCGATCGTCGAAGCCGACTTCCTCGACCATTTCGTAAGTGCCGCCGGGAGGATCAGTCTCGACAATCTTGCTGGTCTGGCGGTAGGTGTAGTTTTCCCGGGCCTTCGCAAACTCCGTTTCCTTCTCGGTGAACTTCTTGATGATGTCCTGGATCTGGTCGGGACTCGGGTCCGGCTTCGCATCGGCAGCGCACAGCACAACAGCGGAACCGACAAGGAGCAGCGCAGCGGCGCAACAACGTTTTAGCATTGACAACTTCCTTACTTTTACATCTGGACGGTTGAGGAGAGCAAAGCAGTTACCGCTATTTCGAGTCGAGCAGAGCCTTTGCAATCGTGACCCGCTGCATATTGCTCGTGCCTTCGTAGATTCTCCCTATTTTCGCATCCCGGTACAATTTCTCGACCGGATAATCTTTCGTGAACCCGACCCCTCCTAGAATTTCAACCGCCTGGGAGGCGACCTCTTCGCCGAGAACGGAGCAGAAATATTTGGCCATGGCGGCTTGGGTGACGAATGGCTGGCCGGCGTCGCGCAAACGTGCGGCGTTATAGACCATCAGCCGCCCGGCTTCGATGCGGGTCGCCATTTCGGCGAGTTCGAACTGAACGCCTTGGAAGTCACCAATGCGCTTTCCGAATTGCTTGCGCTCACGCGCATACTTCAGGGCGTGATCAAGCGCGCCTTCCGCCAGCCCGAGCATCTGCGCGCCAATTCCAATGCGCCCTTCGTTCAAAGTCTCAATCGCGACTTTGTAGCCCTTTCCTGGCTCGCCCATCATCTGCTCGCGCCCAACGCGCACGTCGTCTAAAATCAACTCACAGGTCGAGGACGCCCGAATGCCGAGTTTGTCCTCTTTCTTCCCGACCTGAAACCCAGGTATGTCGCGTTCGATGAGAAAGCAAGTGATCCCGCGGTAGCCTGCGGACGGGTCAATCGTTGCGAACACGAGGAAAATATCTGCTTCCGCCGCGTTGGTGATCCAGAGTTTCCGTCCGGTGAGCCGGTAGCCACCTCCATCGGGAATAGCGCGAGTTGTGAGCGCGAACGCATCCGAGCCGGACGATGCTTCCGACAACGCATATGAGCCAACGCTACGATCCGCGAGGCGCGATAAATAACGCTCCTTTTGTTCAGGATTCGCCCAACGCTCGATCGCATTACTGACAAGAGTATTTTGCACGTCCACAATGACGGACGCGGATGGATCGACTTTGGCCAGCTCCTCGATGGCAAGCACGGACAGAAAAAAATTGCCGGCTTGCCCGCCATACTGCTCGGGAATGCCAATTCCCATCAGGCCCAGTTCGAACATCTCGCGCAGCAGATCGGGGCGAAACTTGCCTTCTTCGTCCATCGCGCGCACGTGCGGCGTCAGGCGCTCGCGCGCAAATTGCCGCACCGAAGCCTGGAACAGGCGCTCTTCTTCCTGCAGTAAAGTGAGCGGCGCAGGCGCTGTCAATTCGGCCGTTTCCGGCATACCGGCACCATAATAGCTCTGCGCGTTTGCCGCCTCTGCCAATGGACCAAGACCCTTTTGATAACCACTTTGCGCGTCGCGCGCGTGATTGGGCCTTCGGAAGCTCCTCCAAGCTCTCGCGCATTACGTCTATTATTTGATGTGTGAAGATACTGCTCCTGGCGTTTCTCGGTTTCACTATGATCTTCGGCCAATCCCTTGACGAGCTGAGGAGCAAGTACGGCGGCGCGGTTTCTGAGACGTTCACCGTCCGCAATGGCATCGGCGTGAGGGTGAGAAACCGGCCCGACGGACGTATATCCGAGATGCTTATTTTCCCAATGGGCGTAGACAGCCTGGTCGAGTCAAGGAGTATGACCTTCAGCTACGAAACGGCCAAGGATCTCTTACGTGAATTGCTACCAGGCTCAAGCAGAGGCAAGTTCGTCATCGGCGGATTTGTAGACGCGTTCTGTCCCCCCCGAGAACGATTGTGCAGGCTCTTCGGAGGAGTATGAAAATGTCAGCATTTTCTACGACTCTTCAGTGAAGCCCGGACAGCTGTGCTATGTCGATGTCCGATTCAAGCGGTAGCTCGGCAGATCCCGCACGCAACACCGCGGCATCAACCCGCGCCCGATCACTCTCATTCATAAGTTCCAGGGCAGCCGCTGATTGCCTATATTATGACCGCCCAGTTCGAACATCTCGCGCAGCAGATCGGGCCGAAAGTTGCCTTTTCATCCATTGCGGGCACGTGCGGCGGCAGGCGCTCTCAATTCCGCCGTCTGCGGCATAACGGCTACCATCATACAGCGCACGAACTGGCGGGTTGCAGACAAACAGCCACCCGATATCCTGCGCGTTCAAGCGTTCTCGAACCGAGCCACTCCCGATCTCAACTGTACGGAGTTAAGCTCATGTTGCGCAGCGCATCCATCGCTATTTGACCTGCACGCCGGACCCGGCGAGTTCGGAGCTTGTCAGCACATGCTGCATCTTCCAGGGAGACGAATTCGGCGCGATCATAGCGAGCGCTTGCTGGTTGACCTGTGTTGGAGTGCTTTTGAAGCAACGCAATCAGATCGGTGGTGTACTGCTGATTATGCGCGAGTAGCAACACATCGTAACTGTATGCCGCGTACGCGCCAGGCGGCGGCGGTTCGCTCGGACCGGGCAGAGACACGACGGTCGAGATCTGGTCGGTGTCCACCGACGTGACAGATCGCCTGAGGGAAGCGTCGGATGTAGTTGCATTAGATCGAAGCCGAAGAGCGGGCGCTACAAAGAGCGGCGTAAAGGGTCAGTGGCAACACTGATCTTGTGAGTTAGTTCCTCTCTGACCTCAGCCTGCCTGTTCCGTACGTCGAATACTTCAGTGCATTTTCAAACGATAAGGGTATTCTGATCTTCTACATGAGGGCGTTTGCAGGCTGCAAGATAATAACGGCGTTTATTCTTCTGGGCTCTGTGGCTTTGGCGCAGGACGGATTCCTAAGCAGTTGGTTTGATCGCTCCGACCAAGCGAAAGCGGACCAGCCTCGCTGGATGACGCCGCTCGTCACGGTCACGCCTCGGCTCGAACAGGAATTTCGGACGGATCTCGTGTTCGAAGGGGCTGCAGCGGGAAACGAATTGTTGAATCTCGGGAACACAAAAGGCTTGGAGCTGATTCCCAGTGAGCACATCGAGCTGATCTTTAACCTTCCTCCATACCTGGAACACAACGAGCCGAGAGCACACAATGGCTTTGGAGATGTTTCATTCCTCGGGAAATACCGGCTTCTCTCGGCGAACGAAGATCGCGGCAACTACATCTTGACTTTATTTCTCGCCGCGAGTGTCCCGACAGGTACGTACACGAATGGCGCACGGGCCGGCATCATCACACCGACGATCGCTGCCGGAAAAGGATGGGGTAATTTCGATATCCAAAGCACGCTCGGCGCGAGCCTGCCTACGAGTCACGTGGACACCCTCGGGCATGCCATCGCTTTCAACACAACGTTTCAATACCACCTTGCGAAGTTGTGGCCTGAGTTCGAGGTGAATTCAAGTTTCTGGAATGATGGCGCGCAAGAAGGCAAGAAGCAAACCTTTTTGACCCCCGGACTCATCGCGGGGCGGTTCAAAGTTCATGGCCGCGTGCTCATGGCGGTGGGAGCGGGGTTCCAGGTTGCCGCGACTCACTACCACACGTACAATCACGCGTACATCTTCACGTTCCGGTTCCCCTTCTGATGACGGATTGCAGTCGAGCCGGATGTGCTTCAAAGTAGCCCACTACCCGTCGGTCCGCCGCCCCGTGAACATAAGCACGCTCCATCTCGGCCGAAAGGAGTTCACGATTCTCGTCTGCGAATTAGTTCTCAGCGAGACTTGGCTTCTGAGCGGAGTGCGTTAAACTCGCCCGAGGCATGGAACCAGGCTGCCCCACATTCCTGCGCAGAGGCCTGCTTTCTTTCAACGCCGGTGACCGTCGATCGCTTGGCCGACCACTTTTAGCGGCGAGCCGCAAACCGCGCGTGTCGCGACGCGCTGCATCCCGCAGTTCGTTCGGTAAAAAGCCTCTCGCCATTTCCCCCCGATCTGAATCACGCACTAACGAAATAATCTCAACATCTGTAGATTCAATATCTTCTCCTATCTGCGACAGTTCGCGAACCACCGCCCCGCGCCACACTCATTCCAGAAAAGGCGCGCCCATGCTCGACCCCGATTACGAAAAAAATTTTCCGCGTGAAACTCCCGAAATTGCCGAAAACCCCGGCCACTCCACCGGCCCGCGCACTCCCGAAGGCAAAGCGAGCTCGTCAATGAACCGCCTCACCCACGGCTGCCGTTCCGAAACGCTCGTCCTGCCATTTGAAGATCCCGCCGAATTTGAGTTCACCATCCAAAGCTGGATGCAAGCCTACAACCCGCAAGCGCACACGCCGTTTGGTGGCGGTTGTGCGCGCTTGGATGAAGACCACAGGCCGTTTGCTGGCCGTTGTGCGCGTTTGGACGAAGATCCCACCGCCGCAACCCTCCTCTACGAAACCGCCAAAGCGCATTGGTTTTTCCAGCGCAATCAAAAGCGGCTTCATCAAATCGAAGTGCGGTTGCCTTCCGACGCGTGGCTCTGGACCGAGGAAAACATCAAGCTTTTCAACAATTTCTCTCGGTATAAAACCGCTGCCGAGCGCAGCTTCTACCGCGCCTTCAACAACCTCGAAGCCTATTACAAGCGTCAGGCCGATCGCGCCGCGCAACAAGAAAAGGCCCAGACTCAAATGGCCAAAATCGAGCTCGAATGGCTCAAGAAAAAACAGGAGCACGCCGCCCGAGAGATGCTCGCGATGCAATACGTCGACGTGATGGGCAACGATTGCGATACCACCACCACTTGGCTGCCCACCAACGAAACGATTCTCAAAATGGTCGAAAACACCGGCAAAACGCCCGCCTTCGTCAACCGCTATCTCTTCTTCCTGAACGGCGTCCCGCCCGAATATGAATGGACCAATCCCAATCACATCCAGCGCACAGAGCCCGCTATCGGTCTTCAGCGCATGTTGTACTCGGATTGGCTCGCACTGGTTGACCAGGAGAAAGCCGGCCACCACATCCAGCCGCGCGCAACCATCCTCGCCAGCGCCCCCAAGCTTCCACCCGCATAATGCGTAAATGTTGCGCCCTCTCTCATGTACGCAAGCCGCCGGACATCGCCCAACGCCCGCTTCCGTTGCCTGTCAAAGGACCCGTGCTGTACAATGCCGTATAAAGTTATTGCCAACCCAGCTTCGGAGCATAGAAATCCTCTTAGTCGAGGATTTCGAACCAGACGCTCGGCTGTTCAGCCAGCTCCTTGCACACAATACTTCGGGATATAGATTAAATGTCGTGACCGACGGTGAGCAGGCGGTGAACTTTCTAGACCGCAGCCATGCGTACCATAGCGCGCCTCGCCCGAATCTTATATTTCTCGATTTGAATCTGCCCAAGAGGAACGGCTTCGAAATCCTCGAACATATCCGATCGAATCCGGTATTAAAGAATACGCCCGTGGTGGTTCTCACTTCGTCTCAAAACGAGAAGGACGTGAACGCGGCCTACGGTTCCGGGGCCAACCTCTATGTCCGCAAGCCAGGCACCCTGCATGAATTCGAGGCGCTGATGCAAGCGCTTTCGAAGCTCTGGTTTGAGTTCGGTGAACTCCCATCGCTAATCCCAGCGGTCGTTAGGGCCTCCACGATTTCCGGCACCGCGGAATCTCTACCGTAAGCTGGAAATATTCAACATGAAGTATTCGATTGGTTCCAGCGCTGTTTTTCTGTTTCTGAGCGCGGTTCCTGGGGTTCTGCTTGGGCAGACCGCGGGATCGACGGCAGTTACGCGCGCAACGCTCGACAACGGAATGCGAGTGGTGATTGTCCGGGATGCGTTGGCGCCGGTTGCGACGGTAGAAGACAACTACCTGGTCGGCGCCGATGAAACTCCGGCAGGATTTCCCGGCATGGCGCACGCCCAGGAGCACATGGCGTTTCGCGGATGCAACGGCCTCACGGCGGACCAGATTGCGGCAATTTATGCGCAGCTCGGCGGGTATATGGATGCCGATACGCAGCAGAACATCACGCAGTACTTCGTAACTGTCCCCTCAAGAGACCTGGAAGTGGCGCTGCGGGTCGATGCGGCCTGCATGGCGGGCGTTCAGGATTCGCAGGAGCAGTGGTCCCAAGAGCGCGGCGCCATTGAGCAGGAGGTATCGCGCGATCTTTCGAATCCAACTTACAAATTCATCACCCGATTGAATAAAGACCTGTTTGCCGGGACGCCTTACCAGGAAGATGCGCTTGGCACGAAGCCTTCGTTTGACCAAACCACGGGCACAGCGCTGAAGGCCTTCTATGACAAATGGTATGCGCCGAATAACTCGATCCTCATTGTTACGGGCGATGTAGATCCCCCCGCGACCATCGCGCTGATCAAGCAGCTTTACGGCGCGATTCCGCGCAAGCAGCTTCCGCCGCGGCCGGCCGTCGATCTTCGCCCGGTTCCGGCGGATTCGTTTACCTCGGACAGCAATCTTCCCTATTTGCTCGCGTTTCTGGCTTATCGATTTCCTGGAACCGACAGTCCGGATTTCGCCGCAGCACGCGTGCTGAGCGACGTGCTTTCGAGCCAGCGAGCAGATCTTTACGGGTTGGTGCCGCAAGGCAAAGCGCTAGGAACAGACTTTGCTTTCGTGGAGACTTATCCAAAGGCGAGCGCGGCGTTCGCGATTGCCGCGATTCCAGCGGGAGCGGATCCGACCTCAATTAACGCCGACATGAAAAAGATCATGTCGGGTTACGCCGCGAACGGGGTACCGGCGGATCTCGTCGAAGCGGCCAAAAAAGGCGAGATCGCGAGCGCGGAATTCGGACGCAATTCAATCACGAATCTGGCTGCACTGTGGTCGCAAGCGCTGGCGGCCGAGGGAAGGCATTCGCCCGATGAAGTGGTCGAGGCGATCAAGGGCGTGACCGTCCAAGACGTGAATCGCGTTGCCAAGAAGTACATGCTCGATCAGAATTCGATTGTTGCCGTCCTGAAGCCCGCGCCTTCGGGAGAGCCGGTGTCTTCGAAAGGATTTGGCGGTACTGAAGCCGCCACGAGCGCACCCACGAAACCCGTCGCGCTGCCCGCGTGGGCGGAAGCTGAGGTGAAATCGCTTGAAATTCCCAAGCCGAATATTCACCCGACAGATGACAGGCTGCCGAATGGCATTCGCCTGATTGTGCAGACGGAAACCACCAGTCCCACAGTGACCGTGCTGGGTTCTGTCAAAACGCAGACTCAACTCGAAACGCCTCCCGGTCAAGATGGAGTTTCGGATGTGCTCGAAGGGCTTTTCTCTTACGGCACCAAAACCTATGACCGCCTTGCATTTCAGAAGCAATTGGATGATATCGCCGCGGGTGAAACCGCGGGCCCGAATTTCAACCTGAAGGTGCTGAAGCAATACTTCGACCGCGGCATGCAGCTGCTGGCGGATAACGAACTGCACCCCGCGCTGCCGGAAGATGCGTTCAAAGTTGTGCAGCAGCAGACCGCGCAATTGACAGCGGGACAACTGCAGAGCCCGGGATATCGCATGGATCGCGCACTGGAACATGCGCTTCTGCCCAAAGGCGATCCGCTCTTGCGGGAACCTACGCCTCAGACCGTCTCCGCATTGAAATACGAAGATGTTGGGGATTATTACACGAAAACGTTTCGGCCGGATCTGACGACCATCGTCGTAATTGGCGATGTAACCGCGGCGGAAGCGCGCGCCGTCGTCGACAAATATTTTGGATCGTGGCAGGCCTCGGGTCCGAAGCCGCCCGTCGTGCTGCCGCCCGTTCCGGCGAATAAAGCGAGCGCGGTAAACGTTCCCGATGCGAGCCAGATTCAGGATACGGTCAACTTATCGGAGGAGCTGGAGATGAATCGCTTCAGCCCGGATTACTACGCGTTGCAGGTGGGAAACCATGTCCTGGGCGGCGGATTTTACGCAACGCGGCTGTATCGCGATCTGCGCGAGAAGGCCGGCTATGTGTATAACATTGACGATTCGCTTCACGCGGCCGAAACCCGCGCCACCTACACGATCGATTACGGATGCGATCCCCAGAACGTATCGAAGGCGAGGGTGATGGTCGAGCAGGAGTTGATCTCGATGCAAAAGGCGGACGTCACGCCGGGCGAATTGCAGCAAGCCAAAGCGCTGTTGTTGCGGCAGATACCGCTGGCGGAATCGAGTGAAGACGCGCTGGGCGGGGGATATATTGCCCGGGCGCGCGTCGGTCTGCCGCTGAATGAGCCGTTCGAGGCCGCTGAGCGCTATTTCAACATGACCGCCGAGCAGGTGCGGGCTGCATTTGCAAAGTACGTCGATTCGAAGAATTTCGCGCAAGTGGTTCGCGGCCCGGCGCCGCAGTAGCGATGAAAATCCGCGATCTCGGCGCGCAGTTAAGGGCGCGAAAGATCTCGTGCGCCGAATTGATCGAGCAGACGTTCGCGGACATTCGGCAGCGCGAGCGCTTCAACAGCTTCATCACGGTTACTGAAGAGCAGGCGCGGGCCACGGCTGCTGAGCGCGATGAAGAGCTGGCGTCCGGGATGGATCGCGGCCCTTTGCACGGCATCCCGATCGCGCACAAGGATCTGTTGTATACGCGAGGGATTCGAACTACGGGCGGGTCGCTGATCTATCGGGATTTTGTTCCGGATGCCGATGCAATTGTTGTCGGTTATTTGCGGGAAGCGGGCGCAATTTCGATCGGTAAGACCAATTTGCATGAGCTTGCCTATGGCATCAGTTCTAAAAACCCGCATTATGGGTTCGTTCTGAATCCGCATGATACTTCGCGAGTCGCGGGCGGATCGAGTGGAGGGTCGGCCGCGCTGGTCGCGGCGAATCTTCTGCCGCTGTGCAGCGGAACCGATACGGCAGGATCGATTCGCATTCCGGCATCGTTTTGCGGCATCGTGGGACTCAAGCCGACCTACGAACGGGTGAGCCGCGAGGGCGTGTTGCCGCTCTCGTTTAGCCTTGATCATGCCGGGCCGATGGCGTCGTGCGTCGAGGATTGCGCGCTGGCCATGAATGGGATGGCCGAATCGGGCGATTTTTCAACCGATCCGCTACCGGATTTGCGAAGCGTGCGCGTGGGAGTCCCGGCAAATTATTTCTTTGAACGTATCGATCCGGAAGTCGAGGCAAAAGTCAGGCGGAGCATTGGGCTGATGGAGGAGGCTGGCGCGACCCTAATCGAAGTTCGCGTTCCGGATATGGCAGATGCCTACGCCCAGGCGCGATTTGTTCAGATGTCAGAGACTGCGTCGCTCTACGCGCAGTATACGGACGAGACTTTGTTTGGAAAAGACGTCTGGGCGCTCATCCAGCAGGCGAAACAAGTGAAGGGCTATGAATACGTGAATGCGCAACGCGCTCGCCAACGATTTCGCCGCGAAATGGATGACTTGTGGACTAGAGTTGACGTGCTGGCAACGCCTACAACGCCGACCACAGCGCCAGGGATCGATCAGGAGAGCGTTGAAATCAACGGCGAGAAGCAAGAATTGCGCGCAGCTACAACGCGGCTGACGCGCCCCATCAACTATCTAGGTGAGCCGGCGCTCTCGATGGCGTGCGGAAACAGTGCAGAAGGGCTGCCGATCGGACTGCAATTGATCGCCAAGCCGTTCGACGATGCTAAACTGCTGCAGATTGCAAGAACTGTGGAAGCGCTACTCGGCTGAAGCACTTTCTAGAGGCAGGCCCGAGACCTCGATGGCGCGCCAACCACCGTCGAGCGAAATCACGTTGAGATAGCCCATTTTTCGGAGATTGTCGGTCGCGAGAGCCGAACGAAAGCCGCCGCCGCAATAGAGGACCAGTTTCGTGTTCTTGTCTGGGAACGTCGTTTCGATATCGCGTTCGATGACGCCTTTGCTCATGTGAATTGCGCCTGCTGCGTGCGCGGCTTCCCATTCGTGGTCTTCGCGAACGTCTACGAGTTGGCCGGCTTCGCCCTCATTGAGGAGCCGCTTGTAGTCGTCGATATCGATCTCGCGGATGCGCTTCTTGGCATCGTTCACAATCGCCAAAAAGCCTGGGCTGTGATGCTTGACGTGCGTACTCATACTTGGTTATTGAAGGCGCTCGATGTTTGCGCCGGCCGCTGCGAGTTTTTCTTCGATACGCTCATAGCCGCGATCCATGTGATAGACGCGATCGATGGTCGATTCGCCTTGCGCAACCAGAGCAGCCAGGACTAACGACGCACTTGCGCGCAAATCCGACGCGATCACCTGTGCGCCCATCAGGTGATCTTCTCCAGCCACAATGGCCTGCCGTCCTTCGACACGGATATTCGCGCCCATACGCGCGAGCTCGAGTACATGCATGAAGCGGTTCTCAAAAATAGTCTCTGTGACCAAGCTGATGCCCTCGGCGAGGGTCATCCAAGCCATGTATTGCGCCTGCAGATCGGTTGCAAAGCCGGGATACTCTTCAGTCGTGATGTCGACCGCTTTCGGGCGGCGCGAACACCGGACGCGCAGTGCGTCCTCCTGCAGCGTGTCGATCTCGGCTCCTGCCAGTTGCATCTTTACAGTCAAAGCAGCCACGTGCTCGGGGTTGCAGCCGGTAATAATGACGTCGCCGCGTGAGACCGCGCCAGCGAGCAGAAAGGTTCCGGCTTCGATGCGATCAGGGATGATGGCGTGCTCGGCCCCATGCAGGCGCTCGACGCCTTGCACTTTGATGATGGATGTCCCAGCCCCTTGAATTTTCGCGCCCATCTTGATGAGCAGATCGGCCAGATCCTTCACTTCGGGCTCACGCGCCGCATTGCGAATGACCGTCTCTCCGCGCGCAAGCACGGCCGCCATTAGCACGTCTTCGGTTCCGGTTACGGTGATTCGATCAAAGTGGATGGTTGCGCCGCGCAGGCCTTCCGGAGCGCGGGCTTCGACGTAGCCGTGGGACTGCTCGATGATTGCGCCGAGCTGCTCAAGCGCGGAGACATGAAAGTTGATCGGACGCGAACCGATAGCACAGCCGCCGGGCATGGACACGCGAGCCGAGCCGGTACGCGCGACCAAAGGTCCTAGGACGAGGCTGGACGCGCGCATGGTTTTGACCACTTCGTAAGGCGCTTCGGGGTGTTCCAGAACGCGAGCATCCACGCAAACTCTGGCATCTTCCTCGCAGACGCGAGCGCCCGTGTGCCGAAGCAGGTCCTGCATGGTGAAGATATCCTTGACACGCGGCACACGGTGCAAAACGACCGGTTCCTCCGTCAGCAGGCACGCGGCGAGCGCGGGAAGAGTCGAATTCTTCGAGCCGCTGACGGGAAGCTCTCCGCTCAACGGCGTGCCGCCCACGATTCTGAATTTATCCATGAATTGCTCCGTTGTGGCGTGCTTCGATTGCGGCGCGTAGACGGGCTCCGTTTGCCGCAAGCCGGGCTTCGGCTTCGGCCTTCGAAAGCCCGCATTTGTGCATGACGACAGCCGTTCGCACCGACCCTGCCTCCGCGAGAAGACGCGAGGCCTCTTCGTAACTGACGTTGGCAATGGTCGCGATGATCCGGCACGCACGGTCGGCCAGCTTGCCGTTGGTCGGCTGCACATTAACCATGAGATTGCCGTAAACATAGCCCAGGCGGATCATCACGCCGGTGCTGATCATATTCAGAACCAGCTTCGTGGCGGTTCCGGCGCGCATGCGGGTCGAGCCGGTGATAATTTCCGGCCCGGGAATCGGAGTAATTGCGATGTCGGCCGCTTGGGCGACGTCCGAATTGATGGTGCAACTCAGGCCGATAGTCAATGCGCCTAAAGAACGGGCATAACTGAGAGCCCCGAGGACGTAGGGCGTTCGGCCGCTCGCCGCGATGCCGACCAGTGCGTCCTTCGGACCAAATCCGCGCTCGATCAGATCCTGTTTACCCTGCTCGGGATCGTCTTCTGCTCGCTCAATGGAATTCCTCAAGGCGCGATCGCCGCCTGCGATCAATCCTTGCACCAGGTCCGGAGGCGTATTGAAGGTCGGCGGGCATTCCGAAGCGTCAAGCACGCCCAAACGGCCAGAAGTTCCGGCACCCACATAGAACAAGCGTCCTCCCGATTCCAGGCGCTCGACAATTCGATCCACGGCGGCTGCGATATTCGGGATTTCGCGCTCCACTGCAGCCGCAACTTCCTGATCCGCGGCGTTGATGACGCGCAGCATGCGGGCAGTCGGCAGCGCATCGATCGCAGCCGAAGCCGGATTCGCGGCTTCCGTTGTCAGATCACCAAGCATTCAATGAAAAAGGGCCGGAAGAGCGCTCGCCCTCTCGGCCCTGAATCGAAAATTATCGCCAGCGTCTTTACGCGCTGAAGCTGCTGCCGCATCCGCACGTGGACTTCACTTGCGGGTTATTGAACTTGAAGCCGGAGCCTTCGAGGGTTTCGACGTAGTCAACCTCGGCGCCATCCAGATAAAGCATGCTGGCCTGATCGATGAACACTTTCAGGTCACCGAAATTGTAGGTTTTGTCGAGCATGTTCGGCGCGGTTTCAAAGGCCATGGAATAGCTGAACCCGGAGCAGCCGCCGCCCACGACGGCGATGCGCAATCCGGCCGGCTTGGGTTCCTGCATACTCAAGATTTCATTGACCTTGCTCACGGCGGTCTCGGTTAGCTGAATCATTCAAAATCTCCTGTTGCAATGGGCTTTGGTTCTATTCTACAACCAATTGCAATCTTTTGATGCTCGATTCTGTCGTCTAGCTTCCGCCAAGAGGAAGGCGAGCTTCTGGGATAATAGGGCAGTTGCTCCGACGAGCAGCCATGGCCGGTGGATGTTTTTGTAACGTGTTTATGGTGCAGCGCGTCGGCAGCGGTATATGAGCGGGCTCAGTGCGACTCTTCCCTTCCCGGTGACGGCCGGAGGGGTAAGCCGAACGAAGACCAAATTGGATCATCGAAGCACCGAAGAGGCGGCCCTGGTTCGGCGCGTACAGGCCGAAGACGAGCTTGCGTTTCGAGAGATAGTCGAGCGTTACCAGGCCAAAGTCTTTTCGATTATCTACGGCATCCTTCGGAACCGCAACGATGCTGAAGATATCGCGCAGCAGGTCTTCGCGAAGATCTATTTCTCGATCAAAAACTTCGATTTCCGCAGTTCACTTCTCACCTGGATCTACAAGATCACGGTGAACGAGTGTTATGACTACCTGCGCAAGAAACGGGTTCGCAAGCTGGTCTACGAAAGCGATTTCTCCGCCGATGAATCGCAGCGCATGCAGAGCGCGGAACCGGCGACGGATCAAGCTCCCGCGGTGGATCGGCGACTGGCGCAGCACGATTTGATTTTGAAGCTGCTCGCCAAGATTTCCGAAGAAGACCGGTCGCTCATTTTGTTAAAGGAAGTGGAAGGCCACTCGGTAGAGGAGCTTTCCGAAATGACCGGGATGAATGAGAATACGATTAAGGTAAAGTTGTTCCGCGCTCGCCAGAAGCTGGTTAAGGCGGCGCAGCGGCTGGAGAAGGGACCGTTGACTCGGCCCGCAGCCGGTGAGAGTTAGGGGACTGATCGGGTTCCAGAGTTGTTATTAAGCGGGCGTAAGACTCGCAATGTAAGTAAATTCTTTTGAGGGAAAAACATGCACGGGTCGATTCGGGATCGGTTAGAAGATCTGCTCTCGGCCGAGGGGTCTGCCGCGAGAGATCCGGGGTTGGTTAGTCATTTGTCGTCCTGCAATGAGTGTTCGTCCGAGTTGGCGGCTATAAAGCAGCAAGCGGAGCTTCTGTCCTCGCTGCGCGCGCCGGCAGAGGTCGAGCCCGGAGCTGGATTTTACGCCCGAGTCATGCAGCGCATCGAAGAGCGGGCGAAAGACTCCATCTGGACGGCGTTCATCTATTCGCCATTCGCCAAGCGCCTCACGTATGTATCACTCGCGGCTACGCTGCTGCTGGGCTCTTACGCGATCAGCCGGGAGGTTCGCAGCGGCGGCGGATCGAATGAGCAGGCTGTGGTGCAATATCATGACGATCCGCTGGTGACCGGAAGCCTTCAGCAGCAGCGGGACGCCGTGCTCGACAACTTCGCTACACACGAAGGACAGCTCCAATAGGACTCTCGGCTCCAACACGCTCACGGCCTCTCCGCTATAACGGCGCAGCCTGGTCGAACCCCAAGGTCCTGACGATCTTGTCGGTGGTCTTTTTGTGTGGGGCAGCGGTGGGTTCCGCGCTCACCAGCGGTCTGTTTCACGCCAAACCGGCACCGGACCGGCCGGCTGCCATGGAACGGGCGCGTCACATCGCCGTACAGCATCTACGGACAGAACTGGCGCTCACGCCGGAGCAGGAGCAAACCGTGATGAAGGTGCTTGACGACTACGGCAAGTATTACCAGAACATCGAGGACGAGCGGGAAGACGTGGCCCAACACGGAACGCAGCGCATTTTGAGCGTGCTGAACGATCAGCAGAAAAGGCGCTTTTTGGAGTTGCTGAAGAACCCCCGCGCGCTGTCCAACTCAGGGCTGGAATAGAGGCCGTTAGGCCTGAACGTTCCCCCCGCAATGGCCGCCCTTAGCCTTCATTTTCCGCTCCAGCGCCTCCATTAACCGGCTACGGATCGGCTCCGGCACTTCCTTGGGCTCCATCCCCTTGAAGACCTTCAAAGTCTTTTCCGTCGTGTTGTAAACGACCCAGCAATTGGGGCATTCGCTCACGTGTCTCTGCAGTTCGGCCCGGATGTTCGGGTCCAGGGTATCGTCGAGGAAGTCGTTCAACTCCTGCAGAAACTGCTTACAGGTAAGCAAACGCGTCATCCCCCTTTCTTCTGAATTGCCGGGTGAGCTTCTCGCGAAGCTGCAACCGTGCCCGAAGCAGCCGGCTTTTAACCGCCGAGATCGACAATCCCAACGCCTCCGCCGTCTCTTCTATGGACATTTCTTCGATGTCTCTCAGCACAAAAACGGTTCGGTAAGCCGGCTTCAAGCTCTGAATGGCTTCTTCTAACAGGTCGGCCAACTCTTCCCGCGAGTAATTGTCTTCGGGGTTTTCGTCCCAGACCGCAATTTCCCGGACCATCTCGTCTTCGCCGGTGTCAATTGGCTCATCGAGCGGCACGGTCCGGTCGGATCGCCGCTTGCGGAGCTTCATCAAAGCTTCGTTTACCGCGATCCTCACGACCCACGTGTAAAACTTCGAATTGCCTTGGAAATCGTCGAGGTGAGTGTACGCCTTGAGGAAGGTTTCTTGCAGCACATCTTCCGCGTCGTCGTCGTTCTGGGTGATCTGTTTAGCCATGCGAAAGACACGCCGGTCGTAATGCGTCACCAATTCGGAAAATGCATCCGCATCTCCTGCCTTGGCACGCGCCACTAAGGCAGATTCATCGAATGCAGGACTAACGGTAGAGCTACTCACGCGGAAGTAACAACCAGTCTAACAGCGAAAATTTGGCAATGCCGGAGCGAGGGATCACGGTACCGGATGACCCTTTTCGCGATCCTCAGGATTGTCCTCCCGCGCTTCTTTCTCGAGTTCTTCAGACGGCTTGATGTTGTTCATGGCGTAATAGCCCTGCAGGGTCCCGTTGGAATCGACCTCGTCTTCGAGACTGCGCGCGGAGTGCTCGGCCTGATGCGGGGCTTCGACCATGTCTTCAATCTTTTCGTGTTCTTTTTGCGGGGGCATTCTGTCTGTTCTCTCTCTGGAGGTGGGACTCACACCCAATGAGAGAGTTTCCGAGAGCTTACGGAAGCACGTCCGCGAGTTGCAGCTCGATGCCGAGCACTTTCGCGGTAAGCTTGCCGTCCAGCACTTCCACGGGAGGGTTTTCTTGGTCAAAAATCCATGCGCGGCTCGAGTACGGATCGACCACCCAAATACAGGGAACGCCCATCGACTGGTAATCGGCGATCGAGGCGTTGACGCGGCTCCAACGATCGTCGGGCGAGAGGACCTCAACGCAGAGGAGCGGGGGGACGCTAGGAACCTCTTCAAGACTCTCGACGACGCATACATCGGGTACACGAACTCGGGTGTCGGCAACCCTGACACGCAGCACTGCCAGAGCGAGCAGCCGTTTCGGCACAATTCGCTTGTTTATCTCAATAAGGAACTTGCTGAGCGTGCGCGAATGCTTACCCCAGACCGGCGTTGCGTTCCATGACCACTCCGTCCACGTATTCGCAATCGGGCGAATAGGAGGTTCGCATGTACTCGTCCATGGTCACGAGGCTGGGCAGGGTTGCCATCTATTCCAGAATCGCATTTTGCGCGCATCTATGCTGGATGCGTGAAGCCGCCGAGCAGGTATCCATCCCTGTATGAGCTGAATGTGCGCGCGACCATGAGTGAACTTTCGCGAGGGCTCGGCCGCGCCGCCAACTTTGACGATTTTCCATCGAATCGGCTCGACCGGCTCGCCGAACTGGGATTCGAATGGATCTGGCTGATGGGCGTATGGCAGACCGGAGAGGCAGGACGGCGCGTCTCACAATCACTCGGGCTGTTGCGCGCGAGCTATGCCGAAGCTCTGCCGGATTTTACAGAGGACGATATCTGCGGCTCGCCCTACGCGGTCGCATCGTATACAGTCTCCGCTGATTACGGTGGGAATGAAGGATTAGCGCGTCTGAGGCAGCGGCTGCGCGAGCGAGGCGTGCGGATCATGCTCGATTTTGTGCCGAACCATACGGCGATCGATCACCCGTGGGTGCAGGAACACTCAGAATTTTATGTGCGCGGCTCACAGCAGGATCTCGAACGCGAGCCGTCGAACTACATTTCGCTCCCGGATGGAGTTTTCGCGCACGGACGAGATCCATATTTTCCTGGGTGGCCCGACACGCTGCAGCTGAATTACGGCAACCCGTCGCTCGAGGAAGCGATGCAGCGAGAGCTCATAAAAATTGCCAGCCAATGCGATGGAGTGCGCTGCGACATGGCGATGTTGATCACGCCTGAGGTCTTCCAAACAACGTGGGGCATCGAGATACGGCCGTTCTGGCCCGAAACGATTCGAATGGTACGCGCGACGCAGCGCGGTTTCACGTTTATGGCCGAAGTGTATTGGGACCTCGAGTGGAATCTGCAGCAGCAAGGCTTCAATTACACCTACGACAAGCGCCTGTATGACCGTCTCTGCAGCCGCGATGCGCGGGGCGTGCGGGATCATCTCACGGCGGGGCTCGATTTTCAGGACCGATTGGTTCGATCGCTTGAAAATCATGACGAACCGCGCGCGGCGGCGACGTTCGCTGCTGAAGTTTATCGCGCTGCCGCAGTGATTACGTACTTCACTCCGGGAATGCGCTTTTTTCATGACGGACAGCTTGAAGGAAGGCGGATCCGCGCCAACGTTCACCTGTGCCGGCGGGCCAACGAGCCGGTTGACCTCGCTTTAGAGGACTTCTATTTACGGCTGCTGAGCGATCTGCGATCCGATCTCTTCAGAAACGGCGATTGGCGGCTGATTGAAACCGAATCGCCGTTGCTTGCATTCAGTTGGGAAACGGAGCGCGATCGAAAGCTCGTGGTTGTGAATTTCGGGCCGGCGCGGGCGCATTTCAGCGCACCCGACCTGGCCGAACAAATGGAGCTGCCAGGCTGGCGTTATCAGATGTTCGACATCACTGCGGCTTGACCCGTAACGTGTCTTTCGCCTCTACGTGATCGAACTGCATGGGAAAACTTTTTCCCGTATAGTACGCCTGCCATTCATCCTTATAATGTGCTGACGCGACGTATCCTGATTCGCCGGTAACCAGGTTCTGTACGGATCTGTCGAGATCGCCCAAATCGACGACCATTCGCTCAGAAGGTCCAAGCGTTGCCGTGGTTTGTTTCACCGTCGTGCCCGCGCCGCTCATGGGAATCGGCCCAATGTCGAAAAACCTATTGACGATCGGCAGCGACTTGCCGATTGGATGCGCAAGCTTCCATTCGAGCACGCGCCCCCAGCGCCAGTTCGAAACGCGACTGCCCTGCCGATTCCGGCCGACTGCCAGCGCGGCATTGAAGGTTTGCATCAGCCATGTATCCCAGTCGTCTTTTGCGACCCAACCGCTCGGCCGGTCACGAAGCAAGGTCTCGATCACTTGGGGGCGAGGACGAATATTCGCGAAGTTCGAATTGCTAATAACCAGTTCTCGGCCCAGCTCGTCACGGAATAGCTCGGTTATCATCGGAGCGGCCTCGTCTTTATCCATCTGGCCATTCCAGTGGCGCAAGAGCTCGATCGCGGCGCGCGTTAACTCGTCGCCCCTCGCATGGCGGGTCGAAGCAGCAATCGCCTGCTGCGCCAGAAAGTAGTCGAAGGCCGAATAAACATCTTTCTGAATGGCGAGCATGTCATCGACCGTCAATTTCGGCTTGGCATTAAGCAAAGCCCGAATCTGATCCACGCGATACTTGTCGGCGTAATCGCCATCCACGTGAAAGGGATAATTGGGCGGAAACGGGTCCTGATTGGCCGTCGCTACAATCCCCGATGGAGGATTCGAAAACATCGGCATCTGCTCGAAGGGGATGTAGCCGCTCCATTCGAAATTTCCGGATGCCCCATCCAACGGCAGATCGCTATCGAAATTGCGAATCGGGACTCGACCCGCGGCCTGATAGCCGATATTCCCCGCCCGGTCTGCGTAAATAAAATTCTGCGGCGGTCCCCAAAAGCTGCTCACTGCGCTGCGAAACTGATCCCAATTCTGCGCGCGATCAATTTCAAAGAAGGGATAGCTGAATCCCTCCGCGGCTGTCCATCGCATGCTGTAGCTTTTTCCGTTTTCATGCGCAATGAGGGGCCCATGCCGCGTGATCCACACATCCATCTGTTCGGGCTTCTGGCCGTGCACGCCGATAAACTGCCGATCGAGCTGCGCCTGTTCGGGCTTGCCCTGAAACACATAGCGGCCCGTGCGCTCATCGATCTGTTCCAGGTATAAATCCATCACGTCGGATTGCAGGTTCGTCACGCCCCACGCGATCTGCGAGTTGTGACCAGTGATTACACCCGGCAAACCCGGCAATGCCGCCCCCGAGACATCCAGCCCGGGCGCCTTCAATTGAACGAGGTGCCAGGTTCCGGGAATACCGTACGCCAAATGCGGATCGTTTGCCGCCATCGGCTTTTCATCCGCGGAATGCGCGCCCGATACGGCCCAGGCGTTTGAACCGGGGCGGACATACTGCCCTTCAATGGCGGGAAAGAGGAGTCTCGCGTGCGCGGGATTCTTAGCCTTCGCAAGAAATTGACTCTTCTCCAGCATGAATTGCGATTTATCGGTGAGGTCGCGATACATCACCAGGCCGACGAGAACGGAATCGGCCAACGTCCACGGTCGCGGATCATATGCGAACCCGGGCATCGAGAATTCGAGCGAATAATCACCGCGATGAGTGTCGATGAAGTAATTCACGCCGCGCGCGTATTCGACCATCGCGCTGCGTTCGCCGGGCGTCAGTTTCAAGACGGCAGCTTCGGCGATGGCCCGCATACGCATCCTTCGCGAACGCTCGTCGCTGGGCAAGGCACTCGGCCCGAAAACTTCAGCTAATTCACCGGCGCCGAATCGCCGCAGCCCGTCCATTTGCCACAATCGATCTTGAGCCGTTGCGTAGCCTTGCAAAAAAATCGCGCCCTGCCAGGAGCCTGCTTCGATATGCGGTACTCCGCGAGCATCGCGCTCGATTGTCGCCGGCGCGTTGACAGGAGCCGAAATTTCGCCTGATACTTTCGGCAGCGGACGGAAGGCGTACCAATAGATTGCAATCGCAATGAGCACAATCAAAACCGCTATGCTCACATTGATAATGCGTATCAGGCGAGGCAGCAAGCATCAATTCTACTCTGCGATGCCACTTTCACAATTCGCACATGGGGCCTCCATTTCTTAGAGATTCATGGGCTTTCGCCTCATCGTGCTGATCTTGATTCTGGCGACGAACGGGTTCTTCGCCGCCGCCGAAGTGTCGCTCGTTTCGGTGCGGCAATCGCGGTTGCGCGAACTCGCTGCACAGGGTCAGGCAGGCGCAAAGGGTGCGCTCAGCCTGCTTGCTAATCCCGGGCGGTTGTTGTCGGTGACCCAAGTTGGCGTGACAGTCGCGAGCCTGGGCCTCGGTTGGGCCGGCGAAGACACGCTCTATCATCTGCTGCGCGGCGCGCTCGATCCGCTGCACGTATACACTTCCGCGGTCCTGTTGCACGGGGTTGCCTTTGCCGTCGCGTTCTTGATCATCAGCTACGCGCACGTGATCATCGGCGAAGTTGTGCCGAAGAATTTGGCGATTGAGAAGGCCGACCGCCTGGCGGTGCTGGTTGCGCCCGTGTTGCTGATTTTTTATCGCATTTCCCAGCCGTTTGTGATTATCATCGAGCGCTCATCTGCGCTCATCCTCCGCATTCTCGGATTAGGCGCCGGCCATGTGCGCGGCGGCCATACTCCCGAGGAGCTCAAATACATCATTCAATCCAGCCGCCACGAAGGACACCTGCAGCAATTCGAGCAGGACGCGATCCAGCGCCTGATTGAACTCGCCGATTACTCCACGCGCGAGATCATGACGCCGCGGCACAGCATTGTTTCGCTTCCGGTGGATGCCGATCTCGAAGACGTACTGAATGCCATGGCGGAGCACAAATTTTCCCGCGTTCCGGTTTATGAAGAACGGCCCGAGCAAATCATCGGCATCGTGCATTACAAAGATCTCTTGCGCGTGTGCGATGAACGCCGCTTTGCGCTAGACCGGCGCCGCGCCACCCGGCCTTTTCGCTTGCGCCGGCTGGTCCATAAGCCGCTGGTTGTGCCCGAAACCAAGCCGCTGAATCAACTCGTGGATGAATTTCGCAAGACGCACAATCACATGGCGCTGGTGGTCGATGAGTTCGGCACGGTAGCGGGCTTAGTGACGCTCGAAGACGTGCTGGAACAGATCTTTGGCGATATTGGCGACGAGCATGACGTGGTGCGCCCCGCTCCTGCGCCGCAGCAGGAACTGCTGCAGCTTGAGGGCGCGACGACGATCCGCGATCTCGAGAACCGTTACAATCTGGTGTTGCCGGCAGAGGCAGGCTTTGAAACACTCGCCGGCTTCTTGTTGTTCCAACTGGGCCGCATCCCGCACATCAAGGATTCGATTGAATACGGTGGAAGGCGATTCACTATCACGCAAATGGACCGCAACCGTATCGCGACCGTGCTTATCGAGAAGATCGAGCCGAAGCCGCAGCCCGATCCCGTGAATGAGGGGTGATTCAGGAGCGGAACGAACCACAGACAATGGAAATCGACCGATGCGCTCGCTGGGGAGGGAAGGACGACTCGCTCTAGCCATCAGCAAACGATGTGACTCACCCGCCCGATCGATTCAGCTTCCGAGGTCCTTTACGAAATCACTAAGGTCGCCGGCATTGACGTCTGAGATGGCCCAGTACGCCATGTGCGCGTGCGTCCAGTGCACGAGGTTGTAACCTCTGATCATGAGCGCGCGAGGATCTGAATCCGAAGCTCGGGAAGGCCACAGAAATAAATTGATTGTGTGCTGGCGGCGCCGGTAGATAAGGGCCGCGACCTCGTGGCCATCGATATAGTCCAGCCGCCCTCCTATCAGGGGAAAACCGTTGGAAGATAAATCCTTCACCACGGGCGCAAAGTCCAGTTTGCCCGTGAACCAGGGCTTTACGGTGTGTTCGTCGGTTGAGACGACATCGCTCAAATGGTTGGCCAGCAAGGAACGGATGTGACTCGATACAACCTCCTGTGCGACCGTCTCTGATGCGGAGCGGCGTTGTATTGTTGGCACAAGCACGACGGAAGAGACCACAACAGCAATAGCGGCTGCAGCCATAGCCCACGCTCGCCAATGCGGAAACCATTCTCCACGGGCAGGCCTATTCTCCGCTCGGCCCGCCGAATAGAGCCGTGCGCGAAGCCTCTGCTCGAGCCCTTCCGGAGGCTGGAAGTACTCCATGTGCGCCCGCACAGAATCATGCATGTGTGCATACTGCTCGTACTTTGTGCGGCACGCACCGCATTTTCGCAAATGCTGCTCGAACTGCGAACTGCTGATTACGTCTAACTCTTTATCCACATAGGCGTCGACGAACTCGCATACTTCTTTGCACCTCATACGAGCATCTCGCTTTGTGAGCCGCCTAGCCGCTTGTGAACTTCCTTCCGAGCCCGCGAAAGCCGCGACATCACGGTCCCCAAAGGAATTTCTACGATCAGCGCAATTTCCTTGTAAGACAGCTCTTCCAATTCTCGCAAGATCAATATCTCGCGGTACTCGAACGGCAATTCCTCCATGGCCTGATGAATCAGTCGGGAATCTGCATTCTTGATTAGTGTTGCCTCGGGATCCGACCACGTCGCCACCGCGGGCTGCGAATCGATGTCCAATTCGATCGTCGTCTCGTGCAGCCGATTTTTCCGATACCATGTACGACAGCAGTTTCGAACGATAGTCAATAGCCAGCCCCGGGCATCGCGACCCACTGTGAACGTGTCGAATGACCGTAACGCCCGCAGGAAAGCTTCCTGAACTATATCTTCAGCATCCTGTTCATTACGGGTAAGCCATCGCGCCAAATTGTAAGCGGAACAGAGGTAAGGCAAAACGGTAGTTTCAAACAGCTCGTGTCTGTCTTTCCCTACCTGTTTCACAACCCGCTTATTCCAGATTTCTTCTGCATGTTATCGCGGGTCCGATATGTCAGCGCGCCAGCCTGCCACCTGTGTGACTTGTGGCACAAGCAGGAATAAAACGGCCCTGAACACTGTAAATTCCATTGTGAAACCACTGTCGTCGAGGTTCAAGTATCCGTTTTTGTGCACCGCTGGTTTTGCCAGCCTGATCGCTACCACAATACACGCTGATCCATTGCGACGCCAGACTGTCGGACGCCGATACTGACGTCCTATACGGATGGGCCCGCGCTGAGCGGCGACGAATAAAAACGATGCTCCCGTTTGTGCCCGCCAGCGCCCATGAATTCGGAGGCAGCTATCGTGTCGCCGGCGCTTGCATTCGTCAAAATTAAAAAACCGTTTCCGGCGGGAATATTTCCCCGAGTCGATCGGTACTGCTTGATGAAAACACGCGTTGCATGGGGACACTTCAGCAGGAGAGACCAATGACGATTCGAATGAAACAGAACTTGAATAAAGACGGCATAGATCGGCGCGGGTTCCTGGAATGCATGGCTTGGGCCGGCACCGGAATGATTTGGACGGTAGCCGGAGGTGTACTCAGTTCGAAAGCCTTCGGTCAAATGCCGAGCCATCAGATGCAGGCAGGTGCAGCATTCAGCTTCGTTCAGATCAGCGATAGTCACATCGGCTTCAATAAGGCAGCGAACCCTGACGTTACGGCTACCCTGCAACAAGCCATTGCTACGATTAACGCCCTCGAGCGCACGCCAGACTTTCTGATCCATACCGGTGACTTGAGTCATCTCTCCAAGCCAACGGAATTCGACACACTCGATCAAGTCCTAAGGTCGGCCAAATCCGGAGAAATTTTCTTCGTGCCTGGCGAGCACGACATGCTTACCGATGATGGCCAACAATATCTCGAACGTTTTGGGAAGGGAACGAAGGGTGCCGGCTGGTTTAGCTTCGATCACAAAGGCGTCCATTTCATCGGTCTCGTCAACGTCGTAGATCTGAAAGCCGGCGGGCTGGGAATGCTTGGCGCCGCGCAACTCAGTTGGCTGCAAAAGGACCTTTCCGGCCGTTCTAGCAGTACCCCGATCGTCGTTTTCGCACACATTCCGTTGTGGACTATTTATCCAAACTGGGGATGGGGCACCGACGACGGAATCACGGCTTTGTCGTACATGAAACGGTTTGGCTCCGTAACCGTGCTCAATGGACACATTCACCAGACCATGCAGAAGATCGAAGGCAATATTTTCTACCACACGGCCATGTCGACAGCTTTCCCGCAGCCCAAACCGGGGACCGCGCCGTCGCCGGGGCCGATGAAGGTGCCGGCTGAACAATTGGCCGGAGTTCTGGGTATCACGCATGTCGATTTCATACCCGGCAACAGCACGCTCTCGGTCGTCGATTCCACGCTTGCTATGCCGTCTGACTCTCGTTCAACGCGACGAAACGCTGGCGACACAACGGAGGTCAAAATCGATAACTTCTCCTTCACGCCCAAGTCGATGACCATCAAAGTTGGAACTGCTGTTACCTGGACGAATAAAGATGACATTCCGCACAACGTCGTCAGTACAACAAAGAAGTTTTCATCGCCTGTTCTCGACACCGATCAAGTTTTTACTTTTAACTTTCAAGAGCCAGGCACTTATCCATACTTCTGCAAAATTCATCCAATAATGACTGGAACAATCGCGGTCGAAGCAGGTGCTTCCGCGCGCACCTAGAAGCAGATGAGATCCGTGCAGGCTGACTAGAGCTTTCGGACTTTTTGCCGCGCCACTTGTGAAAGATATTTCGTCAGAGGCTCCTTGGTTCCGGGATGGCGCAGCTCGGGTGCGATCTCTAGCAGCGGCTCCAGGACGAATCGCCGTTCCAGCATGCGCGAATGCGGCAGTGTCAATTGCGGCGTATCCATGAGCACGTTGCCGAACTGGAGAATGTCGATATCGATCGTTCGAGGCCCTTTGCGCACCGTGCCGGCGCCGCGCACGCGACCCAAATCCCGCTCGATTTTCTGCAAGATGGTCAGCAATTGAAGCGGGAAGCAGTGTGTTTGGCACTCGAGCACCAGATTCACGAACCACCGCTGGTTCGCGACATCCTGCGGTTCAGTTTCGTAGAGAGAGGAGCGCTTCAGAATGTGCAGATGCTCTCGCTCGATCGCTTCGCATGCGCGGCGAAGGTTGTCTTCGCGGTCGCCCAGGTTCGAGCCAAGCGAAAGATAAACCGTCTTTTCGGCCATTAAAACAGCGGGTTCTGCGATCCAGCGAAGCGGTGCTGCCGCGGGACTTCAAAATACTCGAAAGCCCGGTCCGTCGCGATGCGGCCGCGCGGAGTACGGTCGAGAAACCCGAGTTGGATCAGGTACGGCTCGTAAACCTCTTCGATGGTGTCCGCCTGCTCGTCAATCGACGCTGCGATGGTGCCGAGACCCACAGGGCCGCCGCCGTATTTCACAAGCACCGTGTCCATGATCCTGCGGTCGAGGTCGTCCAGGCCATAGCGGTCAACCTTCGACAGATCGAGAGCCGAGTGAGCCACTCCTAAATCGATATGCCCATCCGCGCGGACTTGGGCAAAATCGCGGACCCGGCGTAGCAGACGGTTTGCGATACGCGGTGTTCCCCGACCGCGGCGCGCGATTTCATGCGATGCATCGTCCGTGATGCCGATTTCGAGCAGCCTCGCGGAGCGTTCCACGATTTGCGCCAGCGTAGTTTCGTCGTATGGATCCAGGCGGAGCACGATGCCAAAACGGCCGCGCAACGGCGCGCTCAACAAACCGAGACGCGTCGTCGCGCCCACGGCCGTGAACCGTGGAAGCGACATGGAATGGGTTCTGGCGCCAGGCCCCGTGCCGATTAAGATATCGAGCCGGAAGTCTTCGAGCGCGGCATATAAGATCTCTTCGACATCGGGCAGCAAGCGATGAATCTCATCGATAAAGAACACCTGGCGCGCCCGCACGCTGCTCAAAATGCCAGTCAAATCGAGCTTTTTCTGCAACACCGGCCCGGCGGTCTGATCGAGGGTGACCCCGAGTTCGTGCGCAATGATACCCGCGAGCGTCGTCTTGCCTAATCCTGGAGGACCGCACAACAGCACGTGGTCCATGGCTTCGCCGCGGCGTTTGGCCGCTTCGATAGCGATGGCAAGCTGCTCGCGCACGTGCGGCTGGCCTGCAAAGTCGGCGAGTGTCGTGGGCCGCAACGCCGCTTCGAACTGGCGCTCGCTGTCTTGCGCAGCGGCCGAGACGATACGTCCGTCGCTCATCAGACCACGTTAACGCAGCGCTGCGGGCCCGCGCCCTTAACGCACCGCCGCAAGCGCTTCGCGGAAGAAAGGCTCGAACAACTCCGGCGCGCCGCGCTGCTTCACTTTGCGCACTGCTTCTTCGGCGGCCTGGCGCGAGCATCCAAGATTTTGCAGAGCCGAGAGCACATCGCGATCGAGCGCGCTCCAGGCCGGACTCGCTTCGGCTGCAACGCCGGGTTTTCCGGGCACATCCAGCCCGGTCAGCTTATCTTTCAACTCCAGGACGATCCGTTCGGCGGTTTTCTTCCCAACGCCTGGAATTCGAATCAATTGGACAACATCGCCGCTGCGAATCGCGCCGATCAGGTCGGCGGTCGGCAGACCCGAGAGAACTTTGATGGCGACTCCCGGCCCGATCCCGCTCACCGAAATCAGGCGCTCGAAGACCGTTTTCTCTTCGGGCGTGAAAAAACCGAAGAGCAGCAGCGCATCCTCGCGGACGTGCGTATAGATGCGCAAGGAAACGGCAGCGCCTGTATCCGGAAGCGCAGCGTAGGTCGAGATAGGAATCTGCACCTCATACCCGACACCCCCAACGTCGAGGATGACTTCATTGGGATGCTTGTCGAGAATTGTCCCGCGCAAATGGCCGATCATAGTTGGTCGAAAGAGTATTATTCGCTCACAGGCGCGGCCTGACTTGATACAGCAGCAAGTAGACAATCACGCCCGTGAAGCTCACGTAAAGCCATATCGGATAGGTCCATTTTGCAATGGCCCGGTGTTTGGCAAATTTTCCTTTCAGCGCGAAACCAAGCGTGATGACTGCGAGCACGGGCACGGCGCCAGCGAGAATCGTATGCGTCGCCAGGATCCAGAGATATACCGTGCGAACCCAGCCGGGTTTATCGAACCTGACGGAGCCAACGTTGTAATGATAGGTCAGATAGCAAACCAGGAACACGCAGGAAACTACAAACGCCGAGATCATGGTGCGTTTATGCGCCTCTATTTTGCGGTTCTTCAGAAATGAATGACCCACGACCAGCAGAACGGCGGCCGTCCCGTTGAGGACTGCATCGACGGCCGGCAGATCATGAATGTTCATCCGGCGTCCCGCAGTGCGGCGATGTCTTTCTTGAGCGTGGGCATGCCGTCCCGGTCAAATAACGAATAGTAGCCGCGAATGTCGCCGCGCTGATCGACCAAAACGAATTTCGTGCTGTGATCCATCTTTCCGATCACGTCGCCCACGTGGAAGGTGTCGTGTGCGAGCAGATGAACGGTTGCGGGCGAACCGGTGAGAAACATCCATTGCTTCGTCGGGCCATCGAAGTGATGCGCATACTGGTCGAGGACTTGCGGCGTGTCATGCTGCGGGTCAACGGAAATGGAGACGAGGCGGACATCGCCGTCATTCTTCACCTGCTGCTCCAGCTTGTGCATCTTCGAGGTCATCAGTGGGCACGGGCCAGGACAGTTTGTGTAAATAAAATCAGCCACCCAGATTTTGCCCGCGAGCGTTGCGCTATCAAAAGCCCCGCCGTCCGATTTCGTCATTCGAAATCCAGGCACGTGCGCGTACTTCGGCAGCTTGCTCGCGCGATTGGCGCACCCGGAAAAGAAAAGAATTGACGCGAGAAGGAGACTGAGCGCTGTTGCCTGCTTGCTCACAGCCGGATGGGGTCGAACACCATCAGGGCGTAGAGCACCGGCAGATAGACGACCGAAGCGAGGAGGACCTTACGCGCCCGCAGCCTGGAGCGATCGAGCGAAACGCGGATTCCCGCGTACAGGAACAGCAGGCCGAGCGCGATGGCGCCCGTCATGTAAACCGTTCCCGCCATGCCGAGCCATTTGGGAATGAGGCTGATGGGGATCAGCAGGACGGAATAGAGCAGGATCTGGCGTGCTGTCGATTGCCCATCGGGTTCCACGACCGGCAACATCTTGATGCCGGCGCGCGAATAATCTTCCCGGTACATCCAGGCGATCGCGTAGAAATGCGGGAATTGCCAGACAAAAAGGATCGCGGCCAGTACCCAGGCTTGGGCGTTGAGTCGACCAGCGGATGCGGCAAAGCCGATGAGCGGAGGGATTGCGCCAGGAAAGGCGCCCACGGTTGTCGACCACCACGTCTTCTGCTTCAGAGGCGTGTACAACAGCAGGTACATCAGCAGCGCGATGACCCCGAGCGCCGAAGCAAGCCAATTCGTTCCAAAACCCAGGTCAAGCGCACCCGCGATTGCCAGCGCGATACCGAAGATCAATGCATTGTTCGGCTGCAGTCTTCCCGACGGCAACGGGCGCATCTGGGTCCGGCGCATGTGCCGGTCCGGTTCGCGCTCATACCACTGATTCAGCGCCGCAGTGCCGGAAGCAATCAGAGCCGTGCCGATCAGCGTGTGAAAAATCGCCCATATCGACCACGCGCCCGCGTGCCCGAAGTAATAACCCACGCCCGCGCTCATTACGATGAGCCAAGTGACTCGCGGCTTGGTCAGCTCGATGTAATCCTTCACGCTGGCGGTTGGGAACAGGTGCGGCGAAAATCCCGTTAACAACTGCCAGTGTATCAACCTAGTTTCCGTGGGCCGTTTCAAGCTCGGTTTGGGTTGCTCTGCTGTAATGACTGTGTATTGATGGCCTCGAAAATAGAAGTTAAAACCCCACTCGTAGAGCTCGATGGCGATGAGATGACTCGCGTCATCTGGGCCGAAATCAAAGACTTGCTGATTCTGCCGCATCTGGCGGTAGATCTGAAATATTTCGATCTTTCGATTCAGCATCGGGACGCGACGGATGACAGGGTCACGGTCGAGTCCGCCAACGCGATTAAGCAGTATGGCGTGGGCGTCAAGTGCGCGACCATTACGCCGGACGAAGCGCGCGTGAAGGAATTCGGGCTGAAGCGAATGTGGAAATCGCCGAATGGCACGATCCGCAACATCCTCGACGGTACGATTTTCCGCGCGCCGATCATCTGCCGCAATGTGCCGCGGTACGTGCCCGGTTGGATCAAGCCGATTATCGTAGGACGCCACGCATTCGGCGATCAATACCGCGCGACCGATATTCGAGTGAACGAGCCCGGAAACCTGACCTTCCTATTTACGCCAAAGAACGGCGCGCCGCCTACTCAGCACGAAGTGTTCGATTTTCCGGGCGGAGGTGTGGCGCTTGCGATGTACAACCTGGATGAATCGATCGGCGGGTTCGCGCGCGCCTGCTTCAACTACGGGCTTTCGCGTGGCTTACCTGTCTATCTTTCGACGAAGAATACAATTCTCAAGACCTACGATGGCCGCTTCAAAGACATTTTTCAATCCATCTACGACAACGAATTCAAGGACCAATACACCGCTGCGGAGATCAGCTACGAACACCGGCTCATCGACGACGTGGTGGCGTTCGCGTTGAAATCGGAAGGCGGCTTCGTGTGGGCCTGCAAGAACTATGACGGCGACGTGCAGTCGGACATGGTCGCGCAGGGTTTCGGCTCCCTCGGCTTGATGACATCGGTGCTGATTACGCCGGATGGTCACACGGTTGAAACGGAAGCGGCGCATGGGACAGTCACACGCCATTTCCGGGAACATCAGAAAGGCAAACAGACTTCCACGAATCCGATCGCTTCCATTTTTGCCTGGAGTTCCGCGCTGCGGTATCGCGGACGGTTCGACAACACGCCGGACGTGGTCGCGTTCGCCGAACGGCTGGAGAAAGCAACGGTCGGCACGGTTGAGGCCGGTTTCATGACGAAAGATCTGGCGCTGCTGGTTGGCACGGACCAGAAATGGCTCACGACCCGGCAGTATCTCGAAAAAGTGGCTGAGGCGTTACGGTAAGGACCGATGGCTGCGCAGATTGCTTCCGGCAAGCCGCTGGTGGGCGTTATCATGGGCAGCCGGTCGGATTGGGAAACGATGCAGCGCACAGCAGAGTTGCTTACGCAGCTCGGCATTCCGCATGAACGGCGCATCGTTTCTGCGCATCGCACACCTGATTGGATGGCCGAATACGCGAAGACCGCGGCGGGTCGCGGGCTCGAGGTGATCATCGCTGCGGCAGGCGGCGCAGCTCATCTGCCCGGAATGGTCGCGGCTCATACGACGTTGCCGGTGCTGGGCGTGCCGATCAAGAGTAGCGTGTTGAATGGCATCGATTCGCTGCTTTCTATCGTGCAGATGCCCGCCGGCGTTCCGGTTGCAACTCTCGCGATCGGAAACGCGGGAGCTTCGAATGCTGCGCTCCTTGCGGCTGCCATTCTGGGCAATAAATATCCAGAGATTCGCACGCGGCTCGAAGCCTGGCGCGTTCAGCAGACCGCTTCTGTGTTGCAGGATCGCGAACTGTGAAGGCGATGGACGCGAGAAAACCGGTATTGCCGGGCAGCGCCATTGGCGTGCTTGGCAGCGGGCAACTGGGACGGATGTTTGCAATCGCGGCGCGACGAATGGGCTACCGCGTTCACACGCTTTCACCCGATGAAGACACGCCGACCGGGCAAGTCGCGGACGTAGAGGTCAACGCGCCTTATGAAGACTTGGACGCGATCTGCAAATTCGCGCGCGGCGTTTCGGTGGTCACCTTCGAGTTCGAGAATGTACCTGCCGCAACGGCAGAAGCCGCGGCCCGTTGCGCGCCCGTGCGGCCCAGCGGCGAAGTGCTGCACATCGCGCAACATCGGCTTCGGGAAAAGACGTTTTTGTCACGCTCAGGCCTGCCCGTGACGCCTTTCCGGCACGTTCGCAACTTGGACGAACTAGCGCAAGCAACGAACGAACTTGGGATACCTGCGATTCTCAAAACCGCCGATTTCGGCTACGACGGCAAGGGCCAGTTCCGTGTCAAATCGCCGTCGGATCTGGATGCGGCGTGGCGCGCAGTGGGCGAGCGCGAGGCCGTGCTTGAAGCGTTTGTCGATTTCGAGCGCGAAATCTCGGTGGTCGGCGCGCGCGGCATCGATGGCAGCTTCGTCCACTACGGCGCGGTTGAAAATTATCATCGGAACGGCATTCTCGATGTCTCAATTGCGCCTGCGCAGGTCGCTGAGAAAGTAGTAGGAGAAGCGATCGAGCTCGCCAGGGCGGTTTTGGAAAAACTGGATGTGGTGGGCGTTCTCTGTGTTGAGTTTTTTGTTTGCAGGGATGGCCGCCTGTTGATTAATGAACTCGCGCCACGGCCGCATAACTCCGGCCATTTCACCTTCGACGCCAATCTCACCAGCCAATTCGAGCAACAGCTTCGCGCCGTGTGTCTCTTGCCGCTGGGCGGAGTCACGCAACTCCGAGCGGCGGCGATGGCCAACTTATTAGGCGATCTTTGGAGCGAAGGCGAGCCGAACTGGTCAGCGGCCCTCGCAATTCCGGACATTAAGCTGCATCTTTACGGGAAATCGGAGCCGCGGCCGGGCCGCAAGATGGGCCATTTGACCGCGCTTGCGCTTAGTACGGAGCAGGCGCTTGCGGATGTTCGGCGCGCCCGGGAGTGTCTGGCCTGTAGACTGTAGATGTTCGATGAAAATCTGCTATTTCGACGCATTTTCGGGCATCAGCGGCGACATGACCGTCGGTGCGCTGGTGGACGCGGGCGCCGATTGGAACGCCCTCGAAGCGGCTCTTGGGAGCCTGAAACTTGGTGCGTCCGTGCGGATCGAGAAGACGAAGCGTCGTGGGATTTCAGCATCTAAATTCTACGTCCAATTCGCAGAGCAGAAGACGCATCGGCATCTGCCCCATATTGAAAAGATCATTGTTGCGGGTGAGCTTTCCGAAAAGGCGAAGCAAAACGCGCTTAGCATCTTCAGGCGTTTGGGCGAGGCGGAATCTAAGGCGCACAATGTGCCGATCGAGAAGGTTCACTTCCATGAAGTGGGCGCGGTCGATTCGATTTGCGACGTAGTGGGCGCGTGCGTCGCGCTCGACCATCTCGGCATCGAAGAAATTCGTAGCTCGCGCATCAACGTGGGCAGCGGGACCGTGAATACCGAGCACGGCGTGATGCCGGTTCCGACGCCCGCCACAGCCGAGTTACTGAAAAACAAGCCCATCTATTCCGCGGGGCCTGAGACCGAGCTGACAACGCCCACCGGCGCTGCGGTTATAACGACTCTCGCATGTGACTTTGGCGGCCTTCCACCTGTACGCGTGCTCTCTCAGGGCTTCGGCGCGGGCGACAAAGATTTCGCCACGCAGGCGAACGTGCTGCGCGTGCTCATCGCCGAGCGAACTTACGCGGCTGAGTCGAGCACCGTTGCGGTCATCGAAGCCAACATCGACGATTCGACTCCGCAGGTGCTCGGTTATGCGACAGAGCGGCTGCTCGCAGCGGGCGCTCTCGACGTGACGCTCACACCGGTGTTCATGAAGAAGAACCGTCCAGGCACGATGGTGTCCGTGATTGCGGCTCCGGAAATGACAGAACAACTAGCGGCGGTGCTGTTCTCCGAGACGACCACGCTGGGAGTTCGCATCCTGCAAGCGGAACGCCGCGTTCTAGCGCGCGAAACCACCGCTATCGGGACGCCTTACGGCAACATTCGCATTAAACACACCGAAACAGGTAGTTTTGCGCCCGAATATGAAGATTGCCGCAATGCCGCCATGCAGCACAACGTTCCGCTTCGTGTGGTAATTGCGACGGCGAACGAACTTTTCAGAAACGCAAAATCCTAAAAGTGAATGACCAAAGGTAAGTACTACCTCACCACACCCATCTACTACGTAAACGCTGCGCCGCATATTGGCCACGCATATACTACGATTGCCGCCGAAGCGATTGCACGCATCAAGCGACTGGAAGGCTACGATGTCGTGCTTACGAGCGGAACGGACGAGCACGGCACAAAGGTGGAACGCGCAGCGCGGGCGCAGGGCAAGACCCCGCACGAATTTGTGGACATCATCTCCAGCGAGTTTCGTTCGCAATGGCAGAAGCTGGATATCCAAATCGACCGGTTTCAGCGCACGACGGCTCCGAATCACGCGAAGTTAGTAAATGCGCTTTTTAATGCCTGTCGCGAGAACGGCTATATTTACAAGGGCACTTACACGGGCCTCTACGCAGTAGTTAGCGAATCTTTCGTAAATGATGCGAAACCGGGCGATATCGATCCCGAAACCGGAAAACCCTATGAAGAGCTAACCGAGGAGAATTACTTCTTCCGGCTTTCGGCTTTTACGGATCGGCTGCTCGAATTTTACGATGCCAATCCGGATTTCATTCAGCCCGAGATCCGGCGCAATGAGGTACTGGCGTTCGTCAAGCAAGGACTCGTGGATTTATCCATCACTCGCACCAGCATTAAATGGGGTATTCCGGTCGAAGCCGATCCTGCGCATGTCTTTTATGTATGGTTCGACGCGCTTACCACTTACATCAGCGCCGTAGAAGGTGAAAATGTGTGGCCGGCGGACTTACACCTGATCGGCAAGGAGATTCTGCGCTTCCATGCCGTCTATTGGCCTGCATTTCTGATGGCTGCCGGTTGGGAGTTGCCCAAGCGCGTCTTCGCCCACGGCTGGCTGCTGTTTGAAAACGACAAGATGAGTAAGTCGCGCGGAAACATTGTGCGGCCCGCGCCCATTGCCGAAACCATGGGCGTCGATACGCTGCGTTATTTTCTGCTGCGCGAGATCGTCTTCGGCCAGGACGGGAGTTTCAGCTACGATGCGCTGGTAGGCCGCTACAATTCGGACCTGGCGAACGGGCTCGGTAATCTGGCCAGCCGCACGCTCACCATGATCCAGCAATATCGCGGCGGTGTGATTCCCGAATCGAGCGGCGAAGAGGCGGTTGCACGCGTTGCGATCGAGGCCGCGGCGGCAGCGATCAAGTCCTATGAAGCATTCGATTTTTCGCGGGCACTGGAACATATCTGGAGCATCATCGCGCTTGCGGACAAGTACATCGTCGAGCGCGCGCCTTGGAAGCTCGCCAAAGACCCGTCGGAACAATCGCAAAAGCTTCTCGACGACACGCTCTATACCGCGGCAGAAGCCTTGCGGCTGGTCTGCGATCTGGCCGAACCGGTGATTCCGCATTCGACGGAGCGCATCTGGCGGCAGCTTGGGTTTAGCCGTCCCATTAACGCCGTAGAGCATTCGCCGAGCGAATGGGGCCGCTTATGGGGTCTGCAATGGGGCGCTCTCAAAGGCGGGCAGCAGATCGGCGAAATCGCGGCGGTTTTCCCGCGCCTGGATGCGAAACAAACGATTCGGAACATGCAGGATTTGGAAGCAGCCGAAAAGGACCGCCAAGCGGTATTGGTCGGGAAACCTCCCGAGAGCGCCGAGCAGCCCCGCACCACACTCGCACCCATTGCGGACCTCATCACAATTGACGATTTCGCCAAGGTGGATCTTCGTGTGGGCGAAGTAAAGTCCGCGGAGAGTGTAAAAGGCGCCGACAAGCTCCTGCATCTCAAGGTTGATATCGGGGAGCCGGAGCCGCGCACAATCGTGGCGGGAATTGCGCTTGCATACAAGCCGGAACAGCTCATTGGCCGCAAGGTTGTGATCGTCGCGAATCTCCAGCCGCGCAAGCTGCGAGGACTTACTTCGCAAGGCATGATTGTCGCCGCGAGTCTCGAAGGAGGATGGCCGGTGCTGGCCGGTTTCCTCGAAGACGTGCCGGCCGGCGCACGCCTGAAATAGCCCGTGCAGCTCGTCGATTCTCATTGCCATCTCGACGATTCTCAGTTCGATTCCGACCGCGATGCGGCCATCGAGCGAGCGCGAGCAGCCGGATTGAAGTACATGCTCGCCATCGGGACTGGGAACGGACCGCCCGATCTGGAAGCCGCCGTTCGCCTCGCCGAATCCTATCCAGAAATCTTCGCGACCGTGGGCGTGCATCCGAACGATGCGCCCAAAGTCTCGCCTGAAAATTTCAGCGCGCTGGAAAATCTTCTGCATCATCCCAAGGTGAAAGCGCTGGGCGAAATCGGTCTCGATTATCACTGGAGTGTGCCGAAAGAGGTGCAGCACCCAATCTTCATTCGCCAGATCGAGCTCGCCGCGTCGCTCCGCGTGCCGGTTGTGATTCACACGCGCGACGCCTGGGCCGATACGATCCAGACGCTTCGCACATATTGGGCGCCAACGCGCTTGCCCTGCATCATGCACTGCTTCACAGGTAGTCCGGAGCAGGCGCGAGAATGCCTGGAACTCGGCTTCTATCTCGCCTTCGGCGGCGTGACAACGTTTCCGAAGGCGGCGGGAATCCGCGAAGCGGCCCGCCTCGCGCCGCTGAACCGCGTATTGCTCGAAACCGATTCGCCTTATCTTGCGCCCGTGCCGCATCGCGGCAACCGTAACGAGCCGGCGTTTGTCGCGCACGTCGCAAAACTGATCGCAGAAGCACGTGGCATGCCTGTGGACGAACTCGCCGCTGCGACCACTCAAAACTTCGAACATCTATTTCGATTGAGCTCAACGCCCGAACCCGGCGCCGCTCACCAGCTACACTGAGGAGGCCGACCGGCGCATCTCGAATGTTCTCCAAGCTCCGGCAATCTATCACCGCGCGCGAGGCGTTCGAGCTGGTGGAGCAAGATCTGCGCGCTGTCGAACGCGAAATCAGCGTCGAATCGGTTGCCTCTGTAGAAGCAATCACCACCATCAACCAATACTTACAGGCGGGCGGTGGAAAACGCCTCCGGCCGGCTCTGCTGCTATTGACCAGCAGATTGTTCGGGCCCAGCACGGATTGCGCGCGCCGTCTTGCCGCGGTTGTGGAGATGATTCACACCGCGACTCTGGTTCACGATGACGTCATCGACATTGCCAAGACGCGCCGCGGCCGGCCTTCCACGAACGTCGTGTGGGGAAATCACATCTCCGTGCTTGCGGGCGATTGGCTCTATATGCAGGCCTTCCAGGTCGCATTGCGTGAGCGGAATTTTCATATCCTCGACGTGCTGATCACGCTGACACAAATGATGGTGGAAGGCGAGCTGCTGCAATTGGAGCGGCTGCACCGAACCGATATCAGCGAGGCCGATTATATGGAGCTGGTGGATCGCAAAACGGCCAGTTTGTTTTCCGCATGCGCATGCCTCGGCGCCGCCTCTGCCGCTTCCTCGGAATCCGACGAAGCGAAACTCGGCGATTTCGCATGGAATCTCGGGATGGCATTCCAACTCGTCGACGACATCCTGGATTTCACCTCAACGGAAAAGATCCTGGGTAAGCCCGCCGGCAACGACCTGCGTGAAGGCAAGGTGACGCTACCGTTGATCTATGCTCTTGAAACCGCTTCCGAGCAGGAGCGCAAGACCATTGAAACCGTGATCTCTGACGGGAGCTACGAGCATGTTCCACTCATGCAGATTCTGCAAATTCTCGAGCGGCATGGCGCGATTGCTCGCGCCTATGAGCGCGCGCACACGTTTACGCAAAAGGCCCGGGCGATCATCACAATTTTTCCGGAATCTGCTCCGCAACGCGCATTGCACTCGATCCTCGAACTCGTGACTGAGCGCGATTCGTAGGACCCTAACTTTCGGCGATGATGCCGCTTCCGCTCTTGCGCTTGCCCATGCCCGCAACTACCTGCGCGTGATTCAAAGCGGCGGTCAGCGAAACACCTCCAATGCTGTTGCCAATCAGCGTAGGCAACATGTAGCCCCAAGCCGCCGAGCCCCAGCTTTTTGCTCCCACCATCACCAGAAAGAGCACGTCAATGGATCCCGCGATGATGTGCGTAAAGCTTGCGAGCCCCACAAGCGATGTGAGGATCACGATCACTGCAAGACGCCCGCTATCGGTTGCCGCGAGCATCCAAACCACCATCGCGATCAACCAACCGGCGAAGATCCCGCGCAGGAGCGCTGCGCCGAAGCTTACGGCGGCGGCCTCTTTGCCGAGCGCCAGCATAGCCGCTTGCACTTGGGGCGAAAACATCGCGGTGTTGCCTGCAACCCACGCGAACAAGTGCGCGCCGGCGAGGTTCGCAACCAATACAATCGCCCATAGCCGCGCGACTTGGACAAACGTAACGACATTGCGCCGTGCGAGCAGCGGAATAATCGCAGTGAGCGTGTTTTCGGTAAAGAGCTGCTGCCGGCCGACGATGACGATGAGATATCCGAGCGAATAACCGAGACTCACAATGATCGGCCGCCACGGCTTATCCGGTAAATGCGAGCGCAGCAGAGCTTGCCCAACCAGTGAAAAACCCATTGAAAGCCCCGCCGCGAAGCCAGACCACGCGAGAGCCGAACTGGGGCGATTCAACTCTTCTTCGCCGTCGTGGCGGACGGCTTCATGGACAACCACGGCGCTGACGGATGTACGGTCCTGCGCCTCCTGCTCCTGGCGTTCCGTTAACTCCGGAGCCGCTATGCCGGGATCTTTGTCTTCACCTCCTACAAGCACGTTAGGGAGACTGCTCAAGACAGCCGATCACTGAGCTCGAAAAGATACCAGTACCGGCAATCGGTTTCTTAACTGGGAACTTTCACGATTTCAAAACGCAGCGGGAAATTCTTAAAATTAAGCAAAGGCCCGGAGTGTCACTCACGGGCCCTTGGCCTCGGAGGAAGAGCGGATAACAGTTCGGCAGGTATATTAACCGCTCTTAATCGAGTATACGCCCCTGGTATTCATCGGTACAAGGGGGTTGTACGATATCTTTCAATCTAGAGTTTGCAAATACGGGCAGCTTGGGCGAACGGGGTTCCTCGCATCCCCGCAGTGCTATACTTTCAAAGTAGTTCCAGAGCGCATCGAGTGCTATTCGATGCGTGCGCGGGCTGAAATCCGCAACTTACGCCCTTACGGGCGCCCAGGTAAAATCATGCCGAAGTTGAAAACACATAAAGGTGCGTCCAAACGCTTTAAGAAGACCGGAACGGGAAAGATCACCCGGCATCATGCATACGCGCGGCACATCTTGACCTCGAAAGCGCGCTCGCGCAAGCGCAAGCTCACCCAGGGCGTTGTCGCGGACGAGACCGATCAACCGAAACTCAGAACCATGCTTCCGTATTAACGGAAGACAGAATTTCGAGCAGGAGCAGCGCGCCGCACGTGCCTGCCGCCTCTCAATCCGGCTTGCCGACCAGCCAATTTCATAAGGAGCAAACGTGCCTAGAGTCAAAAGAGGAACCCACCGGCGAGACTATCGCCACAAAACTCTTCGCCGCGCGAAGGGCTATTTTCTTACCAAATCGAAGCTGAACCGTGCCGCGCAGGAAGCGGTTGAGAAGGCGCTTCGCTATGGCTATGTCGGAAGACGACTAAAGAAGCGGAATTTCCGCTCGCTGTGGATCGTCCGCATCAACGCCGCCTGCCGTACCGCGGAGATCTCCTACAGCAAGTTCATCAATGGCCTGAAACGCGCCGGCATTGGTCTGAACCGTAAGGTGCTTGCTGAGATCGCCATCAACGATGCAACCGGTTTCGCCGCGCTGGTCGAGAAAGCAAAGGCTGCGCACCAGGCCAACGTCCAATAGTCCATAATTGGTCAGTACACATATGGAAGCGGTTCAAGAGAGCACGGATGTGCTGGCGAACCTGGAACAGCGCATCACGCATGCGGTTCAGGTCTTGTCCAGCCTGCGCGAGGAAAACCAGGCATTGCAGCGAGAGAGAAATGAGCTGCAACAAAAAGTTCAGCAGCTTTCAACGGAAGTGGACACCCTGCGCGGCGAGCGTAAGCAGGTAAAGACGCGCATCGAGAAGCTGCTCACCCAGCTCGATCTGCTCAGCGCGAGCTGAAGCCATGCACGAACCGGACACGACCAAGCAAACGGTCCGGGTAACTATTTTCAACCAGACCTATACGGTCGCCACCTCAGGTGATCCGCGCGATACCGAACAGCTGGCGCATGAAATCGATGAATTGATGTCTTCGATCGCACGCCGCGCAGGTAACCTGGACGCGGCGCGCACGGCCGTGCTGGCGTGTCTACATTTGGCGGATCGCCTGCGAACCACCGAGCGTGAGTTGAATGCGCTCAAAGCATCCATCGACCATAAGACCCGCAACTTCGTGACGATTCTCGATCAAGCCTTCTCGACCAGACAGGAGTAATTCCTTGCCGCCGGCCAGCTCACTGAATCCGGCCCTGCTTCTGCAAGCTGCCGAAGGTTCCTAAATTTGCGACCGAAAAGGCAAATAGCCATTCGTTTTCATCACGGATCCCGATATTAAATCGGCGAAGTTGAATGCTGAATCCGCAGCAATCCGTGTTATAGGAGCCTTGTATGAACTCGAACAACGGCCTGTTGGCCAACAGATCGTAATCGACGAGGCCGGCGGCATTCCATCCCTTGCGATTCGTGTTCCCGTAGCCTCCTCCTAAGGTCATCTGGTTGGCTTGCGGAACCAAAAGAGGCGATGTAGTGATGGATGTATCGCCCACGCCGACATAGTAATTGTTATGCCGGATGTTCACTGTAAAGCTCTGGTCCAACATTTTGTGCTGCAGCGGGTCATATTCCAGGCGCCAGTCGATGCCGAGAAAACTGTACGGGTTCAAAGTCACCCACGATTCAACCGGCGAATAATCTCGCGGCCCGTTCAAAAACGTGTAGGGCGAGAGCTCCTCACTTGCGAGCACCACGTTGCGGACTCCCGGCAACACGGCGCCCCCGAAGGTCGGATCGAAGTAGCGCGCTTGAGCCAGCCGCCAGGTGAGAAGCTCGCTCACGGCGCCGGTCTTGTCCTTCCTGTAGACCCGGTTCGTCAGCCACACCGTCAGTTGGTTGGTATTTGAAATGATATCGGTGGCATCGAAGTGAATGATCTTTTGAAACTCATTGATGCCCGTAACATATTCGTATGCCGCCTCCAGTTCGACTACGTGCTTGAGCTTCGCGCCCAGGTGCATCCATTTCGGCGGTGTGTAGATTCTCTCAATCGAAGGCGTCCGGAAATCGAAGTTAAAGTCCGCATCTTTGCGAAACATATTCGAATTGCCAAGCTTCGCGTACACGGTCGACGAGGGCGGGCACGCCGAGTAATAGCTGCACGGCACGATTGGCCCGTAGGTCTCGTAATTCGTAGCGTACGAATTGGTGTAATCCGTAGCGCCAAACGTGATGGCCGGGTTCAACGAAAAGCCCTTGAAACTGAAGTCCGTCATGACGTGCGGTTCGGCGTCCAATCGTCCGACCTGGCCGGTGCTCGCCGTGCTCGATAGCCCTAGCGATTCATATGCGGCGGGTTCAGTACGCGTCAGCATGCCGGCGGTACTACTCACGGAGAAGTAGATGGGCAGCGAATGATTACCTGCGATTTGCTGGTCTCGGCCCAGGAACGCGATCGAGGGTAGTTCCTGAACCACCACCTGGTCCGGTGTGACCGTCAAGGGCGTGAGCGCTTCAAACAATTGCACCCGCTGCATCGCGAAATCGAGTGTATAGGTATCGTCTTTGAAATGTCTTTGCAGGTATCCGACCGAATCGACTTCGGAGGAGATGGCGGTCGAGAAAGAGTAAGAGAACGCCAGGCGGAATAAATACGAACTTAAATAGTTATAATCCAGTCGTCCGGTGAAGCCCCATAATTGCGTCCTTGCGGTTAACTCGAACTCGGTTCCGCCCTGGTCTTTCAAAGGGCCCGTTGTGTTCGGTGCGCCGTATTCGTCTTGCACACTATAGAGGTTTAAATCGAAATCGGAGACCTCGTTCGGCTTGCCGCGAACTTCAATCGCTTCCGCCGGACCGCGCGCCGTAAAGTACTGCATAACGGCGTCGACATCGTAGCTTCGGTTTACCGCCCAATAATATCCCAGTCCGTACATGTACCCGCGAGTGGATGTGTGGCCAATATTCGGCGTCAGAAAACCGCTCTGCCGCGGGCTCCGCCCAAGCGGTCTGTAATACCACGGAAAATAAAACACCGGAACGTGTTTTATGCGGAACAGCGCGTGACGAACCAGCGCATGATCGCCCGGGATCACGTCAAAAATAGGGGATTGAAACGTCCACCAAGGATTCGGCACCTTACAATCCGTCACAAACCCGTGATGCAACACATACCGGTTGCCGATGCGCTCCGCCCATTGAGCCTGGTAATAAAATGGATTGGCCGTCGTGAGCATCCCGGGGCTAGTCAGGATTTTTGCCGGCGTCGTCCCGCTTACCGCATAAAACTTCCCTTCTTCCGTCTGCAGATTGTATTCCGCATGATCCGCATTCAGCTTGTCGCCGGTCGAGAACTGTTCAATATGCACGCTGCCGCGCGCGTAGGCCCATCCGGTATCGGAATTGTAATCGATTTCGTCCGCCGTAATGCGCATCTCCGACGTCTCCAGGTGCGCATTTCCCTTCAGGTATCTCCATTGGTTATTCGATTCGTTAACCACTCCGCCCATCCAGATCTCATCGCGCGGAGGAACGCTGCCTGCGGCCTGCTGGGCCGTTTGAGACCACCCGGGAGTTCGCGCGAGCAGAAGGGCGCATAAGAAAAAAAACAAACGAAGTAAAAAATGTTCTGGACAAAATCGCTGCTTTCTGCTACATACAGAAACTGGGGAAGATCGCCGAAAAGAATAATAATGGATCAACCGAAGACCGTAGCATGAGCTGCGGCCTAGCCGCAACAATTTTCGAGCGGCGGAGAGAGACAGGACTGCGCGTAACGCAACATGACTTGCCAGCATTGTCAGACTTGGATTTTAGACGACGATCACCGCTGCCGCCGTTGCGGCCGCCGGGTAAGAAATACGCCATCGCGCATATCGCCCGAGACCTACCCGATCGCCGCTACTGCGACCGCCCCGGCATATGACTACCGGCCGGAACCGATCGCGGAGCAGCCTCGAGCGGAGGCCGCGCTTGATGGCCAGCAGGCATTGTTTTCAGTTCCGGTATCGGACCCTCGTGTTATTCCCTTCAATTCCCTGGCCTCCCCTAGTCAGCGGGAATCCATCCGAGCCCGAGCGGCTGAAATTGCTCGGCCGGCGCCACTTAAGTCTGAAAAAATCGAGGCTCCCCGTGCTCGCCCCAAACCCAACGCGAAAACCCGCTCCGCCGATCAGCGCCGCCTTGACTTCCTCGGTGCCGAGCAGGTGCTTGCGCCGCCTCAATCGAGCATTATTTGCGATGCGCCAGTTGCTCCTGCCGCGCTTCGTTTCCGCGCCGCCTTGACCGACGGCCTTCTAATCACAATCGGATTCGTGCTTGCCGCCGCACTCTTTCGATTTTGTGGAGGGCAGCTTGCCCTTGACAGGCACATCGCGCCGTTCCTTCTCGGCGCCATCGCCACGGTTCCGTTCGCTTATAAGCTGTTGTGGACATTTGCCGGCCGTGACACGCCCGGAATGCGGAGCGCCGGTCTGCAATTAGTCGATTTCGACGGAAATTGTCCTTCGCAAACGCAACGCTACCAGCGGCTCCTAGGCACACTGCTGAGCTTTTTCGCTGCGGGGCTGGGAATGCTTTGGGTGCTCGTCGATGAGGACGGCCTCGCCTGGCACGATCATATTTCGAGCACATTTCCTACCATCGTCGCGGAGGATTGAGCGCAGCTCTCGCTTAATTGACCGAGGTATCGCCCGCCGGAACCAGCACGGCTGACATGGAGCCTTTGGAATTCGGCATTCTCGGGTCGGCGCCGAAGCCATGTATCTGGTCGCGTGCAAACTCGGCCGCCGGTCTTTCGCATGTGATCACAACCGTTCGCCCGGTCGTATCCACCTCGATTGCGTGCTGCAATGCGATTTCAACCGGCAGCAGAAACAGCTTCTCTAGCATCTCGATCACGTAGTCGTACGTGTGCTCATCATCGTCGATCAGCACCACATGAAACAGCCGTGCATGTTCTTCCCGCTCCGCATCTCCCGCTGAGGGAAGGACTCTGGGAGCTACCGCGCTCTGCATGGTTCGAGCAATACTCTATTGGAACACTGCGCGTCTGAAGGCGTCCGACGGCGCCATCGGGACGAATCGCCGCCGCGTTACCCGGCATCGAATAACTGGGCTATAATAAGCTCGTCCTCAGAATGGGGGCGCAACGGCTTCGACGGGATCGAATCGTTGCGTGAAGGCGTGTCGGGTTCCGAGCTCCCGTAAAACGATCGGAAAACAACAACTGCCAATAACACGCAGTTTGCATACGCTGCCTAATTAGTTAGGTGGCCGCTCCGGCTGACGAGCCTGCGCGTTAGCTAGTGAGCGTCATGTTGCAGGATAGGCCCAAAGCTTCGGTCCGGAGCTTCTGGGCTGAGATCAATCGGACTAGGCGGCGCTCGCTCTTGCCGGTTTTATAGGGCGCTGCTGAAACGCCAGAACCGGATACACACGTAGGCTTTGCGCTGGCGAGCTTTCTCGGACGCGGGTTCAACTCCCGCCGCCTCCACCAACTAAAACAGGCATGGGTTCAATAACTTGGACCGTATTGACGCTCTGCGTAAGATATACGTAAGCGCCTCGTGTTAAGCTCTGAACATGCTGAACGTGTTCCGGCGGCATGTTTCGAAATGTCCCAAGTTCGGTACGCGCTCTCAAGATTGTTCCTCCCGTCCGAAGTGCCCGATCCACTACGAGGGCGTCGATGGTGAGGGAAGGAAAATCAAGCCCAGGGCTCTCGTCGACCCAGTAACCGGCAAGGGACTCCGGGATTGGAACCGAGCTGTCGAGATCATTCGCGAGTTGGAGCTTCCCCGCGCTGTGGAGAAGCCCCCCAGAGCTTCTCTTCCGATCGAGCAAGCAGCTGCAGCGTACTTGGCCTCAAAGGCAAAACGCTCACCGGATACGCAACGGAAGATTCGGTTGATTACGGGTCGTTTAGCCCGCTTTGCAGAACCCAAGAAAAAGTATCGCATCGATGAAATCGATCTCCCGACGCTGGTTGAGTTTCGAAATACATGGCAAGGCAAGGAGACGACTCAGCGACGTGACCAAGAGATTCTGCGGTCCTTCTTTCTGTTTTGCGTCAAGGCCAAATGGATCGAAGACAACACCGCGGCCGGCCTTGACCCTATAGCGGTTACGTCGCCGCAGACTGATGTGTTCGAACACGACGAGATGCGGAAAATCTTGATCGCCGCCCGAAAGTTTCCGGACGCGTTCGGTCGTACGGATCGTCCAGTTGCTCGCCAGGTCTATGCCTTTGTTCTCGTAATGCGCTATACAGGTCTATCCATCGGGGATGCAGCGGGCTTGGCGAAGTCACACGTCAAAGGCAATCGCATCATCACGAATCGAGACAAGACCGGCAAAGAGGTTTACGTACGAGTTCCTGATTTCGTCATCGATGCGCTCAACGACGCACCACATGACAGCTCGGAATACTTCTTCTGGTCCGGGAATGGGCTCATACACACGCGTGCGAGCAAATGGAATAGCCGTCTCAGAAAAGTATTTGTCCTCGCCGGTGTGCGATTAGAAACGGCAGAGTGGAATCAGAAGTCTTTGCGAAGTAAGACGCCGCGTACCGCGCGCGGGGAGAAGAGGATCATCTCCCAAGCAGATCCGAGATGGTTCCGGCATACACTCGCTCGCGACCTGCTGGAAAACGACATCGTTACGATGACAGAGTTGGCGGAAATTCTTGGAAATACCGAGGCTGTGTGCCGGAAGCACTACTCAAAATGGGACCGTCGCCGCCAAGCCAAAATCGACCAAAAACTGGAACGCTTCTGGCAACTAGATCCTCTCCAGAACACACCAGCTTCGACGTTCATCAGTTAGAGGAACCGTGATTGAGCAATCGTTGATACACGCGAAACCGGACACTCTCCGGAATGCGAAGCATCCGTTTTGTTCGCTTGTAACGCCTGACCGGACCTTTGATCACTAGAACCCCTGGCTCGTTCACAAACATTCGTTGAACCGTATCTTGAGAGAGGTTCCATTCTTCAGCAATCTGCTTTGCTGTGTAATGTTTCTCCGACTCGAGCATATGCCCTTTACCAGTGCTGTGGAAAACGCTGCATCTCTACCTCAAGGGCGGTTGCGATGCAAGCTGTGGACCGAGATGGTTGTCACAACATTTGCCGTTTTGACGGTCGTGAACCGGGGTCCGGGATCGATTCCGCAGACTCTCTTGAAAATGACGGTCGGCAGATTCAAGACGATCCAGGGCATCGGCCAGTTGAAAGGTTGCTTCGCACAAGCGGCTCTGACCAGGAACATGCTTCTCGATCTCTCTAATCGCGAATCGAATGCGCTCCACGGCCAACCGGCTCTGATAGGCCAACTCAAATTTGATCTCTACCGGCTCGTAAGTTTCTCTAGGCCCCACGAGCGCTAGCACTTCTCTAGCGAATTCGGAAGTAGTCACTGTTTCTCCTGATGAAATTACTTCGGAAACATACTTGATCGTTGCTGGCGCCGATTGGCTTGCGGAATCATCTGCGGATCGGGCTGCAGCGGCGCGTACGGAGCCTCGAACAAAATGTCGCGATCCACTCGAACCGTGAATCGACATCCGGCGGGAAGTCTGATACTCGGCTGCATATTCAGATTGCGGCGAGTAATCGCAGAGCTCGTCTCGCTCGTGAACCACTTGTAGGGAATGCCGTTGCGCAAGAGCTAGCTTGATCTCAGGCCAGCCGATTCTGACGAGAGCGATCTGCGTTTTGGGTGGTTCGCCTTGCAGTGCCTTCAGGCTTTTCAGATCTAAGCTGGTTACGAGCATCGCCAAAAGGTAAGGTCCCGTCAAACGCGGAAACGGACAGCGATTCGGATATATTCTGAGGCTTTGCGAAAAGATCCGACTGAGTCTGAGGAAGTCTGCTTTTTTCTGTGTTGTTTCCGTTTTGTTCCGTCGGGGTCCGCTTTATTCGGCTACGTTCGGCTTCGGGTGTGTAGGCCGCCGACAGATAACGCGCGAAAAGCCATCCACCGGTGGGTAGTGGAACATAAAGGGTTGTCTGCCGTCGCTGGCGGCTTTGCATTGTTTTTCTGTTGTTCTCATTAGTTTTCGTCGGCAGCCGTTGCCATGCTCTTAGCTGCCGTCTGGCTGCCACAACAAACATCCGTGTAAGCCTGTCCGAATTCATACTTGCTAAGCCCTTCCGCTAGAGAGGACCGATGGCGAGAAGGACGATTCGGATATCAGATCAGCTGGACAACAGGATTAAGAAGGCCGCGGCGGAACGAGGTTTCGCTAATCCGACGTTATTTCTAGGAAGCTGCCCCGACGGAGGCGCACCCTTGATGAAACCTATCGCGGCTCGGCCGGGCGACACAGTTAAGATTTCGGCTGCGGGGATAGCGGTTAACGGCAGAGAAATCCCGCATTCGGAAGCGTTGAGGGTTGATACTAGGGGCCGAGCACTTCAACACTGGCCGTTTGGCACCTACGCGGTTCAACCCGGAACGGTTTGGCTACTTTCTTCGTACAACGAGCGCAGTTTTGATTCCCGGTACTTTGGACCGATCAGAATCACATCCGTACGCGACCGGCTGCGTCCGCTTCTTACGCTTTGATGAGAGCGTTCCCATGTCACAGATCAAACCGGGCCGACTCCGGATTTCTATCGCGCTCTGTTGGGCGACATCAAACAGAGAATTCGAGCGGCGCAGCACGGCGCTGTCGGGTCCGTTAACCGCGAATTTATCCAACTGTATTGGGAGATCGGACGGCTAATCGTCGACCGCCAGGTTGGACACACTTGGGGCCGCAGCCGCAAGCGCGTTCCTGCGATATGGGCGTTTGCAATACACGTTAATACCTGATCGGACTCTTCGGTGAAGTCTTTTTTATCTCTCTTCGCTCCGTGCGGACAACCAAAGAAACCGATGACATCACGCAACGTACGTGCTGCGCTTGAGTCGTCCCACCCCAGCCTAGTTCCGAGAGAAAGTGTGAACCGAGTGTCAACTTACGACCAGCAAGTTGGTCTTGGATCGACAGAATTGTCCTCACACTGCGAGTCTCCCAGCAAATCGTCAGATCCGACGTGCGTTTCGGCGATTCGGCTGTCTGCAAAACCGGGAGATAGAATGGCGCTCGGAGGTCTGACGCAAATCGAGGCCGGAACTCTATTGAAGATTTGTCGTGAGGGCTATAACGAACGGACTGTGAAGGTGCGCATCGATAAAGAGTTCTCCTGTGTTTTCAGAGTAGACTTTGGGTGGTGTCGCGAACGCCGCCGATATCGCTAGCAATTTGAACCGGCACTTGACCTGTGAGGCGCGAGACCGCGAAAGTCGGCGGGCGGCTATCCGAGCGGGCTACCACGCCGCAAATAGAGCTTTCTTGGCCTTCATAATAGTGAGATGGAACACAGGAGTTGGCGAGTTTCATCGAGAACGAGATCAATTTCGGGTTCACTAGTGGCCCGTCGCATTGAATTCTTTAGCATGTGATTCGGCGGTTGACATTGGTGTACTTCCAGAAGAACGGTTTCGCCGATGCGGAGTATGCGTGGATGTAGCGCATCAGCTTACGAGCTAGGTCTTTCACCGAACTAAAGATGCCGCGCGCGATCACCTCGCGCTCAATCCGGGCGAACCAGATCTCGACTTGATTGAGCCAAGAAGAATAGGTCGGTGTGAAGTGCAACTCCACATTGGGATGCTGCTGAAGGAACTCTTCCACCTTCGCCGTTTTGTGTGCAGATAGATTGTCCAGAATGATATGGATCTCCTGGTTTCGCTTGCACTGGCTGATGACCTGCTGGAGAAAGGCAACGAATTCGTCACTGGTATGCCGGGCAGCCGTTTTGCCGTGCACCTTGCCCGTTTTCACATCTAAGGCCGCGTACAACGATAGGGTTCCATGCCGGTAATACTCGAACCCATGGCGTTCGGCACGGCCCGGAGACATAGGCAACACCGGATCCAGGCGATCGAGGGCTTGAATGGCTGACTTCTCGTCCACACAGAACACTGCTGCACGTTGTGGAGGATGCAAATACAAACCGATGATATCGGCTGCTTTGCGCTCGAAATCGGGATCGTTGCTGGCCAGGTAGCGTTCTAGGCGGTGGGGTCGCAGACCCGCCGTGCGCCAGATCCGATGCACAACGTCTTTGCTGATGCCCAGTTGCTTGGCCAGCTTGCGGCAGGACCAGTGGGTGGAACCATCACGGGGTTTACGACGAGTGGCTGCTAAGACCTTGGCTTGCAGTTGCGGCGTGATCACGCTCGGCTTCTGACCGGGATGTCGTTCCTGCACCAAGCCATCGATGCGCCGTTCCAGGAAGCGCTTCCTCCATTTCGAGATGGTCGGAGCCGTGGTGTTCAACCGTTCCTGAACTTCGCTGTAGCTCCGACCCCCGGCCAACATCAGAATCAAACGAGCGCGAAACACATCTCCTGCTGGCAACGACCGTGACAATGACATCCGGTCTAACTCCTGCTGCTCATCCTCACTCAGGCTCAGTGGCTCAGCACGAAAGGGCATGTCATAAAGACCCTCCTACGTGCTAAACGTTACTCAACGACGGGCCACTAGTCTTCAAACGTGGTCTACCGCTGGTAGCAGAGAGCATGCGGACCAAGCGTTCGGCAACGCCCTTAAAGCCTATCGCGCGGCTTTGAAGTTCTTGGAGCAACTTCCGAATAATGAATACCCGGAATTGCGAGCGCAGTTAGACGGGCTCGGTGAGCGTGTCTTTCTGTGACTAAGCTGTCACGTGATATAGAACTTAAGCGATGACAAACTGCACTAGCCAGTAACTCGCTTGGGCGTGCCTGGGTGTTGGGTAGTCCGCTTCCGCGCCGGAGACTTCAAAAGCGCAAGTGTTCTTCCCGGCATTCGTGACTTTTCGGAGGACACAGCGAGAAATCGCGCCAGGCGATTCTGCGCGGGGTCAACCGGTTGCGGATGCAGTAAAGGTAACGTTGGGCCCAAAGGGGCGCAACGTTGTTATCGAGAAGAAATTCGGAGCGCCGACCATTACGAAGGACGGCGTGACCGTGGCGAAAGAAATCGAATTGCGAGATCCGCTGGAGAACATGGGCGCGCAACTCGTGCGCGAGGTCGCTTCCAAAACTAGTGACGTTGCAGGGGATGGGACAACAACCGCCACAATCCTGGCCCAAACGATCTTCCGCCAGGGGATAAAGTCGGTCGCCCCCGGCGCAAACCCGATCGCGCTGAAGCGCGGGATTGAAAAGGCAATTGATGCTGTAGTGGAAGAGCTGAAGAAAATTTCATTGACGGTCGAGAGCGGCGAAAAAATTGCCCAGGTCGGAACTATCTCGGCTAATGGCGATGAAAGGATCGGAAGCACGATCGCGGAAGCGATGCAGAAGGTCGGCAAGAACGGCGTCATAAGAGTTGAAGAATCGAAAACCATGTCCACTGAAATGACAACGGTCGATGGGATGCAATTCGACCGTGGCTATTTGTCACACCCTATTTCACGACTGATGCCGAGCGGATGGAAGCTGTTCTCGAAAAGCCTTACGTCCTCATTCACGAAAAGAAGATCTCCAGCATGAAGGATTCGATGCGGTCCTCCAGTTGTTCGCCCGCGCGGGTAAATCGCTGTTGATCATTTCGCAGGACGTTGATGGCGAGGCCATGGCCACGCTAGTAGTAAACAAGTTGCGTGGAAAGTTAAATGTCTGCGCGGTGAAAGCGCCTGGCTTCGGTGACCGGCGCAAAGCCATGCTGGAAGACATCGCCATCCTGACGGGGGTAAAGCCATCGCGGAGGAGACCGGCATCAAGCTTGAAAAATTGGGCCTTGATGATCTCGGCCGGGCGAAGCGCGTGACAGTGGAGAAAGAGAGCACCACAATTATCGACGGCGCCGGTGGCCAGAGCGCTATTCAGGCTCGCACCAAGCAAGTGCGGGCCCAGATTGAGGAGACCACCTCGGATTACGATCGCGAGAAGCTGCAAGAACGGCTCGCCAGATTAGCCGGAGGCGTGGCAGTGATCAAGGTCGGTGCGGCCACTGAAGTGGAGATGAAAGAGAAGAAAGCTCGGGTCGAAGATGCTTTAAACGCACGCGAGCGGCTGTGGAAGAAGGTATCGTGCCCGGTCGCGGGGTGGCGTTGTTACGGGCTGCTTATGTTCTCGGTTCCCTAGTCGTCGCGGCGGATGAGAAGGTTGGTGTTGCAATTGTCAGGCGGGCATGTGAAGAGCCAGTTCGTCAGATTGCGAACAATGCCGGACACGAAGGCGCCGTCGTCATAGAAAATATCCGGACCCAGGGCAACGTGCATTACGGTTTCAATGCCGCTACGGCCCACTATGAAATTTAGTGAAGGCCGGCGTCATCGATCCGACCAAGGTAACGCGCTCCGCGCTGCAGAATGCGGGCTCGATTGCCTCGTTAATGCTGACGACAGAAGCTATGATTTGCGAGCCCCACGAGCACCAATATTCTGCTTCGGCGAATCCTAATTATGGACCCGAATTCGGCGAACAGAGCTCTGCCGTTCTAAGTTTGTGTTGCACCCCGCGCATTTCGCCGGCCTCCTCAAGCGCAACCGCTTCTCTGTATTCCCGGTCGGTTAGAGATCGGGAATCTTAGAAGTTTAATCAACCGCTAAATCTGAGACCAGTGTCGCGCGACTTACGGCGCCACTCCGGGTAAGGAGAAAACTGTGTCAAGAGTTTGTTCAGCTAATAAGCTGCTTAATTGCTTCTGCTTTTCTCGCCCTTGTTAGGCGGAGCGGACCTTTCCACATATCGCGGCTTTCAACTGAAAATGACTCTGAGTGCGGCTGTGAAGCATTCAGGAATGAATGTATCCGAAGTGACGACCATCCATCAACGTCCAGCCCGGATTCAGGAGCTAACGTGAGATCCTGAGCGGTTTTCTTCGCGCGATACCGAGGCAGTACAACAGGTCTTGTTTAGCTTCTATAACGGTCGGCTGTTTCGCATGATTATCGACTATGATGCTGAAAAGATCAAAGGGCTTACCTCCGATGACATCATCGCCGCCGTGTCCGCAAAATATGGCGCGCCAGTTAAAGCTGGGGTAAGCTTCGTGCTGCCGGCGGAGTTTTCGGAAGACACGCAGCAGGTCATTGCCCGTTGGGAAGATGCGGATAGTTCGTTCAGCCTCATTCAGCTCCCTTACGGACCTAATTTTCAGCTGGTTGTCATTTCCAAAGGCCTGAGCGCTTTAGCAGATGCTGCGTTGGCAGAAGGAGTCCGCCTGGACGCGGAACGGGCGCCAGGGCTCCTGAAGGCTAAGGAAGAGAGCGATAGAAACAATCTCAGCAAAGATCGGCTCGTAAATAAAGCCCGCTTCCGGCCGTAAGGCCAGAAGCGGTGTTCTTGCGAAATCGTTGATAAAACAATGACAAAAACTATTCGTGTCGGCACGATGCTCATCGCAGACGGCACTCGTACTCCAAAACTAGTTATCGTCGGGACTCAACCCTATTCAGCAGGATGGTCATCCATCACCGAATCCAATAGCGCTCAGTTGGACAGAGAACTGGGAAACGCGGGATGGACGTTCTTCTATATGGCTAACGAGATCCGTACGCGGGCGTTCGGCTCCAATGATCAGTCCCGGATGGATCGTGCCATAGCTCATGTGATTGATGCCGTGCGACATGAGAGTTGCAACTGTTTGGAAATAACTCAAATCATCAGAGGACGATCATTTCTGGGGCTGCCTTACACGAGTGTTGTCGCTCATGCGCGGCACATTCAGAAGAGTAGAAGTTTTTATAACTTGTCCAACTCGCCCGCAAGGCTCGGGTTTCGCGAGCATGAGCGGCTACACGGCCGACCATTTCCGGTCCAGAACCAAGTCTCGTGCTCCAGCAAAGCTGTCGACGTTTGGAAAGACGAAGGCGGGTCCCGTGCAGAGGGGGGTTCCTCCACTTCTTTGGGGGCATGCCCGTCGACGTATCCGGCGGAGTATCTACGAATGTTGAGATAACAGTACGGATGTTAGGGGGCGGGCAATCGTTTTCTAGGGCGGAAGTCATGATGCGGACCATGATCATCATGATCACGGTTCTGCGGCGCAACTGCAGAACGATTACCTCGCGCCGAATGTCGCCAGCATCGTGGGCGCTCCATCGCCGCTACAAACCGGAGTTGGAGGCACGCGAGTACGTTACACATACCTGGAGCGTGCGGAGGACCGGCGCCTGGACTCTCAAGGGCTTGTGCAGTCGGATGACGTCGAGGTTTCAACCGTCATTTTTGTCACCGGCATCCCGTTCGACCAACTTGTGGAGCACAATGGGAAACCTCCCTGTCGGCGGAACAAAGGAAGCCGAAGGACCAGATTAACAGGCTGAAACGCGAGACAATCGAGCATCGGGCGGCTCGGCTGCGCGAAGAGGAGCAGAACAATACCTCGTTGATTCACGAACTGCCCTCGGCCTTTAAGTTCGAGTTGGCTGGGAGATGAAGTAATCGACGCTAGGCTGGTAGATAGTTGATAAGGGCCGCGTCACACACGCACGTGACCGTGTCACTGCTTTACTGTCAGCGGTTAAGTGGCCTTGTCATATCCGTTGACAAACCGCTGCCACTTCACCTAAACTGGTAAAGGAAGCTTTATGGGAGATAACTAAAATACTGAGTGACGCAGTCCGAATTGCTGACGCAATAAACAACCCTAAGTTTCGAGCGGGCGATGAGGTAGTTCTAGCCGAAGGGCCGCACAAATACGTACACGGAGTCTTCATCGAGCTTAAGGACGACGTCGAATGGGCTTCTATCAAGGAATCCAACGGAACAGTCAGCAGCCACCCTATTGAGTGGATGAGTACCTATCGGGAACCGCTTTCCTATTTGACATTAACTGAAGGAGCAGGGAATAACGCCGCATGCACAAAATCGGATCAATTATCACTGGGGCAGTACTCTCCGCGGCTCTTGTCTTCGCGGCTAAGAAGTTCCCGTTGACCGCCGCTTCCATCGTTCCGGCGGCGAAAGGCTCCGTTGAGATCGGGAAGGATCGCAATGGCAACACCGAGCTGAAGTTGACGGTTGAGCACCTTGCGAATCCTACGAGCCTTTCGCCGTCGGAAGCAAACTATATTGTCTGGCTGCAAGACAAAGGCTCTGAACCGGAAAATCAGGGGGAGCTCAAGGTGAACGGAAAGCTGGAAGGTACTTTCCAGACGGTAACACCAAGAAAGAACTTCGAGGTGTTTGTAACCGGCGAGAACGATAGCACAGTAAAATCTCCCTCCGGTCCCGAGGTGCTGAGAACCAGCGTCTCGCGATAGTGGCCCTTTCGTTCCCGTCGTCGTTCTGAGCCAACTGTATTACAGAAAGCGGAAGTATATGTCGAATATCATTGAGTACCAAGGCCCGGAAGACTTAGTGGGGCGAACGCAAAAGGCGTTAGATAAAAAAAGGTGGAATGCTTGGCTGGAGAAGAATCTACTGCAGGAAAGACAGGGCGTAGCCTCGCGTGCCAAAGCTGTTAAATGGGCCTGCCTCGGCGTGCTCCTGATCGCGACCACTTTGTCTCTGTATGTGTTCCCACCACCCTACCTTTCCGCATACGAGGCGGTGGTGCGATTTGCCATTGGACTCGGTGCGATGCTCGTTGTCTTCCAGAGTTTCGGACCCGGCAATACACGTTCACAGCGCTGTTCGCAGCCATAATTGTGGTCTTCAATCCGGTGTTCCCAACGTTCACTCTTTCGGGAAATTGGTAATTCTTGCTTGTGAGCATGCTTCCTTTCATGGCGTCGCTGGTTTGGATGAAGGGCACAGTTCAGAGAGTGGTAGTTGCAGCCCCGGCTATGTCGGTATCTCGCTAGCATGTCGCGTCGACGTCGGAGTCCCTGAATCACCCGACGGGCCAAAAGCAGGGGCCGGGCGTTTAGGTGAGGGCACGCTGAGCGGCTATCAACTGTCCTTCAGCGCGCTAGCCCTCGTGGGCAGTGAACACCTTGCCTTGTTTGCTCCCCCATCTCAAAGGCGCGGTCTCTTTCTTTCACGCGAACTCGTCGTTCAATCATGAGCCACGCCCGATATCGCTCGCCCCGCCTCGAATCGTTCGTTGGCCGAAAGTTTGTTCTGCCTATCTGCCAGGCTTTTTTGCGAGCCGAAGGCCTCCGCGTATACTTTCGTAAACTCCGCTCCGAAGAAGAAGACTTGCGCCGAGTAGTACACCCAGATCAGGACAATGATGAGCGACCCAGCCGCCCCATACGCTGATCCCAAATTTACCTGCCAATGTACAGCGCGATGATCTGTTTGCCAATGATAAACAATATGGCAGTGACACCTCCGCCTATGGAGACGTCACTCCAGTTCAGACGTACGTTTGGAATCAATTTGTATACGGCCGAAAACACGAAAGTAATCACGAGGCAAGAAGTGAAGAACACTGTCACATGCAGGAGATAGCCGGAAGCCAACATTTGCCAGCCGAAAAATCTTGTCATGGTCCCAAGCCAGCTATTCAGGACCAACGAGACGAGAAGAAGCAGGCCAAGGGCAAGGATCATGAGAAAGGAGTACACGCGTTGTTTGGCCACACGTAAGAAATTCGCAAAATGTGTACGGTTTCCATGAGCAGGTACGTGCCAGATGCATTCAAAGCATTCCGAAGTTCGGTGAATACGGCTGATGTGCCGAAAAACAAGGTTGTAATGCCGAGACAGGGTCGCAATCAAACTGGTCACCGGCTTGCGTGGACTCGTCAGCAGAACCTGAATTGCCGGACCTATTTCAGGACCGAGCAGATCCCGCAGGCCCAAGACCAACTGCGCTTGCGCCACTCTCTTGTCATAGACGACACCGGCAATAGCAACCGTAAGGATCAGAAGTGGCGCAAGAAAAAGTACCGTATAGAACGCCACGGAAGCGCTCCAGGTAGTAGCGTTGTCCGTGCTCCATTCGATGGCTATTCGCTTTAAGAAACCGAGCGCAATCGAGCAACGCGGGATGCTGAACCGCTTTATATGCATCGTCTTCTTAACTGTTCCCGGGTTCTAGTCTGCTAAACAGAGCGGAGGAGTCCTCGCCGGTAGCGGCGCGCAGGTGCCAATTCCTCGTAGAGCTGTCCTTTCCCTCATTATGTCGCTCTTGCCCAGCCGCTTAACGGACAAGATCAGATGCGCAGAACGGTCCTACACCGATCGCCCGGCGTGCTTGGCCGCGGCGCTCACCGCCGAGAATGGTTGGAAGGAGACAGCTTCGGGCAAGCTGGCAATTGTGGTGACACAGCCCGCCACGAACCTGGTCAAGCATGCCCAGCGAGGCGAGATCACATAGGCCTATGTCCCTTCTCTGAAGGTGTTCTCAACGCGCCATTTATAGCGCTGGGCGTCCGCCCCAGACAGCTCGGCGAGTTCAGCCGTGGTCAGATAACGGATAGGAACGTCGGAATCGACCCGTTGCACGACGTGGAAAAGCCCTTCCAGGACCTGGGTCTGGACGGCCGTCATGTGCCGCCTCACCAGCACGCCGCTTCCTTCAATGAGCATGAATGGGGGAGCCACTCCGTGCCGCCAATTATGACGTTCTTTGGTCTTTGATATACATCCTTCCGGCGACACGACGCACACAGTCGGGCCGAGGAAAATCGCCTGACACGGGTACAATGCTCCTCCACGGAGAATGGCACGACACGTGGCATCTGTACCCAGTCCGTGTACCCGTACATCGTCGGGTACTCGCCAGCATGGCGCGGCCGCCGCCATTCGTTCTAGCTGAGACCAACAAGGTGCAGATCCGGAGCGTGGAGAAGCGACCAAACGATCCCCTATTTCTGTGAGAAGAGCTTCCGCGGCTACACAGCT
>CAVTRH010000017.1:0-181832 GCA_963736985.1 uncultured Acidobacteriaceae bacterium
CGAGTGTCCCCGGAGGACACCCCAACCGAACTATTTCGCTAGAGATCAACGGGAGCATTTACTCAACAGCATGTTCCGTTTCTTCCTCGTCATGAGCGCTGTCACGTCTTTGAATGCCATGCTTTTCCATACGGTAGATCAGGGCTTTGCGGCTGATGTCGAGATACTTGGCTGCGTGCGTTTGGTTCCAATTGAACTTTTCCAACGCTTTCAGGATCAGTTCCTTCTCAATCGCCTCCAGACTAATGCCTTGTGAGGGAAGATCTATGTTTAATGCGTCGACAGAAGCATGTTCCCGGCGCAGAAACGCCGGCAGATGAGAAACGGCGATCTCGTTTCCGGGAGTCAGCACAATTAAGCGCTCGATAATGTTCTCTAATTCGCGAATATTTCCGGGCCAGCGGTAGTTACTGAAGTACGGCAGTAGTGAGATAGGCAGGACGAGACTTTCCCGGCCGTGCTTCTGCTTCAATTTCGAAAAGAAGTGCTCGACGAGTTGAGGGATGTCGTCGAGACGCTCGCGAAGGGGCGGCAGTTCTAAGGGGATGACCGAAAGCCGGTAATACAGATCTTCTCGAAACGTGCCGTCCTCGATCATGGCTTCAAGGTCCCGGTGCGTTGCCGCGATGACGCGCACATCCACCGTGCTTGCGCTAGGTGCGCCGACTTTTTCTATTTCGCCCTGTTGAATGAGCCGCAGCAACTTTACTTGTAGCTCAAGGGGCATTTCTCCAATCTCATCGAGGAACAAAGTCCCGCCGTCCGCCGATTCCACCTTGCCTTTCCTATGAGCAACGGCGCCGGTAAAGGAGCCTTTCACGTGCCCGAACAACTCGGATTCCAAAAGATCCTTCGGTATGGCACCGCAATTAATAGTGACGAATGGCTTTTCGCGTCGCCTGCTATTGAAATGAACAGCTTTAGCAAGTAACTCTTTCCCCGTGCCCGTTTCACCGTGAATCAGCACCGTTGCGTCGGTCTGCGCAGCCCTGGCGGCCATGTCGAGCACGTAAAGCAATGAGCTGGATCGCCCAATGATGTTTTCAAACCCGTACTTTGCATCCAGGCTGCTCCGTAGCGAACGGTTCTCTTCGATCAAGTGGAGATGTTCGAGAGCCCGGCGTGCAACCAAATCCAGCTCGTCGGGATGAACAGGTTTCGTTATGTAATCGTATGCGCCTGCTTTCATTGCTTCCACGGCGCTTTCGACCGTGCCGAATGCGGTGAGCATCACGACTAAAACGTCGGGGTAATCCGTTCGTATTCGCCGCAGCAGCTCGAGTCCGGACATCGCCGGCATTTTCAGATCAGTGATCACAAGATCGGGAGCTGATTTCTGAAGAATACTTAGTGCTTCGATTCCGTCACTCGCAGTTGTGGCCTTGAATCCTGCTTGTTCGAGTTGCACTTGGGTAACTCGCCTGAGGCTCTCGTCGTCATCGACCACCAGAACGCGTTTCTCCATTCTTCTACCTTTCGCGAGAAAGAGGAATCTCCAGTGAGAATGTCATACCCTTATCAGCATTCCTAGTAGCAGTCAGAACGCCGCCTTGCCTTGCCGCGATCTGATGGGCAACGGGAAGTCCAAGGCCAGTACCCGATTCCTTCGTTGTAAAAAAAGGATCAAATATCTTCTCGAGGTCCTGTTCGCTTATACCCGTCCCCTGATCGTGGACTTCAATCACAGCATTGCCGTCCTGACGGTGAGCGGAAAGGACGATTTCTCCTCCTTGTGGCATGGCCTGAATCGCGTTTATCGTGAGATTCAGCAGAATTTGCGTGAGCTGTTCTGAGTCGCATTCAAGCTCCGTTAGGCCCTCAGCAACTTCTTTACGGAATACGATTTGATTGTGACGAATCGCATGCTCCGAAAGAGCAATCACGGAATCCAACATGTGCTCAACTCGTATGTTCTTGAACTCGGGTTCGCGCGGCTTGGCAAAATTCAGAAAGTTCGTCAGCAATCGATTCAAGCGCCGCGATTCTTTCTGAATGATCTGCAGAAACTCAATTCTCCGGTCTTCTGACGGAGGCTCACGAAGGAGAACTGCGGCGGCACCTTCGATACTCGCCAAGGGATTCCGGATCTCGTGAGCCAATCCCGCTGACAGTTGGCCTAGCGCGTAGAGCCGCTCGGCTCGTTTCATGCGCTCAAAATTGTCCTGCAATTCTCCGTATACCCGCGATAACTGTTCGGCCGTTTCTTGCAAAGTCCTTTTCTGCCTGCGTTCTCGGTCGGCAAGCAGGCCGGCTACTACGCCGGCAACGCAAAACAGGACTACTTCCGCACATTGATTGATGGAGTAACTTGGATGCAGTTTCCAAGTCGCCAGGATTTGCGGCAAATACGCCAAGGCAGCCAGCAGGGCTGCGGAGAGACCACCGCGCCACCCGAAATACAGGCCGGCGTAAACCACTGGCACATAGAACAGTCGCTGGATCAGATAATGCAGTTGGAGCATCGAATCGGGCGTATAGGAATGCACCATGCCGATGCCGATAGTGACAGCTATCACGCCAACCACACGCACTAGATCCTTCCGCGCCATCTTGTCTCTCCGAGACAATTTTTCCAGATTCTCGATTTCTACACCACCTCGGTCTCATGAACGCGATCGGCCGGTTGCGCTATGGAAGGATCCTCACCGCGATCGGCCAGCTCAAAAGGGTTGCGAGCTCTTTCTGCGATTCTCCCCAATGAGCGAAGAATCTGACGCTGAAGATCTAAAACCGGCGCTCTGACGCCTATAGGCAGATCGCTGTGCCGAATATGTTCCAGGTTCAGCATGTGGACGAGCGTGCGATCCCCGGCGCCAGAAACGACCAGGTGCAGCGGTATGAAGATCCCGGACGCACGGTCGATTGCTGTCGTTTCCAGCATGATTGCTGGATTGTCGATTAGCAGAACCCGGCACGGGGGCACGTAAATCTGAAGTGCGCGCTTGACCCTCTGCGCCGCGTCAATTTCAGCAGCGATCGAAAGCTGGTCATTCCGAATGGCTCTACGGATTTGAGGCAAGGCGGAATCAAACGGACGGTGAAAAACGAATGCTGTTGTAGCAGCTGCGCGGCTTTCCATTGTTATGAGGTTCCCCTGGTGCATTCCACTTGAGGAAATGCAATTGACGGGCCAGTGCAATGCTTCGACACGTGCAATCATGACGCATTCACAAAAAAGAGGAACTCGGGAGACGGCGGCCTAAAAAGGCCGAGCACCCGAGTTTCCTTCTGAGCGCGCACAACGGCCAGCAAAACGGCCTGTGCGCTTTCACGCCGCGGACAATCGCTGCTTACGATTCGGAGAGACCAATCCTCTCCTGAAGCCGATCCAATTGTTGCTGCACACGATCGAGCTTATCCGAGGTGTCGCCGTATTCCAAGAAAGCGTCCACGGAGTCCTTCAATTCTGCGGACCGATCCGAGATAGACGTTAGATGGTCGGCGTAAACCGGAGCGTACAGATACGAGCGGTTTTCATTCAGATGTTGAATGGCCGCTTCAGTATGAGCCGCCACGTTAGCTGCCACCGGGACGATCTCATCAATTGCGCGCTGCTGCCAAGGCGCAGTAACAGATTGAATCGCCTGTAGGCGATCCAGCCGTTCGCCAATCGCGTTGATATGTTCCCGCGCGTTGGTCAGTTGATCCGCGTGAGTCCGCCAACTTAATTGAGTCTGCCATTTGTATGATTCGAGAGTACTGGCGTCAGTCTTTAACTTTGCGCTGAAAGATTTGATCTCCTTCAGCAGATCCTTGGCTTCGCTCTCGAAGTTCCATACCTGGCATTCCGTCACAGTAGAGTTTTTGGCGCTTTCCGCTGGCGACGCGAACGCAATACATGAAAGAGTCACTGCCAAAAGGGGCAGATAACCGAGTTTTCGAAAAATAGTTGAACGCATTTTGTTTCGCTTCTCCTTAAGGGTTTTGTATCCGCTATCGATAGGTGCAATTCGGAGGCCACGAATGCGCTCGAAAAGATTGCTTTAAAGTCCAAAGGTTCTGAAGAGGTTAAGGGGAAAGCTCGATTCGACGCTGATTTTACTGCCCGAAAGACGCCAATCCTGTGCGTTTTGAGGCGGTGATATTCACCGTGACTCACATTGCGGCCCAGAGAGCTCGACGGCAAGGTCGTCGATCGGATGCAGCACGTTTAGCCGCAACCGGGCAGTCATTGGAACCGAAAATCACCAATCCGCTCATACGCCGTGACCCGTTGTCACGATGATGACCAGAGCGAGATAGGGAATGGCCAGCAAGCCGCCCGCAAAGAACTGTACCCATTGCCTGATGCCGGGCCGCAATTCAGGAAGTCGATGACGCACGCGATCCGACCGAGCAAGTCGCCGGACGCCATTTTGATTCTCGTCATCAATTCGCTCGATGCAATGCGCTGGACCGCGCTGACCGTTTCGCGGTTTCCGGGAGAGCGCGTCATTGGCATGGCGGGCCTCCTCGATACCGCCCGTTTCCGCTTCGATGGGTTGACGTTGTTGCTTTTGCAAGCTGCGACAACGACTGTTCGTGGCCAGCGGCAGCATCGGACGAATTAGGCCCAAAATGGAAAGAGTAGATTTACCTTGACATTCTACCTGAACGGTGATCATGATCATCTAGAATGTCTACCCGTGAGCAAAAAGAACGGATCGAGTTGTTGCAGGGCACCCTGGATCTTCTGATTCTGCGTACGTTACAACTCGGACCCACGCACGGTCAAGCCATCGCAAAGGCGATCGAATTCCGGTCGGACGATGTGCTCCACGTTGAGCAGGGATCGCTTTATCCCGCATTACATCGGCTTATCAAGCGGGGTTGGATCTCGGTTGCGGAGGGGACCTCCGAGAACAATCGCCGCGCAAAGTTCTATGGCCTGACAGCGAAAGGCAAAAAGCAGTTGTCCATCGAAACCGGCAAATGGCAGAAGCTGGCGGACGCCATCGCACAAGTCCTGCGGCCGGCAACCCAGGAGGAAAAATGAGCAGACGAAAACGCATGCTCAAACAGCTTGACGAGGATATCCGCGAGCATCTTGAAAGAGAAACGCAAGACAATATCGACGGCGGCATGTCGCCGGAAGACGCTCGATACGCAGCGTTGCGCAAGTTCGGTAATGTGTCAAAGATCAAGGAACAGACACGCGAAGTCTGGAAGAGCGCGTGGCTCGAGCAGTTGATGCAGGATTTACGGTTCGGCGCCCGCACGCTGCGGAGGAGTCCGGGGCTGACGCTGGCCGCGCTGCTGGCCGTCTCGCTCGGGGTGGGTATCAATGTTGGAATCTTCTCGGTGCTGAACGGACTGGCGCTCCGTCTGCTTCCCGTTCCGCATGCGGGAGAACTCGTCGGCGTCGATCAGATCCTTCATTTCCACGGCCAGGGTGACCGCTACGTCCATAACAACTACGGTTGGTTCTCATATTCGGAATATCGCGAGTATCAGAACGAGAATCATGTGTTTTCCGGGTTGATCGCATACGAGCCTTACCTCGAAGCAACGCTGGCCGACAGGAATGCGCAGCAGATTCTAGGCACTGCCGCCTCTTGTAACTATTTCGATGTATTGAGGGAGCATCCCGCGCACGGCCGGGGGTTTGCGAGTTCCGACTGTACTAGCCCGGGAGCGAATGCCGTGGTGGTGATAGGCGATGCGCTGTGGCGTTCGCGATTCGGAGCAGATCCCGCACTGATCGGCAAAACAATCACGCTAAACCGGACCGCTTACACGGTCATTGGCATTGCGCGCCCTGGCTTCACCGGCACAGAGCCCATTGCGAGTGCGTTCTGGGTGCCCGTAACCATGCAGAAGGCGATTGAACCTGGCGAGGACCGGCTGTCGAATGACAATATGAGCTGGCTGGCGATGCTGGGACGCACACGGCCTGGCGTGACGCTCGGCGCGGTGCGCGCGGACTTCGGCGTCATCGCGGGCCGCATGGATAAGTTGCATCCCCGGCGCACGACGACGCTGTCGATTCATACGGCTCGATTCTTGTCGAGCCCGGAAGAGCGAGAGTTCCTGATACCGGTCACGTCCGTGATCCTGGCCGCATTCGCCTTGGTGCTGCTGATCGCGTGTGCGAACGTGATGAACCTTCTGCTTGCGCGAGCTTCCGTGCGGCAGAAAGAGATCGCGATGCGGCTCTCGCTCGGTGCGGGCCGCTGGCGCCTAGTGCGGCAATTGCTGACCGAGAGCCTTCTCCTCTCGGTTGTCGGCGGCGTGCTTGGATCGCTGATGGCGTTCTTGTGCTTCAGCCGCATCATATATTTTGTTGTTGCTCATCTCCCCCGGGAGATTCCGCCGTTCGCGTTCAACGTTGCTCCTGACTTTCGCGTGCTCGGATACGCGCTCCTCCTCAGCGTTCTCACCGGTATGGGTTTCGGAATAGCTCCGGCATTACAAGCCTCGCGGCTTGATCTGACCAGCAGCATGAAGGGAGATGTCACTATCGCGGGTTCACGCCAAAGAGGCGGACGTTTCCTGTTGAACGCCATGGTGAGCTGTCAGTTCGCGCTGTCCATGGTCTTGCTGATCGCCTGCGGGCTGCTTTTGCGCGCGCTCTACTATGCGCAGACTGTCAATCCGGGGTTTGAGATGAACGGCGTCGCGGCGATATTCCTAGACCTTGGTAACGACGGCTACGATCCGGCGCACGCCACCCGGTTCATGATGCGGTTCCGAGAGCGACTCGGCAGGTTGCCCGGCGTGATGGAGGTTGCGCAGGCCGAATGTGCACCGCTGAGCCATGATTTTTCTGCCGACCGCGTTACGATCCCCGGAGGCGAGAACAGGGTGGTTCCGATCGAGTACAACCATGTTTCGGCGAGTTACTTTTCCCTTCTGGGCATCCCCATAGTCCTTGGCCGAGACTTTTCGCCGCAAGACGCGCACGACACCGATGGCGTTATCGTCACCGAATCCACCGCTCACAAGCTCTGGCCAGCTGAGGCGCCGTTGGGGAAGATTATTAGGGAATCCACGGGTCGCGAACACGTGGTGATCGGGGTCGCCAAGGACGCGCAGGTCGCTCATCTTGGCCGATACGACACCAGCTATCTTTACTATCCAGCCCGCCCCCAAGAGGACGCGCGAAGCTACGTGATGGTCCGGTATGCGATGAAGTTCAGCGATGTGGCTAAGGAAATTCGTCGCGCAGCCGGTCTCATCGACCCGAATATTCCGGTGGAAGTGAGCAAACTCAGTGACTATCTCGAGGTATGGCGCGCGCCCTCGCGTCTGGTCGCCGGCCTGGCAGGCTCGTTAGGCGCACTGGCTCTGCTTCTGAGCTCTATCGGCGTTTATGGAATGGTGTCGTATAGCGTAAGCCGGTCAGCGCGAGATATCGGCATCCGTGTGGCTCTCGGCGCTAGTAAGGCGGAGATCATGCGGCATGTGTTGTGGCAGGCACAGCGCCCGGTGTTGATCGGAGGTGCCGTTGGCCTTCTTCTGGCAAGCTTGGTTTCGGGCGTGCTTTCCAGCATGATGTTCGGAATCGGCGCACATGATCCCAGCACGTTTGTGACGGTGCCGCTTTTCCTGTTCGGCGTCGCCTGTGCCGCAACGCTGATCCCGGTCCGGCGGGCGACGCAGGTGGACTCAATGGTGGCGCTGAGATGTGAATAGACGCACACGGCGCATCGGATTTACGGACTGCCGGCCCCAAGTGCAACCAAGCACTCCGGTTTCAGGTGGCTTGATCGTGCGACGGAAGATCTATCGTTGGCGACGGTGGAAGAAGTGGTCTTTAGCCGTGACCGGGCAGTAATTGGAACCGAAAACCATCAATTCGCTCATATGCCGTGACCGGTTGTCAGTATGATGACCAGAACGAGCTAGGCAATGGCCAGAAAGCCGCCCGCAAAGAACTGTACTCAGTGCCTGATGCCGGGCCGCAATTCAAGAAACTCGATGAGGCACGCGATCCGACCGAGCAAGTCGCCAGACAATCGCCGGACGCCATTTTAATTCTCGTCACCAATCCTCTCGATGCAATGTGCTGGACCGCGCTGACCGTTTCGCGGTTTCCGGGAGAGCGCGTCATTGGCATGGCGGGCCTCCTCGATAGCGCGCGTTTCCGAACGTTTATCGCATCAGAGCTGGACGTCTCTTTTGAGAACGTTACGGAAATGGTGCTTGGCGGCGATAGCGACAGATGGTCCCGGTAACCGATAGGGGGTAGCCGGGCTCCGCCCAGTAGGCGCTAACTTAAGGCTTCGAACAACCGAATTTCCGCGCCCTCCAACATTTCATAGTGGGTTGTCGATTCCGAATCGCCCGGTATCCCGCCGCAACTCGAAACTGTGTAGTGGGTTTGTCAACCCTTGCGACTACACGTTCGTGATCCTAATTGAGGGATTGCCGACGAACTGCTAACAACTACTTCATATCGGCGGAGTGCGCCTAGACGGCCAAACGGTCGTCAAGCTCCATAAGTCAAGGAATGCGTTTATGGATTTCTGCGATCACGAGCGGTTTCGGGCAGCGAACGACTGCTGTCGAAAATTACTTTCCCACTCCGAATGGTGTAGGCCACGTGGGCGAGTGCGGTGATGTCTGCCGACGGATCGGAATTCACGATCACAAGGTCGGCATCGAAGCCTTGGGAAATGCGGCCGCTGTGCGTCGCGTAGCCGAAGCGTTGAGCGGGGTTAGTGGTAAGGGAGGCGAGGATCTGGGCGAAGCTCATGCCCGCGCGCGACATGAGTTGAAATTCTTCGGCGGTGTCGTTGTGGTCGATGTAGCCGATATCGGTGCCGAACAGGATCTGCCCACCGGCGGAAGCGTAGGCATGAAGCTGGCTGACGGCAAGCGCGATAACCTGCTGCACATCCTGCGCGCAACTTTGGCTGGCTGGGCTGCACGAACCCTATTAGCTTTCCTGCTTCTGCTCGCAACCGCCCGAGCGCATCCCGCATCGGGCATTGTTGTTGACGCTCAGGGCGATATTTTTTTCATCGACTCACGAAATGCGTTGTACCGGATCGATGCTCACGGCAGAACGACTGTCGTGAAGACCATCAGCGACGGACACTGGCTCGCGATTGATCGCCTCGCCGTTTTGCCAATTCGAGCCAAGATACTTCGAGAGGGTTACTCCTCCAGGCTCGATCCCAGCTCTGATCTACGCGGGCGGCGGAGCGCCGATACGATAGCTGAGGACGGAGCGCTTTATTACAGCAGCGGCGAATCGAACGGCGATCCAATGTTCCCCGGTGCCGTCGAACTGTCTCGAATCGAGCCAGACGGGAAACAGTCGAAGGTCTCAGATGAGCTAAAGCAAATGTTGGCGTCGTGGGACGACGGAATTACAGCCCTGGCAAATGGCCCGGGCGATTCAGTATACGCGGGAACCTGGACCGGATTGCTGAAGGTGAATTTCCGTGGTGCCGCCGAAGTAATCAAGCACCCTCTGGTTGTTCCGTGGTGCGACGTAGATTTCGCTGATCACAAGCTGGGGAACAAACTACCTTTCGTGAGGGGGGTAGCCGTTCTTCCGGACGGCACTGTCTTCGCTGCGGCAACCAGCTGTCATGCTGTCGTTAGAATCAGCCGTTCAGGCGCTGTCGAAACCGTCCTGAGAACTGAGCGACCCTGGTCGCCGACGGGTCTTGCTCTACATGGACATGCAGGTTCCGTCTTTGCGCTGGTGCCAACGTAAATCTACGCAGCACCCTTGATCGGCTGCGGTTTGCAGTTCCTGTTCCACAACACCTGCAGCCCGGTCTTCCTCATTGAAGATAATGCCGGCATGCTGACCGATCCATTCGTCCGCTGAATACCCGAAAGTCTTTTCGACGCACCGATTCCAGGTGGTGATAATACCGCGTGGAGTGCTGACGAACATAGCAAAATCTTCCAGTTCCCGAACTTGCAGCCGATACAACCGTTCGAGATCCTGCTCGTTCCGGTCGGCTTGCAAGGTGAGTTGATTGTTCGACATTCCCAGTGCAGCGGCTATTCTAGTCTCCTGTGAAAGCGCCCGAATGCAGTCCGAGGCGCGGAGAGCGGAATAGACCTCCGGCGAGCACCTCGCGTATGGCGTCCGGCAACTCCGTTGCGGCGGCCTGCTTCAGGACGTAGCCTTTGATGCCGAGACGCAGCGCCTCATCGGCATACTCCGGCTGAGCGTGCCCGCTCGCCAGAATTATCTTCAGTTCGGGCCTCCTGGCAATGAGAATGCGGGCTGTTTGAAAACCGCTCATTCCCGGCATGGAGATATCCATTATCAGCAGATTTGGGGCAAGCCGCTCCACGGCTTCGATAGTGTCTTGGCCGTTGGCCACTTCTCCCACGGCTTCGCACTGCGATTCGGCCAACAAACGAAACAGGTAACGCGTTGCGTCATTGTCGTCGGCGATTAAAAGACGAGGTCTTTCCTGTGCAGGAGCGTCCATCATCAACCAAGAGGTAGCTTATCGAATTTCCGCAAGTACAGCGGCAAGTGGAAATGCCAGCACCCTAAATGGGCCTGAAAAGGGTCTAGTCAGTGTTAGCAAGTGAACCGCACGTGTGCATGTTGAAGGCTTCCGGCAATCCGGCTGAAACTATACGAAGGTCTGCTTACGTGAAATTACTGATAGTTGATGATTCACCGGAAATTCGAGCGGCACTCCGCGAGCTCGCGAAAGAATACGGGCACGAGGTTGTCGGCGAAGCGGAAGATGGAACGCAAGGTCTCAGGTTGGTACCCGAGACTCACCCGGAGATGGTTCTGCTGGACGTGACAATGCCGGTGATGGGAGGCTTTGCAACCGCTCGCGAATTGCGGCGTATCGCTCCCGAACTGCCTATTCTCTTTATCAGCCAGCATACCGGTGCGGATTACGTCAGCGAAGCCTTCAATGTAGGAGCACGCGGTTACCTGCTTAAAACGGCAGTTAGTTCGCAACTGAATCAGGCAATCGACACGATCAGGAGCGGACACCTTTATGGCTCGGCTCAGTTTGGGAATGGAAAGCTAAATGGAATTGAAAACCAGAATCAATAGTTACTGGGCGGTGTGAGAGTAACCTGGAGTTGATCGCTGCGCTGGATTGCGAGATCTCAATCCGGCAGCCGACATCGGACGTTCGTTCCGACACAGCCTCAAATTACGAGCTGTTCTGCGGTTCCAATATCCTTCGCCGGTATAGGAAGAGGGAAATTGATGGACTATGAACAACAAGGCGAGGATTCGGGGCAAACGAATCCGCTACAACGCATGGCGTTGCTTGAGCGTCAACTCGCCGATTGTGAACAGGACCGAGCGGCCGCGCAGGAGGCAGAACGTCGCTTCCAGCTGTTTGTGAACAGCGTTGAGGATTACGCCTTCATCGCGTTTGACTGCAACAATCGTGTCACGGCCTGGAATCGAGGCGCCCAGCGCATTTTGGGCTACGACCAGGCGAGCATCCTGGGCAAATCCGGAAGCATCTTTTTTACCCCTGAAGATCGTCAGAAAGGGGATGATCAGCGTGAACTCGCAATAGCGCGGGCAGAGGGCCGGGCGGAGAATGAGCGCTGGCATGTGCGCCAGGATGGCAGTCGTTTCTGGGGTTCCGGTGTGATGACTCGCCTGAGCGATGAAGCAGGCCACATGCAGGGCTACGCGAAGGTGATGCGCGATCTCACAGTGCGCCGCCAGGCGCAGCAGGAGCTGCGCGAAAGTGAGGAACGGTTCCGGCTTTTTGTGGAAAATGTTTCCGATTACGCGCTGATCCCTGTTGACGAACAGGGCAATGTCGCGGGCTGGAATCTTGGAGCGGAGCGCACCTTCGGGTATAAGGAAGAAGAGATCCTGGGGCAGCCAGTTACGTGTTTTTTCACACCAGAAGACAACGCGGTGCGTGAGTCCGAGCGCGACTTAGGCCTCGCGCTGACGGATGGAAGGTCGGAGTACGAGCGCAGCATGGTGCGGAGAGACGGAACACGATTCTGGGCCAGATGGGTAACGACTCCGATACGGGATCATCAGGGGCACCTTCGTGGGTTTGCAAAAGTGCTGCGTGACGAAACTGAGCGCAAGCATGCACAAGAAGAACGGGAGCGGCTGGCGGCACTGGAGCGCGATTTACTGGCAACTCAGGTTCAATCCAAGGAGCACGAACTCGACCGAACGAAAGAAGAACTGCGGGCCCTCGCGGCGAGCCTGCTCACGGCGCAAGAGGAGGAGCGCCGGCGGCTGGCGCGCGAACTACACGACGACTTACAGCAACGCCTCGCGGCCCTCGAAATATCAATCAGCCGCTTACGCCAGAAGCTCCCAACAGATCCCGCTCAGATCCGTGCCGAACTGAACGGTCTTGAGCGGGAGATGAGTGCCCTATCGAATGAAGTTCGACGTCTTTCGCACCAGCTTCACCCAGCCATCCTGGACGATTTGGGGTTGCGAATTGCATTGATCCGATTGGGCGAAGACTTTCGCAACAGCGGAGCGCGAGAAGTCGGAATCGAAATGCAGTCTGTGCCAGAGGATGTCCCGTCGGGCGTCGCCACCGCCCTGTATCGAATCGCGCAAGAGGCACTTCGCAATATCGCGAAGCACGCAAGTACCGCGGCTGTCAAAATCACGCTGGCCGGAACATCGGATTCGTTGCGATTGACAATCGAAGACAATGGGCCGGGCTTTGCGCCGTTGGATGTGCGCTTTCGCGGTGGTCTCGGATTGATCAGCATGCAGGAGCGGGCCAGTCTAGCGGGCGGAACTCTTCACCTGACCTCTTCGCCAGGACAGGGCACGCGCGTTGAGGTTTATATGCCCCTTCACCAGAAGAAAGAGCGCGAATAGTTGACCAACGTGACACGGCACCATCGGAGGCCATACTTTGCACCCGCTGGATGTGAAATCCTTGCGCCTTTCTGAGGTCATCGCTAAATTCAAATCACAGCGCCTTATCTCGTGCGAACGCTTGTCTCTAAATTCTTCAACCTGCATCTGCGTCGCGGCCTGGAACCCAGGACCATCAATAATCCGCGTCTTATCGAGAAATTTTCGCCTGTCTTTGCCGGCGCTGAAGCGCTTGGTTTCACTAGCCCCATCCTTCGCGGGGGTGCCGTGCGGGACGCCCTACAGGGCGACGAGATCAATGACTACGATCTCTACGTCAGCCGACTGCAAGTGAGAGACGGCCTACGGCTACCGTCGATCGAGGAGAAAAGCGCGTCGAAGTTCTATGAGAATTGGCTGTCAGAGCGGCTGGGAACAAACGGTCTGCGAGCCCATAAACCGCGCATTACAGACCGTCCGTATCTTTCCTTCGAAGTACGCTTTCCTGGCGTCGACCGGACGGTCGATTTGGTCATCAATGACGAAGTATTGTCACCCGACATGCTCGCCCTTGAAGCCGATGCAACGATGAACGGAGTGGCGGCATCGCGCAATAGAATTGCTGCCCACCCGCGCTTCTTGTCGGACTCGCGAAACCACATCTTCCGTCCAACGTGCGCGACGATCGGGAACTTGATCAGCGCGCCCGCGCGGTACCGGGCGAAGTTTGCACGTCGTGATCCACAGCTAAGATTTCGACTTTTCTAAGGTCAAGAAGGCCCCAAAGATGGAGACCAAAATGTCCGAACACTGAAGAGCAATCACTCGTACCGCAAGGTTACTGCCGGGTCCACTTTGGTCGCGCGGCTGGCGGGGATATACGAGGCAATCATCGCGGTCAGAAGTAAAGCGACTGCTACGGCCGCAAAGACCAACGGATCTGTAGCGCTCACTCCGAAGAGGAAGGGCCTGATCAGGCGTGTCAGCGCGATTCCCAATCCGATGCCAATTGCGGTTCCGGCGAAAGAGAGCATTGACGCTACTTTGACGATAATCGCGAGGACGTCTCGCCGCTGCGCACCGAGGGCAATCCGCACGCCAATTTCGCGCGTCCGTTCGGTGACGAAGTAGGACATCACGCCGTAAATTCCGATCATTGCGAGAAGAATAGCCATGGCGGCAAATAGCCCCAAAACCCGCATGTAGAACTGAGGATCCTGTATGGTCATTGCGAGTAGATGATCCATACTCATGATCCGCGTGACCGGCACGTCAGGATTCACTTCCCGGACCGCCTTTTTTATCGCGCCCGCGAGTTCTGTTTTGACGTGGTCTAGGTTAGAGGCCGTCCTCAAGGCCAGTGTCTGGCCGATGTGGTCGCTGATGCAGCCGCCGGGAAACGCGGCCGGCTGCTGAAGGTATGAAGCGTAAATCAGCTCTGGCGCGGCATTCAGCAAGCCGTACTGCTTGACATCGCCGACAACGCCGACGATCTGCCGCGCCTGCGGCTCGTTGACGCGGTAGTCTCTGTACCGGATCAGTATACGTTGGCCGATCGGGTTTTGGTTCGGGAAATAACGGCGCGCGAAAGCTTCGTTGACGATCGCGACCCACGGCGCCCCGGCATTATCGTGTGCGTCGAAGAACCGTCCCTGCTTGAGCGGAATTCGCAATGTGTGAAACAGGGAAGGACTCACTTCGTTGTAGCCGATTCCCGGCCACTCGTTGGCGGGGAGGGCGGGATGCCCCAGAATATAGAAATTTCGTGCACCCGAACCAAAAATATGGCTGATGATGCCGGCTGATTCGACTCCCGGCAGAGCAGCGACCTCGTCGAGGCTTCGCTCGAAAAAAGGCGTAACGAGCGGGGATGTTTTCTCCATACTGCCGCCGGGCACTCGTTCCACATATTTGCCTCCCTCGGGTACTTCGAGCTGCGCTGTTATCACGTTCTGCGCGTCGAACCCGGGATTGACCTGCTTCAACCGGAGTACGGTATCGATCATCAGCCCAGCTCCCGTAAGGAGCACCATTGCCAGCGCTATCTCTGCGATGGCGAAAATATGCCGCGCACGGCTGCGTCCGCCAGCCGACGTCCTCCGCTCGCCGGTGCGCAGTGCAACGTTCAGATCGGGCTTTGATGCGAAGATTGCCGGTAAGGAACCGGCAAGGATTGCCGTTGTGACCGATGCTGCGAGTGTGAACAGCAGCACCGCTCCATCCACGCTGATGCTGTCGGAATTGGGAAAGTCCGAAACGAGCGCACGAAAGAGCCGGATTCCTCCAAATGACAATGCAATGCCGAGAGCACCTCCAGCGAAGGCAAGCAGGCCGCTTTCGATCAGCAGTTGCTGCACCAGGCGGCTCCTTCCCGCCCCCAGCGAGGCGCGCACGGCATACTCCTTCCGTCGGGTTTCGCTTCGTGAAAGCAGCAGGTTGGCCACATTCACGCACGCGATGAGCAAGACAAAGCCGACCGCGCCGGCCAGCGGATACAAGTACCGGCCTGCGAAGCCGAACAGCGCCTGGTGGAGGGGTTCAACTTCTACGCCGAATCCTTTATTCACTTCCGGGTACTGTTGCTCCAGGCGGCGCGCGATCAACTGCATATCGGTTTGGGCCTGCGGGCGCGTAACGCCGGTCTTTAACCGCCCGATTGCGAAGAGCCAGCCACGATCGTCGCGTTTTGAGTATCTATCCCCCGCGGGATTGATCGGATACCAGAGGTCGATCGGTCCACCGTAAAAGGGTGCGAACCCAGGCGGCATGACGCCCACCACCGTAGACAGCACACCCGAAACCGAGAATGTCTTTCCAAGCACTCTCGGATCGCGGTTGAAGCGTCGTCTCCAGAAAGAATCGCTGATGACCACGGTCTGGGTCAGGTCCTGAATTTCGCTGGTCACGAAGACGCGGCCTAGCACCGGTTTCACGCGCAGCAGATCAAAGAAATTTGGAGTGACTTCCTCAATTCGAATCAGCTCCGGAATCCCGCTTCCCGTCAGCGGCGCAGACTCTACATCGCTCGCCTGAGCAATATCGTCAAATACGTGGTTCTTTTCTTTCCAATCGACGGCCTCTGCCACCGGAGGTCCGCCTCGCCCCCCTCGCGGCCCGGTTTCCCAGATCATCATGAGCCTGTCCGGCTGCTCATAGGGGAGCGGCCGATAGAGGACCGCATTCAGCACGCTGAAGATGGTGCTGTTCGCGCCAATTCCCAACGCGAGAGATAGCACGACGACGGCCGTAAAGCCCGGCGTCTTTCGCAGACTGCGCGCGGCGTAGAAGCAGTCTTGCCAAAGCGCTTCGATTCTGGCGAATGTCCACATGCCACGCCACGACTCCTTCAACAACGTGGGGTTTCCGAGTTGCCGGCGTGCGGCATGGCGTGCCTCCTCCGGACCCAAGCCCATTTCTCGATGCTTGCGTTCGCGCATCACTAAATGGAAGCTGATCTCTTCTTCGAGATCCCTGTCCAGCTTGCGGCGTCGCATGAGCGCTTTAAACCGGAGCCATAGATTTGTTCTCCAGCCGGACAACATGTCTCAACGTCCGTGTCTTTAAGCCAGCTGCATAATGCGTGCGATCGCCGCCGCCATTCGGTCCCAATGCTCCGATTCCTCGCCAAGGCGCTTTCGTCCCGCTGCCGTCAGGCGGTAGTACTTTGCGCGGCGATTATTCTCTGAGATGCCCCATTCGGCGGCAAGCAGGCCTCGCAACTCGAGCCGGTGTAAAGCGGTATAAAGCGCGCTCTCCTCCACTCGTAGCGAATTTTCGGAGGTCTCCTCTATAAACTCCGCAATGCCGTATCCGTGCTTCGGGCCTCGTGAGAGCGTTTTGAGAATCAGCATGTCGAGTGTGTCGCGGAGCAGTTCTCCAGAATTTCTCTTTCCGCCGCTCATATGAATCCCCCAATTGCTGAATACCGTCTACTGGATTCCCATCACGTTCTGAGGGTAGTATGCTCCGATTTGTTTTTCAATGCAAGAGAGAAAATTTTGTCCGTCTCCCTAGCGCTAGTTCAACAGTGGCGGCAGCGGTATCCCGTGTGTTGCGCCGCAGCAACTTTGCCTTTGAACCTCGCGAAAAAACCCGTAGCGGATTCCATCAATATCGGCTAATCTGTCGAGCATGGCGCAAGGGAAATCTGGCAACGGAAGCCCGGCAGAGAACGGAAATCGGCCGCGCATCGATCCCGAGCGCGCCTGCTTTGGCCTACGGCTTGCGCGGTCCAAGATTCACCGCTGGGGCGTCTACGCGGCAGAACGCATACCGGCCGGGAGAAAGGTTATCGAATACACGGGCGAGCGCATCAGCCGCCGCGAAACCAAGCGGCGGGCGGATTCGAGCGAGATGATTTATCTCTTCACCCTCGATCCCTACTGGACGCTCGACGGCTCTGTTGGCGGCTCCGGCGCCGAATACATCAACCACTCCTGCGAGCCGAATATTGTCGCGCGAGTCGTAAAGGGCCACATCTTTTACGTCAGCAGGCGCGAGATCAAGCCCGGCGAAGAACTCACGGTTGATTACCACTTCGATAAAAAAGTTGAGAAGGTGCCTTGTAAGTGCGGCGCGCTCAACTGCCGCGGCACCATCAACCTCAAATAGCGTCCCCTAAGGCTGCACCTGCAGATCGTTAATCACCCTGGCAACGCCGCTCACCTGGCGCGCGGATATCTCGGCCTGCTCCTTCTGCTGCGCTGTTGAGACTGTTCCGCGGAGAGTGATCACGTGCCCGCTCGCATCCACATCCACTCCGGTGACGGTCGAAAGCCCAACGTCGTTCACCAGCTTTGCCTTCACCTTCGCGATCAACGCAGCGCGGTGCAGTTTTACTTCCGCCTCGCTTCCCGGCCGTTTTTACGTCCTCGCCGCCCTGCCGCAAGTTTCTGCCCGGCCTGCGATCCACCGCTTTCGCCCGGCTCCGGTCCCGTTCACCGCGTTCTTGATATTGCGGCCGAGCGCCCGGGCTTCCTGTTTCGCTTCGTGCGCCAGCTTGTGCGCCTCGTCGCGCGCCTGCGCCGCCCCTTGCTCGGCCTTGCGTCGCGCCTCCGCAGCTCGCTCGCGCGCCTTTGCCTGGTCGCCCTGGCTGCACCCGGTTGACACCACCAAAGCAGCCAATACTAATGCCGCTCCGAGCCATATCCTCATCCGTTTTCTCCTTTGATACGACTAGCTGCGCTCGTTGCGGGTTTCGAAAGCGCAAACAAATCGGAATTCCCCCCCTGGTACGAGAGCAATATGCCTTGCCTGCCACTCAAGTTGTACACCAGACCTACCGATAAGGAGCCTAGGCAGAACATGGACTTGGAAATAAGCAGAAATAAGAAGATTGTCTCGATTTGCGAAACCCAACCGCTCACGGTGAAAGGATTGGATCACCTGCTGGAGGGTACCGATGATCTGAAATTCGGTTCGGCTCACGGTTCTCCTGCCGAATGGATGGTGAGCCCCGACGCCGATAAAGCCCACATTCTGGTTATCGACAAAGGTTTGGGCGCCAGTACCGTTTTGGAAGCGTTGAACCAGCTTCCAGCCGAACATGGCCAGTCGCGCTCCACCGTCCCCGCGGTCGTGGTCTGGGGAATGTCGGTTACCGAGGCCGAAGCGCTTCGCTTCCTGCAAGCGGGCGCTAAAGGAATCATCCGGAAATCGGCCGATCCGGCAACCATTCTTTCCTGCCTCCGGGCCGTAGCCCAGGGACGCAGTTGGATGCAAGACTCGGTGTTCCGGGAACCAGCCACTCTCGAGGCTCAGACGCGAACCGATTTAACGCCCCGCGAACACCAGGTCATGGAACTGGTCGAGCAGGGTTTCAAAAACCGGGAAATTGCTCAGGAGCTAGGAATTCGGCCAGGAACTGTCAAGATTCACTTGAAGCATATTTTCGAAAAAACCGGCGTCCGTGGCCGGCATGGTCTCGCCCTGAATGGCCTGCGCCAAAAGGGCGTCATCTCGCTTCTCGCTTCTTAGGTAAATCCGCCTCTTGACGTGAGGCGAATAAAGAGCGAATATAGCTGCCTAGGGGTCACTCTCATGCAGCAGCTTGTTCGTCTCGTCGGCATCGCGCGCCTCGCGGCCGAAGGCTCCGTTCTCGCCGAAAAACGCCGCGTGGAATATCGTACGCTCCCCACGCGCAAGTGGCTCAACCGCTGCAACTCCCAGCGTGTGCCTTTTCATTGGTCGATTAATCCCTACCGTGGCTGCGAATACGGTTGCAAATACTGCTACGCCCGCTACACGCACGAATTTATGGAGCGCAACGATTCCGCCGCTTTCGAGACCGAGATCTATGCCAAAGATTGGGACCCCGCCGCCTTCCGTCGCGAGCTCAATTCAGTTAACCCCGGCCAGATCGTTGGGATTGGCACCGCGACCGACCCATATCAGCCCGCCGAGCGCAAATTCACCCGCACGCGACAGGTCCTCGAAACTATGCTCGCGATGCGCGGCGTCTCGATCTTCATCACCAGCAAATCGAATCTGATCCCTCGCGACATCGATCTTCTGCAGCAGCTGTCGGAGCACAACGAACTCGCCGTCACGGTTACTGTCACCACCATGGATCGCGATCTCGCGCGTCTGACCGAGCCCTTCGCTCCCCGCCCGGACCTGCGCATGAAAGCGGTCGCTCAGCTCGCGAGAGCCGGAATCCGTGTTGGGGTCATCGCGAATCCTGTTCTTCCGTTGATCACCGATTCCGAAGAAAATCTCGAGGCCGTTGCCCGAGCCGCAAAGTCTGCCGGAGCTTATCAGTTCGGCGCGCAACGTGCTGTTTTTGAAACCCTGCGCGCAGCGCGTCTTCTTTCCGTTTCTCGCGGAGAAATTTCCGCAGCACCTCAAGCGCTACGAAGCAAGCTATGCCTCCGACGCGTATCTGAAAGGCAGATACCCCGAACGCATCCGCGAGCTTGTCACGCGCATTCGAAGGCGCGTCGGCATCTCTGCTCGCGATATGGAAACGATCGCAATTCCGGAACCACCGGAGTCGCAGATGTTACTCTTTTAGGCGGCGCTGCGCCTCTGTTTGATGCACATCTCCCTCTCTGATCGAGCGGCGGTGGTTACCGGTGCGGCTCGCGGCATCGGGCGCGCGATCGCGGAAAAACTGGCCCGCGCCGGTGCTTCCGTCCTGCTCGTCGATATCGACGATTCCGCGCTCAACGAAGCCAAAAGCGCTCTCGAAGCCACACACGCACGCATCGCGCACCCTCTCCGGCGACCTTACCGATCCCAAATTTCCGGAAGTCGTCGTGCGGAAGCTGGTCGATGAGTTCGGGTCCGTCGATATCGTGGTCAATAACGCCGGCTACACCTGGGACAGCGTCGTGCAAAAGACCTCCGATGAGCAGTTCCAGGCCATGCTCGATATCCACGTCGTCGCGCCGTTCCGACTGTTGCGTGCGGCCTCGCACTGGATTCGCGAGCACGCGAAAAAAGAGATCGAAGGCGGCACGCGTGTCATGCGCAAGGTGGTGAACATCACTTCGATCTCCGGTCTCGACGGCAACCCCGGGCAGATTGGTTACGCGTCGGGCAAAAGCGCCGTTGTTGGACTCACGAAAACGCTCGCAAAGGAATGGGGCCGCTACAACGTTACCGTAAACGCGGTCGGCTTCGGCCTGATCGATACGCGCCTCATCAAGCCGATGGAAGATCCGCAAACCGCCATTTCGATCGGCGAAAAACATGTTCGGGTGGGCATGCAAAGTCAGGTTCGCGAGCAGGCCGCGCGAATGATTCCACTCGGCCGTCTCGGCACGCCTGAAGATGCCGCTAATGCGGTGTTTTTTTTCTGCTCGCCGCTTTCGGATTACGTGACGGGTGAAGTCTTAGTCTGCAGTGGGGGCATCCACTTTTAGAGGCGCTGCCGGCGTAACCGGTTTGCGCCGGAAAATCTGCACAGCGGCCGGCGCAAGCGAAACTGCAATGATCGCCAGCACCACTTTTTCAAAGTTCTGCCGTACGATCTGCACATTTCCGAGCAGATAACCCAGAGTCACCATCAACGTCACCCAACCCGCCGCGCCGAAGACGTTGAACGCGAGGAACCGCGTGTATTTCATGCGCGCGACGCCGCCCACGAATGCCGCAAACGTCCGGATGATGGGCACGAACTTGGCGTAAATGATCGTTTTTCCGCCATGCCGCTCATAAAACTCGTGGGTGCGATCGAGATACTCGCGCCGGAAAATGCGCGATTTGGGATTCCGAAACAGGCGGTAACCCAGCGTGCTCCCCAGCAGAAACCCGATGCCGTCGCCCAGCATCGAGGCGAACGCCAGCATCGCAATCACCGCCGCGACATGAAGTTTGCCTGCTCCCGCGACTACTCCCACAGTGAACAGCAGCGAGTCGCCAGGCAGAAAAAATCCAACCAGCAGCCCGCTCTCTGCAAAAATTACGCCGAATAGCACCGCATACCCGATCCAGCCCGTAAGGCTGGTCGATAAAAGCGCAATCAGCCGCTCGGGGTTCGTGAGGCTGTGGAGAAACGTGAGGACTTGACCGATCAAGCGTTTCTCTCAGCTCTGGAACGAACTAATGAGGCGCTCGATATTGTCCTGGTTCCGCTTGATCTTGCCGCGCCGGATCAGGTCGCTCACGATGCTGTCCTGGAATAACGGCTCTTGCACAGTCTGTTGCTGTTGCTTCAACGCCTGCACAACGGAGTCCTTGTTCTTCTCGAACTGGTTCATATCGGCGGGAGTCTTATCGGTCACTTTGCAAACGAATTGGCCGCCCTGGGCTGCAACCGGCCCGAATACATCGCCCACCTTGTCCTTGAAAGCCTGACTTAGCATGGTCGCCGACCCAATCCCTTCGGCCGCTCCTTCGATTGTGAACGGCGCCGCGGTCTTCACGGTAGTCCCGTATTCCTTCGCCAGCGCCTCCAGGCTCTCGCCCTTACGAGCCTTATCGGCAGCCGCTTTCGCCGCCTCTTGCGACAGTCTCAGAGCCTCAGCCGTGGCGTATTTCTGCACGACATCGTTCTGAACTTCTGCGAACTCAGCGTTGCGTGCGGGAACAATGTTGGTCACCACCGCGAATGCGTCTTTGCCCTGTTTGTCCAAATCCTGCACGTCCGTTACTGTGCCCTTGCTCGCGCTGGTAATGGCGTTCACGACCTGAGGCTCTGTGTTCACCTCCGGCAAGCCGGCGCCGTTAGTAAACCCGTCCACTTTGAAAAATTTCAAGCCGTACTGTTTCGCGATCGCCTCGGCTTGCCCGGGACTCTTCTCGATCGCCTCATGCGCGGCATCTACCGCCTTCTTCAGGTTGTCCGCGGCAACCTGCTTTTTGAGGTCCAGTAGAATCTGCCCTTTCACATCGTCGAAACTCTGAGTCCGCGCGGCCTGCTTGTCTTCCACCTGAATGATGTGGTAGCCGTATTCGGTTTCCACCACGCCGCTCAGCTCGCCCGGTTTTAAAGAAAACGCCGTCTTCTCAAAATTCGGTACGGTCTGACCACGCACAATCCAACCCAGCTCGCCGCCCTTTTCGGCCGAACCCGGGTCTTCGGAATCCTTCTTCGCCAGCTCCGCGAAATTGGCTCCATGCTGCAACTGCTTCAAGATGTCTTCGGCCTTCGCCTTCAGCTTCGGCGCGTCCTGTTTGGGCTTGCCTTGCGTCTTGATTAGGATGTGTCGAACCTTGACGCGTTCCGGGGTCCGGTAGCTGTCGATATTGTCCTGGTATTCCTGGTGTACCTGCGAATCCGGCACGTCGGCGCTTTGCACAAAATCCGCGGTTGTGCCGACGATCAACTCCAGGTCTCGCTTCTCCGGCGTGCGAAACAGCGCTCGATTCTTATCGAAATACGCCTTCACCTTGGCGGGATTCTTGTCCACCTTCGATTCAAAATCCTTGCTGTTGAACTCGATGTAAGCAAGCCCTACCTTGAGATTCCTGCGCTGGTATTCCGACCGCGCCTCCTGGTCTGAAACCACCAGGGATTGCATTTCTAGTGTGGACAGGCGGGCACCCAGGATGGCCTCGCGGCGCTCGCGCTCAAAATCCGGCACGGTCATGCCTTGCTGCGCAAGCACCTGCTCATACATGGTCATGTCGAATTTGCCGAACGCCTGTGTGAATTCAGTCTGAATCGCGTCCCCCAATTCCTGATCCGAAACCCGCAGTCCCATTTCGCGGGCCTTGTAAGCCATCGCCTTGCTCTGGATAAGCTGATTGACGATCATCGGAACATACATGGCTACCAGTCCCTTCGGAAGGTTGGGTTGGCCGCGTGTGACGTTCTGGATAGCACGCTGAACGTCGGGCGTGGTGATCTTCTGGTCGCCGACCACGGCAATGACGTTCTGCCCGCTGACATTCGGTCCGCCCAACCCGCCGCCCGGCACCAAATACCAAAGCATCGAAAGCGATACCAGCCCGAGCACCGCGCCCAGTAAAATGCGCACACTCTTATCGCGGCTGCGGAACAGATTAAACATAAATTAGAGTGGAAACTCCTGCTTGAAACTTCTTCGCTCAGGCGCAGTAATCCCTCGCCCGTCGAGCATTCCTTTTCCTCAGTATAGCCAAGTTCACGCCCTCTCCCGGCGGATCAAAATCGCCGCCTCGGAAACGGCCTACAGGCGTATGCCGCGTTCTCCGCCCGAAAGCGAACGGGTAGGAATAATCTGAAGCGCGAATGTTTTGGTACCGGCTACATACTCTCTATTAGGACGAAGATGTTGAAACCAGTTTTAGCTCTGCCGAAAACCGCCTCGCCCACTGCCGAACTGGCCATGCCCGTCATGCTTCGCTTTTTGGATCGTGTACACGCGCCGATCGCGGGCCAGATCCGTCGAGTCAGTACAGGATTCTTCCTGGTCGCATCGCCCATGCTCTTGAACCCTGAGCAACGGATGCAAATCCTGTTCGCCGGTCGCGGTATCGACACGCAGGTGGTCTACTGCCACGCCGAACCGGGCGGCGATTTCCAGTTGGGCCTGCAGATGATTCAAGATAAGGATCAACCGCTCCGCGCGGAGCCCCGTATCCCAATGGATATGCCCGGCGAGATATACATCGCAGGCATCGAATCCCCGATACCCATAAGGCTGGTCAACATCTCCGCTTCCGGGCTCGGCTTAGAGATCGCATCGCGGGTTTCTCCAGGCGAGATTGCATGCGTGAAACTCGAAATCGGCTTCGCTTTTGGCGAGATCAGGCATTGCAGCAGTGTGGGGAATATGTATCGCGTGGGCCTAAAGCTCGATGAGTTCATCGCTGAAGGCGATCAGGCGGCGGCAGCCAAGAAGCGCTCCAATCCGCCCGAGAAGCCGGGCGCTCTGGCGCGTCTGTTCGGACTGAAATAGCTCGCTGGCCAATCCTGGTCCCGGGTGCTATTTCGTCCCGGCGAATAATTCTTTCCAGGATTCATCGAGGGCAATCCAGTGCTCGGCTTCCTCATCCCAGCTCGGAGCCAAAAGCGGAACATGCAGGACACCGTGACCCTCTGCGCAAACCGATTCCGTGCCGGACCAATCTAACAGCAGGCAGCCAGGGCACCCGATGCGCACCGGGAAACATAGGAGGCGCAGGCAAACCCGGCAGCGCGCCCGCTGGTCGGCGAGCGACCACGACAGCACTCCCATCGCCCCGAGAATGTAAAGCCATACCAGAAACGGCCCGCTTCCGGGATCTTTGGATGCAAACAAAAACGATTGGGGCGAGCGGCTCCATTCGAGGCTCGCAGTGAAGACAAACGTCAAGGCTAAGCTTGCCTTGGCCAGGAAAAATCCCCAACGGCGAAGCGACGCGGCCCGGTAACGCGGTTGCCACGCCATTCGCAGCCGCCGGACTCGCCGGCCTGAAACGCCCAGCAGCATCAACATGGCGACTGCCACAGCAATGCCAAAAAACCGCAGCGGCGTCATGACCGCGCTTTCGAGAAACTGCATCCGGAGATCCGGCTCTAAAAAGTAGTAGCAGCAATCTTCGGCGATCCTCGTCAGCTCCCGCGCGATCTGTTTCTCTGTGAAGCCCGGCTTTGTTCGGGCGATTACCATGACTTGCGGCGTGGATAGGTCGTGTTGCACCACATACACAGAAGGTTGCCGTGTCAGAAACTCGAATCCTCGCGGCAGGACGGCTTCGATCCGATAGCGCTCACCGTCCACTCGAACCGCCGAGCCGATCACCTTCGGATCGGAATGGAAAATCGAAACCCAAGCCGCATAGCCGAGCACCACTCCCGAATCGTCGCGGAAGATTGCGCCGAGCATCGGGCGCGTACGAAAAACCTGGAACAGAGCCGGCTCGGTTCGCACCACCAGCACGGTCGCTTGGATTCGCCGGCCGGCTGATACCGGCGCATCGTTCGCGGTAAACGCCGCAACGGTCTCCAACATTCCGCTATGTTTCGCCCAAGCTGGCGCAACATCCGGAGGCAATCCTTTTTCGCCGCCGCTTCCAACCGGATGCATCCAGAAGAACAAGAGGCGAGACCGTTCCGCATGCGGCCCGAATAAGAGCTGCCGTGTCGCCGGAAACCCGCCGCTTGCGAAGCCGGCAATAGCTACGAGCGCCGTCAACATGCCCAAACACATCCAGGGCGAGCGCGCCCATTCCCGAAGCCGGCTCTGCACCTGGCCCTGGGACGCGAAATGCCATCCCGCGTCCGCAAACGCGCCCAGACAGCTTCGAACGAGGCGCCACTGTTCGCGCGCCTTCCATTCATCTACCTGCTGCAGAAACCGCCAGCGGTACCACACTTCGGCAAACCATTCCCGTTTCCATTCGGCCTGCTGCGCGGCCGGTACGAATTGCGCAGCCCCGCGAATGAGCGCGTGGCAAACCGCAACCGAGAATGGTTTCTTCGGTCCCGCTTGCATTTGTTTGCTCCTCAGCGCGCGGATTTATCGGCCGCCAGTTTGCCCAGCAAGGGATACCGCTTTTCCGATCTTTCCAGCACCTGGGCACCGGCTCGCGTGATCTTGTAATACTTGCGCGCCGGCCGCTGTTCGGCACTCGCTTTCTTCTCGGGCTCCCATTGCGATCCGATCCAGCCTTCGCTCTCCATGCGCCGCAGCGCCGGGTAAACCGTCCCGCTCGGCAATCCGGTCGTGTCCATGATGTCGAATCCGTAGCTGCAGCCGTTGTCAATCGATTTAAGGATCAGCGCCGCAGTATGCGAGAGTTTCGCAACTTCACTCATAGCCTATATAGAATCCTACACCTTTTCAATGCAGTTGAAGCCGCTTAAATTCAACTGCGCTTCGCTCTTCAAACAGCACGCAGTCTTCATAAGGCAACTGTTCGCGATTGTGCCGCCACAACCAAAACCAAAAGCCAATTGCGAATGCCCCCGGGACGGCAAACCGAAGCGGATTCTGGATCATCCATCTCTCGAAGCCAGCGAGCGACGGCGCGACGATCAACACCGCGAACACCGGTCCCAAGATCCGCACACAAAGACGTCTGCTATCGAACTGCGTAGTACAGGTGAATGGAATTTTTCGAAAACCTGGCAGCACAAATTCGATAATCAGCATCGATAGGATGGCCAGTGTCGCGACGTGTTCGCAAGCGACCGCCCATCCATATTGATGCGCGGTGATCCCGCCAACAACGGTGATCTCCCACGGCAGAACCGTCCAGAGCAGAAATCTGCGAGCGACCGCCGCGGGAGCGGGCCATGGCGTCTCTGCTCCAATGCGAAAGACCCAGTTCGCCTCGAGTGCCGCCGGTATATCGAACGCAAATCGCAAGCCGGTTACCAGCACCAACGCAAGCACCAGCGGCACGGCCAGCCACTCGCTATCCGGCAACGCATTTCCCCCGCGCCCGCTGAGGCTATCGGCCGCCATCTGCGCCGCAAGCACCGCGCCGATTCCGAGATATCCACCCAAAAACATCAAGTGCTTTTCGCTTCTGGAGAGCACGCGCCACATGAACGCGGCGCACGCATGCTCGAATTCGGAGCGGAAAAGAATTCGCTCAATCCATTCGGGCATCGGCGGACGGACCCAATGCCTAGTGAACCCAATCGTCTGGAGCGACTCAGCGAGCCGCAGAAAATACTGCCGGTAGCACAGCGCGTAGGCCGCCACTGCGATCACAATTACCGCGCCGAGAGCTATAATTGCTTCTCGCGCCAGAGCATCCATCTTGGGATTCGCCAGCCCCGCGACGTGCGCGTACACACCGATAAACCAATAAGACGGCAACCATTGCATGTAAGTTTGTTTGAGATGCGGCAGGCGGCCCGAAAACAGTTGCAGAAACATGTTGGCGAGAAACTCGCTCAGCAATGCCACGACTAGCAGGACGCGCACTGCAATCGAAACCGGCCGAAACAATTTCCGTGGCACGATCAGCATCAGCAACCCGACTGCGGCGAATACTGCAAAGAAGCTGAACATGCTCGCCGAAAACACCGCTACCGCGTGGGCCGGCGCCAAACGAAATAACATGCCCCAATGCCGATCGCTCGCCGTGACGACTTCCGGAAACAAAACGGACGATGCGCCGTTCACATCGATTCCGAACACGATTGCGAGCCCGGCGAGAGCAATAAAGTTGGCCAGAAACACATTCCGGATCGGAATCGGCAGCACGGCAAGATTGGCGAAATCCCGATAATCGGGCAGCAAGCGGTTCCACCGCAGCACCATCACGAGCCCTGTGATGGTCATCGATAGCACCACAAAGAAATATTCATCGCCGATCGAAGCTCGATACGGATTGAAGTTCGTCTGGCCACGAAGGAAGTGCATCAGGCTCGAATACTTGTCCATCAGAAAGATGGATGCAAACGCACCCGGCGACGCGAGAATCGCGAGCACCGCGCCTAAACCCAAACTGACCGCTCCGGTGCCTTGATCCTCATCGCTCGCGAGCATCCGGTTGATGAAATGCCCGACTAAAATCTCAAACGGCGTCAGCGGCCGCGAGAGCGCATAGGGCCGCTTCCGTTTCATGCGTGCACCATCGCGTCCACGATCGCGTGCGCGGATTCATCGGCGTCCACTTCCTGCACCAATTGTGCGAACGCGGCCTCGAGCGACGGCATGGATTGAAAGCGCTTCAGATCTTCCACCGTGCCATACGCGAGTTGCCGGCCTCTCTGCAAAATTGTCACGTGCGAGCAGAGTTTTTCCACCACCTCCAATACGTGCGAGCAATAGAAAATGATCTTTCCTTCTTCGCCCAACGCCGAAACCAGTTTCCGGAAAATCAGCGCCGAAGTCACATCCAATCCCGACAGCGGCTCATCGAAGATGATCAGCTCCGGATTGTGCAGCAGCGCCGCAATCAAGAGAATTCGTTGCCGCATCCCTTTCGAATACGCGGAAATTGCGGTATGCCGGTGCTCGTGCATCGAAAACAACTCGAGCAATGCTTCGCCGCGCCGCGCTATCACGCGTGTCCGCAATCCGCGCAGCCGGCCAACAAGCTCCAAATATTCCAAGCCCGATAGAAATGGATAAAGATAAGCCTCTTCGGGCACGTACCCGATGATCCGTTTATACGCCGTCAAATCTTCTTTGATGTTTCTGCCACGGAAGAACACCTGTCCGGTAGTCGGCTCGAGCAGTCCGGTGATGATCTTCACCGTGGTGCTTTTTCCCGAGCCGTTCGGCCCTAAGTACCCAAGTACCTGGCCCGGCTTGATGGTGAAACTGACGTTCTCGAGCGCCGGTATCGAGCTATAGCATTTGGTGAGCGAGCGAACTTCGAGCATGCTCAAGGTAGAATACTACATAGCGGACAGCACCGCCGCCTTCCGCCAAAGGGGGTTAGGTATAATAGTTATACCTCTGTGCGCTTCAGATTTGACCCGCGCAAAAGCAAGCGCCTGCGAGCGAATCGTAAACGCGGTATCGGGTTCGAGGAAGCGCGGGAGCTGTTTTCTCGGCCTTACTGGCTCGATCGACGTTCCGAGGTTCCGGAACAGTTTCGTGCGATCGGCTGGGTTGGTGACCGGCTATACTCGGTCATCTTTGAAGTCCGCGAAGACGAAGAGGGCGAGGTCCTGCACTTGGTCACGCTTTGGAGATCGACGAAAGAGGAGATTCGGCTGTATGAAGAAAACTCGTGAACCTTCTAAGGCAATTTCGGCTGATGCAATCGCACGGCTAGCCGATCGAGGGAAAGATGTTTCTGGATTTTTCAAACGCCAAGGCCGGATGGTTCAGCCGATTCAGCGCGTAAACCTGGATCTCACTGCAACGATGTTGGAGGAGCTCGATAAGGCCGCTATGGAACTGAACGTGAGCCGCCAGGCAGTCATCAAGACGCTCGTCCGGCAGGCTCTCGACCAGCATTATCTGGCGCAACGCGCGAGACAATCGCAGCCTGCCCCATAAAGGCGTTCATCGGAACCCGTTTCACGTTTTAGGCGCTAGCGATTCCACACATCATTCCGCTGCCGCCTTCCCGTTCGAGGTTCTCGCTCTTACCTTACGCAGAACAATCTTTTCCACTTCTGCGAGCGATAATCCCGTCGTATCCACCAGCTCCGCATCCGGCGCCTGCATCAGCGGCGCCTCTGCCCGCTTTCGATCGCGCTCATCGCGCCGTTGCATTGCGCCTGCAATCGAGCGGTCATCCAGCTCGCGCCCCTGCTCCTGCAATTCCAGCGCCCGCCGCCGCGCCCGCTCCGCCGGATCGGCATCAAGGAAAATCTTCACCTGCGCTTCCGGAAACACCACGGTTCCGATGTCGCGCCCTTCCATGACCACGTTGCTCGTCTCCGCCATTGCGCGCTGCACACTCAGTAAGGCGCGCCTGACGCCTGGCACCGCGGAAACCTTGGAGGCGGCTTCCGAAACGCGCGGCTCGGTGATCGCCTCCGTGACGTCCTCACCGTTCAGGAGCACGCGGCCGTCATTCCCAACGAGCTCGATCTTTGCTTCTTTCGCAAGCTGCTCCAGCCGGTGCATATCGCTGAGCTCCACGCCCAACCGCAGCGCCCACAGCGTAACGGCGCGATAAATCGCCCCGGTATTGATGTAAACGAAGCCCATCTTCTCCGCAACGCGCTTGGCAAGCGTGCTCTTTCCAGCGCCCGAGGGTCCATCGATCGCAACAATTACCCGTTTTTCACTCATACCCGCGATTCTTCGTCGAGTATGGCATGTGCGCAGCGCAGTTACGAAATATGCATAACCGGCTGCAAATCGCCCTGGCTTAAACTTGCGCCAGCGCCTGCTCCAAATCGTCTTTCAGGTCTTCAAGATCCTCGACGCCCACCGACAACCGGATAAACGCATCAGAGATCCCCGCTCTTCGCCTCTGCTCGGCCGGAACCGAAGCGTGCGTCATGATGGCCGGATGCTCGATCAAGCTCTCGACTCCACCCAAGCTTTCAGCCAAGGCGAAGATCCGGCAGCGCTCCAGCATCCTGCGCGCGTCCTCAATGCCGCCTTTCAGCATAATCGCGAGCATGCCGCCGAATGCACTCATCTGCCGGGCCGCCAATTCATGTTGCGGATGCGATGGAAGCCCGGGATAAATCACGCGCTCAACCGCGGGATGCTTGGACAGCCACTCGGCCAACTGCTGCGCATTCCGGCAATGTTGCGCCATTCGCAGATGCAGCGTCTTCAGGCCCCGCAAGGCCAGAAACGAATCGAAAGGGCCAGCGATCGCTCCCACCGAGTTCTGCAAAAACGCAAGCCGCTCGCCTAGTTCCGCATCGCGAATGACCACCATGCCGCCCACCATGTCCGAATGCCCGTTTAAATACTTCGTCGCCGAATGCACCACAATGTCGAACCCGAATTCGAGCGGACGCTGCAAAAAGGGGCTCGCGAACGTGTTGTCGACCACGGCCAATGCGCCATGCTGTTTCGCAATTTTCGCAGCCGCGCGCAGGTCGACAATCTTCAGCAACGGATTTGATGGCGTCTCAATCCAGATCATCCGGGTGTTCGGGCGCAGCGCCCGCTTCAACGCTTCCTGTTCAGACAGGTCAACGAATGAAAACTGTAACCCGGCCGATCTCTTCCGCACGCGCTCGAATAATCGGAACGTGCCGCCATACAAGTCATCGTTCGCCACGACGTGATCGCCGCTATTCAGTAAATCGAGCGTGGTCGCCATCGCCGCGAGCCCCGAAGCGAACGCGAATCCACGCGTTCCACCCTCCAGGTCCGCCACGCATCGCTCATATGCAAAGCGCGTCGGATTCTGGGTGCGCGAATATTCGAATCCTTTGTGCACGCCCGGGCTCTGCTGCACATAGGTCGAGGTCGCGTAAATGGGAGTCATGATCGCTCCCGTAGTTGGATCGGGTTCTTGCCCCGCATGAATCGCGCGGGTTCCAAAACGATGAGGCATGTTTCCGCTCAATGCAGTCTGCGGCGCAGATGGCTCAATAAATCGGACCTCGTGATCAGACCCACGAACGCATCTCCATCCGTCACTAACGCAACCAGGCCGCGGTCCAGAATGTCGTAAACGGAATCGATCGGTTTATTTGCCGCAATAGTCTCCAGCCGTCTCGTCATCGCCTCGCGAACCGGAGAATGAAACTTACTCGCGTCGCTATGCACCGCGAGCAGCAGGTCGGATTCATCCAGCACGCCAACGCAATGGCCTTGGTCCATCACCGGAACCTGCGATATGTCAGCCATCCGCATGCGTTGAAATGCGGTCAGCAAAGTGTCGTTCGGTTTGACCGTGATCACTCCGCCTTCTTCATAGCGGCGTGCGATCAATTCCCGCAGTGTTCCCGTCGGCGACCGTTCCAGATAGCCTTGGTCGAGCATCCAGTAGTCGTTGTACATCTTCGACAAGTACTTCGACCCCGAATCGCACACGAACGTCACCACGCGTTTCGCTTCTGTCTGTTCGCGGCAATAGCGCAGCGCCGCGGCCAAAAGCGTTCCTGACGAGGGTCCAGCGAAAATCCCAGTGCGTTTCAGCAGGTCTCGCGCCGTTAAAAAGCTCTCCGAATCGCTGATGCTATACGCGCACCGTACACGCGAGAAATCTGCGACGGCTGGCGGGTGACTGCCGCCGATCCCCTCCACCGCATAGCTTCCCGCGGGAACCGTTTTGCCGGTACGCACGTACTCCGCCAGCACGGACCCCATCGGATCGGCCAAAACCATCTCACTCTCCGGTTGCACGCGCGCGAAGAACCGGCTCAAGCCCGTCAGCGTCCCGCCCGATCCCACTCCGCACACAATCGTGTCCACGCGGTGCTCCATTTGGCGCCAAACCTCCGGCCCGGTCGTAATCTCATGTGCCAGCGGATTGGCCGGGTTGCCAAACTGATTAATGTGATATGCGCCGTTCTCTGCGGCAATGCGCGCCGCCATATCCTGGTAGTAATCGGGATCTCCCGGACTCACATCCGAGCGCGTCAGGCGGATATCTGCGCCCAACGCGCGCGCGTGCGCAATCTTCTCCGGCGACATCTTGTCGGGGATCACCAAGATCAGCCCATACCCCTTGATCGCCGCCACCAGAGCCAGCCCGATCCCGGTGTTTCCCGCGGTCGCCTCCACAATGGTCGCGCCCGGCTTTAACGCCCCGCTACGCTCGGCCTCTTCGATCATCGTAACCGCCATCCGGTCCTTGATGGATCCGCCTGGATTCTGCGATTCGAGTTTCAAGAACAGCTCGCAAGGTCCGGTATCGAACCCGCTCAGTTGAACCAGCGGCGTGTTGCCGATCAGTGCGATCGTCTGTGGTGGATTTTCAGGCATAGCAAAGGAAAGGCGGCCTTCGTTATCGTACCGTTCCGAAGCCGTGCGTCTCTAATGTCCGCCACGCATCGGCTGCTGCTCTCCTGGCCTTGGCCGCCGCATCAGAAACGGCAGCGGCGTCAGGAATAACACGATGAGCGACATCATCCAAAAGCTGTTCTCAAAACTCAGCGTCCCCGCTTGATTTTGTACCGTCTGATACGCGACCGCCAGCGCCTTTTTTGCTGCGGTTGCGGCGTCATAGCCCTGCGATGTAAACATGTGCGTCAACCCGTTCAGATACGCGTTGAAATTCAGATCGCCCGCGCTGGTATGCGCTGCGAAATCCATTTGATGCGTCTGATTCTGCCGCGCCAAAAAAGTTGTCAGCAGCGACGTGCCGATCGCGCCGCCCATGTTCCGCGCAAAATTCGACAGTCCTGAGATCTGATTGTTTTTCTCGCGCGGCACACCGATATAGTTCAACGTGCTGATGGGGATGAAGATAAAGGCCATGGGCATCACTTGAATGCAGCGCAGGATAACCATCGTCTTGAAGGAGATTCCCAGGTAAATAATGGTCATCAGGTGCAGCGTGATCGCAGTACCGAGAAAAGCGAGCGAAACGAGCATGCGCGGGTCAAGCTTGCTGCCGGTCAGCCGCCCGGCAATGGGCATCATCAGCATCAGCACCACTCCGCCTGGCGAAAGCGCCATGCCCGCGCGTTCCGCCGTATACCCCAGGCTCGTCTGCAGGAACTCCGGAATCAAAACTGTCGACCCGAATAGCACAATGCCCAACACAAACGAGAAAAATACTGCCGTCCCGAAATTTCGGTTCTTGAGTAGGCGCACATCGACAATCGGCTGCTCGTGATACCACTCCCACAGGAAAAACGCGATGAGTGTCGGAAGTCCGAAGCTGAACATCGTGACGATGAGCGGCGAAGAAAACCAATCCTTCTCCTGCCCTTTATCGAGCACAAACTGAAAACAGGCCACTCCGAGCACGATTAGCGCGAGCCCAATATAGTCGATCTTCACGCCCGCGCCTTTCTCTTCTTCAAGCCACGGCGGATCCTCCACCAGCTTCTGCGTAAGAAAAAGCGAAAGCAGCCCTACCGGCAAATTGATAAAGAAGATCCAATGCCAGGTGTAGTTATCGGTAATCCAGCCGCCGAGCGTCGGCCCGATCGCAGGGGCCACCACCACGGCCATGCCGTACACAGAAAAGGCCATGCCGCGCTTCTCAATCGGGAACGTGTCGGCCAAAATCGCCTGCTCGGAAGGCTGCAGCCCGCCGCCGCCCGCGCCCTGCAAAATACGCGCCACGATGAGCATCGGCAAGCTCGTTGAAATCCCGCACAGAAACGAGCACACCGTGAAGAGCGCCACGCAGAACATGTAGAAGCGCTTTCGGCCGATCACGGTCGACAGCCATCCCGATACCGGCAGGACGATCGCGCTCGAAACCAGGTAGCTTGTCAGCACCCAGGTGGCTTCTTCGTACGTCGCTCCGAGCGAGCCGGCAATATGAGGCAGCGCGACGTTCGCAATCGAGGAATCGAGCACCTCCATGAAGGTTGCAAGCGTCACCGTCAACGCAACCACCCACGGGTTGTGAGACGGTTTCCAGTCGCGATGATCGATTCGGCCCGGCAAGTCGCTTAATTCCTGACGCGCACTTCGGGTTCGACCGACATCCCCGGCCGCAACAGATTCAACCCCGCTTGCCCCGGCTTGAAACGAATGCGGACCGGGATCCGCTGCACAACCTTCACATAATTTCCCGTCGCATTCTCTGGCGGCAGCACGCTCGCAACGGCGCCCGTCGCGCCTCCAATGCTCTCCACATACCCTTCAAAATCGCGGTCCAGCGCGTCTGCGTGAATCTTCGCCGTTTGCTGTGTTCTGATGTTTCGAAGCTGCGTCTCTTTGAAATTCGCGGTAACCCACTCGTCATTCACTTGCGCGATTTGGAACAACTGCTGTCCCGCCGTAATATGCGCGCCGACTTCCGCGGTTCGTTTCATCACAATTCCCGGCGCCGGCGCGGTAATCTTCGTGTAACTCAGCTTCAGGCGCGCCTGTTCCACCTGCGCGTCGGCATTCTGCACTTGAGCTTGGCTCGATTCGACTGTCGCGCGCCGGATCGCTACCTGGTGGGGCGCGTTCCTCTCGTATTGCGCCAGGCGACTCTCCACTTGCGCCACTTGCGCGCGCCTCTGATCTACCGTTTGCGAGGCCGACCGCAACGCTGCTTCATTCGCGCTCACCGTGGCCGCTTGCGCCTTTGCCGTCGCAACTGCCCGGTCGTACTCCTGCTGCGAAACTTCGTCTTTTTGGATTAGCTGCTTATAGCGCGACAGGTTCGCCTGTGCCATGGCGTTGTTGGCCTGTGACTCCGTGAGCCTCGCCGCCGCCACGTCGCGATCCTGCACGGCCGCCGCCAGCGCCGCTTTCGCATTCGCCACGTCCGCTTGGCCCGCCGAGATGTTGGTCGTGTTTTCCACCTGCGTAATGGGCACGTTCGGCTGTTGCGCGACCACCATGTTGCGAGCCTGCCCCAATTGCGCCAGCGCTTCATCCAGCGCCACTTGAAAATCCCGCGGATCCAAATCCACCAGCGGATCGCCCGTATTCACCGATTGGTTGTTATCGACATATACGTGCGTGATCGTTCCATCCACCCGTGAGCTGATCGGGTTCAGGTGCGCCTCGACTTGCGCGTCGTCCGTAGATTCGAACTGCCGCGTGTGCAGCCACCACAGAAGCCCCGCCAGCCCAGCGATAGCCAGAACAATGAAAAAGATAGTGAACGCGCGCCGTCGTCCTCGCGCCATTTGCCGCCTGCTTCCCGCCGCTTCTGCTGCAGCCACCACATACATACGTGTACCATATTGCGTACATCTATGTATATAATTCAGAGGTAAAGCGGCGACATGTCCTCGCAAATCAACAAGCATCAACAGCGCACCGAGGCGACCCGCCGCAAGCTGCTCAATTCCGCATTCCGGATTTTCGTGCGTGACGGGTTCGAGGCCGCACGGCTCGAAGATATTGCCGCGCACGCCGGGTACACGCGAGGCGCGTTCTATGCGAACTTCAAAAGCAAGGAAGATCTCTTCTTCGCGCTTCTGGAGCAGCAAACACGCGAACACCTGTCAGAAGTTCAGCACCTGGTTGATGATTGCGCCGACCCCGCCAGCCGCCTCGAAGTTTTGCGCGAATACTATGTCAAACGCATCGCCGACCGCCGATGGGTGCTGCTGATGATCGAATTCAAGCTCTATGCGCTACGGCACGGCCGTGCCCGCGCCAAGCTCGCCGAAACTCATCGCCACATTCGCAGCCGGATCATCACGGGGTTCGGGCACATGCTGCCTGAGCACGTTCAACGTTGCTTTAGGTCGACTGACGACAGCCTCCGCGCGTCGCTCGAAGGCGCCTTGAATGGCATGGTTCTCGAGCAGGCTTATGATCCGAGCCGCCTACCGCGCGAACATGCCGGCATTCTTCTGCGCCGGATTTTCGATGCCCTCACGCAGGCCGCTTAAATCCCCAGCTCCTGCTTACTCGCCGCAAACTGCTCCGCGGCGAACTCAAGTTCGTGCGGGGTGTGTGCAGCCGAAAGCTGTACGCGAATACGAGCCTTGCCCTGTGGGACCACTGGGTAAGAAAATCCAACCACGTAGATTCCTTTTTTGAGCAGCAGATCCGCCATGCGCGTTGCAAGCGCCGCGTCACCGAGCATCACCGGCACGATGGGATGCTCGCCCGGCAAGATCTGAAATCCGCTCGCCGACATACGCTCGCGAAAGAGTCGTGTATTCGAAAAGAGCCGCTCGCGCAGCTCTGAGCTCTCGGTCAGCAGATCGAGCACTTTGATTGATGCCGCCACAATCATCGGCGCCACGGAGTTTGAAAATAAATACGGCCGCGATCGCTGCCGGAGCAGGGAAATGATCTCCTTCCTCCCGCTGGTATATCCGCCGCTCGCGCCCCCCAGAGCCTTCCCCAATGTGCCCGTCAATATATCTACGCGCCCCATTACATCATGATGCTCATGCGTGCCGCGCCCGGTCTTCCCCATGAACCCAACGGCGTGCGAATCGTCCACCATCACCATCGCTTTGTATTTTTCAGCGAGGTCACAAATCTCTCGCAGCCGCGCCAGATACCCGTCCATCGAAAACACGCCATCGGTCGCAATGAGCCGGTTGCGAGCGGCCTTGGCGTCTTGGAGCTTCGCCTCCAGATCCGCCATATCGCCGTTTTTGTAGCGAAAACGCTGCGCTTTCGATAACCGGACGCCGTCGATGATGCTCGCATGGTTCAGCTCGTCGGAGATAATCGCGTCTTCGACCTCGAGCAGGGTTTCGAATAAGCCGCCGTTCGCATCGAAGCACGAGCTGTAGAGAATCGTGTCTTCCGTCCCCAAGAACTCGCTCAGCCGCGCTTCGAGTTGCTTGTGAATCGCCTGCGTCCCGCAAATAAAACGCACGCTCGCGAGCCCATAACCCCATCTCTCCAGGGCCTCGCGCGCCGCTTGCACCACGGCCGGATGATTCGCCAAACCCAGATAATTGTTTGCGCAGAGATTCAGTACGGGCTTCTCGTTCGCGACCCGCACCTCGGCCTGTTGCGGACTCTCGATGACGCGCTCCCGCTTGAACAGCCCGGCGTCTTCGATCTCGTGAATCTTCTCGCCTAAATAATCCTGAACACTCGCGTACATGCTCGCCTCAAATCCTCAACACTCTTTGACATTCACCGCCAGCCCGGCCAGCGCCGTTTCCTTATAGCGGGATTGCATATCGAGACCCGTCTGATACATGGTCCGGATCACGTCGTCCAGTGACACCTTGTGGCCGCCCGTCTCCTGCATCGCCATGCGGCACGCATTAATAGCCTTAACCGCGCCGATTGCGTTGCGCTCAATGCAAGGAATCTGCACCAATCCGCCGATCGGGTCGCACGTCATCCCCAGGTTATGCTCCATCGCAATTTCCGCCGCATGTTCCACTTCCGCATTCGTAGCGCCCAGCGCTCCCGCGAGTCCGGCCGCTGCCATGGAGCACGCGACGCCCACCTCGCCCTGGCATCCCACCTCCGCTCCTGAGATCGAAGCGTTCTCTTTATATAAGATGCCGATCGCTCCCGCCGTCAGAAAGAATCGCTGCAATCCTTCGTCCGAAGATTCCGGAATGAACTCGCGATAGTAACGCGCAACCGCAGGCAGCAATCCCGCCGCGCCGTTCGTCGGTGCAGTGACCACGCGTCCGCCTGCTGCGTTTTCTTCATTCACAGCCATCGCGAATGCATTCACCACGTCCATCGCTCGCAGCGGGTCGGCTTTCGATTCTTTCCGTACCTTCTCATACAACCCCGGCGCCCTTCGCCGCACATTCAAACCGCCCGGCAGTATCCCCGTCGTGTTCAGCCCGCGCTCAATACACGCCTGCATCACAGACCAGATTCGCCGAATCCTCTCCCGTACTTCCTCTTCGCTGCGGAGAGCATTCTCGTTTTCGAGCATCAATCGCCAAATCGGCAATCCCTTGATCTCTGCCTGCTCGAGCAGCTCTGCCGCGTTCGAAAATGGATGCGGCACCGGAAGTGGTGCTGCGTCTGCCGCGGTTTCGCCTTCCTTCAACACGAATCCGCCGCCGATCGAAAAATACGCTTCGCTCCGGATCGTGTCTCGGCGCTCGTCGAAAACGGAAAAGCGCATACCGTTCGGATGCTGCGGCAGCACAACATCGTTATAAAAGAGCAGATCGCGACTCTCATCGAAGATCACGGTGTGCGATCGCAGAAGCGGCAGCCGTTTGCTGGTTCGAATCTCTCGAAGAACCGCGTCGATCTGCGCCGGGTCGACTCGTTCCGGTTCTTCGCCCGTCAAACCCAGCAACACCGCCTTATCCGTCCCGTGCCCCACCCCTGTCAGCGCCAGGGACCCATATAGCTCCGCCTTCACCCGCGCCACTCGCGGTAGCAAACCAGCGTCTTGGATACCGGTAACGAATCTTCGCGCCGCGCGCATTGGTCCTACGGTGTGCGAACTCGATGGTCCGATACCGATCCTGAACAGATCGAAAATGCTGGTCTTCATACGGCGAACTTGCTATGCCTGAGTCCAGTCCAAAATCACCTTGCCCGAATTCCCCGAGCGCATTACTTCAAACCCCTTCTCGAAATCCGTGTAACGGAACCGATGCGTAATCACCGGCCTGATATCGAGCCCCGATTCCAACATCACGGTCATCTTGTACCAGGTCTCATACATCTCGCGCCCGTACACGCCCTTAATCGTGAGCATGTTGAAGATTACGTCATGCCAATCGATCGTCGTCTCGCTCGCGGGCAGTCCCAGAAGCGCAATCTTTGCCCCGTGGCTCATATTCGCGATCATCTCCCGCAGCGCTGCCGGATTGCCCGACATCTCGAGTCCCACGTCATAGCCTTCCTGCATCCCGAGTTGCCTTTGCGTTTCCGAAATCGGCGTTTCCTTCGCATTCACGGCAAGCGTGGCTCCCATCTTACGCGCCAATTCCAACCGGTACGGATTCAGATCCGTGACCACCACGTGTCTCGCGCCCGCGTGCTTTACCACCGGAATCGCCATCAGCCCGATCGGCCCCGCGCCCGTGATGAGCACGTCTTCTCCCAGTACCGGGAATGTGAGCGCCGTGTGCACCGCATTGCCGAATGGATCGAAAATTGCGGCGACGTCGCGATCAATTCGCGGATCATGCCGCCAGATATTGCTCATCGGCAATGCGATGTATTCGGCGAACGCTCCAGGCCGGTTGACTCCAACGCCCTGCGTATGAGCGCATAGATGCCGCCGTCCTGCGAGGCAGTTCCTGCAGCGCCCGCAAACCACGTGTCCCTCGCCGCTCACCACTTCGCCGGGGTGAAAGTCGTTGACGTTCGCGCCAACCTCCACAATCTCGCCCACAAATTCGTGCCCGATCGCCATCGGCACCGCAATCGTCGCGCGCGCCCACTCGTTCCACTCGTAAATGTGCAGATCCGTGCCGCAAATTCCAGTGTGGCTGACGCGGATCAAAACGTCATTGATGCCGATCTCAGGCTCCGGTATGTTCTCCAGCCACAGCCCCGGCTCGCTTTTGCCCTTCACCAGCGCCTTCACGCGCCGGCCTTCCTGCTATCGCTTGAGCTCATCCACTTCGTATGGTAAATCGGCAATCGCGGGAGCCGTCCTGGTCTCACCCCTGCTGTACGCTGAATGTGTAATCGCACCGACCAATGAAAGCCATCACCATCGTTCCCGGCACTCCTAACTCGGTTTCCGTGCAAGATGTTCCTGAACCCGCGCCGGCCGAAGGATCTGTCCTCGTCCGGGCCCTAGAACTCGGCATCTGCGGAACTGATTTTGAACTGATCTCGGCCGAGTACGGTTGGCCCCCGCGCGGCAGCAATCATTTGATTCTGGGTCACGAATCGCTCGGCGTCGTAGAAGATGCGCCGTCGGATGGCGCGGTGAAGAAAGGCGATCTGGTCGTCGGCATCGTACGCCATCCTGACCCTGTGCCGTGCATTGCTTGTGCGGTTGACGAATGGGATATGTGCCGCAATATGAAATACACCGAGCGCGGCATCAAAGAGAGAAACGGCTTCGGGTCCGAGCTATGGCGCAGTCATCCGGATTTCATCGTAAAAATCGATCCCAAACTCGCGGATCGCGGCGTTCTGATGGAGCCGGCCACTATTTTGGCCAAAGCCTGGGATCACATCACTCGCATTGGCCAGCGCGCGCTGTGGAAACCGAAAACCGTGCTCGTCACCGGCGCCGGTCCTGTCGGTCTGATGGCCGCTCTGGGCGGCGCGCAACGCGGGCTCGAAGTGCATGTGCTCGATAAAGTCACAAGTGGTCTGAAACCGCAGCTCGTCCACGATCTCGGCGGCCAATATCACACTGGCCCGCTGTCGAAGCTCGGCTTCTGTCCCGATGTCATCATCGAATGCACTGGCGCCACTTCGCTCATCGTCGGAGCCATCGACCTGCTCGGCACGGACAGCATTTTGTGCCTGACCGGCGTCTCCTCTCAGGGCCAGCAGCAAAGCATCGACATCGGCAAAATTAATCGGACCATGGTGCTCGAAAACTCGGTGATCTTCGGCACGGTCAACGCGAACCGCACGCATTATCAGATGGCGGCCGAGATGCTGGCCAAAGCCGACCCGAACTGGCTGTCCCGCATGATCTCGCGCCGCGTGCACTTATCGAACTGGCGCGCGGCTTTCGAGCGCAATCCCGACGACATCAAAGTCATCATCGACTTCAATCATCGCTGAACCGGGATCAGTATGGCTCAGCTCATCGAAGATTACGCGCTCATCGGCAATAACGCGACAACGGCGCTTGTCGCTCGCAGCGGCTCCATCGATTGGGCAGGTTTTCCGCGCTTCGATTCCGCAGCCTGCTTCGCGGCCCTGCTCGGCTCGGATGCCAATGGCCATTGGCGAATCACGCCGAAAGCGGAACATCCATCCGTCAAGCGCCGTTACCGCAAGGGAACGCTGGTTCTCGAAACCGAATTCTCGACGCCCGAAGGAGCCGTTGTCCTGATTGATTGCATGGACCGCCGTGGCGAGCACCAGGACATCATTCGTCTGGTCCGGGGCCTTCGCGGCCGCGTGCCCATGCACTTCCAACTTGTGGTTCGCTTCGATTACGGCACTCTTGTTCCATGGGTCAGCCGCATGGAAGATGGGCGGATTCAGGCCATCGCCGGACCCGATCGCGTCCTGCTTTCAGGCCCCGTGGACTTTCGCGGCGAAGACCTCAGAACGGTCGCCGAATTCGAGGTCGCCGAAGGGCAGGAGATCCCTTTCGCTCTCACCTGGTCGTATTCTTACGTCCATCCACCGCCGCCTCTGGATGTCTGCGATGCTATCGAGAACGTCACCCGCGCATGGGAGGATTGGTCCAGCAGTCACACGCCAAAAGGCGCTTACAGCGAAGCCGTTCTCCGCTCTCTTATCACGCTCAAGGCGCTGACTCATCACCGTAGCGGCGGCATTGTCGCCGCGGCCACCACCTCGCTTCCCGAAGACGTCGGCAGCGTTCGCAACTGGGATTACCGTTTCTGCTGGCTGCGCGATTCCACTTTGACCCTCTACGCGCTGATGGAATCCGGGTTCATTGATGAAGCCAAAGCCTGGCGCGATTGGCTGCTTCGCGCGGTCGCCGGAACGCCCGACAAAATGCAGATTATGTACGGTGTTGCGGGCGAGAGCCGCCTCACCGAATTTGAGCTTCCCGAACTCCCCGGCTACGAAGCTTCGAGACCCGTCCGCATCGGCAACGCCGCCTCCGAGCAGCTGCAACTCGACGTGTATGGCGAAGTCGTCGACTCGTTCTATCAGGCGCGCTGCCGCGGACTCGAGAAGCTCGAAGTGGCTTGGGACCTTGAAAAAGCTCTCGTCGAGCACTTAGAAAAGATTTGGTCCCAACCCGACGACGGCATCTGGGAGATTCGCGGTCCCCGCCGCCATTTCGTGCACTCCAAGGTCATGGCCTGGGTCGCCTTCGATCGCGCCATCCGCACCATTCAGGATTTCGGCGAAGACGGCCCGCTTGAGCGTTGGACCCGAATTCGCGCCGAGATACACGATGAAGTTTGCCGCTTCGGTTGGAGTAATGACGTCAACTCGTTCGTCCAGTACTTCGGCTCCAAAGAGCTCGATGCGAGCCTGCTCATGCTGCCTTTGGTCGGCTTCTTGCCTGCCGATCATCCCAAGATGCTCGCCACCGTGGCCGCAATTGAGAAGAATCTGCTCTCTAATGGATTCGTTGCGCGCTACAACACCCACAGCTCCGTCGACGGCTTGCCCGGCGATGAAGGCGTCTTCCTCGCCTGCAGCTTCTGGTTAGCCGATAATTATGTTTTGCAAAACCGCGTTGACGAAGCACGCGCTCTCTTCGAGCGTCTGCTCGCGCTGCGTAACGATGTCGGTCTGCTTTCCGAAGAATATGACCCGCGCGAGCGCCGCCTGCTCGGCAATTTCCCGCAAGCTTTCTCGCACCTCGCGCTCGTCAACAGCGCGCACAATCTAAGTGCTGTAGGAGTTACTCCGGCCCAACACCGCGCACGCCGCAATCATCATTCAAAGCACCAATCGAAGCCCAAATAGTAAGCGTTACCAGCCCTCGCGCTCTTTTAACCTATTTATATGCGCCACATGATGCCGGCAATGCCATTCATATTGCGCCAGCAGCTGTTCCAAAGTGATTTCGCCCCACTCGGGATGGCGGATTTTTCTTGCGAATTCCGCTTCTCCAAATGAGCGCAACAGCAGCACCCATCTCGCATGCAGCGCATCCAGCAGCGACAGGGATAAGTCCGCGGGCGCCGTCTTTGCGTCCGGCAGTTCCGCCCAATCGGCCTCGTTGTATGTTTTGATGGTCGGCACATTTTCTGTCACCGCGAGGCGGAAGCGCGTGTAGCTGTTCAAGTGACTATCTGCGATGTGATGCACAACCTGCCGCACTGTCCAACCGCCCGGCCGGTACGGCGTATCCAACTTCCGGTCGTCTAAACCCGCGATTGCTCGCCTCAACTTCTGCGGCAAACGTTCGATTTCGCGAATCCATCCCTCGCGCTGATCTCCGGTCCCCTTGCCCGGCCATTGAAATCGCCCCACCGGATACCGCAAGTCCTCACCCGCACGCACGGCTTCTCTCGCGCCCATATGTCCGCCCAGCGTACCAGGAATCTTGCGCCAAAAAGATTTCCCTCAACCCGGAAAACTCGCTCGCTCGCCGGTTTCATAGGCACCTAGCATGCGAGACGGCAGGCCACAAGAGGGTTTTCCCCAACCCCAAGTGCAACTCCCAATAGGCTCTCTTGTGGCCCTCGCTGAATCCGCATCCAACCACTCACGGACGCAACTAGCGGGTCCGTCGCGTTCCATCCTGCACAATAAATCTCTATAGGGTATGGATCGAGCCGATAGTCTTCCGCTCCCAAGGACCGCGTGGATGGCGGATTACCTGGAGGACATCTCGCCGCGGCGTGTTGTCCTCGAACATTACGACCGCGAATCTGTGCCCCTGCGCCGCTATCTTCTCTTTCTCGGAGTGGATCCGGAAACCGCCCAGGAAGTCGTCCAGGAATCGTTCCTTAAGCTGCATCAGCATTTGCTCGCTAATGGCGACCGCACAAATCTGCGCGCCTGGCTTTACCGTGTTGCTCACAATCTGGGCAGAAATGCGCAAACCGCTTTTCGCGCTACCAAAACAGATCCGCTTCCCGACGTAACCGTCTCCGGCGACCTGCCCTCATCCGCCGCTTCGATTGAAGACGAGCTTCTGGCCGAAGAACGCACTGCTCGCACGCGTGAAGCGATCGCGCGGCTGACTCCCGCGCAGAGAGATTGCATTCTGTTGCGCGCGCAAGGATTTAAATATCGAGAAATCGCTGACGTCCTCAACGTCTCCGTATCCACCGTTGGCGAAAACATCCAACGTGGTCTCCAGAAATTAAAGGAACTTTTATGAGCAATCCTGATCATCACGCGGCACATCCTGATGACGCCCTGCTGATCGGGGCTCTCGATGACGAACTTTACCCCACCGAAGCAGCCTCCGTCAGCTCGCATTTAGCCGTATGCGCCGAATGCTCACAGCGCTATCAGTCTCTGCGCCAGCTTTCCGCAGCCGTCGAGTCTGCCGTCGCGGTTCCCCGCGCGCCGTTACTCGCAGAGCGCGACGCTCTCGAACGCTGTCTTGAATCCCGCGAACGCGCTCGGTCCGCTGTCGCGCAACCGCATGTGCTCCGGCGCCTGTCGTACGCTCTCGCCATTGCCGCCGCGGTGGCATTTGCCGTGATGTTCGTGCCGCAGTGGAAGCGCTCCTCGACCGCGAATCATGCCACCGCCTCGCTCCAGCCCAACTCTTTCCAACTCGACGGCGAAACTTTCGTGGCGCTTCCTTACTCGAATCCGGATCTGCCTCTAAATTCTTCGCACATCGTGCGCATGGAGGTGCCCGTCTCGTCTCTCGCAGATGCCGGCGTCGTTTTCGAGCCTATTTCAAATGAAGCCTCGGCGCAGGACCGCTCTGTTCTTGCCGACGTGCTTCTCGGAATTGACGGCCAGCCACTCGGCGTGCACGTGGTCGGCGGAGCCGATAACTAACATCGAAAAACTTTGGGAGAGTTGCAAATCAGGAGAACAAAAATGAGGAAAGTAACCGCTCGAATTCTTCCGGCCCTGTTTGCGGCCGCAACCATCTACGCACAAGGACCACCACCGCCGGGAGGTCCTCACGGCTTCCATATGGGAATGGGGCCTGGCGGCCCAGGCATGCACAAGGTCGTCACCGGCGCGCCCTTTTCGGCCGATGTCACCGACTCAATCAATCAAACACTGTCCGACGGCAACACCATCCAGCACACCACAACCGGCCACATAGCAAGAGACGCGCAAGGCCGCACTTACATGCAGCACACGATCAATGGCGGCCCGCTCGCTCAAAACGGCCCCACCACGATCACCTTCATTTCCGATCCCGTCGCCGGTTACAGTTATGTTCTCGACGCTAATAAAAAAACCGCCATGCGACGCACTCTGAAACCCCCTCCGTCTGGCGGCGCCGAGCCGCAAACTCGTGGTCCCTGGCACGAACAGCCTGACAGCGCCAATCGCGTCGAATCCGATCTCGGTACTCAAACAATCAATGGCGTAAGCGCGACCGGCAAGTCCATCACCCACACCATTCCCGCCGGTGAGATGGGCAATGCGAAGCCGATCGTGTCCGAGAGTGAAACCTGGTATTCGACTGAGTTACAAATTCCTGTATTGGCCAAGCATAATGATCCCCGCTCCGGCCAGTCAGTTTACGCCCTGACGAATATTCACCGCGGCGATCCGCCGGCATCCTTATTCGAGATCCCATCGGATTACACGATCAAAGATGCTCCCGCTCACGGCCCTCGCCCGCCAGAGTAGCAACTACCGCCGTTCATCAGAGTGACTGCCCGCCAACTTACACGGGCAGTTGCTCTTTACTGAAGCAATCCATATACATCCACTTCGCCAGCCGTTCCCACGTACACTCGCCCGTTTGCAACCAGCGGGATGACGAAGCGTACCGCTGCGCCTGCTTGGTCCCGCTCGGAATTCTGGTTACTCGAATAGAGCTCCTCCTGCACATTCGCCGCGCTGAACGCCTGCAAAACTGCGCGCCTTTCGCTTAGTCCGGGTTCAGTCGTTGAAACCACCCACACAATGCCGTCTTGGGCTCCGTTGGCGGAAATCACCGGCGTCGCGCCCGGCTGTGCAGGATGTAAATTCGATTCAGCAAAGGGCACCAGTCGATCGTTCCGCACCACGAACTCATCCAGCAGCCCATTCTCTGGCAGAAGATATACCAGCCCGTTCCAATAAGCCGGCGCGCTAAAGACATGCCCGTCGACTTTTACAGTGGATAGCGCATTGCGATCGTCGTGCGCATGGAACTTGCCCAAATGATCTCGATCGAGCACGTACACCACCCCCGATTTCCCCGCCGCCAGCAATAAATGTTTTTGCGACCCGGGCTGCTGCGGAACTAGCAAAGGGCCGCCAGAACCCAGATCTCCATCCGTCCTATTCAACTCCGCCTCGTCACGAGGCGTGAAATAGTCTTTAACGGCAAGACCCTTGCTTACCATCCCCAACTTGATTACGCTGTCGCCGTAATCCTGCCCGCCGTTTGCAGCATCGAAAACTCCGTTGCCCGTCAGCGCATATAAATTGCCGTCTTCGTCCGACGCGGGGCCGGTGTCGCTTTGCCAAATCCCGCTCTGGCCCGCAACTGGTGCAGTATTCAAGAATCCCATTTGCTTCAAGTTGTCCGCGCGAAACGCGATGACCCACCCGTAGTATGGCGGCACATCGCATGATGACGCCCAACTTAGATACACAATTCCATTCGCCAGGACGAGCGACGCACGCGGGTTCTCATGGATCGCTCCGAATTCAATCTGCTGCTGCAACAAACCGAAAAATCCGGAATCCGGCTTCGCCATAGAGGCGCGAATCGCAACCGGACCTCCCAGTTTCTCCGCACCGGTCCTCACGTCGAGTGCATGAAGCCGTTGCCATCCCCGCAGGGTCCCCGAACGGTCGGGCTCAACGGTCCTTGCGAGCACATAGAGAATCCTCGATTTCTCGTCGATAACTGGACTCGATGTGATCCCTAGTTCCGGAGAGATAAACCCGCAATTCACAGCATTGGCCGGCACCGTTGTCGTCCCTCTCTGCGGATTCGTGAAACTCACTTTCCATAGCGGCCTGTCGGCGTGTCCTGCCGCATCGAACGCATACACGCTATCGTGTTCAGTCGCGATGAGCACCACATCGTGCTTGCCTTGGCCGGGAATGTCGAGCCGCGGCAGGTATAGCGGCTGTGCATAGACGTCTCCGTCCACTTTGTAGACGAATACTCGCCCGAACTGCCGCACATTCACGTTGCGCGGCGTCAGTATTGTTTCGTGAAGATTCGCTCCCGTCCGCGCGTTGTCGTATTGCGAAGTTGTGACTTGAGGGAGTAACGGCCGCGCGGCCAGGACCGCGCATCCAATCCGTAGAAGAAATTTAGGCATGCGACGCTATGTAGCATTCTACTGTACCGCCGCTTGCTCCGTTTGCTTCTTCTCCGGCCGCCTGCTGCGAACCCATTTGAGAATCGAAAAGACGCTTCCCACGATGCAAACGATGCTGAATCCGACCATCGTCCACTTGAATCCACTCGAATTCGCGATGTGCAAAATGGCGCGTCCGAACTTCACCGCAAGCAGGGCTAAAATCGTAAATCGCAGCGCGCGCGATGCCGCGACGGTCCACAACAGCCGCTGCCTCGGGTAAGCCAGCGCGCTATTTACGGCAACGACCATCGTGAACGGAAACGGCGGGGGCGCCAGACACCCCACCACAATGGCCAGGCCGCCCTTTTGGCCGATCTTACGCTTCAGCTTCTCGAATTTCTTCTCCCCGGCGACTTTTTTCACCGCCGCCTCGCCGCCTTTGCGTGCCAGAAGATCCAGAAAGAAAACGCCAAGCGTCGACCCGCACGCCGCCGAAAGCACATAAAACGGCCATCCGTCGTGATTGCGCGCCACCATCCCCACCACCAGCAAATCGTTTCCAAAGGGCAGGAACAAAAAGGACGAATCCATCACGCCCATCACAAACGGCCCGAAATAATGCAGATGAAAAAGGAATCGTAAGAGATGGCGAAAGATGGTATGCAAGTGGGTTAATCGGAATGTATGAGGAGGCTAACTGTAAGATGCCTCGCAGCCTCTTTCGGCTCCAAATCTTGTCAAGGAGATCTCTAAGTGAACTACGTGCGTTGGTCCGCTCCTTTTCTCGTCGCGCTGCTCGCCGGCGTTTCCCTGCATTCTTACCGTGCCTCCGCGCAAACCGCGCCTGCGAGACCGGAGCCCATCACGATGCCGCCCAATCGAATGGCTCACGTGCTCGTCATCTCCCAAACCAAGGGCTTCGAGCATGACTCTATTCCTGACGCGATGGCCAACATCTGGAAATGGGGCCACGATACGAAGCTCTATGAAGCCACTCTGCGCACCGACACGGAACTCATCACTAAAAAAGATATTCCGAACCGCAACGTTAAAAATTTGAACTACTTCGACGCTTTGATCTTCGCCTCGACCACCGGCGAGCTGGATCTCACTGAAGACCAGAAGCGAGACATGATGTCATTCATACACGACGACGGCAAAGGCTTCGTGGGCATTCACGCCGCGCTCGATACGAATTACAAATGGCCCGAATACGGCGAAATGATCGGCGGCTGGTTTGACCAGCACCCCTGGTTCACCTTCAACGCGCCCATCGTGGTGGAGGATCCAACCTTTCCCGCCGTCAGGCACTTCCCGAAAGAGTTCGTCAAGCGCGATGAAATCTATCAGGCCAAGGACTGGTCCCGGGAAAAGGTCAACGTCCTGCTCCGGCTGGACGCCTCAAAGCTAAATTATGAAAATAATCCGCGCATCCACCGTGCCGATCACGACTTCGCGGTCGCCTGGTCCAAGATGTACGGCAAAGGCCGGGTCTTTTATTCGACCCTTGGCCACACGAAGGAAGCCTGGGACGACCCTGACATCGACAAAATGTATTTCGAAGCCATTAAGTGGGTGCTCGGCTATACCGAAGGCAGCACAACGCCGCACCCGCCAGCGCTCTCGGCCGAACGCTAACGAATGCTGACCAAGTCCGAAGCCTCGCGCTTCAGTTGTCCGCAAGCCGCGAAGATATCGCGTCCTCTCGGCTTGCGCACGAAGCAGGGAAGTGCGCGACGCACGATCTGTTGAAAGCTCTCAACGCGCTCTGGATCCGGGGTTTCAAACCGGATCCCCGGCCCCGGATTCAGCGCAATCAGATTCACCTTGCAGTTCAAATTCGCGACCAGCCGCACGACCCTGCGCGCATCAGCATCCGTGTCGTTCACGCCCTTGAGCAGGACGTATTCAAACGTCAGCTTTTCCCACGGACGCAATGGATATGCCCGGCACGCCTGCATCAAATCCTTCAAGTGATACTTGCGCGTAATCGGCATCAGTTCGCGCCGCTGTTCTTCGCTCGATGCATTCAGCGAAATGGCCAGCTTCGGCCGCACCTCCGCCCGCCCGAGTTCCTCGATCTTCGGCACGATGCCCGCCGTCGAAATCGTGATCCGTTTCTGCGACATCCCGACGCCCTCGGGGTCGGTCAGCAATCGCGTCGCCTTCAGTACGTTGTCCAGGTTCAGTAGCGGCTCGCCCATCCCCATCATCACCACGTTCATGCGTGTATCCGCCGGCCGCCGGCCGCTCTCACGAGCGACGTGCAGCACTTGTCCTACAATTTCGCCGGTCGTGAGGTTTCGCTCCAAGCCCATCAGTGCTGTCAAGCAGAACTTGCAATCCACCGGACAACCCACCTGGCTCGAAATACAAACCGTATCGCGACGCTCCTCGGGCATTAGCACGGCTTCTACCGTTCGGTTGTCTTCCAGTCGCAGCAAATACCGCTTTGTTCCATCGGTTGAATCGAACCGGCGCTCGACGTCGGGCATGCCCATGCGGACGTCTGTAAGTAGCTGATTCCGGAGCGCTTTCGGCAAAACCGAAATTTCCGGTAATTCCGCCACTTGTTTGCGGTACAAAGCGTCATATAGTTGTCGGGCACGATAAGCGGGCTGCTGCGGGCCAAGAAGTGTTTGCAGATCTGCAACATCCATTCCTAGCAGCGATCTGCCCTTAAGTGCTTGCAGCATCTGGTTTTAGTGTACCGTCGTACACTTAACGATTGATGCCCGTTGTGCGCGATTCAGGGTCGTAAACTTGAAGCGCACGGGCGGTTCTGTGGAGGTTGTGCGCGTAAACTTAGGAGAAGCATCTTACATGGTCCTTGCCACCCCTCACGTCCGCGAAATTGAACGTGCGCTCCTGCCCAACGGCATTCGCATCGTCACCGAAGCTATGCCTTACGTGCGTTCCGTCTCACTCGGCATCTGGGTCGGCAGCGGCTCCCGCATCGAGCAGGGACCCGAAAACGGCATCTCGCATTTCATCGAGCACATGGTCTTCAAGGGCACTGAGCATCGCTCCGCCGAAGACATCGCGCGCGAAGTGGATTCGGTTGGCGGCGGCCTCGACGCCTTCACCAGCAAAGAACTGGTCAGCTTCAACACCAAGGTTCTCGACGAGCACGTCCCGCTCGCCCTGGACATCCTGTCCGATCTCGCGCTCAACCCGCTCTTTCGCGAAGCCGACATTGAAAAAGAAAAGGGCGTTATTCTCGAAGAGATCAAAATGGAGGCCGATCAACCGGAATTCGTCCTGCACGAAACGTTCATTAGCAATTTCTGGAAGGGGCACGGGCTCGGTAAGCCCATCCTCGGCACGCGCGAATCCGTAAAGAAATTTCGCCGCGATCTCCTGTGCGATTTCTACGAACGCGTCTACGCACCGCGGAACATTCTGATCACCGCCGCCGGCAATCTCGATCACGACGAGTTCGTTCAGCTCGTCCGCGAAAAATTCGCCGATTTAAACAATCGCGGCGCATTGCCCGCCGATTCCGTCCCTAAGCCCTACGCGCCCATTGTGCATAAGAAGAAGGAATCCCTGGAGCAGGTGCACATTGCTCTCGGCGTACCCGCCTATCCGCTCGCGCATCAGCTCCGTTTCCCGCTGTATGTGCTGAACACCGTGCTTGGCGGCGGCATGAGTTCGCGCCTGTTCCAAAATATCCGTGAAAAACAAGGCCTCGCCTACGCCGTTTACTCGGAACTCAATCTCTTCAGCGACACCGGTTGCCTTACTGTCTATGCTGGCACCGCGGTCGAAACCGCGAAGCAGGTCGTCAGTTCCGTCGTGCAGGAGTTCCGCGCTCTCAAAGACGAGCTGATCGGGGTCGACGAGCTACGCCGCGCGAAGGATCATCTCAAAGGTTCGCTGATGCTGAGCCTCGAATCCACCTCCAGCCGGATGTCCAATCTCGCCCGGCAGGAACTCTACTTCGATCGCTTCATGTCGCTCGACGAAATGCTCGAAAGCATCGAGTCGGTCACGCGCGACGAAGTGCAAGCCATCGCCGAGGAGTTTTTTACCACGGAAAACATCGCGCTGGCCATGCTTGGCCGTATCAGCGGCATCGAGGTCGCGCGCGAAGACCTGGTCTGCTAGCAACCGGCGCCGGCGAGCGGTCATGAAACATTCATGGACGGCAAACTGAAGCGCGAGGGCAGGGAAGTTGGTCTTTGTTGAACCGTCGTTCGAGCGGAAGTTACAGTAAGCGTCCGCTCAAGGCCGTGTTAGGGTTCGGTAACGATCGATTCTGTTTGGTGCTGGAGGTGGGGGTCGAACCCACATGACCAGTGAAGGTCGCGGGATTTTGAGTCCCGTGCGTCTGCCAGTTCCGCCACTCCAGCGCGCAGAAATCAACCCGAGTATAGCAACGCCGGGCCATTTCCTCGGACGTCTATCAGAGTGGGCCCGATACGGAATTTGGCCCCAGACCAACGCTGTTGCGCAGCATGCCTCCGTTTGTGAAACGGTATTATTGCAAACGTGCGATTGCTGCTGTGCCTTGGAATTATTTTTTTCAGTCAGGCAGCGCAACCTTTGCAACTAAACGATGCACAGCAATTGCTTTTGCAACTGCGTAAGAAAATCCTACTGACGGTTACTAACCTTCCAAAACACTTTTGCACGGAAACAGTCGAGCGAACAACATTTCTCCCGAGAGACAGCGTTGTTCATCCATCCTGCGATGATTTGGTCAGTCGAAAACGGCAAAAAGATCCGAAGAGGGTCATCAAATACACCGCAGACCGATTGCGGCTGGATGTCACGATTGTTGGCGATAGCGAACTGTTTTCATGGGCAGGAGAAAATCGCTTCGAAGATAAGAGCTTAGCCAATCTGATTGGCGGAGGGGCGACCTCGACCGGAGCTTTCGCAACCCTGCTGGGATCTATTTTTGCAAACGACTCAACGACATTTACTTTCAACGGCCCAGTGCAGACCAACGGTGTCGGGCTTCTGGAGTACGGGTATCAGGTTCCCCTAAATAAAAGTATGTATACCATCGGAAACGGGGAAACGAATGCCACAGTTGCATTCGACGGAACCTTTTCGGTTGACCCAAGCACTTACAACTTAGTAACTTTGAACGTACGTGCAGACCGAATCCCGTCGCAATTGCGCGTCTGCGATGATACAACGAAACTGGAATACGGCGTTCTCTCGCTGCAGGGATCCGATTTCTTGCTGCCCGAAAAAGTGAATTGGCACATCGTCAATGATGATGGAACGGAGCTGGAAAACGACACGCGTGTTCTCCGGATGCAGAGAATTCCGAGGCGAGTCGTCCCTGTCGTTCGGCGCACCGAAGACCGAAAGCGGTGGAGCTGTACAATCGCATTTCCAATCTCACAATTTTCCTGCCGGAATGAAGTTCAAAATTGCTCTTGTGCAGCCTATTGACGTGGCGCATGCAGCGGCAGGCGATTCCGTAAAAGCCACTTTGAGTAGCCCGCTCCGAGATAAGCATCACAAAGTGTTGATACCGAAAGGTGCAATTATCGCGACGCGCATTATGAGAATCGAGCGCATATATGGAGCGAAATCCGAGGATCTGAAATTAGCTATTCGGACAGAAAATGTGGAGGTTAATGGCGCCCTCGCCACATTCCACAGCAAATTGGATCAGGTTACAAAAACTCACGACGTAATTCCGACGCCCAGCCCGGACGACTCAGTGAAAGTAAGGCAACCCCTCGGGACGTTTGGCGAAATGGTGGATTCCTCGAGTAACGGCGTTGGTGTCCTCCAGTTTCAAGACGTAACGGACGACTTCGTTATCAAACGCGGCTTGGAGATTGCCGGCGTAACTGTTGCTCACTAGGTCACACTTCGACCTTCGCGTTCGAACATCGCTCCGCCCTCAGCTAATGGATTTTAGAAAATGCTCGATGATCTTAGCTGTAACTTCTAACTTCCCGCGCTTCAGATCGTGACCTGCGCCATCGATGAGAACAAGCTTTTTGCGCGCAGGAATGAACTCGAGCGCCGCGCGCATTTCCTCAACCGAGCCGAACGGGTCCGCAGTGCCGTGTACGAATAACGACGGAGTGTGCAGTTTCGCAAAATGCGTGGTCCGCAGGTCATTGGGTTTTTTGGGCGGATGCAACGGATACGAGAGCAGCAGAAGCGCATCGCAGCAGTCCGTGTTGTCCGCAACAAGCATGCTCGTCTGGCGTCCGCCATAAGAGTGCCCGCCGGCAAAGACGCGGTTTGTAGCGAGCGACCGCATGCAATCGAGCGCAGCCTGTATCCCGGCCCGGTCTTCGGCCGCAGCGCTTGGATGCGGAGGACCAAATGAGCGGCGTTGCCGGAACGGCAGATCGAACCGTAACACCCAAAGTCCAGCGGACTGAAATGCATTCGCAACCGCCATCAGCAATGGGCTCGCGCAATTCGCGCCCGCTCCGTGCGTGAGCACGAGGCCATCGCCGCGGCTCTGATCTCGCGGAGTATGAAGAAACCCGCGTACTGCGCCTTTTGCGAACTGATCGACCGTATTCCCCATTCAGAACCAGCTTGCATCGGCTTGCAAACACACGCAAGCGACGGCTGAATCATCCGGAAAGTGCTGATTCCGGCGGGAAAAACACCAGATTCTAAGGGAGACTCTGGGCCTTTTTGTGGCAACAAACGCCGAAACCAAGTATGAAAAACGAGCTTTGTATACTCATGTATTGGTTTTCTTTCAAAGCTTCGGGGTGAGTCAACAGTTCTCGTATGCCACAACTGTTTCGGCCTAGCGCAAACACCGTCGCTAAGGTCTCGATTGCCGCAGTCGTGTTCCTGCTCGGCGCGACGCTGGCGGTTGCCTATATCATCGATCGCGGCGACTGGATCACCAGCATCCGAGTCGCGCCGGAGCAACCGATTCCGTTCAGCCACAAGCATCACGTAAAGGACGACGGAATCGATTGCCGCTATTGCCATACGGGCGTGGAAACGTCGGGTTATGCGGGTCTGCCGCCGACCGAAACGTGTATGACTTGCCATTCACAGATCTGGTCGAACGCGACGCTCACGCAGCCCATTCGCGATAGCTGGTCAAGCGGCAAGTCGATCCAATGGGTGCGCGTGCATGATCTGCCGGATTTCGTTTATTTCAATCACAGCATTCATATCAACAAGGGGATCGGCTGCTCGACCTGTCATGGACGGGTGGATGAGATGCCGCTGACCTATCGCGTGAACAACCTGTACATGGAATGGTGCGTAAACTGCCACCGCAATCCGGCGAAATACATCCGGCCGCGGTCGGAGGTCTTCAATATCGATTATGTTTATCCCGCAAACCAGGCTGAGCTTGGGCCGCAGCTCGTAAAGGAGTATCACGTGCAGTCATTGACTGATTGCGTGACGTGCCATCGATGAACACGTTGAAGAGCTCGTTAGTACCTGTGGAATCGCTGCTGGAGCCTGCTCGCAAGGCGCGCGTGGACGTGCAGGATTTGCGTGAAAAGCTCGCGGCGGGCCGTGGACCGGCATTTTGGCGGACGCTCGAGGAAGCGGCTGAAACCGAGGAGCTCCGCGAATATGTGGAACAGGAGTTTCCCGGGCTTTCGGGGCAGATTCCGCAGGGCGTAAACCGGCGCAGCCTGTTGAAGGTAATGGGCGCCTCGCTTGCCATGGCAGGCGCCGCGGCTTGCACAAAGCAGCCGAAAGAATTGATCGTCCCTTACGTGCGCCAGCCGGAAAACGTCATCCCCGGGCTTCCACTCTTCTATGCCACGGCCATGACAACGGGGGGTTATGCGCGCGGATTACTGGTCGAGAGCCATCTGAATCGGCCGACCAAAATCGAAGGCAACCCCGAGCACCCGGCGAGCCTTGGCTCAACCACAATTTTCGAGCAGGCATCGGTCCTAAATCTGTATGACCCGGATCGCTCGGAAACTGTGCTGCATGAAGGCCGCCTGAGCATCTGGAGCGATTTCACCGGCGCGTTCAGCAGCGAGGCGCAATCACTCGCGATGAGGAAAGGCGAGGGGCTCGCAATCCTGACGGGACCGACGACTTCGCCGACTCTGATCGATCAGATGAATCGGCTAATGCAACAGTGGCCCGCCACAAAATGGTACATCCACGACGCATGCGTGAGCCCCGCGATGGCGAGTTCCGCAAAAAAGATCGCGGGCCGTAACGCATTCATCGCTTACGATCTGTCGCAAGCGGATGTGATCGTCAGTCTCGAGAGCGATTTCCTAAATGTCGGACCCGCGGCGCTGGCCTATACGCGGCAGTTTGCCAGCCGTCGCGCCATCGACAACGGACAGACGCCCGTTCGCATGTACGCGATCGAATCCGGACCGACGGTAAGCGGCTCCGTCGCCGATCATCGTTTTGCGGTCAAGAGCAGCGCGGTCCCGAGCATTGCCTATCAGTTGGCCAACGCGTGCGGCGTTGCAGCGCCTGATGTCGAGGGCAACGCGCCCGATTGGTTGAATGCGGTTGCGCAGGATCTGAACAACTCGAAAGGACGCTCGGTTGTAATTCCGGGCGAGTTCCAGCCCGAGAGCGTGCACCTCGCAGCGTACGCGATCAACGCGGCACTCGGGAATCTTGGCAAAACAGTGCGTGTTCTCGAAGGCGTCGAACCCAACAACACGCATACTCTCGAAGAGCTCACAGGCGATCTCAATGACGGCCATGTCGAGACACTGGTCATTCTTGGGCCGAATCCTGTGTATACGGCGCCGGCTTCGCTCAATTTCACAGGAGCCATTCGAAAGGCGCGCCTGGTGGTGCGTCTCGGACAGTTTTTCGATGAAACTTCGCGGTGGTGCCACTGGCACATTCCCGAGACGCATTACCTTGAGACCTGGTCCGACTGCCGTGCGTTCGACGGCACGGTGACCATTCAACAGCCGCTCATTGAGCCGCTTTACAACGGCAAATCGGCGCTTGAGATGCTATCTATTCTCTTAGGCAAGCCGGACGCTAGTTCGCATGACATCGTGAAGGCTTATTGGCAATCACAGAACAAGGGCGGCGGCGATTTTGACACGATCTGGCAGACTTCGCTGCACGACGGAGTGGTTGCCGGAACGGCGGTGGGCGCGATCGGTCTGGCCGGTCATGTAGCTGCGCTTCAGCCGCTGCAGCGCGAGCCCATCGGCGGTCTCGAAGTAGTCTTCCGGCCCGATCCCACTATTTCGGACGGCACTTACTCGAATAACGGTTGGATGCAGGAGCTGCCGAAACCGCAAAGTAAGATGACGTGGGACAACGTCGTTTCGATCAGCCCTAAGAACGCGGCCGATATGAAGGTTACGATCGGCGATATGCTGCGCGTCACCGTCGAAGGACGCGAGGTCGTTGGTCCGGCGTGGATTCTGCCTGGGCACGCCGAAGATTCGGTCACGGTGCACTTTGGATATGGGCGCAGCGGTTCGGGGCGCGTGGGCAACGAAATCGGCTATAACGCATTTCTGATTCAGACGCACGGGAATCCGTACTTCGCGGCTGGCTCGATCAAAAAAACGGGCGAGCACTACCGGCTGGCGAATATTCAAGAAACGCAGACCATGGCCGGACGCGATCCGGTGCGAGCGGCAGATTTGGCGGAGTTCCGCAAAGAGCCGAACTTCCCGACTGCCGAAGAGCCGCCCTTGCCCAAGAAGGAGACACTGTATCCCGACCAGTGGCATTACACGGGTTACAAGTGGGGCATGGCGATTGATCTAAACGTCTGCACCGGTTGTCACGCGTGCATTATTGCCTGCCAGGCGGAGAACAACATCGCGGTGGTGGGCAAAGACCAGGTCGCGCGAGGGCGTCACATGCATTGGATTCGCGTCGATCGCTATTACGCGGGCGATCTGGACAACCCCGCGATGTATAACCAACCCGTGCCTTGCATGCACTGCGAGGATGCGCCTTGCGAAGTGGTTTGCCCGGTGGCGGCAACTGTACACAGCAACGAAGGACTGAACGAGATGGTTTACAACCGTTGCGTCGGGACGCGCTACTGCTCAAACAACTGTCCTTACAAGGTCCGCCGATTCAACTTCTATCTGTATTCGGATTGGCAGACGCCCAGCCTGTACGGGGTTCGCAATCCGGACGTGACGGTGCGCAGCCGCGGCGTCATGGAGAAGTGTTCGTACTGCGTGCAACGCATCCAGGAGCTGAAAATTCAAACCGAAAAAGAGAACCGCCGGATTCACGATGGCGAGTTACAGACGGCTTGCCAGCAGGTTTGCCCGACGCAAGCGATCACGTTCGGAGATTTGAACGACAAGGGCAGCAAAGTGGCCAGGCTGCAAGCCCAGCCACGGATTTACGGGCTATTGGACGAGTTGAATACCCATCCGCGGACAAAATATCTCGGGTACGTCCGCAATCCTAATGAGGCGCTAAGAGGTCAGGGTGGCAACCACAGAGAAGCTTAGGCGCGAGGAAATAATCGACCCCGGCCCGGATCGGATTCTTTCCCGCGGCCATACTTACGATTCCGTCACGAAGCGGATCTCCGATGTGGTGTATCTGGCCTGGAAACGAACGCCCAGAGGCTGGTTCATCGGCACGATTATCGCCTTCGCGTTCGTGAATCTACTGATGCTCGCCATGGGCCTTCTGTTCTTCAAAGGCATCGGCATCTGGGGCGTCAATATTCCGATCGGTTGGGGATTCGCTATCGTCAACTTCGTTTGGTGGATCGGTATCGGTCACGCCGGCACGCTGATTTCGGCTGTGTTCTTCCTGCTGAAACAGGATTGGCGCACGTCGATCAACCGATTCTCCGAAGCCATGACGCTATTCGCTGTGGCTTGCGCGGGCATGTTCCCCGTTTTGCACCTTGGGCGTCCGTGGCTGGCGTATTGGCTGTTTCCGTATCCGAATTCGATGTGGCTGTGGCCGCAGCCGAGAAGCCCGCTGGAGTGGGACGTCTTCGCTGTCTCAACCTACTTCACGGTATCGCTGGTGTTCTGGTATGTCGGATTGGTTCCCGACCTCGCCAGCATGCGCGACACCGCGCCGAAGCTCTGGACACAGCGCCTTTACGGAATCTTGTCGCTAGGGTGGCGCGGATCGGCCATTCACTGGCACCGCTATCAAAAGGCCTATCTGCTCCTGGCCGGCCTTTCAACGCCCCTGGTTCTTTCGGTTCATACCATCGTGAGCTTCGACTTCGCGATCAGCATCATACCCGGATGGCACACCACGATCTTCCCGCCTTACTTCGTCGCAGGCGCCATTTACTCCGGTTTCGCAATGGTGCTGACGTTAATCATTCCCCTGCGCGCCTGGTATAACATGCGCGACCTGATTACGCTGCGGCACATCGACGCCGCGGCAAAGGTGATGCTCGGGACCGGATTGATTGTCGCCTACGGCTATTCGATGGAGGCGTTCTTCTCCTGGTACAGCGGCGATAAGTACGAAAGCTTCATGTATTGGAACCGCATGACGGGCCCTTATGGATTCACGTATGCGCTGCTGATTCTCTGTAATATCGCGCTGCCGCAGGCGTTGTGGTCCAAGCGCGTTCGCCATAACGTAACGTTAGTTTGGATCATCGCCATTATTGTGAATATCGGAATGTGGCTGGAGCGTTTTGTCATTGTCATAACCAGCTTGCATCGCGATTTTCTGCCGTCCTCCTGGGGCATTTACATACCCACTAAGTGGGATTGGGCCACTTTCACAGGCACGCTCGGGTTCTTCATGTTCCTGATCTTCCTGTTTGTTCGCATGCTGCCGTCCATCTCCATGTTCGAGGTCCGCGAAGTGGTGCACCACGACCGCTACATGGAACGCGCTTATGAGGAGAAGCTATGAGCCAAGATTTAACGCTCAACGAGCTCCCGGCGATTCACGGCGCGATGGCCGAATTCGATACTCCTGAAGAGTTAGTAGAGGCGTGCGAGCGCGCTTATGCGGAGGGCTACCGGCGCATGGACGCGTACGCTCCAATGCCAGTCACCGGACTCGCCGAAGCGATTGGCTTTAAGCGGAACAACGTCGCGCTGTGTGTTTTGATCGGCGGAATCTGCGGCGCGGCCGGCGGTTATGGTTTGCTTGCCTGGATCACCATCATTGCGTATCCGCACAACGTCGGCGGAAGGCCGCTGCATAGCTGGCCTTCGTATATTCCGATCACATTCGAGTGCATGATTTTGATTGCAGCGCTGACATCGTTAATCAGTATGTTGGCCATGAACGGCCTTCCCAAGCCCTACCATCCCGTTTTCAACGTTCCGGCCTTCGATAGGGCGTCCATCGACAAGTTTTTCCTGTGCATTGAATCTTCGGACCCGAAGTTTCGGACTGAAGACACACTGGAATTCTTACGGGAGATGGAAGGGGCGAAAGAGGTGAGCGTTGTACCGGCGTAAGACGCTTTTTGCCGTCGTGATTGCGACGGCGCTCTTTGCAACCGCATGCCGCCAGGACATGCACAACCAGCCGCGCTACAAGCCTTTCGCAGCCACCGATTTTTTCGGCGACGGGCGCTCGGAACGGCCCACGATCGCAGACACAGTTGCGCGCGGGCAGCTGCATCTGGATCAGCCGCGCTATACCGGTAAAGAGAACGGAAAGGACATCACTTATTTCCCGATTCAAATCACCCGCGCGGATGTGGCGCGCGGCCGAGAGCGCTTCAATATATTCTGTTCACCTTGCCATGGCCGGCTCGGCGATGGCCACGGCATGATCGTTGCCCGAGGGCTGCGGCAGCCACCCAGCTATTACGACCCGCGACTGGTGAACGCCCCGGTGGGACATTTTTTTGACGTTATGACAAACGGTTTTGGCGCGATGTATAGCTATGCCTCGCGGGTTCCTGTAGACGACCGGTGGCGAATAGCGGCGTATATTCGTGCGCTGCAACTCAGTCAAAACGCGGGCGCTCCTGTGGCGCAGCAAGGCACGCCGGCAACGCCGGGCGCAAACAAGGCGCCGGCGAAGGGCGGAGCAGCGGGAGGCCTTGAATGAGCAGCCACGAACTCGAAACCAACGTTCCTGTACCCGAGTTTCGCCTCGGCCCGAAAGCGGCCGGCATTGAGCGCATTTCGGGTATAGTCGGCGTAATCGGCATATTGCTCTGCATCCTGGCCTTCATCGTTAACCGTACGGTCTTCTTCCAATCCTATTTATTTGCGTTCATCTACTGGGGCGGTTTCGCGCTCGGCGGGCTTGGTGTCTTGCTGATGGGCCACACGGTAGGAGGCCGCTGGTGTGCAACCTCGCGGCGTTACCTCGAGGCGCAGATGCGAACCCTGTGGGTGGTCGCGTTGATGATAATCATCCTGCTGTTTGGCCTTCACGATCTTTATCCCTGGACGCATCCCTGGACTTTCCCCGATGTTGATACTCGCGCAGTGCTGTATCACAAACACGGCTATCTAAACATTCCGTTCTTCATCGGCCGGGTGATCATCTACTTCGCCGTGTGGTGGTTCTGGGGCATGCGCGTACGGGGCATGGCGGACCGGCAGGATGAGACCGGTGACCCCACGCTGGGTGAACGTATGCGGGCGTTCAGCGCGCCGGGCGTCCTGGTTTTTACGATGACCGGGAGCTTTGCCTACATTGACTGGATTCTTTCGGCCGACGCACAGTTCTTTTCTACTGTGTATGGGGCGATGATTCTGATCGGCGACATCCTGCAATGCTTCGCCCTGACGATCCTGGTGATGATCTTCACCTCGCGCGGCGACCGCTTCGGAGGCCGGATCAACGCCGTCGTGCTGCACGATCTTGGAAATCTGATGTTCGCCTTCACGATATTCTGGACTTATCTGACGGCTTCGCAGTTGATTATCGTCTGGCCCGCGAACTTGCCCCAAGAGCTGGTCTGGTATCTGGATCGCGTGCACGGATTCTGGAAGTATTTTGCGCTGGCGACGGCGCTTTCGATGTTTGCGATTCCATTTCTCGCCCTGCTTTCGCAGGCGCGCAAACGTAATCCGCGGCGCTTGATGAGGGTCTGCGTCTGGCTCCTTATCGCCCGCATCGTTGACATCTACTGGATCGTCGAGCCAACCTATCGCACGCACGGATTTTGGCTCTCTTGGATAGATTTCGCCGCTTTCTTCGGACTCGGCGGCATCTGGCTGTATGTCTTTTTAGGCGAACTGCGCCGGCGTCCGCTGCTGCCGCTACGCGATCCGCGCGTCATGACTCCGCTTCCGGAGGTGGCGGCGTGAATCGAGAGATTCCGGAGCCGAAAGATAACGAGCTGGTCCATTCGCATGCGCCGAAGCATTCGGAGCCTCATCACGGCCACGAAGGAACCAGTTATGAAGGCACCGATGCCAGCCTCAAGATGATCATCTATTCAATGTTGATCATTGCTGTAACGCTCGCCATCACGCTCGCGATTACGGTGCCGATTCAGAGAACTCTGCGTGATTCGACGCCCTTAGGGCAGCCGCTCAGCCCGCTTGCGCCGGCGAGAGTGGTCCCGCCCGCTCCGCAACTGCAGGTGCACCCGTGGGAAGAACTGCCGGAGAGGCGCGCGCATAATGAGGAAGTGCTCGCCAGCGGCGGCAAGGATGCCGATGGGCATGTGCACGTTCCGATCAATCAAGCCATGGATTCGGTGGTTTCGCGCCTGACCATTGCGGCCAACGCCGCAGTGGGGATCACCACGCCGGGCGGACAGGGCCGCGATTTTTCCGGAACTGTTCCTCTTCCGCCGCAATACCGGCAGCCCCAAATTCAGGGAGAAATTCATAAGAATGCGCAGTAATGTCTTCGTGAGTGCATGTCTGCTACTCGCGAGTACCGGGTTTGCGAACGCGCAATTCGTGCGTCCCAATATCACCAAGGGGGTCCGCTTCGACCAGCGGCTGAATGCCCCAATTCCGCTCGAAACCGTGTTCCGCGATGAGACCGGCCAGGCCGTTCCGCTACGCACGTATCTGGGCGACAAGCCAATGGTTCTCGCGCTGGTCTATTACAAGTGCCCCAGCCTTTGCAACCTGACGTTGAGCGAAATGGCCAGCGCGTTGAGACGCGTCACTTTGACACCCGGCCGCGACTATAATGCTGTCGCGGTGAGCATCGATCCATCGGAAACCCCCGCGCTCGCCGCCGAAAAGAAAGCCAATTATGCGACCATTTTTAGACGCGCCGGCTTCGATTCAGGCTTTCACTTTTTAACCGGTTCTCAGGATTCCATTTCGCGTCTCGCCAATGCCGTCGGTTTCCACTACCGGTGGGATGACGCCACGCACCAATTTGTTCACGCCGCCGGAATCATGATCGTCACACCCGAAGGCAAGCTTTCGCGCTACTTCTATGGAGTGCAGTACGCTCCCGCCGACGTGCGCCTGTCGCTTGTTGAAGCCTCCCAGCACAACATCGGCAGCCCGGTTGATTACGCCCTGCTTTATTGCTTTCACTACGATCCCTCCCAAGGCAAATACACGCTAGCCATCGTAAACGTGCTGAAACTGGCGGCCGGGTTGACCATAGTTGGCTTGGGTGCATTGATCTTTTTCCTGATGCGAAAAGATAACAGCCATCGCGCGCAGCCCGCGTGGGAACAGGTTCGGCATGCTCGCTAATTGGCCCTGCACGCTCGCAGACCTTCCACCCCTTTGGCCGGTACAGGCCTCTGCGCAAGCCGGACCTATCGATAACCTTTATATATTCCTTACCGTCGTCTCGACGGCAATGACGGTTCTGATCTTCGCCTGCATCATCTTTTTTGCTTATAAATACCGCCGCCGCGTTCATCCGCACGCCACTCAGATCGAAGGATCCACCAAGCTCGAGCTGGCGTGGTCGATCGCGCCGTTTCTCGTGATGCTTGTGATGTTCGGTTGGGGCGCGAAGCTGTATTATGCCGCGCAAAACCCACCGAAGGACGCGATTGAGGTCTTCGTTACCGGCAAGCAGTGGATGTGGAAGATCCAATACCCGGACGGCGGCCGTGAAATCGACGAATTGCACGTTCCGGTAGGCCGGCCCGTCAAGCTGACCATGGCGTCGGAAGACGTGATTCACAGCTTCTCCATTCCAGCTTTTCGAGTCCGGCATGACGTGGTGCCCGGTCATTACGACAGCATCTGGTTCACGGCAACCAAGCCCGGCCGCTATCATCTTTTCTGCACAGAATACTGCGGCAATCAGCACGCCAATATGATCGGCTGGGTGGACGTGATGGAGCCACGGGAGTACGCCAATTGGGCCAGCGGCGGAGGGGCGCAAGGAACGCTTGCCGAACAGGGCGAACAACTGTTTCAACAGTTCGGCTGCTCTACCTGCCACTTACTCGATCAACAAGGCCGCTGCCCTATTCTGAAAGGACTTTATAACAAGCCGGTTCAGCTTAACGATGGCCGGACAGTTGTTGCGGATGACGCGTATCTTCGCGAGTCAATTTTGGACCCGAACGCTAAAATCGTGGCAGGTTTCGAACCCAATGTTATGCCGCAGTTTAAAGGACAGGTGACGGAGGAAAACGTGATCCAGTTGATTGCCTTTATCAAGTCGCTCTCGCCCAGCACTCCGGCTTCTCAGCAAGGTCCGCAACAGAGGCCGGTCGTGAACGCTCCGGGGCCGAACGGTGCTATGCCGGGCGCCTCGACCTCCACCCCGCGCACCCGCGCATCACAGCATCGATGAGCACCAAGGATTAGTAACGAACTCATGGCAACTATTGCACAACAACCGCCGGAAGTGGTCGCCGAACCGGTCAATTACCTCAACGTGGCGCACACGTGGAAGAGTTGGCTTTTCACTACCGATCATAAGCGCATCGCAGTCCTTTATTTGATTTCCATCACGCTGATGTTCATTGTCGGCGGCTCGGCGGCGGTCGCATTTCGTATCAATCTGCTGTCGCCCGAGGGTGTTTTCTCGGCGGAGACTTACAACCGGCTGTTTTCGATGCACGGGATCATCATGGTTTTCTTTTTCCTGGTGCCATCGATCCCGGCGACATTAGCCAATTTTCTGATCCCGATCATGGTCGGCGCGAAAGACCTCGCCTTTCCGCGCATTAACCTATTGAGCTGGTATCTCTACGTTGCGGGAGCACTGTTGGCTTTGTATGCAGTCGTGCGAGGCGGAGTAGATACCGGCTGGACATTCTATGCGCCCTTCAGCAGTACTTACTCAAATTCATATGTCCTGGCGGCCGCTTTCGGCGTTTTTGTCGCTGGATTCTCGTCCATTCTCACGGGCCTGAATTTCATCGTTACTGTGCATAAGATGCGCGCGCCGGGTATGACCTGGTCGCGCCTGCCTCTGTTCGTCTGGTCTAATTACGCAACTGGCTTGATTCAGGTGCTGGGTACTCCGGTGCTTGCCATCACGATGCTATTGCTCGCCTTCGAGCGCATCGCACATGTTGGTATTTTCGACCCGAGTATCGGCGGCGATCCGATTCTTTTCCAGCACTTGTTCTGGTTCTACTCGCATCCCGCCGTATACATAATGATTCTGCCGGGCATGGGAGTTATCAGCGAGATCGTTGCCTGCTTCTCGCGTAAACGCATCTTCGGCTACAACTTCGTGGCATTTTCCAGCATGGCTATCGCGGTGTTGAGTTTTGTGGTCTGGGGCCACCACATGTTTATCACCGGCGAGAGCATGTATTCGAGCGTCGCGTTCTCGATTCTCAGCTTTCTGGTGGCGGTGCCTTCAGCGATTAAAGTTTTCAACTGGACCGCGACGATGTATAAGGGCTCGATTTCGTTTGACACGCCGATGCTCTACGCCTTCGGCTTCATCGGGCTGTTTACAATCGGCGGCTTGACCGGCTTATATCTTGCGACGCTAGCTACGGACGTGGCGACGCACGGAACCTACTTCGTTGTCGCGCATTTCCATTACGTCATGGTTGGAGGAATGGTCATGGCTTACATGGGCGGCTTGCATTTCTGGTGGCCTAAGATCACGGGGCGAATGTATTCGGAAGCCTGGTCGAAATTTGCCGCTCTGCTCGTATTTGTCGGCTTTAACTTGACATTTTTCCCACAGTTTATTCTCGGGTATCTGGGGATGCCTCGCCGCTACCATAACTATCCCCCCGAATTCCAAACCCTGAACGTGCTTTCTACCGCCGGCGCATCGGTGTTAGGCCTCGGATATCTAATTCCGATGATCTACTTTTATTATTCGCTGAAAAGCGGGCCCAGGGCAGGGAAGAATCCTTGGGGCGCGGCCGGTCTCGAGTGGCAGATTCAATCGCCTCCCACTACGTTCAACTTCGATGAGACACCTATAGTTACGGAAGAAGCGTACAACTACGGTCCTTTGGAGGAGATAGTTGGCTGAAACCATCGTTCCAGTAGGACACGAGCCCGCCGGGCACGAGCCCTCGGCGGAAATGACTCATCTCCGCCATCATTTTGCGAATGCTGAGCAGCAACTGGATGCCTCCATGCTCGGCATGTGGACGTTCCTCATCACGGAAGTCCTGTTCTTTGGCGGAATGTTCACCGCCTATACGATTTACCGGTTCATGTATCCGGATGCCTTCGCCAGCACCAGCGTGTACATGGATGTGATCCTCGGCGGAACCAACACGGGCGTACTCATCATGAGCAGTTTGACCATGGCGATGGCGGTCCGCTCAGCTCAATTGAACCGCCAGCGAGCCCTTGTCGGGTTCCTGATTGGGACGATGATTTTCGGGACCATATTCCTCGTTATCAAGTACGTGGAATGGCACTCGAAATGGGTGGAGCATTTAGTTCCAGGGTTCAATTTCCAATACAGCGAACCGCAATACCTCCACCACGCACAAATTCTGTTCTTCCTCTATTTCTGCATGACAGGCATGCACGCGCTGCACATGATAGTGGGGCTGGGATTGCTGACCTATTTGCTGGTTCAGTCCATTCGCAAAGTTTTCTCGGCTTATTATTTCACTCCCGTTGAGATGATAGGCCTTTACTGGCACTTCGTCGATATCGTGTGGATCTTCTTGTTCCCGTTGCTATATCTCATTGGGTTCCGGCATAACAGATGACACAGCACATTGATTCAGTCAAAGCTTACGTAGGCGTGTTTATTGCGCTCATCATACTGACATTCACCACGGTTTACGTGTCGGAGATCGACCTGGGTGAACTGCACGTCGTGGTGGCGCTCGTCATCGCGTTTATCAAAGCTTCGCTTGTGGCGTGGATTTTTATGGGTGTCCGTCATAGCACGCACATGACACGGCTGTTTGTCGTCGCCGGATTACTGTGGCTCTCGATCATGATGCTGATCACCATAGGCGATTACGCCACGCGTCCTTGGGATTATACGCCCCAACCGTGGTCGCATACGGCCGCGGGCGGTGCCTCCCGCTAAGCTGCACACCATTCAGCACTGGGTAGTTTACCGGGCCCGATTGCCGAAACCGGTAGCCTTTCTATTTGTCCAATCAGTTGTAGTGAAATGCTTGCGCAACGGCGCTGGCGATCGAAAGGATAAATATGGCTGAAACTAGCGCAGACATTATTAAGCGTTACTTAGAAGATGCAATTGCGGCGGAGAAAAGCTTCGAAACGCAGCTGGAAGGTTTTTCAAAAGAAGGCGACGATCCGGCAGCGCAGGCGGCATTTCATCAGCATGCCATCGAAACGAGAAATCAATATGAACGACTAACAGCTCGCCTGGAAGCCTTAGGCGGGAGCACGTCGACGGCGAAGAGCATTCTCGCGCATATTTTTGGGCTGAGTCCAAAAACCGCGCAACTCGGACACGAAAAAGAAGAGCGCACTACGCAGAACCTGATGATCGCGTTTGCGGTCGAAAACAGCGAGTTAGCGATGTACGAATCGCTGATCAACGTGGCGGAGGCGGCGGGCGATACCCAAACCGCGACCCTTGCCCGGCAAATACAAGCTCAGGAAAAAGCGACGGCCGACAAGATTTGGGCTCTGATTCCAAGCGCGGCAGTGACGGCGTACCGGCGCGTCATCGGGGAGAGCGAGGCTGCAACGGGAACGCGGGCGAGAACCGCCTCTATTTAGCCTGAGCGCTGGCCTGATCGATCTTTTCGAGCACCTGCCGCAATGCTGCTGCATCTTGAGCGTTCGGTTGCAGCGCGAGATACGCGCGCAGGTGCACGGCCGCCTCTGAAAGATTTCCCTTTTCGACCAATATGTGAGCCAGCAGGCTTTCGGCTTGCGGGTACTTGTGAGCCGTGTCGAGTTTCAACAATTGCTTCGTGCTGGTCTCCGCTGCATCAAGCTTCTTCAGTTGATAATTAGCGAAAGCGTTGCACCAGAATGCGTTTGGAAACTCAACGGGATTTAAATCTGTCGCCTGCTTGCTGTAATCGGCTGCATCCTGCCATTTATTCTGCTGCAAAGACAAGGAAGCAAGCGCATCGAGTGGGCTGACGTAATGATTGTCGGACGCTACGGCGCTCTGCCATGCGTTTGCGGCATCGTCGTTCTTGCCCTGCCGCTGCTCCACCTGGCCCAATGCATACCACGCGATCGCGTATTTGGCGTAGACTTCCGTTGCCGCCTTCAGCCGTGTTTCGGCGGCCTCGAAGTCGCCCTTTTGCGCGAGCTGCAAGCCCTTTTCATAATCCTTCTGCGCGTGTTTGGGCGCGAGCGCGGTGGTCACGCTGATCGTGGAACCTTGCACGTTCGCCAAGCGATGCAACACGATGGTGCCAACATTGGGATCGTCGAGAGTGCGGCGCGTGCTAAGTTCGACGACATCCGAGCGATAACCGGGATAGGACGCCCGCAACTCACAGTTCCATAGTGGGTCGAAGTTGCTGTTTGACCTCAGGATTCCAGTGCTACCCGAGTTCGCCGGCGGCTGGCCGGGACGCATGCCGCCAGACGGATCGGAAGCATCGGGATCGACGCCTTGTTCCTGCCCGAGTTGAAACGAGAACCGGCCCTTGCTGTCGGTATGAGCTTCGAGCCGCGGACTGCCGCCGCACACGCGCTCGATCCGGATGTTCGTGTTCGCCGGCGAGCCGTCGTTGAAAACGACTTTACCCGAAAGGAAGATTGCCCGATTGGGCATCCCGGCGATCCCCGCATTCCCAGGGCGCGATAGTGACCCCGTGCCCAGCGTGCCGGAGTTCGAGGGAAAACCGCCACTGTTGGTTCCGCCGGAGGATGGCACGCCTCCCTTCTGCGCCCACCCAGGACAAGCGGGGAGTAGTGCGATTACCAAAATCAAAAGCCAAGTGCGGCGGGTCCAATCAGTGCGCATGGAGCATTCCCGTGTGGTTGAGTATCGCACAAGTAAAACGTCCTGCCAGATGCCACAACTGCGGGCAAGTCAATCTTCGGCGGCAGGAATGGTGAAGAAAAAAGTGGAACCGTGTCCGGGCTTCGATATCGCCCAGATCCGGCCTCCGTGATTTTCCACGATGCGCTTACAGAGGGCTAGCCCGATGCCGGTGCCTGGAATTTCTTGGCCGTGCAGGCGCTTGAAAACCCGGAAGATCTGTTCAGAGTACTGCGGGTCGAAGCCGATGCCGTTGTCTTTGACCCAGAATTCCCAAAAGCCATTCCGGCGCTCTGCGGAGGCGTGAATCGCGGGTGTTTCGCCGCCGCGGTATTTGATAGCATTTGTGATCAGATTCCGCAGAACGGCTTGTAGATCGGGCGCTTGGGCCTGCAAGACGGGAAGCGGATCATGCGTGACCTGCGCGCCGGTATCGCGGATGAGCGCGTCGCAATCGCCAACGGCAGCCGCGAACACATCGTTCATGGAAATTTCAGACGGATGAATCTGAGAGGTGGAAAGCTGCGCGTACTGCAGCGCGTCCGCGACCAGCGCACTCATGCGCCGCGCCGAAGAAACGATGTACTCCATGTACTGCTTGCTTTCTTCATTGAGATGTCCGCGCAGGTTCGTTTCGAGTTTCTGCGTAAAAATAGTCATCACTCGAAGCGGCTCTTGAAGATCATGCGATGAGATATAGGCGAACTGCTGCATGTCGTCATTGGCGCGCGAGAGGGCCTCGTTTGCCTTGAGCAAAGCCTGGTTGACCGAGCGAAGATTGGCTTCGGCCGTCTTGTGGACGGTCATGTCTCGCGCAATCACGGTATAAAAAGGCCGGCCCGCAGCTAGACCCTGTGCGATCGTGACCTCGAGAGGCAAGCGGGTACCGTCACCTCGATATCCCTCGAGCTCGCGCCTCGGTACGCGCGGAACAGCTACCCGCCCATCGGGCTCGAATGCGAAAAGCCCCGGAAGCAGCTCTGTGACGGGTCGGCCGAGCGCTGCGGCGGTTCCAATCCCGAAAACTCCGGTAGCGGCACGGTTGAACAATTCAATTGCTCCGCGTTCATCCACCGTGAAAATGGCGTCGCTCGCGGAGCTGATGATTGATATGAGTCGCGAATTCGAATCTGTAATCTCGCGTTCCAGACGCAAATGCTCGAGAACGCGCTCGACAACCGCCGGTACTTCCTGCTCATAGCCAGGCTTTTTGTCGACGTACTCGCGTATGCCGGCGCGCAAAGCTTTCGCCGCGGTTGCACTGTCGCTATATCCAGTTACCAGGATGGCGGGTACTTCAAAGCCCGTGGCGCGAAGAGCCTGATACACTTCGAGACCCGTTCTTTCCTGCTTCAGACGCTGATCGAGGAGGATGAGGGCGATGGATTTGGTCTGCAAAATGGCACGCGCAGACGCGAGGTCGGACGCAACCTCTACAACGTAGCCCCGTCGCTTCAATTCTTTCGCCTGAAGCATCGCATCGGCCTTCTCGTCTTCGACGATGAGAATACCGTTCCACTGAACATCGGAATGGCCTCGGCCGGTGAGCTGCGATTTGAGCTTGACACGGTCCAGCACGCGAGTCACAGCGCGCGGCAACTCCTCGAAGAAATTGGTGTCCTTGGATATGAAATCCTGCACGCCCATGCGCAGCGCCTGAATAATGGGCCGCTCGTCGCGGTCGCCGCTCACCATTACCACCGGAACGTCAAAGCCAGCGGTGCGCAGATGCGCGACAAATCCCAAGCCAGTCACCTCGCCGCGCAGCCGGTAATCCACCACGATCAGATCGGCCGGGCTCGCACGCAAGCATCGGAACGCTTCTTCTGCGCTGTAGGCCACGCGTACGTGATGGCCCTCGCGCGCTAAACAGCGCTGCTGAAGATGCGCAGTCGCTACATCGTCGTCCAGGACGAGAACGGAAGCCATTAAGAGTCCGAGGGCGCCAGCAGCGGAACTTCAGGAAGCGCGCCGATCTGCAGGAACGAAGCAAGCCTGCGAATCGTATCGACCAGTTGGTCCGGAGCGGTGGGCTTGGTAAGGTATGCGTTGCAACCTAGCTCGAAACAGCGTTCGACATCGCGCGGGTCGTCAGTGGTAGTCAGCATGTAGATGGGAATCGCGCAGGTGCCTTGCCCGGACTTGAGAATCCGCAAAACCTCGATGCCATCAATTCCCGGCATTCGGATATCGAGCAGAACGACAAACCGGCCCCGCCGGTCGCGGTCGCGTTGGCCAAACAGGTCGAGCGTCTCGCGCCCATTCCGAGCCCGCAAGAAACGCGCCACCAAACCAGCGCGTACGAGATGCCGCTGGATTAACGTGGCGTGTCCATCGTCATCTTCGGCTAGGAGTACAGTCAGTTCCTCATCACTCATGCCGCCCTCCTGAAGTTTGGAAGCGCCACATAAAACGTGCTGCCCTCACCCGGTCTCGATTCGATCCAAACTTTACCGTTGTGGCGCTCAACGATTCTCTGGACGATGGCGAGGCCCATACCTTCGCCGCCCGCCAGATTGGGATGAAATCGCTGGTAGCCCTTGAACAGGTCGGTTTGCAAGGTTTCCGGAATGCCAAGGCCATTATCCTTCACGAAGAAAGTCTCGCGATCGCCTTCGCTGGGCAATATTCCAATGTGAATGCGGCCCTCGCGAGCCGGGTCGAGATAATTCAAAGCGTTTGAGATGAGATTGCTGAAAAGTTGTTCAAGCGCCGGAGTATCGCCCGTCACCGACGGCAAAGGATCCACGGTAAATTTCGCGCGGCGTGCCGCAATGGTGACGCTCAGCGAGTCAAGGATACGTCGGATCAGTTTCTGAACCGGAATTTCCGCCCATTCGTACTGAACACGGCCTGCTCGGGAAAGCCGCAGCAGCCCGTCGACAATGTTGCTCAGGTGCTTTACCGAAGTTTGAATGTAGCCGATGGATTCATCGACGCCGCCGTCCAGCAGTTCAGAAAATTGATTGCGGATGGATTCAGGCAGGCCCTCCTGCTTCAGCAGTAATCGCATATCGTCGGCAGCCATAGAAATTTCCTGGCTGAATCCCTGAAGATTGACCAGAGGCGCGCGGATATCGTGCGAAACGCTGTAGACGAACATCTCGTTTTCCGCGTTCTTTTGCGCCAGGTCCTGGTTTAACGCCCCCAGCCGCTCCACGGTCATTTTTAACTCTTCGTTGAGCGCGCGGGTTTGCTCTTCCCATTGGCGGCGGTCGGTCAGATCGCGGGTAACCTTTCCGAAACCGACGAGCTGGCCGGAGTCGTCGCGCAAGGCAGTAATGACCACGTTTGCCCAGAACTGCGATCCGTCTTTGCGCACGCGCCAGCCTTCGTCCTCGAACCGGCCGTCCGCAGTTGCCGATTCCAGCTCTTGGGCCGGCCAGTTCCTCGCAATCGCTTCGTGAGGGTAGAAGATTGAAAAGTGCTTTCCGATGATTTCTGCGGCCTCGTAGCCTTTGATGCGGCGCGCGCCTTCATTCCACGTAAGCACGCGGCCAGTGGGGTCAAGCATGAAGATGGCGTAGTCTTTGGTGTTCTTCACCAGTAGCTCATACTGCGCTTCCCTTCCGTAGCTATGGATCGGTTGAGCTCGATCCCCGCTTGTTCCCGTGGCGCCTCCTTTTAAGTCCATCGATATGCCAGATCGTCCAACTTCCAGTGTAGTCAGCCAGTGTAGCCGGCCGGACTGTTGAATTAACTAGGTGATTTTTCGGAGGGCTGAACGCATCGAACCAGAAAACGAATGGAGGAGCCAATATGGAACGGCGTCAGTTTCTAAAAAATGTTGTGGCCGCTGGCTTGAGCACGTCCGTCGCTGTCGGCCAGCAGGGTGCGACTCCGGCGACGTCGGCAGATAGCAACACCGACGCGATGCATCTGCCCAAAGCAGAATCCGCGGGCGAACTGAAAGGCGAAATGCTGTACCGCAAGCTCGGCCGCACAGGCGAGACGGTCTCCGCCATTGGCCTCGGCGGCTCGCACATCGCGATGCCCAAGTTAACAGACCAGGAGAGCATCCGGCTTATTCATGAGGCGATCGATCGGGGCATCACGTTCATGGATAACTCGTGGGACTACAACGAGGGCCGAAGTGAGCGGCTGATGGGCGAAGCGCTGGCCCAAGGCGGCTATCGAAGTAAGGTCTTCCTCATGACCAAAATCGATGGCAGGGCGAAAGGCCTCGCCCAGGCGCAGATTGATAGCTCGCTTAAGCGCCTCAGGACGGATCACATTGACCTGCTGCAACATCATGAGGTGCTGCGCTTTGACGATCCGGACCGCATCTTTGCCGAAGGCGGTGCAATGGAGGCTGTGGTCGCGGCGCAAAAAGCTGGAAAAGTGAGGTTCATCGGCTTCACGGGTCACAAAGATCCCCACGTTCATTTATATATGTTGGAGGTCGCGGCCAAACATGGTTTTCATTTCGACACGGCGCAGATGCCGCTGAATGTCTTGGATGCTCATTTTCGCAGCTTCGCTCAGCTGGTGGTCCCGAAACTGGTGGAACAAGGGATTGGTGTCTTGGGCATGAAGGCCTTTTGCGGCGGCGACGGAATCGTTCTGAAGACCAAAACCGTGCAGCCGCTTGAATGCTTGCACTACGCCCTGAATCTGCCGACCTCGGTCGTCATCACTGGAATTGATAAGCCGGAGGTTCTGGACCAGGCGTTCCAGGCGGCCAAGACGTTCCGGTTGATGGACGAGCAGCAGCTTGCCGCGCTCTTATCGAAGACGCAACAAGTTGCCACCAGCGGTAGATTCGAGCTATTCAAGACGACTTCCCACTTCGACACCACTGCGCGGCATCCCGACTGGCTCGGTTCGGATACGCCGGAAGTGCAGGAGCTTGCGCCGCAGTTGCCGGGCTGAGTGCGGTTTTAGAGCATCCCTCGGGTTCCGTTTGACCTCGCGCCAGCGGTGATATCCTCGGGGCGAGGCCAGTTTCCGCGGATGAATGTCAGGAATTCGTTTTTCCGCTTGCTCTGCGGGCTAGCCGTGTTGGGCGCGCTATACGGTCTCGAGCGGCCTGTTTCTCAACCCTTCCGCGAGTATCCGGGCGACGAATATCGACTCGGCCAAATCCCACTCCCGCCGGACTATCAAGAGAAGACCGAATGGATCTTCGCGCGCCTGATGTATCCTTCGATTCCCGATGCGCATTTCCGGCACGCCGGTTGGGACTGGACAAGAGGTCATTCGAGCTGGACCAACGACTACCCGCGGGCGGACAGGCATTTTTCCCAAGCAGTGCGGCGCTTGACGCGCATTCACGCGCGCTCGGTAGAGCAGCCTGTCAACCTTGAAGACCCCGGAGACGTTTACAATTATCCCTGGCTCTACGCGGTCTTTGTCGGCGAATGGGATCTGACCCCTGCTGAAGCCGGCATTCTTCGCGAGTATCTGGAGCGCGGCGGGTTCCTGATGTGCGACGATTTCTGGGGCACGATTGATTGGTCCGTTTTCGATCGCAGCATGAAGCGCATCTTTCCGGACCGGCCCGTGGTGGAGATTCCGGATTCAGATCCGATTTTTCATACAGTCTACGATCTCGACGACCGTTATCAGGTTCCGGGCGCCTGGGCAGTTCGTACCGGCACGACTTACCGGAACGATGGGTACGTGGCACACTGGCGCGGCGTGTATGACGACAAGGGCCGCCTTATGATCGCCATGGCTTTTAATTCCGATCTCGGCGATTCTTGGGAATGGGCGGACGACCCCTACTATCCCGAACAGTATTCCGCGCTGGGCATTCGCGTGGGCGTCAACTATATCGTGTATGCGATGACGCATTGAGATGAGACCGATACGTGCTCTCATTCCGTGTGCAGTTGCTGTAATGGCTGCACTTCATCTGAGCGGCCGCGACACGCTCAGTCAGGATCAGCTCAAAATGCTGCAGGATCCTGGGGGGTGGCAGTACGTTACGATGACCGATCCGGATTCCGGCGTTCAAACCAAACACACCTGCTTTGATGGGCAACGCCATCCGAACGCATGCAGCGGAACCTTGACGCTCAGCCCGAATAATACGTTCGTCCAGCAGGTGCACATACACGGAAAAACGGATGCGCGGCACGGCACTTATCGGTTGAATGGGTCGAAAATCGCTTTCTTCGACGAATTCGGAACCGAAGACGGGCCGTATCAACTTACAATCGACACTCAGCAAAAACAATTGGTGCTGGAGATGCCGCAGGTTCGCGATGTGTTGGAGCTTGAAAAGGAATACAAAAGGCAGTTGACGCGCGCACAAGGCACGCCCGCCAAATAGAAGCCTCAGTGATGGTGGCCGAAAACTTTTCTCTGAAAGTCAGGCCAGAATTCAGGCGCGAGCTTCGCTAAACCGGTACCCAGAATGTCTACACCGATCTGTGCAAATGTCGCATTTGCATTTCTGCTCGCCGGCGGATAATACGCGTTAGAGACAGCCGCGCTCATGCACGTGCCGAGCACGTTGGACCAGTTGAACCCGCTGCTCCCGCTGTCATTTCGCGTAACCACGGACCGGCTAACCGCGTACTCGACGCGCCACCAAAACTTATACTGTTCGCCGCGCCGAAAATAGCGCGGGTCTTCATGGAGCGCCGAGGCAAGCATGAAATCAGCAAAGAAATTCTGCGTCACGATATCGCCGATGGATGCGCCCACCCGGTCGCCAAACGCGGGAAGATTGCTGCCGTACTTGGGATCGGCGTTAGTGACGTGACCTTCGGCACTATTAAATAGGGCCGCCCCCAGAGTTATGGGACTGACTGTCTCATCGACGAAGTTGTTCCATTTCTGCTGAACGGTCATTGCGCCCGGTTGAGAAGTCTTTGACGCACTGGGATTCACCAACGGGTTCTGCGCGCGGGCAAGCGCTGAACACAACAACACGCCAAGCAACGGGGCGCAAAATCGCACGAGCGAACCACCCATGCAGAAATCATAACCGGATCTCCAGATTATTACCATGAGGGTTGCCGACCGATTCGGAGTTGCAGCGTCCTGTGCCGCCGATCGGCGTCGAGCCGGCACGCGAGCCAAGCGCAGCTAGAGCCTTATGGGCCACACTGACGCGCCTGGATCGAGCCAAGGTCAACAGCAAATGGATGGCTTTGCGTAATGCTGGTGGGGTTGCTGCGCCGCTTGCGATCGGCATGGCCATGGGGAATGCGCTCGGGGGTGTTGCCGTCACCACCGGCGCGTTGAACGTCTCCTATTCGGATGGCCGCGATCCTTATGCACGGCGGGCGCGGCGCATGCTCGCCTGGAGCATACTTGGCTCGATTGCGGTTTTCGTCGGGTCTTGGTCCGGAGCAACAAACGGGGCAGCGGTTCCGCTCACTTTCCTCTGGGCTTTCACGGCCGGCATGATGATTTCGATCAGCACCAGGGCAGGGGATCTGGGCCTGAATACCCTGGTTGCGCTGATCGTGTTTGCCGCGCGTGGCAAGACGTCACTCGAAGGCGCTTTCTATACCGCGCTTCTTGTTCTGGCGGGCGGCGTGCTGCAGACAGGCCTGGCTCTACTGTTTTGGCCTTTGCGCCGCTATGAACCGGAGCGGCGCGCCGTAGCCGGCGTATACGCTTTGCTGGCTAGAGAAATCAGCCCAAACTCCGATCCTCTGACGACCGCGCCGCTTGTTGCGCCCACGCCCGAAGTTCAGGATACTTTATCCGCGCTGGGCCGGGACTATTCGACCGAAGGCGAACGCTTCCGGCTGTTATTCGATCAGGTCGACCGCATCCGCATGTCCGTATTCGTCCTGATCCGCCTTCGCGATCAGTTGAAGGGTGACGGATCGGAGACCTCTCAAGAGAGCGGCGCGATCGAATCCGTGGATCGGCTGCTCGAAACGGCATCGAAAATGGCTGCGGCAGTGGCGAGTTGCCTTACCTCCGGCCAATCTGCCCCTGGTCACCCAGTCAAACACCCGCGCGACTTTTTAATCGACCTCAAGGACACCGCTGGTCGTATAAGCTCGCTCGCACACGATTCTGCGTCTACGCTCGCCTCCAATCTTATTTCCGCAACCGATGTTCTTGTGGGACAACTTCGGGCCGCTGCCGAACTAGCCTCACATGCCGCACCCACAGGCCTCGAAGAGTATACGAGGCATGAACTGGCCCAGCCTTGGAAATATCAGCTTCGAAGCTGGATCGCCACTCTGCGCGCGAACTTTGATTGGCGCTCTGCCTTTTTCCGCCACGCCGTCCGGCTTGCCGTTTGGGTGACGTTGGGCGATGCAATTGGCCGGGCAATCAATGGCCGAAGAGCGTATTGGATCCCGATGACGATTGCGGTGGTTCTCAAGCCGGATTTCACCGCGACCTTCAGCCGGGGAGTGTTGCGGCTGGCCGGCACGTTCGCAGGGCTGGTGCTCGCCACAGCGCTCTACCTCCTGTTTCCTGAGTCGGCGCTCACCCAACTGTTCCTGGTGGGAATTTTCACTTTCCTGATGCGCTTCATCGGTCCGGCGAACTACGGCGTCTTCAGCATTTCCATCACGGGCCTGATTGTGTTCCTCATTGCCGCAACCGGCGTTTCACCCGCTCAAGTGGTGCTCGAACGCGGAATCAACACCGGCATAGGTGGACTGATTGCACTCCTTGCATACGCCGTATGGCCGACGTGGGAGCGCACGCAAGTACCCGAAGCGATCGGACAAATGCTCGATACATGCCGTGCGTATTTTCACACCGTCGTCGAAGCCTTTCGCGCCGATCAGAATACGATCGACGCAGAATTGAACCGGACACGTCGCGCATGGCGTCGTGCGCGGTCGGCTGCCGAAGCCTCGGTAGATCGAGCGAATTCTGAACCCCGCCTAACTGCCCAGACGCGCGACGTTCTTACGTCGATTCTGGCGAGTTCGCATGCCCTCGCGCACGCAATTATGGCAATGGAAGCGGGGATCATTCGGCGCTCTCCTCAACCTTGCCCTCCCGCGTTCGAAGCGTTCGCCAACGATGTAGAGTTCACTCTTTACTATCTTTCCGCCGCGCTGCGAGGCTCGTCTGCAGCGGCGGATTCACTACCGAACCTACGAAACGATTACCGTCGTCTGGTGGATACCCCGGAAATCTTTTCGCCGGCAGATCAATTCATCTTGACCGAGGCGGATCATGTCACGATTGCCCTGAATACGTTAGGCGAACAGGTGATCCGTTACATCAGGAACTCTCCCATCTAGTAGGTTCCCTGGTGTTACGACAGCGTGAGCTAAATGATCCAGAGGGTATGAAGTCCGATTCCCGTGATCTAGAATTCGCCGCGGATCTCTGCCGGTTGGACCGCGAGATCGAGCGAAGCAAGAGCAACGATCTGGAGCGATGTCAATTTTTCGCGAGGGCGCGATCCGCCAATGAGCCCGACCGGGAGTGGATTTCTGCAAGCGAGTGGCGCTCGCCTGAAACCCAGCAAACTTCAAGCAATTAATTTATCGAGAGTAATCGGAAGATCTCGCACGCGTTTGCCGGTGGCGTGGAATATTGCGTTTGCAATTGCCGCCGTGGAGCCGGTGATTCCAATTTCGCCGATGCCTTTTGCGCCGAGCGGATTAATGTGTTCGTCTTTTTCATCCACCCACAAGACATCTATCTGCCCCACGTCCAGGTTTGTGGGTACGTGATATTCGGCGAGATTGTTATTGACCCAGCGGCCGAGCCGGTAATCCGTGGCAGCCTGCTCATGCAAAGCCATGCTGATTCCCCACACCATTCCGCCCATGAATTGGCTGCGCGCGGTCTTGGCGTTCAAAATCTTGCCCGCCCCGAAGCAGCCCACCATGCGCGCGACTCTGATGCTTCCGAGATCCGCATCCACGTGAACTTCTGCAAACTGCGCGCCGAAAGCATACATGGCATAGCGCTCTTTTTCCGAGCCGGGTTTTGCGTCTGCCTGCGCTTCGACGTGCGGCTGGCCGCCGCGTGCAATCAGCGCTTGAAACGCTTCGGCGCGCGACGGATTGCTTCGCGAATAAAGCCTTCCATTCTCCACAACCACGTCCTGCGCGCTAACACCTGAAAGCGGCGACTTCGGATCGCTTACAGCCATTTGAATCAGCTTTTCGCGCAGAGCCTGCGCCGCCAGATACACGGCTGTTCCGGTGCTTGCGGCGGTTTGCGAACCGCCGGAAACCGGAGTTTGCGGAAGAATCGTATCGCCTAAACGGAACTTGACGCGATCGGGCCTCACGCCGAACGATTCTGCCGCAATCTGAGTCATGATCGTGTAAGTGCCCGTGCCGAGATCCTGCGTTCCCGCATCCACTGAGAATGTTCCGTCGGCGTTCAATCGCGCGGAGGCGTTCGAGGGGCTTCGCCGGGTAGGATACTCAGCCGTCGCCATGCCCCACCCAACCAGCACGTTTCCCTGACGCATGGAGCGCGGTTCGGGCGTCCGCTTGCTCCATCCAAATTTTTCCGCGCCCATTCGATAGCATTCGCGCAGCGATTTGCTCGACCACGGCAGGTTCTTGTCCTGATCCATATCGGCGTAGTTCTTCAACCGCAGCTCAATCGGGTCGATCTTTAACGCATAAGCGAGCTCGTCCATAGCAGCTTCCAAGCCGTAGGTTCCCGACGCTTCGCCGGGCGCGCGCATGAACGATGGCGTGCCGATATCGGATCGGATCAATTGATGGGAGGTGCTGTTATTCGGCGTGTTGTAAAGCATTCGCGAGGGAATACTGGCCGATTCGGTGAATTCATCGAAGGTGGACGTTTGCGCCACCGTATCGTGAATCAAAGCAGTCAAGGTGCCGTCGTGCTTCGCGGCCGTCGTCACCGTCTGCCGAGTCTGCGACCGGAAGCCCAGCATCCCGAACATCTGCGGACGACGTACGGCGAGCTTTACCGGCCGATTCACCTGTTTTGCCGACATTGCAGCGAGAATGACGTGCGACCAAACCGGCCCTTTGCTGCCGAATCCGCCGCCAAGATAGGGCGAAATCACGCGCACGTTTTCCGGCGGTAAGCCGAACAGCGAAGCAACGCGGCCGCGGTCGGTGAATACGCCTTGCGTCGCGTCATATAAGGTCAGATGATCGGGCTTGTCCCAAACCGCAATCGTCGCGTGCGGTTCCATCGGATTGTGCACTTCGAAAGGCGTCGTATAGACTTGCTTGACCCGAACCGCGGCGTCGGCCATCCCCGCCTGCACGTCACCGCGATGAGTGACCGCCGGCTCTTGCGCTCCGCCCACCTTTTCCGGCGTGAATGCTTCGGACAAACGGCTCTCCAGATGGACGTGCGGCTGCTCCGCCGCATACTTCACTTCCACTAAATGCGCGGCTTCAATGGCGGCTTCGAGCGTTTCTGCAACTGCCACGGCGACAGGCTGATTCGCGTATACCACGCGATCGTGCTGCAACACCTGAACGATTCGCCCGGTGGGAGGCTTCTTGGGCTGGTCTTGCAGCTTCGGCAGTTTGGGGGCATTCAGATGTGTCATCACCAGCAACACGCCCGGTGTCCCCTCGGCTGCCCGCGTATTTATTGATACGATCCGGCCCCTTGCAATGGTGCTCATCACGAGCGTGCCATAGACCGCCCCAGGAACGTCGTGCTCGTAAGCATAAGGCGCTCTGCCGGTGACCTTCACGCGCCCGTCGATACGGTCTAAGGGCTCGCCAATCAGATTTTGCATTGTTGGTTCCTTGTACGCCATGGTTCACGCAATACTCGCCGCCGTCATCACCGCGCGAACAATGCTGCGTTTCGCAAGCTCTACTTTGAAAGCGTTCTCGCGGTACGGCTTGGCCGGTTCCAGCTCCGCATCCGCTGCGACGCGAATCGTTCTTTCCTCGAGTTGCTTTCCGGCGAGCATCTGTTCTGCTTTGGTTGCGCGCCATGGCTTATGCGCAACACCGCCCAGCGCAATTCGGGCCCCGCGAATGGTCTTGTTCTCATTCATATCCACGATGGCGGCGACGGAAACCAGCGCGAACGCATATGAGGCGCGGTCTCGCACCTTTAGATATGTGGATCGCTTGGCATATGGGATCGCGGGAATATCGACCCCGATGATTAATTCGCCAGGATTCAGGTTTGTATCCCGCTGCGGCGTGTTGCCGGGCAGTCGATGAAACTCCGTCATCGAAATAGATCGGTCGCCTTTCGGCCCTTTCACCTGCACAACCGCATCCAGGGCCGCCAGTGCAACACACATATCGCTTGGATGGACCGCGATGCAGTCCTCGCTTGCGCCCAAGATCGCGTGAATACGGTTCACACCTTGTTTAGCGGCGCATCCGCTGCCGGGCACGCGCTTGTTGCACTCCTGGTAACTGGGATCGTAAAAGTAATAACAACGGGTGCGCTGCAGTAAATTGCCGCCCATGGTGGCCATGTTTCGCAGTTGCTGCGAAGCGCCTGCCAGAATTGCCTGGCTCAGTACGGGATAGCGCGTCCGAATCAACGCATGATTCGCCGCGTCCGTATTGCTGACCAAAGCGCCGATGCGCACGCCGCTCTCATGTTCTTCAATGGAAGTAAGCGGCAGGCGATTGACGTCGACAAGATGCGCCGGCCGTTCGACGCCCATCTTCATCAAGTCGAGCAGGTTCGTTCCGCCGCCGACAAAGCAGGTGTCCGGCGCGCTCGCGTAGGCTTGAATGGCTTCGTCGACAGTATTTGCGCGAGTGTACGTGAAAGGCCTCATGCCTTGCTCCGTTCCACGGCTCGAACAGCCGCAACAATGTTTGGATACGCGCCGCAACGGCAGATATTGCCGCTCATGCGTTCGCGAATCTCATCATCGGTGATCTCAATCGGCCTCACCTTCGAGATCTCCGGAGTGACAAAGCTCGGCGCGCCCGATTTGAATTCATCCAGCAGCGCCACTGCCGAGCAAATCTGCCCGGGCGTGCAGTACCCGCATTGAAAGCCGTCGTGATCGATAAACGCCGCCTGCATCGGATGAAGGTTCCCGTTTTGCGCCAGCCCTTCGATCGTGGTGACTTGATCGCCATCATGCATGACCGCAAGCGTCAGGCAGGAATTAATGCGCTTGCCGTTCAGCAACACAGTGCAGGCGCCGCACTGGCCGTGGTCGCAGCCTTTTTTCGTGCCGGTGAGGTGAAGATGCTCTCGCAGAACGTCGAGAAGTGTAACGCGCGGATCGATTTCGACTCGCTGTTGCTGCCCGTTAATCGTTAAGGTGCACGTTGCGAGCGCCTGGGTTTGTTCTTGCGTTTGCGCTTGCGCAGGCAACACGGTGGAGACACCGCCTGCAATCGCTACGCCGACAAACTGCCGCCGGCTCACGCCCGCATGGGGACTTTCCTTTTCATCCATACGAGATTAGACACCGGACCACTGTGGCCGTGACAATCAGCGAAACGACGATCGCTCGGCAGTTGAAGGCTGGAAGAACTACTGAGTTTAAGTTACAGTCGCGGTGGCCATTTCAGGCAGGGGCTCCGCGTTTTGGCTGATTGCGCTCGTTTTGACAAACGCACGCAGCACTTCCGCCACGCTCCAGGCTTGCGCGCAGCACCCTCGCGGCGTGAACGGCGGTTCGGCATCGAAGATTTCACTGATGGAACCGACACACGCCTCGCGCAGGTGCGGCTTGAACGCTTGCAAAAAATCTCGCGCCGCTTCCATCTCGCCAGGATGCACTTTTAACCACGCATCAATGAACGGCCCGATCAGCCATGTCCAGACAGTACCCTGATGATAGGCTGCATCACGGGCGCGCAAATCGCCGTCGTAGTTCGGCTTGTAATCCTTTTCGCCCGGGGCCAGCGATCTCAACCCGAAAGGCGTCAACAAGCGCTTCTGGACGACATTGAGCACCGGCTCCCAGCGCTCTTGTTCGAGAATCGGATAATCCAGCGAAATCGGAAAAATTTGATTTGGCCGGCAGGCCGGGTCATCGTGTCCCTCGGGCGTATCGACAACATCGTATAGGTATCCGCCCTGCTCATACCAGAATCGGCGGTTGAACGACTCTCTCGCTTTCTGCGCGTGACCGGCGATTCCGTCCGCTTCCTCGTCTCTGTTCACGTCGCGCAGCCATTTTTCGAGCAGCTTGAGTGCGTTGTACCACAGCGCGTTGATTTCTACCGCCTTGCCCCTCCGCGGAGTCACCACCCAATCACCGACTTTGGCGTCCATCCACGTGAGCTGATATCCTTCCTGGCCTTGCACCAGCAGTCCGTCCTCGGGATCCACGTGGATGTTAAATCTGGTGCCGCGCAGATGGTGGCCCACGATGTCAATCAATTTCGGAAGAAATTGATTGAGTAAGTGCCGATCCTTTGTGCTTTCCAAATACCGGTCCAGCGCGTGGAAAAACCAGAGCGTCGCGTCCGCCGTATGGTACAGCCCGCTCGTCTGGCCCTCCGGAAACATGTTCGGAATCAGGCCATCCTTGATGTAATGTGCGAACGTTCGCAAAATATAGCTGGCCTCCACTTGCCTGCCGGTAGCGAGCGTTAGGCCTTCCAGGCTGATCATCGTGTCGCGGCCCCAGTCTGTGAACCAGTGGTATCCGGCAATGATGCTGCGAATTTCATCCCCAGCGGCGCGCGCTCGCGCGGTATCCTGCTGGCGCCCAACAGGCGTAAACACGAACTGATCCGCCGCCCATACCAGCTCGCGGCAAGTCTCGTCGCAAACGCCTGGATGAGATTCCAGGAGCAAGCGCCGTTTGCGGTCATGTTCGGCATCCCAAGCCTGGTCCGAGGTCAGCGCAGAGATCACGTTCCAGTTTTCGGTCGATGCAATCAACGTTACGTCGTGTCCCGGCGCAATCATCGCCGAAAAATACCCGGGGCTCCATAAATCGCCTCGCCAGGTATATCCGCGGCTGCGCTCGATTTCGTAAGTGACGTTGCAAACCTTGTGACAATCGAATGCGAAGTGGTCTCCCTGGCCTATCAGGGTCATCCGCAATGGCGGTATGCTGGAGGGCGCCTGCAGCTCATATTGATGATCGCGGACGGTGAGCGTGTAACTGCAAAGAGGCGAGTTGACTGGCGCTTCTTGTTCGCGCATGTTGACCGCGGGCCGTAAGTGCAACCGCGCGGATCCTGCGCCGCCGGTTACTCGATAATCTATGTACGTTGTATTCTGCCGGTGCGGTAAATAGACTTTCTTCTCGATCGTGAGTCCGCCAACTTCATAAGTCCAGACCGGAAGACCTGCTTCGAGCCGAAATCCAATCAGGTATCGGGTACCTCCAGGGTAGTCGCCATTCTCCGTCTGCAGCCCATTTAACGCGATGATTTTGCCATCGGCGAAAACAACCTCTTCGAAGATGTCGTTTAACATCATCGTTCGCCCAAGCGGGGTCGCAAGCGCCGAAATCAGATAACCGTGGAAGACACGAGTGAGCGTTCCGCCTATAGTCCCGGAAGCGTATCCTCCCAAGCCATTGGTGACCAGCCACTCGGTATAGTTCAGGCGAATCAGGTCATCCTGAGTGAGCGCATCCTTTGAATTGTGTGTATATAGCTTATCCATTTCGCTATTCAGAGAGGCTCGGGATGTAAAACGACCGCGGCTTGTCCTGGAATCTTCCAATTCTCGTCGCTGTCGAGCGCCGCCGTTCCGCACCCGCCATACATCGGATCATCCGAAGACCAGAGTTTCGTCCATGCGCAATGAGGCGGAGGCGCTAACAAAGGTTCAGGCGAAGGATTTAGCTCCAGGTCTATTCCAAGATTTACCACCAACAAACGATCGCGCTCGAAACCGGGAGAAAAGAATCGCAATACGAAACAGTTTTGAGAAAGGACCGCGCCATCGAAGCCATCTTCTCCTTGTCTGGAAATGACCGGATCTTCTCGCCGCAACTGAAGCAGATCGCGGTGCAGGGCATAGATTTGCTGGTGTTGCTCGACCTCGGTGTGACTTAACTTCGAATGCTCGAAGGTCGAGAACGCGGCAGGGTCTTCAATGCACTGTGTCATCTCGGGCAGTCTCAGTGATCGCCACTGTTCCAGAAATTCGATGCGCCCATTCAGCACTTTCTTGGCAAGCTCGGGTCCGTGGTCCGCAAAAAACAAAAAAGGGCTCGAAGCGGCGAATTCCTGGCCTTGAAAAAGCATCGGCGTCCCGGGCCCGAGCAGCATGAGCGCCGTCACTGCCTTTAGCATTCCTGGCGAGGTGAGCTCATCCAGCCGTTGCCCACGCGCAGAATTGGCAACCTGATCGTGATTTTGAATAAATGTTACAAACGCCGGGCGAGGACAGCCTAAGGTGGAAGTGCCGCGGCGTTTCTTTTGCCATCGGTACCACTGGCCTTGATACAAGTAGCCATACTTCGCGCAAGAGACAAGCTCCTGTGCGCTGCCGTGATAATCGGTGTAATACGCATCGGCCTTGCCCGTCAGAGCAACCGTTGCGCTGTGATGGAAATCGTCGTTCCACAGAGCATCCATTCCATACCCGCCGTCGCGAACGGGCTTGATGAGATGAGTCTCTTGGGGCTCGTTTTCCCCGATGAGCAGAATGGATCGTTCGCCGGCAGCTTCGCGAGCCGCGCGGGTGATTTCAAAAAGAATGTGCGGCTCGGATTCATCATGAATGTCCTGCGTGGCATCCAGCCGCAAGCCGTCCAGATGAAACTCACGAATCCAGTACGCGGCATTTTCCCGAAACAACTCGCGCACCGGCCCACTGTGCTCGCCATCGAAATTGATGGCTTGACCCCAATCGGTCATGTGCTTTTTTGTTAAGTAGAACGGCGAGAATTTGGGAAGATAATTTCCGTCCGGGCCCAGGTGATTATAGACGACGTCCAGGATTACAGCGAGACCGATGGCGTGAGCCTGATCGACGAAGCTTCGCATCTCGTCCGGGCGGCCATAAATACTCGCGGGCGCATACGGCTGAACGCCGTCATAGCCCCATCCAAAGCGGCCCGGAAAGTCCGCGATGGGCATCAGTTCAATGACCGTGATGCCGGTAGCACGCAAATATTCGAGTTTACGAGCCGCAGCGTTCCAGGTACCCTCCGTGGTGAATGTGCCGAGGTGGAGTTCATAGATGACCTGACCTTTCAGACGCACACCCGGCCAGTCTTGGTCTGTCCAGCGGAATTGAGAGCCGTCGATCACCTGCGACCAATGGTGCGGGCCTTCGGGCTGATAGCGAGAAGCCGGGTCGGGATAGGCTTCGCCGCCATCAAGCTGAAGCTTATATTCCGTGCCCCCGCCGATGCCTTCGCCGAAGCCGGAGAAATATCCACCCGGTTCCTTGTCGAAGGCCACAGGCGCGTGGCCGTCATTGAAAATCGCTGAAACGGATTTCCGTTCAGGCGCCCAGACGCGAAAATGGGTTCCATTCGCCTCAGGCGAAACTTCGGCGCCTACCGGGAGGCGCTGGGTGAGAGATAAAGTCATTCCCGTAATAGCCGCCGCGAAAAATCACGAGCGTCAATTCTTAGATCCTGGAGAGCGCTTCCCAGTTCCGCGGGATTCGATGGATTTGAGAACCTTCGTTCAAAAGCTAGGCGGCGAGCGGCATTTCGACCGGCAGGGGCATCGCGATCACGTTATCCGTAGGGAGTTTCGTTACAACTGCCTCGGTGGCGATCCGCAGCAACTCTTCGGCCCGTGCGCTGAAGTCGAATTCGTCAGAGAACCGGCGGAGTTGCGTGTGGAATGCGCGCCTCAACAGAACCAGCGCTTGCTCGAGTCCGAGCTTCGGTATGTCGATTACGGCGAATTTCAAGATGCTATCCATCAACACCGTTTCGGTGTTTAACATTTTGTACAGCGCGCGCCGATTTTTTGAAACATATTTCACCACTTCCTTGCTGCGGTAGGCGAAATAATGCTCGCGCGTGAACCAGGGGAAGCGCTTCGTATCGAGCGTTTTCAACTCACGCCCCAACTTGTTTGCCGCCGAAGCGAACGCGCGGTCAAGCACTTCGGTCTGCTGAATATCGTAGGTGAAGATGTTCGTCGGTTTACCGGAGAACGGATGCGTGCATTGGTAGACAAGGATCGGATAGGCAGTGTGCGGGCGAAGCAGAATTTCGGGATTGGCAGCGAACCACTCTCTTACCCACAGGCGCATCGTGCTTTGCATCGCCTTCGATACGGCTGAATACGTGGGAAAGTAGGTTTGCGTGCGCTCGCGCGGCGCGCGCTTCCAAACCGAGAAGTCGATCGTGGAATCTTCAACCTGAGCGCTGCCCTCAGCCGGGTTCGCCACGGTTTGGTCAACTGCCGGTTCTGCCGATTTCGTGTTCCGCACCGGCATCATGATCAATTCGCCCATGTCAGCCTCCCAAAAAGAAAGCCGGGAAACTGGTCCCGGCTCGCCTCGTCTGGATTTGCGCTCGCGAGAGATTCTCGCGAGCGACCATGACGCTAACACGGTAAGCTCGCGAAACGGCGCTCATAAAGGTGTTCGAATTCCGTCGATTTGCTGCAAGTAGCTGAAACTAAAACGGAAAGAAATTGTGAGAATTTTTTCGATGATTTGTGACTCTGTTTGTGACACCCGCCAAAACAGCCCTCCCAGCCCTTATCCAGTAGTCCGTCTATCGGTGCATAATGAAGCAAGCGCATATGGGCGTTGCCACCGAAAAACTCACCTCCAAACGCTTTCGGGAGCTCTTTGACGACGAAAAGCCGTATTTCGAACTCCTGGATGGCGAAGCGGTTCAAAAATCATTGGCTAGCAATCTTCACTCCATCCTGCAACTCGTTCTTTGCCTGATGCTTAGGGAACTCGGCTTCAAATCTCGACCGGAGTTGACACTCGACATTGACGATTTCTGGCAACCCATACCTGACGTTTGTGGAAGTATCGGGCCGGTGGAGCATCCGTATCCCACGCATGCCGTCGCGGTCGCGATCGAAATCCTTTCGCCGAAAGATCCCTTCACGCGCGTGGTCCGTAAATGCAAGAAGTACGCGCAATGGGGAGTTCAAGACATTTTGGTCTTTGATCCGCTGGCGCGTGAGGCCTGGTATTGGGACGGCCCCGCTGGCAATCTGGCTCGGATTGAGGAAACTTATTCGTTCCGTTCCCGAATCGCTTCGCTGAAGGTTTCAGATGTGTTTCGCCGCATGGACGACGAAGTTGATGAGAACTGAAAGCTCGAGGCGCTTGCACAGGCTCTTTGTAACGGCGTGCCTGTTTGTAGCGACTGCCATTATAGCCGCCGCTCAAACGTCTCCTGCCCAGGCACCACAAACCGATTCAAGCTACATCGATGCCACTGGCGCCGCGCACGTGACGCGCGTCGTTCCCGTGCCCGAAACCGTGAGTCCCGAGGCTCAGAAATCGCTTGGCCGCCAGGTTTCGGATGCGCCTAACAGAGACACGCTCGCGGAGCGCCGTAGTAAGACCGATGCATGGCAAGCCAGGGCGGGACAGGAAGCGCGCTCGTTGTATCCCGCCAACCTCGCGGAAGACAAGATATCCGGAGTTCCCGTCAGAATCATCACCCCGCTGAGTACTCCCGAGAACAAGCGCGATCGGGTGTTGATCAATCTGCACGGGGGCGGCTTTAACTCCGATTCCGGTTCACTGAGCGAGACGATTCCCATCGCAAATCTGACCCAGACCAAAGTGGTTGCCGTGCTCTACCGGCTCGCGCCCGAGCATCCGTTTCCTGCAGCCGTCGACGATTCGGTCGCGGTCTATCAGCAGTTGCTGAAGACTTACAAACCAGAAAACATCGGCATATACGGCACCTCCGCCGGCGCCATTTTGACCGGAGAAGTAGCCGTGAAGCTTCGGCAATTGGGCTTGCCGCTTCCGGCTGCTCTCGGCGTCTTCTCCGGGATGGGAGATTTCAGCAAACCGGGTGATTCGATAGCTATTTATGCGCTCAATGGATTTTCGGGGCCGCTGACTCCACCTTCAAAGCAGCCGACTAATAACGAATACCGCGGCTCCACGGATGCCAAGGATCCGGTGCTCTCGCCGGTTTATGCGGATCTGAAGGGATTTCCGCCCACACTGTTCATCACCAGCACGCGCGACCTGCTGCTTAGCGGGACCACTATCCTGCATCGCGCATTTCTTCGCGCCGGAGTTGACGCCCATCTCGTGGTCTTTGAAGCGCTGCCACATGCTTTCTGGAACGACGCGCGCCTGCCCGAATCAAAACAAGCCGATGAGATTATGGCGCGCTTCTTCGACAAACACCTTGGTAGTCCGGCCGATTCGCATTAGCCGCGCACGATCTCGGCGTTTTCCGGTTCTTCCACTTCTTCGAAATCGCCTGCATTTTTCGGCAGCTCGCCTGTAACTTGAAAATCAACGAAATCGCCGGATTTATCCCATCTAACTTTAAACGGCTTAGACGTCACCTTTACATGCGGATAAACTGAAGAAACTAGATTCTCGCTGACCGCCACATGCACTAACTCCATTGTATTTCGGATCCGGCAATAGGTCACTTTGGACAAGTCAACCTTACCTACGGTCGGGGCTATATTCGTTAATGCTTCTAAGTCGTTCGGAAAATGAATTGGTGTGCGGATCGCGGTAGGAGTAGATGCTGTAAGTGAATTAATGTAAGTAGGTCGCCAATCTATCTCGTTGAGCAGTTTGTCATGAATCACGTCCGCTAAACCGACTCCGACCGCACTGTGATAAGAGAGATCACTTAGGCCTCGCGCATAGATCCGATGCACAATCGGCGTATCTGGAAATGGGTTCCATTGGCCAATAATTCCCCGGTTGATTACCTTGGTGTCCATTCCGGCCCCGCTGATATTTTTCCCGATTTCGTCTACGATCAAGATGTCAATTTCCGGCGCGGGCAGCTTCGCCATCCAGGATTTCACTTCCACCAGGAGAGCTTCTTCCCGGGCGATCATCGCTTGTAAGCCTTGCGAAGCCAAAACAACGACCAGCCCCGCCGTTTCGTGATGCGCGCCCTCCTGAATCGCGAGGCCGCCTAATAGCTTGCCCGTTGCAAACACCTTTGCGCCCACGCTGCGAATCATTTGCTCCAGGCCGAGGCGGTACGCAAAAGTATGATATTGCCGGGCTCCGGCGAACTTACCCAAGCCGATCGCCATCATCTTGAAGAGGCCGCTCTCGATCGCGCCCGAAAAGTCCGTGTGCCACTTGACGCGGCCGATGAGAAATACGCCGTCGGATTCGTAGGCGTTCCGGTCCATGAAGGTCTCAATTCCTTCGGGGGTCTTACCGGTGCTAACAACCTCTAATGAGCTCATGACGGGCACACCGATATGCTTTTCGTCAATGCCGTAATGAGCGAGAACGTCGGCCTGTCCTTCGGCCGTTGCGGCGCCGTGGCTCCCCATGGCTGGGAAGATGAATGGATCGAAACCGTGCTCTTTCAAGAAACCGACGACTGACTTGACGATGAGTTGGACATTCGAAATGCCCCGGCTGCCCACTCCCAAAGCAATGCGGGCACCCCGTGGCAAACCGGCGGTCACGTCAGCTTGCGACAACTCCCTGCGAATATAATCCGGAATGTTCGCGATGGCGCGGTTCGGGAAGTTCTGTTCGGCGAGAATGAAACGAGGGAGCTCCATGGCATCAGGATACTCCCGTCACTCGCTCGCGGAGGCGTTCCCTTCGCGAATCTGCTGGTCTGCTTCGGAAGCTCTTAAGAGCTTCTCCGCGTTCAATGCGCCCGCCGGCGATTCTTCATGTTTGAAGATCGCATACGTCGGGTACCCGTTTGTGCGGTATTGGTCGACGCGATATTCGATGCTCGATAGCTCCGATGCCGTGTATTCTGGTTTCCGCAGTCGCATATACACGAAGTCTGCTGTGATGACGTGCGGCGTCTCCAGGTTCTCGTTTTCCGCTTGACATAGCCCGACATTCGAATCCTTTAGCACCGAATACACGGTTTCATCGAACCAGGTCGCGTTGCGGAACTCGAAGGCTGTCTTATCGCCTCTCGGCAAAAGCCGAACGAAACGGCCGACGCGCTCGGCATCTACTTTGAACGATGGCGCGAGTTGAAACAGAATCGGGCCGAGCCGTCCAGCATTGCGCAACGGATCAAGAGATTGCAGAAACACGCGGGTGAAGTCTTCTGCGTCTTCGAGCTTTAGCAAATGCGTGATCTTCATGTGCGCCTTGGGCAGGAACACGAAGCGTTCCGGCGTTGAAGCTAACCACTTTTCGAACGTGGACGCCGAAGCGATGCGCCGGTAGGTGTAATTCACCTCAACGGAATTGAGCCGCGTGGCGTAATAGGACAGGAATTTCGTGGCGGGTAATTTATCTGGATAGAACGCAGGTTTCCAACTCGTGTATGCGAAGCCCGAAGTACCGCAATAGAGCTTTGCTTCCGGCATTTATAGGCCCGCGAACCAGTCGTAGCCTTCTTCGGCCCAATAATCGCCCGGTTTCGTGTTCGTATAACGAATCAGCGCTATCCGTTTGATGTTCTTAATGCCATACTTCACCGGAATTGCAAGCCGCAGCGGTGCTCCGTGGTCAGGTTTTAATGCCACTCCGTTTTGTTCGTACGCAAGCAGTGTTTGCGGGTGCATCGCGCTCTTCATGTCCAGGCCAACGTAATAATCTTCCTCTGCGGTGGCCATATAGACGTACTTCGGCAAGGCGCGGTCGCGCGGGAAATACTTTCGTGTGAAATCAGCGAACCGCGGGCCGCCCCAATATGTAATCGTGCTCCATCCTTCGATGCAACAGAAGCGCGTAATCATCTCCGTTTTGGGCAATCTTTTGGTATCCTCCAAAGTTAAGTTCGCGAGCGGATGGTCTTCTATTTCGACCTGCAGTCTCCACGCCGCCGCGTCGAGTGGCTGATCGACCCCGATGTCGCCGTTCGGTTTCAAATGTTGCACCTGGTCGATCGAGAAAGTGGGCATCAGGTGCGAATCGCTCAAATAACCTTCCGCCAGCTTGCGGTTGAACGCGAGGACGCGCCGCTGAGGCCAGGGGGCATTATTCTCACCCCTGGATCGCGTTACCCATTCATATGCGCCGATCCCGCCCGCCGCGGCGATTCCCGCGATCAGAAAATCACGACGGCTCCTACGTCGCAGCTCCCCTCCGGCGGCGTCATCCGAAAGGATAATCTCGCGTTGCGGTTTAGTCGCTGACAAGCTCATGCTCCTGCTCAATCGGCTTGGGCAGGCCGCGTTCGGAGACTTCCCAACCGATCACCATGCTCCGGAAATTGTTCCAACCCGCCAATATGACTTGCGCGACATGCACCACGAAAAATAGAACGTATCCCACGGTCAGCAGGAAGTGCACGTATCGGGCGCCCTGATACCCCCCGAACAGCATCGTCAGCCATGCAAGTTGCGCCGGCTTATAAATCGCCAACCCCGTCAGCACCGAGCCGATTCCCATCACGATAATCGCCGTGTACGAGATCTGCTGCGCGGCATTGTATTTCTCCTGCGTTGGCGGCTCGCGGCGCAAATGTAGATCGTGCAGCACCACATACCAGGCGTCTTGGAACGCGGAAAACGATTTCGGAAGCAGCATTCTCCATTCGCCCGAGGCGAACGTATACGCAACATAGAGGATGCCGTTGATCACGAACAGCCACATGAACACGAAGTGCAGCGCCATGCCTTCCGCGAGTCGATGATCGATATGAAAGAAGTTGTAAAACCATGCGGGAAAGAAGTGCAGCGGCCCGATAGTGTAGATCGGGTACGCCCAATAGATCAAAATCCCGCTCCAGATCATCAATGCGAGCAGCGGAAAGTTGATCCAGTGGAACCACCGGATTGCCAATAGATGCTTCAGTTTAAGTTTCTGCATCTTGCGTTGCGCGAAGGTTTACTATGCTGTCTATTAAGATTACCCTTTCAAGACCTTGATGATGCAGCATTCGCAAGCACCCAATCAGCCGCTCACGCTCCTGTGTCTGGCCAGCTATGAGAAGGGTCAACGGTTTTTGAAACAGGCCAAGCAGCAAGGATGCCGGGTGTTTCTGCTCACCTCGAAAAGCTTGCAAGAGAAGGCGAGATGGCCGCGCGAAAGCCTGGACGACATCTTTTACATGCCGGATGTGGAGCATGAGTGGAACCTGCAGGACATGCTCATGGCCGTCACGTATTTGGCCCGCACGATCCAAATCGACCGCATCGTTCCGCTCGACGATTTCGATTTGGAGAAAGCCTCGTTTTTACGCGAGCACTTACGCCTGCCCGGATTGGGCGAAACGGCGACCCGCTATTTTCGCGACAAGCTGGCCATGCGAATGCGCGCCGCCGAGAACGCAATTCCGGTGCCTGAATTCACCGCGACCATCAACCATGAACGCATCACGCGCTATCTCGAAAGCGTGCCCGGCCCGTGGGTGTTGAAGCCCCGCTTGATGGCGGGCGCAATCGGGATCAAGAAATTCCAACATCAGCAGGAAGTCTGGGGCCGCATTCACAGCCTTGGCGATCAGCAGTCGTTCTTCGTGCTGGAGCGATTCGTGCCCGGCGACATTTTTCACGTGGACTCCATCTGGTTCAGGGGCGAAATGGTGTACGCCGTCGCAAGTGCATACGGAACGCCTCCGCTCGAAGTCACGCATGGGGGCGGCGTATTTACCACGCGCTTGCTCGACCGCAGCTCTGAAGAAAATCGGGCATTGCGCGGCCTGAACGAAAAGGTCTTGCGCTGTTTCGAGCTGACCGATGGCGTCTCGCATACCGAGTTCATTCGCGCGCACGAAGATGGATCGTTCTACTTTCTTGAGACTTCAGCCCGCGTCGGCGGCGCGCATATCTCCGATCTGATCGAAGCGGCGACAGGTATCAACATGTGGGCCGAATGGGCGCGCGTCGAATTGGCTGCTGCCTCCGGCACTCAATATTTCCCGCCCGAGCCGGCCAATGACTACGGAGGGCTTCTCGTTTCCCTCGCGCGGCAGGAGTGGCCGGATACGTCGAGCTTCCAAGATCCAGAACTTGTGTGGCGAATGCACAAAAAGCATCACGTTGGGTTTATAGTGAAATCACACGACTACAACCGCGTTGCGGAGTTGCTTCAGAATTATACGGACCGCGTCCGCCGGGATTTTCACGCGTATGTTCCTCCCCGGGAGACGGTCCGCGAGTGATTTGTGAAGACTTGTTAACAATGTTAGTCTGATGAACGAATGCGGACCTTTACAGTAGCGGGCCTGACGGCGGGAGCCGTCCTCGGTGGCGCGTCTGCAGCTGCCGCGTGGGGTAGTATCTCCAAAACGTCCCAACTCTTCGGACCCTCCGTGCATCGAGGGCCAGGCCGAAGAAGGACGATCGCTTTCACGTTCGATGATGGTCCCAGCGAAGGTACTTTGCCGTTGCTCGAGTATCTTGCCAAAGAAGGCATCTGGGCCACATTTTTCCAATGCGGAATGAACGTTCGGCGCTTACCGAACATCGCAGGGCGAGTCGCGGCTGCGGGGCACCAACTAGGGAATCACACTTACTCGCATCCCAACCTCGCCTTCAAGTCGAGAGACTTCATCGACAAGGAGTTTTCAGCGGCGCAGCATGTCATCTTTCACGAGACCGGCATGGCACCCATGATCTTGCGTGCGCCGTACGGATGCAAATGGGCCGGCATGCGCGCAGTGCAGCACCGGCTGGCGCTGCTTGGGGTCATGTGGACCGTGATCGGCTTCGATTGGCAGTGGCCGGCTCAGCGTATCGCCAAACACGTGCTGCGATATGCAAGTCCCGGCGGCATCATCTGCCTCCATGACGGACGCGAAGTCAAGGAAAATCCCGATATTTCGCAGACGCTTGCAGCAATGCGGCAGATAGTCCCCATCCTGAAGGACCGCGGTTACTCGTTTGAGGTAATCAGCGATCTGTTGCGCGAGTAGCAACCAGGCAGCCCTTTAAGCTGGAATCAGGGCTGTCAATTTGCACGGGCAGAACATCGGAAAACTGTATCTCATCGGCGCAGGGCCGGGCGACCCCGAGCTGCTGACGCTGAAGGCCGCTCGTATTTTGCGCACGTGCGATGTCATCGTTTATGACCGGCTGGTCAGCGCGGAAGTGCTTTCGTTTGCGCGCTCCGACGCCGAGCGCATCTACGCCGGAAAGCATGCAGGCGAACAGGCCTGCGCCCAGTCGCGCATCTTCGAACTGATTCGCAGCCGCGCCTCGCAGGGGAAAACCATCGCGCGGCTCAAAGGAGGAGATCCGCTTGTGTTTGGCCGAGGAGCCGAGGAGTGGTTGTTCGCGCTCGATCATGGCATCCAAGTGGAATTGATCCCGGGCGTTACTTCCGCGGTTTCCGTTCCGGGCCTGGCTGGCATTCCGCTCACCTTTCGCGGCGTTTCGGAGAGCTTCGCTGTAATCACCGGTCATTGTCGCGAGGGTCTAGCGCAGGAATGGTCCAAGTATGCTGCCATCGATACGCTCATCATATTGATGGGCGCGGCGAATCGGGGTTTCATTGCAAAAGGATTAATTGCAGCAGGTCGCGATTCTTCGCAGCCGGTTGCATTTATCGAACGCGGCACGCTCGATTACGAGCGCATCATCGAAAGCACGTTGGCAGCCGTTGCCGCCGGTGAAGTCGAGGTGACTAGTCCCGCTGTGTTCGTTATCGGAGAAGTGGTGCGTTTGCGGGAATTGCTCGTCAAGGAACAAGCTCAACCAGAGCCAATCCCTGCTTTGCAACCGTAATCGGCTCTTCGATTCCGTGCTCCTGCGTCGGTGGAAGCTGCGAAGCGGCGATCATTTCTCGAATTTGCGCCAGCGTCGGCCATGCCGGACTGCCCAATTGCCGGAACTCCTTGAGCGATGAGCCATGGTCGGGATCCACAAACGTAATCCGGTAATGCTTGGCCGTTTTGCGTTTGACGTCCAGATGAAAAATCTTCGGCGCAACCTCTTGGCCGGGTTCGGCATAATTCCAAAGCGCGAGCACAACGCTGCCATCGTCCCGCACGGTCGCAAGAGCATTTTCCGAATTGACGGCCAGCCTCTTATTGCCAAGTTTGTGCAGTAACTCAAAGGCACGATAAGATGCTTTCGGAATGTCGCGCTCGGCGATTAAGCCGTAGCCGCCGTAAAAAGGCGTCTTCACCACGCCCTGCTCCTCAAAGACATCCGAAAAACTCCAATACGACATCATCTCGGAAAGCCCGTCGCACTCGCGAATGTCATTCGCGAGCCACGGGCCCATGAATGCGCTGTCCGTGATATCTTGCTGCGTCATATAGGTGGCGTTGTATTCAGACCAGATGATCGGTGTAGTCGGCGCCGCCGAAGCCTTCACTTGGTCATAAACTTTCTTCGCCGCCCGCGCCACCATGTCGCGCCGGGAGATCGCCACGTAATGCCCGAACACGTCCTCCGGCTTCTCATTGCCATAGATATGAGTCGACACGAAGTCGAACGGCACGTGGTTCTCTGTGCAATGCGCGATAAACGCATCTACCCACGCCGCCTGCGCAGTAGCGGGTCCGCCGACGCGCAATTTTGAATCGACACTCTTCACCGCTTTCGCGGTCTCGTCGTAGAGCGCGAAATACGTCGCCTGCTTGGGCAAGCCATCCCAAAAATCGATGTTCGGTTCGTTCCAAACCTCGAAATACCACTGCTCTACTTCGGCCTTTCCATATCGATCGAGCATATGTTTTGTGAATGCCTGAATGAGCGCGCTCCATTTTGCTGGATCGTTCGGCGGCGATGGCAACGGCTTGTACCAGAAAGGGTGCGGGGTCAGATTCGCAGCCAGCTTTCTTGGCATGAAGCTGAGCTCGACAAACGGCTTCACTCCAGTTTCGAGCAGTCCATCGTAGATTTGATCCACGTAGGAGAAGTTATACATGGGCTTGCCAGCCGAATCTTCATCGTAGACGCCGATTTCGTCATCCAGAATTGCGTGAAATCTCACATATTGAAAGCCTGTAATATCGCGAACGCTCTTGAGGTCTTTGCGATAGCTCTCGCGCATGCTCAGCACCGCGCGCCCAGAGCCGAACATCTTTTCCCAGATATGCGGGAAGGGGTGCGATGGAGCGCTCACATCGACCGCGATCGTCTCTTCTGAGGGTCCGCCTTGCCCGGCAACCTTCGAAACGCCCAGGATAGCCGCGCAAGCAATGGACAGAACCAACAAGAGCCGTTTCACGCCTGTTAGAACGCCGGTGCTAAGGGTTGATTTCGGCGTATTTCGCAGCTGCCTCTCGAACCAGGAGGCCCATCTTCGGATGGCTCGGCTCAAGCATCGGCTCGATTCCGCAGCTTCTCAAACTTTCGCTGCAATCTGGTCCAATTGAGGCGATAAACGTGCGTTTCAGCGCTTGGACGGCTTCATCCCGCTTGCCGCGTTCGCTCGCGATTGCCAGAAAATGCTCAATCTGAACTCCGGTTGTGAACAAAACTGCTTGAAATTCTCCGGCCAGCAATCGACCTAAGGCCTCGGCCAGCGCCCGTTTATCCTCCGGAAGCTTCCATTGATAAACCGGCACCGTGAACACGTGGCGCCCCTGCGCAGCCAATCCTTGCAGCAGTTCGTGATTTGGCCGGCCATACTCCTGCACCGCAACCCGCTTTTCAGAGCGCCCTTCAATCGCTAAAAGCACCTCGCGCCACGTATTCGGCTCGGGAACCGGGATGCCTATCGGCACGTCCCAGTCGCGCAGCACAGCCGTTGGTTTCGGCCCCCGCGCGACTACCGTAATCCGCCTCAGAGCCTCACGAAAACGCTGCTCCGGGTCGCGTCTGGCGAGCAATCGATCCAAAAATCGCGTTCCCACACCCGTCAAAAAGATGACCATGTCGAATTCGTTCGCGTAAAGCCGGTCCGCAAAAACGAATGCCTGCTGGTTATCTTCGATCGGTGCTTCCACCAGGGCCGGAGCGACGAACGGCTCACCGCCATTCATGCGAATCAGCTCAGCAATCTCTTTCGCGCGTCGGCTCTCAAGCGACAGCACTTTGGCGTTCGCAAAGGGCATGATCACGAATCCTAGCGCACTCGTTTTCGCTTCCGCACTGCTACGATACGAGAAGCATTTAGAGGTGTCATCATGAGCAAGTCTCTGCTCTTATCGATTTGTTTGGCTGCATTTACAACCCTGAGCGCGGCGGCTCAAACCGCGAACTCTCAGACTGCAGCGACCGCGCCCGGAGACGATAACGGTTACGCCACCCTCAATAACCATCGTCCTTTGATTCAAAAAAAGGAAAAGCCTGTCACCACGCGACAACTGACGGGCAAGGTGGTGGACGACACTGGGCAGATCCTCGCCGGCGCTCTCGTGACTCTCACGGATGAGAAGACGCATCAGAAGACGACTGTGATTACCAAGAAGGACGGCCGCTACAACTTCAACGACCTGAGCTTCTCAATCGATTACGAAGTGCAAGCCCGGTATAGGGACATGCTCAGCCCGGTTCGCAAACTCAGCCAGTACGACCATATGGCGAACGTGGTGCGAATTCTCGAAATCGAGTCTCCTCCCGAACCGGCGGCGGAAGCGAAAAAGTAGTTGACGACCTCGCCGCCTAGATCGCCTGCTGTTCAAAGCGCGGCAGCAACAGGTGAATCAATAGCAGGCTGAACAGATACATCGAGCCGGCCACATAAAAGAGCGGCGCGTAAGCTTGATGCGATATGTCGAGCCAGCGTCCAATCAAGGGTTGGACAAGCATTCCTCCGATTGCTCCGCCAAACTGCCCTAGACCGACGATCGATCCCATGGCGCGCCGCGGAAAGCAATCGGACGCGATTGTAAAGATGTTCGCCGACCAGCCTTGGTGAGATGCCGCCGCAACCGCGACCAGCGCCACTGTCACCCAAAGATGTCCGGCTGCACGCGGAACGAAAATCGCACCCGTTACGAACAAAGCGCAAACAAGCATCGCGGTCTTACGAGCCGCCGAAGGAGTCCATCCGTGCTTCAATAGCGACGAAGACAGCCAGCCTCCGCCGATCGACCCGACATCTGCCGATAGATAAACCGCTGCAAGTGGCGGCCCCAGATGGACCAGATCCACTCCGTATTTCGCGTTCAGAAAACCCGGCAGCCAAAACAAATAAAACCACCACACGGGGTCCGTCAGGAATTTGCCCAAAACAAAGGCCCATGCCGCGCGGGTCTTCAGCAATGTTATATAGGAAAAGGAGGCGCCAGCGGTTTGCGGCTGATCGGATCGGATCAACTGCAGTTCTTCGGCAGAAAGCCGCGGCTGTTTTTCTGGTTCGCGATAGAACAAGGCCCAAATGATGGCCCACGTCATACTTAACGAACCGGTGAACAAAAAAGCAGAGTGCCATCCGAAATGCGCGGTCAGAAGAGGTACAACAAGAGGCGCAATCACCGCGCCGACGTTTGAGCCGCTGTTAAAAACGCCCGTTGCGGTCGCCCGTTCACGTTGCGGGAACCAGTCCGCAACAGTTTTGATCGCCGCGGGGAAATTTGACGCTTCGCCCAACCCAAGCGCCAGCCGCGCCGCGGCGAATTGCAACGCGGTGTTCGCCAGCGCATGGCTCATTGAAGCAAGGCTCCAGAAAACCACCGCGGCCGCATAGCCGACCCGTAAGCCAATCCAATCGATCAGCCTTCCGGCAATGGGCATCATCACTGCGTAGCCGAGCTGGAACGCCGAAGTGATCAGCCCGTATTCTGTATCGGTCCAATGCAGTTGGCTCGCGATCGTCGGTTTCAGAATCCCGAGCACCATCCGGTCCATGTAATTGACCGTTGTGGCGTAGAAGAGCAGGCCGCAGATATACCAACGCAAATGCGCCAGCTTGCGTGGACCAGCGGGCGAGTTGTCCATCGCTCAGTGAGGCAAATTGACAAAATTCCGGAAGTTGTCTTGAAACAGGCGCTTCACGTCGCGCTGAATTTGCTGTGTCGTCAGGCGCCAACCATCGCGTGCCAGCGCACGATAGGAAGCAATCAGCGATTCTGTAATCGCATATCGCGAGTGCGCCCACTTGTAGATGATCTGATCGAGTATTCGCGCGTCCGAATGCTGCGGGATGAACGTCGGGCCGAGCATTTCCAGACGCTCATCGGTAATTTCACGAACGATCGACGGATTATTCAAAAACCACCAGCAGCCGAACGGCATCAGGTTACTGAACGTGCGCGCGGCCACGCAAAGTTCATGCTGATTTTCGCGCGAAAGAATGCTGACCAGGAATCGATTCTCCGGATTCTGCAGGCAGATTCGCTCTACCGATCCCATATCCGCTTTGCCCACGCTATCGCCCGCATCGCGCAATGCCGGGTTCGCCTGCCGCCGTACGCCGATCATCATCGCAAAAGCCAGGTTGTGCTCGCGCCCCGTAGGAAGCACGACTTCTCGAATGAGCCGTGCGCGAGGCGAGTCTTCCGGGTACTTGAAATCGAATGGCAGCGAAACCGCCATATAAACGGGTTTCATGCGCTCGATCCAATCGTCCAGAAACCGGCGTGCGCCGGCAATACGCGCTTCGTTTATTTCGCCCGCTGAACCAAAGCCCCGCTGCTCCAGGACGCCAGAGGTCCGGTTCCAATTGTTCAGCAAAGGGTCCATGCGCAACGCTGGATGCAGCTTCGCATGACGCACTGCATCCGATTGCCAGTATTCCGCCTCATGATCGTTAAAGACGTCGTTGGTCATCACTATATCCGAAACTCCCGCCATCCGCATGGCTTGTTCGACGAGATGATTCGGCTCGATGAATTCATAGAATTCGCGCGCCTGGTGCAGCGTAGACGCATGCGGATCGAGTCCGTATGCATTCAACACATGAACGACGCCGCGGCACGCCTCCGATAACGGAGTGTTGCGGACGAACAGAGTGTCCCAGATCAGATCCGCTTGCGCGGACTTGTTGAGAGACCAGAACGAGTCGACACTCACGTTCGACGACCGGAATAGCTCCGCGATCAGGTAATGGTACGTGACCAGATCGTCGATTCCCGCCGAGAAAAGCTTTTCAAAACTGGGCGGGTATTGATGCGTGTGAACATCGAAGACCGGAGTATCGCGGACCACGCGCTCCACTTCCCCAGCCAGATCCTCCGGCTTGATCCCTTGCTCGGTTCGCTCGGCCTGCTCCGCGGTATCCGGCATGATTTTCCTCCGCTCAACGCCTACACATCTGCGGAAATTCCTTCTTCAAGGCGGCCAGCTTCGGAAGATCGTTATACACGATGTAAGGATAAGTGGGATTGTTATCCAGGAAGTGCTGATGATAGCTTTCCGCTGCATAGAAACCGTGGAAGGGAACAAGCTGTGTCACAATCGGCCGCGGAAACACTTTCGCCGTGTCCAACTGGTGAATGTATGCTTCGGCAATTTTCTTCTGCTCGTCATTCATGTAGAAAATCGCTGACCGGTACTGCGTCCCTGTATCTGGCCCTTGCCGATTCAGTTCTGTGGGGTCGTGAGCGACGGCGAAATACACTTCCAAAAGTTGTCCGAACGTGATTTTTGTTGGATCGTACGTGATCTTCACGGATTCAGCGTGGCCGGTCCTGCCGGTACTAACGGTCTCGTAATGCGCAGTCGATTTTTCGCCGCCAGCAAAGCCGGAAACGACGTCCTTGACGCCCTTCAAGCGTTCAAACACGCCTTCCATGCCCCAAAAGCAGCCCCCTGCCAGTACCGCAGTCTGCGTACCGTGCACTGATGGCGAAGAATCGATCGCCGGTTCTGGAAACGCTTCTCTGGTTTGCGCCACCCCGCACGCGGCCGTCAGGAAAACCATTGAAATTGACAGAAAATATCTTTTCAGCAAAGGACACCGCCTGTCAAATAGACTACGCGAGCCCGATTTGGATGCAGCACGCTTCAGTCCAAATCGTGTTCTGCGATCATGCGACGAGATGGAACAGGCATCGAGCAGCGCATGAGACGAATCGCCGTCATAACTGGCGCGACGCAAGGGATTGGCCGCCGCACCGCGGAATTGTTTGCAGAGCGAGGGTTCGAACTCGCGCTCATCGATTTGCATTACTCGGAGGCAACTCTCAAAGCCATACACGACCGTCACGGTGGCGCAATCGCTTTCGCCGGCGACGTGACTTCCGAAGATACGGTACAGGAATTCGTCCGCCTGGTCTTCGACGCCTACGGACGCGCCGACGTGCTCGTCAACAACGCAGGCATTAGCCTCATCGCGCCCGCTGAACGCACTTCGGCCGCTGATTATCGCCGAGTCCTCGAAGTGAATCTAGTGGCGCCATTCCTGCTTGCTCAGGCCTTCGGCGAAAAAATGCTCCAAGCGGCGAGCGGCGCGATTGTAAACGTAGCTTCCATCGCGGGGCTCGTAGCTGTTGCGGACCGCGCGGCCTACAACGCCTCGAAGCACGGCTTAATCGGCCTGACCCGAACGCTTGCCGCGGAGTGGGGCGGGCGGGGAGTGCGTGTCAATGCGGTTTGTCCAGGCTGGGTGAAGACAGAAATGGATGCGACCGACCAGGCCCGCGGCAGCTACAGCGACGCCGATATTACCGCTCGCATTCCGATGGCGCGCTTTGCGACACCCGACGATGTGGCCCGCGCCATCGCCTTTCTTGCTGACAACAACGAAAGCAGCTTTGTGAATGGTCACGTGCTGGTTGTCGACGGAGGTTGGATCGCTGACGGGAGTTGGGAGTCGGTTCGCTTGCGAAAACGGTAACCCTTGCAGAGTAGCTTCTTGTCACTTCGCGCAGAACACGGGCTGGATAGATCTCGCCTTTCCGGTGCTTTCGTCCGCATCGATAATCGCGCCATGCAGTTCGACGCCGTGACGCGCCGCTTCCATTCGCCCGCTCAGCCCGGTAAGAAACCGGCGCAGGATCATGTTCTTCTCGACGCCGATTACGGAATCGTAAGGTCCGCTCATTCCGACATCGGTTTGATACGCAGTGCCCCCGGGTAGGATTCGCTCGTCGGCTGTGGGAATGTGCGTGTGCGTGCCGAGCATGGCCGTGACTCGCCCATCCAAATGCCAGCCCATCGCCATCTTCTCGCTGGTCAGCTCCGCGTGGAAATCGACGATGCGGATTTTAATCGATGGATCAATTGCCGCCAGCAGCTCATCGGCTTTGCGAAACGGGCAATCGATATTCGCCATGTGCGCGCGACCTTGCAGATTCAGAACCGCATACGGAACGCCGTTCCGCGTCTTCCCGCTATATAAGCCCTTTCCCGGCAACCCGGGCGGATAATTCGCCGGGCGGATCAGACGAGGCTGCGTTTCCAGATAATCATGAATTTCGCGTTTGTCGAAGCTGTGGTTGCCGCCCGTAAGCACATGCAACCCGAGTGCCAGAAGCTCTTCGGCAATCAATGGCGTGATGCCGAAACCTCCCGCCGCGTTCTCCGCATTCGCAATTGGAAGGTCGATACGGTGTTCGGTAATAAGCCGATTCAGGTGGTCCGCGACGATGCCTCGCCCGCCCGACGCGAAGATATCGCCGATAAAAAGGATGTTCATCGAGCCGAAGCAATACAAGCGCACAGGGCGCTGCCCAGAGGGCGCCGCCCATTATGCGCGCTTTAACGAACAAAAACGTTCCCGGCGAGAGCTTCCAGCCCGGTCTCCGTCATTGACCCCAAAAAGTGCAGGGGGGGAATCCTCCGAGCGCCTTTAGACTTCTCCATCGCATCCGAAGACACGGGAGCCTGCACACCAGCGCTTCATTCGAGCCGGACTCCATGACATTGACTATCGGATCAATTATTTGGAGACCAGAAGACGCTCTCGCGGGGAACGCTTCGGGATCAGGATAACAGATTTACGGAAGCACCCGCAGCGCACCCACCCGGACGTGAAGATCCGGCGAATAGTGTACGTAAGGCTCGCCTTCTGGATGTGGAACGCCTGATTGTTCGATCAGGTTCTGATCGAGCCGCAACACACGAGCGCTGTGCAGAGGCCAGGGCGCATGTTCGATCTGCGCAAACGCCAATCGTTTGCCCCATTGCGTATAAAGGCGGAAACGCGCAGTAAGGAAGTTCTCGAAGTCACCAGGCTCGATTGGCTCGCCCTGTTGGACGGCAATGCTCGTACGCGCCGAGCCGAACGGCCACTTGCGGTGGCTTTGATATTCGACAATACGCCCGCTACGCAGGACACGCATATCGGACCAGCGATAAGGCAGCCTGTATGTCGCGCGCGCACCCGCCACGGACGCGATGCGGCCCGCTTCCAGAGTGAAAAACCAAACGCCGCCTTCGCCATCCGGACCGCGCACATAGGTGCGGACATTGGTCTCCGGGAATTGCGAAAGCCATGGCAGGGCCGGCGCGAAAGGAGGACGAAGACCCGTGAGCAGAAAAGGCGTGAGTCCGACCCAGGCAGAGCCATCGAAGGTATCAAGCGTGACCTGCGGGGGCAAGAGCCTGCGGATGATTTCCGGATGGTACCGCCAGTGCAGGAATGTAAGCCAGCGCCACCGCTGAAACATGACCGGGTGATGAACGGGATGTGGCGCAAAAGGGCTGATCGGCAATGATTCAGTATCGCGCCGGGTAAATGCGTGCATGATGGAGTATGCAGCGCTTGGTCTGCCACGTCGACATGGACGCCTTTTTTGTGTCCGTCGAGGAGCTGTTTGACCCATCGCTCAAGGGCAAGCCCGTTGTGGTAGGCGGCAAAGCAGATCAGCGCGGCGTAGTGGCGGCTGCCTCCTACGCGGCGCGAAAATTTGGCGTGCATTCGGCCATGCCGCTGCGAACCGCCGCGCGCCTGTGTCCGCACGCCATTTTCGTGGAGGGCCATCCCGAACGATACCGCGAATATTCAAAAAAAATCTTCGCCACACTCCAGCAGTTTTCGCCTCAAGTGGAAATGGCATCCATCGATGAAGCTTACCTGGATCTAACCGGCACCGAACGGCTGCATGGGCCGGCCATGCGCGCCGCGCATGCTCTGCATCATGCAATTCAGCAGGAAACGAAGCTTAAGTGCTCGCTCGGGCTTGCTTCCGCGCGACTGGTTGCCAAAGTCTCATCGGATCAGGCAAAGCCAAACGGCATCTTGTATGTGTTGCCGGGCCGAGAAGCACGGTTTTTGGCCCCGCTCGAGGTGCGCAAGATTCCCGGAGTAGGAAAAAAGACCGAACAGGCACTGCATTCCATTGGGATTTGGCGCGTAGGCGATCTGGCCGCGTTGGATGAAAACTTTTTGGCTTCGCGCTTCGGTAAATGGGGCCTGGCGCTGGCGGGCAAAGCGCGCGGAGAAGACGCGGGGGGCTGGTTCGACGAAGAGATCGGCGTTGGGGGCGATCCCAAATCGATCAGCCATGAACACACCTTCGGCGAAGACACGAACAATCGCGAACAGTTGGAAACGACGCTCCTGAAGCTGTCGGAGATGGTAGCTCAGCGCCTGCGAGAGCATCGGCTTTATGCGCGCACGATTCACCTGAAGCTGCGCTACGAAGATTTTTCCACTATCACCCGGGCGATCACGCTCGATCATGCGACGCAATTAGATGGCGAGATTGCGGGAGGCGTGATTCAGCTGTTTGGCCAGGCTTGGGACGCGCGCACGCCGGTGCGGCTGCTCGGCGTCTATAGCGGAGGGTTGCGGAACGCAGAGGGGCAAATGAATTTGCTCGAAGAGCCACGGACGGCGCGGCTACGCGAGGCATTCCGGTCAGTCGATCATATCCGGAATCGCTTTGGAGCGGCTAGCGTTTCGCTCGCCAAGACCCTCGGAGCGGGCATTCGCGAGCGCGTGCATGAGAACCCGGCCGACTTGTCCGGCAAGCGGGGAGAGAAGACTTGAGTCGCCGCTGGGCGGCGCTGGCCTTCGTGTTCGCGCTTCACGCGCAGACGGTTTACCACAACCCCGTCATTCCGGGCGACAACCCGGATTCTTCCGTGATCCGCGTGGGCAAAGTATATTGGGCGACGGCAACCGCTACCAATTGGCCGCCGATTTTTCCACTGTTCCGTTCGAACGATCTTGCGCATTGGGAAAACGCCGGCTATGTTTTCAAAGAACGCCCTTCCTGGGCCAAGCGAAAATTCTGGGCGCCCGAAATTTCCGAATACAAGCACAGGTTTTACATCTATTATGCGGCGGAATGCGACATTACACAGCCCGTATGCGCAGCAGTCAAGGACAGTCGCAACCCGCTGTGCGTCGGAGTCGCGACCGCTTCGAACCCCTCGGGACCTTACACGGATTCCGGCCATCCGCTCGTGTGCCAGCGCCTCGGTTCCATAGATCCCATGGCCTTTGCAAACGGGAGCAAGCGCTACCTGATCTGGAAAGAGGATGACAACAGCTCGCCATGCAAACCTCCAACGCGCATCTGGGCGCAGCAATTATCACCCGACGGAGTGAGCGTGGAAGGTCCACGGATCGAGTTACTCGAAAATAATCCTCAATCCTGGGAGCACGATGTGATTGAAGGTCCATTCCTATTAAAACGGAACGGTTATTATTATCTCTTTTACTCCGGGGCCGCTTGCTGCGGTGTCGCCTGTAACTATGGATTAGGAGTTGCGCGATCCAGCAACTTACTCGGGCCGTATGAAAAGGACCCTGCCAATCCGCTGATCCCACAAAACGCGGAATGGGCATGCCCTGGCCACGGATCAATCGTTCTAACGCCAAGCCGTCATATGTATCTGCTGCACCATGCGGTTCCAAGAGGCGCGAGTAAGTGGATTCGCAATGCTGTTCTGGACGAAATCACCTGGAATAGGAATGGCTGGCCCACCATCAACAACGGCCATGGCGTCACTTCAGAAGGAACAGTCGAGTAAGTGGTCTCTAGGCCGCATCAATAATTTTGATGAACGCTTGGGGATCGAGACTCGCTCCGCCCACCAGCACGCCGTCGAGTTCGCACTCACTCATCAGGCCGTGAATGTTATCCGGCTTCACGCTGCCGCCGTACATGATGCGGACCTGTTCGGCAGCGTTGCGTCCAAAGCGCTTTTCGGTTTCCGATCGGATGCAGCGGTGGGCTTTGGCGGCGATTTCAGGAGTCGCTGTTTGCCCCGTGCCAATTGCCCACACTGGCTCGTAAGCAATGACAATGCGCGCGAACTGCTCTTCAGTGAGGCCCGCAATTCCACCCGCGAACTGCCGGATCAAAACTTCGTCTGCGCGGCCCGCTTTATGCTCTTCCAGGCGCTCGCCCATGCATACGATGGGCGTCAATCCTGCGTGAATCGCAGCTTGCGTCTTCTTGAGTACATCGGCGTCCGTCTCATGAAAGTACTGCCGCCGCTCGCTATGACCAACCAAAACCCACGTCGCGCCCGCGGCTGCGACCATCTCGCCCGAGATTTCACCCGTAAACGCACCCTCGCGGGCCCAGTAGATGTTTTGACCGCCGATCCGAACGGCCGTTTCTTCGGTCGATTGCACAGCCGCCGGAATGCTGATGCTGGCCGGAAAGATCACTACTTCGCAATGCGTCGAGCCATCAAGCAGCGCATTGAATGTTTCGAAAAATGTAGCTGTTTCCTGGGCATTTTTATACATCTTCCAGTTGGCCGCCATGACGCGCCGTCTCATTGGATGGGCAGGTTTCATTGTGATGTTTGAATGCTTTCGAGGAAGCTTGTTCCCGCAGAAATCGAAGTCTTGAAATTTTCGGCGACCGTCTGGCCGATATCGGCAAGCGTAAGCCGTGTGCCAAGATCCACGCCGGAATGTACACGCTTTCCGTAAACGAGTACCGGCGTGTATTCGCGCGAGTGATCCGTCGAGGGAGTTGTCGGATCACAACCGTGGTCGGCCGTGATGATCAGCGCGTCCGTGTCGTTCAACCGGAGTGAAGGAAGCCAGCGATCGACCGCTTCCAGAGCGGCGGCGTATCCTTCAACATCGTTGCGATGACCGAACTGCTGATCAAAATCGACCAGGTTGACGAAAATGAGCCCGCTCGGCTGCTCACGCATCGCCTCGATCATCTTCTGCATGCCGTCGGCGTTGTTTTTGGTTTTCGCCGAATGCGCGATGCCGCGGCCTAGAAAGATATCCGAGATCTTCCCGATGCTATGTACAGCAACGTGCTTCGACGCAAGCTGATCGAGGAGCATGCCCTGCGGCGGCGGAACCGCGTAATCGTGACGGTTCGCTGTTCGTGCAAAATGGCCGGGTTCGCCCTCAAACGGCCTGGCGATCACTCGGCCTACTTCGTTTGGGCCGCGCAGCAGGTCACGCGCGATTTCACAGATCCGGTAAAGTTCCGCAACCGGAATCACCTTTTCATGCGCCGCTATTTGAAAAACGCTGTCCGCTGACGTGTAGACAATCGGAAATCCCGTACGGAGATGCTCTTCGCCTACCTCCCGAATAATTTCCGTTCCGGATGCGGGCTTATTACCGAGCGTCCGGCGCCCAATTCGCTCTTCAAATGGGCGCATTACCTCTTCGGGGAACCCATGCGGATAAATGGGGAACGGTTTCTGCAGAATAATGCCTGCCATCTCCCAATGTCCTGTGATGGTATCTTTGCCGGGCGATGCCAACGTGCATTTACCGAACGCGCCCGCGGCATGCTCGGCGGGCGGAAGGCCCGCGAGAGGACGGATATTGCCCAATCCGAGCCGGCAGAGATTTGGCAGCTCCAGCTTGCGCGTGCGTGCGATATTCCCGAGTGTGTCGCTGCCTTCATCACCATAAGCGGCTGCATCGGGCATGGCTCCGATGCCAACGCTGTCCAGCACAATCCAGATCACGCGGTCAAAAACGGGCAAGTGAATCGACCTGTGATCCTGCGCCGAAATCTTCGCTCACTCCGGCTTCTCTCCGCTCGCGCTCTCGGCTCGCGGGGCGGTGAATTCATCTTTCAGCCGTGCGGCGCGCTCGCGCACCAGGTGCATAAATGCTTCGTGCGTGCTGATGCGTGTGAACAGCGGCAGGAATTGTTCCGGTGCGGCCAATTCCTTGTGCAGCCACAGCGCCTCGATCTCAGCCAACGCATCATTGACGCCCAGCTTGTCATAATGCACGGTGCGATCAAGTTCTAAATATGCACGCTCCGTGGCGCCGATCTGTTCGAATCTCGCGAGTAGCGCCTGAGCGATTTCATTCGTGGAATAGTTGAACGTTGCTTCCGTGGCAGCGCCAGTTTCGTTCACATACCGGAAAGTCTTTTTGCCCGTGTTGGCAACCTTCAGGCCCGATTCGAGCGGCGATTTGAAATAATCCAGCTTCCCCGCCAGATCGAAAAACGGAGCTGTTTCGGCTTCGTGCAACTGCGCCTTGAGCGGCTGGTCGTCTTTGGGCGATTCCTTATACTCGAGCGCGCCCGTGCGGTCGATATGGACGTAAATATAATCGGGGTCGCTGCCCGGGAAGCTGCGTATGTAAGTAAGGCTGGGAGGCGCGGCGAAAAGGGCCGTCGAAAGCAAAGCGCCGATAAGGAACGCCTTCACGCCTCCGCTCCTGTAAGGGCGCCGAATTTGGATCGCGTGCCATGGCAAATCGCGACCGCCAGCGCATCGGTTGCGTCATACGAAGCGAATTCACGATCGATGCCCAGAAGCGAGCGGACCATCAACTCCACTTGCTGCTTTTCGGCCCGGCCATATCCGACCACGCTAATCTTTACTTCAAGCGGCGAGTATTCGTTCACGCGCAACCCCGCTTCCGCCGCGAGCAGCAGCGCGACGCCTCGCACATGCGCCAGCTTCAACGCGGATTTTGCATTCACGGCGTGAAAAACTTCTTCCACCGCGACCGCATCGGGTACAAAACTAGAGAGCACTTCGCGCAATTGTGACGCGATCAGCTTTAACCGGCCTTCTAGCGGATCGGCGGCTTTCGTGCGAATCACGCCTGCGGAAACATAGCTGTGGGAACGGCCATCCGATTCGATTACGCCAAAGCCGGTCCTTTCGGTCCCGCAATCTATTCCGATAATTCGCATGAACGAACTTGGGAGAGGCCGATCAAGCAGAGCGCGCCAGGCGCTTCAGGCAAGAGCTTCTACTTCCGCCTCATCCACTTCGTAGTTGCCGTACACATTCTGCACATCGTCATGCTCTTCGAGCGCGTCGTAGAGCCTCAACATGTTCTGCGCGTTTTTGCCTTCGAGCTTAATCGTATTCTTCGGCACCATCGCGATTTCAGCCGATTCCATCGCAATGCCGGCCTTCTGCAATGCCTGCAAAACCGCTTCATGAGTATGCGGATCGGGAGCCGCAAGGATTTCCCACGCTCCACCCTGGTCGCGCAAGTCCTCTGCGCCCGCATCCAGGACAATGTTCATGAGCTGGTCTTCGCTCGCGTTCGCGGCGTCCACAATAATCTGGCTCTTGCGTTCGAACATCCAGGAAACGCTGCCTTGCTCGCCCAGATTCCCGCCGTTTTTCGAGAAAACATGCCGGATTTCACTCACCGTGCGATTACGGTTATCCGTCGCCACGTTCACGAGCACCGCCGCGCCGCCCGGGCCGTAGCCCTCAAACAGAATCTCGTCGATTTGGCCGCCTTCTAGCTCGCCGGTCCCGCGCATAATGGCGCGCTTGATGTTGTCCGCAGGCATGCTGACCGCTTTCGCCGCAACGATCGCCGTGCGCAGGCGCGGGTTGCCATCGGGATCTCCGCCGTTTCGCGCGGCAATCATGATTTCTTTAATCAAGCGCGTGAAAGCCTTGCCGCGCTTTGCGTCCAGGGCCGCTTTTTTGTGCTTGATGGTGGCCCATTTACTGTGTCCAGACATCGAAAAAACCTCGTGGTTCTTAAGTTTTGAGGATATCAGAGTAACGCCTTATCGCACCCTGTGCGAGTTCCCGCCCAAAGGCCTTCCGTCGCTTTGTCTATACCGAAATCAGTACAATTCCGATCGCGACTAAAACTGCTCCTGCCCACCGGCCCCACGTCACGCGTTCATGCAAATACCAGCGGGCCATCGCGGTTTTGAATATGTAGCTTGCAGCCGTTGCCGGGACGGCGAAGTTCAATTCCGTGAAAGAGAGCAGCGCCAGAAATGAGAAAAACGCCATCGCATCGCCGGCAATTCCGCCCAGCACGAGCTTGTGAGTAACGATATAACGCAGGATGCGGGCGATACCGGCGAGGTGGAAATCATCTGCTTCGCCGTGCATCGACATGCCGCGAGCGCAGAGCACATCGCCGATCGTCCCCGAAATAGCGATCACGGCGACCAACGCCCACTTCACTGCTCACCGCCTACTTTCCGCAGGTGCGGGGGCGTTTCCGAAACCAACACCACGCCGAGCGAGATCACCACAATGCCCGCCCAGCGTGTCAGCGAGATGCGCTCGGCCAGGAAGAAATGACTCGCAAGCGCGGTGAGAACGTAATAGCTGGCTGTGACAGGCATGACGTAACTCAAGTCCGCCCAAGTAAACATTGAAAGCTGCGCCACCATCCAGACGATGAGTAGCGCGATCCCAACCACGATCCAGAAATTCGTCAGGAATGAAACGATATACCGGAAGCCTCCATCGGCGGCGAAGTCCGGCATCTGGCTCATGCCGTGGCCCAGCATCACAGTGCCAATCGTGTTGCTCACCACGACGAGCGCGATGAAAATGCGGTTCTTCAGCTGGAGCGCCCGATCTTGCCGGACGGCTGTAGTACCTCCCACGCTTCGATGATCTCATCGGCCATCGATCGAATCACGCGGCGATAATCAGACTATGTTGGGCTTTCCGCCGTTTGAAAGCGTCCGTCAGGACGCGCGGTTTTCCGTACGCACGATGGTAAAGAGTCCCGCGTTTACGCTCCACGCCCGTACTCACGCTCGCCGTCGGCATCGTCGCCGGCCTTGCGATCGGCATCGCAGGAGCCTTCGTGCTCACGCGTCTCATGAAGAGCCTTCTGTTCCAGGTAGGCGCGACTGATCCCGAGACCTTCGTAGCTGTCGCATTGCTCTTTCTGCTCATCGCCCTAGCAGCGAGCTATGTTCCCGCCCGGCGCGCGGCGCGAATCGATCCCATGACAGCCTTGCGCGTCGGCTAGCTAGCGTGTCAAGTTTGACATGCCGCGGATTGTAAAATTCGAAGCGTGCCGCAAACCGGGCAGGGAACGCAAACGCTCGCCTTCGAAGAAGCGCGTGCCATGGTCATCGACGCGGTGCGTTGTTTCAACAACCGCAGAGTAGTTGAAACGATTCCGCTCCTTCAAGCTCACGGGCGCGTTTTGGCGACCCCCGTCCGTGCCGATCGCGATTATCCTGCGCTACGGCGCTCCTTGCGCGATGGTTTTGCGGTGCGCTCGAGCGATCTGCCGGGTGTCTTGCGGATTCGTGGAGAAGTGCGCGCCGGCGAGCAGGAACAATCTCTACTCGCACCCGGCGAGGCTCTCGAAATTATGACCGGTGCGCCTGTACCCGAAGGCGCGGATGCGGTCGTAATGGTGGAACATGTCACGCGCGACGGCGCCCAGGTACGCATCGATCGTGGTGCCGAATCCGGCCAGTTCATCAACGCCCGCGCAGCCGAAGCGCAAAGCGGAGCCATCTTAATCCAGGAAGGGACGCTTGTCGATGCTAGCCATGCGGCAACTCTTGCGATGACCGGCCATCGCTCGGTTGCCGTGTTCGCTCGCCCCTCGGTCGCCATTCTCGGTACCGGTGACGAGATTGTCGATCTCTCGGAAACCCCCTCGCCTCACCAGATCCGCAATTCAAACTCGTACATGCTATCGGCGCTCGTGACAAGCTCAGGAGGCGCCTCCACTATTCTGCCCGTCGCGCGTGACACAAAGGACGCGCTTACGCCGCTCCTCGAGCAAGGTCTGCGCAATGACATGCTCGTGATTTCAGGCGGTGTTTCCGCCGGGCGCTATGATCTCGTAAAGCCATGCCTGCGCGAACTGGGCGTCGATTTTAAATTTGAGCGCGTGCGCGTCCAACCGGGCCAGCCGACCGCTTTTGGCGCGCTGCGAAGCACACCGGTCTTTGCGCTGCCGGGAAATCCGGGTTCTACCCTGATCACCTTTCAACTCTTCGCCCGCGCCGCGCTGCAAGTGGTTTCTGGTGTCCGGGACCCGCTTCTCCCATTGCTTTCCGCACGCTTCGAAGCGCCTTTCCGCCACAAACTGGGACTCACGCGCTTTCTTCCCGCGCACCTCAGCGCCGACGGCGAGCACCTGCGTCACATTCCCTGGCAAGGTTCGAGCGATATTCCCGCGCTGGCCAAAGCCAACTGTTTTCTGGTTGCCGATCACGATCGTGAAACCTGGCAGATCGGCGATTCGATTCGCGTAATGCTGAAGCCATGAAGAAGCGGCTCTCGCATTACGATTCCGCGGGGCATGCCGTAATGGTCGATGTCTCGGAAAAGCCAGTTACGCAAAGAACCGCGACCGCGCGAGCGTTCGTGGCCATGTCTGAAGAAGTGATCGGCGCCTTGCCTTCCAATCCGAAGGGTGATCCTTTGGAGGTGGCGCGAATCGCGGGGATCAACGCCGCAAAGAAGACATCCGATCTGATCCCGCTCTGCCATCATTTGCCGCTCACTCATGTAGGCGTTCAGTTTCAAGTCGAGCGCAATGGAATCGAAATCGTCGCCACCGCATCAACGGCGGCCCGTACGGGAGTCGAAATGGAAGCGCTCACCGCGGCCTCCATTGCGGCCTTGACCATCTACGATATGACCAAAGCGCTCGACAAAGCCATCGAGATCCGCGAAATTCATCTACTTGAAAAAACCGGCGGCAAATCCGGCGCCTACAAGCGAAAGGCTGCGAGGTGATCCGGGTTGCAATCCTGACCATCAGCGATTCTGCTGCTTTGGGCAAACGGCAAGATCTCTCTGGCCGGGCCATTCAAGAGCTTTGCGAAAAAATGCAATGGCCGGTGGTTGCAACCGGTGTCGTCGCCGATGATCCGAGCGCGATCGCGGAGCAATTGAGAATATGGGCGGATGCATCCACAGCATCGCTGATCTTGACTACTGGCGGGACCGGCGTCTCGCCTCGCGACGTCACTCCGGAGTCAACGCGCAGCGTGATCGAACGCGAGATTCCCGGCCTCGCCGAGTTGATGCGCGCAAAAGGGTTCGAGCAGACAAAATTCGCTCCGCTCTCGCGCGCTGTCGTGGGCACGCGCAAGACTACCCTCATCGTCAACTTACCCGGTTCGCCCAAGGGCGCGGTGCAGTCGTTCGAAACCATTGCGGATCTCGTTCCGCATATTATCGATCTGCTCGAGGGGCGCACGGAACACTAGAGCCTGAAATGCGAGACCAAGCATTTGGCTCGTCAAATGCGAGACTGAAGACGGTACGTAATAGAAACTCACCACCGAGCGGAGACATCATACCCGATATGAAAAGAGGGGCCACCGCGGCTGGTTTGAAAGCGCTTATTCCCGCAGGATTCGCCGGTTTGCTCCTAGCGGTAACAGCTGCGGGTACTGGGCAGACATTGCCTCCTGGGCAGCTCCCTCCCGGTCCGCCGCCACAACCTGGGCAAGTCGGGCCTGCTCCGGCGACTCTGCCGCGCAGCACTCCGGAGCCGCCCGCGAAGCCGGATGAACCAGTTGCGGTACCCGAAGGTACGGCCAACGGCACCATTAGCACAACCGTCCGCTATGTCCTGGTGCCGACCACGGTGCTCGATCCCGATGGCCATGGTTATGTGAATGGATTGGAAGCCAAGGATTTTGAAGTTTACGACAACAATAAGCTGCAAAAGGTCACAGCAGAATACACGCAACAGCCGCTTTCGGTGGTCCTCGTCGTGCAAGCGAATTCAGAAGTAGAGCCGCTGCTTCCCGAAATCAAGAGAAGCGGAGTGCTGTTGCAGGGCCTTGTCACCGGCGAAGACGGCGACATCGCGGTGCTCGCTTTCGACCACCGCATGCAGCATATTCAGGATTTCACAAACGATCCGGACAAGCTCGACGACGCCCTGCACCGGATTACTACCGGATCGAGCAGCGCGGCGTTAATCGATGCCGTCTGGGAAGGCGACGCGATGTTGCGGCATCATGATCCGCGAAACGTCCGGCGGCGCGTGATTATTCTGATGAGCCGCGATATCGATAAGGGCAGCGAGGCGCATCTTCAGGAAACCGTGCGCAAGATGCAATTCGACAACGTGATCGTCTATTCAGTCGATATTTCAAGAGCTATCACCGCTCTGCTGAAAAAACCCGATTATCCGAGACCCCAGAACGGCGGCGTTCCACCCGAGGCTCTTCCCAATCTCAGAGGCAGTGGCGGAGCGCTGAACGAAACCGATGTGGTTCAACAGGAGACCGGGAACATTTTGAACGGCGTCCCTCCCATTTTTCGTGGCATCAAGGATCTCATCAAACGAACTCCCGCGGAAGCTTTTTCTTACTTCACGGGCGGCCGCGTCTATTCCTTCCGGAACCAAAACGGCTTGGAATCTGCAATTACCGATATCGGCAAGGACCTGAACAGCCAGTATCTGCTCAGTTATAACCCGAATAACAAGAACGAGCCAGGATTCCATAACATCCGAGTAGTGGTCGATCGGCCTGGACTGGTCATCCGCACGCGTCCTGGTTATTGGTGGGGGGGTAGCGCGCAGTAACTGCCGGGCTACATCTCAAATCGCAGCGCCCCAAATGTTACGACGCTATGCGGATCGATCTGCCATTGATGGTAATTCAGTAACTCGCTTCGTACGCCAGGAAGTATCTTGAGCATCGTATAGAGCGGCGATGCTCCGCACCATTTCAGATCGTCATGCCCATCCTGCACGAGCGACCAATAGCCTTGAAGGTCGCTTTGATTAATCTGCTGAATACGCTGAAGGTCGCGCTGCTCAATCGCGAGCATTTCCCCGATGTTTGCTGTGGCCCGTAACGGATCGCCATAACGCCGCCCAATATGCGCCATATCGATGCCCAGCACCCAAAACATGCGTCTGCCTTCCCGCGCCGCGATATTGCCCAGCGCATCGAAAAAACGTGCGACGCATTCGTTCTCTTCCGGCATGCCGCCTTCGTAAACGCTTTTCACAAACGGCCCGCATAGAATCGGCAGGATCTTCACATCGGGACCATATACATGCTGCAGAAAGATGATCTGAAATTCGATCGAATGCTCCACGGCATGGCAATAATCTTCCATGCGGATCGCATCTGGCGCCGCATCTTCAATTTCACTTACTAAGTCGATATTTGTCCGTGATTCACCGAGCGGAGTTACGAATTGCTTGCGCGTAAGTCCGAATCGATCAGGCGCGCCGTAGTGCGAAGTGCCAAGAATCACAAAAGTCACATCGGTCGCGTCTTCAAGCGCCGGTAAGCTCTGGTACGCGGCCTTGTATGTTTCCCATCCGCCATCCGGACTGGCATGCGGAGCCGCGATACCGATCGTATTCCCTTGGCCCTTGGGAGCGCCGATACGCGCGGCCAGCAAATTGGCGAGCCGTGCTCGATCTCTTGGATAAGCCGAGCCCGCGAAAGCCGCTTCGCGTATTGGCTCCGCGGCGAAATCCGCCTCCCGCCGGCTTTTCAGGGCGCGATATGTCTCGTTTTCTAGAAATCCGGCGTCGTTCAGCGAATCGAAAAGATGCTGTTCGAGTTCCCCAACCTGAATCTCTCCGGTAATTCGTACCAGCTCCGATCGCAAATCGAGTGTCGATTGCACTCCGTCAAAGCACTCCAGCACCTGCACCAGTGGCGGTGGAACGAGCAGAGTTGCGTCCGAGTAGTGATAAGGGTCTCGAATATACAAACCGGGACGCGCCGGATCGGGAGATGGGCTGAAATCGAGATTGAGCCGTAGCCGGGGAAGAACAACGCAAGCGGACACCACTCAATTCTACGAAGCCAACCGAGCGATTTCGTTCAATTCCTCGTCCGTGAGCCGAATAGGATTGGCTTTCATACTGCTTGCGCGCGCGGCTTTTTCGACCAGCTCTGGGCCGCGATCTTCGGTGAAGCCATATTGCCTCAGATTGCAAATTCCCAGTTCGCGGCATAGCCTCGCGATCCAGGAAACAGCATCTTCGGGCTCCGCATCAGCGCCGTCCGGTCAGCACACGCGCGATTTCGGTGTATCGTTGCAGCGCGTTTCCATTCGGGTCGCGTGCGCGCAATGCGCGGATGTTTACAACGATCCCATGCGGCAACAGCGCGGCACAAATGCCTCCATGCGGGGCGTCAAACATGCCGCCCAACGGCCCCGCGAAACCGTGCACGACTCCTAAGCCGGCATTTGCCAGCGCCAACCCGCTTAACAGGCTGGCAAAAGACATGGATTCGCGCGCGGCGATATCGTGCCCGTGACGAAAAGCCCGGTCTAGCGAGGACGTAACGCGCTTGAGCCCTTCCACGCAGAACAGGTCGGTCATCGGGTTCGCGCGAACCGAGACGTACGGCTCGATCAATTGCGTCAACGTATCAAGACCGGTGTTCGCGGTTACTGTAGGCGGCAGATCGAGCGTTAATTCCGGGTCGATCAGCGCGATTTTGGCCAGCATCATCGGACTGCGCAGGCTCGCCTTGACACCGTGCTCGGGCGAGCCGATAACCGCGTTGCGAGTAACTTCTGCGCCCGTGCCTGCCGTCGTCGGAACGGCAATAAAGGGCAGGGAAGCGCGCTCGAGCGGCCGCGCGCGGCCGATCACTTCGAGATAGTCGAGCGGCTCGCCTGAATTGCTTGCCAGTGCCGCAATCGCCTTTCCTGCATCGATTGCGCTGCCCCCTCCAAAGCCGATGACGAATTCACACCCTCGCCGCGCAACAACCGCGCCTTCGCGCACGAGGTTTACAGTCGGTTCGCCAGAAACGGGAAATATCGAACATTCGATTCCCGCGCTATCGAGTGCAGCCACCACCGGCGCCGCGCGATGGGCGTTTCTTCCACTCGTCAGAAGCGCGCGCGTGCCAAACTCTCGCGCCAGCCTGGGTAAATCCGCAATGGCTCCACATCGAAACACGATGCGCGCCGCGGTTGCAAATTCAAACTGCATCACCAGCCTTCATCGTCGGGGAACACGTTTTTAAACTCCACGCTGGTCCGCGGTTCGGCCATCATATCCGCCACTGCATCGCGCCACTTCGCGTAATGCGCCGTAGCTCTGTGCTCGGCGCGCGCATCGGCGTGGCGGTATATCTCGACCAGGACAAACCGCGTGGGATCCACTGCATTCTGAATTACATCGAAGCGCGCAATCCCCGGCTCTTTTACGCTGTTCCGCGCGTTCTCAATCGTCGCTCGGACGAACTCGTGTAATAACTCCGGCTTTACTCGGATCTCCACGTGAATAACAATCATCATTGCAGCCGCCGGCTGTAAGCGAGCGTGCCCGGCTCACCCCGCATTGCCAAACAAAATGAAATTCGCATAGATTCCCACCATAGCTGAGCCGCGCCGTTGACTCTATACTGAGTCAGGATGTCGTGCCCGTATTTCGAGCCGCACGAGCTTGCGGCGACCCCACAGCGCGCCAACGCGAGACTGCCCCTGCTTCAGGAGTACGACGGATTCTGCCGTGCAATTGCAGAACCGTTCGCCGCGCCCGCCGAACACCAGTTCACTTATTGCAATCACGGGTACTCGCGCGCCCACTGCGAGCATTTTCCTTCTTCCGACCCGCGCTCTGCTTTCCGGTACACGGTCGTGAAGCGCTCAGCCGCCGCGCTTGAGATCATTTGCATTGAGGAGGAGGAATATGCGCCCATGCGCTGGCATGCGGTGCGCTATTTCGCGGAAAATGGATCGCTGGAACCCGACTTGCCGGATTCGTGCATGCGAGCGCAGGCCGTCGCGTTCTGCCGCAGTTTTCTCGAAAAGTTTCCAGCCGGCGCGTAGATGCCCTTATGCCGGATTCCGAGGCCAAGTACGAAGTCGTGCATCCTATAACGCCCGCGGTGCGGACCGTGCGGCAATCGCAATCTGAATATTCCGAGATTTGTTTGCCGAATGATGCGAACCTGCTAGGCAATATGCTGGGCGGACACGTGATGCACTTGGTCGATCTTTGCGGAGCCATTGCCGGCATTCGTCACGCCCGCTGTATGGTCGTCACGGCTTCAATCGACCAGATGACATTTCTGCATCCCATCCGCCTCGGCGAGCTGGTCCGTTTGAAATCGCAAGTAAATCGCGTGTTTCGAACGTCTATGGAAGTAGGCGTAAAGGTCTGGGTGGAAAACCTGCAAAGCGGCGAAATTCGCCACACCTCCTCGGCCTACCTGACGTTTGTAGGTCTGGATCAAGCCGGAAACAAAGTAATTCTTCCGCCCATTCTGCCCGAAACGGAGGAAGAACAGCGTCGCTACGAAGAAGCCGCGAACCGCCGCGCTTACCGGCTCGCGTTTAAAGATAAAACGCGAACGTCTGGCGAGTAAGTCATACCAGGAGAAGTTTTGTCCCAATTCATGTTTGCAACGGGTATCGAGAATAGCTATCCGACTATCTCGCTGCCCGACGGCTCGACCAAGCGCATCGACGAAATGGAGAAGTGCTGCCACTACAAGTATTGGCAGGAAGACTTTCATCTCGTGCGCGAGCTTGGCATCGAATTCTTACGCTACGGCCCGCCTTATTACAAGACTCACTTGGGCCCCGGTAAATATGACTGGGAATTCGCGGACGAAACCTTTCTGAAACTGCAGGAGCTGAGAATCACTCCCATCGTGGATCTCTGCCATTTTGGCGTGCCCGACTGGATAGGCGATTTTCAGAACACCGACTGGCCTCGTCTGTTTGCGCAATACGCGCATGCCATCGCCGAACGCTATCCCTGGATTCGTTTCTTCACGCCGGTGAATGAGATCTATATTGCGGCTACGTTTTCAGCCCAGTTCGGCTGGTGGAACGAGCGGTTGCAGGGCGATAAGTTCTTCGTCCGCGCCCTGCACAATCTCTGCAAAGCGAACGTGCTCGCCATGCACGCCATTCTGGACGTGAACCCTAAGGCCATCTTCATTCAAAGCGAAGCCTCCGAGTTTCACCATCCCGTGAATCCCGCGAGCGCTCCCATCGCCCATATCTACAACCAGAAACGATTTCTCTCGCTCGATCTTTCCTATGGCAATCCCGTCACCTTCGAGATGTACGAGTATCTGATGGATAACGGCATGACTCGCGAGCAATATCATTGGTTCTGCGATAACCATCGCAAAGAGCATTGCGTAATGGGAACGGATTATTACGAGACTAACGAGCACCTGGTATCGAGCGACGGCGCAGTAACTCCTTCCGGAGAAATATTTGGTTATTACGTCATCACCCACCAGTATTTCAGCCGCTATCACTTACCTGTGATGCACACCGAAACCAATCTCCCCGACGAGCAGCGCGCGCCTACATGGATTCGCAAAGAATGGGCCAACGTTCACCGCCTGCGAGAGGACGGGGTGCCCATGATCGGTTTCACTTACTACAGCCTGACGGATCAAGTGGATTGGGACACGGCCCTATGTCAGGACCGGGGCTACGTCAATCCGCTCGGGCTTGTATGATCTGGATCGTAAGATCCGGCCGGCCGGAAGAATTTATCGCGAAATCATTCGTGAGTGGCGGCACATCTTGCCCACTCAGAGCCACAGCCTGTACTTAAATTCCTAGGCCAGGTCGTTAATCACCCTCGGCTTTGTACATGTATTTGATGCACCGCTTAAAGAGCAGCAGGTTCGGCGCGCCGGTGCGATTCAGCTTGAGGCATTCGCGATCGTACCACTCAATCACGCCTTCCAGTTGCTCGCCATCCGTCAGCACGATTACCATGTGTGTCTTGCCTTGCATCTGTTTTGAGTAATAGAATTGCTCGGCGTTGGTTTGATCGGGCGGTGTACTTTTCTTGCCGGCTGCTGCAGCTGGGCGCCGGTTGGGATCCCTGGTCTCCGCGAGATTACGCGTAGGTTTTCTGATAAGCGGCTCTAGACGCCTCTCCTCAATCATTTGGCCTCAGTTGTGATTTCCCGAAAGTTTTGGCTAGCTCGCCGGAACGAGCGCAATTGCCTAATTAGGTGCTCATCTTTTCCGAGGGGTTACGCAAATTAATAATCATAGCGTCAAGTGCTGCGGTTTTTTGTATATTTCTACGTACCATCAGTACAAGTTCATCAAGGAAACGTACTGCCCGTTCTGTCCAGGCGAACGTCACGCCTTTCGAAAGCGCACAGATGCGCGCCTCGATATCCCGGTTGCGAACAACGCACCTTCCCGCCAAACCGGCCAGAACATCTTCGAGAACGCTGTACCCAAGCAGCAGATACGGCTCCAGCTTCTCCGTTCGTCGCGCCAGAAAATTCTCCGACCGCTGAATCCATTCTGAGAACGGCGTGATGCCCGCTCCGCATTCGAGCGCGGCAAGCATCAGATCCCGGCGCTCGCGGAACTGGTCCAAATCGAGCGTTGCCGCAAGACCAGGGCAGCCCGCCGCCAAAGCGATGCGGGCTTCGGCATCTTCGAGGCTGCGCGTTTGCGCGAATGCGCGCATCTCGTCGTCAGATAATCTCGAAAGCTGCAACACCAGCGAGCGCGAACGAATCGTGGGCAAAAGATCGTAAAGATTGCCAGTCGTCGCGATGATCACCAGGTGCTCGGGTGGCTCCTCCAGCACCTTCAGGAGTGAGTTCGCGGCTTGCTCATTCGCGCGTTCCAGATGGTCGATCAGAAAGACGCGGTGCGAGCCTCGCAGCGGCTTGAATTGCGCTCGCTCTCGCAACCATCTCATCTGCTGAATCGTAATCTGCCGCAGCGGCCCGTCCGGTGCGAACGTGACGAAATCCGGGTGCGTCGAAAACAGCAGCGGATCGTCATTGCGCTTGTCTGCAGCCCATTTTTCGCGCTGCTCCACGATCTCGAGGTTGCTCGCTAGGCTTAAGTCGTCCTGCTCGATCTTGCCCGCATCACCCAACAGTACGCCTCCGAAACGTCGCGCGAGAGTAGCCTTTCCGACGCCCTCTGGCCCGCTCAGCAGAATCGTTTGGGCAATCCGGCGCTCCTCGATCATGTGCGCGAGAGTTTGCGCCACGCTGGAGTTGCCGTAGAAATCGGCGAATGCCGGTCTAACCAACTTCCATTCTCGCAAGCCGGGCGAGAAACGGGCTCACTTCCGCCCACACTCGTTCGGCCACCTGCGAACGCTCGCCCGATCCGTCGATAATCCGGAACCGATGCGGCTCAAGCGCGGCGATCTTTCGATAACCCTCCTCGACCCTCCGGTGAAAATCACTGGATAGCCGATCCAGTCGCGCTTCAGTTGCCTCTTTCTTGCTCGAACGGTTGCGGCGATGCGCGCGAGCCAAGCCCGTCTCGAGATCGATCAGTATACAGATCGTCAAGTCGGGCATTAGACGTCCCAAGCGCCAGCCGATGCACGTCGAGCACCGTATCGAAACCCAGCCCCCGCGCTTCACCTTGATAAGCAAGCGTCGAATCGGTGAAGCGGTCGCTGATCACAATCTCTCGACGTTCAAGCGCCGGAGCAATGATTTCAGCAGCGGCCTGCGTGCGCGATGCGAACATGAGCAGCAGTTCCGTCATGGGCGCCATCTCTTTATGCGCTGGATGAAGCAGAATGCGGCGGATCTGAGTGCCTATGCGCGTCGCGCCGGGTTCTTGATTCTCGGTAACTGGCAAGCCGGTTGCGCGCAGCCGCTCCGCCAGCAGGCGCATTTGTGTCGTCTTACCGCTGCCCTCGGTACCCTCAAACGTGATGAACAGTCCGCGGTCGCCTGCCATAGCCGCCACTCTCAGTCATAGACGAAATGCAGCAGGGCTTTCAAATCCTCCCAAGCTTCGCGCTTCGCCGTCTGGTTGTATTGCCGCAGCAGATACGAGGGGTGATAGCTCACCATAACAGGAATATCCCGCCATTTGTGCCATTTTCCGCGTGATTTAGTGATACCTTCTTTGGTGTTCAGCAGCGCTTTCATCGCCGTGCCCCCCAGCGCACAAATCGCCTTGGGCTTGATCGCCATGAGTTGCCGGAACAAAAATTGCCCGCAAATTTCCATTTCCTCCGGCAGCGGCGTGCGGTTATCCGGCGGCCGGCACTTCACCACGTTGCAGATGTAAACATCCGAGCGGCGAATCGGAATGCCCTCTTTCGCGGCCGTGTTTTCGATCATCTGCGTCAGCAGTTGTCCCGCGCGGCCTACAAACGGCAATCCCTGTTCGTCTTCGTCCGCGCCAGGGCCTTCCCCGACGAAAACCAACGCGGATTGCTCATTTCCCGACCCGAATACAATCTTCTGCCGCCCCTCGCACAACCCGCAGCGCCGGCAGTCGCCGATATCGGCGAAAATTTGCGCAAGCGAATCGCCCTCAGGCGCAAGGCTCGGAAGCACGTTAGTCGCGCGTTGCGGCACCGCCGGTTCGAACGAGAGTTGCCGGGCTTACCGCCGCGCCTCGCCTGTAAACGGAATCGATACCGAGATCCCGATAGTATTCGAGGTAGCTGCGGATCTGCTCTGCGGTCATCTAGGCTCGCGAGTCTACTGCGTGCAAAGACAGCCGCAACATCGAGACTTGATCCAGGATTTTTTCTGCGATCTCTTTCTTGTCCGCGGGACCGGCGTGCACAATTTCTCCCGAGCGCGCGATGATCTCCACTTCATTGCGGTCGGATTCAAAACCGATGCCTTCCCGGTCGACATAATTCGCAACAATCATGTCGCACTTCTTCGTGTTCATCTTGCGGCGCGCCTCTTCGATCAGGTTTTGGGTTTCGGCAGCGAAACCGATCAGCAACCGGTCGCCTTTCCTCTGTCCAATGTCAGCAAGAATGTCGGGCGTGGGATCGAGCTCAAGCGAAAGGCGCGTTGGCGGTCTTCTTTAGCTTCTGTTTCGGTACCTCGGAAACGTAGTAATCCGCGACCGCTGCGCTTTTGATGATGATGCTTGCGGCGTTCAGCCGCTCCATCACCGCATTGCGCATCTCCTCCGCGGTGCGGACGTGAATCGTCTCGACGTTCCTGGGAGCAGCTATGCTCACCGGACCTGAAACCAGCACCACGTGCGCTCCTCGCCTGGCCGCCGCCTCGGCGATTGCGTAACCCATCTTTCCGCTCGAGCGATTACTCACGTATCGAACGGGATCGAGCGGCTCCTGCGTCGGGCCTGCGGTAATCAGAATCGATTCGCCTTCTAGATCCCGCTTGTGGTACGCCAGCGCATCCACTTCCTCGGCAATCTCCAGCGGCTCAGCCATCCGCCCCGCGCCTACTGTGCCGCACGCGAGCCATCCTTCGCCCGGTTCCACCACATGGCATCCGCGCGCTCGCAAGCGATCCAGATTTTCCTGCGTTGCCGGGTGCTGCCACATGGCAGTATTCATGGCCGGCGCCAGCACCACCTGCCCGGTAAAAGCCAGATATAGCGTCGAAAGAAAATCGTCGGCCAATCCGTAGGCAAACTTCGCGATCAGGTTTGCCGTCGCCGGCGCGACCACCAGAGTCTCATGCTCTTGCGCAACAGCAATGTGCTCCACTGCGCTCGATAGCGTGTCCTGCGCGCTCGCTTGCGAAAAGAGGCCGGTGATCACTTTGCGCCCGGTCAGCGCCGCGAACGTCAGTGGCTGCACGAACTCCTGCGCGGCGCTCGTCATCACCACCTGCACCTCGTGCCCGCGTTGCGCCAGCGCGCGTACAAGCTCAGCCGATTTGTACGCCGCGATTCCGCCGCCGACCCCCAGTACGACGCGCATTGACTCGGCCCGGCAGTTATTCTGCTTCTACTAGCACTTCCGGTTCTTGCCGCCCCAGGTCTTCATAGGGAACCAGGCCGCGGCGAACCTCTTCCATCGCCAGAATAGTCGGCTTTTTATTCGTCGCAGGCAGCACGCTGCGTTGCCCGTTCTGCAACTGCCGCGCGCGTTTCGCCGCGACGATGATGAATCTATACGTGCTCGCGTCAGCGTCGTCAGGAATGCAATACTGCGCGTTTCTTGGTCTGTCTGCCATCTTCACTCCAATTCAATTCAGGGAGCCGCATCGGGCTCCTCGTTAAAACAGTGTGGGCGGCCGCTCTTCGAAACTCGCCAGAATCGGCCGAATCTGGTCTTCCATGCGAATCCGGCGGACCCGTTCAGCTCTGACAATCGCCGTCAGCGTGCTCACCGATTCTTCCACTTGGTGGTTCACCAGCACATAATCGTACTGGCTGTAATTACGAATCTCTTCGGCGGCGTCCCGCAGCCGACGCTGAATGACTTCTTCCGAGTCCTCCGACCTGGCCCTTAATCGCTGCTCCAGAATGCCGCGCGACGGCGCCAAAATGAAGATGCTGACCGCCTCTGGAATCCGCTCCTTCAATTGTCTCGCACCTTGCACATCGATGTCGAGTATCAGGTCCTTGCCCTCGCTTCGCGCCTGGTCCAGTACCTCGCGGTGCGTGCCGTAATAGTTCCCGAAAACTTCGGCGTGCTCCAGAAATTCGCCGCGCTCGGCCAACTCCTCGAATTCTGCCCGCGAGATGAAGTTGTAGCTTTCTCCGGGACGTTCGGCCCCGCGGGGCTTGCGCGTGGTGTAAGAGACAGAAAACCTTAATCCCAAATCGCTCGCCAACAAACGCGATACCAGCGTCGATTTTCCGGAGCCGGACGGCGCCGAAATGATGAAAACCGTCGTCATTCTATCCGTGGTATTGCGCCTGCCCAGCGCGACCGGTTGCTCCAGGGTTTGCCTACTCAAGGTTCAACGCCTGTTCCCGTATTCTTTCGATGTTAGCCTTTACCCCAAGCGCGAGATTCGTGATCGTTAAACCGGTTTCCCCCGCGCCCGATGTTTTTGAGAGCACGGTATTGGTTTCGCGGTTCATCTCTTGCAATAAGAAATCCACGCGTTTACCGATTTCTCCGCCTGCCGTCATCATCTGCCGTAGTTCTTGCGTGTGAACCTCCAGCCGCGTCAATTCTTCCTGAATGTCCGATCGATCCGCAAGCAGCGCGGCTTCTTCCGCCAAACGGCTTTCCGGAATCGAGGAGTCTCGCAGCAGATCCTGCAGGCGCTCGCGCAAGCGCTCCTGGAAAAAGTTCCCGCGCGTTGGATCGAATCCGCGCAATCTGGCGGGTTCGCTCTTCTATTGACGTGATCTCACTTTCGAGCCCGGCGACCAGGGCGGTGCCTTCGCGCTCCCTATACGTGTTCAACTCGCGTATGCATTCGGCCAGCGCATCCAGAATTTCAGCTTCAAAGCCGTTATCGAGAGCGGTCTGTTCAGGCGAGTTCTCAAACATGCCCGGCAATGCCAAGACGAAATTGAGATCGGGCTCGCTTTTCAAATCGAACTCTTCGCGCGCGGCGCGAAACAACCCAAGATAACGCGTCAGCAGATCGCGATTGTAGCCGAATTCGGTGCCGGCATTGCGAGCGAGTGTCGCGCGGATCTCCACGTGTCCGCGCGCGATGTTTTGCTTCAGCAGGGCGCGCATGCCGTTTTCAAACCGCCCTAGCTCGCCGGCGTGGAAGTGCAGATCGAGGCCGCGATGATTCACGGTCTTTAGGCTGACGGTCAGCATTCCGGCAGCGGTGTCCTTGCGCACCATCGCGAAACCGGTCATGCTGCGGACTGGCGCCGCCGAAGTTTTATCAGGCGATTGCATTTGAAGCGGCATGCTGCATCTCATGCAGGCGCTGGTAAATGCCGCGCCGCGCAATTAGTTCGTCATGCGATCCGATTTCGGCGATCTTGCCTTCCTCGAGCACGACGATGCGGTCGGCCTGGCGAATAGTTGAGAGCCGATGCGCGATCACCAGAACCGTTCGTCGCTTCATGAGGGCAGTCAAAGCCTGCTGTACCAGCCGTTCCGATTCCGTATCGAGATGCGATGTCGCTTCGTCTAGGATCAGGATCGGCGCGTCTTTGAGCAGAGCGCGTGCAATCGCCATGCGCTGTCGTTGTCCGCCGCTCAATTTCAACCCGCGCTCGCCAATCGGGGTCTGGTAGCCGTCAGGTAGCTTGAGAATGAATTCTTCGGCAAGGGCGGTGCGGGCGGCTGCGAAAACCTCTTCTTCGCGCGCGTCCGGCCGGCCGTAGGCGATGTTGTCAAAAACGGTTTCGTTGAATAGAAACGTGTCTTGCGCCACAAGGCTGATGTTCTCGCGCAGACTGCTCAGCCGGATCTCCCGCAGATCTTTGCCATCAATCAGCACGGCTCCGCTCGAGACATCATAAAAGCGAGGCACTAAATTCGCCAGTGTGGTTTTTCCCGCGCCGCTCGGTCCCACTACAGCCACGACTTCGCCGGCTCGAATCTCGAGGTTGATGCCGTCCAGAACACAGCGGTCCGCGACGAGCGGGTAACAGAAGCGAACGTCCTGAAAGCGAATACTATGCTCGAACCTCGTCATCCGCAACGCGTTCGGGTTGTCTACCAGATCCTGCGATCGGTCGAGATATCGAAAAACCACCTGTGCAGCGCCGATGCCTTGCTGGAAGATGTTGTGGATATTGGTCAGGCGTTTGATCGGCTCGTAGAGCATCACCAGGGCTAGCGCAAATGCGGTGAACGTGCCAGCCGTCATGCCGGTGTTCTTCACTGCCAGCCGTCCCAGCCATAGCATCAGAATGATCGTGAGCGCGCCGAATATTTCAATAATCGGCGAAGCCAGAGCTTGATGCCGGACATATCTCAGGTTCCCTGCGCGCAGACGCTGCGACGCCAGGCGGAAGCGCTTCGATTCGTAATCTTCCGCCCCGAAACTCTTCACCACTTCATGCCCGGTGATGGTCTCCTGGAGAATCTGATTCAAACCCGCGGCCATATCTTGCGCGTGCCGCGTCGTCCTGCGGATGCGCTTCCCCAGCCGCAGGGTCAGAACCGCAACCACGGGAAAAACGATCAAACTGATCAGCGACAGTTTCCAATCGATCGAGACCATCGCCATCAGCAGGAACAACGCCGTGAACATCTGCCGCAGCCAATCGGCGAGCATGGTCGAAACGGACACCTGAATGCGGTCGATATCGTTCATGATCGACGACATGATGCGCCCGGTCGTTTGATCTTCGAAAAAGGATGCGTCCTGATGCAAAACGCGATCGAAAACGTCTTGCCGCAGATCCATAATGGCTGTAATACCGACCCAGTTGATCAGGTAGTTGCCAAGGTAATCGCAAACCGCTTTGGCCACGAAGCAAGCCAGAATGCCGAGCGCGACCATGGTCCAGATGTTGTGTACAAACGAGGGCACAACGTCGTTGAGATAAATGCGAATGTCGGTGCGCGGGATGGCAAACAGCAGCGCCGGCGCATCGGGTGTGTTCGGATTCAGAACGCGCTCGAAGATCAGCGGGATGAGGCGCACGAGCAGCCCTTGCGAAAGACCCACCACCGCCATGAAAAGAACCGAAGCTACTAGCGCCACCCAATAGGGCCGGGCATAATGCAGCAGGCGCCGCAGATCCTTCAAGCGTGGGCCTCTTCAAAAATTCTGAGCCGTTCGAGCGCTGCAATCACTCGCGACACACTCACTTTGCTTAGCCCATCCGGTGCCACCACGATCTCCGATTCCGTGCGCCACGGCCCCCAATTCGCCGGGTTCGAGGTGCTGAACAACACGAGACTGGGCACGCTGAATGCCGCGGCGATGTGAGCCGGGCCGCTGTCGTTTCCGATAAAGACACTGGCCTTTGAGAGAACCGCTTTTGCTTCGCTAAGGCTGGCTTGCACCACGTGATGGGCGCGAAACGCCGTCGCATTCTCACGGGGCCCGGCGAGAAAAACAGGACGGATGTTCCAAAGCTCGAGATACCGTGCAACTTCCAAAAAGCGCTCGGCTGGCCATTGCTTCTCCGGTGCCGAAGCAAACGGATGCAACACCGCATAACGGCCCGCAAGCGCCGATTCCGCGGCTCCCAGTTGCGCGCGCGGGACATCCTGCACCGGTACCCCGAGTGCGAAGAAGGCGGACGCCAAATGCTCGGCCGTATGCACCGTCCGGTTTACTTTCAGGACGCGCTGCGCGCGCGGAATCTTGACGTTGTAAGCCAACGTGAAGTTATGATGCGCAAAACCCGCTCGCCATCTGGCGCCCGACAGCGCAGTCATCCATTGACTTCGCGTGCCGCCGTGCAGATTAATGCAGAGCGCAGGTTTCCAGCCGCGCACCGCCTGCCAGGTCGGCTTTAAAATTTGGTCGGTCGTTGGGCTGTTTTCAAAAACCGGCGCAAAGTGCGGTTCCACGGCGACGCCGATCTTCAGGTCTGCGCGCGCGCGTTTGAGCAGCGCCAATCCTGGGGTGGTGAGCACGCAGTCCCCGAGCGAGCGCAGCCGGATCACTCCCACGCGCGAGCCCTCCGGCAACTGCTCCAAAATCGTCATGCAAATCTAAGGCTCGATCGTGGCTTGATCGACCAACATAATCGGAATATCGTCGCGCACCGGATACACGCGATGACAAGCCACGCACTTCAGCGCGCTTCCATCTTCTTTCAGGACGACTTTGGCTTTGCAGGCGGGGCAGACGAGAATATCCAGCAGATCCTGACTGATTGCCATGAAAACTTTCAGTTTATCAATCTTCGATGGATCCCGGCGTCAGTTTGCGGTCTGCGCCCTGCCTGTCGCGAGGAGCCGGATCCACTCTTCTGCGCGACGGTTCAGCGATTTCCGATCCGTGTTTTCCGCCAACAGCCCGGAAATAACTGCCACCGAATCCGCGCCTGCCGCGAGCACGCCCTGCGCATTCAGCAAAGTGATTCCACCGATGGCGACCAGCGGCTTTTCCGTCAGCTTGCGAAGTTCGCTCAAGCTGCCCAGGCCCATTTCGGGATCGGGCTGCGCCTTGGAATTGGTTGCGAAGATGGGGCCGATCGAGAGATACTCGACGGGCTCTTGATCGCCGCGCGCGAGTTGGGCGCGGTTATGCGTGGAAAATCCCATCACTTCGTCGCCGATGACACGGCGTGCGGCCGCAGGCGGCAAGTCGTCTTGTCCAACGTGCAGAGCAGCGCGTAGCAAACGCGCAAAATCCGCCCGGTCGTTCAGCACAAACAAAACCCCAGCTTCGTGGCAGAGCCGCGCGATTTCTTTGGAATCATCGAAATGTCTTTGGGTCCAATCGCCTTTATGCCGGTACTGCAGAATGCGAACGCCGGCTTCCACCAGTGCTTCCGCGGCTGCCACAGCCGGGCATTCGCGCTCCGCCAGCATCCCTGCATCAAGAATCGGATAAAACAGCGGAAGTTTGAATGCGATCGGCATGTAAACGCTCATTGCCGGGTTGTGCCGTTCGATTGACCGTCTTTGAGATATTCGTCGAAAAACCGTGCCGTACGTCCGAATGCGTTCTGCAAGCTCTCGTCGCGCAGATAGGCGTGGCTCTCTTCGGGATAAAACGATTCGTCGAAGCTCTTCCCTTCGTGCAGAAGTTTCTCCGTCAGTTGGACGGCATCTTGAAACAGCACATTGTCGTCGACAATTCCATGCAGAATTAGTAAGTGGTTTTGTAACTGCCCGGAGAAATGAATCGGCGAGCTACGCTCGTAAGCTTCGGGATTTTCCGCGGGCGAAGTCAGCCGCTCATCGGTGTAGCCGGCGTTGTAATTGCGCCAATCGTAAACCCCCGAAAAAGCGGCGCCCGCTTTGAATGTCGCCGGAGCGCGGAACATTGCCATGGCCGTCATGAAGCCGCCGTAACTCCATCCCCAGATGCCGATACGCGACATATCGATATTCTTCAAAGATCGTAGATACTCGACACCACCGAGAACATCTTCCAGATCCGGGCCACCCATGTTGAGATACACGCCGCTGCGCCAATCACGCCCGTAATTCGTGCTGCCGCGATAATCCATTTCGAGAACTGGATAGCCGTTATGCGCCAGATAATTATTGAAGACGAAACGCAACTCCTGATAGCTGCCCCATTGCTTCAGAACGCTGGTTGCATAGCCCGCACCATGGATGTAGACGACCGCCGGCCGGGGTTTCTGGTTCGGATCATCGGGATTGTAGCCGGGCGGCAGCAGCAAGCGCGCCGAAACGAGTTTGTGGTCTTTTAGCGACGGATAGGTGAGGAACCGGCTTTCCACCCAACCTATGTTGTAGAAATCGGGAAGGGGTGAGGTAGTGACGCGCTCGCCGTTTACATACAGGTCGAAGGGGTTTTTGATGTCCGCCTGCAGAATCGCCTGGTCTTTGCCGTCTTCGGATATCCAGGCGATGTTCAGCCCTTCATGTTTCGTCAGCCGCGCCGGCGGTGCCGAGCCATCGGTCCTTACGCGATAGAGTTGGCGCTCGGTCGTGCCATCGGCGGTCGAAGAATAGTAAATGAGACCTCCAATCCACTGCGGGTTATTTGAAAACGGGTCCCTATGGATTTCCCACGATCCCCTGGTAATCTGTTTCAACCCGCTGCCGTCCACTGCGACCGTGTATAAATGCTGGAACCCGGTCTGGTCGCTCGTAAACCAGATACGTTTCGAAGCCTGATCCCACCCTGCTTGCGGAATTTCGATCCAGCGATCATCGTTCTGGTGAAATACGGCCTTCGATTTACCCGTATTCACATTCACGACGCGAACCTCGCCGCTTTTATAGTTCTGGGATTCGAGCGTCAACAGCAGATAATTCGAATCTTCCGACCACTTCGGTTCTTCATACTTGAATCCCTGGCCGGTGTCCATGAGCCGCGGCGGATTGTCGCCCGTGCTCTCCACGACGTAATACTGCCAGCTGACGGGCGTGTCGCCTGCCACGGTGCGCTCAAACGGCTGAGCGGTCACAAATTCGCCTGAATAATTGGGGAGCGGCATCATGCGGTCTTTATGTGGCTCGACCGAATAGGCCAGATGCTTCCCATCCGGCGACCACGCAAAGCTGGTTAAGCTCGCGGGCACGTGAATATCGGTTCGTTGCTCCCAAATGCCGCCGTTGAGAGTCAACACGTACAATTGGCCGGATTCCGAAAACGCGATGCGGTTGCCGTCCGGAGAAAACTCCGGATCTGCTTCAGCCGCCTTCGTTCTCGTGATCCTGCGAAGTGCTCCGCCATCCGTCGGAGCGATGTAGAGATCACCGCGATAAGAGAACACGGCCTTTGTTCCGTCTTCGGAAAGATTGAAGGCAGTCAGGCCGGCGGGCGGCGGCAGATACGGCTTGCGATGCGGATCGCGCTCCGCTTCTGTGTCGTTGATCGGGTCCTTTACATCTTTCAGATTCGTCAGCCGAGTCAGTTTCTTCATATCGGCGTTGTAAACGTAAAGGTCTTTGAACGACTCACCGTGGGCGTTCCACAGAAAGCCCACTACGTGCGCGTGCTTGGCCCAGGCGATGTGCGATGGCCAGGTGCCCCACAAATACGGCCGCGTGAAGAGATGGTCGAGCGACCAATCCTGCGCGGTGAGTAGCATCGCGCTCGCAAGCAACGTAAGGAGGAACTTCATGAGACGGGAGACAGCTCGGCGGGAACTTCAGCAGGGAAGGGAACCTGAGACGTGATCTGGATGCCAAAAGCCTCGAGACCGGCTACTTTGCGCGGATGATTAGTGAGCAGATGAATGCTGGTCAGCCCGAGATCCGAAAGGATCTGCGCCCCGATTCCGGCTTCGTGCTGCACGGGCTGATGCCGCTCCGAAAGGTTCGCCGCGTTGCCGCGCGGGTGACCGAGCAACTCCCGGCGGCCATCGCGGGAAACGGAGCTAATTCCGGGGCCGTTTTGATGCAGATAAACGAGCACCCCGCAGTTCGCGCGTGAAATGGTGTTCAAAGCGGCGGCAATCAGCCGATGGCAATCACAGTCGAGCGAATGAAACACGTCCCCGTACACGCAGTGGGAATGCACCCGAACCAGCACGTTCAACCGGCCTTTAATATCGCCATGAATCAGCGCCAGGTGCGTTTCATTGTCAATGCGGTTGATATAGCGAATGGTCTCGAAATCTCCGTATGGCGTGCGAATCCGGCCGGATGCCTCGCGCTCGACGAACTTTTCGGTTTGCAAACGGTAGCGGATGAGATCGGCAACGGAAATCATTTTGATCCCGTAGCGCTGGCAAAACTCCGTGAGCTGCGGAACGCGCGCCATGGTGCCGTCTTCGTTCATGACTTCGCAAATCACGCCCCCGGGCTCAAGGCCGGCAAGGCGCGCCAGATCCACCGCCGCTTCCGTCTGCCCGGTACGCACGAGCACGCCTCCGGGACGCGCGCGCAGCGGAAACACGTGACCGGGACGCGCCAAATCCTCGGGACACGAGAGCGGGTCGATGGCGACGCGAATGGTTCGTGCCCGGTCGTGCGCGGAGATGCCGGTCGTGACGCCTTCGGCCGCGTCGATGGCTTCGCAAAAGGCGGTGCCGAAACGAGCGGTATTGACCGCCGACATCGGCTGAAGATCGAGCCTCCGGCAGATCTCAGCGTCGAGGGCGAGGCAGATCAAGCCCCGGCCGTACGTGGCCATGAAGTTGATCGCTTCAGGGGTGATTTTCTCGGCCGCGATGGTAAGGTCGCCTTCGTTTTCCCGATCCTCGTCGTCGACCACGACCAGGATCTTGCCGCGCCGGAAATCTTCAATGGCTTCGGGAATCGAAGCGAAGTTCATCAGATCGTGCGACTGCCTGCTAGACCGTAGCGGCGACGCCTGCCTTGGCGTGCCACGGCTTGGCCGTCTTGATCGCTTCGTTCACGGCGTTGATATTCTTCACGCCCTCATTGGACAGCCAGTCTTCGAGCGCCTGCACGCCCTCTTTGGCATACACGGGCACGGCATCCTTCCAAGTGGCGCGGCCGCAAAGTACGCCGGAGTAATCCGTGCCCGCTTCGGCAGCCATGTGCAGCGATTCGACAAATTGCTCGTTCCCCACCCCGGCGCTGAGATAGATGAACGGCTTCTCCGCCACATCGGCAGCTTTGCGGAAAAGATCGAGCGCCTGTTGTCGGGTATACGCAGCCTGCCCCTTATACACGCTGCTGCCGAGCACGTATTCCGCATTCACAGGCACTTCGACCTTGAGCACGTCCACGTTGTATTGCGGCTTGCCAAACTCCTCCATCGACTTGATCACGATATCGGGCTTCTGCTTGGCGTACTCAAAGCCTTTTTCATCGCCGCCGTTCGGGTCATAGCCGACAAATTCAAGGAAAAACGGAATCTCTTGCGCTTCGCATTCGGAGCCCACGCGCTCGATAAAGGCGTGCTTGATATCGTTGACGTCCTCTTTTTCAAATGGCGAGTAGTAGATCAGGATTTTGACCGCATCCGCGCCCAGATCTCTGATGCGCTTGGCCGAGAGATGAGGAAGCAGATCCGGCAAGCGGCCAGGCTTGGTATTGTCATACCCGCTCTCTTCGTAGGCAAGCAAGAGCCCGGCGTTTTTCGAACGCGCCTCGGCGGCAGGGAGGCCGAATTCGGGATCGAGCAGAATGGCGCTGGCGTGCGGAGTCAGGATCTTCGACACCGCAACCTTGAACTCCTCCATCATTTCGTTCGTGATCTGGTCCTGAGGCACGCCTTTTGCGGAGGCGATTGATTTTCGCAGGCTGCCCCGTTGGTCCATGGCGGCTGCGGCGATGACGCCGTTCTTGTTTGAAAGCGCGTTCAGGTGCTTGATTTTGCCTTCGGAGAGATGCATAGGTGCGTCCGCGAAACTCAGTATATCGAAGCAGCAGGCCTGCGGATGGCAGCGATTCGGCGCCAATAGGCTTTGGCGCGCGAGACATCGCGAAAGATCTGCGCCTTGAGCGCTTCGGGGCTGGGAAACTGCCTCTCTTCGCGGACGAAGCGCCGGAAGTCGACTTCGATCTGCGATGGCGCTTCGCTTTCGAGCGGTGTCAAAAGAAACGTCTCAATGGCCAATTCGTTGCCGCCGAAAGTCGGGCGAACGCCGCAGTTGGTGATGGATTCCCAACGGCGCTTGGTCGAGGGCTCGATCGTCTCGGTGATGTAGACGCCGCGCGGAACGATCTGGCCGGCTGGCGGGCGTAGGTTCAGTGTCGGCACAGTCTGCTTCGATCCGACGCCGTGGCCGGCAACGACTGGGCCCGCAATCGAAAAACAGCGCCCGAGGAGTCGTGCCGCGCGCGAGACGTTGCCGGAAGAGAGGTAACGGCGGATTCCGGAACTCGAGATGACCTCGCCCTGCCAGGCGACAGGCGGCAGGAATTGCGATTCGAACCCAAATTCGCCTCCGAGTGCGCGCAGAGTTTCGGGCCCGCCGGCCTGCTTATGGCCAAAGCGGAAATTTCCGCCGACGATCACAACTTGGGTTTTGAGCGCGTTGCAGAGAATTTGCCAAACGAAATCCCGGGCCGAGAGCTGCGCGACTTCGAGCGTAAAGGGCAGAACGAGAATCTGGCTGGTACCCGCGGCAGCGAGTAAGTCAATCCGCTGCTCGATGGTCGAAATCAGCTCAGGCCTACGTTCTGGCGCGACGATGACCGTCGGGTGAGGATGGAAGGTCAGAACCGCGGGCGCAATACCTCTGGCAGCTGCTTGCCGCTTCGTTTCGGCGAGCAACGCCTGATGCCCGAGATGGACGCCATCGAAGTTGCCGATCGCGAGCGCGCAGGGTTCGAATTGGCCGCGGGCCTCTTCTACCGAACGAAATACCCGAGCGCTCATTGCGAATCGCACCGGCCGATCGGGATCTCGAGGCCGTCATAGGCCATATGAATGTTAGGCGGCAAGCGAGCCTCAACGGTTGAATGAAGGAGATCGTGCGAAATGTGTGTAAAATAAGCTCTTTTAGGCGATAACAGGCCTACCGTTTTGATCGATTCTTCGACGGTCGAATGAGTAGGATGCGGATTGTGGCGCAGGGCGTCGAGGAACAGAACGTCCAGATTTTTGAGTTTTTCCCGGCTCTCGAGCGGGATCTCGCTGTGGTCTGTCAAATAAGCGCAATCCCCGAAGCGGAAACCATATGCCGTACCTTTGCCATGGTGAACGCGGATCGGAAAGAACTCGATACCGGCGACGTGAATGGGTTCCTTTTCGAACTGATGCAGGCTCAGGCGCGGACGGCTGGATTCCGATGGACTGGTGTCGAAAACGTATTGAAAGGTGCGCTCGATGACCTCAAGCGATTCGGCAGATGCGTAGATAGGAATATCCTGTCTTTGCATGAAGTTGAACGGTCGAACATCATCCAGCCCTAGAATGTGATCGGCGTGCGAATGGGTGTATAGAATCGCATCGATGCGATCGATGCGGAAGCGCAGGGCCTGGTAGCGGAAATCGGGTGAGGTGTCGATCAGGATGCGATGGTCTCCCAAGCGCAACAAAACCGAGGGCCGAAGGCGCCTGTCATGCGGATCTTCAGAGGTACAAACCTTGCAGCGGCAACCCACCATGGGAACGCCGACGCTGGTACCGGAGCCGAGAACCAGGATTGAAGCATGCTCGAAAGTTTCGAGCATCTATTCCGTCTTGGAGCCCTTTCCGCCGTCGGGAGTAATGATAAGAGGGCCCTTGTCCCCTGAAGCTGCGGCTTTCGTCGGAGACTCCGGAAGGGTGATTCTGGGTTCGTTTTTTCGTTTCAGCTCGTCCGAGACCTGGACGAATCGGAAGCGCAGCTCGGTGAGCCCGTTTTCAAGCAGGCGCTCCTCTTCGGTTGTCAGATTGCCGCGCGTTTTTTCCTGCAACATGGCGAGCATGTCGATGGTGTGGCGGGCCAGCGGGAGGTTGGGTTCGGCGTCTTCTTCCTTTTCATCGCCGAACCGTAGCAGTCCAAGCTGCATTTGGGCCTGCATCAGGATCGATTCGACCAGGAATAGGAAGTTCGCGGGCGGGAGCGGAAGATCGGTACTATCTGCCATACGAGACTTATTCTATGGCTATTGTGTCAGACGCCGCCGTTTTGGAACGCGCGGCGCAGGCTGGGCGAAAATTTGCGGAATTGGTAGCGGTGATGGCGCGGTTGCGCGCGCCCGGCGGCTGCCCCTGGGACCGGAAACAGAGCTTCGAGACAATCAAATCCTATCTGCTCGAAGAGAGCTACGAGGTGATGGACGCGATTGACGGGCAAGATTGGGCGGGGCTCGCGGAAGAGCTAGGCGATTTGCTTTTGCAGCCCGTTTTCTTTGCCGAAATGGCGGCCGAGCAGGGATTGTTTATGATTACGGATTCGCTCGATGCGATCAACGAGAAGCTGATCCGGCGTCACCCGCATGTCTTTGGCGATGCGAAAGCGGAAACTGCTGAAGATGTGAAGCAGCGTTGGGATGAGATCAAGAAACGCGAAAAGGCAGAGGAAGCGAATGCCGACGCTTCGGTGTTGGACGGCGTGCCGCGCAATTTGCCAGCATTGATGGAAGCAGAAAAGATCAGCCGCAAAGCGGCGGAGTTCGGGTTCGAATGGCCGGATATTAGCGGGGTAGTTGAGAAGTTGCAGGAAGAGGCGGCGGAACTGGCGCGTGCGCGGGAGAGTGGCGAACCGGCGCAGATTGAGCATGAGATCGGCGATTTGTTATTCACCTTGGTCAATTTGGCGCGTTTTCTGAAGGTGGATCCGGAGCAGGGGCTGAGGAAAACCAACGCACGTTTTCGGAGGCGGTTCGCGTATATCGAGCGGCAAACGGGTGAGGCGCTTCGAAGCACTCCGCTCGAGCGCATGGAAGAACTGTGGCAGGAAGCAAAGCGAGGAGAGTTGCCCGTGTAGGACTATCGAGGAGCAACGGTGACTCTCGCACGATTGGAATTAAACTGAACCTGATACCAGGAATGCGATTTCGTGCTCGGATTGGGGTTCGTGTGCCCGCGCTGTTCGGGGTTCTGGCCGCTATTTCAGGCGTTGCAGCCGCGGATACAGACGCTCCAATCGCGTATGAACATCAAACCTGGCAGACCGAAAACGGCTTGCCGCAAAACTCGGTTCACTCGATCGCGCAGACAAGGGACGGTTTTCTGTGGCTAGCGACGGAAGATGGGTTGGCGAGGTTTGACGGCCTCAAGTTTGTCGTTTACAACTCTGAAAATACGGCGCAACTGAGGAACAACAATATTCGCCATTTGCTCGAAACCAGCGATGGGTCACTGTGGATCGCGACGGCGGATGGATTGGCGCGGCTGCGGAAGGGACAGTTCAGCGTCTTTACGACGCAGCAAGGATTGCCCAGTAATAACGTGCTTTCGTTATTTCGGGATCGAACGGGCGTTGTGACGGCGATTACAACCGAAGGCGCGGCTGTGTATGCAAACGGAAGTTTCCAGCCTACGATGCAAGCATCGAGCGGTGCTTCGCAGCTTCTACCGCCGCAGTTCAAGAATGCGGGCGTGCAGTCAACGTTGACGGACGGGCGAGGTAATTTGTGGATCGGCACGACGGAGGGTCTTTTCGTGCATAAAGAAGGACGCACGGAAAAAGTTGCTTTGCGGCCGGGACTGGGGAGCGATCACGTAACGGCTCTGAGCGAAGATTCTGCGGGAGTCATTTGGGTGGGTACGGAAGCCGGCGTGGCGCGAATCGCCGGGGGCAAGCTACAACCGATTGCATCGCCGGATTCCATTTCTCAGGGATTGATTCTTTCGTTTCTCGAGGATCGCGAAGGAGACATGTGGGTCGGAACGGATTCGGGCGGGGTGACGGTGCTTCGCGATCAGAAATTCAGGAAGTATGGGCGGGAGCAGGGCGTGCCGGAGGAATTGATCCGATGCGTCTATGAAGATTCACGAGGAACGCTGTGGGCGGGAACCAATGGGCATGGACTGCTGCGCTTTAATGGCCGAAGCTTTTCCGCTCTCACAACTGCACAAGGCTTATCAAGCGACATCGTTTTAGCGATCGTCGGCGACTCGCATGGCACGTTATTCGTGGGAACCCCTGATGGGTTGAACATCATCCATGAAGGCCACGTGCAGATATTGACTTCGGCGGATGGCCTGCCAGATGATTTCGTCCGTTCGATTTTCAGCGACACCGATGGGAGTCTCTGGATGGGAACACGGCGTGGTCTTGCGCATTACTCAAATGGACGCATTACTAACTACACGACAGCCGACGGGTTGCCGAGCGATTTCGTAGGCGTGATTGTTCGGGGCAAAGATGGGGTGCTCTGGGCGGGGACGCTGAAGGGGCTCGTCTCGATTCGGCGCGGTCAACGGGAACCGGTTCAATCTGCCGGAGGCTTCAGAGAAGCGATTACGGCGTTATATGAAGATCGTGCAGGCGTGCTGTGGTTAGGGTCGGATAGCGCAGGCTTGGCGCGCGTTGAAGGGCGACAGCTATTGCGATTTCCGGCCGCGCTCGGATTACCGAACAGCATTTCCGGAATTGCGGAAGATGCCAATGGCCAGCTATGGATCACCTCGCCGCACGGTGTATTCCGAGTCTCCAAAGCGGAACTGAATGCATACGCTGAGAACGACAATGCGACGGTGGCTGTGATTTCTTACGGCACCGCTGATGGCTTGCCGGTGAATGAATTCAGCACGGGCGGTCATCCGACGATTCTGAAGGACCGGCGAAACACGATGTGGTTTGCCAGCGCGAAAGGGTTAGTGTCGATTGATGCGCGTCACAGCGCTCCGAATCGGGTGGCGCCGTTAGTTGCCGTGGAACAGATCACCGCGGGCGATCGGGTTCTTGATCCGGCGCAGGCGAAGGCGTTTGGACCGGGTCTCGATCGGATTTCATTCGAATATACGGGGCTGAGCTTCGCCGCGCCGCAACAGATTCGCTTCAAGTACCGGCTGGAAGGCTTTGACCGGAGTTGGATCGATGCGGGAACGCGCCGCACCGCATACTACACGAATTTGCCGCCAGGCTCCTATCGCTTCGTCGTGTTTGCACGAAACAATGACGGCCTCTGGAGCCGCGAAGGCGCGTCGTTGCAGTTTCAATTGCGGCCGCACGCGTACCAAACGAAATGGTTCCGCGCGTTGGTCGTGGTTTTCTTCGCAGGTTTGGTTTACATGATTTATCGGTGGCGTGTTCACCAGGTGAGAACGCAACTGAACGCGGTGATGGCGGAACGCAACCGCATTGCGCGCGATATTCACGACACGTTGGCTCAAGGCTTTGTTGGTGTCTCGGTGCAATTGGAGTTGGCGCGGCGATTGATGGCCACCTCTCTTGATTCAGCGAACAGGGTACTGGAGCAAACGCAAGCCCTGGTGCAGGAAAGTCTTGCCGAAGCGCGGCGTTCGATCTGGAATCTGCGGTCGGAATCGGGCCTCGATGAGGATCTGCCGTCGAAACTTTCGAAAGCGGTGCGGCAGTCCGTGCAGAACAGAAATCTCGATGTGAGTCTCGAAGTGAGCGGTGTTTATCGGCCATTGCCGGCGGCGGTGGAAACGGAAGTTTTACGAATTGGACAGGAAGCGGTGGCGAATGTGGTGCGTCACTCGAATGCAACCCGCTTGCAAGTGACGCTCGCGTTCGATTCGACGAAAGCGCAGATGAACATTTCCGATAATGGACGGGGCTTCGTGCCGGAAGAGCAGGGCAAGGCGGGCGGACATTTCGGGTTGCGCGGGATGCGTGAACGGGCGGAAGCCATCCGGGCGAAACTGAGCGTTACGACGGCTATCGGCAAAGGAACTCAAGTGTTTTTAGAGTTGCCACTTAAATGAACGAAGCCATTCGTGTGCTGATCGCCGAAGATCACCAGGTGGTGCGGCAAGGATTCGTGGCGCTGCTGAACACGGTTCCCGGGTTGCAGGTGATTGCAGAAGCTGCAAACGGAAGCGAGGCGATCGCGCGATTCGAGCAGCACCACCCCGACGTTACGCTGATGGATTTGCGCATGCCGGGGCTGGGCGGAGTGGAAGCGGTGACGGAGATCCGGCGCAAGCACCCGGGGGCGCGGATCATTGTGCTGACCACTTTCGATGGTGATGAGGATATCTACCGCGCGATTCAAGCGGGCGCGAAAGGCTATTTGCTGAAGGGGATGTCGGGCGAAGAGCTGATCGACGCCATTCGCGCGGTGCACGCGGGCAAGTCGCGAATTCCGTCTGTAGTCGCCGAGCGCCTGGCGGACAGAATGGGAGGTCCGGGTCTGACCGGACGCGAGCTCGACGTGCTGAAGGCGATCGTCGCGGGCCGCAGCAATAAGGAAATCGCGACCGAATTGTTTATTTCCGAGGCGACGGTGAAGACGCACATCAACAGCATTCTGGGAAAGATGGGCGTGACGGATCGGACTCAGGCGGCAACCAGCGCGCTGCAACGCGGGATCGTTCATCTGCCTTAAAGATTCAGATGGAACGAATGCGCGTGGCAGCTTTGCTGTTTTTTTGTTTCGTGATGGCCATGGCGCGTCCCGCCGACACTTGGCGCGCCGCGACGGAGAACGAACTGCGCGAAGTGATTCCGGCTCGTGCGCAGGTGGAACAGGAACGCATCGAGACGGAGTTTCGAACCGCTTCCGGAATCACCGACGGCGGCAAACGATTCGTGGCGGGAGTCGTCTTGATCACCGCCGGGTACGCTGCTGCGGGCAAATACTCGGACTACCTCATTGCTCAAGCGCCTATCAAAATCGAGGGTTTAGTGTTGCAACCAGGAACTTACGCCCTAGGGTGGAGACACGTTCGTGAAGACGCGCTGCGCGTGAGCTTCTATGATGCGGTCTCCGGTAAGCTGCTGGGGGCTGTGGATGCGAAGCGCACCAGCCGCGTCGGCAGAATCGAATCATTTCATATCTCGCCTCCCGGCGATCACGCGGAAGCTGCAGATCGGGCGTTTTGCGATGGCGTACGAGCTGGTCAGAAAATAGTCGCCGGCAACTTGCCTCAACCGAGCGCCTGATCGATATCCCAGATCAGGTCTTCGACGTCTTCAAGGCCGATGGAAAGCCGCACCAGTTCGGGCGTGACGCCGGCCGCTTTTTGTTCAGCGAGGCCGAGCTGCTGGTGCGTGGTGGACGCGGGATGAATCACGAGGCTGCGCGAATCGCCGACGTTGGCTAAGTGCGAAAAGATTTTCAGATTGTTGATGAACCTTCTTGCCAGCTTCGTAGCCGCCCTTCACGCCAAACGAAAACACCGCGCCTGCGCCTTTGGGCGTGTACTTCTGAGCGGCATGATAGTACGGGCTCGAGGGCAGGGAAGCGTATTTGACCCATTCGACTAGATCGTGCGCTTCGAGGTGCCGAGCAACGGCAAGCGTGTTTTCAAGATGCTTGTCCATGCGCATTCCGAGCGTTTCGATGCCTTGCAGAAACAGAAACGAATTGAATGGGCTCACGCAGGGGCCGATGTCGCGCAGGCCTTCGACTCGAGCCTTGATGATGAAGCTGATGTTTTGGAAGGTGGCCCAGAAATTCATGCCGTGATAGCCGCGGCGCGGGTTCGGTGAACTGTGGGAACTTGCCGTTGTCCCAAGGAAATTTGCCGCCATCGACGATAATGCCGCCGATTGAGGTGCCGTGGCCGCCCATGAATTTGGTGAGCGAGTGCACGACGATGTCCGCGCCGCGATCGATGGGACGCGTGACGTAGGGCGTGGCGAAGGTATTGTCGATGACGAGCGGGATTCCGTGCTCGTGCGCGATGCTTGCGACGGCTTCGATATCGAGCACGTTGCTTCGAGGGTTGCCGATGGTTTCGCCGTAGAGCAGCTTGGTCTTGGGCGTTATGGCCTTGCGGAAATTTTCGGGATCGTCCGGCTCGACGAACACGAAGTGGTAGCCGAGGCGGCGCATGGTGACATCGAACTGATTAAAGGTGCCGCCGTATAGCGTGCTGGCTGAGACGATTTGATCTCCGGGCTGCGCGATGGTTGTGAGCGTGAGAAACTGGGCTGCCTGGCCGCTTGAAAGCGCGAGCGCGGCCGCGCCATTTTCAAGCGATGCGACGCGGGTTTCGAGAACGGCCGTGGTCGGATTCATGATCCGCGTGTAGATGTTGCCGAACTCTTGCAGGCCAAAGAGACGCGCGGCGTGATCCGTATCGTCGAAAGTGAAAGAAGTCGATTGATAGATCGGGACGGCCCGTGCGTGGGTGGTGGGGTCTGGATCATAGCCCGCATGCAGCGCGCGCGTGTTGAAACCGAGCGGGCGAGTGATGTCTTTGGTTGGCATGACTCAGTATATGAGGCGAGCGAAGATGCTATGGGAGACTGCGGCGGAGCAAATTCCAGAGCGCGAGTGCGAGGCCTGCGGCGAGACAGGACCAGGCGAACCAATCGCCGTGGCGCGCGTAGAACGTGACGCTTGAGACCGCGCCGTAACGGATCAGGGCGGCTAATTGCTTGTAAGACGGCAGGCGCTTGACGACACGGCCGGAAGGATCGATGACGGCGGTGATTCCGTTGTTGGTCGAGCGAATCAGGTAGCGGCGATTTTCGACGGCGCGCATGCGTGCGATAAGCAGATGTTGCTCACGAGCGTCGCTGCGGCCGAAATAAGCGTCGTTTGAGAGATTGACCAGCACGTCGGCGCCGTTGCGCGAAAACTGGCGGACCAGGTCCGGAAACGCCGATTCGTAACAGATGAAGACGCCGAGGCGATGTCCGGCTGCTGGCATGACCTTGATGTCGTGGCCGGGCACGAAATCGCCGGCTTCCTGGGTGATGCGGTTGACGAAAGAAAACACCGGCGGGACGAACTCGCCGAAGGGGACCAGATCGATCTTATCGTAGCGGCTGATCTCGATACCCTGCGGGCCAAGGAGCACGGCGGAGTTCAGGGGCTGATGGGCCGGCGTATAGGCGACGGTGCTGAAGAGAAAATAGCCATGACGACGCGCGATCTGGGCGGCGGCACTGCGAAATTCGGGATCGTCGTAATAGTAAAGCGGCGCCGGAAGCTCCGGCCAGATGACCAGCGGTGCCGGAACGATTTGCGAGAGAACACTGAGTTGCCGTTCGGTTTCATCCACCGCGAGCGCGGTCCATTGCAGGTCGGGATTGACGTTGGGTTGAATCACCAGGGCGGTGTTATCGGCCGGGATGTGCTCGGGGATGGCGGGAATGAGCCACAGCAGTGCCAGCGCAAGCAGTGGAATGAGCCGGGTGCGAGATTGGCGAAGAGCGACGCAGGCTAAGCCAATTGCGAGCATGGCAAAGACAAATGAGAGGCCGTAAACGCCGACGTATGGGGCGAGACGCAGAGGGACGGACATGTCGATGCCGGCGTTGCCGAGATCAAGCCAGGCGAACCCGAAGGTGGCATGCGTGCGTTCGAGACCGGTCCAGAGAGCGGCGACGGCGGGGATCGCGTACCAGCGGCGCATGAGCGGGCCGGCAAGCAAACTAAACACGGCCAAGTGAAGTCCCTTGAGGATTGCGAAGAGGAAGAACGAGGCCCAACCGCCCCAGCGGCCCATGCCGCCATATACTTCAAGCACGAACTGGATCCAGGTGCAGATAAGAAACCAGTAGAGGATGCCGGCGGCCCAGCCATAAATAAAGCGCTGCCATCCATTGGGCGTGCGGGCGAGAGCGATGAGCAGAGGTGTTAGCGCGACTGGCGCGAGGATGCGCAGATCGAAACGCGGGAAGGTGAGGACGAGCAGAATGGCGGAGACCAGCGACAAAAACGCATGCAGCAGAACCCGGCGATAGTAGGGCGGGAATTTTTCTAACACCCTAGGCATGCGCCTGGGCTGCCGCATCGCCATGGACGCGATCGGCCATATAGGAACTTCGAACAAAAGGTCCGCTGAAAACCATTTTGAAGCCGATCGAGAGGCCGTAATCGCGATAGGAATCGAACTGGGCTGGCGTGATGTATTGGGCGACCGGGAGATTGCGCCGGGTGGGCTGAAGATATTGACCGATGGTAGCGACGTCGACCTCGGCGGCCGAAAGATCACGAAGAAGTTGCTCGACTTCAGACGCAGATTCGCCGAGACCGGCCATGAGACCCGACTTGGTGAGCGCGTCGGGGCGATAGCGTTTTGCGAACTGGAGCACGCGCAACGATTGCTCGTAATCGGCTTGTGGGCGCACGCGGCGGTAGAGGCGGCGCACGGTTTCCATATTGTGATTGAAGACGTCGGGGGCGGCATCGAGCACGCGCGCGACGGCGTCGAGATCGCCGCAAAAATCCGGCGTGAGCACTTCGACTTGGGTAGCGGGAAGCGCGGCGCGGACCTGGCGCACGGTTTCGGCGAAGTGAAGAGAGCCGCCGTCGGGGAGATCGTCGCGATTGACGGATGTGATCACGACATAGCGCAGGTTCATGCGCGCCGCCATTTCGGCGACATGCGAGGGCTCATCGGGATCGAGCGAGAATTCGCGCTTGGCCGGCGAGGCTTTCGGCACGGAACAAAAACCGCAGCCGCGCGTGCAAAGATTGCCGAGGATCATGAAGGTCGCCGCGCCGCGATGGAAGCATTCATGGATGTTTGGACAGCGGGCGGATTCGCACACGGTATGCAAGTGCCGCCGGCGGAGCTCGGTCTTCAATTGATGCACCGATTCGAAATGGGTCCGGCCCTTGCGCAGCCACGCGGGCAACCGAGGTTGAGCGGGAGGGCTGCCAATTTGGACGAGAGTGCTCACGCAGCTTCATTCTGGCATGCGTCATTCTATTAATTGGAAGGTAAACATGCCGGGCCAATTCTGTTCTAATCCGGGCTTTGACCCCTTGGTCGAGCAATGGTTCGAGGACCGCTTTGGCGCGCCCACCGAGCCGCAGATGCTGGGATGGCCGGAGATTGCGGCGAAACGCGACACGCTCATCTCTGCGCCGACCGGCTCGGGGAAGACGCTGGCCGCGTTTCTCATTTGCATTGACCGATTGGTACGCGCGGCGCGGGCCGGCACGCTTGAAGACAAGACGCACGTGCTTTATGTATCGCCATTGAAGGCGCTGAGCAACGACGTCCACAAGAATCTGGACATTCCGCTGGCGGGGATTGCGGAGGCGGCGTGCCGCGAAGGCATTCTGATGGCTCCGATTCGAACGGCGGTGCGGACGGGCGATACGCCGATGGCGGAACGCGCGCAGATGCTGAAGAAACCGCCGCACATCTTAGTGACTACGCCGGAATCGCTGTTCATTTTGCTTACGGCAGAGAAATCGCGCGAGATGTTGCGCACGGTTTCGACAGTGATCGTGGACGAAATTCACGCGATGGCCGACGATAAGCGCGGGTCGCACCTGGCGCTATCGTTGGCGCGGCTGGATGCGCTGACAGGAGTGCGGGCGCAGCGGATCGGGTTGTCTGCAACTGTAAAGCCCATTGAAGAAGTGGGGCGACTGCTGGGCCCTGAGACGCGCATCGTGGATGTCGGGCACCGGCGCGAGATGGAACTGGCGGTGGAAGTGCCGCGCGATGAGCTTAGTTCGGTAGCCAGCACGGAGATGTGGAATGAGATTTACGATCGCGTGGCGGAGCTGATTCTTGCGCATCGGACGACGCTGGTTTTCGTGAACACCAGGCGGCTTTCCGAGCGCGTGGCGCACGCACTTGCCGAACGGTTGGGCGAGAAAGCAGTGCTGCCTCATCACGGGAGCTTGTCGCGGCATCTGCGCCTGGAAGCGGAGTCGCGGTTGAAGAAGGGCGAGCTTCGAGCGGTGGTTGCGACCGCTTCGCTCGAATTGGGCATCGATATCGGGACCGTCGACCTGGTTTGCCAGATCGGTACACCGCGATCCATTGCGGTCACCCTGCAGCGAGTCGGCAGAAGCGGGCACTGGGTGGGAGCAAAACCGAAAGGCCGGATTTTTGCGACCACGCGAGATGAGCTGATCGAATGCGCGGCGCTGATCTCGGCCATTCGCAAAGGCGATCTCGAAAACATTGAGATTCCGCAAAATGCCCTGGATATTCTGGCGCAGCAGATGGTGGCTGCGGGCGCGGCGGGGGCATGGAAGGAAGACGAGTTGTACGAACGCTTCCGTTCGGCTTATCCGTATCGCAATCTGCCGCGTGAGGATTTCGATGACGTGATCGCGATGCTTTCGGAAGGCATCACGACGTCGCGCGGACGGAGCGGAGCGCTGCTGCATCGCGACCAGGTGAATGGGCGTGTGAAGGGTCGGCGAGGCGCGCGCCTGGCCGCGATCACTTCCGGCGGAGCGATTCCGGAGAACGCGAATTATTCAGTGATCGTCGAGCCGGAAGGCAAAACGATCGGGACTCTCGATGAGGATTTTGCAGTCGAAAGCCTGGCAGGCGATATTTTTCTGCTCGGCACGCATTCGTGGCGCATCAAGCGCGTGGAACCCGGACGCGTGCGCGTGGAAGATGCGCATGGAGCCGCGCCATCGATTCCTTTTTGGTTAGGTGAAGCGCCGGGACGGTCGCCGGAATTATCGGCCGAGGTGACGCGCGTGCGCGAGCGCATCGTGGAAGACTCCGAGCCGGTGCCGGAATTTCTCATTTACGAGTGCGGGCTGGACGAAGGCGGCGCGAAACAGGCGGCAGATTACGTGCGCGCGGGAGTAGCCGAATTAGGAGCGCTGCCAACGCAGGGAACGGTGGTCGCGGAGCGATTTTTTGATCAAGCGGGCGGGATGCAATTCGTATTGCATGCGCCGTTCGGGTCGCGGATCACTCGGGCTTGGGGACTGGCGCTGCGCAAACGGTTTTGCCGCACGTTCAACTTCGAATTGCAGGCGGCGGCGACCGATAACGGGCTGGTGCTTTCGTTGAGCGATCAGCACTCGTTTCCATTGGAAGCGGTGTTCGCATTTCTGAAGGCAAGCAATGTGGAGGATGTGTTGCAGCAAGCGATGCTGCCGGCCCCCATGTTCGGAGCGCGTTGGAAATGGAACACCACGCGCGCGTTGGCGATTTTGCGATTTCAGGGCGGCAAAAAGGTGCCTACGCCGATACAGCGCATGAGGGCGAATGACTTATTAGCTGCTGTGTTTCCAGACCAGGTTGCATGCGCCGAAAATCTCACCGGGCCGATTCGGATACCGGATCATCCGCTGGTGAAAGAGACGATCGATAACTGCCTCCACGAGGCGATGGACATCGACAGCCTGCGGGGCATCATTCGGGATATTGAGGACGGGCGGATTCGGACGGTCTCGATCGATACGGCGCAAGCGTCACAGTTCTCGCATGAAATCTTGAACGCGAATCCATATGCGTACCTGGACGATGCTCCGTTAGAAGAACGGCGGACGCGAGCCGTTCAGCTGCGGCAGCGTCTGGGAACGGACGTGACGGCGGGAGATGGCGTGCTCGATCCGGGGGTGATTGCCGAAGTTTCGGCCGAGGCCTGGCCGGAGGCGCGCGACGCAGATGAGTTGCACGACGCGCTGCTCACGATCGTGCGCATGCCGCCGCTTGAAGAATGGCGGAGCTTTTTTGATGAGCTGAAAGCGGACGGACGCGCTTCGCTGATCGAGCGCGGCGATGCTGTGTTCTGGGTTGCGACGGAGCGAATGGCGGTTGCCGACGATGCCAACGCCGTGGTCGCGGGTTGGATGGAATCGATTGGGCCGGTGACCGTGCCGGAGCTGGCCGCGAAGGTAGGGCTTCCTGCGGAGGACGTGGAAGCGGCGCTGCTGCGCTTGGAAGCGCAGGGACAAGTGCTGCGCGGGCATTTCCGGCAGCCGCAGGGCGAGATGGAATGGTCGAATCGGCGGATTCTGGCGCGCATTCATCGCAATACGCTCGGGCGGTTGCGGCGCGAGATTGAGCCCGTCACGGCGCTCGATTTCGATCGCTTCCTCGAAGCGTGGCAGCATGTCTCGCCGGGAACGCAGTTGCACGGCAGCGATGGAACGCTGCACATCATTCGGCAACTGCAAGGGTATGAGATTCCCGCGGCGGCTTGGGAATCCGAGATTCTGCCGCGACGAGTCGCGAAGTATGACCCGGAGGCTCTCGATGAGCTGTGCTTTTCCGGCGAAGTCATGTGGGCCCGGGTTTCTCCGCATCCGGCTTTGGCGGAGAATCGGCGAGTGCGGCCGACGCGCATTGCTCCCGTGACGTTGTTCCTGCGTGAAGACGCCGAGTGGTTGACGATGCGGAGCACTACGCGGGATAGCTCCGCGCTGTCTCATCCCGCTCGCGATGTGCTTACTGCGTTAGAGCGCAACGGTGCGAGCTTTTTTATCGATTTGGCGCGGCAAACGGGACGTCTCGCGAGCGAAGTGGAGGATGGGCTGTGGGAGTTGCTCGCGGGAGGATTTGTCACGGCGGATGGGTTTGATAATCTGCGTGCGCTGATCGATCCGAAGCGGAGACGTGGGGAAGGACGCGCGGGAGGCAGGCGGCCGCGTCATGCTGCGGGACGCTGGGCGTTGCTGCCGGATATGGGATCGAGCGCGAAACCGGGAGAGCGGGCCGAGCGTTTTGCGCAGCAACTGCTGCTGCGATGGGGTGTTCTGTTGAGGGACCTGCTGATACGCGAGACCTTGGCGCCAGCATGGCGCGAGCTGTTGCCGGTACTACGAAGAATGGAAGCACGCGGCGAGATTCGCGGAGGACGATTCGTTGCGGGCTTTACGGGCGAGCAGTTTGCGCGACCCGAAGCGCTGGATTTGTTGCGCAGCATTCGCCGGAGCGCAAGCACCAGGCCGAGTGTTGCGGTATCGAGCGCGGATCCGCTGAATTTGAGCGGAATTATTTTGCCCGGTCCGCGCGTGAGCCGTTTATCGGCGATGGTGGGTTCACGGATTGTCGAACACGACGTGAAATCGCGGCCGGCTTAGGGAGCTTACGGCACGACAGTGAAGGTGGCGGTGGCGCTTGCGTGGCCGTAGGAGGCGGTGATGGTCACAGGCGTTTTCGCGGTGACGGCATGGGTGGTGATGGGAAATGTCGTTTTCGCTTGTCCGGCGGGAATTTCGATCTGAGAAGGGACCGTGGCGGCGGCAGGGTTATCGCTTTTGAGCGTTACTGTTGCGGCAGACGACGCTGGCAGGCGAAGGGCGAGGGTGCCTGCTGCGCCAGATCCTCCCTTCACCGTGTTCGGATTGATGCTTACAGGCGCTAAGGGGGAAAAGACGACCAAAGTGTTCGACCGCTCCATGCCGTTTCCGGAGGCAAAGAGGCGAACGGTTGCGTTGTCGGACCGAACTTGCTGCGTCTGAATCTGAAACTTGACGACCTCCTGACCTGCCGGAATGGTCACGGTCGGCGGAAAGCGGAGCAGGTCGGGGTGGTCGGTCTTGAGCGAGAAAATCAAACCGCCTGTGGGCGCGGGTTTATTGATCCCGACCGCGGCGGCGGAGCTGGAATCGGCAAGCGCCATTCGCGGTAACAGCGCGAGCACGATGTCCGGCTCCACTCTCATCGCTAAGCCGCTCGAAGCCGGAAAGGGGAGGTAGAGGGGATCGCCGACATTGATAATGTTCCACTTGAGCAGGCGCTCGCTGCGGAGCATCGCGTCTCCGACGTTAGCGCCGTGAAACAGACACCAGAGCATCTGGTCCGGGTGCGGCAGATTTTCGAGATAGGGCTCGGTAGTGGCGCCGGCCGTGACAGTGATGCCGCGGGCGAGGGCGTGCGTTGCCCAATTATCGCCGCCTCGGGGGTTGGTTGCTGAGGCGCTGTCGAGGTGAATGCCGATGGCGCCGGGATTCCAACTAAACGCGTCGTTGTAGTGGTTCAGGCTATACCAACCGGCGTAGAGAGCGGCATGATCGCAGCGCAGCGGCGCGGGAGCCGTTCCGAATTCTTCAGCGTGTCCGTCTTCGATCACGGTGAATCCAGCGCGACGGGCGAGATCCGCAGCGGCGTGGATTCGCCAATCGCCTTCCCCATAGCCAAAATCGGAGACGGAGGTTGGCGGGTCGGTGCGGCGGTCGAAACAGGCATTTCCTTTGAGGCCGTCGGCTTCTGCGAGCAGAGCCTTATCGACCAGCTCCTTTGCGATAGCGGGAGTAGGCGCATCCAGCCGCCAGACCGAATAGATGGTCTTGGCGTTCGGTTGACGGCGATAATCGGCGAGCGAAAGAAAGGGCTCAAAAAGCTCTCCCTCGCTCTGATCCCTGCCGAGATAGGGCTGCACTTCTGTTTGGTCGGCCGGGCGCTCGGGCAGATACTGATCCCAGATATCGGCGACAAACTGATCGAGCGCGTTGGTCTGGGTACGCGATTCGAGCAGCCAGGGTGTTTTGTAAGTGAAAACGATATAGAGGATTTTGTCTCTGCCGACGCGGTCGAGGCATTTGCGGATGGCGGGCTTGATGCTGTGATCGAATTCGTCCTGCTTGATCTGGTCGGTGGAAGAAGGCTTGATCTCGCAGGTGTTGCTCTTGGGGATGCCACGCTTGGCTAAGTAGTAAAAGGCGACATCTTTCGATTCACGCTGGCCGGGATCGTAGACCACCAGGACGCGGTCGCTTAACGAAGATTGCGCCTTGAGGCAGAGTGCGGCCAAAACGGCAAGGGCACAGCAACGGCCGAACGTCATGATTGCGAACGCGAGGATGCTTTCCGGGTGCGCCCTTTGCGCGGCGGCTCTTCTGCGGGGACGGCGCTGGCGGACGCGGCGGGCTTCTTCAGATTGGCGAGGCTGCGCCGCAGGGCGTCGGCGATGTCGACAACTTCGGCGGGGCGTTGCACGGTCTGGACTGGGATGACGGGCTCACCTTGGACTTTTTTAGCGATCATCGATTCGAGGCGCTCGCGGTATGTGTCGCGATATTTGCCGGGCTCGAACGGGGCGGCAAGCGAGTGAATGAGCGTTTCGGCGAGATCTAACTCTTTTTGCGCGACGAGCGTGGTGTCGGCGCGGTATTCTTCTTCGGCGCGCACTTCGTTTGAAAAAAACATGGTGTGCGCGAGGATTCCGGTCCTGCCGGGCCGCAGCACGACGACATGTTCGCGGCTGTGCATGGCGAATTGCGCGAGGGCGACCAGGCCGGTGGTCTGTAAGGCGCGATAGAGCAGCGCGTAAGCCTTTTCGCCCGCCGCTTCCGGCGTGAGGTAATAAGAGGTTTCGAAATAGAGGGGATCGATTTCAGATAAGTGCACGAACTCCTCGATTTCCATTTGGGTAGAGGTTTTCGAAGCGGCGCTTTTCAGCTCTTCGGGTTCGAGGACGACAAAGCGGTCCTGCTCGTATTCGTAGCCTTTTACAACGGAGCGCTCGGGCAGGATTTCGTCGCTTTCGGGACGGATGGAGACCTGCTTGACGGGCGAGAGGATGGGCCGGACGGAGCCAGCGGGAGTTTTGACGCTTTGTTCCGCATCGCGACCTGAGCGAAGGAATTTTGGTTCGAGCTCCGGCGCGGGATGCGCAGAGGCGCCTTGATCGACGGACGCGCGTTGGACGAGCGACGGCTGTTTTGGCTCTTCGCGATATAGCCGGCGGAAACTGATTCTCTCGGCGCGAGCGGCGCGGAATAACCGCACAGGGATTGAAATAAGTCCAAAAGTTACATACCCACGCCAGACTGTGGACGCCATAAACCCTCCAATTACAGGATATCGGGCGGGCGAATTTATATCAGGATTAAATTGGATAGAAATGAAAAACCCTCGGCAGCGGACTGCCGAGGGTAGTTGTTTTGACTTACTTGATTCGATTACGCCTTCTTGCGACGCCGAAAGCCGGCCAGGCCGATGATAGCGAGCCCGCCGCCCATCAAGCCCATCGACAGCGGCTCAGGAACCTGAGAGAAGGTGTCCTGTACCACGCTGATGGTCGCAAACCCAGTGTTTCCGTTGACCGAGATGTCTTTCTCGACGTCAACCGAACTTACAGGCGAGAAGGTCGTATCGCCCTGAGCGCTTCTGGCTCCGGAATCCTGGAACGTCAGCACGTAAATGGAACCGCCGGTCGCAACGCAAGGAGCGGGGCCGCAACCATTCTCTGCTACGCTGGCCGATCCATTGCCGCTCACGCCGGACGTCTGCGCGAGGCCGAAATCCTCGAGAACATTGCCTCCGCCTAGCGCGGTGACCTCGAAGTCAATCGTGCCGTCCGAAGTCATGCCAGCCGCCGCGGTCCAAGGCGCATGGAATGACAAGCCGATGCCGTCATTGGTGACAGTGTCAACCGTGATCTGGCCTGAGCTGATCGGGTTCGTGCCCGACCCGGTGTACGAGAAATTTGAAAACAGCAGGTCGCCAATCGTGCACGAATAGCCGCCGCCGAAGTAGGTCGAGCCGTTATCGGTTACGTTGTCGCTGCAAACCGGTGTTGCGAACGCGGTGATGGCAGTAGAAGCCAGACCGATGATAGTTAAAAGTGAAATTTTCTTTAACATTTGGAATCGAGACCCTCCGTAAACCTCGATATTCATTGCCTTAAGAGTAAGGCCATGCTGCGATTGTAAGTCGGGGAAACGTAATTTGGAAGGTGTTTTAAAAAAGCTCGGTACTATTCTCTGGGTGTAAGTCGGGTATGATGCCCGTACTAAAACTGTAATCTGAAGGAAATTTTATGTAACGTTAGGTGTATGGATGTGATAGCTGTGAATCGAAACACGCGGCGTCACTACAGTTGTTTGCGAAAGAGGTCTCTGGAGCAATCTCTCGGAGTGCCTCGTCAATTGTTATATACAGGTCGTCGGCAGAACGGAATACGCATGGCGCGAACGGTTGAAATTCATCCGTACCTTGCTTTTTTGGCGTAGTCCCGCGGGCTCTGGCAGTCCGCCGGTTCGTTTCCTTTTGAGCGATAGTAGAAGATCGTACATCACTGGCCGATGAAGCGAGGTGCGCTCAGACCCAATCCGGACGTTCTCCTCTGGCTCGGAATTCTTCCGCTCGTGCTGGCGATTATGGCTTACCGCACGAGTTCGGAACACGTCCGGAGCGTCGAACAGACGCTGGCAATGGACGATTTGATTCAAAGGCTCGACGAAGTGCTTTCGACGATGCAGGACGCCGAAACCGGACAGCGCGGGTACTTGTTGACGGGGCAGGCGCAGTATCGGACGCGGTTCGAAGCGAGGGCCACGTTATCGGCGAAGCTTTCAAAGCTCGACAGGCCGCGGCGCGTGACGGAGCGCCAAAGGCGTCGACTGCGGAGTTGCACCGGCTGATCGATCTGAAAATGGCCGAACTGAATGAGACCATCGCGCTGCGTCGCAACCCGCGACTGGATTTCGAAATCGCAGATAACGGGATCGGATTCGAGCCGCAATATGCGGATCGGATATTTGAGGTATTTCAGAGACTGCATGGAGGCTCTGCTTATCCCGGGAATGGCATCGGATTGGCGATTTGCCGGCGGCTGATCGAGCACCAGGGTGGGCGGCTCTGGACGGAATCGCAGCTGGGGGTGGGATCGAAGTTCTATTTTTCGCTGCCGTTGGGGTGAATTTCAGACGCTGCGCTACTCGATTGTTGTTATGTGAACGGATCGCTTACGAAACAGCAGTCATTTGCGCGAGTCTCATAGGCGACTGAAGAAAGCTGCAGAGGATCACATGACAGGAAAAAACACGGCGGTTTTTGGGATTTATGCGACGCGCGAGATGGCCGAGAGTGCGGTCGACCAGCTCACCGGTGCGGGTTTCCGCAGCGAGGACATTTCGGTTCTATTGCAAGACAATGTCGGGACCAAGGATTTTGCGCACGAGAAGCACACCAAAGCGCCGGAAGGGGCAACTACTGGCGCTGTGGCGGGCGGAGTGATTGGAGGAACGATTGGGGTTCTGGCGGGGATTGGGCTGCTGGCTGTGCCGGGCTTAGGGCCGCTGATTGCCGCGGGTCCGATTATTGCCGCTCTCACCGGCGTGGGTTCAGGCGGCGTGGTGGGAGGCGTGATCGGCGCGCTGGTCGGGATGGGGATTCCCGAATACGAGGCCAAGCGCTACGAAGGCCGCATCAAAGAAGGCGGGATTCTGCTTTCGGTGCATTGCGACAACAGCGACTGGATCACGAAAGCGAAAGAAGTGTTGCGGCACACCGGAGCGGAAGATATTGCCTCGGCTGACGAAGCGTCGGCGGATTTTTCGAGATCCGACAAGCCGCAACGGCGATCGACGGGAACTCTTTAACAACGCCTGGGTCGGTGGGCAGGCTGCCGGAAAGCATTTTCCGTCCGGGAAGGCTTTTGCGAGGATGGAAATTCGATGTGGAAGCTTGCCTCTACCGGTGCGCTTGCGGCTTGTCTGTCCCATGCGCAAAGCGTTAACGCGCGAGCTCTTGCCGAAGCGAATCTCGGGGTAGAACAAGCGCAGCAGCAGCATTTCGGCTCCGCGATCGAGCACTATCGGCGCGCGGCAAAACTTGATCCCAGTCTGCCCGGCATTTACCTCGATTTGGGCTTGGCGTACTTCAAGTCCGGCGCATTCCGGGAGGCTTTGGCCGCTTTTCAAACGGAGCAGGCGCGCGCGCCAAGCGATCGAACCAAGGTGCTGATCGCGATGACATATTTCGGGCTGGGGGAATACAGTGAGGCTGCGAGCGGGCTTCAGCCGATCGCCGAACTCCAGCCGGATAACACGGAAATCCTCTATTTACTCGCCAAGTGTTATCTGTGGTCGGGCCAGTATGACAGGTCCAAAGATGTTTTTCGGAAGTTGCTGGAGCGCGATCCAAATTCCGCGCCGGTGCACATGCTGCTTGGCGAGGCGTATGACGCCGACGATCGCACTCCGGAGGCGATCGCCGAGTTCCAAGCTGCAATCAATGCAGACCCGAAACGGCCTCAAGCGCACTTCGGCTTGGGATACCTGTTCTGGAAAGAAAAGCGCTACGACGAAGCGCAAGCGCAGTTCCGCGAAGAACTCAGCATCGCGCCGGATGACCCGAAGGCGCTCGAGTTTCTGTCAGACATCCTTCTGAAGAGCGGGAACATCCCGGAAGCCGAAGCCGATCTAAAACGCGTCCTGCGGGGCGACGACAAGCTAGCCCTCGCGCATGTAGATCTAGGGACCATTTACGCGGAACGGAAGAACGCGACCGCCGCCATCGAGCAATTTCAAGCCGCCATAAAGAACGATCCGAAACGTTACGATGCGCATTATAGGCTCGCGCGCCTTTACCGCGAGCTCGGCCGCACGGATGAGGCGAATGCCGAGTTCGCGATCGTCGCGAAATTACACGCCGAGCAAAAGGCAGGGCCGCTGATGAAAATCAGCGGCCCGCAATAGAACAGCGATTTGTCGTAACTTCTAGAACTGCAGTTTCAGAGCGAGCTGCAAGACGCGCGGATCCGAAACGCTGGTAACCTGGCCGAAGTTGCCGTCGTGACATGGTTGTATCAACGTTCGCGAACTGCGTGTGATTGAACGTGTTGAAGGTTTCGAAGCGGAACTCGAGATCGCGCTGGCCGGATTCGCTGAAGGCGAAGCGCTTGAACAGCGAAACGTCCCAGTTATCGCGTCCCGGACCACGCAGCATCATTTTGCCGGCATCGCCCCAAGTGCCAGGAGCGGGTTGCGTGAAGATGCCAGTGTCGAACCATTCGGCAATCGTGCCCGGATAGGCCAGCGATCCGACGACGTCAGGCCGGTTGGTAGAGCCGGGAATGCCATTGCTGCCGTACGTGCTACCCAACGTCACGTTCATCGCCAGCCCGCTCACCATGGTGCCTATGGCCGAGACGGTCCAGCCGCCAAGTGCGGATTTGACGAAAAGATTATTCGTGTTCCGGAAGAACGGCAAATTATACACAAAATTCACGGCGAAAACCTGGTTGCGGTCGAGACCGCTCGGGCCGAAATCGTAGCCGCGATTGTAGGGGTTCGAGACATTCGCTAAATCGGCCACGCCGCCGCCTGTGGTGGCCGGGTCCATGGCACGCGACCAGGTGTAGGCGGCCTGTATGGTCAGGTCATTGCGGATCTGCGATTTGGCTTCGACCTGAAGGCCGTTGTAATAGGAGTTTTCCGCATCTTCGGACATGTTAATCTCGCCGAAGCCCTTGTAAAGAACCGCGGAGTTATATTGAGTGGTCCCCTGCGCGATGCTGGCGAGCAAAGCCGGGTTATCGGGAGGCAGATTGATGTTGCGGTAATCGTTTTGATGGCGGTTCTGGTTGCCGACGTAGGCGACCGACAAAACCGTGGAGGCGGAAATCTGCCGCTGGATGCCAAGGCTGAACTGGTAAGTCGCCGGATTCTTGTAATCCGTGTATGCCATTCCCGTTATGCCGGGCGCCGTTATGGGAGTTGCCGCGGCAGTGCCGGTCGCGATGGCCACGGTTGGGTTCGACAGAAAAACGTTGTTGAGCGTCGAAGTCAGAGTGAACGGCACATTCGGGCCAGCGTTATAGACGTCATTGCCCTGGATCCGCTCATAGCTGATTCCGAAGCCTCCACGCAGCACGGTGTTGCCGCTGCCGGTAAGATCGTAGGCAAAGCCGACGCGTGGGCCGAAGAGTGCCCAATCATTCTGCACAAGTCCGCGCGGAATGCCGTTTTGCCCCGCAATGCCGATTCCGTTCAGATACAGAGGATACCCTGCCAAAATCGGATTCGGACTCGTTCCGAGGCCCGGACTGCCAGGCGCGATATTACCATTGCTTAGAATGGTTGCGGCATTAGCCGGATTGTACAGGTTCGGATAGAAATTCGATTGTCGATTATTCTCCTCATAAGTATGAGGAATGCCGTCCCAGCGCAGGCCCAAATTGAGAGTTAGCCTTGGAATTACTTTCCAATTGTCCTGCACGTAGCCGTCGTATGACTTGCTCGGCCAGTGACCGGCGTCCTGAATTGCGAGCTCCTGGTAGCTGTTGGCATATCCGAGCAGGAAATCGGCGAAGCCGTTCCCGGTATACGTGCCATTGAAATTGAAGTTGCCTTGGGTGTTGCCAAACAGGTCCTGAATCTTCGTGTAAAGCATCCAGCTGCCGCCGAACTTCAGTTGGTGGTTGCCATGGGTCCAGGAGAGGTCGTCGCGAACCTGGTAATCGTCCGCTTTGTTATGCCAGGGCCAGCTTCCGATATCGTAAGCGGCGCTCTCGCCGCCGCCTAAAATGATACTCGGGATTCGGTTGTCATTGTTCCCCGGAAACAGTTGCGGAACGCTGAAACCGCTGGGTTGCGTAATTACGCCCTGGGGTATGATACTGATCCGGTTCCCGTTGTAATTAAACGCGGTCTCATTCAGTAGTGTCGGACTGATCGAGTAAGTCGCATGCACCACCCCGCTGTAAGAAGGGTTCCCGAACACGTCGCGGCTCGTCGGCAGATTGTCTGAGTTCCACTGCGACGGCGAATAGGTCTGGCTGATCGCTTCATCCACCCAGTGGCCGAAGATCCAGAACTTGTCCGTGAAATGGTGATCGATTCGAATGATCTCTTCGCGCACATCGGTCGGAGCAGGGACCCCGCCCACAAAGTTGCCCGTCGTCGCTCCGTTGGAGGTCGAGAAGATGGACGGGGCCGGAAAGATACCGGCATTCAGGAGTGCTTGCGCGTTCGGGTCCAGCAGGGAGGCCGGAATCGTGTTACTCGGCCATGCGGCATATGTCGCCGTTCCGCCTGTCGGACAACTGCTAAGCGGTACATGAGCGGCCGCAAACTTGCCGGCGGTGATTGCCGAGACCTGGTTCGAGCACGGCGTATGGAAATTCGCCAGGTTCGATCCAAGCGTCGAACCGAAGTTTCCGCCGTACTGACTGCTGAGCGGAACCTGCTGGTTGATCGAACCGCCCTGCACGATCTTGCGCCATTCCTGGTTGTAGAAGAAAAACGTCTTCTCCCGGCTGCGGTTGTAAACCTTCGGGATGAAGACCGGGCCACCGATATTGAAGCCGTAAATGTTCTGGCGCAGTTCCGGAGCCGGCTTACCCGCCTCATTCAGGAAGAAATTATTCGCATCCAAGGCATCGTTGCGGAAGAACTCCCAGAGCTCGCCGTGGAAGTCTTTAGTTCCGCTCTTGAAGATGATGGTCGTGATGCCGCCGGAAGCGAGGCCATATTCGGCACTGTAGTTGGAGGTCGTCGCGCGGAACTCGCCAATAGCGTCGATGGATGGCATCACGCTAATATTTCCCGAGCCGCCACGGTCGAGATCCTCGCCTCCGTCAATCATGTACAGGTTGTGAGAGGTGCGCAGGCCGTTGAAACTGACGGTGGCGTTGCCGCCTACCGGCGTTGGGCTCTGGTAGTCGGGCATGTTGCTGGAGGCGCCGGGAATGAGCGCGGTGAGCGTATATAGGCTTCGACCGTTCGTTGCGAGCTGGGTCACCTGTTGCCCGGTGATCACGTCACTCACGTCGCTGGATTCGTTCTGCACTTGCACGGCGTCGGCTTCAACTACCACGCTCTCGGTAGTGCTGCCGATTTCGAGTTTTACATCAACAGTGCGACGATCCCCGACGTTCAGGGGAATACCGTTCTGCTGAAACTTTTTGAATCCTTTCACTTCGGCAGTCAGCGTGTAATGGCCGACGGGCAAGCCGGGTGCGGTATATTCGCCGCTCGCGTTGCTGGTCGCCCGCGTCAACGTGTTCGTGTCCACGTCATTGATGACGATTTCGACCCCGGGAACCGGGGCGCCCGAGGGGTCCGTTACCGTACCGACGATGGTGCCCCCTGCGCCGACCTGCGCCCAGGTGCACAAGGACAGGGAGAGAAGCGCGGCTCCGATAATCGAAAACCTGCTCAAAAACGATGCCCTGCCAAGGAGAGTGCGAAGCGCGGAGGAAAGGTTTACAAGCTCATGCATACGAAAGTCACCTCGGAACAAAAAATTTGAAGGCCCCATGCGACAGTTTGCCGAACCAGCAGAATATCGTTGCAAACTGTTTTGAACATTATGAATCGTGAGCTTATGAACCGCTAGGTTAGAGCCGTTAACCGACGGTTAAACGGTGTATTTCTGCTCAGTTACGATTGCAGGATTTAACGCGTTTAACCGTCCCAGAAGTGGACAACCGGTGCTATACTCGCTCTGATCCATGTCTATGGCCTCCCTGAATGAGGTCCCGGTTGCTTACGGGATTAGCGCTCAACGTGCGGCGCTCAGTGCGGTATTGGGATCCCGCACTTTCCTGAAGAACCCGCGACTGGCGGCGCTTTTGAAATATCTGTGTGAGCGCTGCTTCGAGGGACAGGCAGATTCGATCAAAGAATTCAATATTGCAACCGATGTTTTCGGGCGTCCGGCGGAATTTGACCAGAGCCAGGATGCCATTGTGCGAGTTGAAATGCACCGGTTGCGCAAAAAGCTTGCCGAGTTTTATAGAACCGAGGGTGAACAGGAGCCGGTCGAGATCGTAATTCATAGCGGGCGGTATTTGCCAGAGTTTGTGGCGAAGCGGACTCTGGAGCTGCCCGCTAAAGAACCGGAACCGGACGTTCCAGAGCTGGCGCCATTACCGCGCAAGAACCTAATCTTGACCCTGGGAGCGCCGAGGCATCGGCTGTGGGTAATCGGGTTGCTGTTTGCCGCGGCGGGCGCGGCTACCGTGTTTGCGGTGCGCTTTGAGGCGCGCGGGGATCGGAAAGACACTGTCTTTCATGCGGCGGCTTCCACCCAAGCCGCGCTGCCAACCGGAGCCGTCCCTATAGGCGGCGGACTTCATATCTTATGCGGGTCCTCCGGGCCTGAGTGGCGGGACCGCGAAGGAAATGTGTGGGGGGCGGATGCATTCTTCTCGGGAGGAACCGCGGTTCAAGTAACGGACCAGCCGGTGTACCGAACTCGCGACAGTGCTCTTTTTCGAAATGCGCGCACAGGACCTTTCTCTTATAAAATCCCGCTCAAGCCGGGAGTTTACGAATTACATTTGTACTTCGCCGATGAATCGTACCGGCCAGGCGTTGCGCTCGAGGGCGGTGAGAACACGCGAGTATTCACCGTGTCCCTAAACGGGGCGACTCTGCTGCGCGATTTCGACATCATTGCGGACGCCGGACCCAACACGGCAGATGTACGCGTGTTTAAGGATATTCATCCAGCCAGCGACGGATATCTTCATCTCGCTTTCAGTGGGAACCAGGGTGCGCCGTTGATCAATGCGATCGAAGTGCTTCCCGGAATCGCTCATCATCTGCGTCGCATCCGAATCGTGACTCAGGACAGCACCGTCGTGGATCGCGCAGGTGTTACGTGGTATCCGGACAATTACTTCAAGAATGGCAGGGAACTAGCGCGACCGTTTGTCGTCAGCGGGCCGGAAGACATACAGATCTACGGTGGTGAACGGTACGGAAACTTTTCGTACGCCATCCCGGTAGCGGACGGGCGCTATCGAGCGACGCTCCGATTCGCGGAATCCTATTGGGGGGCCACCGGCGGAGGCGGCGCGGGGACGCGCGTTTTCGATGTTTATTGCAACGGGATCGCTCTGCTGCGGAATTTTGACATGCTGAAGGAAGCAGCGCCTCGCACGCAGATCGTGAGGACGTTCGATAACCTCGAGCCGAATGCGCAGGGCAAGCTGCTGTTCACCTTCGTGCCGGTGAAGAATTATGCGAATCTGTCGGCGATCGAGGTAGTGGACGAATAGGACACGCGAATAATCAGGGCTTGAGTTGCGTTTCGGAGGGGCCGCTGATTCTTTCTAAAAGATCGTTGCGCGTGTGTTCGTGCAGCTGCTTGATGATCGCCAATTGTTCCTGCGCTTCGCCCGTGCGGTGCAATTCCTGGAAGATGCGGGCCAGGCGGTAGTGCGCGTCGGGGTCTTTGGGATCGATCGCCACGGCCTGCTTAAAGTCATCGATTGCTTCCGTGAGATGCTTTTGGTCTCTGGCAAGAACGCCCAAATCGAACCAGGCGATGCGGACGGGCTGTAGTTGGATCGAACGGCGAAGCAGCTCCGCGGCTTCGGTGCGGTTACCTTTTTTGAGCTCCACGTCGGCGAGATAAGCCATGGCTTGCCCGTTCTTGGGGTCCTTTTCGATTTCCTTGCGGAATTCGGGCCCGGCTTCGTCGTAGCGGCGATCGGCCCAGAGCAGATATCCAAGGCCGAAATGCGCCAGGGGGACGTATTGTTTGCTGGCTGCGGCGGACCGAAATTCGGCGATGGCGTCGTGACGGCGGTTGAGCGCGTCGTAGGCCTCGCCTAGCAGCATGTGGACGCCGGGCGAGTCGGGATCGCGTTTGAGCATTTGCTCGAATTGCGACTTCGCGAGCTCGTATTGGCCGCTTTGGAGATAACATTGGGCGAGGACCGAGCTGAGTTGCGCATTTCCGTCACTACGATTGACGACTTTTTCAAGATGAGTTGCCGCTTCGCGATATTGAGCAGCGCCGTAGAGGCTCATGCCTAAGAGAATCTGCGCCTGCATGTTGTCGGGCAGTGCAGCGGCGGCGACGCGAAGAGGCTCGATCGCTTCGCGAAGCTGACCGGCTTTGAAATACGCAAGGCCGAGGTTGAGTTCGGTTTCCGGAGCTTCGGGATTAATGGCGAGAGCCTTTCGATAAGCGGCGATAGCTTCCGGGTAGCGCTGTTCGTGCGCCAGCGTGACTCCCAAACTGGTCCACAGGTGGTAATCTTTGGGCGACTGCTCGGCGAGCGAGCGCCATGCCTCTTCGGCGCCTTTCCAATCGCCGCGCGCCTGCATCTGTTCGGCTTGCTGAATGCTTTGCGGCCCCGCCAAAATCAGTCCCGCAAACATCAAAAATGCACCGAGCGTTCTTACATCCTGGATCCCTACAGACCACATCGCTTCGTATCATAGCGGCTTGGGGTATCCGCAGAAAGTCCGAATCGTCGAGGTTGGTCCTCGCGACGGTTTACAGAATGAAAGCGCCGTTGTCCCGATAGAAGTCAAAGTCGCGCTGATCGATGCGCTTGCCGATGCCGGTCTTAAAACCATCGAGTCAGGCAGTTTCGTTTCGGCCAAATGGGTGCCGCAGATGGCGGGAACGGCGGACGTGTTGGCGCGCATCCGGCGCGTTCCAGCCGTTTCGTATCCGGTGCTCGTGCCGAACTTACAAGGTCTCGAGGCCGCGATGCGCGCGGGCATCGAAGAGATTGCAGTGTTTGCCGCGGCATCGGAGACTTTTTCGCAGCGGAATATCAACTGCTCAATTGATAAGAGCCTGGTGCGGCTTCGCGCGGTTACGGAAGGAGCGCGCGCGGCAGGGATGCGAGTGCGCGGGTATGTTTCGTGCGTGCTCGGGTGCCCGTTTGAAGGTGAGGTCGCGATGGATTCAGTGGTTCGAATAGCGCACGAGCTGCATGCCATGGGATGCTACGAAATCTCGCTCGGCGATACCATCGGCGTTGGCACGCCCTTGAAGGCAGCGCGGGTGATCGAGGCGGTTGCGGCGCGCGTCCCGATGCGTGCGTTGGCCGTTCACTTTCATGACACGTGGGGTCAGGCGCTGGCCAATATTCTGGCTGCGCTGGAGCTCGGCGTTGCGGTGGTGGATAGTTCGGTTGCGGGTTTAGGCGGATGTCCGTATGCGCCGGGAGCGACGGGCAATGTGGCGACTGAGGACGTGCTTTACATGCTGAACGGCATGAGAATAGAAACCGGCGCGGATCTTGACGAAAGTGGCGGCGGCGGGGCGCATGATCTGCGATCACCTGGGCCGCAAGCCGGCGTCAAAGGCCGCAGTCGCATTGCAGGCAGCGCGCGGTTAAGTTGCTATGATCGCGTTGGTGTTGAGGGGCAGTGCGTGAATAAAGTAGTTGCTTCTTCCGATGAGGCGGTAGCGGATATCTTCGAAGGCGCGACGCTCATGATTGGCGGTTTCGGCATCTGCGGCATTCCCGAAAACCTGGTTGCGGCGCTGGTGCGCAAGGGTGTGAAGGGACTGCACACGATCAGCAACAACATGGGCATCGACGGATTCGGGATGGGGCTGATGCTCGAATCCGGCATGGTGGCTTCGCATATTGGAAGCTACGTGGGCGAAAACCGTTTGCTGGCCGCGAAGATGCTTTCGGGAGAGCTAAAGGTAACGCTTGTGCCGCAAGGCACGTTGGCCGAACGCATTCGCGCGGGAGGCGCGGGGATCCCGGCTTTTTACACGCCGACCGGGGTGGGGACCGCGGTCGCGGAAGGAAAAGAAGTGCGCGAGTTTAATGGGCGGACGTATCTGCTCGAAGGCGCGCTCACGGCCGATTTCGCTCTCGTGAAAGCATGGAAAGGCGATCGCCTTGGGAATTTGGTGTATCGCAAGACGGCGCGCAACTTCAACCCCATGATGGCGACGGCAGCGCACATCACGATCGCCGAAGTGGAGCATCTGGTGCCGGGGATATCGAACCCGACCACGTGATGACGCCGGGCATCTACGTGAAGCGCATCCTGCAAGGCGAACATTACGAACGGCGGATCGAGCGTCGGACATTACGCAGGCCGGAGGTCACGGCGTGAACTCGACTTCCCTTGCCGATAAAACGAAGGACACAGATAAGCGCGATCGCATTGTGCGCCGGGCCGCGCGGGAGCTCGAGGACGGCTTCTATGTGAATCTCGGGATCGGGATGCCGACGCTGGTTGCGAATTGCGTCCCGCCCGCCATTGAAGTGATTTTGCAATCGGAGAACGGGATGCTCGGCGTGGGGCCGTATCCAGTTGCAGGAGAAGAAGACCCGGACCTGATCAATGCGGGCAAAGAAACCGTAACGGAGCTACCCGGCTGCTCGTTTTTTTCAAGCGCGGAATCGTTTGCGATGATTCGCGGCGGGCACATCGACCTGAGCATTCTCGGGGCCATGGAGGTGGATGAGCAGGGTAATCTCGCGAATTGGATGGTGCCGGGCAAAGTGGTGAAGGGTATGGGCGGCGCGATGGATTTGGTCGCGAGCGCGCGCCGGGTAATCGTGACGATGGAGCACACGACGAAAACGGGTGCTCCCAAAATCCTGAAGAAGTGCTCGCTGCCGCTTACGGGTTTGAAGGTGGTGCACGTTATCATCACCGAATTGGCCTATATTCGAGTGAGCCCCGAAGGCCTCATGCTCGAAGAGATTGCGCCGGGGTTTAGTGTGGAGAACGTGCAGCGAGTTACCGAACCCAGGCTGATCGTGAAGGAGCCGCTAAAGACGTTGACCTGATTTCGCGCGGGTCGAAGGCGTGAATGATCGAGTTTCTGGTCATTGCGTGGACTATTGCGACTCCCGTTGCAATTTGGACGCTGGAGCACGAAAGCTTCTGTCCGCGCCACGGTCGCTTGGGCCGTGCTTATCTGTTGGTTTCCGATTTTTCTGCTGGCACTGCACGACATGCCGCAAGGAGATCGATGGCGCGCACTGTTGCGAGCCCGCTTGGGTCGCTGGTGTTTGTGCCGTTAGCTCTTTGCCGCTTTGAAGGCGATGTTCGGACGGAAAAGCTAGGTTCTGCGCGCGTGCTGGAGCGAAGGATACTGGTTGCGATATTTCACCGGTGGCGATGAGATCGTGTCTTGATGCGACCGGAAGAAGCGATAGTAGCAATGAGAACAGCGGTAGGGCAAAACGAACGCACTCAGGGCAAATTCGACCAGGTTTTTGCGGTGAGACCGCAGGAAGTCCCTCGAGCCGCACTTTGGGCAGCGCTCCCGATGGCCAGGGGTAGCTAACGCGACCGCTTTCCGCCACAGCCCGGTATATGCCTGAGATGACGCGATTTCCTTAAAAGTCGACACATCTACACCAGTCTTGATTCGAACTTGCATTTCGCTCTGTAGACGCGGAGACCAGCGAAACGTGACCTGGGAAATGCGTTCCGTAGGAATACGCTTCCCAGTTGTGGGACTTGTACCGGCCCTATTTGCCAGGGAAGGGCAGCCAACCGCGGGTGCCGTAATCGCCGAGTGTAAGGGTGATCATGATCAGAAACCAGATCACTCCGCCAGCGAGAATGACGCGAATGATCTGTGCGTCATACAGCGCATGCATTAGGAAACCCGCTACGAGCGACGCCATGATGGCTGCGATGCCGATCGCGATGATCGTGCTGAACGGGCCCAGATTCAGGAACGCGATCAGGGTGTTCAAAAGAGTCAGACCCAGGAGGCCAAGCCAGGTGAACACGTAGCTTTTTGGTTTGAGGTGCGGCTCGGTCATTTGTGCAATCCAGGCAGATAAAAGATGGCGTATAGAAAGATCCAGATGATGTCGACGAAGTGCCAATAGAGCCCCCCGAACATCACGGGTGTATGGTATTCCGCCGTGAAAGTCCCTACGAACGTGCGGAACAGCAAGACGCAAAGAATTCCGAGCCCGATGATCATGTGGAGCGCGTGAAGGCCCGTCATGATGAAGTAGAAGACGAAAAACATTTCGATGCCGCTCGCGTACGGGCTGGAATCGTTAAACCAAAGCCCCGGTGCCTTGTGCTCCTCGAAATGCTGATAGTATTCGGTGAATTTAAGCGCAAGGAATACCAGGCCGATGAGCATGGTGGCTGTCAGAAACACTCCGAGCAGGCGCTGACTCCCGGCTTGCGCGCTGTGCTCGGCAAAGGCCAGAGTCAGGCTGCTGGTAAGCAGAATTGCGGTGTTGATAGAGCCGAGCCAGATGTTCATGTCGGCGCTTCCGGCATCGAAGGCCTGCGGGTGGCTCATGCGATAGACCGTGTAGGCCGTGAAGAGCGCGCCGAACATCATAATCTCGCTCGCCAGAAACACCCACATGCCGATGCTGGAGGTTTGCCGCTGCTGTTCGGGGGTTATGAACTGCTCGCGGCAGGCGAGTGTAGCAAGCTCAGACAAGTTGCAACTCCTCCTTCATCGCCTCGTAATCATAGGGCAGTTTGGCGGTTACGACGGGAGGCACTTCGAAATTATGGACCGGTGGAGGTGACGAACTTTTCCACTCGAGACCGGTAGCGCGCCAGGGGTTTGGACCTGCAACTCTGCCGTATTTCCACGCCCAAATGAGGTAACAAAGCGGCAGCAGGTAGCCTACGCCCAAAATCGACGCGCCGGCGGTGGAGAGCACATGAAGCATCTGAAATTCCTCCGGGTAGGCGGCGTAGCGCCGGGGCATGCCGAGATATCCGAGAACGAATTGCGGAAAGAATGTCAGATTGAAGCCGAGAAAGACGATCAGAGCCGAAAGACGGGCGAGTCCTTCGGGGTACATTTTCCCGCTGATCTTCGGCCACCAGTAATGAACGCCGCCCAGATAGGCCATGACGGTTCCGCCCACCATAATGTAATGGAAATGGGCAATGACGAAGTAAGTGTCGTGCATATGGACGTCCATGCCTAGCGCCGCAAGAAACAATCCCGTCATGCCGCCGATGGTGAACAGGCCGATGAATCCAATGGCGTACAGCATGGGGGTGTCCCAGGAGACGGAGCCCTGATAAACGGTAGCGGTCCAGTTGAACACTTTGATGGCAGAAGGAACGGCCACGCAAAAACTGAAGAAGGAAAATGCCATGGCGGAATATACGGATTCGCCGGCCACGAACATGTGATGGCCCCAGACTAGAAATCCGATGGCTGCGATGGCAACGCTCGAAAATGCAACGGCTTTATAGCCGAAAAGCGGCTTGCGGGAGAACACGGGAATGATTTCACTGACCACGGCCATGCCCGGGAGGACCATGGTGTACACCGCCGGATGCGAGTAAAACCAGAACATGTGCTGGAACAAGACGGGATCTCCGCCGAGCGCCGGATCAAAGATGCCTACTTGAGCGAAGCGTTCTACCGCAACCATCAGCAATGTGATCGCCAACACCGGAGTATTGAGAACGAGCACCAGGCTGTTCGCGTACATCGACCAGACGAAAATGGGCAACTTGAACCAAGTCAGGCCGGGAGCGCGCATGCGATGAACAGTGGCAATGAAGTTGACGGCGGTCATGATCGACGAGAACCCGGATATAAAAATTCCGATTGCCGCCGCAACTACATAGGTTGTGGAGTAACTGGTGCTGAAAGGCGTATAAAACGTCCAGCCTGTGTCGACGCCGCCGCGAAATAGAGCGTAGATGGTGACGCCGCCGCCCAGCATGAAGACGTACCAACTGAGTAAGTTGAGTTTCGGGAAGGCCAGGTCTTTCGCGCCCACCATCATCGGGATCAGGAAATTTCCCAACGTATTGGGAATGGATGGGATCAGGAAGAACCAAACCATGATGATCCCGTGCATCGTAAACAGCTTGTTGTACGTTTCGGCACTAACCAGCCAGTTGCGCGGCGAAAGCAGTTCCAGCCGCATCATGAGCGCGAAGAAGCCGCCGAGAAAGAAAAATGCAGTTATCGAAAACGTGTAAAGAATCGCGATGCGCTTATGGTCGGTGGTGAGAAGCCAAGAAAGGACACCCTGCTTCTCATTCAAGTAGTTCTTTTCGACTTTTTCGGCGATAGCTTCGATCATCTCAACGCGTCTCCACCTGCGAACCGGCATTGGACGTGGCGCCCGGTCCGCCAATTCCTTTTTGCGTTCCGAATTCTTTGGGCGTGGTGCCGGAGCTGGCCGGCTCCTGCGTGCCGGGCTGCGGGCCGAGCGCTTTGATGTAGGAAATCAGGGCAAGCGCTTGCTCTTCCGACACCACCCCGGTAAAGTTCGGCATCACGTTTGGCGCGAATCCCCAGGGAATTTGCGCATTCGGATCGCGCAGCTTTTCGCGGATATACGAATCGTCCGCCGTAATGGTTTGCCCCGAGGTCAGGAGCACGGGCCGCCCGTATAGATTCCGCAGATCGGGGCACCGGCCTTGCCTGTTGAACTGGTGGCAATTAGCGCACCCGAACTGATGGAAGTATTTCTCGCCGGTTGAGGCGAGCGACCCCTCTGTTGCGCCCTGCGTCAGCCAGGTCTGGTAATCCGCCGGGCTCATCGCGTACACCCAACCGATCATGCCGGAATGCTTCGTTCCGCAATATTGGGAGCAGAACAAGTGATATCTGCCCGGTTTGGTGGCTTCGAACCAAGTCATGGTGTAACGGCCCGGCAATACGTCCTGCTTGGTCCGAAATGCGGGGACAAAGAAACTATGAATCACGTCTTCCGATGTCATGGTGAGCTTCACGGGCCTTCCCACCGGGATGTGCAATTCGTTTATTTCGCGCTGCCCCTCGGGATGTTGTATTTTCCACATCCATTGCTTCCCCACTACATACATGCTGATCGCGTTGTCGGGTGGCCTCTCGATTTCGAAGTACAATTCCGAGCCCCATGCAAAAAACCCGAGGAAGAATATGAACGGGATGACCGTCCACGCGACCTCGATCGGGATGTTATAACGTTTCTGGCTGCCGAGCTCGTTTTCAAACTTGCGGTGATACCGGATTGCCGAATAGATCAGAAAAGCCGCGATGCCAACCGCAATGGTAGTGCAGATGATGAGCAGCAGCACGAAAAACAGATCCACTTCCCCCGCGATGGAAGAAGCCGACACAGGCCACAAATGGAAATTCGTGATCATACGCGCGGAACTTCCTTCAGAACGTTCCGATAGCGGCGGAGATCTTGCCGCCAAAGGAAAAAGATTGCGGCCGCCATCACGACGAGGACGAGGACGGCCGCCAGCCGCAGCATATTGAGAACGACGGCGCCGTATTTTCCGGTTTTCGGATCGTAGTGATAGCAGAACAGCAGAATTTGATCCACCGGCGAGCCGATGCGATTATGCGAGGCTTCGACGAGACCTAGCTTGAAATCTTTGGGCTCATAATTCACGCCGTAGAAATAGCGCGCCACGCGGCCTTCGGGCGTGAGGACCATAACGCCGCTCGCATGAATGAACATTTTGGTCGAAGGATCGTAGCGGTAATGAAATCCAATGGCATTCATCACGGCGGCGATGGATGCTTGAGAGCCGGTCAGGAAATGCCAGCCAGCCGGCCCGGCTTTGCTCGAATAGCTGTGCGAATACTGGTTGCGTTTCTTCGCGGCGTCTTGCGGGGTCTCGGCTGGATTAAAGCTGATGGCGACGACTTCGAAATCCCGCCCTGGCTTCAGGGACAGGGGACGTAATCCGGCGACGAGTCCGCTCAAAATCTGGCCGCACAGCATCGGGCAAGTGTAGTAGACAGGCGCCAGAAGGACGGGCTTCTGCCGGAAGTAAGTTCGCAAGGGCACGGCCGCGCCGGACTCGTCATGAAAGACAGTGTCCAGCGGCACCTGCGCGTTCAGGTGTTGTTCGATGCCGATGCCGTCAAATTTAGGCGGCAAATTCGGGTAGCGCACCGAACTCTGCGCAGACGCGAGGCAAGGAACCGCGCATAAAACAGTCACAGCCGCCATGTGGACGTGAAACTTCATCGTGGCTCCGGCTCCACTTTCCCTTCGAACCCGGTCTGGCGCGTCCCGGCCTGCGGTACGGAAAGCTGAAGGTTCGCGGGCGCTTTTTGCGGCGGAATGCCACGTTGCGCCAAGATCGCCATGGCGCGCTCGATCGGAATCGCGACAGTTCCCTTGTCTTTGTCGATCCAATAATAATGATTCAACTCCCAATCCTCGTGGGCTCGCATAGTCTTCAAATCTTGCCGAGGCGAGCTCTGCAAGCGCGGCTCCGGAGGCATCGGATTCCCATGCGCTTCGATGGGCAAAGGCGGAGGGCTGGAAATGGCGCGCTCGTGCGCGAGTAAGGCGAAGCAAGCATAGACCAAGGCGCTGAAGATCCACACGCCCACGAGAACGCTGATGACCGTAATGAGAGTGCCGCGCGTATTGACATCCGAATGCTCGAACCCGATATCTTCACGGCGCGGCTCGGGCGCGGGCTCAGACAGGCCAACTCCGCGTGTGACGTTATTCGCCATGCTGTAATGCCTTTTCGAGATTGGGCGCCTGCAGAGGCAGCAAGGGACGCTTCTTGATCTGCCATACGAACACCGCTATCCAGAGACACCCAATGGACAGCGGCACGCAAAAATTCATCCAAGTCAGCCGGAAGCCACGCTGGTAATACTCCGGCATGACGATCCACATCAGATCGACCCATCGCATGAAGATGATGATCCCGACCACGCAGCACAGCGCCTTCGCATTCCTTTTCAAGGGACGCGACAGCAGCATGAGAAACGGCACGATGAATTCCAACACGATGAGTAGAACGCCTAACCATCCCCAGGAGGTTGCAAATCTGTGCAGGTACCAAGGAATTTCATCCGTCAAATTACCCGACCAGATAACCACCAACTGCGAAAACTCGAAATAGGCCCACAACATTACGAAGACGAGTAGCAACTTACCAAGATCGTGCAGGTGTGCCGGCTTGAATCTGCTGGCCAGCGGCTCCCTTCGCGCAAGCAGCGTGATGGCGATAATGATGAACGCAAATGCCGCCAAACCTTCTCTAGCCACAAACAGGAAGCCCCAAATGGTCGAGAACCAGTTATTCTCCAAGGATTCCGCCCAGTCGACAGTTGCAAAGGTGATGGTGAAGACATAGATAAGCAGTCCGGGAGCGCTCAGCCTGGCGAGCCGCTTTTCTAATCCGCCGGTCTCGTCCTGCTCCGCGGACCATTTGTTGAGAAAGAACATGAATGTTCCCCAGATGGCAAAGTAAACGATCGCCCTGCCGATGAACATTGCCGGATTCATGTACACCTCGCGATGCCGCAGGACGTATTCATTCCGGACCAGATCCGAATGCGCCCAATCGTAAAGCCACGGCATACCAATCGCGACGGGGATAAATAAAAGCGCGCACAACGGAAGAGTCCGGCTGGCGGCTTCGAGCGTGCGGCGCGTCATGATTCCCCACGCGCCCGCAGTCAAATACTGCAACATCACAATACCCATGCAGCCGAGCGTCAACCCCAGCCAGAAAAGGTATCCCATCAAATAGGATCTGAAAAAATCGTTGGGATCGTAAATGCCGCCGATGATGCTGACGACGCCGAAAATAATACCGCCGCCGAGCGCGGGCTTGAACACTCGCCGAAGATCGAGCTCCAGTTCGGGCGATACGTTAAAGGCGGTTGTCACGGTTGAGCTCCGAGCTTGGAACGAGCATCCGGCGGCGCATCGGCGAGCGTTGCATCTCTACTGAGCTGCAAGGCTCTTATGTAGGCGACGATGGCCCAGCGATCGTTTACCGGGACCTGATCGCCGTAATCGCCCATTGCTCCGTAACCGTTTTTGATGACTTGATAGAGATAGCCCGGCGGCACGGAGCGTAGTCGATCGGTATGAAAATCGGCAGGAATTTTCACTCCCCGCTGAGCAACCATTCCGTTGCCATCCCCGGTGCGTCCGTGGCATGGGCTGCAGAAAATATCGAACCGGTCGCGGCCGCGAGCGAGCAACGCGGCGTTGACCGGAAGCGGAATGGTATCGAGAAACGTGCCGTTCGCCTCGCCCGGTGTAAAAAGAGTCCGTATCGTTCAGCTCATCGCGAGCGATAGTCCCAGCCGGAATCGGCCGCGCATCGCGCCCATCGGCAAAAAACCGGCTAGCGCCGAGCGGCTTGTACCTCGGCTGATCCTGCATATCCTGCCGGCAGGATGCCATCAATAAAACAAGCGTGGCTAGCGTCGCAATTGAGCTAAGTGTTCTCAACTTCCCAAACTCCTATCGGATTGAGACCACGCAGAAAATCACCGGTCATTTCGGCGTTGTACATCGGATCCTGCTTCTCGATGCAAAGAAAGAAGCGGCTGCTCGAAGCCTGGCTGAATTGAGGCAAATTGAACAACGGGAAATGCGGCCGGGGAAAACCGCACAGCGCCAGCGTGCCGAAAAACGCGAATACTCCCGCAAACAAGACAGTCAGCTCGAACAGGATCGGAATGAACATCGGCCAGCTATAGAGCGGGCGTCCGCCGACGTTGATTGGATAATCGATGGCCGCGATGTAATATTCCATGCTCCAAGCTGTTGCGGCTCCTATCAACCCACCAATTAAAACGATGGGAGGAACCAGATTCGGACCGGGAATTACCTCATACAGATCCTTGATTGGATAGGGCGTATACGCTTCAACTTTTCGATACCCCTCGCGTTTTATTTCATGCGCGGCTTCCACGAGCGTTGTGGGATCATCGAACTCGGCCACGAGACCGTAAATTTCGTCTGCGTTCATTTCTCAGTCCCTCCGCCGGGTTTCGAGAAGGGCAACAGTTCGCGCACTTCCGCCATCGGGATCATGGGAAGGAAGCGCACGAAGAGCATGAACAAGACGAGAAACATGCCGATCGAGCCCCAGAACGTTGCGTTATCCCAGAACGTTGCGACGAAATTCGACCACGAAGAAGGCAGGAAATCACGGTCTAAAGCCGTGACGATGATCATGAACCGCTCCACCCACATCCCGACCAGGACCACCATCGACACAGCAAACAGCGGGATTGGCCGGGTGCGGACTTTATAAAACCACAATGCCTGCGGGATAATCACGTTCAGCAGAATGACCAGCCAATAACTCCAGGAATGTGGTCCCACTGCGCGGTTGTGAACCGTATACATCTCGAAATCGTTGCCGCCGTACCAAGCTGTGAACGGTTCAATCAGATAGGTGTAGGCCAGGAAGAGCCCGGTCGTCAGCATCAGCTTTCCGCAGTTGTTCAAATGACGCACGGTGATGAGGTTGTGCAATCCGTACACCTCGCGGAGTGGAAGGCCCAACACCAATACCATCGCGAAGCCCGAATAAATCGCACCCGCCACGAAGTAAGGCGGAAAAATGGTGGAGTGCCAGCCCGGCAAAATCGCGATCGTGAAATCGAAGCTGACCACCGTGTGGACGGAGAGCACAAGCGGCGTAGCAATGCCGGCCAGCAGCAGGCACGCGGTCTGGTGAAGCTTCCAATGGTGCGAAGATCCCCGCCAGCCAAACGCGAGCACGCCATAAAAGCCCTTTTTCAATCGCGTCAGCGCGCGATCCCGCAAAGTAGCGAGATCCGGAATCATCCCGATGTACCAGAACAGGACCGAGATCGTAAAGTAAGTCGAGACCGCGAAGACATCCCAAACCAATGGGCTGCGGAAGTTCGGCTGCGCGGTCATGGTGTTCGGATAGGGAAGAATCCAGTAAAAGATCCAAGCACGGCCCAGGTGGAATAGCGGGAACATCCCCGCGCACATGACGGCGAAAATGGTCATGGCTTCCGCAAAGCGGTTGATGGAATTGCGCCAGCCTTGGTTCATGAGCAGCAAGAAAGCGGAAATCAGCGTGCCGGCGTGGCCAATTCCGATCCACCATACGAAGTTCGTGATGGCGAAACCCCAGGCGACCGGAATTTCAATGCCCCAGATCCCGACGCCTTTCGCCAGCAAATAAGTAATCGCGATGCCAAATACGACAAACAGGAATAAGCCGAATCCAAAGGCGCACCACCAAAAGAGCGGCGTCTTGCGCGTCAGCACAATCGAGCTGATTTGTTCGCTGACCGTTTCGAAGGTGGTGCCCGGCGCTACGACCTCTAAAGGATTATTGGGGTCTAACGGCCGTGCTGTGTGGCGTTGCCGTTCTTCAAGCGCGATCAACTGGCCCCCCCTTGAAACTCCGGATTCTGATTGCGAAGCTCAGCCAGATAGGTGGTTCGCGGGCGCGTGTTCAGCTCCGCATACATGGCGTAATTCAGCTTTTCGGCCTTCAGCTTGGCGACTCGATTGGCCGGATTGTTCTTGTCGCCGAAGACGATGGCTTGCGTCGGGCAAGCCTGCATGCAGGCCGTCTCAATCTCGCCATCGCGAATGAAGCGTCCTTCGTTTGCCGACTTGATTTCCGCTTCGCGGATGCGCTGCACGCAGTAAGTACACTTCTCCATGACGCCGCGGCTGCGAACGCTCACGTCCGGGTTACGCTGCATCTTCCAGGTCTCCGTCGTCCAGTCCTGAAACAACATGAAATTGAAGCGGCGCACCTTCCAAGGGCAGTTATTGGAGCAGTACCGCGTTCCGATGCAGCGGTTGTAGACCATGTCGTTCAAGCCGTCCCTGCTGTGATTGGTGGCCTGCACCGGACAAACCAGCTCGCAAGGAGCGTTTTCGCATTGCATGCACGGGACCGGCGAATAGTAAGCAGTCGGGTAGCTGATGTCGCCTTCGTAGTAAACGTCGATCCTCAGCCAATGCATGGCGCGGCGCGCGAGCACCTGCTCTTTCCCGACCACTGCGATGTTGTTCTCCGCCTGACAGGCGATCACGCACGCCTGGCAATTCACGCACGCCGTCAAGTCGATCGACATCCCCCAGGCATAGCCCGTGTAATTCCATTGCGGGTAGAGCGTCAGGTTGGTGGGCGGCTCGTGCTCCGTCTGTTTCGCGAAATCGGGGTTCTTCTTATAGCCCTCCAGCGTGTTTCGAATTACCACGTCGCGGTGCTCCATGGACTGATGCATTTGCGTGGTCGCCAGCGGGTAAGGCTCGCTCAGTTTGTGAAGCTCTGCGCCGGAGCCGGTCCACATCGCGTCCGAAGTGCGCAAGGCGTAAGCATTGAAGCCGGCTCCATCGCCCGCCCGCCCGGAATGCGTCCGTCCCCATCCGAGATCGACGGTGACCGTTTCATCGGGATGGCCCGGCAGAATCCACACAGAACCCTGGACGCTCTGGCCGCGATAACGAAGTTCGACGTGCTGCTGATTGTCCATGTCGAGACGCTTCGCAGTCTTCGGACTCAGCAAGACAGCGTTGTCCCACGTGAGCTTCGTCATGGGATGCGGCAGTTCTTGAAGCCAGACATTATTGGCATAGCGGCCGTCGTACATATATAGGTCGGGACGGAACACCAGTTCCAGCCCGCTGCCCTGTGTTTGCGTTCCTCCGAACGTGCCCTGAACGGCCGGAGTAATGGGCGGCAGCGCAGATCCCGCGATTAAGCCGTCGTGCACGGACTTCCGCCACCACTGCTCGAAATCATCTGAACCGGTGCTTTGCGCACCGCTATTTTGCTGCCAATAAGCGCGCACAATCTGATAGCGACGATCGCCCGGGGAACTGCAAAGCCGCGTCGAGGATCTCCAGATGCGAATGAGAGGCGTAAAGCCGCTCGATTAACGGCTGCATGATGGTGACCGTGCCGTCGAGCGCGCGCGCGTCGCCCCAGTCCTCTAAAAAGTGCGGCTCCGGGATGTGCCAATGCGTCTTGAGCGAAGTCTCGTTGAAATGCAACGCGGCGTGAATCGAGGTCTTGACTTTGTTGAGTGCATCCGCGAATTGAAAATCGGCCGGCGCGTTGTAGACGGGATTTCCGCCGAGAATCAGCAGCAGTTCGACTGCTCCGGCGTTCATCTCGCGAGTGAGCCCGCGCAACGATTCCACTTGATCGAGGGGCTGCACCTCGAGCGGCTGCGTATAGATGACGCTTTTGCCCACGTTGCCGAGCGCGGCATTCATGGCATGGGCCAACGCATGCACGGCAGGCGATTGATGCTCGCCCGGGATGATGGCGCTCGCGCCTGTATGCGCCTGGAGATCGCGCCCCATGCGCGTTACCCAGAATTCATACGCACCGTTCCCTGAGCCAGTGCCACTGACGCCGAGCGCGGCCGCCAATTCGCGTGCAAATTCTTCCACTTCGGCATAACGCAATGCCAGCCGGTGATCGGCTTTGCCGCCGGTGGCAGTCATCGTGCTCTCAATCACATACAACCGGTTCATGTCCAAACGGTCGCCCTGCCGCCGGCGCGACGCGAAATCGCGGGCGTAGCGAGTGGAGCCCCGACCGCACGCCAGAAAATCGGCATCGAGTGACACCACGACATCGGCCGTGTCGAGTCTGTAATAGGTATTCACCGGCTTGCCGAACACCATCTGCGCCGCTGCTCGCGCCGAGTGCGGTCCCGCCGGATCGAACTGGCGCCACTTGGCCGCCGGAAATTTCTTGAGCACCGTCTGGATCTGAGCTCCGAGGCTTGGCGAAACGATCGTCTCGGTCAAGATGCTAAATCCCGCGCCCTGCCTCGCTGCAATCGGGGCCATAGCTTGCTGCCAGGCAAGCTGAAACGAATCCCAATCTTCCGGTAGCCCCAGATGAATAATCTCTCGCGCGCGATCGGGATCGTACAAGTCCATCAAGCAAGCTTGGGAATGCACACTCGTCGCGCCGAGACTGGCCGGGTGATCCGGATTTCCCTCCACCTTCGTGGGGCGTCCGGTGTTGCTTTCGACGATGACACCTTCCGCGATCCCGTTCACAGGCGCTGCCGTGGCGTAATACTTCGGCCGGCCCGGTATGACGTTTTCGGGCGGATCGACGTAAGGCATGATCGTCTCGGTGGGCTGCCGTGTGCAGCCGGTCAGCCCCGCGAGCGCCGCTGAGCCGGCCATCAAGGAGAGGAAACGTCTCCTGCTGGCGCCGGAAAACTCGATCCCTTCCTCTCCCACGTCTTCGAACGATTCATTCAGGGCTGCGCCCTCGAACTCCTCCGGTGTGCGCCAAAGCCTGCCATTTCTCCCCTGCGTGAGCGCTTCTATCGGAATCAGATCGCGATTGGGCATCTTTTCACCGGTGGCAGGTCGAGCAGCTTGTGAGGCTTTGAATGTGATACTCGCGAACCAGGCGCTTGCCGAGCGCGATCTGGTCGGGAGGCGGCGTATAGTCCATCGAAAATACCTGATCGCGCGGGCGCACGTATCGCTCGGGGTGGCGGTGGCAGTTGAGACACCACTCCATGGTTAGCGGCGCCGCTTGCCACGTCAGCGGCATCTTGTCCACGCGCCCGTGGCAACTTGTGCAGCCGATTCCGTGATGAATGTGGATACTATGATCAAAGTAGACGAACTCGGGTAAGTCGTTTACGCGCGTCCACTCGATCGACTTACCACTTCGATAACTTTCTCGGACCGGCTCTAACATTGGGCTGGTGGCCCACATCTGCGAATGGCAGTTCATGCAGATCTTTGTGGCGGGAATATTGGCGAACGACGATTCTTCGACGGTGGTGTGGCAGTAACGGCAATCGATGCCAAGGCCGCCTACGTGGTGCTCATGGCTGAAGGGCACAGGCTGCTCTCGCGGAACGTTTTGCATCATCTCGTACGGCGAGCGAACAATGAGATAGCCGAGCCAGCACACGGCCACTAGGGCGGAAACAAGGAATAAAATACTGAACCGGGCAAATGTATTTGCGCTGCGCGAAAAGTATTGAGGCATCGGGAGTCGGCCTGCTTCGGCCATCCGCCGCGAACAACTTACTTGTGTGCGTATGGAGGACTCAGCTTTGAAACAGAATGTTTCGTTGTTGATGGCTAAAACGAAACGTTCCGCTGTTGATGGAATGACGCGCGCGCATCGCGCGAGGAGACTGCGCCCGCATGTTCGACTGCGACTCGCATGAGCAGAGATCCGGCCGTGCCGAGCAAACCCTGCGCCGATACGTTTGGCGCGTGAATGCATTGGGAAGAAAACTGACAGTGACGCTCGCGGCGGTGAAGAGAGCTGAACTGCGCCACAGAAATCCGCTGAGACCGCGCTTCAACGGGATCGCCACACGTGGAACTACGGATGCTTGCCGCTCCATCGCCACGCTTGCGGCAAGCTCTGCCGCCTGTCCTACAGTTCCGAAGAGCTTTGTCATCCGGCGCTCTTCGGGGTCTTCGACGAACAGCTCAAAAGCTGAGCCGACGCTGGACATGGCGGATGCGCCGAACAGGATCGGCAGCACGCGGCGCGATTGCTGCCAGATAGGAACTGCCGTGTTACTTACTAAGACGCCGGTATAAGTGGCCAGACCCATGCCGAAAACTCCCGCCATAAAACCGGCCGCTTCTCCGATCGCGCCGGTAACGCCGCTCCGCTCTCGAAGTAAGAGCGTCAACATCGACGTTCCGCCAGCCCCCGAGAGAATCCAGGCTCCCATGTTCATGGGCGAGGTGGGGCGGAAGACGCGCAGCATGTTAAAAAAGCGCGACGGCAGGCCGAGATCATAGATCAGCAGTCCGCCGCTAATCGCCGCGCCGATGAACCCGATCCAATGGCAGCGCCGGATCAATCTGCGCAGTCTTTTGGATCTTCTCAGTTGGGCTGCGGCGGCGAGGGCGAGCGCGCCGCCCGCGAGTCCGCCGACATAGTAGTAAGTGGGTATGGCCCAGCCCCAAACGGAAGCATTGAGCAATGGCCGATCGTAGTAAGTGGGATCCGGCTGCGGCTCCGGCAACTCCTGCCAGGTCTGCGCCATCCCGCGAATGTGTTGATCGCTTGCGCCGGAAGACTCCTGGCTCGCAGCTTCGCCGATCAGCAGAGCGACCTCGCTGTCGATATCGCGAGCGTCAGTTTCGATGGGATCGACAGAATCCTTGTAGCGCACCATCATGCGCCATCACCTCGCGAACCGAAAAAGACCGCTCCGATCGCGACGAGCGCCATTGCCGCGGCGCCAGCGGCCATCGAGGTCCACGCCTCCTTTACTTTCTTGGTGGGAACCACGGGATCGGGCGGCAGGTTGTAAACTTCCGGTTTGTCCACCAGCAGAAAGAATGCGTTCAAGCCCTCGGTTCCCGGCTGATCCTCTTTGGAGGCGCCGTAAAGATAGGCGTCTGGCATCCCTTGTTCGTGGAGTTTTTCAACCCGCTTCTGCGCGTGCTCGCGTAGCTGCGTCAGTTCTCCGAACTGGATGGATTCGGTAGGACAGGCTTTCGCGCAAGCCGGGATCATGTCTTCGCGCAAACGGTCATAGCACAGCGTGCATTTCCAGGCGCGGCCGTCTTCTTCCCGGCGGTCGATGACGCCGAACGGGCAGTTTACGATGCAGTATCCGCATCCGTTGCAGACATCCGGTTGCACGTACACGGACCCGTATTCGGTTCGAATGATGGCGCCGGTGGGACAGCTTTCAAGACACCCGGCGCGGGCGCAATGCTTACAGACGTCGGACGAAAAGAGCCAGGAAAACGCGCCTTCGTCATCGGCTCGAAGCGGCACCGGCCGTTCGATGAACGCGACGTGACGCCATGTGGAAGCGCCGAGATGCACGGTATTGTCGTATGACATGCCGCTGAACAGCAGACCATCGTCTGGCAACTGGTTCCATTGCTTGCAGGCGACCTCGCAGGCTTTGCAGCCGATGCAAAGCGTCGTGTCCGTGAAGAATCCTTTTTCGCCGGCCACCGTTATACGTTCCCTTCTTTGGTCTCCAAAGCCTTGTAGCCATGTTTGGTTTCAGGCTTATGACGCGCCTTCGGCAAATCCCGCAGCTCTTCTTTCCCAGGCAGGTTTTTCACAAAGCGGCCGCTCGTGACGTAGCGTCGATTCTTGCTTTTGCGGCCCGGCTCGATCATGGCAGTCAAGGCTTTCGATTCCTGAATCGATACGTTGGGATCGGCGACAAAACCGATCAGCTCATTCGCCGAATCGCCGCGCACGAGGCCTTTGCTCGACCAGTGATACGGGAGCCCAATCTGATGAATGGTGCGGCCTTTGATGGTGAGCGGGCGCATGCGCTCCGTGACCAGCACACGCGCTTCGATTTCGGCGCGAATGGTGCGGATGGTCGCCCAGCCGCCATTCTTCAATCCGCATTCGGTCGCGAGTTCCGGCGATACCTCACAAAACATCTCGGGCTGCAGCTCGGAAAGCCAGGAGAGCCATCGACTCATCCCTCCGGCAGTGTGATGCTCGGTGAGGCGATACGTCGTGAGTACGTAAGGGAAACGAGGATCGTCGTAGGGTTGATGATACGGGTTGTCTTTGCGGCGCCATTCCATGCGCTCGGGATTGCAGTGTTGGCCGTAGAGCGGATTCTTAACGATCGATTCTTCGGGTTCGTAATGTGTCGGAAGCGGGCCGTCCTGAAGACCCGCGGCGACATAGATCCATCCCTTACCGTCGGACTGCATCACGAACGGATCGATGCCGGAGATCGTGTCCTTGCCGCGCGCGTGCTTCGAAGGCCGATAGGAGGGCGGGCGCTCGACGATGAAATCGGGGATATCGTCGCCCGTCCATTCGCCTTTCTTTTCGTCCCACCAGACCAGCTTTTTGCGATCCGACCACGGCTTGCCTTCGGGATCGGCGGAAGCGCGGTTATATAGGATACGGCGGTTGTGGGGCCACACCCAGGCCCATTCGGGTGCGAGATAGTTCTGTTCCCAATACGGCTTGCGGCGCGCGGTCTGATTCTTTCCGTCCCGGTAGGAGCCCGAATAGATCCAGCAACCGCAGGCCGTGGACCCGTCGTTTTTGAGCGAGGTAAATCCTTCGACCTGCTTTCGGTCGGCGACCGTGTAGCCATTCACTTCGTGCAGCACGGCCTCGGCGCTGGGTTCGCGTTTCGGGCCATGTGTCGGGTAATCCCAGGTCAGATCGCGAATCGGCCAGTTACGCGGCTTATCGAATTCGCCCCGGTAGAGATATTTCAGCCGTTCGCCGAGCTTAAAGATAAAATCGAGTTCGCTTCGGCAATCGCCTTGCGGCTCGACCGCTTTGTGGTGCCACTGCAGCATTCGTTGGGTATTGGTGAAGCTGCCGTCTTTTTCGGTGTGCGCGGCGGCAGGGAAGAAGAAGACTTCCGTCTCGATCTCGTCAGTCTTTACTTCGCCGCGCTCGATTTCCGGCGCCTCACGCCAGAAGTCGGCCGTTTCGGTCAGTTGGAAATCGCGCACTACCAGCCAATCGAGATTGCGCAGCCCTTTGCGTTGCAGCGGGCCGTTCATCGAGCCGACGACTGGGTTCTCGCCCATGACGAAGTAGCCTTTGACGGTGCCATCGACCATATCGACAACCGTGTTCATGTGCGAGTGATCGCCGGTGAGGGTCGGGAGATAGTTGTAGCACCAATCGTTATCTTTTCGGGCGGCGTTTCCGAACCACGCCTTCATCAGCGAGACGAAATACTTGTCGAATTCGCCCCACCAGCCGGAGGGCGACTCGTTGAGCTTTAAGTAGGTCTCGAGATCTTTGTCGTGCTTCGCTTTCGGCATCGGCAGATACCCGGGAAGCAGGTTGTAGAGCGTAGGAATATCGGTTGATCCCTGAATCGATGCGTGCCCGCGCAGCGCGATGATCCCGCCGCCCGGACGTCCCATGTTGCCCAACAGCAACTGAATGATGGCCGCGGAGCGAATATTCTGCACGCCCACCGAGTGCTGTGTCCAGCCCACCGCGTAGACAAACGCCCCGGTGCGCTCGCGCCCAGAGTTCGAGCACAGCGCCTCGGCGACTCGAAGAAACAGATGCGGCGGAATGCCGCACGTCTGCTCTACCATCTCGGGCGTGTAGCGCGAATAATGCCGCTTCAGAATTTGAAATACGCAGCGAGGGTGCTCGAGCGTGGGATCGGTGTGCTCGGCCTGAATCGGCTGCTTTTGGATAGGCTTGCCCTTTTTCCCGGCTTCCGATTCTCTCGCGCCTCCAGCCGGCTCCGGGTCGACCCCCTTGTACATCCAGGTTTTCGTTTCGTACTGGCCCTTCTTCTTCTCCCAGCCGCTGAATAGGCCATCCAGATCCTCGGTGTCCTGGAACTTCTCGTTAATAATCGCCGGTGCGTTGGTGTAGTTCACCACGTACTCTTTGAAGTAGCGCTCGTTATCAAGGATGTAACGGATGATTCCGCCGAGAAATGCGATGTCTGTGCCGGCTCGGATGGGCACATGCAGATTGGCGACGGCGCTGGTTCGCGTGAAGCGAGGATCCACGTGAATGACCGTCGCGCCCTTCTCGCGCGCTTTCATCACCCAGCGGAACGCCACCGGATGGCACTCGGCCATATTCGAGCCTTCGATGACGATGCAATCGGAATTCACCAGGTCACCCGGGAAATCCGTCGCGCCGCCCCTTCCGAATGAGGTCCCCAAACTGGGGACCGTGGAGGAGTGTCAAATACGGGCCTGATTTTCTATCTGAACGATGCCGAGCGCGCTGAACAGCTTTTTGATGAGGTAATTCTCTTCGTTGTCGAGAGTCGCGCCGCCGAGATGCGCAATCGCCATCGTGCGGCGCAGCGGGTCGCCCTTCTCGCTTTTGTCTTCCCAATGCTGGTCGCGAGCTTTCTTGACGCGCTCGGCGACCATGCTCATGGCCTGCTCGAGCGGAATCTGCTCCCATCGCTTTCCGTGCGGCCGGCGGTAAAGAACGTTCGTGACGCGATGTGAACCGGTCACGAGCTGAAACGTGGCCGCGCCTTTCGGGCACAAGCATCCATTCGAAAGCGGCGAGCGTGGGTCGCCTTCGATATCGATGATCTTGTCGTCCTTGACGTAGACCAATTGCGCACACCCTACGGCGCAATACGGGCACACGGAATCTACTATTTTGTCTGCGTATTTGGTGCGGGCGGCGAGCGAATCGGTGCGCTTGGAGGCGGCGGAGGCGCCTAATCCAAGGACATCAGCGTTCTTGAGTTGCCGGAAAACAGGCCAAAGCTTAGGCGAGAAATCTTTCGAGTCCCCCATCCTTCCTGTGACGCACGAAGGCTCGCGATTTCACACCCAGGGAAAGTTCGAGTGCGGCGGTCAGGAATTGGAGCGGGAGACGAGAATCGAACTCGCAACCAACAGCTTGGAAGGCTGTGACTCTACCATTGAGTTACTCCCG
>CAVTRH010000018.1:0-487500 GCA_963736985.1 uncultured Acidobacteriaceae bacterium
CGCAGGAGCAGCCGTCGTCGCTTCGCTCCAACAGCATCGAACCCGGCAGAAAGAGGCGATGCTTCGCATCGGGTGTCTCAAAACGATATGCCACCCCTTCCAGGTATACCGGGGTAAACATGCTGAGCCTGCGGGACTTCCTCAGCCAACGTGTTTACCCAGGTAAACCCAGACTTTCGGAGACTTGGCGGGCACGATGAAAGCGAAAAACAAGAACGACGGAAATTCGATTCGGTCCTCGCCGTACGATTGTCCGGAACAACAGGCACAGCAGCTCGCGGAAAGGGCCAAACAGGCGAGCCAAACCGCGAGCCAATGGAGCCGCCAAGCCATTCTTGAGTGTCTAGAGATTCCTCGCGGGAACACGCCTGGTTCTGGAGGAAGTGATGGCGTTGAGAAAGATCATGCTGGCGCTGAAAGGTTGGATGAGATTCATCATCAGATCCACTGACCGAGGATCGCCTTCGGTTTCTGATTGAGCAAGCCGAAACAACAAAAGCGGGCAATGGCCGAAAGCCGCATTCATTTAATGAGGAGCAAAGAACCCAAATGACTGATTAGATGCCGTCCCGTTTGGCCTCAGCGCGCCCCCGTGTTCCGCCTGACGGGAATGCTCGTGAGCATCATAGTTGGAGCCCTGTTGCTGCGGGTCTGGCTGCTCCGATCGGCCGCTCCACTCGAGCGTTTCTACTTCCCGACTTACCTCCGCTTGAGCCTGTTTGGCAGCTTCAGTTTGGGCCACAAGGAACCGAGGTTTCGGGTCGTCTTCTCCGGGCCGGGGATGCGGTGACGAGCACCTCGCTGGAACACGTTCCGACAGTCTAACCATGCGCGAGGTCAGAATGAAGCCGGACAAGTTCGTCGCTTGGCTGGAAAGGAAATCTACAACGGCGAATCACCAGATCAGGTGTTACGGACACCGCTTATCGGCTTCGGAATATGTTTCGTCCTGCTCGTTATCGGCGGGGCCTATCTCGACCGAAAGCACGACGCAAAGGCCCGCGATGGACGCTGTTGCGCGGCCCACGTCTGATTAGCCGCTGGCGTTTCAATCGGCGGACCAAGGGCAACGGACTGCGCTTCCGGATCAAGAATCGTCGCAATCTCCTCGAGTGGTTCCTGGGCGAACAAGCGAAGGATCTGATCATCAAACGCGACCGCGAGGCGCATCACATCCAGATTGCCGGCGATACCGGCAGCGGCAAGTCAACCCTCATTCGCCAGATCATCTATCAGATCGCGGCGCGCAACGAAGTGGCGATCATCTTCGATCCGGACCGCGAGTACATTCGTGAGTTCTACCGCGAAGATCGCGGCGATGGGTCCTCAATCCGAAGGATGAACGATGCCCTTATTGGCCGATCGGAGAGGAAGCGGATGATGAAGCCGAAGCTACGCCGATTGCGATCGGCTTATTCCCGGACGAGCCGACTCGACAGCAGTTCTTCCTCTCTCACACGCGGGCGATCTTCTCCTACCTGCTCGCGACCTACAAGCCCACGGTCAACGAGTTCGCCTACTGGATGGCGCACCCGGAAGAGATCGACGAGCGAGTCAAAGGAACTGAACATCAACACACACTAACCGCCAACGCAGCGCCGCAGCGCGCGGGTATTCTCGGCAGTCTCAACGAAGCCGGTAAGCCGCTCGAATGATGCCGACGCATCCTGAGGGCCGCCGCTCCTGGACCGTGCGGGAGTGGGCAAAGAGCGCAAAGGATGGATCTTCATCACGTCAACGCCGGATACCATTGACGCCCTCCGGCCCGTTCAAAGTCTCTGGCTCGACATGCTGATCCTGAAGTTGCAGACGTCCGCGCCGCAGCCAGGCCAGAACCGTGTCTGGATGATGCTCGATGAGCTCGCGTCGCTGAATGCTTTGCCCCAGTTGCACAGCGCCTTGACGAAGCAGCGCAAGTCCGACAACCCGATCGTGCTCGGCTTCCAGGGGATGAGCCAGCTCGATGCGCTCTACGGGAAAAAGGCCGAGACCATCCTCAGCCAGGCTTACACGAACATCGTGCTCCGGACGCGTGAGCCGCGCGCGGCCAAGCATCTGAGCGAACTCATCGGCAAGGCTCAACTCGAACGATGCGCGAGAGCAAACCGTCGCGCCTGGTTCGAGCAGAAACGGCACCTTCAGCACCGAGCGCGTGATCGATCCGGTGGTCATGGAGTCGGAAATCCAGGGGCTCGACGATCTACCGGTTATTTCGTGCAGCAGGATAAAGTGGTCTCCATCGGTTCCGGCCGCGGCCGAAGCGGCAGCGCGCCGGACCTGATCGAGCGCATCATTCCCGCCGTCAGAATCGACAGCTCGATCCCGAACCGAGCCGAAGCCGCGGCTCCGGACGCAAGCTCCCGGCTCGCAATCGGCCCGCAGAGCTCACAGAAACAGCCCCCGGAAGACAGCTACATCGGCTCAGAAATTTTCGGGTAACCCATGCTCGACATCTCAAAGCCACTCACCGGCGCCAAAGTTCAGAGTTATTACCGGGCGGAGTATTCCTCGGCATCGAACTCCTATTTCACTCAAGGCGGCACGTTGCGCGGCGAGTGGCATGGCCAGCTCGCCGCAGCGCTCGGCCTTTCGGGCGAAGTAACGGGCGAAGCCTTCGACCGTCTGGCCGAAGGGCAGCACCCGCAAACGGGCGAGCAGCTCATCAAGCATCGGGATACGATCAGACCCAAGCCGGCGAAGAAGTGGCCATCGGGCCGGATGGGATCTGACCTTCAATGCTCCGAAGACCGTGAGCCTGACCGCGCTGGTCGGAGAGGACGAGCGGGTGCGCGAGGCGCATCGATCCGCGGTCCGCGCCGCGCTCGCGAAACGGAGAAGTATGTCCAGGCCCGCATGGGCGGAAACTCCGGCCGAGAACACAGGCAAATGGATAGCGGCGACGTTCGAGCACGATACGGCGCGGCCCGGTGGACGGCTATCCGGCGCCGCACCTGCACACGCACGTGGTCGTCTTCAACATGACCGAAGACGCGCGCGGCCAGGCGCGATCGCTGCAGCCGTATGAGCTTTCAAGATCCAGTCGATGGCGACGGCGGTCTATCAGAATCAGCTCGAATACCAGCTCCGGCAGGCCGGTTACAAGATCGAACGGGGACCGAACCACGCGCCGGAGATCAAGGGATACTCGCGGAGTATCTCGACGCGGAAAGCCTGCGCAATGCCGAGATCCAGCGCGAACTGGAGGAACGCGGACTCTCCGGAGCGGAGGCCATCAACAACATCAAGCACCAGAACCGGGAAGCCAAACTGAAGCTCACTCCGGACGAACTCCGGGCGATGCACAAGACGGAATGCGGCCGAGTTCGGCAACCAGCCGGCGCATGTTGTCACCGAAGCCGCGGAACGTAAATCGCATGCGCTGACGCCGGAAAGATTCAGGAGAAAGCACAAGCGGCCGTGACGTTCGCCCGCGAGCGCCTCGGGAACGCAGCGCCGTATTCGAACACTTCGAAGTGATCCGCGATGCCCTCCGGCATGTGCAGGGAAAGATCCGCTTGCCGGAGATCCAGGCCGAGCTGGACCGGCAGTGAACGAGGGCCAGTTTCAGAAAGTGGAGCACGTCCGCCCGAACGCTCCGGCGGCTCGCTACACCACTCCGGAACTCATCCAAACCGAGCGCGACACCATCGAGCGCGTGCGTGCCGGTCTTGGCAGAAGCGAGCCGATCGCGAAGCCTTCGGCCGGCATCGAGAATCGATACGGCAGCTTTGAATGAAGACCAGCGCCGACTGGTGCATCGACGCGCTGTCATCGCGGGACCAGATCTTCGGCATTCAGGGCGGCGCGGGAACGGGCAAAACCACCGCGCTCCGCTCGATCGCCGAGATCGCGGAAGCAAGCACGGTTACAAGCCCATCGGGCTCGGCCCGACATCCCGCGCCGCCAAGGGTCTGAAGGAAGCAGGGATGCAGGCCGAAACGCTGCAGGCGTTCCTACCCGAGGCAATCAGCCGACCGAAGATGCCCGCCCGCGGCTGTTCTTCGTCGATGAGTCGAGCCTGGCTTCGGGCAGGCAGATGCGCGACTTCCTGCGATCGTCTGCAGCCGCAAGACCGCGTCCTTCTGATCGGCGATATCCGCCAGCATCGATCGGTCGAAGCGGGCCGGATCTTCGAAGAACTGCAGCACGCCGGGATGAAACGGCGACGCTCAGCAAGATCGTTCGCAGAAAGATGAAGGGCTCCGGAACGTTGTCGAAGCCATGGCATCCGGCCAGATCGAAAAGGGAGTCGAACTGCTCGCCGAGCAGGACCGGTTCAGCGATCGAACATCGCGGCGACGCTTCAAAGCCATCGCTAAAGCCTTCGCCGCGTCGCCCGAAGGCACGCTGGTCGTCTCGCCCGACAACAACTCCCGGCGCGAACTGAACGCCGCGATCCGCGCGGAGTTGCGCGAATCCGGCCAGCTCGGAGACGACGTTTACAAACTGCCCGTCCTCATCAACCGCCAGGAGATCACGGGCGAGGATCGCAAGGTTGCGGGTTCCTACCGGGTCGGTGATTCCGTTCGCTATACCCGCGGCAGCGAGGCGCTCGGGCTGGAGGCGAAGAGCTACGCGACCGTCATCCAGGTCGACGCGGAACGCAACCAGATCACGGTCAGAAAGCCGACGGAAAGGCGGTCACCTACGATCCGTCACGCGTGAAAGGCGTCGCCATCTACTGACCGGAAATACGTGCCTTTGCCGAAGGCGAACGCGTCCAGTTCACGGCGCCCTGGAAAGAGAAATCGATCAGCGGCCGCGACCTCGGCACGGTCACCAGCCTCGACGAACACGGCAACATCTCGGTCAAGCTGGACGATTCGAGCCGCACTGTCGGCTGGAATCTGAAGGACAACAAACACCTCGACTACGCCTACGCGATGACGTCCCACTCCTCTCAGGGCGCGACCGTCGACCGAGCGCTCATCCACATCGATACCGGCGACAGCCGCGTCCGGGCGCTGATCGACGAAACGCTGGCTTACGTCGCGACTTCGCGGCCGCGCTACGACGCTCAGATCTTCACGGACAATGCGGACCATCTCGCAGCCGCACTGTCGCGTCAGCACGAAAACGCAACCGCGCTTTCGCCGGAACAGATCGCGCTTACTCGCTCTCGGTCTAGGTTCTATGTCACTCGAAACCATTCTTCCGTTCCTGCAGCCGATCGAGCACATCGTTCTCGATCCCGGTGTTTCCGAGGTCATGGTCAACGGTGACGGAGCGATCTTCGCCCAGCGAAACGGTCTCGTGTCGCGAGTTGAAGCGGTGATCGAGCCGAAGTACTTGATGAACGCCGTCAAGCGCATCGCCCGATCGCTCGGGAACGACATTGGCGAAGCGAAACCGCTGCTCGATGCTCGTCTGCCGGATGGCTCGCGCGTGGCAGCGGCGATTCCCGCCGTGCTCCTTGCAGGGAGTCACACTGACGATTCGGAAGTTCCGGCCGCACTGGTTCACTATGGAGCAACTCGTCCAGGCCGGAGCTCTCTCAGCCGGACTGGCCGCCCAGCTCGCGGATGCAGTTGTTCAGCGCAAAACGATCCTAATCGCCGGCGGGACCGATACCGGCAAGACCACATTCGCCAAAGCTCTAATCGACTTCATCCCGCAACAGGAACGGCTCGGAGTCATCGAGGATACGGCGGAGCTGAAGATCGATCATCCCAACGTCTTCCGCTTCGAAGCTCGCAAGACAGCCGAACAACACTCCGGCGTACGATTCGCGATCTGGTCAAAGCGACGCTCCGGCATCGGCCCGACCGCTTGATCATCGGTGAAGTACGCGGCGGCGAAGCGTTCGACTTACTCGACGCGCTCAACACCGGGCACGCGGGATCGATCTCAACCGTGCACGCGAACTCGGCACTGCAGGCCTTGTCTCGATTAGCAGCTTATCGCTTCGCGCCGATGTAGACATTCCATACCGAGCGATCCAGGGCGAGATCGGCGATCTGATCAACCTGATCGTTTACATCGAGCGGCGAGACGGCATTCGCCGCGTCGCTGAAGCGTCGAGCTGAACGGATTCGATGCGGAAACAGGACGCTATGCAACCACTTCTCTTCATTGCTAAGGGGCGCCGCCTCCTCGCGCAGGCAAGTCATCCCCCAGCCTTCGCTACGCTGCAGGCCTCCGCTGCGCTCCGCACTTTCCGCTGGCGCTGCAAGTGTGGGTGGTCCCCCCTGACTTGCCTTTGCTACCCTCCGTCCCTCGCCGGGAAGGCAGGGGGTGCGCATTGCGCAACCCTAAGTCCCATTCCAGAAAGGAACCAAAACAAATGACGATCAATCGAGTAACCATCGCAGGCTTCGCCGGCAAGGACGCCCGCACCAGCTCAACCCAGAACGGCAAGAGCATGACGAAGTTGTCCGTCGCGACAACCAAGCGCTACAAAGATGCCGAAGGCACCTGGCAGGAGAAGACCCAATGGCACACCTGCATTGCATACGCGGGCACTGCCGACTACTGCTCCAAGATCCAGACCGGCGACCAAGTCTTCATCGAAGGCGAACTGGTCTATCGCGAGTACGACCGCACCATCGAGACCGACAACGGGCCGGTAAAGGTCCAGTGGCCGGTGACGGAGATCGTCATCGAATCCGTGTCCGTGATCAACCGCAAAGACCGCGAAGAAAGGAAAGGGGCCGCCTAATGCGGTCCTCGACTCAGATGCGTGCGACATCGGTCTATTCCGTCGACTGCATCTGCGGTCACCACATCGAAACCGAAACAACTACACTCACGTGCCCCGAGTGCCATCGCCTGGTCGTAATCGAATGGCCCGCCAAAACCGAAGAGAATGGATCGCCAGAACGAATTACGTTCTTTCATGAACCCTGACATAGGAGGAATTATGTGCGCCGGCCTGAAACACTTTGCAGCCACGTTGATGGTGAGTGCACCAGCCTCTTCGGTCTTCTCAAGCACCGCACGAATGCCGAAGCCGGATTCGTTACTGCTGCTCCAGCAGTTTGCGGATTTGCAGCCGCGCTTGCGACTAAGCGGCCCTCCTAACCGACTGTCAGCGCAGACGGAATAACGCAAAGCCAGAGAACGACTGAGGGCAGAATGCCGACAACCAGCGGTTTGAGAAAAAATGTGGAATTGTGAAACATCAAACGACTCGTGCCGTCCCGGACGTATTTATCTCAGGAAAATCCGGCTGAGAATCGGCCAAAACACCAGCGGGGCCGCCAAATGACATCGGTGTGGAGTCTACATGGATGTGTCAGGACGGGAGTTTCGTCCACCTCAGGTTGGCCGGTTGGTCAGTCACCGGCCAGATACGGCGGCCATGACCCGGCGAACTGGATTAGCCTTCTTCTGCCCAAGGGCGGCGAGTCGGGCCTTAGCGCGTGATTTATGCAGCCGGAACTGCGTGTCGGTGAGATTCATCTCCGCGCAGATTTGTTCTGGAGTCTGCTCCCGCAAGTAGAAGCGTTCCAGGATCTCGCGATCCCGGCGCGACATTGCCGCGAGCGCAGATTTCATGATCTGGGCCTTTTCGCGGGCCAGAGCCAACATCTCTGGATTTAGCTGCTGTGAATCGACTTCCGCGCCAAAGTCTAATCCGTCTCGCGGTTCCTTTTCTTGACTGCGCTTTCAATGTGGTCGGCTACACTGCGTTGCGCAACAGTGCGTGCGAACCCCATGATTCGTTCCGGTTCTCGGACATCGCGGCGCTGGATTGCTGCCACAACCGTGATGAAAATATCGTGAAGGCGATCCTCGAAGTCTTGAGGCCCAACTTGCCGCGCAAGGAGGTAACGCAATCCGCGAGAGAACGCCTTATGCAAAGCCTCCATCCCAGCCGGGTCGTTCGCTTGAATTTGCCGGACGATTTCGCCCCACGATAGACCGGCAGGACCATCAGTGTGGCTCACTCCATCGGCACCCGACACTGGCAAAGGAGTAGCGGAACCGTTAACGGATGGGTGATCGTTCGACGCCATTGCGGTTGTCAAGCATCTGTTCGCGCCGAACGCGCCGAAGTTCGAGGGTGCGCCGTGACAGGTGCTTGAGTCCGGGGCGGTTTAACTTACCGCGCCGGGCGAAGGATTGTGAACCCAGTAACCAACTCCTGCATCCGTTGACTTACAAGGGCCCCGTAGTGTGACAGATTCATTGCGGATTCTTGCGCGGCTTATCCAGCTTTGGTCACAATCGGCCTTGGTTGCCGTTGCGGACCCTGACGTTGTAGAGTCTACATCAGTCCGGCAGGACGGGAGGAATCATGACGAGTTTGGCTATGTCTGGCTTTGGCGTGCCTCACTGTCCGGGGCGCGGTCGATCCGCTCGAAGGACTGTGGCAAGGGTATGACGGCGAATGGGGGCACGTGTCGCGGCAACTAGTGGCTCTGGCGGAAGCCATATCGGCAGAAAAGTACTCGTGGCGTCCGGGTCTCCGCGTGCGGTCCACGAGCGAGGTGTTCATGCACATCGCCCTGGCCAATTTCTATCTCTTGAGCGTTACCGGGCCGCCGATGCCTGCCGAGATCAAGTCGAATTGGAGAAGACCGTCACAGCGAAGCCGGAAGTGATCGATTGGCTGAAGCGGTCGCTCGATGCGGTCAAGACTGCCCACGCGAATATCAGGCCCGCCGATCTTCAGCGGAAGGTCAAAATTGAAGGCCGGGATGCGACCGTTGACGGAATGTATCTGCGGATCATCATTCACGACAACGACCACATGGGCCAGTTGGTTGCCTATGCCCGGGTGAATGGGATTGTGCCGCCCTGGTCACACACTACGAAGTGACGTTCTCCTATCGTTTCTTCTTTGCCGGAGAGTTTGATACGGACCCCTTCTTTGCTGTTTTCTTTGCAGCGGCCCATCTCTTCTTGACTGCATCCGAGATCCGCTTTCGCGCTTCTGCGCTCATAGCTCGTTTCTTACTCGGTTTGGGCGGCTGTTTCGATGCTCGGTGAACATTGCCCGTGGATGCGGCTGAGAACGTTTCCGAGGAACTGCCGATTCCGCCAACTTCCCGTAAAGCCGAAAGGGCGTGTTCTATCGCCGTCTTCTGTTTCTCTAGTTGCTCGATGATTTGTTGTAGGCTGTTGGGCATTTTCTAGTCCCGCCCATCATACAAGGAAATCGTTTGAACACGGTGTTAGGGTTGAACCCAGCAGCGCGGCAAAATCCGAACGTTGCGCGTCTGGGCTGGGACGGTTTCTCGGCGTCGAGCCTACGCTACGGCTGCTTAGAATTGGATCAGCGAACATCTCTTCTTTTCCGTTCTGCTCACTCGATGCAGCCGTAAGTGGATCGAGAATGAGCACGCTTTTGCGTTCGCGGCTCCACGAAGTGGCGCGACTGGACGTGAACTTCTTGCAGCCATCGTCCAACTTGCGCTCGAAGAGACGCCAGGGTGTGCGGGTACTGAAGTGGCATGATGTTCCGGCGACGCCATTCTCGCGTCTTCTCGCAGGCGATCGGGTGAGCGCAGACACGAAGAGACGACTGCAGGAGATCTTCGATGTGCTCGATCCCGTGCACCTGCTCGCGCAGATTCGACAAGCGCAGCAGCGGCTCGCCGCGTTAGAGGTGGGGCGGAGTGAAGCGAAAGGTGACGAGAAGAAGGCCCAAGACCTGGACGCATTCCTCCAAAGTTTGAAAGATTTGTGGCGCGGTGGCGAGGTGCTGCCTATGCACCGCAAGCGCTTCCAGGGGCCGCGGTGGCGCACAAGGCCGGATCCGTTCGACTCGAACCACGACTTTGAGATCTTCGTCAACTTGGCGAAGCGTATACAACTAACCGGGATCAATCAACTGTGGATGGCGGACATCACGTTCATTCGCCTGCAACAGGAGTTTGTCTATTTGGCAGTGATCTTGGATGCATTTTCCCGCAAGGTGATGGGTTGGGCGCTAGAGCGATCATTGGCGGCGCAACTCGCGGTGGCCGCATTGCGGCAAGGGATTACGAGCCGGCACCCGCCACCGGGCCTTGTACATCACTCGGACCGCGGAATCCAATATGCGTCAAGCGAGTACGGGAAGGTGCTCGATCAGCATCGGATCGCTGCCAGCATGAGTCGTCTCGGGAACCCGTGGGATAACGCTAAGCGTGAGAGTTTCATGAAGACTCTGAAGCAGGAAGAGATCCACGCAACTGTTTATCGGGATCTCGAGCACCTGCGGTCGAACGTGGCAGAGTTTATTGAGCGTTACTACAACACGCAGCGCCTTCATTCGGCTTTGAGCTACCAATCGCCAGACAGATTCGAACAGTCAATCGAGCCAGGAGCTAATCTGCCGGAGTGAAGGTAAGTTTTTTCAGGCATCGGGAGATCTTTCAATCCGATGGTCGTCGAAACACTTCGGAAAAGAAGCCGCCCGAGGACGGCTTCTCAGCCGATCGTCTTGATGAGTCTCCGACCGGCTATTCCTCGCCGGGTTGGTCTCCACCAGAGCCCGACTCCGCTTTACCAGTCACAGTGATTTTGAAGCATGGCGATGTTTTTGAGAAGAAGAAATAATCGAATGGCAAGTGTGTTCACTGCGGTTTGTCTCAGCCAAGGGGTTCAGTCCAAAATACCGAAATCATGCGGTTTCCTCATTGAGTTTTAACTCTGAACATGGTTTAGAAAGGAAACTGCGTACAACGCTTACGAATGCTTTCGAGTAAACTGCGACGTACCCGTCGCTTGGCTGGGTCGGCCGAGAAGTTGGCCCGCTTCGCGCCGGGAAGTTCGGGGCCGGAATGGTATGCAGCACGACCAGTAAATACCGGCGGTGTTTTCAGGGATGGTCGCCTCGTTCGGAGCTTTCGGTGGCCGGTTTTGCGAGTCCCTCTTAATGCAGCTTCCACAGCGATGGCCAACGCGAACTGCCATATTCCTCTTCACCGCTGCACGGTGCATCGGGAATAGAGCGATCTCACGACCGCAAGAAATGCTTTGAAGGTGGGCGGCTTTACGATGTAATCTTCCGCCCCGAGGGCCAACACTTCTTTCCTCTCGCTGCTGAGAGTCGACGAGGTAAAAACCACAGTCTGAATGCCGGAAAGAACCTCATCGCGCCGCATCTCAGCAAGAACATCACGACCGCTCTTCTTGGGCAAGTAGAGATCGAGGATAAGAAGGTCGGGTTGCGGAACCCCTTGGTATGCGCCGCCCTTTCGTAAAAATGCCAGGGTCTGCTCGCCATCTGTCGCGCGGTATAGCTCCACCGGAATATTCAGGTCTTCTATTGCAATTTGAAGCATTTGATGCACTGCGTCATCATCGTCGGCATGCAGGAACACACACGTCGGCATTCAGCTATTGGATGTCCCGGTAAGACTGACCGTAACCGAGCACAGTTACTTGAGCGATTCTCGTGTGAATTCATGCACGGCCCTTTTCGGCAAACTGTGGCCGCCACTCAGCGCGCGACTAGCTGCACCGACTCGTATCTGTCCCAGCTGTTTGAGGCAGCGATTTGAGCGTCTTATGCAGGGTAATCGCTGTAAACTCGCCCGCCAGTTGGGTCGTACTTTGCAGGTGCCGATGCTAAGAGGAGGCATGTACGTTGAGTTCCGAATCGCGCATTTCCACTTTAATCGAGCGCAATGAAGCGGGCCTTATAGATGAATGGTTAGCGCTGCTGAGTAGTGCCGTTGGCAACCGAGCGGACCGACTCAATACTGTTCAAATCCAGGAAAACGCCCGAGGCTTTCTGGCCGCGCTGCGCCAGGGCCTCAGTTTTGGTAATTCTTCCGATTTATCGCGATCCGAATGGAACGGCATGCACGACTTCTTAAAGGACTTGTCCCGACAGCGAGCCGAGCGCGGCTTTACGCCTTCGGAAACGGCCACATTTGTCTTGTCGTTCAAACAGCCGTTGTTCACACGTCTCCGGAAAGAATTAGGGAATGACCCGGACGCGTTTACAGACGAAGTTTGGCGTGCGACGAACCTTGTGGACAGACTGGGCCTCGAAACTACGGATGCCTTCCAGAAAACCCGTGAAGAGTTGGTCCACAGGCAGCAGCAGGAACTTCTCGAGCTTTCTACTCCCGTTGTCCGTCTCTGGGACAACATACTTGCCCTTCCACTCATCGGGACTCTCGATAGTGCCCGAACCCAGATCGTTATGCAGAATCTTCTGGAAGCGGTGGCCAGCTATGGCGCCGCTATGGCGATCATCGATATCACAGGCGTACCTACGGTAGATACGCTGGTAGCACAACACCTCCTGAAAACGGTCGCAGCCGCCCGGTTAATGGGCGCAGACTGCATCATCAGCGGCATCCGGCCCCAGATTGCGCAAACGATCATCCATCTCGGCGTGGATCTTTCGGATGTGGTCACGAAAGCGACTTTGGCGGATGCGTTTCAGCTTGCACTTCGGAAGCTCCGCGTGGGGATTGCGGCTGAAACCACCCGATCTGAGAGGTCTTAGCACACCTGTGGAGCGCATTCCGATTCTGAAGGTGGGCGATTTCCTTCTCGTCACGATTCAGGTGGACATGCACGACCGCCTGGCGCTTACCTTGCAAGACGATCTGACAGAAACAATCGTACGCACCCGGGCGCGAGGCGTTCTGATTGATATCTCGTCGCTCGATATGGTCGACTCTTTTATCGGTAGGATGCTTGGCAATATCGCCGGAATGTCTCGCATTCTTGACGCCGAAACGGTCGTCGTGGGAATGCAGCCCTCCGTCGCTATAACTTTGGTGGAGCTCGGCTTATCGCTGCCTGGAATTCGAACCGCTCTAAATGTAGATAAAGGTATGGTTCTGCTGCGAACATCACTCGACCCACAGAAGGAGCTCCCGGGTGACAACGGCCAAGCGGGCTAGTCTGCCCATCCGTTCGCAGGAGGACGTCGTAATGGTGAGGCAAGCAGTACGAAGTTCTGCAGTTGAGCTCGGCCTTAGCTTGATTGACCAGACAAAGGTGGTGACAGCAGCGAGTGAGCTTGCACGCAATACGTTTCTCTATGGTGGAGGCGGCAGCGTAGTGATCGAACAATTGGAAGATGCAGGGCGGAGGGGGCTCCGTCTCTCCTTCGAAGACCAGGGTCCCGGAATCGTCGACATCGACCGGGCGCTTACAGACGGGTATACAACCGGAAATGGCCTGGGACTTGGACTCGGCGGTGCAAAACGGCTCTCAAGTGAGTTTTCAATCAGGTCTGAATTGGGGAAGGGCACGTGCGTGGTTATCACGCGGTGGAGGGGTTAATTCAAACTGCAGCCTTATATCGTACCCGTTACAGAGGGCAGCCAAGTTTTCGAGGCGCGCCGCCTCGCGACAGCGCTAGCCAATGAAAAGGGTTGGAACGAAACAGACTCGGGGAAGCTGGCCATCATCGTAACAGAGGCAGGTACGAATTTAGTCAAATACGGACAATCGGGTGAAATCCACCTTGGGATATGCCGGCGTGACGGAAACTTCGGAATCGAAGTACTTGCTCTGGATCGCGGACCTGGCGTAGCGCGAATAGAAGATTGTCTACGAGATGGGTACTCAACCAAAGATACTGCAGGAACGGGCTTAGGGGCCATTGGTCGTCTCGCCGACGAGTTCGACGTCTACTCGCAACCGGGTAAAGGTACGTGCCTTGTCGCTCGTCTATATCCCTCCTCCGACTCGCGTCCCCGATCAACTCAGCATCCTTTTACTGTTGGAGCTGTGCAAGTTCCCGTCCGAGGAGAGAGTCAGTGCGGTGATAACTGGGGACTACGCGAGGAGAATGGCTGCGTAACCTTGATGGTCGCTGATGGATTAGGCCACGGACCCGATGCGGCTGAAGCATCGAAGGAAGCGATCAATGTGCTGATGCGATCGGCCGACCTTGCGCCAGTTGTGCTTTTGGAACGGGTCCACCAAGCTCTTCGCGGGACGCGCGGAGCCGCCGTTGCGGTCTCCCGTATCGAAACTGCGCAAAATGAAGTGAATTTTGCGGGTGTGGGCAATATTAGCGCGATGATCATCACACCGCTCAGTACTCAACACCTCGTGTCGCACAACGGAACGGCCGGCCACAATGTTCGCAAATTTCAAAATTTTACTTATGCGTGGCCGACGAATGGGCTTCTGGTTATGCACTCGGACGGGATTACAACCAGTTGGCGTCTAGATCCCTACCCGAGACTCAGTGAGCACCATCCTTCTCTGGTCGCAGCTGTGCTTTACCGTGACGCGAGCAGGGGACGAGATGATGCCTGCGTGGTTGTGGCCCGTCATGCATGAAGGTGACTATGAATCAACCTGCTAGCGACCGGCTGCAATCTGCGGTACAGCCTTTGTTCGCTCTGGGTATTTCGAAACAAACGGATGTAGTCACTGCGAGAAAACGGGCGCGAGAACTGGCACGACTACTCGGCTTTGGGCATCAAGACCAAATCCGGATAGCGACGTCAACATCCGAAATCACGCGAAACGCCGTTCAGTATGCGGGAAGTGGGTTGGTGGAATTCTCCTTTGATCCAGGAGCCGAGCGGCCCCTCTTTGTTGTGCGAGTAAGCGACCGAGGGCCTGGAATTTCGGAGCCGGATGCGATATTTGACGGCCACTATCACTCTCAAAGTGGAATGGGTCTCGGATTGATAGGCACTCGCGGGCTGATGGACCGCTTTTCGCTTGAATCGAGACTAGGGGAAGGCACTACCGTGACCTTCGGAAAGTTTCTTCCTGCCGCTGCGGATAGACCAGATCTTCGGCAGATAGCGCGACTGAGCGAGCAACTAGCTCCGGAGCGTTCCCAGAACCCAATCGAAGAGATTCAACAATCAAATCAAGAATTACTTGCGGCACTCGATACGGTTCGGACGCAAGCGTTGGAGCTTGAACGACGACAGACGGAATTAGAGCGGCTGAATCAGGAGCTTGAGGAAACCAATAGCGGCGTAGTGGCTCTCTACGCGGAGCTTGATGATAGAGCGGCCGCCCTCCGCCGGGCGGACGAAGTGAAATCGCGCTTCCTCTCTCATATGAGTCACGAGTTCCGGACGCCGCTGAACTCGATACTCGCGCTTACTGCGCTCCTGATCCGGCGTGTAGATGGCGAGCTTACATCAGAGCAAGAAAAGCAAGTTACGTTGGTACGACGCGCGGCTCAGGAACTTTGTGAGATGGTGAACGACCTGCTCGATCTGGCGAAGGTGGAGGCCGGGAAGGTTGATCTCCGGTGGGACAGAATTGAAGTATACAAATTCTTCGGAGCGCTGCGCGGCATGATGCGCCCCCTGGCAACGCCGGAAGCCGTCACTCTGACGTTCGATGATCCTCCGGAAGATCTAGTCCTGCACACTGACGAAGGGAAGCTGGGGCAGATCCTGCGTAATCTGATCTCGAACGCGTTGAAGTTCACGGAACGGGGAGAAGTTCGGGTATCCGTAATCTGCGAAGGAACGCACGTCGTCTTCTCTGTTGTCGACACCGGCATTGGAATCGCGCCGGAACATCAAGAGCGCATTTTTCACGAATTCTCCCAAGTGGAGCATGCCTTGCAACGGAAGGTGAAGGGGACCGGGCTAGGGCTGCCGCTGTCGCGAAAGCTTTCCGAACTTCTCGGCGGCACTCTTTCGGTGACGAGTGTCCCGGATGCCGGTTCCACGTTCAGTCTCCGGCTGCCGGTCTCAGCGGTGGAATCAGCCAAGGAGCCGGGGAGGGGCCAGGAGGACGCCTCTACAAGCGGCTCCGATACGAAAGAAACCATCGCTGGTCAAAGCAACCCCGGCTCGATTCTGGTCATCGATGATGAGGAAGTCTCGCGCTACTTGGTTCGCCAATTGTTTCGCGGGACCAACTACGTCATAACCGAGGCAGCAGGTGGCATCGAAGGCTTGGAACGAGCACGTTTTGACCAACCTCGATTGATCATCTTAGACTTGGCCATGCCCGACCGGAATGGCTTCGACGTACTCAAAGAACTTAAGGCTGATCCCGCTACGGAAAACATCCCGGTTGTGGTTCATACGTCACGCATCCTTCAGCGGGAGGATTTAGATCGGCTCGGCGGCCGGCACGCTGCAGTCTGGCCGAAACAAGGGGGCGACCATGAACAGGCCGCTGCGTTCATCCGCGAAGTACTTGGAGAGCCGCACCTGTTTACAACGTAAAGAATGCTGGAGTAAGAAGTTTGTGACCCCTGCCATAATTCTGAACGTCGATGATAATGAGTCCGGGCGCTATGCACGGAGTCGGCTGCTGGCGAAAGCCGGTTATACGGTACAGGACGCGGGCACAGGCACAGAGGCCCTTAAGCTTCTGTTCTCGGTTCGGCCAACGTTGGCCATTCTGGACGTCAATTTACCGGACATAAGCGGGTTAGAAGTCTGCCGCCGTATTAAGACCGACCCGCTCACCGCCCGCACGCCCGTGTTGCAACTGTCCGCTTCCGCAATAACTCCCGCTGACCGCGTTGGGGGGCTGGACAATGGAGCGGACACCTACCTGACTGAGCCCGTGGATTCGGATGTGTTGCTCGCTACAGTCCGTGCCTTACTGCGTATGCGCGACGCAGAAGAGGAGCTACACAAATCCAACGAGGCTCTTCGCGCGGCGAATGCAGCACTCGTACGCTCTGAATAACGACCTAGAACGGTTCGCCCATGTTGTCAGTCACGATTTGCAAGCGCCGTTGACCACGGTTTCCAGCTTTGCGTCCCTGTTGGACCTGCGGTATCGGGGGAAACTCGACAGGCAAGCAGACACTTTCTTGGACCATATTCGCGACGGTACTGAGCGGATGAGCTCGTTGATTGAGAGACTGCTCATTTATGCTCAGGCTCGCGGGGGGCATGAAGATATACGAGATCATGTCGAAATGGAGCAGGTGCTCGCTTGGGCCGTGAGCAATCTGGAGCAGGCGATTTCGGCATCTGGCGCGTTAGTCACCCATGATCCGCTTCCGAGTGTCAGGGGTGATCAGACCCTTTTAGCCCAACTGCTGCAAAACCTAATCAGCAACGGACTTAAGTATCGTCGAGCCGAAGAGCCGGCTCGCGTTCATGTCACTGCTGAGCAGCAGTCCGATAAGACCGTGCTGTTCTCCGTCTGCGATAACGGCATCGGCATTTCTCCCGAGTACCACAAGCAAATCTTCGCGGAATTCTCCCGCCTGCACGGTCACGAGGTGGGCGGAACTGGGATAGGTCTCGCCACGTGTCAACGGATCGTTGAACATCATGGAGGGAGAATCTGGGTCGAAAGCGCGGGCCCTGGAAACGGAGCCACTTTTCGGTTTTTATTGCCCTCGACTTAGACGTACAAATAAGAATCCCAAAAGGTCGATGCGGGGTCTATCTCAGGAGCGCAATAGTATCGCCATCCGGAGCTCTCTTCAATCCGTTTCCTGTTGACTTGGCTGCAGGGGTCGCAGCATGTCATAAGCTCAAGGAGTGAGAGGTCCCCAGGGACCGGGACGAAGAATTCACTTACAGCGGTTAGGCAAGGTGGTTGGTGATTGCGTAACGTGTCATCTGTGCCGTGGAGTGCAATCCGAGGCGCTGCATGATAGCAGCGCGATGGAACTCTGCGGTCCGGACGGAAATGTTGAGCCGGTTTGCTATATCCTTCGCACTGCCGCCCGCCGCGATTAGCCGTAACACTTCGCGCTGTCTTGAGGTCAACTCGCCCGTTCCAGTCTCCGATGCCGTAGCATGTTGTGGGCTTCGACTGGCAGGGGTCATCAGACTGCCGCCATCGAGAACAGTTCGGAGTGCGGAAACCAATTCTTGGGCGGGGACTTGCTTCGACAAATAAGCTTTGGCCCCCACCTGAGCCGCTCGATCGCGGTAGCTTGGCTCAGCATACATTGAGAGAAATATAATCGGCAAAGCGGGGCGGCGTTCCAGGATTTTCCGCGCGGTTACGAATCCATCAGGGCCCGGCATACTCACGTCGAGAATCGCTACGTCCGGCTGGAACTCCTCGGCGGCATTCATGAATGCTTCACTGCTATCTACGGCCCGCATCTCGTAGTCGTTCTGCATGATGGCCTGGAGCGCGTCAAGAATAAGATGATGGTCGTCTGCCATTAGCAACTTTGGTAAGGCCGGGCTGGATACTGGTGCGGAAATTGACATAAATAAACTGGAATCTCCGGCTCGAAATGATCTAACCAAAATGTAGATTCAGAACTTAGCCCAGCGGTTACGCAGCCGGCCCAATGGTATGAATACGGGTACTTTCTGCACTATCTCACTTCGACACGGGCGGAGACGCAGGGGCCGGTCCTGCTCAGGGCGAGCCTGGGCGTACGCCCATTCCGGTGTGGCGCCAGCACGAAAGTTGGGACCAAAGCTAACGCGACTGGCAGAAAGAAATCACGAGCAAAGATAGAGCGTAGAGCAGGCCAACAGGACCCGTGAGTGCCAGTGAGCGGATGCCGAAGCATCCCCGAAAGGGCCGCTCAGTGTCTTCTAGGCTGGGCATTGCGGCGTAACCGCGCTACGGTCGTGCTCAAGAAGGCAGGCCTTCCTCCGGCATCAGTATAACGTCCTGAACTAATTCACTTAGCCAGCGTGATCACACGAGAAACACGCCTGCTGTTCCGTTAGAAGGGTGTTTGGCCGCCTGTTGCCCCATAGACCTCGCCTGTGATGTAACTAGCTTCGTTGGAAGCCAAGAAGACAAAGATGCGTGCGATTTCGACTGGCTGTGCGGGCCGTTCGAAAGATGTGTCTTTGCCGAAGCTTTTGACCTTTTCTGCCGGCATTGTCGCGGGAATCAGTGGTGTCCACACGGGCCCGGGTGCCACTGCATTGACGCGCACACCGTCTTTCATGGCAAGTTTCGACAGCGTTTTGGTCAGGCTCACGATAGCTGCTTTCGTCGCGGCGTACGGAAGCAGATTAGGGCTCGGATCATAAGCTTGTATCGAAGCGGTATTGAGGATCGCGCTACCAGGCTGCATCCGTGGTAGCGCGGCGCGTGTCAGCCAGAACAACGCGTAAATGTTGGTTTTGAACGCGCTGTCAAACTCGTCCGTAGTGAACTCCTCGATCCTCTCGTGAGTCATCTGAAAAGCGGCATATTTACGAGTAGATCCAGTTTTCCAAACTCCTGGAATGCACGGTCGATCACCGATTGACAGTGCTGCTCTTGCCGCAGATCACCGGGGATCTTGACGGCCTTGCGGCCCGCTTTGTCAATCCATCGGGCGGTTTCGTTGGCGTCTTCCTCCTCCTCAGGGAGATACGTGAAAAGGATGTCCGCGCCCTCCCGCGCAAACGCGAGCGCAATCGCACGTCCAATCCCGCTATTAGCGCCGGTAATGATCGCCGCTCGATCTGTAAGCCGGCCCAATCCTTCATATGACTCTTCGCCGTGATCGGGCTTGGTGCGCATGCCTTCCGTCAATCCGGGATGCGCGATTTTTTTCTGCTGCGGGTCTGCCTTTGGTCCTAACGACTTCGGGTCGATCGTGGCTGATTGCTGTAAGCTGTTACTTTCTGGCATTTATTCTTTGGGAACAAGAAGTTAGATGTGCTGTGTTGGAGAATTCGTTGCTACCGCAAAAGCCCGAGGCTCTCACCGCTGAAGCGAACGGGAAACTTGATCTTTGCCCCACGATTGCGAACCGATCTCTGAGCCCTGAACACGATCACGAGCAGATCCGCCATCACGTACCTTCTCCACCAGTGTGATTGTGATCTATGCATACGGCGCCACCGCAGAAGCGCAGAGCATCTTGCTTCGAGTAAATATTGTTAAACATGATGTAGTTCGGCCCGGGCAGGCGCGCTCGGGCCTGAAGCTTAGTTTCTAATTCGGCCAAATCCTCATCGGTATAGCGATAACGGTACCCCGTTTTGCCATGCAGCCGCCAATAGAGACCATCCCATAGACCGAATCTGCTTTGAAAGGATCTACGCAGTGGATGAGGTTGTTCGCGGCGCATAGATCTCGGATAATTGCGGGGGACCAGTCATCTCCTCGGGGCTCCCATGCAAACGTGCGATCACCCCGGCCGATTTGACGGAAAAATGAAGTAAGGTTGCGAATGCTTTCTCGTGTCGGCAGGAAAGACTTGGGGCACTGGAATACGATTACCTGAGCGCCCACAACGTCGGCTATCTCGCGCGTGCGTTCCCATGCTAACCAGACCTGCTCGGTTGGACGGAAGCTACCGTACAGGTCTTGCTCTTTCAAGCTGACGCCTGATTTCAATCGGCGATATGTCGGGCTTGACGGCGGATGTGTGATGAGTTGCCACGCTTTCATGCAGAAGCGGAAGTGGGCAGGCGCTTTGGCTTTCCAGCGTTTAGCGACGCCGATCGCCGGAGGTTGGTAGAACGTCGTCTGCAGCTCAATCGTTGGAAAGTCTGTTAGGTAGCGAGCCTGGGCCTCGGTCCAGCCGCAGCAACCGACAAAGAAACTAACTTCTACCATTCCGACGAGCCCACATGTGGCTCTCGAATTGCCAGTTTCGAGGTCCAGAATCGTTTATCGCTGGACTTGTCCCTCTTTTGGGCAATTATATAGTTGACTAAGCGGGCGTTTGAGCGCATACTTGAAGTATGAAAAGCGCCGCCGAGCCAACCAGCCTCCAGGAAGCGATTCTATACTTTGCTGATTGCGACAACTGCCGTGCGTATGTGGTCGCTCGCCGCTGGCCGAATGGCGTAGAGTGCCCTACTTGCGGCTGCAAAGACGTGATCTTCCTCGCAAGGCAGAACCGCTGGCAGTGCCGGAACAAACACTCCAAACGTCAATTCTCTTTGAAGACCGGAACGATTTACGAAGACTCCCCGCTTGGCTTAGACAAATGGCTCACAGCTACATGGCTCGTTTCTAATTGCAGGAATGGTGTGAGTAGTTGCGAGATCGCACGCGCTCTCAATATCACCCAGAAGTCCGCATGGTTCATGGATCACCGGATTCGGATTTCCCTGGGAATGGAAACGCCCGACAAACTGTCCGGCCATGTGGAAGCGGATGAAACGTTCATCGGCGGTAAAGCGCGGAACATGCACTTGAGCAAACGCGAGCGGCGGATCACCGGAACTGGCGGCAAGGACAAGACTGCGGTGCTTGGAATCCTGGAACGCGGCGGAAAGATCCGCACAAAGGTTGTTCCGAGCACGCGGAAGAAAGCATTGCAGGCGGAAGTCAGGGCGCATGTGGAAGCCGGTTCCGCGCTCTATACGGATGCGCTGAAATCCTACGACGGACTTGCGCAAGAATACGCGCATGGCGTCATCAACCATGCTGAGAAGTATGTTGACGGTCGCGTTCACACGAATGGTTTGGAAAACTTCTGGTCTCTCTTGAAGCGCAGCATCAATGGAACGTATGTGAGCGTCGAGCCGTTTCACCTGTTCCGTTACCTCGATGAGCAGACCTACCGATTCAATAATCGGAGACTGACAGACGCGGAAAGATTCAGTATCGCGGTGTCCGGCATCGTGGGCAAGCGGGTCACGTACGAGCAATTAACCGGCAAAGCCAGCAAGGAAGCGTGAAGCCTTCCCTATCGTAAGCCGAGGCGCGGCAGCCCCCCAGCAAAATCTGCTAGTCTCGTTGTATAATGCGCCGCCGCAAAGCGACACACAACGATGACTGATATCGCCGAAAGCCTCTATTCGGAGTTTGATGTCCAAAGCAAGGTGGTTGTCCCGTATCTAAAGGCGGCAGGATACGAAGACACGAAGCGCGGGACGACTATTTGGCATCAGCACCCGATTACTGCTCAGCAGGGTCGCGAAAGGCGAACCATATTCGCTGATGTCGTTGTTCAGGTAAACGGGCGTCCTGTGATCGTAGTGGATGCCAAAAGTCCTCGCCAACATCTTACTGACAACGACCGAGAACAGGTGATCTCGTATGCGCGGCTGTTGAGCAATATCGCTCCAATTGCAGCTTTGTGCAACGGTCATTCTTGGCGTGTGTTCGATTCCATCAGTAAGAAGCAGTTGGGTAGGTTGCCCACTTATCCAGAGGTCAGACGCGCCCTAGAACGAGATGCTCTTTCCGAGGGACAGAGGCTGTCACTTGTACATCAGGCGAATCGTACTCTTTTCGCCATTGACAGCGCACGCGAACTTTCGCGGCTGATGCATCGCTGTCACGACGTGATACGCAACATTAAAGGCTACGATCCTACCAAAGCATTCGATGAATTGTCGAAAATCCTCTTCGCAAAGATGTATGAGGAGCGAGAAATTGAAGATGGTAGGCGGAATGAGAACAGATTCACTAAAGCAGTCGTCGAGAGGATGCGACGCGACGGTATCGAGATCATCCAGACACTGTGGAGAGACACCGTCCGCTCTGATCGATATCGCGAAGTATTCTCAGACGGCGATACAAGCGACGAAATAAATCTTCCGCCTGCGGCAATCGACAAAATTGTTGAAATTCTTGAAGACAAGAACCTAGGAAAGACAAACCTCGATGTAAAGGGTGTTGCTTTTGAAGAATTTCTTTCGGCAACGTATCGCGGGGGCGGGTTAGGACAATACTTCACGCCGCGAGAAGTCGTTAACTTCATGGTTGACCTAGTGAGCCCCCGTATCGGCGACAGAGTCATCGACCCGTCTTGTGGCTCTGGAGGTTTTTTGATTCGCGTTTATGACGAGGTCCGAGACATGATACTTACGTCCGACCTGTCCCCGCGCGATAAGGAGACACGCGAGAAGGAACTGGCAAATACATCACTAGCTGGAATTGATTGGGAACCGCGAGCTGCCCGAACGTGCAAGATGAACATGATCATTCACGGCGACGGTCATGCCGGTGTATATCAGGGCAACGCACTGGACCGCCTAGAGATTAAGGAGAAGGTCGAGGCTCGTCGAAGATTTTACCCGGAGGCCCCCTCCATTAACGAGGGAGAATTCGACATCGTCCTGACAAATCCTCCGTTTGGAGCAAAGGATGACCAGCAAAATATTTTGAAAGATTATGACCTTCGTGGTCCGAAGAGCCAAAAGCGTGAAGTTCTACTCATTGAACGTTGCATACGTCTACTCCGCCCGGGTGGCCGTATGGCGATTGTGATCCCCGAGGGCGTTCTGTCAAACAAGACTGATCATCGAGTTCGGAACTATATTCGAGCGGAGTGTGTCATCAAAGCGATTGTCCGGCTACCGCAGGATGCCTTCAAGAGAAGCGAAGGGGCAGCATGTACGAGCATTTTGTACGCGATCAAAAAAGATCCTGATGACCCAGCGCTTGCCGAGCAAGGAGACATTTTCTTTGCGAGGGCTGAGTATATAGGGACGAGTCCGTCAGGAAGTCCCATAGATGAAAATGACCTTCCGGCAATACGGGAGCAATTTCAGCGTTTTGATAATGGCGAGTGGAACGGAATTGAGATGCGCCCCGCACAGGGCGACAGCCGCATGGAGATCCTCCGCTCTGAACCAGCCGGTAGCGGCGACTGGCTTGAGCCAGAAGTCAACAGAACCAGCCTGCTCTACGACCGTTTAAGTTTCGTAATACGGAATCCCAGAATTACGAACCGATTTAGTTATACATACGATCATCCGAAGTACTACCGGCTAATGAATCTTCTTGATGCTATGCCGGTGCAGATCGTGACTCTGGAAGCGCTATGCGAGAAGCGCTTTCCATGCAGGGGCAAGACTCCGAGCCAGCAGTCCACGGAGGGCATTCCGATACTGAAGGTCCGCAACGTTACTGGCAACGGAATCTCAATGGAAACAGATTATGCGCCAGATACCAACACCATAAAGGAAGAGTGCGCTAAGGGGCTTGTTCACAAGAATGACTTGTTAATTACCTCGACTGGAGAAGGGACAATCGGGCGCATTGACCCTTATCTTTTTGAGGAGCCCGCAATAGCCGATACTCACGTCACAATCTGTCGTTTGCGCAATGGTGTGAATCGGGACTATGTTGAAGAATTTCTAAAAAGCGAATATGGGCAAATCCAGATGCTTCGGCAAGTTCTAGGTTCTACTGGTCAAACGGAACTCCTCACAGAAGACATCGCCGGACTGCGTATTCCACTTCCTGAGCCTCACGTACAGGCGCTAATTGTTGCGGAGATGCAGCAAGCTCGCTTGCGAAGCAAAGAACTCGCCGATGGCTCAAAATACCTACGCGACAGAAGCGCTGCGCTTTTGGCGTCTGCTCGCGGGCGTATGATCAGCCGACTGAGCGGACAATCGGTGGATGCTTCTGATGACTCAAATGCGAATACATCTGAACTCACCGGTGCAGACGGCGATGATCTAGCAGTTAAATTCAGGGCATATGCTGAAACGTGGCGTCGGGAAACGCTGCACGTTTCTTCACTAACAAAGATCACGTCGCACCCTGCCTATCAAGCAATCATAAGCATGGGAAAACCTGTGCTACCTCTTTTGCTTGATGAGCTGCGGGTCCGGCCTGACCATTGGCTTGTAGCCTTGCACGAGATCACGGTAGTTGATCCGGCAGCTCCTGGTAGTAGCTTTAGTGAGGCAGTAGAGGCGTGGCTTAAGTGGGGTCGGGAAAACGGTTATCTCAAATAGATGCGCGATCCTGAGCTAGAAGCAGATTGCCCCGGTCTTCTTACGACACCTTATGAAATTAAGAGTGCACGCGACCCGAAGTACAATTGCATCGCATTTGCCGTGGGGGACGTAACGCACTTCTGGTATGACGCGAAGATCTCCGGTTACTACTGGCCACCCGGAACTCCCAGTGCGGACAGCCTTGAAGGGTGGATCAAAGTCTTTACCGACCACGGCTACCGTTATGCTGACGATGACAGTCTGGAACCAGAATACGAAAAGGTGGCGATCTACGCGAGTGCCGACGGCCCAGAGCATGTCGCAAGGCAAAAGGCATCAGGTGTTTGGACAAGTAAAATGGGCAAGGGGCACGACATAGATCATTCGACTTTAACTGCTCTAGAGGGCGCGACAATGGGTAAAGTGGTAACGATAATGAAGCGTAAATGCAAAGACGGACGGCGGGTGCTTGAATGAAGTCAGAACGTGTGCCGCGGAAATCTCAAGCGGAAACGATTGCCGAACTGAACGCGAGATGTGATGGCCCGAATCAGTTTGATAACTTCGACCGGGCTTTCCGCAAGTCCCTTACGGTTTCGAAAGCAGCACTGCTGAAGGAAGAGGTCAGACTGAAGCGCAAGCGAGAAAAGAAGCGCGTCAAGAGACCGACGTGACTAACCCGCGACAGATTATCCCGTTGCGCTCATAATTGCGCCATAAAATCGTTGTAGGCTAACGCAAAACGTTCTCTGGTTATCTCAAAATACGTCAGAATTCTGATGATTACGAGAGGTGCGAACGTATCGGCCCCGATTGCCGATAACCGCACACCGATTTCGAGATCTCCAGATTTTAGGACGAAGTGGTTTGGATAGCCCGGCTCCAATCGCGAGGCGATACCAAAATGTTGCCAGAGTAACGGCAGCAGAATATCTTTGCGAAGTTCTGGAATCCTATCATGCGCTTCGATGTGCGGACTTGGCGATTCGGAATTCAGATTGCACCTCGCGACGCGGAATCGTTGGGAGGCTGATTGTCAGATTCGACTTGACCACTTGCGTGGTCCCGGCGACTAGTAGCCATCGCGCCACCATTTCAGGCGGTGCCGGTTTGTGCAGCAGTCCGGCCCAATTCCCGCTCTTAACGGCAAGCGAGATCTCAAGCTCCAAGGTCTCACGAATCGCCTTCTCAAGCTCTTTCGGATCGTCGGCAGTAGCGACCGTGCCTGTCTCAAGGCAGGTCGCAACCCAAGTCTTGTATTCGGGGTCGTATTCCTCTAACACCCTTAATTCAAGGTTCTTGAGTTGGGGCGGATCGTCGAGCATTGGCAAATCCATCTGCGACCTCGTGATTCGACACAGTTTGAGCGGTACTGGAGAACTTGTCACGAAATATTCCCATTGATCGGAAGGTATTCTAGCAGTTGGCTCACCAGACGGTCAACCCACTTCCGTTCTCAGCCTGTCACGCCGCTATCAGCGTACCGTTGCAACAGCCGCTTAGTCAACTATATAATTGCCCTCTTTTGACATTCTACCGGCGTGCCGAGAACCTGCAGGTTTTGGTCGAGCACACCTGATGTTATTTCTGGGCCGAGTCTATCCGGGAAGGTGTCCGCTTCACATCGCGTCCGCCTGCGAGGCAGTCCCCCCACTGCGTCGCTCTTCAGGTCTCCTCACATCTGTATAACCCGCCTCTGCTGCCGCCTTCTCTATCTCGGAGTTGGCCTCGCCGCCGATGAGGATTGCGGCGCCAGTGAAATACAACCAGAGCAGAAGGACAGCGGCGGGCTTCAGCGGACCGTAGATTCTCTGGTAAGAGCTGAACTGCTCGTCATAGATTCGCAGCAACAGCGTAGAAATCATCCACAGCGTGGTTGCTACCGCCGCTCCAGGTACACTCCACTGCCATCTTCGATCTTTTTAGGTTAGGCCCAAACCGATACAGCGAAGCGAACGAGAAGAGAAGCAGCATTACGATCAGCGGCCACTGGATCATACGCCAGAGAAGCGGGGACGGGGCATGCACGCCGAGATGCTGGCCGATCATGGTCCCGGCCCAACCGGCACACAGCATCGCACCGAGCGTGATCAGGCCCATGACTTCCAAGGATATTGTCAATCCGAACGCGATGAGTATGACTCTCCACCAACGGCGGTTCTCGTTGACCTCGTACGCTTTGTTCAGGTCGGCGATCATGGCCCACGTTCCGTTTAGAGCTGCCCAACCTGCGCCTAACGCCGCCGATAAAGCCCCGATTCCCACCGTGGCTCTGGAATTCAGCTCACCAGTTGTCTTCGCGATCAGCGCTGAGACTTCCTGCGGCAGGACTTGTTCAAACGAATCGAGAAGCACGTTGCGCAACTCAGATCCGGTGCCGGCGAGCAGCTTAAGCAGGAGAAGCAGGAGCAGAACGGCCGGGGAGAGTGAATAGTAAAACGCGAGGCGGGCTGCCTTACCGAAGACTTCATCGTCCCAACTTCTGCGACATGTTCGTGTGATCCACTCGCGCCAGGAAAGTCCCCGAAGACTCCACAATTCAGCCATAGCTCTACGCGAATTGAGCGAGCATGCAGGACATACAGGAGTCGGAGCTAGGGCAGGAATTCGGGGCTGATTTGTTCGATTCGCCAGATGGGGCCTCCTTCGTAAAGCGGACCCTCTTCGCGAATGAATGCCGGTGAAACCCCCGGAAGAATTCAGATGTGATAGTCCGGGGGCTGCTTCCCAATCATAGGAGCGACTACTCCGGTGATGCCGCCGAGTTCTACATGCAGCACAAAGTCCAGGGCTTTTCGCTTGCTTTCACCGATGACAAAGGGAACTTCGCCGGCGGGCTTGACGGAAACATGGATCAGCCGTGGCTTCTCGCCTGGAGCGACAAAGGAGAGCTTCGTTTCAGACGTTGAGGGGAGAACATTCATCAGGAGATTCGGCGGAAGCCCATTTGAGACGTCCGGTGGAAGGTCGAGATGATCTTGTCTCAGTTTTCCGTCTTCTGTACGAGACGTAATCTGCCCGGTGGACGCGTTGATGAGGATGTCCATGGGTTTCGGAAACGAGGGCCCGCGTTGAATGTGGTGGTCGCTAACAAGACGGAAGACACCGCGTTGGGAGAAGACGGTGACGTCTTCGTCTGTTGAGCCGTCGCGAAAGTGCAGGATGACGCGTGACGTGACGCGGTCGCCATGCACGATCTGAGTCGCGTCGCCAGTGGCGATGCGGATACCTTCGAGCGTTCTCAGAGCAAGAAACCCGTGCGACGAACCCTGTGGGTGCCCGACCGGTATGGGGTCCGCAGACAGCTTCGCAAGGACCAGGGCGGCTGCGACGACGGTAAGTCCGACGGCGCGGGTGCGTAGACGCTGCATGCGTGATATCTCCTCCGTACGCTAGGCAGGGCGCGATTCTGTGCGTCGTGTGACAATCCGAACGGTAGACACTTCGGCGTGATGATGAGTTACACGAAAGAGGGCGTCCGCCACCTTCCGAAGATCTCTGCTGACGGAGAACGCCTTTCGCCCAAGCGACACCCGAACGTAGCTGCGAGGTTGAGCTGGCGCGAACGAGATTAGTACAACCCGATCTGTTTCCCGCGTCAACGTAGTGGCCGACGCGTTTCGAATAGGATGTGTGCCAGGCTAGCGAGGGAAAAACGGTGCAGAAAACGATTCTCGGACACGACGATCGCCCTGCTAGTTCGCCCAGCAATAACTGGTTTGGACTTGAGGTAATCGCCGGGATGCGCGTGAGCTCCGAAGCAGAGGACGCACCGGTAGAGAACGTCCTCGATCCCGAGAGCGAAACCGGCTGGCGCGCCGGAGAGCCCGGCCCACAGATCATTCAAATCACGTTTAGCGGGGCAATAAACATCAGGCACATACAACTTCTTTTCAGGGAATCGCGGCTCGCAAGAACACAGGAATTCGCGGTGCGCTATGGCGTTACTGGAGGGGAACGAAGAGAGATTATTCGGCAGCAGTGGACATTCAGTCCGCAGGGATCGACAGAAGAAGTCGAAGATTACCGCGTGAGCTTGAAGGACGTCGTTATCCTGGAACTAGCGATTATCCCGGACATCAACAACGGCGGCGCGCATGCATCCCTAGCTCGTCTGCGCTTCGGTTGATGCTCGACCATTAAATCAGGATTAAGTATGGAAAGTATACGAATTGTCACAGACATCAGTAAACATGTGGGGTGCGGGGGCTTGATGGCGATGTCACAGGACGCGCCACAGTACATCCTGGAGCATGAAAGGCTGGAGACCACAATCGCGGGGGCGGAGATGGTGTGTCTACGCTGCGGAGAGAGAATCCGCTCGCAGGACCAAGTGGAAACACCAGGTGAATAGTTTGTTCAAGCGGCAAGTATGAGCAAGAATGAGCAGTGGCAGATTCACAGCGGTCGAGCAGAGTGCAATCGGCTCGCCCCCCGACCGGGTGCCGTAAGCTCCTTACGCAACGTCACATGCCGTCCTAACCGCCTCAAGGACACCCTCGAAGCTGGAAGGCTTTGAGATAAAGTCTCTTGCTCCGAACGCAAGACATTTCGCGCGATCCTGGTCCATATGGGAACAGGTGAATACAACCGTCTTCGATGCTAAGAACTGTTTCACTCATGTGTCTACGCGAGCGCGAGTGATGACTTAACGGCACTTATTACGCTCGATTCATCGAGCGAGACCTCATGGTTGCGGCGACTGTTCAGCAGAGTGCGTCCTTAATGGGCGACCGAGGCGTCGCCGGGATTGGGTAAAACCTGTTTTAGCTCAACCGCGGGCACCGAAAGGACGACGGCATCTCCGACGGATTGAATCATGCGGATAGGCAGCTCAAGTGTGCCACCGTGAAACATCCCGCGTTTCGCACCGAGTTGGTCAGCGACTTCGTTCCGTAGTTTCACTTGCAGCGACTCAACCCGCCATCCATCGCTGTCAAGGAATAAAGCAGCGATTTCACCGATCGCCTGGCCGTCTGCGGCAATCGCGGTCCGCCCTCGAAGGTTTTCGTCAGACAGTCGCATCGCTCAACCGCCTTTCTCGTTCAACTCAATTATAAGTACTTCAAAATGACCCCTGTTGCAATCCCATTAGCAGATTGAAGTACGCCGAGGAGTTACGAACAAGCGAAGTTGCTTCAGCGTTTCGGTGCAACTGACGTCGGCTCTGGCGCTTGGACATAGACACCCGCAAGGGTGTAGCGCCCCATCAGCCGCACCGTTGCTATTGCATCGAGGGAAACGGCTATCCACATTCCGTTCACTTCCGCGAATGCACGGTCAAGTGTATGTCCTTGATCCACACCGAGGGGCTTTTGACCGGCACTCCTTCAATTCTTCGAATTCGGAAAGTCTTCTCATCTACCCAGATGTGCGCCAGTAGCAGCCCTTTCTCCTTGCGCTTGGGAACGATGCGGAAGACATACTCAGGGAGGGGCCCGAAGTTCTCCTGCCGAAGAAAAACAAAGTCATAATTCTTCCGGCTAATATCGTGATTATCGCGTTCCGTCGCAGGCTCCGTTTCCTGCTCTAAAATGTCGCGGACTATCTTTTCTCCCCTTGGTTCCCTGCTCGATTGGATGATCTTAAACGTCCTGGTGTCAGGAGGAGTAAAACTGATTTCAGCGGTGACCTCCGCGCTGGGCTGTGTATCATCGCCGTGAAACGCCTTATAGTGTCGCGTTACTTCATGGGCACGCGAGAGAGCGGGGTTCTGCTGCTCGACTCGCTCGAAGGATTGCAGAACCAGGTTCAGATCAGGCGGAGGGACAGTTTTAACTTGCGCCCGGGCGCCTCGGACTATGAGAATGCTGCAATCCCAAGACATGGGAGAACGGGTCAATCTAATTTGTTTCATTGCCGAACCAAGCAAGTGCACTCTCCTCCTACGTTGAAGCGCAGGCTCAGTCTCCGGCAGCTCTTTGGCTCGTTTTGACGATAAAGCGAGCCGCGCGCCCTAGTCTATATTTTGGGCGCACCACCTTGCGCATTCGTTTATGCTGACACCGTTTCCAGGAAGGATGGACTTCGAGCCTTGCGGAAAGCTGAGCACGCGTCAACGGCAACCACTCTGGGCCACAGCCTGCAAGCAGTATTTGCTAGTCGCGTGGTCGCTTATCTTGGCGTCGTTCGCGCTCTACGCGCAGGACTTGCCGGGAGGCACGAACTTAGAAGTCCGCTTATCGACACCCATCGGTTCCCGCATTTCCCACCCTGGAGATGCAGTAGAAGGAATTGCGATTGCGCCGGTCTCCTTCCACGGACAGATCCTGGTTCCGCAAGGCTCGAAGCTGATCGGGTCTATAGAAAGCGTGAAACGGTTTGGCTTCGGCCTCAAACAGGTAACAGCCACAATCCAATATCAGTTCCATACACTCCAATTACCAAGTGGGAACGCAATCCCGGTCCGCACCGAACTCCTCGAAGTGGAAACCGCCAAGGAGCGGGTAGATGTGGACGGCACAGTGCGTGGGATTCACCCCGCAGCCAGCCTGTCTTCGAGCTTGTCCCTAGCCACAGTTCCCCTGCTGTTTGTCGCGCCCACCGTAGGCGTGCCGGTGACGGCCGTGAAATCCGTCATTGCGCCCTCCGCAAATCCGGAGATCTATCTTCCGCCCGGTACTGAACTCATTGTCCGGTTAACTGCTCCTATTGAGGTGCAATCCACTACCTCAAAGTCAGTCGGCATCACATTATTTTCAGCGGATGAACTAGGTGAAATCCAGCGGCTGCTGAAGGGTTCCGCCCAACGAACGCGAGAGGGAACTCGTCCATCCGATCTCGTGAACGTTCTGTTTCTTGGTAGCCGTGAGCAACTGGATCGCGCGTTTCATGCCGCCGGGTGGTCCCGGGCTGAACGAAAGTCGCCGCTCTCCCTGTATCGGATGTACTACGCTCTCACGACCCGAGTCGGTTACCGGAGGGCTCCGATGAACACACTAACGCTAAACGGTGTGCCGTCCGATTTCGTGTATCAAAAGAGCCTGGACACTGTTCAAACGCGTCATCACGTGCGTTTGTGGAAAGAACCTCACCAGCCGGACGTCTGGCTGGGAGCTGCGGCTGAAGATATCGCTTTTCGATTTGAACTGATGCATTGGACGCATTCCACTGCTCCCAATATCGACGTTGAACGGGCGAAAGTCGTAAATGATCTGGCTTTCACCGGATGCCTGGACGCGGCCGGGCTGGTGCCACGCAGTTCCCCAGAGCTGCGGCAAGACCCTAAAGGTGAACATGTGATTGTGACGGACACTGATATTGCAGTCGCCCGATTGAACGCTTGCAACAACCCGAAGACTATGCCGGGAGTGAACACTGCCTCCCGTGTGAACTCGCGCGGTCGATTGTCGCGCCAGTGGGCCTCTTTGCGCACTGATCTGCGAATAAATGTGTTTTTCACAACCTACAACACACTGAAGTTTCTTGCCGAACGGAGGACTCTAAAACCGCTCAGAAAGACCCCGAGCACCGACATCAATCCACCAGGACTGGGTTGGCTAAGCTCCCCGCAGCGTCTCCCTCTCCGCTAGCGATCCGGCCCCGGCACCGAGCCAAACGGCTTCCCTGCCCTGGCGTTTGACTTGCAGGACGACCACCGGTCTCGAGAGCTGAAACAGCGGGATAATCATTAGGGAGAGATCCTGAGAACGTCCTTTATCATTCATGTCTAGGAGAATCATTCGCCTGATCTGTCACTTTGCAAATTAGCTGGCGTAAAACTTTGCACGCTATTTGGCGTACCCTTCGAATATGGACCAACTGGCGGGACTCGCGGAGGAGGTACGAAAGCTCGCCCTTGAGCGGTTCCGGTTGATTCAACCTCATCTGGAGGATGACCGCCCGTTAAAGACGGTCGCGGCAAGGGCGGGAATCCCATTCCGTACCGCTCAGCGCTGGGTCTCCCTGTATCGGCAGTTTGGCCTGACCGCCCTGGCGCGAAGGAAGCGGACAGACACCGGCCAGCATCGCGAGATCTCAGCCAAACTCAAGGAGGCCATCGAAGGCATCGCCCTACAGAAGCCGCCGATTCCAGTAGCAGCGATCTGCCGTCAAGCTAGGCGGCTGGCACAAGATTTGGGAGAGGAGCCGCCAAGCTACTGGCTCGTCTACCGGATTGTCAACGCTTTGCCTGCGGATCTGGTCACACTCGCCGACGACGGGGCAAAGGCTTACAGCAACACATTCGAACTCGTGCACCGGCGAGAAGCAGATGGGCCGAACGCGATTTGGCAGGCTGATCACACGCCTCGACATTCTGCTGATCCGTCCCGTCGGTGGGGCCGCCAAGCCGTGGCTCACCACGGTGATCGACGATTACAGTCGTGCCGTTGCTGGGTACTTCCTCACGTTCGAAGACCCGTCCGCGCTGAACACGTCTCTGGCGCTGCGACAGGCGATCTGGCGCAAAGAGGACCCGCGCTGGATCGTGTGCGGCATCCCTGACGTTCTCTACACAGATAACGGGAGCGACTTCACATCCCAACATCTGGAACAAGTCGGCGCGGACTTGAAGATGCGGCTAGTGTTTTCCATTCCCGGCAAGCCCAGGGGCCGAGGCCGCATCGAACGGTTCTTCTCGACTGTGAACGAGATGTTGCTGTGCGAGTTGGACGGCTACGCTCCGACTGGGGTCGCTGTGCGTGGAAAGCCAGCCTTGGCACTGGCCGAGTTCGACACACGGTTCCGCGCCTTCCTGCTGGACGTGTATCACCGCCGCGAGAATGCGGAAACGAAGATGCCACCCGGCGAGCGATGGGAGGCCAATGGTTTCCTGCCGCGGATGCCAGAATCGCTGGAGCAACTGGACCTATTGTTGATCCAAGTGGCCAAGGCACGCCAAGTCCGGCCCGATGGGATTCACTTCCAAAACCTCCGCTAGATCTCAACCACGTTGGCGTCTTACGTTGGGGAAACGGTCACCCTACGGCTTGATCCGAGAGACATGGCGGAGATCCGCGTCTTCCACCAAGACAACTTCTTGTGCCGCGCCGTCTGTGCCGAACTGGCGGGTGAGACCGTTCCGCTCCGTGAAATTCTCCGCGCCCGAAACCGGCGGCGGGAATTGCGTGGCGTCGTTCGAGATCGTCAAACCGCCGTTGACACGCTACTTAACTTGAAGCGCGGCGAGATTACGGAGAAGAAAGATGAGCCACCACCAACAGCCGAACCAGCGAGCCGGGCAGCACCCGCCCTCAAACGGTACTGGAACGAGTAACGGCTGGCCACCGGCCATTGTCGAAACTCTTGAACATCGCCGGTTCGCCGAGTTCTGTGATGCTTGTAAAAAGTATCGCTACATAGGATTGTGCTTCGGTTCGCCAGGGGTTGGGAAAACGCTTTCGGCGCGTCATTATGCCAAATGGGACAACGTAGAAGCGTATTGGAGCCGTCAGACCAAACCACTTCTTAAGGAGATCAGCAAAGGTAGTGTTATCCTTCTACACTTCCCCTGTTATCGGCTCGCCCAGCCAGCTAGAGCGTGACATCGCGAAAGCGTGCAGCCTGTTGCATAATGCCGCCAAAGAACGGGCATATCGGTACGAGCACGCGCGAATGAAACACCTCCTTCGCCGCTCAGAAAAGCTCCGCGACCCCAAAGGGAACCCAAATGGTTATCGAAGTAACGAAGCCATGAAGGCGGAGGATGCTTTCTTTGAGCAACGGGATCGTGTGATCCGAGTGTCTAAAACCCTGCCTGATCCGACAGCATTGCTAGTCATCGACGAGGCCGACCGGCTTAAGATGACAGGCCTAGAGCAAGTTCGAAATATCTTTGACCATGGAGGCATCGGTCTGGTCCTGATCGGAATGCCGGGCATTGAGAAACGCTTGGCGCGTTACCCGCAGTTCTATTCCCGGATTGGATTCGTCCATGAGTTCCGACGTTTGGGAGCCAAGGAGATCCGCGAGTTGTTGGACCGGCACTGGGTGCCTCCAGGCGTACATCTTCCTGAGCGCCCGTTTGACCTGGAGACCGCCGCAGCAATCATCAGGATCACTGGTGGCAATTTCCGGCTGCTCAACCGTCTTCTCACCCAAATGGAGCGAATTCTCGAAATCAACTCTTTGCGGCAAGTGACCAAGGCCGTTGTGGAAACTGCACGTGAGAGCCTCGTAATCGGACATACTTAAGCGTGTTTCCAAATAGTTTGCGTTATAGGGCTGCGATGTGGATGGCCGATCTGTGTATGGATCTCCGATACGGGGTACGGCAACTCGCGCGCGCCCCACTCCTTGCCGGTAGCATCATCGTGATGCTTACGTTCGGGCTCGGTTTTAATTCTTCCGTCTTCACTTTTCTCAACGCCGAGGCATTTCGGGCGCATGTTCGACAGCCGGAGAGTTTTCTGACGGTCGATGCAACGTACAGTATCAACGGGGAAACACGCAATGATGCAGGGCGGGTTTCGCTCAATGATTTTGATGCGCTGAATGGTGCAGCAGCGGAGCTGGCCAACCTGACCGTTGCGGCCGACTCAGCTCCTACCTGGCTCGGCCACACCAACTCAGTCCCTATTACGCCTCGCATGGTCGCGTGCAACTACTTTGCCGTATATGGTCTCGATCGCCCGCTGCTCGGTCGCGTATTCCAGCCGGCCGATTGTACTGACCGTGGAGATTCGGCGATCGTGGTGCTGAGCGAGCGAATCTGGCGCGAGAACTTCGATGCGGACCCCGGGGTTGTGGGCAAGGTAGCTTATCTCGGCCGCCAGCCGGTCACAGTAACTGGTGTAGTCCCAGCCAGCTTTGCCGACGGAGCCCACCGAGGTGGCGGAGTGCTGATCCCTTATACTGCGCGCCGCCTGCTTCTACCGGAGCCTGCTCGCGACCGCGAGAAGCCGTGGCTCAGGATCGCGGGCCGATTGAAATCCGGACACAGCCGCGGCGAGTTGCAGGCCGCTTTGCAGGTCGTATCAGCCAGGCAGGACCGCCTCCACGCCGGGCGGGTCACGCGAATCAACGTAACAAACGGCTCGACTATCGCCCGGAGCGATTCGCGACAGCGCTTCGCCTTCGCCTTCATCATCGCAGCGTCACTGCTTGTGCTCGGCGGAATTTGTGTGAACGTCGCACTGTTGCTGCTCTCGCGTGCTGGGTTACGCAAGCGCGAAATCGGAGTGCGGCTATCGCTAGGAGCCAGCCAGCTGCGTCTCCTGCGTATGCTGCTAGCCGAGTCCTTGCTGCTGGCCTTCACCGCGGGTGCTTTGGGAGCGTGGATCACAACGTGGCTGCCTTTAAAGTTGTACACGCAATTTACGGCGACTGTGCCGAACTATTCGATGGCGCCCGATTGGATTTCGTTCGTGTGGCTTGCTGGCATAACAATTTTGACTGCGGTGTTGGCAGGCGTGGCTCCGGGCGTTGAGTCGCTGAAGGTAGACGTGGCTCCCGCAATGAAGGTATCGGTAGGCTCGCCCGGTGGAGTGAATTCCCAGCCGCGGATTCGCAATTTTCTCATGGGCGCTCAAGCAGCGGTAAGCATTGTGCTGCTGCTGATGGCATCAGTAGTTGCCGACAGCGCCACCCGATTGTCGCCGATCGACGAACGCCTCAACACGGAGCAGGTGTCGTTGACTCTTCTATCTGAATCAAGAACCGACCGGTCCGCGTCATTCCTCAACGATTTCGGCGAGAGACTGCGTACTATCCCGAGACTAAGATCAGTGGCATTCGCCGATCATGTCCAACAGGCCGAAATAGTCCACGTCAAATTGCCAGGCGCGCCAGACCCGCCCGTCGAGTTCGTCACCGACAGATTGGTTTCGCCCGAATATTTCGCCACTATTAGACTCCCGATCGTGCAAGGCCGGGCGTTTGTCGCCCACGACATTCCGTCAGCGGCGATCGTCTCGGCCGGGCTGGCTGCCAAATTATGGCCCAGACAGCAACCACTCGGTAGGTCATTGATCGGAGCCGAAGGGAAGACCTTGCAAGTTGTGGGCGTGTCTCGTGATTCTGTGGCCGGATTTTTCAATTCGACTGCCCTTCAACTGTATCGTCCGCTAACGGCCGGTGCGAACTCTGCGGAAGTACTTGTGAGTTTCGAAGGTGAACCCCGCCCAGTAATGCGGGCAATTGTGGAGCTGGCGCGTGAGCTCGATCCAGCGGTGATTCCGGTCACTTCCACCTTGCGGGAATATTATGATCGCAACTCTCTTGGGTTTGTCTCACTGCAAACGATCGTAAACACCTTGGGCGCGTTTACACTCCTCGTGTCAATGGCCGGGTTGTACGGTGTCGTGAACTACTCTGTAAGCGGTCGGCTTAGAGAGTTGGGAATTCGGGCAGCAATCGGAGCGACGCGCGCGGATTTATTCCGTTCCGTGCTCATGTCGGGTGCGAAGCCACTGACTCCTGGTTTGCTGGTAGGGCTCGGCCTGTTTCTCGCTGGAACTCGCTTAATGTCGCCTGTGTTGTTCCCGACCTCAAACGCTCTGTTGCGTGCCCCAGGCCCCGGAATCTTCGCTTCGGCTCTTGGTGTCTTATGGCTTTCTGCACTTGTTGCGATGTTCGGCTCGGCACGGCGGGCGGCGCTTTGCGACCCGGTGAGGATCCTGCGCGACGAATAGAAGCTAATGAAAACCGAGATGATCGCCGCACGAGGTTGGGCGGGGTAGAGAAGAAATGTGCGGGCTCGCCGGGGCCGGTGCTTCGCCTTGCATAAACGAGCGATTTCGCAACGAATCGAGAAGCGCCGGTTTCCGGGGCTTTTTACGTTGCAAAAAGGTATTGCATTACCGGTTCGGTTGGCGATACATTTGTGCAATGCTGATCGGCTACGCCAGAGTTTCCACCAACGACCAGGACACCGCCGCCCAAGTGAAGGCCCTCAAGGCCGTCGGGTGCGAGCGCATCTATCGGGAGAAGGCATCTGGCGGGCGGTGGGATCGACCGGAACTCCACCGGCTTTTGGATCAACTGCGGAAAGGTGACGTCCTTGTTGTGTGGAAGCTCGACCGGCTCTCTCGTTCGCTTCGCGACGTTTTAACGATCATGGAACGGCTGGCGGAGGCCAAAACAGGATTCCGCAGCCTGACCGAGGCGATCGACACCACGACTCCGGCAGGACGAATGATGATGCAGATGGTCGGGGCGTTTGCTGAATTCGAAAGGTCCATGCTCAAAGAGCGGACCAAGGCCGGGCTGGATGCCGCTCGCGAGGAAGGCCGGGTTGGTGGTCGCCGTCCCAAGCTGACTCCTCAGCAGCAGACTGAAATCCGAACGATCGTGTCCAAAGGTACAAAAACCGCCGCCAACGCCGCTCGGCTGTTCAAAGTTCACCCGGCGACCGTTTCGCGACTGTTAGCGAGGCAGTACGCCAAATAGCGTGCAAAGTTTTACGCCAGCTAATTTGCAAAGTGACAGTCCGGAGGAGTCCAGCACGCTCGAGCCGCTGAGTCCCACGTAAGTTTTACGTAAGATGGATCGGCGGAATGAGCGGAATCAGCGGTATTGACGGAATGCAGAATCAATAACTTGCGTGTTCTCAATACCCCGACCCGGCCCAACTCCCGCCGCCTCCATAACCAGAAGTACTTTGCGTTGAGAAGTACACCTCTTAATTGCGATTACGGAACCGACGTGAATGACCAACGCGCAGAGCTTCTAGAGATCTACTCTTTGTTTGTCGCGCGCATTTCCGACTAAGCAGTCGGGAGGGCGCACAGGGCTTACGTTCCGCCCTTCTTGTTTTCACTGCTCTTTCTACCCTGGTGGCGGCGTCGCGAGCCTTCGTCAATATATGAGCGCAGGGCTGGTCGAGGAAATGCACCTGGCGTTCCGACCGGTCCTGCTTGGCGAGGCGAGCATCTTTTCGCTGGCCTTAATTTGCCAAAGCTCGGATTCAGGCCCGTGCAAACCGCGACAGGTGAAAAAAGCGACGCACGTGATCATCGAGCGCGGAATAACGCTCAGGCGATCCTACCGGATGGCCGCGAGGCAATCCTCTAACGTATCTACGGCGTAGTCCGCCTGCTCGCGATCGATGATGAGCGGCGGGCAGAGGCGGATGCTGTTCGGGCCGCAGCCGAGAATCAGCACGCCACGCTCGAAAGCGAGCATTTCCAGCCGATCACGCAGGTCGGGCGCAGGCTCTTTCGTTTGCTGATCCCGGACCAGCTCGATGCCAATCATCAGGCCCAGGCCGCGCACGTCGCCGACGTTTGAGAAACGTTGCGGCCAACGGCTCAAGCGGGACATGAGGTACTCGCCCATAATCTTTGCGTTTTCGATCAAGCTCTCTTCGAGAAGCTCGAGCGTGGCAAGCGCCGCCGCGATTGAGACAGGATTGCCGCCGAACGTGCTGGCATGAGCGCCGGGCGGCCAATCCATGATATCGGCGCGGGCGATCATTGCGGAAAGCGGCATGCCGCTGGCGATGCCCTTTGCAAGGGTGACGATATCGGGCGTGACGCCAAAGTGCTCGGAGGCGAACATGCGACCCGTGCGGCCCATGCCGCATTGCACTTCGTCATGGATGAGCAGAATGCCGTGGCGGTCGGCGATGCGGCGCAGCTCGCGATGAAATTTGGCATGGGGGACAAGATAGCCGCCTTCGCCTTGGATGGGCTCGACGAGGATGGCTGCGACTTCCTCGGGCGGCAGGATGGTCTTGAACAGACGCTCTTCGATGAACTCGATGGATTCGGCGCCACAGCCCGCCGGGTTCGCGTGCGGGGACCGGTAGCAGTTCGGATACGGGACGTGATAGACGGGCAGCATGGGGCCAAAGCCGCGCCGCTGCACGACCTTGCTGCCGGTTAGCGACAGAGCGCCCATGGTGCGGCCGTGGAAACCGCCATAGAAGGCAATGAATTTATCCCGCCGGGTATGGTAGCGAGCTAACTTGATGGCTGCTTCGATAGCTTCCGCGCCCGAATTGCCGAAATAGACACGGCGTGGAACTCCGCCGGGCGTAAGGCGCGCGAGGTTTTCGGCGAGCTCTACCAGATTTTCGTAATAAAAATCGGTGCCCGACATGTGAATGAAGTCAGCGGCCTGGTCTTGAATTGCCTTGACCACGCGGGGATGGGAGTGGCCGGTCGCAACTACGGCGATGCCCGCCGCGAAGTCGAGAAAGCGATTGCCATCCACGTCTTCCGCAATTGCGCCTTCACCGCGCTTCATGACAAACGGATAACAGCGCGTGTAGGACGGCGAAATAACGGCTCTGTCTCGCGCGATAATCGCTTTGGCGTGCGGGCCGGGAAGCGGAGTTAATAAGTTCGGCAGCAGGGGATGCGCCGCAACTTGCGTCACCATAAGAACACCTCGATCGGATTGGAACTAGAAGACAGACTGAGGAAGGCCGCAAGACGGGCGGAGCTAGTCTGAGCCGAACAGGGAGGGGCGCGTGTTGGCGGGAATCGCCATACTTCTACTGTAACGGAAAAATGGGCCGAAATCGAGCCGGTTTGTTCTGTAATCGCCTGCCGAGGGTATTAGGACCTCAGTAGAATGCGATTCCGGCATACTGGAGTAGAAGCCTTACGGCCGCCGGTCAAGACGGCTAATTACTAGATGAAAATCATTGTTTCGGTGAAGCAGGTACCCGCGCGCGACTCGTCGCTACGGGTGAATGGCGGGGGCAAGTGGCTCGAAGAGAGCGACCTCACGTACGAGATGAACGAGCCGGATGCGTATGCGCTCGAAGAAGCGCTGCAATTGAAAGAGAAGCTGAGCGGCGAGGTGGTGGTGGTGAGCGCAGGGCCGGATCGCGCGGCGCAGACGATTCGAGAGGCGCTGGCGAAGGGCGCGGACCGTGCGATTCACGTTGTGGTGGAAGAAACGGGCGGGCTTGATGCGCTCGAGACGGCGCGGCTGCTGGCGAAAGCTGTCGAGGCGGAAAAGCCGGATTTTATTCTGACCGGCTTGCAATCCGACGATCTCGGCTATGGGCAGACGGGCGTGATTGTGGCGGAGCTTCTGGGGTATTCGCACGCGACGATCGTGATGGAAGTGGAGCCGCAGGGCGCGAATGTGCGGGTGAAGCGCGAGTTGGAAGATGGCTGGTTCCAGAACGTCACGCTGCCGCTGCCGGTCGTGCTGACCATCCAATCGGGCATTAAAAAGCTGCGCTACGCGACGCTGATGGGGATCAAAAAGGCTAAAACAAAAGAGGTTAAAACTGTTTCTGCCGGAGATTTGGGCGTTGGGCGGAGCGCAGGTGCCCAGATGGAGCGCGTGTATATGCCGCAGCGCACGAAGCAGGCGCAGATCTTTACCGGCGAAGCGAAAGAGGCGGCGCATCAGTTGGTGGAAAAGCTGAAGTTCGAGGCGCGGGTGATATGAGCGTATTGGTCGTTTTGGAGCAGCGCGGCGGGAAATGGAACCGCATGTCGTTTGAAGCGCTCGCGGCCGGACGGAAGATCGCGGAAGGATTGGGCATGCCGGTGCAAGCGGCCGTGATTGGCGCGGGCGTCGATGGATTGGCTAACGAAGCGGCGGGCTACGGCGTTGAAAAAGTGTTTGCGCTGGAAGATGCGCTGCTGGGCGATTACACGCCGGATGGATATACGACGGCGCTCGAGCAGTTATTGAAGGCTCACTCGCCGCGAGTGGTGGTGTTTCCGCATACGTACCAGGTCCGCGATTTTGCGCCGAAACTTTCCACGCGATTCGGGAAGGCTTTGATCAGCGATGTAGTGGATGTGAAGACCGAAGCAGGATCGATTGCGTTCGTGCGGCAACTATTTCAAGGCAAGCTGAACGCCGATGTACGGGCGGAGGGCGATCCGCAGTTTGTCTCGATTCAAGCGGGAGCGTTTCGCGCAACAGAGCCGTCGGGCGCGAATGCGCCGGTCGAAAAATTTGCCGTGAAACTGGATGCCTCCCAAATTCGCAGTAAGCCGGAGCGTCCGTTCCGCGAAGCGCAACGATCGGTGGATCTCGGGGCAGCGGATTTGATTGTTTCTGTAGGCCGCGGGATTAAAGAGAAAGACAATTTGCCGGTTGTGGAGGCGCTCGCGAACGTGTTGGGCGCTGAACTTGCAGCCTCGCGTCCTATCTGCGACAACGGCTGGCTGCCGATGGAGCGGCAAGTGGGAAGCAGCGGACAAACCGTCTCGCCGAAGGTGTATTTCGCGGTGGGGATTTCCGGCGCGATTCAACACTTGGTTGGCATGAAGGGCTCGAAGACGGTGGTGGCGATCAACAAAGACGAAAACGCGCCCATATTCGAGACCGCCGACTACGGCGTGGTGGGCGATCTATTCGAGGTGGTGCCCGCGCTTGTGGAAGAGATCAAGAAGGCGAAAGCTTGAGTAGATGCGTAGAGGCATGAACCGCCACAGCGCCGGGCGGATGTGGCGATGGGTTTGGCGGCGGCCGTTCTGATCGCGGCGAGTTGCACGAAACCGGTTTCAAAAGATGTTGCAGCTACCGTAAACGGAAGGCCGATTAGCTACGCGGAGTTGGACCGCGCCATCGCAGCGCAATTTCCGAACGCCCCGATGAAACCAAACGCCGACCAGATGACCCAGTTGCGGCTGGAGACGCTGCGGGCCTTGATCGATAACGAGATTCTGTTGCAGCGGGCGGAAAGAGAAGGGCTGCTGGCGTCGGACGCCGACGTCGAAGCGAAATTCAACGAAGACAAGGCCATGTATACGCAAGAGCAGTTTCAAAAACTGCTCCAGCAGCGTAAGATGTCGGTGGCGGATTTAAAGGCGCAGATCCGGCGCGATTTGAGCGTTCAGAAACTCTTTAATAAGGAGATCGGGTCGCACATTTCGATTTCGGATGCGGATGTCACAGCGTTTTATAACGCCAACAAGGCGAGCTTCAACCTGGCGGAGAACAAAGTCCGGCTTGCGCAGATTCTGGTTACGCCCACTGCGGACCCGAATGTAAATAATTTGAAGAACGACAAGGCGCAGAACGATCAGCAGGCGCGGAGCAAGATTCAGATGATCGACATGCGCGTGCATCAGGGGGAGGATTTCAGCACGCTTGCGCAGAATTATTCGGAAGATGCGAATACCGCTCCTAATGGAGGCGATTTGGGGTTTGTGCCGGAGTCGGCGCTGGAGAAAGTGAATCCGGAGTTGAGGAAAGTCATTCTGGACATGACGCCGGGACAGGTTTCACCGGTGATCCACACTGCGGAGGGGTACCGCATTATTAAACTGATCTCGAAGGAACCGGCGGGGCAGCGGCAGTTGAGCGACCCGCGCGTGCAGGAAGAGATCCGGCAGGGGCTGTTTCAAGCGAAGGAGCAGGTTTTGCGTTCCGCGTTTTATGAGGTGGCGCGTAGCGAAGCCAAAGTCGTGAATTACTACGCGGCGTCCGTGCTGCAGAGCCGGGACAGCAAGTAACGTACACTTTTTTTGTTCCGGCAAACGCATAGCGCATACCGGCGATAATAAGAGCCATCATGTCGAAAAAGATCGGCACAAACGCCCGCAAAAAAGCGGTTCGGGCGAAGAGCAGTCGGAATAGTATTGCCGAGTGGGCGGTGACCATCCTTTTGCTCTTGTTTGGCACAACCACGTTGGCGGAAGCCTTCGTCATCCCAACGGGATCGATGGAAGACACGCTGCTCGTGGGCGATCACGTGCTGGTCGACCGGTTGAGTTACGCGCCGGCGGGACCGATCAGCCAATACCTGCTGCCCTATGAGGAGCCGAAACACGGCGACATTATTGTATTCCGTTACCCGGCAGATGTGAACGTCACGCTCGTAAAGCGCCTCATTGGCGTGCCTGGTGACCGGCTACGAATCACAAATGGCGTCGTATATCGGAATGAAATTCGCCTGAACGAACCGTATGTGTACCACAAATATGCGTACGATCCGGCCATGGACAATTTCCCGACCGAGTGCTGCCGGCCGGTAAAGGAATGGCTCGCGCAGCAAGGGCAGCAGAAAATGTTGGCACAAAACGTGGTGAACGGCGAGGTGGTTATTCCTCCAGGCATGTATTTCGCGATGGGCGATAACCGCGACAATTCTTCAGATAGCCGCTATTGGGGATTCGTGCCCAGAGAAAACATCATTGGTAAGCCCTTCGTCATTTATTGGTCGTATCAGGCCTCGACCGAGGAGTTACTGGGCGAAACGCCCGGTTCGCTGGTTTCTCATTTGGTGGACGTCGGCGAGCATTTTTTGACACGCACGCGATGGAGCCGGATGTTCCATCCCATGCGCGGGTTCCCCGATTCGGAGTTGCCGAAACACCCGCTGCCGATCAATTCCGGCCAGCCGAATCCGTGAGGCATTCGGAGCGACGGGGATCGGTCTACGGGGTGGGACGATAGCTGCCTAACACCTTCACAAACTCGCTGATCTCAGCCAAATTCGCGATTGCGTTCCGGACGGCTGTATCGGTATCGCGGCCGAGAAGGTCTACGTAAAAGAGATACTCCCAGGGCTTGCCGTGCAAAGGCCGCGATTCGATTTTGGTGAGGTTTAGGTCGCGCAGCGCGAAACAGGCCATAGCCTTGAAAAGCGCGCCGGGGACGTTCGGCGTCGAAAACACCAGAGAGGTCTTCCAAAGGCCCGAATTGAGAGCAGACTTCTCCTGTTGTTTCGTCAACAGAAAAAATCGTGTGAAGTTCTGCCGGTCGTCTTCGATATTTCGCTTTAGGATCCTGCCGCCGTAAATCGCAGCGGCAGACTCCGAGGCGATCGCGGCCGCCCGGGCGGGCGTTTTTTCCCGAATCATCTTAACACTACCGGCTGTGTCGTAAAAGGAAACGGGTTCGAGCTGGCGGTTGTTTTCGAAGAACTTACGGCACTGGCTAAGCGCGACCGGATGGGAGAAAACGCTGCGGATATCCCGCATCCGTACGCCAGGCAGGGCTATTAAATGGTGCGATATGCGAATGCTGGTCTCGCCGCGAATCGGCAAATCGTACTTCAAAAGATGGTCGTAATTTTCGTGTACACTGCCGTGTAGTGTGTTCTCAATTGGAATAACGGCGTGGCTGGCACGGTCGGACCGCAGCGCCTCAAACACGTCATGGAATGTGGCGCAAGGTTGCACACGTACGCGAGCGCCAAGGAGTTTTTGCGCGGCGGAGTGACTGAAGGCGCCGAGTTCGCCTTGAAATGCAGCCAAGCGGATGTTTTTTCGAGACATTTACTCTGAATGATACGCGAGAACGATCGAAATCCATGGGCCTCGTCGAGGCAGCTAGCGGAACACGCGAGCGCGTTGGGGGACGCGCTTCAGGCGTTCCGGAACCGGCGCTTGTTCCGAAAACGGAACGCAAACGTGTCAAGATAATAATGATGGCTGTCGCAGACCGACCTCACGCCGATGAGCCTGGCAGGAGGCTCAGGCGGGTTCGAGAACGCCTCAGCTTGCGGTATCGAGACGTTGAGAACGCCAGCCAGCGAATCGCTGCCCGGCATGGCACGGACGAATTTCTGATCGGCCTGAGCCGGCTCGCCGATATCGAAAACAAAGGCACGGTGCCGACCATCTTTCGTCTCTATTCACTGTGTGCGATTTATGGCCTGGATTTCGCAGGAACACTCCACTGGTACGGCATTGAGTTACCCTTACTCGCAAGCGACGCCGCGAAACTGCCGACGCGCGCCACGCGCCCGCTCGATCTTGAAGGCACGGAGGCGGCGGAGGTAAAGCCAACCCACTCGGGCAGCCCCTCGGACTCGAAGAAGACGGTTTACCTGCCGAAGCAGGTGGAGCACTGGGGCAAACTCGCGGTCGCGCTGCTTGATGGGCTGGAACTGCGTCACCAGCGCTATGGTTTTGTCGGTACCGACGATTGGACGATGTATCCGCTGATCGCGCCGGGCTCGTTTATCCAAATTGATGAATCGAAGCGGCGCATCGCCAAAGACGGCTGGCTGCATGAGCATGAGCGGCCGATTTATTTCGTCGAGCACCGCAACGGATACCGCTGCGGCTGGTGTAACGAAAAAGGCGGATTACTGGTGCTGCAGCCGCACCCATTGGCGCACGTACCGATTGAAGTCTATCGATATCCGGGAGAAGTGGATGTAGTGGGGCAGGTGGTGGGCGCGTCTATGCGCCTCGATCTGGGGAAGCGACGCCGTACACGTTCTTGAGCAGACCCAAGATTGCTTCGAAATCCGATACGTGTTTTTGGCGTTCAGGCCCTTGAATGGACCCGGGCACCAGGTTCTTGTAAGGAGTAAGGCGCAACCAAGCGTCGATTAGATCAGCATGGTCGATATCGAGGGTGTTGATATAAGTCTCGACGTCGGCTTTCTTCCGTTCCAGTGTATAAGTGACCCATTCTCGGAAGATTTCCTCATGCACACGGCCCAGGGCTTGACTTACATTGGAACTGGAAGTACTCTCTGGGCATCCATAGTACTCGTAGCGCCCGGTATCTGGATTTCGGAGGCCAGCCAAGAACACAAGCCGCCCATAAGAACTGCTAATGAGAGACAGTTCCCGCGCCCATAGATCCTGAAGGATGTTAGGGACACGAAAACTTGGCTTACTGCTCACCATGGCCCGTAAATGCAATGATCACACGGATTTTGGCGCGGAACAAGGTACCCTAGTACCCTTAGAACCAAAACGTTCCGGCTCCAGAAAATTAGAATGTAGCGCTGCTTAACGGCTGATCCTGCCGGTTATCGTACGGTCGAGAGTTCGAAAAATTCAAAAGAAAATATTCGAAAATCGACCAAAATGAAGAAACTAATTCCTGCCGCTTTTCTCCTGATTTCGTTTTTTTGCGCCGTGACCGCCAGCGCTTTGCCTCCGGACCCGGGTAACGGTCCTGAACCGCCCAGCGTGCTCTCAAAGTAGGATTCCCGCGGGGATCAAAGTCGGCTGTTCGGCCGCCGCGAAGGCAAACAGTTGATTTGTTTGCAGGTTTGCTCTACCATCCAAGCACGCCGAAGAGTACATGACCTTAATAGATGTTACGCAGTACATCAGCGATTGCTTGGCTGTCGCGCTGATCATTCGGCTGCTGGCACTTCGGCTGCACTCGGTGTACCGCGTGTTCTGCGCGTTTTTGATCGTCGATCTGATCGCCTCGCTGGCGTTCTTCTTTGAGAGATACTTGCAGCCATACCGGGATTACCGCATCACCTGGATGACGCTGCGTCCGATCGCTTGGGTGTTGACACTGTGGATGGTCTACGCCCTGTTGGATGCTTTTCTAGCCAACTTGCCCGGTATTTTGCGGATTTCTCGCAGGGTGCTGAACATCGCTTTCGTTGGTGCCTTGATTGTCGCGTTTTCTACCGCCCATTGGGAGTATTCGGCTTCGAGCCTGGCTACGTCGCAGGACCCTATACAAAGGGCTCTGGCGGTCGCACTGGTGCTCGAACGCGTTATCGCTATGGCGGCGGTCCTGGTGCTCCTCGCGATGCTTGCGCTCATTTTGTGGTTTCCGGTGCAGATGCCGCGCAATCTCGCCGTATTCAGCGTCGGGTTCGTAGCGTTTTTCTCATTTAGAACCGCGGCGTTGCTCGCGCGCACCTACCTCCCGAACGTGAATCCATTACTGCTCGGCGAGACCTCAACCTTCGTTCTCTCCGCCTGCTATGCCTATTGGCTGATGTTTCTTAATCGCGCGGGCGAGCTGCGGCCGGTCCGCATGGGCCATAGCTGGAAGCCCGGTGAGCAACAGCGGATGATTCAACAACTCGAGCAAATGAATGCCGCCTTAGTCGCTTCTTTGCGGCGGGGAAACAAATTTGAGAAGTTCGGGTGACACTTTCCACTGTTTTTTCGAAACGCAGCGTTAAAACGTATAAAAAACATTTCTAGGTCTTGAAACGGGCGCGGTATTCCTGTACCGTAGACTAACGGAGACGAACTTGACTCCCGTTCTAGTCCTTACGCCAGCCCTTCTAATACTGGTACTAAGCCTCTGGTTCACCCTGCGGGTCCTGTTACGGCTCCATCGGCCGATTCGCAGCGATGAGGCGTCGCTCGAATGGCTGACCAGCTTTTCGGCGGACCGATATCATCCGATGCAGCGGCTGTTCGACGATGAGGACTTCGCTTTTCTTTCGCGGCAGCCTGGGTTCGATCTGGCGCTTTATAGGAAGCTGCGCCGCGAACGCTTGCGAATCTTCTGGGAGTATCTGGACCGGTTGATTAGTGACTTTAATCGCCTGCATGCTGGGACGCGGCTGCTGCTCGCGGCGACGCCGGGCGAGCACTCCGAACTGCTGGTCCGGCTGGTAAAGCTCAAGTGGAGTTTTTCGGCGGCAGTGCTTCGTGCCGAAATCAATTACCTCCTCTGCTGCGCCGGTTTCCGCACACTCGCGGTGCGCGCATTGATTGTGCGGCTTGAAGAGATGACCGCCCAGGCAAGCGCCATTCTGGCGATGCAAACCGCGCAAGCCCTAATCGGCTAAGCGTGATCGGCTTGAGCCGCTTAATTGCGCCTCTCGCGACGCCCGGTTCACGAAGCGCCGCATCTCAATGAGGGCTGCCTTATATTCAGGAAAGGCCTTTTCCGCTTGCTTGAATTCCTTTGTATGCACGCAGCGGCGCGTGCCGCGGTGCTCGGTAGGGTAGCGGAGGTGCAGCATCTCGTGGAACATCACATATTTCAGCAATAGTTCCGGGACGCGTTCCGAATCGAACAAATTCGTCAATACGATGACGTGGTGGGAAGGGTCGTAATGCCCCAGCGTCGTGCGCGAGGGGCGCATGCTCCAGCCAAGCTCCGGGCGCGCCATTAATCCATGGAAATATTCGAAGTTGAGTTCTTCGAAGATCGCGCGGAGATCGTAAATGCGGCCGCGGGGATCGCGGTAAGTTTTGTGCCCGCGCTGTTTTTGCGCGACATGCAGAGTGCGACGGACATCGGCGCGATTTAAGTAGCGCCGGTATCTTGCAACCACGCCCGGGGGCGGCGTTTTTCGATACAGCTTCGAAAGCAAAATATATGCGAGCGCTTCCTGGATGGGCGCGGGCGCAGATTCGAATAAATCGCTGATGCTAACTTTCAATTCGCCCTGCTCCAGCCGGACGCGGCTGTTTGCATTGGCATATTGACGGAACCGAATCGTGATGCGCGGGACGGCGGTGCGCGGCTTCAGGGTGCGAAAAACGCGATCGTAAATCTGCTCGACTGTCTCGAAAAACAGGGCAGTCTCGATTTGCATTTTTCCCAACTGTACCATAGGATTTCCGGCTCCAGGAAAGGAAGCGCGTCTCTTTGCCAACCGCAAAAATCAGCTCGGTGGGCTGCTTTGTGCCGCCCCGCGTGCTCACCAACGACGACCTGTCGAAGATGGTCGAAACCAACGACGAATGGATACGTTCGCGGACCGGCATTCGCCAGCGGCACATCGCGGACCCGAACATGGCGACCTCCGACATGGCCGTCGAAGCGGCGAAACAAGCGCTTTCTCAGCGCGGCATCGAAGCCGGCGAGTTGGATGCGATTCTGGTCTGCACCGTTACGCCGGACATGTTGTTTCCTTCGACAGTTTGCCTGGTGCAGCATCAGCTTGGCGCATCGCAGGCGTGGGGATTCGACCTGGTGGCAGCGTGCTCGGGGTTCTTATACGGCCTGACGGTAGCCGCGCACCTGGTTTCGGCGGGGACGCATCGCAAGGTGCTGGTGATCGGCGCGGATACGATGTCGCGCATCATCGATTTTACGGATCGCTCCACATGCGTTCTCTTTGGGGACGGTGCGGGCGCGTTTCTGATTGAGCCGTCGGACGACACAAGCGTGGGATTCATCGGGCATTACAACCAAATAGACGGCTCGGGCGCGCCGTTTCTCAATATGCCTGCCGGGGGCAGCCGTTTACCCGCAAGCGCGGAGACCGTGGCAGCACGCGAGCATTATGTCAAACAGTCCGGGCAGCAGGTTTTCAAGTACGCGGTGCGCAAAATGTATGAGCTGAGCGAAGCGGCGCTGACGAAATATGGCTTCTCGCCCTCCGACGTGAAGCTGCTGATTCCGCACCAGGCGAATCTGCGCATCATCAAAGCAACGGCCGAACGTCTCGGGTTGGCGGATGGGAACGTTGTCATCGATCTCGATAAATACGGCAACACGACCGCAGCCACGATTCCGCTTGCGACGCAAGACGCCATCGACCAAGGCCGGTTAAAGAAGGGCGACCTGGTGCTCTTTGCCGCAGTGGGCGCGGGCTACACAGCAGGCGTGAATCTATGGCGCTGGGCTTACTAAAAGGCCGAGCGGCGCGAGTGTGACGCCGCCGCCGTTTTCCGCGGACTCCTCAGTAAATTCAACGTCACTGCAGCGCGGACGAGACTTTTCAACGCGCCCTCGTCGATCTTGTCGCCTTCGTGAATGTCGATAGCGCGCCTGACATTGCCGTCGAGGCTGGAGTTGAATAGCCCGGAAGCGTCCTTCAACGCAGCTCCGTTCGCAAATGTCAACTTGACGCGGTTCTTATACGTCTCTCCCGTGCAGACGATACCGCCGTGCGACCACGTGGGAGTTCCCCTCCACTTCCACTCTTCGACGATGTCAGGGTCTGCCTCATGGACGATTGCGCGCACTTTCGCGAGCATCTTCCCGCGCCAGTCCCCGAGCTCGTTGATCCTCTCGTCGATTAAGGCAGAAGCAGATTTCTCGGCGTTTTTCATGTATACCTCCATTCAGCCCCCATGTCGCGCCCGGCGCGACTTGACGGCATAGGGCAGCACGAATAAATACATACCCGTGACAAAGAGGAACGCTAGCGGGGCTACGGCCATGAGGCCCAGCGGGGTGGAATAGCGGCCTCTAAGCACAGCCACCAGATTGATTAGGATCGCCACAGTAAAAACGATGGACAACCAGCGGTGGATCTGCCGCATCCATTTGTTCCAGTTCATAAGACCTCCTCACTTTATGCCGAACTGCTCGGCGTATTCGGTTCTCAGTCGCTGCCATCCGAAGTTCATAGCATCGGCGCCCGCGATCCGGCCAATGGGATTTCCGGCGAGCAGGCGATCCAAAACATCCAGCGAAATGTGCCACCCTGCCGCGCCCCACGAAACGAAGCGGCGATCGATCTTATGCCAAAGCGTGAGGCGCGTTCCGCCGCCAAGCGCTTCGAGTTGCCACCGCATATCGTCGTACTCGAGAAGCTTGGCAGCGTCGGCTCGCGTCACCTTGGTTTCGATGGCCTGCGGCGTTCCCGCCCAGGTGAGATTCACGGTGGTTCCGACCGTGCTCAGGCTCCCATCGGTTTGAAAAGGCGCCCACTCGCGCAGATGCGCCGGCTCGGTTAGCGCCTGCCAGACTTTTTCCGGCGAGTGGCGCAGTTCTCTCACGAGAATCAGCGTCCACTTTTCTCCGTTCTTTTCTACCCGTGCCCCGCTCGCCGGGCCCGGTGTGTACTGCTCGCGACCGGGCATCTGCTTTCCCTAGCGTGAATAGCGGGCCAATTGTACGATCTGAATGAGATTGCCGCAGGTGTCGTTCAGCATTGCGATCTTGGAAGCCGTCACATCCGTGGGCGGCATGGTGAACTCCGCGCCACGCGTTTTCATACGCTCATAATCGGCCTGAATGTCACCGGTATAGAACATGGTTGCGGGCTGGCCTTGCTCGAAAATAGCCTGTTGGTAGGCTTTGGCCGCCGGGTTGTTGTTGAGCGCCAACTGCAGCTCCGTGCCGTCCGGCTCCTCGGGCGAGGCAACGGTCAGCCAGCGAAATGGTCCCTGGCTGAAATCAGTCTTTTTCACAAAGCCCAGCACTTCGGTATAGAAGCGCAGTGCCTTCTCCTGGTCGTCGACGTATATGCTGGTGAGTTTTATTTTCATTTCGTTTCTCCCTTGTCATCTTCGCGGTTTGGGCCGCGTTTTTTTTTCCTTATGTTCCGGTTCGTTGGTTTCAACGAGCGCACAGGGCGTTTGGTTCCCGTTGTACGCGAGTCAAATTGCTCCATGCGGTCCAGGTGACGTTCGAGAGCATCGACGTGAGCGGACCAGAAGCGGCGGAACGGGGCCAGCCAGTCATCGATCTCCTGAAGCGGTTCAGGTTTCAGCCGGTAGAGACGGCGTTGTGCTTCCGCGGTCGATTCCACGAAACCGGCGTCTCGCAGCACTCGCAGGTGCTTGGATACGGCCGGCTGCGGCATACGAAGTTGACGCTCGATTTCTCCGACCGAGCGTTGCGACGAGGCGAGGAGGCTCAGTATGGCGCGGCGGTTCGGCTCCGCAATAATCTCGAAAACAGATTCCACACTTTTTATATACTCTACACGGTATATACTTGTCAAGGAATATAAGACGAAAGAAAGGACGGGCGCCTGGGGCTTGGTTTGCGAGTCCAGCCGGCGGCGCGGGATTAAGGTGCGGGATGCGTCTGCGCGGCGAGCTTATGTTCGCGTTCGTACTCGCGCAGGACCTTCAGCACATACTGGCGCGTTTCGGCATACGGAGGAACGCCGTGGTATTTATCGACCGCGCCGGGCCCGGCATTGTAGGCCGCGAGCGCGAGAGCGGAGTCGTAGTGGTAGCGCATCAGCAGATCGTGTAAGTATTTCGCGCCGCCTTGCGCGTTTTCTTCGGCGCGGTTTGGTTTGACGCCCAGCTCGGCCGCAGTCGAGGGCATCAGTTGCATCAAGCCGATCGCGCCTTTCGAAGAGACCGCTTTGGCGTTTAAGCCGGATTCGATTTTGGCCACGCTACGGACGAGCTCCGGCGGCAACCCCTGGTCGGATGCCGCCTTGACCAGAACATCGCTAGTAGGCGCAGGCGCGGCGGGGACTGGCGGCGCGTCGTCTGGAAGTACCTCGATGCGCGCCACATCGCTGAGCTGAAATTCCAGTGTCCCGGTCGCAGTGGTGCAGACCAGGGTCTGATTCGTTGCGGCGTGCGATTCGACTTCAATCGAAAAACCGCTCGTCAGATAGATGAGTTCTTTGCCGAAGCAAGGGGTCAGCAACGCGAGAAGGACAGCAGCGCAACGGCAGAAACGCATCAAAACCGTTCGAAAATGAGATGTGCGGTATCGCTCACTGGCGTGTCCTCCGCTCGAACCTCGCCCTCAAGCAAAAGTAGCTCATGTTGCAACAATGCCGCCGATACCAGTGTCTTGATCGCGGCCTCGGCGATGTTGCTCGTCCTTCCATATCGTAAAGAAAACAGATCAGAAGCGTCCTGCAACTGTTTCCGTATACCGGAGAGATACCTCGCCATAGCAGCGTGTTCGTCCCGGCTTAATGGGTACTGCACCCGCGTCCTCAGATTAAGTTGTGTTGACTACGGACATTTTGCCATAATTCGAAGTTTTTTTCCATCTCCCCAAAAGCCTACATTCCTGTACTTTTTCACAGAAAATCCGAGCGTCTACCATGCAGGTAATGGGTCAAGCAACCAATTTGCGGTGCAGCCGCTGCGCGAAAACGTTTACGTCAACCGGACCGCATAATTTATGCGAGTGTGGCGGCCCATTGCTGGTCGAATATGACCTCTCAGCCATTCGGGTGAAGTGGCAGAAGAGCGATCTTAAAGCAGCGGTGGGCAGCATGTGGCGGTATGCGCCGGTTCTGCCAGCGGATTTCGCGGAAGCGGTGACGCTCGGGGAGGGCTGGACGCCGCTGGTTCGCGCCGCAACCCTGGAAGAGAAATTCGCAGCGCGCAATCTTTGGGTTAAGGACGAAAGCCGGAACCCGACGGCGTCATTCAAAGCGCGCGGCCTTTGTTGCGCGGTGAGCATGGCGAAAAAATTCGACTTGCGGAAGCTCGCGAGTCCATCCGCTGGAAACGCTGCCAGCGCGCTGGCGGCATACGCGGCCGCAGCCGGTCTCGAAACGCATATCTTTATGCCCAACGACGTTCCGCAATCGAATTTCGTCGAATGCAAAGCCTTTGGCGCGGCGGTCACGCTGGTGGATGGCTTGATCGGTGATTGCGCACGATTGGTGGCGGAACGCAAACAGCGCGAGGGCTGGTTTGAGGTGACCACGCTGAAGGAGCCTTATCGCATTGAAGGCAAGAAGACGATGGGCTACGAACTCGCGGAGCAGTTCGATTGGCAACTGCCGGACGCGATTCTTTATCCCTGCGGCGGAGGCGTGGGGCAGATCGGGATGTGGAAGGCTTTTCAAGAATTGGAGGCGCTGGGATGGATCGGGAGCAAGCGGCCCAAAATGATTGCGGTACAAGCGGCAGGATGCCAGCCGATTGTGCGGGCGTTCGAGCACAATGAGCGCGTGAGCCAGCCTTGGGCTCCGGCGCACACAGTGGCAAGCGGGCTGAGAGTGCCGAAAGCTGTGGGCGATTTTCTGGTGCTCGATTCGATCGCGGCGAGCGGCGGCGCCGCGGTAGCGATTTCAGACGAAGAGATGCTGGATGCGGGGTTGCTGCTGTCGCAAACGGAAGGCATCTTCCCCGCCCCGGAAGGCGGCGCCTGCGTCGCCGCGGCCAAGCGGCTGCTCGATACGGGATTCCTGCGGCGCGACGAGCAAATCGTGATCTTCAACACCGGGTCGGGGCTGAAATATCTGGAGGCGTATTCGACGCGCTTCCCTCGGCAGGCTGCGACCGAACAGGACAAACTGGGCGGACTGATCACTCCGCGCTGAGAGCCGCGCGTTTAGATCGCGTACAATTACCAGCCATTTTGTTTCGCCTTTTCCCCTTGCCCGGTTTGTGGCAGGATGAAATAGTCAGTTTGGATGCCCGGATTGGTTTTCCGCTTGGTGTAAGACTCCGCCGTCGACTGCCCGTGCGATGCCCTCGTGTTTCCGAACAACAGGTAAGGAGAGTGAAGTGACTAAGCTGTTCGTAGGGAACCTTCCCTACAAGACGACTGAAGCCGATTTGCAGGCGTTTTTCGAGGAAGCGGGGATCCACGTGGATAGCGTTAATATCCTCAAGGACCGCTTCAGCGGCGAAGCAAGAGGGTTTGGATTTGTGGAGATCAACGACGAGGCGATCGCTAACCAGGCGATTCAAGCCTGCAACGGCCGCGCGCTGATGGGCCGCGCGCTGGTGGTGAATGAGGCTCGTCCGCCTGAGCGCCGGGAGCGTTCACAAGGCGGCGGTGCCGGAGGTGGACGGCAGCGCGATTTCGGCGGCAGCAAGAATCGCTGGTAGTCATCTGCTCGTCATAAAGGACGGATGATCGCCGTCCATTTGGATTCAGGGCGCGTTTCGGTGCAGGAGGCTGCGCGGCCGCAGCGCGCGCCAGGTTTTGCGCTCATCCGCACGCTGGTTGCAGGCATCTGTAACACCGACTTAGAGCTGCAGCGCGGCTATTACGGATTCAGCGGCACGCCCGGCCATGAGTTCGTGGGCGTAGTGGTCGAAGCGGACACGCTGTCTCTTATCGGAAAGCGCGTCGCCGGCGAGATCAACCTGGCATGCGGCCGCTGCGATTATTGCGCCATCGGATTGGGCCGGCATTGCCCGCATCGCAGCGTGCTCGGGATCGTGAATCATCCTGGCGCATTCGCCGAATATCTCACCTTGCCAGAGCAGAACCTGCGCATCATTCCGCATGAGATCGCGACCGAGCAGGCAGTGTTCATTGAGCCGTTGGCGGCCGCGTGCGAGATTTTGGATCAGGTCCATATTCCCGAAAGCGAGCGCATTGCGGTGCTAGGCGACGGAAAGCTGGGGCTGCTGGTTGCGAAAGTGCTTCATTCGCATGGCGCTCGCGTGAAGCTGTACGGGCGGCATAAGGAGAAGCTGGCGATTGCAGATTCGGCGGGGATCGAGACGATTTCCGCGCCGGATCTGGCGCGCGCGAAATATCAGTTTGTGGTCGATGCGACAGGTTCCCGAGATGGTTTGCGGCAGGCGGTCAGCATGGCTCGTCCGCGCGGCACGGTAATTTTGAAATCGACCATTCACGGCGAAGTGGCTGTGGATACGGTGCCGGTCATCGTGGATGAAATCACCTTAGTTGGCTCGCGGTGCGGGCGCTTTGAGCCGGCAATTGAATTACTGCGGAGCGGAAGCGTAAACGTCGCGCGGATGATTTCTGCCGAGTATCCGCTAGAGCGCGCTCCGGAAGCGTTTGCGGAAGCGGCAAAGCCAGGTGTTCTGAAGGTCCTGTTGCACAACGCTCAGGATGCACGCGAGTCCTGAACGCGTCCTTTCCATTCGCCGCCCTTGCCGCGCCAGTATCGAATGGCCGAGTGCAGAGTGGCACCTAGATAGAACACTGCGATGAATGGCAGCGCGATACTCGACAGCGGGGAACGCCGGTAGAAGCGCACCATCGGAAAATACGCGATGCTCATCAGCAACCAAGCGGTTGCGCCAAGTATCACGGGAACCGTTCTACCAGTCAGTAGCAGCAGCGGTGGAAGCAGGTATGTAAAGAACAGGGCGGCAATGGTTCCAATCAGCAGCAGGGCCGAATGATGAAGCTGATTGAACGCGGTGCGCGAGATCATTCGGCCGATCTCGGGGAATCCGCCGTAGGATCGGATGCTCTGCGTTTGAGAGGCCAAGCCCATCCAGATTCGGCCGCCGGTGCGTTTGACGGCGCGAGCGAGTGCGCAATCGTCGATCACTTGGTTGCGAATTGAGGCCAGACCGCCGATTTGGCTGAACGCCTTCGGGCGAATGAGGATGCAGCCGCCCGCTGCACCGGCGGTTTGGAAACGGCTCGATTCGATCCATGCAGGCGGATAAAGTTTAAAGAAGAAAAAGACGAAGGCTGGGATTAGGGTCTTCTCGGCGGCGGTAACGCAGGCGAGCCGCACCATGTACGAGGCGAGATCTACGTTTTTGGCTTCCGCAATCGCGACCAGCGCGGCCACGCTATTCGGGCCGTGTTCAATATCGGCGTCCGTGAAGAGCAGATAATCTGGGGCGAGCGTGAGTGCATGCTCGACGCCTTGCGACAGAGCCCAAAGCTTGCCTGTCCAACCCGGCGCGAGCGGCTTCGCATGAAGCACCACAGCGCTTCGCGCTCTGTCTGCGGTGCCATCCGTGCTTGCATCATCCACCACCACGATTTGTGCAACCTGCGGCAAAAGAGATCGCAGCGCGCGTTCGATCACATCCGCTTCGTTGCGCGCGGGAATGACGGCGATGACGCGTTTTTGTGGATCGGCGGTCGCCGCATGTTCAGGTGCGATGCGCCAGAAAAAGCCGCGGCCGAACAGCAAGTAGAGCCAGATTGCGACCGGCAACGCGGCGAGCGCGACCCACACTGTCACGCGGGCTGCTGCTGCGTCATGCAGTGCAGCGTGCCAAGGCCGAGCACCAGATCGGTGGAGGCGATACCAACAATTTCGCGATCAAGAAAGAGCCCGGCAAGTTTGTCGAGAGCGATGCGGTCGTTCTTGTCATTGAAGGTTGGGACGAGAACCAGCCGGTTCGCGATGTAAAAATTAGCGTAGCTGGCGGGCAGCCGCTGTTTGTTGAAGAAGACGGGCTCGGGCATGGGCAGCGTTTCGATGCGCAGATCGGTTTCGCGCAGGATCGCCAGATTTTCTTGGAGCGGCTCGTAATTGATCTCTGCGGGATCGTTTTCCGAAGCGATCACGATCGTTTGCTCATCGGTGAATCTCGCGAGATCGTCGATGTGACCGTGCGTGTCATCACCCGCGATGCCGTTGCGCAACCAGATGGTGTGCGGCGCGTTCAGATAGTCGCGAAAGAGCTGCTCCATGTCTTCACGCGCCAGACCAGGATTGCGCGCCTGAACATCGCTTAGCAGGCATTCTTCGGTCGTGAGAATTGTGCCGGCGCCGTTCACGTCGATGCTGCCGCCTTCGAGCACAACGCCGCGCCCGTGGCATTCCGGACTCCATATGCGAAGGCCGAGCGAAGGCGCGAGACGTTCAGGAACCGCATCATCATTCAGATGATTTTCGTATTTCGCCCAGCCGTTGAATCGCCAGTTCAGAATCGCACGCTCACCAGCATCCTTGACGATGAAGATTGGGCAGAAATCTCGGGTCCAACTGCGATCGGTCGGTATGCGGAAGAACTGGACCGCTTCCATTTGCGCGCCGGCCTTGTTCAAAATGCGGCGCGCGCGCTGTTCGGACTCGGCGTCTTCGACCAGAATGCGGACACGCTCGACTTGCGAGAGATGGCGTACGATTTCGCCGTAGACCCACGGGATGGCAGGAAATTTTCCTGGCCAATCGGTACGCTCGTGCGGCCATGCGAGCCAAGTGGCTTCGTGCGGCTCCCATTCGGCCGGCATGCGAAAAGCCTTAATTACATCGCGCACAACGGTCTCCAAACCGGCCTGTGCGCTCGAAGCGCGACATTCATCAGCCTAGCCAGCGGTTCGTGATCGGCGAATACGCGTCGATGCGGCGATCACGCAGGAACGGCCAATTGCGGCGCACTTCGTCCATCTGCTTCGGGTCGCATTCAGTGACCAGCACCTGCGCTTCGCTCGAAGGCGCCTGAGCGATGACGCGGCCGAAGGGATCGGCGACGAATGAATTGCCCCAGAACTCGAGGCCGTTATCGCGCGGCCCTTCGAAGCCGGTCCGGTTCACAGCGGCCACGAAAATGCCGTTTGAAATCGCATGCGCGCGCTGCACGGTGCGCCAGGCGTCAAGCTGGGCTTCGCCATATTGCTCTTTCTCGGAAGCATGCCAGCCGATGGCGGTTGGATAGAACAGAACATTCGCACCTTGCAGGCTGCTGATGCGCGCGCCTTCGGGATACCACTGATCCCAGCAGACCAGCACGCCGATGCGCGAATAGCGCGTATTGAAATTTAGGAAGCCGAGGTCGCCGGGCGTGAAATAGAATTTCTCGAAATACAGCGGATCGTCCGGGATGTGCATCTTGCGGTACACGCCGAGGAGCGACCCGTCGGCGTCAATCACAGCGGCAGTGTTGTGATACAAACCCTGCGCGCGTTTTTCAAACAGAGAAGCGATAATCGAAACCTGCAGCGCTTTGGCGATCGCGCCGAGAGCTTCGGTCGATGGCCCTGGAATGGTCTCGGCTAAATTGAATAGCTCGGCATTTTCTTCGCGGCAAAAATACTGAGATCGAAATAATTCTTGCAGGCAGACGATCTCCGCGCCTTTCTGCGCGGCTTCGCGAATACCCTTAATGGCCTTGCCGAGGTTCGCTTCCGGATCGGTCGAGCAGGCCATCTGCACCAGACCGATTTTGAACTTACTGTCGCGATTCACCAGCATGGCTACATGTACATGCCGCCGTTCACGTCGAGAACGTGACCGGTGATGAAATTCGCGTCATCGCTTACTAGAAATTTCACCGCGCCGGCGATATCTTCGGGAGAGCCCATCCGGCCGAGCGGCGTCTGATCGATCATTTTCTGCTTCAACTCCGGCGTGAGGCCGTGCGTCATATCCGTTTCGACGAAGCCCGGAGCGACAGCATTCACGGTGATGTTGCGGCTTCCGATTTCGCGCGCAAGAGATTTCGTCAACCCGATCAATCCCGCCTTCGACGCGACGTAATTTGCTTGTCCCGGATTGCCCGTTTCGCCCACAACCGATGAAATGTTGACGATACGTCCCCAGCGCTCCCGCATCATGCCGGGAAGAACTTGTTGCATCGCATAGAACGCGCCGCTCAAATTGGTTTGCAGAACCATCTCCCAATCGGTTTGCTTCATGCGCACCGCAAGTCCGTCTTTCGTCACGCCGGCGTTATTGATGAGAATGTCGATGCGGCCGAAGTCTTTTGAGGCTTTGGTAATCGCTTCGACGATGGATTCGCGGCTGGTGAGATCGAGTGCCGCGACGAAGGCCTCGGCTCCGCTGGCGCGGATCGAATCCGCGAGTTCTTCCAGATTTTGCAGTGAGCGGGCCGCAAGTGCGACGCGACACCCGGCCGATGCAAGCGAAAGCGCGCACGCTTTCCCGATACCTCGGCTGGCGCCTGTAATCAACGCAGTTCGACCGGCCATGAACAACTCTCATGATAATGGGTGTACGGCAAAATTCATGGCTTTCGATGACCTCCGCGACTTTATCCGTGCGCTCGAGAAGCAAGGCGAGCTGAAGCGCATCCCGTTTCCCGTTGATCCGCATCTCGAGATCACGGAGTTTGCCGACCGGAGCGTGAAAAACGGCGGGCCCGCGCTGGTATTTGAAAAACCGAAAGGCTCCAGCGTGCCAGTGCTGATTAATGCGTATGCGAGCATGCGACGCATGGAAATCGCGCTGGACGTTGATAGCGTGCGGCAGATTGCCGAGCGCATCTCCGGGTTTCTGGAGATGCAAAAACCGGAGGGGCTGCTCGACAAGCTGAAGATGCTTCCGAAGCTCGCCGAAATCAGCAGTGCCTTTCCGAAGACGGTTTCGAGCGGCCCGTGCAAAGAGGTGATCCGGCGTGAGGATTTTTCACTCGACTATTTTCCGATTCTTCACTGTTGGCCGGGCGATGCGGGACGGTTCATCACGCTGCCGATGGTCTTTTCGCGCGATCCGGAAACAGGTAGACGCAATTGCGGCATGTATCGCCTGCAGGTATTCGATGCACGCACCACGGGCATGCATTGGCAGAAACACAAGCAGGGCGCAGAACATTACCGCCGCGTAGTCGCAGAAGGAAAACAGACGCGAATGCCCGTTGCGGTCGCGATCGGGTCCGATCCCGTCACGATGTATTCGGCGATTTTGCCGTTGCCGCCAAGCATCGATGAGATGTTGTTTGCCGGATTTTTGAGAGGCAAAGCCGTCGAGATGGTGAAGTGCGAAACGTGCGATCTTGAGGTGCCTGCAAATTCGGAAATCGTGCTCGAAGGCTACGTGGTTCCGGGCGAGATGAGGCGTGAAGGCCCGTTCGGCGATCACACGGGCTTTTATTCGCTCGACGACGACTACCCGGTATTTCACATCGAGTGCATCACGCATCGCAAGAATCCGATTTATGCCACGACGATCGTTGGGCCACCGCCGATGGAGGATTTCTACATGGGCAAGGCGATCGAGCGCATTTTTCTGCCGTTGATGCGCACCCAGCTACCCGAAGTCCGCGATATTTGCATGCCGGCCGAAGGCATTTTTCACAACCTGATGCTGGTCTCGATTCGCAAATCTTATCCGGGGCAGGCGCGCAAGGTGATGCATTCGATCTGGGGCACCGGACAGGCTATGTTCAGCAAGTGCATCGTCGTGGTGGACGAAGATGTCGACGTGCAGGACGTGCGCGAAGTCACGTGGAAGGCGCTGAACAACATCGATCCGCAGCGCGATATTGAGTTTTCGATGGGGCCCATTGATTCGCTCGATCATGCCAGCCGCATGCCGAATTACGGCTCCAAAATGGGCATTGACGCGACGACCAAATGGCCGTCAGAAGGCCATTCGCGGCGCTGGCCGAACGTGATCAAGATGTCGCCCGAAGTGGTCGAGCGCGTAGATGAGTTGTGGAAGCGCGCGGGACTCGATCGACGTGATGGCGGTTAATTGATCGGCCGCCATTGACGGCCGTCATGCTTGAGCAGCTCATCGGCGCGCTCGGGACCCTGCGAGCCCGCGGCATAGTTCGGGAAATTGGCCGCGACATTCTCCGCCCAATGGTCGAGCACCGGTTGCACGACTCGCCACCCAGCCTCGATGTTATCGGCGCGTTGGAAGAGCGTCGCGTCGCCGAGCATCACGTCATAAATCAAAGTTTCGTAGCCGGTGGCCGGGGCGGTTCCGAAATAATCCTCATATTTGAAGTCCATGCGGACGTCGCCGAGCCGCATCGCCGGGCCCGGTATTTTCGTGCCGAACTCGAGTGCGATGCCTTCATCGGGTTGAATGCGGATGAGCAGCCAGTTGGGCGCCGGGGTGCGAACAGCCGTGCTGCGAAACAAGGGACACGGCGCATCTTTGAATCGAATGGCTATCTGGCTCTTGCGCCGCGCCAGGCGCTTGCCGGTACGGATGTAAAACGGCACGCCGGACCAGCGCCAGTTTTCAATAGAAAGCTTGAGCGCGGCGTAGGTTTCCACTTCCGATTGCGGCGACACATCGGGCTCCTCGCGATAGCCGCGAACGCATTCGCCATCGATGTCACCGGCGCCATATTGCCCGCGTACGGCCATGCATTCTACTTCGTCCGGAGCGCATACACGAATCGCATCGATTGCTTTGGCTTTTTCGGCACGCACGGCATCGGCTCCGAAGGAATTCGGCGCTTCCATGGCGGTCATCGCGACGAGTTGAAACACGTGATTCGGCACCATGTCACGCAACGCGCCGGTGTGTTCGTAAAAACGACCCCGCTGTTCGACGCCCACCGTTTCGGCAACCGTGATCTGAACATGGTCGATGCGGTCGCGGCTCCAAAGCGGCTCGAAGAGGCCGTTGGCGAAGCGGAACATCATTATGTTCTGCACGGTCTCTTTGCCGAGGAAGTGGTCGATACGATAGATCTGTTTTTCGCTTAAAACCTTCAGGATTGTGCGGTTCAACTCCTGCGCAGAACGCAAATCGTGTCCGAACGGTTTTTCGATCACCACGCGCCGCCAATGACCGCCGTCTTCACACGCGAGCTTGCTATCGCCCAGGTGCTGCACCACGGTTCCGAAGAACCGATCCGCAATCGCGAGGTAGAAGAGGCAATTGCCGCCGGTGCCCTCCTTCCCATCCGTTTCGCTCAGCTTCGACTTGAGGGTTTCGTAGCTCGCCGGATCATTCAGGTCCCCTCGGTGGTAGGTCATTCGGGTGGTGAGCCAATTCCAGACGTCCTGGTTGAGCTGCTGGTGCTCGCCCGCGTGGTTCAGAAACTCAGCGATCATGCTTTGGAACGACTGGCGCCACTCGTCGTCGCTATGATCGGCGAGGTCCACGCCTATGATGGCGAACTCGTTCGGCAGCAGCTTGGCGCACGCGAGGTTATAAAGCGCCGGAACCACCAATCGCTTCGTCAGGTCGCCGGCAGCGCCAAAGATGACCATGCAGCAGGAGCCGGCGGGTTTAGCGCCGCTTGCTCTATCGTGTGGCATTGTTTCCATTCTCCCGCGTCATATCTTTTGAGTAAGACGAAATGAGCTTAGGCGAACAGATCGCGTATCTACTGATTCTCGGGCTGCCCATCGCGAGCGTGGCTTGGACCGTGACGCACGAAGAAGTGTTCCGGGAGCCGCGCGAATGGTGCAAGGACCGAAGCCAGCACTGCCGCCGGTTTTTCGAACGGAAGTTTTTTTACCTGTTCACCTGTGAGTATTGTTTCAGCCATTACGTGACTGTGCTGTTTCTTCTCATCACGCGTTTCAAGCTGCTTTTTGACGATTGGCGCGGCTATTTGATCTCGTTTTTTGCGCTAGTCTGGATTACGAACTTCTACATGAACGTGTATGCGCGCGTGCGGCTGGACATCAAGAAAGAGCGCGTGGCAATCGCGGTTCATGAGAAAACGATGGCTGAGGCAGAACCGCAACCGCAGATTGAAATGCCGACTTAGGAGCCGGATTGACTCATGAGCTTCTTCTGGTCGTCTGCCGTTAGCTCGTCGTAGAGCTCTGTAAATACGGCATTCGTCCAGCCGAACCCGGCCTGATTGGCGCTATAACCGAAATGAATATGCGCGGCCACGTTCGAGCCGCCGCTGACCACGTCGTATTTTTCGACGATGAAGCCTTGCCGCAGAAACTCGCGGCGGACGAGTGACAACCATTTCATCGTGATCCGCTCGGCGTCCGCGTTATATCCGTAATGGCGCAGGCCTTCGACCGCAATCATCTGCAGCGGGGCCCATCCAAAAGGCGCATCCCATTGGTTCCCGCTGACGTAGGTGCTGGTTTGCAGGCCGCCCTGCCGCTCAAATTCGGGAAGATTCTTTTCCACGCGCGCGGCCTGTTCCTTGCTGGCGAAGCCGGCCCACAACGGATAAAACGTCGTCAGGAACGGATAGTGGCGGACTTGTTTGGTTTGAAAATCGTAATCGAAATATAGGCCGTCTTTGTCATCCCACATGAGTCGATTGATGCGCTCGGCTCGATCGTGCGCGCGCTTGCGCCAAGCGGCAGCGTCGGACGATCTGTCGAGCTTTTCCAAAATCTCCGCTGTTTGCATTTCCATCAGGTAAAGCAGGGAGTTAAGACAAACCGGATCGTAATGGATGATATCGATGTTAAAGGCGCCGAAACGGTTTGATGGATCGAAGCCCGATTCGCGCATGGATCGATCGCCTTTGTAGAAAAGCGGAGTAAGTTGATCGGTTGCGCGGTCATAATACTGGGTCACGTCATAATCTTTGATTTCGTGCGTCTTAAAAAATTGTTGGACCAGATCGTAATGCGTGAGTCCTTGCGCGTTCCGCTCGGCGGAAACCACTTCGGGCGCGGGACCTTCGCCCATATCCCAGTAGCGTGAGAGGCCGGTTTCAGACGTCAGATGCGGTTCGGTGGACCAGATGCGGTAGTACTTCTCGACCAAAGGCTCGGCGTCTTCCAGCCACTTACGGTCGTGGGTTTTCGCGTAGACATTGAGGACCATTTCAGTGAGAAACGGCGGCTGCGAACGAGTGAGATAGTAAGTGCGGTTGGCATTCAGAACTTTGCCGTAATTTTTCGTTTCATAGAGGAAGTTATCCGCCATATCCTGGGCTAATTTCAGATCGCCATCGTGCAAGAGTCCAACCTGGATAAAGTAACTGTCCCAGCCATACATTTCGTTAAATCGACCGCCGGGAACGATGTAGGGATCGGGCAAATAGAGCAGCCCCTGTTCGCGAAGCGAATCGAGATCTTGCGGGAGCTGCTCGATATCGATGGTCTTGAACCCGGAGGCTGACACTTCGCGCCGCAAGCCTTCTTCGATCAGTTGCAGGTCGTCCGTACGCGGCACGTAGACCGGCCAGCGGCCGTCCGGTTCGGGCTTAAACTTCGGATCGACAGCCGCAGTCGCGAGATTTGCGTTGGAGCGCGTGAGCGTCGTCCAGGTCTGCTTGATGTAGGCGAGGATATTGGTCGTTTGCGCGGGCGGCGAGGGATTTTGCGCGAGCAGGACGGTGGCGGAAACCGATGCGGCAGCAAGTAAGAAAGGTCGTTTCATGTTGTTTACCAGTTGAAGGTGACAGTCGCGGTTTGATAACCGGAGCCGTTCGGGAATTGCAGGCGCAACTTACCGGCGTCTAAATCAGCTCCCTGCACGGAAATGTTCGGCCTGTTGAGACGCACGGGTAGACGATAAGTCGAACCGCCCTGCGCGGCAAGAATAAAGACCGCTTTCCGCACCGAAATCTGTTCATCGAGCACTTTGAGCTGCGATGTAAGCGCGCCTTCCAGCGGCAGATGAGCGGGAATGCCAAGCTCGACGGGCGGAAGCGAGAGCGAAAGCGAATGAACGTCTTTGCATGGGCCGGGAAGCTGGTTCTGGTCGGCGAGACAAAACGGTTCTGAGCTCTTCGACGTCGCACGAATGGTTAAATGATCGCCCGAGCGGCGGTAATCGAGATCGACCAGTGCCGAGCCGAGCGGGACGTTCCGCAAAGTGGCGTGATCCCAATCCGCCGGCAAATGCGGCGCGAGGTGCAGCGTGTTGCCTTCCGCGTTCCACGTCATTCCAAAAAGTCCACGCACCAAGGGGATGATCACCATCGCCGAAGACCACATCTGGTGCGAGCTGCTGCGCCCGAGCGGCTGAAAGAATTCTCCCGAAAGCAGTTCGGTTACTGAGCCCAGATCCTGCGCCCAGGTCAGATCCGCGTTTTGCATCAGGTGCGCGTAGCCCGAAAGCGGCCGCCCGGCGCGATATTCAGCAAGCGACACCCAGCCGGTGAACAACGGCCAAATGGAGCCCTGGTGATAACTAATAGGGTCGTAGAAAGAAGTGCGCTCGCTGATATCGCGCGTGCCCCAATCGCTTGAAAATTCGTCCGATGCCCAGCGCGTGAGCATGGGGCCGGCATTCTTCAGGCCGAAGGTTCCGTCCCACCACGCGGCAGCCGGATAAATGCTCGCGGTGTGGTCAAGCGAGCCGTTCTCGTTGCGACTGAAAGCGTAGAACTGCGACGAGGAATCATAGTACTCGGATTCGATCTTTCCCGCGATTTCTTGCGCTTTCTTTTTCGCCGATTCAGCAAGTTGTCGATCGCCCATGAGCGTGGCCAAGTAGGAGATCGCTTGGGCGGATTGCTGGTCGAATGCCGCCAAATAGATCTCTTCGTGAGGCATGCCGGTGGGCCAGGATTCGACCCAGCCCGTGCCTTGGCTATTCGAGTAAATTCCGTCGTTTGCTTCGTGCGCGCGGGTAAATGCATACGCCTTGCGCACGGCGTCCCAATTGCGCCTCAAGTAATCGGTATCACCGCTCGTTTTAACGTAATCGGCCATGGCGGTGACGATAAGCGGGGTCGAATCCGCCGCAGCATAGAAATAAGGCGTCGCTTTCCAATCGAGCGCATCGGCCGACTGCGAATACTCATGCATAATTTTGCCGTCGTCGCGCTGGCGCCGAATCAGAAAATCGAGAGCGCGCCGCGTGAGCGCGAAATCGCCGTAGCTATTAATTGCGTAAGTGGTGAATAGCGTGTCGCGTCCGAAGAACCACGCGTATCCAGGGCGCGCCGAATCGGCGGATTCGTAGTAGCCTGCCACCATGCCGATTTCATCGTGATACTTCACCTGCATCTGATCGATCGAAATTTCGGCCCATTGCAAGGCTTTATTGAGCTTGGGATCGGGCGTTTCGGCGGTAAGCCGGTGGTCAAAGAAATGAGCGTAGTAATTCTGCGTTTGCGAATACAACTGCGGCAAGGCGGAATAGATGTTCGTGAGCAGATCGGGCGCTGCCTGGCTGCCCATACCCAGAATGAGTGGGTAAATGGAGCCGCGGTCGCGCTTCGGATCATAGGACAGCTTGAGCTCGAGCGGATAGGTCTGCGGATGCTCCTGATACGGCACCATGATGCCGGGATGGGTGCGCGGCATGGCAACGACAGCCCAGTAATGGGGATTGTCGGTATGCAAGACATAGAAGCCGCTGTTTCCTTGCGTAACCCATTCGCCGTTGGGGCGGCCAAAATTGGGCGCGGGCCACATGCGCAGCATCTCGGGCGTGAAAGAAAACGTGAGGTCCAGCGGGCGCGCGGATTCAATCTCGAAATAGACAGATGCGCCGGTGGCAGGCGCGCTTTCTCCGCCGCGCGCGGCGAACATGTGCTGGCGAATCGTGAATGCTGCGTGCGAATAGGTGATCGTCGTTTCGGCGGGTGTCACCTCGATTTCCGCAGCTAACGCGTTAACATCAATAGGAACAGCGTAGTCGGCAAGCTCGGCGCGAATTCGGAAGTTGCTGAGGATCTTGTTCGGCCACAGCCATGCTTCGAAAACGCCGTTTTGACGTCCGAATAACGCTCCGTATTCTCCGGCGACGGTCCACGGGTTTCGCGAAACACACTGCGCGACAATGCGCAGAGTAGATTCGGGCCGGGAAAACATTGGCAAAGGGTTGAACTCGGCAGCAGCGGCGGCGCTTGCGAATAGCGCAAGGAGAAGTCCCCGATTCGTCACTCTGATATCCAATCACATTGCGCTTTTCGCAATACCGCCCAGACCTCACCTACACGGGTGCATAAACGTCTAAATAAGTGGAGGTTGAAGGAAGTTATGACACCAAGTGAACCAATGGGAAGCGGCATGGGAGTGGAACGGGCCACCGTCGCGTCGCCGAATGTGAGCGGGGCGAAAGCGGCCAGCACCATTGTCCTGCTCGCAGGTATATGGCTTTTCGTGTCGCCGTGGGTGTACGGAGTGGGGATGAGAGCCAACGCGTGGAACGCCTGGTGCGTAGGCGTGGCGCTGTTCATCCTGGGTTGCGTTCGAGTAGCGCGTCCGGCCTACTCAACGGTTCTGAGCTGGGTAAACATGCTGCTCGGAATTTGGGTATTCTTCTCACCCTGGATCTACAACTACACGGGTAACGAAGGGCGATTCATCAATAGCCTCTGCATAGGCGTCATTGTCTTTGTGCTTTCTATTACGAGCGCAAGACTCGCTTCGCATCAGATACCCGTAGCGCACACCTAAGTAACCGCCTGGCAAGGCCATCGCACCGCTTGGCGATTGTTCGACAGTGCCGAGCAAGGGCGCTTGGCTGTCAGGCCAGCCAGTTTCAACAGTTATTCTCCTTTCTCCTTAGCCAGGCGGCGCGGCTGCCGTGTCCGAGATTTCGGGCCGGCAGCCTTTTTTAACTCGGTATCTTGGGGGGTGCCCGACATTATCCTAGAGGGTATGGCGTATCGGCTGAAGAAGGGCGAATCGATTCCTGAAGGTGTGCGGCGCATCGTGCATGAGGAGATTGATTCGGCGCTTGGCGAATTGAAGCACAGCTCCGGCGCAAGGCGCGATGACGCCATCCATGAAGCGCGCAAGAGCATTAAGAAGATCCGAGGCGTGATTCGGCTCGTACAGCGGGAGTTGGGCCGCGTTTACCGGAGCGCGAATACACGGTTGGGTGAGGTGGGCCGCAAGCTTTCCGAGATTCGCGATGCGACCGCGATCATCGAAGTATTCGACGGGCTAGTCGAAAAGCATAAGGACGCGCTGCAAAAGCCGGCGGTGGTTGCAATCCGGCGCGGGCTCGAAGAGAGCAAGCGCGAAACGGAGCAGGCCGCTGGAATCCGCGACGCGGTAAAACAAGCGACAACCGCGCTGCGGTCGATCGGCAAGGCAAGCGATAAATGGCCGCTCAAGAAGGACGGCTTCGGCGCGATCGCACCGGGGCTGAAAGAGCGATACCGTCGCGGCCGCAAAGCCATGGCCTTGGCGCGCAGGCAGGCGACGCCGGAAAACTACCACGAATGGCGCAAACGGGTAAAGGATCACTGGTATCACGTTCGGCTTATCGAAAGCTTGTGGACGGAAGTGATGCAGGCAGAGGAGCAGAGTCTGCATGATCTCGAGACCTGGCTGGGCGACGACCATAACCTGGTGGTGTTATGTGAAAAGCTGAATAAAGAGCCGGAGAAATATGGCGACGAAGAGAACGTGCGGCTCTTTCGCGCGCTGATCGGGCAGGAGCAGAAAGAGCTGCGCGAAAAATCGTTTTCATTGGGCGAGCGGGTCTATGAACGGAAGCCACGGCGGTTCGTTCAGGATACGGAAAAGTTGTGGGATGCATGGCAACAGCAGCCCGAAAGCATGAAAGAAGAGCAGAAGCAGCAGCGCCAGACGGCGAAAAAACCGCCGACCAACGCGGTGAACGGAAAACGGGGAAAAAACGCTGCAGCCTAGCGAATCAGCGTTGGCTGGCTTCGCCCGTAAGTACCCGCCTATTGAAATCTGCCGATTCGCCACGCGGCACACTGAGCGATTTCCAATGTTCGTGCGCAAGATGCTTCGCCCAAAAGACGATCTGGCCGCAATGCATGGCGTAATGGGCGATCTGGCGATTGACGGCTTGCATGACCGAGTGCGGTTCGCCGCGAATCGTCACGGTGCGGCTGAGATCGGCGTCCGAAAGCGGCTCAAGCGCCTCAAAGACGCGCTTCCAACCGTCCTCCCAAACTTCCATGAGAGCCTCGCGCGTCGCGGGCGGTGCGACGAATTCGCTGTCGCGATTGCGATCAGGTTTTTCGCCGTCGCTCGACAGGAGATCGGTCCAGCGAGAGCGCATATTTCCCGCCATATGCTTGACAATCAGCGCGATTGAATTCATTTCGGGATCGAGCGTGGCGTAGAGCTGATCCGGGCTGAGTTGGGCCATCGCGCCCTCGGCGAGTGTCTTATATTGCCGGAAAAGAGAAAGGGAATCCTCGATATAAGAAGTACTGAAGCGATGCCCCATGGAACGAGCTTAGCTCTTGGTCGGTGATATGAGCTGGAATTGCCTAGCGCCGGAGCGTCTATGCTACCGGCCGACTACTTCTTCTCGTCTGTGTCACGTATTTCAACCCAGTCGCCTGAAGGAGTCACGATGTAATCCTTCGCTTCTGCCACATTGTGAACAAAGGTCCCAGAATTATCTTGCGAAACAGGCACCACTTCAGTCATGACGGTGGCGCCGGCAATCGTCCTTGGCATGAGCCAATAGTCCATCATTCCCATCGAGTTATGGTGCACGATGGCGTTAGCCGGGGCCACAGCCGACTCAATCGGCGGATGAATGTGCCCTCCCATGGGGATGGGGCCGGAGTCAGGTTTCGGCGCAGAGTTCCCAACCATGACGGGTATAGCTGGTTCAGAGAACGCTGAAGCGCGCTGGTTCGCGATACCAGCTTGCTCCTGCCGCGACTGATCGGGATAACGCTGCGGCATTTCACGAATCGTCACGGTCCGATTCGCCGTCGATGCGACCGCAGCCCCTAACTGTCTCAGGGAATCGGTGACACTTGAAAAGGCGTCCGTCTCACGCGCTACATTGGCACTCAGCTCTTCTATTGCACGAGATTCGTGGTCGCCCGCGCTGATGCCCGTCCTCTGACTATCGATATAGTTCACAGCCAACGCAGCGAGAACCATCGAGAACATCCAGGCGGTGCCCCATAGCACGCGACGCAAGATGATATGCTCGGGCGGCGGCGACGGCTCGATTATATACGTCGGCTGGGCGCGGGTTATCTGCCGGGCTTCCAGCTCTGCGAGCAATTTCTGCAGGATGACCGATTCAATCGAGGGCAACGTTTCTACCGCACATTTGGTCGGTTTTCGACCTTCTGCTGCCAGCGGAGAAGAAGTCCCGGTGAGCGCCGGGCGCGGCGCGACGTATCTTTCGGACGGATTTGGGAGAATGGTCACGATTTTTGACGTCATGCTTAGGCCCTCAAAGATCTATCGGCTGATATCAGAGTTGCCATAAGGCTAGGCGGCGGGCAAGCACGGTACGCATGAACTTCGCGCCGTGAAACTGCGTATCGCACATGTGAAGACAATGTCCGAAGGTCTGGCGGTATCGGAGTTGGTGGAAGCATCTCTTGCAGCTTGGAAGGATGCAAACACTGAGCTGCCAGATTTGGGGTGCCGCTACAGTTTCGAAGAGCAGCGGGACCGCGAGCAGCTTGCGGACGCATGCCTGCGACGCATAGATAGCGCAATGCTCGCTCTGCGGCGCCGGAAGCTTGGACCGGAGGAAGCGCAGGAGCGCATTACCGCGGCTGTGATCGAAATGACAAGCTGTGCGCTCGATCTGCGCGATCCCTATGTGGACTGGCTGCTTGGAGACGGATTCGGAAGCGTGAGCACGGGCTTGGCGCGGCAGGCGCGGCAAATGGATCCCGCCGTTTCGATGATCGATATCCTGCAAGCCGCGCGCAATGCCTGGACGACGTGCGGGCTGCAGGCGGCCTTCGGCTGTCCGGTGCAACTGACGCCCTCGATTTTCGCCTACAGCATGTTGTATCCGTACACCGACAACTATCTGGACGACATCTCGATCACTCCTGAGAAGAAGCTTGCATTCAGCAAGCGGTTTCGAAGACGATTGGGCGGCGAACCCGCGCCGTCGGCCTCGCAACGGGAGCACATGATTGGGGCGCTCGTCGGGATGATTGAAGCGCAGTACGCGCGGACGGAGTATCCACACGTCTACGAATCGCTGCTGGCGATCCATCACGCACAGGAACAGAGCCTTCGCCAGTTGGAGCCCGGCATCGCTGATTCCGATCTCGTGCTTCCTTTGACATTTGCCAAGGGAGGGACATCGGTACTTGCGGACGCGTGCCTTGCGGCCGGACGTTTGTCTCGCGAACAGGCGAGCTTTGCCTTCCGCTGGGGCATTGTCCTGCAACTGGGGGATGATCTGCAGGATGTCGAGTCCGATCTGCGCCGGAATTCGCTGACGCTTTACACGCAAAGGGCCGGTCGCGAGCCGCTGGATGCGATCACGAACCGGACACTGCAATTCGGCCGAATGGCCCTGGCCCAAATGGAGAGCGTGTGCAAAGGGCCGCCGGTTCTGTGCGAATTGCTCAGGAGAAGCTCGCAGCTGTTGCTGCTTCGGAGCGCCGCCGGGCTGCCGGAACGGTATACGCCGCAGTATCTGCAATTCCTCGAGGCGCATTCGCCGTTCCGGTTCGAGTTTCTGAGGAACCGTGAACAGGATCTGGCGCGCCGGAAGCGGGACTATGCGCTTTTGTTCGAGCAACTGATCCGATTTCGCACAATTGAAACACAAGCTTCCCTCAGAACGATCCGAAAAGAAAATGTTTTAACACGGCAGTAACTCGGCAGAAACACTTCTCCCGCACATTGGTAGCGGAGGGGTGCGCCGCGGCCGCGGCATGGATGTGATTACTGGTCTGCTGCGAGCATTGCGCCTGGTCGATGGGAGGCGACCCTCTGTTATCCTCACGAGTGCATGAGCGGGGTGGTCCTGGATGGCAAGAAAATCAATGCCGATATCCTCAATGACCTTCGACCCCGCGTAGAAGCGTTGCGCGCTCGAGCGCGTCCCCCTGCCCTCGCCGTCATACTGGTGGGTGACGATCCGGCATCGCAGATTTACGTCCGCAACAAGATCAAAACCTGCCAGGACTTGGGAATCCGAAGCCTGGACGCAACTCCGGCCGCAAGCATCTCAACCGAGGAGTTGCTCAACGCCCTCCAACGATTCAATGACGATCCGGAAGTGGATGGAATTCTGGTTCAGAGTCCGCTTCCCAAGCACATCGACGAGAACCGCATCCTGCTCGCGGTCAATCCGGCGAAAGATGCCGATGGATTCCATCCCTTCAATGTAGGAAACCTGGTGGCCAATCGCCCTGCTCCGCGAGCTTGCACGCCCGCCGGGGTTATCGAGATGCTCAAGCGCTATGACATGCCCATCGCCGGCAAACGCGCCGTGGTGGTAGGACGCAGCGATATTGTCGGCAAGCCGATGGCACTAATGCTGCTGCACGAAAACGCAACCGTGACCATCTGCCATTCAAAAAGCAGAGATCTCGCGGCCGAGTGCCGAAAAGCGGAGATTCTCGTCGCGGCGATTGGAAAACCCGCGTTGATTACTGCGGATTATCTGTCGCCGGGAGCAGTCGTCATCGACGTCGGCATGAATCGTCTGACAGACAGAGCGCAAGTCGACCGGCTGCTTGCGCATGATCCGCGTCGCCTGGCGGCATTCGCGAAAAATGGAAGCGCCCTGGTCGGCGATGTGGAGCCATTCGCAATGCAGGAGCTGTCGTCGGCATATACGCCGGTACCGGGAGGCGTCGGGCCATTGACTATTGCGATGCTGATGGCGAACACCGTGCAATTAGCCGAGCAACACGTGTTCCATGCGTGTAACGGATGTTGAAGGTCGGTCTGACAGGCGGGTATGCCACCGGGAAATCTTTCGTCGCCGGTGAACTGGAGCGGCTCGGCTGCCACGTCATTCACGCCGACCTCTTAGGGCACAAGGTACTCAAGCCAGGCCGCGAGGCATACGGGCCAGCTGTAAAAGAGTTCGGCGCCGGAATTCTGACACCAGAAGGATGTATCGACCGCAAGAAACTCGGCGCGCTCGTCTTCAACCGCCCGGAGCTGCTGAAAAAGCTGAACGAGTTCGTGCACCCAGCCGTCATTCGTCTCGAACAGGAGATGATGCAGGACATCGGGCGTCAGGACCCGCACGGCGTCTTCGTCATTGAGGCCGCTATCCTGATAGAGACCGGACGGTATGTGGCATTTGACCGTCTGATCCTAACCACTTGTGACCTCGAGACGCAGATCACTCGCGGCATAAAGCGCGACCATCTGACGCGAGAGCAGGTGCTCGCCCGGCTATCTGCGCAACTGCCGTTTGAAGAAAAAAAACGGCATGCCCACTATTTGGTGGACACCAGCGGCCCTAAGGAAGAAACCGTCGGGCAAGTAGAGCACATCTATCGCGAATTGAAGCAGCTTGCAGAGGCGCAGGCATGAGCGTGCGGACAGTATTGCTTGCCTGCGTGTTCGTTTTGGGGTTCCTGTGGATGACTTCTCGCGCCAACTGGAGCCTCCGGGATGCAGCCTCGCCGCTGTTCCGCACCCCGCTCGAATGGGCTAACACGAAGGAAGTTCACGGCGCGGGATTGACTTCGGATGAGCAGAACAATATCAACATCTATCGGGCGGCGCGGCTGGCAACCGTCTACATTACGAGCACCACTGTGCGGCGGGATTTCTTCTATCAGCCGATCGCGTCGCAAAGCTTGGGGTCCGGCTTTCTGATCGATCAAAACGGATTCATCCTGACGAATTATCACGTCATCTCAGGCAGTAGCCGCATCCAGGTCACGTTGGCGAACCAGACGCAGTATTATGCGAAGGCTTTGGATACCGACCGCTCAGACGATCTTGCGCTCATCAAGATCAATCCAAAGACCAGGCTCTCTGCTTTGCAACTGGGCGATTCGGATCACTTGCAAGTAGGGCAAAAGGTGCTGGCGATCGGCAATCCCTTTGGGCTGGAGGGCACGTTGACGGTCGGCGTGGTCAGCTCCATCGGGCGATCGATCAATAGCGAAAACGATCAGCGGCTGCAGGGCATGATTCAAACCGACGCGGCCATTAACGGTGGCAATAGCGGCGGTCCGCTCCTCGATTCGAACGGCCAAGTGATCGGGATCAACACAGCGATTCTGGGCCGCACCAACATGGGAATCGGTTTCGCTCTGCCGATCAATCGTGCCAAGGCGCTTTTGAGCGATTACCAGGCCGGGCGCATCACGGAAAGGCCGAAGATCGGCATTACGACGGAATATGTCGCGGGAGATTTGGCCGACGCGCTCGGTCTGCCACGCAGGGGAGGGCTGTTGGTGCAAGGCGTGGCCCGCGGCTCATCGGAATATGTCGCCGGGATTCGCGGCGCGCGCGAGGTCGTGGACGTGGGCAATGTGGAGCTAGGAATCGGCGGCGACCTGATTATCGCGATCGATGGACGCCCAGTCGAACGCGAAGATGCGCTCGTGCGTGCCTTTGCCAACAAGCGCGTAGGCGATACCGTTAGGCTCACCATTGTTCGCAACGGCCGCACATTTACACTGCCGGTAAAATTAACGCGAGCGCCGGACGTGAGTTAGCGTCCCTGCCGCACTTCTGCCGGCAGCGTCTCGATAAACGACCGCGCAACAGGCGTGTTCACACTGAAAAACTCGCGCGGCGTTGCGAGCGTCTCCAACTTTCCGCAATCGAGCACGGCAATACGCGTGCCAATCGCCAGCGCTTCCATCAAGTCGTGCGTCACGAAGACCGAAGCCACCTGATAGCGGCTCCGCAGCTCCAAAAATTGCTGCTGCATCTCGTGACGCGTGACCGGGTCTAGCGCGCCGAACGGCTCATCGAATAGCAACAGACCCGGGCCGGCCGCCAGCGCCCGCGCTACGGCGACTCTCTGTCTCTGCCCGCCGGAGAGCTGATGCGGTCTCCTGGCGCACATCTCTTCTCCGTTCAAGCCGACTTGATCGAGCAGCTCCCGCGCTTTCGCTTTTTGCTTCTCAATCGGCCAACCCAGCAGGCGAGGCACCAACGCCACGTTCTGCTCTACCGTCCAATGCGGCAGTAACCCGAACTCCTGGATGACGTAACCGATGCGCCGGCGCAGCTCAATGGGTGCAAAGCTTCGCGTGTCGCGGCCGTCGATCAATATACTGCCGGCCGTCGGTTCCAGCAGCCGATTGATCAGCCGCAGAGCAGTCGTCTTGCCCGAACCGCTACGCCCCAGGAGGACCAATGTCTCACCGGAATCTACTTCCAAGGTCAGACCGTCCAGGATCATACGCCCATTGACACTGTATGCGACGTTACGGAATGCGAGATAGGACAGTTACGTGCCCTCTTACAAATGAATTACAAGCATGGGATAATGTGGGCAAATCTTCGGCCAAACTTTTGATGGACCGAGCCTTACGGATCATTTTTGTTACGAGAGATCCTGCAATTTTTACTTATTCGACCCACTACATCTTAGGTTCAACCGAGTAGTACCACATGCCCTATCAGATTCAACCGCTCAAAGAGTTCCTCGTCCAGCCTGCGCTGCCGTCCAATCTAAGCCGTCTTTCCGATCTTGCGTACAACCTGCTTTGGAGCTGGGATCACACCATCCGCTCGCTCTTCCGGCGGCTCGATCCGGTGCTGTGGAAAGAATGCAACCACAATCCCATCCAATTGCTCGGCAGGATTTCCCAGGAAAAACTGGACCGGTCCGCGTCGGATCCGCGATTCCAACTCCTTTATAAACGCGCCTGCGAGCGCCACGACAGCTATCTGCAAAGCGCAGTGCCGGGCGAAGACACGCCGCGCATTGCGTACTTCTCCATGGAATATGGACTGCTCGATTGCATGCAGATCTACTCAGGAGGTCTGGGACTTCTTTCAGGCGATCATCTCAAAGCTGCGAGCGATCACGATTTCGCGCTCACCGGCGTGGGTCTGCTGTATCAACGGGGTTATCTGCAACAGCACCTGAATCCCGATGGCTGGCAGCAGGAGCGGACGCCGCTGAACGATTTCTACACGCTTCCCGTGCGGCCCTGCCTGGATGAAAAGGGCGAGCAAATCGAAGTGAGCGTGACGCTGCCCTCGGGAGAGGTTTACATCAACGTCTGGCATATCGATGTCGGTCGCGTGAAGCTGTATCTCCTCGATACAAACACGCCCCGCAACCGGAGCGCGGAGCATCGTGAAATCACCGATCAACTTTACGGCGGCGATATTCACAAGCGCATCCGGCAAGAGATCGTGTTGGGCATAGGCGGACTACGTGCCCTCAAGAAACTGGGCATTACACCGACCGTGCACCACATGAACGAAGGACACTCGGCATTTCTTGCCATCGAGCGGATTCGCCTGCTGATGCAGGAGAACGGGTTGACCTTCGACCAGGCGCTCGAAGCGACGCGCCTCAGCAACATCTTTACCACGCACACTTCCGTTCCCGCCGGCATCGATCTGTTCGATTCCGGCATGATCTACGACTATTTCCGCGCCTACTGCGAACAGGCGCAGATTCCATTTGAAAACTTGCTATCGTTGGGCAGAAAAAATCTGCAGGATTCTTCGGAGCGCTTCTCGATGGCCGTGTTCGCGTTGAAGGCTTCAGGATTCCGCAATGCCGTGAGCGTCCTGCATCGCGCGGTAAGTCAGGAGATGTTCCAGGATCTGTGGCCGAAGCTGCCGGTCAGCGAAGTGCCGATCATTTCGGTGACCAACGGCGTGCATTCTTCGACTTGGATCAACGGAGATCTTGCGACTCTTTACGATCAGTTCCTGCAACCCGACTGGCGCGATCGTTTGGAAGAAGCCAAAATGTGGGAGCAGGTGTATGAGATCCCGAGCCAGGAGCTTTGGGAGATGCACCGCAAGCGGAAGCGCCGGATGGTTTCGTTCGTGCGGGAGCGCGCGGCCAACTCTGCGACCCAGCGCAAGGCCTCGGCCGCTGAAGTACGGCGCCTGCAGGAAGTGCTTGATCCCGACGTCTTCACCATCGGCTTCGCGCGCAGATTCGCGACTTACAAACGCGCCACTCTGCTGTTGCGCGATGTGGCGCGGCTCAAGAAGCTGCTCAATAATCCGAAGATGCCCATGCAGGTGGTGATTGCCGGCAAGGCGCATCCCAAGGATCATCCGGGCAAGACGCTGATTCGCGAAATCGTGAGTCTTTCGCGCGACCCTGAAATTTCGAAACGCCTGATCTTCGTTGAAGATTATGGAATTCAGGTGGCGCGCGAGATGGTGCAGGGCGTCGACCTGTGGCTGAATAATCCACGGCGCGGCGAAGAGGCCTGCGGCACAAGCGGTATGAAGGCGTCAATGAATGGCGTGCTGAATTTCAGCGTGCTCGACGGCTGGTTCGACGAAGCCTACGAAATGTCCGGTGGCTGGGCTATCGGCGAGCGTATCCCGTATTCGGAGGACCAGGACGAAATCCACGCGAGCACGATTTATTCCACGCTCGAAAACGAGATCGTCCCGTTGTTCTATCAGCATTCCGAACAAGAGAATATTCCGATTGAATGGGTGCGGCGCATGAAGCAGTGCATGGCCCATATCACCCCGCGGTTCAGCTGCGGCCGCATGATCGCCGAATACATGTCGGAGCTGTATGAGCCAGCCCACCGGATGTGGAAAGGCATCTCGAACGGAAATTTCGAAGCCGCCCGCCAAAAGAGTGTCTGGGACGCGCACGTCAACGAGAAATGGCACTTGGTCAAATTTCTGGAATTGGGTGAAGGCCCCGGCGATCACGTCATGAGCGGGTCGGCCGTCCCTCTACGCGCCACCGTAGATCTGGCGGGCCTGAAGAAATCCGAGGTGCGCGTCGAAGCGGTCATCGGTCAAATCGGTATCAATGGCGAACTGCAAAGCACCTACGCTTTGCCCCTTATACCGATCGAAGAGCGCGGCAGCGCGGTTGTATTTGCGAATGAGTTCACGGTGCAGCAGACAGGCCGGCTCGGTTACTCAGTACGCATCAGCCCAAATCACTTCGATAATCCTTTAACACGCCCGTGCAACGCTTTACTAAAGTGGATATCGGACTAGGTGAAACCTGTAGAGCGCACAGCCCGTCTGGTGGGCGTTGTGCGCGATTAAACCCTTAGAACTAAAATTTGGCTATACTCACTGGCGCTTGAAGCAAATCCGTGGTAAATACTAACTAGGTGTAGGCGGGATCTGCTGCCAAATCCTCCCGATAATCAGACCCTGCGCTCTCCTCTCGAGACTTCCAGCGCCTCATGAGATGGTCTTCTTCAAAATGTGCTGGAACTGCACTTTATGTATGTCCGGTTAGCGAAGTACCCCGCCCAAAGTGCGTGTGAGTACCCGCCCACTGGACCCACCAAGGAGTCGATCAACGACAATGGACGGAGATCGCAAGTATCGCCAAAACGGCTATCAAGATTCCGAGCGCGGAGCACAGTCTTTCCGTTCGGAACGGCTGCGGCAACCAGGACCGAAGCTGCCCATCGATATAACCGGACCTAAGCTACCCCGGCTGGTCCAGAATGTGGTTGCTTCGCGCTGTTTTAGCTGCGCAGTAACACTTCAGCCGGATATCGATTTCAAAGGAGTCTGCCCGAAGTGCGGAGCAGCGTTGCATTGTTGCAAGCAGTGCGTGCATTTCGATTCATCGGCGCGTTTCCAATGTGTGAAGCCCATTGCCGAGCGCATCGCCATAAAGGACCAGTCGAATTCGTGCGAGCTATTTTCCCCCCGCGTGACCGTGGCGCGCGATGCCTTGCCATCTGCGCCTGTAGCGAAAAACGGGGATCACTCCGTACTTCCGGCGCCTCGCAACGCGAACGATGCGCGCGCGGCGTTTGATAGCTTATTCAAGAAGTAGGCGAGACCGTCGAGCGCGGCTCGTAAGACCAGGCAAATGCGGAGTTGCCTCTGCCGGTCGTCATAATTTCCTTTGAATGGCCTCCCAGAAAATCAAAAAGAAAGCGAGCAGTGGAAAAGCCTCTGTGATGCCGAGGCAGGGAGCAATCCCTTGTCTGATTCTGATTGCATTGGTGCTGATTATTATCGGCTTGATATTTTTCTTTGCCCTGCGTAGCACCGCATGAACAGGTCGAAATGAGAGTGGACGGAAGACGGCCCGATCAGATGCGGCCGACCAAAATCACGCCCGATTACCTGGTGACGGCCGAAGGCTCCGTGCTGATCGAAGCCGGTAATACCCGAGTGGTATGCGCGGCCAGCGTGGAAGAGAGCGTCCCCGGTTTTTTGCGCGGCACCGGCAAGGGTTGGGTAACCGCCGAATATTCTATGCTTCCCCGCTCTACCATCACGCGCACCGCGAGAGAGATCAATAAAGGCCGTCCGTCGGGCCGCACCCACGAAATTCAGCGGCTGATTGGACGTTCGCTACGTTCCGTGGTTGATCTTTTGGCATTGGGCGAGCGCAGCGTCATTCTCGATTGCGATGTCCTGCAGGCCGACGGCGGTACTCGCACCGCGGCCATCACGGGCGCCTATGTTGCGCTGGCGATTGCGCTCGGAACGCTCGTGAAGTTCAAAGCTGTCGCGAGATCGCCCTTGCTCGATTCAGTGGCGGCGACCAGCGTGGGCATCGTGAGTGGCACGCCCATGCTCGATCTGGCTTATGAGGAAGATTCCCGCGCCGACGTCGACATGAATGTTGTCATGACCGGGTCTGGCAAATTTGTCGAGCTGCAGGCCACGGCCGAACACACGCCCTTCGACGACGCGGAGCTCGCAGAACTGGTGGATCTGGCGCGTGGCGGTCTCACGCAATTGCGAGCCATGCAGCAGGAGGTGCTGGCGGCTCGCGCAGGGAAATGATTCTTTTCGCCTGCTCGACGAATGCCGGGAAACTAAGGGAGTTTGCGTTCGCGGCGAATAGCGCGCCAGATCTCACGATTGAGCCTTTAGCCATTCTGGGAAGTGTTCCGGCACCTGAAGAAAACGGCGCGACTTTCGAAGAGAACGCACGCATCAAGGCAATCTACTACTCGGGATTCACCCAGGAATCTGTCTTCGCAGACGATTCCGGCTTGGAGGTCGATGCGCTCTCGGGCGCTCCAGGCGTGATTTCGGCGCGCTATGCCGGGCCGGACGCGACGGACGAAGCGAACAACGCGCTCCTGTTACGGAATCTCGAATCTATCGCGCAACGCACTGGACGATTTGTGTGCGTCATTGCTCTCGCGCGGCAAGGCAAAGTACTGCAGACCTTCCGTGGCGCGGTCGAGGGCGAGATTCTTCGCGCGGCCCGCGGTGCAAACGGGTTCGGCTACGATCCATTGTTCTACTACCCTCCGTTCGCGTGTTCGTTCGCCGAACTAGCACCCGAACAGAAATTCGCCGTCAGCCATCGGGGAATCGCGGTGCGAAGTATGCTTGATTCGCTCTCCCAAGAGAACTTACACCCTCACTTTGACTAATATTACAGGCCGTTCAGGTCCGATAAGATACAGACAATGCATTCCAATCTGCTCCATAACGGCGAGATTCGAGGAACGGGCGAATTGCTGCTTTCGCCCGGGCAGGTTGGATTTCTCAACGGCTGGGGCGTGTTTTCCACTTTGCGCGTGTGCGATGGCGTTCTCTTCGCTTTCGATCGCCACTATGGACGGCTGCTGCGCGACGCCGCGCTCGTCCGCGTGCCGTTCGAGTTTTCGCCCGCCCAGCTCGAAAAAGCCCTGTTAAAGCTGGTGGACGCAAATAGGGCCTTCAACGCAACGCTTCGAGCGGCGGTTGTGCGCAACCGGGGCGGCCTGTTCGAAGCACCGGCAATTACACGCGATGCGGACCTGGTCGCCTTCACTGCGGATCTGGCCAACTGGGGCGCGGGCGTAAAGCTGAGCTATGTGACATCCGGCCGTTTCGCCGCATCGCCCTTTGCCGCCACCAAACTCACCTCCTGGATTCACAATTTGAACTGGTATGAGCAGGCGCATGAGCGCGGATTCGACGAAGTAATTCTGTTGAATGAGCACGGCCAGGTTAGCGAGTGTACATCGGCGAATATATTCGCGATCGAAGGCGACCATATCTGGACGCCCCCGGTACAGAGTTCCGGATGCCTTCCGGGAGTAACTCGCGCCATCTTACTCGAAGAGATTCGCGTTGCGGGTTTCACGATTGCAGAACGTGAGTTGACGCCTTCTATGTTAGAAAGCGCCGATCAGGTATTTATCACGTCTACTACACGCGACTTAATCCCGGTCTTAGAGATCGATCGGGAGCCGCTCGCACAGAATCCCGGCCTGATGAAAGAACTGAAAGACGCCTTTTCAAATTACCGCGCTCAGTATGTTGCCGCTCACGCGCGCCGCCAGGAAGTGCTCGCCGTATGAGACCTAGCGCGATTGCGTGCCCTCATTGCGCTGGGCTGAACTCGCGCCGTTCACGCCGCAAAGCATGGCTTGAGCTGCCGGGCATGTTCATCGGGCGATATCCATTTCGTTGCCTGGATTGCGACCTGCGCTTCTCCGCGAGCATCTGGCTCTTCTCGCGGTTGATCTATGCCAAGTGCCCTAAGTGCCTCAGCTTGGAACTTACAACCTGGTCGCTGAAGCATCACCATCTCACTTTCTGGCAGAATCTGTTTCATACCTTCGGCGCGCATCGTTACCGGTGCTCGGCGTGCCGGTGTAACTTTTTGAGCTTCCGGCCGAGTTACCCTTCAGTTCTTAGATCGCCTCAGCCCAGTGAGCAAGTCGCTTCGCTTCCGCAAACCCATGCGGTCTCGGAAGCGGATGTAAAGTCCTAAGAGGCGGATTCGACGGCGTTCCGGGTGCTGCTCTTCTGTTTCGAAAGCACGAGCAGGCATCCCACCTGTTCACCCAGCGTGCTCAACAACTCCATATCGGCCCCGGAATGAGTGCGCGCTTCCCGGTTCTGCACGTTGATGACGCCCACGACTTTGTTCTGCGAAATGATGGGGGCTGATAGGAAAGCCTCAAACCGGTCCTGCGGCAGGTCTTTGAAGTACTTAAAGCGTGGGTCATTGTAAGCCTCGCGCGAAATCGCCAGCAACCGCCGCTCGCGCGCTACCCAGCCGGTCAGGCCTTCACTCACCCGCAGCTTCAGCTCGTGCAGATTCTTACGATTTGGCTCGCTTGAGGCATAAAGAACCAGTTCCTCGCGTTCGATGAGGTAAATGAGGCAGGAATCGCATTCGAGAAAATCGCGAACCAGATTAACGATCTCCTGCAGAATGTCGTCTAATTCCATATCCCGGGTCATAAGCCTGCTTACACGTTGGAAGAGTCGCAGTTGTTGCTCAGCACGCTCCACGCGTAGCTCGAGATCCCGGGTCTTCGACACCGCTATCAATTATCACAAACAATGGGATTCGTTGAGATGTTGGAATCCTGGAAGGTACTAATCCGGTGGATGCACGCCCGTTGCGCACGGAGTAGTACGATGAATGGAGCATTTGAGGAGACCCCCTTCGCATGTGGAGTAAACGAAAAGAAGACGAACTGCCGCAAAGGCCCGAGCGTCCGGCTGGCGCGCCAGCACACCCGGCGCCCGTAGCGGAGCCACAGAGGAGAGAAATTAACACCATGTCATCGCCAACTCGAACTTTTGATCCAGAACCAACGTCGGTGCGCAGCGGTTCCGCTGCACTCGGGAAAAATGTGACCGTGAAAGGCCAGATCTTCGCGCGCGAAGACCTCACCATCGACGGCGAAGTAGAAGGCACCGTGGAGTGCCATGAGCACCGTCTCACCATCGGCCCGAACGCTAGAGTTCAGGCCGGTTTAAAAGCCCGCGAAATCATTATCCAGGGCTCCATTCAAGGCAACGTGGACGCAACCGACAAGATCGACATCAAGAAAGAGGCCAAGCTCGTCGGCGACATCAAGACAAGCCGCATCGTCATCGAAGACGGCGCCTATTTCAAGGGCAGCATCGACATTTCGAAGGCAGCGGCGGCCAAGAGCCCGCAGCAGGCCACGCCCGCCCCAACGCCGACCGTTGCCGCTGCTCCGGCCCCTCATACGTCGGTTCCGAACAGCACAGCTGTCCCTGCGCTTAAATAGACCGCCCGCTCGGAAAAGGCCCGATGTGCCGCGCTGCAATCGGCCTTTTTCTCACGGCTGTAGCCGGTCCGGCCCGCTCGGCAACGTGTTATGAATTTTGGCGCTCTCAAAACAGCTCCGAACAAGAGTTCCGGAAAGGATCTGCCTCCCACACTCACTCGGCACAGCAGCGGTTTCGACCAATTCTGCGGGTTCTTGCGCGCCAATGAAGGGCTGTCGATCCTCGATATGTCCGGCGCCAGCCAGGCGAATATCAGCTTCATTACCGAATTCGGCCATCGCATCTCCTCGGACGATATTGTCGGCACGATGCAGCAATGCTTTGGCGCCGACTTTCTCGAAAACCAGCAGGCCGCGAGCAATGCGCAACGCTTCATCGAGCAGACGCTCACGTTTCCCGACCAGACCTTCGACGGCGCGCTCGTCTGGGACGCCCTGCAGTTTCTATGTTCTCCCGTGCTCGAAGATACGGTGAGCCAACTGCTGCGCGTCATGCGCCCTGGCGGCCAGCTGCTTCTGTTCTTCAACTCGGACGAGAAACTGACGCGCATTCCGCTCTACAACTACCGCATTCAGGACCAGAAAACACTGCTGCAGACGCCCCGCGGCGGCTATCAGCGAAGCCAGTACTTCAATAACCGCATGCTGGAGCGCCTCTTCGAGCGAGCCGCATCGGTGAAGTTCTTCCTCACGCGGGATCATCTGCGCGAAGTCATCGTGCGGCGATAGGTTCGTCTCCGCAGCCGCCTCAAATAACGCTCCCACCTACAATAAAATCTTCGGGAGCTCGCTATTGGCATTAGAAGACGAATTGTTGCGCCAGCGCCATGAGCGCATCGCGCAAATACGGCAACTCGGGTTTGAGCCCTATGGGCACGCATTCGAGTTCACCCACACCATTCCGCAAATTCTGTCGCGAATACGGCCGACAAAACCGCCGAAGAGCTGAACGACAAGCGAGTAAATGTTCGCATCGCCGGCCGCATCCAAACCATTCGCCGCATGGGCAAGGCCGGATTCCTGCATGTGTTGCAGGAAGGCGAGAAGCTGCAGATCTACATCAAGAAAGACGCCGTCAGCGAGACTGCGTACAAGCTTTACGAGCTGCTCGATATCGGCGACATCATCGGAGTCGCGGGTTATCTGTTTCGCACAAAGACCGGCGAGCTGACGGTGCATGTCGAAGAGCTGTTCTTCCTCTCGAAGATCATGCTTGCTTTGCCCGAAAAATGGCATGGGCTTGAAGACGTCGAGCTGCGCTATCGACAGCGCTATCTCGATCTGATCGCCAATGCGGAAGTGCGTCGGGTAGTCGTCACCCGCTCGAAGATCATCGCTTCGTTGCGCCGCCAGTTGAATGAGCGCGGATTTCTCGAGGTCGAAACGCCCATGATGCAACCGCTGTACGGCGGCGCAGTTGCACGCCCTTTTATCACACATCACAACACACTCGATCTCGACCTTTATCTCCGCATCGCGCCCGAGCTTTACCTGAAACGGCTGGTGGTCGGCGGGATCGAGCGCGTATATGAGATCAATCGCAACTTCCGCAACGAAGGCATCTCGACGCAGCACAATCCCGAATTCACGATGCTCGAGTTCTATCAGGCCTATACCGACTTCCGCGGCATGATGCAGCTCTCAATGGACCTGTTCCGCCAAGTCGCGATCGAAGCCACGGGATCGACCAAGGTAACCTATCAAAGCCGCGAGATCGATTTCGCAACCTTCCGCAAGTTCTCAATGCGCGAGTCTGTCATCGAATTCTGGCCCGACGCTCAGAAACCGTCGCTCGACAATATAAAAGATCCCGAATGGCTGCTGCGGCAATCGAAAGAGACAAGCCCGGGCATGGCTCTTGTCGATCTCTTCGAACAGCATGTGGAAGACAAGCTCTTCGATCCCACAATCATCTATGAATTCCCGGTCGAAGTCTCGCCGCTCTCGAAAAACAAACCCGGCGAGCCCGATTTCGTCGAGCGCTTCGAGCTCTACGCAGCGGGCATGGAGATTGCCAACGCCTTCACCGAGTTGAATGACCCTCAGGAGCAGCGCCGTCGGTTTGAGATGCAGCTCGCGCGCAAGGCCAAGGGCGATGAAGAAGCGCACGTCATGGACGAAGATTACATCCGCGCGCTTAGTTACGGCATGCCGCCCGCGGGCGGCGAAGGCATCGGCATCGACCGCCTAGTCATGGTCCTGACGGATTCGAAATCGATTCGCGATGTCATCTTGTTTCCCTTGTTGCGGCCGGAGGGCGATATCGGCCTGGTCGAAAAATTGCGGCAGCTCGCGCCATGAGTTCGCCGCGAGCATTCGAGTCCTAACGTGTCGCGCTTCGAATGGATGGTCGCGCTGCGTTATCTGCGCGCCAGGCGCAAGCAGACCGTCATCTCCGTCATTACCGTGATCTCAATCCTTGGTGTCGCCGCAGGCGTCGCCGCGCTCATTATCGCGCTCGCGATCAACAACGGCTTCCAGAGCACCCTGCAATCCAGTCTGCTCAGCGCCACTGCGCACGTGAACATCCTCGAGCGCAATCCGGAATTCGGCATCGAAAACTGGGAGCAACTGATTCCCAGGCTGCGCCGCATTCCTCACGTGATCAGTGCCACGCCCGGCCTCTACGGTCAGGTTGCGATCAAGGGTCCCCTTGTCGGCGCCGGGGCAGTGCTCAAAGGAGTTCCTCTCGGCAACGGCGCGCCGGTTCCGGAGCTGCTACGGCATCTCAAATCTGGCTCGCTCGAAGACTTCAACAACGCCCACAAGAGCGAATACCGTATTGTCCTCGGGTCGCGCCTGGCCGATCAGATCGGCATCGTGCTCCACAGCCCTGTCACCGTCATCAGCTATCAAGGCCAGCTTACGCCGGTTGGCGTTGTGCCCAGCTTGTTTCATTTTCGGGTTGCGGGCATCTTCGAATCCGGCCTCTACGACCTCGATTCGAGTTGGGCATTCACCTCGCTTCCCGCGGCGCAGCGCGTGCTCGATTTGAGCGACGTCGTGAATACCATTGAGATTCGCCTCGACGATATTTTCGCCGCGCCCAAAGTGGCCCGGGAAGCCGAAGCGTTCATCGGACCGAAGCTCATCGCGAGCACCTGGATGGATCAGAACCGGTCGTTGTTAAACGCGCTGCGGTTGGAAAAATTCGTTAGCGTGATCACCGTCAGCCTCATCGAATTAGTGGCCGCGCTCAACATTCTGGTCGTCCTCGTCATGCTCACGATGGAAAAGCATCGCGATGTCGCAATCCTTATGTCCATGGGCGCGCGCCGTCAGCAGGTACAGCGTATCTTCGTGCTGCAAGGTCTGATTATTGGTGCGCTCGGCTGCGCCGTCGGCCTCACCGCCGGCTACTCAGTCACGGCGCTGTTCAATCATTACCGCTGGCTGAAGCTCGACGAGCAGATTTACGCCCTCAGCTACGTGCCTTTCCAGAACCATTGGACGGATGCGATCTGGGTTGCCGCGCTCGCGCTTCTGACCAGCTTCATCGCCACGCTTCATCCTTCTCGTAGCGCATCGCGAGTCGCCCCTGCCGAAGCGTTGCGGTACGAATAGGGAACCGTGCGCTAGCGCTGCGCCTGCGCCGGCTTGTAGGCAAAATCCCAAACCAGCAGATTGATCTCGCCGTCTTCCTGGTCGTCTGAAAACTCCACCAGCGCGTACTCCCCCGGCGTGAGCGGCTTCTCGGGCCAAACCTTAAACAATCCATCCCCGAGTTGCTGCTGGAACGCATCCATCTGCTTGCGCTCTTCGAAATTTTGCTTTGTCACCGAAATGATCGAGATATTCTCCACCAGCCGTACGTTCTTCTTCGGAGTTAAGGTAATGATTCCGAAGCGCTCCTGCTTTGCGAGGCGCAAGAAGAAGTTCGGCCGGTTGTCGTCAACCGTGAATTTCGAATGCTCTCCTTGTATGACGACGGACGCTTTTCCCGGCACAATCGGTATCGGCGAAAGCGCCTGCAAAGCCTTGCGCTTTTTACTGGTAATGATCTGATAATCGGCCAGCGGCAACGGCTTGATCTGCCCGCCGGTTTTGTAATATGCGCCTGTGTCCCCGGGAATCGAAGCAATTTCGCGCCGTTGTTCGCGTTCGGCTTGATCCTCTTCGGCCTGCTCCTGCGCTTCCTTTGTCGCCTCTTCGGCTCCGGCCTTGTGTTCGCGCTCGGTCTTGTCTAAATCCACCAGCGTCGTGGGAATGTCCTCCCATTGGCTGCGTTCGGTGCTGTAATAGTGAACCCGGTCTCCCAGCACCTGGTATTCACGAACCAGATGATACTCGCCGTCCTTCAAATATAACTTGAAAGTCTCGCCGAACAGCAGCACAGCCGCAGCGAAAAACAGCAGGACTACCCGCACAAGGCCATTTTATCGATCTGCCAGCTACTCGTACCCTAAAACCGTGAGCGGGTGGATTCACAGCGTTTTGAATAGGGCGCGCTGACCGGTTCTCCAACTCACATGTCAGACACTCACCTGCTGCCTCCTTCTGCTTGCAGCACTCTCCCGATTACGCCCGAAATGCGCTCCCAGTTCTCCGTTTCCTCGAGAAGCTGCTTCCGCCCCGTTTTCGTAATCGAGTAGAACTTCGCTTTGCGGTTGTTTTCCGAAGCGCCCCAACTGGAGGAGATCCAGCCCTGCTGTTGCAAGCGCAACAAAGAGGTGTAGACTGTGCCTTCGTTCAACTGCAGGACATCCTCGCTTAGTTGCTCGATCCGGCGCGCGATGCCATAGCCATGCAGCGGGCCCATCACGTCCAGGGTTTTCAGGATCATCAAATCGAGGGTGCCTTGGAGAACCTCTGATCTCTTCGGGTCGAGCGCTTTTCCTTTGGACATTACATAGAAGAGTCTAGCACTTCCCTATGCACTGTCCAAAGGGGACACGGCTGGAAGAAGCGGAGGTTACGCCGCCTGCGAGCTCAGCCAGCCGAGCTATGAGCGCCCGAGAAGTTCAACGATTGCGCCGCCGACATCCGCCAGGAATGCATCCAGGTCTGCAGGTTTGCACACGAAGGCGTCTGCTCCGAATCGCAGCGCCTCCTCGCGATCTTTTGGCGCGAGCGACGAGGTCACGACGGCCTTGCGCATCTGCGCCAAAGCCGGATTGCTTCCAATAGCCTGCAGAACGGTTCGAGCCTCGCCGCGTGGAAGGTTGTAATCGAGCAGCATGAGATCCGGCACTCTTGCGCCATCCGCCCGGTAGCTTGCCACCAGTTGCAGCGCCGAATCCACCGTTTCGCAGTGCGTGAGCTCATAACGAATGCCACGCGACCGCAGACATTCTTTAATCAATTCCACGTCGCCGGGGTTGTCCTCTATCAGCAGGATGTTCGAGACCTCTTGCGTCATCCGCCATTCCTTTCCGGAAGCGCAAAATGAAACGCAGAGCCATGGCCCGGAGTGGACTCGACCCAAATCCGCCCACCCAGACGCTCCACTGCCGCCTTGCAAATCGCAAGCCCGATACCGGTTCCTGAATATTGCCGCGCATGCAGGCGCTTGAACACTCCGAAAATATATTCGAGATACTCGGGCTCGATGCCGATGCCATTATCTTCGACGGAAAAGACCCAATCGCCATCGCATTTCTCAGCCGATATCCGCACGCAAGGCGGCTCCTCGGATCTATACTTTATTGCGTTTCCGATCAGATTTTGAAATAGCTGCAGAAGCAGCACCTCCGTGCACTGAATAATCGGAAGCTCTTCCCAGATCACCCGCGCGTTAGCTTCGGAAATCGTGCTATCCAGATACCCGACTGCGTTTTGGACCACCACGTTGCAATTGACGCGCGTGATTTCATGGTCACCCGATTCGCTGATAAATATGTACTGGCGCAAGGCCGCCAGAAGCGACTGCAGGCGAGCGCCATTTTCCTGAACGCAGCGCAACCTGTCCCGGTTTTCGTGATCCAGATCAACGCCGGACCGCCCGATCCACTGCGAATAGATCAACACCATGCGTGTCGCTTCCTGCAAGTCATGGCTCGCAGCCCAGGCGAACTGCCGCAGCGCCTCATTGGAACGTGTCAGATCGGCAGTACGTTCCGTGACGCGCTTTTCGAGCTCGATATTGATGCGCCGAATCCGTTCCTCAGCCTGAACCTGTTCGGTGGCATCGCGAATCGCGGTAGTGATCAGCAGGCCTTCTTCGGTTTCAAACGGGCTTTTGGTGATCTGTACCGGAAAAATACTTCCATCCACGCGCCGCGCGCTGTGCCGCGTTTCGAGCAGTGGTGACCCGGGTTGCTCGGCTGCGCCGTTCGCCAACGGCCGCTCCCATTGCGGTATGAGCGAGGTAATGTTCAGTCCAATCAGCCGCTCACGAGAATAGCCGAACAAGAAATCGCTTCTCGAGTTCGCCAGCCGGATTGCGCCATTCTCATCCGTGATTACCATCGCGTCAGGCGCGGCCTCGAGCACCGCGCGAAATTTTTGCTCCGTGCGGGCCAAAGCCTCCGCTTGCCGTCGCAGAAGCTGTTCGCTCCGGCTTAGTTGGACAAAAACCGCAACTTTGCTCTGCAGAATCTCCGGCACGATGGGCTTGAATAAGAAGTCCACCGCGCCCAGGTCATAGCCTCGAAAAAGCTGCTCGTCGCTGCGATAGCCCGTCAAAAACAGGATCGGCGTATCGCGGGAACGTTTGCGGGCGCGTATCAACTCCGCCGTCTCGAATCCATCCATCTCCGGCATTCGAACGTCCAGGAGAACGGCTGCAAATTCGTGATCCAGGCAAAGCCGCAGCGCATCCAGCCCGGAGCTGGCGAGCATTATTTCCTGTTTCAGCGGCTCCAGCACGGCCTGCAGCGCAAGTAAATTATCGCGGTCATCGTCAACCACAAGCAGCTTTACGCGTTCTGGCGCCGCCAGCTCCGGGTATGCGTTCGATCTCGTGAGAACGCCTGAATCCATGGTGTGACTTAGATCGTATGGACCTATCTATTGCTGGTCGTGTCAGCGACTCCGTGGACGTGCTCTAGAACCCGGGCAAGCCAAACCCGCATCACCGAAAACAGATGATCGAGATCGACTGGCTTGGCAACATAATCCGAAGCGCCTGCCTCCAAGCACTTTTCGCGGTCCCCTTTCATGGCTTTTGCCGTCAGGGCAATGATCGGCAATGACCGGAACTTCGGAATACCGCGAATCGTGCGCGTCGTCTCGTAGCCGTCCATTCCCGGCATCATGATGTCGATAAGAATGATATCGACATCCGGATTTTTCTGCAGCACTTCAACCCCGCTCGCACCATTTTCGGCGTGCAAAACGGTTAGGTTGTGTTGTTCGAAGACACTGGTGAGCGCAAAGATGTTGCGCAAATCATCGTCGACTACCAGAACTTTTCGCCCGGCCAGCATATAATCCGTCTGGCGTACCGATCCCAGAATCGCTCTTTGCTCTTCGGACAGTGCTTCATCGCGCCTATTCAGGATCGACACCGTTTCATCGAGCAAACGCTCCAATGAAGGCGCATACCGGACCATGCTCGCGCGGCATAATCTGTGCAGCTCTGCAGCTTGCGGCTGGTTTAGCTTCCGGCTGCCGAATATCAGGAATGGCGGCGCGGAAAGCGGAAGCCGGGACTGAACATCCTCGATGAACTCGATTCCTACGCGTTCGGACGTGACCCAATCGAGAATGATGCCGTCGAGCGGTTCGGTCGCGATTACGTGCATGGCTTCCGCCGCCGAAGAAGCGTCTAAAAATTCAAGGTCGCCCGCTCCCACAAACGATTTCATCTCTTGACGCAGAGGTTCGGTGCCGGTTACCAGCAAAACTTTCTTGGTCCGGATTTCCATCGAGTGATGAATCGCTTCGAAAATCCCTTCGGCCATGCCAGCGCCTGAAGTTTTATCGAAACAACTCATCGCGCCAAGCACAAATCCCCTGCTGTTATTTTCGTGACCCGAGATCACGTGAATCGGAATGTGACGTGTTGCCGGATCGTGTTTCAAATAATCCAGCACTGTCCAGCCGCTCATATCCGGTAACCGGATATCGAGCGACACCGCGGCCGGCTTGTATTCTCGCGCCATATTGATGGCCGTTGTGCCGCGCAATGCAACCAGCGCCTTCAGCCCTTCCTTGTGCGCCAGGTCAACCAATATTCGCGCGAACGTCACGTCATCCTCTACGATGAGCAATACTCGGTCATCCGCCTGCACCTGATTCCGATCGTCGTCCACCACCAGGTCATGCTCGGCAAGCCAGTTCGGCATGGAAAGCGCTCCGTGTTCAAAGCGCGCATCGGTATCGCGCGTCATCCACACGCGCATCACGGAAAACAGATGTTCTAAATCGACCGGCTTGGCTACGTAATCGGAAGCTCCCGCTTGCAGGCACTTTTCCCGATCCCCCTTCATCGCCTTCGCCGTCAGCGCGATGATGGGAAGCGTCCGGAATTCAGCGATCTGGCGGATGGCCCGGCTGGTTTCGTAGCCATCCATTTCGGGCATCATCGTGTCCAGCAGAACGATATCGATATCTTTGTTGCTCCTGAGCAATTCGATGCCGGTGCGCCCGTTTTCCGCATGCAGCACCTTCATGTGTTGCTGTTCGAGCACACTCGTGAGCGCGAAAATATTCCGCAGGTCGTCGTCGATCACCAGTACTTTGCGGCCGGCCAGCGCAGGGTCTGTAGCGCGCACCTCCGCGAGCACCCGCCTCTGATCCTCGACCAGGAGATGCTCGTTCCGATGCAGCAGGCGCACCGTTTCGTCGAACAAGTGCTCGATGCTCGGAGCATACCGTACCGCGCTCGCGCGCGCGCATTGATGAATCTTCGCTACTTGCTCGCCGGAAATTTTCCGGCTGCCCAAAACGGCGATGGGCGGAACGTAGGGCGCCAGCTTCGATTGCACTGCCTCGATGAAATCGACGCCCTCCTTTTCCGGAAGCTCCCAATCGAGCACAATGCCGTCCAGATACTCTTTTTCGATGAAATCCATCGCGCCAGCCGGATTGGCGGCTTCGAGGATTTCGATATCGGGCCCGCTCAGTAGCTTGCGGATATCTTCTTTCCGCACATCGCTGTCCGAGACCACCAGCAGCTTTTTATTGGTTGGGTCCATCGAATTCTGAACGATATCGAAGGCTTCGTCCAGCGACTCATTGGAGAGCGTCTTGGTAAAGCAGCTCATTGCGCCGAGCGCGAACCCGCGACGCGTTTCATCATGTCCCGAAACCACATGCACCGGAATGTGAGCCGTGACTGGATCGTGCTTCAAACGATCCAGCAGCGTCCACCCGCTCATATCGGGCAGCCGTACATCTAGCGTTATCGCCGCGGGATGAAATTCGCGGGCCAGCGAGATAGCCGTTGCGCCCCGCATCGCAACCAGAATTTTCAAGCCGCGATCACGTGCCAGATCCGCTAGAATTCGGGCAAACGTGACATCGTCCTCAACAATGAGCAACACCCGCTCGCCGTGGCTGATCAGGTTGCGGTCATCGTCCAGCACCAATTCCTCAACCGGCAGCGATGGCGACGCCGGCAGGATCAAGTCGACATCCGAAGCCATGTGACTTTCGGCTGCCTTACGAATCATGGTGGTATCGATCGTCTCGAGCTTCGGAGCCGACGAGATATACATCTGCGGCAGATAGAGCGTAAACGTGCTGCCGCGCCCTACAGTGCTCTGCAACCGGATTTCACCTCCCAGCAGGCGCGCTAACTCGCGGCTGATGGAAAGCCCCAGACCGGTGCCGCCATATTTGCGGCTCGTGGTGCCGTCTGCTTGCTGGAAGGCCTCAAAGATAATCCGTTGTTTTTCAGGCGCGATGCCGATTCCGGTATCGTTCACCGAAAACGCAATCACGCTCTTCGCGCGGCTGAGTACCGGGTGAGTGCCGCTCCAGCCCGACGGAAACGCGTTCGATGCGCAGCTTCACCGTCCCATGCGCGGTAAATTTCAACGCGTTCGATAGAAGATTCTTCAGGACCTGTTGGAGGCGCTTGGCGTCCGTCCGGATCACCTCAGCCGTTAATTGCTGGTCGACGTCAATGGCAAACTCGAGATTCTTGCCGTCGGCAACGTGGCGGAACGTGCGCGTGCAATAGTCCTGAAGCTCGGCAAACCGGATATTGCCGACTTCGACGTCCATCTTGCCCGATTCGATCTTGGAAAGATCCAAAATGTCGTTGATCAACGCGAGCAGATCCGTGCCGGAAGAGTGAATGGTCTCGGCAAACTTCACCTGTTTCGCATTCAGGTTTCCTTCCGTATTATCGGCAAGCAGCCGCGCGAGAATCAGCAGATTGTTCAGCGGCGTGCGCAGCTCATGCGACATGTTGGCCAGAAACTCGCTCTTGTATTTCGAGGTCAGCGCTAGCTGCTCGGCTTTCTCTTCAAGCGCTTGCTTGGCCTGTTCGATCTCGCGGTTTTTCGCTTCGACTTCGGTGTTTTGATCCGCCAGCAGCTGCGCTTTTTCCTGCAGTTGCGCATTGGTTTTTTGAAGCTCTTCCGCGAGCGCCTGGCTCTGTTGCAGAAGTTGCTCGGTGCGCATGGTTGCGGCAATCGTGTTCAGCACGATGCCCATGCTCTCGGTGAGCTGGTCGAGAAACGCCAAATGTATGTCAGAAAGCTGCTGGAACGAGGCAAGCTCGACGACTGCTTTCACCTCGCGTTCGAAAAGCACCGGCAGGACGACGATGGTCAGCGGCGTCGCTCCGCCCAGGCTCGAGCTGATGCGAATATAGTTCTGCGGGCACGTCGCGGACCAAGATCCGCTGCTTTTCTCTCGCGCATTGACCAACCAGCCCCTGACCGAACTTCAATTGATTCGGAAGCGCGTCGCGGTCGTCATAGGCGTAGCCCGCCATAAACTTCAATCGCTGTTCGCCCTCCACCGTATCGGCTATATAGAAGCTTCCCCGCTGCGCGCTCACGAGCGGCGTGAGTTCCGACAATAGCAATTGAGCCACAGTCAGCAGGTCGCGCTGGCCCTGCACCATACGCGTAAATTTCGCGATGTTCGTTTTGAGCCAGTCCTGGTCGGTGTTCTTGCGCGTCGTCTCCGCCAGGTTGACGATCATCTCATTAATGTTGTCCTTGAGAGCCGCTACTTCGCCCTCGGCCTGCACAGTAACCGATCGGGTGAGATCGCCCTTCGTGACGGCGGTCGCTACTTCTGCAATCGCGCGCACCTGCGTCGTGAGGTTTGCAGCGAGCTGATTCACGTTGTCGGTCAGACCGCGCCAGATTCCGGCTGCGCCCGGCACGCGCGCCTGGCCACCGAGTTTTCCTTCAATTCCCACTTCTCGCGCAACCGTGGTCACCTGATCGGCAAATGTCGCGAGCGTGTCGATCATGGCGTTGATAGTGTCGGCAAGCTCGGCAATTTCGCCTTTCGTCTCCAGCACCAGCTTGCGCTCGAGGTCGCCGTTCGCTACCGCTGTGACCACCTTCGCGATGCCGCGCACCTGAGTCGTCAAATTCGCGGCCATCAGGTTCACGCTATCCGTCAAATCTTTCCATGTGCCGGCCACGCCGCGCACTTCCGCCTGCCCGCCGAGAATTCCTTCCGTGCCCACTTCTCGGGCCACGCGCGTCACCTCGCTTGCAAACGAGTTCAGCTGGTCGACCATGGTGTTGATCGTGTTCTTCAGCTCCAGAATCTCGCCACGAACGTCAACTGTGATCTTGCGCGACAGATCGCCCATGGCGACGGCGGTCGTCACCTGCGCAATGTTGCGCACCTGATTCGTCAGGTTCGAGGCCATCGAGTTGACCGATTCCGTCAGATCCTTCCACGTTCCGGCAACTCCGTACACGTCGGCCTGTCCACCCAGCTTGCCTTCGGTTCCCACTTCGCGCGCGACGCGCGTCACTTCGGATGCGAAAGAGCTGAGCTGGTCCACCATCGTGTTGATGGTTTCCTTCAAAGCCAGAATTTCGCCGCGCGCGTCCACTGTGATCTTGCGCGACAGATCGCCTTTGGCAACGGCAGTAGTCACGTCCGCGATGTTTCGCACCTGAGCTGTCAGGTTCGAAGCCATCCAGTTCACGGATTCCGTAAGATCCTTCCACGTGCCGGCAATTCCGCGCACGTCTGCCTGTCCGCCGAGCTTGCCTTCGGTTCCCACCTCACGCGCCACGCGCGTCACTTCCGAAGCGAACGCATTTAGCTGGTCGACCATGATATTGATCGTGTTTTTCAGCTCTAGAATTTCCCCGCGCGCATCCACCGTAATCTTGGTCGTTAAATCGCCTTTTGCGACGGCCGTCGTCACGCCCGCAATGTTTCGCACCTGGTTGGTGAGGTTCGAAGCCATCGAGTTGACCGAATCCGTAAGGTCTTTCCAAGTGCCGGCCACGCCGCGTACATCGGCCTGTCCGCCGAGCTTGCCTTCGGTTCCTACTTCGCGCGCCACGCGCGTCACTTCGGATGCGAAAGAACTGAGCTGATCCACCATCGTGTTGATCGTGTTCTTCAGCTCCAGCACTTCGCCGCGCGCGTCCACTGCGATTTTGCGCGACAAATCTCCCTTCGCGACCGCGGTCGTCACTTCGGCGATGTTGCGAACCTGATTCGTCAGGTTCGAAGCCATGAAGTTCACCGATTCCGTAAGATCGCGCCACGTGCCGGCCACGCCGCGCACGTCCGCCTGGCCTCCCAGCCGTCCTTCGGTTCCCACTTCGCGCGCCACGCGCGTCACCTCGGACGCAAATGCGTTCAATTGATCAACCATCGTGTTGATGGTGATCTTCAGTTCCAGAATTTCGCCGCGCACGTCCACCGTGATCTTGCGCGACAGATCGCCTTTCGCAACCGCCGTCGTCACCTCGGCAATGTTTCGCACTTGCGCGGTCAGGTTGCCGGCCATCGAGTTCACGGACTCGGTAAGATCGCGCCACGTTCCCGCCACGCCCTTTACATCGGCCTGGCCGCCGAGCTTGCCTTCGGTGCCCACTTCGCGCGCCACGCGCGTCACTTCAGACGCAAACGAGCTGAGCTGATCCACCATGGTGTTGATCGTGTTCTTCAGCTCCAGAATTTCGCCGCGCACTTCGACGGTAATCGTGCGTGACAGATCGCCGCGCGCCACCGCGGTCGTCACTTCGGCGATGTTGCGCACCTGGTTTGTCAGGTTCGAAGCCATCGAGTTGACCGAATCCGTCAGGTCTTTCCAGACGCCGCCCACGCCCTTCACGTCCGCCTGGCCGCCGAGCTTGCCTTCGGTACCCACCTCGCGCGCCACGCGCGTCACTTCGGATGCGAACGAGCTGAGCTGATCGACCATGGTGTTGATCGTGTTCTTCAGCTCTAAGATTTCGCCGCGCACATCTACCGTAATCTTGCGCGAGAGATCCCCATTCGCCACCGCGGTCGTCACTTCCGCGATGTTGCGCACCTGCGCCGTCAGATTTCCGGCCATTGAGTTGACCGAATCGGTCAGGTCCTTCCAGACACCGCCCACGCCTTTTACTTGCGCCTGACCACCCAGCTCGCCTTCCGTCCCCACCTCGCGCGCGACGCGCGTCACTTCGGAGGCGAACGCGTTCAACTGGTCGACCATGGTGTTGATCGTGTTCTTCAGCTCCAGAATTTCGCCGCGCACGTCCACCGTAATCTTGCGCGACAAGTCGCCGTTTGCGACGGCCGTCGTCACCTCGGCAATATTGCGCACCTGTGCGGTCAAGTTTCCGCCCATGGAGTTGACCGAATCGGTCAAATCTTTCCAGACGCCGCCGACGCCTTTCACCACCGCCTGGCCGCCGAGCTTGCCTTCCGTTCCCACTTCACGCGCCACGCGCGTCACTTCAGACGCAAACGAGCTGAGCTGATCCACCATGGTGTTGATCGTGTTCTTCAGCTCCAGAATTTCGCCGCGCACGTCCACCGTAATCTTGCGCGACAAGTCGCCGAGCGCCACAGCCGTCGTGACCTCGGCGATGTTACGCACCTGAGCGGTGAGATTTCCGCCCATCGAGTTCACCGAGTCGGTCAGATCTTTCCAGACGCCGCCCACGCCCTTCACAACCGCCTGCCCGCCGAGCTTGCCTTCCGTACCCACTTCGCGCGCCACGCGCGTGACCTCGGACGCGAACGAACTGAGCTGGTCGACCATGGTGTTAATCGTGTCTTTCAGTTCGAGAATCTCGCCCTGCACATTCACCGTGATCTTGCGCGACAGATCGCCCTTGGCAACAGCCGTCGTTACCTCCGCGATATTTCGCACTTGCCCGGTCAGATTGCCGGCCATCAGATTGACAGAATCTGTCAGATCCTTCCACGTGCCTGCCACGCCTCGCACCTGCGCCTGGCCGCCGAGCTTGCCTTCGGTACCCACTTCGCGCGCCACGCGCGTCACTTCAGAGGCGAACGAGCTGAGCTGGTCGACCATGGTGTTGATCGTGTTCTTCAGCTCTCGAATTTCGCCTTGCACATTGACCGTGATTTTCCGCGAAAGGTCGCCTGTGGCCACGGCTGTCGTCACCTCGGCGATATTGCGAACCTGCGCCGTCAGGTTCGACGCCATCGAATTAACCGAATCCGTAAGGTCTTTCCACGTTCCCGCGACGCCCGTCACCACCGCCTGTCCGCCCAGCTTGCCCTCGGTGCCCACTTCGCGCGCCACGCGCGTCACTTCGGATGCGAAAGAGCTGAGCTGGTCAACCATGGTGTTGATCGTGTCTTTCAGCTCGAGAATCTCGCCCTGCACATTCACCGTGATCTTGCGTGAGAGATCGCCCTTGGCGACGGCCGTCGTCACCTCGGCGATGTTGCGTACCTGGTTCGTCAGGTTCGAAGCCATGGAATTGACCGAGTCGGTCAAGTCCTTCCACGTTCCCGCAACGCCGGTGACCACCGCTTGACCGCCGAGTTTGCCTTCCGTGCCCACCTCGCGCGCCACGCGCGTCACTTCGGAAGAGAATGAATTGAGTTGATCGACCATCGTGTTTACCACGCGAGCGGTTCTCACGAACTCGCCCTTCAGCGGCCGGTCGTCCACCTCGAGCGACATCTTTTGCGAAAGGTCACCCTGCGCGACGGCCCCGATCACGCGCGCAATTTCTGTCGACGGCTGCACAAGATCGGAGATCAGAATATTCACCGAATCGACGCACGATCCCCACGACCCTGCGCCGCCAGGCAGCGACGCTCGCTGCCCGATCTTGCCTTCTTTGCCGACCGCCGTGCTGACGCGCGCCAGTTCGGCGCACATGTTCTCATTCAGCTCAAAAATTTCGTTGAGCGTATCGGCAATCTTGCCGGCCAGACCCACCTGGTTCACCGGCAGGCGCGCAGAAAAATCGCCTTTTTTGAACGCGATCAGTGCAGATAGCACCTGATTCGCATCAATCGTTTCGGTCAGAGGAAGCGCTTTTCTCATGTCCCCTCGATTTTTTCTTCAGAAGATTTGCTCAAGACGGTTCGCAGCGTCTGCTTGCCACGCGGCAGCCATTCGTGGACAAAGTGTGAGCTCACTTATTGTCCCATTTTCGCGCTTTTAGAACGCTTTAATTGCCGCAGCTCACATCTTCCGCGCAGCCGCGCTCTCGACTGGTTTGTACCGTATCGCCAATAGGCGAGTCGCTGCGTCGAGATCGATATCAGCTATCAGTAAACCTTCCTGGCCGTAAGGTTGATAGCTCAGTAACGTGCCATCGGGCCGCACAACCGCCGAAGTGGTAGGCGATCCAGGGCTCGCGAAGTTTACCGTCGCGATGTAGCAGGTGTTCTCGGCGGCCCGGCATAGAAGCGCTTTCTCATGGAACGAATTCGCGGGGTCGGCAAAACTGGACGGCCGGTAACTGCTATCCTGGGCTTCGTGAAATTGTGGATGGAACACAACTTGCGCTCCCTGCCGCACCGCCCATCGCACGGTCTCCGGATATCGCCATCCTTCATGGCAAATCGCAATTCCAAATGTCAGGAGACCGCTGTGAAAAACGCGCCGCTCGGAACCCGGCCAATAAGTGGCTTCTTCGGAAGGATCGAGTTGCACCTTGTCCTGGAAACCCGCTAACGTTCCATTCGGGTTGATGACCAATGCGGTCGCGAGCAGCCGGTTATCGACGATGCGCTCGGTGCCGAGAATCACCGTCATCTTCGCTTGCTTCGCGGCTGCCGCGATACTGGACCATGCGCATTCGAGGAAGGCTGCATCGGGCGCGGCGACCGATTTTCCCGGGCGATAGCCGGGAACGAAGCACTCCGGAAAGCAGATGAGCGCGGCGTTTTGGTTTGCCGCTTCAAATACCGCTTCTTCAGCGAGTGAGACCGATTGCTCGGGCGCTGCAGGAAACCGCAGATTCGCGAGCGCAACTCTGAATGCGTTCACGTCTGTTACGCTAACAGACCAAGCGGCTCCCGAACACTTATTGATTGAAGCGAAGCGCCCGCGCAATGCACAGCTTAAAATTGCATGATGACGCGCAAGTCGGCCGTCGCGCCCGGCTCCGTTTGGTTTGAGCATTTATCCAAGCACGCCTCCCCTTTGCTCCGGCTGTTCTGTTTTCCTTATGCTGGAGGCACCGCCGACCTCTACCGCGGGTGGCAGCGTTGGTTCCCCGAACAGATTGATTTGTGCCTTGTGCATCTGCCCGGCCGCGGCCGGCGCTTCCGTGAACGGCCATTTACTTCTGTTGTGCCCCTGGTCAATGTGATTGCGGATCACCTGCCGCCGTTGGCCGGCCTTCCCTATGCTCTGTACGGCCACAGCATGGGCGCGATCATCAGCTTCGAACTAACCCGGGAGCTTTTTCGCAGAGGCGTCGGACCGCGTCACTTGTTCGTCTCCGGTAACCGTGCTCCGCAGTTCCCCGGCGCGGAAGCCATCACCTTCAATCTTCCTCACGACAGCTTTATTGCTGAACTCAAGCGGCTGAACGGCACTCCCCAGGAAGTGCTCGGCAACCCGGAAATGATGGCGCTCTTCATGGATGTCCTCCGGGCAGATTTCGAACTGGTTCAAACTTACGAATACTCTCCGGGAGAGCCCCTGGCGTGCCCGCTAACAGTTTACGGAGCCGTGAACGATCCGCGTGTACCCATAGAAAGCTGCCAGGCGTGGCAGCATCAAACCACAGCCGGATGCACGGTAAGAATCTTTGAAGGCGATCATTTCTTCATTCGCGATCCCGGTCCGGAATTCACCGGGGCCTTTCGCAATGACGTATTGAGCGCAGCGGTCCCTTCGGCCGCAACGCCCGTTTGAAGATGCATCTGCCGAGCGCCGGGCCTCATTCGCTCTCGCCATCCGAGGTTCATGTCTGGCAAATCGATCTCGAGTTGGCAACGGATCAGATCCACCTTTGCCGGAAGGTGCTAAGCCCCGACGAAACTGAGCGCGCCGATCGATTCTATTTCGAACGAGATAGGAGGCGCTTTACTGCTGCGCGCGCCGCCATGCGGGCCATTCTTGCGCAGTATCTTGCGGTTGACCCGGAACAAGTCGCGTTTTCTTATTCTCCGAAAGGAAAGCCGGAGCTTGCCCCAGCTCTCAAGTATCCGGGACTGCAGTTCAATCTCTCGCACTCGCGTGATCGGGCTCTGCTTGCGGTCACTCTCGAATCCTGCGTGGGCGCCGACATCGAGTTCGTGAATCGGGAATTTGCAACCGAGGAAATCGCGGAGCGCTTCTTTTCTCCGGCTGAGGTAAGCACACTTCATCGTCTCGCGGCGGAAGATCGTCCGCTCGCATTCTTCTGCTGCTGGACCCGAAAAGAGGCGTATATCAAGGCGAAAGGCGAAGGTTTGTCGCTGCCGCTCGATAGTTTCGACGTGGCATTCGGTCCCGGCGTGACAGCCGCTCTGTTGCGCGTCCAGGACGCGCCTCACGAGCCGGCGCGCTGGAGCATGCATGACATTCCTGCGCCGCCCGGTTTCGTCGCTGCCTTGGTTGTTGAGAGTCGCGATAAAACGGTGCACCATCTCGAATGGCGCTGGACCGCGCCCGCCTCGCCTGGGCTAGAATAAATTTCTGCAGTAACATCCGATTTACATCCACAACAATTCGCTTTTAGATCTTTTTCCTCGGAGTTAACTCGTGACAAGCGCGCCCAGCATCGAATCTTTTCAATTTCAAGCCGAAACCACTCAACTGCTCCACCTGATGATCCATTCTCTGTACACACAGAGAGAAATATTTCTGCGGGAGTTGATCTCGAACGCCTCCGACGCCCTCGACAGACTGCGGTTTGAAGCCCTGACCAACCCAGAACTCATACCCAGTGGCCACGCCTATGAGATTCGCTTGAAACCGGATATCGCCGCCAGGACATTGACCATCACCGATACCGGCATTGGCATGAACCGGCAGGAGCTTATTGAGCATATCGGCACCATTGCACGCTCCGGAACGCGCGAGCTGCGCAAACGCATGCTAGAATCGCAATCCGCCCAAGCGATGGCCGATCTAATCGGGCAATTCGGTGTGGGTTTCTATTCCGCATTCATGGTTGCCGATAAAGTGACCATCCTGACCCGCCGCGCAGGCGAGTCCAGCGCGAGCCGGTGGGAGTCGACCGGAGATGGCTCTTACACAGTCGAGGAAGCCGAAAAGGAACGCTGCGGGACCGACATCATCCTCAAACTCAAGCAGTCTGACTCCGAAAACGGCATCGAAGACTATACAAATCGCTGGACGCTCTCGACCATCGTTCGCAAGTACTCGGATTTCGTTGCCTATCCCATCATTTACGATGGTCCTCGCCAGGAACCGGGCGAGAAAGAGGAAACAGCCAAGGAATCAAACGTCGAGAACACTCTGAACTCGATGAAGCCGATCTGGACCCGCAGCCGGTCGGAAGTCAGCGCAAGCGATTACAACGATTTCTATAAGCACCTTTCGAGCGATTGGACTGAACCGCTCAACGTTCTGCCGCTTAAAGCGGAAGGAGTCGTGGAATATGAAGCCTTGCTGTTCATCCCCTCGCACGCTCCGTACGATCTCTTTTATCACGGAAGCGAGGCCGGACTGCGACTATATGCCCGCCGCGTGATGGTCATGGAACGCTGCGAGGACTTGTTACCCCACTATCTCCGTTTCATCAAGGGCGTGGTGGATTCGAGCGACTTGCCGCTCAACATCTCGCGCCAGCGGCTGCAGCAGGACCGGCACATCACGCAGATGCGCAATTGGCTCACTCGTAAAGTGCTCGAAGCGCTCACGGACATGCACGAGAAGGAGAGCGAAACGTATCAGAAGTTCTGGCACGAGTTTGGCAGGGCGCTCAAAGAGGGAGTCGGTTCCGATTATGAGAACAAGGAGAAGCTACTTCCGCTGCTGCTGTTCGAATCCTCGCACGATCCCAAGGAGCTGACCACTCTCAAAGCCTATGTCGAGAGGATGAGGCCTGAGCAGACCGAGATCCTCTACCTGACCGGCGAATCGCGTAAGGTCATTGAAAGCTCGCCCCACCTCGAAGCTCCGAAACAGAAAAATTATGAGGTGCTGTATCTCAGCGACCCGGTAGACGAACTCCTCGTGCAACATCTCACCGAGTTCGAAGGCAAGCACCTGAAATCGGTCGGCAAGGGAAAAATCAACCTGGCCACGGAAGAGGAAAGTAAGCAAATTGAGGAAAAAGAAAAGGAATATGCAAAATTTCTTGAGGCTTGCCAGAAAAGGCTCGACGAATACGTAAAGCAGATCCGCTTGTCCACGCGATTGGTCACTTCACCGGCATGCCTGGTAACCGGAGATCACGAGTACAGCCCGCATCTGGAACGGCTGCTGCAAAAAGGCAAGGGCGCCGGACCGAAACAGCGTCGCATCATGGAACTGAATCCTGCGCATCCCATCGTTTCGCGCCTACACGAGCGCTACAACACCGACGCCTCCGATCCGCTCATTGGCGATTCGATCGAGCTTCTCTTCGAGCTGGCACTGGTGGCCGAAGGGTCCGAAATTGCCGACCCGATGCGGTTGAATCAGCTTACGCTCGAGTTGCTGCAGAAGAGCGTTTAAGCGCACTCGTCGATCACCCGCCAAATCTATGGCATGAATTACTTCGCGTCCTCAGCTTCGCCGCATCCCGCGCAGCCCACCAGCGTGCCGATGAAGCGGGCGCGTCCATCTTGAGTTGTCACCCAGTTGCGATCCTGCCACGGCGGATCGTGCCGCATGTGACGGCCGTGTCCGCACTCCAGCTCCGCGACCCAGTGGCCTTCATCGTCTTGGTGAAAGCCGACGACCGCTCGCTGCACGAGACGTTGCAATTGCTTACTTCACAAATCCGAGTTTCTTCAAATCCGGCGCGGGAGCTGGCTCATTGAATTGCGCTTGTCCGAATGTTTCTTTGACATGTCCGTCTTCCAATGCCACCCCGAATGGCGGATCGACAAACGGAAACGCCTTCTTTAATTTCGCAAGCTCCAGACTCGTGCCTGCTTTCAATTTCGTATCGTGCAGGAACGACGCTGCCCACTGCGGATTGATCGTCGGAATGGCGATAATCCGCGTGTCGCTCCAAATCAGGGTAGACATGAACTTCGAGGCGGCATCGCAATGCATGCACGACGGGTCATAAAAGAATAGGAACACTTTGCCCGTTGCAAGGTTTGCCGGTTTTCCGTCCACAATCACCGGGACCGGAACTTGCGCCTTCTGCCGCGCCACGGCATTCGCGAACAAACTCGTGCCGGCCGCAATCACCAGTACGGCGAAAGCAATCAACGGAACTCTCCACGCCCGCACGCGTGGTGACCAAAAGAACACGGCCAACCCCATCAGCAGCCATACCCCATCGGTAATGAAAAATCCCGGCCCAACCGTGCGCTTGATGATCGGAAAGCAACTGCACTCGCGCCCCACCAACACGGGATAGTAATAGCCGATCCACGCGATAAAAAAAATCATCAGCGCCGAGGCGAGCAGTCCGCCCCATCGCCGGAACCGCGGCACAAATAGCAGAAACGCCGCAAATAGCTCCAGCACTCCCAACGCTGCCGCGCCCAGCACGCCGAATCCCGCCGGCACTTGCGCCTGCTCCAGCAGTTCGCCCGCCTTTAACGGGCTCACAACCTTCCACCCGCCCGAAACTGCAAACACGATGCCCAGCAGAACCGCGCAGATTACCGCAATCATGCGCTTCCAACTCGCAGTTTCAAAATACGGCGCATTCGCCGCGCTCTGAACGATCGTTTCCGCCATATTAGTCGCGCTGATGCAAGCTCAATCTTAATCCGATTTGTTACAAACAGGTCACAGGCCCCTGCGGCTCCCTATCTGGCATCATGGCATGCCGCCGCCTGATCGAATATGCATGAGATCCGTGTAACCGTCCCCGAGGGCCGCGCGCAAGCCGTGGCCGAACTTGCTTTGCAAGCGGGCATTAAGCAAGCGACCGTGTACAAGGTCTTCGCTTACGGCCCAAACGGCCCGAAAGAAATTGTCAGCGCCGAGACTTCGACCCCGCTCGGCAAGAAATTCGCCGATCTCGTGTTGACCTCCGACTGGTTCGACTCACACGAGTGCTCCGTCACGACCCGCCAGCTTCGGGCCGTCGTCTCTGGCCATCACCCGCGCGACATCACGCGCCCTATGATTGAGCCGCCCGTCAACGTCTTTGAAGATCTCTGGCAGCTCAATCACCTCACCGTCAGCTACTACGCTCGCGCGATCGCAGGTGCCGCGCTTCTCGCCTATGGAATGGTTCTGAACGACCCCGTCACCATAGTCGTCGCCGCGCTGTTCCTTCCCTTTCTCTCGCAATCCATCGCGATCAGCTTCGGCCCGTGGGCCGGCGACTGGAGTCTCGCGCGTCAGGGCTTGAAGACGTTATCGGTAAGTACTGCCGCTTCGCTGCTCGCCGGAGTCGGCGTCGCTCTCCTGCACGGGCCACCGATGCTCTTCCACAATTATCTTGGCCCTATTCCTAGCTTCGTCATATCCGCGATCATCGGCATCACCGCGGGTTTCATTACCGCAGACGACGCCGGCCGCCGTTACCTCATCGGTGTCGCCGCCGCTGTACAATTCGGAATTTTTCCCGTGTGGTTCGGCTTTTCCTTGGTCGAAGGTTTCCCCGATCAAAGGACCATCACTTTACGCGTTGGAACATTTTTCATCAACGTTGTTACAATCACCCTCTTCGCCTTGCTAGGCTATTTGCTTCTGGACATCAAGCGCAAGGATGTGCGCGCCTGGGTGCGCCAGCGTGAAAAAAGGATTAAACCTTAGCGAAAAATGTTGAAGGCGTGCCTCGTAATCGGTTTCATTGCACTTCTCCCTGTCATGGCTTCATCTGCTCCGCCTAATTCGTCTAAACTCGACCGCGAGGTTCAGGCCATCACCAAATCCGCCATCCTGATCGACACGCACAACGACATCCCGAGCTTCACGATTGACGGCGCCGATATCGGAAACTCGCCCAAAACCTACACCGATATTCCTCGTTTGCGCAAAGGCGGCGTCGGCGCGGTCTTCTTTGCAGTGTTTGTCGACGCGAAATATGTAAACGGCAACCATTCAGCGAACCGCGCTCTGCAGATGATCGACACCGTCCGTCACGACATCATCGATCGCTATCCAGAGACGTTTACGCTTGCGCTCACCGCCGATGACATCGTGCGCGCGCATCGGCATCACAAAATCGCAGGGCTCATGGGGATCGAAGGCGGCCACGCCATCGAGGACAGCACGCGCCTGCTGCGCGATTATTACCTGCTCGGGGTTCGTTACATGACCCTGACGCACTTCAACACGAACGATTGGGCCGATTCATCCGGCGATATCAATGATCCGCGCGTACAGCACCACAACGGCCTCACGCCGTTCGGCAAGGATGTAGTCGGCGAAATGAACCGCCTCGGCATGATGGTCGATATTTCGCATGTCGCGGATAAGACGTTCTATGACGCGCTCGAAACCAGCCAGGCCCCGCTGATTGCGTCGCATTCTTCTGCCCGCGCGATCACAAACGTTCCACGCAATATGACTGACGACATGATCAAGGCGCTCGCGCAAAAAGGCGGAGTCATCCAGATCAACATCTATTGTTCGTTCATCTCGCAAAAGGCTGCCGATGCGCCGAAGGATGCGCCCGTGCGCGCGACGCTCGCGGATGTTGTCGCGCACATCGATCACGTTCGGCAGATTGCCGGCATCGACGCCATCGGCATCGGCACCGATTTCGACGGCATTGAATGCGCGCCGCTCGGGCTCGACGACGTTTCGATGTTCCCGAATCTGACCCGCGCGTTGCTCGAAAAAGGCTATTCGCCCGCCGACATCAAAAAGATCTACGGCGGTAACACGCTGCGCCTGATGCGCCAGGTCGAAAAAGTGGCCGCGAACCTCCAGCGCCGCTAAGCCGCGCGCGTCACGCCGATGAATCGCCTTTATTCCGAACGAGTATAAGCCTGTTGTAAGCAGCAACCAAAGTACAGACGGTATCGATTAAGATTCCGATCGAAAAACAACCTAGATCGAAAGTACGAGCACGTTCCCGATCCCTGGATGGAAGACAAGCGCCAGCTTTCGCTTTATAGTGCTGGAAACGCTTCATGTCCTTCACTCTTCCTAGAACAAGTATTATTAGTGTCACTCTGCTGCTCTTCTCCGCGGCTCTCGCTCTCGCTCAGGATCCGACCGGAACTCTCGAAGGCCACGTGTCCGATCCATCCGGCGCACTCGTTCCACACGCCTCGGTCACAATTACCAACGACGCCACCGGCTTTACAGCGAGCCAGCAATCGTCGGATTCGGGCGCCTTCCGGTTTTCCTATCTTCCAATCGGCAGTTATCGGCTGCTCGTCTCGATGAAAAACTTCGCCCCTTACACGGCCACCAACATCAGGATCGATGTGGACCGCGTAGTCAATCTCCCGGTTAATCTGACGCTCGCCAGCAGCAAACAGGAGGTCGGAATCAGTGCTGTGGCCGCGACCGTGGACGTCAGTTCAACCCTCGGCAACGTTGTGACTTCGCATGACGCGGTCGATCTGCCGCTCAATGGCCGTAATGTCACGCAACTCGGATTATTGCAACCAGGCGTGGCGCCGTTGACCTTTGGACTGCTGCAGGCTGGTGGCATCGCTCGCGCAAATCAGGCGTACGCCGTCAATGGCGAGCCCCCGGAAAGCAATAACTATCTCCTTGATGGAGTGTCGAACTTCGACGCCGTGAATGGCGGTTTCGCCATCCGCGTGCCGCCCGATGCCGTCGCCGAGTTCCGGATACTAACGTCGAACGCGCCCGCCGAATATGGTGAAACAAGCGGAGCCACCACCAGCGTGGTCATGCGTTCGGGGACGAACGAATTTCATGGAGATGTTTACGACTTTCTGAGGAACAACTCGTTTGATGCGCGCAACTTCTTCGCGGCATCGACCGAGCCCTTACATCAAAACCAGTTTGGAATCACGTTCGGAGGCCCGATCCGTCGCGATAAAGATTTCTTTTTCGTCTACTACGAAGGCCAGCGCGACCGGCAGGGTGAAACGACCGCTGCCATTGTGCCTACCGCCGCGGAACGTACCGGCAATTTCTCTGGACTTACCGATAGCAATGGAAACCCTCTGCCGCTGATCAACGAATTCTCCGGCCAGCCCTTCAGCGGGAATCAGATTCCGTCTTTCTTACTCAATCCCATCGCGCTTAAAGCCGAGGCTCTGATCCCGCTTCCAAATATTGGGCCCTCTTTGTTCTCTTCGACCCAAATGCTTACGAATAACTACGACCAAGGCGGTGGCTCGCCTCGACCATTACTTCGGGAACAGCGATCAGATCTTCGCGCGGTATTCTTTCTCCACGGTCCATGAACTCGATCCGCTGCCCATTAACGGCTCCGGCGTGCCTGGATTTCCCGTGGCCGATAACATCACCACGAATTCGGCAACTATTTCTTACGTCCATCTGTATTCGCCGCAGTTAGTTCAAACTGCCCGCGTCGCTTTGTTTCGAAACGTGTTTTTGGAAGACGCGGCCACAAATCACAGTCCAGCCAGCGATCTCGGCTTCACCTATCAGCCCACTTTGGCATCAGAGTTGGGCGACCCGTACCTGATCATCAGCGGCTACACGGACGTCGGCAATCCCATCACAGGCCCGCAGGACACGTACCAGAACGATTATCAAGGCTATTACTCACTCGCGTGGACGCGTGGCGCGCACAATTTTAAGTTCGGCGGAGATATCGATCGCCAGCAGATCAATGTTCTGCTCGGCATCGCGACGAACGGATTCTTCGTTTTTGCCCCGTTTCCTGTCAGCGATTCGTTCGCGAGCTTTCTGTTAGGCCAGCCGGTTCAGTTCTTTCAAGGCGGAGGCGATTTCAACCGCGGATTACGTAAGTGGATCGTTGCCGGCTATGCGCAGGACGAATGGCGCGCCACTCGAAAACTGACGATCAGCTACGGCTTGCGCTACGAAGTAAACACTCCGTACACGGAGATTCGCAACCGTCTGAATGCCTGGGCGCCCGGCAAGCAGTCGGTCGTGGAACCCAACGCGCCGGAGGGTTTGCTGTTTCCCGGCGATCCCGGCGTTCCCACTGGAATCGCGCTCATCGATTACCACGAGTTCATGCCGCGCGTGGGGCTCGCCTGGGATCCGACGGGCGCTGCAAAAACCACCATTCGAGCAGGCTATGGCATCTTCTATGACGGATATACCAATGGCACCGGGGGACCATTGCAGGCCGCAGTCAGCGCACTGCCCTGGACCGAGGCTTACCAACTCCCAGGCCCAGGAATGAATTTCGCTAACCCGTATAACGGAGCGACGCCGCCATTTGATATCCAGCAATTCGTCCGGCCCGCAACTATACTGACCGTGCAATCCGGAATGCTACCGCCGTACTCGCAAAACTGGGATTTCTCGATTGAACACGCGTTCGCTCACTCTTATCTGGTCGACGTTCGATATGTGGGCAATAAGGGGACACACTTGCCTCGATTCATCGAGGCAGATCCAGCCAGTTTATAGTCCCGGAGCAACGACAAGCAATGCCGATCAGCGCCGCGAATACGCCGATTGCGATCCTTCCGGTTCCTGCGCATTTGCTTCTGCCGGCCTGATTGCCGACAGCAACAGCTCCACGTATCACGCGCTGCAGATCTCCCTTTCGCGGCAGCTCAGCAAGAATCTTACGTTTCAAGCATCGTACTGGTGGTCGAAAAGTCTGGATTATGTCTCATCGCTGAACATGGCCGGTTCTGCTCCCACGCTGGTCGCGGGTGAAAACGATCTCGCGCAGAACCCGTTCGATCTTGCCGCCGAGCATGGACCATCGTTATTCGATGCGACGAATCGATTTGTTTTTAGCGGGACCTATGCTTTGCCAAGCTGGCGCGCTGCGCCTCATGCGGCAGGCCTGCTGATGAACGGCTGGCAATTGAACACCATCGTCACGCTCGCATCCGGCACGCCATTCACGGTCTATGACAGCGACAACGCGCCAATGGAAGGGACATCCCCTGAAATCACTGGCTTTTATTCCAGCCGGCCAAACTTGTTGTCCGATCCGAACCTCGGCCCGCACACGCCGAACCAATGGGTGAACCGCAGCGATTTCCAGGAACTCACGCCTCAAGCGAATCCGGGTGAGTTCGGCGACGAAGGCCGAAACGTGGTTCGCGGTCCCGGTCTTGCTACCGCGGATATCTCGCTTTTCAAAGGTTTCCCGGTGGCCGAGAGAGCACAAATGCAATTTCGCGCCGAAGCCTTCAATACTCTAAATCATGCCAATTTCACGCTGCCGGAGAACGACCTGGCTTCTCCAGAGTTTGGACAAATTTTGCAGGCTGCTCCGCCTCGCCTGCTGCAACTCGCATTGAAATTCATCTTTTAGTCATTACGTGAGATTCACATGCAACCAATGTTTTTGAAAGATATCGAGCAGCACAAGGGCGACGACAACTACACGTGCGCCATCGAGATGATGAAGCGTGCGGGGCCGGAATACCCGCAGATCCTGCACATGTTCTCGTTCAAGATCAATGCGACCGTTCATCTGGAGCGCTTCACGCAGGAGATGTTGCGAGAGGCTGCGCCGCTCACTCCCGGTTTTCGCGAACTGATCGCGGCTTACACGTCGCATCTGAATCAGTGTCCGTTTTGAACGAAGTCCCACGCCGCGGTCGCGGCGGAATTGCTCGGCAGTAAAGAACTGGTCTCGGGCGTACTCACCGACCTCGAAACCTCCCTACTGTCCGAAGCGGAAAAAACTCTGATGCGATTCGTTCGAAAGGTGAATCATGTTTCCTACACCATTCAGCCCGAAGACATCGAAGCCCTTCACGCGGTTGGCTATACGGACGAGGCTATCTACTACGCGATTACGGTCTGCGCGTTATTCAATTTCTACAATCGCTGGATCGATGCAAGCGGCGTTCATCCAATGAGCGACGAAGCGCATGCCGCCGGAGCGAAGCGATCTGCAATTCATGGCTACTCACGCAGCTCTCAATCGCCGCCCGGCCCAGCGCCCAAGTGAGCGCGCGCGTGTCCTCGCGACGGCATGCTGCGGCGTGTTCCTGAGCTTCGCCTCTGTCGTCGTCTATACGTTCGGAGTTTTTCTAAAACCACTCGCAGCAAACTTCCACTGGTCGCGCGGGCAGGTTTCCTTCGCATTCACGCTCGCGGCTCTTACCATTGCGGTGTGCTCGCCGGTGCTCGGCCGCCTGCTTGATCGTTTCCCCGCGCGCCGCGTCGTGCTCCCGTGCACCATCGTCTATGCCACTGCGTTCGGCTCCCTGGCCTTCTTGACTCCCCACCTCTCGCATCTGTACGCAGTCTTCATCGTTCTCGGCGTCTGCGGTAACGGCACGACGCAACTCCCCTATGCGCGCGTTGTCAGCGCCTGGTTTGACGAGCAGCGAGGACGCGCTTTAGCCGCTGTGATGGCGGGTTCAGGCCTCGGCGCTATGGTATTTCCGGCAGCCGCCGAGTTCCTGATCTCCGCATATGGCTGGCGTGTTGCATACGCCGTGCTTGGCACAACCATTCTCGTCATTGCCATTCCTCTGGTTCTTCTCTTCTTGCGAGAACCACCCGGCACCATCAGCATTCGCGACACGCCGCTCAAACAAAGAGCCGGGAAAAGTCTCTTGTCTTCGCCTTTCCTGGGAATCGCCGCCGCTCTGCTGTTATTCTCGTTTGCCACGAACGGCCTGAATGCGCATTGGGCGGCGTTGCTCAGTGATGCAGGCGCCAGCCCCGGGAAAATCGCCGTTGTTTTATCGATCGCAGGCTTCGCCGCGCTCGCATCGAAGTTGTCGACTGGCTATCTGCTCGATCGTTTTCGAGCCGGCCGTGTAGCCGCTCTCCTACTGGCAGCGTGCGGTCTTGGTTTCGTAATCATCCTGGTCGGCTACAGTTGGCCGACGGCGATCGCAAGCGCTATCTTCGTCGGAGCCGGCATGGGCGCTGAATCGGATGCCGTCCCTTATTTGCTCACGCGCTATTTCGGTCTCGCGCGGTTCGGAGAACTATACGGATATACGTGGTGCGTCTACGCTATCGCCGGTGCCAGCGGGCCGGTGGCGATGGGCCTGGTCTTCGATCGCGTGCGATCCTACCATCCCGTGCTCGTGCTCTCGTTTGGGATGGTGATGCTCGCTGCGGCCATCTTCGCACTGCTGCCGGCGTATCGCTCCGCCCAGACGCAAATGGAGCCACCCGCCGGGATCGAACCGGCGACCTACGGTTTACGAAACCGTCGCTCTACCAACTGAGCTAGGGTGGCCTTGAACGCTTCCAGTGTAGCCTACCTCGCGGCACGCTATGGTATAAATGGCGGGGTATTCAGAATGGCTGCGACGCTCCCCGCCTGAGCGTATTCCGGCTGCCGCATCACGGTGCTAAAACCTGTATTGACATAAGCACGGCACACTGGAGCACCCTATCGAAGATGCAAGCAGAAAGTAAGGCTTCGCTCGCGAAAGTTGTCGTCGCGACCACGGTAGCTCTTTCCTTTATCAGTTATTGGCGCGGCGCCGCCATCGTCCTCAGCGATCTCGCCTCGTCCATGTTCTACGCCGGAGGCATCGCCGAGCAGGCCATCGGTAAATCGGCCGCCTGGTACGTCCTCGCCGTCATGATCTTCAGCTTCGCCGTGCGCTCTGTCTACATGGAAAGCTGCGGGATGTTCGTTCGCGGCGGCGTATATGTCGTGGTGCGCGACAGCATGGGACCGTTTGCCGCTCGAGCGTCGGTATCCGCCCTGGTTTTCGATTATGTTCTGACCGGCCCAATCAGTTGCGTCAGCGCGGGCCAGTATCTTGGCCGTTTGATCAATGAGCTATTCGGCGTCGCGCACTATAATCTCAATCTCAATCCGAACACCTTCGCCGCATTCTTCGGAGTGATTGTCACAGTGTATTTCTGGCGCAGTAACATCAGGGGCATTCACGAATCGAGCACCGCCGCGCTGCGCATCATGCAAATCACCACCGTGATGGTGGTCGCGCTCCTCATCTGGTGCCCGCTGACCATCCTGCTCCACGGCAAATGGCAACTGCCGCCGTCTCCCTCGCCCAGCCATCTCGTTTTCACGAAAGAATCTCTGGGTTGGTTCAGAGGCACAGTCTGGCCCACCATCCCCATCGTCGCCGTGATCATCGCCTTCGGCCATTCGCTGCTCTCGATGAGCGGCTTCGAAACGCTTGCGCAGGTCTACCGCGAAATTGCTTCTCCGAAATTACACAACCTGAAAGTAACCGCGAACCTGGTTTGTTTCTACGCAATCTTTTCTACCGGCCTGATCACCCTGTTCGCCGCGATGATCATCCCGGACGCGATTCGCAAGACCTACGTTGACAACCTCATCGGCGGCCTTGCCATGAATCTCGCGGGCCCCCAGTTGCTGCGGCTCTGCTTCCATGTCTTCGTCGTTATCGTCGGCGTGCTGATCCTCTCGGGCGCAGTAAATACTTCGCTGATCGGAGCGAATGGCGTCCTGAACCGTGTGGCCGAAGACGGCGTGCTGCTCGAAGACTTCCGAAAACCGCACAAGAAGTTCGGCACCAGCTACCGCATCATCAACTTCATTACCGTCCTGCAGCTTGCAACCATCGTCCTGAGCCGCGGAGACGTGTATCTCCTGGGCGAAGCCTACGCGTTCGGTGTCGTTTGGAGCTTCGCGTTGAAAGCTCTTGGCGTTCTTGCATTGCGTTTCCAGCGTCACGATCAGGAATACAAGGTCCCGCTCAATATCCACATCGCGGGCAAGGAAATTCCTGTCGGTCTCGCCATCACCACCATGATTCTGATGGCCACGGCCATCGTGAACCTTTTCTCCAAAACTTACGCCACCATGTACGGCGTCAGCTTTACCGTCGCATTCTTTATGGTCTTTACCATTTCGGAGAAGATCAACATCCGCAGGCATCAAGCTCGCCAGCAACACAACCTCGAAGAATTCAATCTAGAGCAAAAGCTGACCATCGATCCGGCAGCGCTGCACGCTCGCCCCGGATGCGTTATGGTTGCCGTCCGCAACCCCAATAACATGCAACATCTGCGGCGCACTCTGCAGCGCACCGATCTTCGCCGCAATGACATCGTCGTCATGACCGTGCGCCTGGAATCGGCCGATAGTGAATATGCTCTGAAAGACGAACAGGTCTTTGGTGTCGATGAAAAAACGCTCTTCAGCGCCGTCGTCACAATGGCGGAAAAAGAAGGCAAGCATGTCGAGTTGCTCGTCGTTCCCGCTCTCGATCCTTTCGATGCGCTCGTGCAGAGCGCGACCCAGTTGAAAATTTCGCGCCTGGTAACCGGCGTTTCGCCGCGCATGTCTTCAGCCGAGCTCGCCCGCAGGATCGGCCTCGCTTGGGAAAAGCTTCCCGAGCCGCGCCACGCATTCTCTCTCGAAATCATCACGCCGGACCGCCCGCCCACCTACGTCAACCTCGGTCCTCATCCGCCGCGTCTGTGGCCGGAAGATGTCGCGAAGCTTCACAATTTATGGCTGAAGCTCAGCGCGGAAGAAGTCATCGGATCGAAACTGCACCATCGCGACGTCGTCGGTCTCGCGCTACGGCGTCTTGAAGAAGAACTCACCGGACCCGAACGTGAGCGCGTTCTGCGGCAACTCAGCGACGAGATCCGCAATCATTAGCCTTCTGCGAAGAAGGTCTCCAGTTCAGCCGAATTTCGAAACTCCACTTCAGCGGCCTGCAGAATTTGAGTAGCTTCTTCCTCGCTCTGTGCAGTGGATAGCAGAATATCCGCAATCGCATCTACCGCGCAGGCATAGCAATCGTCACCATCCACGGTGCGGTATCTCTTGGTCGTCTCCGTCCCGCGCTTTTTTCGTTGCTCGACCGGTGATTTTGCCATCCCTACCGCCCCGCTTCTCACAATACCGCAGCCGAACGATCCGCAGCCTAAGGCACTGGCCCTCACTGGAACACGTAGCACCGATCGCAGATAATTTCCGCTCTGCCCTAAAGCCCCTGAGCACTTAGGACGATAGGAGGGGTATGGAAGAACTTGGGTCGATACTGTTGGAACTGTGGAGCGAAACAGAAGGTCAAGACCTGGTCGAATATTCGCTATTGCTTGGCTTTCTGGCGCTAGCTGCGCTCGCCGTCCTCAACGGCGTTAAAAGCAACGTAACCATCATCTACAGCAAAGCTGGATCTACAATTAGCTCCGCGACGGCGGCTGCCAGCTAATACGGTTTGGCCTACTTAGTACGCAGCAAGCTCCGGCCGACGTCACTGAACATTGTGGCACAATTTTGATGCCACCCGTTTACCCGAGCAACTCCCCCTCGGCAGTCCCGCCGATCACCGCAACATGCTCCCATCGGCTCACCGCCACAGTTGCCACGCAGTTGCCCAGCACATTCACCGCCGTCCGCCCCATGTCGAGCACCGCATCCACACCTAACAGCAACGTGATCCCCTCTGCAGGCAGCTGAAAGGTCGCAAGGCTGCCGACGAGAATGACAAGTACCGCGCGCGGCACGCCGGCCACTCCTTTGCTCGTCAGCATGAAAGTGAGCATCATCATGATCTGCGTTGTAAGCGGCATCCGTACGCCCCCCGCCTGCGCAATGAATAGCGCCGCCATCGACAAATACAGCACCGACCCGGTCAGATTGAAGCTATAACCGGTCGGCAACACAAACCCGACAATATGTTTGGGCACTCCGAACGCTTCCATGTTCTCGAGTGCCACAGGCAGCGCCGCTTCGCTCGATGCAGTCGAAAACGCAATCAGAAATGGCTCCCGCGCGGCAAGCCAGAACCGCGGCAGCGGCACTCTGACAACCGTCAGCGTAGGAACCAGCACCAGCACCACAAAAAGCCCGAGCGCAACATACGTCGCCGCCACAAGCTTTCCCAACCCGAACAACACGCCGATTCCCTTGGACCCGATCGTCACCGCGATCGCCGCTCCCACCCCGAAGGGCGCGCAGTACATCACGTACTTCGTGTACTGGAACATAATGGCCGCCACGGCCTCGGCGAAATCGACCACCGGCTTCGCCTTCGCACCCACAACGGAGCACGCCGCGCCAAATAGAAAAAAGAAAACCACCATCTGGAGAACATCATTCTGGGCCAGTGCTTCAAAGATGCTCGACGGCGCAGCACGCTCGAAGATCTGCGCAAATGGAATCTGTTTCGTGAGTCCCGGCCCCGCGGCTCCCGCGCCGACAAGCGTCAACCCCGCGCCCGGCCGCGTCAGGTTCACCACCACCAGACCAATTGCCAGCGCCAAAGTCGTCGCAATCTCAAAATAAGCAAGCGACTTCAGGGCGATGCGGCCCATTGTCCTCAGCTCGCCAGCGGCCGCAATCCCGTAAACAATCGTCCCGAACAGCAGCGGACCCACAATTGACTTAATTAGCCGCAGGAAAATGTTGCTTACCGGCGCAAGATTCTTCGCAAAAGATGGAAAAAACACCCCAAGAAGCGCTCCCAAGATCAGCGCAATGAAAATCCAGGATGTGAGGGAAATTCTGCGCACGAACCTCACTCAGCGCTCGCCCCACTTCAACTTTTCTCGTAAAACATCGAAGAAAAGCATCTTCGGAGGCCGAATCAACTGAATGGTCTTCGCCGATGACCGGCAAATCACGCGATCGCCCTTGGAAAGCGGCTCGCCCACTTGCCCGTCGATCGTCAGATAACTGCCCTCTGCGCCATGATTGATCACCTTAATCACGCTTGTGTCGGGGACAATCACGGGACGGTTCGTCAGCATATGCGGGCAGATCGGCGTGATGCAAAACGCCGCCACCGACGGGAAAATCACCGGCCCTCCCGCCGAAAGCGAATAAGCCGTCGAGCCCGTCGGGGTCGAAACAATCAAACCATCCGCCTTATAGGCCGCAACGAAGTGATTATCGACGTGGGTATCGAGATCGATCATGCGCGCCAGCTCTGACTTCGTGATGACGACATCGTTCAGCGCCGAATAAGCCGCAATCGTCTTCTCATCGCGCAGCACTTCGCAATCCACCATGCGCCGCCGCCCGATGCGGTGCTCGCCCCGAATCGCCCGCTCCAGCTCCGGATATAAATCCTCGACAGGAATCGCGGTCAAAAACCCCAGATGACCCAGATTCACCGCAAACAGAGGTATGTTCCGGTCCGCCACCACGCGGGCAGCCGAAAGCAGCGTCCCATCCCCGCCCAGCACAACCAGCAAGTCCGCGCCGTCCGGCACCTCTTCCCTGCTGTAATACTTCGACGTGTTGGCGTAATGCGCCGTCTGTTCGTCACAACGCGTGCTAATCCCGCGCTCCGCGAGCCACTCGAGAAGTCCGCAGACAATATCCGCCGCTTCCGCGATGTTGGGCTTCGAAATGATGCCGACGGTGGTGATCTCTGTCATGCGCTCGCGCTCGTTTATTATGAACCGCGCGCAACGGGCACCAAACGCCCTGTGCGCTACATAGACTATACTTTGCGCGCGTGCGCCAGGAATTCGCGATTCCCCTCGGCCCCCGTGATCGGGCTCTCCATTAAACGCGTCGCGAACCCGGCGCGCTGCAGAGCATTCACTACTTTCTCGCAAGCCGTCCGTTGCGCCCCCGCATCGCGCACGATCCCGCCTTTGCCCACCAGTTCCCGCCCCACTTCAAATTGCGGCTTGATCAGGATGATCCAATCTCCGCCCGGCGCAAGCAGCGCTGCCAGTGCCGGAATCAGCAGCGTGACGGAAATGAAGCTCACGTCGCAAGTAATCACATCCGGCTTTTCGCCAATCTGTTCGAACGCTAGATACCGCGCATTTACCCGCTCATGCAAGATCACACGCTGATCCGTTCGCAAGCGCCAATCAATCTGTCCCGCGCCGGTATCTACCGCATGCACGCGCGCCGCCCCATGCTGCAGCAGGCAATCCGTAAATCCGCCCGTCGATGTTCCCACGTCCAGGCAAACCTTGCCCGCGACATCCACGCCGAAATGAGCCAAGGACGCCTCCAGCTTGATGCCGCCACGGCTTACGTATCGAAGCCCCTGCTCTATTTCGATGCGCGCTTCGCTCCCGGCCGCACGCCCCGGCTTGTCGGCACGCTGTCCATCGACCCGGACCTTCCCTGCCAGAATCAGCGCCTGCGCCTTCTCGCGCGATTCCACCAACCCGCGCTCAACCAGCGCTACGTCCAGGCGTTGCTTCTTACGTTCCTGCTCCGACCCAGCATCCGTCACGTCTTTCGATGCACGATAAAATCCGCAATCTGCCGCAAGCGGTGCGCGCGGTCGTCGAAATAACGCAGGGCGACGTGCGCCCCCAGCCGCTCTTCTTCGGCCATCTCACGCGATCGCTCCAGCCCATACACCGCCGGAAACGTGATCTTCTGCTGGGCTTCGTCTTTGCCCGCAGTTTTCCCCAGAGCGTCCGAAGATTCCTCCACGTCCAGCACATCGTCGATGATCTGAAATGCCAGGCCCGCGTGCTCACCGTATTCGGAAAGCGCCCTCAGCTCTCGCTCGCTCGCGCCCGCATAGATCGCGCCCATCCTGACGCTCGCCCGCAGCAACGCGCCCGTCTTCGCCCGATGAATCGATTCGAGCAGCAGCGCCGTAGGCCGCTTCCGCTCGCCTTCGAGATCGTTCACCTGCCCGCCAATCATGCCGCCCACCGTGCCCGCCGCCCGCGATAGCTCCTCTACTAGCCGGATTTTGCGCTCCGCGTCCACAACCTCCAAACGACTCAGCACCTCGAACGCCAGCGTCAGCAGTGCATCGCCCGCCAGTATCGCCATCGCTTCCCCGAACACTCGATGGCACGTCGGACGCCCGCGCCGCAGATCGTCGTTATCTAGCGCCGGCAAATCGTCGTGGATCAGCGAGTAAGTATGCACCAACTCCAGCGTCGCCGCCGCGTTTTCCACGCCGTCCGGAGAGTCCGAAACCGCGTGCGCGCTCGCCATGGCCAGAATCGGCCGGATGCGCTTCCCTCCCGCAAAGAGGCTATACCGCATTGCGCGATGAATCGATGCCGGTTCCACGCTCTCCTCCGGCACCCATCGCTCCAGCACCCCATCGATCGTATGCACCTGCTCCGGCAGGTACTCGTGCAGCCCGGCTCCCTCGGCACTCGTCATTTCGCGGTCTTCTCGGGCTGGAACGGAACCGCCACCACCTCGCTGCCACGCTTCATTAAAATTTCGACCCGCGATTCAGCTTCTTCCAACTGCTTCTTGCAGTCCGCGCTCAGCCGCATCCCACGCTCGAATAACGCCAGGCTCTGCTCCAACGGCAGCTCGCCTTTTTCCAGCTCTCGAACGATTCGCTCCAACTCCTCCAAGCTTGCTTCAAAATGAGGCGAGGATGCTTTTTCCTCTGGCATCGCCCTATTGTATCTGCGCCAAGCCCCACAGATGGACGAAACAAATCCCGTCATTTTCGCGTATGCTTGTTCGTTATGCGTTGGAAACACTACGCGATTCCGGCGGCGCTCGCAATCCCCCTCTTCCTGCTCGGTTCCTGTGAGTACCGCACTGCCGAAACCGGCCCCATGCACGACGAGCCCGTCTCGATCGATCTGGGTAATGCCGAGCGCGCCCGAGTTCGCCTCAACATGGGCGCCGGCGAGCTAACCCTCCGCGGCGGCTCCAATCGGTTGCTCCAAGGCACGTTCGAATACAACGTCCCCGCCTGGAAGCCCGACGTCACTTTCAGCTCCGGACCCGACGCCGACCTCACCATCAAGCAGCCGGAAGGCGGCGGCCATTTCGGCCATTCTCGGAACCTCTGGGATCTCGAGCTAAACGACAAAGTGCTCCTCGATTTCGAGTTCAACTGCGGCGCTGGCAAGGCGAGGCTTGAAATGGGCGACATGAACCTTCAGCACGTAGCGGTTCACCTCGGTGCCGGAGAAATTAGTCTGGATCTCCGCGGCACGCCTTCCCACGATTACGATGTGCGCGTCGAAGGCGGCGTCGGCAAAGCGACCGTTTACGTGCCGGATCAGGTCGGCGTTCGCGCCGACGCTCACGGCGGCATTGGGAAAATCGTCGTGACCGGGCTCGAAAATCGAGACGATCACTACGAAAACAAGCTGTACGGCACCTCTAAGCTCCAGGTGACTCTCAGGGTCGAAGGCGGAATCGGCGAGATTCACATTATCGGCTAAACCCGCCCTCCCGAAATCTGAGTAGACTTTCGGTTGTAAATTGCATCACATTACTGTATGTCGACCCCGACACAGCCCGGGACGGGCTTGCCTGAAATGGCCTTGCGCCTTCCCGACGAAGTCAAATCGGCCGAACAAGCGGGTTTGCGCTATCTCATCCCCAAAGGCCAAGGCATCCGGCGTCGGCGTGCGGGGTCGGGCTTTGTCTATATTGACTCAAAAGATCAACCCATTCAGGACGAAGCTACTCTCCAGCGCATCCGCTCGCTCGTAATTCCGCCAGCTTGGGAATCGGTCTGGATTAGTCCCAGCCCCAACACCCACATCCAGGCCGTAGGTCGCGACGCCCGTGGCCGCAAGCAGTACCGTTACCACCCCAAGTATCGCGAAGTTCGCGACCTGGTCAAGTTTGACCGCATGCGAGTCTTCGGCCGCGCTTTGCCGCGCATCCGTCGCATCGTCGGCCGCGACCTGGCACGAAAAGGTCTGCCCAAGCGCAAAGTGCTCGCCGCGGTTGTCAAGCTGCTCGAAACCACTTACATCCGCATCGGCAACGAAGAGTACGCCGAAGAAAACGGTTCGTTCGGCCTCACCACACTCCGCAATCAGCACGTCCAGATTCTCGGCGGCATGCTCAAGTTCAAGTTTCGCGGCAAGAGCGGCCAGAATCATGAAATTGTTCTCGAAGATCGGCGCCTCGCTCGCATCATTCGCCGTTGCAAAGAGATCCCGGGCAGCGCGCTGTTCGAGTACCTCGATGACGACGGCCAGCCGCAAACCATCGAATCGGGAGACGTGAACGATTACCTGCGCGAGATTAGCGGCTCCGATTTCACCGCCAAGGATTTCCGCACCTGGGGTGGAACCTGTCTCGCGGCGAGCTTCCTGTTAGAGAAATGCGCCGCGCGGGAAGGTGATCCGCATAGCAAGTCCATACTCGTGGACGTCATCAAAGAGGTCGCTTCCAAACTCGGCAACAAACCCGCCACGTGCAAGAAATATTACATCCATCCGGCGGTCATGGATTGTTATTCGGCGGGTAAGCTGGTAGAGTTTGCGGAAAAATTCCGCAACAGCCGTAGTAACTACGCGTACGAACAAATCGTTCTCGCGTTATTAACCCCACTGAAGCGTGCCCGCGCGAAAGCAGTAAAAGAGAATCCGAAAGCTGCATAAGCATTCTTGTCGAGCATCGGCGAGCCCGCTTTTCACCGATCTGACATGAAATGATTTTTGCGCGCGATCGATCCAATCCGGCAGATCACCGACAAATTTCTCGGGGAACGTTTTTCTCAACAGGAGGATTATGGATATTGCGCGCTTCGGTGTCAGCCTCAAGGCGTGTCTGGGCGTAGCCGTGTTGTTTTCACTTTCGCCCCTATGCGCTCAGGCCGGCACGATTAGTTTTCAGACCATCAACGACCCTGCAGATAACAACCTGCAGACCCCCGTATTTAATCAACTACTCGGAATCAATGATTCAGGAGTAATCGCCGGGTATTTCGGCGATGGCGCCATCGTTAACAACCACGGATTCACTTACACGAACGGCACGTTTACCAATGAAAACGTCAGCGGGGCCGATCAAACACAGGTTGTCGCCATCAATAACGTGAAGACCAATGGAACTTTCAACACTGCCGGATTTTCCGTTATCAACTCTAGCGGAGTAAACACTGGCTTCACGAACGTTGGCGGCACGTTCACCTCGGTGAATGGGCCCGGTTCTACGTTTACCCAGGTCCTCGGACTCAATGATCACGGCCAAGCTGTCGGCTTTTACACCGCGGCAAACGGGAACACAAACGGCTTCACATACAGCCTCGGAACCTCTGCCCTGACGACCCTCGGCGTGCCGTCTTCCTGGAACACCACGTCCGTCACCGCGAGCGGCATCAATAACCGCGGTGTCATCGTCGGCTTCTTCGCGAGTTGCGGTGGTTGCGATTCCGGATTCATCGATAACAACGGTGTTTTCACCAATCCCAACGATCCGCTCGGCTCGAATCCAATGTTCTTCGGTATCAACAATATCGGCGAGATCGTCGGGACCGATACGGCCGCTGACGGTTCCTCCGAAGGCTTCGTCTATAACATGGACACTGGCGCCTGGACCAAAATTGTCGATCCCAACGAACAGACTACGGCGAACGGCTTCGGCATCAGCGGAACCACGCTAAACGGCATCAACGATTATGGACAGTTAGTCGGTTTCTATGCGGGACCCGGCGGCGCCGTCGATGGGGTGCTCGTCAATACCACGCCAGAACCCGCTTCAGTCTCACTGCTCTCGATCGGCCTACTGCTCGCGATGGGTAATCTGATGTGGCGCGGTCGCAAAGCATAAACCACTTCCGTAAAGCGAAACCAGAGTCCGGCGTGTAACGCTTGCTTCTCCGATCTGGTCCATCGATCAGAAACATGAAACTTACACGCCGCGACTTCGCTCGCACTCTCGGCGCAAGCGCTGCGGGGGCAAGCGCCGCCCTCGCGTCCGTTGCTCCGCTCACCCGCGCCCAAGATCAGGCGCCTCCCGCCGCGCCCGGCAAGAAACTCGGCTATTGCATCGTTGGGCTCGGCCGCATTTCGCTCGGCCACTTCATGCCCGCGTGCAGAATGTCTCAAAAATCTCAGGTGGTAGCTCTCGTCAGCGGTCATCATGAGAAGGCCGAGGCGACCGCCGCGCAATACAACGTCCCCCTGAAAAATATTTATAGCTACGCCAACTACGACGAAATCGCCGATAATCACGAAATCGACGCCGTCTACATCGCGCTCCCTAACAACATGCACGCCGAGTACACCGTTCGCGCCGCCAACGCCAACAAGCATGTGCTCTGCGAAAAGCCGATGGCTACGACGGTCAAAGACTGCCAGAACATGATCAACGCATGCGTCGCCGCGAACAGAAAGCTGATGATCGCCTATCGCTGCCAGTATGAGCCCACCAATCTGCACGCCATCCAGTTGATCCGCGAGGGCAGGCTCGGTACAATCCAAGCCATCGAAAGCGCAAACGGCTTTGTCGAGAAGGCCGGCGAATGGCGCTTGAATAAGAAAATGGCCGGCGGCGGCCCGCTCATGGACGTCGGCATCTATTCGCTAAACGCGGCCCGCTATCTCACCGGTGAAGACCCCGCGACGCTCGAAGGCTACTGCACCGTTATCGACAAGGACACGCGTTTCCGCGAGGTCGAAGAAAACTGCTCCTGGACCATGAAATTCCCGTCCGGCATAGTCGCTGCTTGCAACACAACTTACGGCGGCGACATGCCCGGTTACTTCAAAGTGCACGGTTCAACGGGCACGCTCGAAATGCAACCCGCCTTCGCTTACGAAGGCCAGCACCTCATCGCAAAGATGAATGGCCAGCCGCCCATTGACGATCAGTGTACGCAAAAAGATCCTTACCAGTTCGTTCTCGAAGCCGACTATTTCGCCGATTGCATCGCCAACGACAAGACACCCAAAACCGATGGCGAGATGGGACTCCGCGATATGCAATACATCGCGCAGATCTATAAGTCGGCTGGCCGTTCGCTCGGCTGAGATGCTGCCGCTTCATTTTTCACCAATTTACTTAAGCTGCTGAAAATATCAACGGGTAGTGGAAATACAATCGTTTTCTGGCCGCCGATATCTACCAGCGTCTGTAAGTAGCGCAATTGAATAGCAACGGGCTGTCTCTGTATCAATTCAGCCGCCATGGCGAGTTTCTCAGCCGCCATATACTCCCCTTCGGCGTGAATAATCTTTGCCCGCCGCTCTCGCTCCGCCTCTGCCTGCCGTGCAATCGCTCGAATCATCTGATCCGGCAGGTCCACTTGCTTCACTTCCACCATCGTCACCTTCACGCCCCACGGCCCGGTGTGCTCATCCAATACTGCCTGCAGCCGGATATTGATCTTTTCACGCTGGCTCAGCAGCTCGTCCAATTCCACTTCGCCTAAGACGCTGCGCAGCGTCGTCTGCGCCAACTGGCTGGTCGCATACAGAAAGTTAGTCACCTCCAGAACCGCTTTGACGGCATCGACGACGCGGAAGTAAACTACCGCGTTCACCTTGACGGTCACGTTATCGCGCGTGACTAAGTCCTGCGGCGGCACCTCCATCGCTTCGATTCGCAGCGACAGACGCACAATGCGGTCCAGCGGCGCAAAAACCAGAATCACTCCCGGCCCTTTGGGCCTTCCCAGCACGCGCCCCAGCCGGAAAATCACCCCGCGCTCATATTCGGCAAGTATCTTCACGGACGAAATCAGATAGAAGATCAAAATAATCACTAAAATGAGCAATCCGCCGGAGAAAATTGTATCTGTCATCGGTTCTCCTATCCCGCTCGCTTCACCATCAGCACTAAGTCGTGTACCTGGTCCACGCGCACCTGCTCGCCCGCCGCAATGCTCTCCTGGCTTCGCGCTTTCCAGTATTCTCCATGCACAAACACGGTGCCTTCCGGATCGATCGCCGTTCGCGTCACCCCGGTTTCGCCCACCAAACTCTCTAAGCCCGTCATCAGCTTGCCCTTTTGCGCGCGCATCGCGAGCGATCCCAAGAAAATTGTGATCAACCCGAACGCAGCCGAGACCGCGAAAGCGACGCCCGGCGAAATGCGATGCGGACCTTGCAACAGCAGTAACGCCCCGAACGCCAGCAGCAGCGTACCCGCCACGCCCGAAATCATATGCGTGTAATACTTCAGCTCAATGCCGAGCAGCAGTGCCGCGAGCACAAGAAGCGTCACCCCGTACCAGCTCGGCGTATCTTGATAAAGCCCGTATGCGCCGGCAGCCACCAGCAGCACGCCCAGCACTCCCGGCACGATCATGCCCGGCGCATGCAGCTCCCAATAAATCCCAATGGCGCCTAAAATCAGCAGCACGAAAGCCACATTTGGATCAGTAAGCGTAAGCGCGTCCATGACTTACCAGTGTCCCAGTTTCGCGCGACCCGTGCGCGCGCCATCCCCATTTTCGGGGAGGCGCATTAAACGAACTTTAACTGCCTAACACAATTACCCAGCCCCGACCCCGTTCGTCTCTCCAATTGAAGGACAGAGTCCTTAAAGGAACGAAAATGAGAAAAACAATGTTATCCCTCGCCCTTTCCACCGTTTTCGGATTGGGCATCGCCATGGCGGCCCCTCAGGCCGCGCCCGTGCAGCAGGATCAGCAGTCAGGCCAAAACGGCGGCCACTGGAATCATCACCGTCAGGCCGATCCCGCCAAACAAGTCGAACACCTCACCAAGAAACTCAACCTCACCTCCGACCAGCAGAGCCAGATTCTCTCAATTCTGCAGGACCGGCAGCAGCAGATGGAGAAGCTTCGCAGTGACAGCTCCGTGTCTCAGGAAGACCGCCGCGCGAAGTTCCAGAGCATTCGGGAAGATTCAGAGACCAAGATCCGCGCGGTGCTGAATGATACGCAGAAAAAGCAGTACGACGAAATGCAACAGCAGATGCGTGAGCGCCGCGAACAGCGCAACAACCAGAACCCGCAGTAACCAGTTCCAATCTGCAGTTGAGCAAGGGAGCGGTTTCATCCGCTCCCTTTTCTTTTGCAATGCTTTCGCGCGCCATGCGAACCTACAGCACAGAGGCATTCCCTTGTCCAGAACACTCGTCGCCATCACCGGTGCATCCAGCGGCATCGGCGCGGCCTTCGCTCGCAAGCTCGCCGCCGAACATGATCTTCTGTTGATCGCCCGCCGCAAAGACCGCCTCGAGCAACTCCAATCCGAGCTCTCCACCAATTCACAATCTCAAGTCACCATTCTCCAAGCCGATCTCACGAATGAGGAAGACCTGGCCGCCGCCGCCGATCGAATCCGTCACGAGCAGCGCCTCGCGCTCCTCATCAACAATGCAGGCTTCGGCACTCTGGGTCGCTTTTGGAAAGCGCCGCTCGAAACGCAAGAACAGATGCACAGCCTCCATATCCTGGCCACCGTTCGCCTTAGCCATGCCGCTCTGCGCAACATGGTCCCGCGCGATGTCGGCGGCATCATCAACGTCGCATCCGTCTCCGCGTTCGTGCGCAACGCGGGAACCGTGAGTTATGCCGCCACCAAAAGCTGGATGACGGCCTTCACCGAAGGCCTGTATCTCGAACTCGAAGGCGTTCACTCCAACATCGTCGTGCAAGCTCTCTGTCCGGGATTCACTTACTCGGAGTTTCACCCCACCATGGGCGTCGCGCCCGAACACCTCAGCAGATCTTCCATGTGGCTCACCGCCGAGCAAGTCGTCAACGCCTCTCTCGATGGCCTCGCCCGCCGCAAGCTGTTCGTCGTCCCAGGCTGGCGATACCGGTTTATCGTTGCGTTTCTGAATTCGCTCCCGACGGGCTTGCGCCTGGCCCTCGAACGCGCCTCCAGCCGCGCGCGCGCCGTGCGAACCTTGATGCCTCCCGAACAATCGAAGCGCATAGAACAAATTCGATGAAATTCGCGCTTGCCGTTTGCCTGCTGACCTTTGTTCTCGTCGCTTTGGCCGAAGAAGTGAATCTTGTCAAGTTACACGTCGATTCTTTCACCGTCGTCGGCATCCAGGCCCGTACTACGAACGCGCGCGAAGCAGCCGGAAATGGCGTAATCGCTGCTATGTGGGGTCGTTTCGGAAACGAAAATCTCCTCAGCCGCATTCCGCACCGCGTCGATTCCCACATCGCCGCCGTGTACAGCGACTATGAGTCCGACAAAGATGGGAGCTATGCTTACACACTCGGCGCAAAAGTCGATACCACCCGCGATCTTCCCCCCGGCATGGCCGTAGTGAACATACTGCCCGGCGATTATGCCATGTTCACTGCGCAAGGCGGCTCGCCGCAGCAAATGACCGTCGATCTTTGGAAGCGCATTTGGTCGCTCGAAAAACCGGGGCACGAACTCCATCGTGCCTATAAAACAGATTTCGAAGTCCATTACAAGGGTCTTCAGGCGCATGCGCCCGAGGCCCACGTCGACATCTATATAGGAGTCCGAAAATAATCGATGCATCGCCTCCGCGCAGCGTCACTCGTCGCGTCGCTCCCACTTTTCGTGCAACACGTCTCCGCCCAGCAGGAACCAGGCCGCGATTACGGCCGATCCGTCGTCTACAGCCGCACCGGCATCGCCGCCACCAGTCAAACGCTCGCATCGGCGGCAGGTGCAGATATCTTGCGCCAAGGTGGAAACGCTATCGATGCCGCTATAGCCGCCAACGCCGTGCTCAGCGTCATCGAACCCATGATGAACGGCATCGGAGGCGATCTCTTCGCGCTTGTCTACGATCCTGCCTCTCGCAAACTCTACGGCCTGAACTCCAGCGGCTGGGCGCCCCAGGGCCTGACCATCGAACTTCTCAAGTCGAAAGGCATCACCGGTCACATCCCTCGCAACATTTACGCCGTAACCGTGCCCGGAGCGGTTGCGGGTTGGGCCGCTCTGCACGACAAGTTCGGCAAACTACCGCTCGCGCAAGTCCTTCAACCGGCCATATTCTACGCCCAAAACGGCGTACCGGTCACCGAGATTTCCTCGCTCGCCTGGCAGCCTGAGCGTGCCCGCGCTAAAAGACAAGCCCGGATTCGCGCAACTTTTTTGCCGGAGGGCCACGCTCCCAAACCCGGCGAAATCTTCCGCAATCCCGATCTCGCGCATTCACTCGAGCTCATCGCCGAGCACGGCCGCGACGGCTTCTATCGAGGCGCCATCGCCAAAACGCTCGTCGATTTCTCGCGCCAACAGGGCGGCACCATGACCGAGGCAGATCTCGCCGACTTTCAACCCGAATGGGTGACACCCATCTCTACCAGCTATCGCGGCTGGACCGTCTCCGAAATTCCGCCCAACACTCAAGGTATCGCCGCGCTCTCCATGCTCAATATCATGGAGCGATTCCCGCTTCGCCAGTACGGCCAGGACAGCGCCCAAGCTCTACACGTCATGATTGAAGCCAAGAAGCTCGCCTACGCCGATCTCATCAAATACATCGGCGACCCGCGTTTCTCGCCCATCCCTGTCGAGCAACTGCTTTCAAAAGACCTCGCCCGCCGCCGGGCCGATTCAATCGATCCCAATCACGCCCACTGCTCCGTGCTGCCTTCGGATCTCAGCGCCAAATTGAACGCCGCTGGCCACGAAACCACTTATCTCAGCGTCATCGATAGCGCCGGCATGATCGTCTCGTTGATCCAAAGCAACTACTCGGGATTCGGTACCGGCCTCGTCGCGCCGGGCACAGGCTTCGCGCTGCAAAATCGCGGACAATTGTTTTCGCTTGCTCCCGGCACTCCGAATTCACTCGCTCCACATAAACGCCCTCTGCACACCATCATTCCGGGATTCATGCAGAAGGGCGATGTAGCGATCGGTTTCGGCATCATGGGCGGCTATAACCAGGCGCAGGCGCACGCGCAGTTTGTTTCGGATATCGCCGATTTCGACATGAACATTCAGGCCGCGCTCAGCGCGCCTCGCTTCACCAAGCCGACGTTTCGAAGGATGCGATGTCGAAATCGAATCCCGCGTCCCCGAAGCCATACGAGCCGAACTGACCTCAAAAGGCCATCAACTTCAGGTAGAGCAGCCGTACTCGCTCTCCATGGGGCGAGGCAATGCAGTGATGCGCGACGCAAATGGCGTGAATGCCGGCGCCTCCGATCCTCGCGCGGACGGCGAAGCGGTCCCGCAGCCGCCAGCCCCATACTAGCCGTATCCTTAGTACCATAGCCGCTATGTCCATCTTTGGCACCCACACCCTGCTTTACTCCTCAAAACCGGAAGAGTTGCGCGCCATGCTCCGCGACGTCTTCGGCTTCCAGTGGGTGGATGCGCACGGAGGCTGGCTCATCTTCGCTCTGCCTCCCGCCGAGCTCGGCATCCATCCCGGCGAAGGATCCAATTACGAATCAGGCATACGTCATGAGATCGCGTTCATGTGCGACGACATCCACAAGACAGTCGCCGAGCTGCGCACGAAAGGCGTCAATATCCCCGGCGAGCCGGAAACCCAAAGCTATGGCATCACCATCAACATGAAATTGCCCGGCGATGTGAACGTGACCCTCTACGAGCCGCGCCACAAAATGGCCATCTCGCCCGCATGCGCCCGCGCAATAGAAACTACTCGCTCCGCAGCGCCTGCATCACATCGATTCGCGCCGCCCGCGCCGCCGGCACAACCGAGGCAATCACCGCTGCAGCGAGCAGCACGATTACCGAGCCGACGATCGCAATGGCGCCCGGCATCCGCACATCCTCGAAGTACCCAGTAGCCATACGCGCCAGCACGAACCCGCCAATCGCGCCCACTAGAATCCCCGCCAGCGCCATCACCATCCCTTCTCCAAGCACGCCCGCCACCAGCCTCCGCGGCTGCGATCCAACCGCCAGCCGTATTCCGAACTCGCGCGTGCGCCCGCTCACCGAAAACGCCAGCACACCAGCAACTCCCACGATGGCAATGGCCAGAGCAACCATCGCAAAACCGGAAAATACGAAGGTGTTCAAACGGTCTGGTGTCAGCACTTCCGCGCGTATATCCTCGAGCGATGCCGCGTGTTCCACCGGTTGATCGGCCGACATCAGCCGAATAATGCGCGTCACCGGCGCCACCAGCGCATACGGATCCGCGTGCGTATGTACAAACAGCCGCCCGCCCCAAAATTCCATCTGATCCATTGGCTGATAGATCGTCATTGATGGCGCCGGTACAACGTGCGTATCATCCACATCCGCCGCAACGCCGATGATGCGCCGTGGCGCGGGACTCACATCGATAAATTTGATCACCGGGTCTGTCCACATGATGTGGCGATTCAGCGGATCCTGATTCGGAAACATTCGCTGCGCCAGGGTTTGGCTGATAATCACCACCGGCTCGCTGCTCTTCCGGTCCCGCTCGTCGAAGTCGCGTCCCGCAAGGATCGGCACTCCCAGTGCCGAGAAAAATCCCGGCGATACGACGCGGAAGCCGCCCTTGGGGTCCTCTTCACCCGATGCGCGTACATGCCCATCCGCGGAAAACTCCAGACCAAACCCGAAATCGCCCGCATCGCGCCAAGGCGCCATCACGCCCACTGCAACGCCATTTACTCCCGGCATTTCTTTGATGCGCCGGATCGTTTCCTTATAGAAGTTGAGCACCTGCTCCGGTTTCTTTCCGTACGACATCACCGGCACATTCATCACCAGCACGTGCCTGGTATCGAAGCCGGTTTGCGCAGCTTGCATGGAAAGCAGCGTCTTTACCAACATGCTCGCTCCCGCCAGCAGCACAAACGATGCGGCAATCTGAATAATCGCGAACACCCGCAAACGCCGGCTGGTCCCTCCCGCAATACGCAGGCTTCCATTCGTGAGCCCCGATCCTTGGATTGAGCCTTCTCCCGGCAGCCGCGGAACAAATGCCAGAAACACGGCCGCTGCAAGGGCCAACAGCGCGCCCACCCATAGCATGCTGGAATCCACCGTCAGATCAAGCGCGCGCACCGAGAACCGCGACGCGTAACGCGCCAGCAGCGCCACCATCGGCCCGGCGCTCAACACGCCCAGAATGGCGCCGCCACCGCATAGCAGAAGGCTTTCGGCCAGCAGTGTGCGTCGCAGCGCACCCGCCTTCGCACCCAGTGCGGCACGGATCGCCAGCTCGCCTTCCCGTCGAACCGTGCGAGCCAGAATCAGATTCGCTACATTCGAACACGCAATTACAAATACCAGCACGGATGCTGCCATCAACACCAGCAACACCGTACGGGCCTTCGACGTCACCTGGTCGCGCAGCTTCACGGCGTGGATTTGAAAGTCTGCGTGCGGCGAATAGGCCTCCGGGTGCTGCTTCTTTATGCCCGCGTAAACGACCCGCAGCTCCGCGCGCGCTTGTTCGAGCGTCACGCCCGGCGCAAGCCGCCCAAACAATTGCGTCATGCGATGAACGCGCCCCGTCACCATGGTGGCCGATAAATGATGCGGGCTCGTCACGATGTTAGCGATGATCTCGGTGTCCGCCGGATAAGGAATCGAGGGCTCGAGCACTCCCACGATCGTCGCGGTTCGCTCACTCAGCCTCACCACTTTCCCAATCACGGAAGGATCGCCCTTCAGCCCCGTGGTCCAGAACCGGTACGTGAGCACAGCCGCACCTGCCGCCTTTGGTCCGTCGTCTTGTGGTCCTAACAGCCGCCCCAGCACGGGATGCAGCCCCATTACGCTGAAATACGTCCCGCCGACCACGCCCGCGCGAATCTCGCGTGGTTCACCCAGGCCGACCATCGTGAACCCGATGGTGGAAAAGTCCCCGAAAGAGCTGATGGTCTTCACGCGCTCCTTCAGGTCATTGATCTCGGGGACTGAAAACGTCGTGTTCTCGATTCCGCGTGCGCTCTGCCGGATGTAAATCAACCGGTCTTCGTCGCGATTGGTCAACGGGCGCAGCAGCACGCCACGCACTAACGTAAAGATTGCGGCATTCGCCCCAATACCGAGTGCCAGAGTCAACACCACGGTGGCGCTCAGCCCCTTGCTCTTCGCGAGCGATCGCGCCGCGAACTTCAACTCGTGTAAGAAGGTAAGAATGCTTTCTTCAAGCCCCGGCTTCCCCGCTTCCGTTTCCGCCATAATTCCTGATCCTATTCCTCCTGCGTCACCTGTTAATCGTTAGCACCACCACGCGATCGACATCTCCGCTTGCCGCCGGAGGTACTGTTAGTACTACTCCATTGCTTCCCTGCTTGAATCCGACCGGAGCGTCTCCCACCAGCATCTGGGCGCTTTTCACCGTTTCGTTTAGCGGCGGTAGCGCAAGCAGCGGCGCATGCCAGTTCAAAACATGGACGAAAATTCGGTTGCCCTTGTGCGTCGTCACGCCCCACTCGCCCGCTGCCACCGGCCCGCCTCGCGTCCCATAGATCGAATCGCCATATCGTGACATCCATTCGCCCACCGCATGCAGGCGCGTCACAAACGGCTCCTGAATCTCCCCGTTCGGCATCGGCCCGATGTTCAGCAGCAGGTTCGAATTGTTACCCGCCGCTCGCACTAACATCTCCTCCACCTGTTCCGGGCTCTTGTAATGACTATCGCCGATGTTGAACCCCCACGAGTTATTCAGCGTGTTACTGCTTTCGAGCGGCAAATCCGCGCTCACTGACTTCGTATTGAATCCCGCCGTATTTTGGCCCGGCAGATCTCTCTCAAACGTCTGCACGTCTTCTCCCGGCTTTGGCTTTTCATGATGGTTCGGAATAATCAAAGCCGCCGGCTGCAATTGATGAATCAGCGCATAGGTCTTGCCCAGTTCCCAATCTGCATTCGGCTTGTCCCACATGCCGTCGAACCAGATGCCCGCAATCGCTCCATAATTCGTCAGTAACTCGCGCAATTGTGCATTTATGTAATCCAGATATGCGTTCCAATCGCCATGATCCGGCCGTCCGTTGTTCCACGGGCCATCATTAATGACCGTCTTCCCGGGAGGATAGTAATTCGGGTTGTGCCAATCGAGCTGTGAGTAATAAAAGAACAGCTTGATTCCCTGCCGATGGCATTCATCCGCCAGCATCTTCAACGGATCTTTCCCCCAAGGCGTCCTCTGCACGATATTCCAATCCGAAACCTTCGAATCGAACATCGCGAACCCGTCATGATGCCTCGAGGTAATCGTGATGTATTTCATCCCCGCCGATTTGGCCAGGTCTACCCACGTTTTCGCATCGAATTTTTCGGGATCGAAAAACTTCGGCAAGCGATTGTATTCATCCACTGTCAGCCGGCGGTCGTGAAAAACCCACTCACCGTCTCCCAGAACGCTATAAACGCCCCAATGAATGAACAGCCCGAACTTCGCATCCTGAAACTCCTGCCGCGCCTTCAAATTCTCGGGCGTTGGCTGATAACCCGTCTGCCCAGACGCTAAAGAAACCGCAAAAATCGCGAGCAATAGATTCTTCACAAACGTATTATGCGCTTCAAGAGCCCGCGCGGATATGATAGTGAACAATTTCGAGCCTCCTATGAACACGTTTTCACCGCTGCGCCGCATCGCTGCGCTCTCTTGCACACTTGCGCTCCTGTTCGCTTACCCGTTGCTCAGCCAGTCCGAAGCGCCCAAGAAAAACTTCCCATGGATGAACCCGTCCCTCTCACCAGACCAGCGCGCAGATATGGTGTTAAAGCAACTCACGCTCGATGAAAAAATCGATCTTCTGCACGGCAACGGCATGCCCGGGTGGGGCAAACCCAGGCCCAATGCTTATCTCGGCAATGGCGGTGCTGGATTCGTGCTCGGCATCCCGCGCCTGGGCATTCCCATCATTCAGATGAGCGACGCCGCCTATGGCGTCCGCAACAGCGGCGTGAATGGCCGTTATTCCACCGCCCTGCCTTCCAATCTCGCCGCAGCCTCGAGCTGGGATCCCGATGCGGCCTGCGATTACGGCGCTCTGATCGGCCGTGAGCTCCGCGCGCAAGGCTACAACATGACTCTCGGCGGAGGCATCAATCTCGCGCGCGAACCCCGCGATGGTCGCACCTTCGAATATCAAGGCGAAGATCCCATTCTCGCCGGCACCATGGTCGGCAATCTCATGAAATGCGAGCAAGGCCAATTCGTAATCGGCGATATCAAGCATTACGCTATGAACGACCAGGAAAGCGGCCGCAACTTCGTCAACGTCATCATCAGTGACCGCGCCATGCGCGAAACGGATCTGCTGGCCTTCGAAATCGGCATCCAGGTCGGCAATCCCGCCGCTGTCATGTGCGCTTATAACGCCGTCAATGGCGATTTTTCCTGCCAGAACACTTACCTCCTCACCGACGTATTAAAGAAGGACTGGAAATTCAGAGGCTTCGTCCTCTCCGATTGGGGAGGCACGCACAGCACGGTCAAAGCCTCGCACGCCGGGCTCGATAACGAAGAGCCCGAAGACAATTTCTTCGGCGCGAAACTCAAAGCAGCCGTTCAATCCGGCGCCGTCTCGATGGCCGAGCTCGACGATCACGTGCACCGCGTGCTGTGGTCCGAATTTGCAACCGGCATCGTCGATCACCCGATGGAGAGAAGTGTCGTCGATGTGGAAGGCGGCTTTGAAATCGCGCGCCGCATCGCCGAACAGAGCACGGTTCTATTGAAGAACAACAACATCCTGCCGCTCGACCGCACGCGCCTCCACTCGATCGCCATCATCGGTCCGCACGCAGACACCGGCATGATCTCGGGCGGAGGTTCAGCCCAAGTCGATGCGCCCGGCCGTCCGCCTGCTAAATGGCAGGAACACGTCTGGTTTCCAACCTCGCCTCTCAAAGCCATTCGCGCCAAAGTACCATCCGCCCATGTGGAATTTGACTCCGGCGCAGATCCCGCATCGGCCGCCGCTCTCGCCAAACAGTCCGATATCGCCATCGTCTTCGTCTATCAGTGGTCGAGCGAAGGCATGGATCAACCCAGCCTCTCGTTGCCCGATAATCAGGACACGCTCATCGAACAGGTCGCGGGCGCCAATCCGCGCACCGTCGTCGTGCTCGAAACCGGTACCGTCGTCACCATGCCTTGGGTCGATCGCGTCTCGGGCATCGTCGAAGCCTGGTACGCCGGCAGCAAAGGCGCTGACGCCGTCGCGAATATCTTATTTGGCGACGTAAATCCCAGCGCAAAACTCGCCATCACCCTTCCTCGCAGCGAAGCCGATCTGCCGCATCCGAAGATCGTAACTCCTCCTCCGGGCGCAAAAGACATCGCACTTTCGATGAAAACCGGCGAAGACAAACCCGCGTTCAGCATCCAGTATGACGAAGGCCTCAAGGTCGGCTATAAGTGGTATGACGCCGAGCACAAACCCGTGCTCTTCCCATTCGGCTTCGGCCTCTCTTATACAACCTTTGCTTACTCCGATCTCAACGTCCAATCAGGAGACGAGCCCACCATCACCTTCACTGTCAGGAACACCGGCAGCCGCGCTGGCGCGGAAGTCGCAGAGCTCTACGCAGGCCTTCCCGCTAGCGCCAACGAACCTCCCAAGCGCCTGATCGGCTGGAGTAAGTTACATCTGAATCCGGGCGAGAGCAAAAACGTTACGCTGAAAATCGATCGCAAGTATCTTTCCATCTACGACGAAGCGCAACACGGCTGGAAACTCGTTCCTGGCACTTACACCTTTATGGCCGGCGGCTCGTCGCAGAACTTACTGCTTCATCAAACGGCCGACCTGAAATAACGGCTATTGCTTCTCCGCGGCAAGATCTTCCGGCCGCCCCACATCGCGCCACTCGCCCGCAATCGGCGAAATGCGCAGCTCGCGCCCATCCTCGAGCATGTCCTCGAGCGCCGAAGTCAGCTCATATTCATTGCGCGGAGAAGGCTGAATGCGTTCGAGATACTTGAAGACAACCGGCCGGAACGCATAGAATCCGGCACTGTTCCATTGAGTGTGCGACGTGCCTTTCGGCGGCTTCTCGATAATCTCCCGAATGCGCCCGCCCTGCTCGTAAACTGCTGCGCCCTGCCATGGATCATCCACCGCCTTCACGGCGAGCACCGCCGCCGCGCTCGCATTCCGCTCGAGCACTGCCGAACAACGACTGTATTCCGCGGCATCGCACAAGATATCCGCATAGCTGAGAAGGAACGGCTCGTCGCCAGCAAAATCTTCCGCGAGCAGCGCGGCAGAGCCCGTCCCATTCACCGGTTCTTGCAACCGGAATTCGATCGGAACCGGCCAATCCCGGAAATGCTCCTCAATCTGCTCGTGACGAAACCCCGTCACTACAAAAAACCGCTCGATTCCCATGCGCGCCAGCCCCTCTAAAATATGTTCCAGCATTGGCCGCCCCTGAACCGGCAGCAAAGGCTTGGGCGTCTCTCGCGTAATGCTGCCCATCCGCGTTCCCTTCCCGGCTGCCAGCAGAACGGCGCGTTTAATATAGGACTGGCTGGCCATCCCGCGAGTTCCCCGCCTCACCCATATGCAAGCTCGGCATCCGGGTATCGTATAGTGCTCCCGCCGAAGCCTCAGCTACAAATATGTGATTTTGCGGATCGAAGCCCGCCCGCGATGCATAAAAATCGCGCCGCAATCCCTGTAACGTCCGCTCGCGGTCCCGTTCTCTGCACAAAACCACCACGCACCCGCCGAATCCTGCGCCCGTCAGCCGAGCCCCCAGCGCCCCCGCATTCATCGCCGCTTCCACCAGTTGGTCAATCGCCTGCGTGCTCACCTGCAATTGGTCGCCCAAGCTCGCGTGCGACGCCGTAAGCAGCTTCCCGAAAGCTTTGATATCGCCGCGCCGCAGAGCCAACACCGCATCTTCCACCCGCTGCGCTTCGCTCGTGACATGCAGAAAGGCACGCAGCTCATCGGGGCCCAAACGTTTCTCGTCGAACGCACGGTGCTCCAGCGCCGAGCGGTAGGAATCAAACCCCAGCCGCTCCAGCGCACGCGTACCCGCGCTCCGCTTCGCGTTGTATTCAGCCCGCGCCGCGCCCGATTTCTCCGCGTGTGTCAAGCTGTGCGCCACCAGAAAGCACCAGTCCTGCGGGATGCCGATCGGCCGGAACGAAAGTGGCGCAAACTGAATCACCAGCGCATGCCCGGCTCGCGCCGCCAGCACCACCGCATGATCCATCGCTCCCCCGCGCGTGCCGGTGAACTGCTCGCCTTCCGGCAAAATCCCCATCAGCTCCTGCAATGTCGCCAGAATGGAATTCGCCTCCAGCAACGCGAGCGTCGACCCCCACCAGCAGCGCCGACGAAGAAGCTAATCCCGCCGCGGCCGGCAAGTCTGAAACGATCGCCACGTCGATGCCGCGCATCAGCGGCCATCGCTTGCTCACCGCCTGCGCCGCGGCTTTCAAATAGTTGCCCCAATCGCCAGGCGTCCCAGCTTGCAGTCTCGAAAAGGCAAACTCGCGCCTTCCATATTCGCCCGCGCTAACGGCCCGAAGCAGTGCGTCCGGTCGCGGCCGGAATGCAAGCCAAATGCACCGCTGCAGCGCCATCGGCAACACCGGGAGATCGTGATAATCGATGTGCTCGCCAATCAGATTCACTCGTCCCGGCACCGGAATGACCAGCGGTGCGTCACCGCCTTCAAAACTATCGCGGAATAATTGCCGCGCTTCGTCAGCCAGCGAACGGGATGTAGTGGTCACCACTTTCGTAGCATGACATTTTCTCTTTCCTGGCTTCTATTACCCTTACATCCAGTACTTTTCGGTCTGTATCGGAAGCCCGCGCCGCCGGCATCTATTCTGCGGTGCGGGCGGCCGTTTGTGATGTTCGTGGCGCTGGCGCTGGGCAGATCCGCTTCTGCCGACGCGCTCCCTCTGTCGGCGCTACCGCTTGAACAGAAACTTACCCCCAGGCCGCCGCATCAAAGCCGCAATCCTCCGTTCTGTACGTCTCAGTAATTCACTGGCGGCGTGGTGAACTCCGCGATCGGCGACGTGGTGGTGTGCCCCGCCGAGTCCGTGCTCTGCACACGGTACTCATAAGTCGTATCCGGTGCGAGTTGATAAATCGTCAGCGACGGCGATGTCGTCGCAGAGGGATTCCCGGATACCGCGAATGCCGTTGAGCTATTCAGGGACACCGTATCGATGCTTCCGCCCAACGATACCGGAGTCAGCAGCACTTCGTTATTCTTCACTGATTCGTTGCTCTCCCACGCAATCGTAGCTTGCGAAAGCGAGTAACCGCAGCATGTTTTCCCCGATGGCGCAAAACCCTGCCCGCTCGGAGCTGGAAACCAGGCCTTTGCCCCCGAACTGACCGTCACCGCGATCTGCGAAAGAACAGGGCCAGCCGCGCTAACCGCCGGTGTCCTGAAGGTCTGGTCTTGCGAGTAAGTGGTTCGGCCCGACGAGTCCGTGCCCTGCACCGCATAATGATACGTCGCATTCGGCATTAAGCCGGTAAGTGTTACCGAATGCGACGTTACTCCTGAATCATTCGTAATGGGCGACGCATTGAAATAGGTCCGATGCCAAAGGCCTGAGCTATACAATACCTGGCTGCTCGACGGTTCGATTGTTGACCAGGTGATGGTCACGCTGGCCGTTGCCGAACTTCCCGCCCCCGTCAGCGCCATTTTCCCAGCCGCCGGGCTTGCAATCGCCGGTCCGGCAGCCGCTGGAGTCGTAAAGGTCTGATCTGTTGAGATAACCTTCCCGGCCGTGCCGCCGTTGCTCACAGCGGCATAGTGGTAAGTCGTTCCAGGTTTCAGTCCAGCCAACACAATCGTGTGAACCGCAGCTTGCTGCGTGTTGGCCAAAGAGGTCTGGCTGTATGCCGTGGTCGTCCCGTATTCAACCTGGCCCGTCGCCGCAGCGGTAGTTGTCCACGATATAGAAGCCGACGTCGCGCTCTCGATCGTGGCCGTAACATTGTATATGTCGGGCACAGACGCGCTGTATGCAAAGGCTCCTATGTCCGGCGCGGACCCCGAAAATCCCGCCAGGTCTACGAAATCTCCCTTCTGAAAGGTGATTTGTGAATTGACCGTTAACACGCCTCCTGAGTAATTCACACCCGTAACGCTCACTGGAGCGTTACTGCCAATCTTCACCCTGTCACCCGGCACAACTCCAAACCCATTGCTAAAGAAGTATGCGTCGTTTACCGGAACCGCGGTTGCTGTTCCGGCCGCAGTCGTCTGCGCGAGATGCGCGCCTTTCGCGATCGCTGCCGACGAGCCCGTCAGGCGGAAATCAGCCGCGCCCGCATTCGCAAACTCGGGGTTCACTTGTATATTCCCCGAGATGTATAACCCATGCTCGCTCTCAACAGCCGTTAAGTTCCAATTGTCTGTGTATGTTGCCGTCGTGTACTGGAAGACATCGTTGTTGCCGGGGTCATCGCCGACGAGATTATTCAAAAAGTAGTTATAGTACGGATACAAAGGCCACGGCTTGTTTGGGGAGTGATAGGTCTCGGACGAAATATAAACCGTAGCGCCCAACCCGGAAAAAGTAGCGCCTTGCATCTCATCCTGGTAAAAGATATTGTTCACAAACTTGTTATTCGTAACGTAATTGAAAACAGACGGCGACTTCGAATCGTCCTCACGCTGCGAGAGAAACACCGGGTAAGAGCCAATCTTGTAAAACACATTGTTGTAAACCCGGTTATACTCGGAGCTCGAATCGACTATGTTCAACTGCCCCGTCAGCACCATCCCGTTGTCGTTGTACCACCCCGCCTCATTCGTTAGAAGATTGTTACGTACGATGTTGTTGCTCGCATTGAGCTCGAAATTCGTCTTAATATAGGCCACTCCCTCGCCCACATTCGAGATCCGGTTACCTTCGAGCAGCATGTTCAACGCCCCGTCGCCCGTCTCGCCGATGCCGCCGCCCCAATGCTGCTCGACCGTGTTGTCACGGATCACAATATTCTTACTCGGTCCGAACTGCGGGTTGTAAATAGCGTCGGCAAAGTAGTGCCCGTTGCGCGTCGCGAAATTATTCTGTATCAGCACGTTGCTCGCGCCCAACAGCACGATCGCATCATTTTCGCCATCGGTATCGATATACCCGTTCGTATCGAGCACGTCGTTCTGGATGGTGATGTAACTCGTGCCGTTGATTCGAATGAATTGCCCGTTCGTCTCCTGAAACGTGCAATTCTCGACGGTAACGTAATTCGACCAGATGTCCACCACGTCGTTCGCATCTGGGCGGAAGAAAGTAATCCCGTTGATCACCGTCGGCGCGCTGATCGTCATGATGGTGCCGTACGACCCGCTTCCAGTCACCATCGGAACCTCGCCCGGGTACGCCGCGACCGTTACCGGCTCGGCCTGCGTGCCGGACCCTGCCGGCACATCGAAGTAGTCGTTCACATAAATGCCGCCCCGAACGAGCACCGTCGTCCCGGGCTGTAACGCGCTCGCCGCATGATGCAGCGTGGCCCAGGGAGCATTCGCCCATCCCCCATTACTGTCCTTTCCCCATGGCGCCACGTAATACGTCGGACCCACCCCGCTGGTCGCTTCGCTCATCTCCGTAGTCTGTCCTACACTTGGAGCCGCAGACAACACTCCGGCCACAAGAACGCATATAGTTCTATTAGTCAAACTAATACCTATCCCGTTTTTCGTTCAGTGTACAGGAAATCGTTTATGGAATGCTAGTAGAAAAATGCGGCCAGATACTCTCGTTTGACTTTTTGCTCCCGAGAGACTTTAGGATCGGCCTTGCGGGGTGCCCTAGCGTGCGGCCGAACGTGGCAGCGCGCGAACTGCCCCGGTGGAGATCCCGCCATCGACCAGTAAGGTCTGTCCGGTGATGTAGCTGCTCGATTCCGCTGCCAGAAACACGACGGCGCTGTCCAGATCCCCCGCTCGTCCCGGCCGCTTCATCGGGATCCGGTCTGTCAGGTACTCGACCCACTCCTTGTCTTCGTACATGACTTTGTTTTGTTCCGTGCGGAACCAGCCCGGGGCGAGGCAATTCACGGTGATTCCGTGCTTGCCCCAATCGTCCGCGAGGCTCATCGTCAATTGGCGAATTCCTCCGCGGCTGGCCCCGTACGGCGCCAAGCCTGCATAACCTGCTACACTCGTGACTGAGCCCATATTAATGATCCGCCCGTAACTTCGTGTAACCATCCTGCGCGCCGCGGTCTGTGCGACAAAGAAACTCCCGCGCAAGTTAGTATCTAGAATCGCATTCCAATCGTCCCAAGTTACTTCGAGCGCCGGCTTCCTGATATTCATCCCAGCGTTATTGACTAAGATGTCGATCTTCCCGTAAGCCTCTTCGGCCTTCGCCGCCATGCGCTCAATGCTTTCGAGCTTTCGCACATCTAGCTCAATCGAAACCGCGCGCCTGCCGAGCGCCTTGATTTCGACCTCAAAGGCCGCCAGATGCTCACGTTTCCGGCTCGTCAGAACCAAGTCTGCTCCCGCTTTCGCCAATGCGCGCGCGAACTGCTGTCCCAGGCCGCGGCTCGTACCGGTCACAATCGCAACCCGCCCACTCAAATCGAAAAGTTCGCTGCTCATCGCGGACGCCACATGCTTAATGCTGAAGCTGCACGTTCAGATCGCCGCACGGTATCCCAGCATCCTCCGTTTTGCCCGGCGTCAGAACCACCTTCATCAAGTTCGCTTCGCGGGCATGGAGCCGCTCAAACCAATCCGGCCCGTCTTCGAGCGGCGCGACAATGCTGATCAGTTTCTTCACATCCACAGCGCCGCGCTTCAGCATATCGATGGATTGCGGATATTCGCCGCTCGATGCCGCCGTGCCTTGCAGCCGGATCTGCCGGCTCACTACTGTTTGCAGCGGAATCTCCACCGTCGGCGCAATATTTCCGATCAGCGTCACCGTTCCGCCTTTGCGTACGCTCTCGATGGCGGCCTTCACCGTCGGTGTGCTTCCCACGGCCTCGAGCGCGACGTCCACTCCTGCGCCCTCCGTGAATCGCCGCACTTCGGTTACGGTATCGGCTGTCTTCGCATTGATCACGCCCGCTGCCCCGAGCTGCTTAGCAAGCTCCAGCCGCGAATCATCCACGTCTGCCACATACACCCGAAAGCAGCCCGCAGCGCGCAACGCCTGCAGCACCAGCAATCCGATCATGCCTGCGCCGATCACCAGCGCCGTCCCGTTCTCCGGAATCTCGGAAATCGACACCGCATGCACCGCAACCGACAGCGGCTCGACCATGGCTGCCTCCGCAAACGTGACTTGTTCCGGCAACCGATGAACAATCCGATCCGGCACCACCACAAATTCCGCAAATGCGCCCGCACGCCGGTACTCCGGAGTCGATACGCCCAGTACTTGGCGGCGCTCACACAGATTCATCTCTCCCCGCCGGCAATATTCGCAGTCCCCGCAATAGACGGTCGAATCGAAGGTCACGCGCTCGCCTTCCCGAATCTCCCCGACTCCCGCGCCCACGGCTGCGACGGTCCCAGCGGCTTCATGCCCCATGACAATCGGCGGAATGCGCCGCCCCGACGAGCCGTCATATCCATGCACATCGCTGCCACAGATGCCGCACGCTTCCACCCGCACCAGCACTTCAGCCGGCCCGGGCCGCGGCATCGGCAGCTCCGTCATCTCCAAACGGTTGTACTCGCTCAGCAACAGGGCCTTCATGTCCGCATGGTAACCAATCGCCCGCTTTGTGATCCGGCCCCGATGGTGAAACATTCATAGAATTATCGTCATCCGCCATTTCGTCCAGTACCACAATTTCGAGGTGCGAGGCCCGCTCGACGTCTCTTCTAAGCCACCCTGGATCTCTACGGCCAAGCCCGTGCAGGCATTGATAGGAGACCGGATCTGGCTGATCTCCGGCAAGGGTCGGCCGAGAACGTACGAATTCAGCGGAACGCTTGTCGTCTCGGACATCCGGAGGGGTGGCAGCGAATCTCAGAGAAACGAAGCTTTGGGAAGCACCGAGACATGGTTTCAGCCGCCCGTCCGAATCGATGCTGAGCCCTGGTTTCCAGATCTTAAGAGAGCTACTGGCAACTTTGCCTTCGGCTTACAGGGAATTAAGGACCGCCGTATTACGCGAGGCTTGTTCGACGTTTCATTGGATTACACGGAACGGGTGACCGATACGAGCTCCTCCGACCCCCGAAGTAGCTCTTTTGGCACACCAGCGGCAAATAAGCTCGTCGAAACGGCGGCTGGTGACTCAGTGACCCAGGCGTACAGAGCAGACGGGTGGACGGTGGTGTCGCACGAGAGTAGAAACTATGGATACGATCTGCACTGCAGCAGATCTCAGATGGTTCACCACGTCGAGGTAAAGGGCGTGAGAGGTAATGATTGTTCTTGCATACTCACTGCGAACGAAAGGGAATTCTCGCGCCAACGCGCTTCATTCCGGCTATGTGTCGTCACCAACTCTCTTGATCCCACACATTTGAGGATTCACACGTTTACGGCGTCCGAGCTTTCTTCCAGGTTCGAATTTGAGCCACTTGCGTTCTCTGTGCGGCTAAAGACTTAGAGGAGCTGCTTTCTACCTGAAGGCAGCGGCTCCCTCCGCTTTCGGCCCAACGAACTCGATTCGGCGAAGAATGGCTATATGAAACGCCGAGTAATTAGGCGTTCGGAAATTCGCGGCGCCTTCGATTTAAATAAGCGCACTGCAGCTCCTAGATTGCGCAACCGGCGCCGCGCGACCCGAAGCTATTCCACCTTCCGGACCCAGATATTGCGAAAGCTGATCGGCGCGCTCTTGTCCCCGTGCGCTTGCAGCTTGATCGGCGCGCTCGTATATGCTTTGTAAAACGGCTTCCCGATATAGAGCGTCTGCCCCTTCAACTGGAAATGGTCCTCCACCAACACGCCGTTGAAGAACACGGTCGCATAAGCGGGAGTTTTCAATGAGCCGTCCTCGTTGAAAGTCGGCGCCGTCCACACCACGTCGTAGGTCTCCCACTCGCCCGCCGGACGGCTCGGATTCACTAGCGGAATCGCCTGTTTGTAAACGCTCCCCGCCATTCCGTTCACATATGTCTTGTTCTCGTAATTGTCCAGCACCTGAAGCTCATATCCGTCATCTCCCGGACCGGTCGAAGCCAGAAATACGCCGCTGTTCCCGCGCGCCTGCCCAGTGCCGGTGATGTTCGCCGGAACCTTCCATTCAACATGAAGCTGGTAATTCTTGAACTTCTCTTTTGTTTCGATGTTCCCGGCTTCTTTATTCACGGTCAAGACTCCGTTCTGGAGTACCCAGTTCGCCGGCGATTGTCCATCCTTGGCGGACACCCACTGATCCAGGTTCTTGCCGTCGAAAAGAATAGTCGCATCCGATGGTGCAGCGCCGCACGTCGCGCCCGGCGTTACCTTCGGCGGCACTGGCTCCCACACTTCCGTGTCTTCCGGCTTCATTTTCCCTTGCTCTTGCGCATAAACAAAGGCGGGCAACGCCACAAGCGCCGCAAGCATGATTGATTTCGAACGTTGAAGGTGCATCACGTCAATGAGAATACACCCCTCATTGCTCGACCAAGCTCGGTTTCCGACTCCGCAGGCGCTCAAAGCGCAATCTAAACCCTGGGGCTGCAAAAATCCGAAAGCGCTCAACGGGCCGCTGAGGGATTGGCACATGCGATGACCCGTGCAGGGTTGTATTTGCAATGAATCACACACCGCAAGGGCGCTACCCGTATTGCGGAGGCCGGGCACCGCAGAACAACATCCTCACGGCGCTACTGTGCGATGATACGGATCTGTCGCGGTCGCTCTCGATTGAGGGCAGCCGCCGCTGAGGTTGTAATGAACCACCATCCACCGACTGTTCGCTATGACGTTTTCCTGAGTTCTACTTGGAAGGACTTCCAAGACGTACGACCGGTCATAACTCAAGATTTGCAGAAAGCCGAGTACGTGGTTCGGGGCATGGAGCAGTTCCCCGCGATGAATGACGACGTTTTTAGACACATAAAGAACGTTATCGACGAGTGCAGCTATTACGTTGTTGTTTCCGGAACCCGATACGGAAGCATCTCTCCGGCGTACGGCAAGAGCTATACCCATCTCGAATACGATTATGCAAGGGCCAAGGGAATTCCTGCTCTCTGCTTCTTGTTAGACGACGAGCAGCTAAGACTTATCTCCGATCAGGTCAGCAAGGAGCTGAAGTCATTCCGAAATCAAATGATGAACTCGGGCCTTGTGGATTTCTTCAAGAAGCAAGAGGAGCTTCCCGGGAAAATCGTTGCGGCGTTAAAAAATCGATTGGCCTCGACCCCAAAAACATTTTGGATTAAATCGACCGAAGCGGACCTGGAAACACACACGCGTGTTCGGGCCGAGGGCCTTGTCGGACTGAATGCCGATTCCAACGTGCCGGATCAGTCAAGTTCCATCAGGGATTCGTCAAGGCTCTTCGCGATCCTGAACGACGGCTATAACTGGGCCAAGAAGTACATCAATGTGCTCAACGAGCGATTTAGCGACCCAACAAAGAATACTACAATCGTCCTGCTGGACCCGATCTCGCCAAGTTTACCGGCGATTGCGCTTCGGTCCAACAAACGGCGAAAAGAGCAAACACTCGATATCTGGGACACGGTAAAACGATTGACCGACGGCCCAGGCTTTGACGCTCACAAACGCGGTCGATTCAGGCTACTCGCTTGCCAGCAACCCATCTCCAGTTGCTACTTCATTTTCGACGATTATCTGGTCTGGAATCCATATCTGACCCGTTTCCGCCCTCCCCAACTTCCTCGAATTGAGCTGTCAAGAGCCGGTGGCAGACTGACGGAACTCATAATGACGGATGCCGAAGTCATCGAGAGAGAGATCATTGCGCTTGGAGATAAAGGTGATCTGATCGCTCGGTTTAAGAAGGATGCCCAAATACAGTCACAGCTGACCGAAAGATCAAAAACATCGATGCTGTTGCCACCGCGGCAAGCACAAGCTTCAGAATGACTGATCGCGGTACATGGTTTCTTGCATCCCGAATCGGAGCTACCGCAGCGCGCTTAGTAAGGCAAGACTGATGCCGCAGTTCGCCGAATTTACAAAACCAATCACCGAAACAGAGCATTTCATAGCTGGCCAGTGCCTCGATACCGACGTCCCTGGATACCTTGTACTGAGGTTTCGGGAGTCGGTCCGGAATCTGTCCGAAACCTCTCCTGAAGTTCTCTCACAGTTTGGGCCGATTCTGGCGAGACTTGAAGCGGCAATTGCAACAGCCACGAAATCGGATCACGTGTACATCGCTCGATTCTCGGAAGCAATCGCCTCTGTTCATTTTCATCTGTTTCCGCGAACTAGCGGTCTTCGGATCCAGTTCGTAGAAGAAGGTCATAATCAGGAGCACGGCGTCAACGGCCCGCTGCTGTTTGATTGGGCACGCAGGAAGTTTCATGTCGACTCCCCATCCCAGTTTTCTTCCACGACTCTGGAAACAGCAGATCAGATTAGAGAGCTACTCCGGGATAAATAGCGTCAGGGAAGCCTCAGCCATCGCCTCACCGACCCTTTCTTCGGTGGATCAGAGCCGCCGGGCAAGAGTGGCGAACCACCGCCACTTACAATGACCTTTACGCGTGAATCCGGAAGACTCCATTCCCCTCCATGTCCTTCAACACGCTCTGCGCGTCGATCTTCCCTTCGTCGTCATCGCCAGCATCGTCCTTGCCGCTGCAATCGCAGCCATCGTCATCTCGAAGCTGCGCGCGCACGCAGGATTGCTCTTCTGGCTCGGCATTTTCGCTCTCCTCTACGCGATACGTTTGTTCCTCGAAAATGACCTGATCCTAGCCGCATCTCAAGGAGATCCCGCCGCTTTTACATTCCTCGTCGCGTTTGTTACGTACCTGATTCCGATCCCGTACGCACTGTTTTCCCGCGAGTACTTCGGCCCTGGATGGAAAAAGTCTATCTCCGTTTGGCTCTGCATCGAGGTTGCATTCGCCGTTTTCGCAATCGCCGCTCTTCTCTCTGGCTCGTACTTACGCCCCGTATTTCATGCCAATAATGCGCTCATACTCGCCGCAACCGTCCTCGTCATGCTGCACCTGGTGCTCGGCCGCGCTTCCACATCCGCGGTCTTAAAGTTTGGAATCATCGCCGCCTGCGCTTTCGTCATCCTCAACAACTTAGGATTCAGACCGGCGGGAATCAACATTGAGCCGCTCGGATTCCTGACGCTGCTCGCAGCGCTTGCATTCACCACCTCTCAGGAAGCCATTGCCAAGGAACGGAAGCTGACCGAAGTCGAATCTGAGCTGGCCACTGCGCGGCGCATCCAAAGCTCGATTCTTCCGCTCGCCCCGCCCCAGCTCCCTGGCCTGCGCATCGCGTCAAGATATGAGCCCATGACGGCCGTCGCAGGCGATTTCTACGATTTTTTGCAGCATCGCGAAGACCTGCTTACCATCCTGGTCGCCGACGTTTCGGGCCACGGCGTTCCCGCCGCGCTCGTCGCTTCCGCCCTCAAAATCTGCTTCGCATCGCAAAAGCAAGACGCCTCGGATCCCGCCAAGATCCTCAGCGGCTTGAATTCCATGCTCCGCCCGATCCTCGCCACCGAGTACGTCACGGCCTCCTGCGCCGCCATCGACCTCGCAGCGAAAAGAGTCACTTATTCCGGAGCTGGCCATCCTCCTGCGCTTTTGCTTCACCGCGACGCGGGCCAAGTCCGTCAACTCGCTGAAAACGGCCTCTTCATCGGCCCTTTTCCGCAAGCAACTTACTCCAATATCTCCGTCTGCTTTGGAACGGGAGACCAGCTCCTCCTTTATACGGACGGCATTACGGAAGCAGTTATCTCCGCCGGCGAAGAATTTGGAATTGAGCGGCTTACTCGTTTTCTGCTCAGCGCGGCAAACATGCAGCCGGCAGATTCGATTGATCAGTTATTCCGCACAATCTCCACGAGCGCCCAGGAAGATGATCGTACTGCCGTTCTGGCGCACTTCGACTAAGTGACCGTTTTGTTATTCGTACCGCAAGGCCTGTACTGGATCTAACTTCGCCGCCTTGCTCGCGGGCCATATCCCAAAAAACAGCCCCACTCCCACCGAAACCATGATCCCGCTCACTGCGGCCCACGCTGGAACCGCAGTCGGGAGCGAGCTGAAAACCAACTTGCTCAGTAATGCGATCATCCATCCCAACCCCAGCCCGAGCAAGCCCCCCAAGCCCGTCAAAACCGAAGCCTCCAACAGAAACTGCACGATGATATCCGTTCGCCGCGCCCCGATTGCTTTCCGGATCCCGATCTCGCGCGTCCGTTCCGTTACCGAAACGAGCATGATGTTCATCACCCCGATGCCGCCCACCAGCAAACCAATCGAGCTCAGCACAATCATTACCAGAAACGTCATTGATGTGATCTGCCGGAATTGCTCGACCATCTGCTGCGCCGTCGACATATCGAAATTGTCCGGCTTGTTTGGCGGCACGTGCCGTCGGATGCGCAAAATAGTCCGGACCTCATCCATTACCTGCGGCAGCATTCCGTCTTCAGCGGTTACGATGAACGCGACGTCGCGTGCGTTCGGATAAGCCTTGCGCATCGAAAGAAACGGCACTAGAATTCGATTGTCGGAACTGTCGAAAAAACTCGCGCTGGGCCGGTACATCGTGCCGATGACCACAAACTGCTGCCCATCGACAATAATCCATTTCCCAATCGCATTCTCTTCGCCGAATAGAGCCTTTTGCACGTCGGCGCCGATGACCGCGACGGCCGCGCGATGCTCGTCCTCGCCTTCGGTAAAGAACCGCCCGTCATGCATATCGATCTGCCCCGATTCGGCGTAAGATTCCTCCACTCCCCGCAACTGCGCCTGGTAGAGCGCATTCCCTTTGTATTTTGCAACTACCGGGAAATGAGTCGGCCACAGCATCCCCGAAACGCGCAGGCACGCTGTGCAGTCCTCTCGCAGCGTCAACCCATCCTCTCGAGTAAATTGCTTTCGGGCCCGCTGTTCTGGCGTAAGATCCGTCGTCTGGAACGCTGGCGTCCGCGAAACAATCACCGAATTGGGTCCAAAACTCTTCAAGACGTTCGTCACCGCACCGTCAAAACCCGTCAAAATCGCGCCCACCCCGATGATGGTGCCCGTCCCGATCACCACCCCGAGCATGGTCAGCAGCGTTCGCATCTTGTGCGCCCGAATCGTGTCAAGCGCCAGCATCGTGTTGTTCCGGAAGGCGGTCCAGAAGGTCATCAGTTCTCCGCGTGCAGCGCCACAATCGGATCTAACTTCGAAGCCTGCCGCGCCGGGTAAATCCCGAAGAACAGTCCCACCGCGGCTGACAATCCAACACCCAAAAACACCGCAAGAACGGGCATCGACATCGGCAGCGGACTTGCGTTCCGCACCAGCACCGTTAGGGCATATGCCAAAATCACGCCCGTCAACCCACCGGTGGCGGACAACACCGCCGATTCCACCAGAAACTGGTTCAGAATGTCTTGCCGCCGCGCTCCCAATGACTTCCGAATCCCAATCTCGTGCGTTCGCTCCGTCACTACCGCCAGCATAATGTTCATGATCACGATGCCGCCCACGACCAGAAACACGGATACAATCCCAATCGCCGTCGCCGCAATCGCTCCCGTGAGTTTCTGCCATGCCTGCGCGAAGGTATCGGACGCGAAGATCGTGAAAGTATCATCATCACCCGGCTTCAAATGCCGATATTCCCGAAGCAGCATCCGCACCTCATCTTCGGCCTCATCAATATGGTTGGGGTCGACTGCTTTGCACATAAACGTGAACTCGTTATTCCGCACGCCCCAGGTCTTAAAGAAGGAGTACACCGGAACCATTACGAAGTTATCTTGCGATTGCCCGAGAACAGTTCCCTGCTCCTTGGCCGTTCCTACTACCTGGTAGGGAACCGTATCGATCTGAATGGTCTGCCCCAGCGCGTCGCGTCCCTCGAAGAATTTCTTCCTTATGTCGCTGCCGATAAACGCTACCGGCGCGTGCCGGCTTACTTCGCTCGCCGTAATCGCCCGCCCCATGTCGATTTGGACGTTGCTCATCTCCGGAATATTCGCCGTGATGCCTTCGAGATCGACGCTTTGCAATGTTTGGCCCGAAAACCCAATAGTCGCCTTTCTCCACGTCTCCATCCCGATGTCTTTGAGCAGCAGCGAGTGGTCGCGGACAAAGTCGTACTCAGGCACGCTTAACTCCGGATTTCTGCGCTGCGCCTCGACGTATTTCTTCGGATCCCAATTGCCGATAAACGCGATCCGAACCACCCGGAATCCGTCGGACCCCATGTCCGACAGCTTGGTCGAGATGTACACGTTCATGCCCTGCACGAACGACATCACCGCGATCAGCGTAGTCGTTGCGAGAATGATTCCGAGCAGGGTTAGAAAGCTGCGCAGCTTGTTTTTGTTGAGCGAATCCACGGCAATGCGGCCGGCTTCCCAGAATGATGCGCCGCGAGGAATCTTGCCTTCTTGCATGCTAAAGCCCGTACGTAAATAGACGGAAACCGGCTTGCCCGTGTTCCCTATTCCACTGTAGGCCGTAATCGCCGGCACGCGCGACCGGAATACTGGTGAGGCAAGGAGTTGTTGCGAGCCCGGGAATCAGGAATCGAAGAATGGGGCGAGGCGGGTTTGGCAAGGCAGGATGCGCTCGGCGACGGTTTTGTAACGCGAGAAATTGTTGAAGAGGTGGATGTTTTCCTGTGTCCACTGCCAGGCGTCGGGTCAGGCGGTTTAGTGAAAAGCGCGACTTGCCTTCGGGAGTGCGCGGGCCGGTGGAATGGCCGGGCCTGCCAAGGTCTTCGTGAGTTTCGCCGTGAAAATTTTTTTCTTCGTCGAGAGAGGACATGATCGCTTGTCTTTCGCCGACGAGTGTCGCGCGAGGGCAGCGCGGAAGCGATGCTGTGGCGAAGGAACTTATTGAATGGAAAGGGATTGTAACTATTTTCGAGGGCGGTCACCGGGATTTCGAGCGCGAGCGGCAAGGCGATTTACCGAACGAACTGGGCGAGAGGTGAGGGCGTTCGGTGGAGGCGCATATCACTGAGGCCGGTCCACACCCCAGGGCACGCAAAGGAGAGCTCTGAGGAATTCCTACGGATTGAAGTAAGCATCGTTCGCCATGCGGATGAAGGACGCCTCCGATGCGCGAGACGAGCTAATGCGCCAATCGCATTCCTTGTTCACGTCAAACCAGACGAGAGCTTTGATGAGCGGGAAACTGGCGCGCAGGGTAGGAATGATCCCGTCGATCCACTTGGCCTTGTTCCCACCGGCTTCGGCGGACGACATTTCTCCAATCAGAATCGGCTTTTTCTTCGCTGCCAGCAAAGGATAAATGTTCTTGAATACGTCGAAGAATGGCTGCCAACCACCATTCTTCGTGCCCCAGTTGTATCCATCGACTCCGGTCCAGTCGACGTATCTGTCGCCGGGATAGTAGTCCATGGTGTGCCGGTTGCCTCCATCGACATCGGTGACATTAGGGCACCACGCCCAAACCACGTTGGTCGCGCCTGCGGCGACGAAAAGGTCATGAATGTGCCGATAAGCGGAGACGTATAGGGGAGCGTTGTTGCCGCTCCACGCCTCGTCACCGTTCATCTCCGCGGCAAAGTCGAGGAAAAACTTCTTGCCGAGTATCTTGGACCCGTTAGCGCGCGCCATGATCGTAGTATCGAGGCTCCCGTCGACAATTTTGGCGAAGTCGATGTTGTGGGGTTCCCAACTGATCAGAGGGATACGACCGGCCGCCAAATCTAGCTTGCTGACGGTGCCGGTCCAATCGGCGTCCCATCGGTAGTACGCCAGGTGAATGGGAAGTGTCCTCCCCAGCTTCGCCGCCGTGCGGGCTATGTTCTCATCGCCGTAGAATTGTCCGAGCAGCGCACCCGATGCGGGCTCGAGAATGGACGACCCGTTTGACCCCGTGCGCGATGTCTGCGGGGGAGCCGATTCTGCCGGGCCGGCAAGCAAGGCGCAAACTAAAAGACTAGCTGCACTTAGTCGAACGGTGTTGTAATGGCTCTTTTTCATAGATGCCTCGGCATTTTTCGAATGGATCATGCCGAGGAATGAGAATCAAGTGCTTAACGGTTGTCGTCAGGGATTGTATCCTGATACGGTGCAACGAACCCGACCGATGCTCATGTTTTCGGGGACGGCGATCGATTGGATTCCTTACTTACCAGTAGTAAGAGGCGACGATCACCGGGGAGGCGGGAGAGTTAGCAACGACTCTTACATGGATGACAAATTGAAGATTCTTTTTTGGCCAGCCCTTCGGAGCGCGTTGCAACGCGCTCGCCAGCAGATGGGGATTTGTAATTAACTCCGCCGCTGCCTGGGTCCCGTATTGCTCGCACCCACTAACCATCATCATCATTTCGTTTGTCTGGGAATAGAACACCCGCGAAATGACTGCGTAATCGTCATCCGTGTGAAAATTCCGGCTGACGTTATGCGGATACCATTCGGTGGGTTTCCCGTTATCCGTTATCAAGCCGTTTTCATCGTCAATAAAGAAGCGGAAATCCTTTGTCAGCTCTTTCCACTGATTGCTGGAATATCCGATCAAAATAGCAGGAGCGTTGTGCAAGTCCTCAAAGGAAACAGCATTTCCGATCTTGACAGTGAAAGGATGATTTCTGCGGCTCAGGAGCCCGGAAATCCAGGAAGCTGCGACGAGATCTCCCCCGCCGACGTATTGGTCTGTCAATAAAGTGAAATCCTTTGCGACCGGAGACGAAGCCGGCATGTAAACCTGCGCGTATGCCGCGGTTATGAGTACTGGAGATGGACTTTGTAACAGCGGGGCCCAAAATTGATCGAGCGCGGTAGGAGACCGAAACTCGAACCACGATCCAGCGGAGAGGGCAACCACACTCAACAGCACGAAAACCAGCACGCCTATTCGCCAAGCTCTTTTTGTCGCGAGCATCCCGCCGCTTTTCACTTCTGGAATAACGTGTTCGGTAGCAGAAACGAGGGCCGCTGTAGAAAGTGCCGCACTTACTTTATGCTCATTCGCTGGACGCTTGCGAAAGATCGGAACATAGCTACCGATGGGCAACTCGATATAGAGCGGGGCATCTTTCCCGGCGTCGGCATAATAAAGCGATAGCCTCTTTCGAACCTCACTCGCTTTCATGCGGACAATTCCGTCTTCATTCGTGTCATAGGTATTGGACCGCCCGAAAACAGCTATGCCAATCGTGCGTTCCTTCAGGCCATTCGGAAGCCCAGCCAACGTTTGTTCCACAACATATCCCAGGAAATCCTGACAACGCTTGCTTCCTCGAAATTGAGGGCTTTGGAAAATGTGACCTAACTCGGCGCGAATCGCGTCGGCCGGGAGATGGGAGGTCGAGGAAGCTTCTTCCTTAATTTCTCCCGCGTGAACAGCTTCTGACACTGCGATAGAACCGTCGCGATTTTAGCACACTCCTGGCGTCCGGAAAGCGCTACTTCCTTCAAACAAAACAGGTTGTTTTCCGGTCGTATCGGGATACAGTCCCCTGCGACACGGTTTCCTACTTCACAAGGGTGTTTTGGTGTGCTCCTCTCAGTACTTCGAGTATTTGCGCAACCCGCCATGCGGGCGCGGGAGGTTGGGAAAGAGGCCGAGCCAAGCTTAGCGAATAAAGGGGCAGCGATGAAACGAATGATGTGGTCATGTTTTCCAGCGGGAGTTTTCCTGGCCCTAGCTTTGACAGTTAATCTGGCGGCACAGGTGGCCGGACGAGGCTCCCTCAGCGGGTTGGTCACCGATAAATCTCAAGCGACAGTGCCAGGCGCCGTGGTGACGCTCACCAACATCGATACGGGCGTGGTCATGTCAGGACGGACGTCGAGCGCCGGTTTGTATTCATTCCTCAGCCTGGTTCCGGGCAATTATCGGCTCAAAGTCGAGCAGCGCGGTTTCAAGACTGCCGTCGAAAACAAAATCACAATCGCGGTGGACGCTCAGCAGCAAGTGAACGTATCGCTGGAGCTGGGGGTTGTAAACCAGACAGTGAACGTTTCGGCTGCGCCGGATATCCTCGCCATAACCAGCAGCACTACCGGGCAAGTCATCACCGCCGAAGTGATCGACCGGACACCGCTAGTGACCCGCGATATTTTTGGGCTAGTCCAATTAATCCCCGGCGTGGTCCCTCAAGACGGCAACTCCACTTCCCTGGATACGGAACGCAATCAGGTTTCAAACTTCACTGTCAATGGAGCTCCGCAGGGCACGATCTACTACATGCTGGACGGCAGCCCCCTGACCATCGGAGAGAACAACCAAGGTGTAGTCATTCCAGCTTTGGAACCGCCTCTGGATTCGGTGGAGGAGTTTCAAATGGAGACCAATGTCACTCCGGCAAGCGTTCAGACCGGTGCGGCCGGAGTCATCAGTCTCGTCAGCAAAAGCGGCACCAATAGCTTCCATGGCGACGCTTTCGCGTTCGTGCGGCCCGATGCACTCGCTGCCAACGATTATTTCGACAACGCCGCCGGCCAGCCTGCTCCGAATTTCCATCGTTATCAGTGGGGCGGCTCCCTCGGTGGACCGATCAAGAAAGACAAATTTTTCTTCTTCGCGGATTACGAGGGCACACAACAGGCCAGCTTAGCCACCATGACCACCACGGTGCCAACGGCGGCGGAAAAGCTTGGCGACTTCTCTGGCGATCCGGGACTTACCATCTACAATCCCGACCCAGCGACGTGGGCTGCGGGACCGACTCCCTGCGTCGCTCCGGCCACCACCTGCCCACAGCCGTTCCCGGGAGATAAGATCCCAACAATTAACCCGATTGCCGCCAAATATCTTCAATACTGGCCAGCGCCCAATCTTCCGAGCAGCGGCACTTACCACCCGCTGAACTTTTTCGGCTCAGGCTCCAGCCCGGAGGGTGTCGAAAGATTCGATGTCCGCCTGGATGACAACATGAGATCGAACCAACATCTGTTTGGGCGGATTTCGCTGGCGCGCGAGCACGATAGCGGCCCGAACTATTTCAAGAATCTGTTCTATCCCGCCAGCACGAATTTCAACCACGACGGCAATCTCATGCTGGGCTACGACCGGACCATTTCGGCGAATACCGTGCTGCAGTTACGCGGATCCGGGACGCGACACTACGAAAACGACGGACCGCAGGCTCAGGCAGGCTTCGACCAGACTACGCTGGGCTTCCCGGCTTCTTTAGCTGCTTCTTCGGTTTTCCCATCGATTCCATACATGACTTTCACCGGCAATGGAGCTGTCACCTCACTGGGCAGCCCTACCTTTTCTTTTTTTAAATTCGCCACCACCAACTACGACTTCAGCGCCACGCTCAACACCGTAAGAGGGCGGCACCAACTCAGCGTGGGGTGGGACTTTCAGAAATTTTTTATGAATGTGGGCCAGACTCTCGACCCTGCCGGCCTTTACCAGTTTGCTCCCGATGCCACGAGTTCGAGCGTCCCCGCCGCCGACGGCGATGCTTTTGCCTCTTTCCTCCTCGGCGTCGGCTCACTGAACCAAGGTCAGCCTAACTGGACAACCGATGTGTTCGGCGCAAATAGCAATGCTTATGACGCACTATTTATCCAAGACGATTGGCACGTTACGGACAAGCTGACCATCAACGCCGGCTTGCGGTGGGATTTGTACCTAGGAGCGACCGAGCGCCACAACCGGATGGAGTATTTCGACCCTTCTCTTCAATACGACGTGAATGGGGTTGGACTGACCGGCGGGGAAGTGTTCTCTAACAATGCGCACCGCAGCCCGTTTCTTCCAAACTGGCGCGACTTTGCTCCCCGCTTTGGTTTGGCTTACCAGTTCTTAAAAAATGCCGTCGTGCGCGGCGGGTTCGGGATCTCCTATGGGCCTAGCGTGCACATGTCTGAGATCAATCAATTCAACGACGATTCGTATCTAGCTGAGACAACTTGGCTGGCATCGTCGCTCGATGGCACCGGAAACTATCTGATTCCAGGGAATTCGCTCTCGAATCCGTTTCCAAACGGCATTCTGGAGCCCACGATGGGCACTCTGGGCGCCGCCACAAACTTGGGGAGCGGCGTGAACAGCGTATTGCATTCCCAGCCGGAGCTGACCACGTACAACTTCAACTTCGGTGTTCAATATCAGTTTCCGAGTCAAGTGATCTTGTCTGTCGCATGGGTCGGCAGCCGAGGGCTGCACTTGCCCTTAAGCAACGCGGGTAATACCGATTTGAACGCGCTTTCTCTAAGCACGATCGCGCAGTATCAGGGCAATCTCTTAAACATGGTGCCGTATCCCTACGCTGGTGCGATCACAGACCCTACCGCGCCGTGGTTCGGCGCGACGCAAGTACCGCAGTGGGTGATGCTCGAAAGATTCCCGCAGTTCTCGTACAGCACGAGTCCTCCCGGAAGTGGAGTTCTGGAGTGGGGCGCTCCCTTGGGGGATTCTATCTATCATTCGCTGCAAGCGAAACTCGAGAAGCGGCTGAGTCAGCATTTCACTACGCTGGTGTCGTTTACGTGGGGCAAGTTGATCACCGACGATAATGCCGGCTCCCTGGCTTTCAACGGTAACAATTTCGCCACCGCGCAGGACATCACCGATTTGAGACTGGAGCGGGACATTAGCACCCAAGACATCCCCTTCTATTTTTCATGGTTGCTGTCTTACGATTTGCCGATTGGTCAAGGACGCGCCCTGAATCTGCGGGGCTGGGCCAATCAAGTTCTGGGCGGCTGGACGCTGACGGGTGTAGCCGCTCTGAGTGATGGGCAGCCGATCGCCACCCCGAACGGCACCGGTGACATTTGGTTCAATCAACGCCCCGATATCGTTGGGAACTGCGGCAGCGGTGCGCCCAAGACCGCTGCGGACTGGTTCAACTACACCTGCATGGCGCAGCCGGCGAGCCAATATCTTCCAGGGACAGCGTCGCCAATCTTGCCCGGCATTCGCGCGGACGGCTCGCATAATCTGGATGTCTCTATCGATAAGCACATAAAGATCGGCGAGCACAAGGACCTGCAGTTGCGAATCGCCGCCTATAACATAACTAACTCTGTGCAGTTTGGATATCCGAATGTCTTTTGGGTTCCGCCCGCGGCTGGTAACGAGCCTACACCGGCGGAGATGCAAGGCTTCGGTCAAATTACGAACCAGGCAAATAGCCCGCGCCAATTCAGTTTCGAGGCGCGATTCAAGTTCTAGGTGCAAAAGATGGGAGTGGCGCGGAAAGTGCGGCGATGAGCGACGATTCCAAGCAAGTCGCCGGGGCGACCGCCGATTGCAAGGCGGCTAATTCGCGCCGAAGCTTCTTGGAAGCAACTATTGGTGCGGCGGCGTTGGCCTTACTTCCTTCGCCGTCCATTACGGCTAGTGTCTTGGTTCCTCAGGCGGCCGCTTCCGCCGCTACAAGCCCGATCCTGCTGCGACCACAGGTAGGGCCGGATCGAGTCGTGAATTCATTCGACCCCGACCAGGCACTCGGCAGCTCGATGGACATTCAGTCGCGGGAGTCGATAAAAAAGATCTACACCCCGGAGGGCGTTCGGACCTGCCTCTCCGCCGGCTGGGGTCCAATTACGTATCGTCTGCATACACCGGAGACGATTGACTACTGGCACTGGAATCCAAACGGCCGCTGGAGCGACGAGGCGAACCAGCGCGGGTACTTTGTGGGCAGCGACGAGCCGGGAGAGGCAATTCGAGATTCGTTCGGGTATAGTCTTCCTCATCGCGGATGCACCCATAATGGCGGCACATCCCGAGGCTATTCCCGCCTGACGGACGGTGACCACAGCACGTTCTGGAAAAGCAATCCGTATCTGACCGAGCACTTCACTGGCGAGAGCGACGCGCTTCATCCGCAGTGGATCATTGTAGATCTCGGTGAGTACCACAATGTGAATGCGATACGTATCGATTGGTGCGAGCCGAGCGCACGCGAGTACGAGGTGCAGTATTGGATTGGCGCGGATCCGATGAACTGGGAGGAACCGGCCATGGACTCCACAGGGCAGGGCGGAGAGTATCTTCCGGTGGACGACCAGGCGATTGGGAATTGGCACCGATTTCCAAGCGGTGTCGTGCGCGGCGGCAAGGGTGGCCGCGTGACCCTGAAACTGGCTGACGATGCCATCCCGGCGCGCTGGATTCGAGTGGTGATGACCAAGTCTTCGAACCAGCCTGGACCTCACGGTTCTGACGACATCCGGCATCGGGTGGGATATGCGATTTACGAAGTCTATGTGGGCAGGCTTGAGAGCGACGGCAGCTTTGCAGATATAGTCAAGCACGCACCGGATGGAAAGGCGCAGACAGCGACTTATTGCTCCTCCACAGATCCCTGGCATTCCGCCACAGACCTGAGCCCGCACGGCGATCAGACTGGCTTGGATCTGTTCTTCACGAGCGGTATCACCAACAACCTGCCGGCAATGATTCCGGTAGCACTTATTTACTGCATTCCAGAGGACGCGGCTGCGCAGATTGCGTACCTGAAAAAGCGCGGATATCCAATTAGTTGGGTGGAGATGGACGAGGAGGCCGACGGGCAGTATTACATGCCGGAGGACTATGCGACTCTCTATGTCCAGTTCGCTGACGCGATACACAACGTGGACCCTACGCTGAAGCTAGGGGGTCCTGTCTTTCAAGGCATTAATCAGGACGTTTCCACTTGGCCAGACGCAAAGGGGCGGAAATCCTACTTTGGACGTTTCCTGGATTATTTAAAATCGCACGGGCGCCTCCAGGATCTGGCTTTCGTTTCCTTTGAAATTTATCCCTACGACGCCTGCACCATGCAATGGGAGGATTTGTACCGTTGTTCCGAGCTAAATCAGAGTTGCCTGCGCTCCTTCTGGGACGACGGACTGCCGAAAAGCATCCCACTGATGAATACGGAGAGTAACCTCTCCGGGTCGCTTTCGCGGTACATGTCGGATATTTTTTCGGCGCTCTGGCTAGCCGACAACATCGGCAGCTTTTTCCTGGAAGGTGGTGCAGCCTATTATCACTCGCCGATCGAGCCGAGCGTCATGGAGCACGGTTGCCAGGGCTGGGCGATTTGGGGCAATGTGATCTGCGATCGCAACTTCAAAACCATTGGCTACACAGCTTTCTATCATGCCGGCAGAATGATTAACCAGGAATGGGTCACGCAGCGCACCGGCGTCCATCACCTTTTCCGGGTATTGGGCGGGATTGAAGACGTCGCCGGCAACTCGTTGGTAACCAGCTACGCAGTGCGCCGCCCCGATGGCCAGTGGGCGATGCTGCTTGTGAACAAGGACAGGGAAAATGCTCACGCCGTTCACGTCCTCTTCGAGGAGAGCGGCCGAACGGGATATTTTTCCGGCCCCCTGCGCATGATCACATTCGGAAGCGAACAATACGTCTGGCACGGCGAAACCGCCGACGCCCACGCACATCCCAACCTACCGCCGATACTGTCCTCGATTTCCGCGTCCAAGAACACGGTGATCACCCTGCCGAAAGCTTCAGTTACCGTCTTGAGGGGCGCAGTCGAGGGTCTTAGTATCTAGAGTATCCACGATCCTGGATTGATCCCGGCAGAGTAAGCGCACCATTGCCCCAACCTCCTGGGCCTAAGTTCAGTGCGCCAGGCGTCGAGGGGCCGAAATCCGAATTACACGAATTCATTTAACGAAGATGTTGCGCATAATTTCACATGGCCGTGACGGTGTTGCCATCGTAATAGCCCATCACCAGGCCCGGCGCAAGATCCTGCTGTAGACTCATGGAAACAGCGGAGTCGCGAATCGCCGCCCGGACGTCGACGCCATCTCTGAACTAAGGAGAAACGAAATGTACGACATGAAAAATCTCGCAAAGCTCAAGACACTGGAAGCCAACGCTCCGGAGTCGATGAAAGCCTTCTGGGCCTTCGACAAAGCGGCAATGTCGGCAGGAGCCATTTCCGCCAAGAACAAGGAGCTCATGGCGCTAGCCGTTGCTTTCACGACGCAATGCCCTTACTGCATCGAGATTCATGCGAAGAGAGCGCGTGAGGCGGGCGCCAGCGAGCAGGAGATATCCGAAGTCGTCATGATCGCGGCAGCCCTTCGGGCGGGAGCTGCGGTTACGCATGGCACGCACGCACTGACTTAGGATCGCGCGCGAGGGATCAGCGCCATGACCGCCCGGTAAGCGCAATTGGGCACTTGTGCGCCGATCTGCCGTAGCGCTTCCGAGCTTGTCGGCAGCACTGCAAACTCAGAATATGCCCCGTAGCACCAAAATTTTCTGGCTGCGCATAAGCGAGGGTGTCGCTATCCAGCAACTGTGGGCGCAATTCAAGGGTGAGGCGCGCGCCAGCTACCGCCTTTATTCAAAGGAGGTTGAATGGGCTCGCGCCCCGGATGAGAAGCGCGGTCATAGATGGAAACGCGTGATCAGCGGCCTGTTCTGGGCGATGGCGATGAAGCTTTCGCCCGGGCGCCGCGTGCTTTTTCTAGTTGCTCTCATCTTGCTCCTGTTCCCGGGCTTCGATTTCCACTTCGGGCAGGGTTTCGATGTACAGCTGCCGAATCTGTCGTTCTTTGGAGCAATCGCGTTCCTCATTCTGCTTGCCCTGGAGCTGGCCGATCGCGTGACCATGAAGCGCGATCTGGAAATCGCCAAGGAAATTCAATCCTGGCTCATGCCTGCTGCGCCGCCGTGCGTCCCCGGAATGGACATGGCGTTCGCCACGCGTCCTGCAAACACCGTCGCGGGTGATTATTATGACGCCTTCTTGCCTTCCGTAAGTGCGGATTCCGCGCGGCCGTTGCTGCTGATCGTCGCCGACGTAGCTGGTAAGAGCGTTCCAGCCGCTCTGCTCATGGCGACCCTCCAGGCGAGTCTTCACACTCTCGCTGCAGTCTCGATGACCCCACTCGAGCTGATCGACCGCTTGAACCGCTATTGTTGCGAACAGAACGTCGGCGGACAGCGCTTTACGACCGCTTTTCTCGCCGAACTGGATCTCGATACCCGGCAACTCACCTATGTCAACGCGGGGCACAACTGGCCCGTATTACGCCGCAGTTCTGGCGAAATCGAGCGCCTGGAAACCGGTGGTGTCCCTCTCGGGCTCATGCTGAATGCCGCGTATAAATATGGCGCTACCACACTTTCACCCGGCGATTTGTTGGTTGTCTTCACGGACGGCCTGATTGAGGCCGAAAACGACAAGCAGGAAGAGTACGGCGAGGCCCGCATGTTGGGAACACTGAATGCCCGCCCCGGCGCGACAGCCGCTGAAGTGCTCCGCGATCTGATGACATCTGCGGACCGCTTCGTAGGCTCCGCTCCGCAGCATGACGACATCACTTGTCTGGTTTTGCGGGTAATGCGCAGTTCATCAACTGCCAGGCTCGCTTAGTAATAAGCCTAGCCTGCCTGCTATCTAATTCACCACGCGATTTATCCACTTTCTTCGACGTAAGCAATTCCGCAGCTCCAACCGGCTGCATATCCGGTTCTGGTATCTACGGCCATGTAAGTGCTCTAGGAGTTGCGTCGCTCTATCAGAACGAAAGAGAGACCGGAACCAAGAGGATCCGATGTTACCCAAAGGAGGCTCAAAATGAAGAGTCAATTTAAACCTATCGTTCTCGCCGCCGCAGCTTCCGTATTATTCGGAGGCCTCATGTTGAGTGGCCAGAATCGAAGGAGCGTTGCGGACATCCCGTTCGCATTCGAAGCAAGTCACGTAAGCTTACCCGCCGGTCATTACACCGTGTCGGAAACGAACACTAATGGCATGTTCCAAATCTACGATTCGGCCGGTCACAGTGTGTTTGTCGGTATGGTGCCGCAGGGCATTCTTGAAACGGCGAAGCCTAGCCTTACGTTCCTCTGCGCCGGAAATGAGCGCATCCTCTCGCAGTTAACGACGGACTCTGGAACTGAGTACGGCGTTAGCAAGTCATCGATCGAAAGGGACCTGAACCGCAGGCTCGACTTCAGCGCCGTGATTTCGGTTGCTCTCAAGAGTCGCTAGGCGCCGCTTTCCGGCAGTCGCGTAAACGCTGATTAAGGTCGGGGGTTCGTGAGAACCACCGGCCTTACTCACATTGGAGCGAATTTGAATGTTCACGCGAGGTGCATCTCGGCCCATGACCTGCGATACCGCGGGTCCTGCGGGACGGGCTGCTATATAATCGATTTACTTTGGCCGACGCGTTAGATCTTTACTTAGCCGAATACAACTCCTTGCGCGAAGAGCAGCTCAAGCGTATCGAAATTCAATTTAACTCCCTTACCTGGTTATTCACTGTAATCGGAGGTGTGTTCGCGGCTGTAACATTCATCTATGAAAAAGCGGGCGTTTACGACGTTTCACGCCTGACTGGTCTTATCGGAGTATTTCTTCCGCTCGCCGCTGGCCCGATTGCGTTCATGATGTTCGATCACGCAATTATGGTCCACCGGATCGGGCATTACATATCGAGTAAGCTGCACGGTCACGTGTTTAGCGTTCTCAACAACCCCCCGGCGCAAAATACACTTCTCTGCTGGGACCCGAAGGCCGATGCCACACCGGGCACACTTTTTACAATGAAGTACTTCCTCTTCTTACTCGGGAGTTGGTTTCTCTTTTTCCTCGTGATTCCGGTTGCGACAGCGCTCGTCCTCATTCTTCACTGGGGAGCGTGGCCCTATCCCTACATCCTGGTTCTCGACAGCCTTATATCGATCGCGTTTCTCTATGCTTCCGCCGCAGCATGGAACGAACGAGCTGAGTGGTTAGGCCTCAAAAAGGTGCCTTGGCTCTAATCGCTTGGGACACCGCACACTTTTGGACCGGCAGGAGTCCATTCGATCGCGTCGATGCACATCTGCCGTTCGGTCATCTCCCGATTCCAGGCGTGATAAACGATGTACTCGGTTGCGCCGTCGGGACCGAGAATCAGCGAATTATGTCCAGGACCGATGAGAACGTCCGGGATCGTTCGGAGCAGACGCGGGCCGGCCGAGTTGTCGCCGGTCAGATACGGACCGAGTATATGGTCGGCTACCGCAAAATCAATGCCGTACGTGTTATCCTCCCACCGCCCCGCGCTGTATAAACACCAGTAGCGTCCATTGCGTTTACGGATGCAGGGACCTTCGAGCGTGTGCCAGTCGTATACCGCGCCGTAGATGATGCGGTTCCTCATGAAGCGCTGCCAATCGTGATGGGCGCGCAGGACGATTGTCGGTTCCCCGGCGAGCGTGGTTGCATTGAGAAGCCGGTCAACCACGATTCCCGTTCCGATGCGTGCGCCCGCGTCTGTGTCGAGAAAATCCCGTGCGTAAAAGAGATACCAGGCACCGTCCTCGTCTTGAAACGGAGAAGCGTCGATGGCAAAAGGACAATAGAACGGATTTGTGAGCAACTTCCCGGTATCTTCGTAAGCTCCACACGCGCGGGAACTCATGGCGACTCGTAAATGATGCCCTTTGTCCCCGAATCCCAGCGAGTAGTACATATAGAAATTTCCGCCAATGGAGGCGATTTCGGGCGCCCAATAATCGGAACCATAGGCGGGGTGGAGCATATGGAGCGCGGGTTGACGAGGCACCCAATTGACGAGGTTTGACGATTCAAGGACGGGGAACACCGCAGGGTCCGCGTGTTCCGGCTGAGGCGGCGCGCCTCCGAAGGCGTAATAGGTTCCGTTCTGTTTCCAGACGAACGGATCGGAAAAGTAGCCGGAATAAACAGGGTTTTGGATTTTGTCACGCGTCACGCGCCGATTGTCTCATCGAGCAACGCCGCGCGATACAACCGCAATGGATCCGCTGTGAAGCGGATAACGCACACATATGCTAGACCGCCTACTACTCGCAATGGGAGATGCATTTGACCGCCCGGAGTGGTCTAGAACATATGAGGATCGGGTCTGTCGCAGTGAGTGTTGCTTTGGCAACGGTATCGTGGGCGGCGCCGGCTGCGCATGCGCCGAGCCTGAACGGGAGATACCTCGCGACGGCCTATTCGCAGACCGGCATCACGGCATCCGGCGAGTGGACGCATCGCCACGTGGTCGCGGCGGACCCGGCCGTACTGCCTCTCGGAAGTCGGATCAAGATCAAGCATGCGGGGCGCTACTCGGGCGAGTACGTAGTGGCAGACACGGGCGCGAAAGTCGAAGGGCGTCATTTGGATCTGTATGTGCCGAGCACACGGGAATGCAAGAAATTCGGCGTGAAACGCGTTACGGTGCGAGTGCTCGCGCTCGGCAACGGCACGCTCGCCGCCACAAAGCAGGCCGATCAAACCGTCAAGCAGGACGTGAAGAAAGATGTCGCGAAGGGCGTGGTTGGCAATGCCGCGACGGAGCACGATTGGGCCACCAAGGGCGCACCCGTCGCAAAGGCCGTGAAAGACGGCGGATCGCCGGCGGATGCGGCGCCAAAGACATCAGCCGGGAGCACGAGCGGCTCGACCTCGACCGGCTCCTCGAGCGCGGCCCCGCCGCAATAAGCGACCAAAGAGCCTTATTTGACCTTTACGCTGTCATCGAAGGTGATTTCAACCTTCTCCGTTTTCCCTGCGGCGACATTGATTGGTGAAGGTTGCATGGCCCCGTTCGCATACATCCCCACAGAGGTGTCCGCCGGCGGCGCGGAGTTGCCTTCCCATTTGCCGCTCGGGTCGTAGGCAGAGCTCACGTAGGCTGGTACTTTCTTAACATCCGAAAACGTAACGATGCCGTTTTTCGAAGCGACCGATTTCACCGCCACGGGCATCGTGTTCGCATTTGGTTGGGCGAAATCGGGCGAATCCCAGAGCGCGATATAGATCTTATGGCTCTGGTTCACCGTTCCCTTCCCCGTGTAATGAACCTGCACGCGAATGCTGCCGCCCTGATCTTGCGCCTCTTGCGGCAGGGCTGCAGTGAGCGCCAATAGCACCGCGGCACAGAAAGTAAATCCCAGTTTCACGATTGTTCACCTTTCTTGATGACAGTTTCTCTCAAAGACTATAGCTTACGGGAACACCGGATTGCGAGGTTTCTGTCTAAGAAGCTATGTGGCTGCAGAATTTGCGATACGCAGGCCGGAGGCTGCGACAGACTCCAGGCTTTGCGGCGGCGGTGGTCCTCATTCTGACATTGGAGATTGGCGCGAACACCGCGGTTTTTTCTGTCGTATATGGAGTTCTGTTGAAGCCGCTGCGATTTCCGGAGCCGCAGCAACTGGTCGCTATTCAGGAAGCCAGAACGGGAGAAGATGCAAGTTTTCCCGATCTGCCGGTGAATGCGAACCATTATTTATATTGGTGCGCGCACAGCAACGCGTTTGCGGGGATTGCGGCCATGCTGCCGGAAACGATGCCGCTGGGCGGCGGGCGCCCGGAAGAGATCGGGGTCATGCAAAATACGGCTGATCTGTTTGCGGTGCTCGGGGTGCAGCCACGTATCGGCCGCACGTTTTCTCATGACGAGGAACAGCCACGACACAAAGGGTCGTGATGTTGACGGATGGACTGTGGAAACAGCGATACGGGGCCGATCCGGCAATTTTGGGAAAGTCGATCACCCTGGAGGGGCGGCCATACGTGGTGGTCGGGGTGTTACCACCCAAGTTTACGGTTCCTCGCTCGAAAACCGCCGGGCGATTTACGGGCACTGACAAGGAGATCGAAGCATTTGTGCCCTTCGGCTGGGATTCGGATATTCTGCATGAGGTCGAAGGCGACCATAATTATTTTGCGATCGGACGATTGAAGCCCGGAGTTACAGCCGGGAAAGCAGAAGCCGAGTTAGACGTGTTCCAACATGCGATCTCGCAAGAAACGCCTGACAAAATAAAATACAGCGCGACGGTAATTCCTTTGCAAGAGTATTTGGTTGGGGCAAGCAGAAGGTCGTTGCTGCTGTTACTCGCCGCTGTCGGCGCGGTGTTTCTCATTGCGTGCATTAACATCGCCAATTTATTACCTACTCGTGCTCTGAGCAAAAAGCGAGAGATGGCGATACAGATAGCGCTCGGAAGCACGCGCGCGCAGATGTTTACGGGCGCATTGACGGAGCCGCTCATCCTGTGCGCCGTGGGGCTGGTTCTGGGAATCGCGCTGGCGATGGCAATCATGCCGTTGCTGCTTCGAAATATGCCGATTGAGCGCCGCGGCTCGGCGAAGTGCATGTCGATTTGGCAGTGATCGCCTTCTCCTGTCTGATTTCGCTGGTTGCCGCGGTATTGTGCGGAACACTGTCATTTTGGCGGTCTTTACGCGCGGATGCAGAACCGGCGCTGCGAGGAAATGCACGTATTATCAGCGCGGCTCGCAGCGCGCGGCGCATGCGCAATGCACTGGTCGTCGTGGAAGTGGCCGCAAGCGTAGCCCTGGTGGCGGTAGCGGGACTGTTTATTGCGAGTATCGTCAGGTTAATGCAGGTGAACCGCGGATTCGATGCTGGACACGTGCTGAGCGCTGAGGTCATGCTACCCGATCAGCAATTGGCGATCTGAACGTGCGGAATGCATTTTACGAGCGAGCATTAGCTCAATTGCGGCAGATTCCGGGAGTGATTTCGGCGGGCGTCGTCAGCGTGCTGCCGCTGGATGGAGATCATTGGGGCGACATGATATCGCGGATTGGCGATAACCGGCCGCGTTGGGAGCAGCCGAGTGGGCATTTTCGATGGATCAGCCCGGGATATTTTGAGACCTTGCGTATACCGCTGCTGGCAGGACGGTTTTTGGCTGACCGGGATCACGGCAAGCATGTGGCCGTGATCTCACGAAGTGTGGCCGCAAAGGTGTGGCCGGGACAACGCGCAATCGGCCAACAGTTTCATCGACTCGATCCCGACGAAGCGCCGTTTGAAGTCATCGGAGTGGCGGACGATATTCGGACGCTCGATTTGAGCGAGCCGCCGCCGATGATGGTCTACATGCCGTACTGGTATCGCAGCCGGGAAGTCGGGTCTTTTGTGATTCGAACCGAACAGGACCCGGCGGCGATTTCCGAATTGGTGCGAAAATCCATTTGGAGTATCGATTCGCAAGTACCGGTCCCGGCGCTCCGCACAATGGAAACGCTCGTTAACGGATCGGTGGCGGCCAGGCGCTTTGAACGGAACCTGCTGCTTGCCTTTGCAGTGAGCGCGATGCTCCTCGCAGCGCTGGGAATCTATGGCGTGGTGGCGTACAACGCAGCCGCGCGCAGGCATGAAATCGGTATTCGAATGGCGGTGGGCGCGAGCCGTCGCGATGTGTACGGCCTGATTATGGGACAGGGGATTGCGCCTGTGCTCGCCGGAACCGCGCTCGCGATTGTGGTCGCGGTCTTTGCCGAGCAGATGATTCGAAGTTTGCTGTTTGAAGTGAGCGCCTCCGATCCGTTCGTTACAGCAAGCGCTACGGCGATTCCAATTGCAGCCGGCGTGTGCGCCTGCCTGCTACCCGCGTGGCGAGCGGCGAGAACGGAGCCGCTGGAAGCGCTACGAGTCGAATAGCTACGGAACTTCAGCGCACGTTTGCGACAACCTGAGTAACTGCGGCGAGCGCGCCCTCTATCTGCTGAGCCTGGCCGTAGAAATCCCAATTGCCTTCTCTGCGCGTCGCGATGTGAAGACCGCCTTCGTGATTGATCCTGGCCTGTTTCACATCGGCAGCGCTGAAGGTGACATGATCGCAACGGCTATCCTGCGTCTGCAGGCAATCGTATCTAATATCGCCGTTCGACATGACGGTGAGCGTTCCGGAGCAGTAGGACGTCATGCGATTGAAGCGGTCACTGAACCCGACGTGGCGGTGATGAACGATAAAGACCGCCGCGCCGTTGCGCAATTGCTGTCCCGAATTTCGCGGAGCAGAGTTCTGCGGCTGGACAGGCTGCTGATTGGAAGGCGGTACTTGTTGCGGAACGTTTTGCACCGAACGCGGAGGTTGAATGGGAGGCGGTTGCTGCACCGACGCCTGCTGCTGATTCTGCGGCTGCTGCTGTGATTCGTCGGTCTGCTCGGTTTTGCGAGGGCGAGCGGCGCGAGTGGAAGTCGTGGCTTTTTGCGGCTCGTGAGTGGATGTGTCAGTCGCCGCAGCGCGCGGAGGGTTCGTATCCGTCGCGGGAGCGGTGCTCTTCGTAAGACCCGAAACATCGATCTGTGATGTGCTGTCCGACGAGGCGTCCGTACTGCTCGCCGTAGCCGGCTGCGAAGACGAGCCTGGGTCGGCCATGGGAACGCCGAGACTGGAACTCCCGCCGCCGGTATTTGAGCTGGTGTGGATCACCGGCTTAGGCTTGAAGATTTCATAGCCCCCGACTCCGAGCGCGAGCAGTAACACGGCGGCAGCGGCCAGCATGATGGGCAGCTTTTTGCTTGCGGCGGACCCGGGAGGTGGCGCACTCGGCGGCATGGGCGGGGGTGGGGGAGTGTGCTGAGCAGGCTGAACGATGGTCTTCTGGAAACCGGGCGCGGGCGTAGATGGCGGCGGAGGCGTCGCTCCGAGTACCGTGGCGGCGAAGGGCGAAACGCTTTCCGGAGGCGCGGTGCCGCCGGTATGAACCACCGGCGGAGGTGACGGCGGCGTGTGCGTCGCGAGCCATTCATCGATGCTGCCGGGATGCTCCAGCGCGGCGCCGAATTCTTCCACCGTTTGAAAGCGCTTATCGGGATCTTTCTCAAGAGCTTTGAGGACGCACTGTTCGATGCCGTGCGGGATGTACGGATAATGGCGCGTCGGCGGAGGCGGCGGCGTGTTCACGTGACTCGACATGATCTCGAACTCGCTGTCGCTTTCAAAAGGCAAGTGCGCCGTCAGAAGTTCGTAAAGCGTGACGCCGAGGCAATAGATGTCGGAGCGAATATCAACGGGGCGGTTGCGGATCTGCTCGGGCGACATGTAGGCGACCGTTCCGACTTGCGTTCCCGTGCGAGTGAGGCGCTGGCCCCCGAGCACTTTGGCGATCCCGAAATCCATCACTTTGGCCACGCCGTATTTGTTGACCATGATGTTGCTGGGCTTGATATCGCGATGGATAATGCCCATGCGATGGGCGAAACCGATGCCGAGCAAGGCCTGGCGAAACAGCGGAACCGCTTCTTCCCACGGGATGAGTCCCCGGCGGCGCAGCATCTGGTCGAGTGTTTCGCCTTCCAGATACTCCATCACGATGCAGGTGCGGTCATCCACGGTCAGGAGCGTGTATAAGGATGCAATATTCGCGTGGTTGAGATTTGCCTGCGCCTTGGCTTCCGCGCGGAAGCGCTCGAGGAGACCGGGGTCGTTGGAGATATCGGCCGAGAGAACTTTGATGGCGACGAGCCGGTCGAGGTTGAGATCGGTGGCTTTGTAGACGACGCCCATGCCGCCCTCTCCGACTTTTTCTTCGATGCGGTAGTTCGCGAGCGTTGTGCCAATCATAACGGGGTGTTCTCCTTCAAGATTATGCCGGTCAAATCTATGGAATGCGGACTAGTCGTCGTCCGCGAGAGCATGCTTCATGGCCTCGATCCAGCCGACGCCCGTCCACCCGCGAAGAGTATTCAATCGCACGACGGTGGGGCCGTTGCGCTTGCGCGAAATCGCCGCGATGAGAATAGGGAAAAAGTAGAGCAACACCGCGCAGGCTAAAAACGGGCCGACGTTTTCCAGGCGGCAGCCTGCGTAGATCAACAGCGCGAAAATCGCGACGCCAATGCACAATGAAACAAAGCCGCGATTGCGGGCACGGCGCGAGGATGTACTGGGGCTGCGGCGCGGAGGGCTAGGAGCCGCGCGGTATTGGATGCGCGGCGGCGATGGTGGTGACGCAGCAGGCGAATGAATCCGCGGCGAAAACTGCGGAGGGGCGACCGGTGATTGAAGGCGCGGCGGCGATGGCCGTGGAGCGGCACGCGCAGAATTCACGGCCCCCAGGTTGGGTTGGGGTGCCGGGACGACGTGCGGCGGCCCTATGCGTTGCGCGTGCCGCTCAACCTGATCGAGCGCGGCGCCGAACTCTTCGGCGCATTGATACCGCGCGGCGGCATTTTTCGCCATCCCTCTGAGGACAGCCTCTTCCAGCTCGCACGGCAGTTCAGGGCAAAACGGAATTAGGCGCGGAGGAGGAGTGTTCAGGTGCGCGGACATCATGTCGAAATCGGCGCCCAAGAAGGGTAGACGCCCGGTGAGCATTTGAAACAGCGTGACGCTGAGACTGTATATGTCGGTTCGTGTGTCGAGTGGCGAATTGCGAATCTGCTCGGGCGACATGTAGGCGACGGTGCCGAGATGAGAGCTGGTGCCGGTGATACCTTGTGCGCCGAGCACCTTGGCGATGCCGAAATCCATCACTTTGACGATTCCTGAGCGGGTAAGCATCAGGTTGCTCGGTTTGATATCGCGGTGAATGATGTTGTGATGATGGGCAAAACCGATGCCGAGCAGCGCCTGCTTCGTCCAGCAAATCGCGTCCGTCCACTGGATGCGGTGGAGCTTGCGGATGAGTGAGTCGAAGGTGTCGCCTTCGAGGTATTCCATGACCATCAGGTATTGGCCGTCGGCATCGATGAAGGTGTAGAGAGTCGCGATGTTGACGTGGTTAAGGTTGGCGAGGGCCTTCGCTTCATGGCGGAAGCGGGCGACGAATTGGCTCGAGCGGGCAAGCTCGGGGCCGAGAACTTTAATGGCCACCGGACGGTCGAGATTGAGGTCGACGGCCCGGAAGACCAATCCCATCCCGCCTTCACCAAGCTTGTCCTGGATCAAGTAGTTGGCGATGCGGGAACCGATCATACTCAGCGGCTGCCGTTTGCGCTTGCGGCGTGGCCGAGCTGCAGTATCTGAATAGTGAGGTTGTCCGGGCCGCCCCGTTCTTTGGCGAGATTTGCGAGATGCTTACAGGCGTGTTGCGGCGCCATGCTGCGAACGGCGGAGACCAACTCGGCCGCGGTGATCTGGCCCCACAGGCCATCGGTGCAGAGTACGAGCACATCGCCGGGCTGAAGTGGAATCGGTTCTGGAGAAAAATCCGCACTCGCCTCGCGGTTCGCGCCGAGCGCGGCCGTGAGCACGTGACGTTGCGGATGCGTTGCGGCGTCTTCGGGCGCGATGACACCCTGCTCGATTAATCGATCGACGACAGTGTGATCCCGCGTGAGCAGCGAAATCGACATGCCGCGAATAAGATAAAGGCGCGAATCGCCGATGTGCGCGAAATGCGCCTGGCCTTGCGCGATTACCACCGCGGTACAGGTGGTGCCCATGCCTTGCAGGTGCGGATAATGGCGAACCCAGTCGCGGATCGCTTCATGCGCAGCGCGGAACCCGGAAATCAGAGCAGCGTGCGGGTCGCCGTCAGTATGCGCGAGATACGCGTCGCGGACAGCTTCCACTGCGAGGCGGCTGGCTATTTCCCCACCTTCCTGGCCGCCCATACCATCAGCAATGACGGCCAGACGCCCCTTGCGGCGAAAGTCTTCCTCGTTTTGCGGCTCGGTGTAACAAAAATAGTCTTCGTTGTTTTCCCGCTCGCAGCCAACGTCGGTAAGATTGGCCAGCTCCAGCCCGGGCCGAATCTCCATAAGCGCTACCCCATCGGTTGACGGCACATCACAGGCACTTGAATTTCAATTTGACATCGCCGAAGCGGACGACATCGTTGTCCTTCAGCTCTTCGCGCGCGATCGAATCGCCATTGTCATTGAGAAAGGAGCCGTTGCTCGAATCGAGATCGGTAAGGACAAATTTGCCCTCTTTGTAACGCAGGCTGGCGTGCTTGGCGGAGATGGTGGAATCGCTGAGGACGATATCGCAGCCTTCGTCGGAGCCGATAGTGTTCTGACCTTCGCGCAAGCGGAAGTCTTCCCCTTTGTGATGGCCGTCGAGCGCGACAAACCACCCGACCACCGGCGCTTTGTACTTTTGCGACAGAAGCACGGTCTTGCGCCCGGCGGGCGCGGTCGCGGCGGGCGTGGTCGCGGCCATCGGCGTGGCATCTTCGATGCGCGTCTTGCCGAGCCCGGGCGACTGGTAGCCGGTTTTCTGGCAATAAGGGCAGATCTCCCAGGAATCTTCCATTTGATGTCCGTTGGCGCAGAATTTGGCCATGATGGTCCTCCGTTCGGGTGCTCGAGAATTCTAACTACTGAAATACGTAAACGAGGCGACTCCCTTACCGATGAAGATCTTGTCGCCATTTTGCAGACGCACCTTACTTACTTTAGGCGCGTCGACCGAATTCACGAAGGTGCCGTTTGTGGAACCGCGGTCGATCACCACGGTCGCACCGTCGACGGGGACGATCCAGGCGTGTTCTTTGGAGACCGCGTTATCATTCACGACAATTTGGCACTTAGAGGGATCGCGGCCGATGAGGAGACCTTGCTTGGTGACCTCAAAGCGCTTGCCTACCACTGGGCCAGAAGTGCCTTGCACGCTACCAAAGCTTTGCGAGAAGGCGGGGCCGATTTCTGGAGCGAGTCTGGGGTTTACATCCACAACAGTGGGACTCGGAGTGATGACGGGCATGGCACCCATGGGAACACCTCCGGCAGCGGCGGGTTGCATCACCGGCGTGCGGCGGCGCATCAGGAGGAAAATCGACAGAAGAATAATCAGCAACAGCACGACACCCCCGGCGATGTAAGTGGGGCTCGGCATCCAGCAACGGTCAAGGCCCTGGTCGATGGCGTTGCGCGATTGCGTGATCTTATCCTGCACGAAAGGAAAGCCGGGGCTGAGGTCGCTGATCTCTTTGAACTTATCGAGCGCACCCTTGTAGCAACTGCCGCTCATGCTGGCGATGCCTGCCTGATACAGCTTCGAAAGATGGCTCTGCTGCGGTTTGACATTCAGCTCGTTTAGGAATTCCTTAGCGACGCTGATGGGAACGAGGAAGTTGATGCCGCGAACGCCTTCTTCGCTGGGGCCAAAGGTGGCGATCCCGATTACTTCGCCGCGGTCATTGAAAGCGGGGCCTCCGCTGTTGCCGTGATTGATTTCGGTGCTGGTCTGCAGAGCCTGCCAACCGCCGGGCATGGTCTTGCGAGCGCTAAGGTCGCCTTGCGTGAGTGTGGATTCGACGCCCACCTGCTGTTTATTGATGTTGGCGGCCCCGGGGTAGCCGAGAACGATGATGGGATCGCCGACTCTGAGGGTGCTGTCATCACCGACGGGAACGGTGGGCAGATCATTCTGCTCGATTTTGAGAATGGCGACGTCTTTGCCGGGCGTGGGCTCGCCGCGCTTGCGGATGTCACACGGAGTACCCTTGGGCTGGGTGGGCAGGCCGGGTATGGCGACCCCCAGGAGCGCGAAGACCTGCGTCTGCACGCCCTGCAGCTCCATGTTGTGCATGTAGTAAACTTCTTCGGCGCGCACGAAATCGTTGATCCGGTCTTCGATCTCCTGCGCGATTGCGCCCTGCAGCGCAGCGCCGCCCACTTTACCGGAAGCCGCGATGATGTCTTTCTTGAAATTGGCGAAATCCTGTTGAATGAGCGGCTTCATCTCGTTGTATTGCCAGTCGCTCACGATGGTCTGCCGGAGGGTATTGGGGTCCTCATAGACGACATGGGCGTTAGTGACAATGTAACCATCCGGAGTGACGATGAATCCGGATCCGCTTACCAGCGCGTGAACTTCCTGCTGGATCACGTCGGTCTTTGAGGGAATCATGTAGAGAGACGGATGGTTGAGAAGTTCCTCGAACAAGGCCTTGAATTCCGCGTTGGGATTGTTCGGGATGAGGCCGAGCTTGGCCTGGTTGTCGGCGAACTGAACCAGCGCCTGCCCTTCAATCTGTTCGTGGCCGACCGCGATGGTACTGGTCCAATCGGTAACGATCATGATGGTGCCAGGCCGGTTGGCCTCTGCGATTTGCGAATGCGTCATCGCTTTCTCGTCGGCGGCGAAGCTTGGGCGCGCGCCGAAACCGAGCAACAAAGCGAGAGAGAGGAGCGCCGCATTTCCACGAGCGGGCATGCGGGTTCGCGGGCAGAAAAGCTCGAGTATGTTATCCATCACCAAAGACTCCGTTTCGACCTGAAATTCCGTGCGGGCAGACGCCGGGCAGGGATCAAACGATTCAGTTGAGTATCAGGAGCGACTGGAGAGAGATTATATCCAGCGAAAATTGCCTTCGTCAAGGGCAGGAGGTAATAAGTACTCTAGCTTCCACGAAGTGCTGCCACCATTACGGGCCCTTGTTTATTACACTTGGCGGTTGGAGGGAATTCATTTGAAGGCTTGTTTGCGGATCGTTTTTGTGGCGGCGCTTGTGTCCGGATGTGCGCTCGCCGATGTCACATACGACCAGACGCTGAAATTTACCGGCGGGTCCATCGTAGACATGATGCGCCGCTTGGCCAATAACCCGATGCTCGGTCGCAAGGGCGGAGCTATGGCGAGCGCTTTTCGAGACCAGGACTACACGGTCTACATCAAGGGACCGAAAATGGCACGCGTGTCTCCGAGCGGGCTGGCGACCATTATGGATCTGGATGCGGGGACGATCACAACTTTTAATAACCAAAACCACACCTACCGCACGCAGACGTTCGACCAGATGCGGCAGCGCCTCGAGCAATCGCAAAGAGCGATGCATCAGCAGGAAAGCGGCGATCTGCAGTTCGATGTGAAGGTCGCGAAGACTGGGCAGACGAAGGTGATCGATGGCCAGAACGCGACCGAAGACATCGTCACAATGACGGCGAAGCCAGGCAGCGCTAACGCGCAGATGACCGTCAAGATGGACCTATGGCTCGTTCCGGCGAACGCGGCCACACACGAGATCGCCGAGTACTACAAGCGTCTATCCGAAAAATACGCGTTCGCATTCGGCGGATCGCCGGGATTGGGTTCGGCGGGCGCGGCCATCAATGCAGCGATAAAAGCCGCGTTGCAACAAGACGGCTATCCGGTACTTTCTGACATCGAGGTGCGCGGCGTTGCCTCACCGATGATGGGTCACAACGCCAATCCAAATGCGCCGTTTCTTACGATGGAAACCCAGTCTTCAAACTTCGTTCCAGGCCCGGTCGACGATTCGAAATTTGCCATTCCGGCCGGATACACCGAAGAGGCGATGCCCACTGCCGCGCCGGCCCGGCCCCCGCAACAGCAATGAAAAGGCCCGCTCGGGACGATTAGTCCGGCGGGCCTGACGGGGGATGCATGAGCGCGCTATCACTCGATATCGCGCGGGCGCTTCTTCCGGTTACGTTTTCTGGCAAGCGCCTCTTTCGTGCGGCGCTTTTCTCCGGGCTTCAAATAAAATGAGTGCCGCTTGATCTCTTTGACGATATCTTCCTGCTGCACTTTACGCTTGAAGCGGCGCAACGCGCTTTCGAGCGTTTCGCCATCCTGCAGATGAACTTCTGCCAACTAAAATTTCACCACCTTCCGATACCCAATGAATGACAAGCCCCTGTTTCGAATGCTGGCCTGCTGCTATTGACAGGCGAGCGGGTAGAACTTTTATCTTATCGCGCTGCGGCCAAGGGGACCATCGATCCTCCCGGCCGGCTGCCGCCGATCCTGTGATTGCAGCTCCGGCCAGGCGGCGCTCGCTCGCGGCATATTCCAATAACTTCGTGCGCAATTGCGCCCGATATTCAGCCGTGAACACTCGATTCTCAATGTAGCCGCGTCGCCGCGTTTAATAAGGCGGCAGAGAACAACAGCGATGAGCGTACCCTAGGAGCCGGTGTTGTTCCACGCCTTATACACTTCGACAGCCGCAATGGCTAAACCGTAGAGAATCACGACGATCAAGAGAATTCTAGTCGACTTGCTGATGGTGTCGACCTTTTTGCCGGTCGAAGTCTGCTGCTGGAGCACTTTCGAATCGCGATCATCGCCGTGCAGATGAATATAGTGATCTTCCCGGTTCTCAAGAAAGCGGCGGTACATCCATAGGATGATCGTGATGATCAGCAGCACGCCCCACACAATCAGGTTGATGACGAGGTTCATTGACGACGGTGTCTCCTCGCAGAATCATACGCCGCTTTGCGCGGGTTTTCAAGCTTTTGCACGCCTCACGGCTATACTTACTTAAAATGCGCACAACGGGCACCGAACGCCCTGTGCGCTAGATCGTTCTGCCCCAACCTCCATGGCTGAACCCGCAATCGACTGGTTCCCGCTCTGGTTGAGCCTTCGCGTCGCTGGGCTGGCGACGTTTTTCGTGCTGACGCTGGGAACGCTGGTGGCGTATGTGTTATCGCACCGGTCATTTCGTGGCAAAAACCTGTTGGATGCTCTCATTACCCTGCCGCTGGTCTTGCCGCCAACGGTGCTCGGGTATTATTTGCTGGTGCTGGCGGGGCGCGCGTCGCCGGTCGGCCATCTGTACGAGATGGTTTTCGGACAACCGCTGGTGTTCACATGGCAGGCGGCAGTGGTGGCGGCGTTTCTGCATTCCGCGCCCATTTACATCAAGGCGGCGAGGCCGGTGCTCGAAGCCGTCGATTACCGCTATGAGTGGGCGGCGCATAGCCTGGGGGCTTCGAAATGGCGCACCTTCTGGCGCATTACCCTGCCGCTCGCGAGGCGCGGTCTTAGTTCCCTCGCAACATTGAGTTTTGCGCGCTCTCTGGGTGACTTCGGAGTGACCATCATGGTCGCGGGTAACATTCCCGGACGAACACAGACGCTCTCGGTTGCCATCTACAATGCCGTGGAGTCCGGCAACGGCCGGCTGGCCCGGGTCCTGGTGCTGGTCGTCTCCTGCGTGGCGCTGGCGTTGTTATGGCCCGCGAGTTATCTTTCGCGTGCCAGACGGGCGAGCGGCGCTACATAAGAATGGCGGCCGCCCAGGACATTGCTGCAGCACGTTCCCTCGAGCGTCGCGTCGACGCGCGGCTGATTAAGCGGCTTCCAGCGGCACGGGACTGGCAAGCTTTCGAGCTAAACGTTCAGTTTTCAGCCGGTGCCGGAATTACGGCCGTCACGGGTCCAAGCGGCGCCGGAAAAACGCTACTGCTCGATTGCCTGGCCGGATTTGCGCGGCCCGATGAAGGACGCATTCTGGTGCAGGATCAGCTCTTCTTCGACGCCGCGACGCAAGTGCATCTGGAGCCGCAGCAAAGGCGCTGCGGTTATATTTTCCAGGATCACGCGCTGTTTCCGCACATGACTGTGCGGGAAAATCTGCGCTTTGCGGCATCATCCGCGAAGCGTGTCAAAGGACGCGGCTTGAACCGGCACCGGCGCGTCAACGAATTGCTCGAGGCATTCGAGTTAGGCGAGTTGGCAGCTCGAAAGCCGGCGCAACTTTCCGGTGGACAGAAACAGCGCGCGGCGCTGGCCCGTATCCTGGTGAGCGAACCGACGCTGCTCTTGCTCGATGAGCCGACGCGCGGGCTGGATGCGCGATTGCGGGAGGCGTTCTACGACGTCTTGCGCGAGACCCAGCAGCGGCTGCATGCGCCGATTGTGCTGGTAACGCATGATCTCGAGGAATGCTTCGAGCTGGCCGATTGCGTCTACCTGCTGGATCGCGGACGCGTGCTGCAGTCGGGCGACAAGGAGGCGGTGTTTTCGCGGCCCGCAACGCTCGACATCGCGCGATCCCTGGGACTCTACAACATCGTGCCCGCGGCGATTGCATCGCTCGACCCCGGAAGGCATACCAGCCGCATTGCCGTGCTGGGCCATGAGATCGAAGGGCCTTATCTGCCCGGCCGCTTAATCGGCGATCACGGATTTTTGGTGCTGCGGCAATCGGAAGTGCGCGTACGGGCGCCGGGCACAAGCGCCGCTGGCGATGCGATCACGCTGCGAGTCGTGGACGCGGCTCTCTCGGCACGCGGTGTTCGGATGGCGCTCGAGCATGGCTTCGTCGCAACCGTGAGCGAGTCCGAATATGAGCAGCTTCGGGGCAGTGATCGCGTGGAGGTCGGGATTCCAGGCTCTGCTGTATACTTCATCGCGTAAGGCGGGCGCAAGGCCATGAAGCGCTATTACATCACGGATCGGAAAGCGGTGGGAGGCTTCCGCCCATTGCTCGAAGTGATCCGCGATCAGATGCATTTAGGCGTGGATTTTATCCAGATCCGCGAAAAAGATTTGAGCGCGCGGGAGGTGTTTGAGTTTACGCTCGCGGTGCTCGAACTGCGCGACCAGGAGATACGCAAGCACGCGTCCCCAAAGATTTTGATCAATGCACGCGCCGATATCGCACTCGCGACGGGTGCGGATGGCGTTCATCTGCCGTCGCAAGCCCCGAAGGAGACCCTTCCGGGATTGATTGTCGCGCGATCTTGCCACACGCTCGACGAGATTCGGCGCACAAGCGCTGATTTTGTTGACGTTTGGCCCGGTCTTTGAATCGCCAGATAAAGGCGCGCCGATCGGGCTGGATGCGTTAAAGAACGCCTGCCGGTTGGGGAAGCCGGTGTTTGCCCTCGGCGGAGTGAATTGGGAGAACGCGTCGGACTGCATGCAAGCAGGCGCCGAAGGAATCGCCGGGATTCGGCTCTTTCAGGACCCGGCGTTATAGCGCCTTTACGCCAAAGATTTAATTCGACCTATAATCTTGGGCTTCGGGAAGCCGATGTAGTAAGCGTAGTTGGTTTCGGTCGTCTCGAAAGATGACTGCGATTTGAGAATGCGCGCTTCACCAGGCGCACACGTCGCCATGCTCTCATGAGAAAGGCCCGAATGCCCAAAGCTCGCGAGCTTTTTTCGAACCTAAAACCGGCAGCCGCCGCGTTCGTCGGTTTTCTGATGGTGGGCTCATCTTTGCTGGGCCAGGCACCGCAAACTGCAACACCGCCGCCACAACCTGGGCAATTGCAACCGCCGGCACAGCAGCCCGGTGAGCCGCCGGCAGCGCTTCAAATTCCGAATACGGAAGCCGCGCCGCCATTCACGGTTCGCGACAAGTTCGATTATCGGGTAGTGCAAACGTTTGGTCTTCGGGGTTTCGTATCGGCCGGAATCAGCGCCGCTTTTGGACAGGGTTTGAATTCGCCGCATGAGTGGGCGCAGGGGTTCGACGGCTTCGCCGAACGTTATGGGTCTGGATTTGCTGGCAATCTGTCGCGCCAGAGCTTCGAATTTGTTCTGGAATCGGCGTTTCACGAGGACCCGCGCTACTTCCCGTCGGAAGACAAGAGCAAGAAGCAACGCGCGCTGAACGCGTTAAAGCAGGTGATTATTTGCAAGAACGACGACGGGAGTCCGTCATTCGCGTATGCGAGAGTCTTCAGCGACTTTGGCGCGGCCCAGTTTATAAACGTGTGGCAGCCGCGGAGCACTTCGAGCGTCGGAGATGGATTCAAACGCGGCATCATTGGATTGGGGGCGGACGCGGCCTATAACTTCATGCAGGAATTCATCCCGTTTACCCGGCCGATTTCGTTACGCCACCGGCACTGACAACATCCGTTTACCGCTTCCGCCTGTGAATCGGGCGACAACCCGACAGCCGCGTGCGCGCTGCATGTGGCACAATCAAGCGCGATGCGATGTCACGCTTGTTTGATCGTCTTCGCCGTTCTGGCTCAGCTCACTCATGCGCAGACTACGGCCGGAGTTCAGCCCTTTATTGCTTTCAACGATCCGATAGTCGCGCTTGAGCACGTCCGCGTGATTGACGGGACCGGCGCGCCCGCGCGCGCGAATGAAACCATCGTCGTTGCGCACGGGGAGATTGCCGCATCGGGCGATGCGGCGTCGGTTCAAATCCCGGCTGGGGCGCGGCGCGTCGATCTCACGGGCGATACGGTCTATCCAGGCTTGGTTGGGATGCACGAGCATCTCTTCTACCCGTCCTTTTATCCGCCGACACCGGGCATGTGGCTCTATGCCGAGCAGGCCTTCAGTGCTCCACGGCTGTACCTTGCATCCGGCGTTACGACCATGCGGACGACCGGATCGCTAGAGCCTTACACCGATCTCAATATCAAAAAAGCCATTGACGCGGCCACTATTCCAGGACCGGCGATCGATGTGACCGGCCCGTATATTCAGGGGCCTAACGGATATGCGATTCAGATGCCGGTAGTCGAGTCACCGGCACAGGCGCGGCGCCTGGTCGAGTATTGGGCGCAGGAAGGCGTGACATCGTTCAAGGCCTACATGAACATTTCGCACGATGCGCTCGCGGAAGCAATCAAAGCGGCGCACGAGCGCGGACTCAAGCTGACCGGACATCTCTGCACGGTTGGATTTACAGAAGCCGCGGAGCTGGGGATCGACGATCTGGAACACGGTCTGCTGGTCGACACCGAATTTACACCCGGTAAGCAACGCGACGTATGTCCCGACGAACGTCAAAGCATGGCGGCCGTCATGAGCCTGGACCTGAAAGGCCCTGAAGCGCAGAAAATGATTCACACGCTGGTTCAGCACAAAGTGGCGGTTACTTCGACACTCGCGGTATTCGATGCCATGCTGCCGGGACGGCCGCCGCTCGAGCCGCGCATGCTGGACGCGATGTCACCGCAGGCTGCGGAAAGCTATCTGGCTTCGAAAGATCGTGCATCATCTCATCCGGGCCCGCTCAATTTCGCGTGGCTCAAAAAAGAAATGGATTTCGAGCGCGAATTCGTGGCCGCGGGCGGCCTGCTGATTGCCGGCTGTGATCCGACCGGAAACGGCGGCGCGCTCGCGGGATTCGGCGATGAGCGTAATCTGGAGCTACTGGTCGAAGCGGGGTTCAAACCCGAAGAGGCCATACACATCTATACGCAAAACGGCGCGGTGTATCTGAACCGGCAAAACCGCATTGGCTCGATTGCGCGCTGGCAAGCAGGCGGACTTAGTCGTGGTCGAGGGAGATCCCTCGACGCGCATCGCAGATGTCGAAAAAGTGAAGTATGTCTTCAAGCAGGGCGTGGCATACGATCCCGCAAAGCTGCTCGAATCAGTACGCGGCGCTGTTGGAATCCATTAGCAGATATTTCTGCAAGAACGCGATGGACGCGTACTGCTCGAAATCGAAGTTCGATTTTTTCTGATAACCGTGGCCTTCGTCTTTCGCGACCATGTACCAGACGGGCGTGCCTTGTGTTTTGAGCGCCGCGAAGATCTGATTCGACTCGCTCACCGGAACACGAGGGTCATTCTGCCCGGCGACGATTAACATCGGCTTACGGATCATATCGACATGGTTCATCGGCGCAATTTTTTCAAGGAACGTTCGCATCTTCGGATCGCGCTCGTCACCATATTCGGCGCGCCTGAGATCACGCCGGTAGGCTTCTGTGTGCTCGAGGAAGGTGACGAGATTCGACATGCCGACGATGTCGATCGAGCAACGGATGCGGTTGCTGTAGAACGTCGAAATCGCGAGCGTCATATGGCCGCCATAGCTGCCGCCCATGACCGCAATGCGATCGGCGTCGAGATCCGGGCGTGTGCCGATCCAATCGAAAAGCGCGTTGATGTCTTTGTAAGTGCCCTCGCGCAGAAAACCGTTGTCGAGTTTGCTGAAAGTTTTGCCGTAGCCTGTCGATCCGCGGACGTTGGGCCAAACTAGTGCGATGCCGAGTTCGTTGAGCAAATAGTTATAGGAGCCAAGAAAGCCGGGACGCGGTTTGGCCTTCGGGGCCGCCGTGAATCACCACCATCACGGGCCGCTTGCCCGAGAACTTAGCGGGCGGGCGATAGAGAAATCCGGAAATTGTTTTTCCGTCGAAGCTCTTCCAGTGAACCAGCTCGGCTTCGGGAAATTCGCTGGTAGGGACGGCGGTCTCGCTATGCGTCCAGCGATCGACTTTGCCAGCTCCTCACATCGAGCGAGTAGGAATCGTAAGGCGAACGCGCGGAACTGACCGCGAAGGCGAGGTCGCGATTGTTCCGATGCCAAGTCAAATCTCGGATAATCCCGCTGGGCACCTCCGGCACAGGGAGTTCGTGGCCCGTTGCGGTATCGAGCAAGTGGAGTTTGCCGAGACCCTCCTCATCGGTGACGAACGCGATCTTCTTCCCGTCCCAGGAGATTTCGAATTCGTCCACATCCCAGGGGATGTTCTGCGTCAGCACGCGTGTCTGTTTCGTTGCGAGATCGAGATAAACCAAGTGGTGAAATTCTGAGCCTTGATCGGTGGTGACGTAGATGCCTTTTCCATCTTTGCTGAAACGCGGGTTATCGTAGGAGACCTGCTCTGAGTGATCACGCGGAGTTAGTGCGGTTTTTTCGCCCGTCCCGGCATCGACGATCCAGAGATAACTTTCGTTGATTGAGAGATATTCGACCACCAGGATCTTTTTGTCATCGGCAGACCAGTCTTGCGGCGACCATCCCCCGCCAGAAAACTGCGCCACCAGATGATCGGTTTTGGGGTTGGCTGGATTAATTACCCAGAGATCCGTGTCCTTGCCGGTGCGCCGAGTGGAGGTGTAGGCGATCTCATCGCCGCGCGTGGACCACGGCCCAAGTTCATTGCGGGATCTGCCGTCGGTAAGTAAGGTACTTTCGCCGGTCCCAACATCGTAGCGGAAGAGCTGATACCATTCGCCGCCGCCGATGTCTTTCGAAAACACGATGTAATCGCCGCCATTGGGATGATATTTGCCGACGCGGACGGGTTCGGTAAAGAAGGTGAGCTGCCGGCGCTCGCCGCTAGGCATCGCGACTGAATGAAGTTGCGGCGTATTGCCGAAACGCGTGGAGATGAGCAGTTCTCTGCGGGTGGGATGCCAGTCCGTGGGAAGAGCGGTGCGGTAATCGGCATAACGCCCGGCCGTTTCGGCGATGGAAACAGGCAGATTGGGGATATTGTTGAGGACCAGGTTTTCGGGCGGTGTGATGGAGGCGCTGCCGCGCGGAGGTGGGGCGGCGAAACAGAAGGACGCAACTAGGGCAACTGCAAGCGCAAGCGATTTTTTCATGCGGCGAACCCCTCGATATAACGTACCGTAGCGGCGCTCCCGTAATAATGTTGGTTTATGCGGCTTCCAAGTCGAACGCTTTTCCCGGTTCTCCTTTTGGCATTTACCGCTCTCGCCTCCGCGCAGCACCAACAAGCCATTCCCCAACCTCGCGATCAACCGAACGAAGATCCGGCTTCGGTCGGGACGTGGACGCGCGCTGTTTCGCTCCACCTGCGGCTTTTGCCATGGAGAAGATGCTACCGGCGCGCGCGCTCCTGATCTGGTTCGTTCCACGCTCGTAAACCACGACGATCGCGGAGATCTGCTGGGTCCATTAATCCGCAATGGCCGTCCCGATAAAGGCATGCCCAGCTTTTCCACGCTGAGCGACACGCAAATCGCCGATATCGTGGCTTTTCTCCATCACCAGGCCTTTGCAGCTCTCCACAGTTCTCACGTGCCCGGCGATTATCCTCTTTCGAAGCTGCTCACGGGCAACGCCGCTGCGGGGAAGGCCTTCTTCGACGGCCCAGGCGAGTGTTCCAGATGCCATTCGCCGACTGGCGACCTCGCCGGCATCGCCAAAAAGCTGAAACCCATCGACCTGCAACAGGCGATGGTTTACCCGGCAAGCGCCGAAGGTTCGAAAAGTTCAAAAGTTGTTCCAACCGCCGTGGTAAAACTTCGCAACGGCGATCGCTGTGAAGGCAAAGTGGTCTACGAAGACGAGTTCAATATCGGCCTCTTCTGCCAGGATGGCTGGTATCACTCGTTTCCGCGCGATTCGGTCGAAGTGCAGCTCCACGATCCCTTGAAAGCGCATCGCGAGCTCATGAATAAATACACCGAGGCCGACATCCACAACCTGTTCGCTTATCTGGAGACCCTGAAATAGCCATGAAAAAGCTCGTTCTAGGTACCGTTCTGTGGGCACTTTCGTCTGTGATGTGCTTGGGAGCCGGCCCTGACGAAGGCCTGAATCCGGAAGCTCTTTTGAAGCCGCTATCAACCGATTGGCCCACGTTCAACGGCGATTACTCAGGCAAGAGATTCAGTGATCTCGCCCTGATCAACCAGGGCAACGTACAGCGCTTGACGCTTGCGTGGGTGCTGCAACCTCAGTCGGTCGGCATCAAATCGACTCCGCTGATGGTTAACGGCATTCTGTATTTCACAACTCCCGACAACGTTTGGGCCGCCGACGCGCGGACCGGCCGCATCGTCTGGCATTACTATCGCGAATCCGTCGGCGATCACATCGGGAATCGTGGCGTCGGCATGTATAAAGATTGGCTCTACTTCGAGACGCCGGATTGTCACTTGATTTCGCTCGACGCAAAGGACGGCTCCGTCCGATGGAACATCCAACTCGCCGATCCGAAGCTCGAATACTTCGCTACCATGGCTCCGCTGGTCATTCGCAATCACGTGATTGTCGGCGTCTCCGGCGATGCCACCGACATTCCCGGATTTCTCGAATCCGTGGAACCCGAAACCGGCAAAATCGAGTGGCGCTGGAACACCGAACCCAAGCCCGGCGAACCCGGCTCGGAAACTTGGCCGCACGGCACCGATGCGATCACTCATGGCGGCGGCATGACCTGGATGACCGGCACCTACGATCCCGGCCTGAACCAGCTCTATTGGGGCATTGGTAATCCGAATCCCGTGCTCAACGGCGATTTCCGCAAAGGCGACGACTTATACACCTGTTCCATCGTTTCGCTAAATCCAGATACCGGCAAGATGAACTGGCATTTCCAGCCTTCTCCGCATGACACGCACGATTGGGACGCGGTGCAGACGCCGGTTATCTTCGATGACGAATACAAAGGCGTGCATCGCAAGCTGCTCGCTCAAGCCAGCCGGAACGGCTATTTCTTTCTGCTTGACCGAACCACCGGAGAGCACATTCTCACGGCTCCGTTCATTCCTACCAATTGGGCCAAGGGCATCGATTCCCGCGGCGAGCCGATTCCCAATCCCAGCATGGAACCGAAAGCCGATGGCACTCTCGTTTCGCCCGGCTCCGACGGCGCAACCAACTGGATGGCCCCCAGCTTTGACCCGCAAACCAGCCTGTTCTATGTCAGCGCGCGTCGGCTCTGGAGCATCTTCTATATGACCGCTGAGGGCAAGCCGGAAGGCTGGGCTGGCCGCGACCGCAATCTCTGGGCAGACTCCGTCCTCGAAGCCATCGATTATCAAACCGGCGACGTGCGATGGAAACACGAACTCGGTCACGGGGAAGGCTCGAGTGGAATGCTGACCACCGCTGGAAATCTTCTGTTTACAGGAGACAATTACAACAATCTGCTCGCGCTCGATCCCGCAACCGGCAAGGCGCTCTGGCATGTCAATCTCGGCGCGCGCTTGCTCACAGCCCCAACCACCTATGAGCTGGAGGGCAAACAATATCTGCTCGTGCCTGCCGGCGGCCTCATTTTCGCCTGGGTTCTGGAAAAATAAAATCTGAGCGCAAATAGATGAACGGGGACGCCATCTGGAGTGACATCCGATACGGGCTCCGGATGCTCGCGAAGAATCCCGCTTTCGCATCGGTCGCGGTTCTGACGCTCGCCCTCGGCATCGGCGCCAACACGGCCATATTCGGCATGGCGGACTCGTTGCTGTTTCGTCCGCTGCCCGTTCGGGACGCATCGCGGCTTGTTACGCTTGCCTTCCGCCAAAAACACGGCCCTTTACAGAGCAACTTCTCGGTTGCCGAATATCGCGATATTCGGAGTCAAACGGCCGGCGTACTGTCGGATATCATCGGCTATCAGTGGGGTTTGGATGGCCTCAGCGTCGGCCATAAAGCCGATCGCATCGCCACCGCGTTCGTCACTCCCAACTATTTTTCCGCGATCGGCATCACGCCCGCTCTGGGCCGCTTCATTCGTCCCTCCGAAGGTCAAACCTTTGGCGCCGACCCTGTCATCGTTCTCAGCTACACCTTCTGGAAAACACATATGGACGCCGATCCGGGCATTATCGGCAAAACAGTCTCTATGGACGGCCATCCGGTAACCGTGATTGGCGTCGCACCCCAAGGCTTTCACGGACTCTACAGTCTGGCCGAAGCTCAGGCCTACATGCCGCTCGGTATGGCCTCTATCGAAGCCTATCCCCCCGACTTCATGACGAACCGCGTGCTGCGAAACCTTTTCCTGCTTGCCTGGCCACGGCCCGGCGTCACTCTTCAGCGCGCGCAAGCCGAGCTCAACGTCGTTGCTCACCGGCTTTCGCAGGAATATCCGGAGAGCGAAAACGGCCTCAGCCTAGAAATCTATCCCGAGCTTCGCTCGCGGCCAAGCCCGGATCCAAAGAATACCGTCGCAATTGTAGCGGCCCTGTTCCTGACCCTTGCGGCTCTCGTCTTAGTTCTCGCCTGTGTGAACGTTGCCAATATTCTTCTGGTTCGCGCGACGGTCCGCGAACGCGAAATGGCCATACGCTCAGCCCTCGGCGCGGGTCGCGGCATGCTGATCCGGCAATTACTCACCGAAAGCGTCTTGCTTGCGTTAGCTGGCGCAATTTTCGGCGTCCTGCTCGGGTATTGGGGAACTTCAACCGTCGGTTCCCTCCATCTTGGGACGGATTTGCCAATGCACCCCGATTTCCGTTTCGATTGGCGCGTCTTCTCCTACGCATTCGTAGCCGCGCTCATCACCGGTCTGGTCGTCGGCATCGTTCCCGCTCTTCGCGCCTCCCGTCTGAACCTCAATGACGTCTTGCGCAAGAGCGGCCGGGGCGTCGTTAGCGGACGAAGCCGTCTACGTAATGTCCTCGTCATGGCGCAGGTCGGCGGATCCCTCACACTGCTCATCATTGCCGGCCTCTTCACTCGCAGTTTGGGAGAAGTGCAGCGCACAAAGCTCGGTTTCGATCCCAACCACGTCGTCAACATGACCATGGACCCGAACGAGGTCGGCTACAGCGAAGAACAAGGCCGCGGGTTCTATAAAACCTTGCTGGACCGCGTTCGAGCGCTCCCGGGCGTGCAATCGGCGACGACTGCTTTCTATGTTCCTTTGGGCTATTACACCGACGGTGACAATCTTTCGATCGATGGCTACGATACTCCCGTCGGCCAGCCGCCGCCGAATGCCAGTTACAACGTCGTCTCCACGGATTACTTCGAGACGATGAAAATTCCCATGCTGCGCGGCCGCACCTTCACCGATGCCGACGATCAAAAATCGCGCTATGTGGCCATCGTGAATGAATCCATGGCCAAACGCTTCTGGCACAAAAAAGACGCGATTGGCCGGCAGCTCACGCTCGCAACCGACCCGAAACATCCGCTCGAAATCGTCGGTGTTGTCAGGGACATACGCCAAGAGGGTTTCACCGGCCCGATCAATCCGTATTTCTATGTCCCTCTGTCACAACATTACATCGCCAACTCCATGGAGACGCTGCAAGTACGCACCGCCGCGGACCCAGCCACAATGATTCCTGAACTCGAGCGTGTGGTCGCTTCGCTCGCGCCCTCCATGCCTGTTTTCGATGTCCATACCATGGTTCAAGCGCTTTACACGCTGAACGGACTTCTGATGTTTCAGATCGGAGCTGCTCTCGCTGCGGCCCTTGGCGCGCTGGGCCTGGTTCTCGCCATTGTCGGCGTCTATGGCGTGATCTCGTATGCCGCCACCCAGCAGACCCACGAAATCGGCATCCGCATCGCTTTAGGCGCGCAGCCAGCGAACATTCTTCAAATGATCTTCCGGCACGGATTATTGATCGTTGGCGTCGGCCTCATCCTCGGCCTCATCGCCGCGGTCGCGGCGGCAAAGGTCGTCGGCAACTTCCTCATCGTCAGCGCGACCGATCCCCTCACCTATATAACCGTCTCGTTTCTCCTCACCGCGGTCGCCCTCCTCGCCTGCTACATCCCCGCCCGCCGCGCGATGAAAGTCGATCCGATGGTCGCCCTGCGCTACGAATAACTTAGGAGATAATTTCCCAGTAGTTCGACAATATTGATGCGTGCCTGACGACCGCCTTATCGAGCTGATTATTCACGGGCGCGAAGAAAGAAACCTCGAATACAAGTCCGCGCTCTCGTGGGAAACATCTGAAGTAAAGGACAAGATCACCAGAACAGTGCTCGCGATGAGCAATATCCGCGACGGTGGCGCGATTGTACTTGGCGTCGAACAACAGGGCCAATCCTTCACGCCAGCTGGACTAACTCCTAATCAGGCGTCAAGCTTCTCTCATGATGCCCTCAGCCCATACGTGAATAAGTACGCCGATCCGTCGGTCGAGCTCATGGTCTCGTCTGTGGTGCATGAGAGCAGATCATTCATTGTCATAGAAGTCGCGGAATTCAGACAGCTACCGGTCGTTTGTAAACGCGACGGCACGCGCTGGCTGCGCAGAGGCGCATTGTACACGCGCTCCCGAGGCAAGATCGAAACCTGCGAAGTCTCAACGCACGAAGACATGCGAGAATTATTGGATATTGCGACTGAGAAGCAGTTTCGCAATCTGCTGGCGCGACTGCAACGCGCGGGGTTCAGCGTAATCGAGAGCGCTGCAGGTTCGAAGGAGGCGTTAAGTGAGTCAACTCGCCGCAAATTTGACGAGCAGATTGACGGGCTCTGACACGCAGCGGCTGCAGAAGATCCACGAGACAGGATACTGGCGGGTCCGAATCCGTCCGACGGAGTTCCGGAAGAATCTCATTCCTTCACTCGGCGATTGCCGCACGATTATGAGGTCGAGCCTTGTACGTCTGCGTGGTTGGGATTACCCACGTTGGGCAGAAGAGGAGATTGCGAATGGCCAAGATTGGATACAGGGTGGCTCGGACTGGTCATCGCACATCGAATATTGGCGCTTTTTTCAAAGTGGTCAGTTCATTCATCATTTCGCAATGCGCGAGGATCACAGACCGTATGGGGACACACGGTTCCTCGTGATCCCCTCGACTTTGTTTACTGTCACTGAGATCATCGAATTCGCTGCACGTCTTGCACGTCACGGCGTCTTCATACCGGGTGCGGAATTGTCCATACGGCTCGAGGGAACAGAGGGCAGGCTGCTTCAATATGGATGGGATCCATATAGTTCCGCTGATGTTCGCTGTTGCCGCGTTCCTTCCGTTGAATTCGAACAAACCTATGAACCAACAGAGCTTCTAGGCAACGCCCCCGCTCTCGCACTCACGGCCGCCAAATCAATCTTTGAACGATTCAATTGGAACGAAATCCCCGACAGCATACTCGTGGAGGACCAACGTAAGTTTCTGGAACGTCGCCTCTGAGAGCGGGAAATGCCCTAATCACCCCCCTCGCTCTCAGCGTGCTATTCTGACGCCAGCCAGCTCCCCCTATGCGCCTCAGTAGCGTGCGCTACGCAGTTTTTCCGGGCTTCGCCCCTTCCCAACTCGAAATAATTCATCTTCGCCACAACCCCGGCCTGTTCGCCGCCGTCAGTTCTAATGGCTCTTCTCTGACTCCCGGCAACTCCGCTTCACTCCAGCGCTAACACGCGGTATGTTTGAGTTCCTCTTCAAATACCCGGCGGCCGTATTCTCGAAAGGAAACTTTCTCCTCCTGGGCTCTTGGCCGCGCTCCATGCTCTTCCTCGCAATTGTGCTCGGAGCGGCCGCGCTCGGGTTTGCAATCTGGCGCAAACGCAACCAACTCGCCCCATCAATGCGCGCTCCCAGAATCGTCGCGCTTTGGGCTTTGCAGTCGACCCTCCTTGCCGCGCTGATCGTTCTGCTCTGGGAACCCGCTCTCAGCGTCACTGCGCTTAAGCCGCAACAGAACATAGTCGCCGTAATAATCGATGACAGCCGGAGCATGGCCCTCATGGATACCGGTCCCACCCGCCAGCAGCAAGCGCTCAAAGTCCTCGATTCCGGGTTGCTAAAAAATCTTCAAAGCCGCTTCCAAGTCCGGCTTTACTCGCTCGGCGCGGGCGTACAGCGCATGCAGGATACGACCCAGCTCTGCACGATGCAGCCTGCAACACTCATCGGCAAGGGATTGCGCCAGCTCGCTGACGAGGCAGCCACATTGCCCATCGGCGCCGTGGTTCTTCTCAGCGACGGTGCCGACAACACGGGAGGCGTCGATTTCGAAACTCTATCCGAATTGCGTCGCCGCCGTTTGCCGGTAAACACGATCGGCTTCGGCCGCGAAGAGCTTGCGCATGATGTCGAGCTCGACGGCTTCGATCTCCCCGCAAAAGCTTTGCAAGATTCCCGCCTTCAGGCTCAAGTCACGATCCGCCAAAGCGGGTTCAGCGGCCAGCACGCAAAGCTTGTGCTCACAGGAGGAGGCGCTGTTCTCGCCAGCCGAGACATCGCCGTAGGTGGTGCTCCCGAACAAGTTGAAAGCCTCGACTTCAACGCCGGGAAAGCAGGCGTAAGGACGATCGAAGCGCGTCTTGATCCACTTCCCGGTGAGCAGAATACAGAAAATAATCGCTCCACTCGCGTCCTCACGGTCGAAAATTCCAAACGCCGCATCCTTTACGTCGAAGGCGAACCGCGTTGGGAGTACAAATTCATTCGACGCGCCGTCGAAGACGACCCCGCCATCCAGATCGTCTCGATGCTGCGCACGACGCAGAACAAAATCTACCGGCAGGGCATCGCCAACCCGAGCGAGCTCGCCGACGGCTTCCCAAACAAGCCCGAAGACCTGTTCGAATATCAGGGATTAATCCTCGGCAGTGTGGAATCGAGTTTCTTCACTCCTTCGCAACAGCAAGCGATCAAAGATTTCGTCGACCGGCGCGGCGGCGGCCTGCTCTTCCTCGCCGGACGATGGGCGCTTGCCGATGGCGGCTACAATGTCCCCCCCTTCACCGCGCTCTTGCCGGTGAATTTGCCGCAGCGTAAAGTCACCTTCGATCGCACCATGGTCGCCGCAGAGTTGACCGACGCAGGCAAGAAAAGCCTGCTCTGCCGCATCGAAGACGACCCGCAGAAAAGCAGCGACCACTGGGAAGTTCTTCCATATCTCGCCAACTATCAGGACCCCGGCACACCCAAGCCCGGCGCTGTCGTGCTCGCGCGTGTCAATGTAAATGGCAATCGGCTCCCGCTGCTTGTGACTGAAAATTATGGCCGCGGCCGCACGGCTGTATTCGCTACCGCTGGAAGCTGGCGCTGGCGCATGCAACAGCCCGTCGGCGACATGAGTCAGGAGACCTTCTGGCGTCAGCTGCTGCGCTGGACTGCTGGTCCGACGCCGAGGCGCGTCGTCGCTTCCACGCCCGATGCGCAACTCGAAGATGAGGGCCACGTCCAGCTTCGCGCGGAGGTCCGCGACCGCGCCTATCTTCCGACGAGCGATGCTGATGTCGAAGCTAACATCATCGCGCCCGACGGCTCTTCGCAGCTTGTGCCGCTCCATCCCGAGCCGCTCGCGCAAGGCGTCTATTCAGCCGAATGGAACGCTCCGAAGCCCGGCTCTTATGTCGCAGAAATAAGCGCCACGCGAGGAAACGTTGCGCTTGGTAAAGACTCGCCGGCCCGCGAGTCGCTGGGCAAAGACACCGTCACGTTCCGCCGCGAAGATGGGGTCGCCGAAAACTTTCATCGCGAGCAAAATAAGGAGCTTCTCAAAAAACTCGCCGACGACACCGGCGGCCGGTATTACACGCCCGCTAACGCCGGCAGTCTGGCGCAGCAAATCTCGTATTCGCAAGCCGGCATCACCAGCCGCGAGTTGAAGGATCTCTGGAACATGCCGGCAGTGTTCATCTTCCTTCTGGCCCTTCGCGCCATCGAATGGCTGCTGCGGCGAAAATGGGGATTGGTGTGAAAGCGCTCGGATTATTTCTGGTCGCAACCTGCATGCTTCACGCGGCCAGCTATTATGTGACAATCGCCGGTCTGGGCGGCGCGCCGGAATACGAAACGCAGTTCGAGAAATGGGCCGCCGATCTCGATCATGAGCTGCATGCGAACGGCCCCGATGCGCACGCCGTTACTCTCAGCGGCCCATCCGTCACCCGCCAGCGCATCCAGCAAACGCTTGCTACTGTCGCGGCACAATCGCAAAGCGACGATGCATTTGCTCTGTTTCTCATCGGTCACGGCACGTTTGACGGCACGAATTACAAGTTCAACATTCCGGGCCCGGACATCACCGCAGCCGAGCTCGCGTCCCTGCTCAACCGAATTCCCGCGCGGCGTCAACTCGTCGTGAACATGACAAGCTGCAGCGGCGCTTCACTCGCCGTGCTCGCGAAAAAAGACCGTGTCGTCATCACGGCGACGAAATCCGGCAACGAAAAAAACGCCACCGTCTTCGCGCGTTATTGGATCGATGCCTTGCGCGACCCCGCGGCGGACAGCGACAAGAACGGAACCGTCTCCGCGCTCGAAGCATTCCGTTACGCTGAGCGCAAAACCGCGGCTTATTTCGACTCCGAAAAGCTGCTCGCGACCGAGCACCCGATGCTCAGCGACACCGGTTCATCGAACGCCGCGCGCGACCCGAATCCCGAAAACGGCCAAGGCATGCTGGCTGCCGCGTTCCCTCTGATTCGCCCGCAAACGGAAATTGCAGCCGCAGCCGCGCCGCAGAAACAGCGCCTGCTCACCAAAAAGCAGGATCTTGAAGCGAAAATCGACCGTCTCAAATACCAAAAGGCCGCCATGGATCCCCGGGAATACAAGCAGCAGCTCTCGGCATTGCTGCTGGATCTGGCGCGAACGCAAGCGGAGATCGACCGATGATTCGGCTTTTCCTCCTTGCCGCCGCATTCAGTTGTTGCGCGAGCGCCGCTTCACTCGATAACTGCCGCGCCCTGCGCCACCATGGCAAGCTGAGCGAAGCCCAAGTCTGCTTTTCCGCTTTAACACACGCATCCGACGCATTGAATCGCGCCGAAGGCTACTGGGGAACTGGCGACTACGATGCGGCGAATGACCAATTCCGTGAAGCGGTGAAGGACCAACCCAAATCCGCAACCGCTCGCGTTGAATGGGGCCGCATGTTCCTTGAACATTACCAGCCCGGCGATGCCGCGAAACTCTTCGAAGAGGCGCTTGAAATCGACCCCTCCAATGCTCCCGCTTATCTCGGCCTGGCTCGCGTAGCAGCCGAAGGCTACGGCAAGAAAGCCGTCGAGTTCGCGAATCAGGCCATTCGCCTCGATCCGAAATATGCCGAAGCTCACGAATTTCTGGCCTACCTTGCGCTCGAAGACGGCAACACCGATAATGCCGCTTCTGAAGCGCACCAGGGCCTCGCAATTTCCGACGAAGCGCTCGACGGCATGGCCGTGCTCGCCTCGATCGATTGGTTGAACGGAGCCGGGTCGAATGGCAAGCCGCAATCCGAATGGATCGGTCGCATTCTTAAAATCAATCCCGCTTACGGCGAAGCGTACGCCACCGGCGCGCATTTTTTCGAGATCAATCGCCGCTACGAAGAAGCCATCACCTCGTACCGCAAAGCGCTCGACCTGAACGGCGCGCTCTGGTCCGCCCGCTCGCAGCTGGGTGTGAATTTGATGCGCCTGGGATATGACAATGAAGCCCGCCAGCAGCTCGAGCGCTGCTATCAGGCTCATTACCGCGACGCCGAAACCGTCAACTCGCTTCGCCTGCTGGATTCGCTCAAGGACTACGAAACCTTCAAAACCCCAACCGCTGAGCTGATGCTCAACAAGAAAGAAGCCGCGCTGCTGCGTCCTTACATACAGCGCGAGCTCGAGCGCGCCATCGCCACCTATCAGCGCAAATACCAGATGAAGCTACCCGGTCCGGTCCGGTTGGAACTTTATCCCAATCACGACGATTTTGCCGTCCGTACTGCGGGACTGCCTGGCTTAGGCGGCCTTCTGGGCGTCACGTTTGGCACCGTCGTGGCCATGGACAGCCCTTCCGCGCGCCCGCCCGGCGAATTCAATTGGGCCAGCACCATGTGGCATGAGCTCAGCCATGTCTACGTCCTCACCGCCACGCATCACCTGGTGCCGCGCTGGTTCACGGAAGGTCTTTCCGTGCATGAAGAAGGTGCGGCCTCTCCCGATTGGGGTGACCGCATGACTCCCGAGATCGTCGCCGCGCTGCAACAAAAGAAATTGCTGCCCGTGCTGCAACTCGACCGCGGTTTCGTTCGGCCCGATTATCCCAATCAGGTCATCGTCTCCTATTTCGAAGCGGGAAAAATCCTCGACTACATTACCGAGCACTGGGGCAATGACGCCGTACTCGGAATGATCCATTCCTACGCCGTTCGTAAGACCACCGCCGAAGCGATTCAAGACAATTTGCACGAATCGCCCGCCGTGTTTGACAGAGATTTCAACACCTGGCTCGACCAGAAAACCGGCAATACGGTCCGCCACTTCGATGCCTGGAAGAATGGCATGAAAACCGCTTACGCCGATCTGCAGCACGGTAAGAAGGACGATGCCATTCGCGAAGGGGCAGCAATCCGCGATTACTATCCCGACTACGTCGGCGAGGACAGCCTATACGAGCTCAGCGCTGATTTGGATCTGAGCAAGAACGACAACAACTCCGCCATCCAGGAGCTTGAAAAATATCGCGACCACGGCGGAACCAACATCGGTACGCTTAAGAAACTCGCGAAACTCGAGCAGCAAACCGGGAAAACGGATCAGCAACAGATCACCCTCAAGAAACTGAACTACATCTATCCGGAAGACGAAGAGATTCACCACATGATGGGCGATCTGCTATTCGCTCGCGGCGACGCAATCGCTTCCGTCCGCGAATATCAGGCCGTCATCGCCCTGCAACCGTCCGACCCCGCGGAGTCACATTATGATTTGGCACGTGCACTCAATGCGGCAAACCGAAAAGATGAAGCGAAAGATCAAGTTCTGCTGGCCCTCGAAGCCGCACCCGGATTCAAACCCGCACAGCAACTCCTTCTGCTATTGAGTCAATAAATATGTCCACCACCATTGCACCCGCCCCCGATACCGCCGAGGTCAAATCGCGCCTCCGGCGCTTTCAGGAAGTGCAGACGGCCATCGAGCGCGAAGTTCACAAGGTAATCGTCGGTCAGGACGAAGTGATCGAGAACGTGATGATCTCGTTGTTCGTCGGCGGTCACTGCCTGCTCACCGGCCTGCCGGGAACCGCGAAGACACTGCTCGTGCGCACCATGGCGCGAACGCTCGGCCTCAAATTCAACCGCATCCAGTTCACGCCCGACCTGATGCCCTCCGACATCACGGGCACCGACATCATCGACGAAGACGCGCTCACCGGCCGCCGCGCCTGGACCTTCGTGCCTGGACCGATCTTTTCGAATGTGCTGCTCGCCGACGAGATCAACCGCACGCCTCCCAAAACGCAATCCGCGCTGCTGGAAGCCATGCAGGAGCTTTCCTGCACAGTGCGTGGGCACCAATATCGAATCGAGCCCCCCTTTCTGGTGCTCGCCACGCAAAATCCCATCGAGCTCGAAGGCACCTATCCCTTGCCCGAAGCGCAGCTCGACCGCTTCCTCTTCAATACCGTCCTTGAGTACCTCACTGCCGATGATGAGCTCAAAGTCGTCGACCTGACCACTACCACGCAAACCCCCGAAGCCGAAATCGTCACCAACGGCGAAGAGATCCTCGATTTTCAGCAGCTCGTGCGCATGACGCCCGTCGCCGAATCCGTCGCGCGGTATGCCATCGAGCTGGTCCGCGCCACGCGACCCACGCAAAACGGCGATGCGCCCGATTTCATCAAGAAGTACGTCAACTTTGGCGCCAGCGTTCGCGCCGCGCAATTCCTCGTGCTGGCCGGAAAAGCGCGCGCCCTAATGCATGGGCGTTTTCACGTCACCTATGATGACGTTCGCGCCCTGGCCACGCCCATCATGCGGCATCGCGTGTTGCTCAATTTCCACGCTGAATCCGACCGTCTCAATACGGACGAGATTCTGCGCCGGCTGCTGGATTGGAAGACCGTTCCGCGCGCCTGAGTGAACCATAAGCAGGACCCGAGTGTCGGCCGCAATCACAAATCGCTTTCTCGATCCCGCCGTGCTGGCCGAAATCTCGGGCCTGGATCTGATCGCGAAGACGGTCGTCGACGGCTTCATCGCGGGCCTGCATCGCTCGCCGGATTTCGGCTTCAGCCAGGAGTTCGCCGAATATCGCGCCTATACGCCCGGCGACGATCTTCGCCACGTCGATTGGAACGTCTTCGCGCGCACCGAAAAGGCATATCTGAAGCGCTACCGCGGCGAAACCAACACAGCGTTGATGGTGCTGCTCGACGCAAGCGCCAGCATGGGCTTCGGCTCCGGCGCGGTGCGCAAGTTCGATTACTCAAAATACTTGGCCTCCGCGCTTGTCTACCTCGCCCACCTGCAGCGCGATAGCGCTGGACTCATTGTCTTCCATGATGACGTCGCGAATTTTATTCGTCCGTCCGCGCGCCAGGGTCAGCTCATGCGCTTGCTCTACGGCATCGATCGCGCCGAGCTAGGCAAGCGCACCGATTTCCGCCGCCCGTTCTTTGAGCTCCAGCAATTCCTGCGCCGACGCGGAATCACCGTGCTCATCTCGGATTTTTTCGAGACGCCCGACAAAATCGTCCAGACCATCGAGCCCTTGCGCTTTCGCGGCAATGAAGTCGTCCTGTTTCACGTGCTTGATCCCCAGGAGCTCGACCCGAACCTCGGCGGCCCCGCGCTGCTCGTTGACATGGAAACCGGTGAGGCTCTCGAAGCGTCGCCCGAGTATACGCGCACGGAGTATCGCGACAAAATCCGCACCCACATCGCGGCGCTCCAATCCAAAGCGCAGGCCGCCGGTCTCGATTATTTCCTGCTCCGCACTGACCGCCCGCTTGACGCAGCCTTGCGCGAGTATTTCACCGTTCGCCAGGGGAGGATTTAAATGGGCTTCCTTTCGCCTTGGTTTCTAGCCGGCGCCGCGGCCGTTGCCCTGCCCCTGTGGCTGCATCTTCTGCGGCAATACAAACGCGATCCGCAGCCCTTCAGCTCGTTGATGTTCTTTGAGCGCCGCATTCAAAGCTCGGTCAAGCACCGGCGGTTGCGTTATCTCGCGCTGCTCTCGCTGCGCATCGCGCTTCTGCTTTTGCTGGCTTTCGCGTTCGCGAATCCATTCGTCAATCGAACCTCCGCGCTCGCAGGGCGGCGCAAACTCACCGTCATCGCCATTGACCGTTCGTTCAGCATGCGCTACGGCGATCGTCTCGCGCAGGCAAAAGCACAGGCGCACCACATTCTCAACGGCCTCAACGCACGCGATTTCGTGCAAATCATCGCGCTCGATTCGCACGTCGAAAACTTAACGCAGCCCCAGCCTGGCACGTCCGCCTCGAGCGCCCCCCTCGATTCCATTCAACCTACCGATCTCGCCAGTTCCTTTGGCGAATTCGCCCGCGCGCTGCGCGTCATCGATCAATCCACCGGCATGCAGCTCGACGTGCACCTGGTCAGCGACATGCAGCAATCTTCCATGCCGCCCGATTTCCGCGATCTGCAGATGGGCCCGCACACATCGCTCCATTTGCACAACGTCGCTCGCGTCAATGCACCCAACTGGGCCGTCGAAACGGTTTCCGCCCCTTCGCGGGTCTATCAGGCCAACCATACGCGCCTCACTGCAACCATCGCCGGATTCGGCACACCGCCCGCGCAGAAACACGTTTCTCTCGTGCTCGATGGCAAGACGCTCGCGACACGCGATGTCGCCGTTCCCGCGAACGGCCGCGCTACGGTCGAGTTTCTTTCCTTCGACGTGCCCTACGGCGCGCATCGCGGCGAGATTCGCATCGAGCATCAGGACAATCTCCCCAACGACGACTCATTCCCGTTCTCGATTGAGCGTTCCGATCCACGCAAGGTTCTCTTCCTTTATGCCGGGAACCGAGCCGAGCAGGCATTCTATTACAAATCGGCCATGGAATCGGCCGGCGACACGGGATTGGTTGTGCAACCGGAGCCCGTGCAACTGGCCTCGCGCGACGATTTCTCGAAATTCGCGTATGTGGTGTTGGATGATATCGGCGATCCCGGCGACCCGCTCGCGCATTCGCTCGATGAATACGTTCATCGCGGCGGTTCCATTCTGATCGCAATCGGCCCGAAGACTCAGGATTACGGCCGCATCCCGCTCCTCGGGGATCGCTTCACGAATCGCAGTGAAACGCAGGGCGCTGGATTCATCGACACTCAGCACGCCGCTCTCTCCGGCACGGCAACACTCGCCAACGTGCAATTTTCCGAATCGCCTCTGCTCTCCGCAAAACCTCAGGCGCGCGTGGTCGCCAAACTCGCAGACGGCTCGCCGCTGTTGATCGACGAACCCGTAGGTGAAGGCCGCGTGCTGGTGTTCGCCTCGAGCCTCGATAACTCGCTCACCGATTTTCCCGTTCACGCCGCGTTCGTGCCCTTCGTGGCTCAAACCGGACGCTATCTCGCGGGTGAAGAAGAAACGCTCTCGAATCTGGTCGCCGGAACCCCGATACCCCTGCGCCGCACTCGCGATCGGGCCACCGCCGCCGATGTGATCGGTCCCGCCGGCAACCACCAACTTTCGCTCGCCGATGCGACCCACAGTCTCACCTTCGACCTTCTTCGCAACGGTTTCTACGAGGTCCACCGCGCCCATGGGCGCCATCTGCTTTTTGCCGTGCACGCGGACCGCCGCGAATCCGACCTGACAACTGTCCCAGCCGAGACCCTGGCGCTTTGGCGCAATACTGGGAATACGCCTGTAGAGGCTCAGCCTGGAAATATGGAACGTCAGACGCAGCCCTGGAGTCTCTGGCGATACGCTCTCCTGATGGTTCTCGCTGCTGGGTTCGTGGAATCTATCTTTGCAAGTCGCTACCTGCAACGGGAAAGGCAGACCGCATGACAGCGCTTCAAGAACTCAACGCCTATCTGCACCGGCTCGAATCGCGCCTCCGGCTGTTCGTTGCCTCCCGCGCCGCAACCGCCGTCACTGCGCTCGCGCTCGCGCTCACCATTGTTCTCGTCTGGATCGCGAACCGCTATCAATTCGCCACGCATGTCGTCCTGCCCTTCCGAATTCTTCTTTTCCTGGTCATCGCCGCTGCCGTTGCTGCCCTTCTCGCCTTACCGCTCTTGCGTCTCGACCGCCGTCGCACCACTCGCATCATTGAACAGCGCGTTCCAGGCCTCGAGCAACGCCTGCTCACCATCGCCGAACGGCCCGATCCTGCCAATCCGTTCACCGAAATCGTCGCGGAAGACGCCTTGCGTGTAGCGCGCGAACACCGGGCCGAAGAGCTCACAACCACACGCTCGCTGCTCGCGTTTTCTGCCGCCGCCGCCCTTGCCGCAACCGTTCTCATCTGGCTCATCGCGGCTGGTCCCGGTTATTGGGGCTATGGCGCTTCCCTGCTCTGGACCGGCTCAGCTTCCACTGCCAAGCGCCCGCTCTATGACATCGCCGTGCATCCCGGGAACAAAATCGTCCGCCGCAAGTCCGATCAAATGATCACCGCCGAACTGCTTGGATTTTCCGCGCCCAATGTCACCCTCTACGCGCGCTACGGCGGCGCAGCCAAGTGGGAACAAACTCCGATGCAGCCTCGGCGCGACGCAAACGGCTATCAATTCCTATTCGCCGGTCTTTCGGATCCCGTCGAATATTACGTCCACGCCGCAGCCTTTCAATCGAAACACTATACACTCGGGGTCAAAGATCTTCCCGGCGTCCAGCGCGTGCGCGTGGCTCTGCATTTCCCGCCCGGCCTGCACCTGCGCGACACAATCGAGGATCCCGGCGGGGACATTCGCGCCGTGCAAGGCACTCAGGCGGACATCTCGGTCCTTACCGACAGGCATCTCGATCATGGTTTCCTGGTTCTCGAAAACGGTTCGAAGATTCAGCTCGCCGGCCGCGATGGCAACTGGCTTACCGCTCGCCTTCCGATCAATAGAGACGGCTCTTATCACGTCGCCACGCTCGATAATGGCGAAGCCGTGCGCCTCAGCGACGACTATTTCGTCGAAGCCAAGAAAGATGAGCCGCCTTCGGTTCGCATCCTGCGTCCCGGAAGCGACCCGCACGTCAGCCCCATTGAAGAGCTTCCCATCGCTGTCGATGCCAGCGACGATTTCGGCATCGAAGGCCTTGATCTTCGCTATTCCGTCAACGGCGGCGCCGAGCAGAGTCTACCGCTGCTCAAATCCAAAGGCGCAAAAGAAGCACAAGGCGGCACGACGCTCTACTTTGAAAACCTGAAAGTAGAACCCGGCGATCTGGTCAGCTTTTATGCGACCGCCCGCGACGCCAACACCACCACCCGCACTCCCATCGTCTTCGCCCAAGCCGAACCCTTCGATTTCAAGTTTTCCCAATCGCAGCAGGCCGGCGGCATGGGGATGGGCGGCAATGGACAAGACGACATCTTCAATCGCCAAAAGCAGATCATCGCGGCGACCTTCAATGAGCTCAATTCGCAAAACGAGCCCCCTGCAACCACCAAAGACCACGCTCGATTTCTCTCCGATCTCGAATCCAAGCTCGGCAGTCAGGCAGAGACGCTCGCCCAGCGGATGGGAAATCGCGATCTTAACTCCACAAGCTCCCAATTCGAAAACTTCTCGAAGCTGATGACGCAAGCGTCTTCGCAAATGAATGACGCGGTGAAGCAGTTGAAGCCCGGCAAGTGGGACCAGGCGCTGTCGCCCGAGCAAAAAGCTTTGCAGTCTCTTCTTCGCGCCGACGCGCTGTTCCGCGACATTCAGGTCGCCTACGGATCGATGAATGGAGGCGCTATGGGCAGCGGCGCGCAACGCGATCTCGCGCGCATGTTCGATCTCGAGCTCGATACGTCGAAGAACCAGTACGAAACAAATCAATCGGCCGATTCAGCCGCCGGCAATCAACAGAAAGCTATCGATGACGCTTTCGAGCGCCTTCAGGATCTCGCGCGAAGGCAACAAGAGCTGGCCCAACAGGCCGCGCAGCAACAGGCGCTCGAGCAGCGCTGGCAGGAAGAGCAGTTGCGCCGCGAAGCCGAGCAGCTGCGGCTGCAGATGCAGCAGCTCGCGCAGAATTCTCAGAGTTCGCAATCGAACTCGCAGGAAAAGGGCCAGCAGAATTCGTCTTCCTCGCGGCAAGGTTCATCCGCTTCCAACTCGCAATCGCAGCAGACCGCCGAAGCTGTACGCCGCGCCACAAATGCTCTGCAACGCGCAGAAGAGGAAATGCGTAAAGCAGTGAGCGATCAAGACCGCACAGCCGAGCAGCGCGCCTCCAATGAACTGTCCCAAGCCCAAGCCGCGCTGAACAACATGCTCCACCAGCAGGCCGGCAATTCGCTCGCCGAGCTGTCTCAGCGGGCCCAGCAGATCGCGGACGCGCAGAAAAATATTGCCAATCGCCTCAAGGAAACCTATGGCACCGGTTCGCGCGATCGGAATGAGGTGTCATCCGGCTCCGGCTCCGGTGAGATGCCTGAAATGGATGATCCGAATAGCCCTCGTTGGCCTTACAGCTATCGCCGCCGGCTTTTCCAGCCAGGCTCTTCTCCCCGGCCGGTAACGCAGCAGGAAAAACAGATCGCCAGAGAAAAGGAAGCGCTCGCGCAACAACTCGATCAACTCGACCGCCAGTTGCAACAACAGCAGCAGAATCTTGCCGGCACTCAGCCTGACGCCGCGTCCAAGCTGCGCAAAGCGCTCTCGGAAGCCGAAGAAAAAGAACTTGTCACGCGCATGCGCAAGAACGCCGAATGGATCCGCGAAGGCTATGGCCAGCGCAATCTGGATATGGAAGACAGCGTTACTGCGGGCGTCGAGCAGCTCAGCCGCGACCTGGGCGGAGTCGAGCAGGCGCTGAACTCTTCCAAGCCGAATCCGCAGGCCGCGCCTAGTGAGAAAGCGGCTCAGACGCTCGCTGAAATCCGCTCCTTACGTGAACAGCTTGAGCGCGCGCAAGAACAAGCCGGCGAAGGCCAACCCGGTGCTCAACCGGAGCGCGGCGCTCAAGCCCAGCGCAGCGCCCACGCCAAGCCCGGCCCATTTGCTCCCAATGGCGACGGACAGCCCACTTTGAGTGGCTCCGATGTGCAAAACGCAATCGACCAGCTTTCCGGCCTGCGCGCGCAACTCGGTCCCGCGGATCACGCCCTCGGGGGCTATATCGATGGCACGCTCGGCTATCTGCATCATCTCTACAACGCCGACCCCTCTGTTCTCGACGGGCGCATCAGCCGCGATGCCGTCGCGAATCTACAGCGCCTCGAAAATGAATTGAGCCGCCGTGTCGCGCAGCAACAGGTGCAAGGCGCACGCACCGCAGCACCGGAATCCACTCCCGAAAAATATCGCGACGCCGTCGCCGAGTATTTTCGTAAGTTGAGCCAGTAAGCTATAAACGTGGCCAGGTGGCAGGAATAGCTGCAAAGCGATCCCCGCGTTTGTGGTGGACAGCTATGCGCCAAAGGCACACGCGTGCCGGTCACGGTCATTCTCGATAGCTTCGCGGAAGCCGCCTCGCGCGAGCAAATTCTTCAGCTAACCGTCGCTGCCGGCCATCCATCTCGATGCGGGCTTGTCATAGGCTGCTGAACTCGCGCGGGAAGAAATGCTGATCCCATTTCGTGGGCAATGAGATTCAACATTGACGAAAACCTGCCCCACGAAGTTGCAGAAGACCTCGGTGCAGCCGGCGTATGGCCCACTTGTGTTCACCGACACTCTCGAAGCAGAAACGTCAATTTTTGCGAGCCGCGCTTTCGCGGTACAGGCGACTGTACGTGGCCTGCTGGTTGCTTGCTGGCTCATTTTACCTTCGAAAAGACCATTCATCGAAGCTAATTCGAGCCATCGAAGGTCTGTGTCCGAGATGTGGGTATTTCGGCCACTGTCCAGATGACCGACGTCCAGGACCAATTCGGAAACTAAATTCTTGGCGCTGGAACGAACTCGCTGAGGCGAGGCACGGCTATTCGTGGGCTGCGGATGAGCTGATCAAACCTAATCGGCGGTGCCATCTTTGGGTGATGATGAGCGGTCGCCGTGGTGAGCTTTTCAGCCTTCTCCAGCAACTCCTTCCGGCTCGGTGGGCCGACCAAACGGCGAAATCAGGTGAAATCGTATCGCGGTACGTTGCCATAGCTGGCCGTATGGCTCGCAAACGTTTGCGAGTTCCAGTCAAGGGGCCTTATCGAAAGTGAGCCAGCGGTCAGTCCTGCCGCGTCTCTTTCCTCCTGGTGCTAGCTCATTCGCGATAAGGTTCTAGCGTTACGCACGATTTATGAGCAGAGGCTCGCGTATTGCCCGACGGCGCGTCACGTCAATAGTAAACCGTTGATCGTTAGACGAAGCCGCCGCGCGGCGGACGCTGCGCGTGGGGCTGACCGCTGAGTAGAGGTCGATCCGTGTGGGGTCATAAGGAGAAAGTTGTGACCCATTTACGCAAACTGATGCTGGAGGAGGGCCAGCGTCATAACTATTTACAGACTACCGTAACCAGCTACATCAAGTTCGTCGCAGACTTCGCGAAGTTTTCAGCGGGCGCGGGATCAATTGGGGCCAGACGAGATCCGCACCTTTCAACGGCATTTACTCAAGCAGCGTAAGCAGGGCGGGGCGCGCGGTAAGGCACGCAGCGGCAGCCTTGCGGCTCTTCTTCTGCAAGAAACTGAAGCGCAACTACCCGGTCGAAGAAGTTCCGTATGCGAGAGCGCCCCGCAAGCTGCCGGTCATCCTCACGCAGGAACAAGCAGTCCGGCTCATCGACTCGGCGAGCAATCTATTTCATCGTGCCATGCTGATGACTTTCTACTCGACCCGGATGCGCCGGGCTGAACTATGTCATCTCAAGGTCGAGGACATGAGCGTGCGCATGATCATCCACATCCGGCATGGCAAGAGGAACCGTGACCGCGACGTCCCACTCAGTCCGAAGCTGCTTGAGACCCTGCGCGAGTACTGGCGCTGGATGCGTCCCAAAACCTATCTGTTTCCGGGAACGAAAGACGGGTGGCCAGCCGATAAGCCGATTACTCCCAAAGTTCTCTGGAAACCGTGCAGGGAAGCGGCACAAACAGCCGGCATCACCGAACCCGTTCGCCCCCATTTACTACGCCACAGTTTCGCAACGCGAGCCAGCGATGTACCTTCGTTGAGCCTCTGGCAACAAGATCGCTAGCACTCCTGAACTCGACGGAAAACTCGGCGTAGTCTCCAAGTATTTTTTTCTGGACCACTCCTTCTTTAGGGGATGGTTGGCGACGGCACATTACCGCAGAATTAGTAATAGGACCGATGCGACCCGAGTTCAAAGAGTGTCCTCCACCGGCGGTCCCGGGCTTGCATCCTGCCAACGCCCCTCCGCAGCAGTGGATTCGAAAAGAGGGGAATCGCTCGAATTCAAAGCGGCTGATTCTGTGACGCTCGTCCCATTCAACACCATCCGCGCAGGCCGCCGGTACTCGGTCTACTTCAACATGAGCTAAAGCGGGTTAAAAGTTTTTAGGCTCGCAACCGCACGGGTCACCCGGCGAAACTTGCGTTGAAATCCTATTGCAGGCGGGTAAAGCGTGTGGTAAGTTAACCCTAACTGTAACGGTTACGCCTGCGGTTTAGCGTAATGCGAGAGCCGTCCACGTCGGCGGCAAACTTCCGGTGCTTACGGCGGAAAGGGTCAACTCTATGAAACGCACCTCTGCGCAGCGATGCCAGGTCCAACAGAATTCTTACGCAGTGAGAAAGTTCGATCGGGGAGCAGGCTTGGCCTTCAGCCTTGTCTTGGTAGCCGCGGTTTTGTTCATCCCTCAGCGAGCGAGGGCTCAAACGGAGGCTTTCAGCGCCTCATTATCGGGAGTGGTCGACGACGCGTCGGAAGCAGCAGTCTCGGGGGCCAAGGTCACTGTCTCCAACCCCGAAAAGGGCATCTCGCGGAGTTTTGTTACCGACGCGGAGGGACGGTACTCGTTCACTTTGCTGCCGCCAGGCACCTATTCGCTTCTCATTGAGGCGACGGGCTTCTCCCCATATAAAGAGCAAGGCATTCAGCTCGAGGCCGGGCAGGCCGCCAGCGAATCCATCACTCTAAAGCTTGGGCAAGTGCAGACCGAAGTCACCGTGGCTGCCAGTCAGGCGCCGCTGCTAGCCACAGACAATGCCAATGTCTCCTCAGACCTGAACCAGCAGCAGATCCAGCAATTGCCAGTGGATTTTCGCAGCGTGTTTGGCCTTGTGCTGCTGAATTCGTCGGTAAACAATTCGACGCAAACGCAAGTGCTCAATGGAGGAGGACAATCCGGGACAGCGGATCAGGACATCTCATTCCTAAATTTCGGCGGTGGGTACTTCGGGACCACAGCGTACCTGCTCGACGGCCATTGGGATACCGCTGCCGATTGGGGCGGAGTCATTTATGTTCCCTCGATGGATTCGGTTCAGGAAGCGAAGATTCAGACCAATGGATTCACCGCGCAATACGGCTGGAGCACGGGAAATGTATATAACGTCATCACCAGATCCGGCGGCAGCAGCTTTCACGGGGACGCATTCGAATTCCTGCGCAACAACGACCTGGATGCCAATTTTTTCTTTAACAACGCCAATGGGATTCCGCGGACCGCTTTTCACCGGGACCAGTTCGGGATTGTGGGCGGCGGGCCGGTGTACATTCCGGGTATTTACCGGCAGCGGAACAAGACCTTCTTTTTCGCAGCATACGAGGGATTGAGGCTATCGACGCCCGTGCCTTACACAACAACCGTGCCGACGCAGGCCGAACGAAACGGGAATTTCTCCGCCATCCCGCAGGCTCTTTACAATCCCTTCTCGACCGTTCAAACCGCAAATGGGTTCACGCGCGCTCCGTTTCCGAATAACCAGATTCCGGCCAGTCTGTTCAGCAATGTTGCCCAGAAGCTGCTGAGCTATTATCCGCTCCCCACTACGGGCGGCTTGGTGAATAACTTTGTGGCGTCAGCCGCCGCGCCAGCCGAGTCCAACGAATGGAGCCTGCGCATCGATCACAACTTCACCGATAACGTGCAGAGTTTCGCGCGCTGGTCAAACAAGAACGAATATAAAGTCGGCAACCCTGCCTACTACGGCGCGAACGATCCCGGAGGGCCAGGCCTCCGGCAACCGAATAATCGCGAGGACGGCGCGACCGGCCTCACCTGGGTGCTCAATCCAACCACGGTTCTTAGCTTCAATTTCGGTATGAACCACTGGATCGAAGGCAATGTGGTTCAAGCGTACCCGTTTGATCTGACCAAGCTTGGACTCCCGGCGTTCCTCAACGCAGTTTCGGACCAGTTTCCGGTTGTGAACGTGACCGGCTACGCGCCGCTTGGACCGCAGAACGGATCTGGCGAAGGTGGATTCCCACGGAATACCTGGACTTCGTCAGCCACGCTGAGTAAAGTGATCGGCGCGCATTCCCTCTCCACGGGTTTCATGAACGTCATCCTTCAGAGCGGCGGGGGGAGGATCTATCCCACCACCTTCAATTTCAGCCCTGCCGGGACCGCCGGGCCAAATCCAGAGACAGCATCCCCGGCTACGAGCGGCGACGCGTTCGCCTCACTGCTGCTCGGAGTTGGCAGCACGGGCGGCTCAACCGGCGTCTCCGTGCTGCCGTACAATTCGAAGCACTACTATGGCACTTACTTGCAGGACGACTGGAAGGTCACCCGCAATCTGACGCTCAATCTGGGTCTTCGCTGGGAATACCAGACCGCCCCGGTGGAGCGCTTCAATGAGCAGTCCTTTTTTGATACGAACGCCGTCAATCCTATCAGCTCGGCGCTTGGATATACAGTCAAGGGCGCTGTGGTGTTCAACGGAGTGAATGGCGTTCGCCGCGGCTTGTATATTCCGCAGAAGACGGACTTCGCGCCGCGCATCGGATTGGCGTACGCAGCTACCAGCAAGTTGGTGGTGAGGGCCGGGTTTGGGACCTTCTATGTCCCCTCGTATCTTGGCGGCGGATCGACGCAAGGATACGGGCAAGCCACACCATGGGTGGCGCTTCAGTCGAATGGCGTCATGGTGCAAAACACGCTCGACAATGCTTTCCCCAACGGTCTGCTTCCGCAAACTGGCAGTAGCCTGGGCGCGCTGACGAACGTCGGATTCGTGACCAGTGGAACCGAGAACCACCGCCCCGATCCCTACATGATTCAGTGGATGGGCGGAGTGCAGTATGCGCTCGCCAAGGGTGACATGATCGACATCAGCTATGTCGGTATGAGGGGAGTCCACATCCAACAATCGACTGAGGACTTTGACCAACTGCCGACAGCAGACCTGGCACTCGGAACTCAGTTGCTCCAGCAAGTCCCGAATCCGTTCTACGGCAAGATCGCCGGCAGCGGTTGCGGCCTTTCCAGCCCGACCATCGCTTACGGGCAATTATTGCGCCCGTACCCGGAGTTCTGCGACGTAAACATTTCGGACGTGGATAACAGTTGGTCCCAATACAACGCTCTCCAGGTGAACTATACCCACCGCTGGAGCGGAGGTCTGCAAATGCTCGCTTCCTACACATTCTCCAGGTTCACCGACGACACCAATGGAACGAATAACTGGGCCGAAACCAACTCAGTTCCAATTCGCAACTATTACAATCTGGCGGAGGAGAAATCAGTGGACGCTGACGACATCCCACACAGCCTGGTTGTCAGTTACATCTATGAACTCCCGGTTGGCAAGGGCAAACCAGTAGGATCTACTTTCAACGGCTTTACCAATGCGGTGCTCGGTGGGTGGCAGATCACTGGCGTGTCCAGCTTCAAATCGGGCTTCCCGATCGGGGTCACGGGAGCGGTGAATAACACCAATTCGTTCGGAGGAAATCAGAGGCCAAACGTCATCGGAAACCCGGCCGTGAGTAACCACACCCTAAATGAATGGTTCAACACTGCGGCATTCGCGCAACCGGCTCCGTTCACGTTCGGCGATGCTCCTCGATATTTTTCGAACGTCCGCGCTCCGGGACTGCAGGAGTTCGATATTGGAATTCAGAAGTGGTTTTACTGGCGCGAAATCCTTAAGCTGCAATTCCGCGGCGAGCTCTTCAACGCGTTTAATCGTGCGAACTTCTACGCGCCCGATGCTAATTTCAACGATCCATCGTTTGGACGAATTTCGGCGACGCTTCCGCCGCGCGACATTCAGTTCGGCCTGAAGCTGTACTGGTAAGTGCGTATTCTGCTCGGCATAGTGCTGGTGGGTTGTGTGCCCGCTGTCGCACAAACGGATACGGGCACGAAATTGGAATCGCTCTTGGCGGCGGCTCAGCGCGCACAAGCCAGGACCGATTACCGCGCGGCTGCCGAGGCATACCGTCAGGCGCTCTCGATCCGTCCCGATCTGCCCGCACTCTGGAGCAATCTCGGCCTGATGGAGTACGAGTCTCATGAGTTTTCACAGGCCGAGGAAGCCCTCCGGCGCGCGGTTGGACTCGACAAATCCTTGTTCGTCCCAAATCTATTTCTCGGCCTCGCCCTGCTGGAGCTGAAGCGCCCGCGCGAGGCAGTCGGCTATCTGCTGGCTGCGGAGAAACTAAAGCCGCAGGATGCGCAGGTTTTGCTCGCTTTGGGACGGTGCTACCATGCGCTGTCCGATGCAACGCGATCGCGGGAGTGGTATCAGCGCGCAGCAGAGCTGGCGCCGGGCAACGCCGACGCTTGGTTTGGCTTAGGTGTCGCGTATCTGGACCTGGTTGAATTGAGCCGCGCGAAACTCACCGGTGGCTCTGCGGAATCCCCTGAAGTCACTGCGTTGAAATCGCGCGCCATTGCTGCGCTCGCGCGCGCCGATGACGCAGAACCGAACTCGCCGACAATGCATGCCCTGGTCGGAGACGTGTACCAGCGGCAGGGGATGTTTCGTGAAGCCGAGGAGGAGTATTCGGAAATGCTTGCGCTCGATCCAAGCAGCATTGCTGCTCTGGCCGGCTTGGCTACGGCCTACCTGCACGAGGGACGATTGGATAAAGCGCAGGCTGCGGCCACCAAGGCGCACGCTCTAGATCCGCAGGACAGCGAAATCGATCTTGTGACCGGAGAGGTTTTGGTGGCGCGGCACGAGTACACGGAAGCCGAGCCGTATCTGCAGCATAGCCTGCATGCGCGCCCGGACCTTCTTCCTCGCGCACATGCGCTGCTGGGACGCGTCTATGCGAGAACCGGCCGATTAAAAGAGGCGATAAGCGAACTCACGCAGGGCCTTGCCAGTGACGAGGACGGTTCAGTCCACTATCAGCTCGCGCGTTTGTATCAGACCGCCGGCGATGAGAAAGCGGCCGCGGCGGCGTTTAAGAAATCGGAGCAGATCCGAGCCAAGCGTGACGCTTTGGCTCGAGAAAACCTCACCTCGCTGCCATGAATATCCGCTTGAAATTTGTACTCCCTCTGCTTTGTTTGGCGCTCGCGTCGCGGCTGACTGCAGTCACGATCGAGCGCGATGTCGCCGGAGTCACGATGCGAAACGCCGGAGAAACCGTCAGCGTTTCCGTGTGTGGGGCGTCGGTGCTCCATGTAGTCGCGGGCCCGGGCAGCCCTCGCGGCGCTTCGCGAAATGAGCCGTGGTTTGTTGAGCGCTGCAAGCCAGCCGCGTTCGACTTTGCCCGCGACGAGAAAACCGCCACCCTCTCTACTCCAATGCTTCGGGTGGTGTTCAACCTGAATGACGGTCGCCTGACCTTCGAGGACGCGGCCGGCAAAATCCTACAGAGCGAATCCGATCGTGAGCCGCGGCGCTATGACCCGATAGAGGCGAACAGCGAGAAGCTCTACCGGGTGACCGAAAGATTTTTCGTGGACCCGCATCAGGGGCTGTACGGGCTCGGCCAGCACCAGAATGGCGTGTTCAATTACCGCGGAACGGTCGTCGAGCTGGCGCAAGCCAATTCGGATATCGCGTTGCCGCTTCTGATTTCCTCGAATGGATCGGCCATTCTCTGGAACACGGCCTCCCGCTCCTGGTTCGATGACCGCTTCCCCCCGGAGTTGAAGCTCAGTGGCGACGCGGCCGATGCCATCGACTACTACTTCCTTTATGGTCCGGAGATCGACTCCCTTATTCATCAGTATCGCGATCTCACCGGGCATGCGCCTCTGTTCGGGAAATGGGCGTACGGATTCTTCCAATCGAAGGACCGTTACACATCCGCGCAAGAGTTGCTCGATATAGCAGCCAAATATCGGGCCGAGCATGTGCCTCTCGACACGGTGGTTCAAGACTGGTTTTGGTGGAAGCTCCAGGGCGATCCGGAGTACACGGCACAATACCTGAAGCCGCATCCCGACGTTCCCGGAGCTCTGCGTGAGCTGCACGATGAACATGTGCACGCGATCATCTCCGTGTGGGCAGCGATGGATCCGAAATCCGCCACTTTTCAGGAGCTCTCGCGGCGTGGGCTGATTATTCCCGGTACGTACGACTACGATGCGAGCAATCCCGCTGCGCGCGATGTGTATTGGAAGATGCTGATCGCGCCGATTCTGGCGCAGGGTTGGGATGGCTTCTGGCTGGATAGCTCTGAACCGGAGATCCTCAACGGCCGGAGCGATGCTGTTCTGTTCGACAAGAAGATCTTCCTCGGCAATGGCGCGCGATACACGAATGTTTTTCCGCTGCTACACACGGGCGGCGTGTACGACCACTGGCGCGCGAGTGGGAACGAAAAGCGCGTCTTCATCCTGACTCGCTCGGCTTTCCTGGGCCAGCAACGATACGCGACGACAGTCTGGTCGGGCGACATTTTTAGCACGTTTCCGGTGCTGGCGAGACAGGTTCCGGCAGGCCTGAATTTTGCCCTTTCGGGCATCCCATATTGGACGACCGACATCGGCGGGTACGGCTGGCCCGATTTTCGCGACACCAGGGACCCCTCGTATGAGGAGCTGTATGCGCGCTGGTACGAGTATGGCGCGTTCTGCCCGATTTTTCGTACCCACGGTCATCGCTCGAACGATACGAACGAAGTATTTTCTTACGGCCCCGTAACGCCAATTCTGATTCGCTACGACAAGCTGCGATACCGGTTGTTGCCCTACATCTACTCGCTAGCCTGGCGCATCACGAATGAAGATTACACGATTCAGCGTCCGCTCATCATGGACTGGCAAAATGATCAGAAAGTCATTTCTATTGGGGACCAATTCATGTTCGGACCAGCGATTCTGGTGAATCCAGTGATCGAAGAAGGCGCAACAAGCCGTTCGCTTTACCTGCCCGCAGCGAGTGCGTGGTATGACTTCTGGTCGGAAGAGAAGCTAAATGGAGGGCGGCGCATAATAGCCGAGGCGCCACTGGACCGAATCCCGCTGTATGTCCGGGCCGGGTCCATCCTGCCCCTTGGGCCAGAGGTGGAATATGCGGAGCAGCGCACGAGCGACCCAATCGAATTGCGCGCGTATCGCGGTAGCGACGGCAACTTCAACCTATACGATGACCAGGGCGACACTTACCGATACGAGACGGGCGAGCACGCGATTGTTCCTCTGCATTGGGACGACAAATCGGCGACCATGACGATCGGAGCGCGCCAGGGCGAGTATCCGGGCATGCCGCGTGATCAGCAGTTCCAGGTTGTGCTGGTGGACGGAACCAAGCGCAATGCGGCCAAACAGGTGCGGTATACCGGCCAAGAGATGAGTGTTCGATTCGAGTGAGTTTTGTGTTTGCGGCGCGCGATGCCCATTCCAACCGGGTTTGCGGTGTTAAGGTGCGGAACTGACGCGCATCTCGATCACGTTGATAGATAACGGCGCGAATCGTTGAAACTTGCTGGAGCCCAAGTTGTCGATTTGGGTTTTTGAAGGCGTGATCTCTTCGGGCTTCTCGATGGAGTTCGTCTGCGCCGGCGAGACACCCTTGAGAGTCCACAATCTGGCTGATCCCGAAATTGCGGAATCGCCTTCAGGCTTCATCTTCAGATCAAGTGGCGTTGTCGAACCGTTGACGATCTTGAGGTAGACCGTACCGGATTTGGAATCGCGAGTTGCCGAGTAGAATACACGCGGATCATTGCTCTCCAGTTTTCCACTCAGAATTTCATCGCCGATATGATTGCTGAACAGGACCTGAGCATAGTAGCTGGGAGAGCCATAACTGCGAAGCGTGTCGTAGCCGATTAAATCCGTTGCCCACTGCATGCCGCCTGGGTTCACGTTGACGAACAAGGGAGCGTAACAGGACATAATAACGACGTCGCTGTTTCGTTCGAGTCCGGTCATCCAAGCGGCGTCACCCAAAGCGGCGTTCATGTCAGGCGTGGGTGTGCCTTCGCGCGTGGCCCATTCTCCGACGAATATCTTCGGCCCGTTGCGATCCGCTTTGTCATACTGGCCGGCGTTTGCAAACATCTCTTCGGCGCGCCGATAGTAGTGCTCATCCAGAACGTCGGGCGTGATTGTTTTGACCTTGGTTGTGGCGATTAACTCCAGGTTCGGATACCTCGCCTTGATTGCCCGGTAGAATTGGGCGAATCTTGCGTCGTAACTTCCCGACTTGTCGAAGAAGTCTTCATTGCCGATCTCAACATAATGCAGCGGAAAGGGTTCGGGATGACTGTCGCGGGCGCGCTGACCGCCCCATTTCGTTGCGGTGCCGCCAGTGACGTACTCGATCTCGTCCAGCGCGTCGTTCACGTACTGCTGCAAAGCGTCGCCAGGTTCGACGTGTTCACCTCCGAGCGAATATCCCGCATAAACGGCCAAGACAGGCTGCATGCGCAGATCCTCACACCAATCGAGGAACTCCAAAAGACCAAACCCATCACTCGACGCATAGCCCCAGGGCGAAAGGTGGCCAGGCCGATCCGCGGGATTGCCCACCGTTTTCTTCCAGTCAAAACGCTCTGAGATCGCGGTTGCCTTCCACGTAATTTCCTCCGGGGAACCGCAAAAACGCCGGCTTCATGGCCGCCAGCTTCTCCATGAGATCAATGCGAGTGCCGTTGCCGCGGTTGTGGTAAGCAGGCGGCTTCAGCGAGACGTAATCCAGCCAGACGGTCCCCGGACGGTCAAAGCTCAGAACGAAGCGGTTGGAAGAAGAAACCGGGACGTCGGGTCCGGTGGTAAGCTGCAGATCGTATTCGCGCCAATCGCTTGACAACGGTTCACTGGTCGAACTTGCGTAGCTTCGGCCTGTATCGTTACTCACGATGCTTGCCGTGATTGCGCCTGCGCTCTGCGCTTTGGCATAGATTGTTGCGCTGTACTGTGTGGATGGCCTGACTGGAATCCCCCAGTAACCCTCGTTCCCGAGCGCCGCAAGATTGGAGGGATCCGACTGCTTGATATCGATGCGCAGCGAAATCTTGCGTTCAGCTAATCGATAGGTAGATTTGTCCAACCGAAAGGATATTTGCGCATTGCCGCGCGGCATCAAAAACCAATGTGCAGGCTCATCCCATCCGCTGACGAATTCCGGAGTACGAATGAACTGTGCATACAGCCCGCCTTCATACGAATAGTTAATCTCCTCGGTCATTAACCCGTACAGAGCCGGGCTTACCTTCCCTTTCGGATGTTGGAGGTCAATCGTCAGAGTCGCTTGACTCTGAGCGTGAATAGCCGTTCCACCTATCAGAAGAAACAAAAGGAGAGATCTCATGATTTTCAACTAAGATGACGACTCGAGTGAAGCGCGCGCAAACAATCAGACAACACAAGCGTACAGGGCGTTTGGTGCCCGTTGTGCGCGTTCATAAAACCACGATACACGCCATCTTGGGCCGCGGAAACCGCACAACCAGCTTTTCCTGCTTACTCAGCACTTCAATGCCGAGGTTATCCGGATAGAGAACGTGGGCGTTTGCAGCCTCAAGACCCAGCTCGACGGTATCATCGCCTTCGAGGCGCCACACTGCAACCGCTGTCCACCCGCGCGAGCGCATTCCAAGCGCAACCGGAAGTTTGCGGTTGGTAACATCCGGCATGCCGAGCGGATAGAAAGGCATCGCTTGTGGGATGTGTGCCCGGATCGCATCCTTATATATCCGGATTCCATTTGTTACCTGATCAGCTCCGTCGTTTGAGATTTCATCGAGTCGTCCGCTCTGATGAATACGGCAGAGCATCGCTGTCACTAGATTGAAGCTGGCCTGGCCAGCGTCTGCGCTCGCCAGAGGATAGGACCAGCAGGCAAGCTGTTCGGGTAAAACTGCGGCGCTCGCACCAGTGACAATGGCAGGCAGCCGGAGATAATCTTCCTGGTCCGTGGCCGATTGAATTTGCAGGCGCGAGAGCATCGCATAGTCCATCCGTCCTCCTCCGCTGCCGCAATTCTCGATGACCAGAGTCGGATAGCGCTTCACGACGCGTTCGAGCCACGCGAGATGCGCGCGATTATGCTCGAGCAGACCCTGTCCAGGGCTATCTGCGTTGCGATCTGTGCCTTGGAGCGAATCGACGTTGTAATCCATCTTCAAATACCCGACGCGATATTCTCCAACCAGGCGATCGATGACCCGGTCGAGATAGTCCGTGACGGCAGGATTGCGAAAATCGAGCAAAAAGCGGGTGTTTTTCAGAACGCGCTTGCCGTGCCGCATCAGGAACCAGCTATCCGGCTGTTGCGCCAAGCGCGAGTGCATGCCCGCGACCTCCGGCTCGATCCACAAGCCGGGAATCATGCCCCGTTGCCGTATACGGTCGAGCACGAAACCAAGACCATGCGGCCATCGCTCAGGAGATGGCTCCCAGGCTCCGATGGTTGGGCTCCAATCCTCATGCAGACCTGCATACCAACCTGCATCGATAACGTAATACTCGCAGCCAGCTTTCGCCGCCGCTTCGATTAGGGGAAGCTCTTTCGCTTCGGTCGGATCGCCCCATAAACAATTCATGTAGTCATTGAAGATGACCGGACATCGGCTATTTTCCGGGCGGGGCAGTAGGCAGGCTGCGCGGCGATAAGCGGTCAGCGCGGCGACGGCTTCCGAAAAACCGCCGCGAACGCAACCTAGACAAACGGGGACGGATTGGTAGCTTTCCCCGCGGCGCAAGTTTTTCCAGGCCGCCGAATGCAGGTCATCGGGCCCTCCCAGCCAGGCGTAGACATCCGTGGCGCGATTCCCGTGGGAGCCAACGTTCGAAATCTCCCAGTACCACGAGCCATTATGTTCAATCTGCCAGAACCACGTGAGGCCAAGTCGCGTATTCTCGACCATCGCCATAGAAAGGTACTTTTCCGTGGACCAACTCCCGACGCTTGCGGCCGCGGCTTGCGACCAACTGGTCCGCTCGTTCTCTACAAAGCCGAGCTCCGAGGGGCGAAAAGTATGCCACTGGGCCTCGGCCATCCAGCTATTCCAGGCGAGATGAATAACCAGCTCGCCGTCGTAATTTTGGGGATCGGCCAAACCATGCAGCATCGCCGAACTGAGAAACTCAATGCCTACATCCGCAGCCCCGTGATTCGTCACCCTTGTCCAGCGGCGGACGACTGGCACTCCGTCGAAGGCCTGATAGAAGGACTCGACGTGGATGTTGGTTACGGGGTCGGAATGAATCAGCGTCAGACGAGGCCCGTTGCCCGTTGATTCTTCGTGGTGGTCCACAAAAATCAGGCGAGCGCCGGGTTGACCCATACCTTGCTTCATGCCCGGATCCGGCGAGTTTTCTCCGCTGAGCTGAATTGCGGTCTCCACCCCGGAAGATTTTGCCGGGCCGAGGCTGTTCACTGGAAAATCGGCGGGTAACACAAAGCTCTGACGCAATTTTTCGCCAGAGAATTCGTACGCGAATTTGAGATCGCGCGTCGCCCAGTCGAACGGAGCCCGTGCGGCTGCCTGCATATGACGAACGCCCGCAAGAGCCGCAAAGCTCGTCGTGTTCAAGAACGTTCTGCGAGTCATCGCCGGCGTTAGGCGGCCAAAATTACTTTGAGCGAAGCGGCGTAATCAACGGGCGGGCGATAATCTCGCGGCAGCGATATGCGCACGGCTGCCGATTCTTGCTTCCAATCGAGTTTTTGTTCCGTGCCCAGCAGTTGGATGTTCTCGATTTTTCCCGGATTTGTAGCAGCCGAGAGTCCTAGCGATTGGATCAGGACGGGCTCTTGGGGCCAGCCTAAAACGATCGCATAGACGACTGTGTTCGCCTTGTTGCGTGTAAATCGAATATCTTTCGGCCCGAGCTGGGCAACGCTGTGGCCTTGGAAGGAGCCGGGCTTGATCGCATTCGGTCCTTCGCCGTAAATCTTCCACGGCCGGGTGCTGTAAATCGCCTCGCCATTCGTCTGCATCCACGCCGTGAGTTGATCAAGCACCGCGATCTCTTTCGAATCAATCGTTCCGTCAGGCCTTCCGGGAACGTTCAGAATGAATGTGCCGTTCTTGCTCACAGCATCAATCAACCAGTGCACGATGTCCCGCGGCGGCGTATAGCCGCCGAACTCGCCGGATTGTTCGTACAAGGCGCGGTTGTAATGCCATTCGCCAATGCAGGTCTCCGATTGCCAGGCGTACTGCATGATCTGGTTCGTCAGCCCACGCTCGTAATCGGAAATCACGGCTTTCGCCAGACGATCCGGCACCTGCTTGACGTTTGCCACCGCCTCCATTTTGCCGCCGTGAGTCTCGAGATTGTGGTTATAAAAATAGGCTCCGATGTTCATGCCCGCCCAGCCGAGCGGAAACAATGAATTATCGAAATAGAGCAGATCGGGATCGTGCTGATCAATGAGATCGCGCGTGCGGTCGTAGAAATCTTTTACATACGAAGCGTCGGGAAGAGCGTTGAAGGGATGTTTCACACCGTAGACGCGATGGGGATCGAAGCCCTGCCACCACTCGGCTTTGCCTTCGGCTTGAGCCAAGCCGCCATCATATGGCACACCGGCCATAGGGCCGGAAGCGTCCGCGCCATGCGATGTCTGGAACCACCACCAGTTGCGCGCCTGATGTACGGTAACGCCGAAACGCAGGCCGTTTTGCCGCGCGAGAGCAGCCCAGGTACCAACCACATCCCGGTGCGGGCCCATGTTGATCGCGTTCCACCGCTGGTGTTTCGAATTCCACGCATCGAAGCCGTCATGATGATTCGCGAGAGCGATGAAAAGCTTGGCCCCGGCTCTCTTGTACCGCTGGATCAGCTCTTCGGGCTCCCAATTGAGTAGCGTCCATTGCGAGCAAAGCTCCTTGTAGCCGAACTTCGATGGATGGCCGTAGTGATCGAGGTGGTACTTGTACTGCTTCGAGCCCTGCATGTACATGTTCCGCGCGTACCAATCGCCCGCTTCGGGTACGCACTGCGGACTCCAATGCGCCCAAATCCCAAACTTCGCATCGCGATACCACTCCGGTGCCTCGTACTGCATCAGCGAATCCCAGGTCGGTTGATAAGGTCCCTCGCCGCTTAAACCTGGGATCGGCGAATTCATCGGAACGCCGTCCCATGAGCCTCCTGTGACGGGAAGTTGCGGAGGCTGGCCCCATGCCGTCGCACGCCAGTTGTGGTCGTCCAGCTTTTCGCGGATAATTTTGCCGTTTTCAACCGCGTAAAAGACTCTTTCCTCCGCCGGCTTTGCGCAGAATGCGGCGTAATCTTCCGTGAGTTTGTTGAACGCTTCGGGCAAGAGTTGCGACGTGCCCTGCCCTCGAACCGGGAGTGCCGCTGCGGCCGCGCCCACCAATTTGCAGAAATCTCGTCTTTGCAATGATTGTCTCCTTGAATCGAAGATGCGGTACTTATTCGGGAAGCGTGATTTGGCCATTCACGTGGAAACGGCTAGTCACTGAGGGAGTTTCGCTGTCCGGCTGACCGCCACCGATGCTGATGGTGTAGTCGCCTTGAGGTACGATAGCGTCTCCGGTTTCTGTGACCATGCCGAGATCTCGTCCCTGCAGCTCGAACCACACCTTCTGGCTCTCGCCGGGCTCGAGATGAACGCGCCGGAAATCGCGAAGCGCCTTTAGCGGGGCTCCCGGAACATCGGGGAACTTGAGATAGACTTGCGCGACTTCGTCGCCCGCGATCTTTCCCGTATTGGTCAGCGTGACCTGTGCATTCACCGGGTCTCCGGCTTGAATCTGATTCTGGGCCAGCTCGAGATCGCTGTAGCGGAAAGACGTATAGCTTAGGCCGTAGCCAAACGGATACAGCGGAGTCCCTTCGAAATACCGATACGTGCGCCCCTTCATCGCGTAACTTTCGAACGGCGGTAACTGGTCTACCCCGGTGTAGAACGTGACCGGAAGGCGGCCTCCGGGATTGTTCTTGCCGGACAAAGTTTCGGCCACGGCAGTTCCACCCTCCTCGCCCGGATACCAGGCCTCCAGAACGGCATTCGCGTGAGTCTTGGCCCAGTTCACGCCCAGCGCGCTGCCATTCGTCAGCACAAGCACTACAGGCTTGCCGGTCGCGACCAATGCCTCGAGGAGATCCTCTTCCGGCTTGGGTAAATCGAGGCTCGTGCGGTCGCCACCTTTGAAACCGGGTTCGCTGACTTGCATCTCTTCCCCTTCGAGCTCACTGCTGATGCCGAGGATCGCGATCACAACATCCGAATTGCTGGCGGCCGCGGTCGCGTCTGGCTGCGGCTTCAGGTCGACTTTCGACCAGACCAGTTTCGCGTTTGGAGCGGAGTGCTCCGGCGGCGTGTAATCAACGTGAAGTACCGCCGGCTTGCCCGACTCCAGGTGCACGCGACCAAGCTTGGCCTCATTGGGATCGCCCGTATAGGATGAAGTGACATTCTGGCCTGCGAGCTGGAGGCGAAAGTAACCGTTCGCTTTCAGGCCCAGGTTGTAATCTCCTGTCTCAGCCGCGGTGAGCGAGCCGTCCCAGCGAATCGCCAGCGGCCGCACGTTTGCGACCGGATCCGGCAGAGGAACCGAAGAAGCGTCGAGCGTGGATACGATGTTTTCGGCGAGAGGCTTCATCGCCTCCGGGCGGTTGACATTGGTCAAATCAAGCTTGGAGTAGCTGATTCTAAGACCCGGTTTGCCGTCCGTCGTCAGCGCGGAGGCAGGCACCGGATCGGCATTGTGGCTTAGGAACTGTGTTCCAGCCACATATCGGATGCTCGCGCCCGCGAACTCCTTGCGCAGTCCTTCGAGTATCGAGACCGTGTGCGTTGGGGTGCCGTTGTAATTTCCAAGCAAGACCTTCGTCTGATTTGCAAGCGGCCCAATGACCGCGACTTTCATGCCGCTATTCTTGATCGATAGCGTGCCGTCGTTTTTGAGCAGTACCATCGATTGTTCCGCGACCTTGCGCGCCAATTCGCGGTGTTCAGCGCTGTTTAACTCACGCTCGTCAATGCTCTTATAGGGCACTTCGCTCGGGGGATCGAACATGCCGAGCTTAATGCGTGCGGTGAACAGCCGGATGAGTGCGGTATCGAGCTCGCTTCCCTTCAGATAGCCTTGCTTCACGGCATCAAGGTACGGCTTGTAGTCGTGATTGTCTTTCACTTTGAAGGTAAAATCCACGCACTCGTTGTCCATGCCGCGTTGAACGCTGACCGCGGTGGCCTGGGCTTGGCTGGGCTCGTAGTGATGGCCTTGATAAATGTCGATGACCGCGCCGAAATCGGAAACCACATAGCCTTTGAAGTTCCATTTGCTGCGGAGTTGATCGACAAGCAAGAACTCGTTCGCGCATGCGGGTTCTCCGTTGATGCTGTTGTAAGCGCACATCACGGAGCCGGCTTTGGCTTCGGTGACAGTAGCGCGAAAGGCGGGTAAATAGGTATCCATTTCGTAGTGCTTACTTACGGCGACATCTGCCGTGTGGCGCGTCGGTTCCGGACCGCTGTGTACTCCGTAGTGCTTGGGGGTCGAGATCACGCGATAGTATTTCGGATCATCGCCCTGCATTCCTCTAACGAAAGCCACGCCCATGCGCGCGGTAAGAAATGGATCTTCACCGTACGTTTCTTGTCCTCGGCCCCAGCGAGGATCACGAAAAATGTTGATGTTAGGAGCCCAGAAATCGAGGCCTTCGAAGATATTGCTCGAGCCCCCATTGGATTTCAGCGCCAAGGCGTGCTTGATGCGGCCTTCCGTGCCGATCACGACCGCCATCTCCTTAATTAAGGACGGATCGAAAGTGGCGGCGAGGCCGATCGGCTCGGGAAACTCCGTTGTGCCGTCGCGCATCACGCCATGCAGCGCCTCGCTCCACCAGTCGTATGCCGGTACCTTCAGCCGCGGGATCGCGCGCGCCTGGTTCACCATTTGCGACGCTTTCTCCTCGAGAGTCATCCTCTTGACCAGGTCCGCAGCTCCTTGTTCCGGCGTTAGCGTCGTATCGAGATAGGGCACATTTTGGCCTTGCGCCTGTGTTGCGCCCCAAACCAGCGTCAATACCACGGCATATGGCACGCGCATTTGTTTTTTCACTCAATCACCTTGGAATTGACGTTTCACGGACAACCTGGCTCGAAGCAAAGATTCTGGCTGAAAAATTTGAGGACGTGGTTCTGAAAACGATCAGCTACGGCGCTAGTATGCGTGCCGTGATAAATCTCGAAGCTATTCGCGATGCCGTATCTGTCCAGAACCTGGTGCAGTGTTTCGGTGTCGGTTCGTAGTCTGTCCTGATCGCCCACGTCCAGCGCAATGGCGCGATACTGGCGCAAGTTTCCGACGTATTGATCCACGAATGCCAGCGGCGCGTTGGCCGTCCACTTCGCTAGAACCTCCGCCTGCATCACACCGTCTTTCACCGGAAGATCGAGATACAGGGGAGGGTTCTTCGGGTCCGGCGACCATGCCGCTGCCGTTGCAAGCTGAGCCCGTGCAAAAAAGGGCAGCTTTGCCGAGTCTTCGGGCGTTCTCACTGCTTCCAGCGCTTTCTCATCCTCTGGCTTTACAGACCCGGCGGGCCTGGGGGACAGACAGCATGGACTCATGATGTAAAGTGCACCGAACACGTCGGCATGCTTCATCCCTATACGGGATGCGCCATAACCTCCCATGGAGTGACCTACCAAGCCGCGGCTTGTTCGATTTGGAAGGGTCCGGTAATGAGCATCGATATAGGCAACTAAATCGTGGGCGATGAACTTCTCAAAATCGCCAGTTGTGACGGAGCTGGAATACATGGATCCGCCGTGCACCGTTTTCGAATCCGGAAGCACGACGATCATCTCTCTCGCGCCCTGCGCGAAGGCGCCTTCGATCGTCTGAGGAACATGAATCTCGTGGGTCCATTGCTCCGCGCCAATCGAATAGCCGTGCAAGGCGTACACGACCGGATACCTGCGAGATCGTTCGGTAGCGTAGCTGGGCGGCAAAAACACGAACACGTCGCGGTCCACGGCATTGCGTTCCAAGTTGCCTTCGAGCGCTTCGCCATGAACCTTGATGTGTTCGACACGAACCGGTTTAGCGCCAGAGACAGGCGCAGGAACCTCGGTCTGAACCTGCGGGCTGGCCGGAGAAACCAGCGCCAAGGCAAATCCCACCGCCACCACACCAGGCAGATTCATTCTCAACGTGAAACCCCGCTCATTTTGAATTGTCTTTTTCGAAAATCATCGAACTACCTCATGAAGCGCATCGTCCAATAGCATGGCTTTGCCGGCATGGATTGCAACTTCGGAAGATTTCTCACCATAGATCAGGCGGTATCTGATGTCGTGATCGGCCTGTAATGTGAGCTCCGTCAGGTGTCCGTCCTTCCAGCTGATGTTGATTTTGCCGCCGCCACGCACGCGCGCTCCCTTGAGAGCGCCGCTTGGCCATTGATGCGGGAGCGCGGGCAACACATAAATTTCTTTTGAAGTGCTCTGCACCAGCAACTCCGTTATCGCCGCCGGACCGCCGAGGTTCCCATCGATCTGAAACGGCGGACACAAGTCGAACATGTTTGGAAGCGTATTCTTCGTTATGAGAAGCTTCAGGTTGTTATACGCGCGCTCGGGATTGTGAAGGCGAGCCCAAAGTGCCGCTCTCCACACCTCCGACCATCCCGTTCCTCCGTCGCCGCGCAGCTCAAGCGTCCTCTGTGCGGCGGCTGCGAGCTCGGGAGTGGAATTTAGGCTGATGTCGTGTCCCGGGTAAAGCGCATACAGGTGCGACACGTGGCGATGGTTCGGCTCAGACTCGCCGTAATCCTCTATCCATTCCTGCAGTTGCCCGCGCTTGCCGATCTGCAGCGGCGGCAGACGTTTCTTGGTGTGATCCAGCTTCGCCTGTAAATCCGCGTCTATTCTAAGGATCTCTGCCGCCCGCCGGCAATTATCAAAAAGCTCTCGAGTAAGCTCGATATCCATCGTAGGGGCGTACGTTAGAGATTCGGGCCTGCCGTTCAAGATGTATTGGTTCTCCGGCGAAGTGGAAGGATTCGTGACCAGCCGGCCGGCGAAGGGCGTTCCCGCCGGTGCTTGCACCAAACTGCCTAGTATGAAATCAGCAGCTTCCTTCATCGCCGGATATGCTTGCTGGCGCAGAAACTCCCGGTCTCCGCTGAATTCGTAGTGATCCCACATCTGGTTTGCCAGGCAGACCTCTCCCATCGGCCAGATGCCCCATGGGCCATCTACAGGCGCCGTCGCTCGCCAAAGGTCAGTATTGTGGTGCAGGACCCATCCATCGCTGTGGTATTGAACTCTAGCGGTTGCGGCTCCTGTAATTCGCAAATCGCGGATCAAATCCCACAACGGCTGTTCCGTCTCCCAGAGGTCGCCGCTATCAGCTTGCCAATAGTTCATCTCCAGATTAATATTGGTCGTCCATTTGCTGCCCCAGGCGGGACTCAAATCCTGGTTCCAGATTCCCTGGAGGTTCGCCGGCTGTCCTCCAGGACGCGAGGACGAGATCAGAAGATAGCGCCCGAAGGCAAAGTAAAGTGCTACCAGAGCCGGATCGTTGTTCTGCTCGAAGCTCTTGATCCGTACGTCGGTGGAATCGGTCGAGTAGTCTTCACCCAGACTCAACTCGACTCGGGAAAACAACCGGTCGAAATCAGTGATGTGAGCGCGCCGTAGCTCATCGAATGACTTGGCCGAGGCCTTATCGAGGCAGTCCTTTACAGCCTTCAAAGGATCGCCGTCGATATCCCGATAAGTTTTGAAGCTCGTCGCATTGCTGAAAAGGATGGTGACCGCTTTGCCGTCTGAGATTTCGAGATGCCGCTCGACGGCACGCACCGAGCCGCCTTCAGCCGATACTCTCAATGCGGCAGCGAACCGCATACCCGGCGTTTCCCAGGACCCCGTCCAGGAGCGCGGCGAGTTCTGTCGCGGTTGAATCCGCCCGGCGAGCTGCAACGTTTCGTTTGCGATGGCCTTGATCTGCACTCCCGGTTGAGGAGAGTCCATATCGAGAGTGAACGTGATCCGTGCTGGCCCGCTCGCCGTCATGCGCAGGACCAAGACCTGGTCGGGATAGGAAACGAATACTTCGCGCCGGTAGCGGGTTGCGCCGATACTGTACTCCGTCACCGAAACGGCATGGTCGAGGTTCAGTTCGCGATGATAATCGGTCACCGTGCCGACCCCGGCGAGATGCATCCGAAGATCGCAAAACGGCTGATACGGCATAAGTAGCTTCGGACGCCCCATGAAGGATGCCGAAAGCTTTTGAGCTTCATCCACGCGGCCCGCAAAGATCAGCTGTCGGATTTCGTCGAGGTGTGAATATGCTTCCGGATTGGCATAGTCGTGCGGACTGCCGCCCCAAAGGGTGGATTCGTTAATCTGCAGCCGCTCATCTTCGATGCCGCCGAAGACCATCGCGCCTATACGGCCATTGCCGACTGGGATCGCCTCTGTCCATTTCGCCGCCGGCCTGTCGTACCGCAGCGTGAGCTCAGGCTGGGCCGCGACAAGGGGCGGGAGCGCTGTCAGCACAAGCAGCGCGATTCTCACTCCGGGGCGTCTTGCCAAGTAAACGTTAAAGCCTCGCCGCGCAGTATATCAAAGTCAACGGTAAAGTAAAGGTTTGAACCACGCTGAATCGAACGGTTGAAGCGGTTCGATATAGTCCAATAAATCGAAACGACAAAACAGCAATGCTAAAGACCGGCATACTCAATCCGTCCATCAATTCACTGTTGAGCCGGATCCGCCACACCAACACTATCGTGATCGCCGATCGCGGTTTTCCGTTTTGGCCACAAATTGAAACGATCGACATCTCGCTGGTGAACGACATTCCAAGGGTGCTCGAAGTATTGCGCGCCATTCAGGCAAACTTCGTGATCGGCCGGATATTCCAAGCGCAAGAGTTTTTTGACGTGAACTCAGAGCAGACACTTCAAGCGTTCGCAGAGGTGATCGCGAACATTCCCCTCACTCGAGAGCCCCACCTGGAGTTGAAGAAGCGTGTACCGCATGCGATTGGCTTGATCCGGACCGGCGATACCACACCATTTGCCAATCTGATTCTCGAATCAGCGTAGATGTCGGCGGATCAAGGGGGTTCTGCATCCCAAAAGTTGATTCACGAATCACCCTTCTCCGGTAAAGTAACCGTTTAAAATGAGCAGACAGGAGCAAGGAAATGACTCGTCGCGAACTTTTCCAGAACGCCGGTCTAGCCGGCGCGGCAACGATTTACGCTGGTTCAGCTAATGCCGCTGCCCGCGTCCACCCGCCCGGAAGACCGGCTGCAACCACCTCGGGTGCGAGCGAAAACCTTGTTGAACTGACTGTGGGCGAGATGATTATCGCCTTCGACCGAAGGTACGGCTCGATCTCTTCAATCAGGAGGAAGGGCGACGGGTCGGCGGTTAACTTTATCGGAAACGAACACAACACGCCTGGAGTTGATGTATCAAACTCTCGATGGACCGGAGATCTCGTCACCGCCGCCTGGGAGGTGACCGACCTGAACCCGGCTGCGGGCGGAGTTGACCGGAAGGTCCGGTGATATCCGCCGCGTGAGTTTTGACGATCAAACGTTCGTGGTTCATTACAGCGGTAAGTCGAAAACGGGGGCGGCATCCGCAGCTTCAGCCTTGCTATGCAATATCACGCGGCGCAGGATGGTTCGTTGCTTTGGAATGTCGAATTGACTAACGTGACTGATGACGTCCTCGAGCTCGGAGACCTTGGATCTCCGCTCATGGTGAACGACGATCAGGGCGAATATTATGTCGATCCCCAAACTGGCCGGCCGTTTCCTGCCGATGACACCGAGCATCCGCTTAGAATACCGGCCGATTACTTCTCGGTTTATCGCGAGCAATACCCGCGCATACAGAAGCTATACCACGAGCAAAAGGTCATTGCGCACCATTTTATTGGCGGGCACAGCTCCTACGTGCTCATCGAGCGCCCACTAGGCGATGCGCCCTTTCTGCTTCTTCATTCCACCGAAAACGCGGCATTCGAGTGCGTCTATCGCGACCTCAGTTCTTTCGGCGAACACGCGTATTGGTGGGATGGACCTAACATTCTCGCCGTCCATTCCTGGGCCACAGCTAATCAACGGAAGTGGATCGAAAATAAGAACCCCTGGATTAATGGCCATACCTCGCTGGTGTTACAGCCGGGTCAGAAATGGTCTTGCCAACTGCGATTCGTGTTCATCGACAGCTATGACGGTATTAGAGAAGAGCTTTATAAGTCGGGGAATCTCCGCATACGTGTTTTGCCCGCAATGGTTATTCAGGAGAATACCGACGCTTACATGGAGCTGAAGTCAAAGTTCTGCGCTGGAAAATATCGAATTTCTCTCTGACGACATTACTGTGAAAGAAAACAAGCGCGACGGCGATAAAACACTGCTGACATTATCGTTCAAAGGCCGCGGCAAAAGAGCCTGAGGCTTCACTATGGCGGCCGCTGGACCAACGTGCACTTTTACTGCATAGAGGACATTGCGCAACTGATCAAGATGCGCGGCCGCTTTATTGTAGATCGGGAGTTCTATGAGAATCCGGCAGATCCCTATCATCGCAACCATATGTTCCTGCCCTTTGACCATCGTATCGGTAGCACGTTCCGCGATGCTGATGAAGTAGCGGAGGTCGGAGGGAGCGACGCTGAATTCGGATTTTCAGAGCCGTTATTTCTGGCTGAGAAGAATGTTTATTATCCGCCCCCGAGAGAGGTGGCGATCCTCGAAACCTACGTTGCAGATTCTCTTTTCAAATACATCCAAAATCCGGAGACCTACGCCGTTCGAGCCTCGCTTTATTGGAAGAACAGGTATCCTTCGAGTCCCTGGAGCCACTGGACAGAGCAACGGTCGAAAGATACTTATCGAGCGTATAACTATGCGCACGTCGCGAACATTTACCACGCGCTCTATCGTATCGGCAAACATTATGGATTGCTGAAGCGCAAAAGCGCCGAGGAATATCTGAAAATGTCGTGCCGCACGTTTGTGGAAATGTTCCAAACAGACCCGTGGGGACATATCGGGGTCATGGGTGGCTCGAACAGTCTCAATGTTTTGGACGATCTACAGAAGAAAGAATTACGCACCGAACGCAGTCAGTTGTTGGATCAGATCCGCAAATGCAACCAGGTCTTTCTAAACGACCCGTATCCTTACTCTTCCGAGTACCCAATTGACACTACTGCTCAGGAACAGGTCTTTTTTTTTACTCGGTACTTCGGAAACACGGACAAAGCTCGAAAGACCTTGCAGGTGATCAAAGCGCTTCGGGGCGGCAACCAGCCTGTTTGGTTTCAATACGGCAACGACAACAAGGGCGATCTGACCTGCTGGTATACGGAATCAACCAATGGCTGAGCCTTACTGCGCGGATTCGAGGACACCGGGGACCTCGATATGTTGATCAAAGGATACGCGGGGGTCATGAGCGTGGAAGTCGACCTGCTAACTGATGGCATGTGCTTTGCGCATTTCATTTCGACACCGGGCGTGTTCGATTTCACGCCGCCGCGGACCCTCGATGGGGGAATTGCGCAGTTCGGCTTTCTGAAAGCCGTAAAGTCCTATGTGGTGCAAGATGAATCGTTTGGTCTTACCGATTTCGGCTGCCGCGTGGAGTCGTCTGAGAAGGAGATTCGCGTTTACCCGCAGGACGGTTTGAAAAAACGGCTGCGATTTGTTCCGCAAAACCTCGACCTGGAGGTTATTAGAGGAGAAATCAATCAGGTGAGTCTCAGCGCGGATAGGAAACGGCTTGAACTTAGTCTAACTGACTCGACAGGAGTCGTAGAACAGGCTGCGTTCGAAGTCAGGGGATTGGAGCCCGGCGAGTATCTTGTCCGGTATGGCGGCGCGGAGCAGCGCATCCAAGTTTCCGATGTTTTGACGCTTTCGCCTCTCATCGTAGACGCGAAGTCGATCAGAATCGAAAAGCTGTAGCCCGCGCTTGCCCTTAGCTACTGGCCGAGGTGGTGAACGGGTGTCGATCCACTATCCCTTTATGCTCTTGTACAGTGATTCGCTGGTTCGCTCTTACTGTTCCTAGCGTTTCGGCCTGGCGATCGGGCCAACGGATAGTTAGTTCACCACTGGTTTCGCGGCCAAGACCGAAGTGGACCCGGAAGTCTCCTTGCGAAATGTGATATCCGCCGCTCCTCACCTCATCGATTTGCGTTCTGGAGCCTGTTGTCAGCGTAATGCGAGCGCCCACGGCGTCGCGGCCCGATGGCGTCAACGCGCGGATAAGCAATGCGTTTCCACGTGGTCCGAAGTTCTTTAGAAGAGATGGCGGTTGAAATAAGTTTACGACAATGATCTCTTCGGAACCGTCGTTATCTAAATCCCCAACCGCGACGCCTCGCGAAGCATGTCTCGCGGTGATGCCAGGCCCGGCGGATACAGACATGTCGAAGAACTGCCCGTCTCCGCGGTTCCAGAATAGCTGCCGTGGCTGATGAAATTGCTCTCCGATTCCATAGCTGTCGATAAACGGATAAACATGCCCGTCGGCAACGAATAAATCCTTCCAGCCGTGATTCTGTACGTCAACGAATGCCGTTCCCCATTTCACGTATTGCGTGTGAACGGCGAGTCCGGCCCGGCTGGTCACGTCTTCGAAGACCATGTGACCGCGGTTCGCGTAGAGTGTGTTCGTGTCTCCGGAGAAGTTGGTCTTGAAAATGTCGAGGTAGCCGTTGCCATCGTAGTCGGCCGCCGTGGCGCCCATCCCCGCTTGTTCGCGGCCATCTTCGTTCACGGCCACTCCCGCGCTGAGACCGATTTCTTCGAACGTCCCGTTTCTTTTGTTGTGAAAGAGCAGGCTCGGCGTCGAGTCGCACGTCACATAGAAGTCCGGCCAGCCGTCGTTATCGAAATCTCCGGTTAAGACGGTGAAGCCGTAGTATTCCGGTGGAGTTTCGACGCCGGCCTGTTTAGTGACGTCGGTAAAGTGGCCGTGTCCATCGTTGTGATAGAGAGTCATGGATTCTCCCTTCAAACCTCGCGGACCACAGGGAACTGGAACTCCCTTCCAGTTACAGCCGCTTTTTTCCCGGGATCGGGGAGCGCCCAGCGCATTGAAGTCTACGTAGTTCGCAACAATCAGGTCCAGGTAGCCATCCCCGTCATAATCGATAAACGCGCATCCGGTGCTCCAGCGCGGTTCTGGCCGGTAAAGCCCTCGCTCGCGCGTTTCGTCCCGGAACTTGCCGTTTCCCAAATTGTGAAGAAAGACATTGTGCCCCCATTGCCCTATAAACAGATCCACGTGTCCGCTGTTATCGGCGTCCCCCGCACAAACACCTTGTCCCCAGCCTAAAGGGCCAATACCGGCCTTGCTCGTGACGTCCTCAAAGTGAAGGCCGCCGAGATTGCGGTACAAATGCGGCGTAAGTGGAGCGCTGTTCAGCCGGCCCCCTTGCACGAGAAAGATATCGGGCAGCCCGTCGTTATCGTAATCGAAAATTGCGACACCTGTTCCGGTGTTTTCGATGAGCGACCGTTGGTCTATATCGCCGGAGATGGAGGCGGCGGTTAGCCCTGCCTCGGCCGCGACATCGCGGAAGTCGATCATTGGGGCTTTCATCCCCGGAGGCAGCGGACGTGATGGCTGATCGGAAGCGCCCGAAGATGCCATTTGCGGCAACGCATTCGGTAGGAACAGGGCGAGAGAACAGAATAAGAGTGCCCCGGCAGAAAGCACAGACGGGCCGAGTCGGTGCCTACGTGTGGCAGCCACTATCGGGGCGCCTTTGCCGTCTGAGCTTCTGCCCCTCGGGAGCGGACCTGAGCAATGAGCGTCAACGCGTGCGCGATATCAGGATCGTCGGGATCGGTGCGACGGGCAATCAAAAGCTCCTTTTCTCCGTTGTCGATTTCGCCCATTTGGCAATACAGCAGACCGAGGTTCTTGTGCAGATTGGCTGCTATCGGACAACTCCCACACACGCCGATGGCCTCCTTCGCCTCCCGGAGCGCCTGCGGCATCTCGTGAGCCTGCAGGGATGCGACAGCATTGTTGCCTAGCGTTCCGGCCCGGTCGAGAATCCGTCTCCGCTTTTGCACTGTTGAGTATTGGTCCAGCAATCGCGCGGCTTCGGCCGGTTCTGATGGTTTCAGCGCGCGAGACAAGCTCCATAGCGCCTGAGTGTAGTCCGGTGTGATAGCAATCGCTTGTCGCCAGGCTGCAATGGCTTCCATTGTGCGCCCTTCATGCTCGAGGTTCTGGCCCAACAGGTGCCATGCCGTTGCATTCCGCGGCTGCAGCTTGACGACAGTTTGGAGCCGCTCCACAGCTTTCGAGAAGCTACCCGCCTGCTCGTCTAAAACTGCTAGGTAGTAATAAGGTTCGGCCATCTGCGGCGTCAGACGGCACGCCATCTCAAACTCGGGCCGCGCCTCAGTGGGTCTGCCGAGATCGAAGAGCACTCGACCGTGATTAAAGTGAGCAACGGCAGAACCTGGAGCAAGCCTGCTAGCCATCTCCGTTTCCGACAAAGCGCCTGGCAAATCATAAGCGTCAGCCATCGCAATCGCGAGATCCAGGTGCGCGGCTGCGGATTGCGGGTCCAGATCGACGACTTTCCGTAAGGCTGCAATCCCTTCGGCAGTCTTGCCCAGTCGCGCTTTCACCTTCCCGGCGGCTGACAGAGTCCGCCCATCGTTGGGCATCAGCTTCAAAGCCAAATCAAGCTGCTCTTCCGCCTCCTTAAACTTGTTCTCCTGGGCAAGGATAAGACCAAGATTCAGGCGGCCTTGGCCATAATTGGGATCATCCTCGAGTGCTTGGCGTAGTAGTTTCTCGGCCTGGGATGTGTCTCCCTTGAAAGCGCACAGAACGGCCAAATTGCCGCGAACCGAAGCCAGTTGGGGGTTAAGATCGAGTGCCGAGCGCAACAACGTTTCGGCCGAGCTCAGCTTGCCCTCAAGCCAAATCGAGTCGCCCCAACTCGCCGCGCGCCTCCGGCATTCGCGGGTCGAGTTGCATGGCCTTTTCGAGCGCTTGCCGTTCAGCAGCGACGTCATGTGCCGCATCCAGCGCGAGAGCCAGATTATATTCGGTATGAGCGTTTTGCGGATCGATCTCAAGCATCTGGCGGTAAATTTCCACTGCCTTGGCTGGTTCACCGGCCTGGAGAAATTCGTTCGCTTCATTGCCGCGCGCAGCCAGCTGGTTCACCTTGAATTCCTGCTGCTTCGCCTTCTTGAACAGCGCCGCGGCTTTGGCAGCCTGGACAGTATCACCAAGGGTTCGCAGGACGCCCGCCAGCTGAAACTGCGCGGCCGTATCGGACGGTTTTAGAGCTACTGCCTTCTCCAGGTATGAAAGCGCGTCCTGCGGCCGGTTCTCGCGCGCCAGGACGAAGCCGAGCTCATATTGCGCTTGTGAATCATCCGGTTTGCCCGCCACGGCGCGTTGAAGCTCAGACTCGGCCTTGTCGTATTCTGCAAGCCCGCGGTACACCGAACCCAGCATCAAGTGGCCCTCCCAGTCCTTTGGGTTTCGCGCCACATATGTTTGTGCCGCCGCAAGCGCGTCCTGATAATCGGAAACGGTCACCAGTGCTTTGACCATCGACAACCGCGCCTCGTCATTCTCAGGCTCCAGGCGCAGCGCCCCGGCGTATTCATCGGCTGCTTCCCGGAAGCGCGATTCGTGAGCAAATACATTTCCGAGGTTGAAATGCGCCTTCGCGAAATCAGGATGTGACTTAGTCAAATTGCCCAAAATAGTAATCGACTCTTTTGCGTCGCCGTTCTCATACACGGCGATTCCAAGAGACAGAAGCAACTCCTCAGAATTCGGCTGCACCGCGATAGCGTCTCTCCAATAGCGAATAGCCGCCCCATAGTGATGGCTCGCTTCAAGAGCCTGCGCGAGATGGTCGAGCGCGAATACCGATTTCGGGTCAAGATCTAGCGACTTTCGAAACTCCGCCTCCGCCTCTTCATGGTTGCCCATGTCGAGAAGCACCGCTCCCAACGAATTGTGTGCCTCGATAGATCCAGGCTTACTTTCGAGAGCGAGGCGGAATTCCCCGGCGGCTTCGCGCAATTCGTGAAGGCGAACATACGCGACTCCAAGATCATAATGCGCTTCAGCCGAGTGTGGCTCTAGCCGGCTCGCCTCTTTAAATGCGGCGACGCCACAGGCGAGATTCCCGCTCTGAGCGAACCATGCGCCTACGGCATCGTAAACATCCGCACGTGGACGGTCGCGAACGGCCTCAGCAAAGCTCGCCGAGGGCTTACACGTCTCAGGTAACGAAGCTGCGTGCGCAATAGGGAGCAGCAGAAAAGCGATGCTCAAAAACCAGCGCGATCGAGGCCTCAACTTGGACCTGTCTATCACTTTCATGGCTCGACTACATTCACGATCCGGTCCGCTTGCACATCGCGCAATATCTGCCGGGTGCCCGACGGCCATCGGATGTCTACTTCGGCGGCAACGGCCGAGGTTCCCAAGCCGAAGTGCGCGCGCGGATCACTGGAGGCGCCGTAGCCGGTGCTGGTTGTAACTTCCCCGTATTGAGTGCGTCCGTCGGCCTCAATCAGACGGATCTGCGCGCCTATTCCCATCCGATTGCTCTTTGTGCCCGTTAATGTGAGCAGAATCCAGTGATTGCGATTCTCGGTGATGTTGCGTAGTACGCTGGCCGGTGCTCCAAGCGCGGTAATGACCAGATCGATCCGGCCATCGTTATTCAAGTCCCCGTATGCCAGACCGCGGTGTGGCGCCGGTTTGAGAAATCCGGATCCAGCTGTGGCGCTGACGTCTTCAAACTGACCGTTTCCTAGATTTCTGAGAACCGAGTTGGGCTCGGCATAGTGAAAATGACGCGAGATTTGGTCGATGTTATCCATAACATTGCCGCGCGCCACGAACAGGTCCTTCCATCCATCATTGTCGACGTCTGCAACCCCGTTGGACCATCCTGACATTTCCCTGGTGAGCCCTGCGAGCCGACTCGATTGTGTGGCATTGACGAATTGACCAAGCCCGCGATTCAGAAACAGCGGGAACGTCTCGTTCTCTATAGCTGTGTGCCAAATGTCCGGCAGACCATCGTTATTCACGTCGCGGAAGTCAACTCCCATCCCGGCAATTGCGTTCCCATCTTCGTTATAAGCGACACCCGCCTGAAACCCGATCTCCTCAAACCGCTTGCCACCGATATTGTGGAACAGCAGGTTCGGACTGTTGTCATTGGCTACGAAGATGTCCATGAATCCGTCGCCATCGTAATCTGCGAAAGCGACTCCCATGCCCTTGCCGCTCACGGCGGCGATGCCGGTCTCCTTTGAAACATCAGTAAACGTGCCGTCTCCGTTATTGCGATACAGCGTACCCGGCAGCGGCGCAAAACTATTGGGATGGCAGTAGCCGCGGCCGTTTAATCCCGTGCAGGCGGGCTCATGCTGCGGGTCCCATTGACAATAATTCGAGACAAATAAATCCAGCCGTCCATCATTGTTGTAATCGAACCAACCGGCGGCTACGGACCACATCTTCCGCCCATTCAGAGTTGCGCCTGTCAATCCTGCTTTAGCGGTGACATCGGTGAAAGTACCATCGCCGTTGTTGTGGAATAGTTGGTTTCCGTTGACGTTCGCAAGGAAAAGGTCGGGCCGGCCGTCGTTATCATAGTCTCCCACCGCGGCCCCCATGCCATATCCAGCGCCCGCCACACCGGCTCGCTCCGTTACGTCCGTGAATGTTCCGTCGCGATTGTTGTGAAACAGGCGGTTGTAATACTTTCGCCCGGTTTTCACAAGCGATGGCATATCGGCTCCGTTTGCAAAGTAAATGTCCAGGAACCCATCGCCGTCGTAATCGAAGAGCGCCACCCCGGCGGGCATGGTTTCCGGCTGATGCTTTTCCGGAGTGGGGCAGTTCTCGAGTGTAAAATCAATCCCCGCCGACTTAGCAATGTCTTTGAAGCGAATCGGAGAGGATAACGGAACCAACGCCCACAACAAAAACGTTGCGCAGAGTAACAAACATGCTGAACTAACGATCCGAACGATCACGCCTAACGCGTTCCTTTCGACGGCTCTGTGATAGTGACTATATGGTCGATTGGCGGGTTCTTAATTTCTTGAATCACGCCGCTCGGCCACGCTATTTCAACCAGGCGAACAGAGTGTTCGTCCCCCAATCCAAAGTGCACTCGTTTGTCGTTCGCGGATAAGTAGCTGCCCGCCGGACTTACCGTGGCGTATTGGTTCGCACCGGACCCGGTTATCAGGTGGACGCGCGCGCCGATTCCGTCGCGGTTGCTGATCGTGCCGATCGTGTTCATAGTCAGCCAGTGATGATGAGAGATTCCTCGATTGTGAAGCAGTATGGGTTTCCCGTCGAGGCAACTGATCACGACATCGATATTGCCATCGTTATCGACATCGCCGAATGCTGCGCCTCGCGCCGCATGTACAGACCCGAACTCGGCGCCTCCCTGAGCGGATACGTCTACGAACCTTCCACCTAGGTTGCGCAGCAACAGCAGCGGCTCGAGATAACGCACATTGGGCTGAAAATATTTAACGTTATCCATGACGTGCGATTGTGCGACAAACAGATCTTTCCACCCATCGTTGTCGTAGTCAATGAGACCAGCTCCCCAGCCCGAATGCGGCATCGTGTACCGGGCGATTCCGCTTTGGCCCGATACGTATTGAAACGTTCCTTTCACGTTGCGAAAGAGAGCATATTTCTGATTGGCGAGGTCATCGATGAACACGTCCGGCCAACCGTCATTGTCGTAGTCTTCGAAGGCCACTCCCATTCCCGAAAAGGCGTGGCCATTTTCGTCATAGGCCACTCCGGCCTGCAGACCAGTTTCGGAAAATGTTCCGTCACGATTGTTATGGAATAGCTGCTCTGCCATCGCGTCGTTGGCAACCAGAAGGTCGGGCCATCCGTCGCGGTCATAGTCGTTAATCGCCACACCAAGTCCTCGGCCCGGCACGCCGGCAATGCCGGATTTTGCACTGACATCGGAGAAGGTTCCGTCGCCGTTGTTGTGATACAGAAGATAGCTAACCGACTTGAAGATATCCGGATGACAATACGCGCGCTGACCTTTTTCGGGAGCGCCACAGGGCAAGTTCTTGGAAAAATCCCAATCGAGATAGCGCGCCACGAACAGATCGAGACGCCCATCGCGGTCATAGTCTATGAACGCAGCGCCAGACGACCAACCGCCCGCGGCTACCCCGGCCTTCTGTGTTACTTCGTTGAAGGTCCCGTCGCCGTTATTGTGATAAAGAATGTTGCGGCCGAAATTAGTAACGTACAGGTCGGGATGCCCGTCGTTATCGTAATCCCCAACCGCGACACCCATCCCATAACCATAGCCCTGCAATCCCGCCTTTTTCGTTACGTCCGTGAAAGTGCCGTCACCGTTATTGTGATATAGCCGGTTCCAGTATTTTGGATCGGACTTGTCCGGAGTCGCGCTCTCGGGCATCGGATCTCGTAAGTGCGCGCCATTGACAAAGAAAAGGTCCTCTCGCCCGTCCCCGTCGTAGTCGAACATAGCGACGCCGCCGGGCATCGTTTCAATGAGATACTTCTCCGCCGTGCGCGACGAAAGGAGACAGAATGTTATGCGGGATTCCGGAAAAATGTCTTCAAAAATCGGGGCTGGCTGCCGCTGCTTTGTCTTAGCCAAGACCGCAAGCGCAACAATCCCGAAAACGACGAATGCATAAACAACTCTCCGGTTCACATCCTGTTTAGAAATAGAATTTCAGCGCCATCTGCAATTGCCTCGGGATCGTACCGCTCACGACGCTCGTCACAACCCCCGGATTCGGGTTATCGATATTGTTGTTCGGGTATCCGAAGATCACGTTGTTGAGAACATTGAATGCTTCCGCCCGGAACTCGAAGTATCTCGTCTCCCCAAGGCCAACGTGAAACTGCCGGAATAACGAGATATCGAGATTCTTCCCCCAATCCGAATTCAACGAATTGGGCTTCTCGTTCCCATAAGTATATGGCGGTGGGTCTTTAAACGCATTCACGTTAAACCACTGCGAAACCGTTCCGGCGCCATTATTGGGGTTGCCCACGACGTTCGCATACTCGTTGTCATAGCTGCCGCGATTTAGAATCGAAACATTTGAGTACACGGTGTAGGGCGAACCCGAATACAAGCTCAGGATGCCATTGAAAGCCCAGCCGCCGGCCAGCGCGCCGATGAGTTTGTTGCTGGCCGCAATTGATTTCCCGAATGGTGACATCAGCGTGAATGCCGCGCTGAAGTTGTTGGTCTGGTTGGTATCCGAAAGCTGCACTTCGGCGGCACGATTGTACGGGTTCTGTACGTTGCAATTAGCACCGATCCCGCAGTTGTCATCGGTCGATCTTGATAAGGTGTAAGACACCTGAAACGCAAGCTCTGAGCTGGCGCGTTTGTTGATCGAAACCTGCAGCGCATCGTACCGGCTGTTGCCCACGCTTTGATCGAACCACTGCGGAAGCATGTAGGGAAATGGCTGGCGCGGAGCTATGGGACCCGGTCCAGGAACCGCCACATTTTGTACCGGCCCCCAATCCAGGCGACGCCCGACAGAACCGACATAATTCGCGTCAACAATTGTACTTGAGGGTAGTTGGCGCTCGAAACCGAAGTTCCATTGATCCATGTACGGTGTCTTGAAGTTAGGATCCACCATCCACTGGCTGACTTCGGAGAAAGTCGCGGGGGGATAGACCAAGCCGCCTCCGGCACCCAGTTGCAACGGATTTGTCATAGGCGCGGTCACAAAATTCGGGTTGAGAGAGCTGTTGTTGATTGTCGAGACTGCCGGCCAGTTTCCGCCAAAATTCTGGGCCAGCTGAACCGTGCCGCCCCACATGTCATAGAATCGCCCGTATCCGGCTCGGATAACCGTCTTGTCTGTCAATCGGTAAGCCAAACCCAATCTTCCGGCCCAGTCGCCGAAGTCGTTTTGAAGAATCGCATGATTCGCACCGGCGACCGTTACGTGAGGCGGAAGCCCGGTGTAAGGATCCGGGTACGGATCGAGCGGATCGCTTGGATTCTTCGCAACGTAAATCCCATTGGGCATACAGGGAGCGCCGACCGTAGCCGAGCAATTTGGAGGAACAGCGGTGAGAATGTATTGTCCTGTGACCGCGTTCGCATCGCCTGTATACAGATCCTTGCCCGCGCCGTAAATCGGCCAGAGTCTGAGGTCATAACGCAGTCCGAGGTTCACCGTCAGCCTTGAAGTGGCTTTCCACTGGTCCTGAATATAGACACTGTCCATCCAACCACCGTTAGCGACTTCATTCACATTGCGGAGCGAACTGCCGGATGGCGCGCCTAACAGAAACGAGGACCACGAATTGCCGCCTACACCCTGTTCGGGACCCAGACCCGCCGTCTGCCCCGTGCCGAATGCGATCGTGTCATATCCGATAGGTGAATGGAAATCATTCGTCTCTATATCGCCGCCGAACTTGATCGTATGCGTGCCGACAACCTTCGTGAAGTTTGCACCACCCTCCCAGACGTTGGCAAGACTCGTACCCTGCAGGGCCGAATTCGGCCAATTCAAGTAGCCGCTGATGGAATTGATCATGGGGGCATACTGCTTGCCATTGAGGGTTTCAAAAGTCTGATTCATACCCAGGGAATTCACCTTGCTAAGGAAAGCGGCATCCATTCCCGGAACCGAGGCAACTTCATTGTCGAACCCATAATTTCGCCCCACGTATAACTCCAGAATCGCCGTCGGGCCGAATGTATGCGTCTCGTGAATGACCCAGTTATGCCCATAAATGTCGTCATTATCAGCGCCGATCGGGCTTCCACCAGTCGGAAGCAGCTGGGATTCTTCGTACTGGCTATAGCGAAACATGAGTTGGTCCTTACTTCCGAAGTACTGATCAGCCCGAATCTGTCCACTGTCGTTAGTTGCGATCTGTCTTTGCGGAACGTATATGTTGTTCCCGTTGATAAGCGCGCCGGCTTGCGGAACCAGGCTTTGATAAAGCTGCGAAACCGGACTGATATCGTTGGCCGGAATGATGTTGCCGGCGAAAGGTGTGCGCGAATAGGTGTTTGTTGCAGGATTGTAGGTCGTACTGTAGGGATTGTAGATGGTCGTTCCAAGGCCGCTAAAATCGCCGTTCCGCTCGGCCGCGGTCGGCCCGAGGGCGCCGGTTTCCGTCGATTGATGTTGGCGGTAGCCCTCATAGGCAGCGTAGAAGAAGGTGCGATTTTTGCCGTTGTACAGCTTGGGAATAGAGATCGGACCGCCGCCCGCAACTCCAAACTGATTTTGGCGCAACGGAGGCAGCGCCGCATTGAAGAATCCCCGTGCGTCCATCGCGGAATTGCGCAGGAACTCCCACAGCGTGCCGTGATATTGATTTGTGCCGGACTTGCTCACGACGCTGATGATTCCACCCATCACGCCCCCGTATTCGGCTTCGTCATTATGGTTCTGAGTCTTGAACTCCTGAATATTGTCCACAACCGGTGCGAAGTTGTAGGTAGTTAAGAACGTGTTCAGGTCATTGATTCCGTCTAAAAGAAACGTATTGCTGCGGACACGTGCTCCATCAATCGAAGGAAAGGCGGCCGTTCCGATCGCCGCACCGGCGAAACCGCCACCGCCCGAACCGGCGCCTGTTCCACTCTGATCCCTGTTGACATTAGAAACGCCCGGAGTAATCGTCAGCAGTTCGGTGAAATTACGCCCGTTCAACGGAAGGTTATTGACTTCACGTGTGGTGACGACGGTCCCCAGTTCGGCTGTGGACGCTTCCACACCCGCGCCAGTTGCCTCGACGTTCACAGTAGTCGAAGTGGAGCCAACCTGGAGATGGAAATTGAAATTTGCCGTCTGATTGACTTGCAGCGTTACCGCCGCTTGGGTAACTGCAGAGAAGCCCGGCGCCGAAGCACGCATGGTATAAGTACCGGGCGTAACATTCAGAAAAATATAGTTACCGTCAGTGTTGGTTTCCGTGCTTCTCACGACGGCGGTATTTACGTTGGTGAGTTCAACCTGCGCGTTCGGAACCGCAGCGCCGCTTGGGTCGGAGACGACGCCGGTCACGACAGCCGAAGCCTCTTGTGCGTGCGACGCTCCCGTAAAGATTACGAAAAAGCTTGCCGCTAGAAGCGTAGGGAGACATCTCAGTTTCATCTGCCGTATTGTCGCCAACATTGTCATACTTCTTACTCCTTCTGCAACCTTGGAGTTTGCTCCGTCCCATGCAGCAGGACGATGCACTCGCCTGAATGCGACAGTGCGTGTGTCGCACCCAGATCGGGTTCGCGGGACGTGCGCGCGATTGGTGTGCGTTTACTGTAACGATTACTTACCTCGTTGCAGTGGATTGTAAATCGGACTCGCGCCTGTGTCAACATGGAAGATCCAAGGGAGCAATGGCGAGGGTTTCACGGTACACTTTGGCGTGGAGCCGCCGCATATCTGCGTACGTCCCGCAGCTTTTTCCCAATGGAGATGAATAAGCGAACACTCGCTAGCAAGGCTCTTCCCGGCTGCCTGGCCGGCCGATGGAGTCTGGCGGCGTAACATGCCTGTCCGCATGAAGGATGTGGCGCAGGACCTTGGTCTGTCCGTTGTGACGATATCGAAGGTTTTGCGCAATCATCAAGACATCAGCTCGGAAACGCGCGAACGCGTTCTGAAGCGAATCAAGGAACTCGGATACCGGCCGAATTGGGCCGCGCGCTCGTTAGTAACAGGCAAGAGCTACTTAGTGGGGCTGGTGGTACCCGATCTCCTGCACCCCTTCTTTGCCGAAGTCGCGAAGGGCGCTTCGCGCGAGTTGCGCAAGAGAGGCTATAGTCTGGTCTTGTCATCTTCGGAAGAGGATCCGGAGCTGGAGAAGCAAGAAATCGAGCAGTTGCTCGGCCGCGGTCTGGATGCCTTCATTATCGCGTCGGCGCAAACCGGCGTTGAAACTTTTAAGCAGATCGAGGAGCAAGCTAAACCGTACGTGCTGGTCGATCGAAAAATCGACCGTCTGGTCGCGCCTTTCGTTGGAATAGACGACCACGAAGTCGGCAGAATGGCGACAGAACATCTCTGTGCCATCGGCTGCCGCCGAATTGCGTATATCGGCGCCCAGGTCACGAGCCCGGCCCTGGGGCGGTTGGACGGATACCGCGAAGCTCTTTCCAAGGCCGGCCGCAGGATCAATGAATCCTATATCATGCGCCGTGCTCACGGGGATGATTCGAGCGATGTGAGCGGCTACGAGGCCATGAACCTTCTACTCGACCTCGACCCGCCGCCCGATGGCGTCTTCTGCTACAACGATCCAATGGCCATGGGCGCTATGAAGGCCATCGTCGAACGTGGAAACCACATACCAGACGATATTGCTATTATCGGTTGCGGAAACGTGCTGTACAGCTCCCTGTTGCGTGTTCCTCTTACCAGTATCGATCAGCAGAGTCAGACTGTTGGAGAACGAGCAGCCAAACTTGCGTTGGCGATTCTCGCGGGTAAGCATGCCAACAAGCCCAAAACAATTCTGATGAAACCGAAGTTGATTGTGCGCGAATCCACGCGCCGCGGGACGGTTTATCTTAGTGGTTCGTGATTTCCATTGCGGCACCCGCTCGAATGACGCTATAGTAAGCGCTAAAGGAACCGAGAAAATACGTTGCCGCAGACTCCTGAAGAGAATCCGGCCGGGTGGAAATCGCGCCTGCGGCAAATCCTTCCCTTGTTCGGTCACCGTAACTGGATCGTAGTAGCCGATTCTGCTTATCCCGCACATTCGAGTCCAGGCGTGGAGACGATAGCGTGCGGTTCCGGGCATATCGAGATCTTGCGATATTTACTCGATTTACTCTCGCGCGAACCACATATCAAGCCGCTTGTCCACCTCGATTCCGAGCTTGCGTTTTTGCAAGAGAGCGATGCCCCGGAAGTGTCGGTGTTTCGAACAGAGCTCAGGCAACTCATTGGCGACGAGTTTCTTGAACATCCCCACGAGGAGATCATTTCGAAGCTAGAACAGGCCAGCCGGCTGTTCCATGTGCTCGTACTCAAGACAGACGCCGCTATCCCGTATACTTCCGCCTTTATTGAGCTCCAATGCCGGTACTGGAATGAGGAGGCCGACCGTCGGCTGCACATGGCTCTTCTCAACGGTTGTGTGCAAAATCCGGGGTGAATCCAGATGACAGAAATAGAACACGCCGTGGATCTCTCCATACTGCCCCAACGAAAGTTGTACACAGGTGCAGAAATGCCCGCCATCGGACTAGGCACTTTCGGGTCCGATCGTGTCTCTCCAGACGAGATCGCAAACGCAGTCGAATATGCCGCCCGAATCGGATACCGTCATTTCGATTGTGCCGCAGTTTATGGAAACGAACGAGAAATCGGTACTGTTATTGCCCGGCTCCTTACAAGCGGCATAAAGCGCGACGAGCTGTGGATTACCTCTAAGCTTTGGAACGACAAACACGCTGAACGGGACGTGATTCCGGCATGTCGTCAATCACTGGCAGATTTGCAAGTGAATTACCTGGACATGTATCTAGTCCATTGGCCGTTCCCGAATTATCATCCCCCACACTGTGACGTAACCTCGCGCAGTCCGGAAGCCAAGCCTTACATCCACGAAAACTTCATGAAAACCTGGCGGCAAATGGAGCGACTGGTGGATCTCGGGCTGACGCGCCACATCGGTACGTCCAATATGACTATTCCTAAGCTCGAGCGGCTTCTCCCTGACGTGCGCATCCGGCCGGCCGTAAACGAAATGGAACTGCATCCGCACTTCCAACAGCCGGAACTCTTCGCATATGTGCGCGCGAATGGAATCGAGCCGGTAGGTTATTCTCCCATCGGTTCTCCGGCCCGGCCCGAACGCGACCGCACGGCCGAAGATAGCGTAGACGTGGAAGATCCCGTAATTGCACGCATCGCGTGCCGGCTGGGAGTACACCCGGCGGTGGTCTGCATCAAATGGGCGGTTCAGCGCGGGCAGACGCCTATTCCCTTCTCGACAAAGCCCAAAAACATCCTCGCCAACCTTCGGGGCGTTCTGAGTAGCCCACTCACCGATGAGGAAATGCGCGAGATCGCCGCTATCGATCGCAACTGCAGGTTAATTAAGGGCCAGGTTTTTCTTTGGAAGGATGGCCAATCCTGGGAAGATCTGTGGGACCCGCATGGTGAAATCACGCCGCCGTAAGTCGCGAGCAAGCATTCAAGCACTCGAAGAAAGTAGAGTCATCCATGTCCGAAATCATGCTGGGCGCGTATCTTCCCGGCGCCAGTCGCGTAGAGCTTCGTCAAGTGCAAATTCCCGAACCCGGGCACGGCGAGGTTCTAATCAGGATGAAAGCCTCGACTATCTGCGGTTCCGATATTCGGGCAATCTACCGCGAGCACTTAGGCAAGGGTCCCGAAGGATATCAAGATGTAATTGCCGGACATGAACCTTGCGGGGTTATCTTGAAAACTGGAGCCGGATGTCGCCGCTTTCGCGACGGCGACCGCGTCATTGTGTATCACATCTCCGGCTGCGGCGTCTGCAACGATTGCCGCCGCGGCTACATGATCTCCTGCACAAGTGAAACCTATCGGCGAGCCTACGGATGGCAGCGTAACGGCGGCATGGCGCCCTACCTTCTAGCTGAAGAGAAGGACCTGATCCATCTTCCCGATGAGTTGACGTACGCGGATGGTGCGCAAGTAGCGTGTGGGTTCGGCACTGCCTACGAGGGACTTCAAAAGATCGGTATTTCCGGAAGTCATTCGGTGCTGATTATGGGTCTGGGTCCAGTCGGGTTGGCAGCCGCCGCGCTCGCACGGAAGCTCGGCGCATACCGGATTTTCGGAACCGATCCTGTGCGGGAACGACTCGCCCTGGCGAAAGAGCTTGGAATCTGTGACGAGGTATTGCCTGCTGATTCGGACATTATTGCGCAAATCAGCAGACTTACGAACGGCAGCGGTGTGCAGCGAGCGGTCGACTGTTCCGGGAATGATGCTGCTCGCGCCGCGGCTATCCGCGCCACAGGCAAATGGGCACGTATCGTGTTTCTGGGCGAAGGCGGAACTGTGAATTTCAATCCATCACCCGATCTCATTCACGATCAGAAGACGCTGTATGGCTCGTGGGTGACATCCACCTGGCGTATGGAGGAGTTGGTCGCGAGTCTTGTGCATTGGGGTCTTCATCCAGCAGAGCTAATCACACATCGCTTTGCTTTGGAGAAAGCCGACGAAGCATATTCATTGATGGCCTCTGGGCGCTGCGGGAAAGTCGCGGTCTGCTTCGATGAGGAACTCCACTAGCCGATGATCGGTCCGATCCTGCATACAAAAGGGACTACGGTGCCGGCGACGAACACGCACCCATTGATCGCCCGCGAAAATCTCACCGTGTTCGCGTTGGTGACGGTGCTCTTCTTTCTCTGGGGAATTCCGAATAACCTGAACGACGTGCTCATTCGTCAGTTCATGGGATCGTTTCAGCTCAACCGAATGAAGGCTGGTCTCATTCAATCGGCCTTCTATCTGGGGTACTTTACGTTATCCACGCCTGCGGCTCTGGTAATGCGACAGTTTGGCTACAAAAGTGGCCTTATAACAGGACTGTTGCTTTATGCCGCCGGAGATTTTCTCTTTTGGCCGGCAGCCGTTTCAAACAGCTATGTCTTTTTCCTAGCGGCACTGTTTGTCATTGCGAGCGGCTTGGCCTTTCTGGAAACTGGATCGAGTCCCTTTATCGCGCAGATAGGCGACCCTGACTCGGCAGAACGTCGGCTCAATTTTTCTCAAGCTTTCAACCCAGTTGGATCAATTTGTGGCGTACTGGTCGGAACGGTATTCATATTTTCCGGTATCGAGCTGACTCCAATGCAGATTCAGCAAATGAAAGCTGCCGGGACATATGCCCCCTACTTACAGGAGGAAACCTTGCGTGTCGTACGGCCATACCTTGTGCTCGGAGTCGTCGTTGTTTTGTGGGCCCTGCTGATTCTCCGCGCAAAATTTCCAAAGCTTGCAGAAGAACGTGAGCCCGTCGCGACGAGACAAACCGGTAAATATCGCGATCTCCTCCGATACCCGCATTTCATCAAGGCGGTGATTGCACAGTTTTTCTATGTGGGCGCACAGGTCGGCACATGGAGCTTTTTTATTCAATATGTGCAGGACTACACACGCCAGCCCGAAAAAGTAGCAGGATACTTCTTGACGGGTACTCTGGTTGCCTTTGCCATTGGCCGTTTCGCAGCCACTTACCTTATGAGATTTATAGCTCCCAACAAACTAATGGGCGCGTACAGCTTGGTGAACGTCCTGCTTGTTGCGATTGGGGTCTTTTTCCCTGGGTGGATCGGGCTATGGGCGATCTTTCTCACCAGCTTTTTTATGTCACTCATGTTCCCAACGATCTTCGGACTCGGTTTGCGAGGATTGGGGCCGAACACTAAGATTGGTGGCTCGCTTTTGGTGATGGCAATCATTGGTGGCGCCGTATTCACTCCATTGATGGGACTTGTGTCTCAGCTGATGGTGAGCATGGCAAAAGCAATGCTTGTACCTCTTGCTTGCTATCTGTATATTGCGTATTTTTCGTATATAGGATCGCGCTCTGTCAGTCATCGCGCGCTCACTCCTGCATCGGCCTGAATAAACAGGCAGCCACGCTTTTAATTCATGGAATGCGAACCGTGTGGGGGCTGGCGTTAGCGAGGCATACACTATGCATACATCCAGATCACTCTTGCCCCAAACCTCACACCGAAGACAGTCTCCAGCACGTGATGCCTGATTGAAGCGAATCAGTGTCAGCCATAGGCGCTTAGCATCCTCTTCCATCACAAGAGTTCGTCCTGACCTTCGCTTGCAATTGTTGTTGCGCCGGGCCTTCGCCCGGCACTTGTGCCCCCTCATATTCGAGGTCAAGGGCGCAGCACCCGTCCTAGGTAAACGCTGCTGGCTCGTTGATCGTCGCGTTTTAGTAACAGTATGGGGCGCCTGCAATGTACCGCAAACTATGATAAACTTGCCGTCCAAACGGCTCCGGTTTGCAGGGCACATGGCGCGACTTAAGCAGGCGATCGCAAAGAACGGTCATAGCAGGTTGAACGTGCTTTCTAAACGAAGTGTTCGCGCAATCGAAATTTCTGTTCAAACCGTCACTACATGTATTGCTCTCGTGCTTTCGTTCGGCTGTCATAATTCAACGGCCAAAGTTCCTAGTGCGCCCTCACCCGCTGCTTCCACAACATCGCAACAGCCAAGCGTCGCCTACTTCAATGCCGAACCACAAATTCTTACAGCCGGTCAAAGTTCATCTCTGCGTTGGTCAATTGTGAACGCGACGAATATCGAGATCACGCCTGCCATCGGTCCAGTTCAAGCGAACGATGGCCGTGTGATTTCACCCCCGGAAACCACTACCTATACGTTGAAGGCCAGTAACGTGGCAGGCGCTGTGGAGGCGTCTGTAACCGTGACCGTCAGCAGACCTCCGCCTCCGGTAAGCAGCAGCAAGGAGGACGTCGCTACCGGCGTAAACTTGCTTAATGAACAACTGAGAGATGTCCATTTCGATTACAACGAGGCCGAGATTAAGGAGCAAGAACGGGCCGTTCTGGAAGCCGATGCGAATCTGCTCATAAACCTTTTTCGGCTGGACGCAGATGCGCATGTCACAGTGGAAGGGCATTGCGACGACCGCGGCTCCGACGCCTACAATATTGCGTTGGGAGACAGCCGCGCGGCTGCGGTAAAGCAAGCCTTGGTGAGACTTGGCGTGCCCGCCGAAAAGCTAGACATTCTCAGTTACGGAGAAGAGCATCCGTTATGCGTAACTCCGACCGAACAATGTTACGCGAGAAATCGCCGCGCGCATTTCGCTGCCTCACATACACGCACTCGCACGGCCTCACTGCCGCAATAAACATGCTTCTCGGAAAGGCGCGGACCCATGTCTCTACTTGGGCTCGCCCGGCGGCGCCTGAGACGCAGCAGGCGATGGCTCGCCCGGCGGCGCAGCTTGGGTTTTGCCATCTAAATTGATGACGAGAGGACCACTGTCCTCCCGCTTTACAACATGGAGCGTCTCCTGCCGGTGTACCCCGTTCCCGGTGATCGTCAATTGATAATTCCCGGGTCTCAGATGAAGTGTTACGGGCGCTGGACCCTTATCTACCCCATCAACCGCCACGTTTAGATGCGACCTAGAAATAACCCAGACTACGTTGAGTAAGTCCGGCAGCGATGCAAATACATTTTGATCATCGCCCGGGATTTCAATCGTCTTCTCCACCGTTCCGCGATTTTCCCCGGAGAACAAAACCGAGTGTTCACCCGGAGAAAGCCTCAACTCACAGGGCGTCAGGCAGGTAAGATTCTCGTCTTGATCCACACCTATTTCCGCGGCCTCGGGGTCACTCTGGAAATGCACGGCGATGAACCCCGGAACTTCACGCGGCTTCTGGGGCGCGCTTGCAACGGGCGCCGGTTTCAGGTTGTCTGCGCGGGCGCTCGGATTAACTGGAGCTTGAGCCACTGGCGTTTGACTTTGGCTCTTTGGCGGAGTCAATGGCGGCGCCGCCTGTGCTTGAACGCGCGACGGAACCGCTGTTTGTCGTTTACCCGTCGCCCTTGGCTTGTTTTCGTAAAGCCATACTGCAGCGAGCAAGAGCGCTACCACGGCGACCGTCGCATAACGAGCAAATGATCCGGGGCGAGGCTGACTGAGATTCGCGGTTGCGCGCCGGCGTCGAAGAACGCTTTCGTCTGGGTCGGGTTCAGCCACCGCCAAAATGCCGCTTGATGATCCGCCGCCGCATACACCGTCGCGACAAGCAGCATCATCGAGTGATCTCGCCGAATCCGGCGAATCCTCTTCGCGAGATAACGTTCCGGTCGCAGCCGGACTCGCGGCGAAGACATGCTCACGATTTTCTGCTGCAGGAGATTGCAACCCTGCTTCCGGCATCGCCGGCTCCCTTTCCGAGGACGGCGGAAGCGGTTCGACCGCGCCAAACGGCTGCAACACGCCCGCGCCTGAAGCTGCTGTCGCGGCCCCAACTTTAGGCCTCGGCAACAACACCGACCATTCGCGCCTACTGGCTTCCTGGATGCGCTTGGAAACGTCCACGGCCGCAAGGTTATTCGGATCGAGTTCAAGAGCTTCGTCCCGGAAGGGCAGGGCTGCACGCCAGTCCCGTTCAACCAGCGCCGAGGCATGCTCCACGAGAGCGGCAATCAATGCCTCTCGAACCGGAACGCTGTCCGGATCAACATCGCGCGCCTCTCGCAAGCATTCCAGAGCGCCGGACCGGTCTCCATCCGCCAATCGCGCACCAGCCCGGCTTAGCAATTCTTGGACTCCATCTCGCTTTTCGATTGCCTGCTCTAATTCCCGGCTTGCCCGCATCAACTCAGCGTCTCCCGGAAATTCGCCGAGCGCCGTTTTGAGAAATTCGGCAGCATTGTCGTAATCGGCGACGGCAACAGAGTGTTCTATTTTCTGCACCCACTCGTCTCTAGCTTGTCCGCTAAGAGATTCCTGCTGTTTGCGGCTCAAACGATCTAACTCGTACTCGAGCGCCGGATACTCGGGACTGATAGTCCGCAGAATGTCCCATTGATTGCGAGCTTCCGCGAATTGCGATTGCGATTCGTATTGCCTGGCGCGCGCAACCAACCCGTTCACCAGGTCGCGCTCTTCCTTCACAGATTTCAAGCGCTCTGTGAACGCCGGCTCATCGGGAAACCGCCGCACCGCTTCCTTCACTAACTGGTACTTTTGTTCAACGTCCGTTTCAGCTTCTATCCGGGTGTGGAGCTCCGCGATCGCTTCCGAGCGCGCCTGGCGTTCCCGGTGGTCTACCTGAATGCTGAGCGCTTTGAACAGCGCGTCTTGCGGCCGCCGGTCCAAAACTTGTTTACAGATCTCGCGCGCCTTGCTGAAGTTCTTGGACTCGAGCGCCTTCCGGCCCTCGGCGTACGACGCCTGCAGCTCATCGCGTTCCTGCCGGATCTGGTCATACATCGAGACATATTGAGCGTCCGCTCCTGGATTGCCGGAGACGCGCTTGCCCAGTTCGATGACTCTCTCCAGTTTTGTCAGCGCCGTGCTGATTTCCCCGTTCCCATATGCCCGCAGAGCCGATTCGTAGACCTTGTGAATCTCCTGCCGGATTTTGGTCTGCTCCTGTTCGCCTCTCCGGATTTGCTCCTTCAGCTCCTTGGCCCGCGATTGGGTTGAATCCAGTTTAATGATTTCTTCCACTGCCTCCCGAGCCTTGGCGAAGTGCTTATTGTCGAGGTGTTGCCGCGCAATCTGATACCACTTTTCCGTACCTGCGCTGCTGATGCGCAGTTGAATCTCTCGCTCGAGAGCCAGTGCGTCAATGTTTCCAGCATCGACCGCTAGAGTGTTCCGAACCTTTTCGAGCGCCAGGGGATAATCTTCCTCTTCCATCCGCGCTCGCGCACTCTCTAGAAGCTGGTGTACCGTTTTTGACCGAATTGCGCCTTCGATTTTCGCGCGCAACGGCGCAACCTCGGGCTCGATGTGGCCCTCCGCATCGAGCTCGCGCAACAATTCCCGCGCATATTGGCAATCGCCCTCGCCCAGGGCTTTACGGATCTCTCCCAAACGCGGGCCGATGCGCGCTGCATTCAACTCCGGAATCGGCTCGTTTCTCAACGCGCGCTGTAATAAGTCCGCGAATTCGCGAGCGGTCGAGAAACGGTAATAAGGCTGTTTCGCTAACGCCCGATGCACTACCTTCGCTAGTAAATACGGCACGCCCGGATTCAAATCCGGAATCGGCGGGGGAGTATCCGTTCGAATTGCGTTCATCACTTCCGTCACGCTCCCGCCGTCGAACGGTTTGCGGCCGGTTAGCGCCTGATAGCAGACCACGCCCAACGAGAAGATGTCGGATTGGAGGGTTGGCTTACCCTCTAGCTGCTCGGGAGCCATGTAATGCAACGTCCCTTTGAGAGCTGGGCCGGTCTCTTTGCCGGTTAGGTGAACGATGCCGAAATCGATGATCTTGACGCTGTCGTCGTCCAGCACGAATAAATTGCTGGGCTTCAGGTCGCGATGAATGACATTGCGATTGTGAGCAGCTTGCAAGCCTTTGCACGCCTGACTGATGATGCCCACAAGGCGCTCTGGCTCCAGCCGCCCCTCCGAGCCGGCCAAAACCTCGCCGAGATTCGCGCCATGCAGTAGAGGCATGACGAAAAACGGTTTCTTCCCGTCCTTATCGACAAACTCGCCTAAGTCGTAAACATCGACGATGTTCGGAACAGCAAGGCCTGCGAGCGCCTCGGACTCTCTTCGAAATTGTTCGATCGAGTCTTCATCGACCGGGCCTCGAATCGTTTTCACCGCGACGGAACGCCGGAATGCAGTGTCGACTGCTCGATACACTACTCCCATACCGCCGTGACCGATCTCTTCCTCGATCCGGTAGCGCCCGCCAAGCAGACCAGAACCGGGCATAGATGTTTCCGAGGTCTACCAGAATAGCAGGTCAGCAACCGGCTTCGGTAGCCACTCAGCGACCCCGCTCGCCGGAGCGGCTTTCCAGATGTAAGCGGACGTCCCGGGTTGGACAACGCATGTCAGAGCTTGCATATTGCCCACCTTTGCGTTTGTAAGCAGCCCATGTTCAGGCGAATACACCCGCAGGATTTGGTCCATTGATGGAAGGTCGGCTTTATAAATCGCAGTAGGGTTCCACTTCTCACTGTGCAGTTCAGGCCATGACCGTTGGCAGCAAAAATGGAGAACCGCATCCGCTACGTACTCACGGGTAGTCCGCTAAGAGCTGGTTGCTCGGCGTGCGAGGCCGCCAGCGGTACGCTTGAGCATACGCTTCAGTTACTTCTTTACGGGAAGCGTAAGCAACCTGAATTGCGGAGTCGATTGGTAATTAAACCTGCTTGGCGAAGCGCTGTCCGTTGATCGTTACCTCTTCGGCCAACTTAGTGAAATCGCTGAGCTCGAGCCGGCTCTCGACCCCGGCCGCCCCGTCTACGCGAATCGGTTTGTTGCTGCTGTTATAGGCACGTCCAACCTCGCCGTGCGGGTTGCGAATCTTCACAAAACAAATGCCATTGATGTCCTTCTCTACCGAGACGATACCGTACCAGTGCTTGGCAAAGATACCCTGACGCGCATCCTCCCCGGATTTGCCTTTTCCCGCATCCTCGGCAACTTTTTTTCCGTCCTTGTACTTTGTCCAGAAACTGGTGTGAGTGGCGGCGTTGACGATCTGCCTGTGACTTAGCGCATCTTCCATCGCACTGAAGAGTTTTAATTGTTCGTCGCTGTATCGGCCGGTGAAGCGTTTGCCGGGCAGCACATTGCCTTTGTCTATCCACTGCACAACCGCGCTCGCGACGGCCGGCGAAAGGTCGTTTTTACTGGGTCCCAGTTGAAGCCACCAGTCGTCGAAATCGGCTCGGCGAATCGCGTGAATTTTCTTTTGCTGCCTATATCTCTCAAAATGAGCGTTAGACCTTGTCAGGTTAGTGTTCCACGTAATCCATTTTTTCAAGCTGTCTTCGTTCCCGCCGAACACCTCGTCCTTCAATCGAGGGTAGTTATCGGTAAACCGCTTTGCAGCAGAAGATTGGCCCTTCGGCAGTTCGTAGTTGTCCGGACTGATATAGAAAATATCCACCATGATTTCAAACAGCTCGCTGCTGGTCACCTTCAGCGTCTTGCTGTCGCCGGAAGCGGGGCCCAAAAACATCCGCAGGACAACTTCGGGCGACACACCCTCGATTTGTTTCAAGCTCAGCTTCTTGAAAGCGACATACGCGGTTTCCAGCATCTTCACCCAGGTGGCGCCCACCGAACTGACCGGCTGTTTTTCCGAATCGACCGGAACTTTCTTGGGGATCTGGATGTAGTGTGCTTTGTCTTCTGAATCGTACACGCGGACAACCACGCGCCCACAATAAGCGTCCTTCATCATCCCCTGAATGATCTCGGCCGCGTCTTCGCGCTTTGCCAGCATCATTATGCTAGCCATAAAACCGCAATTTCCAGTCTGTCCCTGCACGACATCGCTAGCGCACGGAATCCGGGGGAAGAGGTCCTTGAAAGTTCGCGTGAAAGACCCGCTCTCCAACTCTGGAGTGTTCAGTTCTTCGATCACGGCGTCTTTCGGAACTGCAAGGTTGCCGTTGTTATAGTGCTTTGGCATTCTGTCTCCAAATTAAACGAGGGTTGGGCCTCTATTTTATTTCTTTGGTAGGAGCACCGCAAGATTCGCAGTGTGGATGCCGGTCAGCCACTAACCCCGAACTGCCCCCAATCGGCCGTTATACTGACATTCAGCTTATGACGTCCGCGGCCACTAGATGGAGCAGCCGAAGCTCCCGTCGCGCATCGGCTATGAAGGCGCAGTCGTTGCGAAGCCGTTGGCCCGGACGTCGACCCCGCATGGGTCGGCAACAAAGCCGCCACTGTCCCCGGCTTCTCGACGAATCGATACGGCCTGTTAGGCAAACCTTTTTGGTATTGACGGCGTTTGCCTTTGAATATATGCTAGAAAGTCGGCTGGTCGGTGATAAGCGTCGTGTCCATTACGCAATCGGGCGCTGCGCTTTGCCGGTCTGCTTGTGTCGCCAGTTCCGCTGCTGTCTTGGCGCGACTGGTGCCCAAATTTCGCAGTATCGTGACAGAAAAGTTGAATCCTCAATAAATCTGGAGTCTTGACCGTGCCTGAAAGCTTGCAGCACAAACTAGATCGCGTTCGTTCGCCCCGCGTTCACATTACATATGATGTCGAAACGGGAGGCGCTATTGAAAAAAAGGAACTGCCCTTCGTCATGGGAGTTTTCGGTGACTTCACCGGAATGCCTGAGCAGCCGTTACCCAGGTTGAAAGATCGCAAGTTCGTCGAGATCGGGCCTGACAATTTCGACAACGTGCTCGCGGCGATGAAGCCGCACTTGCAGTTCAGAGTCGAAAACAAGTTGAGCGAAGACCCCGATGCCGGTCAGCTCGCCGTAAACCTCCATTTTGAAAGCTTGGATGATTTCGAGCCCGCCAGAGTCGCGCAACAGGTCAAACCCCTCAAGGAACTCCTCGATCTGAGAACCAAACTTGCGGATCTTCGAGGCACTCTCCAAGGGAATGATAAACTCGACGAGGTTCTTCAGGAAACTCTACGAAATTCGGAAAAACTCGGCCAGCTCAAGTCCGAAGTGCAAGCCGGGTCCGAAAAGGGAGAGGGCAATGAGTAGCGAAGCTCTGAAAACTCCATCTTCGGCCGCGGCGCAAACCGTCGAAACCCAAAAAGGGCTTCTCGATCAGATCGTCGAGCAGGGCCGTTTTGGCCGCGACTCGGAATCCCGCAGCCGCGGAAAAAATCTCATCAAAGAGTTTGTTGCGCAGTTTCTCGAAGGGTCCATGACCCTCTCGCGCGATTCGGAGCAGATGATCAATACGCGAATTGCGCAGATTGATCACTTGATTTCCCTGCAGCTCAACGAAATTCTTCATAATCCTGCTTTCCAGAAACTGGAAGCCACCTGGCGAGGACTCAAGTATTTAGTCTCGAACAGCGAGACGGGCGAAATGTTGAAGATCAAGATCTTCAACGCCTCGAAGAAGGAGTTGCTTCGCGACTTGCAGCGCGCCTCGGAGTTTGACCAGAGCTCCATGTTCAAGAAGGTCTATGAGGAAGAGTTCGGCGTCTTTGGCGGTCATCCCTTCGGCGCTCTGGTAGGCGACTACGAATTCGGCAAATCTCCCGAAGACGTTGAGTTGATGGAAAAAATCTCGCAGGTGGCGGCCGCCGCGCATGCACCCTTTATCGCCGCCGGGTCCCACGAATTGTTCAATTTGGACAGTTATGCCGAGCTCGGAGCCCCCCGCGATCTAGCCAAAGTCTTCGATACCACCGAATACGCGAAATGGAAGAGTTTTCGCAATTCCGAGGACTCCCGCTATCTCGCACTCGCATTACCGCACATCCTGATGCGCGACCCCTACGGGAAGAAAACTCGGCCTGTCGAGGACTTCGATTACGAAGAAGGCGTCGACGGAACTGACCACAGCAAATATCTGTGGGGCAACGCCGCCTGGGCGCTCGCCTCCCGCATTACGGATTCTTTCGCCAAATACAATTGGTGCGCCACCATCCGCGGCGTCGAAGGCGGCGGTAAAGTAGAGGGTCTCACGGTGCACAATTTCACCACTGATGAGGGCGATATTGCAATGAAGTGCCCTACGGAGGTGACCATCACCGACCGGCGCGAAAAAGAACTCGCCGACATGGGGTTCGTTCCGCTGGTTCACTGCAAAAACACCGATTATGCAGCCTTCTTCAGCGTGCAAACTTGCCAAAAGGCAAAGCAGTATGATTCGGACGCCGCCAACGCCAACGCCCGCCTTTCTACGAACCTGAGTTACATTCTTGCGTGCTCCCGTTTCGCCCATTATCTAAAAGCGATGATGCGGGACAAAATCGGTAGCTACATGACTCGCGGTGAATGTGAAGCTTTCCTGAACCGGTGGATTGCTCAATATGTAATTAGCAGCAATGCCAATGCCACTATGAAAGCCAAACACCCACTCTCCGAAGCTCAAATAGAAGTGACTGAAATTCCTGGCAAACCGGGCGCTTATCGGGCTGTTGCTTTCTTAAAGCCGCATTTTCAGCTCGACGAACTTACTATCTCCATGCGTCTGGTCGCCGATCTGCCGCAGGCGGCGGCATAGTAAAGATTTTTCGCAGAGCTGTAATCACGGGTCGCCATTTGGCGACAATTTTGCAGGAGAAAAAGCGCTCCGGTTAATCACCGAAGCGAACTTGTCAACGACTAACGTACCAGGAGGATTGTAAACAGATGGCCTTTGATACTTTTATGTATTTCACGGGTGGCTCTCCCGCGATTAAGGGCGAAACCAAAGATAGCACCTATAGCGCGAAGGACGCGTTCGAGATTTATAGCTTCAGTTGGGGCGCAAGTAATCCAGTCACGATCGGATCGGCTACCACTGGAGTGGGCAGTGGCAAAGTGAGCATCAGCTCCTTCAACGTCATGAAGAAGACCGATAACGCTTCGCCCCAGCTTTTTCAGGCCTGCTGTTCAGGAACGCATTACCCGCAAGCTACTGTCGTGCTGCGCAAGGCGGGCGGCAAACAAGTCGTATATCTCGAATACGATTTCAAGGAAGTCTTTGTGGAGAGCGTCCAGTGGAGCGGGTCGAGCGGCGGCGATGACACTCCCACCGAATCCGTAAGCTTCGCTTTCGGTCACGTGGACGTCAAGTACACGCCCCAGAAGGCCGACGGCACGCAAGGCACCGCAAATCCAGCTTCCTGGGATCTCACAAAGAACGTTAACGCCTAAGCTGGCATGGATGCAAGTGCGCTCGTCCGTTCCGGAAAGTTAAATCGAGGCGATACAAACGCTCAGTGCGGAGCTTCGCGACCACCCGGCGGACACGCAGCGCCGTACCTTCCTGTTTGAGCTGCTTTGCTTTGCCGGCCAGTATGACCGCGCAGAAAAGCATCTCAACGTTCTTTCACAATCGAGTCAAGATGCTGAATTCGGAGGCTTGCTGTACCGGTCCGCGTTAGCCGCGGAACGAAAACGCCAGGCCTCCTTTGAGGACCGCGACTATCCCGCGCATCCCGCCGAGAAGCCGCCACTCCAAGGCACGCTCAACGGCAAGCCATTCACGAGCATCGAGGACTTCGACCCACGTATTGGTCAACGCCTCGAAATGTTCGTCGCCGGCGAGTACGTATGGCTGCCCTTTGAGCACATCGGCAGCATCCGCATGCAGCCGCCGAAATTCCTGCGCGATACACTGTGGGCCAGCGCCCTGGTGCAAACCGGCCCTTCGTTCAAAGGCCAGGAGTTCGGCGAAGTGCTCATCCCCGTTCTATCGCCCTTCAGTTGGCGTCATGAATCGGACGAAGTGAAATTAGGCCGCGGCACGGACTGGAAGCAGGATGGCGACAAGCTGATCCCTTTCGGCCAGAAACTTCTGCTTGTAAACGACGAGGAAGCCGTTCCGTTTCTCGAAATTCGTGAGCTCGATTTTGAAGCGCCTTCGCACGAATCCGGATCGTCTTCATCGCCTTAAACCCCGATCCTTACTCGCATGTCCTTGCGTGACGATCTTCTAACCTCCATCGCCGGCGAGAACCCCAGCGGCGCCAATTTGCGCTACGATCCCGTGATTGACGCGATCAAAGAAGCTCGACGCGAAGATCTGGATATCGCCCAAGGCGAGTGGAAAACTTCTTTAAAAACTGCCGACTACGCTCAGGTCATCAAGCTAGCCGGTGATGTTCTCGCCCGCCGTAGTAAGGACCTGCAGATCGCCGCCTGGCTCGTCGATGCTCATATCCGCCGCGATGGTTTTACAATCCTCGCGCCCTGCTTTGAATTTCTGGCTAAACTGATTGACCAGTTTTGGGATACTCTATACCCAGAAATCGAAGAAGACGATGTCGAACTCCGAGCCGCGCCTCTCGAATGGCTTGGAACCAGGTTGGAAAATCCGGTGTGCATGCTTCCGATCACCGCTGCCGGCCTAAGCTTCTTCGATTACAAGCAGTCCCGTGTCATCGGCTACGAACAGGACGCAAGCAACGACGAAAAAAAACGCATACGCGAGCAGGCCATCGCGGACCATAAACCCACCGCTGAGGATTTCGATGCGGCGGTTTCGGCAACCACGAGAGAGTTTTATCAGTCGCTCCAGGATTCTCTCGCTTCCGCTCTCGAAAAACTTCAGTCCCTCTCGGATCTGTGTGATCGGAAATTCGGCCCGGACTATTCGCCCAGCTTTGTCAAAACTCGCACCGCGATAGAAGCCATCGCCAACCAAACGCGCATTTTCCTGACGAAGAAAGCTCCTCCGCCTTCTTCCCCCGTTTCTGCGCCCGCTCCGGCTCTTATAGCAACTGTGACTCCTGCTGCACCTGCCGCCGCGCCGGTTATTGCCGCGCCCCCGCCTGTTTCAGTTCCCAGTTCTCAAGCCGCCCCCACGAACGTCACCGCCGCCGAACCCGACGGTTTGGAAGACGCCATTCGCCGCGCAGCCGTGATCTGCCGTTATCTGCGCGAGAAGACCATCTATGATGCTTCCGCTTACCTGATGATTCGCGCATTCCGCTGGGGAGAGTTGCGCGCCAAATCGCCCGACATCGATCCGGCTATGCTGCACCCCCCTTCCGCCGACCTGCGAAGCGCATTAAAAGGCCGCTTTGTCGCAGGCGCGTGGGACGAGGTTCTGAATCTCACTGAGCAGGCCATGGAACTTCCCTGCGGGCGCGCCTGGCTCGATCTGCAGCGCTACACCGTGCAAGCGCTCGAAAACAAAGACGCCTATTATGCCGGCGTCGGTGCTTCCATTCGCGTTGCGCTGCGTGCCCTGCTCGAAGAATTGCCCGGTTTGCTCGATCAAACCATGACTGACGACACGCCCCTGGCGAACCCCGAAACTCGCACGTGGATCAACGAGCAGGTACTTTCCGGCGCACCCTTACTAAAGAATCCGCCGCACATCTCGGCGCTTGCCTCAACGCCCTCCGCAGCCCCCGCGATCACTGAAATTCCCGCCCGTCCGCCCGATCTCGAACCTGACGAAGACCGGCTACCGGGCGACGTCTTCGAACAAGCCTTGGCCGCCGTCCAATCCGGCCGGGCCGAAGCCGCTCTCGAGTCTATATACAAACAGCTCGCCTCCGAGCGCTCCGGCCGCGGAAGATTCCGCCGACGCACCCAGCTTGCTCACCTCCTGATGCTCGGCGGCCACGAGCACATTGCGCTCCCCATCCTCCAGCAACTCGCGGCTGAAATCGAACAGCGCCGTCTCGCCGATTGGGAATACAACGAGGCGCTCGCCTACCCGGTAGATCTGCTCATCCGCTGCCTCGATGCAAACGGCGGTGATCCGGACAATCGAAAGGATTGGTATGCGCGGTTGTGCCAGCTCGACCCGCTGCGCGCTCTGAAGTCGCCCACCCCCTGACCATGCCAGCCGATTACGACCGCGCCGTTCAGCAGAGCCTCCTCGATCGCCTCATCGACTTCGAGCCGAACAATCAGCGCGAGCCTCAGCTCACGCGCGCCGAGTCCCTGCGCCGTCTGCGCACCTCCCTACGCCGCGATCTCGAATGGCTCCTGAACACGGTCAAGGTCAACGACAGCCCTCCCGGTCTCGGCGAGGTCGCCAAGTCGCTCTACGTTTACGGCATTCCCGACATGGCCAGCATGTCGCTCGAAACATCGCAGGATGCCCAACGTTTGCTTCGCGGCCTCGAACGCGCCATCGCCCAATTCGAGCCGCGGCTCACCAACGTTCACGTCAGCGCGCCTGAAAAAATCAGCCGCAAGCGCGCTTACATCGAGTTCCACATCGAGGCCTATCTTGTGCTCGATCCCTTACCCGAACGCCTCTCCTTCGACGCTGTCTTCGAAGTCGCCCGGGGCGCCTACAAGGTGAAAGAGGACTAGCTTGCGCGACGATCTCTTGTTCTACTACGAACGCGAGCTAAGCTTCCTCCGGCACACCGGGGCCGAATTCGCTAATCGTTATCCCAAAATCGCCTCTCGCCTTCAACTCGAAGCCGGTAAGTGCGAAGATCCTCACGTCGAGCGCCTCATTGAGGCCTTCGCCTTTCTCGCCGCCCGCGTTCACCTCAAAATCGATGACGAGTTTCCCGAAATCGTCGAATCGCTGTTCTCCATTCTCTACCCGCATTACGTCCGCCCCACTCCCTCGATGTCCGTAGTGCAATTCCATCTCGATCCGGATCAAGGAAAGCTCACCGCCGGCTTGCGGATCCGCCAGGGCGCCTCCTTGTTTACCGCGCCTGTAAACGGAATGCCGTGCAAGTTCCGCACTTGCTTTGAAACCACCATCTGGCCGCTCCGTCTGCATTCCGCTTCGTGGCGCAGTTCCGACAGCCTGCGGCCCCCTCTACCCTCGCAGAACTCTGTCGGTGTTTTGCGGCTCGAGCTACATTGCTTTCAGGACGTCGCCTTCAATAAGCTCGATCTGCAAACTCTTCGCTTTTTCCTCTTGGGTGACGGAGGCCTCACTCATACTCTGATCGAGCTCCTCACGAATAACTGCGTTCAGGTCGTTGCCCGCGATCTTTCCGCTCCCTCCCGCAAAGTCGTCGTTCTACCGTCCGATTCCATTCACCAGGTAGGCTTCGCCGACGAGGAAGCGATGTTGCCGTTCCCCAGACGCTCTTTCTGGGGCTACCGGCTTCTCCAGGAGTACTTCACGTTTCCTGAGAAATTCCTGTTTCTCGATGTCTCGGGTTTCGAACAACTCGCCGCCGCCGATTTCGGAAATCACGTCGAGCTTCTCTTTTTCATTTCCGATTTCGAGCGCAAGGATCGCAGGCAGGTCATCGAAGTAGGTCTTTCCGAAAAGACCTTTCAGCTCGGGTGTACGCCCGTCGTCAATCTCTTCAATCAGACCGCCGAGCCCATCCTGCTCGATCAGAAACGCTTCGAATACCGCATCGTGCCCGACGCCCGCCGCGAACAGGCCTTCGACATCTTTTCTATCGAGAACGTCTCCGGAAGCAGAAGCGGCTCGCCCGAAACCATGCAGTATGAGCCGTTCTTCTCCTGGCGTCATTCTCATCCTTCCGGCTCCAATGCCTTTTGGCACATCTCGCGCCGTCCTTCGGCTTGGAGAAGCGATCACGGCTCGGACGTGTACATCGCTTTTGCCGATCTCTCAGGCAGAGAAATGCTCCCCGAGCAGGACACCGTCACCGTGCGCCTTTTGTGCACCAACCGGGACCTGCCGGCGCGTCTCCCGTTTGGCGTCCAGCAAAGCGATTTTCAACTCGATGGCGGCGGCCCTATTTCGCGCATCGTTAGTCTGGTCAAACCGACCGATGCCATCCTGCCGCCTCAACGAGCAACTCTGCTGTGGCGCCTCGTCTCTCAGCTTTCTTTGAACTATCTCTCGCTGATCGGAGAAGGCGTCGACGGCTTTCGCGAAATCCTGAAGCTCAACAACCTCGCCGAATCCTTGCCTGGAAATCGCCAGATCGATGGTGTCATCGGCCTTCGCAGTCAGCCGCATTTCACCCGTCTGCTCTCCGACCAAGGTGTCAGTTTCGCGCGCGGCACGCGTGTCGAGCTCGAACTCGATGAGGATCAATTTGTCGGCGCTGGTGCTTATACTTTCGGCGCGGTCATCGAGGTCTTCCTCGCCCTCTACACCTCCGTCAATAGCTTCAGCCAGCTCGTTCTTCGCACGCGCCAGCGGAAAGGAGTCCTGAAACAGTGGCCAGCCCGCTCAGGGAAGAAAATCCTGTCCTGAACTCGATTGACGAACGGTTCTCGGAAATCGCCGAAGCGCTTTTTTCCGACCCCCACGGATTCGATTTCTTCCAGGCAGTCCGGCTTCTCGAATGGCTTCAGCCTGATCGCTCGCCCGTAGGCGATTTCGCCAATCCCCGCAACGAAACCGTCCGCTTCTCTGCGCACCCGTCACTCTCCTTTCCCGCTAGCGCCATCCAGTCTTTGAAGCCTCCCGGGCATCCGAACGCGCCGCCTGCCATGCAGGTCAACTTCATGGGCCTGGTCGGTCCTTTGGGCGTGCTCCCCAATTACTACACGGAGTTGGTCGCCGACCGGCTGCGCTCGCATGACACTGCGCTCGCCGGCTTCTTCGATATTTTCCATCACCGCGCCATCTCGCTCTTCTATCGCGCCTGGGAACGTTCCCGCTTCGCTGTCCGCTATGAGCGCGACCGGAATGATCTCGTCACCTCACGCCTGCTCGATTTCGTCGGCCTCGGTCTGCCGCCCCTCCAATCCCGTCAGAGCGTGCGTGATGAAACCATCCTCTATTACAGCGGTCTGTTCGGCCTGCAATCCCGCTCCGCACTCGCGCTCGAGTCCATCATTTCCGATTATTTCGACGTTCCCGTCGAAATTGAACAATTCGTCGGCACCTGGCGCTCGCTCGACAGTACCGATCAGTGCTGTTTCGATTCGGGCCCCTTGGAATCGCGAAGCCTTGGCTTTGGCGCTGTCGCCGGGGATGAGATTTGGGACCGTCAATCGCGCGCCCGCATCCGCATCGGCCCGCTCGATGTCCATCGCTATCGCGATTTCCTCCCCCAAGGCGCCGATTCCGAATCTCTCCAAACGCTGGTCCGCTTTTTCGGCGGCTACGATGTTGAGTTCGAGTTGCTCCTCATTCTGAAGCAAAGCGAGGTTCCTCGCTGCGAATTGGGCGATGATGCAGGTTTCACCCAGCTCGGCTGGCTCACTTGGATGAAATCGGGATTGCAGTTCGACCGCAACCCTGGCGATACTGTCCTACTGTTCCAAAACCACTAATATGAACGTCAACTTACGCTCTCTCATCAACAAACTGAATAGTACGACGAGAAATGCCGTCGAAAGCGCGGCTGGCCTCTGCCTCTCGCGCACCCACTATGACGTTGAAATCGAGCACTTCCTCTCCAAGCTCCTTTCTTCGACCGGCTCCGATTATGCCCTCATCCTCGATCGCTTCGGCATTGACCGTTCGCGCCTCGCGGCCGAGTTGAATCGCAGCCTCGATAAGCTCAAGACCGGTAATGCCCGAACTCCCGCCTTCAGCCCCACATTTCTAAGAATGTTTACTGAGGCCTGGACCTATGGGTCCCTGGAGTTCGGCTCATCCACTATCCGCTCCGGATATACAATCGTCGCGCTTTCGTCGAACGAAGAGCTCGTCCGTCTCATGCGAGACGTCAGCAAGGAATTTCAGAAGATCAATCCTGAAGCGCTGCGCAAGGATTTCCGAAGCATCGTCTCAAATTCGCAGGAAGAAGCTGAAGCCGGCTCGACGGCCGCCGCCCAGGACGGCGATTCGGCCGCTCAACCACGCGCCGCCGGAGGACAAACTCCAAACCTCGATCAATACACGGTCAATCTCACCGAAAATGCCAAGACTGGCAAGGTCGATCAGGTCCTCGCGCGCGACATGGAAATTCGCCAGGTGATCGATATTCTTACCCGCCGCCGGCAAAACAATCCCATATTGGTTGGCGAGGCGGGGGTGGGCAAAACCGCCGTGGTCGAAGGCTTCGCGCTTCGAGTGGCAGGTGGCGATGTGCCGCCTCCTCTCAAAAACGTGACCGTCCGGTCTCTCGATTTGGCGCTGCTGCAAGCAGGCGCGGGCGTTAAAGGAGAATTCGAAAGCCGCCTTAAAGGTCTCATCAATGAGGTCAAATCCTCGCCCTCACCCATCATTCTTTTTATCGATGAAGCCCACACCATGATCGGCGCAGGCGGTCAAGCCGGCCAGAACGACGCCGCCAATCTTCTGAAACCTGCTCTGGCCCGCGGCGAGCTCCGCACGATCGCCGCCACCACCTGGTCCGAATACAAAAAGTATTTCGAAAAGGATCCCGCCCTCACGCGCCGCTTTCAAACCGTAAAGGTCGACGAGCCCTCCGAGGCGCAATGCGAGTTGATGCTGCGCGGTTTGGTTCCCGTACTCGAAAAGCACCACAGTGTCCGCATTCTTGATGAAGGTCTCTCGTCCGCCGTGCGTCTTTCCAACCGTTACTTGCCAGACCGGCAGTTGCCCGATAAAGCCGTTAGCGTTCTCGATACTGCGTGCGCCCGCCTGTCTCTCGGCCAGAATTCCATTGCCCCAGCCATCGAAGATGCTCATCGTACGCTCGAAGATCTCGCCGTGCAAACGCGTGTGCTCGAACGTGAACAGGCCGTCGGCGGAAATCACTCCGAGCGCCTTGCCAACATCGCCGCGCAAATGAGCGAAACCCAGCAGCGGCTCGCATCCCTTAACGCTCGTTGGGAAAAGGAATCGTCCCTGGTCAATCGTATTCGCGAGATCCGTGGTCAGTTGGAACAGGCCCACGCCGGCTCTACGACGTCCGCTCCCTTGAACGGACACGGCGGCGCCTCCTCACCCGCAGCCAATGCTCCCGCCGTCGCTGCCCCAGCCGCAAGTACAAGCGCTGATGTCGGTGCTACTGCAACCGCCGTTCTTCCGGATGTGCAGCAGCTTTCCTCGGAACTCGCTCAACTCAACGAACAACTTGCGTCCCTGCAAGGCGAGCTCCCGCTGATCCGCGTCTGCGTCGATGCCACTATCGTCGGCGAAGTCGTCTCCGCCTGGACCGGCATCCCGGTCGGCAAGATGCTCAAGAACGAGGTCTCTACCGTACTCACCCTCGAAGATCACCTGAAACGGCGTGTTGTCGGGCAGGATCATGCGCTGGCCGCCATCAGCCAGCGCGTTCGCACTTCCCGCGCCGGCATGGATGATCCGAATAAACCGGTCGGTGTTTTTCTCTTGATCGGCCCCAGCGGAGTTGGAAAAACCGAAACCGCGCTCGCCGTCTCTGATCTGCTCTATGGCGGCGAGCGAAACGTCATCACCATTAACATGTCGGAGTTTCAGGAACCGCACACCGTCTCCACGCTCAAGGGATCTCCTCCCGGTTACGTCGGCTACGGGGAAGGCGGTGTTCTCACCGAAGCCGTTCGCCGCCGGCCTTACTCGGTCGTCCTGCTCGACGAAATCGAAAAAGCGCATCCCGATGTCCTCGAGCTGTTCTTCCAGGTGTTTGACAAGGGCCGCATGGAAGACGGCGAAGGCCGCGAAATTGACTTCAAAAATTGCATCATCATTCTTACTTCGAACGCCGGTACCGATACCTTGATGAAGTTCTGCGCAGACCCCGAAACCATGCCCGGCCCCGAAGCTCTGGTCCAGGCACTCAAGCCCGAACTAAACAAGCTATTCAAGCCTGCATTTCTCGGGCGAACGGTGATTGTGCCCTATTTCCCCATAAAAGACGAAGCTCTCAAAGACATCATTCGTCTCAAACTCGGCAAAATCCAACGCCGCTTGAATGAATCTCACCGGCTCGAACTCACTTACGATGCGGCGCTCGTCGACGAGGTCGCAAGGCGCTGCACGGAAGTAGAAAGCGGCGCCCGCAACGTCGATAACATACTTACAAACACGCTCTTGCCCGAACTTTCTACCCGGCTGCTTGGAGCCATGGCCGAGGGAGGGCGCCCGAAATCGATTCATATAACCATCGGCGAAAATGGCGGCTTCGTGTACGCCGGAGGCTGAACTTGTCCACTTTCACTTTTTCGCAAGCCACCAGCCCGATTCAACTGAAAACAACTCTCGGTGAGAATGAGTTGCTACCTGTCGATTTCGTAGGGCGCGAATCACTCTCCGAACCCTTCGAATTCAGGCTTCAGATGTTTTCGCAAGACGGAGCCATCGATGCAAGTAAGGTTCTACGCAACCCGGCTACCGTCAGCATTCAAATCCCCAATACGAGCGAGCTCCGGTACTTCAACGCTATCTTCCGCGACTTCGCTCAAAGCTCTTATAACGAAGTAAGCCGCCTCTACACTTACGAAGCCACCCTGGTGCCTTCGCTCTGGTTTTTGTCTCTCGGCTGGAATTGCAAGATCTTTCAGAACCTGACCGTGCCCCAGATCGTGGAAGAAGTTCTCCAAGCGAACGGAGTCAAAGAATATAAACTCTCGTTACAGGGTACTTACCCTGAACGTGAATATTGCGTTCAATATAGGGAATCGAACCTAAATTTCATCTCAAGATTGCTCGAAGAAGAGGGAATTACTTATTATTTCGAGCATGCAGACGGCAAACACACTCTGATGATCGTCGATCGCACCTCTTCCGCGCCCGAATGCAAGGAGAATCAAGTAAGTTATTCCGCCACTGAGCCTTCCGGGACAGTCGCGTCCTCTACAGTTTGGTCGCTGCTCCGCACAGATCAAGTCTATAGTCCCAAAGTTGCTCTAACCGATTACTACTTCGAAACTCCTTCTATTAACTTATTGGCTACTGCTCAAACTGTGGCAAAAACCGCCGGGCCAGAAGAGAAATTTGATTACCCAGGCGGCTACCGGACCAACGACGATGGCACGCGTTACGGCAACCTGCGCATTGAGGAACTAGAAACTTTCGCCAGTATGTTCCGCGGAAATAGTAATTGCTCGAGTTTCGGCAGCGGATTTCAATTTACGCTCGCTGATCATTATCGTGATGAGACCAATCAGGCTTATCTGCTAACCGTGGTTTATCATCACGCCTCAATGCCCAACGCCCTCGGCGCCGAAGATGCTGGCTTTTCTTATGAGAACCGCTTCGAAGCCATTCCTCTCAGCGTCAATCTACGCCCGCCGCGCATCACTCCAAAACCCCTCATTTCAGGCTCCCAAACCGCCGTCGTGGTCGGCCCCATGGGTGAGGAAATTTACGTTGATAAGTACGGCCGTGTCAAGGTTCAGTTCTTCTGGGATCGCGACGGGAAAAAGGACGAGAACAGCTCCTGCTGGGTTCGCGTCTCGCAAATCTGGGCGGGCAAGATGTGGGGTTGGATCACCATCCCGCGCGTCGGACAAGAGGTCGTCGTCGACTTTCTGGAAGGAGATCCCGACCGCCCCCTCATCGTTGGTCGTATTTACAACGCCGAACAGATGCCGCCCTACACGCTGCCCGATAATTCCACTCAGTCCGGTATTCGCAGCCGCAGTTCGAAAGGCGGCGGTTCTTCGAACTTTAACGAGATTTGCATCGAAGACAAACAAGGAAACGAACTGATCACGGTGCACGCCGAAAAGGACATGTTGACCGAAGTCGAGAATAACGATACCATCACGGTTCAGCAAGGCAATCACTCTCTCACTCTGCAGCGAGGCAACCAGACCACAAAGATCCAAATGGGCAGCGAATCCCATGAGGCCATGCAGCAGATCGAGCTGAAAGTCGGCGAAAGCAGCATTGTTTTGACTCAGCAGGGCATCACCATCAAAGCCCTGACCATCAGCATCCAGGGCACCATGCAGCTCGAGGCCAAAGCTGCCATGACCACCGTCAACGCCGACGGCGTACTCACGCTCAAAGGCGCATTGACGATGATCAATTGACTATGCCCGATTCGCAAACGCCGTCTTCCGCCGATGCGGTGAGACAATCGGCGCACGCTTTCGATAGCCGCTCCTGCATCACCTGGTCTCTATCTTGCATTCGAAAGCTGCAGCCGGACAGCACTCCATCCGAGCAAGCTGCCATTCAAGCGGCCGCGAAATGGTTATCCGATCCCAGCGATGAAAATCGCCGCGCCTCGAAAACCGCCGCCGAGCAAGCTTCGCTCGCTACTCCCGCCGGTTGTGTCTCCATGGCTGTGTTCTTCGCGGAAGGAAGTATTGCGCCGCCCGAGCAGAAATCCGTTCCGCCCCCCGCCGGTCTCGTGCAGGAAATGGGCGCAGCTGCTATTCTGCTCGCCATCGTCTCCGAACCCGCGCAAGCCGCCGAGCGCTACGATCTCTGCCTTCAACTCGCCCGCGAGATCAAACCCAAACCGGCTGCTTAATGCCTTTCTCGCCGTCCAAAATCGTCTGTTACCTTGAGATCCTATGAAGCATCTTCAGCCTGTCATCTGGTCAAAAGGCACTTTTCTCACACCCCAGCATCTCCAAATTCAAGATCGCTTCATCGAAAGCACGCTTCAGTTCCATCTCCAATCCTTGGTTTTTCAGCCTTGGGGGTTTAACCGCCTCAGCATCGATCATGAGGCTCTCTCGAATGGCAGCTTCCGCATCAACGAAGCTTCGGGAATCCTTGCGGATGGCCTGCTCTTTGACATTCCGGATTCCGATTTAGCGCCTCCGCCTCGCGACATTACAGGCTGCTTCGAAGCGGATAGCGACACGCTGGACTTGTACCTCGCGATTCCGCCCTATCGCGAAAAGGGCATGAACGTCTCGGCCGCGCAAAGCAATGGAGAAACGCGCTATCGGGCCGAATACACCCAGATGCGCGATGAGAACACGGGGCTTTCCGAAAAGCCCGTGCAAGTCGCCCGCAAGAACTTGCGCATTCTCACCTCTGAAGAACTGCGCGAAGGCAACTCCGCTTTGCGTGTAGCTTCCATTCAGCGCACCCCTGCCGGCACATACAATGTCGATGCGGTTTTCGTTCCGCCCTTGCTTGATTTCGCGGCGAGCGCTTATCTCTTTTCCGTAGTTCGCCGCCTGGTCGAAATCCTTTCGGCGAAAAGTAGCCAGCTCTCCGGCCTGCGCCGCCAGAAAAATCAGAGTCTCGCCGATTTCACCGCCTCCGATATCGCCAACTTCTGGCTGCTTTACACCATCAATTCTTCCTTCCCGCTCTTAAATCATCTGTTCGCTGCAAAAAGTGGGCACCCGGAGCGCTTGTTTATGATTATGCTGGAGCTCGCTGGCTCACTTACTACCTTTTCAACAACCATCCACCCGCGCGACCTTCCCGTTTACGATCACGACGCGTTGTCTTTCTGCTTCTCCGATCTCGATGAGAAGCTCCGCATCTTACTCGAAACCGTGGTCCCGAGTAACTTTGTTTCCTTGCCGCTCAAGCCCGTCAGGACCTCCATTTACGCCACCTCGATCGCCGATGACAAGTATCTCAACAACACGAAAATGTATCTGGCGATCAACGCGGACGTCGGGAAAGCTGACCTGATCGCTCGCACACCGCAATTAGTGAAGATCTGCTCGGCAAACCACATTGATCATTTAGTAAGACAGGCGCTCCCGGGCGTTCCGCTCACTCACGTCGCGGCGCCCCCCAGTTCCATTCCCGCAAAGCTCAATTACCAATACTTCAGCCTCAGTCAAGGCGGTCTGGCTTGGGAAGCAATTACCCGCTCGCGCAACTTGGCCGCCTACGTTCCAGGCGACCTGCCCAACCCGCAAATGGAGCTGCTTATCCTGCTCCCGGTATCACAATAATGGTCGAGCACCGTTCCGCTCGGGAAGCTCGATGAGTACTCTGATAGCCTTGGCAGCCACAGGAACTTCTCAGGTAAGGAGGAAATCTTGGCGTACTTGAAGTATTTTTTGCCGCGGGTTGGCCCGGGCGGCAGTTTGACTCTGGCCGACTGCGTCGACCTGATTTTCGACTCTTCTCACACGCACGACATGATTTGGAAGTACAACTACGTGCCGAGAGCGTTCAACCAGAAGGTTGCAACTCCGGCGCCGGTTGCGGACGCCAAAGGAGTTCCTTTATACGCGCACGTACACGCGCATATCGCACGCGATGGTTTCTATCGGCAAATGGCTGTTCAGGATGTGAAACGGCTGGCGCGCCTGCTCGACGCGAATCCGAATAAAGACCCGGCCGAGTTGGCCGCGATGAACGAGCCGGACTACTTCAAGCGCATCAAGCAGAAGAAAGTGAAGAGCCTCCGTCCGGAATTGCAAGGGCTGCAACAGAAACAGCAGAAATGGGATGCGTTGAACCTGGACGAAGGCGAAAACCTGGATCCCGCGACCAGGGTCAACCTGGACCCGGAGCGGCAGGTGATCGATGAAGTCGGCAAGACTCAGTACTACAACCGCCCGGTGCACAGCCAATTCTCTGACAGTGAGGAGGCTGCCATGGCCTTGTACTATACCCTCCTTTCGCTTGCGGGCGCGGAGGCATTGAACGCCCTCAATGCTGGATGGAATCGTACGTCGATCACTTCGGTAACGGCGGCGAGCTTGCTTTCCGCTGGCATTCAGCCGGCCAAGAAGACATCCTTTCACCCGCAGCGCAACCAGCCATTCAAGATGTTCGCTCGCACGGCCGGCAATGCGGGCGCAAATATTTATAACAACGTCGCAAAAGTGATCAAGGACGTGATTGTTGCTTTGGATATGAAGCCGGACGGACGACTACATCTGGTGACGATGTATCCCCGCGAAGCGGCCGGCGGCCCCGCGGGTGCCCAGGACAGTGTGACAGAGATTAAGTACAAACCGGCTTACCAGAAGCAGGTAGTCAATAAAGCACCCGTAGCGGCTGTCGCGAAACCGAAGCTTGTGTGGTCAGAGCCGGACGTTGCCATTCTTCATGGTCAGAGCCGGAACACGGGGATCATCTGCCGCGTTTGTGGAGCGGTACACGGGAATGCGGTTCGAGGGTGGACGGATCCGTATTGGCATAGGTGTGACCGTTGCGGCAGTTACTACTGCCCGACCTGCGGAGGGGCCCTGGCGAGCGCGGCAATGACGACACGTTCACGCCTGTGCCCCAAGCCTGGATGCGGCGGCAGGACTTCCCTGATCGACTGAGGCAGGAGAGCCGGGAATTTCCGGAGCGCACTGGGCAGCGTTGCGACGTGCGAGCCATTCCCGGTCGGCCTGCCAGGACTTACGTAAGAGGTCAACAATGATCTGCTGCCGTTGCAGCAATCTTTCGGTATAGACCCCGAGCGTGTCCGCCGATAACCCGCGGGAGATTGCTTCTAGCGCTTGCGCATACTCGCGGCGCTCCGCCAAGGTAAACGACAGATTCAGCATCGTGTGCGGATCGGACGGTAGGATACGCTCAGCCGTGCGATAGGCCTCGTGCGCTTCTGCGAACCGCCGCTGCTCGAACAGGCCGTCGCCGAACACGTTCCAGAGCCACGGCGAATACCACGGATTGAGTTCAATTGCCATTCGAGCGAGTTCTGTCGCAGTCTCGAGATCACCTGTTTGAGAGACGAGGAACTCCGCGGTTTCTCCTAACAGACGCCAATCGTATGGGACCAGATCCAGTGCAGCGCGGTAATACTGCAACGCAGTGTCGAAGCGGCGTGACTCGCGTTCACGTTCCGCTTGCGTGAGAAGTTCCTCGCGGCGGCGAACTGTCTGTGCTCCGAAGTGGGCGTCGAGAGACTTCTGGAAAGTGGCGCTGGCGCCTTCCCGCACGAACAGCCGCGTGTAGATGCTCGCCTGTCCATCTCCGGCAGGCGCCATAACACTGACGTCTCCGGCAGCTTCCATGTGTTGTTCCAGCAGGGGAAAGTTGACGGGCATGGCCACGGAATGACCGAAGCGCTGCATACCCCAGACGTGACCGGAGTTGTCATCGCCGCATATGCCGTAATCGTTCACCAGGATGAAACCGGCGGGCTCCAGCGCAGCTGAGAGCCGGTCTAAACAACAAAATGCGCCCCAGTTCAAGACTGCCGTTTGTGCGTGAGAGGCGGAGCCAAACCGCACTGCCTCATCCGAGAACGGAGGGGGGACATGGGCGGCTAGGTACGCTGTTTCGAACTCCAGGAGATGAATAAAATCGTTCAGTTCGAACAAGTCGTCTCCCGAGCGGGCTAATTCGCGTAGCTCGTGCAGATCCGGGACAGAACCACGGAGAGATGATTCTTCCTTGGTAAGGTGAGCGCGGCTGTTCAGCTCTTCGATCTCGTCTCCACGGAAACGAAGAATCGAGGCAGGTAACGAGTCGAGGACGTAGTTGCAGAACACCGCGTTCAGCTTGCGCGGAATGTGGGCCGTAGGTGAAGCGGCGTCAAAAACGCAGAGTTCGACGCGATCTCGATGGGCATCGAAGATGCCGCTGTCACGCCAGAAATCAACCGCTGCGGGAGAGCCGTCCGTAATGACGAACCGAAGCCGATCGTAATCGTCGCGACCTTCGGATTTACAGAGATCGCGGAAAGCGTCGAGGAGATATCGAGCAAATAATCCGGAGCCCGCGCCGACTTCAAACCACACGAGTTCCCCTGAGGAACGCTCTGTAGCTTCGAGCAGGAAACCGGCTGTTGCCATCGATAGCACTCCGTTGTTATTGATGAGGTACGGGACGCCATCGGCAACGAACGGACGGACCCCATTGCGCTTCCAATAGACCTTCGAGAGCCGAGCTTCCAGGCAGTCGTGCATGGGGCGGAAATCGTCGACAAGTCTGGGAGCGAGATTAGCGTTTTCGATTGCTTCGGAAATGCGGCTCGCATTCGGCAGCAAAACGGGCATGCACTCGATTGTATGCGGTATAGGGAGCACCGTTCGTGTGAACGCGCGTGAGCAAGGCAATGCCCTCGCTCATTGACCTGCTCATGGAACTGCTCGTCCTACTGCCGGTCGCGCAATGATCCGACACCGTAGGACGCGCAGACTCGTCATTGCGCTTTCTTCTTGTCCCCGAACCTCTCACCAGGACGCAAGTCCGCAATGACCTCCGCCCGAACCGCGCGTACGAGTTGCCATTGTGGAACTGGAGCCCTGGCCGGCAACTGGTTCACGAATAACCCGGTCGAAGAATCGGCCGGATCGCCGCACTGTGGGCTGTTGCAGGAATTCGGATTTGGCCCCAGCGGCGGCGCATCATCAGGATCGCCCACCGTGGCGCCGGTGAATCGATGGATGACGACGCCCGGATCGGGCACAATGCTTTCGCGATTCTGACTTACATGTCCGGAGCCGTAGATATACCAAGTAGTCCCAGAAATTGAAACTCATCCCCGCAGGCACGCGATGAATATTCGGATAGATGAGTTGCGCTCCCTTGCCGCTTGTAACGGCTGCCGCCCACTTCCACAACGGCCCCGGCGGGCTGAATGGTGGAGTAAATCGGCACCGGAACCCGGGGAGTCCGAATAAAAAGGCTCACCCGGTCTAAAAATGGCACGGTTATCCGACATGGCCCCTGTTGGATCGCTTCCTGAAAGCGTCATCCAGCTTTTGGCCGAGCCAATCGAAAGTCCTATCAAGATCACTGCGCGAGAACATTTTCAGGTTAATGATAATCGGCTTCTCGTGTGAGCAACTCGAAATAATCTCTAATCGCATGGGAGGCCGAAAGCGATCTATATACTTCACGACACCCGTTTGGATACAAGCGTTTTTGATGTGATCTTTTGTCAGGCTTCTATGTCCGCCAAAAAAGGACCAGTACTCTATCGTGGTGGGAGAAAGTCTTACTTGAAACACATTTAACCACATGACAAAAAAACCTAGGGCCGACGAAGAGACGCTGAGTTCTAACCACGCATGAATATTCCCGGTAATTCTACCAAAATATGACAGTATAGCTAGGCCATTAAGAACCGTACCTATAAGTAGCGCGGCAGTCCCGCAATACAGCCAAAGGATGGCTCTTGCCCGGAGAGTAACAGCGTTGGCGTGACCTAACACATTCGACTCGATGCGAGAGATGAGGGAGCATATTGCAAATACGACACTTGCGATCAGCGCAGCAGTAAAAAATACGTAGCTGACTACATCTTTGGTGTGTGACGAACCAGACGTCTTAATTAATACCAAGCCAACAACGAGAGCATAAAGGGCTATTCGAGTCCAACCGAATCCACCTTTGTGCGTATCGTGCATGTGAATGCGAGTTTCTACTAATGATGCTGGCTTATACCGTCCACTACCTCCGTGGCGAGCATTCCTGCGGCCGTGCTATTCAAGCCGTTTACATCGTAGGTCGAATTGTCGGAATGCTGCATCGGATCGGTTTTGGTAATCCTGCGGTTTCTTGCGTCATAAGTATAGGTCGTGGCATGCTGCAAGGCGTCGGTAACCGAGAGCAGGTTTCCATTTGGATCATAAGTAAAGGGTGCTACCCCGCCAATCGGGTCCTGCGTTTGGAGCAACTCATCGAGGGCATCATATTGGTGCCAAGTCGTCTGCCCCAAGGGCGAGGTGTGCGAGATGGCTGCCCTGCTCCGTCCACAGTGAACTGCGTGGTATTTCCGAGCGGGTCCGTGACCGAAGTGACTCGGCCCAAGGCACCGAAAACGGCAGATGCATGGTCGCCTAAAGCATCGGCGGCTTGCGAAAGGAGGAGCCCCGCCGTATAGCTCAGTGATACGGATGCTCCGCCTTCCTGCGAAGAGGACAGCAGTTGACCTTGGCTGTTGAAGGTGTTCAGCTGCGGCTTAATCTCCTATGAATCGCAGGAACGTGTGCGGTTGTTTGTGACAGCGCTGTGTCAAGCCATAAATCCGGCGAAGGATATCGCTTTGAGCTTCCGTAACCGTCCTCGTGATCAGGAGATCTAGCTCCTTCTGCACTTCGGGCATTTGGATACCATTAAAAAAAGTGTTCCCGTAGGGGTCGACGTACTGTAGAAGTGGGAACGACTGGTCACCAAAGGGCCATAGATCCGCGAGTGCGTAATCCCAATCCACCACGTCCTCTATGTTTTTTCCGTCGATCGTTTGTAGTATAGCCCTGACTGCCATTGTTCCTCACTCAGGGTCGCCCGGGAAACCCTGGAAACGCTGTTACTAGACCACCATTAGAATTTACAATCACAGTGTAGACGTTTGTGTATTGGCCACTATTTGAATACCCAATTATCGCCAATATAGTTAAGAAGCGCCGTGTTGCCGTTGAACTGAAGTATCCCATCGCTCACCTGACTGTCTTGAATGAGGTATGCGACATCTTGAGCATCCCCTAAAAAATCCTGTTTCCGGTGGTATCTATTCCACCCGTCAGGTGACCCTCAATGACATGGAGGAACGCGTCTGTTGATCACCTTGTAAGACAGGCGCTCCTGGGCCTTCCGCTCACTCACCTCGCGGCGCCGCCCAACTTCATCCCGGCAAAGCTGAATTACCAATACTTCAGCCTCAGCCAACGCGGCCTGGGACGGAAGCAATAACACGCTCGCGAAATAGCCTCCTTTTACGGTTTATTCTTCTCGCCGAATCTCTCACCCGGCCGCAACCGCGCAATGACTTCCGCTTGAACCGCACCTATGAGTTGCCACTGTGGAACTGGAGCCCTGGCCGGACGATACACCGTTTGATGTGGATCGGGCTTGTACTCCTTGCCATCAGGGAGATATGTATAAGCTCTGTTTTTATAATCTCCCGGACGCAACGGAGATTTGAATTGCAACACGAACACCCCGTTTCTAAATGGGCCGTAAACCCCCAAGATCGCCTCCATCTGCTCCGGAGTTTTCAGCCAAATCCACTTCTGCTGAGTGAAGTAGCCCCTTATCATGATGGGAGTTTCGCCTGAGAGCGGCATGACCTTGACCGGTTGGTCACCGCTACGCTGAGAGATCCCCGTACCCATCTCGCTCAGCTTCGCTTCCGTCAGTTCCCTGGTCAGTTGTTCAACCTCCGACGGAGTCATCAGCCCCCCGCGCTTTAACAGGGCGTGAATATCTAATCTGTTGTTCATCTGCCCTACGAATTCGCGTGTCTGGAAGCCCGTGACGGTGAGCCGCCTCTACCGCTTCATGACGAAATAGACCACCAGCCCAATCGCCGCAATCACAAGCAAACCTAAAATAATCACCAGCGGCAGCAGGTTCTTCGAGCTTGCTGCCTTCGATTCCGCCGAAGCCGCTTTTTCGGGCGTGACGGCTGGCTCCGGTGGTGGCGCGACCGGCTGAGATGCCGGTTCTTGAGGACTCGCCGCCGTCGTGGGTGGCCGCATAATCCGTGTATACTCACTCGGACCCACAGGCGCGGACGGTTGCGCCGAAGCGGGCTCGGAAAACTTCGGCTGCGAAAAAATGCCGGTCGCGTGCTCTGTGCTGGGTCGTTCAGTCGGACCTTTATTAGGCGACCCAAACACGCGCGTGAAATCGCCGGCCGGCCGGTCTGGCGGTCGGCTCGGAGCAGTCGACGGCTGCGCCCCATCCCGTTCACTCGGCGAAGACGTTGTAAATGGCTTTCCAAAGATGCTGGTAAATTCACCTGGCTTATGGGAGGGCTTGGGAGCGCCCGGTTTGGGTTCGTTCGGTAAAACCGGCGTGCTGAACGTCCGGGTAAATTCCCCCGGCTTTGGCGAATTGGGTTCGTTTCGCAAAGCCGGCGGCTCGGGAGCGCCCGGTTTGGGTTCGTTCGGTAAAACCGGCGTGCTGAACATCCGGGTGAATTCCCCCGGCTTTGGCGAATTGGGTTCGTTTCGCAAAACCGGCGGCTCGGGAGCGCTCGGTTTGGGTTCGTTCGGTAAAATCGGCGTGCTGAACATCCGGGTAAACTCGCCCGGCTTTGGCGAATTGGGTTCGTTTCGCAAGACCGGCGGCTCGGGAGCGCTCGGTTTGGGTTCGTTCGGCAAAACCGGCGTGCTGAACATCCGGGTGAATTCGCCCGCTTTTGGCGAATTGGGTTCGTTTCGCAAAACCTGCTGCTCGGGAGCGCTCGGTTTCGGTTCATTTGCTAAACCCGGGGTGCTGAACATGCGCGTGAACTCCCCCGGCTTCGGTGTGGCCGGAACAGGCCGCTCGTACGCAGTCGTTTTGGCCGGCTCCGGGAGCGCGCCGCTTTCCACCCAGTCACGAAACCGTCGCAACTCCGGCAGGTCATGCGTGACAACAAGATAGAAGCGCTCGTCCTCGCCTGCCGCAATGAGCTTGATAAGCTGATCTGGCGGCATCGAAAGCAGTTGTTCTCGTAATTTCGATTCTTTTGGGCACTTATGGAGCAGCAAACGCCGACCCGACGCTTTTTCGACCACGAGCCACGTCGTGGACACGTCCTCATGCAGCATTTTCAGGAGTTCAAACTGTTCGATGAATCGCATTGTTTTGCCGCGACAGGCCTATCATAGGATAATCGGATTCGGGAAAAATCAGATCCTGATATGAGATCTCTCTCGCGAGTGGTCTGGTCCGAAGGGATGCACCTCGGCCCGCATCATTTCCAGGCCCAGAGTCGCTATTTCGAAGATTCCATTCAGTTCGCCGTCTCCGCCCTGTGGAGAAACGGCTGGGGTTTGGCCGGATGCGAGCTCGATGCCGCCGCTCTGCGAAACGGCACCGTAGCGGTGGTGCATTGCCGTGGAGTGTTTCCCGACGGGCTTATCTTCAATATGCCCGAATCCGATCCTTTACCGGAGCCACGGGCCATCGCCGATCTTTTTCCGCCCACGCGCGACCAGCTCACCATCTCTTTGGCTGTACCCGCGCATCAGCCGGACAAACAAAACACGGCCTTCGACCCCTCCTCGCTGAACGGTTTCCGCTACACCGCCGAAACCCAACCCATCGTCGATGAGACCACCGGCCGCGACGAAAAGCCGGTTCGCCTCGGCCGCAAGAATATCCGATTACGGCTTGATGTCGAGCCCGCGCCCGATCAAGTCTTTATCGATATCGCTCGCGTCATGCGCGCCAGCTCCGGTCATTTCGAATTCGATTCGGCTTTCATCCCGCCCAGCCTTCGAATTACAGCGAGCGAACGCCTGATGCTGATTCTCCGTCGACTCATCGAAATCATGGGCGACAAAAGTGCTGCTTTGGAAGCACGGGGCAGCGGCAACCGCCAGGCTTTTTCTACGCGAGAAATCGCCAGCTTTTGGTTTGCGCATTCCGTCAACTCTGCTTTACTGCCGCTGCGCCACCTCTGCTTTACCAAGCACAGCCATCCGGAAGAGGTCTGGCTGGAGCTATCCAGGCTTGCGGGAGCGTTATGCACTTTTGCGCTCGAATCCCACCCCCGAAACATCCCTCTCTATGACCATTCGCGGCTCGATGAATGCTTCGCGGAAATGGATCAGCTTATACGCAACCATCTCGAGCTCGTAGTACCCTCCAACAGCATCCGAATTCCGCTGGAGCGCACTTCCGAGTTCTTCTGGAGTGGTGAGGTTCGTGACCGGCGCACTTTCGATCGCGCAGACTGGCTATTCGCTCTGCGTTCGACTGCTCCCATTGCCGAGATTATTGGACGTACTCCGCGCCTGGTGAAGATCTGTTCTCGCGATTTCGTTTCTAAGTTAGTTGAACGCGCTCTGCCCGGCTTGGCTTTAAGTCATTTGGCTTCTCCGCCGCCATCCGTTTCCCCGAACGTAGAAACTCAATACTTCAGCATCGATAAAGCCGGCCCTTGTTGGGATCATTTACGTCAGACAGCTCATGTCGGCGTCTATATTCCCAAAGATATTGCCGCCGCTGAGCCTGAACTGATCGTTGTTCTCAATCCCGAGTAAATGGAATCGACTTCGAACCGCGGTACTTACAATTTGGCCTTAATGCTTCAAGAAGTGCTGACAGCCGTCGTGCGTCTGCGCGCCAACCGCCAAACTGTCTCCGATGCCGAAAGCTTCCGCGCCCAGATCGTTGCGAACCTGCGACACGTGGAGCAAGAAGGCAGACAGAGGGGCTATTCCGAGCAGGAGATGAAGCTCGCGATCTTTGCCTGCGTCGCATTCCTCGATGAATCGGTGCTCAATTCCCGAAATCCTGTGTTCTCATCGTGGGCGAGCAAGCCCTTACAAGAAGAACTGTTCGGCGGGCATATGGCGGGCGAAACTTTCTTCGCGAATGCCCACAACCTTCTGAGCGCGCCCGATTCGGCAAACGTTGCCGACGTTCTCGAGGTCTATCAACTGTGTCTGCTTCTCGCATATCAGGGCCGATACACGCTGGGAAATCAAGGAGAACTCCAGGCCATCAAACAAAACATCGCCGACAAGATTCATCGGATCCGGGGCGATAGGGCTTTTGCTCCCGATTGGGCGCCGGTTCCAGGTACCACACCGCGTGTCCGTCGCGATAGCGTCCTGCATTGGCTGCTTTACACCGCAGCCGCTTGCGCTTTAATCGCGGTGTTATGCTTCGCCTCCTTTAGCTTTTCCCTCAATTCGGGCGTAACATCGGTTCGAGATCTGGCCCATCGTGCCTCGGCGGCCCGTCAATGAGGTCCCTCGCTTTTCCAGCCGGCGTTGTGGCTTGGATCGCAATCGCGATTCTCACTGCAAAATTTCTAAAACTCCACAACTCGGATTTCATAATCCTGGTCTGCGGCCTCGCGCTGTTGGGCATCCTTGCCGCCCTTGCGCTCTGGTGGTTTTTGAAAAAGAAGAAATCCACCCAGGGCAGCGCTGCTCCCGAAGGTGAGCGTGACGATCTGCAGCTTCTTCTCCGGGAGGCTGAGCTTCGCCTGTCGAAATCTGAACTCGGCTCCGGCGCAAAGCTCGGCACGCTTCCTGTCTTCTTCGTGGTCGGAGAAACTGGATCCACTAAAACGACCGTCATTCTGAACTCCGGTCTCGAGCCAGAATTGATCGCTGGCCAGGTATATCGCGACAACAATATTGTTCCGACACCGCTGGCGAATATCTGGTTTGCGCGCCGGAATCTCCTGGTTGAGGCCGCTCCCGCCGTCCTGAAAGACGAAAAACGTTGGACTACTCTGATCCACCGCATGCGGCCGGGTCGATTGCTGACCGTAAAAACCGCCCAGCAAGCGCCGCGGGCTGCCCTCGTCTGTTTCGATACTGAAACCTTCTTTCGGTCCGGTGGTTCGGAATCATCGCTCGCGACCGGGCGCACACTGCACGCTCGCTTGAACGGCATCTCACAAGCTCTGGGCATCAACTTTCCGGTTTACGTACTGTTCACTCGTACAGACCGCGTCAGCTTTTTTCTCGATTACGTCGCGAACTTCACGAATGAAGAGGCGGCACGAGTTTTCGGCGTGACCTTGCCCGTCCTTCCCCGCGATGGCCGGGGCGTCTATACCGAGGAAGAAACCTCCCGGCTGTCGAGCGCCTTCGATACTCTCTACCTTTCACTCGCCGATAAAAGACCGGAGTATCTGTCGCGCCAAAACGATGCGGAGAAACTCCCGGCAACTTACGAGTTCCCGCGCGAATTCAATAAGCTTCGCAGCGGCATCGTTCAGTTTCTGGTCGAGCTCGGCCGGCCTAGCCAGTTAAGTTCCGCTCCCTTTCTGCGAGGCTTTTATTTCACCGGAGTGCGGCCCGTGATTGTGAATCAGACTATCGCCGCTCCCGTACAATCGGAACCCCCTCAACGGAGTGCGCTAGTCTCGGATGCCACTTCCATATTTACTGCCCAAAAGGCGCAGCGGCCTGCTTCCGCCCCGCAAGCCGAACTTGTTCAGCGTCGCGTTCCGCAATGGGTTTTTCTCAGCCACTTATCTACCGACGTGCTGCTCGCCGATCGAGATGCTTTGGCTGCAAGCGGTTCCAGTTCGCAAACGAGTCTCGGCCGCCGTATCGGCCTTGCGCTCGCAACCGCAGCTTGCGTTTTTTTATCCGTTGCGTTTCTTATTTCGTTCTTACACAACCGCGCCCTCGAAAATCAGGTCCTCACCGCGGTTCAAGGCATCACGCCTGCCAATCAGAACGCGACTGAGCTTCCCTCGCTCGATTCACTGACTAGGCTGGATCGCCTGAGACAATCCGTCGCTACGCTCTCCCAATATCAATCGCAAGGCGCTCCACTCAGCCTGCGCTGGGGTTTATATACCGGCAATTCTTTGCTGCCTTCCACGCGCCGGCTCTATTTTGAAAAGTTTTATCAGCTTCTTTTCGCAACCACGCAGAAAAACCTCCTCAATCGCCTATCCTCCCTGCCAGCCTCTTTGTCTCCCACCGACAGTTATCAATACGCGTATGACACGTTGAAGTCTTACTTGATCACTACCTCGAATCACGAGAAGAGTACGCGGATGTATTTAACGCCGGTTCTGTTGGATCGCTGGCTTGCCGGGCGTTCGCTTGACGCGCCGAGACTCGATCTAGCCCGCAAGCAGTTCGATTTCTACAGCGAGGAATTGAAAACCGAAAATCCCTTTTCTTCCGAGAATGACAGCGCTGCAATCGAGCGTGCCAGGCGTTATCTCTCGCAGTTTGCGGGAACCGAGAGGGTCTATCAATTTATGCTCTCGGAAGCCAATAAGGCTAACCCATCGATCAATTTCAACGCCCGGTTTCCGGGATCATCAGCCGCTGTAATCGACTCTTATGACGTTCCTGGCGCTTTCACCAAAAGTGGCTGGAAAACCATGAGCGACGATCTGAAACATGTCGATCGCTTCTTCAATGGAGAGCAATGGGTTCTCGGGAACCAGTCTGCTTCTGATCTCGATATGGGCAAGCTCGGAAATGATCTCAGTACCCGCTACACAGCCGATTTCCAGAATGCCTGGCGCACGTATCTCAAGCGCGCTTCGGTCAATCCGTATAGAAGCATCCAGGATGCCGCTCAGAAACTGGCTCTCTTGAGCGGCCCTCAATCGCCGTTGCTCGAACTGTTTTGGCTGGCGTCGCAAAATACTTCCGTCGATAATCCCGCCGTCGCGAATGCCTTTAAGCCGCTGCACGCGGTTATGCCCGCCGGGCCGCCCGACCAATACATTGTTCCTGCCAACGATGCCTACATGAAAGCTTTGGCCGCTCTTCAGATTTCTTTAGAACAGATAGCGCAGCAACCCGGCGCGCCGAGCGACGCTGCCGCGGCCCAAACGCTCACAAACGCCGCGAACGCCAAGTTAGTCACCAGGCAAATGGCGCAGAACTTTGGAGTCGATCCCGTCGCACATCTTGAAACGACAGTTGAGAAATTGATGGAAGATCCGATAACCTACACCGAAGGTTTGCTGCGCGCTCTTGGGCCAGCTGAACTGAATGGAAAAGGGAAGGGTTTGTGTGCGCAGCTCTCGCCGGTATTGAATGCTTTTCCTTTCAACCCTAAGTCGAAAACTCCCGCCACAACCGCCGATGTAAACGGTGCCTTCAAACCGAAAGAGGGAGCTTTGTGGACCTTCTACGATCAGAATCTTTCGAAGTATCTTCTGCGCGAAGGTTCACAGTATGTTCCGGATCCTTCTGCTCCAATTCACCTGAGCGCCGCGTTTGTAGGATTTTTCAATCGCGCCGCGGCTTTCTCCGACATGGCTTATACCGGTGGCTCGCCCGACCCGCACTTCTCCTATAACGTGAAGCCGGTCCTATCAGACGATATAGAAAGCGTCAAACTGACCATCGATGGCCAGACCGCGGACTTTACTCCGACTTCTCCGGCGAAGAATTTCACGTGGCAGGCCTCCGGCAATCATGGCGTACAGCTTACCGGAAAATATCGCGGAGGAACCGATTTTCAATACGCTACTTATGACGGCTTGTGGGACGTCTTCGAATGGGTCGACGATGCGGATGCGCAAATGGGATCCACTCTCGAATGGCGCCTCAAGGCAGGCAGAGGCGACCGCCCTGTCCTCTCGCCAGTGACGAACCAGCCCGTCATTATCAAATTCAGCATCGACAATCCGGTGTTCCAGAAGAGTTATTTCGGGGGTTTGAGTTGCGTTTCCCAGGTCGCGCGGCCGTAATTCGCCAGTCGTTCGGGCGCGAAATCAACCACCGATCAGAACGGTGAAGCAGCCCAGGACGATGGTTCCTCCGTGCTCAGTCAGATCTCCGATTCGTGCAGCAGGCAGATCGTTCACCAGCACGGTCATGGAGCCCTTCACAATCATGTCCGGCGGTCCCACGCACGTGGCCAGATCGGTCACGCGTGCCTGGGGCAGTTCCCCGGTGAGCACGTTGACCGAGCAAGGCGGAAGAATGGGTCCTCCCACGTGAGGAATGGGCGGCACGCCCGGCGTGACCATCGGGCACGTGTGCATATCGGTGATGCGCGCCGCAGGCTGTCCCATATCTGCTCCATGCTATGCCAGCGAGGCGATCGAAGGCAAGCGAAATGCTTTGGCGCAGCGTTGGATACAGTATTATTTCAGACGCTTCTATACGCTGTGCGGCGCAATCTGACGAATAGAAAGGTATGAGCATCAAAGCCGGCGATATCATCGCGGATTACGAAGTCGTCCGCGCGTTGGGAGCAGGCGGTATGGGCGCCGTGTATGAGGTTCGGCATCTGATTTCAAATCGCAGAGAAGCTATCAAAATTCTGCTTCCGGATTTAGAAGGCAATCAGGACCTTGCCGAGCGATTCTTGCGCGAGATCCGTTTGCAGGCAAGCCTTTCGCATCCGGCGATCGCAACGATGCACACCGCGCTGCGGCACAACAACCAGTTGCTCATGGTCATGGAATATGTGGAAGGCGAGAGTCTCGATAAAGTCCTTCAGCGTAGAGGCATGGGCCTGGGACTCGCCATTGAGATAACCACTCAGTTGCTGGATGCCCTCGACCACGCGCATTCGCACGGCGTGGTTCATCGCGACGTCAAACCCGCGAACATCATGGTCGTCGCGGGAAACAAGGTGAAATTGTTGGATTTCGGGATCGCGCGCCCTTTCACCGATTCTCGTCTTACGCTCACCGGTGTGGCCTTGGGCTCGCTATATTACATGTCGCCTGAACAGATCCAGGGACTAGCAGTAGACCAACGTACGGATCTTTATTCCGCCGGCATTACACTCTACGAGATGGTTACCGGCACACGCCCATTTACCGGCGACGATACCTACAGCATCATGAAGGCGCACATCGAGCAGGCGCCTCGCCCTCCCGACTCCCTGAATCCAGCCGTGTCGCCCGAGTTGAGCCGCACAATCGTTCGAGCGCTTTCAAAAGACCCCGATCAACGATTTCAAAACGCCCGCGAGTTCGCGCGCTCATTGGTCGCCGCTGAGGGCACCGTCGCACGAGACGCGATGACAGTGCGCCGCGAGCCGCAGGAACCGCCCGTTCGGCCCCCGAGTTCTTCCGGGCCGGCGCTGGTGATGTTTGAACCGGAAGGGATTGACCGTCTCACGCGCCAATTGGCCACGTTTATCGGACCGGTTGCGAAACTGCTGGTCGCGCGAGCGGCGAAAAAAGCGGCATCCTGGGATGAGCTTTATCGAACTCTAGCGAACGAAGTTTCGCCTGGCAAGGATCGCGAAAAGTTCCTCGCCGCCCGTCAGCGTTGATCTTCTTCTGTCGACAGGAGTTTCATCGCCCGCTTCAGGCTCCGCAGCATGCGGTTAAAAGCCGCGGCCATCATCGCGACCTCGTCTTTTCCGCGCACGGGTAGCTCCTCTACCTGAACATCGCCTTGGCTGATCGCAACGGCCGCTCGCGCCAAGCGTGAAACCGGCCGGATCACAAAAACAATGAGCAAGAGATCGATCAAAACCAGAGTGCAAACGGCGAGGATTCCAAAGTCCACGATCAAACGGGTCAAAGCACGATCCGCGATCTGGATCGCGAGACTCTCGGGAACCGAGACAATCTGCGCACCCACTGTTTCATGCAGTTTCCAGCCGAATCCATTGTTCGGGCCATACTGATCGACGACAGCGCGCGGCGCCTCGCGCGCAGTGTTGTGGCACTGAAGGCAAGCGGGATCGTTAACTGTGATCGGACGCGCCATGAACAGCGACAGCCCGTTCGGCGTGTTTCTCTCACCGAAGATTTCCTTATCACTTTTGTGGTTTCGGAATTGGTTTACGATATCCGCTTCCCAATCGGTTGCGCGATCCCGAAGGTTGGTCGGGTTCAGCGTGGCTTCTTTGTAGCTGTAATCCGGATTCTGCTGCTGCAGGCGGTGAAACACTTCAGTGGCAGCAAAGGCGGGAACCGTCTGCGGGTAGAAATGATCGCTGGTGCGCTCGCGCCTGATCAGGAGCGGCTGGATGTCATCTGTTGTGTAGCCTCGCACTGCCAACGTAGCCTGCATCATTAATCGGGCGCGCTCGGCAATTTCGCGCCGCGCGTTCTCATGAAGAAAGTTGCGTGCCAATACCGACGCAAGAGCCAAACCGGCGCCAAACGCAATCAGAAAAATCAGGTTGAATTTTAGGAGTAGTCTCATCCGAAATCGCAAAACCTCTACCACACCGTGCAGAACGGCAGGTTTCGCGCAGTTTCCATTATCTCCTGAATGTTTTCTCTGACCTTACTATTTCCGCTCAGCCAATCGCTTCAAGTTTCTCTCTACTTTCGAACTCAGCTCTCGAATGGCAGGTGGCAGGCGTTGGTGCCGGATACCGAGAGATCCTGGGCAACAAGTCTCGCCATTATTATCCTCAGCGTGCTCCGATTCCGCAGATGGGCGCGATCACGTTGTGGATTGGGCGGTGACAGACAAGGGCCGAGAAGGAACTGGCTCTGGCGATACAAGTTCACGGTCGACTGCGCCGTTCGGTTTGGACCGGAACTGTATGGCTGGCCGTGGATCGAAGGTGCCTGCAGTTACGTTATCCCAACAGATCTGATGATGGTTGCACTCAAGCAGGTTGTCTACTGCAAGCCTCGGCGGGACGTGACAGCCCGACCCTTCCAGCAAAATAGCTTGCAACACCCCAACCCGGCCCAACTCCCGCCGCCTCCACCAGCTTTCCCTCAATAAAAACGCGGGTTCTTGGTAGAATCGTCGAGCACTGCTTCCCGCCAGATCACGAGCATGGAGCCACGTATCATGACGTCCGGATAGCCCTTGACCATCCGCTCAGGCATCCACGGATCGTTTTCATATCCGGTCTTCGAGGCTTCCAACGTATGGCCTGGTCCTGAGAACGTGATCATGGTGAAGTCCTTCAGGCCAGATCGATGGAATGCCTTACGAAATTCTCCGACGATTACCATCATGTTGGATTCACCGATTTCTGCAATCGAGGAGAAGGCATTCGTTATTGAGACCGCTTCCGGTCGTCTGCGAGCATCGCTGTGGTGCGCGGCGGTGCGTGGATCACACCCGACGATCATCTTGATTCAAGGGGCGGACGATGAAACGCGCGAGATGGGCTTTCTGATTCCGTACGCATTCCTCCGGGAATGACCGCTCCACCGCCGCCGCAGATATTATCCCTATTGCGAACCGCACTAATCGATAAGAACGTGGATTCCACAGACAGCGCCGCGCGACACCCTCTTTCACGGTCGGCCACCCCGGAGCGACAATGATTGGCTCGGAGGAAATCGTCCGGCACTCGAGAGAATCGGGGGGAACTGCGGGTACAGGAGCGCCTGCGCATTTGGACAGGCATGCCAATACTGCAACAGCTGAGAACGAATGAAGAAACTTGCACGCTAACGATGGTTCTTTTTCATAAGGCGCGCGGCTCCGCACAAACGCGAAATGCCGCAAAATGTTAGCCCATCGTAATTACACATCATTGAGCAATTCCCGCAGCCGCCGCAACGCTTGGCAGATCGCCGTGCGTTCGTTCCTTGTCGCCCGCGTCAAGCGCTCTCTCCAGAGGGCCACGTGTGAGCGTGGGCATCAGGTCGCGAACAAATTCATGAACAGCAGTTGTTGGATGGATTCTGACCACCCGGCCATCCTCCGCGTCCGGCCGCCTCTCGATCATCCCCCGTTTTTCCAATCGGTCCACGATTCCGCTCACTGTCGAGTGCGCCAGACTCACCTCGCGCCCAATCTCTTTGAGGCTGATGCCGTGGTTACGCACTACCACCTGCATCACAGCTTTCTGTGGCATGGTTAATTGGCCCTTCGAGAACTCCTCCTCCAGTGGTTTGCGCATCGCATGTCGAATTCCGCTCAGGTCGCGCTCCATCTGTTCGGCTTGCGCGCTCACTTCGGTTCGACCGCGACTTTCGATGGCCCGAGTATGTGTCGCCTTTCCCATCTCTAGAACAACCCGGGAATGAGCGCCTTCACCCTGTGCCGGTATGGAGGGTAGGCTTCGGGAAAAGTTGCCATCATCAGGCGCTCCTCCTCGCCTATCTTTGACAGCAAACCGAGGAATATGATCACGAGACCCAGGAGGCATTTCCACTCCCCGATCGCCAGCGCGGTTCCCACGCAGGCCGTCAAAATTCCCGTGTAGATCGGATGCCTGGCAAAGCGGTAGGGACCCTTCGTGATCAACTCGTGTCCTTCCTTCACGGTTGCCCGCCCGCTCCAGTTGCCGCCAAGCGTCACCCTCGCCCAGATCGCGAACAGGCATCCCGCGACCGTGACGATCAAACCTGCAATCTGAACGCTCTGACTCTCCGGCAGCACCAGAGTTCCCAGCCAGCCCACCCGAAACCAATCGCTACCCAGCAGGAAAAATCCCACTACAAAGACTGCCATCTGCAATATCCGGGCCGCACCCGCCTGCGAGCGGACGGTTCGCTTCGTGAATGCCAGGCCAACCAGCCAGACCAGTCCTAGCCCCTCCCAACTGTAGAAAATGGCAGAATGCAAATTCGGCATTTCCCCCCCTTCACGTCGGTCGTACGATATGTCGTATACGACTCATTGTGATGGGATTCCACCGACCATGTCAAGCAAATCCTGCGTTATTGATTTTGGTTCGGTAGCGCTCTGTGGGGTTCGCGAAAGTACGACTGAATTCTAGGCACGCGCGTCATTGCGCTCGCGGCCGCAAGATCGATTCTCGAATCAGCTCGGGCATACCCAGGTGTTTATCTTTCATGCGCTCACGACCGGACCGTACATCATCCAGGTTGGTGTTCAAGCGTTGCGCAATCTCCTGATCCTCGAATCCCTCCGCAAGCAAACAAAGTAGTTGCTCCTCGTGGTCTGATAAACGTTCGTGCTCAGGACCTTGTGTTCTCGAATATTCCGCAACTAGTTCTGCTGTTATGTTCGGACTCAAAAAGCCGTCGCCTCGGCTAATTGCCCATATGGCCGGGATCAGATCGTTCTGAGCGGAATCCGCGAGCACGTATCCACGGGCGCCCGCCTTGAACGCCTCGGAGACGTATTCTTGGTCCGGATGCATCGTGACGAAGATGATCCCCACGTTTTTATTCTCGGCACGTAACTGCCGTGCAGTTGCGATTCCATTGATCTGGGGAAAGTTTATGTCGATGACGAGGATATCTGGATGTGTATGCGCGGCCAGCATCATTGCTTCCCGATCATTTGCCGCTTCCCCAACCACCCGGAACGCCGGCTCCCGCTCCACCACCAGCCGTAAGCAGTTGCGAATGAGGGGATGATGATTACAGAGCAGAATACGCGTGGGCTTCATAGTGCATGATCGGCGAGCTCGCATCCGGGAGCACTACCGCGATCCTACTGGCTTTCAAAAGCTCGCGCTATCGTGTCGCGGCGGTATTTCTGGTGGCTTCTTGTCAGTACCAGCAAACCAAGAGTGCTTCCTCTGGCGGCCAGCGAGCGCTGCTCAGGAGGCCGCGAGTGGGAAAAGCTCGACTACCGCCCGTTCAGGCCCCAAAATGCTGTCCTCAGGGTATGGCTTCCGTCCGTTTCCCTTCTTTACATTGGAGTTGTGCACCAGAATCGACTTGTGGCTGGAGATACAGCGAGCCGCACTGGTGCTATTGAACAGCTCCAGGCTGGTCATCAGAGCGCAGATTTTGAGGGCAATTGGCCGGTTCCCGCCATCGCCGCGGAGCGAGACTCATAGCGCAAGCACTAGAAACGCTTGCTTCCAGGACTAATGCAACACCGCTTAGCGACCATACCAAACAACACGCTCCAGGAGCTTCGGGCGCTTGATACGTGTACGGTTTCAAATGCCATAGAGCACTTTGAAGTGAGAACCCGTAACGAAGGATTCGTGAACGGCTCAGTGCGATGCATGTTTCCGACCCTCTCGCCAGTCATCGGCTACGCAGTGACGGCGCGTGTTCGCACGTCCTCCACTCCTATTACGGGCCGGTGGTATTACGAGCGGACGGATTGGTGGTCTTACGTCCTGACACTTCCTGCACCCCGATTTATCGTTGTGGAAGATGTAGATCACATACCCGGGCTGGGAGCATTCTTCGGTGAAATTCACGCGAACATCTCCAAAGCTCTTGGCGCCAGTGCATATCTAACAAATGGTGCGGTGCGCGATCTCCCAGGAATAGAAGCTGCTGGTATTCAAGCGTTCGCTGGCAGTATCGCTGTTTCACACGCCTATGCTCACATTGTGGAATTTGGAGACCCTATCGAGATCGGCGGATTGCAGGTAAGATCCGGAGACTTACTCCACGGTGACCTCCACGGCGTCGTGAGCATTCCTTTGTCTGTTGCCGGCGAAATTCTTCGCATCGCAACAGAGATGATAGAGGAAGAAAAGGAGCTTATTGGCCTCTGCCGCTCTCCCGATTTTTCCTTCGAGAAGCTGACGGAAAAGATCCATCACGTTTCGAGGAACGTGCACAAGCTTAAGAACAGTCCAGAACGATGATTCACAACGTTACTTCCGGGAGCGCTGCTCAGCTTCTTCGTTTCGGGCGGATCATGAATTGGTCCATCGTTTGCCTGATTATCGCGATCGGCGTCACGTTCGCTTCCTGTGGAAAGGAGGACGCGGCCTCTAACGGGGTAATTTCTCAAAACAGTCTTCGCGAGGTGGCGGTCGCCAGAGTAAGTCGAAAGCCAATGGCGCGGTATCTTACCCTTTCGTCGGAGCTCGTTCCATTCCAAGAAATCGACGTTTACGCAAAAGAGTCCGGTTTTGTGTCGAAGCTATATGTAGATTACGGAACGCACGTGAAAAAAGGCCAGCTTATGGCGGTCCTCGAAATACCGGAGTTGCAAGCGCAACTGCAAGAGGACCAGGCGTCTATCAAAAGCGCAGCAGATCAGGTCACCGACGCCGAGCACCAGTTAGGACGAATTGAAGCACAGCACCAGGTTCTGCACCTGCAATATGACCGCTTAAACAACGTCGCCAAAAGCAAGCCTGGGCTTGTGGCCCAACAAGAAGTTGACGATGCTCAAGGAAAAGATTTGGCCGCCGAGGCTCAAATCGAAGCCGCCAAAGCGAATCTTCAATCCGCGCAGAGCCAGATGGCTGTTGCACAGTCGAAACTGGTACGCGATAAGGCGCTTTTCGATTACTCGAACATAACCGCTCCGTTTGCAGGCGTGGTGACGCAAAGATACGCCAACTTGGGAACTTTGATGCAAGGCGGTACCAATTCCACTCAGGCGCTCCCATTAGTGAAGCTCTCCCAGGAAGACCTGTTCCGATTGGTGATACCCGTTCCGGAATCCTATGTTCGCTACATCAAAATCGGCGATCAAGTGAACGTGCGAGTTCCCGCTCTCGACCGAGACTTTCCCGGCCGCGTCGCTCGGTTCTCAGTGGACGTTACGGGGTCGACGCGCACGATGCACACGGAGGTAGACGTACCGAATCCGCAAGGTGTCCTGATTCCAGGAGTATACGCCGAGGCAACCATTGCGCTCGAAAGGAACGGTGATGCGCTCGTCGTACCGCTTCAGGCCGTAAACCAAGGGACGGCCCGCACGAGTGTGTTCATAGTGGATCAAAGCAACAAGATTGAAGATCGCGAAATCACGCTGGGAATACAGACGGAAAGCAACGCTGAGGTGCTCTCGGGCCTTCACGATGGTGATCAGGTTGTGATCAGTGACCGGAGCGGCTTACGTCCCGGCGAAATAGTACATCCCAAGATCACACAAGCCGCTACTTATCAAACTCAAAGCTGAACCAACAATCACAGTTGCGTTATGTCGATTTTCTCGATTCGGAACCCATACTTTATCATTGCTGTCTGCCTTGCGTTATCACTTATCGGTGCCGCCAGCATCGTACGCATGCCGGTCGATTTATTCCCGACCATTAACATACCTACCGTTGTTGTTGCGACCTTCTACTCTGGAATGCCGCCGGCGGACATAGAGGATGACATTACAAACCCTCTTGAAAGGTTTTTCACGATGGCGGCCGGGGTGGATCACATGGAATCCAGATCCCTACTCGGCGTCAGCTTAATCAAAGTCATCTTTCAACCTGGGACCAATGCCGACACCGACGTTACGGAACTGTCGAATCTGGCGTTAGCTGATCTCAAGCGCTTGCCGCCCGGAACTCTTCCTCCAGTCGTCTTGAAATTCGACGCTTCAAGCCAGCCTGTTTGTCTGGTAACCGTAAAAGGCTCGGGGCTGACCGAAACTCAACTTCATGATCTGGCACAATTCACGATTCGCAACCAAATAGCCGTTGTCCAGGGCGCGACAATTCCCCCTCCGTTCGGTGGAAAGTACCGCCAGGTTATGGTGTATGTCGATCCATACAAGCTTATGTCGCGGCAGTTGAGCCCAATGGATGTGGTAAACGCGGTGAATCAGTCCAACCTGATCTTGCCGGCTGGAGATGTGAAGCTGGGTCCCTTTGACTACTACGTTTATTCCAACAGCCTTGTTGACAACATGAAGGAATTGAACGATCTCCCGCTGAAGACGGACGGCGATTCCTGGGTGTCGGTGAGAGATGTTGGCAAAGCAGTGGACGCCAGCGCTATTCAATACAACATCGTGCGTGTAGACGGGCAGAAGTCCACTTACATTCCGATCATGAAACAGGGCGGCGACACGAATACGATTGCGGTTGTCAACGGCGTACGGAGGCTACTGACGAACTTATTCGACATCCCCAAGCAACTGGTGACGAGTATTGTCTTTGATCAATCTGTATTCGTCAAGGAAGCTATTAAAACAGTACTTCACGAGGGCTTGATCGGTCTGCTTCTGACGAGTGTCATGATTCTTCTGTTCTTAGGGAGCCCGCGAGCAACATCGGCTGTTTTGTTGTCAATTCCTCTCTCGGCATTAGCTACTTTCATTATTCTTTATATGTTGGGCGCCACGGTAAACACCTTGATCTTGGGTGGCATGGCTTTGGCGTTTTCTCGAGTAATCGACAACTCTGTGATTTCACTTGAGAACATCTATCGGCATCTTGAATTGGGAGAACCACCGATGATGGCGGCGGAGGCCGGCGGGTCCGAGGTTACTCTGGCCGTGTTAGCAGCGACGCTGGTAGGCGTCGTCGCGTTTTTTCCGGTCACGTTCTTATTCGGAGTCAGTAAGTTTTTGTTTTCAGCGCTCGCGCTGTCCTTTTGCCTTTCGCTCATGATCTCGTTCGTTGTGGCGATGACCGTGATTCCACTCTTCTGCTCACGGTTTTTGAAAAATGTACCGCACGCCGCTCATGGTGAAAGCGTCGAGGGAGAGTCGACCGGCGATGATCTGCACCAACGGCACGAGAAGAAGTCTTTGTGGAGCAGATTCACTTCAGGATTCAACGCCGGGTTTAATCGACTCCTGAATTTTTATGAATCGTGGGTGAGACGTTCCCTAAAGCGGCCGGGACTCACCGTGATAGCACTCACAGGACTCTTCATTCTCAGCATGATCGTTTATCCACTACTGGGCGTTGCTTTCTTTCCACAAACCGATGCGGCTCAATTCACAATTAATATGAAAGCGCCCACCGGGTCACGTATCGAGGTGACGGAGCAATACGTTGCGAAGGTTGAAGATATAATTCGTCAAACCGTTGGCCACGACCTCAAGATGGTCGTCTCGAACATCGGCGTTGTCCCGGATTTTTCAGCTCTGTACACCAATAATGCGGGTCCTTATACCGCAACCGTACAAGCTGCACTGAATCAAGATCACAAAGTGAGTACGTTCGAATATATGGACCGTGTTCAAGATGCAATTTCAGAACGGCTTCCGGAGGTTCGCACGTTTCTTCAAACGGGCTCTATGGTAGACGCCACTTTGAATGCGGGCATGCCGGCTCCGATCGACGTTCAGGTTACCGGTCGAAGTAACCGGCAAGACTACGAATTGGCACAGGACCTGAGCAGTCGTATCCGGAGACTGCCCGGGGTGGGACAGGTCTATATTCCACAAGACGAAAATTATCCCGCAGTGCGAATGGACATCGATCGAGTTCACGCCGGAGAATTAGGGCTCACGGAGAAAGACGTCGTCGACAACGTCATCACTGCCCTAAATTCGAACGCAATGATCGCTCCGAATTACTGGGTCGATTACAAAACGGGGAACGATTACTTTCTCACCGTTCAATATTACGAACACGGTAGGCCGGCAATTCATAATTTTCTTGACTTGACGAACATTCCTTTGAAGGCGCCAGGCCTGAAAGAGCCGACGACTCTTGACACCGTCGTTAAGCTTTCGCACACGGAAACGCCTACGGAGATCGATCACTATCAGATCCAACGGGCAGCGGATGTTTATGTGACACCCAAGGGCGAAGACTTGGGCCGTGTTGCAAACGGAATCGACAAAATCGTCACGGATATGAAAGTGCCCAGTAATTTCCGGGTGAATCTTCGCGGAATGGTGCTGGGAATGAAGGCGTCGTTCACAAGCTTCGCTCAAGGCTTTATTCTTGCCGCGTTGCTTCTGTACATCATCCTGGTCGCTCAGTTCCGTTCCTTTATCGACCCATTTCTCATCATGTTGGCCATACCGATGGGCTTCATTGGGGTTCTGCTCATCCTCTTTCTAACGGGCACCACGCTGAATGTTATGTCGCTCATGGGCGTTCTGATGCTGATCGGAGTGGCCGGTTCGAACAGTATCTTGATCGTTGATTTTGCTCACAAGTTGGAGGAACAGAATTTTTCAGTAATTGATGCAGTCATCACTGCATGCCGCGTTCGCTTGCGTCCAATTTTGATGACTTCGCTCGCCACCATCATCGGAATGCTGCCTATGGCTTTCAAGATGGGTACCGGGTCGGAGCAATACGCGCCGATGGCGCGTGCCATCATAGGCGGCCTGACTTCTTCCGTTATCTTGACGGTCTTCATCGTTCCCGCGGCGTACTTGCTCGTGTACGGCAGGAAAGGTCGCCTGGCGCAGGCGGAGGAGCGTGCATGAGCTTTCGCCTGATTTCTAGTCTTTGCTTTCTGCTGATACCTGTTACGGGGCTCTATGCTCAAGCAACATCGCCCCCGCTGACTTTGCAAGATGCTCAGGCAATGGCATTGAAAAATCACCCCCAGGTGCTTGCGTCTCAGGCAAACTACCTGCGTGCGGGCCAGATTGTCACCGAAGCACGGTCGGCGTACTATCCTGCCGTAACCGGAAATATAACCGGAGCTCAGGCTAATGTAAACAGCCGTCTCGGTGCCGGGGTCATTAATGACCCACGATTGTTCAACCACTTTGGATCGGGACTTACGCTTTCTCAACTGATTACCGATTCCGGAAGGACTCCCAATTTGGTTGCTTCTGAGCGATTCCATGCTCAAGCGAGCCAGCAGGATTATCAAGCCACACGATACGAGATTGTTCTCGGAGTCGATCAGGCCTACTACGAGGTTCTCCTCTCGCAGGAATTGATCAAAGTCGCTCAACAAACCGTTGCGACGCGGCAAACCGTCGTCGACCAAGTGACAGAGTTGACGAAGAATCAACTGAAATCCCAAGTCGATTTGAGCTTTGCGCAGGTGAATCTTTCGGACGCTCAGTTGATGCTCATTCGGGCAAAAGATCGTCTAGCAACTGCATACGCGAATCTCGGGCAGGCGCTGGGCACCAATCAGGCGACCGAATATGAACTGGTTGCTCAACCGATGCCTGCCGCTCCTCCCACCAGCCCGGATCAGCTAATCATGGAAGCTGACCGGAACCGCCCAGAGCTAGCAAGTTTGCGTCTCCAGCGGGAAGCGGCGCAGAAATTCGTATACGCAGAACGCGATCTAAAACGGCCCACTGTCAGTCTTGTCGCAGTGGGCGGAGCTTTGCCGTACATAAATCCCGGAAACGCCAACCCCACCATTCCCGAAGAATACGAAGCCGCCGCTGTGAACGTACAGATCCCCGTGTTGAATGGCCATCTCTTTACCGCTCGGCGCCGTGCTGCCGAGTACCAGTTGCAAGCCGCGGACCAACACCTGCGCGATTTGCAGGATCGCTTAGCACGCGATGTCCGGGCTTCCTGGGAACACGCGAGAACGTCCTTTGAGGCCATAGCTCCGAGCGAGCAACTTCTCAGGCAAGCCAATCTGGCCTTGAATCTGTCTCAAGGCCGCTACAATCTAGGGCTGGCCTCGATTGTGGAACTGACGCAGGCGCAATTGGGACAGACTCAAGCGCAAGTGCAAAACCTCACTGCCCAATATGACTATGAAGAAGCGTATGCGGCTCTTCAATACACGTTGGGGTTACTGCATTGATGTCGCCCTAACCGGGTCAGTCGCATCCCGGTGGAAGGATTTGACGCGCTACACATCTAGGACGTGAAATGCTCCGCACTGATACTCAGACCAAGCGATTGCTGCTGATCGGATTCGGGGGCTTACTATTCCTGCTTGCGTTCACTGGGTTGGATTCATTGTCCGTGCTGCGAAGAATCCAAACACGGAGCGAAAGTATTCGCGAGGACTACTTTAATCGCGATCGCATTCTAGAGCAGTTGCGTTCCGATATCTACTTGTCCGGCACTTATGTGCGGGATCTCCTCCTGGAACAAAATCCTAGCCTCGCAGACACCCACCGCGAGGAATTACAGGATGTTCGAAAGCGCATCGAAGAAAATGTTTCAGCGTACAATGCCATTCTGCGCGGTGAGGAGCGGCGGCCGTTTCATGAGTTTACAACAGAAGTCGAATCGTACTTTGACTCTTTAAGACCGGCCCTGGAATGGAACGCAATTCAGCGTCGGGCCTTTGGATACGCATTCATGAAGAACTCTCTGTTGCCGCGACGCATGATTGTTGTTCATCTTGCGGATCAAATCGGCGCGGTTAACCAAAAGCAATTGGAATCTAGTAATCAACACATCCGCGCCTTGTTTGCAAGTTTCCGTCGATCGTTGATTCTGCTAATCGTTCTCACGCTCTTGTGCGGTGCTCTTTTAGCAGGCGGGAGTATCCAGCGCATATTGCGGCTTGAGCGCCTATCGGCCGCGCATATCAAGGAAGTCGAACACGCTCGCGCCGCCCTGAGAGAGCTTTCCGCGCGTCTCATTGCCGTTGAAGAGGAAGACCGGCGATCGCTTTCCCGTGAGTTACACGACGAAATCGGACAATCGCTCTCTGCGATTCTCTTGGGCATAGGGAATGTAGCGGCTATTCTTCCCCCCGACGCCTATGACGATGCTCGCGAACAGCTCTCAGACCTCCGTCGGCTGGCAGAGCGAACCGTAGCGGCGGTGCGAGATATGTCCTTGTTGCTGCGCCCCTCTATGCTTGACGATTTAGGACTGATCCCGGCGGTACAGTGGCAGGCACGCGAAGTATCTCGCACTAGTAACATCGGCGTGCAGGTAAGCGCCGACTCTGTTCCCGAGGAACTCTCAGACGAACAGAGGACCTGCATTTACCGGATCGTTCAGGAAGCATTGCGTAATATTGTCCGGCATGCGCAGGCGAAAAACGTGCGAGTTCGCCTGGAACAGTGCGGTGAGGACCTTGTGCTTACCATCCAGGATGATGGAAACGGTTTCGTGCCGGAGCGGGATAAAGGGCTTGGGCTGTTGGGAATGGAAGAGAGAGCCACTCATTTACATGGCTCGTTTCGCGTCGAATCAAGTCCTGGCGTAGGCACGTCCATTCGTGTCAACCTGCCTCTTTCAGAAACAAGTGCGCCGGTGATCGCATGACTGCAACGCGGATCGTATTGGCAGACGATCACACCATCATGCGGAATGGCCTTCGCTTGGTCCTGGAGCGGCAAGCGGATTTTCAGGTCGTAGGGGAAGCAAACAACGGAAGAGAGGCAATCGATATTGTCATCCGCGAAAATCCTGATGTTGTGATTATGGACATTGCCATGCCTCTTCTCAACGGTATCGAAGCCGCAAGAAGAATTTATGAAGAACGCCTACGCACCGCGGTGATCATTCTGAGTATGCATTCAGATGAGGGCTACATTCTTAAGGCATTGAGGGCCGGAGCGCGAGGCTATCTGCTCAAAGATTCAGCCGAGTCGGATCTCATTGAAGCCGTACGTGCCGTTTCTGCTGGAAAGGCCTTTTTTAGCCCGGCTGTCAGTAGAGTTTTGGCCGACGACTACTTGAGGCAGTTGCAGCATCAAGGCGTGGAAGATCCTTACGATCTCTTGACTGCAAGGGAACGAGAATTGCTGCAACTGGTAGCCGAACTCAAATCGACCAAAGACATCGCGGTCATCCTTGGCATCAGTCCCCATACCGTCGATACGCATCGCGGGAATCTTATGCAAAAGCTCAATGTTCATAGTATCCCGGAGTTGATGCTGTATGCCGTCCGCAAGGGCGTGGTGCGTTAGCCTCCGCGCGCCAGATTGCAAGTTACACCTTCCACTTGCCTGACTAGGAGAAGCGTGATACCCTCCGAGGTAGCCTAGGAGACGAGGCGTACCGTGGAAAAATCCGGACTACTTCCAGGCACACTAGACATGCTGATCCTGAAGTCGGTGTCTCTAAATCCGCTGCACGGATATGGTGTCTTATTGCGCATCAGGCAAATCTCACGTGAGGCTCTTGACATTCCGCAAGGCTCTCTGTACCCGGCTCTCTACCGTTTGGAGCACCAGGGTTTCATCGCTGCCGAGTGGGGCCAAAGCGAAAATAACCGCCGCGCGAAATACTACACACTGACTGCCGCGGGCCGCCGCCGCCTTCGCGAAGAAACCGCCGGCTGGAACCGTTTAGTATCTGCAATTAGCGCGGCTTTAAACACAACGTCCGAGGAGCTCTAGCATGCTCCGCCGGCTTCGTTCTCTGCTTCGTGTTCTCAACTCACGTTCCGAATTTGAAAACGGCATGGCAGAGGAGTTGCACTCCCACATCGAATATTACGCGCAGGATCTCATTCGCTCCGGATTATCACGCGAAGAGGCGTATCGGCGCGCTCGCCTCGATCTAGGAGGACTGAACAGCGTAAAAGACGATTGCCGTGAGGCTCGAGGGCTGCAGCCGTTCGATGAGCTTCTCCGCAATCTGCGCTATGCCGCGCGATTGCTCCGCAAGACTCCCGCATTTACAGTCACTGCGCTTCTGACGCTTGCGCTGTGTCTCGGCGCGAATCTCACAATTTTCGCAGTCATCAATGCAATTCTTGTTCGTCCCTTGCCATTTCCTCAAGCCGGCCGGCTCGTCACCATCTTCAACACCTATCCCAAAGCAGGCGTCGAACGTGATGGCTCCTCGATAACGAACTACTACGAACGCCGGGGCGCCATTCCCGCTTTCAGTTCCTTATCTATTTACGCTTTCGGGACCGCCATCGTCGGAGCGCCCGGTTCAACTGAGCGCAATCAGATTACGCGGATTTCTCCGGACTTCTTCACTACCGTTGGCATTGGTCCTGCAATGGGACGCGGCTTCACTGATGCCGAGATGGGCCAAACCGATGGCGTCGTAATTCTCGCAGACCCCTATTGGCGGCAACATTTCAATGCTGATCCGCATGTGCTCGGGCGGACGATTTGGGTAGACAGCATTCCCAAGGTCATCGTTGGTGTGCTGCCGCCCGATTTTCATTTCCTCTCCTCGAAATCGCAGTTATATCTGCCGCTTTCCTCAAGCCCCGAACAACGCCTGCCCGCCCAGCGGCACTCGGGTGGCAATGTCATCCAGATGATCGCGCGCCTGCGCCCGGGCGCAACTCTCGCTCAGGCACAATCGCAAATCGACGCTCAAAACACAGCCTTGGAAAGAGACGACCCTCAGGCGAAAATGATCGCCGCAGCCGGGTTCCGTTCTCCCGTAGTTTCGTTGCACGCCGACCAGGTAGCGGCTATTCGTCCCATTCTCCTGTTGCTGCAAGCAGGCGTATTCACGCTTCTGTTGATTGGCCTCGTCAACCTGGTTAACTTACTTCTTGTGCGTGCAAGCAGCCGGTCGAAAGAGATAGCCGTACGCCGGGCTCTCGGCGCGAGTGCAACCCGTGTCCTTGCTGAAGCACTCGTCGAGACCGTCCTGCTCGCCTTCTTGGGCGGGTTGCTGTCGCTGGCTGTTGCCGCGGCCGGAATTCGATTGATCATTGCTTTGGGAGCAGACCGCTTGCCTCTCGGCGCCTATATCACGCTCAATGTGCCATTAGCTGCGATTGCTGTAACTGCAGCCATCGTGCTGGGCCTCGTACTTGCGCTGCCCATCGCCTGGTTCAATCTTCGGCCTGGCCTCGCTGACGCGCTGCACACTGAATCCCGCACTGGGACAGCAGGCCGAGCCGCGCTGGTTCTGCGGCACTCCTTCGTCACTACGCAAATCGCGTTGGGCTTTGTTCTCTTAGTGGGAGCCGGTATGTTGGGTCTCAGCCTGAAGCGCGCGATGGACGTCTCTCCGGGATTCCGTCCCGACCACACAATCGCCGGTCAGATCTCGTTGGTGGGAAATCGCTATCCTTCACCTTCAGCGGGCCTTGCGTTCATCGGCAGGCTCCTTGACGAACTTCGCCGGCAGCCGGGAGTGTCAGCCGTGGGTCTGGCCACCAATATTCCTTTCAGCGGTAAGAACGGCAAGAGCGCTGCTGTTGCCGAAGGCCATGTTCTCCGGCCTGGAGAATCAGCGCGCGGATCCTACGCTTATGGCGTCTTCGGCGATTACTTTCAAGCCATGGGATTCTCGCTGCGCGCAGGCCGATTTCTTACGTCCGAGGATTCCGAGAGAAACGTGCGAACGTGCGTCGTAGATGAGGACTTCGCCCGCTATAACTGGCCAAATGCAAATCCGGTAGGCCAGCGGCTCTTTCAAGGTACTGAACCGGGCAGGAGTGCCGACGCATTCACTGTTGTTGGTGTGGTTGGCAGCATTAAGCAGGCGGGCCTGACCGACGATACCGCGCAAGGTGCTGTCTATTATCCTTTTATCTACCGTCCGGACTTCAATATCTTCGTCGTCCTTCGCGGAGGCGTCAGACCGGAGTCCCTGAAAGCGGCATTGCAGCTCGCACTCCGCCGCCTCGATCCCGATCTGGCCGTCAATGAAATGCAGTCCATGAACGATCGCATATCCGCCAGCCTAATCGACCGCCGCGCTCCGGCATTGCTCAGCGGCATATTTTCCGGACTAGCTCTCCTTCTCATTACCGTTGGAATGTATGGCGTATTGAGCTACGCCGTCGCGCAACGACGAAGGGAGATTGCCATTCGCATTGCTTTGGGCGCACAACCCGAGAGAATCCAACGGCAGTTCTTCTCGCTTGCTTTGCGATTGCTGGCCGTGGGCATTGCGATTGGCCTGTGCGGAGCGTGGGCAACCGGGCGTGCCATGGAATCGGTTCTGTTCCATGTCGCTGGTCACAGTGCGGCGATCCTCGCTGCTTCTGCCGGCATGGTCGCACTCATCACTCTCCTTGCGTGTCTCGTACCGGCGCGTCGGGCCGCCCGAATATCGCCGCTCAAAGCTCTCGCGGATCAGTAAGGAAACGCAATCTTTTCGTCCATTGCGCATCGAGGCTGACGTTCAAAGCCCATTGGCTCGCACCAGCAAGCACCACCACTAGAGTCAATGCAGATGAGTACCAGACCGTGAGTCGGTGACAGATCTCGAAAATATTTTTCACCAGCTGATTCGATTAGGCTTACAGGAACTTTCCACATGTGGAAAGTTCGTTTTGGCGCTTCAGCGTGCTAGGCTCCATCAGGCTCGCGAGCAGCATTCCATTGCTCGCGAGCTTTTCTATTTCCGAAGGAGCGCCAAATGTCAGCTTCCGCCGCACAACTCGCCGCCAATCGAGTGGATGCCCTGCTCTCTTCCGGCCCTGTAACGGAAACCGGCAAACAAAATGTGAAGGTCCGAGCTCAAGAAATCCGAAATCGCCTCGCAACCGGTAAAGCCGAAGCGCTCGGGCTCAAAAATCTGGCCCAAAAGAACCACCTCGCACCTCAAAATTTTGAACCCGCGCTAAGCGCCGCAGCATAGTTGAATATCGTACCGAAGCTACTTTTCCCGACCTAAATGGACCTTTACTTGCATAGATAAGAACGAGTGACAAGCGAAAGGAATAGCATCACGTGCAACTCCCATCCTGGGCAACAACTAAAAATGACACGTTTTGGCGACGCCATTACGAACTTGCCACGTTGACCGAGCAAGTTTGCGAGCAGGCGATCGGCCAGCAACTAGAGAAATGGCTTAAGGAAATTGAGCTCACGGATGGACCCGCAGTACCGGAACAGGATTAATGCCAAATAGGCATTAGAAATGAAAACGGTACCGCAGTTCCCCATAGATCTGGCGCGGGTTGATCCAGTGCGTCCCACCGAAGGTGTTGCTGGTATCGAGCAAGTAGCGCTCATTCCCGATGTTTACTGCATTCGCGGAGATTGTCCAGTGGTCGCCGAAACTCTTCCCGATCGCTAAATCGAATGTCGAATGCGGCGGCAGGTGCGCCGGGCCGTCACCGTTGAGGAAGCCGGAGCCAAACTCGTAAGCCGGGGTGGCCCACACTTTTCCCGGCAGGTTCAACGAGAGGACAGCGGACGCCGTATTACGCTGATCGTGATCCAGCAGAAACTTTCCGGAGGGAGTGAACTCGAGCAAGCCGCCCGTGATCGGACCAATACCCTGAGCAATCTGGTTCCCATAGGCCATGCGCAACTGCGCGACATGGAACATGCGCGGCGAGCGAACCGTTACTTCCGTCCCGCTGATGATCGCGCCCAGGTCAGTCAACGGGATGAAGATTCCGGAATTGCCGATTACATCATGGTCCAGAAAATTGCGGGCGCTCGTGTGGAAATTATCCGCTTCGAACGTCCAGCCGCGAAGAGGAATCGTAAATCCGAAGTCGTGCTGGATGTCTCGTTCCCCCTGGAGCGGAACAAATCCGTATCCTTGATTGACCGCAAACTGCAATGACGGCCCTTGCAAGCTGTCTAATGGAGGCGGTTGATAGTAGTAGGCGTAGTAGCCGCGAAAAATCCAGTTCAGGTGCGGAATGCGAATCGCTGCCCCCAAGCGAGGGTCCGCGGCGTTCTCATTTACCAAGCCCGAATAATGCGTCAGGCGGAGACCTAAATCCAGCGTGAGCCAGTGAGTCACTTTATATTGATCTTCGGCGAACGCGGCATCCGAATTCGCCCAGTGCAGCTCTTGTTGATTGAGCACTTGCCCGCCGAGATTCTCGATCAGCCCGAAAGCTGTGTTATCGTGCTGTGCCCAGGCCTCGATTCCAAACACCGCGCTATGCGATCTTTTTTGTATCTGTAATACGGAACGTCCGCCGAAGTAATTGGAACGGATGTTGTCATTCAAGACGTAGGGCGTGTCGTTGGGGCCGCCAACGTAATCCGCCTGGTTAAAATGAAAGTACGGCGACAACATGAAGAGCACGCCTTCGGAAAACGAGTGAGTCCAGTTGAAGCCCACAAGATAATCGCGCTCCCGGTCGCTGTCGCGAATAGCGGCCGCCTGCTGGTCCGGCGTGTTCGGAACCTGGTAATCGCTTCCTCGTAGCGCGGCGATCCAACGAAACTGATTGTTCGCATCTGGGTTATAAAGCAGCGACAGAAATCCGCCTGTTCCGTTCGTCTCGTCATGAATGACCTGAGACACGGGCGCCATCAGGCCCAGATCCGAGCGATTGCCGTCTACGCTCGCGTAATAGGCGAAGCGCTCTGTGTGGCTTCCGATATCGAACTGATTGTCGCTTGAGTAAAAGTTACCGGCAGACGCGACAAACTCGGCTTCATTGTCGCGATCGAAACCGGAAGGCGTTACGACGTTAAAGAAGCCATAAGTGCGGTCGCCGTATTCGCTCGAGAACCCGCCGCGCTCCGTTTGCAGCTCCTCTACATTCTTCGGATTCACCTGCGGCGCGATGTTTGAAGCGATATTTGTGTTGATCACTGGAATGCCGTCGAAGAACCAATTGACTTGGTGCCCGCCGCGCATATGAAGCATGTCGTGCACCATGTACGCGTCGGGAGTGAAGTCGGTGATCATCGCGAGGCTGTTTGTGCGGTCCGCTCCAGGAGTGCGCTGGATTTCTTGCGAGGAGACATAGGTCTGAACCGTGGAGGTTTCGGTCTTCAGGCGACTGGCTTGGCTGCTTACTTCCACTTTCTGGCTGAGCGTCCCTACTTCGAGCTGGAAATGGAGAATTGCACTCTTACCGGGCTGCACTTGGACCTGTTCCTCGAGCGTCCGAAAGCCTTGGGCAGAAACAGAGATGGTGTAAGTTCCGGGCGCGATGCCCGCCGCTTCGAACTCGCCGTTCGAATTCGATGTAAAACTTCGCGGCTCTTTCGAGAGCGCGCCTTTAATCACGATTTGGGCTCCCGCCAAAGGACGATGCTGGGGGTCGTGAATGACACCGCGCAAGGTTGCGAGGCCGGGAGGCGCGAAGCCCGACAGTATTGCTGTGCTTGCAGCAAAAACACTGATCAGCACGCGTGCATAGGCGCGCAGCTTTTCCTTCATCTTGATCTCCTGAAACGCAAATAGGACGGATCGCTACCCTTCGCCCGACAGCAAAGGGGTGAACGGTCAATTCAGGTCTTAGGCGACAACGAAGGAAGGCGGCCCGCGTTTTTGACGGGCGCGCGAAAACGATGCGCGGAATCGAGCTTCTATCTGTGGGCGTACTGCGGGGTGGCTGAGCAGTTCAGCGAAACTAATTTGGGCCGGAGAAAGCAACCACAGGGAAGGCAACAGCGCATCGGTAGGGGTGCCATTGGAGAACGGGCAACGGCTCGCGATTGTCTGCGACGCAGCGGGTGATGGATGAGCACCGACCGCTGCGCGCTGCATGGCGCACTTGTGAATTCCCGTGCGGCGGCAGCATTCCGGCACCGGCTGCACTGCGTGGCTGAAGAATGCTGGAGCGGTCAGCCACGTGCTCAACCAACCGACGAGCACCAATGCGCAGAGCCGCTGCATTGCCTCTCATTGTACAGAGCGGGCGGAGTGCAGCGAATCCGCAGCTATACGGGTGCGGTTTTCGCTGCCGTTTCCACCTCGACCCAGGAGTGTTGAGAAGCGCTCTCGGCAACCTTCTGTAAAAGAATCATTCCGTGCAGCCCGTCTTCGAAAGTCGGGTAATCGATGGGCGCGGACGGATTCGCGACGCGCGCGTAAAAATGTTTGAATACTTGTTTGTGTGAATCGTCGTAGCCTTCGCTGTGGCCGCCCGGCAGGTCCGCGAAAGCCGCGGCGGCCGGATAAAACAGGGATGCGTCCTTAATGATGATTTCGTTCGGCTCATTGCGGCGCCCGATCCACAACTGATCCGGGCTCTCCTGATTCCAGGCCACGCCGGCTTTGGTTCCGAATATTTCGAACTCGAATCTGTTCTTACGGCCGGCCGACATCTGACTCACTGTGAATGCGCCGCGCGCCCGGTTCCCCAGCCGCAGCATCACCATGCCGAAATCTTCCGTCTCAATCGGAAATTCTTCGTAATCGCCGGGCTGCAGCTTCTTGCCGGAAAACGTCTCGACCGATCCCTTTGGCCGCTTGCGCGTTTTATGAAAGATGGTGAGGTCGGCACAGACCGCGGTGATTGAAAGACCGGTCAGATGCTGAATCATGTCCATCCAATGCGAGCCGATATCGCCCATGACGCGCAGCTTGCCGTTCTCTTTCGCATCCAGCCGCCAGTTCCAATCGGTGTCGTAGAGCAGCCAGTCTTGCGAGTAAGTGCCCTGCACAATGAGGATGTCGCCCAAATCTCCGTGCGCGATCATCTGCCGGATCTGTTGCACCACGGGATAATACCGAAGATTGTGTTGCACGCAATTGACGGCGTTCTTCGCCTTCGCCGCGTCCACCAGCCGACGTGCTTCCTCGACATTCATGGTCATGGGCTTTTCGCAAAGCACAGCCTTGCCCGCGTTGATTGCCGCAAGCGACATAGGGAAGTGATCCACGTTAGGCGTGCAAATGTGCACTGCCGCGATGTCCTTGTTCGCTAGAACCTCATCGAGCTTGTCTGTTGCAATCGGAATCAGGAAGTTTTCGGCGAATTTGCGAGCCGTTTCGGGCCGGCTGCCAACTACCGCCGCGATCTCGACGTTTCCCAACCGCCTTACGTTCTCGGCGTGCACCTTGCCCATGAAGCCGGTGCCCACAATCGCCGTTTTGATCTTTTGCATGTCTGAAAGTATATGACCCGCCACGACCGACAGCGTAACCAACCGGCTTTCTCCGCGATCCTAAAAGTATGGAAGAGATCGCGCAAGACGTAGCCGTCGTAGAAATGATCATGGCGAATGCCTACCTGGTCGGCAACTCGAACGCATGGGTCTTAGTCGATAACGGCACGCCTGGACACGCCGCGACGATTAAAGAAGCTGCCGAGGCTCGATTTGGACCTGGCGCGAAACCGCGTGCAATTCTGCTGACGCATGGCCATTTCGATCATGCCGGTTCGGCGCCCGAACTAGTTCGCGAGTGGGGCGTGCATGTGTACGCGCATCGTCTCGAGTGGCCCTACCTCACCGGCAAATCGTCTTATCCGCCGCTCGATCCCACAGCGCCCGGATTCTTCTCGTTCATGACCCGGTTCATGCCGTCTCGTACCGTAGATCTCGGCGACTCACTCAAAGAGCTGGACGCCAACTTGCCGGAGCTGGGGCTCGGTGACTGGTCGGCGCATTTCACCCCCGGGCATACGCCCGGGCACATCGTCTTCTATCGCAAGAGTGACGGCGTGTTGCTTGCCGGAGACGCTGTAACGACGATGAACATTGACAATCTCCTCGATATGCTGATCAAGAAACAGGAAGTTTGCCGGCCGCCCGCGCCCGCCACTACCGATTGGGAGCAAGCGCGCCGGTCTGTTCAGTTATTGGCGGGATTGAAGCCGAAGCTGATCGCCGCGGGACACGGCAAACCGATGGCCGGCGCCGCGGATCAACTAGAGCGGCTCGCGAATCATTTTCCTGTCCCCGAGCATGGGCGGTACGTTCACGAAGCGGCCCGCGCAGACGAATCCGGAATCACGTATCTTCCGCCGCCTGCATTCGATCCCGTTCCAAAGATCGCGGCAGGCCTTACGGCAGCAGCGGTCCTTGCAGGAGCCGGTGCAATCATCCTCAAAAAGAAAATGGCGCGCTGATATAACAGCGGCCCGATCCCATGAGCGAGCCCTTTAGTAACTGTTCACCAGGTTGTAAACGTTCACCGTCCCGATGCCGGTAGCGAAGTCCCAACCCGTGCCTGTCCCGTAGGCTTTTGAATAGGAGCTGTTGGACGTAGACAGCACGCCATAGGTTCCGGACGGCTTGTAGCAGTTGTGAGTGCCTGAGCAGTTCACGTCCATATCGCCGAGAGTGACGTCGTAGAAGATGCAAGTGCTGCCGACGCCATTGCCGTTGCTGGAATTGCAGCTGGAGCTTCCGCCGGTGCCGTATTCGCTGGATGCGAGCGTGTAGTATCTCGAGTTCGGCAGGCCTTGCTTTGCGCCTTTCTTTTGATTGATCAGCGCCTGAATGCCGGCCCAGATGGGCGAAGAAAACGAAGTGCCGCCCGCGCCCGACCAGGTGCTGGGAGCGCCTGAGCAAGACGTGCCGCCTTCGCGCGTGTCCGACCAGCAGAACACATAATAGTGGCCCCATACGCCGTTGGCGGCGAACAGAGACACGTCCGGCAGATCCCGAACTCCATCGCTTGGATTGCCGAGTATGGATTGCCACGAAGGCTTCGACCAGCCTTTGCAGGTGCCACTGACGACGCCGCTGGTTGACGCTTTTCCGGTTGCGCAGCCGCTAGGACCACCGCTACCGGACGCAGTCGTCAGGAAATCCTCTTTCCCCACCGTGCTATTGCAGAAGCCGCTCGAGCCGTAGGTTGTGCTGTAGCCTTCGATCGTCGCGATCAACACGCTGGCGCAGGAATCGTTCCACGGAATTTCAGGAACGTAAGAGTTGGCCGATTCATACGTGTTGCTGTTCGTCGAGCTCCAATAGGTGCTGTTGGAGCCGTCGTAAGTGTCTGCGTAATCGGTGCCGCCGACCGCCACGTTGTACTGCGTTGAGGCGAAGCCGCTCACTCCGATGCCGTGGGTTGAGTTGCTCAGGTCCGCATCGCAGCTGGCCGCGCCCTCATCGCCGGCCGAAACAAACACCGACAGACCTTCCGACGCAGCCTGCTGATAAGCGGAGCTGTACGCCGCGTTTGCCGTTGCGCCGTTTTCCGCCTCGCATTCGCCGTAGCTGATGCTGTAAATTGGCGGCGGGCTGCTGCCGTTGATCAGGTTCTGCAGCGCAATCAGTCCGCCGAACGTGGTGCTCGTATCTTTGCAGGAGGCGAGCTCTATAGTCGCGTTCGGCGCCCCGGCACTAGCCCATTCGGCATCGAGGATTGCTTCGCCATCATCGCCATTCGTTCCAGGATTCCTGCAGTTGCTGCCGGGATGAACCTGTGTGAATGATCCCGACGTATAGCTAGAAAGGCCAAACTCAGAGCGGAAGTTGGTCCAGTCGGAAGTGGAATAGACGTTGGTGTCTTCGATCACAACGATCGTCTGGCCAGTTCCCGTGTAACCTGCGGCGAAAGCCGGCGTGAAGTTATAAATCTTCGCCAGATCGCCCGGCACCAGCGCATAATACGTGCTGCCGCCTGAGCTGAAGGTGTAGTTCGTGTGCGGCTTCATCATCGGGTGAGGCATGAAGTCGTTCAAAGAGACCACGCCTTTCACCGCAGGCGCCAGCGCCGACGGAATCTTCGGATTGCTCATGTTCGCGATGTGCTGCTGGCCGTTGACGCTCAGCCGATGAATCTCTGTGCCGAAAGCGGCGGCGACTTGCCCGGCAGTGCCCGAAAAATCAATCAGCACGCCGTTGGGATAGACCGCATTGACTGTGAAGCCCTGCGATTTCAACCAATCGGTAATGGTATTCAGGTCTTCCTGCGCCAATCCGAAGCGCTGCCCGAACTCCTGCGCGGTGAGCCACCTCTGGTAATTCGGCGAGTTGCGGTCATGCATGGAATCGATCAACTGTTCCAGTTCTGTTTCCTGTTCGGGCGACCTTTGCAACTGAAGCAGCATGTGATCCATCGCGAAGTCATCTTCCACTCGTCCGCGATCGTTGGCGGCCGTAGCCTCGGGGCGGACGTTCCCAGCCAAGGTGACTCTATTGACGTCTTCGACGGGTTGGGTGATGAGAACGCTCGGACCGGATCGCGTTTGCGCGCCGGCCGCCAAGGGCAGTAAGAGAGGACAAGCAAGCAGCGGCACGAGCACGAAGCTGGGAAAAGACGTTCGGTTGCCGGATGCATAGCGAAATCCGCTGAGTAGTTGCAAAGAATTTACCTCGATTTGAGATTTTTAACACGCCGGTTACGGCGTATGCAAGGCGAGAAAAGACGAAAGCACCACTTGCACGTGAATTTACTAACAAATCGAAACAAATTCGATTTATGCGAAATTCGAAGAAATGTTTCTCCTAGCGACCTACTGCTCGTGCCATCAGGGTTGTCGTGCACCGGTTGGCAAGCGGCGTGCAAACAATTCTCGCTTTAATGCACTCTCTTCAACTCTCGGTGCATCTGAACGATTAGAACAATGAGGAGCTTCAGGGCGTGAACAGATTCTTGCGTTACGTGGCCTTGCCGGCGGCAATTATCGCCTTCGCCTGTAAGGTATGGGCGGGTGTCGATGACGGAAACTCACTCACCGGAGAGCCGGCGGAGATCGTTACGAAGTATGTAGCGGCCACGCAGCGCGATGCCAACTCTTTTCCGGGCTCGATGGACGTCGATATTCACGCCGCAGTGCCCCAGTTAAGGGAGCAGGGATCCCTGCACGCCTCGCGCCGGATCTCGCGGCTGGGCAGGATCACGTATCGCGTGCTCGGATTTCAGGGCGACAAGACGGTTAAGAGAGAAGTAATCGCCCGGTATCTCGAAGCCGAGCAGCAAGCGCGCGGCAAGCAGGATCTTTCGGTTACGCCCATTAACTATAAGTTCAGGTTTAAAGGTGAGCGCGCTGCGGCGGGTGACCGTCACGTGTTCGTATTCGAAGTTGCGCCGCGCAAGAAACGCGTCGGGTTATTCAAAGGCGAAATGTGGCTGGATGCGACCAGCTTCCTGCCCGTTTATGAGAAAGGCCGTCTCGTAAAGAATCCCAGCATCTTCTTCAAGCGCGTGCAGTTCGAGCGTGCGTATCAGATTCAGAACGGTTTAGCCGTGCCCGAGCACATGAACAGCAGCATCGATACGCGCCTCGTGGGGCGGGTGGAGTTAAATGTCAAATATTCGAACTTCGCACCGGATGGTGCGGGCGATGATCAGGACCGCGCGGCTGCACGCCAAGCCGGTGGGGCAGTGCAATAGAGGCCCTCTGTAAGCCGCTTCCCTAATACGTTCAGCGACGGTTTAGCACCCAATCACCCCGCGGGCTTGAGTCGGGTAGGCCAAACCAAGTAACCTAAAGGTTAACCAAGGGGATAAATGAGAACGCTTTTCTTAAACCCTCCATCCTTCGAGGGGTTTGATGGCGGTGCCGGTTCTCGCTGGCCCGCCGCTCGCGAGATCGAATCGTACTGGTATCCGGTTTGGCTGTGCTATCCGGCGGGCATGCTCGCAGACAGCAAAGTCCTGGATGCGCCTCCGCACAAGGTCTCCATTGACCAGACGGTTGCGATGGCGAATGATTTTGAGCTGCTGGTTCTGTTCACATCCACGCCCGGCTTTCACGTAGACGTGAAAATTGCCGAGATGATGAAGGATACGAACCCGAAATTGAAGGTCGCCTTCGTCGGGCCGCCGGTCACGATCGAGCCGGAGAAAAGCTTGCGTGCTTCTTTAGCCATCGATTTCGTCGTGAAGCGCGAATTTGACTACGCAATTCGCGATTACGCGACGGGCAAGCCGCTCGAGGAGATCCCAGGAGTCGTCTTCCGCAAGAATGGCGGCTTTCAGAGCAATCCCGAAGCCGGCGTCATTGAAAACCTGGATGAGCTGCCCTGGGTGACGAAGGTTTACAAGCGGGATTTGGATTTCCGCCGCTACAATGTCCCGTTTCTGCTGAATCCCTATATAGCTTTCTACACAACTCGCGGCTGCCCCGCCCAGTGTACGTTCTGTCTATGGCCGCAGACGCATTCAGGCCATCGCTGGCGTCTGCGATCTTCTGATGACGTGGCGAACGAATGCCGCTATGTGCTGGAAAACTTCCCGGGCCTGAAGGAAATCTTTTTCGACGACGACACTTTCAACTACCAAAAGGCGCGCACGATTGACCTTTGCAGCAAATTGAAGCCGCTGAAGTTCACCTGGAGCTGCACGTCGCGCGTAACCACGGATTACGACACGCTTAAGGCCATGAAAGAGGCCGGATGCAGGCTGTTGATCGTCGGGTACGAATCGGGTGACCAGCAGATTCTCAAGAACATCAAAAAGGGCGCCACGATCGATATGGCGCGCCGGTTTACCGCAAATTGCAAGAAGCTCGGCCTTACGATTCATGGCGATTTCATCGTCGGATTGCCGGGCGAGACGCGCGAAACGATCCGTAAAAGCATCGATTTTGCGAAAGAACTCGACGTCGAGACCATTCAGGTTTCGCTCGGCCACCCGTTTCCGGGCACCGAATACTACGATCACGTCAAGAAAAACGGCCTAATTACGATTGACGAGATTATGACCGACGAAGCGGGCCATCAGCTCCCGAATTATCAGTATCCGGGGCTCGATCGGGCGGAGCTGGTTGAGTGGGTAGAGCGCTTTTACGGCGAGTTTTATTTCCGGCCAAAGGTCGCCTTGCGCCTCATCGGGAAAGCGATGTTCGACAACGCCGAGCGGCGGCGGCTGTATAAAGAAGCGCGTGAGTATCTAGCATTGCGCGCGAAACGCAAGCGATTTGTGAAGGACCAGCGGGCGCAAAAAGAGGAGCCCCTCGTGGTGAGTGCGGGAGACTGATCTGGCCGGCGACACATCTGGTTTGGGCGTGCTTGCCCCTGATCACGCCGTGAAAATTCGCGCCGTACGAGTGTCCACGTCGCGAACTCTGGCACTAGTGCTCGCCGTCGTGCTGTTGAATTCGTTTGGGAACGTGCTGCTCGCTTGGGGCATGCGGCATCTCTCGAGCGCCGTATCCGTGAATCCGCTGGGTTATATCCGCGCCATGCTCAATCCATTCGTCGCATCAGGGATTGTGCTGTTAATTGTGTGGGTGCTCACGCGCATGGCACTGCTGAGTTGGGCAGATTTGAGTTACGTCCTGCCCTTAACCGGCTTGGGCTATGTATTGACGGCCTTTCTCGGGAAATGCATTCTGGGCGAGACGGTGACGGCAACCCGCTGGGCGGGCACGTTCCTGATCTTCGCCGGAACGGCGATGGTCGGAACCACCGGGCATTACACGAACGCGAACTGCGAGGTTTCCGGATGAAGTGGATGCTGCTCGGCATCATCGTCATCTCTACCGTTCTAAGCGATCTGCTGCAAAGCTACGAAATGAAACGCAGCGGAGAGCAAAGCGTGAACGCGCGCGGTTTGGGCCGCATGCTTCGCTTAATCGTCAGCCGCCGCTACCTGCTCCTGTCCATCGCGTGCATGGCGGCTTCCTTCTTCGCCTTCATGGCGCTACTGCAAACCGCTCCCCTCAGCTTCGCTGTCCCGGCGTCCGCCAGCACTTTCGTTCTGGAAACGGTACTCGCCAAATTCGTGTTGAAGGAACGCGTTGGAAAGCGCCGGACAGCGGGAGCTTTGCTGGTGCTCAGCGGCGTCGTACTGCTGGCGCGCTAGGTTTGCGCTGGCTGTGGCTGCTTTTTCTTCCAGCGGCAATCTACCAACTCCTCGCCATCGCTGCGGAATTTCGTTATGTTGCGAGGCGGCGCCTGCATTTCGACACCGCGTTCCAGCCCGGCGTCTCCGTTCTGAAGCCTCTGCGAGGTCTCGATCCCAACACCTATGAAGCCTTCATGTCGCAAATCCGGCAGGATTATCGGGTATTTGAAATCCTGTTCGGAGCGCGGGAAGAAAACGATGCGGCCGTAGCCGCAGTCAGGCGCTTGCAGACGGAATTTCCAAATGCGCCGGTGCGCTTGGTGATTGGCAGCGCCGATGCGCCGAATGGGAAAGTCGGCGTTCTGATGGAACTGGCTCGGCATGCGACGTATCCAGTGTGGGTCGTCAATGACAGCGACATCAAGGTCACGCCGGATTATCTCGAGACGGTGGTCGCGCCGCTTGCCGATGAATCCATCGGCGTGGTCACTTGCCCCTATCGCGCGAAAGGGCACACCGCCGCTGCCCAATGGGAAGCGCTCGGCGTCGCAACGGATTTCATGCTTAGTGCGCTTGTGGCGCAGATGGTGGGCGTTCGCGAGTTTGGATTCGGGTCCACGCTCGCCTTCCGCGCGGCAGATTTTGAGAAAGCCGGCGGATTTGCCGCGATCGCCGACTACCTCGCCGACGATTATCAGCTTGCGAAACGTGTAACGGCGCTCGGCAAACGCGCTCTGCTCTCGACCTACGTCGTCGAAACGGCAGTGGGGGAAGCCACGTGGACGGGCATCTGGCATCACCAATTGCGCTGGGCGCGAACGATTCGCGCCTCGAAGGGAACTGGCTACGCAGGCCTGCCCATCGCTCATGCCGGGGTCTGGATTTTGATCGCCATCTCGTTGCAGGCTTGGATACCGGCAGCGTTTCTTTTCATCGCGCGCCTACTGTCCGCATGGGGCAGTGCGGTTTTAGTTCTGCGCAGCAGGCAGCCAATCGGGCTTTGCTGGCTTGCTCCCCTGTGGGATTTGTACGCGTTCTGCGTATGGATGGCATCGTATGCGCGGAGGCAAGTGCGGTGGCGCGACCGCGTTTTAAGGGTGGATCGCGAAGGCCGGATCCAGACGGGAAGTCCTTGAGGGTCCGCGTGCTAGCCTGATAAGCGCATACCTGATAGGAGTTCAGAGATTTCATGTTTTTTCACGTCAGGAGCGCTTTGCTCCTTTCTGCAGTTGCCTGTTTGCCGCTGAGCCTCGCGCACGCGCAATCCATAGCGCCTGCGCATGTCGCCATTATTAACGCGCAAAAGGCGGTAGCGGATACTCAGGAGATCAAGAAGGACCAGGCGACGCTCGAAGCGAAGTATCACCCCCGTCAGGAAGCGATCCAGACTCTCCAACAGCAACTGCAGTCCATTCAGCAGCAGTTGAACGGAGGCAATCTGACCCCCGACAAGGAGGCGCAACTGCGCTCCGACGGCACACTGAAACAGAAGCAATTGCAGCGCATGAGCGAGGACCTGCAGAGCGACGTAAACTCAGAGCGGCAGGATATTCTTGGCCACGCGGGCCGGCAAATGGCGCAGATTGTAAAGCAGATCGCCGAAGCGCGCGGAATCGATGTGGTCATCGATATCACGAACACGATCTACTACAAGCCCGCTCTCGAAATCACGGCCGATGCGACCGCCGCGTATGACAAGGCTTACCCTTCTAAATAATTCTGCTGAAGCGCCTCGAAATACGCGGGGCTGTTGGGCGTCAAATAGGCATGGGGAGCTATCTCCAGCAGTACGGGGCAGGCGAAGAGCAGCGCAACCGGACCATTAAGAGAATCATTCTGGGCGTAATCGCGGCGGTTATCATTGCGATTGCCGCGTACTTTATTTTCCATAATTATCCGGAAAAACAGGTCGCTAAACACTTCCTCGCTGACGTAAACAGCGGCCGTTATCAGCAAGCGTATGCCGATTGGGGCTGCACGGCGGCACACCCCTGCAAGAATTACGATTACAACCGCTTTATGGAGGATTGGGGGCCATCTAAAAAGACGTCATCACCTTGGCGAGTGGCCTCCGTAGACGGCTGCCGCAGCTTTGTGACGATCAACGTGCAGGCGCAAGGGTCAGAACTCCAGTCCCTGGCGGTAGAGCGCGACGATCACGAGCTGGGATTCGCTCCCGCGCCCGAATGCCAGGAGCGGCAATGGCACTGGAAGCAGTTTTTCCAGCACATCTTCGGCGGCGGGAAAAGCTCCTAAGCCATTCCTTCGCCCGGCCCCGCATGGGGCTCCGCTAGATCGGGCTCAAAGGGCGGGAGGATATCGTCATCTCTCGCGATCCAGGTGTAGATGGTTGGCAGAACGAACACGCTCAGCAGAAGCGTGGCGCTCAATCCGCCGACGATCACGATGGCGAACGGCTTTTGAGAATCCGAGCCAATTCCGGTAGAGATTGCGGCCGGCAGCAATCCCAGCGTCGCCACCAGCATGGTCATCATGATGGGCCGAAGCCGCAGAACCGCGCCTTCGACAGCGGCCTCATGAATCCCATAGCCTCGCGCGCGGAGCTGGTTGATGTACTCGATCATAATCACGCCAGTCTCGACAGCGACGCCAAACAGCGCGAGCGTACCGATTCCCGATGACACGCTGAAATGCGTGCCGGTGAAATAGAGCGCAAACAAGGCTCCGATTGGCGAGAGCGCCATGCTGACCATAGCGAGGCTCGACCATTTGAACGATCCGAACATCGAGTAGAGCAGGAAAAAGATGACAGCCACGGTCACGGGCACAATCACTGCAAGACGGGCGTTCGCTCGTTTAGCGCTCGCGTACTCGCCCGCCCACTGCAGCGAATAGCCAGGCGGGAGCTTCACTTCGCGATTCACTTTCGCAATCGCTTCCTCTACCGTACTGCCGAGGTCGCGCCCCCTCACGCTGTACTTGATTGCCACATAGCGCGAGTTATTTTCGCGGTAAATCTGCGACGCGCCATCGCGCATCTGAATGTTGCAGACCTGCGCCAAAGCGACACGTTCACCGGAGGGCGCCAGCAGCCGGATATTTTTGATGTCCTCCATTGTCGTGCGGTACTGCGGCTGATAGCGAAGCACCAAATCATACCGTTGCTCGCCTTCGAGCACCTGACTTACGGCTTTGCCGCCCACCGCCGTCTCGATCGCATCCTCAATATCGGAGACATTCATTCCGAATCGGTTTACGCTTTCGCGATCTACGGTTATGTTCAAGTTCGGCTGTCCGATCACGCGAAAAAGTCCAAGATCCTGGACGCCCCGGATGCCTTGCATGACGCGCACGATCTCGTCACCTTTGCCTTCGAGCTCTTTAAGGTCGGTTCCGAAAATTTTGATAGCCAGCTCGCCTTTCACTCCGCTGACGGCCTCTTCCATGTTGTCGGCGATCGGCTGTGAGAAGTTCCACAACGCGCCCGGAATGTTTTCCACCTCGCGATCCATCGCGCGGATCAAGGCTTCCTTATTGCGGTGGAACACCGGGCGCCACTGGTCCTTCGGTTTCAGGTCGACGAAGTACTCGGTATTTGAAAACAGCGCGGAATCCGTGCCATCGTCGGGCCGGCCGACCTGGCTCACCACTTGCGTCACTTCCGGAAAGCTGGCGAAGATGAGACGCGCCCGCTTCATCACCCGCTCGCCTTCCTCAGGTCCGGTGCTGGGTGAAAGCGTGCCGCGCGCCCAAATAGCGCCTTCATCCAAGTGCGGCAAGAATTCGGAGCCGATCGCCCCGCTCGCCATCAGGTATACGGCGATGCTCAGCAGGCCGCATGCGGTTCCGATAACGATCAGCCGCCGGCCCAGCGTGCTCATGGCCCATTCGAGCGAGCGGCGGTATCCATGAATGATCGCGCTCAGAATCGGATTGCGCCACTCCCTGGTCTTGGGAGTGAACAGCAATAGCGCAAGTACAGGCAGGATTGAAAGGGAAAACAGGAGCGCGCCGAGCAGTGCATACGCGACCGTCAGCGCCATGGGCCGGAACAGCCGGCCTTCCACGTGTTGCAGGGTGAAGATCGGCAGATAGGCAGTAATGATGATTGCGCGGGCGAAGAAGACGGGCCGCTGCACCTCATGAACGGATTCCCGGATCAGATTCATGATGGTGCGCTCTTCGCCGCGTTGCCGGCTGATGTGACGCAGGACGTTTTCGACCACCACCACCGACCCATCGACCACCATTCCGAAATCGAGCGCGCCGAGCGAAAGCAGGTTTGCCGGAACATGGCTCAAATCCAGGCAGATGGATGCAAACAACAATGCAAACGGAATCGTCAGCACGACAATCAAAGCCGAGCGAACGTTGCCGAGAAACAAAAACAGGATGATGGAAACCAGCAGAATGCCTTCCGTGAGGTTATGCATCACGGTATGGGTGGTGAAGTGCACCAAATCGCTGCGGTCGAGAAATGGAACGATCTTTACGCCCGGCGGCAGGAAGTGGTCATTCAGGTATGCAACTTTTTCGTGCAAGGCGGCGAGCATGGCGTCGCCGTTAGCGCCCTTGCGCAACAGAACAATGCCTTCCACCGTGTCCGGATCGTCGACAATCACTCCGTCGCGCCGATGAATGGCCTTGCCAATCTGACCAAGCCGAATCTTCGGGCCTTGCGTGACAAACGCGATGTCGCTCGCGAGCACGGGTGTCCCGTTCTGCGCTTTTAGAACCGTTTTGGCGATGTCCCGAACGTTCCGGAAGAGGCCCACTTCGCGCACATTCACCTGCTGATCGCCGGCCTGAATGAAACTCCCCCCGCCATTCAGGTTGTTGTTCGACAGGGCTTGTTCGACTTGCCCGATACCGAGCCCGTATGCGATTAACTTATTCGGATCGAGCCGCACCTGATACTCGCGTGTCGTGCCGCCGAAGCTCGAAACGTCAATCACGTCCGGAACGGACTTCAATTCCTTTTCGATGACCCAATCTTCAAGCGACTTCAACTCCATCAAGTCGTATTGAGGATTGGTGCTCTTCAGCGTGTACCAGTAGAGCTGGCCGACGGGACTGTAATCCGGGCCGATGGATGGCTGCAGATTTTCTGGGAGCGTCACGTTTGATAGCCGTTCCAGAGCCTTTTGACGGTTCCAATCGTTGTTCGACTCGTCATCGAAATTCATAGTCACGACGGACAAGCCGAATTCTGAGATGGAGCGGATATTCGCCAGGTGCGGAATGCCTGCCATGGCGATTTCAATAGGAATCGTGACCTGCTGCTCAACCTCCTCGCCAGCGCGCCCGGGCCATTGCGTGATTACTTGCACGTAGTTGTTTGCTACGTCCGGATAAGCCTCGACCGGAAGGTTGTGAAACGAAATAGCGCCCCAGGCGATCAGCAAAATGCCAACGGCCAGAACCAACAGTTTGTTGCGAAGAGAGTAATCGACGAATGCGCGAATCATGCGTTTACTGCCCGGCTTCGGCGTTCAGCGCGAGAGCGTCGTTCACCACTTGCTGGCCGGGAGAAATGCCGGCCATCAGCTCTTGCTTGCCATCGAAAATCTTGCCGCCGGTCACTTCGGTTCTCCGGAATGCGTCTTTGCCTGCCGGGACAAAGACCCAGTCGCGGTCGTGAAGATGCAGGACAGCGCCGCTGGGAACAATCGGATAAACGCGGCCGTGTTGGCCGTAAAAGGTCGCGGTGACGAACATTCCGGCGCGCATGAGGCCCGGATTCGCCAACTGGATGCGCACCTTCGCGGCGCGTATATTCGGGTCGAGTACTTTGCCGATGTTGCTGATGCGGCCGCGAAACGTGCGGTCGGGATAAGCATTCAGTCGCACATCTGCGGTATCTCCCACCCGCACGGCGGGCAGATCGTTCTCGTACACGTCACAGATCACCCAAACCCGCGAGAGGTCTGCGATGGTGAATAGATTGGGCTGGTTGTCCGGGGTGTGGACGCTCCCCGACGGGACCACGTTCTGCTCGACAATCGTTCCTGAAGCTGGCGCGTAGATATTCACCACAGCGTCTTCGTGAGCAGGATCGCCTCCAAGGATGCGAATCTGCTGAATGGCTGCATTTAACGTTGCTTTCGCTTTCGCCTCTGTGTCTTCGGCTACTTGCATATCGTTCAGGGAAATTGCCCCGTGATCGTAGAGCAGTTGCGCGCGCTCGAATTGGCGCTGCGCAAGAGCTGCGTCGGCTTTCGCCTGGTTGAACGTTTGGAACGCGTTCGAAACATCATTGCTGAATACCTTCAGCAGCAATTGCCCCTTGCGCACGTCGTCGCCGAGCTTGGCGTAAATTCCCACCACGCGTCCCGCAGCCAAGGAAATCACGGGAATCGATTTTTCGACGTCCGGATTGACGGATCCCGTGGCCTGCACCTGCGGACGGTCTTCATATTGCGCTGCAGCTACCAGCGAGAATCGCTCCGGATGATCAACCTTGATGAGATTCAGATCCGGTACTTCCTCGACCTTCGCGGCTGGCGGCGCGCCCGCTTTCGGGTCCATCTTGGCGCTCGACTGGCATCCCGCCAGGAACAGGGTTCCTGCCGTGCCCAGGGTTGCGAGCAACAGACTTGCCCGGTTCATCGAATCACCTCACGTCCTACGGCGAAATTCACCTGGTTGGCGGCTGAAAAATAAGCACCCACTAAATTCACGTAATTCAGCTCCGTGTCGCGATATTCCTTCTGCGCGTCGAGGAACTCCAATAACGATGCGGCACCGTGTTGATAGGCAAACGAAACCGTTTCGCGCACAGACGCGGCTTCGCCTAAGTATTTTTCCTTGTATGGGACCAACAGCTTGACAGTGCTTTCGACTGTGGCGTATGCCGAATCCACGTCATGAAGAGCGGTGACCTGAGCCTCGTCCAGCAGCTTCTGATTGCGATCGATATCGAGCAAGGTGTGCAGCTTGTCGCCCTGATTCCGGTCGAAGATTCGCAACGGAATGCTGACGCTCGCACCCAGCGTGTTGAAGGCGCCCGGATTATTGAACGAGCCGTTGTGCGTGTACCAGACGCTGAACGTGGGATCGGTCGAGCCGTTCGCAATTGAAAGGCGATGATCAATGCGGGCCTTTTCAAGCGATTGTTCGGCTTGTTTCACGTCCGGCCGCGTGTTCAACGCCAGCGTGTGCAGATCTTCGAGCTTGCTGGCCGGCTTGGTAAATTCGAAGTCTTCAGTAACGTCGAATTCCTCGACAGGAGTTTTCGAACGCAACAGGGCCAGGAGATCGATTTTCGCGGTTCGCAGATCGACCTGCGCTGTTTCAACATCCGATTCATACTGCACGCGCTGCAATTCGAGCCGCTGAAAATCGACCTTCGCCATATCGCCGACTTGAAAGCGCTGGCGGTTGATATCGATTTCCTTGTCGTAATATGCGAGATTCTCTTTGGCCACGCGCAGAACTGCCTTGGACAGAAGCACGCGCACAAAAGCGTCGCGCAGGTTATAGGTCAGATTGCGCTGTAAATCCGATTGCGCTGAAACAGCAATCGTCGTAGCTGCTTTGGCGCTGTCCAGGCGCAGTTCGCGCTTGTGATCCCGCTCGTGTAGATAGCTGATTTCCGGCGACACGAAAGTGCCGGAAAACGGCCTCCAGATTCCGTCGTGCTTTGCGATCTGCGTCCCGTCCGCAGACACTGCGAACTCCGGATTCGGCCGCAAGTAGGCGGTAATCTCGTCTGCGCGTGACTCGTCGATGGTCACTTGTCCGGCAAGCAATTCCGGGTTGTTGCGCTTAAATTCATCCTCGGCCTGCTGCCATGTGAGCGTGCGCGGCTGCGCGGCGGTCTGCGCCATGCATCCGGCTACAAGCAGGAGACCGAGGGATAGACGCCCACAACGGCGTTCCATCCGATCCTCCTAAAGTTTTTACCGATTGCTGGGGATGAAAATTACGCAGGGACCGGCGGCGACCGTCCGGCTTCGAACGGAGCGATTCGTTCGATCAGCCTTGCCAGAGGAGTGGAGACCAGCGAAACAAAGAAGAAGACCACCACGACGGTGGAGACCGGAGCCATCCACGGCGTGTCCATGGTCTCGTAAAGTCGAACGAGATTATCAGTTTTGTTGTGCTTGCCGGGATGGTGAGGTTCGTGCTGTGAACTGAAATGTTCAACACGCACCAGGTCGTCGGTGGCTGAAATGTAGGGGAAGAGAGCCGCTACGATCAGGCCGACGCCGACAATGTGGAGCCAGGCGGGGGCGCGTTTCTCTTCCGGTTTACGGCGGAAAACAGAGTGCGCCGTGCATGCCAGGGCTACAGCGCCTAGCACAAGCCACGCGAGGTTTAAAGCGCTCTCGAACTGCACTCTCTCATTACCGTAACATGCATGATTCACGTCTGAACTATTTGGGAGAGTCGCGTGCCGCGTCTCGATTCGCCTACTCGAATGAAGCTAATGTGATGCGCGCGGCGAAGCGATGGATCAATTTGGAGCATCAATTGCAATAGGGACAAGGAAGGTCAGTGGCCGGGCTCGGGGCTTCTCGATGCGTCTATTGATTCGTAACCTGATTGTGTTTTTTTCGCTGGCGGGTGTCTGCGGTGCGGCGGACGTTCCTCAGCAGCGGCCGCAAACAACCAGGGCGGACGGAAAGAGCCAATCAACTTATTACTGGCAGGCAAAATCCATCGATGGAACGGCTCAACTTCTCACTCTGTTCTGCCGGGATTGCGGCATGGGCCCAACAAACGAAAATGTCCCGCTCGGTTCCATTTTAAGAGACACGCTGGGAGATGAAGACCCTCAAAATGACCGTATCACTTATGTATGGCTTCTCAGCTGTACTCACCTGAATTTCGGGCAGCGGCTGCTTTCGGCGGTGCCGTTCTTCTACTGGCGCGTGGGGAGCGGCTCGAAATCGGCCCAGAGCACGGCTCCTTTGTTGGATCTGAACACCCCGGCGCATCCTGTGCTCTCCGGAATAACGCAAGATCTTCTTCAGTGGACGGTCCTCGACCCGATGATTACTCCGGTGCGCGCGAGCACGCGGGCTTACCGTACGAATGCCGACGATTATGAGCGGGTACATCTTGAAGAGGCCATCGGATACTTGAGGCAGGCGCCGGTTTCGAATGATTCGTCTGCTCCAACCCAGCAGGAACTCGACACGGTAATCGCTCGCCTGGACCTTCGAAAGCGGCTGCTAGGAGGGCTGGTTCCGGATCGTCGCGCCGCGCATATCGGCACCGAGGTGGGATTCGAGCAAGAGCGCATTCGAAGCAAGAATTGGGAATTGCTACGTCAGTGCGCGGAACGGACGGGCCTGCTGTTTGAACCGCTTTCTCTTGCGGGCGCGTCAGACCAGTACGCCATCTTGTGGTTTCGCCTCAACGCGCCGCTGCCGGCAAAAGGCGTCGCGCTTGGCCCCGTCTGGAAACTGCTGAATATCAAAGATCCTTGGAACGACGAACGTCTGCATCCTTGGCGCGGCGAGACCTACTCGCGCTCCATCGACAGGAACGGCTCGTTGGTATCGGCCGACACTCCGGGCGCGACAGAAGTACAGCTAGTCCCGCTGGCTATCTATTCGTTCAATTACCCGAAATTACCGCTGCTGCTTGTAGATTTCCGCGACAAGTTGCATGTGCGCCGCCACGAGATGACGCAGCGCGCCATCAATGAAGTCACAAGCGGCGTGATCGGCATCTCGCATTTCACGAACTGGTATTACTATGTCGGCGCCGATCTCTACGATTTTGTGGTGAGCCGTCATGGCGCAGCGATGGATCACGCGGCCCGGCTCGATTCTTATGCGCAATTCCGAGTTGCGCTGGCATTGGATCATTCGCTCGGGGCTGATCTTCGCAGCGACATTCAAAGTCGCATCCATTCGCTCGACATGAATCCTTTGGCGGCGCGCCCGGATCGGGATATTCAGGTTGCAACGCAAAGATTCGATCGCCTGCAGGAAGAAGCAAATATCGACGGCCGGCTGGAATCGCGAATCGATAAAGACCGCCGCGCCGAATTAGCGGCCTTTGGAGAAAGCAGAAAAGCGCGAGTTCTCAACGTTCTCGTCCACGATGCGACCTTCGGTCTTTATACCCGCCGCGCGAGCAAGGACGATACCAACCTCGCCGCTCTTGATCGCGACCGGCGCATCGAATATCAATTGAGCTTCCTTCACTCGCTTGTGCAAGCGGGAACGCCTCCGGAAGTCGCGTATGACAGTTCCCTGATTAAGGCGTCCGTCGATGAATTGAGCGGATTGATGCTCGATGTGAATGCGCCGCTCGTACGAGCGCACGTTTCCGCCACGCTCGGACAGCTCGCCAGTATCTCGCACGATCTCGAGCTGCAAAACGATTGTGCCTTGGCCGTCGCCGCTCTCGAACATCCTGTGGAGCCTTTGCGCGCTCCTTCCGCGCCCGGTGTTGTTGCATCGGCGGCGGCTATGTCGAAGTGAAGCGGCAGTTCGCGGTCTTCGCCTTTCTCATCGCGCTGTTGGCTTCTGCTAGAACGCAGGATGCGCCCGCTCCCGCGCCGCAAGCCCGCCGCATCGTCATTCTGAAGGTCGATGGGCTCAACGGTGGCCTGCTGTATCACACCATCGCCGAGCAGGATCCCGCAACCGGGAAATCGCGCTTGCCATGGTTGGCGCACATCTTCGAAGAAAATGGCACGATTTTCGACAATTTCTACACCCGTGGCATCAGCCTCTCCGCTCCGTCCTGGTCGATGCTCGATACCGGCCATCACACCGTCATTCGCGGAAACGTCGAATACGACCGCTACACCGGCCATGTCTACGACTATCTGAACTTCATCCCGTTTTATCTCGGGTACGCGCGCAGTCGCGAGGTGGATATGCCGGGAGTGGAGGTGCTGGATCGCGCCGGCATCCCGCTGGTGAGTGATGCCTTCCCGTACGCACAAAGATTTCAAAGTTTCCAGTTGTACCAACGCGGCGTGCGTTGGACCACCTTGGAACATGCCGCAGAGCGTCGCTTTTCTGCGAGGTTTTTGTTCTCCATGCTCGAAAGCACGGATACTGAATCGCTCGATCACGTGCTCGGGCAACAAATGGAGAAGGATCTCGATCGGAACCTCAAGAATTCGCAGGTCCTATATCTCGATTTCTTTACCGGCGATGTGGATCATCTCGGCCACGGAAGCAATGATCCGGCCGACCTCCTCGCGGCGCTTAAACACCTCGATGCTCTGGCAGGCCGTTTGTGGACTGCAATCGAAGATACTCCGTTGGCGGAACAGACCATTTTCGCCGTCGTTTCCGATCACGGCATGAACAACGTCCCCGGCGTTTACAGTCAGGCCTTCAGTCTGCCGGATCTGCTAAACAGCCCGGCAGGCGGCGCGCATCACGTTGTCACCGATCGGCATCAGTTACAGGAGTTCAAGCTTCGAGGTCTGGATCCTCTCGTCCATCGCGTGATCACACCGAGTACCGCATCGTTCTACCTGGCCGGCCAATCGGCCGAATATCCAACCGCCTGGCTCGATCTCGATGGCAATGAGCGCGCCGCCGTTCACTTGCGCAATAGCGATCTGAACAAGGTCCACATCCTTTTGCTGCAGCTTGCGCGTCCGGACCTGCCGCTCCCGATTCGTGCGGCCGCCGCCGAACGCCTGCGGGAAACCATCGAGCGTCACCTCGCAGCATGGGCGGGCATAGCATCCTCGATCGATGAAGAAATGCACGCTCTCGAACAAGCCATCGCGCAGCGGAAAGGAGTTGTCGCTCAGCCGAAGAAATGGACGGTTAAACAACGCGCGCGGGGCGAAGACAAAGCCGCTCGAAGGCTGCGCGATCAGCTGCAGAGCTGGGAACACGAGCGCGTTGCGTATACATCGTACGCTGACCATCTCCGCAGCGCTGATGGCGTTTCGACCCGATCCCGTTCGCCCGTTTCGCGGGCACGTCGCAAGCCTGATTCCGGAGATGTCGCTCGGAGACAACAATACGGTTCGCGATCTCGCGCATTATGTCGCCGGACCGGCTCCCGGCGGCCTGGTCGCCGGTGCAGATGGAAAGCTGGATGAGGCGCGTTCGTTCATTTACATCGACTATTTCTCACTGCTCGCTTCGCAGCGTGCGCGCAATAATCCCCAAGCGGCGCTTTCCTCATATCCCATCGATTTCATCGCTACGCGCTTGCCGGCCGACGACTACGCCGGCGAACCAGGCTCCTTGCAACACGCCTATTGGATGTATGGCGATAAGCGGAACCAGCTTCTAATCATCACTGCCGCGGACGGCCGCATCGCGTTGAGGCCCGTCGCCGGTCTGAACCAGGATAATAGCGGGAAAATCCACTGGACGGCGCAGGCTTGGCGGCCGGGGTTGCCCTTGCACCTGTTCGAAGACCCGAGGTTCGCGCTCTCGCAAAGCGACAATCGGGCCGCTTGGTTATCCAGTTGGCACACCGAACGCGAGTGGCTAAATGCCATTCATTTGTGCGAGTATTCTGATGGCGTGATCGGTGTCATAGAAGAGCTTTCGCCCGTCGAGCAAAACGTGCCCGGCACGCCGGGAATCAATCCCGTGCTACTTCAATACGAGCGCCGCCGTCGCGAACTCGTACAGGCCGATTTTCACGTATTCGCTGCGAACCATTGGAACTTTAACGTTCGCAACTTCAACCCCGGCGGCAATCACGGCGCATTTTTCCGCATCTCCACTCATTCCGTGTGGATGCTTGCGGGCCCTGGCGTTCCCAAGGAACATATTGAACCGCCATATGACAGCCTGAACTTCGCCTCGACGGTTTTGAGCCTGGTCGGCAAAACCCCGCCCATGCGCGATCGCGTGGTTCGGCTTCAATAACGGCTTCTCCCGATGCCGCCCAACGTTCACGCTCTTATCGCCGAGTGGGTAACGGCTGTCGTCGCGGTCTTCGTGATTGTCGATCCTTTTGCGGCCACGCCTGCATTTCTCGCAATGACCGCCGGTTACGACCGGCTCCGGCGCAAGCAGATGGCTGGGCGCGCCGCCGTCACGTGTGTCGTTATCTTGAGCGTCTTCGGAACCGTCGGCAAGTACCTGTTCCGGCTTTTCGGCATTTCCCTGCCCGCATTCAAGCTGGCCGGCGGTTTGCTGCTCCTGCTCGTTGCACTCGACATGCTGCAAGCGCGGCGCTCGCGGACCCGCGAAACGCCCGAAGAGCAGAGTGACGCCTGCTCGACCGAAGATGTCGGCATCATACCGATGGGTATTCCCATGCTCGCCGGACCCGGCTCGATTTCAACCGTCATGGTGCTGGTCGGACAAGCGCCCACTTGGCGCGGTGTGATTCCTGTGCTCGTCGGCGTTGTTGCGACTTCGGCTGTTTGTTACTTCGTACTCGCCAGCGCGGACCGCGTCGAATCCTTGCTGGGCGAGATCGGAATACGCGTGCTCACGCGTCTCATGGGTCTGGTGCTCACTGCCATCGCGTTCCAGTTTTTCGTGAGTGCTTTGGTCGATATGCGCGTGATCGCGCCCGTCGCGTTGCCGTAACGCTACATGGAGCTGATCTTGATATAGCGCTTGATGTCCGGAAGGCTCGCAATCACGGCCGCGGCTAGCGCGGCCATGAACAAATATCGAACAACGCTGGAGAGTTTCATGGTTCAGGGCTCCTGACCCGGCGATTCCACATTACCTCTTCTCGCATACAAATGGAAGAACGCGCCATTTCCAGATGCACCGGATAAAATACGGTCGGGACCAAGCCGCGTTTCATGAAACATACCTTGGCAGAGCCGGAGGAAACGGCTCGCCCGTTTCTGTCTTCAGGCAACGCATCTTCCGGCTGGGCTGAACTCGAAGACGAGCGCAGCATCTCGTCCGCAATTCTTGATAGTGTTCCCGCGCTGGTGGTTGTGCTCGACCCCGAATTCAAGATAATCCGTTTTAACCGGGCCTGTGAGATGAGCACCGGATATATCTTCGCCGAGCTCGCGCAGAAAGAAGTTTGGCCTCTGTTCATGGCGCGCGAAGATGCCGAACCGTTCCGCGTGGCGGTGCAACGCCTCCGCAAACATTCCCGTTCCGGCCAATTCGAAAGCCGCTGGCGCAAATGCGACGGTTCGCCGGTCGTCATCCGCTGGACGATCACCACTCTCTTCGACTCCGCTGGCGCTATCCGCCTCATCATCGCCACCGGTACGGATCTCACCGAAAACAAACGCCTGGAGAACGCTGTCCTCGAGATCAGCGCGCGCGAGCAGCGCCGCATCGGTCAGGATTTGCACGACGGGCTCGGCCAGCATCTCACCGGGATTGCGTTCCTCGCGAAAGTGCAGGAACAGAAATTAGCCGAGAAATCGCGGCCCGAAGCTGCCGGAGCGGCGAAAATCGTCGATCTGGTGAACGAGGCCATTCATAAAACCCGCGAGCTGGCCCGCGGTTTGCTTCCCGTGCTCTCCGGTCCGCACGGGCTGGTCTCCGCGCTGCAGGAATTTGCAACCGAAGTCGAAGATATTTTTCGCATCGAATGCCGCTTCGAATGCGACGACCTGGTTTCCATCTCCGACGATAGCCTCGCCAATCATCTTTTCCGCATCGCGCAGGAGGCGGTTCACAATGCCATTCGTCACGGAAAGGCGAGAAAAATCGTTATGACGCTTAGGGAAGGCGCCGACGAAGGCGTCCTGAGCATTCGCGATGAAGGCTCGGGAATCAATTTCGACGATTCAAGATACCCGGGCATGGGCGTTCAGACAATGGACTACCGTGCACGCATGATTGGAGGCAGCGTTTCCATCGAACGCGCGGGTGAACACGGCACCTTGGTCGTATGCCTATTCCCGCGCCGCAACCGGAATGGCATCGAATGAAGCGCAAAGTCCTGGTCGTCGACGATCACCCGATTGTGCGCGAAGGGCTGGCGCAAATGATCGATCGCCAACCGGATCTCGCCGTTTGCGGCTACGCCGCCGATATGCAAAGCGCGGTGCAACTGATTGCGTCCCTCAAACCCGACATCCTGATCGTCGATATTTCACTCGACGGCCCCGACGGCCTCGATCTCCTCAAATACATTCGTACACACGACCCGAGCCTTCCCGTGCTGATTTTATCCATGCACGATGAGTCCATCTATGCCGAGCGCGCCCTGCGTGCCGGCGCAAACGGCTACATCATGAAACAGGAAGCGACGGACAACGTGCTCGATGCGCTGCGCCGGATACTGAACCGCGAAATCTATGTCAGCTCCCGTGTCGCCAACAAGATGCTGCAGCAATTTATTGGCGGCAGCTCAAACGCGAAAACCCACTCCTCGGTCGACGATCTATCGGATCGCGAGCTCGAAGTACTTCGCCTGATCGGCGCCGGGCACGGCACCCGCCAGATCGCCGAAGAGCTGCACCTCAGCATCAAGACCGTCGAAACTTATCAGGCGCATCTCAAAGAAAAGCTCGCGCTTCGGAATTCGCGCGAACTGGTTCAATACGCCACCCGCTGGACTATATCGGCGCGCGCAGCCGAAGCTTAGCTTGTATCGGGAAATCCCCGACCAGGTAAGCCGGGTATCGCCCCACGTGGAATACCGGGCTGGCCTGCTTCCCCGTAAGATGCAGTTCTTGTCACATGGATCTATAAACGGCGAGAATTGCCGCGTGTCCACGTTGACCATCTGAGGAGAGCGCGAAATGCCAGATTCCGTCCCCTACGGCCGCAAAACGCAGAGGCCGTCGCCCGTTTCCGACATCCATATTCTTTGGATGACTTCCGGTTTGAGCTGTGATGGAGATTCCGTCTCGGTCACCGCCGCCACTTTACCGAGTGTCGAAGATGTCGTCCTAGGCGCGATTCCAGGCTTGCCGAAAGTGCATCTGCACAATCCCGTGCTCGCCTACGAAGTCGGCGATGACTTCATGAAGTATTGGTATCAAGCCTGGGAAGGCAAGCTCGATCCGTTTGTTCTGGTGGTCGAAGGCTCCATTCCCAACGAACGCATTAAGCGCGAGGGCTATTGGGCGGCTCTGGGCACCGATCCAGGCACCGGCCAACCCATCACAACCAGCGAATGGATCGATCGTCTTGCGCCCAAGGCATTGGCCGTGGTCGGCGCGGGCACCTGCGCCACGAATGGCGGCATTCACGCCATGATGGGCAACCCCACTGGCTGCATGGGTCTGCAAGATTATCTCGGCCGGAACTGGACTTCGAAGGCCGGGTTGCCGATCGTCAATGTCCCCGGGTGCCCCGTGCAGCCCGACAACTTTATGGAGACGCTGCTTTACCTGCTGTACCAGGTCGCGGGTCTAGCGCCCATGATTCCGCTCGACGAGGAGAACCGCCCGAAGTGGCTCTTCGGCTTCACTGTGCACGAGGGCTGCGACCGCGCCGGTTATTACGAACAGGGCGACTTCACCGAAGAATACGGCTCGCGAAAATGCCTCGTGAAGATTGGCTGCTGGGGCCCGGTGGTCAATTGCAACGTCCCGAAGCGCGGCTGGATGGATGGCATCGGCGGCTGCCCCAATGTCGGCGGCATCTGCATCGGTTGCACCATGCCTGGGTTCCCAGATAAATTCATGCCCTTCATGGATGAGCCTCCGGGCGCCACATTATCGAGCAATGCCATCGGTATTTACGGGCGTGCCATTCGCGCGCTGCGCAGCATTACGAATCACACCGTCAACAAAGAACCGAAGTGGCGTCATCCTGGCAATCAACTCACCACCGGTTACCGCCCCAGAGCCTACTAGCCGAATCGGAAAGTCACAAGGAGCAAAACGATGAGCACAATTACCGAAGCGATGCCGGATGTCGAAAGAAAACCGCGCAACTTAGTCGAGATGAATTGGGATCCCATTACCCGCATCGTCGGCAGCCTGGGCATTTTTACCAAGATTGATTTCGATAACCGCGAAGTGGCCGAATGCCACAGCACCTCCTCCATTTTTCGCGGCTACAGCATCTTCATGAAGGGCAAAGATCCCCGCGACGCGCATTTCATCACCAGCCGCATCTGCGGCATCTGCGGCGATAATCACGCCACTTGCGCCACCTACGCGCAAAACATGGCGTTCGGCGTGCGTCCGCCGGATATGGGCGAATGGATTGTCAACCTCGGCGAAGCGGCCGAGTACATGTTCGACCACAACATCTTTCAAGACAATCTGGTAGGCGTCGACTTTTGCGAACAGATGGTGAAAGAGACCAATCCAGGCGTTTGGACCAAAGCGCAAGGCACAATCGCGACGCACGCCGAGTTGCACGGGTTCCGCACCATCGCGGACATCATGACCGCGCTCAATCCTTTTAGCGGCTCCTTTTATCGCGAAGCCCTGCAGATGAGCCGCATGACGCGCGAGATGTTCTGCCTCATGGAAGGCCGCCACGTTCACCCGTCGACTCTCTATCCCGGCGGTGTCGGCACGGTGCCCACGCATCAGCTCTTCACCGACTATCTCGTGCGCCTGATGAAATATGTCGAGTTTATGAAGAAAGTCGTGCCGCTCCACGACGACCTTTTTGATTTCTGGTACGATGCGCTTCCCGGCTATGAAAAAGTCGGACAGCGGCGCATTCTGCTCGGCTGTTGGGGCTCCTGGAACAACCCGAAAGTCTGCGATTACACCTACAAGAACATGAGCGAGTGGGGACGCGCCATGTACGTCACGCCCGGGGTCATTGTGGATGGCGAACTCGTCACCAACGATTTGGTCGATATCAATCTGAATATTCGCATTCTGCTCGGCCATTCTTATTACGACGACTGGCAAGACGGCGAAACGTTCGTGCGCGAAGATCCGCTCGGCAATCCAGTCGATCAGCGCCATCCCTGGAACCAAACCACCACTCCGCGGCCGCAAAAGCGCGATTTCCACGGCAAATACTCGTGGGTCATGTGCCCTCGCTGGTATGACAAACGCACTGGCGATTACCTGGCGCTCGATACGGGCGGCGGTCCCATTGCGCGATTTTGGTCGACCGCTCTCTCCGGATTGGTCGATATCGGTTACGTCAAGGCCACCGGACACAGCGTCAAGATCTATCTGCCGAAAACAACATCGCTCCCTGAAATGGAATTCGAATGGAAAATTCCAAAGTGGAGCAACGCAATTGAGCGCGACCGCGCCCGGACGTACTTCCAGGCTTATTCCGCCGCGGCCGCGCTTCACTTCATAGAAAAGGCTCTGGCCGATTTGCACGCCGGCCGAACCAGAACCTGGAACGAGTTCAAGGTCCCAGAAGAAGCGATCGCGTGCGGGTTCCACGAAGCGGTGCGCGGGGTGCTCTCGCATCACGTCGTGATCCGGGAAGGCAAAATCGCCAATTATCATCCCTATCCGCCTACGCCTTGGAACGCCACTCCTCGCGATATCTACGGCACGCCCGGACCCTACGAAGACGCGGTTCAGAATACACCTATATTCGAAGAAAACGGCCCCGACAAATTCAAGGGCATCGATATCATGCGAGCGGTGCGCAGCTTCGACCCCTGCCTGCCATGCGGCGTGCACATGTATCTCGGCGAAGGCAAGGTTCTTGAAACCGTACATTCGCCCATGTTTGGACACGAATAATGTTCGGACATCAATGAAGAACACGCAAATCTTTGAGGAGCAGATCGGCCGCATCGAGCAGCTAGTTCAAGAAATCGATTCAACAGCCGATCCCGCGCTCCGCGCAATGGCCAAAGAGTTGGTGCAATCCGTGATGGATCTGCACGCGGCGGCGATGGAGCGCATTATTGACCTGGCCGGCAAAACTGGCGATCCCGGCGCTGGCATTCTCCGCTCGCTCTGTAAGGACGAATTGGTCGGCGGCCTGCTCGTGCTTTATGGTCTGCATCCCGATGACTTCGCGACGCGCGTGCATCGCGGGATCGAAAAGGCGCACCAGATGGTGAAGCGCCGCGGAGCGGATCTGCAGGTGCTATCCATCGAGGATGCAACCGTTCGGTTGCGCATTGACACGAACGGCCATAACTGCGGTTCCACTCGCGCCGAGCTCGAATCCATTATCCAGGGCGCGCTTTTTGAAACCGCTCCCGATACGGCCGAAATTCTGATCGAACCAGCGCAGACCGGGTCAGCGTCGGGTTTTGTGCCGCTCGATAAGCTGCAAATGAGCATTCCGGTTAGCTCATGAGGCTTTACTATGGCTGAGGCGCAATATAGCTCGTTCAATGCTCTGCGCATGCTGGTTCGCAAGCGTGACCCTCGAGAGCGCTGTGAGCTCTGTGGCGCTGGCCTTCGATCCGAGCACCAACACCTGTTCGAGCCCGTCGCGCGGAAGCTCCTCTGCTCGTGTGATGGCTGCGCAGTTCTCTTCCATTCGCACGGCGAAACGCGGTACAAGCGCGTGCCACGCCGCATCGTCGGCATTCCGGATTTCGCAATCACCAATGCGCAGTGGGATGACTTATTGATCCCGATCGGCGTCGCCTTTTTCGTCGAGAACGGCGCGGAAAACCGTGTTCTCGCGTTTTACCCGAGCCCCGCCGGTGCGACCGAATCGATGCCGTCGCTCGAAGCCTGGAGCGGAATCGTTCGGCAAAACCCGATTTTGCAGAAGCTGACGCCGGATGTCGAAGCGCTCCTTGCGAATCGCCTGTCGGGCGGCGAGTATTTTCTGGCTCCGATCGACAAATGCTATGAGTTGGTCGGCCTGATTCGCTCCCACTGGCGCGGCCTTTCGGGCGGCACAGAAGTCTGGAAGCACATCGGCTCGTTTTTCGATGAGTTAAGAAGTCGCGCGCGATGGGAGCCGGCGCATGCCTGATCTCAGCTTCCGTGTCGAGGGCGCTGAGGCCGTTCCGTTCGCAGCACAGCCGCTGCTCGCTCTCAAACTTCGCATCGCCAACGCAGATGCCGGCGAGACCATCCATACCATCGCGCTTCGCGCGCAGATCCAGATCGAAGCGAACCGCCGGCAATATGATGCGAACGAAAAAAAATCTCTACGCGACCTGTTCGATCAGCCCGAGCGTTGGGGTCAGACGCTTCGGCCCATGCTTTGGACGCATGCCAGTGTGGTCGTGCAATCCTTCGAGGGAGAAACAGTCGCCGATCTGCAAGTGCCTTGCACGTTCGATTTCAACGTAGCCGCCACCAAGTACTTCCACGGCGTCTCCGATGGCGACATCCCGCTCAATCTGCTCTTCAGCGGGACGATCTTCTACGTCGGTCCCGATGGCGTGCTGCAAGTCTCGCCCGTCTCGTGGAACAGCGAAGCGCGTTTCCGCCTGCCGGTCCGCATCTGGCGCGAAATGATGGACCTCTACTACCCCAACAGCGCCTGGCTTTGCCTCCGCCGCGACGTTTTCGAGCGCCTCTACGAGTACAAAGTCCAGCATGCAATTCCCACCTGGGAGCAAGCGTTCGAAGCGCTGCTCGCGATGGAACAGGAGCCTGTCCGCGCATGAACCGGCACAAGCTGGAGGAGATCGCGAACGCCGTCCTGTATGAGGGTTATCTTCTCTATCCCTACCGAGCCTCGGCCGTCAAGAATCGCCAGCGCTTCAATTTCGGAGTGCTTTCTCCGCCTGCGTTCGGCGATACGTCGAGCATGCGGACCGAGTGCCTCACCACAGCGCCCGAAAGCGCCATCCTGAACGTGCGCGTCCGGTTTCTTCAACTTTTCGAGCGCGAAGACAAATGGCAGGAAGCCGAGGAGCGGGACGTCACCATCGCATGCCGGCTCTCAGAACGCATGCACCAGGCCTTCTCGTTCGAGCCGCTGAAAGGCGCAATCGAAATTCAATGCCAAAATCTCGGCGACATCTTCCGCATCCGCGTTGGCGTTTCAAACGTGACGCGATTCGAGCCGCTGGATCGCGAGCAGGCCATGCTGCACTCGCTGGTCTCCGCGCACACGATCCTCGAAATCGAGGACGGCGCGTTCATCTCGCTGCTCGATCCCCCCGATGAGTTCCGTGACGCTGCCGCGCAATGCCGCAATGTCGGTACCTATCCCGTTCTCGTGGGCGACGAGGGCCAGCGGAATGCGATGCTCTCTTCACCGATTATCTTGTACGATTACCCGCAAATCGCACCCGAAAGCGCTGGTGCGCTCTTCGACGGTAGCGAGATTGACGAAATCCTCACGCTGCGCATCATGACTTTGAGCGACGAAGAAAAGCGCGAAATGAGCGCCGTAGACGATCGCGCGCGCCAGATCCTCGAACGAACCGAATGCATGCCGCCCGAGCAGTTGATGAAAATGCACGGCGCTTTACGCGGCCTGCGCCGCATCTCTGAGGAGTCGCTATGAACGAAATGGAATGGCAACTCCTCGAAGATACGGTTCAGGCCGAATCGATCGAAATCGATGGCCAGGTGATTCGCAAGAACGATCGCGTCGTGCTGCGTCCCCGCGCTGGCGGTGATATCTTCGATCTCGCTCTTACAGGACAAATCGCAATCATCGAATCAATTGAGCAGGATTATGAAGGCAACCTGCACGTGGCCGTCGTGCTTGAAGAAGATCCGGGGAAAGATCTCGGCGTGCTTCGCCAACCGGGTCATCGTTTCTTCTTTAAACCTGAAGAAGTCGAACCCTGCCCGCCTGCGGCGAATATCCTGAATCACGCCAAAATCCTCATCGCGGGAATCGGCAACATTTTTTTGGGTGACGATGGTTTCGGCGTCGAAGTCGCGAAACGCCTGGCGTCGGAAAATCTTCCCGCAACCGTTCGGGTGCGCGATTTCGGAATCCGAGGTTACGATCTCACCTACGCCTTACTCGAACCTTATGAGCTAATTGTGCTGATCGATGCGTGCCCGCGTGGGCAGGAACCAGGCACAATCTACACCATCGAGCCGCATCTGAACCATACAACCGAGCCTTGCGCGCTCGACGCCCACACCATGAACCCCATGAACGTGCTTCGGCTCGCAAATACCATGGGGCCGATTTCGAGCCGGATCGTTCTAGTCGGTTGCGAACCGTTGACCCTAGGCGGCGAAGCAGGCGAAATGGGCCTCAGCGGACCGGTTTCCGCGGCCATTGACGATGCCGTCGCTCTCGTCAAGCGCATCATCCAGGAAGTCTCAGATGGAGCTTGATCACTACGCAATCGACGCGGCATTCAGCACGCTCACTTTGCGCGCTTTCGCAAGCGCCACGTTTACGCTCGAAAACAGCCCCACGCTGCGCATTCGCGCTTTCACCGGTTGGGCCCGGTTTGCTCCCAATACGTACGACGGCGCCTGCGTTCGCCTCCAGGCGAATGCTGCTTCAGTCACCCTTGATGAAACTATCTCCGAAGAAGAACAGAACGCGATCCTCGAAATCTTGGGCCGTGAAGTCTTTGAGATCGAAAAGTACCCGGAAATCCTCTTCTGCAGCTCACGTATCTCGGTCAGCAAAGCCGGCGAGAACCAATTCTGGATCAATCTCATCGGCGAGCTCTCGGTGCACGGCGTCACCGGAACACTGCCGCTTGCTGCGCAAATCGGGCTTGCCGGCGACACGTTGCGCGCGAATGGAGAATTCACATTTCTGCACAGCTCATACAAGATGAAACTGGCGTCCTTGCCGGGCGGCGCGCTCAAACTGAAAGATGAAGTGAAATGCTCCTTCGACATTCTCGCCCGAAAGCAAACGGATGTCGCGAGCAAACAGCCACCTATGTTCGCGGAAAAGAGTGTCTAAATGTGTCTCGCCATCCCCGCTAAAATCGTTGATCTTCTGCCCGGTGAGGATCGCAATCGCGCCTTGGTCGAAGTAATCGGCGTCCGCCGCCACATCGATACAGGGTTATTGCAGGACGAAGCTCTCACGGTGGGAGATTGGGTGCTCGTGCACGTCGGCTTCGCCATGAGCAAAATCAGCGAAGAGCAAGCCGAAGATCAATTGCGAATGCTCGCGATGTTGGGCGAAGGAGAAGCCGCGCTGCAGGAGGCGGAAGGCTACGGCGCGACCGAAGCTGGGCCTCAGACATCCGAAATGGGGCCGTAGGAGCAAATATGAAGTACGTAGACGAATTTCGCGACGCGGGCGTCATCACCAAAGCCGCCGAAGAGATTCGGCGCCTCGCCGATCGCGGGCGCTCTTACCGTTTCATGGAAGTCTGCGGCGGCCACACGCATGCCATTTACCGCTTCGGCTTAAAGGACCTGCTGCCGCCGAACATTGACCTTGTGCATGGCCCCGGCTGCCCGGTATGCGTGCTTCCGATGGGCCGCATCGATGACGCCTTGGCGCTCGCGAAGAGTTCCGATGTCATCTTCACGGCATTCGGAGACATGATGCGCGTTCCCGGCCGCGACGGAAGTCCGCTGCAGCACAAGGCCCGCGGCGCCGACATTCGAATCGTCTACTCGCCTTCCGACGCCCTGAAGATCGCGCAGAAGAACCCCGAGAAGCACGTGATGTTTTTCGCCATCGGATTCGAAACCACGGCACCCTCCACCGCGCTGACGCTCATGCGCGCAAAGACCATGGGTCTGCGCAATTTTTCCGTCTTCTGCAATCACGTCACGATCATCCCCGCCATTCGCGCCATCCTGGATTCGCCCGATATGCGCATTGACGCATTCATCGGCCCTGGGCACGTGTCCACCATTATTGGCTGCCGGCCTTATGAATGGGTCGCGCGCAACGAAGGCAAGCCCATTGTCGTCTCCGGCTTCGAGCCCGTCGACATGTTGCAAACGATCGTCATGCTGTTGCAGCAGCTTAACGCGGGCGAGGCAAAGGTCGAAAACCAATACAAGCGGGTGGTGCCGTGGGAAGGAAATCGCGCGGCGCTGAAGGCCATGGCGGAAGTGTTCGAGCTGCGCAACTATTTCGAATGGCGTGGCATGGGGTTCATCTCGCAATCCGCCCTGCGCATTCGCGACTCCTACGCCCAATGGGACTCCGAAAAGCGTTTCTTTGTGCCAGGCGTGCGCGTGACAGATCCCAAAGCCGCGCAATGCGGCGAAGTGCTCAAAGGCGTCTTGAAACCCGTGCAATGCAAGCTTTTCGGAAAGGAATGCACGCCGGAGAACCCGATCGGCGCCCTGATGGTGTCATCCGAGGGCTCCTGCGCAGCTTACTACAACTACGAACATCGAAAGAGCAAGGTGCTGACTCAATTGAGTGTCGCCTGACGTGAAGCCCCGATGAGCGCCGCCGTGCCCAAAATCCGCTTCTATGACTCTCAAATCGAGATGTCACACGGAGCCGGGGGCAAGGCAAGCCGCCGTCTTGTCGAAGGTCTCTTCGCGCCGCTGTTATTCGGCGCAACTACCGAACCGCTCGGCGACGCCGCTCACCTGAATATCAACGGAACGCGCATTGCCATCACCACCGATAGCTTTGTCGTCAGCCCGCTCCGCTTTCCCGGAGGCTCGATCGGCGAGTTGGCCGTCAACGGCACCGTCAATGATCTCGCGGTCTCCGGGGCCAAAGCCGAAGCGCTGGTGGTCACGTTTGTGCTCGAAGCCGGGCTGCCAACGGGCATCCTGGAAGCCGAAGTTCGGGCCATGAGCCATGCCGCGGCGAAAGCGGGAGTCGTCATCTGCGGTGGCGATACCAAAGTCGTCGAACACGGCAAGGCAGACGGCATGTACATCACGACTGCCGGCATCGGCCGGCTTATCACCGGCATCTCCACTTCGCCCGCGTCTGTTCGGCCCGGCGACAAGGTCCTGCTAAGCGGCCCCATCGGGAATCACGGCATCACGATCCTGCTCGCGCGCGGCGAACTGGATATTGAAGGCGAGATTTCCTCCGACACGCGATCTGTTCTGCCGCTGATCGAAGCGATCGCGCCAAAAGCCGGCCCGGGAATTCGCTGGATGCGCGATCCTACGCGAGGCGGTGTTGCCACTTCGCTCAACGAATTGGCTCGCGATTGTCAATGGAGCGTCCTACTCTTCGAAGAACAGGTTCCCATCCACGGCACCGTCCGAGGCGCATGCGAGTTGCTCGGACTCGATCCTCTGCACATCGCGAACGAAGGACAATTTCTGCTGGTCATCGCCCCCGAATACGCTCAAATCGCCCTAGAAGCTCTGCATCAAACTCCGGGCGGCGAATCTACAACCCTGATCGGTGAAATTCGCGAGCAGCCGGCCGCCACGGTGCTCGGAACAACCGCGTATGGAGGAACGCGCGTCATCGACATGCTCGTCGGTGACCCTCTGCCGCGCATCTGCTGATATGCTCGCAAGCCGCTCACAGATAGCCAGCAGCATCGAAAGCGCCTTGCACGCTCGCAACGAAGGGTATTCGGCTTTCTTCGTTCGCGAAGCGGAGCGTCTCGCGCTCGCCTGCCGCGAAATGTCGGATTGTTTTCTGCAGGGTGGTCGCTTGCTCGCCTTCGGAAACGGCCCCTACGCGACCGACGCGCAGCATGTCTCGGTCGAATTCGTTCATCCGGTGATCGTAGGCAAGCGCGCGCTGCCCGCACTCGATCTCTCCATGCTTTCCGGCCCTTGGCTCAACGCCATCGCGCGACCCGAAGACATCGTCATGGGTTTCGGCCCGCCACAGGGCGATCCCGAAATCCGGGCCTCTCTCGAATTAATGCAATCTCGCGGTTGCATGACCTTCGCGCTGCCGGGCTCTCACGCCACATATTCGCTTACCGATCCCCTGCCCGATCCTTTCCAGCACCAGGAACTCATCGAGATCCTTTATCACACGCTTTGGGAGACCGTGCACGTTTTCTTCGAGCGCCGCGAACTCGGCCACGACGCGGGCGAAGCAAGTTTTCTGTATCCATTTCTCGGGGGCGCTAAGCAAGACAGCTCCAGCGTGCTCGAAGAAGTCGCCGCGTCCATCCGCGTCAAGGTCGAAGAGGACGCAAAGCTCCGCTCGCAAGTCGCAAGCGAGCAATCGGAGCAAATCGCGGAGACCGCTCTTGCCATTCGCAATCGCTTTACCCGCGGCGGCAAGCTGATCCTGTTCGGCAATGGCGGTTCCGCGACCGACGCGAACGATTTCGCGATTGACTGCATTCTTCCGCCACCCCATCTCAAGCCTGTTCCCGCGGTTTCGCTTTCGCTCGAGCCCGCCAACATCACCGCGCTTGCAAACGACGTGGGCTCGGATGTCATCTTCCTGCGCCAACTCATCGCCCAAGCTCGGCCCGAAGATGTCGCCGTCGGAATCTCGACCAGCGGCGGCTCGCGCAACATTATCATGGCGCTTGAAGAAGCACGCAAGCGCAATCTGCTCACCGTCGCTCTCGTCGGCTATGACGGCGGCGAGATTGTGCGACGAGGCCTGGCCGATCACGCACTCATCATCCGCTCGGATTACATCCCGCGCATCCAGGAAGTCCAGGCATCTGTTTATCACGTTTTGCGCGAGCTCTTCGAGGCGCCGCATTCATGATCGCCGCGCGAAGCATCCGCGTTCGGGGCGTCGTGCAGGGCGTCGGCTTCCGTCCGTTCGTCTTTCGTCTGGCTCGCGCCAACTCGCTCACTGGTTGGGTGTTGAATCAAGCCGAAGGTGTCGATATTCATGTCGAGGGAGCAGAGCCAGCTCTTGAAACGTTTCTGTCTGAGCTTGCGGCGCGCCCGCCCTCGGCTGCGCAAATCACCGCGATCGACATCCAGCCTTCCGATGCCGCTGGGCTGAGCGATTTTACTATTCGCGAAAGCCGCCGCAAGACGAATCCTTCTGTTCGCATCTCGCCCGACCTGCCCGTTTGTGAGGCTTGCCTGAAAGAGCTGTTCGACCCGGCGGATCCCCGCTATCTTTATCCGTACATCAACTGCACGAACTGCGGCCCGCGTTTTTCCGTCCTCGAATGCCTTCCGTACGACCGTCCGAATACGACCATGAAACATTGGCCCCTGGACGATGTCTGCGCCCGGGATTACAGCGACCCGAATGATAGGCGTTTTCATGCACAACCGATTGGTTGCGCGAGCTGCGGACCGCAATATTACATCGACGGCGCCGAAACGGCCGTTGGGGCGATCGAAACGGCAGTTCGCCTGTTGCAGGATGGCAGGATCCTTGCGATTAAGGGGATCGGCGGGTATCATCTTGCGTGCGACGCTCGCGATGCTGCCGCGGTACACACGCTGCGCGAGCGAAAATATCGCAAAGAGAAGCCCTTCGCGCTTATCGTTGGGGACCTCGACACCGCCCGCGCGCTGGTTCACCTCTCGCCCAAAGCGGAAGCGTTGCTCACCTCCGCGGCGCGTCCCATAGTCGTCGCACAAGCGAAGGTTCACCTGCCCGAAGTCGCGCCAGATAACGATGAACTCGGCGTCATGCTGCCTTATGCGCCCTTGCATCACCTTCTTTTCGCCGCCGGCGCGCCCGGCATTCTCGTCATGACGAGCGCAAATCGCTCCAGCGAACCGATTGCTTTTGAGGATCAAGACGCGCGCGAAACTCTCTCCGGAATCGCCGACGCATTTCTCATCGGCGAGCGCCCCATCGCCCGCCGCATCGATGATTCCGTTGCTCGCGCCGGCCCATTCGGGCCCGTCATTCTGCGCCGCTCTCGCGGCTACGCGCCCGGCGCAGCCGCAACCATTCGTTGCCGCGAACCCATTCTCGCCGTGGGCGCCGATCTAAAGAACACCATCACGCTGGTCGTTGATGGCCAGGCTTTCGTCAGCCAACACATCGGCGATCTCGATCATTACTCTTCCCTCGAAGCCTTTAAGCAAGCCATTCGCGATCTCACGTCCATGTATGAAGTCGATTTTGATCGCCTAGTGATCGCGCACGATGCCCATCCGCAATATGCCTCAACCGCTCATGCATGCGATCTGCCGTCGCTGCGCAAGATCCCGGTGCAGCATCACCGCGCACATATCGCCTCTGTTCTCGCCGAGCACGGAGCCTGGCACACGCGCGTAATCGGCGTCAGTTTCGACGGCACCGGTTTCGGAGACGATCAAACCATCTGGGGCGGTGAATTTTTCGTGGGCAGCGTCGCAACTGGCTTTAGCCGCGCCATGCATCTCAAAACCGCTGATCTGGCTGGAGGAGACGCCGCCGCTCGCTGGCCCGTACAATGCGCAGCCGGCTTCTTAGTCCAACTGGAAAATCCGCCAGATTTCGAAGCCGCGCCGTTCCATTTCCCGCAACGTTATCGCGCCTCTCTCGATCTGCTGCGCAAAAAAGTTCGCACCTTCCCAACCACGTCAGCCGGCCGCCTGTTCGATACCGTCGCCGCGCTCCTGGGCTTTACGCGCGAGATCACCTTCGAAGGCCAGGCCGCCATGTGGCTGGAGCATCTCGCCCGTCGCGCACCCGATTGCGATCCATACCGTTTTCCCCTGGACCGTGACACGCTCGACTGGCATCCTTTGCTCGAAAGCATCATCGAGGATCGCCTGCAAAATCGCCCGCCTGCGGAAATCGGACGCGCCTTTCACTCCGCGATTGCAGATGCCGTCTCGCGAGCGGCGCTGAATTTGTGCGAAATGCATTCCATCGATACGATCGTTCTTTCCGGCGGCGTCTTTCAAAACGAGCTCTTACTCGAATTAACCAAACCCTTGCTTGACGGCGCGCAAGTCCGCGTCTGGACGAATTCCGCCGTCCCGCCCAATGACGGCGGGATCAGTCTCGGGCAGGCCGCTCTCGCCGCATTTGCAGAAATGGAACACTTCCATGCATGAGCTCTCGATCGCCCTTAGCATTCTCGATCTCGTCGAAGAAGAAGCGGAGCGTCGCGGCAATCCGCGCGTCGAAGCCATTCATCTCAGAATCGGAAGGCTTTCGGGCGTTGTCAAGGAAGCTCTGCTCTCGGCCTATGAACTCGCCGCCGAGCAAACACGGTTCGCGCAATCGAAGATCGTGGTCGAAGAGGTGCCGGGGCGCGAGTTGCAGGTCTCGGCTATGGAGCTCGGCGAATGACGACCTCGCCTCGCATCGTCGAAGTGCGCCAGAACATCCTGAAGCGCAATGATGAAATGGCGCGCGCCCTACGCCGCCGCTTCGAGAACGAAAACCTCTTCGTCGTCAGCCTTGTATCAAGCCCCGGTTCCGGTAAAACCGCATTTCTCGAGAGAACGCTCACGCTTCTAAAGCAGCACTATCGTCCGGCCGCGCTGGTCGGCGATCTCGCCACCGAAAACGACGCCGCCCGTCTTGCCCGCAGCCAGGTTCCGGTCAAGCAGATCACCACTGGCACGCTGTGCCATCTCGAAGCCGCCATGATCGAAAACGCGCTGGCCGATTGGTGTCTCGCCGATCTCGACTTTCTCTTTATTGAAAACGTCGGCAATCTCGTCTGCCCGTCGTCGTATGACCTGGGCGAAAATCTCCGGCTCGTGCTGCTCTCCGTTACCGAAGGCGAGGACAAGCCGCTTAAATATCCCACTATCTTCAATAGCGCCGACCTCGCGGTCATCACCAAGACCGATCTGGCCGAAGCGGTCGATTTCGACTGGACGACGGCGCGCGCTAACATCGAAGCGGTTCGTCCTGGTATGACGGTTCTTCCCGTATCCGCGAAGACCGGGAGTGGAATGAGCACCTGGATCGAATATCTGCTCTCACGACGCGCCGATATTGCCCCGCGATAAGCAAGACGTTACAATAAAAACGCCAGAAGCTCTGCATCGCTCGAATGTATGAAGCATTGACAAGAGTTGTCGAGTACTGGCAATCTGAAGCTTGACCGGGCGATGGAGTTCGCCGTAACCGCCCTTCGTGGCTGATGACTCCTCCAAACTTTTACGGGAGGGGTTTACATGACCAGATACCTGATCGTCATGCTGGGAGGCGCGCTCGGCGCAGTATCTCGTTTCGCCGTCGGCACGATTGTCGGAAAGTGGTATTCCGCGGTTTTCCCTCTCGGCACTTTTTTAATCAACATCACAGGATCCTTTCTGATCGGAGTTCTGATGATGTGCTTCCTGAACCGTCCGTCGATCCACGCGAATTGGCGTCTGTTTCTAGTCACTGGCATCCTCGGCGGCTACACCACATTCTCCAGCTTCGAATGGGAAACGTTTACGGCGCTGCGAGGCGGCGCGGCCCCTATCGCGATAACTTATCTGATAGTGAGCGTTGTCCTCGGGTTAGTATGCGCGTGGCTAGGCGCGATGCTTTCTAATTACCTGTGGCCGCACTGATAATCGGCCAGTCAAGACTGAGTAGAAACGGAACCTTGCGATATGACTATCATTTCTACATCGGTTATTGCGATCACTCCGTTCGCCATCATTCCCCGCAGCACCGGCAAAGCTTCCGCAGTTTTTTCCTGCGTGTCGATGACTGTGATGACAATCGGTTGATCGTGAATGAAGAGATGAGGCCGATGAACTTCGGCCGTGTGGCCAAACCCTTCCAAGCCTTGAAAGACCGTCGCCCCAGCCAATCCCAGTTCCTGGCAGCGCGCAACAATCGCTTCATACAGTGGCTTGCCGCCATAGCGATCGTGTTCGCTCACATACAGGCGCAATAATTTACCCGGCTGGCTATTCATTTGTTACTGCGTCTCATCGCTCGACGAAATCTCCCGCACAATCTGCTGCAATTCGACATCGGAAGTTACGATTAATCCGTCCGGCATCATGCTCGAGACAAGTTGGACTAATTCGTCAATCTTTTCCGGCCTTTCAATAATAGAAATCATGATCGGCAGATCGTGAGAAATATGAAAACGGCCGGTTTTGTGCGTGTGGCGCTTGGCGCCGTAGCCGAATATTCCCCGATAAACGGTCGCCCCCGAAAACTCTAACACTCTCAACGTCTTCACAATGGCTTCGTAGAGCGGCTCGCCTTTGCATTTATCCGATTCGCCCAGGTAAATTCGCACTAACTTTGCTGGGTTTATGACGATCTTGCGGGGGAGCTCGGGTTCGAGCGATCGCCGATCCTTTGAGACGGATTTTACGACCCTCACTTCCTGGACGGTGATCAATCCATCGGTAACCATCTCGTAAAGCGCCGACAGTAGTTCTTCCACACGGGCCATGCTTTCAACGAACTCGATCCGCGCTGGACGGTGCTCGCCGGCGTATTCCGATCGCGGATTATGCAATTGCTCATGGCTGCCGAATCCCACGTCTCCCCACAGCAGGGTTGCTCCCGCGACATGCCGGGAGTGCAGAAAACTGAGGATCGTGGACCACAGCGGCTCTACGTGCGCGCGCGTGTCTTGATTGACGTAGATCGTCACTTTCTGAGCTACGCCTTTAGCTAGCATGAGCGGTGCATCCTTGATCTCTCTTCTTTGATGCGCACGAAAGACTTGAACTGTCAAAACACTTCTGGCGCCGCGAGCAACCGAAAGGTGTTTCCCTGAGCCATGCCAATGCTCTCGCAAATCTGGCTTTCCTCGATGCTCTGTTCCGGCATGACCTTAAGCGGCGCACTTTTTCGCGGATAAGCAATGGCGCGGTCCCATACAGGACCGTCATCGATGTGTCATGTTCAGTGAGCTTGTCGGGTGATAATCCACGCCGTTTGATACCCGCCCGGAAAAAAGCACGTTGCACTTCACTCAAACTGTCAATCGCCTTACCCATGCGTTTCCTCTCTGGCGAGCATCCGCGCTTGCAAGCGCCAGAATTTAGGTTTAAACTCCGGTAACCCTTCGAAGTATACTCCGCATATTGTCCGTGTCAAATAACATTGGGCTCGCTTATTTAACAAGAGCTCTTCCCTTCCTGGCAAACACCGCACGTAAGTAAATGAAGGCCAGTTGCCAATGCAATGAAAACGCATTATATCTATGAAGACGAGTAATGCATAATAAGAAACTGCGCGAGGAGGCCCGAAGTGCAACCGAAACCAACGCCAGACATAAGCAGTATGACCGCCGCTGTGGACCAAAACACCCTTCTCGAGGCAGAAGCCTGCCAGATCAAAGCCCGGCGCGACAAGCTGGACATTCCCTATGAACCGCATGCCCCTGGGTTCCTCGGAGTCGCATTCTCGGGCGGCGGCATACGCAGTGGCACCTTCAACCTCGGCATTCTCCAAGGGCTCGCACGCGTTGGTCTTCTGCCCTACATCGATTACCTCTCGACTGTGTCGGGCGGTGGTTACATAGGCACGTGGCTGCACGGCGTCATCAAGCGATTTGGATTGGATGAAACAGAAAGAATTCTCCGGCGGCGCCCAGATTGCGAACCGCATGGCACGCCAAGTGAAGACCCAATCGCATTCTTGCGTAAATACAGCAGTTACTTAGCGCCGGACCTCAGCCTGTTAAGTGCGGATTTCTGGGTCATCTTAGTCATCTGGTTCCGGAATATGTTCCTGAACTTATTAATGCTCATTCCATTCCTCGCGCTTATCGTTCTCTTCAGCTTTCACGCTGGCTTTATTCGCCAGTCGATTTTTGCGAATGTTTCGGATGATCGCATACACTGGGTCGCGTTCATCGTGGGCGTTCTCTTGTTGCTCGCCGTCTTGATCGCTGGAAATGGCGTTCGCGGCGTCGTGAGTCCTGAGGCGTCAAACAAACTAAAGCCCAGCCGCTTCGATCGCGCGGCTTGGGCTGTGACATGCGCCGCCCTGATGCTCGCCGCCGCCGTTGTGTTTGCCTGGTCTAGCGGACCCACATTCGGAGTTGTTTGGTCTTGGACTAAATTCGCCGCAAGTTTGGGTGCATTGTTCTTACTGTTCTTCATCCTCCAGGCTGGAGGCGGATTTCTTGCATGTTACTGCCAACGCCATAAGAGAGGCCAGGAACTCCGATGGCTGTGGTTGTTTGTATTTCCAGCCGTAGCGGCTGCCGGAACCGCCGCGCTGATTGTCCTCATCGTCGATTGGACAGGAACCTGGCGGGACGCATGGCACACTGTCGCCTACGGCCCTCCGCTCGTTGGATTGATATTCATCCTGGGCGCCGGACTCCATATCGGGCTCATGGCAGCCGACTTTCCCGATGCCGGCCGCGAATGGTTCGCACGCGTCGGCGCGTTCTTGAGCATCTTTCTATTCGCTTGGGCGGCCCTATTCACCATCTGCGTTTTGGGACCTCCTTGGATTTCTGCAATTCCGTCCCTCGCGGCTAAGTCGGGAGTTACAGCGGCCTGGATGCTGACGACCGCGGGCGGCGTGCTTTCGGGAATGAGTTCCAAAACCAGCGGCAGGCCGGGCGATCCCGGACACAGTAAGACGCTAGAGATCGTCGGCCAGGCAGCGCCTCCTGTTTTTGTCATTGGCTTGATGCTTTTGATCTCCTATGGGACGGTTGGAATAATTCATGCGTGGATGGATGCGACTAACTTACAAGGATTCCAGATTGAATATTGGAATAGCCAGCTTGGCTGGGCGGCAACCTCATTTCTGACTTTCATCTTCCTAGTCGCACTAGGCCTCCTCCCCCTCCGCATTAACATCAATGAATTCTCAATGCACTATTTTTATAAGAACCGTTTGGTGCGATGCTATTTGGGAGCAAGCCATCAAAATCGGAAACCCAGCCGTTTGACCGGCTTTGATTCTTCCGACGATTTTCCGCTGGCAACCTTACTGGCGAAACCGGAAACAACGTATTCCTGCCACGAAAATGAATCAAACGCTCCGATTCGCTATTCTGGCCCGTATCCAATCCTTTGCGCAACATTAAACCTCAACACCGGCACTGAGTTAGCCAAACGCGAGCGTAAAGGCACGTCCTTCATCTTTACGCCGCTATACAGCGGTTATGTGCCGCCAAGATCGCCCGAAGACGTTCGGCAAATGGGATCCGATGCGACCCTCGAACCGTACGGATTCCGTCGCACCTGTGAGTACTCGATTCCAGGCCGCGGGCTCGACATTGGAACGTGCATGGGAATTTCCGGCGCGGCAGCGAATCCGGATTGGGGTTATCACACCTCCGCTGCAGTTGCCTTCTTACTTACTGTGTTCGATGTACGCCTGGGCTGGTGGATCGGCAACTCTCGCCGGAAGAAACCGAGTTCCAAAATAGGCCCTCGCTGGGCCCTCATTCCGCTGCTTTCGGAACTTTTCGCGCAAACTGATGAGCGCTCTGCTTTTTTCAATCTCTCCGACGGCGGGCATTTTGAAAATCTGGGGCTTTATGAATTAATCCGGCGGCGCTGCCGATACATCATCGTCGGCGACGGAGAACAAGACACCGATATGACCTTCGGGTCTTTAGGTGGCGCGATTCGTAAATCGCGCATTGACTTTGGCGTCAGCATCGATCTAAATCCCCGCCCAATGTTTTTGAAAGACGGCCTAAGCACCACACACTGCGTCGTCGGAAGAATAAACTACCCGGCAACTGCCGATGCGCGGCAAGATGTTGGCTGGATTCTGTATCTAAAGTCCAGTCTCACCGGAGATGAGCCTGAGGATGTGGCGCAATACAAATCTGCTCACCCTGATTTCCCACAGGAGACAACTGCGAATCAATTCTTCACTGAATCTCAGTTTGAGAGTTACCGCCGGCTCGGACTGCACGTCGTGGAATCAGCATTTGGGAATGTGGCCGGCTGCGGATGTAAAGAAAATTCCCCATCTCAACGCCAACGCGGTTGGGTTGAGCATCTGTTCCGATGTCTCGAACAACAGTGGTACCCGCCAACCGACATTCCCGATACGGTCAAGTCGCGCCATGCGGAGACGTATACAGCCCTGTTGGCTCGCTTGAGCCAGGATGCCGATTTGAGATATTTTGACGCACAGATCATAGCTCCGCCGGGCCTAACGTTGGCCCCGGCTGCGCCGCCCGAGCTCCCGGCCGCCGACCGTGACCACATCCAGCGCAGAGCCTTCTTCTACTGCCTCGAATTGATCCAGCTCATGGAGAATGTTTGGGCGGATCTGCAACTCCAACAAGTAGACAACCGCGAAAACCCGAAGAATAAGGGCTGGCTCACGATTTTCCGCTTCTGGGCTCGTCAGCCTCTTTTTAAGAAAACATGGGAACAGGCGGATTACACATTCAATCCGCTTTTCCAGCAGTTCTTTAACAGTCTCGGCACTGGAGATCTGGAGAAGAATAAGGTAGATTGCCACCCGCTGCCTGTCCCGGAAGACTGAACATCTTCGCTCTAGATGAGATAAACGATGGCTGCAGAAACTTCCAAGCTTCATCCGAACTTGCCGCGCACGGCGATTGTTACTGCGGTGTTTGCCTTTGCTGTCGGTGCATTCACCCTCCGTGCGGGCTTACGTGGTGTCCTCAGGGGGCATGGAGAACACATTGCTGATCAGGGACCACATGCTGGTACGAGTTTTTCCACGTCCGAGTTTTAAACGAGGAGACTTGATGGTGTTTCACTACCCGGTGGACCGAAAGCAAGTTTTCATCAAGCTGCTGTGAACGGCGAGTCTTCCTCTGGGGCCTGCTTGATCAACGCATTTCGCCGCTCCGTCGATCGGGTGTGAAGATCGATGTCGCGCGAGAGGTCGAAGCAGCGGTCCACGGATGCGAGTATGCGCGTTTCAAGCGAAATCACAGGCATGCATCTTCATCATGCGTCCAAGCGGACATAGCAATTTAGTGGGAAGATTAGGGAGTGGCCCGCGGGCCGCAGATCGGGGGACGTGCTTGTCTCGAAAACTATTGAAGAGCTGGTGGCTACTGGCGGTCTGTGGCGTTCTGGATGTGATAATTTCGACCCTCTACTTGGTCGAGCAAAACGCAGATCTAAGGTATCATGCGTGGCACCGCACGATGCTTGATCTAGGTCGGCTCACACTTGCGGCAGGAATCTGCACCCTTGCAGCCGGATTATGGAGCGCCAGGAAGAACAATTCATGGCTGCTTGTGCTGAATGGCATTGCTTGCAGCGCACTGGGAGCGATTTTTGCTTTTTGGACTGGCCCTCTCGCGTTTCGTACTGTGGCGCTCCTTGTGTTCGTAATGGCTTTGAGCATCGGTGGTTACGACTTCGCGGTTGCGCGAAACTCGAATCGCCTCTCTGATACGTGGCTTCTTAGCGCTGTTGGGATTGTTTCGGTTGGATTTGCGGTCGCGTTTCTTGCATTTATCTTTCGATGGATCTCTCTGGACCCTCGGGCGCCGGCGCAGTCCCTGCATTGGCTAGGTTCTTACTTCGCCTTCAGCGCAATCTGTATGGTCGTGTTAATTCTGCGTTTTAATAGAACCGGTCAATACCGACTCGGCCAGTATTAGGCCAGTGCTTCCCGGCAATATGCCAGGCAGTTATTCACTTCCTGCACTGGATCGGCTTTGCCTGCGTACTCGTACTCAATCAGCGCCGGAATTGGGTAACCGGTCCGCTGCAGCAATTGCAATACTTGTTTGATCGGCGTATCGCCTTGCCCGAACGGCTCGTTCGGTCCGTTGTTCTTCTTCCGATCTTTCAAATGAAGATGCGTTATCTGCGCGTGGTGGCTTTGAATAAACGCCACCGGATCGAAGCCCGCAGCCGAGAAATGCCCAATATCCAGATTCACTTTGAACCACGTCGACCTCTTCAATGCCGTCTCGAAGGTAGCCGGAGACGAAAACTCATCGGGATTACTAGTTTCGCTGTGGCCGTGTACGGAAACCGTGATTTTGTACTTCTCCGCCAATGGCTGCAGCCGGGGCAGCATGCTGATCTCCGTCGAAGACGCGATCGTTTTGGCGCGTAGCGCTTTCGCCTGCTGGAAACATTTGTCCAGCTCCGGATCCGTGAAGTCCTTCGAGAAATTCAATGTGTACGCGAAAATTTCGACGCCCGCTTCCGTGAACTGCTGCCGGACCTCATCGAAATGGGACATGGGCGTGTTCAGTCGCCATTCGCGCAGCTTCTCCCGGTACTGCTTCGCCTCCGGACTATCCATCGCAGCGGCGAACTTGGACCGCAGCTCTTTCATTGACGGCGTCTTGCCATCGGGCCCTGGCGTGGTTGCTTCATGCAGCAGCTTCGTAAACAACACGTTCTCCGGCTCTAGCTGTGGCGAGAACAGCTCGCAGATATCCGCGTGAGTTTCCTTCAAGGCCTGGATCACGGGCCCAACGGCGTCGCCATTGACCCTGGGCAGGTCCCGAAAGCTATACGTGCAAACGCCCAAGCGCACAGGGTGATCACCTTCGGATCGGGCGAATGCCGCACTCGAAAGCAACCCAGCAGCCAATTTGGCGAAATCGCGTCTCGAAAAATCCATAAGTCCTCCCGTCTTTTCACGACCGGTCGAGCACGTGCTCGCTACCTCAACAAGCCGTCCATTCGGCACTCAATACGCGAATGGCCAACCGAACTAAGTTGTTGGTGCGGATGGGGAGACTTGAACTCCCACGCCCTTGCGAGCGCTGGAACCTAAATCCAGTGCGTCTGCCAATTCCGCCACATCCGCCCAGCGGCAAATCTGTTTTTCAGCGTAGCATCGCGGACGCAGTTTGCGCCGCCGAGCCGGAAGTCAAGCCACCCGTGTAGAGATTGACGACGAGTCAGGTCGAAAAGAATTTCTGCCCTCGATATGGTAAGGCCTGGAATCAGGGGCCCGAAACGACTTATTTGCTGGGCTGATTCGGGAAGGCTCGGGCATATTGCACCGGTAAAGGAATCGCCGTGCCGAGCGTGTGTGCCGCTTTGATCGGCCAGTACGGCTCACGCAAGAATTCGCGGGCCAGAAAGACAAGATCGGCTGACCCGTTGCAAAGAATCTCATCAGCTTCTCTGGGCTCGGTGATCAGTCCAACGGCGCCCGTGAGGATACCCGCTTCCTTTCGAATCCGTTCCGCAAATGGTACCTGATAACCGGGGCGTAACGGAATAGCAGCGTCAGGTGACGACCCTCCCGAAGAGCAATCGATCAGATCGACGCCCAGCTTTCGAACACAGCGCGCCAACTCAACGGACTCGTCAAGATTCCACGCCCCCTCGACCCAGTCCGTTGCTGAAATTCGCAGAAACAGTGCAGTGCTCGAAGGCAACACTTTTCTCACCGCCTCAATGACTTCTACTGCGAACCGAATGCGATTTCGAAAAGATCCGCCATATTCATCGGAGCGCCTATTCGATAGCGGCGACAGGAATTCATGTATGAGGTAGCCGTGCGCGCCGTGCAATTCGATCACGTCGAAACCTGCTTCGAGCGCACGCTTTGCAGCATCCTCAAAAGCGCGTGTAATTTCGTGAATCTCAGAGATACTGAGCTCAATTGGAGGAAGCGAGGCGTTGTCGAACGGAACCGCACTCGGACCAACGGGCTGCCATCCTCCATCTGAGGGATCCACAGCGCGCCGTCCGTGCCATGGCGCTTCGGTGCTTGCCTTGCGGCCGGCATGCGCGAGCTGAATACCTGCGGCCGAACCATTCTGCTTCAGAAAACGAACGATGCGCGCGAGCGGTGGAATATGCTCATCCTTCCAAATCCCGAGGTCGTATGGCGAGATGCGGCCTCGCGCCTCGACGGCCGTTGCTTCACAGAAAATGAGCCCGGCGCCGCCCACCGCACGGCTACCCAAATGCACCAAATGCCAATCATTGGCGCAGCCGTCTTCGCAAGAATACTGGCACATAGGAGAAACAACGATGCGATTTGCGAGCCTGACATTGCGAATCTGAATGGGCGCAAAGAGATGTGCTTCCGCGCCTTCCGGTTGCGCCGCATTTGTGTGCGCGGCCGTTTGAACAGCGCTCATAAAACATTGGATGCGTTCAGAACTCAAATTGGGACCGCGCGTTTGCGTTGCACGGCACGTACACCCCTCTCCCCGCAAGAACCAGCGAAATTGCTGGGTTGGAGGTGCAAAGATAACGGCGGGTTCGAGGAGAAAATCTGCTCTTCAACGTAGCATCGCAGACGCAGTTTGCGCCGGCGAACCGGAAGTTAAGAACCTGCGAAACTCTTCCGGGTCGCGGGTCAATTGCGGAAAACTTGCAATCACGTTTTCGTCCGCATCCATGAGCGCGTAGAACGGGATCGAAACGGTGTTGAATTTCTGGTCTTCCAGCTTCTGATTCTTCTCCGATTCAGCATCGGTGCCATCCGTGTAGAGATCGACGACGATCAGGTCCTTGAGCGCCGATTGAATCTCGGGGCGCGGGAACATATTGGCTTTCATCCAGTGGCAATTCGTGCACGCATAGCCCGTGAAATTGACGAGCACGCGCTTATTCTGTTGGCGCGCGGCAATCAACGCTGCATCCAGCTGGTTTTTGAAGTAATTCGCAGGTTGAGCTTCGCCTGAAGCTGCCGAGGCGCCGAACACCGTGTTGATAGCTTCGGGGATGAATGCGTCCAGATCGCCCAAACGCCCACCGAATAGCCCCGGCACGAGACTGATTGAGAAGATGAGAAACAGTGCTGCGATCAGCGCGCGCGAAACGCCGAGGCGGTCGTCCTTTTTGATACCCTCCATCGGCAAAAACCCGAGTAAATAGAGCCCCGGCAGCGCGAACAGCACAATCCAGGCGGCCAGAAAACGTTCCCGCGTCAGCCAATGAAACTGCAGAACCTGGTCCACATTGCTGAGATATTTCAGCATGACGGCAAGCACGATGAAACCAAGCACGACCTTGACGCGCACCATCCATGCCCCGCTGCGAGGGAGTTTTTGCAGGTAAGACGGAAAGAGCGCGAGCAGAAAGAACGGCGCTGCCAGTCCAGTCGCAAATGCGAGCATTCCAAGAACCGGCTGCGCGCCTTTGTCTTGCACCGACGCGATCAGAAGGGGGCCGACAATGGGCCCGATACAAGCAAACGAGGTAAGTGAGAACGTCAGTCCCATGAGCAGCGTGCCGGCATAACCGCCCGTCTGGGATGCGCGATCGAGCCTGGTGAGCAGGCCTGAGGGCAGGCGCAGTTCAAACGCGCCGAGTAAGCTCAGCGCGAACACAAAAAACACAATCGCGATAAATCCATTGACCCACGGACTGGAGCCCAATTGCACGACTCCAAAAGGACCTGCAATCGCCGTGACGAGAAAACCAAGGCCGGTGAAGAGAACAATGATCCCCAGGCAGAAGACGAGCGCCTGCATCCATCCGCTGCGCTGCCTGCGATCCGCCGTCGTCGCGCTTTGGTTCAGGAAAAAAGAAACGGTGATCGGGATCATCGGAAACACGCACGGCGTAAATAATGCGGCAAGGCCGAATCCGAAGGCGGTCAGCAGGTAAGCAAGCAGGTTCTGCGAAGCTGGAGCCGATGCGGAGACGGGCGGCTTCGTATAGCTGGAGACCAGCCCCGACAACGGTACACTCATGTAGCCGGGTGGAAGTTTGAAGTTTGCAGATCGTGCGTCCGCAGTGAACATAATTGTCGCGGGCGCAGTTGTCTTTTTTACCGGCGGCAGGCATTTCACATCCGTGCAGGCCTGGTAGCGGACGGTTGCGGTAAAAGGTATTTCGCCCGCCGCCGACTTACTCCCAACCCCGTCCAGATAGAAAATCGCTTGACCGGCGTAAGTTTCTGTATCTATCTGAAAGTTCGGATCTAACTTCCGGATTGGTTGCGGGCAATAAAGTAAGTAGCTAGTAAGTGCTGGATTCGGATCAAGTCGAATTTTGGTAATGATCGGTCCGCCCGGTGGCGTTGTCGGCGAATAGAGATGCCATCCGGGTGAGATCACCGCTTTAAGCTCGAGGAACACGTGATGACCGGGTGAGACGCGCGATTTCCCATCGGCGGGAGCAAGCGTCCACTCCACGGGATCCTCGCGCGCTGCGAAAACAGGCGCAATCACGAGTGCGACAAGCGCAAACCACCGGAACCAAGCGCCCATATTACCCCGCTTCTGCGGATGCCCAGCCGTCTAGCTCCGTTGCAATTCGTTCGTTGATTTTGCCTTCCGCGAACTCTTTTGCGATACGAATGGCGTTGCGAATCGCCTTGGCACTGGATCGCCCGTGGCAGATGATACAGATCCCGTTTAATCCAAGCAGCGGCGCGCCGCCGTACTCGGAATAGTCCACGCGCTTTTTAAAATCCTTGAATGCGCCTTGCGCGAGATAAGCGCCCACTTGGCGGGTGATGCTGGCCTTAAGTGATTGCTTGAGCAATTGGCGGATCACCTCAACCAGCCCTTCGCTCACTTTCAGCGCAACGTTGCCCACGAACCCGTCGCAGACAATCACGTCAACCGATCCGGTATAGACATCGCGGCCTTCCACGTTGCCGATGTAATTCAGATGCCGAAGGCTCTTCAATAGAGGCTGAGCTTCGTGAGTAAGCGTGTTGCCTTTGTGTTCCTCTTCGCCAATGGATAGCAGCCCGACCCGCGGCCTCGGAGTGCGGAAAATCACGCGGGAATAGGCGTTGCCCATGACGGCAAATTGAGCCAGCATCTTGGGCGTGCAATCGACGTTGGCTCCGACGTCGAGCATCACCGCGGCTTTTCCATTCAGCGTCGGGAAAGCGGATGCCAGCGCAGGTCGATCGACCCCGGGAAGCATGCCTTGCACAAGCTTGGCGGTCGCCATCACTGCGCCGGTATTTCCGGCCGAGACAACGCCTTGCGCGATGCCATCCCGCACCAGGCGTGAGGCGACCCGGATCGAGCTGTCTTTCTTCGCGCGAACTGCCTTGCCGGCGCTCTCGTGCATGCCGATCTGCTCGCTCGCGTGGCGGATCTCGATGGGCAGGTTTTGCCAGCCGGAATGGCGATCCAACTCCTTGCGGACCACATCTTCGCTCCCGACCAGGATCACCCGAACCCCGACAGTTTTGGCCGCGTGCAGCGCGCCCTCGATCTCAGGTTTTGGAAAATGATCCCCTCCCATCGCATCGAGCGCTATGGTCACCATGTGGGCGGGTCTTTTCTGCTCCTGATTCGGATCAACTTCGGTTGATAGGGTACCAGAAGCTGTTCCGGTCCTGGATCAAGCTTCCACGACTTCGATCACTTCGCGGCCCTTGTATTTGCCGCAATGCGGACAGGCGCGGTGCGCGCGAATTTTTTCGTGGCAGTTCGGGCATTCGGCAAGCTGCGGCACGCGCAGTGCGTCGTGTGCCCGGCGGGTGGAAGTGCGGCGCTTGGAATGGCGGCGTTTTGGATTCGGCATAGTTTTAGCGGGTCTCTCAATTCATTATGGAATTTCGCGCCTTGTAAGCGCTCAGTTGACCGGACCAACTTCGGCCCGGAAGTTCTTCAATTTGCTCCAGCGATCGTCGACCGCCCGCGGTTGGCAGCCACAATCCTGCTGATTGCGGTTTTCGCCGCAAACCGGACAGATACCCTTGCAGGTCTCGCTGCAAACCAGCTGCATCGGCAAAGCTAATAAAACCACCTCGCGCAGCACGTCGTTGAGCGGCAATCCATTTCCGTCATAGTAGCCGACTTCGATAGCGTTGCGATCGATCTCATCATCGCCGCCCGAGTCGGCATGAACGGCCGGCAAATACAGAAGATCGAATGGATTTGCTATTTGGAACGATGTCCCCTCAAGACAGCGGTCGCAGGTCGCCTGCATCGTTACTGCAAGCTTGCCCTGCACGCGGATTTCGCCGAGCGTATGGTTCAACAATTGAGCCGAGCCTTCGGCGTGGAGCACCGAAGATTGGCGTAGGTTGCTATCGTATTCGATTTCGTCCGCAGGAATATCAACCGTAAATCGGACCGTTCGTAATTCAAGTTCGTGGAGGCTGATAAGCACGCGCGCTCCTCAAAGACGAGACATCTGGTCAGGTCTTTTCTCGGCGGGTAAAGCTCAAGTATAGCAACCAGTTGGGCTATTTTGCCATCCTCGCGCAGGCGGATTTGCGCCGTAAATAAAGGTTTCCACCGCACCGGGTGTATAGATTAGGAAGACATGGCACAGGCGAGCGCATCCCCAAAGACGTACGACGTGGTGATTGTGGGTTCGGGGGCCGGCGGCGGCGTCGCGGCGCAGGTGCTCGCCAACGCGGGTGCGAAAATCTGCATGCTCGAAGCCGGCGAGTGGTTCGATTGCACGAAACAATCGAAAATGTTCGAATGGCCATACAACGTTCCGCATCGCGGGGCGGGCACGCACGACAAACCATGGGGCGCATTTGACGCCACTCTGGTCGGCGGATGGACCGTTCCGGGTGAGCCATATACAAACGCGCCGGGATCGGATTGGATGTGGTGGCGCGCTCGCATGCTGGGCGGCCGGACGAATCACTACGGGCGCATTTCACTCCGCATGGGTCCGTACGATTTCAAGCCCTACACGCGAGACGGCAAAGGCTTCGACTGGCCCATTACCTACGAGGAGTTGGCCCCCTATTACGACAAGGCTGAGGAGTTGATTGGCGTATTCGGGTCACAAGAGAATCTGGAAAATACTCCGGATGGAAAATTTCTGCCCCCTCCCGCGCCGCGCTGTTATGAGCGGATCATTCAGTTTGCCTCAAAGAAATTGAACATTCCATGCATCCCTTCGCGCCTCGCGATTCTCACGCGGCCGCTGCATGGGCGTCCCGCGTGTCACTATTGCGCGCAATGCGGGCGCTCGTGCGGGGTGAACGCGAATTTCAACTCGCCGGGCGTACACATCTTTCCGGCCATGAAGACCGGCAACCTGGAAGTGCGGACCAGCGCCATGGTGCGCGAAGTGCTCGTGGGCGGCGATGGATTGGCGAGCGGCGTTTCCTACGTTGACAAAAAGACACGAAAAGAAGTGCAGGTACGCGCAAAGATCGTGGTGCTTGCGGCGAGCTGCTGTGAGACCGCGCGCATCATGCTGAATTCAAAAAGCGGGCAATTTCCGAACGGAATCGCGAACTCATCGGGCTTGGTGGGCCGTTACATTATGGATACGGTGGGCGCGGACGTAGGCGGGTTTCTGCCGATTCTGCAAGACTTGCCGCCGCGGAACGAAGACGGAGTCGGCGGCATGCACCTCTACATGCCGTGGTGGCTGTACAAGCAGCAACAGGCAGGCAAGCTGCCATTCGCTCGTGGATATCACATCGAGATTGGCGGCGGGCGCGACCTGCCGGGCGCGGGCACCATGGGAGGATACGCGCGCGAATGGCTGGGCGGCGGATATGGCACCGAGATGAAGAACAACCTCCGGAAGCTATACGGATGCGAGGTATATTTCTCCGGCCGCGGCGAAATGATTCCGAACGAAAACAGCTATTGCGAAATCGACCCGAGCACGATAGACGAGTGGGGCATTCCGGTGCTGCGCTTCCATTTCAAATGGAGCCAAGACGAGATCCTGCAGGCAAAGCACATGCAGGAGACGTTTCAGGAGATCATCAAGAATGCCGGCGGCATCGTGACCGAGAGCTACGGGGCCGACAAGAATTGGGGTATCGCGCGCGGAGGGCAGATCATTCACGAAGTAGGCGCCACCAAGATGGGCAATAACCGAAAAACGTCTGTGTTGAACCAATACTGCCAAGCTTGGGACGTGAAGAACCTCTTTATCACCGACGCCGCGCCGTTCGTGAGCAACGCGGACAAGAATCCCACGTTGACGATTTCTGCGCTTGGCTGGCGGACGTCGGAGTACATCGTGGACCAAGTCAAAAAGCTAAACGTCAAGGTATAAAACGCGAGGAATCATGGCGGACAAACGCGAACCAACGACACGAAATGGCGTGAGCCGGCGCAATCTCTTTCAGATCATCGGCGCGGCGCCGGCAATGGCCGCGCTCACGGCGGGAACACTCGCCGCGCAGACACACGAACACGGGCAAACGGAAGCTCCCGAAAATGGCTCGAAGGGCCCATATCAGCGGCAAACATTCGATGATCATCAGTGGAAGACGGTGCAAGTCTTGTGCGCGCTGATCATTCCCGCTGACGACCGCAGCGGCAGCGCCGCGGATGCCGGTGTTCCGGAATATCTCGACGATTGGATCGCGTTCCGCACCGAGCAAGACGGCAACGAGAATCTGAAGGCCGAGATTTGCGGAGGATTGATGTGGCTCGACCGCGAGTCAAACGCGAAATTTGAGAAAGACTTTGCCGATGCCTCCGCCGATCAGCAAAAACAAATTCTCGACCGCATCGCTTATCCGAAGCGCGCGACGAAGGAAGACGAAAGATGGGCGGTTTTCTTCGATGAATTTCGCAGCCTGACCGTGGGCGGATTTTTTTCCAGCAAAATGGGCGTCAAAGATCTCCCGTACCTTGGCAATACGGCTGTTGCCGAATGGAAAGGCTGCGATCCGCAAGTCTGGGCGATCATCGAAAACCGCATGAAGAACGGATATCAAGGCATTCTTCAGGCGAAACCGATCATCTCGACCTAAACCGGCGCTAGTCAACTTCGGCAACGATGCTGCCGTACGGACCGAGCGCGACACTATTCAGATTCAGTTGATCTTTCTGCTTGCCGGCTCCGCTTGCGGCGAGTGTTTTGGCCGTCTTCCCTGAGCCTCCGGTTGCGCTCTTGAGCGAAACGACCTGAGGATCCGGTGAAAAGCTGCAAGCCACGACCACGACTTTGCCGTCCGAAGCGGTGCGCGTCCATGCGACGATCTGCTGATTGTCCGTATCGAGCATATGCATGGCGCCGTCATGAATCGCGGGATTCGTGCGGCGTAATGCGATCAATTTTTTGTACCAGTTCAGCATGGAATCCGGTTCGTGCGATTCCTTTTCTACGTTGACCTGTTTGTAATCGGGCGCGACGGGCAGCCACGGATGCGAATTTGTGCTGAAGCCGGCCGCAGTGGAGCTGTTCCACTGCATCGGCGTGCGCTCGCCGTCCCGGCCTTTCTCTTTCGGCCAACCGGTGATGCCGATCGGATCGCGAACCTGATCCTTGCGCGTCGGAATCGTCGTGGGCATTTCGATTTCATCGCCGTAGTACATCATCGCGGTCGAATGTGTCATGAACAGAATCGTCGCGAGCATCTGGTCAATCTCTTTGTTGTGCACGCCGTCGCCATAACGGTACGCCGAGCGCGGATTGTCGTGATTATCAAATACAAATAGAGGCTGATTGCCGTTGATCTTCGTCTCGGCATCGTTGATGCGCTGCCGGAACGTATTCGCATCCAGCTTGGATTCGAAGCCAACCTGCATGTCCATCGGCAATTGCAGCTCGTTGTGCTTGGCGCCGCCGTACCATTTGTCCAATTCCTCCACGTTCGGAAGATAGGTTTCGCCGATCAACACTCGGTTGTTCGGATACTTGTCGACCATCGATCGCATCCGCTCAATCACGCCGTGAACTTCAGGCAGATTTTCCTGCAGCACCGTCGATTCATTCTGGTCGCCGAACTTGTTCTTGCCCGGAAGCACTTTCTCGTTTGTAAGCGTCGGGTCTTCGAATAGCGTGGGCACCGCGTCGAGGCGGAATCCCGCAACGCCCTTGTCCAGCCACCAGCGCAGCATGTCGAACATCGCTGTTTCCACCTGCGGATTGCGCCAGTTCAGATCCGGCTGCTGGATGTAAAAGTAGTGATAGTAGTACTGATTCCTTTTAGGGTCGTATTCCCAGGCGGAGTGGCCGAATGTGCTCAACCAATTGTTGGGCGGTTGGCCGGGTCCTTTGCCATCGTGCCAGACATACCAATCCGCCTTTGCATTCGTGCGCGAGCTTGCCGATTCGACGAACCACGGATGCTTGTCCGAAGTGTGGTTCATGACGGCATCCATGATGATGCGAATGTTCCGCTTGGTCGCTTCTGCTACCAGGCGGTCGAAGTCCGCTAGCGTGCCGTATTGCGGATCGACGTTTTCGTAATCGGAGATGTCATAGCCAAAATCGACTTGCGGGGAAGGATAGATGGGCGCAATCCAGATGGCGTCCACGCCCAGATCTTTGAGGTAGTCGAGCCGCTCGGCAATGCCGTTCAGATCGCCGATGCCGTCGCCGTTCGAATCTTGGAAGCTGCGCGGGTAGATTTCATAGATCACCGCTTGCTTCCACCAGACTTCGTCGGAAGAAGCGGCGTGGAGTAGCGGTGCGGCAAGCAGGCTAAGACTCAACAACCACAGCGTTGCGGATCTTCTCATGCCATAGATCCTATCGCGGGTGCGATTCGAATCGGGATGTTCTAAGGAGTGACGGTAGTGCCGGCGGTCACGGGCTCGGTGGCCCATAACAGAAGGCGCAGCAATGCCTCATCTTGCGTGCCCACAAGTCCGAACAGCGATGACGGAGGATGAATGCCGAAATCGCTAAGCCGAAACGGGGCGTCCCCATCGATCTGAAAGCGGCCTCTGCTCATCGCGGTGAGAACGATGTTAGCGCGAATATTCCGCGTTATCCCGCGGATAGCGAGCACGCCTTCGACAACAAAACCGCGCAGAGGCTTGGCAGAGACACGTGAAGAAGCAAAGCGGATCTCGGGATGATGCGCGACGTCGAGCGCTTTCGTTTTCGCGAAGGACATCACCGCTTTCCGCTGTTTTGGACGGAGCCAGGCGTCGCGGCACAGGACGCTGTTTGCGTCGACCATCAGGTCGAGGCGCGAGGATTCCGGGCGTTCGTTGATATACGATAGCTCGCCTCGAAAGTTCTCAAAGAAGAGCATGTGCTTCTTGCCGCGCTTGAGTCCGGTTTTAAAAACCTCTAGCGCGAGCGTGGAATCGATAGAAGGCGAGATCGTATAGATGGTTTGCCAATCTGGCATCGCAAGGTGGACCCTAACAGTGGATCAATACGAGCACGCATGCTGCCAAGTTCCAGATATCACATAAGAAAAGGGTTGTCACCGTGGATCTGTCCAATTCTGGGACCGATGTGTGCTGTTGCGCGGCAGGCCAACGGAATTCAGCGCTCAAGCACCTGCTCGATAAACGCCAGCGCACGAGGATCCTGCGACTGGCCAAGCCAAAAGAAGGCCTGCTTGCGGACTTCGCGGTTATTATTCGAGCGCGCGACTGCAATTAGCCGGGGCACGCCTTCATCTCTGGGGAGCTGTGAAAGGGCGAAGACGGCTTTCTTTTTGATGTCTGTATCGGGATCGTTTCGAATGGTGTTGGAGATGAAAGAGGCAGCTTTTTCGCCGGCTCTTTGAGCCAGCCAGAAGATCGCTTGCCCGCGGACGTGAGCGGTTTGCGGAGGGGCGGCTAAACGTTCGAGCGCCGCAAGGGCCTGAGCACCATCGTGCTCGGAAACGGCGAAAGTTGCTCCGTTCCGGACGGAGTCCGAGCCGCTCGTCGTCGCCAGACGTTCCAGCAGGGCGAGACTCGCCGACTCGGGAACGTTCTGCAGCCAGATGAAAGGCAGCCCGCCGGCATCGAGCGGACATTCAATTGACTCGACGCGGAGTTTTTCAATCGCGCCGTGCTCCACGCGATAGAGAACCTCGATGGTACCGGTTTGTTCTAGGGCAATGCGGTGTCCCGATCGTTCGTTGTCATTCATATTGCACGACCCTTCGAGATTGCAACGGCCGCAGCAGTTGTTTTCGACGCGCCGGGCGCTCGCGATGGCATAGCCCAACCAGGTCGCATTCGCGGCATTGAGCTGCGATTCAAGATGGCCCGAAAATGCGCGCTGTTCGAACCGCGCATTTGTGACGTCCGGCTGCGGATTCTGAGCGAACGCCACGCAGGCAAATAGAAGACAAGCCGCGAGTCTCACTTCAGCAGCTCCATCATGTAATCGGTTGCGTCCTTCGAATGAATCAGAGCCAGCTTGCTGACGATCTCTTTCTTCATCTCGGGATCTTTTTCGCCGCGCGCAAGCTCGATTAGCGACTTCGCGTTTTGTTGCAGGAACAGCGAGTTCAACACCGCGCTGCGCACGTCGCGGTTGGAAGTTGAGCGATAGATAGACACCAGAACGTCTCCCTGGCCCTGCGCGCCCATGAGTCCAAGCGACTTGATAGCGGCGATCTGCAGCTCCGGATTGCGCTCCGAGCGGGCAATTTCCGCCAAGTGAGTGGAGTTGCCGGTCAGGAATATGGATTTGAGGATGGCCGCTTTATCTTCCGTCGAATTATCCGACTGGTAGAGCTGCCACAGTTGCGCTTCTCCGCCACTGATTGCAAGCTGCTTGATCGCGTAGCGGCGCAGCTCAGGATTCTTCTCGGATTTCGCGGCATTCAGGAGAAAATCGCGCGAACCGGAGATCATGAAGGCTTCGAGAATGGCGCGCTTGACGCCCGGATCGGAAGACGAACTGTACACTGACGCTAGCGCCTCCCGGCTGCCCTGATTACCCATCATTCCCATGTAGTGGATGGCTTTCAATTGCAGATCCGGATTGGAGGAATCGCGCGCGACCTCAACCAGCAGCTTGTGCGCTTCCGGAGACGGATTCTGGGCGAGCACAAACATCGCCCGGTCTTTGATCTTCGGCGGATTGCTGCTGGTGAGCAGACGTTTCAGGATCGGCAGAGCCTTATCGGGATCGGACGCCATGAGGCTATTCAGCGCAAGAAGCTTCAGGTCATCGTCGCCGTAAGAAGCCGCGTTGACGGGCGCCCCAGTGGCGGAGCGGACTTCCAGCTCGAGCGCTTTCGCATCCTTGATCCAACGGCTGGATGGGTAATCGTCCTTCAGATCAGCGATGGTGTCGAGCGCGTCTTCACGTTCACCCGCGCGATTTTGCGCGTAGGCCTTCCAGTAAAGAGCCGCATCAGCGGTTGGCCCTTTGCGGTCGGCGGAGGCGTTGAAATCCTCGATCGCCTGGTCCCATTGCCGGGCATCGAGCGCGCGCAGGCCTTTTTGATAATCCGCGTCTTCGTGGCCGGTTTGCCGGGCCTGAAAACTCTGCGCGAAGCCAGAGGGCGATTGCTGCGCGGCCGCGCTCATCGAAATGGTCAAGAAGAAAATGGCGAAAATCATAACTTTTGTCCTTTGAAACGGGCATCCGAGCCGGTGACCCGGACCTTGAATAACAAGCCTTGGCTGTCGATTCGGTTTTGCAAGCTGGCGAGATCCGGTGCGGAAAGATTGGGCGGCGCATTCGCGATATCGAGGAGCGCGCGCTCGAGCTCTTCAAGCAGAACCGCATCTGCCGTGTCGCCGTCGTGCGCGGCGCTTTGACGAAGCAGCCGGTTTTCTTCAAGCAGATCTCGGGCAAGAGAGCTTTCTTCGGGAAGATCGATGGTTGCGGGCGTGCCGTTTGCGATCTGCGACAACACAATTTGAGAGCGCTCCAGGTGACGGCTGAGGGCGATCAGCAGAACACGTTCCCGAGCCTTCGAATACGCTTCTGCTTGCCGCCGCTGTTCAGTCAGCATGCCTGCGACGAAGGCAATGGCAACGAGTGTCGCCAAAACCGGCGCGAGCGTCCACCACTGAAACCAGGCACGGCGGCGCTTCGGCGCAGGTAATTGCGGCAGCAAACGCTTCCACACTTCGGCGCCGTAATTTGCGGCACGCTCCGGAATCGGATAGTCGCGGAGGGCTTCGAGAGTTTGCGATAAGCGCTCAAAGCTCGACCGGCACTCGGGGCAGTCGTCGAGATGCGGCGGATGCGCCTGGTTGTAATAAGCTTCGGTCAACTCTTCTTCGGTGAGGTGGTTCATCGGACGGCTCCCCAGGCCGGCTCGAGCGCGCGGCGGAGTTTCTGAACTGCGCGAAAGACGCTATGCTTGGCGGCGTTGGCCTGCACTCCGAGCGTGCGAGCGATCTCTTCGATATCGCAGCCTTCGTAATGGCGCAGAACAAAAGCTGCACGCTCCATCTCGCTCAACCGATCGAGCGCCGGTTCGAGCAGTGCTGTAAGTTGACTGCTGCGGGCGAGCCTCTCCGGAGATGGCTCGGGCGCAGCCACGCGGTCCAGCCAATGCAGCGACTCATCTTCCGAAGTCGCGCGGCTGCTGTTCACGGCGGCTCTTCTTGGCGCGAATCAGATCGAGCGAGCAGTTCGCGCAGATGCGGTATAGCCAAGTGCCGAACGCAGAGCGTCCATCGAAGCGATGGATCTGTTTATAGGCGCGAAGAAATGTCTCCTGCACGAGGTCTTCGGCGTCTTGTTCGTTTCCAGTCATGCGAAAGGCGAGACGAAATACTGCCCGGCTATGCCGCTCGACGAGCACACGAAAGGCGTTCTGATCGCCTCTGCGCGCCTGTTCGGCGGCCGCTTGGTCGGTCCATTCCATCCGGCTGGCATTTAGACTGTGCAAGCGAGCAGCGGTTAGGCGAAGAATCAGGCCGCTTGGTAATTATCCCTTGACAGTAGGTACCGCCCGTGGCATCATAGGCTATGGGTGATCGGCAATTCTGGAACAACGTAACGCCGAAGCAGCAGAAGTTCACGATTAACGACTTCAATGGCATGTTCCCGGACGATGCCGCTTGCCTGGATTGGCTTCGGGAATACCTGTATCCGCAAGGCATCCACTGCAAAATCTGCGACAAGGTAACGAAGCATCACCGCGATACTGATCGTCCGTCGTATTCCTGCGATTATTGCGGCCACCACGAGCATCCGACGGCTGGCACCATCTTTCACAAATCGCCGACTCCGTTGAAGCTCTGGTTTCACGCCATCTACGTGATGGCGTCAACGCGCTGTGGAACCTCTGCGAAAGAGATTCAACGTCAAACCGGCGTCACATACAAAACAGCATGGCGCATGTTCGGCAAGATCCGCGAACTGCTGCAGGAAGAAACGAAACTGAGCGGTCAGGTCGAGGTGGATGAGAGCTATTACGGTGGCGTGCGGAAGCATGGGACTGGACGCCCGATGCGAGGAGATCGAAAGAAGACCCCGATTCTTGGCATGGTGGAGAGAAAGGGCCGCGTCGTCGCTAAGGCCATTGAGAGCACAGACGCGAAGACGCTTTGCGGGATGGTTCGGGAACACGTGTTGCCAGCATCCACGGTCTATACGGACGAACTTCCTGCGTATAATACGCTTGCCGCAAACCGCTGCTACAATCATCGCCGCATTCATCACAGTTCCAAGGTGTATGTGATGGGCGATATCCATACCAACTCCGTCGAGGGATTCTGGTCACTCATTAAGCGCGGCATCGGCGGCGTTTATCATTCCGTCAGTCAGAAGTACTTACAGACTTACTTGAACGAGTATTCATTCCGCTATAACCATCGGCACGATGAACAGCCAATGTTTCTAACGTTTCTGCGACAGGTTGCCAAAGCCTCATAACAGGCCGGGACTTAGGATGCGGCCTTCACTGCTATTTCTTTACTGCCCCTGAGCCATTCGAGTAGAACTGCGAAGTTCCATAATTCGAGCTTCCCTTGTTCTCGCACTGAGAGCCCAAAAGCCACGCTTCCCGGTCTCGGTTGTCTCCGGTAGGCCACGGGAGGCGAGTATCGACCTGGTTACCGACTTCTAGGTGATTGCCGATGATTCTTACGAGCCATGCGCCCTTGCTTTTGTGGCCTGCAAGAAGCAGATCGGCTGCTTCGATTTGAGTTGGCATGAAGCCGAAGGGATCGCGCGGCACTCCCTTTCGGTCAAGGGTTCTGGCGTCAGTTATGAACGCGCGATACTCGGTCAAGTTTGCCCTGCCGTCGTTCGTCACTTGGAAGAATAGCCCCTTACTTCCGCCGTCTGCGTGATGCGTAATGATGGCCTCAAGTTTGCCGTCAGGCGATGATAGAAATCCCGCACGGCTTTCGGCTGCCGTCTTGATCCCCATTGCGCTAGGCAAACGGGGAGCGACAAGAGCGTCATACGAACCAGACCCACCCGCACGCCAAAAGGCCAGCGCGAACCCAGCGACCATCAAAAATCCGGCGAAACCAAAGATTCCGATGAGTACGACGATAGGTGCAGGCAAGTACGCAGTGACTTTTGTCCACTCTGCCAGCGCAGCACTGGCGAAAAAATCACAGACGACAATCACGTACTTCCATCCCCCAGTCCACTGAAGTAAGCCGCGAAGAGCCGATACATGTCTGTAGACAGTCCACGCTCTCTTGAGACGTTTCCACATTTCGCCCCCTCTGCGCTCCAGCGCGTCAGGGGCTACGATGAGGGTGTCTAGGTCTCAATCGAATAGCCCCGGCCATCGCGCCGGGCTTTTCGTTTCGGTCCATTGTAGCGATGAATGTCAAAGCTCGATGAAGGCGCGCCGTCGAAACTTTGCTGGGTGAAACTGGGCTGGCTTTGAAATCGGGTTGAGGCTGGGCTATCTAGCGCCGCTCTTTATCATCGATCTTCCGCGCGACTTTTTTGAGTGCGGCTTCGAAGTCGGCCCGTGTGAAGCCAGCGCCTTTCTCTGATCGATCGAATGCGGAGTCCTCTGTTGGAGCGAGTTTCCGAAGGTGCGTGGACTCATCCGCTCGTCTCTTAGAGACTAGTCGTTTATCCTTCATGATTACCTCGACAACCTCGTCTATCGGCGTGACAACTGCAATTCCCATATTTAGCTTCGCATCAAGATCAAGGGCGAAATCGAGAGCGCTTTCTTCGCTCGTCAGATCCCAATGAGACGAATCAAACCTAGCAGCAACGCAGCGCCTTTTGGCGATTCGAGAGAATTGACTAGGCGATCTGGGGGAATATGGACGAAAACCGGCGATCCACTGAGTCCGCCGATGGAGCGAACCTCTATCAGATAGGCGCTATAGTCCATCCCTCCGCATCCACGAGCGGCTCGTCCGGCATGCTGGCGATTACGCCCGTTCGCACAATCGGAATGTTCCTTTGCGTGCCGTGGCGTTGAGTGAATAGACCGGCGATAAAAGATCATCGCCGATGCCAATATGCGCCTCGTTCGTAACGGATGCGGTAGCACATCCTTCGGAATCCGGATCGTGGCAATTTCTAACGCTTGATCGTCGGGCCAGTGAAGAACGGCAAGGTCACTAGATTCTTTATCCGAGTAAGCCCAATGATTGGGAAGGTCAATGAGTATGGCCGGGCCATTTTGCTGGTTGATTCGGGCCTTTAAATGCCCGAATCTCATCATCGCTTTTTCGACGCAATGCTTCGCGGTCACGAGATATACCCAAGAAGATCCCTGCCCAACTTCTCGGACCATAGCTCAACGAAAAAGGCAGTTCCGCCGTAAACGAGCGCGCTCCCATTGTGGACGCAAAGAAAGCATACACACTCCTTGATGCGATCTGAATCTCATGTCCGCGTCGGGCGGTGACTCGAACGACCAGTCATCGAAACCCAACCTACAATCACGGTACATACACCTACCTACCGTCAAGGGTTGGCCGCTTTGAGGGCGCTCTGATGCTGAATTCGAGCTTCGGCGATGATTTTGTCCGTTTCGAGGCCGTTGGTGAGCGCATCCTGGTATTCGATTTTTGCCTCGGCCAGTTCGAGCGCGAATTTATGAAGCTCCTGTTTGCGCGTTTCGGCGGCTTGGCGGCGCGCGGCCTCCTCTTGTTTGCGTGTTTCGGCGGCTACGCGGCGGGATTGCGCGGCTTCTTTCTGCTTTTGCGATTCGAAGCCAATTTCCGCCTTTCTTCTTTCGGCTCTGAGCTTTAGCAGGTCGTTAAGGGCGCGAGTGAAGGCGCGGTCGTTGGTGGATTGATAACGGAGGAAGAGTAAAAATTGGCGTTCTTTCTCGACAAGCGTCGATTCGGGGTCCTGCATGACAGAGTCCTGAAGCCGCTGCGCGCGCAGGCTGAGCCAGTGATGCTGGGCCATTTTGAGGATCAGGATCTGTTCGGTGGGAGTTTTCGCGTGGTGCTCGGCGCAAAGGCCATGAAACAGGAAGTCGAATTCCTCCTGATCTTCGGAGGCGAGAACGGTGAAGGCGCCGGTGAATCCGTGGCGGAAGTTGTTCATGCAGGAAGCGGCTTTGCCGGTTTCGGTGTTGGGACCGGTAGAGTGCTGGGCGTTTTCGCGGTTGGCGCGGATTTGCGATTCGGTTGACATGGTGGCTCCTTGTTGGTTCGCGCGGCGAGCGGCGCGGGTTTGTATGTCCGGCCCAAGCGGGCGCGGACGGACTTGCATCGTCGATTCAGAGGCCGGGCGGGTTGTTTACGCCGGGGCGTGAAAAGCAAAAGCCGGAGCAGCACAACGGCTGATCCGGCTTATTTGTCAAGCGATATGGCTATGAAAAATTCAGTATAACAGGCGTTTGCAAGCGAATCGGAATTATCCCGTTTACATACCCATGACAGCGACGTACACTCCAGAGTAGAGATCAAAGGCTTGGAGCTGCACGCTCCGGGCCTTTTTCACTTTGGAGAAAAAATGGAAATCGAGATTTTGGAATCATCCAAGCGGAAATACTTTCGCATACAGAAAATCTTAGTGGCTCAAAAGAAGCATCTCGCGCAGCAACGAAAAAACGGGAAGTTCAAATGTCTGTGCGGGCGACAATTTAGTCCGCTTCAAATTGTGGCCGTTGAAGCCAAATATGCTGAAGCGGAACTTTGCAAAAGCTGCATCAGGTGCCGAAGCAAAATCATTCGGCGCGGCTATTTTCCCGAGCGCTTAATTCGTGTGTTTAAGAGCGAAGAAGCGGAGCGCCGATACTGGCGCGGAAAGTTGCCACTGGGCGCGACCGAAGAAGGTAGAGCGCTTATCGCCCAGTTGAAGGCCCGGTCCAAATCATGAAGCGCCAGTTCTACGTCGTAATCCGCGACACGAAACCAGGAATCGAAGAACTAACGGCTGAAGAAGCACAGGGGCTTGTCGTGGCTGGCGGTCCATTCCAAACGCGTGAAGAGGCGGAAGTCGCCCTCAGAAAAGCGTTTCCGCCCATGCGTTGGCGCTAACCGCGCTTTTGGGCGCGTTTTTTCTTGGCGTTCGTTCGGCTTGCCCCTGGTCTCGGCATATCAGCGGTGGGCTTCACCTTACCCAAGAGCCGTACCGCTTCACGTTCGGAGAGCGGAATGTGGAGTTTGTTGCCGGGGTGTGGCACCCCTTCAGTATGCTGCGTTTTTGACATAGAATGAAAGCTGAAATGCCGGGGGCGGGATTCGAACCCGCACGGAGCCGCTTGAACGGAGCCCCAGTCGGACCCAAGCCGACCGCGTATGCCTATTCCGCCACCCCGGCACAAGAAAAGTCTAACGGTTTAGCCCATCACGCCGCTGCACTCCGTGATTGCCATTCCGTAAGCCCCCAGCCACGCTTTCCGAGTCTGACCACATCCGAATTTTTTTGCTCTGATCGCTTCAGTAACGATTTGTAAGTTCCCATGTAGGGCGAGTGCAGTCCACAGGCGGTAAGGGCAGCGGCGATCACACCCGTTTTTTGCGGCTCGCCTTTTGAACGCAAGAACTCGACCGCCGCCTCTGCCCGCGTCATCATGCTGTATCGGTCCTTGCTCAGCGGGGGGGAGTCACGTTGCAAATTTACTTCCAGATTGGTGGCGGGTTCAGATTTGAGAGCACGCAACCTTGCCTCTATTTCAGCGATGCCATCGTCCTTGCGCTTTAATACATGGTCAAAGGCCCTGACCGCGCGTTCGCGCTCGCGCTTCAGATCTTCCAGAACACACGTGTAGTGCTCGATTAAATTGACCATACGCTCTTGACCCTGGGGAGAGAGTTAGTGCAGAATACAAATGGAGCGGGCACTAACTCTCTGTTGTGAGCCACCTCCGTTTCTGAGGCCGTTTGGATCGTTTTCCCTGCGAAGGAATTTTGACGATCCTTTCGGCCTTATTTAGTTTGTAGCAGTTACTATTTGTGCAATCAAGGGAAATTCTTCCCCAGGGTAAAGAAATTTGGGGGAAACTTAGTTCGCGCCCTTTGGCTCTTTCAAGCAAATCAGCCGCTCGCCATCTGCCAGCTTTTTGATCGGTTTCGCCGTGCGCTCGTCAGAACGGTAGCGCGTCTTCGTCAGTTTTGGTTGTTTCGCCCGAAACCGGCTTGCGTAATGCGTCAGTCGCTCTACGGAGTTCCTTTGGTTCCCTTAGCGTCAAGCGTTTCCCGCTGGTCTTCTTCACAGCCACGATGTTCCGGTCACGGTCGTTCATCCGGCGGACGTTGTAGCGGAAATCGAACTCGCGTAGATATTGATCGAGGTAGGCTTTCCCGACGTGATGATAAATGCCGTCGATCCCGCGCTTCAAAATTCCGAAGTAGCCCTCGACTGTATTCGTCGTGATCGCAATTCCGTCCTCATGCCGCACGTACTCTTTCTCCTGGTGGTTCACTGTGCTGTGTTTGTGTTGCTTTGGAACCGATGCCAGCAGCGTGCTTGTGTCGGTCATAATGTGCGCGGACCCTTCGATTGCCTCTTCGATCATCGGTCGTAGATTCTCAGCCGTGACACGCTGCACGTGCTTGGATCGCACTTCGCCGTCTCGCTGGAGAATCGAAACGACGATTTCCTTTTCGGCGTGCGGATGAATGCCTTTGGTAGCAGCTCCAACCGGACGCCGTTTGCGCCATACGCGATTGCCGATCTGTACGTCTTCTTCTCCCTCTTGCGGACCAGCGCCGGGGTTGTTCTTGCGCCTACGTTTGCCGCCGATATAGGCTTCGTCAATTTCGACGATACCGGCGAGCTTCGATGAGAGTGGTTCTTGGCCGAAAGCCCAACGAATACGATGCGCCATGAACCATGCAGTTTTGTAGCTGCCCTTTTGCTTTCCGGTTTCTTCGTCAACGCCCCAGAGATTGCGCCAGAGTTGATGTGCGCTGATGCCTTTCTTTGAAGAACACATCAGGTAAATCGCAAAAAGCCACTTGTGGAGCGGAATATGGGAGTCTTCGAAAATCGTGCCCATCGTGACCGTGAACGGAGCACGGCACCCGGCGCATTTATACAGCCCATCGCGTGTGGTTTCACCACGCAGTCTGTATGCTTCGTCGATCACGCCGCACTTCGGACAAACGGGACCATCGGGCCAGAGGAGCTTTTCCAGATAGACCCGAGCTGCGTGCTCATCTTGATGATGCTCTGCAATCAATCCGGCCATACCCTATGGTCGCTCTTTTCCGTGGGTATGTCAAGGGGATAATTTCGAAGCGAACCGGCTAAGTAGTTGAAAATACTGGTATTTAGTGGCGATGATATACTTGGCTCAGTAGGGGGCGGGCGCGTTTTGTGCCTAGGCGGTGCGCGATGAAACCGCCCGTTCTTCAGTATGCTCATGCACGGCCATACCGAAGCCCAGTTCGTCCGATTCCGAAGCGGCCGATACCATCACGTCGGTCGCTGGAACGGCATCGATATAATCCGTGGGAACTTGATATGAGCCTGTGTATCGCCGCGCGTGCATATGATGACGACAGCCAAAACCAATTGTGTCGTGGTTGCTTACGACAAGCGCGTCGAGACAGACATCGCGGGTGCTGAGATCGCATGGAAATTCGATACGCTTGCGGATGGTTGGTCGCCCTGCTTGCGGGGCCTCGCCATCAAGCGCATGAATTGGTTGAAATTTACCGTGCATACCTAAGCGCAAATCCCATTCGGGCTGAATCCGCAGTAGAGCAATTACGGGTTCCCCTTCAGACGCTACGAAGGCGAATGGCGGAGTCACTGACACAAAAGCGTGTTGCGCTGACGTATGCGGAATTTATCGATATCGGCAAAGATAAACTTGCGCCCGAAGTTCATAGTCAATTGGCCTACGAAATCTCGCAGCAAACCGTCGAGGCTGAATTGATTCTAATCGGAGCCATTGAGGATCGGGGCGCGTTCTCATTGTTTCTTTGCCGCAATAGGGATGTCATCGCGTGCGATGATTTCGCCGCTATTGGCAGTGGTGCCATGGTCGCTGAGCCGATCCTTTATCAGAGAGCCCTTCGCGAACTGTCTTCACCGTTGGAGAAGGCAATGTATGTGGTTTACGAAGCGAAAAGGCTGGGGGAGATTTCGCCGGGAGTCGGGGAAGCAACCGTCATCGAAATCGGCACGATGAATTTGAAGGAAACGGACCCAGCAAAGATCGTTTGGCATTTTGCCGGGTCTCGTTTCGTAGAGCCGCTCGAAAAGGCATTTCGGCGATTCGGCCCTCGACCAATAAACGAGTTACAATTGTCAGGAATACTTAAGTCCGCCCTAAGTTTAGTACGCAATGCGCGAAAAAATGATTCCGGGTCCGCCGAAGATGGCGGGAAAGAAGAAACCGAAGACTGAATTCGAAGCCTTCGATGCGCTCGCCTCGCGGTTGCTAAAGGTGCCGAAGAGCGCGATACTAGCCAAACCAGTAAAACGCAAGCAAAAAGTCACACGCCAGAATCGTCCGGCATGATGTGAAGCGTTTCTCCGTCGTAGGCTGCAATCACCCACTTGACGATTGCGCCCGAAGCCGCTTTCTTCAATCGTGCGATTTCCGGGCCGCTCACGCCAGCGTTTCCGCCCTTCAACTGAATGAGTCGAACATCAAGCGCGTCCGCATTTGTGCGTCCGAGGCGGAAGGCAATCGCGTCGATAATGCCGGTGCGCGGAGCACCCGTCGCGCCTTCAAAAAACGCGATCTTCCATCGGTGCTCTTGGCAGTAGATCCGTAGCGCTTCTTTGCTCGCAGCTTCGGACGCGCGAGCTTTGGCGAACGCGCTCATGCGCCGGCGCGTTTGTGCAGCTTTCATTCCGGCTGCACGCCGCTTCCGTGTCCTTGCTGCCTTCTGTCCTGCTGTTGGCTCTGGCATGACCGGAAAGCATACCATTCACTATTTGGACGGGGAAAGCAATGGCTCCAGAATTTCCCTGGATGCCGGCCAGAAATCCAGTTCACGGCTATCTCGTGATACTTGAGATTCGCCGTACGCTGGGCCGTTCTTATAAGATATGCTGGTTCTTGGACATGGAAACACCTCCCAATGAGCGGGCTTCTGTGGGGGTTCCAGATCCTCTCAAGAAGAATCTTGATTGGTATATTGCGAACCAGCAGCAACTATCGGCGCAGTACAACGGGAAGATTCTCTTGATAGTAGATCAGAAAGTAATCGAGGCCTTCAATTCCATGCAAGAAGCGTATACGGTGGCGCTGAAATCATATCCGGTCGGCACGTTTACCTTACAGCCGTGCTCTCCAGACACAGATAGCTACACGCTAATGCTCTACACTCCTGCTTTCAGCCATATTGCATAAGGGATGGCGGCGGCCAAGTCCATAGTCCCTCAGCATAGGGCGTTCACGGTTCGCTACAACGGAAGATCCCCTAGGCTCATTACCGAAGTGGAAATATTTCCAGCGTTCGCTCTTGGTGAACAGGAGTCGCCGCAAGGGAAAAAATATGACGCCCTGTATGACACCGGAGCAACGCACAGCGCGGTGTCGCCTCAGGTGGTTGCGGATCTGCAACTTGCTTCGATTGGGGCGAGAACCGTTTGCGTTGGCAGTGGCAGATTCGATACGACGTCCCACATAGTCAATATCGGCCTTCCAAACGGGGTGATGTTTCCCATGATGTCCATTGCTCGTCTCGTTCTTCTCGGTGGTATCGATGTAATCATCGGGATGGACATTCTAGGCTTGGGCGATTTCTCAGTTACTCACCATAGAGACCAAACGACGTTTTCCTTTTGTATCCCGTCACGCAAAGAAATCGACTTTGTCGCCGAAACTGTCCCGAGAGTCGGAAGGAACGACCCGTGCCCATGCGGTAGTGGACAGAAGTACAAGAAATGCCACGGGCGCTGACACGAACGCCAACCGACAATTAGCTCAGTACCCCGCTATATGCGCTACGCATCTCGGCGCGTATCTGACTGGCCGGTCAATTCTTCGTACGTCAGCCGCCGATTCACAACCTGAGTCGTGATGATCGCCAGCCGCTCACCGTCCGTCAGGTGACGTTTGTTGAACCGAAAACACTGCTCATCGAGATAGCGAAACAGGTGATGCGGATCGACCGAAACATACGTACCGCCCAATGTCCGCTTTAGTAGGGACCAGAAGTTCTCCATCCCGTTCGTGTGGACGCGGCCCTGGACATAGGCACTCAGATGCTCGATGACGTGGTGGGCATATTGGTCATTCATGTTCATGTATGCCCCGTGCTCGTCGGTATACAGCGTTGAGCCCGGTTGGACATTTGCGCGAACTCTCGGATCAATCTGTCGTTTCGTTCTGTTCGGGGCAACCATCGCCCGAGCTTCGCCGTTTCGCTGAAGTAATCCAAGCACAACTGTCTTTCCCCACTGCCCATCGTTTACGGCTTCCAGTTTACGCCTGGAATGCTTGTGCATATTTTTAACGTTGCCACCAATGAACGTTTCGTCTGCCTCGACCTCTCCCGTGAGTAAACCGTCAGGCTCTAGCGCCATCGCTTTGCGAATCCGATGAAGCAGGAACCATGCCGATTTTTGCGTGACCCCGAGATGCCGTTTGATCTCGTAGGAGCTAACCCCGTTTCGGCAACTACCGACCATCCACATCGCACAGAGCCACTTGTCCAAGCCGATTGCCGAGTCCTCGAAAATGGTGCCCACCTTCGCCGAGAACTGACGTTTCGGATGTTTGCTCTTGCATTCCCAGATCCCGCGAGTCTGAAGGAAGCGAACCTCACGACTGCCGCACGTGGGGCAGATCACACCATCCGGCCAGCGCTTCGAGACCACGTATTCGCGGCAGACATCCGGATCGGAGAAGTAGATAATCGCTTCTTGCAGGCTCTTTGGCTCATACGTTCCCATGACTCAAGTATGCCTGAAAATCTATACTGAGTCAAGTATGTCATTGCCGATTTAGTGTGGGACTGGGTTTTGGGAGTTTCAGGAAATCCGAGGTGACGCGAGTGGCGGAGGCGTAGCGCGTTCGCTAGTCTCGGGTCTCGAAGAGCGACCGCGGGATTGCCGCTTGGCGGATAATGCTCATCAGCGTGCCGCGCCGGACCATATCGTGAAGCGGAACGGGAACGGTGATTGTGCTGCCATCGATGCGCTTCTGCATAACGCGATGACTGCCGCGCTGCCGAATGGCCACGAAACCATTTTGTTCAAGAATCCGACACACCTCCTGCCCAGATAGGACGCGGAGCCTACCCAACCGGGACCTCTACCTGCGTCACGAAGATTTCGCCATGGAACCGGCGGCTTACCTCTGACGGCGAGGCGGTCTCGAAGAACAGCGAGAGCGCCTCAACGAGATTCGTCCGCGCTTCTTCAATCGAGGACCCTTGACTTGCGATGTCTAGCTCTGGGCACAGTGCGACAAACCCGTCGTCCTCTCGCTCGATGATCGCAGTCAAGCGGCGGCGTTCCATGATCCAAGTCTAATCCGCGTGGCTGCGGCTGGGGTTTACGTTGCCGGGGGGAATCCGAATATCCGTTGGGATTGACGGCGCTTTAACAGAGCAACCGGTCGCATACGTCGGGCCGTACAATTGAGACCGGAATGAATTATCGGGAGATCATCACAATCGAGCCCGACAAGTGGGTGGCAAACCCTGCATTCGGGGCCTTCGAATCACCGTTTACGACGTTCTCGATTATCTCGCATCGGGTATGTCAGAAGCGGAGATCCTTGCCGATTTTCCTGACCTGACTCGGGATGATCTGCGCGCATGTCTCGCCTTTGCGGCTGACCGCGAGCGACGTCTTGTCTCGATGCCCGTGTGAAGCTTCTGCTGGACCAGAACCTCTCGCCGAGATTGGCACAGACTCTCGCCGAAAACTATCCGGAGAGGGCTACGTTCGTCAATTCGGCCTGCAGTCTTTCCCTGATCCCGATGTGTGGGCACACGCTGCAAGCCACGGCTATAGCATCGTGACGAAAGACGATTCGCCTCGGGAACTGCTCAACTCGCGATATCGCGAGGCTCTTGGAAGCCAGAAGGGAGCAGATCGAAGCATTTCTTCAATCAAGCGAGAGGTCGTTTTGGTGCTCGCCTGAGTCACGCGACTGTAGTAGATCACATGAGGACTGCAGGGTACTAATCCGAAAACGGCAGCTTACGAACACGCAGGCGCCCACTGCGAAAAACCGCTACGCATCCTGCGTTCAGATCCGGTTCAAGTATCGCCAACGAGACAGCAAGGATGTTCATATAATCTTCTGCTGAGAGCAGATTTGAATCGCGAAAGAGCACGAAAGATGGATGAGCGGCTTCCTGAGCAGCGAGAATTGCACCAAAGTCCGTATCCGCGGAAATGATGACTCGCACCTCGTCGCGTGCACGCGTAAGAATGTCCGCGTCTGCTGCCGCTTGCATCCTGTACGCGCGAACGTGAATCGCATCGTGCCCAGCCTGCTTCAGAAGTTCCGCGAGACGCGGGGGAAGCGCATTATCGACGAGGAATCTCACGCCGAACGCGGCAGCGGTAGCTCGCGCTCCATGGCAGATGCCGCCGCGAGCCTCAGACACTCACGAATATCTTCTGTTTCCAGATCGGGATATTCAGAGAGAATCTCAGACTCGGAGTGACCACCAGCTAGCAAACGAAGCACCGTCGCGACTGGAATGCGCAGATGCCGTACGCATGGCACGCCGCCCATCTGCGCAGGATCCACGCTTATTCGCTCGAAATTCCACATTTCTTCAATTGTCGCAACCGGGGAAGCGTATAGCAAAGCTAAATATGTTGCGCCGGGTTGCCGCCACAGAAGGGGACTTCTCGGTACTAATCTTTCGGCGTATTCTATGCGGATCGCCGTGGATGCAGTCGAGAACACAACTTAAAGCAAAGGCATCAAGTCTTGGACTTGGGGATGGGAGCAGCGCGTGGTTACGAGATCGCCGAGGAAAAGTACACAGAATTTGCGTTTCTCATGTCGATCCGATGGGCAGCAAGTTCTCCGACGCTGCTGCGGGGGCGGCAGATTCGATCAAGTCAGACAATGACTGGGTTAATAAGGACCTCGAGGACTATCAGGATCTGACAATTCGGCCACAGGGAGACAAAGCGCACCTGTTTCTCGCTGAAGAACCTACCGCTGCTAAACGCCACGAACGCCGTTTCAGGCCGCGAGCAGCGTGTTCACCACCTGCCCCCTCGCCACACCGCTGGAAAGAGCGGTCGCGCTTCTACCCCTGCATCGCCAAAGCCATGGCCGAGCAATAGGGCTAATCACCGATCATCGGCCCCTGGCTGAAAAGCAGCCCGCGCGGTCCTTTCCATCCGACCGCCGGTTCTCGATCCATTTCTTCAGCTGCGACGCCCGAAACGCCGAAGATGCGCCCTGCGTGACGACCTCGAAGTCCGTCGACGTCGTCGGCATGGGAAACCCGCAGACCGGATTCCCGCGCACATGCGCGAGGAACAGATGCGCCGCGTCGTATGGACTGTCGGCATTCACGTCGACACTATACCGCTTGCCCTCGCCGTCCGTCAGGGTAACCGTGCATCATTTTGCCCACCAGGACACCATAGCGACCAAAGGGAGAAGATGTATTTTTACGGCTGCGGCGTAACAAACAGGCAGCAGCGGCTCCTATGGATTGTAAGAACAATCCGACGCTAAAAGCGGCGTCAGAAAACTTGGAGACAAAAAAAATGGGTACCGATCAGATTGACAATGCAGCCGTAGTCGAGCAAGCCGCCGACACTCCTGACGAAATCGATGAAACCTTAAATCCGAATTGGGCAACGGACGCCCCCCGCGGGGGCCGGGCCGTGCTGACCAGAATCTTGAAGGAGTCAGCGACCGTCCCGTTATTTTTCGCTCAAACCCTCGTACAATCGCTCCGGGACGTTGGCTATAACACCACCACCTCGGCGCTTTGCGAACACGTCGACAATGCAATTGAGGCCGGAGCGTCCACAGTCCGCGTTTACTTCCGTCAGGTTGGGCGCCGCGGCGCTTACGAGACCGACATCCTCGTTTACGACAACGGCAGGGGCATGCCTCCGAACGTCCTGAAGATGGCGACGGCCTTCGGCGGCTCCATGAGTTTCGGGAACCGAAAGGGCATCGGGCGATTCGGCATGGGCATGAAGACCGCAGCGCTCAGCATGAGTCCGGTCATGGACCTTTATTCCTGGCAGGAACCGGCGGCCTTTTACAATATGACCCTCGATACCGACGCGATTGGCCGCGACCGGAGCAACCTCGTTCAACTTCCCGAACCGACCTTTAATTCAGTTCTTCCCGAGCCGGTCCTGGACATCTTCATCCGCCCGGTCGGGTTTCCAAAGGACGCCACCGAGCAGCAACTGCTGGCACCCGCCAATACGGAAGTCTATGAACAGCTCGGGCCGCACGGAACTATCGTTGTGATGCCGAACTGCGACCGCCTCACGTTCGCAACCGACCGCAAACTTGTCGACAGCTGCATGAAGGAAATGGCCCGCGTTTACCGCCGCCACATCGCCCGGGGACTGCGAATCTACGTCAATAACCGGCTCATTCAAGCGGTTGATCCCACCTATGCGATGCCCAACGCGCGGCACGCCAGTGTCGAAGGGATCACCGCGAAGACCAGCCGCCTCGTCGTGGCAAAAACCATCCACGTCCCGGTGAGCGACGGATCGAAACAGACCGCGCCCGTCAATGTAAAAGTCTATGCCCTTCCCATTGAAGATTGGTCGAACCTGACCCGCAAGGAACTCACCAGCACACTTCATCTTTTCGACGGCCAGGTCGTTTCGATCGTCAGGAACGACCGCGAGGTCTATGCAGGATACCTCGCGGGTATCGTCGACAGGCATAGCGAGACGAACTGGCTGCGGATGGAAATCGATTTTTCCGGGGAACTTGACGAAGCCTTCGGGGTCGCGTCCAATAAACAAGGCGTCCGGCTTAAGGGCTATGTCACTGATCTTATTCAATCAGACATCGGCAGCGATATATCCGGTGTCCGCGAAGAGATCAGGCGCATTCAGGCCAAGCGGGCGAGCGAGCGGACCGGCTCCAAGGCTACACCGAGCGAGGCGCGCGCGACAGAAACGGATACCTTTCAGACCGAACCGCTGGATGCGCCTCTCAAGCCCGAAGAACAGCAGCAGATCGAAGCGAACCTGCGGGGGCTGGCCGTCGCTCTTAAAAGGGACGGCGAGTCCGACGAAGATGCTTACCAGCGTGTTTTATCCTCTCGCTTCCTGATCACATTTCGCGACGATCCGTACTGGCCCTTCTATCACGTTGAACACAAATTCGGCCGGGTGATCCTGACGATCAACACCGCTCATCCGTTTTTCGCGCAGTTGTACAAACCACTGCGCGAGCTTGAAATCAAGGAGGCTGTCGACAGCGAGCATCCTGCCGATCACCTGGTCCCGACCAGCAAGGGTCCAGTCTTCGCGCTTGAATTGCTGCTCCTCTCCATGGCCAGAGCGCAGAGCGTCATGTCGCGGGATAACCCTGACGCACCGAAAATATTCGACTCCTTTCGCCGGGCGTGGTCGGAAACCTACAGAATCCAGCTCACGAACTGACGCAAAGATGTGGGGCGACGTACCGACGCCGCCCATTCTGCACGCCGTCATCAGAAGATCTGGCGATGAACGTGTTATAATTGACACCGTTACGTAGAGGACCAGCTCAGGGTCCGGAAAACTTTATTTGCCCATAGCGCGGTAAATAAAGGACCCGGAACACCGAGGCAACGGCCTTTCGTGGCACTCCCCAGGCAGAACGCCTGGAAAGAAGATGGAGAAGAATGAATGTCCGATACCGATTACGCCTGGCTGCGTTACGCCGACCTCCAAGAACGCAGCAGAAATACACACCATTCCAACGACTATTCCTGGGGAATCGAAGCCGCCCTCGATTACCTTGTCGAAGTCACCGCGACCGGCAACGTTCCGCCGGCAACGGTTCTTGACGCTGCTATAAATCGCGCGATCTCCTCCGGTGCCCGCCTGCGCCGCAGCCGTTCGGCCGCGTTGAAAAAGTGGCTTCGGCCCGCTGAGTCCCTCTCGACATCCGGGGCGGCGGAGGCCAATGTCATGCTTGCGAAAATCCGCAGCATCGTCAGCCGCGCCGACCACAGGATTCTCCTCGCTAGCGCAATCGGATACACTGACCGGGAAATCGCCGGCCGCAACGCCTTGACGCCGGGCGCCCTCCGCGCACGAATCTGCCGGCTGCGTAACAAGCTGACGGATACGACGACCCGTCTTTCGATTGGCGAGCAGCGCACGGCGAAGCACGCCGCCTAACAACATCGTCCTGAAAGGACGGCCCCGTAAAAGGCCGATAACGCGGAAGGTACGTTCCAAACCAGTCTTGGACGAAAATATTTTCCGCAAACAGAAACGTAAGATAAACGGGGATTCCCCGGAGAGCTTTGGAGGTTATTTTTGTATGGCCCGTAATAAACCGCCTGTGCCCGGCTCGCCCGAGCCGCAGCAGGAAGAAATGACGGTCGTTGTCTTCAAATTCAAAGGCGGCGCTGAATCCATGCAGAAGGGTTTCGACGCCGTAAATAGTGCCATCGCAGCGCTCGGTCCCGCGCCGGCAAATACCCAACGTGTCGTCGTCCAGCGCGCACCGGCCCAGCTGGCACCACCTGCCCAAAATGGCCATATTATCGACGCCGAGCACGAAGACGTTGTCGAAGATCCCGAGGTCGAGGATGGAGCGCCGGAAACCGCCGCCCCCGCGGCCAACGGCAAGCCGAAGAAGCCGCTCGGCCCGAAACAAAGCTTCCTGAGCGACTTCAATCTCACGCCGGCGGGCGTGATGTCATGGAAGCATTATGCGGCGCAGAAAAATCCCCAGACCGAAACTGACAAGTTCCTCGTCGCCAGCGCGTGGACGCAGACACTCGGCGGCATCGATCCGTTCAGGGCAGCCATTTGTTCAGTGCTTCGCGCGATGGAATGGAAGAGGCAGGTCGACATGATCCAGCCGCTGCGCCAGTTGAAGTCGAAAAAGAGCTATTACGAAAATCCCGGCCACGGCAAATGGAGGCTGACCGCCGGCATCGGCGTCCCGGCAGCCGAAGCCGTCGGAAAGTAAGCCCGTTCCTACTATGGAACTGTCCGAGCTGAAGCAGGCCGTCTCCGGCCTCGCCGACAAATCACATTACGACAAGATCAGGATCTTCGGCTGGTGGATGCACGTCCACAAGTCGAAGGTATCCTTCACGGCCGCAGAAGTCGGCAAATCCTACGATGAGCTGCACTTTTCGCGGCCCGCATCCTTCGGCGCGTATTTCAAACAGCTCACCGAAAAAAAAGAGCTACTGCCGGTCGGCTCGGCCTACAAGCTGGAGAATAAAATCCGCGAGAAGCTCGACGCCGCCTATGGCACGCCCGTGCTGACCGTCAAGGTCACATCGCTGCTGACCGATCTGGCCGCGACGATCCCCGATATGGCGGAGCGCACCTATTACCAGGAAGCGCTGATTTGCTACAAGCATGGCTCAGTGCGCGGTGCCGTCGTCATGACGTGGAACATCGCCTTCTCGCATCTCTGCACGCACGTTCTGACCAAACGCCTCGCTGATTTCAACGCGCGGTGGCTGCTTTCGATGCCGGGCATGCACAAAAAAGGGACGATCGAGATCAAGGTCTTTGATGACTTCAATGAAGAACTCAAGGAATCGGAGGTCCTGAAGATCTGCAGCGACGCAGGGATACTGACGAAAAACATGTACAACATCATGCGCGCGTCGCTCGGCAAGCGAAATGCCGCCGCTCACCCGAATGCTGTCGTCATCGACCAGCTGCAGACCGATGCGTTTATTTCTGACCTGATCGTCAACGTGGTCCAGCAGATCTGTTAGATTTCTTGGGCTAACCTAGGAACGCCTTCACTCCGCGTCTCATCTTATCCATGTCCCGCAACTCGCATTCCCAGACGATCATGAACCTCTCATTCCATTTCCGCTAAAGCCGCGAGGGCGCCGTCGTCGCGCTCTTTGTTCCGCTGGAGCTTGGGTATCCAGTACCGCGGATTCGATTTCGGGATATGCGCGATTTTGCCGCGGTGCGAGTGCCAGAAACAGCCGTGAACGAAAGTGACTTTGCGCCGCGATGCAAACACCAAGTCGGGCTTTCCCGGCACGTCTGACCTGTGCAACCTGAACCGGTACTTGAAGCCGACATAGGTCCCGATAAACGCCGTAGCATTCACAGACATCGCGACCGGTCCGGCACCGATGTGGAATCTATTTCGATTCAGCAATGATGCGTTTCGCTCGATCAGTTCTGCCACTTCTTCGGGCTGGTCTTTCAGATGTAGTGCACTGCGCCGCAGGTCAGACAATCCGGACGTGACCGTGTGCGATGCCGGCCTCTCCGCTAGGGCGGGAAGCTGGGCCGTAAGGAGCGCTAATGGACTTTGATTCCGGAAGTGCGACCTGAGTCGCCGTCGCCAGTCCAGGTGCCGTCGAGCTTGTCGCCGACTAATTTCAGCTCGGTATCGTAATCCTGGCCTTGATACGGGGCCCTGGAGCGTGATGACGCGGGCATCGTGTATTTGAAGTTCTTCGCTGCCTGCTCGGATGCGTCTGTGGTGAGAAAACCGGTCAGCTTCCATTCTCGTCGTTCAATACCGAGGTCCAGTGCAGTCAACGCTCGTTGGCGTGAGTTCTACACAATCAGAGATGTACAACATTGTACATGGCATTGCACATCGCCGATGCGGAAGTGAGCCGGTTGACGGCGGATTTGGCGAGGCTCGAGAAAACGACGAAAACGGAAGCGCTGCGGCGGGTGTTGCGGGAGGCGGTGAAGCAGAGGGAAACGGCGAAAAAGCGGAAAGGGTTGGAGGAACTGATGGACCGGATTATTGCCGAAGCGCGCGCGAAGGGCATTCAGCCGGCAAGCAAGGAAGAATTCGACGCGTTGTCAGGCATGGACGAATTGCTTGGTCGTTGATACATCGGCGCTGCTCGCGATTGTGCTTGGCGAGCCGGACGCAGAGTTGTATCGCGGCGCGATTGCGGCGGCATCCAGAAATCAGTTGGCCATCTACATTCCTGCTTCGGTTCTGGTGGAGGCTGGGATTATCGCAGACCGGAGGGCCTGGGGCGAGCGCCTGGATCAGTTAATCGAAGGAATGCAGGCGGAGATTGTGCCGGTGGATCGGGCGGTGGCTGAAGTGGCTCGCAAAGCGTTTCGGAGATTTGGACGCGGGAGGCACCAGGCGGCGCTCAATTTCGGGGATTGCTTGAGTTATGCCGTTGCGCGCCACCTGCACTTGCCGTTGCTGTATAAGGGCAGCGATTTTTCGCAGACGGATGTTATGCCGGCAATACGTTGATGGGAAAGTGTTCCGGAAGTTTAGCAGCCGTAGCGGATTCCCTTCCCCGGAAGAACATCCAGTTGTAACTGGCCAGTCTTCACAGAACGACACGCGCTTCACGATCACATCCGGAATTGCGCTCCGAATACTGTGCCGGACTGTTGAGAAAAAGATGGCATGCCCTCGCGGTCAGTGCCGATGTTATAAGCTGCTCTTTTGGCGATGACCACAAAAAATCTATCCCGCCGGGATTTGCTGCGCGGCGCCGCAGCGTCGGCCACCGTTTTCTCGATCGTGCCGCGGCACGTTCTGGGCCGCGGGTTTGTCCCGCCTAGCGACAAAGTCACCATTGCCTCAATCGGCCTCGGCCGGCAAGGCCAGGCGATTACGATGGAACTGCTGTCGCGTCCGGACACGCAGATCATCGCAGTTTGTGACTGCAACGAGAGCGCGATGAACTATGTCGAATACGAGGACAACGCGCTGCTTACCGCGGCACGCAAGTTACTGGGCCCCGGTTACGAAAATTGGGGCGCCGATCTCACGTCGCCCGGCGAGGTTCAACTCACTCATGAATTCCGCACCAGTCTCGGCATGGGAGGCCGCGAACCCGCTCGCCGTCTGGTGGACGCCTATTACGGGAGCCGCAAGGGCTCTGCGTCGGGCGCATATAAAGGCTGCAACTCGTACAACGACTTTCGCGACCTGCTGGCGAAGGAGAAAGATCTCGACGCGGTTTATATTGCGACGCCGGATCACTGGCACGCCGCCATCAGCATGGCCGCCATGCGGCAGCGTAAACACGTCTTCTGCCAGAAACCGATGACCCACAGCATTGCCGATGCCCGGCGCGTTGCTTCGCTCGCGAAGGAGATGAAAGTCGCTACAACGGTTGCTATCAACAATCCCTCCTCGCCGAGCACGAAGCTGATTTCCGATTGGTTAGCGGATGGGGCGATCGGGCCGGTCCGGGAAATTCACAACTGGTCGACACGTCCGTTCTGGCCGCAAGGGATTGATCGGCCGTCGACAGCCGATCCGGTTCCCCAAGGGCTCGATTGGGATCTTTGGCTCGGCCCCGCGGCGGAACGGCCTTTCAGCAAAGCCTATCTGCCGTTTGTCTGGCGCGGTTGGTACGACTTCGGCGACGGCTCCTTCGGCGATATGGGCTGCTATAGCTTTGCGGGTATATTCAAAATTCTGAATCTAACCCCGCCTGTTTCGGTTGAAGCAAGCTCGTCCGAATCCTACGCCGAAACGTTTCCCAAAGCCTCTCTCGTGCATTTGAAGTTTCCCGCCGCCAACGGCCGGCCCGCCGTTCGCATCTCCTGGTACGATGGCGGCCTTCGTCCGGCTCGCCCGGAAGGCCTGCGCCCGGAGGACCAGCACTTCTTTGAAGGAGGCGAGGATAACGAAGGCATCCTGTATGTGGGCGACAAAGGTTTTCTGCTTGCCGGATTCAACGGCCAGCGTCCGCGCGTCTATCCTGAATCGACAAAATACGTGACCCCGCCCGAGCAGCCCAACAATTATGAGCCGGAGCATCACGACATCGCGATCGATCAGTGGATTGCGGCGTGTAAGGGCGGGCCGCCGCCGCTTGCCGATTTCGAAAGTGAGGCGCCGGTTACGGAAGCGTTTCTGCTCGGCTGCATTGCGCAGCGCCGACCCGGCGACTTGCTCGAATGGGACACCGCGCAAATGCGAATCACCAGCTCAGCGAAGGCCAACGAGTACGTCGATCCTCCGGTCCGCAGCCAATACGTCAGCGCGTAGAACCGCCCGCGCTTCATACTTCGAGCGCTGTCGCTAAGCTCGGAACGGTCAACACTAGTGAATCCGGTTCGGGCGCACCACGCTCGAGGAATGCATAACGGCCGTCGCGAATGGCCCTTCGTTTCAGCGCCCGTAGCGAATTCCCTTTCCCGGAAGAACATCCTGTTGTAACTGACTATCCTTGACGACCCAGATGCCGTTTACCATCACATCCGGGATTCCGATCGAATACTGTGCCGGATTTTCGAATGTCGCGGTATCCTTTACGAGCGTGGGATCGAAAATCGTGATGTCGGCATCCGCTCCCACCTGTAATCTGCCCTTGTTTGAAAGCCTCAGCAGGTTGGCGGGCATGAGGCTCATTTTCGCCAACGCATCCATGAGCGAAAGCACATGCTGTTCGCGGACGTAGCGCCCTAAGACGCGCGCATATGTGCCAGCGGCTCGCGGATGGCCTTTGCCGTGATCCAGAATTCCGTCGCTTGCAATCATCACCGTCGGATCGGCCATGGCCATCCTCACCACCTCTTCCGGAATGCTATGAATGGCGACCATTCCGCCCTGTTTCCGATAGCGGGCAAACGATTCCGGCGTGAGACGCTCGCCGGTTTGCGCCCACTGCAAATCCTTATAAGTGATTCCTCCGTTTCGCTGCTGCCAACCTTCCGAGAAAATCGCAGAAGCGATGTCCGTCATGCCGGCGGTGTATGGATAGGCCTCGGTGGTAACGTCAACCCTGTGACTTGCGGCCGAGTGGATCATCTCGAGCGCCAGCGCTGTGTCGCGCAATTCTGTGCTGGTGATGTGAACCACGTGCAGGCTCGCGCCGGTGGCTGCAGCGTCCGCTAAAACCTCCTGCAAGGCGTCGATGCCGCCGGGATCGACAGGGCCGGCGCTTCGCAGATGCACATACATGGTCATCCGTCGCTCCGCGGCGAGCTGAAACACGCGAAATATCTCTTCGCGAGTGGCCCCGGGGACATAGGCAATGCCCATGCCGATGCCCAGCGCGCCTTCATCGAGGCCTCGGCGAAGTAACGAAAAAATGTCGTCGAGCTGCTGAGGAGTTGCTTGCGCATTGATGGCGCGATCGCGCGGCAGAAAGGTTCCGGAATCGTGCATGACGGCCATTCGCACCGGAACATGCCCAACGCTCGCTCCAAAATTGATGAGGGCTTTGCCGGTGCGCTGGGCGTACCATGCTTTGACGTCCGCCGTCCCAATCTCCATTTCGAGAGCGGTGGTGACGCCATCGCGCGCTTTGAAGGCATAATTTTCGGGCGTCTGGCCGTGCTGATGCAAGTCGATGAAACCGGCGGTGACCACCAATCCGTGTGCGTCCAGGACCTGGCGGCCGTGTAGAGGCTGGGCAGAAACGGCGACGATTTTGCCTCCTTCGACGGCGACATCGCGCACGGCGTCCAATTTCGTTTCGGGATCGATGACGCGACCGCGCGAAATCACAATATCGTACTGCTGGGCCATGGCTGGGGCCACAACGATGAGAGAGAAGAGCAGGAACCTCAATGGCATTTCAGAGTGATTATAAATGCCGTACAACGTGTGGCTGGGCGAGAGGCTGCGCTACGCTGAAAGCAGCATGGCCAAGATTGGCGAGGTATTCGGTTCTGCGGCAGCCATCGCGAAAGGCATGGGCATCACTTTTAAGGAGATGCTGCAGCCCTCCATTACGGAAGAGTACCCGGATGCACCGGCGGAAGTGGCAGAGCGCTACCGTGGCGCACACGTTTTGCAGCGCGACGAAAACGGTCTGGAAAAGTGCGTGGCCTGCTTTCTTTGCGCGGCCGCCTGCCCGGCGAACTGTATCTATATCGAAGCCGCAGAAAATACCGAGCAACAGCGCTTCAGCGGATCCGAGCGCTACGCGAAGGTTTACAACATCGACTACAATCGCTGCATATTTTGCGGCTATTGCGTGGAAGCGTGCCCGACGGACGCGATCACGCACGGCCACGGTTTCGAGCTGGCAAGTTACAACACGTCGACTCTGATTTACCGCAAAGAGCAGATGCTTGTGCCGCTACCCGAAAGCGGCAATCCCCCGCCCTCGCAGAGCAACCCCGTTCCGGTGGGCGCAGAACCCCTGAGGCAGCGGTAAAGCGCCTCGCAGGCCCTACTGCCCAGGCGCGGAGCTGGCGGCCTCTTTCGTAAAAACCAATTTTTCCGGCTTATCGCTTCCCGCGAGGTTGGTAAAGTCAACCGTCAACGTCTTGCCATCCGGCGATAGCTCCAAGCGCCGCTCCGTGGTTTCATCGTCCTTTGGCCCGTCGGTCTTGAGCACGACCAAAGCAGATCCGTCGTACCACAGGGAGACCTTGGATTTATGGCCGTTCTCGTTAAGATTGCATTGAGTGCCGTCCGCCGGACAAGTGAACCGCGCAACCATCTGCCTTCCATCCCGTTCTTGCACGGTGCGTTGGTAATTGATTTTGCCGGATTCGTTCTGAATTGCGAGAGTAATTACGGTGCCGTTTGTCTCCTGGCTTTTACTGGGATCCAAACGCCAGTTACCGCTGAAATCAGGAGTGCCCACCGCCATGGCCGCAGGCACGATCATCAAAAATGACGCCGCCGTTACGGTCAGCGCCGCTAGCACACCCCGCATATGTTGGTCCTCGATTCGGGGCGTATTCCAGGCGCTCGAAGCGCACGCGGTATATCGCCCGTGTCGTTAGTCTGCGGCGAGTAGTATCGCGTTACTACTATAAACGCGCTAATTCGCTCGATGCAGCTATAAATTAGACGTGCGGTTCGGGTATAGGTTCGATTCTCCCGAGCAGTAACGCGTAGCCCGCGATGCCTATGATCAAGGCAACGGCGGCGGCGGCGAATGCGTGCGTAAAGTCGTTCTGTTTGCCGATCAGGTACCCGGTGGCGACTGGGGCGGCAATGGCAGCCACTTGGTTCGCAAAGTTCATAATCCCGCCGACTTTTCCGACGGCATCTCGCGGCGCAAGAAGCGTGGGTAGCGACCAGGCCACCGGGGCTGAGGCGGAAAGTCCGCTGATGGCCAAAGTGATCCACCACACGGCGGCCATTGGGGTCCGCGTAAAAATCGGGCCGAGCAGAGCCAAGCCCAAGACCATGCCCCCGATCAGCACGATCTGCCGCATAAGACTTTCGTTCCGTTTGCGCGCCACCAACACATCCACTAGCCAGCCGCCGAAAAGAAGATCGCTGACGGTTGCAAACAGCCAAGGAATTGCGGTGTAGAGGACGGATTGATGCAGGGTAAGGTGCAGCGCGCCGGTAAAGTAACTCGGCAGCCAGGTTAATAACAAATAAAAGCAGTAGTTATACGCTGCAAAGCCTAACGATAATCCCAGAATCTTACGTTGCTTTATAAGATACATCAACGGGGCGGCGGAAGCTTGCGAGCGCTTGGCGACCGCGCCGTTCTCGATAAGATACTCGCGCTCGCCGGGAGAAAGATGTGAATCTTTATCGGGATCGCGATACAGAAAAAAGAACGTCAGAAAAAACAGGAAACTAGCGGCGCCGGTCACTCCAAAAGCGAAGCGCCAACCGAAATGAATGAGGATGATTCCGATAGTGAGAGTGCCGATGGCGGTCGAGAACTTGGCCGCGGAATCGAAAATGGCGGTTGCGAGGCTGCGCTCCTGGCGTGAGAACCAGTAGCCGGTGGCCTTGGCATTGGCCGGAAACGTAGGAGCTTCTCCAACGCCGAGCAGCAAGCGCGATCCGAAAAAGCTCTTGAGTCCCGGAGCGAACGCACCTCCGAAGCAAGCCGCGGCCCAGATGAGCGCGCTGATGCGGCCAATTGTAAGAACCCCGAAACGATCGAGCAAGACGCCGCTGGGCAGTTGCAGTGCCGCATACGTCCAGTTGTAAGCGCTTAGTAAGTATCCGAACGCCACGTTCGAGATGCCGAAGTCCTTCTCGAGCGCCTGCTTCGCAACCGATAGGTTCACCCGGTCGAAGTAGTTGACCAAAACGCCGAGCGCGAGAACAAATGCGATCATCCAACGCCGCCGGGGCGGGTGTCTTAACGATGCTGCATTCGGATTGCTGGTTTTAGCTGTGCGGCTCGCCATAACACTTCCCCGATAAGACGGCGCCGATGCTTTCGTACCGTGCTGGTATTAACACGGGCGAGAGCTCAGCAGAACTGCAAACGGCTAGAACTAGCAGTGCAGTACTTTTGCCAGGAGTTTTTTCATGAAACTTTTCGCGAATTCGTTATGATGACCGTACTGGCTAGGTAAACTGCGATGCGGATGTTGAATTCGGGACTGCGGCTGATGCTCATGCCGCTGTATCTGTGCGCGTTGGTCGTGATCGCTGGGTTTGTATATCTATTCGATCAGATTCAGTTCTCGCTCAGACGGGCTAAAACGGTGGGGGCCACTGATGCCGAGAATTACTTCGCCGAGCCGCGGTTACAGTCCGGCGAGGATCTGCGCGGCTGGCGGAGAGCAGAGCCGAAAGTTGTTTTCGCCGAGCGCAGATTGATGCCTGCCCGATTCAACCTCTCTATTTTGGCTCTACGAAAGTCGACGGCAAAGCCCGCGACGCTCGCCCCGTTGGACGGGGTAGAACTCGAAGGAGTGACCAGCACGTAAGGCCGCGGCGCTCGCCTGAAATATGTGTGGAATTGCTGGTTACTTCGGCGATGTAAACCCGCAGCATCGTGATTCCTGCGTGACCGCGATGTTGGCGTGCATGGAACGCCGCGGCCCCGATGGCGAGGGTAAAAAAAGCTGGTCACGAGGAACGTTTGGTCATCGCCGGTTAGCTATTTTCGACCTCACCGCCGCTGGGAAGCAGCCGATGCTCTCAGAGGATCAGAACGTCGGTGTAGTCTTCAATGGAGCGATTTATAACTTCCGCGAGCTGCGCACACGCCTGGAAAAAACTGGGGCGCGATTCCACAGCGAAACCGATACCGAAGTCCTGATTCACGGCTACCGCGAATGGGGTATCGATCGGCTGGTCGAACAGCTCTGCGGGATGTTCGCCTTCGGGCTGTGGGATGACACGGGCCAAAAGCTTTTTTTGGTACGCGACCGGCTCGGCGTGAAACCGCTCGTGTATGCAGAGGCCGATGGTCGCTTTGCATTTGCGTCCACGGTCCGCGCCCTGCATTCGAGCGGCATTGCAGGCGAGATCGACGATCAAGCGGTTGCGGAATACCTCGAATTTGGGTACGTTACTGACGGCCGCGCCATTTACCAAGGAATCTCCAAACTGCCGGGGGCGAGCATTCTGGAATGGTCTGGCGGAAAATCCGAAATCCGAAACTACTGGTCTCCACCGCAGCCTGAGACGCGAGTCATCTCATTCGAGGATGCGGTTCAGGAAACGGAGCATCTTCTCCTCGAAGCCGTGGAAATGCGGCTTACTGCGGATGTACCGGTGGGCGCGCTACTCAGCGGCGGCATTGATTCAACGCTAGTGTGTTGGGCTATCGCGAAACTCGGCGCCGATGTGCGGACTTTCACCGTCTCGACGCTTGGAGATCCGAGTGATGAGGCACCCGATGCACAAGCGATTGCAAAGAAATTGGGTGTCAGGCACGAACTGGTCAGCATTTCGGCGGACGACGTCCCGGACGTAAATGAGTTGGTATCGGGCTATGGCGAGCCGTTCGCCTGTGCATCGGCTCTTGGGATGCTGCGCGTGTCGCGCGCCGTCAAGCCATTTGCGACGGTTCTGCTGACCGGCGATGGCGGTGATGACGTTTTCCTCGGATATCCCGAGCATAAACGGTTCTGGCTGGCGCAGCAGCTTGCGCGAAGAATTCCCCGTTCAGCGGCTGCCAGTTGGTATGCGGCGCGGCCTGGGAAACCTCGCAACGGCTTTTTGCGGCGCGCCGTTCACTTCGCGGATTACACGACCGGCGGATTGGGCGCAGTGGCGAATGCCCACGATGGGCTGCCCTTCTATGACCGATACGGCATGCGGGGAGACCGCCTGGCCGCGGCGGCCGTGGAACAGCGGGCAATTCCATGGTCCCACGCTTCTGCCCGGAATCTGCTGCCGGAGTTCTTGGATTACGATCGGCGAACTCGGTTTGTCGGCGAATACATGACGAAGGTGGACGGCGCCACAATGCACTATGCGTTGGAGGCTCGATCGCCGTTCCTCGATCACCGTTTATGGAACTTTGCCGCTTCACTGCCTTTCAACATTCGGCTTCGAAACGGTGAATTGAAGGCGGTTTTACGCGAATGCGTGCGCCGCCATGTCGGCGAAAACGTAGCCAGGGCGCGCAAACGAGGATTTACCGTGCCCGTCCAGCGCTGGCTCGCAGGCCAGTGGCGACCGGCGTTGGAACAAGCATTAGATCGATCGCTGCTCGAGCAAGAAGGGTATATCCGGACAGATGTCCTACGCAGCCATTTGCAGCAATGGGCTGAAAAGGGCGCTATGCCCACGCAACTCTGGTACCTGTATGTACTCGAAACCTGGTTGCGGCATGAATATGCCGATGTCGAAAAACCCGTTGAGGTCTTTCAATGAAACCCGTTCGTGTTTTGTTAATCGCGCCTTCGTTTGATATTGTGGGCGGCCAAGCCGTGCAGGCTTGCCGACTGCTCGATGCGCTCCGCAAGGTGCCTGAAGTCGAGGTCGATTTCCTGCCGATCAATCCGCGAGCGCCGAAGTTTCTCAGCCCGCTGCAGAAGATCAAGTATGTACGTACCCTGGTTACGAGCCTGCTCTATGTGACTAAGTTATTGGCCAGCATCCGAAGATACGACGTCCTCCACATCTTCACGCCAGGTTATCTCGCGTTTCTGCTCGCGCCGGCACCGGCGATTCTATTGGCCAAACTGCTAGGCAAGAAGACCATTTTGAATTATAGGGATGGGAGAGCGGAGGATCATCTCGCAAATTCATCTATCTCGATCCGGATCATGCGCCAGGTTGACGCGATTCTCGCGCCTTCCGGCTTCCTGGTAGATACATTTGCGAAATTCGGATTGGCGGCGCGCGCGATTCCTAACATCGTCGACGTCAGCCGGTTCCGTTTTCGGGAAAACGCTCGACCTCGGCCGATTTTCCTACACAATCGCGGGCTTGAGCCGCTATACAACGTGCAATGTACGCTCAGAGCCTTTGGGCTGATCCAGACTCGCTATCCAGACGCCAGCTTAATTGTTGCCCACGACGGACCAGCGCGAAAGCAGCTTGAAGAGTTGGCTGCGGAACTTCAGTTGCGCAATGTGAGCTTTATCGGCCACGTTTCGCAGGAAGAGATGCCACGCATTTACGAGCAAGCCGACGTATACATCATGAGCCCTGAAATCGACAACATGCCCGCGTCGGTGCTGGAGTCTTTCGCAGCCGGCCTGCCGGTAATTGCGACGCGGGTTGGCGGAATACCGTACATTTTGGAACATGAGCGCACGGGACTGCTTGTGGATTCCAACGCTCACGCGGCCATAGCCGCATCGGCATTTCGTCTTCTGGAAGACAAGGAACTTGCGGCCCAGTTGACCCGGAACGCTCGACAAGAGTGCGAAAAGTATGCGCCAGCCAAAATTGTGAATCAATGGACGGCTCTGTATACCAGCTTGGCTACTCGTCCGAGCGTCTCGATCGTTGGGGAAACCCAGTCCGCGCTCAGTTAGCGGACTTTCAGGGGTGAAGAGAGCCTATAAGATAGGCAGCATGTTCCGGGTTCTAATCGTCGCCTTCGCGATCAGCCTGACGACTTCTTTTTATTCGGCGCGCGCGCAAGCTCCGACTGTCGCTACACATTCCACGCGGCCGATTCCGCCGACTCGCGATCCCCATGCACCTGGTTTTGTGACTGCAACCGAGTTGCCTGACGGCACCGTGCCTCCCGCAACTGTGGATGGAAACTTCATCCTTGGCCGCACTCACGATCCCGCGCCGGAGATGACCCCGCACGAAGGCGTGCTTCAAGGAACGGTATCTGAGTTCACTATGAATTCGGTGGACAGCAAGATCTATCCAGGCATCGCACGGGACGCCAACACCTTTGGCACGCCGGATCCGGCCGATCCCGCCAAGCTGATACTAACCACCAGCCATCCCGCTCCATACACTCGCAGAGTAGCTGTCTACGTTCCCAAACAATACGTGCCCGGGACAGTCGCGCCGTTTATTGTTGGCGCAGATGGACCCGACCGGGCGTTGTTCGTCGCGCTAGATAATCTCATCGCAGAACATCGGGTTCCGAGCATGATTGCCGTCTCGATTGGAAATGGCGGAGGCGATGCCCAGGGAAGCGAGCGCGGTCTCGAATACGACACCATGTCAGGGCGATATGCGGAGTTCGTCGAGACGGAAGTGTTGCCCCACGTCGAGAAGCAATACAATGTGAAGCTCACCAGAGATCCTGACGGCCGCGCCACGATGGGCGGAAGTTCCGGCGGTTCGTGCGCGTTGATCATGGCGTGGTATCACCCGGAGCTCTACCATCGCGTCCTTACTTATTCGGGAACGTATGTAAACCAGCAGTGGCCGTATAACCCCGAAACGCCGCATGGCGCGTGGGAGTTCCACGAGCATCTCATCCCGAATAATCCACGGAAACGGATACGAATCTGGATGGAAGTGGGTGACAGAGATCTTTTGAATCCCAATGTGATGCGCGACAACATGCATGATTGGGTCGTGGCCAATGAAAATATGGCCAAAGTTCTGGCAGAAAAGGGCTACCATTATCAATTCGTATTTGCGCGTAATGCCGGGCATACCGATCGCGCAGTGAAACTGCAAACTCTTCCCGAAGCTCTCGAATATGTATGGCAAGGTTATCCGATTGCGCGGTCGCAGAAGTAGCTCGGCTGTACATGTAACGAGCGTCAATGGCCGAATCTAGTCGAAGAGTCGCGCTCGTAACCGGCGCTGGTAGCGGCATCGGACGAGCGGTCAGCCTCGCCTTACAAGCCGCGGGTTACTCCGTCGCATTGGCCGGGCGTCGGGCCGAACAGCTTCGGGGAACTGCATCGTTAGCGCGAAGCTCCGGAGGAGAGATGATCGTCATTCCGGCGGATGTCAGCAATTCGGATTCGGTGCGCTCGCTGTTCGAACATATCGTTGATTATTTCGGTAGATTGGACGTTTTGTTTAATAATGCCGGTGTCGGCGCTCCCGAGATAGCTGTGGAGGACCTTACAGAGGAGCAATGGAACACGGTGGTAAGCATTAATATGACCGGCGCGTTTCTTTGCGCGCAGCACGCCATCCGCATGATGAAAGCGCAGATTCCGAGAGGCGGGCGCATTATTAATAACGGTTCGATATCGGCGCACGTGCCGCGACCGCATTCTGTCCCGTACACGATGACCAAACACGCCATTACAGGATTGACGAAATGCATTTGCCTGGACGGGCGCGACTTCGATATTGCGGGCAGCCAAATTGACATAGGCAATGCAGAAACCGAGATGACCGAACGCATGGCCGCGGGCGCCCTTCAGGCCGATGGAAGTCGTAAGCCGGAACCGAGAATTGACCTGCGGCATGTTGCCGAAGCGATACTGTATGTCGCCAATCTTCCGTTGAACACAAACGTTCCCTTCATGACCGTTATGGCTACGCGGATGCCATTCGCGGGACGCGGGTGAGCCGGAATGGCCTTTCGCATTGATCAAACTTTGTTACGTTTTGAACCGGCGGGCTGTCTCCGTATTGATTCAATAACATGCCCAGCGCCTTCAAAGAGATAATCAGGCAATTAGAGAAACAGAAGATAGCCATCGATCGCGCGATCGCCGCGCTCCAAGATGTAGGTGACGAGGAGAGCGGATCAGCGGAATCGCCGCGGCATGTAACACCTGGCAGAAAGCGCCGCAAGCGGACGATGAGCCCCGAGGCTCGCAAGCGGATCGCAGAAGCTCAGCGCAAACGCTGGGCTGCGACTCGCAAAAAGACTGCGGCCAAGCAAACGAAAAAGACAGCGGAATAGACGGATTCGTCTCAGCCGCGATCGGACAAAGTCAGGTCCTTTCGGCGATTATGAAGCAAGCCGAGTAGACCTGACGGAACCCAGAGCAGGGCTGGTATGCCGACTGGGATAGCTGTCAGTAAGCCGATGATTCCAGCTTTAATCATTGCGGAATCGTGGTCGTCGCCGTACCACTTGATTTGCGCCTTGTATGTGATGCGTCCGAGGACGATACCGGCCATGATTGAGATTGGAATAAGAACCGGAAGCGCGATTCCCATGCTGGCTGCAGCCGTGCCGAACAGCATCAGATCTACCAGGAACGCGAGAAACGCGACGCGAGGATCAATGCCAAACATCTGCTCGAAGCCCTTCGAGAGCAGGTGCGAGTGGGGCGGTGTTGACGGAGGTTCCCGCCGGTACTGATTGCCGGGTCGATACTGCACGACGGGGTTGTTATCTCGACCGCAAGACGGGCAGAAATGACTGGATTCGACGCTCACGACGCCGCAGTCAGGGCAAACAGACATGCTACTTCTCCTATCAGGACTGTTATAGCGGCCTCCTTAATTCTATAACGGTTCAATGAAACGGACGGGCGGTATTGTCCTCAAGCTCGAGTCAAATTGTGCTTGATCCGGCTAATCGTTCTACCCGGCGAAGCCCTCAGCATGCATTCAAGGAGCTGCCTGCAGATACTGAGACGCTTCCTTGTTCGCCTGCCACAGTGGGTAAGGCAATCCGGCCAATCGGTTAATGACGAAAGCTTGTATGGTCAAGAGAATGACCGCTGCCTCGATCACTGGTAAATACCAAAACCGGGAAAGGATTCCAAGCGAAACGATCATAGTAGTAGCGCCTGCAGGGGGATGATTGACGCGCAGCAGCACCATCAGGGCGCCCGTGGTCGAGAGCGACAGGGCTGCTGCCAGAATACGTGGCCAGTAGAGATGCCCGTGAAAACTCTGCGGAAAATTGTGCATTCCGGTGATCACGTACGCTGCGTAGCCGCACATCAAGCCGATGGCGTGTCCGCAAAGCGTGTTGCGGGGACTTGAGGACTCCGCCAGGGGATTGAAGAAAAACAAAAGCGCGGTCGGGCCCAGAGATGGAAAGACGAATGGACTATCCGCGAGAGCGGCTACCAATGCCAGTACGGCGATGGTGATGAATCCATTCAGAAGGACATAAAAAGCCCAGACTAGCCTGGCAGGCAGATGGCCTAACAGCCAGCTCAGGCGCAGCCGTTCTAACAGTTGAACAACATGCGCGGCATCGGCATGCCTATGCGGCAGACGATTCGAGTGACTGAGTAATGACATTCCTCGGATCAGATGTTCGGCAATAAATCGAAGTACTCGTCGTCTTCATTCTTACCGCCTTCTCCCTCCCCAAGGAGCTTCTCCGATTCAACGAATTCAATCCGTTCGATCCACTTGACCATCTTGTAGCCGAGCTGATTTTCAACCCGCAGCCGTAAGGGCGCACCATATAGCTCCGACAGCGGTGCTCCATTCATGTCGAGCGCCAACAGACACTCTGGCTTGGAGGCGTTGTAAATGCCCTGCGTGTCGTAATATGGACCGCCATACAACGAATCACCGAACGAGTAGAACGCAATGGTCTTGGCATAGGGGAGTGGGCGCACAAGCTCAATAAGCTTACGCATCGAGATACCGCCCCACTGCGCAATACCCGACCAGCCCTGGATGCAGTGATGCATGGTGACGAATTTGTCCTCACCGAGTGCTCGCAACTCATCGAGCGACAGTTCGACCGGGTTCTCGACAAGCCCACCTATCTTGAGACGAAATTCGCGAAAGCCGTTCGCCGCCATCCGCTTCCACTCCTCACGCTCCGGCATCTTGCCATTAGGCCAGAAGTGCGGCGAGATCTGGTTTACAGTGTACTTTTCTCTTGGGATTAAACGGTCAAGGGTCACCAGCTTCGCCGGTTCCGTCACCGCTTTTTGGGCATGCTGTAGACCTCGCGGGAAAAACCACGATATGTAATGCGCGGCTATCCAGGAAAGCACCACGATTGCAATTCCAATCAGTCCCAGAATCATTCCCGATGGGCGCAGATCGTCGGTTCCAAGCACGATGTGATTCATATTGCGCCGAAAGCCGGTCAGGATCACAAGTGTTACGTGAGCAATCACGAACCCGATAAAACCTACCAGATTGATGAAGTGAATGGAGCGCGCCCCTTGCCGTCCGCCGAAGATCCTTGTGTATTTCGGAAAATGGTTGACCAGTGCAGGTGACATCCCCATGCCGGTCAGAATCGCCAAGGGAGCCATGACAAAAATGGTCCCGAAGTACGCCAGTTGCTGCAGGGCGTTGTAGCCGTAAAACCCATTCGGCTCAGGCGGGAAATGGAAATTGGCGTAGTGAACGAAGGTATTCCAGGCCTGTATGAAGATCGCCGTGGAAGTCGGAACGAGCCGGCGCCATTGATCGCTTGTTAGCAAGCCCGCGACGAAGAACACGCCAGTGAAAACGAATCCATAAACAGTAATGAAGTGCCAGGAGCGTGCAATCCCAACAGTGTGCCGATAGCCGGGTGTGGACACGAGCGGTGACATGTATCGGGCGTCATCCTTGGCCGTCCAGACACGGTCTTTCGGTACGCGCAAAGGCGTGAAGCGGATCCACTCCGATCCGGGTGTGCAATGGTCGTTCCAGTAGAGGCGTGGATGGTCCATCAGAATCGAGAGGCCGCTGCGCATCAGCATAAAAACGAAAAATAAGTTGAAGAAATGGCTCCAACGAATCCAAGCCGGAAATCCGTGCGGTCCGCTGGCCGCGCCTTCGATACTAGCCGCATTTGCGGCGATCTGGGGAAGGCCGAATAGAGCGCCCTGCACCCAGGCAGCGACAACAGGCGCCAGAACAATTACCAACAACACAATGAGCGCGGAACGGCGCAGCCAGATCCGAAACCGGCGGTCATCGGGGTAATGTACCGCCCGATGAGCTCTATCGAAAGGAATCACGCTTGAGTTCCAAAAACGCCTATTCCGGTCCGATGATGCTCGAACGTGTGCTCCAGTACGGGAGCATCACCCGACCTATTGCACGCAGCTCCTCCGGCCGAAGCGCATGAACCTCCAATGCGTCGCCAGGGCAGCAGCGCTCTTAACAGCTTAAACGGCGGACAGGGTATGTGATGCTAGTTTCTTTTCGGGTTCAAGAGGTGTGCTGCATCCTGGCAGGGCAACAAGCACGATGTAAGAACGGTTCTCCCGCCGGGAGCACGCCGATCACGGAGTGCCCTGTGTCGCTTGCGGCACGACGCGAAATCATCTCCAGCCCTGCATTGAGTCGATTGACAGCGGATTCAAAATTAAGACGTCGATCGTTCCGTTTACGGGACGGCGTGTGCTGGCTGCATGTCCGTCAGTTCCCGGCGCGTCGGCAAAGCGGAAAGCCCGTGTGTTATCCCTGAAGATGCGTTGTGCGCCCGTAGCTCAACTGGATAGAGCATCGGTCTTCGGAACCGAGGGTTGGGAGTTCAAGTCTCTCCGGGCGTACCAGTCTTTTTCGGCGCCGCAAGCCGGCTCTACGAATTTAGGTCAGGACCTCTGAGGCTCCGGCACTCGGTTCCGCAACACTTGCCTATATCGCGAGGTGACGGCGCGCGAAGCCGAAGAGCAGAGCTGCGCACGTAGGACTTTCGTCCAAATAGCTGCACGGGCCGCTCGGCGCGTCGCATAATGGTTGAGACGGGCCGGCATAGCTCAGTTGGCAGAGCGGCAGTTTTGTAAATGAAGTGTTGCTTTGGAACTATTGAAAAGACAATGAGTTAGAGAATTGGGCCTGCCGATTGTGACAAGTTCTGAGACAATCTTTTTGGCTCGTCTGCTACGTTGAACGCGAGGGCCGCCTTAGCTCAGTTGGTAGAGCGCTAGATTTGTAATCTTGAGGTCGTCGGTTCGACCCCGACAGGCGGCTCCACTTCTGTGCTCGTTCCTACACGTAGGACCGATGCGCGGCCCGGACGGGAACACGATAATGCTGACTCTATTCTTCGGGGGGCTCGACCAGGCCCTCACGCTCAAGTACAAGCTGCACATCGTGGAACGCGGCGCGAATGTTACCTTTGGGAAACGAATCTGCCCCAGCCCAGCTATGTTCGAGAACTCCGCGCATCCCTGTTCGAGCATAACTATTGCCCTGTTGAAGCCAAGTCGTCCTTGGAAAAGCCCGGCTTCATGCACCACGTTCATGCGGGCTTGGAACTGGCCGTCAGCTCTTTCGTCCTCGGCAGTGAAGACCAAAAAAGCGATAGCCGCCGCATCGAGCATCGTTGATAGCCGTTCTGTGTTGGGAATTCCGGCGACGGCCATTCGGTTGAAATCATCCCAAGGCAACCGCATGCGTTCAACGATGAAGTCCTTCAAATCCTTCCATTCCTTCGAGCGGCCATGCCCGATAAACACATTCGTCCCGACCCGCTCCGCCGCTCGCAGTCTCTTTTGGGTCCGCTCTAAATGAGAAAATGCGCGCCTTACTATCGCGGCAAGCTTTTCGCCACCTTTCTTCGGTGTCCCGCAATGAGCAATATCGGCCAGAACGGAAATGTGCGGAGGAGTCCAGATACCTTGATTGAGCGCGATCATGTCGCGCGAGATCATCCGTCCCGAAGGCTGCAAATACGCTATGAAATCATCACGTGTGGGTGGGTTGATTTTCTCTGCTTCTTCCAGCAGCTTAGTGAGAAATTGGTCACTGTTCAAGCGCTGTGCAGTCCGCAGGATGGATATAACGTCATCACGTTTATGTTCGAGAAAGGTTCTACCTTTGTCGGCGGCTTCTTGCGCCTTGCCCATGTCAGGGTTTCCTGCTCGCCGTCTAATCTCGTTTACGACAACATGTTCCTGGAACTCCACCCCTGCCACGCGTCACGCCGGTGCTATAGACTTCGAGAAAGCCCCACTCGCTGCTGAAGTGATCGCCTGCCGGAGGCGGCAGGAAGTGCTCGTAATACACTCTCGATTGATAACCGAGCCATGATTGGCTCCATGCTCTCCCGACTGTATTGGCAGCCTCTTCGAGGGCGTTAAGGGTGTCCCCCCCGGTGAGCGAATGATATGAGCTTACAAATGCTAGCAACTCCTCGTGGATACTTTTTAGTTCGGCAACCAGCTCGCTCATTAACTCCGACCTACCTCATCGCCTCCGCCAGCACAGCCCTTGCAAATAGAACGCCCTGCTTCACCGTGCTCGCCAGGCGCGGCTCGCTCAGCTCCGAATCCGGCAGCCGCTCCAGTCGTATCGCCGCGAAAATCCCCGCGATGATCGCCACCGTGGAGATATAGCGGTCCGGCCCTGAGTGCTCCTTTTTGGGTTCCGCGAAGCCGACCGAGGACACTAAACCAGTATAGGCGAATATGGGGCGAAGCCGCTCGGCGGCACTCAATTTTGGAGGTTATAGATCTCGCTAGACTCGGCCCCGCCCTTGCGGAAAATCCTGATCACCTGAGCAGTTGCTCCATATTCGACGGCTCCCTGAGCGTGGCAGTCTCGTCGCAATCGCAACGGCTGATGAGCATCCGCAGAACGAGTATGCAGCATACGCCAGTACCCCGCGACAGGAACATAGTACTGACTCCGCCCAATGGATCGGATAGGCTGATCACCACTATGAAAACACCTTACCGAATCATCGCTCTCGCCGCTCTACTCATTCTGCTGTGCGGGGCCGCCGCCGTCTATCTGTCCCGCAGATACGATGAACAGATGCAGCGTGACCAGGCGCAGGCTTTGCATCGCGCCGCGCTCGCGGATTCAGCCGAGATCCAGCGTGAGAGCAAAATGTATTGGGATAGGGGGAACGCACGGCAGCAGCTCGACAACGATGTGCTCGACTGGAAAAATGAGACGCTCGAATACGAGATTGCCCGTCTGCAAGGCAGGAGCGCCAACCGGCAAAGAATCAACAGGGACCTGGCGATAATCGAGAGCGACAAGCTCGCGATCCGCACGCTGGACCCGAACGCCCCCGCCCTCGATCCATACCAGGCTGAGGCGCGTATCCAAGAGCATAATCGAAAATATCCAAAGGATCAGATGGCCAGCCTGGCCAAACTAAACCGCGAGATGGAAGAATTCCATGCGAAGGTCCGCGCCGTATGGGAGGACACAGCTAAGAAACTCCGGCAAGGCCGGTAATGCCCGCTGGGGACGCCTGCCTGCCACATGCCAGCAGCCGAGTTAATGCCCTGGCGCTGCTCGTCTCGCGCTTATCATGATAGTCGCCGGGGTTCGCTGGCCTCACCCGCGAGCGGAAGGCTCCGAACCGCGCGAGGGAGAAGAACCGATCATGAGTTGGCGTTTTAGGAAGAGCTTCACTGTGATTCCCGGTGTGAGGCTGAATTTGACGAGTCGGGGTCTTAGCACAACGATAGGCGCAGCGCCGTTCAGCGTCAACATCGGACCTAATGGCGTATACCGGAATGTCAGCATTCCAGGAACGGGGATTTGGGAGCGGACCCGCATCGATACTCCAAGCCCAAAACCCTCTGCCCACACTGCTCCGAAGTATCCACTTCCCTTTGCTCCAAATCTTGGTTTAGAAGCTGAAAGAGAAATTCGTAGCGCTGGCACAGATACGCTCACAAGCGACACCCTCGAACCGATGCGGCAACTTCTCTCGCAGGCGTACAAGCAGCGAAAGGAACTGAGCACTGAATTGGCATTTGCGGCGAGTGATTCTAGCCGCGCCACCGAGCGCTACCAAAGATGGCAGGGTGGGTTTCTCCTCAAACATCTATTCAAGGCAACGTTGGCCGCTCACAAGGAAGTTGCCGAGACCGCCGAAGCCAAATTGAGGGAATTGGAAGAGCAGCATCGACTTTCTGCAATTCGAGCAGAAATAGGGTTGGAACCGGATCAACAGGGTCCGTACACCTCGATGCTGGAGAAGTTCGTCGTTCTTACCGGCTCCAAGCGAATCTGGAATATCCTTGCGGAGAGATCCGTGAACCGAGTTGTTGAACGTTCGAACGTGAATACCGCTGTTCGTCGCACTCCCGTTTCCTTCGGTCTGGGGGAATGTGACCTGATTGAGTGGGGGCAAGAGGTTCCACGTCTTCAGAACCTCACAGGTGGCGAGATGTTCATCTATCCCGGTTTCGTCCTGTATCGAGCATCGACGGAAGAGTTCGCACTGATCGATTTTCAAGACATCAAATTGGGGTGTGTCTTAACTGATTTCACCGATACAGACCCAGTACCACCCGATTCACGTGTGATCGGGTATACATGGGCCAAGTGCAATAAAGATGGGAGTCCTGACCGGCGTTTTCGCGACAATTGTCAGATTCCGATTGCACGGTACGGAGGTCTTTATTTCACGAGCGTTGATGGTCTCGATGTCCGGTACCTAATTTCAAATGCACAAGCGGCACAAGAATTCACTAGCGTCTGGAACGAGTTTCAGCGATCCTTCAAATCCTATGCGCACGGTTCACAACCTTCGAAATCGAACTCCGCTGCGTTGCCGCCAGCGACGCCGGAAGCACTACCCGCACACTCTGCTCCCAAAGCGAAGTCAGCACCGTCTCAAAACGATACGTTTGAGGAGTACAGAGCCACGGTGACGGAAGCGGCAGCTACACTATCGGCATTCCTGGAACTTCAGAAACAGTTTTTCGAATCACTTCGCAAGTGCGCAACCACAACAGTGAATGCCGAGGGGACTTCGTTCACCTTTCCTGCAAAGGAGATGTCCAGCTACTTAGATTTGTATAAGGACTTTCTCGGACGTGGCCGACTAATGAAAGATCGGGCCACGTTCCTGCCTGCGACGCAACTGGAGGCTTATGACAACGCTCTGTCAAAGGCGGAACAAGATGTTGTCGGGTTGGAAGAAAAGGCCAACACCAGGCGCATGAAGCAGGGCGATGTATTTGCATTCTTTGACAGTGTTGCAGAGTTCCTCGATGTGAACGCAGCATTCTTCGATGCAAACACCAATGCGATGGATAGAGGTGTCAACTTGATATGGGCGTCGAATCTTAAAGGCCCAGACCATATGGGTGACTTCCGCGATCCGGGCCTCTTCCCTCAGCTATGACGCGGCTGAGCAAAAGGAATGTGGCGCTAATCGCATGCGGCTTCGGGTTATTCATCCTCATCCTCGGCGGGCTGCTTCAATGGCAGACACTCCCCAAAGAGAGAGCCTTAACTGCGTGGGCACATCGCGCCGAAGAGGGTGAACGGCGTCGAATAGAAAAGCTGCGGCTGGACCTGGATAACGAACGGGTCGTTCTGCAAAACGATACCTTAAGCAGGCCCAAAAATCGAGTGCGGATTGAACTTGACCGGGCAAGAATCAATGCCAGCAAATTCACTCTCCAGATCGCAGAGGATTGGTTGGCGACCTGCTCGGAACTGGTCAGTTCGGAGCTTCGGATTTAGACGCGTAATCGCTATCATCCTGCGGATCGGGAGGTTCAAGTTTCGGACGTAAGAAGAGAATTTTCGGCGGGCCGTAAGCCATCGACACTTTTGCGCCACAATTGCAGGCCGCGCCCTGCTCAGTTTGCCGAGAAGTGCTCCAGTTCGAAGATGTCCGGACCGGAGACATAGGTAACAGGTTGTTCCTAAGACATAGGTAACACCTTGGGCGCGGGCAGGTCACACAGCATTGCAACAGCGCCCAACACCCCGCCTGGACTATTATTTTGCCAAGTCTGCGACAATAAAGAGAGTTCTCGGCTGGCTCGCGTTCTCATACCGATGCGTTCAAGAACCGCGGCGGGCTTGAGCTTCATCTGATTTTTGGGACCTTTAGTCCTGCCCTGATCTGGTTGTGAATAACTCAAATCACCTTGGGGAGACCTGCAATCTCTCGCTACCGTTTGGATTTTCGTTCGCCGATCTCTACGCGCGCAACGGACTGCTGAAGCTGGACGCCGCCTTTCTGGGGGAACTGGCGCAGTCGGCGCCCGCGCTCCATGCCCGCCTGCAAACGGCGCGCGAAAACCCCGCTTTGCTTACGCCGAAACCTCACTCGGAGCTCATCATCGAGCTTGCTCCGTACCTCGAAGACTTCCTTGGGCATCTGTTCGGCATCGAAACCGAGCTTCGGGATCTGCAGCATCGGCACAACGAATTGGCGCCGCTATTATCCGTCAAACGGCGCTTCGTGCAACGCAAGGCTTTGACCGGCTTCACGACGGAAACAGCAGCCGAAATTGACGGTTTCGCGGTCGCCGCTGAGTTAGAAGCGCTCATGCAAGAGCCGCTCACCGACTTGAGCTTCGCAAACCACGTTTCGCGCTGGCTCGCGGCCGAAGCCGAGCACCCCGAGCATCTTCGCCTCGCAACTCAGTACGCCGCCTGGGCAAGTCTCTCCCCGCAAGGCAAGCGAAAGCACAAAAACGGCGTGCTCTTCAAGCACCCGCACAAGCTCGATTACTTGCATCTCATTCCGATCGAAGAATCTGTTTCCGATGGGCTGGTCCACATTGAGATGTCGAAGGAGCATTGGCGCAATCGCGAGGGATTTCAGCTCACCGACCCCGGTACGGACCTCACCGGCGCTCTCGATCAGGCGTACTACTGCATCAAGTGTCATAACCAGGCCAAAGACAGTTGCTCGACGGGGCTTAAGGAAAAGAACGGCGCGTTCAAATCGAGCATCTTCGGCGTGCCGCTGGCAGGCTGTCCGCTCGACGAAAAAATTTCGGAGATGAACGCGGTCAAGGGGAATGGCAATCCCATTGGTGCGCTGGCGATCGTCACGATTGACAACCCTATGGCCGCAGGCACCGGTCATCGCATCTGCAACGACTGCATGAAATCCTGCATTTTTCAGAAGCAGGATCCGGTTGATATTCCGCAGATCGAAACGCGATCGTTAAAAGACGTTCTCGAACTGCCCTGGGGCTTCGAAATCTATAGTCTGCTGACGCGCTGGAATCCGCTCAACATCGCACGGCCGTATCCGCGCGAAGCAACTGGATACAAAGTGCTCGTCGTTGGTCTTGGACCGGCTGGTTTCACGTTGTCGCATCATCTGATGAACGATGGGCATACCGTGGTGGCAGTCGATGGGCTCAAAATAGAACCGCTGGCCGCAGATATTTCTGGAGTGGATCCATATGGGCGACGCGTTCCGTTCCGGCCCCTGCGCGATATCACCGAAATCTACGAAAGCCTGGACCATCGCCTGATGGCTGGTTTCGGCGGGGTGGCCGAATACGGAATCACCGTTCGTTGGAATAAAAATTTCCTAAAGGTCATTCGCCTACTCCTCGAACGCCGCAGCGAGTTCAGCATGTTTGGCGGCGTACGATTCGGCGGGACGCTCACGGCAGATAGCGCATTCGAAATGGGTTTCGACCACGTTGCTCTGTGCGCCGGAGCCGGCCGTCCCACGGTGATCCCCATGAAGAACGGGTTGGTGCGCGGAGTGCGTCAGGCATCCGATTTCCTGATGGCCCTGCAGTTGACCGGCGCAGCGAAGACGGAATCGCTGGCAAATCTGCAGATCCGTATGCCCATCGTCGTGATCGGCGGAGGTCTCACAGCAATCGATACCGCGACCGAATCGCTCGCTTATTACGTAGTACAAGTCGAAAAATTCCTGAAGCGGTATGAATCTTTGGCTGCTGAAATCGGTGAGCGCGTGATTCAAAACGCGTGGACCGGCGAAGATGCCGAGGTGGCAAACGAATTTCTCGCGCACGCGCGCGCCATTCGTGCGGAACGGACTGCTGCGGCCCGCGAAGGACGCCGTCCGCAACTGATTGAGCTTCTCGATTCCTGGGGCGGAGTGACGATTGCTTATCGCCGTCGGCTCATCGATTCACCGAGTTACACGCTCAATCACGAGGAAGTCGCCAAGGCTTTCGAAGAGGGGGTTCGATTCGCCGAGTGCCTCGCGCCCCAAGAAGTCGACGTCGATTCGGCTGGAAGCGCAACCGCAATTCGACTCGAGAAGCAACGCTTCGATGAAGCGTCCAACCGGCTGGTCTCTACCGGCGAAACGATCGTGATGCCCGCGAAAACGATTCTGGTCGCCGCAGGCACGCAACCGAACACCGTTCTCGCACGCGAAGACGAGCACAATTTCTCGCTCGACGGCCGCTTTTTCCAGGCAGTCGATGAGAACGGCGAGCCAGTTCGCCCCGAGCGCATCGCCAAGCCTTCGGCGACGTACGTTCTCGTCTCGCTCCACCCGGATGGCCGGGCCATCAGCTTCTTCGGCGATCTGCACCCCTCGTTCTCAGGCAACGTTGTGAAAGCGATGGGTAGCGCCAAACGCGGGTATCCGGTGCTCAGCCGCGTGCTTGCGCGCCGTGCGCCATCGGATCCAGCGCCGCAGATAGTTCTTGAGCGGCTGAATCGGGAGCTTCGCGCTGTGGTTCAGGATGTGGTTCGCCTCACTCCGAACATCGTCGAGATTATTGTTAAAGCTCCAATCGCAGCGCGTGCTTTCAAGCCCGGGCAATTCTATCGGCTGCAAAATTACGAGTCACTGGCTGCACACGTCGATTCCACCGTGCTCGCAATGGAGGGTCTCGCGCTCACGGGCGCTTCGGTCGATTTCGAAAAAGGACTGCTCTCCACGATCGTTCTCGAGATGGGCGGATCCTCCGATTTATGCATGCTGCTGAAACCCGGAGACCCGGTGATCCTGATGGGTCCTACCGGTGCGCCGACAGAAACACCTGCGCAAGAGATAGTATTGCTTGTGGGCGGCGGTCTAGGGAACGCCGTTCTCTTCTCGATCGGTCAAAAGCTACGCCAGTCGGGTTCGCGGGTGATCTATTTCGCCGGTTACAAAAAGGTCATCGACCGCTACAAAGTGGAAGAGATCGAAAAAGCAGCGGATGTAGTTGTCTGGTGCTGCGATGAAGCGCCGGGATTTACACCTGGCCGAGTGCAGGACAGCGCTTTTGTCGGCAATATCGTCGAAGCCATGGCCGCTTACGGGCGCGGCGACCTCGTCGATCCCGAAATTCCTCTTAGCGCGGTTGATCGCCTGATCGTGATTGGCTCCGATGGTATGATGCGCGCCGTGCAGCAAGCGCGTCACACGGTCTTGCGTCCCTATCTCAAGCCCGACCATCGCGCAATCGGCAGCATCAACTCGCCCATGCAATGCATGATGAAAGAAATTTGCGCGCAATGCCTGCAGATGCACCGCGACCCGGTCACCGGCAAAGAAACAGTCGTCTTTTCCTGCTTTAACCAAGATCAGCCGCTAGATCAGGTAGAGTTTGGAAGCCTGCGGTCGCGTCTTTCGCAAAACGGAGTACAGGAAAAACTCACTAAACTTTGGATCGATCACTGCCTGCGCAGCATTGGCGTGCGTCCGCGCTCGCAACCGAATGAGCTGCCAATTCTGGTTTCGTAAACGCGATCCGGCGCGAAAGGTAGCGTTTGGGCATCATGAAACGCTCCACCCGTGACCTTCGCTTGGGCCTTCACCATACACCTTCCAGGGCCGCGTCCCATAGATTGCTTCCCCATTGATCGCGAGCCCGCGGCCGATTTCGAGGAGAATTTGTTGGGCTTGATCAGGAATCGTGCCGTCCGGCTTCGGTCCGATATTCAGGAGAAGAGAACCGTTCTTACTGACGACGTCGACCAGTTCTCCGATGAGCGATTCCGGAGAGCGGAATGCATCGTCTTTGATATAGCCCCACGATTTGACGCTAACCGAAGTATCAGTCTGCCAGAATAACGCCCGCGAGGCATCTAACTGGCCGCGCTCAATGTCGAGAACCGCGGCGCCTTCGGGAAAAGCATGAAGTTTGTAATTGATTGCCGAAGCATAACCCTGTTTACTGGCACGATTGTAATAGAAGGCGGCGAACTGTTGTAAATAGGGCTCTGCTTCCTTCGTATTGATCCACGGAAGTTGCGACATTAGCCAAATACGATTCAAGCAAGTTGTTCAGCAACCATTTCCTCACAGCATTTTTCACATAGAGAGCCAGCGCCGGGATTACACCGCAAATTCCGGATAGCGGCGGTTCCCGCAACGGACCTATCATCGAAGCGTGACACAGACTGCTTCCTTCAATCTCGACGAGGAAAGTTGCTGGAAGGCCGTTCTCGCGAAGAATCGCGCCGAAGACGGCCACTTCTTTTTCGGGGTGCTCACCACAGGAATCTATTGCCGTCCGTCCTGCGCGGCACGCCGGCCGAACCGCGAAAATGTGCGCTTCTATCGAACGTCTGCAGAGGCGGAAGCAGACGGATTGCGTGCTTGTCTGCGTTGCCGGCCTTCCTCGAATGCCAATCCCGCCATCGACCGGATGCGGGAGCTCTGCGAGTTTATTCATAGCCGCTGCGCCGCCGGTGAGCCTCTCACACTCGATCGTCTCAGTCGTCACGCTGGCCTGAGCCCATTCCACCTTCAACGAACGTTTAAGGCCGTCATCGGCGTCACTCCGAAGCAGTTCATCGAGAGCTGCCGGATGGAAACACTCAAGAGACAACTCCGGAGAGCGGAATCCGTCACGAACGCTGTTTATGACGCGGGCTTCGGTTCAAGCAGCCGGCTGTATGAGCGCTCGAATTCTCATCTGGGCATGACGCCGCGCGAGTACCGCACGAGCGGCGAAGGTATTGTCATCTCGCATGTCGGCTTCGACACGCCGCTCGGTCTCATGCTGCTCGGCGCAACCGACCGCGGTTTGTGTTTTCTGCAATTCGGCGATTCCCCCGATCAACTTCTTGCCGCCCTGCGTGCCGAATTTTCTGCTGCGGTCTTCGAGCCTGCGCCAACGCCTCACTCGCCCCAGTTTCAGTTTTGGATCGACTCGCTGAGACGATATCTCCGAGGCGAGCTTGCGTCGCTGGACCTGCCGCTCGATTTGCGCGCTACTTCGTTCCAAATCAAGGTGTGGAAATATCTGCAATCCATTCCGCCCGGTAAGACCGAATCGTATTCGAGGGTCGCCTCGGCGGTCGGCAAGTCGAGCGCCGCACGAGCCGTGGCGCGCGCCTGCGCCTCGAATCCAGTGGCGGTTGTCATCCCGTGTCATCGCGTCATTCGGGGCGACGGCAGCTTGGGTGGTTATCGCTGGGGACTTGATCGTAAACGCGCTTTGCTCGAACGCGAAAACCGCGCTGGCTGATCGCGCCTGTCCGCTGCGGCATCATTGAAGGATGAAGCCCGCATCCGCATGCCTGCTCGTGCTCTTCTTCGCTCTTTTCGCCTGTTCTGTCAACTCCCAGCGCGGCATCGCCGACCGGCGCAGCGACTTCCGCAAGTTCCTGCCGATGACCGGAGACCCCGTGAAATATGGACTCAAGCCGGTAAGGCCATTTTTCAGGAGCGCAAACCGGCCAGAAATCCTGCGCGCCATCCAAAGCGCATGCACTGGCGAAAAGGAGGGCGGCAGCTCTGTTTTCCGGCCCGAATCGCAAGCGGGATACTACGTGAACTGCAATCCCAGGAATCGCCAGCTTCTGAACGGTTACATCGCGCGGAATCCTAGAGAACGGCCGCACAGCTGAAGCGAATTAGCTCTTATAACAAATTGCTTTAGAGCCGATAAACTGAATAGTATGCCTCTGCCCAGCGACGACTTTTACCGCATCAACAAACTTCCGCCCTACGTTTTTGCCGTTATCAATGACATGCGCGACAAAGCGCGCGCCGCCGGGATCGACATCATTGACCTCGGTATGGGCAATCCGGATGGACCAACGCCTGCGCCGGTTGTCGAAAAGCTGGTCGAGGCGGCAAGAAATCCAGCCAATCATCGCTATTCGATGTCGCGCGGCATTCCCGCTCTGCGCGAGGCGATTGTCGGGCGCTATGCGGCACAATATGGAATCAAGCTCGATCCGGAGGCGGAGGCGATTGTCACTATCGGCGCAAAAGATGCCTTGGCGCATTTACTGCTCGCAGTGATTGCGCCGGGTGATGCGGTGGTGTCGCCCAATCCCGCTTATCCGCTTCATCAGTACGGCGTCATTATGGCCGAAGGTGAAGCTCTCATGCTGCCGATGCCGGACGCCGCAACCTTTCTTGAAGGCCTGCATGATCTGTACCGACGGCTGCCCAAGCCGCCGAAAATGATTCTGATTTCCTTTCCGCATAATCCGACCACTGTTTGCGTCGATCTGCCCTTCATGCGTGAGGTGGTCGCGCTTGCCCGCCGGCATGGCTCCTACATTCTGCACGATTTTGCATATGCCGAGATGGGTTTCGATGGATACCGGCCGCCCAGTATCTTGCAGGTCGAAGGCGCAGCCGAGTATGCCGTCGAAACCTACTCGATGACCAAAACCTACAACATGGCCGGATGGCGCGTTGGCTTCTGCCTGGGTAACCGGAAGCTGATTGCAGCGTTGACGCGCATCAAAAGCTATCTCGATTATGGAATTTTCCAACCGATTCAGATCGCGGCGGTTACGGCGCTTCGCGATTGCACTGCGGCGCCGGGAGAGATTCGCGATATTTGTCAAGCTCGTCGCGACGTCCTGATAAAGGGTTTGCACGACGTCGGTTGGCCGGTTGAGCCGCCCAAAGCAACCATGTTCGTCTGGGCGCGCATTCCCGAAGCGTTTGCCAAGCTCGGCTCACTGGAGTTTGCAAAACTCCTGATGAGAGAGGCGCGGGTGGCCGTATCTCCCGGAATCGGATTCGGGCCAATGGGTGAGGGTTTTGTCCGCTTCAGCCTGATCGAAAATCACGATCGCACGCGTCAGGCAGTAAATCAGATCGGCGAATTGCTTCATAAAAAGCACGTACCGGAACGTCCCGGCTTAGTTCCTGTACACGTATAATTCAAGTGCATGGCGGCAGTCCCCGATGCGCCGTTCCCGGAGATAATCGAACTTCCCCAGCTTGGTCCAACAGATCTCGACGACTTGCTCAATGAGGAGATCGGGGTTTGGGACCGCCGATTCGACTGGGATTTTCGGCCCTCGGCCGATCTGCTCCGCCGTTTTCTTCAGATTCGTTCTTTATACGGCGCCGCCCTGCGCTCTGGCCGCGAAATCCTCGGCTATGGCTATCACGTCTGCGAGGGCCACAAAGGCCTGATAGGAGATTTCTACCTCCGCCGCGAGCATGCCAGATCCTCGAATGAAATGCTGCTGCTCGGCTCGCTCGTTCAGAACCTCATGCTGGCGCATGGCATTCGCCGCATCGAATCGCAATTGATGCTCCTCCATACGCCGCTAAATCAGCCGTTACCGTTCAGCCGGTATCTGACGCGGCACGATCGGTTTTTCATGACCATCGATCGCGCTCTCGCCCTCGCTCTACCCGCGAAATCGCCTGCTGTTCGAGTTACTTTTGCGCCCTGGACGGAACGGCACCAGGAGGAGATTGCCCATCTGGTCGCCGCTTCGTACAAGGGCCATGTCGATAGCGAGATCAACGATCAATACAGGAGCATCCCCGGCGCCCGGCAATTCCTGCTGAACATCATTAGGTTTCCCGGCTGCGGTAAATTCTCGCCGGCTTGTTCGATAGTCGCAACCGACGACCGCACTGGACGCGTCTGTGGCGTATGCCTGGCGAGCATGGTCTCTGCCGAGTCAGGTCACATTACCCAACTGTGTATATTGCCCGCCATTCGCGGAGCGCGGCTCGGATACGAGTTGATGCGTCAAGGCCTCATGCGCCTCACCGAAGTCGGCTGCTCGACCGTAAGCTTAACAGTCACCTGCTCAAACATTGATGCGGTTCGTCTGTACGAATCCGCTGGATTTAAGACGCGCGCAACCTTTCCTGCCCTAGTCTGGGAAGGCTTTTAACAAGCAGCGCTGTTATACGCCCACCCCGCGCAGGCTTGCGAACATGTTGTTTGCAGCCCCCGTTTAGCTTCGGCCCTGCGGATCTTCTGGAAGTCGCGATCGGCTCGTTATTGGCAGTCTTGCTGCTCGTCGCGCCGTGGGCCGAAAAGTGGGCGCGTGCGCTCTCCATCCGAAAAATTGCGAGCATGGCTGCGCTTTTCGCCTTGCCGATCGTGCTCCGTCTGCTATTGATTGCGCATCATCCCGTTCCATACCCGACCATCCGCGATGATTTCGGCCATCTGCTGGTAGCCGATACATTGCTGCACGGCCGCTTGGCGAATCCTACGCATCCGTGGCATGCGTTTTTCGAGACGACCTTCGTCCTGCAGCAGCCGACTTACGGCTCCATTTACCCTCTCGGTCAAGGCCTCATGCTCGCATGCGGACGCCTCTTCTTCCGCACGCCCTGGGCTGGCGTTCTGATCGCGAGCGGCGCGCTCGCTGCACTCATGTGTTGGACTTTGCGCGCCTGGACTTCTCCGCTTTGGGCGTTGATAGGTGGTCTTCTTTGCGTGTCGATTCTTGGGCCTCTCAACGAGTGGATGAACACGTATTCAGGAGGCACGCTTTCGGCGGTCGCGGGATGCCTCGTGTTCGGCAGCCTGCCGCGATTAACGAAAACTTTCAGGAAGCGCGATGCCGCTCTGCTCGGTACGGGCGTCGCCCTTCAGATGATCACCCGCCCCTATGAGTGCGTCTTGCTGGTCATCGCCATCGCGCTGTATTTTCTCCCGGCCCTACGCAGACCCTCTGAGTCCCGCAGGCTCCTTCCGCTTACCGCTATCGCAGTGCTATCCGCGATACCCGCGCTGATCTTGACCGCCCTGCAGAACCGGTCCGTTACCGGAAGCTTCACGACGCTTCCATACGTTCTCAGCCAATATGAATATGGCGTTCCCGCGGCTCTGACCTTCGAACCCAATCCTGTTCCACATCACGAGCTAACTCCGCAGCAGGAGCTCGAATATAAATCGCAGCGCGCCTTTCATGGAGACGAGCGGGACACGCTCGGCAAATTCCTGTTGCGGCTTGAATATCGTGTACGCTTCTATCGGTTTTTTTTCTTCGCGCCGCTCTACTTTGCGCTTGCGGCATTTTTGATCACCGCGCGCGGTTACCGTGACGCCTACGTTGTGATTGCCTGCGCGATATTCGCTCTTGGCACCAATTTCTTCCCGTACTTATATCCACGATACGTAGCTGCCGTTGCCTGCCTGTTCATCCTGATGGCCGTTACGGGTTTACAAGCCTTGAACCGCATCGTCATTCGAGGCCAGCCCGCGGGCCGCCGCGCCGTACTGGTAATTCTCGCTTTATGCGCCGCTCAATTCCTCGGTTGGTACACGCTGCACATGTTCGACAATCAGGACGCATCGATCGCTTTGAAACGCTTTGAAAGCTGGGACTCCATCAATCATCACGGTTCGGGAGAAAGAGAGACGATCGAGAACGAATTGGCCCAACGTCACGGCAAGAAGTTGGTCTTCGTAAGCTATTGGCCGAACCACCTGTTTCAGCACGAATGGGTGTACAACGCCGCCGATATCGATGCGTCACAGGTGGTATGGGCGCGCGACCTGGGGCCTGCTGAGAATCAAAACTTGCTGCGATACTATCCGGACCGAAGCGCGTGGCTGGTAGAGCCGGACGCGCAACCTCCGAAGCTAAGCCTGTATAAACAGCGGGACCAGCCACAACCGGAGCGCCATTCAAGGACGTTCGGTAGCGCATGTACTTGTTCCATATCTTCCGGTCGCTCGTGCCATTACACAATCCCCTTGGGTTCGGCTTGAGCGATCTGCTCGCGCTCGGCCTCACTCTAATGGCGTTGATCATCGTCTTCGGGCACGCCTATCTCGGAAGCTGGTTTTCGCAAATCGCTAAACGGACTACCTGGTTCTGCATCGCACTCTTCCTTCTACCCATTGCGTTCCGCTTGGCGTTATTGCCGCGAGTTCCTGTCCCGGTTGCAGCCAGTTCGGAAGATTTCAGTTCGTTGCTCTTGTCCGATACGCTGCTTCATGGGCGTTTGGAAAACCCTCCTCACGCATTGCCGGCATTTTTCGAAGCGCCTCTCACCCTCCAGCGGCCCTCATATAAGTCCACACTGCCGTTTTGGGATGGAGTGCTCCCAGCAGCCGGACAGTTGCTCTTTCGGGAACATTGGGCCGGGATTCTGCTCGGAATCGGAGCACTGTCTGCGCTGAGTTATTGGATGTTGCGCGGTTGGACTACACCGGGCTGGGCTTTGTGCGGAGGCATTGTGGTCGCCTGCGCTTTTGGCCCGCTGTGCCGCTGGACGAATTGCTATTGGGGCGGATTCATCTCTGTTTTAGCCGCTTGCGGCATCATTGGCGCTTTGCCGCGCCTGACACGGTACAAGCCTGGCACGCCGCAACTTTCGCTTGCGCTGATGTTTGTGGTTGCGTGGATCTATAGCGCTCATTTCCTTTTCTGGTACAGCATGTATGCGTTCGCTGCTCCGGCCGATTTGAATGCCGCGCTGCCCTATGCAGGACAGGATTTTCTCAACACGCCCGGCGAAGAGACTCACCGGGCCGTTGATGAAGAACTGGAACGCCAGCCTGGAATGCAACTCGTCTTCGTGCGTCGAGATGCGTGGCACAACTCCGGAGAATGGGTCTATAACAGCGCCGACATCGACGCCTCAAAAATCGTTTGGGCGCACGACTTAGGCGAACAGAATAATCGGAAATTGCTCGATTACTACCCCGGCCGTAAGGCGTGGCTTCTCGAGCCCGATGCCATCCCGCCTCGTCTGCGCCCGTATCGTGCTGCGGTCGTGAACTCGCAATGATCTACGCGGACGAGGCTGCCGCCATGCTGGCTGCGATGGAACACGCGTTCCGCTTCAATCAATGGATGGCGGAGACAATCAAACCCTATTTAGGAGATCGCGTGATCGAGATCGGCGCAGGTATCGGCAACTTAACGCGGCTGTTATGTGCCGATCAAGCTCGATATGTGGTTAGCGACGCCGATAGCCGCCACTTATCGCGCCTGAAAAGCGAATTGGGCTGCCGTGCCAACGTCTCCGTGATCGCCTGTGACCTTGAAAACGGGGAAGATTTTCGTCGGTTGCAACAAAGCATGGACTCGATCATTTGCGTCAACGTCCTCGAACACATTCAGGACGATTTGCAAGCGCTGCGGAACTTGCATTCGGCCCTCGTGCCCGGCGGGCGCGCCATCGTACTCGTGCCGCAAGGGGAAAACGTCTACGGAACCATGGACGAAACCCTCGGCCACTATCGCCGATACTCGAAATCCGCGCTCGAAGCACGTTTGCGCGAGACGGGATTTCACGTTGAGCGGATTATTGAATTCAACCGCATCACGTATCCCGGCTGGTTCATCAACGGACGCATCTTGCGCCGCCGCAGCGTCAGTCGTATGCAATTGTGGTTATTTGATCTCCTAGTGCCGCTGTGGAAACGAATCGACGCTTTGCTGCCTTGGCCTGCTACTTCCCTGATCGCGATAGGCACTCGAAAAAATGGCGATGCCGCGACATAAACTTTGCCTTTCTACGGCATTAACTGTGCTCTCCGCATCCGGGTTCGCCGCGGATTCTCAGACTCCCACCTTCTACAAGGACGTTCTCCCGATTCTGCAGCAGCGGTGTCAGACCTGTCACCGCCCCGGCGAACCGGGCCCCATGCCGCTTCTCGACTACGCCGGTACGAAGCCTTGGGCGCCCGCCATTCGCCAGGCTGTTAGTTCACGTCAGATGCCGCCCTGGTTCGCGGACCCTTCGATCGGCCGTTTCGCGAACGATCGCAGCCTTCGAGCCGAAGAGATCCGAACCATTACTGCTTGGGTCGATGCGGGCGCGCCAGCCGGCGATCCGCACGATGCTCCGAAGCCGGTTCATTGGATCGAAGGATGGACCATTGGTCAACCAGAGATCGTCTTCGAAATGCCCACGGGATTCAACGTTCCTGATTCGGGCGTCATACCGTATCAGTACGTCATCATTCCGACTCACTTCAAAAAAGACACGTGGGTGCGTATCGCGGAAGTCCGCGCCGGTGACCGTGCCCACACGCATCACATCGTCGTCAGCGTTCGCGAGCCCGGTTCGAACTGGCTCGCGGGGAAACCAGCCGGCGTTCCGTTTTCGTTAGATCCGCATACCGCGGGCGGCGGCGTGCCGGGTGAGTTCCTGGCAGGCTACGGTCCGGGCGCAATGCCAGAAATCCTTGCTCCGGGCGAGGCGAAACTCATCAGAGCAGGAAGCGACCTTGTTTTCCAGCTTCATTACACGTCGAACGGCCACCCCGGTTGCGATCGCAGCCGCATCGGTCTGATTCTTTCGCACGAACCGCCCAGGCAGCGCGTGCTCATGCTCGCAGCCGCGAACATTCGGTTCATCATCCCGCCGGGCGACCCCAATTACGAAGTCAACGGTCGCGTGACTTTGCACGCCCCTGCGACTCTGATCTCCTTGCTTCCGCACATGCACCTACGCGGCAAATCCTTTGAATTTCGCGTCGTGTTTCCGGACCGCGACACAAAAACACTGCTTCGCGTGCCTCACTACAGCTACAATTGGCAGCTCTCATACTATTTGGCCGATCCCCTGCCGCTTCCTCCAGGCACCACCATCGAGTGCACGGCGCATTTCGATAACTCAGCAAGTAATCCACTGAATCCCGACCCCTCAAAGGCAGTCCGCTTTGGTCCACAAAGCTGGGATGAGATGATGATCGGCTACTTCGAAGTAGCGACCGGCTTAAAGAATGGCTTGCGCGAAATTTTACTGCCGAGCGAACCTAATTTCGCGAGCCACTCGATGTAGTTTGCTCCGGCAGCGACTCCCCGCATTCCCGCTCCTCCAGCCTGCGAAGAAAAGCTTCGGCTTCGGGATATCCCGGACGAAGCTTGAGCGCGGCAGTGAAATCGGCTCGCGCTTTCACCAAGTCGGGCCTGTAGAGCAGATGATATACACCAAGGAATAAATGCGCCTTCGGATCCAACGGCCGCATCCGGACGATCCGTTCGGCGACTTCGGTCGCTTCTTCAAACATCTCCAGCTGATGATATTCGGCGGCCAGGAAATCGAGCCGCGAATCGTCGCCTGGATCCGTCGCGATTTCCTCCTTCAGAATTTCGATATACCGAAGATTCTTCCTCCGCCGCGCTTCCCCATCAGACGAAAAGTTGTGCCGGATGCGAATGCCCGTGGTTTGTAGCCGGCCGCCTCCAGCGAGAATCGACGCGTCGATCGTTTCATGCACGCGGCCGTTATAACGGTAATTCGGCCGGTTCGGAAACAGCCGAACCATGTAGTCCCGCTTGGGCGTTTCTGAATCCGGCGAATGATTGTGCCGCTCGAGAATATATCCGGTGTTCTCGTCCGAGCCGGCGAGCTTTCGAACCATCGGCACGCTCGCCGGATCGAGCGTCTCATCCGCGTCGAGCACGAAAATCCAACGTCCCCGAGCAAGCGCGATACCATGATTGCGAGCTGCAGCGAAGTCGACTCGCGTGAAATCGAATGGAATGATTTGCGCCCGATATCGCGCTGCAATGTCCCGCGTCGCATCTGTAGAGCCGGTATCGACAACGATCAACTCGGGGTCCAAATTTCGGACCGAATCGAAACAAAGCGGAAGATTGCGCTCTTCGTTCTTTACCACCATGCAAAGACTGAGCGCGCCCGGCAACCGGCTCATGCCTTATCGGCGCTGGTCATTCGGCCAGAGTCATTCAGTGAGGTGTTCGTCGACGATCTTCGCGCTCAAATCCTTCGCATCCACCTTGTAGGTTCCGTCCAGGTATTGCGCGCGTAGCTCCTGGATTTTCGATTCAGGCGTTTCGAGCGATTTGCTCGCCGCCAAAGCGATGGAACTGATGCTCGCTTCGTCCTGAAGCGGGCCTGCGGCTGAGGCCTGCTGACCACTCGGCGCAACGGCAGTGGCCGGCTGCACATTTCCGGAGGGATTCGCCGCAGCAGGCGAATCGGAAATTCGCAATAATTACCTCGATTCAGCGGATTTCGATGCTCCGGACTTGAGGTGAGCCGAAGTTTTCGATAACCCCGCTGAGATCATCTTAGCTAAACCGAGGCCGCCCTGGGAGGCCAGAGCTTGAGAGATCTGCTGCTCGGAAACGTCCATCAGCGTTGATCCGGCTTCGTCTTCATCGGTGCCCATCCAGCCTGATCCATTGGCTTCGCGCGCCGACTTCATTACCTCGCCAATCAAGAGCGCCTCGAACTGTGTAGCCGCCTTCGCGATTGCTTCTGGAGTATCGCGATCGGACTTTAACGCGGACGGATCGAACGTCGAGGAAACATCGTGGCCGAGCACTGGAGCCGGAGTTAAGTCGATCATGCTTTAAAGCACCTCGATTTCTGCGTCCAGCGCGCCAGCCGCTTTGAGGCTCTGGAGAATGGCGATGATATCGCGTGGTGTCGAGCCGATCGCAACCAAAGCCCGGACCAATTCGTCGACAGTCGCGCCGTTTTTGAGGACTACATCCTTGGCTTTGTCTTCCCTGGCCGCGACGTCCACCTTCGGCACCACGGCGGTTTGCCCTGAGCTTAAAGCGTTCGGCTGCGAGACCTCATAGGTGGTTTGAATTTGCACGCTTAAATTGCCCTGGAGAATGGCGACCGGCGCGATCTGCAGATCTCCGCCAAACACCACCGTCCCTGTTCTTTCATTGATGGCAATTTTTGAATCGCGGTCTGCCTCGACTTGCAGCTCGCCCACGGCCGCGATGAATTCAACGCTGCGGTCCTGAAATGCGGCCGGAATTCGAACACTGATAAGACCAGAGTTCAATGCGCGCGCGCTTCCCGATTGAAACTGCTGATTAATGGCAGAGGAGATACGTGAAGCGGTCTCAAAATCGGGCCGGCGAAGCTGGAGGTGCAACGTGCCAACCGGCGTCACGCTGGGTGGGCTTTGCTCGACAATCGCGCCGTCGACAACACGTCCAACAGTGGGATGATTTACCGTTTGCGAATTGCCCCCGCGACCCGCTACGAACCCTCCCGTTACAACCGAGCCCTGCGCGATCGCGAATACCTGGCCGTTGGCCGCGCGCAAAGTCGTTAATACGAGCAAGCCGCCTTGTAGATTGCTAGCGTCGCCGATGGCCGCAACATCCACATCGATTTTTGAACCTGGTTGAGCAAATGGCGGGAGCGTAGCAGTCACCAGCACCGCAGCCGTATTGTGCACGATGATCGCGGCGGGAGGAACCGTCACGCCCATGCGCTCGAGCACATTGGTCAAGGATTGGATCGAGAATACCGTCTGTTGTCGGTCGCCGGTTCCGTTTAAGCCGACTACGATTCCATACCCGACGAGCTGATTATCGCGGACCCCTTCGATAGAGACGAGATCCTTTAGGCGCGACCCCGCAAAAGCGTGCCCGCCGAGCAATAACGCGGGGATTAGCAGCCAGCCAAGTAAAGGGTAGCGGGGCATAGATCAGAAAGGCAGAAGGCCGAGAAAAAGTCTGTACAAGAAATTTGGCCTTCGAATCGCATCATTCACCACTCCGCGGCCATTGATTCGCACCTCGAGATCTTCAACCTGATTTGAGCCGACGCTGTTCCCCGCACCAAGGTCCACTTGACGAACGATTCCGCGCAGCGACACAGTTTGATATTCGGAATTGATCGAGATCAGTTTCCTGCCTTCGACGATCAGGTCTCCATTTGGTAGCACCCGCAGAACCCGGGCCGATACAGTAGTCGAAACGGTCGTCTGCCTGCTCGTCGTTCCTTGTCCATTGAGCTGTTGCTGACCGCTCGTGTTCAAAAGATTGTTGAGTGCGTTATGAGCGCTCTTCTGGCCAAAGAGAGAGCTGATGCTGGAGGTTGCCGATGACGTGCGTTGCGAGGTGGTGGTGCCTTGCGAAGTTGCCGAGGCTTGATCGAGCACTACGATCGTGAGCAGGTCTCCAACATTTCTCGCATGTACGTCGGAGGCGAGGTCCAGGTACGGTGAGCTGGCCGAAAAAGTGGATCCCGCAGACGTGGACCCACTCGCCTGATTCGCTGGAGTAGCAAGCAGCTGATCGATCGGCGAGATCTCGTTGGGCTGGTCCTTTACGGACTTCTTCTGAGCCGCAACAGCTGTCATGCCAAGCATCACCGCAATCAGCAAGACAGTGAGCAAACGCCTCGGATTTTTCATAACCCCCCGCCTGAATCGGCGGTTCTTATTTGCCGGGCAACCGGCGCTAGGCGCGGACTTACCACGCGCTGCGGATTTAGGATCACTTCGGCTTCGCCCCTGCCGGTCACGATCGCTCGAAAACGTGCGGCTCCCATCGGATTTCTCAGTGTGATGTTCTCTCCGATATTTCCGGCCGTTTCCGCACGGGCTTCGAGCGCCAGATATGCGCTACCGTTCGAAACCGTCACCGCAACCAGAGATCCTCGTTCGACATCCGAAGGAGAATGCACGAAACTCGGCTGCAGAATTGATCCACGGCCGACAGAGGTATTCATAATTTTGCCCTCATAATCAGCTAGCTTTGGAATTCCGCGGAAGGTGAACGGAGACATCCTGAGCGTGATCGTTTCAAGATCCTGTCTCGTAATCACTCGCCCCGCGCGGAGGGTGCCCGTCGCGCGAATGACGTTTATCGAGGCAAGAACCCTTACGCGCGCCCAGATCGGATACGCCGTGGCATTGGCGGCGATGACACGGCCTCGCCATAACATCGGAGTTTCGGGATGTCCGGTCGGAGGCGCCGATACGCCCTCAAGCGAAAAATCGATTCGCCCGGGCTCGATCTGACAGCGGCAAACTTCGATCACCTCGATCCGCAGATCTTGGTAGTTTGTTCCGAGAAGCCCCGCGACCGCATGCGCGACCTCGTCCAGCGTCAGAGGATGAGTGATTCTTTCGAAGCAAACATCGGGATTGTGCATTCCTTCGAGACCGTGACCAGCAGCCCACCTGTCGATTTCAGAACCTGCCACGTTTCTCTGAGCCCCGGCTGGGGGAGCGTAGGAGAAAGCCATTCCGGCGTCGAGTTTTGAAAAGGCCTCATTCAGCTTCGCGAGATCTCCGGCTACGATTTCACGACCCTGAATGCCGATGCAAGCGGCGTGTACAGAACTCGCGACGACGAGCAGAGGAAGAATCACGCGCAGCATAAAAACCACCTCAGAAGCTCGCTAGCTAACTACCTGGTTCACCTGTTGATACATCTCATCGGCTGCTTTCACAACCTTGGAATTAGCCTCGTAAGCCCGTTGGCTCACGATGAGATTGATAAACTCCTCTACCACACTCACGTTCGAGCTCTCGAGATATCCCTGTTGCAGAGTGCCAACTCCTTCCTGCCCCCCAGGAGCGCCTACGGTCGGGTCGCCGGACGCATCTGTCGGCAGAAATAGGTTCTGACCGATGCTGTTGAGACCGCCTGGATTCGCGAAATTTGCAAGCTGTATTTGCCCCGCCGTTTGGGCCGCAGTCTGTCCGGGCAGCGTATAGCTCACCGTCCCATCGGTTGCGATCGTGATCGCCTGTGCTGCCGGCGGAATGGTAATTTGAGGTTCCAGCGGGTCGCCGTTTTGGGTGACGACGTTGCCGTTCCGATCCAGCTGAAACGCTCCGGAGCGTGTGTAGGCGAGCTGCCCGTTTGCCTGGTGAATCTGAAAGAAACCTGCTCCTTGGATCACGAGGTCGAGCGGGTTGTCGGTCTGCTGAAAATCGCCTTGAGTGAAGATGATTTCGTTGGCCGCCGGCTTTGCCCCCAATCCTAGCTGCAGGCCGGCCGCCACGGTGGTTTGTGCTCCGGCGGCGGTGCCTGGCTCAACAACGTTTTGGTAAAGCAGGTCTTGAAATTGAGTGCGCCGCATTTTAAATCCCGCTGTATTGGCGTTCGCGAGATTATTCGCGATGTTGTCGACGTTCATCTGCTGCGCTGTCATCCCGCTTCCGGCGCTGTACAAAGCTCGAATCATTCCATTCGCTCCTAAGTGTTCTTTCGGTTGATTCCGCGATGCTCTTTACGAGCCCACCTTCGCAACCTGCTCGACCGATTGCTTTCCCATGTCGCCCGCAATCCGCACGGCCCGCTGCATCATCTCGAATTGCCGCAATACATTCACCAGCTTTACGGCGGCTCCACTCGACTCCACGTTCGAACCTTCGACTTTTCCTTGCAGCACTTGAACGTCCTGCGCAGGCGTCGTTTTCGCTGCAGACGAAAGCGTGAAATACGTGCCGCCTCGTTTGGTCAGAGCCTCGACCGTATTCACATCCACAACTTGCAATGCGCCGACCACCGTTGCGTCTTGAGAGATTTCACCTGATCCCGACACAACAAACGGCTTATTCGGATCGAGATGGACTGGTTTGCCGCCGGTGCCCAATACGGAGTAACCTTCGCGCGTCTCCAGAACTCCTTTTTTGGAGATCCGGAAATGCCCGCTACGCGTATAAAGCGGGCCTTCGGATGTCTGCGCGACGAAAAAACCCGCAGCCGCGAGCGCGAAATCGTTAGGATTACCTGTATCGAGCAGAGTTCCTTGCGACATATCCGACCAGTTGCGTTCGACAACCGGCATCTCTGCCGCCGAAGGACGATTTTCTAAATAGCCCTGCCAGGCGTCTTCGCCGAAATATAGGTTGTACGCTTCTCCATCGGCTTTATAGCCCGGCGTGGATGTATTCGCCAAATTGTTCGCGATTACCTCCAGAGTCTCTGTCCGGGTGCGCATGCCACTTGCAGCGATTGCGGTGAGCGGATCCATAGCTTTGCAAGTCTCTAAGCACGTAATGTGCCGAATGCTAACGGCACAATCTCACTGCTATGAATGCGAATCTAAGCGGCCGGTCGCCGCTGCGCGATGCCAACAACTTGCCAGTGGCAGTCTTTCGGCGCATTCGCGTCACGCAAACTCTTTGATTCCACTCGTATCTGACAATGGCACGCAACGTGTAAAGGAAGTCGCGTGCTCTCATTGCCAGTTGCCGTCGAGCCGCGCCTCACCGCTGCTTCTCCGAGCTTGCAACCAGCAACCGCCCGCGCGCAGAACACCACGCAGCAGGCATTCAGTTCCAAACCGACCCTCTCCGCTGCCCCGGATTGGAACGGCGGTTCATTTCGGTCTTTCGGCGAAATACTGCGTGCTCGGCTAAACCACGCAAGTGCCGCATCGCAGTCGGGCGCAATTGGCGTAGGGTCCTCGGATTCCAAAGACACCGAAAAATCGAACTCGGATGTCCGCGCCTTGAACGCCTCACAGTCTTTATCGATTTCGACTCAATACAAGCTCCCTGTGAGCCAAGTCCAGGTAGAGCAAATCCTGGCAGTACCCGAACCATTGCCACAACAAGTCTCGACGTCATCCCTCGAGGCATCGGAAAACTCCCAATTGCAGGCGGGAATCGAGAAGCAAAGCAGCGGCACAAATGGCGATACACCCGCGTGTCCATCTCAGCCGAAAGCTCCTGAGACCAGCGCATCCAAAGATCGGGCGCTGCCTGCGGTCCAGGCGCACGACGATGCCCCGGTCACTTCTGCTAATAACAACGTTCTGGCGATAATCCAGCTGCAGCAAGCAGAACCAAGCAGCATCCGCGCAATCCGGATTGGAACAGCACAGCCGCAAAGCATCGCTGCTTATCAAATCTCTTCTGCAGCAACACCAGACGGGGCCGTCGATTCACACCCCGTATCCGGCAAAGCCGATCGCGATGCCGAAGTCTTTCAAATGGATCTGCACCCGGTTCCGCAGTTGACCGGGGGTAGCGATTCGGATGCCGCCGCCCAACAACTGCAGATGAAAGCGAACGCGCCTGCCGCGGCAACAAGGTATTCCGCCGGCAATCAGGGTTCTCATCCGGCGCAACCGGGAATCACGAATACGCCCACGGACGCATCCCCAGCATCGAAACGCGCCCCCGAGCCCGCGAGCATACAGGGCAAGAGCCCGGCCACGGACGAGCAGGGGCAGCCAATCACAGGCTCGCAATCCTTTCCAATCGCAAACGGAACGCAAAATCCGGGTACCGGAACACCCGCGCAGCTGCCTGGCTTACAGGGCCAATTTTCGCTCCCTCCCGCGCGCGGGACAGACCCAAACAACGCTCCAACAACGAGCGCCCATTTAGCACAGGCAAGTGCCCCACTCGATGCAGCGCGGCCGATTGCTCCCTACCAGATGACGGTTCGCATGGAAGGCGGATCGGGTCAGGTGATCAACGTCCGGTTCGTCAACCAAGGCGACCAGATCCAAGTAGCCGTCCGCAGTAATGATCCGTCTACGACGGCGCAGCTACGGCAAGGGCTGACCTCGCTCAGCGACGACCTGAGCCGAATCGGCTGGAAAGCAGATCTTGCGACGTTTTCAACGCATACGACTACAGCACTGCACGACCCATCGAGTCCGGACACGAATCCTCAGGGTAAGAACCCCGGTTCCGCTCTCGATTGGGATCAAGAAACACCGAAGAGGAAATCTCCCGCTCCTGAGCTTTGGGAAGAGCTAAAGGATTCTCAATCAGCCTGAGAGGCCAATCTGAGCGATAGAACTACACACGCATCGAGGTAGAACAACATGATGATCTCAACCAGCACCCCGCAGACGAATCCGATGGATACGAGCCCCACGTCCAACAATTCGCCGGCCGTCGTCTCGAACGAAAATTCACCCAATAATCTCGCGTCGGAAGACACGTTCTTGCAGCTATTCGTCGCGCAGCTGCAGAATCAGGACCCACTCAATCCCAACGAGCAAGATCCCACCCAGATGGTTTCCGAGCTCGCTCAGTTCAGTCAGCTCGAACAGCTCGTGAACATCGGGGGCGACGTTCAGTCCATCGATCAGGCTGTTACCGGAAGCGCGGCTTCGGATTCGTCCCAGCCGGCATCTTCGGCCGCCGGCAACAGCAACGGCACAACACCAAGCCAACCCAGTTAGGAATCCACAAACAAGCGAAGGAAACAGAACATGCTAACAGCGTTTTCATCAGCCCTTTCGGCGCTCAGCGCAGACTCGACAGCTATCAGCGTCGTCGGCAATGACCTGGCGAATCTGAACACCACCGGATTCAAGTCGAGCACCGTCGATTTCCAGGATCTTTTGTATGAAAGCCTCGGGGGTGGTTCCAGCCAGGTGGGTATGGGCGTGAGCCAACCCACGACCGAAAGAGTATTCACCCAAGGCGCCACTCAATCGAGCTCAGACCCTCTCGACGTAGCAATCTCGGGACAAGGATTCTTGATAGTCAAAACCGGGTCCGGCGCCACTGACTACACGCGGGATGGCAATCTCACCATCGATTCCACCGGCAATCTCATAAATGCGAACGGCGACTATATCCAGGGCTGGAGCAGCCTCACCGGGAACGTGAACGCTACCGGACCGGTAGGGAACATCACGGTTCCTGAAGGAAGTCTCCAACAAGCTACTCCCACTGCGAACATGTCGGTGACCATGAACCTGGACGCGACAGCCGCAAACACCACGCCCAGCACAGGTGGGGTCCCGAATCCTCCCACCTACAGCACTCCCGCTGAAGTATATGACTCGCTCGGCAACTCGCACGTGGTGACGATCGATTTCTGGAAGACTGCTTCGGCAACCCCAACTACCCCTGCTCAATGGACATGGGCGGCGTCGGTACCATCGACTGATGGAACCACCACCAGCACCGGCACGCTCCAATTCGATCAGAATGGAAACCTGGTTTCGCCTGCATCGAGTGCGGCATCACCAACCATCGCGGTGACGGGGCTTGCCGACGGCGCAAGCGACCTGAGCTTTAATTGGAACCTATACACCGCAGGAAATCCGACCATCACGCAATATTCGCAAGCCTCGTCTGTTTCGAGCAGCACACAGGATGGAAATGCGGCCGCGCAACTCGGACAAATCAGCATCGGCAATGGCGGCGACGTGCTCGCCCAGCTTTCGAACGGACAGCAGCTCCAAGTAGGGCAGCTTGCGCTGGCCAATTTTGTGAACCCCGATTCTCTGGTTGATGTGGGAAGTAACGATTATCAGGTCAGCGGAACCAGTTCCAGTGCGGCCGTAGGCATGCCGAACTCCGGCGGACGCGGGCAAATCCTCGGTAGCGAGCTTGAATCGTCGACCGTCGACATTTCGACCGAATTCACGAACCTCATGACTTACCAGAACAGCTATGAGGCCGCTTCGAGAGTCATCACCACCGCCGACACGATCATGCAACAGACGCTCAACATCATGAGCCCCAACGGGTAGCCGAAACCTGGCACCGTTGACGTTGAGAACAAGAGCGATCCAATCAAATGCAGTCACTTGAAGTTTTCAGTTCGTATTCGGATGTGCCGATGGACGTCGAAGCTCAGATCGGCCGCACGACACTTACCGTACGCCAAATTTTGGAACTCGCTCCAGGCACCATCATTCCGCTGAATCGCTCCACTGGCGAGCACGTCGATGTGTTCATCGGCGGGGCGCATGTCGGGCAAGCGGAAATCGTTGGCACCCGGGATACCTCCGCCATTCGCATCGCCCAGCTCCGAGAAGAAGACTGATTCCCCGGCACTATCTGCCTAGGAATGGACTTATTCCGGGTCACTTTGGCCCTGGTCACGGTATTCGGCCTTCTCGGATCGCTGTATTTCGTTACGACCCGAGCGAAAACCAGGACTCCAAGGCTCCTGGCTTCCGCCCGCGAAGCCTGCTCGGGCAAGCTCCGGTTTGGCGCGAACCGTAGTCAAGCTGGCGAGCTCGAGATCCTGCGGCGCGTGAACCTGACGCCGACCCATCAACTGCATCTGGTGAAAACACTTCAGCGGGAGTTTCTGCTCTGTACCCATCCTCAAGGGTGCACCTTATTAACCGCACAAGATACCGGCGCACTCGCTGACAACCAGAGCGCAGCCCCTCCAGGTGTAGAGCGGTATGCGAGCTAAATCGCTCGCCTGTGCCTCCCTCCTTTTCCTCGCGGCCGCTTCCGGCGCAGCCGCGGCGGACAATTCTCTGCTCGGAATCTCCTTCTCCAACGATCCCGCCTCGAAAGCAGCCAGCGTTCCCATGCAGATCGTCCTTCTGCTCACCGCACTGACGCTGCTGCCGGCCATCATCATGTGCGTCACGCCCTTCCTGCGCATCACGCTGGTCTTGCATTTCCTGCGGCAGGCTCTGGCAACTCAAACCGCGCCCTCGAATCAGGTACTGGTTGGAATCGCGCTCTTCTTGACGCTGGTAGTCATGAACCCAGTCGTGCAGGAGATTTACACCACTGCCTGGCAGCCCATGGAAGCCGGGAAGCTGACCGTCGAACAGGCGGGCGATCTCGCCTCGAAGCCGCTCAAGAAATTTCTGCTACGGTTCGCAAGAGATAAAGACCTGCAGCTTTTTATCGAGTTGTCGCACTCTCCAAGGCCCGCGAACGCTAACGATATCTCGCTCTCGATCGTGATTCCTGCCTACATCATTTCGGAATTGCGGGCCGGATTCCAGATAGGCGCGGTGCTGTATTTGCCCTTCCTGGTCGTAGACCTGGTCGTCGCATCGATCACGCTCTCTATCGGCATGATGCAGTTGCCTCCCGTCATGATCTCGGCGCCCTTCAAGATTTTGCTGTTCGTGCTCGTCGATGGATGGAACCTCGTCATCGGGTCCTTGATGCGGAGCTTCGGCTGATGTCTCAAGAACTCGCCATCGATATCATCCGGCACGCCCTAATGACGACCCTGTGGATCTCCCTTCCATTGCTCGCCGTGATGTTTGTCATTGGGATGGTCATGAGCTTGCTTCAAATCCTCACCTCCATACAAGATCCGACCTTCTCCGCCGTTCCACGTCTGGCCGCCTTTTTCTTTACGCTTTTGTTCATCCTTCCATGGATATTGACCAAGCTGGTCGCCTACTCGACGCAAGTGTTCGGCGATCTCTCGCGATATGCCCATTAAGGTCACCTTCGGACCCGAGGCATTATACGGATTTTTATTGACGCTGACGCGAGTTGGCAGCGCGCTGATGCTACTGCCGTTGCCCGCCTTCAAGGATGCGGTCCCGATGGGACGAGTTGTGCTGGTTCTCGGAATCACGTGCGCCCTCATGCCGGTCTGGCCGGCCGTTCATCTGAATTCCCTGTCCGGAGGTGAATTTCTCATCGCCGTCCTCGGAGAGATGGGATGCGGCCTGCTGCTCGGACTTGCAATCGCATTCCTCAACGGCACGTTCCAAATGGCCGCGCAAACTATCTCCCTGCAAGCCGGTTTCAGCTTCGCTTCTATGTTCGATCCATCGAGCGACGCCGACACTACCGTCTTCCAGATAATTTCTCAACTTCTGACCGGCATTCTTTTCTTTTGCTTTGGCATTCATCGCCAGTTGATACGCTTGCTGGCCCGCTCCTTCGATGTCTTCTCGCCCGAAAAAACCGTCTTCAGCGCGAACTCGGTACACGCTCTCGCCGGGCTCGGCACCATGATGTTCGCGACCGGCCTCCGCTTTGGCTTACCGGTCGTCGCCTTGCTGCTGCTCATTGAAGTAGCCGTAGCGCTGTTAAACCGTTTACACGCGCAACTCTATCTGGTCACGCTCACATTTCCTGCGAAAACCGCTCTTTCTTTCGCTTTCCTGGCCGCGCTGCTCGCACGCTGGCCCGCGCTGTACGAGCAGACCGCCCGGCGCGTCTTCGAGGCCCTCGCCCAAGTGGGCCTCCGCTAGCCCGCTCTTCAAAGCAATATGCCCGATCAAGGCGACAAGAGCGAAAAGCCGACTCAAAGCCGCCTTCGGAAAGCGCGCGAGGAAGGACGATTCGCCTCCAGCCGCGACCTGATCGCCGCCGCTCATTTCACCGCTGCTCTGGCGCTCGCCACCACCGCGGGGGCTGAAATCGCATCCGCCGTCGAGCGCCTCTTCCAGGCCCTGCTCCGCCGCGCCTTCTCGCCTTCACCCCTCACGCCCGGCGATCTGGTCCAGATGCTGCACTCGAGTCTCCTCACGCCCGGGCTGCTGCTCGCCAAGCAGGGAGGCCTTATCGTCGCCTTCGCGCTGCTGGTTCAGCTCATTACCACCGGATTCGGCTTCTCGGGACACCAGCTTATCCCCAGGTTCGATAAATTCAACCCCGCGCCGCGCCTCCGCCAAATGCCTCGCCAGAATCTCTTCGCGGCTTTCAAGGCCATCGCCTTATTTCCTGTCATCTTGCTGGTCCTTTATGCGGAAATTTGGCCCCGCCTTCCGGAGGTCGCAAACCTCGCCGCCGCTCCGCTCGCCATTGGCGTGCTACAAGCCACCGCTATGATCCGTACGCTGTTCTGGCGTCTCAGTCTGGCCCTGGTCATCGTTGGCCTCGCCGACTTTGTGAGGCAGCGCCAGCATTTCCAATCCGAGCTCCGCATGACCAAACAAGAAGTCAAAGACGACCTCCGGAACACCGAAGGCAACCTGCACATCAAATTCCGGATTCGCCGCCTGCAGCGTGAAGCCGCCCGCCGGAGCATGCTCAAAGCCGTTCCCAAAGCCACCGTGGTCGTAGTGAATCCAACCCATTACGCCATTGCTCTGCAGTATGAAATGAACTCCAAGGCCGTCCCCACGGTGGTCGCAAAGGGTAAGAATTATCTGGCCCAAGCTATCCGCAGGCTAGCCCAGGAGCACGATGTCCCGCTGGTCGAAAATAAACCGCTGGCACAGGCGCTCTACGATGCCGTCGAAGTCGGCCAGGAAATTCCACCTCACTTCTATCGCGCCGTCGCTGAAGTTCTCGCCTACATCTACCGAACCTTAAGTAGGCGCTAACCCGCGCCCACTCATGGGAACCGCTCGAGCCAATCCAATCCCAACAGGCTGGCAAGTCGCCTTACGGTCGCTCAACTGGGCCGAGTTGGCCATTCCTTTGGCCGTGCTCAGCATCGTGCTGGCCATGATCACGCCGCTGCCGCCGATTCTGCTGGACCTCTTGATCTCGACGAACATCACGATGTCCGTGGTCGTGCTGCTCGGCGCAATGTACATTACGCGCCCCTCCGATTTCAGCGTGTTTCCCACTATGCTGCTGCTCATGACGCTCTTCCGGCTGGCGCTGAACATCTCCTCTTCCCGGCTGATTCTGTTGCAAGGCAACACCGGCACGCGCGCGGCGGGCGAAGTCATAGAAGCTTTCGGCAATTTCGTCGTGGGCGGAAATTATGTGATTGGCGTCGTCATTTTCCTGGTGCTCATCGCGATTCAATACGTCGTCATTAACCACGGCGCGGTACGTATCTCCGAAGTCACGGCGCGTTTCACCCTCGACGCCATGCCCGGCAAGCAGATGTCCATCGACGCGGATCTCAACGCGGGGCTGATTGATGAAAAAGAAGCCCGCGCGCGCCGCAAAGCCCTTGCCGCCGAGGCGGAGTTTTATGGCGCGATGGACGGCGCCTCGCGCTTCACTCAGCGCGACGCGATCGCGAGCATTCTCATCACCGGAATCAACATAATCGCGGGTCTGCTCATCGGCGTCTTTCAGCACGGCGTCGACTTTCAGCGCGCACTCCAGACCTACACCGTCCTGACCATCGGAGATGGCCTGGTGACCGTCATCCCGGCCCTGATGATCTCGGTTTCGGGCGGCCTGATCGTTACGCGCGCCAGTTCGGATTCCCGTTTGGGCGCCGATATCCAAAAGCAGATCTTCAGCAAACATCAGCCTCTCTTACTCGCCTCCGGCGTTTTGATCGCCATGGCCGCCTTCCCCGGGCTTCCGAAAATTCCCTTTCTCTTGCTGGGCGCGGCCGCGGGCGTGACCGGCTGGAAATTGCGCGAGAAAGCGCATAACCCGGCTTTGACGGCGCCGCCGAAGACCACGGCGAAATCTGCCGATGACCTCGAATCCCTGCTTAAAGTGGAGCCGCTCGCCATTGAAGTCGGCTTGGGCCTCGTCCGATTTGTAGAAGGCGCAGCCAACTCGGTTTTGCTGAAGCGCATCGCCGTTATCCGGCGTCAGTTCGCCGCCGAGTTGGGTTATCTCCTTCCGCCCGTTCGGGTAATAGACAACCTGCAGCTCAAGCCCCGTGAATACGTGATCCTCGTCAAAGGCGCCGAAGCGGGCCGCTACGAATTGCAGGCCGGTTGCGAGTTGGCCATACAATCTCCGCAAAATCAAGCCCCGCTTTCCGGCACGCCGACTCGCGAACCGGCGTTCAACGTGCCCGCCGTCTGGGTGGCTCCGGACCAGATCGAAAAAGCGCGCAGCGCCGGCTGCACTATCGTGGACCCGGTTAGCGTTCTTGGCACGCACCTGACGGAGATTGTGCGCAAATACGCCTGCGAGTTGTTTTCCAGGCAGGATGCCAAGCGCGTCCTCGACCGGGTGAATCAGGATCAGCCGAAGCTGATCGAAGAACTGGTTCCGAAGCAGCTCAGTCTCGCCAGCGTCCAGAAGATTTTCCAAAACCTGCTGCGGGAGCGCGTATCGATTCGCGATGCGGGTACCATTCTCGAAGCCATTGGCGACGGCGCGGTTCTGACGCGCAATACGGGTCTGCTCACGGAATACGTCCGGCAAGCAATACGCCGCACGATCGTCAAACCATATCTGAATCCGGCAGGCGATCTGGCTGCCTATTTCGTAGATACCGAGATGGAACGCGCCATCGAGGGCGCCGCCGAGCACGGCGAGCACGCCAGCCATCTCAACCTCGCGCCACAGCAGATCAAATCAATTGTCGAATGCTTCAAACGCGCATTGCCCGCCGCCGATTCGGGCGTGGTAATCATCACCAGCTCCGGCGGGCGGCCGTTTTTGAAGCAGATTACTGAGAATTCTTTACCCGCCCTCGCCGTGGTCGCGCACAACGAAGTGCCTGCGGGAGTGCGGGTTATTTGCCTGGGAACTATTAAATGAAGGGGCTGTACATGACTGCTCGTGAAGAATTGCAAGCCTATGAAACACCGGTGCTAACCCCGGAGCTGCGGGAAAAGCTGATCCTGGACCATCTGCCGCAGGTGAAACTGATCGCCAGACGCATCCATGAAAGGCTGCCCGTTTCGGTCAGCCTCGACGACCTGATTTCGACCGGCGTAGTAGGCCTCATCGCCGCCATCGACCGTTATGACGCAAGCCACGACGTAAAGCTGAAGACTTACGCCGAATACAAGATTCGCGGCGCAATTCTCGACAGTCTGCGCGGGCTTGATTGGGCGCCACGCCAGCAGCGGAAGCGCGCCAAGCTCATCGAAGCCGCCATTGCGGCGCTCGAGCAGCAGCATCAACGCATGCCGGTCGAAGAGGAGATCGCGGCACACCTCGGCCTCTCCATCTCGGAGTATCAGGATTGGCTTTCAGAAGCGCGCGGCCTTACTCTCGGAAGCCTTGAGAATGCCGGGACCGAAGACGAGGGCTGCGATCTGCTCCGCTATCTCGCGGATTCAGACGAAGATTGGCCCTCACAAATCGTCGAGCGCGCGGAGTTGGAGCGCTTGCTCGCCGATGCGATCGAAAAGATGCCCGGCCTCGAGCGCACGGTCTTAAGCCTCTACTATTACGAGGAGATGACGCTTCGCGAGATCGCGAAGATCGTCGACTTGCACGAATCGCGTATTTCGCAGCTCAAATCCCAGGCCATTTTACGGCTGCGTTCGTATGTGCAGAAACGATGGCCGCATAAGCGTTCTTAACTACGCGACATGAGGAACAAAATGACGAAAGCATTACCTGCGCCGCGCGCCGAAGACACAATCCAAGCGCTCACTTCAGAGCTTCACGCTTGCGCCAACAAGGTCTTGAATCGGGCGTTTGGTCCCGACACGTTCGTGATCAGCGGTTCCGAACAGGCCGACCCGGCGGAGCCAAACGAGTGCCTCTGGGCCGAATACGAATTCACACCCGAACTCGGCCGTGCAGCGTTCGGATTAGAGCGCTCAGCCGCCCTCGAATTGGGGCATCGCCTCTTGCGCGCCAAAAAGCGGGCAAGCGAGCACGATCATCATGCGCTGCATGCCACGAAACATTTGATGGGCCAGATCGCGGACGAGTTGGCCACGAGCCTCGCTTCGCGTCTCAATGCCGGTGTCGAATCGGCAGACCTGCCCGACGGCGAAAATCCGGGTTCGTTCGCCGCTAGTGTGCCGCTCGCGCTCGCGGACGAAAACCGCGGCAGCAGCTATGTGCTCTTTGTCCGTCCTTCGGCTGAATTCCTCGCGGTGTTCTCCGGCCCTGCTTCGGATTCCAACCGAAATAGCGCCCCAGCGCCGGCTTCCTCGCTCCGCAACCTCGACGTGCTTCTCGACGTAGAAATGCCGGTCAGCATCTCATTCGGCTCCACTCGCATGCCGCTCAAAGAAGTAGCCAGATTGAACAGCGGCTCCACTATCGAGCTGAATCGTCCGCTCTCGGAGCCCATTCAGATCGTCGTAAATAATTGCTCCATCGCGCGCGGAGAAGTAATTGTCGTGGACGGCAAATTCGCGGTTCGCATCACGGACATCGTCAGCCGCCAGGACCGTTTACGGTCCCTTACTTAGTCCGTTTACGGTCGCTCACTCATTCCGCTTGTGGTCCTTGACCTAATCGCCCGTTTACGGCTCTCAGCTAGCCCTGTCGCGCCCGCTTATTGCTGGTCCTCCGATTCGATCGGCAGATTCAACGTCAATTGCCGGTGCTCTCGTGTGACGGCCATCGTAATCGGCTTCCCCGGCCGGCGCATCGCCCGAACGCAGGACATCACGTCGTGCGGGCTCGTCACGCTTCGGTCGCCGACTGCCGTCAGCACATCTCCCGCTCTCAAGCCCGCCTTTTCTGCCGGCGATCCCTTATCGACCGAACGCACCAGCACGCCGCGTTTCACTCCGAAATAATCCGCTAGTTGCGAATCCACCGGCTCGCAGACGATCCCTAGCGCTGGATTCTTCCAGACCAGCAGCGCATCCGGAATATCAGGCATCACCACGCGAACATTCGGCATCGAAATGTTCACGTTCGGGCGAAAACTCGGCTCCCAGTGCGCTTCCGCAACAACCGCCGTCGTAAACTGCGCCTTGCCGTCACGCCAAAGCTGAATCTTCACCTTTCTTCCTTCCGGCGTTTCCGAAACCAGCCTTCCCAATTGTTGGGCGCCCAAAATATTCTCGCCGTTATAGCTGAGCAAAACGTCGCCAGGTCTGATTCCGGCGTTCTCCGCAGGGCTTCCCGGCTCCACTTTCACCACTTCCGCTCCGCGCTCCTCGCTGAGCTTCAGAGCTTTCGCCCGATCCTCGTTGATATCCGATAACTGAACCCCGAGATAGACTCCGCCTCGCAGTTGCGCCGATATCCGCAGGTTGTTCTCAAGGTTGGATAAATCGGGAATGACTTGCGCGAATGTGAAATTGGGAATCAACGCGGCCGCCGTCGCCAGCGCAACCGTTAGACTGAAATGCCGCATACACCACCTTCGAAGCCGTTCACTCGTCGGTTTCTGCTCCGCGCCGGGCGGCCTCGAAGCTATTGACGAATGATTATCAAAGAGGATTGGCCGCATCGCCCAAAAATCATTCGGGCTCAGAACAGGTCCTGCTTAATACACCCCGAACGGCGCATTCGAAGAGCGCAGCAACTCCAAACAGCGCAAGCGGACATAATCGTCCGGCTGGCTTGAGCGCACCAATGCCGCAAGCGCGTCCTGCACATCGGGACCGAGCTTCGAAGCGCTATTTGCGGCCGACAACACATCGATCGCCTGCGACCGTACGCCCGCGTTATCGTCGTGCTGCAAAACGTAAACCAGCCCCTCGCGCGCGGCTCGGTCGTCAGGGAACCGCCCCAGCGCTTCCACAGCTTTCAGGCGAACAGCCGCATTTGGGTCGCGCCGGGCGCTGTTCAGCAAAGCATCGCGCACGTCTTCGCCCGGCTGGCCGTTCAAAACCTCCACCGAATCCATGCGGATTCCGGGGTCGGCTTCATCCGTCGTCGCGGCCAGCAAAAGCTGCCGCACGGTTTCGCTGTCCACCGGGCCTGTAATCGCCCGCTCTTGCTCGAAGACTACGCGCACGCGGTTGTTTTCCGCGGGCTCAATATCGCGAACGCGCGCAGCCGATGGATTGATGATCCCCATATCCTGAGCGCCCGTCGCCAATCCGCCCGGAAGGCCGTTGCGATCAAGATATTGCGCTGCGCTGAACCCCGCGATTACCAGAAAAGACCCCACCGCCAGCCGCATCGACCACTGCGGCCCCGAAAAACTGAGCCAGTTCCATCCACGCCACCCCAGTCCTTTCCGTCGCGCGTCGGCGGAAGCAACTCTCTCGCTCAGCTCGCTCCTGCACGCCGCTAGCAGATCAAGCGGCACATCGCTCCCTTCCGCATTCACGCTGCTGTGCCAGCCCTTTTCGTTCGCGAGCGCGCGGCCGCAGACGGCGCACTCGCTCACGTGCTGTTCGAATTCCTCTTCCTCGGTGAAATTGAGCTCGCCGTAAAGATACAGCGACAGTCTCGATTGAACGTCGCGACAGGTCATACGAAGTCTCCGAGCGCCGCGCGCATCTTCTGCGTCGCTCGAAACAGGCAGTTCTTTGCGGCTTCTTCCGTTACGCCAAGCGCCTCACCGATCGAGCGCAGCTTCATGCCCTGAAAATGTCGCATCTCGAACACCAGCCTCTCTCGCGCGGTAAGCCGCTGTAGCACCTCGTGGATGCGCGAATTCACCTCTGCGCTCAGCAACCGGCGCTGCGGGTCAGTATCCGCCCGCTGCTCCTTAACAAACTGAAATCGGTCCAGTTCCCCGTCCGAAGTCTCAACCGCGCCGCCTTCTTCTTTGCGAACTTTGCGCTTCCGGATCTGATCCAGGCAAAGATTCGCCACAATCCGGTACAGCCACGTGCTGAAGGCGCAGTCGAACCGAAATTTCGGCAGATTGCGGTACACGCGCAAGAAAGCTTCCTGATAAATATCCCGCGCATCCTCGGGCGAACGCAGCAGGTTCAGCGCCATTCGCAGCACCTGCTGGTCATACGAGCGAACTAGTTGCTCGAACGCCTGCGCGTCCCCACGCTGGGCGGCGCGAATAAGCGAGGTTTCGTTGGAACGCTCAACCGCCCGATGCACTCTTAGACTTTCGATAACGTCTGCCCGCGTATCCACTATAACGAGGGACGTGCGAGACGCGTTTTAGTCACGGCGGGAGGCTGAATAGCGCAAAGGGCGCGGATGCGCGCCACCAGACGACAAAAGGAACTCGCTTGCGATTTGGCTGGCGCGCTTTATACCGTGACCGTTTTGCGCGAGTTCCTGGGTAATCCCCCGCCCTTCAGCCCGATAATTCCAGCTCAATCAGGCGTTTAGCGGGGTCCAAATGCGCGATGCGGAAGCTTCTCACCTGCCCCGCCGCCACTTTTTTACTCTCCTCTTGTCCCCCGCCCTGTTTCCATCTCGCCGCCAGCTTCGCCGTTAGCGAACTCAGGTCCTGGGCGCCGTTGCGGCTGCCTTCGGTAATTTGATTGAGCTCTCGCAAGTGGCACGTTGCGACCACCCCTTCATCCAGTTCCACCTTCGCATTCTCGCCCCGCACCTCGATCAATCTCCCGCTCACCGTCTGCCCGGGCTGATGGCCGACAATGTAATGGTCGAGCGTCGTCGGTTCGAGTTGCTTCATTCCCAGGCGCAACCTCCTGCGCTGCTGGTCCACTTCGAGCACCACCGCGCGCACGGTCTGCCCCTTCGTGAGTTTTTCCCGCGGATGATCTAGCCGCTTCTCATTTGTGACATCGGAGATATGCACCATCCCCTCGACGCCCTCGCCTAACTCCACAAATGCGCCGAACTGCATCAGGTTCGTCACCGGGCCTTCCACCACCGCGCCCACCGGAAATTTCTGCGCGACCGTTTCCCACGGGTCGCCAAGCGCCTGCTTGTAACCTAAGCCGATGCGCCGCTCGGCCGGATTCACTTGCAGAATCACCGCATCTACGCGCTCGCCCACTTTCAGCAAATCGCCAGGCTTGCGCACGCGTTTGTTCCAGGAAAGCTCGGAAAGATGAATCAATCCGTCCACTCCCGGCAGCAACTCGACAAACGCGCCAAAATCGGTCAGCCGTGACACGGTCCCGCTCACCCGGTCGCCTATATGAAACGTGCGCGCGGCAATCGCCCACGGATCTTCTTGCAGCTGCTTCAGCCCAAGCGAGATCTTCCGGCTCGCCGGGTCGATCTTCAAAATTTTTACCTCGAGTTCATCACCCGTGTTGACGACGTCGCCGGCTTTTCCAACCCGCGAATACGACATATCCGCGACGTGCAGCAAGCCGTCGATGCCTCCCAAATCGACGAACGCGCCGAAATCCATCACCGTCCGCACGCGCCCGCGCACAATCGCGCCTTCCTGGAGTTGCTCGAACACCCGCTGCTTCCGAAGCTTTTCTTCCTCCTCGAGCACCACGCGCCGATCCACCACCACGTCTTCTTTTTCGACATCCAGCTTCGTGATGCGGCATTGAATCCCTTGGCCTACCAGAGCCGGCATCTCGTCCATCTCGCGAATGCCGCTTCGCGACGCCGGCATGAATGCACGCACTCCGATATCCACGCGAAAGCCGCCTTTTACCTGCTCGGCGACCGTCCCGCCGATCGTGCGCTTGTCCGCGAATGCCGATTGCAAGCCGCTCCAATCCTTCGGCCGTTCTACTCTTACGGTCGTGAGCGAGTAATATCCCTCTTCATTTCGCGGCCCCACTGAGACCACAATCGAATCGCCCTTTTTCGGCTCGGTTTTCTCGGTTTCGTGCCACTTGGAAAGCAGCAAAGAGCCTTCGATTTTCCGCCCAATATTGACTAAAATCGACTCCGGCCCGACCGAGACAATGGTTCCAGTAACAGTTTCGCCGCCGCGTCCGTCAGGATGTTGTTGCTCGAAGCTCGACAAGATCTCGGCGAAGCTCCGGTCTTCCCGTGACGCTGCTTCTTCCACGGACGCAAGGGGATCAAGGTTCACGTTACTCATGACTACTGGGGGATTGCCCTTATTCTGGCATAGAGCGCGACAAATGCCTTCTGAAACGCAATCGGAGAGTGCGCCCGCCCGCCGCGGCGGCTTCTTTCAAGCACAGGATTTCGCCTGGCTCCTCTTTATCACCGTCCTGGTCGCCACCACCCCCGAGACAAATTACGACGCCACCATTTTGCTTATTCTCATCGGGGCCTTCCAGATCGTGGAACCGCGTCTGAAAGCATTCGAATCGCGCCGCGGGCAGATCATCTCCATCATTCTGAAACTGATGTTGAGCTACTTACTCGTCGGTTACACGCACGGCATCGATAGTTATTACTACGCCATTTTTCTCATCCCGGTGGTCTCGACCGCCACTACGTTCGAGTTGCCCTGGGTTATCCTCGTGACCGCTATCTCCATCGCCGGCTATTTTTCCTTTCTCCTGCCTATCTATATCGATTGGAACGATTACCAGCTTCCACCCGGCTATGTCAGCCTCATGGCCTTGCGCGCGTCTTTCTATGCCATCATTGCGTTTCTCGTTTTCCAGCAGGCAAAAGCCAAACGCGATCAGATGAAACACACCGAGGAAGCCGCCGAACGACTCGCCGAGTCCAATCGCACGCTGCGCCTGACCGAGGCTTCTTTGCGCCGCAGCGAGCGCCTTGCCGCTCTCGGGCAGCTTACGGCCGGCCTCGCCCATGAGCTTCGCAATCCGCTCGGCACCATCAAAGCTTCTTCCGAAATGCTGATCAAGGATTCCACCAGAAGCCGCCCCGAACTCATGTCCGAGATGGCCGGATACATTGGAAGTGAAGTCGACCGCATGAACGCGCTCATCGCTAGCTTTCTCGACTTCGCGCGTCCTTTGCAGATTCATCCTGTCAACGCTCAGCTTCGGCCTGTGATTGATGAAGTGATCCGGCAGCAATCCGAGATCGCCCGTGATCGTCACATCGAAATCGTTGCCCACCTGCCCGCCGAAACAATCGAGTTCGGCTTCGACCCCGATATGCTCAAGCTCGCCCTTTCGAATCTGTTGCAGAATGCGATCCAGGCGAGCGCTGAAGGGCAGTCAGTCGAAGTTCGAGTATCTCGCGGCGAGGCGAGCATTATTATCCTGGTTGCCGACCACGGCGAAGGCATCCAACCGCAGCATCTCGAAAACATTTTCAATCCGTTCTTCACGACCAAGCCGAGCGGCATCGGGTTAGGTCTGGCCATCGTCTCGAAAATCATCGACGAGCATCAAGGACGCATCAACGTCTTCAGCGAACCAGGCGCCGGTACTACATTTGAAGTTGTGCTGCCCGACGGCTCGGCGCTCCCGGCCCCCGCAGCGCGCTCCTGAACATGGCGGCCGGACGCATCCTCATCGTAGAAGACGAAGACAAGCTCCGCCGCGTCATTCAACTGCAGCTCGAGTCGGCGGGTTTTGAAGTCGACGGCGCAGCCACTGCCGAACAGGCTTTGCCGCTAGCCGCTGCTGCCAATCTCGTCATCACCGACCTGCGCTTGCCCGGAATGAGCGGCACTGACCTCATCGATCAATTGCAGTCCCGCGGCATCACCGCCGCGGTTCTCGTCATGACCGCGCATGGCTCAGTCGAAGCCGCCGTTCAGGCCATGAAATTGGGCGCCGCGGACTTTCTGCAAAAGCCGTTTTCGCTCGATCACCTCACCACCGTGGTGGAAAGAGTCATGGCGGTGCAATCGCTGCGCGACGAGAACCAGCGGATGCGCGAGCAGCTCGATCAGCGCTACCAGTTCGGAAACATCATCGCTCGAAGCGCCACAATGCGCGAGATATTTCATACCGTGGAGCGCGTCGCCCCTACTCGTGCAACCGTTCTCATCGCCGGTGAAAGCGGAGTCGGAAAGGACATGATCGCCCGCGCCATTCATCAGCATTCGCCGCGCAAAAATCACGCATTCGTGAAGATTAACTGCACCGCGCTTCCCGAAAATCTAATGGAAAGCGAGTTATTCGGGTACGAAAAGGGCGCATTCACGGGAGCGACCGCAACCAAACCGGGCAAGTTCGAGCAAGCTGACCAAGGCACCGCTTTCCTCGACGAAATTGGCGATGTTCCAGGCAACATTCAGGTCAAGCTATTACGTGTTTTGCAGGAGCGCCAATTCGAGCGCCTCGGCTCGAACTTCACCCGCAGCGTCGATGTCCGCGTCATTGCCGCAACCAATGTCGATCTTCGGGCTGCTCTCGAACAGGGCCGCTTTCGTGAAGATCTTTACTATCGATTGAACGTCGTCCCAATCAATATCCCGCCGCTTCGGGATCGTAAGGAAGATATCCCGTTTCTCGTAACTCACTTCCTGCAGAAATTGGCTCCCGAATTGGGCGCCAGAGCGAAAGAGATCAGCCCCGCCGCCATCGACCGCTTACTCGCTCATCCTTGGCCGGGAAACGTGCGCGAGCTCGAAAATACCATTGAGCGCAGCCTGGTGCTCGCCGCGGGCGATGTGCTGCAACCGGCCGACATTCGAATCGAACCTCCTCGGCACATGCCTGCCGCAAGCTCGGCGCAAGCTCCGCTGCTTCCTGAAGGAGAAACGCTCGAGCACTGGGAACAAATGATGATTCGCGAAGCTCTGCGCCGCGCATCTGGAAACAAAAGTCAGGCCGCGCGAATGCTCGGGTTAACGCGCAACGCGCTTCGCTATCGCCTTTCGCAAATGGGCCTCGAAAGCGGTCCCGAGGACGGCGAGGCTGCACCAGTTATTTGATCGATTTACAATCGGACAATTTTCTCGGACCGGTACTGCTTCAACGCGTTCCTTGTATCCACGATCAACTTACTGCGTTCCACCAGCGCGGCATAGTCGACCCCGGTATGGTCAGTAACAATCACCGCGCAATCCGCGGCTTCGACGCCGCGCAATAGGTCCCCGGCTTCTAAATTCTTGCCGTTGCTGTGAATCCGCGGCACATAGGGGTCGGAGTAACTTACCACTGCTCCACGTTTCTGAAGCAGTAAGATGATGTCCAACGCCGGCGATTCCCGCACGTCATCGATATCTCTCTTGTACGCCACGCCCACAATGTGGATATGAGAGCCACGCACCGGCTTTGATATGTCGTTTAGCGCGTTTTGTATTTTTTCGACGACGAACTCGGGCATCCGGCCGTTAATGTAGCCTGCAAGCTCGATGAACCGCGCTTCGATCCCGGACTCTTTGCTTTTCCACGACAAATAGAATGGATCGATCGGAATACAATGCCCTCCCAGACCGGGCCCCGGATAAAACGGCATAAAGCCGAACGGCTTGGTGGCCGCCGCATCGATCATTTCCCAAACATTGATCCCCATCCGGTCGCACATCAGAGCCAGTTCGTTGACCAGGCCAATGTTGATCATCCGAAAAGTGTTCTCGAGCAGCTTCACCATTTCCGCCACACGCGTCGAGCTCACAGGTACCACGTGTTCGAGCGCCTGCTTATAAAACAGGGCTCCCAGCTCCGTGCACATCGGCGTAATACCGCCCACGACCTTTGGAATATTGCGCGTGTGATACTTCGGATTTCCTGGGTCAACTCGCTCCGGCGAAAAGCACAGAAAGAAGTCCTGGCCAACCGTCAGTCCTGTCGACTGCAGTTTTGGCAACAATAACTCATCTGTGGTGCCTGGATATGTAGTCGATTCCAGCATCACCAGCAGTCCCGGATGCAAATGCGCTGCAATGGCGTCCGTAGCCGCCACCACATAGCTCATATCCGGGTCTTTCGTCTTTCGCAGCGGCGTAGGAACGCAGATATCAATCGTATCCAGTTCCCGGATGACCGAATAGTCTGATGTGGCGCGTAACTTCCCGCTCCGCACAAGCTGTCCGAACACATCGCTCGACACGTCTTTGATATAAGATTCGCCTCGATTGAACTGTTCGACCTTGCCCACCTGGACATCGATGCCCGTAACCTCGAAACCCGCGCTCGCGAACTCGACTGCGAGTGGCAGACCGACGTAGCCCAATCCCAGCACGCCGACGCGCGCCGTCTTTCTCGCAATCTTCTCTCGCAAATCAATGGCAGCAGACGACGGCTGCCCGGAAATGCTCTGGATCTGTTCAGTAATCAAGAAAGAATACGCCTTCTCCGATAAGCTCGGCCGGTCCTGTCAGATACAATTTGTCATCCCAGCGCAGTTCCATAGCTCCAGCGGGCGTCCCAATCGTGACCGGCGTTTCGGCTACACCCCTGAGAATAGCAGCGCATCCAGCCCCCGTCGATCCGGTCCCGGAACTCCTCGTCTCGCCCGCGCCGCGCTCGAAAAAAACGGCTTTGATCGTCTGCCGATCAATGCTTTCGACGAACGAAACGTTGGTCCGATTCGGAAATCGCGGATGACTTCCGCATTCGCGCGCCACACTGCGCCAGTTCTCGGGTAACTTATCGACAAAAATTGCGCATTGTGGATTGCCAACGTTAAGTAATGTGGCGTCGAACTCTGCGCCGGCCAAGCGCATCGTCACCCGGAGCTCTATATCTTGAGGAACCCCCATATCCATTTCAAAAACGAAGCGGTTTCCGTTTCTCGTCACGAGCCGCAGCTCCTTTCGTCCCGCTCCGGTGGTAATCGCGATCTCATCCGGCGACAGCGCGCCTTCGATAATGCCGAAAGCGGCCGCACATCTTGTCCCATTGCCCGACATCTCCGCCTCGCTGCCGTCTGAGTTGAACAACCGGGTACTCAGTCCGCCGTTCTCACGCCTCACCACCATCCACCCATCCGCACCGATCCCCGTCGTGCGAGCGCAAATTCGCCGCGCCGCTTCAGGTAAGTCACTCGCCGGCGCTTCGCCTCCCCATGTGAAGAGAAAATCGTTCTCCGCGCCATGCAGCTTCTTAAACGGGATCTCAGTCATTCTCCCGTCCTTTGATACACCATCAAAACCGGTGCACCTGGCACCTGTATTTCCTTGACGACTCGATATGCCGCGTGAGGCGCATTCAGGGCTTTCGCAACCGAATCACCCTCCTGCGCGACCGCCCAAAGCTCTTCATGCACCAGGTCAGGGCGCGCCGTATTCGCCACCCAGGCCGGACCATTTCCGATGTGCAGCACCTCATGCAAAGGAATGCTGGCGCGGCAGAAGATCCCAGCCACATCCCCGGTGCCGGATGCGCTCAAAATGCCCTGCCCGGCTTTGTAACGCTGCTCGAAAAACTCCGCCGCCGCCGCCGTCCAAGCCCGCCGCGCAACCGAGTTCACTTCCGATTCCTTCCAGCAGATCCAGTTTTCTCGAGACGGATGAATCAGCCATGGCGCGAGAGCGATCAAGGGCAGCAAGAGCGCCATCCATGTGTTCCGCCTGGGCAGGACAGTCACAATCGTGCCGGCTGCAAACGCACAGAACACCACCACGGCAAGGCCATATCTGGTGTTGTAATACCCGTGCCAAAGTTGCGGCAAAAAGATCGGGTTCCCAGAGGAATGAACGCTCCAGATGTAAAACACAGGAGTCAGCATGAGGAACAAAAGCGGTGCCAGCGTCCTCTTCACAGCCGCACACGCTATCCCCACTGCGCCCAAGAAAATCAGCGCTGCGCCGCTACACAGTTCTCCCGCGCTCGCATAATACTGAACCGCGACCGGCCAATCGTGATATCCCGGATAAGATCGCCCTCCCTGAATCGCTTTCGCCGAGTAGGGCCCGTTATAAAAATCCAGCGGATTCGAGGTCTCCCACCAGTTATGTGCCATCCAGTAAAGCGGCGCAATGGATGCAAGCGCGCCAAACGCGACGAGCACCGTCCAGCGCCGGTTCACGGCAGACAGCGCGAACCAAATTGCTGCAAACGGGATGAGGAACCATCCATCGTATCGAGCAAGACTGGTCCACCACGAAGCCGCCACCCCCAGCACGAAGTAATATCTGTTTTGCGTCGCTCGAAACCGCACCGCCGCGAACACCAAAACCGATAGCCCCGCCAGAAAAACAATCTCCGTCATCGGAATCGAAGCCAGATACAACACATTCGGATTGAACCCAAGACACAGCACGGCCACGGCGCCCGCCATTCTGCTCCTGTACGCCTCCCGCGCCGCGAAATAAAAGAATATTCCTGCGATGACGAAGCAAACGCCCACCGGAATGGTCCCCGCAAGGCCGGTTTTCCAGAGCCAATCGTTCCCGGCCAGCGGCAAGCAGAGAACGTGCAGCATCGGCAGCCATACCGTGCCGAGTTGGTCATATCCCGGCGTCTTCGAATCGATAATGCTGCGGCTGATGTTCAGGTGCGCTTGCGCATCACCGTAATAAAGAATGTAGCCATTGCGAAAAAACCACCACGCTGCAAGCGCAACCGTTACGGACAGCAAAGCGCAAACAATCAGCGCCTCAGCGAAGCGCCACCGCGGCTCAAAATGCTGTGAATCGGCGGAATTCGGCAAAGCGCTTATCGATTTCCTCCCGCGTCAGAGTTCGAAATCGCTCGATACCAAACTCCTCGCAGCAAAAACTCCCCATAACAGATCCGTAGATCACTGCACGATGCAATTCATGCACATCGAAACGGCCGTTGCGGAGGTCAAATCCGCGCTCGGCCAGATAACCCGCGAAGCCGCCCGCGAAGCAGTCTCCCGCCCCGGTTGGATCGTATACGTCTTCGAGCAAATATCCCGGAACAATAAAGAGCGAATCCTCTCGAAACAGCATGGCCCCGTATTCGCCGCGCTTGATGACCAGCGTTTTCGGCCCCATGCCCAGAATCTTCTTCGCCGCGCGGCGCAGATTGTTTTCGCCCGAAAGCATGCGTGCCTCGCTATCGTTAATCAGCAAGAAATCCCAGTTCCTGATGGCAGCCAGCAAGCCGTCGCGGTAGTCGCGAATCCAATAGTTCATAGTGTCGCCGCCGACAAACCGCGCTTGCTGCATCTGCCGCTGAACCGTGCTCTGCAGATCGGGCTGTATGTTACCCAGGAAAAGATACGGCGCGCTCAGGTACGAACGGGGCAGCTTCGGATCAAAATCCGCGAATACATTCAACTGCGTATCGAGCGTTGTACGCTCATTCATATCTTCCGAATAAGCGCCCGCCCAAAAGAACGTTTTTCCCGGCACTTGCTCCAGACCCTCGAGGTTCACGCCCTTGCTCGCGAGCCAGGATTTATCCTCGCTTTCAAAGTCGTCGCCGACCACCGCGACTATGCCCGTTTCAGCGAAGTAACTCGCGCTCAGCGCAATATAAGTGCACGCTCCACCTAACGTACGCTCACGTTTTCCATGCGGAGTCTCAATCGCATCGTATGCGACGGACCCGACAACGATTAATGACACGTCTGCATTGTAGCGGCACGCTGCTGCTGCACGCTCGAAGATACGATCGGACAGCTACAATGTGGCTTGCGGTTTCTGATTCTCAGCGACGTGCATGCAAACTGGTACGCGCTCGAAACCGTGCTGGCGGACGCGGAAAATCGCTACGATCAGGTCGTCTGCTGCGGCGATCTGGTCGGATATAACCCTCACCCTTCGCAAGTGATCGCATGGATGCAAGGTCACTGCTCCTCCGTTATCCGCGGCAATCACGACAAAGTCGTCGCAAGCATCGACGATATCGATTGGTTCAACGAAGTCGCTCAAACCGCTGCGCGCTGGACCACTGGGGTTCTCGATCGCAGCGAACTCGACTACCTTCGAGAATTGCCGAAAGGGCCGCTCGCGCTCGAACACTTCCACACCTTTCACGGCGCTCCGCAGGACGAAGACGAGTACGTCACCACGCCGCTCGAAGCCGCGCGTTGTTTCACTTATCTCGATCGCGGGCTCGCCTTTTTCGGCCATACCCATCTGCAGGGCGGCTTCTTTTCGAAACATGGCCGCCTCGGCCGCATTCCGCAGGTGCGCCGCTCTGAACGCGAATCAGCGATCGAGCTTGCGCCCGACGTTGTCTACATGATCAATCCCGGCGCAGTGGGACAGCCGCGCGATACCGACTCCCGCGCTGCCTATGCAATTTTCGATTCGGATCAGCGCATCGTCACTTTACGCCGCGTCACCTACCCGATTTCCAAAACCGCCCACGAGATCCGCAAGGCCGGCCTCCCTGACATATTGGGCTTCCGCCTGTTCCAAGGTCTATAGGCGCGCTACGAGCCGCACAGGGCATCGCCCGTTGTGCGCGGTACGCGATAGAATTACGCTGACTTCTATGAGACAATCGCTCCCCGCGCTCGCTCTTGCGCTCATCCCCGCTCTCTGCGCAGCACAATCCGCAACCGCTCCGCAGCCGAAGATTACGCTTCCGCCCGCGCCCGACGTGCCCTACAACGGTCTCGCGAAAACTCCGCCCATGGGTTGGAACAGTTGGAACAAGTTCGCGAGCCACGTCTCGGATCAAGTCGTGCGCGAAATCGCCGATGCCATGGTCCGCAACGGCATGCGCGATGCCGGGTATATCTACGTCAACATCGACGACACCTGGGAGGGGGAACGCGATGCGCAGGGCAATATCCAAACCAACTCAAAATTCCCTGACATGAAGGCGCTTGCCGCATACGTTCACAGCAAAGGTATGAAGCTCGGCATTTATTCTTCGCCGGGACCGCAAACCTGCGCCCGTTATGAAGGAAGTTTTCAGCACGAACAGCAGGATGCCCGCACTTACGCCTCCTGGGGAATCGACTATTTGAAATACGATTGGTGCAGCGCCCACAACGTATACGAACAGCAGTCTATGCCCGCGGTCTACGCGAAGATGGGCCAGGCGCTGCTCGCTACTGGCAGGCCCATTGTTTTTAGCCTTTGCCAATATGGTGAGCTCGACAGTCCCACTTGGGCCGCGAAAGTGGGCGGCAATCTCTGGCGCACAACCGGCGACATCGGCGATAACTGGCAATCTATGTCGACCATCGGCTTCGATAAGCAAGTGGATCTTTGGAAGTATTCAGGCCCCGGCCACTGGAATGATCCCGACATGCTCGAAATCGGCAACGGCGGCATGACCGATATCGAATACCGCACGCACATGAGCCTGTGGTGTCTTTTAGCCGCGCCACTGCTCGCCGGCAACGACCTTCGCAGCGTCACGCCCGCGATTCTCGACATTCTCACCAACAAAGAAGTGATTGCTGTCGATCAGGATCTGCTCGGGAAGCAGGCCAAGCGGGTAGAGAAAAACGGCGAGCTGGAAGTTTGGGCCCGGCCTCTCCAGGGCGGTGCCTTCGCCGTGGGGCTTTTCAATCGAAGCCTATCGCCGGCAAAAGTTACCGCGCAGTGGACCGATATTGGGCTCACCGGCAAAGCGCGCGTGCGCGATCTCTGGGCGCATGCCGACCGGGGCGAAGCGGCCGATGAATTCTCAGCCGAAGTCGCCCCGCATGGCGTCGTGATGCTGAAACTCATTCCCGAGACTTCGCAGAACTCTCAATAACCGTAACGTCGCACTCGCTAACTTCCACTACTGAAAATAGTAAGTGGCTCCTCCTGCGTTGATGCCCCACACCGCCGCGTCCGATCCAAGCGACAAGGAAACGAGCGCGCCAGGAATATAGTCCCAGCTTCCTGCTGCGGCGTTGTACCGAAAGATCAGTTGCTCGGAGTTGATTCCCCAAACGCTGCCATCGAACGCCGCCCGAATCTGGACCAGTTGGCCCGGCACATTCTGCCAACTCTGCGACTTCGCGTCGAACCGATAAATCGACCCCTGCGCATCGAGCGCCCAAACGTTTGCACTCGAACCGACAGAGATCTCGTTCATCACCCCCGGCATCGCGACGAACGCACCGTTCTGCGGGTCGAATCGGAAAACGTTCGATTGCGAGTCTAGGCCCCAAACCGTGCCATCCACACCAACCGCTAACTGCACTAGTGACCCCGCAATCGGCGTCCAGGTCTCCGAACCCGCGTTGAAGCGATAGACCGAGCCCTCGCCATCGAGTCCCCACACATCAATCTTCCTGTCATCGACGCGCATCCCGTCTGCCCCGCCAATAAACCCTGCGGCAAGTTCAGCCTTGAGCAAAACACCTACTCCGAATGGCTCAACAGCAAATATCAGAACGAATTCGGTCCGCCCAATCCCAACGCCCGCACTTGTCAGGACTGCCACATGCGGGATTCCTACACAAATACCGCCAACGGCCTGAACGTCTCTCCGTTAGAAGCTAAGTTCGCCGTTGTTGAGGACGAGCAATACCCAGCCACGACCGAGCGCTTGCCCATCAACAAAATCACCGTCACGTATCGCTCGCAAGGTTTTCGCCGGCACGACTTACTCGGGCTGAACGCTTTCCTGCTGCAGATGTTCAACCTGAATATGGAGCAGGATCAGCAGAGCGGCTCGTACTACAACACCATCCTGGGCGTCCGCCAGACCGATTACATGTCCGGCCAGACCAATGACCTGTCGAACGCCATCGGCAACATCATGCAACAGGCGCAGTCAAATACTGCAACCGTCAACGTCCAGGTTGTCAACGCCTCAGGCTCAAACCTCACTGCCAATGTCACAGTCACGAATCTCACCGGGCATCGTTTCCCGAGCCGCGTAGGCTTCCGGCGCGCCTTTCTCGAATTCCTCGTGAAAGACTCGAACGGCAAAGTCCTGTGGTCGTCCGGCAAAACCGATCAGTGCGGCGAAATCCTCGCGCCTGATGGCGGCGTTCTAAATACCGAGTATTTCGTTCCCGCTTCTCAACCCGTTCCCGCCGGTCCTTGCGGCAGCGTCATCAGCCAACGGCCTCTGAATTCCGGGAGCGCTCAGCCCTACCAGCACCACTACTCGGTATCCAACCCGATCAAGTCGCAGGATCAAGTCCAGATCTATGAAGAACTGCTGACCGATTTAAATCGCAACATTACAACCAGCTTTCTTCTGAGAGACAACGATCTCAAAGATAACCGCATCTTGCCCGCCGGTTGGACTCGCAATCCACCCATCCCGGAGCCGTTCTTACACGCTACCTATCCGGTCGGCATAGGCAACGATCCGTCCTACGAAAATGGAAGCGGGACATCGGTCGTCCAATACCAGGTGCAACTGCCGCCGGGAGTCGATGCGACGAAAGTCTTCGCCACCGCCACTCTCTACTATCAATCGATCCCGCCATATTTCCTGCGCGATCGCCTGGAATTGGGAGCCGGCCATCCAGCCTCCGAACGGCTCAAATATCTCGTTGACAACACGCAGCTCGACGACACCGATCTAAACGATTGGAAACTTGAGATCGATGAGAATTGCGCTGGCCCGGGCTGTTCATCGACGCAGGTCTCAAACACTCGCGCCGCTGCTCGCGAGCGTAGGCTTTCGCTCGAATCCACAGACCGTCGAGATATACCCAAGTAACTCCTCGCTCGCTTGCGCCAGCAGCGGCGAAAGCATCTGCCAGAGCGGCGGCGGAATGGAATGTCTGTGCGGGTCGATCTCCGCATACATCCGCGCCAGCCGCTCGATTCCCTTCACCTTCGCTTCCTTTGTATAAACGTCGATCGCGCGGCCGCGCATGCCCTTGCTGCGGCAAATCTCAAATGCCAGGCGAGTCTCGTCGGTTTCGCCCACGCATTCGAAAGGCTTGTGCGCCGCAAGCCCAAGCAGTTGCTCAAAGAAAACCTGATTTGCGGGATCCTCGAAAAGATCCGGCGGCGTCATCTCGCTCGCTACTTCGAACGGCAGATAAGCTCGGAACCCGAGCCCTACATACGCGCACTTCGCGCAGCGCCTGCACCACGGTTTCTGGAGATTGCAGGAATGCGTTCGCTTCACCGCTTCCGGATAGCGCCTCAAGGAATGAAAAATCAACGGATCGTGCAGTGGCCGCAGTACGCTGAAGCAGCGCACGTTTGAGACCAGCTCATCCCGGATATACCCACTCATCAGCAGCTCCGCTTCAAGCGACTTGCCCCACTGATGATTCACCGATCGCCGGTCTCATCCCACCGCAGGTTCGGATCGTCGGAGCTGCGCTCATTCCCGAGTACCATCCATTCGTAACCGTGTTGCAGAACAACAGGCAATGCTGAAAAGATCGAGATCGGCGTCTTCGCGCACAGCGCCGCATTCATCCCGGAACTTCCGGCGAGGTCGTTCATAAACTCAGCCGTGTGCCTTTTCACCGGCACGCTCGAATCGAGCAGCGAACCGATCAGTTCCGACTGCGGTCCTGGCTCTCCATACGCCGGGTGCGAATACGAATATGCGGAGAACGCAACCCCTGCGGATTCGAACAGCTTCAACATCGCCAGGCTGTCTTTTCCGCCTCCGCAAAAGCACAGCGCTTTTACCAATCGGCGCTCCGCCATCGAGGACCCGAATCCCTTTCCCGCCGCCTCCATCGTGAACCTCGGTCCCCGATAATTCGCCAGATCGTTTTCATAGCGCCACTGCGCACCGGCCTTCAAAAGCACGGTGCGCCACAAATCCTCAAAACGCGCCGTATGGAACCGCGCAAACGGCCCTAAATCGAATTTCTCCGGTTGAAAACTTACCAGCGGTATCGCTTCGAACGCCGCCACGTGAAAACACAGCCGCTCAATGAATTCCTCGCCGTATCGGGCCTTTAAATCCTCAAAATCAACATCCGAATAGCTGTGGCGCTTTCGAAAGCGAAGCCCGTCCGCGGCAAAAGACATCGTCAACTGATTTCTCACAGCTACACAGTCTTCGAGCACCAACCGCTCGACATGCCGCTGGTAAGCAGTTCGATTTTCAAAGGATTTTTGATCCAAATGGAAGAGATTTATTGCCAAACGGAGAGATTTTATCAGACCTCTCATTTGTATGATCGGGAACATGCCTGCGGTTTCCGTCGTCATGCCCGTTTACAACGCCCAATGCTCCTTGCGCGAAGCCATCCAGAGCGTTTTACAGCAAACATTGCAAGACTTCGAATTCATCGCCATCGATGACGGCTCGAGCGATGAATCTTTTGACGTTCTGAACGCATTCGCGCGTCTCGATCCCCGCTTGCGCATCTATCGCCAGCCCCACAAAGCCTTGCCCGCAACTTTGAATTTCGGTTGTGCTTTAGCCGAAAGCTCCTACATTGCCCGGATGGATGCCGACGATATCGCTCTCCCGGACCGCTTCGCCCGTCAGTTGCAATTTCTCGAAGCGCATCCCGCAGTCGCGATTCTCGGAACGCAACTCGAGCGCATCCGTTGCGACGGCACAGTCATCGGCCGCACCCACGTGCCTCTCACCAGCGAGGAATCGCCGCCAACATGCTGAGATTCTGCTGCATGCACCATCTATCGGTCATGATGCGCGCCAACGCTCTACGCTTGCTCGGCGGCTATCGCGAGGCCTTTCTCGCCGCCGAAGATCATGACCTTTGGCTACGCGCAGTCGAGCGTTTCGAGCTCGCCAACCTTCCCGAAATCCTGCTGCGTTATCGCATCCACACCGAAGCGACCAGCTTTCAGAAGCTTGAGCAGCAGGTTCTGTCCGCGCTTGCGGCCGAAGCCTCTGCGCGATTGCGCCGCGCCGGCCAACGCGATACCTTCGACGCAATCGATCGCATCACGCGCGAGACCCTGCGCGCCTCGGGCATCGACGAAGCTGAGATCGAGCCATTCGCAATGCCGAAGACTGGTATCGCGTACGAAGCATCGGCATTCCAGTTCCCGCCTGATCATTCAACTTGGTACAAGAAATCTTCCGGGCTCGGCAGCACACAGCCACGGCCCGGCAAATCGTTGCCGCCCGCCGCCGCCCGCACCCACTGTGTTCGTTGCTGCCCATTTTTGTCCCGGCAGCGCAGCGGCACGTCTACGCTGAAATCTTCGTCCACGCCCGACATCTCCAGGCTCGTCCCCTGCACTTTCATCTTTGGGATACCGGTCCCGTAAACCCAAGTATCGAAAAAAAGCGCGAGGTCTTTATCCTTCTGTCCGGCCGGCACGAATTCGCTCGCAATCTTTCGAAAATCTTCATTCGTTAGCGCGTCCGTGGCGAATTGTTGCAGAAGCCGCAGTTGCATGCGTCCAAATGCGGCATCCCCAACCCGTTGCCGCAGCATGTGCAGAATCCAACTGCCCTTCTCGTACAAAATAACGTGCCATACGCCGAGCCCCGAGTTATCCAGCAGCCGCTCGCCGAAATCCACCGGCCCCGCCGATTCCAGCGTCTTGCTCTTCTGTTGCCCCAATAAGTCTTCGCGATACTGCGCCAGCACTTCGTCCACCGCCGCTTCGCCTTTTTCGCGCTCCAAAAACTGCAAAGCAGCGTAGTTGGCCATCGCTTCCATCAGCCACGTGGCGCGGTAATCGGCAGGAACGATCAGATTTCCCCACCACTGATGCGCTATCTCGTGCGGCAGCAGCATTTCAGAAAAAAACAGGTCCAGCCGCGGATTCCGAACCTGTGCAGGCCGGTCCTCCGGATGCAAATACGTCATCCGCGAAAGGTAAATCAGCCCGGGAAAGCCTTGCCCGAAGTAAGCCGGCACAGGAGATACGGCCACGCTGTGAATCGGCAATCGCATCCATCGCCTTGTGTAATCCTCCAGCACGTCCCCGGTCTCGTTCAACACCTGAGCCGGATCTTCTTGCAGCGCCGCCCCATTCGAAAAGCACTCCACGCGATATCCGCCTCGGTCTCCCGACATCACTCCGTATTCGCCTAAATTGAAGCCCGCCAGATGCTCCGGAACCTGCGTCTTGCGATGCACGACGCGAACCCCGTTCGCAACGCCCTCGCTCGCCAGCTCGCCGGTCGAAACTACCCGCAGCCGCTCCGGACAGCGAAACGTCAAATCAAAATTTGTAAGCATCGTCCCGCGCGCCGGATACCACGTGTTCCGCTCCTCCACCGCATAAAACCCGTTTTCGGTTTGCTGAATCACCGACCCCTCATACCGAAGCTCGACCGAATGTACTCCTGCCGCGAGCGGCGCATCGGCTATCACCAAAAACGGCGCCGTCGTCGAGACCTGCAGCGTCTGCTCCGGGCCGCGCTGAAAAACCTCGGCCGGTATCCCGTCAATCCTGGCGGACAGGACCTTCAATTTTTCCGAAATATCGAATGCCAGCACGCGCCCATCGGCGGCTCCGGATGTGATCGCAAATTGTGCCGTCGCCGCGATGCTGAGATCCGGCCGAATGCTCGCGTCGATCCGGTAGTCCCGCATCGAGACCGGTGGCGGAACGAACGGCTTGGCATGCCGTGGTCGGAATGATGTCCAGAGATGGAATTTACCGCTTCCGTTCGCGCTTGGCTCGAATTGTCCTGCCGTCACAGGCTCCGATTCCGTCGGGTCATACAGCACATCGAAATTCTGAATGTGCCGGCCCAGGATCAGCGCGTAAAAAAAACCTTCCGCAGGCGCGTGATTGTCAAGCAGCGACTCAATAATCCGCACGTCGATACGCGAAGCAACTTGCTCCACCGCCGGATTTAGCTTCGGCGCGTTCTCGGCCGCGAACTTCGGCGCTTTTCGCACTTCGCCCTTCTGTATCTGCGCCAGTAACTCCCCCGCCGTATCGTCGGAAAACAGAAGCAGCGCCGAATAGAAGTGCTCGTCCAGATTCGGGCTGTTGGTAAAGGACGCAAGCGATGCCCGCTCGCTTCGTTGGGGCGGGAAAAGCAGAACTTCCGCATCACCCGTATCGCTCCCGAACGTGGTAAACACCGCTGCAAATACGCGTCCGTTCAGAGGCGTGACAAACGAAAGCGTTCCATCCGTGAAGTACAGCTTGATATCGCCCCGCGTAAGCTCCAGATCCCGAACGCGATAAGTCTGCGCCGGATCAATCGTCACTCGCTCCAGCGCGGATGCCAGATCCGCCGCGCTTACCGGCGCTCCCGTTCGATCCGCTGGCTCCGGCAACTTCGCGGCATGCGCGCACACCGCCATCGCCAGCGTGCAAACAGCGCTCGCGAATAGCGCAAAGGGCGCGGATGCGCGCCCCGAGGCGGGGGAAAAAACCCGCTGCTCTTTGAGGGGCGCGCTTGACACTGCGGCCGTTTTGCGCAAGTTCCTTGAGAATCGCGATCTACTTGATTTCGGAGCTATTCGCAGTGGCCGGCTCCTGGCCCCAGTTTTCCCGAATGATCGCGCTTTGGTCCGAATAAAAGGTGCGGCGTCCCGTGCTTCCGAAACTCTTCGGCACCGCCGTTACTCCGTACCCGGTCGGCGTCTGCGTGATGGTAAAGTTATACCCGCTCGCCGAGCCCGCCGCTAGATTTCCCGGTATTAATCCCGCCGCTTGCGGACCCTCCGCCGCTCCCGAAGACGTCGGCGGGCCAAGCTGGCTCAACGCCGTTGCATAGTTGCCGAACTGCGATTGATATTGCACCTCGGCCTGGTTGATAGTCCGAACTTCGGCAACCGCCGCCATCTCCTGGCTGTGCATTCGTGCCTTGCCCATCTGCGGCAGGGCGATCGAAAGGATCACCAGGATGATCGCAATCACGATCAGTAGCTCGATCAGCGAGAAACCGCGCTCCCTGCGGCGCTCGCACACACGTACCTGCATACGATTCACATAATACGACGTGCGACAATGCCCCGGCGTTGTCTCACTTTTCATTGGATTCCCCGGCCTGAAACCGTTTCACCAGCGCGTCGATCGTCCGTATCCGCTCCCAAAATCCAGCCAGCAAGTCCAGCCGCAGCGCATTCGGCCCGTCCGATAATGCCCGCTCGGGCGCGTCATGTACCTCGATAAACACACCCGCGATCCCGACGGCCGTCGCTGCCCGCGCCAGTGGTTTAATGAACTGCGGCTGGCCGCCTGATACCGACCCACCTCCACCCGGAAGCTGCACGCTATGGGTGGCGTCGAAAATCACCGGGTAGCCCGTCTCCGCCATAATGCTCAGCCCGCGCATATCCACGACTAAGTTGTTATAGCCGAACGATGAACCGCGCTCGGTCAAAAGAATGCGTTGGTTTCCCGTGCTCGCAACTTTTTCCGCCGCATGGCGGAAATCTGCCGGCGAAACAAACTGACCTTTCTTAATATTGACCACCCGCCCCGTGCGTCCCGCTTCCACCAGCAGATCGGTTTGCCGGCACAGGAACGCGGGAATTTGCAGAATGTCCACTGCTTCCGCCGCCACTGCGGCCTGCGCGGGTTCGTGAATATCCGTCAGAACCGGAATCCCGATCTCGCGCACCTTCCGAAGAATGCGCAATCCCTCCTGCAACCCCGGCCCGCGATAAGAATTCACGCGGCTCCGGTTCGCCTTGTCGAAGGAGGCCTTGAAGACAAAAGCACCCGCCACCCCGCGAATGGCGTGCGCCAGTTTAAGAACGTGTTCTTCGCTCTCAATCACGCAAGGCCCCGCGATCAGCGCCAGCGCTGCATCGTTTGAAAAAGTGACCCGCGCCAGGCCTTCGCCCGCGGTAACCACTACGCTCATCGCGCGTGCGAATATTCGGGCGTAACCACCGTCTCGCGCGCCACCCGGGATTTCGTCTCTTTGTGCTTCAGCGCAGCCCCAATAAACGCGGTGAACAGCGGATGTGGCTCCAGCGGCTTCGATTTGAACTCCGGATGGAACTGGCAGCCCAGATACCACGGATGATCCGGCAGCTCGCAGATCTCCACATACACCCCATCCGGCGTCTGCCCCGTCAGCCGCAAGCCGCTCGCGGTCAGTTCAGGCTCGAATTCGCGATTGAATTCATAGCGGTGCCGATGCCGTTCGCTGATCTCATTCGTTCCATAAGCCCGTTCCGCAAAACTCCCCGGCGCCAGCTCGCAAGGATAAGCGCCCAGCCGCATCGTGCCGCCCAACTGATCGACGCCCTTCAACTCTCGCAGTTTATAGATGACCCGGTAAGGCGTCGCTGCATTGAATTCGGTCGAATCGGCGTCCTTCAATCCGCAAACATTGCGCGCAAATTCGATCACCATCGTCTGCATCCCGAGGCAGATGCCGAAATAAGGAATCCTGTCTTCGCGGGCGCAGCGGATCGCATGCAGCATCCCTTCGATGCCGCGTTTGCCGAAACCGCCCGGCACCAGAATGCCGTCGAACCGCCGCAAATCACCCCGGCATTTCGGCCATTCCATCTGGTCTGATTCGATCCAATCGATCTTCACTCGGGCCTGGTGCGCAACCCCGGCGTGCAATAGCGCTTCCTTCAGGCTCTTGTACGAATCCTCATACTCGACGTATTTGCCTACCAGCCCGATACTCACCTCGCGCACCGGATTCATCAAGCGCCGAACCATGTCCATCCAAGGCGATAAATCGCGCGGCGCCGCCTGCATGTGCAGCAGCTTCAAAATACTTTCATCCACGCCCTGTTCAGCGAACACCATCGGGATCTCGTAAACCGAGTCCACGTCTTTCGCCGTCACCACGCCGCTCACGTCTACGTCGCAGAACAGCGCGATCTTCTCTTTTACTTCCTGCGGTAGATGCCGTTCCGACCGGCAAAGCAAAATATCCGGTTGAATACCGATGGCTCGCAGCTCCTTCACGCTGTGCTGTGTCGGCTTCGTCTTCAGCTCTTGCGCCGCCGCAATCCACGGCACCAGCGTCAGGTGTACGAATAAACTGTTCTCGCGTCCTTCTTCATGCCGCATTTGGCGGATCGCCTCGATGAACGGCAGCGACTCGATATCCCCCACCGTTCCGCCGATCTCGACAATCGCCACATCCACATCCGCCGAGACCTTCCTGCATGCCGCCTTGATCTCGTTCGTCACATGAGGAATCACTTGCACGGTTTTGCCCAGGTAATCGCCTCTGCGCTCGCGCGCAATGATGTTCTCGTAAATGCGGCCGGAAGTCAGATTATTGCTTTGCGTCAGCGGCGCGTGCGTGAACCGCTCATAATGGCCTAAATCGAGATCCGTCTCCGCTCCATCGTCGGTCACGAACACTTCGCCATGCTGAAACGGGCTCAGCGTGCCGGGATCTACGTTCAGATACGGATCGAATTTCTGCAGGGTAACTCGCAGGCCCCGGCTTTCGAGCAAGCACCCGATCGAAGCGGCCGCGATTCCCTTCCCCAAAGATGAAACCACGCCGCCCGTTATGAAAATATATTTGGCCATTCTTTCCCCCGAATCACGGCTAGGTCTCCCACCTGCTTATTTACTGAGTTCCAGCTTGCCTGCCACAGAAAAGAGTTGATTCACCCGCTCCAGATCCTCCGCCGTATCCACGCCCAGCGATTCATACTCGGTCTCTACCACGCGAATGCGATACCCGTTCTCGATCGCTCGAAGCTGCTCCAGCCGCTCAGCCTGCTCAAGCGGCCCAACGGTCAAATCCGGATAGTGCAGCAGAAAATCGCGACGATACACATACAACCCGATGTGTTTAAAGAAGAGTGGTACTCCGCTGCGGCCATCCCGCTCATACGGAATCGGGCAGCGCGAAAAATAGATCGCGTCGTTCAGAAGATTGGTCACCACCTTCACGACATTCGTGTTCACGATGTCGGTCGGATCCCAAATGCGCCGTTTGAGGGTACCCATCGAAACGGATTCATCGCCGTGTACTGAAAGAATCGCGGCGTCGATCGCTTCGGGATCGATCAGCGGCTCGTCGCCCTGGATATTCACATACAGCGCCGCCTGCTCGGAAGAAGCGATTTCCGCCAGCCGGTCTGTGCCCGACGGGTGATCGGCGCGCGTCATGCGCACGCGCGCTCCAAACTGCCGCGCCGCTGCGGCGATGCGTTCATCGTCGGTCGCAATCAGCAGATCGTGTAAATAACGGGAGCCTTGCGCACGTTCCCACACGTGCTGCAGCATCGGTTTTCCGGCGAGAGAAGCGAGAGCTTTTCCAGGGAATCGGGAGGAGCCAAATCGGGCGGGGATGACACCCAAAATCCGCGTCCGCACAACCGAGTATAGCACCGAAATCAGGCCCTCCCCGCGCCCGTCGAGAAGGCAACTTCGCAGGCCCAAGGAACAGTCCACGGCGCGAAGGTACTACGCGCGGCGCTCATCAGTACTGCAACCTCACCTTTGACCGTAAGCGGCGTTCGATACCTGGGATATACTACCCCTGGTCTGGAGGCTTGACCTCTCCGGATCCAACTTAAATTGCTAAAGGAGTCTCGTCTATGTCGATACGCCGCTATGCCCAGCATGCGCCTATTTTTGGGCTGCTGGCGGCCTTAGCGCTCGGTGGCTCTACACGCTTCGGTTCCGCTTTCGCCCAAACCGGATCTTTGACCACTCCTGCAGTGGTCGTCGAACCCGTCGACGAATCGAAGTTAGTCTCAATCGCCGGAAGCACCCATCCGCTTGCCGTCCCGAAATATGATGAGGGCGCGGTATCGGACACCTTCAAGATGGCGCATGTCTTTCTGCAACTGCGCCGCTCCCCTGCGCAGGAGCAGGCCTTCGAAAATCTCATCGCTGAGCTTGAAAATCCTCACTCACCCAGTTACCATCAGTGGCTCACCGCTGAGCAAGTAGGCAAAACCTTCGGCCCCGCCGAGCAGGACATCCAGACCGTCGTCAGTTGGCTCGCTTCTCATGGCGTGCAAGTCAACACCATTCATCAAACCGGTTTGACAATCGATTTCTCCGCCACGGCCGCCCAAATCCGCGACACCTTCCATACCGAGATTCACAGCTACAACGTCAATGGCCAGCGCCATATTGCCAACGCCGGTAATCCCGAGATCCCGGCTGCGCTTTCGCCTGTCGTCGCCGGCGTCGTTTCCCTCAATGACTTTCTCCCCAAGCCGGCAATAACGAAACCGAAGTCGAACTTCTCTTTCAACTGCAAAGGCTGCCCCGACGGTTTTAACGGCACCGAACAATACGACGAAGCTCCCGCCGATTTAGCCACCATTTACAACGCTGCTCCTCTCTATCGCGCGAAAAAGCCAATCACCGGGAAAGGACAGACGGTCGTTGTTCTCGAAGTAACCGACATCAATCCGGCCGACGTCGCCACTTTCCGCAGCGCGTTTGGGCTCTCTAAGTATTCCGGTACGTTCGCCATCATTCACCCCGGAGCCGGATGTAGCGATCCCGGCACGAATGGCGCCGAAGGAGAAGCCGCTCTCGATGCCGAATGGGGCGGTGCGGTTGCGCCCGACGCCGATGTTAAACTCGCCTCCTGCGCAAATAGCACGACTAACTTCGGCGCATTCATCGCGGCCCAGAACTTACTCGACCAAAAGAATCCTCCGCACATTATGAGTCTGAGCTACTTAGGGTGCGAAGCAGACCAAGGGCCGGGCGGCAATGCTTACATCAACGCCCTGTGGCAGCAAGCTGCCAGCGAAGGAGTCTCGGTGTTCGTCGCTGCCGGCGATGGCTCCGCCGCCGGATGCGATGATTTCGACACCGCCCCGTATTCGGAATACGGCATCGCTGCTAACGGCCTCGCCTCCACGCCCTATAACGTGGCTACCGGCGGCACGGACTTCCTCGATACGTTCGAAAACGAGAACAGCACTTACTGGTCCAAGAGCAACACCGCAACCGGAAAATCCGCTAAGTCCTATGTCCCCGAGATGCCTTGGGACGATTCCTGCGGCAGCACCATTCTTGCCGAATATTACGGCTACTCGAATGTTCTGACATTCTGCAACACTTCGCTAGGGCAGAACTGGCTAAACATTGTCGGCGGCAGCGGCGCACCTAGTTTCGTCTACTCGAAGCCTTATTGGCAGAACAACATACCAGGTATTCCCAGCGACGGCAAGCGCGATTTACCCGATATCTCCTTATTCGCCTCCAACGCTTTCTGGTTTCATGCCATCCTGCTGTGCATGTCTGATCCCGCCGAAGGCGGAGTCCCATGCGACTACTCCGTCCCGGCAGACGCCTTTTACAACAGCGCCGGCGGCACATCCTTCACCGCGCCCCAATTCGCCAGCATCCAGGCCTTGATCAATCAGAAAGCGGGCGGTCCTCAAGGCAACCCGGATTCGATTTACTACGACCTGTATCGCTCGGAGTTTAACGGCAACAAATGGAATCTGGAACAGTGCGATGCAACCAAAGGCAATGGCATCGGCTCTGCCTGCATGTTCCACGACGTGACGGTCGGCAGCAACTCTGTTCCGTGCTACGGCACGAACAACTGCTACGATCCCAATCCCGCGGACTATGGAATTCTCTCCACATCCGACAAGCATTTCGATCCGGCGTATTTGGCGAAAAGCGGTTGGGACTTTACCAGCGGCCTGGGCAGCATCAACATCGCCAACGTGGTGAATAACTGGCCATAAGTAGAACTAATCGGTCTATTCGCAACTAAGTAGGGCGTTGGTTGGACTTTCCTGCCAACGCCCGATTTGTTTTTAACTCACAAAAACCTTCCTGTTTCGTGCAACCAACCAAAAAGTACCGAGAGTACTAAATAGTTCTGGTAGTTATATAACTTCGCGCTTATCCTGGACCAATCAGGTTAGAAACTCTGACCTGAAAAGGAGAGGAATGGACAACAAACGCTGGACAGCGTCGTACTTACCTATTTCATTGGGCATAGCCGCTGTGGCTATTGCGCAGTTTGCAGTTGCGGCAACCGGACAAAGCATCGGGAATAACACGCCGAAGTTTGTCAGCACCGCGAAGAATCTCGGACCCGCTAATCCGGCTGAGGTCATTGACGTCAGCGTTCGGCTCAATGTACACAACCGCTCCGAAATGGATGCCTTGGCTGAGGAGCTATATGATCCAAACTCCTCTCAATACCACGCTTGGCTCACGCCTGCCGAGCTCTTCGCAAAGTTTGGACCCACTGCTCAGGAGGCGCAGACGGTCGCCGAATTCTTGTCGGCTCACAACTTACCGGTGGTCGCTATCGGACCCGGCAACTTGTACGTGCGCGCCCGCGGCACAATCGCCAATGTAGAAAAAGCCTTTCAGGTCCAAATTGCCAATTTCGAGTTGAACGGCAAAACGGTCCGGGCCAATACCAGCGATCCCGATGTAGCGGGAGCAGCCGGCGCGCTCGCCGCCAGCGTCGCCGGCCTCGACAATTTGACCTATTCACATCCCTTTGCAACAACGGGCGTCACGAAGAACGCTCCCAAACAAGGTGTTCAAGCAGCATTGAGCAGCGAGGCCGCTTTCATCTCCTCTAATTGCTTCACTGGCGTGAGGACCGAAACTTTCAGCACCAGCGGGTCCTATCCCATCGCGACCTATCATGGCAACGGCTACACGAACAGCACCGAGGGCTGCGGTTACACGCCCGCGGAGATTCAGAGCGCCTACAACCTGACCGCGCTTTATAAGGAAGGATTCGACGGCACAGGCCAAACCATCGCCATCATCGATTGGTGCGGCTCGCCCACCATTCAGAGCGACGCCAATGCCTTCTCCGCCCGCTTCGGACTGCCGCCGCTCACCTCTTCGAATTTCCACATCCTCAACTCATCCACGCCGCCCACCTGCGGAGGCCCCGACCCTGAAATTAACATCGATGTCGAATGGGCCCACGCCATTGCGCCTGGCGCCCACATTGATCTGGTGGTTCCACCTTCGGCTAGTTTCACGGACGTCGACGACGCTGAGCTCTACATCATCGCCAACCATTTGGGCAATGTCATTTCCGGCAGTTACGGCAGCGAGGAACTCTACACTCCTGCCGCCACGCTCAATGAGGAAAACCTCCTCAACGAGATCGCCGCCGCAGTCGGCATCTCTGCTGATTTCTCCACCGGCGATTCCGGGGACTTCACCTTCGACTTTCCCCAATACAATCCAGCATCTGTCTCCGCGCCCGCCGATTCTCCTTACGCAACCGGGGTCGGCGGCGTCAGTCTGGCACTGAAATCCAATAACACGATCTCTTGGCAAACCGGATGGGGAACGAATATCGACCCGCTCATTGCTTCCGATACCATCTACACTCCAAGCGGGTTCTTCGATTTCGGCTCCGGTGGAGGGCCTAGCGCGGTGTTCTCGAAACCTGATTTCCAAAAGAAACTGCCCGGCTCCCAGCGTCTGCTTCCCGATATCTCCTGGTTAGCCGACCCGTATACCGGAGGGATCATAGCCATCAGCGAACCTTTCGTGTTTCCCCCACTCGAGTGGACCGTCTATGGCGGAACCAGCCTCGCGTGCCCCATGTTTTCTGCCCTGTGGGCCATCGCGAACCAGGAAGCGGGCGCGCCGCTTGGGCAAGCCGCACGGCATCTTTATTCCATGCCGAGTGGAACCATTACGGATGTGGTACCTGTCAACTCATCCACAAACGTTACCGCGACGATCAATGAGGGTGGCGGTTTCATCCTCGACTACACCGCCGCTCAGATCGCTGCGCCGCTCGAAAACACAACCAAATTCTACAGCGCCATGTGGAATTACCCGCTCGAACAGGATACCGTCTACGTCATCACCTTCGGCACCGATTCCGGCCTTACCATCACCCCAGGCTGGGATGACGTCACCGGCTTAGGAACTCCCAACGGAAAAGCCTTCGCCGATTACTTCAACCCCGGCAAGTAGTGCTTCCCTTGTTAACTCCTCCGCTGACCTCAAATCGGCGGAGGAGTTCACTCACCTCGCCATCGCTTCCAACCTAGCAATTCTCTCCTGGGTCGATGGGTGCGTTGAAAACAGCCGCATCAGCCATTGCCCGGTGGACGGCTCCATGATAAACAGGTGCGCCGTCGAAGGCGTCGCATTCATGGGAATGCGCTTCGAATAAACCTCCAGCTTCTGCAGCGCCGAAATCAGCTTATACGGACTCCCCGTATACTTCGCCGAGGCCGCATCCGCGTCCAGCTCGCGGCTCCTCGAAATCGCCATCTGGATCAACAGCGCCGCAATCGGCGCCAGAATCATCATCAGCAAACTGCCCAGCCATCCGCCTTCTTCTTCCTCGTCGCGAGACCCGCCGAAAAAGAATGCCATCCTCGCCAAGAACGTAATCGCTGCCGCAATCGTCGCCGCCACCGAACTGATCAGTATGTCCCGATGCAGCACATGACCCAACTCATGCGCCACCACGCCCTCGATCTCGTCATCCGACATAGTCTGCAAAATCCCTTGCGTGAACGCCACGGACGCATGCTGCGGGTTCCGACCCGTTGCAAACGCATTCGGAGATGGATCTTCAATTAACCAAAGCTTCGGCATCGGAATGCCCATGCGCTGTGCGAGTCCAGCCACAATCGGATAAACACGCGCGTAAATGTTCGCGTTCTGCTCGAGCGTGATCGGCTGCGCCCCGTAAGTTCCCAGCGCCAGCTTGTCTGAGAAGAAATAGCTGAAGAAATTCATCGCCACCGCCACGGCAAGCCCTAAATACAACCCGTTTCGCCCGCCGAATGCTTCTCCCAGCGCCAGCAGCAACCCGCTCAGCAGCCCCAGCAGCAGAACTGTTTTCACTCCATTCATATGCAGTTATTTGATGATTTCCACATCTCTTTTCGCTCAGAAGAAGCTAAACTCTTCTTATCAGGAGGTCTTATGCGCCATTTGCGCGTGCTCGTTTCCTCCCTAGTGCCGTTTCTCGTCTGCTTGCCCGCCGTTTGCCAGGAAGTGATCTCGGCCCATTCCGGCACGCTGCATTTTTTCGAAGGCGCCGTTTCGATCGACGGCCAGGCCGTTGACCACAAGCCCGCTGTCTTTCCCAATATCCCGCAAGGCTCCACGCTCTCGACCGAAAAAGGCCGCGCCGAGGTGCTTCTCACACCCAACGTCGTACTGCGTCTCGATGAAGACAGCGCCTTCCGCCTCGTGTCCAACTCGCTCACCGACACGCAGGTCGAATTCGTCCGCGGCTCCGCCATTCTCGACACCATGAGCGCCGCCCAACAACCGCCCGTCGTCCTAATCTACGAACACTTCCGCATCCGTTTCCCGAAACCCGGAATCTACCGCATCGATTCCGATACCGGAGTCTTCCAGGCGTACTCCGGCGAAGCGCAGATCACCACTCCTGAGGGCAAAACGCCGGCGATCAATACGTCGAATTTGTTCTTCTTCGATCTCGGCACCCTCACTAATAAATTCGGCGAGCCGAATGAAGACGAATTCTACGACTGGGCGCGCGGCCGCGCCGACGCCATGGCCGCAGAAAATCAATTGGCTGAAGAAGGCAATCAAGATTCCGATAATGACAACTCGGCCGCGGGAATTTTCAATGCTCCGTTGCCTTCATACGGAACGCTTCCGCCGTATTCATCGCTAGGGGGTGGTTACGCGCTCACCGATCCGTGGCTCAATCCATTCTTCGGATTCACCGGTGGAGCAGGACTGTTTGCCTACAACCCGTTCCCGGTCTTCTTAATCGTTCAGCGGCCACGCCATTGGGGCTCCGGCATGCATTGGGGCTTCCGGCACAAATTGGGGCTCCGGCACGAATTGGGGCTCCGGCACGCATTGGCCGCATCGTCCGGCCGGTTCCGCCTACGCGCCGATCCACATCGGAACGTCGCTTCCGCCCATTCGGAGGCCCATCTATACGCCGCGCCCGGCTTCTTCTTTTGCTCCACGCCCCATGCGCCCGGCATCTTCGGCCCCGCGCCCCATCGCTCCAGCCGCCGCTCCGCACCCGGTTTTTCACCGCTAACGGCGTCAAAAACTACTGAAGTGGCGCGTAATAACCCAGCCGCCAGCGCGCCTTCAATCCCGTCAAACCCGCGGGCGGGCTGATCTTCACTTCCACTTTGCGATATTTCCCATCGCGGTCCTGCTTGATCGGCTGGTACGCCAGCACATATTGATTCCGCAGCTCGATCGCGATTCTCCTCGCAATCGTAGGCAGCGCCGCAAAGCTGCGCGCCGGAAAGGTGCGCCCACCGGTTTGTTCGGAAACCTCCGCCAGCAGCTTCGGCCCATCGAGTTCTTCTCCGCTCAGCCCTAAACTCGAAAAGGGCGCGAACACGCCCATTGCATACACCTGCACATCCGCCTCCCGCACCAGCTTTTCAATCTCCTCGGGCTTGTAGCGGCTGTTGTTGTCGCCTCCGTCGGAGATGATCAGCAGCGCCTTGCGTGCGTTCCGCGCCTTCTTCATCTCGCTCAACGCCATGTCCACCGAATCGAGCAGCGCCGTCAACCCCTCCGATTCCACCGTCCCCAGCTTCTGCTCGATCTCGCTGAAATCGTGCGTAAACGGAACCGTCAGCTCCGGCTTGTCGCTGAATTCAATCAGAAACGCTTCATCGGCGCCGCTCAGCGTCTTCAGAATCTCGGCAACCGCCCGCCGCGACGTCTCGAGCTTCGATCCCATGCTGCCGCTCGTGTCCACAAGCAGTCCAATCGAAAGCGGCGCGTCTTCTGCCGCGAATTGCGAAATGTTCTGCGCAACCCCGTCCTCGAGCACGGAAAAATTATTCTTCTCGAGCCCCAGAACAAAGCGATTAGAAGGATCCATCACCGTCACCGGAATCACCACCAGCGTGCTGTTGACGCTGAGGTTTACATCCGGCCTCGCGGTGCGAGGAGCGTCAGGCGTGTTCTGCGCCGCCTGCAGCGAAAGCATCACGCAGAACAGCAGGCAGCGCGCGCAGAGGCATCATTCATAGCGTAGCGATACCGTAGGATCCACGCGCGTCGCGCGCAACGAGGGCAAGTAACACGCTCCCAAACCCACTATCGTGAGCAGCGCCACCACTCCCAGAAGCGTCAGCGGATCATAGGTCGAAATGCCCGAAATCTGGCTCTTCAAGAGCCGCATCACGAGAAACGACGTCGCGAGACCCACGCCCAGGCCGACAAAAATAAACCGCATCCCGCCCACCATCACTAGCCGCAGCACGTTCCCCGCCGTCGCGCCCAACGCCATCCGAATCCCGATCTCCCGATTCTGCTGCGACACCGTGTAAGACACGACGCTATACACGCCTACAGTCACCAGAATCAATCCAATCGAAGCGAACACCGAAAAGATCTGTAGCCCGAAGCGCGGCTGCGCATATTGAAACTGGTTCAGCGCATCGTCCATTGTCATGGTCTGCTGCAGTCGCGCCGTGCTGTCCAGCTTCAACACCTCGCTTTCCAACATCTTTGTCAACGGCGCGGGGCTTCCGGCCGCCCGCACAAAGACAATGTATTCGCCGAAACCTTCAATCGTCAACGGCGCGTATGCCTCTGGAACCACGGCGTCACGGACCCCATGATTCCTGACGTCCGAGCTCACGCCGATAATTTCGAACCAGGGATTCGCAACCGGCTGCGGAGCCTGTTCGAGCCGCGACAGTTTAACCTGCTTGCCCATGGGATCTTCTCCGGGCAGAAACTTCTTCACAAACGCCTCATTCACCACCGCTACTTTGCGCTTGTCTCGCACATCGTCTTCCGTAACGAACCGCCCGCGCAGCAGCCGTATCCCCACTGTGCGGAAAAACGCCGCATCGACAAAACCCATTTGGCCGGTCCACTTCTGGGAGTGCGTTTTGCCAGCCACTTCGAAATCCGTGCCAATCCCGCCAAACGGCGGAAAATCGAGCGCCGCCGAAGCGGTCACCACGCCCGGCAGACTGTCCAGCCGCATCACGAGCTCGCGCGCAAACCGCGATTGCTGGTCCGTGGTGGCGAATTTCTTGCCCAGCGTCAAATCCGTTACGGCGAGCCGATGAGTTGCCAGGCCTAGCTCCGCATAGCGCGAAATGAAAAAGCTTCTCATCATCAAACCCGCGCCGGTCAGAAGAAGCAGCGATAGCGCCACTTCTCCAACAATCAGCAGGTTGCGCATCCGGCCGCGCCGGAATCCGCTGTTGCCCCGCCCGCCGGCCTTCAACGGATCGCTCAAGTTGCGTGAAAAAGATCCCACCGCCGGGGCCAGTCCGAAGATCAGGGCCGTTAGAACCGCGATGAGCACCGTCGCTTCGAGCACTCTCGGATTCAACGCAATCACCGCTTCATCCGGAAACGTGAACGCCGGCAGCGCCATCACAACGGCCTTCAATCCTCCCCACGCGAACACGCACCCAACGCCCGCGCTCAGCAGCGCCAGCACGATGCTCTCTACAAATAGTTGGCGGATGATCCGCTTTCGTCCCGCCCCCAGGCTGTTGCGAATGGCAAACTCCTTCTCGCGAACCGTCGCCTTCGCCAGCAGCAGGTTCGCTACATTCGCGCATGCAATCAGCAGCAGCAAGCCCACCGCGGCCAGCAGCGTATACAGAGTATCCGTAAACTGCCCTACTACGTTGTCCACCAGCGTCTGAATCCGAACGTCGAATTTCTTCGGATAATTTTTTGGATAAATCTTTGAAAGCCGCTGCGCCAGAATCGCGGCATCCGGCTGCGCGGTCTTCGGCGTCAGCCCGGGTTTCAAATGGCCCAACAGAAGATAAAACGGGGCGTTTGCATCGTTTTCCCCGCGAGTGATCGTGATCGGAATCCAAAGATCCGCGCCCCAGAACGCAAACCGCTTCGGCATGATTCCGATCAGCGTTCGCGCCGTTCCGTCAATCGTGAACATCTTGCCCAAAATCGACGGGTCGCCCGCGAATCTTTTCTGCCACAGCTTGTAGCTCATGACGAACACAGGCGATGCGCCCGGTTTCGCATCTGCGGGCGTCGCATAGCGGCCAAGCAGCGGCTGCACGCCCAGAAACTCGAAGCTGTTTCCGGTGAACTCAGCCGCGTTCCAGGATTCCGGCGCGCCTTGCTTGGTCCAGAGCACCCGTACCTGATTCACTCCGATGGACCGGTCGAAGATATGGTTCTGTTCTTGGTAGTCGAGAAATTCCGGGCCTTGAAACGCCTCACGCCCAAACGGCTCCGGACGCGACGAATCGTGAATCTGAATCTGTACCAGCCGCTGCCCGTCCGTATACGGGAACGGCTCCAGCAGCACGTTGTCGATCACGCTGAAGATGGCGGTCGTTGACCCAATTCCCAGCGCCAGCGCCAAAACCGCGGTGATCAGAAACCCGCGATCCTTAAATAAGGTGCGTATCGCGAACCTGATGTCCTGCCAGAGGCCGTCCATGACGAATACTACGTACTCTGCACAGATCCGGTAGCAGCAATTTGTAAGGTCTTTGTAAGGAGTTACGACCGAAGCGGCCGGCGAGCACGGGAGCATCGTCGGCGCGGCTCATTTTGCGGGCGCATGTTGCTGGCGGGATCTCGCGAGTACGGTTTCTCGGGGCTGGATGTGGCCGGTGGATTTTTCGTCTTCGATCAGTTTGAGCCAATCGGAGTAGAACATCCGTTGGATGCCGATGGAGGAGTGTTCGCGCTGGATGTGGGTGGGATTGGTCCATTCGTATTCGGGCGGGACGCCGTTCCAGAAAAAGAGATAGCGGTTGACAAATTCGGGCGTTTTGCCGGTGTTTTCGACCATTTTGAGAATCGTTTCGTTGGTGGGCAGCCAAGTAGTGGTGGTGTCGCAATCGTTGCCCATGACGTCGACGTATTGCAGGGTCATCTTGTCCTGGGTGGCGGATTCCTGTTTATTCTTGAGCCACTGAAGCTCGATTTTGGCCATTTGGGCATTCGCCTTTTCGACTTTTGCGGCGCGGTCGTGCTGGCGCTTGTAATGCGCTTCGAGATTGTTGAAGGCGCGATAGAAGCTGCGCTCGGCGGCGGTTTTGTAGCGCGAGAAATTATTGAAGAGCTTGATATTTTCGTCTGTCCATTGCCAGGCGTCCGAAGGTAAGCGGACTTCGATTTGATGAAGACGTTTTTGATTGCGCTGGAAGAACCAATGGGCTTTCGCGGTTTCGTAGACGAGCGTTGAGGCGGTGGGATCTTCGTCCAAGCGCGCACAACCGCCAGCAAACGGCGTGTCGTCTTCATCCAAGCGCGCACAACGGCCATCAAACGGCCTGTGCGCTTGCGGGTTGTACGCTTGCATCCAGCTTTGCAGCATGAATTCGAATTCGGCGGGATCTTCGAAAGGCAGGAGGAGGATTTCCGAGCGGCAACCGTGGGTCAAGCGATTCATTGATGAATTGGCTTTGCCCGCAGGCGTGCGCGGGCCGGTGGAGCGGCCGGGGTTTTGGGATTCTGCCGCTTCGTCGCGATTTTCATCGGGAAAATTTTTTTCGTCAAATTGGTGCATGTGCGCGCCGTTTTCTGAAATCAGTGTGGCGCGGACGGTGCGCGGCGAGGGCGCTCAGACCGCGAAAGTTGTTGAATTGAGAGGCGTTGAAATTATTTCTGAGGCGCGTGATGAGGGGTGCGAGCACCGGGCGGCGAGGATTTTACCGAACGAACTGGGGGGCTAAACGGTATACCGGTCATCAACTCGGCGTGCCTGACGTAAGGAGACGAGAGTTTCGGCAATCTCTTGGATATCCTGGCGGCGGGCGCGCGTGAACGCGCGAGTGAGAGCGTAAGCGTCGAGGGGCCGCTGCTCTTCGGCGAGAATTGCCCGAATGGCATGGACCCGCTCAGGAAGCGTCCCCGGCCAGGAGCGGCGCGTTCCGGCTGGAGATGCCGATTCCTCGTTCCATCCCCGTTGTGGAAGTGGACGGCGCTCAAAGACGTACAAGTTTCGGGAATGGTCGGCGACGGAGGGACTCGGGCGAGGAAGGTTCAGGGATGTCACAAAGCTCCGAGACAAGAGCTGATATTTAGGGCAACTATTTACTTGACAGACTGAAGGTGGTAAGCTCTACCTGATAGGCAGAGCGGAAATGTCTAGGTAAGCGGCTCAAACCAACGCTGGCGAAGTTTGCCGAGAGAGACAGCGTTTGCGTGCCCTTTCCAGTGGGCCACGAGGGTATCATGCCTCAGATCGTCCCGGCTAGGGCTTTCGCGCCGCTGATGACGATTCCGCCGAGCCGAAGGTGGGCTGCGTGCTGTTCGACTTTTACATGGACGAAAGCTCAGATGATAAGAGAAAGCGCTATTTCGCCGTCGGAGGTCTGAATACGGTCGAGCAGCAATGGAACAGATTTGAACTGCTCTGGTTTTCACGCACTCACAAGTTGAAGAAGCCGTTTCGCTCGGTGGATTGTGAGTGCCAACACGATCAATTTTCTAGCTGGACAAAAAAAGACTGTGATCAGTTGATGGCCGATCTTGTTGGGTTGATAGATGATCATGAACTTGGTGGTCTCGTTTGGGTGGTTCCCATTCCTGAATACGCACAGATCACGAGAGAGAAGGGCAAATACGATCCGTACTTCTTTGTGCTGAAGTGCATGATCGTGCAGTCCACTATTCTCGCCCATGCCTTCGGCAGCGGCGTTCGGTATTTCATAGAAGAAAACAAAGCGACGGTTAAGAGAGCAAAGCGGCTATACGAGCACGTCAAAGGAATCAAGAACTGGCCTCCCACGCAACGAATGCGCAACGTTAAGTTTTCTGGAAAACAGCTGGTTGGATTACAAGCTGCGGACCTGATTGCCCGCGAGGGGTTCAAATTCATGGATAATCGTGGGACGGGCAGAAAAATCAGGAAACCAGTGACGCGCCTGGAGCGGCGAATCACTATCAATTGCTGGACTAAGGAAGCACTTGAAGATTATCGCGACATGGGCATGACTGATAGAGCGCTCATTGACATTTTGGCTGGGCACACTGGAACGCAGCCGATCAAACTCAAGCACGCGAACTATTGAGCGCTACAGTGGGTTTATGAGGCTTGGCACGGCAGACATGATCGAAGGCCCGGAGGCGTGGGAACGCTTCCGCAATGCGGCCAAGAAGATGATCTCGGTGCCGAAGAGCGCGATACCGAATCCGTTCAAGAAGACCAAGGGCAAAAAGAAAAAGCCCCGTCCTGTTACGCGCCCAACGTAAAGCACATGAGCGAAACATGGCGCATTCCGCCGGGACCGGCCGAACCGACAAGCAGGTAAAGCGAGCAAGAGAAAGGACGCAGCGGCTTGATTCACTGCAAATCGTGTTCGCGCATCCTGACGCCCGACAGCGCGTTTTGTCCGCAATGCCGAACGCCTAGCGGCCTGGCGACGCTCGCGCCGAAGAAATCCAATAAACCGGGGCGCGTCATTGTGATAGGCTCCATCGCGATGGCCGCCATCTCGCTGGTTGTGGTTCGATCGTCATCAGTAGGGCACTACCCATCGCCGGATATCACGATTACCTATCGCGTCCGCGGTACCGCCGGTCATGCGCATATCACCTATCAGAACGAAACCAACGGGACCACAATCGCCGAGAGCACAAACGGGCCAGCCGGCGAATTGCTCTTTGATAAACAGGTGTCACTCCAGTCGGGTGACATCGCCTATCTTACGGCGCAAAACGCAGGCGAGACCGGGAGCATTATTGTCGAGATCTGGTACAACGGCGATCTAGCGCGACGTTCGGAATCAAGCGGTGCTTATTGCATCGCTACGGTCTCGGGGAAGGTCTGATTCGGATATTCCGAATTACGTTCTAACCGTCCCGGTCTACTTGTTCCCACACCGTAATGGCGGCACAATTCTCCGCTGGCGGGTCCTTCGTAACTCAGCAAGGCGTCTGTATAGAGTACAGAACCGGTTCCACATGCGCCCTGACTTCATCCTGGAGAGCTTTCTTCAGGCGATTCGGAATGATCGAAGCCGGAAGCTTTCCGCCACGTTCCGTGATGCCCATAACGGCAGCCTTGTCTTTGGTTCCGGTTCCGGTGATCCGGCGCTTACGCTCGGCAACGTGCATGTTCCGAGCCTTACCTGCGATGAAAGTCTCATCCGCTTCGAGATGCCCAGAAAGTTTCTCGATGGAACCGCTGTGTAACGACATGCGAATCCGGTGATCCAAAAACCATGCTGATTTCTGAGTGATTAGCAGATCACGCGCGACTTCACACGAGCTGATTCCGTTCTTGCAGTTTACGATGAGCCATAGCGCGGTGAGCCACTTATCAAGACCGATAGGCGAGTCTTCCATGATGGTTCCGGTCTTCAGCGAGAACTTCGCATGATCATGCTTGCCGTAGCACTTCCATACGCGCTCTTTTTCGATCCAGAACACTTCCTCGGAACCGCAGCGCGGACACTTCACGAGGCCATCCGACCAGCGCAAGCTAATCATGAACGCTTTGCAGTTCTCGAAATCGGCGAAATACAGAACAGCGTCTTGCAGGCTCTTGGGCGCTTCCATACAATCATTATGCGCCCTTCGCCCTAGTCTGTCAAGTAAATAGCTACCATTAATTAGCACGCTCAGCGGCGCCAGGGCCCTCCAACGCCGAATGAACTCGGTGGTGGGATCGTGTTCGGGGTCTGATTAGCCGATCACGCGGTCGTCGGGAGCTTTCGTCTCGATCGCGGGATCGATCTCACCCGCCGTAAGCATGTTGTAGGCAATCTTGGATCGCGTGGGAATAAACCGCCAGATCCTATCGGCCGTCTGGCTATCCTGGGCCTGTATGTCGCGCGCGAGGTGCTCGGTCGATGCATCTCCGGCTGCGGCCGCGATGTTCGCGAGTGCCTCGTACATCGCGCATTGGCTCTTTTCCACTGCAAACGCCGCGATGAGATTTTGCGCCAGGCGTTCCTCTTGCGTGTGGCCCGCCTGCGCAGCCTGCGGCGCCAGGCTCAATACCTGTGCCAGCATGCTCTTCGATGTCGATGAGGTGCCGCCGAGCGCCTCCAGACGCTCGGACAGCCGTTCATATTGCGCTCGGGTTTCTTCCGCGTGGGCCTGAAACACGGCCTGCACTTCTTCGTCGTCGCCTTCTTCGGCGAAGCCGCGCAACTGCCGCTCAGCACTCTTCTCCGCTGCAATCGCGTCGTCGAGATATCTGCGGATCAGATCGATGCTTGTTTCAGCCACGAATGTCGGGATGGCGAATCGTTATGCTGCGGCTTTCTGCGCTGCATTCGGCCAGATGCCCATTTCGATGAACTCCGCTTCGAAGCGCGCCTGTTCCTTCGGATCCTCCGATGGCCTCAACTCGCGGCAACACTCCCTCAGCGCTTCTTCGAGTGGCAATCCGGCAGCCTCTTCGCCCAGAATCACCCTCGCGAGTTCCCGAGCAGCCCGCCTCGCCGCATCGGGTGATTTGGCAAACATTAAAGCGTCGTAACGCTCATTGATCAACTGGATGTTTCTGTTCATGGCTACCCTCGTAAGTTTGGATGCATCTGGTGCTGCTTTTGGTGCGTTCGCCGGCACCGGGAATTCACCGGTTCCGGGCACATCTCTGGTATACTATGTGGCCGTTCGGGCTCCTACGGCTCGCTCCTGCCTTCCTTCTGCGCGCGCCGCATCTTCTAATAACCTGCGTACTTCCTGGTCGTTCACCTGCGCAAAATCCTGGTACCAGATCCCGACCGCTCCGAACGGATGCGGCGTCGCTGTGCAGACTACCAGGTCCGCTTCCCGGGCCAGCTCGTCGCATGTCGATTTGGCCGCCACTGGAACCGCAATGATCACCCGCTCCGGCTCCCGTTCCCGCACCGCTCTGGCGGCCGCCAACATCGAGGCGCCGGTTGCCAGCCCATCATCCACCAGCAGGACCGTCCGCTCGCGAACAGAAATCGGCAACCGACCCTCCCGGTAGAGCCGTTCGCGCTTTTCGAGCACCGCCTGCTCCCGCGCCGTTACCTCATCAATAGTCGATTCACTCACGCGCAAGTATTCGATGAGGTCGCGATTCAACACACGCACCCCGCCGCTCGCAATGGCACCCAGCGCAAGCTCCTCCTCGCCGGGCATTCCCAGCTTGCGGACGAGAAAAATGTCGAGATCCCCGCGCAGCTCTCGCGCGACTTCATACCCGACGGGTACGCCGCCTCGCGGAAGTGCCAGGATTAAAGGATGTTCGTCCGGAACAGCGGATTTCAGCTCATCCGCCAAGACCCGGCCCGCTTCGCAGCGGTTTCGATAGAGAGGAATCATTCTTTAGACGCAGCCCTCGCGGCAACGTTACGCCGCTCTAGTCCGGCTGGAAGGCTCAACCAGAGGCGTTTTCTCCGCTTCTCCAACCGATCGGCATGATTTCTGGCGATGGTTGCGGGCGTGGAGAGAGTTTACAGTTCTAGCAAATCGCCTAGCCGCGACTTGCGGCGATACGCACCCGTTGGTGACAAGCGATCTCCACACGGGAGGCAAACGATTTTGCGAAGTCGCGCTCCGAGTAAACAGAAAACACATCGGCAAAAAATTTGTCCGGCCGCGGCTTTCTCACACGTTATAGGGTCGAAGCACCGGCGAGAGCGAATTCTTAAGACTCCCAACGGCTTCAAACAGAGTGAAAGGAAAAACCGCAATGAGTCAATTTACATACCTCTTCCGAGGCGGCGCAGCACCGGGGTCCCCTGAGCTGGCCCAGCAACGGATGCAGAAATGGGTAGCCTGGATGAAGGATCTGGGCCAAAAGGGCTACATCAAAGATCCAGGTAATCCACTGGAATCCACCGGCAAGCTCGTGAGGGGCAATCTCAAGACAATCACAGATGGACCATACGCCGAAACCAAGGACATCATCGGTGGCTACATGGTGATTGAAGCTAGGGACATCGACCACGCTGTCGAAATCTCGAAAGACTGCCCCATTTATGAGGCCGGCGGCCTCGTTGAGGTGCGCCCGGTCATGAAGATGAACATGTAATGGAGCTTGATGAGCACTTCTTCCGGCGTGAGTCCGGGCGCATGGTCGCCACGCTCACGCGGATTTTCGGAGTCCACAATCTAGCGCTGGCGGAAGATGTCGTGCAAGATGCCTTCTGCCGCGCGCTGGAAGTGTGGAAGTTCCGAGGCGTTCCGGAAAACCCGTCTGCATGGCTGATGGCAACGGCGAAGAACCGCGCGCTCGATGTGCTCAGGCGCGAACGCACTGCGCGCACCTTCGCGCCGGAGTTGGGACGACTGCTCGAGAGCGAATGGACGCTCGCACCCGTGGTGGAGGAGCTTTTTGACGCGAACATGCTCAAGGACGGCCAGCTTCGCATGATGTTTTCCTGCTGCCATCCCCGGCTGCCGGAGGAGGCGCAGGTCGCGCTGATACTCAACCTCCTGTGCGGGTTTAGCGTGGATGAGATTGCAAGCGCATTCCTCAGCGGCCACGCGGCGATTGAGAAGCGCATCTCGCGAGCCAAGAAGGTGCTCGCCGCATCGAAAAGACTGTTCGAAATTTCTGGGGGCGGCGATTTCCTCGCGCGGTTATCGGCTGTTCACCGCGCGCTGTATCTGCTCTTTAATGAGGGTTACCACAGTGCATCGCCGGAATTTGCCATTCGCGCAGAGCTTTGCCGTGAGGCCATGCGGCTTACAGCCCTCTTGCACGAGCACGCGCTTTCCTCCACTCCGGCTACGTATGCGCTCTCCGCATTGATGTGTCTGAACGCCGCGCGTCTGCCGTCGCGGCTAGACGCATCCGGCAATTTAAGTACATTCTTTGTGCAAGACCGGTCAACGTGGGACCAGCAATTGATCGCCGAGGGGCATTCCTTCCTCGATCGCGCGATCAGCGGCGATGAACTGACCGAGTACCACCTGGCGGCTGCAATCGCATCGCTTCACGCAATTGCGCCACGCATAGAAGATACGGATTGGAGGAGAATCGTCGCGCTCTATGACACACTCGCCGCGATTCGCCCATCGCCGGTAGTAGCGCTGAACCGCGCGATCGCGGTCGCTCAACTGGAAGGCCCCGAACGTGGTCTCGAGGAGATACGGCGCATTCGTGACCTGGATCGCTTGGCCAGGTATCCGTTCTACCCGGCGACGCTAGGGGAACTCGAGCGTCGTGTGCGTCATTTCGATATGGCGCGCGAGTATTTTCGACAAGCCGCGGCCCTTGCGCGTAATGACATCGAGCGGCGTTTCCTCGAGCAGCGCATGGAAGCCTGTTAGAACTCTGCGTTGTCGCACAAGTTAACCCGGCTGATATGCTGAATCACCTCAGCCGCCCCAATCTTCGCAAGCACGGCCTCATCATTCAGGGAGAGGTCATGGCGAAAGGAGAACACGTATCTTACATGATTGTTGAGCCTCCCGATGAGAGTTCCCTGCGTGACTACATGGCGCCTTTTGCGGTGGCCGGCAGTCCCGATATCGACGGAGCTTCCACGTGCGCCGGGTAGTTTCAAGCGGCGGCTGTGACGCGAATCCGCGGCCTTCGGACGCATCCGTACCAGCGCTCGATCCCGAAGAGGCGTACCGGCAGGCGATCGAGGACGGATTGATTGTTCACAGCGCAGATCCGCTGAATGGCGAAACTTCGCTCCCAGCTCTGATGGGGGGCATCGTCATGCCGAATGCGAAATTTTACATCCGTAACCACTTCCAGATACCGAAGTTCGATTTGGCGAACTGGCGGCTTTGTGTGAGCGGGCTTGTGGAGCACTCGTTCAACCTGACTTGGCGGGACATCGTCAACATGCGCTCAGAGTCGAAGCCCGTGACCTTGGAGTGCGCCGGGAATGGCCGCTCTAAGCTGGTGCCGGCCGTCAGCGGCGAGCAGTGGAATTTCGGTGCGGTGAGCACTGCCGAGTGGACGGGCGTGCCGCTCCAAGAGGTTCTGGACCGCGCGGGTGTCAAGTCCACTGGGCAACACATCATATTTCGCGGTGCAGACCGTGGCCAAGTGGAAGGCGGCGCTGAAATCATTCGGTTTGAGCGCAGTTTAAGCGTTAGCCAAGCTCGCGAATCGGAGCCGTTGCTGGCTTATGCGATGAACGGTGAGGCGCTTCCGCTGCAGCATGGCTTTCCGGTGAGGTTAATTGTGCCCGGTTGGTACGCGGTCGCGTCGGTCAAATGGCTAACCGAAATCGAAGTGGTGGATCGTCCGTTCCAGGGGTATTATCAAACGGAAAAGTATCAGTTCGAGCGCGAAGTCAACGGGCGGATCGAGAAGGAGCCGCTGACTTTGCAACGCGTACGCAGCCTGATTACAGAACCGGCGGAGGCGGCGCAAGTTGATCGCGGCGAACTCGCGGTGCGCGGTGTCGCGTGGTCTGGCGCCGCGCCGATCGAGCGCGTTGATGTGAGTCTTGATGATGGGCCTTGGCAAGAAGCTCGTATTTTGGGCCAACCACAACGGCACAGCTGGCAATGGTGGGAATTGATAATCAGAGTTGATGGCCCAGGACAGCATTGGATCCGCTGCCGCGCGACCGATATGGACGGGGGGACTCAGCCGGAATCGCCGGAATGGAACCCGGCCGGATACTGCAACAATGTCTTACAACAAGTCAGGATTACCGTTCATTGATGTCGTGCGGACCCGGCCTATTGGCGCAAAATATCTTCCTTCATACAAATAGGCGAAGGCATTATTGAGGCCTGGAGTCGATCCTTGGCCGCTACTCACGAGCTATCGACGTCCTGAGAGTCGCCAGCTCAAAACAATGCGCTAATCTACTCAATCAGGGAGGTTTTCAATGCCGCTACATCAAGCGAAAATCTGCAAAGGTTGCTGGGTGCAGATGCACCTGCCCGTCCCGATACGTGGAGTGGCATCACTGCCGTTTCGACTATTCGGCATTCGTCCGAGCCGAATGAACCCCGATCTTTGTACCATCTGCGAGTTGATGTTTTCGAAGGTGATGAAGGCGCGCAAGATTAGCATCGACGCGACCGTTTTATTCGCCGACCTGAGAGGCTACACCAACCTCTCTCAGTGTGTTTCGCAGGATGCGATGTCAGGATTGCTCGATGCTTTCTACGACGACTGCGCAAAGGCCATCTGGGAGAACGACGGGATTGTAAACAAAACCACTGGGGACTGCCTCATGGCCGTGTTCAATTTCCCGATTCGGCGCGTTAACCACACGATGCTGGCCCTACAAGCAGCACGCGAGATTCAGAAGAGTTGGAGCGCGACGCGGGACACTCTCGCCGAAGCAGCTCATGTGAGCAGCGCACAACTCGGGATAGGCGTTGGCATCCACTCTGGAGAGCTAAGTTTTGGGGAATTCGGCCGCTCGCATCGAGACTTAACCGCAATCGGTACCGTTGTGAACCTTGCGGCCCGCGCGCAGTCGGCCGCTAATGCCGGCGAGATTCTGGTAACTCAAGCGGTCTATGAACGAGCACAATCCGATTTGATCGGGAGCAGGCCTAAGGAGTACCAACTGAAGGGCTTTGAATCTCTCGTTACGCTATACGCAGCCTGAGAACATGGCCGTTGTACTCCGCCGATTTCATCGCGAAGGACGGGATCAAGGCGAGATTCGCACAGCGACAATAGTCATATCGTCGTGCTGATCGGCCCCAACAGAGTACTGCGCTGCACGTTCCACGACGGCCTCAACCAGTTCCGCAACACTTGCGTTCTGATGGCGAAGAAGGATGGTTTCGATTTCGGCCTCCTCCCACATGGCGCCGGAAGCATCGAAAACTTCTGCGATGCCGTCCGAGACACAAAAGAGGAGGCTTCCCGGTTTAAGGTCGATCGTCTCTTGACCGTATTGAGCGGATGGAAGGATGCCGATGGGCATACCCGTAGGTTCCGCACGCCTGATTTGTCCTCCACCGGCACTCGTGAGAATCATGGGCGGCGGATGCCCGGCATTCACATACGTGAGTTTTCTTCGTTGTGCATCCAGCACTCCGCAGAACAAAGTCGAGTACCGATCGACGCTCGAACACCTGTACACGGCATGGCTGAGTTCAGCGACGAGGTTCGAAAGAGGTAGCGCCTGGTGTAGTAACTGGCTCCGCAACAGGACCTGTATGCTGGCCATGAGCACCGCGGCCGGCATGCCTTTCCCTGACACGTCGCCGACGGTCAAGCTGAATAGACCGCCCGGTAACTCGAGAAAATCGAAGTAATCACCTCCCACGGATTTCGCCGGACGAAAAAAACTTCCATATTCCAGGCCTGTGACGGGGCTCAAGTTTTGCGGAAGTAAATTCTTCTGCACTTCCCGAGCCAAATCCAGTTCACGACGAAGCAGACGAGCCGATTCCGCCTCCTGACGAAGCCTCTCCGCCTGTATTTCTGAGGCCGAGTAAACGGCCACCAAGCTTAAGAGTTCCGCGTCGGAATTTGAAAAGCCGCCGGGCTTGTTCAGAACTTGAATGGCACCGATCACCCGCCCATCGGCGCGTAAAGGCACGGCGAGCACGGACTCAGTTTCGTACCCGCTCGCCTGATCGACTCGCCGCAGGAAACGCTGATCGGACGCTGCATGATTCACGATGATGTTGCGCTTTTCGGCGATGCACGCGCCGATGATTCCCGTGCCTGCGGGAATGCGAAGCTCGTCCACACCGTGCGCGACTTTGGTCCAAATCTCCCCCGTTTGTTCGTCGGAAAGCCAGACGCTACAGCGGTCAGCGCCCGTGAGATCCCGCGCTAGATCCGCGTTTAGGTTTAGCAGCTTGGAGATATCGGACTCGCGGCTGATGCGAGCCGCATGTTCGAAGATGACGTGACAAATGCGTTGTGCGATTACAGAATCGTCAAACAGCCCTGAGCTGCTCATTACCAGTCCCGATTACTCATTATCGGCAAACGCAACTGGCATCCTTGACGGCCGTTTTTCGGAGCGGCGCGCGCGCCCAAAGTTACTCAGTGCGTAGCGCAACCATGGGCTCGACGCCGGCAGCGCGTGTGGCAGGAAGCCAAGATGCCAGCAGCGCGGCAGCGCACAGTAAGCACGTCGCGAGCGCGAGCATGCGCGGATCCCACGGCGAGACGGCGTAAAGTTGATTCGTCATCAGCCGTCCGGCGGCAATGGCGAGCGGGATTCCGAGGCCGAGCCCGATGCCGATCTGGAAAAACGCGCCGCGCAGTACCATGCCGACTACGCTCGCGCGATCGGCGCCCAGCGCCATCCGCACACCGATCTCGCTGGTACGCTGTTCGACTGTATAAGCCATCACGCCGTACAAGCCCACCGCGGCAAGAACGAGGCCGAGCACGCCGAAAAGCATGGTGAGGGTAGCGATCATGCTCTGCTGCTGAAAATCGCCGGCCAGAATTTTCGAGTACGGATCGACGCTGTACACCACGAGGGCGGGATCGACGCTCGAGATCGTTTTCCGCACCGCGGCTTCGATACCGGGCGGATTGCCGGGGGCCCAGATGACGATGTTTGAGAGGAAGTGAGAAAACAGGTCGAAAGTGTTGAATTGCGGATCGTCGTAGTGAACGCTTTGCGTTTCTGATAACCAGAACATTGGACGGAGCGGATCCTTGTAATCCCAAGGCACGTAGGTTATGTCGCGCACAACACCGACAATTTCGAATTTGCCGGCGTACTGAATGCGGTTGAGGCCGAAGTGTTGGCCGATGGGGTTCTGGTGTTTGAAGAAGCGTCGAACAAAGGCTTCGTTGACGACGGCGACCGGGCGAGTAGTGGCGGTGTCCTGCTCTTCGATGGCGCGGCCCTGCGCCATTTTTGCACCGATCGTTTCAAAGAAGCCTGGCATGACGCGGGCCCAGCTGGCGCCGGTGTCTTCCTTCGGACCGGGTTCGGGGCGGCCTGCGATCCGAATGCCTTCGCTCCAGTTATCCCCGCTCATCGGAGCGTAGAGAACGGGAGCCACCATGCGCACGCCGGGTACGCCGAGGAGACGCTCGTCAAGACGGCGGAAAAACGGCTCCATTTGTTCCGGCTTGTAATTGCCGAGTGTTGGATTGATCGAGACGAGGTAGCGATCCTTAGTTTCGAAGCCAAAATTCTGATGCTCGAGATTCCTCAGACTCTGCCCGAGTAGAGCCGCGGCCGAGAGCAGAACCAGCGACATCGCAGCTTGCCCGATCACCAACGATTTTTGCGCGATGGAGCCGCCGCCGCGCACGGAGCGATTGCTGCCCCGCAGAGCTTCGACCGGATCGACATGCGAAGTCATCCACGCCGGAGCGATCCCGAAAAGGATTCCGGTGAGGACCGAGACCGCGAGTGTAAAGAGCAGAACGGGCCAAGAGGGCGACCCATCGACAGGGACGTAGTTGGCCGGACCGGCGCCCTGGTGAAACGCGAGAAAGAGAATCAAGCTGCTGCCCGCATAGGCGATTCCGATTCCGAGAAGGCCGCCAATGACCGCAAGCACGATTGACTCAACCAGCGCTTTGCGCACCAGGCGGCCGCGCGAGGCGCCCAGAGCAACGCGCAGAGAGGTTTGCGAGCGCTCTTTCAAGCCGCGGGCGAGCATCAGATTGGCAAGATTGCCGCAGGCGACCAGCAGCACACATCCGGCTGCGATGAGCAGCAGTTTCAATCCAGCCTCGTATTGATCGCGCATCTCTGCGACACCGGCGCCGCCGGGAATCAGATGCAGGGTCTGCTGACGCCAGGTCTGCTTTTCCCCGGGCTCCATATCCGGCACATGGCTTGCTAACCAGTCATGGAACTCGACGCGAAGCCGGGCCTCGAGCGACTTGGGATTGACACCGTCGACGCACGCGGCCGACGATGTCGAGCCAGTTCTGATTGGGGCGTTTGACGCGCTGGGCTTCGCCATCGAGCAAAGGTTCGGTGTTGACCGGGATCCAAAAATCGGGCATGCCCCAGCCAGAGAGCTTGGCCCCATAGAAGCCGGGCGGAGCGACCCCGATCACGGTAAAGAGATGGCCGTTAATCTGGTAGGTCCCACCCACAACGGAGGGATCGGAGCCGTATTGATTGCTCCACACGTGATAGCTCATGACGGCCACCGGAGATGCGCCGGGCTGATCGTCGGCATCGCTCATGAAGCGGCCGATCCAGGGACGAACGCCGAAGGTGCGGAAGAAATTACCGGAGACGAATTCGCCATTCCGCGTGTCAACCGGCCCACGCGATCCTGCACGGCGGACACCGAGCGGCGCATTTCCGGCTTGAAGCGCGGCAAGGTCGGCGAACTCAGGCGTGTGTTCGCGAAAATTCTTGTAAGCTTCGTAGGAGAAGAGCGAAAAATTGTTATCTTCGCCCTGCGTGTACCCGCCCCAGTTACAGCAGCGGATTTTATCGCCCACGCGCCAGAGCTCTTCGGGCTTGGTGACCGGTAGCGACTTCAGCATCACCTGATGAACGAGGGTGAAGATGGCAGTCGTGGCCCCAATGCCCAAGGCGAGCGTGACTATCGCGGTCGTGGTGAATCCGGGTGCTTTTTTCAGTTGCCGAAACGCTTCCTGCAAATCCGCCATTTCGTTTCCCTTATATATGTTTTGTGACGCTACGAACCCGCCACACTCCGGGTCTTAATAGGATTACGGATGAACCGGCATGTGGTTAGCATCAGTGACCAGTTTTATCGAGTTCAATCAGCTGCAGAATCGCTTCAGTTGCAAATCCAACATCGATCTGTGTGGCGCACGAAACGAAATACGCAGAAGCAGGTTTGAAAGATCCGGCAAAGTTGAAGGCGTAGGCTCGCACCGGGCTGCGGTTGCAGCGCAACGCTCAAGCCTTATCGGTTATAGTCGACCCGTTCTTCGCCAGGTCCGCCGCGATCTGCGCGAACTGATCCAACGCCGCCTGCAAGTCTTCGACAATCTCCGCTGCAAGTACCGCCGGGTCGGGGAGGTTATCTGTATCTTCCAAACTCTCGTCCCGCAACCAGCTAATATCGAGGCTCAGCTTGTCTCGTTTCTGCAGATCTTCATAGCTGAAACACCGGAACCGCTCCGATTCTTGTCTTTCAAAACGGTTCGCCGGATGGAAGCACTCCACGAACTCATCCAGATCCGATCGCTTCAGTGGATTTGTCTTCAGCGTGAAATGTTTGTTCGTGCGCAGGTCATAGATCCACAGCGATTTCGTCCACGCCGTCTCGCTGGCTGGCTTGCGGTCGAAGAACAACACGTTCGCCTTTACGCCCTGCGCATAAAAGATGCCCGTCGGCAGGCGCAATAGCGTGTGGACATCGCAACTATGTAGCAGCTTGCGGCGGATGGTCTCCCCGGCGCCGCCTTCAAACAGCACATTATCGGGAACCACCACGGCCGCACGGCCATTCATCTTTAGCAGGGTGACGATGTGCTGAACGAAATTGAGCTGCTTGTTACTGGTGGTTGCCCAGAAATCATCGCGAAAGACCGTGAGCGCTTCCCGGCTCTCCTCGCCTTCTTCGTTGATGATCGTGATGCTCGATTTCTTCCCGAAGGGCGGATTCGTCAGCACCATATCGTAGTTGCTGGAATCCTTCGCCGCAAGGCTATCGGCGACGCGGATCGGGCTGTCGTCGCCGCCAATGCCGTGAAGGAACAGATTCATGGCGCAAAGACGCGCGGCGGCATCCACGATCTCCACTCCGCGAAGCGCGTCCAATCTCAGGAATCGCTTCTCGTCCGAATCCATGCCGACTACATAATGGCGGCTAATGTATTCGTGTGCCGCCAGCAGAAATCCGCCGGTTCCCGCCGCCGGGTCCATAATGGTCAAGCCCGGCTTGGGTTGCATGACGTCCACAATCGCACGTATAAGAGGTCGTGGAGTGAAGTACTGCCCCGCTCCGGACTTGACGTCTTCAGCGTTCTTCTGAAGAAGCCCTTCGTAAATGTCGCCTTTCACATCCGCGTCGAGCGTTGACCAGGATTCCTTATCAATCAAGTCCGCGATCAGGCGCTTCAGCTTGGCCGGGTCTTGAATTTTGTTCTGTGCCTTCCGAAAAATCGTGCGCAGCATCCCCGGCTCTTTGCTCAGGGTTTCCAGCGTGCGCCGGTAATGGTGTTCGAGCGGGATACCGTCCAGTTCCAGCAGGCTCGGCCAGTCATATCCTTCCGGCATGATGGACCGCTGACTATACGGCGGCTGCGTACGCTCATGCGCCATCTTGAGGAACAGCAAAAACGTGAGTTGCTCGACGTAATCGCCATACGAGAGACCGTCATCGCGCAGGATGTTGCAGTAGTTCCAGAGTTTATTGACGAGGGCAGAGGAGCCGTTGGACATGAAATTAGGATTGAAAAGTCAGTTCTTCTGGGGTGCTTGCTTTTCTGCGTCGGTCAACTCGCTTGCTGGGCATTCCCCGCTGCGCCCGGATTTGCTCGAGCAGCACGCTTGCAGGCTCATCGTTCGGGTCCTGCGGAATAAGCTGGCCCGAGAAGGCTTTCGCGAGGATGGCTCGGCGCAGGCGAGCAGAGCGAGCGCCGGCGGCCGCCAGCCCGGTTCGCGTATCAGAAATTACCGACATCGCCCTATCAATGTGGTCAACAATAAGGCGCTGGCGATCTGGACTTGGCGGGTATGAAAAACGGATCGATTTGACCAGCCCCAGATTAAGATTTGGCTGCACCCCGCCAGATGACATCCTTCTCGTCTCGATGTAGCGAGCCAGCAACACAGACTTGACAAACTCGACCCTGACGGGCGAGTCATCGTACACCTGGATGGCAGCTATAGCTTGATTCGTCGCCGCCGAGCATCGTAGAGTTGAGATCTTTCCACGCGTTTTTCCTTCGCCGTACATTGCAAGCAGAAGTGTGCCCGGGGGGTATACAGTAAGGTTTGTCTCCCTTAAAGCGAGTTCGCTAACAAAGTCTGTTGGTTCGGTAATTTCGTCTTTGTTGACGGCCGCGCTGGTCACCCAGGGAACGATGCCGGTATCCCAGAATGCACGATAACCGCGCTTCGGCGTCGCGCCGGTCCCGACGGCAGCTACGTCGCCGACCGTGGTCTCTATCCAATCCGATTCCAGATCTACGACAGAAGCTAGGCACGCCGTTCGATAGCGCTCGACATTTCGCCCGGCACGGTCCAGCAAGGTAAGAGCTTCGGCGATAATCGTAAAATGCTTCTCAATCTCGGCCACGATGCGGCGCTGCTCGGAAAGCGGCGGAACGGGGACCGGAATGCGTGCCGCGTTAGCGCCCGAAATCTCCCTAAACGTCGTCCCCCCAGCTAACGAGTCAACCAGAGGCCTGGCACGTTTCAAAAAGTAAAGAATGTATTTCGGATCAATAAACTTTGGTAATACAAAGCTCTTGAAGCCCTGATTCGTACACACGGGGTTGGCCGCGACTGCGAGATAACCAATTGGAGCTCTGGAACTCATGAGCACGGTCCCTGCTGGAAGCATTCGCGCCCCGCAGCTCGCGAACCCAATCTCGGACAGATATCTAGATCCGCGGGAAATGTAGACACCGTCAAAACCGGAGAGGTCGGCCGGCGTGATCCAAGGAATTCCGGATTCACCGAAATTCCTACGTTCGCTGGTTGTAGGTGTCCCGCCACCCACCACAGCAGCAATATCTCCCATCTCCACCCAGATCCAGGTCTCTGGAATCTGCCATAGGAAGCTCACTGCACCAGCCTCGAATTCAAATCACTCAAGATCTGCGGCAGTTTGTTTCCAAATAACTGGTATGCCCGCCCAAGGCCGCCATGCTCGCTGAAGGGCACGTAATCGAAATCGCCCGTCGTGATCTCCAGACTCGTCGCGATATGCTCCGCGATTTGATGCAGCCACTGCAACTGCTCATCCGTGAAAACCGCCCCGAGCTGCTCTTGCTCGGAAAGCCAAAGCTGAAACTGCTCCCTTACTTTGTCTGGATACGGCCGCAGTTCAGGATCTGTGCCGATTGCGAAGTTCACTAGCGAAACGATATCCGTCATCACACGTTGGCCGGAACCACGCACCTTTGTCCGGTCAAGCTGCTCGTAGGCTCGCCACAAATGCTCCGGAGTCCAGGCCGCGTGTGGACGCTGGATCGCTGCCGCAAGCTCCTTCACCTGCTTGTACGTCAGCCGCGTCTTCCAGGGCCGGCTATACAGAATCTGTAGCGCCGCGATCTGATCTTTGTTCTCCTCCAGGAATTCGCGGAACGACTGGACCGTTTCCTTCGCTTTGTCCTGCGAGTCGCCCGAAAACGCCGCATGAAGCAAACGATCTTCGGAAACCGTGTCTATCGTCTGCTCGTAACTGCTCTTCAGAGTTGAGACAAGATTCCGCACTTTCGCGGGAAGCAGCGGCTTGACTGCCTCTTTCCGCAAACGCTCGGCCGTTGCGGCGATTTGATCGGGCGTGGGCTCTTCAACCCCGTACTCCACCTTTGCCGTGTCGAGTTGCACGTCGGGATCAACTGAATCGGCGAGCGCCCGAACAATATCGGATAGGCTCACGCCGCCCGTCGCTTCCTTGATTTGAGATTGATCCGCGTTCGAGAGCTGCCGGTCTAGCCGCGTGAGGCGCGAAGCCAAGGTTCCAAGAATCTCCGGGTCTGTGCTGCCGAACCCTACCGCTTCCAGCAGCTTTTCAAACGCGATGTTGCGGTTGCGATCGAGCGGCGGCGCTTCGACAATCGCGTGCTCGCAGACCCCGATGGGATCCACGATTACGAAATGCGTTTTAGCTTTCGCATCGGGCGTAACGGACTGCAAATCGTCTTCTTTGATTACGCGGACCCCGCGGCCCTTCATCTGCTCGAACAAATTGGGACTGCGGACCTCGCGCAAGAACATGATGATTTCGAGCGGGCGAATGTCGGTCCCAGTCGAAATCATGTCCACCGTCACTGCGATGCGCGGGTTATAGCTGTTGCGGAAAGACTGAATGACAGATTCGGCCTTCTCACCCACCTGTTCCCAAAAATCAACTTCGAATTCGGAGCCGTCCTCCGCTTTCGACTTCCGCCGGCTCCGGCGGGACCCCGTTCGATACGTCACCTTCTGACAGAAATCGTTCCCCTTGCCAAACTCCTCGCGCACAATCTGAACGATGTCGTCGGCGTGATTATCATCTTTGGCGAAGATCAGTGTCTTGGGGACATGCGTACGGCCGGGAAAAATCTCGGTGAACAGCTTGTCCTTGAATGTGCGAATGACGGTGCGGATCTGGTCCGTTGACACCACGTCGCGATCAAGTTGGCCGCCGGTATAGGTCAGATCCTGGTCGAGTAGCTCGGCGCGGCGCGCGCGAGTCAGCCGATCACGCTTATCCACATAGAAGCCGGCATCCACCTTTGAGCCCGACTGCGTGATTTGCGTCCGGATCTCGTAGATGTCGTAATCCACGTTCACCTTGTCCTCGACCGCCTTCGTATGGCTGTATTCCATGACCAGATTGCGGTTGAAAAAACCAAGCGTTTGCCTCGAAGGCGTGGCTGTGAGGCCGATGAGCGAAGCGTCGAAATATTCCAGCACCTGCCGCCAGAGATTGTAAATCGAGCGGTGGCACTCGTCGGTGACGATGAAATCGAATGTCTCAATCGGGATCGCCGGATTGTACTCGATGGGATCGGGAAGTTTGGTCAGGTCAGCCCAGGTCGCGGCTGATTTTTCCTCTTCATCCGTGTCTGCGATCTCGCGGCCCACCAGCATCGAATAGAGGCGTTGAATCGTCGTGATGCAGACTTTGCTGACCAGATCAATTTTGTTGCTGGACAGTAACTGGGCGTTGTACAGCTCGGTGAACTTGCGGCCGTCGTCGGGTGTAACGAACTGCTGAAACTCATTGAGCGTCTGACGCCCTAACGTTTTTCGGTCTACCAGAAAGAGTATCCGCCTGGCCCCGGCGAATTTGATGAGGCGGTAGATGAAGTTGCAAGCAGTGAAAGTCTTGCCGCTGCCCGTGGCCATCTGAATGACCGCGCGCGGACGGTTATCGGCAAACGACTCTTCGAGCTTCCGGATCGCCCTGATCTGTGCCGGCCAAAGATTCCGCTCATCAAGCGAGGGCATTACGCGGAGCCGTCCTCGAAGCGTAGAGCCGGGGTTCTTCAGGTCGGATTGAATCCATTGGCTGAAAATCTCCGGTTTGTGAAACGCGAAAACTGCGCGGCTTCGCGCCTCGGGTTCCAGCAGGTTTGTGAACCGGGTTTCAACTCCGGTGCTCTGATAGCAGAACGGGAGCGGCCGCCGTGGCGCCGGGATGTGCTCGGGTAGCCCCTCGCTGTATTTTGCGGTTTGAATCTCGACTGCGGTCAGCGGCACGCCAGCCTTCTTTGCTTCAATGACGCCAACTGCCGCGCCGTCCACGTAGAGGAGGTAATCGGCAAATCCATGTCCCTTCTTAAGGGGGTATTCGCAGATCGCCACGCCCTGCGCTACGGTAAGGTCTACCTTCTCGCGGCGCTGGACCGACCATCCAGCCGCCGTTAACAACTTGTCGATTTCGGCACGTGCTTCCTGTTCAGGAGGCATGACTTACAAAACTCACATCATACCGGGTGCGAAACCAAGCGGGTAGTTTGCGTAATGGCGCGCCAGCGGAGTGAACGGGCGTTTTGCTATTTGGGCGGACCGACGACGAGCTCGTTGTCGACGTCTTTGACGCCTTTCACTTTTTTTGCAAGCTTCGTCGCGCGATTTCTGCCCTTTTCAGTATCGACGCGGCCTTTGATGGTGACGACGCCATCCTTGACCGTAACGTCGAGCGCACCGCCTTTGACGTCCTGATCGTTGGCCAGTCGCATGCGGACCTGATCATAGATGCGATCGTCACCGGAGTGTCCGGCCGGTGCTTGCGCGAGGAGTGTCCCAACGGACAAAATTACAACAGCAAGAAAGCGTTTCATTTAGGTGTTGTATGTACCGAGCCTAGCATCCGGGGCAGCGATCCGGCACGCGTCATGCGCCAATCATCGACCTCCAATCGACCGCATTCAGAAACGACGGATCTTCGCGCCAGCGAGGTTTCACCTTGACGAATAAAGATAGAAAGACTTTGCGGTCGAGCAAACGCTCGAGCTCGTGACGGGCTTGAGAGCCGATTTTTTTGAGCACCTGGCCCTGGTTACCGATCAAAATTGTTTTCTGGCCGGGGCGTTCGACATGAATCGTCGCGGCGATTTTAACGAGGCGCGGAGTTTCTTCCCAGGTATCGATCAGAACCGCGACCGCATGAGGCACTTCTTCGCGCGTGGAATGGAGAATGCCTTCGCGGATGAGCTCGGCCGCGAGAAAGCGCATGGGCTGATCGGTGAGGTAATCGTCCGGGAAGATGGCTGGGCCTGCGGGGAGCTGCTGGATAATGGCTCGTTTCAACTCGTCGAGACCGGCGCCGGTGCGCGCCGAAACAGGAACGGCTTCGAGGAACGGGAAGAGCTGCATGTAGCGGTCGATGAACGGAAGCAGGAGACGCTTGTCGCTGACGCGATCGATTTTATTCGCGACAAGCATGGCTTTGTTCACACCGCGCACAACGGCCGACCCAGGCCTGAACGGCCCAGGTACCCCACGGCCTGTGCGCTCAGCGCCCGATTTATTGAGAGCGCTGACGGCGCGCTCGTCTTCTTCCGTGACCGGCTTAGTCGAGTCGGCGAGGAAGAGAACCAGGTCGCGGTCCTCGAGAGCGCCTCGGACAGTCGCCATCATGCGCTTGTTGAAGAGCGTGTCGGATTTGTGAATACCGGGCGTATCGATGAAAATAATTTGCGCTTCGGGAGTCGTGAGGACGCCTTGAATAGAGGTGCGCGTGGTTTGCGGCTGATGCGCGGTGATGGCGAGCTTTTCCCCGATGAGCGCGTTGAGCAGCGTGGATTTGCCGGCATTCGGACGGCCAGCGATCGAAACGAAGCCGGCGCGATGCGGAGATGCGCTCATCGATTTGCGGCGATCGGATTTACACCCACCGCCGCCGCGGTAGTGGCGCGCGAGATGCGAACTTGATCCACGCGACGCCCATTTGCTTCGAGCACCTCAATGCGGATACCTCCGCGTTCCGCTACTTCACCCACTTGCGGCACATGGCCAAGCCATTCGGTGACTAAACCGCCGATGGTGGTGGACTCGGTATCCTCTTCGGGACGGAAATGGAGAAGCTCTTCCAGCCGATCGACATCCAGGCTGCCGGGAGCGACGAAAACCAGGTCGGATTCCTGGCGCACATCATGGCCGGGCTCATGCTCATCGCGTATCTCCCCCAGGATTTCTTCGACCAGATCTTCCATGGTCGCGAGGCCGGCGGTGTTGCCGTATTCATCGACTACGATCACCATGTGCGAGCCTTCGTTCTGCATGTCGCGCAGGAGATCGGTCACAGGCTTGGTTTCCGGAACGAGAGGGATGGGACGGACCAGGTCTTTCAGCGGCTTGTTCTGGAGTTGCTCGGGATCAAGCTCGAAGATGTCGCGGACGTGGACAAATCCCATAACGTTATCGATCGTGCCTTGATAAACGGGAATGCGCGAGAACTGCTCGTGGATGACGAGCTGGCGAAGATCTTCGAGCGATTTGTCGTCGCCGATCGCGATGATGTTCGGACGCGGCGTCATCACTTCACGCACGCTTTTATCTCCGAACGCAACAACGGAGTGAATGAGTTTGCGGTCTTCTTCTTCGATGATGCCTTCTTCGGCACCGGCGGTGATAAGAGCTTCAATGTGCTCGACCGAATCGGCGGGTGCGGTTTCACCGGTGCCGTCTTTATCCAGATCGAGCAGCGATTGAAACAGTTTTACGAGCGCGGCGAGCGGCGTGGCGGTTGCGGCCAGCAGCCTGATGGCGGGAACGAGCTTGACCATCCAGCGCCCGCTGGTGCGGCGAAAAAGAAAAAGCGGAACGAAATAGGTGGAGAAGAGCATGGCAAGAAACGCCAGGCCGATGGCTTCGAGCACGCTTTGCCAATGCGGGACAGTGGGGAGCATGAGAGCGCAGAGATAGAAGACGCCGACCAGAAACAGCGAAACGTGCTTCATCAGCGAGAAGGCGAGCGAGCCGTGCTCGGATTCGAGGCCGATACGCGCCGCGAGAGATTCGCGGAAATATTCGAGCGAAGGTACTTCGCGCCGAATGAGTCGCAGTGATTCGAGATAAAGAAGCTGTACGTAGGAGACGAAACCGAGAAACAGCGTCAGAAGCAGCGCAATGGCGAGACAGAGCAGTGTCATTGGCTTTGCGTAAACGCCGAAGCTCTGGCAATCAGCGCGCTCGGCAGACCGAATTCCGCGCGCCAGTGTTCTTCGGAGGATTCCATTTCGCCGCCGTCGCGTTCGTGATCCAGACCGGTGAGGTGCAGCAGGCCGTGGAGCAAGAGGATGCGGATTTCGTCAGTCGCCGTGTGGCCGAATTCTTCGGCTTGCGCAGCGGCGCGTTCGACCGAAATCGCTATTTCACCCAGGCCGGTTCCGGAGTGCGCGGCTGGAAAAGACAGCACGTCGGTCGGGTAGTCGTGACCGAGAAAATCTCTGTTCAGGCGCTGCATTTCGCCATCTGTCGTAAACAGGCACGTAAAAGTTGCGCCATTCGCGATGCGGGTTGCGAGCGCGCGCCCGAACTCGCGAAGAGCGCGCTTGTCCTGGATCGAAAATTTCAGGTGTGAGGGAACGCTTCCGAAGATAAAACTACTGCCATCCGACATAGAAGTGAATCAGGCCAGTGTCGCTGTGTCGGGAATTTCAACCGCAGTGGCCGCGGGCGGTTCGGCCGGCAAGTCTAGCGCGGCATCGCCACCGAGTTTGAGACCAAGCTGGCGGCCGGCGCCGATGAATTCGTTATAGCGGTCGTAGGCCTTTACGATTCGCTGCACCAGTAGATGACGAACCACATCGCGCTCGTCGAAATTAACGAAAGCGATGCCTTCGACACCTCTTAAGACTTCCGCGGCGTTGAGCAAGCCGCTCTTGCGGCCGGTCGGCAGATCGATCTGCGTGTGATCGCCGTTCACCACCATTTTGGAGTTGAAGCCTTGCCGAGTGAGAATCATCTTCATCTGCTCGACCGTGGTGTTTTGCGCTTCATCGAGAATGATGAAGCAATCGTTTAGCGTGCGGCCGCGCATAAAAGCGAGAGGCGCGATTTCGATGATGTTACGTTCGATCAGCTTCTCGACTTTTTCGGAGTCGATCATATCGAATAACGCGTCGTAGAGCGGGCGCAAATAGGGATCAACCTTTTCCTGCAGCGTGCCGGGCAGGAAGCCGAGGTGCTCGCCGGCTTCCACTGCGGGACGAGTGAGGATGATGCGGCTAACGCGTTTGTTGAGCAGCGCGGCGACTGCCATCGCGACCGCAAGGTAAGTTTTCCCGGTCCCGGCTGGGCCGATGCCGATGGTGAGGTCGTGATGCTCGATGGCATCGATGTAACGGCGCTGATTCACCGATTTGGGCGCGAGAACTTTTTTCCCGAAAGAACGGGACTTGCCGCTTTCGACCAGGCGGCGGAGCGAGACATCGGGATCGGCGGTGACGACGCGGAGATAGCTATTGAGGTCGCCATTGTTGAAGACGTGACCTTCTTTGACAAGGCTGACGTAATCTTCGAGGATGCGCTCGGCGCGCCGCACCTGCGGGTCATCGCCTTCGATCTCCAGCGAATCGCCGTCCATCAGCCGGGTGCGCAGATTCAAGCCGGATTCAAGCAGGCGGATATTTTCATCGCGAGTGCCGAACAAGGACTCAATGCCACGGGAAATCTGAACAGAAGACTTCATCAAGTAAGGAGGCGGAATAAGCGGCTTCGGGCAGCGTGTGTACTGAGGAGGACGATGCGGTGAATAACCGTGAAATGCCCCGAGACTGCGAAGCGTCTCGAACGAGTGTTTTGAACTCTCAGGCGCGGGCGCCAGAAGCTCATTCGGATTTAGTATAGCAGTTTTAGAGGCCTGCGGGGGCGATTTTGGTTGAGGAGAAAAAACGCCGAAAATGCACTCTATTTTGAGCTATTTCGACGATTACTTCCGGCCTGCGGCATCGGCACGGTTCGAGAACCATTCGGCGGGACAAATCGCGCGGCATTTGTACGAGAATTTGTGGAAAATTCGGTGACGTGACCTACCTCGATGCGGCAGAGCGGCGAGTGGGATTGGAGGCGGATCTGTTCGTCGGCCATCTTTGGAATTATCTGCCTGTGAGCAGCATGGGACGGTTCCTCCGCAGGATCGCATTTTATGCGGTTTCGGATCCGAATCGGAGGCGAGCGCTACTGCATTCGCGAGGAAGGTCAGATGGGGTCGCTTTTAGAGGCGATGCATTGCGGGTGCGTGCCGATCACGACGCGCGCATCCGGATTGACGACCGCGTCTTGCAGCATGCCGTGATTGTCGAGCCACTGGATGTGGTCGGTCAAAGGGCCGCAATGCTCGATGCACTGACTTGGCCGGAGGAGAAGTATCGGGCGCGCCAGGAGACGATGCTTCGGGCGTTGCATGAATGTCACAACTGGAGCGTTTTCGACAGAGGTGTACAATCGGCGCTGGTAGAAATTTTGTGAAGCGAGTAAGTGGGCTGGAAGTGGTAGAAAACTATCTTTCGCACGCCGACTGCGAGAGCTTACTGGGCGCGATTCGCGAGTTTCAGCGAACGCATTAATTGCCGCTCATTGATCGCAAGGCGGCGGGCCGGTCACTACATTATTTTGTGCTGGACGGCGAAGTCATCCACGACGAGATGCCGGCGCTGGTCGAGATCTATCGTAAGGTCGAGCAAGTGGTGCGCGAGCGATTCGGCGCGGAGTTACAGCCGCTCAACAATCGCGCGGCGAGCGTAAATGTGAACATCACACCCGGGGGGCGGCGAATATGGTTGGCACCTATGACCGCAATGCGGTGACCGCGATTCTCTATCTGAATACGGTTTCGGGCGGCGAGACCGAAATGTATCCGGAGTACCGCATTCATCTTGGGAAGCGCAAGGGCGCGCGCTTCCAGAAATGGCTCGATGTCCTGCTACAGGTGGAGACCGGCGCTCTTGCCTTTCGAGAAAGCGCGTGCTGGTTTCGCCCGCTGAAGGACTGCTGCTGATCATGCGCGGCGATCGTTGCCTCCATGGCGTGCGGCGCGTAGAGGGAACAGAAGATCGAATCAATATGGTAACGACGTTTGATATGCCGCAGGCACAGTTTGCGGTGGAGGGCCAGCTCGATCCCTACATGTATTCAAAAAAGCCGGCGCCGGCGTTCGATCCGAATTACCGCCAATAACTCGTGCAATGGTGTCAGGCCGAGATCGCGCAGGCCGAAAACTTGGCGCGAGAGATCGGGGCATATAAAGGTCCAAGGCGCATTGCAGACGGGATCCGCGAGATTCACTTGCCGCTCTCGGAAGCGCTTGAGTTACGAGAAGGGATCTGGGGCAGCTTTCCCGTAACGTTTGTCCGGCAGTTGTATCGCGCGCTTGGGTTCGACGAGAATTGCGTATTCGCATGGCGGCTGGAGCACAAGTTAATCCAGGCCCTCATAATGAATCACTTTGCGCCGGGGTGCATGCCCATGACCCGGGGGCTGAGCACGCTTGCGCAGTCGGCCGGTTCTTATGTAAAGCCAGCACTGGGCGATTCGTCGGGTGATGGTGATGCCCCGAATCAAACGGAGAACATTCTGCATGCCGCACGAGTGGTCGCGAGCACCGGGGACGATCTGCGGATGGGATGCCGCGCGAAGGCCGGAGGGCCGGTTCGTAGTAATCGAAGTGAATTTTAGCGGGTTCCACCCCGTATTTCATCGCGGCTTCCAATGCAGCGGATGGTTTCACGATGAGCAATGGGGCGCGCTATCGATTGCAAGGCTGTTGAGGTTTTTAGAGGAGCGTTGCGGGATTCGCGTGACGGTCGAAGCGGACCGCCCGGATTTGCCTGCTGAGAATCGCTTCTATGACGACGTGAACCGGTCACGAGAACTGCTGCGCAGCGGCGCCTTTACTTGAGAGCGCGCGCCAGATCGATCGAGAGCCGTTTAACCTGCTCCCAGTGCGGATAATCCGGCAAGGTTTCGGCGAGATAAAACGATGGATCGGCGATATCGAGCCTGCCGTCGTGAGCGCGGCAGTGATCGAGAAAGCGCTGGCTCTCTTGCCAGTACCGGTCGCCCATGGCGCGGCGCGATACCACGCGTTCGGCGAGGCGCTCGAGGATGCCAGCGGTCCATTTTAAAGTGATGCACCGGGATGTACAGCTCTTCGGGCGGGCAGCCGCGGCCGGAGAGCGCAAAATGCTGGCCGGGACCGAGCGCTACCTTCCCCTTGGCAGCGACGATCTTGTTGGGATTGGCTTCGAGAAGCGATGCCGAGACTAGGCCGGCAAGTGGGAATTGGCTCCAGATGGATTCATCGCGCGACACAGCGGGGAATGAGCCGTCGCGTGCGATGCGATCGAGAAAGCACCCTTCGATGTAGTGGTAGCCGCTGCGGTCGCAGTGTTCGAAGATGCTGGGCAGATCGCGCGGGTGGACTTGCAGCTCATCCTGATCGGCGACAAGAAATCAATCGTCGGGATGCGCGGCAAGAGTGTTCCCGTAAATGGCGCGATTGGTGTCATGCAGCCACCGGCCGACGTGAATGGAGGCGATGGTGGTGCCGAAGCGGTGCGCGATTTGTTCGACTTCGAATGCGAGCGGGTGATCGGCGGACGAGATCTGCAGGTGAATAAAGAAGGGTTCAATGCCGAGACTGCGGTAATGAGCGAGCGCATGCGGGAGAATCTCGGCGGAGCCACCGACAACCGTGAGGAAGTGGGTCATTCGATCGTGCCGACCAGTTTCGAAGAAATGATCCGCTGGTCGGAAGTGAGCAGGCGCAGCCGATGAACGCGCGCAGTGGCGACAATGGCACGGTCGGCTGGATCGCGAAGCGTTCCGAGGCAAGCAGTTTCGGCTGCGATCTCGAAGGTAATGGGGAGGATGGTGAAGTTGGGGCTTTCTGCCAGCTGACGCAGAAGTTCGCCCGGACTGGCCGTGAAACGCGAGCGACCTTCGGTCAGGAGCGTAGCGATTTCGAGGAGCGTCATCGCACTGAGCGCGAG
>CAVTRH010000018.1:492500-1629582 GCA_963736985.1 uncultured Acidobacteriaceae bacterium
TTTGTTCGATAAAGACCGATGGGGGGACGCACCACAGAGGCTCATCTGCGAGAAGGGTCAAGGATGGGTTGAGTGAGATCCGGATTGGCAAATCCGCCGGGTTGTGTGCCAGGAAAATCCTCTAAGGAGAATAAACGTACCCGTACCACAAACCGACACAGGTGGACGAGATGAGTATTCTAAGGCGCTCGGGTGATGGAGCTGCGAAGGAACTAGGCAAATTAACCCCGTAACTTCGGGAGAAGGGGTGCCCACTTCGGTGGGCCGCAGTGAAACGCGTCAGGCGACTGTTTAACAAAAACACAGGTCTCTGCAAAGTCGAAAACGACGTATAGGGGCTGACGCCTGCCCGGTGCCGGAAGGTTAAAGGGAGAGGTTAGCGCAAGCGAAGCTTTGAACTGAAGCCCCGGTGAACGGCGGCCGTAACTATAACGGTCCTAAGGTAGCGAAATTCCTTGTCGGGTAAGTTCCGACCTGCACGAATGGCGTAACGATCTGACGACTGTCGGCGCGCTCCGCCCGGCGAACTTGTGGTTCCGGTGAAGACGCCGGATGCCCGCCACTAGACGGAAAGACCCCGTGCACCTTTACTATACCTTTGCAATGAACTATGGTGCGGTCTGCGCAGAATAGGTGGGAGGCTTTGAACTCAGGCTCTTGGGCTTGAGGGAGCCGCCGGTGAGATACCACCCTGATCGTACTGTGGTTCTAACTCACTCCCGTGATCCGGGAGAAGGACATTGCAAGGCGGGTAGTTTGACTGGGGCGGTCGCCTCCTAAATTGTAACGGAGGCGCTCGAAGCTTGGTTCACGCTGTTTGGAAATCAGCGGTCGAGTGTAAAGACATAAACCAGGTTGACTGCGAGACCTACAAGTCAAGCAGGTGGGAAACCAGGACTTAGTGATCCGGTGGTTCTGTATGGAAGGGCCATCGCTCAACGGATAAAAGGTACGCCGGGGATAACAGGCTGATCGGAGTCAAGAGTTCACATCGACGCTCCGGTTTGGCACCTCGATGTCGGTTCATCGCATCCTGGGGGTGTAGAAGCTCCCAAGGGTTAGGCTGTTCGCCTATTAAAGCGGTACGTGAACTGGGTTCAGAACGTCGCGAGACAGTTCGGTCCCTATCTGTGGTGGGCGTAGGAGATTTGAAGGGGCTTGCCCTTAGTACGAGAGGACCGGGGTGAACAGACCTCTTGTGATCCAGTTGTCACACCCGTGGCACAGCTGGGTAGCGAAGTCTGGTCAGGATAAGTGCTGAATGCATATAAGTACGAAACCTTCCCTAAGATGAGATCTCCCTGAAGAGCCGTGAAAGACGATCACGTTGATAGGACGGATGTGTAAGCGCAGTAATGCGTTGAGCTGACCGTTACTAATAGCTCGTTCGGCTTGACCATAAAATGAACTATACGTTTTAAGACCGCGCACAACGGGCGCCCAACGCCCTGTGCGCTCTAACGCAGCAACTTAATAAGTAGCTCGTCAATAACTATCAATCCCGAATTTCTGAGGCCCCTGCAACGGCGCCTCGAGCAAGTTTCGGGTGATCCTAGCGAGAGGGTCCCACCCGTTCCCATCCCGAACACGGAAGTTAAGCCTCTCAGCCCCGATGGTACTGCACGCGCGAGTGTGTGGGAGAGTAGGAAGTCGCCCGATTAAAAATCAAGACCCCGGTCAGTTCTGCTGGCCGGGGTTTTGTGTTGTGCACTGATCACCGTAAACAGGTCCTGGTTACCTTTCCGCTGGGCAGCCTGCCAGCTCTGCCTATGGCACGTATAGAGCGCGTTTCGTCCCTTACGTCAGTGGTTGACCGTGATGGCGTAACAATTCCGAATACCGGCATCGTTGAAGGCCATCGCGGCAATCGTGTGGGGCCCGGCACTTAACCCGCCTACCGTGAAATTGTATGGGTTCGTGGTCACCGTTCCGGCTAGGTTCCAGTCGACGAAAAATTCCACCCGGTTGATTCCGCCGGGATCGGAAGCCGAAGCCGCAACGCTGAAGCCATTGCTTACCGACGAGTGATCCGCGGGGGAATTGATCAAAACCGTCGGAAAGCCGCTCGTGTACAAGGTGTCGAGCGTGCTGTTCACGTCCACTCCCAGCGATTGATAGGTTGAAAAATTCTCCTCTGTGTTGTCTCCACTTACATTCCCGTAGACAAAAACCGACAAGCCCGAACTACTGGCGTGATACTGGTTGTAATTTGGCGCGGTGTTGAGAGAGAAGAAGTTAGGCTGGTTGGTTGCGTCATTCTGAAAATAACCGATTGGTGCCGTCGAGCCGGCGTCCCAGATGATCGTGTTGTGATGCACGTAATTTCCGGTGCTAACCATGTAGGCGCCCACATAAGGTTCATTCGTGTTATAGCCACGGTCCGCAGCGCTTACGACGAAGGCGTATTCGTGGGGATTCGCTCCGGTTTCAATCACGTTACAGTACGCCTCCATTCCCGCACTCGTGGAACTGACAATCTGAGGATCGGGGCCGGAGGCCGAAGTGTCGCCGTTATGCCGAACGATGTTATTGCGCACAGTCGCCCCGCCAAAACCGATCTCGAAAATAATTCCGGCAACTTCTCCCCCCGCCAGGGGATCGACATTATTCATGACGGTGTTGCCATCGATGAGAGGGAAGAGGCTGTCCTCATCGAAATGGATCCCATGGCCCAGATTGTTCGTAACCGTGTTATCGCGCACTGTGGCGTACGCCGTGTTGCCGAATTTCATTCCCCCGGCCCCAAACTCCGGTGAGACATGCGCATAGTTGTTGTAAGTAACAGTGTTGCCTTGGACGAGAAATCCTGAAGGGTTGATGCTGGCGCCGGCGGCAATCCCGCCTCCCACCGCCAGATCTCCGTTGTTGGTCAAGACGTTGTTCAGAATCTGCATCCCGAACGCGCCGCGGATTCCCATCCCGTGATTCAACGTGAGATATGAATTCTCAATCGTCCAATTTATGCCGGCGGAAGTAGATGGGCTGGAGCCAAATGCCGGATCAATTGCACCTGATTGCACCGGCGCTGCGAATTCCTCGACGGTCAGATTCTCGATCGTGACATTGTTCGCTCCGTTCGCGAAAAACGCCGTTTCCAGGACGCTGGTTTCGACGGTATTTCCTGCGGGGTTCCGATTGAAATATATGATGTGGTTAGCGTAGTCGAACCACCACTGGTTCGCGGCCAGCACCGGCTCGGACGAGGCGACAACGTGCTGCAGGGGGACGCCGTTAAAGAACAGGTCTTCCGGATAGATGCATGCTCCCCATCCTGTATCGCAACTTCCACTGGTGTTGACCTCTCCTTTCTGAGTCTGCCCTGTGACGTACCAGTTGCCGAGTCCGTCCGGCCCTAACGCCAATTCGCCGATGGAGACTCCGCCGCTGATGACGGCCACGCAGGGTGCGGAAGTCGGAGTACAGGGTGGGCCGGTGAACGTCTGGTTGGACTTGGGCACGATTTTTCCGGCGACTGTGCTGGCTCCCGGGCTCAGACGGTATGTCCCGGCTGCAAGCGTAATCGTGTCGCCCGATGCGGACAAAGACTCGGCCTGAGCGAGCGTTAAACAGGGCGCGCCGCTGCTCAGACAGTTGTTCGCATCGTCGCCCGCGGGACTTACATACCAGGTCCTGGGAACCGGCGTTGAGACTGTAATGTTTCCTTGGGCTGTAAACACGTTCCCGCCCCAGGTTGCTTCAATGGCGGTCGAGCCGCTGGTAATTCCGGCGACAAGACCGGTGCTGCTGACGCTCGCTATGGAGTAATCGAGGGAGTTCCACGTAACGGTTGCACTAACGTTCGCCGAACTTCCGTCGCTATAGTGTAACGTGGCAGTGAACTGCTGCTGAGCCCCCGTGAGAATTGACGCCGTCACCGGGGTAACGACCAGCGAAACGGGCACGGGTGAATTGACAGTTAGCGCGGCGGAGCCTCTGACCGAACCCGAGGAGGCGGAGATGACAGTGCTACCTGCTTGAAGGCTGCTGACGTAGCCGGGAGTGGCGACGCCCGCTACAGCCGGAACTGAGGAGGCCCAGGTGGCAGTTTGTGTCAAATCCTGAGTGGTGCCGTCAGTGTACGTGCCCAGCGCGTCGAACTGCAGACTCTGGCCCAGTGGAATCGCGGTGCTGGTTGGTGTGATGGCAATCGATGCCAGACTCGGCCCGGTCACTGTCAAGGTGCTGCTGGCCGAGATTGTATTAGAGGTCGCGGTGATGGTGGTTGTGCCTTGCCCCGCGCTGGTGGCCATTCCGTAGCTGCCTAACGTGTTGCTGATCATCGCGGCCGAACTGGACGACGAACTCCACGTCACCACCGACGTCAGATCCTGGGTGCTGTGGTTGGTGTAAGTCCCCGTCGCCGTGAACTGCTGGCTTGTCCCCAGCGCAATCGAAGCCGTCGGGGGATTAATCGCAATCGATACCAGGGCCGCCGGATTTATCACTAATGAGGCGGTGGCGCTCACTCCCCCAGAACTGATCCCGATCGTCGTCGTGCCCGTCGTCAGCGGAGTCGCGAGTCCCATCGTCCCCGGCGAATCGCTGATCGTCGCCGCCGTTCCCACCGACGATGTCCACTGCCCGTTCTGCGTCAGATCCTGCGTGGTTCCGTCGCTGAATGTGCCGGTAGCGGTAAACTGTTGCGTCGTTCCCAGCGCAATCGAGGCCGTCGAGGGACTGATGGCAACCGAGACCAACGCCGCCGCCGTCACCGTCAGCTGCGTGCTCGCGCTGATCGATCCCGATGTCGCACTTACCGTCGCCGTCCCCTGCCCCTGGGCTTGTGCGAGCCCCCCGCTGCTTTGGATCGTTACCACCGTCGGCGTATTTGAAGACCAGGTCACGGAACCGGTTAGGTCCTGCGTGCTCTGGTCCGCGAAAGTCCCCGTGGCCGTAAACTGCTGGCTCGTCCCCAGCGCAATCGAGCACATTCGCCGGGGTCACCGCGACCGAAACCAGCGCCGCCGCGCTTACCGTCAGCGGCGTGCTCCCGCTGATCGATCCCGATGTCGCCGTGATGTTGGCGTTGCCCGTGCTTTCGCTGCTGAACAACCCTGGCGTGGTCGCGCTAATCATCCCCACAGCCGGCGTATCCTGCACCGTGTTGGTGATGCTCCACTGCACCGTGCTGGTGATGTCCTGAGTACTGCCGTCAGTGAAGCTTCCCGTCGCCGTAAACTGCTGCGTCGTCGCCAGTGGGATGATCGGAATCGCGGGCGTCACTGCAATCGAGGCCAGCGCCGCCGGATTTACCGTCACCGTCGTGGACCCGCTGATCGTGCCCACTGTCGCCGTCAGCGTCGTGTTGCCCAGCCCTGCACTGCTGGCGATTCCTTGCGCGTTGACCGTCGTAATAGCCGTGTCGTCTGTCTTCCACGTCGCTGTCGTGGTCAGCACCAGTGTGCTGCCATCACTGTACGTCCCTGTCGCCGTCATGGGCAGCGTCGTTCCCAAGGCAAACGACCCGTTCGCCGGTGTCACCGCGATCGACACCAGCACCGCTTGCCCCACGCTCAGCGTCGCCGAACCTGCGATTGTGCCCGAGGTCGCCGCGATTGAGGCGTCGCCGATGGCGAGTCCGCTGGCCAACCCGCCCGCGCCCACTGTGGCGACACTAGTGGCCGAGGACGTCCAGGTCACCGTGCTGGTCAGGTTCTGCTGGGTCCCATTGCTATAGATGCCAGTTGCCGTAAACTGCTGGCTTTTTCCTTTGGCGACACTTGCGCTCGCCGGGTTCACCGCAATCGACACCAAAACCGGCGCCGTCACTGTCACGTTGGCGAGCCCATTAATCCCTTGCGAGGAGGCGGAGATGACAGTGCTACCTGCTTGAAGGCCGCTGACGTAGCCGGGAGTGGCGACGCCCGCTACAGCCGGAACTGAGGAGGCCCAGGTGGCAGTTTGTGTCAAATCCTGAGTGCTGCCGTCAGTGTACGTGCCCAGCGCGTCGAACTGCAGACTCTGGCCCAGTGGAATCGCGGTGCTGGTTGGTGTGATGGCAATCGATGCCAGACTCGGCCCGGTCACTGTCAAGGTGCTGCTGGCCGAGATTGTATTAGAGGTCGCGGTGATGGTGGTTGTGCCTTGCCCCGCGCTGGTGGCCATTCCGTAGCTGCCTAACGTGTTGCTGATCATCGCGGCCGAACTGGACGACGAACTCCACGTCACCACCGACGTCAGATCCTGGGTGCTGTGGTTGGTGTAAGTCCCCGTCGCCGTGAACTGCTGGCTTGTCCCCAGCGCAATCGAAGCCGTCGGGGGATTAATCGCAATCGATACCAGGGCCGCCGGATTTATCACTAATGAGGCGGTGGCGCTCACTCCCCCAGAACTGATCCCGATCGTCGTCGTGCCCGTCGTCAGCGGAGTCGCGAGTCCCATCGTCCCCGGCGAATCGCTGATCGTCGCCGCCGTTCCCACCGACGATGTCCACTGCCCGTTCTGCGTCAGATCCTGCGTGGTTCCGTCGCTGAATGTGCCGGTAGCGGTAAACTGTTGCGTCGTTCCCAGCGCAATCGAGGCCGTCGAGGGACTGATGGCAATCGAGACCAACGCCGCCGCCGTCACGGTCAGCTCCGTCGATCCACTCACCGTTCCCATGATTGCGGTCAATGTCGCTGTCCCTTGCCCCCGAGCTTGCGCCAGACCGCCGCTGCTTTGGATCGTTACTGCCGCCGGAGTATTTGAAGACCAGGTCACCGAACCGGTTAGGTCCTGCGTGCTCTGGTCCGTGAACGCCCCCGTGGCCGTAAACTGCTGGCTCGTCCCCAGCGCAATCGATCCATTCGCCGGGGTCACCGCGATCGACACCAGCGCCGCCGCGCTGACGGTCAGCTGCGTGCTGCCGCTGATCGACCCCGATGTCGCCGTGATGCTCGCACTGCCAATGCCTTTGCTGCTGAACAACCCCGGCGTGGTCGCGCTCATCATCCCCACCGCCGGCGTATCGGACCTCCACTGCACCGTGCTGGTGATGTCCTGAGTAGTGCCGTCGGTGAAGCTTCCAGTGGCCGTAAACTGCTGCGTGGTCCCGAATGGGATAATCGGGATCGCCGGCGTCACTGCAATCGAGGCCAGCGCCGCCGGATTTACCGTCACCGTCGTGGACCCGCTGATCGTGCCCACTGTGGCCGTCACCATCGTGTTGCCCACACCTGCGCTGCTGGCGATTCCTTGGGCGTTGATCGTCGCAATGGCTGTGTTGCTTGCGTTCCACGTCGCTGTCGTGGTCAGCACCAGCGTGCTGCCGTCGCTGTAAGTCCCTGTCGCCGCCATGGGCAGCGTCGTCCCCAAGGCAAACGACCCGTTCGCCGGTGTCACCGCGATCGACACCAGCACCGCTTGCCCCACGGCCAGCGTCGCCGAACCTGCGATCGTGCCCGAGGTCGCCGTGATGGTGGACGATCCCTGCGCGACGGCGGTCGCCAAACCGCCAGGGCTTACCGTTGCGATGTGGGTGGCCGAAGAAGTCCAGCTTGCCGTGCTGGTCAAATTCTGTGTCGTGCTGTTACTGTAAGTTCCGGTGGCGGTAAATTGTTCGGTGTGGCCGGCCGCCACCGATGCCGTGGGCGGTGTGACTGCAATCGAGGTCAGCACGGCTGCGGTCACGGCCAGCGTGGTAGATCCCTTGATGGCTCCTGAGGCAGCCGTAATGATGGACGATCCCTGAACTAGGGTCGTCGCCAGCCCGCTGGCGTTCACCGTGGCTACGGTCGTTGCCGACGAAGTCCAGGTTGCCGTGCTAGTCAAATTCTGTGTCGTGCCGTTGCTATAAGTTCCGGTGGCCGTAAATTGCTCGGTATGGCCTGCGGCCACCGAAGGAGAAGCCGGTGTGACCGCAATGGACGTCAGCACCGCTGCGGTTACCGTCAGCGTGGCAGATCCCTTGATGGTTCCGGACCCAGCGGTAATCGTCGTCGTACCCTTGGTAACGCTGGTCGCCAAGCCAGCACTGCTTACCGTGGCTACCCCCGTCGCGGAGGAAGTCCAGCTTGCCGTGGTAGTCAAATTCTGTGTCGTGCCGTTGCTATAAGTTCCGGTGGCCGTAAATTGCTCGGTATGGCCTGCGGCCACCGAAGGAGAAGCCGGCGTGACCGCAATCGACGTCAGCACCGCTGCGGTTACCGTCAGCGTGGCAGATCCCTTAATCTTTCCGGACGCTGCGGTAATCGTCGCTGTACCCTTAGTAACGCCAGTCGCCAACCCAGCACTGTTTACCGTGGCCACCCCCGTCGCGGAGGAAGTCCAGGTTGCCGTGCTGGTCAAATTTTGTTTGGTGCCGTTGCTATAAGTTCCGGTGGCCGTGAATTGTTCGGTCCGGCCAGCTGGAACCGATGCCGTGGATGGTGTGACTGCAATCGAGATCAGCGAAGCTGCGGTTACCGGCGCCGCCAGCGAGAACAGCGCCACGATGCAGGTCAGGATCGACAAGCGTCGGGCGTACGGTCCCATCTGCACCAAAACTTTCTGAACCTACTAATATACATTCGTTAGGGCGGTAGCCGCGAAAATTGCGGTTATTGCGATCAGCAGCCATCGGCTAGGGTCATCTATGAGAGCGCTGCCGGCGCCAAGGACGTTTTTCGAACGAAAAATCGACACTCAGACGTTCATCGGCGGAGTTAGAGACACTTCCCGCTGCCGGGCCGAGGATAGGTCCACGCTGGAGAGCCACCGAGCGCTTGCCGGTGCCGGGATGCGCAAGCAGGCGGGAGTTTCCTTGCGTTCCGAATTCGGAGTCTTCTCGCGTTCCAAAGCTGTGCGCGATTGCGAAACCCGGGGCGAAGATGCTCATGCCCGCGCTCAGGGCGGATATCACTGATCGCACCCCGATCAGCTCAAGCATCTACGGCAGCGCCCTGATACGATCACGCTGTTTCACAATCTTCTATTTCCTTTGAACTGCACTGCTAGCGAATCGTGCTTCGAACGAGCATACGCGCATAACCCAACAACGTCGCAAACCAACAAAGTCTGATCGTCGCCACCATCCCCCCTCATCTTGAGCGGAGTTTGTGCGGCAATCTTGATGTGGACTTCATTTTGAAGGTTGATCCCATGGCCGGACATCCGGGAGGTCTCGACAGCTTCGGCCCGCCAATTCTTTGTGCTGTGTGCCAGGTCTTCCGCTTTCTTGATCAAGGCCATTCCATATTGCCGGCATCCTGAGCACCACCGCATGCCGCAACCAAAAGAATTACTCCAAGCAAGCGGTGCATCGCGGTTAGCGTAGCATGCCGTCCGGCTATAAAGAACAAAAAGCCCCGGATACTTTTATCGGTATCCGGCGCTTTTGCTTTAGAGAATGGCGCCAGCGCGTCAAGTCCCGCGAGGTCGTTCTCAGTGCGGTTACCGAGAGTAGGTGCCGTGCACATGCGGTGCCTGGATGATTTAGAACTCGCAAGTTAACGTGTACTCTGTTCCGGAGCGCTGCACACAAACTGCCGTAGCGTCGTTGATCCGATTAGGCGGAAGCCGAGAACGTGCGAGCGGGACAGGTACTCGGGCTCGAACCGCCCTGTTTTGCCGCGAGTGACGAGTACGAGATCTTTATCATCGGAGCCTAGGATAAGGGCATCGAATTCGGCACTGGATGAATCAGTCAGTTTAACCTTGGCCTGGGGAAAACTCTCTGAAAACGGGCTGCGGCGGCCGGCATCGAATGCAAAACCGTAGCCAACACAGAGAGCCAAAAAACCACCAATGAGCCCTGCGGCCCATCTTGAGCGGCGAGACGAAAACTGCGCGGGAGCAATGACAACCAAAAACGTTAGGACTACTAGCGCCACAGGACCTCGATGATTCGGTACCGGGTTCTTCAGCGGCGTGCAGGCGTGGCCTGCTAACGCAAACTCGGGCTCGACAAGATAGCTCCCAAAAGAATTCCCACGCAGGCCATAACTCCGACAAGTACAGCGCCTGAGACTGACATTTCCCAAACCCGGGTCCGCGAGGCCACTTTACTAGCAGCATTTTTGAGCCATTGTGCAAATCTCTCGTCGTGGAACAATAAGCGAAAGAACCAAATCGCGCTGCAAAAAACGACCACGATTAATCCAGTTGCAAGGAGAAGCTCCGCTCCGGTGTAAACCAAACTATTCGCCGGTGGCATTGCCAAGTACGCCGTTCCCAAAACAATTGTCCTGCCTTCGTAATACGCCCCCCCGACAAAGTACAGGAGCGTGGTGAAAGCTGCGAAGGTGGCGGAGCTTGCAAGAAGGGTGACCGTGAGTGACGAGTTGTCTTTGCTGGTTTGCGAGATCTCCGATTTAGTCATCACGCGCGAACCCGGCACGATCATGGCGTAAACCGGATCTTAACTCGACGCGATTTAGAGGCAACGCACAGGATCTGTAGATTGCCGAGAACCACGCAGAAGAGACCAAGGCTGCCGAAAACAGCGGCATATACGCGCGGCGTCGCCGATAAGAGTCGATCGGGTTGGGTCACGGCCTTGCACAACGTTCTATCTCCTTTCGACTGAATTCGTTGCGCAACGCGCGTTCGATCGGTTCCACGCGCATGACGCCACAATCGGGGCCGAAAGTGAACCACTGCGCATGCCCACCGAACAGATCCTGAAACTGCAGCCAAACCGAACGCTATACCTGCGCGGCTTTGACGGAACCGGCGCCGCCGCTTCCCTGCTCCAAACGAGTGCCAGCGGATTTACCGTTTCTGGAGTTTTCCGCGACATGGCCGATTTTTGCGTTCTCGTGATCTACGATGCGGACAACACATTCGAACACTATTCGATCCGCTATTTGCCCAGCTTCGATCTCTCGGGAATGGTTCTCAGCTTCAATCTGAGCTATCAAGGCCTTCAGGCGATTGATTCAGCTAAATACTCCTGGATCGACTGGGCAACGTTGGACGCGATCGATGCGGCCGGACAGCCCGTAGTGAATGCAGCAGGGCAACCACTAGTCCGGCTCTGGGACTACGCGATGCTGGAATCGGGTAATTACTCGGTCGCGCAGGGAACTTATACGTTGACTGCTCCGGGCGGCTGTACTGTATATGATCGCTTGACCCTGTTCGTGAACAATGCCGCCTTTGATTTCGTTGCACAGGGAGCAGAGGCAGCAGCTGACGTTGCGCAATGGTTTGCGACTGCAATCAATACCTATGACTGGTCGACCTTCTTTCAAAGCAGCGTTTCCGTGCTCGCATCTGCAGATCCCAGTGGAACACTCACCCTGAAATACGCGCGCACCGGGACCGTTAGCATTTCAGGCAATACGCTTGAGTGGGTCAGCGGTATAAAGTTCCCAGGCATTGCAGCCGGTTCGACTATTTACGTTGGGGGCACGGCATACACAGTGGCTGAAGTGAACAGCCCCACAACGCTCACGCTTACGACTTCGGCCCCGTCTGACACCACAGGCCCTTACCTGGCGGAGTACGGCGGCGCGGACGGCAACGGCTTGATCGTCTACATGGTCGTGAGACCCGGTAACGTCGCGCTTGCAGTTGACAACCCGGTTCTGCAATTGACCGGCGGGAATTCGGATAACGTGGCCTGGAACATTTCCCTCGACTTCTCAGCATTGGGCATCGATCAGCTTCGACAAGCGTGGATTACGTTCGCGCCGGCGTTAACGCCGACCGGGCTATACCAGGACACCGAATGGACCGCAACGTTCACCAATTGGTCCGTTGCAGACCCGAACGATGTTCGAACCCTTCAAATCTCAGGGCCTGGCAGTCTCCGTATCGGCAACGACGATAGCGGCGCAACCACATACTCGGGTTCGGGGTGGGCGCTGCAATCGGCGGGTAACTACTGGCACGGATTTGCGCGCGTAACGGGTACGGCGGGCGATTCTGTTACGATCTCTTACTCTTCGACTTATACGCATGACCTTTATCTCGGCACCTCGCTTTACTCGGATCGAGGAATGGTTAGCGTCAGTCTCGACGGCGATTCGGCAACCACTCTGGACTGCTATCTGGATGTCGAATCCGAGCTCGTTACAAGAAGGATTTTGCGCTCGGCAGTTGCTCCAGGCGACCACAGCCTTACACTGAGCGTCGAAGCATCCCACAACACAAACTCCAGCGGCTTCAATTTCATCTACGACTATATTGAAGCCGCCGTTCCGACGCCGGATGTTGCCGACGCGATGATTACCTACCCAAATGTCAGCCCCGCCCTCGATTTCGATACGGATGCTACTTATAAGCTCAGTCCGCAGCGCCTTCTCTGGCAAATTCTTAAGCTTGGTTTCGAAGGTCAATTGAACGAATACCTGGGCGTGTTCTGGTGGAATCAGCGCAAGAGGGTAAACGGCTCCTGGAAGTCCGCCGTGGTCACGTTCGGTGGAACTTGGGCGAATGGCGATGCCGCGCGGCTGTCGATCGGCAGCTTCACGATGACGAAATCAGTCATTACATGGGACACAACAGACACTATTGCTGCGCACTTTGTTTACTACATCAATTCAGCCAGCGTATCCATGTGGGCAGCGAAGACCGGCGCAGGCGAACTTACGATCTACACGCGAAGTCCGAACTGGGGAGATACTCTGACGATACCTTCGGATAACCAATCGGCGGCCGGGACTATTAACATATCGGGGGACGTGGAGAAACAAGATCCCGACACGGACCCGGATGGCGTTTGGCAAGTGGATCCGTCCGCTTCGAATCCGATCAACTTTCCGGTGCGGCAGTGGCACTCGGACTTATTCAATGGAGTGAAGGCGGCCGGCCTGCTCATCACGACCTCATTCTCGATGGAGTTGGTGAACCCTCCGGATGATGGGACGGTCGCGAACGCATGGCAAGCGCGTTTTTATGACGGGACTTCTCCGACAACCGACACCGGATTCGCGCACCTGTTGTCCTCACAATGCGCTTTCATCGACAACATGACGCAATTTCAACAATCGGTGTATACGGTGATGGCGGGTCTGCAGAGCAATGCGGGCTTGACGCCTTGGTTGCAATTCGGTGAGTTTCTTTGGTGGTTCTATTCATCAATGACACAGTCGATCAATTCCTGTTCATCCACCAATCCGGTAACAATCGATCTTCTGAATCCGCACGGAATGAACACCGGCGATCGCGTCGTAATCTCCGGCGTCTTGGGATGTACGTCGGCGAATGGAACGTGGCCCATCACGGTAATCGATGACCTGACCTTCACGGTTCCCGTCGCTTCGAACAGCGACTGGGTGTCAGGGTCCGGCCAAGTGCGCGGCGGCTCCATGGCGTACTACGATCCCATTACTACTGCAGCCGCGGAACAGGCCCTCGGCCGGCCACTCTTCAAGTTCACGTGTCAGGATGACGATGCAACAGTCAATGGCGGTGCCGATGCCAGTTTTCTCGCCGGTCGACTTAAGTCTCACGTCGATGCGATAAGGAGCGCTGTTCTCGCCAAGTATCCGAACGCGAAGTTCGAAATACTTTACCCGAACGACGTGAATAATCCAGTGTGCTTACTTGGTCCCGGAGTCCAATACCCTCAAGGCGGCCGCCTGAATGCGGCCGTGAACCTGCCGACGCAGTGGCAAACGCAAGCGGGTAGCGGCCTGGATCGCTTCAAGGTGGAAGCCTTAAGTTGGGGCGCAACTTACTTGAACATGGACCTGGCCCATCAAGCGATCGTGTTTGCGCTCACGAGCCCGATGTCATGGGACAAAACTGATGTTGCATATCTCATTCCGTGGTTCAACGGCACCTGCCCTTGGCCGCGTGAATTCGCGCTCGCGAGCAGTCGCGGATTGCAACTAATAAATCTGTGGGCTTACGATCACCTTTCGTTGATGTCTTGGCCTTTGCCGTTCCCAAAGTGGCTTCAAAGAACGGCATTCCAGGGCTGAGTAGGCCGAATCCGAGCAATCCGTTTGCTCGCCAACTCGCGATTGCGGCCAGTAAATTCGTGGATTCATGACGAGCGCGAAATAACAGGGGCGCGGCGCTACGGCCGACGGCTGAATAACCACAACAGCAGCGTTCCTAACAAGCTCAGTAAGAGACAAGTGACCCATGGAAAATAAAAAGTGGTGTTCTTGCCCCGCCAGACGACGTCGCCGGGCAAACGGCCGAGCGGCAGATTCAGCCGGTTCACGATCATGACCAGCACGCCCAGCGCAACCAACGCCAATCCTGCGATAATCAGCAGCCGTCCGAGATTCATCTCTACCTTCATCGTAAACAGAGGGCTTGCGGCAAAGGCGCTGCGTTACACTGTCGCTGGACGCGAACCTTATGAGCGATTCGAAAACCTATCCTCCGAGCGCTGAATTCACTGCGCGCGCCCATATAAAGAGTATTGAAGAACGGAACGCGCTATACGAGCGCGCGAGCACAGATCCCAACGGCTTCTGGGCGGAAATGGCGAAAAAAGAACTGGCCTGGTTTCAGCCGTTCGGCAAGACACTCGAATGGGAGCCGCCGTTTGCCAAGTGGTTCGTAGGCGGTCGAATTAACGCCTGCTACAACTGCATTGACCGGCACCTGGACGGTCCACGGAGAACCAAGCCGGCTTTCATTTGGGAAGGCGAACCCGGCGATCAACGCATCATCACGTACGAAGAGCTGCATCGGCTTGTATCGCGCTTCGCGACCGTATTGAAGCGGCTCGGATACAAAACGGGCGATCGGGCCATCATCTACATGCCGATGGTTCCAGAGCTGCCGATTGCAATGCTGGCCTGCGCGCGCCTTGGCATCATCCATAGCGTGGTCTTCGCCGGGTTCTCAGCGGAAGCGCTGAAAATGCGCATCCAGGATCTGGACGCATGGCTGGTGATTACGGCCGACGGCGGTTGGCGGCGCGGCAAAGAGGTGCGGCTCAAGGGGGCGGTGGATGAAGCGGTCGAACAGTGCCCCGATGTGCGCAACGTGATCGTCTACCGGCGCACGGGCTCTGCGATTCCGATGCGAGCAGGCCGCGATCTCTGGTGGCACGAACAGGACGAGCAGCTTTCCGACGCGCCGCCGCTCGAGCACAAAGCCGAGCATTGCGAAGCCAAGGATCTGGATTCGGAGCATCCCCTGTATGTGCTGTACACGTCCGGCACTACGGGAAAACCGAAAGGCATTTTGCATACGACCGCCGGTTATCTGCTGCAAACCAGCCTGACCATGAAATGGGTCTTCGATCTGCGCGAGGAGGATGTCTATTGGTGTACAGCAGATATCGGCTGGGTGACCGGGCACAGTTACATCGTCTACGGACCGCTCGCGGCCGGAGCAACGTCCGTCATTTATGAAGGCGCGCCGGATTTTCCGGCTTTCGATCGATTCTGGCAAATCGTCGAAAAATATCGCGTGTCCACTTTCTATACTTCGCCGACCGCCATCCGCGCGCTGATCCGTCAAGGCGAGCAGTGGCCGAACGCTCACGACCTTTCGAGCCTCCGTCTTTTAGGCTCCGTCGGCGAGCCGATCAATCCCGCAGCCTGGGAATGGTATCACCGCGTGATCGGCAAAGAGCGCTGCCCGATTGTGGACACGTGGTGGCAAACCGAAACCGGCGCCATCATGATTTCGGCGATACCGGGCGCTGTGGGCTTGAAACCCGGATCGGCGACGCTGCCGTTGCCCGGCGTAGTAATGGATATCGTCGATTCGAAGGGGCTCGTGCTTGGCCCAAACCGCGAAGGTTATCTGGTCATTCGGCAACCGTGGCCCAGTATGGTTCGAAATATTTGGGGAGACCCGAAGCGCTTTCAAGAGCAGTATTGGAGCCGTGTACCGGGATCGTATTTCACGGGCGACGCCGCCAGGCGCGATGACGACGGCTATTACTGGGTGCTCGGGCGCGTCGACGACGTGATGAACGTCAGCGGTCACCGGCTGAGCACGATGGAAGTGGAATCGGCGCTGGTGCATCACCCGGCCGTTGCGGAAGCCGCCGTTGTGGGCAAGCCGCACGAGATTACCGGCCAAGCAGTTTGTGCTTTCGTCACGTTGAAGAAAGGCGATTGGCGTCCCGACACGCTCGGCCAGGAGCTCAGGCAATGGGTCGCGCACGAGATCGGACCATTCGCGCGTCCGGAAGAGATCCGATTTGCCGACGCGCTGCCGAAGACGCGCAGCGGAAAGATCATGCGTCGCCTTTTGCGCGAGATCGTAACAACAAACGTAGTGACCGGCGATGTAACGACACTAGAAGACCTCAGCGTGGTGACGAAACTTGCCTCGCAAAACGATGACGAGTAGAGGCCGCTACTCTTTGTCTGGCGAGTAGCTGCCGCTACTCTTTGTCCTGATCGAACAAATCGGAACGGAAGATGCGCTCGCCACGGAACATGACGTCCGAGATGCGCTCAGTGTTCGCGATATCCTGCAGCGGATCGCCCTCAAGCACAACCAGCGTGGCGTCCCGGCCGGTTTGAATCGATCCGATGCGGTCAGCAGCACGTAACGCGACCGCGGCATTGTAAGTGGCGGCCTCAAGAGCCACAGCCGGCGGAATGCCGTCTTTAACCCAAAGCTCCAGCTCGTGTTGAACGGTGGGCCCGTGGATCACGAGCATGTTTCCGGCGTCGCTGCCGGCGATCAACATCACGCCGGATTTGTACGCAGCTTGGAGATTCTGGTTCGCAATGCCAATCCAGGGCGCAGCACCCTGCGCATGGGATTCGCGCCTGATCTTCGCTAGCAGCTTTCGCGTGCCGGCGAGCAGGTCCGCAGGGCCAGCCTGCTGCACAAGCGAACGGTTTAGCGCTTCCGGATTCCCGCTCTGCATCTCGGCAAGCGCTTCGAAGACGCTGAGCGTTGGATCGTAAGCGATACGTTTCGCTTTCATCTCTGCAAACGTTGACGCCGGGATCAGATCGACCATGGAACCGTGCTCAATCGTATTGCTGCCGGCGTCCGCGGCATCTTTTACGTCGGAGGCTCTTCCCGTGTGCGTCGCTGAGGGCAGATGGTCCTTTGCTGCTTCGGCGATGACTGCGTCGTAGATGCCCGTATCGAGCCGGTTGAACTTGCCCCAATACTCGTTACCTGCCTCCAAAACCGCCTTGATGCCATCTACGCCGTCTTTCTTGAGCGCATCCACCTGGGAACGGGCCTGATCCGCACTTTGCGGCAGACGAAGGAACTGCTCCTCGCCGACCTTCCGTAGCCTTTCCGGCACGTACTTGAGCAGTTCCATGGGATGCCCGCCGCGCGCGGTGAAAAGAGGTCCGCAGACGAAAAATTCAGCGCCTAAATATTCACCCGAGGCGATCGTTTTTCGCAGCTTCAAAGATTCGTTCAGCCAGTCGCCCGTGCTTCGAACCGCAGTGATCCCGCTATAGAGATAAGCAGCTAGCCGGCGCTTCTGCGCGTTCGGGTCCATGTATTTGCTTTGATCCTCAAACACGCCTCCAGGGGCGCCGATGTGAACATGCATGTCGATCAGCCCGGGGATGATCGTCTTGCCGGATAGATCGATGACATCGGCCTCGAAGCGCTTCGTATCTGCCGGTGGCGTGCTGAAGACTTGGGCGATCTTTCCGCCGCTGATCAACACCGCGCCGTTTTGAATGACCGAGCCGTTGCCCACGATAATGTGCGCATTGTTAAAGAGCACGGTGCGATTGCGCTGTTCGTTGCGGGCAAGGATTTTGGCGCGCTCTATATTTGTTTTTGTGCGTGCCTGATAGACGCCCATCACGAAGAAAGGCGCAAGCACGGCCAGGATCCAGAGCTTCGCTCGACCGCCGATCTTCTCCTCTTTTTCCCAACGGAAGAGTTTGGTTCCGACCACCAGAGCGACGCACAAGGTAACCACGAGAGCCAGCACCGAAATCGCGTTCGCAACTAAGCTTTGGCCGCCAATCATGATCGCCTGCATTCCTCCATACAGGTAAGTGGCGGGCATAAATTGAGCCACCGTTTGCACCCAAATCGGCATGATACTGACCGGGAAAGTGGCGCCGCTCAGGAACAGCATCGGAAGGTACAGTATTTGCGTGAGGATGTTAGCTTCTTGTGCGGAATTTACGACCGCTGCGATGATCATGCCCATCGAACGGAAAGCAACCACGCCGACCCACACGAATAGAAACACAGACCATATGTTCGAAGGAATCGGCATGTGATAAATCAAATTCCCGAAAAGAAAAAACAGGATTACGGATGGCGTAAAGGCAACCAGTCCCGAGACAAGAGAAGCAACGATGATGGGCGCGGGGCCGATGGGCGCTACTTTAAAGCGCCGCAGTACGTTTGTCTCCCGGTCCTGCACCGCTCGCATGCCCGCGCCGAAAAACCCGTTGCCGAGCACTCCGATCACGATCACCATGGCTATGACCTGCGCCATGGCTGCTGGGCTCTGGCGACCTTCGAAGAGTTGCGCAAACAGGAAAAAGAACACCAGCGGAAACACGTAGCTGAAGAACAGCACAGCTCGATCGCGGCCCATCAGCCGCAAATTGCTTCTAATTTGAGCGATGTAAGGTCTCATTCGCGCAATTTCTTCCCTGTGAGCTCGATGAACACGTCCTCGAGCGTGGGCCGCTTGATGTGAATATCGAGCAGACGCAGATTCTGCTGGTCAATCCATTTCACTAGCTCGACAATCAGCGCGGCAGCCGACTCGGTCTGCATCGAAAGCGTCCGTCCTTCGTCGCTGGCCGCATGCTTCTCATCGCGCAGAGCCTCGGGAAGGCGATCAAGCGGCAGAGGCTCATTTGTGGTCACTTCGACCAGCGTCGTGCCGAGAACGCGCTGTTGGATTTCGCGCGGACTGCCCAATTCGATGATCTTGCCGGCGTCGATGATGGCAACCCGATCGCAGAGACGCTCCGCTTCTTCGATATAGTGCGTGGTCATCAGAATGGACCGGCGCTCCTGCTTCAGGTCCTGGATAACGCCATGAATTTCATGCCGGATTTGCGGATCGAGGCCGGTGGTGGGTTCATCCAGAAACAATAAACTCGGATCGTTCAGCAGCGCGAGAGCCAAAGCAACACGCTGTTTTTGGCCGCCGGAAAGCGATTTGTAGAACGCATCGCGCTTGTCCCAGAGCTGCAGCCGCTGAAGGAGCTTGACGCGATCGGTGCTGCGGTCGTAAAACGCGGCAAACAGATCCAGCGCCTCGTGCACCTTGATCTTGTCCGGCAAATTAGTAGCCTGAAGGCAAACACCGATGCGATCCTTGATCTCTTTGCTCTGCACGGCGGGATCCAGGCCCAGGACAGACACCTTGCCGCTCGTGCGCGGGCGCAAACCTTCCAGAATTTCAATGGTGGTGGTCTTCCCTGCCCCATTTGGGCCCAGAAGTCCGAAGACTTCGCCGTTTTCGACTTCGAGATCGACCCCGCGAACGGCTTCCACATCGCCGTACGACTTGCGGAGGTCGCGAACGAATATGGGAGGCGATTCGTGCATGATTCTAAATCAGTATGCACGAGAACAACACGAGAAACGACAAACCGCGATGAACGTTCGGGATTGAGCGACAAGGTGTCCTAGAAAGTGGGTGATTCGCCGCGCACCAGGTCTTCGTAGGTCTCCCGGCCTCTGGCTAAATGCACGTTCGCGCCGTCGACGAGCAGCTCACACGGCCGCGGACGCGAATTGTAATTCGAGGCGAGCGAAAACCCATACGCCCCTGCCGTTCGGATTGCCAGCAGGTCGCCCTTTTCGACGCGCGGGAGATCGCGGTTCCGCGCAAAAAAATCTCCACTCTCGCAAACCGGGCCAACGATGTCGGCCTTCATCTGTTCGGGCGAGGACGCCTCTCGCACGGGCACAATTCCATGATGGGCCTGGTAGAGCGCGGGACGAATGAGATCATTCATTCCGGCATCGACAATGACGAACGTCTTGGCGCCGTTTTGCTTTATCAACAAGACACGCGTGAGCAGAATTCCGGCTTCGGCCACAACAGATCGCCCCGGTTCGAGCATCAGAGTCATGCCCGAATCCTGAATCTTAGGCGTTAGGCGATTCACAAAATCCGCGATCGAAATCGCGCGTTCACTGGTGCGATATGGCACGCCCAATCCGCCGCCGAAATCGAGATAACGAATCGCAAGCCCTCGGGCGCGAAGCCGTGCGGCCACCGCGAGCACTTTGTCGGCGGATTCAAGGAGCGGCTCGATATCCAGCATCTGCGATCCAATGTGACAGCTGACGCCCTCCGGCGCGATGCTGGGCAACTGAGCAGCGCGAATGTAAATCTCCTCCGCTGCAGCGAGTTCAATTCCAAACTTGTGTTCACGCAAACCGGTCGAGATATAGGGATGCGTGATCGCGTCCACGTCCGGGTTGACACGCAGAGCAATCGAAGCCTGGCGACCGAGCGCAACCGCGCACTGCGAGATTAATTCGAGCTCGGTTTCCGATTCGCAGTTAAATGAATGGATTTCCTTCTCGAGTGCAAAACGGATTTCGGCTTCGGTCTTCCCGGTGCCGGAGAAGACGACGGAACGCACATCGCCACCGGCTGCGATGACTCGATACAGCTCGCCACCCGAAACGATATCGAAACCCGCACCTTCGGAGGCAAGCGTCCTTAAAACGGCGAGATTCGAATTGGCTTTGACCGAATAGCAGATGCGATGCGGCAGCCCTGCCAAAGCGTTCGCGTACTCGCGAAACCGGCTTACAATCGCATTTTTGGAATAAACGTACGCAGGTGTGCCGTGCTCATCGGCGATTTGTGTGAGAGGCACAGACTCGCAGGCGAGAATGCTGTTGCGATACGAGAATTCGCCGACGATCATCCGGTTGCTATAGCACGCGAAATGCAATGACGGTCTGATCGTCGGTCAGTGGCGTCGTGCCGCGAAACGCGTCCAGGTCGTCAAAAATCGAATCGGTCAATTGCTGGGGTTTCTCATTGCAATGCGATGTAATTAGCGTGACAAGGCGCTCGCGGCCATATTCGTCTTCGCTCGAAAGCTGATCTTCGACGCCATCGGAGCGCAGAAGAAACAGATCTTTCGGCTGGGCCTTGATAACGATCTGCTCATACGATTGATCTTCCAGCAGCCCGATCGGCACGCCCGCCACCTGCGGCTCGGTGACCTCGCCTCTGCGACAGAGAAGCGGCGCCAGTGTGCCCGCGCTCGCGACCGTGAATGTCAAAGCGCGCGAATCCCAAAGCAGCAACGAGAGCGTCGCGTACTGTGCGTCCACTTTGCGCTCCAGCAGAGCCTCATTCAGCAGCTTCATCAATTGAGCCGGGCTGCGCCGCCGCGGAGCGAGAATGCGCAGAAGACCGGAAATCAGCGCCCCAAATAGCGCGGCAGCGGCTCCTTTACCACTGACATCTCCAAACGCGATCAGCATATACTCGGCGCCGTGCTCGAAGAAGTCGTAAAGATCTCCGGTAATTTCGCGAGCCGGCCGAGAGCGGATGCCTGCGTCGAGCCCGATGATATTCGACACTGTGCGCGGCAGCAGAACGCTCTGCAGCTTGGAAGCGGCTTTCAGGTCTTCTTCCAAGCGTTGTTCCCGCTGCGCCAATTCCGCATACAGCCGGGCGTTCTCTACCGAAGTTGCGATCTGTGGAGCGAGCAGGGTGAGAGCGCGCACGTGATCGTCGGTGAAAAAACCGATGCGAACGCTCTCCAGATCCATGACGCCGATTACGCGATCTCGCAAAATAAGCGGCACCGCAACCTCCGAACGAGCCTCGCTGTGCGCCTCAATGTATCTAGGGTCCTGAGTAACATCCGCCACCCGAATAGGCTCGCGCGATTGAGCCGCTGCGCCCGTTATCCCCTGCCCAAGCTCTATCGTTTCAACCGTTCCTCTTTCGTCATAGCGCTGGCTAAACCGGCAATGCAGCTGTTTACGCTCTTCATCAAGCAGGAAGATACTGAACGCGTCGAAGTTGATCAGCGCGCGCACGGTAATCGCGATTTTCGTGAGCAGCTCGTCAATCTCCAGAATGGAACTGAACTCTTGCGAGACATGCGCGAGCACTCGCAGCGTGCGATTTTGGCGCTCGACGCGCCGGTAGAGCCGCGCGTTATCGATCGCCGCGCCGACACGATTGGCAAGCAGCGTCAGCAAAGCGCGGTCCTGTTCGGAAAAGGCGTTCAGACGCGTGGATTGCAGATCGATGACGCCCACGAGCTTGGCGCGCGCAAGCATCGGCACTGCAAGCTCCGCCCGCACCGCATCGAGCGCGTTCAGATAACGTGGATCGGTTCGCACATCGCGCACCAGAATCGGTTGGCGAAGCGCCGCGGTGGCACCGGTGATTCCCTCGCCCGAGCGGATGATCAAATTCTTAGCGATTTCATCGCGATGTCCTCGCGAATAGCGCATCTTCAGCGTTCGCGCTCGCTCGTTATAGAGAAGGATCGCGAACAATTCATACGGAATGACATCTTTGACCACGTCCGCGATGTTGGAGAGCAGGCGATCGAGATCGAGCGTCTCCGCGCTGATGGTGCTCACCTCGAGCAGGAAGTCGAGAAGCTCGGCGCGCTCGCGAAAGCGAACTTGAGTTTTGCGCGGAGTGGCCATCAATAACTGTCGGTGTAGCCGCCGGGCACCCTGGCTGCGTGCAGAGGCGCCGGCGTTTCGGATGATTCGGCGGATGCGATGCCCTCAACAATCGCGACGCCGGAGCTCGTGCCGATGCGAGTCGCACCCGCTTCTACCATGCGGCGCAAATCTTCGAAACTGCGGATTCCCCCGGACGCTTTCACTCCAGCCGCTTCGCCAACGGCGCGGCGCATGAGCCGGATATCTTCGACGGTTGCTCCCGACTTAGAAAAGCCGGTCGAGGTCTTCACGAAATCGGCGTGAGCGTCCATTGCAATGCGGCAGCCGGTGATCTTTTCCTCATCGGAAAGCAGGCACGTTTCGAGAATTACTTTGACGACCGCACCATTTGCATGTGCGAGTCGCGTGACGGCCGCGATATCTTCCCGAACGGCATCAAACTGGCCCGAACGCAACGCGCCGATGTTTTGCACCATGTCCAGCTCGGTTGCGCCTTGTTGCAGCGCGAGTTCGGCCTCTGCCGCTTTCATCCGCGTCTCATTCGCTCCAAGAGGGAACCCGATAACGGTGCACACTCGCGAAGCTGCGCCCGCAAGCGCCGCCGCAGCGAAGCGCACCCAATAGGGATTGACGCATACCGATGAAAAGCCGAATTGTCGGGCTTCTTCGCAAAGCCGAGCGATGTCGCGTTCAGCAGCTTCGGGCTTGAGAAGCGTGTGGTCGATGAGCAGAGCGACGGATTGCGGCGTATCCAGGTTGACCATGATGGTTTGCCATTATGCCCACGCGATTTGTTGAGAACGCCAGCGCTGAGACAGGCGCGCGCGGCACCCACGCTGCACAAGCATAACACGCACCTGGAGTCGCACCAGCCGCCCGCAAAACAAAGACGCTAAGCCAGCGGGACGATGAGAATCGGCTTCGTCGTCGGCGCGCTCGAACCCTGCCGCGGCTCGATGCTTACCGCAACGGCTTTCGTATTCGCGCCCACGGGGAGCGGCGAAACATGGACCGAGTCGCCCGCGGCATTCGGCCGGAACAGCCCAGCAGCTCGGGGGGGCCCCGACGTGGGCACCAGCCATAATTCGAACGTCTGATTACTGGCCAGCTGCGGCAATTGGGAACCGACAAACACCACCCCTCCGTTGCGGCTCACAAGCACTCGCCCATGCGGAACGTTTTCCGCTCTGCCAAATTCGACGCTCCGCGTTTCCGGCCGGCTGAGGATCTCGACCGCCGAACGCAATTGGTCCCGTTCCTCCACCTCTGCGACCAGTTGCCGCTGCATGCTTCGCATGGCTAACTGCGATGCCACCGAAAAAGCAAGCAGCGCGAGGCATGCGGCAGCGAGAGCAACGGCAGCCCAGGTCCAGTTGATCGCACGTTTTCTTGGCCGCACGCTCGAGAGGATTCGTTCGCGTAGGCCAGCAGGCGGCGACACCGGCCCAACCGTTTCTGCCAAGGCCGCTGTTAGCGTAAGCGCAACCTGCAGATGCTCCCGGCAGTAGGCGCAGTTTTCATCGAGGTGTTGTTCGATTTCGCCTGCGAGCTCCGGTTCCAACACGCCAAGAGCATACAGCTCGTAAAGCTCGTTCATTTCGGCGTGTGTCATGGCTGAGCGCCTTTCACGACCGTGCGCAGCCGTTGCAGCGCGGATCGCATCCTGCTCTTTACCGTTCCCAGCGGCTGGTGAAGCCGTTCGGCAATCTCCGTCTGTGAAAAGCCGTCGAAGTATGCGAGCTCGATTAGCCGCTTTTCCTCGACGGCTAATGCGGCAAACGCTTCGCGAATCGTTTCTACATTACTTATACGTGACTCCGCACCGCTTGGATCGCTTGACAAACACAGTTCATCCAAATGGCTCGTCGCGTGCAGCCGTTTCGAAAAGCGGTTCTGCGCGGAGCGCATGTGGTCGATCGCCATGTTACGAGCGATCGAGAGAATCCAAACTCCCAGCGTTCCCCTATTCGCATCGAAGTCTGGCCCGCGATTCCAGACTCGCAGGAAAAGTTCCTGCAGTAGATCCTCGGCCGCTACTTTGTCACGGATGATGCGAACAAGCAAAGCGAAAGCCGTGCGTGCGTAGAGATCGTACGCGCCTGCAAGGCCGTTAGGGTCGCGCGCGCGGAGCTGTTCGATGATTCGCGTTTCCGCGCTATGTTCTTCTGGCATGCCCACTGTTCATGGTGAGCTTCTCCGCCAACACGCTATGAAGTCCCATTCAGGCCGGAATTCGTCCCTACCGCTTGAACTAGACGTTGCTCTACCAAGAAACAGAACAATCTTTTTCCCCATGTCCTTCCGAATAGTTTGAAGTACCCGCAAAAGAGCGGGCTACACATCCGTTCTTGGCCTCCACTCCGTATAGCCGGATGGAAGCACTTAGCGACCACTTACAGCAGGAGGAGATTTAGATGGTTCTAAAACACAAGCTCACGTGGAGCTTGGCAGTATTCGCGCTGAGCGCATTCACAGCCGCTCACGCAAACGCGTCGTCCATTTCGCAGACCTACACCGGAACGCTAACCAGCGAATCCGGGCCCGGCTCAGTCGTTCTCGAAAGTTTCTCGTTGACAACGCCTTCCGAGGTGACGATTTACACCACATCCTATGGCGGCGGCATTAATCTCAATGGCACAACCACAGGACCGGGCGGCTTTCAGCCCAACATCACGCTCTATAACAACACAGGATTTGTCGTCGCGAACCAAAGCCCAAGCTTCTCGCCCATCGGCAATACCGATCGTTCCACCGGTGCGAACCTAGACGGCTACTTGCAGGATACCGATGCTCCGGCAGGAATGTATTACGTTACGTTGACCGACTGGCAGAACCAGATGTCTGTGACATCGACCGGCCTGAACACTTCTGAGGCGGCTTACCTTCAATTTTCCGGTCCGGGTGGCGCATCGTTCCAAGACGTCCAGGGCAACACCAGAACTGGTAACTACGCTCTAAATATCTCCGCAATGCCGCTGGGTTCCGGTCCTTCTTCCGTTCCAGAGCCGGCTACCTTCTTGTTACTCATTCCGGGTTTTGCTGCGATCGCCTTGGCCAAGCGAAAAAGCGCCTCGCGCCATTCCCTGCTTTAGTTACAACTACTTACATTTAAGGATCACTCATGGCATACAAAGATCTCATTTCGGATGTACTCGAACAGTCGCCTAATCGGCGCAGCTTACTCAAGAAAATCGGCATTGCGGCGGCCGCTAGCGGCGCGGCAATCGCCTCCGGCGGTCTGAAACTGAAGGCCGATCCCTCATCGCCAACCGTAGTCGACGTGTTGCAGTTCGCGCTCAACCTCGAGTACCTCGAAGCCGAGTTTTACACGACTGCAACCATGGGTAAGACTATCGATCAGGTCGGCATCGGTATTACCGGCTCCGGCAAATCTGGCCCCACTACGGGATGGCATCAAGTCAGCTTCTCCAACAGCACCGTTTTCACCGGAACCGTTGCGAATCAGATCGGCAACGACGAGCGCAATCACGTCACTCTGCTGCGCACTGCGCTGTCGAAGGCGGGAATCGAGCCGGTCGCCAAGCCGGCGATCAATTTGGGTGCTCTGGGAATCGGATTCGCCAATGAGGCGCAATTCCTGACTCTCGCCCGGGTGTTCGAAGACATCGGTGTCTCAGCGTATGGCGGCGCGGCGCAACTTACGTCAGTTACAAGCAGCCCTTATATCGGAAGCGCCGCCCGCATTCTGGCAGCCGAAGCCGAGCATGTGGCCAACATCCGCCTTCAGGTGGCACGACTTGCTATCGCAACGAGTAAGTTGGACAGCGTGGACATTATTCCTCCTCCATCGGGTACTTACTTTTTCTCGATAGACCCAAGCACTGGCCTTACGGCAATTCGAACGCCGGGCCAGGTACTCTATCTGGCTTACAACGCGGCCAACGCCACCTCTGGCGGCTTTTTCCCGGACGGCGTAAACGGCAACTTGCATAGCTCCAGCAGTTCGCCCGCCTAGTCTCTACTCAGTGCATGTATTCCGAGGCGAGTAGTCTTCCGAGTGCTCGCCTCGGGCTTTTTTTGTCTGCCGCTGGTGCCTGAGGGCGTCACATTTCGGGATAGACGAACATGTATCACCACGTAAAAAAACTTATGTATACGGTTCACGTAGGCACGCCCGATCCGAAATTCGGCAACATGCTTCTGGAGCAATTCGGCGGAGCCAATGGCGAGCTAGCCGCGGCTCTTCAATATTCAATTCAGGGGCTGAACTGCGATGATCCTCAGCGCAAAGACCTGCTGATGGACATTGGAACTGAAGAACTCAGCCATCTGGAAGTGGTAGGCACTCTGGCGCGGTTGCACCTGCGGCCCACAAAGAAAGAACGCGCCGCGGCGGAATTCGATCCCTTGATTGCGATCGCTGGCGGCGGCGGCGTCGCGCTGCACAATTCAGAGGGAAATCCCTGGACAGCCGATTATCTGAAGATCACCGGCGAATTAGACGTCGATCTACGCAGCAATATCGCCGCAGAAGCGCGCGCCAAAATCGTCTATGAACGATTGATTAACTTCACCGACGACCAAGGCACCGTCGACGCGCTGCAATTTCTGATGACGCGCGAAATCACTCACATGAAGGCGTTCACGTTCGCGCTCGAAAGCATGGGCAAGGATCGTTTCTCGATCGGATTCCTTCCGCCGACTCGCGACCTGGTCGATCAATACTTCAACGATTCGACCGGCGTGAATGAGATGGGCGATTCAGACGGCCGAGGACCTTGGAACCAAGGCGACGATTGGCAATTTGTGGAGGCGCCAGCCTTTCAGGAATTGAAATCGCGGAAAGCGGGAACGCGCGAGGCCGGGACGCCTTCGCTCGAAGAAGCGAATGAGATCGATGCTCCCACCTCTGGCGATGGCCATCCTGGTCAAGCTCGCAGGCGGGCGGCGAGCACAAGCAAGTAGATCTAAGTTCCAAATTTAGCCTGCGCGATAGACCGTTCCGGTGCGGCCCTCGTACCGGAACGGATAACAGGTCAGGTCACAAACTCAATACTTGACTTACAGCCGAGTGATGCGCGAAATCACAGACAGGCGCGATTCAGCGTCGGTGCCTACGCCTGTAAGCTTTCGACCGGCGGGCGTGCGCTGGCGCAGGATGCTGCCGGAGCGTGTCGACTAACCCTTGTAACTCCTGATTTTGCGCCCGGAGCCGGGAGAGCTCTTTGGTGTTGTCCGGACCTGGGATCCGCAGCGGCACAGCCCCCGCCTTCACCGCCACGACAGAGGGCGAACGAGCCGCAGAGATCACCGGATCAAGCGGCACGCCCGTTTTCGAACTCACCGCGCCTGCCAGAAAACCTGCGAAGATACCGCTCAATACAGCCGCGCCGATTTTTTTCCAGTGCGCCTTGGCGTACCGCGCAAATACAGCCGTGCGGTTCTCCGAGCGGCCAGGGTAGGCCACCCTGACGGGCCGATAGGGAACATGTAAAGCCGTGGTGCAATAAGCCGCCATCTGAATACTCCCGCATCAGTTAATATGCGCCGAACCATTGCGACGCGAACGCCCGGCCGAGTCCAAGCGCCCGCAACGGGAATCCTAAGCACTCCGCAGCGATAAAAAAAGGGACTGGCTGTTAGATGCACGCCGGAAAGTTTTATTTCGTTTTCCGTAGTATGGCCATCGGGATCGCCGCGGCCGTCGGCGGCTTATTGCTTGAAATTCTGGGTGTAGGAATCGCGCGGCAGGCCCATCGCTCGCACGCGCTGCCGTAAGCGTTCGGCGTCTTCGCGGGTCATGCGCCCGCCGACCACCACCAGGTACAAACTCTTCCCGCCGGCCGGGGAAAACGTTTCGGCGTTCAGGCCGGGATACTTCGCATTCACCGAACGCGCTTTGCTGTCGGCATCCGCTGACCGCGCGTAGGTATACAGCACGACTCGCCAGATCGCCCCATTCACAGCCGGCGATTGGCGCGCCGGTATGACCGGCTTAGCTGCGGTGACCGGTGCAGGCGTTACAGTCTTCGCGTCATCCGGCGTGATGGTTTTCGATTCCCAAGCACTCGGCTGTGAGGACGCCGTCGAGCTAGCCGCAGCGTGCGAGGCGGAGGCAATGGTCCGATGCTTCGGCCGGGCGATCCAAACGAGAAGCACGATGACTATGACGGCCGCCGCGGCATACATCCAGGCTGGAATTGCAGGCCTCGTTCGCTGCGGCAGCCGTGATTGCGCGACACGATTGGCAAGGGGAACCCGCGTCGTGACAGCGGCTGGAGGAGCGGCTGCGGTTACCGGCACTTCGAACTTCTTCGGCGCAGGCGGCGGCGCAGTGGTCGAGCGGTACATCACCTCTACCTGCCCGAGCTTCGGCCGCGTCTCCGGGTCCGGATCGAGACATCGCCGCGCAATGCCATCGAACGGCGCCGGTAACTTCGCCGCCTGCGCCATGCAGTCATCTCCGCAAGGCTGCTGGCTCAAAATTTCGATGAGCGTCGCCCCAAGGCACCACACGTCGGCCTCCGGAGTAACATATTGTCCCGCGCTTTCGGGCGCCCGATACTTCGGTTCACGCAAGTGCAGACGCGGTGCGAAGCCGCGACGGCCGACGCACTCGACAGAAAGCTTAATCGCGTCACCCGCGGCGACGATATGTTCGGGCGAAAGACTGCCCTGCACAAAACCATGCGAATGCAGCTCATCGAGTCCACGGATGACGGCCAGTAGAACTTCGCTCGCTTCTGGCGTGCTCAGCGGACGCTCGCGGATCGCGGCTTCAAGAACTTCATCGGGCCTGCGGACCACCAGATACGCCACGCTTGCGCCATCCACCTGGGTTTGGCCCGCGCCCAGCGGCGTCAGAAGGTTCGTGCTGTCGAGTTCGCGCGTGCTCTCCCACAGCGCAGCCTGCTCGGCGGCATTCGCCGGGTCCATTCCGAAAAGCTTTGCGATGGAATTCGCCGACGCGTCGCCCAGCACTCGAACCTTGAAGGTCGCGCCCACCGCATCGGCCGACAAGATCGACTCGAGCTGGTACCCGCCTTCGAGCACGGTGCCCTGAAGCCGGCTCCAATCCAAGTCAGTTTGTGTGGTTTCGCCAGGCATCATGAATGGTGAATTGCGCATTTCGAGCATGCGCTTGCCGCCACTATAGCACTCGGATTTCCCGTCTGGTTCGCAGCGTCGCGTGCTTCCTACGCGCATGCGGCGCCCACCCTCCGCAGTTCTACCGGTTCTCTTTCGTGCTACGGAGCAAGCGCCACTCTGCACCTATAATCGAAGCATGAACCGCACTGAATGGATCGCGTCTCGCGAGCAGGATTCGATTCGGACTCAGATCCATTACGCACGCCAAGGCCTGACTACCGGAGAAATAGAGTATGTGGCTCAACGCGAAGGCCTCGCGCCCGGGCTAATCCGTGACGAGGTGGCGCGCGGACGCATGATTATCCCGGCGAACATTCATCACCACCGGCTCGAGCCCATGTGCATCGGCGTTGCGTCAAAGTGCAAGATCAATGCAAACATCGGCAATTCGTCTACGACGTCGGACATTGATGAGGAACTCGCCAAGCTCAGTTACGCCGTCAAATACGGCGCCGACACGGTAATGGATTTGTCCACGGGAGGCGATATCCCGCGCATACGGGAGGCGATCATCGACGCTTCGCCGGTTCCGATCGGCACGGTTCCTATTTATGAAGCCCTGAACCGCGTGCGGCGCGTGGAAGATCTCGACATCGGCGTGATGCTCGAAGTGATCGAAGAGCAGGCCGAGCAAGGCGTCGACTACATGACGATTCACGCCGGTGTCCTGGTGCAATACGTGCCTCTCACCTCGAAGCGCATCACCGGAATCGTGAGCCGGGGAGGCGCCATTCTCGCCGAATGGATGGTCAAAAAACATCGGCAGAACTTCCTCTACGATCATTTCGATGAGATCTGCAAGATTTTCCAGAAACATGACGTGAGTTTCTCGCTCGGCGATGGTCTCCGCCCGGGTTGCCTGGCGGATGCGAGCGATGCCGCCCAGTTTGCGGAGCTGAAGACGCTGGGTGAGCTGACGAAGAAAGCCTGGGAATACGATGTTCAGGTCATGATCGAAGGGCCGGGCCATATTCCTCTCGATCAGATCGCGCTGCAAGTCGAAAAGGAGCGCGACATGTGCTACGAAGCTCCCTTTTACACGTTAGGCCCGCTCGTCACCGACATCGCGCCCGGATACGATCACATTACTTCTGCCATCGGCGCCGCCATGATCGGCTGGCACGGCGCGTCTATGCTTTGCTACGTCACTCCCAAGGAGCACCTGGGCCTGCCCAATCGCGAAGACGTCAAACAAGGCATCATCGCGTATAAGATTGCCGCCCATGCAGCCGATGTGGCGCGTCATCGCAAAGGAGCTCGCGACCGCGACGACGAGCTTTCTCACGCGCGCTTCAATTTCGATTGGCGCCGCCAGTTCGCGCTCTCGCTCGACCCGGAAACCGCCGAAGCCATGCACGACGAGACGCTGCCCGAAGAAGGCTTCAAAGACGCCGCGTTCTGCTCGATGTGCGGTCCGAAATTCTGCTCCATGAATCACTCCGCGAAAACTCAGGAGTTCACGGAAGCTGATGCCGAGGCAATACTCGCCGCCTCCGCCGATTCATCGCTGGTCAAGCTGTCGTAAGCATCAGCCCGCGCGCAGCTTCCTAAATTGCTACCCTGAAGAACGCCTCCCCCGGGTTGTGCGCGAGTCTACAGAGCGTACAGGGCGGGTTAGGCCCGTTGTGCGCGATTCAACGTCCGGAATGAGTTTCTCTGACCAGCTGAAGAATCAGCTCGACATCGTGGAAGTGGTTGGCCAGTACGTCCGCCTGAAACGGCAGGGCGCAGGCGCTCGCTATGTGGGCCTCTGCCCGTTTCATTCCGAAAAGACACCTTCCTTCGGTGTTCACCGCACGCTGCAGTATTACAAGTGCTTCGGCTGCGACGCCGCAGGCGATGTTTTTAAGTTTGTTCAGGAAATTGAGAGCCTCACCTTCCCCGAAACGCTGAAGCTCCTCGCCGAGCGCTATGGCATCCCCATGCCGGAACGCCGACATTCAGACGATCCGGAAGCGGAGCGTCGCGCCGCGTTATTCGAAATGCAGGACATCGCTGCGGACCTGTTTCAATCGAATCTGCGTAGCCAGGCGGGTACAGAAGCACGCGCCTATCTCGAATCGCGAGGCGTCTCTCGCGCCGCCATGGACGAATTTCGCCTGGGGCTCTCCGACCCATCCGGCCAGCAATTGCATCACAAGCTGCAGCGGTTCGGACCTTCTCTCTTGGAATCATCCGGCCTGGTCAGCAAGCGTCAGGATGGCAGCGGTTTATTCGATCGCTTCCGTGCGCGGCTGATGTTCCCGATCCATAACGAATCGGGCAAAGTGATCGCCTTCGGCGCCCGCGCCTTGCGTCCGAACGACGAACCCAAGTATCTGAACTCGCCCGAGACCAAGATCTATAAGAAATCGGCCGTCCTCTACAATCTGCATCGCGCCAAGATGGACGCGCGCAAGAATGACCGCCTGATCCTGGTCGAAGGCTACATGGACGTGATCGGGATCTATCAGGCCGGCATCCACGAGGTCGTCGCAAGCAGCGGAACCTCGCTCGGAAGCGACCAGGTTCGCGCCATGAAACGCCAGGTTTCTCAACAACAGGCAAGCACGGGCCAGATCATTTTAAATTTTGACCCCGACCCGGCCGGTGCGCGTTCCACGGAAAAGTACATTTCTGTTTTATTGGCCGAAGGCCTGCGGGTGAAGGTGATCGAAATTCCCGGCGGGCTCGATCCGGATGAGTTCATCCAGCGGAATGGCATCGAAGCCTACCGGAAACAGCTCGAACAAGCGACCTCCTATTTTCATTGGCTGGCCGCGCGCGCCGCTGAGAAATTCGATCTTCAAACAGCCGAGGGCCGAGTCGATGCGTTCAAATCCATTCAACCCGCCATCGAGCAAGTGCATGATCCGATCGAACGCTCCGCCATAGGCAATGAGATCGCGGATTATCTCAACATCGATCGAGAAGTCATACGGAAGAGCATGCGCGCTGGCGGAGTAAGCCAACCTCCCGCCCGCCAGGAAATCGCATCCGCCATTCCGCCCAACGAAAAGCTGCTCGTCTGCTGCCTGCTTGCGAGCCAAGAAGCCCGTTCCGCCATCAAGCATTACTTCGCGAGCACCAACGTCCTCCATACCCTGGAGCTGCGCAACATATTTGAGACCGCGCTCGCGCTCGATTCCGAAGGCATCGCTTTTTCGCTCGAAGCCTTGGCCAGCCGCCTCGATCCAAGATTGCAGCGCATACTCACGGATCTCAGTTTCTCCGACATCGCCATGGATGAATCGAACGCCGCGCAACAGGCGTTACATTGCCTTCGGGCGGTCGAAAGTAAGTCCGTCGATGCGGAATGCGAGGCCCTGCGGCGCCTCATTCGGGAATCGGAGAAGAGTGGAAATTTCTCCGAAGTGATGCGCTTGACGGCCCAATTAGATAAGATCAAACGCGCATCCTCGGGCATGTGAATCGTGTTGTACTATGAGTAGTCGAGAATTTCAGGGGTGGCTCCACACGTTGTGGATTAGGGCGCATGCGAACTTGTTAGCTCCGATCGGTCCCATCAACTTTTTTGTGAAGGCAGTGGATGCAGGACGGCAATGACAAGGGCTTCGGCCTCTACGATGAGGTGTCGGGAGTCATGCGCGAGGATCTGGCAAACGGCAGCGATTTGACCGATTTGTTCGTGGATCTGGACGGCGCACCAGCCGAACTGGAAGAACCGAAGGACTTCGAAAAGAAGGAAGACGACACCGATGACCTGGCGGATCTCGATCTTTCGCCGGGAACAGTCGACAAGAGCAACGACTCGGTTCGCGTCTACTTGCGCGAGATGGGCATGGTGCCCCTGCTCACGCGCGAAGGCGAAATTGAACTAGCCAAACGAATCGAACGGGGAGAAGGAGCAGTGCGTAAGGCCTTGTCCCGCTCCCGCCTCATCATCCAGATTGTGCTGGATACCGGGCATGCGGTCGAGCGCGGCGTTCTTTCCGTTCTGGACGTGCTGCAAGCTCCGGAGCCGCAACCCGGCCGCGATGAGGAAGAGGCGGTCCTGCAATTAAAGCGCGAATTCCTCGAAGCGGCCCAAAGTATCGACAAGCTCTATCGCAAGGCGCTGTTGAGTCAGCAAAAGCTGATAAGCACCTCGCGCAGCATGAAGCCCAAGCAATACCGCAAGCTTCGTTTTGAGCACGGGCGGCTCATGGTTTGCATATCGCGCTCAATTCGCACCCTGCCGTTTGCCACTCGCTACCAGCGCTCGTTAAGCGCCAGCTTGAAAAGCTTCGTCGATGAATTGAAACCGCTGGAGCAGGAACTGGCTCGCGTGCAGCGGCGCTTGGAGCAGCCCGCGGTTGCCGAATCCGGTTCGGCTGCAGCCGTACGTAAAGAGTTGAAGACGCTCTCGGGGCAGATTCAGACAATCGAAGAAAAGTGCGGCGCTACGGCCGCCGAATTAGGCCGTACTCTGCAGATTGTAGAACGTGGCGAATTCGAAACGGAGTGCGCAAAAAAGCGGTTGATCGAAGCAAATCTGCGCCTGGTGGTTTCCGTCGCCAAGCGCTATACGAATCGAGGCATGCAATTCCTCGATTTAATCCAGGAAGGAAACATCGGGCTAATGCGGGCGGTCGATAAATTCGATTACAAGCGCGGCTATAAATTTTCGACCTATGCTACTTGGTGGGTGCGCCAGGCAGTGACTCGCGCGATCGCCGATCAGGCGCGTACGATTCGCATCCCCGTGCACATGATCGAGACCATCAATAAACTCATTCGTCTGCAGCGCTCCATGCAGCAGGAACTCGGCCGCGAGCCTACCACCGAAGAACTCGCTTCCCGAATGGACTTGAATCCGGTCAAAATCCGCCGTGTTTTACGCATCGCACAGGAACCTATCTCGCTGCAGACGCCGGTGGGTGAAGAAGAAGAATCGAACTTAGGCGATTTTCTGGTGGATGGCCGCATGGTTTCCCCATCCGAATCCGTCATCAACCTGAATCTACGCGAGCAAACCGCCGAAGTGCTCAAGACCCTCAGCCCGCGAGAAGAGAAGATCGTGAAAATGCGTTTCGGCCTTCAAGACGGCAGTGAGCACACGCTCGAAGAAGTGGGGCAAGACTTCGCCGTCACGCGCGAGCGCATTCGCCAGATCGAAGCCAAGGCTCTTCGCAAGCTGCGCCATCCCAGCCGCAGCCATCGGCTCCGCAATTTCCTGGAGAGCGGCGCGCCTTCCTGATTCGGCGCGCGCTTTACTGCGATATCGTAGTCTCTTCTTCATGCCCGATACGGAAGTCGCTACCGTCACGCCGCTACATCCCGTAACGCCGCCGCGAAAAGTAACCAAGCCGAAAAATGCGGCCGAGCGAAAAGCGCGCCTCGCGCGAATTCTCGAAGAATTGGACAAGCTGTTTCCCAAGGCAACCTGCGCGCTGCATCACAAAAATGCATGGCAATTATTGGCGGCCACCATTCTCTCGGCGCAATGCACCGACGAGCGTGTCAACAAAGTGACGCCCGATCTGTTCAAGAAGTATCCGCGGATGGAAGATTTTGCCCATGCGTCTCAAGCGGAGCTTTCGCAAGAGATCCGTTCGACTGGCTTCTTCAACAACAAATCGCGCTCGCTGATCGGCGCAGCGAAAAAGATTCTCGCCGATTTCAAAGGACAAGTGCCGCGCACCATGGAAGAATTGCTGTCGGTACCCGGCGCCGCGCGGAAAACCGCCAATGTGGTGCTCGGAACCGCTTACGGCATCCCGAGCGGAGTAGTCGTCGACACGCATGTCCAGCGAATTTCTTTGCGGCTTGATCTTACTAAAAACACGGATCCGGTGAAGATTGAGCAGGATCTCATGAAAACCGTCCCGCACGACCGCTGGATTCTGTTTTCGCATCAGGTGATCCATTTCGGACGGCAGATCTGCATTGCGCGCAAGCCGCGCTGCGCCAACTGTCCGCTCGATTCGATCTGCTACGCAAAGGATAAGACTCTCGCGTGAGCCCAGCCCGTCTGTACCTCGGTATTGACGGAGGTCAATCCAGCACAACGGCGCTGATTGCGGATGATGCGGGACGAATTATCGGGCACGGCCGGGGCGGCCCTTGCAATCATGTGGCTTCCCCGGAGCGCCGTGCAAAATTCTTGCGGGTTATTGGAGAATGTCTGGATGACGCTTGCCATGGTGCGGGATTAGATCGGCAGTCCGTCCCCTTCGCAGCCGCTTGTTTCGGCTTCAGCGGCGGGCCGGAGGACAAGGAAGCATGCTCCCGCGAGCTCGTTTCAAGTGCCAAATACAAATTCACGCATGACGCGGAGGTAGCGCTCACGGGCGCGACTGCGGGCGAAGCGGGAATCATTGTGATTGCCGGCACTGGTTCGATGGCGTTTGGGCGGAATGCGGCCGGGGTCACCGCGCGGGCCGGCGGCTGGGGCTACATCTTTGGCGACGAAGGCGGCGCGTTCGATCTGATGCGACGAGCTTTACGAGCAGCACTGCGGTTCGAAGAGGGCTGGGGCCGGCCGACCGTTTTGCGCGAGGCCCTGCTGCAAAACACGGGCGAGCCGAATGCAAACATGCTTATGCACCGTTTCTATAACGAGTTTTCCCGGTCGCAGATTGCATCTTTTGCAACGCTCGTTACGCAGACGGCCGAGCAGGGCGATGAAATTGCTCTCGAAATTGTCGATCGGGCCGCTCGCAAACTCGCGCAGTTTGCAGAGGCTGTGTATAAACAGCTTTTTCAGGCGCGCGAAAGCGTGGCTGTCGCGTATACAGGCGGTGTTTTTCGAAGCACACTGCTTCGCAACGCCTTTGGCCAGTGCGTTCGAGATTTTTTCGGCGGCCAGGCTGTTGCGCCGCGATTTGGCCCGGCCGCCGGAGCAATACTCGAAGCCTTGCGGCTCGATAACAATCCGAACCATCTCTCCGCTGTGCCAAAATTCGAGAAATGAATCGTCTCGTTGTTCCCGCGCTCCTGTTGAGTTGCTCGCTCATCACGCGCGCAGCCGAGCCCGACTGGCCCAAAGTGGAGCAGCACGCAATCGATCTGCTGCAGCGCTACGTACGCATTCGAAGTGTCAACCCTCCCGCCGATACCAGAGAAACCGCAAAGCTGCTGCAATCCGAATTCGCGGCCGCCGGGCTCGAAGCTAAGCTTTATGAGAGCGCGCCCGGAGGGAAAACAAATCTAATAGTTCGCTTGCCTGGAAAAGACCGTTCCAAGCGTCCGCTGCTGCTGTTGAACCACATGGATGTAGTCCCGGTTGACGCCTCGCGTTGGAAGGAAAATCCGTTCGGAGCAGAAATGAAGGACGGAATGATGTGGGGCCGCGGCACGCTTGACATGAAGAGCACCGGGATCATGGAACTGACCGGAATCATTCTTCTCAAGAAACTCGGCATCGTGCCGCCGCGCGACATTGTTTTTCTCGCCGATTGCGACGAAGAAACCGGCGGTGTCGATGGAGCCGCTTGGATGATCAAGCATCATTGGGACGAACTCAACCCCGAATACGTGCTGGATGAAGGCGGCAGCGGTTCGCGCGATTTGTATACCCAAGGCAAGTTGGTTTTCGGAATTACCGTGGGCGATAAACAAGTGCTCTGGCTGCGTCTTCGCGCCACCGGCGTCTCCGGCCACGCTTCGCAGCCCACGCCTGACAATCCGAACGAGATCCTGCTGCGGGCAATTGAAAAAGCCAAACAGCTTCCGGAATCGACGAAGCCCAATCCCGTGGTGGAGCAGATGCGGCGAGAGATTGGAACGTTTGCTCCCAATAAGTTTATGAACGCGATTCAGCAGAACACGATGTCGCTGACATCCCTACGCAGTGGGGTGGGCGATCCGCCCAAAGTGAATATCATTCCTTCGATCGCCGAAGCTACGCTCGATTGCCGTTTGCTGCCCGGGCAGAATGCGGAGGAGTTCGTTTCCGAGATCAAGGCTCGCATCAATGACCCGCGAGTTGCAATCGAGCAGATCTCGCCGAATCCGGACGACGTGAAACCAAGCAGCACCGACACGCCTCTGTTCGCCGCGATCAAGAAAGCGATTGATGCTCGGAACCCGGGCGCGATCGTAACTCCGCTGATCGCTCCCTTCGGAACGGATTGCCAGAAATTCCGCGCCCGCGGAGTCGTCGGCTACGGCCTGATCCCGATGGTGCTCGATGCCGCAACCCTCTCAACCATGCACAGCGATAGCGAACACATCCCGGTCGAGCAATTCCGGCAGGGGCTTCACATCTACTTCGATGTCCTGCGCTCCGATTGGTAATCTGAGGCCAAAGTCCCCGGCACGGATTCTTGAATCGGCACCGCGAAACGAATCTCCAGCCGGGAAGCGGCTTCGAGGATTTTAAGCAGCAACTCGGTCTGAACCTTCAGATATTCGTCCCACTCGGCCGTCAGCACGTAGGCGAAAACGTCGAGATCGAACGATTGTTGCCCGATGGATGTAAATCGCACCGGCACCGTGCCGGGGCCCACCTTAGGATGCTCCTCAAGAATCGCTATGATCGCGTCCATCATGTGCTGAATCTGCTCGGGTGTGGTGTCGCGCCGCAGTTGCAGCGTCGGATGAAACCACATTCGGTCCCGGCGCGCATAGTTTTCGAGCGTCATGGTCGAAAATTGCGAGTTCGGAATGGTTACAACCGTTCGGTCCAACGTTCGGATGCGCGTAGACCGAAGGCCAATGTCTTCGACCGTTCCCACCTGACTGCCAAACTTGCAAAAATCGCCCACGAGCACGGGCCGATCCAGGATCACGGACAGGCTGCCGAACAGGTTCTCCAAAGTCTTTTGCGCCGCGAGCGCGACGGCGAGTCCACCGACTCCCACGCCCGCGATAATCGTGCTGGTCGGATAACCCCACTTCTCCAGCACAATGAAAACCGCTATGCAGAAGAGGCAGATTTTTGCGAACCGGACGAATAGCGGGAAGATCGAGTACGACAGCGCCCGCTCCCGTGGATCAAGTCGCGACGTGATCTGATCCGAAATCACATCGACGATGCGCATCGCCAGCGATGCGAGGCCGAGCACCACCACCAGCGCGACCAGGTTCAGCAGATAACTCCGCAGCAGAGCGGAAGGAGCTGCAAATTCCATGCAGGCGTCAAACACCGCCGCCGAGAGAAGCAGCCTCAGGGGCTCAATGAACGCCTCCAAGCGATAGGTCTGCAAGGTTGGTGCATATCGCTTAATCACCGGCGTTAAGATTGCGATGACTAACCGCGAGAGCAGGCGCGACACCAGCGACAGCAACACCGCGAGCAATACCAACGCGATCCAGGACCAGAGCGGCGTATCGATGAAGGTAATTCTTACGAGAGGTTCGGGCAGTCTTTTCTCGAGTCCCGATTCCCCGGCTAACGCCATCAATTGCGGGATTCGCGCCACGCTCGCCGCGGAAACCAGCCAGACGTTTACCCCCTGACTCATCTCGCGATGCAACTGCAGCGTGATGCGCTGCCCCTTCAAAGCGAAGGTCGCGAGGTTGTCGATGTCGGTCGCAAGCGCGTCCTGGAGATTCCCTTGCGGCGAGTTACTGAGCTGGTCTACTTCAAAGTTTGGATTGCGATCCAGCAACGAACAGACTTCCTTAGCGCGATCGGGACCTTCTACGGCGCGTTGGCCACTGGGAATGCCATGCAGATCCAAATACTGGGACGCGAGCGTGAAGTTCGCATCGTGGCAGGCCTCGAGCAGCGCGTAAATCGCGCTTCGAGGCGTCGTGCGTTTCAGCGGATCTGCCGCCGCTGATTCGGGAGCGGTCGATTTCTGCCCCGAAAACAAGCTGCTAACGCCCTGCGAAAAGAGAGGCCGCGCACAAATCGCGAGCAGGATCACGCCGCAGAGTCGCATTTTGCCAAACGAAATCATCGCGTTTTCAGGCTTCTCACCAGATTACTGGGCGCGTCCGTTCCCGCTCCGGACAAAAAAAGTTCAGCGCATGTAAGGCGTGTTCTCAGAAAGGCTTGCCGACGCTTGCTGAGGAAATGGTTCACCTCGTTTGCGACTTTACCGCACTAGCCTCGCGGCAGGAGTAAACCTTCATGTCTTCTCACGTTATTTTGCACGGTAGCTTGCGTGAGCATCCAGCCGGGTCGGTGCTCGTGGGCCAGCCTGATCCTTACCAGCTGATTTCGATTACTTTGATATTGAGGCGCCGGGCCGAAGCACCTCAACCGGATTCGCTCGAGCGGTACGTCTCGCACCAGGAGCTAGGCGAGCTTTATGGCGCCGATCCCGCCGACATTCAGGCCGTCAAGCACTTCGCATCAGCGCACAACTTTTCTATCGTTTCGATCAACGAGGCATCGCGATCGGTCGTCATGAGCGGCTGGCTCTCTCACCTGGCCGATGCTTTTGGCGCCGATCTCGCGCTGACGCGTACCGGAGAGAAGACTGTCCGCACCCGCCGAGGGCATCTGCACGTTCCCGCGATGCTCCATCAGCGCGTCATTGCCGTGTTGGGATTCGACCAGCGGACTGCTGCAACCACGTATCACAGGTTCCAGCTGCGCGCGGCGCAGTCGGTGTCATACACTCCACCCCAAGTCGCCCAGCTGTACGATTTCCCTACTAATACGGGAACGGGCCAGACGATCGCTTTAATTGAGCTCGGAGGCGGGTTTAATTCTTCCGATCTTTCAAGTTATTGGCAGCAGCTCGGCGTTTCCGAAGTTTCTGTGACGGCGGTTTCGGTGGGAAGCGCGCAGAACAGCCCGACCGGCGATCTGGACGGACCGGATGGCGAAGTCGTTCTCGATGTCGAAGTCGCCGGAGGGATCGCGCCCGGAGCCAAGATCGCCGCTTACTTTGCCGATAACACCGACCAAGGTTTTTTCGATGGCATCAACGGCGCGATTCACGACACGCTGCGCAAGCCTTCCATCATTTCGATCAGCTGGGGTTCGCCGGAAAACGAATGGACCCCGCAAGCGATGGACGCGTTCAATGCAGCCTTCCACGATGCGGCCTTGTTGGGCATTTCGGTTTGCGTCGCATCGGGCGATAGCGGCTCTTCGGATGGCGAAAAAGGCGTTCACGTCGATTTTCCCGCTTCGAGCCCGTGGGTTTTAGCCTGCGGCGGCACATCGCTGCACGCCTCGAACGGCAAAACCAAATCCGAGACTGTATGGAACGACGGCACGGAAGGCGGCTCATCCGGCGGCGGCGTCAGCTCTCACTTCTCTAAACCCAAATATCAAGCCAACATCAACGTGCCCAAGCCGTCCGGGACCGTCAACAAAGATGGCCGCGGGGTTCCGGACGTCGCGGGCGTCGCCGATCCCGACACAGGCTTCGTGATCCTGGTCGACGGTCAAGAAGGCGTCATTGGGGGGACCAGTGCGGTCGCGCCTTTGTGGGCCGGCCTGATCGCACTAGTGAATCAGGAGCTCGGGAAAAATCTCGGCTGGTTCCATAACACTTTGTATGGAAGCATCGCCGCGAAAAAGGCGCTGCGCGATATCACGTCCGGGAACAACGGCGCCTACAAAGCGAGTTCGGGTTGGGATCCTTGCACCGGTCTCGGCTCGCCGAACGGTGAAGCGATTCTTAGCGTGTTGAAGTAGCGCGCTGGGGCGCTGCGGCGCCCCGTACCTCTTCTAAAATCTGCTCCAGCGCGCGCTGCGGATCAGCGGCGCGCGTTACCTGACGTCCGATAACCAGATAATCCGCGCCGTCCCGTATCGCTTGTTGCGGCGTCGCGACGCGCTTCTGATCGCCAGTGGATGCGCCAGCCGAACGAACTCCGGGCGTAACGAGCTTCAGCTTCGGCCCGCCCACCGCGCGAACCCGCGCGACCTCCAGAGGCGAGCAAACAATCCCATCCATTCCGGTCTCAACAGCCTTCCTTACGCGCAGATCCACCAAGTCGGAAACCGAAACCGTATAGCCGAGATCCGCCAAGTCCTCCTGGTCAAAACTCGTCAACACAGTTACGGCCAGCAGCTTTACTTTGCTTGTACTCCGGCCTTCGGCGGCTGCGTTCATCACACTGCGGCTTCCATGTACCGTCAGAAACGTTACCGCTTCCGATTGACAGATCTTCCGCGTTGCCCGCTTCACCGTCTCGCCAATGTCGTAAAGCTTCAGATCCAAAAACACTTTTTTGCGAAACGAAGCCAATTGCGAAACGAACTCCATTGCTCCGGCTGCATACAGTTCGAAGCCAACTTTGTAAAAATCGGCGGCCGGCCCGATTGCGTCGATCAGTTCGAGCGCCTCCGTCGTGCTGTCGACATCGAGCGCAATGATCAGCGGGTTTGTTTTTTCAATCAGGGCGTCACCTCAATTGGCTTCGTTTGGTAATTTTGCACCCGGCCGATGACATAAGCCTCGGGGCGCTGCTCCAGCAGCTTCTTTGCATCTTCTTCGCCTATCGAGATTAGCAGACCGCCAGAGGTTTGCGGGTCGTAGAGCAAGGCTTCGATATCGGCAGGAATTTCTTCAGGCATGAGCACGCAGCTTTCGACAAACTCGCGATTGTTATTTAGGCCGCCCGAATGAGCTCCGGCCTTTGAATATTCGATCGCGCCAGGCAGGAACCGGACGGCGCTCGCACGGATTTCAAGCGTCACGCCGCTCGCCAGCGCCATCTCTCGCGCGTGCCCAAGCAGCCCGAATCCAGTCACATCCGTACAAGAGTGAACGTCGAGCTGGAGCATGGCGTCGCAGACATCGCGATTGAGCGTAAGCATCTGTTCAATAGAGGCGTTGATATGCGACTCCTCGGCAAAGCCTCTTTTGAGCGCAGTCGAAACAACGCCGGTCCCAATTCGTTTGGTAAAAACGAGTACGTCGCCCGGCTGCGCGGCCGCGTTGGTCAGGATTCGCGACGGATTGATTAATCCGGTTACTGCGTAGCCGAATTTGACCTCGTCTTCCGAGATGCTGTGTCCGCCCAGGATCACGCAGCCGGCTTCAGTAATCTTCTCGGCGCCGCCTCGGAGAATCGCTTCGAGATCGCAAATATCGCCTTTCGCGGGGAAAACGACCAGGGACAATGCGGTCACGGGACGTCCGCCCATCGCATAGACATCGCTCAAGGCATTCGCCGCCGCGATGCCGCCGAAGGTGTAGGGATCGTCGACTATGGGCGTGAAAAAATCGACCGTTTGCACCATCGCTAGCGGCTTACCACTCGCTTCGGTCAAGTCGTAAACGCCGGCGTCGTCCGCGGTCTCATAACCAATTAGGACTTTATCGTTCGTGACGCGCGGCACGGCTTTCAGGGCGCGATCCAAAATCTTCGGGCTGAGCTTTGAGGCGCAGCCCCCGGCTTTGACGTTCGCCGTCAATCGTGTTGCCATCAACTCCCAGTGTATGGAGCGCCGAATACTGCTTCGGCTTCGAACTGCCACTCGCGCCAGCCGTCAAGCAACGGGAAATAGAGCCCGAGACGAATGGGACCATTCTCGAGTCGTGAAAGCAGCGTTGCGTAATTGTCGAGCTGCGTTCGGTACCGGCGCTGCTCTTCATCGAGAAACGCCTCGAGCCCGCCGCCTTCGTGCTCACTGGTCTTGAAATCGATGATCCAGAGCTGGTCTTTTTCGTCGCGAAACACCCGATCGATGGTTCCGCTAATCAAGCGGTCCTGAATCAGGCCGCCAATCGCCCATTCTGACCGAGCCTGTGTATGTGGATGGAGAATCCAGCGACCGCGCTCGCTCGCAAATGTGTTTTGCAATGCTCGAACGACGCGAGCGGAGGCCTTCGGCTCCTCTTTTCGCGCCACGCCCATCCTCAACAGCTCCGATCTGATTAGCGGCACATGCGCATCCAGATGATGATTGACTCCCGCCTGCGCCGCGCGTTTCAGCAACTCATGAACGACAGTTCCGACGTGCCGGCTAGTATCGCTCACCCACTCATACGTGATTCTGCGCGCAGAAGCAGTGGCGCGCTGGAACTGCGGCTGCCAATGAACAGATGACGCTAGCACGGGCTCACGCCAATTCGCCGGCAAGCGCCGCAGCAATGTGCGTGGTTGCTCCTCTACCGCATCGAAGAGATTGGGTTGAGCGGGCACCCTGCGGCGCAGCTCGCTTTCGAATAGGGACCGCGCCGTCTCCCAAATCAGGCCCAGAAACGTGCTGCTGCGCGCCTTTTTGAATGTGGTTCCCGCCGCATTCATCTCCACATTGCCCAGCAGATATAGCCGGTTGATGGCGCGCGTGCAGCCAACATAAAAGAGCCGCTTCAGCTCATGCTCTTCCTTCTTCTTGAGGGCTTCGCAGATCTCTTCGTAAGCAGCGTCTTCACTGCCCTGCTGCGGTTGAGCGGCAATCAAAAGACCGTCGGGCGTTTCTACCCGCACGAGTAGTTCCCTGTCCGACGGTCTCGCGCCCTTGTGGAGGTGCGGAATGATGACGGTATCGAACTCGAGGCCTTTCGCCTGATGGATCGTCATCACCTGAACGCGGTTCGCGGCGGCGTTGGGCTTGGCATAGAGCGTCTCGAGGCGCTCGTCGAGAAGGCTGAAATCTCGAATGATTCCTCCTTCGTCGAAGTCAGCAACCAGATTGAGGAAGGTCTGCGCGTCTTCGAGCTGATTCGGTTCGCGCAACACCGCCGCGCCGCCGAGCGCCAGCCAAGTGCGCTCGACCAATTCGCGCAGAGGCATGCGCCCGACGCTTTCCACAGCAGAGGCGAGAATCTGTTGCGCGCGAACCGCCCTGTTACGTCCATCATGCGAGAGCAACGCAAGCTTTTCGGGATCGGAAAGCAGGTCAAGAATCGTTCTTTGCGATTCGTTTTCGGCGAGCGCGGAGAGGTCTGCGAGCGTAAGGCCGCACCATGGCGCGCGCAGGCATGCCAGCCACGAGACGCGATCGCCCACATGCACTAGCGCGCGACTCAGCGAGAGGAGATCGAGCACGTGCTGCTCTTGATTAAGCGCATCGATCTCGATCGCTTCATAAGCAATGCCGGCCCTGCGTAAAGCTGGCAGGATCGAGCGAATGTGCGATCTGCTCCGGACCAGAATTGCGGTCGCGGCGCCGTTCGAACCACGCTCGAGAATTTGGACAATTTCTCGCGCTTCCTGCTCGCCATCATCTTCAATGAAGGGAATCAGTTGCGGCTCGCTCTTGCCCTTCGGCCGATATGCGTCGGCGGGACGCAACTTCACTGCGCTTTCGGCGATATTGTCCTCGGCCATGATGGGCGCGAAGGTCGCTGCGGTCCAGTTAACAATTGCTCCCGTGGAACGGAAATTGGTCGTAAGCCGCAAAGGGTTCAGGCGGACCGCTCCAAGTTGCGTGGTTTCCCAGCATTGGAGAAATAGCGAGACTTCGGCTTCACGGAAACGATAGATGCTTTGCATCGGATCGCCGACCAGAAACAAAGTGTGCCCATCACCATCGGACCACTGGCCGGTCAGCGCGTTCACGAGATCGTATTGCGCGCGAGAGGTGTCTTGAAACTCGTCGACAAGCAGGTGCTCGATGCGGTAATCGAGCGAATATAAAAGATCGCTGGGCTGCTCGGGCGCGCCGAGCGCTTTTATGGCGGCGCGCGTCACTTCTGTAAAGTCAACGCTTGATCGGTCCCGAAACACGGCGCGAAGCGCTTCGTGTGCCTCGTGCAGAAGCCTGCAAAAATCTGCGACAACTTGCGAGCCTTCCTGATTCAGAAGCGAGCGCCATTGATCGCGGCGCTCCAACATAGAGGCGATCTGACGTTCAAGACGGGCCACATCGTTATCGAAGTGCAGAGCAACGCGTCGAAACAGGTCCGCATTTTCCTGGCTTGTTTCGGTTAGTTTGCTGAGCATGCGCCGAGCTGCAAGGTGATACAACTCGGTCGCATTCTCGACCACTTTCCCGACGCCGCCAAACTCCGAAACCACCGGCATCTGCCGGGTCAGCATGGCACACAGGGAATCAATGGTCTGGATCTGCAGGCGGCTCGAATCCGCGAGCACATTCCAGCCTTGTTTTCGATCCCACTCAAGTGCCGCGATGGCCAATTTTCGTGTTCGCTGCTGATATTCGTCTTCTCCAGGCGTGTTTTCCGCGGCGTCTGAGAGCGCGCGAACGATTCGTTCCTTCATCTCGGCCGCCGCTTTGCGCGTGAAGGTCATCGCGACGATGGATTCAGGGCGATTCACCACGGTCAGCAGGCGCAGATAGCGTTGAGCGAGCAACCCGGTCTTCCCCGATCCCGCGGGAGCTTCCACAATGAATGATTGGGATGGATCAAGCGCCCGCTCGCGCTGCTCGCGATCCGGAATCACTCCTGCTCCTCGGTGGTTGAGGCGGATTCGCTGATCCGGCAGAGAGGCTTGATCGCGCAGTATTCGCACGCGTGGTGCACCGGATCGACTGCGGCATACCCTTCGACGAACTCGCTTGCGATCCTTGCCACCTCCTGTTGCCCGCCCTGCAGGAAAGCGTCCCAACCCCGCCCGAGCACTGTGACGCTGCTGCCCGTATCGAAATGCTTTTCGCGCGAATAGCCGACCGGCCGCGGCTCGCGGGCCTTCAACTCGCCGAAAAACACGCCATCAACCGGATCACCGGTCGCGGCGGCATAAATCAGCAATTGCGGCTCGGCGGGACGTGGACACTCCAGCTTTTTCTTTGTTTGCTTTCCGGTTTTATAGTCGATGAGCAGCACTCGGCCGTTCTCGAGCCGGTCGATTCGGTCTACGCGCAGCTTCAAGAGCAGCCCTGGGATCTCGTAACAGCGCTCCTGCTCGATTGTTTCTACCGTAAACGGCTGTTTTCGGGCACGCTCAATGAGCAGCCAGTCAAGGATGAGCGTTTCGAGCCGCTCCCGCTCGGCGCTGCTGACGAGGCGGTGAAAAGGACTGGATTCATCATCATTCACGGCCTCCGAGACGGCTTGCTGAATTATCGACCGGAGTTGGTCTTGTGAAATTGATCGTAATTGATGCTGAGTGCGCAGTCTTTGCCAAACGAATTGGAGAGCGCGATGGACGAACCCTCCGCGGTCGCGCGCATCGAAACCGAAACAGGCGTCTTCGGGCGCTCTTGCCTGAAGGCGAAACTCGGCGAACGCACGAAAGGGACAAAGCGACTGCGCCTTGATGAGGCTGGTTCCACCGCGCGAGAGTTCGCGAGCAACGTAGCGGGGCGCGCGCGTATCCTCCTGCTCGTCAAGAGAAACGGGTGGATACGACAGCAGGGGAAGTTTGCCGCGCCACGCCGAAAGTTCTGCTTCGCACCGGTCGATGAACGGTTCTGACATTGGCGAGAGCCGTGCTGAGTAGGTGGCCGTGAGAATCGGAGCCGAATAAAACAGATCTTCCGTCATGCGCTCCCGCATCTCGCGAGCACTTTGCTGCGAGCTGCCAGGGATGCGATGCGCACGCTGCACGCTCAGCGGCACTAGCGGCGAAAGCTCAACCGGCGGCGGCCACATTTCCTCCGACATGCCGGTGAGAATCGCGTAATCGGACTCGAGCGCGTAGGCATCCTTGGCGTCGAGGATCTGTACGGGCGAGAACCAATCTCCGGTTTCGAGTTTGGGAGCTGCGAGCAGGCGGCGTAAATTCGCGAGCGTGGTGTCATATGTGGCGCGATTTAAGATCAAGCCGAGTTCGGCAAGCGAAGAGAGGGTTTCGTTCCACTGCTCGACGGCCTGTTGCTCTTCGGCAGTGAGTGCCACGTTCCCCGGCCAGCCGGTAGCTTGCAGGAGGTCTCGGATGAAGTCGCACCAGACAGGAAGCTCGGCCTGTTTCGGCATTCGCCGGAGGACGCGGCGCACCGCGGCACAGAGGCGCACAAACAGAGGACAATGAGCAGAAGCGGCTTCGATATCAGCAAGCGTGACGTCCAGCTCGCGCTTTTTTCTGAGAGCGAGATCGGCCAGCGCGCGGCCACTGCGCTCGTCAGCGGCTCCAGCGGTAAAGGGCGACCGAAGAATTGCTTCGGCTTCGGCGTGACCGATGCGAGGGCGGGCGAGTTCGAGCAGCAACAGGGCGTTAGCGGTAATCGGATGCCCGGTGAGGCTCGAGGCGGCGTTAATATGAAATACGCGGTGCGTTTCGCGGTCCGCGCGGCTGGACGGGCGAGAAGGATAGAAGATATCTTCGAAAACACGATGCACCGTAGCGCGGTTTGCGAGTAGATCGGGCACAAAGACGGAAATGGACTGCGAAGCATCCCGTTCGAACGCAGATCGCGCGAATCGGGCTGCGTATTCCAATTCGTCGTCGAAGCTTCCGAAGGATTTCGCGGGATGCGCAACGCGCGCGCGCGTGACGGACGCGACTTGAAGCGAGCTTGCGTGTCCGAGCGCCTGCATGACTGCGTCAAGCGCGGGGGTTGTGTTTCGAAAAGCGGCAAAGACAGTCAGATTGGCAGGACAAAGGCCTTGTCGAATCCACTGCGGGACAAGGTTCCACAGATCCGAGCGCGTGATCCATCCCTCTTCACGGCACTTGCGGCGAAAGAGGCGTAGCCAGACTTGAAACTGCTCAGCGTCCTCATGTCCAAACCAGAGATCTCCCTCGGGCGAGATAGACCACTCTGCAAGTAAACCTGCTGCGCGGCGCGCGAGACGGGCGGCAGCGTTCGCGTCGAACAAATGCGGATGTTCGTGCTCAACAATTTGTTTCCAAAGCGCACGCTCCTGTGAGGGTGAGAGGAGCAGCGGCGCCTCGCCTGCGTAGCGCGCCTGTTGCCAACAAACGGAGAGCCATGCGTCGGTGGTAAAGATAAACGGCCGCTCATAGCTGTCTCGCGCTTCGTTTAGCCGGCTTGTGGTTGCCTGCTGAGCGGCAATTGCGGCGAGAAGCGGAGATGAAACTACAATTGTGGCCTTCTGGTCGATCGCGGAGAAGAGGCCCGGACATGCAAGGCGCATTGAAAAGGTATCGATTTATTATCGCGGCTCGGAGCGAAGAGGACGCGAGGAGAGCATAGCGCGTCAGATGTTAGCCTGAGCAGATGCGCGTGTTGTTGATTCTATTGCCGGCTGTCGTGCTGGCGCAGACTGGTTCGTCGCAGCAGCAGACTGGCAGTTCCAAACCGGCTTCGAGAGCGACAGGCTCGCCGACGGCTCGAAGATCCACCGCAACGAGAGCCCCTCTGGCACTTACGACCGACGACCAGAAAACGATATATGCGCTGGGGCTTTCGATTTACCGTTCGCTGGGTCAGTTTGATCTATCGCCGAGCGAACTCGCGATCGTGGAGAGAGCGATGACGGATGCGGCGGCGAAAAAACCCGCGGAAGAGCTGAGCGTCTGGGGACCGAAGATTCAAGGTCTTGCGCAGGTTCGCGCCGCGCGCGGACTGGAGCGCGAAAAGGCTGATTCACAGGCATACACGCAGAAGGCTTTATCGCAACCTGGCGCTGTGAAGACCGTTTCGGGGATCATTTTCCGTGAGCTGCGGCCGGGCACTGGACCGTCCCCGACCTCGACGGACACTGTGCGGGTCAACTATCGAGGCAATTTAGTGAACGGCACCGAATTCGACAGCTCTTATGCCCGGAACCAGCCGGCAGAGTTCGCTCTGAACCACGTGATTCCATGCTGGACTGAGGGACTACAGAAGATGAAGGTGGGAGAGAAAGCCGAGTTGGTTTGCCCTTCGAATGTCGCCTATGGCGATCAGGGGCGGCCGGGGATTCCGGGCGGCGCGACACTTATTTTTCAGGTTGAATTGTTGCAAATCGTGGGCGGCACCCCCGCGACGCCGGCTGCGCCTCCGACGCCTCCTCCAACTCACTGATCACGGCTGATTCTAGGGTTTAGCGGCGGCAAAAGTGCCGAGTTTCTTAAGCAGCTTTATGAGTTCCAGACGTTCGGCGGGCGTCAATACCGCGATTGTTCGTTCCATATCGCGAGCGTGCTGACGGAACGCACATGCGATGATTTTGGCGCCTTTTTCCGTCAGTTCGACCAAGCGCGCGCGCTGGTCTTCCGGATGAGGCGTCCTGCGGACCAGCTTCCTCGATTCCAGCCGGTCTATTGCCGTGGTCATGGAACCGCTGGTCAGCAAGACCTTCTTTCCGATGACGTTTACCGCCTGCGGGCCTTTGTGCAGAAGCATTTCTAAGACCGCGAAATCCGACATTCCAAGCCCTAGCTTCGATACGCTGTTTCTGGCATTCTGCTCCACAGACCGGGAAGCTTTCCAAAGGATGAGCCAGACGTGGATGCCGCTCGCTGGGCTGGTGCGGGTCGGGTTTCGGTTGCCTACCTTGGGCGAATCTTTATGACGGTTCATAGCATCTATCTTGATGTCAAGACAATTCTGACATAAAGCGCCCCAAAAGGTACTTGAGAGGAGAAAAGCATGTCACTACGCCCGATTAAAGAGGTCATTCACACCAAGGCCACGATCGAAGGGGCTGGTGTGAAACTGCAGCGCGCGTTTGGCTTCGGGAAAACGAAAGAGTTCGATCCTTTTCTTTTGTTCGACGATTTCCGGAACGATGACCCGAACGACTACCTGGCTGGGTTCCCGTGGCATCCGCATCGCGGGATCGAAACAATTACATACGTTCTGGCAGGCTCAGTCGACCACGGCGACAGCTTAGGGAACAAGGGGAAGCTTACGGCGGGCGACGTCCAATGGATGACGGCCGGCAGCGGTATTTTGCACCAGGAGATGCCGAAGGGCGACGCGAAAGGCCGCATGCACGGGTTCCAGCTATGGGCGAATCTTCCCTCGTCGTTGAAGATGACGGATCCCCGGTATCAAGACATCCCGTCGGGCGTCATTCCCGAGGTAACGGATGACGACGGGACGAGCGTCCGCATCATCTGCGGCGAGTTCTGGGGCAAGAAAGGGCCGGTGGAGGGCGCAGCGGCAGACCCGAATTACCTGGATATTTCTGTTCCGCCAGGCAGGCAAAAGCGGCTCAAGATCGAGACGACGCGCAATGCTTTTGCTTACGTGTTCGCGGGCGCAGGCACTTTTCGCAACGCTTCCGATCCGCGCGCGGTGCTTACGGATCGCGTTGTTCAACCCGAAGCCACGCCGATCTACGACGCGACTAACCACTCGCTCATATTGTTCGACCGCGGGGATGAGATCGTTGTGCAGGCGAGCCCACAGGGTATTCGATTCCTGCTGGTCTCCGGTAAACCGATTGAAGAGCCGGTTGCGTGGTATGGGCCAATCGTGATGAACACGCAAGATCAGTTGAGGCAAGCGATGGCCGAACTGAGGGATGGCACATTCATCAGGAAGCAATAAGTTTGCATGATGTTCGCGGTGAATGCTTCGCGCGTTGGACGGCATGCGCAGTCCTGATCGTGGATGCGCGAATCCGCACTGCTTGTATAGCTTTTCCGAAACCCACATTCCGTAGGCGGCGTCAGCGGGCAGTGGGAATCCGAGTTGATGAGCGAGCATGCAGGCCTGGCCGCGGTGATGGGCGTCATGCGAAATCATGTAGGCCAACATGCTGCGCCTGCCGGCCATGGCTTCGCCCAAGCATCGCGGCGGAATATCTCGACACGGCCATCCGTTCGAACCAGAGCTTGGTTGAGCATTTCGCAACAGCGCGCGGCGCTTTCGGCTAAAGCCGCCCGAGCGTCCTCTTGCGTACAGCGCGTGCGATTGAGGGGACAGGAAGCTTCAAATGCGGAGCGGAGAGCCTCAACCATTTGCGGCGGGCGTTGCGAACGTGGGCAAAGATTGCAGCGATCGTACGTGCGCGGGCTGCGGAAGGTTTAGCGCGCCACGCGCGAGGATTGAGATGCTCGAGCAGAAGCTGGTTCATCCCATCGTTTAAGGCGTAGGTTTCGGCTAGCGCCTGACCAAGATCGAGCGCGGTTGTCGTTTGTAAGTTCAAAGCACGTAGTTGCAGAAGCGCACTATAGCGGGAAAGTTGTAGCTTCGAGTCCTATAACGCCCATCATCGCAATCCATTGCCCACACAGTACCCGCAGGCAATATTCAGTCGAATCGAAAGCTCCACATACCCGGGGATTTCAGTATCATGCATCCTAGAGGCCCGCTGCTTGACCCCCTCTACAACAGAAACCGTTGCCTCTGCTTGCGAAGAGCACCGGGAACGTACTCGATTTTTGTATGAAGACATTCCCGGCTGCCCCTGTCGAAGAACGGAGACGGCATTGGTTCACGGCTGGCTCGCCAGATCATCGAAGTGGAGCGGTATATATCGTCGTGTTGCGTATCTCATACGTAAACGGCACTTTCGTGACCTTCAGCTCGCAATAATTATGTTTCTTGGGGTTCCCAATCTCCGTCTCGGTGATGACCAGCCGAGTATCTTCCTTCTTCCAACGGGCGGGATATAGTTCGTTTCCTTCGCTCGGTAGAAATGGTTGCGAACAAGAGAACGTAAAATCAAACCCCTGTCGTCCAGTCGTTTCCATGACGTTGCCGTGCCCATATCCGATTGCGCCGCCGAACCCATTGTTATCCCAATGCACTTCGACGATTTGCGCGCCCGTAAGATAGGCTGAGGAAGAAAACTTTCGAACGTTCATTCGTACAGGCCACGATGTGTGGCCCGTGGTTTTTACAGTTTGGGATACTTGCTGGGTTGTGTTCGCGCTTGGAGTACAAAACGACAAGCGGAAGTTCACCTCGACATTCGCTTGCACCGCCACTGGATAGCCAGCCTTTATTGCTGGACTGAAGCGCCACTTGCGAACGGCTTCGACTGCCTTAGCGTCTAACCCACGGCCCAATGGTTTAAGGACCCGGATATCTCTCGGAAGTCCATGGTCATCGACAATAAGCTGCAGTAGGACTGCTCCTTCGTAACACGTGGTAAGTGCTTCTTGTGAATAATCCGGCTCCACCTTATAAACAACCGTTGGATATGAAACTCCATCGCCGATGTTAAAGACTCCAGCCCCGCCTGAATCAGGTCCGTAGACCTTACCATTCGCCCCTGGCCGTTCGAATTCTGCAGCATCTTGGTCATGGGATCGCCGTGATATCGGCAGCAATGTTCGGTGGATTATCAATAATTCGTCCCCGGCTATCCGAACTAGAGATCGAGGGCGAATGAGGAGCGGGATTCGAAACACCCAAGCTCAAAAGCGTGTCATCGCTCACCGCCTTGAGTCTTAGACGCGATATCGTTGCCCGATTGATAACACGCTTCTTATCCAATTTCACATCGCCACATTTTAGTGGGCTTAGCATTTCATCTATTAGTTCGCCGGAAAGAGAGCTTTGAGAGATGGCGACGATATCTTGCGACTTAAGAGGAGACGCAACGTGAAACAGTGAGATCAGGGTTTTCTTTTCGTCACGCGTGAAATGGCCGTCCTCAAGGGCCTTTAGAAGTACATCGGATGATACAGTCGCCCACCTGCATGGAAGCATAGAGTTAAATGCTTCCGCAGAAAGTGCGTTATGCAGAGATGGTCCAGTTACCGTATTCAGAAGGAATTCTGGCTCATCCGACTGCTCGCAGTTCTGAGCTGTGGATACCCTTAATATGAATATGAAAGCGAGGATGAAGCGGAAGGTCATTGGCTTGCCCACCAGATGCCTGCGATTGCCCAGGCATAACGATATAAGCATGGCGGGCGGCGGAGCCGCAATATATTCCGGTTCGGGATACTTCCTAACATCTCGCCGGATTACGACTGGCGGTATTGCCCTGTAGCGTCTCGCCTAGAACCCATCGTTTTCATTGCTGGCCCCTAGACAAACAAGGTGAATATATGCTGGCGGCTTGAAAGGTCGATTGGTAAAGATATCAGCATCATTCTGGTTCTGAATCAGCGATTTACTTATTTCAAAAACCTCCCCCAGATGGTCAACCATTGATTGCACACGATACGCCGGGAGTTGGTCGTCCTTGATTCGAAGCAGTTCCTTTCTCGTTCCTTGTCCATTGAAGACAGGCTGGCGTAATGTGCGGCAGCGTGCAGCGGTGACAGATCGAGTTCACGACACTCGGCACACCTTCGTAACTGATCTTGCCGAGAGTGGAGCGGCCGATGAGGTAATCCGTGATATGGCGGGGCATGGTTCATGGGATATGCTAAAGCACTACTCTCACATCCGCAGTGCAGCCAAGCGGCAGGCCGTAAATGCTCTGTCGGCTAAGTCGCGGAGGGCTGCGCAATCCGGCGCGAACGCTACAGAAGATTCTACTGCCCTCGTAGAAGATTCCCTACAAGTTGCGCTACGTAAATGATTTTACTGGGGGCGGTTGCGCGTCTAACTACTTGATTTGGTTCTAGCTCGTTAATGGGGGCAGCCCAAGCGTCTGACTGATAAAACATGCTTGTGAGGAAATGTTTAGATCAGACCAGAGGCGATATTGGGCTTGCCCGAATACGAGATTAGCGCTCTGGAAGAAGTGGCGGGACAGGTACAGATCACAGTGCGGTTCGTGGGCCGTGTGGTGTGTCCGCACTGTGGGGGAGAGAAGCTGCGGGCCAGGGACCGGCGCATTCGTCGGCCGCGGCACGAGAGCTGGGGCGTACGGCATTGTGTGCTGGCGTTGGAAACGCGCAAGTGGGTGTGCCGGGCCTGCGGCCGCAGCTTTTGGCAGCGCTTTCCCGGCATTCTGCCGCGCCAGAGAGCCACCGAGCCGTTCCGGCGCTCGGTTTGCCAGAAGCATTTCGACGGCATCAGCCGAAGCCGCTTGGGGCAGCGCGAACGAATTTCCAGTGCTACAGTGGAGCGCTGGTTCGGGGCGTACCTGCGGCAACAGGTCGGCGAGCGCATCGGCCGCCAATGTCCGCGCATACTGGGCATTGACGAACACTTCTTCACGCGCCGACGTGGCTATGCCACCACGTTCTGCGATCTGCGGAATCACAAGGTGTACGACGTGGTGCTCGGCCGCAGCGAGACGGCTCTGGAGAGCTATTTGGATCGGCTCGAAGGCAAACATCTGGTGGAGGTGGTCTGTATGGACCTGGCTGCCGCCTACCGGTGGCTGGTGCGCAAACACTTTCCGCAGGCGCGCATCGTGGCCGACCGCTTTCATGTCATCCGCACCGTGAATCATCACTTCCTGGCCTGCTGGAAGGACCTCGATCCGGTCGGCGCCAAGAATCGGGGGCTGCTCTCGCTGATGCGCCGCCACCGCCATAACCTGAGCGCTGAGCAGCACGCTAAGCTGTCGGACTACTTACGACAGCGGCCGGCATTGGAGCAGATCTACCGCTTCAAGCAGCGGCTTTCTTACCTGCTGCTAGAGAAGGGCCGTAACCAAGCCCGATGCCGCAAACTGGCCATTCGGTTCCTGCGCCAGGTAGCGAGCCTCCGTTATTGCGGGGTCGCGCCCCTGGTGGCGCTCGGCCATACGCTGCATGCCTGGAGAGAAGAAATCGCCTCCATGTGGCGCTTCACCCGCAATAACGCCATCACCGAAGGCTTCCACAACAAAATGGAGGTTCTCCAACGTCAGGCCTACGGGTTTAGAAACTTCCAGAACTACAGATTGAGAGTTAGGGTAATGGGTTCTTAGAATCAGTCGGAGGCCTGCTTGCCCCCATTAAGTGCGTAGAGCCAGAGCCTGCGTAGAGCCGAGCCGATCTTTTGGAGGCGCGGGGCGGGATCGAACCGCCGAATAAAGGTTTTGCAGACCTCTGCCTTACCACTTGGCTACCGCGCCGGGCAGGATTCTCTTGCAAGATAACATACGAGGCTCGCGCTACGCTCAGAGCGAATGGGCTTGCGCAGGCCAGGCAACCGGATTTGGGAACAGATCAATAATCCAGGTTCGTTCGAGATCACCGAATCACTCTTCTTGCGGCTGCTGGGGCTCATCTACATTACAGCGTTCGGATCGTTGTGGCCGCAGATCGTTGGCCTAAGCGGCTCGCGAGGCATATCTCCCGCCGCGAACCTGCTGACCGCCATGCGGCAACAGTTGGGCGGGCGCGCGTTGTTCGAGCTGCCAACACTCTTCTGGTGGGGAATCAACGATGCGGGGCTCCTGTGGTTTTGCGCGTTGGGATGCATCGGTGGACTCGCTTTGGTGCTCGGTTTTTTTTCTCGAAGCGCGGCGGCGATCTGCTTCATTCTTTATCTGTCGCTGGTCTCAGTGGGCCAGCCATTTATGGGATTTCAATGGGACGCGCTGCTGCTCGAATCCGGTTTCCTAGCGCTGTTTGCGGGAACGCCGTGGCTGGTATGGGCGTACCGCTTTCTGCTATTCCGGCTGATGTTTGAATCGGGCGCAGTCAAGCTGCTCTCACACGATCCGAATTGGCGCAATCTGCATGCTCTGCGATTCCACTTTATGACTCAGCCGCTGCCGAACCCCGTCGCGTATTACGTGTATCGCGCTCCGACGTGGATGCTCGATTGGATCACCGCGGCGACTTTGGTAATCGAGCTATTTTGCCCTTTTTTCTTGTTTGGAACCAGGCGCTTGCGGCAGATTGCGGTAGCGTTTTTGATCCTCTTGCAACTGCTGGTCGTCATGACCGGCAATTATGCGTTTTTTAACCTGCTAACTCTCGCGCTCTGTTTGTGGGCCTTCGACGACCGAACGTTTGCCCCACTAGCAGCCATACTGCGAAGAAGCGTTCCGAGGGTGAGCCAGCCCGTGTTGCGGCGGGTCTTAGGCGTCGCGGTTGCGGCGTTGATCGCAGCCGGCGCGCTTCAAGTTTCGGATATGTTCCTGCCCGGCAGTTTCCGTCCGGCTCGGACAATACTCACTTGGATCGAACCGTTCGAAATCGTGAATAGCTATGGGTTGTTTGCCGTGATGACAACGACCAGGCCGGAGATTGTCATCGAAGGATCGGACGACCAGACGAATTGGCGCGAATATTCGTTCAAGTACAAGCCGGGCGAACTGCATCGCGGATTGCCGATGGTTGCACCGTATCAGCCGAGGGTCGATTGGCAGATGTGGTTCGCCGCGCTCGGCAATTATCAGGAGAACAACTGGGTGGGTGGGCTGATGTACCGGCTGATGACCGGAGAGCCGTCGGTCATCGGCCTCATGAATCCGCCGCCGTTTGCCAAACCACCGCGTTATCTGCGCGCACTGCTGTACGATTACGAGTTCACAACGCCCGGCGAGCGGGCAAGAACCGGAGCGGTCTGGCAAAGAAGCTCACTTGGAACATGGTTTGGACCCGTTTCGCTCAACGGACGGTAATATGTCAGCCGTCTACGATAATGATGCGTGGACGAGCTGATTCTCAAGACTCTGCTGAATGAACTCATCGAGTTGACGGGTGAGCACGCGATTCTGGTGGGAATCTCGTCGGGGCTGGCGATTGTGATCGGCATCGGGCTTGGGATTGCGGGGACACGGCGTCCGGCGGTGCGGCGCATTTCGGTGACAGTGGCGAGCGTGCTGCAAACGATTCCGAGCCTGGCGCTGTTCGGATTCCTGCTTCCGGTGCCGCTGATTGGAGGGATTGGGCGGCATACGGCGATTCTTTGCCTGGTCCTTTATTCTTTGCTGCCGATTCTTCGCAACACGATCGTGGGGATTACGACGGTCGACCGGCCGGTGCGCGAGGCGGCGATTGCGATGGGAATGACGGATGGGCAATTGCTGCGCCTGGTGGAACTGCCGCTTGCTGCTCCGACGATTATTGCGGGCGTGCGAATTGCGGTAGTGACGAACATCGGGACGGCGGTAATTGCGGCGATAATCGGGGGCGGCGGTCTTGGGGTGCTGATCTTTCAAGGCGTCGCGTCGGCGGATACTCTAGAGATTCTGGCCGGAGCGATTCCCGCCGCCGTGCTGGCTTTGCTTGTCGATGCAGGGATGAGTGCGATTGAGCGAAGAATGGTGATCCAATGAGGCGCGCCATTGCGGCGTTCGTTCTTGTCGCAGGGCTGTGTGCTTGTTCGCGCACGCACGCGATTGTCGTGGGATCGAAGAACTTTACGGAGCAGTTCATTCTGGGCGAGATTGCAGCGCAACAGCTGGAGCGGAAGCTGCATGTGCGCGTTGAGAGAAAGTTGGGCTTGGGCGGGACGCTGCTGGCGCAGGAAGCGATCCTCGCTGGGCAGATCGACATCTATCCTGAATACACCGGTACGGCGAGCAGCGTGATTCTGAAGCGGAAGACGATACCGCAAAATACAATCAGCGCGTATATGGCCGTGAAAGATGAGTATCTGAAGCGCTTTCACTTGGTATGGCTACCGCCATTGGGGTTCAACGATACGTTTGCGATGGTGGTGCGAAGCGAGGATGCGCGACGGCTGAGCGCGCCCGAGCTTTCGGCTGCGAATGCACGCGCGTGGAGGCTGGGGATCGGGTTTGAGTTTCTGACGAGGCCGGATGGGTTGCGGCGTTTAGATCAGGTCTATTCGCTCCGGCTGGACGGCACTCCGAAGACCATGGATTTGGGGCTTCTGTATCGGGCGCTGCGGCAGAAGAGCGTGGATATGACAGCAGGTAACTCGACGGATGCACCGCTGACGGATTCTACGTTCACGATGCTTAAAGATGACAAGAAGGCGTTTCCTGCATATATGGCGTGTTACGTCTCACGGGAGCCGCTATTGGAAGAGCGGCCGGACGTGAGGTGGGCGCTTACGGTCTTGGGAGGACGGATCAGCGACGATACGATGCGCGAGCTGAACCGGCGCGTGGAATTCGAGCATCAGCCCGTGAAAAAGGTGGCGGGAGATTTTCTGGCAACGCAGTGGTGACGCACTCACATGATCAATAAGCTTGTCATCGAGAACCTGAAGCACCGCTGGGTGCGCACGCTGTTATGCGCCCTGGTGGTGGGCGTGCAGGTGATGTCGATTTTGACGCTGATGGGCCTCAGCCGCGGGCTGCTGCAGGATTCGGCAGAGCGCGCAAAAGGAACGGGCGCAGACATTTTCTTGAAGCCCGATACACAGGGCACCATTTCGCTTGCCTCCGGGCAAGTGGATGAAAAATTTGTTCCCTTCGTCGCCAGGCAGCCGCACGTAGTGCAAGCCACCGGCGTTTTGACTATGAGCGTGGAACTGATCACGGTGATGAACGGCGTGAATGTTCCGGAATTAGAGAAGATGAGCGGCGGACTCCAGTTCATCGGAGGCGGAGCGCCGCGACAGCCCGACGATTTGATTGTTGACAACTACTACGCTGAACAGAATAAGCTACACGTCGCCAGCACAGTGAAGCTGCTGAATCACGATTGGCACGTCTGCGGGATCATACGAGCCGGCGTGCTGGGGCATTTGATCGTACAGCTTTCGACGCTGCAGCGCCTGACAGGCAACGCCACTCCTCCGCGGGTTTCGGAGATCCTGGTGAAACTGGACAACCCCGCGCTGACGCCGCAAGTGGTGAATCAACTGAATACATTGTTGAAGGGCAATCTAAGGGCGATCTCGATGAAGGATCTGCAATCCCAGTTCAGCGTAAACAATATCCCGCAGTTGCGCGCCTTCATCGGAGTGATCACCGCTTTGGCGGTAGTGGTCGGTTTTCTGGTAGTGTTCCTTTCGATGTATACGGCGGTGGTCGAGCGCACGCGCGAGATCGGCATCTTAAAGGCTCTCGGCGCGAAGCCGCTGACGATCATCGACATTCTGATCCGCGAAGCAGTGGTGCTCGCACTCGCCGGATGCCTCATTGGGATTCTGCTGTCTTTCGGCAGCGAGGGATTGATTACGGGTTTGATGCCCGCTTCACTTCGGGTTGTGAATGTGCCGGATTGGTGGCCGATATCGGCGGCGATTGCGTTGGGCGGGGCGCTGTTGGGGGCGATTTATCCAGGTTTGAAAGCGGCGCGCCAAGATGCGATCGAGGCGCTCGCCTATGAGTAGCGCCCTGCCCGCCGCGGCGGCCGAGATCATTCGCGTGCGCGGGCTACGGAAGACGTTCCATGTGGGCGAAGTGGATGTACATGCGTTGCGGGGCGTCGACTTAGATGTCGGGCGCGGCGAATTTCTGGCCGTGATTGGACCATCGGGCTCTGGAAAATCGACGCTGTTCCATGTTCTCGGCGGATTAGCACCACCGACTGCGGGCGAGGTCTGGATCGACGGAGTCGATTTGAGAAAGTTAAGCGAATCGCAGCGTACAGAGATGCGGCAGAAAAAAGTCGGATTCGTTTTTCAGAAATACAACCTGCTGCCGACGCTGACCGCGCGCGATAACATTGCCATTGCGCAGTCGCTTGCGGGTGTGAAGTCGCGGCCCTCGGATTTCGAAAATATCCTGTCGCTGCTAGGGATCAAGCACCGGCTGGATCACAGGCCGAGCGCACTATCTGGAGGCGAGCAGCAGCGGGTCGCGATTGCGCGCGCGCTAGTGAACCAGCCTGCGATTCTGCTGGCGGACGAGCCGACGGGTAATTTGGACACGGAAAATTCGAATGCAGTGTTAGATATTTTGCGCGGATTGAACAAACGCACCGGGCAGACGATTTTGATGATCACGCACAATCCGGAAGCGGCGGCATTTGCGGATCGGATCGTTGCGATGCGTGACGGCCGAATCGCCGATTCCTGAACCGATGCCGTACAGAGAGGGTATGCGCGGCAGAGTCGCCCATGTCTTGCCATGGCCGAATATCGGCGGGACTGAGTTGCAGACCCTGCGGCTGGCGCAAGCCGCGCGAGAGCTGGGTTATTCGAACACGATCTATGTGCCGGCGGGCGCGGCAAAGGTGAAGGCGCTGTTTGCCGACGATGGATTCAAGGTTCGGGAATACGACCAGGTCCAACCGAGTTTTTCGAAGCCTGCGCATTTCTGGAGAAACTCTTGCGGGCTCGCAACGGTTTTCCGGGTACAGCGGATTGGAGTGGTGCATTGCTCGGACATTTTGGGCGCGTATTTCACGGCCGTAGCGGGGCGGATGGCGAAGGCCCGAGTGATCACTCACGTGCGCAATCATTATCCCGAGATATCGCGGCGCGACCAGGTATTCCTGCTGCCTGTTGACAAATTTGTTTTCGTTTCCAACAACACCCGCGAAAATTTTGCGATGAAGCGCGGGCGGAAACGCTCGCAGATTTTACACGACGTGCCAGGCGTGGTGTATAAACCGGTTGAAGATCGAGCCGCAGCGCGCGCGCAGTTCGGCCTGCCGGCAGAGGGGCATGTGTTCGGCATGGCGGCACGAGTTTCGCCTCAGAAGGATTTTCCGACGTTGATCCGGGCGGCGCGCAAGGTGGCGGAGCAAATCCCGGACTGCTGGTTCTTAATCGCCGGGGACCATCAGATCGAACTCGCGCACAAGGCGCATTACGAAAGCATCTTGCCGCTGCTAAAAAAGACGGGGATGTTGGGGCGGTTCGTGTTCGCGGGTTTTCAGACGGAAATGAGCACGTTTTACGGAGCGATCGATACTTTTGTGTTGTCCTCGAATTGGGAGGGGCTGCCAACCGTGGTGCTCGAAGCGACGATGTATGGGCGGCCCGTGGTGAGCACGGAAGTGGGCGGCATTGCCGAGGCGATTGAAGACGGAGCGAATGGATTTCTAGTGCCGCCGAGGTCGCCTGAGATTTTGGCGCAGCGGCTGGTGGAGTTAGCGGCGGATGTCGCGCTGGCGCAGCGAATGACGCAGAATGCCCAGAAGACGCTCACGGAAAAATTTGGGCAAAAACGTTTTTTAGACCAGGTAGACTCGCTTTACTCCAGGCTATTGGCCCAGCGGTGAATCCATCCAGAAATGCATGCCTTTGAAATCGAAGGTCACCACGGCGCGGCCGAGCACGCCCATGCCAACCGTGGCATCGAACTTTAGCGTAGGCAAGTTGGAATCGCGCGTGGTGAAATAGAGCGGGCCATTTTCGAGGAGCGGGATGGTGCGGAATGCGATGACGCCATCATCGGCGCGCGCGAGCTTGATGCCGCCCTGCGTGTAGGGGAATTCTTCTTTCCGTTTGGCCTTGCTTTGCTTCTTAAGATCGAGCTTTTCAACCGAGCCCGGATAGATGAGCATGGTTCCGGAGAAAAGCGTGTCGAGCTGAACGTCAAGGGGCTGGCCATTGACTGAAAATCCTTCGGTGGTCAGCGTCACGGGTCCCCAATTGCCGAAGTGTTTGACGGTCAGAGGGCTGCAGTCGTGAGGGCAAGGCTGGGCATTGGCTTGCGGCTCGGAGATGCGCACGAGCCTGTTGCGCGCATCAATCTGGAGGAGACGATTTTTGAATGCGCCGTAAGTGAGTGCGCCATCCGCGGGCAATGGTTGAGGATTTTGGCCGGGTTTACCAGGTTGCGCGGTTGTGTCGATAACCATGAACGGAAAATCGCCCAAGGGTAGATCTCCCAGACGTGCGCCGGGGACAACGGTCTGCTTCACTTGATTGATATCGCCGCCGTCACTGCCTTTCAGGGATTGCAGATCAACTCCGAGCGACTGAGCAGTTTTGAGATCGATGTAAGCATTGACCTCAGCGGTATCGATGAGCATGCGAAGCGTTTTGCCCGTGCCGGTCGAAAGCTCGACGCAAGGGAGTCCGGAGCAATCGAGCAGCGGGATATCGACGGTACGGACCTGAATAGAGGCGTCGTGGGGTTGATCGGGGAGCGCGGGTTTGAATTGAGCGAAGAAGCTCAATGACATGAGGATCGAGAGTGCGCCCATGTTTAGGTCGGAGTATCCGTCAGCATGGTTTGCAGGCGCGGACTGAGCTGGCGGGCGTGGCCGAACCAGAGCTGAAGCTTATCGAGGTAAAGGTAGACGACAGGAGTCGTGTAGAGCGTGAGGAGCTGGCTGACGATGAGGCCGCCGACGATGGTGAGACCGAGCGGCCGGCGCATTTCGGAGCCAGTTCCCGTGCCGAGTGCGAGAGGCAAACCACCAAGCATCGCAGCCATGGTGGTCATGATGATGGGGCGGAAGCGCAGCAGGCAGGCTTCGTAGATGGCGTGCTTTGAGTCGACGCCGTGTTTGCGCTCGGTTTCGAGGGCGAAATCGATCATGAGGATGGCGTTCTTCTTGACGATTCCGATCAGGAGAATAATGCCGATGAGCGCGATGACGGTGAGATCGGTCTGAAAAAGAATCAGCGCGAGCAGAGCGCCAATGCCGGCGGAAGGCAGCGTGGAAAGAATCGTGATGGGGTGAATATAGCTTTCATACAGCATGCCGAGCACAATGTAGACGGCGACTAGCGCGGCCAATATCAGCAACGGCTCCGTGCGGAGTGATTGCTGAAAGGCTTGCGCGGTGCCGGCAAAAGCGCCGTGAACTGTCGCGGGCAAGCCGATGTCCTGCTCCGCGGTCTGGACGACGTTAACTGCATCGCCTAATGGGGCGCCGGGCGCGAGCGCGAACGAGAGAGTGATGGACGGGAACTGGCCTTGATGATTCACAGTCAGCGAAGTCAGCTCGGTTCTCAAATGCGTGAAGGTAGAGATGGGAATCGGTGTGCCGGTGTTTGAGCGCACGTAAATGGAATCGAGCGTGGAGGGATTTTGTTGGAATTCGGGAAGGACTTCGAGCACTACGTGGTACTGGTTGATGCCCGTGTACATGGTTGAGACTTGCCGCTGGCCGAAGGCGCTGTAGAGCGTGGTGTCAATGGCGGCGGGATTGACGCCGAGGCGGGAAGCAGTAGAGCGGTCAATGACAAGCTGAGATTCGAGCCCGTGAATTTGCTGGTCGGTGTTGACGTCCATCAGGGCGGGGATGGTTTTGAGCTTTGCCATCAGCTTGGGCGCCCATTGGTTGAGATCGCTCAAGCTTTCCGATTGGAGAGTGTATAGAAACTGGGAGTTGCCGCCATGGCCGACATGAATGTCCTGGGCCGATTGCATGTAGAGCGTTGCGCCGGGGATGCGGGCGAGCTTGGGGCGCAGCCGGTTGATGACGTTATCGGCCGATACTTTTCGCTGATCGAGCGGCTTTAATTGCGCCCACATGGACGCGACATTCAGGGTCCCGCCTCCGGTAAAACCTTCGACATCCTGGACCGCGGGATCAGCTCGCACGATGCGGAGAAAGTCATGCAGTTTCTCGCGCATGGCTGAGAAAGAGATGTCCTGGTCGGCGACGATGGCGCCGCCGATACGCCCGGTGTCCTGTTGGGGGAAAAAGCCTTTGGGAACGATGATGTAGAGATAAACGTTCAGCGCGATGGTGATGAGCGTGATCACAAGCGTAAGCTGCGGATGCTTTAACACCCCGGCGAGAGTTCTGGCGTACGCGCGATGCACAAGGTTGAATATGCGCTCGCTGAGAAAGTAAACCCAATTGTGCCGCTTGTCGGTCTGGGAACGAAGGAATTGGGCGCACATCATAGGCGTAGTGGTGAGCGAAACGATGAGCGAGACGCAGATGGCGATGGTGAGCGTGACAGCGAACTCGCGGAACAGGCGGCCGACAATGCCGCCCATCATCAGAATCGGGATAAAGACAGCAACCAGCGAGGTGCTCATCGAAAGCACGGTGAAGCCGATTTCTTTGGCGCCTTGAAGCGCGGCTTTTAAGGGGGGGACGCCCTGTTCGAGATAGCGAGTGATGTTTTCGATGACCACGATGGCGTCGTCGACGACGAAACCGGTCGAGACCGTGAGAGCCATCAGCGAGAGGTTGTCGAGCGTGTAGCCGAGGAGGTACATGACGCCGAAGGTTCCCAGTAGCGAAAGCGGCACGGCGATGCCGGGGATGATGGTAGCCCAGACGCTTCGCAGAAAGAAGAAGACGACCAGAATGACCAGGAAGATCGAGATCAGCAGCGTGATTTCGACATCGTTGATGGAAGCTCGAATGGTCGTGGTGCGGTCTTGAGAGACGTGCAGATCGATGGAGGGCGGAATCGAGGCCTTGAGTTGGGGCAGGATGGCGAGAATGCGATCGACAGTATCGATGATATTTGCAGTGGCCTGCTTAAAAGTGGCGATGATGATGGCGGGCTTGCCGTTGTCGCGACCGTCGTTGCGGGTGTTTTCGACTGAATCAAGCACCTCGCCGAGATCGCGGAGACGCACGGGCGCGCCGTTGCGGTAAGCGACGATCAGCGGCGCGTATTGCGCGGCATGAAAGAGCTGATCCGTGGCGCTGATTCGCCAACGAGTGCGAGTGTTTTCAAGAGCGCCCTTGGCTTGATTCGCATTCGCATTCTGGAGTGCGGTGGCGACATCGGTCAAAGTGAGGCCGCGCGAGTTGAGAACGTCCGGATTCACTTCGACACGAACGGCAGGGCGCGAGCTGCCCCAGACATCAACTTCGCCAACACCATCGACCTGCGAGATTTTTTGCGCAATGATTGAATCCGCGAGATCGTACATGTGCGGCCGGTCGTAGGTATCGGAAGTCATGGCGAGCATGAGGATGGGCGAATCGGCGGGATTGGATTTCCAGTAGCCCGGGTTGCTCGGCATGTCCGCGGGGAGTTGGCCGCGCGCGGCATTGATGGCGGCTTGCACATCGCGGCTGGCTGCGTCGATGTTGCGGTCGAGGTCGAACTGCAACACAATATGGGTTGAGCTTAACTGGCTCGAAGAAGTCATTTCCGTTATGCCGGAAATCCGGCCGAATTGGCGCTCAAGCGGCGTGGCGACTGCCGACGCCATGGTCTCGGGACTTGCACCCGGGAGTTGAGCATGCACGTAAATGGTGGGGAATTCAACTTGGGGGAGCGGGGCGACAGGCAAGAGGCGAAATGCAAGCGCGCCGGACAAGGCGAGAGCCGCAGTCAGTAAAGACGTTGCGACGGGGCGCTGGATGAAGGGAGCCGATAAATTCACGGCCTACTCCGCATGCACCGGCTGAATGTAGCCGTGACGCGCATCTCTTAACTCTCGCGAGCGAGTGACGCGCTTAGCGAGACGGTCGAAGAATAGATAGACGACGGGCGTGGTGTAGAGCGTGAGCACCTGACTGACAATCAAGCCGCCGACAATCGTGATGCCGAGGGGACGGCGCAGCTCCGAACCGACGCCGCTGCCGACAGCAAGCGGCAATCCGCCGAACAACGCCGCCATGGTGGTCATCATGATAGGGCGGAAACGCAGCAGGGATGCCTGATAGATGGCTTCCAGCGGACTTTTGCCGTCCACGCGCTCGGCTTCGAGGGCGAAATCAATCATCATAATGGCGTTTTTCTTGACGATACCGATCAACAGAATGATGCCGATGAGCGCGACGACGTTGAAATCGTCATGACAGATGAAAAGTGCGAGAATCGCGCCAACGCCGGCCGATGGGAGGGTCGAAAGGATGGTGATGGGATGGATGTAGCTTTCATAAAGCACGCCGAGGATGATGTAGACCACAACAATGGCCGCAAGGATCAGCAGCGGTTCGTTTGAGAGCGAGTTCTGAAAGGCTGCGGCGGTGCCCTGGAAGCTCGAATGCACGCTGATGGGCAGGCCGATCTGCTGCTCAGCCTCCTTAATTGAGTTGACCGCATGGCCCAGCGATTCGCCTTCAGGCAAATTGAATGAAATCGTCACGACCGGGAACTGGCCTTGATGATTGACTGTGAGCGGTGCGCTGGTCTCCTCAAAATGAGAGAAGGCGCTAAGCGGGACTTCGCCGCCATTGGATGAATGGACGTAGATATTGTTCAGATCGGAGGGGTTCTGGCGATATTCGGGCGCAACTTCGAGCACCACATGGTATTGATTAAGCTGCGTGAACATCGTCGAGACGAGGCGCTGCCCGAAGGCATCGTAGAGCGTGTCATCGATCTGCTGCATGCCGATGCCGAGGCGCGAGGCGGTATCGCGATCGATGACCAGCGTAGTTTCAAAACCGCCATTCTGCTGGTCCGTTGCGACGTCGCGCAGACTTGGTAAGGTTTTTAGTTTATCGACGAGCCGCGCGGTCCAGGTGTTCAGCTCAGCGCCATTCGCGTCCTCCAGCGTGTATTGAAATTGAGTGCGGCTGACGCGATCTTCGACGGTTAGATCCTGCACCGGCTGCATGAAAAGGGTGATGCCTTCAACCTGAGCGAGCTTCGGCTGCAGACGGCGGATAACAGCGCTGGCGCTGATACGCCGTTCGGCGAGCGGTTTCAAATTGATTTGAATGCGGCCGCTATTTAAAGTTGTGTTGACGCCGTCAATGCCGATGAAAGACGAGAGGCTTTCGACAGCGGGGTCGCGCAGGATAACGCGCGCCAGGGCTTGTTGACGCTGCGACATGGCATCGAAGGAGACGGACGGCGGAGCCTCCGACACGCCCAGAATGAGTCCTGTATCCTGCACCGGGAAGAAGCCTTTGGGTATCAGGATGTAGAGAAAGATCGTTGCGGCGAGGGTCGCGACCGTAACCAGCAACGTGAGCGGTTGATGGCGCAGAACCCATTGCAGCGTGGTCCCATAGCGCCAAATGACCCAATTAAACGCGCGCTCAGATTCGCGATAGAACCAGCCTTGGTCGGCTTCCGGTTTGTGGCGCAGGATTTTGGCGCACATCATGGGCGTGAGGGTGAGCGAGACGAAGGCGGAAACCAGAATGGTTACGGCGAGGGTGATGGCGAACTCGCGAAAGAGCCGGCCGACGATATCGCCCATGAAGAGCAAGGGGATGAGCACCGCGATCAATGAGATGGTGAGCGAAACAATGGTGAACCCGATCTGTTCGGAGCCGCGCAGGGCGGCGCGCAGAGGCGACTCGCCTTGCTCCAGATAGCGCGAGATGTTTTCGATCATCACGATGGCGTCGTCGACAACAAAGCCGGTGGAGATGGTGAGCGCCATCAGCGTCAGGTTGTTGAGGCTGTACCCGAGCAGGTACATCACCCCGAAGGTGCCGACGATGGAGAGCGGGACGGCGACGCTCGGGATCACGGTGGCTGCGAGATTCCGGAGGAACAGGAAGATCACCATGACCACAAGCGCGACGGTGAGCATGAGCTCGAACTGAACGTCTTCGACGGAGGCGCGAATGGTGGTGGTGCGATCGGTGAGCGTGGCGACCTCGATTCCGGAGGGCAATGAGACGCGAAGCTGCGGAAGAAGAGCTTTGATGCGGTCCACCACGGAGATGATGTTTGCTCCGGGCTGGCGCTGGATGTTGAGGATGACGGCTGGAACGGTGTTCATCCATGCCGCTTCATTCAGGTCTTCAGGACCGTTGACCACGGTCGCGACGTCCTCAAGGCGCACAGGCGCGCCGTTTTTATACGCAATGATTACCGGCTTGTAGCCGTTGCTGGTCAGGATCTGATCGTTTGCACCGATGGTGTAGGACTGGCGGAGACCATCAAAGCTGCCTTTAGCTTGATTGATGTTGGTCTCGTTGAGAGCGGTGCGTACGTCTTCGAGGCTGAGACCGTAAGCGGCGAGTGCGGTGGGGTTGGCGCGGATGCGAACCGCGGGTTTTTCGCCGCCGCTGATGGTTACCAGTCCGACGCCGGGCAATTGCGAGATTTTTTGCGAGAGAGTCGTATCGGCGAGATCTTCGACCTTGGTGAGCGGAATGGTTTTCGAGGTGAGCGCGAGCGTGAGGATGGGCGCATCCGCGGGATTCACCTTGCTGTAAATAGGCGGGTTAGGAAGATCGGGCGGTAGATAAGTACCGGCAGCATTGATGGAGGCTTGCACCTGCTGCTCGGCGATATCGATGTTGAGATCGAGATCAAATTGCAGCGTGATGATCGAACTACCGTAGGAGCTGGTGCTTGTCATCTGCTTCAGGCCAGGGACTTGGCCGAAGGTGCGCTCAAGCGGCGCCGTGACGGAGGAGGCCATCACTTCAGGGCTTGCGCCGGGATAAAAGGTGAGGCACTGGATGGTGGGGTAATCGACTTCGGGCAGCGCGGAAACAGCCAGTTCCTTGTACGCAATACCGCCTGCGATCAGAATGCCGGCCATCAACAGCGAAGTGGCGACCGGCCGCAGGATAAACGGCCGAGAAGGACTCATTCCTGCGGGCTCCGGTTCGTGCGAGTGCCATTAGGCGGGCGCAAGGTGACCTTCATGCCGTCGGTCAATTTCTCCGCGCCATCGACAACCACGCGCTCTCCGGGATCCAGTCCTTCTCCCACCGAAACCTCATTGCCCACCGTGAGATCAACCCGGACCGGGCGCACGGCGACGGTGTTGTCGTCCTTAACGATATACACGAAGCTGCCAGTTGGGCCGCGTTGGATGGCGACGGAGGGAATGATGATTACGCCTTTGCGGGTATCGAGCCAGAGCCGGATATTTACGAACTGATTCGGAAAAAGGGCGTAATCGGTGTTGGGGAAAATTGCCTTGAGGCGCGACGTGCCGGTCGCGGTATCGATTTCGTTGTCGACGGTGAGCAGCGTGCCCTCCGCGAGTTTCTTCGTCTGATCGCGATCATAGGCGTCAGTACGCATTTTCAGGCCTTGACGAAGCTTCGAAAGCACGGGAGGGAGCTGATCCTCCGGGATGCTAAAGATCACGGCGATCGGTTGGAGCTGCGTAATGACCGCAAGGCCGTTGGTGTCCGTTGCATGGACCATGTTGCCTGCGTCCACCTGACGAAGACCGATGCGGCCGCTGATGGGCGAAAGGATCTTCGTATAGCCGAGATTGAGTTTGGCGTTGTCGAGAGCGGCCTGAGCAGCAGCGATCCCGGCGCGATCTGCTTCTATCGCCCCGCGGAACTGGTCGGCGGTAGCAAGCTGCGTGTCGAGCTGCTGTTTGGCGATGATCTGCTGGCGGAAGAGCTCCTGGTCACGCACGTAGTTCACCTGCGCGTCTTTCAGCGCGGCTTGATCTTTGACGAGCGTGCCCTTCGCTTCATCCAGATTGCCGATGGCTTGATCCAACGCGACTTGATACGGGCGCGGGTCGATCTCGGCCAGCAGTTCACCCTTGCGAACGTTTTGACCTTCTTGGAAGTTAACGCTGATGAGCTGGCCGTCCACCCTGGTCTTCACCGTGACCGTGTTAAAGGCGGTGACTGTTCCGAGACCTTGCAAATATACGGGCAGGTCGCCCCGCCGGGCGGTGGCCGCGACCACAGAGATCGTCTGCGGCCGCATAGCGCCCTTCGTCACTGCGGCAAGCGCTTCGCGTTTGCCGGTTTCGTACTGATAGAGCTTGTAGCAGCCAAAGCCGATCGCCGCGAAAACCAGAAGCCAGACCCACCAACGGTTGTGCGAACCGGCGGTGTTATCCAGATCGATGGGTGGAAGCGCGGTATCTGGGTGGGGCGGCTCGGTTGAGCGCGGCTCGAGTGTACTCGGATTCATGGGCTAACCCCTTCTCATGGGAAGAGACAATGAAGCTGTTTCAAACGTCAGCATGGGCGCGGCATTTCGCATGGACTACCGCGTTAGACGTTTTATCGTTGCATTTTGTTGTGTCAGCATCTCTCCCATTCTGGAATATGAACTGACTTAGGGTTCTCCCTCGTTTGTTGTGTCACCTTTTTCCCGCAATGGGCATAAACATGTAGGGAATCTGAGAGGTCGGCTCGCCTTAGGAGCCGGGAGTCACCTTTTATCGGTGTGCCGCGGACGTGCGGGCAACTACGAAGGAACAGCAATGCAAACCGCCGACCGCGAACGAATTGTAATACTGGGGGCCAATGTTCGCGAATGCTCGCTAATGGTAGACGCTCTCAGCAAAGCAGGTCTCCCCGCAGCACAGTGCGGAAATATGGAGGAGCTCTGCGGCTGTTTGCGACATGGCGCAACGGCGGCTATCGTGGCCGAAAATGCGCTGAGCGATGGATCTCTCGATCAGCTCTCAGCGGTGCTTCGTGACGACCCGGAGCGATGCGGGCCTCCTCTCCTGGTGATTACGGATGGCAACACCCTCGAAAATTCGCCGCGCCTTGGAACCCCGCTGCTGATCCAACGCCCAATCCCGGTTTCGACACTGGTGAGCTGGGCGCGGGCGGCGCTCAAGGCCGCGGAGGACGAACGACACGTTGCGGTACGCCTGCGGGAGCAGACACAAGCAGCACAACGTGCGCGAGACGAACTGGCAGAGCGCAAAACCGAGTTGAAACGGCTGAATGTGGACGTCGAGCAGTTTGTCTTCTCGGCGTCTCATGAACTGCGCGAGCCGCTAAGGAACCTAGCGTTGTACAGTGAAAAGCTGCGCCGGAATCCGGATCTCGCGCTCGACGAAGACACACGGCAGTGTTTGTCCATCATTCTCACCAGTGCTGCGCGGATGGAGCTGTTATTCCGAGACCTGCTTGCCTTTATGCAGGTGAGCGCCGGGATTCCCGCGCGGGACGTGGAAACGGATGCAAATGCGGTCCTCGAAGGCGTTCTCAGGAAAATGCAAGGGCTGATGCGGGCTACGGGAGCGGCGATTTACGCCGGCCCCCTGCCGCAGCTCTCCATGGCGGAGACGCATGTTGCGAACTTGCTTGAGAATCTGATAGAGAACGCGATCAAATACCGAATGCCGGGCGTGAAGCCTGAGATTCACATTTTCGCAAGCGAAGCAGGCGGTGAATCCACGATTCGCGTGCGCGACAACGGATTGGGAATTGGGCCCGAGCATCAGGAAAAGGTGTTCGGGTTATTCAAACGTCTGCACAGCAGCGAAGAGTACGAGGGCACGGGCCTCGGGCTCGCGATCTGCCAGAAAATCGCCGAGCAATACCGAGGCCGGATCTGGGTGGAATCGGAGCTGGGCAAAGGCGCCACGTTCTGCTTTCGCTTGCCGCATGCATCCAGTTCGCCGCACGCTTTATCCGCCGTTTCAGCCTGAGGCTTGGATTATGCTGTAGTCGCAGCCTTGTCAGTGAGCGCCGCAACGCCGGGCAACTCAATACCGGCCAAGAACTCGAGCGATGCACCACCCCCGGTGGAGACATGGGTGATTCGGTCCGCCACACCCGCGCTCTTGATGGCCTTTTCAGAATCACCGCCGCCCACGACGGAGACGGCGCACGATTCAGCAACGGCCTTGGCCACCTCGACAGTTCCCTTATCGAACGGCGGCATTTCGAAGATGCCCATGGGCCCATTCCAGATCACGGTCTTCGCGTCGCGAATCACTTCCGCGTAGTGATCGATAGTCTGCGGTCCAATATCTACTGCAATCTGATCGGCCGCAATCTCCTGGACGACCTCGAAAGCCGCACCCGGCTTCACCTCACGAACGACGACATGGTCGAGCGGCAACATGAGCTTGGCGCTGGCGCTCACTAGTAGATTGCGAGCCAGGTCGATTTTATCCTCTTCAACCAGCGAGCGGCCTGTGGATTCGCCGCGCGCCCGCAGAAAAGTGTATGCCATGGCGCCGCCAATCAATAAACGATCCACGATGCCGATCAAGTTCTCGATGACTTCGATCTTGTCGGAGACTTTCGCGCCTCCAAGGAGCGCCACGCAAGGACGATCCGGATTCTGTGTCACGCGGCCGAGCCATTCCAGTTCACGATGCATCAACAGCCCAGCGGCGGCAAGCGGCAGGTGCGACACGATGCCTACGGTCGAGGCATGCGCGCGGTGCGCCGTTCCGAACGCATCGTTTACGTAGATGTCTGCCAGCGATGCTAGTTGGCGGGCAAACTCAGGGTCGTTCGTCTCCTCCTCGGTGTGAAAACGGAGGTTTTCGAGCAATAAGACTTCGCCCGGCTTCGGCTTCATGGCCGCAGTCTCTACGCCGATGCAGTCCGGTGCAAGCGATACGGATCTCCCAAGCAGCTCGCTCAACCGTTTCGCGACCGGAGCCAAGCTCAACTTCGGATCACGTTTTCCTTTCGGCCGACCTAAGTGACTCGCGAGCACCACCGAGGCGCAATGTTCGATGGCATACTGAATCGTGGGCAATGAGGCGCGAATTCGTTTATCACTGCCGATCTCGATCCCGTCCTCTCCGGCTAACGGTACATTGAAGTCTGCGCGGATAAAAACTACCTTATTCTTTATATCCAGATCTTGAATCGACAATTTCGGCATGCAGTTATTGTAGGAGAGATCCTGGTGTATTCGGGTCGGCTGTGCGGAGTCGTACGTTCAGCGACCGCCCGATAATTTTTCGCAACACGACTGTAGAAACTTTTGTTTGAGGCCGAATAGTACTTCAGGAGGACCTAAGGGCCTAGGGGGATCGGTAAGTTTAGGCTAGAGAAAAGCCGTCGTTTCGCACTATAATCCGTACACGACGTTCTTTCGATCTAGCGTTTTGGTACTTCTACTGCAAGTACCCTAGCTCAACCGACCCGAGCTTCAGGGCAAATGTGGATGTCAACAACACCTATCCGCGTGTTAATAGCTGACGGACAGCCGATTGTCCTAGAGGGACTGCAGGCTGTGCTGAGCCGGCAGCCGAGCATCCAAGTGATTGCCGAGGCGGGAGATGGCATCGAAGCGATCGAAAAATCCGCTAACTTGGACCCCGATGTGGTTCTCATGGATGTGAAATTGCCGAAAGTGGACGGTTTGACCGTACTCCGGACTCTGCAAACCCGTGCACCACGCGCCAAAGTACTTCTGTTCGCGACCGCCGATAGCAAGGACGAATTCGTGGAAGCGATGAAGCTGGGCTGCAGCGGAATTCTGCTGAAGGATTCCTCTACCGCGCTGATTGAAAAGAGCATACATAAGGTCCATGCCGGGGAGATCTGGCTCGATTCGACCACCACGGCAGCGGTGATCCGGCAGTTTGCATCTCCGGGCGAGTTTCCCGCCGTGCACTCGAACGGCAAAACGAGCCGTGAGCGGGCGCAACTGAGCCAGCGGGAGCGGGAGATCATCGTTCTGATCGCGCAAGGTTACAAAAACAAAGAGATTGCGGAGAAGATGTTCATCACGGAGCAGACCGTGAAAAATCACCTACACAACGTGTTCGACAAGCTAGGCGTTTCAGACAGACTGGAACTGGCGCTCTACGCCATTCACAACAGCCTGCACCTGAAAGCGTAGACCGCCTTTCCCCCGGATTTCACTCCGGGTTCGGGGAAGGCGGACCAGCGGAAGCGGTTTTAGAATACTTTCGAGCACGGGGCGTAGACGGCGCGTGTTTCCATGCGCGACAATCGATAAACACAAGCTGGATGAAAGTGGCCCATCGTGGCATGGCTAGGCTGCGCGAAGAGATCACCAAAAGTTTACGATGGTTCGGTAATCGTGGGACCTCACAGCCGCATTCCGCCGCATTGCAAGACACAATCGTCAGACCCGGAGCGCGGGAAGGCCGCGAATTTGGGCCGTATCGCATTCTGCGGCACTTGGGCTCGGGCGGAATGGGCGACGTGTACCTGGCGGTCGACTCGCGCCTGGGCCGCCAAGTTGCGCTCAAGTTTTTGCCGGCCGAATTCACCACCGAGCCGGAAATGCTGCGACGCTTCCAGGATGAAGCACGCACTGCTTCGGCCCTGAATCATCCCAACATCCTCACTATCTACGACATTGGCAATATTGGCCGCGATTATTTCATCGCTAGCGAATATATCGAAGGCGTCACGTTGCGTACGGCCATGAACCGAGGCGCGATCGATACGCCGCAAGTGATCATTATCGCCACGCAAATCATCTCTGCGCTGGCGCAAGCGCACGCGGCCGGCATCATCCACCGCGATCTGAAACCGGGCAATATCATGCTCCGGGATGACGGATACGTGAAAGTCATCGATTTCGGGCTTGCCAAGCTAACGGAAACGCCAGCGCATGAAGGTTCGCGCGCTACATTGACCCGGCACGGAGCGCTGCTTGGGACGGTGCATTATATGTCGCCGGAACAGGCGCTAGGACAGGAGGTCGATGCCCGCAGCGACCTTTGGAGCCTGGGCGTAATCCTCTATGAAATGCTGGCGCACCGGCGTCCTTTCGAGGGCGACACCGATAGCCACGTCATCGTCGCGATCCTCGATGCTCCGCTACCGCCCCAGATCGGTCTTCCGCAGACATCCCCCGAACTGCAGTCCATCATTCAACGAGCGCTGCAGAAGGACCCGGATGAGCGTTATCAATCGGCAAAGGAAATGGGTAGCGAACTCCGAAAGCTGCACGCGATCGTCAATCCGGGGATCGCCGCTCCGCCTTTAAGTTTCCCGACACGGGCCAAACCGCGAGGATATTCGCGGTCGGCGGCAGCAGTAATTGCCGGATTGCTGCTTGCTTTCGCGTTCTGGTGGTGGGGCTTGGGAGGCCGGTACCGGTTTCTATCGCCGGACTGGTTTCAATTGGAAGCTCCGCGCCGCATTACATACGACGGCAACGTTTTGCTCGCGACCATCTCACCGGATGGCAAAAGCTTAGCCTATGTCTCTGGAAAGGGGCGCGATGAATCGCTGCACATCCGGCAACTCGAGCACGGCACCGAGATGCGGGTTTCCATCACCGACAACCATTGCATCGGGTTGACCTTCTCGCCTGATGGCGACTCGTTGTATTACGTTTTGAAGAACGCGCAAGAGGAACTGGGTCGCCTGTATCGCTTGAAGCTGCCCTCGGGAATACCGGGGTTGATTCTGGAAAATATCGATGGGCCGGTCGCCTTTTCACCCGACGGGCAAAAATTCGCATTCTTGCGGCGCTCAGAGGAGCGGGGCTCGAGTGCCGCGTCCATCTTTTTAGGTTCCACGCACGAGCCTTTAGACGCGCACCGGATCGCCACAAAGCTCAACACTCTTGTTCGCGAGCAGCTTGCGTGGTCGCCGCGGGGGGACCAGATTGCGGCGATTGCTTTTCCGGCACAACTCGATAAACCGACGAAGCCTACCCTGCATATCTTCTCGTTAGACGGCCGTTCCGTACACGAGTTTGCGCCGGGCGATCTTCGCAACCTCAGCTACCCGGTGTGGCTGGACGGGGGAACGTCGATTATTGCTTCGGCTCTGGGGGAAGGTGCGTTGCAAAATCACCTCGAGCAGATCTATCTACCGACTGGCAAATTCCATGAGCTGCCCACCGCGAGTGCATTCGATAGTGTCAGTGTCACGCGGTACGGCCAGACGTTAGCTGCCATCAACTTGGATCGCCGATCATCCATCTGGATTGCAGAGACAAACCGGTTGGAGCAACCGCGCCGGTTGACTCCGCAGGCCGAGGACGTGGAAAGCCTGGCGTGGCTCGACAATGGAACAATCGTCTTCCCCTCTTTGCGGACTGGAAGCGTAAATCTTGCTCGAACGGACCAGGACGGAAATGTGCAAGAACTGGGCACGCCGGAAAACTGCGTTCAAAGGGAGCCCGCCACATCGAGCGGTGATTTACCCGTGGTTTATTCGTCCAACTGCGCGACCGGCGGCGAGGACTTCAATATCTGGCGCTTGAATCGGCGAAACGGGCAACGTGTTCAGATGACCAGCGGTTCGAACTTCGACAGCCAGCCCGATGTTTCGCGCGACGGGCGCTGGATCGTATACATGTCCTGGCCATCGAATAGCCCGTCAGTCTGGAAAATACCGATAACCGGCGGCACGCCCGTGCGTGTATCCGCGCAGCAAGGACGGAATCCGTTCCTCTCGCCTGACGGGCAAAAGATCGTATGCCAAGTCCGGGAATTTAACGGGCGTTGGCATGTCGCAATCCTCTCGCTTGGAACCGGCGAAATTCTTAAAGAGCTACCGGACGTGCCGATCAATGCGTCAAAATCGACACCGGTGCGCTGGAGCCCCGACGGTTCCGCGCTGGATTATGTTGCCGTAACAGGCGGCTTTTCCAACCTTTGGCGTCAAGCTTTGAATGGCGGCGCACCGCGTCAACTGACTGCGTCCGGCGAGGATCAGATCATTTATTTCGCCTGGAGTCCGGACGGAACGAAACTTGCATACATTCGCGGAAGAGCAGCGAGCGACGTCATGATATTTCATCGCGCCGCCCGCAAATGAGTAAAGGAGAAAAAGTATGTCATCACCCGGAGTAGGCCCGACAGGTCCCGAAAATCCTTCAGAACGCAAGACCACGAACCCAGCAGCGTTAGCCGCTGAAGAAAGCGCACCCGGAGCAGAGGAGCAAACTGAACTGCTCAGGAATGCCATCTCGAAGGTTGGTCCCACCGGGCCGGAAAATCCATAAGGCGGCGAATGAGCGGACGGAAGGGGGCGTCGTGATGATTGAAAGAACGCCCCTTTCTATGGGCGACACGCCGTTTCGCGCCGCCAACGCGCTTGGACATGCACTCTCGAGCCGCACTTTGGTGCTCGACGGAGCCAGGGCATGTGCTGCAGCAGCATTATCTTCGCCGCAGGCGATATACCAGTGCGTCGCTCGAAGAACTACTAAGAACAGGCAAAAGGGGCTCATCGACGGCGGCCGGACATTCTGCTGCTTGAGATTTGCCACTAGACGCGCAACGTAACGGCCGGGCTTCTCGCGATCCACCGGCTCCGCCAAAGGTTGCGCTATCCGATCCCTGTCATGGTATCCGGCACCATTGAACGAATACGTACAACGCTCATCGGCCAAACAGCCGAAGCTTCACGAGCGGCCGTAAGGCTCGCGCGTTACTCGTATGGCGCTTGTAGTTCTTCAGCCGCGCTGAATGGCGCGCCTTAATTCATTCGAATGGCTGTCCTATAATGAAGGCCTAAGGTCTCATGGCTCTCGGTATTCAGATTGGGATTCTTATTGGCGTGGCGATTAGAGGCCCCGCCTGAGACCTCACGCGTTTACGATTTTGAGGCCACCGGCGGAAAACTCCAGCTTGGTGGCTTTTGCTTTTTAAGGCGATGTTGAAGGCATGTGAAATCGACGATTATATGAAGATCTTTACGCTAGACACTACTCTTCGCGATGGCACACAAGGGGAAGCCGTTTCCTTTTCGGTGGATGACAAGCTTCTGATTGCGGCAAAGCTTGACGAATTGGGACTCGATTACATCGAGGGCGGCTGGCCGGGTTCCAACCCCAAGGACAAGGAGTTTTTCGAACGCGCCAAAACGCTGAAGCTGAAACACGCGAAACTGACCGCGTTCGGGGCGACTCGCTTTGCGAAGAATCGAGTAGAGGATGACGCAAATGTCGCACAGCTTCTAGAGGCTGGGACTCCCGCTGTCTCTATTTTCGGCAAATCCTGGGATTTTCACGTCCGGCGCGCGCTTGGAATCAGCGAAGAAGAGAATCTCCAACTCATCTCCGATACAGTCTGTTATCTCAAGGCCGCTGGCCGCGAAGTGATCTATGACGCCGAGCATTTCTTTGACGGCTATAATGCCAATCCAACGTTCGCGCTGCGTACTCTGGAAGCGGCGAAAGAAGCCGGCGCGGATCTGCTGTGCCTATGCGATACAAACGGCGGCACGCTACCTGATCGATTGACTGAAATTGTTGAGAAGATTCGGGAGCGTTTCGACGGCGTGCTCGGAATTCATTGCCACAACGATTCCGATGTTGCGGTCGCGAATACGATTTTGGCGGTCGAAGCGGGCGCCACGCATGTGCAGGGCTGCATCAACGGGTACGGGGAGCGTTGCGGGAATGCGAACCTCTGTTCCATTCTTCCGAACCTGGAGTTAAAGCTTGGCCACACCACGATCGGCACCGATAATCTGAAAAATCTGACCCAGGTTGCACGTTTCATATCGGAGCTGGCCAACCTTCCATTGCGCCGCGATCAACCCTTCGTGGGGACCAGCGCATTTGCCCATAAAGGCGGAGTTCACGTGAGCGCCGTCATGAAAGATGCAGCCACTTACGAGCATCTTCAACCGGAATCCGTAGGTAACCGGCAGCGAGTGCTGCTGAGCGACCTTTCGGGCCGTGGGAATATCTCTTTCAAGCTCAACCAACTTGGGCTTAACGAGACGCTTACGGACGCTTCACGGCACGAACTTCTCCAGCGCATCAAGCACATGGAACATCAGGGCTATGATTTTGAGGCTGCCGAAGGGACTTTCGAGTTGCTGGTGCGCGAGGCGGCGCATCCCGATTTCCATCCTTTCGATCTGGTCAGCTATCAAGTTTCTACGAAGCTTCAAACCAGCTCGAGCAAGAAGCTATCCGGTCGCGATGACACGGTGACCACCGCGAGCGTCACGTTGCGAGTTGGCGAAGACGTGCACTCAAGCACTGCGAATGGGCAAGGCCCTGTGCACGCGCTCGATATGTGTCTGCGGCAATGTCTTTCATCCATGTATCCGGCCATCACGGAGGTTCGGCTTACCGACTACAAAGTTCGGGTGCTCGGAACGGGCGGCACCGAATCGAAGGTGCGGGTGCTGGTCGAATGGAGCGACCATCGCCGCACTTGGGCCACGGTGGGCGTATCGACGAACGTAATTGATGCGAGCTGGCGCGCGCTGGTGGATGCGTTGCGGTTGGAACTGATGCGTCTGCGCTCGTCCGACCATCGCCTGGGCGACAGCAACCGGGATTTCAGTTGGGCCGTTTAGGACGTCATCGCCACAAGCTGCTCGTGGGAGTTGCGTTGGCTGATTGCAGGCGATTGCTTCTCGCCATCAGCGTCTCCGGTCAGGGGCAGCGTGAATCGAGCCGTGAAGTGGAATTCGCTGCCTTTCCCGGGCTCGCTTTCGACCCACATTCTGCCTCCGAAAAGATTTACCAGGCGCGTGCAAATGGCGAGTCCCAAACCTGTACCTCCGTGCTTACGCGTGGTGGAGCCGTCGGCTTGCTGAAAACACTCGAAAATTCGTTGTTGTGCCTCGCGAGGAATGCCAATCCCGGTATCGCTCACAATAAACTCGAATTCCGCGTGCCCAGCGTTGCTGCCTTGAAGCGCGGCCGCTAATTGGATTTCACCTCGATCGGTAAACTTCAGCGCGTTGCTGAGCAGGTTCAAGAGCACCTGGTGCAGCCGATAAGGGTCACCCATGACGTGCTCAGGCGCGGCGGGGTCAACATGAAGCACTGTGGCAATTCCTTTGCGCGCGGCTTCCGGAGCGATTAGCTGAAGTACGCGTTCCGCACACTCCGGGACCGAAAAGGAAATGTTTTCCAGCCTCATCTGGCCGGCCTCGATTTTCGAAAAATCAAGAATATCGTTCAGAATCCGCAGCAGGGCGCGAGAAGAAAACTGAACAGTCTGGACGTAATCCTGCTGTTCCGCATCGAGAGCCGTCGTCATCAACAGGTCCGTGAAGCCTAAGATGGCGTTCATCGGAGTGCGAATTTCATGGCTCATGTTGGCGACAAATTCGCTTTTGGCCTCGTTCGCCATTTCGGCTGTTTCTTTGAGGCTCGCTTCCTGCTCGAGCTTTTGCCTGATCACTCGGGTTTGAAACTGCACACGCCGGCGCAGTACGAGGACCCAGGCCAGGACCAGTATGCTCGAAGCCGCAAAGACTCCCATCGCTGCGATTGCGTGCCGAAGCGTCCACCAGGGAGGCGTCCGGAGAACGGCTATATCTTGAGGCGAGCGCGCAAACAACCGAAACTCTCTGAGGCGGCCGAGAGCATCGAGCTCATTGACGCAAATTCCGGTTACCTCGACGGTGCTGCCCTCCTCCGGCAAATCCCGCATCCAAAGAGGCAATGACATCGAAAACATGGTGTTGTTTTGACGCAATACGAGTGTGGATTCTCTAGACCAGGAAGATCTTCCGACCACCGATCCCCGCAATTTCACCAGCTCGGAATCAAATTTTCCGCTACTCGCCTCTTCAGCGGTCAGCACCTTCGACTGGGGGGGCGGACCGCTTCCTATTTTTCGGGATAACGCATCTTCGAGCTGCACATGCGATGCGACGATCGCCACGAAACCCAAAGTCTCAATCCGATCTCCGGCGCTCAACGCCAGATTCTGACGTGTCACGACGTGAAGGCTGCCGGAGGCGTCTTGCATGTAGAAACCAGTTCCCGGCAAGTAGGCCGTGACAACGCCCGTCAGCTTCACCCGATGTCCGACAGGGTTATGAAATCCGTACCTTTGCAACTGGCCAATGGGCGTCGCCGGAGCCTCATCGAACGGAAATGGCTGAGATGCCTCGATTAGCGAAATCTCTTTGAGGCTCGGCACATACAATTGCACCCCGATCAATTGATCTTTTGCGCTAAACTCCGCGCCACAGGCTCCTCGAACTCTGACGCGGGCATCGACGAGGCCAGTAGGAACAGGCGTGCCATCCCAGGGAATAACCAAATCGATGTGGCCGCCTATCACGGCTAGCTCCATCCAAAGCACTCGTTCGTTCGCGGCACGTTGAAGATATTCAGCCTGACGGATAATCCCTTCTACTTCGACCCAGCGGCTGTCTTCGGAAGTGCTTGCCATCTCTTCGAATGAAACCCGCTTCGGCCGAGGCAGACTGGAATGTCCGACGATTGTAAATCGCGGATTCGCCACATCGGGAGCAAAATCGTCCAATGTACTGTTGCCCTGCAGATCCAACAGATCGCCTACTTTGGGTTTCGGAAGTGCTCGGGACCATTTGACCCACAGAGCGCCACTAGCATCCTGCAAGAACAGATCGGGTGAGACCGCATCGAAATACGTGACCACCGCGTGAAGATGAATCGGGTAATGCCGCCCGGCCTGATCGGGGCTAAGGCTTCGGACTTGCTTAGCCGTCGTGAGTACCGGCAGGGTGCCGGATTCGACTTCCCCGCCCCAGGCTTTGGGCGCAAGAAGACAAAGGGCTATTGAGGCGATCACCGGGGGTAGGCTTGCCGGACTGCCGAACAGTCTGTTCGGAGTTGAATCCGGCTGCTTTGAGCGCATTGGCATAGCCGTGCTACTCTTCTGATCGGCAGGCGGCGAATCTCACATTAGAGCAGTCAGGTGACCGCGAGGTGAGGTTTTCGCTGCGGCAGCAGGTTTGGAGAGCTGTTTCGGTACTCCGTCGTAGAATCGGCACATGAAGGCCGTCGTTGCCGACCCCCTCGGTGGTCCTGAAAACCTGAAGTACATCGATGTTCCCAAGCCGGAGCCCGGGGAAGGCGAAGTTCTTGTCAAGCTGGAAGCGACGGGGATTAACTTCATCGATGTTTACTACCGCACCGGACTCTATAAAGCTCCAGAAACACCCGTGATGCTGGGCAGCGAAGGCGCTGGGACCATCCAAGAGGCGAATGGATCGAGATTCCGTCCCGGTCAGCGGGTTGCCTACACGATGGCGCGGGGCGCGTACGCGGAGTACGCCTCCGTGCCCCAATCGTTAGTGGTGCCATTGCCCGACGACGTCACGTTTGAGCAAGGCGCCGCGGCGCTGCTACAGGGCATGACCGCGCACTACCTTGCGTATTCAACGTTTCCATTAAAAGCCGGCCAGACCTGCCTGATTCATGCGGCAGCGGGCGGTGTTGGCCTGCTATTGGTTCAGATTGCGAAGATTATCGGCGCTACGGTGATCGGCACGGTTTCGACTGAGGACAAGGCTCAGCTCGCGAGGGATCACGGCGCCGACCATGTCATTCTCTACACGCAAACGGATTTCACCCACGCCGTGAAACAGATTACCGGCGGACGCGGCGTTGAAGTCGTGTACGACTCGGTTGGCAAAGCGACGTTTATGAAGAGCCTCGACTGCCTGAAGCCGCGCGGCATGATGGCCAGCTTTGGGAATTCGAGCGGCGCGGTAGATCCGATCCAGCCGTTGGTGCTCAGCCAGAAAGGCTCGCTGTTTCTCACGCGTCCCACGCTTACGCAATACATCAGCGAGCCCGAGGAGATGCGCTGGCGGTCATCCGACATTTTCCGCTGGATTGCTGACGGCCGTTTGCGGGTTCAGATTTATCGCGTGTATCCGCTCGCGGATGCCGCTCAAGGGCATCGGGATCTCGAAGGCCGCAAAACCACGGGCAAGCTATTGCTGAAACCGTAGGCCGGGATGGAGAATCCGACCGAGTTCTCAACGCGCCGCCAGCGTTTGCTTGCTAACCTCGAAGAAGCGCGCGCCGGCGCGTTCCTCACGACGGCGCTTCCGAATGTTCGGTATCTGACAGGATTCACCGGCAGCAACGCAGCCCTTCTGCTAACGCCTGAGCGCGCCATCCTGTTTACCGACCCGCGCTATGCGATCCAGGCGCCGCTCGAGTCCGATTGCGAGGTGAAGGTCGCCAAAGGCGCGCTTTTGAAACAGGTCTGCACTTGGATCAAGCGCCTGCGCCTGAAGTCTGTTGGTTTCGAGCGGAATCGAATCAGCTTTGCCGGTTTCGAAGATCTGAAGCAGGACCTGGAGCGCATCCGCCTGAAACCGATGGACGGAGTTGTGGAACAGCTCCGGATGATCAAATCTCCAGCCGAAATCGCAACCATCAAGGCTTCGGTTCAGCTCAACTCCGCCGCAGTCGCACACGCGCTCCGGCGCTTTCGAAGCTCGATGACCGAGATAGACCTAGCGGCGGAAATCGAGTTCTGGATGCGGCGTCTGGGCGCGGACGGGCCGGCATTCGACACCATTGTTGCGTCCGGTAATCGGAGCGCGCTGCCGCACGTGCATGCTTCCGATCACCCAATTGCCTCGAATGAATTATTATTAATTGATGTCGGCGCGATGGTTGCTGGCTATGCCAGTGACATGACCCGAACCCATGCAGTTGGCAAGCTGAATTCGAAGCTGCGGCGAATGTATCACGCCGTGCTCGAGGGCCAGTTGGCGGCGATTAGTGCAGTAAAATCAGGGGTTTCTTGCTCTTCTGTAGATCGGGCCGCGCGGGCAGTGCTGCGCGGCTATGGTTTGGACAAGCTGTTCATCCACTCAACTGGGCACGGCCTGGGGCTGGAGATACATGAGCCTCCTCGGTTAGGCCGCAAAGAAAGGACAAAACTCGAACCCGGAATGGTCGTTACGATTGAGCCAGGAGTTTATCAGGAAGGCCTCGGAGGGATTCGGATCGAGGATACGGTTGTAGTCACGGATACCGCCTGCGAGATTCTTACGGCTACGGGCAAAGAGTTAGTCGTGCTATAGTCCGGTTCGGAACTTCGCTGCGTCGCGAACTCACAATGACAATTGACGAGATCAAAGATCTGATTCGCGTTGTTCAAGAGACCGGAATCGCCGAGCTTGAAGTACGTCAGGGCGATAGCAGCGTACGCATCCGCGCCGCCTCCTCGCCAGGCCATCACGAAGTTGTAGTTCCCACAGTACTTCCTGTTCCCCTAAGCGGTTCTATTCCTGTTTCGACAGCCGCGCTCCCGCCGAGCGCCCAGCCGGAACAGCCCGCTACGCCTCCAGCCAGCGCCTCCAAAGAGGGCGAGAACGACATAGTTGTCAAATCGCCGATCGTCGGCACGTACTACGATGCTCCATCGCCGGATGCGCCCGTCTTCGTCAAAGTGGGAGACCGGGTTCAACCGAAGCAGGTGTTGTGCATTATTGAGTCGATGAAACTGATGAACGAGATTGAGGCCGAAGCGGCGGGTACCGTGGTGGCGAAGCACGTCGAGAATGGGCGGCCCGTGGAATATGGCGAGTCGCTGTTCACCATCCGGCCGTCAACGTTATGAGATCCCCCTTGTTCCGCAAAATTCTGATCGCAAACCGCGGCGAGATCGCTCTGCGCGTGATCTGCGCGTGCAAAGATCTCGGTATTAAAACCGTGGGCGTTTATTCCGAAGCCGATCGGCATAGTTTGCACGTGCGTTTCGCCGACGAAGCAATTTGCATCGGGCCGGCCAAGAGTTCACGCAGCTATCTCGATATTGCCTCCGTGATCAGCGCCGCCGAAATTACGAATGTAGACGCGGTGCACCCGGGATACGGCTTTTTGAGCGAGAACGCGGATTTCGCCGAGGTCTGCGATCTTTCCGGAATTAAATTCATCGGGCCGCGGTCTGAGGTCATCCGTCAAATGGGGCTGAAGCAGCGGGCCCGCGCCATCATGGAAGAGGCTGGCGTGCCGATTCTTCCGGGCTCGCGCGGCGTGCTGGCCAGCCCCGAAGAAGCCCTGGCGCTCGCAAACGAAATCGGTTATCCGATCATGCTGAAGGCGGCTGCCGGCGGAGGCGGGCGCGGCATGCGCGTGGTGCGGTCTGAATCCGAGCTGCCGGTCTTTCTGGCGCAGGCGCAATCGGAAGCCGCAGCGGCCTTTTCTTCGGGCGATGTCTACATGGAGAAGCTCGTCGAGAATCCGCGGCATATCGAATTTCAAGTTTTGGCCGACGAGCACGGGGATGCCGAAATCTTGGGTGAACGGGAGTGCTCCATTCAGCGCCGCCATCAGAAGCTACTCGAAGAATCGCCGTCACCCTCGGTTTCGCCCGAACTTAGAACGCGCATGGCCGAACGGCTGCGAGTCGCGATGCAAGCAGTCGGCTACACCAATGCAGGTACGATTGAATTTCTGATGGATCAAGACAAGAACTTGTACTTCATCGAGGTCAATGCGCGCATTCAGGTAGAGCATCCAGTGACCGAATTTGTCACCGGAGTCGATTTGGTGAAAGCTCAAATCCGTATCGCCGCGGGCGAGCGGCTCTACGACATCATTTCCGCGCCGGTTTCGCTGCGCGGACACGCAATCGAATGCCGCATTAACGCAGAACATCCCGAGACCTTCGCGCCATCGCCGGGCCGCATCACCGGCCTAAATCTGCCGGGCGGAATCGGCGTGCGCGTCGATACGGCTGCTTACACCGACAGCGTGATTCCGCCGTACTACGACTCGCTCGTCGCCAAGCTCATCACCCACGGTAAGGACCGGTTAGAAGCGATTCAACGGATGAAGCGCGCTCTCGACATGTTTGTCATCGAAGGCATTCACACCAGCATTCCGCTGCACGAGCAGATCCTGTCGGATGAAGACTTCGTGGCCGGCAACTTCGATACGGGCTTCCTTACGCGGCTGCACCAAAAAAAAACGGAGCCGATTGAGGAGCCCGAACTCATTCACGCAGCTGCGAACGACTAGCGAGCCGCGGAACTCGCGCAACCCGCGGGCGACGGCAGCTGCGGAGGCAAGCTCGCCAGATGTTTTGCATTGGGAGGTAGAAACTTGCTCCCCTTCGGGACCAAATAAACCTCCACGCGCGCATACCAATTCGCTTCGCTATTTGGCGCGACGAATTCGGGGCACGAGACGGATGTCGGAACCGGCTCCTTTGCCGCTGCCGCCGAATCGATTCTCAGGGACGCAGCGGGAAAATTTGCGCAGCGGACCAGCACCGCCGCCGCATTGAGCGCGCGCATTTGGTCCAACTGCGGACCCAGATCGCCCATGGTCTCCGATTCGTCTTCCGCCCGGTGGCCGATCAGAATCACGGTGTATTGTCCCGAACCTGCGGCGGCCGCTATCTGATCCATCAGAATATTTCGACTGCACGCGTTCACGCGCGCATCGTTTTTGGCGAAGATCAAATCCGGGAATCGTTGGTACGGCGGGTCGCAATTGACCGTGATCTTCGTGCTGCGCGTGGCGCTGCGCCCGTTCTGATCCGTCACCGTAACCGTGGCCGTCACTTGCTTCGTCTCGCCCGGCTTGCAACCTGTATATTTCAGCGCCGAAACATCGAATTTCGAATGCTGCCCGGCGACCGCCGTTTGAGAACCCTGTCCTGATGATTGCGCGAAGCAGAGGGTCGCGCAAAATGTTAACGGCAAAACCGCCCTATTGCGAAGTTTTGTGATGCTTCTCATACCATCGGCGCTTGACATCTGGCCAAAACTCTTTCAGCACTTGCGAAACCGCATCCGTGCCGAGTTGAACGCCCCAATTCTGCAGGTAATCTGGCACACTCCGAGCGTCTGGATAATAAGAAAGCGCGATTCCCGCCGCTACCCCGTTACCAATCATTTCCGAGAAGTTGAACGTTTCCTTTCCGGAATCCGTGCGCGTCACTAAGATCCGACTCACCGCATAATATAGACGCGAGCCGTTGCTCCCCTGCGCCATGCGAAAATATCGCGGGTCTTCTTTGAATAAGATCGGCATCAATCCTTCGGTCATCATGTTGCCGTCGACCTGATCGCAGTATGAGGTGCCGAAGCGGCGGAAGTAGCCCTTTACGCCCTGCCCAAACTCCGGGTGCGAATTCTCGAGCTGATAAAGGCCGGCGTATGCGGCGCCAATAAAGATGAGCGGGTAATCGAAAGAGTCCTTCACCGCGATCCGGAGCTTTTGCTCAGGCGTTAGAGGATGCCCGATCGCGCCCATCTCCGCCGTGCGGTAGTTCGGCAAGACACCTAAAATGCGCTTGTCCTCGCCCTGCGACGTTTTGCCGGCTGCAGGAACTCCCGGTTCTTCGGATAGCGGCAGCGGCGTTGTCTGCTGCACCTGTCCGGGCGCGGAAGACTGTGAGGCGGGCGGCGGCGGAGCATCCTGGCCGTAGGCCAAATCCTGTTTCCAGACAAAAATTACAGCGAGAAAGCCGAAGAGAATGCAACTCTTACGAAGGAATTGGCTAACGGCCATTGAAGGGTTTATCCTGAATGTCTAGTGGGAGATTCAATTCAACACGTTGCGGCGGCACGATTCTCCTGATTGCTTATCGACGTACTGCGAACACCCGTATGTTTCCCTTACTTGGAAAAAACGTTGCGCTACTGGTACTTAACGGCCTGAATGGCGTGTCGAGATTCGCGCCAATCGTCGGACTCGCCCGACACGGGCTATCGCGTTCAAGTTGGTGGAACACGAATTGCACATGATGAATCAAATCATTTAAAGATGGCTGAACACAAAACCCGGGGTTCGCTGCCCGCCAATGCTGTTGCGCGGCCCGCTGTGGGCAATTCTAAGACCGCGCGTGTTCGCGCGTCTTCATTCAAGTATTACATCCACGATAGCTGCCCGGAGCTTCGCCTCAAGCTGATTGGCGAGATGACGCAGGCGGATATCGGGGAGCTGAACGGCTGCTGGCGCACGGCGAAAACGACTCTTGCGAAACGCAAGCTGGTGCTCGACCTCCGCTCATTGAAGATGATCGATGAAGCGGCGCGCCACTGGGTGGCTCAGATGTCGGAGGCTGGCGCGTGCTGCGTGCCTGAGGATTTTCTCGCGACCTGCGTTCCGGGCCAGCGCGCGCCAGATACAGAGGCGGATATGGCGGGGCGAAAAATCGGCCTCTTCAACAGGCTGGCCGCTCTGTTTCGCGGCGCGGCGGTTTCCGCAGCGGGTTCCTCTACTACACAAGCACAGTAAAGGCCGACTCCGTGCGGCTGACCGGGCGATAAGCAGTGTCGCGCTCGACCGGCTGCCGTCCCGCTTCCCGGATCAGGCGCAGCAGATCGTTCCGTCTGAGATGCTGCGCGGTGGTCGCGCCCGCATCGTGATAGATCTTTTCCTCCACCACCGTTCCGTCGATATCATTCGCGCCAAAACGCTGAGCAATCTGCGCCACGCCTGGCGTCATCATGATCCAATACGCTTTAATGTGCGGAATGTTGTCCAGCATCAAGCGCGAAATTGCAATCTGCTTCAGATCGTCGAATCCGGTCGTTTTCGGCAGATGCGCAAGCGGCGTGTGATCGGGATGAAACGCGAGCGGGATGAACGTTACGAAGCCATGCGTCTCATCCTGCAGCGCGCGAAGCCGTACCAGGTGATCCGACCGGTCTTCGGCGGTCTCCAGATGGCCGTAAAGCATCGTGCAGTTACTCTTAAGCCCGAGTTGATGCGCGGTGCGAGCGGTTTCGAGCCACTCATTGCCATCGATCTTGTGATCGCAGATGATGCGGCGCACGCGCTCGGAAAAAACTTCCGCTCCGCCGCCGGGCATGGAATCCACTCCCGCATCCTTGAGGCGCGCGAGCGTCTCTCGAATCGAAATCTTGCCGCGCTTGGCGAGATACGCGACCTCCACCATGGTGAAGGCCTTCAAATGCACGGCCGGGTATCTCTGCTTTAGACCGGCGATCATTTGACAGAACCAATCGAGCGTCAATTCAGGATGCAAACCGCCGACGATATGGAATTCGGTAACGGCCTCGGAATATCCTTTGCCCGCGCTTTCCCAGACCTGTTCCAGCGACATTGTATAGGCGTGTGGGTCCTTGGCTCTTTTGCCGAAGGCGCAAAGACGGCAACTCGCGACGCACACGTCGGTTGGATTGATGTGCCGGTTGACGTTGAAATACGTGATGTCGGCATGCATTTGCTCCCGCACCAGATTGGCCATGTAGCCCAGCGCAAGAATGTCGCTGCTGCGATACATCGTCAACCCGTCTTCGTAGCTCAGGCGCTCGCCCGATTGCACTTTTTCGAGGATGGGCGCAAGGCGTCGGTCTTCCAACTGCGCGAGTCTCATTTCGATCAGGAGTAACTCCTATGCAGCAAAATATCCGCCGCCCAAAATCCGAAGAACAACAAGCTGACGTAACCATTGACGGCAAAAAAGGCAGCATTCACACGCGAAAGGTCATTCGGCTTCACCAAGCCGTGTTCGTATACCAGCAACGCGGCCACGGCCGTTACGCCCGCCAGGCTCAAAATGCCTAGATGAAACGAAGCGACTAGCGCCACTAGGCAAACGACCATAGCTAGATGTAGACCGCGGGCAATAAACAACGCCCCTGTAATGCCGAAGCGTCGCGGGATACTGCAGAGGCCCTCCGAGCAGTCGAATTCGAAGTCCTGGCAGGCGTAAATGACGTCAAAACCGGCCGTCCAGAACATGACCGCGCCGGTCAACCAAAGAATGCGAGCGTCGAGCGTGCCGCGCATCGCAATCCAGGCGGCGGCCGGCGCGATTCCTAAGCAAAAACCCAAAATCAAGTGCGAAAACAGGGTGAATCGTTTGCAAAAGGAGTAGAAAAACAGAACCGAAAGCGCCAATGGCGCGAGCAGAAAGCAAAGCGGCCCGAGTTGCCGCGCCGCCCACAAGAAGATGACGGACGAAGCCGCCGTGAAACCCCAGGCAAAGCGTGAAGAAAGGAGCCTGGACGGCAGATGGCGGTTTGCCGTGCGGCGATTCCGGCCATCCATTTCCGAATCTACAATCCGGTTGAAGGCCATGGCGGCCGATCGCGCCGCAACCATCGCCACCAGGATCCATGCGATGCGCCAACCGAGTCCCGCTGTGTTGAATCCACTCTCCCGCCATGCCAGCAACGCCCCCGTGAGCGCAAAGGGCAGCGCGAAGACGCTATGTTCGAACTTGATCATCTCGAGCGTCAATCGCAGACGTTTCCAGAAGCGGCGCATACAAGCACGAACGTTACCATTTTAGGAGATAGGCGGCCGTTCCGGAGATTTCGCCGTCGGCCAACAAACAATTCATGGACGCTCAGCAACTTCAACAGCTCTTGGAGCGCGTTCGCGAGGGAAGCACGAGCATCCCGGCGGCGCTCGAAACACTACGGCATCTGCCCTTTGAAGACCTCGGTTTCGCCAAGGTGGACCACCATCGCGAGATCCGGCACGGGATGCCGGAGGTGATCCTCGGCCAGGGCAAGACGGCGGATCAAGTGGAGGGTATCGCCGGATCTCTGCTCGCGCGTTCGCGAAATCTCCTGCTGACGCGCGCGACCGAAGAGATGGCGAAGCGCGTTGCCGTCTTGGCGCCCGAATCGGAATATTTTCCCGCATCGGGCGTGGTGCGCGTGTGGCGTGACCGGACGCTTCACGGCAAAGGCAAGATTGTCGCCGTCTGCGCAGGCACCAGCGATCTGCCAGTGCTCGAAGAAGCGCAACTCACCGCGGAAGTGATGGGCAATCAAGTCGACGCGATCTGCGACATCGGAGTGGCGGGGATTCATCGCCTGCTCCATCAACGCCAGCGGCTGATCGAGGCGCGCGTGGTAATTGTTTGCGCCGGTATGGAAGGCGCTCTGCCGAGCGTGGTGGGCGGTCTCGTCTCTTGTCCGGTGATCGCAGTTCCTACGAGCGTGGGGTACGGCGCGAGCTTTAACGGACTCGCCGCGCTGCTTGGGATGCTGAATAGCTGCTCGAGCAATGTGACCGTCGTCAACATCGATAACGGTTTTGGCGCGGCTTATGTGGCGGGCCTTATCAATCGGCTGTGAGCCCGCCTAGCGCCTCCGCTGCGACCGAGGGCCCCTCCAAGACATCCCTCAGAGCACGCAGAAACCGCTCGGAGGCGGCGCCGTTCCATACGCGATGATCCGACGAGCAGGCGAGGTAGACCGTAGGACGCACCATCGGCAGGCCATCGACCGCGATCACGCGCTCGGCCACGCGGCCCGCCGTCAAGACAGCTGACCCGCCGAATACAGGTGTCAAAAACTGATCGACACCGGGAACGATACTTACTTGAAATGTTCCCGCGCTCCTGCGCCGGAATTCGAGCGAGCGATAAAGCGTCTTCAGCAACACCTTGCGAAGGGCCGCAAACGGCAGCAGCCAACCCCAGCGGCGGAGCGATCCCATCAGCTTCATATCGGCGGACCGCACTTCATCGGAGCGCGACGCGAGCTCGGCGGCCAATTGCGCTGCAGTTTTCGTATTTGCGCGTTCGAGAAGCATCACAGGTGCCAGCGAACCTTCGGACGCGACGGAAACTCCAATGTCGACGCGGGTGGGAGAATAGACCCGGCTGCCGCACACCATGATGTGTAGGTCCGGATGAGCGGCCAATACCATTCCGGCGGCACGAACGAAAATCGCTGCGTATGTCAAACGAATGCCATGCTCACGCGCCTGCTCGATAAGCGCGCGCGAATTCGTCATATCGACCTGCACGCATTCAAAAAACGCCGGGGGCGTCGACAACTCCAGTCCGCTGCGTACCCAGCGCTCGGCCCAATCGATTTTTCTCGACGGCGTTTTGGCGGCGCGCTTCATGCGTACTTGGCCATGCTACAGCAACGAGATAATGTGCCAGAGACGGATGGAAGCCCAACACATCGCCTGCATCTGCGACGCCGGACCGAGCCATATCATGAGCTTTGGTGCCATCGGCCGCGAACTGCAGAGTCGTGGGCATCGCGTGACGGTTTTTCAGGCGGCGGAACTCCAGCCGAAGATCGCCGCCGAAGGACTCGATTTTTTGCCGCTGCCGAGCCGTGGATTTTCTGTCCAGCATTATGTCGAGCTGGTGAATGAGCAGCAGGGCATCTCGATCCGCAACTTCCTCGATTACGCGGTGAAGAGCGTTCGCATGGTGTGCGAGAGCGCGCCTCAAGCGCTGCGGGAGGCGCAAGTCGATGGCGTGGTTGTCGATATCGCGCAACCGGGCGGCGCGACGGCTGCCGAGATGGTCGATATTCCTTTCGTCAGTGTCTGCAATGCCCTGCCTTTGCACAGCGACCCCCAAATTCCTCCCGACTTTATGCCATGGCAGTATAGCGGCGCGTGGTGGGCCACGATCCGCAACGGCGTGGCGTACACGGTACGCGATATTATGATTCGCCCACTGCATCGTGTGTTGAACGAGTATCGCGGAAGCTGCGGATTGCGGCCCTATCGTTCACCAGACGATTCGTTTTCGCCGTTTGCGCAGATTACACAGTTGGTACAGGAATTTGATTTGCCGCGGCGGCGTCTCCCGGATTGCTTCCATTACGTAGGGCCGTACCGTCAAGACCCCGAACGGGAGATTCCGTTTCCGTATGAGCAGTTGAACGGACAGCCTCTCGTTTACGCTTCGCTCGGAACCGTGTTCGGTTCGCGAATCGAGATCTGGAACGCCATCGTCGAGGGATGCGCCGGATTGGATGTACAACTGGTGATCGCGTTAGGCACGCGAACGCCTGCCGCGTCCTTGCCTAAGACCAACGCCGACACGATCGTGGTGGATTATGCGCCTCAGCGCGAGCTGCTCCGGCGCGCTGCGCTGGCGATTACCCATGCCGGCCTGAATTCAGTCATGGAGGCGCTGGCCGCCGGCGTGCCGATCATAGCGATTCCGATTACAGGCGATCAATTTGGCGTGGCAGCCCGCATCGCGTATAAGCGGGTGGGGGAAATTGTCCCAGCGGCAAAATGTAACGGCGCGCGAATCCGCCAGGCGGTGCAAAAAATCCTGGGAACGACCGCATACCGCGAATCGGAATCTACTATCCGCGACGCGGTCCGCAGCACAAATGGGGCGAGCGCTGCAGCCGCAATCATCGAAGAGGCCGTTCGCACTCGCAGGCCTGTGATGCGGCACGCGATCACTGTTTCCTAATCTGCTATGGCGAACATCGGCGTCTTCTGCCTTCCTATGCCGAGCCACCTGAAGTTGTTTCTGGTACTCGGGGACGCGCTGGCCAGACGTGGTCACCGCATCATCTTTTTCGGTATCTCGGATAATGAGCGCAAGATTCGTGAAGCCGGCTTCGATTTCTACTCGACCGATCCAGACGGCATCCGAACCGGAGCATTCGCACAGTTGAAACAGAGCATCGGGCGCTGTGGAAGAATTGCGGCCATGCGCGCGCAAGGCCGATTCGATGAGCTACGCTATGAGGCCATTCTGTCGAAGGGACCCGGCCTGGTGAGGGCCGCGGACATCGACGGTCTGATCGTTGATCAGGCGGAAGCCTGTAGCGGGTCGGTTGCAGAGATTTTGGGATTACCTTGGGCCAGTGTGGCGAGCGCGCTCTCAATGAACATAGAGCCCGCAGTGCCGCTGTTATTTACGACCTGGAGCTACAGTGATTCACCAGTCGCGGTCTGGCGTAATCGTGTGGTCTACTCCATCCTCGAGCTTGCGGCGATGCGAACCCGGGGCATTATCAACCGCCACCGGAGGCGCTGGAATTTGCGACCACTGGCGTGCACCAACGACGCTTTCTCGCCGTTCGCTCAGGTGAGTCAGCAACCTGCCGAATTCGATTTCCCGCGCCGGGAGCTGCCCGCATGGTTTCACTATGTGGGACCCATTCACGCAAGATGCAGGCCGGAGATTGACTTTCCTTGGGATGAACTCAATGATCGCCCTTTGATCTACGGCTCGCTCGGCACGGTGAATCAGCATGTGCGCGTGTTTCATGCGATCGCGGGAGCGTGCGCCGGACTCGACGCGCAATTAGTTCTGTCGCTTGGCGGCGCGGGCAAGGTGGCGGACTTCCGCGATCTGCCCGGTTCGCCGCTCGTTGTTCAGTTCGCGCCACAAGTCGAAGTTCTCAAACGCGCCACGCTCACGATTACGCATGGCGGACTGAATACAACTCTCGAAAGTCTCGCCGCGGGCGTGCCGCTGGTTGCCATTCCCATCAATTTCGATCAATTCGGGGTCGCGGCGCGTATCCGCTGGACCGGGACGGGAGATTTCGTTAAATCCCGCGCGCTGACGCCACAGCGTCTCCGCGCGGCGATCATAAGGGTGCTGACAAATTCCAGCTATCGCGAAGGCGCGCAGCGAATGCGTGAGTCGATTGCGTCAGGGAGCGGCGCCGAAGTGGCAGCCGAAATCATTGAGCAAGTAATTGCGACACAAAAACCGGTTCTGCGGCAGCTCACGACGACATAATCAAAGATATGCAGCACACAGCCACCGTGGTCGGCAGCGGCCCCAATGGCCTTTCCGCGGCGATTGTGCTGGCACAAGCAGGTGTCAAAGTAGAAATCCATGAAGCAGACGCGCAGATCGGAGGCGCGGCGAGTTCGGGCGAACTGACGCTGCCCGGTTTCATTCACGATCGCGGGTCAGCCGTCTACCCGATGGGCATCTCTTCGCCGTTTTTCAACCAACTGGCGCTCGCGCAGCATGGGCTCGAATGGATACAGCCGCCCGCTGCTTTGGCGCACCCGCTCGACGACGGCACGGCGGTGATGCTGGAGCGCGACTTGAACGCGACTGCGGCTCAATTCGGAGGCGATGCGGGCCGCTACCGCGAGCTGTATCACCCAATTGTCGAGCATTGGTCCACTTTATTCGACGAGGTTTTCCGGCCATTGCGCGTACCGCATCATCCGCTGTTGATGGCGCGCTTTGGACGGCATGCGATCCAGCCGGTAACCATGCTTGCCCGCAATGTGCTTCGCAATCCGCGCGCGCAGGCACTCGTCGCTGGAATCGCCGCGCACTCGGCGTTGAAGCTGCAAGCGCCCATGAGCGCGGGTTTCGGCCTGCTGCTGGGAGCGGCGGGACATGCCGCCGGCTGGCCCATCGCAAAAGGCGGTGCGCAGAGCATTGCGAATGCTCTCGCAGCCGTCTTTAAGTCTTTTGGGGGGCAAATCATCACGGCATCGCGAATCGCGGATTTCGAGCAAATTGGCCACCGCGATCTGGTGCTGTGCGACATCTCGCCGCGCCAGTTTGTCGCAGTTGCCGGTGAGGCGCTCCCAGATTCCTATCGCGAGTCGCTCGAAGAGTACCGTTACGGACCCGGAGTCTTCAAGATGGACTGGGCGTTAAGTGAACCGATCCCCTGGAGAGCGAAAGATTGCCTGCGCGCCGCAACGGTACACCTTGGAGCTTCGCTCGAAGAGATCAAGGCGTCAGAAACGAAGGCCTGGTACGGCGAGCCGCCGGAAACGCCGTTCGTCTTGCTTGCGCAGCCCACTGTGTTTGACTCAACGCGCGCTCCCGCAGGGCGGCACACCGCTTGGGCCTATTGCCACGTGCCGAACGGCTGGCCCGGTTCCGCTGTTGCGCAAATCGAGGCTCAGATCGAGCGGTTCGCTCCCGGATTTCGCGAATGCATTCTCGCCCGCGCTTCACATAATCCGCGTCAGATGCAGCGCTGGAACGAAAACCTGGTCGGAGGAGATATCGTCGGGGGAGTAACGGATGCGCTGCAGTTTGCGTTCCGGCCGAGCTGGCGACGCTATCGCACACCTCTGCGCGGGGTGTATCTCTGTTCTTCGGCAACACCGCCCGGCGGCTCAGTGCACGGGCTCTGCGGGTATTACGGCGCGCGGCAGGCGCTCGCGGATCTGAAGCGTAGGGGTTAACCGGAAGCCTTTTCGCGCGCGCAAACCAGCTTCATATTCACCTGCCCTTTCGGCGTTTCGATGTGGCTGGTGGTGGTGAGCGTTTGCTGATCGGCAGAAAGCTCCCAGCGATCTTCGATCACAACATCCTCCCCTTTTGAATCTTTCATGTTGGTTCGAATCACCAAGGCTGGACCGTCCCAAAACGCTTTGCTGGTTGCGTCGTGGCCGTTAATCACGTTATTCGACGGGGAACCGTCGGTGTAGTAACTCACGTCAGCGGAGGTGGTCTTTGTGCCGGTGGTCTGCACGGTGTGCACGTTCAACGTACTATCGCGCTGCTCAATTACGCGTACCACTACGTCGGGCATGCTGAAGCCTCCGAAGTCGCTCTTGTCTTTGAGCATGCGCCAGCGCCCCGAAAAATCGGTTTTCGGGGGAGGCAATGGAGCCTGACTATAAGCGGCAATCGGCAGCGTCGCTGCTGCGATCCCGAGCAGCATGTATCTGCGGCTGTAACGCATCAGCGCGCAACCACGAGCAGCCTGAATGTGCCCGGAACGATTTTCGGCCGCGGCCTTGGATTCGCCGCCGTCGCGTTCGGCGCGGGTCCGAACTCCGCATCCGAAAGGTAGATCCTGTGTGTCTTTAAATCCAGAGCCATGGTGCGCGCACCGCGCTGGGTCTTCACATTCTCGATGAGGCTGTACTCGTTGGGAGATTGCTCCTTCACTACCGTCAGAGTTCCGTCCTCGCCATTCGAGGCAAACGCCAGCCTTGTCTCTGGATCGAATGCGGCAGCATCGGTTCCTTCACCTGTAGGCACCGTTGTAATTACTTTTCCGCTGTCCGCGTCAATGACCGCCATCATCTTGTTGTCGCACACAGAAAACAGCCGGCGCGTCTTGGTGTCAATGGCGAGCCCCGACGGCGATTCGCACGGCGCGAGCGGCCAATGATTTCTCACTTCTAGAGTTTTCGGATCAAAGCGGACCAGCTCGCTTCTGTCTTCTATGTTGTCGTAGACATTCCCGTTGCCGTCGGTGGCGGGGAATTCTGGCTTGCCGCCGAGCTGTATCGTACCCGCAACATAGCCGGAATTGGCATCGATCGCCGTCATGTCCTTGCTGCGTCCGTTGAATGCGAATACGCGGTGGCTAAACGGGTCATAGACGATTCCATCCGGATTTTGTCCCGCTTTCACGGTGCCGAGAACGGCAAGCGTTTTGAGATCGAAGATCGTGACCTGGTCGTCCCGTCCGTCGCTGACGAATCCGCGCCCGAGATCATCGGCTACGGCGATGCCGTGCACCCCGTTGGTGTTTGGAATCTTGCCGACCGCTTTCTCTGTATCGAGATCCAACACGTCGACTTCCGTCCCATGCGAGACATACAAGCGGCGGTTCGCAGAATCCGAGAACAGGTAATCCCAGCCGCCCTCGCCCGCAATCGGAATTCTCTGAATGACGTGATAAACGCTGGCCGCGATCAGCGGGAAAACTATAAAAAATAGCAAGGCCTTTGTGAGTTTCATGGAACCGGCACGATTCTAACATCGCAGCGAATGGCTGTCGGCTCACCCGAGGCTCTAAACCCGGCACGTTTACCGCCGATAAGACCAGCAAGTGAAGAACGGAGCACAAACGGATGCAGATAGGCGCATTCGGCAATGATTCTCCGCAGCCCAGGCAAAGCGAGACGGGAACCGTGAAATCAGAGACTCCTCCCTCCATCGGCACCGCGCAGACTTCGAACCGCGTTCCGGCGAGTTCCGATGCCGTTCAGCTCTCGAAGCTAGGGTCCGTTTTGAATGTGCTCGAGAACGGAGCTACGATGATGCGCCATCACGTACAGCAGGCCATGAGCGCCGTGCGGGGTGGCACTTATCGCGTGGATCCGCTGCAATTGAGCAAACGAATCGTGGGGGAGGCATTAGGGTTTTCATGAATGGCAAAACACCACTGCAAGTAGCTACAGAGAGGCTTCACAGCATTGAGCAACTGCTTCTACGGCCTACGCCGCAGGCGATCTTCGATGCGGATGTGCTGCTGCAGGAAGTCTCTAGTCTCATCGCCGACTGTGGCCGGAGCGCCGAGAAGGGCAACATGGAGGCGGGCATCCGCGATTTCCGCATCCTGTGCGCCCGCGTGGCGAAGCTTTTGGAGGGCGCGCGCCGGGTGCAATGGATCCGCATGCGGCTTATCACCTCGCTCACGGAAAGCTACACCGCCCGCGCCGAGAAGAAAATCTGGACACCTCCGCGGACCACAGTAAACGTTCGCATGTAATTCGCCGATAGGCAAGTAGAGGACCTCATGTCGAACATAATGGCCTCTCTCACGTCTGCGGCGAACTCGTTCTCCGTTTACGAACAGGCGCTCGAGGTCGTCTCCAACAATACCACCAATGCCAGCACGCCCGATTACGCTACCCAGAACGTCGATTTTGAGGCCAACATCTTCGATCCGGCGAGCGGCGGTGGCGGGGTTTCGCTGGGGGCTTTGCAGAGTACGCGCGACCCCTACGAGGAATACAACGTACAGTCTGCGCAAAGCGCGTTGAGCTATTCCTCGACGACATCGGCCGATCTGCAGACCATCGAGCCGATCTTTGATCTGAATACCTCTTCCGGCAGCGATTCGGGAGTCGGCGGCACACTCAACCAGCTGTTTGCCTCATTCTCGCAGCTAACGGCGAATCCAAACGATCAGGCTGACCGGCAGGCAGTGATCGTAGCTTCGGGCAACATGGCCGACGCGTTCAATGCAGCCTCCAACCAGCTCACGCAGGCGGCCGACAATGCGGCGACACAGGCTCAAAGCACCATTCAGTCAATCAACGGAATTCTCACCCAGATCCAGGAAATCAACGCCCAAAAGGCAGTCAACAGCAGCGCCAATAACGATCCGGGCATCGACGCCCAGCTCTATTCGAATCTCGAAAACCTGTCGCAACTGGTGAATTTTACGACCACCACCTCGGCTGACGGCGAGACCAACATTTATCTGGGCGGGCAATCGGCGCTCCTGGTTGGTACGCACCAGTACTCGATCGGGGCCAATACAACCAGCGGCGGCTTCGAAATCCTCGATTCAAACGGCAACAACATCAGCTCCCTGGTCACCGGCGGCCAGCTCGGCGCATTCGTGCACTTCAACCAGACCCTCATACCTGGTTACGAAAGCCAGCTCAATACGCTGGCGCAAACGGTCGCCGACACGGTCAATACCCAACTCACCAGCGGCACCTACCAGGACGCCAGCAACAATACGCAACCTGGGGTCGCGCTGTTTAGCTACAATTCGGCCGCGCCCGCAAAGACTTTGGCAACCACCTCGATCACCGCGACCCAAATTGCAGCCGCAAGCGTGGCAAATCCTGGCGGAAACGATAACGCCGTCGCCTTGGCCGGTCTTCAGACCGCGGTTGTCCCGGCCCTCGGCACGTCCTTCGCTGAATATTACGGGAACCTCGCATCCAAGGTGGGCAGCGATTCCGCGGACGCGCAGAATAATCAAAACACACAGCAGCAGCTCCTCTCACAAGCCCAAACGCTGCGCTCCGATACTTCCGGCGTATCTCTCGATCAACAAGCGACGCTGATGACCGAGTATCAGCAATCCTACGACGCAATTGGCAAGCTGATCACGGTGCTTTCCGATATCGTGCAGACTGCGCTCGACCTCATCGCGCTGCCTGGAGTGCCTGACTAGACCACCGGAGCAACGATGTTCACGATTCAAACTGCCTCTCAGACCTTTCTTGCGAACCTGTCGCAGCTTGAAAGTCAGCTCGACCAGACGAACCGCGAAGTCAGCAGCGGCTTGCGGGTGCAGAGCATTTCCGACGACCCGCAAGCGGTTCCCGAAATCCTGCAGGTGAACGCCGAAATTTCCCAGAATGATCAGGTCGCGACCAATCTTAATCAAGTGCAGACGGAAGTCAACACCGCCGAAAGCGCCATCAACACGGCCGTGAATGTCATGAACAGCGCCGCGCAAATCGCCGCCGAAGGAAGCAGCACCGGCGCGAATATGCCGCAGCTTTCAATTGAGGTCAGCGACTTGTTGCAACAGATCCAGCAGATCACCTCGACTCAAGTCTCTGGCCGGTTCATCTTCAGCGGCGATTCCGACCAAACCGCCCCTTATGGCCCGGTCGATCTGACGGCCAATCCCACCAATGGCGTCGGCCCATATCTCGGTAGCTCCAGCACGCGTACGATATCGGATTCTTATGGCGTGCCGTTCTCGATTTCTTTTACGGCACAGCAGATCTTCGATGGGGGAAGCAGCGGCACCCCGGCAAACAGCGTTCTGCAGTCGCTGACACAGCTTTATAATGCGCTTTCGAGCGACAACCAGACGGCGGTCATGGCAGCCGCCGATGACATCACCTCCGCGTCGTCTTATCTGGCGGGTATGGATGCGCAATACGGCGATATTCAAAACACCATCACCGACGCGCTCACCGATCAAGGTACGCTCAATACGAACCTGCAGGCCCAGCTCAGCAGTTTGCAAGACGTCGATGAGGCCCAGGCGATTACCAGTCAGCAAACCCAGACCACAGCCTTGAACGCCGCAGAAACGGCTTACGCTTCTTTGCCGAAAAAAAGCCTTTTCGATTATTTGGGCTGATTGCCCCAACCGAGATTCGATCCGGTTCCATAAGTGAACCACGATCCCAACACTTGATTGCTTCTGTTTAGGAGCGCAATTGCGTGCAGCGATCCGCTTCCCGGCTCTCCAAAACGCAGATCGACCAGATCGATGCGCGTTCCCACTCCTTGTTCCATTGAGACGGGCGCGTGGGACCGCACAGGAAAACGCGAAAAATATAAGAAGTATCGGAACGCCTCCGTCTGTTCTGCGCTCTGGAATGCCGGTCCAATCGGTTGTTTGTAAAACACCCGGCCCGCATCGGGATCGAGTTGGCCTAGCGGCTGTACATTCATGAGCCTATAATCGGCGGCCGTCTCGACGATGCCACGCCATCGCAGCGGATTAAAGGGATTCGGCAACGCGGCGAGTTCGATCGGCGGCGCGCCATTGTAGAGCCGCGATTCCAGTTGCGAGATGCTGCGTCCGTGCATCGCCGTTCGCGCACAATCGAATAAAACAAAAAATCCCAGAGCGAAAAACGCGCTCTTACGTCCCGTCGGCGCTTTGTCGCCGATTTCGCGGCTCACCAGGCGCGCAAATGGCGGCCAAACAGCCGCAAATAGCAGGGCTGCCAGAATCCACAGATCGGTCAGACTGTTTAAATCCGCGTGAAACCATTGCGATGAAAACGGCAGGATGAGCCGCACACCATAGGCATTCGTCCAATCGAGCAACAGATGGCTCGCGACGCCGATTACGCACAGCAGCCATGCGCGCGTCCAAGGCAGCCGCTGGCGATAAATAGCTGCGACCGCGAGCACCGATAACGCGGCCATGAACGGCAACCCAATGAACGAGTGCGTGTAGCCGCGGTGAATCTCGAGATGCCTGAGCTGCCCGCCCACGAAGCTAACAACGTCCGCATCCGGCGCATTCGCCGAAATAATCAGCAGCAGCGTCGCTCGAGGAGAAATGCGGTTCAATCCTGTCCGGGCAAGCGCCAGCCCGACGAGCGAATGCGTGAGATTGTCCATCGGGAAAAATCAGGCGCAAGCCGCGACTTCAACATGCGCGCGCTCGCGGGAAAGGTAAGACGAAGGCGCAAGGATCGTGAGCGCGCCCGGCATGATCTCAGCGCGAGCCGGAAGACTCCCGGCCAGTTCGCCGTCGACCTGAACGTAAATTTCGTTGCCTGCGGGTTGCTCGCATTCGACGGTCTGACCCCGCACAACGCTGCAGCCGCGCATGCCCGTAATGCGGTTGAGCGCAACGCCAAGCAAATACCGCAAATAGCGCACGCTTTCAGTCCCGCGAAACAGGACCACTTCGAAATCGCCGCGCAACAGGGATGCGCCGCGCGCGATCTCCAGATCGCCGCCGTAGTTGCGCACCCGGCTGATCAGCGCAAAGCTGGCCTCGTGGCGCTTGCCATCTACCAGCACTGCAAATTCGCGCAAAGGCCGAAACACCTGCGCGAAACCGCACGCGTAATATGCGAGCTTACCCGCCCGCATCTTCAAACCAGGATTTGTTCGTGAGACGATCTCGGCATCTAAGCCCGCGCCCGCCATGCAGAGGAAACAGCGTGGGCCCGAGTTGTTCATCCGCAAAGCGCCGACTGCAATCCTGCAAGCCTGCAGATTCGGAATTTGCGCGGCCGCTCGATCCATGTGAATCGGAATCCGCATCTCGCGCGCAAGCACATTGGCTGTTCCGCCCGGTAGAATCGCAAGCGGCACTCCGGTATGCAGCATCCCGTTGGCGACTTCGTTGATCGTGCCATCGCCGCCCGCTGCAATGATGAGCTCGCAGCCCGCTTCGATTTCGCGCCGCGCCTGCATTGAAGCCGAGCCTGGGCCTTCGGTAGCGATAAGCGCCGCGTGAATGCCCTGTTTCAAGAGCAGCTCGGTGCTAACTTGTAGCAGATGCTTGCGGCGCGACAGTCCGCGCGCGACCGGATTGTAGATGAGGGCTGCGCGCCTCGCGTCGAATGATCTCAACGGCACCATTATAGGGTCAGCATGAAGGAGCCGCTCGCCAAGCGCGCCGAAGAACTGCGCAAGCAACTCGAGCATCACGAGTATCTCTACTACGTTCTCGACCGGCCCGAGATCTCGGACGCCGAATTCGACCGGCTCATGCGAGAGCTGCGCGAACTTGAAGAAGGGCATCCCGAGTTGCGCACCCCGGACTCGCCCACGCAGCGCGTCGGGGGCCAGCCGCGCGAAGGATTCGTCAAGGTTCCACATAGCTCGCCGATGCTAAGCCTGGACAACGCGCTGAATGAGGAGGAACTTCGGGATTTCGACGTGCGCGTCCGCGGCCTATTGAAATCGGAGCGCTATGAATACGTGGCCGAGCTCAAACTGGACGGCCTTTCCATGGCCGCTCATTACGCCAATGGCCGTTTCGAGCGCGCGATCACTCGCGGCGATGGCCGCGTCGGCGAAGACGTGACGGAAAACGCACGCACGATTCGTTCGCTTCCATTGCGCACGCGAAAAGGTGGCCTGGAACACAACGCTTTCGAGGTCCGCGGCGAAGTTGTCATGCCGCGCCTATCCTTCGAGCGCCTGAACGAAGATCGGGAGCGCGCCGGGCTGCCCCGTTTCGCGAATCCCAGGAACGCCGGAGCCGGAGCGCTGCGCGCGCTAGATCCATCCGTAACCGCGGCACGGCAGCTTGATTACTTCAGCTATTTCCTCCTGCGTGACGGCCGTCCCATGCTTCCCAGCCATTGGCAGAGCCTCGAAACCCTCGCCGCTGCAGGTTTCAAAGTTAACCAGCATCGAAGAAAATGCGCGGATCTCGAAGAGCTACTCGATTTCATCCGCGAATGGGAGACGAAGCGCGACTCGCTCCCATACGAAACCGACGGAGTGGTTGCCAAGATCGACTCGATCGAGCAGCAGGAGAAGCTCGGCTGGACGGCGAAAGCGCCGCGCTGGGCGATCGCCTTCAAATATCCCGCGCGGCAGTCGCAAACTCTGCTCGAAAACATCGAAGTGAACGTCGGGCGCACAGGGACGCTGACGCCCGTTGCGCATCTGCGGCCAGTCACGATCGGTGGTGTCACCGTGTCTCGCGCAACGCTGCACAACGAGGACGAGATCGCGCGTCTTGGCGTCGAAATCGGGGACACGGTGCTCCTCGAGCGCAGCGGCGACGTGATTCCGAAAGTGGTTCGTGTCGTCGAACGCGGCGCGCATCGCCGTCCCTTCCACATACCCGCGACATGCCCTGTCTGCAGCGGTCACGTGGTGCGCGAGGAAGGCGAGGCCGCCAGCCGCTGCGTAAACACGAATTGTCCGGCGCGGCTGCGCGAATCTCTGCTGCATTTCGCGTCGCGCGGTGTGATGGACATCGACGGAATGGGCGACGCGCTCGTCGATCAGTTGCTCGCTCGCGGTCTTGTGCGCAACATCGCCGATCTCTATGGCCTCACTCTCGATCAGTTGCTCGCGCTCGAGCGCATGGGCGAAAAATCCGCCTCGAAAATCATTCGCAACATCGATCGATCGCGCTCCCAGCCCCTCGCGCGCGTCCTGAACGGACTCGGGATTCCGTTCGTTGGCGAGCGAACAGCGCAGATTCTGGCGTCTCATTTCGGAGATCTCGATGAAATCGCGAATGCTTCCACAGAAATCCTGCAGGAAGTGAATGACGTCGGGCCCAAAGTCGCCCAATCTATCCGCCAGTTCTTCGCGGAAAAGCGCAATTGCGAACTGATCGAGCGCCTCCGAGCGGCCGGCCTGCGCTTCACCGGGCCGAAAGAGGCGAAGCAAGAAGGCCCGCTCTCAGGCTTGATTTTTGTGCTCACCGGCACTCTCCCTACTCTCAAACGCGAAGAGGCAAAGGAGCGCATTGAGGCGGCGGGAGGCAAAGTTGCCGGCTCGATCAGCGGTAAAACCAGTTTTGTTGTGGCCGGCGAAGATGCTGGCTCCAAGCTCGACAAGGCGCGCCAGTTGAATATCGCGATTTTGGATGAGGCCGGCCTGTTGGATAGACTCGGCGGCGGCCACTAGTGGCGTCTCCCGTACACCACGTTGCTTCGGTGTGGAATCGATTCGGTCAAGTACTCATCTCGTGGGGCCCGCACGGGCTGTTCTTCCTATCCATCCTCGACTCCGCCGGTGTTCCGGCTGTTGGTGGCGTAGACGCGCTGGTAATTGCCATCGCTACTCGCGATGCGAAGCAGGCATACATCGCTGCCGTATGCGCAGTCGCCGGGTCCCTCATCGGCAGTCTCATACTTTACGGCATCGCCCGTAAAGGTGGTGAGGTGCTGCTTCGAAAACATGTTTCCAGCCGCAGGGGCGCGCGTATGCATGTGTGGTTCCAGCGGTACGGGCTGGCCACGGTTTTCATTCCGGCGATTTCACCACTCCCATTACCTCTCAAGATCCCCGTTTTCTGCGCCGGCGCTTTGCGTGTGCGGGTCGCCTACTTCATCGTCGTGGTCGTCGTCGCGCGCTCTATTCGTTACTTCGCGCTAGCCTACCTCGGCCAACACTATGGCCAGAGCACTTTTCACTTTTTGATCTCGCACGGACTGCACGTTACGATAATTGCCATTGTCTCGGCCGTTCTTGTGATCGTCGGTCTTCGAATCTATCAGCGGCGTCAGGCCGCAAAGGGCGAACCGGAATAACGGCCGCACAGCTCGGGAAGGCGGTCGATAGTATAGAGGCATGTCTCGACCATCCCGCCGTACCTTCGTCGCTCAGGCGGCCGCGCTGTTCCCTCTCAGCCGTGGATTATTCGCCCGCGAAGCGCTCATGCACAGCAATCTTGGCGTGCAACTGTACACGGTTCGCAACGTCATCGAAAAGAATCCTGCCGCAACTCTCAAAGCCATACAGGACATCGGCTACACGGAAATCGAAGCGATCTACGGGACCCTCGGCAAAATCTGGTCCGCTCTCAAACAAACGAATCTCAAGGCGGTGAGCGTGCACGTCGACACCGCGATATTCATGCAAGGCGGCAGCAAGCTTGATTCGACGATTGCGGACCTCAAGCAACGCGGGTTTCAATACATCGTCGTGCCGTACATCCCTCCTGCGGAACGCGGGGGCGCCGACATGTTCAAGAAGCTTGCTGAAAAGCTGAACTCCGCAGGTGAGAAGGCCAAGGCCGCGGGCCTCACGCTCTGTTACCACAATCATGCGTTCGAGTTCGCGCCGATTAACGGCACCACCGGCCTCGCGATCCTCATGAACGAGACGCAAAAAGATCTCGTTTCGCTCGAGATGGACGTTTTTTGGGTGAGTGTCGCCGGTCACGATCCCGTGACTTTGCTACAGATTTACAGCGGCCGCGTCAAGCTGCTGCATCTGAAGGACAAGGCAAAGGGCATCGACACCCAATACAACGAAGACGTGCCGCCCAGCGCGTTCAAGGAAGTCGGAAGCGGCACGATCGATATTCCCGCCGTGCTTTCGGCCGCCGATGCCGCGGGCGTCGAAAACTATTTTGTCGAGCAGGACCAAACCCCCGGCAATCCTATCGACAGCCTTCGCAAGAGCTATCAATACTTAAGCGCTCACTTCAAAAGCTGATTTGAACTGATGTAAGCAGTCAGATCAAAACTGCCCTACGCCCGCTCTTGATACGTGCCTTCGGAAGTGCTGACGCGAATGCGTTCGCCCTGATTGATGAACGGAGGCACCTGAACCACGAGACCCGTCTCCATCTTGGCCGGCTTTGTTACGTTTGACACCGTTGCGCCCTTCAATCCGGGCTCCGTTTCGACTACTGTCATTTCCACGCTTGGCGGCAGTTCCACGCTGATTGCCTTGCCTTCGTAGAATTCTACATTGACGTGCAATTGCGGCGTCAGATACAGCACGCCATCACCCAGCAAGTCTTTCGTCAGGTGCATCTGCTCGTAATTTTCGGTGTTCATGAAGTAGTAATATTCGCCGTCGTCGTACAAATACTCCATTTCATGCTCGTCGAGCGCCACACGCTCTACACGGTCTTCCGAAGAAAACCGGTGCTCGATCATAGAACCTGAGCGCAAGTTCCGCATCTTAGCCTGCACAAAGCCGCGAAGGTTGCCAGGGGTGCGATGCACCATGCTGAAAACAGAGTGAAGCTCGTTATTAAACTTCACCACCATGCCTGGGCGCAGTTGTGTTGCTGCAATCATGAGTTACAACATACTCCTTGAGTGGAAAGCCCCAGTTTAGCGCGCGGCGCACACTTTGCCTTGCACTTCAGCGGAAAGCCACAACATCCCTGTCGCGTCAGCATGTGCGGAATGTTGCTGCTTGGCATCGCGATAGAAAACGGATTCGTCCGGCTTCAGGCGCCATAGAACAACATTCCCGTCCGCCTTCCGCGGCGGCAAGTCCACGCATCGATTTGTCATCGGAATCAGCGTCATGCGCCCGAACTGAGCGGGTTGTTCACGCCACTGACGTGGGCAATTCTGTTCCTCCACCCCACGCCTCGAAATCGCAATCCAGCACGCTTGCGCCTCCCAATTCGTGCGTGCAAACAAACGGCCGCTGCCGTCATAAACCCATGGATCCAGATTCTGGTAGCCGACACCCGGCAGATACGGATCGGCCCATAGAAATTCGTACGCGACCCCCGGACCCTCCCGAATCATCTGCCGGTCTTCCATCGCCCACCCTTGCAGATATTGCGATGCCTCCAGATTGGGGTCGACCGCCACGAGCGCCAGCGCAGCAACGTGCGTCATCCAATCGGGATGCTCCACCTGTTCCGGCCGAAGCGAGAGCAGAAATTCAATCGGCAGCTTGGAAAAAAACTGCACGGCCTGCTCGCGGGGGTCGTCTTCTCTGCTCGCGCGAAGGGCAATCAGCCGTTCGCAAGCCGCATACAGTACTCGCGCATCGGTAAACTTGCCGTCTTGAAGCGATTGCACTGGTCCGTTCTCATCCGTTTGCCGGACGATGCAACCGGCGGTCGTCACTTTCCGCCGCTCTTCCGGGGTCATCAAGTCGCCGCACCAGTCGACCACCCGCATGACCTGTCGGCGGTCACAGTGTCCCAACGCCCACTGAATCGCTTCCCTGCCCCGCTCTTCATCGTGCGTGACCGCGTAATAAAGCGCCAGTTCAAATCCGCGCTGCGGCGAGTCCGGGGCGTTCTGTACGCGGGTTTCGAAATCGACCCACCGGACCGTCTGCCGTTCGCGATCGCGCTGCAAGCGCCGCAGCCTTTGCGGCGTTAACAAAGCTTTCGTTGAGAAATCCGGCGGTTGCCCGGCAAGCAATATTGCGCAAAGCATAAACATGCTCAGCCCGGCCACGATCTTCGCGCGCAAGCGATCATTTTGTCACGGACAGGGTACACTGCGTCACGTGTAAAAGGTATACCGTTTGCTACGCTGGAGTTTCTACCGGCTGCAACCTGCTTGGCTCCGGCCGCAAGCGCCTTCGATTCAATGCCGGCTCGGGTAAGCGAAACCTTTGTTCTACGCACGTACCCGTTTCGCGAGTCGGACCTGATCGTTAGTTTTTTTACGCGCGATCAGGGGAAACTCCGCGGTGTCGCGAGGCGCGCGCGCAAGCCCAAAAGCAGTTTCGGCTCGGGACTGGAACGATTGTCGTTGGTGAACCTATCGTATTCACAAAAGGAAACACGAGAACTGGTCAACCTGAACTCCTGCGATCTGCTGCAATCGCAATTCGATCTGCTCGATAACTTCGACGCGAGCGTAGCGCTCGATTATATGGCCGAAATCTGCGACCAGATGCTTCCTCCGCACGAGCCGAACGAACGATTCTTCCGGCTGTTGGGCACCGTGCTCGACCACATGCACTCGCGAGCGCCCGGCTCGATCTGGGCGGCCATCACTTATTTTTCGCTCTGGGCGACGCGTCTTTCCGGTTTTCTGCCCGATCTCGCCAGCCATCCTGATCGAAGCGTCTCTGCACTTTCGCGAGATTTGGCCGGCGCGATGTTGCGGAACCACATCGCTCAACTTCCCGCGCTCGCCTGGGATAAGGACACGGCTCTCGATCTGCGCCGATTCCTGATCCGCCGGATGGAAGAACACGCCGAGCGCCATTTTCGAACCCCCGCCCTGCTCGAGGCGCTCTGATCCACTTTCATGGATTCTTTTCAGGACACGATTCTTAAGCTGAAGCGCTATTGGGCGGATCGCGGCGCAGTGATTCAGGAACCCTACGATCTGGAAGTCGGCGCTGGCACCATGGCGCCCGAAACGTTTCTGCGTGTGCTCGGGCCGAAGCCGTACAAGATCGCTTACGTGCAGCCCAGCCGCCGTCCCGCGGACGGCCGCTACGGCGAGAATCCGAATCGGCTTTATAAGCACCAGCAACTGCAAGTGATCCTTAAGCCCGCGCCCGGCGATGTGCTCGATCAGTATCTCGGCAGCCTCGAAGCAATTGGCATTGACTTACGCAAGCACGACATCAAGTTCGAAGAAGATAATTGGGAGGCTCCGACCCTGGGCGCGTGGGGCATTGGCTGGCAAGTTACTCTCGACGGGTTAGAAATTACCCAGTTCACTTACTTCCAACAGTGTGGCGGCATGGACCTCGACTTAGTTCCCGCAGAGATCACTTATGGCTTGGAACGCATTGTCGCTTTTCTGCAGAACGTCGAGAGCATATATGAGATCGAGTGGGCTCCGGGCGTGAAGTACGCGGACGTGCGGCTCGCCGATGAGCAGCAATTTTCCGTTTACAATTTTGAGCTGGCCGATGTCGAAGCGCTTTGGAAAGAGTTTCATCTGCACGAATCGGAATGCCACCGACTGCTCGAACTCTCGAAAAAAGACCCGAACGAACGGTCACCAATTCTTCCGGCCTACGATCGCGCGCTGAAGTGCTCGCACATCTTCAACCTGCTCGATGCTCGCGGCGCGATTAGCGTGACGGAGCGCGTCGGAATCATCGCTCGCGTCCGAAAACTGGCTGTGGGTGTCGCTCAAGCTTGGGTTGCGCAGCAATTTCCGGCTGAAGAGGCTGCGGCCTAATGCCTTATTTTCTGTTGGAGATCGGAGTCGAAGAGATTCCAGACTGGATGATCGAGCCGGCGCTCGCGGATCTTCGTGCGAGGTACGAAGCCGCATTTTCCCCATTCGGCGGATCTGCGATTATTATGACGGCCACTCCGCGGCGCTTGATTTTGCTGGCCAAAGAGATCCTCGAACGAGCGCCGGATGTGCAAACGGTCATCGCGGGTCCGTACCTTTCGGCGGGCGCGAAAGCTGCGGAGGGCTTCGCCCGCAAGCAGGGCACGACGGTCGATCAACTCGCCAAGATTTCGGACGCTAAAGGTGAGCGCTACGTCTTTCATCAACTTACGAAGGGTCAATCCGCATCGGAAGCGCTGAGCGAGAAGCTCCCGGAAGTGATTTCCGGTATCCATTTCCCGAAAACGATGTATTGGACCGGCAAAAATGGCGTGCGTTTTATCCGTCCCATTCGGTGGATCGTCGCTTTACTTGAGGATCGAGTCGTCCCATTTGAAGTTGCCGGTGTGAAATCAGGGGATCAGACCCGCGGCCATCGCATCCTCGGATCGAAAGAGCCGCTGCAAGTAAGTGTGGCCACTTATCTCGATGTTTTACGTGAAAACGGCGTAATCGTTCACGCGAGAGAACGAAAGAAGCGCATCGAAGAGCGCCTTGGACCTGGCGTGCAGCACGATGAAGATCTGCTGAATACTCTCGTTTACCTCACCGAATTTCCGACTCCGATTCGCGGCAGCTTCGATCCCTCCTATTTGGAGCTGCCCCAAGAAATTCTCTCGACCGTCATGCGCCATCATCAGCGCTATTTTTCGGTCGTGAATGACGATGGCTCGCTCGCACCCGAGTTTGTGGCGGTCACCAACACCGATGGCGACCCGGACGGGCTCATCCGGCAAGGCAACGAGCGAGTCCTGCGCGCGCGCTTCAACGATGCGCGGTTTTTCTGGCACGTTGATCAGAAGAAAAACCTTAAGGACCGTGTTTCCGATCTCGAGAAAGTCACTTTTCAGGCGCAGCTCGGCAGCTATAAAGACAAAACCGATCGTATTGTGACGTCCTTACCTCTCTTGTGGTCACGCCTGAAAGGCGATTTCCACGCGTTGTCGCGCGCCGCTCTGCTCTGCAAAGCCGATCTCACCACCGACATGGTCAAAGAATTCACCGAACTGCAAGGCGTTGTCGGTGGGCTATACGCGCGAGCCCAGGGCGAACCGGAAGCGGTCGCAACGGCCATCTACGAACATTACAAACCTGTGAGCATGGAAGATTCGATTCCGTGGAGCCTTGAGGGGCAAGTCCTTTCCATCGCCGATAAGCTGGACACGCTTTCTCGATGCTTCTTAATCGGGCTCATCCCGACCGGCTCCAAAGACCCTTTCGCACTGCGCCGTGCAGCTCAAGGCATCGTCAAGATTCTTTTCGAAGCGCGACTGCCGCTCGAAATCATGAGCTTCGTCGAGCGCGTGCCGCAGTTGCCCGAATTCATGCGCGAGCGCATCCAATTCTATCTGCGCGATGTTTCGGGCTTTGCATATGACGAGGTCAATGCGGTCCTCGCCGCGCCGATTACCACGCTCGCCGATCTCGCCGACCGCGCGGAAGCGATCCATTACATTCGCCCAACGGAAGACTTCGAACCCCTCGCAGCCAGCTTCAAACGCATCAAGAATATTCTCAAGCAGGCCGGTTTCCACGCTGCCCAGCGAGTTGACGAAAAATTGCTCACTGCTGGCCCCGAACGCGACCTCTCCACGGCATTCCTGCAAGTCCGCGAAACGGCTGCCGCAACCACCTCTTACCGCGATAAGCTTTCCGCGATCGCGTCGCTCCGTCCTCAGGTGGATCTCTTCTTCGATAAAATTTTGGTGAACGATCCAAACGAGGCGATCCGCCGGAACCGGCTGGCTTTATTGAGCAGTCTGCTGACCGAGTTTTCCACTATCGCTGATTTTTCCGAAATCGTTACACAAGGCGCATCTGGCGTCTGAAATACAGGAGATTACGACTCGCAAATGAAAAAATATGTTTACTCATTCGGCGGAGGCCACGCCGATGGCGACGGCAAGATGCGCGACATCCTCGGCGGCAAAGGCGCCGGGCTCGCCGAAATGAGCAAGGCCGGTGTCCCTGTCCCTCCGGGTTTCACCATCTCCACCGAAGTCTGCACGCTGTTTTTTGAGAACAGCAATCAGGTTCCGCAGGAAGTTGATGACCAGATCCACAAGGCGCTCGAAAAGCTCGAAAAACAAACGGGCAAAAAGCTGGGCGCGGGCGAGAATCCTCTTCTGGTGAGCGTCCGCTCGGGCGCGAAATTCTCGATGCCGGGCATGATGAACACGATTCTCAATCTCGGTCTCAACGACGAATCCACTGAAGCTCTGGCGCGCAAGACCGGCAATCCGCGCTTCGCTTACGACTGCTACCGCCGCTTCATTCAGATGTTCGGAGAAGTCGCCCTGCAGATCGACATGGCGAAGTTTGACCACATCTTCGATACCCGGAAGGCGAAGGCGCGCGCCAAGCTCGACACCGGCCTTTCCGCCGAAGACTTGAAGTTCATCATCGGCGAATACAAGAAACTCGTACGTAAAGAAACCGGCCGCGATTTCCCGCAAGACCCGCTCGAGCAATTGACTCTCGCCAGAGACGCAGTCTTTAATTCCTGGAACACGCCCAAAGCAATCTATTACCGGCGCATGGAGAAAATTCCCGATTCCATCGGCACTGCAGCGAACGTGCAAGCCATGGTGTTCGGCAACATGGGCGAGACCTCCGGCACGGGGGTTGGCTTTACGCGCAACCCTTCGACCGGCGAAAAGACCTTCTATGGTGAATTTCTGGTGAATGCGCAGGGCGAAGACGTTGTCGCCGGCATCCGCACTCCGCAACCAATCGCCGAGCTCGAACAAGTCATGCCCGAAGCCTATCGGCAGCTCCGGGAAATCACGACCAATCTCGAAAAGCACTACCGCGATGTGCAGGACTTCGAATTCACCATCGAAGACGGCAATCTCTACATGTTGCAGACGCGAAACGGGAAGCGCACGGGTCCGGCCGCGGTGCGCGTCGCGGTCGACATGGTAGAAGAGGGTCTTATCTCAAAGCGCGAAGCCGTGCAGCGCGTCGCACCGAATCAGCTGGACCAGCTCCTACATCCGGTTCTCGACCCGGCAATGCGCAAAGGCTTGCAGAAGATCGCATCCGGACTTCCTGCTTCTCCTGGCGCGGCAGTCGGGCGAGCCGCATTCTCTTCCGAAGATGCCGTCGAGCTTGCCAACGACGGTCCCGTCATTCTGGTGCGCAAGGAGACCACGCCCGACGATATCCACGGCATGGACGTTTCGAAGGGCATTTTGACTGCGGTCGGCGGTCTCACGAGCCACGCCGCCGTAGTCGCGCGCGGCATGGGTCGGCCATGTGTTGTGGGCGCATCATCCGTAGCCGTGGATGAGGCGAGCAAGCAAGCCACGATTCTGTTCGAAGGCAAGAAGACGGTCCTGAACGAAGGCGACTGGATCTCGCTCGACGGAACGCTGGGCGAAGTCTATCTTCGCCAATGCAAGACAAACGAGCCCGATCCGAAGTCGCACTACTTCGCCACGTTCATGCAATGGGCCGATGAGTTTCGGGGCGATTTCGGCGTGCGCGCCAACGCCGATATTCCTCGCGACGCGAAAGCCGCTCGCCTGTTCGGCGCAGAAGGCATCGGGCTCTGCCGTACCGAGCACATGTTCTTCGCCGAAGATCGCATCGCGCACATGCAGGCTATGATTCTCGCGCGCGACGAAAAGACGCGCAAGACCGCGCTCAAGAAACTGCTTCCGATGCAGCGCAAAGATTTCGCCGGATTGTTTCAGGCCATGGACGGTTTCCCCGTCGTGATCCGCACGCTAGATCCGCCTTTGCACGAGTTCCTGCCCAAGCGCGAAAACGTGATGGTCGATATCGCCAAGCTTCCCAGCGCTTCTCACAAAGATAAGAAAGAAATGGCGGCGACTTACGGCGTTACTGTGGGCGAGCTCAAGAAGCATCTGCCCGAACTGCTGCGGCGCGTGGAAGAATTGCACGAATTCAACCCCATGCTGGGCCATCGCGGTTGCCGCCTCGGCATCACTTATCCCGAAGTCACGGAAATGCAGGCGCGCGCGATCTTCGAAGCGGCTGTTCAGGTCGCGAAGAAGGGCGTAAACGTAATTCCCGAAGTGATGATCCCGCTCGTCGGGAATGTGAAGGAGCTCGAAAATCAGAAAGCGATCGTGGTGAAAGTTGCCGAAGAGGTTCTGGGCGCCGCGGGTCTCAAAGATCTGAAATACTACGTCGGCACCATGATCGAAATCCCGCGCGCCGCGCTCACCGCCGATGAGATTGCCAAAGAAGCTGAGTTTTTCAGCTTCGGAACCAATGACTTGACACAAACCACGATGGGCTTGTCGCGCGACGACTACACGAAATTTTCGAAGCAGTACGAAGCTTTGAAAATATTCAAGGCTGACCCCTTTGCTGCGATTGACCAGGAGGGCGTCGGCAAAATCATTGAGTACGCCGTGAAGCTTGGCCGCAAAGCTCGCCCCGATCTCGAAATCGGCATCTGCGGAGAGCATGGTGGTGAGCCGAGCTCCGTCGAATTCTGTTATCGCGTGGGCATGAACTACGTATCGTGCTCGCCTTATCGCGTGCCGATCGCACGTCTTGCGGCGGCGCAGGCCGCACTCACCGGCGACGGCAAAGCTGACGCACAACGCACGGCGTGAAGCCTCGATCAGCCGTAGAATCTCTCGGCCTGATCGGTCTGCCTGCGCCGATTCACGAACTCGCTGCCAAGCGCTGGGACGCGGTCATCGTCGGCGCAGGACACAATGGGCTTACCTGCGCGGCCTATCTCGCGCGCGCAGGAAAACGCGTTTTGGTGCTTGAATCCCGCGAGCGGATTGGCGGAGCCTGCACCATCGAAGAGCCTTGGCCCGGGGTACGCATGTCACCCTGCGCGTACCTCGCGGGGCTCTTGCATCCGCTCGTGATACAAGAGCTGAATCTCCCCGCCCGCGGATACTCCTGGACGCCGGCAACGAACGGCCTCTTCATTCCGTTTAAAGACGGCAGCAGCGTCCAGCTTTATGAAGACGACGAGCTCTGTGAGGCGGAAATCGCGCGCATTTCTCCGCGTGACGTCGAGGGCTGGCGCGCCATGTCGAAGCTCATCGGCCGCATTCGCGATGCTTTGCGCCCTTCGAACGAACAAGACGTTTGGATCGGCGAGTCGCCCTCGCGTGAGGAGATCGAAATCCGGCTGGGCAACGATCCCGACGCCCACGCGCTGCTCTTTGAATGGTCCATGGCCGACCTGGTCGAGCATTTCCTGACTGACGAGCGCCTGCAGTATGGCTATCTCGGCCAAGGCGTTATCGGCACGAACGCCAGTCCCTTCCATCCGGGCACTGCCTCCATTCGCTTCCACCATTCTTCCGGCCGGCTTGGCGGATTGCCGGGTTCGTGGGGCTACGTGAAGGGCGGTATGGGAATGGTTTCGTTCTTCCTTGCGGATGCGGCACAAGAGGCAGGCGCGATCATTGCTTCCGGCGTGAGCGTGGCAGAGATTTTGCCCGGTGAAGGCGTCTTGCTCGAAAACGGAGAACGCATTCACTCGCCTGTCGTCGTCTCAAATGCCGACCCTCGCACGACGCTACGCCTCCTGGGCAGCGCGGCTGATTCAACATGGCGTGCCCAAGTCGAATCGATTCCTATTCAGGGCTGCACGCTCAAGCTCAACTTTTGGCTTCGCGAATTGCCCAATTTCCGCGCCCGTCCCGGCATTTGCGAGGCGCATCATTTCGGTCAGGCCAACACTCCGCTCACCAAAGATGAATGGAGGTCGAGCTACGCCGCCGCGCGCGCGGGCCGTCTCCCGAATCGCCTCTGGACCGAACTCTACTTCCAGAGCGTTCATGACCCGAGCGTCGCGCCGCCTGGCACCCACACCATGAGCGTTTTCTCTCAATACGTTCCTTACCGGTTTGCCGATGGTCGAAGCTGGGACGATCATCGGGAGGACGCGAAGCAACTCGCGCTCTGCAGTCTCGCGCGCTTCTGTAGCAACATTCCAGATGCCGTTATCGACGCGCAAGTTCTCGGGCCTCCCGATATCGAAAAGAAGGTTGGCCTCACCGGCGGCCACATCTTTCAAGGCGAGTGCCTGCCGGCCTATATGTGGAGCAATCGTTTGCGCTCTAAAACTCCCATGTCCGGCGTATACCTCTGCGGAGCTGGCACGCATCCCGGCGGGAGTGTAATTGCAATCAATGGCCGGAATGCAGCTATGGCGGTGCTCGGAAGCGCAAAGGGCGCGGATGCGCGCCGCCAAGCAAGCAAAGGAACTCGCTAAGCCTTTGGGCGGCCGCGCCCGAGCGCCGCGCCCGTTTTGCGCGACCTTCTCAAAAACGCCTGACGTTGCGTTTATTCTTGAGCCATTGGTTCAGCGCAAATAGAAGCACTACGAGCGGAACGAGCGCAAAGTAAGGCCAATAAGCGACGATCGGCGCAACTCCCGGCGCGACCTCAATCTCTCCTTCGGCTATTCCAGTCCTGCCCTGTGATTCAAGTGTCACCTTCAACTGCCATTCTCCTGCATGTATAAGCTTCACGGGCGCGGCGTAAAGCAACTTATTGGTTGCCTGTTCGTGCGTGAGTTTAGTGCGTGCATGGCCAACCTGCAACCAGACAGTTGCATCTAACAGCGGGCTTCGATCCGCTGAATTTTGCACGAGCACGCTGATGTCCGAGACGCCTGCCTGCGCGGTACCGAAAATCGTGATGACAAACGGACCTGTTTGCTTTTTCAGCAGCACCGTGCCGCCATCTGCAAGAAGCAGAGTCACTGGGACCAAAAACGCCGCTGCGGCACGGAACAAACGCTTCAATGCAGCATGCCACGCATCTGCATGGGCTGAAATATAATCCAAATGCCGCAAGCGTATAGCCCGCACGATAACAGCGCCCATGGCAACGCTGTTGCGCGCGCGAAAAACTGTTTCGCGACATGCCAATCAACATACAGCGTCAACAGCAATCCGGCGTCAAGGAGCAAAATTTGCCCCGGCGCGACCCAACGCGGCAGCATCACAGCATTTCCGAAATGAAACCACAGGTGCGCGGCCCACATTGCTATACCAATGGGAACCAGAGTGAAGACGAAGCGGCGCGTCGTATCCGGGCCGCGGCGATTCACTGCTCCGCAGAGCAGAACAGCAAGCATAGGAACGACGATCGCGCCAAAGATTATGAACGCCGGTATCACCCATGCCATCGCGCGCGCATGCGACTGATGCTCCCATTCCATTACGGGCGCAATCATTCCGGCTGCATTCACGAATGCTCCAAAAACAATCAACAGTGCAAGGACTGCGAAATCTGTCCGCTTGGATAGTCTTCCAATCGAGGATCGATACGGATCCTTCAAAACTGTAGCCGCGGGCGCAACGGGCAGCAAAGCGACATTTTCGTGCGGGCACGCCTTCACGCAATCAAGGCAAAACGTACAGTCCAGGTTTCCAACCTTCTTCGGCTGAAAAAGGAATAGTTCGCACCCGCGAGCGCTTTCATTGCCGCGAATGCAATCGTACGTCGAGCAACTCTTGCAAACTGCCGAGCTACGCACACGCACCTCGCGGGGCGAAACCAGCGAGCTAACGAAATGAAATTGTCCTATGGGACAGACATACTTGCAGAAGCTTGCGCCGCGAAACGCGCCGTCGATCGCCAGCGCTGCCAGAAAATATCCCGCAATCACCCACGCCGTCAGCCATGGACTGTTCCATAGCCCGAACGCTTCGTACGCCCACAAATAACAGAGCAGGAGCGCCGCACTCAGCCATTTGGTTCGTAGCCGGCGCGGCCATCGTAATCGCGAGGGCAGGAACTTGCGCCCGATATCGCGCACGAATGTAAACGGGCAAGCCATGCAGAACAAATTTCCCACAATCAGCAACGCCAGAATGGATAGCGCCCGCCAATGGATCCACGGAAGCACGCCGGCCATGTTCAACGGCGCAACTTGCGTGCCGAAGAACCCATCCCACATCACTGCGAGGGCAAGGAAAAGCATGACGGCCTGCGCGACGCGTCGCCATCGGGCGAGCGCAGCTCCGCTGATCGCTTTGCGCGGACGAGCCCGCTCGACTCTCACCACCACCGGCCGCCTTACAAATCGCTCGCTTGATAACAGTCCAACCGCGATCACAAGCGCAGGCACGAGATAAATGATCGAGCCCGGCACCCACATGATCAAACCGGCAAGCGTCTGATCCTCTTGCGCGCTCATCCGGCTTGCACGAACCGCCTCGTACGCCGGATACAACACGCGCCCGGAAAAGACGAAAAATGCCGACAAAACCGTATTCACAATGTCCCCGGCAAGCAGATACGGAATTAATGTCCAGCGCGGCCAATGCGGCTTGCCCGGCCCAGGCTGCACAACCACCCACCAATACAAAATGCCCGTCCAGAAGAAACACGCGTGCTGCACGCCGTGCCATGCGGACGACCGCAACGCCAGATCATAAAAATTCGGGAGATGCCAAAAAATCGTGCTGAACGCAAACACGAGCCATGCGATGGGCGGCGATATCAGCCAATGCAAGACGCGTCGTAGCGCGGGCCATGTCAAGAATGGGCCCAGGCCCTCTTTCACGAACTGCTTCGGAAGGCCGCGCAGCAGGGGCACCACTGGATGACCAAGCACCAGCAGAGGCGGCGCAAACATCATCAACAGCAAGTGCTGCGTCATGTGCGCAGAGAGAAATAGATTGTCAAACGAATCCAGCGGCGATTCCGTCGCCAGAAACACCACCCCGAGACCGGCAAGGAAGCACAGCAACCGGCCGGCGTCACGCTCGTCTCGCAGCAGCCGCCGGCCGCGGATCCAGCCGCGCACATATGTGCCCCCGATCAGCAGCAGAATCGCGATGACGCGCGGGTCCAGCGCCCAAGAAGCGAGCGCCGCATTTGCAACCGTATCCACTTATCTGAATTCGCTAACGCCCGGAGGCCTCGCCTCCGCAAAATCGCGCGGCAGATGGTTCTCGCGTTGGTCCGATGGACGAACCGGCGGCACACCTTCCGGTCTCAACGTGCGCATAAACGCGACCAGCGCTTCCACCTCCGCGGGAGTGAGCTTCTTGCCGTATGCAGGCATGTTGCCGCCGCCCTGGATCACTTGGCGCACCATCTCGTCACTCGTGAGCCGCGTCGCGACTGCATCGAGCGCGGGCCCGCGCTGTCCCCCATGACCCCCGAGCGAATGGCAATTGCGGCATTGCTTATTTTGAAAGACCAGCGCGCCTTTCAGTTCAAGCGGCGTTCGTCCCTTGACGAACTGCACGGGAATTGTATCCGCGCTCCAGGCATCCATGTGCGGCGACCACGGCGACGTATCGCCCATGTACGCGAGCACGCCAATCACCAGCATGATCAGCACGACCGAGAGCACCGCAACCGGACGCCGCCGCGCGCTCTTTTCGCCAGTGCCCGAAATGAACGGCAGCATCAGCAGGAACAGAATCACGACCGCCGGCGCCACAAACAGGACCACTACCTCCATCCAGTCGGGCAGCAGGGCGAGCGCTGCAAAGATAGATAAGAAGTAAAAATCCGGCCGCGGATTGGTGTCGACAAGGGTGGGATCGGGACGGCCGAATGGCCCTTTGGGCCCAAAGAAGAATGCGCAGCCGAGAATGCCGATGATCACCAGCGCTGCGAAAATAAGATCCTTGCCGATGGCGTGCGGCACGAACGGCACGCCCTCTTTTCTCAGGATCTCCGCGTATTCCGCATCGTAAGTCGATTTGTGGACCGGATAACCAGGCCGCGGATATTCATTAATGCCTTTCGTCAGCACCAAGCGCAAATGCATGCTCACGATCGCGATGATCAGGCCGGGAATGATGAACACGTGCAGCGTGAAAAATCTGGATAGCGTCTCGCCCGCGATAATCGGCCCCGCTAGCAAGACGTGCACCAGTTGCGCCCCTATCAACGGCACGCGCCCAGTGACCGACGCTCCAATCCCTAAGCCCCAATAGGCGTCCTGATCGAACCGCATCACCTGTCCGGTAAAGGCAAGCGCGAGCGTGAACAGCAGCAGAAAAATGCCGCTGACCCAGGTCAGCTCGCGCGGATACTTATACGCGCCGAACAGAAAAACCTGGATCATGTGCGCCGTCATCAGCGCGACCATGAAGTTCGAACCCCAATAATGCACCGCGCGCAGATACCAACCGAGAAATTGCGCGTGATTCAAATATTGCAGGCTCGTCCACGCTTCATTCGTCGAGGGGATATAGACGAACGCGAGGCACGCGCCTGTGATCACCTGAATGATAAAGCACAACAACGTGGCGCTGCCGAAGACATAGAACCAGCTTCCCGCGCTCGCCGGCACTTCGTGCCCCGCCGTCGAAGCATACAGAGCCGTGAGATGAAGCCTATCGTCGAGCCAGACCGCCGCTTCCCTGAGCCACTTCATCACGATGATCCGCCTCTACACCGGATTCGAAAGCGTCGGCATTTCGCCGCCCTTTACCCACAGCTTGCCGCTGTCCACTTTGTATGTGTACTGGAATAGACCGCGCGGTGGCGGACCTGCGGCACGCGATCCGTCCTCATAATATGCGCCGCCATGACAGGGGCACAAAAACAAACCGGCTTCGCTGAACCAGCGCACCGGGCACCCTAAATGCGTGCAGTTGATCGCAAACACTTGGAACTGATTGCCGCTGAGCCGTCGAACCCAGCACGGAATATCGGCGGTCTGGCCGTCCCAGGGGCGCGTGAACGGATTGCGATACGTCGCAATGCGCGTCGAACGCTCCGGAAAATTTTCGATTTCCCCGAGCGAAATCCAGGAGCGCGGGTCCTTTCGTTCCACGAAGCTCGAAAATACGAAACCCACCAGCGGAATTGCAATCAGCACGCCCGCCGCAACATTCACGGCTACACCGATGTGGAACAGCCAATCCCGCCGCGTGGGGTCCGGCTCCTGGTCTGGCCCTTTGTGTTCTGCGCGTTCTGGTCCCGTCATTTCACGCCTCTTTCGCTGGTGCTCCCTGTGCTCTTGTTCCCTTCGTTCTTTTGCTGCCGCGGACTGCCCGGCCCGTTGCCGCTTCCCTCGTTGCCTTTCGACATGGGCCCGTTTTGCCCCGAGCCGTTTTCGTATACGTGCTGTCCCTCGCTCGGCTGTTCGGGCCGCATCGACGCAAGATAGGCCACTAGATCTGAGATGTCTTGATTCGCGAGCGCATGTCCCATATTCAAGAAGCGATAATCCGGCATCCCCAGATCCGGCCGGCCGACGATAATCGACGTCCTCAGCAGCTGATTGCTCGATAGATCCAAGTACGAGCGATCCGTTACCGGCCCGATCTTCGCTCCTGGCCCATGGCAGAGGAAACAATCGCGCACGAATAACTTTTTCCCGCGTCCTGTGTCGCCCTGCTCATCACCCGCTGCATAAGACGGCAGTGTTGCGCCCTGAAATTGATTCGGCTTGGCCCAGTTCTTTTCAATTCCATCCACCAAGGCCGTGATCTGCTTCGGCGTAAGAGGCCCGCCATTGCTCGTCGACCAAGCCGGCATTGCCGTACCCGGCCGGCCATTCTCGATTGTTTTCTGTAACTCTTCTCTCGGGATAACAGCAAGGTACAGGGGATCATTCAAGATTCGTCCCGGCGCATTCTTCCCATCTTTCCCGTGACACCCCGCGCAATTTTCCCCATAGAGAATCGCAAAATCTGTGATGTCCCTCGAGCTCGGCGGCTCGGGTTTCGGTTTCCCCGGAGGATCGCACCCAGCAAGGCCCAACAATAGTGCCACGCACGCACTTGCAACATAGAACTGCAACTGATGTTCTGAACTGCGACTGACGTCGCGGCTCATTTGTGTTCGTCCTCTGGGGCAGGTCTTACACCAGGGGCTTCGACAAACGCGCGCTGGGCAAGCGTCCACGATTGCATGGTTTTGATGCTGGTGCTTCGCGCAATCACGTACCCGCCCACCAGTCCGAATCCGAGTTGACAAGCCACGAACCACGGCCAACTGATCCGCTCGTTCAGCACAGGATTGATGATGTTCAGAACCGTGGCCACAAGCCCGCTCCAAAACAGGGGCATCAGAATGCCCGCCCAAAACGGAGCATATTTCGGAAACATCGGCAGCATCACTGCGTAGACGATTCCAACCAATATCGATATTCCGATATGCCCCACCAGCGCCGCAAAGAACGGCAGCGCGTGAAAGCTCTTCAAGTAGGCGACGCTTTCGTCACCGAGATAAGGGATCACCGTTCCCGCCAGCAGGTTCACTGGATACCAGATGCTGTGCTCCGCGATCAGGCCATAGAGGCAGGCGAGCGCCGCCATCGCCCCGCCCCCGGCCAGCCCACCCCAGAAACCCGCAGAATAAGGATGCACCTCTTCGGGAATGCGCACGCGGTGACCGTGTTCTCCGGCATGCAGCCGCACCACCGAGCGCGTCTCAACCAGGATCGGCGCCGGCCGCAACTCGGGCTCGATCGGTACCTGTTCATGCTCCTCGTGGGGGATGACGTTGTGCCACCAGCCCACTGCGCCGCGCAGCACGATCACTAGGCCCACGACGCTGACCACCCAATAAGTCACCAGGCCGGCGAACAGCAGAGTGAGTCCGAACGCGAACACGATGGGCCAAAACGTCGGCGCGGGCAGTTGAATGTGAGTTTCCTGGGTTCGTTCGCCAGCTTCGCCGTGATGCGTTTCGTATGACATGCGCCCGGTCCTTCTACCTGCCGATGATGTAAACCACCGTAAACACGATTACCCAGACCGCATCAACAAAGTGCCAATACCACGACAAGAACAACACGCGTCGCAGCTGTGTCTGAATAGGAAATCCCATCAGAGTCACCACCAGCACCAGCGTGAGAAACGTCAAGCCGACGATCACGTGGCTGGCATGCAAGCCGACGAGCGAGTAAAATGTCGTGCCGAACAGGTTGGTACTGATGGTCAGGTGATCTTCATAGATCAGCTTGTGCCATTCGGCTCCGGTCGCCCAGAGGAAATATGCGCCCAGTAGAATCGTGACCAGCCACCAGAGCTTAAATTTGCCGAGTTGATTGTGTTTGAGCGCATGCTCGGCGAATACGACTGTCCCGCTGCTCGAAAGCAGGCAGATGGTCGCCAGAATCGGCAGTTCCAGAACGTCCTTGGGATAAGGGCCAACTAGGCTCTTGCCGATGTAAATCAAATACGCGATGACAAACATCGAGAAGAGAACGCTCTCAGTGACGATCAGGAAGATAATGCCGACCGTGCCGCGATCCGGGCAGTTCCACTGCCGCTCCATTACGAGCGCGTCTTCCGCTACGACGTTTCCGTGTGCCACTTGGCTATTCCCACTTCCAATCGGGATCTTGCGGATGTTTCAGATCCCACAACGGACGGCTACTGCGTACGACCGGCAGCTTTTCAAAGTTGTACTCGGGAGGCGGAGACGTAGTCGCCCACTCGAGCGTCCAGCCGTCCCATGGATCATCGCCCGCAGGCACGCCGTGCCGAGCCGACCGGATCGCGTTCCATACGAAGCAAAGAATTCCAGCGGCCTGAAAGAAAACGCCGATCGTGGCGATCATGTTGATGTCATCCCAACCGCGACCAGGCGAATACGTATAGATGCGCCTCGGCATTCCCAGAAAACCGGCGAAATGAAGGGTGATGAACGTCATGTTGAAGCCGATGCAAAATAGCCAGAAGTGCCATTTGCCGAGCTTCTCGTCCATGAGCCGCCCGAACGCCTTCGGATACCAGTAGTAGATGCCCGCGAATATCCCAAAAACTAGGCCGCCCACCAACGTGAAATGGAAATGCGCCACTACGAAATAGGAATCGTGTAACTGCCAGTCGAACGGCGCCACCGCCAGCATAATGCCGGTGAGCCCAGCGACGAGAAACTGCAATAGAAACGCGCAGCAGAACAGCAGCGGCGTTTGCATGCGTAATTTCCCGCCGTACATCGTCGCGGTCCAGTTGAAGATTTTTATGCCTGTGGGAATCCCGACGAGCATGCTCGAAGCGGCAAAAAATGTGTTGGACCAGGAAGTCATCCCCACCGCGAACATGTGATGCGCCCACACGCCCAGGCTGATGAAGCCGATGGCAACTACCGCGCCCACCATGGCTGGTCTTCCGAACAGCGGTTTGCGCGAGAAGACGGGAATCACTTCGGAAAGAATCGCGAACGCCGGGAAGATCAGAATGTAGACCTCCGGATGGCCGAATATCCAAAAATAGTGCTGCCACAGAATCGCGGAACCGCCGTTTTGCGTGTTGAAAAAATTTGCGCCAAGGTAGCGGTCGAGCTCCAACATGACTTGCGCGGCCGAAAGCGGCGGGAAAGCGACTAAAATCAGCCATGAATCGATGAGCATGACCCACACGAACATCGGCATACGGCTCAGGGTCATTCCCGGGCAGCGGAGCGATAGCGTCGTTGCAATCACATTTATCGCGCTCGCGACGCTTCCAAACCCGGAAACCATAACTCCCAAAGCCCAATAATCCGTCGCGTGCCCGCGAGAAAAGCTGTTTTCGGTTAGCGGCGCATACGCGAACCAACCCACATCCGGAGCTGAGCCATCGCCCGACAATCCGCCGCCACCCAAGTAGCTGTAGTAAAGCAGGAATCCGCCAAATAAAAAAATCCAGAATCCGAATGCATTCAGCCGCGGAAACGCCATGTCGCGCGCGCCGATCATCAGCGGAACCAGGTAATTCGAAAAGCCCGCCACCATCGGCATTCCCACCAGGAACACCATAGTCGTCCCGTGCATCGTGAACAGGCGGTTAAACGTATCCGGCCCAACCAGATGATTGTTCGGAACCATCAATTGCAGCCGGATCACGGACGCCATGATCCCCGCAATCACGAGAAACAGCAGCGCCGAGACTATATACATCAGTCCCAAACGCTTGTGATCGACTGTGGCGACCCATTTGTAAAAGGTCTCAGAGAAAGAAAACTCTCCGGGCTCCACTTTCGGATGCTGCAGCGGGTAATCAATGGTTGCCATGAAGTCTCCGCTATTTAAGAGATTGCAGGTACAATACAACCTGATCGAGTTCCGGGTCCGTCAGTTTCATGCTGGGCATAAAGCAGCCTGGTTTCGGATTCTGGGGCTCGTTCACCCAGGCACGCAGATTCTGCGGTGTATTCGTCAAAATTCCTGCCGCTAAAGTTTGCCGGCTCATCAAGTGCGTGAGATCCGGCCCGAATTTTCCTACCGCCGCTGTACCTCGTATGGTGTGGCAATTGACGCAGGCTAGTGTTCCAAACGCGGCTTTTGCCTGGGCGGCTTGAGGATTTTCGGCCGCAGGCTTCTGCTGTTCCGCAATCCACCTGTTGAAATCCGCAGGGGCCTGGGCAATCACGCGCAACAGCATTTTCGCGTGCTCCGTTCCGCAGTACTCGGCGCAGTTGCCTACGTAGACACCGGCTTCCTGCGGGTCGATCCACATGTAATTCATGCGGTTCGGAATCAGATCCGTCTTGCCGGCCAGTTGCGGCACCCAAAAACTATGGATCACGTCCATACTCGTCAGTTGCAGGTAGGTGGCCGGCTTGCCATCGCGCGCGACGGGCACATGGATTTCATTGGCGGTCACCACGCCGAAATCCGGATATTGCACTTCCCACCACCATTGATGACCCACTAGCTTGACCTTCAGCGTCTGAGCCGGCGGGCTCGCATTCTCAATCCCGGCGATCACGCGCGCCGACACTCCGATCAATATGAACACGATCAAAATAGGGATCACCGTCCAGGCGACCTCAATCTGATTGCTTCCGTATACCTGCGCAGGCTCTTGCAGCTCGTCCTCGCCGGGGCGGCGGCGGAACTTTATGATCGTGTAAACGATCAGACCCGCGACGACAACAAAAATCACTCCTGTAATGGCGATTGTCAGGTACGCGGCTTGGCGCTCGCCGGCGGCAGGCGATGCAAGGGGCTTGAACATGTTTTGGACCCGATGCTCGGCAAGCCCGGGTACCTGCACTTGCAGCAGAATGCGCAATGCTGTGTTAAACATCGCCGCTCACCCGCCTCAGCATTTGCAATATCCCAATGTACCGTCCCGGTAGACCGCTAAGTTCAAGAACTTATACCAGAAATTCTCGCCTTCATCCATCACGCTATAGTGAGATCACGATGCCGCTCGACATACAACAACGGGAATCGGAGGGCATCCTTATTCTCGACTTAAAAGGCCGCATTGTGGCGGGTCCTGACGCTGGCGATCTGCGGCGCACCGTCACGTCACTTGTCGAGCGCAGCGTCATCAACATGATCCTCAACCTCAAGGATGTTGATTATATCGATAGCACGGGCCTGGGCACGCTCGTGATCGCGCATTCGACCACGGAAAAAGCCGGCGGCGCTATGAAGCTCCTGAACATTGGGAAACGTAGCGCCCAGTTGATGGTTCTTACGAAGCTTTCAACTGTGTTCGCCATGTTTGATGACGAGCAGGCCGCAATCGACAGCTTTTTCCCCGATCGCGAGATCCGCCGGTTCGATATTCTCGACTTTGTAAAGAGCCAGGAGGACCGGCCGGAAGGTCCGCGCTCAAAGCCCGCTACTGGCGAGCCCGAACCGAGCGAAGCCTAGCAGCGCGTTTTGGGAATGCTCTGGATGCCTCATTTTTCCTGAGCCGTCAGAAATCCTCCTATCACCTTAATGCATTCCTCCGTTTGATCGGTGATCAGAATGTGTCCCGCGTTGTGAATCAGCTGAAAGTGCGCGCCAGGAATCCGAGACGCCAGAACTCGTCCATTGGTCGGAGGCACTAATCGATCCTGATCGCCGTGTACGACAAGCACTGGCGCAGTGATGCGCGGCAAGCGGCGATAAGAGCTCCACATCAGGATGCCTGCAAACTGGTTCACGAAACCTTGGTAGCACCAGGCGCACCTGCAGCGCACCATCAGGTCCTCTTCAATTCGCTCCTCGGGGGTTGTGTCCGCGTAGAGCAGTTTTCGAAGTGACCGCTCGCGCTCTTCGAGCGTTCCACCAAACCAGCGCCGCGGCACATAGCGCAATTCAGGCCATTTGCCAAACAGGGCGCGGGAGGTCGTGCAGGCAAGCATCATGCTACGGATCCGCTGCGGATACGACAGCGTGAGTTCCTGCGCGATCATGCCGCCCATGGAGGCGCCAATCACGTGCGCCGATTCAACCCCCGCTGCGTCCAGAACCGCACGCGCGTCCCTCGCCATCCGAGGGATCGAATATGGCCCGCGTGGCACGCCGCTCCGTCCCATGCCGCGGTTGTCGAACAGGATGACCCGATGTCCGCTGAGCGCCGGCAATATCCGGAACCACATGTCATGCGTGAAGCTCAGACCCATGATGAGAAGGAGCGGAGGACCCATTCCCTGCTCAGTCCAATACAGTTGCGCGCCCTCATTCCATACGTACGGCACAGAATTACCGGGAGGAAAGTATTTTCGAGTGGAAACACGAGCCGAGAAGTGCGCTCAGAAATGCAGCGAGCGCAACCGCTTCCCCGATAAGAAATATGCCCCAGTGAAACGGATTGGGAGCGCCACCGCCAGAGGTGTTGCGGAAATCCGCGATGAACGCCAAGAAAGTAATCGCGCCGCCTACGAGGATAAAGAACCACCTCGCTGCTCCGATCACGATGGGCCTGCCTACGTGTTCACGCCTCAGTACGATCAGCCCCGCGCAGATCATGGACAGAGAAACCAATACCGGCGCGAGCACCGGCCCGACCCAGGGCACTGGCAGTAAAAATAGAATATCCCACGTCATCAATGAGGCCGGCCAGTTCAGAATCAGCTTCAGAAAGCAATAGAAGGTGATGTCCCAGATTCCAAAACAGAGGATGAAGCAGGCAACCCACTCGCGAATGTTGCGAGCAACGGCAATCGCGACGCCGGCCAGCATCAGAAGCGTAGCTAGCTCCCGGCCCAGTTCGATTCGTAGCCGCGCGATGTGTTCCGGGCCCAAAACGGTCAATTGATGCACAGAGAGCAACGGAAACAATTCGCTGCCTGACCCTGGATAAAACTGCGCGCGTAAGGGCGTGTATATCGATCGCAGATATGCCACAACTGCCGCTTCGACGTAACCAAATGCCACTGCGAACACGGCTAGGCCGGCGATGATTCGCCACTTCATCCCCGCTCACGCACGATTCGTAATCCCTGCGCTAAGTAATCGCCTGCCGAAAGTATTAGTGATGCGAGCAGGAGCATATATAACGGCCGCATGAAAGATTGCACGAAGAAAATACGACTCGATGCGAGAAAACAGACGATCGTGGTGATCTCGATCAAGGTATTCGCCTTTCCGAAAGCTCGCGCTTGAAACGGGAGGGCGTGGATGACGAGGTACACGATCACGCAACCGAGCAGAATGAAAACATCGCGTAACACCACAGGTATTGCTATCCAGGCTGGGATTGCCGGCGCGTTTCGATGAAAGAAGCACAAGGCGACGAATGCGGTCGTGGTCAGAAGCTTGTCTGCCAGCGGATCGGCAAGACGTCCGAATTTGGATTTCTGATGAAAAACACGGGCAAGTGTGCCATCTACAACGTCCGTGATGCCAGCCAGCAGAAACACGCCCAAAGCAAACAGATCCAACCCGTGCACGCATAGCCAAGCGAACGGAACAATGAGCGCGATCCGGAAGACTGTCAGCGCGTTCGGAAGCGTTCGCCAGCTGGAGGTTTCACGGTTCAGCGGGGTTGCGGCGGTTCGAGCTTGCATGGCGCTCTCACCTTTCATCATCAGCGAAACTGCGCTTCGAGATCTTCGAATCGCTTCTTCAATTCGGTCAATTCCAGGCGAAGCTGGTGCATCTCCTCTTCGAGTTGAGCGATGCGGTTCGGCGGTGCGGTCGTAAAAGACGGCTCCGGCGCAGCTTCGAGCACGGGCTCTCCCGCCAGCAGATGCGTGTAGCGCGCCTCCTTTTGTCCGGGTTGCCTCGGCAGCTTTCGGACCAGCGCGCCCTCTGGCCGGTCGGCAAGTTTGTCGAGAACCGCTTCGGTCTCCGCCAGATCGCCGAAAGAGAACATACGTTCGCTGCGATCCTTCACCTCGCCCAATGTCTGAGGACCGCGCAGCAGAAGAGTACACAGCACCGCAACCTCGCGCCGGCCCAGATTCAACGTCTCCGAAATGCGTTGGGCGTACTTATCCACGCGTCCGCTTCCAGTAATCGTGAGCGCCAGTTTCTTTTCGCGCAAAGCGTTAACTGCTCGTCGAACCGTAGCCTCGTCGTAATCCACCACCGGATCCCGATTCGATTTCTGATTGCAAGCGTTGATCAGCGCATTCAAGGACAGCGGATAATACTCGGGCGTGGTTGCTTCTTTTTCAAGCAGCGCGCCCAGAACGCGCACCTCAACGGCATCGAGCAACTGCATCACGGAGCCGAAACTTCCGAGTCTTCTAAGAAGTCCCTTGCGGCTGCGCGGGAAGCGCTTGCTGCGCTTCGGCAAACTTCACCGCCAAATCCGGCCGCAGATAATTCAAAATTCGCTGCGCCACTTTCTTGCCTTGGCGGAACGCATCGGCATAGATGCGGTCACGCTCGGCCCGTGTGTAGGTGAACCCGATGCTGTAGTAGTGATCGAGCGAAAGACCCAGCACTGTCGTGCCCGCGTAGGCGACGGCAGCCTTAGCGATGAGCCCGCCGCCAAACGGGATTTTGCCGACCAGTTGCCGAGCGAGCGCCCGCCATCCAAAGCCGCTCCCAATCACCGTTGCAATCTCCGGCTTTTGTTCCATGTAGCCGATCTCGCGATCGCTGGCGCCTGCGATCACGAATGCCATCCGCACCTGCTTCATCGTGAGAAACGCGGTATCGGAGGCGAATTCGGCAACCGCCCAAGGCAGCTCAATGATGCTTGGGATCACGTCCGGAAGAGCAGTGGCAATTGAAAACATCGTATTTTCGCGCGAGGTTTTCGAAATGACGCGCTGAATAAAAGGTCGCCGGAACGGCACAAACGACCGGGCGAGGGGAATCCCGAGATCGTAATGCCGATCGAGCACCCGGCTGACCAGATGCTGAGGGCGATCATGTTCGAAAACCAGCGCATGCGGCGGAGCGGGAAGGCTCTGGTCATAAATCGTGAGATCGTAGTTGCCGCCAATCGCAGCGCCGCGCGTCAGCGAGTAGCCGGATTCGCGACGGCGAGTCGGGCTCAAGTCCCGCAGCAAGAAATTCTCCATCATCTGGTACCCTTCCGGGCTGGTCGCGTTTAGCGCGATGTGTAAGGGACGCTCGCTCATCTGCCGAACTTCCTTCGACCGCAGCGTTGAGAGCGCTTTCTTGATGCTATGGAAACCTTCGATCGTGCTCATATGTGGACTCCGTGAGAGATTGGTCGATCGGCGCCCGCGAGCCGCAGTACTACTTTCAGGTTCGCCTGCCAATCCGAATTGATACCCACACGTTCGACTTCGATCTCAGGCGAGAAGTAACGGAGGATAGCAGCATTCGCCGAATGAAACGAGATGGCGGGCGCAACCAGGAACAATTTTGGCGGCAGGTCCTGGATCGGCATGCCCGGAAATAACGGCTGCAGCTCTTTGCGTTGCGCATGCCAGCGGATTCGCATCCAATAATCCAGTGCTTGCATGGGCAAATGGATGTCCTCGGACGTTTTCAGCTCCAGCACCGTCAGGCGCCCTGCGGCTGAAATAGCGAGCAGATCAATCAAATCGCGGTCCATCGCAGCGAACGTCAGCACCTGTCCGTGCAGCGGGCTGGGAAGCAGCGAGGCATCGATATCCGCCGGATTTGAGCGGACAAGCGCTTCCAGACAGCGCTCGGAGCCATTCCCCGACGGATTCTGCGGTGCTCGGAAGGGCACACGCTCAGTGTGGCACGAGGTCATCTGAACCCGAGTATCGAGATTGCCAAGATCGCGCGCATCGACCTCGCCCGCCGATCCATGCGTATTGAAACGGAATAAACGCGCATTGAGCGGCTGGCCTGTCAGCCAGCGCAGACGATGAGCACTGAGATTTCCTGCGGTGTCGGGCAGCAGCAGAACCAGAGAGGTCTGCATTCCCACACGGCTGTGCAACCGAAGATGATCGAACCAGATGAGGGCAAAGGTGAGCAGTGCGGCCTCCTCCCGAGGCGACGGGCATGCCAGCGCCGCAATCTGCTGATTCCCGCGCGTGAGCGAGGCGCGGGGGAAAACCGAAGAGAACGAACGCTGCAGGTCAAGGCCGCACGATAACGTTGCGATCTCCCAGCCCGGAAAGTGGCGAAAGAGCATGCGGCGGAACTGTTCCGCAAAATTCTGGCGCATTCCCGATTGGAATCGATGCGCGCTTTGAGGCCGCTCGAGATCGAGAAAACTGAGCTTGCCAGGCTTGCCGCCGAAGCAATGGACCGTGCAATCGAGAACACCGGGCGCGTGCCGCTCGATCGAAAGAATGCGCCGCGAGATGCTGCGTGTTCCCGTCCAGACCTCGATCCACAACCGGCCAGCGCGCAGTTCGAGCAAATGCTCGCCGGAAATCAGCGCCACGGGCTCCTCGCCATACTCGAGCACTGCCGGCCTGCGGCAGCTCTTCAAGAAAGTTTCGATGGTACTCAGGAATCCGGCGGATTCGGAAGGCTGGGCGCCGCGCTGGGTGTTCTTATGATAGAGGTTTGGCACTTGGACTCTCCAGTTTTGAAGCCCGCTTAGAGGCTGTGGAGGATCGCATCAGCCAGGCAGCGGAGCGGAGCGGGCGCAAACGATCGGACGTAACGTTAGTGGCCGTTACGAAGAAATTTTCTGCCGGGCGGGTCCGCGAAGCCTACCAGGCAGGTCTGCGCGATTTTGGGGAGAACTACGTGCAAGAATTTGCCGAAAAAGAGCCGCAGGTGCGTCATCTGGACGGGGCAAGGTTCCATCTGATTGGGCATCTTCAATCGAACAAGGTGCGACAGGCCTCCGAATTGTTCGCTGTCATCGAGACCGTCGACTCCGTAAAGCTTTTGAAGCGACTGGATGCTGCCGCCGCCGCGTGTAGCCGTCCCGTCGAGGTACTGCTCGAAGTAAAGCTCTCTAAAGAAGCGAACAAAACTGGAGCGCAATCCGACGAATTGCCGGATCTGGTCGACGCCGCCGCTGGATGCTCATCGCTTCGGGTGACAGGATTGATGACAATGCCTCCCTGGTCTGACGAAGCAGAGCCTTCCAGGCCGTACTTTCAGCGGCTCGCGCAATTGGCGCAGCTTTTCAGTCTCCCTAAGCTCTCCATGGGGATGTCGCACGATTTTGAAGTAGCGATTGAGGAAGGCGCTACGCTGATTCGATTGGGAACCGCGCTGTTCGGACCGCGGCCGAAGCCGCAGGAGACCGCAGCCCCGCGCGCGTGATGACCACGCGGCTCAAGTGTAGGGCCGTTGTGGCCGCGGCATTTCTTGCTTCGACCGGATTGCTCGGGCAGGTGACCAAGCGCACTCCCGAATCGGCGGTGATTCAGCAGCTCGGCGTTCCGGTTCCTATGCGCGACGGCATTCGTCTCGCTGCCGACGTGTATCTTCCGCACTCTGGCGGCCAATTCGGCACCGTGCTGATTCGCACTCCCTACAATCGCAAATCCGGCGCCCTCGGCACGTATCGGTTTTTCACTTCGCGCGGCTACGCCGTCGTGATGGAAGATGTTCGCGGCCGATACGCCTCTCAGGGCGTTTTTGGTCCCACCGAGCAAGAAGGACCCGATAGCAGCGACACGATCACTTGGATCGCAGAACAGCCCTGGTCTGACGGGCGCGTCGGCATGGCGGGCAGCTCTTATCTCGGAATGGTGCAGTGGTGGGCGGCCGTGCAGGACAATCCGCACCTGGTAACCATTTCGCCCATCTGCTCCGGCGACGACGAGTATCTCGACCGCTTCTATTCCTCTGGCGGCGCACTCAAACTAGGGCACCGCTTGTTGTGGCTCGCCCAGAATCTCACGCCGCCCTCCCAGGTTCGTCCGCTCTTCACTGGCTATATCTGGCACTTGCCCGTGCGCACCGCCGATATTGCAGCTACGGGAATCGTCTTGCCGGTGTGGAGGAACGCCCTCGATCATCCTACCTATGACGCTTATTGGCGGTCCTACAGCGTGCGCGAGCAGATGAACCGTGTCAACGTTCCGGTGCTTTCGATGGGAGGATGGTTCGACAATTACGCCGAAAGCGATTTAGATGCGTTCGCGCGGCTCGCCAAGCGGCATGAGAGCATTGAAACCTGGATTGGACCGTGGGCGCACAATCCTGGACTGAAATTTCGGACGCGGAATTTCGGCCCGCAAGCCGTGGTTCCGATACGGCTGAAGCAGGCGGCCTGGTTCGACCGCTGGATGAAAGGCCCATCCTCGACTGCGGACGAAAAAATAGAGCCGCAGCTACACATCTTCGTGATGGGGCCGAATGTCTGGCGCGAGGAACACGAATGGCCGCTCGCGCGCACGCATTACACTCCGATGTATCTGCGCAGCAAGGGCCACGCAAATTCGGTTTCCGGTGACGGAACACTCGAATGGCGGCCCGTTCGCAAATCGCAATCCGACAGCTTCATCTACGATCCGATGAATCCCGTTCCTACTCGCGGTGGTGCAATTTGCTGCGACCCCAGATTGCTCCCGCCCGGCCCGCTCGATCAATCGAGCGTCGAAGATCGCCCTGATGTCTTGGTATACACTTCCCCACCACTCAACGATGACGTCGAAGTAACCGGCCCGGTGCGCGTCGTACTGTACGTTGCTACCTCAGCTCCCGACACGGATTTTACGGCAAAGCTTGTCGATGTGGAGCCGGACGGACCCCCGCTGATTGTCACTGATGGTATTCAGCGCCTACGCTACCGGTTGTCACTTGCAAAACCTGTTTTTGTGAAGCGGAACGCGCCGTATCAAATTACCATTGACGCCGGCGTCACGAGCTATGTATTCGAGGCCCGGCACCGCATCCGTTTGGAGGTTTCAAGCAGCAACTTCCCTCGGTTCGACCGGAACTTGAATTCCCTGGCCGCCGTTCGTGATCAAGTCACCCCAATAAAGGCGAAGCAAACCGTTCTGCACCAAAAAAACTATCCCTCAGCCGTGATTTTGCCCGTCATTCCAGCATCTACGGGAGCGCCCAGAAGTACCGCAAAAGCGATACCCGTCACTCGCGGCGCAGGATGATTTGACAAGGACTTTTCCGAGCGAGCAAGTACCACGCGTTGGTACCTGCGCGGCATAATTACTCCACGCGGTACGCACCATTCTCGTGAGAACGATAGGAAACAAACCAATGAATCTGGAACTTACACCGCGAGAAGTTGAAATTCTGTTCGCCCTGGTCTTTGATACGGCAGCCGAAGAAGAGTTTGCGCCAATGGACTTACTCGCCGTCTGTGCCAATTCTGAATTGACGTACTCGGCGGGACTGCAGTAAGTCGGGCCTTCAATTTGAGCTAGTCGAGCGCAATCACAATTGCGCCCGCGACAATCAGGCCGCCTCCCAGCGCTTTGCCCCAGGTCAAGCGCTCTCCCAAAAAAAGAGCGCCCAAGACAATGACTAGCGCGACGCTCAGTTTGTCGATCGGAGCGACTCGCGATGCCGGGCCTAATTGCAGCGCTCGGAAGTAACAGAGCCAGGAAAGACCAGTCGCAAGTCCCGACAGAATTAGAAAGAGCCAGGTCTTATTGGAAGGGGCTCGAAACGTCGTCTGCTCTCGCAGGGTATAGGCGATGAGCCAGGTGAACAAGACGACTACCGTCGTGCGAATCGCCGTCGCGAAGTTCGCATCCACGCCAGCCACGCCAAGTTTCGCGAGGATCGCAGTCGCCGCCGCGAAGACTGCGGACAGCAATGCCCAAAACAGCCACGTCATACGAGTGTCTCAGCCTGTCTTCGCCGCTTCGCCAAACATCGACTTTAACTGCCTGACTAACTCCACTAACGCGACGTAAATGTTCAGCAGCCCCAACCCGCTCAGCGCTCCCCGGAAATAGCGGCTCATCCAGATCTCGGATAGAACTGGCGAATGCATGGGCACCCAACTCAAGTCCCAGTTACGGAGCCACGGGAAAACGATCAGAAACAGTCCTAACTCGAACGCAAATAACACCAGGCACAACCCAAGCACGCGGCGATGCCATCGCATCGCGCCATGCGGTTTCGGAGGGGCAGGCGCCTGGGTGCTCACGCCGAAGCCTCTGCGGTTGCAAGTTCCTGTGGCGGTGAAACGGCCGGAGTGCTCGCGAACAGCTCGCCTTGCACAGCATCCGTGATGTAGCCTGTCCAATGCACCCGAGCACTGTTCATCCGCACCGGCTCGAAACTGAAGCGGTGCAGCAACGTGGGGCCATGTTTTCGAAGCGCGCGCTTGTGATCGGGCGTCGAATAGCCTTTATTAGAAGCCAGATTGTATTCGGGAAAAACGCGATCCCATTCGATGAGGCATGCATCGCGGTGAACCTTGGCTAGAATCGATGCCGCCGCAATCGCCCGGCAGCGCGCGTCGCCATCAATCAAAGGGAGTTGCTCGGCCGGAAAATCGATCTTTACCGCATCAATGAGCAGAAAGTCCGGTTTCACCGCAAGCGCCTGTACCGCCCGCAACATCGCCAGCCGCGAAGCCTGCAAGATGTTGATCTGATCGATTTCGAAAACATCGGCTCCCGCAACCGCCCAGCATACAGCCCGCGCTTTGATCTGCTTGGAAAGTTTCTCTCGCGTGCCGGCGTCGATGATTTTGCTGTCGCAGAGACCGCGAATCGGCCGCAGCGGATCCAGAATCACCGCCGCCGCAAACACCGGTCCAAACAGGCACCCGCGCCCTACTTCATCCACCCCCGCAATTCGCGTGTAACCGCGCTCGCGAGCCTCGCGCTCATAGGTGCTTACACAGCGGGCCACAATTCCGTGCCGGGCTATTATTAGCGCTCGCGGGGCCTATGTGCGCTCGCGAAGCCGCGCCGCTTTGCCTCTCAATCCGCGCAGATAGTAGAGCTTCGCGCGCCGAACGCGGCCCGTGCGCACTAGGTCGATGTGATCAATCACCGGCGCATGCACCGGGAAGATGCGCTCGACTCCGTGCCCGAAACTCACCTTTCGAACCGTGATAGTCTCGCCAAGGCCCGTGTTCTTGCGCGCAATTACGGTCCCTTCAAAGGCCTGCAAACGCTCCTTGTCTCCCTCCCTGATTCGAACGTGCACCCGAATCGTGTCCCCCGGACGAAACTCCGGATGCGCCACCTGGCGCGCGTGCTTGCTAATGAACTTACTTACAAGTGCGTTTTGCATTTTTTATTCCGCTTCCTGTCTGCGCGCAACCGCCAAGTCCGGCCTGCGACGCATAGTTTTTTCGCGCGACGCATCCCGGCGCCAGCGCTTGATCTCCTCATGATTTCCGCCCAGCAATACTTCGGGCACTTTCCAGCCGCGGAATTCCGCCGGCCTAGTGTACTGCGGGCAATCCAATAAACCTTCATTCTCCGCGCTGAAGCTTTCATTTCGCGCCGAGAATTCATTTCCGAGCACGCCTGGCAACAGCCGCGCCACCGCATCCACAATCACCGCCGCACCCAACTCGCCGCCACTCAGCACAAATTCTCCGATCGCTACCTCTTCATCGGCCAAGTGCTCCGCCACTCGCTCGTCGACGCCCTCGTAGCGGCCGCAGATCAGCACTAAATCCTTTAGCTCCGCATATTCGCACGCCATCGATTGCGTGAACTGCTTTCCCTGCGCCGATAACAAAGCCACGCGCTGCGCGGGATTCCGCTCCGGCAGAATCGCTTCTACGGCCTCAAACAGAGGCTGCGGCTTCAGCAACATGCCTTCGCCTCCGCCATACGGCCGGTCGTCTACGGTCCGGTGACGGTCGTACGTCCAGTGTCTCAGATCGTGGATCCGGATTTCCATCCGACCCTCCGCTTGCGCCCTGGCGATTACGCCGTACGCAAATGGGCCGGCGAAATACTCGGGGAAAATGGTCAAGATATGAAATCTCATCGTCAACTGCCGGCGCTAGAGTTCCAGCAATCCGTCCGGCAGCTCCACTCGAATCGTTCGCGCCGTTAAATCCACCTCCCGGCAGATCGCCGGCACGAACGGAATCAGTACCTCGCGTCCATGTATCGCGATTTGCATCAGAGGTGGTCCGCCGCACGACTGCCACTTTTCCAGCTTTCCCAACTCCGCCCCGCTCGCTGCATCGACCAGCGAGCAGCCGATCAGATCCGACTCAAAAAACTCGCCTGCAGGCAATCGCCCACGGTCCTCGATGGGTATCCAAAGGTCCGCGCCGCGAAAGCGCTCGGCTTCGTCAATCGAATCGACCCCTGCGAACTTTAAAACCCAATCGCCTGCGTGAACCCACGCTTCCGCAATCTCAACCGGTACATTGCCGCCATTCGCGAGCCGCGCCTGGGCGCGCTTGAGTTGCTCCAGCCTGCCCGGCACATCGCTTTGACCTATCGCCAGCACTTCGCCGCGATTTCCGCGCGGCCGCAAAATTTCGGCGACCACTACTCTCTCGCGGTCCATGCGGGCAGATCTTACTCTAAAATCTCGAGTGAGAAGCGCCGGTTCAGCTTCGTTCCCACCGCGCCCAGCAGCGTGCGAATGGAACGCGCCGTCCGTCCCTGCTTTCCAATCACTTTGCCCAGGTCACCCTGCGCTACTCGCAGTTCGAACACAGTCGCGTGCTCTCCCGCAATCTCATTCACCACCACGCCGCTCGGTGTATCCACCAGCGCTTTGGCGATCTCTTCTACGAGCGTCTTCACGCCGTTGCTCTCGTTCATTTTGAATGACCTGACATGCCGCTCTCGTGAGCAGCCCACGAGTTGCGCTCGATTAAGCGACCGCCGGAGCCTGCGCCGGGTTGGCCTTCAACAGCCGGTTCACCGTCTCCGAGGGTTGTGCGCCGTTCTTCATCCAATACTCGATGCGCTCATGGTTCAACTGCACCTGCGCGGGATTCGCGACCGGATTGTAGTGCCCGACCACTTCGACCGAACGGCTGTTCCGCGCCCGCTCTTTGTCAATCACCACCACGCGATAAGTTGGTTTCTTCTTAGCGCCAAAGCGCGCCAGCCGGATTGCTAACATCGTAACCTTTTCTTTTCTTTTTATATTGTTACAAACTTCTAGTCTACGCGCACAGTGCGTTCGACAAGTGCGGAGCCCTTAAAATCCGGGCAGACCGGGCAGTTTCATCTTCGCCAGCTTTTTCCCGAGAAAGCCCGCCTGGCCGGTGAAGCTCTTCATCATTTTACGCGCTTGAGCATACTGTTTCAGCAGATTATTGACGTCCTGGACGCTGGTGCCGCTGCCCTTTGCGATGCGCCGCCGCCGCGAGCCGTTGATCAGAAGATGATTGCGCCGCTCTTTCGGGGTCATCGAGTCGATGATCGCGACCACACGGTCCATCTCCTTTTCCGTGTCTTTATCGTTCAGCTTCGCGTCTTTGAACTCTTTCAACGGGCCGACTTTCGGAATCATATCGAGCAACCCGCCGAGCGACCCCAGCTTTCGAACCTGCTTAATCTGCTCGCGAAAATCCTCCAACGTGAAATCGTCGCCGAGCAGCTTCTCCTGCATCTTCTCGGCAGTTTTCTGATCGATATTTTCCTGGACCTTATCGATGAGCGAAAGTACGTCGCCCATGCCCAGAATTCGCGAGGCAACCCGATCGGGATGAAAGCTCTCCAGCGCATCGGTTTTTTCCCCGACCCCGACAAACTTGAGCGGCTGCCCCGTGATCGAGCGGATCGAAAGTGCCGCGCCGCCGCGCGCATCGCCATCCATCTTCGTCAGGATCACGCCCGTAATGCCGAGCCGCTTGTGAAACTCGTCGGCGGAACGCACCGCGTCTTGGCCGGTCATCGCGTCCGCAACAAACAAGATTTCGGTTGGCGATAGCGCCTCTTTCAGCTCCTGCAATTCCTGCATGAGCTGGTCATCTATATGTTGCCGCCCGGCAGTGTCGACCAGCAACACATCGCGCCCGGTCTGCATTGCTTCTCGCCGCGCCGAACGCGCGAGTTCCAGCGGCTTTGTTTCCTCCGCTGTGCCTTCATATATCGGTGTACTGACATTCTTCGCCAGAATGCTAAGCTGCCGCCGCGCTGCCGGACGATAGACGTCCACCGAAACCAGCTCCGGCTTGTTTCCTTCTTTACCGAGAAATCGTGCGAGCTTCGCCGCGCTGGTCGTCTTCCCCGAGCCCTGCAATCCAACAATCAAAAATACGGTCGGCGGTTCATTCGCAAAACGCAATCGCGAGGCATGCGTTCCGAGCATCTTGACCAGCTCATCGCGCACAATCTTGACCACTTGCTGTCCCGGAGACAGCGCGGTGAGCACTTCCTCGCCCATCGCCTTCTGCTTCACTTCTTCAATGAACTGCTTGACCACTTTGAAGTGGACGTCCGCCTCCAGGAGGGCGACTCGGATTTCGCGCAGCGCTTCTTCCATATTGGCGGCGGAGAGTTTCCCTTCGCCGCGCAGGTTCTTGAAAACCCGCTGCAATTTGTCGGAGAGGCTGTCGAACATGAACTGGATTACAAAGGCAGAATCGCTGAGGACTGCCCTTCAAGTATAAACGAACCCGCCAGTTACTTGCCGCTGCTTCGGACCCGGTTCCGAATCGGCACAGTTGCCGATTAGGAACATATCCCGCAGTCAGTCACACGTTTATAAGAAAAATCTTATTTCTTCAAACTCAGCAACTTACCGCTATTTTGGCCTCTTGGAATAGGGTGTCGTGCGGGTACCTTCGTGTGCGAAAGGAATTCGCATGTTACCTCCTCATTTTCCAGAAATTCTGATCGCGATTTTCGGATTTTTCGGTCACTAGTCGATATTGCCGGTCTGCGCTGTCAGAGAAATTTTACGTTGCCGCGCCGGGGGTGCTATTGTGGAAGGATAGGATCGTCCTATAGGAACAAAACCTGCCACCCCTCACGCGGCGTGGGCGGGCACTGCTCATGTGCTTGCCTCAGTCCCTCCGAGTGTTGAGTGCGCTCCTTCTATTGCGGTCCGGCCTCCTCGCCGCCCCATTCGACGCAAGCTCATCTGTTACCGCCGAGCAAATCGATTCGACCATGGCGGAAGGCAAAAAACTCCGGAACGCCGGCAGTTTCGGACCAGCGATCGCGGAATTCACATCCGCGGCGAAGTCCGCCGAAGCGGTCGGCGATTTGAAGCGCGAGGCTGTAGCTCTGCGCGAAGGCAGCGTTTGCCACGCCTCCATTTTTGAATATCGGGCAGCGCTTGCGTTGGCGCAGAGATCCCGCGAAGTTGCCGGCAAAGCGCATGACGATACGGCAGCCGGAGCAGCGGCCATAGTCTTGGCTTCCGTTTACCGTATGTTGGGCGATTTCGCTCTGGCTCAGGAGGAACTCGAATACGCCGTACGCGCCCTTGCCCATACCACACGAGGGGATTACCTCACAAGGGCACTCCTCAATCAGGCCACTCTCGAAATACAGGAGAACCGAGCAGCCGACGCGGTTGCTTCGGCCGCCCGAGCTGTCGAGGTCGCACAGCACGCCGGTTTGGCGGAAACCGAGGCTTCCGCTCGCGATACTTTCGGAATTCTGCTTGTCTTGCAGAACCGCCTTCCCGAGGCCGAACAAGCACTCGATAAAGCCGTCGCCATCCAAACCAGTCTCCACGATGCGGATAATCTCGCGGTTACGCGTGAACATCTAGCGGAACTGGAATTGAAAAGGTGTAATTACGCTAGAGCGCTCAAATTTCTCGACGAAGCGTTCGCTGCCAACACGCCATCTTTTCGGATCAATCCGCAATACTATCCCGTTCATGTTCGCGCGGAAATTTTGCTCGGTTTGGGCCGAACCAGCGAGGCGCTCTTGGAATTTAAACGTGCGGTCGATCTTGCCAGCGAGTGGCGAGCAGGCGCATTGCCGGGAGATGTCACAAATACATACACTGTTGCCGAGCTGCACGACATCTATCAAGACTACGCGGAACTCGCGGCAACTCTGGCGCTGAAGAACCATAATCCGGCCCTGGCGCGCAGCGCTTTAGAAGCCATCGCTGATAATCGTTCTGCTAGTTTGCGTGAACAATTAGCGCTCTCACTGGGGCGAAATAAACGCTTGCCGCCCGAATATTTTGAACTCGTCGCACAGTTACAGAGCGAGCAGGCCCAGGTCACCCTTGTTAACTCGCGCGAACACGAGGCGAAACTCCGGGAAATTCGAGTTCGGCTCGACGATCTCGAGAATAAAATCGGCCTGCAAGCGCTCGATAACTCGCCCAAGCAAGAGAAGAATCCGGATAAGAATTCACTTAGAAGTATTCAGAGTAGATTAAGCGCAAGCGAAGTGCTGCTCAGTTTTTGCCTGGGCAGACCGGAGTCCTATCTCTGGGCAGTAACGAGGAATGACGTGAACTTGTACGAATTGCCCGACGAGCGCGCCATCGCCGATCAAGCGAAGGCATTTGCCGATGCTACGCGCTTAAAGCAGGACAGCTCCGGCCCGGGTCGCGCATTCAGCCAAACGCTTTTTGGGCAACTCGGCCCCAGGATCTGGAAAAAACACGACTGGCTCCTGACGCTCGACGGCCAACTGCTGAACGGGATTCCTTTCTCCGCGCTACCCAATCCGCGAATTCCAAGCACGAACTTGTCCTCTGAACACTCGATGCGCTTGCTTCCGAGCGAATTGCTGCTGCTATACCCGAAAAGCCCCACGCCTGCGCCGGTTTTCGTAGGGATTGCCGACCCCATTTACAACCTCGCCGATTCGCGGCGTGCGCCAGGCATTTCCTTCGTTCAGGCCAAGAGCAGCCGGGGCGCCACGCGTCTCGCGCGCCTTGTTGGCAGCGATACCGAAATTGAGGCTGGCGCACGCCGGAGCGGGATCGCCGATACGGAGCTATTGACCGGCGTGAATGCATCCGGAACCGCCCTCCGTAAAGCGACGGCGGCGCCGCCGGAAGTCTTGCACTTTGCCGTTCACGTCGTCAGCCCGCCCGGAGAACCCCAAGAAGCGGCGCTCGCCCTGAGTCTTACCAATGACGGCTTGCCGGAATTGCTGACCTCCGAGGTGATTGCTTCTTTTCGCGTGCCCGGCAGTCTCGTGGTGATGAGCGGATGCGCTTCCGAGCAAGGCAAAACGGTGCCTAGCGCCGGTCTCATCGGCCTGAGTCGCGCTTGGCTGATGGCCGGAGCGGAAGCCGTGATCGTCAGCGCCTGGCCTACCCCGGACGATTCAGGACAATTCTTCTCTTTTTTCTACGCTCATTTGCAAAAACAGGCCGGACCTCTTGCGAAACGCGCCGCTGCGGCGCTGGAAGAGGCACAATTAGATATGCAGCGGGGCGGCGGCTACCGGAGTTCGCCTTCCTTCTGGGGCGCCTATTCGATCATTTCAAAGGAGTGACTTCTCATCCCTATGGTCGCAACCCAACCGAAACTCAGCCCGGCGCCGACCGGGGATGGCAATTCCCCCAGCCAGGAGGCTCGGGAGAAGGCTTCAAAAAGTTTCACGCCAGTTGAATGGGGTCTTCTTGTAGCGCAGGTCAAAGCCGGAGAGGATTCCGGCATGGAGCAGCTCTATAAGCTTTTCAGTCGAGGCATTCGATATTATCTCTGCCGCCAGCTTGGGCCGCAGGAACTCGAAGACAAGGTACACGACACGTTTTTGATCGTGGTAAATGCCATTAAACGGGGAGACCTTCGCGAGCCTGAGCGGCTGATGGGTTTCGTTCGAACCGTTGTTCGCAGGCAAGTCGCCGCTTACATCGAGCAGGCGGTGCATACACGTCGCGAGCAGGCCGACCTGGAAACTGGTGTCACCGTCGCAGACCGGAAGCAAAACCCGGAGCAGGAAGCGATGCTTCATCAAAAGGCCGAGCTCATGAAGAGCGCCTTAGCCGCTCTGTCGCAAAGGGATCGGGATATTCTGGTACGCTTCTACCTGAAGGAGCAGCCACAGGAGCAGATCTGCCGGGAAATGGCGCTTACCGAGACACAGTTCCGACTCTTGAAGTCGCGCGCCAAAGCCAAATTTGGCGAAATCGGTAGGAAAAAACTGGCTAGTAGCGGACTTTTCTCAGTTTTTGTGAGAGCGCAGGCAGGCTAATCAGCACTTGCTTAATAGGGAGGTGAATTTCGATTCATCAAGCCTATATATGCAGAATTCATACCTAGACCATCCCGCAGAGGAGGCGCTTGAGCGCTTCCTGCTGCACCAATGTCCCGACGAAGAGCTGGAAACGATCGAAACTCACATTCTGGGTTGCGGCTCTTGCGTTTCCCGTCTCGAAGCTCTCGAAACTGAGGTTGCAAGTCTTCGCATGGGCTTCGAAGAGCTACAGCGCCAACAGGCAGCAGCGGTGGCTGCGAAACAGCATCGCTCGTGGAAGACCTGGTTTACGGTCCCGAACTTAGCTTGGGCCGGAGCGGCTGGGGCTGTTGTTATAGGATTGGCAGTTACTCCGCAGTTTCTCCGGCACACTGCTCCTCTCGCCGAAGTTAGCCTCGTCTCTTATCGCGGTTCCGAAGTTACATCGGTTCCCGAAGGCCGGCGTTTGCACGTTCATCTAAATGCGGCCGATCTGCCGGAAGGCGCTGCAATCGTTGAATTGGTAAACGACACCGGCGCTCAACTCTGGCACCGCGCGGCGCAGATTCGTCAAGATGAAGCGGATGTCGTCGCTCCGCAAATCAACCAACCCGGCTCTTACTTTGTCCGCATTTATACAGCGGGACAAGGAAACCGGCCCGGCCAAATGCTGCGCGAGTTTGCGTTGCAAGCCAAATAGTGCAGTTTTGGGACGGAAAATCTTACACAGGTTTCCCACACTTAAAAAACTCGGCGATGTAAACGCTGAATCGTAAACTGGGCGGTGTCGGCAACGGCCATCACCGCCATTACTCCGGCTTGCACCGGGTCAGTGACTACTAAATCGCATGCTTCCGGCACGCTACCGGCCATATTCAAGCTGATCACGAGCAGGCCTTCGCTGCGCACTTCGCGCACCGCGTTCTCGATATCGCCGCCCATTAAAGCACCTGCAAGAACTAAGGCGCGCACGCGAGGCAAACGAAGAACAGCGCGCACCGCGGCTGCAAGCGTTTGCTCGCCCACGAGGGGGATTGTATCGATCGAAATATGTTCGCCGCGGATATTATGGCGATCAGCTTCGGCAATTGCGCCCAGCGCGACTTGTCCGACTTGCGCGCCGCCGCCCATGATGATAATCCGCTTGCCATAGATCTTCTGCAGCGATTGCACCTGCGTGACGGACCGCACGGGCTGCAATGCCCGGAGTTCAGCGACTAGCCGCTCCGCGGGACCCGGAAGATCGAGCTCGAAATAGATGTGGGTCTCGAGCGGCTGGTCTTCAATGATCGAAACGGACCGGATGTCACCTTCGTGTTGCGCGATCACGCCGGTTAACTGGTAGAGCACGCCAGGCCCGTTGGCGGCAACAATTACCAACCCGACTTTGCCGGGCGAGGTATCGCTCAGAGCAGCACCTCATACTTCTTAAGCAGGTCGTTCCAAACGCCGCGCGCCTGAAGCAGTAATTCAATCACTTCGCGGACTGCCCCGGATCCTCCGCATGCGTCTGTTACCGCGTGCGCCGACCGTTTCACCTCCGGCCTCGCGTTAGCCGTCGCAAATGCCAATCCCACGCGCCGCATAATGACAACGTCCGTCAGATCGTCGCCAATATAGACGACCTGCTCGCGCGTGATTCTTGCCTCTGCCATAACTTGCTCAAACAGAGGAATCTTCTCAATGTGACCCTGGAAGACCCAGCTCATACCCACTTGCCGCGCGCGTTCCGCAGTCGCGGGTGATTCCCGGCCGCTAATCACGCCGGTCTGAATTTCGTACCAGCGCAGCCATCGCAGAGCGATGCCGTCCTGCGAATCGAAGCCTTTCGTCTCCACCATGTTCCCGTTCGCGTCTGGAAGCAAATAAAGGCGGCCGTCGGTCATGACCCCGTCTACATCCATGAGGAGAACCTTGATGTCGGCTGCGATTCGATGCAGTTCTTCTTCGCTCAAAGGTGGGTTCAGATGCATGCTAGGAGAGATGAATCGGGACCTAGAATATCGGTATTGACCGAATCTTTGCTCGACCGGGTCGCCGGAATCATCACTCGTTATAGCATGCTGTCCGCCGGTGACCGTGTGGGCGTAGCGGTGTCGGGAGGGGCGGATTCAGTGGTTCTTCTCCACATCTTGCATCGCCTCTCGGCCAGGCTTCCGTTCCAGCTTTTCGTGGTTCATGTGAACCATCAGTTGCGAGGCGCCGAATCGGATGCCGATGAAGAGTTCGTCCGCGCGCTGGCCGCCTCGCTCGGGCTTCATATCGCAGTCGAGCAAGGGCCAATTCAGAACGCCAACGTCGAGCAGCAGGCAAGAGACATTCGCCGGCAGTTTTTTCAAGCTGCAATGCGCGAGCGCGGGCTGAACAGGATCGCGCTGGGCCACACGCGAAGCGATCAGGCGGAAACGGTGCTGTTTCGGCTACTGCGCGGCTCAGGATTGGCGGGGTTGGCCGGAATGCGGATGATTCGCCCAGACGGTTTTATCCGTCCTCTGCTCACAACCAGCCGCGAAGAGGTGCGCGAATGGGCGACTACCGAAGGCATCCGCTGGCGCGAAGATTCGTCGAATACCGATCCTCGCTATGCGCGCAACAGATTACGAAACGAAGCCATTCCGGCCCTCAGGCGCGAGTTCAATCCCAATCTGGAGGGCGTTCTAGCCGCAATGGCCGAGGTTGCGCAAGCGGAAGAAGATTATTGGATTCAGCAGATTGAGCCGATTTACCAGAAAATTACCAAACGAAATCGGTTGGGTTCGATTTTGCAAATCGGCGACCTCGCGGCGCTGCACAGCGCCGCGCAGCGCCGATTGGTTCGCCGCGCGATCCTAGATATAAAAGGAGACCTGCGATCAATTGACTTTGAGCACATTGAGGCAATCTTAAGGATCTGCCGCAGCGAGGCGGGACATGACCGGGTCATCGTACCGGGCGTGGATGCTCTTCGATCCTTTGACCAACTGCTGTTGAGCCGGCCCGGAACCCTGAACTCCGAGCCTCGTGGATACGTCTTCAAACTTGAGATCGGAGGCGCGTGTGAGTTGCCTTTTGGCAACGGAATGATCCGTGTCAACTGGGTAAACCGCGAGGACGAGAATTGTGTTACCGTCAAGGAAGGTCAACAGCTTACAGCAGAAGCCGCGGATCTGGATCCCGCAGTTGTGGTAGCTGCGGGACACCCGGAATCTCTGCTCGTTCGGAACTGGGAGCCAGGTGACCAGTTGCTCAGAGCGGGCCGGGAACGGCCGGAAAAGATCAAATCTCTTTTCCAGGAACAGAAGGTTTTGTTGTGGGAACGGCGGCATTGGCCGGTAGTGGTATCGGGAGGCGACATCGTCTGGGTAAGGCGCTTCGGTAGCGCGGCAAAATTTACGCCATCGGGCGAGGACGGCCGAGTCCTCCGCCTGACATATCAGCCAAATCCCGAGTGAAGAACTGGGCGCTAGTTCTGAACCGAAACCTAGGGGATTAACGTCTGCATATATGAGGGGTGGATCGGGTGCTTGCACCCGGCTGGCAGGCATTCCGAGCCAGCGGAAGGTGAGTTCATGAGTTCAAACGTAAAAACCGCAGTTTTTTGGGTAGTCATCCTCTGTGCGGTTGTTCTGGTATGGATGGCGGTGAAGACGAGCCGGGGGCCGACCCCTCAGAATCTCTCCGTGTCTGACTTCGTCAGCTACGTTCAGGACGGCAAGATCAAGGAAGCCAACATCACGGGCTCGGATGTGCAAGGCACGATGTCCGATGGCCGGGCCTTCCACACCGTGGTCCCGCCGAATTATCCCGAGATCTACAAGATGCTTCAGGACAAGGGTGTGAAGTACACCTGGAAGGACTCGACCGGAAGCGGCTGGGTTGGCATTCTGTTAAATGCCGTTCCCGTATTGATTCTGCTAGGGCTCTGGATCTTCATGATGCGCCAGATGCAAAGCGGCGGCAATAAAGCGCTGAGCTTCGGCAAGAGCCGTGCGCGGTTGCACTCTTCACAGCAAAAGAAGGTCACCTTCAAAGACGTAGCCGGCGTTGAAGAGGCCAAGGAAGAACTGCAGGAAATTATCGAGTTCCTGCGCGAGCCGCAGAAGTTTCAGAAGCTCGGCGGGCGCATTCCGAAAGGCGTGCTCCTGATCGGTCCTCCCGGAACAGGCAAGACGCTGCTGGCGCGCGCCATTGCGGGCGAGGCAAATGTTCCGTTCTTTTCCATCTCCGGTTCGGATTTCGTCGAGATGTTTGTTGGCGTTGGGGCGAGCCGCGTGCGCGACTTGTTTGAGCAAGGCAAGAAGAACGCGCCGTGCATTATCTTTATCGATGAAATCGATGCCGTGGGACGCCACAGAGGCGCCGGACTCGGCGGCGGCCACGATGAGCGCGAGCAGACACTGAATCAATTGCTGGTCGAGATGGACGGCTTCGAATCGAACGAAGGCGTCATACTGGTCGCCGCGACGAACCGGCCTGACGTGTTGGATCCCGCATTGCTGCGGCCTGGGCGTTTTGATCGCCGCGTGGTTGTCGACCGGCCGGATGTGCGCGGCCGCGAGAGCATCCTCAAAGTGCATACGAAGAAAACACCGCTGGGCGATGATGTGGATCTGACGGTAATTGCGCGCGGCACGCCGGGATTTGCCGGCGCGGATCTCGCGAACCTGGTGAATGAAGCGGCGCTCGTGGCTGCTCGGCAGAACCGAAAAGTCGTCACGCAATGGGATTTCGAGCTCGCCAAAGACAAAGTGCTGATGGGCGTGGAACGGAAGAGCCTGATCATCAGCGACAAAGAAAAGAAAATGACGGCTTACCACGAGGGTGGGCACGCTCTGGTGGCGGCGCTGATCAAAGACGCCGACCCGCTGCACAAGGTGACGATCATCCCGCGCGGGATGGCGCTCGGGCTAACCATGCAACTGCCGCTCGATGACAAGCTGTCACACGACAAGCGCTATCTGGAAGCGCGGCTGGCGATTCTTATGGCCGGCCGCATCGCCGAAGAGATTTTCCTGGACCAGATGACCACTGGGGCGGGCAACGACATTGAGCGCGCCACTGAGATGGCGCACAAGATGGTCTGCGAGTGGGGCATGAGCGAGCTGGGACCGCTCAGTTTCGGCAAGAAAGACGAGCAGATCTTTCTGGGGCGCGAGATCGCGCAGCATCGCGATTACAGCGAGGAGACGGCGATCAAGATTGACCGGCAGGTCAGGAAGCTGGTTGAGGACGGCTACAACCAAGCCAAGGAAATCATTCAATCCCGGTCGGAAGCATTGGTGAGAATTGCGGAAGCGCTGCTCGAGCGGGAAGTGCTCGATGGCGCCGAAGTGCTCGACTTGATTAATGGCAAGCCGCTACCGAAGCTGGCGACCACGCCCAAGACTCCGACGACTGCTCCGCCCGACGGCGGCACGGTGATTGCTCCGCATCCGAGCCCATCGATTCCTGGTCTCGTAGGCGGCGAGAGCCCGCAGCCGGCGTAACAGGCGGGCTCAAGAGCTTGATCCTGCTTCCATCAACTGCTCGGCGTGTTTGAGCGCTTCGGCGGTGACGTGTTCGCCAGAGAGCATGCGGCCGATTTCACGCGCACGTTCTTCGCGTCCGAGCTCTTCGATGACAGTAGTGACTCGACCTTTCTTCTCCCGCTTCGAAACGGCATAGTGATGGTCGGCGAAACCGGCGATTTGGGCTAAGTGGGTGACGCAGATCACTTGATTCGCTCGCGATAATTGCTTCAACCGCTTGCCAACCGAAGCCGCTGCAGCCCCGCCCACCCCCGCATCCACTTCATCGAAGACAAGCGTTTGAATTCCTCGATGCTGGCCGGCATCTCCGATTGCGGTTTTCAGCGCAAGCGCGATGCGCGACAGTTCTCCACCGGAGGCAACCTTTTCGAGGGGCCGTAACTCTTCGCCTTTGTTCGGCGAGACCAGGAAGATGATTTCATCGGCGCCGGTCGCGCTCCATGCGGCTGGCCGGACGGCGATTTGAAATTGCGTGCCGCTCATTGCGAGGCTTTTCAGCTCGGTTTCGACCTGTTTGCTCAAGCGCGCTGCGGCGCCAGTGCGCCGCTTCGTCAACTCGCCAGCGGCTTTTTCGTACTCTTGCGCGAGCTCCTGTTGCTGTTTTTCGAGCTGCGCTTTGTGCTCGCTTGCATTTTCGACTTCGTCTGCGCGGCGAGCCACGTCCGCTTCAAACGCGAGCACGTCTTCAATTCTGCGGCCGTATTTACGCTTCAGACGATCAAGCGCTTCGAGCCTGCTTTCCACATCTTCCAAGCGCTTCGGGTCGGCTTCGAGCTTACCGAGATAGTCGCGTAGCGCGTAAGCCGCATCGTCGATCAGCACCGATCCTTGCCTAAGCGACGCGGCTGTCTCTTCCAGGCTCGAATCGATGCGAACGAGCTCATCCAAGCGCTTGAGAGTCTGGCGAAGCTGCGTCGTAGCACTCTCCGGCGACTCATAGAGCAGTGAGAAAGCCGCAGATGCGTTTTCCTGGAGACGCGTGACGTTCTGCAGAATCTTGCGCTCGGCTTCGAGCTCGGCATCTTCGCCGAGGCGCGGCGCGACGGCTTCGATTTCCTTGCACTGAAAGCTCCAAAGATCGAGAAGGCGCAGTTTCTCCTGTTCGTTCTCACTCAGTTGTTTCAGCTTTTCGCCGGTTGCGCGCCATTCTGCAAACAGACGCGCCACTTCGCCGCGCAACTGAGCTGCATTGGCGTATTCGTCTAAAAGCTCGCGCTGCACTTGCGGCGCGAAGAGCTGCTGCTGTTCACTCTGACCATGAATATCGCCCAGAGCAGGTGCAAGCTGGCGCAGAAATGCCGTCGTTACTGGCCGGTTCGCGACAAACGCTCGGGACTTGCCACTGGCCATGATTTCGCGCTCGACGATCAGTTCTTCGTCGCTCTCGCGCTCGATTCCGGCCGTTTCGAAGACTTGTTGAAGCTCGGGGGTGAAGTCGATCGAGAAAATCCCCGAGACACGCGCCTTTGTCTCGCCGCTGCGAATCATCTCGGGCGATGCGCGCGCGCCGAGCAACAGGCTCAGCGAGTCTACGACGATCGATTTGCCGCTTCCGGTTTCGCCCGTCAACACGTTTAGACCCTGCTCGAAGCGGATGCGCGCCTGCTCGACGACCGCGTAATTTTCAACCATCAATTCCACGAGCATGTGACCGAATTATAAGCGCTTCCGGCGTTTTCACACTAGAGATTGCGGCTGCAACGAAGGCACAAACTTATAATGAATAGCGACTGATGTTTAAACGCGCACAACCTCGACCCAATTTTTCTGTGCGCGCGAGCACGAGAGGACTTACCTATTGACGTTTTTGCCGTCTCCCGCGGATCTCACGCTTTGGGACATCATTCAAAATCTTCGACCTGTTCCGCTGGCTGTCATCGCCATTCTTGTTCTGTTTTCGCTGTTTTCTTGGACGATCGTGTTCTCGAAGAGCAGCGTGTTCAGCCGCGCGCGGCGCGCCAACCGCAACTTCCTGCGCGCGTTTCGTAAAGCGAATAATCTGCAATCGGTAGCTGTCGCGAGCGAGCAGTTTGGCTCGGCACCGCTGGTGGCCGTCTTCGATTTCGGCTACGGCGAGATTGAACGGCAGGTGAAACAGCGTGGGGCGTTGGTCAACAAGGATGCCATTGAGCGCAGCTTACAACTCGGCATCAGCGAAGAAGTCACCAAACTCGAACTGAATATGAATTGGCTCGCAACCGTTGCTTCCGTGTCGCCATTCATCGGGCTTTTCGGCACAGTCTGGGGTATCATCGACGCATTTGAGGGGCTCGGGAATGCGGGTAGCGCGAGTTTGCGCGCTGTCGCCCCAGGCATTTCGGAAGCGCTCGTCACGACGGCGATTGGACTTGCCGCCGCCATTCCCGCAGCGATCTTCTACAACGTTTTCGGCACGCGGATTCGGGAGATGGGCACTCGGATGGAAGATTTCGCGATCGAATTTCAAAACCTGGCCGAGCGGGATTTTGGTGGATAAAGCTTAATGGCCATCTCCGTCAAGCATGGCGGGCATCGCGGACGGCGTTTTGGCGGACCCGCGGCGCTCTCGGAGATCAACATCGTACCGCTAGTGGACGTCGTGCTCGTCTTATTGATCATCTTCATGATCACGGCCAACGTGATGGAGTTCGGGCTCGACATTCAAGTGCCGAAAGTCAGACGCGTGCAGAACACGGCGCAAGACCTGCCGGTGGTGAGCATCACGAAGAACGGCGAGACTTACCTGAACGAGAAGCCGATTAACATCAACCTGCTGGCGCAAGGAATCCGAGAGCGATTTCACAATGCAACTGCCGTCTATGTGCGCGCGGACAAGGAAACGCCGTGGGACCCGATTGCGCAGATTGTAGCGGAACTCGGGGAATCGAAGTTTGAAGTGCGGATGGTGACCGCTCCGATCGATTCGGCGGCTCGTCAGCCCCGGCGGTAAGCATGACGGAGCACCTGGACATCCTCGACGAGCGCGATCCGTTGGGATTTCCGTTCGTCGGGTCAGTGGTGGTGCATGGGACAGTCATCGCGCTGCTGTTTTTTGGATGGTATTGGATGAACCGCGCGAAAGAAACTCTGGGCGACCTTCATCCGGCAGGTGGTCCCGCGTATTCCGTATCGCCGGTATCCAAAATTCCGATTCCCCAGCGCGAGGCGCCGCAAAATCCAGTTGCGAACGATACGCAATCGACCGTGCCAACCGCGCCCGCGAAACAAACTGTACAGAAGGAACAGCCGGTCCCCGACAAGACGGCTTTTGAGATCGCCGAGAAAAAGAAGAAGGAAGCTCCGAAGCTGACGCACCGGCAGCAATACACTCAGCCTGCGCCGCCGAATCAGGTCTACAGCCACGCTCCTCAGGCGCTTTCGAGCCCCATGTACAGCGCGCCAGGCGGAGCGGGGCAGGTGGGAATCGGGCCGAATTCGATGCTCGGCAATCGCCTCGGATGGTATGCGGAGCTGGTGCGGCAGCAGATTGCGCAGAGTTGGCGAACGAACGGGCTCGATGCGCGCAGCCAGCATGCGCCGACGATCGTCGGGTTTATGATTCAGCGTGATGGTTCCGTGCGCGACCCGCGAGTGATCCAATCGAGCGGTAACCCGTCGATCGACAACACGGCGCTGCGCGCGATTTACGACGCCAAGCTTCCGCCGCTACCGCCGCAGATTCCAGAGAGTTCGATCGCGGCACAGTTCACATTTAGCCTACAATGATGCGCATACTTAAAAACTCACGCAAAACGGTCGCGGTATCAGGCGCACCTCCCAAAGAGTTAAGGAAGTGTATCGAGTTTGGCGGTGCGCGTCCGCGCCCTTTGCGCTTCCTCATTTTCTCTCTTCTCACCCTCACCGAATTCGGTTGGCTGGCCGCTCATGGGCAGCAGATTCAAGGCTACATTCAAAAGAATCCGGGCAAACCGCTGGTTGCGGTGCCGGATTTTCGGGGATCCGGCGGCGCGGGTTCGCTGATTGGCGCATTCAACAGCACGGTTGCGAGCGACCTCCAGAGCTCTCCTCTGATCAACTTCGTGCCGAAGACGATGTACCCGCTCGATATTCCGCAACAACCGGCGGATTTGATCGCGGGCGTCGCTCCACCCAGTGCGCGCGCCATCAACCCGACGGGCAAGCGGCTCACGGATTGGAGTCTGCCGCCGATTTCGGCCGGTTATCTCGGCATGGGCTACGGAGCGGAAGATCGCGGGATGTTTGTCGCTTTCGGGTGGTTTTACTCGACATCTCCGACGATGCCAAGTTTGCAGCAGGCGCAGATTTTCGGCAAAGTTTACACCGCATCCCTCGATCAAGCGGGGGCAATCGACGCGGGGCATCGATATGCCGCCGACATCCTGGCGACCTTTGGCGGCAAGAGCCTGGTGGGCACGCGTATCGTTTTCGTATCGAATCGCACCGGGGCGAAAGAAATCTGGGTGATGAACTGGGACGGCACGGACCAGAGGCAACTGACGCGCTATCACTCCATTTCGACGTTCCCGTCGGCCTCGCCCGATGGCCGCATCGTTGCGTTTACGACGTACGCGCCGGGGTATCCCGCGATTCAGATGTTTTCGCTCGATACGGGCAGGAAGATGCCGTTCTATAATCAGCGCGCATCCATGAACGCGTTTGTCACCTTCACCCCGGATTCGAAGCGCATCATATTCTCCTCGACTGCCGCGGGCGGACCGGCGCAGCTCTACATGGCGAACGTCGATGGCAGCGGGTTGCGCCGCATCACTTCATCGGGCGTGATTGAAGTGGAAGCCAAGATCAATCCGAAGACGGGCACGGACCTGGTGGACGTTTCGGGGCGGTCGGGTTTGCCGCAGATTTATCACATGAACATGGAAGGCGCCGACGTGACGCGGCTGAGCGGTGGCACCGGTGAAGCGACCAATCCGTCGTGGAACCCGGATGGAGAACACATAGCCTTTGCGTGGACGCGAGGATTCGAGCCTGGAAACTACAACATATTCGTGATGGACGTGGCATCCAGGCAGGTAACGCAACTTACCGCGAACGAGGGACGGAACGAAAATCCGGCTTGGGCGCCCGATGGCGCTCACATCGCATATGCCTCGCAGCGGGGACGGATATCACAGATTTGGGTTATGAGCGCGGACGGGACCGGCAAACATCCGATCACGAACGCAGGAAGTAACGAAAAACCTGTGTGGGTCAACGCAGAACAGTAGAAATTCTGGTAAAACATCGGCATTATTAAAAGAAGCAGCCAGGACATGTTTGGGAGGACTCTCGAAGATCATGACGAAAAACAGAGCAGTGCTGAGCTCAGCCGCAATGCTCATGTTACTTTTTGCCGGGGCGTGCCACAAGAAGACGCCACCGGCTGCACCGCCACCGCCCGCGCCGGCGCCGCCACCCGCAGCCAAGCCGGTAGTCAATTACTTCAATGCCGAACCGTCCACGGTCAATACCGGTCAGCCATCCTCACTGCGTTGGTCAGTCGATAACGCCACCAGTGTCCAGATAGACAATGGAATTGGACAAGTGAGTCCGAACGGCCGCCGCGCCGTTTATCCGACCGCAACCACGACCTATACTCTCACCGCCAGCGGCCCAGGAGGCGATACCTCCGCAAGCGCGACCGTGACAGTTAGCACGCCTCCACCCGCAGCGGCACCGCCAGCGGCTCCGCCGGAAAGCGCTGCCGACATACTCGCGCACCGCGTGCAGGATATTCACTTCGATTACGACAAGAGCGACGTCCGGCCGCAGGATCAACCGATTCTACAGACCGATGCCGAGGCGCTGAAGACCATCTTCCAAATGGATCCTAACTTCATTGTCACGATCGAAGGGCATTGCGACGAGCGCGGTTCCGCGGAATACAATCTGGGCTTAGGCGACCGGCGCGCTTCGGCCACCAAGGACGCCTTAGTCGCCATGGGCGTTCCCGGGGATAAGCTCAAGACGATCAGTTACGGCAAGGAGCGTCCGCTTTGCACGGATGCCACCGAAGAATGTTATGCGCGCAACCGGCGAGCACATTTCTCTGCCGGCCAGTAAGGCCTTTGCGCGTCACCTAAACTGAAGACAACCTGAAACGGGGACGGTTCCCATCCGTCCCCTCCTGTTGAGGAGTTCACTGGTATGAAAGTATTGCGTCTTGCCGTCCTTACGCTCATCTTTTCGAGCTTTTCGTTTGCGGTCAATAAAGACTTGGTCGAGATGCAGCGGGAGCTCGAAGCGCGCATCGATTCGATGCAGCAGGCGCTCAACACGAAAATCGACGTGCTGACGGGCATGCTGCAGGCGATCCAAAACGATTCGAGGCGCACCGCGGACCAGGTTGCCTCGATGCAAGACGCGCTGACGAATGGAGTTGCGAAATCGCTCACGCCGGTCGCCGGGTTGAATAACAAGGTCGATGCGATGGGCGACGACGTGCGCGCGCTCAAGGATTCGTTGGCGGATCTGAGCGCGCGGCTAGAGCGCATGGACGCGAAGATGACGGACCTCAAGAACCAGCTACAGATCATGCAGAATCCGCCGCCCGCTCCCGGTGCCACTGAGCCAGGAGCGACGGGGACCGGCACGCCAGCGCAAACAGGTCCAGGCGGGCCGCCTGCAGGAATGAGCGCGGACCGGAGCTACACGGATGCATTGCGGGATTTTCAGACCGGGAAAGCCGATCTCGCATATAACGAGTTTCAGCAGTATCTGACTTATTTCCCGAACACCGAGCTTGCAGCGAACGCGCAATACTATCTGGGCGAGATCGCCTTCAATCGCGGCGACTACACCGGCGCGGTAAAAGCGTTCGATGCGGTGCTCGAGCGCTACCCAGAGAATCCGAAAACGCCCGATGCGCACTTGATGAAGGGAATGGCGCTGCTGAGGAGCCGGCAGGTGACACGCGCGGTTCAGGAGTTCCGCGCGTTGGTGCAAAAGTACCCGCATACCGACGATGCGCGTAAGGCGCAGGAACAGCTTCACGAATTACACGCCTCCCCGGCCCCCGCGACTGCGTCCCGGCGGACGGCGACCCGCTAAATCACTGGGGCCAAATAGAGCGGATCTCGGCCAGATCCACTTTCGCCGGGCCTGCTTGCCCGCCTTTCGACGCGATCTCAATACGGGCTGCGCCAGGCGGGGGAAACACGAGATTTGTCATTGCCACAACACCCCCGTCGGCAAATATCTCGACCGAGCAGCGATCCACCAGGACATCCAGGCGCAAAACGCCGTCTTGAGGAGTTAGCGGTGCTTCTGTCCGGGCTGGAAAGTCGTGGCTGAACGCCGTGAGCCCTGAATGGGTTCTGTCCAGAAACAACTTATGCGCGGGCCGGTCGTAACCTATCGTGGTGTAAGTGCCACTGCCGGCGAGTAAGTTCCAGGTAATTTGCTGCGCCGACTCTAAGGAGACTTCGCTCTTCAGCTCGAAAGTGTGGCCGCTCGCGATGGTGTTATTTTTTAGCCCCCGATTGATCTCGTCGAAGCTGCCGTTAGCCGCCCAATTGTCGCCACGGAGTTGTTGCAAGCTATCGGCTGGCTGCTGGACCAATCGGATACCGTCTGGCGTTTTGCGGAGTGAGAGCTGTCGGGGAAAGGTCATTTGTCCTCGCCATGGGCTGGTCGGCAAGGCAGCGGCATACTGCCAGTTATCCATCCAGCCGAGCATCACGGGCGCATGATCAGGCGGAAGATTATTGAACGTCAACGCGCAGTAGCAATCTTTGCCGTAATCCGTCCAGAGCGTCACCCGAGGCGCATTTTCGTTGGTAAAGCGCGTCCCGTCGAAGTGGCCAACGAAATACTGCTCACCCGACCCGCCTTGTAGCGCGCCCGGATTCAGCCCCACCTTCATGACCCATCGAGTATCGCCGGTTGAGCCCTTAATCGGCAGTTCGAAGAGCTCCGGACATTCCCATTGTCCGCTCGTCGCACCCGCGGGGCCGAATTCGCTCAGAGCGCGCCATTGCTTCAAGTCAGCGGAGCCGTACAAGCGGATTTTGTGATCGTTGGGGAGCGAGACGGCCATTATCCAGCGATTGCTCGCGGCTGACCAAAACACTTTCGGGTCGCGAAAATCAGACATGTTCAGGTTCAACACAGGATTGCCGCTGTACTTCGTCCATGTGCGGCCCCAATCGTTGCTGTAGGCAACGTTCTGAGTCTGCAGCGCAGGGTGCGGTCCGCTCGGCGGCGTATGTCCGGTATAGATTGCGACCATGCACGGTTGCCCGCCTGTGCAGAAGCCGCTGGTATTGCGCGAATCAATGACCGTGCTGCCGGTGAAGATCATAATTCCACCTTCTTCGGCCAATGCGACGGGCAATTGCCGCCAATGTACGAGATCGGGGCTGACGGCGTGGCCCCAACTCATGTGACCCCACTCATCACCAAAGGGGTTGTATTGGAAGAACAGATGGTATTCGCCTTCGAAATAGATGAGGCCATTCGGGTCATTCGTCCAATGCTCGCGCGGAGAGAAATGATATTGAGGACGGAATGGCTGGTCGTAGGAGGGCTCGACAGCGGTTTGAGCAGAAAGCATTGCGACTGCCGCGATTGATGCTAATTGAAGAGCTCGCACACTTCCTCTTTGCGGTTATGCATTGGCCTGCTATTCTAAACCACACGCCCGCGATGCCCGAGCTTCCGAGAACGCTTCCGCGGATCTGTGTCGCGCTTGGATTTCGCACGGCGTCGGAATTGAGCGGCGCAGCCGAACGCGAATACCGGGACGGCAATACGTTTCTCGAGTTCCGTCTCGATTATCTCGTCGATCCTGCTGCCGGGGTGCAGCTCATTCGAGACTTCCGCGCCAAGTATGCGAACGCGCAGATCCTCGCGACCTGTCGCCACCAGCAGAATGGCGGTGCGTTTCAGGGCAGCATCGAAGAACAAATTGCGATTTTGGAGGCAGCCGCGAAGGCGGGCAGTTCGGCGCTTGATCTCGAGATCGAATCGGCGCAGCGCGCCAAATCCGCAGCGGCACGGCTGCGCGGACGTGCGCCGCTCGTCGTCTCTTATCACAATTTCGAACGCACACCCCCGCTTGCGCCTGTGCTGCGGCGTCTCGCACGGATTCCCGCCGATGCATACAAAATCGCGGTGATGGCGCAGAAGGCCAGCGACAATCTTCGAGTGCTCGAATTCGTGCGCGAAAATTCCAAAACTCCGCTCATCGCGTTTGCGATGTCGGAGGCTGGGCTCGCCAGCCGGGTGTTGACGTGCGGATTCGGAGGCCGTTTCACATATGCCGCGCCTGAAAATAACAGCGGCACGGCGCCGGGGCAAATCACTGCGGTTTTGATGCGCTCTCGCTATCGCTGCGAAAAAATAAAGCGCGCCACGCGCGTATACGGAGTCATAGCAGAACCGGTAGGGCATTCGAAGTCTCCGCTGATCCATAACCGTGCCTTTCAGGCGCGACATATCGATGCGGTGTATCTGCCGTTTCGCGTGCCGCCTGCGCGCCTGAGCGACTGGATGCAGTTTGCATCGCGACTGCCGGTGAACGGATTCAGCGTGACCATTCCTCATAAGCGCCGTATTCTGGCGCATCTGGATGTAATCGAACCGCTCGCCAAACGAATCGGCGCGGTGAATACGGTGTGGCGCAAAGCGGGCAAGTGGCGCGGCACAAACACGGATGCAGACGGAGTATTGAAACCCTTGAGCCGGAGACTGTGGCTTAGCAAGGCATCGGTCTTGATCGCGGGATATGGAGGCGCGGCACGTGCGGCGGCTTTCGCGCTTTCAAACGCGGGTGCAAAGGTCTCTATCACGGGACGGAATCTGAAAGCCGCGCAGATGCTCGCACGAGCTGCCAAGGCTGGATCTGTTTCGATGGAAGACGCTCAGAACCACCGTTACGACGTTTTGATTCAGGCCACCCCGGTGGGGATGGCTCCGGCAACGGACGAATGCATTTTCAGCAGCCGCATTCCGGCCGAAATCGTGATGGACTTGGTATACAACCCGCACGAAACCCTGCTGCTTCGGCGCGCGAAAGAGCAGGGATGCGAAGTCATTTACGGCTCCGAAATGCTGATCGAACAGGCAGCGCGGCAATTTGAAATCTGGACGGGTGAATCCGCGCCGCGGCGCGCGATGCAGGAAGCTCTCGATTCGCACGGCTGAGGCGAAATTCCGCAGCGCTGTACGATCAAACTGTGCGAGATTCTCGCACGTGAATGTTAAAGTCGCTTTCCACCCTCTGGCCCTATGTGTGGCGCTATCGCAGGGGCCTGTCGCTCGGAATCGGGTCGTTGCTGATGAAGGATGCGCTGGCGGCGGCACTGCCGGTCGTGATCAAAGACGGTATCGATTCACTTACCAAGGGGTTCCAGATCCGCATTGTCCTGGATTTCGCGGCAGTTCTGATCGCCCTTTCTCTAATCAAAGGATTGTTTCAGTACTGGATGCGGGTGATCATCATCGGCATCTCACGCGACATTGAATACGACCTCCGCAATGACCTGTTCTCGCATCTAGTCGAGCTGTCGCAGGATTTTTATTCGCGATATCGCACGGGCGACATCATGGCGCGCAGCACGAACGACCTGAATGCCGTGCGCATGATGCTGGGTCCAGGCGTCATGTATTGGAGCGAGACGATTCTGATGCTCATCTTCTCGGTTGCGGTGATGATGCACGCGGATTGGAGATTGACATGCGCTGCGCTCAGTCCCGCGCCGTTGGTGTCGGTCGCTGTGGTACTGTTCGGCCGGCGGATTCACACTCGCTTTCAACATATTCAGAAGATGTTTTCCGATATCAGCAGCAAGGTGCAGGAGAATTTCGCCGGCGTTCGAGTGGTTCGCGCGTACGCCCAGGAGAAAGCGGAAGTAGATCAATTTGAGCGGTTGAACAAAGATTACATTCGCGAGAACATCGGTCTGGCGCGGATTCAAGGGATGTTTATGCCGCTACTGCAACTGCTGATCGGGCTCACGTTTCTTCTCGTGCTTTGGGTGGGCGGGAGGCAGGTCATGCAAGGCCGGCTCAGCCTTGGCAGTTTCGTGATGTTCAACACGTATATGGGCGTGTTGATCTGGCCGATGATCGCAATCGGCTGGGTTGTGAATCTGATGCAGCGCGGCACGGCTTCGCTCGACCGCATCAATGAGATTCTCTATGAGCGGCCGTCGATTGCGTCACCCGAAGAAAGGGTAGCCGATCCCTTGGGAACGGGCAGCGAGGTTCGTTTCCGCGATGTGACAAAAAGCTTCGATGGCCGTGTGGCATTGAGCGGCATCGATCTGGCAATTCGTGCCGGCGAAACAGTCGCGGTAGTTGGGCACACGGGAAGCGGGAAGACGACGCTGGCCAATTTGATTCCGCGCTTGTTCGATCCTTGTTCGGGGCAAGTTGACATCGGCGGAGTGAACGTGCGGCGTTTCGATCCGAAGGAGCTGCGGCGCCAAGTTGGGTTTGTCCCGCAAGAGACTTTTCTGTTCAGCGCGACACTGGCTGAAAATATCGCGTGGGGTGTTCCGAATGCCACGCGCGAGGACATTCTTTGGGCCGCCGAGGTCGCCGGACTGGCGACGGATCTTGAAGCATTTCCGCTTGGGCTGGACACCGTCATCGGCGAGCGCGGGCTAACGCTGTCCGGCGGGCAGAAGCAGCGGGCTGCGATTGCGCGCGCTATTCTGCGCAATCCACGCATTCTCATCCTGGATGATGCGTTGTCGAGCGTCGATACTGTGACCGAGGAAAAGATTCTCAGCGGGCTGACGGGCGTGATGCGGGATCGGACGACGATTCTCATTTCGCATCGTGTCTCAACCGTGCAGAACGCGGACCGGATTGTCGTTTTGAGCGCGGGTGAAATCGTCGAGAGCGGCACGCCGGAAGAATTGCGCCGCCTGGGCGGGTATTACGCCGAGTTGTATCAAAAGCAGTTGCTCGAAGAAGAATTGGAGGCGATCTGATGTCAGGTGCCGGTTGGACGCGCCGCAATTGGATGAGAGGGGTTTCGTTGGCAATCCCCGCTGCCGGGATGCTCCGCGCGCAGGAGTACCGGATTGCGGGCGCGGATTTGAAGCTGGGCGTGGCGTCTTACTCCTTCCGGAAGTTCTCGCGCGAACAGGCCATCCAGATGACAAAGGAACTCGGCACGCCATACCTGAACATCAAGGATGTTCATCTGCCTATCGACAGCACTCCCGAGCAGATAGCCGCTGCGAAGAAGGAGTTTGCGGATGCAGGTATCATCCTCGTGGGTTGCGGAAACGTCAGCTTCGAAAAGGACGACGAAGCGGATATACGGCACAAATTCGAATACGCTAAGATGGCGGGCTTTCCGCTGATCGTGTGCGCGCCCACCGCCATTACGCTTCCGAAACTTCAAAAGTTCGTGGAGGAATACGACATCAAGATTGCGGTCCACAATCACGGCCCCGAAGACAAGAATTTCCCCACGCCGCAGAGCGTACTGAAAATTGTGAAGAACATGGACCCGCGGTGCGGGCTGTGCATTGATGTAGGGCATACGGCACGGACGGGCGTCGATGTTGTCGAATCGATTGCGGACGCCGGTCCGAGGCTCCTCGACATGCATTTCAAGGATCTTGCGAACCCGCTTGTGAAAGAGAGTCAGGTTGCCGTGGGAGAGGGCAAGTTGCCGATTCCGCAGATCTTTCTGCAACTGATCAAGATGAAATATCAAGGCTGCGTGAACCTTGAGTATGAGATTCACCCGGACAATCCCATGCCGGGAATGCAGAAGAGCTTCTCTTATGAGCGCGGCGTGCTGGCGGGCATACACGCGGCGAAGTACGAACGGTGATTCAAACGCGCTCGGCGAAACTCGGGGCACGCTGGGCGGAAATATAATCTTCCAACTCGGGGATTTCGATCAGCGTTTGTGTTCCCTGCCCCGGCTGGCTTTCGATTCGCATGACATATCCCGGCCCGAAGAGCACGCGCAGGCGCTCATTCACGTTGCTGACTCCGATGCCCTGTTCGAAGACATTTCCCGCCTTGGATGGCTGAATGCCGACCCCGTTGTCTTCCACCGAGATGTGCAGGCGCGTACCTTCCATCCAGGTGCGCAGACGAATCACACCGCCCTCTACTTTGCTTGAGAGCCCGTGCTTGATGGAATTTTCGATGATGGGCTGCAGAATCATACTGGGGACGAGGCGGCCGAGCGTCGTCTCATCAATTTCTTTATCGAAGCGCAGCTTGTCTCCGAAACGGACCATCTCGATGGCCAGGTAGTCGTCGATAAAGGAAAGCTCTTCGCGTAAGGGCAGGAAATTGTCCGTTTTTCGCAACAGCCGGCGCAAGATACTCGAGAGTTTATAGATCATGCTGCGCGCGCGATCCGGGTCAACACGGATGAGCGTCGAAACCGAGTTGAGCGTATTGAAAAGAAAATGCGGATTGATTTGATTTGTCAGCGCGGCCAACCGAGCTTCCGTCAGCCGCGCGCGTTGAGTTTCCAATTGCCTCTCGGCGCGATAGCTACTCCAGATCCGCAGAGGAAGCGAGACGGAGAAAAGGGTTGTCGCGGCGGACGCGAAAAATGTCCAGCGCTGAATGGGAGGACGGACTTGAAACAAGAAGAAGGTTCCATGCTCCGGGAACGAATAATGGAGCGCCCATCGAAAAAGCTCCGCGAGAACGACGATGGCGTTGCAGGTGACGTTGAAGGCAGCTCGTTCGACGACGCGGCGCTGGATGGCGGAGCGATTCAGACGCAAGATCTGGCGAAACAGACGCCAGAGATTGAGGTCCACGAACGCCGAGAAATACCAGATGTCCTCGCGCTGGCGCGGGAGATCGTGCATCACTGCCCCGAGTATGCCGGCCGCGGCATAGAGCGGCATCGACATGAAGTGGCCGGTACACATGTCGGGCACGGCAACGCAGAGGCCAGTAACCAAGCCAGTGACATATCCGCCGATCATGCCGGCGACGATGGCGCCCTCGAAGGCAACGTCAATGTCCGGGTATTGTCCGTGCGTGAGAACGCGCACGCCTGCGCTGCCGCCAAATAGAAGAGTGAATAGGAAGGCCAATTGCAAGCGGTCGGTGACCGTACGGTCGTCGCGAAGCAGTATCCTTTGCATGGCGCCGAAGCGCATCAGGATGCTGGCGATTGAAGCCGCTACGGCAACTTTTATCAGGAGTGCCGCGAGCTGCTGTGCATTGAGCATTCGGTTGGAGCGCAGAGCGGCGCCTCGGCGCGGGCCCTACGGCTTCTATAATGACTTATTAATCATTTCTATAATGACTTATAAGTCATTCGATATGCGAGGCTGCTGCATGGCAGCAGATCAGGACCAATTTGCCCGATTTCACGCTGAACAAAGTTGCTGAGGCGGACTTCCCTACGCGGTTCGGGCACTTTCGCATTTACGGATTCGAAGGCATTCGGAGCGGCGAGCGGGAAGAAGCTGTGGCGATCAAAGTAGGCGACCTATCGCCGCAGTTTGGTCCAGCTCTGGTTCGCATCCATTCGCAATGCCTGACGGGCGATGTGTTTCACAGTTTGCGTTGTGATTGCCGCTCGCAACTCGAGCTGGCCCTGGATCAAATCGTCGCAGAACAGCGCGGCTTGCTGATTTATGAGCACCAGGAAGGCCGCGGCATCGGTTTGCTGAATAAGCTTCGCGCGTATGAACTGCAGGACCATGGCCTCGACACCGTCGAAGCGAACGAGGAGCTGGGATTCGACGCGGATCTGCGAGACTACGCCTTGCCCGCTGCAATTCTCGAATACTTTCAGATTCGCGAGGTGCGGCTGTTGTCGAATAACCCGGAGAAAGTTGCGGCTTTGGAGAAAGCAGGCATACGCGTGGTGGAACGCGCGCCGATCGTGGTGCCGCCTCTCGAAACAACCGCCGAATATCTGAAAACCAAGCGCGAAAAGCTTGGACACTTAATCTAGATGGAAGCAACGAGCACCGAGGTCAGAGCGCCGCGCGGGACGAAGCTGAGCTGTAAGGGATGGCAGCAGGAAGCCGCAATGCGAATGCTGATGAACAACCTGGATCCGGAGGTGGCGGAGCGTCCGGATGAATTGATTGTCTATGGCGGCACTGGTCAAGCAGCGCGCAATTGGGAATGCTTTCACGCCATTGTGCGATCGCTGCAAGCGCTTGAGAACGACGAAACATTGCTGGTGCAATCCGGCAAGCCGGTCGGCGTGTTCCGCACGCATCGCGAAGCGCCACGCGTGCTGATCGCGAATGCGAATCTGGTTGGGCGCTGGTCGAATTGGGAGGAATTTCATCGGCTCGAGAAACTCGGTCTGACGATGTACGGCCAAATGACGGCCGGGTCCTGGATTTATATCGGCAGCCAGGGAATCGTGCAAGGCACGTATGAGACCTTTACGGCGGCAGCGCGGAAACATTTTTCGGGCGATCTGAAAGGACGTTGGATTCTTTCCGGCGGCATGGGAGGCATGGGCGGAGCGCAGCCGTTGGCCGCGACGATGGCGGGCGCGAGCTTTCTGGGCGTAGATGTCGACGCCGAGCGCATCAAAAAACGTGTTCAGACCGGATATTGCGACCGTCAGGTGCATGATCTCGACGAAGCGCTTTCTATGATCGACGGCGCGCGACGGAGTGGAGACTCCATTTCGGTCGGGTTAGTCGGAAATTGCGCCGACATAGTGCCGGAGCTGGCGCGGCGCGGAATCGTTCCCGATATCGTCACCGATCAGACCAGCGCGCACGACCCTCTGAATGGATACGTGCCGAACGGGATGAATCTCGGGTCGGCGCGTTCGCTCCGCAAGCGCAACGCGGAAGAGTACGTTCGAAGGTCGACGGCTGCTATGGCGGAGCACGTGGAAGGCATGCTTGCTTTGCAGCGCGCGGGCGCGGTTGCATTCGATTATGGCAACAACATTCGAACGCATGCGAAGAGCGCAGGCGCCGAGCGCGCGTTCGACATTCCTGGTTTTGTGCCCGAGTATATCCGGCCGATGTTTTGCGAAGGCCGTGGACCGTTCCGATGGGTCGCGCTTTCTGGGGATCCGGAAGATATTCGACGGACGGACCGGCTGGTATTGGACATGTTCGCGGACAACGAGGCACTGGTGCGCTGGATTCGGCTCGCAGGCGAGCGCATCCACTTTCAAGGTTTGCCGGCGCGGATCTGCTGGCTTGGGTACGGGGAGCGCGCGGCGTTCGGGCTGGCCATGAACGCCTTGATTCGCTCAGGGGAAATCAAAGCGCCGATTGTGATTGGCCGCGATCACCTGGATGCTGGTTCGGTCGCCTCGCCTTATCGCGAGACCGAAGGCATGCGCGACGGCTCGGACGCGATCGCGGACTGGCCGCTGTTGAACGCGCTGGTAAATACCGCGGCGGGAGCATCGTGGGTTTCGATTCACAATGGCGGCGGGGTCGGGATCGGTTACGCCGAACATGCGGGGATGGTGGTGGTGGCGGACGGATCGGAAGAAAGTGATCGCCGCCTGGAGCGCGTGCTTACTTCGGACCCAGGTACCGGGATCATGCGCCATGTAGACGCCGGATACGAGCAGGCGATTGATTTCGCACACCAGAAGCACGTCAAGATTCCGATGGCCGAATGATGAGCGGCGTCCGTGCCGCGGTTGTGAATTGCGGGCAACTGGTCACCCTCGCCGGGCCGGCGCGACCACGCATTCGTGACGAATTGAAAGAGCTCTCGATTATTCCGGACGGCGGTCTGCTGCTTCGCGACGGCAGGATCGAAGGAGTCGGGCTCTCGCCGGCGATTCAGCGAGACATCTCTTCAGAGCACCAGGTAATCGACGCGCGTGGACGCGTGGTTATGCCCGGATTCGTGGATGCACACACGCATCCCGTGTTCGCCGGAACGCGAGTGGATGAATATGAGCTGCGAGCGAGCGGCGCAACGTACGAACAGATTGCCGAACGCGGTGGAGGGATTCGATCTACGGTTCGGAAAACGCGGGCTGCAAGCGAAGAAGAGCTATTCGAGGCGGCCACGCGGTATGCGAAATGGTTTGTGCGAACGGGGACGACGACGGTTGAAGCGAAATCGGGCTACGGCTTGTCTTTGGACGATGAACTGAAGATGCTGCGCGTCATAGGGCGGTTGGGGTATGTGGCGACGTTTCTAGGCGCGCATGAGATTCCGGACGAATATCGCGGGCGAAAGAAGGAATATGCCGAACTCGTCGCGCACGAAATGCTGCCGGTCGTCGCCCGTGAGCGCCTCGCCGAATATTGCGATGTTTTCTGCGAGCCGAGCGTGTTCGATATCGATGCGGCGCGTTTGGTTATGACGCGAGCGAAATCGCTCGGTTTCAAGCTGCGCGTGCACGCCGATCAACTAACGCAATCCGGGGCGGCGGAATTGGCTGCGGAGGTTGGCGCTAAAACGGCAGATCATCTGGAGCAGATCGAGGATCGCGGCATCGAGGCGCTTCGAGCGTCGGGTGTGCAGCCGGTGCTGTTGCCGGCCTCGGTCTATAGTTTGGGGCGAGAACGTTATGCACCTGCGCGAACGATGATCGATGCAGGACTCGGCATTGTGCTCGCGACGGACTTCAACCCTGGCTCTTCGCCGAATCCGTCCATTCCGTTTGTGCTTTCACTCGCTTCGACTCACATGCGCATGACTCCCGCCGAGGCAATCAGCGCGGTGACGATGAATGCGGCCTGCAGTTTGGATCGAGGAGACGAGATTGGCTCGCTCGAGCGAGGCAAGCGCGCCGATTTTGTGATCCATGACTGTACAGACTATCGCGAGATTGCCTATTTCACGGGAATCGAATCGGCACAAGCCGTTTACATCCGCGGCAGATGTGTTTTTAACAGAAGCGACACGCCGTGCGCCAATTGAAGATCGAAGACGATCGCGCAATCATTCCGGGGCTCGTCAACGTTCATTCCCACGCCTTTCAGCGGTTGATTCGCGGCAGAACAGAATACAGAACGGCAGCGGTGAAAGACAATTTCTGGACGTGGCGCGAGGCGATGTATCGGGCCGCCAACAGCCTGTCCCCTGAGGATGTCTATCATGTCGCGCGCATGGCGTTTCTCGAGATGGCTCTCTCGGGAATCACGACGGTCGGCGAATTTCACTACCTGCACAATGCTCCGGATGGCGGCCGATACGAGGATCCGAACGTGATTGCGCTGCAGGTGGTGCGAGCTGCTCAAGATATCGGACTGCGAATCGTGCTCTTACGGACGGCATACGCGCGATCCGGTTGGCAGACCACGCCGAATCCGATGCAGGCCAGATTTATTACGCCCACAGCGGAAGAATTCATCTCGGATACCGAAAAACTACGCCGCCAAATTCCCGATGTTTCTGTCGGCATTGCTCCACATAGCGTGCGCGCGTTGCCGCTTGAATATCTGCTGGAGATTGCATCTCACGCCCGGTTGAATCACTTACCGTTGCACATGCATGTCTCGGAACAACCCGCAGAGATCGAGGCATGCGTTGCGGAACATGGGCTGCGGCCGGTTGAGTTACTCGCGAAATACGGCGTTCTGCATCATTTATTCACGGCTGTTCACGCCATTCATATCACGGACGATGAGGTCACGCTGCTCGCGCACGCAAAGGCGAACGTTTGCGCCTGCCCTACGACAGAACGGAATTTGGGCGACGGAGTCGTGCCCGCGGACCGGCTCACGGATGCCGGCGTGAGTATCTGTTTCGGATCGGACAGCAACGCTCAAATCGACCTTTTCGAAGACGCAAGATGCCTGGAATATCATCTGCGGCTTACGCAGCTTCAGCGGGCTGTGTTGACGGTCCAGAAATTGGCTCACGCTCTGACCAGCGCGGGTTATCGAGCGCTTGCAATCAGCGAGCAGCCGGACGATTATTTCACGCTCGATCTGAACGATGTCGCGCTTGCTGGCGCGGGACCTGATTCGATCATGTTTTCTGCCGGGAAGTGCTCCGTTCGCGACGTTTTTGTCGACGGTAAGCAGATCATCGAGAACGGCCGTCATCCGAAGCAGGATGAAATCATACGAGAGTTTAAAGCGATTCTGCAGCGGCTGTAAGTCACAGCACCGGCGAGTCGTTTCCGAGCATGGCGCGGCGAATCAGCTTAATCGGCACGCCGCCTTGCTGGATGAATTGATTGTGAAAGTCTTCGAGCGAGAATTTCGCGCCCATTTTCACCTTGTAATCTGCCCGGAGTTTGAGAATTTCGAGCTTTCCTAGCGTATAGACGAGATAAGTGGGATCGGACGTGCCGCGTTTCGTTTCACGCTCGGCGTAATCGTGCGACATATAGCCTTGCGCCATGAAGAATTGAACGCCTTGCTCGAACGTCATCTTTCCCGTATGCATTTCGATTCCGACGATATAGCGGCAATCGCGAAGCAGCGCGTCCAGTAACTGGCCTGCGCGCAGTTCCGGGTCGCCGTTTCCGTAACCTTCATCCAGCATCATCTGTTCGGTGTAATGCGCCCAGCCTTCCACGTTCGAATTCGACTGCACGAGCTTGCGCGCTTTGGATTTCACTTTCTGAAACCATAAGAGCTGCACGTAATGACCCGGATATGCCTCATGAATGGCAGTGCTGGCGATGGTGCCGCGGTTGAACGCCGTCATGAATTCTTTGACGCGCTCAGCGGGCCAACTTTTTTCCGGCAGCGTCACGTTGAAGTACGCTTCGGTCGCAACTTTTTCGTAAGGACCCGGAGTATCCATGGATGCGGTCGTCAATGCGCGCATGAACGGCGGAGTTTCTTCGAGTATGGGCCGCACCGTGGATGGAATCGTGATGATGTGATGAGTGTTTATGAAATCGATCAGGCCGGAAAACGCATCGCGGAAATCCTGTAAGAGCTGGTCCGGCGCTGGATGATCCTGCTGATACTTGGCGATGATTGCCTGCGGAGCTTTCGAAGAGTCGATTTTCTTGCAGAGATCCACCAAGCGCTGCTGATTCTGGTGGAGGTTATCGTAGCCGATCTTGAGTAATTGGTCGAGCGGCAAATCGACCATCTCCTCATATTCGACCTTCTTGTGGTAGTTGTCGGCACCAATGCGAAAGTCGCCATGCGAGCGGGGAAGCACGTCGCTTCGTACCCACCTTCCGTAGTCTTTGAGGCACTCGATAACGGCCGCGTTCGATTTCTTGAACTGAGCCAATAGATCCGGGTCGTGCACCTTCGAAAATGCAGCGGGCACATCGTGGGCGAAAAAGTCTTGCAGTCCTGGGAGCTGATCGAGAGCAACCTCCGTATAGATTTTCGGAGGATTCTTCAAATTCTGGTGGGCGGCTTCGAACACCTTCGGAACTTGCTGCTCGCGCGCAATCACATCACGTAGCCGCTGCTCCGGAGGCGCAAAGTTACGGCTCATCAGGGTGAAGATCGATTCCGTGATTCCGCTTGAATAAAAATCCGGATTTTTCTCCCAATCGCGGATGTTCTGAATGTTCAGCAGGTCAGCCTTGAGATGCGAAACCATCAGATCGCGATCGTCGGAAGCGGGGAGGTTCTGAAAATCTTGCACATATTTTCGGTCTAGATCGACTCGCACTTGAACGGCGCGCGATGAAAAATCCTCGAGCTGCGCGTCATTGGGGCCATGGAAGCCCGCTGCAGTGGCGGCGGTGGGGCTGAGGCGGAAATAATCGTCAAAATACCGGTCTACGAGAGCGTTTAAAGGTAGCTGCGCGTGCATCAGACTGGCTGCGCAAAACAGGAGCGCAAGCGTTTTCATCCCCTCATTGTATGTATGTGCCTTTTAAAATGGACTGTGTCTTTTCCTCCCGTTGAAGAGCAACTGACCCGCATCAACAAGGGCCTCGCGGAGCTGATCCGTGAAGAAGAACTTCGCGACCGGCTCGTCGCGTCTGCAAAGGAGAATCGTCCGTTGCGCGTAAAGGCTGGATTCGATCCCACGGCGCCCGATCTTCATCTCGGGCATACGGTCCTTTTGCGGAAGATGAAGCACTTCCAGGATCTCGGGCACACGGTCATTTTTTTGATCGGCGACATGACGGGAATAATCGGCGACCCGACGGGCCGCAATATCACACGGCCGCCGATGACTCGCGATGAGATCAACAAAAACGCCGCAACGTATCGAGAGCAGGTCTTCAAAATTCTCGACCCGGAAAAGACTGAAATCCGGTTCAATAGCGAATGGCTTGCGCCACTCACATTCGAAAACGTGGTGCGCCTTTGTTCGAAATATACGATTGCACGCCTGCTCGAGCGCGATGACTTCACGAAGCGGTTCAAAGAAGGCATCCCGATCTCGATGCACGAGCTGCTGTATCCGCTTTCGCAGGCATTCGATTCGTTTGCGCTCGAATGCGATGTCGAAATGGGAGGGACGGACCAGAAATTCAACCTGCTTGTCGGCCGCGAAATTCAGAAAGACTATGGGCAAGCTCCGCAGATCGTCGCCACGACGCCACTGCTCGAGGGCACGGATGGCGTGGAGAAGATGTCGAAATCGAAAAACAATTACATCGGCATCAATGAGCGGCCGAAGATCATGTTCGCCAAGATTATGCGTATCAGCGACGATTTAATGTATCGGTACTACGAGCTGCTGACGGACATGCCGATGTATGAGATTGCGCGTTTACGCGAGAACATCGCGGCAGGCCAGCAGGATCCGATGGATGCGAAGATGGCGCTGGCGCGGCAGATTGTCGCGGACTTCCATTCACAGCAGGAGGCAAGCGACGCCGGCCACGCCTTCAATCGCGAGGTGCGGCAGGGACTGGAACCCTCCGACACAGAGACTGTCGATCTGCCGGCGCGAGGCGATCACGGAAAAAGGAATACGCGTCGATAAATTGATTGCGTTTGTCGGGCTCGCCGACAGTGTCACGGACGCGGCTCGCAAGATGAAGTCGGGGGCAGTCGAGATCAACGGCGGTGTGCAAAGGGAGTTGTTGTTACCTTCTCGGCCGGGTGTGTTGGTGATTCGCGCGGGCCGGAAATGGAAGCGCGTGAAAGCGGCGGACTGATTTACGCGCGCGCCGAAGCGGTTAGCATATGATGCTCGATGGACCCAGACGTCCGAAGGAGTTAACATGGCTACCGTTTTAACCGAACCACAGACGACCTCCGCGCCGATCAAACAAACCAAGATTCTAATCGGCAATCAGTGGGTCGACAGCGTATCTGGCAAGACATTCGAAAGTATTAATCCCGCAACCGGCGAAGTGCTGGCGAAAGTTGCGGAAGCGGATGCAGCCGACGTCGATTTGGCCGTAAAAGCTGCACGAAAGGCATTTCACGCGAAGGCACCGTGGCGCCGCATGTCAGCGTCCGAGCGAGGCAAGCTGATCAACCGTTTGGCGGATCTCATCGAAAAGAACGCGGAAGAGCTGGCGACGCTCGAATCGCTCGATAATGGCAAGCCGCGACATGTCGCGCAGGCTGCAGATTTACCGCTCGTCATCGCCTGTTATCGATACTACGCGGGCTGGGCGGATAAGATCCAGGGCAAGACAATTCCTGTCGCAGGCGATTACTTCTGCTACACGCGGCATGAGCCGGTTGGCGTAGTGGGACAGATCATTCCATGGAATTTTCCGCTGCTGATGCAGGCCTGGAAACTCGGGCCGGCGCTGGCGTGCGGAAACACGGTCGTGCTGAAAGTGGCGGAGCAGACGCCGCTAACGGCGCTTCGTGTTGGCGAACTCATCGTCGAAGCGGGGTTCCCGGAAGGCGTGGTTAATATTCTGCCTGGCTATGGACCAACCGCCGGCGGCGCGATTGCGCGGCACATGGATATCGACAAAGTGGCATTCACGGGATCGACCGAGGTCGGGCATCTGATCATGAAGGCTGCGGCCGAGACGAATTTAAAGCGCGTCACGCTCGAATTGGGCGGCAAGAGCCCGAACATTGTTTTCGCCGATGCGGACCTGGACCAGGCGATCGAGGGATCGCATTTCGCGCTGTTCTTCAACCAGGGGCAGTGCTGCTGCGCGGGTTCGCGCACGTTCGTCGAAGACAAGATCTACGATCAGTTCGTGCAACGTAGCGCGGAGCGCGCCAAGCGCCGCACGGTAGGCGATCCTCTCGACACCAAGACGGAGCAGGGTCCGCAGGTGGACAAGGAACAATTCAACAAGGTCTTGAGCTATATCGACGCGGGTAAGAAGGAAGGCGCGAAGCTGATGAGCGGTGGCGAGCGCGTGGGCGATCGCGGCTACTTTGTTGCGCCAACCGTCTTCGCCGACGTGAAGGACGAAATGAAAATCGCTCAGGAAGAGATTTTCGGGCCGGTGATGAGCATCCTGCGATTCAAAGATATGGATGAACTGGTCGAGCGCGCAAATAAAACGTTGTACGGGTTGGCCGCGGCGGTGTGGACGCGCGACATCACGAAGGCGCATCACATCGCGAACAACGTCCGGGCAGGCACGGTTTGGGTGAATTGCTTCGATGTCTTCGATGCCGCCGCGCCATTTGGGGGGTTCAAGCAATCGGGCATCGGCCGAGAGCTGGGCGAATACGGACTGCAGCAGTACTCGGAAATTAAGACGGTAACGGTCAAGCTCTGAGTCAGAGGCAAGGAGCGGCCGCGGTGAGTGGCCGCTCGCTACGCGTTTCGCGGATTAAGTCTAGGGTAGTGCGATTTTGCAGTTCCGGATAGCCGATGATGCACAGACAAGCAGGCACACGTCAGCCGGTTGGATCTTGGCAGACTGTGGCATCAAGCCTACGATCAAGTGTTGGCTATACTGTGGAGGAAAGTCCACAATGGAAACCATTCAGGTAGTGCTTGACGAGAAGCTCTTAAGGGCCGCTGATACTGCCGCTAAGAAAGAAAAGGTGAACCGATCGGCCCTGATTCGTCAGGCTCTCGAAGAACACCTAAAGCGTCTGCGTATCCGCGATCTCGAGGAGCGCGACCGGCGCGGCTATCGGGCTAAACCGCAACGAAAAGAGGAATACCTACCGCGGGAGGACGCAGCGGCTTGGCCGGAAGACTGAATCGCGGCGCTGTCCATCTTTGCCGGTTTGAGCGCCCGGACAAACAGCGACCGGTGCTCATACTGACCCGCGATGGAGTAATAAGCCATCTGTCGACGGTAACCGTTGCCCCGATTACCTTCACGGTTCGGGATGTGCCCTCGGAGGTAGTGCTGGATGTAGAAGACGGTATGAAGGGACGCTGTGCAGTGAACTTGCACAATGCGGTTACGATTTCACAGGATCGCCTGGGTAAGCGAGTCGCTAGTTTGAACGATCTACGCATGCGACAGGTCTGCACAGCGCTGCGGTTTTCGTTGGGATGCGATTGAGAAGGCCCGGCGCGAACTATCGCCGACTCGGGACGTGCCGCTTGGGGTTGGGATCTAGCCATCGCCTCCAACACGGCGCTCGCGGTGTCGCCGGGGTTCTTTAAGGTTCCTGATGACAGTCCGGTGCTGGATGGCTGGTTGAGCCGCCGGTCGATGCCGCCTGTCGTCTTAGCCGATGGAGCACATGCCAGCGGAATGGATGGCCGGGCGGAAGGTTTGGATGGTCGAAATCGTCCAGAGGATCGTGTGTCATGCCAAGTTTCTCCATGACGCGGCGGGAGCGAAGATTCGCTGGGACAGTAAACGAAACCAGCTCTTCAAATTGAAGCGATTCGAAAGCATGGCGGGCGGTAGAGTGAGCGCCTTCGGTGGCGAGTCCGTGTCCCCACCAGCTTGAGGCAAGGCGCCAACCGATTTCGACTGCGGGTGTAAAGTGCGCAGCAAAGCCAGGTATGGAGAGGCCGATAAAGCCGATCAATTCGCCGGCTGCCCGATGCTCGACCGCCCACAACCCGAATTCAGGTTTGCGCCAGTGGTTCGTGATGCGTTCGAATGCCTGGTCACTTTCCTCGCGCGAGAGAGGAGCAGGCATGAATTCCATGGTCGCCGGATCTGCGTTCATGTCCCAAACCTGTCGCGATCGGATTCGCGCCACGATCTCAGGAGCAATCGATCGGTGACGAATTCAACGGATTCACTCAAAACGGAACGTCGTCGTCGCTGACGCCCATTCCGCCGTACGGGTCTTCCTCTCCAGCCGGAGCGGGAGCAGCTTTGCCTCGCCCCGCGTTAGCGGCTGTTCGCGAACCCGCCGATTGCCCAGCGCCTTCATATGCGGGCGCGCTTTCGCCGCGGCCGCCCAGAAGAATTACCTCCTCGGCAACCACCTCCGTCGCGTAGACTTTCTTGCCGTCTTTGTCGTCGTAACTGCGCGTTTGCAGCCGGCCTTCGACGTAGACCTGCTTCCCTTTGACCAGATAGTTGGCGAGGTTTTCCTGGCGCCAGAGAACCACGTTCGTCCAGTTTGTCTCCTCTTTCCACTCATTGCTCTGTGGATCTTTCCAACTGCGAGTGGTGGCTACGGCGAACCGCGTGACGGATGCCCCGGAAGCGGTGAACTTCGTCTCGGCGTCGCGGCCCAGGTTGCCAATCAAAATGACTTTGTTAACGCTGCGGGAAGCCATGATCACTCGAAAGTAACATACACGGAATGGTACTGGTACGTGAGATTTCGCGTTTCGAGGGCACACGACTCTAGCGTCTGATGAGCAGTACGGGCCTGGTTGGCTTCCGGCGAAAAATTCCTGTAGATCACCGATCATTTTGGGGCATAATAATGAGACCAGCGGGTCCGCACCCGCCGTGGCCTTTTGCTTGGGGATATGGCTTCGCGATTTCTTCGATCGTGGTTACCGGGCGGACACGCGTTTCGTGCGAGCCGCCTCCCGCTTGGCGCGTCCGCCGGGGTCATCTTGTGTTTGGGTTTTGCGCCGCCTGCCTTGCCGCAGCTTCTGCTCAAGCCCAGCGCGGAGGGAGGGCCGGTACGGCTCATCCCGTCGGACCTGACGATTCTCGAGGCGGGCGAGACTCGCAAAGACCTTCCTTGCACGGTCACCGAACGTAAACCTGAGCTTGGATTCGACCTGCGTTTTCACAGCGGCTATGAGTTGAGTGTTCCGTTAAGCGAACTGGCCGGAACCGGCGAGACGCTTACGGTGATCTTTCGCGTTTCTGTGCCTGGAGACGCCGAGCCTCCTCGCTATTTTGTCCAGCATATCCGGGTACCGGAAATCGAGGATAACGCAAAAGGCGAAGCGGTTCTCGACGGTGCGGTGGATTTGGGAGAAGGCAAGTACCACGTCGATTGGCTGATGAGGGATCGTCAAGAGCGCATTTGCTCGGCGAGCTGGGATGTGGATGCCGAGTTGCCTGCTAAGGACAAAATCATTCCTCTGTTCATCGGGCCCAACCAGGCGGCCGAGACTTTGGTTGAGCCGTTTGTCAACGACGGTACCGGGTCGGCTGCGCGCCAGCACGAAGACGGGTCTCGCGCGCGCGAGGACAGGTTAAATCTGAAGCTGTTAGTCAATTTCGCGCCCCAGAATTCGCTCTCTCCTGCGCTGCAACGTTCAGATACGGACGCGCTTGTCAGCATCCTGAAAACCATTGAGCGCGACCCGCATGTAGCGCGCATTTCTCTGGTTGCTTTCAATATCGAAGAAGCGCGCATCATTTATCGCCAGCAAACCGCGGATCAAATCGACTTTCCCGCGCTCGGTAAAGCGTTGGGGAGCATGAAACTGGGGACCGTGACCGTATCGCGTCTGGGCCAGCCGCGCAGCCAAACTGATTTTCTAGAGGATTTGATCGAGAAGGAAATGGGGACCGCAAACCACCCGGACGGCGTCATTTTCGCCGGTCCGAAGGCGATGCTCGACACCAATGTACCCCCAGACGACCTGCGGCGCATCGGAGATATTGAGTGCCCGGTGTTTTACATGAACTACAATTTGAATCCGCAAGCCGAGCCGTGGAAGGATTCGATCAGCCACGCTATACGCGTATTCAAAGGCACCGAATACACCATCTCGCGGCCACGCGATTTGTGGGTGTCTACGACCGAGGTGATGAATCGCATTCTCCGCAATAAGCGCCAGCGGGCGCTTTCGAGCGCGGCTACAGGCGGCGGCCAGTAATTCGGAAAAAGGCCGGGGAACTTTCTCGAGCTTTCGAGGTAAGCTAATAGAAAGTCAGGGGAGGAAAGATGAGATTCCGAATGCCTCGCTTCAGCATTCCAGTCTCGGCGCTGTTGTTGAGCTTGGCGGCGACTGTGTACGCGCAGGATCGGCTGTCGGAATTCAAGAACAATCTTGCGCCGAACGTTCGTTCTCCACAACGCGTGGTGGACCGAATGCTTCAGATAGCGCACCTAAAACCCGGCGAGACATTGTACGATCTCGGCTGCGGCGAAGGCCAAATCCTCATCACGGCAGCGCAGAAATACAAGGTGAACGGCGTGGGGATCGAAATCTCGCGAGATTTGGCGGACACCGCCGCAGAAAACGTCCGCAAAGCGAAACTGCAAAACCAGATCAAGATCGTGCACGGCAACTTTTTGCAGACTGACCTGAGCGGGGCGGACGTGGTGACGCTCTATCTGGCACCGATTGCCAACGAGAGCCTGCGGCCAAACCTGGAGCGATATTTGCGGCCGCACACGCGCGTGGTGTCTTACGATTATCCGATTCCGGAGTGGAAGCCGATCGACACGTCGGAATCGCAGGGCCGCAGCGGCGGTGTCCATACCATCTATCTCTACGAAGTTCCCGATTCGATCGTGAAGAAGTAGGCCCGGTTGAAGCCGGCCTTCGATCTACTTGGAATTGGTCTGAATGCGACCGATACTCTTCTGCTGGTATCGCAATACCCCCAGTACGCCGGCAAGATTCCGTTCACGGAAGAGTTACTGAGCCCCGGCGGGCAGGTGGCGACCGCTGTTGTCGCGAGCGCGAAGCTCGGCCTGCGAACCAAGTACATCGGGACGATCGGGGACGACCTTCGCGGGCAGATACAGCGTGAAAGCCTGGCGGACACGGGCGTCGATATTTCCGGCGTACTGGCGCGGGCTGGTTGCCCAAACCAAACTGCGTACATCGTCATTGACCAGAGCACGGGCGAACGGACCGTCTTGTGGCAACGCGCCGATTGCCTTCGCTTGCGGCCGACAGAGATCGATCCCGTTGACATCGCGAACACCCGCATGCTTCACATCGATGGCTATGATGTCGAAGCTGCGGCTCACGCGGCATCGCTCGCGCGGCGGCACAACGTTCCAGTGTCTCTCGACGTAGACACCGTCTATGGTGGGTTTGATTCCGTGCTTCCTTATGTGGATTATCTGGTGGCGGGCTCGGGCTGGCCCTCAAAATGGACCGGCGAAACGGACGTGTTTGCTGCGCTGAAGCGCTTGCGCAAGGAATACGGTTTTCGCGTAGCGGCGATGACGCTGGGCGATCACGGGGCGCTCGCGCTGCATGATCACGGATGGTCTTATTCGGCGGCGTTTCAAGTACGCTGCGCGGATACGACGGGCGCGGGCGATGTATTCCATGGCGCGTTCTGCTACGCGATTCTGGCAGGATTCGAGATGGAAACGGCGCTGGAGTTCTCGAATGCCGCTGCCGCGCTGAATTGCACGGCCATTGGCGCGCGCGGCCACATTCCGGCTCTCACGGAAGTGAATGCATTGATTGCAGCGGGCCGCTGCGGTGAAATCAAGCGCATCGAAGATCCCGAAGTCCTCGAACGTGTCGGCCACAGCGCATTTTTGAGCGCGTCCCAAACCGCGCTCTAAAGCCGATGATTCCTCTTCGCGCGCTGCTCTATCGCAACTCTACCCCGGTCACCACGCTGCTGATTATTGCTCTCAACGTGGTCTGCTTCTTCTTTGAGCTTGGACAGCCGACTTATGCGCGCAATGCGTTCATCATGCATTACGGACTGGTACCGGACCAATTGCGCCTCACTTCGATCATCACGTCCATGTTTCTGCACGGTGGATGGCTTCACCTGATCGGGAACATGTGGTTCTTCTGGGTTTTCGGCTCGCATGTCGAGGACGCAATGGGCTCGGCCAAATTCCTGGTGTTCTATCTGGCCTGCGGGATCGCAGCCGCGATCGTGCAAGTAATGACGAGCCTCGGCAGTCCAGTTCCCACCATCGGCGCAAGCGGCGCCATTGCCGGTGTGATGGGCGGATTCCTGCTACTCTATCCGCGCGTGCGCGTCGTCACGCTGGTTTTTATCGTGGTTTTTATCACCACGTTTGATATCCCCGCTGCGTTCATGCTCCTGTACTGGTTTGCGATTCAGTTGTTGAGCGGACTCGGATCTTTTAGCAACGTCACGGACGCGGGCGGCGTGGCATGGTTCGCACACGTTGGCGGATTCCTGTTCGGACTGCTGTTGATCCGCTTGTTCGTCTCAAACCGGCCGCGCTATTCCAACTGGGCCCGCTGATGCACGATCAACGCGATCCCAACGCGCCGTTCGAGAATCTGCGCCCGCTCGATGTGCTGGCGATCGCCGCGCATCCGGATGACGTCGAGCAGACCTGCGGCGGCACATTGATGCGCATGGCCGAACTCGGGTATCGCACCGGCGTTCTCGATTTGACCGCGGGCGATATGGGCAGCCGCGGCACGCCCGATCTGCGGATCGAGGAATCGAAAGCCGCGGCGGGGCATCTTCTGCTTGCGTGGCGGGAGAATCTGCGCTGGCCCGATGCGCGGCTCGAAAACAACATAGGCGCGCGTATGACGCTTGCAGGGGTAATTCGCCGCCTTCGCCCGCGCACGGTGATTTTGCCGTACTGGACGGGCCGTCATCCGGATCATTACCGCGCTTCGGAAGTGAGCTATGAGGCCTGTTTTCTCGCGGGGCTGCGAAAACTGGAAGAAGACGTTCCGCCGCATCGCCCTTTCAAGATCATTTATTCGGCGCTGTACGCGAACGTCACGCCATCTTTCGTGGTGGATATCTCGCGTTTTTTCGAGCGTCGCATGTCCGCGCTTTTCAGCTACGCGTCGCAATATGGAAATGGCGCAGCCGCTTCGGATCTTTTTCCTTCGCACCAGGAAATTGAGGAGCGCCTCGCAGCTATGGCTAGGTTTTACGGCAACCTGATCGGAGTGCGGTACGGTGAGCCGTTCCTCGTCAAAGAAGCAATACAAGTCGATGACATTGTGAGCATGCCGGTACGCAGCATGTGATACAGTTCCGGCTAATCGGCCGGTTCGGGTCCATGCGAGAAACCTGGGCCTGACCGCTTCAGTCTACTCACCAAGCCACTTGGCGCGAAAATTGCCCCCATCGTATGCATGTTGCTGCCAACATTCTGGTTGTCGGAGCGCTCATCTTCGTAGCGCATGCGTTTACGGGCCTGTTCAGCCGAACTCGAATCCCTGACGTTCTCCTGCTCACATTGATCGGCATTCTCCTCGGCCCGGTATTGCACGCCGTGACTCCGCAGAATTTCGGCTCGATTGGGCCGGTCTTCGCGGCCGTCACACTCATCATCTTGCTATTTGAAGCCGGTCTGAGTCTCGATCTCGATGTCATACGTGGTGTGATTCGTCCCACGGCTGCCCTCACATTCGTCAATTTTTTCCTGACTATGCTGGCAATCGGCGCAACGGCTCACCTGTTGACCGGAGCAAATCTTCGATCCACGCTCACGCTGGGCGCCATTATCGGTTCCACTTCTCCCGCCGTCATTGTGCCTCTGACGAAGCGGCTGGATATGGCGCAATCTTCTAAAACGATCCTATTTCTCGAATCCGCGGTCAGCGACGTTCTCAGCATCGTCGTCGCCATTGGTTTCATGAGCAGCTATCGACTTGGCAAGTTGCAGGTGGGTCAGATGGTGGGCCAAATCATCGCCACACTCATTCTCGCCGGAGTGGCGGGAATCGCCGGCGCATTCTTCTGGTCCGCGCTGCTACGTCGAATACGAGGTCTTGAAAATTCCATCTTCACCACGCCGGCATTCGTTTTTGTGCTGTTCGGGGTAGTTGAGATCTTCGGGTTCAGCGGCTATGTCGCGGCAGCTGTTTTCGGCGCAGTGCTAGGGAATATTGAGGTGTTTCACGGCATACCCTGGATGCGGCGCTATCTTCCGCATGAGGCTATTACGCTAAACGAAACGGAACGCGTGTTTCTGGCTGAAGTCGTATTCTTGCTCAAAACGTTCTTCTTCGTCTATGTTGGTGTCTCCATCCGCTTCACCAACTACCGCATCGTGTATGTGGCTCTGGCGCTCACAGCTCTGATCTTCCTCATCCGCATCCCCGCCGCGTATATAGGTCTGAGCCGCACGACTTCCGTTCACGACGCATCGCTGGTGGCCATCATGAGCCCGAAAGGCCTGGCCGCCGTCGTCCTCGCCTCAATACTTGTTGAACAGGCGATCCCCGGCGCCGAAACTCAGCAAGCGCTCACGTACTGCGTTGTGTTTTTTAGCATCGTTTTCACCTGCGTCTTAAGTTTTCTGATCGAAAAAACGCAGTTGGCTAAATTGTACGCATTTCTGTTCCGTCGCTTCGGCCAACCGCTACCAACTCCAGTTCCGGTGGCCGCAGCCGAGCTCTGAACGCTTTCGGGCGTACGTGCGAGCATTTTGTTTCCTGGCAAAACTGAAAAAAGTACCGGCCGTAAGTACTATCGAGTTGAATAAAGGTCGAGCAGTCAGCGAATTAGCATTTGGCCCGTATCGTGCATACTGCAGTTGCATGAAAGCACTTGTGTCCGCACTCGTGGTTTCTCTGCCCCTCGCTTTGTGCGCGCAGGAGACCAACCCGACTCAATCGGTAGGCCAACAACCGCCCCCCGCCGGGACTTCGACGCCGATTTTTCGCGTTCAGGTCGTATCCAGGTCGGTCGCAGCGGTGAGTTATCGCGATCGCAGCGGCTGGACCAAGATTGATTTTCAAGGCACCTCACTTGCACCCCAAGCCAAAGGTACGGCTGATGTCAACAGCCGGCTCGGCCATATGGAAGTTAAGTTCGAGGTGAAGAATCTGCCGGCGGCGCGAAGCTTCGGGCCGCTGTTTTTGACGTATGTGCTGTGGGCGATTACGCCCGACGGGCACGCATCGAACCTAGGCGAAGTGGTCGTCGATTCCAGCGGCAATTACAAGGGCGATGTCACCACCGACCTGCAAGCTTTTGGTCTGATTATCACGGCGGAACCGTATTTTGCCGTTCGACAGCCAAGCGACGTGGTCGTGATGGAGAACATCGTGCGCAATGACACGCTTGGAAAAATCGAAACCGTCAACGCCCATTATGAATTGCTACCGCGCGGCCAATACACGTACCATGTGCCGGAATCGCAGCTGCACCCGATCGATTTGAATTCGAACAAGAAAAGCCCCCTCGAGTTGTACGAGGCGCAAAACGCAATCGATATCGCGCAATACGCAAAATCGGATCAGTTCGCAAGCGACGTGTTTCAGAACGCGCAGAGCTTGTTGACTCAGGCCGAAGATTATCAGGCGCGGAAACAATGGAAGCCCGCCATCATGACTGCCAAGGAAGCGGCGCAAAAGGCCGAAGACGCACGCACGATTTCGCTTCGCCGGCAGGAACAGGCAGCGCTGCAGCAGGAGCGCGAAGATGCCGCGGCCCGGCAGGCGGCGGCTCAGAAGGAGGCGGAAGAGGCTCGTTTGAGGTCTGAAGCCGATGCGCGCGCAAAGGAGCAAGCTGAGCAGCAGGCCCAACTAGACGCCCAGCAGCGGGCTGCGGCCGAGCAGGCCAAAGCGGAAGCCGATGCCGCGCGCGCACAAGCCGACGCGGCAAATCAGAGAGCACAGCAATCAGCCGAAGAGGCCAATCGCCTTCGTGACCAAGCGATCCAGGAGCGCAACGCTTTGCGCGAGCAACTCCTCCAGCAGTTCAATGCCGTGCTTCCCACGCGGGAAACTCCGCGCGGCCTGGTGGTGAACATGAGCGATGTGCTATTTGACTTCGGCAAATACACGCTGAAAGAGAATGCCAAACTGGCTCTCGCCAAAATCTCCGGTATCGTGATTTCTCACCCAGGGCTGAATCTGGTGGTGGAAGGCTATACCGATAGCATCGGCAGTGACGAATATAACCAGCATCTCTCGGAAGAGCGTGCAGATACAGTTCGCGATTTCCTGCTGACCCAAGGCGTGAATGCGCAAGCTCTCACGGCGGTCGGCTACGGCAAGGCGTACCCGGTTGCTTCCAACGATACATCTGCCGGCCGGGCGCTGAATCGGCGCGTCGAGTTAGTTGTTTCGGGCGAAATCATCGGAGTCAAAATCGGAGTAACTCCCGGACAATCGAACAGCACACAGGCTCCCGGTACCGTGCCGAACCCCGGCATGTCTCAGCAGCCCGCGCCCGGCACGACTCCGCCGCAGCAGAATCCCCCGCAACAAAACCCTCCGCAGCGGTAGGCAACCGACAATCCACATTTACGCGCCGTCTCGCCCACGAGGCGGCGCTTTTGCGTATTTAATGGCGTCCGCGCGCCACTCGCACTTCATCCCCCGAACCCGTAACCTTGAAGTTTTTCCGGTCCGTCGATTCGGCTTGTTCGAAGTGGATCTTATCCTTGCCCGTAAATACGTTGGTCGTGCGATAGTAAGTGCTCGTTCCACCCTGATCCCAAGTGCTTGTGAAAGTCCACTGGCTGCCCGAAATTTGTAATTCGCCGCGACCGCCCGCGCGGCCATCTCGGTTTACTGTTTGAGTGTAAAAATGCCCCGGCTGATTTGCGGGAACAAAAATGAGAAGCTCGCTCGGCTCGCCATTTACCGTCTGCCCGCAGGCAAAGTACTTGCCGAGCAGCGCGCATTGGTTCACCAGCTCATCCGGCTTCGCACCCGGCGCTGAGTTTGCTCGCGTAACGGTCCACGTGCCCTGATACATCCAAAGAAGGGCAAACGGCGCATCGGGCGTCGCACCGTAGGTGGTAGTCGTGGCGGCAAGGGCCAACAGTACAATCAATCGCAAGGAACCCTCCTTCCGCCATCATGCCACTCATAGTCCAAGCGACCGAAACGGAGCGCATCGCAGATCAATTGCAGCGCATGTACGAAGGCCCTGCCTGGCACGGCCCGGCACTGAAGCCGCTTCTCGAGGACGTGGCCGAAGACCAAGCGGCTGCTCGGCGGATTCCGAAAACGCACTCGATCTGCGAACTCGTGCTTCATATGACAGCCTGGCTTCGCATAGCGCGCGAGCGCCTTTCGGCGACTGAGACGCGCGACCACACGGCCGATGAAGACTGGCCCATGCCCTCTGTTTCCTGGACCGATACTTTAGCGGCGCTGGATCACGAATACCGAACTTTAACGACCGCCATTCGCGCATTTCCAGAGGATCGCCTGAACGATCCGGCTCCCGCCACCGAGCCGCAGACTTTCTACGTCCTGCTTCACGGAGTAATTCAGCACATCGCGTATCATGCGGGCCAGATCGCGATTTTGAAAAAAAATGATTGATCGCTTGGGCGGACAATATCCGGATTAACGCAATGGCCGGCCTTCGCGATAGCCGAACTGAAGCCAATGCTTCGCGGCATCCATTTTGGCCTTCTTGACATCCGGATTGGCGTTCAAATAGGCCTTAGGATCGAATCCAGGCGGCGTCTTGGTCGGCTTCGGAGGAGGGTCTCCAGCCAGATGCTTGGCGGGATTCGTGTGCGCGATATGCGCCGCAGGCACTTCGACGCCGTTTACTTTGTTCGGAACGCGCTGGCCGGTTGAGATATCGATGATGTTATCCCGGAATTGGACGGGCCCGAGAAACTCGACCGTACCCATGGGCGTGTAATAAGCGCAGTTATCGAAATAGTAATGAGTAACTTGGCTGTGCCTGGTTCGATTACTGTCTGTTTGGGCAGCTCCGCCATGCAGAAGATTTGCCGCCCAGATCAGCGCTTGGCCTTTTTTCGCATGAAAGTAGAAGGGCTTTATGTCCGTCGCTTCCACGATCGCTTCCCATGCTTTCTCATATAACGGGTAGTGAGCATACATGTTCTGCCCCTGCGTGTTCGGATTCGCGCCAATGTGCTCATTGGTGAAGATAGGCAGGGTGTGCGAACCCGGATAGTAAACCAAAGGCCCGTTGTCCGAATCAATATCCTCCAGCGCGACCCAAACGCCCACCATGAACCGCTCCGGCGATGAGCTGAAATGGACACTGTCGGTATGGAAATGCTGCTGCGTGCCGACCGGAAAATTGAGCGTTTGGAACGGGAACGCGCGCCTGCCGTACAGATCGGAAAGAAGTTTCAGCACAACCGGATTACATGCAATTTGCTTCACCTCCGGGACTCGGCTCCAGGCGTCCTGAATGCGCAATCCCGGTGTCTTGCCTTCGCGCCAGGCCTGCCACTCGTATCCATCGTTCAGCGTGCGGATAATGGTTTCCGCACTGCGGTCGAAATCCGGATCGGGAAAATCGATGACAACGAAGCCGTCCCTGCGCAATTTACGGGCGATCTCGACGGTCTCTTGCGAAACATTTTTGGTCTGAAAAAGAGATTCGAAAAGGGGCGATTCCACGTCCGGAACACCGGGCAACAAATTTGCAGCTGAACTCATCCGCGACAGCTCTCCTACAGTCATTTTGAAGCTATTTTCTCATGCGGGCGAGCCTTTCCCGTGCATGCATGGTATGCCGAATGGCGTAGAAGCAGCTATACCGTTCGGCAGTCGCCGAATTCTCGCGCCGGCCTCATAGTCAAAGATACATGCGACGCTCGAGGCGATTCGCCGCCCCGCTCATCGCAAAATGCCCCAAACCGCATGCCTATCGATCCTGATCCGAATTCGTTACCAGTCGCCGATGTTCCCGATCGCCCCGAGGCGAATCGTCCATCCAGGCCGCCGCGCAGACGGCGCCGCTGGGCGGTTTGGCTGCTCGCGCTGCTGATTCTGGCAGGCGGAGCGTATCTGCTGCTGCGCCGCGCACCCGCCCCGGAGCAAGCGAACGGCAAGAAAGGCAAAGGCGCGTATGGAGGAGCAATCGCTGTTTCCGTCGCAACCGTCGGCAAAGGCAATATGGGCGAATACATCGAAGCGATCGGGACGGTCACTCCCGTTTACACCGTTACCGTTGCCAGCCGCGTGGTCGGACAACTGACGAAGGTGGCTTACAAGGAAGGCCAGATTGTGCATAAGGGCGATCTGCTCGCCGTCATTGATCCGCGCCCGTATCAGGCCGTTTATTTGCAAGCTCAAGGCCAGCTTCAACGCGATCAGGCGGCCCTTGAAAACGCCCGCATCGACCTGGTTCGCTATCAGACTGCGATCAAGCAAAACGCCATCCCGGAGCAACAATTGGCAACCCAGGTTGCAACCGTGCACCAGGACGAAGGAACCATAAAGCTCGATCAAGGCAATCTCGACGCTGCAAAAGTGAACGTGGACTATACGCGCATCACGTCGCCGATCGATGGCCGCGTCGGCCTGCGAACCGTGGATCCCGGAAACATCGTGCCAGCCAACGGAACCACGGGTATCGCCACCATCACGCAGCTTCAGCCGATCACGGTGATCTTTACGATGGCGGAAGATTTCATCTCCGATGTGGTCACACAGATGCGCGCCGGCCATAAGCTTCGTGTCGACGCATTGAGCCGCGACGATCAAAGCGAGCTCTCACAAGGGACGGTGCTCACGCTCGACAACCAGATCGATACCAGCACCGGCACGGTTCGAGTCCGGGCGACGTTTGCCAACAAAGACAACAAGCTTTTCCCGAACGAGTTCGTGAACGCCAAATTGCTGGTTCAAATGTTGATGGGGGTCAATATCGTCCCGACGGCCGCCATTCAGCACAACAACGAAATCTCGTTCGTTTACGTCGTGAACATGCAAAAGAAGACCGTTGAATCGCGCGATATCAACGTCGCTACTTCAGACGGCACGAATGCAGCCGTTACGGGAGTGACTCCCGGCGAGACAGTCGTCACCGACGGGTTCGACAAGCTGCAGGAAGGCTCAAAGATCGTCATCCGCAAACCGGTCGGCCAAACTCCTCCCGGCACGCCTCCGCAATTGAATCAGCAAAAGCAGAATAACCAGACCAACACGCAAAAAGGCAGCTCCGACCTGCGAAACCACAGTAACCAGCAAAAGCCTCCGGCAGGTAAAACGAAGTGAATCCGTCGCGCCCGTTCATTCTGCGGCCTGTCGCCACTTCGCTGCTGATGGCGGCGATTCTGCTGGTCGGCATCGTCGCCTATAAGCAACTGCCTGTTTCGGCGCTGCCGGAAGTGGACTACCCAACGATGCAGGTGGTCACGTTCTATCCAGGCGCCAGCCCGTCGGTAACCGCGTCCGCGATTACGGCCCCGCTCGAGCGCCAGCTCGGCGAAGTTCCCGGCCTGAATCAAATGCTTTCGACCAGTTCGCAGGGCGCCTCGGTGATTACTCTGCAATTCGTTCTCAGCCTGAACATTGACGTGGCCGAACAGGAAGTACAGGAAGCAATCAACGCCGCGCAGACCTATCTGCCCACCGATCTGCCGCTGCCGCCCGTCTACAGCAAAACGAACCCGGCGGATGCGCCGATCCTGACGCTCGCGCTGACCTCGAACTCGATGCCGCTGCAGGACGTGGAGGACTTTGCCGATACGCGCCTGGCTCAGAAGATCTCGCAGCTTTCGGGCGTGGGCGCCGTGACTATCAGCGGAGGACAGAAGAAAGCCGTTCGCATTCTCGCGAATCCCACACAGCTCGCCTCTTATGGGTTGAATCTCGAAGATATTCACACGGCCATTACGGCAACCAGTCTTGATACGGCCAAAGGCAGCTTCGATGGGCCGAATCAGGATTACCAGATCAATGACAACGACCAGCTGCTCTCGGCGCAGGAATACTCGCAGATCATCGTTTCCTACAAGAACAACGCGCCGGTATTGCTGAAAGATGTTGCGAAAGTCATCGACGGCGTTGAAAACGTCGCTCAGGCGGCATGGATGAATCAAACACCCGCCGTCGTCGTGAACATTCAGCGGCAGCCTGGCGCAAACATCATCCAAGTTGTCGACCGTATCCAGGCCCTGCTTCCGAAGCTGCGCGCCACCATTCCCTCTTCGATCAGCGTCGCTACTTTGACCGATCGCACCATCACCGTTCGGGCCTCCGTCAAGGACGTCGAATATGAGCTGATGATCTGCATCGCGCTGGTGGTGCTGGTCATCTTTCTGTTCCTGCGCAATCTCGCAGCTACGTTTATTCCGAGCGTCGCGGTTCCTCTGTCGCTGGTCGGAACTTTCGCCGTCATGTATCTGCTCGGTTATAGCCTGAACAATCTCACGCTGATGGCGCTGACGATTTCTACCGGCTTTGTGGTTGACGACGCCATCGTGATGATTGAGAACATCATGCGCTACGTCGAAGAGGGCGACCCGCCGCTCGAAGCAGCGCTGAAAGGCGCCGAACAGATCGGCTTCACGATCATGTCGCTGACCATCTCGCTGATCGCGGTGCTGATTCCACTGTTGTTCATGGGCGACATCACGGGCCGTCTGTTCCGGGAGTTCGCCATCACGCTCGCGGTGACCATCATCGTCTCGGCATTTGTCTCATTGACCCTCACGCCGATGCTCTGCGCCAAGCTTCTGCGGCATAAAGCCGACGCGCAGCAGAGCCGTTTCTATCAGGCTTCCGAACGCGTGTTCGAAAAGACGATCGCCTTTTATGGAAGAACGCTCAAAGTCGTGCTGGAGCATCGCAACCTGACGCTGCTGGTAGCCGCGGGCACGCTGGTGCTTACAGTTTTTCTCTACATAGTCATCCCGAAAGGCTTTTTCCCGGTGCAGGACACCGGCGAAATTCAGGGAGTTTCCGAAGCCGATCAAAGCGTCTCGTTTGCCGACATGTCGCGGTTGCAGCAGCAGCTCGTGGCGGTGATCCTCAAAGATCCGGCAGTCCAAAGCCTCTCGTCTTTCATCGGAGTAGACGGCACGAATACCACGCTCAACGCGGGACGCGTCCAGATCAACCTGAAACCCCTTGGAGAACGCGGCATCAGCGCCTCCGACGTGATTCGCCGTTTGGAGACTAAGCTTACGAGCGTAGACGGCATCACGCTCTACATGCAGCCAGTGCAAGACCTCACGGTTGAAGACATCGTGAGCAGGACGCAATACCAATACAGCCTGGAAGATCCTAACTCAAACGAGCTCGCCGATTATGCAGGGCGCTTCGTCAACCGCTTGAAGGAGCTTCCCGACCTCGCCGACGTTGCGAGCGATCTCGAGACGCATGGCCTGGGCACTGCGCTGAACTTCGACCGCCAAACCGCCATGCGCGTGGGCATCAACGCGTCCACCATTGACACCGCGCTCTACGATGCTTTCGGCCAACGCCAGGTCGCGACGCTTTTCACGCAATTGAATCAGTATCACGTGATTCTCGAAGTGCAACCGCAGTTCCGAATCACGCCGCACAACCTGCACGATGTCTACATCAAGTCGACGGCGGGCACACCGGTGCCCTTGAGCGCGATCACCACCACCAGAGACGAGTCGATGCCGATCCTGATCAGCCACATCGGCCAATTCCCCGCCACCACTGTTTCGTTTAACCTCGCGCCGAACGCCGCGCTGGGCACAGCGGTCGAGGCCATTCAGAAGATCGAGAAAGAGATGCCCCCGCCTCCCGCCATGGAAACTTCGTTCCAGGGCACGGCGCAAGCCTTTATCGCATCGCTCACCAATGAACCGCTGCTCATTCTAGCGGCCTTGGTCACGGTTTATATCGTGCTGGGCGTCCTTTATGAAAGCTACATTCACCCGGTAACTATTCTTTCGACGCTTCCCTCGGCCGGAGTCGGCGCGCTACTGGCGCTGATGGTCTGCCGTGAGGAGCTGACAGTGGTTGCGATCATCGGCATCGTGCTGCTGATCGGCATCGTGAAGAAGAACGCCATCATGATGATCGACTTCGCTCTCGAAGCCGAGCGAAAAGAGCACAAGAGTCCTTACGATTCGATTTTTCAAGCCTCCCTGCTGCGTTTTCGTCCCATCATGATGACCACCATGGCAGCGCTTTTGGGCGCCGTTCCCCTGGCGTTCGGACGGGGCGTCGGATCGGAACTGCGCCGTCCGTTGGGCGTCACGATCATCGGCGGCTTGCTGCTCAGCCAGCTATTGACTCTGTATACAACTCCGGTGATCTATCTCTTCTTCGACGAGCTCGCTTCGAAGTTCGTAGCGTTCCGTGAGCGGCATCGGCGTAAAGAGCCGCGTACGGGCGTCCAGCCTGCACCGGCAACGGGAGATTGACGCATGAGCCTGTCTTCGCCGTTTATCAAGCGTCCGGTCGCAACCGCTCTGCTGACGGTTGCAGTGGGACTCGCCGGCGCGGTCGCGTTTACCCTGCTGCCGGTATCGCCGCTGCCGCAGGTTGACTTTCCCTCGATCTCCGTTTCGGCATCGCTGCCCGGCGCGAGCCCCAGCATCATGGCGTCCTCGGTGGCGACGCCGCTCGAACGTCAATTCGGCCGCATCGCGGCTGTCAACGAGATGACTTCGGCGAGCTCACTTGGCGGAACGAGCATCGCGCTGCAATTCGATCTCAACCGCAACATCGATGCGGCAGCGCGCGATGTCGAAGCCGCCATCAATGCCGCGCGAACGTATTTACCGGCCAATCTGCCCAGCAATCCTACGTATCGAAAGTGGAATCCGGCGGATTCGCCCATCATGATTGTGGCGCTGACTTCAAACACGCTGCCGCCGTCTGCGCTCTACGATGCCGCATCCACGGTGTTGATGCAACGCGTTTCGCAGATCCGTGGTGTCGGACAAGTGATCGCGGGAGGAAGCTCGGCTCCGGCCGTGCGCATTGATGTGAATCCAACGCAGATCAATCATTACGGCCTCAGCCTGGAGAATGTGCGAACCGCGATTTCTGCTCAAACCGCCAATCTTGCCAAAGGCTGGTTCTCAGATGCGCATAAGACCTGGATGATCGATGCCAACGATCAGCTCATGCACGCGGCCGATTATCAGCCGCTTCTGATCGCCTATCGTAATGGCGCGACAGATCAAGCTGACCGATATCGCCCAGGTAACCGATTCCGTGCAAACCGTTCGCTCACTCGGTCTTGCGAACGGCAAGAGGGCCGCTCTGCTCATCATCTTCCGGCAGCCCGGCGCAAACATCATCGATACCGTGAAGGGCATCAAGGCCGCCCTTCCGCAGCTCCACGCCTCCATCAACCAGGCCATCGATATGACGGTCACGCTCGATCAAACCGTGACCATCAGCGCTTCGGTCAGAGAGGTTGAGCAGACGTTACTGATCTCAGTCGGCCTGGTGATCGCGGTCGTGTTCCTGTTTCTGCGCGACGCGCGATCGACGCTCATCCCCAGCATTGCCGTGCCGGTATCGCTGATTGGCACATGCGGAATCATGTACCTGCTCGGCTACGGCATCGACAACCTATCGCTCATGGCGTTGACGATTTCGACCGGCTTCGTCGTCGATGACGCCATCGTCGTGCTTGAAAACATCACCCGTTATCGCGAAAAGGGAATGAGCGCCATGGAAGCTGCTTATAAGGGAGCAGCCGAAATCGGGTCCACCGTTTTTTCGATCAGCGTGTCGCTAGTCGCCGTATTTATTCCCATCTTGATGATGGGCGGCATCGTAGGCCGTCTGTTTCGCGAATTCGCCGTTACGCTTGCCACCACGATTCTGGTTTCGATGGTCATCTCCTTGACCACGACGCCCATGATGGCTTCACGACTATTAGCTGATGAGCAGCGGCACGGCCGTTTCTACAAAGCGAGCGAAAAGTTTTTCGATTTCATTCTCAGCGTTTACCGGAACAGCCTGGCGTGGGTATTGGATAACTCCGCACTCGTTCTGCTGATCTTCATCGTCACGCTCGCCTTCAACATTTATCTGTACATGGTAGTTCCGAAGGGCTTCTTCCCGCAGCAGGACACCGGACGCTTGAACGGCATTTTCATGGCCGATCAAAGCATCTCATTCCAATCGATGCAGCACAAAATCACCGCTCTTGCCCGCGTCGTTCAGCAGGATCCGGCTATCGCGACCGTGCAGGCCTTCACCGGCGGCGGCGCGGGGACAACGACAAATACCGGCCGCGCCTTCATCACTCTCAAGCCTCTGAACGAACGCAAGATCTCCGCTGATCAGATCATCAACCGTTTGCGGGGGAAGTTGAGTGGGATTCCGGGAGTCACGCTCTTTTTACAGGCCTCGCAAGACGTCCGCGTGGGAGGCCGTTTAAGCGCAGCGCAATATCAATTCACGATGCAGAGCGACAATCTGGACGAGTTGACCCGCTGGGCTCCGCGTGTGCTCAACACGATGAGAAAAATTCATCAGCTCCAGGACGTCAACAGTGACCAGCAGAACTCGGGTCTTTCCGCCAATCTGGTGATTGACCGCGATACCGCTTCCCGCGTTGGCGTCACGCCGCAAGCGCTCGACAACATTCTTTATGACGCTTTCGGTGAGCGCGAGATCGCGAAAACCTACACCGCCATGAATCAGTACTTCGTGATCATGGAAGTCAATCCGTTCTTCTGGCAGCATCCGGACGGCTTGAAAGACATTTACGTGCCGACAAGCACGGGCCGTCCCGTTCCGCTCTCGGTCTTCACTCATTACAATGCGGGCACTGCCGCACTAACGGTAAATCACTCCGGCGTTTTCCCCTCCGTGACGATTTCGTTCAATCTTGGGCCTGGCGATTGCTCTTGGGCAGGCAGTGAGCGACATCCAAGACGCCGAAAACAAGATCGGCATGCCCAGCACGATCAACACCAGCTTCAGTGGCACGGCGCAAGCGTTCCAATCCTCGCTCTCCAATGAGCCCCTGCTGATTGCCGCGGCGATCGCGGCTGTCTATATCGTTCTTGGGATTCTTTACGAAAGCTATATCCACCCGATCACGATTCTTTCGACACTACCCTCGGCGGGCGTCGGAGCCATTCTCGCGCTGCTCATCACGCATACCGAACTCAGCGTAATTGCGCTCATCGGCATTATTCTGCTGATCGGCATCGTGAAGAAAAACGCCATTATGATGATCGACTTCGCGCTCGAAGTCGAGCGGCGCGACCGCAAGCCCCCGAAAGAAGCTATCTTCGAGGCCTGTCTGCTGCGCTTCCGCCCCATCATGATGACCACCATGGCGGCGCTGTTCGGCGGTTTGCCGCTGGCGCTCGGCACCGGCACGGGCTCCGAGCTTCGCCGTCCGCTCGGTATCACGATCGTCGGCGGCCTCATCGTCAGTCAAGCGCTGACTCTCTACACAACACCTGTCATTTACCTCTATATGGACCGCTTCAGCTTGTGGCTCGAACGCGTTCGCCATGGCCGCTTGCCCGACGCTCCCGTGGAAGCAGTCGGTCCGGCTTCTTAGGAATTGAGCGATGCAAACGCACTACACAATTACCACAGAGCCGCATCCCGCGGAAGCGTCCGTAACGCTATTGCTGAACGGAAAATTCAGCGAGGACGCCATCCCCGAGCTCGAGCAATCCATCGCCGACGCGCGCGGAGCTCATCAGCGCATCTTCATCGACCTGAGCGAAGTCACGCTGGTCGACCGCAAAGCGGTGCAATATATTTCCGATCAAGCCGGAGGCGACGTAAAGTTGGTGAACTGCCCCATCTATCTGCGGCGCTGGATTCGAGAGGTAAGCGATGAAATTTAGCTCGTATCGAAGCAGTGTAGTGGCGGCGGCCGCGCTGCTCGCGTTCCTATGCGCTTGCAATCCCGCTCCGAAATACACGAAGGCTCCCGCGGCACCCGTGCCTAGCGCCTACAAAGAAGCGCCGCCGCAGTTTAAAGAAGGCGCGGGCTGGGTGATCGCGCAGCCCGGTGACGACAAGATCCGCCCGAAATGGTGGGAGATGTACAACGACCCGCAACTCAACGCGCTAGAGGAGCAGGTCGCGATCTCGAATCAGACCGTGATGCAAGCCGAAGCGAATTTCCGCGCCGCACGCGCGCTTGTCGTCTCGGCACGGTCTCAGCTTTTCCCCACAATCGGCAGCTCGGCATCCTACAGCCGTGAGCATTTTTCGAATACCAGCAGGGCCGCGACGGTCATCGTTCCCGGTACGACAACCGGAACGACCACCACCGGCACCACGACCACAGGAACGACAACAACCACAGGAACAACAACGGCCGGAACAACCTCAACTACCACTACCACTGGAACCACGACCGGCACGAGCACCGGGACCGGGGGGACTGGCGGCGCGGCTTTCGGCGGCACCGTGAATCAATATTCCATCGCCGCCGATGTATCGTACTCGGTCGATCTCTGGCACAAGATACGCAACACCATCGCCGCGAACACTTTTTCCGCGCAGGCCAGCGCCGCCGATGTCGCGACCGCGCTTCTCACGACGCGAGCCGAGCTTGCAGAGGATTATTTCGAAGTGCGAGCGCTGGACGCTCAAGAAGGCATTCTTCAGGACACGCTAAAGAATTACCGCGAGACGCTGAAGCTGACGAAAACCCTCTTCAACATCGGCATCGATTCCGATCAGGATGTGACGCAAGCGCAGACGCAACTGGATACCGCAATCGCGCAGGCCACCGATCTCGGCGTGTCGCGCGCACAGTACGAGCACGCGATCGCGACCCTCATCGGCAAGCCGCCCGCGAATTTCTCGTTGCCGGTGGCGCCGTTCGTTCCGAATCCTCCGCCTGTGCCGGTTGCTATCCCGTCCGAACTGCTCGAGCGCCGTCCCGATATCGCCGCCGCCGAACGCCAGGTTGCCTCCGCGAACGCGCAGGTCGGTGTCGCTCGCGCCGCTTACTATCCTTCTCTCAGCCTGAGCGCGGACGGAGGCTTTTCGACTTCCGCCATTGCCAGCTGGTTCACCTGGCCGAGCCGCATCTGGTCCATCGGACCCAGTTTGTCCGACACACTGCTCGATTTCGGAGCCCGCCGCGGCGCCGTTGAGCAGGCCGAGGCTTCCTACGACGCGGCCGTTGCCGGCTATCGTCAAACCGTACTCGGCGATTTTCAATCCGTCGAGGATAATCTGGCCGCTTTGCGCATCCTCGCCACGGAAGTCGATCAGTATCAGACCGCCGTAAACGCATCCGCCCATTACCTCGCCCTCGCGGTTACACGCTACAAGACGGGCGTCGACAGCTACCTCAACGTGATGACCGCCCAAAACACCGTGCTCAGCAATCGCGAAACACAGGTGCAGGCGCAGTTACGCCAGATGACCTCGAGCGTATCCCTGGTGATGGCGCTCGGCGGGGGTTGGGACTCCGCTCAGCTTCCGAAGTACGAGCAGATCCTGAAGCATGGACCGAAGTGGACTCCCGGAGGCGCGCCGCTTCCGAACCAGCCGGGTACGATCGCGCCCGCGAATCCGCCCGAAGTGCAGCCCATTCCATTACCCCCGGCGTCGTCCCCAAGCGCGGCGAATAATCCAGGCTCGCAGAGTAATCAAAGGTAGATCATGACCAACGACTCTGCATTTCGAAAACAGCTTGTGACTGCCATCAGCGGCCGCGAATCGCACATCGATTTCGATTCCGCCGTCAAAGATTTTCCGTCTCGCGACCGCGGCGCTAAACCCGGCGGCGCGCCGCACAGCGCGTGGCAATTACTCGAGCACATGCGCATCGCTCAGCACGACATACTCGAGTTCTCACGGAACTCGAATCACAAATCGCCGCCGTGGCCCGAAGGCTACTGGCCCGAAAGCGAAGCTCCGCCGAATCCGGAAGCTTGGGATTCGAGCGTGAAGGCTTTCAAGCACGATGCGCGCGAACTCGACAAGCTGGTTGAGGATGCGCGTCAGGATCTCATGAAGCCTTTCGCTCACGGCGAGGGCCAGAATCTTCTGCGTGAAGCGCTGCTGGTTGCAACGCATAATTCCTACCATCTCGGCCAATTGGTTTTCTTGAAGAAGATGCTAGAGAAGTGAGCACAGGCGGGTGCTACGCGCCCGGTAGTACTTTCCATGGGTAAGTCTTTTATAAACAACAGGTTCGTACCTGTCTAGCCGCTCCCTTTGAGAGCCGGATTTGCCCATACAACCGTCAATCGCTGCAGTTCAATTCCTTTTGCTTATCAACCAGTTATAGGGCCCCTATACTGAGGGTGTATTCGGGCCTAGACCCGTCCCAACAGATCTCTTGGAGGAACGAGCCCGCTTGGCGGGCCCACCAACATGCACAAACCAGTCAAGTACTTCGAAAAAGCGGTAACCGTGAGCGCAAACGCCGCCTGGCAGGTCTTCGACCGGCTGAATCAGATCGGGCAGAACCCTTCGTTCACTCCGAAGTGGTCCGACAAGCCGCTGTTGAAGAGCTATCAGAAGACGAAGCCACCTCTGGGCTGGCCGCGTGAGACGGACTCGCTTTGCCCGAAGTGCATTCCCGAGATCCGGCAGAAGATCGTGGATGGCGAGGTCGACTACAAGATCCTGCTGAATCAGCCGGTGGGCGAGATTAAGGCAAAGATCATCGAGCGCGACGGCAAGATCGTGATGGTGAAGGAGTGTCCCATCCACGGCGAGTTCGAAGACTTGATGTCGATTGATCCGGCCTTTTCCAAGCACCTCGAAGATGTTTTTCCAGGGCGCGACATTCGCGCGCACAACGACGAAAAGCTGCATAACCACGGCACCAGCACCATTACGCACGGCCGCGGATCGGTTTTGACCATCGACCTGACGAACCGCTGCAACATGATGTGCGATCCGTGCTTTATGGATGCCAACCAGGTTGGGTTTGTGCATGAGCTGAGCTGGGAAGACATCAAGACGCTGCTCGATAACGCGATTTCGATTAAGCCGCGGCGGCAGATGTCGGTGCAGTTTTCAGGCGGCGAGCCGACGTTGTCTCCTTATTTCCTGGATGCGGTGCGTTATGCGCGCCAGGTTGGCTATAACAGCGTGCAGGCGGCGACGAACGGTATCGAATTCGCAAAGCGGCCTGAGTTCGCAAAGGCAGCCGCGGAAGCCGGTTTGCGGTATGCGTATCTGCAGTTCGATGGAATCGGCAACGCGGCCAATTCGCATCGCGCAGTCGGCAACTTGTTCGATGTGAAGCTGCGGGCGATCGAGAATCTTTGGACCGCGGGCGTCGACATTGTGCCGGTGATCACGATTTTGAACGGCATCAATAACGAGCAGGTTGGCCATGTAGTGCAGTTCGCGCTCGACAACCCCAAGAAGATTCCATTCCTTTCGTTCCAACCCGTTTCGTTCACCGGCCGCGACGAGGCCATCACCGAGGAACGCAGAAAAGCTCAGCGCTACACGTTATCGCACCTGGCGCACGACGTAAAGAGCCAGACGGGCATCGGCGAGCCGGTTCGCGACTGGTTTCCAATCAGCTTCATGAGCACGTTCTCCGATTTTGCGGATTTGGTGCACGGGCCCGCCGCGGACTGGGGTCAGTTGAGCTGCGGCTGTCACCCGAACTGCGGCATCGGCATGGCGATCATGTGCGACAAGGACACGAAAGAGTCCGTTCCGGTGACGGCGTTCTTGCATGCGGACCAGCTTGCGAAGGACATCGCACGGATCAATGACGCGGCGCGCGGGCGATTTCTCTCGGTCGCCGGCGTGACGCTGGCGCTGCTGCGCAATTACAATCCGTTCAAAGCTCCCAAGCATTTCAAACTGGCGGACCTGGTTGCCAAATTCGACAAGTGCTTCGGGATGTCGAAGAAAGCGCAGACGGGCGGATACGGCAAAGTGACGGGCGACCGGACGGTTGAAGACATCCAGAAGCGGCGTGGAGACCGCTGGAACTTCCTGTTCATCGCAGGCATGTGGTTCCAGGATCTGTTCAATTACGATTTCCGGCGCACCGAACAGTGCATCATCCCGTACGCAACCCAGGAGGGCGAGATTTCATTCTGCGCATACAACACGGGCGTGGGCTGGCGCAACATTATTGAAAAGATGCACATGACAGCCACGTTGACCAAGTGGTATGACGAGCACGGGCGGCATGAAATCTTTGCGGGCAACAAAAGCGTGCCGCTTTCAAGCAAGGAGCACAACCTGGTGTTGGTCGAAGAACACGTAAAGGCCGACCGGCAGCATGATCTGGAGTTGAAGGGCATCGCGAAAAACGCACGCGAAGAGAAGAAGCGCGCGCGGGACGAAGCTCTGAAGCAGAAGCTCGAGAACGAGAAGATGATGCGGCTTTATCGTGAGCACATCTTGGGCGAAAAGAAGCCGGAAGGCGGGTTCGTGCCACTGGACGGGCTGCTGGCTTCGACTGCGAAACCCGCACCAACCGAAACGCGAGAAGAAGTCGGCGCAATGGGAGACTAAGCCAGCGGCTTAGCGATAATCAAGACGTGCTTTTCGGGCGTTGCGCATTCAGCCAGCGCCCGATTTTATTTGCGCGCTACTGCGTTCTCGTATTAGCGGCGATTTTGGTTTGCGCAGCATCCCACGGCCAGATGAACATGTCCGGCCATGTGATGGAGACGCAGCCCCAGACTGCTCCGCAGAATTTGCCGCCTCCGCAACAAATGACCGGCCTCGGCAATTCGCAGATGCAAATCACGGCGACCGCCGACGCGCAGATGTGGTTCAACCAAGGGCTGAATCTGCTGCACGATTTCTGGGATTACGAGTCGGCTCGCGCTTTTGAGCAGAGTATTCGCGCGGACTCGAAATGCGCAATGTGCTACTGGGGGCTGTACGAAGCGGAGTCCTTCTATCACAGCACGGCGCAAGGATATGCGGCACAAGCTTTAGCGCAGGCGGTCGCGCTCAAAGGACACGCAAGCAAGCGCGAGCGGCTTTACATCCTGGCGACTGCGGCATCTCAAAATAGCGGGCCGGATTCGGGATCAACGAAAGCGTTGACGCTTTGGCGCAAGCTGGTGCGCGAATATCCGAAGGATCTGCAGGCGAAGCTTTTTCTGGCAGACGATGTCGATCACACCGAAAGAATCCAGATTCTACAATCCATTCTGAAAGACAAGCCGGACGATTCCGCCGCCAATCACTACTACATTCACGCGCTCGAATGGACCGATCACCCGGAGCAAGCGCTGCACAGTGCAGAGATATTGGCGGGCTTGGCTCCCGGATCGGGACACATGGTCCACATGCCCGGCCACATCTTCTTTCGGCTCGGCGATTACGGCAGGGCGGAACAGGCGTTTACCGCTTCCATGCACGTCGACGAAAGTTACATGAACCAGCAGCGGGTTCAGCCGGATAACGACTGGAATTACGTGCACAATTTGATGTACCTGATTACAGATCTGATGGAAGAAGGCAAGTTGAAAGAGGCCAACGCGATTTCCGCGAAGCTCAATGGCGCGCGCGGCAAGCTGGACTCGACGCTGTACACTTTCTCCACGCGAGATTCCATTGCGCGACTGAATCCGCAATTGCCGGTCGCGCTGCGAACGGGAGATTGGGCGCGGGTTATCTCGCTGCTGAATGCAAGCGGCGCGCCCGCTGGACAGCCGAACCTCGATTCTTTCGCGCGACAACTGTCAACGTTTGCGATCGGGTATGCAAGCTGTCGAAAACCACGATCTGACGAAAGCCGAAGAATCCACAAACCAATTCGATGCTGGGATGTGGCGCATGTCGGAAGCCATCGAAGGCCGCGCAGGCCATGAAAGCGGCTTCTAAAAAAGTGCCCAAGATCGAAGTAATGCCGGATGCGATGCTCGAGCCTATTCTGAAGCAACTTATCGGTGATGTCGCTGGAATTGCGGGCTTCGGTGCTCGCCGGTCAACGGAAGCTTGCCGAAGCAAAGAGCATGTTCCAAAAGGCCGCGGAAGCGGAGAAAGCCCTCGGTTATCGCGAGCCGCCCAATTACATTCGGCCGGTTGGCGAGACGGCGGCAGCGGCGATGATCGCGGCCGGAGATTGGACGGATGCGAACACCGCTTACGAGCAGGCGCTTGCGGAACGGCCACGATCGGGGTTCGCACTCTATGGCATTGCGTTGGCGGATGAGAAGGCCGGCAATGCGGAAGCTGCATTGAAAGCCTATGCGCATTTTATGGACGCGTGGAAGAATGCCGATCCGGATCTCGCGCAATTAAGGCATGCGCGAAGCTATCTTGCTAAAGCTAGCGCGCGGCAACCTGCCGCGGAAGCACGGCAATAGCCAGCGCTCCCAGCATCGCGATGGCGAAGACGATAGCCATGGGAGCGACATAATTGCCAAAGTGCTCGCGCAGGCCCGACACCAGATAAGGGCACCAGGTTTGGCCGATGGTGTTCACGGGAAGAATGATCGCCATGGCGCGGGCCAGCGAGTTGACTCCGAACTGCTCGGCCGCCATCAGCGGGATGAGCATGTAATCGGCGCCCATCGCGAACCCGAAGACGACGCCGAATAGATCCACCGAACCGCGGCGCGCAGGCGAAACCCAAAGCAGAAGAAGAATCGTGAGAGCGACGATGAAGTAAGTCGCGGTCATCACTCGTTTTTTTGAAAAGATATCGGCGAAATAGCCGATGCTGAGCCGACCGGCGATGCTCGACCAGAGGATGAGCACCGAAGCGGTGGTCCAGGTTGCGTCGAGCACGGATTGATTCCTAAAACCGGCATCGCGAAACACGAATTTCATATGCGTGTTGATGGAACCGATGGACCCGATCGAGCAGATACTGCCGAGAAGCAGAAGCCAAAATGATCCGCTGCGGAGCAGGTGCAAAAAGCTGTGCGGCGGCAAGTGGATGTCGGGCGGAGGTTCGGCCGCGCCATCGGGATATTGATTGAGCTCCGAGGGGCGATCTTTCAAAACAAAGATGGCAAGCGGCCAGGATACGAACATAAGAGCGCCTAGCGCGAGCAGTGCAGTTTCGAATCCATAGCGCGCGGTGACTGCACGGACAAAGAAGGAGCCCAGGCCGCCGAAAAGCCCGACTCCGACATACACAATGCCCATGGCGGTGCCGCGCTTCTTCTGGAACCAGTAGGAGACCAGGATCTGATGAGGGATGGGGCCCGAGAAAATGTAGCCGATCGTGTATACAAAGTAGAGGACAAAGTAGGCCATCAGCGCGCCTCGCATGAGGCCGAAGCCGAACAGCGAAACGGCCGTGAGCCCGGCGCCTGCCACGATCAACTTGCGGGGGCTGAAGCGCGGGACCAGCACCGGACCGGCCCAGATCGTCAGCAATGCCGCGATTGGGAAGCCGAGCGTGATTTGGCTGAGGTTCCAATGGAACGCTTTTTGGAAATAGTCGTAGAAAAATGGCAGGTTGTAATAAGGCACGCCGACGCAGATCCCGAACGTCACGAAGCCAGCGGCGAGCACCCACCAGCCGAAAAACCGGCTGCTAGCGTGACGGCGATGACTGTGCGGGTTCCCGCATTCAGAGTGGTTATATCACCGGAAACGAAGGGCTTAGCACGTATCTGGGCTCGACTATAGAGACCCGGTGCGAAAAATTGGTTACAGGTACAAAAACGCGGACGTCTAACACCTCAGAACTAGAAAAACTCGCTGGAAGTGCAGCGTTGCGCCAGGAGAAAAGTGCAGGAGGCGTTAACAAAAACTAAATTATGGACAAGAAATTGAGACGGAGATATTTGAGAAACACGCTGGGTGCGTCAGCGGTCGCGCTCTTGACGGCCGCGCTGGCGTTGGCGCGCGTAGAGCCGAACGCTCGCACCTTCACAGCCGGCGAAAAAAGCAAATTGCAGGGCGTGATTGTGTCGCATCAGGGCGACACGCTCAAGGTGCGCGGCGACGATGATTCGATTGGAACCATTGATCTGACGAACACGACGAAGATCGAATTGAAGAAAAGCTTCGGACGTCACACGGCGATGAATCTGGATTCGCTGGTGCCCGGTTTGCGAGTGGAAGTGCAGGGCCGCGGTAGCGACAAGGGTGACCTGATGGCCGAGAAAGTGACGTTCGATCCAAATTCGATGAAGGCGTCGCGGCAGATCGATACGCGAGTGGCGCCGATCGAGGCACGTGAAGGCAACCTGGAAAACCGCACGGGTACGCTGGAAAACCGGACTGGCCAGATCGAAAATCGTCAGGGACAGCTAGAAGGCCAGGAAAAGCAGACCCAGCAGCAGGTTGGTCAAGTGCAGACTCAAGTCGGGCAAGTGAAGACCGAAGCGGACCAGGCGAATCAGGGCGTCACTGACGTGAATGGGCGCGTGTCGGACCTCGACAGTTACGACACGAAATATTCGGAAGTGGTCTACTTCCGCGTCAACAGCTCGGTGCTGAGCCCGGATGACAAAAAGAAGCTGGACGATTTGGCCCAGAAGGCAATCGGCGAAAAGGGCTATATGGTGGAAGTGGCCGGATACGCGGACAAGACCGGGAACGCCGCTGTCAATCAGGAGCTAAGTGAAAAGCGCGCACATGCGGTGATCCAGTATCTCGAAGAGCAGGGCAATATTCCGATTCACCGCATTCTGGCACCGGCCGGGATGGGCACCACTCATGAAGCTGCGGCCAACAACACGGCGCAGGGAAGAAAGCTGAACAGGCGCGTGGAGGTGCGCGTATTAGTGAGCAAGGGCATTGTGGCCGGATCCGGCGCGACCAGCGGTCAGAACACGGCCCCGACACCGCCACCGAGCCAGTGATAATCGAGCACAACGCGCGACCCAGGCCTGGACGGCCCGGGTGCACCACGCGCTGTGCGCTTGTGATAAGAATTCCTCTCGTGAGTCCCACCGCTCCGAGACGATAGCCGGACGGCACTCGTTGCCGTTCGGCTTTTTATTTGGCCCGGCGCCGCTCGGTCCTTATTGTTCCGGAGCCGTAATTGCAGCTCCCACATTCGAGCGCATACCGCGGAACAGCAGCGGAGCGAAATGAATCAGATTATTTCGCCACACCATCCAGGTGTGCATGCCCGGAGTTTCGATTTGAGTCAGGTTGATGTTCCTGCTCTTCAGCCAGGCGACCAGGTCGCGGTTTGGCTTAATGAGCCGGTCATCGGTGCCGCACGCGATCCAGAGAAGGTGAATTTTCGCATTCGCATTCGGGCTGAGCTGCGGAAACGCGACCGCGAAATCGTTGCCGAGCCCCCCAGCACTGAATGAGCCGATCCAGGAGAAGGTATCGAGCCGATTGAGGCCCGTCAGCAGGCTTTCGGCGCCACCCATCGAAAGGCCGGCGATGGCGCGCGAATCGCGATCCGGCCACGTTTTGTAAGCACGGTCCACCATCGGAATCACTTCATCGATCAGGGCGGCGGTGAACTTCGTAAAGTTTTTCTCGCGTAAGGCGGCGTGATCGAAGGGACGGTTTTGAGCGGTGCTGCGCTCAACGATCTCCGGCGCGCCATATCCGAGCGGCATGACGTTGATCATCGGCTCAACGCTGCTCTGCGCGAGCAAAGTATCGAGGATCAGATTGGCCTTGCCTACCGCCGTCCAGGCGCTTGCGTCGTCGCTGTACCCATGCAGCAGGTACAGGACGGGATACCGTTTCGCCGCGTTCGGATCGTAGCCCGGCGGCGTGTAGACATAAAAATCGCGGTCATCGCCGACGACTTCTGATTTATAGAAATGGTGATGCACGGCGCCGTGTGCGATATCGGTGTCTTCCCACGGCATGGGCGATGAGCTAGGCACATGCAACATGCTGCTCGGGTTGAGGAGATTTGGAATGATCGCGCTGTTCTCGGGATCGAGTAGCCGGACGCCGTCGACGTTGAATGAATAGCCGTATAATTCCGGAGCGAGTGGATCGCTGGTCACGTTCCATACGCCTTGCGTATCTTTCACCAGGATGTAAGGCTCCTTGGCGCCTTCGAGATGCAACAGCACTTTGTGCGCCATCGGAGCGTGCAGGCGGAACGTAACACGTCCGTCGGAATGAACATCTGGTGATTGGACCGGCGGCGGCGCGGATTCCTGCGCAACGGCCAGAGGGCCCGGCATGGCACATGCGGAGATGAGGCAACAGATAATTAGTTTCACGGCAGATCCGAATGGGAGATGGACAGTCACTGACATGTATATCAAGATGCCTCCGCGAACCAACACGGTTGGGCAATGACAGTCGCTGAATTTGCGCCGATAGTATTTGCGGCGTCGCTGCTGGGTGGATTTGTGGGGTCGCTCACCGGCTTGGGCGGCGGCGTAATCATCACGCCCGTGCTGACTTTGTTCTTGGGCGTGGATATTCGTTACGCCATCGGAACCAGCTTGATTGCGGTAATTGCGACCTCCTCCGGGGCGGCGGCAGCCTACGTGCGAGATGGTTATTCGAATATTCGAATCGGCATGTTCCTCGAGATCGCAACCACAATCGGAGCGCTTGTCGGCGCCTATCTCGGCACGCATACTCCGACCCGCGCGCTGGCCATCGTATTCGGAATTGTGTTACTTTTTTCGGCTTGGCAAGCGGCGCGCGAGCGGAAGCACGTCGCGGCACTGATTCACCACGACCCCCTGGCCGGGCGATTGCAGTTGAACGGCGCTTATAAAACGATCAATGGCCTCGAATCCTACATGGTGGATCGCGTAAAGACGGGTTTCGGCCTGATGTTCGGCGCCGGCGTAGTATCCGGCCTGCTGGGAATCGGGTCGGGTTCTTTGAAAGTGATCGCCATGGATCAGGCGATGCGAATTCCTTTCAAGGTTTCGACCGCGACCAGCAATTTCATGATTGGCGTAACGGCGGCCGCAAGCGCGAGCTTATACCTCAGCCGCGGCTACGTGAACCCCGGAATCATCATGCCGGTGATGTTGGGTGTGCTCGCGGGATCGATGATCGGGGCTCGATATCTCGCCAAGCTCGCCGTGCCTCTCTTACGGAAAGGTTTCGCAATCGTCGTCGCGCTCGTCGCCGTTGAGATGATTGTCAGCGGAATTCGAGGAACACTGTGAGTCTGCCGAAGATATCAGATCGGGCGATCGAGCGCACAGTGAGTGTGGTTCTGCGCACCGGGGTCGTCTCAGCCGCCCTGGTGGTGCTGGCGGGAGGGATATACGAGCTGATTTTGCACGGCGATCAGGCCGCAAATTATGACACGTTCCATGGCGTGCCTGCCATTGATCGCACGCTCGGCGGAATCATCCACGGCCTCGTTGACCTGCGCGGGAGATCCATCATTCAAACGGGAATCCTGCTACTCATCGCAACGCCTATCGCGCGCGTGGCGTTCTCACTCGTGGGATTCGCCCTCGAACGCGACCGGAAATACGTCGCCATTACCTCGATTGTGCTCGCGGTGCTGCTTTACAGCGTGATCAGCGGAGCAGCTTTGGGCTAGAAGCTGCGAGCGCGGGGAGCCGCCGGTCAATGGTGCAGATCGCCCGCGATGTAGTGCTCAAGGTGAGCGATCGTCTCGTCTTGCCGGGTTGTGATCCACCTCACCACATCGCCGATGGAGACGACTCCTGCGAGGCGACCGTCTGATGCGATGACTGGCAAGTGCCGAATGCGCCTTTCCGTCATTATCCGCATGGCCTCATCGACGGTTGCATCTTCGCCAATCGTTTTCGCCGGACTGCTCATAATCTCGCGCACAAACGTCGCGGTGGACGATCTGCCCTTCAAGATGACTTTGCGGGCATAATCGCGCTCCGAGATCACCCCCACCAGTTGCCCGCTGTCGATTACTAGTAGGGCGCCGATACTCTTGTCGGCCATCAACGCGATAGCCGAGTAAACCGTGGCGTCGGAGGGCACAGAGAAGACCTGATTGCCCTTCTCCACAAGCAACATCGAAACACTGTCAAGAACCTTCATCCAACCCTCCAGGGAGCACTAAGCTCAACGGGCGAACGACTGAAGTATACGCCGTTCGCCCATCTGCATTCAATAGCCCCGTTGCGAAGGGTCGGTGCGATCGCTTTATTTGCTGGCCGAACCCGGTTCGGATTGCTTGCGGTGCATTTCGGCAACCAGTGGATCGGGCAAGCCATGGCCGGCCGCGGCTTGCAGCTTGTTCTTGAACGAACCCGCAACCACATGGTCCTTGCCGGCCATCAGGGCTTCGTAGCCCTCTTTGGCGACCTCGGCCGGATCGTCCTTTTCGCTGGCACCTATCTTGGTGTCGTCCATGCCTGCGCGATGGAAAAAGTTGGTTTCCGTTGCTCCGGGCATCAACGCCGTTATAGTTACACCGGTGTCCTTCAGCTCATTGCGAATGGCTTGCGCAAAAGAAGACAGGAAGGCTTTCGAAGCGCCATACACTGCTTCAAAGGGCGCCGGCATGGTTCCAGCTATGGAGGATGTGAACAGCACGCGTCCGTGGCCCCGCGCGACCATGTCTTTCAGCACGCGCTTTGCGAGATGCACGGGCGAAATCACATTTAACCTGATGAGATTCAGCTCTTCCTGCAAATCGGTCCCCAGGGTGAAATCTCCACTCACTCCGACGCCGGCGTTAATGGCGATGGAATCGAGTGCGCGGCCGCTCGAAGAGATGGTTTGATAAAGCTTCTCAACGCCCTCGTAGTTTGCAAGATCGATTTGGGCGCTCTGAACTTGCGTCCCAAAAGACTGCAGCTGTGTTGCGGCGTTAGAAATCGTGGGGCCTGCAGAGACAATCAACAGATCGAAGCCATTTTGGGCAAACTGTTTCGCGAGTTCATAGCCGATACCACTGGAAGCGCCGGTTACTACCGCGAATGGGCGATTAGATGAATTCGGCATATTTTTCTCTGCCTGTTGGACTCCGCCACGCGAGAGCCCGCGCCTCGCTAAATTACTTGACCGCAGCTACTTCGAAACCAAGAACTTACATCGCCGGCTTGTAGCTAAGCAGATACAGCATCATCGCTTCCTGTTCACGTTGAGTAAAGCCGGACTGGGAGTCTACCCAGTAGCTATGCCCAATTCCTTGTACATTCATTCGTTGTAGATCAGGCGACGCTGAATTAGCTGCAACCACGCGCGAGCGTAACTGCCGGTCAACCAAAGCACGAAGGCTATTCTCCGGATCAGGCGTGACGTTCTTGTCCACAGTTCCAGGCAGGCCGACGTCCGTTTCGGCGTTTGGTCCGACGGCAACACCGCCGTCGTGCAAATAGGGAGCGCTCCAATACAGCCCAACCAGTGCTGGAACTTTGTAACCGCCTCCAGAGCTGTTGTGTGCCCACCCCAGATCAATCTGCCGCGGATCGAGGTTGGTGAGAGGCACGGGCACGAGATGTGGATGCGACGGCAAGGGAACGGGCGTATCGAAAGGAAAAATGATCGGCGCTGTAAAATTTTTCTCCGTCTTCTGCAGGGCCAATGCGCGGAACGGATTAGCTCCGATTTCGCTAGCTGGAACGATTTGATGATTGGTCAGAAATGGACCTGAGTGGCAGGCTGCGCAGTGCGCCCGCTCAAAGATCTGGCGTCCGCGAGCTTGCGTGTCAGCATCTACGTGAATGCGAGCCGGCGGCGGAACAATCGTATTCTGCCAAGCGGCCATGGCGTTGTTCTGCTGCCAAAACGGATGCCCGGGCGAACTGGTGAAGGTTCCGTCAGGGCTCAAAATCGTGCCTTTCGGGTAAGTAGGCGGAGTCACTGCTTCGTTCAGGCCGGGGCTTTGGCGGTCCGGCTTTACTGATGCGAGAAACTCAGAGGGTCTTCGTCGGCTCGAAAGTTGATAACGATATTTTTTATCGGCCGCATTCTGCAACAGAATCGCAATGTAAACCTCTTTATCCATGCCGAACAAAGTTGGGCTGGAGTCGGCCAATAACAAGGAATCCGAGTTCAAAGCGTGGACGTTATTATTTTGGGACGTAAGTCCATGAAATGGCCCCGCCATGAAGTTACCGCTCCAGCCGTATGGATAATTCCCGCGCGTGAAGGATACCGGGATCTGCGTGGGATCGGCTTTCAGATCTGTAAGTGAATCGAAGTTTCCGCGCGGCCACATCAAGAGTGCGCTATCTACGGCATTCTCAAGCGCAGCAATGTTGGGGAGGTTCTGCTTGGACCCGGGTACAGGACGACCGGCATCCTGCGGCGCATACCGCAAAGGCAAAACGTCCGTATGCATGAAATAGGAAGCAGAGTTTGTCGCAAGCGCCAGCAGCAACCCGGCGTTCAGGTCCTGATTCGGCGCTCCCTCAATCACTTTTTCGGTTCGTCCGTCCACGGTCGCGTGGCAAAGAGCGCACGTGATGCCGGCTCGAATCCGCCAACCTGAAATGGACAATGACATCCCAAGCGGAACCAGCGCACCGCGCGGCACATCGAGACCTGTATCGAAATAAGATCCCTTTTGAAAGACGCGATTGCCGATTCTTACGGTTTCCGGCACTTCGACGCGCAGATTTGTCGTGGCTTGGCCGTGTAGCGCGAAAATCGCTTTCATCACGTTTGTTACTCGCAACGGCCCGTTGAGAATGCCGACAACATCGGTCAGAAAGATCTCATTGCCAAACGTTTCTTTGTAAAAAGCTTTTCGGCCGAGACGCAAAAGAGCGCTGTCTACCTTGACTGCGCCGTTTTCCGGCGACAGTTGCGCACGCCCGTCGCTCGATTGCAGCAGGCGGGCTGCTTCCGATTCCGTGTAGCCATGGCCCCAAACGTCATACGCTTCCGGACTGGCACGTGTCCCGCTAAGCACATTGCCGGGCGATGGCTCGTACGCATACCGAACGCCTGCCGCCGCCAAAACCGCAACCACAATCGCAAGTGCAACGGCGACGAGCAGCAGTGCAAAGAGAAAACGGCGCATGGTCGCGACTAATTTAGCCCGCCGAACCCGCTGAGTTGGATGCCATAACTTGCGATCACCTCGCGAATACGCGGTGAGGTAAGCGCCTCGAGCTCTCGAACACGCGACTCTTTCAGACGAGTGTGCGCTTGAGCTAACTCAGGGCCGAAATAGCCTGGATGGCACATAAATTCACTGGTGCCTTCCGCCAAACACGAGAGCGCGGCTGCGAACGTATCCTCAGAAAGTGAGCCCGTGAGACGAAAACCCAGAAAATGATCAGTCATTCGCACGTTTGTTTGACGCGCAAGGCGCCGATAATAGCGGCTCGCGAGAATACATGCGAACCGGGCCAGCGGCAGTGTCCGGTCAAGAGGCAGGCGGACATAGGGAACATTGAATTCCTGCGCCAAACGGACAACCTGGGAGAAAATGTGAGGCACGATATGCGTGTGCTTGTGGGTATCGAGATGGGTGGGAGAAATCCCGGCCGCGCAGACTTTCTGGATTTGTGCGCGCAGTTCGCTATAAACATTCATGCGCCCCTTGAGGAGTGCGGCAAGTAGCCGGCCCGGCGATTCCGGAAGCTGGGCGCCTGTTACGAGCGACCGCCCTTGCACCAGAACCAGATGGCAGCCGATATCGAGAGACGGGGTATTCCGCGCGAGTTGCACCGCGTCCTCGAATGCGGCCCCGTTCGCCATCAAGGTCGTGGATGTGAGAACACCGTCCCGGTGAGCGTGAACGATTCCCGCGTTCACATCTTTCGTAAAGCCGAAATCGTCCGCGTTAATAACCAGCAGCTTCAACTTAGAAGATGTGCAACTTGATACTAAGAAACTTTTTGGGATTACGGCGGAAGTCCTTTAGCAATTGATGCAGCTCGGTAGTGGTTCCAGTTGCCGCATTATACAGGGCGGGATCGTTCATCAGTTTGCCGATCGTTCCTGGCCCGGAATTGACTTTATCTAACGTCGTATCGATCCTGTCGAGGGTTCCCGAAATTTGACGCGCGAGTTTGTCGTCGTGCAATAACTCACCCGCAGTGCCTTTTCCCGCGTTCAAGTTACTCAATAACGTATTCAGTTGATCTACCGATCGGTCCAGATCTTTATACATCTTTGGATCTTTGAGTAGCAGCCCGGCCGTGCCTTGGCCTTGTTGAAGGCCTTGCGTAATTGCATCCAGTCTTCCAATGACGGTCTGGGCCTGATCGTAGAGCTGATTATCATTGATCAATCGCCCGATGGTTCCGTTCTTCGAGTTCAGGGTCGCCGAGAGGATTTGTACCTGGTCGACAGTAGCCTTGAGGCTGTTATAAAGGCTCGGATCAACGAGCAGTTTGCCTATGCTGCCTTTTCCGTTCTCAACGTCGTTCACGATGTCCGACACCTTCACAAGAATGGCCTGCATCGAGTTGATAACGCCGAACCCTTGCTGCACGAGAGCATCGAACTGTTGGGTATTTACCGACTGGATGGTGCCGCCGGGCTGAATCGTCTCCGGTTTTGCGCCTTTGTTGATGGCCAGGAACTTTGAGCTTCCCAGAAGATTGTCGGATGCGATTGCGGCGATCGAATCGACAGGAATTTGTCTCAACATATCGCGGTCGACTGCGAAATTGATGCGGATGACGCGCGCCGGATTCGTTTGGCCAGAAAGTTCGACACTTTTCACATTGCCGGCCTGAATACCGTTGATGCGCACGGGTGCGCCGGCCGTGAGACCAGCCGCATCCGAGGTGTAGGCGTGCAAATCCACCTGATTCTTGAACCACGTTCCATTGCCCGTGAGCAGGAATATCAGGAGCGTGACGCAGGCCAGCGCCACAAGTCCCAAAATTCCGACCTTCAACTGCGAGATTCCAACTTTCTCCCTGCTAGGCATGGTGCTCCTCGTGTTTCACGAATCTCTTTACATACGCATCCCGGGAACGCTCGAGCTCCTGCAGAGTCCCAAAGAAAACGATTTCACCCTCTTTCATAACGATAAAACGCGTGCGATGGCGGGCGCGGTCTGCATCGGACAAACAAATGAGTTCCTGCTGCTCTGGGTCGTATCGGAAATTGGCCATCAACTCGCCGTCCTGATAGCGGTGAGTTACGACCAGCGACGCGGTGTTACGGACGTCGCGCTCCTTGAGAATCAAAGCCATGATGTTATTGGCCGTAATTGGATCGAGGCCCGCGGTAGGAGAGTCGTAGAGGACGAGAGGCGGCTCCGTGACGATTGCGCGAGCGATTCCGACCCGCCGGCGCATGCCACCCGAAACTTCACTTGGGAACTTGCCGAATGTCTGTTCGAGTTCAACAAAACGAAGCGTTTCGCGAACTCGCGTTTCGGCTTTCTCTGCCGGGACCGGCGGTTTATGATCACTCTGCTGGTTGATCAAGGGATATTCAACGTTCTCCCCAACCGATAACGAATCGAACAGCGCTCCCTCCTGAAAGAGAACTCCAGTGCGGCTGCGCAACGAGTATAAGTCATGTTCGGCGAGCCGCGTTATGTTTTCGCCAAATAGCTTGATTTCGCCTTCATCTATTGTTACCAGCCCGATCACGCATTTCAGCAAACTAGTCTTGCCGCTACCGGCTGCGCCTAAAATAACGTGCGTCTCTCCGGAGCTGAGAGTAAATGACACGTCACGCAGCGCCCAAGTATCTTCGAAGCGAAGGTTTACTTTCTTAAATTCAACGATGGGAGCCGTATCAGCCATTTGAGTCATAGATTGACAAAGATCTTGTCGATCAGAAAAGTAACGAAGAAAATCCAAATGGAGGCCGTGACCACCGCCTGCGTAGTTGCGCGGCCGACGCCCTGTGTCCCGCCAACAGTCCTCAAGCCGTAAAAACAACCGACGAGCGCGATAATGATTCCAAACAAGAAGGGCTTAATAAGACCCTGGGCAAGGTCGTTCGGCACAAGTGCGCGCCAGGAGCTCGACCAGAAGTAACCGCCGCTTACCAGATGCAACAGCGGCACAGAGATGAGATATGCGCATACCCAACCTACGGCGTCGGCGAGGACCGTAAGACACGGGAGCATGGTTGCGGTCGCGAAGAGGCGCGGAGTTACAAGTTTCTGCAAAGGGTCTGTCCCGAGGGCGCGCATGGCGTCGATCTGCTCAGTCACTTTCATGGAGCCGAGTTCGCTGGCGATTCCCGAAGCGTTGCGCCCGGCGACTAGCAGAGCCGTCAGTACCGGACCAAGCTCGCGAACAAGAGTAAGGGCAACAATCGGTCCCACTTCGGTGTTTGCGCCATAAGTGCTCAGCGCGCGCGACATTTGCAGTGCAATGATGGCGCCGCTGAGGGCTCCGGTGGGAACAACAATAGGCAGGCTTCCAACCCCGATCGTGTCCATCTGCAAAAAAACGTCGTCGTAATAATGCGGGCTGCGGAATAGGTTCAGAAAGGCGCGGCCGGCAAGGACAAGAAATTCCTGGAATGAGGCAAGAGGCGCGTTCAGGAATCGGAGCAAGCAGGAGCTCCCGGCAGCAGCCTTGCCATCATGGCTCGATGCTAGCACGGGAGCGCTTCCCCGTCCGCGCTAGTTGCTTGAAAAGCAAGTTGCCGGATTCCAGCGGCGCATAAGCTGGTGAACATGGTTGCCCGCGCTTCAACCGCCTCCACCGACATCTGGGCAACCGCGCTCCGCGTGATCTCGCTCGCGGTACCCGTTGCAATCGCCGAACTTGGCTGGATTGCCATGGGGACCGTAGACCTGATCATGGTAGGAAAGCTGGGCCCCGCCGCGATGGGCGCCATCGGCGTCGGTGGGAGCACGTTTTACTCATTCGCAATTTTCGGCACTGGCGTGCTGCTGGGACTCGACACGCTGGTATCTCAAGCCTGGGGTGCCGGCGACCGCGCCGATTGCCATAATTCGCTCGCGCAGGGCGCTTATCTCGCCTTTTTTGTCAGCGTGCCGTTAATGCTGTTGTTCTTCTTAATGGCCCCGATGTTCTACTTACTAGGCGTGCGCAATGAAGTCAGTGTTTTAGCCGGACCTTTCATCCGCACTCTGAGCCTGAGCACGCTGCCGCTGCTTCTTTATTCCGCGTTTCGCCGCTATTTGCAGGCCATTGGGCATGTCCAGCCGGTCATGTTCACGTTGATCAGCGCCAACCTGATCAACTGGTTCGGCAATTGGCTGCTCATCCAAGGTCATTGGGGATTTCATGGCCGCGGCGTGGTCGGGTCGGCGCTGTCGACGTGCATTGCACGCATATACATGGCGGGCGTACTCCTTGCCTTCATCTGGTGGTTCGAGCGCGGGCGAACGCCTGGATTCGGCAGCATCGCGCGGCCACCCGACTGGAACCGAATTCGCCGGTTGGTTCGCATCGGCTTACCCGCCGCAATTCAGATCTTCCTCGAAATCGGCGCCTTCGCTACCGCTGCCGTACTTGCCGGACGTCTCACTCCTGTAACACTTGCGGCACATCAGGTCGCAATCAGCTGCGCCTCTGTCAGTTTCATGCTCGCGCTGGGAACGGCGTCGGCTGCGGCAATCACCGTAGGGCAAGCTGTTGGATCCGGAGATCTATACCTCGCCCGCCGCAGTGGATTCGTTGCCATCTGGGCCGGTTGCACATTTATGTCCTGCTCGGCGATTGTATTCCTTGCCGCGCCGGGTGCGCTGCTGCGGATTTATACCCATGACCAGGCGGTGATCGCCGTGGGCTCGGGACTTCTTGTATGGGCGGCTGCATTCCAACTGTTCGATGGTATGCAGACGGTCACCACGGGTGCGCTCCGGGGGCTTGGCCAGACGCGGATGCCGATGCTCGTCAACTTAGGTGGATATTGGTCATTCGGGCTGCCGATCGGATATCTGCTCTGTTTTTCGCTCGGTTACGGTATTTATGGCATCTGGTGCGGCCTAACCCTGGCGCTGATTGTCATCGCGCTTCTGCTTGTATTCGAGTGGAACAGGGCGACTCGCCGCCTGCTGGCATCACAGGCGGTTGCAATACTCACGCCGCGGACCTAGAACGTAACTGCCGCTGCGCTCGATTTCGCGCTTTCATTATTTTTCTGATCCACCGCACTTACTTCATACCGATAATTCTTACCGTGCTCGACTTTGTGATCGCTGTAATTAGGCAATGTGAGCAGATCTCCCTGGCGTTCAAACGGACCGTTATCCACGGATCGGTAGATGTAATAACCCTTCAGATCCGCTTCAGGGCTGCGCTGCCAGGAAATCTCGATCGAGACCGGGGTTGCGAGCGCCGCGATTCCGGTGGGGACCGAAGGCGGAAAAATGTCGATGGGCGTGATCGCGGCGAGTTTCGAGGGCAGGCTTTTGGCTGAGCCTTTCGCGGCAACTACCGAATATTGATAGTGCGTATCATATTGGGCCGTAGTATCGAGATACTCGTTGTGTTCGGCAGTGCCGATATGGACGGGTTGCTTGTCAGCCGGACTCTGGCGATAAATTTCAAAGTGCAGACCTTCGCCTTCCGCAGGCCATGAGAGTGCTACGCCTTGCGCCGTGGCCTTCGCCGTGACGACAGGAGACGAAAGAGGCGCTACGATCTCAACTCGTTCCACGTTAGACCATTGCGAATAATGATCGTGCTTTTTCACGGCCGTGCGAACCGCGATCGCCATGCGCTTCCCGGCCCACTGGGAGACTGGAATTTCCGTTTGCATGGGTTGCGGCCGCGGATCGTCAGGGTCGTTCGGTTGGGGCGGCTCCATGGGCAATGGTTTGGCTGTGGCCGACCAACGGTCCAAATCGAACGGAACCGGCGCGGGCCCGACGCGCAAATCGATTTCGGAAAACCGCTTGATGGGCAAATTGTCCGTCGTGTGCGCGGGAGTGGAAAACGTGATGCGAATCTTGTCGCCTTGTTCGATAACAGAAAGGTCCGTAATCGCGCCCGGCAGTTCGGGTGACGGCGGGACGACAGGGCCGACGTACCCGCAGCCGCACAACCACACCAGCAAGGAAACCGGGAGCGCCGCGCCCCGCACTACAAAATGTACCTGCTGAGGTCTTGATCCTTTACGATCTCGGCAAGCTGCTTGCGCACGTAAGCAGCATCAATGCGAACGTTCTTCTTTTTGAGATCGGGGCCGTCGAAAGAAATATCTTCGAGAAGCTTTTCGACGATCGTATGAAGGCGCCGCGCTCCGATGTTTTCGGCTGATTCATTCACTTGTGCCGCAATGCGGGCGATTTCGATCACGGCATCTTCGGTGAAGCTGAGCTTGATGCCTTCGGTTTCGAGCAAAGCCGTATATTGCTTGACCAGCGCCGACTTTGGCTCCTTCAAGATACGAATGAAATCGGCCTCGGTAAGCGATTTCAGCTCTACCCGGATCGGGAACCGGCCCTGCAGCTCTGGTATCAGATCGGAAGGCTTGGAAACGTGAAACGCGCCGGCTGCGACGAATAAAATATGATCGGTGCGCACGAATCCGTGACGCGTATTGACCGTCGTGCCTTCCACGATCGGCAATATGTCCCGCTGCACGCCCTCGCGGCTGACATCGGGACCATGGCCGCCCTCACGGCCTGCGATCTTGTCGATTTCGTCCAGGAACACAATCCCGTTGCGCTCCACTCGCTCCAGCGCAATGCGTGTTACCTGATCCATATCGACGAGCTTCTGCTCTTCTTCCTGGACCAGATACTCCAATGCCTCGGAAACGCGCATGTTGCGTTTGCGCGTGCGAGGCCCGAACAGGCCCGGAATAACGTCCTTCAGATTGATGTCCATCTCTTCGACGTTTCCGTTTGTAGAAACTTCGAAGGTCGGGCCACGCTCTCTTACGTCCACCTCGACGGTGCGGTCGTCGAGCTTCCCCGCGTGCAGCTTTTCGCGTAGCTTCTCGCGGGTTCGCTCAACGCTTTCCGTGGATTCGGGCTGCGGCGGCATGAGCAAATCCAGCAGCCGCTCTTCCGCTTGTTGCTCGGCGCGATCGGCAACCTGCTCCAGGCGCTCTTCGCGAACCATGTCGATCGCAATATCAACCAGGTCGCGAATGATGGACTCAACGTCGCGGCCCACATATCCCACTTCCGTGAACTTGCTGGCCTCGACCTTAAGAAATGGCGAGTTCGCAAGTTTCGCTAACCGCCTGGCGATCTCCGTCTTCCCCACACCCGTAGGGCCAATCATCAGAATGTTTTTCGGCATGACCTCTTCGGCCATTTCGGGATCGAGCCTTTGCCGGCGCACTCGGTTACGCAATGCAATCGCGACGGAACGTTTTGCATCGTTTTGCCCAATGACGTGCTTATCCAGTTCAGCGACAATTTCGCGGGGCGTCAGCTCGTCCAGCAGCGGCGTCTCATCGGCGGATTGCTGGGGCAGATAAATCACCATCAGGCAAGCTCCTCATATGTGACGCTGTCGTTGGTATAGATGCACACGCTGCCCGCGATCTTCATGGACCTTTCGACGATTTCGCGCGCCCCCAGGTTTGTATTCTCCAACAGCGCCATTGCCGCGCATTTGGCAAACGCTCCTCCCGAGCCGATGGCCGCGACAGGACTGTCGGGCTCGATCACATCGCCCGTGCCGCTCACGATATACATGTCTTTGGCATCGGCAACCAGCAGCAGCGCTTCGAGATGCCGCAGCGTGCGATCGGTGCGCCAATCCTTCGCCAGCTCGACGACGCTGCGCGAGAGATTGCCGCTGTGCTGCTCAAGTTTTGACTCGAATCGCGAGAACAAGGCGAACGCATCGGCCGTGGAACCCGCGAAGCCTGACAGAATTTTGTTGTTGTAGAGGCGGCGCAGCTTTCGTGCTCCGCTTTTCAAGACTTCGTTGCCCATCGTGACTTGTCCATCGCCGGCGAGCACAACTTTGCCGTTGCGGCGCACGCATAGAATCGTCGTCGAACGGATCTTCGTAGGACCGCGCACAACGGCCGACCCAGACCTGAACGGCCCGGGTGCCCCCCGGCCGGTGCGCTCAGAAATACTCATTTTGATTGAAACCAGGTTGAAAGCGCCGTGCCGCGCTTCGGACACGCGCATGCGTTTTTGAAACTCCTATTTCAGCACAGCGGAACAATAGCTCCGCGCGGGTACCGCAAGCCAATGCAGCAAAGATGCGACACTTAAGTCCGGCGCAGGCACCGAGTGTTGCAAAAAAGCCACACAACCGGATCAGGAACTCTCTTAAAATCAAATAATTAGAGACAATCTCGCCTTCCGGCTGCTATTCTGGACTGTTCGCGAATGTACTCGGAAACGACGATTCGCCGCCCGGTCGAGGTACAGGGCGTTGGCTTGCATCACGGCGCTCCGGTGGGCCTGCGGATTACGCCCGCCCCGGCGTCCACCGGAATCGTCTTCATTCGAACCGATCTTGACAACACACCGGTACCCGCAAGTTGGGAATATGTTGAACGCGTGAGCTATGCCACCAGCCTCATGCACCCCAAAGGCATTCTCATCTCGACCACCGAGCATCTGCTGAGCGTGCTGTATAGCATGCGAATCGACAATGCCTTTATCGAGCTCGATAATCTCGAAGTTCCCATCCTGGACGGTAGCGGCTTGCCCTTCGTAGAGCTGCTCGGGCGGGCGGGAATCAGCGAACAGCGGCGCGCCCGGCGCTACATGCGGATTCTGAAGCGGGTGGATGTTGAAGGATCCGGCAGGAAGGTCTCGATTGTGCCTTCAGACCGCTTCCAGCTCCGATGCCGGAATTTCTTCAATCACCCGCTGGTAGGCGAGCAGAGCCTGGAATTGGAACTGACGCCGCAGGCTTATGCGCGCGAAATTGCGCCGGCGCGAACCTTCGGCTTTGAATACGAGTTGGATCAGATGCGCGATATGGGCTTGATTCGCGGCGCTTCTCTCGCCAATGCGATTTGTTTCACGCGCGACGGAGTGGCCAATCCGGAAGGCTTGCGTTACCGCGACGAGTGCTGCCGGCACAAAGCGCTCGACTTGCTCGGGGATCTAGCACTGATTGGTTTGCCGCTATTGGGCTGCGTCGTGGCGGAGAAAGCCGGCCACGCGATGCATGTTGCCTTGGTCAATAAGCTGATGTCGGATCCATCGTTGTACGAGATCGTGACGCTGGAACAACCGGCGGGCGAGCGGCTGGCCCAAAGCGCGACACTCGCGCGCGTCTAAGTGGTCCGCACTTTTCTCGCACTCCTCCTTGTCATTGCACCGTCGTCTGTTTTTGCGCAACAGTTCGATATAGTCATTCGCAACGGCCACATCGTGGACGGTACAGGATCGCCTTGGTATTCGGGTGATATCGGGATCGCGAACGGCCGAATCGCAGCCATCGGCTCGCTTCAAAATGCATCCGCTACCCGGGTAATCGACGCGCGAGGATTGATCGTCGCCCCTGGGTTCATTGACATGCTCGGCCAATCCGAGCTCTCGATGCTGGTCAATCCCCACGTCCCATCAAAAATCTTCCAAGGGATTACGACAGAAATCACGGGCGAGGGGAACAGCATCGCACCCATGAACGCGCGCATCCTTTCTACCGACCTGCCCGGGTTCGAACATTACGGAATTACGCCGGACTGGACGACGTTCGCGGGATATTTCGAACGCCTGGAAAGGCACGGGATGGGCATTAACCTGGCTAGCTATGTCGGGGCAACGCAAGTCCGCCGCATGGTGCTTGGCGAAGAAAATCGCGCGCCCTCCGCTGCCGAGCTGGATGAGATGAAAGCGCTGGTTCGCCAAGCGATGCAGCAGGGTGCCGTGGGCTTGTCCACTGCTTTGCAATACGCGCCGGCCCCATATGCTTCGACCGAGGAACTGATTGCACTTGCGCGAGAAGCTGCGCCGTTCGGCGGAATTTACGCCACCCATATGCGGAGCGAAAGCGATGATATCGATCAATCGCTCGACGAGGTGTTTCGCATCGCGCGCGAAGCCAACATACCCGCCGAAATATGGCATCTCAAAGCCGCAGGCAAGCGAAATTGGGGACGCATGAGCGAAATCGTCGACCGAATCGACCGCGCACGTTCATCCGGCGTAGATGTGGAAGCCGATACGTACGCGTATCCGGCCTGGTTTAACACGTTTTCCGCATTCATCCCGCCTTGGGCGCACGAGGGGGGCGACGCAAAATTGGTGGCGCGGTTGAAAGACCCCGCCATGCGCGCCCGCATCCGCCGCGACATGCTGGATAACAGCAAAGGTTGGGACAACGAGTGGCAGGAAATTCCCGGCCCTGAAGCGATTCTCGTGAGCGTGGTGCAAAATCCGGCACTGTTGGCGCTGCAGGGCAAGACCATCGCGGAGATTGCGCGGGCAGAAAACAAGGACCCGATCGATACGATTTTTGATCTGCTGATTCAGGATCCCGGCATGTCCGTCGCGGTGTTCGGGATGTCCGAACAGGACATCGCCTACGCACTCAAACAGCCTTGGGTGTCGATTGACAACGACTCGCAAGGCACCGCGCCCGAGGGTCTGCTTGGCCGCGAGCACCCCCACCCGCGGGCTTATGGCACCTTCCCGCGCATCATGCGAAAGTACGTCCGCGAAGAAAAGCTGCTCACGTTGCAAGAGGCAATTCGCAAGTTCAGCGCGCTGCCAGCCCAGCGAATGCTGCTGACCGATCGTGGCGTCTTGAAACAGGGCATGTGGGCCGACATCGTGGTCTTCAATGCGGATACGATTCGCGACCTCGCCACATTCGAGAAGCCGAACCAGTTGTCGGTCGGAATGGAGTACGTGCTCGTCAACGGAGTGCCCGTCGTCGAGCATGGTCAAACGACAAACGCGCTCCCCGGAAAAGTCCTTCGCGGAGCCGGCGCGAGACCAGTCCGAACTCGAAACTCGCGCTGAAAATTACTCGCGGTCATTTTTTCTCCAGAAACGCTCCCCGGGGGCCGGGTACCCAGCAATCTAATCTATTGCCATCCGAACGGACCTGGGATAACGTAAATTAATTACTCGATTAGGAAGTCCTATGCTTACCCTGCCCTGTTTGCAACGAACACTCAGACCTTTTCTTCTTCCCGTGATGAGCAGCGTGATATTTTGCCTGCCCAGCGCTGGCCAGGTGAACGTTCTGACATATCACAACGATAATGCCAGGACGGGTCAGAACCTGAGTGAGACCACCCTCACGCCCGCAAATGTGAATTCCAGCAGTTTCGGCAAGCTGCTTGTGATTTCTATGGACGGCAAAGTGGACGCGCAGCCGCTCGTCGTTTCGGCCTTAAACATGCCGGGTCATGGCACGCGGAATGTGGTGTTTGCGGCGACGGAGCACGACAGCGTTTATGCTTTCGACGCAAATACCGGGTCGGTCTATTGGGACGTTTCGATGCTAAAGAGCGGCGAAACGAGATCGGACGACCGGGGCTGCAGTCAAGTGGTACCTGAAATCGGCGTCACGGCGACACCGGTGATTGACCGGAAGGCGGGAGAACACGGGACCATTTACGTGATTGCAATGAGCAAAGACGCAAACAACAACTATTACCAGCGATTGCATGCGCTCGATATCACGACCGGAGCGGAACAGTTCGGCGGAGCGGTCAATGTGGCGGCAAAATATCCGGGAACGGGCGATAACAGCTCGAATGGTGATGTGGTATTCGAACCCAAGCAGTATAAGAGCCGGCCGGGATTGCTGCTTTTGAACGGCACGGTTTATACGGCTTGGGGATCGCATTGCGACGTCCGGCCGTACACGGGATGGCTGATCGGCTATAACGAGACGACGCTGCAACAAACCGCGGTATTTAATCTGGCGCCGAACGGGAGCGAGGCTGCGCTCTGGGCGGCCGGAGGCGGGGTTGCCGCAGATCCGAGCGGGAACATTTTCCTACAGGCTGCGAACGGCACGTTCGATACAAATTTGAATGCGCAAGGTTTTCCGGCGCACGGCGATTACGGGAACGCATTCGTTAAGCTGGCGCTCTCTGGCGGCCAGTTGACGCCTAAGGATTACTGGACGATGGATAACACAGTCAGTGAATCGAATGCAGATGAGGACCTGGGATCGGGTGGCTTGATTTTATTTCCGGACGTGACCGATTCAAGCGGAAACGTGAAGCATCTGGCTACGGGCGCGGGGAAGGACGGGAACGTTTACGTATTCGATCGCGACAAGATGGGCAAGTTCCAGACGAGCAGCAACAGCAATTTGTATCAGGAGCTAGCACATGGCTTGGCAGGAGGGGAATTTGGAACGCCTGCATGGTTTAACGGCACGATTTACTATGGAGCGGTCGACGATTATATTCGCGCGTATCACGTGAGTGCTGCGCGGCTGCCGTCATCGCCTTCGGCAATCAGCTCGAACTCATTTCCGTTTCCGGGGGTGACGCCTTCCATTTCGGCGAACGGGAGCAGCAACGGGATTCTATGGGCGATTTCTAATACGGATCCGGGAGTGCTGTATGCCTATAAAGCAAGTGATATCGCTGATGAGCTATACAACAGCAACATGGCTGCTTCGGAACGCGACCACTTCGGATCGGGCAACAAGTTTGTTCCACCAACGATTGCAAACGGTAGGGTGTTCCTTGCAACCACCAGCGGGGTGGCGGTGTTCGGGTTACTTAGCCAGCAGGGGCGAATCGCCAACGGTGAATACAATTTGGAGAATTCGTATAGCGGGCTGGTATTGGACGATCCGGGATTTTCGACCGTTTCCGGTACGCAGATTATTGAGTGGCTGGCAAACGGCGGATCGAACCAGAAATGGCAGTTAACGTTGGAATCGAGCGGCCATTACACGATTCAAAACGTCTCTAGCCAGCTGTATCTAACTGATCCAAGCGATTCAACCAAATTGGGCACAAAACTGGAAGAGCTGCCGGCGACGAACGATGCCACTCAGTTGTGGTCGCTGACCGCATCCGGAAGCGGATATGTTGTGACCAATGTTGGCAGCGGGTTGGTCATTGACGACCCGGGATTCAGCACAAACAAAGGTACGGGGATTATTCTTTACAGTGCGAACGGAGGCAGCAACCAAACCTGGGAGATTACGGGCGCACAGTAATTCTTTTACTGCTTCTCCAAAAACGCGATCACCGCGGGGCGTATTATTTGTGCTCGCGCGGAGCATAGCCGGATTCGCTCGAGCGTGTTCGCCAGGTTGCGGGCTCCGCCAGGCAGCGATGCCATGCGCGGCTCAAAGAATGCCTGTACTTCAGCGCGCTGCGCGTCATCGCAGAATCCCGCGGCGACCAGCGGCAGATTGGCTCCGAATGGAATACCACGCGCCCCTGGCAGCGTGGAATTGATCTGGTCAAAATGCTTCTGCACGAAATCCCAAACAATCTCGCGCGTCTCGTCGGGAGCCATGAAGAAGTTGTGCTGCATCTCTCTGGCGTCGATTCCAGGCTGAAACAGGAGATCCAATGCCGCGCGCGCCAATTCGGGTTGCCGGAAATCGGGTAAAGCTCGGATGATCCAGCCGCGCTCACGCTGAACTTTATCCTTCTTGATCGCTTCGACCAGTTCGTCGAAAAAGGCACGGTTGCCGTTCCAAGCGGCGGCCGAGAGTACGGGCGTGACCATATCGGGATCGAGACCCGACTTGTTCTTCAGCCATTCGTGCGCCAGTGTGACTGCTTGTTCTCTCAGTTGCGCATCGTCGCCTTGCATCGCGGCAAACGGGACAACGCTAATCCGAAGTTCCAGCCACCTCCAGCGGCTCGCCGGACTTCGGCATCCAGCCCAATTCGCGCGCTTTCGCGTCATAAAGCTGGCGAATCCATCGAGCGTAGTTGTCGCGCAGGTTTGACGGAACGAACTGGCTCACGCCTTCCACGAATCGTACGGACTGGCGTACCAGCCCGGCATCGGAACTGCGGCTGAACTCGGATGCAAACTGGAGATGTTGCGCCGGGTTGCCGACGCCCGATGAAAACAAAAGCTGCACGTTCCGCAATAGCGCTGCGCGCTCAGCCGCGCTGAGTTGGTTCAATCCGCCCTGCATCAGAGACTCGGCCATATGGCGTTCGTAAGAAACGGCGTAATAGCCGACCGCATTCGCATCCGCCGAAAGCCACGCCGGGCAGCCCTTCGCATTTCGCAGCGCGAGCGTGTCCGACGTTTTCGTAAGCAGATCGCATTCGCGATGAGTGCCCGAATCGTCGCCCCAAACTGCGCAAACCGGCGCTTGCCAAATCTCTTCCGCCGCTGACTGGGAGCCGGCCGGAACGAAGCGCGATTGCGAGACCTGCAACTCCGGCGGGTTATTCGGATCGCACTTTTGTTGAATCGTCAAAAGCGGAAACCCGACTTGATTCAGAAAGCTTGAAAACGCCGCGCCCGCATGGCTTTGTGGCGAAATTTCATCAATCGCGGCCAGCAGGTCGGCCGAAGTCGCGTTTCCCCACTGGTGCTTTGCAAGGTAAAGGTGAACGGCGCGCTGAAACGCATCGGAACCGACATAGTTTTCAAACATTCCGATGACGTCCTCGCCTTTGCCGTAAGTAATCCCGTCGAAGGCGTTCGCGATATCGCCTGGCGCTTCAATCGGCTGGCGAATTTTGCGCGCGGTAGTCAGGCTGTCAGCTTGAAAAACGGACGTCGATCGTGCCGCGTCGGCCTTGATATTCCACTCCGGCTTCCATTCATTGAGCAGCTTGCTTCCCACCCAACTGGCGAAAGCTTCGTTGAGCCAAAGGTCGTTCCACCAGGCCATCGTGACCAGGTCCCCGAACCACTGGTGGGCCATTTCATGCGCCATCACCTCGGCTGTGAGACGCCGCGTCAATTCCGTTTCCTGCCGCGGCGACGAGAGAACAAAATCGCCGTACGCGATCAGCCCGGCATTTTCCATCGCACCCCAGGCAGTGGTGACGGGCACCACAATTTGCTCAAGCTTCTGGTAAGGATACGGCCGGCCGAAGTAGTTTTCGAGCAGGCCGATAAGGGTCGGCGTTATGGAGGCGGCGTACTTCGCTTCCGACGCGCGCCCACGAGGAACAATGATGCGGCCGGGGACGTGATTCCGTCCAATGGCCGCCGTCGCGACCTCATCAAATGGCCCGATGGCGAACGCGATCAAATAAGAAGGCAACGGTCTTGTCTGCTCGAACGCGACAGTCGTCATCGCCTCCGCCTCATCTTTGCTAGAAGCAATGGGCGTATTTGAAAACGCTTTGAGCCCCTTTGGGAATGTCAGCGTGATCTTCCACGGAACCTTATAAGAGGGCTCGTCGAAGCAAGGAAAGACCCGGCGCGCGGTGACGGGTTCGAACTTGGTAAAGATGTACCAATCGCTACCTCGCTGTTGCTGGAACGCGCCATCGGTGAGAGTGCGGCTTACTTCTCCCGTGTAATCGATCTCAAGCCGCGCGGGACCCGGCCGCAAGGGATGTTCCAGCATCACACCGACGAAGTTCTCGCCCGTTGGTTGTAGCTTGACGGCTTCTTCTATTCCGGCTGCGTGGATGCGTCCACTTTGAAAGCGGAGGGATCGAGCATTCAACCAGATCAGCGGCGTGGTTTCGACGACGTTTAGATCCAGATTGATGTGGCCGTTGAATTTGTCCTGCCCGGGTGTGAGCCGCAGAGAGGCTTCATATCGCACCGGTTGCACATTTTGGGGCAGGCGCAGTTTGGGAGGAGCGGGCGCTTCTTGAGGCCACGCGAGGATGGAACAGAGCAACATCAGAACCAATCCGTAGCAGCGACGCATGCTGATCATGATAGGCGGCTTTCGAGGGGCAGGAACAAGTGCGGGCGCATCCGGCGGGTGCGCGGCCGCATCCAACGGAAGATGATACCGAAGCGAAAATTGGGGAAACAGGGCCTGGAGGTTTCGGCTCTAGGGCTCGGCTGCATGGGCATGAGCCAGTCTTATGGCGTTGCGGACGAACGGGAATCCATTGCAACCGTTCACCGAGCACTCGAACTGGGAGTGAATTTCTTCGATACTGCCGAGGTGTATGGGCCTTTTATCAATGAGGAGCTGGTTGGGCGGGCATTGAAAGGCCGGCGCGACGAGGCGGTGATTGCGACCAAATTCGGTTTTCGGATCGAAGACGGCAAAAGCGTCGGTACGGATAGCCGGCCGGCACATATTCGAGAAGTTGTGGATGCTTCTCTGCGCCGCCTCCAAATGGACCATATCGATTTGATCTATCAGCATCGCGTCGATCCCAACGTGCCCATCGAGGATGTTGCGGGGACAGTCGCGGATCTCGTGAGCGCAGGAAAGGTGCGTTATTTCGGGCTGTCGGAAGCCGGTATAAAGACGATCCGTCGAGCGCACGCTGTGTACCCGGTGAGCGCATTGCAGAGCGAGTATTCGCTATGGGAGCGCAATCTGGAACCCGAAATTATTCCGCTGCTGCGGGAACTTGAGATTGGTCTCGTGCCTTTCAGTCCACTCGGCCGCGGATTTCTGACCGGGACCGCGAAACCAGCCGAAGATTACCCCGAAGGCGATTTTCGACGCGGCGATCCGCGCTTCCAGGGTGCGAACTATGAAGCGAACGTGAACGCCGCTTCGATTGTGAACGAAATTGCGGACCGCAAGAAGACAAAGCCCGGACAAATTGCCTTGGCTTGGCTTTTGCAGAAGGGCGACGACATCGTGCCGATTCCTGGCACCAAACGCCGAACTTATCTCGAAGAAAACGTCGCTGCGCTGTCGCTGAAGCTCGAGACCGATGAGATAGCGCAACTCGATCAGGCGTTATCGCCCGAAGCAATATCCGGCCCGCGCTACAACGAGCGCATGATGGCCATGGTGGATCGGTAATGAAGCTGTATTCGTGGGTAAGGTTATAAGTCTGCGCTGACCAAGTTCGTAACTTGTGGTCTCAATTTCCGTGTTTCCTTCCCGCTGAATCTGTCCGCCCAGGTCTTTAACGCAATAGCTGATCGTCTTCTTGTCAACGTCGAGCCCAATGTAGTACATGTTTTGTTGAGGAGCCTCCATGGTGTTCTCTGAATCAAGCTCCCCGTTGAGTTCAGCTTTTTATACGCCACGCGCTCCTCGCTCGACCTACATTCAACCAGCTCGGCAACTCGCTTCCGATAACCAGACTCGTCGGCCTGTTCGTGGATAGCTCACGCGCTCCGTGGAGGACTTCGCCCTGAAGAGGACTGATATCATCGCTGGAATGTCAGAGCCGAATCCCTCACTCATTTGGGAAACGATTACCGCGCACCAGCGCAGCGCGGCGCTGAAGGCGGGTGTTGAACTTGGCGTCTTTAATGCGCTACGTGACCGCCCGATAACTGTTGCGGAACTTGCTGCCTGCACCGGTGTCGCAGAACGACCGATGCGAATCCTTTGCAACTTCTTGACCGTGCTGGGGCTCATCGCTAAATCAGATGAGCACTATTCCCACACGCCTACGAGCGCGATGTTTCTGGATTCGCAGTCGCCGGCCAGCATGGCGCCCACGTTGCCATTTCTCATGAGTGACAAGATCATGGAATCGACACATCTGCTAACGGAAACCATGCGCCGGAACCGGACTGCGCTCAAGGAGCCTCTGGCCGGCGACGAGGTCGGTGAGTGGGTCACGTTCGCACGAAGCATGCAGCCGATGATGGCCGCGCCCGCCGAATTCATTGCCGGCGTGATTCTGCGCGCCGGGATGCCGGCTAAAGTCCTCGACGTCGCTGCCAGCCATGGCCTGTTCGGTATGGCTGTCGCGCGCCTCGCGCCTCAGTGCGAGATCGTGGCACAGGATTTTGCCAGCGTCTTAGAAGTGACGGCTGAGAACGCGCGCACGGCCGGCATTCCGATCACGTTTTTGCCTGGCAGTGCGTTTACTGCCGAACTCGGCACTGGCTACGACGCGGTGATCGTGACGAATCTGTTCCACCACTTCGAGATGTCGGACATTATTGCTCTGATGCAGCGGTTCCATGCGGCGCTGCGCCCTGGCGGCCGTATGCTAACGCTCGAGTTCGTGCCGAATGAGGATCGCGTTTCGCCACCAGTGGCGGCCTCATTCGCTTTGATGATGCTTGCCAACACGCCCGCGGGTAATGCGTACACCATGGCAGAGTACAACCAGATGCTGGATGCCGCCGGCTTCGGTGCCCGCGAGATCATGGATGTACCGATGTCCCCCGAGCGATTAATTGTTGCGTCGGCAAAGCCCGCCTAGCCGAGCGCAGCCGTACGTGCAGGTTTTCAAGGTTACACCGGCCCAGGAGAACGAGGCGTACCTCTCCTCCTACACACTCTTCGCGCTTTCCATTCAGAAGGCTCGACGCATTTGACGATTTCACCCCACCGAATGCTCACGGTTGGCCTCCATTTCGGCTTACGCGTGCGCTCGAGTCACGCCAGGCTTGAGGGGAGCAATGGACATACTGTTCGAAAGCGAACCAGGCGGGAAGCGTGGCGGGGGGCTGGGTGCATCGCGTCGGGATTTCGAGTATCATGCTCCGGGGGGTTGTAGAGCCATGAGCGAGCAACAGAACGTTCAGTTTGTGCAGAGCATGTATGACGCATTTTCGAGAGGCGACATCCAGCACATCGTGGAGCACCTCGCTGACAACGTGGAATGGAGCGCGGAAGGTCCTGCATCGGTCGCTTATTTTGGCGTCATGAGGGGCCCGGCTGAGGTGCAGGCCAAGTTTTTCGGTGGAATCGCCGGAACACAGGAAGAAATGAAGGTGACAATGACAGACTTCGTGGCGCAGGGAGATAAGGTCGCGACCTTCGGACGTTACAGCGCGCGCGTCAAAGCGACCGGCAAACGTTTCGACGCGCCACTTGCGCACCTCTTCGAAATTCGCGACGGTAAGGTCAAGAGATTTATAAATCTGGGTGACACAGCGGCAGTGGAAGCGGCGTACAGTGGCGCTGCAGCCGCCGCACGCTAGGCGATCGCGGCTTCCAGGTTGCGCTGTTCGGCGGGAGCAAGCTGCATTTGTCGTTCTTGCCCCGGTTCGTTGAATTTCACTGAGACCAGCTTTGAGACACCGGGTTCCTGCATTGTCACTCCGTAGAGCGCCTGGGCGGCTTCCATCGTGCGCTTAGCGTGAGTAATGACGATGAACTGCGTCTTGTTCGACATATCGCGCAGCATCCGTGTGAGCCGTTCGATGTTGGGCTCATCAAGCGGCGCGTCGACTTCGTCGAGAATACAGAACGGACTGGGCGTGTATTGAAAAATTCCCATGAGCAGCGCCATCGCTGTCAGCGATTTTTCACCGCCCGATAGCAAGAGAACGCTTTGCAGCTTCTTGCCGGGAGGCGATGCGACGATATCGATGCCCGATTCGGCGACGTTTTCTTCATCCGTAAGGCGCATTTCGCCGATGCCGCCGCCGAACAACACCTTGAACATTTCGCGGAAATTCGTGTTGATGGCGTGAAAGGCTTCCGTAAACCGCTTGCGCGATTCGTCGTCGATCTGATGAATGAGTTTTTCGGTGTCGCGGATGGAATCCAGCAGATCCTGACGCTGAACGGCCAGAAACTCCTGCCGCTGCTGCGCTTCCTCGTATTCTTCGAGCGCTTGTGAGTTCACCGGGCCCAGCGCTTCGATCTTGCGCCGCACCTCGGTGTAACGGGCATCCAGATCCTGAATGGCTGCATCGTCCGCGATGGTTTCGATGCCTTCGGTAAGCTGCGCGAGAGATGTATCGAGCTCGCTCTGGCAGGTCTCTTCGAGGTGTTTGAGATCCGACTCGGCGCGCGCCAGCGAAACCTGAAGCTCCGAGCGGCGTTCTTGGGCGGCTTGCGCGCGTTGCCGCAGCTCTTTCAAGAATTCGTCGGCAGATGCGAGGCGCGCCCGCAGTTCGGATTCCTGTTGTGCGAGTTTCTGCACCTCGGCTTCGGTGTTTTCGATAGAATTCTTGAGCTCGGCAGTTTTTAGTTCAAGCTCGGTATTGCTCGTTGCGAGATGCCCGCGTTCATCGGTGAGGCGGTTCGTTTCGTGCGCGAGATGAGCCTGGCGATTGCCCGCGTCGCGGACTTGGTTTTCCAGCCGCGCGACATCGCCCTCAATCGACCGGCGGCGCTCTTCAAGGCTCGCAAGGGAGGCCCGCAAAGTCGAATGCTCCTCAGAGGTCCGCGCCACTTCGTTTTGCATGCCGCTGAGCTCGCCGCGCGCGGATTCAAGAGCGCGCTCTTCTTCGCCCCGAAGTTGATCGCATTGCGCGAGGGTCGCGCGGTCGCGTTCAACGTTTTCTTTGAGTTTGACGCAGCTCGAAGAGAGTTTTTCGAGCTCCAGACCGGCATGCGAAAGGCGCGATTGCGCGCGCTGAAACTCTTCGGCCAGCTTGCGGCTCTCGTGATCGAGCGCCAGAACGTCTTTTTCTTGTGCTTGCTGTCGGCCACGCACGTGTTCCAACTCGTCGGAGAGCGCGGCGATGGCGCGGTCGAGATCCGCAACCGCCGATTGAGCTGCGGAAAGCTCACCGCTTGTGGTTTTTTCGAGTTGCGCTATTTCGCGCAGCTCTCGCTTGAGAGCAAGCGGGCCGGTGCCGGTCTTTTTCCCGCCGCTGACGGCCTGCCCATGATAGTTGACTCCGTCGGTCGAAAGAAACCAGCAATGCGGGAAACGTCTCGCCATCTGACGCGCAATCGACCGATCCAGGGCGATGTAGCAATAAGATATTCGCGGCAACAGATGCAACGGAAGGTTCGCCAGTCCATTTGTGAGCTTCAGCGCATCGGCAAGCGGTGAAAGAGCGCCGGTCTGCGTGGCCGGACGCGGAAGCTCGGTCGAATAGGCGTCCGATTCGTAGGTATCTTCAACCAGAAACGTAGCTCGGCCGTTCACTTCCGTGCGCATAAGCTCGATGCCGCGATCGGCTTGGGACCAATCGCGCACCACCACGTACTCAAGCTCATCGTGGAGGAACTCTTCCGCGGCTTTTTCGAACTGCGGATCGACTTCAAGAAAATCGGCGAGCACGCCTACGGGCTCAAATTCCTGCGCCTTGCCGCGCTCAACGGCCGTAAAGAGACGCTTGACCGTTTCAGTCGTGTAGCTGCGATGCTGGATGACTTCTTCGAGCGAATCCTTTCGCGCTTTCACACGCGAATGTTCGGCCCGGAGGCGATCGAGCGCCTGCCGGCTCTCATTCACGGCAGCGCGTTTTTCATTTAACTCCTGCTGCAAGGCGTTGCGCTGGTCGGTGAGCGAAATCAACTCCGTCTGCCGCGCAGAAACGCGCTCCGACAGCTGCGCTTTGAGCTGAGTGAGACGTGAGAGATCCGATCGCGACTGCTGTTCCTCGGCTTGAGCGCGCACTGTATCGCGGTCAATCGAGGCAAGCTGCGCATCGACCTGCGTAACGCGATTTTTGAGACCGGACGCTTCGCCGAGCAGCCGCATGACTTTTTGGCGCGCGGATTCGAGCGCCTGCTCGTGAGCCGTGAGCCGGTTCTGCGCTTGCTGGCGCTCGGACGATTTGGCTTCGAGTTGTTCACGGGCCGTCGCGCAATCTGTGCCGAGCGTGATCAGTTCCCCGCTTCGGCGCTCGAGCTCGGCGGCGCGCTCCCGCTGCTGCGTTGCCAAAGCTTGGCTCTCTTGTGCGGCGGCGGCGAGCCGCTGATCGATCTGCTGCGCCTGTTTCAGCTGGTATTCGATTTGGCTGCGTGCGCGCTCGGCTTCAAGATGCAGATCTGCCAGTTGCTGCCGCGCGGCAGTGAGCCGCTCTTCGTTGGCGTACGAGGCTTCGAGAACGGCGGATTTATCCGTTTCGCGCTCGATGATTGCGGTCTGGATCTCATCGAGCCCGGCGGAGGCAAGGTTCAACTCAATCGCAAGCTTCGCAGTCTCGCGCTCAAGCAGGCGGAAGCGCGACGCGAGCACCTGCCGCAGATACGCAGTGGCTTCCGTTTTGAGCTCCGCGTAACGCCGCGTCTTGGCCGCTTGCCGCTTGAGTGAATTGACCTGCCGCGTGACCTCTTCGAGGATGTCGAACACACGCGAGAGGTTCTGCTTGGCGCTTTCGAGCTTGGCTTCCGCAAGGCGCTTGCGGGTTTTGAATTTGGTGATTCCGGCCGCTTCTTCGATAACATTGCGGCGGTCCTGCGGCTTATTGCTAAGGATCTGGCCGATGCGGCCCTGCTCAATGATGGCGTAGCTTTCCGGACCCAACCCGGTGCCGAAAAATAGATCCTGAATGTCGCGCAAACGAGCGACGCGGCCGTTGATCAGATACTCGCTTTCGCCGGAGCGATAGAGGCGTCGCGTGATGGTGATCTCGCCCTGGCGCTCGGCCGTTCTCGCAGCTTGGGTTTTGAGAGGCGCGTGCTCGGCGTCTTCGTTTGCGTGCGCGCTTGCGCCGTTCATGTTGCCGTTGAGATGAGTGCCCGTATCCTCTGCATAGGACGGAAGCGCGATGGGCGCAGCCGTTTCGTCCGGAACCAGCGTCATCGTGACCGAAGCCATGCCAAGCGGCTTGCGATCGCGCGTGCCGGCGAAGATCACATCTTCCATCCGGGAGCCGCGCAAACTTTTGGCCGACTGCTCGCCCAGAACCCAGCTAATGGCGTCGCTGAGGTTCGATTTGCCGCATCCGTTCGGGCCTACTACCGCAGCAATGCCGCTGCCCTTGAACTTCATTTCCGTTCGGTCGTAGAAGGACTTGAAGCCTTGAATTTCGACTCGCTTAAGCTTCAGCAACGGCGATACCCTTCCTATCTTAAGAGATATTCTCGGGGGTTGAATCTATGGTACAGGGCATTTCTGAAGATGTAAAGGATGTCAGATACTAGGAATCGGCTGATGCGCCTGTGGAAATCTATATATTGTGGTACGTTCCCTCATTTTGCAGAGCGGAGAACTGTTCCGGCGTATCGATATCAACGCCTGCCTCGGGCAGCAAATAGGTGGCGGTATCCACTCTTCCCCTGCGCAGAATGTGGCGGGCGCCTGCTTCTGGGTCAAGTGAAAGCAATTCGCCAAACATTTCTCGCCTAAACAGCGCTGGAACCCCCAAGGTGCGGTTATATTCAGCCGCGACGATCTTACTTTGGCCTTCTTCGAGCAGTCGCGCCATTTCCTTCAAATGACGAGCCGTTACGAGCGGCTGGTCAGCCAGCATAATGGCCACCATAGCGGGCCGATACGCCTCTGCATGTTTGAGACCGGCAATGATCGAAGACCCCATACCGAGCTGCCAGCGCTCATTGAAAACGATTTCGACCGGGAAGCGTCGCACGGCTTCTTGTACCGATGCGTTTTCCGCGCCGGTAACCACAATGACGGGCTTGAATCCGGCTTCGATCGCCTGCTCGATTGCATGCCCAGCTAGCGTGCCGCCGCCATAGGGAAGCAACTGCTTCAAGCGGCCCATGCGCGTCGCTGCACCCGCGGCAAGGACAATGGCGGCAATCGCTGCAGGCTCGCTCAAACCTTGTCGCTCTTCATCGCAACCACTTTCGGCGATGGCGATTTGCTTCCGCTCACCACGGTCTGCGCTTCGATTCTTGCAAGCTCTCGCCTGGCAATCTGCGACCACGTGCTAGTGGGATCGAGCTTTAAAAATGCCTTCCAGTGCCGCAGCGCGCCCATTGGATCGCGCCGCGTCTGATACAGAAGCGCGAGATTGTAGTGTACGTCCGCATAATCCGGAAATAACTTGAGCGCTTCCAGATAGTGATGCAGAGCATTGGTGGTATCGCCACGCTCGTCATATAAATTGCCGAGATTGAAATGCGCCAGAGCGTAACGCGGATCGATTTCGAGCGCCTTCTTGTATTGAATTTCGGCATCCGCCCAGGCGTGCCCGTTGAAGAATACCGTGCCGAGATTCACCAGCGCACCGGCCGATTGCGGATCGAGCTCTGCCGCCCTTTGATAGGCCTCGATGATCTGCTCATAGGGCGCGCCGGTTTGCTCCAATTCAAGCCCGCGCTCGAACCAGCGATCCGCCTCAATCTTGTTGCGCACTTGTTGCGCCACGCGCGCCGACCCCTTGTGCGAAGCGGGAAGATGCAACAGCTTCTTGATTTCGAGTTCGGCAAAATCAAAGAGCAGTTGGCCGGAGCAGGGATCCATTTTCTGCTTACCGATCTGCACTCGCACGCGGCGGCCATCCTTATAGACTTGAACGTCCTCGCTCAATTGGGGTGAATCGGCAAGCCACGCCCGCAACGCCTGCATGGCTTGCTTGATGACACGCGGGTGGGCGTTTTCCGAACGAAGGCGAGCAATCTTCTTCAGCGCGAGAAGGTCCGAGAACCGGTATTGCGCGAGCTCCGGCATCAATTGCTGGCGTTCCCAGGTTTTGAGCTGCCGCTGGTCGATCTTCAACAGCCGGCAAACCTCTTTGCGGGTGTAACACCCGCTCATTTCCCGTTCCGGATTGGACGCGGGACGTTGCGAGTACTCTCGCAGCATGGTAGATGGGTCGATGATAGCATTCACCCGAAGCGCCGTCGAAAAAAGAAATTTCCCTCTTGAACAGTGTTCTATCCTCTTTCAAACCAAGTAGTTGACACGTGCAGCGGGGTATCTCATACTAAACTGGTCGTATATGGCATCCGCGAAGCGGCGGCGCAAGAGCAATTCTGTTCCAGCGCCCCGGACCTTGGCCGACCTTCCCACGGGACAGCGCTGCATTCTCGACCGCCTGGATCTGCCCGAGGATATGGCGCGCCGGTTGATGGAGTTAGGTTTTCTGCCGGGCAACGAGGTCGTTCCCGGCAAGCGCGCCCCCGGCCGCGGACCACGGGTGTTTCGTGTGGATGGCTCCGAAGTGGCTTTGCGGGATGACACCGCGGCTCGTCTCTATGTCCGCCGCGATCCGGAATCCGATCTTGTCGTGCTTCCATGAGTAGCTGTCACGGAAGTACGCCTCGCGCCGGCCTGTTGCCGAATCCCTCGATTCGTCCTCCCGTGCCCGTTACCGATCGCCCGATCATCGTAGCCATTGTCGGGCCGCCGAACTCGGGCAAATCGACACTATTCAACCGGCTCACGGGCCTTCGGCAAAAAGTAGCGAACTTCCCCGGCGTCACCGTCGAGCACCGGATGGGCAAAGCGAAGCTGAAGGACCAGCATGAAGTCTTCCTGGTGGATCTGCCTGGCGTGTACAGCCTGAATCCGCGGGCCGAAGACGAACAGATTACCCACGATGTTCTGAAAGGCGTGCGGCCGGATTTTCCGAGACCCGACGCCGTGATCTTGATTCTGGATGCGACCAACCTCGGGCGGAACCTGGTGCTCGCCGCTCCGATTCTCAGCCTGCAATTGCCCACGCTCGTCCTGCTGAACATGGCAGACGATTTGGCAGTGCGCGGCGGCAAGGTGGACGTGGCGGCGCTGGCAGCGGAGTTGAACTGTCCTGTCGCGCTGATCAGCGCAACTAAAGGCACGGGCATCGAGCGCATTCAACAATTTCTGCAAGGGACGGCGGTGCGGCTGAACACTCCGCCCGCGAAAATTGAACTCCCCGTTCTGCAGGATATTCCGAAGTGCCGTCAATGGGCCGCCAAGCTGGGCGTGCGCGCATCGTATAAAGCGCCAGCGCCGCCCTTGTGGACACGCCGGCTTGATGCGGTCTTTTTGCATCCGATTGCAGGACCGCTTATCTTTCTAACGATCGTGGTCGCGGTCTTCCAAAGCATTTTTTCCTGGGCGCAGCCGCTGATGAATGGTCTGCAGGCGGCAATTCTTTGGTCCGGCCGCTGGATGACGCACATACTTCCGGATTCGCCGTGGCGCTCGCTTCTAATTGATGGCGTTTGGAGCGGCGTCGGTGCCGTCATCGTGTTTCTGCCGCAGATTCTGCTGCTGTTCCTCTTTATCGGCATTCTCGAAGACTCTGGATACTTATCGCGCGCAGCGCTCATTGCGGACCGCACGATGGCGAAGATTGGGCTGCAGGGCAAATCCTTTATTCCGCTACTCTCCGCCTACGCATGCGCGGTGCCGGCGATAATGGCGACCCGAGTTATCGAAAACAAACGCGACCGCACGGCGACGATCATGATTGCGCCGCTGATGACGTGCTCGGCGCGCCTGCCGGTCTATACGCTCATCATTGCGGCCTTTGTGCCGAATATTCGCATCCTCGGCAATTTCTTTTCGCTCCCCGCCGCGACCATGCTGGGCTTGTACGTGCTCGGTTTTCTCGCCGCCGTCGCCATTGCCCGGCTGCTGAAATCGACCGTGCTCAAAAGCGGCCGCTCTTCCTTCATTCTGGAGATGCCGCCGTATCGCTGGCCCACGTTTCGCTCGCTCAGCTTGCGGCTCGTCGATCGATCGAAGGTCTTTCTGCGCCGCGCAGGAACAGTCATCCTCGCCGTAAGCGTTGTTTTATGGGTAGTCGCGCATCTGCCGCTGCACGATGGGAAAGCCCCGCCGCTCGAGCACAGCTATGCGGGCAGGATCGGCAAAGCCATTGAGCCAGCCATCAAGCCGCTTGGTTTCAATTGGAAGATCGGCATCGGCTTGATCACCTCTCTCGCGGCGCGCGAAGTGATCGTCGGAACTTTGGGAACGATTTATGGCATCGAAGGAGACGAGCAGTCAAAGGGTTTGCAGGCGGCCGTGCGTCAGGATCTGAATGCGGCGGGCGCAGTGGCGCTTCTCATCTTCTTTGCCTTCGCGATGCAATGCTTTTCTACGCTGGCGGTTGTCAAGCGCGAAACGGGCGGCTGGAAGTGGCCAATTTTTCAGTTTTCCTATATGCTTGCGCTTGCATACTGTGGGTCATGGTTGGCGTATCACGTTACGAGCTACTTTCTGGGATGAACGGCCGGTATCGCTGATTTAAACTGATGAGCGATCTGCGTCGCTCATTTAAACTTGGATGAGCATTCGTACCGCACTCGATGAGCGATCTTCTGAACGTAGTCATTCTAGGCTCGGGCTGCGCCGGCAACACGGCCGCTATTTACACCGCTAGAGCCAATCTCCAACCGCTGGTGCTCGAGGGGCATGAGCCCGGCGGACAGCTTTCGATCACCACGGAGGTTGAAAACTTCCCCGGTTTTCCGGAAGGCATTCAAGGCCCAGCTTTGGTGCAGAACATGAAGGAGCAGGCGGAACGCTTCGGAGCAGTGTTCAAAGCCGGCCGCGTCACACATGCCGAACTTTGCCGGCGTCCGATCACGCTCGAACTGGAGCACGGCGAAAAGATTCAGACCCGCACTCTGATTATTGCGACTGGCGCTTCCGCGCGCTGGCTGAATTTACCGAATGAACAGAAGCTCATCGGCCGTGGCGTCAGCTCCTGCGCTACGTGCGATGGATTTTTCTTTCGCGGCAAAAAGATTATGGTCATCGGCGGCGGAGATTCGGCCATGGAGGAAGCGAACTTTCTGAGCCGCTTCGGAATCGAAGTAGCAGTCGTGCATCGCAGCGAGACGTTTCGAGCCTCGAAGATCATGCTCGACCGCGCGCGCAATAACCCGAAGCTCACGTTCATCACCAACACAGTGGTCGAAGATATTTACGACATCGAGAAGGGCGAAGTAACAGGCGTGAAGCTGCGCGACGTGAAGACGCACGAGGTTTACGATCGCGCCGTGGACGGCTTTTTTGTCGCAATCGGCCACATTCCCAATACGAAACCTTTCGCGAGCCAGCTCGATTTAGACGCCGACGGCTACATCGTCTCGCACGGCGGCGCGCGGACCAGTATCAGTGGCGTCTTTCACGCCGGCGACGTGCAAGATCGCACTTACCGGCAAGCGATTACAGCGTCAGGCGCCGGCTGTATGGCTGCCATTGAAGCCGAGAGGTTCTTAGAAGCCGAAGGACATTGAATCAGAAGCCAATCCCAAGCAGAATGACGCTTTCATTCAGGCTATTTGTCAGGCCGAGCGAGTTGAAGTCCTGATTGATCCATCGCGTATAGCGAAACTCCGGTTTCACTTCGAGCGGGCCAAGCTTCAACGCAACGCCGACTCCCATCACGCCGCCCCAGTTGCTCCAGTTACGGAGAAAGTCGGAAGTGTTTGTCGTGATTGGGGACACGCCCGGTCCAATTAGACTGGTCTGAACTCCGGAAATGTGCCGGAATGACGCGCCTGCATTGACAAAGGGCCGAAGCGGACCTCGGATGGCCGTGTACTGGAACATAAACGGAAATTCCCAGATGTCGAACGACGTGTGCTCATAAAACTGGTAGAGCGGCTGCTCGAAGGAGACGCTTCCCGGCCGGAACAGACCGTCGACTTCGAATCCCCAATGCTTGGTGAAATGAAAATCAGCGTAGGCGCCGACTTCATAGCGAGGCACTGAATAGCTGAAAGGCGTATATCTTACCGGATAATCCAAAGCAGTGATACTGTACGTGCTGAACATCTGGTTCAGAGGAACACCGGCTTCGACACCAAAACTCGGAATTAAGCTAAATGGATTTTGGGCGCGCACCAGATGCACGCTAAAAAAACTGAGTAATGCCAACGCCGCGATTCGTGCCGTATGTAACTCTCCCTTAGCGACTGTCTCTAGTGATACGCACGGGACTGCACTAGCGTTTCCCAGATGTCAAAGGTAGCGTATCGCCGTAATCGAGGTGGAGAGGTTTGTAAAATCACAAGCGCATTGAGACCCGCATTTGCGCAATCAGAATTGTAGATGAATGGCCAGATGCTCCAAAGACTCGGAACCGCTCAGCCTTCCCGTATTCACCGGCTCAGCCGTAGTAAGTGCCACTTGCCAGTCGCCTCCGCGCGCGTCGCGATGCAGAGGATCTCGCCCGCATCATTAATATCCGTCGCCTCCTGGATTCGCCAGCCGCTCGCCGGCGCAACCAGCTTGTTGAGGTCCTGCATTTTTCCGCCTTCCCACAAAAACGCGTGACGCACAAACGCATTGACTCCCGAAGCCCCCACAATCTGCCCGTGATTGTTGATCGCGTTCGCACGCATCGGATCCTTTCCGAGCGAACCGAGATCCTGCATTCGCCCATCGGCATAAAGAAACGCATGAGTCTCCGCGCCTTCGGCTTCCGAGAATCCGACGATTTCTCCTCGCTCATTCAGCGCAAGCGCACGGCTGCGCAAGCCACCCGGCAGAGTGCCCAAATCCGCAATCACGCTCCCCTTCCACATCACCGCATGCACAAGGTGCTGTGATGTTTCAGCCGCGCCAACGATCACGCTGCCGTCTTCATTGATCGCGTACGCTGCGCTAAACGCGCCACCCGGAAGCGTACCCAAATCCTTCAACTTCCCGCCGCGGCATAGAAACGCGTGCCGGTTCGAATCAGGCATGCTCGACCAGCCAACCACCGCGCCCGATTGATTCATCCCGATTGCCTTGCTGTCCCCGCCACCCAGCGTCCCCAAGTCGCGCATCTGCCCACGACTGCAGAGGAACGCGTGCGTGGTCGCACGGCTGTCCACTAGATTCTTGCCGTCAACCGACCAGCCCGTAATATCGCGCCCCGCATTGATTTGCGTTGCGATGCTGCTCACGTAGCCGGGAAGTGCTCCGCGATCCTCCAACACGCCCTGCTTCCACACAAACGCGTGAATGATATGGTCGGCTGTCTCTTGCCACAATGAGATCTCGCCCGAAGCATTGATATGTGGAGCGACATCGTCGCTCACCCACGGCAGGAGCGCAATGTCCGTCACTGTGTAGGGCGGCGGAGGACCAGGTTCGGGTGGTGCGGCGGCGGCAAGACACGCCCACAACGCACACACCCCCACAAGCAGGCACACGAATCGCTCGGTCGTGCTCAGACGAACCACCCTTTACACTGGACCCGGCTTAGTGGATCGTCCACACCTGCGTCGCTGAGCCGTTCCCGGTGTTCTGCACAATCGAGGTGTTTTGGGTATTTGTTGTCCCATCCGCCACCAGTCCGCTGTATTCGCTCTGGATAATATATCCCTTGCCCGACGGCGTCACTAGCCAGTGCTGGTTATTTCCGCCGTTCGTGCTCCATTGGACCAGCTTAGTGCCCGCACTCTTGCTAAACCCTGGATCGTCCAAAACCAGGCCGTTGCAGTCGTCCTCAATGGTGTAATAACCGTTTCCAATCGCCGTGAAGACCCACTTTTGATTGGCGCCGCCGTTGGACGCATACAACTGGATGTTCGTCCCCAGTGAGCTGGACCAAGCCGGGTCATCCCACACCAACGTGCCCGTCGAGTTAGTAATCGTGTAAGTGCCATTTGCGAGCGCGCCAAGTCCTAAGCTCGCCGATGCCTCGTTGGACGCTCCAGACGTCCCGTTCGCAGTTACTGCTGCCACGGTATAGTAATAAGTCGGTCCGGGAGAAACACTGCTGTCCGTGTAAGTTGTCGTCGTCGAAGTGGCGATCGGCGAGCCGGCTTCCGCGCCGGAACTGGTGCCGCGGTATATGTCATACGAGTCCGCGCCCGCGCTCGCCGTCCAATTCAAGACAATGGAACCGCTTTCTACCGTGGCCGAAAGTCCCGTCGGAGCCGGTACGGCGCTCGGGTTCAAGATATCGATCCGATCGGGAACGCTGTAGTAATTCGTCGACTTTGGATTCTTGGTGCCGGTTACCCGTAACTTAAAGGTGTGGACGCCTGGCGCCAGCACAGGGCTGGTCCACAGCAGAACGTCACCGGCCCTTTGCGGCGCATAGAAATCGATGTCGGTTTCCGTGCCGCCATCAATCGAAACCGCGCCGACGCCGTGCAACGTGTCCTGCACCCCGTAAAACTTGACTCCCGTGCCGTTGAACGCAACCGTGACATCGTCGTTCGTCGTGTTATCCCAACTGTTGGTCTCGTCGTACAGATTGCTGCCGCACTTCGAGCAGTGGCTCCATCCGCTTCCTACGTACTTAAACTGGTTTGTCCCGCTTCCCGTAACCAGGTCGTCGATGACAGTTGCGTTTAACCCATTCGTTAGCAGTCCATAGGCTACCAGTTGACCCGAAGACGTGGCCATGTAGACCTTTCCATTCGCGACCGTCGGCGCAACGAACTTAGCCCAATACCCGAAATCGTCGCGCGCCTGATTCTGATAGGAATCCCAAAGCTCATGGCCGATATTCGTCGCATCATACGCAAAGAGTTGCCCGTCGGCAAGGCTGTGGATCGGCGAAGTCAGCGAAACGGACGCCCAGAGAATACTGCTGCCCGCGGCATAATTGTTGGACGAGATCGACAATGCGCCTCCCGTGCAGCAGCCTGAGATCGATGCCGATCCGGATGAGGAAGGCGACGTCGCAAAGGTTCCATTCGAAAATGAATAGCCTTGAAGAACACTCGAAGAGTCCCAGACATAGAGCATCGGGTTCGTCGGGCTATTGAAAAAGACCGGCGCGCCCCATAGCCCCTCGCCAGTCGAAAACTCCTGTTGAACCGGATCCTTCGAAGCGTTGAAATGTCCCATGTTGGTCGTATTTACGACATACATCAGCCCCTGCTTGCCCTGCCCGACGATGTAATTCGTGCCGGGGATCATCAGTGGCCCGCCGGAAGAAACGTCCTGATCGTTTGAGTTCAGCGTGTCGAAGTTATTCGGTATGAAATAATCGATCACCGAGAGCGATGGGCTCAGCTTGACGAATCCTTCGCCGTAATCGCTTCCGCCGGTTTGCGCATCCGCCGTGCCGTTTCCTACCGTGAGGTACAGGTTGTTGTTAGCGTCGACCACCAGTCCCTGGCCGGATTGCCAGATGCCACCAGCGGAGCCGTTTGGCGTGTCGTTCCAGGCATAGAGCTGCTGTAGCGTTGATGCGCTGTATCCAAGCAGCCAGCCGTGGTACGGATTATAGTCTTCGTGCGATGCGAACGCGATGTAGATCACGCCATTCACTTCCGTAAGTGCCACACGCTGATTCTCCTGGGGAGCTTGAAACGGCACCACGCCGTTGCTGCTCGCGTCCCCCGTCCCGGGCACCGACGCGGAAATGACAACCGGACCATTGAGCTTTTCATTGCCGCTCGTGATATCGATGGCGTGCAGACTAAACGTCTGCACGTCGTTCGGATAGGTCAATGTCACGACATACATAATCTGAGTCGATGCATCGATTACCGGCGTGCTGATAATTCCCACCTGCACCAGAATGTTCGGCGTATTGATGACCGAGCTCGGAACCGGCGTACCGTAATTTTTACTCCAAAGCAAAGTGCCGCTATCTGCATCGAACGCAAACACCGAATCGGCAGCAGTTGCTGCATAGATTACGTTGTGCACGGCGCCGTTAATCGCCACGCTCGGCACATACAGCGGCTGCGCGAAGATGTACCCGTCCACATTCATGCTGAACAATTTGCCGAAATTATCCACATTCACATTCGAAGTGGTCAACACCATCTCTTTCAGGTTCAGCCCAGAACGAGAATTGTCATTATGTTGCGTTAAAACGCTAACTTGGCCCCATACCGACGGGCACAACGCACCAAGCCATAAAAACGCGCTATATATTTTCCACTTTTGGCAGACTAACAACCCACACACTCCTCTGGCGGCAAAAAGCCGGAATAAATCCCGTATTGTCCGTTTTACCTTTTAAACGAATAAGAGGAAAGACTTTCCAGTAAGGCCAGTACCGGTGATGATAGTACCTGGGCACCGAGAGAACTCTGGCCCTTTGCGCGAAAAAGCGCCCCCACATTGCCGACCGGGATAGAATTTGTCTGTGGATCGGAACCTGCACGCACCCATTCGGGATGTCCGCCTGCTTCTACTCGCACTCGCGGGTTTGGTGGCTTTGACCTGTCTCAGCATCGCTCAAACGCCGACCGTCACTGGCAAATGGCATCTCGTAGCTGAAACCGAGGGCGGCGAGCGAATCGTTGAGCCTGTTTTTCAACAGGACGGAGATCGCGTGACTGGCAAATGGGACGGTTCCGACGTCAAGGGCACGTTCGCAAACGGCAAACTCGATTTAGCCTTTCCCTACAAGTCCAGCGAAGCCGGTGAGGGCACGTTAAGAGTGAAAGGCGAGCTGAAGGGCGATGCCTTACAGGGAACCTGGGAGTTTGAAGGTTATACCGGCACCTTTAAGGCGACGCGGGTTCCAGCTACTCAGTAGCTTTGCACATATTTCAACCACAGCGCGCAATTCTACCGGCATCGCCCCTGGCAAAGCATCCGAAAAGGACTTGCCGGACCCGCAGAACTGGATTATAAATGTCTACTTGAGGCTCTCGCCGGCGGGTTTCGCATCCGCCGAGCACGTTAATTTGAGAGACTTGACAGGGTTGTTAGACTGATGACTTAGGAGCGCAAAGGGCGCGGATGCGTGCCCCCGAGGGAGGAAGAGGGACCCGCTGCTCTTTGCGGGCGCGCTTGACACCGCGACCGTTTTGCGCGAGTTCCTCAATATCTAAAGTTCGGATTTCGAACGCACGATTGGGAGTTATTGAGAAGTTATGATAGGCCGCGAAGATCTCGATCCGCTCGCACCGCAACGCGAAGCGGCAATCTTTTACGGCCTGTTCTTGCGCGGCCACTCGGCCGACGATCTGCGTCGCGACATCGACGTTCCCAGGCCGGTTTTGCACAAATGGTTGCAGCCTGCGCGGTATGAAAATACCTTCCGCGACTCGCTGCGCCGCATGTATTCGTATCGCAAACGGGTGCTTGCGATTTTCGATGAGCTGGTTCTGAAAGAAAAGCACCGGGTTCGCATCAATTAGCGCCCGGCCCGCATCCATACAGCTCGTGGAAATACCGATTTTTCAGGTCGACGCCTTCTCAGGCCGAGTCTTTTCTGGAAACCCTGCAGCCATCTGCCCGCTCGAAGAATGGCTTCCCGATGAGACCATGCAAGCGATTGCGGCCGAAAATAACCTCGCCGAAACCGCTTACTTTGTGCGGAACGGCGGAAGTTTTCATCTGCGCTGGTTCACGCCGGCTTGCGAAGTGGACCTGTGTGGGCATGCCACCCTCGCCTCTGCATTCATCCTGTTCCAGGAGTTGAATGAACCCGGCGACCGTATCCGGTTCGACACGAAATCAGGGCAGTTGATCGTCCGTCGTGAAGGGGATCTGCTGCTTATGGATTTTCCTTCTCGGTCGCCAGTGCCGGTTCAACCCGACCCGATTCTTGTCCCCGCGATGGGAGGCAATCCCGTTGAGATTTTAGCCGCCCGCGATTACCTCATCCGCTATGCGTCGGAAGAAGAGGTCGCGCAGCTCTCGCCCGATCTGTACGCGCTCAGCCGAATCGATCGTTTCGCGGTCATTGCAACGGCTCCGGGCAAGGATTGCGATTTCGTCTCGCGCTTTTTTGCACCCGCGCGTGGCGTGCCCGAAGACCCGGTCACCGGCTCTGCGCACTGCACGCTCATTCCTTACTGGGCAAAGCAACTCGGCAAGACGACTCTGCGCGCCCGGCAAATCTCGCGTCGAGGCGGCGACGTATTCTGCACGTCGCGCGGGGACCGCGTCGAGATCGCAGGTCGAGCCGCTCTGTTTCTACGCGGCCGAATCACCATCTGACGCGAGCGCCGCGTTCAGCGAGTACAGCGAAAGTGATCGGCGGAGTTTTGCCGGTACTTCCGGTTCGGGGTACTCCCAGCCCGTAGTTCTACCGCTTTTTCGAACTTACCTTCCTTCTTACTTTCTTTCCTGCGAACTGAGAGAATATTGCCGCTCGGCGTACCTACTGTCAACGAGGAGAGCGGAATCGGGACGCTTTATCCCTCTCATGGACACATCAAAACACGATAGTCGAGTTCGGTGCTGCGCGGCAGACCGCGGATTTCGGACCTGCTCCGCAATCCCTTCAGCAGTTTTTTAGCTCGCAATGTCCTTGGGCTATAAGGCTTTGAGACTCGCCTGCCGATAATGCCCAGGAAGGCTTCCGGCGTCTGCCGAATCGGACGGGGCGGGGTACCTTACAAGCTCGTCCGGCTGGTCGCGGCCGGCGCTCAGAAAATGGTGGATCAATTGCTTGACAGCCGTGGTATGATTCAAAAATCCGAAAAGCGCCTGCTTATCGGTACTCAAACAACGGCCTTGACGGCTCGTTTGAGCATCTGCGGTTCACGCGATCGTGCGATAGTTGACTCGCAGCTTTTGCATCGGGCTAGTAGAGCATACAGTCCTTCCGCAGTTCCGCGAATCTGTGATAGGGTTATTGGACTGCCGCCGGTGCAGAACCTTTTTGTAGCGTACTGCGTCTAAGCAGGAGACTTGGCGGCTTCGAATTATTTTATGAGTGGGCATCGCTAGTCGATAAGAAGGAGATAAGAAAAATGACGAAGACCGAATTAAACAAATTTAGAAAGATCCTGGAAAACAAGCAGGACGAGTTGGAGCGGATCGTTCGCAATCGCGACGCCATCACCATCGAGAAAAGCGCGGACGCTCTCGATGAAGTACAGCATGCCGCCGAACGCGAGCTGGCTATTCGTAATTTGGATCGCGAATCAAATCTGCTGCGCAATGTGCGCTCGGCTCTTCGTCGCATCGAAGACGGCTCTTTCGGCATCTGCCTGCATTGCGAAGAAGAGATCAGCCCCAAGCGCTTGAGCGCTGTGCCTTGGGCGCCGTTCTGCATTCAATGCCAGGAACAGGCGGATCGCAATCACGAAGAAGGGAACGACTCCTTCGAAGACCTGTTGGTCAACGCTGCCTAAATGAGAAAACCTCCGCGCATAGGGTGATGCCCATCGTGCGCGGCTAAAAGATTGTGGGCGCGCGCCCCGAGCTGTTCGGCGTTGCGCCCCGTTTTTTTCTTCCCTCCGTTTTCATCCTCCCCTCCGAGTAACTTGCACCTCTTCGACTCCGCCTCTATTCAGTAACGATCAAACGTGGGAACGCTCCAACTGAGCGGGACCTTGCATTCATGTTGAAGCTTTGTGCAATCTGCCTCGCAATGGCGCTGCTTCCAAGCGTCCCGTGCCGGGCGCAGGAACCCGCCGGCGGAGCCGCGAAACCCGCCGAGCACATCATCGGCACCGTAACCAAGGTCGACCAGGCGGCTCATTCCATAACCGTCAAGGATAAGACCGGGACCGAGTCTGTGGTCCTGGTAGGAAACACAAGAACGCTGCTCAAGGTGCCCCCCGACGCGAAAGACCTGAAATCGGCCCAGCGCATCACCGCCGAGGATTTTCAGATAGGCGACCGCGTAGATGTCCGCGGCTCGAAAGACACTTCCAACTCAACTCAGCCAAGTGCGATCAGCGCGCGCAGTGTCATTCTGATGTCGGCACGGGATCTCGCGCAGGCGCATCAAGCCGAAGCCGCTGCCTGGCAGCACAGCACGGCGGGCACAGTTAGCTCGGTCGACGCGGCAACCGGAACTCTGAACATCACCGTGCGCACGCCGGAGGGTCCCAAACCGGCGACCGTCTCAACCAACTCATCAACGGAATTCACGCGCTATTCCCCCGAAACTCCGAGAACACCCGCGCCGTCTCACTTGGCCGATATTCAACCCGGCGACAAGGTGCGCATCATCGGCGACAAGAGCGAAGATGGCGCAGCTATTAGGGCGCACAAAGTCTACTCGGGCGCCTTCCGCACCGTGGCGGGAACCGTCACCAGCATCTCTCCCGATGGAAAGCAACTGACGATCAAAGACCTCCAGACCAAGCAGCCTGTGGACGTAAGCCTGACCGCCGATTCCGTAGTCCGAAAATTGCCTCCCATGATGGCCATGATGCTCGCGCGCCGTCTGAATCCGGATTTTAGGGCCACGCAGGGGAACGCGGGATCGGCAAGCGCGGCCCACGTTGGCGAGCCTGCGCCTCCGAACGACGGCCATGCTGCAGGACCACCGGGCGCCGCTCAGGGCGCAAGCGGCCATTGGACGCCCGGAGGAAACAACGGGCAAGGTGATCCCATGCGCGCGGGAACGGGAGATCTGCCACGCATCATAGAGCACTCGCCGGCCATCAATATCTCTGACCTGAAACCAGGGGACGCGGTCGTCATCTCCGGTACCGCCGCGAGCGCCGGCAACGCGGGCCTGATTGCATCCAGCATTATTGCGGGTGTGGAAGCTATTTTTCAGTCTGCCCCGCCGCGGCAAGGCCGCTCGCTCGGTGATTGGAGTCTCGACATGGGGGTTCCCGCGGAATAGCGCACGGCGGGGCGCCCGGGCCGTTGAGTGCCTGGGTCGCGTTGTGGGCGAAATTGAGAAACGCGGGACCGGATAAGGAATGCAGTCAAAAACTCTACTTGTACTCTTGACGGCCGTCGCCGTATCGTGCTCGTTTGCCGGTCCGGCCCCCTCGGCGCAACCACCCGCCGCGCATGCCGGCAATGGGCCGGGCGGCCCGGGCGTGGTACGCGGCAGTGTGAAGGATGACACCGGCGGAGTAATTCCGGGAGCAGTCGTCACGCTCGCTACGCAAAGCGGGACCGTGCAAACGACGAAATCGAACGCCACCGGAAATTATCTGTTTCGAGGCGTGGCGCCCGGCGCCTATACGGTTTCCGCAACTTATTCAGGCTTGCAGCAGGAAGGCACCAAATCGGTGACGGTCGTCGCCGGACAGGCCGCCGCCGGGAATATCGTCATGACCGTGCAGACGCAGCGGCAGGAGGTCACGGTCAGCGATACCAGCGAAGGCAATACCGTCAGCACGCAACCGGAGAATAATGCGACCGCTCTCGTCTTGCGGCAAGAAGATCTGGACGCGTTGCCCGATGATCCGGACGACTTACAAGCCGATCTCGAGGCGCTGGCCGGACCCTCCGCCGGACCAGGCGGCAACCAGATCTTTATCGACGGGTTCACCGGCGGCCGCCTGCCGCCGAAATCATCTATCCGTGAGATTCGCATTAATTCGAATCCATTTTCAGCCGAGTTCGACAAGCTTGGCTATGGCCGTATCCAGATCTTTACCAAACCGGGCACCGACAAATTCCACGGCCAAAGCTACTACGACATCAGCGATGGCATCTGGAACTCGCGCAATCCGTTCCTCAAGGTGAATCCGCCCTTCCGAACGCAGCTTTTTGGCGGAAACTTGAGCGGCCCGCTTACCAAGCACGCCAGCTTCTTCCTCGACGTGGAGCGACGCAATATCGACGACAACGGAATCATCACCGCGACGATTCCGACATCGGATCTGTTCAACCATGTCTCTTACCAGAACTATTTCCCGACTCCGCAAAGACGAACGACTGTGAGTCCGCGTGTCGATTGGCAACTAGGAGCGAACAACACGCTGAGTTTCCGTTACGCCTATCTGAAAAATGACCATATACTGACAGGAATCGGCGCCTTTGACTTGCCGAATCTCACCATCGGCAATTTAAATCTGCCGAGTTATGGATATTCCGAAGGCACGAACGAGCAAACCGCGCAGATGGTGGAAACCGCGGTTTTTAGCGCGCACGTAATAAATGAAACGCACTTCGAGTTCGACCGCACTTTGGAAAACACGAAAAGCCAGAGCGACGCTCCCACACTTGACGTTTCGCAATCCTTTGTGGCGGGCGGTTCGGGTTACAGCTCGGCGCAGTATCCCAGGTCGTACGATCTGGAGAACTATTTTGAGCTGCAGAATTACACGACAATCACGTCCGGCGCGCACACCATTAAGACCGGCGTCCGAGTAAGGGGAACCGCCCTGTACGATTCCACGCCGCAGGGCTTCAACGGCCAGTATTCCTTTTTGGGCGGCATGTTCCCCGTGCTCGGGCCGGGTTTTGTGGAAACGGGAACCACGGCCGAGCTTACCTCAATTCAGCAATTCCTCTACACGGAACAACTTTTGAACGCCGGTTACTCCAGCCAGCAAGTTACCGATGTTTTTCATTACGGCCCGTCCAAATACACGGTAAATACCGGCAACCCGTATATAGGGCTGACTCAAATCGATTACGGGCCCTTCGTTCAGGATGACTGGCGGGCTTCGCGCAATTTGACGCTGAGCTTTGGACTGCGCTTGGAAGCGCAAAACGATATACCGGATCACGCCGATTGGGCTCCGCGATTCAGCTTTGCTTGGTCTCCCGACTCCAAAGGGCCGAACGGCAGGGCCAAGACCGTCATTCGCGGCGGTTGGGGAGTGTTTTATGACCGTTTCGCGCTTACGAACGTGTTGACCGCGTATCGTTACGGCTTGAACACAAATAACCAGACATCGTATACATGGAACGATCCCACGCTTTATAATGCGGCGTTCGATTCGGCCATACCTCTTGGCGATTTAGCAGGCATCTCCTCCAATATTCAGCAACATTATGAGATCGACGGCCGTCTGCAAGCGCCGCGCCTGATGCAAACCGCGGTCGGAGTGGAACGTCAGCTCTTTAGCCACACAACGCTTTCAGTAAATCTTCTCAATTCGCGGGGCACGCATGAACTGCGGACGGCGGATATCAACGCCCCGTATCCAATCCCCGGCGAACTGCCGCCCGGCGCAACGGAAGAAGTGGGTGATGGAAACGGAGTGACTACATCGGGAAATATCTGCTGCCGGCCTTACGGCAATAACGCGGGCGACATCTACGATTTCCAGTCCGACGGTATCTTCAAGCAGACCATGGTGCTGATCAACGTCAACTCCACCATTGGGAGATGGTTCACGCTATTCAGCCGCTACAGTTACAACAATGCGCACAGCGACACGGATGGCATAGACACGATTCCCGCAGATCCTTACGACTTCGCTGCCGACTGGGGCCGCTCTTCGCTCGACATCGAAAACAATCTTTTCGTCGGCGGCTCCATCGCGATGCCCCGGGGTTTTCGGCTGTCTCCGTTCATCGTCGCGCATAGCGGCACTCCCTTCAACATCACCACCGGGACGGATCTCTATCTGCAAGGCCAAGTCACGCCGACAGCGCGGCCCACCGTGGTGGGAACGCCGACGCAGTTCATTTACGGTGTTCCGTATCTAAATTTAGCTGCTGATCCGCTTGTGCCCGAACCCGGTACATCGGACATGATCGAACGCAACGCGGGCACCGGCCCGGGCTTTATCGGCCTCAATCTGCGCCTTAGCAAGACTTGGGGATTCGGCACCACGAAGTTCGAAGGGCCTTCCGGTGGCGCGCGTGCAAACACAGGCGGCGGACACCACGGCGGCGGTTTCGGCGGGTTTGGCGGCGGAGGCCCGCATGGATTCGGCGGAGGCGAAACCGAGCACCGCTACAATCTGACGTTGTCGGTAAACGCCCGCAACATAATCAATCACGAAAACCTGAACACGCCGAACGGAGCGCTCACCTCGCCATATTTTCTCGAATCGACAGGCATTACGGGCGGCTACGGAGCTGAAGCAACCGCCAGCAACCAGCGGCGCATGGATATGCGGTTGCGCTTCACGTTCTGATCAGGCGCGCGGATCGAACAGCCGAATCACCAAGAACGTGATGCCCGCGACCACCGCCGCCGCCGGAATGGTCAGCACCCAGGCGACGACAATATTTCCCGCAACATTCCAGCGCACTGCGCGTACCCGTTGAATAGAACCGACGCCCGCGATCGCACCCGCGACCGCATGGGTAGTTGAAACCGGCAGCGCCAGCCACGTTGCCAAAAGAATCGAGATCGCCGCGCCTGTTTCCGCACAAAAACCGCTCCGCGGTTTCAGCCGTGTCAATCGCGTGCCCATCGTGCGCACCACGCGCCATCCGCCGCTCAATGTTCCCAGACCCATCGCTGTCGCCGAGGCGAGAATGACCCAGTCCGGAACATGAAACGTGTGCTGAAACCCGCCTGCCACCAGCACAGCCGTAATGATGCCCATTGTCTTCTGCGCATCGTTGGTGCCATGCGCACAGCTCAATAAGGACGCTGAGAAAATCTGCGCATGACGAAAGAAGCGATCCATTCGCGGAGGCGAATACGAATGGAAAATCCAGTACACCGCCACCATCAAGAAGTAGCCGAGCACAAGCCCGATCAGCGGCGCGAGCACCAGAAACGCGAGCGTGCTCGGCCATTTACCAACGATCAGGCCGTGCATGCCGGCCTTTGCAACGGCCGCTCCCGCGTAGCCTCCAATCAGCGCGTGAGAGGAGCTGATCGGTAATCCGACATACCACGTCAGCAAGTTCCAGATGACCGCGCCGATAAGCCCGGCCAGCAGAACATACGGCGTGACGATATCCGTGTTGACAAAACCTTTGCCCAGCGTGGTAGCCACTCCCGTCCCCAAAAAGAATGCCGCCAGGAAGTTGAAGGCCGCCGCCAATCCGACCGCCTGCACCGGCGCGAGCACGCGTGTCGCAATTACGGTGGCAACGGAATTCGCAGCGTCATGAAACCCGTTGACGAAATCGAAAACCAGCGCGATACAGATGATGACGACGACAAGTCCTAGTACGGACATGCGCTCAACTGTTCTTTACCGCGACGTTCTGAATGACATCGGCAACGTCCTCGCACAGGTCCGTCGCCTGCTCGAGAATCTCAAAAACATCCTTGAGTTTGATCACCGTGATGGGATCGGTCCCATTCGCAAACAAGTCGCTTAGTACCGTGCGTTCTACTGCATCTGCTTCGTTCTCGAGCCGATTGACTTCGACTACCGCGTCATACACCGGCTGCCGATGCTCCAGCGCTTCCAGTGCTCGGGCCAGCGCTTTAGTCGAATCGTTGATCATTCTTCCAAGTTCGACCGCCGCTTCGGGAATCGGATCGACGCGGTACCCGGAAATGCGAAAGGTGGCGTCTTCCATCGCATCCAGAACATCATCGAGCGTCGTCGCGAGCGTCTGAATGTCTTCCGGATCGAAGGGCGTGATGAACGTGGTCTGCAGAACTCGAAAGATTTGATGAATCACCTCGTCGCCGCTGCGCTCGAGCGCCTCCATCTGTTTCGAGATCCGGCGCATCCCAGGGTAGCCGGACTTCAGACCGGACAGCAGCAGTTCTGACGACTGGCACACGATCTGTATATGTTGCCGGAAAAGGTCGAAGAACTTCTCATTACGTGGCAGGAGGTTCATGCTACATCCTGAGACAGCAAAATGGTGAAACACGTTGCCCGCTCGTTACAATCCTCAACAGGAGATCTTGATGACCAGATCGGTTTGGGCGGCTTTGCTGATCGCGGTGGCGATTCCGGCAGCAGCGCCCTTCTATGGCAATTTATACGCGCCAGCGCCATCTTATGGCGCATTATATGCACCAGCGCCGATTTCTGGCGTCCTGTATGCAAGAGATCAGCCCTGGAAGCAGCTGTTCGACGGTAAGGATCTGAACGGGTGGAAGCACGTGGGACCAGGATACATGTCCGTCGAGAATGGATTGATCCAGACCCACGGCGGCATGGGCCTGCTGTATTGGACAGGCAGCAAATTGGGCAACTGCGTGCTCCGCGTCGTATACAAAATGCGCGATCAAAACGACAACTCCGGCGTCTTCATTCGCATTCCAATTGCGCCCACCGAGCCCTGGATGCCAGTGAATTACGGCTATGAAGTCCAAATCGATAACGTCGCGCCCGGTGAAGACGAGTATCACATCACCGGCACTTTGTATTCGCTCACAAAGCCGTTGGCGCGTCCCGGCAAACCAGGCCCTCAGTGGAACACAATGGATATCACGCTTGATGGGCTACGGACGATCGTCACCGTCAATGACATCAAGGTCACCGATTATACGGAAGGGCAGCCGGTCCCGCCGAAGAAACTCAGTTATGAACCCGAACGCGGCGAACGCCCCGAATACGGCTATATCGGCCTGCAGAATCACAGCGATAATGACATCGTCTTCTTCAAGGAGGTCGCGGTCCGCCCGCTGAAGTAGGCGCTGCGATCTCACGCTCGAAGTGAATTCGCCTCAAATCGGCACCACCACACCGGGCTTAACGCGCGGGATGGGCCTGTTCCCGGCACTGGCCGCGAACATGCTGCAGATGGTCGGCGTCGGGCCGTTCCTGACCATTCCGCTCATCCTCTCGGCTATGCATGGGCCGCAGGCGCTGTTGGGTTGGATTATGGGCGCGCTGATTTCTACCTGCGACGGCCTCGTTTGGGCCGAGCTCGGCGCCGCAATGCCGGGATCGGGCGGCTCCTACGAATATTTGCAGCAAGCCTTCGGCCCGCGTTCGCTCGGGCGCCTGATGGGCTTCTTGTTTCTCTGGCAGGTGATGTTGGCCGCTCCGCTTACCGCCGCTTCCGGCGCGCTCGGCTTCGGCCAGTATGCGCGCTATCTCTTGCCATGGCTGACGAATCCCGAGCTGAAAATCATGGCCGTCGGCGTTTGCATGCTCTCGACATTTCTGCTCTATCGCGACATCCGCTCCATCGGTAAAATTTCAACCATTCTCTGGATCGGTCTCATCATCACGATGGGCGTTATCATTTGGGGCGGCGTCTGGCACTTCAACGCCGCGCGAGCGTTCAGCTTTCCGGCGGGCGCGTTCACGTTATCGCCTGGATTTTTCATGGGCTTGGGAGCCGCGACGCTGCTCAGCATGTATGATTACAGCGGCTATTTCACCGTGTGCCTCATCGGAGGCGAAGTCAAGAACCCGACCGTCACCATCCCCCGCGCCGTGCTGCTCTCGATCGGCATCCTCGCGGTATTGTATTTCGCCATGACTCTCTCGATCATCGGCGTGGTGCCCTGGCAGGAAGCGATGAAATCGGATACCGTGGTGTCCCTGTTTATGGAGAAGCTCTACGGAGTCGGCGCGGCAAATCTCATGACTGTGCTCATCCTGTGGGTCGCCTTCGCTTCCGTGTTTTGCGTGCTGCTCGGCTACACGCGTGTGCCGTATGCGGCCGCTGTAGAAGGACATTTCTTCCGGGTGTTCGCGCGCACGCATCCCACGCGTCATTTCCCATCCTTTTCGGTCGTCTACATGGGCGTTGTCTCCGCCCTGGTTTGCTTCTTGACCCTGGAGCAGTTGATCAAAGGCCTCATCATCATTCAGATCGTCACGCAATTTGCCGCGCAGTGCATCGCCGTGATTCTCATCCGCCGCACGCGAAAAGATATGGCGCTGCCGTTCCGCATGCCGCTGTATCCCATTCCTGCGCTTGTGGCGCTCGCAGGCTGGATTTTCATTCTCGTGTCAAACGGTGTCGCCTACATCTTGGCTGGAGTTGCTCTGGTCGCGCTCGGCGTCATTGCGTATCTATGGCGGGCGCGCGCGAAACGTCAGTGGCCCTGGGCCGCTGAGCTCACCAGCTAAACGCCAGGGTTCAGGCGATACCCAGCTTGCGTTGCATGTCTTCGAGCGTGATGCCCTTCGTCTCGGGATAGTAAGCGAGCACCACGAAGAACATGAGCAGCATCATGGCCGAGAAGAACGCGAAGGGAACGCCGCGCGAATAAGTCGCAACCGCCGGAAAACCGTAAGAGATCGCGGCATTGAACACCCAGTGTGTCAAGGTGCCGAGGCTCTGGCCTTTGGCTCGCACGCGGTTCGGGAAAACTTCGCTGATGTAGACCCAAATGACGGCGCCTTGGGAGAACGCAAAGAAGGCAATGAAGCCGACCAGCAGCCAGACCAGCAGCGATTCGTGCGAATTCATGAAGAAGACTATCGCCACTCCCGCCAGGCATACCGTCATCCCTACGGCTCCGATCAGGAGCAGCTTCTTGCGGCCAAAACGGTCAATGATCGACATCGCCAGCAGCGTGAACACCAGATTCGTGAAGCCGATGAGCACGGCCTGCAAGTCTCCCGAGACTTTGCTGAAGCCCGCCCGAGCGAAGATGTCGTTCAAGTAATAAAGAATGGCGTTGATGCCGGAGAGCTGATTGAATGCTGCGATCGAAACGGCAAGAAAAATCGGTTTCGCATATTTGCGGCTGAAAAGCGGCTCGGTTCCGTGGCCATGCTCGACGTCGATCGAGCGCGCTATGTCTTCGAGCTCCGCATCGACATTCTGCTCGCCCACCATGACCAGTGTGGTTCTTGCCTCTTCGCGCCGCGCCTTCTGCATCAGCCAGCGCGGGCTGCGCGGGATCGCAAACAGCATCATAAAAAAGAACAGCGCTGGAATCCCCGAAACGCCGAGCATCCAACGCCAATCCTGTGCACCCAGGCCCGCCGTTCCAATCAGGTAATTCGAAAAGTAAGCGAGCAGAATGCCGATCACGATGTTGATCTGGAACACGCCCACCAGCCGCCCGCGCCACTTCGCCGGCGCAATCTCGGCGATATACATCGGCCCCAGCACCGACGACCCGCCCACTCCTAAGCCGCCAATAAATCGGAACAGCAGAAGCGCGGGCCAGTTCCAGGCCAAACCACACCCGATGGCGGAGATCAGATACAGAATCGCCATCACGCGGAGACTGTCACGCCGTCCATAACGATCACCCGGCGGCCCGGCAAGCATAGCCCCCAGAATCGTGCCCACCAGCGCAATCGCAACCGTGAAACCGAGCCCCAGATCGGCGAGAACGAACGTCGACTTCAACCCCGCCGTGGTGCCCGAAATCACCGCCGTATCGAATCCAAACAGCAAACCGCCGAGCGCCGCGACTACGGTGCTCTTGATCAGGGTTGCAGTAAGTTTCACGCGCGCATCCCTCCGCCTGAGTTTCCTTGCGCTGCCGTTTCGGCAAGCACCAATGCCCCCAACACCCCGGCCTGACTGCCCAGTTGCGGCGGCTGAATGTATTCCTCGAGCCCCTCCCGAACCTGCCGGTGCTGGACGTAGCCGTTGAGAAGCCGCGCGAAATCTTCGCGCACGGACGCAAACAGGTGCGGCTGTTGCATGACGCCTCCGCCCAGCAGGAAACGCTCCGGCGACAAGGCAAACGCAAGATTCGCCAATCCCAAGGCTATGTAATGCGCCTCGAGCACCCATGCCGGGTGATCGGGCGGCAGTTCTCGCGCCGGTTTGCCCCAGCGCGCCTGGATCGCCGGTCCGCATGCCAGGCCTTCCAAGCAGTCGCCGTGATACGGACAGGTGCCCGCGAAGGAATCGCGCGAATCGTGTGGAATGCGCAGATGCCCCATTTCGGGATGCACGAGGCCATGCACGACTCGCCCCGACACCAGAGCCCCGCCGCCCACTCCCGTCCCGATCGTCATGTAGACGGCGTCTTCCACTCCTCGGGCCGCGCCCCACCGTGCTTCTCCCAATAACGCGCCATTGACGTCCGTATCGAAGCCCACCGGCACACGCAACGCGCCTTTGACTTCGCCCAGCAGATCGCAATTTGCCCAGCCAGCCTTCGGCGTCGACGTGATGTGGCCGTAACCTGGCGATGAGGGGTCCAGATCAACGGGTCCGAATGACGCAATCCCGATCGCGCTCACCGGATGCTGCTTGAAGAAGCCGATTAGTTTATCGAGTGTCTCGGCGGGCGTTGTGGTTGGGAACTGAGCCGTCTCCAGATCCTCGGGGCTGCTCCCGACGCCACACACAAACTTCGTGCCGCCTGCTTCGATGCCGCCAAACATGCTCTTGAGTATATGCAAGGAGTCGAACACACTCGTAAGGACCGCGCTTACCGCAGGCCGCCCAAAAGTTGCCGATATGATGGATCCGGATGCTGAAGAGCCTACCTGTATGTTACGGGTTTGCAGCTTTACTCGTTTGCGCTCCTCTTTTGAGCGCTGCAGTCGTGCCCAGCGGCACTGACCTCGAGGTCCGGATCTCCACGCCAATAGGCTCTCGCATTTCGCATTCGGGCGATCGTGTGGACGCCGTTGTGATCGCACCCGTCGCGGCCGGGCGTGAGCGCCTGCTTCTCCAAGGAGCGATCCTCTCGGGCACGGTCGAGGAGGTCGCACGTATCGGATTGGGGCTCAAGCGGAGGGCGGCCCAACTTGAGGTTCGGTTTCACTCCATCCAATTACGGGATGGGACCGAGCTTCCGCTCCGTGCTCGCATAGAGGAAATTGAGACCGCGCGAGAACACGTCGATGCCGAAGGGAATGTCGAAGGCATCGACCCCGCCGCGAATCTATCCTCCGGCCTGTCCTTCCTCATGACGGCCGCTTTGGTCCATACCGAATTGGAAGCGCCTTTTTTAGCGGTCAAACTGCTTGCCGTCCGCTCTCCCGATTCTGAAATCTATCTTCCAAGGGGAACGGAGCTCATCGTCGAGTTGACCAGCGACTTTGTTCTGGACGCTCCGCATTTGGTACGTGCAGCGGTTCCACCCTTATCCTCCGGCGAGATCGCCTCGGTCCGCCGCCTCTTGAGCAGTCTGCCGGCCCAGGCTGAATTGGCGCGTCGTCAATCATCGGACTTGATCAACCTGCTACTGCTCGGAACAAGGACTGAGATCGACGCGGCATTCCGAACGGCGGCATGGACTGGCGAGAACCGGCACTCCGCTCTGGCCTTGTACCGCATGTACCATTGCCTCGTGCAGCGAATGGGCTACAGCATGGCCCCAATGTCCAGGCTGACCTTTAATGGGCGGCCCCCGAGCACTGCTTACCAGAAAAGTTTGGACACCTTAGCCAAGCGTCACCATGTCCGGTTCTGGAAGCAAGGGAAAACGGACGTTTGGCTCGGCGCGGCCTCCGAAGATGTTGCGTTCACCATTCGCAGAATGCACGTAACGCACGCCATCGACCCAGATATTGATAACGAGCGTGCGAAGGTCGTCAATGACCTTTGGTTTACCGGCTGCGTCGACGAGGCCTCGCTGGTGTCGCGCGGACCTCATAACTTCGTGGCGCCGGACGGCGGCTTCCCAATCGAGACGGATGGTGACGTTGCCGTGCTGCGCCTGCGGCCCTGTGACGGCGCCCGGACGTTTCCAAGCGCTCCGCTTCCAACGGCACGCGCGCGCATGGCGCAGGCATTCCGCGCTCTCGGCATTGACCTCCTGCGGGCGAATCTGCTCACCGTCGGGGTCACAACGGCCCGCATGGCGCAAACTCTTCTGCGGCGGAAACCCGTGCCATCCGGAATGCAAGATGCTCCGCGACCCGAGCGTCCAAGCATGATCGATTTTCAGCCCGATCAACTGGCATGCTCGCGCACCCCTGGAACACCGGGACCCGCCTGCTCCGCGTCGGCTCCTTTGAACTAATTGCGAGTGTGAGTCTCGCTAAAACGGAGGCGCCCAGCTAAGCCGAGACAGGCCGCGCCCAAACCCATCAGCAGCAAGCTCGAAGGCTCGGGAACAAATGTCATCGCAAACGTCCCGCTAAACGGTGTGTCCTGGGGCGTGCCGTCAAAAGTGTTCCCGTCAAAAGTTGCCGAAAAGGTTCCGGTGAAGTTTTGTTGTTGCTGGTCCAATGTGTTGTAAACGATTCCGTGAACATCGAACGCAACCACCGCGCCGTCCTGCGTATTCGTCACAGTGAACGGTCCCGAGGTCGAGCCGGGCATCAGCTCCGTGAGATACAGTTGCAGGTTCGAGCCGCCCGCATCGAAAGTCATAAATGGCAGACTCGAGCCGGGTGTCGGGTTCAAAACCACACCGACCGGCGTGATCGCCGAACTTAGACTCTCGATGTTTCCGAATTCGCCGGTTGTAACGCCATTTGATAGAAAGATCCCCTGATTGACCAGCGAAATCTCGTACGTGCCGTAGCCGGGAGCTGGCGTATACGGCGCGCGATTCGGATACTGGCCAAATAAAATCGCCGATGCGCTCACCTCCGCATCGCCATCAATCCCCAATTGAATGCTGCTCGCACACGCGCCTACAGCGAAGCACGTTCCAAGCGCGACGGCTGCAATTCCCAACCGAAGCTTCAAATGTCCTCCACGAACTAAGTTCACTATCTATAGGTGAAAGCATCCGTGCTTCTTTCTCGGAGCACGGAACGCCAGTTAAGTACGTTTAAGTACTGATAGTACCATTCGATTGTCTCGATTTAGAAGGAGCGTGATAAATGGCTGGTTCGCTGGCGGGTCAGGTCGTAGTGATCACCGGAGGCAGTGCCGGAATCGGCAGAGCTGCCGTCGAGCTGTTTACGCGCGAAGGAGCGCGGGTCGTATTCGCAGCGCGTGGCGCTCAGCGAGGCAAGGAGTTAGCCGAAGGCTTGCGAGCCGAAGGTCGCGAGGTTGTCTTCGTGCAGGCCGATGTTTCGCAATCGGCCGGCGTTCAAGGCATGGTGAAGACGGCCGTCGAAACCTTCGGCCGCATCGATTGCGCTTTTAACAACGCCGCAGCCCTTGGCACTTTGCGACGGTCGGCCGACTATAGCGAAGCCGAGTTCGATGACGAGCTTACATTAAACCTCAAGAGCGTCTGGCTGTGCATGAAATATGAGATTGAGCAGATGCGAAACCAGCAGCCGTCGGGCGGCGCGATCGTCAATACTTCATCCGTCAATGGCCTTGGCGGCGCCGCAGGCGCATCGCTCTACTCCATGGCGAAAGCGGGGATTCTCGGCCTGACCAAATCTGCCGCGCAAGAATACGCCAAAGACGGAATCCGCGTGAACGCGCTGGTCGCTGGCGGATTCGATACGGAGATGCTGCGCAACGCGGTCTTGCAAATCGTCGGGAACGATCCAGCCAAGCTCGAAGCCGCTTCCAAGGCGCAAGCGGGCCGTATTCCGCTGGGCAGAATCGGGGATCCCCTGGAAGCCGCGCAAGCCGCTCTTTGGTTATTGAGCAGCACCGCTTCTTACGTTACCGGTTCCTCGATCATCGTTGACGGCGGCCTGACCTCCTGGGCACGCTAGAGAAACTGAACCGGCGAGCCATGGTCTGCGGTAGGAATCCGCCACTACCCAGGCGCTGGCCGTCAGCGCCCAAGAGAGAACCGTCTCGCTCCATTGGAAATCGCTTTTCGGGCCTGCCACCGCGACGGCGGGCACCCACACCAGCAGCGTCAACACGCCGATCTGAAATGACGAGAGCGCCGCCGCCAATTGTGCATCCTCGACCAAGCGCACAGGGCGCGGGTCACCCGTTGTGCGCGACGCATCGATGAGCACCGCCACGCCCGCTGCAATGAAAGCGCAACCGGTGAAATACGCCCAGAACACATGCCACGGCAGCCAGCCAGGCACTAGCGTGACGGTATTTTGCAGATAAATAAAATGGGCTAGGCCGAAGGGTATCAAGGCCACGCCGTAGAGCACCCTCCCGATGCGCAGACCTTTTTCGCCAGTAGCGAAAGCGAGGTGTTCCCTATCCCAGTCCGCGGCGAACCAGACATACAGTACCCAGGCACCCGCCACCATCACCGCGGTCGCGCAGGCTGCCCACCAAAAATCCACAGTGCGCCCGAGGAACATCTGGGGCACTCTCAACACCAGCAACCAAAACAGGAGAAAGGCGAGCAACAGCCGGGCAGCATAGGCGGCCACGCGCCGCCAAAGCAGTCCTGTTCCACATGCGAGCAAGATAAAAGCGCAGAGATGGGGCAGTACCTCGCGTGCCGGTAGATCTTTGGGTACCGGCTGTAATACCGGGCCGAAATCGCCTTTGATCAGGCCAAGGATGCCCAGGGCGACCATCGTGACGGCAAAAACCGCATGACCCACGCTGGCAATGCGCATCGCACGATCCTCCGCGTTCAATCCGTCAACAGATGAGAACCCCGCTCGGGGCTGGTAGCCGGCTGCTCCTGCGGGACCAATCCCGCCCGAAGTCGTCCGAGCTGTACAAGTTGCCACCTCGATCGGCAATCGCAATGGTCGATCCGTTTGTCGCGATGCAGCCTGTATCGACCTTACCGCTAAGCCACGCCGGCAGGCCATTTTCGACGGCCACTATATGTGCATCCGGCCTGATCGGCCGGCGATAAATTCTTCCCTGCGCCGCAAAGGGATCTGTTGCCGCGGAAACAAAAATTTCATCGCCCGAGAACGCTACCGCGGAGCAGTGCGTTGCGTGCAGACCGTCACTTTCTATGGTCCACGTCACTCCTGCATCCCGGCTAATGCAGAGGCCGATCGCGGATGCCGCCGCTACCATCTCCGGATCTGCCGGATGCGCGCACACCTCATGAACATCGCTGTCCATATCGATGGTAGGCTGCCACGTTCTTCCGCCATCCGTGGAGCGCGGAATGCCTCCCACGTGAACGTTCGTGTAGAGTATGCTCCCGTTGGAGTTTGCCGCAACTGAGCGAATACCGAGCGGTGGCCCGACACGCTGGCCATTCACAATCGCCGAACCGGCAAACCAGGTATCACGCCCCGCGACCTTGTCGAACCCCTCAAGCCGATCGAGCACACCACCCGCGTGGTTTAACCGTAGCATGCGGGCATCGTCCGTTCCCACATAGATGGCCTCTCCAACAGCCATACAGCACGAAAGCGCGGACTCGCTTTCAGCCACGATCGTCCATTCGCCGCTTCGCGCTCGCCTGCGCAGTGAATTCCGGCCAACAATGGCGAGCGCCCCTCCGCGTCCGTCCGGTGCCAGTCCTTTGACGGATTCGTTCGCAATCTCTTGCGTGCGCTCCTCGCCCGTAACCGCGAACAGGCCATCGTCCCACGTCGCCACAAGCATCGTTATTTTCTTCACGGATGACTATCTCCCGGTTGTCGAAATTGCGAGTCGACTCACGCGCGCGCGCCGATTACTTATTCTCCTGCGGAGAAGTAGTCCCTCCATTACTATGCAGAGCTCCCGTTTCGATGCTAAGCTTTGACACGACCGAGGCATGCGTAACCGCGGAGATAGTAAGCCCGGGTACTCTCCGGAACCGATCTCTGGCCTAACCCGCGAAGCACTCGACGAACTCTTTAGCGTCGCCTATGAAGAGCTCCGTCGGTTGGCTTCGTGCGTCAAACGCAGAGATCCCGGTGCAACCCTCAATCCCACCACTCCGGTGCATGAAGCGTCTGCGTATCATGACTCCCGCCTATGCGGCGCCCGAGCAGGATCAGAGGCGAGCAGGTAGGAACCTATACCGACGTATATGGGTTGGTCGTGATTCTTTATGAGCTGTTGACCACGCACCTCCCATTCGACTTCACTCACTGCTCGAACGTGGAAGCCGAGTTCTCCATTCTGAATAGCAAACCGGAAAAGCCTTCGGTTCAAGGAAGAAAAAGGCTCCCCAAAGCGCCCTGGGCCGATCTGGACGTCATCTGCCTCAAGGCCATGCACAAAGATCCAAAACGGCGCTACCAATCGGTTGAGGCTTTGATCCGCGACCTCGATCACTGTCTCAAAGCCGAGCCTCTCGATACAACAATTCTGCGGTGCTGAAGAAGAACGGGATTTCTTGTGCCGCTGTTTCGGCGGCATCGGAACCATGCACCGAATTGCGCTCGATGTTTTCGGCGAATTGCTTGCGTATGGTGCCTTCCGCCGCGTTTGCGGGATTGGTCGCGCCCATGAGATCGCGCCATTTCACAATGGCGTCCTCCCGTTCGAGCACCATCACCACGACCGGTCCCTCGGTCATGAATTGCACCAAGCCGCGGAAGAATGGTCTGGTTTTATGCACCGCGTAGAAAGCTTCCGCTTCCTCTTTCGCCAGTCGTTGCATCTTCATTCCGACGATGCGAAATCCGTTGCGCTCGATCATGGCCAGAATCGCGCCGGTGTGTCCCTGCCCTACCGCATCGGGCTTGATAATCGCGAATGTCCGTTCCAAAGCCATGCCTGTTCTGTTTCCTTTTAGCGCCTGGATGGCGCCAGCGCTTCTTGCATCTTCTCGCCCATTAGCGCCGGAGACGGGCACACCGCAATACCGGCATCGGCCATGGCCGCGAGTTTGTCTTCCGCTTTGCCGGAGCTGCCCGAAATAATTGCGCCCGCGTGTCCCATGCGCCGTCCGGGAGGCGCAGTCTGGCCGGCGATAAAGCCAACCACCGGTTTCTTCACGTGCGATTTCACATATTGCGCCGCAGCTTCTTCCGCATTACCGCCGATTTCGCCGATCATGATGATGGCGTGCGTACCCGGGTCCTCATTAAACAGCTTGATGGCCTCCGTAAAGCTGGTGCCGATGATCGGATCACCGCCGATCCCGATACAAGTCGATTGCCCGATCCCGAGCGCTGTCAGTTGACCCACGGCTTCATAGGTCAAGGTGCCCGATCGCGAAACGATTCCGACGTGCCCCGGCAGATGAATATGCCCTGGCATGATGCCGATCTTGCATTTGCCAGGCGTGATGACACCCGGGCAATTAGGTCCGATGAGCCGCGTGGCCGGCTTGGTCTTCAGATACGCCCAGACCCGCACCATATCGTTGACCGGAATGCCTTCGGTGATGCAGACCACCAGCGGAAGACCAGCGTCGGCCGCTTCCATGATGGCGTCAGCCGCAAACGGTGGCGGCACAAAGATTACAGAGGCGTTCGCGCCCGTAGCGCTTACCGCCTCTTCGACCGTATTAAACACCGGCCGGTCTAAATGTTTTCGGCCGCCCTTGCCGGGCGTGGTGCCGCCCACCACCTTGGTTCCATAATTGATGGCTTGCTCGGCGTGAAAGGATCCTTCGCGTCCCGTGAAGCCTTGAAACAGGACCCGCGTATTTTCGTCGATTAAAACGCTCATCGCGCGAGCCTCACCACTTTCTCAGCCGCGTCTTTCATGCCATGCGCGACCGTGAAATCCAGCCCCGATTCGGTTAACATCTTCTGTCCCAATTCGACGTTCGTGCCTTCCATGCGAACCACCACCGGAATTTTGATATCGAGCTCGCGGGCTGCGCCGATGACACCGTTCGCGAGCGTGTCGCAGCGCAAGATGCCACCGAAGATGTTGATCAACACCGCTTTCACGCTGGGATCCGAAAGCAGAATACGGAACGCGTTCTTAATCTGTTCGGCGCTCGCGCCGCCTCCGACGTCCAAAAAATTGGCAGGCTGTCCGCCCGCATATTTGATGATGTCCATCGTCGCCATCGCAAGACCTGCGCCGTTCACCATGCAGGCAATGTTGCCTTCGAGCTTGATGTAATTCAATCCGAATCGCGACGCTTCGACTTCGAGCGGATCCTCTTCGTTGCGGTCGCGCAGTTCGAGCAAGTCTTTGTGCCGGTAAAGCGCGTTATCGTCCAGATTGATCTTCGCGTCGAGCGCGTACACCTTCCCGTCTTTGGTCAAAATGAAGGGATTGATTTCGGCGAGCGATCCATCGATGGCCGCGTAAGCTTTCGAAAGCGCAACCATGGCTGCGGCGGCCGCGTTCGCGCTGGTTGCGGGCACGCCCATGCCGTAAGCGAGTTTGCGCGCTTGAAACGGTTGCAGCGGCATACCCGGCATCAGCGGCTCTTTTAAAATGAGTTCCGGAGTGTCCGCGGCGACTTCTTCAATCTCCATACCGCCCGCTTTCGACGCCATAAAGACGTTCTCTCCGAGCGAGCGATCGAGGACGATGCCGAGATAAAGTTCACGCTCAATGGGCAGCGTTTCTTCAACCAGCAGACGTTGCACAACGCGTCCTTCCGGGCCGGTCTGATGGGTCACGAGCGTCATGCCCAGCATCTTTTTTGCGATTTCAGCCGCATCGCCCGCGTCTTTTGCGATTTTCACGCCGCCGCCTTTGCCACGGCCGCCCGCATGAATCTGCGCCTTAACGACTACGCTTCCGCCGATTGATTTCGCAGCGGCTTCCGCTTCTTCAACCGTATACGCAACCTCGCCGCGTGGCACGGGAACGTCGTATTTGGCGAGAAGCGCCTTCGCCTGGTACTCATGAATTTTCATACGTGGAACGGCGCTGACGCGCAACTACTCCGCGCGCGAGTGCCAATGGTTAGTGTAACGTGCGAGGAAAAACGGGACGGCGGAGCGCTACCAATCAAGCTCGGCAGGGAAGAATTCCGCGACTAAGTCCTCGTAATACGGCCGGATCTCTTTCCAGTCTGGACGCTCGCGGCCTTTCGAATACAGATCGTATGGATTGAACTGGCGGACGTATTCGAACATGCGCTCGTCGTGATCATTCATCAAGTGACGGTAGGCGCCATGCTTGTGCGCGGGATAAAACGAGTGATAGCGCAGCATGTATTGCGCAGGCTCCGGCAGATACTTGCGCGTTGCGGTGTAGATATATTCGTCGTGTCCCCAGGAAAGGTGCACTTTGTCCAATCCGCAGTGCGGCGAATAAATACCGTACTCGGTTTGATACTCGGGAACTCGGCTATCGGGGTTCTGGTCAAAGAACTCAGGGAAAACGATCTGATCCGAATACGCGCAGCCAACCGGAAACGTATCGCCGACGACCGCCGATTGCGGCTCGCCGTACAGGCAGAGCACTTTCCCAAGATCATGCACAAAACCCGCTAAGACAAACCATCGCGGATGACCGTCCTTGCGGATCGCTTCCGAAGTCTGCAGCAGATGCTCGATTTGAGTAAGATCCGTATCGGGATCGCTGTCATCGACCAGCGTGTTCAGATATTCAGCCATCTCCCAGATACTTTTTTCGCCGCGCGTTAATCCGCCAAACTCCGCCTTTTTATCGAGCACAAACTGCAAAGTCTGTTGCGCATGATTCTGCCGGTAAAACTCCGTCACCGTGGGGTTCGCATCTTCTTTATAGTTGCGAAACTCCTCTTCCGACTTGCCCTGCCGGTATCGGGTCGCGACGAAATCATCCCATTCATCCAGATCTTTCAAGGGCTGCGTGTCGAGAGTTTGCATGCGGAAAACGCCTTTGACTCCAGTATCCGGCACAACTGCTTAAGCGTGCAACCGCCGGATTCGCTTACCACTACAATGGCCACATGGCCAGGCATAAGCTAAGTGAAACCGAGATCCAATCAGCGTTGGCAGAGCTTCCAAACTGGACCATTCAGAACGGCAAGCTGCATCGGGATTTCAAATTCGCCGATTTCCCGCACGCGATCGGCTTCATGACCACTGCCGCCGTGAATATCGAGAAGCGCAATCATCATCCAGAGTGGTTTAACGTGTATAATCGCGTCTCTGTCGACCTCACGACGCACGATGCCGGCGGGATCACAACCAACGATATCGATCTCGCGAAGTTGCTCGACGCTATTGCCGCTAAATTGGTCTGAAGTGAAATGAAATTCTTCGCCGTTCTTCTGCTGGCAAGCCTGCCCGCCGCGGCCCAAGCTTCGCAGCAGGCTTTTCCCCAAGTCGATGCGATTCTCAACGACGCTGTACAAACCGGTCTGATTCCGGGCGCTGTCGTCGCCATCGGTTATAACGGGCAAGTCGTTTATCGCAACGCGTATGGCTGGGAGACGCTGATCCCGCGACGCGAACCGATGGAGATGGATACCATCTTCGACGCAGCATCGTTGACCAAAGTCATCGCCACGACGCCATCGGTGATGAAGCTTTTCGAAGCGGGCAAGATTCGCATCGATGATCCGGTCACGAAATATTTGCCCGAGTTTCAGGACGGGAAAAGCGACATCACGATTCGATTGCTGATGACGCATTTTTCCGGTCTGCCACCGGATCTCGATCTCCAGCCGCGCTGGAGCGGCTACGAAACAGGGGTTCAAAAGGCGCTCCATGCGAAACCGATCGCCCCGCCCGGCGCGCGCTTCATGTACAGCGACATTAATTTCATCCTGATGGGAGAAATCGTCCGCCGGCTTTCGGGCGAAAGCCTTGCGCAATTTGCGCATGAGCAGATCTTCGCGCCTCTGGGGATGAACGACACAGGTTTCCTACCCTCGCCTTCGCTGCGCCACGCGCATCGCTGCAACCGAAATCGATCCCGATACCGGCCAGCCCTTTCGGGGTGTTGTACACGATCCCACATCGCGCTACATGGGCGGTATCGCCGGTCACGCGGGTCTCTTCACTACCGCCGACGACCTCGCCCGCTACGCCGAAATGCTGCTGGGCAACGGCACGCGCAATGGGGTTCGCATCTTCGATCCGCTTACGGTCAAGAAATTCACCGAGCCCGGAAGCCCAGCCGATCAACCTATCCTTCGCGGGCTCGGCTGGGACATCGATTCGCCCTATTCGAGTAATCGCGGCGAGCTATACCCGATCGGCTCTTTCGGCCACACCGGCTTCACGGGCACTTCGGTCTGGATGGACCCGACTACAAACTCATTTGTCATTCTCTTGACCAACGTGGTCCATCCGAAACGCGGGAAATCCCTCAGCTCTCTGCGCTCACGGGTTGCAACTGCGGTCGCGGCCCGTTTTGGCCTGGATGTTCCCGGGACGGTCTCACTGACCGGTTATAACGAGACGATAAGGGGAGCCGGGATTCATCGCGTCGTCAATCGCGATGTAAAGACCATGACCGGCCTTGACGTGCTCGAACAGGATGGCTTCGCGGAGCTGAAAGGCAAGCGCATCGGCCTTGATTACGAATCAAACCGGTCTGGATCGGGACGGGCACCGCAACGTGGACGCGATGTTAGCGGCCGGCGTCAATGTCATCACCTTGTTTTCTCCCGAGCACGGCATTTCAGGCACCGCCGATACAGCCGTCAACAATTCAAGAGACACCAAAACCGGCCTGCCGGTGGTCAGCTTATATCGGTCAGCGAATGAGCGCACGCTCACCACGGCCGACATGCAGAATCTGGACGCCATCGTCTTCGATATTCAAGATGTTGGGGCGCGCTTTTACACTTACTCGTGCACGCTACTCTATGCGCTCGAAGCAGCCGGTAAAGCGCACAAGCCGTTTTACATCCTGGACCGCCCCGATCCCATTACAGGCACACACATCGAAGGCCCGATGATGGACAAAGACAATGAGTCATTTGTCGGTTGCTACGATCTGCCGCTGCGCCATGGGATGACCTTCGGCGAGCTCGCCACGATGGCCAACACCGAGCAGCATTGGGGCGCCGATTTACACGTCATCAAATTGCGCAACTGGGAACGCGGCGATTGGTTCGATGCAACCACGCTTAGCTGGGTGAATCCATCGCCGAACATGCGCAGCCTCAACGCCGCGCTACTCTATCCGGGTCTGGCGATGCTCGAAGCGAATACGAATTATTCGGTTGGGCGCGGGACCGATGCGCCATTCGAACAGATCGGAGCCGATTGGATCCAGGGTCAAGCGCTCGCCGAGTACCTGAATTCCCGCTTTATTCCCGGTGTGCGCGTATATCCGACAAAATTCGAGCCGACATCCTCCAATTTCTCAGGCCGCGAGATCGAAGGCGTGCGCTTCGTTATCACCGATCGAGAAGCTTTCGACAGCACACGGCTGGGAATTGAGGTGGCTGCTGCGCTTCAAAAACTTTTTCCTGGCCACCTGGATTTCGCAAAATGCCGCTTCTTAATCGGCGATAAAGAAACAGTACAGGATTTGCAATTGGGCCGCGGCGCAAGCGAAATCTGGATGCGGGCGGAATCGCAAGCAACTGAATTTGCGGAGCGCCGCAAGGCTTATCTGCTCTACTGAGCAGATACGCATGACAGGGTGCGGGATTTACTCTTCAGCGGCTTGCGCGGCCTGCTTCGATTTGCCTGGCGGGCGTCCCCGACGCCTCGGTTCCGAAGCAAGTTGTACAACGCCACTCTGGTTGTCCGAATTGCCCGAGGGGCTGTCGTCTGTGGCTTCCTTCAGCCACGCCGGCGGGCGTCCGCGACGCCTGCCGCGGCCCCTGGCCAAGCGCTCCAAGGTAAGGATCGCCTCTTCAATTTGTTCCCGCTCAAGCCGCAGATCGGCCAACATTTTATCTACGTCCAAGATCCTCGCCCTCCCATTCCAGGCTTCTACTCCACTGTTCTGCAACAAGTTCGACACGCAGATTAAGCAAAGTTTAGTTCGAAGTTGATAAGTCATTCAAGTTAACAGGGCTACTTAAAGTTAGGACAGTACTATTGGTACTCGGGCATAATAGGCCGCAGCTGTTTCGAAATGCCGGGGAATTTCCTGGTGAGACCTAACGGTTTCGCTTTTTCCAATAAAAATAGAATGGAACTCCCAAGCCCATGAGCACCAAGCCCATCAGGGATTCGCGCGGACGTGTCTGCATAGTACTAACCAGCAAAAAAGCGGCCACCGCAACAAATAGTACTGGAACCACGGGGTATCCTATGACGCGGTACGGCCTATCCACATCGGGCCTTTTTTTCCTCAGCACGAACACAGACACGGCCGTCATTAAGTACAAAATCCAACTCCCGAATATCACGAAATTATAGAGATCGTCGAACCAGCCGCTAAGAACCACTACGCAGGACCACAGAGATAGCAGGATCATTGAGTTGCCTGGCGTATGGAATTTCGGATGAACGACGGCCGCAATTCGGAAAAAAAGACCGTCTCGCGCCATCGCATATGGCACCCGTCCACCTGAGAGGATCGAGCCGTTTAAGCGCGGCAAAGATGGAAATTAAGACGGCAACGGTGACGGCCGCAGCAGCGGGGGCTCCGTAGAGGCTCGACATCACATCAGCCGCGACGCGACGGCTCACCGCAACACGGCCGGGGCTCAAAACGTAGAAATACGCTACATTGATCAGCAAATAGGTTGCTATCACCGCGCCTGTCCCCAAAATCAAGGCGCGCGGCAAGTTCCGCTGCGGATTGCGAATCTCGGAGGACACCATGCTGACGTTGTTCCACCCGTCGTAAGCCCATAGAGCGCTCACCATAGCGGCAAAGAATCCCGCAATACCGGCCGTGCTCGCAATGTGCTGGCTGAAGTGTCCCCAATCGCCCTTGCCCGAAAACAGCGCGACTGCAATGATTCCCGCAATCAGCGCCATCTTCACGACCGTGACAAGCACCTGGACATTGCCGCCGGACCGCACGCCGGCGTAGTTGATGCCGGCCAGAATCAAAATCAGCGCGATCGCGATCAATTGCCCGTAATGAATCTCCAATAGGCTTCCGCCTGGCCCGATATGCAGTGGGATGACGGCCCACGAAACGCCCAGCACCGGGAAGAAGGCGGTGAGGTAGGTATAGAAACCGGCCGCCAGAGTCGCAATCGAGCCGCTCTTGGCGACCCAGAATTGCGTCCAGCCGTATAAAAATCCCCAAAACGGCCCATAAGCTTCGCTCAAGTAGACATATTCGCCGCCCGCTTCTGGAAACGCCGCCGCAAGCTCCGCATATGTCAGCGCTCCAAACAGACTTAATAGGCCCGCGATTATCCAAACCGCAAACAGCCAATGGACCGAGCCCACGAAACGGATCATGGCCGCAGGGCACCAGAAACACGCCGCTCCCAATCACCGTCCCGATCACAATCGAGACAGCGGTCCACACGCCGAGCACGCGTTCGAGCGATGGGCCGGCGTATTGTTTTTCGGAAATCATTGTTTGTTCGTTACCCGACAGCCTGCGCCCGCCGCTTCGGGAGTAGCAAGCCAGACGCATAGCCGACAACAAATGTTGCCGTGGCGCCGATCAGCACATACCAGGTGTAAGCAACGTGCGTGCGCAGCAGCAGCGTCACCGCAAATCCTGCGCTCATCCCGGCAATGGCCGCCCACTCGCCCGGTCGCTTAGTCAGCAAGCCCAAAAGAAAGACACCGAGCAGCGCGCCATACAACACGGAAGCAATCGATAGCCCGGCCTCGAGCACGCGCCCCCAGTGCCGCGCGAATAGTCCTACGCTGAACAGGATTGCGCCCCACCCTACCGTCGCCCAACGCGCCAGATTCAGGTAATAGGCTTCCGGCAGATGCGGCCGCAACGGTTTCAGGAAATCCATGATGCTGGTGGATGCAAGCGCGTTCAATGCCGCGCTTAAGTTCGACATCGCTGCAGCCAGAATTGCCGCCATCACCAGGCCCGCAAGCCCCACCGGCAGATGCCGCCAGATGAATTCCGGATATATGCGCTCCGGCACGGCGGGCGCGCTCTGTCCCGTGCTCTGGTAATAGGCATAAAGCAGCAGGCCGATCACGAGAAAGAGCGCGAATTGAAAAAACACCACTACCCAGCTCGAAAACAGCGCCAGCCGGCTATCGCGCTCGCTGCGTGCTGCGAGCAGACGCTGAACAATCAACTGCTCCGTGCCGTGGCTCGCCGTGACCAGGAAAGTGCCACCGATTAGCCCCGCCCAGAAGCTGTAATTGCGCCGGAAAAACGCACTGGACCATGAGAAGCGGAAGTCGAAGACCTGGAACTTATCCGCCGCATGCGCCAGCGCGGCAGCATGGTGCCATCCTCCTGGCGTGAGGTGCAGGATGAGCATGAAACTCGCCAGCGCCCCCGCGATATAAAGAATCATCTGCACCACGTCGGTCCAGATCACAGCGGTCATTCCGCCTTCGAAGGTGTAAAACAACGTCAGAGCCACAATCACGGCGATCGAAGCGATCTCTCCTGTACCCAGCACAATCGAAATCACAATCGAGATCGCAAAAACGCGCACGCCCTCCGCAAGCGCTCTTAGCACCAGGAACGTGGCGGCGGTAAATTTTCGCACGCGTGGGCCGAAACGGCGCTGCATCAGCTCATAAGCCGTGAACATTTCCCCGCGAAAATACTGCGGCAGGAACAGCACAGAAATGATGATCCGTCCCAGAAGGTAACCCAAAACCAGCTGCAGGAAGGTCAGGTTACCCGCAAACGCAAGCGGAGGGGTACCGATAACGGTCAGCGTACTTGTCTCGGCCGAGACAATTGAAAACGCAATGGCCCACCAAGGCGCGCCGCGGCCGCCTAGAAAATAGTCCTTTAAACTCTTCTGGCTGCGCTTGAATTGTGCGCCAAACCAGGTGATGAAGACCAAGTATGCGGCCATCACCGCGAGGTCGGCTGCGCGCATGAAAACGTGGATGATAGCATGCAATTGCGGAATTTCCGCGTCGAACCCACTATGCGGCTAGGGAACAAGTTGACCACGCCCGGCATCTATATAGCAGTGGCGTGTTGCGGGTCAAAACAGAGTTCGTTATACTCCGGCTTTGCGCCTCCACCCGCAAGTCCAGCCCTGCAGAGCGTCTCGTGAGGGCTGAAGGCGCGATTCGGCGAGAAGAACAAAAACGTAGAATTCCTGTCAGGGAGGGTGTCGTGGAGATTTCTTTTTCGAGGGCGGGCAGATCCATTCTGATCACCAGCGCCGTCGCTTTGTTGGCGAGTTTGACGTGTGTAGGCATGGGCCGAGCCGCCGCTGCGCAAGCCGCAGGTGGTCAGGCTGCGCAGAGCGGGCAAACCGGCCAGAAGAATTATAAAGACCGCGCCGAATATGACCTGTACTCGAAAATCACGCAGACGCAGGATCCGAAGGCACGACTGGACCTTCTGAACCAGTGGCAGGATAAGTACCCGACGAGCGACTTCGCCGACGACCGGCTGAAGTATTTCATCAATACGCTGGCGCAGCTTGCCCCGAACGACCCTGCGGCGCGCCAGCAGCTCATTCAGAAGTGCCAGGACATGTTGAAGAAAGATCCCAAGTACTTCCTGGCTAACTACTACATTGCGTTGTGGGGCCCGGCGGTTGGCGGCGCAACTCCGCCAGCAGATCTTCAGACGCAAGTCGACACAGCGGCGCATGCCGTCCTGGACGGAGTCGCGGATACGTTCAGTGCCGCGAAAAAGCCCGCTAAGGTCAGCGACGAGCAGTGGACCACGCTAAAGAATCAGGCGACCGCGCTTGCGCATAATGCGCTTGCCTGGGAGGCTGCTTCGAAGAAGGACACGGCAACCGCGGAAAATGAGTATAAAGCAAGCCTTCAGGCCAACCCCGACCAGGGAACCGTTTCGGCTGCTTACGGAAAGCTGCTGATTGACGACAAGAAATATCCCGAAGGGCTGTTTGAATACGCCCGTGCGGCGCAATACTCCGGCCCTGGGCCGGCAGTGGCGCCCGATGCGAGAGCGAAGCTGCTGGATTATTTCAACAAGGCCTACAGCGACTATCACGGAAGCGCGGATGGCGCCGACAAGATTTTGGCCGATGCAAAAACGAACGCCCTTCCTCCGGCCGCTGACTTAAATATCACCAGTGCGGCGGATCTTGCGAATGCGGCGGCTGCAAAGATCAACGACCGGATCAACAGCGATCCGCAGTTCAAGCTCTGGTACACGATCAAGCAGAGCCTGACAGGTGATCAAGGCGATGCATTCTTCAACAGTAACGTGAAAGACGCGGAAATCCCAGGCGGCGCCGAAGGCGTGAAGGATTTCACCGGAACCGTGATCTCAATCGATCCCCCGGATCGTCCCACCAAAGTAGTTCTCGGTATCGAAGATCCCACCAAACCGGATGCCACGCTCGAGTTCTCGCAACCGCTGCCCGCTTCTGCGCTCGACAAGGTCAAAGTCGGACAAAAGCTCGATTTTTCGGGAGTCGCCGACAGCTACAACAAAGATCCTTATATGCTCACATTCAAGGATCCGACGATTCCTGGCGTGCAGACCACGGCGCCGGCACGGCACGGTCGTCACCGCGCGGCGCATTAACGTCGCCAGATCCTAGAAGCAATTCAGCCCCGGGGAGAAATCCTCGGGGCTTTTCATTTCCGGCTCGCCTACATTTTGTAGCGGCCGAGGTCTTCGTCGTTCAAATTCTCAAGCCATTTGCGGAGCTCTTCGTTATTGACCTTTTCGGAAACGGTCGCGGAATTGCGCGAGGATTGCAGCACCTTCTCTTCGACGTAAATCGGACAATCGTGCCGCAGCGCAAGGGCCAATGCGTCGCTCGGCCTCGAATCCACGCTGATCAATTTGCCATCGCGCTCGAGCCAGATCAACGCGAAGAACGTGTCCTCCTTCAACTCACTGACAACCACTTTCTTGATCGATGTATCGAGTCCCATGAGCAGGACCTTGATCAAATCATGCGTCATGGGCCGTGGGGTCGTGACCTTCTCTATCTCGAGCGCAATCGCGTTCGCTTCGTATATGCCCACCCAAATCGGCAAAACCGAATCACCAGCCAGGTCTTTTAACACCACAATGGGCATGTTGGTCATCGGGTCCATCATCAGACCGCGAATTTTCATTTCTACTTCCACAATCCCTCCATTCCCAAACATCGTTTGTGGGCGCCGTTCCGCGATGCGCCTCAACTACTATACGCAGGCGCGGCGGCCCGGCGTTCTCCAGCCAAGCTATTAGGCCCGGAGCGCGTCACCAGCACATCCACATACTGGCCAACCAACGTTCGTCCATTTTGCGGCGCGGGCAGATCCGGATCTTGGAAATTCAAGGTTTTGTTCTGCATGGTGCGCCCAATCCATTGCGTCGTCGCGGTGTTGTACCCTTCTACATGCACCTGTTCCGTGGTGCCGATATACTTCGCGTTCCGACGGATCTGAATCGCACGCTGCCGCTCCTGCAGAATCATGAGGCGCCGCGTCTTTTCTTCCTCGGCGATGTGATCGTCATACTGGAGCGCCGGAGTATTCGGCCTTTTCGAATACTTGAAGATGAACATCGAATCGAACTCCACCTCATCGGCAAGGCGCAAGGTTTCGTTGAAATCCGCTTCCGTTTCCCCAGGGAACCCGACGATGATATCGGTCGTAATCGCGATGTCGCGCTTAGCGTCTTTCATCCACTCAATGCGCCGCATGTAATCGTCGCGCGCGTAGAGACGCTGCATCCGCTGGAGCACGGTGGTCGAGCCGGATTGCACCGGCAGATGCACGTGGTTGCACAGAGCCGGATTCTCATCGATTGCCTCAACAATACCCTTTACAAAGTCGCGCGGATGCGAAGTGGTAAATCGAACGCGCCGAATCCCGTCAATTCTTCCCGTCTCATCCAGCAGACGCGCAAAATCCCACGCTTCTGGCGACGGATCACGGTAGCTGTTCACGTTTTGGCCGAGCAGCTGAACCTCTGTATACCCGAGTTCGGCAAGCGACCTAGCCTCACGCAATACGCTCTCGCTCGTCCGGCTGCGTTCCGGGCCACGCGTGAACGGCACTACGCAGTAAGCGCACGCTTTATCGCATCCTTCGATAATCGTGATGTAAGCGCGATGCGGATTATCTCTTCTGGTAAGTGGGGTCTCGAACGTCTCGGTCGTATCCAGGTTTAATCCAGTAACTCGACGATTTCCCGCCTGGAGCTGCACCAATAACTCCGGCAACTTCGTATAACTCGCCGAACCCACGACCAGGCTGACGTGCGGAGCGCGCTCGAAGATGCGCTCGCCCTCCTGCTGCGCCACGCAACCCAATACGCCGAAGACCTTGCCCTTGCCTGCCTCACGCTTGAACTGCTGCAGCCGGCTGAATACTTTCTGCTCCGCTTTGTCGCGAATGCTGCAAGTGTTATAAAGCACCAGTTCGGCGGCCTCGGGTTGATCCACCTGCGTGTAGCCTTTCTCGATGAGTGAGCCCACAACCTTTTCCGAGTCGTGCGCGTTCATCTGGCACCCGAAAGTCTCGATGTAAAACGTCTTCATTGCGAAAGACCCGTCGAAAGACGCTTATCCATGCAGCAGGCGCATGAACCAGCCGATTCCGAAGAGCGCCACCAGAAACCACCCGAAACAGTAAACCGCGTATCGGAAACGCTCGCGATCCGTGCGCTTCGTAATGAGGCCCAGCACAATGCTAGATAACAGCGCAAAGAGGAGCGCGGTCTCAAAATGATTCAGGTTCAATTTCATGCTCGCTCAATCCTTCTGGCCGGTGGCGATCTCGTATGCGTCGACTATGGCGAGGATATTCAACAGCCCCGCCGCAACCAGAAATTTCGATCCATAATCCGGATCGTGGCCAGCCAGATCCGGAGGGCCATATCCCAACCACACAGCCAGGAAATACGGCACGCCCGCCGCGATGTCTCCGATAAATCCACCCAGCTGAATCAGGCGCGAAAGCACGTCTCCCGCGGATGTGGGATGAAACAGCGGTCCTCGCATGAGGGCACCCACGACGAATGCGACGAGCACTGTAGCGAAGAAAATCGCACCGCGTCCGCGGCGCCCGAGCAGCAGATGGCCGGAACCAGGCACGAACCACGCCAGCACCGCGACCAGCCACGGTGAGCGCGCGCGCGGGGACTTGTCCAATGTCGCAGTCGATGAAGGCATTACTTCAATTTTAGCTGCACTCGCTGGGCGCGCTTATCGCGAGGCGTGCATTACAATAGTTTTGCTTGCCACCTCTTGCGGATGTGGCGGAATTGGCAGACGCGCTAGATTCAGGTTCTAGTGCCGGCAACGGCGTGGAGGTTCAAGTCCTCTCATCCGCACCAACAACAAAACAAAATCAGTTAAGGTCACCGGGATGTCGCGGGTTCTAGCCCGCACCAGCGACCATACGGACTCTTTACAAACACGTTTAGTACCGGGTTTCCTCTAAGGACTTTAAACGGACTTTGAAAAACTGGAGATGCTAAAGCCATTTCCGCAAAAAAGCCGGTTCGCATTGTCAGTCGCGGTGGCAAATCAGCATTTCGTGAGCCGTGGCTTATGCGCTGACAGTCTCGTTTGCAATCCGCTCTTCCGCGCATCGCCCCGCTGCTTCTCGAAGCGTACCGAACTACCCGCCGCGCAGAAGCAAGCGAGGCCGGAAGCGGCGATCAGTGCGCCAGTATTTTGCTCATTTCAGAGAGTGAATGCGACTGAGCGCCAGGCATCGCCTACCTCAAATGGCAAACCCGCTGCTCACCGAGAATAGGCGTATGCCGCCACGTACGCCACCCCTGAAAGATGCTTTGGGGTGCTATCGGTAAGATTCTAGGTTGATTGATTCTGCTGGTACGAAGGTTGAACAGGGTCGGTTACGTCCGCGTACACTATCTCAGGTACTCCGGATCATCCAGCAAGCAGCCCGAAGAGCGCGAATCCGACGCAAAGTGTCGCCTCATTGGTTTCGCCATGCGCACGCGTACCATGCCATGGATAGGGGAGCCGGAGTGCATCTGGTGTGCGCGACGCTGGGCCATTCCTCGATTGCCGTGACCGGACGTTATCTCCACGCGAAACCGACAGAGAGTTCTGCGAAATTTTTGGCTGTCTAATCACGCAAGTCCGTTGGGTCCGATTGATCCAGTGCTACTTCATACGCACTCAGAACATTAGTCGTAACCTAAACGTTCTCCGTCTTCTCGAGTCCTGAAAGTGCGGCGGCAAGTACGGAATGGGGCAAAGGCGGCATAGGCTAATGATTGTAGCTCGTCTTCACAAGTGATACAGGCACAAGCGAATAGCTTCCGGTGTCTTGCCTTCCCAAAATGTTATTGACAACTCAATACGCCTCGGGCTAGAATCGAACCAAATTTTACGACAGCAATCGAGGCAGTTTGTTCTCCCGCGATTGCACCGATCTCCGCACAGATCGACTGATTAAAGGAGTAACGCAGTGGAGAACAGCCAATTCCTGCTTTCTCGTCCCCCCGCTGACAAACCCGAGCTACTGAGCGAGGATGCCACACGTTCCTTGAATTCACATCACAGGAAGTGCCAGCTTTCCGTCTGTAACTGCAAGATCGAAGGTGAGGACTTGTATTGTTGCGAGTATTGCGAACAAGCTGAGGAACAGAGTGTAGAGAAGGATTTTTGCCAATGCTCCCATTCAGGCTGCTTCGTTCACACCCGCCATGCGCGAACGGCTGTTGCGCTCCCGGATTCGATTCTCTTTGAACCTGGCCGAGTTACTATTGAGTGCCGGACCATGGAGGATCTTTGCGATCAGGTAACACTTCTCGCAGAGTATCTTCAAGCCGATCATGAAGCGAAACGATTGATGCTTGAAGGTCATGGTCGCCGCGAACCTGCGTCGAGTAGCGTAGCGTCGCACCTGAGCAGTGCAAACTCAGCTTGAGCCTAATGAGCTTCGAATTGCGCCACACGAAAGATAAAATTCACAACTTGCAAGGCTCATCGAACAGCGCCATCTCTTCAGCAGTCGGTACTTGGAAAATGCTCATCCATTTCAATAAATCTTCTCGTTCGATACGCGGATTCTCCATGCCCCGGCGTTGAATCCTTTCGAAGAGCACGTCCACTGGCGCTGAGAGAAGGTGCAATTCGACGGTAGCGCCAAGCTCTCTGGCTCTGAGCCGCAGGGTATCGCGCTCAGACCTTCCCCAAGTGCCCCATTCAATGATCACTGTGAGACCGAGCGCGAGAAGTTCCTGAGCAAGTTTCCATTGCAAAGCCTCAATTTTCTCGCGCTTCGCTTCATCGTAGAGATCGATTGAAAGCGCATCCATCCAATCATCGGGGCAAAAACGAATGGCGCGAAGTCTGCGCTCAAGCGCTTTGGCATGCGTGGTCTTGCCTGAACCCGGCAAGCCGCAGACGATAATCAGTCTCGGACCTGTGCCAGCCCCCTCCATTACGCAATTATCTCCACATGCGGCTACATTAAGACACGTGTGAACGCACGGACATGGCTACGTGAGCGGAACCGTTCTTACCTTCAGTTCACAATCATGATGCTGGTTGGGGGTCCCGATCTCAGTTCGCGGAGCACCAACCGTGTGTTCTTCTTTTTTCCAGGGTGCCCGGGAGTATTGGTTCCCTTAAGTGGCAAAAAGCGGGCTCGAACAGGAAAACGTGGAATCAAAGCTCTATCGGGGAATTTTGCATTAAAGACCCGAGCCCTTCAGGTTCTAGTGCCGGCAACGGCGTGCAGGTTCCAAGTCCTCTCATCCGCACCAACAACGTTCGTGCTACGCGCAAGGACTTGACGTTACGAACCGGCAGGCTAGTGGAACAGCCTGGGATCCGATTCAACCTGTGCGGTCCTAAAAACCTGGACACGCAGCGCAAAATCGGGGTGCTCTGTATTGAGAATAAGATTGCGCTCCTCCGGGATTACAACGGGCGGTCGCGCCCGGTTGAGGAGCCGAACATCATCATTCCGCCGGGCGCGGGATAACACTGAATCGCCGAGCGGCCCGAATAGATTCTTTGCTATACTCCCGCTTGCCGCACCCGCAATCCGAATTTTTGGAGGAACGTTTGCCGACGAGTAGATTCAGCCGCCGCTTCGAAAGGACAGTGGCGCTCGCGATTACCGTTGCTACCGCTTTGGCCCTTCTGCTGACCTCGTGCGGAGGCGGGCAGAGCAGTTCCAGCTCATCGAATACGGCCGACACCTTCGATCGGCTGCTGCAACGCGGAACAATTCGCTGCGGCTATTTGTCGAATCCGCCTTCGTGCATCATCGATCCGAATACAAAGAAGGTCACGGGGATTGTCGCCGATGCAATGGAAACGGTCGCTAAAGCTGCAAACCTGAAACTTGAGTGGACCGAAGAAGTTGGCTTCGGATCCATGATCGAGGGGCTACGGGCGGACCGGTACGATGCAGTTCCGTGCGCGATCTGGCCGACGGCGCCCCGCGCGAGAGAGGCCGATTACACCGAACCGCTTTTTTATAGCGCGGTGGCTGCGTACGTCAGGCCCAACGATCCGAGGTTTAAGGACGGAAATCTTTCCACAATCAATCAGCCCTCCATTCGCATCGCGACTATTGACGGTGAGTTAGGCGAGACAATCGCCCAGCAGGACTTCCCGAATGCGCAACGCGTCGGCGCACCTCAGCTGACGGAAATTTCCACCGTTCTGCTGAATGTGAAAGAGAACAAGGCGGACGTAGCTTTCGTGGAGCGGTATTTCGCGGAACAGTTCTTGGCAAAAAATCCCGGTTCGATCAAGAACCTTGATCCCGCTCATCCGATACGAATCTTCCCCGATACGATTCTCATCCGCCGAGGAGCTTTGCAACTGAAAGACTTTCTGAATGTTTCGCTGAACGAGCAATTGAATCTCGGGACCATCGACAAGCTGATATCCAAGTATGAGCCCGCGCCTGGGACGTTCTTTCGGCTGGCGAAACCTTACGTCATGACTCCGCCTAGTCCGTGAGTGGAGGCGGCGGTTGCTTTTCTTTCAAATTATCGAGCAGTATCACGTCGCAATCTTGAATGGGCTCGGCGTTACGCTGCGGCTCTGCATTGTCATTTGGATCTCAGGCCTTGTGGTCGGCACGTTGGTTGGGATCGCGAGCAATAAGTGGTCGCGAGGAGTGGGGCCGGCGCTGCAAGTTGGTTCTTTTGTTTTGTCCGGGCTGCCGATTCTGGTGCTGTTGTTTTGGTTGCACTACCCGCTGCAATCGATGCTCAACGTGGTGATCGATCCCTTCTACACGTCAGCGGCAGCGCTGTCGTTAGTAAATGCGGTGTTGGTCGCAGATCTTGTGAAAGGCGTGCTGCGAGATTTCCCGAAGCAGTACATCATTGCAGCTCGCGTCTGCGGATTGTCTCCCGTGGAGACGGCGCTTCGCATTCAGCTTCCGATTGCGTTGCGGCAGGCCCTTCCCGGACTGCTTCTGATTCAAGTCTCTATGTTGCAGGCAACACTGTTTGCAAGTTTGATTTCGGTAAACGAGATTTTTCGCGTGGCTCAACAAATCAACGCCGTGATTTATCGCCCGATCCAGGTGTACACGGCTTTGGGCTTGTTCTTTTTGGCGATCTGTCTGCCGCTGAACGGTCTTGCTCTCTGGCTTCGGCGAAAGTACACACGAGATACGTCGGAAATCTGAAAAGGCAAGCGCAAAGATTGCTCATAGCGAAAAGTCTCACGAAAGCGTTCGGCAGCACTCTCGCTTTGGACAGTGTCGACTGCACCGTGGAACCGGGCTCGATGACCGCGATCATCGGCCCGAGCGGTTCCGGAAAATCGACGCTGCTGCGTGCGCTATCGCTGATAGATCCGCCCGATAGGGGCAGTATCGAACTGGATGGCGCGTTTTACAGGTTCCCGCACCGAGGCAAGCTCAACCCACCGTGGCCGCGCCTCACTGTGGTATTTCAACAGTTCTTCTTGTGGCCGCACCTAACCTTGCGCGAAAACATTTTGTTGCCCGTTCGCCGCCAGCGCGGCATTCGTGATGTGGACGCGAAGCTGGAAATGCTGGTCAGCATGTTCGAGATGGGCCGGTTTGTGGACCGGTATCCAAATCAAACTTCCCACGGCCAACGGCAGAGAGCGGCTTTGGCACGCGCCTTTTTACTAGAACCGGCATACATCCTGCTGGATGAAGTTACTTCTTCGCTGGATGTTGAAAGTGTAGCGGCCGTGCTGGACCATCTGGAAGTGTTGCGCAGCGAGGGCATTGGACTATTTTTAATTACTCATGCGCTGAGCTTCGTGAAACAGTGTGCAGATCGCGTTCTCTTCCTGGAAGGAGGCCGAGTATTGGAATCCGGAGGGAAGGGGATCCTCGATAATCCCGAGCATCCGCGCTTCAAACGGTTTGTTGAGCTGCTCGAGCGCGCAACTTAGTGCCTTGGTCCTCGCGATCGTCGAGGAATTTCGGCTGCTTCACTTGAATTACGGGACTTCGGTCAATGAGTTTCTGTATGTCAGCTTCACGCTCGATGCCCACGAAATTCGGGGGCTCGTAATACTTTCGAATAACAGATAGATTGTCTACGATGCGCTTCAGTTTCGGCCGGGGGAGCGGCCTTCCGCCAATCACTTTCTTGCCGGCGTCGTCCCAAGTCACTTCGTAGCCCTGTTTTCTCGCTCCTTTCACTGCGATCCAGCAATTACCCAGGTGAAGAAGCCCGGTTATCGCGCCGGCGATGAGGCCGTTCCCGGCTACTCTTTTCTCGCTGCGGCCCCTGAGAAGCAAGACGCGGACTTTCTCTCTCACATTGATCTCGGGATTGCGAGAGGCAGGAAAGCTCCGGATGTAGGTCTCAAGTCGAGCTACTAAGTCCCACAGCCGGGCGAGATTCTCTTCGTTCTCGACCACATATAAATATGTCGTGGCTTTGTGGGTGATGTTGTGGGCCATTACTTCAATGATTTTGTCGCGCACTTCCGGATCGTAAGCGCCAAGAAAGCTAGGCAGATAAACCCAGAACTCTTGCAGGGGATTGACGTTTCTTTCCCACTCCGCAATCACGATCGGCGGAATGCCTTTTTCCATCAGATCGGCTCTGCTTTCCAGCCGACGCTTATCCTCCTCCGTAGTTCGTTCTTTCCAGTCGTACAAAAACTCGGCGTAGATATCGTGATAAAGCTCGAACCATATTCCATCCGGCCGTTTCAGGCTCCTGAGAATCCTGACCTCCGCCAGTTTTTGCAAGAGGCGCAACAGCATGTTGGGGGCGATGCCGAGCACCTTCGCGAGCGCACTCGATTCGTAGGAGACCTTGGCGCCCCATTTGGTAATCAGATATTCGAGCGCCCTAGCGAATAGGCTCGCCTCAGGTTCGGAAAGGCCCTCTAGCTGTTTCCGGCAAAAATTGGCAAGTACTGCATTGGCATGTCTCCGCTGGTAGCCCGTGAGGAATGGGCTCTCATCGTGATGGCGGGAACGCTCCTCCCATAACCCGTGACAAGCTAACTGCAAAAACGGTGGGATCACAAAATCTGTGATTCGTTCCGAAGCGCCAGCCGTATTCTGGGGCATCTCACCCACCATGCGTCCGTGGCGACGCAAACGGCACAGATCGGTGAGGAGATCTTTCAAACCGGGCCGGTCCACGGATACGCCCTCCAGCGCACACGTTTGCTCGATAATGTAGCGCGCCTGATCTTTGCTGGGCGATTTCAGCCGGTAGTAATTTCCAAACAAATCGGGGACGAGGCTATCGAAAGCGCTTAACTCGCCCAAGAACTCCTCGCGCATGGAGATGAGGACGCGCACCTGGAATTTGCGGTCATTGATTACCTGCGCCAAAGCTTTCAAGAACAGAAGAAAACTTTCGGTCCAGGCGTGAATCTGGAAGGCTTCCTCAAATTGATCCAACACCAGAATGCATCTTTTTGCGGGTTGCTTCGAATCATCGCGGTGGCGGAAGAGAGTTAGCGCTTCGACCACGCTTGCAGGGTATACCGGCAGCTTCTTCGCGACGGCAGCAATGATCGGTTCGGACGGGTCGGCGACCGACCATCTTCTGCAGACAATGATGGCGTGATCGGAGGCGAGTTCAGGGAGAAGATTTGCATTCAGAAACGACGTTTTGCCCGCGCCGGAAGGCGCGAAGAGAAGCGTAGTCCTGCCCGACAGGACCCGGTCGCGCATCAAGGCCGAGTCATCCTCGCGCCCAAAGAAGCGCCGCGCGTCCTTTTTGCCGTAAGGAGCCAGACCTAGGAATGGATTCCCCATATTCGCTCAAGAAGCCGTGGCTTTATGGGACATGTCCGACGAACGCCGCTTATTGCGGGCGGCGCGAATACCCGCCGCGAACGCCTCCAAACAGGTATCGTATACGTTAATGTCGCGCCTCTTTCCATAGGCGTGAGAGGCCGGCGATGGATTCTGCATGACTGCATAGTCTCCCATTTCTCCTGGCTCGCGCTGACCCATGACAGCGGTAAGAATGGTTCGAATATTCCAGTCGCCGAGGCCATACCCGAGGAACAAAAAGGATTTTCGGTGCATCAAATTTCTCACCGGAGAGGGAACGGGAAGCCCATCTGTGGCCATAAGAGCGATATAGTCTTCGTAATCGAAGTCGGAAATTACGATATCATTATTTGCTTGTTCTACGATCGACCCGTGAATCTTGTAGATCACCACAAGCGGGCTGGTCGCGCGCAGCTTGAACAACTTCGCTGCGCCCGGCTCGTGTAGATCTGCCATCTGCTCCAAGTAGTCCGGATCGAGAGAAGGCGAAAACCGGGCGTGAGTTTTTCCGTCCTTTGTGGAAAAAAGAACAACGTACGGCACTGTTCCGAGGGCCTGCTCCATGAGGCCGTCGTAATTAGTTGTAACTATCAGGTAATGTTTGTTACGAACCTCCCCGAAAGGGATCTTGTTTCCAAGCCGTTCGAGATATGTGGTCGCGGCTTCGGCTATGAGCTCATGAGTGATGGTGGGCGTCGTCTTGGTCAGGAAGATCTTCTTGAGCATGTCCAAGAGATCGTTCCTATTAGACTGGCTTTCGTAAAATGCGGCGATGCTGGTTAGAGAATCGCTCCACAAGCCGGTGATCTGGGACAGCCCTTTGACCAACGAGAGAAGTTGCTCTTCACGCAACGGCTCTTTTTTCCAGGGCCATTTCTTATTGAGCTTCTCTACCGTTTGATGGATGCCGCTGGACGTTGATCGTTCGGTGAACAAGTCGATCAAATCTCCCACCGAGGGTGGGTGTTTGGCTGCGACCAGACGGTCCAATACGTCGGAATCCGTTTCATCGATCTGCGCGGAGGTTGCCATCAGGTAAGCGATGGCAAGCCCGAAGACGACAAAAAGGCGGTTTGTGCCCTGGCCATTGTCGGTCAGATGTAGCGCGGTGAATACCTCGCTCAATTGGTCCTCGCTCGGAAAGCCCGGCAGATCTTTCGGCTCATCGCGGACGGCAGAAGCGCCGGCGCCTAAGAATGGTACGAGTTTCTGGACTGGATCTCGCGGAAAGAGCTTATCCGTGAGGTCACGGTAGGGGACAGGTTCGGCCAAGCTATTACTCCAGTGTTTGAGTATATATCTCATACACTCGGGAGTAGTGCAACCGCTCGGCCATTTGACTCGCAAGGGCCAACAGCCGTCGGCCGCAGTTCGTCCTGGCTAACACTCGTTGCGCGTCGAAAGCCAATATGACAAATATTCAGGATTGATTAGCTCGGGGCACCTGAACACAATTACTTCTGTTTTCTGGCCTCGCGACAAGGGATGAAAGAGACATCCAGTCTTTCAAACGGCCGCAATGACTCGCTACTAGATGTGTCAGTTCGAAAATTGAAGCTGGATTGGTTTTTTTTAAGTTAGATATGACCCATGAGCACTCCTGATGCGATCTTCCTCCATGAGACAAAACGCAGGGCTTTTCGACTCGGCCCTTAACGCTACTGATTATCCGAATGACAAATCACGCCGGTATTATGGGCAAGCGCGTAAATGGGAGGCAATCAAACGTACTGGGTTGGATTACATCCTAAGCCATCTTTGCGGCTTCGGTTGGACTCGTCATCAGCTGGTTTGTATAGCTCTTTCGCGGCGGCCCGCTAAACGTTATAGCATTTCGTGAACGCGTCTTTGAACTTAGACATGTCGTCTTTGCTGCCGACGGTGACGCGAACCCAGTTGGGCCAAATGGGCCAGACACGGCCGATATAGACCTTCTGCGCGGCCATATCGCGGTAGAAGTCCTTGCCCGACCGCTTCGCATTCAGCATGAAGCAGTTGGTCTCTGAAGAAATAAACTCGACGTTTTTGGACGTGAGCCAGTTCAACGTGTCTTCGCGAATATCGGCCATGATCTTGCGGCGCTCCGGGACCAAAGTTTTGGAGCGCAGGCTTGCGGTGGCTCCAACCATCGAGGTGATGGGCATGGCGCCTGCGCTGAAAGAGCTGATTTTTTCGAGCAGATCCGGACGCGCAAATGCCGCACCGGCGCGCAGGCCCGCCATTCCGTAGATCTTAGAAAACGTTCTCAGCACGACGATGTCTTTGCCCGAAGAAACCAGATCGGAGCACGAAACGGCATTCTTCGAGATCTGGATGTAAGCTTCATCGACCATGACGATTGAGCCAGCGGGCTTATTTGCGAGCAGCCATTCGATGTCGGAGCGGCGGGTTAGCGTGCCCGTAGGGTTATTCGGGTTGCATACATAGAAAAGACCGGCGTTCGGCGCAGCCGCAAGCATTGCTTTCACGTCGTGATCCCACGTGCCCTTCCGAAGCGGAACGTTGACGACGCCCGCGCCCACGAATTGCGCCGCGCGCTCTCCGGCTTCGTAACCCGGATCTGCTTTTACGAACGGCCGGTCTTTGGAGCAAAAGGCGAGGACAGCCTGGTGCAACGGCGCGCTGGAACCGGCGAAAATCTCGACCGTCGATTTGCCGCTGTCATACCCGGCGTTGAGACCTTCTTGAGCGGCCATGGCCTCGGCCAGCGTAGAGGTCTCCTCATACAGATAACGGCCGCCTTTTTTGATGACATTGTAAATGGCGTCGGCGGCTTCGGGTGAAGGGCCCATCGGATTCTCATTGGCGTTGATCTTTACCGCGTCTGGCGGCATGTTCTTGACCATGGTCACTTGCGCCAGCGAGTGCTCGCTGTAGAACGGAAGCGCCGCGCCCGCCGTTAAAACGGAGACGATCCTTCCAAAACTCCGCCGGGAATATCCTCGGCGCAGCAGGTCGCCGGTCTGGGCGTCGCTGAGAATAGTTGACATGAGTTTGTCCTCACTCCTAGTTTCGAGATTATCCGATCCTGGACCCTCTCTGCAGGATCAAATGGACGCTGCGAAACTTGGACGACCGATGGTTCAGCTCCTGTTGACGCAACCGGTAGAGCCGCCCGGCCGTCCAATATTCGAATGAAAGCTTCCGCGCTCGCGGTGCTGGGTCTTGTCTTCGCATTGACTATATTGGGCCAATCGAGCACAGAACAAAGCGCCCCTGCGACCGCTCAGATCAAACAGAAGAAGCTCAAGAAGCAGAAAAACGAGGCCAGCCCCGGGCGCCAGATTGCGAATGGCACCGGCAACATTGCCGGAGGCGCTGGTAAAGGCGCCGGCGATGCCGCGAAAGGGGTGGGCAAGGGCGCAGCGAACCTTGTGACGCTGCATCCGATCGATGCGGCCGCTTCAGTCGGCAAAGGCGGCGTTTCGGCCGGCAAGGATGTGGCGGTCGGGACCGCCAAGGGCAGCGGCAAGGTCGTGAAGGGAATCGGGCGAAGCATCAAACATCTGTTCTGAGTAGCATTCCGTAAATCTAAATAGAATTCTACATAGCCGGGAACTGCGGGATCGCGCATGGTGTCTGTTCCTATGTGAGGTCGCCATGTTCAATCAGACGTTTGTCAACGGCACGCACGGGACAAAGAAACCGGCAACCGTCCTGTTTTCGGTTGTCCTGCAGGTAGCGGTAATCTGCATCCTAATCGGACTTCCGCTGGTCTATACGGAAGCGCTTCCCAACGCGCAACTTAAGAATCTGCTGGTTGCGCCTCCGCCCCCTCAGCAGCCGGTGACACAAACGCCGGCGCGGCACGTGCAGACAAGAACCGCGACTCGCATCTTTGTCGCGCCTCGACTGGTGGCACCCGCGCACATACCAAACCGCATCATCCCGTTGTCGGACGCTCCCTCGGCGCCCGACATTGCTTCGCCGGGAACCGGGCCGGCCGCGTCGAACCTCGGAATGGACGGCTTGGTTGCCGTTACCGGCGTGGCTCCGCCGCCACCACCGCCTGCAGCCAAGCGCAGGCCCACCGGTCCTGTGAGAATCGGGGGTAAAGTCGCTCAGGCGAACGTCATCTACAGCGTGCAGCCCGTCTATCCGCCGCTCGCCAAAGCGGCGCGTATTCAAGGCGCAGTCGAGTTTACCGCCACCATCAGCAAACAAGGGACGATCGAGGATCTGACGCTGGTTCGCGGCCATCCGTTGTTAGTGAACGCCGCGCGGCAAGCTGTATCGCAATGGAAATATCGGCCGACTCTGCTGAATGGCCAGCCCGTCGAGGTGGTTACCGATATTACTGTCAACTTCATCTTGAGCCAGTAGTCTGCTCGCCGATCCAACCAAGATACTGAGCAAGCCCGGCGACGATGGGGACGGCGATGATTTCCGGCGTTTCGTAAGGATGGAGTTCCTTGATTCGGTCGCGAAGGGCTGGAAAGCTCTGCTCGGTGGTCTTGATCAGAGTCAATGTTTCGTCGGCGTTCTCGATCTCGCCTTTCCATCGGTAGATGCTTTGCACGCCGGGGAGGATGTTGATGCAGGCGGCGAGCCGCTCCTCGACAACCACGCTTCCGATACGCAGAGCATCCTGCCGATTTGCGAAAGTAGAGAGTACAAGAACAATGTCAGCCATAACTTAGCTCGATTTCGCTGGACCTTTTCTTCAAACAAGTTTATAAAAGGATGTAAGGGACCTCGCGGACGAAATGCCACGCTCGATTGTTCGGACGCTTGCCGCGATTGCGGCGCTTGCCGGGTTAGCCGCGTATGCCACGATCATGCTGCGCGGGCCGCAGGGGATCGCCGCCCTGCAGGAGAAGCACAAGCAGATTGAGACGCTCCAGGAGCAGAATGCGACGCTGCGTCGAAATATTGAAACCAAGAAGAAGCGGATTGAGAGCCTGACAGACGATCCCAACGCGCAGGCAACCGCGGTGGAAAAAGAGCAGCGAAAGCTGCGGCACGACCAAACCCGATTCGACACACCGGGCGAGCACCTCAGCGCTCCTACTGACGGATCGACAGAACCTCAGCAGTAAGTGCGGTCTTGATCGCGCCGGCGACTTGGCGGATCGTGTCTTTGTCCGCAAGCAGGACGCGGTGCGGAAGCCAAAAGGCATCGTAGATCGAGGCTTCCGCGACTGGACACGGCATGACGCGGCACCCGCCGTTTCGATACGCGGGATTCTGATAAAGCGTATGCGGATAGAAAGGCGTGCAGGGTACGCCGGAGGCGAGCAACGCGCGGCAGAACGCATCGCGCGCGCCTGGTGATCCGGCAATTCGCCCCACCAGCAGATAGAAGCAGTTCCGGGTGATGTTCGGCGGCTGTTCCTGCCAGGAGATCTCCGCGATGTCTGCCAGTAGCTCTTTTAACAATCGAGCATTCGCCGTGCGGCGATCAGTCTGTTCCGGCAAACGCTCGAATTGCGCGAGCAGAACGGCAGCCTGCAAGCCTGTCATGCGGAAATTCGTGCCAATCCGGTGATGCTCGTAGAAACTGCGGCTGGGAACACGGCCGCAATTGGCAACGGAGCGGGCGCGCTCGGCGAAATCATTGTCCGAGGTGGTGAGCAGGCCACCTTCGCCTGCGGAAAGCACCTTACCGTTCTGAAAGCTGAATGAGCCTGCGATGCCAAAACTGCCTGCGCGCTTGCCGTTCCACTCCGACCCTGCAGCATGGGCCGCGTCTTCGAGCAAATAGAGATTGTTTTGGCGACAGATTGCGGCCAGCTCGTCCATGTTGCACATCGTGCCGCCGAAATGGACGGCAATTACCGCCTTGGTGCGCGGCGACAGCGCTTCCCGAACCCGGCTGGGATCGAAGTTGAAAGAAGCGCGCTCGATGTCTACGAAAACAGGCACTGCGCCCACGCGGGAAACCGCTGTGGCGGTCGAAACGAATGAGATCGCGGGCACGATGACTTCGTCGTCTCGCCCAATACCGAGCACCTCGAGCGCGAGCTCGATTGTGACCGTTCCGTTGAAGGCGCTAATTCCGTGCGAACACTGATGGTACGCCGCAAAGCTGCCCTCAAATTCCGTGACGAACGGATGGAAGCCACCCCATTGCGGGCTTTCGAGCACCATCCGAAGCAACTCGGCTTCGCGCTCATCGGCCTGAGGCCAATCGGGAATGTTCATGCCGGCGTGATCTCAGTGTAGACAATGAGCGTCGCTCAGCGTGTGAGAATTGGGCGATGTCGGTCTATGAGGAACGCAAGCAGGAGTTGGAGCGGTATGAGTTCATGATGGGCCGGGAGCGCGGCCGGTTAGCCGTGACTCTGGATTGCATCACCGACGCGATGGTGCTGGTGGGCCAGCACGGCGTCTATTGCCAAAGCGCGCGGCAGTTGGGCAAACCGGCTATGGACATACAGCTCATCACGAAAAGTCTTACGGACGCCAAAGAACTCATCACCAGCGTTCTCGAGCGAATGAAGGCAGAAAAAGACCTGAAAAGTTGACCGGCGACTGATCTGAATAGACTGTTTCTCGCCTTTACACGGTTTTATCAGTCAAAGGCCGTGCAAAAAGGGATTGCGGTCCTTTTCGCGGCCGATGGTTGTGTTCGGGCCATGTCCTGGAATGACGATGGTTTCTTCAGGCAAACCGAGGAGTCGTGTTTTGATGGATGCCAGGATCTGGCGTCCGTCGCCGCCGGGAAGATCGGTGCGGCCGATGGAATCGCGAAAGAGCGTGTCCCCGGCAATGAGCTTCGATTGCTGCGGAATCCAAAGCGAGATGCTGCCCTGGGTGTGCCCCGGCGTGTGCAAGACATGAAATACGGCCGGGCCGAGATTTAGGACCGTGCCTTCGTCGGCGAGCTGGTCGATCTCGGTTTGCGGAGGCGTATCCATTCCCAGCCACTGCGCTTGTACCGCGAGCATGCGGAGGAGTTGGCGGTCCTGCTCATTCAGGTAGACCGGCGCACCGGTTAGCTCGCGCAGCTTGTGAGCGCCTGCAATGTGATCGATATGGGCGTGCGTGATAACGATCGCTTTCACCTTCAACTGGCGCTCGTCCAGCACATCCGTAATCTTTTCGATCTCATCGCCCGGATCGACTACGATCGCTTCGCGCGTCTGTTCATCGCCAAAGATGGAGCAGTTGCACTGCAGAATTCCAACCGGAAGGATGACGTGGATCATTTACGCTTCTTTCTGCACGCCGAGCGCGCTGTGAAACCGGTCCGGCAGGCGTGCAGGACGAAACTCACGGTTCAACCACATGTGTCGGGTTGAGCCTTGCGCGAGAATCCGGTCCTCGCCGGCTGAGCGTATGAGATATCCAAACTCAATCACGCGCGCGTTGGAATTGAGTATCTCGGTTACAACGACGATCTCCTGGTCATAACGGGCGGGATACAGGTACCGGCAGGTGGCCTCGATAACGGCAAGGCGCAGGCCTTCAGTCTGCTCGATATCGGCATATTCGAAGCCCAGGGAGCGAACCAGCTCGACGCGCCCGATTTCCATCCAGATGAGGTAGTTTGCGTAGTACACAACGCCCATCTGGTCGGTTTCGGCGTAACGGACGCGGAGACGGGTTTCATGGCTGATCGGGCCGGCGGTTTCCTTCGGCATGAAAGGGTCCTGCTGTCGAATATAGCGGGTGAGATCCGATGCGCGGCAGTGTTGTTAGCATTTGGACATGCGGGTGCGGGTGTTGTTTTTCGGGATTTTGAAAGACATCGTAGGCCGCGCAGAAGAGTCGGTGGAAATGCCCGCGGAAGCGACGCTCGAAAGCGTGTTTGAGGCCTATTGCCAACGATACGAAACGCTGCGCGAGAGGCGTCCGTCGATCTTATTTGCACGAAACAGGGAGTTTGCCACGCCGGAAACAGGACTGACGGAGAACGACGAAATTGCGTTTCTGCCTCCGGTCAGCGGCGGGACCGGCGAACGGGAATTTCGAATGGAAGACGGCGAGGGGCACCTATTCGCAATTACGCGCGAGCCGATCAATTCGCAACAGCTCGCGCGGCAGTTGCAGCGGTCGCAGGACGGTGCAGTCGTGGTGTTCGAAGGAATCGTGCGGGACAACACGAAGGGACGGCCGACGGCGCACTTGGAATATGAATGCTATGAGCCGATGGCGGTTCAGGAGATGGCGCGGATCGGCCGTGAGTTGGCCGCGCGCTTCGAGATTGGCCGGATTGGAATGGTTCATCGTTTGGGGCGGCTGGAGATTGGCGATGCCAGCGTGGCAGTAATCGCAACAGCACCGCATCGCAGAGCGGCTTTCGAAGCCGCGCTCGAAGGCATTAATCGCTTGAAGCGTGAAGTCCCGATCTGGAAAAAGGAATTCTTTGCGGATGGAGCCGTTTGGGTCGACGGCGAGTGGGACGAGCAGTTACTGGCGGGATCTTTGCCGAATGTGCCGCGGTAGAGCGGACGCAATGCGGGCCGCGTTCGCCGTATTGTGCCTGAGCGCTGCTCTATACGCGCAATGGAAGCCGTCGAATCCCGCACCGCAACCGGCGCCTCAACAGCAGACACACCCGTCTTATTCCCAGCCGCAGGCGCCCTCGCAGCAGCGGGCGCCGCGTTCGAACGAGCCGCCGACGTTTTCGGTAAAAGTGAACCTGGTCCGCTTGCTGGTTTCAGTGAGGGACCGCGCCGGGATATTGCGAACGAATCTGAACAAACAGGATTTTCAGGTGCTCGATAGCAGTGTGCCGCAGGACATCGCGGTATTCGAGCGCAACACTTCCCTGCCCTTATCCGTCGCGATCCTAATTGATACCAGCGGGAGCACGCAGATCGATCTGCATTACGAGGTAGACTCCGTGCTGAAATTTATCCCCACTTTGCTCAATGCGGGAAATCCGGACGACACGTTCGCGCTGATCAGCTTTAACTGGGAAACAAACCTGCAGGCGGATTTTTCGCGAAATGCGCGGCGTGCCGAGCGGGTGTTGCACTCCCTGCACGGGGAGGGTGGGACTTCGCTTTACGATGCAATTTACGGGGCGAGTGATCTGCTGAGAGGACGCGAAGGGCGTCACGTCATCGTAGTCGTGACGGACGGCGGAGACACGACCAGTTACAAGCATTACGAGGACGCGGTGCAGGCTGCCCAACGCGCCGATGTGGTTATGTATCCGATCGTCGTGATTCCTATCGAAAGCGATGCAGGACGCAATACAGGCGGCGAGCATGCGCTTGCTACACTCGCGGCGGCGACCGGCGGCCGGATCTTCAATCCCGGCGGTTTCGATCAACTGGATGAGGCATTCGCGGATGTTTTGCAGGAGCTGCGAACGCAATACATGATCGGGTATTACCCGCGCGCCGTTCGTGAGCAGCCTCGGCTGTTTCACTCAGTGAAGGTTCAGGTTACCGATCCGTCATTTCACGTGAGCGCTCGAACCGGCTATTACGAGCCATAAATTGCAAAATCGGCTCTGGCCGCGCGTCCCATAGGCGTGAACTGGATCATTTATGTCCTTACGGTTGCCGCGGGCGCTGCAAATCCGGCCCAGGCGGCCGCCAATGCGGAACTGAGGAAAGCGCTGGGGCAATTGCTGGGCGCCACCATGTTCGTCTATCTGTCGGGCCTGATTGGAATGCTGTTCATCCATCTGCTCTGGCGCCAGCCGCTTCCTGCATTTGACAAATTCGCCGCCGTCCCCTGGTGGGCTTGGACTGGCGGCTTCCTCAGCATCGGCGCCACTATGGCCGGAGCGGGATTCGCGCAACGCCTCGGCTCCGGTGTTTTCACGGGACTGAGTGTAACTGCGTCGCTTGCGATGTCTGTCGTGCTCGACAACTATGGCTGGATGGGCTTCAAAGTACATCCTGCGAGCTGGCCTAGGCTGATGGGCTGCGCTTTGATGATCGGCGGACTGTGGATGATGGCGAAATTCTGAGCGCAAATGCTGCGGATGCGCGCCGCCCAGCCCGCAAAGCAATTCTAAAAATCTTTACGCGGAGCGCCCGATACCCCGGCCGTTTTGCACATGTGGCAAAGTTCTGAAAGAACCCGCGACCACCTGCTGCGCGGCGCCATACCGGTAATAGCGTCGGTGCCGGAAGCAGGCTCGGGTACAGGAGACAAAGAACAGAAACACGATGATCACCGCCACCAGACAGCCAATCGCGATGTTTTTGCCGATCGATGATCCGCCTGCCGGTGGCGGAACCTGATACTGCGGCGGCGGCTGATACTGCGGCGCCTGTGGAGCTTGGTTCGGCGGCGGGTTGTACGCCTGCGATGGGTTGGCGAAGGACGTGCCGCAGTTCGCGCAGAACCTTGCGTTATCCGGATTGGCTAATCCGCAGTTCGGACAGTTCATATCACGCCACTGTAGCGAATTCCGCTTGCAGTGCGCCAGGATGAGCGCCGAACAGAGTCAGTGATGAAAACGATTCCCGTGTTGCCAGCCGCCTTGATGGAAGCGGTACCCCTGTCCCTGACGTTCCCAGCGCGGCGCAACCCAGCGGTCGACACGATGCGGACGGCGCCTCCAGCTACCATGCCGCCAACTCCAGCTTCCGCCAACCCAATCGTAATAACCGGGAGTCCACACATAATCCGGACCGGGCGCTACTCCATACGGGCCCTCCACAATCGGAGCCGGAGGCCCATACGCCACCCCGACGTAATAATGTCCATGACATGCGCCCAGAACAAGCAGCGCAAGCACCGTCACCGCGAGCACGCCGTAGTTCTTGAATCTTGCCATGTCAGCCTCCTTCGTCCAGCATAACGACACGGATGCAGGCGCTCGGCCCTCAGTGCCAGCTTGGATTCTTCGCCACGCTCACCAAGTTAGCGAGTATGCGGTATGCGCCAGGCACACCCGAAGGCAACTGCCGGTACAACGCGAAGGCGTCATAGATATAAGTGCCGCGGCCGTATCGCGCCACTAACAGCCCGCCGGATTGCGGGTCCTGATCCGGATCGTGCGTCTCGATCAGCGCCTTATAGTGAGGATCCCAATTCCCCATGAAACCGTGGCCGCGCTCCTCCTGCCATCCGCGAAAGTCGGCGGCAGTAATTCGATTGGGCCAGATAAGAATCGGATTACTTGGATCGAGTAACTTCACGGCCGACGTCTCATCCACAACCTTTTGCGGATTATCGCCCAGGCTAAATGGATACGGGCCGTAATCCCGGTCGAAGTTTTGTAAATTGTACTGCACTACCAGCACTCCGCCATCCTTGACGTATTCGAGCAGCCTGTCATTTGCGGCTCGCAGCTCCGGGCGCACCGCGTACGCGCGAACGCCCAGCACAATCGCATCGAATCGTTTCAAATCGCCCGTTTCAATATCACCCGCCGCGAGTATCTGGACGTGAACTCCCAAATCCTCGAGCGCGCGCGGAACGTCATCGCCGGTCCCCGGAAGAAACCCGACCTGCAAATCCGGCGCAGTTTTGACGTCCACTCCGACCGCCTTGTAAGTCGCGGGCCGGTAATAAGGATACGGCCGCACACCGGGATAACCAGTCAGACGATATCCTTCTTCATAACTCTTCCCGCCATATTCGGCGACCGCCTTGATAACGTAACTTCGCGCGGCGACAGCGCGCGGAGAAATTTCAAAGCTCAGGGTCTCATTATCGCCGTCGTGAGTAAGTGAAAACGAGTGCTCCGCGGGCGTGGCTGTCCATCCCTCAGGCAATTGCACGCGTAAAACACCATTTGCCGGCCCTTTTACATTGCTGTGCAGAGTGCAGGAGAACGAAAAAGATTTCGCGCCAAGAGGAACCGCGCCAGCCGCGGGAGAAACGGAAACCGAGAGCGCCGGCCCCATCAACAATGGATTTTCTATGACCCCAATCCCTTCCACCCGTTGATTGGCCTGCACGAATTTTTCGATTTCGAAGTCCACGCCCCGATAACTCACATGTGCGCTCCCGGCCAGCGGATAAGGAGCAAAAGACAGGTTCCGATAACGCTCATCGCTCAAATCGTAATAGGCCTGTTCTTCATCCGGGCGCGAGAAATACGGCTTCGTGAGGGTCGCATTTTCGGGCGCTTTCACATCGAATTTCAACCGCATCAATTTGCCCGCGTCGAGCGTTGCCGCAGGAGATTTTTCCGCCCGGATCGCCCAGTCTCCGCCCTGTGGCGCCGTCACTCGAACATCTTCGATGCCCAACGGCTCAGGGCTTTCATTCAGCAGTTGCACATGAACACCGAATGCTTGCCCCGGAATCGCGATGCCAAACGTGGGCGCTGAGCCGAATGCAGCAAACGGCCCTCTCGGTTCCTTTTCGGGCGCAACTGCTGCATCGAACGAAATCCCCAGCGCCACAATCAGCGCTTTCTCAAACTGCTTTTCTTTGGCTCGCAGCTCGAATTCGACATCGCTCTTGCCGGGTTCGGCAAGGCTGCTCTCTCGCACGCGTGCAATCAGCTCGCGAGTCGCCTTCAATCCATCGGCTAATTGCGCGCTGACAGCCTCCGGCTCGCCGAGCCGATAGCTGCTCGACGCCTGATCGATCAAATGTGAAATCTGTTGCAGGCCTTCTTTCAAAAATCCGGTATCACCCTGCGCGAGCGACGCAAGGCCCACGAGTGAAACATCGATGCCATCGTAAAACGAATTCTCCTTCTGCCCGGTCGGAACCCGCGAGCCGTAGCGATGATACGGCGACGTGTAAAGGTACGGCTGCGGAATGACCGCGCCTCCGTTCTGCGTCTTCTGAAAGCCCCAGCCCTCCCGGCCGATTTGCAGAAACGTCAGCCCTGACGACCGATCGGGGCTGCCTTCCGCAACTGCAGCGTTCTCCGGAGGCTTTTCGTTGATCCACCTCTTATTTACATAATCGAAGAACCGCTCCGGCACATATTTGTCCGTCGCGTAATCGTAAATCTTGCCGTCCTTGGCTTCAAAAAAAGGCACGCGCGCGTAGACTTTCAAAGGCGACCACGGACGCAGGCCTTCGCGAATCTGCTCCGGAAACCGGTTCGGGTCTCCCGCGGCAACAAACGCCTCTTGGGCCATTTGCCCGGACACCTGATGATTCCCGTGACCATCGGTCGGCGCGCCCGCGAAGACAGAAAGCACAATCAGCGGCCGCGTCATGCGAACCACGCGCACCACGTCCGACAACGTGCGATCGTATCCCCACTTTTCGAGCGCTTCCTCGCGAGTCTTCGAAAAGCCGTAATCGATTTCGCGCCCCCAATATTGATCGACTCCGTAATAGCGGTCGGACGCGAGCAGCTCTTCGGCTCGCACCAATCCCAGCGCGTTATACAGATCCGGCGACATCGCGTTTTGACCGCCTTCCCCGCGCGTCAGCGTGAGCAACGCAGCTCTGGCGCCGAGCCCGCGCGTCTCATACGCCAGCAATCCGCCGTCTTCATCATCCGGATGCGCGGTCACCATCAACAAGCTCGCTCTCGTACGCAGCACCGCCAGCCAGCGCGATAGCCCCGGCGCGCCGCGATCCAGATCGATACTCATCGCATTGGGGTCAATCTCGGCGGCCTTCGACGAGCTTGCCGGCACCGAGCCGGCGCGAATGACAAAGGTGATGAAAATCGCAGCGAGAAGTACCGCCGCAACGCGGGACATCAATCGTATGACGCTTAGCATGAATCGCGAGATGTTTCTAAGGTACAGCACGGCCCAGCCCGGCTCTGCCAAATGCGGTTAATCCGCTATTAATGACCGCTCCCGGCAGCACGGGGTATCCGAATCATCGCTTGCGGCGTCCATAAATTAGCTGCCTCCGGCCGCTCGGCCAGGTGAAGCAGCAGGAGAGTTGCAGACATGCGAACAAATTCCACAGCGCACGGGGCGGCTGCTGCCGGTTGTGCGCGTTTCAAATGGAGCACTTTGATTCTCGGGGCCGCTTTTTTTGCAGGATTTGCAGTGGCTCCCGCTCTTGCCCAGACGGACCAGGAACAGCAGCCGCAGGAGCAGCCGCCTCCTCCAGGGCAGTATCCTCCGGCCCAGAACCAATATCCGCCGCCCGCGCAGGGTCAATATCCGCAGCAAGGGCAGTACCCTCCGGCGCAGCAATATCCCCCGCAGCAGGGCCAGTATCCGCCACAAGGCGCGCCGCCGCCGCAAGGCCAATACGCGCCCGGGCAATACCCACAGCAAGGCCAATATCCACAGCAGGGCCAATATCCAGCAGGGCAGTATCCGCCGCCGCAGGGATATCCAGCGCCTCCGATGCTGCCGCCCCAGCAATTGGATCAACTGGTTCAGCCCATCGCTCTTTATCCCGACGGCTTGCTGGCGCAAGTGCTGACCGCGTCCACTTATTCGAATGAAATTCCCGACGCCGACGCGTGGGCAAATCAGCACAGCTTTCTACACGGTGACGCGCTCGCAAGAGCCATCCAGGAAGACAATCTACCCTGGGACACCAGCGTGCTTGCGCTGCTTCCCTTCCCGCAAGTGCTCAATTACATGGCTCAGTACATGAACTGGACGCAAGCGCTCGGCAACGCCGTCCTCGCGCAACGCGATGCGGTGATGGACGCCGTGCAGCGCATGCGCCAGGAAGCCTATAACTACGGCTATCTGCGATCTAACCAATATGAGCGCGTGCAGGATCTGGGACCTGGAGATATCGAGATTCTGCCCCCAGGGCCAGGCGATTATTACGTACCCTATTACAACCCATACGTCGTGTTTGCGGCGCCTCGGCCGGGCTTCTTCGTCGGCGGAGCGATCCGCTTCGGTCCCGGCATTGTGATCGGCGCAGGTTTTGGGCCGTTCGGCTGGGGTAACGTCGGATTTGCGTGGCGCACACATGGCCTGCTGATCGATGGCCATCCATGGGCGCGGACCTGGGCCAACCGCCGCGTCTACGTCCATCCGTATGCGGTTCCTCGCGCGCATTATGGCGGACCCCGCGTCGAACATCACGAGGTGAGACGGGCGCCCGAACACCGTGACTACGGTCACGACCGCGATCACCGCTAAGCAGCTCTTAACCGCTTGTACAGGCGCTGGATACGGAATTGGATTTCGAATCCGGCGCCTTTTTCGTCCCTCTAACTCTAATTTTGAGTTACTTATCTCAGTAATCAGAGTTACTACTTTATTTAACTTCTCTACACATTTTGGGCTTGATTTCATTCCATTCTGCGTCGATAATTGATAAACACTAGCGGAGGTCCCAAGTTATGCGCAGGCGCAGTATCTTGCTCGGACGGCACTTGCAACAAGCCCGGTCACCGCAGGCTGAACGGGGCTCGTAGACCAAACACGATGATGTGGACGTTGTTCTTCGTCATCTCCGGCCTCGCCTAGCCGCCGACCCGCCGAAGAATCCGAAACTCGAAGAAGCGCGAGAGCTTAAAGCCTGTGTGCAAGCATTGACGCAACCCTTACCGAAGGTGCCGGATGACCGCTCCAAACGCTTCCTAGGTAAGGTTACACAGCCCGAAGCAATCTGCCGTGGCGAAAGCGATCTGCAATTTCGCCTCACGCCGTGGGTCGATTGGTCTCAGTATTGGGGGCACGGGTGACATGTCGTCCTTGCCCTCCGGCTTTCTTTCGAAGAAAGGCCCCGCATTTCACGGCGTCACGGGCGCCTTATTCGATCTCGAACTGCAGCGCATTGAGTTAGTCAAGTTCAACCTGTTCGATAACACCGGCACTTGGCAGACTTACATCAACGGACGTGACAACGTTGGCGGTCCCGCGCTGAAGACTTGGCCAGAGATGCGGCTGCCAAAGAACGATCCGAATTACGCGGAGGTGGGCGGCGATGCGCCTCAGCAGGTTTGCAAGGGAGATCTTGTCCGCGCACGAAGCATTACGGGAATCTGCAACGACGTGCTCAATCCGCTCATGGGTTCCAGCGGCATGCCCATGGCGCGCAACGTGGAATTCGAAACAACGTTTCCCGATCGCGGCCTAAACACGCTGACCAGGAACCGCCACGGCGACCGTCTCAGCCTGCTCGTCCCTGACCCGCAGGTCATCAGCCGGCAAATTGTTTACGCGCGAACAATCGAACCCCGCAGCGTGCAATTCGGGATTCGGCTTGCCCGGCAATTCGCCGGATGCGAACTGCGATTACCTGAAGGCGCCGTTCTTCAATGTGCTTGCCGCTTACTGGATCCAGTTCATGACGCACGACTGGTTTTCGCACATGGAAGAAGGCCATAACGCGCCCGCCTATATGAGCGTTGGCTGCACCACTCAGCGCGTCAACAATGTGGAAACTCCGCTTACTCCCGAGCAAGCGAAGCAGCTCGGATGCCGTCCGGAAGATCGTGTCGACAAGACCTATGTTTCGGACGATTCGCCGCCGGGTAAATTTTCACGCGCAGGCAAGGACTATCTTGCTCGCGCTCCTGAAATATTTAGTAACAACAACACCGCATGGTGGGATGCGTCCCAGTTATATGGATACGATTCAATCTCAAGACGGCGCGTAAAGCGTGATCCTAAGGACCCGGCGAAGATGCTCCTCGACCCCGTGCCAGGCGCGCAAGGTTCCGGCTATTTGCCCGTATTTCAGCCCGGCGATCGATTTCAGCCGCAATGGGCAGGGCAAGAATCGGTTGCGTTTCCGGATAATTGGTCCATCGGCCTGAGCTTTTACCACAATCTCTTCGCCCGTGAGCATAACTCCTTTGTCGACGAATTCCGCAAAGAGGCCGCTGCAAATCCAAACGCCGACAGCGGCCTGCGCAATCCTTCCGATCCCACTCGCGTGATTTATAACAAGGACGTTACCCCAGACGAGTTGTTTGAAGTAGCACGGCTCGTGGTAGCAGCCGAAATTGCGAAAATTCATACCATCGAGTGGACACCACAGTTACTCTACGATGAGCCGCTCTATAAAGGCATGAACGCGAACTGGAACGGCCTTCTCGGCACCGGCGATCCCGAAGTTTCAAAAGCTCTTTCGAACGTGATTGTCAACACTTTTGGAAAATCGAAAGATGTCGATCAGGCGACGAAATGGTATTCGGCCTTCTCTGCCGGTCCCGGGATCTTTGGCATCGGCAGCAAGGTCCCGCATTATGACATAACAAATGCGAAATATCTCAACGGCGGCATCAACCACTTCGGTTCGCCCTTCAACTTCCCGGAGGAGTTTATTACCGTTACCGCCTGCACGCCTTAGTACCTGACTTAATCGAATACCGTGAAATCGACAAAGACCCGAATCAGATCCTACAGAAGGTCGCGGTCATCAACACGTTTGAAGGCAAAGCGACGGACGCCATGCGTTCGGGCGGGCTTGCAAACTGGGGTTTGAGCATGGGCCGCCAGCGCCTTGGTCTCCTCACGCTGCACAACATGCCGCAATTCTTGCAGAACATCCGGCTGCCGCGCCTGGATAGCCCCACGCAGCAAATCGATATCGCGGCGCTCGATATTATTCGCGACCGCGAGCACGGCGTTCCGCGCTTCAATGAATTCCGGCGCCAGTATGGGCTTCGGCAATTAACAAGCTTCGATGATTTTACCGATACGTCGCTGCCTGTCGACTCACCCGACCGCAAACAGCAGGAAAAGAACGCGGTTGAATTACGCGAAGTCTACGGAACGCACATCTGCGATGCATCGAAGATCATTACCGACGCTCAGGTGAACGACGATGGCTCTCCGATCAACGACTGCCTGGGTCATCCGAACGGTTCGCGCGTCGACAACATTGAAGATGTCGATACCGTGGTCGGCTGGATGTTGGAATCGGTGCGGCCGCACGGCTTCGCCATCTCCGAGACGCAGTTCGTTGTGTTCATCCTGAACGCCTCCCGCCGCCTGTTCAGCGACCGCTTCTTCACGTCCAGCTTCCGACCTGAGTTCTACACAGCGCTGGGCATTTATTGGGTCAGTCATAACGGCCCAGGCCCCGAATTGATGGAGAAAGGAAAGCCGAACGGCCACCAGCAGCCGGTTTCACCCTTGAAACGCGTACTGTTGCGCAACATTCCGGAGTTATCCGCTGAGTTAGACAATGTCGTGAACGTTTTTGATCCGTGGGCGCGCGATCGCGGCCAGTATTACTCCGTGGAATGGAAACCGCAGCCGCGCGCGGCCTCCGACCCGGCGTTCAAGCCGGCCTCACAGTAGCTATTAGTGAGGAATTAGATCCGCTCGGCGGCCCGCCTGATGAAGCTGGTCGACTCACGAATGTGCAACTCTGACTTCAGCTTGATCATGATGGGCTGGTTCGATGCGATTTCTCCCGCGATTCGCTGCATGAGTAACTCCGCGGCCTGGCAGCCGATTTCGTACGCCGGCTGCGAAACGACGGTAAGTCGCGGCCTCAGCACATCGGCCCCAGGCACATCGTCGAAAACGGCAATCGCTATGTCTTCCGGACAGCGCAGCCCAATCTCCGATATCGCCTTAACAGTTCCCAGGCCCATTGTGCCGTTGGCTGAAAAAATAGCGGTCGGACGCGGATTCCCAAGGCAGAGAGCCTTCGCCAGCCGGTAACCACTCTCGAAGCGGAAATCCGCAGTTTGCAGGAACTCCGGCCTCGGCGTGATGCCATTTTCGGAAAGCGCAAGCCGGTATCCTTCTACCCGCGCTCGCGCCGTCTGCAGTTCCATCGGGCCGGAAATCATCGCAATCTCAACGTGCCCGCGTGAGATCAGATGCCGGACGCAAGTGAGAGCGCCGGCTGTGTTATCTACCACTACGCTATCTACGTGGAGGTTTTCAGGCGAGCGGTCCATGCAAACCACCGGAACCTTTGCATTCAGCATCTGATGGATATGCACCGGTTCGTCGGGACTCGGCGCCACAACCGCCAGAATGCCATCCACTCGCCGCATTCGAAGAATGGAGAAGACTTTTTGCTCGCGTTCTACGTTGTCGTCTGTATTGAAGATATTCAGCAAAAAGCCGCGCTTTAATGCGGCATCCTCGGCTCCACGAATTACCAAAGGGAAGAAGGGATTCGTCAGGTCGGAGATGACTACGCCCAAAGTTTGAGTCCGGCGCGATTTCAAACTGCGCGCGGCATGGTTCGGATGATAGTCCAGCTCGCGCATGGCGCGCTCCACGCGCGCGCGCAGATCCGGGCTGACGGGAACTGTTTCGCTCAGAATATTAGAAACGGTTCCTACTGAGACGCGGGCGCGGCGTGCAACTTCTCTAATGGTGGACATTCGCGAAATCCGTTACCCGCACGATCCACTCCGCTGAACTGCTCCGCTAATTTAGCACATTTGATCAACATTAGAGCTGATTACTCAGGTTTTCGCGTCTTATAAAAGGTGATAAACACAGTGCCTATTGACGACCGGAAAACGCAACCCAATCCCACTCGTATGCAAGAGGCCGTCCTTCCCCAACCAGAAACCAGCATTCGGTTGAAGAATGACCCCGATTTTGCGCCGGGCCTGCTTGCGTCCGAAGAAAATGCTTTGCGCGGCTATGCCGGTGAGGCCGCAGTGCCCATCTCCGCGGCAAATCGCGCGATGCGAGGAACGCATCCCGCAGCAGTTGTGGACACACGGCTGCGCCTCTGGGGCAACTTGGCCCTTGCTATCTGGACGGGATCGCTGGTCGCGGCCGCGATTGTTCGGCAGGTGCGACGTAAACGCCGATAACGTTTCGTTCACTTCGATACAACGAGCGCGAGACAGACTCCGTCCCAGCTGGACTTGCCGGTTCCAGGAGGCGGATGATTAGCGAGAGGCATCATTCCCACGTACTCCGCTTTAAGGTGAAACTGCTTCAGCAGATATTGACGAACCTGATATGCGCGTTGTCTCGAGGCGACGTATTGCTGGTCGGGTATTCCGGATTCTGCATATCCTTCGATCATGATCGGATTGTTCGGTAAGAACGGCACCAGGTCGGACATCGACTGGTTCAAGATAGAGCGTCCGGTCGCAGTTAGCTCTTGCGAGCCGTCGGGCTGCGTTGCGAATAACCCCGAGGCGGGAATCCAGACTCGGGCATGTGCCTGGCGTACAAATTTGCTCCCTGCATACTTACTCGGCGTGAGTTCGGTGAGATCGAAGAACCCGCGCCGGTGAAAGAAGCCTCGCAGGAAAAAGTTGTGCTTGATAGCACTCGTGTCATCCGACAAATTGGTAACGGCCTGCTGCGCTCCCTGCACGGTGTTTCGCAAGGCCACCGCGGTATCTACATCGTGATTGCCCTTCGAAAGGAATGTGCCAGTTGCCTGGTCTAATTGCCCGGTCATATGGCTCGTATTACTGAGCGTCTTATGCACCTCCGGCAGGTCTTTCTGCTGAATATCCTTGATCATCGCGTCAACATGGTTCGAAGCTTGTTCGGCGCTCTCACTGGTCTGGCGCGCGTTCGCGATGGTTTGTCTCACATTGGCGGCAACTTTCGGATCCGTCAATAACTCGCCCGCAACACCTTTCCCTTGCTGCACACCGGCTGCGATCTGGCGTGCATCCGCCGTGATGTGCGCCGCGTTGGAGGCAATCTGGTCGACATTGCCCCGCACCGAGGTTACGATCCTGTCAACGTGCTTCGCCGTAGCCGTGAAACTCTGGAGCGTTTCGTCAGCGTTCTTGTGAAGATCCGTGATGGTCGACTTGACATCTCCCGCAATCTCCGTTCCTTCGCGCATCAAATCCGACATGCTGGGAGATTGCTTATTGGGCAATGTTGCAAACGGCGGGCACTCCGGAGAGTTCGCGCTTCCCTGCGCGATCTCGATGTATTTGCTTCCCACCATTCCCGCTGTTTCAATCGAGGTCGATGAATCTGTACGCACGATCGCATGAAATTTCTCGTCCACTTCTAACGTCAGACGGAACTTCGAAGAGGGGTTTTTCGGAATCTCGATACCCGTAACCTGCCCGGCATCCATGCCTGCTACCCGCACCGTAGCGCCCGATTGGAGCGTTTGCATGCTGGGCATCTCCGTGTAAACCGTGAAGTGATGCGAGAACAGCTGCTTGCGGCTTCCGATGAGGAAAAGCCCAAAGCAAAAGAGAACCACGCCGCCGATAATGAAAATCCCCAGAATCAGCTTTCTTTTGCCCGCCATCATCCCTCCTGCGCGGTAGCAAGATTGCGAACCAAAGCGTTATCGCTCCGCTCCAACTCTTCAAGACTTCCGCAGCCGGCAATTCTCCCCTGATCGAGTACCGCGAATCGGCTCGCTAATTTCTTCGCGCCGCCCACGTCATGCGTGACAACCACCTGGGCTACATGTTTACGTTTGAGCTTCAACAGCAGGTCGTAGATCTCGGCGGCCGTGATTCGGTCCAACCCACTGCTCGGCTCATCGACAAGGAGGATCGAGGGTTCGAGAGCGAGCGCTCGCGCGAGACCTACGCGCTTCCGCATCCCGCCCGATAATTCACTCGGCATCTTTTGCCCCTCCTTTCCAAGTTCAACATCCTCCAGCTTTTCTCGAACGATCGCCTGAATCTCATTGCTCGATTTCTTGGTATGCCGGCGAAGAGGGAAAGCAACGTTGTCCGCAACCGAAATGGAATCGAACAGTCCGCCGTCTTGAAAAAGAAATCCGATTTTTTTCCGCGCTTCGCCCAGTTCAGCCGGATTAAGCTCCCCCATGTCATGGCCGTGTATTAAAATTCTCCCCTTGTCGGGTTTAAGAAGCCGGATCAGAAGTTTGAGCGTCACGCTCTTTCCAACTCCACTGCGGCCAAGCAAGCAAAACGCCTCGCCTTTGGCAACTTCGAATGACACATCGTCCAAGACCAATCTTCCGCGGAAGGATTTGGATAGGTGCTCAACCCGAACTGCCGCTTGCTCATCGTCCATTTCCTTTTCTAGGCGTACCAAAACTGAATCGTCTTTACTAGAATGACGTCCGACATGATAATTAGAATTGAAGACGCTACTACGGCCCGCGTGGAAGCTTTTCCAACTCCCGTCGCCCCGCCGGTTGCGTTGTACCCGATATAGCAGGAAACCACGCCAATCAGGAAACCGAAAACAAAAGTTTTCAAAACCGGCGGTATATAGTCCGAGAAACCCATCGGATTGAAGGCATCGTTGAGAAACAATCGTATCGACATATGTAAGGATAGTGAATCGACAACCCACCCTCCCGTAAGTCCCGAGAAGTCCAGCAAAGTAGTCAGAACGGGCAAGGCAATGACGCAAGCAGCAATTCGAGTTATCACCAGATACTTAAATGAGTTGACGGCGAGAGCCTCAAGCGCGTCAATCTGCTCCGTGACGCGCATGCCGGCGAGCTGAGCTCCAATTCCAGCTCCGACCCGTCCCGATATCAGCAGACCCGTGACCAAGGGCCCTACATCCTTGAACAGGCCAAATGAAACTGCCTGCGGAACCAGTGCACTCGCTCCAAATTGGGCCATTGATGCCCGAGTTTGAAGAGCTAGCACCGCGCCGACCGCAAAACCTGCCACGATAATCAGCAAGCAGGAGCTCCACCCGATTTCAAATAGCTGGTTAGCGAACTCACGCAGCTCAAACGGGGGTCGAACGCCTAAGCGCAATGCTTGCAGAGCAAACATTCCTAGTTCGCCGGTAGATTCGAAGATCGACCGCAAACGCCTGAACATCCTCGGCCACCCCTGGGGTTTTTACTGGGACGTTTACCTTGCACGTGGTCAGCGCCTCACGATTAAGTCCCTACTTTCGGTCTACAACTAATCTGACGCAAGATCAGTGTTTTTCATCACTTTGGAAACCGCTCACTTTAGCCCCGGTAGTGATTCACCTTCCTCGCTTAAAAGCAAAACGGCCGCTGCGCGAGGCAACGGCCGTTTTAGCTGGTGAGGAGGTATTACTAAGTGTTCACTTAAGGGATGGTCGCTCCGGGAAAATTCGCCACTACGTTGTAAACATTCGGCGTCCCAATACCCGTTGCGAAATCGTACCCGGTAGTGGTCACGTACGCCGATCGATAGGACTTATTCGAAGTGGACATCACCCCGTTCTTTCCCGGATTCGTAGCGGGATAGAAACAGTTATGCGCTACTCCGCTCAGTTTCCGGCAATTTGCATCGTTATCGCCGAGCGTTACATCGTAGAAGATACAACTAGGCGAGGTTGCGTTCCCAAGCGCCGAGTTGCACGTTGCGCTGCCGCTGCCGCCGTACTCGCTTCCGCCCAACAGGTAGAAGAAGAAATCCGGGTTGCCTTGCGCGCCGCCCGTCGCCTGATTAATCAGGGCTTGAATACCTGCCCAGATCGGTGCGCCAAACGAAGTTCCGCCGGCGCCTGCCCACGCACTCGGATTCGTCGCCGGACAAGGAACACCTCCGCCAGCGGGGTTGCTGTAACAGAGCACGAAGTAGTGTCCCCAGACGCCGTTTGCCGCGAACATCGCCACATCCGGCAAATCACGCGCGCCGTCGCTCGGGTTGCCGTAGACCAGCGTCTGGAAAGATGGCTTTGTGTATCCGGTACACGTTCCGCTCACCACGCCCGGGATAGTTGGATCGCCATACGCGCATCCGCTCGGCCCGCCACTTCCTCCCGCCGTCGTCAGAAAATACGCTTCGCCGACCGAGCTGTTGCAGGCGCCGCCGGCGCCATAGGTGGTCGGATATCCCAGCGCGATCGCAACCAATTGGCTCGCGCAGGAGTCGTTCCATGGAATCTCCGGAATGTACGAGAGCGCCGAATTGTAATTCGGCCCGTTCGTTCCGCTCCAGTAAACCCCATTTTCGCCGAGAAACGTGTCGCCGTAATCGGTCCCGCCCACCGCGACGTCGTTCGGCGTCGAAGCCAGCGCATTCACATTAATGCCATGGGTCGCGTAAGGCTTGTTTTGGTCTGTCACATCCGCATCCGCATCGCCGGTCGAAACGAACATCGAAACGCCTTCAAATACTGCAACCTGATACAAGGCATTGATGTATGCGTTTCCATCCGTCCCGTTCTCCGATTCCGGGCTGCCATAGCTCAAACTGAAAATGCGTGGCGGCAGAGTCGCGGAAGTCAACAGGTTCTCCATCGCGATGAATGCGCCGAAATTTGTATCGGTATCCGCGCAGGAGGCCAGTTCGATGGTCGCGCTCGGAGCTGATGCGCCGGCCCATTCCACGTCCACTGCCGCTTCCCCGTCATCGCCCACCACGTCGCCCGGATCCGAACAAGTTTCCGGTCCAAACTCAACCCCATTCGGGGCAGTAATCGGGCTGCCGGTCGGCTGCGGATGCACAACCACGAGTTTCCCTTTTGGAAATCCCTTCGTCAGTCCAAACTCCTTGCGGAAGGTATTCCAATCGCCGTTGTTATAGAGATCGGTACGCTCCAGCAGAACCACTGTTTGTCCCTGACCAGAGACCCCGGCCCTGAACAGCGGATTGTAATTATAGATAGTTGCCAAGTCGCCCGGCACCACTAACTGATAATCCGCGTTCACCGTATAGTTCGTAATCGGCGGCTTTACTTTCGTGGTCAGGTTGTGCGGCATGAAGTTATGCAGCGCCACTGGCCCCAGAACCGCATCCGCCAGCGCCGCCGGAACCTTTGGATTGCTGATGTTTGCGAAATGCCGCTCGCCATCGGCATCGAAATTGTGCATTTCCGTATGGAACGCGCGGCTCACCGCCCCGGCCGTACCCGAGAAATCGATCGTCATATTCGTAGTCACGAAATTAACCGTGAGCCCCTGAGATCGGAGCCACTCCTCGACCGCATTGATATCCGATTGCGCCAGCCCGAACATTTGAACGAACTGCGCCGCCGTCCCCCACTTGTGGTAATTCGCCGATTTCGGATTCTGCAAATCATCCAGATAGGCCTGTAGCGCGGCTTCGTCTTCCGGTGATCGCTTCAATTGCAAACGCAAGTGCTCGAGCATTCGGTCGTCAGCCATCTTGCCCAGATCGTGCGCCCAGCTCACCGCCGGGTGTACATTACCCGCGCGAGTGACCAGATCGTTTTCATTGACGGCGCTCGTTACCAGCGTCCGTGCATGGATGCCGCTTTGTGCTACCGCAGCCGAGGGAAGTCCGGCCGCAAGCGCCAACGCGATAGAAAGAGAGATAACTCCAGATTTATGATTCATCGCTCCTCGCCAGTTATCTGAAATCACGCCATCGTATCAGAGTTACGCCTACGCCGCCGGCGCGCGAGCCATAGCCCGCCCAGTACCGGAGCTACCAGCAAAAAGCTTGCCGGCTCTGGCGTCGCACCTAATGAGTTCACCGACACGTCGTCGAAATAGAACAAATCGTCGTCGTTCGTGAAATCGAACTGCAGGAGATTGTTGTTGTACGGCTTCACCCCAGCCGTGGTTCCCACCACAAACACATATTCGTCGTACAAGCCGGTGTAAGGAAGGTTGTACTGTTTCGTCAGCAAAGCGCCATCGAAATACGCGTCGAAGTAGTTGTATTCGTCAGGGCATCCATCCGTGACACTGCAGCCGTTACTATCTAGATAAAAGCTGATTTCGTAGTACTGTCCGGGAAGCGCCGCCACCGTCTGGCCCAACGTGGTTACCGGCCCATATTTGTTCCCAGACGTCGTCTGCCCGTATTGGCTCGGCGCTCCGAAATAAGCTTCATAATTGCCGCTGCTTGGGTTGCCGTTGTCCACTCCAACGTAATTACCGTTGATCCCGCCATACAGATTACCGGTAACGCTCCAGCCCGAGAAACTGCCGCTTTCAAAACCGCAGTTCGTCACAACATTGCCGCTGGTTGAATCGCAAATACTCGCCGCTTTGGCTTGGCCCGTACCCCAAACTCCGAGCGCGAAGACCAAAAGAGCCACAAAACTCTTTCGCATGATGCCTCCGAAAAGAAAATTTGAAACGAAATTCCAGAAAGAACTTTTTACAGTCTTGACTAACTCATTTGATGTCATTTTTACGATCCAGTTACTCGAAAAAGTAACTTTCTGCTTCGGGCAAGCTCCGCGCCATGGAACTGCTGCGTTTGCCGTCTAGAAGGTTTCTTCGAGTCCCCGCTATAATCGCTCTTTCTATCAAGAACTGAGAAGGCGGAAACATTTGAAATCCAGCTAGTACTCCGAAGGTAACGGCCGTTTTGGTACTCTTTTGATTCAATTCCTTTTATGCGCCTTGTCGTGGGGATTACCGGTGCTTCTGGCGCAATATTCGGCGTCCGTGCTCTCGAAGCCTTACATTTATTGCAAGTTGAAACGCACTTAATCCTCAGCCGTTGGGCTCGCGCGACTCTTAAGCACGAAACCGATTCCAGCGTAGATAAAATCGAAAAGCTTGCTTCCGTTGTTCACCAGGACGAGAATCAATCCGCCTGCATTTCGAGCGGCTCGTTCAAAACCGATGGCATGCTTATCGCGCCGTGCAGTATGAAGACGCTCGCTGGCATCCGGGCAGGCTTCGGCGATACGCTCATCTGCCGGGCCGCGGACGTGACATTGAAGGAGCGCCGCAAGCTCGTCCTTTTGGCGCGCGAAAGCCCGTTCAGCGAGATTCATCTGGAGAATATGCTCGCGCTTACCCGCATCGGCGCCGTCATTTTCCCGCCCGCCCCGGCTTTTTACAACCGGCCCCAAACTCTCGACGACCTCGTCGACCATATCGTCGGCCGCGTGCTCGATCAATTCGGCCTCGACATGCCCGGCCTGCGTCGCTGGTCCGGCTTTCAGCCCGAATCGTAAAAACGAACCCAATTGGCTTCGAATCGTAATTTCACCTGGCTCGGCAAGTACCTTTCGCTCGCTCTGACTCTGCCGGCCTGCGTTGCCGGCGGATATCTCCTCGGCGCGGTCGTCGATGACTGGCTGCACCATCCATGGCTTCGCGCGTTAGGTATCTTACTCGGAATGGCGGCCGGCCTCGTGCAGGTGTTGCGCGAGTTGTCCCGTGAAGCCAAGCGTCCGCCGTCCAGCCCATGACCATCCGGAGCATTTATTGGCTGACCGGTTCGATTGGCATAATTGGGTTCGTTTCGTATTTTGGCCTCCAGGGGGCGCGTTCCGCCTTTGGATTCGCGCTCGGCGCGGCCATTTCGTTTGGTAATTTGTGGCTTTTCGAATGGCTGTCGCGCGCCATCGCCCCTTCTACATCTCCCGGAAGTGACCCGCCGAAGCCATGGCGAGCCGGGTTGTTCGTGGGCCGCTACCTGATCCTGTTCACGTTCGGCTATGTTATAGTCAACGCTTTAGGTGTCAACCCGTTAGCCCTGGTTTTGGGTCTTCTCGCCAGCACCGCTGCGGTAATCATTTCCATAACCATCGAGCTTTTGCGGAGCGTTCTCGGGAACCGGCGCACAAACTGAAATGCCTCACCAACTCTGGATCACCCGGATCTTCAACCACCTGCTCGCGGCACCGGCGAACGCGCTGCTAAGCGGCCTTCACTTGCCGCATAACCCGCATCGTCCCTGGAGCGACTGGCTGGTCTGCGAAATCCTGGTGGTTGTTTTTATGCTCGTGTTCTTCGGCTGGGCTCGCGCACGGTTTTCGGTCGATCGTCCTGGCAAGACCCAACATCTGCTGGAGCTCACGTACGAGTTTTTTTACTCCTCGGCCGAAGAAGTGGTCGGCCACAATGGCCCCAAATACCTGGCGTTTTTCGGAACCATTTTTCTGTTTATCTTGTTCATGAACGTGATCGGGCTAATTCCCGGCTTCGATTCGCCGACCATGTACGCCATGGTGCCGCTTGGCCTCGCCGTTGCGACGTTCTTCTTTTATCACGTAACGGGAGTGCGAGAGCATGGCGCCGGTTACATCAAGCAATTTCTGGGACCCATGCTCTGGCTCGCGCCCTTGATGTTGCCGATCGAAATTATCAGCCACTTTGCCCGGCCGCTGTCGCTCACCGTTCGTCTTTTTGCGAACATGTTTGCCGGCGAGCAAGTGTACCTGACATTCATTGCGCTGACTAAAGTTGTCGCACCCGTCGTATTTATTGGCCTGCACTTATTTGTTTCATTTCTGCAGGCGTATATTTTCATGTTGCTCGCGATGGTTTACGTCGGTGGAGCCGTATCTCACGAGCATTAGGAGCGCACAGGGCGTTTGGTGCCCGTTGTGCGCGATTATATATAGGCTAAGGCATTATCGCTCCCAGTGTGAGCGCCCGGCGTCCCAACGCACGGTGTCGAACCACCTCCTGGAAGCAATTTACATATAGGAGAAAGAATGAAAACCAAACTCATGATGCTGGCAGTTACTCTGCTGGCCGTAGCAAGTCCGATGTTTGCGCAAGGAACCGCCAGCGGCAATCCGTCCGAAGCCACTCGAAAAGCGGCGGCGTATATCGCAATGGGCATCGCATCCGGTCTTTGCGGTCTCGGCCAAGGTCGCGCAACTGCATCGGCGGCCGAAGCGATGGCTCGCAATCCCGGAGCAGTCGCTGCTATTCGCGTGGCGCTGATTCTGGGTCTCGTGCTCATCGAGTCACTCGCGCTGTATACACTGGTGATCACCTTCGTCGCCCAGTAGCCGAAATTCTCGATAAACCAAGGGCCTGCTGGCGTGGAAGACTGGCAGGCCTTTTTCATCATGAAACTACAAGGAATTTTCCCGGCACTTACTACTTCCTTCGATCACGCAGGCAACTTATATAAGGCGAAGGTTCTCCATAACATTGAAAGGTTAAATCAGATCGCACTGAGCGGATATGTAGTTTGCGGGTCTACCGGCGAGACGCCGCTATTAAGCGTCGCTGAACGCATTCAGCTCATGGAATGGATCAAAGGATCGGCTGCGGAGAACAAAATACTGATCGCCGGCGCGGGAGCTGAGAGCGTCCATGAAACGGTCGCCATCGCAAACCGGGCCGCCGCGATCGGTTTTCATGCCGCTCTGGTTCTCACGCCCTTTTACTACCGCAACCAGATGCATCGGCCTGAGACGCAGGCGCTGTTCTTTCGGGCCGTGGCGGACCGGTCGAAGCTGCCCGTGCTCCTGTATAACATCCCGCAAGTGACCGGCTATGATCTGCCCGTCGAAACGATTGCAGACCTGTCCCAACACCCCAACATAATCGGGATGAAAGACAGTTCCGGAAATATCGAGAAACTCGCGGCCACTGTGCGCGCCGCGAAATCCGGTTTTCAGGTGTTTTGCGGTTCAGGATCGAACTTTTGCGAAGCGCTGGAATGCGGCGCGGCGGGCGCCATGTTGGCCATCGCCAATCCGCTCCCCTACGCGTGCGTGACGATCTGGGAGGCATTCCGCACCCGGCAGTACGAAGCCGCACGTGACTGGCAGGCGCGCATCGTACCGGCGTCTCGCCTGATTGCCGCGAAACACGGCATCCCGGGCCTCAAGTACGCGATGGACCTGAACGGCTATTACGGCGGTCCACCTCGTCTGCCATTCACGCCCCCATACGCGCAGGCGAAGGTCGAAATTGAACAGGCTTTCGCCGGTCTTTGCAGCTAACTCAGCCGTGCGGGTACAAGCACGTGAGACCCTGAAGTGTGAAGCCGATTGACGCTCCAGATCGTTTGCTTTTCCTTCGCTCCCTGCTACTGAACCCTAAACAGATCGGAGCCCTCACTCCGAGTTCGCTACGGCTTTCCAGACTAATGGCTTCCTGCGTCGATGCGGCAAGCGTGCCCGTGCTTGAAGTCGGTGCCGGAACTGGAGCTATCACGCAAGCACTGCTCGAGCGCGGTGTAAGCCCCGAACGTTTGTTTATCATCGAACGCGACGCTGGGCTTACGGCTCTTCTACGCAACAAATTTCCGGGGGTACGCGTCCGTTGCGGCGACGCCATTCACGCTCGCCGGATTCTTTGGGATAACGCGATCCCGCAGGTCCGAACCGTGGTTTCGAGCTTGCCTTTGCGCAATCTTTCACCCGCTGAAAGAATCAAAAACATCGACGCCATGCTGACGCCGCTTGCTTATGACGGCCAGCTAATCCAATACACATATGCGGGCGATTGCCCGATTCCAACCGGCCATTTTGGCTTGCAAGCAGAGTGCCTCGGCCGAGTCTGGCAGAACCTTCCGCCAGCCTCCGTATGGCGGTTCCTGAGAACCGCCTGAACGCGATTCGGGATGCCCAACGCGGAGAATCGAACCTCCGGCATGAGGCTCGACAAATGGCTCTGGGCTGCGCGTTTTTTCAAAACGCGGTCCATAGCTGCCACGACATGTGAGCTCGGTAGGATCGAGTGCAATGGCCAGAAAGCAAAGCCCGCACGCGAGATCCGCATCGGGGACCAGTTGCAGGTGCAGACCGAGAGCGGTAGGTTCCAAGTGGAAGTACTTCTCCTCAGTCCTATGCGCGGTCCGGTCGCGGTTGCGCAAACGTTGTATCTAGAAACAGACGCCAGCAAGCAATTGCGGCTGCAGGCGGCGGAAGAGCGCAAAGCCAGGATGCAACTCGAAGGGCTGCCCATGGGCAAAGTCTCGAAGCGCGATCGGCGCAAGCTCGACCGGCTTCGCGGTAGAGCTTGAAGTCACTTCTGGCGAAGCAAAGTTGAGACGGTCCCCGCCTGAGAGGCTTGGTCAAATCGATTGGAGACGCGCTGCTTCCAGACCTTCCCTGCCCCGAATCCTCTGGTTTTGGCGCTAATGTGCTTTTGATCGAACTTCATCTTTCGCTGCGCGGCCCTTCGATTAGCCGGAACTTTTGCAATTCGTATGATTCTCGGAGTCTTCGGGACGTACGGCTTGGTGTTGATCGGTTTGGGCGGATTCATCTGAGCCAGGCAGGTTTGAGGCTCGATTCCGCAAACCAGCAAGACGCCCAGGCACATGAAAAGGGGCGACACGCACCATTAATACAGCTATCGGCCAAAGTCGTCTAAGGCTGTATAGCGATGCCCAATCGCTAACGCATCAGCTTGCCATCCTGAACCGCCACTTTTCGCGGCGACATCTCATCCCGATTCGCAATGTCATAGACTAGTGTCGCGATCACCGCCGAAGCCTGCATTAGATCTTCGGGAATGCAATGCGAAACCGTGTCTACATCGGAATGATGCGTCAGCGTTTCATAGTCGAGCGGGTCTTGAATGAACTGAAAAGCAGGCAACCCGGCCGCGTCAAATGACAAGTGGTCGGTGCCGCCGGTATGCTTCAGCGAGACGGTCGTCACATCCATATCGCGAAAAGGAGCAAACCATTTCTCGAATAATGGCCGCATCGCGTCATTTCCTTCCAGATACACCCCGCGGATCTTACCGCTCCCGTTGTCGAGATTCAGGTAAGTATCAAACTTCGCCTGTTCGGGTTTCACTTGGCCGGTTTTGACATCCGCAAAATGCGCCTTGACGTAGGCGCGCGACCCGAAAAGCCCCTGCTCTTCGCCGCTCCACAGTCCGATCCGTACGGTACGGTCCATGGGCAGGTTCAGAGCCTTCAAAATGCGCATCACTTCCATCATCACTGCGCTTCCCGCACCGTTGTCGGTTGCGCCGGTTGCGCTGTGCCAGGAGTCAAAATGCGCGCCGACCATCACTACTTCGTCGGGCTTCTTTTGCCCGGGAATTTCGCCAATAATATTGGCTGCGTCTACATCGGCGTCCGAATATTTGACCTTTAAATCCATCCCAACGGTCACCGGGTGCTTGTTTTCAACCAGCCGCTGCATGCGCGAATACTGCTCTTCGGTGACGATGAAGGTCGGCGGCGCCATTGGCTTTTTCGTGGTGAACGAACCGGCCGCCTCCGCGTTGATGATTCCGTTGTGCGATCTACGATCCGCCTTGATCACACCCACCACCCCCTCGCTCTTGAGGAAGGCGCCAAGATCCGCAAGCAGATCGTCATAGGAGTCGTACAGGTCCTCCATAACGGAATTTGGCACGGTCGCCAAATACTTCCTAGCCTCATCGGGCTCATCGGGAATCTGCAACTGATCCACGGTGATGTTACGCCGGATAGTGGGGGCCGGAGCTTTCGCGATGTCTGCAAGTTGTTCCGCGGTGTATCGCTCAAACAGAGGATGAGTCAAAGGTGTGGGCAGCACGGAATGCGTTAATAACACGATCTTTCCCTTCAACTTGCCCCGCCATTGATTCTCGTAACGCGCCAGTTCCTCGCGATTCTTCTTCAGGTCGTACCAATGCTCCAGCCGAAACGGTGCGTAGAAGACGTCGCCCGCTTGCATACCGTTTGTTGGCGAACTCCACGCTAGCGGCGCCGCAACCAGATGCGAATAGCGGGGCGTGAGCATATCGAGCGTGTACGATTCGATCGACCAACTCTTTCCAAAAGGTCCCCACTTTTCCTCGCGAACTTTTGCCACGCCATAGCTCTTCAGTTCGCCGATTGCGAACTGGGCGGCCTGCTCCCACTCCGGAGAAGCCGTCAAGCGCGGTCCGTAGAGATCGCTGATATCGGCGAGCGTGTCCATCACCTTTGAGTGATCGAAGGCCTCCACCTTAATGCGATGAATGACGCCCAGATCATTACCGTCGACTCTTGCCATTCTGGGCCCATAAAACTACAGATCCGCTCAGTACAATCGTGAAGAAGACAATTCGGCGCATGCGGTTCTTATATTACGCTTTTTGAAATTGAAGACGGGGCTGACGGATTTGCGGCAGCGCCTTGACGCGCGCAGAGAGGAGGTGTGCGATGACGGTGTTTGATGTACTTGAATCCGAGGTAAGGATCTATTGCCGGGAATTCCCAGTCGTGTTTTCGAAGGGCCGCGGCTCACTGGTATTCGACGAACATGGCCGCGAGTATATCGATTTCTTCAGTGGCATTTACTTACAGACTCGTGGTCGAAACCGCGGGATCGAAAAACGAAGTTATTAAGCTGCTGCCGCCGCTGACGATTTCTGACGCCGAGCTGACCGAAGGCATCGAACGAATTGGTCGAGCGATTCACGATGTTCTCTCTGAAGATCGGAAGCATCCTGGGATATCCGAGACGGCAGTGAGCGGGCGATAAGAGAACGCAAGCTATTCGCTTTGCAGCGGCTTCGATACGGATTCGAGAGATTTCCCCGCCGCTTCGACACCTATTTTCCATTCAGCAAGAGCGCCGGCGAGCATGAGCACGGCGCCCGCGAGATATCCCAACCCGACATTCCATCGCGAGCCGGAAGCGATTAATTCGCCGAATAGGAACGGCGCGCCGACGCCTCCGATCAGCGTGCCGATGGCATAGAAAATAGCGATTGCCAATGCACGGATTTCGAGAGGGAAGATTTCGCTCACAGTCAGGTAAGCCGCACTGGCGGCGGAAGACGCGATAAAGAAGATCACGCTGAAGCAGAGATCGAGAAGCTTAACGCCCACCGCTCCTTGGACAAACGGGAAAACCGTGGCAAACAGCAGGATTCCCGAAATGCCGTAAGATGCCGTTATCATCGGTTTGCGGCCTATCGAGTCGAACAGCTTGCCCAAGGCGAGAGGGCCGAAGAAACTGGCCAATGCAAATGGCAGAAGGTGCAGCGGCAGCTGCTTTTCATCGATGTGATAGAACTTATCGACGACTAAGCCGTAAGTGAAAAAGACTGCGTTGAAAAAGAAAGACTGTCCGACCATCAGCGTGAGAGCCAGTAGCGAACGTTTCCGGTTATCTCTCCACATGTTCTGAAAGATTTCGCCCCAGGGCGTGTGATCGCGCACCTTTAGCTTGAGCTTCTGATCTTCCGGTTTGGGCAGCTCGCCCTTCTTGTCCGATACCTGCTTTTCGACATCGCAGACGACCTTATCCGCATCCTTCTCCTTGCCGCGCAGCATCAGCCAGCGTGGACTTTCCGGCACCTTGAGCCGAAGGTAAAGAACGCCAAATCCCAGAACCGCGCCGATTCCGAACGCGATGCGCCATCCGAGCCTGACCGGGACCGCCGAAACATTCAGCAGCAGCAGCGAAGCTAAACTGCCGACCGCGGCGCCCACCCAGAAGGTGGCGTTCACGATCAGATCAACCGTTCCTCGCACTTTGCCGGGAATCAACTCATCGACTGCCGAATTAATGGCTGCGTATTCGCCGCCAATGCCTAACCCGGTTACAAAACGAAAAATGGCAAAGCTCAAAAAATTCCAAGAAAGAGCGGTTGCCGCGGTGGCGAGCGAATAGACGGCCAATGTTACGAGAAACAGTTTTCTGCGGCCCAGCCGATCCGTCAAATAGCCGAACAGAAGCGCGCCCATGACCGCTCCCGCGAGATAGGTGGTCGCGCCAGCGGTGACTTGCGGATCGGATAATCCGAGCGCTTTCTTGTTTTCGAGAATGCCGGCCAAAGAACCTGCAAGCGTCACTTGTAGGCCGTCCAGCAGCCAGGAAGTGCCAAGCGCGACAATGATTCTGCGATGCCATCCGCTGAAAGGCAGGCGGTCCAGCCTCGCGGGGACATTCGTCTCGATAGTTCGTTCTTCGATTGCGGGCATGTGTTGTGTGATTCCGGCGCGAAGTTCGCTCAGTAACTTCCGGACTGCCGTAACATGCCGCCATCGATGAAGTAAGTGGAGCCGGTAACGTAAGCCGATTCATCCGAGGCCAGATATACGGCCAAACTTGCAACATCCGAGGGCTGTCCCCATCGGTTGAGAGGGATCTCTCCCATTAACGCTTTTTCCAACTCCGGCTTGGCTTCAATATCGGCGTCGATGGGCGTGTAAATCGCGCCGGGTCCGATGTTGTTTACAGTGATGTTGTATTTCGCAAGTTCTACGGCGATGGTGCGCATGAGCATGCGCAAGCCGCCCTTCGAAGCACAATAGGCGGAGTTCGTCGGCATCGGTAAATCTTCGTGGACGGAGGAGATATTGATGATTCGCCCTCCGGTTGCTTGTTGAATCATCTGCTTGGCTGCGGTTTGAGCTACCAGGAAAGGTCCCAGCAGGTTGATCTCGAGGATTTTGCGGGCCTCCTCGAGCGGGTAATCCACAAATGCGTATTTACGCTCGATTCCAGCGTTGTTCACCACAATGTCGAGTTTCCCGAATTCGCGCACTGCACTATCGATGAGGTTCTTGACCTGCTGCGGGTTCGAGACGTCGGCTTCGACGGCAATGGTGCGTCCGCCGGCGCTACGAATCGCTTCTTCCGTTTGATTCGGAGCATCCGGCTTCCCTACGTAATCGACGACGACCGCCGCGCCCTCTTTCGCGAAACGAGTGGCGATTCCCTGCCCGATGCCCGTCGCCGAGCCAGTCACAATCGCCACTCTATCCTTCAGCCGCATCTCGCGCCTCCTACGATTGGAAACGTTCGAGATTGACTGAGTTTCGCTCGGCGGTTTACGTGATCTGCTGGTAAAACTGCCTGAAGGCAACTCTAAACGTGAATAGAGAGAGCCGTCTAAATACTTTCCGGCTTGCGAGCGCCCTGGTAGGTCTTCACGATAACGAGGCTTGCGGCCGCGAGTGGTGTCGCGACAAAAACACCGAGCAGACCTGCCACTTTCCACATAAATAACTGGCTGAGAAGCGTCAGGGCGGGGGGCAACCGCACAGCATACCTTTGAGCCAAAGGCGTAATCACATATCCTTCAGCGGCGTGTATGCCCAAGTAGAGACCGGTGACGTAGAGCATCGAGATTGGGCTGTTTGTGAATGCAATCAGTGCTGTTGGGATAAATGCAATGACTGCTCCTGCATAGGGCACGAAAAGCATCAGGCTCGTAAACAGGGCCAGAGTGAACGCTAGAGGGATCCCGAGCAGCCACAGGCCGATGAGCGTGGCCACTCCGAGCGCACTCATCGGAATCAATTGGCCAAGAAACCAGCCGGTCAAAACTTTCCGTATGTCCTGCAACAGCGTGGACGCTTTGTCCCGATGATTCTGTGGGACCAGGTACAGCAGACCCTTGCGATACATGGACGGGTCAGCAGCTAGAAAAAGGCCAATAACTAACAGAACAATGAAGTCAGTGATTAGCTCGACCGAACCACTTGCAACCTTAGTGGCCCAACCGCTCATCCGCTGGCTCTGAACGCTGTCGCCAACAACGCGTGTGATGTCGCGCCCCCACTGATACTGGCTCATGGCGGTTTTCAAATTCGCGATCGATCGAGGAATCGCGCTGACAATGTCGTGTCCTTCGGTCAGAATGCGCGGACCAAGCAGGTAGCCAAGAGTCAAAGCGAGTGCGAGGATGAGCCCCAATAGAGCCGGATAAGACCATCTTGAGCTTATGAATGAGGCGTGCCGCGCAAGAAAGCCCGCCACCGCACGCAGAACGATGGCCAGCAGAACACCGGCGAACGCAACGAGGAAGACGCGCCTGGCGTAAAAGATCACAGCCAAGCCGAGCGCAATCAGAAGAACCCTGGCGAGGGCTCCGCGCGCGATGCAAAGCAGGAGATCGGGCGCCTCGCCGGATTCGTTCACTTCCCAGATTCTCAGATGCGGATTACGAACAATTCAATTATTTCGCTCGAGCAGGCGCTCACTAATGCCGCGAAACCAGGAGCATGACAAGTCCGGCAGCTACCGCGCCGCCCGCAAGCATCCACGGGCTCTTTAGCGCCCGTGAGCCGACGTTCTTTGCATGCTCAACTCGCCCCGAAAGCTCGCTGAGATTCTCAGTCATCTGTTTGCCGGCTTCGAGCAACTGGCTGCTCGCGTCGGCGAGTTCGCGAAGGTTGTCGCTTGCGGATCGCTGCTGGCCGTTTTCGCCGGTGCTCGAAGCATTTTCATGTGTCGGTTGGTCTGTCATATAAAGTTAGACGTCTGAGTTAGCGACTCGATGAGATTGAAGCCTTCCGCAGATTTTCGAGTAAGAATGAGCGCATGACGCCCTGTGGAACGTCAGGCGATCGGAAGGACTAATTTCGCTTCGCAGCCTGGACCATCGGAGGCGTTTTGCAAGCTAAGCGAACCGTTATGCGCTTCGGCGACCTGACGGCTGATCACGAGGCCGATTCCCGAGCCGCCGCGCTTGGTGGTGAAGAACGGGACGAACAGGTTGGCGGTATTAGCAAGCCCCGGACCTTCATCACGTACCGTGATCTCAACGGCATACCGCGTTTGGTGGTGCCGCACAAAAACGCGGCCACCCGTCTCCTGGGCGGCATCGACAGCGTTGCGGATCAGATTGATAAGGACTTGTTCCAATTGATCGGCATCGCCTTGGATGGTGAGTGGCGGACACTCTTCGAAAAACACCTGCATGCGAGTTTCGAGGCTCGTCACACGGCGCAGCAGCGCATTTACTTCGACCGGGCCGAATTTCGGCGGCGGCAGCTTGGCCAGACGCGCGTAAGAGCTCATAAATCGGCTCAGCGATTCGGAACGTGAAGCGATGACGTTCAAGCCGCGCGACATGTCGTAGGACCAATCATCGGGGCGAGGCTCGTTTTTGACGAGCTGCTCGAGGCTTTGCGCGATGGATTTGATGGGAGTCAGAGAATTGTTCAATTCGTGACCGATCACGCGGACGATTCTCTGCCAGGCCTGCAGCTCCTCTTCGCGCAGCGGGCGGGTGAGATCGGTGACTACGAGGAGTTGATGGCGAACACCGCCTTCACGGAATTGGCTGCGGCGAATGCCCCAGCGGCCGCTTGCGCCAGGAAAGGTGCGCTGCACAATCTGCTCCGATTCGCCATAGAGATATTCGGCGAGCCCGAGCGAAGCTGCGTCGCGCGCAAGCAGACGCTCAGCCGGTTGCGCGAGCAGCCGCTCGCCGGCGCGGTTCACTAATCGTAAAGCCTGCTGCGGATCAAAAGCGAAGGCGGCGACATCGATCTCTTCCATTACTTTGCGTAGCAGAGCAGTGGCTTCGAGCGCGCCCAAGCGCTGATCCCGGAGGGTAGCGGCCATCGCGTTGACCTGCAGCATGACTTCGCCCATGGGCTCCTGGGGGTTGTCGACGCGAGCGCGAATAGAGTAATCGCCTTCGCGCATGGCCTCCAAGAGATTGGCGACGGTGCGCAGCGGATTGGCCACGCGCCCGCGGGCGGCGAAGGAAAAACCGAGCCACACGATGACGACCAGCAGATCGAGCGTCCATTGCTCCCGGCTCGAATAACCACCGAGGGCGAGCAGAATGACGCAGGTTAAGACTGCAGGCAAACCCGCAGCCAAGGCCATCAGCAGGACGCGGGCGTCATGGCTGATTCTCATTTTGGTGTGCGCAGTTTTGCTGTGCGTGCGATGAGCAACGCTGCTAAAAGCCAAAGCGTTGCAGGCGCCTGTAGAGGGCGCTGCGGCTCAAGCCGAGAGCGCTAGCCGCATGACTGACATTTCCGCTATATCGAGCCAAGGCTTTTTTGATGAGGAACTCTTCGACCTCTTCGAGGCTCATCTCTTCGAGGCGCGGCGAGCCGGTGATTGCGGCCCGGAGCGCGAGATCGCCAGCCTTAATGCAATTGCCCTGGGCCATGAGCACCGCGCGCTCCACCACATGATTCAACTCGCGCACGTTGCCTTGCCATGCATGTTCCAGCATGGCTTGCGTGGCGTTGTGATCGAAGCCGGTAATGTTTTTACGATAGCGCCGGGCGTGAATGCCCAGGAAATGGTTTGCCAAGGGGCCGATATCGTCGCGGCGCTCGCGCAAGGGAGGCAGATGGATCTCGATGGTGTTCAGGCGAAAGAGCAGGTCCTGCCGGAAACGGCCGTTCTGCACCTCATCTCCGATGTTTGCGTTGGTTGCAGAGATCACGCGCACATCCACTCTCTTGGTTTTCGAGGAACCGACGCGCTCCATTTCGCCGATTTCGAGAACACGCAGCAACTTGGCCTGCAGATTGGCCGGAACGTTTGCGATTTCGTCGAGGAACAAGGTTCCCGTGTCGGCCAGCTCGAAACGGCCTACGCGATCCATTTTGGCGTCGGTGAATGCGCCTTTGACATGCCCAAACAGCTCGCTTTCAAAGACACCTTCGGCGAGGCCGCCGGCGTTGACGGTCACCATCGGCTTGTTTGCGCGGGCCGAGATGGCATGCAGGGTTCGCGCGACCACTTCTTTTCCGGTGCCGGGCTCGCCGGTGATCAGGACGTTGGCGTCGGATGGGCCGACGCGCGCGATCAGCTCGAGCACCGGCTGCATCTGCGCCGATTGGGCGATCATCGTGGGCAGATTGTCGGCGCGAAGCAACTGATTCTCGGCTTCGAGGCGCTGACCTCTGCGGATGGCTTCGCTTAACTCGAGCTGCGTCCGCACAATTGCCGAGAGGCGCTCGTTCTCCCAAGGCTTTTGAATGAAATCGCGCGCGCCGCGCCGCATTGCTTCGACAGCGATGTCTACGCTGCTCCAGGCGGTCATGACGATCACCGGGAGCATGGAGTCCATGCTCTGAATCCTGGCGAGCAGATCGAGACCTTCTTCTCCCGAAGTAGTGTCGCGCGTGTAATTTAGGTCAATGAGCGCGAGATCGTAATCGCGATTTTCGACCGCCTGTAGGACTTGCTGCGGCGACTCGAATGATTCGATCTTGTACCCCTCGCGCTTAAGCAGAAGGCGCAATGCTTCGAGAACATCCGGCTGATCGTCTGCGATTAGGATGCGCATCTGCGCGGGGACGATCTTCATATTTGCAGTTCAGGCAAGGATGGAACCGAATGAGGGGCGGGCTTCAATTGTGCGCGATCCACCCGTCCTCGATCTGGATGATGCGATGGCCGTATTCAGCGTTCTTTTCGTTGTGCGTGACCTGAATAATCGTGGTGCCCTGATCGTTGAGGCGCTTGAAGAGCTCCATGATCTCCTTGCCTTGGCTCGAGTGCAGGTTCCCGGTGGGTTCGTCGGCAAGGATCAGCTTAGGACTTGCGACCATCGCTCGCGCGACGGCGACCAACTGCTGCTGTCCTCCCGAGAGCTGGTTGGGATAGAGATCCTTTTTACCAACCATGTTGAAGCGATCGAGCGTATCGCAGACGATGCTCTGGCGCTCCGCCTTCTTAATGTTGCGATAGGACAGCGGGATGTCGAGGTTCTCGTAAACGGTGAGCGAATCCAGCAGGTGATAACTCTGGAAAACGAAACCAATGTATTTCTTGTATAGCTCTGCACGGTCTTTCTTATTGAGCTTATGAATCGGGTGATCGAGGAAGTGATACTCGCCCGTCCACGCGCTATCGTGCATGCCCAGCAGGTGCAGAAGAGTCGATTTGCCCGCGCCCGAGGGCCCCATGATGGAAATGAATTCGCCGTCTTTAATATCAATGTTGATCCGCCGCAAGACGTAGGTCTTGTTAGGACCGTGCTCAAAAAATTTTTCTATGTTGCGAAGAGAGATCATTAATGCTCGCTTCCAGCGTACACTTCAAGCGGCCGGATGAAGCTAGTTGGTCGAAATCGACAGGTGCGTGGGCGCGGGAATGTCAGGAACGACGATAGTCTGGTGAACTGTAACCCGGCGCTTGGCGGCAGCCGACTTGTTGCAATGCAGGGCGCGCTGCATCACCTGAGCGAAGGCGACATTGGCAGCAGGCCGGAAGCATGCAGTCAATTGACGGGTTTCTGAATAGACGGCACCGGCGAACAAGAGCAACGCGACCGCGACTAGGTCAATATGTTTTCCGATCAGACAGGCACCTCCATGCTTTCTTCGACGACTCGTCCATCGAATAGGTGGATGGAACGGTCGGCGTAACGCGCGTAACGGGGATCGTGGGTGACCATGCAGATGGTCGCGCCGCCACGATGCAATTCGCGAAGCAGATCCATGACCTGCTCGCCGTTTTGGGAGTCGAGGTTTCCGGTGGGCTCATCGGCGAGGAGGATCGAAGGATCTCCGGCCAAAGCTCGCGCCACAGCCACGCGCTGCTGCTGACCGCCCGAGAGCTGGGACGGGTAATGCTTGATGCGGTGAGACATGCCGACACGCTCGAGCGCTTCGTGGACCTTCTTCTTACGCTCGGCCGAACCCATGCCGCGATAGGTGAGCGGCAGCTCGACGTTCTCATACACATTCAGATCGCCGATCAGGTTAAACGCTTGGAAGATGAAGCCAATCTCCCGGTTGCGGATGCGCGCGCGCTCGGAGAGCTTGAGGCTTTGGACCGGCTTCCCATTCAGGATGTAGGTTCCTGAACTGGGCGAATCAAGGAGGCCCAGAATCGCCAAAAGCGTCGATTTTCCACAGCCGGACGGCCCGGAGATGGAGACGTATTCGCCTCTTGCGATGTCGATGTGGATCCCCGCGAGGGCGTGTGTCTCGACCTCGTCGGTGACAAACACCTTGGTTACGCCATCCAAATGGATCAACGGCTCGGATGCATTCATTTCTGCTTCAATCCTCCTGAAATACTCGAACTTCTATGAGAGTTATACGTATCAGCCCCAAATTGGTTCACCCGTTGAGTCGAATTCGTTGGTAAGAATCGTACTGGGACATGTCGGAAAGGATAACCCGATCCCCGACTTTGAGTCCATCTACAACTTCGATGGTATTTACGGAGGCGCGCCCGAGCTTGACGTTTACACGGGTGGCGCCTTTGCCATCCGGATCGATCTTGAAGAGACCGATGGTGGTGTCTTGCTCGCCCGAAACGGGCCGGTCCACAAAGACTACGTCCTTTAGGTGTTGAATTTCGATGGTGCCGTCCACACTCAACTCGGGCCTAGCTGTGTTTGGAGGCCAGGGGCTGAGCGGCACGACGTCCACGGCTACGGTTCCATTTTGAGCGGCCGGGTCGATTCGAGTCACGCGGCCTGGAACGATGCCGTTGCGGGTGTCGATCGAGGCGTCCTGGCCGATTCGAACGCTCTTCATTTGGGTCTCAGGGATCTGCAGCACCGCTTTGAGCTTCGTCGGGTCGGCCACCTTGGCGAGGATGGTGCCGGCCGGAACACGCTGGCCTACTTCGACGTCCACCTCCTGCAGGACGCCGTCGATGCCGGCCCGAATGGTCAACTGATCCACCTGCTTCCTTTTTAATTCGTAGGCGGCACGCGAACTGTCAACGACAACTTGCTGCGCGTCGATTTGAGCCTTAATGGCCTCATCCTGAATGCCGAGCCGCTGCTTCTGCAGCGTGACCCGATTTTGCAACTGATTGGCCTGGTCGACTGAAAGTTTGGACGTTAGCTCACTCTGCAGGTTCAGGCGGGTCAGCTCCATATCCTTGTCGGCGTTGAGCTTGGCTTGCGTGTATTGGGATTCAAGCTCGGCGAGGTTAGCTTGTTGATCGAGCTTATCGCTTTCGAGCTTCACCTTCAGGTTCGCCAGATTGGCTTCGTCCTGCTTGAGCTGCCACTCGGCTTTTTCGGCTTCGAGTTCCAGATCGGGATCGCTCAAAACCATAATGACGTCGTTGGTCTTGACGGGATCGATTCCGGCACGCCGGATGATTTCGGCGACACGGGAATCCTGAGCGGCTGCAATCCAGTGAATCTCTTCGGGTTTTAAGGTACCTAAGCCATGGACCTGGATTTCCATAGGACCGCGCTTCACAGTGCCGGGCCAGAGGCCGCTCATGTCGACGGAGGGGGCCGCGGGTTTCAAACGCGCGAGCGCGACGGTGGTGCCGCCGATTGCGATGGCGGCGATGACGATTAACGAGATGCGCTTGATGAGGCGTTTGCGGGCGACTTCCTTCCCGCGAGGTACATCCATGGCCATGTTTCAACCTATAAAGGGCATTTCAGCGGCCAACCGGCAGCCGATAGCTAAGTATATAGAGCCAAAGGGAGAGTTTTAGCTTACCAGAAAACCCGGTGTTCGTTTTTGGGATAGAAATGGCGGGAATGGGGAACAGGGGAGTTCGGGTGAGACCGGCCCGCCCCGGTAATCTGCAGAACGAAGTTCCCGTTCCTGCGCTCATACAGCAACTCGGATACGGGCGGTCTCTTGACCGGCAGTCCGCACAAGACGAATGGCCTTGAACTGAATCCCAAGTTTTGACTCCCCTCCTCTCGTTTCAGCCGCACCTGGCAGCATGCTTCAGCAACCCGCAGTTTCCGTTTCGAGACGACCAACTCCGGCAGCATCGTCTTCAGCACGGCGCCGGCGGACTTCATCGGCACGCATCCGTTCAACCTGCCCGGAGACACACTCCGGGCGAACCCTCTCTCCAATCCTCACCTCGTGATCAGCGCCGCCTTGGGCGCGATTGGGTGGGGAGCTTGGTCCGTCCTTGAGGGGGTTGGGTGAGATTACTGCGATTACTGCGTTAAGCAGCGAAAGTCAGCAAAAGTCGTAAACTTCTTGGATTTCTTGGTCAGCCATGATCGCCATGGAACGCCTAAGTTGTTGATAAACGGAACCAGTGGATTTTCCCAAGCTGGACGTCGCGGGTTCGATCCCCGTCTCCCGCTCCAACTTTCGCGCTTAACGGCTACTCCGGAGTTCTCGACTCAGACTCGCGCCGCGAGGGAGAGTACGGCATTCACGTGCTGCGGTCACCGCACAAATGTGTAGGCTCGTGCGAATAAATCCGTAACTCGGGCTACTTCTCCGTGCAGGCGGTCCGCAGAAAGCCGTGAACCAGACCAGTGGTGTCGATGTACGATCCAGTGATCGCACCTTCGGGGTTGATACTGACGGGCATGGTGCCCCAGAAAGGGCTCACGCTCGCGCCTGGCACATCGAAAATCGTGAGTGTGCCATCACGAGCGCGCAGGAACCCGTGATAGGCATAGTCCGGGCCTGAGTAATATCCTGTGACCGAGCCCTCCGCGTTGATGCTGCTCGGGTAGGTCCGGTCGAGCCTGGAGGATCGAAGTCAGCCAAGGTGCCGTCGGGATCGCGCACGAAGCCGTGAAAGAAGAAATTCACATCTTCATAGAATCCCGTGATTGCACCCTTTCCGTTGATGCTCATTGGATTAGTGCCGTTCTGATACCCCGCGGCGCCTGGCGCATCGAACGTAATGAACGAGCCATCTCGGTTCCGCAGGAACCCGCGATAAAGAGAAGTCGCAGAATCGTACCAGGTGCCAGTGACCATTCCGGCAGCGTTGATGCCGACGGCCCAGGTATTCTCGTATGCGCCCGGGACATCGAACGTGGTCAACTTGCCGTCGCGAGCGCGCACGAAGCTCAGCGCCCCGGAACAAATGAGCTCTAACGCAACGTTGCAATTTGGCGTATAGCTAGTAAAGCCTGTGACTGCGCCCTCCGGGTTGATGCTTTGCGGATAAGTCTCCCCGCCCCGGCCGGAAACATCGAACGTGACAATGGCGCCCTGTTCACATTCCTCTTCATTCTTCTTTTCATCCCGATCAGAACGGCACGAAACTCTGAGGAATCCGTGCTCCATGAAGTTCGCGTCGCTGTAGTATCCCGTGATCTCGCCTGTCGGATTGATGTTGACAGGGAAAGTGCCGCCTATGTCGCATTTCGTACTGGCGCCGGGCACGTCAACTGTGGTAAACGCGCCGTCTCTCGCCCGCAGAAATCCATGCAGGCACCCTGATGCGTTCGGATCGAGGTACGATCCCGTGATCACCCCCGCCGGGTTGATGGCGGTGGCGATTGTATTGCTCGAGCCCGGAGGATCAAATGTGATGATGGTGGGCTGATGATTATCTCCCCGGTCTTCCTGCTCGTTATGAGCGGGCAGGTTCATCGGGATAGCCGTTACGGTTAGGGCCATCGCGGCAATGCATGTAAAAGTTTTGGGATTCACATTCTGCTCCTCAAGCGCTTTCTATTCTATACAGTTGCTCTGCGGCCGCGCCATCGCCGCTGGGCCGGTGAAGATATGCGCAGTAGCTTCACCTCCGCGTCCTGGACTTCAGCGTTCACATGTCTGGAAGAGTAAGCGGTCTACGCTCGCCGGTCACCGCATAAATGTGCGGCGTCCAGGAGATCCGCTATCGGATAATGCGGCCGCGCAGTGCTTTCGCGACCGCTTCTGACTTCGAGTGGACTTGCAGCTTTTCGTAGATGCTGCGCATATGAAACCGGATGGTGTTCACGCTAACGGCTAACTCCAGCGCAGCAGTCTTGTAATTATGGCCTTCGACCAGCAGCTTCAATACACGGATTTCGTGCGGGGTCAGGTGACAGTCGGCATCCCCAGGTGGGCGAATCTCTCGAAACAGCGCAATTACCCTGCGCGCCACTTCGGGCGACATCGGCCCGCCGCCATTGACGGCTTCCTTCAGGCTTTCGAGCAGACGCGCGGGAGGTGTCTTCTTCAATAGATATCCGCAAGCCCCGGCGCACATTGCGTGATCCGCGGTTGGTCCCCGATAATCGCGATCGTGAGCGCAGGGGTATCGGGCATGTACCCATTCGCCAGGGAGCGGCTTCTTCAGAATACGGCGGAACGGCCTCACGGTTCCTATCCGTTTGTGTAGCATTCGCAGCGGAGACTCCGCGCTCCCCGGCGTTCCTCGGCCGCGAATATTCACGGGCGGCCTGGATCACATTTGAAAAGACAAATGGGCGCGGATTACCGCTGGTAAATGTAGATGCTTAGCCGAGAGGCACTCTTACTCGAATGGTTGTGCCGCGCCCCGGTGCGGACTCCATAGCAACCTGCCCGCGCAACTGCTTCGTTCTATGCTCGATGCTTGCGAGCCCGTGACCTTTATCGGCTTGTGCCATATCGAAGCCTTTGCCGTTATCCCGCATGGTCAGTGCGAGCCAGCCCTTCTCGAGTTTGAAATCAATGTCCAGATCTGTGCAATCGGAATGACGCGCCGTATTGTGCAGGCTCTCTTTGAAGATCAGGAAAACCTGCCGGCGCATTTCCGGGTCGAGCGTCAGGTCCTGCTCTTCGCCAGGCGCGCGAAACCGATTCGGCGCGCCGGCCCAGGACAAAGCCCCACTTACCAGAGGCCGTGATACTGAATGCCAGCGAGTAATGCTTGCTTGATCGGGCTGACAGGCGTTTGGTCGTAATTGCTATCGAGCAGAGCATACGAGTCTTCGCCGTTCAACGCCCAATAGGTCCAATTCATCCATTGATGGCGACCGATGTAAGCAACCAGGCTACTGAACCACTGGCCCTGTGAGCCGGGCACCGTACTCACGATGTCAGAAGGCGTGTTGTCGGTGCCGAATTCACCGACCCAGATGGGCGCGATCTTCTCGTTATAGATATAGCCCCAGTGCTTGTCCCAGAGCGCATCGAGACTGGCCCGCGTGGTGCTGCTGTTGAACCAGGGCTGGTGATAGAGATTCGGTCCGTAATCGTGCGCCGAATAGACGACCTTATTCGGCCAGCCGAGGACCACCGGGTAATCCGCGACGCCTTCCAGATTGCCGCCGTTCCAATAATAGTCATTATCGTACTCGTCGACGCCTTCCACGAAGATCAGCAGGCGCGGATTGATGCCAAGGACGATATCGCCGGCGCGCTGCGCGGCACCTGGCCAATTATGGGCGGTGTCACTCAGCGGGCAACCGGGATCAGCGATATTCGAGTTGGTGTCGCCGGTCCAACAAGATCCTCCCGCGTAGGCGAGAGACGGCTCATTGCGAAGATCCATGCCAACGATCGCTGGAGAATTTCTGTAGCGAGTGGTCATGGTGATCCAATCGTTCAACCAGGCTGCCTCGGGGTAATCGGGTGTGTACCAGAGACCGCCGGCTTCGGCCGAGTTTCCGGCTTCCGAGCGATGGTTATCGAGAATAATGTGCAGGCCAATGGATCCGGCATAAGAGACGATTTTGTCAAGGACTTGGAGCGCGGTCAGGCCCTGGAGATCGGTATTGATTGGACCGGAACTATTGGAGAAGCTGATGCTGTTGGGAATGGGATTGGTCTCCACCATCTGATTCGAAAACGGAATCCGAACGACGTTGTACCCGTTCTTTTTGATCGCGTTCAAGATGTACCTGTAATCCTGAGCCCAGAGGCCGTGGACGACATATGTCGTGGTCTCGAAGCCGTACCAATTGATGCCTGTGAGCCGCACTGGACGTCCCAGCAGATGGACGATCTGGTTACCTCTGGTTAACCAAACGTCTCCGAGTAGATTCAAAGACTTGTCTTGCGCGTAGGCCGGGATGGCCGGCAATAGCAGGCAGAAGACAGCCAATCCGGTCAACACAGCTGCGCATGCGCGATGGGGCGACGTATTCATATTAAGGTCCTCACTGCGGCCACAAGATATATCACGAAGCCGGCTGAAAATCGCGTCGATTACTCCGAACTTCGGGGATTTAATGTGTGCAGTGACAGGAGACGAGCCAGACGACAAATCCGCGGCGGGGCCAGCGCATTACAGAATAGAGATATGAGCGAGCACGCCACGCGGAGAGAGACAGACAGCATGGGGGCGATTGAGGTGCCTGCGGACCGGTATTGGGGCGCTCAGACGCAGCGGTCGCTCATTCACTTCGACATCGGCGAGGATCGGATGCCGCCGGAACTCATTCGCGCTTTCGGGGTGCTGAAGAAGGCGGCGGCGCTGGTGAATCGGGATCTCGGCAAGCTCAACGAAGAGAAAACGGGGTTGATTGTGCGAGCGGCCGAGGAGGTGATCGAGGGGCAACTGAACGGACATTTCCCCTTGCGCATCTGGCAGACGGGCAGCGGCACGCAAACCAACATGAACGCGAACGAGGTGATCTCGAACCGCGCGATTCAGCTTGCCGGGGGCGAGATGGGCAGCAAGAAGCCCGTTCACCCGAATGACGACGTGAATATGTCGCAATCCTCGAATGACACGTTTCCGACGGCGATGCATATTGCGGCGGCTGAGCGGATGGAGCGACGGCTGATACCGGCCGTGCAGGAACTGCGGGATGCACTCGATGAGAAGGCGCATGCGTTTCGAGACGTGGTGAAGATCGGGCGGACGCATTTGCAGGATGCGACGCCGCTGACGATGGGCCAGGAGATGTCGGGATGGGTTTCGCTGCTCGACCGCGATGTGGAACGGTTGCGACAAGCGCTCGATGGGTTGTACGATCTGGCGATTGGAGGCACCGCGGTCGGGACGGGATTGAACGCTCATCCGGAATTTGCCGAGCGCGCCGCGGCCAAGATTGCCGAGATCACCGGCCTGCCGTTCCGGTCGCATCCCAACAAGTTTGCGGCGCTTTCGGCACATGACGAACTGGTGGCGGCGAGTGGCGCGGTAAAGACACTGGCGGCTTCGCTCATGAAGATCGCGAATGACATCCGATGGCTGGCTTCAGGGCCGCGATGCGGGTTAGGCGAGCTGATACTGCCGGAGAACGAGCCGGGTTCGTCGATCATGCCGGGAAAAGTGAATCCGACGCAATGCGAAGCCATGACGATGGTTGCGGTGCAGGCGATGGGTAACGACGCGGCGATCGGGTTTGCGGGGTCGCAGGGCAATTTCGAGCTGAACGTGTTTAAACCCGTCATTATTTATAACTTCCTGCATTCGGTTCGGCTGCTCGCTGATGCCTGCCATAGTTTTACGGAGCACTGCGCGAAGGGGATCGAGATCAATCGCGCACAGATCGAAGGGTATGTCCAGAGTTCGCTGATGTTAGTAACTGCTTTGAGTCCGGTGGTGGGTTATGACAAGGCGGCGAAGATCGCGCACACGGCGCACCGTGACGGCTCGAGCCTGAGGGAAGCGGCAGTGAAGCTGGGTTATCTCACGGGCAATGAATTTGATGCGCATGTGAAGCCGGAAGAGATGACCGGTCCGCGCTGAACGGCTGGTTTCTGAGACTTTTGTTCCGCTCTGCGCACCATCAATTCGGGCGACGACTGGATGGTTATGAATGGCTACGTGCTCGGACGGAAAAGAACGCGAGTATGTAGTTTTCAATATAGATCGCGGTGTCAGGGTCGCGGAGCGGGTTCGGCTGGCTGGAAATAGCGCAGCGCGGCGCAAGGGGCTGCTACAAACCGACGGGCTTCCGGAAGGCGCGGGCCTTTGGATCGCACCCTGCGAGGCCATTCATACGTTCGGCATGCAGATGCCGATTGATGCAATCTTTATAGACGGCAAGTTGCGAGTAAGAAAGCTGCGGGCGCATCTGAAGCCTTACCGCGTCTGTATCTGCCTGTCGGCCGATTCGGTGCTTGAGTTGGCAGCGGGGACCGTGGCGCAGACGCGCACGGTAGCGGGCGACCGGCTGCGATTCGAAGAGGTTCACGGCTCTAGGGGCGGTTCGGGCGTTTGGCCGATGAGCTAAAACGCCATGCCTCCTCTGGTAAAGCTGATTCTGCTCTGCACCGTAATCGCCGCCGGTCTTTATGACGTTCGTTACCGGCGAATTCCGAATTGGCTGAATCTGACGGCCCTGAGCGCGGGGTTGGCCGTGAATCTGCTGTTATTTGCGGGACACGGGGTGGTGGTCGCACTGCTTGGGATCGGATGCGCCTTGCTCGTGTATCTACCCCTCTACTTAATACGAGGGATGGGTGCCGGCGATGTGAAATTGATGGCGGCGGTAGGCGCGATTGCAGGCCCGCGGGGGTGGCTCGGGATTTTCCTTGTCACCGCAATCGTGGGCGGAGTTGTGTCCTTACTTTATGTGCTTTACCGGAGGCGGCTGCATGAGACGCTTTGGAACCTGAGCGTGATTGTCATCGAGCTGCTTCACGTCCGCGCTCCGTCCGATCGCGATACCAGACTGGATGTTCGAAATACAGAAGCGTTGCGGATGCCGCACGGCGCGTTCATTGCGGCCGGTGCGATCGCCTTTCTGCTGGTTGGCGCGCGGTTCTAGGTTGGACTGAGGTGCTTAAGCCGGGGGCGAATCCGTGTTCTACGGCCTTTTTAGGGCGGCCAGCTAATGAAGTTCGGCGGCGCAACCGATTAGAGAACTTAGACAGTACTTCGTAGCACGTGGACTATATGCAGGCTAACGCCGTTCAGACATGGGAATCGATACCAGCAGAAAATCTGCGCTGGTGTGTACGACTTTTCCCCTCGCTGACGGACTTGGCGTTTATTCTTCCTGCATTTCTGCTGTTCGCGTTTCTGAACGGGTCGGCTCGGCTTCTGATGGACGGCGATACCGGCTGGCATATCCGGACGGGGGAATGGATTCTGCAACATGGCGCCGTTCCGAGGACCGACATTTTCTCGTTTACTAAGCCGCATGAGACTTGGTTCGCGTGGGAATGGGGTTGGGATCTGGCGTTTGGCGCGATTCATAGCGCCTGGGGGCTGGCGGGTGTGGTGTTTGTAAACACCTGTATCTTGTGCGCGGTCTCGGCCTTAACATTCCGTTTAATTCGGCGGTGCTGCGGCAACGATGTTTTGAGCTTTGTATTCGCGCTGTTGGCGATGTGCGCGTCTACCCTCCACTGGTTAGCACGCCCTCATCTCTTCTCGTGGCTGCTGGTTCTTGTGTTTCTGCATGTATTGCTATCGGCGGAACAGGGGAAGCCGAAATTACTGTGGTGGCTCCCGATATTGACCGTTGTGTGGGCCAATGTGCACGGCGGATTTTTTGTAGGGATTGGATTGCTTGCAATCAGCGCGGGTGGCGAGGTGTGCAAAGCCATGTTCCGCCAGCAACCTTGGCGTTCGGCTTATCGTAACGCGAGCCATTATCTGTTGTGCGCAGGGGTGTGTGGGGTCGCGACACTTCTAAATCCGTACGGATGGCGTTTGCACCAGCACATCTTCTATTACCTTCGGGATTCCAAGCTACTGGATCAGATTTCCGAGTTTCAGTCGATCAGCTTCCATCACGGCGGCGCGATGTTCTTCGAATGCCTGCTGCTGTGCGGAGCGGGAGCGATTTGGTGGTGTGTGCAGAATGCAAAATTTGCCCCCGCTCTGTTGATTCTCGCGTTTGCTCACCTGGCTTTGGTTTCGGGGCGCAACATCCCATTGTTCGTGTTGGTTGCAAGCCCATGGGCAGCATGTATGTGCCGGGACGTTTGGAACCGTCTGAATTGGACACCGGGTCTCGGCAAGATTGTCGATGGGATTCGAGAAGCCTGCCAAGAGATCACTCCGTTTGAGCGAGTCGAACGTTATCACCTGGTTTCGATGGTTAGTGTGCTTTTGCTGGCAATTCTGTTCGCATCCGGGAAACCGGGGTTTGCTGCTCAGTTTCAAGAAAAGCAGTTTCCGATTGAGGCGGTTCCGGGTCTTGCGGATCTATCAAAGTCCCGGATCCTAACTTACGATCAGTGGGGCGATTACTTAATTTACCGGTTCCCTGGTGCAAAGGTTTTCATGGACGGAAGAAGCGACTTCTATGGCGCGGACTTCGTTGACCAATATCTCGAGACCATCAACGCCGGATACAAGTGGCAATCCGAGCTGAAGGAGTTTGCGATAGATACCGTCGTACTGAAGCCGGATGCTCCCTTGTCGACGTTGTTGAAGCAATCGGCGGGTTGGCGGTTGCTGTTCGACAACGGAGCCGTAATCGCGTTCGTGGCGCGCGCGAGCGGAAGCGGGAAAAGTTTCACCAATGGGCAGCTTAGATTTTCGTCGGCAATTCAAGGGCGAAGGGATGGTCCAGAGCTCGCAGACCGACGCGAGTATCTGACTAGAGAATTCATACACCAAGAAAGGAGAAGCTTATGGGCACTTCAGTTCTGAAGGCACTCTGGCAAGAGGAGGACGGGCAAGATCTGGTTGAGTATTCTTTGCTGCTCGCCTTTATCGCGCTGGCTGCAGTCACTGTGCTATCGAGCACGAGTAGCAGTTTAAACAAGCTCTGGGACACGATCAGCAATACGCTATCGAATGCCGCGGCTAGCGCGGGATCTTCTTAAAAAAGGCTCAGTGCAATGCGTTTGGGAGGCTGCGGTTGAAAAGCCGAGACTGCCGCAGCTCCTGAATCGAATTTCTGAAGAGGTTTTGAAGGCCAGGACGAGCACAGCTCGCCTTGCATCAGGCGGACTGCGCTTTCCAGAAAGTTAAACGTACAAGAACAATGAATCGTCGCTTAATTTCCGTTTTTGCGTTCGCGCTGCTGGTTGCCACACTCACGAGCTTCCTGGTATACCGGCTGATTATCCTGCATGTGCAAGCACCGGCGCGTTCGGTAGCGCTCACCAAGGCAGTGGTGGCTGCGCACGATTTGCAAGTGGGGGCGCTGATTCATGACTATGATTTGGCGGAAATCAGCTGGGCCGGGGCAATGCCCGAGCAAGCGGTGAAATCGCGCCCGCAAGCGATCGGCCGGGGTGTGATTGCAACGATCTACCAGAATGAGCCGATCCTCGAGGAACGGCTTGCCCCGAAGGGGGCGGGCGCCGGGTTGGCTTCAACCATTCCGGTCGGGATGCGCGCCGTCGCGCTTCGGGTGAATGATGTCGTGGGACTTGCCGGCTTCGTTCTGCCCGGTATGCGGGTCGATGTACTGATCGCGGGGAATGCCCCGGGGGGAGAGCAGAACTGGGCCGGAACGCTGTGCCGCACCGTGTTGCAGAATATCGAGGTCTTGTCGGCGGGACAAAGAATTGAAAAAAATGTCGAAGGAAAACCGGAATCCGCCCAGGTCGTCAACCTGCTGGTCACACCTGACCAGGCCGAGATCTTGAACCTGGCAAGCAGCGAGACCAAAGTCCAACTGGTTTTGCGCAATCCGCTCGACACAAAGGAGCAGGTGACGCATGGGACATCGATTGCGAGCCTGTTCGGACAGAGCGGGAGGCCGACGGCTGCGCCGGTGATTTATAGGCCGATGCCGGTTGCGGCGGCGCCCGTCCACCACGACTCGCCGGTCGACACAATTGAGATTTTCAACGGCACGCATAAGAGCGAGCAGGTCTTTCAGGTTCCTCAGGGAGGATCGAGATGAGGACACCAGGGCTTTACGTACTCTGCGCTGCGCTGTTAGCGCAGGTCTCTGTGTGCCGACCCGCGGAACAGAGCGCCGTTCCGGCGCGGAGTTCCTCTGCAATTGAGGGCCAAGATAGCGGAGCGCGCGTTGAGTCAACCGTAGGGGCTTCCGAGATCACGGTGACAGTCAATGAATCTGTCATCGTGGAACAACCTTTGGGCATTCGCCGGATTTCGATCGCCAGCGGGGATATTGCTGAAGCGGCTGCCGCCAGCGCTCAGGAGGTGCTCTTAAACGGCAAATCGCCTGGAGACACGACGCTGCTGGTATGGGATGTAAAAGGAAGACGGCGGATGTATGAGGTGCACGTTCGTGCCAGCACGGCGAATGTGGATGGCGTTCAACGTGAACTCAGCAAGGAAGTCGGTCCCAACGTGTCGCTGAACGTAGAGGGCGGCGCCGTGTTTCTGAGGGGCACCGTGAACGACACGATTGCGGCCGATCGCGCCGTTGCGATCGCGTCCACGCTCGGCAAAGTTGTCAATTTGCTGCAGGTAACCGTTCCTGCGGGCGAACCGCAGATTCTGCTGAAAGTCCGCTTTGCGGACATCGACCGATCCGCGGCGCTGCAAGTCGGGCTGAATTTCTTTGGGTTGGACCCTTACAAAGGTCTGGGAGGTTCTAGCACCGGCCAATTCGGGGCCGTTCCCATCTGGAACATATCGCAGCAGGGCGGCCAGAATTCGGTCACCTGGGCCTTGTCCAATCTGCTGAACCTGTCTTATTACAATCCCGAAATCAACATTGGTGCGATGCTGCAGGATTTGCAGGCTAAGAATATCTTGCAGATTCTCGCCGAGCCAAATCTGCTGACCTTGAGCGGCCGTCCCGCCAGCTTCTTGGCGGGCGGAGAGTTCCCTTTCCCGACATTGCAAGGAGGCGGAGCCGGCGTTGGTCAAATCACCATTCAGTTTAAAGAATTTGGTATACGCCTGAACTTCTTGCCGACCGTGACCCCACGCGGGACTATTCATTTGGTCGTCACTCCGGAAGTAAGCTCGCTCGATTACGCAAACGGGCTTACCGTGAATGGATTCAGCATTCCCGGCCTGGACACCAGACGGGTTCAGACCGAGGTCGAGCTGCGAAGCGGACAGAGCTTCGTGATCGCCGGTTTGCTCGATAACCAGGTGACGGAGCAGTTTGACAAAATGCCTGGAATCGGAAGCATTCCAATCCTCGGCAAACTATTTCAATCAAAATCCTACAGTCGGAGCAAGACGGAATTGCTCGTGATGGTCACACCGGAACTGGTGGGCCCCATCCCGGTGGGCGTGAAACCACCAGAGTTGAAATTCCCATCGCCATTTATGGATGGCGGGGTGAAAACATCCCCTCAGAATCCCGGGCCTGCGGTCACCGGAGCGCTTCCCGCCCTGGCAGTTCCCACGACAGTGCGTATCGAGGAGTTAAAGAATTGGACGGCAGCGGGCGCTGCGCCACTCCCACCGAGTGAGGCGCCTGCAGCGGCCGGGCCTGCGGCCTTCAATCCTCAGCCACAGCAGCCAGCATCGCCGGCTGCTCCCAACAGTTCACCCAGTGCTGCTCCGAGCAGTCAACCCAGTGCTGCTCCCAACAAGTGAGTCATTCAGCATGAGCACCGCGAAACTGCTTCTGCACATTCAAGACGACGACCTTCGCCGTGAGGTGACCCACAGACTCAGAGAGTCGGGCAGGCTCGCCTCCAGCGATCAGCACGACGCGGATTGGAACAGTCTGCTCGAGCAACTTGCGAAGTCCCATCCGGAAGTGCTGCTGCTCGATGTTTCTGCAGTTCCGGGCGAATTAAATATCGCGATGCGGCAGCTCCGGTACTATTCGCCGGCAACCAAGATCATCGCGCTGCATTCCAGCGCCGACCCGAAGACCATTCTCGCCGCAATGCGAGCTGGAGTGAACGAATTTCTCCATTCTCCTCTGGACGAAAGTCTCGATGCAGCGATCGAGCGCGTGGGAGCGGTTTCGGCGGGGGAAGGCGGTCCGGTTACGCGCGGGAAGTTGATCGGGTTTCTTTCCGCGAAGGGCGGCTGCGGCGCGACGACGCTCGCCTGCCATGTCGCAAGCGAGTTGCAGAATCTGACGAAAAAGAGCGTTCTGCTGGTGGATTTGGACTTGACCTCCGGGCTGGTCGGATTTCTGATGAAGACTCCGAGCTCGTATTCGATTCTGGACGCGGTCAAAAACCTGTCGCGCCTCGACGAGAGCTTGTGGAAGGCGCTGGTCGTGGAGCATCGGCCAAACCTGGCTGTGGTTCCTGCCCCGGCATCCTACTCGCGTTGGGACCATCCGGATGAGAACCAGTTGCGCCAGGCGTTGCAATTCATGCGAACCCAGCACGATTGGATTGTGCTCGATCTCGGCCGCAGCTTAAACTCTATGGCCACGGCGGTGCTCGAGGAGATCGACCAGCTCTTCCTGGTCTCGACACTCGAGGTCGTCGCGCTGCACGGGCTGAAGTCCATCGTGCATGGCCTTTTTGAGCAAGGCGAGAAGCTGCAACTGGTGTTGAACCGCACGCCGAAGATGATGGACATCAGCACTCATGAACTTGAGAAAATTCTCGGCCGCTCTCTGTATGCCGCTCTGCCCAACGACTACATGGCGCTCTATCAGTCGTATTCGAGCGGGAATCTGCTCGATTCCAATAATCGGCTGGCGCAGCATTTCGCCATGCTGGCATCGAAAATCGCCGGCATGCCTCCTGTCAAAAGCAAGAAGAAATTCGCGCTCTTTGGTTGAGTAACTTATGATTCCTACTGATACAGTTCGCAGCGAGCACAAAACCGTAGAACCGGCGCGCTCGGCCGGCGTGCCCAGGGATGCTGCCACGATGCAGCATCAAGAGCTGAAGTTTTCGATTCACCGGAAACTTCTCGACCGCATCAATCTTGAAGCCGTTTATGCCATGCCGGGCGAACGCGTGAGGCAGGAGATCCGGCCTTCGATCGCCAAGCTGGTGGCAGAAGAAAAGACGCCGCTTACGTTACTCGAAAAAGACCGGCTGATCGAAGAGGTGCTGGATGAGGTATTTGGGCTTGGACCCCTCGAACCGCTGCTGAGAGATCGCACGGTTTCCGACATTCTGGTTACCACTCCACGGCTTATTTATGTGGAACGCTGCGGTAAGCTCGAGCGCACCAATATCGAATTCAAGGACGATGCGCACCTGATGCGGATTATCGAGCGCGTCGTGTCGCGTGTGGGCCGTCGCATCGATGAATCGTCGCCCATGGTGGATGCGCGATTGCCGGATGGCTCGCGCGTGAATGCGGTGATTCCACCGCTCGCGGTGGACGGGCCTCTGTTGTCGATCCGGCGCTTTGGCGCCGACCCGCTTCAACCCGCCGACCTGCTCCGGAACCTGTCGCTGACCGAAGGCATGCTGGAACTGGTGAAGGGTTGTGTCAAGGCGAGATTAAACATCATCATTTCGGGCGGAACGGGAGCGGGAAAGACCACCTTCCTGAACATGCTGTCCGGGTTTATTCCATCGAACGAGCGGATCGTAACGATTGAAGACGCCGCTGAACTGCAGCTGCGCCAAACCCATGTGGCGCGTCTCGAAACGCGGCCCGCCAATATCGAGGGCAAAGGCGCAGTCGTACAGCGTCATCTTCTGATCAATGCTCTCCGAATGCGGCCGGATCGGATCATCGTCGGCGAAGTGCGTGGGGAAGAGGCGCTCGACATGCTACAAGCCATGAACACCGGCCATGACGGCTCGCTCACAACTATTCACGCCAACAGCCCGCGCGATGCGATCAGCCGTCTGGAGGTGATGATCGGCATGGCTAGTTCGAACCTGAATGTTCGTTCCATCCGGCAGCAAGTCGCTTCCGCTGTGGATCTGTTTGTTCAGATTTCCCGCCTTGCAGACGGTTCGAGAAAAGTGACTTATGTCACCGAATGCGTTGGGATGGAAGGCGATCTGGTGACTACGCAGGACGTCTTCGTTTTCGAGCGAACGGGAGTGACGAGCGAAGGGCGTGTGACCGGGCGTTTTAAGCCCACGGGGGTGCGTCCGAAATTCAGCGAACGCCTGAAGGCTGCAGGTATTGAACTTTCTTCTCAAATCTTTCAGAGCGCAGTTGAGGTGCGATAGATCGGCATGACGCTCGTCCTTATTCTGTTCGTGGTTGTCTTTGGAACGGTGGTGGCATGCGTCGGGCTCGGGTTTTCATTTCTCAGATCCAAGGAGAAGCAGAAGATCCGGTCTATGCTGCGCAACGCGGAATCATCCGCGCCCGTCGAGCGCAGTGCGCCGCTATTGCGGCCGGCCGATGTCGAGGACGCTTTCAGCAAACTGATCGCGCGCTTCCAGATGGTAGAACGGCTCGAACTCGTGCTCGAGCAGGCCGGGAAACACTCGAGCGCAAGCAAGCTGCTGGGCCTGTGCGGTCTGATTGCCGCAGGCGGGTTCCTAGTGGGATTGCGATTTCATTTCCTCCTGTATCCGGCATTCACTGGGCTGGCGTTTGCGCTGGTCGGCGGAGCCTTGCCCCTGGTTTGGATTTTTAAGAAACGCGCTAAAAATATTGCGGCCTTCGAAGAGCAATTTCCAGAAGCGCTCGATTTTCTTTCGCGCTCAATGCGCGCCGGGCACGGTTTCACCATCGCATTGGAGATGCTGGGGTCAGACTCGCCCGATCCATTGGGCTCAGCCTTCAGGCGGGTTTCGAACGAGCTTCAACTCGGGTCATCGCTTGAAGTGGCGCTCAGCAAGCTGATGGTGCTTGTTCCATTGGTGGATGTGAGGTTTTTCGTCTCTTCGGTGCTGTTGCAGCAGGAAACCGGGGGCAACCTAGGCGAGATTCTGAGTAAGCTTTCGCAAGTGATCCGGGAGCGGTTCCGATTGAAGGGGCAAGTCAAGGCCGCGAGCGCGCATGGCCGCATCACGGGGATTGTGCTCATTCTGATGCCGGTCGCGGTGACGGTATTCATGTCCTTCACCAACCCGGCCTATTTGAAGACCCTGACCTCAACCTCGACCGGGATCAAGTTAATCTACGGCGCAGTAGTCGGCCAGATTGTCGGGTATTTCGTGATCCAGAAGATTGTGAATATTAAGGTCTGATGATGAGCATTTTGCTTCCAGTGTTATTGTTCGTCCTGATCGCCGGGACCATTTCGGTGTTTGGATATACCCACTATGTGAAGCCCAGCCGTCTGCTTGACCAATTGGCGACTACGACATCGGATGCCATTCCGGCGCCGCTGACACTCAAGGAAAAGCCAGCCCCGAAGTTTTCGCTCGCGCGGCTATTTGAGCCGGTGGGCAAACTGATGCCTGTTTCGGCGCAAGATGCGGCGAACGTGAAGCACGAGCTGACGGCTGCAGGCATCCGGTCGAGTTCGGCGGTGACCGTTTTGTATGGCGCGAAAGCGGTGCTAGCGGCCGCCTTTTTGCTGACAGCGCTGGTGGCGCGGAACCGGTTACCGGAGAATCCGCTGATTAGGCTCCTCGCCCCGATTGGTGCGGCTGGATTGGGATATTCGGCACCGTCGTTTGTGCTCGGATGGTTAGTCAAACGCAGGCGAGAGAAGATTCGTTTTGCCCTGCCGGACGTACTGGATCTGCTGGTCGTGTGCAGTGAAGCCGGTTGCGGGCTTGATCAGGCCATTGTGAACGTTAGCCGCGAGCTCAAGACGGTGCATCCGCCGGTTGCCGACGAACTGTCGCTCGTCAATATGGAGATCATGGCCGGCAAGAGCCGGGCCGATGCCCTGCGAAATTTTGGGCGTCGAACGGGCGAGGACGAGGTGAAGAAGCTGGTGGCAATTCTGGTTCAGACCGATCGCTTTGGGACGAGCGTGTCGGAGGCGCTGCGCACTCAGTCCGAGTTCCTGCGCATCCGGCGGCGCCAGGAAGCAGAGGAGCGCGCCGGCAAGGTGGGCGTGAAACTGGTGTTTCCAATCTTTTTCTTTTGCCTGCCATCATTGCTCATTGTGACGGCGGGGCCGGGTTTAATTCAGCTATTCACGAACCTGTTTCCGGCGATGAGCAGCATGGGTGGGCAGTAAACCCGGCTAAAGAAGCGCTGGGAATCTGACGATGTGAATTCTGGGGGCCGTGCGAAGAAATCGCCGGCGGACCCACTTCTCAAACAGAGAAACTGCCGGGAGAGATAGCGTTGGAAAGGAGCAAACGATGAACGATGTAGTAATACAGGCCGTGCTCTGGGTAGCCGCGGCGGCGACGTTGGTGCTGTATCTGAAGCGCCGGCGCAAGCGCAAAATGATGCCGTAATCGCGGAGACGCGATGAGTGCTGAGGCGGACGAACTTCAGCGCCGTTTATTAAACGGGCAGAATCGAGACGGCGGGTGGGGATATCAGCCGGGGAGTTCCTGGACTGAGCCCACCGCCCTTGCCGTAATCGCGCTCGCAGCTTATGCCGGCACCGGGACCGCCTATGCTCGAGCTTGCGAATGGCTTCATAAGACACAAAAGCAAGACGCGGGTTGGGCTCCCAAACCAGAAATCCAGATCAGCACCTCGGTGACCAGCCTGGCGGTTTTGGCTCTCTGCGAAACTAGTCTGGAATCGCCAGGATTTGAACCGGCGATCCAGTGGATTCTGACGCAAGCGGATGCGGAATCAAGCAGCATGGACCGCTTGTTATTGCATGCGGCCGGATTACCTCCGCCGAAAGTGGCAGGCGGGTCGCCGTGGTTCCCGGGCACCGCCTCCTGGATCGCGCCCTCGGTTGTTTCCACACTTGCCCTCTCGCGCGTCGCAAACACGCGATCGCGCAACTCGCAGCCATTGCACGAAGCAATTGGTCGCGCTCAGCAATACATTCTTTCGCGGAGATGTCGTGACGGAGGGTGGAATCACGGTGGATCGTTTTTTCGAAGTGAAAACGCGGAGTCGTACCCTGAAATGACCGGAATGGCGCTTCTTGCCTTGAAGGGCGCGCAGGCAGAACTCGACATTCCCCTCAAACTTGCGGAAAACTCGCTCAGGAGCGTGCGGTCGGCAGAAGCAGTTTCCTGGCTGCAACTCGCACTCATGTGTCACGGCAGGAGCGTTCCCGCCGTTAGTACGTTGCCGTGCCGTACCTTCCGCGATGTCTCTCTTCGGCTGCTTGCGTTGGCCGGTCCAACAGATCGGAACAAGATGCTAATCCGAGATCAGCGCAATTGAGCATGCACCGGCGACATTTCTTTTTTGGCTGTTTTGGGTTCATCACCGGCTGTTCTCGTCTTCAGGATCGCGCAAGACATCGAGTGTCTATCGTCCGTGCTCGTTCCTATTCCGTCGACCTGGCAAGCAGCATTAGGCGCATTCTCACGCAGCATCAAGTACAGGTGGCGGGCAGGAATGTACTGCTGAAACCCAATTTGGTCGAATTCAGCACCCACGCCCCGGCTAATACGAATCCGCTGTTCGTGGCGGCTGCGTTCGAAGCATTCCGATCGCTGGGAGCGCGGGACGTCCATATTGCCGAGGGGCCAGGACATCGGCGACTCACGTTAGATATGGCTTATGATGCTGGTTTCTTTGAGGCAATCCCGGATTTCGAAAAGCGATTCACGGATCTCAACCTGGACGAGGTTGCACGCGTCGCGCTTTCAAATGGTTTTTCGTCTCTAAAAAAACTTTATTTGCCGAAGACTGCCCTCAGGTGCGATCTTCTCGTCTCACTTCCGAAGATGAAAACCCATCATTGGACGGGCGTCACGCTAAGCATGAAGAATCTCTTCGGGGTTGTGCCGGGTGCTGTCTACGGCTGGCCGAAAAACCCTTTGCACTGGGCGGGGATTAATGAGTGTGTAGCGGATCTGCAGTCTTTTTTTCCGCAGCAGTTCTGTCTCGTAGATGGCATTGAAGGCATGGAGGGCAATGGCCCCATTCTTGGCACGCGCAACACGCCAGGCGTGATTGTGGGTGGAGCTCATCCGCCGAGTGTTGATGCAACGTGTTGCAGAATTATGGATATCGAACCGTTAAAGGTCGGTTATTTGCAATTGCTGGCACGGCGATGGAGATGGAATCCGGCGAATGTCGAGCAAATCGGTGAGGCCGTCGACTCGGTGAAAACACGCTTTGCACTGATTTCAGCGTTCGATCACCTTCGCATGGGTTAGCTATAAGAAGATACCTAGATAAACATCTCTTCGTCGGCCGTTGCGTGATCTACAGTAGGCCGCCCCCCCCGGCCAAGATAGGCGACCGCCGTTCGAATGCCACTTAACACCCCATGAACCTCCCGGATCGGCCGCAAGACACCTGATTGCACGGCGGTCACGGTGTGCTGAACACGCGTCATGCTGTCGTCGAGCACCATTTCGGCACGTTCCATTTGAACCTTCGCGCGCGCGGCGGCGTCGTTCAGCAATACGTCGATCTTATGGACCTGTTGTTTCGTAACGTCCAAAATGGAATTACTCGTGTTCCCTATCTTTTCGATGTGGGCCGATACGCTCTCTGCGGTTCGTTTGGTTGTGCCGACAATGGCCTCAATCTGAGGCACCATAGGCATAACAGCTTGTTGCAGTTTACGCGCCACGAGAAACAAGCCCAAAAGGGTAGCAAACTGCATGAGCAAGGCGATTGCCGAGATCGCAACAAAGATTGTCAGGAGCGTATTCTGGTCCATACACCGCTACCCTAATGGGAATGAACGATTAGCCTATGTTACTTGCTCCAGAACTTGGGTTGTTACCGCCTGCGCCGCTGGTTGCGGATTTCACATCAGAAACCGCATCGCGATAGGCCTGCTTGCCGGCTTCGACAGCGGCGCTCAACGTATCTTTCTGGCGCGAAACGGTCTGCCTCCCCTTTTCATAAAGATCGTTAGCCGATCCTTTCAGATCTTCGGACCTCTGCCGGACAAAATCACTGCCTTCTTGTGCACGAGCTCGTAGATAATCGGCGCCCTCACCTGCTTTGTCGGCGATAAGTTGGCGAGTCTCCTCGCCTGCTCGGGGGGCCCAAAGGATCCCGGCGGCTACGCCGATCCCCAATCCCAGCAAAAAGTAACCGAAGCCGCTTCGTTCCTCCATAATATTTCTCCCTCAAGTATTTTGATTTGCAAGCCTTCCGCCGCAGTTTCCACTTTGTAGAGCGTGGTACAGTAGCAAACGTTTCAGCGAGATGGCGGAACGAGGCGCACTCAAAAAGCTCGATGCCGAAGGTCTTTGGAGCTATGCGTTGCGCGCGTTGCAGCGAAAACCTCACTCGAAACAGGAACTGAAACAGAAACTTTCGCGGCGCGCGCAATCGGCTGGCGACGTCAACTCGGCACTCGTAAAACTGCGCGAGTACGGTTTTATCGATGACCTGAAATTTTCAGAAGCTTTCGCCGAGACGCGACTGCACAATCAGGGTTTCGGACGAGAACGCGTTGTGCGGGAATTACGAGCGAAGAGAGTTGCGTCCGAACTTGCCGCTGAGGCAGTCGAGCGCGCCTTTTCCGGGACGGACGAGCAGCAATTGATCGAACAGTTTTTGGCGCGCAAGTACCGCGGGAAAGATCTGGGCATTTTTCTGGCGGAGGAGAAGAACATGATGAGCACTTATCGCCGGCTTCGGCTTGCGGGCTTCGGCAGCAGTACATCCCTGACGGTGCTCCGCCGGTATTCAAGGCGCATGCATGAGTGGAATGAAGCGGAGGAAGAAGAGTAACAGCGCTATGCTCGTTCGGAATCTCAGATCAGGAATGTGGAGGGAAAGCGAATGAAGGGGTTCAAGCAATTCATGCTGCGCGGAAACGTGCTAGACCTCGCGGTGGCAGTTGTTATGGGTGCGGCTTTCGGTGCGGTGGTAACAGCGCTTGTGAAAGATTTGATAACTCCAATTATCGCAGCGATCGTCGGAAAGCCGGATTTCTCCGGAATTGTATTTACTGTAAATGGTAGTAAGTTCTTAATTGGCGAGTTCATTAATGCGGTCGTTTCGTTTCTGTTGATCGGAGCGGCGGTTTACTTCTTTGTTGTTCTGCCAGTAAACAAGATTATGGCCCGCATTAGAAGAGGAGAGCAGCCGCCCGATCCGACCACCAAAAAATGCCCTGAATGTCTCAGCGAGGTTCCAATCGGCGCTCGCCGATGCGCGTTCTGCACTTCGTCCCTCGAGGTCGGCGGTACTACTTAGGAGCCTGCGTTCGCCGGCTGCGCTGCGGGAAAATGGTAGGAACGGAAGAGGAGAGTCCGGAATGAGCGGGTTAACGCTGCTCCTGAGATAGGCGGCCGCATATGGGAATTGCGTTCGTAGACTTGGGGGATCTGCTGGTCGTGATTGCGTTGTTTTTCGCGACGATGATCGTGATTTTCGAATGTGCGGAGCGGCGTCGGGAAGGCAGGCGCGAGCGCCGGGTTCTGGACGCAATTGAACGCGAGTACGAAACGTATTTCCAGATCCGGCGCGTGTAGTATGCCTTCTGGACTTTTGATCGCCGAGTAGGATGTTACGCTGGTTTCTAAATAGATCAGCAGCGATTTGGTCGTCGGGGCGTAGCGCAGCCTGGTAGCGCACCTGCCTTGGGCGCAGGGGGTCGCAGGTTCAAATCCTGCCGCCCCGACCAATGAATGATTTGTCCGGACCTAAGACATAGGTAACACTTTTGGCCCAAAGGGATTTTCCAAGGGCTGCAAAGATTTCTCCTCCAGATCAACATAGCCAAGGTCATAATGCATGAAGCTGACGAGCCAGATGCCGTCATCGACTTCCTTGATTCCGACAGCCTGGCCGGCCAGGCAGGTGCTGAGATTGATCTTCTTGCGGTAAAGGCAAAGACGGCCACAGTTGGTGACGACGACGGTCTTGTCGTGAAACGGGTACTGCGGCTCACCGATGCCACGATACAGCGTGGTGGAAGCGGTATAGACTTCAGCCGGGCACTTCATGTCGAGTGCCTCATGCGGGCGCTCGTGGTTGAACTCGTCCAGGAAGGCATCGAACTTGGCTTGTTGTTGCAGCAGATTGGCGCCGGCCGGGCGGGTGGCTTCTTTCTTGAGCGTCAGGTGCATGCGCTCGTGGCGCCCGTTCTGTTGCGGATGACCGGGCCGAATGCGTTCGATCGTAATGCCCAGGCGCAGCCACCAGACCGAGAGCTTGGAGAGGTTGAAGAGCCCGTTGGGAGACGCGAAGGGCACGCCGTTATCGGAGCGGATGGCCTGCGGCAGCCCGCGTTGTTGGAACAGGCGCTCAAAGGCCGTGAAAGCGAACTGTTCCTGGTTGGATTCCATCGCTTCGCACAGCATCAGGTAGCGGGAAGCATGATCGGTCACGGTCAGCGGATAGCAGTAGCGCTGATTGCCCAACCGGAACTCGCCCTTGTAATCGGTGCACCACAAGGCATTCGGAACTAAACCCGAAGAAAGCGGCGTCCCTTCGGTATGCGTGCGGGAACGCTTGGCTCTGGTCACCAGACCGTGGCGATCCAAGATGGCGTGAATGGTGCTGCAGGCCGGGACCTTGATCTCGTGCGGCAGTCGCCGCAGGAGGCGTTCACGGATCTTGCGCGCGCCCCAGCTGGGCTTATCCCGCTTGGCAGCGACAATGGCCGCCTTCACCTGCTCAGGCAAGCTGTTGGCATAGCGGTGAGGGCGCCGCGCTCGATCCGTGAGCCCCTCCAGTCCGCATTCCTGATAGCGGTCCAGGATCTTGTAGCCGGTCTTTCGTGAGATCCCGAATTCGCGGCACAAAGACGCCATGCTCTCGCCGTCTTGCAACCGAATCACGAATCGCATGCGCTCGTCCATCACAGAACATTTCCTCCATGGCATGTTTTATCCTGCCTCCCGGCAGGTGACATGTGTTACCCATGTCTCCGGAACGTTCTGTTACCTAGGTCTCGGGCCGGTCATAGGGCTCTACGCACTTAATGGGGGCAAGCAGGCCTCCGACTGATTCTAAGAACACATTACCCTAACTCTCAATCTGTAGTTCTGGAAGTTTCTAAACCCGTAGGCCTGACGTTGGAGAACCTCCATTTTGTTGTGGAAGCCTTCGGTGATGGCGTTATTGCGGGTGAAGCGCCACATGGTGGCGATTTCTTCTCTCCAGGCATGCAGCGTATGGCCGAGCGCCACCAGGGGCGCGAGCCCGCAATAACGGAGGCTCGCTACCTGGCGCAGGAACCGAATGGCCAGTTTGCGGAAATCCACCGCGATGCTCTGTCCGCCTCGGGACGCACGACCGAAGAAACATCTAACGAACGGAACCAAGGTCTCGCTTAATGCCAACCGCAGATCACTCGACGCTGGCTCGAAGCCCGCGGCGGAACCGGCCATGCTCGTGACGCAATATTGACTCGTAACACCGGAGCGAAACATAGGCAAGCAGCACGTCGTCCCGATTCTGGAGGGTACCGCCGTGACTGCTTCCGATGTTCTTGTTGAGAGTTTGCTCGATTGGGGTGTGGATGTCGTCTTCGGGCTCCCGGGCGATGGTATTAACGGCTTCATCGAAGCTCTCCGCACTCGCAGCGACCGCATACGATACATTCACGTGCGGCACGAAGAAACGGCGGCCATGGCAGCTACCGGCTACGCCAAATTCACCGGTAAGCTCGGCGTCTGTTTCTCCACCGCTGCGCCTGGCGCTATTCACATGCTGAATGGACTGTATGACGCCAAAATCGATCAGGCGCCGGTGCTGGCGATTACCGGAATGACCTATCACGACCTAATCGGAACCAATTATCTGCAGGACATGAATCAGGATTACCTGTATCAGGATGTGGCCGCCTACAATCAGCGCCTGATGGGGCCGGCTCATGCCCGCAATATTGTCGATTACGCCTGCCGTGCGGCGCTTGGGAATCGCTCAGTCGCACACATTGCGTTGCCGATCGATTATCAGACGGCCGACATGTCCGACCAGAAACGATCGAAGCGCAACCTGAAGGGACACACCTCTGAAGCGTTCACCATTCCCAAGCGCGTTCCCGAGCGTATCCAGCTCGAGAAAGCCGCGCGGGCGCTTCAGTACAAAAGGAAGATCGCAATTCTGGTGGGCGCAGGCGCGCGTGGCGCAAGAGAAGAAGTCCTGCAGGTGGCTGAGCGCCTCGGAGCTCCGGTTGTGAAGGCACTCCTCGGCAAGGACGTCATTCCGGATGATAGTCCCTATACGACCGGCGGCACGGGTGTTGTAGGTACGCGACCTTCTTCCGATGTGTTGGAAAGTTGCGATGCGCTGCTTATTATCGGCAGCTCGTTTCCTTACATCGAATTCTTGCCCAAGCCAGGCCAAGCGCTCGGAATCCAAATTGACCACAGGCCCGAGCGCATCGGCCTTCGCTACCCGGTAGATATTGGGCTCGTCGGCGATGCACAAGCGACTTTGCGCGAATTGTTGATGTACCTGCCACGCAATGAAGATCGGAGGTTCCTGATGCAAGCGCAAAAGGGAATGGAAGACTGGTGGGAGTTGATGGAAGAACGCGGCACCCGGACGGATAAGCCGATGAAACCGCAGGTGGTGGCATGGAATCTCGGGCAGTTGCTGGCCGACGATGCAATTATCACGGGCGATTCAGGCACCGTAACCACGTGGGTCGCGCGCATGAAGCTACGCGCGAAGCAGCAGTTCTCGTTTAGTGGAACGCTATGCAGCATGGCTGCCGGCCTGCCATACGCAATCGGTGCTCAGGTCGCCTATCCGGGCCGTCAGGTTGTCGCCTTCACTGGCGACGGCTCGCTCAGCATGATGATGGGCGATCTTGCCACATTAGCCCAGCACAAACTGCCGGTAAAGATTGTGGTGCTGAAGAACAATACGTTAGGACTCATCAAATGGGAACAGATGATCTATCTCGGCAACCCCGAATATGGCGTCGATCTGTATCCCATCGATTTCGTCAAGGTGGCTGAAGCGTGCGGAGCAACTGGCGTTCGCATCGATAATCCCAAGCACTGCAAAGATCAAATGAAAGAAGCACTCGCGACCGACGGACCGGTCGTGATCGAGTGCCTCACAGATCCGAACGAACCGCCGATGCCTCCAAAGGCAACAAAGGCGGAGATGAAACATCTGGCGCAGGCGCTTGCCCGCGGTGAGCGCGATCGGGCACGAATTTCACTTACTATCGGCCGGCAGGCGATGGACGAATTTCTATTTCCCGCGAGCGACTACGGCGCGGCGGCGCGTACCGCCGAACAGATCACTGGCCGGGACAAGAAGAAGGAGGAGAAATGATCCCCTCCAAAGAAGCCATCAGTGCCAAGGTCGCCGAGGAATTGGCCTCGGAGCTCAAACGCAAATTAGACGGAGAAGTTCGGTTCGATAGTGGCTCGCGAGCTCTCTATGCATCTGATTTGTCGATCTACCGTCAGGTGCCTATCGGCGTTGTTGTGCCGCGAAGTTACGATGACGTCATCAAAACGGTCGCTCTCTGCCGCGAGTTTGAGGCGCCCATCTTCGGCCGCGGATGCGGAACTAGTCTCGCCGGCCAATGCTGTAATACGGCGGTCGTGATTGACTTTTCGAAGTACCTGAACAAAATCCTGGAAATCAATCCGAAGCAGAAGTATGCGTGGGTGGAACCCGGCTTGGTTCTGGATACGCTGCGCGATGAAACCGAAAAGCACCAGTTGACTATCGGACCCGATCCAGCTACTCACGCGTACTGCACACTCGGCGGCATGATAGGCAACAATTCATGCGGTGTGCACTCCGTTATAGCCGGCCGAACCGAGGATAATGTCGAAGAACTCGACATCCTCACCTATGACGGGCATCGGATGACGGTGGGCAGGACCGGCGAGCACGAATTAGAATCTATCATCCGCAAAGGCGGTCGACGCGGTGAGATCTACGGCAAACTGAAAAGCATTCGCGACCGCTACGGCATGGAAATAAGAGCGCGGTTTCCAAAAATTCCGCGCCGTGTATCCGGCTATAACCTACCGGAGCTCCTTCCGGAGAACGGGTTTCATGTAGCCCGCGCATTGGTAGGAACCGAAAGCACATGCGCTCTCGTGCTTCGCGCCAAAATGACTCTGATCCACAGCCCGCGTCACCGTGCGTTGGTGATGGTCGGCTTCCCTGACGTGTTTACCGCGGGCGACCACGCCGCGCCGTTCCGCGATCTAGGCCCCATAGGCCTGGAATGCTTTCATCACAAGGTGATCGACAATGAGCATCGCAAGGGCAATCACATGTCCGGTGAAGACTTGTTTCCAGCGGCTGACACGTATGTACTCGTCGAGTTTGGCGCGGATTCCTCAAAAGAAGCAAAACAGTTAGCGCAGGGCGCGATGCAGAAGATCCGTGCAATAGATAAGAGCCATACCTGGATTCGCCTCATCGAAGATGAGCACGATCAAAAGCTGATCTGGAAAGTGCGCGAAAACGGTGTAGGCGCGAGCCGCATTCCTGGTGTCGAAGATGCCTGGCCCAGTTGGGAAGATGCCGCTGTTCCTGTTGAACAGGTGGGTAACTATCTTCGCGAATTGTATAGGTTATTGGATAAGCACCATTACCAAATGACCCTGTTCGGGCATATCGGTGACGGATGTTTGCACACGCGCATCACTTTCAATCTGAAAACTGCCGAGGGTGTAAAGCAGTATCGCGAGTTCATGACCGAAGCCGCTCACGTGGTCGCTCGTTTCGGCGGCTCGCTTTCCGGCGAGCATGGTGATGGCCAGGCTCGGGCCGAATTTCTTCCCGTCATGTACGGGTCGGAAATCGTGCAGGCGTTTCGTGAATTCAAGTCAGCTTGGGATCCGCAGTGGCGCATGAATCCTGGCAAGGTCGTGGATCCATATCCAATGGACACAAATCTGCGCACAGGGCCTGATTTCAAGCCGAAACCCGTGCTGACCGTCTTTCAATTTCCGGAAGATCAGGGCAGCTTCGCCCATGCGACCGAGCGCTGCTTCGGAGTAGGGAAATGCCGCGGCTTAGATGGCGGCACCATGTGCCCGAGCTTTCAAGCCACTCGCGAGGAGATGCATAGTACCCGCGGCCGCACGCGCCTGCTTTTCGAAATGTTGCGCGGCGAAGTGATCCAGGAGGGTTGGAAGGACCCGCACATTAAAGATGCTCTCGATCTTTGTCTCGCGTGCAAGGGCTGCAAGGGCGATTGTCCAGTAAATGTCGATGTCGCGACTTACAAATCGGAGTTCCTGTATCACTACTACGAAGGCAATCCACGCCCAACCAGCGCCTACGCTATGGGCCTGATAAACCGCTGGGCTGAGATCGCATCGCACTTCCCTGATACCGCCAATCTGCTAACCCAAACGCCGGGGCTGGCGCACGCCGCCAAGAGCTTGGCCGGGCTGACGCAGAAGCGTAGAATACCCGCGTTTCCAAAGCAGACCTTTCGGTCTTGGTTCGCGCAGCATAGCCGCATCACGCGGAAGAACGATGCGCGCCCGGTTGTGATGTTATGGCCCGATACGTTCAATAACTATTTTTTCCCCCACACGGCTAGAGCGGCTGTTGAAGTGCTCGAGTCGGCGGGTTATCGGGTGGAAATACCCGGGCAAAGCCTCTGTTGTGGCAGGCCACTATACGATTACGGCTTTCTCGATCAAGCGAAGAATTATTTGCGGAAGATCCTAGATACGTTACGGCCGCAGATTACGGAAGGCGTTCCGGTAGTTGTCCTCGAGCCGAGCTGCGCTTCGGTTTTTCGGGATGAAGCCACGAATTTACTCCCCGGTGACGAAGACGCACAGCGGCTGCGCTCCCAAACAAAGCTTCTAAGCGAATTTCTTATCGATGAGAAATACAATCCGCCAAATTTAAAGCGCAAGGCCCTTATCCATGGTCACTGCCATCACAAATCACTTTGGGGCATGTCGGCGGAGCAAAAACTCGTAGGCCAAATGGGTTTAGATGCTGAGCTGCTGGATTCCGGCTGCTGCGGGCTGGCGGGCTCATTCGGCTATGAAGCGGAGCACTATGACGTATCGATGAAGATCGCCGAGCGCGTTTTGTATCCACGCGTGCGGGAAGCTGATCGGGATACGCTGATCATCTCCGATGGCTTCAGTTGCCGCGAGCAGATCATGCATGGCACTAGACGGCATGGGATGCACCTGGCCGAGGTGATCCAAATGGCGCTTCATCAGCCACTGCCGCGCAGAAAGAGATACATCGAGACGGGCTGGGTACAGGAAGAGCCGTCGTCGCATCCGGTACTCACCGCGGCTGCAACGGCGGGGTTGCTCGCGGTGGGCGGTATCCTTCTGATGAATCGGATGAATAATGGGCATTCAGCCGACACAGCCGAGGAACGACGCGAACTCACCCAGCGCTAAGGCATTCTCCAGCGTTCTCATGCGCTGGACGTCGCCGCGTACTCAACTTCCAGGTCATCCGAAAGCCTGGATTGCGGCTTCCCTGGCCTGGGCAGCAGGTTTCGTCGATGTCGCGGTCTGGATGGTGCTTTACCACGTCTATACGTCGCACATGACCGGCAACACCGCTTCATTTGCGGACAACTTAGCGCATGGCAGATGGACTGATGCGTTTCATTATGGATGGGTTATTCTGCCGTTTGTCGCGGGGTTACTGTACAGCGCCGCGACGACGAAAGCAGCGCGCCGCCGAGGGTTTCACGCTTCTTTCTCGATTGCGTTAATCACCGAGGTGTTGCTGCTAGGCACATTCATCGCTCTTGGCACAAAATACATAGAGAAAGGTCACCTAAGGCCCCCCGCCGGTGCTATCGGATATCTGCTTTTGTCAATGCCTGCAGCGGCTATGGGAGTGCAGACAGTGACGGTGACAAATATTAACGGACTGCGCGTTTACACAACGTACTTAACGGGTTCACTCTCAAAATTCTCAGAAGCGGTTGTCGATTATTTATTTTGGGTTCGCGATCGCACGCACGGCCGTTTTACTCGCCGATTTGGAAGAGTTCTGCGTATATCTCCGCGCCGAAGATCATTTCAGCACGCCATCCTGACGGCCGGCTTGTGGATTGGTTTTTTTCTGGGCGCCTTCTGCGGAGCGCTTGCCGAGCGGCGCTTCGCACTCCTCAGTTTGTTTGCTCCTATAGTTGTACTTACGGCCGCCGTTGTCGTGGACCTGATTTGGCCTGTGGCTGCCGCCGACGAGCCGCAGGCGGCGCAATCGGCGCATTGATCGATCTGCTCCGAATTCGGAACCCCATTCCTGGGCGGATCTGCAATATGCGAGCTAAGGAGTGCTCTACCAGTACTCATCTTCGACAAGTTTTCCCACGCGCATTTCGTCGCGGAAGCGCTGCTGCATCGATGCGCGGATTGCGCAACGTGCCGTAGCCGTCCCGCGTCGCTAACGTGGTTGAAAATGAGGGTTGTGGCTCCGCTCCCGAACAGACGTAACCGAATCGCCACGCAATACGATTTCGTGATTTGCTCAGAGCTTATTGAAACAAACAGATGGCACACGCCGGCCCAGAGAACGAGATCCAAGAAATCGGAGTACAAACCGGCAAGAAAACGCGCTGGCTGATCGCACTTGCCGTGCTGGCCAGCGCCACTGTACGAAAGTATCTGGAGAGAAGTTTTACCGGCTCGCCATGTTTGCGCAAACGGTCCGCCTAGCAACTTGAACGAAGATCTCGCGGCCCCTACACCGCTGCACGAAGCCTGCAACACCCGCAAGTACCAGCACGAGCAGGCGAATTTTGCTCAGCTCCGGTGATAATTTTCGGCGTTTACTTGCGCAAGGTGTAGTAAACGGGACTGCGCAGGCAAGAGCGCGCACGCCCCAATCCTTATTAACGACATCTAGGGGCAGTTTGTGAATACACTTCGCAAGCGCAGCGCTTTCGCGCTTGCAGTCATGGTCTTTTTGCCTGCCTCGTACGCCGCGGCTCAGACTTTGCTTATCGATACCGGCCAGCCCACGGGCGGTCCTGGACCTGTCCTCTGCGCAGCCACTTGCGGCAGCGGGTCTACGTTCCAGAACCTCGCCGGCCAGTTCACGCTGTCGAGCGCGAACTCCATCTCTTCTGCGCAAGCCGGTTCCCAATACGTGGGATTCTTTGCCTTCAATTCCGGCCCTAACAGCGGCCCCACTGGACCTCTTGCGACCGATGCAAACGGAAACGCGGTTTTCACTTACACGGATAACGGCGGCGCAGGCATCGACATGGTTCAGGCCACAGTGGCATCGCTTACCGCTACTTCCGTCCCTGTAACTTGGACCGCTCCCGGACCGCTCGATCACATTACGATAAGTCCCGCGACGGCAACCATCGTCTCCGGGAACTCGCAGCTATACACCGCCAGTTCCTACGACGGCTTCAATAACAGCATCGGCGATGTAACTTCGCAAACGACCTTCGCCATCGCTCCCGACGGCTCTTGCACGTTGGCTAACTGCCGCGCCACCGTGACAGGTCCGCATACAGTAAATGGTACTTACAGTGGCAAGTCGGCCCAAGCTAGTCTTACAGTAAATGCCAGCGGCGGCAAGACCAACCCTGTAATCACCTGGCCCACGCCAGCTCCCATCACCTACGCTCCGCCTGTATCCTCCAAACAACTCGATGCCACCGCAAACACTCCAGGCGAGTTCGTGTATTCGCCAAAAGCGGGAACCATCCTGAAGGCGGGATCCCAAAAGCTCAGCGTCACATTCACGCCCGCCAACACCTCGGCCTATAACACCGTGACAGCCACGGTTAGCTTACAAGTGAATCAAGCCAAGCCCATCGTGCTGTGCGTGCCGCTACCCCTGATTTACCCGAATGCTCTCGGGCCATTTCAACTCGACGCCTCGCCGCTCGTGCCAGGCAGCTTCGCTTACAACCCATCAGCCGGGACGGTCCTCTCGGTCGGTCAGCACACGCTGTCCGCCGTATTCACACCAAAGGACGCCACCGACTTCCAAACTGTGACCGTCAAGGCGGTCGTCGAGGTGATCAAGCCTAAACACTAGCCGTCTACCACAGGCGCGGTCCGGCAAATCCCGGATCGCGTCTTAGTTCATCGAGATTCGTCTCGAGGCTTCCAAGATGCGCTCCCACCACCCGGAGTCGGGGATTCTATTCCAATATGTGGTGGCGCGCCTGAATAATGGTGGATTTGCGGGATGATCCGGATGCCGGAACATACCATTTCGGATGTTCTCTGCAATAGTTGCAATCGGGCGAATTCTGGTTGGCGGACATCAGCAAGAATCCGGATCAGCGAGACGGCAACGCGAACGCCACATACGCGCGATGAACTGGGGTCGTCGCCAATGAATCACGCGATGCCATCTGAGCCTCTGTGACCGGTGCGCCGCCTTTACGGGATGCCGCACAAACAACCAGATACTCACGGCCGCCCGCTTCATAGACAGCCGGCACACCTTCAGAAGCGGCCGGTAGCGGCGTAGACCACAACACGCGCCCCGTATCTTTGTCATAGGCGCGCAGTACCCCTTCATCCTTGGTCGCGATAAATAGGAGACCGCCCGCGGTTACAACCGCTCCGTTGCGTTCCATGAAAATACCCCGGTCCTGACCGCGGTAGGACGCCGCGGCCTGAGGCGCATCACCCAGGAGCATTTTCCACCTGATAATTCCTTAATTCAGATCATATGCCGTGATCGTGGACCAAGGCGGTTGAATTGCTGCCGGGTTTAGACCATAACCGGTCCGATAACCAACCTCGGCCTGGGCTCCTTGCGGTATCACAGTCGCTGGCGGCGCAACCTGCTTGACAGCCGGTGGGCGTCCTTGTAACTCGGCCCCATGACACAGTGCGCATCTCTGCTCGTAAATCGTGCGGCCTCGTTGTGGCGGTGTGGCGTCTGCGTCGTCTGACGGTTCAGTAACCGGTGCGCTCATCAATTTCAGGATGGCCGGTACATCCATCGACACCACATACAAAGTGCCCGTAGCGGGATCGACTGCCGTCTTACCCCAATTCGCGCCGCCTCGATTACCGGGCATTTCGACCGTGTTTTTCAGCGACGGCGGCGTATAGATGCCTTCATTGCGGGCCGACAGAAGCAGGTCTCTCCATTTCGCCTGCTCCTGAGGGGTGAGAACGGAGCGGTTGATGTCCTTAGCGGTAAAGCTCTGTCGCGAAAACGGCGGCGGCACTACGTTGAACGGCTGCCTTGGCGAAGCTGTCTCTCCGGGCACATCACTCTTCGGAACGGAACGTTCTTCAATCGGCCACAAAGATTCGCCGGTAAGACGATCAAAGACATATAAGAAGCCTTGCTTCGTCGCCTGCGCAACAACATCCACTGCCTTGCCGTTGTGCCGAACAGCTAATAACTGTGGCGCGGCGGTGAGATCGTAATCCCAAAGATCGTGATGCACTAATTGCCGATGCCAGAGCCGCTTTCCCGTGCGTGCATCAAGTGCCACCAAAGAATCGGAGAAGAGGTTGTCTCCCGCTCTGTCTGCGCCGTAGAAGTCATAAGTGGGCGATCCCAGCGGAACGTACAACGCGATGAGAAGTCTGCGGTCACTGCGATCACGGCTTTCCCAGTAGTTAATTCCATGTTTTCCGAGAAAGTCAACTCCTCCATAGATGTGCCGATGCTGACCGGTATCAAATGACCAAAGTTCTTTGCCTTTGGTGGCATCCAGCGCAACGATAGACGAGTGCTTGGCCATGACGTACATGACGCCGTCCACAACGATGGAATTAAACGCATACGGGATTTCATCCCCCGTTGGATATTGCCACGCAATCTCAAGCCGCCGTACATTCGTTCGATTGATTTCATCCAGAGCGGAATAATGCGATGAATCCGCTCCTCCGAGATAATCGCGCCAGGTCACATGCCTGACGGCTTCCTGCGCCCGTATAGAGCCGCGGGTGCCGCCGATGCAAGCGACTGCCAATCCGAGCAGTAAAGCGCATGCCAAGCTATGCTTTATAAACACGAAATTTTATTCCCCGCACAGCACTATAAGGGCTTAATGGCTGACGGCCTGCTAATCGCCATTCAAAGAATTGAATTAACTTGACAAGATAGTTCGCGCGAACAAATCACTGTCTATGTTTCCGCCGCTCAGAACTACGGCCACACGCCGGCCGTCCATTCGACTGCGCTCCTGAAGGAGAGCCGCCGTGGATGCTGCTCCCGCTCCTTCGGCTGCGTTGTGAGTGTCTGCAAACAGGTAACGCATGGCCGCTCCAATCTCGCGCTCGCTAACCATTACAATGCGCGAAACGCCTTTCTGAATGATCTCCAAGGCGTTAGGATCTGGAATACGGCAGGCCATCCCGTCGGCAATCGTTTCGCCCACCTCGGAAGCGATAGGCTGTCCGGCCGCTAGTGAAAGTGAATACGCCTGGGCCTCGGCCGCAACTACCCCAACAACTTCAGTATTCAATCCGAGCGCATCGCGAACTGCTATGGTTCCGCAAATACCGGAACCTAAGCCGATCGGCACATAGACCGTATCCAAGACAGAGACTGCGCGAAAAAGCTCCAGCGCAAAACTTGCCACTCCACGTACAAGCGAAAGATCGAACGATTTTACGAGATGTAAATCCCGTTTTTCTGCGAGCTCTTTTGCATGCTCATACGCATCTTGAAAGTCCCTGCCATGTTCTATCAGCTCAGCACCGAGGGCCCGCATGGCGGCATTTTTCTCTTTGCTGTTTCCATGCGGGACAACGAGGACCACCCGCAAGCCCGCCCGCGACGCGGCGAAAGCAATACTCTGGCCGTGGTTACCGCGTGTGGCCGCAATTAGACCGCTGACGGATGGCTCCCGTTTTTGAAGTTCGTCCACATAGATCAATCCGCCTCGCAACTTAAATGCGCCCAATGGAGTGTGATTCTCATGCTTCACCCAAACCTCTGTTCCTGCGCGGAGGCAGAGGAGCGGCCAACGAATCTGCGGAGTAGGAGGCACCGCCTCGTGGACAACTTTGGCGGCGGTCTCCAGATGTTCAAGAGAAAAAGCAGGCGCAGCCGCAGCCCGGCCCGTTGGACCAGATGAGGATGCGCTGAAGTCAGTCATATTTCAGTTTTGCAATGACAGCCGTTGCTTATTGCTCGCTTCCGCTTCACCGGATCGCTGTCAGGGGGAACCGGTCAGCGGAAGCCGTCAGCAGATTCCATCAAGAATTGGAAAATATTTCTTGATATGGTGAAATGTTTATGACCGACCGAGGTTGACTTGCCACTCTCTCGTCGTGATCTGCTCGCTTTGTTGCCGGCCTTCGCTTTCGCGAAGCGATTGCAGGAGCCGCACTTGCAATTTCCGCAAGCTCCTCGCGGTCGACTGGCAGTCACGTCGTGGCCGTTTCGGGCCTTCATCGAGAGCCCCACCAATCGCGCAAGAAAAGCAACTGTTCCAGGAATGGACTTGAAGGAATTTCCGGGTTTTGTGGCCAGGAAATTTGGCGTGCATGCCATCAATCCGCTCGCCGATCATTTCCGCGCGACCGACGACGCTTATCTTGCTGGTCTTCGTGAGGCGGTAGATAAGGCCGGCTCACACATAGTCGATCTTGGACTTGGAGGCGGGTACTTCTACGATCCGAGTGCCGCGGCTCGCCAGAGCGCGACCGATTATGCGCGCAAGTGGCTTGATATTGCGGTGAAGATCGGATCGCCGAGCGTGAGGCAGCATTTGCGGATCAAGCCCGCTCAGAAACCGGACTCTGGAATCGCCGCGGAAAGCTTGGGCTCGTTGGCCGAATATGCCGCCAAGCGCAATATCGTTGTCAATTTGGAGAACGACAATGCAATTGCGGAGGATCCGTTTCTGCTGGTCACGATTATCGAAAAAGTGAACAGTCCGTATTTACGCGCGCTCCCGGATTTCGGCAATTCGCTGATTGGACACGACGAGGACTACAACCAGCGGGCGGTGAAAGCGATGCTGGCACACGCCTGGAATATGTGTCACGTCAAGGATGTGGTGGAAGGCGAAAACGGCCAGATAAAGAAAGTTGACCTGGAGAAGATGTTTGGGCTGGCAAAGCAAAGCGCGTACGCGGGTTACTACTCAATGGAGTTTGACACCGACGAGGGCGATCCCATCGCGGGGACACAGAGACTGGTGCGAGAAAGCTTAGAGTATTTAGGCTGAGGAGATGAGATGGCAGACGAAAAAGAACTGAATCGGCGCGATTTTTTGAGCAGCGGAACAGCCGGGATGGCGGCCTTAGGAGGGCTGAGTTTACTGGCTCGACCGCAGAAAGTGATGGGGGCGAGCGATCGAGTGCGCGTCGCGATTTGCGGATTGCACGGGCGCGGTAACGATCACCTGCACAACTATTCGCAAATCAATAATGCGCAGATTGCGGCGTTTTGCGATGTGGATGAGAACGTCTTGCGCAAGCGTTTGGCGCAAGTGGACAAGATGGGTCTTCCCAAGCCCGCAACCTATACCGATATCCGGAAACTGCTCGACGACAAGTCAATCGATGCAATCTCGATCGCCACCCCGAACCACTGGCATAGCTTGATGGCGATCTGGGCTTGCCAAGCGGGCAAAGACGTGTATGTCGAGAAGCCGTGCTCGCACAATCTTTGGGAAGGCAAGCAACTGGTCAAAGCGGCGCAGCGATACAACCGGGTGGTCCAGCACGGCACGCAAATCCGTTCCGCGACCGCAATCCGGGAAGCGATGCAAAAGCTGAGAGACGGCGCAATCGGTGAGACATATATTGCGCGAGGGCTCTGCTATAAGTGGCGGGATACAATTGGGCACGCGGAAGTGGAACCCGTGCCCGCGGGCGTCGATTACGATTTGTGGACCGGACCGGCCCCACAACACGCGTTCACGAAAAATAGATTTCATTACAACTGGCATTGGAACTGGTGGTACGGAAACGGTGATCTCGGAAACCAGGGAGTCCACCAGATAGACGTGGCGCGGTGGGGCATGGGGCTGGGATTTCCGAACAAGGTGAGCGCCATAGGTGGCCACTTCATGTTCGATGACGATCAAAATACACCGAACGATTTGAACTGCGCGTTCGAATTTGACCTGCCGGACGGCAAGCGCCGCATGATCACATTTGAGGTCCGGCACTGGATCACCAATCACGAAGCCGAAATTGGAACTCCGTTACTGGGAACGCCGGAGCCGAAAAGGTCAGCCGCCCAACCCAAATTAGGGCCACTGGCTGGCGGCCATAACACAGTCGGCAACATCTTTTACGGTTCGAAAGGGTATCTGGCGATGGGCGACGAAGACGCGGATACATACGCAATCTGGCTAGGCCGCGATCAAGAACAACAGCCTCCGATGCATGGCGGGAGCGAGAAGGCGCATTTTCAAAACTTCATCGACTGCGTGGCGAGCCGGAACAAATCGGATCTGAACGCACCAATTGAGGAGGCGCATATTTCGACGTCACTGATGCATCTGGCAAATGTATCGTACCGGCTGGGAAGGACAATCAACTTTAATCCAAACACCCAGGAAGTGATCGGCGATGAAGAAGCCGCAACTCTTTTGCGAGATGGGGACAGAGGATACCGGGCGCCGTTTGTAGTGCCCGAAGAAGTTTGAGGAAGCAGCTTCCGCGGTCGTGTCGATTGATTACGGCGTACGGACCATCTCTGCGATCGGGCGGGTAGACTGGCGCAAGACGACCCTGGTCGGAATGATGAGATGCTGCGGCTCGCGATCCGGCTTCTGAATACGGCGCAGCACAAACTCGGCGAGATGTTTGCCCAATTCTTCCGGGAATTCGCGGACACTGGTCAGCGGAGGATCCAGCAGGCCGCCCTCGCTGTCGTTGAAGCCGGCGACGCTGATGTCGTCGGGTATGCTGAACCCTGATTGGCGGAGCGCCTCGTAAATGCCGCCCGCTATCTGATCCGAGCCGGCGAATACTGCGGTAACGGGTTCGCGGCGCGACAGGATCGACCGCATGCCCAAGTATCCGAGCTGGCGATCATCGGAGTGAATTTCGCTCAACCGGGGCTGCAGGCCAGCCTGCAACATGCTCTGCCGGTAGCCTTGAGCACAGCGTGAATACCAGGGCAGTTCCACATCGCCGATAAACCAGATATCGCGATGGCCGTCGGCAATGAGCTGAGAAGTAAGATCAAACGCGCCCTGTACATCATCGGAGTACACCGCGTCGAACTCCTTGGGATTCCAGTCGCCGACTACGTTATTCCCGAGCACTGCGAACGGAATTTCCCGGTCGCGCAGAGCATTGAGCATGTTCGATGAGTTTGTTCCGCCGAGAATCATGGCGCGAACGATCCCGCGCTGGTTGAGAATCTTCGGAAGGTGCAGTTCTTTGGAGGGCGTGTTCGGAGAATAGCGGAACGACATAAAGAGCAGCTCGCGGTCCTGGGAAGCACAATAAGTCTCGGAGCCAAACAGAATGCGCGCCTGAAAGCTGTGCAGCAGATCCCGATTCGAGAGCATAAAAGCGATAATGTTAGCTTTTTCGTTCCTTTTCCGATCGAGATCGATTCCTAATGTTTCGGCGGCTTTTCGAACTCGCGCGCGGATGGCTGCATCTACGTTTACCTGGCCTTTAGCCACGCGCGACACGGTCGCGGGGCTCACGTTAGCGAGCTTGGCGAGATTCTTGAATGATTTCTTTTTTGCCGCCGTCTTTTTCGAAGTATTTTCTCCTCGAGGAGAAACGTTTCCAGGCATTTTCATCCCATCATACAGAGCTTAGGATGTTCTCATTCCATGCCGGCTCGGAAGAAAATCGCACGTTTGCGGATGAATAAATGCGCCGCAGTTCAGTGAGGCTCATTGGATTGCCCGCGCCATTCACCGCGCCTGCCAGATGAATCGACCGAGGCGCCGATTGGGCTGCGAGCAGAGGAAGATCCGTGCATCGAAACAGATCCCACGCGAAGTTCGCCAGGGGCTGCTTGTAGACCTCAGTCTCCAACACGCTCTCATAAGACGCGACACCTCCCGCCAGATAAAGCGAGCCAAGATCGGGCTCGATTGCGAAAGCAAAAAGCGCGGGAACGGTCAAGCGCCCTCGGGCGGCAAGGGCGAAGTGCGCAATGCCGTTTCCAAACGCGGTCTTGATCGCGCGCACCAGACTTAATATGTCGATCACACGTTGAGACAACAACGGATTTCCAAGGATGAGTGAAGCCCAGGCGAACTCTTCTTCGGCATCATGCGGAATCGTGTATTCGGGATTCCCGCGGCCGACTTCCGGGCGGGTATCTCCGATTCCACGAATATCGGCGGCGCACACCAGAAAGCCCTTGCGAGCGAGGCGATGGTAGAGGCCGTCCTCGTGAGCTCCTGCATTTCGGCCACCGTTATCGAGCACAACTAAGGCAGACGATTTGTCCTTGTGATTCGCGGGAGTGAAGACCCAAGCGGGTATCCAAACTTCGGCCTGCGTGTTTACCTCGGCCGCGGACACTCGCGCGCCGTTTAATGGCACAGTGGAAAGCGTCTTCAGTTCGATGCCCCCAGGTGGACGCGCTACACGCAAAGCCTGCGCCCAATCCGAGGGAGCCGTGGCGCGGTGTATAGAAGAGGCGCTTTGTCGAATCAGATCGAACGGACGCAAGCTTGCAAAATCTCGCGTGACATTTCCGGTTGCGCCCACCCAAAGTGCGCTATCCGGTTCCGGAGCTACAGGAGGCTCTTCGGCGATGACCCGTTCCGATTTCATCAGCCAGCGTTCAAACCAGTTATAAATTCCTAACCGAAGTGAGTAAGTCAGACCGTGAGTAAGTGGAGTGCTGCGCCAATCCAGGTTTTCGGCGTGGCCAAGGACAGCATAAACGTTCGCAAGCCGGTCATACTGCTCACGTCCATCGTCCAGATAACGGGGGGAGTAAGTGCCGAAGAAGTCGTGCGCGCTCACTTCCACGAGCAAAGGCTTGGGCGCGATTGGATACAGCAGATCCCAGCGGTCGAAACCAACAAGACCGGATCCGATGAAATCCTGTTCTGCGTCATCGGTGGAACCGGGCGGGTTGAAGTTGGCGCATGCGACGTCCTCCGTATTACCGGAAGAGACTGCGGCGGCCCTCAGCCGCTCATCCACACACGCGAGGAGCATCGTGAGCGTGCCGCCGCCGGATTGGCCGGTGGAAGCAAGGCGCGTTGGATCCACCAGTTCGTGAGAGGCGAGATAGTCCAGACTGCGGATCGCATCCCAGACTTGATAGCGGGAGGCGGAATCGCCGAGGAGGAGAAGCTGCTTGCCGGGAACGTCGTGCTCGTCCGTAACGGAACCGAGGCGCGTGTTGGTACCGGAGGCGTCGGGATATGCAATTCGCTCGCCTTGTCCCATGGGATCGAAGGCGAGAACAATATAACCGAGGCGGGCGAGTCCCTGGCAACATTTTTGATAACTCGCATAAGCCTTTCCGCTGTAGTAATGGCCCATTTGAAAAAGGACCGCAGGATAGGGCGCTTTGCCCCCGGTGGGCACGTAGAAATTGGCGCTGACGAATATGCGGGGGCGGCTTTCGTAGATAACCTTCTCCAACCGGTAGCCGGTTCGCTCAAATTGCCCGGTAACTCGCGGGTTCAGAGGCGTGCGCTCCGGTTCGCCGCCGACTAACTTCCAAAATGTCTGGCGCACCCAGCGCTGGCGCTCGCGAATGGCGGCCGGTGTCGTCAGCGTCGCGAGCTGGGCATTGCGCTTTTTATAAGCATCGCGAGCCAGAGTTGAAAGATAATCCGGCAGGCATTTTGAGTAGTCGCGGTAATAAAACCCCGAAAGATCGCTTCCGCGCAGCTTTGAGCAAGCGAGGCATGCAGCTGAAGCGAGCAGCCATTCACGTCTGGAGCACGCACGCGAGGACGCTGTCATTGTTTGCCTCAGACGCTTTCGAGCATTGGTCCCGCCGGCGTGACGGAAGTATTCGCGGGGCCATCACCGGGGATGAGAAACACGATGCTAAGTGTTGCTAAGATCGGCGCCGTTGCCGCTAGAACAAACGCCGGGAAATAGGAGAAGTGGTCTACCAACGTTCCCACGAGCAGCGTGAACAGCGCGCCGCTCAACCCGGCCGCGAGCCCGGTTAATCCAGTCACGGTGGCGACGACTTCGGAAGGAAACAGATCGGACGGCAATGTAAGACCCATGGTCGACCAGCTAGCGTAGCCAAAAAGAGCGATACAAATGAAGGCTAGCGATGAATACGGACTGGCGGCCAGCACTGCAGGAATTCCAGCGAGTATTGGAATAGAACTGATGATGCAGATGCGTTTGCGCGCGCGCAAAACAGCCATTCCTCTTTTGACGAGGGCTCCTGAACTTAATCCGCCCGCGAAGTTGCCGAGATCTGCGGCGACAAACGGAATCCAGGTGAACGCGGCAATCTGCTTCAGACTGAATCCGCGCGTATCGCTGAAGTACTGTGGAAGCCAGAAAACGTAGAACCACCAGATAGGGTCCGTTAGAGAACGGCCTATCACTACGGCCCACGTTTCGCTGCGTTTGAGCAGCGGTAGCCAGCTCTTGACATTGCGGAGATTCAAAGAAGCCGGAGCCGTGGCCCCGGAGGAGCGGCGCGAGCGCGGATAGACGGCAAGCCAGAGCACGAGCCATAGGAAACCGAGAACCCCCGAGAAGGTAAAGGCAAAACGCCAGCCGAGCTTGAGAGCGATCCAGGGAATGGCAATGGCGGCAACAGCGCCGCCTACACTCGAGCCGCTGTCGAAGATAGCGACCGCGACGCTTCGCTGCTGAGCAGGAAAGTGCTCGGCGACTGCTTTGCTTGCACCCGGCCAATTGACGCCTTCGCCAATGCCGAGCAGGGCACGAAGTGCTCCGAAGGCGAAAGCGGAATTCGCGAAACTCGTGACGATGCTGACCAGCGACCACCAGACGACCGCAATAGATAAGCCGAGCCGCGTCCCAACAATGTCGAGGAATATACCGCCGATTAGCCAGGTGCCTGCGTATGCGAACTGAAACGCGCCGAAGATGTTCGAGAGCTGGCTATGGTTGAGATGAAACTCATGAGAGATTACCGGAGCCAGCACCGACAGCGTTTGCCGGTTGATGTAGTTAATAACTGTCGAAAAGAATAGTGTCCAGACGATCCACCAGCGGCGGCGGCTCATTGCTCGCTTGCGTAATGCCGGTACGCCTCGCCGATTTCGGATGCCGGGAACTCGCCGTCACGGATCACAACGCGGTAGCGGAAGACAAGCGATTTACCCTCGGGAATGGTCCAACTGCCGTCTTTGCTGGGATCTTTGGTGAATTCGCGGAGGCCGAACGGATTCGCCGCGAAAAGGCCGTAAGCACGGGCGTGCCAAGTGGTGGGATGGCGGAAGCTCTTAGGCGAATCGAATACCGTGACACTGACCGGCTTTCCGTCAATCTCTCCCGAGTAACTGACCCAGTCGGCCGGTTTTCCCCAGATAGCCTTTTCTCCAACCGCGCCGTTAGAGTTCAACATGTGAGCATGGGGAGCACTCAATTCGGGCGCAAGGCGTATTCCAAAGGTGCCCTCTTTGGTATCGCCGATATCCAGCGGCCCGTTGGTGGCGTATAGAACAAATTCACAGTCGATGGTGCGGGTCTGTGCATCTCCGGCAAAGGTGAACGATTGCGTTTCTTCTCCGATCACGCGATTGTTGGGGCTGTTCAAAGTGAAGCGCGCGCGGATGGTAGGAGAGTCTCCCGCGGCATCGGCGTTTTCGATCGTCTTCAGAACCATGTGGCCATAGGCCTGATGTCCATGGTCTGTGTAATATTTATCGAAGACCGGCTCCTGCCAGAAATCGAGACCGTCGAAGTCGCCGTGGCCGAAAAACAGCGGGCGCTGATGAGGCTCAAAGGACGAGCCCTTCGGATTCCCGGCGGAAACATCGTTCACAACGGGGAATCCACGCGTGACAACGGCGCCCGAGGCGGTTCGCAGAGGCATGAGATACGGTTTGGCAGTGGCGGCAGAGAAATAATACGTCGTGAACGGCCGCCCATCGATCGCTACCTCGATTTTGTCTTGCGAGCGCTCCAGCTTGACATCCGCGGCGGCGAGTTGAGCACAGCAGGCCACGGCCAAGGCGACGAAGAAAGCCAAATTGCCAAACGAAATTGAATGTCGCATAAAATGCTTCAGGCGCGAGAGGTAGCTGCACCCACGGACAACAGCGAGGCGGACTCCGAATCTAAAAACACATAGGAATTGGGGTGACGCCTCACCAATGAGGCGGGACAGCTTTCGGCGATGGGGCCCTCCAACGCATTCTTCACCGCTTCGGCCTTTCTCAGGTCCGGAACGTTGCACACCCAAGCTTTGGCCCGAAAAAGACCTGTACAGGTGATGGTGAGCGCCTGCAGTGGTACAGACCCGACGTCTTTAAAATGTCCTTCGCCGGCTTGCTGTCTGCGACACGCCTCATCCAGAGTAATCATCTTCACGGTCTCGGGATCCTGGAAATTGGCAACCGGCGGATCATTGAAGGCAATGTGACCGTTCTCGCCAAATCCGACAAAGGCCAGATCGATAGGCGTGGCATTGAGAAGTTGCGCATAACGGCGCATTTCGGCTGCGAGGTCAGGAGCGTCGCCTCTCAAATAGTGAGTCTTCCAGGGATGGACCTTCTCCTCGATCCGCGTTCGAATCCAGTACTGGAAGCTGGAGGGATGATCGCCACGCATACCCGCGTATTCATCCATGTGGAAAAGCTCAACCGAGCTCCAGTCGATGTCCTGCTTGACAAGAGCTTCCACCAGCGGGATTTGCGAGTTCCCGGTGGCAGCGATGACGCGGGCTTTTCCATAATCGGAGATTGCGGCTCGAATGAGGTGAGCCGCTTTTTCGGCCGCGGCATTCCCGGCAGCCTCACCGGAGCTGTAAATCTCTACCTGGGCCTCTCCCGCCTGAAAGCTGATGCAGCGACCCGGCTGTATTCGGCATGGTGGCATTATACACACGTTTGGGGTGATGGAGAAATATTTCTTGGCAGCGTGTGGGCACTTTTCGCCCAGAGGAGGCCTTCGCAAGCAGAGGCTCCGAAGCCGAGTGCCCGACTCCTGAGAAATTTTCTGAAAAACTGCTTGACAATTTCAGCGCATGCGCCCAAACTGATTTCAAAACTGGGGGGCCGATGAGTCGAGGACTTATGCGCCTGAAGCTGAGTTGTCTTGTATTGTCTCTGATTCCAGCCGCGCTTTGGGCAGCGGATCCGACAGGAACGATCGCGGGCAACGTGTCCGACCCGAGCGGAGCAGCGGTTGTGGGCGCGAGAATCGTCGCGACGAACATCGCTACGGGTTTAACCCGCGAGACTACCACAGCTGCAGACGGCGGCTACATTTTTCCGCTGTTGCCGGTTGGCTTTTACGCTGTGCAGACCGAAGCGCCGGGGTTCGAGCGCTACGAACAGCGCGGGATTGAGGTAAGAACGGACCAATCCTCGACCGTGCCGATAGCACTGAAGATCGGCAGTTCGAAGCAAACGGTTAGTGTTCAGGCAAACGCCGAGATGGTGCAAACACAATCAGGGGCGCTCAGCCAGGTCGTCAGCCAGCGAAACATCGTAGAATTGCCGCTCAATGGACGTAATGCGGCAGCGCTCATTTTGCTCACACCGGGGACGGCCGATACACATGTGGGTAACTTCTCGGCCTGCTCCGACACGATACAAAGCTCGACGTATCCGGGCGCGGAGTCGGTCAGCGCGAACGGCGCCCGGACCGACATGATCAATTACAACCTGGACGGTGGAAGCAACGAAGATCCGTATACGAACGTCAATAATCCTTTTCCGAACCCGGACGCGCTGGAGGAATTCAGTGTGCAAACGAATAGCTATAGCGCGGAGTACGGGCGCGGCTCGGGCGCGATTGTAAATGTCGTGACGCGATCGGGAACGAATGAATTCCACGGATCGGCTTTCGACTTCCTGAGAAACGGCGATCTGAACGCGAGGAATTTCTTTGCATCGCAGGCCGACCAGCTCAAACGCAATCAGTTCGGAGGCAGTTTGGGTGGTCCGATTCTCAAAGATAAGTTGTTCTTCTTCGGCTCTTACCAGGGCACACAATCGAGGGATGTAAGTTACGGGAACTCGGCCACCGTTCCAACAGCGGCCGAATTGAGCGGCGACTTCTCGTCCGTCGGCCGCCAGCTCGTCAACCCGTTCACTGGTGCGCCGTTTCCGAATAACCAAATTCCAACGAGTGATTTCGCACCCGCCAGCGTGAAGATCCTAAGCCTTCTTCCGCCTCCCACGCCCACCGGAGTGACTTATTACTCTCTGCCCGACAACACTCACGAAAATCAGTTCCTGACACGCGCCGATTACGATCTGACTAAGCATCGCATCTACGGGCGGTACTTTTATTCGCGGTATACCCAAGACCCGGTAATCGGTAGCACGAACGTTTTGACTTCTACCCGCGGATACAACCTGTTCGATCAAGGGGCGGCGGTGAGCGACACGTATACGATCACACCTAAGCTGCTCAACAGCTTTATCCTTTCATATAACCGCAATGACAGCACGGTCGCCAGCGGGGCGCCATTCAGTCTTGCGAGTTTAGGCATTCCCATCGCAAGCACGACGCCGCCTGAGTTGGCCATCACAGTTTCCGGATACTTCACCATCAGCTCCGGTCATCCGACGCAGCTCAATCGGCACGATTATCACGTGTCGGACAGTGTCCATTGGGTTATTGGAAGTCACGAGCTGGCGTTTGGCGGCGACTATCTAAAGGAAGATATTGACCTGATCAATACTTACCGGCAAAACGGTTCCTTTACCTTCAGCAGCACCAATTTCAGCGGCAACGCGTTATCTGATTTTATGCTGGGTTACGCGCATACGTTCATTCAGGGCGGAGGCGAGTTCGCGGCGCGCCGCGCTAACCTGGGTGGTCTATTCTTTCAAGATAATTACCGCGCAACGCGCAAGCTCATGTTGAACCTGGGGCTGCGCTGGGACCCGTTTGTTCCTTATAGCGATGAACTGGGGCGAACGGAATGCTTTATTCCAGGCCTTCAATCGCAGAAATTTCCGAACGCCCCCGCTGGATATCTGTTTGCAGGGGATCCGGGCTGCCCGGCGGGCGGCTTCAAATCGAGTTGGGGGCTGGTCGCGCCACGATTTGGATTTGCTTACAACGTCGGCGGAAGAGGAAAGACCACGATCCGGGGAGGATGGGGCATTTTCTATCAACCACCTTTCGTGGAGGCTTTCAACAATATGGTGGACAGTCCGCCATGGAGTCCGCAGTACCAATTTATCGGGACGCCTTTCATGAATCCGTACCAGGGGACGCCGAACCCTTTCCCTGCGCAGTTCGCGCCCTTTGTTCCGCCGCACGACGTCGCGTTCCCGATTCCGCTGTCGCTGGCAGTTTCCTATCAACCGAACTGGCATCCGTCGGAGTTAATGAACTGGAATTTGACGGTTGAGCACCAACTCGCCAAGGATATCCTGCTGCGTGTAGGATACGTGGCTTCGAAGGGAACACACCTCGCGTACAACACCGACGTAAACGCCCCGCTCCCGAGTCCAGACGCAACCGCAGACAACGAAGATGCTCGACGCCCCTATCAACAGTTTCAACAGATCACACAAGATTCCTCCAACGGGAATTCCAGTTATAATTCGCTGCAGGTTGAACTAGACAAGCGTTTTTCGCACGGCGTGTCGCTCAGCGCGAACTATACCTGGAGCAGAAGCATCGACGAGGTTTCTTACCAAACGGATCTGTGCGCCATCAACATCATCGACCCGTACAACATACGCGCTTATCGGGGCGTTTCCGACTTCAACGTCCCGCAGCGTTTCGTCTTGAATTACCTATGGCAGCTCCCGTCCCCGAAGCAGGGAATTTCGAAGGCCGTTCTGGGAGGTTGGCAAACGTCCGCGATCGTCACGGTACAAAGCGGATTCCCGTTGAACATCACTTCAGGCGGAGATTATTCGTACAGCCTTCCCGAAGTCGGAAACGACCAAGCGGAAGTTCTCTCGGCGCCGCAGTACACTCAAGGCTCGACAGCCGACAAGCTGGCGCAGTGGTTCACGACGAGCGCTTTTGGTGCACCTGCACCAAACAGCTTTGGAAATGCCGGTCGAAATATTCTGATTGGGCCCGGAACATTCAATATCGATTTCGCGGCCCATAAAGTTTTCAGTCTCACCGAGCGAATGAACCTGCAGTTTCGGGCGGAATTCTTCAACTTCTTGAATCATCCACAATTTAATAATCCGGATACAGGTCTCGCGGACAGCACGTTCGGCCAGATCACGACTGCACGCGACCCGCGCATTATTCAAGGAGCGCTTAAACTCGTCTTTTAGGTGACTAGAAGAGAACTACTTTGGCTGGCAAGTTCAGGGCTGTTCAGTGGGTCAGCCCTGAGCGCTTCCGAGCCGCAGAACCTCTCTTATCCGCTCCGAATGATCGACGGAACCGTGACGCCGCCGAATCTGCTGTTTGTTCGCGACCACTTCAGCGAGCCGGAGGTTTCGCTCGACAACTGGAAACTTCGGATTGAGGGCAATGTAGAACAGCCGTACGAATTCGGCTTCGCGGACCTGGTGGAGATGCCCAGCAAGAAAGTCGAAGCAGTGCTTGAATGCGCGGGCAATGCGGCCAATGGATCAGCAGTCAGCTAACGGAGTCTGGGAGGGCGTGCCCATTTCGTCATTGCTCCAGGCCGCCCGGCCGGCCTCCGATGCAGCACATGTTCTGCTCGAAGGCGCAGATTCGGGGCGCCTGATCGAAGATGCGCCGCCACTCCCCTATTCGCAAGTCGTTCCGATCGAGAGATGCCGGGAAGCATCGGCCCTGATTGCGTTCAAGTACAATGATCTGACTCTACCGAAGCGCAATGGGTTCCCGGCTCGCGCGCTCTTCCCAGGGTCTTACGGGATGAATTCCGTCAAGTGGCTGCGGCGCATTGCCGTTCTGCCCGCAGGCGAGCAAGACACCACATTTGATCGCAGCGGAATGAGCCAACTCTACAATCGCGTGACGCGCAGGAGCGATCGAGAGCAGATTACGCGAGTTTCTACCGTTCAGGTGAAATCCGCGATCGCGTGGCCGACGGATGGACTGAAACTGCCCGCTGGTCATTATTCTATGTGGGGCTTCGCGTGGTCAGGCGCGGGCGCCATTCGCCATCTCTCGATCAGCGTAGACGGTGGGAAGCAGTGGAATCCGGGCAAACTGCAATCTCAAGCCAATCCGCGCACTTGGGTCCGTTGGACCTACGAATGGGATGCGAGGCCGGGTGATTACGCTGTGATGAGCAGGGCTGCGGACTCGAGTGAAGCGAGCAGCCTCTCACTCGAGATCCCGCGCGCAAAGATGGATATGAACTTAATTACTGCCTGCCGATTCACTGCAGCGTGCGCTAAGTTCCGGATTGCGCGAATAGCGGCGGGCGCACTCGTTTTCTGCACGCTCGCGCTGGCAAGCGATTGTGCAACCGGGCTGAGCGATCAGGAAAAGATCACGCAGTTTAAGAAACTAGACGGCGAGGCGGAGAGCGCGATGCAGCAGCACCGCCCAGCCGAAGCCGTGCGCTTTTACGAAGACGCGGTGTGCCTGGTTCCCAACAGCGCCCGCGGCTATTACGGTTTGGGAGTCGCGGAAGCGGCGGCAGGCGAGTTTCTGAACGCTCGTGATTCCTTGCACACCGCTGACCGGCTGCAGCCAACGACGGGTATGCCGCTGGTGATGCAGGTACGTGTGAATTTTTCGCTCGGCGACATCGAGACTTTGAAATCGAACTTGCGTCAGGCGGCTACTCGTTTTCCTCAAGACGCGGAGCTTCATACCATATTGGCTCGTTTTTTGGCGGAGCGAAATCTTTTTGTGCTGGCGCTGGCGGAAGCAATGCGTGCGCGGCAGGACTCGAGCGATTGGAATGCAAGCGTGCAACTAGCAGTTCTGGAGAATACCGTCGGTGCTTATGACGACGCCATTCGGAATGCGCTCGCCATCGAGCAAAATCATGCGATTCCGCAACAGGTTCGGGGCGCCGCGGCGGGCGTTGCGGGATTAAGCTACGAGAGCCTGCATCAGATACCGCAAGCAGTTCGATATCTGAACGAGGCAATTGAGCTCGATGGGTCGCAGACTAATTCGTATCTTGCTTTGGCCGATCTGTTCGAACAGCAGCAGAGATATGAGGATGCGGTGAATGTGCTGGAACAGGCCCGCGAGCACGTTGCCGATTCGAGTACAGTGCAACTGCCACTGGGCGCCGACCTGATTCGTGCCGAGCATTATAAAGAAGGCTTGGCGATTCTTCGAGAGCTGCTCAAACAGGCGCCGGATACACCGGAAGCTTACATCTCAATCGCCGATGCGTCCCGCAAAACAGGTGATGCCGCTCAAGAGGTTTCGGCGCTCCGCGGGCTGGAGCGCCAGAACCACGACTATCCGATGATCCACGTCATGATCGCGCGGGCTATGTTGAGCGAGCAGCCGCCTGACTACTCTAAAATCCTTGACGAGTTATCAATCGCCGCGAAAAACACGCCGAACGATCCCGACGTCTATTTTCTGCGGGGCAAAGTCTATGTTGCCTAGGGACGGTATCAGCAGGCTCTGCCGGCGCTTCAGCGCTCCATCGAGTTGCGTCCGACGGAACCGAGCCCTTACTATCAACTCGCGCGTGTATATCAAAAACTCGGCAAGCAGGAACTGGCAAGGCAGCAGTTTGAACGAGTGAAGTATCTCGAAAGCGCGAATTCGAAGTGACTGGATACGTCGAGGCCGCAATTGCGTTGGTGACGATGTAGGTGTGGCAATCCCCTACGACTGCCGACAATCCTAAAATGTGATCCGAAGACGGAACCGGATTTGGCGTGCGCCTGCAACTGCCTCCTGCTGGAAAGTCTGCATCTTGACACCAAACAGCGGATTCGGCGTGATATCCGTGATTGGCAACAATTGTCCAGTGGTCTGATTTACTCCAACATTAAAGGTTCCGAGCATCGCGAATGGCGCCCCTCCTCCCGCATAATTCTGATCAGGCATAAAAATCGGATGGTTCAGAAGGTTATCGGCATCCGCGCCCAGCATGGCGTTGACGTGTTCGCCAAAGCGGAAGGTTTTGTGCACGCCCAGGTTCAGCCCCCACGCGCCGGGTCCTTCCAACAGATTGCGGGAAGCCGCGGCAGGATTGCTAAACAGGTCGGCTCCCACGGAAGGGACTCCGAACGCTGCCGGATTCCAGATCTGGTCCCCAGAGACTTGATTGTAGTTCTTGCTGAGGACGGTGGGACGAAACGAGGGTGGTGAGCCGAAGTCTTCCACCGCGTCGATCGAGCCCGAGATGATGTTACCCGGAATTACAGGATCACAATCCGTGCAGACCCAATATGGCGTGAAGAAGTCGCCAGACTTGATGAACATGTTAAAGGTGGTCTGCCATCCGCCGATCGCACTATCCAGCCATTTCGATAGATGAGATCCAAATTTCCGGTCACGTCCGACCGGGAGATCGTAAAGTCCATACGCGATAAACCGGTTGTGCGAGACGAACGCGTCTTGACCCGTCTCAACGGCAGAACTGAATGGATCGTACAATTCTCCGCCGAGACTCGAATTATCCGTATCCGGAGTGGTGACAATCTGGTCGAGATAGGTGTAGTTGGCCAAGAACTGGAGGCCGGACGAGAAGCGATGCTCCACCTGCGCCTGGAAAGCGTTCGAATAACCATGGCCGATGTTGCTGTAGTCCATCACGAAATCGCCGAGATTGGGGAATCGCATGCGCGCCATGTCCTGCGGTGAGTACGCACAATCGCCTTGATAGGGATCGCATATGGTGACGCCATCGCCCTGTGTAGTGCCGAATGGAATATTATTCGGCGGAATCTCCTGCAGATCGCGGCCTTCGATGAGCCCACTCATCCATGAACCCAAATAAGAAAACCGCAAGGCGCTGTTCCATCCCAGGTCGCGCTCGAACGTAAGGTTGTACTGCTGAATTCTCGGATTCCTTAGATGGAAGTCAATGATGTTGACGGACGGAGTATTGCCAAAACCGGAAATACCCCCGCCGCTGATGGGGCTGAAATCATCCGAAGTGCTGGTCGGCCAACCGGTCAGCGAACTGGTCGCTGTTGAGCGCGTCGTAGCGCCCTGGTTGAAGCCGGCGCTTTCGAGCGCATCGCGAATGCCTTGCGCCGCGGAGGTGTCGTAGTAAAGACCCCACCCGCCGCGAATCACGTTTTTGCTGCTCAGGCGCCACGCGAAACCCACGCGCGGGGCCCAGTTGGAGTAATCGGTATGCACCAGCCCGGGTCCAATCCCCAGTCCCGACTGGGCTGCGGTTACCACGCCATAGTTCACAATTGCGGGCGTCAGATAGTTCTCGGCATTTTGCGACGGCACGATGAACCGTCCCACCTGCCCCGTGCTTGAATCTGTGTAGTTCGGATCGAAATTCACCATCAGGCCGTTGGCATCGATAAAAGGCGTGCTCACCTCGTAACGGAATCCAAGGTTCAGTGTCAGGTTCGACGAAACTTTGAAATCGTCTTGAATGAAATAGCCGTTCTCCCAGTTATGCACGTTCATCGGCAGCCGCGGATTCACCACGTAAGTCACACTGCTCGGGGCTAAGCCAAGCAGGAAATCTGCGAACGGAGTTGTGCCCTGGCCGGTATAAGTCAACAAGCCACGGGGATTTCCGCGGTTGGCTGGATAGCCATCCTCGGCTTGGTTGCGAATCGTATCGCCGCCGATGCGTATGTTGTGCCGGCCGACCACCCATGTAACCGTGTCGCCAAACGTCATCAGCTTCTGATTTTGCGGCCTGTAAACACTTCGCCCGCCGTTGCCAATGCCCGTGTAGCCCGTAATGTTCACGGCCATTTCACCGTAGGTCGAAAGTTCCGATTGTCCGACTACGGATCCATAGGCGGCGGTCTGCTGCTGGTTGAAGCCAAGGCTCGAGAGAAAGCTTCCGAGTGTCGTGTTGCTGTGCAGCAGCAGGTCCTGCCAATTCAAGCCGCCCCGGACTTCGTTGATCAGGTTCGGCCGGATCACCTTCGTATAGGAGTTCGCTAGCGTGTAGTTACGGCGGCTGTCCTGGAGCAGCCCAAGGCCAGTGACTGGGCTTGCAACTAGCGAACCATTGTCACCGTTGAAATTCCCGATGTTTAACGAAGTGAAGAAGTGATCGTTGGGAGAGAAATCATGGTCCAGCCGGACTGTGCCGAGATCCTGGACGCCAAGTCCGGGCATCGTGCTCTCATAATCGGGAATGGTGCCGTTGACCGGATTGATGGGCGCAGAAGTGCCGATCGTCGGATAGTACGTGTTGATCAGCTTCTGTACGTACGGATTGAGCAGTCTTTGCGGGATCTGAATGAACTGCTGCCCGAGTCCGCCCACCGTATCTAGCGCCACCTCCTGTGCAGTCAACGTGATTGCAGCCGGCACCAGCGGCTTATCGGCATCGAGAACATTCGAGAAGTTGCCTGTCCATAGCTGTGGGTTGGCCAAAGTGGTAGTCGGCCCGACGGTCACGGGAGCGTCGTTGTAATCGCGCTCATATGAAGTGAAAAACCAGGTGTTTTTCACCTTTGGCACCGGCCCTCCAAGAGATGCACCGAAATCGTTGGTGTTGAAAAAAGGTTTTGTGTACTGATTCTGGAATGGAGTCGGCGCGAAATTCGCAGCGTTCACTTTGTCTTGAACCGTCCAGGCGGATAAAGCGGAATTCTCGTTCTCATAGAAAAGGGAGCCGTGAAAGTGAGCGGTACCGCGCTTGGTGGTGACACGAATGTTCGAGATGCCGGCATACTCCGCGCTGAAGTCCGTTGACATCACTTTAATTTCCTGAACTCCTTCGAGTGAAGGTTGGCTCGAGGTGGCGGTTCCGAAAATGCCGCCGTTCGATCTCTGCCCGTCCAGGCTGAAGCTTGCTCCGTAGCTCTGCGCGCCGGTGAACTTGAAGTCGCCGGGCTCTCCACTCTGTGTGATGTTCGGATTCAAATAAAGAAAATCGTATACGTCGCGGCTGTCGCGCGGTAGATCGATCACCTCGCGAGAATTCAGCGCCTGGCTGATGGTTTGGTCATCCGCATTCACCAGCGGGGATTCGGATGTCACTTCGACGGTCTGCTGCGTTCGCGACGGTTGCAGGGTCGCATTTGCGTTTATGATCGCACCGGCGCTCAGGCTGATGCCTTTGATCTCCTCGGTGGCGAATCCCGGCGCTGATACTTTGACGACGTAATTACCCGGATTCAGGCCGAACGCTTCGTAATCGCCCCCTCTGTTGGTGACGAAAGGGTGATCCTTGGCGGTAGCCAGGTCCGTAATGGTGATCCTTGCATTTGGGACGACTCCGCCGGAAGTGTCTTTGACGTTGCCACGGATGGTCCCGAGATCGGTGCCCTGGGCATATAGCATGGGCGTGGTTGTAACCAGCCAAACAGCAAGACCAATCGCGCCAAAGCGCCACAAGGTCATAATACTTTCTCCTTACGGACCTTTACTGAGTCAACACTTACCACAACGAGAAAATCAAGGCAATATATTTAACAATAGAAGAAAGTAAAGAAAACCAGATCATCTATGAGCCGTGCCTCGTTGTCTCGCGGTTAGTGTTCCCAACTCGGATTTCGCGCCGCGAAGAGGAATATGAGAACGAAGACTCCATGTGCGGGTGACAACAATCAGTGGGTGAACGCAAGTAACAGTAGTTAAACGGTGGCGTGCTTTCCCGTTCCGCTGTAGGCTAAAAACATTATGGCAATCAGCAAGGCTGCCTCGCGTTTGCTGGCCGAAGAGCGGCGCAGGAGAATTCTCGAAATTATCGAACAGAAAGGTCAGATCACAATACCTGACTTGGTCCGCCGCTTTTCCGTCTTGTCGGTAACGGCCCGTGGAGACCTGGGCGCTCTTTCCACGAATGGTGCAGTCATGCGCTCGCCGTCCGGCACGAGCCGACCCGAGACTATCCACTGCCACTGAAGGCGAGCATGTATCGACCAGAGAAGACGCGGATCGGCCAAACCGCGGCCGAACTGGTGCAGCCGAATGAAACCATCATTCTCGATTCGGGCACGACGACGGCCGAAATTGCCCGGCACCTGAAGACTATGAAGCTGCGGGTCCGCGTCATCACGAACGCCATCAACATCGCCACGGAACTAGCTACCGCACCGGAGGCCACCGTCACTGTGATCGGGGGGATCTTGCGTCCGGTTTGCTCGCTTTGGTGGGACCGCAGGCCGAAGGCATGATGAAGGAGTTACATGCGGACAGGCTGTTTCTCGGCGTCGATGGCATCGACGGCGAAACGGGCCAATCTACTCCGGATATTCTCGAAGCGCAATTGAACGGCTGCATCGTGCGTGCCGCTCGTGAAGTGAATGTGGTCGCCGATTGCAGCAAGCTTGGCCACCGCAGTGTCTCGCGTATCTGTCCAGTGGAGAACGTGCACAGACTAATCACCGATAAGCGCGCGCCTGCCGAAGTCGTAGCCGCTTTGCGAACGAAAGGCGTCGATGTGATTCAAGTATGAGCGTTAGCGCGGCAGGCCGCTCTCGTACACTAGACGCGTGAGGTGATGCGCAAGCAGTTGATCAGGCATTAAAAGCGCGCTTTCAAACGACTCTTCTGCCTGTTTTCGTTCATCTAGCGCAAGCTCGATCAAACCTGCCGTATAGGCCCAGAAACTCCCGTACCCACTCGTTGCGATCCTCGACTCCGCGCTAGCAAGCGCCGCTTGAAGCCGCGCCCGCCACAGGGAGTCATCGATGGTTCCCAGCTTCTTCGATGCGAGCCAGGCCCACACCACATCGCCCGGATCCAGTTTCGCTGCAGCTTGCTCGAAGTGCCGAGCGGCTTCCGATTGGCGACCCAATTCCATTTCCACACAGCCGGCGAGATACTGCGCGCGCGCGGATTTGCCAACCTCCTTTTCCTCGTGCCGCAGCGCAACCGCTTCGTCGAGGCGCAACTCGGCCATTACCTGATCCTGGTTCGTTCCTCCTTCTTCGCGCGGGAAGTAGCGGTTGCGAAATAACGCGAAGGCGCTGTCGAAATCCTTGGCTTCTGCAAGATTCAGCGCCAACTCGTATACCAGCGGAGCCGGCATGTTTTCCTTCGAGGGATAGCCTTCGAGCGCCTTCACACGTTCCGCGGCAGAGCTCTTCAATACGCTGAGCGCCTGGTCCATGCCCTCATAAAGTTTGAAGTTTTCCGGATCGACGCGCGTGCCTTCACGAAAAATGGCCAATGCGCGCGCGGGGTCCTTGCGCACGTGCAGTAACGCCAAACCCATGCTTGCGTGCAGAACCGGAATTTGCGGCCCATAAGTGCGAGCCTCCTCCCATTCATCTAGCGCTTCATCGGTGAGACCTCTCGAAAAGTAGAGAGTGCCAAGCAGATACTGTGCCGTGGCGTCTTGAACATTGAAACGCACCGCCTGGCGCAGCACTTCAAGCGCCTGATACGTGTTCGGAAACACGTATTTCGTCGATAAGTGCGAGGCCGCCATATAATCTTCGCGGGCCGGCAAACCGAGTTTTTGCTTGCAATACGCGCGAAAGTAGACAACCAGCGGATGCGCTCGGGGTGGAACGGTGCCAGGCTCCATTTCATCGGCGCGCACGTTTGCTGGATAACGCCGTGAGAGCACATTCGAGCGCCTGGTCATATCGCCCGAGCCGCATGTAGGTCGATGCGAGGTCGAGCACGCGATATGGATCCGCTGCAAGATGCACGAGGTCAGGGTGACCCGATTCCTCGCGCAGAACGTAACTCAGCGGAAAGCGCATCAGCGCATTTTGCGCCTCTTCCGGATGGAAGATCGCCCACTCCTCGGTAACCCGCGCGTCCTCGGGCGCGGCCTGCCGCGCTTCCTCAAGAAATTCCCGGGCGCCCGCTGTGTTCCCTTGCCGAGCCAGTAATTCGGCAAGCTTTAATGCTGCGGCCGCGCGAAATGACGGTATTCGCTGTGCCGCTTCGTAAGCTTTTCGAGCGCCGCGCTCATCGCCAAGCGCTTCATCAGTGATGCCCAGATAGTAAGCAACCTCCGCGTCCGTCGTATTGCTACGGTCGCGCTTCCTCGAGCCACATCTTCGCTTCGTCAAAACGCAACATGGCCGCTGCGAGCCGGCCGGCTTTTTTCTGTAATGCGAAATCGCCGGGATTTTCCTTTAGCTCACGCCTGTAATTATTAAGCGCAACCAGAAGCCTTCCGTTTAACTCGTCATCGAACGGGTTTGTTGACGGCGGCTGTGGGCCGACCTTCACGTCTTCGATTGGATCCCAATCGTATTCGCCTTCGGTGTGCCGCAACAGGACGGTGCCGTTCGCATCGGACAACTCGAATGAATATTTTCTGTCTTCACCGGCCGTAAGCGGAAGCTCATGAATCCACGTGTGCTCCGGCGCGAGATCTGCCGTTTCCGTCACAACCGCTCGTTTCCCATCAAGGATCTGAATTTTCGCGCCGGTTATCTTGTAATTCACGTTCAAAGCCGCACGCAACACGTTCCCGCTGCGGTTCAGGTTCACGACACCGGTAAGATTTGCTCGCGCAATGCCGCCAGTTTGCCGCACCGGCATCCAATATTCAGAGAACTGAATGACCTGACGTGGCTCGAGAAACGCGTACGTCTCCTGATTCCGAAACAAGCCCGCTTGCACCTCTACGTAGGCGCTATTGTTGTCGGATAAAGCTTTGCGCCATTCGAGTCCCTCCGGGTCAACGCCCCATGACCAGGTTTTCTTTCCCGGCAGTTGCGCATACTCGGCATAATGCACGACGCCGCTGTTTGTTTTCGGATTCCAGACCGACATGAACGGCTCACGGCTGGCATGTACAAAAAGCGAGACGGGGCCTTTGGTCTGATTTCGGATTACGGAAAGATCGATGCCGTCAGTGTCGACTGGCCAAGGCTGCACTTCGGTAAACCCATGGCTCGCCGCAAAACGCATCGGATACTCGATGTGCGAATCGTCCCAGACCTGGACTGCAGCATTGTTCCACCAGTAGAACCGATGCCTCGCGTCACTGCGATTATCCAGGCGTACCCTTTCTTCGAGCACCGTGGATCCCGGCCGCAGCACCAGTTCGACGCTCCACTGCATTCCATAAACGCGATCGATGGCGCCGACGGTAACCGACCCCGATCCATCGGCATGCTCACTGTAGAAGTAGTCGACCGGCGACATCGAAAGCCAGTTGTGCGATACCGGAAAATTAAATTCGATACCGAAGGCCGCCCAAGCCCCGCGATAACCAATCTGCGCTTTCTTAATGGATGGATTGGCGTAAAACAACGGTAGCCCGCTGATCTTGTCGATGCAGGTGTAAAGATGCCCGCCAATATCCGGAAGCACGGAGCACTTCAGATACTCATTCTCGAGATAGACCGCGCGCCAGTCGTGCAGCGCGCGCCGGCCGGTAAGGTTCTCGCGCAACGTATACGGATAGTTGAATCGGTCGGCGGCAAAAAGATCGAACGGCGGATTCGGATCGGGCGCTGCTTCTTCATAAGTTGGAAGGCTGAGCGTGCCTTCCCACACTCTCACTTTGCAAGTGGCAGGCGTGCCGCAACCAAGCGCAATCAGAGCGAAAATCGCAAACCGGCGCATATAGGTTCAAAAATCAGATCGAAACGTTCAGCAGGCGAGCCGCGTTCGCGCTGTAGACCTTGCGCAAAATCTCATCCGGCAGGCCAATTCCGTATATGCGCCAACGCCCCTGCGGCGGAACGGGCGCCGGAGCGTAGTCGAAGTATTCATCGTATGTCTCTAAAAACCGATAGTAGATCTCATACAAGCGGTCGCCAAAAATCTGTTGTGGAGTTTCGTATCCGTTCGGAACCGCGTCCGTGCCAAACAGAATGCGATCCTGGAACTCTTCGAAAAACTGTCGCGCACGCCGTGGTTGCCGGCCCAGTTCTCCGATTCTCGCGGCGATATCGACAGTCATATTCGGATACTTTCGCATGTTTTCGGAAACATTATCCAGGTTCTCGGCGAAGTTACCGACGTGAAGAACGATGAACTGTGTTTTCGGATGGCGCGCGATTACCCGATTACGCGCCTCCAGCAGCTCCGCATTGGTCGGGAAATCGCCGCCGTAAAAAGACCAGTCCGGGTGATTGCTCAATTCCTCGTAACGCTCATTGAAACGGTCGGTTGGCGTGAAAAAAGCAATCGGGTCGGAGACGTGGATGGCGACCGGCATGTTTAGTTGTCCGCACGCGTCCCACATCGGATCGAAGCGCGCATCGTCGATCTTTACTAAAGCGCCCGAGGTGACATCCTCGCGCAGGTACAGTCCTAATGTCTTCAAAATTTTCAAACCGCGTGCGCCGCTATTACGGGCATCTTCGATGGCCTGCGCCTGAATCTTCGGGTAATCGGGTTCCTGGAAACGGCTGTAGCACGGCGTTGTGAACGTGTAGAAACGATCCGGATAGGCGCGATCGTATTTTGCGATTGCCTCCTTAATGCCTTCACCATAGCCGCCGGTCAGGTTTGTCAGGGAGCGAATATTCTTGCGGTCCATCACTCCAAGAAGATCTGAAGGCGACGCAAGAAACTTCCGTTTGCCGGAAAGCTCCACTCCGCGCTCGGATTTGACACTCCATGACAAATGCGTGTGAATGTCAATGACCCGAAATTTGGCCCGTTCGATATGCGTCTCACGAACGTGCAGCATGCTTCGCGGTTGATATTCGGAAAGCTCGAGCGGCTTTGCCTTCTCCTGATTCGCTGATTCGTCGCGAGGTGCCGGTCCAGCCTGCGCCGCCGATGCGCCGATCACTCCCATGCACACCTCCCCGAGCCACGCACGCCGGTCCATTACTGCACCGCCCCCGCCATAAACGCGCGCGGGGTGGCGCGTCGAACTTGCTCATCGTGCGATGTCAGCGCTCTCAATTCCGGAGTATCAGTCATGCAGAGAAATTCATGCGAAAATCATAGCAACAAAGCGAAGATTGCACAGTTTGAATCCGGCTTTACTGTGAAACGGAAGGGCCGTGCCACACGCTTCCTCCGAAAGTGGTGACGTAGATCGAATCGCGATTCGCCGGGTCAGGGATTACGCGATGCATCCATTTGAAATCGAATCCGGGAATACGGTTCCACGTCGCGCCCCGATTCGCTGAACGCCACACCGTAGATTCAAATCCTGCCGCATACAAAATGTTCGGGTCGCGCGGATCGACAGTCACATCGTAAACATGCTGGTCACGATCGAGAATTTGCCGCCATGTCCGTCCGGCATCTTCGGTCAGGTAAATTCCCCCGCCTTGTCCGTGCATTCCCACGCGACGCGCCCACGCCGCCAAATAGATGCGCGAGGAAGACTTGGGATCAATCGCTAAGCCGTTCGGGCCGTTCACTCCATTCGGTAATGTTACGGCCGTCCATCTCTCGCCGCCATCTGACGAACGATACAGAGCGCCATCGCCGGATCCCCCAATGCTTCCGTCTTCCGAACGACGCGCCACGATCAGAAATAGATTGCCGCTTGCCGCACGCGCAATGCGCCAGGCCAAAGGCTCGTTTTGGGTGATGCCGCGATTTTTCAAGCTCCACGTATGGCCGCCGTCGCTGCTCTTGTAAACGCCCCGCCCGAACGCCGCTACGTAAAGTATCCGCGCATTCGCCGGGCTCAAGGGATCGAGCAAAATGTGCGTCGGCGCAGTCTCCTCCATTCCAGCATTCGAACATATCCAGGTACGCCCGCCATCATCGCTACGGCAAACCCCGCCCTTGTAATTCAACACCGACTGGCGTCTCCACATTTTCGGACGCGGTAGATCATGAGTGCCGCTATTCACGCTCCACATGCGGCCCTTCACGGCCGGATCGAACACAACCCAGTAAGTCGTGTTGCGCCACTCCCGCGGCACGCCTTGAGTCGAACTCGTCCACGAGGCACCCCCATCCTCGCTTCGGAAGAGTCCAATATCCGTGTAGGTGATGAACTGGCGTCGCAAATCGAAGGGATCGAAATGATAGCCGTAGCTGGTCGTCACATTCAGTCCCGTCGATGTCCATCCCGCGTCGTGAACGTGGCGCGAATAGACGGCGTTCCAGTTCGCGCCTCCATCCACTGTTTTGAGTGTGCGGCCCAAATCGGTCGCGTAAGCGATACCCGGGTTTTGTTCCGCCAGGCCGAGCGCCAGCGCAACTCCGCCCCAGTCCTCGCCTAAAGCCGGCGTGATCCACGCGTCGTGAACAACGCCCGGCGCTTGCCAATGAGCCCCAAAATCAGTTGTGCGCGCGATCCCAAGCGCGTAGGAAACATAAGCGACCTCCGGATGCGCCAGGCTGGTCGCGACCGCTTGAATCTCTCTGACGGGCGCTGCACATTTGCGCCACGTTGCCCCGGCATCGGTGGACACAAAAACGCTGTCGTGCGTGATTCCATAAAACGTGGGCGGCGCGCCGGCGATTTCGGTGAACTCAGCGGGTGTCGCAGAACGCTTCCAGCCCGCTGCAGATCGGATTTCCAGAACATGAGGTCCCGCGGCATATACGATTCCCGATTTCGCCCACAAATGCATCGGCTCGTCCGTCAACTTCGCGTCGCGAATCCAATTCTCGCCAGCATCATGCGAGACAAACAAGGCCGCTTCACCCGATTCGACAGCCGCCGCAAACAATGTCCGCGAATCCTGAGGCTCAAGTGCGAGCGCAGCAATCGTTCCCAGCGGATTCGGGTCCGCAACAATCGTTTCCTCCGCATGATCGGAGCTCATCTCAATTCCTTTGATTGCCGCGCGTCTAGGATAGATCAGCTGCCAATGGTCGCCGTTGTCCCGGCTGCGCCAAAGTCCCCTTCCCTGCGCATAAATCGTTTTCGGATTCCCAGGATCGAATACGAAGAAGCGCGTCGTACCGCCCAGGTTGAACATCCGCCACGATCGACCGCCATCGTGAGTAATATAGGATCCTGTCATATCGCAAGACACGAACGCGGTTTGCGCATCGTGCGGGCTAATCGTGGGGTTGAACATGGCGCCGCCTCCGCCTGGACCAATCACACGAAATCCTGCCGAGGCAAAGAGGAGACAGAAGGGCAAAATCAGCGAGCGGAAAATACAGTTATTCATGACGCGGATCATCCGTCTGCTTTAGTGCTGCCCCTGGTTGAGCGAATTAACCGGGTTATTGGGTCCGTGGCGCGGGATGATTCACGCGCACCTTTCCGAGCGCGTACCATCCGTCAGGTTGACGCCCCTCAATTGCGAGCCGGATTCCGGGTTGCAACGTGAACGGATCAAGAAACGCGACGCTCAGCTGATAATTTCCTGCCGGGAGATTGGGTGGCACGAACAGCGGACCTTCAAAAACTTCGTCGCCCGGCCGCCACTTAGTAACATCGGTTGCGGTTCGCAAGACCGTCGAGTTTTCGGCTGAGCTAAGCCGAAACGCAAGCAGGAAAGGCTGGTATAGCGGCGCGATGCCCTCGTTTACCCACCATGTTTTCAATTCGAGAGATTGACCGCTCGCGACATCGTCGTTCCACTCAGCACGCCGCAGTGCAAAGCGATAACCCATTTTGCGCTGAAGGTCGTCGAATTCGCTTTTCCACGCTTTGGGGATAGCGCTCGATTTCAAGTTGACCGTGCTCACGTGCCAGCGTAGAGCCTCGCCGATAATGTAGTGAATGTCCCAACCTTGGCGAAACCAGGCCTCTGGTACGCCGCATGTTTCCATCGAAACAGGAGCGGTCCGCCATACATCCCCGATTCCAGTTCGCGCAATCTGCTGCGGATAAAAATCCAGCATTTCTGACCATGTTTTGCGCAGATCGCCCCAACAATCGAAGCGCCAGCCCGCGCCGCGCGATGTTCCATATGCTAAAGCCTCCGGCTCATCGAAATTCATCAAGAGGCGCGTATGGTGGAAAGCCTTGAAATAGACGTCGATGAGCTTTTTCTGCACGCTAAATTCGGGCATGTAGTCGCTCCAGCCTTCGCCCCAATAACCGACGGTCGAAATATCGACACTATCCAAATCAGGATGTCCGTCATACCGTTGCCCGGCTTGCTCTACCACCGCACTCCAATATTTGAAGTACAACGGGTCGCTGAAATCGGGCTGCCATATGTTTCCGTCTTTCGAAGCGTCGGTATTCGCCCGTCGCGCGCCCGAGTTTCGGTACCACCGCGGCAGCGGATGCTCGGGATCGTAAGGCATGAGCCGGATCGCGAGGCGTTGTCCATGCTTCCTGGCCTGCTCGAGCGCGAGATCAATGATGTCCCAATGAATTTGGCCCTGTATCGGCTCGAGCGTTGCCCAGTGCCAGCGGCAATATGCAACAGTTGATTGCGGGAAATCGGGTTTTTCAGTCGGCGCGATAAGCACATGAATCGGTCCTTCTTCCGACCACTTGACGCCTGGGTTCAGTGCATCTCCGTTGTATCGTTGAAACGTTTCGATGCCCATTCCAGGATTGACGAGAATGTCGTTAATCTCAATCGGCCGCACAATCACAGTGGCGCACGGGGCGACCGATGCCGTCAAGCACGCCGACAGAACTAGAATTAGCGGGTTTGAAGCTCGATGTAGCACCTGATTCAAGTTAGTGGCAGCATAACACCGAGCAAGGAATTGCGGCTATTTGATCTGGCGGCCTGGACGCTAGACCGATTTGTTCGACGCCGCGGTGATCTTCTGCAAAGTGCGGTAGGGGTTTCGGCAATCGCGTTTGGCGGCTTCAATTGCGCTCTGGACGGAGCGGCCGCACCCCTTGTGGCCGTTTTGCGGTTACAAGAAACGACACAGCGGTTGGGCCAACTTCCTCGGGATAAACATGAGGCAACCGCTAAACCCAGCAGCGACATCCGTCTGCGCGATGTAACGTTCGGTTATCCGGGCGGTGCTCCGGTGTTGGAACATTTCGATCTGACCATTCCTGCCGGCACATCGCTCGCGATCCGTCGGCAAGAATGGCGCTGGAAAAACGCTGCGCGAGAACGCGGCGCCGAGAGGCGCGCCGGACTCAGTTATCCACGAAGCACTCGAAGCGGCTGGTGCGAAGAATCTCGCTTCTTTGGATACCGTGCTCTCCAAAGGGTATGCGGGCGGAACCGAACTGTCCGGTGTCAGTGGCAGCGCGTTGCGCTCGCAAGAGTTTGGTAGCGGTAAAGATGGGCGGGTGTCGTATTGCTTCATGAGCCAGCCGCTCAACTGGATGTGCGGGGCGAGGCCGAAATCTTCGAGCGCTTGCTCGCCGCGGACGCGACATTGTACTACTGTTTTGATCTCGCACCGATTCTCCACGGTGCGTCATGCCGATCGCATTTGCGTACTTGACCATGGACGGGTGGTCGAACTCGGCACCCATGACGAACTGATCGCCCTCGGCGGCCGGTATCGCACTATGTTCGACCTTCAGGCACAACGCTTCCAGGAAGCGGATGAGGAAGGAGCCGCCTATGAAGTCCTCTCCTGATATGGCACACGCTAAGTCCAGCGCGATGGAACCTCTGCCGCCGATTGTTTCCTCCATGTGGCGGCTGTGCAAACTGGGTTACCGGCAAGAGCGCCGTCTCATGATCCTCGCTCTAAGCCTTTCGCAACGGGCTGCTTTGCCGGCCGCTTTGCCGGCTGCTTCGGTCGCACTTTGGCTGGCGCTGCTGGGCGAAGGCGTCGTTCAGCACCGAAATGGCCTTGTGCTCGGTGCGGCCGTGGCTATGGCCGCGAGCGCCGCCGGCAGTTGGTTCATGGTGACCATTAGCACACGTGTGCAGCGGCGTTTCCGCGACAAAGTAACCATCGCGCTCGAGGCGCACGTCGCGCATTTGCAGGAATCCGTTGTTTCAGTGGCGCATCAGGAGCGGCCGGAGTATCTGGATCCTCTCTCTATGCTGCGGAACCAGGTGTTCGTGCTCGATCACATGTACGCTTCGCTGTTCACCACGCTCGGATGGCTGTTGCGCCTGGCGGTCACGATGGTACTGCTCGCCTGGGTACATGCGGCCTTGCTTCTTCTCGGCGTGTTTGCGTTACCCACGGCCATCGCCTCGTTCTGGAGACCCGAGGTCGAGCGGAAGGCTCAGGAACGGGGCGCGCAAGCAGAGCGGCTGTCACGTCATCTGTTCAATCTGGCAACCACAGCGGTTCCGGGCCGCCATCTGGGCGACGAGCCGGCTCGCGTCCGGCAAGGAAGTACGTGTGATTGGCCTCGTAGACCAGATTCTGCGAGACCGCCGAGCCGCATGGGAGCGCTGGTACCGGGCCAATCGCGAACGCTCGTTGGGGCACCGCTCTGTGGAATGCGCTTGCCTGGGCAATATTCGGTAGCGGGTTCGCGGGAGCAGTTGTCTTTGTTACCGGGGTATTCATGCCTCCCCGGCAAAGATCCTGCTGGTTCTGGCGGCGGGCGCAGGCTTAGCCTCCTACATACGAGCCGCGGTGGGTGAAATTGGATTCCTCCGAGGATTTATCCGGGCAGTTCGCGGCTGGCGCTCGAAGATGTTTCATTGAGCCTGCCGCCCGGCGCCGTCGTCGCGATCGTGGGTGAGAATGGAGCCGGTAAGACAACCCCAGTAAAGCTGCTCGCCAAGATGTATGAACCCACATTGGGCGCGATTCTCGTCGACGGCGTGCCTCTTTCGCGCATTGCAGCGAGGGATTGGAGAGCGCGCATGGCCGGTGCATTTCAAGATTTCTTCCGGTTCGAATTTCGCGCTCGGCAGACCGTCGGTTTGGGCGATCTCGCCCGGCTGGAAGACGAGACGGCCGTGACCGCGGCTGTCGACCCTGCAGATGCAGGCGATGTCTTCGCGCGTCTTAGATTTGGACTCGACACCCAATTGGGATCGACATGGCCGAGTGGAGCCGACCTCTCATTTGGCCACTGGCAAAAACTCGCGTTGGCGCGCGCATTCATGCGGGACAGCCCGCTGCTTTTGATTCTCGACGAACCGCTCGCCGCGCTTGATGCGCGAGAACGCGGTATTCGAGCGCTATGCCCTCGCCGCGCGTGGTGAGAAGAGTGCCAATGGGAGAATCACGATATTGGTCTCGCATCGCTTCTCTACGGTTCGCATGGCTGACCTCATTGTCGTCCAAGACGCGGCCGGGCTCGTCGAAATCGGCACGCACGAAGAGTTAATGGCCAACCGTAGTACATACGCCGAGCTATACGGCATCCAAGCCGCCGGTTATTTTTAACTCATCTCCTCCCGAAGGCAACCGGCAGCCGCGGAGTCCGCGAACGGCAGTCATTTCAACGGATTGCGGGAAACCTGGACATCTTGGTTCGATCTCGTTTTAAACCGCACATCCCTAAGCGGTCCATGGTTTCACTTACGCGGTGAGTGCGCGTCCAAGCTCTGCCTCAGCCGCCGCTCGGCGTCTTCGCTCCAATAGGCGCAGTCGAGTTGCAGAAAAACGGAAGTATAGGGCAGTGTCAAGTTCGTCTTGATGATCAGCACGCGGAAGTTTTGGCTCACCTGGGCCAGATTCGCGATGATCTGCTCGTGCAATTCCCGACGCACCGGTCGGTCGCCTAGCAGCGTCATCAGCTGTTCGCGATACGACGAAATCCCGGAAGCGTCGCTGTCCTCCACGAAGTGCAATTCCTGATCGAGATAGACGATCGGCCTCACGTGTTTCGAGCTGTCCAGACGCCGCAGCACGGTCCGCAGGACATCGAAGTGATCTGCATTTGAAACTACGGTTTCGATTCCTGGCGCCGACTGCGCCGGATACGCCGAATCCGCAATTACGATCCAATTCCGGTGCCCAAACAGCGGAAGGCGATCGGCCAGAATGCTTTTCCAGTTCGCTTCAGCGCCGGTTTGCGCCGCAAGCGGCAGACTGAACAAAACGGCTGCTATTGAAACGCGAGAGATTTCGGTTCTGATCATTTCTTTTTTCCCTAGGCGCCTCGATCGCCGCACGCGCCAGGGTTTCCTATACTTTACTCTTCGCAATAATCACGAAATGATATCGCTCACTCGTCTCGCAGAGCGCTCATCGGATCGATCCGTGACGCCCGGTGCGCCGGAGCAAAGGACGCCGCAAATGCCGACCACAAGGAGGACTGTAGCGGCCGCGGTGAAGACCACGGGATCGGTGGGTCGGATGTTGAAGAGCATTCCGCGAATGGTATCGGCAAGCCAGAGTGCGATAAGGCCACCAACAGCAACACCGATGAATGCGACGCGGGTGCCCTTGCCTAATATGAGCTTGAGAACATCGGCACCGCGAGCACCGAGGGCCATCCGCATACCATCTCATGGCGTCTGGCCGCGACCGAATAGTGCATCACGGCGAAAATGCCAAAGCGGCAAGTGCGAGCAAAATACCGGAGAACATTCCGATAAGCCATGTTTCGAAGCGGCGCCGCATCAGCTGAGCATCGATCAATTGCTCAATGTTTTCAATAGAAGGAACCGTCGCCGCTGGATTCACCTGATGAATGATCGTGCGGGCAGCCGCCGCGAGCCTGGTCGGGTCTGATGTGGTGCGGATGACGAGATTCCCCAACTGCTGGCTGCTCGCGCCTGAGCTTCATAGATTTGCGAGAACGGCGATTTGTCGAGACCGCCGCTGCGGGTATCTTTCAACAGCCCCACGACTGTAAGCCAATGATCGTGTTGCCCACGAGCATCGAATCCTTTGACGCGCTTACCGATGGGATCTTCACCGGGCCAATACCGCGTCGCGACGTTTCGTTTACGATCACGACGGGCGGTGTGTCCGCACGATCGTTCGAGTTGAAATAGCGCCCACGGAGTAGGGGAATATCCATTGCTCGAAAGTAGTCGCCGGCCACCTGGGTCCAGACGAGCGGCTTCCAGGATGATTTGGGTTCCGGCGAATGGCCTTCGACGAGGCGCAGGGCATGTGTCCGGCGCTCATCGAGAAAAAAGAGGTTACCTACGCCGCCTGCAGCAGTCACCTGCGGGAGATTGGAGACGCGTTGCAGCACATCGCGATCTATACCTGGATCTTGAACTCGATCACGTCACCCTCTTGCACAAGGCCTTCCTTTCTTTCTGCGCGGTCGAGAGGAGTCGCGGTTGTGGCTCACGGCTTCATCGTGAAGAACACTTGTGTACGTACGGCCTTTGCGCTATAAAGTACCCATGAGACTATCTCGATTGCTAACCACAAGTGTCGAACTCCTTTTTATTTCACCGGCGGCTCTGTTCATGACGGCTCTGTTTGTGCGTAATCTGCAGCCGGAAAAATATGAACCGGCGCACACTGCCCAGCAGATCGTCCAATGGTATGCCGCACGGCCGCACACCGGATTGTGGCTATTGCTCATGGCTCTGCCAGCACTCGTCCTAGTTATTGGCTGCGCAAGTCTCTGGGGGCAATGGCACAATGATGTTGAGTTAAGGACAGCAGCCCGGCAGTTTCTAAATCTCGCGCGCACGCATCTGGCCACAATACTTATTGCCGGCGCGAGTCTCACTGCGGCGGGCGTCCTGGGAATTGTCGCGTTGCACACCTTAACCGATTGAGAAGCATGCCTAGTAATCCGGACCGGCGCGGAGCATCCGCCGCCCGAATCGCAAACGAAACCGAAAGCGGCTAATGGTCGTTGCTGCAGGAATGCGCACGAGGATGCTACTCATCGGTTGTTCACGCATTCAGTCTAGCTTTACAATCGGGCAACTTGTATATACAGGATTGCGCAAGAGCCAAGGCGCCCCACAAAATGCTGTCGTCTCCCAGCTTGGCAGGAACGATATCGACGCGGGCCCGAGACCAGGAGGTCATCTGGCTTCCCAATTCCTCGCGCAACGGGATAAACAGGGCGTCTCCGGCCTTGCTGATCCCACCGCCGATCACGATGCGCGCCGGATTGACAAACATAATGCAATTCTTGATGCCGAGCGCGAGAGGCCGTACGTATTGAAGGACAAAAGCGGGGTCGCGCAGGAGTTCGCTCGCGGGCTGGCCATAATCGCGATCGAGCCACAGCCCGGCGCAAAGCCGCTCCAGACAGCCACGCGCGCCACAGAGGCATTCGGGCCCGTCGGGCTGGACGGTATGATGGCCGATCTCGCACGCAAAGGAGTCGGCACCGTGATAGAGCCCAGAGGCAGTTAGGAGTCCGCCTCCGATGCCGGTAGAAATGGTGATGTAGAACAGCGGCCGTGCGCCGATGCCCGCGCCATAATGACCTTCACCGAGCGCGCCCACCATGGTGTCGCGATCAATGACTGCCCTAACGCCCAAGCGTTCGGCGATTGCTCCGACAAGATCGAAATTGTCCCAGCCCGGAACGTGCGTCGAGCAGATGACGTGCTGGCGGGAGAAATCGACGGGGCCTCCAAAGCCGATGCCACAACCGTCCACTTTGTACTTTGAAATGCAATCGCGTGCGATTTCTTGTATCTGCTGCAACATCCACGCGGGGCCACCATTGCGATTCGTAGCGCGAGTGGCGCGTTCGACCAGCGTTTCATCGCGGAAGACTCCAACCGTCAGCTTAGTGCCGCCGATATCGACCGCCAGTGTGTGCACGAGTGGAGAAAATCGTACCACAGGGTAAGGCAAGTATTCAGATAATGAATCCGGTTAGCCCGCCTCCCACGGCCAGCACCTGAACGTAGCTTTCTGTTATCCCGTATGCGAAAACTTATTCACGTTTAATGGCCAGAGTCAGGCCATCCGCGATCGGCAGCATACTTAGATGAATCCGTTCATCGCGAGACAGCTTCTCGTTAAGCTTGCGTACGGCGAGCGTTCCGGGATCATTCGTGCTCTGATCCAGCACCTTACCGGTTTGGAGAACGTTGTCGATTGCAATCACGCCTCCGGGCCTCACCAACTGAAGAACCTTCTCGTAATAATCGTCATAACTTGGCTTGTCCGCGTCGATGAACGCAAAATCGAACGTGTTCGCCTGCTGCTCATGTAAGAGCGCAGATAAAGTCTGCGACGCCGGGCCAATCCGCAAGCGAATCTTGCGCGAGACACCTGCCTCATTCCAATAGCGCCGCGCGATTGAAGTCCACTCCTCGCTTATATCGCAGGCAACCAGTTCTCCATCGGTTGGCAACGCCAACGCTGTCCATAATGCGCTGTAGCCGGTGAAAACCCCAACTTCCAGGCATTTTCTGGCTCGCGTGGCGCGTACCAGGAAATCAAAAAACCGGCCCTGTTCTGGCGGAATCTGCATCTGCGCTTGCGGAAGTTTGCCGGTTTCTTCCCGCAGCTTGCGCGCGACCTCAGGCTCATCGACGAACGTCTGCAGGATGTAGCCGTACAACTCCGGTGTAATCGTCGTTTTTTTAATGCTCATGGTTTTGAGGGTGCAACATACGAATGGTTTCTTTTTGCAATCTGGAGACCGGGGTCGCCACAACGGCCTCAACTGTCAACAGCATACGGCTTCGCGGCTTCGATCACCAGATCCGGTTCGCCTAGCTGCCAGCCAGTCGCGAAGGCCGGAGGCTGTCGATATCCGCTGGAGATCCCTCGAGCGAGACCCTTCAGCCACTCCTGAATCGTTTGAATCTCGGCGTTGCTTACCGCCGCTCGCGTTCGAAAGCGCCGTAACCGGGTTCCGCCGCAGCCGAATGGCAAATCGCAGGCCTTGTCTTCTCAATGAGGAATACCACTTATACAATCTGTACTCCGATCCGCAAGAGCTGGTTAACCTTGCAGGAGGGCGCGAGACACGCGAGATCGGCAAGGAATTGCGGGAGCCTCTCCAGAGAAGAATACTCAAGGCCGGCGAAGAAAACGCCGAAATCAAGCCGAAGCCACTTTATCCTTAATACAAAGAAGAAGTCGCACAATAGTTACGGCACGGCACGTACATTCAGGCCGGAACTGGTCAGATTCCCATTTACCATGCGATCGATGACGTAGTACAGAACTCTTCCGGAATATGCGTTTATCTCCACGGTGCAACCGGACTTGCAAGCCTTCCAGCTTTGCGGCTCAGAAGCCCAGGCAAACGGATCGCTTGCCGCGGTATAGGACATCGTAAGCGGCCCATAGGTGGTCCCGTTTCCGCCCGCGTTTCCGTAATTACCCTGGTAATCGTAAGTCGCTCCACCTACCGAAACTTGGCTATTCGTAGGAGTAACTGTGCTTGCCTGGCTATAGAACGAGTCGCCACCGTTCGTTTCGGAAGACATAAGGTAGTATTCACCGCTTGAAAGTGTAAGTGCCGGATTGAGCGTTCCGGTTACGAACTTTGAAGGCGTACAGTTGGCCATATTGACCTTTACAGACCCCAGCACATGCAGAGACATATCCAACAACTGCAATGTGTGTACGCGGGAATTTCCGCTCAGGCACTCACGTCCCAGGGACTTTACAGAGAGTGATTTTGCCGTCACGCTGATTTTTGTACCGAGCGCAGAACTTGTCGTGCTGTTCGTTGCGTTTCCGTTCGTAAATTTATTCGCCAGTACGCCTGAACTGGGCGCTGCGGATGTTGTGCAGTCTTCCAGCCGGTTCGGATTACAAAATAACGGCTGATGATCCGCATTGAGGCCGTATTCCGCATATCCGTAACGGATGCGAACAGTGGAATTTGCCACGCCCGGAAAAGAAATAGGAATGCTGATCCAGGTGTTGCGTTTGATCTCGTCTGCAACCGGAATCGGCGGAAGTCTCACGCCCCAAACGTCGCTTCGGCGTCCGTCTCCCCACACGACGGCAGTCACACCCCAGTCGCCTGTTGTCAAAGCATGCATGTTCGCGTAATTACTTGTGCGTCCAGGGCCGCCAAATGCATAAGTCAGCACGCGGCCTCGCAACCCAGTAGGGTCGCTCGCTGAAATGTCATGCTGCGTGTAGCCGGCAACTTCCGGCGCCATTGGAGCGGCACAAGGGGTATTGATTGTCATGTCTATCTCGCATCCCCGTGAAAGAGTTGCTGCCGGCACGACCTCATAAATCTGCCCCGGTTGGCTCCCTGCGACGCATTCGCCAGTGAATAATGCGATACATCCCTGCCACGGCACTGAATCGGTCAACCGTGAATGCGGACCGCTAATGTTCTGGATGAGATGCTCGCCAGCCCACATACGGACCACTTGACGTTTCAGATCCATGCTTGTGTTCTGGCCCTCAGGCAGATCCAACATATAAATATCGTTCGTACCGGCAACCTTCGTGTAGGCATGTTTCCACAATGTGCTGACGCCGCCTCCCGCGCCGCCAAGAGGTCTGCCATCGAGTATCCACTTACAGTTCGCGCAGTTATAAGTAAGACCGCCCGCGTGGCTTTGAATAATCCCGATTCCCAGCCCCTTGAAGCTTCGATCGAATGGGAAACTATCTTGCACGCCATAGTTGGCTCCGTGCCCCCAAATTTCAGGGATCTTCCCAAGTCTGATTGCATAGCCGGCGCCGTATCCGCCTTCACTCGTGGGAAAGCTCCAGGCATATGGCGCGCTTAGGATGAATTTATCTGTACCTGGAATATTCCACTGAACAATATGCCCGGCGTTTAACTCGGGGTTGTCTATTTTTCCCTTGCCGATTTCCTTGTCCGGGTAAAGAATGAAACCTCCGCCGTAACAAACCGCAGGGAGCATTTCCGTCAACTTGAATCCCGCCGCATGCGCCTGTCCGGACTTCGCGCAATCTCGAAACGGGTTATATTTCCTCCAGAGAACGATATGTTCGGTAGCGCTCGGGTTTCCGGAAATCGCTTTTGCCGCTGCTACTCCGAAAGCCTCCCGAGCGCCGTCTACACCGAAATCGACAAGGTTATCGCCTGGCGCAATGGGCTGCAGATAAGACCAGCAATGCGATGATGTGCCGTCTCCTCCGCAGGAAGAAGCGTTGTGCGGCCATGGCCCAGGTTTCGATCCAACCGGGAACGAACCGAGCGGTCGCAGATCCTGCGGCGCGGCCCTCGTAGAAACCGGATCCAGAACGTCCATCTGAACGCAGTTGTGTCCACTCGCGCCTTGTGCCGCCCAGCGCGGATCGGTAACGCCCAGTTCGGCGCAACTCTGCGGGTCAGTGAAAGACGCGGTCAGCGCCGTCGAGCCCCCGTTATTGTAAATTTTGCTGATCTGAACATCCCAGCGTTCGAATGCGGCGGTTCCCGGAAGGTTGAGCGTGCCGATCGAGTACTCATTTGACCAGCTGCTCGCATAATCGCCTTCATGCGGCGCCACCATCCAGTATTCAAAGCCGTGAACACCGGCCCATCTCGACGGGTAAGTATCCCAGCTGCTATGACAATACTGCACTTGTTCTGCGCCGGCTGGCTTCGAGACATCCAGATCGCAGAACCAGGTCATCGCGCCCTGCTGCGGCCGCATCATAAATTTGAAGAATGGATAAGCTGCGTGCTGCAGCCCCGGATGTCCAAAGTAAGAGAAGTCAATCTGCGGGTAAGCCGCAGAAATTTCCTGCTGCACCGTCTTTCTCTGCTGTAAGTGACTGCACGAGATGGCCGGATTTTGAATGTTATTATTTCCGCGATTATCGTTCCAGGCGGCATACTTCTGATGTGCAGGATTTCTCGGGTTATCGTTGTAGGTGCAGTTCTCAATAAAACCATTGGAGGTGTTATAGGTAAACCCGAGCTTTGCGCCGTTATTCAGATTTGACAACTTCCTGGATTCGCCAGTGCTCGCAATCACCAGAAAGAGATAATTGTTACCGAATCCATCGACAAAGGTGCAGTAATAACCCTTTTCTGGCTTTGGCAGCGGCGTTTCACCGTCGGCTGCGTAGGTAACCGTATGATCTTTACCATCGCAGCCCGTGGTTCCAGCGCCTTGATATTCCGTATAGAATTGATTACTGATCGCCCAATTGTTCTGGGCGTTCTGGAAGAACACAGTCCCGCCATTTGGGTTGACCCACAGCTTGATACCAAAATTCGGGAACTCGTACCGGTTCTGGCCCATGGGCGCACCAGCGGAATGCGATTTCTTGATACCCGAGCATCCGCTTAGTGAATTGCCGCTTATGCTTTTGCAGTCAACGGCCTCCGCATCGGCGCCTTTATCGAGTGTGATCGAGTAATAGTTCCCGTTATGCATCCAAGGAATCAGCAGAAAGCCGTTTGTCGCAGCGACCGGAATTTTTTCCGCTCCTGGGCGCACTTCGGACGTAATCGTAGTAAATAGCGGGGTCCACGCGACGTTGTTCTGAACTGTCGATAAATGCCGTTCATCGCCAATGCTGGCGATCGTACAGATGTTTTTGGGGCAAGTGGGATCAGTACCTGCGATACCGATTCGCATTCCAGGCTTGAGAACTGTAACCGGGAAATAAACGTCTTGGCCGCTATTGGAGTTGCTTCTCCACGTGACTGCGCTTCCGTGCACCGATTCCAGCAGCCCTCCGAAGGTATTCGAGAGCATGTCATTCGTCACGTCCGGGCTTCCCCAGCCGCCCAAAATCGGTTCAGGCCATGGCCCAGGCGGCATAGGCTTTGTCGCTTTTCGCTTCAGGATAGGTGTTGTGATTTGCTTGCCGAGACAGTCCGAAGCCCCCGCGCCTGCGCCGCCGTCATAAACGAGGCAGATCGTCTGCGTCGCGCCTGCGTTCGAGGCATACGCGGTCACCTGCGTTTGTAAGTCGTCCATGGCGAAGTATTCGGCACTCAGGAGGGTCGGCCGATAGAGCCCCGATGGCCCCCAGAGAAACAGCGCGTTCGCCGGCCCGCCGGCTCCGGAATAACTTGCGTATCCGCCGGAACCAAGAATGTTTTCGGGTGTCGTCCAGGTTCCAGTCAGATCGAGAACGCCGCCCCACGCGCCCCACCCGGTAAGCAAGTCCGCGGCATCTCCAGGCCCCGTCCAGCGCTGCAGTTGATAGCCTGTAAGTGGATCGATATGGTAATTTGCCGGTGCGTTCGAAGTAGGCGCGGTGTAGTTAATAGTAGGCCAGCCGTAGTTACCGAAACCATTCTTGTTGAAAGGCAGATAGTCCGGCGACGTATTTCCCATTGGCGGATTCTGCGTCTCAAATCTGTCGTTGAAGATCCTCCCGCTACACGCTATTTTGATGAAGTGCGTCGCCGCATTCTGCAGGGCTCGCGAATAAATCTTGCCGTCCGACCCGGTCGCTGTCCCGCGAAAGCCGACAACGGTCATCCGTTGTAATCCATCGGTCACTGTTCCCGGTCGCGACTTATCCTCATTGGACCCCGGGAATAAAGCAGGGTCCACATCATGATCCACAATCCTGAATGCCGGGTCTGTTCCCTCCTGGATAGTGCACGGGGCGTTCGTAGGAGCAGTGTAAGTGACAACTGCCTGGGTAGGAGTGGAGATAATGTTCAGCGAAGGCGATTGCTGCGGATAAGCTTTGCATATAGCCATTGCCGCCAACGCCGGCAACAGGGTTTTAATTTGATTCTTGGCCATGCACACGCTCAGTTGCAGAGAAGTGGGCTCCCGATCGCTAGCCATTCACCCCAACCCGTGCCTTGATCTTCGCCAACGATACGCAGGTTCTTCACAGATGCATCGATCGGCACCCTCCAGAACTTCCACGTCTGGGGAGCGTTTTGGAAGGGAATCGCCGAGATAACGCGCCCGCTATCCGCATTGATCAGTTCCGTCGAGAGCCCGCCCGCCCGCGGCCCTTGTAGCACCGGCAGGATCACGCATCCGTTCGCAGGAGCGTTGAAGACAGATGAAAAGATACGGCCCGTATTTGCATCGTTGCCGACCCAACTGCTATAGAACAAGGCCGTGCCGTGGCCGAAAGGCACGTGCTGCGGAAGGTCATTAGCTTTCCAATTTCCCGTCTTTTCCCAGTCGATGCCCTGTACCCGCACACGGCCTGGCTCCCACGCCACCGCTTGTAGTTCCGGAACCGCGATCGCGCCTTGTAACGGAACCAGCCCACGTTTTTTAATCACGTACGCGCTCACTTCCTTCGCCGGATATCTTAAGTTCACAAGTCCAACCCATCCCAAGCTTGGCGGCGTTCGCGGATTATCGAGCGCATCGGGATATCCTGCCGGTAACTTCTTGCCAAAGCCAACAATCTTCCCATCTTCATTTCCCAAAAGAATCCATCCCGTTCCACCCCGCGTGCCAAAATCGTCGAACCAGCCCCCGATCTCGATTCCGCCCGTCACGGGAAATATATAAGTGATTTCACCCGGGATTACGTCTTTTAGCAAGCTCGCAAAACGGTCTTTGTCCTTTCCCAGCCACTTACTTGGATTTCGATAAAACACCGAAACGTCAAAGTCACGTAAAGCTGAGGCCCAAATACCCGGTGATATCGGATCAGGAAATATGTTTAAAATGACGCTAGGGTCTTCGACGCCTAATTGGATAGCCAAGGAAGCCATTTGGGCGTTTGCGTGATTGGCATTCGCGCTCCGAAGCCACCATCTGAATTTCGGGAAAGCGACTAACAGTAGCGCCGAAACCAGGCAGGCAATCGCGATACGGGCTTGGAAGACGCGCGGTGGCGCGCACAACCATAGGCATAACATCAAGAATGCGCCCCAGGCAATCAGCGGCCCCGTCAGGTATCTGGCAGGCTTCGCCGCAGAAAACGTAGGATCGCTAGCATCCAATCTGCCTGCCGCGGTCAGAACAGCAGTTAATAAAACAAATGCATAAAATCCGAACAACACCGAGCCTGAGCGCGAAGCGATCAAGTGACGGCGAAACGCAGTAATTGCAAGCAGTATCACAACCAGCAATGTACTGATGCCGAGCCAGACACCGAAATTGGGAGATTTCAGCGCACCGAAAGGCATACTTAAATAAGCGCCTAAAAATTCAAATGAATAAATGGGGTGCAACAGCAGGTTGGTGATCGAAAGAGTTCCTGTGAACTTATATCCAATAAAATAGACAACAACAGATACAAAGCCGATCACCGCAAGAGCAATAATCCGGTTTCTGCCAATCGAGAGAAGCAACGCAAGTCCGATCAGCAACGGCCAGACTAATAGACCGTTCGCCGAAGAGTAAGTCGCAACTTCAGCGCAACAGATCGCTGTAACTAAGTACCCGACTTTGTCAGTTTCCTTCACCCGAACCAGGAAGACAAGGGCGAGCAGCACCGCGAACGCAAGCAAAGTCCATTGCAAGAGAAATGGGTCCGCCAAAACGATCGCGCTTCCCTGCCAACCGATAATTACGCCCGAGAGCAAAATTCCAAGTATGCGCAGCGGTTTTGTTACAGGGTGAATCGACCAGAAGGCCCATGCGAGGACTCCCCAGCATCCGGCATAGCAGAGGAAGCTGATCGCGAGGGGAAGAACCTGACGCCCGTGAAAGAGCAGATAATCGACTGCGAACACGATTTCTGGAAACACAATCCGATGCTCGTTGTGCTGGCGCCAAAGTATGCTCAGGTCGAAGGCTTCGTAGGATTTGAGAAATGCTGCCGTCCGCCAATAATCCCAAGCCGGGAGTGGATCGTAATATCGCACGATGCGCTGCATCGTCTGCGTCCAGTTGAAAATGACCCAGGCGGCGAGCGCGAACAAACCAAACGTGCCCGCAAACGTCGCGCGGCGCTGGAATCCCGCCCGTATCCGCGCCGAAAGCGTTGCGCGTTCGAGAGTAAGCGGGCGAGAAATGTCAACCATGTCTAATAGAATTGTGTTCTAGTGGCGAAAAAAGCGTTAGTAACGGGCTCCTGCGGCCTCATCGGTTCGGAAGTCAGCCTCCATTTGGCCAAGCACGGTTATCGCATATTTGGGATTGACAATAACGAACGGGCTGTGTTCTTTGGACCGGAAGGCGATACCAGTTGGTCGCTTGAGCGCCTGCGCTCGAACATTGCCACCTACACGCATTACCGCCTCGATATTCGCGACCGCGACGGCGTCCTTGGGCTGCTTGCGGATGTGAAGCCAGACGCGATCGTCCATACCGCTGCGCAACCGTCTCACGATCGCGCCGCTTCGATCCCGTTCGCCGATTTCGACACGAACGCCGTCGGCACACTCAATGTTCTTGAAGCCGCGCGCCGCGCCTGTCCTGAATCCCCGTTCGTGCACATGTCGACCAATAAAGTGTATGGCGATTTGCCGAATACTATCAAGCTTCGCGAGCTCGAAACGCGGTGGGATTATGACAACCCCAATTACGAAAACGGCATCCCCGAGACGTTTTCCATCGATCAGTCGAAGCATTCGGTTTTCGGAGCGTCGAAAGTCGCCTCCGACGTAATGGTCCAGGAGTACGGCCGCTATTTCGGCATGCCGACCTGTTGCTTGCGGGGCGGATGCCTCACCGGCCCGAATCACTCCGGCGTTGAATTGCACGGCTTTTTGAGCTACCTCGTGCGATGCAACATTGAAAACCGCGAATACAAGGTCTTCGGCTACAAGGGTAAACAGGTTCGCGACAATATCCACTCGGAAGACGTAGCCAATTTCATGCTCGCGTTCATCGCCGCGCCCCGATGCGGCGAGGTTTACAACATCGGCGGCGGAAAAGACAATTCCTGCTCGATTCTCGAGGCCTTCGCGCTGGTTGAAGAGTTTACAGGCAAGCGCCAAATCTATACATACCTCGACCAAAATCGGATTGGAGACCACATCTGCTATTACAGTGATCTTCGCAAGATGAAGGCTCAGTACCCGAGTTGGACGATTACCCGTTCCTTACGCGACGTGTTTCGAGAAATTGTGGCCTCCTGGAAGGTGCGGCTGCGCAAAACCGAGCACCTTGTAGCCGGTAACGATTGATGCGCATCCTGATCACCGGGATCTGCGGTTTCGTAGGGAACAGGCTCGCCACTCAGCTTCAGCAACGAATTCCTGGCGCCGATGTCTGCGGAATCGACAACCTGCTGCGGCCCGGTTCCGAACAGAACCGCAACGAGCTGGCGTCCCGCGGCGTTCGTTTCACACACGGAGATCTGCGCATGCGAAGCGATGTGGATGCTTTGCCTGCTTGCGATTGGGTCATTGACGCTGCGGCGAACCCCAGCGTGTTGGCCGGCATCGACGGCCGCTCCAGCCCGCGTCAGGTTGCCGAACACAACCTGGTGGGAACGTTGAATATTCTCGATTACTGCCGCGAGAACAAGGCTGGCCTCATCTTGCTCAGCACCAGCCGAGTCTATTCGGTTAGAGATCTATCCGCACTCCCGATTCAGGAACACAACGGCGCTTTCGTCCTGGATGCCTCAGCGGAGCTTCCGAACGGCGTAACCGCTGCGGGCATAAACGAAGCATTCCCAGTCCGGCAACCCATTTCCCTGTACGGAGCAACCAAGCTCGCCTCCGAAGTGATGGCCATCGAATACGGCCTGACATTCGGCTTTCCGGTATGGATCAACCGCTGCAGCGTTCTGGGCGGAGCCGGGCAGTTTGGGACTGCTGAGCAAGGAATTTTCTCGTACTGGCTAAATGCGCACGCGGCGCGTCTGCCGTTGCGTTACATCGGATTCGGCGGCGATGGCTGGCAGGTGCGCGACGGATTCCATCCGGACGACTTGGCCGCTCTCATCGCGATTCAGATGCAGCGCACTCCGCCGCCGGATGCTATCTACAACGTGGGCGGAGGGCCGCAAAACGCCATGTCGCTCGCGCAGTTGACGGCCTGGTGCGATGCGCGGTTCGGCCCGCATCAGCCGCAGCCCGATTCCAAATCCAGGCCTTTCGACATTCCCTGGGTCGTGATGGACGCGCACCGCGCCGCGAGCGAGTTGGGCTGGCGTCCCGAACGATCCCTGCTCTCAATCCTTGAGGAAATCGCCGATCACGCCGGCACTCACCCGGATTGGCTCAGACGCTCCGGAGCAGTATGACCAGCGTTCCCGCCAGCCGCAACCGAGACCCGTTGCGCATGCTCAGCATTGTGATACCGGCGCGCGATGAAGAGGGGTGTATCGCCTCCACAGTCGAGCACCTGTACGTTGAACTCAGGCTGCACGGAGTTCCGCACGAGATCATCGTCGTCGACGACGCAAGCAGCGATGCCACTTGGGAAACGCTTTTGGATTTGCAGCACCGCGTTCCGACGCTGAATCCGATTCAGAACACGGGGCAGCACGGATTTGGGCGCGCCATCATCTGCGGGTTCGATCATCTCAGAGGCGACGCCGTGGTCGTCATGATGGCCGACGAATCTGACGATTGCCGCGATGTCGTGCGCTACTGGCATTTGCTCAACGACGGTTGGGATGCCGTTTTCGGATCGCGCTTCATGAAAGGAGGCGGGGTCATCGATTATCCATGGCTCAAGATGCGGGTGAATCGCATCGCGAATTTCTTCATTCGCGCCATGTTCGGCGTGCGCCTGAACGATACGACAAACGCCTTCAAAGCCTACCGCCGCACCGTAATCGAAGGGTGCCGCCCGTTGCTTTCTCCGCACTTCAACCTGACTGTAGAGCTTCCCTTGAAAACGATTGTGCGCGGCTACAGTTGGACCGTCATGCCCATCACTTGGCGCAATCGTAGAACCGGTCAGCCCAAGCTGAAGATCAAAGAAATGGGAAGCCGTTACCTATTCATTTGCCTCTATGTCTGGCTCGAAAAATATTTCAGCCGCGGCGATTATCGGCGCTCCGCCTGACAGGTTCTTTACTGCGCGTCCGCCAGCAGCGCATTGTCCTCGATCGATTTCAATGCGGCTTGCACTTGCGGATCGTACTGCGCATGAATCTCATCGCCCTTATCCACCCCGCGCGCCTGCGTCACGATCTCTTCGCGTAACCGTGTCGCGACCCAGTTCCGCTCGCTGCTCCATTCCGAAACGCTCGGCTGGATCTGCCGCCCTGCCAGAAACACCTTGAAATCGTCGATCATTTCGGGCGTGATTTTGAACGACGCGGGCAGAGGAGAGTGCTCCCGAAGATATTCGGTCGCAAACGAAGTAACTGCGCCGCTCGCGTCAAGCACCGCTTCGAGTTGCGTGAATTGCTCCGACGCAATTACCACATCCGGTTGAATCCCGCCGCCTCCCGTTACGACGCGCCCCTTGTCGGTCTTGTAAACGGGGCGCGCTCCGTTACTCGTCTTCGCGAAAGTGTCTGATAACGCCGAATCGTTCAACGGCTTCTGAATGGAGCGCCCGCTGGGAGTGTAGTAAAAAGCTGTGGTAATCGCAAGGCCCGCTCCTTCCGATAAAGCCATCACGCTTTGCACGAGGCCTTTTCCATAGCTCGGCTCGCCAACGATGACCGCCCGATCGTGGTCTTGCAGCGCTCCCGAAAGGATCTCCGATGCGCTCGCAGTTTTTCCGTTGATAACCACCGCAAGCTTGAACCGGTACGGCTTGGCATCTTTCGGCACTTCCGCGATCTCTACATCGCTTGCCCGGCCTCTCGCACTGAGAATGCGCCGCCCGGGCTGCAGAAACATGGAAGCCGCATCCAGCGCTGCTTTCACAACGCCGCCGGGGTTGTTTCGCAAATCTAGTACCAAGCCGCGCAAAGAATCCGCTCCCAGCTTCTGAATCGCATCGTGGAGTTGCTTCGCGGTCTGTAAATCCCAGCTGGCGATGCGAATATATCCGAAATCTGGCTTCAACAGAAAAGCCCGGTCGACTGATGGCGAATCGACCAGCTCAGGGGTCAAAGCAAAATGCAGCAGCCGCTCCGATCCCTGCCGCCGGATTAACACGCTCACCCTCTGTTGCCGCGCTTCAGTGAGAAGTTCGATGATCTGCTGCGGCTCGAGCGATCGGATTGGGTAATTGTTTACCGCAACCAATTCGTCACCCGCCTGAATGCCTGCCTTATTGGAAGGTGTCCCAGGCAAAGTCTGCAAAAAAATAACGCGGCCGGGAAGAACGGAGACGATGCTGCCGAAGCCTTTCTGCTCGGAGGACTCCATTTGCTTTAACTGATCGAACTGCGCCGGATCGAAAAATTGGGTATGCGGGTCAAGGCGCCGCAGCATCGAAGGGATCGCGCCTTCAAATATCAACTGATCCGCCGGCGCGCCGGTCGCTGCCTGTGACTGAACAGTCGAGAGCACCTGAAGGAACTGGTCGATCAATGGCGCGAGTTCTTTGGCCGGATCTCCGGCGGGCGGAGGCGAATGACGAGCCGTTTGATCCTGCGCGGCGAGCAAAGAACTGGCGAGACAGGCGCAGATCCAAACTTTCGAGCGCCGAAAAGTCAAGCTGTTTGGACGTATTCGCAATGCTTTCGATTCACCGTCATTGCGCATACGGAATCTGTAGTGGGTCTGAACTGCCAGGCAACTCTCATTGTCTCTCGCCGGTCTAATCAGCAAGCGAGCGACGCGAAAAGAGAAAGGCCACCCAGCTCGGGTGAGCCAAGTGGCCTGCGGTGGAAAAAGATCGAATAAACTACTTGCGCGAAGAGATCCGGTCCAGGGTGTGGACGAACGCTCTCGCAGCGGCCGGGGTGTGAACGTTGCCAGTAACAATTTCCTTGTTGCTGATGTCGTGGCCGTACAGCTCCTTATTGGCACCGTGGTCTTCGGTTACCGCCGCTCCCGTGAGGTCGAGTCCGCCGAAGATGCCGCGCTGGCGCGAATAGGTGAGAATCTCAGCATGTAACTCCGCATCGGTCATCGCGGATGCGTCACGTCCGATTGGTCCAGCGGCCGCAGACGCTTCTCCGCCAACTTGGAATTTATCGCTGAGCAGATGATCCATGCCCGTTTGATTCATCACCAGCATCACCACGTCTGTTTCCGCTCCGCCGATCAGCAAACCAAATTTGCCCCCGCTTATGCGGATAGAACCAGGTGCGCTCCAACCCACGCCGCTTGGTTTGCGGCAGGTAAAGAAACCTGCGCCGTATTCCGCACCGACAATGAAGCCACCCTTTTTCAGGTTAGGAATCACGACCACGCAACTGGCGCGGTTTAACAAATCGTGCGGAATCCCCTTGTCGCTAGCGTTCATCATCGCGTTCAAATCTTCAGTAGCCGCGGCCAAACGCTGATCCGCGCCGTTCTGCGCAAAAGCCGGCGCGGCAATCAGCGCCGCTGCAAAGGCCATACCAAAAAACTTCATCATCTCTCCTCCTGCTTGCTCCTGGGTTTAATCAGTGCTCACTTACTCATTCATGAGACGTGACTTGGCCAGAAGATTAAACAGTTGGATTTGGAAGAAAGCCAGCAACGGTAAGTGAAAATCTATTCACGAGATCCGTCATTGTCTGGTGCGGAATTCGCCTGTTCTGCAATTCGTTTCGCCGTTTCTTTGGCCAGCCGGACACAATCCGGGACGCCGACGCCCTCATAAGCATTCCCGATGATGTAGAGCCCGCAGCGCTCCCGCAAAGCTGCGGAGATGCGTTCACAACGCTGCGCGTGCCCGACAACATACTGCGGCATCGAGCGCGGCCAGCGCTGCACGGCCGTAATGCGCGGTCGAGCATGCAGCGCCATCAGGTTTGTCAAATCAGCTCGAACGAGTTCGACCAGCTCACCATCGGCGGCGCTGAGGAGTTCATCCGCTTGTTTCGCAACGATGAAGGCCCGTATAGCCGCGAATTCTGCTGGAACGCGTGACGGAAATTTTGTGCTGACCCAAGTCGCCGCCGCAACGGTTCGCCGCTCCGCACGGGGCGTCAGGAACCCGAACCCATTCAGCGGATGTGCAACCTGACTTCGCTCGTAAACAAGCGTTATCAAAATGGCGGAAGAATAGGGGATCGATCCAAGATCGCTGGCGAGCGAAGCCGCCTCGCGCTCCAGAATCGCCGCTGTGGCGTAAGCAGGGCAAGCAACAATTACGCTGTCGCTCTCGGCTAAGCATTCGCCGCCGCGGAAAACGCACCACCCGCGTGCTAACCGCTCAACCCGCGTTGCTTCCGCCTGAATTACCGTGGTATGTTCTGCGGCAGCGTGCGCAAGCGTATCCGTGAAGCTCTGCATGCCGTCCCGAAACGATCGGAATAAGCTCCCAGTGTGCTCTGCCGCGCGCCGCTCACGACGCACTGCGCGGATCAGGCTGCCATATCTCTCTTCATAACCAACAAACCTCGGCAGCACGCTCCGAGCGCTCAGCTCCGCCGCATCACCACCATACACACCTGTCAGCAACGGCTCTGCGACGCATTCGAGCACCTCAGGCCCAAAATGCTCGTTGACAAATCGACTGACGGAAACATCGTACTCTCGCGTGCGCGGCCGCGAAAAGATCTCTTGCAGAAATCGCAGCTTCGTCTTCGCGCTGAACAGATTGGAACCCAGCGCTGCCCGCCAATCGCCGGGCGTCATCATGGCCATACCGCGCGGCATCGCCAGCAAGCGTCCTTTGCGCACGATAAACACGCGCCGAGCGGCATCCTTCGATTCAATCATCTGCAGTTCCGGCCCTCCCAGCTCACCAGCTAACTCGGCTACTGACGATTTCGCCGCCAGAAAACTGTCGGCGCCAGCTTCGAGCACGCAGCCCTGCACGCGATCGGTTCTGATCAGCCCTCCGAGGCGCTGCGACTTCTCAATCAGCACGCTGCGAATGCCACGGCGTCCTAGAAAATAAGCGGCCGAAAGTCCGCTCACGCCTCCGCCGATGACCGCTACGTTCGCTCGCACTTAGCGATGAAACTCGCGCACAATCTGCACCATCGCCTTCACGTTCTCGACAGGCGTCTCAGGCAGAATTCCGTGTCCGAGGTTCACGATGTGCCCTGGCCGTGCACCGGTCCGACGCAGCAGATCGCCAACCTTGGCGCGCAGTTCCGGAAGAGGTGAGAACAGCGCTGCCGGATCCAGATTGCCCTGAATCGCACAACGGTACCCAATATCCATCCATGCCTGATCGATGTTAATGCGCCAATCGACGCCGATTACATCGCCGCCGGCGGCATGCAATTCGCGCAGAAAGCCCGAAGCACCGGTGCCGAAATGAATGACCGGCACACCCGTTGAGCGGATGCGCTCAATCAGCGCCCGCGAATACGGCTGCACGAACCGCGCATAATCGTCCGGGCTCAGCGAGCCCACCCAGCTATCGAAGACCTGCATGGCGCGCGCTCCGGCATTCACCTGCAAAGCGGCAAAATCGCCGAGCACATCCACCAGCTTGCCCATGAGCCGCCGCCAAATCACTTCGTTCCCAAACATGAGCTTTTTCGTTTTGATAAACGTCTTCGAAGCTCCGCCTTCGACCATATAGCTCGCCAGGGTGAAAGGCGCGCCCACAAAGCCGATCACCGGCACGCGTCCGGCCAGCGCGCGTGCAACCATTTGGATCGCCTCGCCGACGTAACCAAGATCGTAGGTGCGGTTCGTGATTAGATCATCGACATCTTCCGGGCGCTCGATTGGATTGTCAATAGCCGGCCCTTCGCCGCTGACAAATTGGAGCTTCAAGCCCATCGGCTCGACAGGCAAAAGCAGGTCGGCGAAGATAATGGCTGCGTCTACATCCAGAATCTCGACGGGCTGCAGCGTTACCGCCGCCGCGAGCTGCGGATTTTTGCAAATTTCAAGGATGCCGTGCTTCGCGCGAATATCGCGATACGGCTTCAGATAACGCCCGGCCTGACGCATGAACCACACCGGCCGCACATCGGTCGACCGCCTCCGGCAGGCTTCGAGAAATCGTCCGCTTACCGGCGCCGAACGCACAAAAGCTCCCAGATGCTAAGTTTGAGTAGCAGGCAAAATCCCCGTCAGTAGAGTGTATAGCTTGCCACACGGAATCTCGTAATTCCGTGCTTTTGGTCATTCTTCCGCCTGTTTTCCCTCGCGCGGGCGTCCTCGCTGAATGCGTTTAAGCAGACGGCCGAGGCGCGCCGCCGATACAGACACATCCGTCTCAAAGTGCAGTTCCGGTACGCGAAACAAAGTCAGCCGCTCCGCCAGTTGCCTGCGCAGAAAATGCCGCGCCCCATCGAGCGCCCGGATGGTCTCCTCTTCCGTTCCCGAGCCATTTGCCAAGTGCAGCCGCACTTGCGCGTGCCGCATATCGGGCGATAGCAGAACTTCGGTGACTGTTGCGTCTCCAATCCGCGGATCTGACAATTCGTACGCGATCAACTCGCCCAATTCCTCGCGCAATGCTTCCGAGACGCGCTCGTTACGATGGCTATCCATTGCGAGTCTCCCAATACGAGTGTACGGCCTTGCTCGCGCTACAGCCACTCCATCCCGCTTCCCGCTAAGGCCCCGCCCAGCACACTCGCCGCATGCGCTTCGGCTGCCTGCAGCATTTGTTCCGCGCGCACGCGGTCGTTTGACACCGAGACCACAGCAACCACGGAATTTTGCCAGGAATCCAGATGATCAATTTCCGCCACTGATACGTTGAACCGCTCGCGCAGCCGGTCCTTCAAGCTTTTCACTACGTGCCGTTTCTCTTTCAAAGAGTGAGAGTGCTCGACATGAATGTCGAGCGTGAGAATTCCAATCGCAGCCATCGGGTCTATTGCCGCCGGGCGTCGAAGCCCGCCAGACTCGCCCAGTATCGCCTATGTCGCGCCCGACCCTCCACGCTGGATGAGGCAGCTCGAGAAGACGTGAAACATTGTCCGGATCTCCTCCGATGTCGGATCCGGTTTCCCCGTCTTGCGTTCCGCAATCGCCTGGTCCCGCAGCATGCTCTCGAGCATTCCTATCAGAGCGTAACTCATCACTTGAGGTCTTAATTGCCGCCCGACCGGGGTATCGGCCACAATCTGCTGCAAGATGCGCGTGACTTCCTCGAATAGCCGGTAGTATCCGCGCGTTAATAGCACCTCTGAATTTTTGCCCCGAATGCGTCGGCCCTCAAACAACATCAAATCCCGCAGTTCGCGGTCTTCACTCAGCATCTTGACCAGCAGCTCAAATATTACGCGCAGGCTCTCGGCCGGGGAATTCGAAACCGAGGCCGCCGTGTACACGAAACTCAGCCGAGTCCACCCGTCCTCGAAGATGCTTTGCAGCAGTCCCTCCTTGCCACCGAAATATTTGACAAGCTGAGATTCGCTGGTCCCCGCCTGCCGCGCAATACCCGACGTGGTCGTGTTCTCAAACCCGTGGCTGGCGAATAGCGTTTTCCCCGCCTGCAGCAGGCGCTGCTCAACGGAGGTTCCAACGGCTGCGTGGCTCATGAAATTGCCTCTTTCAATATTAATAGCAAGATTCCTAGATACAGGTCTACTACTATCCGGCATCTATACGGTCGATGTAGCAGCAATACGACTGGTACTAACGTGCGGACTACGACATTCAATAGCGTCCGGTCAAATAGGAGATCTAATGAAACACGCAGTCCGGCTTGCAATTACCGTTGCAGCTTCTTTCGGTGCGGTCGCTTACGCCCAAAGCTGGGTGTCGACCGCGACCAAGGCGCTTCCGCTCACAAATGCAACTGAACTTGGCGCGCTCCCAACGTCAACGCCCTTGCATGTTGTCGTCGGGTTGAAGGTTCGCAATCCGCAACAGATTCAGCCCACCTTGAAAAGAATGCTTACGCCAGGCGACCCGCTTTACGGCACTTCTTTAACGGTTAGCCAATTCGTCAACCAATACGCCCCCACCCCTACGCAAGTGGAAACCGTCGAAGATTACCTTTCAAGCTTCGGATTTTCAAATCTAGCCGTGGCGGACGACGGGCTCTTGATAGAAGCGGATTGCACAGCGGAGCAGGCGGAAGCAGCGTTCAATACCGCACTCGCGTCGTTCTCTCTAGGCGGAAAAACCGTTTACGCGAACACGGTGGACGTGCAAGTCCCGAGCACTCTCTCGGCAACGGTGCTCGCGGTCCTAGGCCTGAATAACATCGTGGGACTTCATTCGAGCCTGATGAAATACACGGATCCGTGTACGCCGCCTGCGTGTCCAACGCCCGACGCCTCCAACGAAACCTATGGCGCGCAACAATACCAAATCGCGTACGATGCGGCCTATCCAGGCGCGACTCCGACATCCACCAATCTGAAGCAAAAAGTCAAGCCCGGTTGCGAAACCGCAATTGCGATCATCACCGAGGGCGATCTTGGTACGGTTTCGCCAAAAGCTCCCAAAGGGCCGGCTAATCCTTCGGCCTCCTCGACGGGCGTCATCCACGATCTCTATCTATACGAGCAGCTTTACAAATTGCCGCCGGCACCGGTGACCATCGTCAATGCCGGAATCGCTAGTCCCGACGTAAGTGGCGCCGACGAATGGGATCTCGATACTCAGACTTCGACGGGGATCGCCCAACAAGTAAAGGCTCTCTATCTCTACGTTGCCACCTCACTTACTGACTCGGACATCGGGCTCGTCATAAATAAAGCCGTGTCTGAGAACAAGGTAAAAGCATTCAATATGTCATTCGGGGAATGTGAATTCTTCCCCTATCTCGATGGTGCAATGCTCCTCGATGACGAGATGTTCGGCGAGGCTGCCCTGCAAGGGATGACGCCGTTTGCGTCAGCCGACGACAACGGCTCTGCGTGTCCAGTACTGCCCACCAATGGCGTTCCACTCTCCGGACCTCCCAGCGTATCCTATCCGGCATCGTCTCCCTACGTCATTGCAGTGGGAGGCACAAACCTGCTGACGAACACAAACTTTACCTATGATTACGAGACTGCCTGGGAAGGCGGCGGTGGCGGAATCAGCGGTTTTGAGACTTCTCCGTTTTGGCAGGCCTACACGGGATCAGGCACCGTAGATATCGTGCCGAGCGCCGAAGCAGGCCAGCGCGGAGTACCGGATGTTGCCATGTGCGCCGGAGGGACAGGTCTCGCAATTTGCTCCGCGAACATATACGTTGGCGGCACCACCGAACTCGTCGGCGGAACGAGCCTGTCATCGCCTCTATCCGTGGGTTCTTGGGCCCGGATCGAAACTTCGCATAACAATAAACTCGGTTTCGCCGGGCCGCTGGTCTACCAGCTCGCAAACGGCGCCCCGACTCTCAGCAGCCCCGACTTCAACGATGTGGTTCTGGGTGCGAATGGCTATGGCGCCGCGCTCCCCGGTTACGACTACACGACCGGTCTCGGTTCATGGGACATTTACGAAGTCAACTTAAAAATCCCGTCAACTTACCCGCAGTAAGTGCTTTGCTCCACCCGCTCAGCGCGCTCGAAGAGTTTCTCCTCCACTCGGGCGCGCTGAATTTGTTTTTGCCCGCAGGGCGCCCTTTACTAAGGAGCAGCTTTTGCTCGCCGCCCCAGCACGTTTCGTCCCGCATACTCTGCCTGGGTTCCGAGCTCTTCTTCAATGCGCATCAACTGGTTATATTTTGCAATCCGATCCGACCGCGAAAGAGATCCGGTCTTGATCTGACCGCAGTTTGTAGCAACCGCCAGGTCGGCGATGGTAGTATCTTCCGTTTCGCCTGACCGGTGCGACATGATCGCCGTATACCCAGCCTTGTGCGCCGTTTCTACTGTAGTAAGCGTTTCCGAAAGCGTGCCAATCTGATTTACTTTAATCAGAATCGAGTTTGCGATTCCGTCTTTGATACCGTCTCTCAGTCGCGCCACACTCGTACAGAATAAATCGTCCCCGACCAGTTGGATCTTTTTTCCTAACTTACCGGTGACCAGCTTCCATCCCTCATAATCATCCTCAGCCGCGGGATCTTCGATGGAAACAATGGGAAACTTCGAAACGAGACTCGCTAAATAATCGACGTGCTCCTGAATAGATCGCTTCTTGCCTTCGCCAGCATAATCGTACACGCCATTCTTGAAAAACTCTGAGGAAGCCAGATCCAGCAACAACGCAATTTCGTCTCCCGGTTTGTAACCAGCTTTTTCGATCGCCTTCATGACGAATGCCAAAGCTTCATCCGCGTTCTTGAGATTCGGCGCAAATCCGCCTTCATCCCCTACGTTTGTGTTGTGCCCGGCATCCTTCAGGGCCTTTCGCAGCGTATGAAATACTTCGGCGCCCATCCGCACGGCGTCTGCAAACGTCAAGGCCCCGACCGGCGCAATCATGAACTCCTGGAAATCGATTGGATTATCCGCGTGAACTCCGCCGTTAATAATGTTCATCATCGGAACGGGGAGCAGATGCGCCGATACGCCTCCCACATACCGGTAGAGCGGAGTACCGTGCGCAGCCGCAGCGGCTTTGGCTACCGCGAGCGACACGCTTAGAATGGCGTTCGCCCCCAGTCTAGCCTTGTTCGGCGTCCCGTCGAGCGCAATCATCGTCTCATCGATTCGGGATTGATCTTCGGCATTCAGCCCAACTACGGCCTTCGCTATTTCGCCGTTCACTGCCTCGACCGCTTTGCGAACTCCCTTGCCCAGATACCGTGATTTGTCCCCGTCCCGCAGTTCGATCGCCTCATTCGCGCCCGTCGAAGCTCCCGAGGGTACAATCGCCCGTCCAAAAGAACCATCTTTAAGAATCACTTCCGCTTCGACCGTCGGGTTCCCGCGGCTGTCGAGCACTTCACGTCCAATCACTTTGTAAATAGCAGTCATAGTATTAGTAAGCAGGTAACTAGCTACCGGAATGGAATTTTCGCACACTAACGTATCGGCGAAAACGGCAGCGGGCGCAAGATCACGTTACTGATATTGGCCACAATCTCGGCATCTTTCAGCTGCGGTTGCGAGCTGAGCTTTTTCCATTCCGAATCGCTTCCAAACGCCGCCCACAAGCGCTCGCGCTCGGCAAGGCTGTCAAATGAAAGCATGTAGGTAAGGTTCGGCTGCTTCGGCCCGACAATCGTTTCGCCGAAAAACACCGGCCTCATCCCGAGCCGTTCAAAAATGTGCGCCTCTCCGTTGTTGAACATCCCAATCTTCCGCGCGAGCGTGATGAAATTCTGCGACTCGTACCTGCGAAGTTCGAAAATCCTCTGCCGCCCCCGGGCGCCTGCGCCAACTGTTGGCTGCGGCATGACATCGAAGCTGCGCAGCAAACTGCTTTCAAGGCGCACGAATGGGAACGCGGACCCGGATATCAGTTCCTCGAGTGCCCGTTGATGAGCCTCGTCCGTTGCAAGCTTCGCCAGGGCTTCTTCCATCGCGCCTAAAGAGCCATACTGAGCAAGCGTCACATAGTACGGTCCATCCGGCCCGATCACGTTCGCAAAAACGCCAATCAGCCTCGCTCCGGCTCTGGATAATCCGGGCGCCAACCCGTTCTCAAGATACTTCGCAACGCGTTCCGATTGGTTCTCTTCGCTGTTATGCAACCGCCACGTCTTCAGCTCTAGATACACGTTCGCAGCTGTTGCCCCTTGGCTCTCGAAGGCCATCAGTGCCGACCCCGCAACTCCTTGCAGCATGTCACGACGGTTCATGCCCTGACTTTACAACACACCTTGAGAACAGGTACGCAGCTTACTGGGCCGCCGGCCCTGAGTCGGGCCGTGGTCCGCGTCTTAGCATCAGCGCTCGCGCATCGCTTGAATCAGGGCTTCCATGTGGTTAAGATAGCGTTCAAACGCGCTACGCCCAGCCCCCGTCAACCGGTATTCGGTCTTCGGCATCCTTCCCTGAAAACTCTTCGTGCATTCGACGTAATCGGCTTCTTCCAGCTTTCGCGCGTGCACACTGAGGTTGCCGTCCGTCGTCTGCAGCAGTTTCTTGAGTTCGTTGAAAGTCAGCGAATCGTTCACCGCGAGCGCGCTCACGATTCCCAGCCGCATGCGCTCGTGAATAATGCGGTCCAGATTCGGAAGCGCCTTCTCGAGCGTTCCTTGTCCGGTTTCTTTTTTAACGGCGCGCGGCTTCGAAGCGCTCGCGCCAGTAGAGCGCGCCATTGCCGGTCTAGCCACCGTGTCTCCTCGCGATCGCAGCGCCGAATGCAATGTGCAATCCGCCAAAACCAATCATCAGAAAGGCATCGCCCCACGCGGCAGGCGCTATCAGGCAGACCGCGCCGGTCAGCATGAAGCACAAACCCATGACAGGCACGATGCGCACGGAAAAAGCTCCGCCGGTAACCACAGCGGCGCCATAGAGCAGCAGCCAGCAGCCAGGCAACACACTGAAAATCTGGAGATCATACAAGGCTGTCGTCAGGATCGCGCCCGCGAGCAGCGGAGGAATAAAGCTCAGCAACGCCCGTCGCGCCGCGCGCGATTGCAACGAGAAATCGATCCGTTTCGATTTCAACCGTACAGCAATTGCCGCCAACAGCAGGGCAACCAGCGCTTCGCAAATCCAAAATACGAACTGCTCCCGCGGCGGACGCGCCCATGAAAAAATGCCGGTTGCAACAGCGGTTAGCCCGATTCCAACTCCGCCCCAACCCGGCACTGCAGTAAAGGAAGCAGCGCGCTCCATGGTGTCGCGAATGAACCGCAGGTTGTCGGCGGCGCGGCGGTCGATTGCGACCGGCTCCGCAATTGCACGCGCGCGTTGTGCAGACGCCATAAAAGCCGAGTATAAGACATTAGACCGATTCAGGCAAGTTCTTTACCGCGCAAAGACTGACCAAGCGCACAGGGCATTTGCCCGTTGTGGGCGATTGAAAATGATGCGTCTAGAAGTTGTAATGAATCCCTGCCACCGCCCACCGCCGGGGAGTCTCAAACCCATCTTCGAAGAAATTCTGATTCAGCGTGTTCGAGACACGAAAGTAAAAGCGAGCGGACTGGCGCTCACGGAAAATTAGCGTATAGCCGCCGTCGAGCCCGAGTTGCCGCGGCCCGGCAAAACGGTACGCGTACCCTTCAAATCCATAAAGAGGAAGTAAGTAGTCGCTGCCGCCATAGAAATCCATTCCAAGATCCACGTGTTTTCCAAATTGTTGAGTCGCGATGATACTGACTGAATTCGGCAGAATTCGCGGTGTTTGAAGCGGAGACCAAGGCATTCCAGTGAAATATTGCGAAGTCTCATCCTTCGTGTTCGTGTAAGTGTATGAAGCACGAACCGTGGTCTTGCGGCTAGGCCGAAACTCGCCGCTGACTTCGACGCCTCGCGAGATTCCACCGCCCGTATTGTAGTAACCGGCACTGCGGCCGTATGGGTCCGTATATCCCGGTGGAAAATCCTCAAAACTGATTACCTGCTGCAGCCGCGAGTAAAAGTAAGTACTCGTAATTTTCAATTGATCGTGAAAAAGATATTGGTCAAACCCGAAATCCCCAGAAACAGCGCGTTCCGGCGCCAATCGCGGATTGCCATACGCATAATCGACCCCGAAGTAGACATATTGGCCGAAGCGCTCGTAGAGTGATGGAAGCCGAAAGCTGTTACCCACATGCGCCCGAATCTTCGTGGACGTGCTCTTCAAAAAATAGGCGATCGAGGCGTCCCCGGTATATGCGGCCGGCGGCGTCGGCAGCGGGGCATTCGTATACGCTGACGGCGCGCCGAGCAGAGCAGGCGCGCTTAGGCTGGCGTCCGTAAAGCGCCCCGACACAAGAATGTCGAGCCGCCCGTTCAGTAGACGCAGCTCGTCTTGCCCAAATACCGCGTTACTGCGTTGCACCGCCGTGCTCTTGAAATATCCGTTGTCTGCCGCCGGCGCGTACTCCTCGCTGTTCGTATTTGCGTAATGCTCTTCTTCGAATTCGTATCCGGCCGTCAGCACTTGATGTGAAGCTGCCACATAGTTCACCCTCGCTTGCACCGTATCGGTACGTCCCGCATTTTGATTGACCGTGTTATACGGCTGCTGAAACGAAAACGGCGTATTCGGACCCGCCGGGCCATCCGTGTCGTTGCGATCCGTGTCCACGATCGCGTATCCGATGCGATAGGACAAATGGGAGTTCACCTCGTGTTCGAACCGGAACAACGAATCGATAAAGTGCGCGAAGTGCCCCGCATCCGGATCACCGAGCGACGGGATGAATGTCGCATTGCCGGCATTGTACGGGAGATTTTGATCGGCCAATTGCATCCGACTAGGGACAAGCGGAACCGCAGGAATAATTCCCGTCATTGGCGCAGTGGCGGTCGGGACCGGACTAACATTTTCCTGTAAGCAGGCCGTATTCGCGAATAAGTCCACTCCCACCCTCATATTTGGCGCGATGGCATAGAGGACGCCGCCCTGCCCGCTCCAATTCCGCACTGCTCCAGCGTCCTCTACGCCTTCAGTAACGTTCAAGTGCGAGAGTGCAGCCGAGTAAGTCAGCCAATCATGGAATACTCCGCCTGCAACCTGTGCCACCCCACGAAACAATCCCAATCCACCTCCCTGGACATCGATATCGCCATGTACCGGCCCGCCGCCCTGATTCGTGATGATGTTCAGCGTCCCCGACATGGAATTGGTTCCATACATCGAAGATCCGGAGCCGCGCAGCACTTCTATTCGCGACGAATCCACCAGCATGAGATCGCCTATATACGCGCTCGCATCTCCCTGGATTGCAGTAGGATCGCGAAAACGGAATCCGTCGATCAGCACGGCCGTATCCTGCTCACGGCCGCCACGCGTCTGAACCGTCGTAAACGTTCCCGGACTCCCGCGCGTGCTCACACGCAGCCCTGGCACAAAGCGGAGCGCATCTGCTACCGAAAAAATCCCGCGCTGCTCCGCATCCGCCGCCCGCACCACGTCGAGTGCTTTCGAAATCTGGTCTGCCGTTTGCGGTTCGCTCGCTCCTGTCACGCTGACCTCGGTCTTTACGGTAGTCACAGTAAGCTGGACCGCGACATTTCTCGTTTCGCCCGCATGCAATCGAAGCGTCTGCGGGTTGACGATGGAAAAACCCGGCGCAGATGCATCCAGCAGATACTCGCTCGGAGCGATCCCTGAAATGCTGAAGGTCCCGGTTTGTCCGGCTGCTGCAGTCAGCAATCCCGACCCGGCAACTTGATGCAGGCGCACTAACGCTCCCGGAACTACTGCGCCGGATGAATCAGTAACACTGCCGGTCAGGGTCGCTGTTGCCGAAGCTGCGATCAAGCTGCTCACGCATGCACACAACACGCCTTGACCAATGAATAAACGGAAAAACGAAGACGCCATAGTCGCCCTCCCTCGAGGCTCTGTTGAAATTCCGCTCCATTGGGGAGCGGCCTGCGGCAGGTCTTCGGGCTTACAGGCAGGGCAGCCAAAGCTCGGCTGCTTTTGCTACTGACCCGGCTTCCCGTCTCACGCGAGACAGTGCCTTTCTGGGCGTTCGTTCCTGTTTACCGCTGCGGGGCAGTCCTGGATTTCCACCAGGTTCCCTTTTCAACGCTTCCGCCCGTGAATGAGCTTCGGCGTACCGGCAGTGCTTTTTAGCGTAACACGCATTCTCGGTTTAATCGACGACTTACTCGAAGACGCCTCGCGCGAGGCCAGCAGCAAAAGAAAAGGCTGCCACAAGGGCAGCCTTGACCTTCTCAAATTGTGTTGCGAGCCAGTTAAACGACGTCGACGCCCATGCTGCGGCAAGCGCCTTTCACTTGCTCCACGGCGGCATCCACTGTAAAACAGTTCAGGTCAGGCATTTTGATCTTCGCGATCTCTTCCACCTGCTTCTGGCTGATTTTGCCGACTTTGTTCTTATTCGGTTCGGCCGATCCCTTCGCCAGATTCACCGCCCGCTTGACCAATATTGCCACCGGCGGCGTCTTCGTGATGAAGGTGAAAGAACGGTCCGAATAGATAGTGATCACTACCGGAATAATCAAGCCTTCCTGGTCTTTCGCCGACGTCTTGGCATTAAACGCCTTGCAAAATTCCATGATGTTGACGCCCTGCGGACCCAGCGCCGTTCCGACCGGCGGAGCCGGTGTTGCCTTCCCTGCCGGTATCTGCAACTTTACTTCCGCTGTAACTTTCTTCGCCATGTTAGTCCCAACTTACAAATTTAGATTTTCTCGACCTGCAAAAAGTCCAATTCGACCGGTGTGGATCGGCCGAAAATAGTAACCATCACCCGAAGCGTACTGCGCTCGCTGTTGATCTCGTCCACTTTGCCCGAAAAGTTCGTGAACGGTCCATCGATGATCTTCACCGTCTCGTTCTTCTCGAAGGTCATCTTCGGACGCGGACGCTCGGCGCTCGAAGCTTGCCGGTACAGGACCGCATTGACTTCGTCGGCAGTCAACGGCACAGGTTTTGTGCCTCCACCTACAAAGCCTGTCACGCGCGGAGTCGATTTCACTGCGTGCCAAAGCTCGTCGTCCATTTCCATTTCGACCAGCACATAACCGGGATAGAGCAGCCGCTTACTCGTTACTTTCTTGCCGTTCCGGAGTTCCACTACCTCCTCGGTAGGAATGAGAATCTGGCCGAGCCGGTCAGCAAAACCGAATGCCTGTGCGCGCGTCTTCAGCGATTCCGCCACCTTCTGCTCAAAACCCGAATACGCATGAATGATGTACCAGCGCTTTGTGGTGGCCGCATCTTCAACGGGCGGGGCAGCCGCTGTATCGCTCTCGGGCAGCGGTTCCGCCACTTCCTCTTCGTGCTCTAATCCGTGAACACCATCGTCCGAGCTCTCTGGTTCATCATCGGCATCCTCGGCGTGAATCTCCTCAGGCGCAACCTGCTCATCTTCTTCGAGTACGTCCGGCTGGTCCGCATCGTCGTGCACCGGAACATCTGCAGCCTCGTGCTGGGCGGCGTGCAGCGCCTTCTCGCTCTCCAAATTGTTGTCTGTCATTCCTTCTTATTCCCGCCTGCGACGGAACTTGCCTTCTTAACGCCGAACGAAGTAATTCATGATCCTGGTGATGATCGCGCTCACCACCGCGTCCACCACAAAGAAGTAAGCAGCAAACAGGAACGTAGCTGCGATCACGACACCGGTCGTCGCGCGCACCTGCTTCCAGGTCGGCCAGGAGACATGCTTCATCTCGGCCTTTACTTCATCGATGTATGACTTCGTCTGTTGCGGCCAACTGGCTGCCTTACTTAATTCCATCGCCATTCGATTTCACCTGGAAGCTAGCCCTCGTGCTCTCACGTGTTCCTTGCGGGGTGGCCGGCTTGGCAGGGGCAGAGGGATTCGAACCCCCACTCGCGGTTTTGGAGACCGCTGGTCTAGCCGTTAAACCTATGCCCCTGTCTCGTAAACTTCATCTCCAGACTAGCAAAATTCGCAGGCCACTCAGTTGCACGCCTGGATCGCCATCCTACTTCGTTTCGCGGTGCGGCTGGTGCTTGCGGCAGTATGGACAGAACTTCTTCAACTCTATGCGTTCCGTTGTCGTTCTCTTGTTCTTAGTCTTGCTGTAGTTACGGTTTTTGCACTCGCTGCATTGAAATTGAATAATCTCTCGCGCCATGTCTTACTCCACAATCTCCGAAACCGTACCTGCGCCCACCGTGCGCCCGCCTTCGCGGATCGCAAACCGCAGCCCTTTGTCCATGGCTACCGGCGTAATCAGCTCCACTTCCATCGCCACGTTGTCGCCCGGCATCACCATCTCCATGCCTTCGGGCAGCTTCGCCACTCCTGTCACGTCCGTCGTCCGGAAATAAAACTGCGGCCGGTATCCATTAAAGAACGGCGTATGCCGCCCGCCCTCTTCCTTCGACAGCACGTACACTTCGCCCTTGAACTTCTTGTACGGCTTGATGGTGTTGGGCTTCGCAATCACCTGCCCGCGCTCCACATCCGTCTTCTCAATGCCGCGCAGCAGCAGCCCTACGTTATCGCCCGCGCGCGCTTCGTCGAGCAGCTTCTTGAACATCTCGACCCCCGTCACCACCGTTTTGCGCGTATCCCGGAACCCGACGATCTCCATGTCTTCGCCGACCTTCGCAATCCCCTTCTCGACGCGCCCCGTCACCACCGTGCCGCGGCCCTGAATCGAGAAAATATCTTCAATCGGCATCAGAAACGGCTTGTCCACCACGCGCTGCGGCACAGGGATGTACTCATCCACCTTGGCCATCAGCTCGTCCACCGTCTTCACCCACTTCTCTTCGTCGTTCAACGCGCCCAGCGCGCTCACCCGGACCACCGGCAGATTGTCGCCCGGGAATTGATAGCTCGTCAGCAGCTCGCGTACTTCCAGCTCCACCAGTTCGAGCAACTCCGGATCGTCCACCATGTCGACCTTATTCAAAGCCACCACGATGTACGGCACACCCACCTGCCGGGCCAGCAGAATATGCTCACGCGTCTGCGGCATCGGGCCGTCCGTTGCCGCTACCACCAGAATTGCGCCATCCATCTGCGCCGCACCTGTGATCATGTTCTTGATGTAATCGGCGTGGCCCGGGCAATCCACGTGCGCATAGTGCCGGTTGGCGGTCTCGTACTCGACGTGCGCCACCGCAATCGTGATCCCGCGCGCCTTCTCTTCCGGCGCATTGTCGATCGAATCGAAGCTCCGGAACTTCACCTTCGGATTGTGCTTGGCCAGCGTCTTGGTGATCGCCGCCGTCAATGTCGTCTTGCCGTGATCGATATGCCCGATGGTCCCGATATTTACGTGCGGCTTGCTGCGATCAAATTTCTCTTTCGCCATGAGTACTCTCTCTGATTATTGATAGCGCAAAGGGCGCGGATGCGCGCCGCCAACCGGCAACGAACTCCCTAATCCTTCGGCGGCACGCCTGATGCCGCAACCGTTTTGCGCATGTTCTTTCAAAAGTGATCGTCCCTGCTGGAGGAAGGAAGGCGCAAGCGCACCTGCGCGGTGAGCGCGCCCGTACGTAATGATACCATGCGACCTGAAGCCCGGCCCGATGTTATTCGGCATGTCAAGACCTCTGCTTGAGAGCTTTGCGTCCGCGACCGATTTGCTGGTCCGGATATTCGCCATCCTTACCGCGATCTCCGCGCTGCTCTATTTTTTTTCCAGCCGCCAATTGCACAAGATATACGCACAAGAGAGTAGCGCTCCGCGCGCGACGGAGAAGCAGCACGTCGAGCCCGACACGGCCCTCTTGCAGGCGCAAGCGGAGATTCAAGAACTCAAGAAAGACAATGCAAATCTCGGGTTGCAATTGCTACAGGAGCACGAAGCCCGCTTACTGACGCAGTGGCGATTAGGACCGCGATTTGTGCCAGCCGCAACGCAAGCCGAAATGATCCAAACACTAGAGCCATTCGCCGGCAATCGGCTCAACTTCGGCTACTTTACCGATTTGGAAACTGCGGAATTCGGCGAAGAGCTTCTGGAGATTGTCAGAGCGGCCGGATGGAAGGCGCAGGTGTTCAAGATCAAAAGCATCCAACCTGTTTATGGCGTAGAATGCGGCGGCCCGAACCCTGAAGATCCGGCCTTCCAGGCTCTCAACGAGGCGCTCAAAATGGCCGATCAGCGTCTCGTCTCGGAAGAAAACGGCGCTTTGCCCGCGGAAGGATTGCCACAGCCGCAGCTAACCGATCAAGTTCAATCGTGGGTTATGGTCGGACTCAAACGGCCGCACCTAAGAAAGAAAGCAGAAACGGATACCGCAGCGCCGCTGCACTCAGGACCGAAGTGATTTCTCGCGACGGGTCCGGGCGAAATCGCCACACGATGGCGCCGAGATCCGTTTCGGAACTCCTGCTCAGAACTCCTGGTAAAGTGTGACCATCCGAAACGAGCGGTAACCGTTATTGTTCGGAAAGTCTTCCGCGAACCGCAATTGACCGCCCGCGCCGGAAGTGTACTCTACGCTCTTCGAGCCGCCGCTGCTGATGAAGCCGAGAAAGAATACATAATTGCCAAGCGGTAGAAGCTCGGCGCTTCCGGTCGCGGTCGAGTACAGGCCCAGATTCAGATTCTCAACTGCGGTGGCCACTCTGTGCGTTTCATCGAGGCTCCAGGACTGTCCGCGGCTGTTGCTTTGACTGCTGCCGTTGCCGCAGAATTCCGAAGGCTCCGTGATACGCGTGTTGCCGTTATCGAAGAGTGTCAGCAGGCCGTTGGCAGCAAACGTGGTGTCATGTTCATGCGAGAACCACGGGCACGCGTCGCTCGATTTTGCCGTGAAATCGCCTTCGCGTCCGAGCTTCCATAGATCCGGCCCGTTCGAAGCTGCGGTTCCGTTCTGATAATTCAGTTTGACGATCCAATCCTGATGGCGGACAGAGATGATCAGATTGCCATCGAGCGTGGGAGAAAACGCGTTCGAGTGGGTCCAATCATTGGCGACGGAATAGCCGGGCTGATAGAGATGCGGACACCCGGTATTGCCTTGCGCGCACGTTTCGCCCAGCACGGCGGGCCGCAGGATGTTGAGGTTATCGAACTCGTTCCAGAACCATTTCACTTGCAGATTCGAATCGACCACGATGGCCATATCGCCGACCACGTCCACGTTGCCGGCACCCTGATTGGCAATCTTTTCGACGCTGCCGATGAAGCCCGTGTCCCCGTTCGGGAACCGGAAGACTTCGTGATGTATCGAAGTGATCGGATCGGTCCCGAGACGAGATGTAAGCTGCGCGCTGATGGCGGTCACATTCGTCTCGCGGATCAAATTTCCCGCCATGTCGTATTCGCGCATCAGGCGGCGGTTGCCGGCAATTCCCGAGTTATCGTCCGCTACACCGAGAAACGTGCCGCCAGGAACCGGCCGGGTAAGGTAACCGCCAGTGCTTTGATACGCAGGCAAATACCAAATTACGCTTCCCACACTGTCGGTTGCGAACGGCACGCCTTGGGTGGGCGATGTAAGTGCGACCGGATGGCCTGTGCTGTCTTCAGGCGTCGGCACGGTGAAATTTTCGAGAGTAATACTGGACGGAATAGCGCCAGTTGTGTAAGTTAGTGTCGGACCCGCGACTTCGCTGTTCCCGGTCACCACGTATCCCTGGATAGCGTATTCCGTCGTGGGCCGCATGCCTCCGATGTAGAAGTTCATGCTCGTGCTGCCGTTGCACGATTTCCGCGAGGTGACCCATAAGTAAGTGCTCGACGACCTTTTGTACTGCACCTGCATGCTCGATCCGGTTGGACACTTCGGCGCGCTGAACAGAGCCACCAGCGGATGACTCGTAGCGGAAACCACGGGCGAGCTGCCGGTCACGCGGGACGTAATCACAAAGGTCTGCGCGGCTGTCGCAGTTCCGCTCGATGAGGCTTCCTGCGCGATGACTTGAAAATCGTATGTCCCCTCCTGATCTGCTTCTGTCCATGGAAACTGATTCATACTCGAGAAATCGCGGCGGATTTGGAGTGTGCTTGCCGAAGCCCCGACACTGAATCGATAAGTAAAGATTGCCTTAGTATTCGAAGAGTCTGTGGCCACTGCGGTCCACGTCACCGTAGTGCCGACCGGCGCGGTTCCGACATTCGGCGTGAGCGTGACACTTACGGTCGCCGAAGCGCTGGGAGAGAAAATGGCTATGCAGGTAAGGAATGGTAATACGCCATGAATGTGCTTCATAATACACTCCTAGGAGTCAACTGATGAGACGCGTATAACCTTACCCTCACAGCTGCAGCTGAGTCAATGGATGGGCGTACTGCCTGCAGGTAGCTTCTTGGGACTCGTACTATCCATGCATATGCTTGCTTGGTACCCAAAGTACGGACGGTTCTCCAATTATGTTGATTTGGCCAGTATCCAAACGGCGCTACCTACACCCCGGCGCCGGGTTACGGCACATACGAGATCTCACTCGTGAATGCCGGGGTCTTCTAGCGCTGGTCTAAAACCGGTGAATTCGGAACGATCCAGAGCTTGAATGACCCTCCCGGAGCGGTCTCGCTTCCCTCAGCGTTCATGACGTCGATACAGGCGGCTCGAATCCGCAGCTCTGGGCGACCAACATCCCGCCGGGCGCCGTTGGACCGTTCAGATCGACCGATACACCGGATGGCGCAGTCTTTCATTTGACGTGGACGGCTATCTCTGGGACACGAACACCGACTCGAAGGTAGACACCTTTAGCTGTCCGTTCTCGGCCACCTTTGACGGAGAGACCGTATCAGATCTTTTTGAGAGTCTGCCGATCAATTCTCCGTTTTCAGCCAGTTTACGGCCACCGTGATCCCAGCCACGATTCCACAACCGGCTTCCCTGCTGCTCATCGGTGCCGGATTCTTCGGCCTTGGCCTCATCACGCGGAAAGATCAGGCGCTCGAAATAAGACCGCTCGTTTGGGCCCTCCCGCATTTCCACAGCGGACCTGGCGCTGGACCTGGCCGGATTTCGGGCCAATCTGAAACGGGTTCTGCGGCGCCATCGATCACTTGCGGCAGGCTGGCCTGCCGCGAAGTGATCACTCTCGGGAAACGCTTCATTCCTGGACCGAAGAGATCGCCGCCATGTGGCGCTTCCGCCGTAACAACGCCATTACCGAAGGCTTCCACAACAAAATGGAGTGCTCTCCCGCCAAGCCTACGGCTTCCGCAACTTCGATAACTATTACCTGAGGGTTAAGCTATTGTGTTCTTAACTCAGCTGCTGCCACAGGCTGCGCCGTGACGTAGAGCCTTGATCTACCAGGCGCAAAGAATGGAGCCGTTGACCAGGATTGAACTGGTGACCTCGTCCTTACCAAGGACGCGCTCTACCAACTGAGCTACAACGGCCGCCTTCGGTCAGAATAGCAGGACCTAGCGCCCCAATCGCAAGTCACCGCGCCTTCTACACTGCTCGGGGCGGTCCGCGATCTCAATGCCATTTGCCGAGAATGTTCGGTAACTTGTTTCCGAAGCTCAGTAGTCGCTGCGCGAAGCGCCTTAACCAGCGCACTCTATATCACTGCTCATCGCAGGTTCAGTCTAACGCACCGGCGGCAAAGCGCACGCGATTCACCGCCACAGCCGCTCGAACCGCGCCGGATTCGTCGCCGTATAGCGCACGGTGTGTTGAATATCCGGTGACCTAAGTAATCTTGAATCAGCCGGGTATCCGCGCCCTGATCGGCTAACGCGAACCCACAGGCGTGCCGGACCATGCGCGGGTGGGCATGGATCGAGAGACCGGAAGCGACCGCGTACTTCTCGACCAGGAGGTTGACCGTGCTGCAATGCATCGGTTTGCGGCGTTCGGAGATGAAGAATGCTTTGTAGCCCGGAGCCATCCGAAGCCGCTCTTTCATCCAAGCTCCGATCGCGCGAAGCTTCGCGCCCCGTAACGGCTGAGTCGTCGAGAGCGAGCCCTTGAGCCTGGATATATAGATCATCCGGCTGTAGGTATCGATCTGATCGAGTTTGAGACCGCACGCTTCGCTCACGCGAACGCCGTGCCGGTACAGCAGCAGGATTAGGCAGCGGTCGCGGGCCTCATTCCGGCTGCCCTTCGTCGCTTCGAGCATCGCTCTACTTCACGGTCGGTCAGGTGCTTGCGTCGCTGTACGTTTTGTCGAGAGTTTGGGCCGGTCGACGCCGAGTAAGTGCTTTAGATTCACTGGGCACGTCGACGGGTATCGACAATATGGTTCATTTTGTCGAGTCGTGCCGGTCCTGGTACGCGGCGGTAAACCAATAGTTTGGTGTGGGTGCGAGCGGCTCGATTGCAGCGGGGCGGCGGGGTTTGTGGAGGTGCTAGCCGCGCTGTTTCCGGCGACAGAGTAGTAACAAACCCACGGCTAAAGAAGAGGCGAGCAGCAGCCCCGAACCTGGCTCCGGGACGGAAGTTAGTTGGCCGGATACTGAACCTGAGCTGAAATCAACGTTTCCGGTGTAGGAAATGTCATCACTATTCACTTTCATCGAACCTTTACCTGAGGAGTCGGAAGCCCCCACAAAACTTTCCTTCTCATGACGCCGCCCTGACGGAGTATCTTCTACAGTGCTGACGTCGACGGCTACGCTGTTGCGCCCATTATCCATCTCGTCAATTCTTTCTTCGCCCACAATCTCCTCGTCGTGCTGTGGCTCGCCATGCAAGATTGCCGATAGTCCACCCGTGTAAGTAATGTTTGATGGAACAGAATTGTTAAACGTGTACATTCCCGATTCTGATAACGGAAGCACACCTACTGTTCCTGATCCGAAGAAAGATTCCTGGCCTGATGCAGCATCGAAAGCTCCGTTAACCGCCAAATGTACTGGCATATTTGAAAAGTTACCGTTCAACGTAAATGAGAAGCCGGAGGCGCCAACGTTACCGTTGAGTGTTAGCTGTTCCGGAGAAAAACCAAACGTCTGAAAGAGGATGGAATCGCTCATCGTGGTCGCTTCATCGAGCGCCTCGATGTTATCCACCGACGCAGCGGTTAGAAGGCTGGCATTTGCTGATTTGGCACTTGTGAATAAAAATCCGCCTATGGCTACGCTGACCAGTAAACAGCGTGCACCAAGCAACCTGCAGAATGGCGCTTTCGGCCACGCTCCGCCAAAAAAACTCTCTTGCGTCTGTTGTGTTCGCATTGCGTTCTCCTCTCTGGATGATCCCGGGGTGTCCATTGCGTTGTTTCTTGATCCGACAAACAACTTCTCTGGTTTATTACACAGCGCTATTACTATTCGCGGGGAGTGTAGCAACTCGGCACTATCTGATCACGTGCAAACCGGCGACTATGCCTGATCCGCCGCATAGCGAAAGACCAGCCGCCACGGTGCGAGATGCTTGATGCATACGGGCTACCAAAAGTAATCCGACTATGCTGCAGCCAACGTCTTGTGCTCCCGGAACACCAGCCTGCGGGGGGCAGGAAGGGGCGCACGCATCCGCACGTCTGCGATGCTTGAAACCTGCCCGGCAATCCTGGTAAGCCGGGTGCTCGATCGTTACCGATCCTGGTCCACCACAGTGCTGGCAGTGGGGTGCGGGAATGGGAATCGGCTGCATGACTGAGCCGCTGACGTAAAATCCTCCGGCGTCTGCTCGATCATTTTGGCAACAGCTGCTCCAGGCGAGCGGGAGAGATGATGTTTGCAGCCGGAGATGATCGATGTTTTCGGTTCCTGCCACTCTGGCGGAAAGAGTAATATATGAAGCACCTCAGCTCTTTGGGACTGAGCCCAGCGAAATTCTCTTGCCGGGTGAAACGAAATCCATAACACTAAAATCACCATCAGTGACGCGGTGCGAGCTCGCGGTAATAGGTTCTGGCGAAGGCGGCTGCGACATCGGCCTCGGGCGCGGTGGCGGCCGGCCGCGCGCCGGGTTCTGGTTGCTGTTCCGAACAGCTTAGCGGGATACATATTGTTTCTGTCGCAAATAGCAGCTCGGGGGTGCAGGGGCCTTGCCCCCGCAGGAAGAGAGTAACAGGCATGGGCTTCTTGTCTTTCTCTTTCTCCCCTTGCTTCTCACTCTTGTTTAGGTGATACTCCCGAACACTTACACTGTCAACGACGGTGTCATTAACCGTGTCAATAGCTACGTTAGCATCCCCGTAAGTACCAGCATCAGATGAAGTTATTTGATTGCCTACAGTGTCACTGAGAGTAATAGGCCTGACTTAGCACGGTTTGCACCGGCCAATATGCCGATGAACGACACTCTTCCGTGGGGGCCGATGATGATTTTTTCGTCGATGTGTTTGAAACCTGTTAGGATTCGCCGCTGCTCTGGTGGGGTGTCAAACACGCTAATGGGCGACGCTTGAATGACGTCCGCGTTTTCCGCCCAGTCTCCGCCTAACGGCGGCGCGGTTACGATCTCAGGAATTGTTGCGCGCATTTTAGCTTTCTACGATCAGCGTCGGGCAGTGCTGCTCCCCAGGCGCGAAGCGAAGTACCCCTTCGAAGTCTATCGGGCACTCGGCCACAACGCGCGAAGCACCGCCCTTAACGTTGCCCGGCTTTCCGCGATACCCAGCATGGCTGTGCCTCCAAAATACAGAGCGCCGTAGACCGGAAGCACGATCGCGGCCAGGATGATCGGGTGCGCGGTTCCGATGAGCAGTTTGATGGCATAGCCGGAAACGGCTGCCACAAAGGCGACCGACCACAAGGTCAATGTGAATTCAGCAGGCAGCGGAACGGGGCCGATGCGGCGTGCGAGAGAGTAGCGTAATAAGGCGAACTCGACCCATCCGGCAATTCCGGCCGACGCGGTCAAGCCGGCAACCCCCCACCTGTGGCTAACGCCGATCCAACCGGGCAAAACTAGCGCGAACAGAAAACCGAGCGCGGTCGTCAGCACAACGCGAATCACGGCGAAGCGCAGAGGCGTGCGCGTATCGAGCAAGGCATAGAAGGCCGATGAATAGAGCCGGCCAAGTCCCGTCGCGAGCAGGCCGACCGCAGAGCCGGCCAGCACGGACCAAAGATAGACCGCATCGGCATGATGAAAACGGCCGGACTGGTATAGCGCCGCTCCGACGATATCTCCGAGCACCAGGAACGCGACGGCTGAAGGCACAGTTAGAAACGCAATTCGCCGCAGGCCAGCCGACAAACGGCGCTGCAAAAAGGAAGCGACTTCGCTCTGGTCGCCGACGGCGCTCGACAAGGCCGGCAATTCGGCCGCCGAAACCGACATGCTGAAGAGACTGATCGGCAGGGTTGAGATCACCTGCCCGTATCCCAACGTCGCGACGGCTCCATGCGGCAGGAAGCTCGCGATCATCGAATCGACATATGCGCTGAGCTGCACCACTCCGCGGCTGAGGAACACCGGGCCAAAGTTGCGGATGACGGAACGCACGTGAGGCGATTCGAAATCGAGCTTCGGGCGGAAGCGCGGCAGAAATTGAAGCACCTTGGGCAACTGCACCAGGAATTGCAGTCCGGCTCCGACGATCGAAGCCCAGGCGAGATCGACGGCCAACGCGTCCGGATGAGATTTGGGGCCGAACACCAGGAGCGCGGTGATGATGGTGGCATTCATTGCAACGGGCGCCATATAGGAAAGCAAGAATCGGCGATGGCTGTTCAGCACCCCGAGACACCAGGCGCTCATCACTAATAAGCCGGTGGCTGGGAATAGGATGCGAACCAGCCGAATCGTCAGCACGCGCACTTCTGCCGTGAAACCCGGAGCAATCACGTCGATCAGCCACGGTGTAAGGATCACACCGAGCACGACGAGCGCCGAACAGAGCAGGCCAAGAATGGCAAACACGGCAGCGGCGGTGTCTTCGGCCTCTTCGTCTTGAGCGGTCGCGCGCAGTTTGGCATAGACCGTGACGAACGACGCCGAAAGCACGCCTTCGCCGAACAAATTATTCAGGAGGTTCGGGATGCGTATGGCGGCTCGAAAGGCATCCGCAACGCCCGAAACGCCAAAAAAATGTCCGGTGAGCCGTTCACGCAGAAGACCTGCCAAGCGGCTCACGAGAATTCCCAACGCGACCTGGGACGACGCGCCCAGGCCAAGGCGGCCGCTCAGCGTCTTGCGCGGCGCAGAGGGGGGGGGTTCGGTTGTGTCTTCGCCAGGCTGCTCGGGCAGCGCCGCCGCGGCCGGTCGCAAGATACGAATGCGGACTTGCAAAATGCGAGTCTACCTAAGTGAAGAGACGAGAACGATACCGTAGAAGAAAATGAATCCGGGATCGATTTCAAAGTTCATCAAGCATCACTACCGGCACTTCAACGGCGCGACGCTCGTGGAAGCGGCCGAAGCGTACGTTGCTCATCTGAACAAAGGCGGCAAGATGTTTCTGACGCTTGCCGGGGCGATGAGCACCGCGGAACTGGGATTATCACTGGCGGAAATGATCCGGCAGGACAAGATACACGGTGTCTCGTGCACCGGCGCGAATCTCGAGGAAGACGTTTTCAATCTGGTGGCGCACAACTTCTATGAGCGCGTGCCGCACTGGCGCGACCTGCGGCCGGAAGACGAACAGGCGCTGCTCGATAAGCACATGAATCGCGTGACCGACACTTGTATTCCGGAAGAAGAAGCAATGCGGCGCATCGAGAGCGTGATCTTGCGCGAGTGGACAGCCGCGGATAAGAAAAGCGAACGCTGTTTCCCGCACGAGTTCTTCTATCGAATCCTGCAATCGAAAGAGCTGCAGCGGGATTTTCAAATCGATGTCAAAGATAGCTGGCTCTATGCGGCCATGGAACGCAACCTGCCGATTTTTGTGCCCGGATGGGAGGATTCGACGCTCGGCAACATGTACGCGGGGCATTGCATCTCAGGCGATGTGAAGAACGTACACACGGTCCGCACAGGAATCGAATACATGATGGCGCTGGCGGAGTGGTATTCGAACACGGCCGCGCAGGCGTCTATTGGATTTTTCCAGATCGGCGGCGGCATCGCAGGCGATTTCCCAATTTGCGTTGTGCCGATGCTGCGGCAGGATCTTGAACGCAAAGACACGCCTTTGTGGGGTTACTTCTGCCAGATCAGCGATTCCACAACCAGCTACGGGTCGTATTCGGGCGCCATCCCGAACGAAAAGATCACCTGGGAAAAGCTGAGCATCCATACCCCGAAATACGTGATCGAGTCGGACGCCTCGATCGTCGCGCCCTTGGTTTTTGCGCATGTCCTTGGATGGTAGTTGTGAGCTGGCGGACGGAGGTAAATCGCACCCCTCGTGGCTCTTACTTGTCTTTGAAAAAAGCGCTACACTCGATTAACGCGCTTTAACGAAACAGGCGCGAACGACCTTGCAAACCGGGAGGGACGCATGAGTGCATCATCAAAACCGGTGGCTACCCCGTTGTTCCACGAAGGTAACGAATTTTGGCAACAATTGCGCTCCGAGTTGCAGCGCCAAACCGAGCAGATCAACCGCGCCGTTTTCCGGAACGGGTGTACCGAAGAGGATCTGGTGCGCTGGATTCCCGCTGAGGGAATTCGACTTTTGCGTGCGCGGCACCCCTCGACCGGAATTCAGGTCGACCTGTGTTTCCGTTCCTGGGGGCCGGTGATCACGGGCGCAATTACGGGTTATCAGGACGAAGATTACCGCTTCGTTCCCGAAGAGTTCGAAATACTTCTTGCAAAGGATTTAGACGGATCCGTAGTGGCGATCTTCGATGAAGGACGCAGTTTCTCTCCTCATGAACTGGCCGCGTACCTGGCGCAACACTTCCGGCGCTGTTTCCCGGATGTTTCGCTGCCCTGCGATGGTGGTCGGGAGAGCACGACCTTCGTCGCGGAACTCGCAGCCGCAACTTCCGGCTAGATACAAGCCGCACGCGTGCCATCATGCGAGTTGGGTGATGCGCATCCGCGTAATTGATTCTCATACCGGCGGAGAGCCGACTCGCCTGGTTTTGAGCGGCGGCCCGAACCTCGGAACGGGCAGCATGTGGGAGCGCCGGGAGCGCTGGCGGAAACGAGTTTGACGCCGTGCGTTCGGCCATCGTGAACGAACCGCGCGGGTCGGACGCAATCGTTGGCGCTTTGCTGTGCGAAACTGCCGATGCCACTTGCCAGTTCGGGGTAATTTTCTTCAACAACGTCGGCTATTTGGGCATGTGCGGTCACGGCACAATCGGCGTGGTCGCGACGCTTGCTTATCTGGGACGCGTTCAGCCGGGCACAATTCGGATCGAAACGCCAGTTGGGATCGTCAGCGCGCAATTGCACGATACGGGCGAAGTGACGGTGCGTAACGTGCCGAGCTTCCGATTCCGAAAAGACGTGTCCGTAGACGTCCCGGGCTGGGGCGAGATTTTAGGCGACATCGCTTGGGGCGGGAACTGGTTCTTTCAGGTCAAGAGCGAAAGCCCGATTGAGCTATCGATGCACAACCTCGATGAGTTGACCGCATGTACGTGGCGAATTCGAAAAGCGCTCGAGAAGCAAGGCATCACCGGCGCCGAGGGCGGCGAGATCGATCATATTGAGCTATTCGCGAGGCCCAACAACGCCCGCGCGCAGAGTAGGAATTTCGTTTTGTGTCCGGGGCGCGCCTATGACCGGTCGCCGTGCGGCACGGGTACCAGCGCGAAGATGGCGTGTCTGTATGCGGATGGAAAGTTCAAGGAAAACCAGCTCTGGGTCCAGGAGAGCATTACGGGAAGCCTGTTCGAAGGCCACGTGCAGCTTGTGAATGGCGAGATCATTCCATTTATCAAGGGATCCGCGTTTGTGACGGCGGAGGCGGATCTCGTCATCGATGAGCGCGACGCGTTCTGCTGGGGCATTCCGGCTTAATGCCCGATGTCGTAATCGTTGGGGCTGGAATTGTGGGCGCGGCTTGCGCGGATGCATTGAGCGGTGCGGGCTTGCGCGTCACGATCGTAGAAGAGAACGGAATCGGCAGTGGCGCGACGAATGCCGGCATGGGGCACTTGGTCACGATGGACGATTCCCCGCCCCAGTTCGCACTCACGACTTACTCCCTACAGCTTTGGCGAGAGCTGGCGAACGAACTGCCAGTGGAATGCGGCTATTGGCAATGCGGAACGCTCTGGATTGCTGCGGAGAAACGTGAGATAGCGATCGCCAAAAATAAACGTGGGCAATTCATCGCTGCTCAACAGCTGGTTGAGTTTGAGCCGAATCTGCGCCCCGGCCTCGCAGGCGGCGTTCTTATACCGGATGACGCGTCCGTGCATCCTGCATCCGCCGCGAACTTTTTCGCTGGAAGAAGCGGCGCTGATCTGATTCCGACGCGAGCCGTTCACATCTCGGATGGCGAAGTGCGGCTCAGTGACGGCTCATCAATTACTGCGGCCGCGATCATCAACGCAACAGGCACTGCCGCCGCGACGCTTACTCCGGGATTGCCTATTCGCGCTCGAAAGGGGCACATTGTGGTGGTCGATCCGGGGCCGGATTTCGCTCGCCATCAAATCGCCGAGCTCGGTTACGTCACATCGACGAATGCCGAAGAAGGCGATTCCGTCGCCTTCAATGTGAGGCAGAACCGCAACGGCGAATTGCTGGTCGGATCGTCGCGGCAGTACGGAGTCGAAGACCCGCAATCGGAGCCTGCCGTCGTGGACCGGATGCTCGCTCGCGCGTTTGAATTCATGCCGGCTTTGAAAGAAGCGCGGCAACTCCGAAGCTGGACCGGATTTCGCGCGGGCACTTCCGACGGGCTGCCGTTGATCGGAAAATGTCCAGGGTACGACCGCGTCTATGCGGCCACGGGCCATGAAGGTCTGGGCGCAACCACTTCGCTTGCGACCGCGAGACTGCTTGCGGACCAGATTTTGGGCAGAGCGTCGCAGATCGACCCGCGCCCGTTTGACCCGGCCCGATTTCACCATTGAGCTTCGCATCTGAAAAGATGTGACAATGCAAACGATGCACTGGCGTGGCGTCATTCCAGCGATAACGACCTCATTTCGCGCTGACGGATCGGTGGATCATGACTTTCTGGTGAAACATTGCAATTGGCTGATCGATAACGGCTGTGCAGGCGTTGTCGCGCTTGGCTCTCTCGGAGAGGGAGCGACGCTCGGCTTCGAGGAGAAGACGGCGATTTTACGCACAGCGACGAAAGCGTTGCGTGATCGCGCGCCCGTAGTGGCTGGAATTTCCGCTTTGAGCACTAGCGAAGCCGTCGCGCTCGCGAAAGCTGCTCAGGATGCAGGCTGCGCCGGGTTGATGGTATTGCCGCCCTACGTTTACGTGGGCGACTGGCGCGAAATGAAGGCACACGTGAGTGCGGTGCTCAAAGCGACACCGCTTTCCTCGATGCTCTACAACAACCCCATCGCGTACCGCGTCGATTTCCTGCCTGAACAAGTAAGAGAGCTCGTAAGCGAGCACGAGAACCTGCACGCAATCAAAGAATCGAGCGCGGATGTGCGCCGTGTGGCCGGATTGCGAAGCTTGATCCCTGAAGGATTGGAGATTCTCTGCGGCGTAGATGACCTGGTGGTCGAAGCGATCTACGGCGGGGTGAGCGGCTGGATCGCCGGCCTTGCGAATGCGTTGCCGCGCGAATCGGTCGAGCTGTTTGAATTGGCGCGCCGCGGCGAGCGCGGAGCCGCGTTCGAACTCTACAAATGGTTCCTTCCACTGCTGCGCTTCGACACCGTGCCCAAATTCGTGCAGCTCATCAAATATGTACAGGAACTGGTTGGCATGGGATCGAGCCGCGTGCGTGCGCCGCGATTGGAGCTGACCGAAGAGGAAAAACGCGAGGTGCAGCGAACGGTAGAACAAGCGATGACGTCGCGCCGGGCGGCTCATGCAAGCAGATAGCGCGACCACCGCAACAATCGACCGCGAAACCGGTTTCGTCCGCGAACTGGGCCTGTTCGATTCGTCCATGATTGTCATGGGCGCGATGATCGGCTCGGGCATTTTCATTGTGCCGGCCGATATGGCGCGAAATATCGGCAGCCCCGGGTGGTTGTTGGTGGCGTGGCTGTATACCGCGGTCGTTACGGTCGCGGCGGCGCTCTCTTATGGCGAGCTGTCATCCATGATGCCGAAAGCCGGCGGCATGTACGTTTACTTGCGGGAAGCGTTTTCGCCCATCGCCGGATATCTTTACGGCTGGACCTTGTTCACCGTCATTCAAACCGGCACCATCGCGGCCGTCGCCGTCGCGTTTGGCAGGTTCACGGGCGTTCTATGGCCCGCAATCTCCGAACAGCGCTATCTCATCCCGCCCATTCATCTATCAAGCGGCTACGCAGTGTCACTTTCTACGGGGCAGTTGACCGCGATCCTGGTAATCGCACTGCTCACCTGGACAAACAGCCGCGGCATCAAATACGGCAAAATCGTTCAGAACCTGTTTACCTCCGCGAAAGTGATCGCGCTCGCAGCTTTGATTCTTCTGGGGCTGCTGTTTTGGAAGCATGACGCAGTTGCGGCGAACTTCACCAATTTCTGGACGCCTCGCAACGTGACTCCGCTCACCGCCTCATGGAGCGCACTGACGGGATTCGGCCTGTTTGCGGCGATCTGTGTCTCGCAATCCGGCTCCATGTTTTCCGCCGACGCCTGGCACAATGTCACGTTCGCCGGAGGCGAAATCAAAGATCCTCGAAGAACCATGCCGCGCGCCCTGGCGATTGGGACCGTGTGCGTAACCGGGCTCTACGTTCTGGCGAACGTCGCGTACTTGCTGGTTCTGCCGCTCGGCGCCATCCAACATGCGCCGTCCGATCGAGTGGCAACCGCAATGCTGGAGGTGATCTTCCCTGGCTGGGGCGCTCTGCTGATGGCCATTGCCATCATGATTTCGACATTCGGCTGTATGAACGCGCTCATCCTTTCCGGACCGCGCGTTTATTATTCGATGGCGCGCGACGGGCTTTTTCCCGAGCGCGCAGGCAACCTCAATCGAGCGCATGTGCCGGGTTGGTCGCTCATGATTCAAGGCGTCTGGGCTGCGCTACTGGTTTTGCCCCGCACTTATAACCCTGCGACGCACGCCTATGGCAGCTTGTATAGCAATCTTCTCGATTACGTGATCTCGGCAGCGCTGATTTTCTACATCGCGACCATTGCGGGCGTAATCCGGCTGCGCATCAAGCGCCCGAATGCGGAACGGCCCTACAAAGCGTTCGGGTATCCCATCATCCCGCTCATTTACATTGCGGGCGGATGCGCAGTGCTAGTGTGCCTGTTCGCCTATCGCCCTGCGACCACCTGGCCCGGATTGCTGATCGTGCTCTGCGGGCTGCCGATTTACTTCATTCTCAATCGGGCGAAAGGCCGGGTACAGCCGCTCCAGCGCCTTGAGTAGTTGGAATGGTGAAGTGGAACGTTGAACCTTCCCCGACACCCGATTCCACCCAGATTCGGCCGCCGTAACGTTCGACGATTTTTCTGCAAAGCGCCAGGCCGATTCCGCTACCCGGAATCTCATAACCGTGCAGCCGCTTAAAGGGCTCAAAAATTCTCTGGTAATGCTCGGCGGGTATGCCAATTCCGTTATCGCGACAGCAGACATGCCAGAACTTACTTTCCTGCGTTGCAGAAATCCATATATGCGGGGGCGCAGAGGAGCGGTAACGAATTGCGTTTGTAACCAGGTTTTGGAATAGGCGAGCGAGGCTTGTCCTGTCGATATGAAGCATTGGCAGCGGTCCCGATTCAACGATCGCTTTCGATTCGACAATAATCCCCCGAAGATTGTCGAGGACGATCTGCAGAACTGCCTCAGCATTCGTCGGTTCTATCGAATATTCGGGCTTCGACGGGACGAGCCGAAAATGCGAGGAGATCCTCAATGAGCGCGCCCAACCGCTTCGTTGCGGTCTCGATTTCCGAAAGCAGTTCCTTTCCATCGCTATCAAGCCGGTCGCCGTAGCGACGCTGCAGCAGTTGGCTATACATAGTGACTGTCTTCAACGGCGACCGGAGGTCGTGAGATGCGACATAAGCAAATTGCGAGAGATCCTCGTTAGAACGGCGGAGTTCAGCGGCATTCGCCTCTGACCGTCTATAAGCGTTTTCTAAGGCCCTTGCGGCCTCCCTCCGATGGGTGACGTCTCGAAACACCATTACTGCACCGGATATCGCACCTTCCTGATTCAGGATAGGCGCTGCGCAGTCATCGATGAAAAACTTTCTTCCGTCTCTCGAGGTCAGGATTGTATGGTTTGCTATCCCGACTTTCGTTTTTGTGCGGAGTGCATGCCGAATCGGATTCACGACCGGTTCATTCGTGTCTTCGAAAGTCAAGACCAGCACGTCTTCGATGGGTCTTTCCACCGCAAGGTCCGGATCCCAGCCGGTCAAATCAGCCGCAACACCGTTCATAAATATGACTGCCCCTTGAGCATCCGTTGTGATGACCGCATCACCGATACTCGATAGCGTCGTTTCAAACAAATTCCGGGCAGAAAGCAGCTCGCGCTCATATAGCCTGCGTTCGGTAGCCTTGAAAATCGTCCATCGATTCAGGACGGCTTTGGTGGTCGTGTCGCAACTCTGCCGCGCGTTCACCAATGCCGGCACAATGCTGCCCTGTTTGCTTACGAGATCAAGAGCAACTTCATCAGCAGAGTTGTCTGCGATGAGAATGGGAGCGAGATGCGTCTCATAAAACAGACGGCCCCCTGGAGTGAGCAGATCCGCTAACCGAAGTCGGGACTGTAACTCCTCGCGCGTATAGCCCAACCAAGCTAGAAGTGTGTTGTTGACGAGAAGAACTTTACCGGACCCAGCCGTTGCGATGTATCCAAAAGGCGCGAGGCCATATAGCGTGTCTGCAGCCTCAAGGAAAGCCGCATCTGCGGATAACGAGAGATGCTCATGGTCGCTCAAGATAATCTCGAATAACCTGGATTGTTTCTGCAGGCGCACTCATGTGAGGGCAATGTCCGGTTGCCTGTAACTTGGCAAAGCTGCTTCCCGGGATATTTCGATGGACGTACTCTCCGACGCAATCAGGAGCAATATCGTCCTCTGAACATTGCATCACAAGAGTCGGAACAGTCACTCGGCAAAGATCGGCTCGATTGTCGGAGAGAAATGTAACGCGTCCGAAATGCTTAGCGATCCTGGGATCGGTGCGGCAAAAGCTGTTTGCAAGCTCTTCCGCCAGTTCGGGACGCTCGAGATTCTTCATGATGGCAGGCGCCATCGTTTTCGACCAGCCTAAATGGTTATCATCCAACATCGTTAACAGTCCTTCGATGTCGGAGCGTGAAAATCCACCGGCGTATTGCTCGTCATTGATATAGCAAGGCGACGGCCCGACGAGCACCAATGAGTCAAAAGCCTGCGGCCGGCGAATGGAGGCAAGCACTCCGATCAGAGCACTGACGGAATGACCGACGAAGATCACCGGCTCACCTCCGATCGCGTCAATTATTTCCAACACATCGTCGGCATATCCACTGAGGGTTCCGTATTTTTGTCTGCTGTATGCCGAAATATCGGAGTTCCCGGCGCCGACGTAATCGAACAGAACCACGCGGTATTGATCCTGGAAAGCAGGAGCAACGGAGCGCCACATGGTTTGATCGCATCCGTAGCCGTGGGCGAACAGAATTGTCCTTTCACCGCTCCCTGTGATGTTGATGTTATGCCTGGTGAACAACGACAAGCGAAGCAGCTCCGTTCCCTAGCCCAACGCTAGGCTTATCCAATAGCAACAGGTTCATTGTCGCGTATCAGCGGCCTACCATTTGCTGCAGGTGCGCGGGGTATCTTGCGCCTTCTATCGTGATATTCGACGCGGCTTGATTAATGCTGCGGAGATCTTCCGCGCTTAGTTGCAGCTGGACGGCTCCGATGTTCTCTTCGAGACGATGTAGCTTCGTGGTGCCTGGAATCGGCACGATCCAAGGCTTCTGAGCGAGCAACCAGGCAAGTGCGACCTGAGCGGGAGTGGCTTTCTTGCGCTCCGCGATCTGGCCGAGCAAATCGACTATGGCTTGGTTGGCTTTTCGTGCTTCCGGCGTGAAACGAGGAACGATGTTGCGGAAGTCCTTGCTGTCGAACTGTGTGTTCTCGTTGATCGCGCCGGTCAGGAAACCTTTGCCGAGAGGGCTGAACGGTACAAAGCCGATTCCTAATTCTTCCAAGGTAGGCAAGATCTCGTTTTCCGGCTCGCGCCACCAGAGTGAATATTCGCTTTGCAGGGCCGCGACGGGCTGCACTGCGTGAGCACGCCGGATACTTTGCGCGCCCGCCTCCGACAGACCGAAGTGCTTCACCTTGCCCTGCTGAATCAGATCCTTTACTGTGCCGGCAACATCCTCCATGGGCACATTCGGATCGACCCGGTGTTGATAAAACAGATCGATCACATCCGTTCGCAACCGCTTCAGTGACTCATTCGCCACCTGCCGGATTCGCTCGGGACGGCTATTCACGCCGTTCTGCGGGGTTGCATCTTGGAACCCGAACTTCGTTGCAATCACGACTTGGTTACGAAACGGCTCGATTGCCTCTCCGAGCAGTTCCTCATTTGTGAAGGGACCATAAGCTTCGGCGGTATCAAAGAATGTGACGCCCCGCTCGAAGGCAGTCCGAATGAGCGTAATCGCCTGTTGCTTTTCTGTTGCAGGCCCGAATCCGAAGCTTAAACCCATGCAGCCTAATCCGAGAGCTGAAACTTCGAGGCCGCTTTTACCCAACGTGCGCTTCTGCATTGTTGTTCCTTTCCGAGGAGCCGGCGTGCGGCTCAATTCAAGTCTAGGTCGGCGGAGTTATGGGTCTTTATAGGAAAGATCGCAAGGATAGACGGCCAAGTGCCTGGCGCTTCACCAGGGAGGTCCAGCCCAGAAGTGCTTTTTATATATCACTAGTTACATAAGACAGGAGTTAACCACATGCCCGCCGCCCGCCGCCGTATTTACGGCCCTAAATTTACCCGAGCGAGAACGGCGGCCGAGGCGCTGTGTCTCGATGAGCTGCGCCAGCTCGACGACTGGTTACACGACCGCATAGCGACGGCCGCCCCCGCCGAAAAAAAGAAGCAGCGCCGCGCCAGCCGGGTCAGCGTTGAAGAACGCAAGACGCCCACAGGCACCTATCAGCTTGAACTTGTGAATGTGGAAACCCAGCATGTAAGGTCTGCAAAGGTGGCCTCGCGCATGGCCCCTATTGGTGCGTCTATTGAAAGAGGACAGCCGCACCCGCTCGAAATATCTCGGCAAGAAACTCGACGAGCGCAAGTTTCAGAAAGGGTCCTTTGTGGGACGCCGCAGCCGCACATCAGGTCATGCCGAAAGGGACATGGTTACGAGTGAACGCCGCCTTCGCCTGCACTGCCTCTATAATTGGGTCCGGAGATCGTATTTCCGGTGATGAAAACAAGACCTGTGTTATCGGTCATTTCGAGGAGCTTTGGAACAACGGCCAAGTCGAAAGGGTCGAGGATTTCTTCGCTGAGGACTTCATGAATTTTGGCCAGCAGTGTCAGGATGCTCGACCCATTGTGAAACACATCGTTCAGGTCTGGCGGACCGGCCTTCCCTGACTTGCGCTTCACAGTGGATTTGATGGCGGCGGAAGGCGATCTTGTGATGTGCGAAGCGTCATGTCAGGGGACACATCTGGGAGAATTTCCACTGATTCCGCCTCTCCATGGACCAACTCTGGCTGCCAACGGGAAGACGTTGAAGGTCAAGCACATTCACCGGTTTCGGCTGAAGGAAGGGAAAATATTGAGCACTTTGCCGTGCGGGATGACTTGGGGATGCTCCAGCAACTGGACCATATGGCACCTTTATCCTGATGCTGTTTCACAATGGGTCCTTTGTGGCTCGCGCCACCTGAACGGAAGTGGCGGGTTCTCTTCACCCGTTGAGTTCCCGGACAGGCGTCCAAGGATTAATTTAAAATACGTCTCCGATGGAGATATCAAATGACACAAATCGCCCGAAAGGGTGAGTAGTATCATGCGATGAACTCTAGCTTTCGGGCGATGGCGGACCGGCAATTGGACCGTTTGGATTTGAACTGTTCTATGCTCCCCTCGATATTTGGTACAAAGACGGCCAACCCCTCAAGTCTCGTGCAATGCGAGGCAGGACACAATTCACAAACACGGAGTCTCCTTTTACCGTGGGTGTCGGAGGGCACATGCACCATTGCCATGTAGCACTAAAGCGATTCGGTCCCCGCTTCTTCTAGCGAGATACTTCCGGCCATCATTATCGCGCGAACTGAGCCTCGAAACGCATGCAACAAGGGGCTTTGCCCCTCGCGTGGTCAAGGGCGACGCCCTGCGGGTGCTAAAACCACTTCGCAACCCTATGAGCATGCTACCCCCACCACCCTCGCCGGGAGCAGGGTTGCATGAGCAACCCATTGACAAGTGTTAAGCTACAGGCTACAGGAATACCATGAAAGTTCGCAGCTTCGCGCACAAGGGCCTGAAACGCCTTTATGAGGACGACAGCGCTAAAGGAGTTCCGCCCGACACGGTGGACAAGCTGCGGAAGATGTTTGTGTTTCTCGACGGCATGCAGGAGGCCGACGAGTTGCGAGCGCTTTCCGCGTGGAAGCCTCACACTTTGCCCGGCGACCGCAAAGGCACATGGAGCTTAAGCATTACCCGGAACCGTCGTTTGACGTTCTGGATAGACGACGAGCCGCAAATCTGTGACATGAATTTAGAGGATTACCACTAGCATTAAGGAGCACCGAGCCATGCCCATGAAGAACCCGCCGCACCCCGGCGATTTTATCCGGACGGAGATCATTGAACCCGCAGGCTTGACCGTCAGTGACGCGGCGAAGGCCCTTCAGGTATCTCGCCCTGCCCTTTCCAGCTTGCTGAACGGCAAGGCCGATCTATCGGGCGACATGGCCCTACGCATCGAAAAGGCGTTCGGCGTAAAGATGGACACGCTCATGCGGATGCAGTCCGCCTACGATATCGCGCAGACCCGGAGGCGTGAGAAGGAAATCAAAGGCATCCGGCGCTTTCATCGTGCCGACGCTCACCCGCACTAATCGAAGGCCGCCCATGATCAAACGCGGAGATTGCCCGCACACGCAGGCCGCCACGGAGAAAGACAAAGGGCTGTCGCGCTGTATTCTTTGCGGGCAGCTTTTAAGATGGCCGTCTCGAAAACGGTAAGTTTTGCAACATCCTTGAGCGCTCGTAGACATCGGGTCGAGCATGTGCAAACGTCAGGTGCAGATTGAAACGCCCGGAACGGCCGGTCGCAGCACCACAGTTGCTTTCCGCCCGGTTGCAAAACTCCATCGCAAAAATGAAGTGAAACCTCCGAGCTTGCCCGACACCCCCGGCTCAGCAATCCAAGTTGAGTCCTCGGCTAGTCGTACGTTGGCGCAGCAGTGTATCGGGACTCGCGTAATTTCCTGGTTGGCGATAACAAGGCAATCCACTTACGGGGATTGGCTGTCCATGCTCAATCGCCACGGCTACCCTCTGCCATGGGTGCAAAAGAGTTGGGATGATGAGGGCATGCGTACTGTCGTCGAGGCGGCAAGTGGTGCACGACTACTTCGCTTGGGCGACTACTACAACGATGGCCCGTTACCACGACTCTGCCGACGATGTGCCTAAAGGGCTCGAAATCCCACACTGGTCATGGGGCGGACTCCAGGTGTAAGACTTCTCTTCGACCAGTATGGCGAACGCATATCGCGCTAGGCGCCGGCGTGCTGCTTGACCTGCTGATTCGCCAGCGCTTCGATTTCCGCGACTTCTTCCGGAGTCAGCCGGAACGCCAAAGCGCCAATCGTGCCATTTAACTGATCCGCGCGCCGCAAACCGACAATGGCTCCAGTTACCGCCAGGTTGTGCAGTGTCCACGCAATCGCAACTTCGCCCGGAGCGCGCCCATGCCGCTCGCCGATTTTGCGGAGGAGCTCGACAAGCTCGAGATTACGGCTCAGCTTCGGCTCTTGAAAATCGGGATTACGGCGCCGCCAATCGTTTTCCGGCAGCTTCTGCGCGCGTTCGCGGGTCATTGTGCCGGCCAGCAGTCCGTTGCGCATCGGCGAATAGACGATTACGCCAATGTTGTTCTGTTTCGCGAAGGGAAGAATCTCCTGCTCCACGTCGCGCGCAAGAATCGAATAAGGCGGCTGCAAGGACGTAATCGGCGCGATTTTCATCGCGCGCTTCATGTGGCCGGCATTGAAATTCGAGACGCCGATCCAGCGCACTTTGCCTTCTTGCTGCAGCCGCGCCATCTCTGTCCAGCCCTCTTCGATGTCCTGGTCGGGATCGGGCCAGTGGATCTGATACAGATCGATCGTGTCCAGCTTCAACCGGCGCAGGCTGTCTTCGCACTCCTTGCGAATGGAATCCGCTTTTAAGGATGGGAAGATCTTGCGATTTTCGTCCCATCGGCGCTCGCATTTCGTGAAGACATAGGGCCGCTTCGAGATGCCTTCTAGCGCTTTTGCGACCACCTCTTCCGAGTGGCCAAGCCCGTACACCGCGGCCGTGTCGATCCAATTGATGCCCGCGTCGAGTGCAGCGCGGATTGCGCCGATAGAATCGTTGTCATCCTGCTCGCCCCAGGAAAATGCCCAGCCCGAACCGCCCATGGCCCACGCGCCCACACCCAGCGGAGTAATTTCCAGATCACTGTTGCCTAATTTCCGGTATTCGCTCATAGCCATCCTGTTTGTCTGGATGCAACTTGTGAGCGCTTTTGTGCAACCCTAGCAGTCCCGGAAATAAGAGCCCCGGTTGAGCACGTTCCGCCCTGCCAAGTACCTCCAGTTTCAAACGCCGTAAATCCTTGGAAGCAATAGCGATCTGGGCCTTCGAAACCCTAAGCTCGAATTGCTATGAAACTTCTCGCGACATTCTTTCTTCTGGGAGCGGCGGTAATTTGGGCTGATCCCATTTCTCAAGTGAAACTAGTCAACTCGGGAAACCCGTCGGATGTAGTCAACAGGGTCACCATTGACGGAGCCACCAAATACAACGTCTATATTGGCCCGTACACGTTACAGGTCAATGGGCAGGACTATTCGTCGATGTGCATCGATTTCTTCGATGAGAGCCATGTCGGTGACACCTGGAGCGCGTATGTGACGCAAGTGGGCAGCTCAAATTTGAGCGACACTTATCATCCAAGTGACAGCAAGGAGTACGAAGAAGATTCGTATCTGCTGAGCCAAATCCTCAAACCGGGCGTACCGATCGGACCGGTATTCAGGAAGCAGCCTGGGACATTATGGCTTACGGCATCACCAATTCTTCCTACAAGTACCTGATTGGAGACAATAGCTTACATCGACGATGCGATTGCCGAACTACAGCAAAATGAATCTGTCGGGATACGAAATCGTTTCCGACACGGTTGCGGGTCACGAGCAGGAGTTTCTGGTCGCCACGCCGGAGCCGAGCAGCTTTCTGCTGTTGGGTGCGGGACTGTTGTTAGCAGGCTGCGGAGCGTTTCGGCGAGGGCGTCGAAGCATTGGCGCCGCTCGCGCATAAAACAAAGTAGCAGGCCGCGGCTGGATCAGCGGAATCGATCAGCGGTGCAACGGCTCAACGGAGGGGATGCCGTGGGCTGGGGAACGGATGGCAAAGTCGAATTTGCCCGTCCAACATGGCTCCAGATGCTGGTCGCGATAGAAGCTGATGCCGAAGATCCAGTCGCGGTTCATTCCGCCGTCGCACATGGTTCCTCGCACATCTTTGATTTGCGCCCAGTACTGGCGCGCGGAAAATTGGCGATCCAGTTTGGGAAACGCGATGGTTTTGATATAAATGCCGCTCGCAACGACACACAAAGCGAGCAGCAGGCCAGCCCAGGCGCGGCGAGCGAGGAAAACGACCAGGACGGGCGTCGCGATATAAAAAAATTCCACGCGCGTCATGTTCGCTGCAGGGGCGAGTGACAAGCGCCCGCTGATCAGAGATTCCGGCAACACATGCGCAAGCAGCGGAATTGTCGCCGCAAGCAGCGCGCACGGCAAAAGCCACCAGCGCGAGAGGCGTGGAATCGGCTGAGCTTCAAACATCCCCACAATCAGCACAAACAGGCTGGGAATCAGCGGCAGCACGTAGCCTGGAAGCTTATTCAGCGATGCGCTGAACACAAGGAATCCGAAAAGGCAGATTGCGGCGAGAAATTGGCGGCGTGCGTCCCAGCGAAGTTTGCGCGATCCAAGCAAACCGAGCAGCGGGGTCCACGGGAAAAGCGCGGCAAGGATGACCGGAAAGTAGTAGTACCAGGGCTGCACATGCTGCAGGGAAGCCGAGTAGAGACGCTCGAAGTGATGCTTGATGAATAGCTCTTCGTATAAATGCGTAGCCATTGCGAAGATACACGGCTACATACCATGGCAGCGCGACCATGGCGAACGTAATAATGCGCGATCCACCAGAAGCGCCAGAAACGGCGGAGATACCAGAGGAATGGAACGGCAAGCGCAATCGGGACGAGTCCTTTCGCGAGCGCCGCAAGCGCGATGGAAACGCCGATTCCCACGAATCGCCAATGAATCAGGCGAAGTTCCGGCTGAGCGCGCAATAACGGCAACGCCAGGAACACGGCAAGCGAAAAGAACACCGCGAGCGGCAAATCGGTCAATGCGAGATCGCTGAAGGCAATCCAGCCCGCGGACGTTCCGAGCAGGACCGTAGAAGCGGCTGCGACTTCGAACCCGAATTCGCGCCGCAACAGGATATATGCGACAACGAGGAAAGCGAGGCTCAAGAGCGCGACTGGAAGACGCGCCGCAACTTCCGGGCTCGAATCCGGCAAGCGTGCCAGCAGCCGTCATCCAATACAGCAGCGGCGGTTTTTCGAACCAGGGCGATCCCCAAAGCCGGGGGGTGATGTAATCGCCCGAACGCGCCATGGCTTGCCCGATCGCGAGCATAACGCGGCTCATCAGGCCCGAGCACGCCGACGCCGCCGAGATTATAGAGATAGAGAGATGCAATCGCGGCTGCAGCAGTAAGGAGCGGCAGCACGCGCCGGAATCGAGACAATTCTCAGTATAGGAGCGGTTTGTAAACTGAGACTGTCGATGCGACTCTATCGCGCGCTTGCGGCGCTTGTTCTTTTGTCTTGCTGCGCGGGACTTTTCGCAGCCGAACCGGCTCCTCCGAAGATCGATAAGAGCTAAACTCGAATCCTATATCCGCTACGCCGAAGGGTTCACCCCGGACGTCCAGTTTTCGATCGACGATCCGGTCCCGAGCGCGTATAAAGGTTACTTCCGTGTGGTCGCGCACTTGACCAAGGGCCAAAACCGGCTCGACCGCGTCTACTATGTAACGCCCGATGGTTTGCACTTCGTCAATGGCTCCATCTGGGACCTGAATGATAGCCCCTTCCTCGATACCCTCGAGCATTTGCCCACCGATGGTCCATCGTTCGGACCGGCTGACGCGAAAGTCACGATCGTCCTATTTAGCGATTTCGAGTGTCCCTATTGCCGTGAATTGGCGAAAACATCCGCGACAATGTCCCTCAGAAATATCCGAACGACGTTCGGGTGATTTATAAGGATTTTCCGATCGCTTCCATCCATCCCTGGGCCTTCGCCGCAGCCGAGGCGTCGCATTGCATAGCCGATCAAAGCGTTCCGGCATTCTGGGCTTTTCACGACTGGATCTTCGATCACCAGCAAGAGATGAGCCCAACCAATCTGAAGGACAAGGTGCTGAGTTTTGCCAAGGACCATCAGTTGGACACGTCCAAAATCGCTGCCTGTATTGATAGCCACCAAACAGCTCCTCTGGTAGAGCGTAGCCTCAAAGCCGGCCAAGGCCTTCAGATTGAACAGACGCCAACGCTCTTTATCAATGGCCGAACCGTCGGCGGCGCGGTCTCCTGGGACCAATTGCAATCCGTGATCAACTTGGAATTAAAGCGCCCGGCGGATGTTCCCGGTCCCAAGGCGGAAAAGTGCTGCGAGGTGCCGATTCCGTCCGTGCTGAAGAAGTAAGGAATCTGGCGGAAAGTGTACACTGGCGGCGGCCCGCTGCCGATACGAATAGTGCGGGTAGAGGCTTGCGTTCGCCCGCAGGAATCAGTTCAACAGCCGAGGTCAGACACTTGCTAACTGGCGCAGATACCGTCATGAGACCTTCCGGCGTGGATGCCTTCCGCTTGCCGCCCCTGATTCTCCATCCCTTTTCTGGTCCTGAGGATACATCGGTTTTGATGGAAAGTTCGCGAGCGAGCCTTGCCTTGCAGGGCTTCTTGCCTCGCGAAGAGACGACTGCCAATGACCTCGATTTGCAGCTTTTGAAGGGCCGATACGCCGAACTGAGGATGCTCTATTACATCGGGAAAGATATTACCCGCTGGGCCGAACAGTGCGCCGAAACGGTCACCGCGAACAGTGCGTTCGAGGGACGCCGCATGAAGGTCGAAAGCTTCGCTGTATTCCTGGTGCAGCATGTGCCCGCTCATGTGCGGACGAAACTGGAAGGCTGGGGCGTGCTCGATTTCTGTTCGCTGTTTCGCCGTTCCTTTGGGCTGCACGCCGTCTTTCAAGAGGTTCCTGCAGCGGATGCTCTTTCGCGCGAGTTTCTACGCCGCTATCATCGCTACCTGGATCAGTGGTATGAACAACGCCTCAGGGACACCGCTTTCGACCGGCCGGAGGCGGACGAGTTCACCTTCGACCTCTACGCATCCGGCGAATACACGCTGATGCTGGAACAAAGTTGGGGCGAGAGCAGTTCGTAATCCTACTCAAATCCCTTTACTGTCTGCCCGGCGGGATCAAGCTAGCATGAGTAGTGTTCATGCAGAAAATCGCCGTTGGTCTGTTCTTCTTTGCCGCTGTCGCAGCCGCCCAAGTGCATTCCTTGACTCTCGAGCAGACGCTCGATCTGGCCGCGCGGCAGAACCCGGATGTCGTACTTGCGCGGTTAGACGAACAGTACGCCGAAGAAGCGGTTAAAGTCGCGCAAGACCCGTTCCGGCCGAAGATTTATGGCGGCAGCGGCGCCGCCTATACATACGGTTATCCGAACACCATCGAAGGGAATGCTCCGAGCATTTTCCAGGTGCGAACGGATATGGCGCTGTATAACAAACCGAAAAGCTACGCCATCGTGTCGGCGCGCGAACAGGCGCATGCCCTCGAATATGGCGCCGAAGCGAAAGCAGAGGCCGCGGCATACGATGCGGCGGACCTGTTCCTCACGGCCAGCGAGATGGAGCATCAGGACCAAACCATCTCAAGCCAGATCCCGAGCCTTCAAAAAGTCGTCGAAGCGATGAGTGCCGCCGTAAATGAAGGGAGCGAGCTTCCGGTTGAATTGCGGCGCGCGCGGGTCAATCTCGCAATGTCGCAGGAACGCCTGGGTTCAGCGCGCCTCGATGCAGATTATTACGAGATGATGCTTGCGGTCGCGCTCGGATTTCCGGCTACGGATCGCGTCAAGCCAATCGATTCGGAACTCCCCGCCGGCCTGACGCTGCCTCCTGAGAACCAAGCCTCCGACAAAGCCCTTGCCAACAGTCGCGAGCTGCGGCAAGTGCAAGCCAACGTTCTTGCAAAGGAAATTGACATACGTGGTTTGAAGTCGGCGCGCCGGCCTCAAATTGATTTAGTCGCGCAATATGCCCTGTTCGCAAGGTATACCTACGAATATTACTTTCCGAGCAGCAAATTTCAGTACAACAACTTTCAGCTTGGTGCCGCGGTTACGGTTCCGTTGCTCATTGGTTCCGCGAATCGAGGGCAACTGGAGCAGACTTACACGGATTTACAGAAACTGCGCGTTCAAGCCGACCAGGTTCGCAACCGCATTATGACCGATACGCGCCGTAGCTACGAGCAATTGCAGAAGGCGCAAAGCATACGCGACCTCACGCGCATGCAACTCGATCTTGCGCGCGAAGATTTAACCGTTCTTTTGGCCCAGAATACGGAAGGCCGAACGCCGATGAGCCGGGTTGAGCAGGCGCGTGTGGAAGAAAGCAACCGGTGGGTTGATTTATATGATGCGGAAGCGCAAGTGACGCGGGCGAAACTGGCGATTCTGCGCCAGACGGGCTCTTTGCTGGCCGCCATTCACGCCGCACAGACCAGCGCTCCGCAGGGATCGCAGCCGTGAGTCCTCCCGCATCCGGCATCGATTCGCTGCCTGCGGACGCCCATGTAAGTGCTGCTGTTCCTGCAATCGAGATCCACGATCTTCACAAGATCTATAGCGGAGTTCATGCGGTCGATGGATTGACCATCACCGTTCCACAGTCATGTTTCTTCGGCTTCCTGGGGCCGAACGGCGCGGGCAAAACTACCACCATCAAAATGCTCATGGGGCTCGCGCAGCCCAACTCCGGAACGGTGCAAGTGCTCGGATTGCCGCTTCCTGAAAAATCGCTCGAAATCCGAAGCCAGATCGGGCTGGTGCCCGACGACACGCTGCTTTTCGATTACCTTACCGGCGCCGAATATCTCGAATTTGTCGCTCGCCTATATGGTCTGCCCCGAGCGCTTGCCAAGGAACGCGCGCGGGAGCTTCTGCAACTGTTCGAGCTCGACGCAAACCAACGCAAGCTGATTGGTGAATATTCGAAGGGCATGCGAAAACGCGTCGCCATGGCCGCGGCACTCATCCATCGTCCCCGCCTGTTCCTGATGGATGAGCCGTTTGAAGGCGTGGACGCCGTCGGCGCGCGCATGATGAAGGACATTTTGATCGAACAGGTGCATCACGGCGCGACGGTTTTTCTTACTTCGCACGTGCTGGAAGTGGTTGAGCGCTTGTGCGACCGCGTCGCCATCATCAATCGAGGCAAAATCGTCGTCGAGGGCACCATCGCCGAGCTGCGGCAGCAAACTACCGAAGGCGCAAGCACCCTGGAGGACATCTTCGTGCGTCTGGTCGGCGGAGAACGGCATACTGAGAAGCTCGATTGGTTATGAGCGGCATTTGGTCTCAGATTGCCGTCATCGCATGGGCGCAGATGCGCACGATGCGCAACCATTTGCCGCGCACGAGTGCCGGCACAGTGCTCGTCTGGCTGCTCTCCCTACTCTGGTATGGGATTTTCGCGGCGCTCGCGATCGCGCTCGCCATCTTGCTCCCAAGCGTTCCTCTCCCGATGCTTCAGCGCGCGCTGCCTGCCGGCCTCATGGGCGTGCTTCTCTTCTGGCAAATCGTGCCGCTCTTCACGCTGAGCAGCGGCTGGTCCCTGCAACTGAACAAGCTGCGCATGTATCCTGTGCGCACCAGCGCCCTGTTCGGAATTGAAGTCTTCCTGCGCGTTACCAGCGCGCCGGAGATGATCATCGTCCTGTTCGGTGCGCTGATTGGTTTGATGCGGCACGCCGAGGTGCCGCTGCTCTGGCCGCTTTTCCTGCTGCTCTACATACCTTTCAATCTTTTTCTCGCGCTGGCTATTCGGGAACTCTTTCTGCAATCGTTCGCGCACAATCGTTTGCGCGAACTGTTCGCGATTCTGCTGGTCAGCGTCGCCGTGCTGCCGCAGTTATTCCTGCGCACTCCATTGGGAAGAATTGCAAAGCCATATTTATGGATGATCGCGGCCGGCCAGTTCGCGCCTTGGCACGAAGCCGCGATGCTAAGCGTCGGTTCCTTTTCGATCAGCGCGCTAATACTGCTGCTCGTCTGGACCTTCGTCGCTTACCGCTTCGCGCGCCGGCAATTCGCGAAAGCTCTGCTCGAAGAGGAGGTCTTCCGGCCGTCGGATGCCCCCGGCAAAATCCCGCGCCGCGCGGGAACAGGCGGTGCGCTCGAAAGCGTGCTTCGACTTCCGGGCCGGCTGTTCGGCGACCCAATGGCTGCGCTGCTCGAAAAAGAGTTCCGGTCTCTTTTACGCATGCCGCGCTTCCGGGTTATCTTCGGCGTGGCTTGCATCTTCAGCCTCGTCATTCTCCCGGCCGCTTTGCAGGGGGAGCGATCGCGCTTTCATGCATCAAGAGCTTCTGCCCATCGTCAATCTGTACGGGCTGCTCATTCTGAGCGACGTATTATTGCTGAACATCTTCGGCTTCGACCGCAAGGCTGCACAAATCTACTTCGTCACACCGGTTCCATTTGCGGCCGTTTTGAAGGCCAAGAACCTGGCCGCCCTGGGGTTCATTCTGGCGCAGAGCATCATCGCCGCGATCGCCGTCACCGCGCTGCGGTTGTCAGGCGGGCCGGAATCTATTGGCAGTGCTCTGGCAGCGAGCGCTGTGGTCGGCATTTTCTTCCTCTCAGCCGGCAACCTGATGTCGATCGCGATGCCTCGCCCGATCGATCCGGCGCAAACCTTTCGCAAGCAGGCCGGCGGCAAAATGCAGCTATGGTTCTTGGCATGCGCGCTCGGCATGACGGTTCTGATGGGTTTCGCTTTTCTCGCGCAGTGGGCGCTCCGAAGCTACTGGGCGCTCGTCGGAGTGTTAGCGCTCGAATTTATAATCGGGCTGATCGTTTATCGCGTGGCGTTAGATTCCGCGGCCGATCGCGGTTGGCGTGAGCGTGAGCGAGTCATCGAAGCGCTCTCCAAAGGCGCCTCACCGGTTGGGCTTGGGCTCTGAAGCCTGACCCAGCAGCTTGCGTAGCTCTTTTTGGATCGCGTCGCGCGCCGCTTCGCGAGCCGCATCGTCCTTGTATTGCTGCCGCGGCCAGAAGAACCCTTTCAGCCCATCCCTGCGCCTCCGCGGAACAACGTGTACGTGTAGATGCGGCACAGTCTGGCTGACGCGATTATTAATCGCCACAAACGTGCCCTCCGCGCCGATCGCATTTTCAACCGCCTTCGTCAGAGTCTGCGCCATCAGAAACATGGGGGCAACCAGGCCGGACGGCAAATCGGCCAAGGTAACGTAGTGCTCTCGCGGGCAAAGTAACACGTGACCCGGGAATACCGGATGGCTGTCGAGAAACGCGATGCGATCCGCATCCTCATAGACAATTTGGGCCGCTATCTCTCGCGCCGCAATCCCGCAAAAAACGCAATCGTTGTTCACCGTCACTATGTTAATTGCGGCGGGTCAAGCGCTTTAGCGGCAACGGCGGTCTCGATCTGGCTGACTCTTTCAAGCTCGATGATCAGGTCGCCCTGCTCGCCGATCTCGAAAGCTGGAGCGAATTTCACGTCCCACTTGATCTCGTCATAGCGGTAAGAATAACGCGTGTGCACGGTCTGCGAAAAAGTATCGTCGAAGCCGCTCATCATAATCAGCACCTCCGCCTGCAGCCGCTCCAAATCCGCCGCCGTTTTGCCCCATAACGGGCTGTTTTCTTCAATCGGGTGCACAACGGTCCAGGTTAATGCTAAAAAGAGAACCTCGTTGCGCTCGAGCTCAAGGGGCACGTAACGCCGCTGCAAGCGGTCGCCGATAAAGTCGACGGTCATCAGCATCATGCGCGTTTGCAGGTTGATCAGGTTATTGGAACGCCTGTTCACCACGCGAAATTGAAGGCTGGTCTTGTTGCCGTACGGAGCGACGATCATGCGCTCACTGAATCCGATGCGCGCCGAAGGACGAGAAAACCGGCCAAACAACAAGCCAGTGGCAATCGCAAACAGCATCAATCCAAACAACGCCTCGATGGCAGCGACACTGTTTGCAGCCGCGCCGCTGGGCCACATATTGCCATATCCGACCGTAGTCAGAGTATGGGCGCTGAAGAAGAACGCATTCAAAAATCGAAGCGCTGCTGTCGGCGCCTCGGTGCCCTTCACGTTATCTATGCCGATCAGCATGTAGACGCAGGCGAATACGAGATTGATCACGATGTAAGCGGCGAGCACGAACCCTGCGAACCCATACCAAGGCATATTGACCAGCGCCAGATAGGGGTGGATATCTCGCCAGGTCTGCCCGCTCCGCTTGACGTTGAAATTTCCGTCCTTATTGATGGCGCGCTTGAGCACGCCCGTGTACTGATTCGTTAGGCCTGGGTCGAAGGTCGGCTTTTCCATATCAGGAGATGATAAGCTCCTGATGCGATGCTCGGCGGAAAGGCTTCATCGCTTCGGGCGTTTGGCGTGAAACTCCATGTAGGCGAGCAGCCCGAATCCGGCGGCAATGACGACGCGCACGCCGATCAACCATGGCCGGTCGCCTACGACAAGGTGATCGATGGCCAGTAACGCAAAGCCAATCGCGATTGCCAGATACCACCAGGCCATCCAACGAATGCGCTTTGGCTGCATGCTCACCATCCGTTGTAACGCACAAATCGCCGAGCGCTTAGCTGGCTTGCCCGAATCCGGCATGGCGCCCCATACAACAAGCGATTTCGATTTCCGGCAAGATATCGTATGACAGCAGCCGCATTCGAAACGAACTGGGCTATGGGGAGCCGATCACTTATGAAGATGGCTTGCGAAGAACCTTGAGCAAGCTCTGCTATTCGTAACGCAGCGCCTCAGTAGGATTGAGTTGCGACGCGCGACGCGCCGGCAGCAGCCCGAAACCGACTCCAACCGTGAACGAAACGCCAAACGCGACCACAATCGAAAGCACCGAAATCGGCACATGCACCTGGTTGAGCAGCAGCCGCGCGCTGAGCGGAAGCGACAAGCCGATGAGAATGCCCGCCAACCCGCCGGACAAGCTGATCAGAACCGACTCCACCAGAAACTGAAGCATCACTTCTTTGCGCGACGCGCCCACGGCCATGCGCAACCCGATCTCACGCGTGCGTTCGGTCACCGTCACCAGCATGATGTTCATAATTCCGATTCCCGAAATCACCACCGCAATCGCAGACACAATGATCAGCACCACCGTCAGCACATTGGCGATCGAATTCGCCGCATCCAGAATCGCCGCCAAATCCTGCACATTGTAGGTTGCGCCATGCCGATGCCGGCTCTCGAGAATGTCGGTCACTGCCTGGCGCACGGCCGGAACATCCGCCGCATTGCGCACCTGAACATACACCGGATCGATGCGCTCGTACTCCATGAAGTAGCGCATGACGCTGATCGGAATGAGAATGGTCTCGTCGCCGATCTCGCCTTGGCCGAAGGTGCTGGTCCTTTCTCGGAAAGTGCCGATCACCGTAAAATTGAGCTGATTGATCCTGACGGTTTGATCGAGCGCCGCGTCCTGGCTGCCGAACATGCGAATGGCCAGCTTATCGGTCAACATGGCGACATGTTCCCGAAGAGAGATGTCGCTTGGGTCGAAAGAACGCCCGCGAAGGATGACAAGATTCCGGACGCGCGCATACTCGGCGTCAACCCCATCTAACGTGACTTCCCGGATTTTTCCATTGACCACAATCTGGTTATGGCTGTTCATCACCGCCGAAGCCGCCACAATCCGGTTGCCGAGCGTGTCGCGAAGCGCTTGCACGTCCGAAAGTTTGATGAAATCCGCTTCCACTTTGGCCACGTTCTGGCCGCCGACCTCATAGGAGGCATACACCAAATTCGACCCGATGCCGCGAATCAGATCCAGAATCAGGTCCTTGCTCGCCAGCGAAATCGTCACAACCAGAATCACGGAGGCGTTGCCGATGATCAGCCCCAGCGCGGTAAGAAACGTGCGCAGGCGGTTCGCATGTAACGCCTGGACGCTGAAGTGGACCGCTTCGGTGAGGTTCATTCCGGCAACCGGCTCATGCGTTTCTGCGGATTAGACGTTTGCAGCCGAACCCGCGATACGAAGAATGAAGGCCGCCTGGGTGCGTTCATGCAATCGCGAGAAAAAACGTGCGGGCATACGCGATATCTCCGCTCATGCCGATATCGCGCGAATCATATAAACTGACTTCGCTGAATCCCGCTCTTAACAAGCTCTCATGCACGCAATCGATCTCATGGCAGGTCTGGTGAATCGTGAAATCACTTCGCGTCCAATCCGGCTCCTGCTTGAAGACGGTCAGCTTGCATGTTGCAATGCGCGAGGATTGATCGTAATTCGACCGCAGCGCGCATACGTAGTCAGGCTCGACGATGGCGTGGGTATCGTTCCAGTAAATGACAAACGCATCTTCCCGATTCAAATCGAATAGAAACGGCGCGCCAGGGTGCAAATGCCGCCGCACGCAGGAAAAGGCGAGATCCAAGCCATCATAGCCGGGAACATGATTCAGGCTCTCGAATACGGAATACGCCGCATCGAATTTTTTGCCAAGCTCGAAAGACCGCACGTCAGCGACCGTGAGAGTCACTCCCGGCGCATTCTGGCGCGCATAGCGAATCATTTGCTCCGAAGCATCTATGCCGTGAACGATAAATCCGCTCGCTTGCACGCGCTCCGTGAATTGTCCGGTTCCACAGCATACATCGAGCACACGAGCCTGCGGCGCTAAACGCGACAGTACTAAACGGCTGACAACGGGAAACGCTTGTGCATGGTACTCCGCGCCCCAGTCCCGGTTGTAAACGGGCGCAAAGGGATCAAATTCTGTGTTGCGCTCAACCACAGCTCCAGTGTCATATAACAGGACCAGGAGACAATATGACAACCGTTAATCCCATCCCTGCGGGCTATCACACGGTCACACCGTATCTGCTCGTCGATCGTGCGGCGGAATTCATTCAGTTTCTGGAGCGCGCATTCAACGCTACCGAAACGCACCGTTCGGCTGCGCCCGACGGAAGCATCATGCATGCGTCCGTTCAAATCGGCGATTCCATGGTGATGATGGGCCAGGCCTCGGACGTCTGGAAGCCTTCCAACATGATGCTTTATCTGTACGTGAAAGATGTCGACCGGGTTTACGATCGAGCCGTAGAGGCAGGCGCAACCGTGATCCGCGAGCCGCGCGACGAATTCTATGGCGATCGGTCAGGCGCCGTGCAGGACGCGTGGGGCAATCAGTGGTGGATCGCGACCCATATTGAGGATGTGCATCCGGAGGAGTTGCAAAAGCGCTTCAAAGCAGCTCTCGCGCAAAGAGCCGGCTGAGGGCTGGCGTTACTGGATTGCGGAAACCTGGCGGCTATCGATGATGCGGATCATCGCCGAGGCGCGATTCTGCTGGTCGAAGCTGCGCGCGCTTTGTTGCGCGGCGGCGGCGTAGGTTGCGGCATCCTGCAAGCGGTTGAGCCGCAGGTCGCAATAGGCCACCGTAAAGTAAACCTCGAACGCCATTTTTGCGTCGACCGATTTCAACCCTGCAAGCGTGGCTGCCGCCAGATTGAAGCGATTCGCTTTCGCCGCCGTGAAGCCTAAATCGATGCGCGCCGGAACGTAATCGGGATTCAGCTCGAGCGCGCGTTCGAGCAATGGAATCACCTGGTCCGGAGCCGCTCCCGAACTCTGTTGCAGCCGCGCGGAATTATAAACGGCAACCGGGTCCTTCGATTGCCGGTCCACGGCTTTTGAAAAATGCGATTCCGCCAGCTCCGTTCGCTTCTCCCGTAAGGCCAGATATCCGAGCAGCTCTTCAAATCCAGGGTCGTCGGGATGCTTGCGCGAGAGTTCCATCAGTTTCTGCTCAATTCCCGGAGCGGCATAAGGGTTCGATGAGAGCAGATCGGCAAAGGACAGATCCAGATCCTGTTGCGGCAGCGCGCCTACCAGCGGCGTCGAATCATCTGGCTGCACTTTTGTTTCATACAAAAGCCCGGACAAACGTTCCTGGCGCAAGTAACGATCCAGATCCGTTTCCACGCCCGCAACGTTCTTACCCCATGCCAGCTCAAACGCTTCCTCCTCCGAGCGGCCCGCAGACATGGCCGAAACGAATTCACCGAAATGCTTGTAGTACGCCGTTCCGACTGCTAGCATATGAGTTAAGGCCCAGCTTTCGGCGTAAAAGATCTGCATTTTTTCGGGATCGTTGTAATAGGGCGATGCGCCATCCACGGAAAATAGCGTTTTGAGTCGCAACCGGCTCTGCGTTTGAAGCACGTGTACTCGGCCGTTCTGCGGCCGCCCCGCCAGCCACTGAGCGCCATCCGGCTCTACCGTCGCATAGAACTCCGCAATGCCTTCGTTCAGCCACATCGGCAGCTTCAGGCCCGCCCGTTCCATCACAAAATGCGTGTACTCATGTACCGCAATGTCGTAATGCCTCTGGATCGAGGTCGCGCATGACGATGTAATCGCCCCGTTGTCCACGCTGGTAGCACGCGTAAGCTCCCGGCTTGACCAGATACGGCGCGTATTCCGTCTCCGAAGCCAGATCGAGAATCCTTACCGATGCCTCACTCAGCTTGGAACCGAAATTCGTTTGCAGGAAAAACGCCCGCGCTTGCTCAAAATTCTGCAAAGCTTTGAGCGCCTGCGGTTCATCGACCTGCGTGTACAGCTCGAAATGCTGTGTTTTGACCTCAATCCAGCGTCCGCCGGAAGCCAACAGTGGCTGCCCAATAACCAGCAAGATTGTCCCGATAAAGCTCCGTAACATGCCGCTGATGACACACTCATCGGTAGGCACCAGAGGATTCTGAGGGGCTGACGGCTAAAAATCCTCTAGCTTATTCCGGAATTCCTGAGAGAATCGGGTGACAAATCGCCCTATTCTGCTTATAGGCTTAAGAGGGGGGATCCTTTGACCGCACGTCGATTCGCAGGACTTTGCTGTACTAGTTTGGCGGTTGCAGCGGCGCTTCGGTTCGGCGCGCCCAAAGCCCAAACCTTTGTTTCTAGGCACCTTCCCGTTGCGGAGGTAAAGCACCAGTCGCTCAACACACCGCGCAAGGTATTTGCCTATTCCGTCATACCCGGTGGGGCTTATTCCCGGGATGAGCTCGCTTTAGCTCTTCGGGTCGATCCGGTTGCGGCCGCGCATTATTCCGATTTTCAGGCCTCGAATGCCTCCGTACACCTGCTTGAAAAAGATACTTACCTATATGTTTCCTATAGAAAAGCGGATCAAGTTTATTGGACTATAACCAAACACCGTATTCCAAAAGGTGAACTACTTTTAACCGATGGGCCGCACTTGGCGCGCACTCGCTGCGGAAATCGCCTCTCCGGTATCCCCGAATTTCCAGTTGCCCATGGCCCCCAGCCGTCGGAATTGGCTCTAAATGCGCCCGAATTGCCGAGCGGAATCGCGTTGCCTCAGCCTCCCGTGCTGCGACCCCAATACGATGGCCCATTCATGCCATTGGCCTCGCCGCTCGCCCGCGACTTCGCTTTCCCGCTCGGCAGCACGGCAATGCGCGGTCTTCCGGAAGGTTTTCCCGCCATCGCTTTTCCTGGCGCCTACACAGGCGTAGCCGCACTGCCCCTCGCCACCACCCCGAACAGCGCGTCCCATACCGGTCCCCCAGGACCGACGGGCGTGACCCCTGGCGGACCTATTCCGGTCGCAAGTGTACCGGAACCACAGAGCGCCGCGTTACTGGCGGTAGGCGGCGTTTTCCTGACCCTCTGCGGCATTCGTTTTCGACGGACGCGGCCGTTCAACTAAATCGCGCATCGACTCACGCTCGGATACTGTCCGTTAGTGGCGTGATCCTGCGTTGGATCGTAGATACGATTGAAACGTTCTTCAATTCCGAGTAGCGCGTTCATCCTAGCGCAACTCGGAAACGATCGGCGATTTCAGGGCCCGGCGTGCCAGAGCACTAGATTATGCGTCGCCTGCCCGATGCAGGCAATCTCCGGCTTACCGTCTGCATCGAGATCAGCCGTCACGCAACTCGCCGCTGAAACGCTTCCTTTGTCGAGAATCTGACGATCCCACGTTGTCCCGTCAAAACGGTAGATGTAGACGCCATAAGGCTCGCCCCGGAAACCGGCGATGATTGCATTCCGGCCATCGCCGTCGAGATCGACAGTCTCGATCGTGTGCGCGTCGCGCAGCGTGTCATCGATCACCACTCGGTTCCAAGCTTGGCCGTTGCCCTGGTAGACGACAACTTCATTACCGTGCCAGGGTTCGATAGCCGCTAGGAATGGTTTCCCGTCGAGCCGTCCCACTGCAACATCGCTCGTTCCGCTTTTCGGCCACGGTTCCGGGCTGCCCCTGGCGATTTCCAATCGCGACCATTTCTCATCCGATTCGAACCTGTACAGGTGAATCCCAAGAAAGCTACCAATGAGGATTGCGTCTTTGCCATCGTGATCCCAATCCGTAATAAAGATTCCGTGCATCACGCCTTGTTCGGCATCGCTGATAAGGCGCCGTTTCCACTCGCCGGGCCGATAATAAACCAGCGGAACGTGTCCGCGATAGTCTGGCGAGCGCGCATCGCTCGCCGCCAGCGGGGCATTAATCAGTACTTTGTTCCCACTCCCATCGATATCAGCCCAGCGCAGCCGGTGAGAAGCCGGCAGACGGTCAATTTCAGTTGCTTTCCAAGGACGCCGTGGATCGCCGTTGACCGTCAGGAGCGCAACGACACCTGCGCTCTCCTGCGGATGCATTGAGAATTCGTATGCAACCGCGATAGTCGGCAGCGCGTGGATACCATGACTCCAGCACGCGAGATTGATCATGTGCGGGAGATTGGTACCTAGAACGTGCCGCTCCCAGGACGGATTCTCAAACCACACGAGATCTGTCATGTCGCTCGCCAGGGCGATGAGGTCCAAGCGACCGTCGCCATTTACATCGCAGGCGATTATCTGGTACCCACCAGCGAGGTCATTGGCTAAAACACGTCTTTCGAAATGCATAGAATGGGCGCTGGCCGCCATGACGATGAGAGTGGAAATCCAGATCACACTCGTTTGACGCTATAGAGCGACATGCACTATTCATAGCGCACAGGGATCTAAGTGCGGCCACGTCTCTCCAAGCTGCGCAACTCGACGTCGAGTTGCCGCGAAACGCGCGTTAGACACTTACTGCTTGGTGTAGCAGCCGGCCTCACCGGATTGTGGATGCATGCAAATGGCAGGTGCGTTGTGATGCGCGGGATTGAGTCGAAGCTGCCAGGACGCCGTCTCCTTATGCGAGGACAGCACGGTATTCCGGTTCATCGAAGGCATGCAACTGTCCTGATGCGAGGTACCACCGGAGCGTATGTTGAACGCAAGGTCACCGCGGTCGATCGCGAGAGTTCCCTGCCAGGTATAACCGTCCAGCCCGCAGCAGTTACGCCCGGGAGCGTTATCGCAATGATTGTGCACATGGATAAACTTGAACTCGCCGCCAGGTTGGACGGTAAGGGTACCGCCGTCCTGCCAGGAAGGTCCAATCGCCAGGTGAGTGATCGGATTTTTCGATGGCGTGAGATAGTCTTCCTTTTTCCACGTGCCCACGAGATCCGTAAGGCCTCTGGCACGCGTGGCTTCAGCACGGTCAGGGTGGGCACGATCGAATGCCGCAACCAACAGATCGATCACGGGGTCTTGTCCTGCGTAACGCCGCGCCGCTTCCACTAGAGTCGTTTGATAGTCAGGACCGATCGTATTGCGAATCTGCTCTCTATTCTTGCCCCCAACGGTCTTCACATCCCCGAGGATACGCTCGACAACGGAACGGTCATCTTTGCGCCAGGAGGCGATGATCTGCCGTTCAATGCGGCTCTTCTCGTCAGGCGAGAGGTGAAGATCAAACGTGATTTCGTATGCGGCCAGAAAGCTGTCGATGGTCGATTGTGTGAGCGGCGGATTGCCCGGTGCGAGTACCGGCTCGGCGGCGGAACGAAACCTGACTTTGAAAGTACCGTCTTGAGCCGACGGCCCACGGAGTTGGTAACTGCCCGTGAGCGTTCCGTCGGAATCAGGCGCGGCGCGCACGGACATGTCCCAGTCGCCAAGTTTGCCGGAAAGAACCAAGACGCCACTCGCGTCGGCAGTTCCGCTGAGCCAAGCCTCACCTTGGAGTCCGTCTGAGGCGACGAAGTGAGCGCTCACTTTCCCGGATGGCTCGACATCCAAGAGCTCGAAAATGGCCTTGCCGACCTGACGAGCCGTCATGTTGAATGCAGTACCGTCATAACGGCCCGGCCGAACGGCGCGGACTATGTCTTGTCCTTCGGGATCAGGGATGACCGCAAAGACCAAAGCCAAAAGCAGCATCGGTGTCCATACATAGGGCGTGGATACGTTCGTTTGTTGTGTCATTGCTGCAGTACAGATGAGTTGACACATTTCCCAGTCAATCGGCAAGTGCAACGAAATATCTTACATGCATGTACACGAGCCGCATGTTTTGCCGGCAAATAGGATGAGGCGCTCGCAAGCGCCATGCCTGGTCTCCGAACACACGTGAAGCGGGTGTGTGGAGGCAAAGCATGCGGGCCGTGCCGGATCGATCTCCAAGTGACCGCACATCGGCCCGAGACGCGTGTGCCCGGATGCGACCATGAGTCGAGCCGGTCAACCCTGCCGGCATCCCAATCTCGACGGAGCTCCACATTGTCGATAATCGATTTCCTGATTGGACGTCCCCTCGCTTCCTCCGAGGAGCAAAGCGAAGCGATCAGTCCAGCGAAAGGAATCCCCGTCTTCGGGCTCGACGCGCTCGCCTCGGCGGCCTACGGTCCTGAAGCGGCAATGACGCTGCTCATCCCCTTGGGCGTTGCCGGTCTTTCCTACATCCTGCCCCTCAGCACCGCGATCATTGTTCTGCTCGCAATCGTATTTTTCTCCTACCGGCAAACCATCGCGGCGTATCCGGGGGGCGGCGGGTCTTACATCGTCGCGCGCCAAAACCTCGGCACCTTTCCGGGTTTGCTTGCAGGCGCGGCGCTGTTGATTGATTACACGCTCGACGCCGCGGTCGGAATCTCGGCAGGAATCGGCGCACTCACCTCAGCCGTGCCCTCTCTGCATCCGCACACCTTGGGCCTTTGTCTCGCCGCGCTTGTGTTGCTTACGCTGGTCAATCTTCGTGGCGTCAGCGAGAACGGCGGCGCATTTCTGGTGCCCACTTACCTTTTTCTGGCTTGCATGCTCATCGCGATTGCCATTGGGCTTGCCAAAACCTTCGCGGCCGCCGGACACCCGCACGCCGTCATCGCGCCTCCTGTTTCGCATTCCACTATTGCTGCCGTGAGCGTATGGCTGCTGCTGAAATCCTTCGCCAGCGGCTGCACCGCCCTGACCGGCGTGGAAGCGGTGAGCAATGGCGTCCAAGCGTTTCGAGACGACCGGGTCAAAAATGCGCAGATCACGCTGGGGGTCATCATCGCCGCCCTCATTGTCATGCTTGCCGGAATCGCCTATCTCGTCAAAGCCTATGGAATCGTAGCCACGGATCCCAATGCGTCCAATTACCAGAGCGTGCTCTCGATGCTGCTTGCCGCCGTGAGTGGCCGCGGCTGGTTCTATGACATTGCAATCGGGTCCGTTCTCCTCATCCTGATCTTCTCCGCCAATACTGCGTTTGCGGATTTTCCGCGAGTGTGCCGCTTTATCGCGCGCGATGGTTTCTTGCCCATTTCTCTTGCCAATCGAGGCCGCCGCCTGGTCTATTCGGAAGGCATCATCGCGCTCGCCGTTGTCACCGCGGCGCTGCTGATCGGATTCGGAGGCATCACCGACCGGCTCATCCCTCTTTTCGCAGTCGGAGCGTTTCTCGCCTTCACCATGTCGCAAGCGGGGATGGTCGAGCACTGGCGCCGGGAACGCGGCAAAGGCGCCCGCCGCAGCATGTTCATCAACGGCTTTGGAGCCCTGGCGACCGGCGTAACCGTCTTGGTCGTGATCGTTGCGAAATTTGCAGAAGGCGCCTGGATCACCGTGATCGCCATCCCCTCACTGCTGGCCCTCATGTATGGCGTGCACCGCCACTATGAAAAACTTTTGCACGAGATTTCGAGCAACACGCCCCTCGCCAAGCTGAAAGAAAATCCGCCAGTAATCGTGATACCGGTTACAAGCTGGACGAAGGTCAGCAAAGAGGCCCTGCGCTTCGCGATGACTATTTCGCCGGACATCAAAGTCCTTCATGTACACGAGGAAGATAAGCCGGACGAGTTTTGCGATCGCTGGCCGGAATACGTGGAAAAACCTGCAGCCGCCGCCGGCCTGCCCGCTCCTGAACTCGTGGTCCTCAAATCGCCATACCGTTTCGTGGTCACACCCATCGTCAATTACGTTCTTTCTCTTGCGAAGGAGCACCCAAAGCGGCGCATCGTGACCGTCGTTCCCGAGTTGATGGAGAAGCGCTGGTATTACTACTTTCTTCACAATCAGCGCGCCACCCTCCTCAAGACTCAGTTACTCATGGAAGGAAACGACCGTATCTCGGTTCTCAACATTCCTTGGTATTTAAAGATCGCGTGAACGCCGGCGCTGCCCAGTTCCGGTTTTTACAGCCTTTTTACGAAACCTGAACTTTGCAAATTCTCCTGCGGCATCCAACCTCGTGCATGGCGCAGAGATCGGAACGGCACTATTCATCAGACTCATGCGCCAATGTTGCGCAAAGGAGCCTTTCGATGAAATCGTTGTTTTCCGCAGTTGCCATTCTGGTCTTGGGTCCAATTCTCGTATCGGCGGCATCCGTCAGCGATTATGCTCAACTCAATCTTGCGTCCGACCTCGCCGGCGCAGCCCCCTCGCAGGACACTAGCTTAGTGAATCCGTGGGGGCTTGCAGCCACTGCTAGCAGCCCATTCTGGATCAATACGAACGGAACCGGGCTGTCGGAGATCTATACCGGAAGTGGTGTGAAGCAAGGCCTGGTGGTTTCGATTCCAACCCCGGCCGGTGGTACGCCGCCGTCCGCTCCGACCGGCATCGTCGCGAACACGACGGTCAATTTCGGCGGCGCGCCTTTCATCTTTGATACGGAAGATGGCACTATCTCCTCTTGGAAGCCCACCAACACTCCCATTACTTCAGCAGCGCTCCAGTTTACCGGACCTACAGGGTCGGTCTATAAAGGCCTTGCCTCAGCAGCAGTCGGCAATACCGACTTACTTTACGCTACGAACTTCGGCTTGGGCAGAATCGATGTATTCACCAGCACGTTTCAGCCGATCACCACACCTGGAGGCTTTAAGGATCCAAATCTGCCAGCCGGTTATGCGCCATTCAACATAGAAAATATCAATGGCGACCTCTATGTTACATATGCGCTTCAAGACGCGGCCCACCACGACGATGTTGCCGGCAATGGGCACGGATTCGTCGACGTATTTAATAGTCAGGGCGTTCTGTTGCAGCGGCTCGTCACCGAAGGAGCGCTGAATTCACCTTGGGGATTGGCATTGGCCCCGGCCAGTTTCGGGGCATTCAGCGGTGACCTGCTGGTCGGTAACTTCGGTAATGGCGAAATCAACGCCTACAATGCTGCTGATGGCGCATTTCTCGGCAATTTAGACGATTCAAGCGGAAATCCAATCGTGATTCAGGGTCTTTGGGGTCTGGATTTCGGAAATGGAAAATCCAGCGGCAGTCTCGATTCTCTTTACTTCACTGCCGGCATTCCCGGTCCTGGAATGGTGGAAGACCACGGGCTATTTGGCGAGCTCGTCGCCGCGCCCGAGCCTGCGCCCGGTCTTTTGATCAGCGGCGCCGTTCTGCTAGCGGCGGTTGCCGCATTTGCGAGGCGCCGATCAAAAGAGCTCTTGAGCTAGGAAGCTGTAAAAAAATCGTAAAATCGCGGGTGGACTGCAGCGTGCCGGTCGAATCAACGATTAATCTTAATACAATGGTTAGTAGCCTGCCAAAAATCCTCGTCATCGATGATGATGAGAATTTGCGAGACACGATCGGTGTCATGTTGGAGCGAGAGAGCTTCGTTCCGATTCTCGCGTCGGACGGCAAGAGTGGCTTTGAAAAAGCGCTTACTACTGAGCCGCACCTGATTTTGGCGGACTTGCGGCTTCCAGGCATGAGCGGCGCCGAACTTTGTAAGCAACTGCGCGCGGACCGGGTGCAAACGCCTATCATCGTGCTCAGCGCGGTGGGCGACGAGATAGATAAAGTTCTGCTTCTCGAAATGGGCGCTGACGACTATATCGTGAAGCCGTTCGGCGCCCGCGAGTTGCTCGCCCGCATACGCGCCGTTCTACGGCGCAGCGGAGACCACGCCGGCCGCGTAGCTCAATTCGGCGATGTTGAGATTGATTTCGAGCGCCGCAACGTTACTCGGCGCGGGAAGGAGGTGAAAGTAACCCCCGCCGAGTATAATCTACTTCTATTCTTTCTTCAAAACCCCGATCGCGTTCTTACTCGGGACTTCATCCTCAACTCCGTTTGGGGATATGAATATTACCCGAACACCAGAACTGTGGACGTTCACGTCGTGCGGCTCCGGCAAAAATTCGAAGCTGAGCCAACAACTCCCGCACACTTTCTTACTGTGCATGGAGTCGGATATCGTTTCTTGCCCTAGCATTGCTGCGCCAACCCATATATAATCCGAATGCTATTTCGGAAAACCATGGTTCGAGGAGGTGAGCCGTGTTGTGGAAGAATCGCCTTCAGCTCGGTTATCTTGCATTGGGATTCGCCGTCCTGGCCGCTCGCGCGCCTGCCCAGGAGCAGATATCGCCGCCCGACACGCTGAAAAACATTTTGGACCGGCTCGACAGCCTCGAAAAGCAGAATGAGGCGCTTCTCGCCGAGATCAACGCATTGCGCGAAACAATCAAAAGCGCGCAAGCCGCCTCCCCTTCCCCAAGCACCGAACGCTTACAGGAACAGGCGGATGTCCAAGGTCAGGAAATCAAAGACTTGGCCCAAACCAAGATTTCTTCTTCTCAGCATTTTTCGATGTCCTTGACTGGCATGTTCCTTTTCGATACTTACTTATTCGCTGGTTATACTAGCTCCACTTACTTTCCAAATTACAGCACTTCTCCTTTTGGGCCGGATGCCACTGCAGGCGCAACGCTGCGCCAATCGATCATCGGGTTCGATTTCAGCGGTCCTCAGCTTCCGGGCGATGGCCGTGTGCACGGTTCCTTATCCATGGACTTTTTCGACCAAGCTCCGAATCAGCCGGGCGGCTACGGCGACATTTTTCGCATCAGGCGCGGCGTTGTTTCCTTCGACTGGAAAAACCGAAGCATCACCTTCGGGCAGGACAAACCCTTGGTAGCGCCGCTGCAGCCCACTTCCTTCGCGCAAGTCGGCATTCCGCCGCTTGCGGGAGCTGGAAACTTATGGCGCTGGCTGCCGCAGGTCCGCTACGAAGAACGCATTCCCATCTCCAACTCAACACGGGCGGCGTTCGACGCTGCTGTAATCGAAACAAACGAAAATTACTCCTCAACTTCTCTGCCGGCGAATACATACCTTCAGGCCATGCGCCCGGGCATTCAAGCCCGGTTTGAACTCCAACATCATTGGACGGAAGAGACCCATATTGCCGTGGGAATCGCTGCTCACGCCAGCGAAAGTCACGTCAACGGGCAGTCCGTTCCTTCGCGTGTTTTGAGTGTCGACGCGCTCTATAAGCCCTTTGAGAAATTAGAGCTCAGCGGAACGATTTATTACGGTGAGAACTTCGCAAGTCTCGGTGGTGAGCCGCCCGGAGTAACCGTTCGGCCGGACGGCTTCGTAATTCCGATTCATGGAGCCGCAGGCTGGGCCCAAGTCGCTCTCCCGGTAACCAGCCGCCTGACGTTCGATTTCTGGGCGGGCCGGCAGACCAATACGAGACACGATCTGGCGTATGACGATGTCTTCCGAACACTTTCTTACGCCGGCAACATACTTTTTCGAATTAGTCCCAACATAGTTATCGGGTTCGAAGGCTCGAAAGACGAGCTGGAAAACTATCATCTGAATCAGTTACTCACAAATCGTTATGATGCGACCGTTGCTTATCTGTTCTAGCTTGATCGTCGCCTCTGTTGCTGCGATTCCGCCGCGCGCAACGGTTTCCGGTGTCGTTCAGATATCACAGCGCTCGAAAACACATGAAAGCTTATCGGATATAGTCGTATGGCTCGAGCCGGTCGACGCCGCGGCAGTCCCCGTCCTTCATCCCGGGCATGCTCGACTGCTTCAAAAGGACAAAATGTTCCATCCGCATGTGCTCGCCATCAACGTCGGTTCAGTTGTCGATTTCCCCAACGCCGACCCGATTTTCCATAACGCCTTTTCGAGCTTCGATGGCCAAATATTCGACGTTGGCCTGTATCCGCCCGGCACGACCAGATCGATTCGATTCCGCCGGCCGGGCATGGTGCGCGTCTTTTGCAATATCCATCCTTCGATGTCGGCCGTCATCGTTGTACTAGATACGCCCTATTTCACGAGCGCCGGCCCGGATGGACGGTACCAGATCGCGGGTGTTCCGGACGGCAGCTACGAACTGCACGTTTTCGATGAGCGCGCGACAGCTGACCCGGACACGATGGCACTCGAAGTAAATCGTGGCAACAATATCACGACAGTCAATCCCATCCGTTTATCCGAGCTCGGATATGTTCGCCAACCTCACAAAAATAAGTTCGGGTTGGATTATCCTGATTCCGCTTCGGATACACTCACTTACTCCCCGCCGCAATGACAAACGGCCTTCGGACAATACCGCTCAGGTGGCGCGTGTTTGCCGCGACATCGATAACAATCACGCTATTCTTCTTCGCCGCGGGCTGGGGACTACAAGCTTACGCTCTTTCCGTGGCAGATCGAAGTGTCAGAGCCGAGATTCGTGCGAGCATTCAGACATACGAAGCGTTGTGGAAAGCGCGCACTCAGGAGCTCTCCGCGGCTACCGCCCTGATGGGAGCAATGTCGGATGTTCGTGCCGCCTTCGCCACGCGTGACGAAAGAACGATTCGCGATTCCGCCGAGGAAATGTGGTCCAGGGTCTCGAATCAATCGGCCGCCTTTCTAGTGCTCGACCCGGAGGGACGTCTCATTACATCGCTCGGCGCTGAAATCAACGACTTCTCCTTGCCTCGGATATCAATGGGAGACATCCGGCCTCGTTTCCCGCGCCAGCTCGCCGGTTATCTCCGCCAGGATTCCAAGCTCTTTTATATGGTGCTCACGCCCGTTTACGTCCAAGGCGGCCGGGAGCCGATTTTGCTAAATGTCTTGTGCGCAGGTTTTCGCATTGACGATCGGGTTGCGAGCGAATTGAAGAAGCTTGCCCCGGGAAGCGATGTTGCATTTCTCGATGGCCAGCAGGTCTTCGCTTCCACGTTGAACGGGCGCTTGGGACGGCTGTCGGCGCGCACACTGCTCGGCGATTCGGGATCGGATCGTCAAACTCTCAACGGGCAGGAATTCATCAGCCTCAGCGAACCGCTCGCTGACGTTGTCGGCAGGCCCATCGCTAAATTGCGGGTGCTGCATTCTTATCAGCCTGTGCAGGCGTCCTTGGTCAATCTGCGCCGCAGTCTCGCCCTCGCTTGGCTGGCCACGGTGGTCGTCGCCCTACTCTTCAGCTTGCTCATGACTCGCCGCGTTCTGGAACCGATTCGTCTGCTGGACCGCGGGACTGCGGAGATTGCCGCTCGCAATTACGGCTACCGCGTACCTGTGAAAGGCCACGACGAGCTCTCGCGTTTGGCCGCCACCTTCAACGAAATGTGCGATTCGATCGAACGCGCACGCGCCGATCTCATCCGGCAGGAGCAGGTGGATACGATCGGCCGTTTAGGCACGTCGCTCGTGCATGATCTCCGCAATCCGCTCGCCGCGATCTACGGCGGAGCAGAGATGTTGATGGACGGCGATATGCCGCCCGAATCCAGCAGGCGCCTCGCCTCGAACATCTATCGCGCCTCCCGACGCATGCAGCAACTTCTGCACGACTTACTTCAAGTCGCGCGCGGTGAAACGAGCAATCCGGAGCCATGCCGGTTGCGCGAGATCGTCGAAGCCGCCGCTGAATCTATCGAGTCGGTCAGCCCAGAGCTGCGAATCAAGATTTCGCTCCCGGAAAACACGGAGGTGCTGGTCGACCGCATGCGCCTCGAGCGGGTATTTACTAACCTGCTTTCCAATTCCGCGGACGCTATGCTAAATCGCGGCGAGGTGTTCATCTATTCGAAGGAAGAGCCGGACAGTCTTACCGTCTGTGTGCAAGACACAGGTCCTGGAATTCCCGAAGAACTGCAGGCTCAGTTATTCCGTCCGTTTATCACAGCCGGAAAGGGATCGGGTCTCGGACTTGGTCTCGCGCTCTCGCGTCAAACGATGTTGGCGCTCGGAGGAGATATGGAACTGGTCACTCATCCCGCGTCCGGCGCCTGCTTCCGCCTCCGTTTTCCGAAGTATGCCGCACCACCGCCGGATGAACAGGCTCTAGTTCCGTCCATGCAGCAGGACGAACGCATAAAGGGTATCGCCGGCGCCCACTACTAAATACTGCCGGCCATCGAGTTGATAAGTCATTGGGCCGTTACTTACTCCTGATTCCAATCGATAATGCCATAGAATCCGGCCGTCTAGCGGATTCCATGCGATCAGGTTGTCTGACGGATCACCCGTAAACAGCAGCTTTCCCGCAGTACTTAGATTTCCAGATCCATTCAGACCTTTTCCCGGGAATTCATGGCTCCAGCGAGCCTTTCCAGTCCGGTAATCAATCGCCTCCAAAACCGACTTCGCCCATAGCGAGCGCCCGCTGCCGCCATAACCTTCTGGTTTCTCGTCCGTATCGGTCAAATATGCCAGGCTGAATCCTCGGATGGCGTTTAGATAAAAAAGCCCGGTCTCCGGATCGAAGCTCGGCGAAAACCAATTTGTGCCCCCAACTGCGTTGATATTCAGCAGCGCACCATCGGGCTGCGGTTGCTTCTTCACATTGGGAATCGGCTCCCCATTGGCAGCGATTCCCTTGGACCAGTTCGTGCCGGTATATGGAGCTGTTATCAAGTTTTTGCCGTTGCTCCGGTCGAGCACAAAGAAATACCCGTTCCGAGCCCCCTGCGCCAGCATTTTGTGTGGCGCACCTTGAAACTCACCATCAAAAATTACAGGCGTTTCTACGTCGTCCCAATCGTGCGTATCGTGCGGCGAGGCTTGGAAATACCAAGCCAGCTTGCCAGTGTCCGGATTCAGCGCCACAATCGAACACGTCCACAGATTACTTCCCTTGCGCCCCTGCCCCGCATAAACCGGATTTGGATTTCCCGTGCCCCAATAGAGTAAGTTCAGTTCCGGATCGTAAGTGCCGGGCATCCAAGTCATTCCGCCCCCATGCGCCATCGCGCCCGCGTCCGGCCATGTGTCGGCCCCTGGCTGGCCCGCGCCAGGCTCCGTATTCCAGCGCCACTGGAGCGCTCCTGTCTCCGGATCGCGCGACTCCAGAAAGCCCCCCACGTCCATTGCATCTCCGCCCACACCAACCAGCACGTGATTGTGAATGACCAGTGGAGCCATGGTCGTGAAATACTGCAGCTTTGGATCGGCAATTTTCACCTTCCAGCGCTCTTTCCCGTCTTTTGCGTTCAAACAGATGAACCAGTCGTCAGGCGTCAGAAAATAAAGCCAGTTTTCATACATCCCCACTCCGCGCTGGCCTGTGAGATGCCCGCCATGGTCCACCCAACTGTAATGCCACAACTCTTCACCGGTCCGCGTATCCACGGCCCACACATGATCGGGCACGGTGAAATAAAGAATGCCGTTCACTTCAAGCGGCGTGCTCTTGATCTGAACGTGCGCGAGACCGCGCAATGGTCCAGTATTCGTGCGATACATCCACTTCAATGCGAGATCGTTGATATTCGTAGCGTTGATCTGCGAAAGCGGGCTGAATCTCTGGCCCGAGTAATCGCCGTTGTAAGTAGGCCAAGTATCGGTTGGTAATTTGAGTAACTTGCCAGGATCGAGCATTTGCCCGGCGGCGACTAACGGCAAAACAATCCCAAAAAGTAAGCGGCAGCTCATTTCAACGTTTCCAGATAGGCGAGCACGTTGTGCATATCCGCATCGCTGTACTTATCCAGCAATTCGCGATGCGCTGCAAGGGGGTCCCTAACTTCCAGTTTCACTTCTGAGCGCGGCCAAGATTGGTAGGCGCCCGAAGAATCCCACATCGATACTTCGAAATCGTCCATTCGCTTCAATTTTCCGGAAATCTTTTCGCCGGAAGCAAGCGTCACCGTGACGCTCTCCGCCTCCGCATGCGACGGATATAAAAACTGGGCCTGCAGATCCGGCGGCTCGAATTTGGTCGCGATATGCGCCAGGTCGCCGGTGGGCGAATGGCAGCCGATGCACCCACCGGTTCCCCGAAAGAACTCCTCGCCCGCTTTTGCGTTACCCGTGACGATGTTCTGCAGCTTATAGCCGAACCGATTCGCGACTTGTTCCACGCGTGAGTGCAGGAATTCAGCCAGATCGTAAATCTGCGCTTGCGTCAACCCGGAAAAGCTCGGCATGCCTTTATCGGGCCTTCCATTCAACACTACCGGACCGATTGTCTCGCCCTTTTCATCGTGAAGCACAACAGTCGACCGCACCAGATCCGGTCCCTCCGCACCCGTTGCGTTTGGACCATGGCAGAAGGCGCAATTCTGTAGGAAAAGCTTTTGCCCACGGGCGGCGGCGACTGAGTCCGCGGGCGGCGCAAGCCCAAGGAACTGACGCCCGCGCTCCACACTCGATTGCGAAGCGCCCTGCTGGGCTGCATATATGGGCGTGGAAAGCGCAAGCAATGCAAACGCGGCGATTCGAAGCATCGAAATTATGATCACAACACATCCGAATGCAAAGGTCCAAACTCCCGTTCACAAATTTGAAAAGAAATTTCTTTCGAGACAAGCCCTTCCGATCCAAAAACTTCCGCCGGATCGAAATTTCCAATCGTACTGCAAGCGCCCGACCGCGATGCTACGTTTGAGCCGCGAAAGGCCCTATTCGAGTGAAGAAAACCATTCAAAGAAAAATTGAAGAAGCCAGACTCCGCGCCACGCTGAGCGCCAAGCCCTACCTGATTGAGCCGACCGGTCGAGGCCGCATCAAATGTCACGCCGATGCGCCGGACCTGAGTTGCGCACGTTGCCGCCGCCGTCTGCTAATGCGCCGCCGCCGCGCCGAGGATGCAATTGCCCGTCGAGTGAACTCAGCGGCGCAAACGGTAATCGAAAAAATCGCCGCCTGATCAGGCAAACAGCGCGTAGCTGCCGGCTGCGAGTCCCGCGCCAATCATCGCCCCCACCACCACGTCGCTTAGGAAATGCATCCCAAGCAGAATTCTCGAGGTGGCAATCGCGACAGCGCAGAACAGCAAACCAGGAAGCAGAAACGGGTAGAATTCGCCGAATCCGACCGCCACTGCGAACGCAGTGATGGTATGGCCGGATGGGAATGAGAATTGATCGGGCGGACGCAGCCGCGCCCAGACGTGCGGCTCGATTTCAGATGGCCGTTTGCGCCCTGAAATCTTCTTGAGTGCGATGAACAACCCGACCCCAACCAATGCTGCCGATCCCGCTGTTGCAGTTGCGGCAAACCGCGTATCGCCTCCGAACAACAAAACTGCCAACCCGGTGAGATACCACAACCAGCCATCCCCCGCCCTGGTGGCAGCAATTGCGAACACGCGCACCCACTTCGGCGCAGGCCATTTGTTCACCCTGCGCATCAGTTTGTGATCGCGCGTGGCAATAAACTGAAGCATGGCGTGGTGGGCTGTCATTTGGACGCCCCCTCAGGAAACTAGTGTACGGGATTTTGCATGTGGGTTTCCTTTCTGTTTCCCTTTTAATAAGGAAGTGATTACAGCGCGGTGACGATTTCAAAAAACGTCGGTGAAAGTATGCCCAAACAATAGAGAGATACGTTGCAATCACCTCCGACTTTGGATTTCGTCTATTTCGATGCCGGCGGCGGCCATCGGAGCGCCGCGATGGCGCTTCAATCCGTCATTGAGTCCGAAGGCTACGGTTGGAACGTGCGCCTGATGAATTTGCAGGAAGTCCTCGACCCGCTCGATATCTTCCGCAAACTCACGCGCATCCGCCTGCAGGACATCTATAATTTGCTGCTGGCGAAAGGATGGACGCTCGGCTCGCCCTATCTGCTGCCTATGATGCAGCGCGTCATTCGGATGTATCACTCGGCCACAGTCAAGCTGCTCTCCGACTACTGGCGCGAGCGCCGGCCCGATATGGTCGTCTCACTGATCCCGAATCTCAACCGCGCGCTTTTTGAAAGCCTCCAGCGCACGCTGCCATCGGTTCCGATGGTGACAATCCTCACCGACGTCGCCGATTATCCGCCGCATTTCTGGATCGAGAACCAGCCGCAATACTTCATCTGCGGAAGCGATCGCGCATTTGAACAGGCGCTCGCAATGGGCCATGCAAGATCTCGCGTATTTCAAGTGAGCGGCATGATTCTGCGCCCGCCATTCTACGAAGCGCAAACTTGCGATCGCGGCGAAGAACGACGCAGGCTGGGGCTCGATCCCGATCTTCCCACCGGCCTCGTCTTGTTCGGCGGCGAAGGTTCGAACACGATGCACTCGATGGCAAAATGCCTGGGGAATTGCTCCTCGAATCTGCAATTGATTTTCATCTGCGGCCGCAACACCAAGCTGAAAAAGCGACTGGAGCATCTTCAAACACGCAACAAGCTGTTTATCGAAGACTTCACAAAGCAGATCCCTTATTACATGCATCTGTCGGATTTCTTCATCGGCAAGCCAGGGCCCGGAAGCATTTCGGAAGCACTCAAAATGGAATTGCCCGTGATCGTCGAAAGCAACGCCTGGACGCTTCCGCAGGAGCGCTACAACGCCGAGTGGGTGCGCGAACAGGGCGTTGGCATCGTTCTTAAGAATTTTCGCCACGTGGATCGTGCCGTTTCGCAGCTCCTTTCCGATTCCCGCCTCGCCGGAATGAAAGCGCGCATCGCCGCCATCGAGAACCGCGCGGTCTTTGAAGTTCCCCCCATTCTGGCGCGCATATTGGGGCTTCACTCTCCTGAGTAAACGCCCGGCAACGCCGCGCGGTGGCTTGGCGATTTCTGGCCAGTGTTGACCAAGCATCGCTTGGCTGCCGGGCTAGCTCTTGAGACACTAAGAAGAGGCAAACGCCTCGGAGATGATCAGATACTGTGTGCGGAATAGCAGGCTTCACTCACTTCGGCCGTAGGCCGCCTGCGGGTGTCCTGCGCCGCGCCACCAATAGCCTGCATCATCGCGGCCCAAATCAGCAGGGCGTTTTCGAATCACCCGATGCCTCTCTCGGCGCCGTTCGCCTGAAGATCATCGATCTCGAAGGCGGCGATCAGCCGATGCGCACCCCCAATATTCATGGTGCCGGCGATTGCGTCCTCGTCTTCAACGGCGAAATCTATAATCACGCCGAGCTCCGCCGCGAGCTCGAATCGCTGGGCCATCATTTCGAATCGCACTGCGACACCGAAGTCGTCCTCCGCGCTTTCGTCGAATGGGACATTGACTCATTCCGGCGTCTCCGCGGAATGTTCGCGGCCGCTTTCTGGCTGGAGTCCGCTCACCGGCTGGTGCTCGTTCGCGACCGCCTCGGCATCAAGCCGCTCTATTATGCAGTTCGCAACGGAAATGTTCATTTCGGTTCCGAGCTGAAGGCAATCTTCGAGCATCCCGACATCCCGCGCCGCATCTCCGAAACCGCGCTCGGCTATTACCTTTCGCTCAACTACGTGCCCAGCCCGTTCACACTGGTGGACGGCATCGAAAAGCTCACGCCCGGGACGTGGCTTGACTGCAACAACGGACACATCTCGACAGGCACATACTGGCGCAATCAATTTCATCCCACCGCAATCGATCTGGAACATGCCACCGAAGAGCTCGATCGACTGCTGAGCGCATCGATCTCCGAGCACCTGATTTCAGACGTCCCGCTCGGCATCTGGGCCAGCGGCGGCCTCGATTCATCGACCATCCTGCATTACGCTGCGCAAGCCACCTCGCGACGGCTGCAAACTTTCTCAATCTCTTTCTCCGGCCGCCGTTTTGACGAGAGCCGCTACTTCCGTCCGCTCGCCGAACGCTACAACACCGATCATCGCGAGTTCGACCTGAACAGCGATCTCGATTTGCCAAGCGCCATTCACGAGCTCGCATACTACTCCGACGAGCCCAGTGCCGATGCCGGCGCGCTGCCAGTCTGGTTTCTTTCGCGCATGACCGCCCGCCACGTCACGGTAGCGCTTAGCGGCGAAGGCGCGGATGAAATCTTCGGCGGGTATCAAACCTATCTGGCCGACCGTTACGCTGCCTTGGCGCGCCGTGCGCCGCGCGTCCTTCTTCGCGCCGCATACGACGTCGTGAGACGCATCCCTGTGTCTGACGAAAAGATTGGCCTCGAATACAAACTCAAGCGCTTCCTTTCGGGCGCTCTGCTTCCGCGCGATGAAGCTCATTTCTACTGGAACGGAACTTTCTCGAATAGCGAGCAGCGCGCTCTCGGCGGCGGCCCTTCACCGCAACCGCTGAGCCAACTTTGCGCCGCTCTGACCGGTTTGCCTTCCCAAGCGGATATCGTTAACCGCTATCTATTCGTCGATCAGCACTACTATTTGCCCGACGACATCCTCTATAAGTGCGATCGCATGAGCATGGCGCATTCGCTCGAAGTACGGCCGCCGTTCTTGGATCATCGAATCGTCGAGTTCGCGGCGCATCTGCCGTCCTCACTCAAGATCAAGGGCCGCAGCACGAAACACATCCTGCGCGCGCTGGTTCGCAAGAGGCTGCCGCCTGCCATTCTGGAGCGCCGCAAAGAAGGCCTCGACATTCCCGCACACGAGTGGTTGCGCGGGCCTCTTCGCCCGTTGCTGCTGGACACCTTAAGCCCTGAATCCGTAGCGCAAACCGGCCTGTTCTCGCCGCAAGCGATCAGCGCCTTGGTAGATCGCCATCTCGCGCGCCGCGCCAACCTTGGCTATCATCTATGGGGACTACTGACATTGCATCTTTGGATCCGCCGCTGGCACATCGAGACCCCGGGCGCTGTGATGCGGTCGCCCGCAGCGATCGCGGCGTTGGCGGGTTAAAGCCGATGCACAGGGCGGGGCCGCCCGTTGTGCGCGATCTTAATATCATGAGCGAAACAGCTGAACTATTGGAACGTTTCCGCCGCGGCGCGGAGTTGGTCGCCGTCGCAATTACCGGCGCAGCCGGTCCCGAGCTGGATTTCAAGCCCGCGCCGGATAAATGGAGCGTGCGGCAAATCGTGGCTCACCTGGCGGACGCCGAATCAGCCAACGTCGTGCGCCTCCGCCAAGTCATCGCTGAAGACAATCCGACGCTGTACCCTTTCGATCAGAACGCCTGGGCCGAGCGGACGAATTATCAGAAGCGCAAGCCTTCACAGGCGCTCGATACCATGCGGCAGCTTCGCGCTGAGAATTATGAGCTGCTAAAGGACCTTCCGCCCGAGACGTTCGCCCGCACCGGCAATCATCTCCGGCGCGGAACCATGACCCTGCTCGACCTGCTACGCCTGTTCGCCGGGCATGCTGAAAATCACGCCATGCAGATTCGCTCTGTGCGTGCGGAATACAAGGCCTCGCGGCAGAAAGCAGCGTCGAGCTAAGTTTTTTCCCGGCGGAATTTCGCAGCACCCGCTAAGAGCATCAAACCGATGCACGCCAAGCTTCCGCTTACCGGCTCCGGAAGACTTGTGAACTTCGCGGTAGTGAAGGTGACGAAGCCCTGCGCCGGGTCGGTCGGGTCAGGATTGGACCCGTAGAACGTGATCACTCCGGGCACATCGATATTGATGTTTGCAACATCAAAATAGCCATACGGGCTACTACTGCCGCACGCGACGGGGATCAAACCGGGACCGAGACACTCCGCCGCAGCAGCCGAGCCGGTTAACGTTGCGTCGAGGCTGATGACCGGATTGGCGCCATATGGGACAGTAACGCCGGCGATCGAGAAGTTGATTTCCGGAGTCGTCTGCAGTTGAACGCTCTCGCTGACGCCATTGATTGTAACGGACCCCTGGGTGAATCCGCTATCCGCCCCGAAATATGATGCCAACCCGAACGGAGAGAAGTTTGGCGCGTAATCCGCTAAGCTCGAACCGGGTGGAGCGTCAAACACCAGAGGTCCCGGCTTAACGCCAACGCCTCCTAAGCTGAAGTCGTTGCCGGATATTGACCACGAAATTATGAAGCCCACGCTCGCAGAAGCAGATGTGGCCGTGAATGTTGGAAGGGAATCGGCTCGCGCTTCGGGTGGTTGCATAAGTCCCGTTACAACACATATAAGAAAGACATACCGGAATAAATGCGCCATAAGTTCTAACTCTCGTGGGAAACTTACAGTTAGAGGTAAGTCAGAAATAAGTCGTATCAGGATTTCTGATGAGCTACTTCTTCAGGTGTTCCAGTGCATTTTCGAGTTTCTGACCGGCTTGAATTACCGGCGCGAATAAATCGCCTACCCGCTCAAATCTCTCGATCGTATTATCGATTCGAAACTCTTTCGGGTCGAGTCCCCGCTTCACCTCTTTCCAATCAAGTGGCGTCGCCACAGGCGCGCGTTCATACGCACGCACCACGTATGGCGCAGCGATTGTTTTGCCCGTGCCGATCTGCAGGTAATCGAAATACACGCGGCCTTTTTGGCGCTTCCCAACACTGCGCGGAGTCGTAAACAGATTCGGCTCCCGATCGAGCGCTAAGTGCGAAAGAATCTCGGCAAAACTGCGCACCTGATCGTATGTGTAGATCGGATCGAGCGGCACATACACGTGCATGCCATCGCCGCCCGTCATTTTCGGATAACCCTTCAACCCGAGATCCGACAGCACTTCCCGAACCAGCAGCGTGGCCTCGACGATCTGGTCAAAGGGCGCATCCACCGGGTCTAAATCCAGCAAAATCCAGTCCGGATGCTGCAGGTTTCCCACGCGACTCATCCACGGATTCTGATCGATACAGCCAAGGTTCACCAGATACAACAAACTCGCCCGATCGTTCGCCAGCGGGTAGTGATTCGTCTTGGGTGGATGATGTTCGATAATTGGCTCGCACTTCAGCCACTCGGGAAAGTGCGTCGCATTCTTCTGAAAAAAGAAGTCTTCGTCGATTCCGTTCGGATACCGCTTCATTGAAAGCGGCCGGCCTTTTAAGTGCGGCAGCAACCACGGCGATACGCGATCGTAAAACTCGAGCAGGTCGCGCTTCTTCCAGCCGTCTTTCGGGAACAGGACCTTGTCCAAATTAGTGAACTTCAGCCGATGCCCGTCTATCTCAGCCGTAACTTCGCGCCCGCTCAGGTCTAGCCGGCTCGCGCCCTTTTTCGCCGGCGCACGCGGCTGGCGTCGAATGGGAACTTCGGTCGGCTCTTCGCGCACCACCTCTGCCGGTTCTTTGTCGTCCCGCAAACCCGCAAAAACAGGCGCGCGCAGCATGCGATCGCTGGTCCACTCCAGAAATCGAACCTGGCACACGATCTCCGGCTTCACCCACGTAACATCCTTGATCCTCGGCTTATCCGCGAGCGGGCAAGACTTGGTGATCAACGGCTCAAGCCGCGCGTAGATCTTCTTCATCAGCTTGTGGTCGAATCCCGTGCCAACCTGCCCCGCGTGCCGCAGTTCCCCTCCGTCCTGCACGCCCAAAACGAGAGCCCCGAAGTACTCGCGCTCGCCTTTTGTGAAGCCGCCGATCACGAACTCCTGCTCATTCAGCACCTTCATCTTCAACCAGCAGTTGGAGCGCTTCGATTCATACGTGCTGCGCCGGTCTTTGGCCAGGATTCCCTCGAGCCCCATCTGCCGCGCGGCTGCGAACATCTGCTCGCCGCCGGTATCAAATGTCTCGGAGATACGCACGTGGTCGCTTGGCGTCACGAGCGTCTGCAAAATCCGCTTCCGCTCATCGAGCGCGACTCCGCGCAAGTCATACCCGTCGATATAAAGCACATCGAACAGGAAAAGCGTAACCGGCGTTGTTTCCCCAAGCTTGGGCACGGCATTCTGGTTCGCGCCAATGCGCGGCTGGATCCTCTCGAACCGCGCCCGTCCGTTCTCATCGAGCGCGCAGATCTCTCCATCGAGCCACGCCCGCTTCGCATTCACCTGGTCCGGCAAGCTCTCGAGTTCGGGATATTGTTTTTCGCACCGATTGCCGCGCCTGCTCGTAATTTCGAGCTTCCCGTTGTTCACCGAACAAAGCCCGCGCACGCCGTCCCACTTGATCTCATAGAGCCACTGCGAGCCCTCCGGAGGGCTTTTCACGAGGGTCGCCAGCATCGGCTCTATGTGCGCCGGCATCGCAGCCTTGCGAGCGCCCGGCACGTCCGCAATGCGAATCGGCTCGAGGTTTTCCGCAATCTCATCCTGAGTGCGCTTGGTCGCGATGCTCCAGGCGTATTGATTGATGTCGTAGCCCGGGACGACATACTCGTCTTTTTTCTTGATCAGCAGCCATTCGTTGCCTTTACCAGAGCGCACACCCCGATTGGTGGGCGTTGTGCGCGACTCTTTGAGGTCATGCTTCATGCGCACGATCGCAAAATCGCCGTTCAGCTTCGCCCCATGTAAGCGAAATTTGAAGTCGCCGCGCTCTAACTGCTCCTCGGCAGGCGCGTCACCGAGTAACTCGTACGTGCCTTTGTCCCAGAGCATCACGCTGCCTGCGCCGTAATTACCCTCTGGGATGTTGCCTTCAAAGGTGCCGTAATCGAATGGATGATCCTCCACCTTCATCGCCAGCGCTTTGCGCGCAGGGTCGAGGCTTGGCCCCTTCGGCACCGCCCAACTCACGAGTACTCCATTCACCTCCAAACGGAAGTCGTAATGCAGCCGCGTGGCATCGTGCCGCTGCACGCAAAAAAAGCCGCCACGCCCGCTGCGTTTCGTCGCCGGCGGAGTGCCCTCGGAGCCCGGCCCGGGCTCCGGAGTCTTGTCGAAATGCCGTTTTCGCGCGTACTCTTTCAGGCCCATCGCTGCCCGCCATTATGCCAATGTACGCGGGTAGTTGGTCACTCTGAACTTTGGGTCTTTATGCCACGCCTGCGCCCCGGGAGACGCCTGTTGTCTAAACTCACGGTATTGAAGCGCCCTTGGATCGGATTACGGTCGAGCCCGGCAAATGTGGCGGCAAGCCCTGCATTCGCGGAATGCGGATCACGGTGCGGCGAATCTTGGAACTGCTCGCAACGTATCCTAACCGGGAGTCTCTCTTCGCCGAGTATCCGTTTCTGGAGGCTGAAGATCTGCAACAGGCGCTCCGGTACGCCGCAGCGGCGGTGGATGACGAGTTACTAAGTATTGATCGCGTCGCGTGAGAAAGCTTTTTGCATACGTGGCCAGATGATTAGCTTGCTGCAGTAGATCCTGGGCTATTCCCATGCTGGATCTTTTAGTCTGCCCTGCTCACTTTGGCTGCGGAAGCGGAAATAAGGGATGTGGTCTAGTGACGCCAGCCCAAGCTCGTCGAATAACTTCGCACTGACTCGACTCGTTACATCGCGAGTCGTCCCGCCCGGCTCGCGTCCTCAGCCAGCACCACCCGGAAGTAAATGGCAGGATGCTCAGACCAATCCTGAGCCACGTTGAAGCGAATCCGAACCACATCGGGAGCAAGGTTCATGGCTATCTCATCGATACGTTGGTGCGTCGGTACCTCATTATCGGCCAATGCGCCTCGCGATCTGTTTCGTGGTTGGACAGTACGTGCGCCCGAAAAGACGCCTTCCCTCGGCCGGGGCGGTCGGGATACTCACGCCATCTATGGAAATCAATCCTCGCGATTGGATGGTTCGTATCTTTAAGCCTGTCGCAAATAAGGTGGATGTGCGCGCCTCGTTTTGGGAGGTCGGCCCAATGCCTGGCCGCGACCGCTCTCAGTCCACCACAGCTTTTACTCGCATGCCGTTCTTTAACTCGGCGTCACTCGGCTCGATTACGCGGTCCGCGACTTTGGCGCCTCGGTCGAGCCCAGAGACAATCTGCACATTGTTGATATCGCTAACGCCTGTTTTTACGGGCGTCCACGCCAGCTCATCGCCTTTCAAGCGGTAAACGCCATTCGTCCCATTGAGGGTGCGCAACGCCGCCTTCGGAATGCTCAGCGCATCTTTCACGACCTTTGAAATGATGGTCGCGTTCACCGTCACGCCGGGCAGCAAGTCGTGATTGGGATTTTCCACAATGGTGGTCACTTCGCCGACGGTTCGCGTATTCAGCGCAATCACCTCAGTGGGCAGCTTGTCCACTCTTCCCCACCACGTCTGCCCTGGTCGAGCATCCCAGGTGATACTCACGGGCATGCCCATCCCGACTCGTCCTAAATCGGGCTCATCCACGTACACAATGACCTTCACTTCGTCCAGATTTCCGACCAACGCGACCAACTCACCGGGCTGAAGATACGCGCCCACCTTCAAATCGAACTGATAAACGGTCCCCGGCATCGGCGACCTCACATCGCCCCATGCCAATTGACGCTGCGCCAGGGACACAGCGGATTGCGCGCCTCGCAACCGCGCCTCCGCCACCGCCTTGTCACTCGCCGTCACCAATGTTTTGCGCTGGTTTTGAAGAGAAGACAACTGCAGCTTCGCCCGGTCGAGCGCATCTTTCGCGTTCTGCACCTGAAGCTTGGTCGCAGCTTCTTCAGCGGCCAGCCGCCGCATCGAATCATAATTGCGCTGCGCGACCTGGATCGCCGCCTGCGCGGTTCGGATGGTATCGTTGATATTTGCCAGCGCGGCCGCTTTGCCGCCCTGCCCGGTTGCCACGTTCTCAGCCTGGGCTTCCTGTTCACGCGCGAGCGCGTTTGCCAAACCAGATTGCGCTGCCGTGACGTCCATCGTAACCAGCCGTTGCCCCGCGCTGACGGTTTCGCCCCGCTGTACAGAAATACTCTGCACCACTCCGGCAGTTTCCGCTCGCGCAGCGGCCCATTCCGCCGGCTCAACCTTTCCGTTCGTCGCAATCGTGCTTTGAATGGTCCGCGCCGTTGCGTCGGCAAAGTGAATCTCAGGCCGGGATCCACCCCGGTCCAGTCCCCACCAAAGCAGAAGCACAACGGGCAAAATAAGCAGCAGCCACCAATTCCTCATCGCATTCGGCGCGTGTAAGAAACTCCCGTCCACATTGTGTCAAACCGTTCTATATTCATCCCGCAGATTTCCTGGTCCACGGCCGCTGAACGCGATAGACTGTGCTTCATGCGTTATCGCATTCATCGCATCAAGCAAGCTCCGGGGGAGAGCTTTCGATGGGCCGCGCACACCGGCGGCTTGGCGCTTGTAAAAATGAGGGACTACGAGGCCGCTGGCGAAATTGAGGCGCCGACGCCTTACGGCGCATGGAAAATTCTTGCGGCGCAGAATCAGCCTCTCCATCCGGGCGATGTTTTGGAGACGTTGAGCACCGATGGCGCGCCCGGCGACTTACAAATCGCGAAGTATATCGGGTTTGAGCCCGCTCAGTGGTACACAGCCGAACCCAAGCCGAATACCGGTACTACTTGCCCTGAAATTCTTCAGCGGTAATTCCGGCAAACCTTCTCATTCCTTATAATGCGTGTGCCGATAAACGACTAGAGATCACTATGGATGACAACTCCGATTCGTCGCAGTGGGGATCCTTTGCGCTCGTCAGTTACATCCCGGAGCCGTTGGGCTCTTTTTTTGACCGCCTGCGGCACGAATTGCCGGGTCAAGCAAATCCGCAGGCCCACATCACGCTTCTGCCTCCCAGGCCGCTGCGCGCGCCGGTACAAATTGCCTCCGAACAGGCGCTCAAAGTGCTGTCGAATTTTCCTCCCTTTGAACTCGAGTTCTCGGGCGTCACCAGCTTTCCGAATACCAACTTCCTTTACCTCGACATCGCCGACGGCAGTTCCTTGCTCTATGCGCTCCACGATGCACTGAACACAGGGGATTTTTTGCATTCCGAACAATTTGAATTCCGCCCCCACTTGACTCTGGGTGGTCCGGTACCGCAGGCGCATTTGCCTTCCGCGCAGGACCAGGCGCAGACGGCCTGGCTCTCAGCCACTCATCCGCGCCGTTTCACGCTCGATGAAATTGTTTTCCTCTGGCTGAGCCCTAACAGCGTTGATGGCGAGTGGCATCGTCTCTGGTCCTATAATTTGCGCACACGCAGTACTGCTCGCACCAAAGCGGCCTCGGTCGGTCTTCAGGACTCGAACATTTTGAGCTGATCCTCATCCCGCGCGGCGCCTGACCGTCTGCGTCCGCTGGCCGCCGCAGAGGACGTTCCCATTACGCCCCGCAGCTCGGTTTTGATCACCGCCACTCGGGGGATGAATACCCGCTGCCTCGCCGCACCAGCTCGCGGCGGGGTGATGAAATAACCCATCTGGGGCCAATCAAGTAAGTTGTGCGAAAGAATACCGTCCAGCCGGTCCCCATCGCGAAACGAAAATCTGGCCCATAGCCCGGGCACTTTCGGCCGCCGCTCGAACAAGTTATGTTCCGTAAACAGGTCTGCCGGCGCGGTCTCCGATACGAAGCAGAGCGCCTTCAGGTCCCCGTACTGCACGTTCTGTAACGTACCGTTGGGGGTGATCAGCTCGACTTGATGCTCCTGCAGGTACCCTGCCGGGCTCACAATTGCTTCGAGTGGCTGCCGGTCGAACCGGTACAGGATCACGCGCTTTACGGTGCTAGACGGCAAGGTAGGAGAAATTATTCACTTTGTTTCAAACAATTTCGCGGATATTGTATCATTGACTGAATGACAGGTACGACGCCATTCCTTGTACGAATGCGGTCGTATCTACATTTCTGCCGGTCCGAGAAGGGTTTGGCGGCTAACACTCTGGACGCTTACAGGCGCGACCTCACACGCTTGTCCGCTTTTTTGAAAACCATTGCGCTCCAGCAAGTTACGCTCGACACGCTGCGCGCCTATTTGGATCACCTTCGCGCAAAACGGCTCTCGAATCGCTCGATCGCCCGACAGGTCACGACCCTTCGCGGTTTCTTCGGTTACCTGGTCGAAGAGGGTGAGATTCCCGTTAATCCCGCCGAGCTTCTGGTCTCGCCCAAGATCGGCTCCTCGCTTCCGAAGTATCTCGATCGTTCACGCATCGACCAGCTTTTAGAATCGCCGTCCAGCGAATCCGTAACCGGATTGCGGGACCGCGCGATGCTCGATCTGCTCTACGCTACTGGTTTGCGCGTCAGCGAATTAATCGGCCTTCGTGTTTCGGATCTCGACGAATTGCAAGGTACGCTGAGAGTGATTGGAAAAGGCAATAAACAGCGCCTGATTCCGGTCGGCCGGGCAGCCCTGCAGGCCGTTGAGCGTTATCGCGCCGAGCAGCGCCCCGCTCTGCTCAAAGGACGCGTCAGTCCGTATCTCTTCGTCACCGCGCGAGGCTCCGCTATGAGCCGTCAGGCGTTCTGGAAACTGCTGCGCGGGCATGGCCAATCCATCGGCATCTTCCAAAACCTGAGCCCGCACGTTCTGCGGCACACGTTTGCCACGCATCTGCTCGAAGGCGGTGCGGACCTGCGGAGCGTACAGACCATGCTCGGGCACTCCGACATCGGGACGACCCAAATTTACACGCACGTCATGCGCTCGCGGCTTCGCCAAACGGTCGACCGGCATCATCCGCGTTCAGGGCGTGCGTCTCGCGTGCCAGCGCCTCGCAAGGCGCCGCGAGGAGGAGCTTAGCGGGATCTATGAGCGATTACATGTTCATGCTCGACAGCCACCTGAACGGTGAGCAAAGCAAGGCGTTGGCCCAGATTCGGCACGCCGCCGAGCAGGCGAACCTCAACCTCTTTCTGACCGGCGGCGCGATGCGCGACATGATGGGCGGTTTTCCCATTCGCGACCTTGATTTCACAGTTGAAGGCCCCGCTGTGAAGTTCGCCAAGGCGCTTGCGCACACCACACAGGCTGAAATTGCGACGGTTGATGACAATCGCAAGGCGGTCGAGTTGCGGTTCCCGGGGGATGTCACAGCCAGCATCGCGATGGCGCGCCAGGAGCGTTACCCCAAGCCGGGGGGCAAGCCGCAAGTGCAGCCCGCAACCATTCATGAGGACTTGCGCGGCCGCGATTTCACCGTAAACGCCATCGCGCTCTCGCTGGGCAAAGCCTCCCGCGGCCTGCTGCTCGACCCAACCAACGGCCTCGGCGATTTGAGCCACAAAGAGCTGCGCGCCATATCGAATTACACGCTCTACGACGACCCGTCCCGCATTCTTCGCATGCTGAGACTTCGCGTCCGGCTCGGGTTCACCATCGATGAGCGAACAATGAGTCAATATCACAACGTTCGCGAGGCCAAGCTGGAGAGCAAAATTCCTCCGGTTGCGCTCGAGCAGGAGCTCCGCCAGATCGCGCTTGATCCACTGGCCGGCGACATTCTCAAGGCGCTCGAAGAGGAGAATCTGCTGTATTTGATTTCGCCCGCGCTCTCCGGCCCCAAGCTGAACCTCGCAAGCTTTCAGAAGCTGCAAAAAGCGCGTCAGTCCCTGCCCTTCGGTATTCCGATTGCCGTCCATTGGTATCCCCTCTTTCTGTTCGTGCTCCAGGAGGAATTGACGGCGAAAGAACGGGCTCGCCTAGTCGAAACTGCAGGTGTCGCGAAAGCCGATTTAGATGCCGCGCTCAGACTCGAAGCGCGTGCGGCGAAAGTCGAAAAAGAGCTGGCCACGGCAAAACTGCAGCGTCCCTCCACGCTCTACGCTCTGCTGCATAAAATTTCAGGCGAGATTCTCATTTTCCTGCTGATGCGTTCCGGCCAACGTCTCGTGCTGGATCGCATCCGTAACTACCTGCAAAAGTATTTGCCTGCCGCGCATGAGGTCACTGAAGCGGACGTGATCGAGAAGGGCGCTCAGCCTGGCACGCCGAAGTTCGCGAAGCTTCAGCAGCAGTTGATCGCCGCGCGCCTTGATGCACGGCCGAAGAAAGTGGTCGTCGAGGAACCGCCTCCCGCTCCGGTCAGCGGTCCAGGTCGCCGCTCAGCCGGTTTCGGCCGCTAAGCGTCTTAATACCGCAAACCCGATAGACATGTTCCATTTTTGGTCCATCTGGGATACCCTAGTTTCTAGATGGACAAGGAAGCCTTGCTCGGCCCCGGTAAACCGTCTTCGGCAGAACAAGCTAAGATCGACGGGCGTTATCTTCGCGGCTCCATCGCCGAGGAGATCGAAAACGCGGATCCCGTGTTTTCCAAGCCTGCCATCGGCGTCCTGAAATTCCACGGCGTTTATCAGCAGGATGACCGGGACCTTCGAAAGTCGGGTGTCAAGCAGTTTTCCGCCATGGTGCGCGTCGGCATTCCCGGTGGCGTCCTGGCGGCGGATCAGTACCTGACGCTCGACCGGCTGGCCGATCTGGGCGACGGTTCTCTTCGCATCACCACGAGGCAGGACATTCAGTATCATTACGTGCCGAAATCGCAGTTGCGCCGACTGATGCGCGGCCTCAATGAAAGCTTTCTTTCAACGCTCGCCGCGTGTGGCGATGTAGTTCGCAATGTGATCTCCTGCCCAGCGCCTTTTCAAAACGAACAACGGCAGGAAATCTACCCGATTGTCAAGTTTCTTTCGAAAAGCCTGAAGCCGAAGAGCAGAGCTTATTACGAAGTTTGGATTGACGGCGAGCGCGCCGTGAGCGCCGAAGAATCGCAACCTGAAGAGGTGGAACCGCTTTACGGTGCAGCGTATTTGCCGAGAAAGTTCAAGGTCGGGTTTGCCTTTCCGGGCGACAATACCACCGATGTTTACGCGAACGATATCGGCATCGTTCCGCAGTATGAAAACGCTCAGCTCACCGGCTTTACTATCCTCGCGGGCGGCGGAATGGGGCAAAGCGCAGGAGTAAAAGCTTCTCATTCACGGCTTGCGGACCCCATCTGCTCAATTGGGAACTCGCCGGAAGAATTGCTTGAGATCGTTTCTGCAATCGTGACCATTCACAGAGATTTCGGCAATCGCAGCAATCGCAGACTCGCCCGGCTCAAGTACGTTCTCGACGCCTGGGGCGTGGAAAAGTTTAGAGCAGAACTCGAAAATCGGGTCGGCCGCGAACTCGCTCCGCCCACGCCGCTAACCTGGACGCGTTCGAAGGACTATCTCGGCTGGCACAAGCAGGGTGTCGATTCGGCCGGTGAAACCATCTGGTTCGTCGGGATTCCAGTCATTGCCGGCCGGGTAAAGGATTTCGATGATGGGCGCGGTATCCGAACAGGGCTCCGAACCGTCGTCGAGCAGTTCCGGCCCGGCGTTCGATTCACGTGCCAGCAGAACGTCTATCTCAGCGATATCCGTGATGCGGACCGTCCGGCTATCGCCGCGCTACTGCGCGAATACTGCATTCCCGAGCCGGCGGAACTGCCACCGGTTCTGCGTCACGCCATGGCTTGCCCCGCGCTGCCAACCTGCGGTCAAGCGATCACCGAATCCGAACGGATCATGCCGCAAGTGGTCGCCGCAATTCAAGCGGAACTGAACGAAGCCGGCCTCTGGAACCAGCCAGTCGATCTGCGAACCAGCGGCTGCCAGAACGGTTGTTCGCGGCCCTATACGGCGGAAATCGGCATTGTCGGCGCGAGCGTGGACATGTACACCATCTACTTGGGCGCTTCACATTTAGGAACTCGTCTGGGCACGGTGTTCGCGCAGAACGTGAAGCGCTCCGAAATCGCTCCCCTACTGCGCCCCGTATTTGAGCACTACAGCGAAGCACGGCATCCGGGCGAACACTTTGGCAATTTTTGTCACCGCGTCGGAATGGAAGCGTTGCGTGAACTGTCGCTGCCCGCCGTCGCGTGACGGCTAATTGGCGTACAGGAATTCGTTACGGGCGTGGACCAGGCGCGCTGTGGGTTGCAGGTTCACCACCGGGCTGATGCGGTTCATCACATCGAGCACCGTGCGCGCATAATTTGCGTCGGGATTATAGATTCTTAACTTCCCCGCCGAATCGCGATCCCGATACAAGGCGCTTTTCCCCAGCTTAAATGCAACTTGGTTAATGCCCGCGCGCAAGGTCGGGAAAAATTGGTTGCCGTTATCCCAGCCGAAGAGATTGTTGTTGCGCGCCGCTTTGCCACCGCCCGATTCGATTACGGAAATGCTGGGCAGCAATCGCCAATCGAGTGAGTTATCGTCCGCCGCTTCGATAAAGTCCTTCGCCAAATACGTGATGGGGCAATGCAGTTTCGAAAAGAACGCCGTGAGCCGCACCGCACGCGCATCCACTCTCGTCTCCGGTAGCGGTACCGGCTGCGTGAGAGGCTCCTTCGGAGCGGGTTCGGCTTTTACCTTTTCCGGCCGCACTGTGATCGGCAGGGCGATCAACCCTGCGATGATCATTAGCTGTTTCGGGAAACTGTACCGAGGTTTCCGGAGGCAGCTATAACCAATTCGCATAGAGCTATGCTAGCACGTTTATAACGTACAAACATTAGCGGGTTAAGAAACGTTTACAAGCGGGACTGGGGGTCTACGTCTTCGGCCGCGGCATTTCGTTTGGCAAAACGGCGATCGAGCTGCGCGGGAAGGCAAATTTGCGCCCGAATTCGTCGATCAAATTCACTTGGCAATCGTAGCGCCCAGGCTGGATCTGCGACACCGGCACTTGCAGCCAGACCGGCAGTGCGCTATCCCGGTTCGCGATAAAGCGATTGGCGCGAACGGGTAGCGTTTCAAACATCTTTTTTTTGCCCTGGTAGAGCGCGAGGGTCGCTTCGACATCCGCGCGCCGGAAGTTCTCGGGCAGGCTCTCGGGAATCGTGGGATCGTAGACCTCGACATAAACCAGCATCGTCTGCCCCGGCCGGAACACCTTCGTTACATTCGGCATAAGCTTCTGGCCGTTATCGATTAAGGGATTTTCAGCGGTCAGCTTCTTGCTGTTCTTGATGCCTGCGACCTGTTCGGCGACCGCTTGCCGCTGATTGCTCAAAATCACCGAACTCACGCGCAGCGCCTTGCCGCTGGCCAAATCAGGAATCGTGAACGGCGTCTCGAACGTTCCCACTTTGCCTTCGCCGTTCTCACGGGCCACGAAGCGCAGCTTGTACGCGCCCGGCGTGAGCGTCACGCCGGTATCGTATTGGATGCTCTTGCGCACGACCTGCCCCGCCGTGTTCACATCCACTTTGAGCGGGATCGTATCGCGCACGGTCGCGGCCGACCGCCCTCGCACATCGAACACCTCGGCTATAAAGTCCAGCTCTGTCGCCTGTTTCGCGCCCTTGCTATGGAACGCGAGCGCAGAGCCTGGAATCTTCACTGAAATTGGCGCAAAGTACTTGTCTTTTCCCAGCCGGAAATAATCCACTTCGACCGCAATCGGCAGGTCGGTCACCGGATTGTCCGACATCAATGCCTGCGAAAGCTGAGCCTCCTTGTCTTCGTCGCGCATGTGAGCGAAGGTAGTCGGCCCGTAATAGCCCTGCCGGTAATCGAGCTTCGCGCGCAAGCTCGCGAGCCGAGGCGAAAGCTTCACCTGAATGCGCCGGTATTCCCCATCCAGCGCGGTGTTTGAGCTGACATACGAAAGCACGTAATAGCTGCTGAAGTCTTTCTGCACCTGCCGCATGTCATCGGTCAGATCATTCGAATCCAGTTGCGCCTTGCCGCCCGTATCGAGCGCCAGTGTGGCAAGCGACTCCTGCTGGTTGATGAAATTTTCCTTCAGCGACCGCTGCGCCGCTCCGCTATACAGCTCGTTCCCGAAGCCCGAACCCGTAGTGGTTGCATCGCCTCCCGGCACCAGCGCCGAAAGGCCGCGGGCGTCGATGGGATAGAATGCCACATTCGATCGGATGGCCGTGTTCACCGTCGCGCGCAGTTGCGATTGATTGTCCACGCCGTTCTTCTGGATACCGCTCGAGATGTAGATCAAAGCCTTCTTTTCGGGATATTGCGCAAGTGTTCGCGCCGCGTCTTCCAAAGCCGCGAGTTTGAGGTCTGCGTTGAAGATGTTGAACTCCGTTTCGTCTGCGACGAATTGGCCGCTCACGTCCTGCGAATCCGATCCTTCATCCGCAAAGGTTGCGTTTTCGCTCGCTTCGCCGATCCGAAACTTGTTGACCGTAGCAATCAACAGATCCCGATCCGACGTGAAATCCTGAACCGTCCGCAGGGTGGTGCCGAAGATCATAATCGAAACCGTGTCGCTCGCGGTCATTTGCGTAGACAGGAACTTGATGGCCGCCTGCTTGGCCCGTATCTGTTCGGCCGGCTGCATGGATGAGAAATCAAACAGCATGACAATGAGCCGCCGGTCCTGGTATTTGCTAAGCATGCTGCTTCGAAGCGCGGCTTTTTCGGCTTCCGGATTGTAGGGCTTCGGCTTCTCCGGCACCGCGACCGTCTGTGACGGCGGCGGAAGGACCGCGTTATTCAAATGCTGGAAATCGGCAGCCTGTAGCTTTTGCAGCTTCCCGTCTTCGAAGACTTGGAAATCGTCCTTGGTCAGGTTCTCAACCGGATTGCCGTTACGATCGAGCACGGTCACGTTCACGATCACGACATTCGTTGTAGTCGAAAAAGTAGCGCGCTGCTGCGGCAGAACGGGCTGCAACACTAAAAGCGGGAGTAACACGAACGCGGTAATCTTCAAAACCGAAACCTCACCACTGCACTCAGCGTTCGCATCGCCCCAGCCGCGCTCGGCAGGCCGTAATTCACTGCGTTCACCACTGTATATAGGTTCGTATAGTTGACGTGGTTCAGCACGTTGTTGGATTGAATTCGAAATTCGAGCCGCCTGCGCTCGGCGAACGTGAACGAGCGAGCGAATGCCAGATTGATGCTGAATAAGCCCGGCCCTGGAATCGTGTTGCGCCCCGCATCGCCGTAAGTGCCGGGCGCAGGAACCGTAAAGGCATTCAAATTAAAGAACCCGGTGCTCGTGTCAATCGGCTGGCCTGTGGCTTCTGCTCGCTCACTGCCAACGCCACCCGTCTGCGCCAGTTGCTGGCCGTTTCCAAGCACGCGGGCGGTCAACGGATTGCCGGTCTGCGCCGTGATGCCGCCCGATAGCTGCCAATCCTTGAGCAAGCGCCCCACCTTGCTTTCGGCCGCAATGCGAGAGCCCGGCCCGGCGACGGGCGAAGTCCAAACGAAATTTCCGCTGAACTCATGCCGCACGTCGAAGCTGGACAAGCCGCGGCTTCCTTCGATATTCAGCCAGTTCTGCGCGACCGTATTCCCGACTCCTCCAAACGTGGTCGTGTCGTCGATGGATTTGGCGAACTGATAAAACGCGTTCAAAGAAATGCCGCGATTGAATCGCCGCACGAGGCGGCCCTGCAGCGCGTTAAAGATCGAATTTCCGACTGGCTGATCGTAAATAAAACCGACCGCATCGCCCAATTGAGTGCGCTCGGCAAGCGACATGGGGCTGCCCGGCGGCGGCTCGTTCGGCTCCGTTCGCACATCCAAGCCAGTGCCTTTCGTACCCATGTATCCGATCTCCGCAAAGAACCCGCCGGCGAAATCGTGTTGGACGGTCAGGTTCCATGTACCCGCATACGGCGTGCGGTAATTGCGGTCGACGGCGAAGGTGTTGGTAACGGCGCCTGGGATCGTCAGCGCTAAACCGTTCTCTAGCCTCAAGGCCACACCAGGCGGAACGCTGGTATTATTGATGCTCTTTGAAACGGCGAACGGCGGCTGCTCAGCGAGCAAGGTCGTGAATTGCGTATAAGCCTGGGCGTTGTAGTAGATTCCGTAGCCGGCCCGCAACAGGGTCGTTCGCTTGGTTGGCATCTTCCAGGCCAATGCCAGCCGCGGTGAGAAATTGTTCCAATCAGAGTTGATCAACCCGCTTGGAAATGCGCCGGTGTATGGCCCGGCTGAGCGCGGAAAAACCTCCACCGCGTTACTAAAGTTGGGCGCGATATCCAGGTTTGCCATCTGACCGTATTTCTCGTGGAAAGGCGAGAAGTACTCCCAGCGAACGCCCGCGACGATGGTCAAGTCCGCGCGTGCTTTCCACTCGTCTTGCGCGTAGGCGAACCACTGATTCTGCAGAAAGTAATCCGTCACGTTTGTGAACTGCACGGACGTTGATTGCGGCCGCGCGAGTAGGAAATCGGCCAAATCATATCCGGTAGCGGGCTCAACCTGTCCGTTCGGGTAGTAATCGCTGGTAGCTTCGCCCGTAAAGTTGAATGTTCCGCGCGGATTCGGATCGGTGCGCGAGCTCAGATCGGCCCGCGTGTAGCCGGTGCCGAGCGAAATGCTGTGCGTGCCTTTCAGAAGATTGATGCTCTCGCTCCCGGTCTGCGATTGGTTGCGATTCAAGGTGGGCGCGGAATCGCTGAGCGAACCGAAGTTTGTGAAATTGAGCGTCGGCGGCCCGAAATCGAGCGGATTCGTCGAATAGCCCTCGATTCCCAGATGCTGTTCGACATTCGACAGCGTCGAGAAATATGGCACGACCTGCGTGTAATTGCGATTGAATCTCACCTGCGCGTTGCTGATGGCGGCGGCGCTCAGATTTCGCGTCCATTGGAGAGAGACGTTCATGCCATAGCCGTCCGTCGTATCCGCGTACCCGAACGGCTGCGCAGTGGTTCCGTCGCGATGTTGATATTGGAAATTCAACGACAATCGATCGACGCTCGTGATATTGCGATTCACCCGCAACCCCATGTTGTCGTTATTTGAGACCTGTGCCGTCTCGAATTGGTAATTGTTCGCTGTGCCGGGCTCATTCGGAAGCGGATAGAACTTCAGCAGATTCAGCGCGACGGGATTCAACATGCCGGCTGGAATCGTGTTGTTGGGGAACGAAACGTTTCTTGTTCCCGGCTGGAAAATCTGCACTGGCGCGCTGGTCTTCGAGGTTCCGAGCGCTTGCGTCGCTCCCAGGAAATCGCCGCTTCGTTCCGCGGCTGTGGGCACGGTTTCGTCGAACAGCTCCGGAGTGCGCCCGCGGTTTCCAAAATACGTGAAAAAGAACTGCGTCTTGGGATCTTTTACTTTTCCGAGTAGCAGCGGTCCGCCCACAATCAGACTGAAGCGGCTCTGCGCGTACGCCGCTTGGGGAATATCGAGACCGTTGAGCGAAAACGGCTTCGCATTCAAAGCCGAATTGGTCAGCGTGAACGACATTTGTCCATGCACCTGTTCATTGCGCCGGCGGCGGTTGCCGAACATCGCGCCCGCCGTTTGACCCGGTCTCCTGCCATGTGGTCCAGCGAATCGGCCGCCACCGCCAAAACCGCCACTGCCTCGTCCGCCGAATCCTCCGCCATCACCGCTGAATCCGCCAGGCCCGCCGCCTTGCGCGCCTGCAAAACCTGGGACATTTTGCGCCTCGCTCATTTGAGCGTTCGCGCCGAATGGATTACCGCCAAACGCACGCATGTCCGGTCCCGAGTCGGCCTGAGCGCCTTGCGCCATGCCCGGGCTCAAGCTTCCTGAAACCAGAAACGCTTCATTACTGGTTTCCGCGCCGGAGGGCGGAGTCATGGTTGCTTGCTGCTGCGTGTTGAGCGCGTTCTCCAGTTCCTGATCGAACTGCTGCTGCCCGGTTTGCCTTCGCGCCTGCCCGCCAGTCGCGCCGCGCGCATATGCCGAAGAGCGGGTTCCACCACTCGATGCGGATCCCTGGTTCGGAGGCCCGCCATTCCCACCCGGCGCTCCACTCCGCCGCGCTGCCCATTGCTGCAGGCGCTGCAAAACCGGGGACGGCTTCAATTGCAGACTAAAATTGACGGGACCTTTCGCGGCTGCATAGTCCACGTCCTGTTTCAAGGTGTCGAAACCGAACATTTCGACTGTGACGGTCCACTTGCCCGGCGAGAGCAGCGGAAAACCGTAATGCCCGTCCGTGTCCGTCACGGTCGAGACCGTTTGGCGGTCCTTCGTCGCGGTCACGGTCGCGCCAGGAATCGGCTGATCGCTGGATTTTACAAATCCGCTTTGGGCCATCATCGCGGCCGCGTTCACCATGACAAGAAATACGGCCGTCCCAAGCCGTGGCATCCAGGTACTCACTTCGGTAAAAGAAACGATGTTTCAGCTGAAGTTCAGGTTACCCGTAACGGCGCATGCGGGACTTTGATAGTTTGAATCGAATGGCTCAAGATCTCGAAACGCTGAGAACGGACATCCAGGCCTATTTCGACGATTCCGGATTGGCCGTTTTTCACGGCTATGACCGTACCATCGATACCTCGGATCACATAGAGTGGGACACCCTGCGGCACCCGAATTTCCGCGAGTTCCTGAGCGCCGGGCAGAAAGCCGGTGCGACGCTCTTTGTATTCCACCATGAGCCCTTTTCGCTCGACCGCGTGGATGAAGCGCTCGAACAGCTCGAAGACAGCGATTTCACACGCGAGGAGAAGCGCAATTACGAGACCCGGCTTCGGCAATTGCAGCCTTACGACGGCTTTACCTGCTCGGTCGAGCTTTCCTTCAGCCTCCAGGGCCGGCTGTATGTCTACGAGGCGCATACAGATTGGTACGAAGCCCTGAATGAGATTCTCGCCGAGCTAGAGGTCAGTTTCGAAGAGGACGAAGACGAAGGCGGCGGGCCCATCGCAGGATATTTTTCAAAGAACTGATGCCGCCATCGAAAGCTGCGGCGCTGGCGGGCTGGACTTGCGTGCGTCCGCCGGCGCTCTGGAAGCTTGCGCCCGCGTGTAAAGAAACCGCGGATCGCCTAAGCGCGGACCTTCACTTACATCCGCTGGTTGCAACCGTGCTTGCGAGCCGCGGATTTTCAGAAACTGCCGCGGCGCTCGATTTTCTCTGCCCCAAACTCGAATCGCTGCACGATCCACTGCTGATGCGCGATATGGATCGCGCTGTCGCTCGCTTATCAGGGGCAATTGAAGCGCATGAGCGGATCCTGCTTTATGGCGATTACGATGTGGATGGCGCGTCCTCGGTCGTAGTGCTCAAGAAAACGATCGAACTTCTTGGCGGATGCGCGGATTTCCATATTCCGCATCGGCTGAACGAAGGCTACGGCATGCGGCGCGAGGTGATCGAGAGCGCTGCCTCACGCGGCATTCGCTTGATCGTCAGCGTGGATACAGGCATCCGTGCCAGCGATGTGGTGCGGCATGCCAATTCGATCGGCATGGACCTGATCGTCACCGATCATCATCTGCCTGAGGCGGAGCTTCCACCGGCGCTTGCGGTTCTGAATCCGAACCGCAGTGATTGCTGTTATCCAGAGAAAAATTTGTGCGGCGCCGGCGTGACGTTGAAGCTCGTGCAAGCTTTGCTGGCGCGCAGCAATCTCTCTCGCGCGCGGCAAGCTGCGCTCCTCGATTCATTTTTGAAGCCGGTGGCGATTGCAACGGTTGCCGATATCGTGCCGCTCACCGGCGAAAATCGCGTGATCGTGCAACGCGGGTTGTCCGGGCTGCGCGATGTGCGTAATCACGGGTTGCGAGCACTGCTATCGGTGGCCGGTTTTGAAGAAGGCGATTGCCCCTCAGCGCACCAGGTTGCGTTTCGACTTGCGCCACGCATCAACGCTGCCGGGCGCATGGCTACGGCCCGAGACGTGATCGAGCTTTTCGTGACTGAAGACGCCGCGCGCGCCCGCAAACTGGCGGAGCAGTTGGACGTGCTGAACCGCGAGCGCCAGCAGGCGGAAGCGGAAATTGTCGAGGCAGTTTTGAAGCAGTGCGAAGACGGAACCGCGTCGTACGATGCGAGCGCTCTTGTTTTCAGCGGCTCAGGATGGCATCTGGGCGTTTTGGGCATCGTGGCCAGCCGCCTGGTAGAACGCTTCTGGCGCCCGGTGTTCGTGCTTAGCGACGCGACCGCGAGCGCAAATGGCGATGAGCCGTGCCTGTCGGGGTCCGGCCGCAGCATTCCCGCGTTTCATCTGCTCGAGGCGCTTGAAAGCATGCCGGAACTGTTCACCCGCTTCGGAGGCCATCGCCAAGCCGCAGGATTAACGCTGCCCTGCGGTCAACTCGACGAATTTCGCCGCCGCTTCCACGCCTTCGCGGGGCGCGCTCTCACGCCGGAAGATCTGCGTCCGGTATTTTCAATCGATGCCGAGGCGCGCTTTACAGATCTGTCGGAAGTTTGCGTGAAGCAAATACTCTCACTGGGACCATTTGGCTTCGGCAATCCCGCGCCAATCTTTCTCGCTTCTGGCGCTGAAATCGCCGGGCCATTCAAGACCTCTTCAGACGGCAAACATCTTACGGTTCCGCTTCGGCATAACGGCCGGCTGCTTTTCTCGAAAGCGTGGAACTTCGCCGCGCGCGCAGATCAATTTTCGCCCGGCTCGAAACTGGACGTGCTGTTTCAGATCGAGGACGATCCGTTCTCGCGCAAACGCGGCTACGGATCGTGGTGTGTGGTCATCAAAGACGTGAGAGCCGCGGTTTAGCGCGCCGTCCATCCACCGTCGATCAAGATGGTATGGCCGGTGATCAAGGATGCCGCGGGGGAAGCAAGAAACACGACCGCTCCCGCGACCTCCATCGGTTCGCCGATGCGGTGCAGAGCCGCAATACGTCTGATCACATTTGCTCGAAACTCCGGATCCGACAGCGCGGCCTGAGTTCCGGGCGTGTGAATGAAAGTCGGCGCGACGGCATTCACGCGGATGTTGTGTTTGCCCCATTCAACAGCCAGGCATTTTGTCAGGTGGGCAATCCCCGCCTTCGTCATGCAATAGACCGATTCGCCCGGGAGAGCGTCAAATCCTGCTTGCGAACTCATGTTGACGATGCATCCGCTCTTTTGGCGAATCATGATCCGGCCAGCTTCCTGGCTGGCGAAAAATGTGCCCTTCAGGTTGATCGCGAGCGTCAAATCGAAGTCCTCCTCGCGTACGTGTTCGGCGCGATTTTCCGGCGCGACCCCCGCGTTATTCACCAGGATGTCGAGCTTGCCGAAATGCTCGACGGTTTGTGCGATTGCGCTGCGAATCTGGTCAAGGCGCGTCATATCCATCTGCAACGGCAATACCTTCCGGCCCATATCGGCAATCTCGCGATCTAAGCCTCCGATTGCTTGTATGTCGCGCAATCCTAAAGCTACGTCTGCGCCTGCGTTGGCAAGCGCGATTGCAATCGCCCGGCCCAGCCCGCGCGCCGCGCCGGTCACGAGCGCCACTTGGCCATTCAGATCGAATCGAGGAAGATCGTTGTGCATCAGTTCAGATCTTATTCCGCTCAGGCGTAAACTGCTTCTGATGCCGAACGAGCCTGACCGCCTGATTGAAGCCGCGACCGCTGCCCGACTGCGCGCGCATGCGCCGTTTTCTCAGTTCCGGGTCGGCGCGGCTCTTGAAGATGAGAACGGGCGGATCTTCACCGGCTGCAACGTCGAAAACGCGACCTACGGATTGACCCTGTGCGCGGAACGAGTCGCGGTGTTTAAGGCGATCTCCGAAGGCGCGGCAAAGCTCAAACGCGTGGCGGTGGTTGCCGATACGGAGACCCTCACGCCGCCCTGCGGAGCGTGTCGTCAGATTCTCTGGGAATTCTGTGGCGATGCGGAACTCACGCTAGCTAATCTTGCTGGGAGACGCGAAATCATGTCAATCAGGGAAATCTTTCCTCGACCGTTCGACGCGTCTTTCCTGTAAGCGCTAGGGAGAAGCCGGCGCTTGCCCCAGCGCCCTCTGTTTACGCGCATTTTCCGAGGCTCGAATGGCAGCCGCTTTTGCAAATGCGACTTTAGACCCTTCAATATCGCCTTTTTTCCGCAACAGCAATCCCAGCGTGTTGAACGCGCCCGCATCGTGATCATCCAATGCGACCGAGTGCCGCAAAGCTTCGATCGCGCCGTCCACGTTTCCCTGCTGCTTCAAAATGGTGCCGAGCTGATACCAGGCGTCTACATAGGATGGCTGTTGCGCGACAGCGGCGCGCAGCTCCTTCACCGCGCGATCCATCTGCCCCGAATCTTCGTAGACCGTGGCGAGAGTATAGTGCGCGACCGCCAAGGTTGGCTGCAGAGCAACTGCTCGCTCAAGCTCGGCCTGCGCGCGCGGAAGATCGTCGCTTTCCTTGTACGCCGCACCGAGATTGTAGTGCGCCGACGGCAGGTCGGGATGGCTCCGGACAATGGCGGAGAGCACTTTGATGGCCTGCTTGAAGTCTCCCAGGCCGATGTAAGCGTAGCCGACGTTTACCTGCACCTCCACGTTATTAGGATCCTGTTGCAGCACTCGTTGAAACTCGCGAAGGCCGCCCGCGGCGTCTCCGGTTTCCGCGAGCATGTATCCGTAACTGTTGCGCACAGCCGCATTTCTGGGGTCAAGCTCGACAGCGCGCGCGTACGCGTCTCGCGCCGCTTTCTTCTTGCCCTGTTGGTGGTATGCCGTTCCGAGCTCCGCCCATACGACTGCATTTCGAGGCATCAGTTTTGAAACTTTTGTGAGTTCCGGGATGGCGTCTGCGTAGTGCTGCGTATCCATGTACGCGGATCCGAGGTGCAAACGATACTCCGGGTTTTGTGGCGCAAGCGTCACCGCTGTTCGCAGAGCGTGAACACATGGATTGCCATGCTGCAGCAGGCACTGGGCAACGCCCAGGTGATACCAGGCCTCGGCCATCTTCGGATCGAGCGCAGTTGCTCGCTCGAAATAGGAGATGGATTCGGCGGGCCGCTTCGTCGCCGCGAGCAGAAATCCGATCCGATCCTGGTAGACCGCGGATTGCGGCGATTGCTCAGCGAGCTTCCGGTAGTCGGCAAGCGCTCCGTCCGCGTCCCCCGCCGCAAGCCGGTGGCGCGCTATGTTTTCGAGTTGCTGATTGCTTTGCTGCGGCGGCGAGACGAACTGCGCAAACAAAAAAATCGACAAGCCCAACAGCCGCAACACGCCTCATTATAGTCAGCAAAATTCAGCGTATCGGGCCAGCGCCCACACCCGATCGAGTACCGTGGTGCTTGATTCGAATGTTCGGGATTTTCCAACCCTTTAAGCTTTGGGTCGATCGTCCGGCGGCCGGCGAAATCTCGACGGCAATCTGTGTCATCGATGGATGGTTCGCGTGGAGGCGCGGGAAACAGCGTCCCGAGTTGCGGATCAACAACACGGCTCTATCCTGGGTGCCCGTGAAACGGCCGGATGTCAAGCGCGCGCAACGCTGGCGCCTGACGCAAGGCTTTCGAGCGGTGCTGGATGCCAGTAGTTTCCCTGTGAGCGCTTTGAATAGCGATCGGCGCATCGACATACAGCTTTGGAATGTCGACAAAATCGCTGCGCATTGGGAGTTGAGGCTGAACGATGGAGCGATCCGGGAAGGCCGGCTGGCGGAAGCTCATCGTGAATCGAAACGGGATTGGCTGAAAGCTCATGTGACGTGCCCGTTGTGCCCTGCGGGTACGGGAGCGCTCGAGTTTTCGGGAAGCTGCGTCCGATGCATTCGATGTGGCGGTGAATACCCGGACAACGGAATCGTTTTCGATTTCCTGCCCCAGGATCTCCGCAATCGTTTTCGCATCGAGGATGCCGATGACGTTTCGGCACATCACTACGACGAAGTTGCGTTAGAGATCGTCGAAGATGTCCGGGGCCGAGGTGGCAAAGTGCTGGACTGCGGTTCGGGCATGCGCCCGAGGGTGGATGAGGCGGTCATCTGCATCGATGTCGCTCCGTTGCCCTCTGTCGACGTGCTGGCGGTCAATCAAAAGCTGCCTTTCAAGAATGCGGCTTTCGACGCGGTTCTATCGCTGAATGTTCTTGAGCACGTCACGGACCCCTTCGCGTGTGCCGCAGAGCTGGTCAGAGTCCTGAAGCCGGGCGGCGCGCTGTATTGTTGTATTCCTTTTCTGCAGCCGGAGCACGGCTATCCGCACCATTATTTCAACGCCACCCGATCCGGCCTCAGGCAATTATTCCCGAAAGAGCTTGAGATCGTCGAGCACGTCGTGCCGCGATCGGGCGAGCCGATTTGGAGTTTGCGCTGGTTCTTATCGTGGTATCTGGAGCATCTCCCGGCAGACGAGCGACGACGGTTCAGGCAGCTTCGTTTGAAAGATGTTCTGGAGGCGAAGGAGAGTTCTTTACTCGATCAAGGTTGGGTAGAGCGGCTATCGGAAGAAGGCAAATGGAAGCTCGCTTCGACAACCGCGGCCGTATTTCGAAAGCCGGCCAGCCGGTGAATTGGCTGGCGTTGGCAGTCCAATTTGGTATGCTGTAGTTGTTTGGCCGCTCTTCAAAACATCCGTTTGGACACCGCTTCCGGCACACCGCTCTACAAGCAGGTTGCGGACTGCATTGCGGCGTTAATCAACCGGGGTGCGATCGCCTCCGGCGAAAAACTTCCGCCAACCCGCGAATTGGCTGAGCAAATTGGACTGAATCGTACAACCATTTCGGCCGCCTATTCACTGCTTGAAGAGACCGGCCTCATCGAAGGCCAAGTAGGCCGCGGCAGCTTCGTCACTGCGCGCGATCGCGATCCCGAACGCCTGCCGACGGATTGGGAATCCATCCTTCCGCCCAGAGATGAAGGAATGACCGGTTCCGCTCACCAGGTGGAAATCAACTTTGCAAATTCGCGGCCTGCGGAAGACGCGTTTCCGCTGGCACAATTCCGGCGTTTAGCCAAACAGGTAATCGACGGGCGGGAAGCCGCCGAAATCCTGCAGCTCGGCGCCCCTCATGGCTACGCGCCATTGCGCCGCTATCTGCTGGAGCAGGCCAGAGCCGCCGGTATAGCGCACGAAACCGACGACCTCATCATTACCAACGGCTGCCAACAGGCGCTCGATCTGCTGGCGCGGCTGTTTGTGCAGGATGGGAATACGATCGTCATTGAAGATCCGGTTTACCACGGTTTGCTGCGTGTTTTTTCACGCGCTGGAGCAAATTTGTTGCCGGTCCCGGTGGACTCAGCGGGCATCGATGTGGACGCGCTCGAAGCATTGGTTCGCGAGCGGCATCCGCGATTACTCATTGTGACGCCAAGCTTCCAGAATCCTACCGGCACGACGTTGCCGCTCGAAAGGCGCAAGCGCGTAATCGAAATCGCCCGCCGTTTTGGATTGGTCGTGGTCGAAAACGATATTTACACCGAGCTTCGGTATAGCGGAAAGCCGCTGCCCACTTTGAAAGAACTCGATTCGACGGGCAGCACGATTTTGTTGCGCAGCTACTCGAAGGTATCTTTCCCGGGTTTGCGTGTCGGCTGGGTCGTTGCTCCGCGAGCAGTGGTTGCGCGCCTGGCAGACGCAAAACAGGTGAGCGATCTGCACTCGGATCAGCTTTCGCAAGCAGTTTTGCTGCGCTTCGCCGAGTCGGGCGAACTCGAGCGGCATTTGGAACGCACGCGGCGGGCCGGCGCGGAACGCCTGAACGCTATTTTGCGCGCCTGCAGCCGTTATCTTCCCGCAGGCGCCACATTCACGCGTCCGGAAGGCGGCATGAATCTGTGGATTGAGCTTCCGGCGCCGCTCACGGCCGACCATCTGCTCAGCCGCGTGGAAGAGCGCGGAGTCAGTTTCTTGCCGGGACGCTTTTTCTCGGCACGGCGCACGAACACGCGAGGGCTGCGCATCAGCTTTGGCGGGTTGACGCCCGCGGTCATCAGCCGCGGCATCCGCATTATCGGTGAAACGGCAGCCGAAGGGCTGGCCGCAGTCGCCGCCCGCGCGAGCTTCGAGCCAGCCGCGGCATTGGTGTAAAACACGAAATACAGGAGGACCGAAATGGATTTTCAAAACGACCAATTCCGGCTAAAAGTCGGGCTCGCGGAAATGCTGAAAGGCGGCGTCATTATGGATGTCGTCAACGCGGAGCAGGCGGTTATCGCCGAGCGCGCAGGCGCCTGCGCGGTGATGGCGCTTGAGCGTGTTCCCGCCGATATTCGCAAGGAGGGCGGCGTCGCGCGCATGTCGCAAATCCGCATCATTCGCGAAATTATGAGCGCGGTGTCTATCCCGGTGATGGCCAAAGTGCGGATCGGCCACTTCACCGAGGCCCGCATTCTCGAAGTGCTCGGCGTCGATTACATCGATGAGAGCGAAGTGCTCACGCCGGCGGATGAGGAGCACCACGTCGATAAGCACGATTTCAAAGTTCCGTTTGTCTGCGGCGCACGCAATCTCGGCGAGGCGCTGCGACGTATAGCAGAGGGCGCTGCCATGATCCGCACCAAAGGTGAAGCCGGTTCCGGCAACATCGTGGAAGCCGTGCGCCATATCCGGACTATCGTCAAAGAGATGAAGCAGCTCACCGTTTTGGGCAAGGAAGAACTGGTGCATGAAGCGAAGAACCTGCAGGCGCCCTTAGAGTTGGTCCAAAATGTCGCGCAACACGGCAAGCTGCCGGTTCCCAACTTTTCCGCAGGCGGCATCGCGACTCCAGCGGATGCGGCATTGGTGATGCAACTCGGCGCGGAGGCGGTGTTCGTCGGCTCAGGGATATTCAAGTCGTCAGATCCCGAAACGCGCGCCAAGGCGATTGTCAAAGCGGCCACGTATTACCGCGATCCTGTGAAGCTGCTCGAAGCGAGCGAAGAACTGGGCGATGCGATGCCCGGCTTGGACGTCTCGAAGCTACAGGAATCGGAGCTGATGCAGACGCGCGGCTGGTAAGCGCCGCGGCTCGAACATGCGATCCAACGGGCGACCGAAAATCGGCGTGCTGGCGCTGCAGGGCGATTTCGATGCGCATCGCAACGCGCTCGAGCACGCCGGTGCAGATGCGGTGGAAGTCCGCAACGCGCAAGATCTCGATTGCGTTGACGGTCTCATTATTCCGGGCGGCGAAAGCACCACTATGCTCAAGCTGCTGCATCTCGAAAACCTGTTCGAGCCGTTACGCAGCTTCGGCGCGGAAAAGCCGATCTTTGGCACCTGCGCGGGCGCAATCCTGCTGGCTTCCGAAGTGGTCAACCCGGTTCAAGAATCGCTCGGGCTGGTAGACGCGACCGTGGAGCGCAACGGTTACGGGCGTCAAGTCGACAGCCGGATCGCTCAAATCGATCTCGACGGCAAACCCGCCGACGCGGTTTTCATTCGCGCGCCCATCATTCGCCGCGTGGGGCCAAAGACGAAAATTCTGGCCAGCTATTTAGATCAGCCGGTGTTGATCGAGCAAGGCCGTCACATGGCCGCAACTTTCCATCCCGAGCTGAGCCGCGACGACCGCATTCACCGGCGCTTCGTCGAAAAGGTAGCGGGCTAAACTGGGCGGGTGAAGAAAGTTCTCTTCCTGTGTCTGGGCAATTCCTGCCGCAGCCAAATGGCGGAGGGGTTTGCGCGGAGATACGGCTCAGACGTTCTTGACGCCGCCAGCGCGGGTTTATCGCCTGCTTCCATCGTTCAGCCGCTCACCAAAAAAGTGATGGAGGCCAAAAACATCAATATCGACGATCAGTCCCCGAAAGCCCTCGATTCGGTGCCGTTGCGCACATTCGATCTGATCGTCAATATGAGCGGGATGAAGCTTCCGGTTCCCTTGCCGGGCGAGGTACGCACGTGGCCGGTCGAAGATCCTATCGGGCAGTCTGAGGAGATCTACGTGGCGGTTCGGGAACAGATTGAAATGCTCGTGATGCTGCTCATTCTGGAACTACGGCGCGAAGCTGCGAAAGAAGAGGCGTCGAAACAGGATGGCAACCGCGCCGAGCCCGGCGCAAAAACAAAAACGCGGCTCCAGACCACGGAAGAGGCCCGAAACCGCGCTAAACGGTAGCCGGCAAAAACCGGCGAACGCACAGACTTACCTCTTGCTGCTGGTAGCTGTGCTGGTAGTAGAACTCATCGTGTCCTTGGTGCTCTTCTTGTGCTTCTTGGACTTCTTGGTGCTCTTCATCGTGTTGGTGTCGGTGCTCGCAGTCGAGGTGTTCTGCGCAAACATTGCAGTCATCGGGAGCAACGACAGGCCAAGCGCGGCGATCATGATCTTCTTCATTTAGGGATATCTCCTTATTTACTACTGAGTGGTAGCACTAGGTGCTCTCATGAGTATATTCTCAAACTCCGGGTGAAGGAGTCCTGAAGTTCACATTAAACTTGCTTTATGAGGAATAGCTCGTTCATTTTCAACAATTTGGCCGGGACACTCTAGTACTAGGGCACACCGAAGTATTAGGACGGTAATCCCGTGGGGCTCTGCGCGTGGCGGATAAAGGCCTCGGCTTGGGAACAGCCGCTTTCCACGCCTCGAAAACGGGTTACTTGCGACTGCAAGGCATAAAATCGGTCCGGAGTTTGAGAAGCATGGGCGTAACAAGCGGCGCGTTTCCGCGGCTCAGTGGCGGTGATATCGACATACTCGGTTGGCGAAAACATGAGCGTGTCTTCTCCATCTGAGACTTCGTAATAGTACAAAGCGCAGTCTTTTCTCATGCCGAGCCAGGCATCGTACGTGAGGCTTGAAATCGCACGATGGTCCGGGTGCCGATCAATTGGCCAGTGCGTGAACAGCACATCCGGCTTTTCGGATGCGAGTAGCTTTCGCATCTCTGCGTAGGCGTGATTATCGACGACTGCGTGTCCATCGATTTGCCCGGCAAAAAGAGGGCGTGCTCGTAAGATCTCGCATGCCTTGCGCGCTTCCGCGGTCCGCAGTTCGCCACAGGCGTCCGGCGCCTTGTCGGGGCAGCCGTATTCCCCGCGGTTCAAATAGAGCAGCACGACCTCATGGCCTTGGGCTGTATAACGCGCCACGGTGCCTCCGCAGCCATATTCCGGATCGCCCGGATGGCCACCGGCCACGATGATTTTGAGCTTTCTGCCGGGTTGTCCCAAAAGCAGGGGCGCAGCCGCGACGCCGGCGAGAAGAGTCCTGCGCGTCATGCTAGCCATTATTCATCAGCAGCATAGCGATCGCATCCAGATGCAAGGCGCGGCAGCTCTGGTTCCGCTCTCGCCAGTTATTCGGAATAGAACAGATATTTGCGCCATTGATCGTCGCTCCGCCCGAGCAGGCGCATGAGGTGGCGGCTGGTGTGCAAACTGAAGGGCCGAGGGGGACGCAGCAATTTCATGCCGGCCTCTTCGGGCGTACGGCTGCCCTTCCTGTTGTTGCACGGATGACAGCAGGCGACCAGATTTTCCCAAGTGGTCTCGCCGGCGCGCGAACGTGGGATCACGTGATCGAGGGTCATTTCTCCCGAAGGAAGCGTACGATGGCAGTATTGGCAGGTATACCGGTCGCGCATCAGAATGTTTTTGCGGGACAGCGCGCGCGTCTGGTGCGGGATCCTGCGATATTCGAGCAGCCGTATGACGGAAGGCACGTGCAGCGAGCGCTTGGCGGAATGCACCTGCGAAGGCGCTACTTCTTCGGCCGAGGCGACGCCCTTGAGAATCAAGACGAGCGCCCGGCGGGCGGCGCAGATATTGATTGGCTCATAGCTCGCATTGAGTACGAGCACAGGCCTATGCAGTCGGTCGAGGCTGGGCATTCAGAGGCATGCTCCCGGCATAGATTCGCCTTCGTTAAGCGGCTCCCTTCCCGGCGAGCGCAGCGGTTGAGAGCTGTTTAGAAGAGAGCGTTTCGAGGGGCCTATGATCGACGCGCGCCAAAGTGAGCGCAGTGATATGGCGGGCCCCGGCCTGCTTCAGTGTAGCGGAAGCGGCGCGCAGAGTTGCGCCGGTGGTGAAAACGTCATCCACCAGAAGGACGCGCTTATCTCGAATACCGGCCGGACGTTTTACGGAAAAGGAACCCCGCAGATTGTTGCGGCGTTGTGTCTCTGTAAGGCCGGCTTGCGCCTTCGTATATCGGACGCGCCGAAGATTGGTGGAGAGCCTCAGGCCGTAACGTTTGGCGATGGGTTTGGCGAGCAGTTCCGCTTGATTGAATCCGCGCTCCCACCGCTTACGCCAATGCATGGGCATGGCGAGAACGGTATCAAATTGCTGATCAACCGGCAAGGAACGAATTAACAGCCGACTTAGAGGCGCGGCAAGCGTCTCTATCTTAGCGTACTTAAAAAGATGGATGAGACTGCGGAGAGGACCTTCATAACTGCCGAAAGAATAAGCCGTATCAAAGTTCGCCAGGCTCTCGCGGCAGGCGCTACAGAGGCCGTGCTCATCGAGTGGATACGCATCCACGAACGGAGTTCGACAAGCCGAACAGAAAAACTCGGCAAGAAGCGGAACCGGAAGGGCCAGGCAGGAAGTGCAGACGGGTATGCGCGAGACGCCTCTGAGCGGCTGCTCACAAAGTCTGCATTGGTCGGGGAAAATGAAATTGAAAAGAGTGGAGGCGGCTAACTGTGCGCCGGAAAAAAGCGCTTTGGCCGGTGCGGTCGATTGAGCTATAACTGTGCGAGTGGCCGGACTAGGGAAGACTCACCCCCGCTAAATGGAGAGTATACACCATAACAGAGAAGTAGAGACCTTGGAGCTAAAGTTGCAAGCCGAAAGTCCCGAATTAGAGTTAGATTCGCAGTTTTGTGGGAACAGAACCTGATTGGAAGGTAAAGCGCCTAAGCATGAGCAGGCTAAGAGTCCTGGTGGTCAACGAGAACGGCTCGGAAGCGGAGCGCGTCGCAGGACGGCTTACCACCGCGCAGCACAGCGCGTTGGCAGCCTGCGGATTAGAAGAAGCCTCCGAAGCGTTGTTTGTCCAGAAATTCGACGCGATTCTGCTTGGTCCCGAGTTGCCTGCGGATGCGGTTGAGGAGTTTACTACAAAATTGCGGGAACTCGAGCGCGCTCAGCCGGGCGCGGCGCCGGCTCCAGTGCTGTCTATCTCGGCTCAGATACCGGACGGGCGGACTTGGTGCGCGGGAGACCAGGGAATCGATGCGTATTTAGCCGAGTCATTCCAGGCTTCGGCGCTGATCGAGGCGGTGACGAGCTTGGCCGCTGCGATTGCGTGCGGAGCTTTGCCCAATCGCGAGGCGAGCGTGCAATTACCGGTTTTTGAACCTGAGCGCTTTCGCGAGCAGGTGGGCCAGGATGCGGACGTCATGCGGGAGATTATCGAATTATTTCTCATGGAGGCTCCGGGGCAGTTGATCGAAATGCGGGAAGCCATGTGCGCCGGCGATCTTCAACGAGCCGGGCGGGTCGCCCATACGATTAAAGGCTCGTTGGCCACTCTGCACGCCCAGCAGGCTCGGGCACACGCGCAGCAACTCGAAAGCGCAGCGAAGGTTAAGGACGAAACGCAGTGTCGCGTCTCGCTCTCGGCTCTGGAGCGGGATCTCGAGATTCTGGAACCGCAGCTTTTGTTATTGGCCAGCGACGCAGCCGGTCATTAGCTACTCCGAGTGCTCTGTTAAACTGATCTTGCCTTTTACCCGGCAATCAAGTCATGAGTTCCCCGACGCCACTCGAAATCACGTGCGCTCACAGTCCGGATTCCGATGACGCGTTCATGTTTTACGGCTTGGCGACGAAGAAAATCCGATCTCGCCTGGTCACTTTCCGCCACGTTTTAGAAGATATTGAATCGCTGAATAAGAAGGCCACGCAGGGGCTTTACGAGCTGACGGCGATTTCCTATCATGCCTACCCGTATGTGGCGGATAAATACCTCCTGATGGCGAGCGGATCGAGCGTGGGCGATGGATATGGGCCGATGGTGGTGAGTTCACGGCATATGTCGCCGGACGATATCAAGGGCAGACGAATCGCCGTGCCTGGAACCATGACGACGGCGTTCTTGGCACTGAAGTTATTCCAGCCGGATTTCGAACATGTTGTGACGCCATTCGACCAGATTCTCGAAGCCGTGAAGGATCACGCGGTCGATGGGGGGCTGGTCATTCATGAAGGCCAACTGACCTACGGCCATGGCGGTTTGCACAATGTTCTGGATCTGGGGAAGTGGTTTAAGGCGAAGTACCAGCTGCCGCTGCCGCTCGGCGCGAACGCACTGCGGCGGAATTTGTCTCCGGAAATCCAGGCTGAGTGCTCCCGTCTAATGCGCGAGAGCATTCAGTATTCGCTCGACCATCGCGAGGAAGCGTTAAATTATGCCATGCAATTTGCGCGCGATTTAGAGCCGGCGCTAGCGGAACAGTTCGTTGGGATGTATGTGAATGAGCACACGGTGGATGGCGGAGAGCTGATCCAGCGCGCAGCACAAAAGCTGCTCGATTTGGGATACGAAGCCGGGCTCATTCCGAACAAGATTACCGTTGAACTTGCCCGCTAAGGCGGTTATGTTCAAGTATGCTTGCGAATTCTATTGCGCGGCTGGCCACGTGCGCGCTCGGCCTGTCCGTGGCGCTGCTTGCGCAAAACGAAGACACCTACAACGCGAACCAGCGGATTCAGCGCATTCGTGAACTAGCGAAGCGAAACGCGAACGCGATTCCCTCACTCGCGGGTTACCTGGCCGATCCCAACCGCAATATTCGGGTGGAGGCGGTGAAGGCGATTGTCAAGCTGGACACCGAGGCGAGTCTTGGACCGCTCGCGAAGGCCACGCATGACGCGGATGCCGAAATCGAGATTCGTGCCACCGATGGGTTAATCAATTACTATTTGCCCGGATATGTCGCAAAGGGCGGGCTCACCGGATACTTCACGCGCGGCATGCGGCAGGTGAAAGGGTTTTTTTCGTCTGGCAATGATCAAGTGATCGATCCGGACATTACGATCCGCTCCGATGTCGGACAAGCGCTGGCCGATGAGATCACAAATGGCGCGAGTCCGGATGCGAAGGCCAATGCAGCGCTGGCGGCGGGAATCCTGCGAGATAGCCAAGCGGTGGCTGCGCTCGAAGACGCGCTGCACGCGAAAGAGAATCAGATCCTATTTGAGAGTCTTATCGCTCTACAGAAGATCCACGATCAAAGCGCAGGGCCGCGTATCGCATTTCTCACGCACGATTTGGATGATCGGATTCAAGCAACAGCGCTCGACACGCTTGGCGTGCTGCACAGCGTCGATTCGGCTCAGGACGTGAGATCGGCGCTGAGCCATGCGCGCAACGACCGTATCCAAAGAGCTGCTCTGGAGGCGTTGGCGATGCTTGCTCTTCCGGAGGACCGCCCGATTTTCCAGCAATATGCAACCAACCAGGACGCGGATTTGAGCGCGGCCGCTCTCGAAGGCCTGGGACGGCTCCGCGCGCCGGAGGACATGCCGCTGCTTGACCAGGCGTATAACGAAAAAGATGCAGATTGGAAAGTGCATCTGGCCGCCGCCTTTGCGCTGGTAGATGAAGGCAAGGTGGATACAGGCGATTTCAGCCCGCTGAATTATCTGGTGGAGGACCTGGATGTGAAAGGACGTGCCACCACAGCCCAGGCCTATCTCACGGAGCTGGCCAAGAGGGAAGATGTGCGGCGGGCGCTTTTTCCGTTCATTGCGCAAGCCACCAGAGATCAGAAAGTGGCTTTGTGTTGGGTTTTCTCGGGGAGCCACAGCGCGGACGTGATTCCCGTGCTTGACACGTTATCGAAAGATATCGATCCCGCGGTGTCGATCGCCGCAGCGCGAGGACTACGGATTGTACAAGCCCGCAAGCCGTCCTGAAAACGAATTTGCGGGCTGTAGAAAAGGAGAAAAAATCGGAAGCTTATTTGGCCTTCTTTTGTTTCTGTTGGCCGACGCGTACTTTGAAATGCTGCTGCTTGGATTCCTGGAAAGCTTTGTGATCGTGGCGCGCCACCGCGTCCGCTAAGTAGGCATCTACGCTGGCGTCCTTAGGAAGGACGGCCATCACAGTGAAACTCTCGTTGCACGTCGGGCAAAAAGGCCGAAAGCGTTTTACATTCGGGATTGCCATATACGGTCAGAATAGCATTTTTTGGCGCTTTCCGCCTTGCCTGCCCTGAGTAACGGCCTTAATTTCTTCGATGTAGGCGCCGGTGTCGGTTTTGCGCTTCATGCCTTCCAAAGACATGTAGCGCAAGGTGCCGAAGATGGACCGTTCGGGCCACGGACGGTCGTGCAGGCCGAAACACCACAGGATATTGGCGAATGTGTTCGGGTCTCGGCCATCCAAAGCATATTTGCCATGAATGTCGATCATGGTTTGCGCCGCTTCTTCGTAGGTGCGCGACCATTCGATGATCTTTTTGCCCCAGTACATGCGATAGTAGCCGTGGATTTTGCCGCGCAGCAGCATTTCCTTCTGGGTCGCGTTCCATAGGTCATCGTAAGTTTCGGCGCGCTCGAGTTGCGTGGGCGTGTAGCAGGGGTCGCGCTTGTCGTCGGCATGCTTGTTCATCGTTTCGCGTGCCCAGTCGGGGAGATTATCGAGATTTCCGGGATCGTCTACATGCGCGGCGTAATTGAAGGCCAGTTCCCGGCGAACGATCAGTTCTTCGAGATATTCGTCTGCAATGAGCTTGTGCTCGGCGGCGTAATCCCGGACGGCGAGCGCAATTTCGAGTGCCGAGATCTGGCCGAAATGGAGATACGGACTCAGGTGTGATGTAGCGCGCTCCGAAGGTTCGTTGCGCGCGGCCGCGTAGCGTCTCAGATCGTGTTGAAGAAAAGATTCGAGCAGCTTTTTCGCCTGTCGATATCCTCCGAGAAACGACACAGAGGGCGCAACGGAATGATCGATGTCGCATGAGGCGACGAGGGCGGGAATGTTGTCTTCGGTCACTTCTGTGTGCAAATCTGGGATCGCAAGTTCGAACGGACGGTTGAGGCGCAGCGAGCCGGCTGGTTTGAAAAATCTGGGCAATGCGCGATGGATCTTGGGGCGAATTGCGTAAGCGGCGTATTGGCGCTCGGGAATCACCTTCATTGGAACGACGCAGCTCGCGTCGACGGCGTAATAGGCAACGTCGAGTTTTTGAGGCACGCGGGAGTTGTGCCGCCGGGCAATGAAGACGGGGTAATCATCGGTTACGAGGGCGGCTGCGTGTTGGGCCAAATCGTAGACCGCATGGTTTGGATCGCGGTCGGTCCGGCGCAGATAAAAGACATAGCCGATACCAGCGTTCTTCAGCCGCCGCGCCGTCTCACGAACGCCTTCCAGAATAAACGTGTGAAGACGATCGTTCGCGTATTCGTACGAACAGGTCAGACCCTCGTAATAAAGAAGCGGAAGCCGATAAAGACTGGCCAATTCTGCGGCATACAGGAGCGCGTGATTCGCTTCGACCCGCCGGTTCATTTGCGCCCAATACAGGACATATTGACGATCGGGGCGATCGGGCGCGGAGTTCAGCTTCGAGATTCGTTCTGAATCGACGGGCATTGCAGTCGTAGGATTCGGCGATTCCGGGCGAACGAGCTACTCTTTCGGCGCGATGCCGAGCGCTTTCATCTTGCGGTAAAGATTGCTGCGCTCGAGACCCAACAGCTCAGAGGCGCGAGTCACGTTTCCGCCCGTCTCGTCGAGCTTGCGGAGGATGTATTCGCGCTCGGCGGCTTCTTTTACGTCCTGTAAGCTGCCAAAACCTTCCCAAGGGCGGGTTTGCGGCTTGCGAGTTCCATCCAATGCCGGAAGATGGCGAGCTTCGACGCGCTGCTGCGGGTAGAGGATGACGATTCGCTCCATGAGATTGCGGAGTTCGCGAACATTTCCCGGCCAATGATAGTTCATCAGGACCGAAAGCGCGTCTTCGCTCAACTGCTTGGGCTTGCGGCCGTAAGCGAGAGCGTACTCGCGAAGGAAGTGCGCCGCAAGCTGCGGAATATCTTCGGCCCGATCCCGTAACGGAGGCACGGTGAATGGGATAACGTTCAGTCGATAGAAGAGATCTTCGCGGAAATTCCCGCGCTCGATTTCTTTTTCGAGATTCTTGTTGGTTGCAGCGATTACGCGCACGTCGACCTGAATGGATTGCGGAGCGCCTACCGGTTCAAAGCGGTGCTCGTCCAGGGCGCGCAGCACCTTGGCTTGCGTCTTCAGGCTCATATCGCCCACATCGTTGAAGAAGAAAGTGCCGCCGTGGGCTTTTTGCAGCTTGCCGATCTTATGGTCGGCCGTGCCATCGCGATTCATACGGCGATGGCCGAATAGTTCGCTCTCGATGAGGTCTTCGGGCAGTGCGGCGCAGTTGACTTCCACAAACGGGCCTTCCGAGCGCTGGCTGGCGCGGTGAATGGCGCGCGCGACCAGCTCTTTTCCAGTGCCGCTTTCGCCGTAGATCAGAACGCGCCCATTTGTCCCCGCCATGATCTTCAATTGCTGACGCAAGGCTTTCATCGGTACGCTGTCGCCGATAATTTCAGGCAGTTCTGTGTCTTCACGCAGGCGCTGTAGCTCGAGATCCGTGCGCCGCTGCTGGATGGCATTCTTGACCACCACCGTTACTTTTTCGATTGTCAGCGGCTTTTCAATAAAATCAAACGCTCCGAGCTTCGTCGCCTTCACAGCGGTTTCGATGTTGCCGTGTCCGGAGATCATGATCACCGAGGGCCGCGTATCAGCGGGCATTTCCTGAATGCGCGCGAGGGTATCGAGGCCGTCCATACCGGGCAGCCAGATATCGAGCAGCACCGTCTCGTAGGACTCACGCTGCAACTCGGCAAGGCACGCTTCGCCGCTTTCAACAGCCGTGCACTGGTAGCTTTCGTCACTTAGAACACCACGAAGAGACTGGCGGATGCCGGGTTCGTCATCGACAATGAGAACTTTTGGACCGCGCGTTGACATGGGTTGGTGCTAGGCCCTCGCGGTTACCGGCTGGGTTTCAGTCAGGTCGGGCGAGATGGGCAGATCTGCCGGTAACGCGTTCAATTCGATGAGAAAGCGAGCGCCGGAGGGATAATTGTCCTCCACGCGGACGCGCCCATGATGCTCGGTCAGAATGCGGCTCACGATCGCCAGGCCTAATCCTGTGCCGCGACCCTTGGTTGAGAAATATGGAAGGAACAGCTTTTCTTTATCGGCAATCGAAATGCCCGAACCGGTATCTGTAATCGAAAGCTCGACCGTGTCCGGCGACGGTTGAGAGGTTGCGACGAGCAGCCGGCGCACAGGTGAATCGGTCATGGCTTCGGCGGCGTTGTCGACCAGATTGACGATCACGCGTTTGATCTGCTCGCGATCGGCGAAGACCAGCGGGATCTTGCGATCGAGATGCAGAGTAACGCTAACGCCATCCAAACGGCCGGCAAAGAGGGCCATGGCGGATTCGACGATCTCGTTGAGATCGGCGGCCACCGGGTGCGCGCTTGGGAAGCGCGAGAATTGCGAAAATTCATCCACAAGAGATTTGACGGTCTGCACTTCCTGTTGGATGGTTTGAGTGCATTCTTCGAGAATGGAGCGCACCTCGGGCGGAAGCGGCAAGCGCAGGAGCTGGCGGGCAATGCGGTCGGCGGAGAGCGAGATAGGCGTGAGCGGATTCTTGATTTCGTGCGCGATTCGACGCGCGACCTCCTGCCAGGCCGCGGCCTTTTGGGCGCGCAAAAGATCGCTGGTATCTTCGAGCACGAGAACGAAGCCGCGATGTTCCTCAAGCGATGCCGCGGTGACGGCAAGGTGCAGCACCGAAGAAACCCGCTGTAATTCGAGCTGGCAGGCAGCGGTACCGGTTCGCCGGGCTTTCTTGAGGAGATAACGGATCTCGTGCAGATTTTCGCCGGAGAACAAGTCGCGCAGATGAGTTGCGGGACGGGCGAGTTCGCGAGGGAAGATACCGCTGAAGGCGCGGTTCACACGCTCGATGCGCCCGTCGGAAGAAACAGAGATGACGCCCGTGGGAATGCTTTCAAGGATCGCTTCCGTGAACCGGCGGCGGGCCTCCAGCTCGCGCGCGTTGCCTTCCAGCTCATTGGTCATCTCGTTAAAAGCCCGCACCAGCGTGGCCAATTCGTCCATGGCGGTCACGCGCACGCGGTAGGACAAATTCCCGCGGCTCACTTCATGAGCAGCGCTCAGCAATGCGGAGATCGGAATGCTGATCTGGCGCGAGAGGAGTTGCGCGCACCAAGCCGCGAAGAACAGTACAAAAAGCGTGATGAGGCAGATCATCAGGAAGTACGTATCGTGATAGAACTTCTTCCGGCTGCCGAGCTGCTGTTGCTCCTCAATGAAGCGCTGAATCGCGTCTTCATTAGCCGATGGATGACCGCTCATCGCAGCGAGAACGGCTACACGACCGAGGCTTAACGCCTGGCCTCCCACATTCGCGTCGGCATGCAAAAGCGAAGGATCGGGCTTCTCAAATCCCTGGTAAAGCAGCAAAGGGACGCCGTGATCGGGAGTCAGAACGATCTGGCGGATGCCGCGTGGTTTTGCGAGATCGCGGAAGAACCCGGCATCGATATGGCCGGTCTGCGCGGCCTCGATGGTCTGAGGCAACAAGCTAATCCACTCGGTTTCGGCCTGGACGCGCTCCTGGGCTTCCTTTTTATAAGAGGCGTCGAGATCCTGCAAGCTGAGCTCAATACCGCGCACCGGTTGAGTGAACCACTTTTCGAGCGTCCGGTTGAGGACGGCATAGTTAAAAAGCGCGGAAAACAGCGTTGGCGCGAGCGTAAGAGCGAGGGCGCCAAGCAGTAGTTTGGAGCGGATGCGCGAGCCTTCTTTATTGCCCTGACGTTCGAGGTAGGCTTTTACTCCAGCCCGAACGAGCATGAAAGTGAGGGTGACCGTGAGCAGGAAAATGACCGTCGAGACCGACCACAGCAGGATGGTTTCGCGGGAGCTCGACGGAGAAAACGAGAAGCTAAAGGAGCCCTGCCATACAAGCAAGGCGAGTAAGACAAGGAGGGTCAGCGCGGCGGCAGCGAATGTGAAGCGTCTGCGCACAACCCTGATGGTAGCCCATTGGAGGCGCTGCTTAGGGCGCGGCCGGGCGGGAGCTATTTGCCGTTGCCGGGGCGGCTCTGTGTGCGAAACTCGTACTGCTGGATTTGGAGAGCCAGCTGACCTTTGATATTGCGCGTGATGCGGCCACGGGCGACCAGGTTCAGGAGGCACTTTTCGTTCAGTTGGGCGGGCCAACTGATCGATACCTCCAGCCGGGTCCCGACGGGCATATCGTGATCGGACGTGAAGAGTACACCGGAGCTGCTGATGTTCAGCGTCTTGCCACTGCCGGCTAGAATCTCGGACCTCTGATTCAACGTTTTGTAGCGCAGTTCACGCTCGATGGGGAAGCGGCTCGACCGCCGCCGCTCGGTGGTGGTTACCTCCGGAGCTTCGAGGCGCCTTGCTAGAGTCACAGTTTCCGACAAGTTATCATAACTCCGATCTTTAAGCTTACACAATATCCTTGAGACCCGGTCCTATACGTCATGAGACTCACGTTGGGTGCGGCGTTCGGCAATCCAGGCTAGCCGTTTCCGAAGCTGTTGTTCGAATCCGCGTTCGTTCGGCTCGTAAAATACTGAACCGGAGAGGGATTCAGGTAAGCAGGACATGTTCGTTATGGCGTCCGGTTCCCTATGGGCGTGTTGATACCCCTTGGAGTAACCCAACTGCTTCATCAGGCGCGTGGGCGCGTTCCTGAGATGCATGGGCACCGGTTCGGCAACGGTACTTTCGATCGTGGCATTCACCTTGTTGAGGGCCTGGTAGGCGGCGTCCGACTTGGGCGCGAGCGCTAAATAGATAGTTAGTTGTGCGAGCGCTTGATCTCCTTCGGGAATGCCAAGAAAATGCACGGTCTGCATACAAGCGATCGCCTGCTCGATGGCCCGCGGGTCGGCCAACCCGATATCTTCGATCGCCATACGCACCAACCGCCTTGCCAGGTAAAGCCGGTCCTCGCCCGCTGTGAGCATGCGGCCAAGCCAATACAGCGCGGCATCGGCATCGCTGGAACGGACGGACTTATGCAGGGCGGAGATGATGTTGTAGTGTTCCTCGCCCGTTTTGTCGTACAGCAGCACCTTACGCTGTAGCGCATCGGCCACAGCCTGGCGGTCAATCACTCCTTCCTGCGCCAATTCAGAGGCCAACTCCAACGTGTTGAACGCGGCGCGCGCGTCGCCGTTAGACGATACTGCAATCTCATCGAGCGATTCGCTCGAAACCTTTAAATTGAGGTGCCCTAGACCGCGGACGGGAGTTTCCAGCGCACGCTTTAGAAGGGTAACGATTTCCGCTGTTTCGAGAGCCCGCAGCGTGTACACCTTGGTGCGCGAAAGCAGGGCGGAAACCACCTCAAAAGACGGGTTTTCCGTGGTGGCGCCGATGAGAACGACGTCGCCGCGCTCTACATACGGCAGGAACGCATCCTGCTGTGCCTTGTTGAAGCGATGAATCTCATCGATGAACAGGACGGTGCGGTGGCCCAGGCGTTTGGCCTTCTCGGCGTCCGCCATAACGGCCTTAATCTCCTTGATTCCGCTGAGAACGGCGCTGAAAGGGATGAAATCAGAGCGGCTTTGGCGCGCAATAAGCGCCGCGAGCGTGGTCTTGCCGGATCCGGGCGGACCCCAGAGGATCAGCGAGGTCAAATGGCCGCTTTCGATTTGCGCGCGCAACGGCTTGCCGGGCTCAAGGATATGCTGCTGGCCCAGAAATTCGTCGAGGGTGCGCGGCCTCATGCGGTCGGCGAGCGGACGGCCGGCGAGCTCGCGTTCGGGATCGGACAAAGGCGCGTTATCAAAGAGACTCATGGGGCGAATGTTTGCTTACGAACTCCTTTGCCTTCTCGCTTCGAACAGCGCGATCGAACACGCGACGGCGGCGTTGAGCGATTCCACCTTCGCGGTACGAATCGAAATTTGGTGAACGCGCTTCGCCAACTCCGGCGTGAGCCCCCGGCCTTCGCTGCCGATGATCAGAGCGCACGGCTGGCGAAGATCGGTTTGCGCGAGATCGAAGCCGGCCGATTGGCTGAGGGCGTAAAGTTTGATCCCCTCGGCCTGGGTGCGCGTGAGCAGATCCGGGTTCTGCCAGTCTTCGAGAAACGGCATGCGAAAAATGGACCCAGCGGTCGCGCGCAGAAATTTCCCGTTCGCGACGTGCGCCGAGCCTTTCAAAAAGACGACGCCGGTTGCGCCAAACGCCTCCGCCGAGCGTACGATGGCGCCAGCATTGCCGGGATCCTGCAGAGCATCGAGGACCGCAATCAGCGCACTTCGGCCAGCTAGATCGTTCCAGGACCAGGTCTTCGGACGCAGAAGCGCGAGCACTTCCTGGCTGCTTTCGGTCCCGGACATGGACGCAAAAGCGCGCGAAGAAACCTCGACGATCTCCGCATCGGCTCTGCCAAGCAGGTCCGCGTGGCGGTCGCGCGCGGTAGGGGTAGCAAATATCTGCTCGATGCGCCATTCGCTCCGCAGGGCTTCTTCCACCAGATGCGGGCCCTCCGCGATGATCAGGCCATCTTCGGTGGTCCGGCCGCTCGTGGCGGCGCGGCGGATCCTTTGCAGGAGCGGATTTTTGGCGCTGGTGAGTTGCATCTGTCGCGAACGTTCGATTCCGGCGTACACTAACGTTTTAGAAAAATCAATGCGACCGCTGACATCAGCCGCTTTACTGAGCGCACAGGCCGTTTGGCAGCCGTTGTGCGCGGTCCTAGTGAGCGCACAGGCCGTTTGGCAGCCGTTGTGCGCGGTCCTCGAATGAAGCGTGCCGTTTGGAGCACGTTTGCGCTGCTCTCGATTCTGCTCCTAGGCTACCTGTTCTACGTAGCGAAGCAAATCGAGCGGCAATCGACTATTGACCAGGCGCAACGCGCCGACGTGATTCTGGTGTTAGGGGCGGCGGAGTACCGCGGCAAGCCCTCGCCGGTATTGAAGGCGCGACTGGATCACGCTCTGGCGCTGTACAGGCAAGGTCTCGCCCCCTACATTTTGACAACGGGCGGCGCAGGAGGAGACCCGGTGTACACGGAAGGCGAAGTCGGCCGGGGATATCTGACCGAGCACGGCGTCCCCTCGGAGGCGATTCTGGTGGAACCGGAGGGGGCAACGACCGGGCAGAGCGTGGACGCGGCGGCCGAGATCATGCGCAGCACAGACCTGCATTCTTGCATCATCGTGAGCGACGGCTATCACATTTATCGCGTAAAACGGCTTCTTGAAGCGCAGAACATCAAGGTTTACGGGTCTCCGAGACCAACTGCGGAACACCCAAGCGCGAGCGAACTGCGGTGGCTGTACTTCCGGCAGGCAGTCGGTTATTTTCTGTGGCAGGCGGGGATTAATATCTGAGCGCTCATTGCGCGCGCGCCGATCGATTCGGTCAGTGTACGCGCGAGGCCGTAAAGGCTTCATAAGCCAGCAGCGCCCAACCCGCGATAAAGGCGAGGCCGCCGATGGGCGTGATCGCGCCCAGTATGCGCACGCCGGAGATCGCAAGCGCGTACAGACTTCCCGAAAACACGATAATCCCGATAAACAGCAGCCACGCCACTCTCGCTTCCCCCGCAGGCGTAATCGCACTCGTTCGCGCCAGCAGAGCAATGACCAGAATCCCTAACGCGTGAATAAAGTGGTAGAAAACCGCCTTCTCATACACCGAGAGCGAATATGCATCCAGCGTGCCTTTCAACGCGTGCGCGCCGAATGCGCCCATTGCGACGGCTAGGGCCATCAGCACCGCCCCAATCGCGGTCCAGTTCATGACTTCAGTTTTATCAGCGCGCCGTGCTCGAGCATTTGCTGTGAGCGCCGAGGCCGTTAGTCGAGCGCCATTTGTCGTGTCCGAGACACGGGAATTCCGGAAGCGAACACTGGATGAAGGCGACGCGAAACTCAACAGCCTTTGTTTGCAAGCTCATACACAAGGGCGATCAAGTTGCGAAGACGTAACTCACGAGGCGTGCTGCATGGGTGAACACATGTTGTCGTTCCTGGGCGAGCTGAAAATCGGGGCTCGATCTTTACTGCGTGAAAAGGGCCTCACGGTGACGGTCATACTGACCCTGGCGCTCGGAATCGGAGCGAATGCCGTGATGTTCAGCCTGGTTCGCGGTGTGCTGTTACGCCCGCTGGCGAATCGCGATGAGCAACGGCTGATCTATATTCGCCAGAGCGCGCCAGGAGCCGGGAATCGCAACGTAACATTTTCAATACCGGAAATTGAAGACTTGCGCTCGCGCATAAAAACACTCAGCTCGTTTGGGGATTTCTCGACAATTGGCTTCACTATGGTTGGGCTTGGAGAACCCCGTGAGGTGAACGCCGGGGTGGTCGGCGGATCGTACTTTCAGGTAATGGGACTGCGGCCTGTACTCGGGCGGCTGCTGGATGCGCATGATGACGGCCCGAAAGCTGCGGGTGCCGTGGTACTGACGTATCGTTTTTGGTCGACAGCTCTGAAGTCCGATCCCGCGGTCATCGGAAAAAGCGTGCGGCTCGATTCCTTTATCGATTCGCGCGCCGCGACCGTCGTTGGCGTTCTGGAGCCTTGCGTCCCTTACCCCCAGGACACGGAAATCATCGGCAACGTGGTGACCAGCGCGCATCATCTTTCCGCCACCATGGTCACCAGCCGCATACACCGCATGACCGAGTTGTTCGCGAGGCTCGCGCCGGGAGTCGACCTGGAAAGCGCGCGCGCGGAGTTGCATACAGTCTACGAGCGCATGAAGAAGGCACATCCCGAAGTGTATTCGGCCAAAGACGATTTTCAGATCAGCGCGGTGACGCTGCGCGACCAGCTCACATCGGGAGCGCGAACCATTCTGCTGGTGCTGATGGCGACTTCGGTACTTATCTTCATCATCGCCTGCTCTAATGTCGCGAACCTGATTCTAGCCAGGAGTCTGCGGCGTGAAGCTGAACTGGGCATCCGGGCGGCGCTGGGCGCGAGCACCGGTGCGTTGCGCCGTACCCTTTTGAGCGAGAGCCTGCTGCTGTGCATGGCCGGGGCAGCTCTGGGCGTGCTCATTGCCGGCCCGATGGTTAGCGTTCTGGCGCGTTACATGTCGCAATACTCCATACGGGCGCTCGACCTCACAGTCGATTCGAGCATGCTTTGGGTGGGGGCGGGATTCGCGATTGCCGCTGCAGCGATGCTGGCATTTGTTCCACGCCTGCCGTCGTCCGGTGGCGCGCAGGGTTTCGCTCTAACCTGCGGAAGCACTCGCGTCACGGGAATCGCAAATCGCAAACTAAGGATCTTCGCCGTCGTTCAGATAGCAGCATCCTTCGTGCTTGTGGCCTCTGCGAGCGCGAGTGTGAAGACGCTCCTTTCGCTTGAGTCCGCGCAGACTGATTTCGACACCCGCCATGTGCTCGCATTGAACGTTCCCGTGCTGCATTTGGGGAAAACGCCCAGCCAGGTGGTAGATTACTACCGCGAAGCGAGGCGGGAAATTCGCGAACTGCCCGGTGTCCAGAACGTTGCCGTCGGCATGCTGGTTCCGTGGCGTGAGGCGTCGGACTTCGGGCTGCAATTCGCCGCTGACGGACATGTTCCGGCGGCGAGCGAGGAACATCCCGACGCCCAAATGCGCATCATTTCACCCGCGTTTTTCGCGACTCTTGGTCTGCCCATCGTGCAGGGACGTGACTTCACCGATGGCGACCGGCTGGCGAGCGAACAAGTGGCGATCGTCAGCCAGAGCCTGGCACAACGAATGTTCCCCGGAAGCAATGCGGTCAACCATCATATCATGTGGACGGACCCAATTCTGAAGGTGGTGCCCATGTTCAACACCGCGTCCCTGCGGATCGTCGGCGTAGTGCCGGACCTGGATGACGCGCATATTGTGCCGAAACCAACCATGACCGTATATCTCGCCGCCGATCAAAATCCAGTTCTGATAGGAGGGCGAATGTTCGTTCATGTGAACACCGATCCCTACGCTTTGGTGCCGGCGATTACGCATATCCTCCGCAAAATGTCACCGCAGCAGCCCGTGGAACATGGAGCCACCCTGGAAGATGTCCGCGCGGAGGTGCTCTCACCCGATCGGCTGAACGCCATGGTATTCGGAGCGTTCGCAGCATTGGCGCTGCTGATTGCAGTGGTGGGCGTTGCCGGCGTGCTGGCATTCTCGGTCAGCGGACGCACGCGGGAGTTTGGCATACGCCTGGCAGTTGGATCCCAGCCGCGGCGCCTGCTGATCCGTGTTCTCAACGAGGGCGCGGTCATGGCCGCCATGGGACTTGCTGCCGGTTTTGCCTGCGGCTTTGCATTATCGAAGCTGGCGGGCACTTTGCTGGGAGACCTGAAAACGCCGGGCGTGCTGCCGGTGGTCAGCTCCGCCCTCATCCTGCTGCTTGCGGCGCTCATTGCATCGGCGATTCCGGCGGCGCGTGCGGCGCGCGTGGATGTGATTCAGGCGTTGCGAACAGAGTAACGGCTGCTTATATTAGATCGCGCACAACGGGCACCAGACGCCCTGTGCGCTTATTTTCACTCGCGCACAACGGGCACCAAACGCCCTGTGCGCTTATTTTCACTCGACCGGCTTTACGCTCTCCATCAATCCGAAAAATCCTTCGGCCAAAGTCGGATGAATATAAATGGCCCCTTTGAGGAGCGTGTACGGTTTCTCAGCCAGCATGAGTGTGCTTAATATCTGGACCAGTTCGCCGCCTTCGGCTCCTAAGATCGCCGCGCCTAAGATGTGATCGGTTTCGCCGTCCACTATGAGCTTCATCACACCCGCTGTTTCGCCGCGCTCGATCGCGCGCGCGACTTTGGACATCGGCATCTTGCCGATCTTGAGCTTCTTTCCGGACGCGCGCGCTTCGTTTTCGGTCATCCCCACGCGGCCGAGCGTCGGGTCCGTGTAGACCGCGTAAGGCACAAGCCGTGTTTTCGTACTGAGATTCTTGCCTTCGTATAAGTTCCCGTAGATAATCTGAAAATCGTTATAAGAAATGTGAGTGAATGCCGGGCCGCCGGTCACATCGCCTATCGCCCAAATACCTTCAGCGCTGGTTTCGAGCCGGTCATTTACTTTGATAAAGCCCTTTTCCTTCGTTTCGACACCGGTCTTGTTTAGATCCAGATCTTCTGTATTGGGCGAGCGCCCCGTCGCGACGAGAAGATCCGATCCATTCACCTGCTCGCCGCTTTCAAGCGTGATCGTCACCCCATGCTTTCCCTCGGCTCTGACGGCCTTGGCGCCTAGCAGAATGCGAATGCCTTCCGCTTCGAGCGCCTGCTGTAACTCTTGCGTAATATCCGGGTCTTCGTTCGGCAAAATGCGTTCCGCACTTTGCAGGATCGTCACTTCGCTTCCAAACCGCCGGAACATTTGCCCAAACTCCAAACCGATATATCCGCCACCGAGCACGATCAGGTGTTCCGGCAACTCCGTCAATTCCAACAAGCTGACGTTCGTCAGGTAAGGAACCGAATCGAGTCCGGTGATTTTCGGAACAGACGGCCTCATGCCCGTGTCAATGAAGATTCGCTCGCCGCGCAAAATCTTGTCGCCCACTTGTAACTGTTTCGGCCCGATGAATCGGGCTGGTTTCCGGTACCAGTGCGGCTTCCCTTCCCCATCCATGCTTTTTTCCCAACCCGTCCGCGAGCGCAACACGATTTCCTCCTTGCGTTTGAGGATCGCGGGTAAATCCACGCTGACATCGCTGGCGCGCACGCCCCACCGGCTCGCGTCGCGCGCGTAATGCGCCACCTGCGCGCTGCCGATCATCGCTTTCGTCGGCGTGCATCCGGTGTTCACGCACGTTCCGCCGAGATAACGCGGCTCGATCAAGGCCACCTTCTCGCCGCGAGATGCGAGTTTTGCCGCTAACGGAGTCCCGCCTTGGCCGGATCCGACAATGATCGCGTCGTATGCAACCGTTGCATTTGGCATCGAAACCTCGCTCTCCGCGCAGTGAAGATGGATCTCCCAAAGCGTACCGTACCTCGTCGTTTTACGTGCAGCGAAACCTTGTAGGACGAGGTTCGATCAGTTAATTGCAAGCTCATCAGGAACGCATGGCTGAAATACCTCGCAGGCAATTTGGGAAAGCAGACGTACAGATTTCCGCGCTAGCGCTCGGCGGCCATCACCTCGGTGACGCGAAAGATTTCGACACCGCCAAACAGATTGTGAATCGCGCCATCGATGGCGGCGTTAGTTTCTTCGATAACTGCTGGGAGTATCATCGCGGCAAATCCGAAGTGTGGATGGGCGAAGTGCTCAAAGGCAAGCGCCAGCAGGTTTTTCTAATGACCAAAGTCTGCACGCATGGCCGCGACAAAGATCTCGCGCTCCGGATGCTCGAAGAATCGCTGAACCGCTTGCAAACCGATCATCTGGACCTGTGGCAGATACACGGCGTGAGCTTCGAAAACGATCCCGCCTTGTTTATGCGCCCGAATGGTGCGGCAGAGGCGCTGGTGAAAGCGAAGAAGGACGGGAAAGTGCGGTTCGTGGGCTTCACCGGCCACAAGGATCCGCAGATCCATCTCGCGATGCTGAACACGGGATTTCCTTTCGATTCCGTCCAGATGCCGCTGAACCCGTTCGACGCTACGTTTCGCAGCTTCGAAACCCAAGTGCTTCCCGAACTGCATCGCCGCGGGATCGCACCACTTGGGATGAAGCCGTTCAGCGGCGCCGGTCCGGCCATCAAAGCGGGCGTGCTCTCAGCCGAAGAGGCGCTTCGGTACTCCATGAGCCTGCCCGTGGCAACCACGATCACCGGGATGGACAAAATCGAAGTCGTCGAGCAGAACTTGAAAATCGCGCAGAACTTCGCGCCTTTATCCGACGTCCGAAATGAAATCGCTGCGAACACGTTGCCAGCAGTTCGCGGACGGCCGCTACGAGCTCTATAAGGTCTCGTTGAAATACGACAACCCGGAAGCTCGCCTGGCACACGCTTTCCCGCTCGACATGACGCAAAAAGAAGTCAAAGAGATGATGAAGTCCACCGACAACACAGGCAAGCCGTTCCCCGCGATCAGCAAATAAGATGCCGGGCAACGGAAGCCGTCGCACTTTTCTTCAGCAAACCGCACTGTTAGGAGTGGTTACGACTATGGCTAAGCCGGCTACAGGCACAGTTCCGAGACGCCGCCTTGGGAACACCGACACAGAACTTTCGATTATCGGCCTAGGCGGCTATCATCTCGGCTCGGCCAACAGCCTGGATGAGGCGACTCAGATCGTGAATCATGCGCTCGATTCCGGCATGAACTTCTTCGATAACGCGTGGGAGTATCACGATGGGCAAAGCGAAGAATGGCTCGGGAAAGCGCTCGGCGGAAGGCGTAAAGAAGCGCGGTTTTAATGACGAAGGTGTGCACGCATGGGCGTGATAAGAAGATCGCCGTGCAGCAGCTTGAAGAGTCGCTGCGCCGATTACGAACCGATTACCTGGACGTGTGGCAGATTCACGAGGTGATCTACGATAACGACCCCGATCACATATTCGGCCCGAATGGCGCGGCGGAGGCGCTGGCACAGGCCAAGCAGCAGGGCAAAGTGCGGCTCGTGGGCTTCACCGGGCACAAAAACCCGGCCATCCACCTGAAGATGCTTGCTCACGATTTTCCATTCGATACCGTGCAGATACCTTTGAATCCCTTCGATGGCACGTTTCGCAGCTTTGAAGATCACGTGCTGCCTGTGGCGAAAAAACGCGGCATGGCGGTTTTCGGAATGAAGAGCCTGGGCGGCAGCGGCGAAATGGTCCGCCGCGGAGCCGTGACCGTAAGTAATGCTCTCCGCTATGCGATGAGCCTGCCGGTCACCACGACGATCAGCGGTATGGACTCGATGGATGTGCTGAAGCAGAACCTTGAAATCGTCACCAGCTTTTCACCGATGAACGAACGGGAGATGGCCGAACTGCGCAATCGCTGCCGTCCCGAGGCAGCCGATGGCCACCTCGAGCTGTTCAAGACGACAGTTAAATACGACGGTAAAATTGGCCGTGAACAGCATGGCTTCCCAACCATCGAGGAATTGCCTGCCTAGCAGTGCTGCTCGCCTTGCGCTATTGTCTCGTCTTAGATCAGCCGCCACGCACGCTGCTTTCAGCCGTAATTCCTAGCTCGCCTGAAACCGCGTTAACCCTTAGCTCCGGTCTGCATGCACCAGCGGCATGGCAGCAAGATGCTCTGCGATAAACCAGACCTGCAGTTCGTTGGTGCGAATCACATCGGATACAAGCAAATCGTTCGTACCGTCGTCGCCGGCCTCATCGGCGGTTTTTGCGTATTCGTGCGCCTCTTTCAGGATCAACTCGTGCGCTTCGAGTAATCGCGATAGCTGCACGGGTACTTCCTCGCGGTGAATTGGTGGACGTTCGATGCGCGTATGCTCAGAGACGTCTTGCGGCATTGCAATGGCAACTCCGCCCAAAGCTTGAATGCGTTCGGCGATCTCATCCACCAGCTTGTCTTGCTCTTCGTAATGCTTATCGAGCAGCAGGTGCAACTGGTAGAAGGTGTGTCCGGAGACTTGCCAGTGGTGCTTCTTGTACATCTCACGAAGCACGACCGTATCGGCGAGCACCTGGTTCAAATTACGAGTGCTATCCAGCCGTACATTCTCATCCAGCGCAGAGGGAAGATAGATGACCGTGCCGAATTCCTGAACAATCTTGCCGCGCTGCCCAAGGAGGGGCTGTGCCTGTGAACTTTTATGATCCTTGGAATGAGTCTCAGTGGTTGTCGTCTTAGCCATATCCGATAGACGCAATCTCACTTGAATTCGAGAATCTCTTTTTCTTTCACTTTTGCGGCTTGATCAATTTTTGAGATTTGTGCGTCGGTCAGCTTCTGAATGACATCCAACGCCTGGCGCTCTTCGTCTTCGCTGATCTGTTTGTCCTTGAGCATTTTTTTCAGGTGTTCGTTGGCATCGCGGCGGACATTGCGCATACCCACGCGGCGCTCTTCGGCAATGTGGCTGAGCTTCTTGGCGAGGTCTCGCCGGCGTTCCTCGGTGAGCGGCGGAATGGGTACTCGGACGATTTTGCCGTCATTCGACGGATTTAACCCCAGATCGGCATTCCGAATGGCCTTTTCGATTGCGCCGATGGTCGACGCGTCCCAGGGTTGCACAGTAATCATCGCGGGTTCGGGGACGTGGAGCTGTGCGACCTGGTTGAGCGGCACGGGTGAGCCGTAGTAATCGACTCGCACGCTATCGAGCAGGCCGATCGAGGCGCGGCCGGTTCGGATGTGCGTCATCTCCTGCTGCAACTCGCTAAGCACTTTCTCCATCCGCGACCTGGCGTTGCTCTCGACTTCCTTGATGTTTTTGAAGCTGCCGGCGCTCGGCGCAGCGTGATGTTCGGGTTTCATAGGCAGAGGTGGACGCGATTAGCGAATGACGGTTCCTATAGCTTCGCCCATCGCCATACGCATTATATTTCCGGCGACCTTCAGATCGAAGACCATGATCGGCATGCGGTTGTCGCGGCACATGGCCACGGCCGAGGCGTCCATGACGCCGAGCGCCTTCGAAAGCACTTCCGTATAGCTCACTTCGTGGTACTTGACAGCATCCAGAAACTTCTTTGGATCTTTGTCATAGACGCCGTCGACGCTGGTCGCTTTGGCGATGATCTGGGCGTGAATTTCAAGGCCGCGCAAAGTCGCGGCGGTGTCGGTTGAAAAGTATGGATTCGATGTGCCGGCCGCGAAGATCACTGCACGTCCTTTTTCAAGATGCCGGATCGCACGGCGACGGATGTAAGGCTCGGCGACCTGATGCATCTGAATGGCGGTCATTACGCGCGTGGGAATGCCCAAGCGCTCCAGCGCGTCCTGGAACGCAAGTGCGTTGATCACGGTCGCCAGCATGCCCATGTGATCGCCGGTAACGCGATCCATCTGATGAGCGGCAGCGGCCACGCCCCGGAAGATGTTGCCGCCGCCCAATACCAAGCCGATTTGCACGCCTGTGCGCGCCACTTCGGCTACCTCTTCAGCGAGCATCAACACGCGATCGGGATCCAATCCAAAGGACAATGGACCGGCGAGCGCCTCGCCACTGATCTTCAGCAGGATGCGTTCGTACTGTGGCATGCGAGAGCGAGACCTATTATGGCGATTCTACGCCGTCACAGGCAACGGGCTCTCCTCGACGCCGGGCGCATCGCCGGTGTCACCGACTTTATATCGCACGAATCGCGCAACGCTAATATCGCCGCCGAGCTTGCCGGATGCTGTTTTGAGCAGCTCGGCAACAGAAATGCTGTTCTCGCGGATGAAGGGCTGCTCCAAAAGGCAAATCTCCTCGTAGAATTTGCTCAGACGCCCTTCAACGATCTTGTCGAGCATCTTCTCAGGCTTCCCTTCATTGCGAGCGCGATCACGCTGGATCTCTTTCTCCTTGTTCAATACGCCAGGCGCGACCTGATCGCGCCCCACGCACTGCGGATTCGCGGCTGCCACCTGCATGGCGACATCGCGGAGCAGGGGTTTGAACTCGTCTTTGCCGGTCACTTGATCGGGCGCGTGCATTTCGAGCAGAACACCGATTTGCGAGCCAGTATGGACATAACTGCCGATGACACCTGTCCCGTTGACGTCGTAAACGACAAAACGCGAGATATTGATGTTCTCGCCAAGCTTGGCGATTTTGCTTTTCACCAGGTCGGCGATCGTCGTGTTCTGGTCCTTCGTGAGCTTCTGCTCGTAAAGCGCCTCATGCGCCTTGAAGTTGGCGCGCTCCTGCTCGGTGACGTCTTCCACTCGCACCGCCTTGGGCTTAGTCTCGGCGATATGCGCGGCGACATCTGCTGCCAGGCTCTGAAAATCTTCCGTGCGCGCAACGAAATCGGATTCGCAATTCACCTCGAGCAGCACGCCCGATTTCGCGTTCGGCGCAATATGAGAGGTGATGAGGCCCTGCTTAGTCGATCGGCCTTCTTTTTTCACTGCTCCAGCAAGGCCGCGCTTGCGAAGGATCACCTCCGCCTGCTCCATATCGCCGCCGGATTCTTCGAGCGCACGTTTGCACTCCATCATTCCCGCGCCGGTTTTGTCGCGGAGCTGCTTCACTAGCTTTGCGTTGATTTCTGCCATATACTCTCTTCCTATTCTGAGGTACGCACACGCCGGTTTGGCCTATTCGCGTGGTCGCGTATACACACGTTCGGCGACCAGACTCTGAAGCGCAAAGGCCGCGGGTGCTCGCCACCAAACAGCACGGGATTCTCTCGCTTCGCTAGCGCGCTCTACACCGCGACCGTTTTGCGCGATCCCTTAAAGACCGGTCGCCCGATCGAATTTGGCGCGAACGAGTTTAGACCGCGCACAACGGGCACGCCCTGTGCGCTCGAATCTAATGTTCGCTGAGCGTCGTCACGGCTTCTTCAGGCGCTTCGCTCGCCGGACCCTTACGCGGAGGCGTTTCGGGCTCATTGCTAGTCGCAAGACTTTCCGACATCAATTGCTCGGCGTATTTCGGATCCAGATAACGGGTGAACTCTTCCGGGGTCTGGTCGGTTGCGCCTTCGCCCTCTTCTTCGGTATCGGTAACAATCTTCTCCGCCGTGAACTCCTGTTCGGTGGCAAGCGATCGGCCTTCGACCACCGCATCGGCGATCTTCGTCGTGAACAGACGGATCGCGCGCAACGCGTCGTCATTGCCCGGAATCACGTGATCCACTTCGTCGGGATCGCAGTTCGTGTCGACGACCGCCACTACCGGGATGCCGAGCTTGCGAGCTTCCTTCACCGCGATCGATTCTTTGTTCGAATCGACGACGAAAAGCATGTCGGGCAATCCGTTCATGTCCTTGATGCCGGCGAGGTTCTGCTGCAAGTGTTTGCGTTCGCGGTCGAGCCGCCCGACTTCTTTCTTAGCGCGGCCTTCATAGGCGTTGTCAACAGACATTGCGTCGAGATCCTTCAGCCGCTTGATGGAGCGCTGAACGGTCGAGATGTTGGTCAGCAGCCCGCCCAGCCAACGCTGGTTCACGAAGTACTGGCCGCAGCGCGTGGCTTCCTCGGCGATGGCTTCCTGCGCCTGGCGCTTGGTGCCGACGAACAGCACGGTCTTACCCTGCGCGGCCATTTCGCCGACATACCGCATGGCGTCTTTAAATAGCTTGAGCGTCTTTTGGAGATCGATGATATAGATCCCGTTCCGTTCGCCAAAGATGTACTCTTTCATCTTTGGATTCCAGCGCTTGGTCTGGTGCCCGAAGTGAACGCCGGCTTCGAGCAATTCCTTCATTGAGATTGATGGCAATATGCCTCCTCGATTTGGTTAGCGACCTCGGGACGAAGCGCACGCGGCCCAAAGCGGAATTTTGCGTGGTTCGATCCCTTGCCGGGTTGGATTAACGTGCCAAAGCGCGACTTATGCAACCGCGCCCGTAAAACAGAGAGATGTGAGCGAAAGCGAAGGCGTAAGGGACTCGATTATCGCTTGGAGAATTGGAAGCGCTTGCGCGCGCCCTTCTGACCGTACTTCTTTCGTTCATGCGCGCGAGCGTCGCGCGTCAACAGGCCAAGTTGCTTGAGCTTGCCACGCAACTCGGAGTTGAATTCAATGAGCGCGCGGGCAATGCCGAGGCGCGCGGCCCCAGCCTGTCCGGTGATCCCGCCGCCGTGGGCGCGGATCAAGATGTCGAACCGGTCCGCCAGCTCGGCGGCGAGCAGCGGCTGCCGCACGTAGGCGCGGGCCGATTCGTTCACAAAATAATTTTCAAACGGCCGGTTATTGACCGTGATCTGACCCTTGCCGGGCCGCAGAATGACACGCGCCGTAGCGGTCTTGCGCCGCCCGGTGGCTAACTGCTGTTGTAACTTCGCAGGCACTAATTCAATATTCCTTCCTAAACCGCCAAGGGCGTGGGCTTCTGCGCCTGATGCGGATGATGCTCGCCCGCATACACCTTGAGCTTCCGGTACATCTGCTTGCCGAGTTTGGTTTTGGGCAGCATGCCCGAGATGGCGAGCTCGATCATGCGCTGCGGCCGCGTCTCACGCATCTTGCGCGCTCCGGTTTCGGTCAAGCCGCCCGGATAACCGCTGTGACGGCGATATAGTTTCTGACCTTCTTTGCCGCCCGTGAGCTTCACTTTGGCGGCGTTGATAACGATGACATGATCGCCCGTGTCCATAGACGGCGTAAACATCGGTTTGTGCTTACCCATCAGGAGCATCGCGGCGCGGCTGGCGATCCTGCCGAGCACCGCCTGGTTGGCGTCTATCACGTGCCAGGCACGAGTGATCTCGTGCTGGGACGGAAATTCGGTACGCATGGACAGACTTCTTCTCTCCGCTCGAAAACTCGAACACTTTAGTCTAACGAATCAGGGACTTAGCTGTCAAACGAGCGACCTAGCGGGTAGTGGCTCAACTTGAGCATGTGAAAGGTTTTACAACTAATCCTTAAAAACTACTAGACCCGGCTGGCGCTGAGGGTATACCCTAGGGCATCAACATGCAGTTGACGACTCACAGCTCTGGTGCACCACGACTGCGGGCCTGAGCGGGTCTGGCACGGCGCTATCGAGGCACCAGGTAGACGGCCAATTTCGGCGCTGGACCCGCTACTTACTAGACCCGGGATTTGAATAAGTCCACGAAGACCGTGGCATCTGCTTTGAGCGCAGATTCGAGTTTTCGTTTCCCGTCGAGCTCCCCAATGTCTGCACGCGCTTGCGCAGCACTCCCGCCAGGATCGAAGAGACGCTTGGCGACCGTTCATCGCGAAGTTCTGGTGCCGAAGCCGCAGGGCAAGTGGTCGGCCCAGGAACATACGGGGCACTTGCTTGACCTGGAGCCGCTCTGGCTCGCGCGCGTGAACGACTTTGCCGCGGGAGCCGATCAACTCACCGCCGCAGACTTGACCAATCGAAAAGACGGAAGCAGCCAACGACAACTCGCGGCCGCTCAATACATCCTGATGCTTTTCGTGGAGAAAGAGAAAACCTTCTGTAAGCGGGTGCAGCAGTTGGATCTGTCCCTATTCGCACGAGCGATCCCGCATCCTCGGCTGAAGACACCGATGCGACTTATCGATCATTTACATTTTATCGCCGAGCACGACGATGACCATCTGGCGGCAATCTGGCAACTGGTGAAACCCGGGGTCCATTCCTGGAACACGATGCCCGGACGCCCGGTATTGGCTTTCAGTGAGTCCCATGGAAGGGCGCAACGGCCAGCGCCACAATCCAGGTAATCACGCAAAACACTCCAACAAACAGCGGCAGCCATTTCAATCGCGGGCGCATACTGCCGGTCGACGTCCAGCTCAGCGCGAGGAACACACCTCCGGCGACCTGGCACAAAACAATTACAAGATCGTCCAAATAAGCGGCCGCGCGTGGATCAGCGGCCGGTATCTGCAAGAACGCCCAAGACCCAGCAGCGAAATGCAGCAGCGTCATGCTGTAAAGCAGAAAAACACTCAGACCGAGGCAGAGGACGCTCAGCGCAGCAAAGCCCAGCCGGCGGATTGGGATCTTTAGAGACACCCTCCGGTGGTATTGCTGGTGTGGCGTGCTCAGCGTAGGATCGGTCACGTTGTTTAGATGCCAGAACTGCCGAACTCGTAATCCTCGAATTAAAGGAAAGCCGGCTCGACAGGTTAGCGAGCCGCCCGCGTCGCCTTTACCCAATGCGTCTGCAGCCAGTGCTCAAAGGTCAAAAGGTTCGGGTACTGTTCACGAAGCGCGGAAATGTCGATGTGATAGCCGACGGCTTCGAACCAGCGAAACATCAGGGCCAGGTCCTTGCCGGCGCGTTGTTCGAACTGCTCCAGCGGCACCGGCTGATATCGAACCTCGCGGCCAACGGCACCGCTCAGCATTCGCGCGATATCTGCCATGGAATGCTCATCGCAGGCGATGTCGAGAATGCGGTTGTGCCATTTACCGGGATGCTCAAAGGCTGTAGCGACCAATGCGCCGATGTCATCAACGGCGATCATCTGGAGGCGGGTTTCCGGTTTGAGCGGCATCGCCAGCGTGCCCTGCTCGATGGAGCTGCGCATCGCAAGCAAATTCTCCATGAAGAAGACCGGGCGAAAGATCGTAAACGGCACCCCTACCCCGCGCACACGCTGCTCGATCTCAAATTTGCTATCGAAGTGCGGGATACCGGTGTTCTGGTCCGCGCTGCCGACGGAGCTGTAGACGAAATGGCGGACAACCGCCCGTCCCGCGGCTTCGGCCAGGTTCACACCTTGACGTATTTCGGCCTCGGCCCCGGCGCGCGAGTTCTGAACCGAATACACGCCGTACACGCCATCTAAGGCGCGGGAAATGGACGCGGTATCGTCCAGGTCTCCGCGTACAACTTCTACTCCCGGCTCCATCAGCCCTCGTGCCTGCGGTTGCTCCGGGTCGCGGGTGAGAGCACGGACTGGAAAACCCTTCGCGCGCAGATGGCGCAGGACCGCCCCGCCCTGATGGCCAGTGGCTCCGGTCACGAGAATCAACCTGTCTTCATGCGCCATATGATTGCCCTCAACACTATCGTCACACGCAAAGAATCGCAACCGAATCCGGCGGCAGTTCGATGACGCTGTCGTGCAGCTCCCATCCATCTTCGGACGCCAGCACGCTGCGCGGCTTTGCGGCAACGGGACGCAACTGCCGTTCCGAATTCAGATTGCAGATCACTTCGATTTCGCCGCGTTTGAAATGCAGCCATCTCGCCGATTCATCGAACTCCAGCTCGAGATCTGCCATCCGCCCATCGGTCAAAGCCGAGTGCGAGTGCCGCAGAGAAATCAAGTCCTTATACCATTGCAACAACGCTGCGTGCGGCTCCTCGTGAATTTCGTGCCAGGGCAGCTTGGAACGCTCGAGCGTCGCGCGATCCTGCGGATCGGGCACCTGTTCGGGGTCCCATCCAAAGGCTTTGAACTCGCTCCGCCTGCCGTCGGAGACCTTCCTGCCCAGGTCTTCGTCTTCATGGTGCGTGAAGTATTGGAAAGGAGTGGAGGCGCCGAACTCCTCGCCTTGGAAAAGCATTGGGATGAATGGCGAAGTCAGCACGAGAGCCGCCGCAATTTTTTGCCGGCCAACGCTGACCAGCTGGCTCAATCGCTCGCCTTGCGCGCGATTTCCAACCTGATCGTGATTTTGCACGTAGGCCAGGAACCGATGGCCAGACAAGCCGATTGGCGGACGTCCGTGCAGACGGTCGCGATGCGACGAGTAAATGCCATCGAACACGAATGCCTGTTGCAACGCCTTTGCGAGCTGGGCTAATGAGCCAAAATCTTCGTAGTATCCGCTGTTCTCGCCCGTTAGCACAGTGTGCAGCGCGTGATGAAAATCGTCACTCCACTGCGCATCGATGCCGTAGCCGTTCGCTTCGCGGCTCGTGACTATGCGCGGATCATTCAGATCGCTTTCGGCAATCAACACGAACTGACGGCCGAGCTGAGAGGCCAGTGCATCCACCTCGCACGAAAGATATTCGAGGAAGTGAATTGCCGACCGGTCCACAAAGGCGTGTACGGCATCGAGGCGCAAACCATCCATGTGGTAATCGCGCAGCCACATCACGGCATTCTCCCGGAAGAAAGCGCGCGCCTCATGGCTCCCGGCGTGATCCAGGTTCACCGCGTCTCCCCAGGGCGTCTTGTAGGCATCGGTGAAATACGGACCGAATTCGCCGAGATAATTTCCCGCCGGTCCGAAGTGGTTGTAAACCACATCGAGCAGAACAGCCAGACCTTTCGCGTGGCAGGCATCCACCAGCGCCTTCAAATCATCGGGAGTGCCATACGCGTGATGCGGCGCATACAGATCCACTCCGTCATAGCCCCAACCGTAGTCACCCGAGAACTCGTTCACGGGCATGATTTCGACGTGCGTAACCCCTAACTCCACTAAATAATCGAGACATGCAATCGCGGCCGCGAATGTTCCGGCAGGCGTAAATGTGCCAATGTGCAATTCATAAATAATTGCGCTCGATAGCGGCTTGGCTTGCCAGTTGCGGTCACTCCACTGAAACGCCGAGTGATCCACTAGGCGTGACGGACCATGGACGCCAAACGGTTGGAATGCGGACCGCGGATCGGGAACCGGTTTGCCATCATCGATGGCGAAGCTGTAATCGGTTCCAGGCGCCGCATTTTCGACTTCTTTCGACCACCAGCCCTGATCCTGCTTGTCGAGCGGATAAGAGCGCTCGCCGATGCGAACAGAAACTTTTTCGGCCTTCGGCGCCCAAACCTGAAACGTGTGCATAAAACTTAGTCTTTCGTGAGAAGCGCAACTGGGAATTTGCGCAACACTTCGGCCGCGCGGAGCTGGGGCGCATCAAACATTTCGCCGGTAAATTGATTTCGCCATTTCCCGCGCGGCGGCTCAAGCGCCGTATCAGCCCAATCTCCGCGGAGCTGCCATACCAGGCGCGGAACCATTACCAGCACACGGTCGCTACGGGTATAAGCGACCAGGTGCGCAGCTTTGGATCCGGTTGGAGTCACGGGGCAGTATTCGCTCTGATCGTCGAAAGGCGCCGGATGCTCACGGCGCGTGCGAAGCGCATGATAAACCGTCCACAATTTCGGCAGGCCCTCATCCGCTCTCTTTAGAACCTCTGCAACCTTGAGCTTCGGCAGTTCCGAAAGCAGGCGGCGGCGCAATTCGTAATCGACCGGCCGGCGGTTATCAGGGTCAACCAGGCTGAGATCCCATAACTCAGTGCCCTGATAGGTATCGGGAACGCCGGGCGAGGTCAACTCAAGCAGCTTTTGCGCCAGCGAATTGACGCGCCCCGGCTCAATGAGTGGCTGGACAAAGCTTTCGAAGTCTTTCCGGAAGTTCTCGTCTTTGTAGAGCGCCTCAATGAAGCCTTGGGTCGCCTTTTCGAACTCTTCGTTCGGCGAAAGCCAGTTTGTCTGCTGCTTGGCTTCGCGCATCGCCTTTTGCATGTATGGAAGGAGGCGATCCTGGTCAACGGGCCAGGCGCCGAGCATCGTCTGATAGAGAAAATATTGGGTGTTGCGGTCGGGAAAATTGTTCGTTTTGTGTTTTTCGTTCTCGTGCGCCCACCGCTCGACCGCCTGCCGCCAATCGTGCGGCATTTCGGAAAGCAGACTGATGCGCGCGCGCACGTCTTCGCTCCGTTTTGTATCGTGCGTAGACAGACCCAGCATGGTGCGCGGGTGCGTCAATTGCGCTTCAGCGCAGAAATCGTGATATTGCTGCACGGAAATGCCGAAGCGCCCCGGGTCGCCACCTACTTCGTTCAGCGAGATGAGCCGGTTGTAACAATAGAACACCGTGTCTTCCACGCCTTTCGCCATGGCCGGTCCGCAGAACTGCTGGAACCGCATGACGAACTCCGCCTCGCGCTCACCGCGAACGCGCAATAGCAGCACATCACGCAGGAAATCGAACAGGTCGGGATCGATCTCCCGACGATAGTTCTTCGATTTCTCGATGGCGTGGTTGATGTAGCGCTCATCGTCCACCGCCAACTCATCTCGTTTGGGAACGATGTAGGTGCGGTAGACCGGGAAACAAGCTACCAATTCGCGGAGCGCGCGGGTTACATCGTGACGCGTGTAATCGCGCCTGTCACGATTCGCTTCGCAAATCTCCATGAAGAGACTGGTCATGCGATTTACATCGCTGCCGAGCAGATCGCGCAGGACGCGATGCTTCTTGTCGCGGCAGACTTCCTCGTAACACGTCGGCTCGCCGGTAAAGCCGGCGTAAATCCGGGTGAACTCTTCCTCGTTTCGCTGGTCGACAAACAAACCGGCAGCCACGTTGAGATAGTCATAGCCGGTCGTACCGTCGATTGGCCATTCGGAGCGGAAGCGCTCGCCCGGCTCTAGAATCTTTTCAGCCAGAATCCAGACGTCGGGCGCGTCCAGGCGAACACGCTCGAAATACTGGCGCGGGTCGCTTAATCCATCCGGATGGTCCACGCGAATGCCGTCCAAAACGCCTTCACGCAGCCATTTGAAAATCAGCGCGTGCGTGTCGGCGAAAACTTTTGCGTCCTCGATGCACAGCCCAACCAGCGTGTTCACGTCGAAAAAGCGGCGGTATCCGAGGTCTTCCTTCGCCGTGCTCCAGAAAGCGAGCCGGTAATTCTGTCTTTCGAGAAAAGCATCCAGTTTGTCGGGATTCTGATTTATCTCACTGATAACGGCATCCACGGTCTGGGCGATGAACGGCACTTCTTCGAATAGCCGATCGAGGAGTCCGTAGATGACCGCCTTGTCGCGGTGGCGCTCTGCCATTTCGCCGGGGACTCTATCGGTTGCGGCCGGCAGTTTGTCGAGCGCGTCGCCAAGAAAAGCGAGATAATCCGAGCCCGCGCGAGGAGCGGCGGCGCAAACAATAACGGGAAGCGAGCGCGGCGCGACTGGCAATTCGTGATCGAAGTATTTGATGTAGAATTCAGCGCCTTTGCGTTTGATCTGCAGCTCGCGGCGCGTTAACACACGCCCATAGTGGTCTCCGAGAATCGGTACCAGCAGCTTGTTGCGCAGCTTCTCCTCGTGCGATTGCCAGTCGATGTCGAAATAGGAAGAGTATCGGCTCGATGGGCCATTTTCGAGCACATCCCACCAGTAGCGGTTATTGCGGCCGCTGATCGCCATGTGATTCGGCACGATGTCGAGCACTTGGCCCAAGTGGCACTCACTCAGTCGTTTTGAAAAGCGGTCGTGTGCTGCGCTACCGCCCAGCTCTTCGTTTACCTTGTGGTGATCCACGACATCATAGCCGTGCTTGCTGCCCGGCGCGGCTTGCAGATAGGGCGAGCTGTATACGTGCGAAATGCCGAGCTGCCGAAGGTAATCTGCTATCGATGCGGCTGCGTCAAAGCCGAACTCAGAATGTAATTGCAGGCGGTATGTCGCTAAGGGGATGCGCGGCATTCCTTGATAAGAGCTTTGTTTATTTCACATTGTTTCGCCGTTACCGGAGGCTGTCAGAAGTACAGTGAAGGTGTCCCATGCTGTACGACATTCAGAGCCCCGCAACTTCCAGAAATTCCGTCATCCTGCTGCATCCCAGGGACAACGTTGCCGTCGCGCGAGTCGCGCTGAACGAAGGACAGGAGATCGACGGCGGCCAAGGCACGGTAGTTGTACGTGCCGCAATTTCAGCAGGGCATAAGGTTGCAATTCGTCGGATTGAGGCCGGGCACGCCGTTTACCGCTATGGCAACGTGATCGGCTTCGCTACGCGCGCCATTGAACCCGGCGAGCACGTACACATACAGAACCTCGGATTTCGGGAGCTGGACAACGCGCAAACCGAGCCGGCGAGCGATTCGCACGCCCAGTTGCCCAGCAGCGCGCCTCGAAGCTTTTTGGGGTTTGCGCGAGCGGACGGGCGCGTGGGAACGCGCAATTACATCGCCGTGGTCGCGGCAAGCAACTGCGCCGCATACACATCTGAGTTGATCGCTAACAGCTTTGCTGATGAGTCGCTTCCCACCAATCTGGACGGCGTGGTTGCGTTCCCACACGGGGAAGGATGCGCGCAATCGATCGGACCCGATACGGAGCAATTACAGCGCACGCTGATGGGTGTACTGGATCATCCGAACGTTTCGGCAGCGCTGATTCTCGGGCTCGGATGCGAGGTGAACCAGATCGGCCATTATCTGGGTAATCCATCGCATACGGGCGCGCCTGCGGCATTAAAGGGACTGACGCTGCAGGAATCGGGCGGGACGCGCGGGGCCGTCGAAGCTGCGCGCAAGCAACTGAAGGCGTTCATAGAGCGTGCGGCCGAGGAGAAACGCGAGGAAGCGCCAGCGTCAAAGATCGTTTTGGGACTGAACTGCGGGGGATCGGATTCGTTTTCTGGCATCACGGCAAACCCGGCGCTGGGCTATTGCTGCGATCTGATCGTGGCGCAGGGCGGAACGGTGGTGCTGGCGGAGACGACAGAAATTTTTGGCGCCGAGCATCTTTTGGTACGCCGCGCACGCAATCCGAAGATCGCAAGGAAGTTACTCGGCTGTATCGAGAAATATAGAGCCTATCTGCGCCAGTTCGGCGGAAGTTTCGACGATAACCCGTCGCCCGGAAACAAAGAAGGCGGGTTGACGAACATTCTCGAGAAATCGCTGGGCGCTGTCGCCAAGGCCGGCACCTCCACCCTTGAAGACGTCGTCGATTTCGCGGAGCGCGTCGTTACGCCCGGGTTCGTGTTTATGAACACTCCGGGATACGATCCGGTTTCGATCACAGGACTAGCGGCGGGCGGCGTCAATCTGATCGCATTCACGACAGGCCGGGGAAGCGCGATTGGGTTTCCGAACGTCCCAGTTTTGAAAATCGCGAGTAATTCAAACACATACAAGCGCATGCTCGGCAACATGGATGTGAATGCCGGCCGGATTGCGGATGGAGATGCCACGGTCGAAGAAGTTGGCGAAGAGATTTTCGAGACTCTATTGCGCGTCGCTTCTGGTGAGCGCACGCGCGCAGAGCAATTGGGCCATCATGAGTTCGCACCCTGGCGTATCGGTCCGGTTTTGTAATTACCTGGCCACCGCGTAGAAGAAGTAAGTGGTCATTACCGCGCCGACCAGAATGACAAGGACCCGAATCGCCCGCTGCGGCATGCGTCGCGCGAGAAACGGCCCTAAATAACCGCCGAGAATAGCCGCGACCATCATCAGGAGTGCGGGCCTCCAATCCACCTGCTTGGCCAGTATAAAAATGATGGAAGCGATAGTATTCAGTGACCCGCCGAGAATGGCTTTCATTCCGTTCATGCCGTGAATGTCCGTCAAGCCGTAGAGCCGAAACGCGGCCAGCACCATGATTCCCATCCCGCCGCCGAAATAGCCGCCATAAATTGAAATCGGTATGAGCAGGGCAAGCATCAGGCCGTGGTTCCCATGGAGGCGGCCACGTAAGGCCATGCTGACCTGTGGACCAAATGCGAATAACAGCGTCGCAAACAGCAGCAGCCACGGCGCGAGTTGACGAAATGTTTTGTCGGAAGTGACGAGCAGCAGCCCAGCCCCGATCGCGCCGCCAATCAGACAGATAATCCACCACGACTTCAAGTGTTTTTCTTCTAGAGCGCGGATATCATACCGGTACGCAATGGCGCTGGCGAGCGAACCCGGTACCAACGCCACGGTGCTCGAGGCATTCGCCATCACTGGTGGAACGCCGGCAAAAACCAGCGATGGGAACGTAAGAAAGCTGCCTCCGCCCGCCATGGAATTGAGGGCTCCAGCCGTTAGCCCAGCGGCCGCAAGCAACAGAAGCGCGATCACGGCTTCAGTGTAGAAGGCGCCCTGGGGTCAAATCGCCGTCTGGCACACTGTCAGTTGTGCGTAGACAGGCATTCTCCATCTCATTGCTAGCGGTAATTGCAGCTTCGGCGCTCGTCGTCAGCGGTCAAAGCGGGGGCAAGAAGCCCCTCAATATCGCCGATATTGTCGCGCATCGTCCGCAAGCGCCGATTACTCCCACATGGTCGCCAGACGGCCAATCATTTGCTTACGAAGAGAATGGAACGGTTTACCTGTACAGCGTTCGCGAGCGTCATGCGAAAGATTGGTTTAAGGTGGAGGCGCTCGAAAAAGTTGCGCACAAAGTGAATGAGCCGAAAGAGTTCGGCTGGCAAAACCGGCGGGTCACGTCGGAATCGCTGCAATGGTTCCCGAACAATCAAGACCTTTTGGCCGCGGCGGGGGGCGAAATATTTGTCGTGCATCCGAGTGGCAAGTATGACCAGATCACGAATACCGAAATCGATGAGCAGGATCCGAAGCTCTCGCCCGATGGGAAGCAGGTTCTCTATCGCTGGAATTCAAATCTATACGTATTGGACCTCCAGAGCAAGCAAGCGCGCCAGTTGACCTCTGATGGAACGCCCACGCTGCTGAATGGAGAGTTGGACTGGGTGTATCCGGAAGAGCTGGATTTGGGAACTGCCACGTGGTGGTCGCCGGATTCCAAACAGATCGCGTATTTGCAATTCGACGTAAGCCATGAGTTCGTCTATCCGCACACCGATCTGCTGGGTGAGCGCGCCATTAGCGAGCCGCAGCGGTATCCGCAATCCGGCACGCCCAACGCGGACGTAAAGGTGGGAGTGGTTGCGGCTCAAGGCGGCGCAACCAGGTGGATGCAGGTCGGGCCGACGACGAATACGCTGCTCGCGCGCTTTGCCTGGCTGCCTGATTCCTCCGAACTCGCGGTCGAGCGTTTCACCCGCGTGCAAGACAAATTGGACCTCTTATTTTGCACAGCCGCTACGGGCACGGCGCGCGTGGTGCTGCATGAGCAATCGAAGACCTGGATCAACGTGGCCGATAATCTGCGGCTGCTGAAATCGCGTCCCGAGTTCTTGTGGACCAGCGAGCGCAGCGGATTCCGCCACATTTACCGCTATTCGAATAAAGGCGAGCTGCTGGGTCAATTGACCAGCGGCGATTGGGAGGTGACGACGATCGCCGCCGTAGACGAGGAAAAACAGCGGATCTATTACACATCCACTGAGCCGAGCCCGCTCGAATGGCAGCTCTATTCAGTGGGATTCGACGGCGGCGAGCGCGCGCGAGTTAGTAAAGAAGCGGGAACGCACTTAGTAGATTCGAATGCAGCCGGCACTTACTACGTCGATAACTTTTCGAATCTAAAGCATCCACGTGAAATAACGGTCGAAAGTTCTGCAGGCGAGCAGGTTTCGGTGTTGAAGCCCGCGGATTTAACATTCGTAGGTCAATTCGACGTTATTCCTTCGGAAATTGAGACCTTCAAGGCGCCGGATGGAACCACGCTCTATGCCCGGCTGCTCAAGCCCGCGGGATTTCAGGAGGGAACGAAATATCCGGCGATCGTCGAGGTGTATGGCGGACCGGGCGTGCATACGATTGTCGATACTTGGTACTCGCCCGCGATGGATCAGGTTTACGCGGAGCATGGATATGTGGTATGGCAACTGGACAATCGCGGCTCGAATGGCCGAGGCCACGCCTTTGAAACGCCCATTTATCACGAGCTCGGGCGCCAGGAAGTCGCTGACCAGCGGCTAGGAGTAGAGCATCTGATCGGGATGGGATTTGTCGATCCAAAACGCATCGGCATTACCGGCTGGAGCTACGGCGGTTACATGACCATCCATTCCATGCTGCTCGCGCCCGACGTGTTTCGCGTCGGCGTGGCTGGTGCGCCAGTGACCGATTGGCACAATTACGACACCATCTACACGGAGCGCTATATGGGATTGCCGGACCAGAATCCGAAGGGTTACCAGGCGGCTTCGAACGTCCAGAACGCCGCCAAATTACAAGGGAAGCTTTTCATTGTGCACAACATTGAAGACGACAACGTGCTTTTCCAAAACACCATGCAAATGGTAAACGCGCTCGAAACAGCAGGCAAAGAGTACTTTTTGCAGCTCTATCCCGAGAAAACGCACGGCGTCTTCGGACCGCTACGCAAGCCTATGTACGAAGCGATGGCGGCATTCTTCGATGCGAATTTGAAAAACGCTCACTGAGACGGTCGATCCAGGTATTTGATCAGCGCAACCTCGTTGCCCTGCTCGTTATAGATCAGCTCGTCGGCGATCTGCTTAACCAGCAGGATTCCGAATCCGCCCGGGCGCATACCCATTTGCGACCGGTATTCGGCATGTTTGAGCGGGTCGTCGGGAGGGTTGCTGAATGCCGCGTGCGGGATGTGATCGAGCGAAAAACCTGGTCCTGCGTCTCGAATGTGAAATATAACCAGCCGGCTGGTTCGAATGCAGCTCAACTCCACTGCGCATCTGCGTTCAACTCTGCAACCGTGCTCAATGGCATTTCCAAGCAGCTCTTCGAGAGCCATTGCCAGCTTGTCGCAAAGATCGTTCGGCAGATCGTCTAATTGCGATCGGAAGAAATCGGCAACCCGCTGTTTGAGAGCCATATTGGGCACGATTCGCAGGCATATCCAGTTCGGATCTGAGGACAACACCTCGATCTCCGCATCGCCGTCGAAAACCTGTTTCGGAGTGGCCTTCGGCGGTTTCGTTTCGGGAGCCATCGAATTGCCATCATCGCATTTCTACTTGCAGGCGATGGGCGCGACGGCATCTCGGAAGTGATATGGTCGAAGAAGCTATCCATGCGGTTCCCAGCTGTTTTCGTCTTGCTGGCGGCGAGCGCGGCCAGCCTGTTTGCCACCAAGAAGGTGGTGTCACCCACCACCAGCGCGAGCAATGAGCAGATGGACATTATCGCCACGCTCTCGATGGATGAAGACGAGGTGACGCAGAAGCTAGGGGCCGATCCGGGCAAAGGCGTCGTGCTTCTCCAGGTACGGGTGATTCCTAAAACAGACAAACCGCTTCAAATCAGCGGCGACGATTTCATTCTGCTGGCGCACGATGACGGCGAGCGTTCCAAGCCATTTGATCCGGCCGAACTCGCCGGGCGCGGAGCCATGGTGGTCGCGGAGAAACAGGCGACCGTGAAGAAAAGCTCGAGCATGATGGGCGGCGGGGGAATCATGGTTGGCGGTATGGGCGGCGGCAATGCTTCACCCGGCAACCCGAAGCAAACCACGCTTACGACAAAGATGGATCAGAAGAACGCGGGCAATGACAAACTTCTCGTGGCGCTTCAGGCCAAACAATTTCCCACCAAGGAATCCATCGAGCCAGTCGAAGGGTTTCTTTATTTCCCGCTCGACGGGAAGCACAAGCTAAAAAATATGGAAGTGCTGTATCGAGGCCCCGCCGGGAAGCTGAACCTCGATTTCCAGCACTAAAGCTGCTTACTTGGTTGCGCTAATCGAATCGATTTTCATCATGCCGTCGTGCACGGTTCCGGCAACGTCCACTTCCTGACCGGCGAATGCAACGGCCTTGTCCTTGGATGCCGGATCGATCTTGATCACCTGGTCTTTGCTGACGATCACCGGATCGGAACCGCCCTGGAGACACTTCTTGATGCATGCGGTGTTGGCGGCGCTGGGGCTGTTGTGAGCAGCTCCACAATGCGACTCGGAGATATAGCCGGTCACGGTTTCCGCCGATGCGCCAAACGCAAACAGCGCCGCGCTCAAGATTGAGCCCAAAATTGCTTTTTTCATTTGCCCTCCCAATGGGAAATACGAAAACCATTCTATATTGGATGGATTGAAAACGCGCGAACGGCACGTTCCGGCGATCAGATTTCGAGGATCACCGGCATGATGAGCGGCCGCCGCTGCGTCTGCTTGCTCAGGAAGCGCTTAAGATCCATGCGGATTTTTTCCTGCATGACCCCCCAATCTGCTCGTTCTTCGGGCGTCGAGGTATCGAGCGTTCGTACCACCACCGCGCGCGCTTCCTGCAACACCCCTGCTCCCTCTCCGGCCACAAATCCGCGGCTGACAATTTCGGGCAGACCTTCGCTCTTCCCGGTGTGTTTGTTGATCGCAATGATTGGCAATACGAAACCATCTTCCGAGAGATGGCGCCGGTCGCGAATCACCAGATCCTCAACTACATCGTCAAGCGATCCGGAATCGATACAGACGCGCCCCACGGTGATTTTTTCGCCCCTGCGCGCGCCGGCGTGATCGATCTCAAGCGTATCGCCGGTTTCCAGCACGAACGTGTCTTCGAGACCTGCAAAACGCAGGTGCTGCGCGAGCGCCGCATGACGCGAGAGTTGCCGGTATTCGCCGTGAATGGGGATGAAGTAGCGCGGCCGGACTAAATTGAGGATCAGCTTCAGTTCTTCTTCGCTGGCATGTCCTGAGACATGCACGGGCGGCTTCATGGTGCCGTAAACCAATTCTGCGCCGCGCCGCGCGATGTGATTCATCATCCGGTAGATCGGCTTTTCATTGCCAGGAATCATGCGCGAGCTGAACACGACCGTGTCGCCCGGCTGCAGATACAAATGCTTATGGTTATCGACCGCGACGCGCGACAGCGCCGACATCGGCTCACCCTGAGTTCCGGAGACCACCACTGCAACTTTTTCCGGCGACATCTGCATGATGTCCTGCGGGCGCAGCAAGGTGGAATCAGGAATGGAAAGCAAACCGAGGCTGTGCGCGATCTCGGTCGTGTTCAGCATGCTTCGCCCGAGGAAAGCAACCTTGCGGCCGTATTCGTCGGCGAGATCGAGAATCTGCTGTAAACGATGAATGGAGCTGCTGAAACACGAAATGATGAGCCGGCGCTCGGAGCGGCTAAAGAGATCTTCGAAGCGCGGGCGGACGGCACGCTCGCTTTCCGTGTAGCCGGGGCGATCGACGTTTGTCGAATCCGACAGCAGCAGAAGCACGCCGCGCTTTCCGTAATCGGCGAGCGTATGCAGATCGAAAAGCTCGTTATCGGTTGGCGTGGGGTCTACTTTGAAATCGCCGGTGTGGATGACTACGCCCAAGGGAGTCGTGATCGCCAGCGCAACCGAGCTCACGATCGAGTGAGTAACGCGAATAAACTCGATCTGGAAGGGACCTAGAGTGACGCGGTCCCCTGGCCTGACCGTGTTCAGCTTCGCTTGTTCGAGCAGTTCATGCTCTTCGAGCCGCCGCTCAACAAGGGCCAGCGTGAATTCGGTTCCGTAGACCGGAAGGTTGAGTTGCGAAAGCAGAAAAGGCACGCCGCCGATATGGTCCTCATGCCCGTGCGTAAGAATCAGGCCGCGCACCATTGCCGCGTGTTGCTCTAAGTACGTGAAATCCGGCGTCACGATGTCCACGCCGAGCAACTCGGATTCCGGAAACATCATGCCCGCGTCGATCACGATGATGTCATCGCCATAGCGCAGCGCCATCGAGTTCATCCCGAACTCGCCTAGCCCTCCGATGGGTATGATCTGGAGCTTTTTATCAGCCATGGGTGTCGCCTCGCGCAGCGGCGAAGAAGCCAAGGTTACCATTACGGCGCGCTCGCGGCCTCCACGGCTTTGGCGCGGGCAACCCAGGTCTCGTATACATAGCGGTCGCGCTCGGCCTGCCATACGGCCTCGGGAACCGCATGCAGCTCGGCGCGTGCGACCGCCGGCATATCGGAACCGAGCGCCATTGTGCCTCCCTCGCCGAGATCGCTCGTAACGCTCGTTCCAGACGCATTTAAATCATGAGCGGCAGCCCAGTTGTGGATATTCGTTTCGGGCATGGCTTGAATCTGCTTGCGCGACCAGTCCGGGAATTTCAGTTTGTCTTCGAGCCACAAGGCAACAGGCTTGCTCAAGAAATAGGGGCGATGACCACCGCCGGGCGCGAATTGAAAATCGAAAACGTCCTTCGAGCTGCCCAGTTCCTCAATAGTTCTCTTGCGTAAGTCGGCGAAGAAATCCTCGCCGTGATGCGTTATGTCCACCACCCCATCAGCCGACCCATTAAACACCAGCGTGGGGCCGCGTTTTGCATCCAGCGCATAGAGCACCGCGCCGCGATCACCTAAGAACTTGAGCGATTGATATGGGATGCCCTGGCACATCTGTCTGCTCGAGTCCCAATATCCTCCGGGCCCGTCCAGATCGCCGCCCCCAACGAGTACACACGCGTGAACCGCCGTGTCCACCGCGCACGCGATGGAGCTGATGAATGAACCCATCGAGTATCCCAGGACGGCAATGCGCTTAGGGTCCACATCGTGCCTTTGCGCAAGGTAATTTGCGGCTTGCATCACGTCCGTAATCATCAGTCCGGCTAAGCGGCGCGCCATATCGGGGGGGAAATCACCTGGTCGTGCTGCAAGGAATTCGATCGCCTCTCCGCGTTGCGCTCATATTCGCCAATGGGATCGTAAGTAAGAACCACGGCGCCTGCACGCGCGTACAAAATGCCGGCCCAGTAGGCGTACCAGGAGGATTTGTCGCCGCCGTGGCCGTTTACGATGATCAGCGCGGGATGCTGAACGATGGTTGCGCCGGCCGGATGATAGACAATGGCCGGGACACGCAGATCGTAATCCGTGGCGTACGAGACGCGGTCCGCCGTCACGCCAGGTGCTGGCGAGAAATGATCGTACGACTTATCGCGTAAATCCGGCAGCGGCTCCGGAATATGCAGCGTGCTCCTGATCTGCCGGCGCAGAGATTGCCAATCAGGATGAGCGGCAGCGAAGGTTCCATGCGGAGCAGCAGCGAAGATTACGTCGGGAGCAGCCGCAGACATCAGAGATGCCGCAGTGACAATGATTATCGAACGAAGCGCTTGCACGAAAATCTCATCGTATCTGAGCCGCGATATACCTCCCGATAATAGAGAGATGCCGAGAGATGGAAGCAAGCCGCGCGTTCTGGTTCCGTATCGGGTCGGCAGCAAGCTGAAGGCGTATGAAGATGCGATTCGCGCCGGAGGCATGGAGCCCGTACCGGCGTTCGTGGGCGACCCAGTTTCGCTCGACAAGGTCGCGGGGCTGCTACTGATGGGCGGATCGGATCTCAACCCGAAGCAATACGGCGAGGACCGGCGCCCCGAAACCGACGAGCCGGATGACGAGCGGGACGAAGCCGAACTGCACTTGATCGACGAGGCGATTGCGAAGGATCTACCCATCCTCGGAATTTGTCGCGGCTTGCAGATTCTGAACGTTTATCACGGCGGGACATTGATTCAGCACCTCGCTCGCGCGGAACCTCACCACGTCGACACTCAGGATAAAAGCGCGCCCGCGCACGAGGTTGCGATTGAGCCCGGCTCAAAGCTGGCGCAGATTGCGGGCACAACGCGCTGGCGCGTGAATTCGCGGCATCATCAAGTCGCGTCGAAGATTGGAGAACAGCTCCGGGTAACTGCGCGCGCCGTCGGCGATGGCATTGTTGAGGCGATCGAGCGCGACGACAAGCCGTTCGTGCTCGCCGTTCAATGGCACCCCGAGGATCAATTCAGCCGCGATGCCGAGCAACTCAAGCTCTTTCGGGCATTCGCCGACGCTCTCGAGTGACTTATTCGGCGGCGAGCTCGATCAACACGATTTCAGGCGGGCAGTTATAGCGAACCGGCAACGAGGAACAGCCAATGCCGGCCGTGGTGTAGCCGTGCATCTGCTTCGTGCGCCACTGGCCATAAGAATAAGCGCGCGGAACCTTGGAATTGTGCTTCAGCGAGCCGATCCAAGGCAACCGAATCTGCCCGGCGTGGGTGTGACCGCAGAGATAGAGATCGAATTCGGCATCCGCGGCCTCTTCATACCGATCCGGCGAGTGTGCAAGCAGAATTTTGAACGCGCCAGCCGGGATCGGGGCGGCCGCAAGCGGGAGATCGTCGGCGCGGTAATCGAAACAGTCATCAATGCCCGCGAGCCATAAAGAATCGCCGCGCTCGCGCAACTCCACCGCCTCGTTCACGAGCATTCGCACGCCCAATTCTTCGAGCCTGTAGGCGATCTCGCCGGCATCGTGGTTGCCGAGTATGCCGAAGACACCGTGCTTTGCGGAGAGGTTCGAGATGATCTGGCGCATCGGCTCATAGACCGCATCGCAAGGTCCCATAATGTCGAAGCGGTAATCGCCCGTCACCACGCACAGGTCGGGCTCCAGGCGCGCGAGCATCGGAATAACTTGATTTACAAGAGCCTCGTTCCCGTCAATATGAAAATCTGAGAGCTGCAGAATTTGAAATCCATCGAACGCGGCGGGCAAGCCTGGAAAAGAGAGCCGCAGGGTCCGAACCGCCGGGTTGAGCGCATTCTTGACTCCGCGAGCATAAAGACCCGTTGCCTGCAAGCCGAACCTCAAAACAACGGGCGTGAGGACGCGATCAAACCACAACCGGGCGCTGCCTTTACGATAAGTACGATGCCACCTTTCAAATAGCGCTTCAACTTCCAAGCGCGGCGCGAGACGCTGGGCTAAGACTCTCCTGCGCTCGCGAGATTCCGCCTCGGAATAAGCAGTTGTGGGTGAAATTTGAAGATTTTGAGGCAACAAAATGAAGTGAGCCGAAGACTAGGAAAATCTACAGGCTTTCGAAGATGGGTGCGCTCCCCAGCGCTGATGGGATGATAACAAAAAACGCCCACCCGCGCACCCGAATGCCCAGATTCTCCAGCTGATGCAGATCGCTCTCCTCGGCACGCGCGGCATTCCAGCACGGTACGGCGGGTTTGAAACATTCGCCGAAGAGTTGTCTACTCGGCTTGCCGCCCGTGGCCACGCAGTCGCCGTTTACTGTCGGCAGAAGCCGGAAACGCCCGATTATCGCGGCGTGCAACTGCGCTATGTCCCGACGATCCGGCACAAGTACCTGGACACTGTCTTTCATGCGGGCTTGTCCACTGCGCACGCGCTCTTCTCCCGCTTCGATGTGATTCTGTATTGCAATGCGGCAAATGCGGTTTTCACCTGTATGCCGCGCATCATCGGCACTCCCACCGCTCTGAACGTAGACGGCCTCGAACGGCATCGCAAGAAATGGAATCGCATCGCAAAAAGCTGGTATCGAATGTCTGAGTGGCTGGCTACCTGGTGCTGCTCCGCCGTCATCACCGACGCCGAAAGGATCCGCGAATATTATCGCGAGCGTTATGGCAAGTACTCGACCTTCATCCCATATGGAGCTGAAACCGGAAAGACGCCGGAAACCGATGCCGTCCGTGCGCTTGGGCTGGAACCCGGCCGGTATGTGCTGTATGTGAGCCGGCTGGAGCCCGAAAATAACGCGCTGCTGGTGCGCGAGGCATTCGAGAAAGTTGATACGGATTTTAAACTAGCGCTGGTTGGCGATGCGCCCTATTCAGCCGAATACATCCGCCGCGTTCGCGAGACGCGCGATGCCCGTGTCGTCATCCCCGGAGCAATCTACGGGGAGGGTTACAAGCAGTTGCAATCGCACTGCGCGGTTTACGTGCAGGCTACCGAAGTTGGCGGCACGCATCCGGCCTTAATTGAGGCGATGGGCCGTGCGGCGCTTGTCTTATACCTCAACACGCCGGAAAGCGCGGAGGCGGCCGGCGATGCGGCGGTGGCGTTCGAAGACGATCTAGTCGAAAAACTTCGCTGGGCTCTCAACGTTTCTCCCGAAGAGCGCGCCGCGTGGGGCGAGCGCGCCATGCGCAGAGTAGCAAAACTGTATAGCTGGGATGCTGTCACAGATTCCTACGAAAGGCTGTTCCAGTCACTCGTATCGTAGAGCTTTGATGGGATCGATCCCGCTCGCGCGGCGTGCAGGCACGAACGCGGAGAGTGCGGTAGCCGCCGCAAGGACGGCGACGGAAGCGCTCCAGATCCACACGTTCGTCGCCTGCACGCCGAATAACTGAGAGGACGCATAGTGACTTAGCCAAAACGCGCAGGGCGCGCCGATCGCCATGCCCGTTCCAAGCAATACGATCACTTCGCGCATCACCAGCCACTGAACCGAGGCTTGCGGCGCCCCCAGCGCAACCCGCAGCCCAATCTCTCTCGTGCGCCGTGAGACGACAAACGCCATTACGCCATAGAGCCCGAGCGCTGCGAGCACGGTAGCGAGCGCGCCGAATACAACCGAAAGAAATGCGATCAGCCGTTCCGTGCTCAACGTATCTTCGAGTTGCGTTCCGAGGGTCATCATGTCGTCGACCGGAAGCGATAAATCGAGTTTCGCGACAGTCCGCCGGAAGGCGGGAAACAGTGAGACCGGATTTGCGCTCGTGCGCACATAGAAATATGCGCGCAACGGAACCGGCGCCTCCGAATGCGCAAAGAACACCTGGCGCGGTACTCCGTCGCGCGGGCCTTCATACAGCGAATCTTCGACTTCGCCGACAATGCGAGCACTCAGCGAATCTTTGCCGTTTGCGCTGCCAATGTGCCGGCCAATGGGGCTCGCCTCCCCGAAAAAATGTTCAGCAAATTTGCGATTCACAATCGCGACCGTGGGCATCCGATCTGCATTAAGGTCGTCGGACCGGTCCCGCTCATCGAAATCGCGGCCTCGAAGCAGGGGCACGCCCATGGTCCGAAAGTACCCTGGCGAAACGACATTCACGTGCGCCTGCATGCTCTCGCCGTCCTTCGCTCGATGACCTTCGACGGCCATCTGCCATCCCCACCAGGTTCCCTGAAAAATCGGAACGACGGCATAGCCGGCAGACTTGACACCAGGAATCGCCTGAAGCTCTCGAGTGAGATCCTCATAGAAATTACGAATCCGCAAGGCGGGATAACCGAGTTTGGCCGGATCGACCTGGAAAGTTGCTACGCGGTCGATATCCCGAAACCCGGTGTGCATGTTTTTGAGATTGAACAGCGTTCTCGCAAACAGCCCCGCGCCGATCAGCAGCAACAAAGAAAGAGCAACCTGCGCCGTAACCAAAATTTTGCGAAGCTTAACCGACCGGCCGCTTCCACTAGCCGCACTGGCAACATCTTTCAAAATAGCTGCGACATCGAGCCGCGTGCCGTGTAGCGCAGGCGCTAAGCCAAACAGCACGCCCGTTGCAAACGCTACGGCGATGCTAAAGAACAGAATCCGAAGATCGGGATCGGCTCGCAACAACAAGGTTGAGCTATCGGGTAAAATGCGCAGCAAAGCACGCGTAGCCTCAACGGAAAGCACCAGACCGAACCCCGTGCCGGCTAGCGACAGCAATAGGCTTTCAACAAGTAGCTGACCGATCAGTGTTCGGCGGCCGGCGCCGATCGCCAGGCGCACGGCCATCTCTTTTTGGACGCGCCCCCGCTCGCGCAATCAGCAAGCTAGCCACGTTGGCGCACGCAATGACCAGAATGAGCACCGCCATCGCCATCAACAGCACGAGCGCCGTTGAATACTGCTCGCGCATATCCGAATAACCATTCGCCGCAGTTTCGACCAGCACTCGCCGATGGAGGAATCGATCGCGGTCGTAACGCGAGACCTGGCGCAACTGCGGATCCGTCGCGAGCTCGCGCAGAAGAATCTGATGGAAGAGCGGCTGCAGCGAAGCGCGCGCGGCTTGTACCGTATCCCCAGGCTTGCGGCGCGCGAAGATTTGCATCCAGTTTCCGCGGCGGTCGCCTAGGCCGTCCTGGGCGGGCGTCATCAACGGCTTCATCTGAATCGGCACCCAAAGATCGGGCGAGCGCGACGGATCGAGGCCGCCAAAACCGGGCCCAGTGACGCCGACCACTTCCATCGGGTATTTGTTCAGCAGAATTTTGCTGCCGACGACTTTTGGATTCGCTGCGAAACGATGCTTCCAGTACCGATAGCTGAGCACGACCACCGGATGTCCCTCATACACCCGGTCGTCGGATTCCGGCGAAAAGACGCGGCCTAATGCCGGCCCCACGCCGAGCGCCTGAAAATAGTTCCCCGATACCAATTCACCGTCGACGCGTTCCGTGCTGCCTTCAAAACTCAGCGCCAGCTGCTGATCGAACCGGCAAAATACGTAATCGAAAGTATGTGATTCGCGCGCGAAATCCTGATACATGGGATAGGATGACGCGCGCGCGCCAGTCTCGTACCCGAGTGGTGGCCGGTGGTCCAGATCATGACCAGTTGCTCCGGTTGCTTCACTGGCAGTAATCGCAATACAAGCTGATCCAGCAGCGTAAATACGGCGGTGTTTGCTCCAATGCCCAAGGCGAGGCAGAGGACAGCAATACACGTGAACGTCAGATTGGAACCGATCTGCCGCACGGCGTAGCGGAGGTCGCGCCAGAGCGTTTCGAGCGGCGCAAACGTTCGCATGCGGCTCCGATCCTCCCGTAATCGCCCCTGGTTCCCGAATTGGCGGCGAGCGGCGTAGGCCGCCTCGTGCGGGTTCATGCCTTTACGAACGTAGCGTTCGGTGAGCAGGTCGATGTGCTCGCGAATCTCCTCGCCAAACTCCTCTTCTTGCGACCTGCCGAACAAACCTCTTAGCTTGACCGCAAAAACACGAACAACTCGCATCGCGTTATCTCTGGTGATCCAGGTGGAATACGCGCGCATGTGCACTGCGCCCGGATTCTCCCTTGGTCATTGCAAAGATCGTAGCATGTTTTACCTTTGGAATGTGAACAGGAAGAGCTTTGCGACAGAACGGCTACTCTTACCTTATGAGTGAGACGCTGCTGAGCACGACGGCGCCCGAAAGTCTTGCCCCGGAGCTGCCTGTGCGCCGAGGGCTGCCGTATCGCTGCTGGGTAGAAGTTTCGCGCCCGCAGATCGCGGCCAATTTCCAGGCCATCCGTAACGCTGTCGGCCCGCAGGTGGAGATTATGCCGGTTGTGAAGGCCGACGCGTATCGGCACGGCGCAATCGAGGTCTCGCGCACTCTCGAAGAGCAAGGCGCGCGCTGGCTCGCGGTGAGCAACACAGAGGAAGGCGTCGCGCTCCGCGACTCCGGGATTCGCGCCCGCATTCTGGTAATGGCTGATTTTCTCCCTCACACTCGCGAGGCGCTACTCGCTTATGACCTCACGCCGGTCATTCACTCGTTTGAGGATTTAGCCGAGCTGAATCGGTTGGCTGCGGCCTGCGGCCGTTCTTATCCATATCACCTCAAGATTGATACCGGGATGAGCCGGCTCGGCGTCCCCGCGGATGCAATCGCTATCGGGGAAACTGTTCTCCAAGCGCAAAATGTCGAGCTTGAAGGACTTATGACCCATTTCGCCTCCGCCGCCAACTACCAGAGCAGCCAGACAGACCAGCAGATTACCGCCTTCGACCAGGTTGTCCGAGGCCTGAATTGCGCGGGCATCTACCCACGCCTGATTCACCTGTCCAGCACGATTCCGGTGGCTTATGCACGGCGTCAGGCCTGGGGCGGCCTGATCCGGCCCGGCCATGCGGTTTACGGCTATGTGTCTCCCGTGCGCGGCCACGCTCCCGCCAAAATCCTGCACGTAAAGCCTGCGCTCACCTGGCGCGCCACCGTGCTCTCGGTTAAAGAGGTTCCCGAGGGCGCATTGATCGGCTACGGAGGAACGTTTTGCGCCCCTCATCGAATGCGCATCGCTGTTCTAGCCGCCGGCTACGCGGATGGCATTCCGCATCGCCTGTCGAATAAAGGAAGTGTCATTGTCAACGGCAAGTTGTCGCCTATCCTCGGCGCAGTCTCGATGGATATGACCTGTATCGACGTGACTCAATCGCCCGAAACAGCGGCAGGTGATGCCGTTACGCTGCTCGGTTCGGAAGGCAATGCACGCATGGACGCATTACAGATCGCGAGACTCGCAGGCACGATCTCCCATAGCGTTCTCTGCGGGATTCACGCCCGCGTGAAGAGGATTTACATCTAATCTTTACTTCGCAGTCGTTGCCGAGTGCTTGGAAGAAGCCGAATTACTGGTTCCGAGCAGCTCTTCGATATGCTCCCGGATCGCCTGCTCGCTCATTAGCTTCGTCCAATCGTCGCCGGAAAGCGCTGGCGTCTGGTAGTGAATATAGCCTTTGCGATCGATCAAAACCAGTTGCGGAACTACGTAACGCGCATCGCCGAATCCCATGAACGTCTGCATCTGCTGTGTGGTCGTCCATCCCACGGGAAAATTCACTTGAAAATCCTTCGCAAAATTCTCAACCAGCAGATCCGCATTGGGATTAATCGCGACATCGATCACTTGCAGGCCGCGGCTCCCATATTCCGACTGCAGTTTGGTCATCAGTTTTGATGCCGCCTGGCAGTGCGGGCACGTGGTGAAAATGAACTCCAGTGCCACCACTTTGCCACGGTAATCGCTCAATTCTTTTTGTCCTTGCCCGGGAACCACGAAGTTCAGCTCGGGAGCTTTCCGGAGCGGACTTGTATCCGCAGTCGCCAGACAGGCGCTCGCAACAGCAATCACACCGGCAAAAGCAAAAACCTTCAGCATGGGAATAACCTAGAAAAAGTCTATCGCAGTAAGCCTTTGAGGTTGTCCCAAAAACGTTTCTTTTTGGACCACGATGTAAAGGCATTTCTGGATTAGATGACGGCCCAAGGCCGCGCACTTCGACTACAGACTCAGAACAGATATCGGAGGTTGCACATGTGCCTCAAGGCGCGCGTATTCGGGTTCACGCTCTTGGCTGGAGTTTTCACGCTCCCGTTTCAAGCTGTAGCTACTACGATCACGACAACCAGTTACAGTACTTGGGATACTTCGACTTACATCACGGGCATAACTGGACAGATAGATCTGACTAGCCTTGAGACGGGGCTGAATTACAGCACCGTAGCAGGCTATAGCTCCAGCGGGTACACGGTTATTGGCCCCGATGGATCGTCGTACTATCTGAAAAACGTCAATATCAATCAAGGCACCCATCATTGGGGGCTCGAGGACAATAGCGATGGCAATGGGATGCTTCAGGTCGATATTCCCGGCTCTGGCGCCAACGCTTTTTTGTTTGACACATACTGCGTGAATTGCGGCGCATCGGCGGTGAAAGTCACCTTGTCCGATGGAGAGACATTTACAGTTTCTAACGGCCAATTTGGTGTTTCCATTTCGCATGACGTTACCTGGTTCGACCTGAGCGCGAGTTCCGGGGCCAACGCATTCCTCGATTATGCGTACTTCGGAAACAGTTCTTTGGCGCAAGATGATGCTCCTGCGGCCGCAAATGAAGCAGCTACACCGGTGCTCGTCGGAGGCGGTTTGATGGTGCTGCTGGGAGCGGGACGAAAAAAATTCCTGCGCCGCAAGTAAACACGGGCCGTCGTGTTAGCGCCGCAATGCGGATCGCGTGTTACGTTGGTGGCTGATTCCATGGCCTGGTTCACCCGTCAGAAGCCATCCATCGAAGGCGGTCCGCCGAGTGATCAGGAAAAAAACGTACGCACCGAAGGGCTATGGCAGAAATGCGAGGCCTGCGGCCAGATCATCTGGCGCAAAACGGTCGAAGAAAACCTGAACGTCTGCCCGAAGTGCGGTCATCACTTTCGAATTAGCGCGACCGAACGGCTGCAACAACTTTTTGATGAGGGCCAATACGTCGCCTACGACGCGGATCTGCGTTCTTCCGATCCGCTTCAATTCGTCGATTCGAAACCCTATTCGCAACGCCTCGAAGAGATGCGAAATACCACCAGCTTGCCCGATGCGGTGGTCTGTGCAAGCGGCTTTTTGAACGGACGCGAGGTTCAAATCTGCGCCTTGGAGCTGAAATTTATCGGCGGCAGTATGGGGGCGGTGGTCGGCGAAAAAATTACGCGCGCAATCGAACGGTGCCTGGGAAAGAAAACGCCCCTGGTGATTGTCTCCGCTTCGGGCGGCGCGCGCATGCAGGAAGGCGCCATCAGTCTGATGCAACTCGCGAAACTTTCGGCGGCGCTGATGCGGCTCGACGAAGCCCATTTGCCGTATATCAGCGTGCTCACCGATCCCACGACGGGCGGTGTCACAGCCAGCTTCGCGATGCTGGGCGACCTGAACATTGCTGAACCAGGCGCGCTCATCGGGTTCGCCGGCCCGCGCGTCATCGAGCAGACCATCCGCCAAAAGCTCCCCGAAGGCTTCCAGCGCAGTGAGTTTCTGCTCGAGCATGGATTCCTCGACGCGGTGGTGAAGCGGCCGGAATTGAAGAATTACATCAGCAGCGCCCTCGATTTTTTCCTGGTTTAGCGCACAGGGCGGGGGGCACCCGGGCCGTCCAGGCCTGGGTCGCCCGTTGTGCGCGATTGAAAAAGCGAAAAGAGTATGGCCAAGCGCACAGGTTGGTTGCTGGCCGTTGTGCGCGACTTAGCATGGAGGAATGCTGCAACTCGCGGGCGCCGGCAAGCGCTTCGGCCATAAGCTCCTGTTCGAAGATCTCGATTGGCTCATCACGCCCAAAGAACGCGCCGGCTTAGTCGGCGGAAACGGCACCGGCAAATCAACTCTGCTCAAAATCATCGCCGGCATGGAGCCGCTCGATTACGGCTCAATGAACGGGATGAAAGGCATTCGCATTGGATATCTTCCGCAGGATGGTTTGCAGGTCAGCGGCCGCACTGTGTTCGCCGAGTGCATGAGTGTCTTTGCGAATCTCCAGCATCTGGAGCAAGAACTGGAAGCGCTCACCGCAAGAATGAGTGAGATCGACCCGGCAAGCCAGGAATACGCTCAGGTGGCCGACCGGTTCGAGCGCGCCGATAGCGAATTTCGAGCCCGCGATGGCTATTCGATCGAAGCGCAAGTCGGCTCTGTCCTCACCGGTCTCAGCTTTCGGAAAGAAGATTGGCACCGCCAAACCGAAGAGTTCTCTGGCGGATGGCAGATGCGCATCGCGCTCGCGAAATTGCTGCTCGAAAAACCCAATCTGCTGCTGCTCGATGAGCCGACCAATCACCTGGATCTGGAAGCGCGGAATTGGCTCGAAGAGTATCTCGCCAATTACGAATACGCGTTCGTTCTGATCTCGCATGACCGCTATTTCCTCGATGTCACGGTCAAGAAAATCGTCGAGATCTGGAACAAGCGGGTCCAATTCTACAGCGGCGGTTACGAAAAATACAAACAACAGAAAGCGGAGCGGCTCGCGACGCTCGAAGCAGCTTACAAAAACCAGCAGGACCGCATTCAGCAATTGGAGGCGTTCATCAACCGCTTCCGCTATCAGGCGACCAAAGCGAAGCAGGTGCAGAGCCGTATCAAAGAACTCGAAAAAATCGAGCGCATTGAGCTGCCGCCCGAAGAAAAGACCATCCATTTTTCGTTCCCGCAGCCGAAGGCGAGCGGGCGGGTTGTTGCGCAATTCAAAAATGTTTCGAAGAGCTACGGGCCGAAGCACGTCTTCAGCGGCGTCGACTTTACCATCGAGCGCGGCGACCGCATTGCGCTGGTAGGAGTAAATGGCGCGGGAAAGTCGACGCTGATTAAGCTGCTTGCCGGTTCTGAGCCGCTCTCCTCCGGCGAATACACGCTCGGGCACAACGTCGAGCCTGATTATTTCGCGCAAGATCAGTACAAAGAGCTGGACGTAAACGCCCGCGTGCTCGACGATTTGAAAGACGTGGCCCCGCGCACGACGGACACCGAGCTCCGCAATCTGCTCGGTTGCTTTCTGTTCAGCGAAGACGATGTGTTCAAACGCATCGGGGTGCTTTCGGGCGGCGAGCGAAATCGGTATGCGCTCGCCCGCATGCTGCTGCACCCATCGAACTTTCTGTTGCTCGACGAGCCCACCAATCACCTCGATATGCGCGCCAAGGACGTTTTGCTCGAAGCGCTCGAGAACTTTAACGGAACGCTCGTGTTCGTCTCGCACGACCGCTACTTCATCGAGCACCTCGCGACGCGCGTCTTTGAGATTGCTGACGCCGCAGTCCACGTTTTCCCAGGCAATTTCGCCGATTATCTATGGCGCAAGGAAGGCGGCGCCGAGCATACGCCAACACTGAACGATGTGCTTATCGGTGTGCCGCCCGCCGAACCCATCCCGATGCCGCAACGCGCCGCAGCGCCCGCAAGGCGCGTCAACCCCATCAAGCTGAAACAGATGCAGGATCGTGCAAAAGAGCTGGAAGCGCGCATTGCAGAGTTGGAATCCGAAATTCAGGAATCGGAGCTGGCGCTTTCGGATTTTACCGGCCCTGAGCAAGCTGCGCGGGTTGCCAGCCTGCTTGAATCGCAGCGCGGCGAACTGGAACAAGCTATGCAGCAGTGGGAGCAAGTGACGCAAGAAATCGAAGCCATCGCCTGAGCCGCGTCACTCTGCTATCACTTGCGCATAGATCGGGTAGTGGTCCGAACCTTTCAAATCGCGCCGAACCCGCCCGTCTTCGATTTTCACGGCCCGCGCAAAGATCCAATCGAGCGCCATCAAGACCGCGTGTGTGCGTTCCACTCGTTCGCCCGTTGCGCTTCGGAAACCAGCCCGTTCGAGCTTGTGCAGGAACGTCGACGGAAAATATTTTGTATTCAAATCGCCGCCGATGATGACTGGCGTGCCGCTCGGATATCGCTTTAGATCGGTCAGGATCTCCTCTATCTGCTCGGATTGCAGGTGTCCCATGCTGCGGCTTTCCAGATGCACGTTGTAAACCACTAATGGCCGGCGGCCGAACTGTAGCTCCGTCACGAGCGCAATGCGGCTGCCGACTCGCCGCTGCATAAAGGGAATTCCAGATGGAATCCAATCATGCGGCTTCCAAAAACCCGACTGGGCCTGGAAACGCAGCACCCGCGACTTCCTCATCGGCAAGCGAGTCAGCGTGGCTTGCCCGATATAAGCATGCCCGCCGTGCTCCTGTCCTAGTTCTTCGAATTCGATTCCATAAGACGCATTGAGTCGAAGTTTATCCGCCAACGCTCTCGCGATATCCATTTCGCCCGAGCGTAGGTCGTTCCAATCCACTTCCTGCAAAAGGAAAAGATCGGCGGGATTTTGCCGCAGTTCTCTGGCAATCGTATTCAGTTGTGTGCCCCGATCGATATTCCAGGTCGCGACTCGAACCGAGCCAAGCCTGCCGTCCACCGGGAAACCAAGAATCTCACGGGCCGTGTGGAAAACCGCGGGAAGCGCGCTGCTGACGTCCAAACTCAATCGTGCTCCGGCCTGGAGTAAAACCAGAGGCGCAAGCAGGGCCCCGGCGCAGAATGCGCTTTTCACAGTTGTATAGTCGCCTGACGGCCTCTATTTTCCCGTATAGCTGACGCGCCAGATTGATTTCGAACCGTCGTCGGTCACCATCAGCGAACCGTCTTTCGCCACCGCCACGCCAACCGGCCGGCCCCACACGGCGTTGTTCGAAATCACGAACCCAGTCAGGAAATCCTCGTAGACTCCGCTCGCTTTCCCATTGTCAAGCGGCACGCGAATTACCTCGTACCCTGCGCGGATCGACTTGTTCCAGGAGCCGTGCTCGGAGGCGAAGATATCCCCCTTGTACTGGCTCGGGAACTGGTTGCCTTCGTAAAAAGTCATCTCGAGCGAGGCATTGTGCGGTTGCAGCAGCACATCCGGCACGGTCACCTTATCTTTCAACTCAGGATGTTTGCCTGCAAGTCGCGGGTCTTGATGATCGCCCATGTAATACCAGGGCCAGCCGTAGAAACCTCCGTCTTTTACCGACGTAATATAGTCGGGCACTAAGTTGTCGCCGAGCATGTCGCGCTCGTTGACTGAGCACCAGAGCTGGCCGGTCTGCGGATTGACCGCGATCCCCACCGGATTGCGAATGCCCCACGCATAAACCTTCACGAATTTGCCATCCGGCGTGTACTCCAAAATATCTGCGCGGTGGTGCTCGGCCGGGTGTGTATCCGGATCATTCACGTTCGACGCAGAGCCCACGGATACGTAAAGCTTGCTCCCGTCCGGCGAAAATGCCAGATCGCGCGTGATGTGACCACCTCCGGATGGAAGTTCGGGGATGATGGTCTGCGGTTCACCGGTCGCCTTCAGGTCGCCGTTCTTATAGGGAAACCGCACCACCGAGTTTGTGTTCCCGATGTAGACCCATTGCGGATTCCCGCCAAGCGGATAGAACGCGATCCCGAACGGCTCATGCATGCCGGTGGCGAAGATCGACGTCTGTTCGAATTTCCCATCGCTCGTGATCCCGCGGAACACATCGATTCTGTTGCCGTGGCTTTCAGCGACAAACAAATCGCCGTTTGGTGCGGTGCGAATTTCACGAGGTTCGATCAGGTTCTCCGCATAAAGCTGCACTTTGAAGCCCGGGAGGGCCTGCGGCCACGCGCCTTTGGGACGGGGCACCAGCGTGGGAGGATTGCCGACGCCCTTCGTCGCGTACGGTTGCGGAAGGTCCGCGACCGTGATTTTGCGGAACGTGCCCGGCTTCTCCGTTTGATAACTGTCAAACGCGGCAGTTCCGGTAACAACGTTCTTTACGTCTGAAGTATTTGGCATCGCGGCATATAGCAATGCAACACTACCAACTCCTACAACGATCCATGCCATGCGTTTCATCGGTTTGTAAATGTCCTCATGTGCGGATTTGCTCGTTAGATGGCGTGCCGCCGCGGAAAGTAGCATCTGGAGCTTCGATTACGCACTAACTTGATTTAAGGCGCGCAGGTCATCCAAAGAAAGCCGCCCCGTGTAAATTGACATACCGATGGCGCAGTGAACATCCATCGAAGTTAGTATCTTTGCATCATCGAGGGTTGTGATCCCGCCCGCTGCTATCAACTCGTGAGTGGTGGCGGCACGCAAATCCTCGAACCAGCGTAAGTCCGTCCCCTGCATCATGCCTTCTTTGTCCACATAAGTGCAAAGAAAGCCGGAGCAATATGGCTCCAGATCGCCAATGACCTCAAGCGCGGTCCATTGGGTCGGTTGCTGCCAGCCCTTCACCACGATTCGCCCGTTATTGCTATCCAGCGCGATGGTCAGCCGCTCGGGACCAATCGCCTCTGAAAGCACGCTCAAAAATTTGGTATTTGGCCCATCGCTTGAGAACGCCGCCGTCCCGACGATCACCCGAAATGCGCCTTGCTGAACCAATTCGGTTGCGCGTTCTACTGTTCGGACCCCGCCGCCTGCGCGCACTCTGGCCTGCCGAGCGACTCGTTCCACAATCTCGCGATTGGACCCACGGCCCATTGCAGCGTCCAGATCAATCACCTGAATCTGCGGAAATCCATCGAACAACGCGAGCATTCGCAGCGGGAGATTTGCCCTCGATCACCTTTTCCCGACCCTGCTTGAGTTGCACGACTTTGCCGTCCATCAGGTCGATGCAAGGAATGATCATGCAGCCGGCCTCACTGGCACGTGCGCCTCGGCGAGCGCCATCTTTAAGTCCGATACGCTGTACTTGCCGTAGTGAAAAACCGACGCGGCGAGCGCGGCGTCCGCTCTGCCGTCGGTCAGCACGGCGACGAAATCCTGCGGTTTGCCTCCGCCGCCCGAAGCGATCACTGGAATCGTGGTCGCCTCCACGACAGTGCGCGTAAGAGCGCAGTCGAAACCGGTCTGCACCCCATCGGTATCCATGGAAGTCAACAGAATTTCTCCGGCCCCCAAATGTTCGCCGCGTGCTGCCCATTCGACGGCATCGATACCTTCATCGTATCGGCCGCCCTTTGTGTAGACGTTCCATCGCCCGACGCCGGATCGTCGCGCATCAATTGCGAGCACGACGGCCTGCGCGCCGAACTCCTGGCTGAGTTCCCGAATCAGCTCGGGACGGTGCACGGCAGCGGTATTCACGCTGACCTTATCCGCGCCAGCCAGAATGATTTTGCGCGCATCCGCCACGCTGCGGATGCCGCCGCCGACCGTGAGCGGAATAAACACCTGCCGCGCCGTTCGCGCCACCAGATCCGCCATGATTTCGCGCGCATCGCTCGACGCCGTAATGTCAAGAAAGACCAATTCGTCCGCGCCCTGCGCGTTATATCGTTCCGCCAGCTCGACTGGATCGCCCGCGTCCCGCAGCCCAACAAAATTGATGCCCTTCACTACCCGCCCGCCCGTAACATCGAGACAAGGAATGATGCGTTTGGCCAGCATTACAAGTCCAGGAAAGTTTTCATCACCTGCAGTCCGGCAGGCCCGGATTTCTCAGGATGAAACTGCACCGCATATACATTTTCATGCTCAAGCACTGCCGAGTACGGAAGAATATAAGTGCAGGTTGCGGCGGTGGCATCCATCTGCGGCGCGTAGTAGCTGTGCGCAAAGTAAGTAAATATGCCGTCGTTCGAGGCCCCGCAGTAATCGCGACGGCTTCACGCGTTCTAATGAGTTCCAGCCCATGTGCGGAATGCGCGCGCTGCCCGCAAAGCGTTTGATTGCGCCGGCGAAAGATACCCAACCCTTCAGTTCCCGGCGATTCTTCGCTCCGCTCGAAGAGACATTGCAAGCCCACGCAAATGCCTAAAAACGGCACACCCGCCGCCATGCGCTCAAGCAACGATTGTCGCAGACCCAAGTCGTCAATCGCGCGCATCATCTGACCGAAATGTCCCACCCCCGGCAGAATGATCTTCTCCGCCCGCTGAACATCCCCTGATTGATTGGTGACCTTGTAACGTCGCGCCGATCTCATCAAGCGTATTCTGCACGGATCGCAGATTGCCGGCCCCGTAATCGACAATGGTTGTCACAACAACGCCTTCTTCGTAAAGGCCGGCTTCATAGCAGGCCTTTCGTCGAGGGAAGCTGATCCTTCAGCCGTTCATCAGTCGAACAGGCATACCGCATCGCGCGCGCGAAGCACTTGAAAATTGCCTCAATCTTGTGGTGATTGGACCGCCCGTAGAGCACTTTCGCGTGCAGATTCGCGCCTGCGTGGTTGGCAAATCCCGAAAAAAAATCCTCCAGAAGCTCCGTCTGTAGTTCGCCCACATGCGTGACCGTCACTTGCTGGTCGTAAACTAGCGCAGGACGGCCGCCCAGATCCACCGCAACCACCGCCAGCGATTCATCCATCGTCTGCACAAAATAGCCGGAGCGATTGATGCCGCGCCGGTCCCCGAGAGCCTGTGAGAACAGATCTCCCAGCACGATTCCCGTGTCCTCGACCGTGTGATGCTGATCCACGTCCAAATCCCCGTGAGCATCTAATTCGAGATCGAACGCGCCGTGCTTCGCAAACAACTCGAGCATGTGGTCCAGAAACCGAATGCCGGTCGAGATCTTATAGCTGCCGGCTCCCTCGATACGAAGTGCGCCGCTGATCTGGGTCTCCTTCGTATTGCGTGTAAGGCGTGCTTCCCTCATCTCGCGCGTTCATGAGCGCCATCGACCAGCGCTTCCAACTGATTAATGTCGTCAAGCACCGCAAACGCTCCGTAATGCCGCAAAATCCCGGCGATCTCTTCGTGCCGGGGATTGTGCGGAGTGGAAACGCCAATAAACGGCACGCCCGCCGACTGCGCGCTTTGAGCATCGTCCACCGTATCGCCCAAATACCAGATGACCTGCTCGGGATGTTCCTGCATGATCAGGTGCAGCCCATCCGGCGCGGGTTTCGGATTCGTTACGCATTCATCGGTAATGAGCGGATGAAACCGGATTCCATCCGCATAGCGATCGAGCGTGGCGTCCGCTTCATATCTCGCGCGTCCGGTGAAAATGGCGAGACTCGCCCGTTCCGCCAGCCGCTCGAGCAGCCCTGGCTTGGGCATCCACTGCTCGCGAAGAATCAATCCATCGCGATTTTCACCGAGAAAAACGCGATTGAAATACTCGACCACATCCGGATAGGAAACGTTTTTGCCGCGGTCCCCGATCATACGCTGAGAAAGCAGCCAATCGTTGTTCCATCCGCCTGCATTCTTGAAATCTTGAATCTCGTCATGCGAGACCAGCTCGCCCGTAAAGTGACGCACCGTCTCGCGAATTGCTTCGCGATAAGACTGCGATACCTCGACCAGTACGCCATCCATATCGAAGACAATGACGGCGGGCGGAGAGGCTACCAAATCTGCTCCAGCTCATCCAGGAAACGCTGTACCTGGTCGCGCGTTCCCACGGTCACGCGCACGGAGCCGGGCAATTCGTAGCTGCGGTCGCGCACCAACACACCTCGCGCGCGCAGCTCGCTCGAAATTGCTGACGCCCGTTCGCCCACTTGCATCAGCACGAAATTTGCTTGACTCTGCACATACGCGAATCTTCAGGCGTTCGAGCCCGACATACAGCAACTCGCGCGCCGCGAGAACCTCCAGAACGTACTCTTCGACGAATTGGCTGTCCTCGACCGCAATGCGCGCGGCCATGGCGGCCAGTGCATTCACGCTGTATGGCGATTGAGCTTTTCGAACATAGGCCATGTTCGCCGCTTGTGAGAACAGGCATCCGCAACGCATCGCCGCCATGCCGTACGTCTTTGAAAACGTCCGGCTGACAAACAAATTTCCGTATTCGGGAATCAGCGGCAAAAGTGTGACACCGCTGAATTCGTAATACGCCTCATCGACAAACACTGCAGCCTTTGCCGCCTTGTTTAAGATCTGCTCGATGATTTTGACGCTGGTTCCGGTTCCCGTCGGGTTGTTTGGATTGCTGATGAGAATTGCGCGGGTAGCAGGGCTGATCCTTTCCAACAGCTCTTCAGCCGGAAACGCCAGTGTCCCCTCCTGATAATCGATTTCGTGAATACGCGCCCCTGCTAATTCGCTATAGAAACGGTACATCGCATACGACGGCCTGAGCAGCAACACCTCGTCGCCATCGTCGACGTAAGTATTGATCAGCAACTGGATGGCTTCGTCCGTGCCGTTTGCGATCGTCATTTCATCGATCCCCACAGAAAAATGCCGTGATAGATCTTCGAGCGCGTGGTCGTACTCGGGATAAATGCTGAGATCGGCCGCCGTGAGAAAACGCTTGATGAAATCGATCACATGCGGCGGCGCGCCCACCGTATTCTCGTTGAAATCGAGGCGCAGCTTGTTGCGGCGGCCGGCAGTTGGAGGATGATACGGCGCCATGCGCGCGACAGCCTTTCTCGGCGCAAGCGCCGAGGGCTGCGATTCCACACGTTTTGGAACCGCCGTTTCCTGAATGTCTTTGTCTTCAACGGCTGACTTGATGGGCAGAACGAACCTCCACGGCGCGTGCATGCGCCTCCAAACCTTCGGCTCTCGCGAGCGTAGTGATCGCGGGAGCCAATTCTTCAAGGGCGAATGGCGTCAATTGTTGAATCGCGATTACCTTGACGAAATCGGCAGCCGATAATCCGCCGCGCAGCCGCGCTACGCCGCCCGTTGGCAAGACGTGGCTCGGTCCGGCTGCATAGTCTCCCGCAGATTCCGGCGAATCGCTTCCCAGAAACACCGTGCCTGCATTCTTGATTTTAGAAAGCAGCGCTGGATCATGCAGGCTCAGGTGCTCCGGAGCAATCGCGTTTGCGAGCGCAACCGCCGCCTCGCAATCCGGAACTACAGCGATGAAACTGCCATTTGCAAGGGCCCCGCGCGCTACATCAGCAGTCGGCAAAGTCTGCAATTGCCGCTCCAGTTCACGCGTTCACAGCCGCGGCGAGTGCATTCGAAGTGGTTACTAACATCGCGCTCGCAGTAACATCGTGCTCGGCTTGGGCCAGCATATCGGCGGCGATGACGGCTGGATCGCCATCCGCGCTCAGGATCAAAATTTCAGTGGGACCCGCCACAAAATCGATGGCAACTTCCCCCGCAACCAGCTTCTTCGCTGCAGCAACGTAAACATTTCCCGGGCCGACAATGCGGTCCACGCGTGCAATCGTCTGTGTTCCGAAAGCCATTGCGGCAATCGCCTGCGCGCCTCCCACACGATAGACTTCGGTAATCCCGAGCAGATGCGCGCACGCGAGAATTTCGGGCGATGGATTTGGCGAAGCGACGCAAATTCGCGGCACGCCAGCCGCTTGCGCGAGCGTCGCCGTCATCAGCAGCGTCGAAGGTAGCGGATATCTGCCCGACGGCACATAGCAACCCACCGCGTCAAGCGGACGCACGATCCAGCCAAGCTTGCGGCCCGGTGAAAACTCCTCGAAACGTTCGCGCGGCAACTGCGCTTCCGCGAATTGCCGGATATTGCGAATAGCGGTTTCGGCGGCATTGCGCATGCCGGGACTCAGGTTCCTCGCTGCCGCCGCAAGTTCTTCTTGCGGCACGCGAACCGGCTGATCGCTCAGTCGATCGAGTTCGCGCGCATACCGCAACAACGCCTCATCGCCCAGTTCGCGAACCGCTTCAACGATCGGCCGCGCGGTCTCTTCATACTTGCGGCTATCTGCGGCGCGCCGGGTGGCGAGTTTGAGCGCCTCGCTTGAATCCAAAACCTTGATCATCGCCGGATCACTGCTTGGCTCCATACACGGCGTCGGGATCGTACGTCTTCTGGTCGTTCTCCACCCATGCCCCGCTCTCAAACGTGCGGTAAAAGCAACTGTAGTATCCGGCGTGGCAAACGCCAGGTCCCAGGGGCTCGGCTTCGATCAGCAGCGCATCGCCATCACAATCGGTGAGGATCGATTTCAGCAGCAGATAATGCCCGGAACTCCCGCCTTTGGTCCAAAGCTCGCGCCGCGAACGGCTGAAGAACGTGACATGACCGGTCTCGATCGTCTTTTCAAGCGCCTCGCGATTCATGTACCCGACCATCAGCACGCGCTGCGTTTTCGCGTCCTGAACCACGGCCGTGATCAGCCCGTTTTGCTTATCGAAATCGAGAGTTTCGGTCATGAATAGAAAGGCCCGCCGCTGGGGCGGGCCGGGAAGATCAAATCGCAGTATAGCAAGGCAAGAACTTGCAGCTCCGGCTTCCCCAGCAAACATTTTTAGGCGAAAATGGTTAATAAAAGCCTGTGCGAACCACTGTGGAAATTATGTTCGATCAGACCAACTCCCGTCGATTTCGGTGCCGCGCAAACCTTCCTCCGCTATTTGCGCGTTTTCGCCTTGAGCGGCTCGGCGATACGGCTTAACGTAAACGAGTCCCCCGTATGACTGCGCGCGACTTCCGTGTAGAGCAGGCGCTGCCCGACAACCTGGACGCTGAACGTTTTGTGCTTGGCGCCATCCTCACAAACGACTCTGCGTTTCTCAATGTAGCTGCAACGCTCGATCCCGAAGATTTCAGCCTCGAAAAGCATAAGCGCATCTTCCTGCGCATGCAGGAGTTGCATGAGCGTGGCGAAAAAATAGACCGCGTGACTCTCGGTAATGAGCTCAACGACCGCCGCGAGCTCGAATCCGTGGGCGGCATGAGCTATCTCGTGTCGCTTGATGACGGTCTTCCCCAGCTCTTTAATGTCGAGAGCTATGTCTCGATCGTCAAGGAAAAGGCGCTTTTGCGCCGCATCATTACGGTCTCGCAGGACACGATCAACCGCTGCATTGCATCGGGTGAAAACTCGATGGATATTCTCGGCGCGGTCGAAGATGCGCTGATGAAGCTGGGCGACGTGCAATCGCGCAATGCGCTCGCCAGCCCCGCTCAGATCATCACGGAATACGAAGGCGGCATCAACGCCTTTCTGGATACCAGCCGGCGCATTCAAGGCGTCAGCACCGGATTTTTGAAGTTCGACGAAATGACCGGCGGCCTCCGCGAAGGCGAGTTGTTCATTCTTGCCGCTCGGCCGGCCATGGGAAAAACCGCGCTCGCGCTCAACATCGCTCAGCACATCGCGATGAACCCGAAGAATCCGAAAGCGGTCGCGGTCTTTTCGCTCGAGATGTCGAAGGAGTCATTGTTGACGCGGTTGGTTTGCGCCGCCGCGCGCGTCGATCAGCAGCGTTTTCGCGCCGGTTACCTCAATGCCGACGAGCGGCATTCCTTGCAGGAGGCGATGTATCGGATGGTCGAGGCGCCGCTATTCATCGACGACACTTCCGGGATCAACCTGATGGATATCCATTCAAAATTGCGGCGCTTGCAGGCCGAACAAGACGTGGGGCTGGTGGTTCTCGATTATCTCCAGCTCATGCAGGGCCGCGGGCGTTTTGAAAACCGTGTGCAGGAAATCAGTTCCCTTTCGCGCGGTTTAAAGCTCATGTCCAAAGAGCTGCGGGTGCCCTTTCTCGTGCTCTCTCAGCTCAGCCGCGCGCCGGAAACGCGGCCCGGCGATCACCGTCCGATGATGAGCGATCTCCGCGAATCCGGCTCGATAGAGCAAGACGCCGATCTGGTGGCGTTCATCTTCCGCGAAGAAGTATATAAGCCCGATAAAGAAAGCCTGAAAGGCATGGCAGAGCTGATCCTGGCCAAGCAGCGCAACGGCCCTACCGGGCGAGTGAAGCTCGCGTTTCTGAATCGCTACACGAAGTTTGAAAATCTTGCCGCTGATACCGGCGATGACGACGCGCCTTTCGAATAGGCACCCTTCAATCTAAAATTTGAGGCAGATCTTTCCGAAGTGCTGCTGCGCCTCCATATAGCGAAGGGCTGCTTTGTATTCCGTCCAAGGAAACACGCGATCGACGACGGGTTTGATTCGGTGCAAATCAATTGCGCGGTTCATGCGTTCGAACATCGCACGAGAGCCGACATATATCCCCTGTACACGCACGCTGTTCATCAAAATCGCCGTCGGGCTGACGCTTGGATCAGCTCCAGTGAGAATACCGATGACGCTGATGGCGCCCTGGATGCGCACCGCTTTGAGCGAGCGCGGCATGGTGCCGCTGCCGCCGACTTCGATGACGTGGTCCACGCCTTGCCCTCCGGTCAACTTCCGCGCGGCCTCATCCCATTCCGGCGTTTGTTTGTAATTCACGGTTTCGTTCGCGCCGAGCTTTCGCGCGCGATCGAGTTTCGCGTCGCTGCTTGAGGTCACAATCGTCCGCAGGCCGGCAACATGCGCGAACTGCAGCGCAAATACCGAAACGCCGCCCGTGCCTTGAATCAGCACCGTATCGCCCGGAGCCGTCGGGGTATGTTCGAAGAGCGCATGCCACGCGGTTACCGCGGCGCAAGGGAGCGCAGCCGCTTCTTCGTCAGAAAGAAACTCGGGCACCCGAACCAGGCCTTCTTGCGAGAACACCGCGAATTCGCGAAGCACTCCGTCAATCGCACCGCCCAGAGCGGTCGCGCCCTTTTCCTTCGTCGGAGGGCCATCAATCCAACCTTGCATGAAGCAGGCTGCCACGCGATCGCCCTTTTTGAAGCGCGTCACGCTCTCGCCGATCTCTTCCACCACCCCGGCGCCGTCAGAGAGCGGCACCATCGGCCGCTTCAGCCGCGGATTGTAAATCCCCACGACGACCATATAGTCGCGGTAATTCAGCGACGCGGCGGTCATTCGCACCAGCACCTGGCCATTGCCTGGACGCGGCTTCTCGCGCTCAACCAACGCCAGCTTGTCTATTCCAAACTCCTGTACCTCAAACGACTTCATGTTTCACCGCGCTCGTGAATTCGATCACCCGATCGAGCTTCTGCCGGGCAGCCCCGCTGTCAATCGATTCGGCAGCCTGGGCGACAGCGCTCTTGAGATCCGGCGCGCGCTGCGCTAACAGGAGCGCCGCCGCTGCATTCGCAATCACGACATCCCGACGTGGGCCCGCTTCGCCTTCCAGCAACGCGCGCAAAAGCGCCGCATTCGTCTCCGGATCGCCGCCCTGCAGATCTTCAAGCGACGCTTGCGGCACGCCAAAATCCGCCGGTACCCAGCGACCCTTCTGCACGCGTCCTTCCTCCACCTGAAAGGCGGCCGTCGACCCGGTGGTCGTGATTTCGTCGATCCCATCGGCGCCATGCACTACAAACGCACGCTCAATGCCGAGCCGCGCCGAAGCATGTGCCAGTATCTCTGCCGCGCGCACCGAATATGCCCCGATGAGCTGCACACGCGCGCGCACCGGATTCGTCAAAGGCCCCAGGAGATTGAACACCGTCCGCCCTTTCAACAGCAGACGCGCTTCCTGCGCATGCTTCACCGCCGGCTGCAGCAAGGGCGCATACAAGAATCCAATGCCCGTTTCGCGGATACAATCGATCACCTGCTGAACCGGCAGGTTCACCGCGATGCCAAGCGCCTCCAAAACGTCCGCGCTGCCGCATTGACTCGAGATGCGGCGGTTGCCATGTTTTGCAACCCGCAACCCAGCCCCCGCCGCTACGAACGCGGTTGTGGTCGAGATGTTGAACGAATTGACGCAATCGCCCCCGGTGCCGCACGTATCGAGCACCGGCTCCTGCGACTGGTCGAGTTCGACCGGCTGGCTCATGTCCCGCATCGCGCTCGCGAATCCGACAAGCTCCGCAATTGTCTCGCCTTTGCGGCGTAGGAACCCGAGCACCTCCGCAATGCCTTCGGTGTCCATCTCGCCCGAAAGCATCTTGCGCATCAAATCATAAGCTTCCGTCTGCGTAAGATGAACAAAGTTCCTATACGGGAGATGAGACATGCCTGGGCTATTCATTCGACCACATGCCGCGCACAATAGAGCACTCGAACATTACCTAAACCCCTTATTGTGAAACACTGCGAGTCCAGAGAATGCCGGTGCGGGTACTCTGAGAGGGAGGATTTCCGAGTTTGCTCATCGTGATGAAGGCCCAAGCCGATGCTGCAGAGATCGCGCGCGTTTGCGAACGCATCGAAACGCTCGGCCTCAAACCGCATATTATTCCAGGCGAGCAGCGCACCGCCATTGGAGTCACCGGCAACCGCGGCCCGCTCGATCCCGAAGAATTCGAGCATCTTCCCGGAGTCGCGGAAGCCATTCGCGTCTCGAAACCATATAAACTCGTAAGTCGCGAGACCAAGCCGCAGGACACCCTTGTCAAAGTGCATGGCGTTGCCGTAGGTGGCGAGCATATGGTGCTGTGCGGCGGCCCGTGCTCAGTTGAAACGCGTGAACAGATCCTCGATTCGGCTCGCGCCGTCAAAGCCGTTGGCGGCCAATTGCTCCGAGGCGGAGCCTATAAACCGCGCACTTCGCCCTACAGCTTCCAGGGGCTCGGCGAAAAGGGACTCGAATATCTCGCCGACGCGCGTGACGAGACCGGGCTAGGCGTCGTGACCGAAGCGGTCGATGTCGAAACCTTCGATCTAGTCGAGCACTTCGCCGATTGTGTGCAGATCGGTGCGCGCAACATGCAGAATTTTTCTCTGCTGCGCCGAGCGGGGCGCTCACGCAAACCAATTCTGCTGAAACGCGGCATGAGCTCTACTCTCGAAGAATTCCTCATGGCAGCCGAATACATCCTCGCCGAGGGCAATTACAACGTGATTCTCTGCGAGCGGGGCGTGCGCACGTTCGCCGATCACACGCGCAACACCCTCGACCTCAGCGTCGTACCCGCTGTTCAGAACCTGAGCCATCTCCCGATCATCGTGGACCCAAGCCATGGCACCGGAAAGCGCGACAAAGTGCTGCCCATGGCGCTCGCATCCATTGCAGCGGGAGCCTCGGGTCTGATCGTCGAAATGCATCCCGATCCCGATCGCGCGCTGTCGGACGGCCATCAATCTCTCAATCCCGCGGAGTTTTCCGAGCTGGCCGAGGAATGCCGGGCATTGTCCGAACTGCTCGCTTCGCGGCGCAAGATACACGCTTCGGTCTAGTTCGGTTACTGGACGAATTTGCCAGTAAGCACGACAAACAGGGCGGAATTGCCGTCGTCAATATTTGTCTTCCCGACGACGACTTTTGGGCCCGGCCGAAGGTCAAAATCGGTTCGGATTTCGGCTTCGAACTTTGAGACGAACGCCGTAAAGTGAATATTGCCGAGGTGAATTGTGTCACCGGCGTCGTCCGTTCGGGGAAGGATCATGCCGCCTAGGTTATAGCTGCTGTGAGCGGCCGGTTCGGCATTGGGGAAAGATTGTAGTATCCCGCCCATATGCATGATCTTGCCCTCGCAACCGCGTACCAAGGCTGTGTCGAGGAGGCGATAGGAAGCATAGGGGAACACGGCATTCAGCTGCCTGACCACGGGTGCTAATTCCGGCGGAACAGGATTGCTTTCGCCTGGACGGTTGGTCGCCCCGACGATGTACATCGTGAGATCGACATCCCGGGCGGCGTCGGAAACTTGTGGAACATCGAGTTCTTTGACGGTCTGCTCGGCTGCGGCGATGTTAGAAGCACTTCCTCTCAACACCAGCGCTTTTAAACCGTTGTTTGCGGCGGCATTTACATTCGCGTGAAAGAGCAGGTCCTTTATCGTTTCGGCGGACGCATAGCGTACGTGGATGACTTTCGTGACGATCAATTCCTGCGCAGGGCGCGTGTTTGCATCTTGTGCCGCCAGGAGCGGAGAGATGGCAAGTATAAGAATGGCGAACTTAGTCATTGGTCGCTGTCCTTTCATGAGGCGAAAAATCGGGCGGCAACAGAATAATCACGTTCGGATCGGCGGTCATGATTTTGATCGTCGGCTCGTGATCCGCGGCTGTCAAAAGAGCAACCGACTTCAATCCGGCGGCCCGACGATGGTGAATGGAATGCACCACAGGGGTCACATGAACATGTGCTTCCAACTGGGGCGCATGTCGCACAGCCACAAAGTTGGGTCGCACGGGATGCTTCTCGGCAACAGGAGTGTGATTGCCGGGGATCAACAGCACGACAGCAAAAACAGCGGCTGCCGCCGGCGCCCACTTCCAGATGCCGCGATGCCGCTGAGGACTTTGGATCGCCCGCATGGTCCGCAGACGAAACTCGCGCAGATCGTCTGATGTGGGCTCGATGCGAAAACTTGAAAAGACGCCGTGCAGTGTTTCGAATTCGGCCAAGCGATCGCGGCACTCCGCGCAATCGGCTAAATGCCCGGCGATTAATTCGAGCTGCGTTGCTTCGAGGTCACCTGTCGAGTAGAGCGCTAGGTTGCCATCGTTAACGTGATCCATCATTTCTTTTGATCCGCTCCAAAACATATTTCCTGATCTTTGCCCGCCCGGTAGAAATCTGGGAGCGCACGGTCGTTTCAGACGACCCAAGAATCGCGGCGACTTCAGCAGTCGGCCGTTCTTCCAAATCGCGCAAGACGATCGCAAGCCGTTCGCGCTCGGGAAGACCGCGCAGTGCATCCATCACCAAAGCCCGTTCCTGCGCGGCTCGCAAGGCTTGTTCCGGATCGAGCGCCTGACCGGTAGCGGCCGCCGTCCGCTCGATCGAGAAACTTCGTTTCGCTCGGCGCTTCGAATCGAGACAGATATTCACGGTGATGCGATAAAGCCACGGAACGAACTCGCTGTCCTCCCGAAACCGGCTGAGATTCCGATGCAATCGAAGAAAAACTTCCTGCGCGGCATCCTTAGCGTCTTCCGCGTTCATCAAAAGCCGCTGCGCGGTTCGCAGCACCATGCGCTCATGAACGGCCAAGATTCTTTCAAAAGCGGCTTGATCGCCGGTTTTCGCTCGATCGATCCAGTCGCGAAGCAGGGTTTGCTCCAGCAAGAAATGGGCCGCAAAGGAAACTGCCATTGGCCGTTTGCTCAAGGTCTCCACTCCATATACGTGTGGAGCGGCGAATTCGTTGAGTGCCGACGAAGCGCGCATTTAACAGCGTGCAGCGTCAGGCGGCTTTGAGAGCCTGCAAAGTACCGTTTTCGGCCACTTCGGGAGCATAGGCGCTGGATTTCTGAAGTGAAGTGAGGACGAGTTGGTGGTCGACCTTGGCTTCGGCGAGCAAGACGGCGAATTCGTGAAGTTCCTTTTTCCTGTCTTCGGCTCGCTGAGACCTCGCTGCCTCATCCTCCTTGCGTTTTTCGGCGGCTTCGCGACGTAGCTCGTGGGCCACTTTGTGCTTTTGCGATTCGAAGCCAATTTCCGCCTTGCGCCTTTCGACCCTGAGCTTTAGCAGATGATTGAGTGAACGATGGAAGGCGCGATCATGCGTGGTCTGGTAACGGATGAAGAGCGCAAGCTCCTTGTGCTGCTCTTCGGGGGTTAATTCGGGGTCCGTGGCGCATCGATCCTGCAGATAGAGGGCGCGTTTTGACAGCCAATAGGACTGCGCCATTTTTTCAACCAGGATGGCTTCGGTCATGGTGGAGGGCTGGTGTTCGAAGCGGAGGCCGCAGAGGACGCGGTCGAATTCGTCCTGATCTTCGAAATCGAGAACGGTGAAGGAATTTCCGGTCAGGCCGTAGCGGAAATTGTTCTTACAAGATGCAGCCTTCCCCGCTTCGCTGACAGGCCCGGTGGAGTGCTGCGCGTTTTCTCGATTGGCCCGGATTTGAGCTTCCGATGACATAAGAGAAATTGCTCCTTTCGTTTTGGGCGCGCACAACGACCACCCTTCGGCCTGTGCGCTTCGGTCGCAGGATGGCGCGGGGGCGTGCGACGGGAGGGAACGCGACCGAGTAAGCTACTGATGCCGATAGAAATATTGTTTCGCGCGAATCGGTGAACGGCAGAGGAGCTGACATGAACTGTTCATGTTGCTGGTGGTTGCGTTTCGCGCTCCTGTCGCATGGGGCGCCTCGCATGCACCCCTTCTGTGAGGAGGGCGCCTCTGCCAACCCGACAATTGGCGTCTTGGGCTTTCTCTTTGAATAGAAGGGGAGCTGTATAACAGCTCCCCCTGCCTTCCCGGCGAGGGACGAAGGTGCCAAAGGCAAGTCAGCGGGCCACCCACACTTGGAGAGCAGCGGAAAGTGCGAAGCGAAGGCCAGGCGCAGGAAGGCTGGGGGTGAGTTGCCTCCGCGAGGAGGCAGCGCCTCTTAGAGTGGTCAAATCGAGGGCTTCGGTCGAGGAACGCCGGCAGTGCCGGCTAGGCGGTCACGCGTTGGGATGTCCTGACTACGACTTTCACTTTCCGGGTTGCCGACAATCCGCTCGAAACCAGACAGGCTCAATTGCAATAGCCATTGTTGAGATAAGATCGATGGTCATGCCTACTCGTCGCAATGCTTTTGCCGCGGCTTTCGCGCTGCTCATCGAGGCCTCTGCCCACGCTCAAAACAAACCCGGCCCGCCGAGCGGCGGTCCCGTATTCCAACACGATCTTCCGAACATCACGATGGAGGATTGGCAGGTGACGGTCAGCGAAGTTCCGTATCCGCCGGGGCACGCCGGTCGAATACACCATCATGCGGGTTTCGTCCTCGCCTATGTGTTGGAAGGCAATGTGGTCACAAAGATCTCCGGTCAACCGGAAAGAGTCTACAAGACCGGCGAAATGTTTTACGAACGGCCCGGCAGCACGCACGAAGTCTCAAGGAACGCCAGCAGTACTGAGCCTGCTAAGTTGCTGGCCTTGATCTTCGCGAAAAAAGGCGAGACACTCACGATGCCTGGACCTGCCGGCAGCCAACACTGAGAATACCCGATCTTGCGGTCAGCGGGCTTCAGCGAAGGCTGGCGTAAAGATTGCTGTACCTGGATGAAACTCGGACCATGCGAACCAGTATTCCGGCTCGAGAATGAGGGGCTGCAAATTTGAGCCTCTGAGCTTGCCAGCTACGCAGTGGCCGTAAGGGTCCCACTGCGAATGGGTCTGGGAGTCTATCAGCTCAGTTGCTTCCGGATTTGCCCCACCGAATGTCAGCGCGTTTTCTTTCAGGCGCGCCGAGAATGCCGTTGTTGTATCGGAAGCCGGTTGATGAACGATCAGGATCGGAGTTCGACCCAGGGTATCGTTGACGACACGCATTTTGCGGAGCGTATTTAATGGGAAAGCCTTGCTGTTGCCTTCAATATCCAGCCCCAGAATCATGGCCTTCGGCGGCAGGCGGCTATCGGTGTGAAGCACGCCGTCGGGCGCATTCCCGCGCTGCAACAGGCCTTCTTGCACACGCTTATTTAGTTCCGGAATTCGTTCCGCATAGCCGGGTAGCGGTTTCAAGACTAATGTGTCCGGATGAAGCTTGTGCCATTCACCCCAGCTCGTCAGTAGAAAATCTCGAAGCTTGAGGCGCTCGCCCTTCATCGGTCCCGAAATGGCTTCCAAGCTGGATTGCTGCCAGCGGCTGCCGGTCTCTTTATCGCGAAAGACTTCATTCCCGCCGATCACGCCGGCATTTTCAAAATGAAGTAGCTTGCCCTGCGATTCGGCCCTGAACACGAGGGCCGTATTGCAGTAGGATCACCACGTCACGGCAATTGGGCCATCGGAAAGGTTGTCCTGAACTAACCCATGTTGCGCAACGATCGCGGCCGGGTAGGCCTTGGCGATCCTCCCATCGGTTACACCGATCAAGCGATCTCGGTTGCTCAGGAACGCCGCTCGGTTGGCTGGTATGAACTCGAGATGTTCAATGGCGTTGTATGGCAGGTTTGGTTTCGTTTCAAATGCCAAAGCTGCACCAACGGCAGCCAGCATAAGGCCCGCGAGTCCGAACGCCCAGGGATATCTCACGCCGCTGATTCTATCACCGGTTCGAAACCCCAAATGCGAGCCGGCCCCTGAGACGGGAACCGGGCTGATCACTCCTCTGCGGATGACGGGCAAGGCGTCAATTGAACCGGCGGCGACCAGAAATGCCGTTCCATTCATGCCCAATGGAAGAGTGGCCGACAATGCACCCGGAAGCATACGCCGCTGACGACTTCAAGATACTGGGGCATTTACCGCTACCAATCCGCCCTGAGTCGGAAACCGGTTTGGGCGAGTGATTTGGCCCATTTGAGAAAGTGGAGATTTCGGTTTTGACCGACCAGTCAATCGTCGTCATGGGGCATAAAGGCGAGCGTGTAGACGGCCCATAAAGTGAGGCGCCCGGTCTGGTAAACTCCCGCGTTATGGCGGATGAGCGAGAGTTTGCGTTCGTAGAGCCCGCGGAGGCGCGAGCCAGGATTCTGCCCAGTGAGAGCGGAGTGGCGAAACCGGAGATCGAAGCTGATGAAGGCTCGAAGGAGGCTTGCGAGGACGAACTCGCCGCGGTGAAAGGCGAGAGCGGCGTAGCGGGCTGCCCAATCCCCATGTTCCGTCGATTCCAAGGGGACAAACACCAGATTTGTCGGCGCAAACTCCACACCGCGCCGGACGGGATAGACGAGGTGCCTGTCTGCCTGATGCATTCGAATGATTCGGACAAACAGTTGGGTCCGCTCTTCGATGCGTTCTGGATGGAGTTTGAGCGGATTCTGGAAGACGCAGGAGGCAACGTGGCCCACTTCGAGGGCTTCGTCTTTCCTGGGCTCCGTTTCATAGAAAGAAACTTCCATGCGGTCTGCCGGTTTGACGGTGCGACCTTTTCGCAAGGCGCAGACTTCAACAGTGCCACCTTCGCACGGGGCGCGCACTTCTTCGGTGCGAGGTTCATAAAGGGCGTAGACTTCTCCCAAGCGACGTTCACGCAAGATGCAGACTTCCAGCTGGCAGGATTCACGCAAGACGCAGGCTTCCGCCGAGCCACCTTCACGCAACGCGCAGACTTCCTTCAGGCGACCTTCGAACAAGACGCGGTCTTCACCGGGGCGACCTTCGCGCGAGACGCAAGCTTCATTGATGCGACCTTCACGCAGTTCGCGGACTTCGTCGGGGCGACCTTCGCGCAAGAAGCATACTTCGACCGAGCGACCTTCACGCAAATCGCAGACTTCAACAGGGCGAACTTCGCACAAGCCGCAATGTTTTGCGGTACTACATTCCACCGAACGTGCGAGTGGTACCTCTGTCGGTTTCTCGATCAAGTTGAATTCCACGGCACGAAGTTCGAATCCCAAGTTCGAGGAGAGCCCAGTGCCGTGTTTGGGCTGGCAAGATTCTCCAAGCCCAGCGAGGCTGTCTTCGACGACGTCGATCTGAGTCGCGTCCTCTTCCACGATTGCGATGTGAGCCAGATCTGGTTTACCTCATCCGTGCGGTGGGCAAAACGGAAAAATGATCGCGGACTCGCGGTCTTCGAAGAGACAATCCCTCTCGAACACTGGCGCGGACGAGAGTTGCAGAGGGACGGGCAGCGCGACTACCGGGCTGTGGAGCAGATCTATCAGCAGTTGAAGAAGAGCTACGACTCCCGCCTGGATTACGGGACAGCCAACGATTTTCATTTTGGCGAGATGGAGATGAAGCGGTTGGCAGCACCAACCGGCGGACTGCTTCTTGGGCTTCGCCAGTGGCTGCGCCCCAGACTAAGCCTGGTGGCCCTGTACCGCTACGCGAGCGACTACGGAAATAGCTATGTGAAGCCGATGCTGTTGCTGCTCGGAACGCTGGTCCTATTTGCAGCCTTGTTGCCCCTTCCCGGAGCCGGACTGAAGCGAGGAGGAGCCGACCCTGCGGAGACCTACACCTCCGCGTGGCGAACCGGGCAAACCGCAGGACAGAATCTGTGGCGGGAGATTTGCCTGGCGGGCAAGAGTGTGCTCACCTCTTTGGACACGGCTGCATTACAGAGGAATCCCGAGTACGCTCCAGCCTACCCGTGGGGGCGTGTACTGGCGATTATCGAAACCGCGTTGACCTCTACGCTATTGGCGCTGTTTCTGCTTGCGATCCGGCGGCAGTTCAAGCGGTAGGGGGTGCGTATGGGTTGCAGGTGAGTGGGAAACTCAACGCAGCCGCATACCGTTTTGGTTGACGCATAGTCGCCTAATCACTCATTAAGCCGTATCGATATCGATAAGTCGGGCATGTGGAAAGTTTTCCCGGCGCTTCCGCGCCCTTCCGGACGGACTACGGGCAAACCGGAAACAATTCGCTCATCCTGCGGAGATGTCTTTTTAAGGCAAATCGCGGGAGGATATCAGAACGAGCGGACCTGCCGATGACGCCTCGCTTGTATACGCATTCTCGTAAGGCAACGTGTTGCTTTACGTTGAATTTGAGGGCCTCGTGATGATTGGGCGCTGACTATCTGCCTGACGGCCTTCGAGGGCCCGGGGTGCGGCCGCAGTCGCCCGAACTTGGCTTTATCTGCAAGCGTCCACAACTTACTCATGCAGCCGCGGTTTGGTTCCGGAAAGGCTCGTACGGTGCATCGCTGGTCGAAAAGCCGATGAGGCATTTCGAGAAGCAAATTCACCGAGTGCCGCGCAGCGCGCGTTCACCAGCGTGCGCGCAGACTCCGTCTATCGAAGTCTTCGGCTGAAGCGGCTGCTGTCGTTAGGCTTTCGACTACAAGGTGCCGATGCGGCTGCAGAACCTCCTCAATGCGCGCCGCCTGTTCCCGCCGAAACTGCTGAAACGAGTAGCCGCGAGCCCGAAATGCACTCCGATGCCGCATCCAGATCAGAAGAAGTGATACAAGCACAACGTTAAGGCCATAATACGCGATTTACTCTACGGTGTAAAGTACTTTCTTAAAATCAAAGACAGACGGCGACGTGGACAATGTAAATGCATGCCGAAAGCGGTCATTTTCGATATCGACGGAACCTTGCTCGATTCGGTCGACCTGCACGCCCAAGCGTGGCAGGAAGCGTTCCGGCATTTCGGCCACGAGATTTCTTTCGATGAGATCCGAAGCCAGATCGGCAAGGGCGGGGATCAGTTGATGCCCGTTTTCCTGAGCGAACGAGAAATCAAAGAGATTGGAAAAGAGCTGCAGGACTATCGTGGCCGTCTTTTCAAAGAGAAATATCTGTCGAAGGTGAAGCCGTTCCCGGGCGTGCGCGAACTGTTCGAAAAGGTGAAGGCGAGCGGCCAACAAGTCGCCCTCGCCTCGTCGGCCAAAGGTGATGAGCTGAAGGATTTTGAGCGGATCGCGAACATTGAAGATCTGGTGGAAGTGGAAACTTCATCGGCCGATGCTAAGAAATCGAAGCCGCACCCGGATATCTTTGAAGCGGCGCTCGACAGGCTAGGCGATCAAGTCACCGCGAAGGAAGCGATCGTGGTGGGCGATAGCCCTCATGATGCGGAAGCGGCGAAAAGAGCTGGCCTAAGAACGGTAGGCGTCCGTTGCGGCGGTTTCCCGGAGGCCGCGCTCAGAGAAGCCGGTTGCATTGCAATTTACGATGGACCCGAGGATTTGCTGCGGCGTTACGACGAATCGCCGCTAGCGCGATAGGCTCAGTTATTCGCCACGCGCGTGCACACCGCCATACTCGCGAACAAGAAGAACAAGGTGTCGTTGTTCCAAAACGCAAATGCCGTGGCAAGGCACAACAGCGCCAGCTGGGACCGCGGGTCCAGTGACCAATCGAACATGTTGGTAATCCTCTATAGTGCCAGAACGAGAACGAAGCTCTTGGACCAAGCTTCGGAGCACACCTGCTGCGCGGCCCTAAACACTTATCGTCGTTTTAACGAAATCGCGCAAAAATGAGCACGGTACCAGGCGCGCCAGCCGAAAGGCCGCGTACGCGGTACTTCACGGATGCTCAAATATGGAACCGGAAGCGAGCTTCACTTCCCCGAAATCGGCTGGAGCCGCGCGATGGCTTGCTCGGTGAAAATCTCGCCGTTCCAATAGGCGAGCAGCGTGTCCCAGTTGAGCTTGACCCACTGATTGAGCAGCCGCAGCTCTTCGCCGTTCAACGGCTCTTCGCCAATCACGCGCAGCGTGGGACGCAAGGCGACCGAAATGAGATCCTCTGGAATCGCCTTGGGTCCCCGCGAGACCTTCACCCGGATGTCGTGCGGTGCGTTGCGTGTGGAGATCCAGACCACAAACGGCAGGCCGGTGAAGAGCGGAGAGAGGTTGGCCATGAGAAATAGATCGTCTTCTGGAACCGCACGCCGAGCGTGCTTTTGATCATCGAGTGCCGGCATTCCTTTCTTTATTGTCGCCAGTTTTCATGGTCAAAGGCGAGCGGCGGAATTCGCGAGTGCCAGTACGGCTCTGAACACGTTTAAGTTCGTTAACAGAAAACCCCGAATTGGGGTGCGAAACCCACGAAATTTAGCCGGGTCTAACGATATGGAGTTGGAGGAAAACCGAATGAAAAGACTCTTACTGATACTTCCGTTAGGGCTTGCACTGCTTACACCCGCTTACATGACGGCACAAGATCACGATCGCGACCATGACCATGATCGTGATCATCACCGTTACTACGATAGGTCGCATAGGGACTATCACGAATGGAACTCGGGGGAAGACCGCGCCTGGCATCGCTATTGGGAAGACCGGCACCACGGCTACGTCGATTGGGCGCGTGCGAGTGAAGCGCAACGCCAAGCTTACTGGCGATGGCGGCACGATCACCCGGATTCAGTATTGTTCCAGGTAAACGTGCGCTAACCGCACTCACCGTTTCGCGAATTCATCCCGGAGTTTCTTGAAAGTATCGTTGAGCGCCTCCGGGATGATGCGCGTTTCTGCGACGCAGGTCATGAAATTGGCATCACCGTTCCAGCGCGGAAGGACATGCATGTGAATGTGCTGGTCAATGCCGGCGCCCGCCGCTTGGCCCAGATTCATCCCGACGTTCAGACCGTCCGGGTGGTAAGCATGCTCGATGACCTGCTCGGCCCGCCGAATTAATTGCATCATTTCTTCCGCCGCGGTCTCACTTAAACCCGTCAGCCGCGAAACGTGAACGAACGGCGCAATCATCAGATGGCCGCTGGTGTAAGGGTATTTGTTCAGGATTGCTATGCAAGCAGCGCCGCGGAACACGACCAGATTTTGGGCATCGGCGGCAGGATTCGCCACCGCGTCGCAAAATATGCATCGCGACTTGTCCTTTTTCTCTTCCATGTACACGGAACGCCAAGGCGTCCAAAGGTGCTGCATCTGGAACGAAGAGGCGGGGGACTATCACTCCGCGAAATCGTCGCCGTCGCTTGTAACGCCTGCGGGCTCCGGCGCTGTCACATGGCTTCTCGCTTGCTGCTGGGCCGCGTGATTCACGAGATCGCGCAGCTCTTTGCTGGGCTTGAAATACGGAATTCGCTTGGAAGGCACTTCTACGCGCGAGCCGGTCTTCGGATTGCGCCCCACTCGCGGTTGACGCTGCCGCGTACGGAAACTGCCGAAGCCACGGATCTCAATCTTCTCCCCTTTATGGAGGCTGTTTACAATGCTGTCGAAAATCGTCTCGACGATTGTCTCCGAATCTTTGCGCGTCATCTCCACAACCTTTGAGACTTCTTCGATCAGCTCAGCCTTGGTCATTGCATCTTCCTTATCTCTCTTCGGATTTGTGATGTTGCAGCGCATCGCCCATATTCGACGTCGCTGCCGCAGCCTGCCGCTTGTAGTCTTCCAAGCGGCTCTGCTCGTCGTCTTCCGCGAGCGAGCGCAAGCTCAGCCCGATTCGCTTTTGCGCTTCGTTCAGTTTGATGATTTTGAAATCGAATTCCTGGCCCATGGGCAGCACGGGCTCGCTCTGCGGCGTATTCTGCTTTCCAGCGCGGCGCTTGTGCGATGAAGCGCCCGTGATCTCCGAGCGATGGCATAGCGCCTCTACGCCCGGCAGCAATTCGACAAAAACACCAAACGCCGCAGCCCGGCACACACGCCCGCGCACGACATCTCCGACCGCGTGCGCACGGAAAAATGTCTCCCACGCATCCGGCTGCAGTTGCTTGATGCCGAGCGAAAGCCTCCGGTTTGCGGCATCGATGTGAAGAATCACTGCCTGAACCTGTTGGCCCTTCTTCACTACTTCGGAAGGATGCTTTACATGCGCGGTCCACGACATGTCGGAGACATGTACCAGGCCGTCGATGCCTTCCTCGATCTCGATGAAAGCGCCGAAATCAGCAAGTTTCCGGACGCGCCCTTCCACGACCGACCCAACACTGTAGCGATCAGCAACCGTGGTCCATGGGTCCGCCTCGAGTTGCTTGATGCCAAGTGAGATGCGGCGCTCTCTGGCCTTTATCTCGAGCACGACAGCTTCCACCTGATCGCCCGCCTTTACGACTTTCCCTGGATGCTTCATGCGCCGGCTCCAGGTCATCTCCGAAATGTGGATCAAGCCTTCCACTCCAGGTTCCAGCTCCACAAAGGCGCCGTAATCGGTAACGCTCACCACCCGGCCAATCACGCGGTTCCCCGGCGCATAGCGCGCTTGAATATCGATCCACGGATCGGGCCGCATTTGCTTTAACCCGAGCGAAATCCGTTCCTTATCGCGGTCGAACTTCAGCACCTTAACGGTAAGCTCATCGCCGACATGCACCACCTCCGACGGATGAGTCACGTTGCCGTAACTCAAATCGCTGACATGCAGCAAACCATCGATGCCGCCGATATCGACGAACGCGCCGTACTCGGTCATGTTCTTCACTACGCCGGTCACCTCGGCGCCTTCGTGCAAATTGTTCAGCGCCTCGGCCTTGCGCGCGGCCATCTCGTCTTCGAGCAGTACTCGATGCGACACCACCGCGTTTCCGCGGCGGCGATTCAGCTTCAAAATACGTACTGGGATTTCGCGCCCTATGTAAGAGTCGAGATTGTGCACGGGACGAATCTCGATTTGAGAGCTGGGCAGGAAGGCGCCGACTCCGACATCTACCGCTAACCCGCCCTTGATCTTATTGACCACGCGGCCCGTTACAGGAGTCTTCTCCGCCGCAGCTTTTTCGAGATTCTCCCAAACCTGAATGCGATGAGCGCGCTCGTAGGAAAGCAGGATATAACCTTCGACCTGCTCGCCGCTGCGGTCGAACATCACTTCGATCACGTCGCCCGGCTTTACCGCTGGCTTGCTTTCAACGAACGGAAATTGCGTCGCGGGCACCAGCCCTTCGGTCTTGCGGCCTATATCGACAATGACTTCTTTGTCCGAGACACTGAGAACATGCCCATGCAGAATTTCGCCACGGTTCGCCGGGAAATGGCTGCTGTAGTCATCGAGAAAGGCTTGATACTCGGCGCTATCGGCGGTTCCCGCCAATTCAACAGATTCATCAGATGAACCAGCCATTTTCCATTTCAATCCCTAATCGACGCCGTTTTCCTTGTGGCAAGAAGACGCCGGAAATTTGCTGTGAGCGGCACGAGCGGGCCCGACCCCTTAAATGAGCTCCTGGCTAAGCCTCAACTCGTTGATACTTCAGTACTTCAGCACTATAGCGGACCCTCTAAAGGATGTCAACCGCAGAGCTCGTGCAAGGGCCGCGCGAACGCATTCGGCAGAAGCCTATACGCGCTCGAACCCCGGCCTCCTACCACCGTGCCAAGTCATCTATACTGGTAACGCGGGCTGAACCCGCGTGGAGAGCCCAAATGATTGACGGATTATTCCAGCCTCAGCACCTTCTGATTATTCTCGTGGTCGCGCTGTTTATTTTTGGCCCGAAGAAGCTTCCGGAGTTGGGGCAAGGTCTCGGGAAGGGTATTCGGTCGTTTCGAGACAGCATGAAGGCTGCTTCCGAAGATCCGGATAAACGCGAAACCCCAGCCGCAAAACCTGCCGAAACTCAGAAGTAGTCGTCTTTCACTGGCCGGATATCGAACCAGTTCACCTGAACCCTGTCCGTTCCTTTCACCCCCAGTTTATCCCGGGGATTTCAGTGTCCCTCCTGACATAAGCCTCATTTCAGCAAAAAGTTTCGTGCTTTCAGTGTGGGAAGTAGAAATTTTTGCACCGCGTTGGCAGATTTTGCGCCGGTAGATCCCCCGGCCAACCTCGCGTTCTGATGCTCCAATTAGTCTCGGAAATGTCTGATTTGACACTCATTTGCCGGATTCATAGCGGCAGTTTGACCTGCAACCCACTTACGTGGCATTAAAACTGCCTAGTGTAACGCTGTGGGTGCTAAGGTCATCCATTACCCCAAGGTGATCGCAAGAGGTCATCGAGAACTACGTTTTCGTGGTTTAAGTAAGTTACTAAACATTGAGGAGCGGTGGAGCTAAATGACAACAGAAGAGTACGGCAGAGCATACCAGCGTGGGTTCAACCTCACGGTGCGGTTTCTGGTATCGCGCGGTTTGTCTTATGACGCAGCGCTGGACACAGCGCAAGCGGCGTGGGCAAAAGGTTGGGAGCGGAGAGAACAGCTGAGGGATCCAAATCTGGTATTAACGTGGACCAACAGCATCGCACTGAACATTCACCGGACGTTTTTGAGACGCGAGCCTCAAACTCAAACGTTGCCGGAACTGCAAGCACCCCCACGCATGAACGTCGCGGCAATCGACGTAAAGCGCATCCTGAACGAATGCAAACCGAATGACCGGGTAGTTCTCGAAGGCCACTACATCGAAGGCTATAAGGTGCAGGAAATCGCCCGCCAGCACGGCTGGTCGGAAACGGCAGTCCGCATTCGCCTGCTACGCGCCCGCCGCAGCGTGGAACGCCGACTGAGCCGGCCGAAACATGCCCGGCTTCGCAATTTGGCGGAGAAAACGAAAAGAGCGCTAGCCAACGCGCTGGACGTTGCTTCGCCGATGGTCGCCTAAGAAGCGCAAAAATACGATACTTGGCGGGGCTGCGGCTCCGCCATTTTTGTTTTGGGAGCTGCTCGTCCTGACGCTATTTCGTATCGCGCTCTCAAATTTGTTCGGCGTAACATAGAGGTGCGCGGCAGCAGCAAATCTGAATCGCGATCCCGCCGTGCAGGCGGAAATGTACGAAACCCTCGGCGAGGTTTATGGAAAGCTGGAGCTGCTCGATCGCTCGGATTCGTTTTTGACACGCGCGCTCGATCAACGCCGCAAACTGTTCGGGGGCCAGACAAGAATGTCGCCGCCAGCCTGGTAAGCCTCGGTCTGCTGCGATCGAGTCAGGCCCGCTATGCGGAAGCCGAACGTCTCGTGCGCGCAGGCCTGGCTGTCGATCGCGCCATTCTTGCGCCCGGCGACCCGGATCTCGCAGCCGCGACTCACTCCCTCGGTCTGGTGCTCGATGATCGTGGCGCTTATAAGGACGCAGGCGATTATTTTCGCCCGGCGATCAAACTTCGCTCCGCACCTTCAGCCGACCCCGCCGATCTGGCATCCAGCCGCGTCGAACTCGCCAATACTTATTTCTATCTGGGCCGCTACGATGAGGCCGAGTCACTCTACAAGCAATTGCTCGCTCAATATGCCAAACTTTTCGGCGAGCGTCATCCCCTAGTCGCTGACGACCTCATGAATTAGGCGCTATTCAGCAGGAGCGCGGCCACTACAAGGAAGCCGAAGCCTATCACCGTCGGGCGCTCGATATCACGGAGTCGTTTTACGGAAAAGAACACTACAAAACAGCGAGTAGCCTCACACTGGTCGACCGCCCCCGCGCTTACTTCCCAGGACCGTTACGTTGAGGCGACCGAGATGCTTGAGCGTGCGCTGGGTATTAACGAGAAGGTGTTTGGTCCCGTGCATCCCACCGTGGCTTCTACTTTGATTAGCTCGGCAACATCGCGGTTCGTCAGGGCCGGTACGGCGAGGCGGAAGCCCATTTCACGCGCATGTTGGAAATCTACCGCGCCTGCTATCACGGCAAGCACTATCTGATTGGGTCGCTCTCGCGAACTTGGGCGGCGTCTTCATGGCTCGCAAGGACAATGTCAAAGCCGAAAAATTATTCGAACAAGCCATCAATATGTATGCGCAAATGCTCCCGCTCAACAGTCTGAATGAAGGGATTACGCGCATCCGGTTAGGCCGCGCGCTGCTGCGTCAAAACCGCATCGCAGAGGCCCACACGCAAACGCTTGCGGGCTATAACATCGTTTCGCGCCTGCAAAGCCCATCGATAAGTTACGTGCAGAACGCAAAACAGGATCTCGCCCAAGAACATCAGCTGCTCGCCCATTAGAGCGCAGCGTTAGAAATCAAACGAGGACAGCGCTGACTGGTGTTTCTCTTGTCCGGGTTACGCCCGCAGCTCGGCCATCGTTTTTCCGACCGCTCCGGGTCCGAAATTGATGCGCGCGTCCTTGATACTCACGCCCACCACCTCGATGCGATTCAGATCGGTCGTCCCGATCCCTACCGCCTCGGCCAGCTTGAGCATATTGTCTCCGCGAATGAAGGGCGATGTGCCGCGGTCGGCGTGCGGGTTGTAACTCATTACGCCCATGCCCACTGCATCCGTGCACACCGGATTCGTTCCCACGATGATCACGCCCGGCGTCATGCGCTCAAGCCCGGGTAGCCACGGGCCTTCCCCGCCGCGAACTGTCTCAACGCCGTCCACTATCGCAAGATCGACAGGCCGTATGCCGATTTGATCGGTCACGATGCGCGGCACGCGGTAACCCGGATCTCGCGGCGAATCCGGATGCAGCTCTGCATCCACACTTCGCGGCGCTTTCATCTTACCCTCGTGCAGCACCGGGCCGCGCTCTTTCGTTGGCCGCTCATTCCCATCGACGCCGCAATCGCCTCCATACAACGAGCACGGCGTATCGCCGAAGTTATTCTTCATCGACATGGTCACGCCGCCGATCCAATGATTCTTCAGCTTCGAAAGCGATGCATACACGTCGCACTCCGTGAAGGCCTGGTTCAGATGATAGGCCGGGTACATGTAACCGCCCCACGGCACCTTCAACCGCACATACTGTTTGTAATTGCCGAGATTCTGAACGTTCTCCCAATCCACCTTTACGCCGAGATTGTTAATGGGGTTCACATCAATGCCATAGCGCGCCCATAACGCCAGGTCCTGTTCCGCGGGGAAAAAGCTCTCGATGATGCGGACGCGCTGCGCTCCGGCCTTCGCAAGAAGATGGACCGTAGAAGCGATGCTCTCGCCGTTTGTGCGATACGGAAGATTGGGCGTCAGCGGAAAATTTTTCGGATTACCCGTGAGGTTCACCTTCAGCGCGACCGTTTTTCCACGCACAAGCTTTTCGATGCCGCCAATCTGGTCGAAACCGGTGGCCAGACAGCCCGTAAAATCCGAATACGAGCGGCACCGCACGATTGCAACGCTGCTCGCAGGTGCTTCGGCCTTCAGAAGCTTCGTCCCGCCGAGCACCGCCACTGCGGCACTGCCGCTTGCCGTCAAAATGTTACGTCGCGTCGGCTTTGAGGATGGATGAGGGTTCATAACGAGCCTCCTAGACCATCCTAGCCCCATTTACAGACCGGATTTCTCCCGTCGTAAGAAACGATCCGAGTATGTTTGCAATCAGCATTGTTCAAACCAGCCTAAACACGTGTGGCGAATTCGCCCGGCGCAACGGCGGAAGCATTCGTACCGGCTTTAAAGGCCCCAAGTACTTGCGCGAAGGGCTACTTCTGGCTGGCCGGTCCACTGGCCGATTGGGCCGCCACAATACCGTCATCGCCGGGCTCGGCCTCAACCTCCACGAAAGCATTCGCTATGCCGATTCCCTTCGGTGTCCAGGCCCTGCTTTATCTGACCGATACGTTCCGAGCAAGGCGCTCTTACTTGCCTTCCCGGCTTTCACCGCAAAGTGGAAAGCTGGCTCAAGAGCTCGCCCGATGCCGCCAACCCCCGCGACCAGGATCTAACCGCGCTCGGAGAACTGGCGATTTGTGGGAAAGCCGGCGATTTGATCGTCTGGAATCAGGCCCTGCCGCACGGAAGCCGGCCCAACCGCGCCACGGTTCCGCGATTCGTCCAACACATGACCATGCGCCCGTCCGATTTCGAACGCAACCCCGTCTGGCGTTAGTTCCCGGCGGGCAGCCCTGCAGCCAAGCGGCGCTTGGTCAACAGAGAGTGAAGATCGCCAACCCGCCGCCAAAGCGTTGCCGGGCTAGCTTCCTGGAGCCGTGGTCCCGGCCGAAGCGGCCGCCGCGGATATCGGGACCGGTGCACTCCGTTGATCTGTTTGCGCGCGATCGTCGTATTTGCCGAAAATCATCTTGCCCGCGGTGGTCTGCAGCACGCTGGTCACCGTGATGTCCACAGTTTTCGAAATCAATCGTTTAGCGTTGTCCACCACCACCATCGTGCCATCGTCCAAATACGCCACGCCCTGGTTGTATTCTTTCCCTTCTTTGAGAATGAATACGCGCATCGCCTCTCCAGGCAGCACCACCGGCTTCACCGCATTCGCCAGCTCGTTGATGTTGAGCACTTCGACGCCTTGCACTTGCGCCAGTTTATTCAGATTGAAATCGTTCGTCACGATTTTTGCGCCGCGCAGCTTGGCGATTTCGATCAACTTAAGATCCACCTCGCGCACGGCCGGAAAATCCTGGCCCGAGATCTCCAGCTTTATGCGCGGGATATTTTGCAGCCGATGCACCACATCCAATCCGCGTCGGCCGCGGTTCCGCTTGGCCGAATCCGAGGAATCCGCGACCTGCTGCAGCTCATGAAGCACGAACTGCGGCACGATCAGGTCGCCGTCTAAAAATCCAGACTGCGCAATATCGCCGATGCGCCCGTCGATGATGACGCTGGTGTCCAGAATTTTGACCGCAATTTTCTGCGCACCCTCAGCGTTCAGGAAACCGATGTTCTGCAGATTAATCATGCCGGCTTTGGCGATTCCCACCAAAAGCCCGATGAAGGCCGCGAACAGCGGCACTGCAAGTCTTACAAATTCAAGCGTGCCGTGGCCCGCAAAGGGCAACGCGGGCAAAACCGCAACCAACAGCACTCCGAGACCCGCTCCGATAAACGCCCCGGAGCAGCCGCCGAGCAACGCGGACAAGCTGGCGTGGCGAAGTCGCGATTCAATTGCGTTAACCGCTACTCCCGCGCCCAAGCCCAGCAGCGCGGAGACGCCGGCACTCAGCCCAAACGGGCGCAATGACACCGCTAACGCAATCATGACCAGGACGAATGCGCCGCGGAGAAGTAAGATCTCCCAAGTTGAAAAACCCAAGCAGTAACTCCCCGACGAAAAGTTTCGGCAAGGCAGCAAGTTTGCACACGCTGGCAAACATTGCAGCGGAGTATACCACCCTGAAACGGCTTTTTGGGATCGAGTCGAGACTACTTCGTACTAGAGAAGGTGGGACTTAGTTTGGAGCTTCTATGAACTTACAGGGCCTTCGCCAGTTCCTCGGCAAAAGCGCTTTGTTTGTTGGCGGAATTCGCGCCGCGCCGCATGTTATTGGGGTTCTTGCGCACCTGCTGTGCGGGAGCGCCGGACGCCGGGCGTCTATTTCGGTCGGGTACTGCTGTATTTCTGCTCGGGCCCTTGCCGGATTTCGGCGGCTGAGCCGGATTGGCTCTCAAAAGCCGATCCTCTAAAGGTGCTCGATCAAACCGGCGGATAATGGCGTTCATTTCCTCCTGATTTGGTGAATCGATGAAGGCGAATCCCTTCGACTCTTGGGTCTCGGGGTTGCGGATTACCTTGATCGCGTCTGCGACCAGGTTTTCTGAGGCCAGCCATGACTTGATATCGTCGGCCGTCACCCAGACAGGGAGATTTCCGAGAAAGACGGTAAAGCTCATTCGTTAAGTGTTATATGCTCCGTGGGGAAGTACGAGAAGAGCCTGACGGGACAGAGCCCATTGGCCATTAGCATACTAGCACACGCTGCGCAATCGGGTAAATAGTAAAAGTTGCTTCAATTCGTTGCTGCACAAAGGCTAGAACAGTTGTTAGATGCACGTGACTGAAGTTTTGATGGACAAGATTTCACCCGCCCGTAACGTCGCTTTTGAAGTCCTGCGAATGGTCCAAGGCGGGGCGTACGCCTCGGATTCTCTCCGCGCTTTTGGTCATTCACTAGATGCCCGTGACGCCGCGCTCGCTTCTCAAATTGTATTCGGCTGCCTGCGTTTCGAGTACCAGTTAGATTACCTGGTTTCGTTCTATTCCGGTCGACAACCCGCCAGCCTGGATGCCGTCGTGCGGATTGCGCTGCGCGCGGCCATCTTCCAAATCCTGTACCTCGAACGCGTTCCGCCGCATGCCGCCGTGCACGAATCTGTCGAATTCGTCAAAAGGCACAAACGCGCTGCCGCCGGGTTTACCAATGCAGTACTCCGAAAGGTGAACCGGATCCCGCGCCCCGCTTGGCCCGACGAAACAACCGGGCTCTCCTGCCCTCCCTGGCTGCTGGAGCGATGGACCGCCCACTTTGGCGCGGAGCAAGCGCGTGCCATCGCAAAAGCAGCTCTCCAGGAACCCGCTGCTTACATCCGCGTGCCTCCCGGGCAGGAGCCGCCGTCCTCTATTCAGGCCGAGCCGACCAGCGTCGAAGGGTCCTGGCGTCTGCTTTCGCCCTCTCGCGGCATGCGCTTGCACGACATCAGCTCGCAAGCCATTATTCCTGTACTCGACCTGCGCCCACGCATGACCTATCTCGATCTTTGCGCCGCGCCCGGAAACAAAACTCTACAGGCGATTGAGAGTTCTCCTGCTCTCGCCATCGCTTGCGATGTCAGCGAGCGCCGCATTCGCGATATCCCGGCTGTTTGCCCCCGCGTCGTGCTCGACGCCGCTCGCCCGCTGCCGTTCTCGCGCTCGTTTGACCGTATCTTCATCGATGCGCCCTGCTCCGGCACCGGAACGCTCGCACGCAATCCCGAGATTAAGTCGCGCGTGCAGCCTCACGATCTTAAGCGCTTCCATGACACGCAATTGCAGATCGTCACCCAAGCGTTGACGGTTCTTGCACCTGGCGGCAAGCTGCTCTATGCGACCTGCTCGCTTGAGCGCGAAGAAAACGAAGACGTCATTCGCCAAACCCTGGCAGCGTTTCCAGAGCTGCGCTGTGAACGCGACCTGTGGCGTCTCCCCAGCCGCGACGAAGGCGACGGCTTCTATGCCGCCCTCCTAGTTGGCTGATCGGCCATTTCGTTTGGCAAAATTGGCTTCGTCTCGCAAAATCAACCCAAAACCTCGGTCGCGATCTCGCCTTTGCCCCACACCGTCTGTCTCCCAACTCCGATCCATTCGGCCGCGCATAAGTACGGAACAAACTCCGTCAGATCGCCCTCGTACTCCGCCTGCCCGATAAACCCGCCGATCGGGTGTGTCTGACCGGTCCGGCTGCTCCGGCGCACAATGTTGCACCGTTTCGTTTGGTAATCCAACAGCTTTACGAGCGCTGCGCGTTCTCCAAACCCCTTGAAGTCGATATCGAGAGGCCCTTCGCCATACAGCCATCGCAACGTGCTGATCCGGTCCCGGATGCGAGGCGCCAATGCGCCAAACTCAGGCCGCTCGAGCACTTCGCGCCCGCGCTTCAGCTCGGTCGGAGTCACAAATCGCACGCGCACCCGATTTACTGCTTGTTCCGGTCTCGCAAGGTCGATTTGCAGGGCTATGAGTGGGTCTTCGGTGAGTGAATACCCGTCCAACAGGTGAATCGCGGGCCGCCGCTGCGCGTTCAACTGCCAAACTCCCGTCAATTCGACACGTGAACGCCTGCTCCCCAAACCGTCTCGCGCGAGTTCCGAAAACGCCTCGACAAGATACGGCAGCGGAGGCGTTTGCAGTTCAAATAGATGCAAATCGAAGTGGAATTGCGCGCCGGGATGAAACTGATGGCCATCGAGGTGGCTGGCCCGAAAAACGAACGGCCGCGGCCAGTCGCTCAGTCCGCTTGGTGAAACCAGGTCCTTCGCGGCGCCCCGTGCTAATTTCGCGTGCGCTTCGATAAGCGCGGTGGGTTCGAATGTCCGCGCGTACGCGCAGCTCACGGTTCGCTGGCAGCTACGCGGGCCTACGCACCGCGGCAAGCATGCGATGCGCCGGAACACGGTCCCCAACGCCCCTCGAAGTATGTTGGCCGACTTTCCTTCCGGGAAATAGACGGGCTGTCTGGCAATAAAAGTGAACCGCAGCGGGAAAAGCCCAAACAGCAAGTTCACATCTTACGACGTGCGGTAAATCTTCGCTCAAAGAGTAAGATGGAACGATCTCGAAGCCAAGCGCTGCTCTGCGCTGCGCTTCCATTTATGCGTCGCGACTATCACAATTGGTACAGCCATCGTCTGGGCCGCAAGATGGAACTCCTGGCATATGGTCAGGCGGGATTGCCCGTGCTCGTGTTCCCGAGTTCGCGCGGCCGATTCTTCGAATATGAGGACCGCGGCATGATTCACGCCATTTGGCAGCGAATTGACTGGGGTCACTTCCAGTTCTTCTGCGTCGATAGCGTGGACGCAGAAAGCTGGTACAACCGCGGGATTCATCCGCATGACCGCGTTATGCGCCACATTGCTTATGAAAACTACCTTCTGTACGAAGTGCTGCCGCTGATTCGCGGTGTAAATGGCGCCGGGCAGATCTGCACTACCGGATGCAGCTTCGGCGCATATCATGCGTTCAATTTCGCAATGCGCCATCCCGATGTCGCGACTCAATGCGTCGCTATGAGCGGCGCCTACAATATGAAGTCTTTCATGGACGGCTATTACGATCAGGATTTTTACTTCAATAACCCAGTGGACTATATTCCCAACATGAACGACTCCTGGTTTCTCGAGCACTATCAAAAGATGCGGATCGTACTGGCAGCCGGAGATCATGACATCTGCTTGGGAGCGAACTTTCAAATGGCCCATCTGCTCGGCTCAAAGGGCATCCCGCATTGGCTCGACGTATGGGCCGGCGGCGAAAAGCATGACTGGCCCTTATGGCAGCGCATGGCGGTAAAATTCTTTTCTTAAATCACGAAGGCGCAAAAAATGGCGAAAATCGGAATTATCTATGGCATGGAAAACACGTTTCCATCCGCACTGGTCGATCGCATCAACAGCAAAAACGTCGCGGGCGTGACTGCTGAACACATCCGCATCGGCGGGGTAAGGATGGCCGAGCCCAGCGGTTATCGAGTCATCATCGACCGCATCTCGCACGATATCGAGTTCTACCGCGCTTATCTCAAAAACGCCGTGCTCACCGGCACGATTGTGATTAACAATCCGTTCTGGTGGAGCGCCGACGACAAGTTCTTCAATTACGCTTTGGCGAGCAAGCTAGGTGTCGCCGTGCCGAAGACGGCGGTGCTTCCGACGAAAGACCATCCGCCCGGAACCACGGTGCAATCCATGCGTAATCTCGAGTTTCCCCTCCATTGGGATGGCATTTTCGAGTACATCGGGTTTCCAGCCTTCCTGAAGCCATTCAGCGGCGGGGGTTGGAAGAACGTCTTCAAGGTGCATTCGCCGGAGGAATTCTTCAACGCCTATGACCAGACCGGCACGATCTGCATGACATTGCAGTCTGCGGTCGAGTTCAACGAGTATTTCCGCTGCTATGTGATCGGCCAGGAAAAAGTGCGCGTTATGAAGTACGATCCGAGGCAGCCGCATCATTTGCGGTACGTGAAGGACAGCTCGTGGAGCTCGCAGGAGTTACACGATCGTGTCGTCAACGACGCGCTCACGCTCTGCCGCGCGCTGGGCTATGACTTCAACACCGTTGAATTTGCCGTCCAGGACGGCATCCCTTACGCTATTGATTTTCTGAATCCCGCTCCCGACGCGGATGTGCACTCGGTGGGCCAGGACAATTTCGAATGGGTCGTCGAAAACGTTGCGCAGCTCGCGATCCAGAAAGCGCAAAGCGATGAGCAGCCTCAGATCCAGTACCGCTGGAGCCACTTTCTGAGCGGTGGGCCGGCCAAAGTCGGAGCCGCTTCCAGGTAAATCACACAGCCACACCGTTCTTGTACGAGTATGTAGTTATGAGACCCAGTCTGACTATCGGAATCGAGGAAGAGTACCAAACCATCGATCCCGAAACTCGCGACCTGCGCTCGCACATCGATTCCGAGATCATCTCCAAGGGCAAAATGCTGCTCAAAGAGGCAGTAAAAGCCGAGATGCATCAATCGGTAGTCGAAGTGGGAACCGGTATTTGCAGGGATATCAAAGAAGCAACTCGCGAGTTGAAGGATCTGCGGCTTCAAATCATCGATCTGGCGAGGCAGAATGGGCTACGGCTGGCCGCGGCGGCAACACATCCTTTTGCCGACTGGCGCAAGCAAGATATCTATCCCGACGAGCGTTACCACACCATCGTCCAGGACCTGAAAATGGTTGCGCGTGCCAACCTCATCTTCGGCCTGCACGTTCATATCGGCGTCGAGGATCGCCAGGATCAAATTCATCTGATGAACGCTGCGCGTTACTTCCTCCCGCACATCCTTGCGTTGTCCACCAATTCGCCGTTCTGGCTCGGCATGGATACAGGTCTCAAATCCTATCGCTGCAAAGTATTCGATAAGTTCCCGCGCACAAACATCCCCGATTATTTTCCTAGCTGGGGCGAATACGAGAGCTTTGTCAACCTCCTGGTAAAGACGAACTGTATTGATAACGCGAAAAAAATCTGGTGGGATATCCGGCCTCATCCAAACTTCCCTACGCTGGAGTTCCGCATCTGCGATGTGCCCATGCGCGCGGACGAAACGCTCGCCATCACTGCGCTGATCCAAGCCACGGTTGCAAAGCTTTATAAATTGCATTCTGCAAATCAGGGGTTCCGGCTATACCGCCGGGCCCTGATCATGGAAAACAAATGGCGCGCGGCCCGATATGGGATCGATGGCAAAATCATCGATTTCGGTAAGCAACAAGAAGTACCTGTAAGGGATCTCATATACGAGTACCTGCATTTCATCGACGATGTCGTTGACGAGCTAGGCTCGCGGCAGGAAATCAATTACATCCATCGCATTCTGGAGCACGGCACCGGCGCCGACCGCCAATTGCGGATCTACCAGGAAACAGGAGATTTGAGCAAGGTAGTGGACTACATGATTTACGAAACGGAAGCGGGCCTCACGCGCGAACCGGTGAGCGCCGCAATCGCGCAATGACCGCCGATTTGCACGACGTGAAATTCGACCCGGAGCTTGGGCCGGGCGCGCACAATGCGATTTTCGTTTGCCTGAACATCCAGCCGGAGGAGAAAGTTACTCTCATCACCGATTGGGCTTGTGAAGAAATTGCAGCCAGCCTCATGTCCGAGTTGAACGCCTGCGGATGCCCCTATCGTACGTTCGTTCTGGAAGGTCTAGCTCCCCGTCCGCTGACCGATATGCCCGAACCCGTGTTGCGCGATTTGGAATCGAGCCAGGTCAGCATCTTCGCGGTGCGAGCGCAGCCGAATGAACTGCGCACTCGCATGCAGATGTGCGAAGTGGTGAACCGGAAGAAAATTCGCCACGCGCACATGGTGAACATCGAAAAGAAGATCATGCTGGAGGGCATGCGCGCGGATTTCAACAAGGTGGATGACCTCACTCTGCGCGTGATGAATATCGTCAATAAAGCGCAAACGATTCGCGCCGCTACTGCCGCGGGCACCAACATTACTGCCCAACTGACGCCTGCTTATAAGTGGATCAAGACAAGCGGGATTATCAGCTCTGAAAAGTGGGGCAACCTTCCAGGCGGCGAGACGTTTACTTCGCCGCTCGAAGTAAATGGCACGTTTGTAGTCGATGGCGTAGTCGGCGATTACTTATGCGCGAAATTCGGAGATCTGGTGAAAACTCCGCTTACTCTCAAGGTGGAACGGAACCGCCTGACAGAAGCATGCTGTGACAACGAAGAGCTGCGCCAGGAGTTCTGGAATTACACGCATCGTGACGAAAACAGCGACCGCGTCGGAGAATTTGCGATCGGCACAAATCTCGCTCTCCGTAATGTCGTCGGCAACATCCTCCAAGATGAAAAAATTCCCGGCGTCCATATGGCTTTTGGGGATCCGTACGGCTCGCATACCGGCGCGCCATGGACATCGACTACCCACATCGACGTGGTCGGCAGAAACTTTGACATTTGGGCCGATGATCGTCCGATCATGAGCGACGGCGCGTTTCTCATCTAACCGGCCGCGTGTGATTTCCGTCTATCGAAGCGCGTTCAATCAGCACTGGACGCCTAAGCTATACGCCGAGTTCCTCGCTCGCCTGCAACAGACTTGCGGCACAGAGATAGGCTTTCGCTGCAGCGAGACGCCCGTGTTTTTTCCTGCGGAACTGCTCGAAAAAATGGCCCGGTTTGGGCAAGAGCTGTATGCGCAGCTTGCCGGTAACGCCGAATATCGCGCGGCTTCGGATGCAACGATCCCGGCGCAGTTCAAAGTTCCGAACGAAGCCGAACATCCGCTGTTCGTACAGGCCGATTTCGGATTGGTGCGTGAGCGGGACGGAACCTTAGAGCCGAAACTGGTTGAGATACAAGGTTTTCCGTCCGTGTATGCCTTTCAGGAGGCGCTCGCCGAGACATATCAGGACGTGTACCGGCTGAACGAAATAACCGGCGCGAAGCTGACTTATTATCTCGGTAGACTTGATCGGCAAAGCTATCGGGACACGCTGCGCCGCGCCATTGTTGGCGATCACGCACCGGAGGAAGTTATTTTGCTCGAAATTGCACCCTTTGAGCAGAAGACCCTTGCCGATTTCCTGCTCACGCGTAAGATGCTCGGAATTCAGATCGCTTGCATCACCGAAGTGAAGAAGCGCGGCCGAAAGCTGTACTTCAACGATGTCGAGATCAAGCGCATTTACAACCGCGTGATTGTGGATGAACTCGTTCGCAAGAACATTCGCGCCGATTTCAACTTCAGCGACGATCTGGATGTTGAATGGGCCGGCCATCCCAACTGGTTTTTCCGGCTGAGCAAGTTTTCCCTGCCCTGGTTTCGTCACGTAAGCGTACCGGAGACTTGGTTCTTGAGCGAGCGGAAATTGCCCGACGACCTCGACAATTATGTCCTGAAACCGCTGTTTTCATTCGCGGGTCTGGGCGTGAAGATCGGCCCGTCGCGCGAGGAGATCGAAGCCATCCCGGAAGCGCAGCGCGGCGAGTTCATTTTGCAGCGCAAAATGGATTTCGTTGCAACCGTCGATACACTGAGCGGCATGACGAAAGTCGAGACGCGCATCATGTATATCTGGGACGGTGAGTTGAAGCCTGTGACTACCGTGATTCGCACAGGGCGCGGCAAAATGATGGGCGTAGACTTCAACAAGAATCTGGACTGGATCGGCGCCTCGGCCGGTTTCATTCCGGTGAACCCACGTTAGAAAATAGGAGCTAGACATGGCCACCGACCCGCGCGCGGGCAAACCCGCCGATCCTGACCTGCTGGTGAACGTTCCGCGTTTGATAACGGATTATTACGCCTTCCAGCCGGATCCAGGCGAAAAGTCGCACCGCGTGTCGTTCGGCACCTCGGGTCATCGCGGCTCGGCATTTTATTTCTCATTCAACGAGAACCACATTCTGGCGATCACGCAGGCAATTTGCCGCTATCGCAAAGACCAGGGCACAACGGGTCCGCTGTTCCTGGCAATGGACACGCACGCGCTCTCGGAACCCGCCTTCGCGAGTGCGCTCGAAGTGCTCGCCGCAAATGGTGTCGATACGATGATCGATCAGGGCGGCGGCTATACTCCGACGCCAGCGCTTTCGCACGCCATTCTGGAATACAATCGCGGCCGTTCCGACGGTTTAGCGGACGGGATCGTCATCACGCCATCCCACAACCCTCCCGACGACGGCGGATTCAAATACAACCCTCCTTCGGGTGGTCCGGCGGATACAAACGCGACCAAGTGGATCGAAAATCATGCGAATGAGCTGCTCGCGAACGGATTGCGCGACCTAAAGCGGACGCCATACCACGCGGCGCGCAAAGCTGCGACCACTCACCACTTCGATTACGTTTCGAGCTACGTTGGCGATCTATGGCGGGTGGTAGATATGGATGCAATCGCCGCGGGCGGGCTGAATTTGGGAGTCGACCCGCTGGGCGGAGCAAGCGTCGCCTATTGGCCGCGCATCGCTGAACATTACAAGCTGAAGCTTGATGTGGTTAATACGAGCGTGGACCCGACGTTCCGGTTCATGACGGTCGATTGGGACGGCAAAATCCGGATGGACTGCTCCTCGCCTTTTGCGATGGCGAGTTTGATCGCGTTAAAAGATCGCTTCGACGTCGCGTTCGGCTGCGATACGGATGCCGACCGGCATGGCATTGTTACGAGCAGCGCGGGCCTCTTGAATCCGAATCACTACCTCGCTGTCGCTATCGAATATCTCTTTCGAAACCGGCCGCAGTGGAGACACGAAGCGGGTGTGGGCAAGACGCTCGTCAGTAGCAGCATCATCGATCGCCTTGCGGCGGATCTGGGACGGCATCTCGCCGAAGTTCCGGTCGGGTTCAAGTGGTTTGTGAACGGATTGCTCGACGGCTCGCTTGGATTTGGAGGCGAAGAAAGCGCGGGTGCATCCTTCCTGCGCAGAGATGGCGGCCCGTGGAGCACCGACAAAGACGGGCTGATCTTGGGTCTGCTTTCGGCCGAAATCACTGCCACCACCGGCCGTGATCCAGGCGAACTCTATCGCGAGATCACCAAAAAATTCGGCGACCCTGTATACGAGCGCATCGACGCTCCCGCTTCCGCGGAAGAAAAAGCGATTCTGCAAAAGCTCTCGCCGAAGCAGGTGTCTGCACAAGAATTAGCGGGCGAGAAGATCGAGGCCATGCTCACAAATGCGCCAGCCAACGGCGCACCCATTGGCGGGCTAAAAGTGTTAACGAAGAACGGTTGGTTCGCCGCGCGGCCCTCCGGCACCGAAGACGTTTATAAGATCTACGCCGAAAGTTTTCTTGGCCGCGATCATCTGCAGCGTATACAGAAGGAGGCGCAGGCGCTCATTTCGGCTACGTTTAAAGTAGCTGCTGCGACCGCGCACGCGCAATGAAGTTTCGCAGTTTCACCAGACGCAGTCTGTTGGGCGGGATCATCGCTCTGCCGTTCGGGCAGGCATTCGGTCAGGGTGTTTCTTCACGCGGAGTCAAGCCGCAGCCGCGAGGCAAGCCTTCCGGGCTCCCGTTCCACGCGTGTTTTACCGATGTGGCGGCCCACGCGGGTCTAACCGCGCCGCTTATCTACGGCCCCGCAGATCATAAGACGTATATCCTCGAAACCGTCGGATGCGGCTGCGCATTTATCGATTACGATCACGACGGTTGGCTCGACGTTTTTCTGCTCAACGGCACGCGCTTTGAAGGCGCGCCGCCTGGCACAACCAACCGGCTCTATCACAATAACCGAGACGGCACATTTACGGATGTTACCGAAAAAGCCGGCTTGGTGCGAACGGGTTGGTCCTCTGGCGTGGCCGTAGGAGATTACAATAACGACGGCTTCGACGACCTTTTTATCACTTACTACGGCCAAAACGTACTGTATAAGAACAACGGCGATGGCACGTTTACGGATGTAACTGAAAACGCCGGCTTATTGCATCCGCAAACGCGATGGGGCGCCGGTTGCACGTTTGTCGATTACGACCGCGATGGACATTTGGACCTGTGTGTTTCGAATTACGTCGAGTTTGATAAAAATAAGATTCCGAAACCTGGCGAGAACGCGAACTGCAACTGGAAAGGCATCCCTGTCAATTGTGGGCCCCGCGGCTTGCCGCCCGGATCGGTGGCTCTGTACCACAATAACGGCGACGGAACATTCACAGATGTAAGCGAAAAATCGGGCGTTTCCAAGTCAAAGGGCAGTTACTGCATGACCACGGCGGCGGCGGATTTCGATAACGATGGCTGGCCGGATATCTATGTGGCTTGCGATTCGACTCCAAGCTTTCTTTTCAAGAATAATCACGACGGAACGTTCACTGAAGTCGGGCTCGAAACCGGCGTTGCGTTGAACGAAGACGGGATGGAGCAGGCCGGCATGGGTCTCGGCATCGCCGATTACAACCTGGACGGCAGCCTCGACATCCTGAAGACGCACTTCGCCGACGATACCGCCGTTCTGTATAGGAATGACGGCAAAGGCAACTTCGAAGATGTCACTAACTCGGCCGGGCTTGGCGTTGAAACTCGATTTATTAGTTGGGGCGCAGGCATTTACGATTTAGATAACGACGGCTATCCGGATCTTTTCTGGGTAACCGGCAGCGTGTATCCCGAAATAGAAAAGGCCCTGCCAAATTATCCCTTCAAGAGCCCGCGCATTGTATTTCGAAACCTGCGCAACGGTAAATTCGAAGAGCTGCTGGATCAAGCTGGACCAGGTATCGCGGCCCCGCATGCAAGCCGCGGCTGTGCTTTCGGTGATTTTGATAACGACGGCGATATCGACGTACTCATTATGAATTTGAACGAGCCGCCATCGCTGCTTAGGAACGACGTTACCGGCGCGAACCACTGGTTAAAGGTCAAGTTGATCGGGACTAAGTCGAATCGCAGCGCTATCGGCGCACGTGTGACCGCGCATTACGGAGGCAAGGTGCAGGCCCTGGAAGTCTTGAGCCAGGCGAGCTTCTATTCGGCGAACGATCTGCGCTTGCATTTCGGCTTGGGCGCGGCCGAAAAGGCGGATTTGGAGATTCGCTGGCCGAACGGCGGAACGGAGCGCATCCCCAACCTCGTCGCCGATCATTTGATCACGATACGCGAGGGCGCGGGCATCGTCAACCGCGAGAGCTTTCGAAAAAACAAGTAGCGCCTCCGTTTCATCTTTTTTTTATTTTTTTCCTTTCGTTTCTGGTGGTTTTGCGGGATTCTCCTCCGCTACATTGCGCCTTATGATGAAAGCAACGCTTAGGGAAGGTCATGTATGAGGAATAAGTCCGCAGTTTTTTCGTTTCTTTTAGCTGCTTTGTTCGCCATCGCGGCTTTCGGCCAGGAACTGGCTGCAACGCTCAACGGGACGGTGAGCGATCCGAGCGGAGCGCGCGTCGAGGGTGCAACCGTCACCGTCCATAACAACGAAACCAATACCGACGTCCGAACCGTCACGACTGACGCAAGCGGCAATTATGTCGTGACCAATCTGCAACCGGGAAGCTACACGGTGACAGTCAAGCAAGCCGGGTTTCAGACGTATACGGCGCAGAATGTGGTTTTGGAAGTCGCCCAGAAGCGCACCGTCAATGCGGAGTTGCAAACCGGGCAGGTGAATCAAACGGTGACGGTCCAGGAATCGGCTACACCCATCCAAACTTCCAGCGCTGCAGAAGCAGGAACCATCACTGGAACCCAGGTCCGAAATCTCGAATTGAATAACCGGAATTTCGAGCAGCTTGTATTGCTGCAGCCGGGCGTGACCAACGGACTGCCTGACGAGGTGGGTTTTGGCTTATCGAACTCCACCACCATCTCTGTCAACGGGGCGCGCGTTACGTCCAACAACTGGACCGTGGATGGCGCGGACATTAATGATAGCGGCTCGAACGGGACGCTTCTGAATGTTCCCAGTATCGATGCCATCCAAGAGTTCACTATGGAACGTAGCATGTACGACGCGCAGTACGGCCGCAGCGGCGGTGGTCAGGTGCTGGTGGCGACGAAATCCGGTACCGACCAGTTCCACGGCGATGCGTATGAGTTTGTCCGGAACGATTTCTTCAATGCCAACGATTTCTTCTCCAATAGCACGGGAACGCCGAGGGCCATCGAACGCTACAACGATTTCGGATTTACAATTGGCGGCCCGCTGTATATCCCCAAACTTTATAAGAGACAAGAATCGAAGACGTTTTTCTTCTGGTCGGAAGAGTGGCGCAAGACGAGCACACCGGCGACCTTCAATCAGCCTGCTCCTACTGCCGCCGAGCTGAGCGGCATTGTCCCAGGGACGGTCACCGGGCCTGCTCCCGCCGGCTGCGTCTCCTATAACGCCGGCACGAATACCAGCACCATCAACCCCGCCTGTTTCAGCCAGAACTCAAAGGCATATCTGACGAATATCTTCGATAAGTTTCCCGCCAATAGCGGAAGCAATTACGTAACAAATTTCTCGCAAAGGAACAACTTCCGCCAGGACATTGTGCGCCTGGATCAGAGCATTACCGATAAGATCCATTTCTTTGCGCGCTTCATGCAAGACGACGTGCCCGAGAATTTTCCCGAGGGCCTATTCGCAGGAGCGAACTATCCGGGTATCAGCAGCGTGGCGCTCGATGCTCCCGGCAAAAATGCGGTCGGCAATCTGACGTGGACTATTTCGCCAACTTTAGTCAATGAGGCCGAATTTGCGTATTCCTGGGGTGGCATCAACGCCACGCTTTCTGGTGTCGCCAACTCGCCAAGTTTCTCGAACGCGCTTACCAATAATTTCGCGTACAGCGATCCCTACGGCCGGGTGCCAAGCGTAACCATTTCAGGCGTTCAAGGATTCGCCGAAGGGTCTGCACCCTATTTTGAGCGCAACTTAGACCGCAATTTCTTTGACAACTTGTCAAAAACCATCGGCAATCACACCCTTCGCGGCGGAATCAGCGTTCAATGGATGTTGAAGACTGAAAACGCCTCAGCCGGCGCAGCTAGTTTCAACTTCAAGAGCTTTGGAGATTTCCTACTCGGCAATGCGTCAGAATACACGCAAGCCAGCAAGGATACCATTCCAGACCTGCATTATTTCAATCTGGAGGGTTACTTACAGGACGACTGGAAAGTTAACGCCCATCTTACCCTGGATTTCGGGCTGCGATACAGCTTCTTTCCGTCCCCAACTGACAAAAATAACACGCTGAACAATTTCGATCCACTTCTTTACAACCCGGCGCTTGCGCCAGCTATTGATCCTGGGACAGGCAACTTTGTCGCAGGACAGGGAATTACTCCTGCTACTTACGCCAACGGGCTGATCTTCCCGGTGGGTGCTTCGTGCAACGCCGCCAAGGCGATCTCAGCGCAAGTCACGTGCTCGCCTTACGGCAGCCTTGTGAACCCGAATTCAAACAACAATTTTGCTCCGCGCTTCGGTTTCGCGTGGGACCCCACCGGCAGCGGTAAGACCGCCATTCGCGGAGGTTACGGTATCTTCTACGATCGAACGCTCAACGGCATTTGGGAGCAGAATGCGTTTACCAACCCTCCGCTTGTGCAATCCACCTCCGTTCAGAACACGAGTTTCGATAATCCATTGGCCGGTACTCTGAGCGTTCCTCTTGGCCCCAATCTGATTGAGAGCACGGGAACGCCCACCTTCAAGGTTCCGTCCTATCAGGATTTCAATTTCTCGGTCGAGCAACAAATATTGCCAAACACGGAATTTGAGATCGCGTATGTCGGCGGCCTGGGCCGTCATCTGCTTGGTGAAGTAGATTCGAACGAGCCCACATTAGCGGCGCGAGCAGCGAATCCCGACGTTAATGTAAATGCAGTCGTTCCTTACCTCGGGTACTCGTTTTTCAAGACCCGCGAGCCTGATTTCATCAGCAACTATAACTCTCTGCAGGTTTCGCTGAACCGGCATGTAACACAGGGTTTGACCTTGGGCGTAGCGTATACGTGGTCGAAACTGCTCACAAATGCATCGGTAGACCGCGATGTGGCGGTTTACAACACCTATGACCTGATGCAAGACTACGGCCCGGGCAGCTACAACACGCCGCACGTGTTCGTTGTGAGCTATGTTTACCAACTCCCATTTTTCAAAACCCAGAAAGGATTTGTGGGTCATGTGTTAGGCGGTTGGGAGATATCCGGCATTACAACCGTGCAGAGCGGACAATCGATGACCATCACGCAAAATCAAGATCCTTTCGCCTGCACCACGACGGCTGCGGGCCTGTGCGTTGCAGGAAGCGCGCCGGGAACTTACCCGGGCGGGTTAGGGATCGGCAACTCCGGCGATGCCTCCGTGCTGGTTCGGCCCGACGCAGTTGGGCTCGCGAATCTCCCGAAGACGCTCACAGAATGGTTCAACACGGCGGCATTCGCTCCGGCGGTCGGACACTTCGGCACAGCCGGAACTGGCGTCGTGTTAGGTCCCGGACTGCAGAATTGGGACATTGCGGCCATTAGGAACGTCAAATTCGGCGAACGTGTCAGTTTGCAGATCCGTGGTGAGTTCTTCAATGCGTTCAACCATACGAACTATAACGGAGTTGATACAACCATCAACGACGCCAGCTTTGGACAGGTCACGAGCACGCATCTTCCGCGCAACATTCAGCTCGGAGTCAAGCTGTATTTTTAGTATGTGAGAGCTGTTGCTTCAGGCGCCGCTCAAAGGTGGGCGGCGCTTCTTTTAATTCTGGTTGCTGCAGCCTGGGTTGCGGCGCAAGATCTGCAGAGCGAGTTGATTGCAGGCTCGCACGCTCTGCAGAGAGGCGACAACGCGGCGGCGGAAAAAGCTTTTCGAGCGGCGCTTGTGCTACAGCCGCAATCGATCGAAATCCTGAACGATCTGGCGATTGCGCTCGCACGTGAAGGCAAGGAAACAGAGGCGATCTCTACGTATCGCGGGGCATTGAAGCTGAAACCCGGCGATCCGGTGACAAGCCGCAACCTGGCGATTGCTTATTTTCGGGCGCAGCGATACCAGGAGGCGTTACCGCTGCTCGAAGCCTTTGCGAAATCGGCGCCTAGTTTTCAATCGCTCGATTTGACCGGCCTCACGCTGTTCGCCCTGGACCGCTATCCGGAGGCGGCGCAGTACCTGGAGCAAGCGAGTCACTTGAACCCAAGCGATCTCGAGACGCTCAATATGCTTGGGAACGCTTATCTACGGGCGAAGAATTACAGTGGCGCTGCCGATGTGTTCGCGCGGATTATGGCTATTGATCCGAATTCTCCGGAAGCTCACGTCATGATGGGCATGGCCTATGACAAGATGCAGCGCGACTCGGATGCGCAAGCCGAATACGAAGCGGCGGAGAAGGCGAATCCGAAGTTTTTGGGCGTTCACTCGGGCCTGGGCTTGATTTATTGGAAGGAAGGCAAAGTCGCGGCGGCGAAACGCCAGTTCGATGAAGAGCTTTCAATAAATCCCCGCGACCCGGTCTCCCATTGCATACTGGGCCAGATTTTACAAAGGGAAAACGAGCCTGCGGCGGCAATGGTCGATTTTCGCGCAGCGGTTGAGGAGAACCCCAAATACAAAGAAGCGCTGTTTCAACTCGGCAAATCCGAGCTCGCAGCCGGCCAGACGCAACATGCTATCGAGCACCTGAGGGGTGCCATCGCAATTGACCCCGATTACTTCGAGGCACATTACGTGCTGGGAACCGCATTGCGGAAGGCGGGCCAAAGTACGGAGGCTGCGCATGAGACCGCCATCGCAGAGCAGATTCAGGCGAAACAGCGGGCGGAGGATATCAAGAAGGTCAGCCGCTGAGTATGAAACAATTGAATAGCCGAACATGCGAAACGCTGTCGTGTGCGCGCTCGCGGCGGGATTCATTGCAGTTGGCAACACGTGCGCGCAAGACCCGGCTCTCGCGCCCTATGAGGCGCAAGCGACCATTGTCACCGGCGCGGTGATGCGGATGCAGGACGAGCAGCCTTGGGTGGTCAGCAAAGGCGGGCGCGTGCCGGTGCGCGAGACCATCACGACGGGTCCGGACGGCTTCGCACATTTCGAAGTGAAAGGCGGGAGCAGCTTCGAGCTGTTCGGCAACTCGCGTGTGGTCTTCCGCAAAAATACGGCGAGCGCGGGCGATCTGCTGGATGTGCTCTCCGGCCGAGTGCGTATCGTGCTCCGTCCCACCATAGAGCAGCCGCAAGAACGCATCTTCTGTCCAGTGGCCGTGATCAGCACGCGTCACGAGCCGGCGACTGTTGCAATCGCGGTTGATGAGGACGATACCACCCGCATCGACGTTTTGGAAGGCGAAGTCGCTGTTCAGCACACGCGGTTGCCCCGCAATGACGCGACGCTCGTGCGGGCGGTGGACGCAATTCTGGTTAGGCCGGACGAGCCGATTTCAAGGCGCGTCGACCGCGGCTCCTTGTATCGATACACCGTGAAGATCTGGTCGGCGGTTACATTTGGGCATGGCGGCAGCCATTCGAGCGAACCGGCCGAAGAGGAGAAGTTGCTGGCAGAATCGTCACGCGTGTCAGGTCCTTGATGAAAATATTTCTGCTTTGTGCGATTGCGGCACTCGTCGGCAGCGCCGCGCGCGCGCAACAAGGTTTGGAGAGCGCTTGGGACGTACGGCAAATCCTAACGGAACTGAATGCGCAGACCGATCAACTGAAGCCGTTGCTTGCGCAATTGAACCCTGGGCTATGGGTGAACAAAGGCGCATCGACCACATACATTCAGCAGTGGCAAGGGGCGCAGATTCAATTGAAGGACGTGCTTGCGTCCACGCAGCAGTTGGGCCAGAAGACCGAGAGCCTGAAATTGGCGCTCGATACATATTTCCGTTTGGAAGCGCTTGAAACGACGGCCCGGTCATTGACCGAAGGCGCGGAACGATATGGCGATCGCGCCAGGGCGGACAAGTTGAACGCCTATGTGGCGCGCAGTTTCACCAGCCGGCAACGGCTGCGGGATTACCTCGAGGATCTGGCCGCAAGCACGGAGCAGAACTTCAAAATCGCCGATGAAGAGGCGCAGCGTTGCCGCGGTATCATCAGCAAGGAAGCCCCTCAAAGCTCGAAAAAAAAGAAGCAGTGATGGAAGCTACGTTTAATTGTTCGATTTGCGGAGAGTCGTCACGGCATATCTGTGCTTTTTGCACGAAAGATGCCTGCCGGAATCACCTCTGCGACCGATGCCACCGCTGCAGCGATTGTTGCGAATGCGAAATGCCGCGGACCAGCAGCGTGGATGACGAAATGCCGGTGGCCGTGGCCGAGCCGGTGAGCGCCGCGACCGAAGAGGCGGTCGAAGTGGCTATAACGACAAGGTAATTGAACCGCACAACGGGCGACCCAGGCTCACTGCCCGGGTGTGCCACGCCCTGTGCGCTCGATATTGAACCGCGCGCAACGGCCACCTATCGGCCTGTGCGCTCGATATGGCGGTGCTTTTTGTTCGGATGCAGCGCTTCGGTGAGAACGGCTTCGCGATCTCCGTTTAGCCAAGCCGCCTGAATCTGCTTTTCGTCGAGCCCCGCCAAGCGCCCCGCAAGGATAAACGCGGGCAACGCATGCCGGAGATCATGCCAGCGCGCCATCTCAATGACCGATTGGATCGCGCGTTCACGAATCAGCGCCAGCGTCTCCGGATCGTCATTATCGGTAAGGTTCACGAGCGCAAGCGTCGCGTTCCGGCGATCGGACCAGACCACCGAGTTGAGTAGTTCGACAAACCACGTGGGCTCGATGTGGACCTGCTGTTCGGGATGCAGCTTCGCGCCCACGGCGATGGCCTGCAGCGAACGCATGGCGTTTTCACGCACGGTATCTTCCTGGTCGCGCAAGGCGTACTGCAACGCATCCACAATGAGCTTCGAGCTGCGAACGCTGCGCGGGCCGTACTGCAAAAAATAAGCTGCGGCCGCGCGCTGGTCGGGATCGGAGGATTGCCGGACCACCTGATCGAGAAGCGTCAACTCTCTCGCAACCAGTGGAATGAAATCCTGCTGCAGGGTGCGGCATGCCGGATCCGCCATGAGCGAATAGCCGTTGGTCAGGTCTTCGTCGGCTTTATTTACATGTATGCTAGCGCCGACCTCATCGAGAAAATCGTGATATTTGGAAGCAAGATCGGGCGCGAGGGCCACGTCGCCGGAAGGCGCGGGATGAAAATCGAAATGCGGCTGATCCCCTTCTTCAACGCCAACATAGAGGATCATTTTGCCGCCGTCGCAACAGGAGGCTTCGACGCGCGAGGCGACGATTCCCGGTATCCTGTCGATGCGGTCCTCGACGCCTTCCCGCGAAGGCATGGCATCGCCCTGAGCGACACCGAGCGCGCTCTGGACTTTCTTAATCGGCACCCTGCGCGCGCCGTAGATTTCGATCAGCCCAATACGGGGGCTGATGTCCTCAGCGCCCATGGCAAGCGAGGCCGCCAGCGCGAACAGACAGCAATACTTCACCACTTCAGTATGCGACGTGGTGAGCGACCGGGTTGGTTTATACCCTAGGCCTGCTTTTGCGCGATATCGCCGATCACGGGCAGTTTCACCATCTTGTTGTTGTAGGCGGAGAACAGCAGGTACAGCCATATGACGAAGATGGCAAGCCCGAACAGTGGATACAGCAGAAAGCCGAGTCCGTGCGTAAGAAACGCCAGAAAGACGGCGATAAAACCCCATACGATGTAAAACGCAATCACCGCCAGGTTGAAGAAAATGGACTGATACGCATGGAAGCGCACCGTCTTGTTCTGGTTGTATGGAGCGATCACCAGAAAGATCACGCCGGTCACAAGACCTAACAGGTAACACAACGCGCTGGCGACGTTGGTCGTCATTCCGCCTGCTTGCACAGCTGCCGGCGGAGGCGGAACGTACCCGACACCCGCACCCGCAGTTGCACCGGCTGCTGCACCTCCCGCAGGTCCCCCGCCCGCAACGGCAGTTCCACAATTTGGGCAGAACGTCCCGGTGACTTGCGCGCCACAATTCGGACAAAAAGCCATAAGAGCTCCTCCTGGGCTTCAGAAAGCCATAATTCCTATGAGTGTATCCAATGTAGTGCGTAAACGCTAGGCCGGTACGTGACGATGAAGGACCGGTCGTAGTACCAAATTCACCAGTACCATCAACACGGCGAACACCGGGATCAGCAGGAGCCCGCGATGATAATCATTTGCCGGCCCCGCAAGCGCACCGATAATTTGCGAGCTGACTGCGAGACCGATCCAACCGAATGTGATCACGATGCCCAGCGCCGTAGCGGCAGCGCGGCTGAAGGTATCGCCGGTGATGGCAAGCGTCGTGGGAAATACCGGCGCCATCGCGAGACCGGCGCAGAAAACAGCAGCCGTAATTGCCGTCTGTGAGCCGAGCGCCAGCATGGCGTACGTCGTGATGGCCATAAAAATTGCGGCAAACAGCGTCACGGTGAAAGCCGACACTTTGATCAAGATGCGAGAAGCGGCGATACGGCCGACAAGCAGGCCGAACGCAAACCCATAACTCACGACGTGCCCCGCGGCGGTGGGATCGAAATGGACGGAGATGAGATAGAGCTTCAACCAATTCCAGACGCCCACTTCACACGAGACATAGAGGAACAAAAACAAGCACAACAGCAGCAGCGCGGGCTGTGAAAATAATCGCGGCACGTATCCGATTTGGAAATTGGCGCGGCCGGCGGGCGGCGGCATCTTCGTCGCAGCATTTACGATCAACGCGATCACCGCGAGCACGGCAATGCCGTAGCAGACGACGGCCGGGTCGATCTGTTCGCTCGCGACGTAGGTGGTCACAATGCCGCCTAGGCCGAAGAACAGATTGATGAAGTTGAGCGCAGAGCCGCGGCGGCTCGGTTCCACCTCTCCGACGAGTGCGTTCGAGGCAGTCACGACGATGCCACCTCCGAAGCCGAGGACAAAATAGACCACCAGGAGGCCGCCGTAGCCGCCCGCGTTCGGAGCGGCCGCGAGCGAAGCGATGATCAGAGCAAGGCCCGTGAGAAGCGCGACCTTATTGCCCTTTAGATCGATAACGGGACCGGCGGAAAGCGACGAGACGACCAATCCGATGGCTTGCAGCATCGCGAGCGTGCCGTTCTCCGACGCGCTGAGATGATAACCCGGCAGAAGCGCGCCAAGGATGGGCGCGATCAGGCCATAGACAAAGACAGCCAGCGTTGCCGACAGGATGAGCATCGAATGGATACTATCAAACGGCGGCGCGATGTGCAGCCGTTTGTGATGCAACTTCGGCGAGAACGTCAGCCGCTCGTTGGCAATCGCGACGGTCGACATCGAGGTGCGTCAGGATACGCATCCGCTTCGCGTCGATGCCGTTGGCAAGAACGCCCAATGATTTCAGAGCGCGGCTGAATTCCTGAGTGGAGATGCCGAGGGCGGAAATATCGAAGATGACGATGTTGGTTTGGACGTGAGCCGGGTCGAGATCGATGCCTGGGATTGCGGCGAGACGCTCGGCAACATATCGGGCATTCGCATGATCCAGCGCGAGATAGGCGGGGGATTCATCGAGTGCGATCAGACCTGCAGCCGCGAGCACGCCCGCCTGGCGCATGCCACCGCCGAGCCGCTTGCGGTACAGCCGGGCTTGGGCAATGGCTTCCGCGCAGCCAACCACGAGCGAGCCAACCGGCGCGCCCAAGCCTTTCGAGAGGCTCAACATGACGGAATCGGCTTCGCGAGCGATACGAGAGACGGGAGTGCCGGTGGCCACCGAGGCATTGAAAATGCGGGCACCATCGATATGAAGCTTGAGCCCGCGATCATGCGCTTCGGTGCCGATTTCGTCTATGACTTCGACCGGATAAACAGTTCCGCCGGCCATGTTATGCGTGTTTTCGATTGCGATGAGCGTGGTGGGCGCATTGTGCGGGCCTTTGGCGCGCAACGCGGGTTCGATTTGCCGCCAGGTCAAGATACCGTCCGGGCTCGAAACAACACGCGCTAGACAACCGGAGAACCAGGCCATCATGGAGAGTTCCCAATCCATGAGGTGAGAGTGCGCCTCACAGAGCACTTCTTCGCCGTGATGCGTATGCATCTTGACGGCGATGGTATTGCCCATGGTGCCGGTCGGAACGAATAACGCGGCGTCTTTGCCGAAGGTCTCCGCGGCACGCTGTTCCAGGCGATTGATGGTTGGGTCTTCGCCGTAAACGTCATCGCCGACCTCGGCTTCGGCCATGGCGGCGCGCATCTTTGCGGAGGGTTTCGTCACGGTGTCGCTGCGAAGATCGATCAGGCGCTGGGACATTGAAATCACGCACAACGGGCATCAATCGCCCTGTGCGCTCCTACATCGACGAAATCCTGAAGAACTTCATTCGAAAGCAGCACGCCGCGATCGCAGAGACGCAAGCTCGAACCTGCGCGCTCCAGCATACCTAAGTCCATCCACTTATGGATCGGTTGAGAAAAGCGAGACCATTCTTCGGGCGTGGGCTCGATACCGCGACTCAAACGCAATCCAACGAAAAAACGCTCTTCAGCAGGGTTCGCAGCGGTCGATTCCTTGGACGCAGCAGCGAGATACTCGGGCAATGTATCGGGGTTGCTAAACCGGCGCTCGCCGTCGAAAGAATGCGCATCCAAGCCGAAACCGGCATAGGGCTCGAGCTGCCAGTATTTGAGATTGTGGCGCGATTCATAGCCACGACGCGCAAAGTTCGAAATTTCATAGCGCGTAATGCCGATGCGGCCCAAGCGATCGGCCGCATACTCGTAGAGTTCGGCCGTGAGATCGTCATCGGGAACAGTGGTCGCTCCGTAACGCTGCCCTTTCGAAAGAACTTCATTGCCCAGCCGGCTGTCTTCGTCCACTTCAAAAATATAAATCGAGACGTGCGGCGGCGCGAGCCGCTCGATCCAATCGAGCGACGTTTGCCACGATTCCCGTGTTTGGGCAGGCAGGCCAGCAATCAGGTCGATGTTGATGTTTTCGATTCCGGCTTGCCGCAAACGGGCAATGTCGCCCTCGACAGTTTCCGCGGTGTGCCGGCGGCCGGTCTGCCGCAGCTCGGAAGTCACAAATGATTGGACGCCAAGGCTGACTCGATTGATGCCGCACGCCGACCAAAACTCCGGCAAGTCGGAAGAAATAGTTCCGGGCGCGCACTCGAGCGTAGTCTCCGATAACCTCTCACGTGGAACTGCGCTTAATAAGTCCCGCAGAAATTCGCGCGGCATGAGGCTGGGCGTGCCCCCGCCAAAATAGACAGTTTCCGGCAGCCAAGCCCATTGGTGCGCACGGATTTCGCCGAGAAGGTGTTGCTCGTAGCGCGCGCGCATCTCGGGCGAGAACACCCCGGAGGCGAAGTTACAAAAGGTGCATTTCTGGGTGCAGAAGGGATACGAGATATACACGCCGGCCATGATTTCTAGAGAGTTACCGTTTCGCCGAGATGCTGGCCGATGGCCGAAGCGATGAGATCCTGGAGCGTTTGGTTCGTCTCCGGAAGAACGAAGGCCTGTCTCGCCGGGTTCCAATCGAGTTTGAAACTTCGCGAATGCGCGGAGACCCAGATCTGCCGTACAGGCGTATTCGGGCTGATGACGAACTTAGCCTTTGGCTCGTCGAATTCGATGGCGAGCGCGCCGGAGTTGAAATCGGGCTCGAAATCGTAGCGGTCGGAAGCGGCCGAAAGCTTGTTGTAAAGAGATTGTAAAGACGAGTCGGCGTGGTTCCGGAATTCCTGTTCGTCCATGTGGTTCTAATCCATTGTCCACTGCCGAATGGCAAAGTTTGGTAACTTTAGGCCAGCGTGGGTCATCTCGTAACTGCGCGCACTCTATGGAGCCTTCGTGTATTCGCGAAACCCTGCTGCCCGGCACGAGTAAGCTTTTTGGCGATTATCTCTATGATTTTGGCAGAGTACGCGATTTCTACGGACATCACTTTTCAGAACCTGGCGCGTTGACGGAATCCGCCAAGGCGGTGCGCTTTCCCGATTCGCGGCGCGCGGCGATTGCCGATGCATTGCGGCTTCAGAACGGCGATTCCACTGCGCTCCGAAGATTCGCGCAGCCGGGTACCGTGGCGGTGGTCACGGGACAGCAAGTTGGGTTGTTTTCGGGCCCGGCATACACGATTTTCAAGGCGCTCACGGCCGTAAAGCTTGCCAATCACCTGACGGAGCAAGGGATCTCGGCGGTTCCGGTCTTTTGGCTTGCAACCGAAGACCACGACCTGGCGGAAGTGGATCATGCGTGGGTTTTCGATGAAAACGCAACCCCCACGAAGCTTTCCATCGCAAGCGAGGTCGCAAATGGCGGACCGGTAGGTGACGTTCAGCCGGCCGAAGTGCCTATTCGCGAACTTCGCAGGGCTCTTGGCGAGTTGCCATTCGCGGATGAGGTCGTCAAAAAGATTTCGGCCGCGTACGGAAATGGCGCGCTGCTTGGTTCGGCGTTCCGCGCGCTCTTGCAGGACGTGCTGAGCGGGTGCGGGCTAATCTATCTGGACCCCTTGGCACCGGCAGTGCGGCAGATTGCCGCAGGCTTTCTGGCACAAGCGGCGGAGCGGGTTCCGGAACTGGTACAAGCGCTGCGGCATCGCAACGAGGAACTCGAAGCGGCCGGTTATCACGCGCAGGTGCATATCGATAAAGACACGTCGCTGCTTTTCCTGTTGAACGAACACAGACGCGTTCCGTTGCGCTGGAAGGATGGCCAATTTACTGCGCGAGAACGCAGCTATGCGCCGCTCGACCTACGCGGCCAAGCCGAGCGGCTTTCCCCGAATGCGCTGCTGCGGCCAGTGATGCAGGATTATCTGCTGCCGACCGCGGCGTACATCGGCGGACCGGCGGAGGTTGCGTACATGGCCCAGAGCCAGGTTCTCTACCAAAAGCTTCTGGGACGCACTCCGGTGGTCTTTCCGCGAAATAGCTTTACGCTGCTCGATTCGCGCGCGGCCAAGCTGATCGAGCGATACGGGTTATCTGTACAGCAGATACTGGACTGCCAGGAAAAGGTAAAGAGCGTGATTGCGGGCCGCCTGGTTCCAGCGGCGGTGACCGCCGAAGTGGAAAAGCGCAAAGGCCAGATAACGGGATCGCTCGAAAAGCTGCAAGCGAGCCTGCTCGAATTCGACCCGACGCTGGCGCCGGCGGCGAAAAAGAGCATGGCGAAGATGCTTTATCAGGTTCAAAAGCTGTCGCAGAAGACCGCGCGCGAGGTGATGCGGCGGGACGAACGCGCGGGCCGGGACGCGAGCTATCTCATGAACTTGATCTACCCGCATGGGCACTTGCAGGAGCGGTTTTATTCGATCGTGCCGTTTCTGGCGAAGCACGGGCTGGATCTGCCAAGCCGGCTATTAAAGCAGGCGCAACTGGCGTGTCCCGATCACATGATCCGAACGTTATAGCTCGCCCGGATGACCGTATGATGCCGTGAAATTCAGGCCGGCGTCAAAGAGCCGACTGAACATCCGTTCCAGAGAAATCACGTCCCTTGTACAGAAGGGGGAGGCCGGTTGCTTTTGCCAAGGCGTATGAGAAACAGTCGCCGTAGTTCAGCCCCGCCACGCTCTTCCGGCCCTTACCATACGAGACATACGCCTCCAGAGCCAGTTGCGCGTGCCCGGGCGTCACATTCTCCACTTGAAAACCACCTTCGTGTATCAGGGCATGAACCTTCCTTAGTCCTCTGGAGCCGTGGCGGTTCAGCATCACAATTCCTGTTTCAACGAGGGTTGCTGCCGAAATGAGCGGCGGGTCGGATTCCGCTATGGCTTCGGCGTAACGATGCGCGTCTTGCTCCTCAGTCAAAATGGCGATCAGCGCCGACGCATCAACGACAATCATTTGGGAAGGCCACGCTTGTCATACAGCATCTCCTCCGGGCGACGTTTGTCGAGAACCGGCAACGCGGCACATTCGCGACCAATCTCAAGCAACCGTTCTACCAGGGCAGCTTTGTTCCGCGTCCTGCGGATCCGCTCCAGCCGTTCCGTGATAGCGCGGTCTACGGCTTCCGTCATGCTCTCGCAGGTCAAGCGGGCAAGTTCTCTCGCCGCGCGATGCGTTTCTTCATTCTTGATGTTCAGACTCATGAACTTGACTCGACGTTGGTAGAAGGTGGATACAATTCCACCATAGCCCATCCTGAGACGGACTTCCAGGCGTATGAAAATCGACCCGGGCCTCGCCAGTTGGCCAGTATAATGGCGTGATTGGGAGTTGTCTTCGCCAGTATTGTTGCGTTTTGTCTCTGCGCTAGTGCGTTCGCAGATACGCCGCAGGATCTGGCGAATAAAGCCGAGCAATTGATCCGCAGCGGCGACCGGAACGGCGGCATGCAGGCGCTTGCGGCAGCGGCCGAGGCAAAGCCCGCAACGGCTCAATCCGAAGACCGAATCGGATTCCTGTACGCGGTTTTGGGTCAGCCCGCGGACGCGATCCAGCATTTTCAGAAATCGGTGACGCTTGATCCGGCGTATGCGCCCGGGCATTATCATCTCGGGATTGCGCTCTGGCAAGCCAATGATCGCGAGCATGGGCTAGCGGAGCTCGAAAGCGCGGCGAGATCATCGCCGAGCACGTTCGATTATCAATATCGACTGGGATCCGCGTATCTGCAGCTCGGAAATTTCGATGGCGCAGTACAGGAGCTAAAGCAGGCTGTGACGCTCGATGGGTCTCGCGCTCCAGCCTGGGAAGATTTTGGCCGGGCCTTGCAGAGCAAAGGCGATTTTGCAGCCGCAGTCGATGCGTGGGCACATGCGGTCACCATCGATCCGTCCAATGACTCGGTTCGCGACACATATGCGGCCGCGCTCATCGAGACACGGCAGCCGGCGCAAGGCATCGAACAATCGCGCAAAGTGCTGGACCATAATCCGGCAGATCTTCCGGCCATGATGAACATCGGTTACGCATATCTGCAGACCGGCCAATTCGATTCGGCCGAGAAAGCATATCGGCAGGCGGAGGCCGCCGACGCGAATTCCGCCGTGGTGCATTACGATTTAGGCATTGCCTTGAAGATGAAGGATGAGCTGGAAACAGCGCAGAAGGAATTTCAAGAAGCCATCCGGCTGGATCCATCGCTCGCCGAGGCGCATTACTCTTTGGGCATCGCGGATTGGCAGATGGCGGACCTCACCGGCATGGCGGCCGAGATGCGCGAGGCGATCAAAATCCGGCCGGCGTACCCACAGGCGCATTACATGCTGGGCATTGCCTTGAAAGAAAGCGGCGATCTGGACGGCGCCATGCAAGAGCTGAAAGAAGCCATTCGGCTGGACCCGACCACGCCCGGTCCATACAATTCTTTAGGCCAGATTCTGCGTATCAAGGGTGATAAGCAGGCGAGCGAAGAAGCCTTTGCGACAGGCGCGCGGCTGAAGCGCGATACCGAAGCGCAATTGTCGAATGCGCTCGATCAGGGAATGCGGGGCGGAGATTTTTTGAAGCCCCTAAACCAGAACTCCCAGCCCGCCGGAGGACCACACTAGGCGGATGATCTCCCGCAGGTGGTTTGTGAAGTCGCTGTGCGCGACGGTGCCGGTCTTCTCGCTCGATCAACTGCTTGCGGGATTGCCGCTGGGCGTGCAATTCGTCAACGTTGCGCGCGAAGCGGGGCTGAATTCGAAGACCATCTTCGGCGCGGAAAACAACAATAAATATCTGCTCGAGACCACCGGGTGCGGAGTTGCGTTTATCGATTACGACCAGGATGGATGGCTGGACCTATTCTTCGTGAATGGCCTGCGCTTCGATAGTACGTTTGCCAAGGGATCGGAGCCGGTCAGCAGGCTGTATAAAAACAATCGCGACGGCACATTCACGGACGTGACCTTGAAGGCCGGCCTGGCGCGCACGGGCTGGGGCCAAGGTGTGTGCGCCGGCGACTACAACAATGACGGCCATGACGACCTGTTCGTCAGCTACTGGGGCGATTGCGCGCTGTATCGCAACAATGGCGACGGGACATTTACGGATGTGGCGGAAAAAGCAGGCGTGACCACGCGCACCGCAACCGGTTTCAAGCGCTGGAACACGGGCTGCGCGTTCTTAGATTACGACCGCGATGGCCATCTGGATCTTTACGTCGCAAATTACATAGATTTCGATCCGAAGACGGCGCCGCTGCCCGAGAGCGGCCCGTGCCTGTACGAGGGATTGCTGGTGGCCTGCGGCCCGCCGGGCTTGCAGGGCGGCAAAGACATCCTATTTCACAACAATGGGGACGGAACGTTCACCGATGTCTCTGAAAGGGCTGGCATCTGGAAAAAAAACGGCACCTACGGCCTAGGCGTCCTGGTCGGCGATTTCGATGACGACGGCTGGCCCGATATCTACGTGGCCGACGATTCGGCTCCTTCGGCACTGTTGCGCAACAATCATGACGGCACGTTTACCGATATCGGCTTGGAAGCGGGTGTAGCGTTCGGCGCGGACGGAAAAACGCAAGCAGGGATGGGCGTCTCGGCCGTGGATCTGTATGGGAACGGCAAGCTCGATATCGTCAAGACCAACTTCGCGGGAGATACTTCGAGCCTGTATCGCAATCTGGGCGGCGGCAACTTCGAGGACGTGACGTTTCAGTCCGGTTTGGGACGCAATACGAGATTCCTGGGTTGGGGCGCCTGCTTCCTCGACTTCGATAATGACGGCTGGCCGGACATCCTGACGTGCAACGGGCATGTCTATCCGGAAGTGCGCGAGAAGGCGAGTGAATCGGGATATCGCGAGCGCAAAGTGCTCTATCACAATCTGGGAAATGGGAAGTTTGAAGACGTTTCGCTCGATGCCGGGCCGGGTATTCTGGAGCCGGTCGCTGGCCGCGGTTGCGCGATTGGTGACTTCAATAACGATGGCAGCCTGGATGTCGTCGTGAACTGCGTGAACGGTCTTCCGCAGTTACTCGAATGCAAGAGCACGCTGAACAACAATTGGCTGAAAGTGAAGACGGTGGGTACGAAGTCGAACCGTTCAGGCATTGGCGCGCGCGTCTATTGCACACCCGACGGCGAGCACCGGCAGATGGACGAGGTGCGCAGCGGGGGCAGCTATTTCTCGCAGGGCGACCTGCGCGTGCATTTTGGATTAAAGAAGGCGGCAAAAGCGGATTTGGAAGTTCACTGGCTTAGCGGGACTGTGGACAAGATTGCGGGCGTAAAAGCGAACACAGTGGTCACCGTCGTTGAAGGCAAAGGACGGGCATGAGGTCGCGCCTGATTTGCCTCGGGGTCGCGCTTGCAGGGCTCGCGAGCGCAGCGGACAACAGCGGGTATGTGGGCCGCGACGTCTGCGCCGGCTGCCATAAGGGCATTGCCGCAACGCAGGTGACCACCAATATGGCCAATACCTGGCAGGGTGTCGATACGCGGCAATTGCCGGCTAATTATTACGAGACGCACACCGAGCGACCTGCGCCGGTTATCGACTACTCGCTCAAGAAAACCGGGAACACCATGCAGTATCGGGTGCAGATGGCGGGGCACCCCGCACAGCAGTTTCCAGTCGAGGTGTTGGTAGGAGGAAAGCGCCATGGGATTAGTTTTCTGGTGCGCATTCCTGAGCTCGAAGGGTCGCCGCTTCCGATTGCGCGGCTGATTGAAGCGCGCTACTTCCATTCCGCGGGAGAGGATCGGCTTGCATTCTCGCTCGGGTTTCCGGAAGAGAAGCCCACAACGTATGAAACCGCCTTCGGCCGCGTATTGACTCCGTATCTCGAGAAAAGATGCCTCGGCTGCCATGTGGCGCCGCGAACCCACGGCGGTCGCGTAGAAACGGGCGTCTCCTGCGAGAACTGCCACGGGCCGGGCCAGCCGCATTTAGCCGCGCTTGGAACGCACTCGCCAGACCACGGCATCCTGAACCCCGACAAGCTGCCGATGAACGAACGGATGCGGCCCTGCTCGCAATGCCACGCAGGGTCCAGCGTCATCGAAGACCCGATGCCCGACGATGCGCTCATTTCCGATCAAGTGACGGCATTGAAGAACAGCGAGTGCTGGCGGGAGAGCAACGGCGGCCTCGCGTGCACAAACTGCCACAATCCGCATAAGGATGCGCCTCGCGCAGTGCTGGTCGCCCGTGCGGAAAAAACGTGTTTGGGCTGCCATAGCGCGGCGATCACGAATCACGCAGGCTTGTGCCCGGTCAATCGGGTGACCGGCTGTGTGCCGTGCCACATGGCGAATGAGATACGCGGCGCGTTCACGATCGCTGAGCACTGGATTCGCGTGCATCCTGAGCAGAACGTCAAGGTGCCGCCCATGAATCCGGCGTGGCGAACAACGGTTACGCCGAATCATCTTTATTTGCGTGTGATCGTGTTGGACGACCACGCGAAAGCTTCGCAAATCCACCAGCAGCTTGTTTCAGGCGCATCTTTTTTTGATCTCGCGCGTGCCAATTCGCTGGACCGCAACACGGCCGTGAACGGCGGCTATGTAGGGGACGTCAAGGCGAGCGAACTCGACCCTAGCTGGTCGGCGGCGGCTCTGAAACTGCAGCCCGGTGAGCTTTCGAATGTGCTCCAAGCCAATGGGAAGTACCTCATCGTTCAGCGCATGTCGCGAACGTTCCGCGAGGATGCGGAAGACGTCTTCAACAAAGCGCTGGAGCTGCGGAAACAAGGCAAGCAGCAGGAATATATGGACGAGCTGCTGGCAGCGCTGAAGATTTATCCGCATCTTCTGCGTGGATTGACGTGGCTCGGCGCGGCGTACGGGGAAGTCGGTAACCCGAGCGTGAGCGCAGGAATTCTGAGCATGGCAGTGCGGCTCTACCCACAGGATGCGGGCGCACATTTCAATCTGGCCATGGCATACGGCGCGATGGGCAACGATCAGGAAATTGCAGAGTACCAGCGGACCATCGAGATCGATCCCGATTACGTCCCCGCTTACCTGAATTGGGGCGCCGCACTCTTCGCCAAAGGGCAATACGACGAAGCGATTGACATGTATCGCAAAGGCATCAACGTCAATCCGCTAAACGCATCCCTGCATTACAGCCTGAGTATGGCGCTCGAGAAAGTTGGTAAGAAAGACGAGGCTGCGTCGGAATTGACGCTGGCCGGGAAGATCGATCCGAAGTACGCGCAGCACTGAGTCCTGATCCATAATCGCGGACAGCGGCCGAGCCCGCCCTGACGGCTCCGGTGCCCCACAGCCTGTCCGCTCCACCCAATAAAAAGACCGGCAGAGCTTCCGCCCTGCCGGTCGTGATTACCGATGTGGTCTAGCGACTACCAGCTGATGGTGCCGGAATACTGCAGCAAGCGCATGTTGCCGCCGCCGAAGGCCAAACCGGTGATTTGGCCAACGCTGCTGCTTTGAATATCCGAGTTAGGCGTTCCTAGATTCGTGTGATTAAACGCGTTGCGCGCATCCGTGCGGAGCGTAAACTTCAGCCGCTCCGTTATGGCGAACTGCTTCATCACCGAAACGTCCTGATCGAAGAACCACGGTCCGTAGAGCGTGTTAATCGGATAGTTGCCGAAAGTGTCCGCCGCCGGAAGAGCATAAGCACTGCTGTTACTCAACCCCAGTATCCATTGATTGCGGTTCTGGGTCGACGGATACGGACTGCCTGAACCGACATCCGGCCGATTGCTCGGGCCTGTGTACGGCTGTCCTCCATTCGCGCCGTAGTTGTCGATGGTCGGCATGAATGGAACGCCGCTATATACGGATGTAATTCCGCTCAGGTTCCAGCCGCCCAGGACCCAATCCACCGCCCGGTTCATGTTCGAGCCCCACTTCCTGCCGCGTCCAAACGGAATGTTCCAGGTTTGAGCCAGCGTGATCTGCTGGTGAGGGATGTTGGGGTTGTTGCCCCAGCCCAGCGCCCGGTCATACAGGAACGTATAGCCTTCGTTTCCGCCCCATCCATCGCCTTGCGACGATTGCCACGTATAGTTGCCCGTTAGCGTGTAGCCGCCAGCGCCGGCAACCTTCACAAGACCCTGGAACGAGTTGTACTCATTATTCGCGCAGTTGCAGTAATTGTCGATGGCCTGCGTCCAACCGTAGTTGTAGCGCGGACCATAGAGTCCCGCAAACGGATAGAGGCTCGCCGTGCCCGCCGGAACAGCGGGATTGTAGAACTCCTGGTTCATGTTGAAGGACATGTCCGTCCCCAGAGGCGTATGTCGCCCTTGGTTGCCTACATACGCGCCCTGAATCGAAATTTTATTCGTCACCTGATGCTGCACCGCGAAGTTGAATAGATAGAACACCGGCATCGTGAAGATGCCCGGCCGGGTCTTGGATTCAACCGCTTCAGGACCGGTACCCGGCAGTGAGAATGTTCCGTTCGGTCCGGGAACCAGCGTGCCGGGGCTGTAGGGCGTAGGTCCGACAGCCAAACCGTTGCCGCTTGGCCCTAGCGTGAACACATCGCAGAAATTGTTCCCGCAAGCGGTCTGCTGCGTGATGTTCTGGTGGGCTAATACCGGCACGTTTTGCGTTACGTTGTGGCCGAAAGTAGAACCGAACGTACCCAGGCTATAGGTCCACCCATAACCGGCGCGCACCACCGTCTTGGGCGTGATCTGGTAGGCCAGGCTGACGCGCGGCGCGAATTCATGCCAGTTCATCGACTGATACCCATGGCTCGAAACCAAGCCTTCCCCGAACACTTCCATCAGCCCGGTATTAACGTTCAGTTCCGCGCCGTTTCCGGGAGCGTTGACGGTCTCAGGGAAGACCATTTCCCAGCGGACCCCGTAGGTGAATGTCAGTTTCGGGGTGACGCGCCACTCGTCCTGGCCATACCAGAACAAGCGCTTCTGATGCTCCATCGCATCCGTGCTGCTGCTGACGTAACGCTGGAACTGGTATGGGTCGCCCAACAGGAACGATGCAAGCCCGAGGCCACCTTCCGGAGAAGCTCCCACCGACGGGATGTAGCCCGTATTGCTGCCGTTGAAGTAAGTCTCACCCGCGCGGTGATTGTCGCTCGGAACACGCAGGTTCAGTGCATATCGGATATCGGCGCCCCACTTGAAGTTGTGGTTTCCGTGAATCTTGCTGATGTTATCGACGAACTGATACTGCTGTTCTCGCTGGGTTAGAGGGCAGTTGCAGCCGTTCGTATCGAGGTCATAGCCTAGCTTGTAATCGTACGAAGGATCTTCGATCCGGAAGTACGGCATGCCCGACGTATACGTGCTATCAAGGTTCATGCCCGGGATCCCCGCCGCCGTGGCCGGTTGCGAGCCGAACCCGCCGGGGACATCGTTCACGAAGTACTTCATATACCCGAAGCGGAATTCGTTGACCAAAGTGGCGCTGGCCGTATGCGTCCAGCCCGCGGCGATGCTATAGTCCTGCGACGAAGATTCGCCCGCGTACCGCAGTGCGCTACCGGATGTGGTGAGACCAGTCAAAGCGTCGCCCCCCGCTTCCACGCCGAATACGCCAGGCCCGCCAAGCGTGAAGTGCGCCGAGCTGAACCGGCCGAAGATCGAATCCTTCTGGCTGGCGTAATAATCCCACCGCGTGTTCCACTGCTCCGCGTCGTTCCCCAGAACGCCGCTACCGGAGTAGTTCTGATACGGGCATCCGGCGCAGGATTGGGAGGTGTTCGGCAGAGGGAAATAGGTCAGCAGAGCGAGCGCTTGCGGGCTCAACCGGCTAGTCGGAATGACATCCCCCGCAAACGGGGTGCGGCCCGTTCCGTTCGCCTGGTTGCCCGTCAGCGGATCGAAAATCTGATTGTTTGAGTACGTCGTGCCATTCGCCGTGAAGGTGCCCACGTTCGGAAGCGCGAGCCAATCGCTCAAATTCCCGGTCCGCTCCTGCGCGCTCGGGGTATTGGTCAGAGTTGAGCCGCCCGTGTGGTTCCGGCTGATCTGCGCATCGCCGAAGAAGAACAGCTTGTCCTTGATGATGCGGCCTCCGATCGATCCGCCAAATTGGCTTTGATGCGTAGTCGGCGTGTAAACACCCGGCGATAGCGCCACGTCCTGCGAGAATGGATCACGGCCGAAATCCTGGAATCCCGGCGTATTGAGGTAGAGATACTCGAAAGCGTCCCCATGGAACTCGTTGGTGCCCGACTTCGTCGAATACGTCATCAAGCCCGCGCCCTCATAACCGAACTCGGCATCGTAATCCTGGCTCGCTTGCTTCACTTCGCTGACGGAATCGAAGGTCGGATTGATGACGATAATACCCAGAATCGGGTCCTGGTTGATCGTTCCATCCAGGTAGTAGCCCGTGCTGTCGAACAATTGTCCGTTCACTTCCGTTTGCACGCTGCCCTGCGGGTTCTCGTCCGACGCATGCTGCCATCCGAACTTCACAACACCCGGATTCAAGAGCTCGAACGCTTGAAGATTGTGTCCGATGCTCGGCAATTCGGAGAGTTCCCGGGCGGTAAATGTCTGCGCCACGTCAGCGCGATCCGTCTGCAGCAAAGGCGCAGCGGCCGTAACCTCCACTGTCTGCTCGACATTACCTACCTGCATGGTCGCGTTGAACGGCGTCGACTGGTCCACCACAACCTGAAGATCGTTCGAAACCACCTTCTGGAAACCGGGCGCTTCAATCGTCACCTTGTACGTGTCGGGAATCAGTTGCCCCTTCGTATACTGCCCGGCGTCGTTCGTGTTTACTTCGAACGACGTACCCTTCGTGACGTCCGTGATCGTAACTTTCGCATTGTTCACGGCAGAACCGCTGGGATCTGTAACCGTCCCAATGATGCTGCCGAAAACCTGTTGCGCGATTGCGCTGCCCGCCCACATCAGTAGCAGAGCAGACGCGAGGAAAAAAGAATACAAGAAGCCCCTGCGTATGCAGACCATACCTTCTCCTTGGAAGCAAACTGTCAAAAAACAGCAGCCGCACGACACCTCAGCCGTGCGGAGTACAGCACCTACAACTCACACCATCGGGCCTATTGTAATCGAAGTAGCGGCGAACGCAAAGAGAAAAGTTGCATCATTGGAAAGTCTTACGGCGATTTCCTCAATTTTTGGTAAGGGTGACTACGGACGAATCCGCATGAGGATACTCTGCGGGACAAGACGCAAGAATTCGGCGGTGATCGCCTGGCTCTGTTCCGGCTGCTTCTCGGACTTGTAAAGATCGGAAAGAGCCTTATAAGCCCGATAATCGTAGGGATTTTTCTGAATGCTGCGCCGCAACGACTGCACCGCCGAGACGCTGTCACCGGCGGCGTTTTGCGCCACACCGATGTCGAGCCAGTATTCCGCGCTCTCGGGCTGAAGCGTAACCGCGCGTCGAAACCACTCCACCGCGCTTTGAGCCCGCCCCGTACCCAGCAGCATGTAACCGAGCGTGGCGCATACCGCCGGATCCGCTTCAGTCGCCGGCAAAGGGGAAAGTATCTCAAACGCCTTCTGAAAGTCATTGCCCGAGCCTTCGCGTTTCGCCACATTGAAATAGGCCAGCCCTAGGTCGCGCTTAGCGAACTGCGGCTCCGGCGCATGCCATGGGGCCAGGATTTTCTGATCATTCACTGTCCTGATTTCGGCTGGATGCTTCGCGATCCGATGGTCGGTGATCGCTGCGTGCGAGACATCGACGGCCTGGCGCCGCGGCATGTGGCAGGAGACGCAATCGTCCGGCTCTTGCTTATGGATGACTAAGACTTGAGCCGGCGCATGGCAGGATTCGCAGATCTGTTTGATTTGACTGCGGCGGTCGACCGGTTCGCCATGCGGATTGTGACAGGTGCCGCACCAGAGCTTTCCAGCGCTCGCGCGCGCGCACGCGCTCAGGGCGAGCTGCTCGGCTTGACTGACGGCGCCGATCGGCAATTGCTCGCCACCAGCGGCACGGTAGACATAATGCGCCTCAACCTGTTCCAGGCGCTCTCCAGGATGGAAATCCCACCAATATTTATTCGGATTCAGCACCACCGTTGCGCTTTCCAAATGACACTGCTCGCAGATGCTGTCGCGCTCGCGATTCGGCAGCCTGGCTGGATTCACAATCGTGCCGGGCAAAGGATGCAGGCGGTGATTTTCTCCGTCCCCGTGGCAGCGATCGCAACCGATTGGACTGAGCGTTGTGCCGGCGGAGGTCTTTTTTACCGAATCTGAGTGGCAGACCAGGCAGTCGGAGGTAATCGGGCGCGTGAAATCGAGGATGCGTTCCGTTTCGTAGCCGGGCGAGGGGTTCCACTCGGAATGCGCCGTGTAGAAGGCTGCCGGAGATTGGAAGAAGTGTCCTCCCAACTCGATGAGGTAGCTGCGGCCGACCGAGCCGAAACCGATGGCGTAAGAGATTGGATAATCGGCCGAAAGCCCGCGCTCCTCAATTTTGTGGTGCATTGCGCCGTCTTTCCTAAAAATGCTGACGATGGCGCCCGAAGCCTGATGAACGAACCGGCCATCGGGTTCTTCTCCGGGAGTGCTGAGCGAATCTCCCATTGGGGACGCCAGAAAACGTTTGACTTCAGCCGGGTGACAGGGTAGGCAGGGATGGGCCGGCGAGGAGCCGACTTGGGTCCCCGAAGCGCAGCCGCAGCAGAGAATAACGGCGGCCCAGAGGGTGTTCTGCAATCGACATTATACTTTTGATATGGCGTGCTTCTTCGCGCTGCTCCTGGCGTTTGCCGCGGTCGCCGAAGATGCCCACCAGCGCGGCGTCGACCTCTACAAACAGCAGAAATATGCGGAGGCGATCACCGCGCTTGAGGACTCCGCCAAAACCGAAAAGCCGGATTCGGCCGCATACAAAGAATCCATGCTCATGATCGGGCAAAGTTATTTCATGCTGTCGCAGGCCTCGAAAGCCATACCGTGGCTTGAGAAAGTGCCGGATGTAGGCGAAGCAAATTACATGCTCGGGTACGCGTATTTGCAAACCAAGCAGGAACCCGAATCGGAGGCTTCCTTTGCGCGGCTTTTCGGGCTGAAGCCGGATTCGGCGGGCGCGCACCTCATCGCCGGGCAAATGATGCTGAAGAAAGAATACGAGGCCGAAGCCGTGGTGGAGGTGCAGAAGGCGATTGCTCTGGACCCCAAACTGCCTGAGGCCCATTTCCTGCTCGGCGAAGTGGCGATTTACCGCGGACGTGTCGATGAAGGGATCGAGGATCTGAACGCGGAACTCGCGATCAACCCGAACTTTGCGATGGCGTGGTACCGGTTGGGGGATGCTTACACTCGCAAACAGAGTTGGGATGTGGCCATTCCCAACCTGCAGCGCGCGGTTTGGCTGAACCCGAATTACAGCGGGCCATATGTTCTTTTAGGCAAGTGTTATTTGAAGACCGGCAACCTGTCCAACGCCGAAGGCATTCTGAAGCGCGGGTTGTTGCTCGACCCCAATAACCGCGAAGCGAATTACCTGCTTGGCCAGACGCTCGAAGCAGCCGGCAAGAAAGACGAAGCACGCGCGGTGCTCGAAAAATTGAAGCAGCCTGCGCCGCAATAGGTGCTACGAATAGAGATTTCTTAAGCTCCGAGCGAGCAATCGCTTCGTACCCTCGTACGGATCACCCTGCCCTTCCCATTCCATTGAGAAATACCCTCGGTACCCGGCGTTCTTTGCGATGCCGAATATCCGATTCACGTCCACTCGGTACACTTTACCCTCATCGCTTTCTTCGTCCTTGACGTGACTGATGTTATAGGCGTGAGCGAACATCGCGTTGAGTGCGCGATAAGTATAGGGTTCGTCGCCGACCAGCCGCGAATTACAGAAATCGGGTAAAGCGCGCAGAAACGGGCTGTTGACTTGCTCAATCACCTTCACCACGCGGAACGCTTCTTCCGATTTCGGATCATCGTTTTCGATATTCACCACGATGTTTTTCGGCGTGCTGTATGTGACCAGCTCCCGCAGCGCTTGAATCACGCAATCGTCCCCTCCCTGCTCCGGCAGATGCACGCGCACGCTGGGCGAGCCAAGTATCACCGCCGCATCTACCCAAGTTCGCCAGGTCGCAATCGATTGTTGCCGCTCCTCGGCGCTGTCGCTGCACGGGTGCACGGCCGCATCCACCGGGACATCGACCACATGAACACCCGACCGCTTGAAGGATGCGCTGAGCTGGTGCACGTATTCCGGATCCGTCGATTCGAAGTGCGGGCTCCACGGCTCAATCCCGCGAACCTGGAAACGCGCGGGGATGGATGCAGCGAATTCCTGCAACGTGAGCGTTGCGTTCGCCGATTCCGATTTGTGCCGGCGGCCATGCGATTTGATGACGCTCCGGAACGGATAGGTGGATACGGACAGGCGCTCTCTGGCAGCGCTTGGGAACTTCACGTCGGGTGTCTGCTGCGCGCGCAATGCGATGGGCAGCGATAAGGAGGACAACAGGAAGCTGCGGCGGTTCACTCTTATTTCGTAACACTGCGCGCTACCGAAATCACTTTTGGGCCGTGAGTTGCGCGCGCACTTTGGCGAGATTCGCGCGTGCCGCGGCGTGATTCGGATTGATGCTTAACGCACGCTCGAAGGCTTCCATGGCACCGGGCAGATCTCCGGTAATGGCGAGCATGGTCCCGAGATTCGCCTCGATGTCGGCGTTGTGGGGATTGAGCCGCGCTGCTTCCCGATAGTGGGCGAGCGCCTCGGCGTAACGATGTTCTTTGAAGTAAATCGTTCCCAGGTCGGCCTGCGCGGCGCCATCATCGGGTTTGGCTTTGAGGAACGTCACGTACTCAATTTCGGCGCCGTTTAAATCATCCGTTGCGGCAAGGGCGCGCGCCAGGTTATAACGCGCATTCAAATACGATGGATCGGCTGCCAGCGTCGCTCGCAGTTGTTCAATGGCTTCCGGGATGTGATCGTCCATTAACAAAGCCGCGGCCAGCCCGTTGCGCGCCGTGGCGCTCTTCGGTTCCACTTTCAAGGCGTCTTCATAAGATGCGATCGCCTGGTCAAACTTCCCGCGCAGTTGCAAGAGCGCCGCAAGATTATAGTGAGCCAGAAAATCCGCCGGATATTTTTCGAGACGCCGCCGCATGAGTGCCTCCTGCAGCGCCAGGCGCGGGTCTTCCTGAGAACCGTTCGCGGTCTTGGGCAGAACTTGCAGCCACACGTGACCCATTTCGTCTTCCGCGCGGTTGCCCGTTCGCACGCGCTTCGGAGGACGATTCGGATTGCGCGGATTCAATGCAGAGTTGTCATACGTCACGCGCATGGCGAGTTTTGTGCCGTTAGGAAGCGAAACCGGATGCCGGTATTCGTAAACGGCCTGCCAGTTGATGTCCCAATCGGGAATGCGTATCAGCCAGCGGCGCTGGCCGTCGGGCAAAATCGCCCACGCTTCCACCGTTTTCCCGACGTAGTGCGCGTGCGGATAGATGGCAAGCACATCGACCGCCACCGGCAGCGTGAGATTGTCCGTAACGGTGAAATCCCGGTCGCCCGGCGGGATATCGATCGCGCCATCGTGCTCTAATTGCACGAGCATCGGGAAGCGCGTCGGTGCATGCGAGGCGAAATAGATTCCGACTTCTGCGCGAATCGATTCTTGCTTGCCTGTCGGCTGCAGGTGCAGGTTGAGAATCAGATCTGTCCTCGGATCCAGCCGCCAGCTCATATCGTCGGGTTCCGGATGCAGCAGGGTGCCTGGTTTCCAGAACAGGAAGTGCGAATCGGGATCGAAATCGTTCGGCGATGCCTCCGTCGTCACATCCATTCCGGGAAATCCGGGCTGCCCGTCTTCCCCGTCGTGCGTTCGCAAGGACTCCGTCCGGTCCAGCACTACATTTGCGTGATGCACCACGCGGGTGTTATCCAGCCGCAGTTCCAGCCCTCGAACATATTTCGTCTCCTTCAATCCGGTCTGGATCACGAAATTGCGGAAAACGTCCGTCCCGCCCGCGGGCATCTCGAACGGCTTCGGCATGCGAAGGATCAGGTCGGGCGTGCCCATCTGCCAATCGCTCGCAAATTTCGGAGCCTGCGGCAAGTCGCTCGCGTCGCCCTCGATTTCGCCTGCTTTCACCCATGTGGCAATCACACGGATCTGCTCCTGGCTGAGCCGCCGGTCGTCTTTGAAATCGCCATACCCGGGTTCAGGCGGCCAGGGCGGCATATATCGGCGCGCAGTCACATCCGCGATCTGAGACGCATGCTTGCGTGCGTCCCGGTAATTCAGCAACGAAAACGGCCCGATTCCCCCCGGGTGATGACAAGGCGCGCAGTGCTCAAAAACAATTGGAGCGACATCCTTGTTAAAAGTAGGTGGAGCGGCGGATAGCGGCAACGCGACTAATAATGTTAGTAATAAGTAACTGGGGGGTATCGGCATCCTAGAAGCGCTTCTTGTACTGAAAATCGATACCGAACTCGCCATTGTCATCGCGCAGCGCGACCACAGAATACTGCGGGCTGAACGCCCATTCGAACCGGAAGATCTGCTCCGATGTCTCGGAGAGATTGGTCACATAAGTGACCGTAATATCTCGCGAGATCTGCTGCTCGATCGTAAGCCGCTGCATCGTATTGGTGATGCCTTCCACCATGGGATCAATTCTGACATTCGCCACGCCGAACAATTTCTGTAACGCGCCGGAACTCGGCGCGATGGCCGCTCCAAAAACCGTGTTTGCATTCGATTGCAGCGCACTTACGTCCGAGCTCGTCGCGGGCGCGCCGGAAATGTTCGCCGCAATATCGGGAGTATGGCCTACCGTGAGCAGCGCAATGATGTCACGAGGCTGCAAAGGCGGGTCAGAACGGTAATTGATATTCAACTTACCGATGGTTCCGGAAATCGTAATATCGACACTGATCCCCCGAGTTTGTGTCTGTAAGTCCAGGTTAAGTACAGGTTCGATTTTCACCGGATTCACAAAACTTACTTCCCCACGATTGATCGTATATTTCGTGCCGAAAACCCGAATATTACCTTGATTGATGGAAGCCGTACCAAGTAGAATCGGGCGCTGCGGAGTGCCGCGGAGGCGGAGATCGATTTCGCCCTCGAGATCGCGGCTGAGAGCCGTGCTCACCTGCAGATCCGCGGCGCTTTGAATGTGAACATCGAGTTGAAGCCCGGTGAAAAAGTCTGCTTCGCTCGCGGGCGCGAGTGACTGAGCGGCGGCAGAGGCCAGCAAAGTGCCGGCGTCAGAGTTGGGATTGAAAGCAATGCGCGAAACGATAACATTGCCGGAGAGAACGCTGTTATCGCTGGTTCCGGCCAGCCGCAGATCCGCGGTCGCGGTCGCGCTCGTGCCCGCATAACGCACGCGAACGTTCGCGGCGTTCGCGTCGAGGTGATAAACCGGCAGACCTCCGCCGTATGTGACAAATCCAGCGAGAGAGACTCCCCCGCCCCCTGTTTCTGCGCTGAGATCTTGAATCGTTGCACGGTCCCCGTTGAAGTTGATCGTGCCGTTCACGGCAGTTAGAGCAATCGGCAGCGTGCTCAACGAGAAGGAACCGTTATGTAGTTGGAGGGCTCCATTAATTGCCGGATGGCTGAGAGCGCCGGTAACTGACGCGGCTACCGTGGACTGTCCGGCTGACCGTAAATTCGGATCGAAAAGCTGCAAGATGCGTAAGTCAGCCGCGCCGCGAAGCAGTAAATCAAGGCCGGTCTGATGCAAATAAGGAATCCGGCCGCGCACGCCGAGAGTAGTATCGGTTCCATTCACCTCGAACGAGCGAATGGTTGCGATTCCGTCTGCGGCGTCGAGAACGATGGGATGGGAATTGCGGAAAATCACGTCGGCCGCGCGTGAACGAGTCTCGCCGGCGACTGAAGCAGCAGAAGTCAGCTCGATTTGACTGAGTTGCAGAGTGCCCCGCAGTTGCTCCGGATGCTCGAGCGGTCCGCTGAAGTTAATGCCTCCGGCGAGCCAACCATCCAAAGGCAAATGCTGCGTCGGATTCGTCGTCGCAAGCGCATACAGAAGAGGAATGCCGATCCGCTCGAGGTGTACTTCACCGTCAGACGGCAAGTTCTCCACCAGTTGAATCTGGGATGTGCCCGAAACCCGCGCGCCCCGAAGTGTGCCGAATAAATTCACATTCAGTAACTTGCCCTGCGTCCCCGCTCGTGCAGTTAGGCTGCCGTAAGGGACACGACCGATAGAAATGTCTCGCAAAAGGATCGTGCCGCTTGCATCCGCAGGCACGATGTGATCCGGCGAGACCGCCAGAGTGGCTCGCGCGTGAACCTCCATTTGCGCGCGCAATCTCGGCTCGATCTGCCGTACTGGGCTGACACCCCCGAGTGGAAAACCGTTGCTATCGGCTTTGATCGAAAGCTGACCCTCTTTCCACGAACTGGCGGCATGCGCATAAGTTCCCGAAAAACTCAGAAAGGCAGGACCGGCGCGCATCGTGCCCTTTGCAATCTCCAAGGCGTTCGGCTGAAAACGAGCGTCAAACTGCAGCCCGTTGATGCGCTCGCCGTACGCATCCAGGTTTTCTATGTTCAAGTGAGCAACTCCGCGGGGATCGCTGATGCTGCCGGAAACATTGAACGTTCCCGAAGCTGTCCCTGGAGTAAACGGCCATTTCCATGGCAGGTAATTTGCCGGAATTTTGGCGAGATCGGCATTTTGAAACTGTGCGTTCAACCGAACTGCGCTTTGTGATGAAAACGTCCAATTCTTTAGCTGCAGGTGACCTTTTCCGGCGATGTGCAGCAAGCTGGAATCCGCACTGAAGTTTGAGAAATCGATGCCGCCTTCGGCCAGATTGACGCGCCCGTGCGCCTGCGGCCAGAAAACCTGGCTTAACTCGAATTCAGACGCCGCGAGTTCGCCTGTAATATATGGATTTGAAATTGGCCCGGAGACTGTGCCTTGGAAATGAATATTTCCGCCGTTACTGATGGCCGGTAGAGGAAGATCGCTTGCCGGTGGAAGGATCGGCGAGAAATCCTGGGCGTCCGTCGTATCGAAAGATACCTGCATCGTTTTGTCGGCGGTCCCTGAAAACGAAAGCTTCGTGTGCGGCAGACTTACATGCGAGTTGCCGAAGATGAGCGTTTCAGCGGGCTGCCTGTAGAAGACATCTATCTCGCCGGTTATCGGAACGCCGGATCGCGAAGGAGTAACGTGGGCCGTCGCGTGGAGCGCGAAATTACGCTTGCCCATCGTCCCCGATAACTGGAGGTTTCCGTTCGCGAAACCGCTCCATGGCAATCGAGGAATTCGGTCCAGCGCGACTACTTCCCGAGTATTTAAGCCGGCAAAGTTACCGGAAAATTGCACTCCGCCGTCTTGCTGAACGAAAATATCTCCGCGAATCGCGCCGCCGAGCGCGCTTAGAACCAAACCATTCAGACGAATTCCTTTGCTGGTTGCGAAGACATTCGTATTAACATGGCCGACGTTCAACTCCAACGTTGGCGAGTGATAACGGACGTCTTGACCGGACAAGCTTCCGTCCAGCCGCGCACCAGACGTCCCGTCGTATCGAATCGTTCCTTTTATCTCCAGCTCCCCTTGCTGAAGTCCCGGAAAGCTCGTAACGATTGTAAGTTCCGGAACCGCCACACGCGCATTTAAGTTAAAATCAGCCGTGGGCCGCGCGAAATCCCGTAGCTCGCCGTGCGCATTTAATATGGATGTTCCCGAAGCAAGCACCAGGTTATCGACAACTACACGATCTCGTTCTAGATGTGCGGCCAGCTTCAGGTTCCCCGTGAAATCCCGTAGGCGAGTGGTCGTGAGGTGCACGTCGCGCGAGGCTAGCGAAACGGCGTACCCTGGCGCGCCGCCTTCATATTGGAGCGCCACGCTCAAGTCATCCACGCGGGCCCTAATTGGGACTTCCGCATCGTTCACCTGCACCACGCCGTTTTGAAACTCGAAACGCCGCACTCTGAGCTTCAGTAACTGGTCAACAATCTGCGAGGCGCTCACGCGCAACCTGCTCGCGCGCATGTTCGTCGTGCCATCCTGAGAAACCTGGATGCGAAGCTGCGGCCGATCCAGCTTGAGCAGCGCGATATCGACATCCTGCCGCAAAATAGACACCAGCCGAAGCCGTACCCGTACGGAAGCCGCCCGAAATAGAGGCGGCGAAGTGGCCGATTCCGTTCCGTGTACGACAAAATCAGTAAACTCGGCCGTCAGAGTGCGCCAATGATAATTGAATGCTCCAATTTCTACATGCCCGCCGCTCGCTTGCTGTGCAGCCGCAATGATGTTGTGGCGAACCTGCTGCTTGAACCACGTCGTCTGCAGAGCGTAAAGTGCTACTACAACCGCGACGATCGCCACCCCCAAAGCGATTCCCATCAGGACCAAGATGTGGCGCACTTTCAACATGCAATTACTCGAGCGATTTATCGAGATACGCAATGCTCATTTGCTTTCGCCGCTCTTGAAGCCACGTGCTGAGCGCCTCACTGGTTCGCTCGCTTGCGAGCACGTTGCGAATCGATTCTCTGGATTGAGCCAAGGTGGGCGGTTGCGCGCCAGGATGTTCCGTCTGCCACTTAGAGATCTCACGCCGGTAATATCCTTCGATGTCGCTCGAGGAGATGTCTAGATCCGGACGGAAGCGAACATCTACAAATTGCACCGTTGCCAACTGCACGGCAAGGTGCCGGCGCAATATCTCTTCGGTCAGCGCATATTGCTTTAAAGATTCGTTGAAACCTGTTCCGGAAGAAAATGACTTACGAATTTGATCGAAGTATAGCTTGATATCCGCTGGCCGGGGCCCGGGGTAATGCCGCAATTCGATCTCCTGTCGGACCATAAGCTGCTGAATCAGGCGGTTTGCCGCGGGACGCCGAGCTTCCGGGCTGCGATCGATTGGCTGGTTATTCAAAAAAGCAGTTACTCGAAGCTCTTCGTCAAGCTGCAACTCCGTGATCACCTGCTGGTCCACTGTAATGGCAATCCGGTCGATCACCTCCGCCCACAACGGACTCAGGGCACACAAAATCAAAAGCAGCTTGTACATCAAAAAGCTTGACCTAAAGAAATATGAAACTGGAACCCGTTGATTTTTTGGACGGCCGGAACAGCAGTTCCGTTTATATAATCCTCCAATGTTCCCTTCAGTCCGAAGAAACGGGGCGCATCCGGGCTGAGTGACAGATCCACCCGCACCGGACCGATCGGCGTGCGGTAGCGAATGCCAAACCCGACGCCTTGCACCATATAGTTGAAGTCTTGCAGATTGCGCTGCCGGAAGCGGAAGCTGAAATCTCCCAACGTGTCGTAGACGTTCCCGGCGTCTTCAAACAGCACGCCGCGCAGATTGTCGCCATAAAGCGGGAAGCGCAATTCTGTGTTGTTGATGAAGAGCGCGTTTCCGCCGAGTGGAAATCCGGTTGTGAGATCGCGTGGACCGGCCTGAAAATCGGGAAACGCCCGGATAGACGTCGATCCGCCGGAATAAAGACGTTCAGCCAGCGGGATGGTAGACCTTCCGCCCGTCCGGCTGATCACTCCGAATTGCGTACTTCGCGCGAGGACTAAATCGCGGTGCAACGTATAGTAAGTGGAGTTTCGAAAAAGCGCGCGCGCGAAATGTGTCTGTGATCCGAGGAATCCGGGTGCATACGCAAGATCGACGGTGCTGTAGACGCCGTGATGCGCGTCGGTAGGATCGTCGCGCTTGTCTTGAATGAACGAAAACTCGCCCAGCCCTACTGTTTCAGGCTGTGACAACAAAGGCACTAATAGCTGGTCGATTTTCAAATTCAACAAACTCACGTGGCGGAGCACGACCCGGTATTGCACTGTATAGGCGCGCGAGAGTCGCTCTCCTAATTGGATGGAGGCTTCACGCCGGTCTGCGGTGAAGGTTCGGATATCGCTCGAATCGTCTATCAGAGCAGTAACTGTAAGGTTCAGATTGTTATTAGATATAAATTCAGGAATGAAATAAGTGAGCGCGCCACGCTGCTCAATGGTCGAAACACTGGTCTGAAGGCTGAGAGTCTGGCCGAGGCCAAGGAAATTGAGACGGCTTATGCCAAATGAAACGCGCGGCGCAAATCCCGTTGTGCCGGCGGGGTTGTCGAGGGTGGTAACGCCGCCTCCGATTCGGGCAATCTGCGCGCCGATTCCCATGTTGATCGCATAATGACGCGCTTCGTCAATGTCATAGAGAACGTTCTTTCCGGTCTCATCTCCATCGGGATCCTCGAGCGCCGTGTTCACCCGCGCGAAAATTCCAAGTTCGTACAGACGCCGCTGGCTGTCTGTTTCTTCTTCGAGCGAAAGCGGTTGGCCGTCCTTCAATTCAATGCGGTCATACACTAAGTTCCGGCGCGTGGTTGCCAAGCCTGTCACAAAGACGTGGCGTACATAGTCCCGCGGCCCCGGATCAAGCACATACCGGATCGCAACCGTGTGCGGCTCTTTGGTCGGAGTTATGTAGTAATCGAAATTTGCCCTTAAATAGCCGCGATCGTAATAATAGTTCAGGATATTGTCACGGTCGTTTGCAACGCTTGTTTCGCTGAACGGCTGCCCGCGGAAGGAAGTAGCGAGTGATGTAAGCGCACCAAGATCTCCCGTTGCCGCGCCTTCGATTGACAAGACGGAAACAAACCATTGCGGTCCTTCGTGAATCGTAAGGAACACCGCCAGATGATTCCGCGCTCCGCGATATTCATCCTGCAGCCGATACGTTACTCTCACGTCCCGAAATCCGTTCGCGGCATATAGATTCTCGATCGAGTGGATATCGTCGCGCAAGTAAGTGTCATTAAACCGGCCATAAGGGAAACGCGGGAATTCCGCGGACTCCATGTAGAGGCGCTCGCGAATCGTTTGATCGGCAAAGTAATGGTTGCCGCGAATTTCAAGATGAACAAACCGGTGCCGCGCCCCGCGTGTAACCAGGTAAGTGATGGTCCGCTCGCCTCCATCCGCCTTCGGCGATGCATTGAAACTCACCTTTGCATCGTAATATCCCTGCGATTGCAAGTAGGACGCGATATTGTGCTGACCTTCGGCCAGAAGATCTTGGTCGATAGATCGCTCCTGGTACACGGGCACAAGCTGGCGAAGCGTTCCGGCGCTGATCTTTGCTCCCGTTACCCGAATCGAGATGCGAGGGCCGGCTTCAATATCGATCGTCGGTTCGACGGAGTTACTGTCGTTATGATAATCGAGCCGGGTCAGTGTAACCCGCGATTCCAGAAGGTCACGTTTCTGGTAATACCTGCGAATGTTTTCGAGGCCTTGTCGTAGCCGGGCCTCGGTCACCTGCTGCCAGCCCAGCCAGCCGTACAGTCGTTTCCAGTGAGTCGCACGCACGATGCTTTGGTCCGGCCGCTGAGAGTTTCCGGTAATTGCCGGCCATTCGAAATGCGCGCGCTTGCCCGCGCCCACGCCGAACGTGACGTTCGCTTCAGAGGTCCTCTCATCGAGATTCACCTTTGCCACAACGCTCGCATGATAAAAACCGTTGTCGCGCAAAAGAGTCTTGATCGCGTCCACCCCCTCATCTTTTTGACTGTTTGCATAACGCGTGCCCAAGACGAGTTTCGTGGCGCTCAAGAGCTGGCCGCTGTTCGGCGGCGCAGGAACACCCAGCACAAGAACGCGTCCCACAAAATAGGCGCGTTCTGTGATAAAGCGCAGCGCCACACCATGCGGCGTTTCGCGCGCGTCTACGGCAAGATCCGAAAAGCGGCCCGAAGCGTATAGGTTCTGAATCGCTCCGCGCAATGCCTGTTCGTGGAATACGCTACCTTCTTTGAACGGGAGCCGGTTCATGAGATCAGCGTCCGTGAGCGGCTGATCGGCGGGCGCAAAGCTGATTTGCGCAATCGTTTGGCCTTCGTAGCGCAGCGCGTCTTGGATGGTCGGCATTTGCGATGTCTGTGCGCGGCCGGCGGCGCTCAGCGTGATGAACAGCAGCAGCCTCGCAGCGAATGAATGGGCCGCTGTTAGCATCGTCGTATATGGACGCCCCTCTGCGGAGCAGCCAGGATGAACAGCAGCGCTATTCGCGGCAGGTGCTGTTCTCCGGGATCGGCAAAGAAGGCCAGGAAAAAATTCGTAGCGCGAGCGTCTGTGTCGTGGGTTGCGGCGCACTGGGAAGCTTCCAGGCAGAGACTCTGGCGCGCGCAGGCATGGGCCACCTGCGCCTGATCGATCGCGATTACGTCGACTACACAAATCTGCAACGCCAATGGCTTTTCGACGAAGCCGACGCACGAAGCGAATCTCCAAAGGCGATAGCCGCCGCGCGTAGACTTCATCAACTCAATAGTGACGTGAAGATTGAGCCTTTGGTCACCGATGTGACGCCATCGAACGCGGAAGAACTGGTGACCGGGTGCGACATCATCCTCGATGGGACCGATAATTTCGAGACTCGGTATCTCCTCAACGATCTTAGCGTCAAGCGCGCGACCCCATGGATCTACGGCGCGGCAATCGGCAGCTACGGAGTGGCCATGCCGGTGGTGCCGCAGCGCGGGCCGTGTCTGGCGTGCATCTATCCCGAGCCACCCGCGGGCGCGCAACCCACTTGCGACGTCAACGGCGTGCTCGCGTCAACAACCGCATGGGTCGCTTCCCTCCAAGTAGCGATGGCGCTCCGGCTGATCACCGGCTGGCCAGATTTCGAAGCGAAGATTTTTACGATGGACGTGTGGACCGGCGCGAGCAAGCAAACCAGCGCCGGAGTTCGCGATTCGGGTTGTCGCGTCTGCGCGCACCGAGAATTTCGCTACCTCGAAGGCCAGCGGCGCGCGCCCGTAAGTTTGTGCGGACGCAACGCCGTGCAGTTGCATGAACGCGCGCGACCTCTTGATTTGGAGCAGCTCGCGTCCAAATTGCGGCCCTTGGGCGACGTGCGTGTGAACGAATTTGCGCTACGGTTCGAGATACCCAAATATCACTTGACGTTTTTCCCCGACGGCCGCGCCATTGTCAAAGGCACAACCGATGTCGGCGTCGCGCGAAGTCTTTACGCCCGCCTGGTGGGCGCTTAACCCCTTGTGCGAATATTGCGAGTAAGGGCGCTTAGCTCAGCCGGTTAGAGCGCGTGCCTTACAAGCACGAGGTCGCAGGTTCGATCCCTGCAGCGCCCACCATTTCCAATCACTTCGCAGCCTCGTTTTTGAGTCTTAACCGTTTGTCTCAAATTTGGGGGCAAGTCCATTGTGGCCTCGCTTCAGGTCTTCTATTCCAGCGAGCAACTTGTCATCGCATACGTGTCGTTGTTCGCGCTCACCGCGCTCGCGCAACAGACCGGTACCAGCGCCGTCAAAGCCGAGCATCCGCGGAAGAGCAGTTTAAAGTGTTGAGTCAGAAGCTTGATCTCAGCCGCGATCAGCAGGCCAAAAATCAGACCTGGCGCTACGATGCCGAGAAGAAGATCCGCGCGCTTCTAAACGACGCATCAGAAGAGAAAGCTGGACGAATACGAGCATGGCCCGCATCCTGAGGCGCATGGCAGTCTGGAGCGGGGAGACCCAGTAGCCGCAGACGCGGGATTAGTAGCGGACGCCGCTTGCTCAATGTCTAAGTACAACGCCACATTCGGAGCGCGGCTTAAGCACCACCGGTCATGCACTGGGCCCGAAGCATGTCCGGATCGTAACTCGACCGTAACTATTCGGGATGCTAGGAACTCGAACAGGCTGAGGTGCACAACCCCATCTATGAAAAATAACCGAATCTTAAAACTTTCGTTAACTTTGCTGGCCGCTGCCGGATGCCTTTTTTCCCAAGATTGGCGGCATGAACGGAACGATTATTTCCGGGGCGATTGGCACGCGCACGTCTTCATGCAAGTCCGCAATGACTTGGATCATATTTATAGCGCCGGGGCCGCCGCAGAGAAGGAGCGACACCGTCTGGAGCGCACCAAACAGGAACTGACTGGGTTGCAGGCCAAGCTCGACCAGGGCGTGTGGGACAACGGAACCGTTAATGACGTGATCGATTCCCTGCGCAAATCCGCCAACGACCAACGCTTAGGGCCCGAGGACCGGCAGGTTCTGGCCGATGATGCAGCCAGAATCCACGAGTATCAAGCGCACCACAATGAGTGGATGCACCGATAGCGGCACGCAGCGGTGGAGCCGAATGTCTGCCGGTGCAACGGTAGGATTGTGGCATGGAAGCTCATGAGGCACACACCCCGAAACATCAAGCGATTCAGCGATTCCTTCAGCATGAGAGCGGCACGCTTAAAAATTGGACCATTCGCGTAGCGGATGAACCGCACGATCCGATTGTGCGTTTGAACGCCTGGCGCGACGATCGCGTGGAAACGCATCCGGAAAAAACTCTCGAGGTCCACACGCGACAGGTGAGGTTGGCCGATGATGAGCCGGATGAAGCGACGAAAACGATGATCAGGCGCTGGATCGCTTCGCTTTAGGCGTGACAGCCGATTCCTGAAGCGCCGAGTGACCGCTCATACTCGGTTCGATCGCGCTGCTTGGCGCCGCCCGGCCGCGAATCATTTTGCAGCAACGGTCGATTTGCTCGTGGGTTTTATCTTTAACGCTTCCCGACACGGCCTTAACAAAGGACCAGACGCTACGCTCCTAGACTGGGTTATGTGAAGGAAAATGCTGTTCGTTCGATAAGCATTGCAGGAGGAGACCTCTTGCATAGGCTTTGTGTGGGATCGGTTCTGCTCGCTCTCGCCGGCTGCGGCGCATGGGCCCAGCGCTCGGCCGACAGCCCGGAGGAGCTTCATATTGAGCTGACCGGTTCGGGATGGCTGGTCAACTCTGCGGGAACCATCCAAGCCAGTGGCTCGCCCATCAACTTGGTGACCGATCTGGGCGTGTACCAGCGGCAGCGAACTTTCTATGGGAGGCTGGTGTTCAAGCCGGGACGAAAGCATCGCATCATAATCGAAGGCACGCCCTTTCAATTGCAGGGCGAAAACACCGTCGACCGCAGCGTCACCTATAGGGGCGAGACCTTCAGCGTCAGCCAGACGCTCCAATCGAACGCCGATTTCAACTACGCCTTCGCGGGCTATCAATACGATGTCTTGAGCGGCCCCACGGGACATCTCGGCTTTTCCGTAGGCGGCGCATACCTCAATGCGGACGGCACCATTCATGCCTTGCAAACGGGTATCGTCGCCAGCAAATCGGAAACCATCGGCCTTCCGCTGGCCGGAGTCGAGGGGCGAATCTTTCCCATTCGGCGTCATCGGATTCTCGAAATCGATGGGGGACTGCGCGGCATGGATTTTGGCGCGTACGGACATTACCTCGAAGCAAGTGGGAATGCCGGTATCACCTTCGGGCCCGTAACGCTGCAGGCCGGGTACCGCAGAGTGCGCGTGGATATTGACACCAACAGCACGAATCCGAGCGGTGTCGACGCGCTGCTGAGCGGTCCACTTTTCTCCGCGCAATGGAGATGGTAGATCCAGCGGTTCGCGATTTACGGAAGTTAAACTTCTTTCTTCAGGTAATCGAAGTTTTCGACATTTTAAGCAACAAATCGATTCCGAAAGCGGCTTCGGGTCCGAAAGTTCGCCGACCCGCGCCCCTGCAGCGTTGCCGGAGTAGGAAATGGAATCGGGCGGCGCAGGACGTTGGGAATGTAATCAGGTCCGTCGCGCTCCGTTTCATAGAAAAATCGAGTGTTCCGGAGCAGGCCTGAATAGAGAACCGCGGGCGTGTCTACAGCGAAGCTCGGGGACTGGCGGAAACCGGACCTGATACGCAAATCGAGTAACACCGGGAATCGGGAGCGGCGCAATCGAGACCATAGACGTTGTACGCCACGGCTTTGCTATGACTCCATACGCCGAGCAATGGCCCGATCGCAGCGGAATAGACGGTTCGGCCTTGCGAACTGACGACGCGAAAGGTCGCGCCAGGCTCAGACTCGGTTGACATCAGATAGGCGCGGAATGGGGCAGAGCCGTTTTAATAGCCGATCTAGGCTGGCCTTAATCGTATATTTCCGGCCGTCCGTCTCTAGAGCTGTCCGAGCAATTCTGTGATCGGCAGTTCGATCTGGCCGTGAAGCAATACCGGCTCCGATGATTCGACGGTGCCTTCGTCCGAGTAGATGAAAGCCTGCTTTGTTTCCGGATTGACGATCCAGGTGATGGGCACGCCCATAGAAAGGTAATCGCCCGCACGGATAACCCAATCCGGCAACTTGTCGTCGGGCGACACGATCTCAATACAGAGTAATGGCGGTTGTTCGATCAACGCGGGGTATGAAGCGGCGGCACGAAGAACCATGACGTCCGGCACCCGGTACTTGCGAGCCCGAATCTTCAGCCGAACCTCTACAACCGCATGAATCTGCCACTCTTGTTCGCGTTGCACCAGATAGGCTGCAATCAAAGTCTGCAGCCGTCCGTGCGGGTGTGTGCCCAAATTGCGCTCCAGAACGAACCCGTCCACATAATCGCAGTCTGGCCGATACAACGTGTGCAGATACTCATTTTCGGCGACCAAGTGCTGTGGAGCTGTGGCCATCTCTTAAACCAGTTTATCGGGCCACGCGGCTGGCGGTGAAACTGTCCGTCCCTACAAGATGCAAGCCGACGCACCAATCGGCTTCGGGAAGATTCATCCAGATAAAGAGCGCATCGCAGGTTGCATAGGGACTTTTCGTTCCTTGTCCGTCCAACTTCCGGATCGGCGATTGTAGGCGAAGTGGTCCGGAACAACCGGATGCGGCGGCGCTCAGATCTTTGGATAGCGCTTTTGGACTGGGAAAGATCGCTGAGCTTGTAAACTCGGTAAGAACTTACTCGGCCAGGCCGTAGAAGCACCGATCAATGGGTTTTCTCTGCTTTCTGTTGTTTGGCGTAGGCGCTCTTCTGGTTTTTTCAGTGGTAAGCAAAACAAACGGGAATTGGCGGGCTTTATCCTGATTGCTATTTCCTTTTTTGCTTACGGCTTCTCCAGCCTGCGTGAGCGAGGTGTGATCAAGGCAACGGACCATCCAACCGTGACCGGCCGGATCCTGAGTTATCAGACAACTGGCAGACGTGAAACCAGGTCCCTGGTGAGTGTCCGATCCGACGCTGGGCGCCGGTATGGAGTCTATCTGGATTCAACAGTGCCCGCAATTGAGCCCGCCGACCGGGTGACATTTAAATATGTCGAAGAGACCGGCGACGAGGACGTCTTCCCTTACTTCTGGTTATTCGGCGGCATCTTTTTCAGCGGGGTGGGCGTGCTCAGCGTAGTAACGCGGAAGCGACGGCAGCAGCGGATCGCAAGCGGATGGCTGGAGTCGGAGCGCGCTTTGCTTCTGAAGATTGTAGTTAAGAACGGGACTTGCGGCAACTGATGACGGGAATTTTCACAGTTGCCGAACGGGCTTAAGGGAAAGCCGTCCCAGCGTTCGGCGACACTTTCAAGGATGGGCCTACGTCCGACTCGCTTGGTCCAGAACATTCACCGAAAAGATTGTTTTAAGCTAAAGTTAATTCTCTTCGGTATGAAAAAGCCAACGGGCGATTTCTTCGGCAGGCCCACGGAAGCCTCGCTACGGAAACAAAGAATCGTGGTCAAGTATCACGCAGCATGGTCCCAAGTTCTAAGATCTAGACCCGGTTCACCCGGTCCCGAACGGGACTTAGCGTATGTGGATCTGTTCGCGGGGCCAGGTAAATACGCCGATGGGACTTTATCGACGCCTCTATTGATACTCGAAGCTGCGGCAAGAGACCTCTACATGCGCGAGCACCTTCAGGCGCGGTTCAACGAGGGCGATCCCGCTGTCGCCGAGGATCTCGACAAGAACATTCGCTTGTCCGAGGCCGCTCGCGGCCTACGCCACCCTCCGAAGGTGACTTGCGCGCTTGTTGAGAAGGACATCCTAAAAAGCATAGACGGCATACCACTCTGTCCAACACTTCTTTTTGCAGACCCGTGGGGCTATAAAGGACTTTCTGTTACCCTCCTGTCTAAGTTCCTTCGGCCCTTTGGGAATGATCTGATATTTTTCTTCAACTACAACCGAATCGCAAGCGGCTTGCATGCGCCGGTTCTTGAAGAGCCAATCGACGCCGTCTTCGGAAAGAAAGTGGCCGCGGAGCTACGCCATCGGATCATGAGCAAGGGACTGAGGGACGTTGCGAAAGAACGAGAGATCATGAACGCTGTCGGTGACGCGTTTGCCCCATTCGGTGCCCAAACGCCGGTCCAGTTTCCGTTCCTAACGAGGCGACGCCTGAGTCATCACCTGATGTTCATTAGCAAGAACCCATTGGGCAACGAAATCATGAAGGGGGTTATGTGGGGTGAAAGCACGCTAGGGTGCTTCGGTTTTGATCAGCAAGCGGAAGCGCAGCCGCCGCTGTTTCCCAACCTACCCATCGAAACCTTGGCGCGGGACTTGCTCGAACGTTTTTCTGGCGAGACCGTCCGATTTGCTGAGATTGGGTTCGACAAAGATCCGCAGCTTGGCATGCCGACCTATAGGAAAGCAATTCAGCAGCTTGAGAGCGAGAGGAAGGTTCTGGTCCTTTCATACGAGAAACTTCGTCGTCTTACTAAGGACGGACTGTCCGTTCCGGAAGACGCAATACTTCTATTCAGCGGAGGAGAGGAAGATGGGATTAAAGACGCCGATTGAGTGGACAGAGACGACCTGGAATCCGCTAACAGGGTGCACCAAAATAAGCCCGGGTTGTAAGAAGTGCTACGCCGAACGCCTCTCACGACGGCTAAAGGCAATGGGACAAAAGAACTACAAAAACGGATTCCAACTGAGTCTACACGAACACATGGTCGAGTCTCCGTTGAAATGGAAAAAGCCTCAGGTGATATTCGTCAATTCCATGAGTGATCTTTTCCAGGACGAAGTGCCGCTCGATTTCATTCAACGCGTTTTCGCGACGATGCGAGCGGCCCACTGGCATCAGTTTCAGGTTCTGACGAAACGGTCGGAGCGCCTCCTGGAGTTGAACCCGCTGATCGATTGGCCGTCGAACGTATGGATGGGAGTAAGTGTCGAAACACAGAAGTATACGTTTCGAATAGACGATCTACGAAAGACGAGCGCAGCGGTGAAGTTCCTCTCGCTGGAGCCGCTGCTGGGTCCGTTACCGGAACTCGACCTTGAGGGTATCAATTGGGCAATCGTGGGGGGAGAATCAGGACCGGGCGCACGAACTATTGAGAAATCATGGGTGCTGGACATTCGAGACCAGTGTCAGCGCGCAGAGGTTGCGTTCTTTTTTAAGCAGTGGGGTGGGGCCAACAAAAAAAAGAGCGGGCGCATGCTGGACGGCCGCAGCTATGACGACATGCCTACGATTAAATCGGCCGAATGCGCCGGCCCACTAGTAAGTATCGGATAACCGTCGTGCCTCGATTGAGGTCTTCGGATGCAAGGACGGTAGCTCGTAGGGCTTACCTTCTACTCCGCGAGGTAAGCCTCGCAGCTGGGGGTGGCCTGGAGCCTCTTGAACGGGTGGCCTTCCTGACGGTTGTGTCTGGGTTGCGGCCCTTCGCTTTCCTAACTCACGTTCGACAGGAGGACGTCGAATCTGTCGAGGCTGTAGTCGCCACACTTGGTCTCATCTCTGGGGTTTGAAAGGCCAAATTTACGTACGACTTAGCTGTCCAGGCTCCTGCCGACGTCATTGACGCGTTTCGTGCTTACGAGGCGAGGCACCCACTGTGGGGTCTCGGCGTTGCCAAGACCCGGATAGATTTTGGAGACTCGCCGCTCGGCGTCGTACTGCGCTACCCCCGCTGCTGTGGGCACATGGACGACGCGACGAAGTCTCATGATCGTTCGGCCGCTTTGCGCCTCCTGATTGATACTTACGGAGGAGATTTCGCGGGGGTGATCCGATACTTGAATGGTGAAAACACAGTCGAGACTCCCCACACAACGTGGAAGGACGCATGGGAAAAGAGATTCGATCAGACTAGATGCACCTTTCCTTTTGTCATACACACGGCATGCGACGAATGCTTGAGCGCAGGCATGAAGAGCCCAACCGGACAGATCAGTGACACGTATGAACGACTGGTCAAGGCGGCTGCCCCAGATCTGCACGAGGCTGTACTTAGACAAAACGATTACTTCCGGCAAACGTCGCGATTCCGCGATGATGCTGAAGCTTCATAGGTATCAACGCCCACAGCCGGGATTAGGAAGGGAAACGCGCTTCAGTCTGGAATCGACACTGGCGGTAGTGAATTAGTTGAGGCCAAATTCTATACTTGGCGGTCTTCTCTTAGCTGGGCAGCGGGAGATTGGTGAGGAGGAATTTGCCGCCGCTTGCGGCGACGACGTATGTGCGGTCGTCTCCGAGCATCGCCCGAATTCGCTGCGTGCCCGGTTTATCGGAGACCAGGTAGAACCGTGTGCGTTGCGACCAGAGCTGCTGCAACCGCTGATCATCGATGAAGACCTGCGGAGCATCGGGGGCGTAGGAGCCGTAGACGAGATTATTGATGCGGCCGTTTAGCAGGAGTGCGCGGCGGTCGGTATAGAAAATCACCGAAGAAGAATCGTAATATTGATGGTCGACGATTAGCCGGCCAGGCGGCGCGTGCAGCAGGGCCGTGGCAATCGGGCGCGAAGACATATAAGGGTCAAAGACTACTAAGGCGAGCCGTGCGGCGTTGCAGAACAGCACCATCATCAGGCCGGCGGCGAGAAACGCGCGCTTTCCGGTCCAGCGGAAGGCGCCGATCGCTCCGACCAAGAAGCCGATTGCGGCGATGATCAACGGCAACCGAAGATAAGCAAAGGCGGGAAGAGTCAGGTCTTCCATGTGACCGAGGGAAAGAGTGTAAGCACCTGGGTGGTCGCTCAAAGCTCGGGAAATATCGCCTGGCGCGGGCACGTTCCGGACGAGAAACAGGATGAGGATCGCACCGATCGCGCAACACGCTGCCACAAACGACAGCAGCCGGGTTCCGGGGCGCACCCAAACGCCGCCTGCGGCCATGGCCGAGCCGAGCAAGAGCGCGAAAGCCGGATAGCAGGGCATGGAGTAATATTCCTGCGTCGTCGAGAACGTGAAAAACACGAGCACGACGCCGATCCAGCACAAGGCCATGAGACGCACGCGGCCGGCGCGGTCTCGCGGCTTAAAAGAAAGGGTCGCAACGGCGGGAAGATAGACGCTCCAAGGAAAAAGCCATAGCAGATGAAACAGCCAGAACCAAAGGCGCGGAACGGTATTGTAGTCGCGCGGGTAACGGAGGTTCAGGAACCGAAGGAGTTGTTCATTGATGAAGTAGAACCACAGAAATCCATGGTACTGGCCGCGAATGCTGTGCAGAGTGAACGCGAAGACGGGAGGATTGCGCACGGCAGCGAGGATATGCCAGGGGGCGGCGATGGCGAGCACAATCAGGATGCCGGTGAAGACATGAAGACGCTTCCAGGTTCGAGAGGAGAAGAGCTGCTTTGTGAAGAATAGATAAACGATGGCTGCGCCGACCGGGAAGACGACGCCGATGAGGCTCTTCAGGAGCAGGCCGACACCGAGGCTGGCGGCGAAGACAGCGGCCCAGAGGCGTGGATGTATTTCCTCTTCATCAGTGGCGCGCAGGAATGCCCAGACGGCGAGGGCGATCGTGAAAGTCAACATCACGTCCGGGATTACGATGCGCGTGAAGAGAAACAGACCGGCACAGGTACCGATGCAAAGGCCGGCGTAGATGCCTGCACGCTTGCCGAAGGCCCAGATGCCGAAGGCGGCGGTGAGCCAGCAGAGCCCGATTGCGGAGAGCGCAACAGGAATGCGCGCCGCCCAGTCATGAACGCCGAAAACTTTGAAACAGCCGGCCATCGCCCAAAAAATCAGCGGCGCCTTTTCCAGATACTTGATGCCATCGAGATGGGCGGTGACCCAATCGCCCGAGTGCAGCATGTTTTGCGCAATTTGAGCTTGCACGGCGTCGACATCGTCCATCAAAGAAGGCGGCGAAATGATGCAGGTGAGGTAAATTGCGGCCGCGAACAGGAGGACGATCAGAAACAAGTAGCGCGCTCGGAACCGTTGCTGCAGAGCCGACGGCGCTTGCGCGATGACTTGCGTGCTGAGAGTCTGGTCCAAACGGGGCGATTTAGTAAGCAAAACTACAATTCCGGTTACGAGGTACTTAAGCCCACCTTACCAGTTAGAGACGTGCTGCCGGACTCTACGAGTGCGCAGAAAAACGCAATTCCAGGGCAAGTGCAAGCATCTGTTATATTTCGGGTGGGCGGACCGCTTGCGCAGTGCGGAGCGGATGAACCTATTTTGCCATGAAAGAGCTCGGATGTTTCTGACCGCGACGGCATACCTGCTTCTTGGGCTGGCGGTTCTGCCCTTCATCTACTATCTTTTGGTGCTCTACAGCAGCTGGGAGATCTTTCGCGAGCGCGATAGCGGGGCGCGCGGGGATTTCACGCCGCCGGTGAGCATTTTGAAGCCGGTGCGCGGAATCGATCCGGATGCATACGACAACTTCGCGAGTTTTTGCCGGCAGGACTATCCGGAGTACGAAGTCGTTTTTTGCGTGGGGAAGGACGACGAGCAAGCAATCAGCGTGCTCGATCAGTTGAAGCGCGATTTCCCACATCGGCAGATTCGGGTGCTGTCCGGATCGCGGCGGCGCGCAGTGAACGATAAGGTTGCAAAGTTGGAACGAGCGGTGGCGGAAGCGCGGTATGAGTATTTCGCCATCAGCGACAGCGATGTGCGCGTGCGCCCGGATTATCTGCGGAGCGTGATTGCTCCATTTGCAGATCCGAAAGTCGGTGGATTGACGTGCTTCTATTGCTCGATTTGCGATGACACCTTCGCGGACAAGTTGCAGACCGTGGGGATGTTTTCGGACTTCTACGCCGGTATTATCGTGGCGAGACAACTGGATGGAGTAAAGTTTGCGCTGGGGCAAACGGTCGTCACGAAACGCGGTCTGATTGCGGGTTTCGGGGGATATCAGCGGCTAGAGAATCGCCCCGGCGACGATCTACTGGTAGGGCGCCTGGTGGCCGAGCAGGGTTACGAAGTAAAACTGCTGCCCTACGTAGTGGATACGGTGTCCGATTACCGATCGGTTGGCGAGCTATTGCAGAAACGGCTGCGATGGATCGTGGTGATGCGGCACATGCGTCCGTGGGGCCACTTGGGTTTGGTGTTCACGCAAGGGTTAGCGTGGAGTCTGATCGCGGTTGCGGTGCATCCAACGGTTGGTGTGGCGCTGGGGTATTTGGGAACGTATTGCCTGCTGCGATTGGCAATGACATGGAGCATCGGAGTTTGGGGGCTGCGGCGGACGGGGCTGATGCGGAAATGGGCGCTCATACCGTTGTGGGATGCGATCGCATCGCTGCTTTGGCTTGCGAGTTTTCTGCGCAACAGCGTGCGTTGGCGTGGCGGCGAATACTACATTCGGGACGGCATGCTGGTGCGAGCCGCTTCACCTTCCGTAAGCGAATAAGGCGGAAAAGCGCGTGAAAATTGCAATCGCCGGCGCCGGCATTTACGGCGCGACGGCCGCTATCCGGCTTTCTGAACAAGGGCACCAGGTGCACCTTTTCGATCCCTTGGGCATGCTGCGCGCGGCCTCCGGGATTAATCAGTATCGCGTACACGCGGGCTATCATTATCCACGCAGTCCGGAGACGATTGCCGAAGTAATGGAAGCCCGGCAAGAGTTTATCGAGACCTTTCGGGCTGCGATCGTAGGAAACAGCCGGCACTATTACGCCATTCCGCGCAACGGGTCGCGCACCGAACCCGAAGCCTATGAGCGGCTGATTGCCGAATATGGCCTCCCGCTGAAACGTTGCCGGCCAGATTGGCTCGATAACAGCTTTATTGATAGCTGCTACGAAGTGGACGAACAGATTTACGATCCGGAGCTGCTGCGCAGCATCGTCTGTAAACGCATGCAAGCGGCGGGCGTGCGATTCGAACACGCGGGCTTTCCATTCAGGGATGCACAACGGATACGACTTCGTTGTATGGGCGACTTATGGCATGGGCGAGAGCCGCAGAGTCTTTTCGCACGCCAAGTATCAAGTTGCGGAGAAGGTGCTGATTCAACTTCCACGGGAACTGCAGCGCCTAGCGCTAGTGGTGATTGATGGGCCGTTTACGGCATTTGACCCTTACGGCGAATCCGAACTTTCGCTGTTTGGGTCTGCGAAGCATACGAATCACTGGTCGACCACGGATCCAGATGAGCCAGTACCGGAGCAATATGCAAAGCGCTTGAACAGCGAAACATTTGAGCCGGTTTCGTTCACTCGTTTCGAGGAGATGCGGCTGGATGCGTGCCGTGCGGTACCGGCGGCCTCGAAGGCGCGGTATTTGGGATCGCGTTTTGTCATGAGAGTAGTGGAAGACAATTCGGAAGACCGGCGCATTCTATCGGTGAAAGACGGCGCGCCAGGCGAGATTCATATATTTTCGGGCAAAGTGGTCAGCGCAGTGAAGGCGGCCCGGCTGGTATGCGAGCGAATCGGCAATTATGCCTGAGCGGCCGCATTACGCGATTTTCGGGCGCGGCGCATGGGCGGTAAAGATGCACTCCCTTCTGGCAGCAGAGAGCCGAAGAGTCACATGCATCCCGAATACGCGGAAAGATTTGGCTGAATCGGAGGATGACTACATAGAGCGGCTTACTTCGGCGATTCGTGCGAGCAGTGCGCATATTCTATGGCTGTGCGTGGCTCCAGGCGAACACGTTTTCTGGATGCTGAAAGCCGCGATCGACGCGGGCGTGCACGCGATCGCGGAGAAACCATGGCTGATTCCGGCGAACCAGACAAGAGCGCTGGCGGCATCAGCGCAGCGCGGGAATATCGCGGTCGGAGTGCATTTTGAATATTGCCTGCTGGATGAAATCGAGCAATGGCGCGAGCGATTCGCGGGAGGCCGCGGGTTACGGTTTAGCGGGCGTTTCGCCGTGAGCCGGGACGCGACCGGCTGGAGATTCCGGCTGCGGTAAACCTCGGTTGTCATCTCGTTGCGATGAGGAATTATGCCGTGCCGCAGGCGGAAATCGGCGAGATCTCATGCGCGTACGAGAGCCCCGACGAGCGAAGAGTTTGGGTGGAAGCGGACGGATCCGTGATCGATTCAGTCGATTTCACAGAGAATCGCCAGCCGATTATTCAGCGATTTATAAAGCGGTTTGAAGCCGGGATCGACGGCGCAGAATTTCCGTTCGGAATCGAGTTTGCGCTTCGGGTCAGTGAAGATGTGATTACGCTGCCCTGCCCTGCAAATAGCGGCTTCTCACCGGCCGTGATCTGAGGACGGCGGACGTTTTCGGTCTTGCGCCAATCGACCTGCGGCATGAACATAGAGGTGTCGATGCGCTCGCGATAGCGGATCGCGATGTTCATCAACGAATCGAGTAGCGAATCCGACAAATGATGAGGCGTGAGTCCCAGATCAATGAGCTTCGAGTGCTTGGCGTTGTAGTAATGATCTTCGGATTCGACGCGCGGATCGGCAAGGTGGTCTATATCGACTGACAGGCCGAGCTTGCGGCCGGCGATCTGAACGAGCTGCGCAATCTGCAGCACCGAGAACTGCTCAGTAAATTGATTGTAGACGCGACATTCACCGCTATCCGCCGGATTTAAACAGGCGAGTTCCACGCACCGGACGGTATCGCGAATGTCGAGAAACCCGCGCGTCTGGCCGCCACGGCCGTATACGGTCAGCGGGTGATCGATCGCGGCTTCGACGCAGAAGCGATTTAGCACGGTTCCGAAGACTTCGTCGTAATCGAAGCGGTTGATAAGCGCTTCGTCCAGTGCCACTTCATCGGTGACCGTACCGTAAACCACGCCTTGATTCAAATCCGTCGCACGAAGACCCCAAATCTTGCAGGCGAACATGATGTTGTGACTGTCGTGCACCTTTGAGAGGTGATAAAAGGAACCGGGTTGTTTGGGGTATGGCAGCACATCTTTACGGCCGTTGTGTTCGATCGCGATGTAGCCTTCTTCAATGTCGATATTGGGCGTGCCATATTCGCCCATCGTGCCGAGCTTGACCAAGTGACAATCCGGCTGGAACTCGCGGAGAGCAAACAAGAGGTTTAGAGTTCCGACGACGTTATTCACCTGCGTGGAGACCGCGTGTTTGCGATCGATCATGGAGTAGGGAGCCGACCGCTGCTCCGCGAAATGAATGATGGACTCCGGCTCGAACCGCTTGATGAAAGAAGCGAGGAAATCGTAGTCGGTGACGTCACCCACGAACAGATCGATGACGCGGCCGGTCAGCTCATTCCAGACTCGCAGGCGTTCGGTGAGCGGTCGAATGGGAGTAAGAGTTTGAACACCGAGCTCATGGTCCCATTGGCGGCGCACGAAGTTGTCGACAATGGCAACCTGATGTCCTTTCGCCGATAAATACAATGCTGTGGCCCAGCCGCAATAGCCGTCTCCTCCAAGCACGCCAATCTTCATGTCGCGGGTGAGATCTCCTTCTCTGAACTTTAGATAAAAACCGTTAAGCCATCGCGTCCGGCCTCAAATTGGCCGCGCGGTTAGCTGGCCGCAGCCTCGCTCGTCGCGCAGCTTTTAGCTGCGGGTTGGAGCGAGGCAAGCACGATCCTCATTTGAGACGCATTTAACCACCGCAACGTAACGCTAAGAGCCGGTTAGGCCGACTTCAACCGGTACCGGCGTTCGTTGCGAAGTGGAACTGACGAGCGCGCTGCCGAGGAAGATCAAGATCGTTCCTAACCATCCGCCAATCGACACCTGTTCGGCCAGAAAGAAACGGCCGAGAAGTGTCGAAAAGATGTATCCCGTCGCGGTGAGCGGCAAGATGAAGCTCAGATCCGCAACGCTCAGCAGGGCCATGCGCGTAAGCAATGCCAGAACGAATGCGGAAATTCCGAGCGCCACGAATGGGTTCAGCATAGCGCGAAGATAAAACAACGGGTTGCCCGACAGAACCTGGCCGAAATGTTTCATGCCCCAAGCAAGGCAAACATTTCCGAGCGGGCGCAAGACTAGGAATAATGCGAGCAGCCGATATGCGCGAAACGGCCGTCGAGAGCGCGCGGAGGCATTGCTGCTTTCGGCAGCGTTTGCACACGCCATCTCGGCCCCTGCAGCTTGGCGATTCACTGACCCTATTCTAAACAATGCAGTTATCCTGCTATGGCCGGCAGGATGGCGCCCCGGCATGAGCCGAGACCAATGGGCGCGAATCCCTCGCGGTGGCAGTAGCCGCGAAGAATCACCTCGTCTCTATCCTGAAGAAACAGACGTGTGCCGCCGTTCGGGAGTCGCAACGGCTCCGCGCCTTTCCAGGTCTGTTCGAGCAGGCAGCCGCGGTTGATTTTCTCAGGGCCGGAAACGGTTCCGCTGGCGATCAGATCGCCAGGTTTCAGCGGGCAGCCATTCGAGGCGTGGTGCGCGACCATCTGCGCGAGCGTCCAATACATGTCTTTAAACGAGCTGCGGCTGATGAGAAAGGGTTCTGTTAGCTGCGCCGTTTTGAGCCACACTTCGAGGGTGATGTCAAACGTGCTCGGCTGGCCGATTGCGAGATAAGGGAGCACGGGAACATCGTGCGGCATGGCGGGAGTACGAAAGGGCTCGAGCGCTTCGAGCGTGATCAGCCAGGGCGAAATGGACGTGGCAAAGTTTTTGGCGAGAAAGGGACCGAGCGGCTGGTATTCCCAACGCTGAATGTCGCGCGCGGACCAATCGTTCAACAGGCAAACGCCCGCGATGTGCTGCTCTGCTTCGGCGATTGGAATCGGTGTGCCGAGTACATTGCCGGGTCCGAGAAAAGCAGCGAGTTCCAGTTCGTAATCGAGCTCTTGCGAGGGACCGAACCGGCCTTCTCCGAGCTGACCGCGTGGGCGGCGAACTGGTGTTCCGCTGATCACGATCGAAGAAGTTCGGCCATGATAGGCGATGGGAACGTGCTTATAGTTCGGAAGCAGTGGATTATCAGGCCGGAACATGCGGCCCACATTAGTGGCGTGATGGATGGAGGCGTAGAAGTCGGTGTAGCCGCCGATGTGAGCGGGCAGCCGCATTTCGCATTCGCTTTGGGGCGTGAGCTCTCGGGACGGCGAACCTTTTGCGAGCGCTTTGCTCAGAGCACGACGTAAATCCCGGCGCTGCGTGGCGGGAAGCGACATGTATTCGTTGAGCGTTTCGCCGCTGAGCCAAGGGCGAAGATCGAGGATTGCATCGCCAATTGCGACACCCAGGCGCTGCTGCGGGTCGCGTGGCGTGCGAAAGACGCCCAGAGGCAGATTTTGAATTGGGAAATCGGAATTGGGGCGATTGGCGGATTCGACCGAGCTCTGAAGCGTCGGGTCGTGTGTTTCGTCGATCATAAGTATCCGAGTTGTTCGAGATCAGCGACGGGTTCTTCGAAGGAACAAGAGCCGAAAGAATGGGCAAAGCTTGTGCGAGCCTCGCGTATTTGGCCGGCTGAGAGCGAGAGCCCGCGCCAACGCGCGCATTCATCGAAGCTGAACGCAGCGGGATCGGTTTCGGCAAGTATTGGCGCGGTCTCGCGATGTCCGTGCCAGGCGAATGCGGCCGCAAGGAATACGTTGATGAAACCGTGCATGGTTGCGACGGGGCTGCCGGGTTCGTACGTAAGCGCGTGGGCAGAGTGAATCGGGTGATGCAGGCCGGCGGTTGCTTTGAATGCGAGGCGGCGGGCGGCGCAGGCGTCAATGTAACTTGCCACGTTTTCGATGGAAGGAATGGCTTCCGGGGTCACGCCTCCAGTACGCAGTTTCGCGAAGCAGCGCGCTTGCGCGACGGTGTCAAGATGATCAATGCTCAATTCGCAATACGTGGGCTTGGATGTGGAGATGATTTGCTTGGACTCGATGGCTGCCGCGCGCGAATGATCGGTATCCGAGAGAACGGCGAAGGGGAGTTCGAGATCAGGCGGGACTTGTTCCAGTTGAGCGGCGGTGATGACGAAGCGGCCGAGGATCCAACCATGCTCGCTCGCGCAGTAGCGGCGATAATTCGCAAGCGCGCGATCAAGGGACAGAGACGCAGGCGGAAACAGGCCGGCGTAATCGACTAAATTTTCGAGCAGCGCATAAAGCGCAGGAGACCTCATTTGGCCTGCCGCTCCGCTGCGCTTCGCTACGCTTCGAGCCACGATAGGTAATAGTCATTGTCTTCCACTTCGACCGCTTCGCGGCTCACCTGCAATCCGTGGAACGTGTCCATCATGACGGCGAGTTCGTTCGTCTCTCTTTGACCGATAGAAGCTTCGGTGCGCCCGGGCTGCGGACCGTGAGCGAGGCCGTCGGGATGGAGCGTAATGGAACCGTATTCGATACCTTTGCGGCTCATGAACTCCGAATTTGCGTAATAGAGCACCTCATCTGACATGACATTGGAGTGATTGTAGGGAGCGGGAACAGCTTCGGGATCGAAGTCATAGGGCCGCGGGCAGAAAGAGCAGATGACGAAGTTGTCGCCATCGAAGGTCTGATGAGTCGGCGGCGGGAGATGGAAACGGCCGACACGGGGCTCGAAATTGTGAATGTTGAGAGCCCATGGGTAATAATAGCCGTCCCAACCTACGACGTCGAACGGATGATACGCAAGTACCATTTCGGTGAGGCAATTTGCTTTTTTGACGATGAGCTTGAACTCGCCCTTCTCATCGCGCGTTTCGAGATTTTCTGGGCAGCGGATGTCACGTTCGGAGTACGGCGCGGATTCCATGAGCTGGCCGAATTCGTTGCGATAGCGGCGAGGCGGGCGAACATAGCCGGCGCTTTCGATAACGAGCAGCACACGTTTTTCCGAGGTGAAGCGATACCGATGGAGGATGCCACGCGGGATAACGAGGTAATCGCCGGTGGCAAATGGAAGCTTGCCGAAGGGCGATTCCAAAACGCCTTCGCCCTCGCTTACGTAAATGACCTCGTCGCCCTGCGCATTGCGATAGAAATCGGAAAGGTCGTTTGCCGGACGCACGACGGACATGGAGACGTCGTTGTTGAAAACCAGCGGAGTGCGGTCCAGGATGGCGTCGCCTGGCTGTGAGAGCTGCTTTGTGCGAAAGTGACGATGGCGCAGTGGTTCGGAGGGCGCGGGCTCCCATTTGAGCTCTTTCAAGGCATTTAGAGCGCGGACGGCAGTGGGACGGCGGACGTGATAGAGAAGCGACGAGGGCCCGACAAAACCCATATTGCCAACCAGTTCCTCGTTATATAGCTCGCCCGAGGGTTTGCGATAAATTTTGTGTCTCTTCGAGGGAATCTCTCCGAGATGCTGATAAATGGGCACGTAAACCTCCTTAATTCCTAAGACGCGGCAGCAGCGGACATCGCTTTATGAGAGATCCGCGCGGCGCGCGACTTTGTAGCTTTCCAGCAGAAAGCCGTTGCGGCGAATGCCGGACGCGGCGCCCCACACGTCACCGCCCAACGCATTCAATTGGCCGTGCGTGATATCGGCGACCACGGCGTCGTGCGCGGCCGCAGCGTTTTTCTTTCGGATGGCGTCGAGAATCGGCTTCAGCAAAGTCTCTATGTCGCGCGGAACGGCTTTCGAGCCACTGGCCGCGAGATAAACCAGGCGCGTGGAGCGCTCGAGCAGACCGCGCAGTATGCTTTCGATCTCCTGGTTATGAGTCATACGGGCGATCTGGAGATGAAACTTTTGATTTGCATCAATCAAGCCATCGAGACCCGCGGAGCTACGCGCTGCCTCAAGCGCTTCTTTATAGTGCGCTTCGAGGGCCGCGATATCGGCCGGCTCGGCGCGCGACGCGGCGAGTTGCGCGGCCACGCCCTCCAGCATGATGCGCGTTTCGAGAAGATCGCGAACGGCGCGGAAGCTCAGCTCCGGAACTAGATACCCGCGACGCGGAACCACTTCAAGCAACTGCTCGTTATGCAGGCGATTGCAGGCTTCGCGAAACGGAGTGCGGCTAATGGAATAGCGGGAGAGGATGGCGGATTCGTCCAAAAAAGCGCCTTCGGGAAGTTCGCCGCGCAAGATGCCGCGTTTGAGCATTTTATAAGCGCGTTCAGCGAGAGTGCCGCTGGGCTTCTGTTTTTTTGGTATTCGTGGCATGGATCGGCGCGCCAGCCGTTTACGATATACTTACAGTATATCCTGCGTCGATGGAGGATATGCAAATTGATACAGCCGGACATTCTAGTTCCTCCACACATCCTGGCGCTCAGGCCTTACGAACCCGGACTCAGCGCCGAAGAGATCCGGCAACGATTCGGACTCAGTCGCGTTATCAAGCTCGCATCGAATGAGAATCCGCTGGGCTCGTCGCCGCTGGCGATTGAAGCAGCCCAACGCGCGCTGGCAACAATGGACCGCTATCCCGATGGCGGGCTCGCATTGCGGCGCAAACTTGCGGAGCGCTTTCGATTGAAGATTGAAAATGTCATTGTGGGCGCCGGTAGCGAGGGCATCATGGCGAACGTGGTGCGTACGTTCCTCTGCGATCAGGACGAGGTGCTCACGACCGACGCGGCGTTCCTGGGTTTTCAAGTACTGGCGCGCGGAAGAGGCGTTGCATATCGCACCGTGCCCTACCACGAATGGCGATACGACCTGAGAGCGCTTGCCGCCGCTACAAACGAGCGAACGAAGCTCATCTATCTTGCAAACCCCAATAACCCCACGGGCACATTTTTCACGCGCGAAGCTTTTGAAGAGTTCCACGCGCGAGTGCCGGAGCGCGTCCTGATCATTTTGGATGAAGCATATTATGAATTCGCGATGAATGAGCCGAGCTATCCGGATTCGATGCATTACCGCTTCGACAACGTGATTACGCTGCGAACGTTTTCAAAGGTGTACGGACTGGCGGCGGCGCGCGTCGGATATGGCTTCGCCCATGAAAATCTGATTGCGATGCTGCTCAAAGTGAAGCTCCCTTTTGAGCCGAGCGGCGTCTCCGAGGCGGCGGCGTTAGGGGCGCTGGACGATTACGACTTCGTTAAACAGACAGTCGACAACAATGCCCGAGGCCTTGCATTCTTGAACCGGGAACTGCGCGAATTGGGTTTGGAAGTGGCGCCTTCGGCCGCGAACTTTGTTGCTGTTGCCTTCGAGAATCAAGAACAGGCGCAAGAAGTGTTCGAGCAGCTTCTGCATCGCGGCGTCATAATTCGGCCGCTGAAAGCGACCGGCTTGCCGAACTGCTTAAGAATTTCTGTTGGAACCGAAGAAGAGAACAGGATTTGCATAGAGGCGCTGAAACAGGTATGCGCCGGATTGGAGATGGACCGTTATGCCACAAGCCACTGAACAGATAGAGACAGCCTCAACAACGAAGGACGACTTCCTGCCGATTCACGGAACGGACCACATTGAGTTCTATGTAGGCAACGCGAAACAGGCCGCGTTCTTCTATCGGGCTTCGATGGGCTTCAACCTGGCGGCGTATCGCGGGCCGGAAACTGGGACGCGCGATCGGGCTTCCTATGTCCTGGAACAAGGCAAGATCCGGCTGGTGCTAACGACTCCGCTTTTTCCTTCGGGCGATGTTGCGGATCACATTTATCGTCACGGCGACGGCGTGAAGTCTATCGCGCTTTGGGTCGACGATGCTGAATCGGCATGGCAGGAGACCACGGCGCGGGGCGCGCGCAGTATTCAGGCCCCATTCACGATCGAAGATGAGAACGGAACCGCACAACTCTCCTCGATTGCGATCTATGGAGATACGGTGCATACGTTTGTACAGCGCCGCGATTATCGCGGCCCGTTTCTACCGGGCTTTAGCGCGGCGCCTGGACCCGATCGCGTGGCAAGGCCGACGGGTCTGCTTCACATCGACCACGCAGTAGGCAACGTCGGTTGGGGGCAGATGAATACCTGGGTCGAATTTTACGAACGGGTCATGGGGTTCCGCATGTTCAAGCACTTCGACGACGCGGATATTTCGACCGAGTATTCGGCATTGATGTCGAAGGTGATGGCGAATGGCAATGAGAAGATCCGCTTTCCAATTAATGAGCCTGCGGAAGGACGGAAGAAATCGCAGATTGAGGAATATCTGGATTTCTATGGCGGGCCTGGCGTTCAACACATTGCGATGGCCACACACAACATCATCGACACGGTAACGAAGCTGCGGGACCAAGGCGTTGATTTTTTGATTGTGCCGACGACGTACTATGAAGACCTGACTTCTCGGGTAGGTAAAATCGACGAACCGATCGAGGAGCTTGCGAAATTGGGAGTGCTGGTCGATCGCGACGATGAGGGGTACATGCTGCAGATCTTCACCAAACCCGTGGAGGACCGCCCGACTTTGTTTTTCGAGATTATTCAGCGCAAGGGAAGCCGCAGTTTCGGGAAGGGCAATTTCAAAGCGCTGTTTGAGGCAATCGAGCGCGAGCAGGCGCGGCGCGGGAATCTGTAGCCGCAGCGAATAAAAGGAGAAACAACACTGCCCGGCGATTCGTCCAAAGAGCAGGAGGACGAGATGGCGCTAGAAGACCTTCGACAGAGCCCGATGATGTCGCACCTGCTGGATGCCTTGGATCGAGGCGAGGACATCGGACATTACGGGCGGCTGGTGTTCGTCATGGTTGCACGGTATTTTCTTGCGGACGAAGAAGTGGTCCAGCAGCTCACAAAAGATCCCGATTGCGATGACCAGAAGGCGTGGGGATTAGTGAAGCAAGTGGAAGCCCGAGGGTACAACCCGCCGAAGCGCGAGCGCATTCTCGAATGGATGCAGCAGCAGGAGTTTCCGATCTGCCAACACCCGGACGACAAGGGCACGTGCAATCCGTACAAGAATCTGAATTTCCCGCCAGAAGTTTACGAGAAAATTTCTTCCTTTTACCAGGACGCGCGTTAGGAGCTTGCCGTATCTGGTACGCCGAGTTGGCGGCGAAGCCATTCGACCATCTTGTGTTTGTAAGCGGCTGCAGGCTTCGGGTAAGAATCCCACCAGCGGATACCGTGACCTACGCCTTCGACCGGGAACACCTCGCAGCTTGCACCCACTTGCCGCATGCGTGAGCACATATCGCGCGATTGCGAAATGGGGACGAGCGGATCGGCGGTCCCGTGGATAAACAGAAAAGGCGGCATATCGCGGCGCACGTTGGCGATGGGTGAGAGCTGTGCGAGGCCTGCAAGAATCAGCGCCTCCCAAGGCGTCCCTTCCACGGAGTTTCGAATACGCGCGGGGATGTAGGTCGAATTTTTGAGCAGACTGACGAGATCCGTTGGCGCGTAAAGGGCGACGACGGCTTTGACGGATTCGGCGGGACCAGCGCGCAAAGCGGCCATGGCCGCGAGCTGTCCACCGGCAGATTCGCCCACGAGCGCAATGCGATCGGGATCAATATTGAATTCGACGGCGTGGGATTTAACGAAGCGAACTGCATTTTCCACGTCATCGATGGCGACTCCGAACTGCGTGACGTCGCGCGCGAGCCGGTAATCAATCGAAAACCATGCAAACCCAGCATCGCTGAGCGGCTTGAACAACGGTTCGACATCCAATTCGCGATCGCCACGCACCCAACCTCCGCCATGGACGATAATGACGCCGGGGGCTTTCGGACCTGCCGGGATAGACGCGTCCATCAGCAGGTCCGCGCCATCCACGCGCGAATACACGATGTCCCGCCGCAACTCGTGAGCTACGGGAGTCGAGACGCGCGTGCTTGCAGCGGCCGCAAAGGCGTTCGTCATAGTGAAAAGGAGAGAGAGAGAAATGGCCCAAGTGCGGGCAAACATCTATTTGTCTGATGTGCGACAAACAAGCCGGGTTGCGAGATTGCAAGGCTGGATCGCCGCAGTCGCCCTTACCACAGCACTTCTCGCGGGCGGCTTATGGGCAGCAAACCGCAACAGCGGCGACACGTTTCGTTTCGCGATTTTGGGAGATCGCACCGGTGAAGCAGTTCCAGGAGTCTGGGAAGAGGTTTGGCGCGAGACGAATGCCGATAACCCGGATTTCGTGATCACGGTTGGCGACACGATTCAAGGTCGTAGTGATGAGACTGTGGACCGGCAGTGGCAAGAACAACTGCGAATGCTTGCACCCTACCGCAAGTACCGAATATTTTTCACGCCCGGCAATCACGATGTGTGGTCTCTCGAATCGGCAGAGGCGTTTGAGAAATACACGAAACACCCGCTGCATTACGGCTTCGATTACAAGCAGGCGCACTTCACGGTTCTCGACAATAGCCGCAGCGACAATTTGTCTGCCGAAGAGCTTGCGTTTCTCCGCAACGACCTTCAGGCGCACGCCAAACAGCCGCTGAAGTTTGTGTTTTCGCATCGGCCGTCGTGGATTTTCCAGGTGCTGCTCAGCAATCCTCATTTTTCCCTGGGCGAGCTGGCGAAAGAATATGGCGTCCAATATGTGATCGCCGGACATATTCACGAGATGTTGCATTTCGAGCTGAACGGAGTTACGTATTTGTCGATGGCGAGTTCGGGCGGGCATTTGCGGGACGGCAAGGAGTATCGAAGAGGCTGGTTTTTCGCGCACACGATGGTTACGGCGCATCGTACTTCAGCCGATTTCGAGATCAAGGAGGTGAGCCGGCCGTTCGGCGAATCGCGCGTCACCACTCCTGCAGATTGGGGAGCGGCGGGACTCGTGGAGAAAGGGGAATCCGGTTCACGCTAGCGGAGCAGATCCTCCAGCTGGATCTTGGTCTGGGTGCCTGCATCACGGTATTTGACGATCACAGGTGTATAGAGCGAAATTCCCCAGCGTTGGCCCGGGCCCGAGGTGATACTGCGCGATCCGGCGATCACTACCGCTTCCTGCGGGATGACCAGCGGCTGCTCATCGGTTGCGCGATGCACAGTGTCGCGGACGAGATCGTACACCGGCGTGGAGCGATTCAGGATGGTTCCAGTCCCCAGAACTGCGCGACGCTGGATGATAGTGCCCTCATAGACACCACAATTGCCGCCCACTAGCACGTCGTCTTCGACAACCACGGGCAGAGCGCCCACGGGTTCGAGAACGCCGCCGATCTGCGATGCAGCCGAGATGTGGCAGTTGCGGCCGATCTGCGCACAGCTTCCTACAAGCGCGTGAGAATCAATCATTGTTCCGTCATCGACATAAGCGCCCACGTTGATGTACATGGGAGGCATGCAGGTGACCGCACGGCCGACAAAACAGCCGTCGCGAACACTGGAGCCGCCAGGAACAATGCGAACACCACTTTCACCGGTGAATTGCTTCAGCGGGTAGGTGTCTTTATCGAAGAATTGCGCGGGCGAAGCGGCGGAGTTCATCGAGACGATTCCGCCGATGCGAAAGCCGAGCAAAATGCCTTTCTTGACCCAGGAGTTGACGCGCCAGCCTGTGGGATGCGAAGAATCGCGCTCGGCGGCGCGAACTTGACCATTGTTTAGCAGATCGCGAAATTGGAGGAATAGGTTTCGATCTTCAGGCGAGTAGGTTGCGGGCTTCTGCTCGAAAAGCTCTTCGATACGCTCGGCGAGCGCGTGCAGATCAGGCATCGGCGGAAGCGTGCGCCGCTGCGAGCAAACCGAGGGATTCGAGCACTATGTCGATTCGTTTCTGCGATTCGGTGTGAGGCTCTACCATGGGCAGGCGCCAGACCGGATCGAGCAGACCCATGCGAGACATTGCGTATTTCACGGGCCCGGGGCTCGTTTCGACGAAGTTGATTTCCATGAGAGCTTGGTAGGTTCGCTGCAGCACGCGGGCGCGGGCGAAATCGCCGTCGAGAGCGGCATGCGCCAAGGCGCCGAAATCAGCCGGGATCTCATTCGAGACAACTGAGATGACGCCTCGGCCGCCGAGCGCAATGAGCGGTAGAGTGATTGCGTCATCACCAGAAAGCACGATAAAAGAATCCGGTACGCGCGCCAGAATGCTTGCCATCTGCGAGATGCTGCCGGAGGCTTCCTTTACCCCGATAATATTAGAAATTTGTGAAAGGCGAACCAGCGTTGCAGGCTCGACGTTCACGGCTGTGCGCGGCTGAACGCTGTAGACAACGATGGGCAGCGAAGTTGATTCCGCAATAGCGCGATAGTGCTGATAAAGACCTTCTTGCGTGGGCTTGTTGTAGTACGGCGTGACGGAGAGAATACCGGAGGCGCCGAGCGCTTGCAGCTCACGAATGAGTTCGATGACTTCCGCCGTGTTGTAGCCGCCCCCGCCGGCGAGCACCGGCACGCGCCCGCGCGCTTCTTCCACGGTGATCCCGACTACCCGTAGGTGCTCCTGACGCGTGAGGGTTGGACTTTCACCAGTGGTGCCGCAAGGACATAAAAAGTCAATGCCGGCATCGATCTGACGTTTGATCAGTTTGCGGAGAGTTAGTTCATCGAGCGACTCGTCCGATCGAAAGGGCGTGACCATTGCAGTGCCACAACCGGTAAACATGTGCCCTCCTCTCACAGATTATTTTCCGCTATCGCCGAACAGCACGTCGTCAAAGGTATAGACACCCTGACGTCCGAGAATCCATCGCGCAGCTTTCAATGCGCCGTGCGCAAAACCTTCCCGGTTACGTGCCGTATGCCGCAACGTAATCGTATCAGCGGAGGAATCGAAGCCGATTTCGTGCGTTCCGGGATGCCTTCCGGCTCGGTTCGACGCAATATCAATACTTCGCGCGTAGCCGCTCTGCTTCATCAGTTCCACGAGTTGCAGCAACGTTCCGGAAGGCGCATCTTTCTTGCTGTCGTGATGAATCTCCCAAGCCCATGCGCCGTATTGTTCCTGATCTTTCAAAATCTGTGCCGCGAGCGCAGCCAACTTGCGAAAGGCGGCTACACCTACGGAAAAATTAGGACTCCAGACGAGCGCGGTTCCCCAAGCGCGAACTACTTGGCTCACTTCGTCCAGATGTTTTGCCCATCCAGTAGTGCCCGTGACGGCTGGGATTCCCAATTGTGCGAGCTGCTTGAGATTTCCCGGAGCCGCTTCGGGATTGGTAAATTCTATAGCGACGTCGATTTGGCGAAAGCGCTCTTCGGTGATCGCATGGCCACCGAGGTTGTCGGCACTTCTGACGCGCAACGCCACGTCGAAACCGTGCCGCGGCGCAAGCTGTTCGATCAGCCGCCCCATTTTGCCGTAGCCGACGAGCGCGATTTTTTCTTGCATGATCAATCAAAGACGGCTGGGTCGAGACTCGAAAAAAACTCGGCGTGAAGCGCGGTCACTACTTCGGCAACATCCGCTTCCGCAACCACGAACCCGAGATTGAGCACCGAGGCACCTTGCGAAATCATGCGGATATTCTTGCTCCTGAGCGCTTGAAAAGCGCGCCCCGCGATGCCGGGCGTGTGCCGGATGTTCTCACCAATCAAACAGACGATGGCCTGGCCGTCTTCCACGGTAACTTGCGAAAACTCGCGCAATTCGCGGCAGATGGCCTCAACGTGATCCGGATGATCCATCGTGAGAGACACGCTGACTTCGGACGTAGAGACCATATCGATGCTCGTGCAATAGCGATCGAATACTTCGAAGATACGCCGCATGAATCCGTGCGCCAACAGCATGCGCGTGGAGCTGATATTCAATATGGTAATTTTTCGCTTGCAGGAAATCGATTTCACCGGGTTGTGGCAAGGAGTGGCATCCGCGGTAATGCGCGTACCTTCCGCTTCGGGGCGTCTGGAATTGAGGATAAGGACCGCGATGTTGCGCTCGATAGCGGGTGCCACTGTCGCGGGATGTAAGACTTTGGCGCCGAAATAGGCCATTTCGGCCGCTTCGGCAAAGGAAATGCTTTTGACGCGATGCCCACCGGGAATGATCCGCGGATCGGCAGTTAACATGCCGTCAACGTCAGTCCAGATCTGGATTTCCTGCGCTCCAATACCCGCGCCGACGATTGCAGCCGAGTAATCCGAGCCCCCGCGTCCCAATGTGGTGGTCTGGCCGTCCCTGGTGGACCCGATGAAGCCGCCCATTACGACAACCGACCGCTCCGCCGTCGGCCGCACGTTCTCCTGCAACATCAAATACGTGGGTTCAAAGAGAACCTGCGCCTGGGTGAAGTGGTCATCTGTAAGGATCACGCGACGGGCATCGAGGTGTTGCGTGCATATTCCGGCCGCCCGAAACGCAAAGCTCACGATCAGGCTGGACAGGCGCTCACCCACGCTGGCAATCGCATCCATGGATCGCGGAGAGAGCTCACCGACGACGCAAACTCCTTTGACGAGTTCGTCGAGCCAATCGAAGTGCGCACGGATGTAGCGATCGATTTCGGCGGCAAAAGCACCGGCCGCCGCGACGCCGTCGGAGACGTGAAAGGTACGCAGTTCATCGACTAAAGCGAGGGCTTGATCACGGCGGCCCGCAACAGCTTCACTGGCAGCTTCGAGCAGCTTATTCGTCGTCTTGCCCATCGCGGATACAACGACCACCGGACGACGGCGTTGCTCTCTCTGAACGATGCCGGTTACGCGCGCGATGGCCTGCTGCGATTCGACGGACGTACCGCCGAATTTCATGACGATCATGTGGCAACGATTCTAATCGAGGAAGCCTTCAGAAAGCATCAGCTCTGCGTTCAGGACGGCCGCACCGGCGGCGCCGCGAATCGTATTGTGTCCGCAGGCGACGAATTTAAGATCCAAAACCGGACATTCGCGCAAGCGGCCGACAAATACGCTCATGCCGTTCTCGCGCGAAGCATCGCGGCGTGGCTGCGGACGGTCTTGCTGGGGCATGTAGATGAGAGGCCGCGCAGGCGCGCTTGGCAGATTCCGTTCCTGCGGCAACCCTCTGAAACCGCCGAAAGCCTCGCGAACCCCGTCTAGCGAGGGCTTCGATGCCAACTCTACCGAGGCCGCGATGGTATGGCCATCTGTGACCGCGACCCGGTTGCAATGCGCGCTGACTCGCGCTTTCAGCGGCTCGGCCCGGCTATTCGAAATGCTCCCTAAAATTTTCTGCGTTTCTTGCTGCATCTTCTCTTCTTCGCCGCCAATCAACGGAATCACATTCGCGAGCACATCCATTGATGCAACACCCGGATACCCTGCGCCGGAGACCGCCTGCATGGTGGCGACGATAACGCGCTCGATGCCGAACTGAACGAGCGGTCCCAGCGCCATAGTCAGCACAACGGTCGAACAGTTGGGATTCGTGACGATCATGCCCTTCCAGTTCCGATTCTTTTGCTGGGCGTGAATCAGCGAGAGGTGAGCAGCATTCACTTCAGGAACGATTAGCGGAACGTCGGGTTCCATGCGATGATTACGGGAATTCGAAACCACGATATGACCGGCTTCCGCGAAGGCGCGCTCGATTTCAGTGGCGACGGACGCATCCATCGCCGAGAACACGAGGCGCGGAGCATCCCCAGGCTTAGAATCGGAGACCGTGATCTCAGCGGCCGCGGATGGCATGTCGCCGTCCAGACGCCACTGCGTTGCCTCGCGCAGCTTCTTGCCCGCTGAGCGATCGCTTGCGCCTAGCCAGGTCAGGCGAAACCAGGGATGCCCCTGTAAAAAACGGATGAAGTGCTGGCCCACCATGCCCGTTCCGCCCAGAATGCCGACTTCGATCGGTCTCATGATTCCCATTTCGATGCTATGGACCCTATTTTGACCTGAGCGCGATGCGCTACTCGCACGAGAGCCTTTCGAGTATCCGTTTATACAGCCCGACTGCTTCCACCAACTCCGATTTTGGTATGCGCTCTTCAGTTGTATGCGCGTGATGAATGCTGCCGGGCCCGATGAGGAAGGGCTGCCCCCAAGCGCCATCGAAAGCGGGTATGTCGGTAGTAAACGCGACAACGGTGGTGGGGATGCCAGCGATCGAGCCAAGACGCACAGCTGGGATGAAGAGCACCTCTTCGGCTTCCGCCTCTGGGAACACGGCGTGTTTCACCTGCTCACGCGTCTCGGCAACATCTCCAACGACACGAATGAAGATTTCCGCGCGCGCTTCGTCGGCGATTACGTTCGGCGCACGGCCGCCTTGAATAGTTCCAATGTTCAGCGTGCTTGGACCGAGTACGTCGTCGATTGGAAGCTCTATCCGGCGAATGCGATCCAATGCATCGAGAAGCTTCTCTATCGCCGATTCACCCAGTTCCGGATAAGCCGAATGCGCCATGCGGCCGCGGGCCACGATTTCATAACGCAAGGCGCCTTTCGAGCCGAGGGCCAGCTTATTACCGGTAGGTTCACCGTTGATGAGGTACTTGCTGCCGCGGGGGTTCTGTCTCGCAACTTGCGCTCCCGCGCTGTTACGCTCTTCGCCTACGACGAACAGCACGCCGAAATTGCGTCTGCCTTCTTCCAGCATGCGTTCCGCCGCCGTAATCATCGCGGCGAGGATACCTTTCGTATCGCAGGCTCCGCGGCCCCAGATATGTTCGGCGTCTTCGCTCGACGGAATGAAGGGCGGAACCGTGTCCATGTGGGTCGAGAGCACAACGACCGGTTCGCCGAACTGGACAAAGATGTTGTCGCGATTTTCTTCAACGTGCATGCGCTCGGCGCGGCCGTTGAAGCGCTGCGCTAACGAATACAGGCGAGACCAGAGGAACTCGCCGACGGCGCGCTCATTCGGCGTTATCGATTCAATATCGATAAGTTGCCGGGTTAATTCGAACAGCTGCATTCGGTTGTGGTCACGCCGGATCGCGAGGAGCAGGAGCGCGGCTGGAGGTAGCGAAGGAACAGAATAGCAGAAGGAGATCGCGTTACATCAGCCGCGAGAACACGCCTGCTATTAGAAGTTAGTTATGATCTTCTAGCGAGAAACACCGCTATGCAGGAGAGCATTCGGGCATCTTCGGACACGGCGCCTTCCGGGGCGCAGCCCCAATTCGTCATCATTCAACCCGGGCTGCTGGCGCGCACCTTCTGGTTGATGCGCCGGGCGGTTATGGCGGCTTACGAAGACAACTGTTTCGGCATCGCCAAAGGCGCCGCATACTCCTTCCTGCTCTCGCTTTTTCCCGTTTTGACCACCCTTACGGCCCTCCTGATACAGGCGAATGCTGGATCCGTGGTGCACGTGATTGCCGCTCTGGTGCGCGAAATAGTGCCCCCCGGCACGGAAGACCTCGTGCTGTCGCGGCTTCGTGAGCGCGGCGCGCGGCCCATCTCCCTGCCCGTCATCTCCATCGTCTTGTCGCTGTGGGCCGGATCGGGCGCCATGATCACCCTCATGGAAGGCTTCGAAGCGGCTTATCGCATTCCTTCCAGCCGGCCTTTTTTGAAGCAGCGCGGCATGGCCGTATTTCTAGTCATGGTGGCGGCGCTGCCATGGATTGGAGCTTCGCTGCTGATCATCATCGGAAACCGCGGCGAAGCAGCGTTCATTCACTGGATCGGTGTATCCGAGGTCAGCGCGCCGGTGGAGATAGCGTGGCGTGTGGCGCGGTATGCACTCGCGATTTCGACCACTGTCCTGGTCACCGGCTTGCTGTATTTCTTCGGACCGAGCCATCGGCCGGAACAGAGGCTTTTGCGAGAGGTTCCTTCTTCCCGATTTCTGCGAGTCTGGCCGGGCGCAATCGTTGCCACCTGTTTGTGGCTGGTTGCGACTGCCGGATTCGCTTGGTATGTCGCTCATCTGGCGAATTACAATTTCTTCTACGGCAGCATCGGAACCGTCATTATTTTGCTCATCTGGCTGTACCTGATGGCCTGCATCGCGCTGATCGGCTGTGAATTTAATGCGGAACGCGAGCGCATCGATTCCATACCGTTCCTGCAGTGAGCGCCGCCGCAGGGCCTTCTATACTGGGTTGTGCCTTTCAAGTTAGGCATCGACTACCAGCCGCGCGGGGACCAGGCAAGCGCGATCGATCAACTCACACGCGGCTTATTCGATGGCGAAAAGCACCAGGTGCTGCTGGGCGTCACGGGCTCCGGGAAGACGTTCACGATGGCCAAGGTGATCGAGGCGCTCGATCGGCCGTCGCTTGTGCTGGCCCATAACAAGACCTTGGCGGCGCAGCTCTATCACGAATTCAAGACCTTCTTCCCCGGCAACGCAGTCGAATACTTTGTCAGCTATTACGATTACTACCAGCCGGAAGCCTATATTCCGTCCGGCGATATCTATATCGAAAAGGAAGCGACCATCAACGACGAACTGGATAAGCTGCGTCTTTCCGCTACACGATCGCTTTTCGAGCGGCGCGATTGCGTGATTGTTGCGAGCGTTAGTTGCATCTACGGACTCGGATCGCCCGAAGCGTATTACGGCATGCTGCTGATGCTTGAGAAGGGGCAGCATATCAGCAGAAAAGAGATCATTCAACGGCTGGTTGAAATTCTTTACGACCGCAACGATCATGAGTTCCGCCGCGGCACTTTTCGCGTGCGCGGGGACACCATTGAGTTATATCCGACTTACGACGACAATGCCTATCGTATTGAGTTATGGGGCGACGAGATCGAATCGCTCAGCCAGATCCATCCCGTCCTTGGGCAGGTGAAACAGACCTATATTCGGTTGCCGATCTATCCGAAAACGCACTACGTCATGGACCAACCCACCCGGGAACAGGCCATGCGAAGCATCGAAAACGAGCTGCAGTGGTGGCATAAGGAGTTGGAAGCGCAAGGCAAGCTGGTCGAAGCGCAACGGCTGTACCAGCGCACCATGTTCGATCTCGAGATGATCAAGCAGATCGGGTATTGCCACGGGATCGAAAACTATTCGCGTCATTTCTCCGGGCGTTTGCCGGGCGAAGCGCCCCCGACGCTGCTCGATTATCTTCCCAACGATGCGCTTCTTTTTATTGACGAGAGCCATCAGACCGTCCCGCAGTTGCAGGGGATGTATCATGGCGATCGATCGCGCAAGAACGTGCTGGTGGAATACGGTTTCCGGCTGCCCAGTGCGCGGGACAATCGGCCACTTGCGTTTGAAGAGTTCGAAAACCGCGTCAATCAAGTGATCTACGTCTCCGCAACGCCGGGTCCGTATGAGCTCACGAAATCCGCGGGCGTGGTAGTCGAGCAGATTATCCGCCCCACCGGATTGACTGATCCCGAGATAGAAGTCCGGCCCATCCGCGGGCAGGTGGACAATCTGCTTCATGAGATCCGATTGCGTTCCGAGCGCAATGAGCGGGTGCTTGTGACTACCTTGACGAAGCGGATGTCCGAAGATTTAGCCGAATACTACACCGAAGTTGGGGTGAAATGCGCCTATCTGCACTCGGAAGTCAGCACGCTCGACCGCATTAAGATATTGCGCGACTTGCGGCGTGGCGCGTATGATGTCTTGATCGGAGTGAATCTGCTGCGCGAGGGGCTGGATTTGCCGGAAGTCTCGTTGGTGGCCATTTTGGATGCCGACAAAGAAGGTTTTTTGCGTTCCAGCGGTTCATTGATTCAGACTATCGGCCGCGCGGCTCGAAACCTGGAAGGCCGCGCGATTTTATACGCCGATGTGATGACGGACAGCATGCGGCGAGCGATCGGCGAAACCGAGCGGCGGCGGGTTTTGCAGCAAGCCTATAACGAAGCGAATCACATTACGCCGCAGAGCATTATCAAGCCAATCGACATGAGCTTGGTCGCGATGGCTGAAGCCGATTACGTGACGGTTCCGTTAGATCTGGATATTCCCGCCGGCGCCGAGCCCACGCCGCAGGAGCGAGAGGCCTTCATTGCAGAGCTGGAAATTAAAATGCGTGAGGCTGCAAAGGGCTTTGAATTCGAAAAAGCAGCCCAATTCCGTGACCGGATCAAAGCCTTGAAAGCGAGTGCGGTAAATGACGAAGCAGCTGCCGTTCGGCCTGGTTTCTGAGGGCGACTCCCGATTCTCAGAAATCCTTCGGCTACCGAATTTAAGCGCGGATTTGGGGCCCGTGAAGTCGAACTCATTCGGCTCTGCCCGCAAGCTGTGCAATTTCTTGCGCGCAGGATACGCCGTCAATGACTACGATGAGCTGCAAGCGGCCAAAGTCGTACTGCTGCGCGTTCCGGACGAGTCGCTGCCGCGCGTCGTTGATGATCTATTTTCAGCTGGCCTGGTGCTCTCTAACTTCTCCTTTGTGCTATGCGAGAGCTGGTTGACAACGGACGCGCTCGCGCCTTTGCGGCAGGCAGGAGCAGCCGTCGCTAGTGTGATGAACGTTCCTACCGAGCGTAAGAATTGGTTCATTATTGAGGGGCAGCCATTGGCCGTGTTTCATCTGCGGCGGTTCATCGAGCGGAATGAGGCCCGTGCTGTGGAGATTCGGGCGGGCACGAAATCGCTCTACTTTGCCGCCGAGCTGCTCATCACGGCGCTGCCGATTCCCGTGTTGCTTGCGGCGCAACAGGCATTCCGGGCCACGGGAATTAATGCGAGAAACCTGGCGACCATCTCCGAAGAAATGATTCAAGAGATGGTTCGAAGCCTGGTCAAGGGCGCGCGCACGATTTGGGGAGGACCACTCGGTGAATGCTCACCGGAAACCGCGGCGATGCACTTGGAAATGTTGCGCGAGATTAACCCGGAGATCGCGGCAGTGATCGATCACCATCTGCCGTATGCGCAGCAGGCGATGGCGTGCTACCGGCGTACTGCGGACCTGCCGTCTGAGCCCGCAACCGATTCAGCGGCCCAAAGCCAGAGATAATTCCCGGCGCGTTTACGCAACGCGCTACAGACGTCTGCCACACTCGTACTGTACAAATGTTTAGACGTTACCTTTGGAAATTGAAGCAGCGGGAAATCGCGCTTGGCGACCGAACGCTGCTCATGGGCGTGCTGAACGTCACGCCCGACTCATTTTCCGACGGTGGTAAATATTCCGATCCCGACCGGGCCTTCGCGCACGCCGTGGAATTGGAAGAGCAGGGCGCGGACATACTCGATATCGGGGCGGAATCCACACGGCCAGGATCGCAGCGCATTTCCGAGCCGGAAGAATTACGGCGGTTGGTTCCCGTCTTAAAACGTTTGCGGGGGAAGCTGAGCATTCCGATTTCTGTGGATACTTACAAAGCCGGTGTAGCCGAAAAAGCGCTCGAACACGGAGCCGAAATCGTTAACGATCCCAGCGGCATCCTGCTCGATTTGCAGCTTCCCAAGGTGGTCGCCAAGTATGACGCGGGGCTGATTATTAATCATATGCGCGGCAATCCGGAAACATGGGCCAAGCTTCCGCCGTTAAAAGATTTGATGCGCTCCATCTCGATCGATCTCGAAGCAGCGCTCAACCGCAGCCGGCAAGCGGGCGTGCAGAAGCATCAAATCGCAATCGACCCCGGCCTTGGGTTTGGCAAGCGTCGCGAGCAGAATTCGCAGATTATCGCGCAGCTCGATCTGCTGCGAACATTCGAGCTGCCGATCCTTATCGGCCCTTCTCGCAAATCTTTTCTGCGGAAGGAGCAGCCCGAATCGACTGAATTCGGCACTGCGGCCGCAGTCGCCGCTTGCGTACTGAATGGGGCGCACATCATTCGTGTCCATGATGTAAAGGCCATGAAAAGCGTTGTGGAAGTGGCTGATTCCATCCGGCAAGCAGCGGTCGCGGAACCGGAAACGGTCGTCTTCAGGCGCGCTGGCAATGCGGGCAGTAGTGCGTTCCGCGCTGAGCGATCACGATCCGTCGAATCGTAGCGCCGCAACGCGGACATGGCTTCCCTGCCCTCCCATACACGTTGTGCATTTGCTGAAAACTGCCCCGCTCGCCGGCGCTATCGACGTAATCGGAAATAGACGAGCCTCGGTGGCTGATGGCCGCCTGTAACACTTCGATCAACCTGCGGTGAAGCTCTTGCAAGCGTTTCTTCGAAATGCGGTTGACGGCCGCACGTGGATGGATTCGCGCGGCAAACAGCGTTTCATCCGCATATATGTTGCCGACGCCGGCGAGAAATGCTTGATTGAGCAACACAGCCTTAACATTGCCTCGCCGCTGAGACAAGCGCTCATGAAATTCCTCAAACGCGACGCTCAAGGCGTCGGGTCCGACGCGCGTTAATATTTCTGGAAGCTGACCGAAGAACTCCACACGGCCAAACTGGCGGATGTCGTCAAAGAGCAATACGCCATTGTCCAATTCGAAAACGGCGCGCGTATACTTGCCTGGTTCTCCGTTCCACAGCAGCTTGCCTGTCATCCCCAGATGCATGTAGAGAATGCCGCGGTCGAGATCCACAAATATCTGCTTGCCGCGCCGGCGCAGGCGCTGAATCACTCTGCCCGTCAACCGCTTCGCCGTTTGCTTGAGGCCGCCTCGCGTGACCCGCGCTGAATAGAGCGCAACTGTTTTGATGGTCCGACCTGTAATGTGCGGCGCGACCGATCGCACTACGGTTTCGACTTCAGGTAGCTCTGGCAATCGGCTTATGGGATATCGACGAAAATTGCGCCGCTTTGAACACTGACCGGGAAAGTTGCCACTCGCATATCTTCGTCGTCGTTATTCAATCCCGTGCGGCAATCGAATTCAAAGCCATGCCATGGGCACACGACATAATCTCCATTCAAAGTGCCTTGGCCGAGAGGGCCGCCGGCATGCGGGCAGAGACCTTCAACGCAATGCAATTTCCCTTCGACGTTGCAAACCGCGTAGGTGAGATCGCCTCGTTCGATCTCTTTTACCGCACCGGATGGCAACTCGCTGAGTTCACCAACTTTGACCAAAGCCATATTTTTACGATAACGAGTTTGACGAGCTCAGCTAGATGCCTAAGCGAAAACGCGCGGCACGCCCTTTGTGAAAGTGTCCTTCACAGCGAGGCGCCATCGAACAGGAGGCGGCGTCATATCGCGCTCTTCCGAGGTAAAGATCTTTTCGCCCTGTGAGATGAGATAATCGGCCGTTCTGGCCGCGAGGGATTGGATCGTCAGACCCGGATTGGCAGAGCCTTGGGTCGGTAAAATGCTTCCGTCGCATACGAATAGGTTCGACACATCGTGGGCGCGGCCGAATTTATCGACGACCGAAGTCGCCGGATTATTGCCCATGCGCGCCGCGCCGACCAGATGTGCATAGCGCGATTCCTGCACGACTTCTTCGGCCCCCGCGGCACGGATTACGTCCATCACTGTTTTCTTCCCAAACTCAATCAGCTTGTGGTCATTGTCGTGCAAATCGAAGGTGATTTTTGCAACGGGAATGCCGAATCGGTCTTTATCTTCCGCCAGTTGAACCCGATTCTCTGGCCAAGGCAGAATTTCACCAAGCAGACCCAGGGCCGCCCAGTGATTGTAGTCCATCAAAACGCGCCGCATTCCCCAGCCCCATGCGCCTTTCGCGGCCATCATCTGCTTGGCAAATGCGATCGGCAACGGACCTACAGTTTGGATCGCGAATCCCCTCGCAAACCCACGCTTCGGATCCGTTTCATAGAAAGCTTCGCTCAGCGCATGAGCGGGCGGCGCTTTATACATGCGGATCAAGCTTGCGAATCGGCCCAGTATGACGTTTCCAGCCTGCGCCATCAGGTATCGGCCGACCGTGTCGCTCGAATTCGCTAGACCCTTTTCGTGCCCTGGAGATGCGGAGTTCAGCAGCAGACGCGGTGTCTCAATCGCGTACCCGGAAATGATTACCGCTTTCGCGCGCTGAAAGTGCTCCCGGCCGTCGCGGTCGAAATAGAATACCCCGTTAACGCGCCGCTTGTCGCGCATCGAGACGCGATGAACCATCGACAGGTCTCGAATTTCCGCGCCATACTCGAGCGCTTCGGGCACGTGCGTAATGAGCGTGCTCGCCTTGGCTCCGACCTTGCATCCCTGGATGCAAAATCCGCGATAAATGCAATGCGGCCGATTGCCGCGAGAGCCTGAAAGGATTGCAACCGGCCCTCCGGCGCACGCTTCGATGCCGAGCTTGGTGCATCCATCCACCAGCACGTTGCCGACACCGCCCATCGGGTGCGGGCCATAGGAATAACCGTGCGGATCGCCCCAGGGAAAATACGCGGGTCCCGCAACCGGAATTTCGCGCTCTAGCAACTCATAATACGGCTTCAGCTCTTGATACGAGATCGGCCAGTCGGCGCCAAGGCCATCTTCGCTATACACGCGGAAATCAGACGGGTGAAACCGAGGCGCAAAGGCGGCCCAGTGCACCGAACCTCCGCCCACGCCTTTACCGCTGTTATTTTCACCAAACGTGAGCGGGTCCTTGCCGCCTGTCACTCTTAGGTCGTTCCAATAAAGCTTATGCGCGCCTTTTTCATCACTGACCCAATCACGTTCGGTATCCCAGAATGGCCCTGCTTCGAGCCCAATTACCTTGAACCCGGCCTTCGCGAGCCTCTGTATCAGCACGCCGCCCGCTGATCCGACTCCGACGACGCAGTAATCCACCTCTTCGTCATCGCGAAAGCGCTGCATGTCGCGCGAGATGCGCTGCAGCGGTCCGAGAATCTTCTTGTTTTCGTGGGGCGGCTGGAACGGCCCGAGCAATGGGATCTTACTCAATGCGTGCCTGCCTGGCCGTGATGCGTGGTTTCGGTTCCCGCGCCCGTCTCTTCGTAGGCATCGGAGATGGAATCGAGCGGTGCCGTCCACTCGTACCGTTCCTCATCCACTTCCCATGGTTCCGGCATGCCGCCCTCCAGCCGCATGTACGCGCGGGGATAAGCCGGGCCGCCATAACCGACCTCATCCCAAGCCCATGGGTGCGAGTAATACGCGCTGACACAATCGCCCACCAACATTTGCCAGTAGCGATGAATCGACATGCGTGCCCAGATGTCCTGCGCGCCCAGTTTTTTTCCGTCGTGAATCGATTTGAGAAGAAAATCCTGTTTCAGGCGGTCAAGAGCCGTAAATGGCTGGCCGTGTATCTCGCGGGCGGTCTGATCGATGGCGAGCAGCCCGAGCCGGTGCGCATCTCGATCCGGCGGCATGTCTTCATACCGGTATCCGTTGATTTCGTTCTCATACAGCCGCTCGTCGATGTAATTGACAATCGGAATCCGCCATTCCGGCAGCCGGTCGTCCTGCGGAACAATGCGCTCACAAACGGCGGCAATCGTTGGCAATTCTTGATCGCTGAAGAACCGGATTTCGGGAATCTGGTTCACACGCTTCTCGATTTCCTGCCGCGTAGCCGCATCCCAATACGCCTTTTGGCTCAGCGTTCTGTATCCGGGATAGTAACCGGGTTGCTTGCGCTGCTTCATTTGCCTTCTCTCCGCAGCAAGCTTGCAAGCACTCCCAGCGTGCCGCAAGCGGCAAACAACAACGGAGCGAAGACGGGAGGGCCGTAAAGGATGTTATACAGCCAGTGTTTTTTTCCGCCGGTGCGGCTTGCAATCCCGCGCACGTGATATCCAAATCCGATACCGCCGTCCACCATCGATAGCGTGGACACAATGGGAAGCGCTCTCTTGGCGACGCGCTCGCTAAATATTGCGCCAATGCATGCTGCTACCTGCAGCGGAGCCAGAATGACAGGCGTCCACTGCGCCCAAATTTTGAAGCGGCTTTTGTAATGCGAATACCAGGCCTCGAAACCAGAAAAGATGGCCCATACCGCTGTGACGGCACAGAGGTGTTTTTGGAACCGCCCCTCATTCAGCTCGCGCCGCCATCCGGTGTATTTGCTTCCCCGGATCTCCTTCGGATCTTCTTCCCGCCTCAAATATGACGCCATGAAGCCGAGATACGCCGCTGTGCCGAACAACAGCGGCGCAAAGATAGGCGGCCCCATCACGATGTTGACGATCGGAATCCGCCATCCTCCCGGCTTGCGCTGTATGCCGCGAATGTGAAATCCGAATCCAATGATTCCATCTGCGAGCGTCAACGCCGACGTCCAGCGCATCCAGCTTTGAGCCGCGTGGCGGCTGTAAAAGCCGGCGAGCGCAGCGCCTGTGACCGCGCCGCTCAGCAGCACTGGCGTATACATAACCAGATTGCTGTAGCTTCCCTTGTAGTGCTCGTAAGATACTTCCAGCCCGCTTACGAAACTGGAAGCGGCGGCCACAAGCGCGAGAGAGCGTTGAAAACGCCCGTCTTTTATGTGTTCGTCAACCGCCTCCAGCAGCACTCGTACTGGTAGACGTGCACCGAAACGAACTGTTGCGCGGCGCGACTGAACAAATTCGGGTCTGAAATCTTGACAGTTGCGCAGGCGTTCGCCGTCACTTTTACTTCGCTCGTCGGTCTTACGAGTGTATGGCAAAAACTGCTGCAGAAGTAATTGTCGACACACTCATGGACTGGGGTGTCGACACGATTTTCGGATTGCCGGGGGATGGAATCAACGGCCTCATTGAGGCATTCCGGAAATGCAAAGACAAAATCCGCTTCATCCAGGTGCGCCACGAGGAAGCGGCTGCTTTCATGGCCTGCGGATATGCAAAATTCACCGGACGGCTCGGCGTTTGTATGGCGACCTCCGGGCCCGGCGGCATTCACCTGCTGAACGGCCTCTATGATGCGAAACTCGACGGGCAGCCAGTTTTGGCCATCACCGGACTGCAGTTCCATGATCTCATTGGCACGCATACGCAGCAGGACGTCGCGCTCGATCGACTGTTCATGGACGTGGCTGTCTATAACGAGCGCATCATGGGCGCCGCGCACGCGCAGAACGTAACCGAGCTGGCCTGCCGCACCGCGCTCGCGAAGCGGGGCGTTGCGCATATCACCATACCGGTCGATATTCAGGATCAGCCGCTCAGCAAAGACATGCGCTCGATGCGCAATAAGCCCAACCATGTATCGGACGAGTTTGCGCGCGGCGCCCGCCGTCCCGAGCCCCACGAAATTCAAGCCGCCGCACAAATTTTGAACGACGGGAAGAAGATCGCCATTCTTGCCGGCCGAGGCGCGCTCAAAGCAGGCAAGCAACTGGAGCAAGCGGCCGAGGTGCTCGGCGCGCCCATCGTGAAAGCGCTACTGGGGAAATCCTGCGTGCCGGACGATAGTCCTTACACGACGGGCGGGCTCGGTCTGCTTGGGACACTCCCCTCGGAAGAAGCGATGGAGAATTGCGACACGCTGCTCATTGTCGGCTCTTGCCTGCCTTACATCGAGTTCTATCCTAAGATCGGGCAGGCAAAATGCGTTCAGATCGATATCGACGCGAGCCGCATCAGCCTTCGGTATCCTGCCGATATCGCGCTGGTCGGGGACGCGGCCGAAACGCTCGATGCCCTCATTCCTCACCTGAAGAAGCACAGCAAATCGTTTCTTGAAAAAGCTCAAGACGGAATGAAGGAATGGCGCGAGCTGATGCATCAACGCGGCACCGCGACCGATACGCCTATGAAGCCGCAAGTAGTGGCTTACGAACTTGGCAAACGCTTAAAGAGCGACGCTATCGTGACCAGTGATTCCGGAACCATCACTACCTGGTGGGCAAGGCAGATCCCCTCGCTGCAAGGGCAGCTTCATAGTTGCTCGGGCAATCTGGCCACCATGGCTTGCGGATTCCCGTACGCAATCGGCGCCCAGGTAGCGTATCCGAACAGAACGGTGGTGGCATTTGTTGGGGACGGTGGATTCACCATGTTGATGGGCGAGTTGGCCACGTGCGTGAAATACAAACTGCCGCTTAAAATCTTCGTCATCAAGAACGATGTGCTGGGCCAGATCAAGTGGGAGCAGATGGTGTTTTTAGGTAATCCGGAATATGTGTGCGAACTTCAGCCGATCGACTTCGCTGCGGTCGCGCGCGCGTTCGGCGTGGCAAGCTTCACCATCAATACTCCGTCTGAATGCGGGCATGTGATTGACAGCGCTTTATCGGTTCCAGGCCCCGCATTGGTGGAAGCGGTGGTAGATCCGAACGAGCCGCCCATGCCGGCAAAGATCAAGCCGCAACAAGCAATTCATTTTGCCGAGTCGATGGCGCGCGGCACCAAGGACTGGGAGAAGATCGCAGCCACCATTGCCAAGGACCGGATTCGTGAGCTCGTCTGAGCCAAGCATTGCCTCAGGCCGAGTAACGGCTCTTCGCATCCCGACGGATCAACCGCAGGAATCCGACGGGACTGCGGTTTGGGATTCAACGACTGTCGTAATTGTTGAGCTCGAAGCAGGCGGCGTTACTGGGCTCGGCTTTTCGTACGCGAATGTCGGCGCGGCTCACGTTGCAAAAGAGCTCATCGAGAAAGTCGTTCTCAAGAAGAACCCGTTCGACATTCCGGCAATTCACTCGGCACTCGATATTCAGGTGCGTAACTGGGGCCGGCCAGGGCTTGTGTCGACGGCAATCTCGGCGATTGATACCTGCTTATGGGATCTGAAGGCCCGACTCCTGAATGAGCCGCTGATCGCCATTTTGGGCAAAATTCGCGATGAAATTCCGGCTTACGGCAGCGGCGGATTTACTTCTTATACCGAAAAGCAACTGATCGATCAGCTTACGGACTGGGCTTCCGAAGGACTACAGTCGGTCAAGATGAAGATCGGCCGCCACCCCGATCAAGACCTTCCACGCGTAAAAGCCGCGCAAAAAGCGCTGAACGGACGCGCCGAGTTGTTTGTGGACGCAAACGGCGCATATACACGCAAACAGGCGCTGTACAAAGCGCAGCAATTTGGAGACCTTGGAGTCACCTGGTTTGAGGAGCCCGTGACCTCGGACGATCGCATCGGCCTTCACATGCTGGTCGAGCACGCGCCTCCGGTGATGAACATTGCGGCCGGCGAATACTGCTACGTGCTCGACGATGCGCGGTTATTGCTTGAAGCGCAAGCCGTGGACGTGCTGCAGGCGGACGTCACCCGCTGCGGCGGGGTGACGAATTTTCTCAAGATCGGCAACGTCTGCGAGACTTATCACTTTCCGCTTTCCGCGCACACGTCACCTTCCGTCCATGCAACCCTTTGTTGCGCACTCGTTCCGGCCATCAACGTCGAGTATTTCCACGACCACTCACGCATTGAGCAGATGCTATTCGACGGCGCAACGAAACCGGTCAACGGCAATCTGAAACCCGATCGCTCGCGCCCCGGTCTCGGCCTGGAGCTCAAGCGCGCCGATTCGGAGAAATTTCAGATCTTTTCGGCGCAGGCATCTCAAGGTTGATTCGTGGAGCGCTGAATTCTTTCAACAAGATCCTGAAACCGCCGCTCATCTCGAAGATCGTGCCACTGCGGGTCATAATCGATCACGATTAACAGCTCGGACTGATCTTCGTACGCCCGATCCAACCATCGGAACATCTCATCTTTTTGTCCCAACGCGTGATAAACGCCCGCGATATCCATGGGTGAGACATACTGCTTTGATCTGCGGCTGATCAGTTCCTGAAGGAGCTTTTCAGCCTCGCTTCGGTTTCCAGAACGCGCATACGCTGCCGCCAGGCTGGCGATAGGTCCAGTGGAACCGGGGTTGAGCAGCCGGGCTTTCTGGAGTTCCGTCAATGCTTGCGGGAACTCGCGCTTCATCACGTAACCTACGCCGCCCCACCAATGTGCGATCCAGGAATCGGGGTATAGCTTTAGAGTCTTGTTGCAGGCCTGTAACGCGCCATCATAGTCACGCTTTAGATACTTTGGCCAAAGGAGCATGCCGTTGATTTCAGGGGAAAGAGGATCTAGTTGGAGGGCTTTGTTCAACTCGGAAATTGCTTCATCCTGCCGGTGCGTATCCGCAAGATACTCGCTGTAAGCGAAATAAAAAGATGTATTGTTCGGGTTCAAGCTCAACGCGCGCCGGAATTCCTCGCTTGAGGCCTTGAGCTTCCACTCGTGCAGCAGGGCGTGCGCAAGCGCCGCGTGAGCTTCAGCGAGCTGATCGTCCAACAGCAATGCTTTGCGCGCTGCGGATTCGGCATTCGGAAGGGCCTCCCGCGGCGGCAATATCCAATCGGACGCGGTGGTGTACGCATCGGCGAGGCCGGCATAGGCGAGGGCGTAGCTGGGGTCCAGTTCGATAGCGCGATTAAATTCCCAAAGGGCTTGGTTGAGACCTCCTGGCGTGAATTGGAATTCGAAATATCGGCCCTCGACGTAATCGCGATAGGCTTCAATATTCGATGTGTAATGTCGTCCCATTTCCTTTTGCTCCTGAACGCCAAGCCTGACAGCTAGTGCGTGTGCGACCCGCTCGGAGATGGAATCCTCAAGCGTGAAAATATCGGTAAGCTTGTCATCGAAGGTTTGAGCCCAGATGGGCTGTCCGTCGGAAACGCGAAGCAGTTGAACCGTGACTCGGATCCGGTCACCGGATTCCTGAATCTTGCCGTCGAGAAGAGATTCCACGGCGAGTTCTTGACCGGCTTTCGCCGGATCAGCTGTGCGATCCATGTACCGGAGCACAGAGCTGGTGGGCCTAACGACCAGCACGCGCACGTTGCTGAGTTTCGTAATCACGGCATCCGTCACTCCGATTCCCAGGTGGTCATCGGCGTCTTGCCTTCCAAGGGATCGAAACGGCAGCACGGCTACCGAGCGCTGCCGGGAGAATGTCGCGCGCCGTTTCCCCGCGATTCCCATGACGTAAACGAAGCCGGCAAGTGCTAAAAACGCGCAGGAGGCGATGAAAACCAATCTGGATGGGCTCCGGGACGTTATTCCCCGCACCTCAGGCGGCTCGTCGCGAGACACTGCGGCTGGAATCTCACGCACAGGTTCGTGCGCACACCGCACTTCACTCACAAATCGGTAGCCTTTGCCTGGGATGGTTGCGATGTATCGATTTTGGCCGGGACTTTCCCCAAGAAGTCTACGCAATGCGGAGACGTTCTGGGCCAGGTTTACCTCTTCGACGAAGCTATCCGGCCACACAAGCTTCATCAATTCGTCTTTAAGCAGAACGCGTTCATGGTTCGCAACCAAGGCGAGTAAGGTATCGAATAGCTTCGAGGTGAGCGGCAGCGGCTCTCCGCCGCGGCTCAACGTTCGCCGCGCTATATCCAGGCGAAAACGCCCGAACTCGTACATCTCCTTTGTTTCCCCAGGCATGCGTTCGCCCTAAAACTTCCTAAAAAAATTCAAGGGCTGTTTTCAAGACTTTATCGCAGTTCTAGGGCATCCTGCCAATCGGGAAAACACCCAAGGAGAAAACAAAATGTATCAACCGAAAATCCACTACCTGATTAGGAAGGGACTACCCACTTCGGCCGCTTTGGCCGTCCTCTCGATGGTATTCGCGGCCCATCCGGCGACCGCTTGCACTGTATCTAGCGGCGCCAAGCCTCAGGTGGCGTCGCCTCTTTCCGCAGCCGCCCCGGTTACGGCGCTCGCGCACGACGACAAGTCCGCCACGCGGAGCTCAAGCTGGAACACGAAGGGTTTCGTCGGCCTGTGGGACAGCAGACTGATTTACCAGGGCCAAGTGGTTGACGAAGGCTTCGACGCGTTCCATAGCGACGGGACAGAAATCCTCATAGATCAAAGCGCGCCAGCAACCGATAATGTCTGCCTCGGTGTCTGGGAGGAAAACGGTCCTTCCACGATCGAGCTGAAGCATCCGTCCTGGTACTTCGATCTGAACGGCAACTTGCTGGGCGTGGTCGTTATTCACGAGAGGTTAACGCTCGATCCCGATGGCGACAACTTCCATGGCACCGCAAGCGAGGACATATACGACATACACGGCAATAAAATCGCGCACGACGAGGGTTATCAGATCAAAGCGACAAGAATCACCCCGCACTGAATCGTGACGTCTAGCGGGATCAACCCGTGACGCGAAAGGAGAATACAAAAATGTTAAAACGCGTTTTGACGCTTTGTTTAGCTTCGGCCGTAGTCTGCGTCACTACTAACAAAGCGCGCGGGCAAAGCCTCGATCAGAAACTTGTGCAACTCGAGCGCGAATTCGCAGACGCAGATGTCCACCGCGATGCAACGGCCATCGAACGTCTCGAAGCAGCGGATTACGTCTTCACTGCTCCCGACGGAAACGTAACGGGCAAAGCGGAGGATGTCAACGACCTTAAAACCGGAAACTTTGTGGCAGAGGCAATCGACTTGGACGAATTAAAAGTGCACGTCTATCAAAGAGCCGCGATCGTAACCGGGAAAGTAACGTTGAGGGACTGCAGATATCACGGAAGAGACGTATCGGGAATCTATCGTTTCACCGATGTATGGGCTGACACAGACGGGCAATGGCGGATCGTAGCGTCTCAGTCAACAGCGCTGATGAAGCAATGACCTGAAGCGCCGTTGCAAACGCGGCAGGGCGAATGCGCATCCGTCCTGCCGCTCGAGATTATTGGCCTGCGCCGCTCGGCTGTTGCGACAAGCTTCCGACGTTGTTTTTGTCGACCACGAAGGTCCCCGTATCGACGAACTGAGGGATCGGCGCGAAGGAGTTTTCCTTCCAATCTCCGGCCAACGGTTTGGGCGGATGCAGATGCATTTCTGCAACCAGCTTGGCTCCGAAATAGGCCATGGTCCAAGGTTTTTGCGCGATCGTCGCAGAAATAACGCCTTTCTTAATCCAGTCGAGTGTGCCCGGGTCGGTATCCATCGCAACGATTTTCACTTTGCCGCCCATATTTTCTCGATTCACGACATCCGCCACTGCCGGGCAGGACAACGCCTCAAGGCACACGAAGGCATCCACTTTTGTCTTGCTGTCAATCAGCTTCTTCGCACTATCAAAAGCGATATCGGAGTTGCCATTCATATCGATCGTCTGCAGGATGTTAATGCCCGGATGCTCCGCAAAAGCTGCTTGATAACCGTGCAGACGGTCTTTCAAATTGGCCTGGCTCGCGATCGTAAAGATGACCACCGTTCCTTTGCCACCGATGAGTTTCGCCGTAAGATTCCCGCCGATGGTGCCCGCATTGAAATTATCCGTACCGACGAAAAACAAGCGCTTGCTATTCGGCGCATCGGAATCGATCGTGATGACGGGAACACCTTGCCCAACGGCCGCGTCGATGTCCGGCCCTAAGATACTGGCATCGGTCGCCGAAACCAGGATGCCAGCAGGCTTTTGAGCCATCGCGCGTTGAAACGCTTCATGCTCGCCGTTTGGGTCGTGCCCATCGGGCCCTTGCATCTGGCCCTTCACTCCCATTTCGGTCACCGCTCGGTTTAAGCCTTGCAGGGCGTCGTGCCAATAGGCGATCTTCGTATTGTCCGCAACCAGGACGTACAGTTCGGATGGCGCGTGCGGATTAGATGAGCAACTATTCAGAAGAACCAGCGCGGCGGAGACGCTTGCCACCGTCAATTTCCATTTAAGTGTTCGCATCTGTGTACCTAGCGCGGGAGTATATCATGGGCGCATGAAGATGACGCCGCGATCGCGATTGCTGGTTGCTCGCCCGACAGGATTCTCGCACGAGAGGAGTGCGGGTCAACCGGCCGGCAGAATGCTGCGCATGACTTGACCAGCGAATTTCATTTTCAGAAGCGGCGGAACCGCTCGTTTGTCCATCTAATTTGTGAGGTACAAATGACCAGACGCAGACTCGGGAACTCAGGGTTGGAAATCGCGCCTCTTGCTTTTGGAGGCAATGTTTTTGGCTGGACGGCGGACGAGGGAACTTCGTTCCGGTTGCTGGATACTTTTCTGGACTTGGGTTTCAATTTCGTCGATACGGCGGACGTCTATTCGAAATGGGCGCCGGGAAATCATGGTGGCGAGTCGGAGACCATCATCGGCAAGTGGCTCAGCCGAAGCGGCAAACGGCAGCGCGTCCTTATCGCAACCAAAGTTGGAATGGAAATGGGGACGGACAAGAAAGGACTCTCGAAGCGCTACATCAAACAAGCTGCCGAAGACTCGCTGAAACGCTTGCAGACGGACTATATCGATCTGTACCAAGCCCACAAAGACGATCCTTCCGTACGGTTCGAAGAGACCTTCGAAGCCTTCCGCGAGTTGGTCCAGGAGGGAAAGGTGGTTGCGATCGGCGCTTCCAACTATACGGCCGAACGGCTGGATGAAGCGCTGAAGGTGAGCCGCCACGGCGGGTACCCGCAATACGAGAGTCTACAGCCTGAATACAACTTGTATGACCGATCAGGCTTTGAGACCAAATTACAACCGCTTTGCCAGCAGGCGGAACTCGGAGTTATCCCATACTTCTCTCTAGCTTCCGGTTTTCTTACTGGCAAATATCGTTCGGAGCAGGATCTCTCGAACAAGTCCCGAAGGTCAATGGTACAGAAATACCTGAACGCCCGCGGCTTCCGTATTCTTCACGAGCTCGATCAAGTATCCAAGGAGCATAATGCGACGCCAGGCCAGGTGGCGCTCGCCTGGCTTTTGGCGCAGCCAACAATTACCGCGCCAATCGCGAGTGCCACCAGCATCGAGCAACTTCGTGAGCTGATTGAGGCAACGCAGCTGCAACTCGATTCGGAAGCCCTCGATCGGCTTAAGCGGGCTAGCGCGCCTGAGCAATCCGGAGCCACTGCCTAACGCAAGGGCAATCGTATTTTTGGCACGGGGCTGTCTTGGTAGAGACAGCCTCTTTTATTTCGTATCTCCAGGGACCAACGATGCCCGTAGAGTTACACGCTAGTAACATGCACTAAGTGCCTCGAATAGCTTCAGGTAAGCCCCGAAGTTATTGGAGGTCACAGATGATCACCCGCCGTATCTCACTTTTCGGAGCGGGAGGAATTCCCACTTCGACGCGATCAACTTGCTAAGGAACAATCTGCATGCGTTTTAACAAGGATCTACATCCCTTTTTACTAGGGCTCGCGGCGTGCCTGGGATGGCTAATCAGCACTCCCGCGGCGGTCGCAAGCACTATCGACAACTCATCGTCATTGAGTAACGGCTCGACCATACATTCAATGCAGGCCGGCGACTCCGCTGGAAGTGGCGGCGGAACGTCGACCAGCGGCAGCACGGGTACAACTGGCAGCACCGGCACAACCGGGAGCACTGGCACGACTGGCAGCACCGGCACGACTGGCAGCACTGGCACGACTGGCAGCACCGGCACGACTGGCAGCACCGGCACAACAGGTACAACTGGAACTACAGGTACAACCGGCACAACGGGTACAACCGGCTCATCGCAGGTGAAGGCTACGATTAAAAGCAGTGTCCCGATAGATAACGGCTACTTCGTTTACAGCAACCAAGCGGCAAGCAGCACAGGCTCCACGGGTACGACCGGCACAACCGGCTCGACCGGAAGCACGGGGACAACCGGCACGACCGGCACTACGGGAACAACCGGCACTACGGGAACAACCGGCACTACGGGAACAACTGCTAGCGCCGGCTCAACTGGCACGACCGGCTCAACCGGAACGACCGGCTCAACCGGAACGACCGGCTCAACCGGAACGACCGGCACTACTGGAACAACCGGAACAACTGGCACAACCGGGACGACTGGGATGAGCACTCAGAAGCTCGGTAATCTAAGCACGAGCCAAAGCGTCGCTCTTACCGGGATCCAGTCGACAAGCTCTGGTTACGGCACACTGATTGGCATGGCAGGATCAAGTTCGTCAGGCACTAGCAGCGGCAGCTCGTCCAGCGTGAACGAAGTCATCCTCGGCCTCAGAACCGGCGGCACGGCGTCCTCCTGGACTTCGATGTTCGGAAGCACTACGCAGTCGAGCATCATCACGGACCTCGAAGATGGGAACACAACCGCTCTTGAGCAGTTCGTGTCTCAGTACGGAACTGATTTCATACCGTTTATCAGCGGCAATGGCAGCGGCGAACTGGTAGAGTTCGGCTCAACGGGCTCCGGAATGAACGTCGGAACCATTTCGTGGAACAACTCCGGCACGCCTAGTTCTGGTGTCCCGGAACCGTCTACTTACGGCTTAATGGCTTTAGGAATCGCGGCGCTCGGGGCGTTGAAGTTCAGGAAACGAACTCGGGCGTAATTTCGCCGCTTTTTTGTGTGATCCCCTGCGGTCCTCGACCGTAACTTGCGAGCCCGGCTCTTTACCAGCCGGGCTCTTTTTATTAGCGGTCCAGATGTCTATCCTCGGGCGGTTCGTCAATCTGCTTCTTGTGTTTCGGCTTCTTCAGTCGCGTCGGCGTGATTACGTGAGACGGCGGCGGCTGACCCACGCGTCTTCGTGCCAAAGCGCGGGCGCCTTTGCCCCGATCGTACTTCACAATTTGTACTTCTTCATCCTTCATCGCGACACCTTCCGAGATCTGCCGCTCTCCAGCTCTGCCAAACGATCGGCTACGGCCCGCAGGTCCCGAACGAACAAGCTGTATTCCTCCTCGTATCGATCCGGAACCCGCAGAATTGCTGAGGGGTGGACAGTCGCCACCAGTTGTTTCGCCCAAGCATGCTCAAAAAATCTGCCGCGCTGTGCTGTGACCCGGAATTGGCTGCCCATAAGCGACTGCGCTGCCGTGGCGCCGAGACATACGACTAATTCGGGTTCAATCGACGCGAGTTCCGCTTCGAGCCACGGTCTGCAGGCCGAAATCTCTATACCGCTGGGCTTCGCATGGATGCGCCGCTTACCACGTTCTACGAATTTGAAGTGCTTTACCGCATTTGTGACGTAGATTTTCTCTCTATCCAACCCAGCTTCGTTCATCGCCTTGTTGAGCAGACGCCCCGAGGGTCCCACGAATGGATGGCCTTTCTGGTCCTCTTCGTCACCTGGCTGTTCGCCAACCATGACTACGTTCGCATCGCGGGGGCCTTCTCCGAAGACCACCTGAGTCGCGCGTGCGTAAAGTTCGCACCCGCGGCAAGCGTGCGCCGCATCGCTCAACGCGGTCAGATCCTTGCTCACCGGAATCCACGGGAGCGCCGATGTCTTTTCGAGCTTGGGCATCCTATTACTCGTTCAGTTCAGTCCCGCACTCCAGCGTTCAATTAACAGTAATTGCTTCTCAACCTGTTCGCGCTCTGGCGCATGCGGCTCCAGACGCAAATACGTTTCCAGGTCAGCCTTTGCCGCGCGATGATTGAGCTGGCGCAAGTGAACGATGCCGCGATGCCGATACTCTTCCGCGTACTCGGGCATTGCGTCTATTAGCAAGTCCAAAACCTGGCGCGCCTTTTCAAATGCTTCGCCGCGCAGGTAAATCGCCTTGAGATTGCTCAACATGCGCACCAGAATTTGCCGCTTGCTCACGGGCGCGAGTACGGCCGGATTAGCGCGCAGGTCCACGCCTGCCGATTGCTTGGCGAGTGCGCAACAATCCGCGAAAGAAAGAATACGGCCGCCATTGTAAGGGTCTACCCAATAGCGATTATCGGCATCTTCATAGGCAATGATGAAGTGACCGGGAAGACCAACTCCGTACACGGGACGGCGAAGCCGGCGCGCTACTTCCATATAAACCACCGAGAGCGAAATCGGAATGCCCAGCCGGCGCATAAGAACCGAGTTCAAGCAACTATTTCGGGGATCGTAATACTGTTCTTCGTTTCCTCGAAACTGGAGCACCTCGAATAGGATTTCATTCGCCGCATTGATGAAATCGAGTCCACTTGCGTCCTGGTTAAGCTGGGATCCGATCTGCTCTGCAAGATTATCTAGCCGGAAAAATGAAGCTTCAAGATCCAAACCGGGGAATTCGATGGCAGCCATCTCGAGCGCAGCCGTGTCCAACGGGACCGTCGACCGGTCATGCTTCAATGCATCGAGCAGCTTCTGCACGCGGTTAGCTTAGCACTCGAAATTGCTCTTTTGGAGCCATAGCTGTACTACTCTCGTAATTCTCGCGGGTGAACAGGCGCAACCGCGCTCCGAACAGCGATCAGCGATTTTGGCCAGCCGAGAACGCGCTCTTTGATAATTCGCGCGTCAGGAAAAAATGACTGTATTTCATCAGCTCCGAGTAAGTGGAGCCCATTCAGGAAGTGATCAATATAGTACCGGCGCTGAGGTTCAGATGGTTTTGCGAGTAACTGCCAAACTGTGCATCTTTCGACGATCGGACGTTGCACTGATTTCGGTAGAAAATGTACCAGAGGAAGCATCACATGGAGCTCGACCGGAAAGTACCGATTCGGAGTTTGTACCCAGTAACACCGGCCTACCCGCGCTACCTCGGCGGCAAAGGACTGCTGGTCGGCGCGCGTGCCGACGTGCTCAATTACCGAATTACTAAAGACGATGTCGAATGCCGCATCTCGAAACGGCAACCGCCGGCCGTCCCCTGCCACGAGAGCGAGGTGATTGTCGGTCGCCGCAAGGGCCGTTGGGAGATTCAGGATCGTGAGTCGTGGATGAACGGCCGCTAATTCCCAAATCAGAGGCGAGCCGCCGATATCCAGCACACGGGTCGACTCGGAGATCTGGAACATACGCTGGAACAGACGCATGCGGCGCGCGCGGAAATGCGCCAGCCCCCTGTCCAGCAGACTCATTCGGCTCGCCATGGTCCAGTCGGTTTATAAGGAGACGCGAGCAGCCCAAAATTTGCGTGAAAACACCTGCAATAAGTGCGTCTGCATTCCTTTATTATGGCGACCACACGCTGGCCCTAACGGCTGCAGTCTGGCTTCTAACGAACCAACACGATCATGCCGTCACGGAGGCGCCCCTTGCGTTCGCGAAGACTCGTTTGTCGTGTTATGGTGAAGTTGATTATCCGGGCCCTTAGCTCAGTTGGTTAGAGCGCTACCTTGACACGGTAGAGGTCAGAGATTCGAGTTCTCTAGGGCCCACCATCACTGCTTCTGCAACCCGCAACACGAGCGTTAGCCTCGTGAGAGAACAAGCATTGGCTTGGCCGAACCGAAGTGGAGGAATGGGTGAGTGGTTGAAACCGGCGGTCTTGAAAACCGTTTGCGTCGAAAGGCGCACGGGGGTTCGAATCCCTCTTCCTCCGCCAAAAACAAAGACTTACGTGCTGTTGCTCTTCAGCACAACTGCCACTCTCGGGGCCCTTTTGAGCGCGTAAACCGAGCGGGCGCCTGCCCAGAAACGCATTCTACACGCACTGCGCCCTGACATACCGCTCGACGACTCGGTTCCTCAGCGCCACTCCAAGAAATTCTTCCCGTATTTTCCCGCCGCCTTCGTATTAGCGAATGGATAACCTTCGGAAGGTTTTAGGTACTGGACAAGCCTAGAAAGTTCCTTCGCTGCAGAATCATTCACCGGAGTCGCGCAATCAAGCATCGCCCGACCATACAACCAACTCGCGCCAAAAATGGTGCGTGCCTGGATCCGAGTGTTGTACAAGAAATTTGATTGCAGCAGGTAGACTTGTTTCGTAACACTTAACCGAAAAAACGCTCTTACTTTCGAGTTATTGCGGGGTGAGTACACATGCGGACCCCTCCGGACGGGAAACTGAAGCAGCTTCAAAGGGCATGCGACAGAACGCTTAGGGATTATATGAAAGTCTGTCGTGGAGGACAAGCACTTTTGCGTGCAATCGACCACATTCCAATCCCGGAGGCGCAGCGACAACGGATTCTCGCAAATCGTCGCAAGGAAGTCGATGCCCACACCGCCTATACCAGCGCTAGAACGAAGCTTTGGAAATTGGTAACAATGGGCGAGCCGGACGGTCCGCAAACTACTGAACCCGAGTCTTCGGTTTTACGCTCCGAGGGAACCTCTTCTGGTTGAGTTCTAAAACCGCAGATTTCGTAGACTGCGTGCATGGTAGATATTCACAGCCATGTTCTGCCGGGGCTAGACGATGGCGCGCGGACCATGGATGAAAGTCTCGAGATGCTGCGTCTCGCGGCCGACTCAGGGACAACCGATATCGTTGCCACGCCCCATGCGAATTCACAATTTGCCTTTGATGAGGTCACGCTGCAGAATGTGTATCGCGAAATTGCGAACGCAAGCTCAAGCTTTATCCGCTTACATATAGGCTGCGATTTTCATCTGAGTTATGAAAATCTCGTCCAAGCGATCCAACATCCTACCAAATTCACCATCAATGCGAGTCGATATCTGATGGTCGAATTGCCCGATATTGTGTCGCTCGGAACGGTCCGCACCGGGCTTCGCCAGTTACTCAATGCGCGCATCGTCCCGATCATCACGCATCCAGAGAGGAACGAATCGGTCAGCGGAAATCTTCATGAGCTGCAGGCATGGCGAGGCAGCGGGTGTCTCCTTCAGATCACCGGGCATTCGTTGCTGGGTCGCTTCGGACCAGCGGCTCAGTCCGCTGCGGAACAGTTATTCGCGGCAGGGATGGTTGATTTTGTGGCCAGCGACGCCCACGACTTAGTCGACCGGCCAACAGACTTATCTGCAGCTTATGAACTTATAAGATCTCGCTATGGCGAGCAGGCCGCGGACAAGGTTCTTGTGGAAAACCCGACGCTGGTAATTTGGGGCGAAGCGGTTCATGTAAGCAGAAAGTCGGAGAGGCGACGTTTTTTCGGCCTCTTCGGATAAAAGCTTCTACATTGCCACTGAAATTTTCGGCCTGAAAGAGTTTCTATTTCACGAATTTATGCCGGGGCTAGTACTTAGTAATACGAGTATTCTGAATTTTTTTCTTTGCTGACCAGGTAAAACGTGGTACTACAGAAGAACCACAAGAACTTAACTGTACGCTGACCCACCAAGTAGGATGAACGCGCACCAACGCAACGCGTGCGCTCGCCTTTAGTGTCGGCTGATTTCAGAAAAAACACCTTGCGGCTCACAATGTAACGCCTGCCGAGTTCGAATACGTGCTCATCAACAATCCGATAGAGCTGGGTTATGAATTGATTGATAACGAGGAACGGTATCGCTCAGTGGGCCTGACGAGCAGTGGTCGATTGCTATCAGTGGTGTGGACACCGCGCAATGGTAGAATCCGCGCAGTGACCGCCTTCACGGCTAGTATTTCGGACAAGAAGTCTTTTTTGGAGATGTCTCAATGAAGAAACAAATCAAGAAGCAAACGACGCGCACTGTACCTGCTTTCGCTAGCGAAGCGGAAGAAGCCGAGTGGTGGTATAAAAATCGCAACGTCCACGGCAAGCAGCTTCTTGCAGCGGTAAAGAGCGGCGAAGCGCAGGTGTTAACGAAGGAGAAGTTATTCGCGCGGCTTGCGGCATCAAAGAGAGCGCCGGCACCGGTGGTTGCGTTGCGAATTCCTGAAGCGGATCTAGCATTGGCTCGAAAGCAGGCCGAACAGAAAGGCCTCCCGTATCAAACCTACATCAAGTCGCTCTTGCACGAGACTCTCGCCGAGCGCGAAAAGCGAAAAGTGGGGTAACAAGTTACTGGGTGGCAATATTTTTCAAAATGAAATCTATCCTGGCCCTTCATTCGATTGCAAGCACCTGATTCTCGTTACGACCTCATGGCATATACTGCGCGCGATGCTTCTGTTCCGGCATACCGGCCTCGAGTCACGCCTTTCTCAGTAGGTGATCTCGTGAATCCCTCGGCGCCTCTAAGATCCTCGACTTTCTCCCTCAGGCAGCTGCCCTTCGAGCACAGCGAAATCGGACTGCGGGAACTCTTGGGCGTAGGTTATTATCGAATCCGTCGCAGTTTCTGAATCCCGCAGCACCACTGGGAGCTCAGAGTTCACGCTCTCTGACCGACGGCGATGTTCATAGGCTTCGTAGCTGCCAAAATATCGGAGATGCACACAGCGAGTTCGCGTTATTTCCGCGTTATTTTAACGCGAAGCTTGCAATTCCCGGTCGAGGGAAGATCAGGGGATTCCGAAGGGGGAAGAAACCTCTGGTGTCGTAGCCCTTCGTGTGCGGCTTGTACATCCCGTGCCTTTGCTTAAGGACAGGTCGCGAGGCTCCGGGTACGCGCGCTGGCGCAGCTATTCAAACGTGACTTATCGCGCGACGCTCGTATGAGTAATTGAGAACCGCTTTCGATGCAACCCTCGACGGATCGCGAGTTAGTAAGTGGGTTCCAAACTTACCCGAAGAAATCGCGTACCTTTTCAAACACGCTCTTTTGGTGAGGAGCATTATCGGTAGGGAGCAGTTCGCGAAGCTCTTCGAACAGCCGGCGCTGCTCGCGCGTGAGTTTCTTCGGGATCTGCACATCGACGTGCACGAACAAGTCTCCGCGGTTTCGCGTGTTCAGATGCGGCACGCCCAGGTTCCGCAGCCTAAATTGGGCACCAGAGTGCGTGCCCTCGGGCACCCGGATCTTTTGCGGTCCATCGAAAGTCTCAATCTCAATTTCCGCGCCCAACGCAGCTTGCGTGACGTTTATGGGAAGCGTGCAGTGAAGGTCGTTTTCGCGGCGCTCAAAAATGGGGTGCTCGGTTACTCGCAGAACGACGTATAGGTCGCCAGGCTGGCTTCCGGGCGGCCCCGGGTTGCCCTCACCTGAAAGCCGCAGGCGCGTGCCGTTGTCCACGCCGGCAGGAATATTCACCTTGAGCTTCTTCTCAGTTCGGCTGAATCCTTCGCCTCTGCATTGGGAGCAAGCCTGTCGGATCACCTTTCCCCGGCCGCCACAGGTGGGGCAAGTTTTGCGAATCGATAAGAAGCTCTGCTGATATAAGACTTCGCCGCGCCCTTGGCAGACCGAACAAGTTATCAAGCCCCCGTTCGGTTCGGCGCCGCTGCCCTGGCATTTTGAGCAAGCTTCCATGCGGGGAATCTGCAAATCAGCCGAAAGCCCGCGCATGGAATCCTCGAAGCTGATTTCGAGATCGTAGCGGATGTCTTCTCCGCGCTGCGTTCTGCCGCGTCGTCCACGACCTGTCCCGAACAGGTCTCCGAGACCGAACAGATCTCCCAATATGTCGCCGAAATCGGTAAAGGCGTTTGGATCAAATCCGTTTCCGGCCGCACCGCTCACGCCCTGATGGCCAAAACGATCGTACGCCGCGCGCTTCTGCGCATCGCTCAGCACCGCGTAAGCCTCCGCGGCCTCCTTGAATTTCTCTTCGGCCTGCCGGTCCCCGGGATTTCGGTCCGGGTGATATTGCAGCGCCAGCTTGCGGTAGGAACTCTTCAGCGTTTGCTCATCGCAGTCGCGAGAGACGCTGAGAACCTCGTAATAATCTCGCTTGGCAACACTCATCGAAGCTTAAAAGACCGAGCGCTTACTGATTGACCGCTACTTTCAACATCGCAGGGCGCAAAAGCCGCCCCTTGAACTTGTAGCCGCGCTGGTATTCTTCAAGGATAGTCTGATCGGGGTGCTCTTTTGTGTCAACCATTTCCACCGCGTGGTGCTCGTGCGGGTTGAATAGCGTTCCTTCGGTCGAAAGGGATTCGAGTCCCAGCTTCCGCAACGTTTCAAACAGGCGTTGGTAGATCAGCTCCATCCCGCGCGCATATTCCTTATCCGCAGTCTCCACTTTCAGCGCACGCTCGAAATCGTCCAAAACAGGCAGGAGCGCTTTCACGGTCTCCATGGCTGAGTATTCGAACAGTTCGCTGCGTTCACGCTGTTCGCGCCGCCGAAAATTTTCGAACTCCGCCTGACGCCGTTGCAGCAGGTCCTGTAATTCGCTCTTGTCTTTGATCAGGCGGTCACGTTCCGCCTCCATCTCGCGCGTAGCGCCTGCGGTTTCCTGCTCGATTGGGATTTGCACCTCCTCGGTGGCAATACCATTATTTTCGTTTTCCATAAGCTAAAAATGACACTGATCGGGTCCGATGTGAATGCCGGGTCCCAGATTTCAGCGTAACAAAGTAATCTCCTTTTTTTGATGCACTTCGGTCGCGCGATGCTTCACCCGCCGAGGCAAATAAAAAGCGAATCTCAGCGGCACTCTTCCTGAATCTGCTTACTGGCGGGCTGTGATATTGTGCAGTTGCGATGAGCAGATCCCGTTCGTTGTCAAGACGTTCTTTGTTGGGCGGCCTGGCCGCCGTGCCCCTCACGCGGCTTATGGCAAAAGAGAAGAAGATACCGATCGGGCTGGAGCTCTATTCAGTACGAAACGAGCTCAAGAAGGATTTGCCCGGCACCCTTCAAGCCGTGGCCAAGATGGGCTACCAGTGCGTCGAGTTTTTTGCCTCGTACTATGACTGGAGTCCTGAACAGGCCAAACAGGTCCGCAAACAATTGGACTCTCTGGGACTTCGTTGCTATTCGACGCACAATGGGATGCCATCGTTTACTTCCGACGGCTTAGCGAAGGCGATCAACTTGAACAAGATTCTGGGGACGAAATTTATTGTGCTCGCGGATCCCGGGAACGTCAGCACGTTGGCAGATTGGAACCGCGTCGTGGAAGTGATGAACGCGGCCAACCATCAGATGAGTGCGGAGGGCCTGCACGCGGGCTATCATAACCACGACGCGGAGTGGAAGCCTATTGATGGCCAGAAACCGATCGAGTTGATCGCGAAAGGGACCGACAAGAGCATCATGCTGCAATTGGACGTCGGCACGTGCGTCGAGGCCGGCAGCGATCCGGTAGCGTGGATCGAACAAAATCCCGGGCGCATTCGCTCCTTGCATCTGAAGGACTGGTCGCCTCAGAAGGGTTACCGGGTGCTTTTTGGCGAGGGAGTGGCGCCGTGGAAGCGAATTTTTGCCGCGGCAGAGAGCGTAGGCGGAGTCGAATACTATCTGATCGAGCAGGAAGGCAGCGATTATCCTGAGCTCGAAACTGCAGATCGATGCTTGGTTGCCTTTCGCAATCTACACGGGGGTTAGTGTCGTATTAGGCTTTATTTGCCAGACCAGCAGGCCGTCCGTTTGCCCAAAAACGCTGAAATCCCCTCCTGGGCGTCATCGGCCAAAGCATTGGTGGTCATCACTTCTTTCGCATACGCATACGCCTTCCATTGATCCAGATCGATTTGCGCGTAATACGCCTGTTTGCCGATGCTGACTGTGAGTGGGCTCGCTTCGGCGATTCGCTGCGCCAGCTTGCGAGTGCTGTTCTTCAGCTCCGGCACCGCCACGACCTGGTTGATGAGCCCCCAATCGACGGCAGTTGCAGCGTCGATAGATTCTCCTGTGAGCAACATCTGAAGCGCTCGCTTGCGGCCAATCGCACGACTGAGCGCGACCATGGGGGTGGTGCAAAAAAGTCCGATCCGAACTCCGGGTGTGGCGAATGAGGCGTGGCTGGCCGCTACGGCGAGATCGCAGGTAGCGACAAGCTGACAGCCTGCGGCAGTCGCTATCCCTTGCACTTCAGCGATCACTGGCTGAGGAATCGATTGAATTTTGGTCATGAGTTCCGCGCAGACTTCAAACAACATGCGGTAGTCACTCACGCTCCGCCCAACCATCTCGCTCAAATCGTGACCGGAACTGAATACATTTCCCTCGGCTGCGAGGATCACGGCATGAAGCGACCGGTTCTGCTCGACTTCGGTCAAGCAGCCGATCAACTCGCGCATGAGGCCGAGCGAAAGCGCGTTACGGCGGGCTGGCCGATTGAGCGTGACGATTGCGGTCGAGTCTTCAAAATTGATCAGTAGATCTTGCATGAGGATCCTCAGTTTTAGTGAACCAAATCGCAGCCCTTGCTGGACGGAGTCGATTGCAGATGCCGCACAATAGCAACGTGAGCACGCCAAACCAGCGAATTCGAGTGTTGATAACCGGCGGCACGTTCGATAAAGAGTACGATGAACTGGCCGGGCGCCTGTACTTCAAAGACTCGCACGTTTCGGAGATGTTATCGCTGGGCCGCTGCAAGCTGGATCTGGAGATCCGGACGCTCATGATGATCGACAGTCTGGAGATTACCGATCCGGACCGCGAGATCATCGTCGAGCAGTGCCGCGCGGCTCCGGAGAGCCGCATCGTGATCACGCATGGTACGGACACAATGGAGGTGACCGCCCGCGCGCTCGCGAATCGGATACAAGGCAAAACTGTGGTTCTGACGGGCGCCATGGTCCCCTACAAATTCGGCAGTTCGGATGGGCTGTTCAACTTGGGCAGCGCGCTCGCGTTTGTGCAAACGCTGCCGCCTGGAGTTTACGTTGCGATGAACGGGCGTTACTTGACGGCCGAACGCGCACACAAGAATCGCGAGACCGGGATCTTTGAAGAAAACGCAGCGGACGTGCGATGAAGAGCGATTACGACGCAGTGATTGTCGGCGCCGGCGCCGCAGGTCTTGCCGCGTTGTGCGAACTGGATCGAGCCGGACTGCGCGTGCTTTGCCTGGAAGCTCGCGACCGAATCGGCGGCCGGGTGTACACCGTTCACGATCCGCTCTCACCGATGCCGATCGAGCTTGGAGCCGAATTCATTCATGGGCGTGCGCCAGAGATATGGGAGATCATTCGGTCTCAACGTCTTCTCGCATATGACTGCGCCGACAGCGCCGTTCACATAAAAAACGGACGGGTCAACCACGGAGAGAACGGTTGGGATCTCGTCGACGAAGTGACGCAGGAGATGCGGAAAGCCGCCGAGACGGGAGAAGATCGCACGTTCGCGGATTTTGCCGCGGCTTCGTCACACTCTGAAGACGCAAAGCAGTTGGCTAGCTCCTATGTTGAGGGGTTTAATGCGGCGCGTAAAGAGATTGTGAGTATTGCTTCGCTCGCAAAAGACGCAAACGCGTCCGATGAGATCGATGGCGATCATTCCTTTCGGTTTCTCAACGGGTACGATGCACTGATCCACTCGCTTGCCGCGGCGGTGAGCGAGTCGCCTGAGAAACTGCGCATGAATGCGGTGGTGCGGCGTATCGCATGGAGCGCAGGTCGCGCCAAGGTCAATTTCCAATCCGCAGTCACAGGGCAGCCGGCCGAGATCGCCGCCGGTCGAGTGATTGTAACGGCGCCATTGCCCGTGCTCACAGCGCAAATCGTGTTTGATCCGGAGCCGCGCGAAGCATTACAGGCGGCGCGCGCGCTGGAATTTGGGCAAGTCGTGCGACTTGTGCTGCGTTTTCGCAGAGCGTTTTGGGAGGAGAACAAAGAATTCGCCGAGGCAGGCTTTCTGCTGTCGAATGAGAAATTTTTTCCGACCTGGTGGGTAGTGCTCCCGGTTCGTGCGCCATTGATTACCGGTTGGAGCGCAGGGCCGCATGCCGACGATCTGCTTGGCGCATCGAGATCCGAGGTCATTGATCGCGCCGTTGACGATCTCGGCCGCATTACGAGTATGCGGAAGAGCGAACTGCAGAATTTACTTGAGGCCGCGTACTTTCACGATTGGCATGCAGACCCATTCGCGCGCGGAGCTTACAGCTATGTGCCGGTTGGGGCTTTGAACGCCCGTGAAGTGCTGGCAAAGGCGGTTGAGAATACGCTATATTTCGCAGGCGAAGCAACGGAAACAAATGGTCACAGCGGTACGGTGCATGGCGCAATCGCATCGGGCCGGCGCGCTGCGCGGCAGATTCTCAATAACCGCTGAGGATTTAATGCGGCGCTTCGAAGACGCGCGGTTATGGTTCAGCCGCTGCCTTGACCTTTGACGTAGGGCCTTTCTTGCCATCCCGACGAGTAAAAGACAGTACGCGCCGCGGGTGCGTATCGGCCAGGGCGCGCCTTCGAACCGGCCGCTCCTGCAGGATCAGATCGCTGGCCAGCACCAGCGGCTCAGCGTGGAACCAACGCTGAAATGGCGAATCGTGCAAAACGTTGCAGATTGCAACCAGGCTCATGCCCTGATGATGAGCCATCCAGCAGCGGACCAGATCATACTTGCGCGGCAGGAAACGCCGCAAAGGTGAGGCTGTGAAATCGGCGGCTTCGTAGAAGCCGAGGTTGGTGAGCCAGCGCTTCTGGGCCATGCGCGATAGATTCTCGACGGCGCCGGAGGGATCGACTGTCAGCGCGAGACAAGTGGAATACGGAGAAATAACGAGCGAGCCGGCGCGCGAAACATTCAGCGCCAGCGCCGGAACGCCGAACGCCGCGTATTGATAATTTCCCGCTTCATCTCTCTTGCTGAAGGCTGCTTCCGAAATGCCCCATGGCACCCCGCGATTGGTCGCGTAGGATTGATGCGCGCGAACAGCGGCGCGCGACGTCCGATCCAGCAGCGTGTTGGGATGCGACCTCATCCAAAGCACCGGCATAAGGTATTCGAACATCGTGCCGGTCCAGGAGATCAGCGCGGTTTGGCCTTCACACACCGTATGTTGGCGGCTCAAGCGGAACCAGCTCTCCTGGAGAATCTCGCCTTTCGAAACCGCAATGAAGAAAGCGGTGCGGGCCTCGGAGGCGAGCAGATCGTAGCAGGATTTGTTCAGTTGTTGCGCAGTGACGTCGTAGCCGACTGAGAGCAGCTTGCGGCGGCTATCGAATAAGGGCGCAAAATTCATGTCGCGGACCAGACGGTCCGCTTCTGCCGCAATACCCTGCAGCCGCGACGCCAGAGCATTCAGGCGCTTGCGGCATTCCGGAATCTGTTTCCGAAGCTGAGCGAGCAGATCGGCGTGTTCTGCCGAAACCTTTCCGAGTTTTTGCTCGAGTTCGGCGTAGTATGTGTCGGCATTAGCGGGTGTGAGCGCAATTTGCGGCGTTTCGAGCAGCGACGGCTGCTCACGAATCGCTGTGAATTGCGGGAGCAGCCACGGCATAAACGCCGTCGCTTCTTCCCGCAGAGCCTCAACCCGGCGCGCAAACTCAGCGGTCCACCAATCGCGATGGCTCTCGTCGCTCACGTTCTCTGCCAAACCAGCACTGCCGGCTAAGAGGCGTGAAAGCCACACGCCAGGGTCCTTTCCGCTGACATGTAGGGATGTGCTGCGCCGGACCTTCGAATGCGCGAGAATTCGATCGCAATCGGACAATCCATTGAGCGCCTGACGCCGCAGTATGGGCTGGCGTAGAAGTTCGAGACAGCCTTGTTTCAGAGTCCACAATGAGGCAACCAGATTGCCGCTATCGACGCTGGATACGAAGGGGGGATCAAGCGGTTGCAGCGTGAGATTGTCGTACCAGTTCAATAGGTGACCGAAGTAGCGCGGGAGCTTCGAAATCGACGCGACGGTTTTTTCTGTTTGGGATACGAACTCGGAAACGGTGAGATATCCGAGTTCGAGCGCCGCCTGGCGGGCATTCAACAAGAATCCAAGATTGGTCGGCGAGATTCGCTCGGCAATGCGATAGGGTTCTTCCTGCACGTTGTCCGGAATGAGCCAATGATTATTTTCGTTGCTGAATTCGGCGAAATAACGCCAGGTGCGCAGCGCGATGTCCCGCAAAAAACGGCGCTGCTTTTCGGAAAGCTCAGAGTCATCCGCGTGCGGCGAGCGGTTGAGCCAGTTCGAGATCAGCTTGGAACAAGACCAAGCGACGATGAACGGCAGCGCGTAGGGCGCGGCGGAAGGCCTCGCGAACACAGCGGCAGCAAGGCAAATTCCAAAGAGCGGAATCCAATCGAGATAAACGTCAATCGGGGTACGCTTCTTGAGTCCAAGCTCGGCTTCAGTGGCGGTTTCCCATTCGAGAAGCCGAGTGTGAGTAATTGTGCTGCGCACGATAGTACGGACGATGGCGTCGACCGCGACGAGCGCCTGGTGCGCGAGAAACGCGATATTCAGCAGGATGCTGACATTAGAAACCCCGAAGTCGCTCAGCGATTCCAATGCAACGAATCCTCTACGCATCACCGCTGCGCGAATGAGCGAAAACAACAGCCGGAAATAGATCGGGAGGAACAACAGAGCGAGCGTGACCAGTGTCCAGAAGCGCGGGCCACCGGGCAAGAAGAACCAGCCTGCAACCAGAAGCAAAAATGTCGCCGGCTCAATGAGGCTGCGGCGCAGGTTGTCCAAAATCTTCCACTTCGAAACCAGCGAGATGGGGTTCGGGACTAAGCGCCGCGATTCGTCCGGAACCTTGCTGAAGATCCAGCGTGCTATCTGCCAATCGCCGCGCAGCCATCGATGTTTGCGCCGGTTGTACGCGCTGTAGTGCGAAGGATAATCGTCAATCACTTCAATATCGGAAACGAGGCCTGCCCGCGCATATGCGCCTTCGATCAGGTCATGGCTGAGCAGGGCATTACGAGGGAAGCGACGTTCCAGCACCTGACGCAATGCATCCACGTCATATATGCCTTTTCCGGTGAAGATTCCTTCCGCGTACAGGTCCTGGTAGACGTCGGAAACGGCGCGCGAGTAGATATCGAAACCAGTTTGGCCGGAATAAATGCTGGCCAGGCGCGAACGGGTGGCAGAGTGCACACTGATGCCGACCCGCGGCTGAAGAATGCCGTAGCCTTGGGTAACGATGTTGAGCTCCGGATCAATTAGCGGACGGTTTAGAGGATGAGCAATGGTTCCGATGATGCGTTGAGCCGATCCGCGCGGCAGTTGTGTATCCGAATCGAGTGTCAGAACGAATCGGATTTTCGGCAGATGCACGAGATCACCGGCCTTGACGGGGAACGAATCGTAACCGCCGCGAAGATACTGATTAAGATCGAGCAGCTTGCCGCGCTTGCGCTCCCAACCCATCCAGGTGCTCTCGCGGGGATTGAAAACTCGATGCCGATGAAACAGATAAAAAGATCCATCGGTCTCGTCGCGATATTTGCGATTCAGATCCTCGATCAGGCGGATTGCCAGTTCAATCCGGGCATCCTGTTCGTTCGCGGGCTCAGCGGTATCGGGCAAGTCGGTTAGAAGGGCGAAAAAAATGTTAGGATCGCGATTAACGAGGTAGCGGACCTCGAGGTCGTCTATCAGCTGCCGGATCTGTTTTTCGTTGATCAGCAGCGTCGGGATCGCCACCATCGTGGCGCAAGACGGATCGACGGCCTTCGAAAAGTCCAGTTTTGGCAACAAGCGCGGAGTGAGAATTGCAGTGACGAGATAATTCATCACTTCTATAGCGGCCTGGCTCGCGGGCATCACGAGCAATAACGCGCTCACAATGAGACCAAAGCCGCCTTGCGTCGTGCGAACGATGCTCATAATGAGCGCGACTACCGTGATCAGCGTGAGAAATTCTATGCCGATGATGTAGATCTCGTCGGGATAGCGGCGAAACAGGCGCTGAACGCTGGCGCCGAAATACGGCCGATAGCCAATCTCGCTGAAGAAATCCTCCGATCCGTTCTCGTCAGCGAAGTAATAGCCCACGTGATGAAGGCGGTCCTGCAGCGCTTCGGGGGTGGAGGGTTCAATGCGCGCCTGCTGCGCTTTCTTGACTGCAAGTTGCGCGATCTGGATCTCACCCAGATCGCATTTCGGCGCCATTTTCTCGATAATCTTTCGATAGTACTCGCGGCTTTGGAAGTCCATGCGTGGATACACGCCGGCGGGATCGAGACTCAGCACGCGGTGAACTACCGAGAGATCCTCGAGCGTTTCTTTCCAATCCGTCTCCCCGAGAAATCGAAGACTGGCGATCGCGCGGCCCACTTCGAAGGATGGCGCATCCGGCCCATATCCGCGAAACGCTTCGAGAGCCTTCCGCCCTCGCTCTGTTACATGCTCGAGCAAAGCGAGTTTCAGAGACGGAATCATGCCCCATAACTCGCCTAGACGCAAAGGCTCCACTTCCTCTACGGCTTCGATGAATGCCGAAAGCGCGGGTTCCGTGAGACGGTCTTCGGTTGCGTTCAGAAGCGAGCGCGCAAGCACCAGGCAGCGCGGAACCGTTTCGTCTTGAGGAGTGCGGACCTGGGGCAACTTCGCCAAAGGCTTAATCGCATCGGTAACCTCATGCAGATCTGTCCGAACGAGCCGGATGTTGTCGTACATCCACTTGAGGTCGTCGGTAGGTTCGCCTGACCTAAGGGCGTAGAGATCGCGCTCGAGAGCAGCCAAGCGCGCCGAAACCTGGCGGTAAATCGCGCGGAGGGTTTTGCGCCCGTGGCCGGGAACCCAAGCGCACGAACGCGCCGATTGCGTTGCGCATTGACGCAGATTCGACTGCTCCGGGCCGCTCAGATTGCCGCGGCGCGGCGCTGTCGGGGCGATCTCGGTTGGCGTGGATGGCTCAGACACCGCGTCGCCTACCTGTAACTCGAAGCCTGCAACTCAAACATTTCAGCGTAACGCCCGCCGTAAGCCATCAGGCGATCGTGGCTTCCTTCTTCGGCAATCGAGCCGTTTTCGAGTACGATGATGCGCTCCGCCATGCGAACGGTTGAGAAGCGATGCGAGATGAAGAGCGCCATTTTGCTTTCCGTAAGTTCGTTGAAGCGTTCGAAGACTTCGTATTCGGCGCGCGCGTCGAGAGCGGCTGTGGGCTCGTCGAGAATCAGCACCTGCGCTTCGCGAAGATAAGCCCGAGCTAGCGCCAGCTTTTGCCACTCGCCACCCGATAGATCGACGCCGGTTTCAAAGCGACGGCCAAGCATCTGCTCGTATTTGCGAGGGAGCCGCTGGATAACGCCATCGGCCAAACTCTTTTCCGCGGCGCTGTGGATGCGGTAATCATCGCGCAGAAACTCGATGCGGCCGACGGCGATGTTTTCGCGCGCGGTCATCTCGTATTTCATGAAGTCCTGGAAGATGACGCCGATTTCACGGCAGAGGTCTTCGATGTCGTAATCACGGAGGTCCACGCCATCGAGGAGCACGCGCCCGGCCGTTGGATCGTAAAGGCGCGTCATCAGCTTGACGATGGTGGTCTTGCCCTGACCGTTTTGTCCAATGAGAGCGATGCGCTCGCCGGTCTCCAGGCGGAAATTCAGGCCGCTGAGCACCAGGCGATCGGTGCCGGGATAGGTGAACGATACATCTTGAAATTCGAATCCGGAAACGATCGGACGCGGCGCGGGCAGCGCGCCGGGTTTTGAAGTGACGGTGGGCTTCATCTCAAAGAACGCGAGCAAATCCGTGAGGAACAGCGCTTGGTCCGCGATGCTCGACAGTGTCGAGAACATTTGAGAAATGTTGGTCGACGCGCTCATAATCGATTGCGTCAGGAACACCAGCTCGCCGATGGTGAAGACACGATTGACGGTTTTGTAAATGACCCAGAAATACGCGGCGTAATAACCGGCGGTGCTGATGGTGGAGAGCAGCGATACCGCGACGAGCCGACGGCGCGCGAGCGCCAGGTTCTCATCGAAGATCTGGTTCGAAAGTGTGGTGAAGCGGTGGGTGAGAAAACGGCTCAAGCCGAAAAGCTTCAGCTCCTTGGCGGCATCCTTGCTGCCGCCGACCTGGCGTAGATAATCCAGTTGCCGCTTGACGGGCGTCTGGCGGAAATTTTTCGCATAGCTGAGGAAGGCGAAGTGGCTCTCGCCTAGGAACGCCGGAACGATGGCGACGATGAGCAACAGAAGCAGCCAGGGCGAGAAGAACAGGATGGCGGCCGAGAGCGTGATGGTGGTCAGCGTCTGCTGAAATAAGCGGCCGATGGACTGAATCATCCCGAGCCGGTCGGTTGCCTGCACGCGGGCGCGCTCGAGACGATCGTAAAAGACCGGATCTTCGTAGGCCTGCAGGTCAAGCTGCGAGGCGTGATTCATGACTTCGATGCTCACGTGGCGCATGTAGCGGTCCGCCAGAACCGTGTCGTAATAGTCGATCAGGCGGCTGAAAATGTTGCCGAGCACGATCAGCCCGAACTCGAGCGCGACGAGCCACCACAAATGCGCAGAAAGCGGAGTCTTGCCGCTTAGGATGTCCCTGATCAGGTCGATGATGAGGCGCGTCACCCAGGCCGCGCTCACGGGAATGAACGAAACGAAGACCCGGTAGATCAGCCCAAGCGCGACGACCGAGCGACCGGATTGCCAGACAATGCGCAGCACGGGCGGAACGTTCTTGAGGGCTTGCAAACGTTCCCGCCAAGGCGAGCTAGGTACTTGATTCTGTTCTTCGGTCACGAAAAAGCTCGAGAGAACGCCTGCAGATGCACGAAACGCGCGGAAAGGGTAAAGGGTGCGCTTCGGGCGCCTGCAGGGTAGATTCACCCTGCTCTTCCAGTGTTACTTATAGCCGTCGAGCAAAGCCGAAGCCGTTGAATAGTACTACGGAACCCCGGCAGGAGCGGGCGCGGCCACGTAGGACAGGGAAGGCCCGACGAGATCGGTGACCGGAAGACCGGAGCGGGTGATTTGCTCGTTGAGTTCGGCCCTTAATTTTTGTGCGAGAACGATGTGATCGCACCAGGCCAGCGTTTCATCCAACGTGTTGTCGAGCAGCCGGCCAATGTGCGGTATCTGCTGCAGGATGAAGTTGCGGTTGCTGCCGTAAATTGTGTCGAGCTGAATGTGCGGATCGAAAATCCTAACCTGCCGCCCTTTGCCTATGAGCTGTTCTAGCAGTGAAACCACGGGGCTTTCACGCAGGTCATCGGTGTTTTCTTTGAACGCAAGGCCGATCACGCCCAGGCGCCGCCCGGGGAGATCGAGGACGGCATCTAGCGCGCGCTGCAAGTGTTGATGATTGCTCGGAATCGCGGATTCGAGCAGCGGAAGCCGCAGGTCGAGCCGGTTGGCACGATAATTCAACGCGCGCAAGTCCTTGGGCAGGCAGGACCCCCCAAAAGCGAAACCGGGTTTCAGATACGCGGCCGAGACGTTCAGCTTCGTGTCCTGGCAAAGCGTGGCCATTACCTCATCCGGATCGATATCGAGCCGGGCGCTGAGCGCGCCAATTTCGTTGGCGAAGGAAATTTTCACGGCGTGGAAGGCGTTACAGGCGTACTTGATCATCTCCGCAGTGCGCAGACTTACCAGGCAGGGCGGCACCGGGAGCGGAGCGTACAATTCCGCAACGCGGCGAACCGCGCGCGAATCATCGCCGCCGACAACTACGAGCGATGGCTCCATGAAATCCTTCACTGCGACGCCCTCGCGCAAAAATTCCGGATTGGATACGACGGATACGCAGGAAGCGCTAGAAAGCAGCGGGATGACTACTTCTTCGCAGGTACCAGGGAACACGGTGCTGCGGATTGCGAGAGTGAGCGGCTTTTCTCGGTGCGCGAGCGTCGTACCGATGTCGTGAACTACGCGCCGAAGCTGATCCAGGCCCAGATTGCCATTCTTCTCTGAAGGCGTGCCGACGCACACCAGCGCGATATCGGCGTCCTTGAGGGCTTCGATGCTGCTGTTGGCAGTCAGGCGGCCGGATGCCACGTTTTGCCGTACCAGTGGCTCAAGACCGGGCTCGTAAAACGGCGCCAGCCCGTTCAGGACGTTGCTGACCTTGGTTTCGTCGCGGTCGATACCGGTCACGCGGTGTCCCAACTGCGCCAGGCAAGCAGCCGAAACGCAACCGACGTAGCCTAAACCTAATACCGCAACATGAACGCTAGACTTTTCGGTGACTCATCAGCCTCCGTCTTAGTATGTCATCGGCGAAAGCGCGCCGACACTTTACGGCAGAAGCTCTCGTAAATCTCGGCCATCCGCGCCGCTGAGGCCGCGAGTGAAAAGCGTGTTTGAATCATGCTTTGTCCCGCGTGGCCAAGCTGCTGCCGAAGCTCCTGGTTTGAAATCAGCTCGGAAAGTTTCGCGGCTAGGCCTTGGGCGTCTCCCGGCGCGAACAGTAGCCCTGTTTCCCGATCTCGGACTAGTTCCGGATTGCCTCCGGCCGAGGAAGCAATGCAGGTGCAGCCGCAAGCCATCGCTTCCATTAATGAGTTGGACAGCGCTTCAGACAAGGATGGGAGCACGAAAATGTCGATTGATCGAAGCCAAGGCGCAACATCAGCGACCGCAGGCTGAAAGAGGCAGACGCGAGTAATTCCGAGTTCTTCGGCAAGCGATTGAAGACGAGGTAGTTCAGGCCCATCGCCGACCACGGCGAGGCGCAGGCCGGGCATCAGGCCCGCAATCCGCGCGAATCCGCGCAACAGAGTTTCCAAACCTTTTTCTGGACGCAAAACGCAAAGCACGCCGATGACCAGGGCTGCGTCTTCGAGCACCGGCATGCGAGCGCGACCTTCGCTCTGAAACTGCTTGGTGTCGATGCCGTTATAGCAAAGATAGACATCTTTGGCGGGAACGTGCTCGTCCTGAACCATCTCCTTGCGGACCGATTCCGAATTGACGACGATGCCATTGACGAGCCGGTCCGTCATGCGCAAGATTTTCAGGTAAGCGCCAGGAGTGAGATGCCGGTGCGCGCGTTGGCTCGAGAGAACGACTGGGATGCCGAATGCGCGCGCCACCGGAACGGCGAAACAATTCAGCGGGTAATCGAAAGCATGGGCGATCTGGATTCGGTTCCTGCGCAGATACCGCCCGAGCTGCCACGCACCCGCTACGGCATTGGGCCGCATGAAAGACGTCACCTGAAAACGCACGACCCGGATGCCCGAGGCCTTCAGTTCACGCGCACGGACGCCTTCGTGAAAACAACCGGCGTGCACTTGAAATCGCGCCGGATCGAGCGCCCGCGCGATCTCGGTCATCTGCCGCTCGGTGCCGCCAGGTCCGAGTTCGCGAACCATGAGCATTACCGGTATGGCTTCGGGCACTTTTATACGCTACGCGGATTGGAATCGATTACTGCAGAAGCCGATCGATTGGAATCTTGATAAAAGCGGCCACCCCGACCACCAGAGCCATGGCGATGCTCACTGCATAGCTCACGCGGTCCCGTACTGCAAACAAGATGGGGTCCTCCTGCAAGGCGCCGCGAAATGTGAGGATCCAAAGACGCGAGATCCAGTAGAACAGAAGCGGACAAAGCAAAACCAGAAGCTGTGGCGTGGCATAGAGCGTCTGAGCCTGAGCACTACCTTCGTACATTAGAATGACCAAACAGGCCAGCATTCCGCTCGAGATGCCGCAGATGTTCAGCGGATCCAGATCACTCGTCTCGTAGAAGCGCCCGCTCGTGCGAGTCTTGTTTGCTTTAGCCAGATTCATCAGCTCCGAGCTGCGCTTGCAGATGGCAAGACTCAAAAAGAAGAAGAATGAGAACGTGATCAGCCAACCGGAGAGGCGGATGTGGGTTGCGGCGCCGCCTGCAATAATGCGAACGGTGTAAAGGCAAGCGAGCGTCATGACGTCGAGAATTAACTTCCGCTTGATCCAGGCCGAATAGAGCACCGTCAGCGAGAAATAGCACAGCAGTACGAATTGCGCCGGGGGCGGCAACAACGCCGCGAGTAGGACGGATACTGCAGCCAGGACGAAGCCCAACGCGAGACCCTGCAGAATCGATAGCTCTCCGCAAGCAAACGGGCGTGACGACTTTCTGGCGTGTGCTCGATCGGATGGAAGATCGAGCAAGTCATTAATGATGTATATAACCGAAGCGCAAGCGCTGAATGAAAAGAACAGCACCGCGATATTGCGGATTGCTGCCATGTCGAAGAACCGGTGCGAGGTCATCAACGGGACGCACACCAGTATGTTCTTGACCCATTGATGCACTCGGGCAGCCCGCAGCCAAGCCTTTAAACTGGTTCTTGGTTTTGGGAAAATATGCTCTACCGGACCTTGCCGTTTGGCTTTACCGAGAACGGATCGAGACGCGTGAACCACGATGCGGCCGTCGCAACCGGCCCAAACGCACAAATCCTTCGAAGAGTTTCCGGCATAGTCGAACCCGCGCTCGCCAAACCGTGCCACCAGTGCCGCGCGCTTTGCCTCCCCGCTCATGTTCAGCCGCTCATCGGAGGCTAGAATCTCGTCGAAGCAGCCGACATGGTTACCGATCCTTTCAGCGAAATCCCGGTGGCTGGCCGTTGCAAGCACCACATGCCGCCCCCGCTCTTTCTGCTCTCGAATCCATGCCAGCAGCTCCTTGTTATAAGGAATGGCCGCGGCGTCGAACACGATTTTTTGCGCGATACGGTGTTTGAGGTTGGCTTTTCCCGAGAGAGCCCAGAGAGGAACGACGAAGAGGTAGAAGAAGTTCTGGCGCAGTAAAAGCAGCAAGGATTCCAGCAAAAGATCGGTTCGAATCAGCGTTCCATCCAAGTCGACGCAAAGCGGACGAAGACTTTCACCCGCTGTTTGCCCGGACGTACTCAACTCAGATACCGATTGCATCTGCCTTCACCTCACCCTCGCTTCATCACAGGGTGCTCACAACGTTCGATTAGTTAACCTGTTGCCAATGATGCGGCATGTAGAAGCTTCCGCGGATTTCCTTGCCGCCCTCCACATGGATAGAACTGCAGGCCTGCTGCCACTCATAGGTTTCTGTAGTGCCCACACGCTCAATACATGCGTCGATTTGGTAGACGCCCGGTTGCAGCCCCAATTCCGCACAACAGAATTCTACGGCTCCAGGACCCTCTCCCATATTGATGGCATCGCCATCGATTTCCGTGGTCCACTGTGCGGCATAGGTGCCGTCCATGGCGATGAAGAAGAGGGAGACCGCGCCGTCGCGAATCGGCTGGTGCACGAAATATTCAACCCTAACGCTCAGCGGGTATCCAGTAAGAAAGCCCGTCGACCGGTTCCCGGCCGCGTCGAAGAACGTCAGGCCCGTGATCTCGGCCCGGCGCGTATCGCCGGTAAGCTGAGGACGCTGATGGAAGGAAGCCGTTTCAGTGTAGCGGCGGATCACTTCATCCGGAGTTCCTTCAGAGACGACTTCTCCGCGCTGCAACAGCAGCACACGCTGGCAAATACTACGCACCGCATTCAGATCGTGCGAGATGAAGACCATGGTGGTCCCTTGCCGGTGCATCTCCGCAATCCGTTCCTTACACTTTTCCTGAAATGAGTGGTCCCCAACCGCCAGCACCTCGTCGAGCAGAAGAATGTCCGGATCGAGATGCGCGGCAATCGAAAAGCCCAGGCGCACATACATGCCAGAGGAGAAACGCTTGACTGGAATATCGATGAACGGTCGAACGCCGGCGAACTCGATAATGCTTTCCAATTTGCTGGTAATCTCGGCGCGGCGCATTCCTAGAATCGAGCCGCTCAGGTATACGTTTTCGCGCCCGGTGAGCTCGGGGTGAAATCCCGAGCCGACTTCCAGCAGAGCCGAGATTCGCCCGCGAATTGTGATCTCGCCCTGATTTGGGGTGGTGATGTTCGACAACAACTTGAGAGCGGTGCTTTTGCCCGCGCCGTTGTGCCCGATAATACCAAGTGATTCGCCGGCCTTCACCTCGAAGCTGACGTTCTTCAGCGCCCAAAACTCCGAGGCACGCGTGATCGGCCCTCGCAGTTTCGCGAGCAGCCCCGATCGGCGCGCTTCGGACCCGCTGCGGATTCGATACCGCTTTGATACGCCGTCAAATCGTAGAGCGATCATGTGTCAGTGCACCATCAGATCACGTCCGCCATGGTGGCTTCGCGATGCTTGAAATACATGTAAGCTATCGGCAGTATCAGGAACGCAATAATTGCTGACACACCCAGAAGATGTAAGTCGGCGCCTAAGCCCTGTATGACCACGCGGCGGAAGTTCTCCACGATTCCGGCCATGGGATCCAGCATGTAAAGCGACCGGAAGCGTCGCGGCACGTCGGTGTACGAATAAACCACCGGAGCGCAGAACATCCAAAGTTGAAGAACCAGGGGCATTGCAATTCCGACATCGCGAAACCGAACCTGAAAGGCAGAAAAGAGCAGACCGATTCCGGTAATCAGAACTGTCTCGACGAGCAGAATCGGAACGACGTAGAGAATTTGAACGTCGATGCCGACGTGATACCAAGCCATCATGGCGATCAGGATCAGGCAAGCAGCCAGAAAGTCGAAGAATGCCGCCATTACATACGTAAAAGGTAGAATCTCGCGCGGGAAATAGACTTTAGTAATCAGGCTCGTGTGACTGACCAATCCCGTCGCCGAGGACGACAGAGCGGTCTGAAAGTAATTCCACGGCAAAATGCCACAAAGGACAAACAACGAGTACGGGACGCCTTTGCTTGGGAATCTGGCAAAGATCGAGAAAATGATGGTATACACCATCATCATGGCGAGCGGCTGCATCAGCGCCCAGCCGAAACCGAGAGCCGACTGCTTGTATCGCACGCGTATCCGGTGCAGCGTCAACGTATAGAGCAGATCGCGGTACCGCAGCAGTTCGGATATCCCGCGAATCAGAATCGTGGGAGAAAACGAAGGCGGACGAATCACCTTCACAGGTCTGCTGGGGAGCCGGTCAAGCGCCTGTTGCGGAATCAAAATGTCTTGATCTAGTTCCATCGAGACGACAATTTTAGTTTGGCACGAGAGAGGACGTCCCTAGATTTCGGCTTCGCCGCATCTCCGCCTGTTTACAAGCGGATTGAAGGCTTTTAATGGTCCGCATCGCGCGCCCTAGAAGAAGTATCGACAGAAGCCAATTCGAACGACAGAAGCGCCGGGACTCGGAATTTTCCGAGACAGGTTTTGCCAGTTGGGTCCAAATGCAAAAATGGAAACGTACACTGCATGCAGGATCTCAATCATGAGTTTGGCTGAACGTGTGCTTTTGGCCTTCAGCCGTGATCCGGCAGCTTCAGAGTACGAAGGCGGAACTTCGCGCGCTACCCCTGACAACGCGCTCGAATTCTTGCTCAAAACAGTCCCGGGATTTCTAGGCTACATCAAAGGTAAAGACGTTCTCGATTTCGGGTGCGGCTATGGTTTGCAGGCCGTCGCTATGGCCCGGAATGGCGCTCGGACCGTCACTGGGCTAGATCTGCCACGTCCTGCGTTGCTGGAACGCTGGCAAACCGTGAAGCAGCTTGGCTGTGAGAACGTAAAGCTTGCAACCGAACCGCCAAGCCAAAAATTCGAGATCGTGGTCAGTTGCAGTAGCTTTGAGCATTTTTCTGATCCGGCCGCAATCGTCTGCGAGATGCGGCGTCACGTCAGACCTGGAGGGCTGGTCATCATTAGCTTCGCGGAGCCTTGGCTTTCCCCCCGGGGCTCGCACTGCGACCACTTCACCCGGCTTCCCTGGGTGAATTGCTTATTCCCCGAAAAAGCCGTGCTCGAAGTGCGAGCGCGTTACAAGCAGGACGGCGCGCGCCGCTACGAAGATGTCGAGGGCGGCCTGAACCGGATGACCATTCACAAGTTTGAAAGGTTGATGCGAAACAGTGGAATGAAAATCCGATCTCTCCATTTGTTTCCGGTCAGAGGTTTACCGCTCGTTTCTCGGGTGCCGGTCCTTCGCGAGTTTCTGACGGCCGCAGCAAGTTGCGTTCTCGAGAATGGATAACTCGCAACTGCTGCGCGTACGTGCATGGCTCTGAACAGCTAAACACTTACGTCCCATCAGTATTAGGATTATGCAAAAAGAACCGCGCAGGCCGCTGCTTTCATCGGTAACCTAGTATGAAGCAGCGCACATGAAGCAGATCATTCGGAAAGGCACTCGGGAAATTATTGTCGATGAGGTGCCGGATCCTGAGGTTTCGCCCCATAGCGTATTAGTACGTCCCGTTTTCTCGCTAATTAGCAGCGGCACGGAGACTGCGAGCATTCACCAGGATGCAGTTGTCAAAGAGGTAGCGGAAAACCCTTCTTACATCAGAAAGGTGTTGGACGTGTCGAAACAGAACGGGCCGATCCGCACCGCGCGCGAAGTCTTCGCCAAATTGAGAACCGAGTACGCGGTGCTGGGTTATGCCGGCGCCGGAATCCTCGCTGACAAGCACGACACCGTACCAGATTTCGAAATCGGCGACCGGGTTGCTTATGGCGGTGAAGGCACTGGCCATGGTGAAATCGTGCAAACTGGCAGGAATCTGGCGGTGCGGATTCCCGAAAATGTGCCCTTTGACCAGGCCTGCTTCGCCACCCTCGGAAGTATTGCGCTAAACGCCATTCGTATCTCGGAGTGTGGGGTCGGGGATCATATTGCAGTCATCGGGCTGGGATTGGTCGGCCAACTAATTTCTCAATTGGCTCGTTTGCAGGGCGCGGTCGTAACGGGGATCGACCTGAAAAGCGACCGCATCGCGTTGGCCAAGCAACTCGGAGCGCAGCGTGCGGTTACCGCCGATTCCGCCGCCAGCGCCTTGAGCGCGATCACGAACGGTCGCGGCGCGGATTGTGTATTCATAGCCGCGGCGGCCAAATCCGACGCGCCGTGCCGGCAGGCAATTCAGATCTGCAGAGATCGCGGGCGCATCGTCGTCGTGGGAGCCGTCGAGATGAACTTCCCATGGAATGACATGTACCTGAAGGAAATTCAACTCCTGATGTCGCGCGCCTATGGTCCCGGGAGTTACGACGCCGAATACGAGCGCCGCGGCCGTGACTATCCTCTGTCTTATGTCCGATGGACCGAGAATCGCAATATGGAAGAGGTCCTGCGCCTGCTCTCCACCGGCCAACTGCGTGTCGATCCTCTGGTCACGCACCGCTTCGACTTGCAAGACGGGCCGAAAGCCTACGAAACGATCATGAACCCCAGCTCGGGCAGCTTAGCGGTGCTGTTGAAATATCCGGTTGCTGCCGAAGCGGCTCCCATCTTTGAGCCGCGGCGCCGCGTGGAAGTGACCGCCAAACCGAGCGATGGCAGGGAAATTCGGGTCGCGTTAGTGGGCGCGGGCAACATCGCCCGATGGATGCATATTCCCGCCCTCAAGAAGACCAGCGGAGTGAGGCTGCGAGCGGTCTATTCTGCAAGCGGCGTGCGTTCCAAAGGATACGCGACGCGCTTCGGGGCTGAATTCTGCACAACAGACTACGACGAGATCTTGAACGATCCGCAGATCGATATGGTCTTGATCGCCACTCGCAATCATCTCCATGCTCGTCAGGCACTCGCCGCGCTCCGGGCAGGAAAGCACGTTTTCGTCGAGAAACCCATGGCTCTCACCATCGAGGAATGCCGTGAGTTGGAGGCGGCCGTCGAAGAGAGCGGGAAACACTTGACGATTGGTTTCAACCGGCGTTTTGCTCCTTATTACTATCCACTAAGAAAGCATTTGAAAGGACGAAGCTCGCCCGGAGTGATTAGTTGCCGGGTCAATTCTCCTGGAATTTCGGGTACCTATTGGATGGCTGATCCAGCCATCGGAGGCGCCGTGCTGGGCGAAGCGTGTCACTTTGTGGATCTGATGCGATGGATCCTCGAATCGGACCCGGTAAGTATCTGCGCCTATACATTGCCTACGGGAAAGAAAGAGCCAATCGGCGAAAATAACTTAGTCGCAAGCTTCGTGTTCGAAGATGGATCGATTGGGAATCTGACTTACTGCACAGTCGGCAGTAGCACGTCCGGAGGCGAGCGAGTGGAAGTCTTTCTCGACGGACTAGGTATTTCGACTGAAGATTTTAGAGAAATCGTCATTAAAGGCAAGGTGAGGAACCGGTCGAAGGCCATGTTTGCTGATAAGGGGTACAACGAGCAGATGCGATCCTTCATTCAAAGCATTGAAACCGGGAAATCGCCGGAAGTGACGGTTCGAGACGGCACCTGGGCGACGATCGGCTGCCTGAAGATGCTCGAATCCGCAAGGGAGCAATCAGCCGTTTCGATCGACCTCGCAAAAGAGCTGTACGCGCGCTGAATGAAAGTACTGCAACTCGGCCCCTTTCCTCCGCCATACGGAGGTATCCAGACGCATTTAGTGGCCGTTCGTGACTATCTCCGTGAACAAGGCCATTCATGCGCGGTCGTCAACATCACACGCCATCGAAAGCAGGAAGCCGATCAGGTCTATTACCCGGAAAGCGCAACTCAGTTACTGGCCCACTTATTCCGAAACCGGTATGACATCGTGCATCTACATATCGGCGGCATGTTGCCACTGCGTGTGCTGGCGCTTGCCTTATCTTGCACGACTGTACCCTGGGCAAAGGCAATCCTGACGTTTCATTCGGGCGGCTATCCGTCATCACGCGAAGGTCAATCGGCTAAGAAGTTTTCCTTGCGAGGATTCACCTTCCGACGTTTCGATGGCCTGATTGGCGTGAATCAGGAGATCATTCGATTTTTCTCGAAGCTCGGGGTTGCGGAGCAGCAATCGAGGTTGATTTATCCAAATGCGGTATCTCGCGCCAAGATTGCCGACCATTTGCCCGAACCTCTCTATTCCTTTTTTGCCGCTCACGATCAAATCCTGACCGCGGTGTGTCTGCTGGAACCGGAATACGATCTCTCGCGCCAGATTGAAGCGCTGGCGCTCATTCTGCAGCGCCGCCCGCGGACAGGTCTCGTGATCTTGGGATCGGGAAGCCTCGAAGACAAGCTGCGCCAACAAATCGCGGCGGTTCCGTACTCGAATCACATCCTGATGTGCGGAGATGTTCCCCATGACGTAACACTGCGCGCCATTGTGGAAAGCTGCGCTTTGCTGCGAACGACACTCTACGATGGCGATGCCATCTCGGTGCGCGAAGCCTTGCATCTCGGCACGCCCGTCATCGCGACCGATAACGGCATGAGACCTCAAGGAGTAGAGCTGATTCCGGTCTCAGACACGCAGGCTCTCGTTCCTGCCGTCTTCCGAGTCCTGGAGAATGGCCGTAAAAACCAGCCGCAGCCTGCACGGGACGATGAAAATCTGGCCGCGGTGCTGAACTTCTATTTAGAGGTACTCGACCAGCGCGAGCGGCCCTTTACGCCCGAACTAACATCGAATCCGAATAAGCATGCGTGACGCGGACCTGTTCCAGGTTGCGGAACCAGAGTTCCAGCATCAGTAACATCCAAAGCCAGTGCGAATTATCGCGTCGGCCGGTATCGTGTTCATTTAGTAGATGAGAAACAAAGCCTTCCGAGACCATGCCGCGGTCAAGAAACGCCCGGCTGGTGAGGTGATCCCAAAGCATCGCCCGTAGCGAGCCGCGGAACCACGCTGCCAGAGGAACGCCGAATCCTTTCTTCGGTAATTTCAACAATTCTGGCGGGAGGCGGTCGCCCACGGCTTTCAAAAAGATCTGCTTGCCTTTGCCGTTGCGCATTTTCCATGCGTGCGGAATGGACATTGCAAATTCCGCCAGCTCGTGATCAAGCAACGGGCTGCGCACTTCGAGCGAATTCGCCATCGACATGCGGTCGACCTTCACCAGCATGTCGCCCGTCAGCTTCGCCGTAGCTTCGAAATAGAGCGCTTGTGAAACTACGTCCCGTTCGAGCGGCAACAGGCAATCCGAAAACGTTCGCGTTAGAAAGGCAGAATCGGCCGGCAGCATCCAATCGGGTTGCAAGAGCGATTTGCGCAGGAAGTAAGGCGCATAATTAAGCTCGAAGTATCGAGTGAGCGCCGACGGCCGGCTGATCATTCTTAGATAATTCTTGCCGTAAAAAGAATACGGCCAGAGATCGGCGGCGGCCGATAGCAGACCTCGCGCAAATTGCGGAACTTTATCGAACTTACGCAGCCCGTCGATCGCAAAGAAGCTTTCGTAACCGGCAAATAGCTCGTCGCCTCCATCGCCCGTCAAGGCGACTTTGACATGCCGCGCAGCGAATTCAGAAACGATAAATGTCGGGATGGCCGAGCTGTCACCAAAGGGCTCGTCGAAATGTTGGACAAGCTTTGAAATCAGGGCGACCGAATCGGGGCGCACGATGATTTCGTGGTGGTCGGTCTTGAACTTTTTCGCAACTAACTGCGCAGCCGGCAGCTCGTTGTAGGCACTCTCCTCGAATCCGATGGAAAACGTTTTCACTGGTTCCGGCGATTGCATGGACATCGAAGCAACCACCGAACTCGAATCGATGCCGCCGCTCAAGAACGCTCCTAGCGGCACGTCCGCGATCATGCGCATCCTAACCGACTCGTCGAAGATCTCGCGAATGCGGCTGGCCGCGCTTTCTTCCGCGACTCCCGGAGGTGCTTGCGTGGCAGGCTCCGGAAGCCTCCAATAGCGGCCTTCGCGTACGCCTCCGTTCATGTCATAGGTCAGCCAACCTCCGGGCGGAAGTTTGCGGATGTTTTTGCACGCGCTGAGCGGATCCGGTATATAGGAGAACTGAAAATACAGCCGGAGCGCCTGTTCGTCTATCTCGAGCGGAACTCCAACGGGATACAGGCACTTCAGCTCGCTGCCGAAAAACAGGCCGTTCGGTTGGATCGAGTAATAGAGCGGCTTTTTTCCAAACCGGTCGCGAACCAAAAGGATGCGCCGGCGCCCGGCGTCCCAAATCGCGAAAGCAAACATGCCCCGGAGCTGCTGAAGACCCTCAACGCCGTCTTGCTCATACAAATGGACCAGCGTTTCGGTGTCGCTTTCGGTAAGGAACCTATGTCCCTTTGAAAGAAGTGACTCGCGTAGTGACTGATAATTGTAGATCTCACCGTTGAAGACGACCCAAACCGACTGGTCTTCGTTCGAGATCGGCTGATGGCCCGTGCTCAAATCGATGATGCTGAGCCGGCGCATGCCGATTCCGCAGCCGCCATCAATATGAAAGCCCTCGTCGTCCGGCCCACGATGCCGGATCTGGTCACACATCGCACGGACGGCTGCCGTTTCCGCGCGTCCCTGGCGTAAAACAAACCCGGCTATTCCGCACATAATGCGTCTCGCAAGCGGTTCGCCATCGCTTAAATTATCGCAATAGAAAGCCTACGGCACCATCCCCAGGCCACCGAAATGGAATACGCAACGCTCACAGCGTCTTGGGCCAATCGATTTCAAACTTTCGGCCGTCGCTCGTCTCAAATTTCACGAAATCCACGCCTTCACTCACCTTCACACGCGCCTCTTCGTTCAATGTGAGCGCCGCGCCAAACCCTGACGGCAATCCTGCCTCGCGCCGCACGGCCAGGCAGTGCGCCCGCTCTTTTCGCCCAAAAACAGGCGAATGCCAGCAATCGATCTCATGAGCCGCCGATCCGAGCCACACGTGCGACTGCACCTCGTGCGACCCAAGGTGCCAGAGCTGCTCGATCGTGTGCTCTTTCCCGCTGCCATTGATCCAATCGAGAATGAAAACCAGATCCGGCTTTACGAAACGCAGCAAGCGTCGATGCACGATTTCCGCATACCGGCACTCGGCCACAATCTCGTCCTGGTCTGCGGCGAATTTCGAAGACACAATATGGACGGAGGGCGGGTCTGCCCACCAAAACGGCCCAATCGCGGTTGCTTGATTGCGGCCGTCAACTCGAATAGTATTGTGAGCCGCAGAACCACGGAAAACATCGCGAAGCTGCGGGTCTCCGACGTATGTGAAGGTGCCGGAATCGACGAGAATCGCGCGTGCGTTTGCGCTCGCGATCACGCTCAGCGAATCCGAATGGCTGTGTCCCGCGCGCCCCGGACCGAATGGACCGGCATCCATGATTACACGCCCCGAGGAGCTTTCAAGTACAGCGAGGCCGCAATTCGCAAAGAGGCGAGATTCGTACCGTCCGCGTCCCGATCCTTCCGCATGCCCGAGCCACCATTCAGCCTCCGGATACAGGTCCTCCTTGCAATAACTCCAATCCTGCCGGCCGAGCAGAGCACAGCAAGTGGCAAGCGTTGCGCGCGCGAATTCTTCGCGCGGGCCGTAGGGGTGAAACCAGCGCCCGCCATCGTCGTCGCCCAGAAAAGGTAACAGCCGTTCCGGGCCGATGACCGCATGCAGGAAATCAGCCATCCGCGCTAACGTGTCTAAGTATTCACGTGAAGCTTTCGACACGATCGCATGGAAGAGAAACATATCAAGCGCGTAAACGTGATAGTAAGTCGATTGTTCGAAATGACTGCCGTCTCCTTGAACTTGCCGCTTCATTTGTTCGAGAACGGTCGCGCCGCCGATCTCCACCCATTTCTTTGCACGGGGAAATGACGGGAAAAGCTGCCCCAGGGCGTGCAGCACCACGGCCTCGCCGAGTAAGTGCGTGTTGGGAGAAAAATAGAAGGAAAGATTGTTTTCGAGATGCCGCCCGTGCTGATACAGGCTGTCGAGAAAGCGCCGGCGAAACTGCTCCGGCATCTTTGACCCGGCGAGATGATACAGCCAAATCCAGGAAAACGCCCGAAACGCTACCTCGAGCGCGCTGGTCCAGTTGATGCCGCGTTGGTATGGATTCTGCCGCCACCAGCTATCTAGCTGAGCCAAGATCTCATCGAGATACACGCTGCGCTCTGAGAACAGATAAGCCTGCGCCAGTAAAACCAGGTGCTGATGGCGATTCAGCTCCCAAATGTTCTTGTGGTCTCCAGCGCGCTTGCCATCGAGATATGGAATCCGCCGAAAATATTGGGTACCGGTGCAAAGCTGGTGAATATGATCCTTGCGCCACTCGATCTCCGCCCCAGTGTCGATGGTCAACCCGAGCAGCGGAAATCGATGCGAGACGATCTGATCCGCAGTTTCAAGAACGTGCGCCGCAAAATCGGTTTTTGATAATTTGACTGCCACGGAATGCGGGTCGGGCAAGCCTCGGAGCGGGCATACAGCGCTGGCACGGCAATGCGGCGGAAACGCGAGAAGCTCCAAATTTCGAAGCTCCTGCTTTAGGCGGAACGTGATCTCGCGCGGGGTTCGCATGCGGAGTTCCGGCACCTCATTTTCGCAATGAGGCCGCGACTCCTGCTCCGTCCCGTGCTGCGGAGCGTGAATCATTCGCTGAATCGCGCAAGAATCCATTCTGCCTAACCAGCCGTGCGGAGCGAATTCGATGTCCCAGTCGCGCTTCTTGCCTTTGCTAGAATCAGTAACTTACGCGTTTTCAATACACTGGAGTCACGACCGCTACTGCGTCCTCATGACCTTTCTTTCGAAACTCCAGAAGGGCATCGACGAGATTCTGTCGAATCCATGGGAGCGTCGCGACGCGAACGCCGCTCCCGAGCCACAGGAGATTCTGCTGGGAAATCACGCCGTCGATTTGAAAGCCACTGTGCTCTTCGCGGATGCAGTCGATTCCACATCCCTCGTGCAAGCTTATAACGACCGTTTCGCGGCTGCAGTGCTCAAAAGCTATCTCCTGACCGCGAGCGAACTGATCCGGAATAACGGGGGCCTGATCGCGTCCTTCCAGGGAGATCGCGTGATGGGTATTTTCATCGGCAAAGCGACGAATGCGGCGGCGGCGAAATGCGCGCTGCAGATTAACCACGTTGTCTCGAAAGAAATCAATCCAAGAATCAAGACCAAATATCCCAACAGCTCCTTTGAGCTGAAACACGCGGTAGGCATCGATACCAGCAAGCTTCTGGTGACTCGAGCGGGGGTTTGGGATTCGAACGATCTGGTCTGGATCGGAAGAGCAGCCAGCATCGCCGCAAAGCTGTGCAGCCTGCGAAGCGATTCCTACGTCACTTTCATCACAAGCGATGTCTTTGAGAAGCTCTCCGTTGAAACGAAACTCGGCGGCAATCCCATGCAGATTATGTGGTCGAAGTTCGTCTGGGAAGAGTACGCGATTCCCGCGTATAAATCCGCTTGGCGTTGGTCGCCGGGTTAGGTGAGTTCTCGCGTGGTGCGTTGCTTTTGTGCAACCAGCCTCTGCACCCGCCGATAAGGAACTAAGGCGCGCAAGCGCAGCCATGTTATTCGACAGCCCCGTTTATTTGGCGTTTCTCGCTCTGGTGGTCGTGCTGTATTGGCGGCTCGGCTGGAGAAAACAGAACCTGTTTCTGCTTGCGGCCAGCTATTTTTTCTACGGTTGGTGGGACTGGCGATTCCTCGCCCTCATGCTCACCTCCACACTGGTCGATTACACCTTTGCCCTCAAGATCGCCGGCAGCCCCAACCAGCGCTTGCGCAAAACGTTGCTGATCGCCTCCTTGGTGATGAATTTCGGTTTTCTCGGCTTCTTCAAATACTGCAACTTCTTCGTCGATTCCTTTTCGCACGTGCTTGCCGTGCTGGGAGTCCATCACGTCTCGAGCTTTTTCCTCAAAATCATCCTGCCGCCCGGCATCTCCTTCTATACGTTTCAAGAGGTCGCCTATATCGTCGACGTGTATCACGGCAAGCAACAGCCTTCACGCTCGCTGATCGATTACGCGCTCTTCATCAGCCTGTTTCCGCACCTGATCGCGGGCCCCATCCAGCGCCCTTCGCACTTGCTCCCGCAGGTACAACATCCCCGGGACTTCGATCCTCGCAAGTTTTTCGATGGCTTAATGCTTATCCTCTCGGGCTTGTTCCGGAAATGCGTGATCGCCGATAATTGCGCGCTGCTCGCCAATGCGGCCTTCGGCGGCCATCTCGGGCGCAACTTCTTCAGCCTGCTGATCGGCGCGTATGCATTCGCCTGGCAGATCTATGGCGATTTCAGCGGCTACAGCGATCTCGCTCGCGGCAGCGCTCAACTGCTGGGCTTCCATTTCATGGTCAATTTCCGGCAGCCCTATCTCGCCTCCAGCCTGCAGGACTTCTGGCGTCGCTGGCACATCAGCCTGAGCACGTGGCTGCGCGATTATCTCTATATTCCGCTGGGCGGAAACCGCCGTGGCGAGCGCCGCACTTACATCAATCTGCTGATCACGATGCTGCTCGGCGGGCTGTGGCACGGCGCGAACTGGACCTTTGTCGTGTGGGGCGGTGTGCACGGTGGCTGGCTCGCGCTCGAGCGTTTTTTCTCCCGCACCTCCACGCGCCGCGAGCCCAACTTCGGCTTCATCGGCCGGATCGGGACGCTCATTATCGTCGGATTTGCGTGGGTGTTCTTCCGCGCTTCCTCGTTGGGCCAAGCCGCTGGCATGCTTAGCGGCATCACGTCATTAGCGTGGCGCACGGAATACGGCCCCGCATTGATCTATCTTGCCGCCGTTTCGTTTGTCGCTCTCGCCATCGACTGGCGCCTCGAATTCGCAAAGGAAGAATATGTCTTCGAAACTGCGCGTCCGCGCACGGCTCTCGCTGCTGCGCTGAGCATGTGCGCCATCATCACCTTATTTGGAGCTCTCGAGAGCAGTGCCTTCATCTATTTCCAGTTCTAACGCGATCTCGGCCCCCGCGCAGCCCTCGCCTGGCTGCAGGAACGCTTATTGGCTCTGGTCCATTCGCACGCTCGCGAGCCTGGCGCTCTTCTTGATCGCGATTGAGGGCCTCACACGCTTCGGTTTTTCGCACATCAGCCGTATCGAAGCACGCATTTCGCACGATCATCGCGCCGCCGTGGCCATCCGCGGATCGCATATGCCGGCCGTTCTTTTCGTCGGCAATTCCCTGCTGCTCGAAGGGCTCGATCAGGACCTTCTGCGCCAATCTCTCGCGCGCGAAGCGCAAATCGTGAGCTTTCCGATTGAGCAAACGCAATACCTCGACTGGTATTACGGCCTGCGGCGGCTGTTCGGGGACGGTTCTCAGCCCGATCTCGTGATCCTGTGCATGGGCGCGGAACACCTCATCAGCTCGCAGATTCGCGGCGACTATTCCGCGTATCATCTGTTCCGCGCAGGCGATATTCCGCACATCGGCCGCGACGTTCATTACGATTTAACGAAAACGTCCAGCCTGCTGTTATCCCGGTTCAGCCTCTTTTACGCCGGCCGCAGTCCGCTGCGCAATTTCGTGCTCGCGCGCAGCGACCCCGCGTACGCCGAGCTTATGCAAAACATTGAAGTAGAACCAGCTCACTGGCCTGCCGATGAGGAAATAGAGCGGATTGCAGAAATTCGACTCGCCGCCGTGAGGCAGCTTTGTTCGGTGCATGGCGCGCGGTTTGCATTTCTGCTGGCGCCGGGTTTCGGCGCTGGTGAAGGTCCTGTTGTAAGCGCCGGAAAGCGTTCCGGAACCAATGTCCTGGTGCCCATTCACCTGAATGAGCTGAGCCATGACAAGTTCAGGGACGGTTTTCATCTGAACCACGCCGGCGCGCTGATCTTTACCGGCAAAGTAGCGGCGTTGATTCAGAATCGGCTCGTGAACCGACATGAGAGTCGTGCAGCTAGGCCCATTTCCACCTCCCCATGGGGGCGTGCAAACCAACTTAGTCGCGATCCGCGATTATTTGCTCGAACACGGCCACCGCTGCGCGGTTATTAACATCACCAGGCATCGCACTGGCAAAGCAGACCAGGTCTTTCACCCGAAGACCGCACTCGGCCTCGTTTGGCAGTTATTCAGTAAACGCTACGACGTCGTGCATCTGCACGTGGGAGGCAAAATCCCGCTTCGCGTTATCGCGTTGGCATTCGCGGCCTCCGCCGTACCCTGGGCCAAATCGGTTTTGACACTGCACTCGGGCGGCTATCCATCTTCAGAAGAGGCTCGGCGCCTGACTCGGAGATCGCTGTTGGCCGCCGTGTTGCGCCGTTTCGATGCGGTCATCGGTGTGAACCGCGAAATGATGGAGATGTTCGAACGCTTCGGTCTTCGAAAGTCGCGCCTGCGCCTGATTTCGCCGCATTCGGTCTCACGCGCCAGGATTGCGGATCGGCTCACCGATCCGCTCGCTTCGTTTTTTCGCCAATACGAGCACATCCTGGTCGCCATCTGCGGGCTTGAACCCGAGTACGACCTGCCCCGCCAGATCGAGGCGCTCGGGTCCGTATTACAAAAATTCCCTCGTACCGGTCTGGCCATTTTGGGTTCCGGAAGTGAGGAAGCCGAGCTGCGCAGGCAAATCTCTGCCGCAACCTACAGTGATCACATTTTGCTATGCGGCGCCGTGCCGCACGAGGTGACGCTCCGCGCGTTGCTCGAAAGCGACGCTCTGCTCCGCACGACGCTCTATGACGGCGATGCCATCTCGATCCGTGAGGCGCTGTACCTCGGTACGCCCGTCATCGCGACGGACAATGGCATGCGGCCGGAACGAGTCCGCCTCATTCCAATCGGCGACACGGACGCGCTTGCGAATGCGATTGGGGACCTCCTTGAGAATGGCGAGGCCAAGCGACCGCAACCCGAACCCGACGAGCGCAACCTTACCGAAGTCGTCGGCCTTTATTGCGACACGCTCGGCATTGGACGCAAGTCATCTTGCGAGGTCATAGTTACTGACCTGAAAGATGCGGCGTGAGCGCAGAATAGCATACCAGCGCGATATATTACCGGAACCATCTTCTTCACCCATGGTGTAGGGATCTAAGTGCGGCGCGCGCGGGCACGAATAGGAACCTTTAACCTGGCGATTCCCTCGTGTATTTTCTCGCGTGTTGTGCACTAACAAAGCATACCGGGTAGGCGGCGACGAAAGAATGTGAATCAGGCGTACACGCGTGAAGACGACAGGCCTAATGCCAAGCCCCGTTACGACCGATTACCTACGCAGGAGATTGCATTGCTCGATATGCTTACCCGCTTCTGGCGAGGTGATAAGGCCCAAGATTTGGTCGAGTACTCGTTACTGCTCGCACTTATCGCGCTTTCTGCAATTGCGGTACTAACCAAGGTGGGCAAGAGCGAAAAAAAGGTCTGGACGAACATAAATAGCAGCATGAAAAGTGTAGCAACCGCCGCCAAGAAAGCCGGATCATAAACTCCGGGATCGCGGCTTTGTCAAACGCACACCTTTTATTCTTTCTTTTCGCTCTAACATCGCGATAAACTGCGCGATTTTCCGCGCGCGTGTCTCCGCTTTTTTCACGGTCTGGATGCGCCAAAGCACGGAGTACCGGTTACCTTTGTTCAGAGTTTCGAAAAACTGCTTGGCGCTCGGGTTCGCATCCAAGGCCGCCTGGAAATCGGCCGGCACGGCGGCCCGGCTCGGCGAATCGTAAGCGGCTTCCCAACGCCCCGTCTGCTTTGCCTTCTCGATCGCTTCGCGTCCCGCGGGCTTCATGTCTCCGCTCGCAATCAGAGCCATCGCCTTCTCACGGTTGATTTTCGACCACAGGCTCCTTTCGCCGCGTGGCAGGAATCTCTGCAGCCACGTTTCTTCGTTTTCCGGTCGCTTTTGTCCGTCGATCCAGCCGTAGCAAAGCGCTACTTCGAGCGCCTCTTGATAAGTCACCGACTGCAATCGCGATCCCTTTTTTGCGATACGAACCCAAACTGCGCCACTCTGTCGATGTTTCTTTTGGAGCCAAGCAGCCCACATTTCCTTGCTCTTAAAGGCCTTAATCGGATTCTCGTCCTTACGCGGTTTGAGCTTGCTCACGGCTTCGCGGCGCCTGTCTTCCACAAGCTTCCAAAGCCCGGCGGAATATCCAGCTTTTCACCGGAAATCAAGAATGCCGCCACACCCGGCAAATCGGGCAGCGTCGTTTGCTCCCATTTGCTTCTCTCTAATGGTCCGCCGATTATATTCGCGATCAGCAAGACTTCCGGCGGCAGCTCGTCCGGCGTGCCCAGGCTGACGAAAATGAACCAGGCAAGCAATACAGAAACGGCGCACTTCACCGATCACCTCGTCCTACCGCACTTCTACCTTATTATTCGCGTTTTTGCCGCCGCGCATAAACATCGTCAAGCGCCCATCTACGCGCCAATCGTGTTGGCCTTCGAACCACCCGCCAAGTGCGCCGGAATCCAATGAGAAGAACAGCAATGGCAGGCAACACCCTTAAGGGCTCACCGATGTCACTATACAAAGTCGAAAACCTGCTCCGGCAGCAAATTGAAACGAACAAGCACCTCGATAGCCTCATTGACCAAATCGTTACGAATAAGGTGCCAGAAGAAGCAATCGAGATCTTCAGAAGGTTAGGCAGCGAATTGCAGCACCCAAAGCCCAGTCCAGCGAATTCCCTAGAATTCTCTCGATACATGTGGAATACCCTAACCGAAGAGGAACTCCAGTGGCTGCAATCGAAATCCTATACGTCCTCTAGGGAGACCCGTCGGGCACGCCTTCAAATGTACCCTCGCCTGAAGCAACTGCTTGATGTTGAGATCGAGAATTCACGGAAACAGAAACGCCTGTGCATGGCGCTGTCGCAAGACTGGTCGGGCCTGGGTTCATATGTCCGGGAAAGCGTTACGATAGCTCGATATCGCTTGCTTCTAAATCTCGCCAGCCTGTTGTCCAGTGTTGGGGTGTCAGTTGCCCGCGATGTCCGCGACGCCGCAATTTTCCTGATCTTCAGGACCCTCTATTTACCTACGGCGTAGCGCAGTAGCGCGAGTGCAGTTCGATTTCGCCGGCCAACGAGTTCGATGAACGAAGAGCTGACGCGCGGCCACTCCTCGCCCGTGCATCCGTCCGCCGTGAGAACGATAGTCCATACAGCATACAAGAGCAAAACAAGCGCGGACTGCACTCGCTCGAGAGAAACTAATGCTCCGAGCCGCACGAAATTTTCTACCAGGAACAACGTTGCGTAACTGGCGAAGTACACACCCAATAGGAAAATATGCGCCACAACGTTCCGCGGTGGTTTCTTAAGCGGGGCGGGAAAGCGCAAAAAGAACGCACTTGTCAGGATGAGAGTTCCCGCAATGAGAGTATCGACCCATCGATATACCAGGAATACGAGACGCAATACTGCCTCGCTCCCCGCAACCCGATGTACTTCAAACGGTAAGCCCAGGAAAGACAAGCACGCAGTCGCGGCAAGGCAGAGAGAGAAAAGCTGGACTGCAAAACGGCCGAGTCTTGGATAAAGAAGCGCAATTGAGCTTAGCGCGCTATTTGCGGTCCATACCTGAGCCGCAAGCACAGGCACGAGAGAGCATTCCCAAACAACGGTATAAGCATGCGTTCCGTACGGAGGGACTAGCATGATCAGCTCGCGTAAAACACCGAAAAGCAGCATTACCGCGAACCCACGGAAGGGAGGCGCAAGCAAGCGTCGGCGAATTAGGCAAATAAGCACTAACATCGGCGCGGCCCCGGAAGCAAACCATAGCAGCCGGTCCAAAATAGACAGCTCCACGATATCCCAGTGGAGCAAACGCACGAAGAATATCAGGGGTTGTCGTAACAACCCCTGCCTTATTAACAGCGAATGATTTATTTACAGCGAATGAATTAGGGAATGTGGGGGACTGGGCACGGAACATAACTACCCAATACCGCCAAAACCGACAGCAGAATTGAAAGAACCAAAGTTGCCTCTCCTGCGGCAGTTCCGCAGTCGACGCCACTTTACCGGGTGCGGGGGCGACACTCACTCGATCCATCGAGCACACGCATCGCAAGCCAGTGAGTTGTCAATGGATTACCTGATCGGAACTCTTGTTCTAGGCGCGTGACTGCCGGTCCCGCCAATCGGCAGATAATGACCTAACCTCAAATTTCAGATAGGGCCTGCCGTCCCCCACAGTTTCGTCCGCAAACTTCAAACCCGGGCGGCTGTATGAATTGCGCAGCCCGACTACGATCGGGGAAGAGGTAATCTAACTGCCACCCGATAATTGATTCTATTCGGGAGATGCGGCGGCCCAAGGTCGCCAGTAGCCCCGCCAAATCGCGTTCGTCATCCTCTTTAAACCACGCCCTGGGAACGTCAGCGGCAGCAGCATAAAGGCCAGCCTCGGGTATGCTCCGAATGGACGCGGTCGCTTCACGACAGACAGACCGCAGATCGATCATCCCGTACACGTCGAGATCGACGAAGCGCCCATGTAGAGGCGAATCTTGGAAGCACCATTGGGCGCCGCCGAACAGAAGACCCTGATCAATCATGTACGAACAAAGTGACAAGCTCTGCTTAGCTTCTTTCTCGCGAACAAATACGCACTGACGTTGATCGATTTGTCCAAGCAATTTATCCAAGACCCAAACTTTTCCAAAATCCTCCAGATTAGTGACGTGGTGCAGAAGTCTGCGGGGCATCACATCGAAAATCGCCGTCCTCGCTGGGTCCACGGGGCAGACGGAGCCTAGATGCAAACCCGGTGCAACTGGAATAGAGTTTTCTCCAACCGAAAAGCACAACTCCGCTTTCTTTCTTACCCGCCCGGACAAGTGCAGGATGCGAAGATCTGGCGTCAGAATACCAACGCTCCGAAGGAAATAATGCGCTATGCACTCGTTAACCAGAGTGCGGCTCCCTTGGGGATTTTCCGCAAACTTAGCAACATAGCAGCGCCCATCGCTTCCGGCTATTAACGCGCCCTGTGACCCGCCCCGCACGCGCCGAAGGACCGCTTCAATCTCGATAACCGGGTAAGCCATGTTAACCCTTGCCAGCGGAATATTTGTGGCGCATAGGCGAATCTGAAACGTGATTCGAAAACGAAGTGCGCCTTGTGGGCCGCTTCTGTCAGAAAAAGCCGCGATATCCTGCCATCATACAGGTCAGATTGCACTTAGGAGCAGCTCAAATAGAATATTTCACTAAGCCTGCCCCGTTTGTCCTTCGCGAGAAATAAACCGGGCTGAGTGATACGAGGTTGTAGCTCGCCGCACCATATTTAAAACGCTTATGAAACGACCTGGATCTCAGGACCTCGGCGAATGGGTCCTGTTGAATGCCGAGCCACCTGGACGGCCGCCACAGCCGATCGGAGTACTTCTAGTCACCGCGTCCGGAGAACTACACATCAAGCTCCGGACTGACTGGTCGACGATCGCGGCAGATGAGATTGAAGTCGCAATCTGGCAAGAGCTCACACACGAGCTTCAGCAGAAGGCGAAAGATAAGTCCGGACGCTGGGTCTTAGATTGGCTAGAAGATACTGCATCGCACGTCCTTCAGGCCGGCTCCCGGCAACAGCTTCAAATTCGAGATCCTGATACCGCATTGAACACGCTTTATAGTGCTCACATTGAGGCGCCGCAACGGATGCAAAACGCCGAGCCCCGTCCGAGCGCTCTCGCGTCACTGCAAGCTGCGTGCGCACTTGCGGGTTTGATACCGCGTTTTAACCTGCGCAGATATAATCGCTGGGTTTATCCAGCTCTCGCCACCATCCTGCTGGTAATCGCCGTCCAGACCCTACAACGGACACATACAGATCTACCTCGCGCGCTTGAGTCCATACCCGGCCCGAACATGCTTCCGCTCACCTCTGAATCGGAATACGACCTCTTGCCTCAATTGGATTACACACCGCACCATCGCGCCGCGCCGCGCCGCCAGCGGGTGAAGGCCCGGTATCACCCCGCGACTCTCCACAAGCGCTTTAAACTCGTATCGCTGAGCTTCCGCCCTCCCATCTGGCAATCAATTTACGTAGCGCCCCCACCCCTCTTCGCCTATCCGGAAATGGCCGCAGTCGCCTTCTTGCCATTTCCCCTGCCCGAAGCCCCGCAGTTCCGGCCCCGGCACGGTCCTCTCATGCAGCTTATTTGTGTTGTTACCCTGCCTTTCCGGATCTTGTTTTCCCATCACCCGCAACAATCCAATTCCTTATAAACAGTCGTCAGGGCTGCACTACGCCCGCGCGGTGTCTCTGATAATCCTCAGAGTCACAAATCTCCAAAAATCTGAGACCACGAGGCACGCCCTTGCACGGCAACCAGATACGCGTGGGATTGCGGTGTTTTGCGCTTCGATGCAATCTCCTCAAATGCTTTCTTTGAGGAGTCATACGACAGCCCTTTTCATATACGAGGTACAAGATGTTAAGACGGATTCTAATCATCCTCACCATCTCGCTAGAAATGGCGATTTATGGAAACGCGCAGATCACCCTGCCAATACCGATCAGCGACGTATCCGGGCTATCTGCCGATTTAGCCCAGATCAACAGCTCAATCACCCAGATCAATAACTCGCTGGCAAACCTGCTATCGATTGTTCAGGTGCACGGAGAGATTCCCGCGGGAACAATCAATGGCTCGAATGCCAAGTTTACGGTGCAGAACCTTCCATCCCCGAGCACGAGTGTCGCTCTGTACAAAAATGGAGTCAGACAGCATGCCGGAATCGATTACTCACTATCTGGATCGACCATTACTTTTATGACGGGATCTATTCCAGTCACGGGCGATAGTCTGCTCGTGGATTACCAGGATCCAAGGCCGCCCTATAGCCGCACCCTTACCATCAATTACCGGCTGGTACCCAATGCCGATGAAACAAATTTCCCGGTATATGTGTCCGTCTCCGATACCACGCTCAAAACGACGGCCAACGGTGGGCACGTTCAGAACTCCTCTGGAGGTGATATCGCATTCTACGCGGATGCTGGACTGAGTCAGGTACTGCCATTCGAAATGGTCTCATACGATCCCGCAGCGGGGAACCTGTCAGCGGTCATCAATCTTCCGAACGTTAGTCACACAGCCAATACGGTCTTCTACTTAGGGTACGGATCGCCAGGCGCTTTGCCTCTCGCTAATCCAAAAGCCGTGTGGTCAGGTTATTCAGGAGTTTATCACCTTGAGGACAACGCATCAAATTCAAGGATCCTTAATTCCGCGGCAGGCGAAGGGTTCGCATCCAACGGCATGTCCGTCAACAACACCAGCGGCATGAGCACTACCGGACAGCTAGGCAGAGCGCTGTCCTTCAATGGCTTGACCGACACGCTTGACTTAGGTCCATTTTCGGTAATTAATGGAGCAACAGCGCTAACCTATTCGGGATGGGTAAAGTTCAACGCCCTTTCGCAATACGCTCTCCTGATCCCTAAATTCGACTGGACGCGGAATAACGGACGTGCCACAACAGTTTCCGGCAGCTCGATGACGTCGGATCAGGACTGGCTAACCGCAGTGCGCACGACGTCTGCGACCGCCGACACGACGAATGGTTTTAGGATTCAGACCAATAAATGGTATTACTTCGCTTACGTTTATTCCGCGGGCGCCGCTTCCCTGTACATTAACGGCTCCCCAGTCGCACTAAAGCACTACGGACCCGCGGAGCCGATCTCTATTCCGGCCATAACTTCGGATCTGAAAGCTGGAAACGGCCTAAGTGCGGTACTGGATGAAATCCGTGTTAGTACGCGCACTTACAGCGCGAATTGGATAGCCACAGAATACAACAACGAGAACAACCCAAGCGCATTCGTTACCCTCGGGTCCGAAGCCTTGTCCGAGTTTGCTAACCCGCAGTAACTTACTCCTGAGATTCCAGAAAGAGACAACCATATGGCCACCGAAGCACAAATCCGCGCCAACCAAGAGAATGCACAACACAGCACAGGACCGAACACCGAAGCCGGCAAAGCCGTTTCCTGCAGGAATAATTTCCGCCACGGTTTCACAGGCGCGTTCACAGTTCTGCCCTCAGAAGATCAGGAGGAATTCGACCACCTCTTCCACGGGCTTTCCGTCGAACACCAGGTCAGAACCATGACCGAACGGATCCTGGTCTTGAAAATGGCCCAGCATCACTGGTTGGGCTTGCGCGCGCAGCGCCTGCAAGACCTCGCCATTAGTGATCCTGCACTGACTCAGCTCGAGCAGGAACGGCAGTTCAATCTCTTCCTCCGTTACCAAATCACCAACGACCGCGCCTTTCACCGCTCCCTCACTGACCTGCTAAAGCTCAGAGCCGAAAAGCGCAAACAGGAAATTGGGTTCGAATCGCAAGAACGAAAGCGGAACGAGGAAAAACAAAAGCAAGCAGCCGAATCCCGGCGCGACGCGGCCGAAAAGCGGAAGCAAGAGCTTCACACTTTCGCCGTTTTGCTCGCGGAAGCCAAGGCAGACCACCAGCTCGTTCTTACTTCGAACGAAAAAATGAACGCCTATGAAGCCGTTTGTGAAAATCGCCCCGCCGAGATCAGAAAAGCCGCCTGATCGCCCCTAAGCGGATGCGCCCGCACTGTGTTCAGGCTCACCATAGCCTGTCACGACGTGGAACCAGTCGCTGAAAAGTGAAATTTTTTTCTTAATCAGCCGCCATTGACCGCATTATCGCTAAAGAGCGGCCGTATATAGCCGATCCATTCTTAAGCAGGCCGCTTCGCGCCCGTTGGTCGCGCGAGGGTGTGTCGATCAGGTAAAGCTATGTACTTCGTCAGAAATTCCGGGCGAGGCAAACGATTTCGAGATCGAACGATCTTGTGCGTCCTGCTCTTCGATATTGCCGCCTCTGCGAACGCGCTGGCCTCGAGTATCCCTCAGTCACAAAGCTTTGGCTCGGTGAACGTCGGAACCAGTTCCTCAACCGTAACCCTGAGCTATACGCTCTCAGGGCTTTCCGGTGCACCATCGTTTTCGCCGAGCTACGGCCTGGAGTTTACGGCTACTGCGCCTTCCTGCACCGGAAGCGGTACAGTCACCTGCACAGTCGGCGTCAAGTTTTCGCCGCTTTACCCGGGCCTCCGCCAAGATGCGCTCATTGTAAAAGACAACTCAGGCAATTTCCTTGGGGAGACTTACCTAAATGGCACTGGCTCCGGTCCGCAAATGGTCCTCAGTCCCGGAATTATCTCCACCATCGCAGGAGTGGCGGGAACTTTCGGATATGCGGGCGACGGGCATGCCGCGACAGCGGCCACACTGGCTGCGCCCTATGGGGTTGCTGTTGACCCTGGTGGAAACGTGTATATCGCCGATTCCGTGAATCAGGTCGTTCGCAAGATTACGGCATCGAATGGGGACATCTCGACGGTCGCAGGGAATGGCGGCTGGGGCTATTCCGGCGACGGCGGACCCGCTCTTTCCGCCCAACTCGCTAATCCAGCGGCCGTCGCTCTCGATGCAGCCGGCAACCTATACATCGCCGACCAGCAGAACAATGTTATCCGGGAAGTAAACTTGACCACCGGAAATATCAGCACCGTCGCAGGCGGCGGTAACGGGCAAGGCGGCACGGATGCATACGGCGACGGCGGTCCGGCAACCGCGGCGATTCTAAATAACCCCAACGATATCGCCCTCGATGCGGCAGGCAACATCTATATCGCCGATATGTGGAATGGACTTGTGCGTGAAGTGAGCGCGACAACCGGCCTCATCACCATCGTGGCGGGCGGCGGCCCTGGCGGCGGATCGGACGGCTTAGGCGATGGCGGCCTCGCAACTGAGGCGACCCTAAGTTATCCGGCCAGCGTTGCCCTCGATGCAAGCGGCAATGTATATGTCGCCGACAGCGGGAACTGTTTGGTCCGCGAGATTAACAGTAATTTCGGCATGATAATTGCCGTCGCCGGAAGCGGGAATTGCGGCAATTCTGGGGATCTCGGACCCGCGATCTCAGCGGAGCTGAAGAATCCGGCGGGCGTTCGCGTCGATGCCGCCGGTAATCTCTACATCGCCGACTACGCTGCCAATGTCATCCGCGAGGTGATTGCCGCTTCGGGCATCATCAACACGATTGCCGGCACCGGCAGTAACGGCGACAGAGGAGACAACGGAAGCGCAACCAACGCCGCCATTTCCACGCCGTCGGGTATCGCTCTAGATACTGCGGGAAACGTCTACCTGGCCGATCCCACTAACAACGTGATCCGCAAAGTTACCGTCGACTCGGGAGCGCTCGCCTTCACCACAGTAAATATCGGGCAGGCTAGTAATCCGCAGCTCGTCACGGTCTCAAACATAGGGACTCAAACTTTGAGTCTCAGCGCTCTCTCGGTCGGCACAAATTTCCGCCAGCAAACATCCGGGTATACCGATTGCTCCAGCACGTCTGCCATCTCTTCGGGCGCCAACTGTTTCGTCGCGGTTGCCTTCGTGCCCACAGCCAGCGGCGGGTTGACAGGAACTCTCACCGTCACTGGCAATTCCCTGAACGATTCCGGCACCTCTGATACCGCCACTCTTACCGGCACGGGAGCGAATGGCGCTGTCCCCAAAGTCACTATCAGCCCTTCGAGCCTTTCCTTCGGAAACCAAACCGTCAGCTTAACGAGTGCAGCCAAAACCCTCACGCTCTCCAACACCGGGACAGCGACTCTTAACCTCGCCAGTATCGCGCTGACCGGTGTAAACTCCCTCGATTTTGGCTTGTCGACCACGTGTGCAAGCACATTGGGTGCGAACGCCAGTTGCACTGTCACCGTAACATTTACGCCTGGCGCAACCGGCGCCCGATCCGCGTCTTTGACGTTCACCGATTCCGTCGCCAGTTCGCCCCAATCGGTTCCGCTCGCTGGTACGGGAGTCCTCAGCTCGCCGACCGCCACGATTAACCCTTCCAGCCTTTCTTTCGGGAATGCAACCGAGGGCGTCGTCAGTGCAGCCGAACCCGTCACGCTCGCCAACACTGGAACGGCATCGCTCACCGGGCTGAGCATCTCGATTACCGGAACGAACTCTGCGGATTTTGCCTTTACCACCACCTGCGGAAGTACACTGGCCGCCAACGCGAATTGCACTGCAAGCGTAACGTTTAAGCCGGGCGCAACGGGCGCGCGCTCCGCATCACTCGTCTTCACGGATTCAGCCGCAAACTCGCCGCAATCTATTCCGTTGTCTGGAACGGGAGTGCAACCGGCCTCGCCGCTCGCAACCTTCAGCTCTTCCTCCCTTTCATTTGGAAATCAGAACGTCGGTGTCACGAGCGCGGCCCAGAGCGTAACGCTGTCGAACACGGGAACAGCATCGCTTACGAATCTGAGCATCTCGGTGACCGGCACGAACTCGACGGATTTTGCCTTTACCACCACCTGCGGAAGTGCTGTCGCCGCGAATGCGAATTGCGCTGTAAACGTCACGTTTAAGCCTGGAGCAACCGGCGCCCGGTCCGCATCCCTAGTCTTCACGGATTCAGCCGCAAACTCGCCGCAATCTATTCCGTTGTCTGGAACGGGAGTGCAACCGGCTTCGCCGCTCGCAACCTTCAGCTCTTCCACCCTTTCATTTGGAAATCAGAACGTCGGTGTCGCGAGCGCGGCCCAGAGCGTAACGCTGTCGAACACCGGAACAGCATCGCTTACGATCTCGAGCATTTCGCTTACGGGCGCGAATCCTTCCGATTTTGGATTATCGAGTTCGTGCGCCAGTACGCTCGCTGTGAACGCCTCTTGCATTGTCGCCCTGACTTTCACACCCGGCACAACGGGGGCGCGATCTGCATCCTTGATGTTCACCGATACCGCCGCTGGGTCGCCGCAGTCTGTCGGATTATCCGGCACCGGCGTCCAGCCGCAGAGCGCGCCCGCGGTTGCTTCACTCAGCCCGCCCAGCTTGGCATTTGGGACCGAGAACGTCGGCGCCTCGAGTGCGCCTTTGACGATTACTCTGAGCAACACCGGTGGTACTGCGCTCGGGTTGAGCGGGATCGCGCTCGGAGGCACGAACGCCACCGATTTCTCGCTTTCGAGCACCTGCGGCGCGACCATCGCGCCGGCGGCGAATTGCAGCGTTTCGGTCACCTTTACACCTCTCGCATCCGGCGCGCGCTCTGCGTCCTTAACATTCAGCGACACCGCCTCGAATTCGCCGCAGACCATACCCATTTCCGGCACCGGCGCAACTTCAATCGTCACTCCCCCCACCCCTTCTTTCACGCAGGTTCCCGGCGCGCTTACTCAGATTTCGGTCGGAGCCGACGGAACGGTCTGGGGTTTGAACAGCGGCGGCCAGATTTTCGAGTACAACTCCGGAAGTGGCTGGACCATGATACCCGGAGGTCTTTCGCGAGTGATCGTCGGCTCCGCATCGGCGGTTTGGGGCCTCAATGCCAGCCAGGAGATCTTTTCCCGCAATGTAGCCGCCTCCTCCTGGACCTACATCCCGGGCGCGCTTGCTCAGCTTGTGGTCGGCTGCGACGGCGACGTATGGGGGCTCAACGCATCGCAATCTATTTACCACTACAACGCCACGAATCAGAGTTGGCAGCAGGTCCCCGGTACGCTCGCTCAGCTCGCCGTAGGCTCCGACGGCGCCGTGTGGGGCATTAACGGAGCCAACGCCGTGTTCCGCTTCAACAATGCAACACAGAACTTCTCGGAGGTTCCTGGTACGCTCACGCAGATCGCAGTCGGAGCCGACGGCGATGTCTGGGGCCTGGATAACCAGGCTATTTTTCACTTCAACCAGCTCACCCAGAGCTTCACCGCGATGGCGGGCGCCTTGAAGCAGCTCGCCGTCGGCTCCGGCGGGAACGTCTACGGCCTCAATTCTTCGAACCAGGTCTGTCAGTACAACGCGCAATCTCAAAGTTGCACTTGGATCAATCCTGCATTGACGCAGATCGCCGCGGGCGCGAACGGCGTAGCATGGGGTCTGGACACTTGGAGCAATATTTGGACTCTGAACGCCACGCAATCATCGGGCGTTTTTCATCAACTGCCCGGTGCCATGTCGCAGCTTGCCGTTGCGGCCGACGGCTCTGCATGGGCGCTCGATGGCGCTGGAGCCATCTTTGCATTCAACGCCGCGGTGCAGCAATGGACGCAGATTCCTGGCGCTCTCGCGCAAATTGCAATCGCCCCGCAGGGCATCGTCTGGGGCCTCAATGGCGCCGGTCAAATCTTCTGCTTTAATCCTTCCAATCAAAGCTGGACCATGATCGCCGGCACGCTGGCCCAAATCGAAGTAGGCGGCAATGGGGCCGTGTGGGGCCTCAATTCATCCGGACAAATATTTACGTTTAACTCGTCTTCTCAAAGCTGGACCTCGGTGCCCGGCGCCCTGGCTCAAATTTCTGTGGGCGCCGACGGCACTGTCTGGGGCATCAACAGCGCCGGGCAAGCTTATCTCTATGAGGCTTCCTCGAAGGGTTGGCATGCGACTTCCGGCACGTTTTCTCAAATCGCAGTGGGTTCGAGCGCTAATGTCTGGGCACTGGGTCCCCAAGGCCAAATCTATCGTTTTAACTCGCAGGCCAACGCCTGGAGCACGATCCCCGGCGCGCTTTCACGTATTGCAGTTTCATCGGACGGCGCCGTCTGGGGAGTGAACTCGGCTCATCAGATTTGGCAGTTCAATTCTCAGGCGAATAGCTGGACCCAGGTCTACGGTTCGCTGGTACAGATTAAAGTTGCCTCCGATGCCGTGATTTGGGGTCTCGACCCAAACGGGATTCCCTATCGCTTCCAATAACTGTTAATGCGCGGTGCGTTTTCAGCCGATGCGTTTAGCGATGCGGCGGCTGTTTGTCTCATTTGCACTCGCAGTGGCTGTTGCGACTGCCGCAAATCAGCCGGCCCAAAAGCTCGGCCCCGCCGAACACCTCAATTGGACCGGATCATTCGACCCCTGCAGCCGGCGCTTTGAACTGCTCAAACACACTCATATGAACGTCGGAGTTCGCCTGTCCACCTCCAAACCCGCCCTCGCCCGGGAGTTCGGGCGCGCCATGGATTTTTGGTCGAGCGTGATCGACATGAGCTGGTATGAGGATCAAACTTCGTCCTGCTCTCTACAATTGGTGGACGGAACCTCCAGCATCTTAATCAACGCCACCATTGCCCGGTCCCAATTCACCGACTGGGGCAACTTTCAAGGTTGGATCGCTTTCGACCCCAATGCGCCCCTCAGCAACAGCGGCATGTATCTCACGGCTGTACACGAGATCGGGCACATCCTCGGCTTAAAGCATAACCGGAATCGCAATTCCGTCATGTATTACCTGGATCTTCGGGAACGTGAAGTACTGGACCGTTCCGACCTCGCCGCGCTTGCCGCTCACCACAAATTGCGCGTCTCGACCCGCACACCCATTCGAGTCCCGACGCCTCGTCTCTAATTCGCGCTACCTAAAGCTTTTCTATTCCTGTGCCGATCAAGCAAACGAGATGGCTGCATCACTTTTGCTCCCTGGTAACCCGAGCCTTACCCCCGCAACGCCCAAAAGCGGGCCGCCGCGGCCATACGATTTTTCAAGCCCGGATCGTATCCCAGCTGCACAGCTCCGCCTACTCGAACCAGTAAATCGCAATTTCGCCCAGAGCTTAGCGTTGAATATCTCGGCGTATCTGCGCACGCTCGTTGAAGTCTCGATCACCCAGGCCGAACAGCTCTCGTTTGGCGAGTTCTCCCGAAAAATTGGTCCGCCGCTTACGGTGATACCTTTAACGCTGCACCCACACGATGGGACAGCCGTTCTGCAACTCTCGCATGCAGCCGTGTTCCCGGTGATCGAAATGCTGCTCGGCGGAACGGCGCGTCCTGCCCCGAGCATCGACCGGGAAATTACCGAAATTGAACGCTGCGTCTTCGAGCCCGCGTTGCGGATTCTGGTGCAGGAGTTAAGATCCTCCTGGCGTGTGCTCGGCGCAATTGAATTCGGCACTCTGGAGCCCGCAACCGCAGTGCCCCTCCTGTCCTCCATACCGCCCGCCGAGCCCTTTTTCGGCGTGTCGTTGGAGCTGCGAATCGGCGAGATCGTAGGCGGCCTGAACCTGGGCGTACCCTCCCGCGTCCTGCGGCCGCTGCTGAATGAAATGCAGCCCCGCAGAGCATCGCAGACCGAAGATTGTTCCAAAATGCTTCGCCTGCTCGAGCGGGCGGCAGTCACCGCGGGCGTGCGTATGAACGGGGCGAAAGTCCTATTCCGGGATTTGATGAATCTCGAGCCCGGAGACGTGCTGGCATTCGATCATGCGGTGGGTAAGGAACTCGATCTGGAACTGAACGGCACGCCCAAGTTCAAGGGACATGTCGTCGCCGTTGGCGAGAACCGGGGGTTCCAGTTGAAGCGGGAATGCCGCCGGGAGAGTTAAGCCGTTGCCTGGCGCTGCTCGCGCCGCTCGCGATGCAGCAAAGCATAGGCGCTGAACAACACGCCCGAATAGAACAGATCTGATACCAGCGTACGGCCAAAGAAGGGCAGCGCAGCAATGTAACAGGTCGTTAATCCTGCGAACGTGTGCGGATAAACCGATAGGCCGCGCCACCATTCGTAAAGGTTTGTGATCAGGTAAAACTGAACGCTGCCGGCCACCGCGACTGCGGCGATCCGCAACGCGCTGGCGCTGTTTCGCAAAAACACGCGCCCGAAAACGACGTTTAACAAAAAGCAGCCATAAATGACCAGCGTGGCCCACGAATATGGCGCGTAGTACCCCTCGAGCCGGCTCCGAATCGGATCCGTCACCATCATGGCCAGCACGGGCACCAGGTACGCTTGCCACCCGCGCAGCCGAGCCCCGCCAAAGAAGGCGACGCTTCCCACAGGCGCGAAATTCGGCGGATGCGGAACCAATCGCACCATCGCCGCCATCACCGTCAAAGTGAGCGCTAGCGGCTGAAAAGACGGCTTCTTATCGGTCATTCTCAGCTCAGTATATCCAAGCTCGAGGCGTCGCGCGCTTCACCAGGCCGAAGGGGGATCGCTCGCCGGGAAACTATCTTCGACAGTAATATCGTGCGCCTTGTCAATCTCCGATTTCCTGGTCCAAACCCGGAACCCGCCAGTCCTCGACCACAGCGTGAAAGCGGCAACCGGCACCGCGATTCCAAGCACAAAGTACATCAGTTTCACAGCACGATTCTGTGTCTCTGTCATGTCTCGATCAGCCCTTGTCCATGGATGCAAGCGCTCGATGCGCCGGTACAGAGCGAAGTTACCAGGAGTTCCAATCCGCCACATTGGGTCCAATTTGAAACACATTTCCGGCCTGCTTTCCGACCTGGATGAGAGCTTGTGGATTCGCCGTGGGCGGTTTGGCGCGGCCTCGTCGCGCATTTATGTACCGGAAGCATTTGGCCCTTAGGTTGCTTACACCGGGCTTGTATGCTCGACGCGGTCTCGCAACAGCTTGAAAAATATATGGATCTAGTGGCGACGCGCCAAAAACTTGTCGCCGCTAACATAGCGAATGCCGATACCCCCGGCTACCGCACCCGCGACATTGACTTTCAGTTCGAGTTTGAAACGCTGCAGGCGGGCGAAAAGCCTTCCATCGTGGAAGTGCCCAGCCTCGCGGTCAAAAATGACGGCAACGACGTGAGTATCGACCGCGAATCGCGGCTGCTGGCCGAAAATGACCTTCGATTCCGCCTCGCTTCTGCGTTGCTTAGAGGCAATATTGCCCAAATCAAAACCGCCATCGATGGCGGAGGTGACAAGTCATGAGCCTTTTCTCTTCGCTGTCGGTTAGCGGCTCCGGAATGGCCGCCGAGCGCACTCGTGCCGAGCTTCTGGTCGAGAATATGGCCAACTCGGAAACCACCCGGACTCCCGATGGTGGCCCCTACCGGCGCAAAGACGCGGTCTTCACCACGCAACAGGTCGGTTCTCCGTTCTCTGCGATTTTTCAAACCCAAATAGACGCTACCGCGACCGGTGTTGCGGTTTCAGACATCGTTGTGGATCAAAGTGAGCCCGACAAGCGCTATATGCCAGGACACCCCGATGCGGATAAGGATGGCTACGTCTCGTTTCCGCATATCAACCCAGCCGAAGACATGGTCGACCTCGTCGATACCAGCAGGAATTATGAGGCCAATGTGGCCGCCATTTCCTCGGTGAAGGACATGATCCAGCGGTCGATCGATTTATTGAGCTAATGCAGACGATTACAGATCTCATACGGCGCTTTATAAAGCTTCAGCCGGCGCAAACAGTTGAGAATTTCAAGGAATCTGATTCACGAACTTCAAGGTGACCTATGGCTCCCATCGCTCCTGTAACACTCGCAAATACGGCAAGCATTCAACCGGTTGTGCCATCGGGCGTGTCTTCCAATGCAGATTCGGGCGCTGTGTTTCAAACCGCTTTTCACAACGCGGTGAACACCGTGGAAAATCTGCAGTCGCAAGCCGGCAGCGCAATCACGAACCTGCTTTCGGGCGCCAATGAAGACGTCCATACCCCGGTGATTGCCGCTCAGGAGGCAAACCTTTCGTTTCAGCTATTCATGCAAGTGCGGAACAAAGTGACGTCGGCCTACCAAACGTTGATGGGGATGCAGCTCTGAACTGAATCCGGACGAGCGCATCGTGAGCCCCGGGCATGGACCAACTACGCAAACTTGTCGCCAGCTTAACCATCCGCCAGCGCTTTACGGTGGTGGGCGGCGCAGTGCTCGCGATAATGGTGCTTTCCTGGTTCCTGCACTGGAATCGCGAGCGGGACTTTAAGCCTCTTTACACGAGTCTTTCCGCCGAAGACGCGGGCGCCGTTCTCGCGAAGCTGCGCGAGAGCGGCATCGAATACCGCGTCCGGGATGCGGATTCCACGATTCTTGTTCCCTCCGAACGGATTGCGGAGCTGCGGCTGCAAATGGCTACCGCCGGAATCCCCAAGAGCGGGCGAATCGGTTATGAACTGTTCGACAAGACCAATCTGGGAATTACGGATTTCACCGAGCAGGTCAACTATCACCGCGCGGTTGAAGGCGAGCTCGAACGCTCCGTCATGTCGATCGCCGGAGTTGACCAGGCGCGTGTGCATGTGACATTTCCAAAAGACTCGGCCTTCATGGACGAGCGGGAGCCGGCCAAAGCGAGCGTAATGGTCAAGCTTGATCCCGGGGTTAAGCTTTCTCAGCAAAATGCAGCCGCAATCACACAGCTGGTGTCGAGCGCTGTCGAGGGCCTCACGCCCGAAGCGGTCTCGGTGATGGACATGCACGCGAACCTGCTGCTGCGTCCCAAGAAACCAGGTGATGGCTCCGAACCCTCCGACGACGTTCTGCAATACAAGGAAAAGCTAGAGCACGAAACGCTCGCCAAGATCAATTCGGTTCTCGATCCGCTCCTCGGTCCCGAAAAATATCGCGCCAGCGTAGATGTGGATTGCGATCTCACGAGCGGAGAGCAAAGCGAAGAGCTCTTCGATCCCTCGCACTCGGTCATCACCAGCTCGCAACGCAGTGAAGAGGGCTCCGTTTCGCACGATCCTGCGGGCCTGCCCGGAACGCAGTCGAATCTGCCGAGGCCCGTGCCCCGTGCAGCAGCCCAGGCGGGCGGAGTGGCGCGCCGAAGCGAATCGATGGCCTATGAAACCAGCCGTACCGTGCGCCGGCTGAAACTGCCGCAAGGTATTGTCCGGCGCATGTCGGTCTCTGTACTGGTCGATCAAAACGTGCGTTGGGATAAGAAGGGCAAAGGCGCTGCCGCGCATTTCGAACGCGTTATCGAACCGCCTTCGTCCGAGCGCATGAAAGCCATTCAATCGGTAGTCGCTGCCGCTGCCGGCGTGAACTCAACGCGCGGCGACCAACTCACGGTCGAAACGCTGCCCTTCGAAGCCACGCTGAACGCTGAGCCGCCGGCCAGTGTATCGCCAGCGCCCGGCAGCCATTCGTCCCCGGCACAGAAATTCTCTCCTATGATGATAGCTGCGGGCGCCGGGGCTGCTGTTCTACTAATCGCAATCGCGTTTTTCGCTTTTCGTGGGCGCGCCAAGCGATCTGTTCATGGACCTGAAATGCACACACGTCTCCCTGCCGCCGAACTTGCCGACGAGTCTCTCGCCGCCCCCGAGGAGCCGAAGATCGATGCTCCGGTCGCGCCTGGGCTTGAGAGCGCCGAAGGCTTTAATCTTGCCCCGATCATGACAACCAAATCGCAGGTGCTGACCAAACAAGTCGGGGAAGAGGCAAAGAAGGATCCCGCAGCGCTCGCGCGAGTCCTCCGAAGCTGGCTGAGCGAAAGCACTCAGACCTGGGGAAACTCATGAGTACTGCGCTCACTCCTTCCGCTGCCGCTGCCGTTCAGGCGCGTGAAACTCCCAGACTGACTGGGGCGCAAAAAGCAGCTATTCTCATGGTCATTCTCGGCCAGGAAACGAGCGGCGCGCTGTTTCGCGAGCTCGACGAAGAAGAGGTCCAGCGCATTGGCCGCGAGATCGCCGGCATTCCTGCAATCAGCAGCGAGATGGCCGACGAGGTTCTCACCGAGTTTTACCAGATGATCGTTGCGCAGGATTACGTCTTGAAGGGCGGCCTCGAGTACGCCGGCAAGGTGCTCGAGAGCGCATTCGGTGCCGAGCGCGCGCGCTCCCTGCTCGATCGTGTGAGTCTGTCGCTTTCAACCGACTCTGCCCATTTCGACGCGCTTCATCGCGCCGACCCCCGCCAGTTGGCCACCTTCATTCACAACGAACATCCGCAGACTATTGCCTTGATTCTTTCGCATCTCAACAGTTCGCAAGCCGCGGGGCTGCTGCGCTCGCTTCCTCCCGGAATGCGCGCTGAAGTGACCCTGCGGATCGCGAATCTCGATCAAATCTCGCCTGAAATTATCGCCCGGATCTCGTCGATCGTGGGACAAAAGCTCAAACATGTCGGAGAGCTGAACCGGCAAAACTATGTGGGAGTACGCGCCGTTGCGGAGATTTTCAATCGCCTCGATCAGGACGAGAGCAAAGAAATCTTGGAGACCATCGAGACCTCCAATGCGGCGCTTGTCGAAACCATCCGCCATCTGATGTTTGTGTTCGAGGATCTGGTGAAGGTCGATTCGAGCGGCATGCGCGAGCTGCTCTCTCGCGTCGATCGCAAGGTGCTCACCATCGCGCTCAAGGGAACCAGCGAAAAGCTGAAACAACATTTCCTGCAGGTCATGTCGCAGCGCGGCGCCGAAATGCTGCTCGAGGACATGGAGGCGCTCGGGGCCGTCAAGATGCGCGAGGTCGAAGCCGCGCAACAGCAGATTGTCGCTGCTGTCCGGCTGCTCGAATCCGAAGGCATCATCAATCTCAAGGACTCGGGCGGCGAGCAGTACGTCAGTTGACGTCCTATGTTGGCCAAGCTCATACGCGGCGATCATGGGGAGCCGTTCTCCCGTTTCGAATGGCCGCGGGCCACGGCGGCCACTCCGGATGCATCCGCGCCGGCAATGGTTTCAACACCGCAGGTTTCGGAGCTCGAGCAGCTACGGGGCGAAATAGCGTCCCTCCAGTCCGAACTAGCAGCCACGCGCGCCGAAACCGAGCGCCGGGTACAGGAAGCACAAGCCGCCGGACGCCGCGATGGCGACAACGCTACGCGCCAGCTCTTCGAACAGCAGCTCGAAGCGGAGCTCTCGAAGCTCCGCCAGATCATCCGCGAGCTTACCGCCTCGGGACCCAAGCTCCGGCGCCAGTCCGAACAGGATCTGGTGCGCCTCTCGATCGCCATTGCCCGCCGCATTCTGCATCGCGAGCTTACGATCGATCCCGACGCCTTGACCGGCATTGTCAAAGCTGCCTTCGAACGTCTCGAGCATCGTGAGGTGCATCAGCTTCGAACCGATCCTGATAGTGAGGCAATTGTCCGCAAGGCAGTCGAGGGACTTGGCCTGGCTCGCAACATCAAAATAATCGCCGATCCAACGCTGCGCCCCAGTGCACTGATTCTTGAAACAACGCGCGGCGATCTCGACGCGTCGCTAGAAACCCAGCTCAGCGAGATTCAGCGCGGTTTCATCGATATCGTGCATCATTCTTAACCCAGCGATGACAGCTATCGATTTCAACCCCTATTTCGAGCACCTGAATCGCGCCGATCCTTTCGTACTCGGCGGCAAAGTAACCGGCATGGCCGGCCTTCTGATCGAATCGCAAGGTCCGTCAGCCGCCGTGGGCGAGTTCTGTGAAATCCTCACCGGCAACGGCCGCCGGATTCGCACGCAGGTCATCGGTTTTCGCGAGGGAAAGATGCTGTCGATGCCGCTGGAGGAGACCGGCGGCATCCAGCCAGGCGACTTCATCGTCGCCCGCAGCGCTGACAGCCTGGTGCATGTCGGACCGGCCATGTTGGGGCGAGTTCTGGACGGGTTTGCACGACCGATAGACGGATTGGGGTCCGTCGCCGGACAAACGCGCTATCCCTTAATGGCGCAAGCTCCGGGGCCGCTCGAACGGCAGAATATCGAGGAGCGCCTGGTCACTGGGATTCGCGCCATCGACAGTCTGCTTCCATGCGGCAAAGGCCAGCGCATCGGGATCTTCGGCGGCAGCGGCGTCGGGAAAAGTACCCTGCTCGGGTCCATGGCGCGTCACAGCTCCGCAGAGGTGAACGTGATCGCCTTGATCGGCGAGCGTAATCGCGAAGTGCGCGAGTTCCTCGAGCATGAGCTTAGCCCCGAAGGCCTGTCACGCTCAGTGGTCGTGGTCGCAACTTCGGATCAAGCTGCTCCGCTCCGCATCCGCGCCGCCTTTGTCGCGCTCGCGATCGCCGAATATTTCCGCGACCAAGCGAAAGATGTTCTGCTCGTGATGGATTCGGTCACGCGCCTCGCCATGGCCCAGCGTGAGATTGGGCTGGCTGCCGGCGAGCCGCCGAGTCAAAAGGGTTACACGCCTTCCGTCTTCGCGCTACTGCCTAAAATTTTCGAGCGCGCCGGCCGTTTCGAGCGCGGGTCGATCACCGGATTTTTCACAGTGCTGGTCGAAGGCGATGATTTCAACGAACCGATCTGCGATGCCGTGCGCGCCATTCTCGACGGACACATCCAGCTTTCCCGCGCGCTGGCGTCCGCCGCTCATTACCCCGCGATCGACATCATTCATTCGGTCAGCCGCCTGGCTTCTCGCGTCGCTTCACGCGAAGAGCAGGATTACGCTCGCCGTTTGCGCGAAGCCCTCGCCGCGCTCGACCGCTCGCAGGATCTGATCAACCTGGGCGCCTATGTCTCCGGATCGAATCCGCGCCTGGACACCGCCATCCGCCAGCGCGCGAATATGGAGCAATTCTTAAAACAGGACGCGAGCAGCGCCGCACCTCTCGATCAAACATTAAAACAACTCGGAGAGCTCGCCGGCTCCATGGTTTGCTGAGGAGAATCGGCAGCAATCGCATGAAACGCTTTGAATTCCGACTACAGCGCGTTCTCGACCTTCGCCGCCAGCTCGCGGACGTCGAACGCATGCAGCTTGAAAATCTCGCGGCCGCGTCCGAACGCCTACGCGCCGAAATTCGCTCGCTTGCGAGCCAGCTTGATGAAGCGCGCCTGCATGTCCGGCACGCGCCGTCTTCGGGAGGCGAGGACTACATCGCGCTTTCGCATTTCGAGCGCCACATTGAGCGCCGCACCGCCGCACTCGAGGCCCGCCGCAACGACTTGCTGCAGCAAATCGACAAGCAGCGAGCGGTGGTCGTCGAAGCCGATCGCAAAGTCAAGCTATTGGAAAATCTGGAGGCGCGCCATCGCGGCGAATGGGACCTCGCGCACGACAGGGAACTCGAAATGCTGGCTACCGAGTCTCACCTGGCGCGGCTTGCAGCGAATCGGCGATCCTCGGCCGCATAGAAGAAAAGGCTTCGGTATTGCGGAAGAATCCGCCAGCCCAAAGTGAACAGCTCGCGACGTCAGCGCTCTATCGTCTAATTAGGTGCTGATACTAGCCTCCGCTTCCCCGCGCCGGCATGAATTGCTGCTCGCCGCCGGCATTCCTCATCGTGTCGAGCCGGCGCATATCCCGGAACAACGCCAACGTGGCGAGCCGCCCATCAATCTGGTACTTCGCCTGGCCGAGCAAAAAGCGCGCGCGCTCAGCCCCGCTTCGAGCGACATCGTTCTTGGCGCCGACACCATAGTGTGTTTGGACGACGAAGTCCTGGGAAAGCCAGTCTCCGATGCCGACGCCGTGCGCATGCTGCGCCTTCTTTCGGGCCGCGATCACTGGGTGCATACGGGAATTTGCCTGCTCAGCGGCTCCCGGTGCGTGTGCGATGTCTCGAGTACGCGAGTTTCGTTCGTCTACGTCTCGGAGGAGGAAATTCAGGAGTACACTCAAAGCGGAGAGTCAAGGGACAAGGCTGGCGCGTATGGTATTCAGGGCCGCGCGTCGAAATTTGTCCGGGCGATCGACGGCTGCTATCACAACGTAGTCGGATTACCGGTCTCGCTCGTCTATCGGCATTTGAAGACCTTATGAAGCAGGCTGTTGCGGCCGCGTTTGCCTCGTGCACGGTCATTGCCGCGTTTGCGCTCCTTGCCTGGCCTTCCCAGCAAGGGAACCAAAACTGGCGCGAGGAAGGCGTGATCTTTGTGGGCCATTCTGTCGACGCGCGGCTGCAGCCGGTTCCCGTTCAAGCCGTGCATTTGGGAGATGGCTTTTGGGCCTCGCGGCGAAGCGTCACAACCGACCGCAGCCTGCCGACGATGCTGCAACTGCTCGAAGAGCACGGCGTGGTTGACAATTTTCGGCGTCTTGCAGGTCATCCCGAGATTCCGAGGAAAGGCCCGCTTTACACCGATTCCGACCTCTACAAATGGATGGAAGCCGCTTCCTGGGCGCTCGCCTCGAACGAGACTTCGGATGCCGACAAGCAGAAGCTGTCTTCCGAACTCGACACACTGATTCCCATCGTCGCGGCAGCGCAGGAACCTTCCGGGTATCTCAACACTTACTTCGTCGGCGACAAGGTCCGTCTGCGCTTTACGGATCTCACACGTTCGCATGAAGATTACTGCCTGGGACATCTCTTGCAGGCGGGCATCGCATACTATCGCGCTACCGGCAATCGCTCTCTGCTGAATATCGGCATCAAGTTCGCCGATTACATTGTGGAGAATTTCGGGCCAACCAAGCGCCCGTTCGTCACTGGACACCCTGAGCTCGAGATGGCGCTGGTCGAGCTGTACCGAACTACCGGTGATGCTAAATATCTCGAATTCGTACGCTATCTGTTCAGTGGCGTGGAGCGCGACCGCTTGAGGCTCAAAGAAGCTGACATGCGCTATATGTTCAGCGGAAAGCCCTTCACGTCGCACACCGAATTCGAAGGCCACGCCGTGCGCGCGCTCTACGCAGCCTCGGGCGCGACCGACTATCTTACCGAGACCGGCGATCCTGCCTTCAAGAAGACGCTCGATCTGCTATGGAGCGACCTGACGATGCGCAAGATGTATATCACCGGAGGGGTCGGATCGCGATCAGTGGGCGAGAGTTTCGGCGGGGCCTACGAATTGCCGAGCGAGCAAGCCTACGCAGAAACTTGCGCCGCCGTTGCCAATGTGATGTGGAATTTCCGGCTGCTGGCGCTCTCGGGGGACGCCAGGTATGCGGATGTGATGGAACGCGCGCTGTACAACGGAGTCAACTCCGGCATGTCGCTTTCGGGAACCCTCTATTGTTATCGCAACCCGCTAGCCTCAAACGGCGAAAAACTGCGCAACGCGTGGTATGACACAACCTGCTGCCCGCCAAATATCGAAAGGCTTTTCGAATCGCTGCCCGGCTACTTTTACGGCATCAGCCGCGACGGCGTGTACGTGAATCTGTACCAGACATCCCAGGTCGACTGGCACTTGGAGGGCGGAAGGCATTTCAAGCTCAGTCAAACAACCAACTATCCCTGGAGCGGTGACGTCCGGCTCACCGTGGACCCGGACCATCCCTCGGATTTCACCGTGTATCTGCGCTGGCCGGCCTGGGCGCCATCGGCCGAGGTGCAAGTGAACGGGCAACCGATTGGACGGGCCGATCTGAAGCCCGGCTGCTACATACCCGTTTCACGAAACTGGAAGCGCGGCGACACGATCACGCTTTCCTTGACGATGCAACCGGTTCCGATGGTCGCTAATCCGCGCGCGGCTGACTTGTACGGCCACCTGGCCATGCAGCGAGGTCCCCTGGTTTACACGTTGGAGCAGACCGATCAGGGTGGGGCTGCTTTAGCCGATATCTTCGTCCGGCCGAATGGGCAGATCGGCACGGCCATGAGAAAAGATCTGCTAGGAGGCGTGACGGTACTAAAGGTTCCCGGACAGGCTGCCGAAAAATCCCTAGGGGAGGAACCGCTATATCAACCGCTTGCAACCGCCGCGAACCGGGTCAAGCGCCCGATCACGCTGACGTTCATTCCGTACTATGCGATGGGGAATCGCGAGCCGACGCCCATGGAAGTTTGGGTACCAATTTCGCGATTCGACAGTACCGGAGGTTCGGCTTCACTGCGGAATACCGAGCGGCTCCCGCAGCCCAGGTAAGCCCGGGCGCTGCGTTCAAGGTCCCGAACCGTGTAAAATTGGAGATAGCGCGTTCTGCGTTCCGCCCTTGTAACCCTATGAGCCAAACGATCTTCCGAGGAAAATTTCTTAATGTTTGCGCCCTGTTTTTGGCCGCGGGAGTGGTGCTGGCGGCGCAAGACTCCTCGCAGCAGAGCCCTGCTCCAGCGAATTCGGACCAGACTCAGACCGCCCCGGCAGGGCCGCCTGCACAGCCGGCTCCGCAGGCGCAACCTCAGGCCCCACCGCAGGCAAAAGAACCAGGCGCCCCGGTTGATTCCAACGCCTATAAAGTAGGACCGGCCGATATTCTCAACATCCGGGTCTGGAATGAGGCCGAATTCTCCGGCCCCGTCGCGGTCCACGACGACGGCATGATCACCCTGCCGCTGGTCGGCGACCTCCCGGCTGGGGGGAAGACTCCGAATCAAATTCAGCAGATCATTGCAAAGGCGCTTGCCAAGTACGTGGTGAAGCCGCTGGTGACCGTCACGGTCCAGACGGTGGAAAGCAAGAAATACTATATGGATGGTTTGATCGCTCGCCCGGGCGAATATCCCCTGATTACCCCCACTACCGTATTAGAGGCCATCAGTAAAGCCGGGGGCCTGCAGGAGTTTGGAAATCCCAAGAAGATATATATTTTGCGGGGCAATGAGCGTATCCGCTTCAACTATAAAGATGTGATTCATGGCAAGAACATGAACCAGAACATCCAACTGCAACCCGGCGACCACATCGTCATTCCCTAAGGAAATGAGTATTCGCGAGTATGCTTGAAAGGCTTTCTGTTCCCCGACGCGCTCTCGACTTTGAAGACTACGTCGATATTGTCAGGCGTAACGTGCGGTGGGTCATCGCTCCCGTTTTTGCGGGCCTGGTGATCTCGACGGTAGTCGCATTCTTGATGCAGGACACCTTTGTCTCTACCGCGCTGATTCGTATTGTTCCGCAGCAAATTTCCCCGGAGTTGGTTCAGAACGTCACGGCGCAGGACGTGGCGGATCGAATCAATGGAATGGCCCAGAGCATTTTGAGCCGCAACACGCTTACCACGCTGATCAACGCGCACGGTCTTTACAAGAAAGATATCGCAAGCGAGCCCATGGAAGACGTGGTCGATAAGATGCGGAGCTCCATCAAGATCCAGCCGACCGCCGGAGTTGCGCTCTCGGGCAGGAACACACCCGCAATGCAGGTGTCCTTCTCTTACCGTGACAGGTACCTGGCGAAGGCGGTCTGCGACGATCTCGTGTCGCGCTTCATGAACCAGAGCACGGTAGACACTTTGGATACGCAGGTACAGGCGAATCAATTTCTGAATGACGAGTTCGATCAAGCCAAGCACGATTTGGATCAGCTCGAACAGAAGCTCAGCGATTTCCAACAGAAGAATGCAGGCCATCTGCCGGACGAGTTGCAGACAAACATGTCTGAGATGAACGCGCTCGAAGGCCGCCTGAGCTCGCTCAGCGAACAGTCCAGCAGAAACAGCGAGCGGCGGATGATGCTCGAAACGGACCTGCGCACTGCAAAGGATCGCTTGGCCTCGATTCGCGCGACTTCGCCGGCACTGGTCGCCCATAACCAGAAACTGACCGAGCTGGACCGCAAAATTGAGGCGCTGCAGGATGACATCGCGTCCATGAAAGATCGGTATACCGACGACTACCCCAATCTGCAGGCCTCAAGGGCGCAATTGGCGTTACTCCAGAAACAACGCGAGGATCTCGCCAAACAAGCGCCTCCGAAAACCGATGCGCCGGTGATCGACAACTCGGGAAGCGCGCGCGAACGGCTGGATGCGCAGGCCGCTATCGACCAGATCCAGACTCAACTCAAGGCCAATTCTATTGAGGCTCATCAGATCACCGGTCAAATAGCCTCAGTGAATAATGCTTTGAAAGTTTACCAAGGACGTGTAGAGCAGGTTCCTGCCGGCGAGAAGGAATACATGGATCTGGTCCGTGATCGCGATTTGGCCAAGCAGCGCTATGACGAACTAGAGGTTAAGAGGGAAAAATCCGCGGTGTCCATGGATTTGGAGCGCCGCAAGCAGGGTGAATCGCTCGAAGTGCTGGATCAGGCGTCTTTGCCCGACACGCCCACCGCTCCGAAGAGGCAGTTGATCATCCCGATCGGCGCCGTAATCGGGCTGATGGTAGGGCTGGGGCTGGTTGCGATTCGGGAGGTCAAAGATACCTCGCTCAAGAATTTGAAGGACGCGCGGCTCTACACGCAACTTTCGATTTTGGGAAGCATCCCGCTGCTTGAAAACGATCTGGTAGTGCAACGGCGCAAGCAGATCATGTGGGTAGGATGGGCGACTGCAACACTCGCCGGATTAGCAGTCGTCGCCGGATCGATTGCGCACTATTATCTGAACCAAGGCATGAGCAAATGAGCCGAGTCCATGACGCGTTGCGGAAAGCAGCGCAAGAAAATACGGAATCCTCAAAACCGCCCGCTCGCCGCGCACAAGTGATCGGCACGGCGGTCGAGCATGCGCCCGAGCGAGCCGATACCAACGCCGTTGCCGAAGATGTGCTGCCGCTCGAATCTGTTCGCCCGTATGCTCCCGCCGTCGATGGGCTTGCCGCCGCGGGCGCGACGATGGTGGATACTACGGAACTGGACGATCTCGAGAGCGTGATCGTGCACGCCAAGGAGATGCCTTATAATCCGCTTCCCGAAGCGCTCCTGGTGAATCCCGTGAAGCCGCGTGAAGCGCCCGCGGAGGAATTTCGCACGCTGCGAACCCGGCTGAACCATATGCAGAGCCTTCAGCCACTCCACACGCTGGTGGTCACAAGCGCCTCGCCGGCGGAAGGGAAATCGTTCACTGCAACCAATTTGGCTGTTACGCAATCGCAGCTGGCCGATAAGCGCGTTCTCCTCGCTGATTTCGATTTCCGCCGTCCGACTGTAGATAAGACTTTTCAAGTCGATTGTTCGCCGGGGATCACGGACTATCTGCAAGGCAAGGCCCGTGTAAGCGATATTCTCCGCAAGATCGCCGATACCCAGCTTTACATCATGACCGCTGGGGAAGCCGTACCGAATCCGCTAGAACTGCTTAACCTGAAGGAATGCAAGGCGTTGATCAACGGTATGCGCGATCACTTCGACTGGGTGATTCTCGACAGTCCTCCCCTGCTCTTTGCGGCCGATGGCAATCTTCTCTCCACGATGTGCGACGGCACCATCCTCGTCGTTCGGATTGGCTCAACCACCTTCGATTCCGTCAGCCGGGCGCTTCAGTCGCTTTGCGAAAATAACGTCCTCGGTATCGTCGTGAATGGCGCGCGTCGAGGAGAACTCTATAGTAAGTACACGTACTATCACGATTACTACTACGCGCCGGAAGCGCAGTCAGACCAGACCGCCGAGGTCGAAGAAGCGGAAGAAGAAGCCGTCACTCAGGCCGAATAGCATCTAATTCTCTCTTCTCTGCATCCAAACGACTGTTTGGAGGCATGGTGAGCTCAACAACCACTTTGAACCCGGTCCTCGACGGACCCATTGGGAAACTGGCGGACACGATTCCGAGCGTCCATGAACTGATTCGAGCCCGCTGGAGTCCGCGTGCGTTTGCGAACCGCGACGTCTCCGACCAGGATCTGAAGACCATCTTCGAGGCCGCGCGCTGGGCCGCTTCGTCTTACAACGAGCAGCCCTGGCGTTTCCTGGTGGGCCGAAAGTCGGACCCCGCCGCTTTCGACAAAATTCTGAACGTGCTCCTGCCGTTCAACCAAGCGTGGGCAAAAAACGCGCCGGTGCTTTTCCTGATGACGGCTAAGCGCACGTTCTCCCATAATGGCTCGGCGAATCTCTACGGGATGCATGATGCCGGCCAGGCGCTGGCGCACGTTTTTCTTCAGGCCACTGCTCTCGGTCTGCACGCACACGGAATGGCGGGCATAGACCGAGACCGCGCGCGTACCGAACTCGGCATCCCTGACGATTACGACATTGCGGCGGCTGTCGCGCTCGGGTATCTCGGCTCTCCAGACCAGCTTTCCGACCAGCAGCGGCAACAGGAACTCGCACTCCGGCATCGCAAGCCGCTTAAGGAAATCGTTTTTGGCGCCCGTTTCGGGGAACCGCTGCAGCTTTAGTCGCTGACGACTTACCGCCATAAACCTGGACCAGTAACAGAAGAGCTTGCGTCGCATCCAACGGTCGCATGAAGCTACGGTTCTCGCGAATGCGTGTCTATTCCCTTCTCGCGCCGATGCTCCTTTTGGCCTGCTTGTCGATCACGCAGCTCTCGGCACAGTGGATTCCCGCAAACCCGGTCACGCGAGTCGAAAAGCAGGCCGACGGCGTTCTGTTCACGATGCAGACCGGCACGCTCAAGCTCCAGGTCTGCACCGATTCCATCGTACACGTCGTATATGCGCCCGCTTGGCCGCGGCCCGAGCGCCGCAATTACGTGATCGTGAATACCAACTGGTCTCCGGTGCAATGGAACATGCAGGAATCGGACCAGAACGTGACCGTCTCTACCGCTCGGCTCACCATCACGGTGGACCGCAAAGAAGGGCTCATCGCCTACACCGGCGCGGATGCCAAGAAACTGGTGACCGAGGGACCGAAAGAGATGACGCCAGCGGTTGTCAACAACGAGCACACGTATCGCTCTGAAGATGTTTTCAAAATCTACGGGTCTGAAGAGGCGTTCTATGGCCTTGGACAACACCAGGCGGGCGTTTGGAATTATCGAGGCGAGTCGATAGACCTGTCCCAGGACAACACCAACATTTCCGTGCCGATGTTTTTATCCACTAACGGCTACGGAATTTTTTGGAACAACACATCCGTTGGGCGCTGGAACAACCGCTTCGTGCATTTCTTGTTCGTGGGATCGGAAGTATCGGATTCCATCGATTACTATTTCTTCTACGGCCCCGAGTTCGACAAAATCATCGCCGAGTATCGAGAACTTACTGGCGCCGCTCCACTCTACGGCAAATGGGCTTACGGATTCTGGCAAAGTAAGAACAAATACTCCTCGCAGGAGCAGTTACTTAGTATCGCGAGTAAGTATCGCCATCTTCAGATACCAATCGATAATATTGTGCAGGATTGGTTCTGGTGGACTCGAACTGGGGAATTCAAGTTTAACAACAATTATCCCGATCCGAAGGCCATGATCCAGCAGCTGCACGAGGAGCACTTCCATTTAATGATGTCGGTTTGGCCGTTTTTTGATCCAGGCTCGGAAACCTACAACGACATGGAAAAACGCGGCTACTTCATCGCTAAGACGGTAATTGCGGGCTTTCATCCAAAGGGCGCAGCCCTCTACGATGCCAGTAATCCCGAAGCGCGCAAATACTATTGGAACCTGATCGACAATTCTTTGTTCAAAATCGGCGCTGACGCATGGTGGATGGATACAACCGAGCCCGAAACCGAAGGCCGCGAAGAGAATGTGATGCTGAATCACAACATCTGGGCGGGCAATGGCGCGCGCTACGCCAATATCTATCCGCTCATGACAACCGCCGGTGTGTACCAGGGACAACGCTCGGAAACAGACCAGAAACGCGTGTTTATTCTCTCGCGGTCGGCCTATGCGGGCATTCAACGTTATGCGGTCACCGCGTGGTCGGGTGACATTCTCTCCGATTTTGAAACCTACAAGCGCCAGATTCCCGCCGGGCTGAACTTCGAGCTATCCGGAATTCCGTATTGGACCACCGACATCGGCGGATTCGTGTTTGGCCATCCCGAAGATCCACGCTATCGCGAGCTTTTCGTGAGATGGTTCCAGTTCGGCAGCTTTTGTCCGATTTTTCGAGTGCACGGGACTCGCATTCCCGATGAAAACGAGCTTTGGTCCTATGGGCCCGAGGCGGAATCCATTCTCACCAGCTTCGATCGTCTTCGCTACCGGCTCATTCCATACATTTACTCGGTCGCCTGGATGGTTACGAGCCAGAGTTACACGCCGATGCGACCCCTGGTCATGGATTTTCGAGAGGACGTGAAGGCGCAGAACATCGGGGATCAGTTTTTCTTCGGCCCCGCCATTCTGGTGAACCCTGTCACCGAGCAGGGTGCGACGACACGTCACCTTTATCTACCGAAAGCGAAATGGTATGACTTCTGGACAGGCGCGGCGTCCAACGGCCCCATCGATCTCGATGCGCCCGCTCCTCTGAGCCGCATTCCTCTTTACGTGCGGGGCGGCTCCATCGTGCCGATGGGACCGGACCTGCAATATGCCGAGCAGAAACCTGCTGATCCGATTGAGCTGCGGGTCTACTCCGGCGCCGACGGCGATTTCACAATCTACGAAGACGATAACAATACTTACGATTACGAGAAAGGGGCCTACACAACCATTCCCATTCGCTGGAATGATTCCACGCATACGCTCATCATCGGCGATCGCAACGGAAACTTTCCCGGCATGCTCGCCTCGCGCAGTTTTCGCGTGGTGTTCGTAGGCGATGGGCACGGAATAGGAATCGACGTGACGACCCAACCCGATCAGATAGTCGAATACACGGGAAAATCGATCAGCGTCACGCAGGACAGCAATACAGGGCGCTAATTCGGATACGGATCTCCGGGGCGCACGATCCGTATCTCGTGATCCGAAAAAATCATGTGCCCGCCCGGCAATTGAGTCTTCGGCATATGGCACCTCACGCAATCACTCTTGGCAACCGGGCAGGTTTTCATTGCAATCTGGCTTGCGGATTGCGAAGCATGAGCGGCGAGCATGCCCGCGCTGGGCTGCGCACCCGCGCTGTGGCAGGCCAGGCACTTCGGATCGTACGTCTTGTCGTCGCGCACGATTTTCCGATGAGGATCGTGGCAGGCGATGCAACTCATGCGCTTATCCACACCGTCGAAGCATTTGCTGTTTGCCAGCCGATATGGTTGAAACCGAACGTCCACCTTCCCGAACAGATGCCCTTTGACGACGGTTTCCCAACTACGATGACACTGGCCGCAAAAATTCGACAAGTCTTCCGGGGAAAGACGCTTGAGTTTTGGCGGCACAGAATCGAGTTTGCCTTTCGAGATGGCCTGCAGGTGATCACTGGCCCCCAGATGGCAGTGTTCGCATTTCACACCCGGCTGGAATGAATCCAAGTGCAGTTCGTGGTTTGTAACTGCGCCGGTCGTGTGGCATCCAAAACAACCCAGCGCCTCGCCCGTCGAGAGTTCCCGTCCCATCGCTTGCAATACGGTTTGCGGATGCACGCGTTGATCACCCATGGTCGTATCAAGTCCATCTATCAGCGGATAGTAACTCACGAAGCTCTCATATAGGTGACCGTCATGCTCCAATACGAAAGTCTGCGACGCCACGCCGAACGACCATTTGATCCGCTCCGAAATCGTCTCTTTCCCGTCTGTAACCGAATAGATCACTTCCTCGCCACGACGCTCGATCTTATACAAGTACGCTCCCTGCTGCAGAGTCAGGGTGGAATGTGTCTTAAACAGCGGATCGGCCGACGGAAGCTGAAGAGCGTGCGCCATCGAGGTATCGGGCTGCGTGCTTGCCTGCGCCGTGTGGCAGCTTCCGCAGGTCAAGTTTTTTGATGGAAGTTGAGCGCGCGGCAATACAGCCGAGGCTACAAGACCGGCCAGGATACGAGAGACACTACCGATCCGCAACCGCCGGCGTTCCTGTTGCAAGTTGAATCGATTTCTCTCGCTCATGCCGCGCCTCAACCGGCCGTCCTGCACGCGAATAGGCCGTAGCCAGTGAAATATGCGGCTGCAGGTCTGTTGGGTCGAGTTTCTCTGCCAATTCCAGGTGCTGAATGCCTGCGCCATCTCCCTCTTCCGACAGCGCCCTTCCCAGAACGTATTGGGCTAATTCGGAGTTGGGTCGTTCCTCGACGGCTTTCTTGGCATAAGGAAGTGCAATTTCCAGATCTCCACGCTCGAGAAGCGCAAACGCGAGCATCGAATTAGCGGCCGAGCTGGAAGGCGATATCTGCAATTCCTCGCGCAATTGTTCGATACCTGATTCAGGACTCACCCCGAGCAAGAAGCAGCCAAAAGCATAATGCACGTATTTCGCAGTTGGGTAAGTGGTAACAAGCTTGTTGTAAGTAGCCACAGCATTGCGGTAATCGCCGGCCAAATTGAGGTAAGCCGCAGTGCCGGCGGTCTCATATAATTCCTTCTGATCTGCCTTCACTTGATTCGGGAATCGAGAATTTTGCAAAGCGGCTAATCCCATGGCAATTACCAGCTCCGGATTCCGCACGCCTTGCGTCACGAAGTACCCGTACTTTTCAAGCGCCTTGTTGAACTTCCCGGCGTGCGTCAGCAAGAGCGCCTCGTGATATCGCAGCACTGTTTGCATCTGCGACTCCTTCACGCCTTCAGCCAACGCCCGCTGGATGTGCTCGAGCGCACCGTTGTAATCTCCCGTCTCGAACTCAGAGAGGCCAAGTAATGCCCAAGCCGGAGCCGCTTTCGAATCCAACTCGACCACATGCGCCAACGCTTCGCGAGCCTCGGTAAACTGGTCCGAGTCATAGGACAGACTGCCCAGAAACCACCAACCCTCTTCCCATTTGGAATTGAGTTGCACGGCTTCCCGATAAAGCTCAATCGCGTGCACTGTATCGTTCGCCTCGCGAGCCGCAGTCGCGCGCGCGGAAAGGTCCGCAAATGCTGGCTGCATCGCGAGTCCCATCATGGACGCAAACATTAGAAGCAATACTCATTGAGTAGCACATCATTCGCCAGAAAATTTGCCACCGCACTTATATCCTTGAAGAGGATGCGTCTTCTCCTCTGCGCTGCGCTTCTCGCGTCGCTTGCGTGCGCACAGCAACCGAATCTCGATCAGTTGTTTCGAAGCGCGGTTGAAGCACAGGAGCGTGGAGACCTTGCACTGGCGATTCGCGAATACCAGCATCTTCTACAACTTAGTCCGAAACTCTTCGATGCGCGCGTGAATCTCGCGGTCGCGTTGGTGCATCTTGGCCGCTTCGATGAAGCTATTCAGAATTACCGCGAAGCGCTCGCGCTGCAGCCGACGAATCGCGCCGTTCAGCTGAATCTCGCCCTTGCTTACTACAAGAAAGGCGATTTCACAAACGCTCTTCAGGAATTTATTTCGCTTCACGCGAACACGCCCAACGATGCGCGCGTCGCCACGCTGCTTGCCGATTGTTATCTGCAGCGGGGCGAAAACCAACAAGTCATTCAGATCCTTAGCCCGCTCGCAGAGGCGCACCCGAGCGATATGGATCTGGCGTATGTGCTCGCCTCGGCGCTGATCAATGTCGGGCATTGGCGTTCTGGCGCGCCGTTGATGGAGCAGGTCGCGAAAAGCGGCAACAGCCCGGATGCGTATCTGCTCGCAGGCAAAGCGCGCCTCAAGCTTAACCAATTCCCATTCGCTCTTAAAGATCTTTCGGCCGCGGAGCGTCTGAATCCCAATCTCCCCGGGCTTTATACGCCGCTCGGTATCGCCAAGGAGCAGACCTCAGATGCGCAGGGTGCCGAGACGGATCTACGCAAAGCGCTCGCTTCGAATCCGAACGACTTCGACGCGAATTTGCATCTGGGCGGGGTCCTCTATGAACGCAGGGACCTCGCCGAAGCAAGAACTTATATCGACCGCGCAGTGAAGATTGACCCCGCCTCACTGTTCGCGTTGTACGAACGCGCGCTCTGCGAAAATGCATCCGGCCAGTTGGACGCCGCCGTTTCGGATTTGGAGAAAGTCACCCAGGGCGACCCTCGCTGGTTACAAGCTCACGTCGAGCTTGCCGCGCTGTATTACAAGCTGCACCGCCCTGCAGATGGACAAAGGGAAAGGCAAATCGTCAACCGGCTCACCGTCGAACAGCAACAACAAGGCCCGCCTCAACCGCCGTCGCCCTAACGAAAGTGCCCGTTATCTCGTCTCGTCAAGCACCTCAACCGCAAACACCGAGGCATAGTTCGCAACCGGCTCGAACCCGAACATCAGCTTTCCTTGAGCATTCGGCTTCAGGCCGTGGAAGCTTTTCTCCAATGCGCGCAGTTCCCCGACCTCTTTATACAGATCGAAGTGGTCCAAAAGCAAGACGCCGTTACAGGTCACGTTGAATACCCGGCTTCCTACGCCGCCCACACCCGAAGCTTTCGGACCGAAATAAGTCTCTGCGAAATACAAGTTAGCTGTATATCTACCGTTCAGGTCCACGGGAATTGCATAAGTAAAATTACCCGCGCGCTCGCTTGTGAACATGATCGGATCGGGCGTGTTACCCACTGGCGGCTTATCCGCGAAAAACTGCCCGCCTAAATAATAATTATCCGGAGCCCAGATGCGGCCGGAACGGTCCGTATACAAGTTGGTCTGAGTAACTAATCGGATCGGCAACTGTTGACGGGAAGGCATTGGCTCCAGTTCCAGCGCGCTCAGCATTGGCGCTCCACGCTGGCTTTCGAAACTGATATGCACTTTCCCGTCTTTTGCCGGCGGCACATCTTTGAAGATCCGCTCATCGGCGATCCTCGGTCCGCCCGCATCCGATAACGGATCGAGTGATTGAATTAACGTATCCCGATTCAGACGAATCATCATCGTTCGGCTGTTTTCGCCGCCCCCGAGTTCCTCGCCATAATCAGTCTCGACGAAGTAAAGATGCAACTCGTAATGACCGGGGTTGGCCGGGATGTCGTAAGAGAACTCGCCTGTACGCGAGTTCTCAAACAGAAACGGATCGTTTGCCCGACGGATAAAACCGTGCCGGGTGGGCCATGGCCGTCCGCCGCTGTAATACTTGTCGGCCGCCCACACCTCACCCAATCTTCCGATGTGCGGACGGCCTTGATAACCGCATAAGAACCGGACGGCCGTGGATTCAATGGCTGCGGGGGGAACGGGAGGCACGGCGACGCGCTGAATATTGGAGCCAGTTTGCGAAACCGCGCGAACTTGCGGATTTATACGCCGCGAAATGGCGAACACGATAGCGCGAATGTCACCGCAACGGCCAGGTACCACCAACGAAAACGTTTTCGTGGCCGGCTTGGCTCCTGCTGAAGCAGCGGCAGACGCGCGCCTAGCAGCGCTGGGGCGCTTGGCTTCAAAATCGAAATCGCGTTTTCGCCGACGGGCGCCGAAGCAGAGGTCTCTACTGGCACGCGGCGAAAAACGGGCACGTAACTGCCTGCCGGCAGCTCTATACGAATCGGGTGACTCTTGCCTTCCGTTTCGTAATAGGATTTGAGCTTTTTTCGGAGGCGGTGCGCCTCCACTCGTGCAATGGCATCGTAGTTGCGATCGAAATCTGCCGTTCGCCCGAAAACTTCGATCGCGATTTTTACTTCACTCAGATGCTCACTCGCGTCATCGAAGTACTTCTGGCAAACATACGAGAACAGCCGCGCCATTAACGGCGAGCGGGTGAAAGCCGCGAGAACCGCCTGAACCTCGGCGTGCTCCTGCTCGCGTAACAGGGCTTCCGCGGCGGCGTGAAGCCTAGACATTCTCTCGGATGCCATTGTACGTCACGTGCGACGGCGAGAAACTGGTACTACAAACACCCCCGTAACAGACTGTAACGGAGCATTTAACGTAGTTCTCAGCCTTTCGGCTACCTATAATCTGAACAGTTCATTCCACACGTGCGTGCGTTGCGCACATGGGTTTTTGCTAGGTTTCGCCGGCAAGAAATTCCACTAAAGTGTGATTACGATTTTTTCGAGACAGGGTCTATTAGTCAGTTTTCGAAGTTTCAGCTTCAGGGAGGTCTACATGTCTAGATCTTTCTCTCGAATGTTTTCATTAGGCAAGGTTGCCCTGCGCATTGCGAGAGAATTAGAATTTGTCCTGGGACTTATTACAGTCCTTCTTCTCTTCACTAGCGTCTCGCTCGGTCAGCAGATAACGGCGACGCTATCGGGCACCACATACGACCAATCGGGCGCGGTGGTTCCCAATGCCCAGGTCGCTGTCAAGAATGAATCGACGGGAGACACACGCAACACCGTCTCCAACGGCGATGGTTACTTCACCGTGACGGCTTTGCCGCCCGCAACCTATGACGTCACCATCACTGCCCCGGGCTTTCAGAGTTGGGTGCAAAAGGGCGTAGTTCTGAACCAGGGCGACAGCCGCACGCTGCCCAACATTGCGTTGGCGATCGGCAAGGCAACCGAGCAAGTCGAGGTCGTCGCGGGTGCGGAGGCAGTCGCGCCCGTCGATACGGGCGAGGTCAGCACCACGCTCAATAACCACATGGTCAACGACATCGCCATTCAGGGTCGAGACGCCGGCGAATTGCTCAAGATCATGCCCGGTGTGGTCGCAACCAACGGATTGACGCAAGGTTCCAGCTTCAACGATCGCGTGGTCGGCACCAACAGTGGTCCCGTCGGCGCATTGACGGCGGACGGCGCGCAGCCGTATGGCTCCATGGCTTACATGCTGGATGGCGCGAACCTTGTGGATCCCGGCAACATGGGCACTCAGATCGCGAATATCAACCAGGACATGACGTCGGAAGTCAAGGTTCTGGAGAACAGCTACGACGCCCAATACGCCAAGGGGCCCGTAATCTTCGAAGCTTTCAGCAAGAGCGGTGGCGCGCAGTTCCACGGCGAGGCCTATCTGTACGCCCGCAACGGCATTTTTAACTCTATTGACGCTTACTCGAAGAGCCAGGGCGGAACCACAGCGAACGAACACTATTACTATCCCGGCGGCAACATCGGCGGCCCGGTGCTGCTTCCTTTCACTCATTTCAACCGCAATCGCGACAAGCTCTTCTTCTGGGCTGGTTACGAGTACATGAATCAACAGCCGCAGGGCACGCCATACGAGTTTTTCGTACCGACGACTCAGATGCGCTCTGGCGATTTCAGCCCAGCCTACCTCGCGAGCCTGGGCGGCAACGTCAGCAGTACGTATCCGCAGGCGACCACGGTTCCTTGCGGTGTCATAACTAGTTCCAGCGGGAAACCGCAAGGTACGGGCCCCGGCTGTAGCACAACATCGCTTTATTCGACCACCAACGGCCTGAGCTTCCCAGGCGGCATCATTCCAGCAAGTGCGATGGACCCGAACTCGCTCGCCTTGTTGAAACTGTACCCGCAGCCCAATATCGATCCCGCCACGCACGGCGGCAACAACTACCTCTATCAGGCGAATTTCCCCACGAATCGCTGGGAGGCTACGGGCAAAGTAGATTACAACATCACCGAGAACACTAAACTTTCGGTGTCGTATACGCGCCAGGACGAGTTGGATACGCCCGACAACGGTTTCGCGTTGTGGTGGGCTCCTTCCAGCTCTCTGCCTTATCCTGGCGGCCTGACCGCGGCGACCGCTGCAAACGACGTGATGGCCAATGTGACGCACGTGTTCAGCCCGACCCTCACCAACGAAATCGTCTTCACGTTCGCCAAGTTCGAGAATCCGATTCTCCCAGGTCACCCAAGCGAGATCGAACGTTCGACGATCGGCTTCACTCTCCCGGAAGTGAATGGACAAAAGAACCCGCAAATTCCCAACATTGAAAGCAACTGCTGCAATGCAACGGCTCTCGCCGGATTCGCTCCACAAGGTTCCTTCTTTCAAAACGGCTACGGTGGAGCTTTCATCGGTTTAAAACAGGATCCCGCTATTTACGACAACCTGAGTAAAGTCGTCGGCACTCACACGATGAAGTTCGGGTTCTACTGGGATAGCAACGAGAACATTCAGTCGAGCTCGTCGGAGAATAACGGCCTGTTCACGTTTAACAATGGCTCGGCCACCAGTACCGGCAACACGATCGCCGATTTCCTGCTGGGACATGCGACACAGTACCAACAGGGCAGTGCAATCGCGACGGACGATCTGATCTATCACCAGTATTCGTTCTATGGTCAGGACTCCTGGAAGGCGAGCAAGCGGCTAACAGTCAATTACGGAATTCGGTTAGATCACGAGGGGCAGTGGTACGACAATGGAGCAGGCCTGCAAGTCTGGGATCCATACAAATACAGCAATAGCCTGACTCCGCCTCCTAACACCGGTGTCGAATGGCATGCTATCGATAGCGCCATTCCTCAGTCCGGATATAAGTCGCCGTTGTTTTATCTCGATCCTCGCGTCGGCTTCGCTTATGACGTGTTCGGAAACGGCAAGACCGTTCTGCGCGGCGGCTTTGCTCTGTTCCGGTATCAGCTCGCCTTCAATTCCATTCAGGCTCCTGCAGAAGGGCCGCTGGGACTGTATACCATTAGCAGCAGTTCAACCGGGTATAACTCACTGGCAGCAGCTGTTGGTGCGGCAACACCGGCCGTAGGCGGCTCAAACCAAAATGGTGCCAACGGGCTTGCCGTACTTCAAATGGGAGACGGCCGTGTGCCATGGACGCGCGATTACAATTTCACCATCTCGCAAGCGCTTCCGGGACGCTCTCTGTTTGAGATCTCCTACGTTGGCAGTGAAAGCGGTGACGAGTTGATTGAACCAAGCAGCGGCAATTATCTGGGCGACCCCAATACTCCGCCGCTCGGCGCATATTTCGGCCCTGATCCGAATCCAAGATCTGCCAATTACGGAAAGGTGATCAGTCCAACCTCGTCAAGTTTCAATGCGAATGATTATTTCCCGCTGATTAATTACCAACAGATTTATTTAATCCAGCACGGAAGTTACGCTAACTTCAACGGCCTCCAGGCCCAGTGGCAGAAACAAAGCGGTCCAATTACCTTCCTCGCAAATTACACGTTCAGCAAGGTACTTGGCACCCGCGACGGCGAAACAGCGAACGGCGGAAACGGAAACGGCTCGAACGTTTGGCCCTATAGCCTGAACGCAAATTACGGGGTCTTAGCGTATGACCATACCCACGTCTTCAACTCCGCTTATATATGGAACCTGCCCAGCCCGATCCACGGCAACTGGCTCGCCAAAGGCGTGGTGAATGGATGGCAGCTCTCCGGCGTGACGCAGTTATCGAGCGGTGCGCCGATTCAACCAAATACCGCAGGTGATCTCAACGTGCAATGGCCGAATAACTTTAGTAACTCGACCATTCTCGGTACGAATGCTGCGACTCTCGAACCAGTGCTGACGTGCGATCCGCGGAGCAACTTGAAATCGGGCCAATATTTCAACCCGGCTTGCTTTGCTCCACCGGCGCCCGGACAGGAGGGCAGCATCATCTGGCCCTACATCCACGGCCCCGCCTATTTCGATAGCGACCTCTCGCTTTATAAGAACTTCAAGTGGGGTGAGAGCCGCAATATCCAATTCCGCATCTCGGCGTTCAATTTCGTGAACCATCCTTTGAAGCAATTCGGGAAGCAAAACAACAACGACGAACAACTCAGCTTTAGCAACAGCGGAGCTTATAGTTCGACGAACACGAATATCTACACAACCGGTTACCCGCTGTTTACTACCGGCAACCGCGAAGTGGAGTTCGCACTGAAGTTCTACTTCTAAGCTCCAGTCGATCCAGGGGATGGCGTGACTGCCATCCCCTTTTTGCTACCTTCGTGTTTTGAACAAAGCATTTCTCGGCTTTATCTCCTGCCTGATTGCTTCTGCAGCGCTCCTCGGCACAGCTTTCGATACTCCGATTCAGGGTATCCGCTTCGCATTGCAAACACTTCCATTTCGCCTGGAAAACGATCAAACGCCGGCGCGCAATGCGCCCGAAACGATGCCGGGCGGCGTTGCTGTTTTCGATTACAACAAGGACGGCAAGCCCGATATCTTTTTTACCAACGGCGCGGATATTGCCACGCTGAAGAAAGATTCGCCCAAATACCGCAATCGGCTTTTTCGCAACGATGGGAATGGCAAATTCACCGACGTTACTGAGCAAGCCGGGCTCGCAGGGACTGGATACGATATGGGCGTTGCCGTCGGGGATTACGATAACGACGGTTACCCGGATATCTTCGTCGCGGGAGTTTATAAAAACACGCTTTACCACAACAACGGCGATGGAACCTTCAGCGACGTGACCGAAAACGCCGGACTGAACCGTTCAAGCGATCCGCAGTACGGACCGCTTTGGGCAATCACGGCAGCTTGGGTGGACGTGAATAACGACGGGCTGCTGGATTTGTTCGTCGTCAACTATCTGCAATGGAAATACGACTCGAAACCGCTATGTACTGCGAACGGCGTGGCCGATTACTGCCATCCGCGATATTACAAAGGAACGCCCAATCAACTTTTTTTGAATAAAGGTAACGGAACTTTTCAAGATGTTTCCGCAGCCTGGGGTGTCCGCGGCCAGGTTGGCAAAGGTATGGGTGTCGGCATCGCCGATTACGATCTGGACGGCCGGCCTGACTTATTCGTCACCAACGACGCGTTCTATAACTTCTTATTCCATAACTTAGGCAATAAGTTCGATGAGGCTGCGTTTCCCGCGGGAGTAGCGTTGCCGGAAGACGGTAACTTCATCTCCGGAATGGGATTGGATTTTCGCGATTTCAATAACGATGGCTACCCGGACCTTGCCTTCGTCTCGCTGGTAAACCAAACCTTCCCGCTGTTTCAGAATACCGGTAAAGGCGATTTCAAAGAGATCACCTCTCCAAGCGGCATGCGCAGCGCCAGTATTCACATGTCGGGTTTTGGCGCCGCTCTTTACGATTTTGACAACGATGGCTGGAAAGATCTGTTTGTCACGCGCGGGGATGTCGAATCTCTGCCCGTCGCCGGCAACCAAGTCGATCAATACAACACCGTGTTTCGGAATCCCGGCCCCAACGGCAAGTGGATCGCTCTCACACAAGAGGCCGGTCTGAACGCGAGCCCTCCGGCGCGCCATCGCGGCCTTGCGCTCGGAGATCTGGATGGCGATGGACGCGTGGATGTCGTCGCAACCGCGCTTTCACGCGAGCCTGAGATCTGGATGAACCGAACTTCGCCTTCCGGGCACTGGCTCGACATCGCGCTGGAGGGCACGAAGAGCAACCGCGACGGAATCGGCGCGCGCATCAAACTTATTTCCAAGAGCGGCGTGCAATACAATCACATGACGGTGAGCGTCGGTTATGCCTCTTCGAGTGACGGGCCGGTTCACTTTGGCTTGGGGCCGGACACCATGGCGCAGTCAATCGAAATTCATTGGCCCTGCGGCATAGTTCAGAAGCTTCAAGATGTTCCTGCCGACCGAATCCTCAAAGTGAAGGAGCCTGCGCAATGAATCGTATTCTCGTGCCGCTCATTGCAGTACTGCCTTTGTGCGCGCAACAAAATAACGTCGCCGCGTCGCCGCCCATGGGTTGGAACAGTTGGGATTCCTATGGTCTGTCGATTACCGAGGAAGAGTTTCGCGCCAACGCCCGCGTGCTCGCCGAAAAGCTGAAGCCCTTCGGATGGAACTACGCGGTTGTCGATGAAGGCTGGTATCTGCCGAATCCCGAGGCCAAAGCGGGCGCGTTCCATTTCACGCTCGATGCGAACGGCCGATACACGCCCGCAGTAAATCGGTTCCCGTCCGCCGCGAATGGCGCCGGTTTCAAGGCGCTTGCCGATTCCATCCACTCGCTCGGCCTGAAATTCGGGATTCACATCATTCGCGGCATTCCGCGCGAGGCGGTCGCAAAAAATTTGCCGATTGCCGGGTCGAAATACCGCGCTGCCGATGCGGCAGATCCCTCCGACACCTGTCCCTGGAATGCCGACAATTACGGCGTCAAGCCGAATGCAGCCGGCCAAGCCTATTACGACTCCATCGCCAATCTCTATGCAAGCTGGGGAGTCGATTTCGTCAAGATTGATTGCATCGCATCTCACCCGTACAAAGGCGACGAGATCCGGATGTTCAGCCTCGCTCTGCAACATACGGGTCGGTCTATCGTCCTAAGTCTCTCGCCCGGACCCGCGCCGCTCGACAAACTCGATGAACTGCGCCGCTACGCAAATATGTGGCGCATCTCGGATGATTTTTGGGACCACTGGGGGCCATGGGCCAAGCATGATTTTTCACAAGGCCTGTTGAAGCAGTTTTCGACCGCCGCCGAGTGGGCCCCGTACGCTGAGCCGAACCACTGGCCGGATGCCGACATGCTGCCGCTCGGCTATCTCGGCCCTCGTCCAGGCGCAGGCGATGCGCGAGACACAAAATTCGATCACGATGAGCAACGTACCTTGCTGACGCTTTGGTCCATCTTCCGATCGCCGCTCATCATGGGCGGCAATCTGACGAAGCTCGACGATTTCACTGCTTCGCTGCTGAGCAATCCGGAAGTGATCGCAGTGAATCAACACTCAATGGAGACGCGTGCTCTGATAACATCTGCGTCGCGCGCGGTCTGGACAGCTCATCCCGCCACCGGAGGCGGCTTGTACGTCGCCTTATTCAATCTCTCGGATCAGCCCGCCACGCTCGATTACAACTGGACACAACTCGGCCTGAACGCCGAGATCAACACCATCCGCGATCTTTGGGCGCGCCAGGAGATCCCCGCCGCTCGTAGTCTCAAAGTCACGCTGCCGCCACACGCCTCCGCGCTGTACCACATCACCCACAAGCCCGCGCAGTGAGAGATTAAACGTATGGCAACGATGCCTCTTATCGCTCCGAAACATGGCCTCTATATCGGAGGCCAATGGATCGAAACAGGGCAGTACGATCAGGTCAAGCTTCCCTATGACGGCACGGTGGTTGGCCTGATCTCCCATGCAACGCCGGCCGACGTGGATCGCGCCATCGAAGCTGCCCGGCAAGGCGCGTGCGCTATGGCCGCGCTGGCGAATCACGAACGCGCCGATCTCTTGCTCCGCATTGCAGAGCGAGTCCGAAACGATGAAGCCGGGCTATCGCAGCTCATCTGTTCCGAGACCGGCAAGCCGATGAAAGAAGCGCGCGTGGAGGCGAATCGTTCGGTCAACACGCTCGTTGCCGCCGCCAATGTTGCTCGGGACTTGCACGGCGAAGTCGTGCCCATGGATTTCGCCTCGGGAGGTGAACGCCGCCTTGCGATGACCATCCGCGAGCCGCTGGGCGTCATCGGCGCAATCACGCCCTTCAACTATCCGCTGAATCTGACGCTGCATAAGCTAGCTCCCGCTCTGGCCGGCGGTAATGCCGTCGTACACAAGCCCGCCGAGCGTACACCCCTGAGCGCTCTTCGCCTCGCGCATCTCGTCGCAGAAGCGGGCGCGCCTGCGGGCGCATACAACATCATCACCGGCGATGGACCGGAGCTCGCTGGAATCCTGTTGGCTGATCCCCGAGTCGCCATGATCACCTTCACCGGCAGCATGAAGGTCGGGCAGGAGCTCCGCGCAAAGGCCGGGCTGAAACGCGTTACGCTTGAGCTCGGCAACAACTCCGCCGTCATCGTTGAGCCGGATGCAGACGTCGCCACTGCGGCTTCTCGCTCGGTGCAGGGCGCGTTCACGCTCAGCGGCCAAAGCTGCATTTCCCTCCAGCGCGCATTCGTGCATGAATCGATCGCCCGCGAGTATCTTGATCGAGTCGTCGATGGCGCCAAAAAGTTGCGCATCGGGCATCCCTACGAAGCATCCACCGACATTTCCTCGCTCATCGATCAAGCCGCCGCCATGCGCGTCGAATCCTGGATTGAGGAAGCCGTCAGTTCCGGCGCTCGCCTGTTGTGCGGAGGCAAGCGCCGCTATGCAACCATCGAGCCCGCGATCCTCACCGAAGTTCCACTTTCCGCGCGTATCTCCTGTGAAGAAGTATTTGGGCCAGTGCTCGCCGTCTATCCTTATCGTTCGCTCGAGGAGGCAATCTCGCTCGCAAACAGCACGGTCTACGGTTTGCAGGCAGGCATTTTCACGCGCGACCTGACACGCGCGTTCGGCGCCGCGCGCAAGCTGCAGTTCGCCGGCGTGCTCATCAACGATATCCCCACGTACCGCATGGATCATATGCCGTACGGGGGCGCCAAGCATAGCGGTTTGGGGCGCGAGGGGCCGCGCTATGCCGTCGAAGAGATGACGGAGATGAAACTCATCTGTTGGAAAACCGAATAAGGTTATAAGTCAATCCCTCTGCCAGGCTTCCTTCGCATAAAAAAATAACTGACCGCCTCCGCGTTTTGGAAATTACAATTCGGAGAATTGTAGTTTTCGGTAGCAATTTTCCCAACATCAGCCGCACTTTTTACAGGGCGTATAGGGCGCGGCCATGCCGATAAGAATGCGGTAAAGAAAGTGGATTTGGAGATCGGCTGCTTGCGGCAACCTTCGGAACTTGACGTGCATCAAGAAATACAGACAGGGGTCACACGGATGCTTGAGAGCAGAACCTCAGCAATAGCGATACGAACCGAACCGGCGCGCGCGTGGGCAATTGGCGCTTTCCAAACCACCACCAACGCCCTGGGAAATGCGGGAGCTTGGGCCGGCGAAACCGCCCAAAAGTTTGGGGCTCTGTTATCCGCCCTGATGGGACCTGCGGTGTTTTCCGCTTATGCCTTTGCGTTCTGGAGTTTGGCGTCAAACCTCGGCTGGACCGATACGTTTGTGTTCTCTAACGGACCCTTATCCAATTGGTTAGTGTGGCTCGCGATCGCTATCCTAGTCAACGTTGCTTCGAGCATTCTGAAGCGGCATACGCAGGTCGAAGAATAGCCCCGGCTAACCCCACGCAATAGGGCTTTTCGCATTTCCATGCAACGCGGGTAGCGCGTTTTTCTCTGTTATTCTCAAATGAGGAATCCGCTCCATCGATGCCTTTTAGTTCGCGTTCTTACGTGAATCGGTACGTCCCGTCTAACCGTTTTCCATCAGGGCTGAAATGGCTGCTGATCGCGAACGCGGTTCTTTTTGCCATTCCGATTCTGTTCCAGCACACCTTTGCTCCAGTGCTGGACAATTTCGGCCTTGTCCCGGTCGAGGCCGTTCGGAGCTTGCGCATCTGGGAGTTGATCACCTACATGTTCATTCATGTAGGGTTTAGCCATATTCTCTGGAACATGCTGGCGCTGTGGCTTTTTGGCGTGGAGCTCGAGCGCTTATGGGGAACCGTCAGGTTCCTGCGTTTCTACTTTCTCTGCGGAATTTTCGCCGGGCTCACGGTCATCGCTGCGGCCTACATTTTCGGTGGGACCGAGATCAAGACGGTCGGCTCATCGGGCGCAATCTACGGCATTCTCATGGCCTATGCCGTCATGTTTCCGGACCGCACCATTTTGTTCGGCTTCTTGATCCCTATTAAATCCAAGTACTTCGTGATGATCATCGGGGCGATCGTCTTCCTGCAATCCTATATGGTTACCGTGGGTGGCCAAGGCAGCGGCGTGGCCGTGATGGCGCATCTCGGCGGTTTGGTCGCCGGTTATCTCCTGCTGCGCGGACGAAGATTGCGCGGCCAACTCTGGCAGCCCGTTACAATAGGCTACAAAGATTGGAAGCTGCGTCGTGCCAAACGGAAGTTTGAGGTCTATCTACGTCAGAATTCGAAGCGGGGCCAAAATTCCAATCGGGCGAAACAGGATTCCGATCGTAGCCGTCGGCTTCATTAAATATGAGAGCGCATAGGGCGTTAGGCACCCGGGCCGACAGGCCTCGGTCGCGCGTTGTGCGCGGTGAATATGAGAGCGCACAGGGCGTTAGGTGCCCGTTGTGCGCGGTCAAAATCGAATAGCATTAACAAAGGTGTAAGCAATGAAGTATCGCGTTTTTGGCGCCAGCCTCCTGGGCTTGGCTTTCGTTTTAGCGTGCCTCGCCGCGCCAACGCTTTATGCGCAGGACGGGCCGGAAACACAGTCTGGCGACTCGGTCGCAAAACCAAAGCCTAAATCGACCGACGAGACTGCGCCCGCTCCCGCCGAAGCTCCGATCCCTTCGGAATTCAAGAAGCCGAAAAATCCGGATGTTCCGAAAGACACGCCGACGTTCCGGTCCAATGCAACCACGGTAAGCGTGGACGTGGCTGTCTTAGACGATCATGATCGCTTTATTCCCACCCTTCCGCGCGAAAAGTTCCGCATCTTGGAGGATGGCGTTCCGCAGCAAGTCACTCAATTCGGCCACGGCGAGGCGCCGCTCACCATCTGCATGGTCATCGAATTCAGCGGCCGTTTCCAGCAGTTTTGGAGCATGGGCTGGTATGAAACGCTGCAAGCTTCATATGGTTTTCTGCAAACGCTCAAACCCGACGACAATGTCGCAGTGGTTGCCTACGACATGCACACCACGATTCTTTCTGATTTCTCGCCCGACAAAAACAAAGCCATGGAAGCAATGCAGCGATTGCGCATTCCCGGATTCAGCGAATCGAATATATTCGACGCGTTAACCGACATGGCGGATCGCATGTCCGGCATCGAAGGGCGTAAAGCGATTCTCGTCATCGCAACCGGTCTCGACACATTCAGCAAGATCACCTTCGATCAGGCTCGCAAATCGCTGCAGGAATCGGGTGTTCCCATTTACTCCATCAGCATTTTGCAAATTGCTCGAATGATGGCGGAGGCAAATGGGATGAGCGGCCCTCGGGATATGGATTTTCTGCAGGCCGATAATGAGATGCGCACCTTCGCGCGAGAAACGGGCGGCTTGGCGTTCTTCCCGCGATTTCTCGGCGAATATCCCAGCGTTTTCCGCCAAATCGAAGAGGCGCTCCGCAACGAATACTCGCTTTCCTATCACCCGACGAATACGGCGAAGGATGGCAAGTTCCGCCGCATCAAAGTCGAGCTTGTGAATCCGGATACGAACGAACCCTTGCGCATCGTGAACGAAAAGGGCAAGCCGATCAAGTATAAGATCATCGCGAAAGCCGGCTACAAGGCTCCTCGCGAAGTGGAATAGAACGCGCGCTCGCCTGTCAAGCACTCCATCTTCCGCCGTTTGAGCGGCATACGGACTCGTTGACACTTGGCGTCGAGTTTTGCTAACTTCACTGGGTCTCGATGCGATCTGCTCCTTCATATCGGGCCGTAACTCCCGCTTCCATTCTTCTGGTGGATGACAACAGCGACGGTGTTCTGGCGCGCCGCTCGCTGCTCGAGGAGTTGGGCTACAAGGTAGTCTCAGCCGGTTGTGGCTCGGACGCGTTGCAATTGGTGGAACGAGAGAATTTCGATTTAGTCATCACGGATTACCGGATGTCGCCAGTGAACGGCGTGGAACTCATCGCGCAATTACGCGCGCGGAATTTCCGTAGCCCCATTATTCTGCTGACAGGCTTTGCCGATAGTCTTGGACTTGCGGCAGAAAACACAGGGGCCGATGTCGTGTTGCAAAAAAGCGCCAATGAGATTTCCAATCTCCTGCGGCACACCAAGCGCCTGTTGAGTCCGCCCAAGAAGCCGGTGCGTTCGCAGGCGGGAAGGGCCTTGCGTCGGACAAGCGCGAGCGGCGAATCATAGCTTTACGCGCGGCATTTCGCGCCAGCCATCTACATCCCGAAGCTTATAGTGAGGAGAATGCTTTTCTCTCGAGCGTTGGCGTTTTCTGCCATCGCTGCCTGTGCCGTTCTCAGCTCGTCCGGGCTGAGTTCCGCAGCAACGCCCGCCTCTGCTAAGACTAGCCGCGCCGTTTCCTCGCCGCTTCTACGATCGCTTTCTTTGCGGGATCGCATCGCGCAGCTCATCGTAGTGCGCGGTTACGGCGATTATCCGCCCGCCGATAATGCGGAATACCGAAGATTTGTTCGATGGATCCGCCAGGATCGCGTCGGCGGCTTTATCGTCGCCGGCCGCATTCGCGACGGCAATGTGATCAGCGCGCAGCCGTTTGAGATGGCCGCTTTCATCAATCACATGCAACGTCTCGCCAGGACGCCCTTGCTCGTCGCATCGGATTTTGAGCGCGGCGCTTCCATGCGTGTGGCGGAAACTGCGCGATTCCCGTACTTGATGGCCTTCGGCGCAACTCACGATCTCGAAGCCATGAAGGAGTTGGGCGCTGCGACCGCGCACGAAGCTCGCGCCCTTGGCGTTACCTGGATTTTTGCTCCGGATGCCGACGTCAACAACAATCCCGACAATCCCATCATCAATACGCGGTCCTATGGCGAAGACCCGCAACAAGTCGCGGCCGGAGTTTCCGCCTTCATCGAAGGCGCGCACTCCGACAAGCACAATTATGCCCTGGTCACCGCGAAGCATTTCCCCGGCCATGGCGATACCTCCCAGGACAGCCATATGCAGCTGGTCACGCTCGATCAATCGAAACAGCGCATCGAATCTGTCGAGCTAGTCCCTTTCCGCGCAGCAATCGAGCACGGTGTCGACGCGGTAATGACCGCCCATATGGCGGTGCCGGCGTTCGATCCAACCGGCGCTCCCGCGACCATCTCGCAAAGCGTGCTCACAGGGCTGCTTCGCGATGAGCTGGGTTTCAAAGGCATTATCGTTACCGACGCCATGGAGATGCAGGGCCTCGCGGGGCTGTATTCGCAAGGCGAGGCGGCCGTTCGCGCCATCGAAGCAGGAGCGGACGTGCTGCTGATGCCCACCGATCCCGAAGCTTGCATTCGCGCGATCGCGCAAGCAGTCGCAAGCGGCCGCATTTCACGCCAGCGGATCGATCGCAGCGCGACGAAGATCCTCATGGCCAAGCAGCGCGCCGGCCTCTACCGCACGCGTCTCGTGAATCTGGACGCGATCAGCGACTCGCTCGAGGAGCAGAAAGCCGCAGATCTCGCTCAAACCGTGGCGGAGCGTGCGCTCACGCTCGTGAAGGACGACAAACATCTGTTCCCCATGCCGGATCCCGATGGCTCCTGCCTCGTCATTATTGGGGAAAGTCAGTTTTCGGTTCGCGGAGAAGTCCTTGTCAGCGGGCTTCACTCCCGCGCGCCCGGCATAACTGCTTACGTCGTGAACCCGAGCATGCCGCCCGCGCTGCTGTCCTTGATCGCGGCTGATATGTCACATTGCAAGCAGATCTATGCGGCTGCCTTCGTCACCGTCGCCGCGAACCGAGGCAGTGTCGCGCTCGAAGGGGGACTCAATTCGTTCCTGAATACGTTACTGAACGGGCCGGCCCCCGTTGCGCTCATCTCCCTCGGCAATCCGTATCTGGTGCGTGATTTCCCAAATGTTCCCTCCTATTTGGCGGCGTTTAGCACGGCCAGCACTTCGGAATCGGCGGTTGCAAAAGCCATTTTGGGAGATATTCCAATCGCCGGTAAGCTGCCTGTGTCGATTCCCGGTATTGCAAAAATCGGCGAGGGTCTCGATGTACCAGCGAAAGGCAACATTGCATCTAATCGTGCGAAATGACAAAGATTACCTGGCTTGGACATGCGACTTTCGAATTCCGCTTTGAGTCCGGCGAAGTGTTGGTTTTAGACCCGTGGATTGAGGGAAATCCGGCATATCCGAAAGGCTATGAGATTAAACAGGTAGATGCCATTGCGGTTTCGCACGCGCACTTCGATCACATCAACGATGTAATTCCGCTCGCTAAAAAATTCCACCCGCAGGTGGTGGGCATTTTCGAAACCACAGCCTGGCTCGAAAAGAAAGGCGTGAAGAATACGATCGGCATGAACAAGGGCGGAACGGTCGATCTCGGTTTCGTGAAGTTAACCATGACCCATGCCATCCACAGCTGCGCCATTAAAGACGGCGACGAATTGCTCTATGGAGGCGAAGCCGCCGGATACGTGCTCTCGCAAAAAGACGGGCGCCGCGCTTACTTCGCCGGCGACACGGCCTTGTTCTCCGACATGGTCCTGATACGCGAGCTATACGGTCCCGAGCTTGCCTTTCTCCCCATCGGCGATCATTTCACCATGGATCCGCTGCAGGCCTGTTATGCCTCGCGTTTCATCAAGCCCAAGCGCGTCATCCCCATGCATTACGGAACGTTTCCAGCTCTCACGGGCCGTCCGGAGGAATTGGCGGAACGGCTGAAGGACGACGACATCGAAGTCTGGACGTTAGAGCGGGGCAAAACGGTGGAGTGGTAGCCGCTCCCGTCGGAGCGGCGCCCAGCAATGTGCTGCCGGCCCGTTTTCGAATACCCGGCTCCCGGCTCATTCTGCCTTTCGCAATTTGCAACGCTATTCTTTACTCCTCTTTATTGCCTCTCTGGGAGGGCTTCGACGAACCCGCCCATTACGGCTATATCGAACAGCTGGTAATCCATCGGCAATTGCCGCTGATGAATCGCACCACGTTGCCCGCGGACATTCGCGACTCGCTCAAGCTCGTTCCCGTCAGTTGGCTGCTGCACAATGCCCTGCCCGGCAGCATCTCTTTCGAAGATTGGTTTCAGCTCAGCTCGCAGCAGCGGCGGGACAGGCGCATAGCACTCAGGAAGCTCTCTCCGGCACTCGCGACGCAAAGCTCCGATGTTCTGAATTACGAAGCGCAGCAAGCGCCTCTTGCGTACCTGTTGGTTGCGCCTCTCGATGCCGCTTTCTCGCGCGCGCCGCTTCCGGAACGCGTCCTCTATTTGCGGTTTTTCGTCTCCATTGTTTCTGCCCTGCTGCTCTATGCCGCCTCGAGCCTGCTATTGACCGCCTTAAATGTCGAAGGCGCGTTCCGATGGGCGGCCCTCGCCTGTATCTTCGAATCGCAGATGTTGTGGGCTTCGATCGCGCACGTAAGCAATGACTGGCTGTCTATCCCGCTCGGCACATTGTTTCTAGCGCTGCTCGTTCCCGCAACCCAACACGGCAAAACGAAACACCTCCTGGCTTGCGCAGGTGTACTCGCGGCGGGATTGCTGACGAAAGCATATTTCCTCGCTTTCGTCCCCGTCTGGGCCGCGGCAATGTTGATTCAGTTATGGCGACACCGGCTCCGCGTGCGAACAGCCCTGGGCGCGCTGGCAATCCTGTTTCCCGCCGCAGTCTGGTATGTACGCAATGTGTTTCTCTACGGAAGCTTCAGCGGCACACAGGAGACCATTGCCGGAGTACGGCCACTCGACGCCTTCTACGCCTTTTTTCATATCAATTGGTTCGCGAGCACCATCGACTTACTCCGCTGGAGCCTCTGGACCGGTAACTGGTCCTTCATTTCTTTCTCCCGACTTACAATTAATATCGAGTTACTCCTGCTCGCTCTCGCATTTGCTCTGCTATTTGCACGCTTTCGCCAGATAACGGAGGCGCAATGGTGGCTGCTTGCGGCGTGTTTCGCGTTCTATCTGGGACTTATATATCAGACCTGCACAACCTGGATCGCGACAAACGGCCGGTCTCAGCACGCCGAGCCCTGGTACATGCAGTGCATTTTTCCATGCCTCTGGACGCTCGCATTTCTTGGATTGGCCCGAAGCGGCGCAATAGGGCGCACCGTGGCAACTCTTCTCGCGCTCATATCGGCTTGGATTGCGGCAGCTACGTACTGGGTGAAGCTCATCCCACTGTCCGGCGGCTTCTCAGGCCGTTCCTCGGTCTCTCGAGTTGCACATTGGTGGATGCATCTGCCGCTCCATGTTCTCTCGACTACGGCGCTGGGACCGGTAACCATTCTTTTTGCGTCGCTATTTGTGTTTTCGATTCTCCTGATCGCGCTCAATGTTCGTGTTCTTCGGGCGCTCATTCCGCACTCGGAATCGCTTGTCGAGCGAACATAGATGCAGATGCCCTCACGCGAGCCTTTCCGGTTTCAAACGCGCATCCGGTTCATCGACACAGATGCGAGCGGCCGCATTCACTACACGGCCATGTTCCGCTATTTCGAATCCGCGGAGATCGAACTAATGCGCTCCCTCGGGGTCAGCTACGATCTGACTCGCACCTACAATCTTCCGCGCGTGCATGTCGAATGCGATTTCATGAAGATATTAGGTCACGACGACCTGATCGACATCGAAGTATTTATAACGAAGCTCGGGCGTTCTTCCATTCGATTTGAATTCCGTACTCTAAAGGCGGGCGAAGTGGCCGCGAAAGGCGTGGTGATTGTGGCGTGCGCGGATCGAGACACAAAACAGTCCCTGCCTATTCCGGACGACTTACGGGCCAAATTGAAGACGATCTTAATGCAATCAACCGAGGCATAGGAGATTACGCATGGCGACACTGGAAGCAGCGCTCCCAAAGACCAGGGGTGGCGCCTTTCTGATTCAAGAGAGCGAACCGCGCGACATCTTTACCCCGGAAGACCTGACCGAAGAGCATCTCGCGATCGCTCGCACGGCCGACGAGTTCTTCGCGCAGGAAATCGAGCCCAATCTCGAAGCTATCCACCAGCAGGAGCCGGGCGTTGCCGAAAAAGTGCTGCGCAAGTCCGCCGAGCTGGGCCTGACCGCAATTGCAACTCCCGAAAAGTTTGGCGGAATGGAGCTCGATTTGGCCTCTGCCCTGATCGCCGCCGAACACTTGGGACGCGACGGCTCGTACGCTGCATGGCACGGAGCGCACACCGGAATCGGTTCGCTTCCGATTCTGTATTTCGGCACCGAAGAGCAGAAGCAGAAATATCTTCCAAAGCTGGCGCGAGTCGATCTTCTCGCGGCCTATGCCTTAACGGAGCCGCACGCCGGTTCCGACGCGCTGGCCGCTCGCACACGCGCGGACTTGAGCCCGGACGGCAAGCATTACATCCTCAACGGTCAGAAGATGTGGATCACCAACGGAGGCGCCGCGGATCTGTTTACCGTATTCGCGAAAGTGGGCGGCGAGAAGTTCACAGCATTTCTGGTCGAACGCGCCTTCGGAGGCGTGACCAGCGGCGCTGAAGAAAAGAAAATGGGCATTAAGGGCAGCTCGACTACAGCCGTGTACTTCGAAAACGTCCCGGTGCCGGTCGAAAACGTGCTCGGCGAAGTCGGCCGCGGGCACATCATCGCGTTTAACATCTTGAACATCGGCCGATTGAAGCTGGGCGCGCTGTGCGTGGGAGCCTCAAAGGATGTGCTCGCGGTCAGCATCAAATATGCAAAGGAGCGCAAGGCGTTCGGTTCGGCAATCGCCGAGTTCGGCGCGATTCAGCACAAGCTCGCCGAAATGGCGATCCGCATCTATGCTGCCGAATCCATTTCGTGGCGCATTGTCGGTCTGATCCAGAGCCAATTAGAAGGCTTCTCATGGGATCACCCAAATGCATCGAAAACAATGCTGAAGGCCGTCGAAGAGTACGCCGCCGAGTGCTCCATGATCAAGGTCTACGGCTCGGAAGTACTCGACTTCGTCGTCGATGAAGGCGTCCAGATCCACGGCGGCTACGGATATCATCAGGACTATGCGGTCGAGCGCGACTACCGGGACTCGCGCATCAATCGCATATTCGAAGGCACCAATGAAATCAACCGCCTGCTGATCACGGGCATGTTGTTGAAACGCGCCACGCGCGGCCAATTGGCGCTCGTTCCCGCCGCACAGGAACTGATGGCCCAAATTTTCGCCGGCACACTGCCGGCCCAAGATTCCGATGACGAGAAGCGATTAGTCTCGAATGCCAAGAAGATTGCGCTGCTCGCGCTCGCGATTGCTTATCAAAGGCACGGCACGGAACTCGAGCATCAACAGGAACTGCTGATGTACATCGCGGATATCATCATCAACGCGTTTGGGATGGAATCAACCTTGCTCCGCACTCGCAAACTGGCGCCGGGGAAAGCTACGATTGCCGCCGAGATCTGCGCTGTGTTTCTGCGCGACGCGATAGCGCGGGTCGAGTTCGCGGCGCGAAATGTGGCGGGCGCGTGCCTGGAAGGCGATTTCCTGCGCAAGACCATGCAGGTCCTGCGGCGATTCGCCGTCTACGATCCGCCGGATTCGGTTTCTCTCCGCCGCAGAATTGCGACCCGGCTGATCGCGCGAGAGCGGTACGTGATCTGAAACAGGGAGACTCGGAAATATGATCGTTCCGCTTACACCCATTCGTTGCCTCTACCGGGGCATTGACCTCTATGGCAAAAAGTTGGGCATTGTATCTGGCGCAAACCGCTACACCTATGCCGAGTTCGGTGAACGAGTGGAGCGCGCCGCCGCCGGCCTGCGCGCCGAGGGTGTGGGTCCGGGCGATCGCGTCGCTTATCTCAGCTTCAATAACAACCAGCTGCTCGAAGGCTACTATGCGCCGCCTCTGATCCGCGCCATCGCAATGCCGCTGAATGTGCGATTGACGCCTCCGGAGTTGATCCAGATTCTCAATCACTCGGGCGCGCGCATCCTGGTGTTTGAAAACGATTTTGCTCCCTGCCTGACCGCGTTTCGCAAAGCCTGCCCCGCTATTGAGCGCTATGTTGCAATTGGCGGCCCGGTGTCCGATGCAGATTTGACCTACGACGAGCTGCTCTCGCGCGGCCGGCTGCAGCGGCCTGACCTGCTTTCGTTCGATGAGAACGACATTGCAGAGATCTTCTACACTAGCGGCAGCACGGGGACGCCCAAAGGAGTCGCGCTTTCGCACCGCACCGTGTATCTACATGCGCTCGGTGTTACGGGCAGCGTCACCCAGAATGATCGCTCCGTCGAATTGCACACCATTCCGCTATTTCATGCGAACGGCTGGGGACGTCCGCAAACCGCCACCATGAATGGCGCCAAGCAGGTGATGGTGCGGCGGTTCGAGCCGTCCTACGTGCTCCGGCTGATTGAAGAAGAGCGCGCGACCGGCATGTCGCTCGTGCCCGTGATGGCCAATGCGCTCCTGAATTGTGTGGACCTCGGCAAGTACGATCTCTCCAGCATGCAGGAGATTCATATCGGCGGCGCGGCTTCGTCGCCGGAGCTAATCGCTCGCATTGAGCAGGCATTCCGGTGCGCCGTGATGGCGGGCTACGGATTGACCGAAACGTGCCCCGTGGCAACCGACGCGCGCGCCAAGGGCACGGTCGACTATTCGAGCGACGAGGACCGCATCCGCCATCTCGCCATGGCAGGCTGGCCGATCTTGGGCAATGAAGTGCGGGTCGTTAATGTGTACGGCCACGACGTGCCGCGCGATATGGAAACCGTCGGCGAGGTAGTCATTCGCGGCGACAACGTCATGGATGGCTACTTCCACGAGCCGGAGGCCACCCGCAGTGTGATTCGCGATGGATGGTTATATACGGGCGATATGGCCGTCTGGGACGACGAGAATTACGTCCACATTGTCGATCGCAAGAAGGACATCATCATTAGCGGTGGCGAAAATATCTCATCCATCGAAGTCGAAAAAGCGATTTTTGCGCATCCAGCCGTCCTCGAATGCGCGGTTGTCGGCGCGCCCGATAGTAAATGGGGCGAAGTCCCCGCCGCGATCGTAGTCCTGAAACCCGCACAGGAGCTGACAACCGAGCAACTGCTCAAATTTCTGCAAACGCGTCTCGCCAAGTTCAAAATTCCCCAGAAGGTGCAGTTCGTCGAAGGTCCCTTGCCCAAAACCGGCACCGGAAAGATTCTCAAGCGCGATTTGCGCGAGCCGTTCTGGGCCGGCAAAGAGCGGCGTGTGCAGGGATAAGCTTTACCTAAGCTTCGGATCGCAAGCGAGACAAAACCAGGAGGCCGGTCCCAACCGCGAGCGCGTCTTCAGCGATCGCGATCACCGGGTCCGGCACATGCAACCTCTTCGCTGCGCGTTTGCGCAATTCATAGGCGCCGTACGTAGCGCCAATCGCAGCCGCAGCACCGATCACAATCCCCGAGACGACGGATTTCTTTTTGGCCGAGCACACGGCGGCTCCGCTCAAGGCGCCGGAAATCGCCCGGAGGATAAGTGACGGCGGTTTCGTACGACTCGGCAAAAACGGCAATTTATCGGCAATGAGTTCGCCGACCGCGAGCGCCACGGTCGTGCGCATCGAAACTGCGGAATTCAAAAATCCCATGCTGCGCGATCCAATGGGCAGCCCCCGCGCCAATTGACTGACTACGGCAGGCGCTGTCATCGACCGTAATCCCGCAACCGCGCCCATCACCGCCGCTCCCCCATAGACTTCCGCTTTTGTCATCGCGCCCTCTTCGCGAATTGGACGCGCGCACGGATCATTCCGTACATTCGGCCAAAGGTTTGACAGAATGAGCCTCATGGACCTGCCGCTCGAGCCTTATGCAATTGAAAACGCGGACCGCATCCTGACGCCTGCGCTGTTGATCTACCCGGACCTTGTCGACTCAAACATCCAGGCCACGCTCAATATGACAGGGCATAACGCGGAGCGCTGGCGTCCACACATTAAAACGGCGAAACTGGCGGCCAGCATCCGTCTTTACATAGAACACGGCATCAAGAATCTGAAATGTTCCACTACGTTGGAGCTGCTGACGGCCTGCGAGTGCGGGGCCGCGGATGTTCTGCTCGCATTTCCTGTGGTCGCCGCCAACGCGCGTCGGACGCTCGAAATTGCGGACCAATTTCCTCACACTCGCATTTCGGTGTTGATTGAGAATCTCCAGCAGGCGCGCACCTGGCGCGACACGCGAATCGGCGTTTTCATCGACGTGAATCCGGGGATGAATCGCACCGGGATCAGCGAGGAGCGCGTTGACGAAATCGTTACCCTCGCCCGCGCGCTAGGCAATCAATTTCGCGGTTTGCATTACTACGATGGGCATTCATCCGGATTTGCACCCGAAGAGCGTGAAGAGCGGGTGCATCGCGGGTATGACCACTTAATGAAACTGGTGTCCGCTCTCGAAGCGGCCGGCGTTCCTGCCGAGGAAGTAATTACATCGGGAACGCCCGCTGCGCCTTTCGCGATTTCCTACGCCGGTTTCAATACGCCTGGTTTTAACACGCCTAGCTTCGTGCATCGCATCTCGCCGGGAACCGTGCTGTACAACGACACGCATAGCCTTGAGCAGTTGCCTGACTGGGGCTACAAGCCCGCGGCGGTAGTGCTTGCGACCGTAATCAGCCATCCCACCCCGCACTCCATCACCTGCGACGCCGGCCATAAGAGCGTTTCCGCCGATGCGGGCGTTCCCACCTGTGCTGTCATAGGACACCCGGAGTTGACGCCGAGGGGGCCGAGCGAAGAGCATCTGCCCATCGAAGTTGCCGAAGGACACGAGCTTCCCGCAATCGGCGACAAGCTCTATCTGGTTCCGCGACACGTCTGCCCGACAGTGAACAACTTCGATGAGGCGCTCTTCATCGTGAATGGCCGCGTCCAAAGTGTCGAAAGCGTGACCGCGCGCGGCCACGAGAATCCGATGATCTCTCAGACCGGCAGCGTTTATCTTTGATCATCGCTTTTTCGGATCGAACATTTTCCCGCTATCCTGTTTTTGTGAGTACGCTGCGCGCCATGCCCGGCGGACGAGCGGACCGCGAGAGCCTCGCGAAAGGACCGAACGGCCGTTGCCTCTGCCGGTGGTGCAGTTTAGAAGTTCCTGCCGGGCGATTAACGTTCTGCTCGGATTGGTGCGTCGAGGAATGGAAGCTGCGCAGTGATCCCAGCCATCTGCGCGATCGAGTCTTTCAACGCGATCGCGGCATCTGCTCCCAATGCGGAATCGATTGCGTCACAGAACTGCGGCGCGTGAAAAAGCTGCGCGGCCCCGCGCGCGCAAAAGCGATGACTGCATGGGGCATGCGCGGCAGAAAAACGCTCTGGGATGCGGACCACATCGTCCCCATAGCCGAGGGAGGCGGCGAGTGCGATTTGTCCAACATGCGCACGCTTTGCCTCAAGTGCCATCGCGCGCGAACCGCGGAATTGCGTGAGCGCCTGCTAAGGCGTACGCCGCCCGAAGCGCGATGACGCAAATCGCGGGCGGCGTACTGAAAAATCTCAGTTGTCAGGTTTTCTTTTGAGACGACGCAGCTTGGGTCGCCGACCCGCCCGGTCCCGCAGCAGCACTCGCAGCTTTCGCCGATCCGGCGCTCGACGCGGTCGATCCCGAAGTCTCGCCCGAAGAGATGGGAATCTCTCGCCGCCTGCTTGCCTGTTGCGGCACGGGAATCGTCACCTCCAGAACGCCATCGCGGAATTGCGCGCGCGCCTGCTCGGCGTTCACGCCTTCCGGAAGCGGAATCTCACGATAGAACTCGCCATACCGGCGCTCTGACCGGTACGCATTTCCTAATCGATGCTCATGCTGGGACTTGCGTTCGCCGCGAATGACGAGCGCATCGTCCGTCACCTCAACCTTAACGTCTTCCGGTTTTAGCCCCGGCAGTTCCGCGTGTACGTGAAGCTGGTTATCGCGTTCGGCTACTTCGATAGCCGGATACCAGGTGCCGCCGCTTGCGCCCGCGCCTTGGCCGGCAAAGTGCCCGAATTGACGGTCCATCTCTTCGCTCATTCTGCGCATCAGCGTGAATGGATTGGTGGAGAAAAATTCGGCGGGACTCATCGAGAACGGGTCCCATCCTCGGGAGCGCGAAACGCCTCCCCCAGATTGCCTTTGTAAACCTTGTTCCTTCTTTTCAGATCCTTGATTTGAGGATTGATGCTTAACGTCTATTTCCGGCATGGGAAATATTACCTCCCATTAGTGGACGCCTCAGCCGCCGTTCGCGCATCGGGCATTTTGCCCATGACTAATGGCGAAGTAGTACCGAAAATTCGCTCACTCACCCAGAATTTCGTAAGGTCGCATCATCTCGTTGTCTTCGTGTTCCAGGATGTGGCAATGCCAGACATAGCGACCTGGGTAGCCGTCGAACTTCGCGATGATGCGCGTGACGCATGCGGGAGTGGCGGCAACCGTATCTTTCCAACCCATTTCGCCGGGCTCGGGCGGAATTGCATCCGCGACATAGCGCACTTCGCGCGTCAAGATGAAATGATCGACGTCGAATGGCTGGCGATCGAGAACTTGAAAACGTACGGCGTGCAGATGGATGGGATGCGCGTCGTCCGTACCGTTGACTAGCGCCCAGATCTCGACACTGTTGAATCGCGGGTTTTCCGTGATTGGCGCATTCCACCGCGTGTTGTTGAGCAGATGCGTCATGGGCTCGTCTAGCACGTTGTCCAGTTCGTCGAGCGTGAGCTGACGCGTATGCACCGCCGCGGATTCGGGCATGCGTTCGACTCGCCTTAAGGTCGTTGGAAGCGAGGAGGGGTCGTCGGCTTTCTGCTTGCCCACGTGAAACTGCATGAACGGCACGACTCCATCGCTCACGAGGATCTGTGCGCCTCTGTGTTCTGCGAAATCGAGTACCACATCCGCGCGCTCGCCCGGAGCAATGTTCAACCGCCTGATATCAACAGGCGCAGCGAGCAGACCCTGATCGCTGCCGATCTGTGTCCAGCATTGCTTGCTGCCCAAGGTGATCGAATAGAATCGGCCGTTCGAACCGTTCAAGATTCGAAAGCGGTACTTTCGCGTCTCGACTTCGAGATACGGCAGCAGCTTGCCATTTACGAGAATTGCGTTGCCGAAAACTTCAGGCACCCCAGGCGCTTCAGTTCTCTGCGACACGGGATAGTAGAGCTGCCCGTCCTCGCGAATAAAGCGATCGGTAAGCACCAGCGGAATCTCGTAGGCGCCGCGCGGCAGATTCAACGCATCTTCGACAGCGTCACGAATCACATACAGACCCAGCATCCCGGCGTAGATGTTGAGCCGATTGATGCCCATGGCGTGATCGTGATACCAGAGCAGCGCGGATTCCTGCTCATTCGGATAGCGATAGGTAACCGAGCGCCCGGGAACATACCACTTTTCGGGATAGCCGTCGGAATCGGGATACGTCTTCGCGCCGTGCAGATGCACCACGGTGCGAACCTCCGGATTGCTGGCTTCGGCGCCCATCAGGTTGTGATCGATCGGCAATATGTGATGCCTGGGCAATTCATTCGGCCACTCGATGAGCACGCCTTCGCCGCTACGCGCTTCGATTGTGGGACCGGGCATGCTGTCGCCGTAGCCCCAAAAGCGCGTCGGCTGCACGTCGCGATGCACCTTGGCTTCGAACTCCGAAATGGCAAGACGGTAACGCGGCCAAGGGCGCGAAAAGTTTCCAGGCGCCAGCGCCGGTTTCGCCAAAGCAGGAATCGGCAGCGCGTCAACGAACGGCGTAAGCCTGTTAGGATCGATGAGCTTCGGAACGGGCGGTAGGTCGGGGATGCGCCCCGCAATCTGATGAGCGCCGCGTACCGTTGTGGCGGCGAGCCCGGCGCCAACGCTGCTGAGAAATTGCCGTCGGGTGATTATTGCGGTTCTCCAGTCGTCGGATCCAATAAGTATTTAGCCGAATTTGGCGGGGTGCGGTGACTCGAAAAATCGACCAACATATTGCCCATCGGATGCGCGATGCCGTCGTAGCTGCCTTGTCCGATGCGCTTGCCATGCAGCCAGTTGTCTTCGATGAATCGGATGACTGAGGTCTGATCCGTCACTGAGTGATCGACGTAATTCGTCTTCGCCCATGGCGAGATGATCATCAGCGGTGTGCGCACACCGTATCCGCAGCGGCCATTCACCGGCTTTCCCGCGCTATTCGGTCCAGGCAGTTGAGGCGTCACTCCCGCCTTGCCGCAAGCGCCAGGTCCGGTAATCGAATCGGCCTGCTTGTTCAGCGGAGACGGATCATAAAAAGACGCATTTACAATCGGTCCCATCTGATGGTCGTACCAGCCATCCGAATCATCATACACAATCACCACGGCTGTTGAATTCCAAAAAGCCGATTGCTGAATTGCGTTCACTACCTTGACGATAAATGCCTGTTCATCCAGAGGGTTCGAATATCCAGCGTGCGCGTCCTGGTAAGCCCTCGATTTCAGAAAATTGACCGCGGGCAAGTTGCCTGCGTTCAGCGCGTCGAACCAATCGTGCAGGTCATATTGATGATTTGCGGGATCCGGTTTGTTCGTGCCCGGAATATTCGTAGAGCCGATTGCGCCTACGCTCGAAGGCCGCGCGTGCGCCGGATTGCGAGTGCTCGCATAGTATTGGAATGGCTCATGGTGCGGGATGTAATCGACCATCGTAAGCTTCGTCAAAGGTGACACCGTGCTGCGAAGACAGCCCGTCGTCCCGTTCGGATTCGTAACCGTCAGGTCGAAGCCCCCTTCAAACCAGCCCCACGTTACGCCGCCCGCATTTAAAAGGTCACCAATGTTCTTGCTGGTCAGCTCCAATTGAAATCGCGTGGGAACAGAGCAGACATCTTCCAGCGGATCGCCGTCCGCAACCAGCGTGTATCCGCCCTGCCCATCCGGGATCACGTAAGAAGGAATTCCGGGGCCATTCTTACTGGTTGATGGATTCACACCGTTGGTTTGTCCTGAGATCAGGTTAATTGCCCCAGGCGTCGACGGGCCAAAGTTGGAATCCCAGGAGTTATCGCTCATTGCATAGTGCTGCGCATAATTCCACAGCGCAGTGACCGTGTTGCCGTCGTAATAACCCATAACCAGCCCTTTCGTCGAGAGCACCGCCGGATATGACCTAGGGGGCGGTCCCGCAGTGCCGGTCTTGATTGGAAACAGGTCCATCGCGCCTCGGTCAAACGAAGCCTGCTCGGGCCCATAATTGTGGTTCATGTCGGCGGTCAGCGCCTGCGTGCGGTCGAGCCGGAAAGGATTCGTCGCGCCCTCTCCATTCGCCGGATTCTTCGCGTTCGGGTTATGCCTAAGCAGATCGGGCGTCAGCCCGTTGATCTTCGGCGTGCGGGGCAGCGGTACGAACTTCGGTTGTCCGGCGGGGTTCTGGGCGTTTGGATATGTTCCGAAGTAATGATCGAAAGAGATGTTCTCATCAAAGATCACTACTACGTGCTGAATGGGAGTGGCGGTCTTATCGCTTGCGCCCACGGCCAGCACGGCGGCTAGAAATAGCAGAATGGTTAATCGCACAAACATCTAGAATACCGGCGCGGCGAATGCTGCAATAATCACAACGACACGCTAGATGCAGATTGCGAACAGGACGACCACTTATAACCGTTTTCTTCTGCTCGTTGCCGGACTGGGCGGATTGCTCTACGGAGTCGATGTCGGCATCATCGGCGGCGCGCTTCCCTATCTCGAAGCCACTTCCGGACTGAACGCCGGAGAGCTGTCGATCATTGTCGCCGCCGTGCTGCTGGGCAGCGTCATCTCGACGCTATTCGCCGGTCTGCTTGCCGATTGGATGGGCCGCAAGCCGCTGATGATCTTGAGCGGGCTGACGTTCGTCGTCAGCATCCCGGTGATTGCGCTCTCGCACGGTTACGGGCCGCTGTTTTTAGGACGCTTGTTGCAGGGCGTGAGCGGCGGATTCATCGGCGTCGTCGTGCCGCTCTATCTTGCCGAATGCCTAGCTGCTTCGACCCGCGGCAAAGGCACCGGCATTTTTCAATGGCTGCTGACAGGCGGTATCGTTGCCGCGGCGCTCATCGGCATCTATTTCAGTTATCGCGTCGCCGACGTGACGCGCGTCGCCAACGCCGCCACGGTTTTCGCATTCAAAGACCTGGCTTGGCGGAGAATCTTCTGGGTCTCGCTGCCGCCGGGCGTGCTTTTCGTAATCGGCAGTTTCCTGGTGGCCGAATCTCCGCGCTGGCTCTTCCGCCGCGGGAAGAAGGAAGCTGCGTATGCCGCGCTCTTGCACTCCCGCAGCCCTGATCAGGCCACCACGGAACTGCAGGAAATGGAAGACACCGCCGCTGCCGCTGTCGGGAAATCGGCTACAGCCGCGGGACAAAAAATAAAAGAGTCGCTGCTGCGCCGCAAGTATGTGATCCCGTTCCTCCTCGCCTGCATTATCCTTTTCTGCAACACCGCCACGGGAATCAATTCGATCATCGGCTACAACACCAACATCCTCATGCAGAGCGGCCTTTCGGATCTCGCCGCGCACTGGGGTTATGTCATCTTCACTTGCATCAACTTCCTGATGACCATCGGCGGCCTCATGCTGGTCGATCGGCGCGGCCGCAAGTTTCTTCTGACACTCGGCACGCTCGGGATCATCGCTTCGCTCTGCACTACTGGCTTTCTGTTCCTGCGCTCCGAATCGTCGCTCATCGATTCAAGAGATGCAGTGCAATCGGCCGTTAAGCCCGATCAAACCCTCACCTTGCGCTTTAGCCCTCAAACCGCCGCCGCGCTCCTGTTAGCCGCCGGGTCGCACACCACTGCCGTCCATCCGAACCGGGCATCTCTGGTGATTGTTTACGCCTATGGCGATTTCACCGCTGCAACCAACGTCGTCCGCTCCAGCGATCCCGACACGCCCCCCGTCACCATCACTCGCGCCGCCAGCATACCCGGCAATCGCGTCGAGGCCTTTTTCAAGAACCCGTTCGCCAATCTCGAGCAAGCCCGCTCCGCGCCTCTAAAGATTGAAAAAGCGCTGATCAATCAAATCCCCGACGCGCGATACGGCTGGTTGCTCGCATGCAGCCTCTACGCCTTCATGGCCTTTTACGCCATCGGCCCTGGCGTTTGCGTATGGCTCGCGCTCTCGGAGCTGATGCCAACCCGCATTCGCTCCAACGGAATGAGCATCGCGCTCGTCATCAATCAAGTGGTCTCGACTACGCTCGCGGCCATCTTCCTGCCGGTGGTAAGCAACTACGGATACTCAACCATGTTTTTTGTGTTCGCGGGCTTCACGGTGATTTACTTCATCACGGCAGCATTTTTCCTGCCCGAGACGAAAGGCAAGACACTCGAAGAAATCGAAGAGCATTTCGAGAAAGCCGGCAAAGCTCGCGCCATCCGCCACGGCGGCATCCCAAACATGGATTAATTTTCATGCCCAGATGCCGGGTAAACAGCCGAAACTCACGATAAACCCTAAACCGCCAAACTTTTGTCGCCGATCAATTATTTAGCGGCATGAAGATACTTTGGTTGGCGGACTCCGCCTCGGCGCCCGAAGCGGCCCAGTTGCTACCTCCCGGCTACGCCTGCCAGGCTACGCAGTCCTTGGGCGAAGCTCTTTTTGAGCTCGAGCGTGAGCCCGAAGCGTTCGCAGCCTCAATCGTATATCTGCCACTCGCGGAGGATGATCCTGCTGCCGTTATTGAAGAGCTGTTGCGGGTGAAACGGTCTCTGCCCGTCATTCTGATTCGCGATTCCGGTACCGCGCCGGAAGCAGTCCAGCTATTGAAGCTGGGCGCGCACCATTATTTCGATCGCTTGCCCGAAAAAAACGACTTCGCACAGTTCCTCGCCGCTTTGTCCTCTCATCAACACAGCTCGGATTCTGAATCCGGTGACTCCTGGCGGCAGACGCTGATCGGGACGAGCCCCGCGATGCATCGCGTCACGGAGGTAATCTCATTGATCGCCGGCCGGCGTTCCACGGTACTGATTTTGGGGGAAACCGGCTGCGGGAAAGAGGTAGTCGCACGCGCAATTCACGCCGCGAGCCCGCGCGCCGCGAAACCCATGGTTCCCGTCAACTGCGCCGCTATTCCGGAAAACCTTCTCGAAGCCGAACTGTTCGGCCATGTGAAAGGCGCTTTCACCGGCGCTACCAACGCACGGATCGGCCGCTTCGAACAGGCCGATCAAGGCACCTTATTTCTCGATGAAATCGCGGATCTCCCCTTGGATCTCCAGGCTAAGCTGCTGCGCGTGCTGCAGGAGCGCGAATTCCAACGCGTCGGCAGTTCGGAAACCACGCGCGTCGACGTGCGCGTCATCGCCGCCAGCAATGTAGAACTGGCTGAGCGCGTCAAACAGGGCAAATTTCGAGAAGACCTCTATTATCGGCTGCACGTGGTGCCCATCCGCATTCCCGCCCTGCGCGAGCGGGTCGCCGATATCCCGCCTCTAGTGCGCCACTTCATCAAGAAAATCTGCGATCAGGAGCGGCTTGCGCACAAAACCATCACGCCCGAGGCCATCCAACGCCTGTGCCATTACACTTGGCCGGGCAATGTGCGGCAACTTGAAAACGCGGTCGAAATGGCCGTCGTGCTCTCAGGCGAAAGAACGACGCTGCTTCCATCCGATTTCAGTTTCAGTTCGAAAACAGCCGCCAGGCCGTTGAGCTTGGATCAACAACACATCATTTCGCTCCCGGAAGAGGGTCTCGATTTCGAAGCCGTGATCGGAAAAATCGAGCTGAATCTTCTCGCGCAAGCGCTCGAGCGCGCGCACGGAAACAAGAAAGTCGCGGCCGACATTTTAGGATTAAAGCGCACCACGCTCGCCGCTAAATTGAAGAGCCTCGAAGCGTTCACCTGCGGCAACGCCAATTAGCCGGTCTGCGCTCGCTCGTTACGCTCGTTGAGATTTCGCGCGCTGCAGCGAAATCGGCTTGGCGTAGATCTCGCGAAAGGCTTTGCCGGCCTCATTTGCCGCCCAAATCTCCAGATCCGCATCTCTATCGGCCTGCACCAGCAGCGTGATCGCGCCGTCCTTACCCGCTGACGATAGATCCCGAACTTTTTGTTCATGCCCGCGATCCAGCGCATCCGCCAGCCGAAGCAGCGGCGCAAGACTGATCACGATCCGCTTCGATTCGGCATCGAGCAATTGAAATTGAGAATGCCTTGGCTGCGGCATCGATTTCCGATGGAAGCGGCACAGAGCAGCAACCGTCAATCGCTCTTGATCCGTGAAACCCGGCAGATCCGAATTCGCGACCAGGTAAGCCGAATGCTTGTGATGCCCCGTGCCGCTGACGAAATGTCCAACGTCATGCAAATAAGCCGCCGCTTCGAGTAACTTGCCTGCGCCTGGCGGCAGTTGATGGACGCCTTGCAGCGTGTCGAACAGCCGATGCCCCAAGCACGCCACATGCCGCGCATGCTTCAGGGCAACTCCGTAGCGCCGCGCCATGCTCTCAACGGTCGCGCGTTGCTCGCGCGAAAGCTGCGAGAGTTCCCGTCCCACGCCGCGTGCGGCCAAATCCGCGATGATGCCGTCGCGAACGCCCGCCACGCAGTAATAGAGCGATCGATGCTGAAACAGCTCTAAAGCACGCAGGAAAACAGCCGTGCCGGCCGTCACAATCTCGGCCCGCTTCGGCCCAATCCCGGTAATCTTCCGCCGCGCCGCCAGGTCGCTCTCCGCCAACCGCGAATAAAGCTCCCGGACTTGCGCCACGCCCGCCCGCAGCCGGTCGGCTTCATCCCGTTTTCCTCGCGCGACCTGATTCACCACAGACACGATCGCCGCCGCCGTCGCCGAGGTAGCGATCGCCCGATCGATTTTTTCGCTCCCATGCTGTTTGTGAAACGTGAACAGCTTCTCATCGATATAGCTGTGCAACCGATGCAGCTCGTCCGAAAGCGGCGGATCGGATTTCAGAAACACCTCTGTCAGCCGCACGGCCCCAAGAGGCTTCGAAACCCCGTCGATCAGTTGCCCGCCTTGGCTGATAATCAACTCCGCGCTGCCGCCGCCCACGTCAATGATCAGCGTGCGCTCCTTTGGCCGCGGCCATCGGGCTTCGACGCCCAGATGAATCAGCCGCGCTTCTTCCGGTCCGGAAATGATTTCGACGTTCGTGTGAAGCGCTTCGCCCGCGCGCTCCAGAAATTCCCGTTGATTGCTGGCGTCGCGAACCGCGCTGGTCGCAACCGCCCGCACTCCCCGCACATCCAGCCCGCTGTAAATCTCATACATCCGCGCGAGCTGTGCACACAGAAAATTCAGCGCTTCGTCGCTGATGCGCCCCGAGCGGAACACGCTTTCCCCTAACCGCGTCACCTGTCGATCTTGCGCAAGTATGCTCGTTCCGCCCTGTCCCGTTTCGGCAGCCATCATTCGCACCGAATTGCTCCCAATATCGACGGCAGCGTAGCGCGGCATATTCCATTTTTAACAGCCGCGCCCGTCAGCCTGGCTTATAATGAAATTCCCGCAGCTATTCATGGTTCTTAAGACAGGCGCTTCGCGCGAGATTGCGCAGGCTGTCGCTTGCAGCCGTCGCGATTTTCTTCACACTGTCACCGGCGCAACCGCAGGCGCTGCTTTGTTCGGATTTTCGCCACGGCGCGCAATTGCCGCATCTCCCTCGCGAAAAGTAGTAGTCATCACTTTCGGCGGCGGCGCGCGCGACGAAGAGACCTTCATGCCCGATGGGCAGGAAAACATTCCGCACCTGTTGAAAGAACTGATTCCGCGATCTACTTTCTTCACGCAAGTCGTGAATCGCGGCATTCTGGGCCACTATGTGGCGACGGCATCGCTCGCCACGGGCGTTTACGAAACCTTCGATAACTTCGCCGCGGTCGCTCCCGAAAACCCCACCGTCTTCGAATACTTTCGCAAGGACTTGAACCGGCCTGCGAATGACGCCTGGGTCGTCGCGCCGAGCAACGGCTTTAATCGCATCGGAGAAAGCGGGAATCGCGCCTATGGGCCGGGCTTCGGCGCCGGCGTGATTCTGCCGAAACGGTTGCTGGGAACCGCGCTCTCCGCAACCGGCGAAGCCCAATACGAGCACTTACTTCGCGATAACTACGAAACCCCGCTCTATACACCCCAACTACGTGGCAACGAAGTCGAGCTTCATGAAATGGCAAACCTTCTGAAGCTCTCCGTCACCGATTTCACGGCCCATGCCCGCAGCTTGGCCAGTCCGGATGAGCTGTCGGTATATATTGCAAAGCAGCTCATGCGCCAATTGGCGCCCAGCCTGCTCTGGATCACTCTGCACGATATCGATATCGCCCATTCAGGCACTTACTCCCTATATATCGAAGGCATCCAGCGTACCGACCGGCTATGCGCCGAGATCTGGCGCACCATCCAAAGCGAACCCGAGTATGCCGGAAAGACAAGCATGTTCATTCTCCCCGATTTCGGCCGCGATTCGGATACCGATCCCGGCGGAAACGGTTTCCAGCATCATCGCACGGGTGACGCGCTCTCCCGCACTACCTGGATGATGGTGCTTGGTCCGGGAGTGCGCGAAAACGTCGTCGTGGATCGCGCTGTCGAATCGACTGATTTAGTTCCCACGCTCGGCTCGATGCTGGGCTTCTCGCCCACAATGTCGCGCGGCAAGCCGCTGCCCGAAATCTCGTAATTCGCCATGTTACCGAGCGACCTCAACGCGGGCCAATTTAGTAAGTATCCGCCAGAAGCGCGCCGCCTCGCAGTAACTCATATTCATCTGCTCGCATCGCTTCCGCTTGGATTTCTGCCGCTCTTATTACGGGAACTCATTGCATACGATTGGAAGTTTCCAGCCGAGCGGCGCGAGCTAGACAATCAGTTTATTTATCTTAGCGGTCTTTCTCCTAACCAACTTACAGCCACAATGGCGGCGTTCGCCAAACTTCACCTTTCCCCTCAGCTCGAACGCGCCGATTGGGTCAACGAACCTGCTCAATTCTCGGAGCAATTCACGGCGCATCTCTGGGCCACCCATCAAATCGATGCATTTCGCGCAGCGGCGATTGAATACGTGCATGAAGTCAACTTGGCCGCACCCCCGCCGCCCGCTACGATCCCACGGCTCAGCATTGTGATTATCGGCGAGGGCGTCATCGCGACGAAATATCCGCTGTTCCGAAAATTGCGTCCACAAGGCGTTTATTTCACAAATGTCGATCCGAAAAACGGCTGGGCGGCCATAAGCGACGCCATTGCAGCTCGCGTAACGACGCATCCGATTCCTTTCGGCCATTGGTACATCGACGGCGCAACTACTCGAGGCCTGGACTCGCCGGCATGCACCTGCATCTCTTACGACTCCATGCAGCCCGTCCGTGCGGCGCTCATCAAGAAAATGCGCCAGGTCATGCAGCCCGGCGGCGGCGGCCCCGAAGTCCTGCGCACACTGCTCGCCCAAATGCGCCCCGAGGATCTGGGATTGAACGGCACAGGTGAAGCCGCCGTCTTGAATCGTTTTCAGGTCAGCATTTTGACCGAAGGATCCGGTACCCAGTTGTTCAGCACGACTTTTGTCCAGTGGTCCGCGCGCGAGGCGTTGCGGCGGGCGCAACCTGTTACCCTGCTCGCGCGCTTTGCTCCACGCCAGCGCGAACAATCCATGAAGGAATTGCTCGCAGGCGTTCAACAAACACCAATTCCCGATCCCGAAGGCTCACTGATCGATGCCGATATGGCGGCTTACTATACCTGGATCAACTTACAACGCCTACCGGGCGCCGACCGTTCGTCGTTTCTGGTCTGGTTTGAGAATCACAACCAGGTCTTGGCTATCTCGCCCTCGCTCCCGCGCGGCAAGACCAACGACAGCGCCATCGATTTGCCCAATCTCACCAACCAGCTCACGCAAGCAACTTAGGGCCGGATTCCCTGCGCTTTCATCCAATCCGCCAATCGATCCGTCCAGGTGCGCAGAATCGGATCGTTCTGCGCAAGCCCCACTCCGTGATGCCCGTGCAAATAGATGTGCATCTCGGCCGGAACACCGGCTTTCCGCAGCGCCAGGTAAAACTCGACGCTGTTCTCAACCGGCACCGTCTCGTCATCGCTCGTCGCAAAAAGAAAGGTGGGCGGCGTCTCGCTCGTAACTTCGTTCTGATTCGACAACGAAGCGACCAACCTTGGATCCGGCTTTTCGCCCAGCAAATTGTCGCGCGACCCAAGATGCAAATACGGCGCCTCCATCGTGATCACCGGATACGCCAGAATCATGAAACTGGGCCGCGAACTGTAGCGCTCCACCGGATCGCTTGCATCGTGATCGCCCAAATCGAAATGTGTTCCCGTTGTTGAAGCGAGATGCCCGCCCGCCGAAAAGCCCCAGATCCCAATGCGGTTCGCTTGCAGTCCATAATCCCTTGCATGGGATCGCACGTAGCGGATCGCCCGCTGCGCGTCCCAAAGCTCAACTGGAAAGTGATACTTCGGACCCAGGCGATATCTCAAAACAAACGCCGAGATCCCCAGCCCGTTCAGCCACTGCGCAACCTGCGTGCCTTCCAAGTCAAATGCGAGATTATGGTATCCGCCGCCCGGACAAACCACCACTGCGAGTGGAATTTTCTTTTCTTCTGGAGCCGGATAGATGGTCAGCGATGGCTTATCTGCATCCCCAGTCCCCAGCGCGCCGGGCGCGCCTTGGGGCCACAACAGAACAGTCTCAGGAGGCGTCTGGGCGAACGCCACGGAACCGCACATTAATGTAATTGGCAGCAATACGCGGGCGAGACTCATGAACGAGAGTTACTATAACTCATCAGGCATTCACGCCAGGAAAGAGGCCGGGATCATTGATATGGTGAACAGGTTAATGCCGACGGGCAGGATCGATGCCGCGCTGTTAGTGCTGCGCGTTTGGACGGCCTTGCTACTGTTTTCGCTGCATGGACTCGAGAAAATCACCCATTTCTCACAGATGTCCGCTCATTTTCCCAATCCCATCCACATCGGTTCGGTCCCAAGCCTGTTGTTCGCCTTGTTATCCGACGGAATCTGCTCACTCCTCGTGATCTTCGGAATCGCTACGCGGTACGCGGCGCTCATCGTCGTTATCAATACGGCCGTTGCGTTTACGTTGGTTCATCACATGGCGCTTTCCGGTCCGCATAGCGGCCAGGTGCCTCTGCTCTTCTGCGGCGTATTTCTGAGCTTGGTCATCGCGGGTCCCGGCCGCTATAGCGTGGATGCCGCGTTTTCGGGCAAGCGTCGCATCTAGTGAAGGCCCTGATATACTGAATTTTTGAGGTTCGATTGGATCGGCGGAAGTGCGTCTGCGCGCCGCTTCGGTTGAGCCGCTGACTCCCAAGGAAATTGAATGCCAAAACGCACGTTTCAGCCCAATAATCGTCATCGGGCCAAGACTCACGGCTTTCGCAAGCGCATGAAGACGGCGGACGGCCGGGCCGTTCTCGCGCGCCGTCGCGCGAAAGGCCGCCATAAATTGACTGTTAGCGATGAGCCGGCGGTTCGCGCCGCCAAGTAGACGCGGCCTCGCCGATTGTTCCCCTGTCGCTTCCAAAATCCCGGCGGGTGCTCCGGTCGTCTGAGTTCCGCAGTATCTATCAAACCGGTGTCCGCATGACAAATCGCCATTTCGCCGCATTCTGTTTGCGCCTCCCAGGTGCGCCTGCGCCTTCGCGATTCGGCTTCACGACTCCCAAGGCGCTCGGCAAAGCCGTCGATCGAAACCGGCTTAAACGCCGCATGAAAGAAGCCGTCCGTAACCAGCTTTCTGCGATGCCCGAAAACTGGGCCGTCGTGTTCAACCCCAGGCGAACCGTGCTTCAAGCGCCGTTCGAAGAATTGTGCCACGAAGTAGGGCGGATATTTGCGCGATGCAGCGAATCCTGATCCTCGCGCTCAAAGCGTACAAGCTTGCGATTTCGCCGCTGCTGCCTTCGGCCTGCCGTTACTATCCGACCTGCTCGGAATACATGATGGACGCGGTTTCAAAGCACGGCGTCGCGCGCGGATTTTGGATGGGACTGAAACGGTTGGGCCGCTGCCACCCTTTTCATGAAGGCGGCTATGATCCGGTCCGCTGATACCGTCCGGAAGTTGAAGTTCGAAATTGAATATGTCTAATTCGCCAGGGGGCGCAACGCCCCAGCCGCCATCGCTCGAAAAACGCCTGCCCATCGCTTTGGCGCTCATGATGCTGGTGCTGCTGGTTTCCCAATACATTTTCAAACCAGCGCCGGGCCCCAAACCCGCCGTTCCGATCAACGATAAGAATGCGGCGAAAGTGGTGAGTAAGCCCGCGCCGATCCCTGCGGCGGCGGCGCAAACCGCGCCGGTTGCGATTGCCAATCCAGGCACGGTTCAAGCCAGCTCCGAAACCACCACAGAGATTGACACCGACCTCTTCCACATCGTCTTCACGAACAAAGGCGCGGTCGTGAAGACTTGGGTGCTGAAGCATTATCGAGACGAATCCGGAAAGCCGCTGGAGGTCATCAACACCGCCGCCGAGGCAGATGTTCCGCTGCCATTTAGCATCGAAGTGACCGGAGGTCAAAAGCTCCCCTTCGATCCGAATACAGTGCTCTATCAGGCGAAAGTTTCACCCGGCGGGACGGGTGTTACTTACCAGTATTCCGACGGCAAGACGATCGTCCGCAAATCATTTCAGTTTTCGAAGAACAGCTATTTGGCGAACGTAAAATCGCAGATTCTCGACAACGGCATGCCCGTCCCATGCCTTCTGACTTGGCGCGGCGGATTCGGCGACATGAAAGTTCGCAACGCCGCCTCCAGCGAAAACACCGTCCGATACGACGTAACCTCCAGCAAGCTGATCAAGAAGGGTCCAAAAGACGCAAAGAAGGGACCGATCACCGACACCGGCAACTACTCGTTCGCCGGACTCGAAGATAGTTTCTTTGCAGCCGTAGCGTTGCCCGAAGATTCAACGCCGCTCGAAATCCGCACCTTCGACGATCAACTGAAGCTTCCGGGCGAGGACAAGGCCGTGGGCTACATCGGCGCCGGCATCTCCACCGGCCCCGAGAACGACTTTTCTCTTTTCATCGGGCCGAAAGATATCGAGATCCTCAACAAAGTAAATCCCAAGCTGGGTCAGATCGTCGATTGGGGTTTCTTCGGAATCCTCGCGAAACCGCTCTTCTATTGGCTTAACTGGGTCAACGATCATTGGACAAGCAACTATGGATGGGCCATCATCCTGGTCACGTTGATCATCAACCTCGCGCTCTTTCCATTCCGCCTCACCAGTCTTAAATCCGCGCGCAAAATGCAGAAGCTGCAGCCGCAGATCAAAGCTATTAACGCGAAGTATAAGAACATCGGTATTCGCGATCCGAAAAAAGCCGAACAGAACCAGGAAGTAATGGCGCTTTATAAGAAAGAAGGCGTCAATCCGCTTGGCGGCTGCCTGCCCATGCTCGTGCAACTGCCGTTCTTCTACGCCTTCTATCGCGTGCTGAGCATCGCAATCGAGCTGCGGCACGCGCCGTGGCTGTGGGTGCCTGATCTTTCATCGCCCGAATCGCTGCCCATCCACCTTCTGCCGATTATCCTGATCGCTACCCAATTCCTCACGCAGCGCCTTACACCCGCCGCCGGCGTTGACCCGAATCAGCAGAAGATGATGACGTTTATGCCGCTGATGTTCGGCTTTATGTTTTACTACGCTTCCGCGGGACTTGTACTATATTGGTTAACCGGAAATGTGGTGGGAATCGTTCAACAGCTCATCATCAATAGGTTCATGCCTACTGCTACGCCTGAGCCTCCTCCCGCCGCGCCCGCGAAAGCTCCCGTGAAAGCCCCCGTGAAACGTGCGGTGAAGAAATAACTCGGATGAAATACACGGTCGACTCCCTTCAACCGAAACTCGACAATTTTCTGCTTCCTTTGATCGATCATGCTGGTTTTGATCTGAATTATGAGTTAGGCACGCCCGAAAATCGCCATCCTGAAGTCGAAAACCCGGAAGTTACCGTGCGATTTTCAGGCGCTGACGTTGAGCTCTTACTCGCAAACCGCGCCGAGCTGTTACTCTCGCTCGAACATCTCGCGATGGAAGCGTTGCGCCTACCGGCGGAGGACCACTCGCTCATTTCCTTCGATGCCAACGACTACCGCCTGTTACGCGTGGAAGAGCTGCGCATGAGCGCATTAGCGGCAGCGGAAAAAGTGAAGCGCACTCGCGTGCCGTTCCACTTCAATCCCATGAGCAGCCGCGAGCGCCGCGTCATTCACCTGGCTTTGCGTGAGGAGAAAGAACTGCGCAGCGAGAGCGTCGGTGCAGGCCCGGCTCGAGCCGTGGTCGTCATCCCCGCCGATATGCCCACCCCTCCCGCGCCGCCTGTTCCGCGAGGGCCTTATCAAGGCGGCCGCGGCAACGGGCACGGCTCACGAGATTTGCATCCAGGCGGCTCGCGTGGCAGAGACTCGCGGCCAGGTCGTGAAGGACAATCTCGCGGCGGTAATCGCCCTCGGGGCGGTCGTGATCGCGGGCCTCGTTAATCCGGCTGAATGAACCTGCGCGACACCATCGTCGCCATCTCCACTCCTCTCGGGCGCGGCGGTTTAGGAGTCGTGCGTCTTTCTGGCGGCCACAGCCGCGAAACCGCCGAACAGATTCTCCGATTTTCCGGGTCCCCGCGTTGGCGCTCCTGGACGAGCGAGCTTGCCGAGCTGACCGGCGCGACCGGCGCAACCGTCGATCAAGTGGTCGTAACCTATTTCGAGGCCCCACGTTCCTATACGGCCGAAGATGTCGTCGAGATCTCCTGCCACGGATCTCCGCTCGTGCTCCGATTGTGCGTTGAACAAGCAGTTTCGAAGGGCGCGCGCATCGCCGAGCCTGGAGAATTCACCCTGCGCGCTTACATAAATGGCCGCCTCGATCTGCCGCAAGCCGAAGCCGTGCGCGACCTTATCGACGCAACTACTATCTATCAAGCTCGCGTCGCCGCACAGCAGATGGAGGGCTCGGTTTCACGACGCATCCAGCCTCTCAAAGAGCAACTGGTGGAACTCATCGCTTTGCTCGAAGCCGGCATTGATTTCGCGGAAGACGATGTCAGCGTGGCTTCTGCGGAAGAAATTCTGCGTCGTCTCAACCCGATTCGGCAGGAAATTCAAGGCCTCATCGCAAGCTTTGTGACCGGGAAACTGGTCTACCAAGGCTTCACTCTCGCCATCGCGGGGCGCCCGAATGTCGGGAAGAGCAGCTTGTTCAATCGTCTGCTGGAGCAGGATCGAGCCATCGTGACCGATATCCCCGGCACCACTCGGGACACCGTTTCCGAGACCACTTCTATCGAAGGTATACCGGTGAGACTCGTCGACACGGCAGGAATTCGCCAAGGGAGAGACTTGGTTGAAACGCTCGGCATCGAGCGCAGCTTTCAGGCGCTCGCCGATGCTGATCTGAGCATTCTGGTGCTCGACATCTCGGAAGAACTCACCGGTGCCGACCGCGCGCTCATTGATAAATTGCAGGATCGCAACCCGCTCCTCGTCGGCAACAAGTGCGATTTGCAGCCGAAACTGAACGGAACCCCCGATGTTCTGCCGGTTTCGGCCCTCACCGGAGAAGGCATTTTGGAGTTGCGTAAGACAGTCCTCGAACGTCTCGCTCCAGGCGGTCTCGCAAGCCCCGAAAGCGGCAGCATCACCAGCATCCGTCACGAAGCATTACTGCGCGAAAGCCTCGAAGCGCTTGAGAATGCCGGCAAAGCCGTCGAATTTCAGATCCCGCACGAAATGCTGCTGCTCGATCTGTACGCCGCGCTACGGCCGATCGACGCCATTACCGGCGCAACTACCGCCGACGATATACTCAATCGGATTTTCTCGACCTTCTGTATCGGAAAATAGCGTTTCTTACTCGCCCACGGCGGCCGGCAACGTCTCCACCGGATCGGCAAGCGGTCCCGTGCGCGGTTTCGCGCGCCGCTCGGTCAAATGCAGGCCGTACAGCTTTTGATACGTCGGGCTCCTGCTCCAAAGCTCCTCGTGCGTGCCGATATCTTCAATTTCGCCGTCGCAAAACACCACCACCATGTCAGCCTTTCTGACGGTTGAGAGGCGGTGCGCGATGACAAAACTGGTACGGCCGTCCATCAGCTCATCGAAAGCTTGCTGGATGAGCCGTTCGCTTTCGGTGTCCAGGTGGCTCGTGGCTTCATCCAGTATGAGAACCCTCGGGTCGTGCAAAATGCCGCGCGCGATGCCGAGCCGCTGGCGCTCGCCTCCCGAAAGTCTCAAACCGCGCTCGCCAACGGGCGTCTCGTACCCGGACTCGCACTGCTGAACAAAACCGTGCGCCTGCGCCATTTGGGCGGCAGTTTCTAACGCCTGGCGATCCAGCGCTTCGTAGCCGTAGCCGATATTTGCCGCGATCGTGCGTGAAAACAACTCGACCTCTTGAGGGACCACCGCGATGTGCTCGCGCAAGCTACGCTGCTGCATTCGCCGGATATCGAGGCCATCAAAGCAAACGCTACCCTCCTGCGGGTCATAGAGGCGCTGCAGCAGGGCCATCAACGTGCTTTTGCCGGAACCACTCGGCCCGATCAAAGCCACCATCGATCCTGCCGGAACCTTGAAGCTGATATTGCGCAGCGCCGGCCGGTGCGCCCCCGGATACGTGAACGTCACGTTACGGAATTCGATCGACTCCTCACCGCCCGAGAGCGGCTTTGCATTCGGCGCATCCAAAACCGTGCGCTTCTCCTCCAAAATCTCGAACAAGCGCTCGCCGCGCGAAAGATTGCGGTTCAGTTTCGGCAAGATAATCGAGAGCTGCGAAATCGGCCCATAGACCATGTCTTGCAGAGCGATGAACAGAACGTAATCGCCGATCGTGCAAAGCCGGTGCAACACCATGTATCCGCCCGCGGCGATGACGCCCACGCGTCCAGCCGTCGCAATCATCGTTTGCACGTTCTCGATTACCGCCCAAAGCCGCTCACCCCGATAGTGCTTGTCGCGCGCGGTGTACAACAACTCCCGCTGCGTTCGCGCCTCCTGCCGTTCCTGCCCGAATTTCTTGACCACACGCACATTGCTTGCAATGTCGTAGGATTCCCTGGTGACCGTCTCAAACGCACGGCTCACCTGGGCCTCGATGTGGTGCATCTTGTGTTTCAATCGCCCCACGATCAGCAGATACGCGGGAAGGGGCAGGAAGACGATCGCGGCAATGTAAGGGTTCTTCAGCAGAAGCGCCGTGAGCACTCCCACGGCCACCAGCAACGGCGGCACCAGGTTCTGGCCCAAAACTTCGTACAAGACGACAAAGATGGCCGTTCCGCCTCGATCCAGCGCTCCCACAATCTCGCCTGTATTGACGGCACTATGAAACTCCGTATCCAGACTCAGGAAGTTCGCAAACGCGGCGTTCTTGATTTCGTCCTCGCATTGCGATGCCGTCCGGAACAGGCGGTAATTGTAGAAAGAGCGGAGCAGGCGCGTGAACGCGGTCGCGCCGAAAATCGCAAGAGCTGCCAGGATCAGGGTCCGAAGCGAACCGGCGCGCGAAGAACGCAGCGAGCTGACCACGTCATCGATAACTTCACGCGTCAGGAACGGCACGGTAATATCGAGACCGGCTGCAAGGAGAATGAGGACGAAAAGCCCCGCAACGGTTTTGCGATGCCGCCCTAGTAAAGAAATGACCTTCCAGCCAAGCCATTTCTGGGCGCGCTGAGACTCAGCGCTGATTGCCGAATGACACATCTGGGATGTAAAAAGGTGTTCTCCGACCCTGATTATTCTCTTCGGACGTTTCAGTCGAATCCGCAGTTCCGCAGCCTTGCAGTTAAGTTCTTGTCATCTTTAGGTTCTGAAGCGTGTCTACTTTGTCGGAAAGGAATCCCATGTCGATGAACCTGTCCAGGCGCGCTTTTGGAAAGACGGTGGGCGCCGCTGCTCTCAGCTCTTCTGCAGTGGCTTCGCCCAGCTCGCAGGCAAGCAGCCCCGCGCCCTCGCCTCGTGAAAACTTTTATCAATTCCCGCAGGGTTTTTTATGGGGTTGCGCCACGGCGGCTTACCAGATCGAAGGCGGCGCCAAAGAAGGCGGCCGCGGCCCTTCCATTTGGGACACGTTCTCGCACATTCCGGGCAAAGTTCACAACAACGAGACCGGCGATGTCGCCGACGACGATTACCACCTCTACAAGACAGACATCCACCTTCTAAAGTCTCTGGGAGCCAAGATCTACCGTTTCTCCGTCTCCTGGCCGCGCATCTTTCCCGAGGGCGCCGGCCAGCCCAATCCGCAGGGCATCGATTTTTATAAGCGCGTCGTCGACGAGTTGCTCGCCAATGGAATCGAGCCGTTTTGCACCCTCTTTCATTGGGACCTGCCCCAGGCGTTACAGGATAAGTACGGCGGCTGGCAATCGCGAGAGACCGCCAAGGCTTTTGGCGAATACGCCGGCTACGTGGCTAGCCAACTCTCCGACAACGTGCATCACTTCTTCACGATGAACGAATTCTCTTCGTTCATCGACCTTGGCTACCGCGATGGCCGTTTCGCTCCCGGCCTCAAACTCGCTCCGGGCGAGCTCAATCAGACTCGCCACAACGCGGTGCTAGCCCACGGTCTCGCCGTTCAAGCGATCCGCGCGAAAGCAAAGCCCGGCACCAAGGTCGGACTCGCCGAGAATCTGCAAATTCCGGTTCCCGTGATCGAAGCGGAACCGCACATCAAGGCCAGTGCGCAAGCCACACGGCTTCTGAATGCGCCGTATCTCACCGTGATCATGGAAGGCAAGTATCCGGAAGAATATCTGCAGCACGCGGGTGCGGATGCACCCAAGTTCACCCCGGAGGACCTCAAGATTATCGGCAGCCCGCTCGATTTGCTCGGGCTGAACGTCTACACTCCGGTTTATGTCCGCGCCGACGAATCGCCCGCCGGGTTCGCCGTCGTTCCGATGCCGTCATCCTATCCGCACATGGCTTCGCCCTGGCTCAACATCGGTCCTGCGGCGCTGTATTGGGCTCCTCGCTACGTCACAAAGATCTGGAACGTGAAGGAGATTTACATCACCGAGAACGGCTGCTCCTCAGCCGATGTCCTCACGCCGGACGGGCACGTCTGGGACACGGATCGGGTGATGTACCTGCGCAACTATCTCCGCCAGCTGCACCGCGCCGTCTCGGAGAATTTCCCCGTTCGCGGCTATTTCCTTTGGAGTCTGCTCGATAACTTCGAATGGGCCGACGGGTACAGCTTGCGATTCGGGCTGTACTACGTTGATTTTCAGACCCAAAAACGGACGCCTAAGCTTAGCGCCGATTTCTACCGCCAGGTAATTGAGCGCAACGCCGTTCTCTAGCTCGGGCAATTCTGCGCGATAGTTATAAGAGATGGCGACTACCGCTGCACCTGCTTCTACGCAACTCAGCTTCACCGTCGATTTCGAGACGGTTCAGCGGCTCGTGCTCCGGCCTGAAGTGGCCATGAGCGACGATGAGTTCTTACACTTCTGCCAGCAATATGAACTGCTTCGCATCGAGCGTAATGCTGAAGGGGACATCATCATCATGGCCCCTGTAATGTTGGAGGGAGGTTTTGCTGAATCCGAGGTTTCGTTCCAGCTGGCGAATTGGGCGAAGCGGGACGGCCGCGGTTTGGCCTTCAATTCGAATACCGGCATCACACTCCCCGACGGCAGTACGTTGTCTCCCGACGCCTTCTGGATCACAAAAGAACAGTGGAAGGCCATACCGCGCAAACAGCGCCAGCAGTTCGCCCCGTTTGTTCCTCCTTTCGTTATCGAGGTTCGCTCGCAGACCGATCGCCGCAAAGACCTGCATGAAAAGATGCTCGCGTATGTCCGCAACGGCGTCGAACTGGGTTGGCTGATAGATCCCATTGCACGCAAAGTGTCGATCTACAAACCCAACGAGCCGGTTATCGAACTGGATGACCCGGCCCGTGTCGAAGGCGAAGCGCCCGTCGCCGGTTTCGTTCTCGATTTGAAAGCGATCTACGACCAGCTCGAGCAATAGGCACAGTTGGTGGCGACCGTATCTGCAATCGTTCCTACTTGGAATCGCGCCGATCTGGTCGAGTCGATTGTCACGAACCTGCGCGCGCAGACTCGTCCAGCCGACCAGATCGTCATAGTCGATAACGGCAGCGAAGACGGGACACAAATAGTCGCCCGCGAGCTGGGAGCGGACCTTGTGGTTTTCCCGGAAAACCGCGGCTTCGCCGCAGCAATAAATGTTGGTATCCAAAAGGCGACAGGCGATTGGCTTCTCATCGTGAATAACGATGTACTGCTCGAGCCCACATGGATCGAGCGTCTGCTGGCCACGCTCGAGCGCGAAAACGTCTTCTTCGGCGCCGGCAAGCTGCTGCAAAAGGACAACCCTTCCGTGCTCGACGGTAGTTGGGATCTGGTCTCCCGCGCCGCGTACGCCTGGCGCTGCGGTTGGGGCCGCCGCGATGGCGCGGTGTGGTCGGTCCCGCGAAGGATCTGGTTCGCCCCCATGACTGCTGCCCTGTTCCACCGGCGCGTCTTCGCCCGGGTCGGCTTGCTCGAAACGCGCTTCGAATCGTATTACGAAGATGTCGATTTCGGCATCCGCTGCGCGCTCGCGGGTCTCGAAGGAATTTACGAACCGGGCGCAGTCGCGGCGCACATGGGCAAAACAACTTTCGGTAAACATGGCGCGCGCGTCATGTATCTCACCGCGAGAAATCAAGTCCTCCTTTTAGCCAAGCACTATCCGCCGGAAACTTTGCGTCGTTTCGCCTGGCCCATTCTGGTGGGCCAAACGCTCGCTCTATTCGTCACTGCCAAGCACGGGCGCCTGCTCAGCGGGTTGCGCGGCAAATGGGACGGCATCCGGCAATGGTCCTCATTCCGCAAGGAAATGCGCCTGGGTTCCGCCGTCGAAGCGGCTTTTTCTGAAAGTGAGCTGGAGATCCGCAACCTACAACGGCAGATCGGCTTCGATATTTACTGGCGCCTCTATTTCGGCCTGGTGCGAGGCTAACATTGCCGGAACAAGCAACCGTTGCTATCTGCATCGTCACTTATAACAGCGCACGTTTTATCGGCCGCTGTCTTGAATGGGTTCTAAATCAAGACTATCCCCGCATCGAAGTCATCGTGATCGATAATGCGTCGGCCGATGAGACTACGCACATTCTCCGCGATTTCGAAGATCGCGTTCGGGTGACGTATAACCGCATCAATACCGGCTTTGCCGCCGCGCAAAACCAAGCCATCGGCCGATCAGATAGCGATTGGGTTCTCACGCTGAATCCCGACGTGCGGCTCACAAGCAGTTTCGTTACCACCTTACTGACAGCGGCGGAAAAGAGCCTGGAAATTGGCTCTGCTTGCGGCAAACTGCTCGCTATGTCCGAGGATTTTGAGATCCCCGCCCAGCCGATCTTCGACTCAACGGGCATTTACTTCACGCTGAACCTGCGGCATTTCGATCGCGGCAGCCGAAGAGCCGACAACGGCCAGTACGATCGGCTCGAATATGTCTTTGGCGCGACGGGCGCCGCTGCGCTCTACCGTCGCGAGATGATCCGTGAGGTCTCGATCAGCGGCGAATTCTTTGATTCCGACTTCTTCGCATACCGCGAAGACGCCGACGTTGCGTGGCGCGCCCAGTTACTTGGCTGGCGTTGTCTTTATGTCCCGAATGCAATCGCCTATCACGTCCGCTCGGTCTTACCCTCAAACCGCCGATCGCTTCCCGCCGTCATCAATATGCATTCGGTAAAGAATCGATTTCTGATGCGGATCAAAAACATGACGCCGGACCTTTACCGCCGCCATTGGATGGCGATTACTCTGCGCGACTTAGTCGTCGTGGGCGCGTGCCTGACTTACGAATTCAGCTCGCTCAAAGCGTTTCCGCTACTGTTCCGCTATTGGAACCGAACCTGGGCCAAGCGCCACACTATCACGCAGCGCCGCCGATTGAATGATGAATCCATCGCCGCCTGGTTCTCATACGATGCGATCAGCTTCCCCGCTCCGCTGGTCGAAGGCGCGGCGTCTCCATTAGAAGAGCGAGGGCCGCGTTGTACCACCGAGAAGTGACGTGCTTACATTAGCGATTGTATGAGTGCCTTCGCCGCCGCCCCAAGCGAATAGAACTTCCGCCAGTGGAAGCCCGCCTGCGTGCAGAGTAATACCCGCTGCATAACTATGAGCTAAGTGGCCGGATCCTAGATCGCCGGCGCTCAAGCCTACTCGACCTTCGTCCACCATAAACTTGAATCCCACCGGATACTTCCCGATTGAATGCTCGAAAGTTCCTCTCAGTAGCATCAAATCGGGCCCGCGAAACCGATAATCGGCGTAACTTGGCAAAAATACGGTACCGTTCACGTCCGCGCCGCCCAGGGTCGGATCGAGATAGAAAGGCACCACGGCTCCGCCGGAGGTGTAAGAAGACGTGTAGAGAAAGCGGAATCCGAAACTTCCTTCGAGGTTACGGCTAATCGCAGGACAATTTCGAGTGTTCGGGTCCGTCGAGCAGCTATCGGGTCCATTAAAGTCACGCGGCGATAAAGTCCTTGTACTGCGATAAAGCGGAAACTCATGAGATAGGTCGGCGGTAAAGCGCCGGAAGTTATAATGCGAATCGCCCGCTACCCATTCTTGGAATTTCGCAGTATAGTTCAATCGAACATATCCGTTCGCAAAACTTGGCCGCAATCGGATGCCTTGGCCAAACTGCGCGTATGACGGCTGCGTCGACAAACCTGGAGCATTGGACTCGTTATCCAACTGTTCAATGTCCGCGCCATTGCTTGTTCGGCTGCCTCGAATCGAAAAGAACCGTCCATTCGCCTCTCCCAGCAGAGACACATTCAACGGCTTGAACACAGGCCACACCACATCGCCGCCCGCAATCGTTTCTGTCATTCCGAATCCGACATCCGATCGTGCCGTGCCCTGGCCCAGACCGTAGTATCCAATCTGATTTAAGGAAATCGCTTGCCCATACACGTGGAACACGGGCATGTCCTCGACCGCGAGGCTGGACGGCTTGTGGCCTGCCGTGCCCATGCGAGTGACTATCTTGTGATGCCGAATGAGGACGGCCGTCATGTAGGCGCCTGCCCTCCAGGATCCGTTTGGCGTGGCAACCGCATCGGCATCCCAGAACAAACGCCAGTTTTCATTCGGGGTGTAGTGAGCGGTAAAAGCCAATCCCGCGCCGAATCCATTCTGTGGCGCAAGGCTCCCGACTGCGATGTGAAGCGGATGATCGGTAAACAAGAGGTCCGCACAGCCGGCGATGCTGAAGTGGGTACAGCTCTGCTGGAACCGCTCGCCTTCTCCGCGAAAATCGGCTTGCAAGATATTCTCTTGCGCCCACATGGGCCCGGCGACAGCCACGAGCGCGAGTAACCCGCCGCGTATCACGGTGCGATCCGCACTTTCTCCGGAGCGCGGCCACCGGTTTCGTGAATCGCCCGCGTGACTCTGCGAATGTAATCCGCGGCCTCTCCCTCGGTTCTGATCTCGGCCTCGGCGATGCCCGTTTTCAGATGCTCCGGGAACTGCGATTCAGCCTCCTTGAAGTGCTCCACCTGCGCTTTGATGAGAGCATTCTTACCGAGCGGCCGGTTGGGATTGTAAGCCGCTCGCGAAGGCTTCGGAACTTTGATTACGTTTGACATAGTCAACTAACATCGAAGACCGGACAGTCGGAATCGGGCCGCATGGTATCGGAAAGCAGATCGAGGAAGGTGTCCGAACGCTTCTCACGCGCCGTGGCCTGCGCATAATCGCCAATGAAATGTTGAGTGACGGTTCTCGGTATCGAGGCGTGTTCGAACGTTCTTCCATTAGGTTGATACGGACCGGGTATTACCGTGCCCTTTGGAATCCACGGCGAGATCAGGATCGCCGGAACACGCACGCCCAGCCGGTCGAATTCGAAGGTCAAACCGGGAACTCCGGTCTGCTGAGGCGTGGCTTGAAAACCATCTTTCGTACAGGAAGGCGGCGGCACGTGGTCGTAAATCCCTCCATGCTCGTCGTAGACGACCAAGATCGCCGTGCTTTTCCAAAGATCGTTATTCTGCCGGATCGCGTTATAAACACTGGCGATGAAGACTTCGCCTTGCTGCACGTCATGATCTGGGTGCTGGTCGCTCGCAATCACTTCGCCGCCATCGCCTTGGTGATCGCTGTAATTTGGCTCGATAAAACTGTATTCCGGAAGTCGATCCAACTTACAATCCTGCAGAAACTGATCGTAGGTCCCGAATAACTTGGGTTGGTTTTGCAGCAGATTGACGACTTCGAGCGATGAACTTGATTCGTCATAGTAATAAAGCTTCGCCAAATGCCCCGCGTCTACTAAACGCTGGTAGACGCTCAGCGGCTCCGAGTGGTAATAAAAAACGTCCATGGAAACCTGCCCGAACGAGGTTCCGTAATGCGCAAAGGCGCGGTTGCAAAGCGTTGGGCCAGGGATGGAAGAGAACCATCCGTTGAAGAGCGCAAAATTTTGCGCAAGCCCAGACAGGACAGGAAGCTTGTCCGGAGCGAAATAGTACATGATTTTGCGCGAATGGTTGACGTCCTTCTGCTGCTGGTAATAACTCTTGACAAAGCCGCTCATGGTCGGCCGCCCAACAGGGCCGCCGTCGAACAGTTGTTGGTGAGCGGCGGGGAAATGATGGTTCGGATCAGGATCAAGCTGCGATTGAAATTCCGCAAGCGGCTGCACCTTTGCGGGCTCATTAGTGGTGTCTAAGTTACTTTCGTTGCCAGTTAGGCCATCGATTCTAGTGTCGATGGCTTTCAACCCGCCAAGCATATGGTCGAAAGAGCGGTTCTCCATCATTACCACGACGATATGTTTCAAACTATTTAACCCGGCCGTCATTTGCGCTTGGATCATAAAACCGCATTTTAGTTGTAAAGTCAAGCCGTTAACGCGTTTCAGATCAGTCATTTATTTTGCCGCCCGATTCGCGCGCTTCTCAGTCTGCCGATCGTCTTCCCCCGCAAACCGTCACTTGAATTGCTTTCGCGGTAATTTACCTCTTATAGCCAAGATCCGTATTATCCGAACCCAATGATCAACGACCTCTGGTACAAAAACGCCATCGTCTACTGCCTCTCGGTGGCAACTTACATGGACTCCGATGGTGACGGCATCGGCGACTTCAAGGGCTTGATGCGCCGGCTCGATTACCTGCAAGGCCTGGGCGTCACCGCACTCTGGCTGATGCCTTTTCAACTCTCGCCATGCCGGGACGACGGCTACGACATTGCCGATTACTACAGCGTCGACCCTCGCTACGGCACGCTAGGCGATTTCGTCGAGTTCACCCACGGCTGCGAGCAGCGCGGGATGCGGGTGCTGATTGATCTCGTCGTCAACCATACCTCGAACGAACATGCCTGGTTTCGCGAAGCCCGCCGCGACCCGCACTCGAAGCATCGCTCCTGGTATGTCTGGTCCGCGAAGAAACCGAAGCGCGGCAATACGGGAGTGGTTTTTCCCGGGGTCCAAAAATCGACCTGGAGCTACGATGAGGTCGCCAGATCCTGGTACTTCCATCGCTTTTTTGAATTCCAGCCGGACCTCAACACCAGCGATCCCGAAGTTCAAGCCGAAATCCTGAAGGTTATGGGGTTCTGGCTGCAACTCGGCGTCTCGGGCTTTCGAATGGATGCGGTCCCGTTCGTCATCGCCGAAAAAGGGCCCACGATCACGGAACAAATTGAGCAATATGAACTGCTGCGCTCTTTCCGTCAGTTCATCAACTGGCGGCAAGGAGAAGCCGTTATCCTGGCCGAAGCCAACGTCCTGCCGAATACCGACATGCAGTATTTTGGCGCTGAGGGCGACCGTTTGCACATGATGTTCAACTTCCACGTGAATCAGAACCTCTTTCTTGCTCTCGCGAGCGCCGACACGCGCCCCTTGATCCAGGCCCTCAAAGCCACCAAGCCGCGGCCGGCAACCGCGCAATGGGGTCATTTCCTTCGCAACCATGACGAGCTCGACCTCGGGCGCCTCACCGATGAGCAGCGTCAAACCGTCTTCGATGCCTTCGCGCCCGATCCTGATATGCAGCTCTACGGCCGAGGCGTCCGGCGGCGGCTCGCGCCCATGCTGCAAGGCGACCGGCGGCGATTGGAACTCGCCTACAGCCTCATGATGACGCTGCCTGGAACGCCGGTTTTGCGTTATGGCGATGAGATCGGAATGGGAGACGATCTCGGCCTTCCCGAACGCCAGTCCGCCCGCACACCCATGCAGTGGGCTAACGAGCCGCACGGCGGCTTTACCACCGCTGCTAAATCCGTGCTGCCTGTCATCGGCCGCGGCGCATATGGCTACGAACACGTCAACGTCGCCGATCAACGCCGCGATCCCAATTCATTGCTGAACTGGATGGAGCGCATCGTCCGCATGCGCAAGGAGGTGCCAGAGATCGGTTGGGGCGATTTCGAAGTTCTGCGCACCGGCTCTCGCGAAGTGCTCGCGTTGCGGTACGACTGGCGCGACAATTCGGTCGTACTCGTACACAATCTCGGCGCGGACCCATGCGAAATTTCGCTCCGCGTGGGCCTCGAAGGCGAACAGGGATGCCGTCTTCTGAACGTTCTCTCGACCGATCACAGCACCGCCGATGATTCCGGCAAACACCGCATCCTGCTTGAACCTTACGGCTACCGCTGGTACCGCGCCGGAAATCTGGGTTATTTGTCGAAGCGAAGGGAGGCATGATGCGCCGCGAACACAGGCAAATGGGTACTGGTGCAGTTTGGGGCGATGGCTTTATGAGTTATCGGGAGTTCGCTTTTTCCGCTCTTCCTGCTTGTGAATAGCAGCCTGAACTGCCCGCTGCTCGGCTATCGGGATTGATTGCTTCGTTTTTTGCAGTTCGATCTCCAGTGCTGTCGCCTTTATGTGAGCGTCGGCGACTCGCTCTTGGATCTTTACCCGCGCCACTCGCTCCTGTTCGAGTTCTACATTCAATTCCGCAACTCGAACCGCGTACCAATCTCGTATTTTTCGTTCCGCGCGAGCCTCTAATGAACTGAAGCGAATTTCTAGCGCAACACAACCGGCCACGATAAGGCCACCAGCAGCTTCACGGATTAAATATGGGAAGCGACGCTTCCACGCGATGCCAAGAATGTCCCACTCCTCAAGAATTACTCCGAATACAACACCCCAGGCGGCGATTTTGGCTAGCAGGGCGAACCTCGATGCCCTACGATCCGTTCGTTCCACCCAAGGAGGAGGCGATACGCCCGCGATGGCTGAACTGTCAGCCGTCTTGGATGCCGTGGAGGAGTTGGCCGGAAGAGGCGAGCGCCGCCAAAATAGAACCCTCATGCACGTTATCCTCATGCTGGTTGCGTTGATTGCCGTTGTGGCGTGGAGGCTAGCCAGCGGGGTTATAATCCTATCAAACTGCACCACTACCGGCAAATGCGAACAGTGGATGGGAGCCGGATCAGGCGGCTTTCTGCTTGGAGACCTCCTTTGGGTCTTCGGTTCGCTGAGAAGGCGCGGCCTCATCGAAGCGCTTTTCGCGGGTTTCGGCGATGATTTGATCGAGCTCGCGGTCGTTGGTGAGGACGATTTGGTGGTCGACTTTGGCTTCGGCGAGCATCACGGCCCATTTATGAAGCTCCTGCTTGCGTTTTTCGGCGGCTTCGCGGCGGGATTCTGCGGCTTCTCTTTGCTTTTGCGATTCGAAGCCAATTTCCGCACGGCGCCTTTCGGCTCTGAGCTTTAGGAGATCGTTGAGCGCGCGTGTGAACGCACGGTCGTTGGTGGTTTGATAGCGGAGAAATAACGCAGAATTGGCGTTCCTGCTCGATCCGAGCTCAGAGCCGGAATCGTCCATGACGGCATCCTGGAGCCGCTGGGCGCGATTGCTTAACCAGTGATGCTGGGCCATTTTGAGGACCAGAATCCGTTCGGTCATGGTCTTAACCTGATGCTCGACCGAAAGGCCGTGGAAGAGGTGGTCGAATGCGTCCTGATCTTCGGATTCGAGGACGGTGAAGACGCCCGTGAAGCCGAAACGGAAATTGTTCATGCAGGAAGCGGCTTTACCGGTTTCGGTTGTGGGGCCGGTGGAGTGCTGGGCGTTTTCGCGGTTAGCTCGAACTTGAGATTCGGTGGACATAGTTGCTCCTTGATGGCGAGGATGGCGCGGCGATCGGGCGGCGAGACTGAGTGCGGGCGCGTAAGTGGCTGAGGGGGCGGAGAATATTGTTCCAGGGCAGTTTGTGACGCCCACTCGGCAGTAACGCCATCTGATATGCGACACCGGCCTCCCTGGCCAGCGTAGAAAAACGCGGATCTGCGGTCCACAACCGCGCCCGCCCCGCGATCGCCGAAGCCAGCAGGTGAACCTCGATCCAGGCAATACCACGGCCATGCAGATGCCTGCTGCGAACGAAGTCAACCACCTCATCGTGTGGCAGTGTCGTTGTCTGATGCATGTAGTTGTATGCAGATAGAAGTTTTAGGCGGCCTCCGCGGTCACCGATGAGTAGTTCTCCGTAAACGAGTTCGTGTCCCACGACCTCATCAAGGGCCAAGAGCCTGTCCAAATAGGAGGCACGACGTCAAGAGATGCTGTCAATCAGAACTGAGCGGGATATTATGGCCCACGAAGAGAAAGGTTTGGGAAGGAAGACTATGAGCATGCATCGACGCCGATTCCTCCTGACAGGCGCGAGTCTCGCCGCTGCGCCAGTGTTCTTGAAAGCTCAAGGCGAGGACACGGCCGGCCGCGCGAGCCTTCGTGCATCGAATCGCCCTCTGCTGTTAGGCACCGATTATTACCCCGACCAGACGCCTGAATCCTTATGGGAGCAGGACACGGGCGCGATGGCCGCCATGGGCATTACGAACGTTCGCATGGCAGAGTTCGCCTGGGCGCTGCTGGAACCGCAGGAGGGCCATTTCGATTTTTCCTGGCTGCAGCGTTCGGTCCAGTTACTACACGCACACGGGATCGCGGTGATTCTGGGAACGCCTTCGGCCGCACCACCGCCGTGGTTGACGGCTAAATATCCCGAGGTATTGATGGTCAACGACCATGGCGTGACATTGAATCCAGGCGGCCGCCGCTTCACGTGCCCGACGAATGAGACGTATCGCCGGCTTGCGACGAGAATGGCGAGCGAAATGGCGCGCGCTTTCGCGTCCACACCCGGCGTGATTGGATGGCAGATCGACAATGAACTTACTCTGGGCGATAGCGCGCGCTGTTATTGCCGGTTCTGCCGCGCAGGGTTCCAGAAATGGCTCGAGCAGAGATATGGAAGTCTTTCCGCGCTGAATAAGTTGTGGGGCACAGTTTTCTGGAGCCAGACCTATACCGATTTCGCGCAGATTCCGGTACCGCTTCCTTCGGGCGCGCCCGCGAATCCGGGTCTGGCGCTGGATTATGACCGCTATCAGAGCTATGCGAATGTGACGTTTCTCGAAGAGCAACTCGGTGTTCTGCGAAAACTCTGCCCGACCCACTTTGTGACGACTAACAATGTCGGCGGTCTGGTCGATACGAACCTTCGCGACCTGTGCCGCAATCTCGATTTCTTTTCGGCGGACAACTATCCGGGATTTTTCTCGATTTACATGAATGGTCCGGATTCGGGAACAAGTCTGCCAGGTGAGATGATGGCTCCCATCGTTTCCTTCACGCTCGATTCCAGCCGCAGCGTGAAAGACGGTGAACCATTTCTGGTGATGGAAGAACAGGTTGGGAAATCCGGGCAGCCATTCTTTTCGCCGCAGCCGGAACCTGGGCAGGTGCGGCTTTGGACTTTTCAGGCGATTGCTCACGGGGCTATGGGCATCAATTATTTCCGCTGGGACACGGCCAATTTCGGAGCGGAAGAGTACTGGCACGGTCTGCTGAAGCACGATCGATCCCCGAGTCTCAGCTTTGACGAAGTGCGGCGCACGATACGCGAGTTGAAAGCGCTCGGACCGGATGTGCTCGGGGCACGATACTCGGCCGACGTGGCGCTGTGCGTGGACCCAACTTCGGACTGGGCGCTCACGATCCAACCGGGCCAGCCGAAGCTGAAGTACTCGTCCGAAATTCTTGCGTGGTATGGCGCGATTGCTGCGTCTCATGCGGGCGTGGATATCGTCGATGCAAGGAAGGATCTTTCGCGTTACAAGATTCTGTTCGCGCCGGTGATGTATGTTGTCTCGCCCGCGCAAGCTCAACAGATCCGAACCTTTGTGCAAGGTGGTGGAACGTTCATCGCGGGATTCCGGCTGGGAGTAAAAGACGAACACAGCCGGATCGTCGATACGCCGCTGCCCGGGTTATTGCGAGATGTGATGGGAGTGAAGCTGCTCGATTACCAGCCGATTTACTCGGAGAAACAGGGAGTACGTTTTCATGGACGACTGGCCGGACGCGAGGCCGAGTGCCACATTTGGGCGGACATTCTCGAGCCCGGACGCGCGGAGGTGCTGGCGACGTACACGGGCGGCGATTACTCCGGCAAGACCGCGATTACTTGGCATGCTTTCGGCAAAGGGCAAGCGATCTATGTTGGCGCTCATCTCGAAGCCGCCGATCTGGGTCGCGTGCTGGTTACATTGATGGCTGCGAGCGGTGTAAAAGGCGCAGTCGAAGCTCCGACTGGAGTGGAGGTCACGCGGCGCGAGTCGGCACACGGACCGATCACTTTTATCATGAATCACACAAGCAAACCGCAATCGATTCAGATTGCCGGAAGCAGCAAGGATCTGTTGACCGGAGCGATGCACTCCGGCACAATCACTCTCGATCCATACGGGGTTTGTGTTTTAGCGGGTTGAGAGCAAATCCCGGTCCTTGGTTTCGGGTATCGAGGCGAATCCTAAAAGCGTCAGCAGCGCCGAAGCGCAGAGATAATAACCGACGTAGCGCAGTCCATAGTTTCTCGCGAGCCAGATGGCGATGTAGGGGGCCAAAGACGCGCCGAGAATGCCCGCGAAGTTAAACGCGAGCGAACTGCCGGTATAGCGCACGGGCGTGGGAAACAGTTCCGAGACGACGGTGCCCAGCGGCCCATACGTGAAGCCCATGAGAGCGAGACCGAGGGCCATCATGACCACCGCGGCGGCTGTGCCCGCAACGAAAAGGAACGGCATCACGAGCCCGAAAACGGCGATGCAGGAAGTCACCCAAAGCATCAAGCGGCGGCGCCCGCGCTCGGCTAAAAGCGCCGCGATTGGAATCGTCAGGGCGAAGAAGGAAATGTCGAACAACTGCATGAGCAGAAATTTGCCGCGGCTGTAGCCGAGCGCGGTGGTGCCCCAGGACAGAGCGAATACGGTCATGAGGTAGAACAGAACGAAGGTCGCGAGGCATACGAGGATGCCTGCGAGCAGCGCGCGCGTATGGTCGCGAAACACCGTCCAGAGCGGCAGCTTGACCGGCTCGGCACGCGCGAGGGCTTCGCGGAACACGGGTGTTTCGGTGATGGTCAACCGGACATACAGGCCGAGCAAGACAAGCACGGCGCTGGCCAGAAAGGGAATGCGCCAGCCGAAGGCGAAGAATTGTTGATCGGTAAGCGAACGCGAGAGCAGCAGGAACACGCCGCCGGAGAGAAAGAACCCCAAAGGCGCGCCAAGCTGTGGATACATGCCGTACCAAGCGCGCTTTCCGGGCGGCGCATTTTCAACGGCTAGCAGCACGGCGCCACCCCACTCGCCGCCGAGCCCGAGGCCTTGACCAAAGCGGCACAGGGCGAGCAGCAAAGGCGCGGCAAACCCGATCGCGGCGTAACCCGGTAAGGCGCCGATCGCGACGGTCGAGATGCCCATCGTCAACAGCGCGATTACGAGGGTGGCTTTACGGCCGATGCGGTCGCCGAAGTGGCCGAAGATCGCCGAACCAATCGGCCGGGCCAGGAATGCAATGCCGAAGGTGGCGAGTGAAGCGAGCGTGGCGGCGGCAGGATCGGATGCGGGGAAGAACAATTTCGGAAACACCAGCACGGCGGCAGTGGCGTAGATATAGAAATCGAAAAATTCAATGCTGGTGCCGATGAGGCTTGCAAACAGAACCTGACGCGGCGTGTTGACGCGGGCGCCCGCCCCTCTCTGTGTCGTGATCATCGAATGCTCCGATGATAAGCGGAGGTGCGTGCCGGCAATGCGACCAGCCGGAATGGGAGGCGGCCTTTGCGACTGCGACCGATGAATGACAATCAATTGAGTCCACTTTATGGCTGCTTGCGCGACCCAAACTTTTAGCGGAGTAACACAGGCCCGATTCGAGTGTCTAGTAGAGAAGGCAAATGCCGCGGGAATCAGTATTAGCGGGAACTCCGGCCAGGCAAGTCAGAACGGAATCGCCATCCGATGGCTGTTCGATCCGGCGGCGCAGACGCTCGAACTGCAATGTATGGACTCGCCGTTTTTCATCTCGTGCGGGATGCTCAACAGCAGAATACACGACCTGGTCGATTCGTGCCCGTAATTGCTCAGTCGACGCAAAGTTAGTAATCGTGAGACGATGAAACGGTCTAACTCATGCCCACGGCACTTACGAATCCCCGGCTCCGCTTGTTCCTGACAGCAGTCTTCCTTTTTGCAGCGACAAACTTTACAGCGGCAAACCTCGGCGCGCAGGACACGCAGATCGGCCGCGTGCTGACGCAACTGGAACAGGTCCATACGTTTTCGGATATCTCGATTTCTCCCGACGGCAAATGGGTCACGTGGGTGGAACCGGCGTCGCACGCCTCCGAAAAAAGCGATCTTTATCTATTCGAGTGGAACAATGGGAGCGCTCATCCGCAGCGCATCGCGCCCGAAAATCAGGCTTCGCATCCAAGCGGCGTAGCATGGTCGCCGGACAGCAGCCAATTCGCGTTCCTCGCGGCGAAGTCTTCTCAAAACCAGGTCTTCGTGTTTCCGGTCTCATCCGTATCCTCGCCCGATGCAAAGGCGAAACGGCTGACGAACCTGGATGGATACGCCACCGGGATTCAATGGTCGCCAGACGGCAAGCGCATCGCATTCTTATACGCGGAGCATGGTGGGGGCGCCGGGCCGCTCGAGGCGGTGCCCGCGCAAACGGGCGCGATCGGCGCGAGCCTGCATAACCAGCGCATCACTTTGATGAACCCGGACGGCAGCGATTTGCGGGAGTTGACCACAGCCAGCCTGAACATCTATGAATACGACTGGTCGCCGGATTCGCAACGCTTCGCGGCGCTGGCCGCGCCCGGTCCTGCCGATAACGACTGGTGGATCGCGCAGCTCTATACGGTCGATGCCGCATCCGGGCAAATGAAGGTTCTGTATCATGCACCGGTTGAGCGGCAGATGGCAGTTCCGCGCTGGTCGCCCGACGGCAAAGAGATCGCCTTCATTGGCGGCATTATGAGCGACCAGGGATTCAATGGCGGAGACCTGTTCCTCATCGGCAGCGATGGCGGAGAGCCACGCGATCTCACAGCAGGCCGCAAGTCGACCGCGAGCGGGTTGGGCTGGCGGGATGGAAAGCACATCCTTTTTACTGAATACGTTGATGGCGGCAGCGCGATTTCCACTCTCGATGTGTCCAGTGGCTCGGCGGAAACTCTGTGGAAGGGCAACGAAGGCCTTCACGAGGACGGCAACTTTCCCGATTTCGCGCTGGCGAGAGATGGCCGCACGAGTGCCGCGATTCGCTCGTCATGGGAGCAGGCACCGGAAGTTTGGGCCGGGAAAATCGGCGAATGGCGCGAACTGACGCACGCGAATTCGGATCAGCATCCTCAATGGGGAAAAGCGGAAAGCATCACCTGGGAGGATCAGGGCTTTCACGTTCAGGGATGGCTGCTTTATCCGCAGAATTTCGACTCAAACAAACGCTATCCAATGGTGGTTGAAATCCACGGAGGTCCGTCCGGTGGCAAGACACCGTCCTGGCCATCGCCCCGCTTCGACATGTCTGCGATGGCAAGCTTAGGATACTTCGTATTTTTTCCCAATCCGCGCGGCAGTTACGGCGAAGGCGAAGCGTTCACGCGCGCCAATGTGAAAGACTTCGGCGGCGGCGATTTACGCGATATTCTCGCGGGGGTGGACACGGTTGTGAAGAGCGCGCCGGTTGATAACGAGCGCATCGGGGTCACGGGCTGGAGCTACGGCGGTTACATGACGATGTGGACGGTCACGCAGACTAACCGTTTTCGTGCAGCGGTGGCGGGCGCAGGAATCGCCGATTGGCAAAGCTACTATGGCGAGAACTCAATCGACCAATGGATGACGCCGTTCTTCGGGGCGTCGGTGTATAAGGACCCGGCCGTGTACGCCAAGAGCTCGCCGATCACTTACATCAATAACGTGAAGACTCCGACCCTGGTGGTAGTAGGGGAACGCGACGGCGAATGCCCCGCCCCACAATCGTTTGAGTTTTGGCACGCGCTGAAAGACCTCGGGGTGGCTACCGAGCTGGTTGTCTACCCCGGAGAAGGACACGCGTTTCATGTTCCAGCAGGACCGTGTTGATGTTATGCGCCGGGCGCTCGAATGGTTCGACAAATATCTAGGCCGGGATTAAGCGCGTTGGCGCTGTTCCGTTCGCTCTCCGCTCGTGTTGCTTAGCGGCCTTTTCGATTTCTGAGTTCATTTCTCCGCCGATGAGCACGGCGGCCGAGGTGAAGTAAAGCCACAGCAGCAGCGTAGCCGCGCCATTGAGTTGCTTATAGATGATGCCGTAGGAATGAAAATGCGCGGTGTAGAGGCGCATCAGCCCGACGGCGGTCAACCACAGAACGAGAGCAAACGTTGCACCGGGCGTGCTCCACTGCCATTCGCGATCGTTGAGATTCGGTCCGAAGCGATAAAAGACCGAGAAGGCCACGAGCAGCAGCAGAGCGATAACCGGCCACTCGACAATCCATGCAGGTCCCGGAAAAAATCGGAAGGCGTAGGCGAGCACGGTGAGCGCGATCGAAAATATAATGGCCAGCGTAACGGTTAGGGCGAACGCGATGGGAATCACCTTCCAGAGCGGCCGGCTTTCGCGCACTTCGTAAGCGGTGTTGAGTCCTGAGATCACCGCCCATGTGCCGTTGATGGCGGCCCAAGCCGCTCCGAGGCCGGCTGACCCGATTGCGGTTCCCATGTGCGCGGTTTGATCTAACTGGTCAATCAACGATGTCAGCAAAGTGAAGGACTGCTGGGGCAGGAGCAGTTGTAGAGCTTGGGTCAGTGTGTCACGCAACTGAGCTTCCGCTGCGGGCGCGTGCGCGAGCGCAAAGAAGAGCAGAAGCAGACACGGAAAGATGGCCAGAAAATGATAAAACGCCAGCCGCGCGGCTTGGCCAAAGACAGCGTCTTCCCAGGTTTCGTGCCATGTGCGCCAGACCAGCTGGCGCCAGGAGAGCCCACCCAGGCTCCACAAGTTGTTCACATTCGATTCTAGACGCGCACGGCGGGCGAGCCGACAGGGAAGCCCGTGTGACCCGCTTGTGCGATTTCCCATGTTACGATTGCAAAAGACCGCGCTTGTTTCGAGGCATCGGGAGAGGTGGCTGAGTGGTCGAAAGCAGCGGTTTGCTAAACCGTCGTAGTGCCTTAAAGCGCTACCGAGGGTTCGAATCCCTCCCTCTCCGCCAGAGCTGAGAGAAACCGTGAAGCGGCGAGGAGAGATGTCGACGTGAGAACGCAAACGAAAGACAAATTGCTGGTCGCGACGGCATTTCTGACGACGATTTGCGTGCTTGCGACGATTTGGCACGCGCTGCATTCAACTCGCATGGACCCGTTTCTGAGATGGCTTATTCCGGCAAGTTTGTTTATCAATGCAATTTCTCAATGGCGGACTGTGGTGGCGTAAGCGGCACGGCATCAAACACGAGCCGATGACGACGCTGCACCTTTCGGACAGAACCGGCCATTGAGACGAACTGAAGGCGCGGCAGCGCAGGAGCTACAATTCGGTCCATGAGCAAACTGGTTTCGTTCCTGCTCGTGGCGGCGTTTGGCGCGACGTTCGCGGCGTCTTTCCCGCAGCAGCCTTCTGAGGCGGCACAGACGCGGGGAGCGACCTCCCAGCAGGGGAATCCAGAGGTGAAGGTCGACGAAAACGTCTCCTACGGAGAGGCTAGCGGGTCGGCGTTGCTGCTGGACGTTTACCGGCCTGCCGTTCTGACGGCGGAGACCCATCCGGCGGTTGTGCTGATTCACGGGGGCGGATGGACGAGCTTTGACAAGAGCACGATGCACGGCATGGGAGAGTTTCTTGCGCGCGCGGGATTTGTAGCCTTTGCGGTCGATTACCGGTTATTTCACGGGGATGAGAATCGTTGGCCGGCGCAGCTTGACGATGTGCAGCGCTCGGTGCGATGGGTGCGGGCGAATGCGGCCAAATACGGAGTCAACTCCGAGCTGGTGGGCGCGTTCGGCCACTCGGCAGGCGGGCAGTTGGCAGCGCTGCTCGGAATGGAAGATACGCGCGATCACTCGGACGCGGCGCTCGCCAGATATTCAAGCAAAGTGCAGGCGGTTGTCGATGTCAGCGGGCCAACCGACTTCACGACCGACCATGATACAGACGGCGACGCATTTCTGAGCAAGTTTTTGGGAGGCAGTTACACGAAGGACCCGGAGGTGTGGCGCGAGGCATCGCCGGTGTTTCACGTTGCGAAGGGGGACGCGCCGTTTTTGATATTTCACGGCACGCAGGATCAGGATGTTCAGATTCATCAATCTGAAGAGCTGTTGAGCAAATTGCAGACTGCGGGCGTGCCGGCATCGCTGATCAAGGTGAATGACGGGCACACGTTCCATACACCCGAAGCGCGGCGGCAATTAGCGATCCAGACTCTTGCGTTCTTCAGCCGCTACCTGATTGCGACGCAATAATCCTATTCATTCGCCGGGAACTCAAGGCCGTTTTTGGTTTCCTGGACCAAGCGCGTGAGGCGAACACAGAATTCCTGGATCTGCCGGCGGTGGTTCTCAAGAAGAGAATGCGTTTGCCCGGATGGATTCGCATCGGAGGCATCTTCATAGGCCGCTGCCGCAGACTCTTCGCCGGTCTGGCAAGAGGTGAGCATCGCCGCAGCGGAGTCACCCGAAATTGCAGATTTCAGGTCCATCCAGCCCCGATGCAGCGCGCCGCCGGCGGTTCCCGATTCGGCATATGTGCCGCCGAGCCGCTCAATTTCCTGCTGCAGCTCGGCGACAAATTTCCGGTGCTGTGTGGCGTAACCGCCGAAGAGCGTTTCGAGCTCGGTGTTCTTGACGTTTGCGACCGCGGTGCGAAACCCCGCTTCGGCGTCTTTGTTGATTTTGATCAGGTGATTCAGGTCATCAACTGGGTTATGGGCCATCAGTGATGCTCGGTGTCCTTTGTGTTCTTCTTCTCAGTATTCGGGTGCGCTGATTCAGCCGCTTTGTGGGCCTGAGGATGTGATTGCGCGGCGGGCTTGGCTTCGGGACGCGCAGGAGCCGGTCTTGATTCCGCTTTGGGCGCGGCGGCGGGCCTGGAGTCGCTTCGCGGTTGTGCGGCGGGCCTCGCTTCCGGGCGCGCCGGAGTTGGTCGTGCTTCGGCCTTCGGCTGCGCGGCGGCAGGTCTGGATTCGGTTCGCGGATGCGCCGGGGCTGGTTTCGCCTCAGGATGAGCAGGAGCAGGCCGTGCCTCAGCTTTGGGCTGTGACGGAGCCGGTCTCGCTTCAGATCGCGGCTGAGCGGGGGCGGCTTTTGGCTCGTTACGGGGCTGCTCGGGAGCGCGTCGTGCGTTATTGGGCGCTGCTGCGCCTGGCGCTGGGCGCGCATTGGGGCGCTCGGCCGGGGCGGGCTGCCGGGCTGCCGGCGTACCGGGCCTGGCTTCGGGTCTTTCACCGGGCCTGGCAGCAGCGTTCGGGGCCGCTGCGCGGCGTTCTACTCCCGCAGGCGCGGGCGCTGGTGCGTGATAAGCGGTCGGAAGCGGACGCGCCAGAGCGACCTGTGTGGGATGTCCATGGTTGGCCGCTGCGAATTGAGCGCGATTGGCCGCGGCTTGTCTGGTGTGGCTCACCTGCGCAGCGACGGGCGGCGTCCGGTGTTCGCGCAACACAACCTGCTCGGCTGGAATGGGCTGCAGTTTCACGCCGTTTCCGCCGTTGTAGCTGACGCGAGTATCGTTCCGGAAGCTTGCGTTCACGTTGCGGTTGTAGACGTTATGAACGACTGAGACATTGACGTTGGTTACGGAGCGGTTGTAATCGAATCGGCCGCTGTTCCAGTAGCCGCCGTAATACCCGCGGCCGGTATATCCGAAGCCGTAATTGATGCCGCCGTAAAAGCCGATGTGCGGCCCCCAATATCCGCGGTGCAGCCGGTAGCGGCCGCCCTGGTAGGCCCAATACGGAGGCGTCCAAAGCGCGCCTACATAAGGCGCCAGCACCCAGGCGCCGGGAACCCAATAATAGCCAGAGGAGGAATAGTCCCAATAGCCGGGCGTCCATTCGTAGTCGTCTCCCGGGCAGGGCGGCTGGCTGTAGTCGGGAAGTTCCGGAGGCGGTTGGGAGGCGTAGGCGGCTGGTTCGTCGCCGACATCGGTATCTGAGTCATAGCTGGGATAATTGCCCTGATCAGCCGCAGGCGGCGCATTTTGGGCGGTCTGATCGGTCGCCAGATTGCCGTCAGCCGCGTCGGTGGTGGCCGAAGCGTTGGTGGTATCGGGCGCCGTGGTCGTATCGGGCGCCGTGGATGTTGGTGCGGTTGATGTTTGAGCTGTGGACTGATTCGAACTGTTTTGGCACCCCGTCGCCAAAATAGTCATCAGTCCGATTCCGCAGAAGGCTAGCAGGCTGATAGGTCTCATACGTTCTTTTCCCTACTAGCTGGACGCAGGCCCATACGAAAATTCACCAAGCTGAATGCGTTTTAACGAAAAGTGGGGATCGGGGGCCGACTAGTCCGTCTTCGCCAAGCGAGTATGATACGCGGTAAGCAATCTGGAAATCAGCACCGCCAGGTACAAGACCCCGAGCAGAGCTTCAATGACGGAAATGGAACGAGCTTGGGTGGAAACGGGCGTGATTCCGGGTGCGCCCACGCAGGTTAAATTGGCAAAGCTGTAATAAATCAGATCGAACCGGTCTGGAACGGTGTGTAAGTTAGCTGTCGGCTCCAGATAAAAGGCATGAGTCTGCATGGTAGCCAACATGCCATACAGGCTGGAAAAGCCGAATCCGAGCAACAGATAAACACACAGGGCTCCGAAGATGGTTTCTTTCGTGGGCTCTTCCTTGATGAAAACGCGGCGAAAAATCACCGCGACGATGAAGGAATCGAATACGAATCCGAGAAGGATGCTGGCCAGCGGCAGCGCGCCTGCATCGGCGCGAGGAAGAACAATACGTTGCACCAGGGCAGGAATGGCCAGCACTAACGCGGACCAGACGAAGGCGCGCCGGAAACTGACAGCGTAGACGCTAAGAATTGTTACGATTACGCCAAATACGCGGAATGCCAGGTAAGGAAAACCCGCGTGCTGGCCGTAGGGATAGAGGACGAGATAAGCCAACAGGAGCACGAACAAGGCCGAGAACCTATGTTGCGTGCGGCCCGCGGCAGGAATCATTTTTGCCTGCATTCTAGCGATGAAACGATTTTTGTCCATCGTAGAACAGAGCGCTGCCGTGGATTCCTGGCGGGCGCTCGAGCGGTTACGAGAGCGGCTCTATGAAGCCGTGGCTTTGCGGGTATCGGTCTTCGTGACGAGTTCCAGTTCCGGGCCGGGCTTCGGGGTCGCGGCTCCATTCAAGCCAAGCGCTTGACGCAATTCCGCTTCTATCTTCTTCGAAACCTCGGGCCGATCGATCAGCGTCTGGCGGGCATTCTCCCTTCCTTGCCCGATCCGCTCACCCTTGTAGCTGTACCATGCTCCGCTTTTCTCGACTAAAGCGTGCTGTACGCCCATATCGAGCACGTCGCTTTCGCGCGAGATGCCTTTGCCATACATTATGTCGACTTCGACTTCGCGGAACGGCGCGGCTACTTTGTTTTTCACGATTTTGATTTTGGTCCGGTTACCGACTGCGGAATCCCCGTCCTTGATGGTAGTGGTACGCCGCACTTCTGCGCGGATGGAAGCATAAAATTTCAGCGCGCGCCCTCCGGTTGTGGTCTCCGGGTTGCCAAACATCACGCCGATCTTTTCGCGCAATTGATTGATAAAGACCAGGCAGGTGTTGGCGCGAGATACCGACGCGGTCAGCTTGCGCAGAGCCTGCGACATCATGCGCGCCTGAAGGCCCATGTGGCTGTCGCCCATTTCGCCTTCGATTTCAGCCTTGGGCGTAAGCGCCGCGACCGAATCGATAACAATTACATCGATGGCCTGCGAATTGACGAGGGCCTGAGCGATTTCCAGCGCCTGCTCACCGTAGTCCGGCTGCGAAACGATGAGGTTGTCAGTATCGACTCCGAGGCGCTTCGCGTAAGTAGCATCGAGCGCATGCTCTGCATCAATAAATGCCGCAGCTCCGCCGGATCGCTGGGCTTCGGCAATTACATGCAAAGCCAGCGTTGTTTTACCCGATGATTCCGGTCCGAATATCTCGACCACACGGCCTCTCGGAAATCCACCCGCTCCCAAAGCGCTATCGACGGCGATCGATCCGGTGGGAATCACTTCGACCGGCAAAGCCGCTCGAGAGCCGAGCATCAGCACGGAGCCCTTCCCGAATTGCTTATCCATTTGGGCCAGTGTGTTTAGAATCTGTCTGCGTCGTTCATCCATAGTGAATCTCGATTGCAATCAGAGAGTCCGCGCATATTTGTGAGGCTCTCCGTCGATCTGGGCAAAGAAAAATCCTCAATACCAAGCAACAGACGGGATCAGCAAAATCCTAGAGACTTCGGTTCGCGAGCGTTTGCGAACGCGTTGTTCTCACCTGTTCCAAATCGGCTCACCGGTGCTTCTTTGAAACCCGAGCGGAAACGAAATCAGGCTCTGGCGAGACGCGGGGCCCGGGCCGTTTTTCGAGAGTTTCGGCTAAGTCTCTGAAGCCATTCGCATTTCGAAATCAATTTTGCCGCTGGGCCAAGCCGAAGGCGGCTGGTGTCACGGATGCCTTTCCAGAGGACGCGAGCTGATAGGCGCTTAAGCCTGCAGCCCAGGGAGAGATACACGTGAACGCCACAGCCAGTAGAACAGCACTGTCCAACAGCGCCGCGAGAAAAGAAAATTCCCGGCGCGACGAACTTATCGTCGAACACTTACCGCTTGTAACTGCGATCGCGTCGCATATACAGAAATCAGTTCCGGTACACATTGAACTGGACGATTTGGTACATGCGGGAGTTATGGGCTTAGTGGATGCAGCGAGCCGCTACCGCGCCGATAAGAAAGTGCCGTTTCGAACTTATGCCAAGCACCGGATCAGGGGCGCAATTCTCGACGGCCTGCGGCAGCTCGACTGGGCTTCGCGCGATTTAAGGAAACGCTATAAACAGATGGAGACTGTCACGCGCGAATTGACGGATCAACTGCAGCGCGATCCGACGCATACGGAGGTGGCGGGCGCAATGGGCCTCAGCACACGCCGGTGGCAGTGCCTGATGGTCGATTTTCGTTCTTTGAATGCGGCGGCGCAAGTTCAACGGTCCGATTCGGAGGGAGAGTACAACCCTGAAACACCGGCCGCACCGGCGCAATGCCCGGACAAAATGGTTGCGCGATCCGAAATGCGTGAAAGATTGAGTTCGGCGATGAAGAAGCTACCGGAACGATATCAGCAGGTGGTTCAGATGTATTACGGCCGTGAAATGACGATGAAGGAAATCGGCGGAGTCTTGGGAGTGAACGAAAGCCGAGTCTCGCAGATACACAAATCTGCATTGGAGCGAATGCACGCGGTGTTGGGCGAGACCGGCATCTGCTCGGTTGCGGCGTTCTGAACACGCGATTACTGCACGATCAGGCGATAAGGGAGCATGCGGAAAATGCCGCCTTTCAGAATGATCCGGCTGGGCATCTGAGGCAGCATTTTGCGAAGTTTGGTTTCCGCAGCGGTATCTGCCATGGAATCGGACGATGAACTGGCGAGCACATCCAGCAGAGTCCGGCGCGGAGGATACATGACCAGGTCAGTATCGCCGTTCGGCGATAGATTCGCGCGTTTGCGAACCAGCGCGATCGCCTGATCCAAACCGCCGAGCGTATCCACAAGGCCATTTTGTTGAGCCTGCGCGCCCATCCACACATGACCTTGCGCAATAGGCTCGATCTGATCGTAAGTCTTCTTGCGCGCCCTGGCGACGATGGTCACGAAATCGTGGTACGTCACCTGGATGGAATCGTGCAGCTTCTGGCGCGCGGCATCTGAGAGCGGCACATCAATCGAGTCCATGTCGGCCAGCTTGCCGCGGCTGACCATATCATCGGAGATTCCGAGTTTATCGAATAACCCGTGGACGTTCGGCCGGACATACAACACCCCGATCGATCCCGTAATGGTGTTCGGGTAAGAAAGAACCGGATCGCCCGTCATCGAGATGTAGTAACCTCCCGAAGCGGCGACATCGGACATGGAGATGACGAGGGGTTTCGCATGGCTTAGTAACTTCAGCTCATGCAGGATGTCATCGGAAGCGATCGAATCGCCGCCGGGCGAGTCGACCCGCAAGATAACGCCTTTGATGCTACGATCGTTTCTCACCCGGCGAATGAGCTTTGAAAAAGTCCCTGACGCGATCAGGCCTTCGTTGCCAAAACCGTCCTCCGGCGAGCCGCTCACGATGTCACCTTCTCCTACAAGCAGCGCGATGCGGTCGCCTCGATTCGAGAGCGCGTGATAGTAAGTGCGGATATCCAGCTTCTTGAGGTCACCCGTCCCCACTTTCTTCTTCAGATCGGTATATACCTGGTCTTCATAACCGAGTTCATCCACTAAACCGGAGGCCTTGGCTTGAGCCGACAGAAAAGGTCCCATGTCGATCAGAGTCCTGATATCATCCGCACTCTTGTGGCGTGCCGCTGCGATCCTGGTGCAGAAATCGCCATAGATCTGATCGAGAACCTGATTCAATACCTCGCGAGTCTCGGGCGACATATTGGTTTTTGTGAAGATGTCGCCGGCATCCTTGAAGCGGCCGATGTGGTCCACGTCGACCGTGATTCCCAGCTTGTCGAGCGCGTTCTTGAAATACAACTCCTCAATGTGAAAACCTTTCACGTTGAGGAAGTCTTCGGGCAACAGATACACCTTGTCGGCGATGGAAGCGACATAGTATTCTCTGGAACCGGGGCTCTCGAGAAACGCGTAGACAGGCTTGCCCGAGCGCTTGAAATCGGCAATGTCCTGGCGTAACTCTTCGAGCTTGCCCCAGCCAGCGATCAAATTGTGGGGCTGAATCACCATCGCTTTGATGCGATTGTCGGTTGCGGCCTGGCGCAGCGAGGCCCAAATGTCGCGCACGGTGGGTACGCCCGGGGTTTGGAAGAACGGAATGTTGACATCGACGGGCGCCTGCTCCGGCAGGTCGCCGTCGAGCGACAGAACCAGAACAGAATCGGCAGCAATGGTGGGCTCCTTGTTTGCGAATAGCCGGCCGATGGCCAAGACGATAATTAAGGCCCCAATGACTGCGACTACGATTCCGACTACAACGCCCAGAAGGAATTTCGCCATTTGGCTGAGACGCTCCCATTGGCAGGGTAGCAAGTCTGTAGCGATTTAAGACGGCGAAGGCGGTTTGGTTAGGCGGGCTGAGGTGCGAGGAAGCCCTGTTGCGTGGCGTATTCGACCAGGGTGGCGCGATTGTGGATGTCGAGCTTGCGCATGAGATTGAGCTTATGAGCTTCGACGGTTTTGACGCTCAGCAAGAGATCGGCTGCAACTTCCCGGACCGTATGTCCCTCGGCGAGCAGGCGCATGACTTCCTGTTCGCGAGAGGTAAGCGCGCTGGGGCGGGCGCTCTTCTCGTTGGGAGCTGAGAGAGCGCGAAGATCGGGGACAATGCGTGAAAGTCCGTGCGAGTTCTGATCGTCGGTGAAAGCGACTTGCCGGATCCCGGCAATCAACTGCGGCGGAGTACTGCTTTTCAACATATAGCCGCGGCCGCCGGCCTCAACAGCCTGTTTCAACTGCTGCGGACCATCCTCGTGTGTGAGAAATAAGATAGAAAGCGACGGATTCGCTTGCCGAATGCTAAACACGGCTTGAGAGCCGCCGTTTTCGAGCAGCGCCACGTCCATTACCAGCACCGCTGGATGTTCGCTTTCTACCTTCCGAAGCGCTTCTTCAGCATCGGAAGCTTCCCCGACCACTTCGAGATCGTTCTCTCCTTCTAAGAGAGAGCGCAATCCGCGCCGGAAAAGGAGATGCCCATCTGCTATCAATATCTGGCTGACTCTTTTTGCGCGTGCCAAGTTCGTGCCGTCCTGTCACTGGACATATCGGTTGCGTGTTGGAGGATCTTGAGGGTGACGGCGTCATCTGTTTCACGCGCACGGTCTAGAGCGGTATGACCGGAATTGTCGCGGAGGGTGGGATCGGCGCCTCTTTTGAGCAGAAGCGCGACTGCGGCGGAGCGTCCCATAGAAGCGGCGAGCATTAATGGCGTAGCCCCGGATTCCCGATCGCCGGCATTGATGCGGCATCCCCGATCCAACAGCAGGGCAATTATTTCGGTGTTTCCGCCGAGCGCGGCATCGTGCAAGGGCGTGCCGCCGCTCTGGTTGAGGGCGTCGAGACGGGCGCCTCGATCGAGCAGCAGCCGGACCATTTTGGCCTGGCCTGCCAAAGCCGCCTCATGCAAATAGGTGGAACCGCCGATGGGGGTGTTGATATCGAAGCCGCCGTCGATCAGGATTTTGGCGATCCCGGTCTGGCCGCGTAGCGTGGCCGTTCGCATGGCGCGCTGCACGTCTCCTTGACACGCCTTGCCGGCGGAGCAGGTCCGGAGCAGCAGCGCGACCACGCTGCCGTTTTTATAAGCGACCGCGAGATCGAGCGGCGTCTGGCCGGAAGCATCGGTTGCATGCGGGTCGGCGCCTGCGGCGATCAGGGATTGGGCGATATCTGCGAAACCCTGAATACAGGCTTCCTGCAGAGGACCTCGGCCATCGGGATGGGTACGCCGGACGCTGGCTCCGGCGGCGACAAGCAGATTCACGGCGCGATTCCGCCCGTGCAGAACAGCTTCGTCCAAGGGAGTATTTCCTTTATCGTTTGAGGCGGTCAGGCTCGCGTGCGCTGCGATCAAGAGCTGGACGATCTCGGGATTCGGGCGCGAGGCTGCGATGTGCAGAACAGTTTCACCCTGCCGGTAGGGAAGGTCCACACGTGCGCCAGCGGACAGCAGCAGAGCCACGATTTCCGGGTGACCGGTGAGAACGGCGTATTCGAGAGCGGTAGAACCTGCCTGTGCATGCCGGGCGTTCACATCGGCGCCGTGGCTCACGAGAAACCGGAGCACAGGCGCGTTTCCAGACCAGGCTGCATCGAGAAGCGGGGTGCTGCCGAGCGCGTCACGAGCATTGACGTTTGCGCCGGCGCCTATCAGCCGCTCCACCTCCGGTAAATTGCCCTCGCGAACCGCAGAGTGAAGCGCTTGATCCGGAGATTGCGCGGCGGACGGCGATTGGGCGCGAACCACCAACGCCCCGGCGGCGAGCAGAAGCGCCAGCCGCAGCATAGAGACAGGGTAGCATCGCCAGCGTGTCTATGCCAGTGTGTACGGTCTGAGTGTGTACGGTCTGAAATGTGCGTTGACTCGAAAACAGCGAGCGCTTACAGTTCCTAGAGTTGGCCCTTACCGTTGAGGTAAGGCCAACCATCGCGGAGGCTTCGCACGCTCCGCAACCTGATATCGGAAGCTGATCTCATTCTTTCTACTACGGCGTTACCAGAGAATCGAACAGGCCGATGCCGTGTGCTTCTCAACCGGCGCTATCGCTCACAGATGATCTCCTGAAGCAGGAGCGTGGACACCCGCACCGGCGTTGGGACACAAGGGCGGAAGCGCCACCGCACGCAAGCTGGGCTCGGAGCACTTCCGGCAATTGGCCGCGAAGCGGAAAACGCGGGCTGGCGGTAGACCGCGCAAACAAGCCGAATCAGATTAGCGCTTCGCGTGATGTTCTCATTTTCAGATGCTTCACTCAACCGAGTTCCGATGCGCTTGCAGTTTGTAGTGACCGCTCAACAAGGATCACAAACAGCGTCGATAGGCCGTCCCAATGCTCCGGCTCACCGTACTTGCCCTTCACCACCGGACGCGGTGATTTCTTGCTGAACTCTGCGTGCAGAGCATTGCTTTTCTTTGCGTTGCATTTGTTGCAGGCAGTAGCGAAGTTATCAAGAGTAGCCGCACCGCCGCGACTGTGCGCGTCGACGTGGTCAATTACTGCGCCCAGTTCATCGAGTATCGGGGCGTTGCGCCGCGTCCAGTGCTTGTCGTGATAAGCGATTGGTTCAACGAATCCATTCAAATGTGTGAACGCCTGAAGATACTTCAGCGATGGGGCAAAGATTACCGGACGGCCACACCAGCGACACATCCAGCCATCGCGCCGGAATACCTGGACTTGCAAGCTTTCGATATGGGAGCCCGTTTAGGCGTCCTGCATCCTCTAGAATAGTTCCTTACAAAACGAAAAGCCCGGCGCGAAGGCGGGGGCTTCTCGATGAGACTTTAGACGCCCCATCGTAGCCCTTCAGCGCACCAGACGCAAGAGGCGCGATATTGATCGAAGATCCCGATCCAACAGTGCTGGTGGAACCGTGGGCCGTTTCCGGCCTTACTCACCAACATCGAAATAGGATTCGCGCAGAACTTCTTAAGGGGCATGCGAATTTCTGGCGATCCCGGTGGGACGATGCGCATGCAGGACAGATAGCATGTGCGAAGCCTTTGCTGGGGTGGCGAAGGTGCTTTTCGGAGAGCTGGGGTGTTGACCCGCCGGATATTACTCGATGATTTACCGAGCCTTATTTGGAGATCAGCAGATGCCGGACAGTGGACAAGGATGTTCGGCAATAGCGCCTGGGCTACATTCCGAAAGGGTCATCCTAACCCATTTCGAGCAGAAGTAGCCGGATGGACAAGTGCGCCATCGCTGCAATTCCTGCGCTGATCGTCCTGGGTGCCATCGCCTTCGGGGTCGTCGCCATACTCGCCGCGCTCGGCCAATCCCTGAAGGCGTCCTGAAGAAAGCCTGCCGCTGGCACTGAACTCAGACGGCCGTCAATCGCACGACCGGCTGGACACCAACGCATGTTTCGGACAGTGTACCTATGTGCAGGCACACGCAGAAAGGGCGCCAGCCCTGGCGCCCTTAGAGTACAAATCTGATTGGATGCTCCTGCTTAGACAGCGGCTGCGACGTGCTTATCAAGCATCTTCTGGAACTCCGGCTTGCCAATGGCGCCGACCTTCTGGTCCACGACCTGGCCGCCCTTGAACAGCAGCAGCGTGGGAATGCCTCGAATCCCATACCGGTATGCGGTCTGCTGGTTGCTATCGACGTCCAACTTGCCCACCTTCACCTTGCCAGCGTAATCGGTGGCGACTTGATCGACGGTCGGGCCCATCATGCGGCAGGGGCCACACCACTCGGCCCAAAAGTCCACTAAAACAGGGATGTCCGAGTTCAATACGTCTTTATCGAAGCTGTCGTCTGTGAAGGTCAGCGTGTTGTTGCCTGCCATTTATTTCTCCACTCAATTGATGAGCTAACTCACTATTTTGATTCAAACGGCGGGAGCCGGAGGCGCTACTTCAAAATTCCGCGCGACTCGTCAATTGTAAGGAACTGGTCGACGGCCAGGTTCTTGAACTGCTGGCGAGCGCCGCTGGGCCACTCGACTGTCAAGGCAGCGATGCTGCGGGCGCGACCCAGGCCGAACGTCAGGGCCAGATCGCTTTGGGAGCAGTAGCTGGAACCGCTATGCACGGTCTGCCACTGCTTTCCAACCGCACTCTCGATGCGCACGACGGCTCCGAGGGCGCTGCGATTCGACTTGGTCCCGTTCAGCCGCACGGTGATCCAGTTGTTGCGATTGCCGCCCTGGTTCCGATAGAGCAGAGCGGGCCCGTCATTGGTGCTGATGAGCAGATCGAGGTCGCCGTCGCGATCGTAATCGGCGTAAGCCGCGCCGCGGGCGACGATGGGGCGGCGGAAGTCCTGACCGAGGTCGTCGCTCACATTTTCAAAATGCCCGTGGCCCTGGTTGCGGAACAGCAGAGGGGCTTCGCGGTATTGCACCTTGGGCTGAATGCGATTGATATCGGGCTCAATGTGGCCATTGCCGGCGAAGATGTCCTCGTAGCCATCGAGATTGTAGTCGAAGAAGAACACGCCGAAGGTGAGGCTCAGGAGGCTGGCGCGCCCGACGGTGGAAGCCGGCGCTTCATCGACAAAAAGGCCGTTGCCTTCGTTGTGATAAAGCCCGAGCATCTCGTTGGCGAAGTTGCCGACCAGCAAATGGGGCCGGCCGGAGTGGTCGTAGTCGGCTGCGTCCACGCCCATCGCGCCGCGCGCGACACCGTCCTCGCCATAGGCGACGCCCGCCTGCATTCCTTCCTCAGTAAATGTACCGTTTCCGTTGTTTTTGTAGAGCTTGCTCGGCTGGGTGTCGTTGGAGACGAAAATATCCGGCCAGCCGTCTCCGTTGTAGTCGAAGACCACGACGCCGAGAGACTTGCTGGTGGGGTCGGCAAGGCCGGCTTTGGCGGTGACATCTTCGAAGTTCCCGTTGCCCAGGTTGTGATACAGCTTGCAGGACGTGCCTTTGTAAGATTCCGGGGTGCAGTAGGATTTCGTGGCACCGTCGAGTGAGCACCACAGATCATTTTTCGCGCTCCAAGTGACGTAGTTCGCGACGAAGAGATCGGCCTTGCCGTCGCGATCGTAATCAAGCCACGCCGCACTGGTGCCGAAATTGGCGTTGCGAATGCCGCTTTGGGCGGTAACGTCGCGAAAGTGGCCGTGGCCTTCGTTGTGAAACAGATGATCGCCGTCAAGCGCGGTGATGTAGATATCGGGCAGGCCGTCGTTATCGTAATCGGCGACCGCTACGCCCATGCCGTACATTTCAACGTCGAGCCCGCTGCCGCGCGTAATGTCGGTAAATGTGCCGTTACGATTGTTGCGGTACAGCGCAGGAAGCGAGCGCCGGGCGTGCGGCGTGAAGTCCTTGCCGTTAATCAATAAGATGTCGGGCCAGCCATCGCCATCGAGGTCCACGAACGCGCAACCCGCACCGAGGGTTTCGGGCAGATACTTTTTCCCGGTCGCACCGCTGTGATGAACGAAATGCAGGCCGGCTTTCTGGGTCACATCCACAAACTGGATCGGGGCGTCGGGGATTGCCGGCGTGAAGCTTTGCAGAAGCAGGCAGGCGCTAAGTGAAAACGCCCCGGTAATTAGAACAGCAGAGATCTTCATGGTTGTTCGAGCGCGACGGATTCATGATCGTGGATCAACTGCCGCTCGTTGTTGTCCTCCGGGCTGACCATACGGCGCTGCGCGGTGATGGACTGCGACGCCTCGTCGGCCTTGAAGCGCTCGAAGAGCGTCTGCTCGCGATTGGCGTTTTTGGCGTCGCCAAGGCCGCGATAACAGAGCATGGCGGTGTAATGCATCTGCACATCTTCGGGATCGATATCGCAGACGCGCTGCAGATAAGCGATGGCCTTTGCATATTCGCGCTTGAGGAACAGAATGCGCGCGATCTGATTCAGCACCACGCGGTCGCGCGGATATTGCGACTCGACGCGTTCCAACGAGGTAAGCGCGGCGTCGTAATTGCCATCCGACTTTTCGATGAGAGCCCGGAAATAGTAGATGCGGCCGAGCGAAGGATTGATTTGAAGCGCATGCTCAATGAACGGCTTCGCCTCGGAGACTTCGCCTTCGCGTATGAGCGCGCGCGCGACGTTCAACCAGGCATCGGCATATTTCGGATTCGCTTCGGCGGACTTTCGAAAGGCGAATTCCGCGCCCTTCAGATCCCCTTGCAACAGCAGCCCGATGCCCCAGTCGTTCCAGCGACCGGCGGTAGCAGGCTTGGTCACCGAGTTCCACTGTGGAGGCTGATCGGAGACAGGAATATCTGCGTTCGCCGATGCGAGCGTGACGATCGGCAGGTCCGGAATCTGGCCTTTGATGCGGCCCGAGACATCCGAGGGAATATTTTCCGGATCGAAGCTGTATTCGAGGCTGTTGTGGTCGCTGGTCAACAGCAAAGAGTTCTGACCGGGTTTCGGCTCGCCCGCATAGGAAAAATGCGTGTAATACCAGGAGAATTTTCGGTAATTCAGATGGGCAGTGAAGTGGATGTTGCCTTTGGCGTCGCGCGGCACGTGGACCAGATAATGCACGACATCATCGGCGCCGGGCGGAATCAGTCGAGTATAGAGAACGCTGCGCGCTTGCCACGCATTACGCTTGTTGATCATGTTACCGGCGGCATCGAGCTGATAAGAGCGATAGAAGTGCGCGCCTGGTTCGACGGGTCCTTTGCCGTTGTCTTCCACCATGCCGCTCCAGAAGACGCAGCGTCCCTCGTCGTCTTGCGCCTTGAGCTCGAGCCACACATCGAAGGCGTCCACGGTACCGCCCGGAAAGAAGTGGCCGATTTTTATTGTGCGCACCACAACATCGACGCGCACGGTTTCGCCAGGCTGCACGGTAATGCGCGAAGCATCGATCGGCGCTGCGACTGCGCCTACGTTCCGAATGACGCCTGGAGTGGTCTGCTCGGCTTCTTCGCCCACTGCGAAGGTGGTGTTGAGTTGCGGCGCGCCACCGCCGCGGCGAATCATCTCGGTATCCGATTTTTGGCGGTTGACCGGACTGACGGCGAAAATATCGACCGAGATGAAGCCGGATTTGAGGAAACTTTCAGTGAGCGCGAGTTGCTTCGCGTCTTCATTGGCGAATGGAACCGCGGTATTGGCGCCAGGGAAGCTGTGCGAATGCACTTTGCCGTGAATGTTACCCGGGTCGTGAGAAGGAACCAGCGGCATGTGGCAATCGGCGCAATTCATGGATTTCGCAGGGTAATAGAAGGAACGCGCGCCTTGCCCGGAGACGCCGCTGGCCTGCCAGTTGTCGTATTCATTGAAGCCGCGGAACCAGCGGTACTGATTCACCGGAACATCGAGGTGCACCTTATGACAGACGGAGCAGTATTCGGCCGTGCTCTCGCGCATGAAGGGTTTCATGAAGGTGCGGCGGTGCGCTTCGGGAGCCGAGTAAGTGACGAATCGCTCGAGATCATGCATCAGCGGATTCGAACTGTTGGCAATTTCGTGCAGCGGTGGATAGGACATGGCGAAGCTGCCGTTTCCAACGCTGCCATTCACATGCACGATAGAGTGGCAGGACATGCAGCTCAATCCGGCTTGCGCTTCGGGCGTGTCGATTTGCTCCTTTATGGGGCGATCGAAGCGGCCGTTGAAGAAAACGGCATGATCGTGGCAGCCGGCGCACCATTTGCTCGGCCTCGTGCCGACCACCGATTGCATGTATTCGATGGATTTCCGGTAGAACTGATTGTTGAACGATGCGAAGTGATGCGCGGAGCTCTTCCATTGTTCGTAGATGTCGCGATGGCACTCGCCGCATTTCTTCGATTCCATGAAGAAGGAGGACGGAACGATCTTTCCGTTGGTGGTATTCGCGCCGGATGGAAAGAACGGGCTCGATGGCCCTCCGCCTTCCTGATTCATTGACAGCGGCACAATTCGGGAGTTGACGATATGCTCCTGCGATCGGATTGCATACCGGTACGAGACGCCGCCAACCAGCACGAGTGCGGCAGCAGCGGCCCCGATCTTGGCGAAAAGGAAATTTTCGCGGCGGGCGAAGAGAATCGCTACTGCAGCGAGCGAGACAACCACATGAATCACGAGCACGGCGCGATGATCATGCGTGTTGCCGACATACACAAGCAACGCGCCGGTGAAGGCGGCAAGGACTACCGACCACAGCCGGGGCTCGCGGCGAGCGAAAAGCAGCGCGGCTATGCCCATGACCGCGCCAAGCCCCACATGTAGTAACAGATTCGCTACGTTGAAGGCGGTGGCAGCGGGGAAGGCCCACAACAGCGCACTGTTAATGGCAAGAATCAGTACCGAAAGCGCGCAAAGGAATGCAAGCCGGCGATTCATTTCATTTAGTCCGCAGGTTGCTCCGGCGCGAGTGGCAGGATCAACCGCAATGCCGGACGAGTGAGGTAGTCGTCGATGTATCGTTTATGATCCTGGTCGTCCGGGAAGTGCTCGTTGGGAGTGTAGGGATAAGCGGTCATGCCGTGAAAGGGCAGAGGATTTACGCTTTGGCTGAACGCGGTGTTCGCGTCGGCATCTTTCGCCCAGCCATCGACGAGCAGCAGAAAATCGCGCGACCAGCCAGCGGGTAATTTCGGGAGACGGGCGGACGGGAATTGCAGCTTCAGCTCGTCACCCGAGCCCATGATAGCCATGCGATCGTCCATCTGCGTCACGAGCGGCTGGACATCGCCGTATCGAGTGTAGAAGCCCGGCGTCGGGTTCCAATTCGAGACAGGCCGCACATCGTCATACAAGAACTTTTCAGGCTGCTGACGCGCGGGGTCGATCAACACTTTGGAGAAACCGCGGAAATTCAGATTCGCGGCGCTGGCGTCTATGGGCGTGAGACGCACATCAGGCGAGCCGGCATTGTCGGTGAGGAAGATCTCGTCCCAATAGACGCAAAGATTCGTGACGATCCGGACTTCACGTGAGCGCGAGAGAAATTTCCCATCCAGATCAACGACGATGCTCTTCGGCTTGCCCGAAGGAATCCCCATGTCTTCTACGACGGTCTTCCATTTGCCGTGCGCGTCCTTGACCTGCAGATAAGGAAAGACCAGGCCTTTGCCGTTTTGCGCTTGACCCAGAAAAGTACTGCCGTCCGCCCAATCGACCCAGCCGTTCAGCACGAGCGCGGCGTGATTATCGGGCGCCGCTTTGCCGAAATCGAGCGTGAGCGAGTGAAGCTCGGCGACACCGGAGCTGTCGTGCGTAAAGCCGGTGGGATATTTTTGATCGATGCTCGCGAGGCTGGCCGCGACGTCCTGATGGTGGTCATCGATAGCGCGGATGGGATGAACTTTTTCGCGCGCGCCAAACAGGTGAAACTCGGGATACGGCGGCGATTTGAACTTATCGTTGGTATAGATCTCCTCGTCCGAGGGGTGGTCGACTGCGATGAGTTGCAACTCATCGAGATAGGAAACTTCGTGCAGCTCTTCGGCGATATGGACCTGATAGTTTCCGTTTTCCGCTTTCAGAGCAGAACCAGGGATGCGAAGGTACTCGCGATGCTGCACCGGAAAGTAAGAACCGTCTCCCGAACTTGCTCCTAGAGGAGCGACGCCGAGAACGTCCGAGACGAATTGAAACTTCTTGCCGTCCCAGACATAAACCATCGGGCATGAGCCGGAAAGGCGCTGGGCTTCGGCGATCTTCAGCGCCGCGCCGGCCTTTTGATGCGTTTCGTTCTGAATGAGGCCGTTCGGCCACGTGATGCGAACGGTATCGGCATCGGCATGCGCGTCCATCGCGAACGCGAGCGGCACGCCGTGGTAGATCCGTTTGTCGTAGTAGATGCCGGATTTCATCTCGACGGTGGCATCCGCGGCTTCTTTGGTGTTCTTGACGCCTTGGATACGGACGGTGCTCCAGCGATCGGCGGGTGAGGCGTTCAGGTAGACATGCAGTGATCCGTCGGGCAAGATGCGCGCGTAATCCTCGCGCAGATCACCATTGAAATCGGCACGGATGAGCGCGGGCGCGGTTTTCGCGTTCGAAACACGCGCGAGCTGGCCCGATTTGTTCTCGACCGCGTAGGTTTCCGGCGCATAGCTCACCACATCGAGCAAGCCATCGTGATTAAAATCCTGAACCGCGAGCCATCGAGTGCCGGGCGAGATGGCAGGGATATCGGCGGCTTCAAAAACACCGTTCAGCTTGTCGCGATACAAAACGCCGGGGCGGTCCTCATACGAAACGACCACGTCGCGCGCGGCGGTGTCGCCTTGGATCGCGAACGAGACAGCATCGAGCGCCTGACCCTTAACGAAGGGGAACGCCGCAGTATGCTCTTCGAATTTTCCGGCGCCGTTGTTGCGCATCAGCACTGGATTCGGGCCGAAGAGCAGCAGGTCGAGATCGTAATCGTGATCGTAATCGAGCCAGAGCGCTTTCGTGGCTCCCGCCGTGTTCGGAAGGTCCAGGTATTTTGTGAAGACGCCTTTATTGTTGTGAAAGATCGTCGCGCCAGCGCCGGTTAGGACGCATAGATCGGGCAGGCCGTCGTTATCGTAATCACCGACTGCGATACCGCGCACATCGCGCAACCCTTCCAAGCCGGTGTTTTTTGCTTCCTCCGCGCCGTTTTTGTAAAGGGAAACGCGGTCGCGGGACCAGACGAGCAGATCGACGTGGCCGGAGGCTTCGACATCGATCAACTCCATACCGGAAGTAGCAGGATCCCAGCCGGTCGAGACGAGCCGATCGTCGTAATGCGGGTTGTTTTCGGCCGAACGGCGCGGGACGGGAGGATCGTAGAGTTCGGCATAGAAACTCCACTCCATGTCTTCGGGAACGGCTGCGCCTTCGTCGCGCTTCTTGGCGGCTTCGAAGAGCTGGCGTTGATGCGCGGCAGCTTCCTTGTCGCCCGCGCGCTGGTAGACGGTGAAAAGTTGGAAGTGCGGACCGGCGAGATTCGGGTTCAATTCCGCGGCTTTCAGAAACTCGGGCAGCGCGGCTTGCGTGTCGCCTTTGGCTCGCAGAACGGCTCCGAGGTTGTAATGCGTGATCGGATCGTTTGGAACCAAACGCAGCATGCCGCGAAACTCGGTGATCGCCTTGTCGTAATCCCCGGCGCGCTTGTACGCAATTCCGAGATTGAACCAGGTGTGCGGAATCGCGGGGTCGTGTTTTTGCGCAACCAGAAGTTCCGCCACACCCGCATCTGTTTGCCCGGCGCGCAATAGAGCCAGAGCGTAGTTGATCTGCTCGCGAACCGAATCGGGTTCGAGTTGCAGAGCGGCGCGGAGCTCGTCAACGGCTTGGAGGTGGGTGTCCGGATTCTCGTAGAACGCTTTACCGAGGTTGCGGTCCTGCCAAAGCTCGTCTTCTTTCTGCGGAGTTTCAGATGTTCGCGGGCTCTGTGCGGCAATGATTACAAGCGCGCACACGACGAACATGCAGGTCAGAGCGCCAAAACCTCTCATCCTGGGACCGAAAGACTATTTTAGGCAAGGCGATTGAGCGGCACATCAACTGATAGGTTGATATTTGCTGAATCGAAGTGCAGTTGCCATGGCGCGGATGGTCCGCGAGCGCCAGGTTTCCTCGGTTGAATTGCTCCAGGCACATTTCGACCAGATTCGAAGGGTGAACCCGGCGATCAACGCGGTTGTCGATTTGATCGAGGAAGCAGCGTTGCAAGAAGCAGAGGCGGCGGATGCGAAGCTGGCGCGAGGCGAACCGTGCGGGCCGTTGCATGGCGTGCCGTTCTCGATCAAAGACTCGATCGAGGTGCAAGGCAGGAAATGCACGGCGGGCACATGGGGCCGGCGGAACGCGGCGCCTGCGGAACGGGACGCGACGGTGGTACGGCGGTTACGCGCAGCGGGAGCGATTCCGATCGCCAAGACCAACTTGCCGGATCTGCTGTTTGCGTTCGAAAGCGACAACTTGATCTACGGCCGGACGAACAACCCGTACGAACCTGCGCGCACTTCGGGTGGCAGCAGCGGCGGCGAATCGGCGCTGATTGCGGCCTGCGGATCGCCGTTAGGCTTGGGAAGCGACGCGGCGGGAAGTGTGCGGGTCCCGGCGCATTTCTGCGGTATCGCGAGTATTAAGCCCACGAGCGGACGGCTTCCGCGAACGGGGCACGTGCCACCCGCTGGAGGCTGGATTGAGGCGCTGTGGCAGATTGGGCCGATGGCGCGGCATATCGAAGACCTCGTGATCGCGATGCAGTTGCTTTCCGGCGAAGATGGACAAGATTTCACGGCGCCTCCGGTTCCGCTCGTCGAAGGCAACCTCACCGGAATGCGCGTGGCGTTTTTCACCGACAACGGATTCGCGCGCTGCACGGATGCAGTGAGGAATGCGGTGATCGCGTGCGCAGAATTTGTTTCAAGCGCGGGAATGCGAGTCGAAGAATGCAGGCCTCCCGGAATCGAGCAGGCGTTCGAAATCGAGTTTGGATTGCTCGGCGCGGACGGCGTGGACGGAATCGACGCATATTTGCGAGAGATGGGCAGCGTGCGCGTGCATGGGTTGTTAACAGCCTGGCTCGACCGCATGCGGCCGCTGCGAGCAACAGCCTCAGAGCTGGCAGCGCGATGGGCGAAGTGGGATGAATATCGAACGGAAATGGCGCAGTTGTTCGAACGATTCGATGTAATTGTGTGCCCGGTTTACACGCAGGCTGCATTGATGCATGGCGATTCGGTCAAGACCGGCAATTTTGAAGGCTTCAGCTACACGATGGCGTGGAACGCGGCCGGCGCGCCCGCGGCGACGGTGCGTTGCGCGGAAACAGGTGGACTGCCGATCAACGTGCAGGTGGTCGCGAAGCCATGGCAAGATCTGGCTGCGCTGCGAGTGGCGAAGCTGATTGAGGATAAGTTCGGCGGATGGAAGGCACCCGCGTGAGACCGCGCTAAACGGGCAACAAACGCGCTAAAGCGAAGACGCCCTGTGCGCTCCTGCATGAACCGCGCACAACGGGCAGCAACGCGCTAGAGCGAACGCGCTAAAGCGAAGACGCCCTGTGCGCTCCTGCGCAGCTTATTTCACAGGCACAAATAAGAACGATACCGGCGAGGGCACGTTGAATACCTGACCGGTGAGAGCGAGTTGGCCGTTGTTCGGGTCGACGCGGAACAATACGAACTGATCTGCCTTCTGATCGCCGGCAAACATGTAGTGTCCCGTGGGATCGAGTTCAACGCCGCGGGGGAACGTGCCGCCCGTGGATGCGATTTGCACCTGACGTAGCGTGCCATTTGCCGGATCGACGGCAAAGACGGCGATGGTTCCCGGCCCGCGATTCGACACGTATACGAACTTGCCCGCGCGATCGATCAAAACCTCAGCGGGCGCGTTATCTCCCGTGAAACCCTCGGGAAGAGTGGAAACTTTTTGAATTTCATGCAACGAGCCGTCGGCGGCGTTACGAGAGAAGACAGTGACGAACGATTTCAGCTCACTGGCGACATAAGCGTATTTGCCGTCCGGGCTAAAGGCGATGTGGCGCGGGCCGAACCCGGCATCCACTTTTGCATACGGAGGATTGTGCGGCGTAAGTTTCGCCTGCGCCGGATCGAGGTTGTAGATACGAATTTCATCGAGGCCGAGGTCGGGCACGTACGCGAGCCGATTATCAGAGGAAAGCACGACCTCATGCGCGTGCGGACCTTCCTGACGTTCGCGATTCACACTTGATCCTTCGGCCGTCATCAGGGAACCCATGTTGCCGATGCGGCCGTCGGGTCCGATCGCATAGGAGGAGACGCCGCCGGTGCCGTAATTCGCAACAATGAGCATCTTTCCGGTGTGATCGACAACTAGATGGCAGGGAGCGACGCCGCCGGAGGAGACGCTGTTGAGCGGTTGCAATTTTCCGGTCTCACGATTGATTGCAAAACTCGCGACACCGCCGTTTTGCTTGCCTTCGAGCTCGCTGACCGCGAACAGATAATTGTAATCGGGATCGGCAACCACGAACGATGGGTTCACAACCGGGCCGACCATGCCCAATTCGTCCAGCTTCGCGCCATTTGGATGGAAACGGTAGGCGTAAACGCCTTTGCCGTACACGCCGACATAGACGAAGTAATCCGATTGAGGAGGAGCTTGCGGGGCTCCAGAGGCATAAGTAGCAGGCATAGAAATCGCGGCGAGCGCAAAAGCGCGCCACAGGTTAGACGAGGTAAATCGCATATTCACTCATTAAGATTACGCGCCTCGATCAGCCTTGCGGCCGGTGCGCGCGAGTTGATCGCGGAACATCTGCGCGGAACCCTGCGCAAAGGGAGCACGCAAATCCTCGAGCGTCCATTTCATCTTGCGGCACCAGTTGGGGTATTGGGCGGTGCTGCCGGGTAGATTCTGCTGGTCGGTTTCCATCGTGAAATCTTCCTGATTGAGCAGCAGCACCATGGATGGCGTTTGGGCGAGAAAACCGATGATGGCATTGTGCAGATCGCCATTCATCTCGGGCAAATCGTCAGCGTTTCGAGGATAGCCTTGCGGAAGCAGGTTTTCGGCATGCAAACGGTCGAGCATGCGCTGGCGCTCGCGTTTTCGATCTTCGAGTTGCGTCCGGTACGCGTTCTCGTCGATCAGTCCGGCGGCCTTGCGGGCTTCGACATCGCGAGTAGTCCAGAAGCCCGCGATAGAGGGCAGGTCGTGCGTACTCGAGCCGACGAGCGCCTGGCGAGGATACTCGCGGGTCGCAATGAACGAGCCGTCCCGAGGGTTTTTTTCGAAGTAGAAAAGCCGATAACTCAGGATTCCGAAGCGGCAGAGCGCATCGCGGATCTCGTCGGTCACGGTGCCCAGATCTTCGCCGATAACCATAGCCTCGTTGCGAACGCTTTCGAGCGCCAGGATGCGCAACAGATCCGTCGCATTGTCTCGAACATAGGTTCCTTGGGCGGGGCTAAAGCCTTCGGGCACCCAGAACAGCCGGAACAGGCGCATGACGTGATCAATTCGCAGCGCTCCGCCATGTGCGATTGCTTTGCGGATGCCTTCGCGGAAGAGACGATACCCGCTGTCCCGATGCGCTTGTGGATTCGGCGGTGGAAACGCCCAATCCTGACCATCGGGCGAGAAATCATCGGGAGGGGCACCGACCCGGCATCCATTCACATAAAAATTTCGATGCGCCCACAGGTCTGAGCCACACTTGTCGGTCGCGACTGCCAAGTCGTGATAAAGCCCGATCTGCATGCCGCATTCTTTGGCGTAGGTCTGCGCAGCGGCGAGCTGCTCTTCGATGACGAACTGAATGTATTTGTAGTACTCGATCAATCGCGAGTGCTCTTCCGAAAATCGTACACATGCTTCCGATTGCGGGTCCTGATATTCGCGCGCCCAATTTCCCCATACCCAACAGTTCGGATTCTGCTTGTGAAGAATTTCATCCAGAGCGCAGTAAAGCGCAAATTTTTCGAGCAGCTCTCCTTCGCGTTCGCAGTATTGGGCGAACGCTTTCGCGCGCGCAGGATTAGAGGTCCGAGATCGACGAAATTCGCGGTACAACAGTTTCAGAAAGCGGCGCTTGAGGCGGTCGACAGCTTCGTATTCGACAAACTCAGCTTCGCGAAGACGACGGAGCTTCTCCTGAAACCGTGGCGACCTCAGCAGTTGCCGCGCGCAACGTGAAGTATTGCATTCCGGCACTGCCTCAATATCGATATAAATCAGGTTTTTGTAGAACATCGAAAGCGGAAGATAGGGGCTGGTATTGTAGGGCGCGCGATTCGCCAGCGCGTGCAGTGGATTCAGGCCGATTAAGCTGAAGCCGATCTCATTACTCGCCCAATCGCATAACGCACGGAGATCGGCAAAGTCTCCGCAGCCCCAATTGCGTTCCGAACGAAGCCCATAAAGGGCAACATTGAATCCGGCGGTCTTGCCATTATTGGCCAAAATTTGCGGCAAGTAGGCGCGATCGGGGCAGAGGATCAGATTGCTTTCGCCCGCAGCGCGACCATTGACGCTCACTTTCAGCCGGTGATACCCGGGAGGCAATTCGGCGGGAAGGCCGAGTTCCAAGCTGAGCCACTCGCGTCCGTCCAGCAAAATCCGCCGCGCGACTCGAAGTTGGGCCGTTTCGACGGAACCGGCAAGCTGTTGCCCTTCTTCGAGCGCGATTTCAAAGCAGATGGATGCCGCCGTTGCATCGACGGGAAGCGTCAGCAACACCGACTTTTCCGATTCAGAGATCACGACCGTTTTCGCGAGTGGCTGCGCGTATGCTTCTTCGAAACGCTCGCGGCGCCGGTGCTCAATGGTTTCGAAGCTCGACGTATCCCAACCGAGCGCGTCCAGAATTTTGCCCCGGACTTGGCCCGAGACTTCGCGCCTGTTACTGAAAATGTCCCAGTATTCGCGCTCGATTCCGCATTCATCCGCTGCTTTCGAGAGCGCGTTTTCGTAATCTGTCGCGCGTTGAAACTCGACTAGTTGCATCCGCTCCTTAGACTCTCCGATCTTGTTTCGATTGCAGGCGGACTTATGCCGCGCATGGGATAATTCGATTGTGAGCGATGTAGAAAAGTTCGAAATCAGCCAGCCGCCCGAGCTGTTCGAGCGAATGGATCAGGATTTCGGGCATGAGCTGCACGAAGGCATCATCACGACCACCTTGGACAGCGCGCTGAACTGGGCGCGAAAGAACTCGCTGTGGCCGATGACGTTTGGGCTGGCCTGCTGTGCCATTGAAATGATGTCCATGATGGCATCGCGATTTGATGCTGCCCGATTCGGCGCGGAGGTATTTCGAGGCTCGCCGCGGCAATCGGACTTGATGATCATTGCAGGCCGCGTCTCAAACAAGATGGCGCCGGTGATTCGGCATTTGTATCGGCAGATGCCCGAGCCGAAGTGGGTGATCTCGATGGGCGCATGCGCGACCTCGACCGGCGTATTCAGCAATTACGCGCTGGTGCCGGTCAACCAGGTGATTCCCATCGATGTGTATGTCCCTGGCTGCCCGCCGCGACCCGAGCAGTTGATCTACTCGATCATGCTGCTGCAGCAGAAAATACAAGGCGAGCGCGGCACGGTGAAAAGGACGCTCAATCTCGACTGAACCGGCTCGGCCGATCGCCTGAACGGCTCAGCCGACGCAATTCACCGAACCGGCAAGCGCTTCTTCCAACGGAAGAACTTCGGGCGATAGCAGTTGTGCAGTTCGCTCCGCCCCCACTTTGACGGCCACCACTTCCCAAGCTTCCCGCAAATCCGCCAGCAAGGATTGGACCTCGGCAAGAATATCGTCTGACTGCTTCGCGTTGGCTTCGATCAGCCGGCGCTGGCAATAATCGTAGATGCGCGCGTAATTGGTAGCGATCTCGCGGCCGGCTTCGAAATCCAAGCCGTCCGCCAGTTCGACGAGTACCGCAAAGGCCTTGTTGATGTTCGAAACGCGGCCTGGGATCTCTTTCGCACGGTTGCACTCTCGCGCGCGAGCAATGGAACGGATGCCGAGGTCATATAGAATTTCGACCAGCCGCTCCGGGCTGGCGGTGAGGATCTCATTCTGCGCGTAGGCAGCATGGGGCGGATAAGCCATTTTGAGAAGATTAGGTCCCTTCAGTCCTTACATCGGCAGGAAAGCCGAAGTCAATGATTCGTTTTTAGAGCTTGTGCCAGACCGAGAATCAGTTCGGACGGAATTTGAGTGATGACTTCACCGCTGCTGCGGCTGAGCACCTGCACGATGCCCAACCGGCTCTGCGGGTCGGTAGAAAATCTCAACTGTCGATCGAAACCCAGCAATTCGCCCGCATTCAGATCATCGACCGCGTTACGCACCTGGGCGTTGCTTGACGCCGGCTGACTCGATTGAGGCGCAGTTGCTTGCGAAATTGCTAAGATTGGGAACGCCGATTCGATCTGCATCGGTCACTCTCTCCCACGCTTATCGGCCGGCTCTGAAACTTCTTTAGCCGTCGGGCAGCGATCCTTTGCTTGAGGGCTTACGCCCTAGCGTTTGAGCGGATCCTCTATCCAGGGCGGAGTAGCTTCAATTAACCCGCCAAGCAGCGGGTCGAGCCGCGAGAGAGCCTGCTTCATCTCCCAGGCGATTTTGCGATATGAGAAATGCCCTTTTACTCCGCTGCGCAGGCGCGAAATGTATTCGATCTCGGCAAAATCCATTTTGAAAAGAAAGCGCGATCTTGAAGCCATGGGCAACAGGTATTGCGCGGCGGGCTGAGGCAGTTGCGCGATGCATGTATTCGCCTTCGAAACGGCCTCGGCAAACTCCGGACCGGCGCCACACTCATCGATGAGTGCGGGCCTATCGTAGCCTAGCCGGTTTGTGTACTGCTGGCGCAATTGCTGACAGCGGCGATGGCGGTGAAGATCCCGGTATGCGCCGATATCCATAACGAAATCGAAGACATAAGGCGCAGTTCGAAAATGCCGCGGCAGGTCATCACGGCGCTTGCGGCTTCCTAATGCCAGCGTCAGGAACTGCTCACGGCGTTCCGCAGGCCACCCGATCGCAATTTCGTATAACTCGCGATAGGGGCGATCGGTCACGGGATAAAGCAGGGACGCGCAGATGTCCGCTACCTGGTCGGCCGGTTGCAGCAGATCGACGCACGGCATTTCGCGACCGTTTGGATGCGGAAGATGATCGGCCGCCCATTCAGTCAGATCGGCGCGCAATTGCGGCAGATGTTCATCGGCGTCGGCGTGGCGCGCGAGTGTCGGCGCGATCGGCTCGACCGCTCCGCCGGTGTCCTGCCAGATGCATTCCGGCGCAGCGGTGCACGCTTTTGCGAGATCTTCCCCGAGTTCCCGAAGCTCTTGAAATTCAGAAGCCTTAAAGCGGCGAATCTGCTTCTCCAAGGTGCGAATGCTGGTCACTTGTCCCACTCCGGTGGGAATGCCGAAGGGCAACAGATAACGCGCCACATCAAAGGCGCGAGCGGCGAGGTTACGCCGGTACGCTTCGGGCTTCATGTCGGCAGGTTGCGGCAGCCGTTCGCGCAGAGTTTCGAGCGCGCGCTCATGGATGCTCCGATAGGACGCGATGAGGTCCTGCGCCGCCGCCGTGTAGATCTGTGCTTCTTCGGCCGATAACTCGGGAGGGACGATCACACCGGAATTTGAGAAATCCTGATAGCGCGAGCTTCTCGCCTGGCCATCCCAAAGCGGCTCGTCCTCAATCTCGGTGGCGGCTAATTCCGAGACGCCTTCGAAGCAGACCGTTACATGGCCCAGGTCGGCGATGGACGCGTGGCCGTACTGGAAATAAAAGCTCTCCAGAAACCTCGCGGAATCGTGCGTACGCACCCACTCGACCGAATCCCGGATGGAATCGGGCGAGCGGCTGTAGCGGGCGAGCGCATAGGCGAGCTTCTCAGGGGGCATTGGCGCGACGGTCAAAACCCGCTTTTTCGAGGGGCTGGGAACGGCTGTGGATCCCGGCATGAACCGTTATGATACCGGATGAGCCCGCTAGTGCCGGTGGGCCAAGGTTTAGGTTCCGTTCGTGCGAATTCGAATCAAGAGATTGCATCCAGAGGCGCAGTTACCGCAGTACGCACATGGGCCGCAAGAGGACGCGGGCGTGGACGTAAGGGCAGTCGTGGGCGCGGTTCTGCAGCCGGGAGTGCCACAGGCGGTACCCACCGGGCTGGCGCTCGAGATTCCCCGTGGATATGAGGTGCAGGTCAGGCCGCGCAGCGGGTTGGCGCTGAATCACGCAATCACCCTGCCGAACGCGCCCGCGACGATCGACCCGGGTTATCGCGGCGAGTTGAAAGTAATTCTGCTGAACCTGGGAAATTCGCCTTATGAAATTCACGCCGGCGACCGCATCGCGCAGATGGTGCTGGCCAAGTGCGAAGAGTTCGAATGGCAAGAGGCCGATCTCGCGGAATCGGTGCGTGGCGTTGGAGGTTTCGGATCCTCTGGACGGTAAGCAGCGGGGCGCGAATCGGATGGTATAGTTGAGGGGTCGCGGTCCTGCCGCAGCACATGCAGTGCTAGCATCTGCATGCGTTTACAGAGAATGGGCGGCTAGCTCAGCTGGGAGAGCACCACGTTCGCAACGTGGGGGTCGTGGGTTCGAATCCCATGCCGTCCACCAACAAAAAGGTGTCCGGACCGGAGACATAGGTAACAGATTGTACCTAAGACATAGGTAACACTTTTGGCCCAAAGGGATTTTCCAAGGGCTGCAAAGATTTCTCCTCCAGATCAACATAGCCAAGGTCATAATGCATGAAGCTGACGAGCCAGATGCCGTCATCGACTTCCTTGATTCCGACAGCCTGGCCGGCCAGGCAGGTGCTGAGATTGATCTTCTTGCGGTAAAGGCAAAGACGGCCACAGTTGGTGACGACGACGGTCTTGTCGTGAAACGGGTACTGCGGCTCACCGATGCCACGATACAGCGTGGTGGAAGCGGTATAGACTTCAGCCGGGCACTTGATGTCGAGTGCCTCATGCGGGCGCTCGTGGTTGAACTCGTCCAGGAAGGCATCGAACTTGGCTTGTTGTTGCAGCAGATTGGCGCCGGCCGGGCGGGTGGCTTCTTTCTTGAGCGTCAGGTGCATGCGCTCGTGGCGCCCGTTCTGTTGCGGATGACCGGGCCGAATGCGTTCGATCGTAATGCCCAGGCGCAGCCACCAGACCGAGAGCTTGGAGAGGTTGAAGAGCCCGTTGGGAGACGCGAAGGGCACGCCGTTATCGGAGCGGATGGCCTGCGGCAGCCCGCGTTGTTGGAACAGGCGCTCAAAGGCCGTGAAAGCGAACTGTTCCTGGTTGGATTCCATCGCTTCGCACAGCATCAGGTAGCGGGAAGCATGATCGGTCACGGTCAGCGGATAGCAGTAGCGCTGATTGCCCAACCGGAACTCGCCCTTGTAATCGGTGCACCACAAGGCATTCGGAACTAAACCCGAAGAAAGCGGCGTCCCTTCGGTATGCGTGCGGGAACGCTTGGCTCTGGTCACCAGACCGTGGCGATCCAAGATGGCGTGAATGGTGCTGCAGGCCGGGACCTTGATCTCGTGCGGCAGTCGCCGCAGGAGGCGTTCACGGATCTTGCGCGCGCCCCAGCTGGGCTTATCCCGCTTGGCAGCGACAATGGCCGCCTTCACCTGCTCAGGCAAGCTGTTGGCATAGCGGTGAGGGCGCCGCGCGCGATCCGTGAGCCCCTCCAGTCCGCATTCCTGATAGCGGTCCAGGATCTTGTAGCCGGTCTTTCGTGAGATCCCGAATTCGCGGCACAAAGACGCCATGCTCTCGCCGTCTTGCAACCGAATCACGAATCGCATGCGCTCGTCCATCACAGAACATTTCCTCCATGGCATGTTTTATCCTGCCTCGCGGCAGGTGACATGTGTTACCCATGTCTCCGGAACGTTCTGTTACCTAGGTCTCGGGCCGGTCAGCGGTGTCACAAAGAATTTTCGTTTACAACGGCCGAATAGAAGAAGGGCCAAGCGGCGAACCGCTCGGCCCTTTTCGTTTCAGTTACTGCTGGTCTAGTGGGGGCAGCCCAGAGCCTTCATTTGATCTTCGGGCAGCGGCTTGATGTTCTTCACCGCTGGAGGCATGGCTTGGCTGTTGCGCGGAACCAGGTAGACCTCGACGCGGCGGTTCTTGTCCGCCTCGCTGGTCTGTGAACCCCTGCGCTCCTTGATATTCGAGGTGCCGCAGAGACCCGGCCGTGGATCGGAAGTCTGATCCGTGCCCACCCAATCAACCCGGATGTGCGAAGGATCGACGTTGCCGCAGGTGGCGGTACCGCCGCTGAGTACGGCAGCCGCGTTCAGGGTGCGCTGCTCGTCGAGCGAGTGGCGCTCCGGACGCCCACGGTGATGTCCGCGGACGGGACGCCCGTAGATGTCGCGTGAGTTCTCATCCGCGTCGCGATGGCCAACGAGCACGATATCGTAATCCGTACCCGCCTGCTTCGCAGCCTGGTCGATGAGAATGTCCTTACCGCAGTTGTTCACGCGGTCCTTGTTCTTGGCGAAGATCACGTCATCGAGGCGCTTCCACACTGGCGTATGGGTCACCGTGATGGTGGTCGACTGGTTCGCGGTGCGTCCGTTCTCGTCCGTAACGGTCACAGTAGCCGTAATCGTCTTGCTCTGGCTCTGCGCCGGATCGAACTGCAGACTGGAGGCATCGAAGGTCGGGTTCTGGCTGGTGTCGTTGCTGAGGCTGCCCTCGCTCACGGTCCACTTATAGGTGAGATTCGTGCTGCAAGGACCACCCGAGGCAGTCACCGACAGGTTCGCCGTATGCGGGCCTTGGTTATCGGCCGCCACTAACTGATTCGGATCTGCCGTTACGGCCGTAATGCTCGGACCCTGGTCGCTGACCGTAACCGTAGTGGTGGCCGTGGCAGGCGGAGGATTCGGCGGAACGGTCGGCGCTACCCAGCAGCGGAGCGGAGTGCGCTTGGGCTTTTCCGGAACCGGAGGCGGAGGCGTGGCATCGGTGACCGTGAACTGCACGTTGAAGCTGCCAGCGTTGTTGGGCGTGAAAGTGAAGTCCGGGCCGGTGGCTGTCTGAGCCGCGCCGTTCAGAGTCCACGCGTAGGTGTATTTCCGTCCTTCGGGCGGCGTCACGTTGGCGTGCAATGTAACCGGCTTGCCTTGGCAAATCGCCTGACCCTCCGCTCCGGTGATCGTCGGGGTCGGAACCGGAGGAGGCGTCGGAATTGGCGCAGGCGGCGGGAAGTGATTGCAATTTACCTGGCCCAGATACCAGACCAAGCCGACGGTTCCTTGGAAGCCGCTGATCTTCTGCCGCGCAGGGATGTAAATACCGCCGTCCGGATAATTGGGCAGGTCATAGGTTGGATTGCGCGACCAGAAACCGCGGCCATCAATACGAAGCCCAAAATGGTCGCTGAAATGCCACTTGACGCCACCGCCATAGTTCAGTTGGACCTGAAGGTTGTCGTTCAAATTCGCCGAATAGAACGAGGAGTTCACGATCGGGTTCCGGGCGTTCGATTTCGCCGACTGATCCGGAGTGAACTGCGAAGCGCCGACGCCGACGGTTAGATAGGGCTGGAATTTGGAACCGCGCGGCTTGAGGTTCAGGACCACGTTGCCGCCGCCCATCAGATTGTAAGCTTGAAAGCCGTAATTTGGAATGATGCCACCGGCATAGGGCGAGGTGGCGGGATAAAGCCCACCGTTACTCGGAAGCCGGAACGTGACATTTGCCCGGTCCCAGTCGCCCCAAAGCTCGAAGCCGATCCATTTGGTAGGATTCACTGCGATACGAAGACCGCCCAAGCCGCCATCGTGCAACTTGGTATCCAAGCCGATCATGACCTGGCCCCAAGTGCTGATACCCCCGAAGGGATCGATTTCTACTAGGTCGGGGTATTGGTCCTCGCTCGATCCGCTCGCCTTCGGAGCGTTTGTCGCTCCATTATTTGTGGCCTGCGCGAAGGCAATGCTGGTAAAACACAGCGCGGCAGCCACCGACATAGAGCTAATCGGCCTCAATGTTAGCCGAGTTTTCATCCTTCTCCTCCCAACGAGAGTTCTAACCCACATCGTTCTTATGGATGTGTATCAATCTACTTTTATTACGTTGCAGTCCTTCCCGCAACGCATTTTGTGATATAGAGCACGAAGACCCGCGAGACATTGCAAGGTCTTTTCAACAGTTTTCATGCGCGACATGGTCGCAGCAGTGGTGAGGTTCCGATTCTCGCCCGGGAAGCATACCGGGAGCTAACCAGCACCAACACCTGATCTTACCGGAAAATATCTAATTTCGAAAGAGAATTCCAAGATTGCTGGTAATTCCATATAGCCGAGTTGAGCTGGCATCCGGTATCCAAAGCTGACGAATTCTTAATGGAGGGAGTGCGGTATCAACTAGCGACCAGGATTCGCCTGAGTTCTTGGACTCGTAAAGCTTCCCGTATTCAACCGCGTAGGCGGCTTGACGAGCTGCACTATAGACGACTGTGGTCACGGTGGACGCGGGCAGGCCTTTGTGATCCAAAGACCAGGTGACACCGTTATCAGCGGAACGATAGAGGCCAACCCGGGTAGCGGCGAGCCACGGCCCCGAATCGCCGATAGGCAGCGACACAGCATTGATATCTGCCGTTTTTAGCGGAAACTGTACGGGCGTCCAATGATCGCCGAAATCCTTGCTGATGTACAGCCCGCCTGAGGCTTCGAGCACCAATCGGCCGTCGGTCGTGGAAGGCGGATACAGCGTCATTACGGCCGTACTTCCAGGGATATCAACCAGGAGCCAATGTTCACCAAGATCTTCGCTCTTCAGCAAGCCGAGATCGGTGGCGGCGAAGAGCAGTTCCTTGTCGCCGTTTTTGAGCGAGTAGAGGCCGCCAATCGCGGCCACGGAAATCTCTTTGATGATGGGCTTGGGTTTGACAGGGTGGAGAGGCCTGCGCGCCGTTCGCGTGCGCGAAGTCTGCCAGGTCTGCGGCTTGGGCTTGGCGCTTTCAGGAGGCGGGGGAATGATTTTGCGAATCGGCAACGGTTTCCAAAGTGCGCCTCCATCGACAGACTTATACAATTTCTGCGAAGTGGCCGCAAGCAGGATGCGGTCCTCAGACGAAACCCCAACAATATTGAGGAGGTGTATGCCCGCCAGGCCGCGGGTGCTTCGAAGCTGAGTCCAGGTGTCGCCGCGATTCTCGCTGACGAACAAGCCACTGCTTTCGCCGTCCTGCGTCTGAAGAGCGACAAGCCTGTTACCTGACAACGTTACGCCAGTAATCTGGCGATCTACAAAACCGGAATCTACTAACTCCATAACTTCGCCCTGATCGTTACTTTTGCCGATACCTTCATCTTCAAGAGCAAGATACATGCTGTAAGGAGGAGCGGTGTTGAAGGCAAGGGAATTTACGGGTATGTTAGTAACCGTTCTCCAAGTTTTGCCACTGTTTGTGGACTTGAACAGCCCGGTGGTGGTGCCGGCATAGATGATGTTCGGGTTGGCGGGGTCTTCCCGCACGATATGCGTGCGGCGCGAGGTGTTCGGAATACCGAGAAGCTTGCGCCAAAGATCGCCGCGATCGGCGCTCGCGTAAATGCCGCTGCAGGCGCTGGCAAGTATATTGGAGGGCGCGGATCGATCGACATAGATCGAAAAGACGTCGGAATCATCGATCATCCCGTTGTGAATCGATTCCCAGGTTTTGCCGCCATCAGTGGTCTTCCAAGGCAGATGGGCGGTTCCGGCATAAATGATGTTTGGATCCGATGCGTCGATAGCAACGGAAGTAATACCCTCCATATCCGAGTTCTGCGGATCCGAAACGCGCTTCCAGCTTCGGCCGCAATCGTCGCTGAGCATGACGCCGTGCAGCGTCCCGGCGACGAAGCGCGAAGGTTTACTGGGGGCCGCGGCGAGCGCGCGGACGCCAAAATCCGAAATATCCTTCACCACGGTCCAGGTCTTGCCGGCATCGTAGCTTTCAAACAGGCCCCCACCTTCGGCGCCGGTCATTCCGGCCAGGTAGTGTTTCGCATCGGAGGGATCTATGAGAAGGGAGCTGACCTGGCTCAGAGCTCGTTTCGGGAAGTCGAGCAGCGTCCAAGAAGCCCCGGCGTCCTGGCTGCGGAACAGGAGCGAATTCATGGCTCCAGCAAGGAGCACGTTGGGATTTTCGGGATCGATGGCGATGCTGGTAGCGGTGCCGCCGAACGGTCCGGCAACTTTCCAGTCGTCCGCGGGCGTAGCGGTTTCCCACGCGGCGGCGACAACGGCGAGCGATCCCGCGAGGGCAAAGGTAGAGATATAACGTCTAATCATTTTCAAATGGTTCTGTTTTAATTATCGTGGCACGCATCCGCGCCCTTACGCTATTGTGAACTGCGCAATTTTTGAGGGATCTCGGACGTGCGGGATTCTACGAGCATTCATGAGCGCCAGCGGTTTTTCGGTGCATCCAGACCAGAAAAGTCAGGCCAGAAAGATACTATGGGCGTTTTTTCAATTTTCGTTTACACTGTACTGGACCCCGTTTCGGGTTTATATGCTGCCCACGCCCACAAAACCGCCCAGCAAGGAGCTGGAACTCGCGCGCGTGCTGCTGGTCGACGACGATCTGACGGCCCGTCTGACGCTTAAAGCGGTCCTGGAGGCGGGCGGCTATTTCGTTGATTCGGCGGCTTCTGCGGCCGAAGCGGTAGGTAAATTGGACGAGCGGCAGTATGAGCTGGTGCTGAGCGATTTGCAGATGGAATCGCCCGAAGCTGGTTTAGAAGTGCTGGCGCACGCGCGTTTGATGGATTACAAGCCCGCCACGGCGATCTTGACGACCTACCAAAATGAACGGCCCGATGTGCGCCGGCCGGTACTGATCAAACCGGAAGCCTTACCGGAGTTGCTCAGTAAGATAGCCGACTTGATCAGCCAACGAGCGGCAAGAATCGTCGAGCGCCAGTTGCGCGCTCAATCGCTTTTCTAGGGTCTGGCTTCGTAGACCAGATTAAAATGAGTTTCGCTGGCGCGGCGGAAACGCGTAAATCCGCCGGCTGTGACGACCTCGCGAATTTTTTCTTCTCCCGCCTGCGCGCCGAGGCCAAGCGCCACTTCCTGGGACAGCGACGCGGGGACGCAGATCACGGCGGACGCAGAGTAGTAAATTCGGCCGATCGGGTTGAGATTGGCTGAGACGTCGTCACCGGCAAAGGGCTCGACAATCATCCAGGTTCCATTGGGAGCGAGTGCTTGTCGAACGTGCTTGGCCGCACCTACGGGATCGCCCATATCGTGGAGGCAATCGAAGAACGCCGCGAAATCGTAACCTGTACCCGGAAAACTTTTCGCAGGCGCGACTTCAAACGTGACGCGATCCGATACGCCTGCTTGCTTTGCCGAATCGCGAGCGCGCTCAATCGATGCCGCGTGATAGTCGAATCCGTAGAACTCGGACGCCGGATATGCCTTCGCCATGAGAATCGTCGATGCGCCGTGACCGCAACCGATATCGGCTACACGCGCGCCGCGCTTCAACTTCTCCTCGACGCCATCGAGTGCAGGAATCCAGTTAGTCGTCAGGTTGGCGAGATAGTTTGGCCGGAAGAATCGTTCGCATCCTTCGAACAGACCCTTTTCGTGCTCATGCCAGCCGAACCCTTTGCCGGTCCGAAAGGTTTCAACGAGTTTCTCTTCGTCTTTCATGCAGGAAGCGACCATGTGGTAGTAACCCGGCAAGTGTACCGGCGTGTCATCCAGGCCGAGAACGAACGCCTGCTCGGGTGACATGGAGTAAGTTTTCGAATCGGGATCATAATCGACATACTTACTCGCGGCATTTGCGTTGAGCCACTCGCGGATATATCGCTCGGCCGTGCCGGTACGTTCCGCAAGCTCGGAGGAAGTGACGGGCTGTCCGTCGGACATCGCGCGATACAGCCCTAACCGATCCCCAATCACGATCAGCGCAGCATGTAAAGCTGCACCCATGTCTTGAACCGCTTGACCGAGTAGCGCGTTGAGTTTGTCGCCATCGATCGGACGTGTTTGTACTGCAGTTGCCATATGTATCTCCTCGTACAGTTCTATCAACGCTTTGGCCTATTGTTTTATAAAAATTGAACGCAATTGTCAACGGGGCACGCAGCTTCGGCGCATCCGGATTCTGAAGCCGGCGCGTAGGTAGCCGTAAAGAATGAGGAGATCACGCGAGCCCTAGATTGCTTGTTCGGTTTCCGCGACAACTTAGTAACATCAATTTGCATGCGGAACAACCTGGGGCTGCCCTCGCTCGGCATGATGGGCGAAACTACCTGCGGCTATTGCCAGCGGGTGCTTCCGACTCGCTCGATCACGCATTCGAAGGAATTGAGTGCATCTTTGAAGAAATGATCGGAAGCTTCGACCCAATCGAGATGTTTCGGTTCGGGGAGTGAATCGAAGAAGGGAGCGAAATCGGCGCGGGGGCCGAACTCGTCATTGGTGCTTTGGACGAAGTATTTGGGGACGCGCACCTGGTACACAAAATCGCGCTCCGCGACGCGTGTGGGAAAGCCGACTGCAATGATGCGTTGAATCGATGGCTCCTGAGATGTAAGGCGCAGAGCGACGCGCGAGCCGAACGAAAATCCGGCTGCGAGGATCGGAAGTTCGGGATAGCGTGAGCGCAGCTCATTCATCGCAACGCGAGCATCTTCCGTTTCGCCGATGCCATCGGCGTATTCGCCTTCGCTCAGATTCACGCCTCGGAAATTGAAGCGCAGCACGACGCAACCCGAGCTGCGAAGACCGCGCGCGAGTCGATAAACGACTTTGTTGTGCATCGTCCCACCATATTGGGGATGGGGATGGCAGACGACGGCTGCTTCTACAGGCGAGCCGTGCTCAGGCTCTTCGAGGAGAGCTTCCAGCTTGCCGGCCGGCCCGGGAAGAAAAAGAGTTTCGATGCGCCGCGGCATCAGTTCGACCGGTAATTGGTGAACTGCATGTCAATACCGAAGTCTTTGCCTTTGAGCAGCGCGATTACCTGTTGGAGCGTGTCCCGGTCCTTACCGCTGACGCGCACGAGATCGCCTTGAATGCTAGCCTGCACCTTGAGCTTGCTGTCCTTGAGGATCTTGACAACCTCGCGCGCTTTCTCGATGGGGATGCCTTGCTGCAACGTGATCTCCTGCCGCACGCTGCCGTGCGTGGCGGGAGTGATGGCGCCGTATTCGAGGCCTTTGAGTGGCACATTGCGCTTGACCAGTTTCTGGCCGAGAATTTCCGTGACGCTTTTCAGCTTGTACTCGTCCGAGCTGGCGAGCAGAATTTTGCGGTCCTTTTCGTTGAGCTCAATCGACGATTTACTGTCCTTCAGGTCGTAGCGCGTCTGGATTTCCTTGGCGGCCTGCTGAATGGCGTTTGAGACTTCGTTGAGATCGATTTTGGAGACGATATCGAATGTATTTTCAGGCATGGAGATTTGGTTACCTCCATGTTAGGCTGCGGCTCAAGCCCTGTTCAGCGGGCGTGCGCCAACGCCAAGATCACGCGCTCGGTGAGTTCTTCGATCAGCGACGGCATGGCGGTATCGAGCGCAAGCGTAACGGCGGCGCGAATGCTCTTGCGATCGAGACCGGTGGCGGCGGACTCGCCGTCCGTTTGCCGCGTCGCGCTTTGTTCGAGCAGGCGCTGCACTTCGCCCAGCAGCGCCGAGGCTTCGAAGGGTTTGCGGAGGATCGCATCAGCGCCGGCGTTCCTAGCATCCTGCTCTTCGAATTGATCGGCGGGTGCAGCCGCAAAAATCACTGGAATATGCCGGTACTGCGCTTGCGATTTGAGAAACCGAGCGAGGTCAAAACCGCTCCTGGTGGGCAGATACACGTCCGTAATCAACAGGTCCGGATTCACATCCGCTAAGCGGCGGAGCGCCACGGCGCCGTCGGTGACGCTGACCACCTCGATTCCCTGACCCGTCAGAATCTGTTCCGCTAAGCGCAGTGCCTGTGGGCTGTCGTCAGCCAGCAGGATGCGGCTCATGGATGCGAGGACGGATTCTGGGCGGGCGAGCCGCTGCCTGGAGGCGTGGTCGCGGCGGCTGGGCTGCCGGTTGGGGTTTGAGCGCCCTGCGTCGCGCCGCTCTGGTTTTGCTGAGCTTGAGCTTGTGCCTGCTGACCGGCGGACTCTTGCTGCTTTTTCTCAGCCTTCTTCTTTTTCTTTTCGAACGCAGCGCGTTTCTTGGCCTGCTCGGCGCGGAATCTCTTCAGCTCTTTGTCGCGATTGGTGGGTAAAGGCTGCGCGTTTGGGGCGTTTGCGGCTTGCGTCGCGCCATTGGAGGTTGGCGTGGTTCCGCTCGTCTGCCGGGCATCCGGGCTTTTATCCAATAAGCTGTCACCGTGGATGGTGGTTGCGCTGACCTCGGTCGTGCCGAGCCCTGTTCCGCCGGTGTTGCTTGCCGTTTCGGTATTCACTACCGGGACGCTGACCGGAATGGTGCGTTTGGGATCGGTCATGGTCGGCTGTCCGGATTTGGCGGCGTGGCTCACATCCGGAGCACCGCGCATCCAGCCGGTCATATCGGCCATCAGACCGGGCTTGTGATAATTCGCCTGCTCGAATTTAGCGCGCGCCAATGCCGAAGGATCGGCCTGCGGAATGGGCATCTCCATATCCTCGAGCCGGCGCTTGGCATCGTTGGCACGGTCGCTGAGCGGGTATTCGCGCAGAATTCGCGCAAACATCTCGCCGGCTTTCTTGCGGAAACGCGGGCCCATCCTGGCATATGCATCGCCTGCTTCGAAGAGCGCTTCGCCTGACTTGCTGTAAAGCGGATACTGGTCCACCAGAGCGTTCAGCCGGTTTGCGGCGGCCGGGTTCATGTCGCGCTTCCAATAAAAGTTGCCGACGATAAATTCGTGCTCGGCAAGGCTCTCCTGAATGTCACGCAGACGCTGCATAGCCTGTGGCGCAAACCTGCTGTTTGGGAACTGGATGACGACCTGCTTGCACTCGTCTTCGGCGCGAACAGTCTGGCTCCAGTCGCGGTCGCTCTTGTCCATCTGCTTGTAATGGATGTCGCAGATGCGGTTCTGCGCCTCGGCGGCTTCTTCCATGGACGGATAAAACAGGATGAAATCCTTGTATTCAGCTTCGGCTTGCGCTAGCCCGTTAGCGCCCCCTTCGCGGTACCAACTGTCGGCAATGGCGAGCTTCGCTTTTGCTAGATACTCGCTCGATTCGTAGGTATTCATCAGGGTCTGCAGCGAGATGCGGGCCACTTCGTAGCGCCCGTGCTCGATGTCGTGCATCGCCTGGTCGAACAGCACTTTGTCGGGCTGCTGCGTGTTCTTGGTGATGGGCGTGTCGTATTTATGGCGGATACAAGATGCGAGAAGCACCAGCGACACGGCTCCGACGAACGCCTGTTTCGAAAGGATATTACACAAAGCCATATATCTTAGACCTTTATTGAGATTGCCTCGCCGGCGATGCGCTGCATTTCACGCGCCGCCTCAGACGCATCGGGCGCGTGGAAGACCGAAGAACCTGCAACCACCCAATCTACGCCCGCCATCGCGACGTCCGCAATATTTTCCTCTCCCACTCCTCCATCGATTTCGATAAAGAAGTCCAGCCGCCGCTCCGCGCGGTACTGGACCAATCGCCGAACCTTGTCGAGCGAGCGAGGGATGAATTTCTGGCCGCCGTAGCCGGGGTTCACGCTCATGACCAGAACGTAATCAATGATATCGAGCACGTTTTCGAGTAGAAAGACCGGGGTTGCCGGATTGATGACAACACCCGCTTTTGCGCCGTGGTCCTGAATCATGTGGATCGTGCGGTCGAGGTTGCGGCAGACCTCATAATGAACGCTGACGCAATCGGCGCCCGCTTTGATGAAGATCGGCGCGTAGGTATCGGGATCTTCGATCATGAGGTGATGATCGAGTTTCAAGCCGGTGAATTTGCGGATCGATTCGGTGATCGGAGTGCCCATGGTGAAATTGGGCACGAAGTGGCCATCCATGATGTCGACGTGGAGCATCTTTACGCCTGCCTGCTCGACGCGGCGAATGTCTTCCCCGAGCCGCGCGAAATCGGCCGCGAAAATGGATGGAACGATCTGAAGCACCGGTTAAATCTTCAGTCCGGCCGCAGGAGGAAACCATGCGGCGCAGACTTGGTTCCTGAGCCTGCAGCCCTAGCGTTTGCCTGCCGTACTCCCGGAATATTCTGATCGTAACACGTAAAACGCGGGGGACAGTCAAGCAGTTTCGGTGAAGAAAGGCGATACCGGACGGTCTGGCGGATGTATCGACGCACCGTTAGCGCCCAAAGGATGGCGCGTTGGAAATTGGGCGGACCCGGTATCGCGAATTGCGATCGTTTCGAGCGTTAATCGTATTCGTGTCAAGCCCCTGGTTGTAATCACGGATATCGACTCCGCCGATCGGCTTTTTTTCGAGAAACGGGACGGGCCAATAGGGGCCGGACGACAGCCGCGACCTTCAGGACGAATTGGTACTCGCAAAGACCGGTCATAGGGTCGGCCGAGCAATATAGCCTTTCTCTATAGACATTGCCGTGTTAAGGTGGATCTATGCCAAACTACGCGCATCCTGAAGTGCTGGTAGAGACCGGCTGGCTGGCTGGGAAGCTCTCAGATCCCTCGATCCGAAGTGTGGAAGTGGACGTGGATACGGCTGCGTACGAGCTAGGACACATTCCCGGAGCGATCGCTTGGGCCTGGAACACGCAGCTCTGCGACACGCTGCGGCGGGATATTTTATCGAAGCAGGAATTGGAAGCGCTCCTTTCGAAATCCGGCATCAATCCGCAAAGCACGATTGTTCTATATGGCGATAGCAACAACTGGTTCGCCGCCTGGGCATTTTGGCAACTCAAGATTTACGGGCACAAAGATGTGCGCATTCTGAACGGCGGACGCAAAAAGTGGCTGGCCGATGGAAGAGAGCTGACCCAGGATGCGCCGTCTTACCCGGCTACGCAGTACAAAGCGCAGGAACCGGACCTCTCTTTGCGCGCGTTTCTGCCGCAGGTACAAGAGGCGGTTCGGAATCACGCAGCGGCGCTGGTGGATGTGCGAAGCCCGCAAGAGTTTACGGGCGAGATTTTGGCGCCTCCGGGATTACCCGAGACCTGCCAGCGAGGCGGGCACATTCCCGGAGCGCGAAACGTGCCTTGGGGCAAGGTTTGCAACGAAGATGGCACGTTCAAGTCTTTCGATGAGCTGAAGGCGCTTTACGGCGCCGAAGGCGTCGACGGCTCACGGCAAACGATTGCGTATTGCCGCATCGGCGAACGTTCTAGCCATACCTGGTTCGTTCTGAAGTACCTGATTGGATTGCCGAACGTTGTGAATTACGACGGTTCGTGGACGGAGTGGGGCAATCTGGTGGGCGCGCCTGTGGAACGCGGCGTAGCAAAGAGTGTGGGAGCGTAATGATGGCCTCGGCTGTAGCGGCGCAAAATTTCGCGGAACGGCAGATTGAGATTGGCGGATGGCCCGTTCGGTTGACCAGCTATCGCGCCGGCGACAAATATGTTTGCCAGGCGGATAATGTTTCGCCCGGAGCCGTGTTGGCGCGGTTTTCAGCCGAAAGTGCCGAAGAGGCGGAATCGCAAGCGATTTCGAAAGCGCGGCACCTGTTGGGTAAAACGCATCGGCGGGAGATTTAGCGCGAAGCCACGGCGGCTTGCTGCACTTGAGCGCAATCGAACCGGAATGTACTCACGAACAGGTTGAACAAGGGTTCGAAGCGGGGCAACTGATCTACCCGGCAGTCGAGTTCCAATCGATACAGCGTGCCTTTGTGGCGCGTGAAAATGATCTCTTCAGCCCAATTGGCGCGATTCAGTGGGTCGTAGTAGCTGTCTTTGATAAATAGAGCCGCGCTGCCAAGTATCTGCATCTGCCGATTATCCAGAATCACTACGCTTTCGGCGCGCTCGAATTTTTTCAGCCCATCCAGATGAGCTTCAAAGTCACTGAGCAGCGTGATGGGCGGACTGAGGCGAACCGAACCATCGGTTTCGGGAAGAGCGCCGACATCCATCGCGCCCAGCGGCTTCGAAGATTTTCTCGCGCCCGTCTCGACGAAAATTCCGGCGCCATCGAACGCATCGCCCTTTCGCCAACGGGAGGGATAACTGACGCAGTAACCCCAGTGCGGGTTTATATAGGGCTTCCAGCCGCGGTCCTGCTTCAGCGGTGCGTCGGGCCCCGCCACGCAGATTCCAACACAGGCTGTAATCGAGCAGCATAGCAGTCGCACGGGCCAGCGGAAATTGCGATGCATCTCGGATAGAGTGCCACAGTACGAGGAGATTTTCCAGTGTTTTTCGGTACTGCCGGCGTGGTGATCACGTTCCTATCGAGAAGCGGAAAACCGTGGCCGATTCGTAGCGTTCACCGGGTTTCAGTTCGGTGGACGGGAAGTTCGGCTGGTTGGGCGAATCGGGAAAGTGCTGGGTCTCGAGACAGAAACCGGAGCGGAAGCCGTAGACAACGCCGCCTTTGCCCCTTACCAGGGATTCGGCGAGATGGTTTCCGGTGTAGAACTGAATGCCGGGTTCAGTGGTAAGCACTTCCAACACGCGGCCTGACTTGGGTTCGGTGGCGCGCGCCGCGAAATTGAGGCTGGAGCCCCCGCGATTGACGACGAAGTTGTGATCGTAGCCGATGCCGAGCTTGAGTTGCTCATCGTCTTGCTCAATGCGGTCGCCGATGCGAGTTGCCTTCGTAAAATCGAACGGCGTTCCGAAGACGCTCCGGACCTCGCCGGTAGGGATGAGATGCTGGTTCACGGGAGTGAAGCGATCGGCGTTGATCTCGACCACATGGCCGAGAATGCTTCCGGAGCCCTGGCCAGCGAGATCGAAGTAGGAATGGTTCGTCAGATTCAGGACTGTGGTTTGCTGTGTCGAAGCGGCGTATTCGATTTTTAATTCCTTCGAGTCTGTCAGGGTGTAAGTAACCTCCGCGGTTAGTGTGCCGGGATAGCCTTCATCGCCGTCGGGACTAACGTGCCGCAGGCGCAAGAAGGGCTCTTTCCCGCCGCCCGCCTCAGCTTGCCACAGGACCTTGTCGAAACCGATCAGACCACCGTGCAGGGAATTCTCGCCATCGTTGCGCGCGAGCGGATAAGTCTTTCCATTGAGCTTAAACTCGGCATGCGCGATGCGATTCGCATAGCGGCCAATCAGGGCGCCGAAATACGGATTCTTCTTCAGATAGCCGTCCGCCGCGTCGAACCCGAGGACGGTATCGGCGAAATGGCCGTCGCGGTCCGGCGTTTTCAGAGTGACAATGCGGCCGCCGTAATTCGTAATCGCCGCTTCGATGCCATTCTCATTCGTGAACGTATAGAGATTGATTTCTTCGCCGGACGGCAGTGCGCCCCAGCGCTGAGTCTTGAGCTGAGCCATTCGCTTGGTGGATTCAACAGAGCGGCAAAAGTATCACGCCCTTTCAAAGTCATGCTGCGCCGCTTGCGCCCAGCATTTCTGAAATTCTTCCACTTCGATCGCGGCTTCCGACAACAAGAGGCGTGCGCTCATGAATGCCTTGCGGCTGGATTTCTAAAATTCTGCGCTCGCCAGATGACGCGAGGCCGCCCGCTTGCTCCGCGATGAAGGCCAGCGGATTCGCTTCGTATAGAAGCCGCAACTTGCCTTGCGGATAGCCTTTGGTCGGCGGATAAATAAACACGCCGCCTTTCAGAATGGTGCGATGAAAGTCGGCAACCAGCGAGCCGACATAGCGCGAGTTGTATTCGCGGCCGAGGGCGCCGGAGCGCAGACGATGCAAATAATCCCGGTAGGCCGGAGGGAAGCTATCGGCCTGTGCTTCATTAACCGAATAGATGTTGCCGTGTTTCGGGATACGAAGATTATCGTGGCTCAAGACGAAGGCGCCGATATCGGGGTTGAGGGTGAATCCGAAAACGCCTTTGCCGGCGCTGTACACAAGAATCGTCGACGATCCGTAGATCACATAACCCGCGGCGACTTGTTTCCAGCCCGCCTGGAGGACGGCCGATTGCAATTTTCCGTCGGTGTTCGGCGGCCGGCGAAAGATGGAGAAGATGGTCCCGACACTGACATTCACGTCGATGTTCGAAGACCCGTCCAGCGGATCGAAAAAGATGACGTATTTGCCGGTTTCGCGCGCGCGATCGAAGGTGACGGGCTCTTCGTTTTCTTCCGAGACCAGGATGGCAACGGATTCACGCAGCCCGAGGCAGTGCAGCAGCGCCTGATTGGCATAAACGTCCAGCTTCTGTTGCGTTTCGCCCTGCACGTTCGTTTCGCCCGCGCTTCCGAGCACGTCCAGCAGCCCTGCGCGGCGCACCTTCGCCTCGATCATTTTGGTCGCAAGCGTAATGCCCGAAAGCAGCCAGGAAAATGTGCCGCCCGCATCGGGATAATGCGACTGCTGCTGCTCGAGGATATGCTGCTGCGCGGTTATGACTAAGTCTTTCGACACCGGCCCGGGCCGGTCCGCCGTGGCCATGTGATTTACCTCATGCGTGGCAGCCAGTATATCGTGACGGCCACGCACAAAGCCTACACAGGCGCGCGTTCGCCGGGTCGGTCTAAGCTGAAGTTATTTGCTTGGAAAGTAACTCAACTCGGGCCGGAATTGGATAATTTCGCTGGTCTCTTTTTCGACCGATGCGTCAAGCCGGTTGACGATCGAATCTGCCTGCGCTTGCCCGAACGCCTCTTTCAGCATGTCTCGGAACGGCTTTATATTCGGATCATCTTCGAAGTCTGCCCAGTTCTTGTGAGGGACTGCCAGCACGTACTCGCCTGTAAGTCCGCCGCTCGCCAAAGCGAACCATTCGAAGTGCTGGGCCCACTTCGTTTTCTGCGCTGCCTCGCAGATCTGGTCGATGGCTGACCTGAAATCCGAATTCTTTCCATATCGTATGTAAAAGGTTACGATGTCCGAAAATTTCGGGGGCATGTTATTCTCTTCCCCGTTACTGACCTTTGGCAGGAATTCATAGTAACGAGTAATGCGCGATTCTACGTAGCCAGCTACTACCTTCTGGTATTCGGTCTCATCTGCTTCTTCCGGAACGGCGGGTTTGTCGAAATCGGCCCAGTGTTGCCCCATCTCTCCGACAACGTATGTGCCAGTATTTTCGCCGCTAAGGATCTGCCAGACCAATAGAGATTCAGGGTCGTTTTGCTGCTTGTGCCAAGCGGCTTTCTGTTTTCGTCCAGTCTCGTATTGCTGCAGCATTCCGTTCTTAGGTTTCTGAAACTCCAAGACTGCGATGTTTCCGGGCTTTTGCTGAGCGATTAGTGGGACCGCTACAAACAGGGCCACGCCGATTGCTGAAATCAAGTGCTCGCGTTGCATTCTGTCCTCTTTTTTCAGGTGGATGTCTACACACCGGGGGTAAATAACCGGGTCTTTCTATTACAATCGCGAAGATGCGGCTTAGCAATAGTACTTTCAGTACTTTTAGTTTGCCGCTTTCAACGTAAGGTAACCGTTGCTCTGTTTGTATTCCTTCATTGTCGAGCCCAGCTTCAGGTGCGCACGTGGTATGCCGAAGATAGCTACTCGAGCGCCGGCTTTCACTTCGGCAGAACTTAAGGGAAGGGCGCGTTCTAAATCGAATAACGTAATGAGATCGGGAAAGATAGCGATTGTCGCGCCGTTTCGCTCAAGCGCAAGATATTCGTTACAGACCGGCACGCGATATTGCGCGCCGGCGCGGTCGAGAATGCGAATCACGCCCATCGTGAAGCCTTTACGGTCGGCCAATATCGCGGAGATGACCCGGCCGGTGCCGAAAACGCGACCTCCTGTCCAGCTTTGAAGGCGTTCCAGGATGAAGGGAAGGCCGCGGCTCAATTCGTTCACAACAATTTTGCCGATATCTTGCGCGAAGGACAGGGCTCCGACCGCCGCGTGCCGTTTCACATAGGAAGCGGGAAGCGGATTGCGCGCGACCGAAAGCGCGAGACCGGATTGGGCGGCGGCTTGACGCACCATTTGGCTCGCTTGGGCCGCCGGAGCACGAATGACGAGTTCCACGCGAGCGCGCGAGTCGCCGTTTCCTCCAAGCGCCACCGTACTCGTGACATATAAAGGATGGCGATGCAAGCCGAGCGAACCCATGAGGCCGAAGGGATGGGCGCGACCGTTGCAGGGCGCATCGGCGATAGGAATTCCAGTCGAAACCGATTCGCGCCATCCGTAAGTGACCGCTTGCGGGCCCACTTCGCTTGGAATGATGGCGTTAATCGATCGGTGATCGAAGTTAGACAAATAGCGCAAAGCCCGCTCATGTTGAAGATGCGCCTGAAGCCCGGTTACCGGGCCGACTACGGACAATGTGACGACGAGCGCGCGCGGCGGCAATTCTTCAATTCGGACGATGCGAGGCGTACCGAGCGCAAGCGCCTCTTGTCCGGCGGCGAGACCGCATTCGATGGATCCGCCGCCGCCACCTCCTAGAACGGCTCCGCCGTAGACCAGCTCCCGCAGGTGTCTCTCATTGAGGATTCTCATTCGGGCCGAAGGGCGCGGAAGGATCAGCAGTAATCGTCGTCGTCATCGAAATCCGAGTCCGTATCGATCAGGACTACAGCGGGATCCGCAAACAAAATACCTTGGCGCGTAAGTCCGCGAAGATAGAACCGTTGTTGCCGATCCGTGTAATAAGAGGCGTATGCGCGATGAATCGAGACAGCGGCGGCGGGCAAAACCGGCCTAAAGTTCAGATTTGCCCTTGATAAATCAGTAAGTACCATGGTTGGCGCCTTCTTGCGGGGTAATTAGTACTCGAACTCATATTCATGCTCGCGGGCAGGCATTCGAGCGGCGGCTCGCTTGGGAACGGAGATACCCGGCGGCTTGCCGTTCTTCGAGTGGGCAGGCCTGGGCTGCGTCTGCTCCCAGGGCAAAACGCGTGCTGAATCGGGACGCCCGGCCAGGTTCATGGCTTGCGCGCTGGTGAGCCACTCTTCGGCTTGCTCGGCAATTTCGAGCAGTAAAGTTTCAAATTCAGACCGCGTGGTCTTGAGGATATGATCCTGCGCGAGCCAGCGCAGAATTTCGCGCCCGGTGACGCCCATTCGCTGACGGGGTGAGGTGACGAGGCGCTCATTAAAGTAGCGAATCAACACTTCTTCAACGACATCCCAGGCATTATCGGCGCCGAACAGACGCTTCACGTCGGGAGAATCGAGAATCTTGAACGCCTCTTCGAGCAGTTGCATCACTTCGACACGCAGGACATTCAGATGACCGAACGACAGCCACTTCAAGTTGTTGCGCAGATCGAGTCCGGCGCGGCGGACAATGGCGATGGAGCCGAAACTGGGATCGTAGGCGCGCTCTCGAATCACGTCAGAAATCCGCTTGTCACGCCAGAACAGAGTTACCTGATGGATGAAATGGGCGAAGAGCTTATGAAAATCCGTATTCGCGCGAGATCCGCTTGGAACCGGAGTGCCGCCGTAATTGAAGACTCGCTTGTAGGCAGCCAGGCGGTCGCGGTGGGTGTAGCGCAGGACTTCGCGACGATCAAACTGGTAGAGGGCGAACGCGCCAGCACCCGCCGATAGCCGCACAGTACCAGCTTTGAAGAGCTCCTGCAGCTTCTGCACGACGCGAAATACGCCGATCTTTTCGTGTTGCCAGAGATAATACATATCTCCGACCGCCATGATGCGTTCGGCCGTGATGGTTTCGTCGTAAGGTTCGACGCCAGGCGGGATGCGCGTGAGGCCGAAATCCTTGGCAGCTTCGGGCCCAACTCCGACCAGAGCAGCCAAGCCTTTATCAGGCGGCGACGGAGCTTTCGAATCAGCGTCGACGACGGATTGAAGCATATCGTCGATCTGCTTTGTGATCGTGTCGGCGAGCTGTGGATTTGCGATCAGCTCACCGGACAAGTTACTCGCTACCTTGTCTCTTAACGCTGCTATCCGGTCATATAAGCTTTGATAATCTTTCTCGCTCGCCATAGGGGCGTCTCCTCAAACTTTCTCAAGATCAAACGGGGCCAGTCAGTGTCAACCAACTGTAAAGGTGACCGGCCAGATCTGCGCTCTTCCGCTCGGATTGCTGACTTGCACGCTGTAGGTTCCCGCAACAGGTGACGAAAGATATGCTACGGCCAGATTCTCCGAGAGGAAGGTGGTGCTCGCGGAGAGCGCGGGGCTGCCCGAGATAGCAACGAAGCTAGCCTGAACTCCTGGTTCGAAACCGGCGCCGACGATGGTCACAGCAGCAGGAGATTTTGGACTGGCGCTTGCCGGAGTTACGTTTGCGATACCGAAGCGCTGTTCCGGTCCTTCGATCGGCTCCGGAAGCTGTTGGCGTACAGGCATAACCAGCTCAATGAGCATTCTGATCTGATCGTGGAGATCGTCGAGGGACCGCTGTACACGCACCGTCCGGTAACCGTCCGGTAATTGACGCAGATTTGATGGCTTATGCGCCTGGCGGACCAAAAGCTTAAATTTTTTGATGACGGGCAGGATATTATTGCTGACCGAGATTTTGCCGCCATCCTGCAGAAGGCGAGGTCCTTCGCTGGTCACGAAATCCTCTACCTCTTGCAGCATATCCTCGACGAACATGGCCGGCAGACTGCGATCTTCAAATTGCAGCAGCAGGGTTTGACGTTCGGCCGGTCCGATGAAGACAGAATTGAGAGCGAAACGGACTTCATTGACGGTTTCAGCGATGACAGAGAACTGGCGCGACAGCAGAACCAACTGAGTTCCGAAGAATGCCGGCGTATTTGTACCCAGCAGGAAGAACTGTTCGTTGCTGATCCAGCTCTGTAACAGAGACGTCATGTAATCAGAGATGACGCGGAAGTTTGTGATGTCCTGCTCATCCTCAATGGAGTTAGAGAAGGGGTTATTCACAAAAAAGATGCCATAGGTCTTTCTAACCTCACCGAGAGTGCCCTGAACCTGGTCCGGATCGAATTGAATCCCGGTGCTGCCGGCATTAGGCTTGCTTTGACCAAGCAGAATTTCAAAGTAAGTATTGACTCGTAGAATCGAGGGGCCGCCGACTGCTCCGAATTGCACGAGGATTTCATTCATCTGGCTCTTCGCCATCTCGCGCAGCGCTTTCACATATTCCGGGTCGGCATCGGGATCCAAAGGATACAGACCATCGAGTAACTGCAGCGATTGTTGAACGGCGTCCTTGGCACGCGTGTAGAGGCTGGCCTGGGCACCGGTTATGCCTCCGCCGAGATCGGTCTGGACGGCGTAAGTGCGCGGATTCCATGATGCCTCGGTGTGTCCTTGGACGTCGGTGAGGCTAAATGCCTGGGTGAGCGCTCCGACGAAACCTCGAGGATCTGAGCCGTTGACCTTCCATCCGAGAACGTCGCCGATTGCGAGCGCGGCCCTGGAATCAAGGTTCGTTGCACCGGCGGCGGCTGTCAACGCAGTCATGGAACCGGCGCCGGATGCTGGAAAACTTACAGCTTCGGTCAGAAGCGGATAAGCGACCGCGTCTTCGACCGCGCGAGTGGTCTCTCTCGATTCGTGGCGCGAACCTCCACCGCCGGCACCGTCGCCAACGCGCGTGGAGAAGGTATCATTGCCGCCGTTTGAGATCCTGCCGGCTCTCGAAGCGACATTATAGACGGTCACCAAAATCCATTGGCCGCGCTGGAGCGGATTTCCAACTAGCTCGATGAGAGTCGCCTTGCTAAATGGATCGTAAGTAGCGGTCGCATTTGAAAGGTCAATCGCGGTTCCTGCCTGACTGATTGTGTAATTTCCGGCCACATTCGGGTCACTGTTCATTCCTGTATCTAGCTGGGACGTATCCAGGTGTTCCGAAAAGTAAATCATCACGCTACTCGGTGTCGCGACACAGTTCGCGATTCTAAGCGAGTTTTTGCCATTGACCACAGCGGCGGTGGTAAGCGGACTGGATTTTGGCGGGGCGAAAGTGACAACCACCCAGTCTCCGGACGGAAATGCAGCGGACGGGAAAGCAATTTGAACCGCTGAAGGTCCGAACGCGGCAATCGTCGATGCCGGTGGCGCCGGTGGCGGCTGGGGATTGGTAAACAAACGCGAGCCAGGGTCGTAAATCATGTAGTTCGCTGCGTTCATGGCGGCCGAAGGCACTGCCTCCGAGAAAAACACTGTAAGGGTATCTGTAGTCGCTTCGCAATCCGTTATGGTTAAAGCCATCTCTTTTCTCCTTCGCCTCGATTCACCAGATCCTGCGCTCCGATTTGTTGCCCGATGTTCGTCGCCTGCACGGAGATGCTCATGCTTCCGAGATGCTCGGCGAGCTCCTGCCAGCAATTGACCAAAGCATTACTCGCGTCGCGGAGCGGATAGCAGCAATGCTCGATTGCTTGTTTCATAGTGCGAGCCCAGGGGACCCATTCGCCCAATCGCTTATTGGCTAATGTTGCAAGATCCTTCAGTTTTTCATAAGAAACCAGATCTATCGAATACTGTTCCTCGATCCGACGAAATGAACCCTGGCAGACGCTCAGAGCACGCCGGGCCAGATCCAGATCCATAGGATGCCCTATGGCCTTTTGCGCTTCGCAGGCACTATCAATTGCTTCCTGCAGCAATCCTGTTAGGTCAAGCACGGAATTTTCCAAGTGATCAACAAGAGCCGACTCTTTATTCACGGGCCTATCTCCCAAAGTAAGGTGGAGCACGTGTAGGTCGTCGCCTATTTTCTGGAGCCAAATTACTAAGCCGCTAAATGCCGCCTCTAATGCCACGCTATCTCCTTACGAGCTCCATGTAAAAGTTCTTCGTGATAGCTCCGGGCCGGGCCAACCGCCGCTCGAGCGCGATACGCGCGGCGCCGACAAGATACCTTTCCGGAATGATGCCGGGATCTACGCCCGCAGCGAGCCGGCGCGACGCTTCCTCGATCATCTTTTGATCCTTTTTTTCGAAACGGATCACCTGCGCCACGCTTTTGTCGCCCAAGGAACGATACGGCCGGAAGCACATGGCGTTTACCGCCAGAGGACAGGCCTTGGAAAACGTGTCCAGGATGGCTGATGGAATGGTTCCGTGGCGCGGGTTCGGATAAATGCGAGTCCAGGCGCGGGCATACTGTTCCGCTTCGGCGGCGAATCCCATCTGGCGAAGAAGCTCGGCACTGATGAGCAGGCGCAAATAGGGGATAGGGTGTGGGCCGCGGGAATTGTAAGTCAGAACCGCATCGGGGGCGCGGCCAATTACGTCCATCAGCGAGCCCACTACTTCAGGACCACCGAGCAGGAGAGCGCACATATCGGCGAACATCTCTCGATTCCAGCGTGTCCACGCGGCTGCGACGGTGCGGCCTAAATCAGCTTTCAACAGGCGCATTCCGAGCGAGCGGGGGATATCCTTGTTCAGCCCCAAATCGCTTTGCAAATTGTGGCTGACTTCATGCATCACGGCCCCGAGCGTCCAAGGGTTCACTAAGCGGTGATAAGGTAACTGCACTAGCGGAAAAGGATTTAGCTGCTTGCCTAACTTACTCACAGGTATGCCCCGGCGAATGGTTGCAGGAGCGAAACCGGTTTTCATGTAACAGAAGGGAGGCGGCGCGGGTATGGGCCGGGCCACACCGATGCCTGTGTAGGCAGCCTGATAACAATCCATTGCGATCCTGTCGCAACTCAGCAGCCAATCGCCGTATTTAGATTGCCGCTGGCCGAAGAGTTCGAGATAGAAATCCCAAATCTTTTCGATTCCCTGGACCCATCGCTGAGCATGATCCTTGTGAGTGACGACCTGCTGGAGATGATCTGAGCTCGGCTCCCCGGTTGCGGCACCAGCTGCGGATGTGACTTGTTTGGAGGCTTTCAGCAGAGTTCGACGCAGGGTAGAAATCAACTGATTGACGACCTGGATGTGGCCTTCCGACGGCGCCGCGGGGCCGGTTCCAAACTCTTCACGGCGAAACGGCCGCAAAGCCGCCGCGTGGCGCGTGACATTTATGGATTGCACGCGCAGCCAGGATGGCAAAGCGGCGGATGGCGCCCCAGCAACTCTGTGCACTCGCCGCGGAGGCGCTTCCGCGCGCGCGGTTGCACTGACCAGCGTGTCAGCCAGAGCAGCCATGGTCTACCTCAACACTTGACCGCAGCAACGGCAGTAAGCCGGCGCGGAGTGCCCGGATGCGCCGCAGGATGGACAAGCACATCGTCCGGCAACCATGTGGCCGTACCGTACGCCGTTGCCGTACCGTACGCCGGTGCGCTGCGCGCCTACCGCACCATGCACGCCAACGCCGCGATGAGGCAATCCGTAGCTGCCATGAGGGCGAACCATGCCGCGAGCCCATCGTGTGTGCAAGCGGCGTTCCAGAGCATGATGGCGCCTTAGGGCAAGCGCGCGAGCCGCCGGCGTACCGAGCACACGTTTGGTGTGATGCGCGAGAGTGCGAACAGCCAGTCGAGGCGTGACGTGATGACCTTTCGCCGCTTGCTTGGCGAGAGTGCCTACCGTGCGGCGCGCGAGACCCGGCACGGCGCGCAGTAAGTGCCTGGTTTGCGGGTTGTGGTGTAGAGTTCGGGCGATTTTTCCGACGCTCTTGGTGAGGTGAGGAGCGACGCGGGAAACAGCCTTGGCCATGGCGGGAAGCGCTTTTCTGGCCATGGGCGCGACGGCCCTGGCGACGACCGGAAGCAGTTTGCTGGCGGCCATCCCGATGAGAGGGAGGAAGTGCTCGGCGGCTTCCTGCTCGCTCTCCGCTTCGGCGGCCAATTCGCCAAGATGTTCCATCATGGCGTCCGGATAAATCTTTCGGATAGGATTTTCGCTTTCGAATTCGCCCTCGAACTCCCCTTCGAATTCGCCCTCGCCTTCGAATTCACCCTCGCTCTCGCCGAGCAGGCTGCCGACCACGTTGCCGATCGAGCTCAGCCACCCTTCGCCTTCAACCTCGCCTTCGAATTCACCTTCTCCTTCGAATTCGCTTTCGAGTTCAGTTTCTAATTCGTATTCGGACTCGTATGCCATGATGATTGCTCCCTGAGGCGTGAAATTTTCCTGGCGACCTTGATCTAGCGATGCGCTCTGCGACGATGAGACTGGCTGGGGCGCGGACGCTTGTACGCGCGGCTGACTCTTACGTTGCGCTTGAGAGCCGCGGACGCGACCTTTGGGCTACCTAACACCTGGCGTACCTGTTTCGCGGCGGCACGGGCGGCGGTCTTGCGAGTAATGGGCCGTCCCTTCGCTGCCTGCTGTTTGAGGCTCTTGACGGTACGGCGCATGATGGTTGGCACGGCGCGAACCAAGGGCCTGGTCACTCGACGCCGGCGAAGGATTCGAGTGAGAACAGAGGCGCCGCGGACTAAGTGCACCATGATGCGGCGCAGCGCGCGCCGGTCCCGGGGGGAAAGGACGGTAACGACGGCAGCCCCGGCCATTGCCTCGGCTTCACTTTCGTGCTGTTCCTGAGACGCCGCTTCGGCCATCATTTCGGCGAGTGCTTCGTTGTGGGTCAAGGGATGAGAAGCGATTTCATGAGCGGTTTCCGCTTCACCCTCGAACTCGCCTTCGAATTCGGCTTCGAATTCCGCTTCGAACTCACCCTCGCCTTCTCCTAAAGCGGAACTGGCGGCTTTTCCGAGGATGGCGCCGAACGGGCCTCCGATTGCAGTGCCGACGATGGGAGCTGCAACCTTGGCGATCTTCTTCAGGAAAGGCGCAGCTTTTTTGAGGAACCGGCCGATGCCGCCGAAGAATTGCTCGGTTTCGAATTCGCCTTCGAATTCTGACTCGAACTCCCCTTCAAATTCTCCTTCGAACTCGCCTTCAAATTCTCCTTCGCCTTCGAATTCGCTCTCGCCGAGCAGGCTGCCGACGACATTGCCGATCGAGCCGAGCCAGCCTTCTCCTTCGATCTCACCTTCGAATTCGCTCTCGAATTCCCCTTCGCCTTCGAATTCTGCTTCACCTTCGAACTCGCCCTCATGAAACTCCTGCTCGAGTTCCAGCTCGAGTTCGCTTTCCTGCATGTCCGCCATTGTGCCTACCTCCTTGGAATTCGTGACACCGGGTTCGATGGTAATTCGGGTGTGTAGTCTCCGCCAGTCGCATCTTGCGGGTAAGGATTTTAGGGTCGCTACGTTGCAGTAGCCGGATTGTGCGACATGGTAATCCGTTTGCTAGATTTGTGTCGCTCAAAAAAACGACTAGGGATTGGTAGTTTTTCGTGATAATATTCTTCGCATTCGGTCTGATCGCTGGAAAATCATTCCGCACAAAGTGAATCAGGCTACGCGCGAAGCGCATTTCTTCTGGGGCGGGGATGTCCTAGTCCAAAGTCCTGGCGATAGGAGTCAGTTTGAATACGCAGGCGGCTAGTACCCAGAAAAAATCGACCGTAGACGCTACTCGAAGCCAGCAGGATCTCATCCGATTGTTACTTGCTCAACTGTGCGACCAGGAAATCGGAAACTCTTTTCTCGAGTGTGAAGATCCGATGCGGCCGTCTGAAGAAGTAATTTTGGACGTAGACGTGGATGGAGCGCGTTATTTAGTGCTGCGGCTGCCGCAAGCTAATCGCGTACGTTCGGTTTTGAGCCCGCGTGAACACGAGATCGTGCGAATGGTCTCACAAGGGCATCCCAACAAAGTAATCGCGGATGTGCTGGGGATCAGTTCGTGGACGGTTTGTACTCACATGCGGAGAATCTTCGCGAAATTGGGTGTCACGTCGCGCGCTGCGATGGTAGCCCGATTGCTTGAAACGGGAATAATGTCGGATCAATTATTCGCTACTTCTGTTCGTTGACCATTTCGGCTACGCTTGCATGCAATTCAGTTGACGAGAATGGTTTCCGCAAGCGCGAGCGCGAGCGCTGTAAATACGACGTCGAAGACAATCAAAATACGTCCCCAAAGCAACTCATCCGCGGCGAGCGGCTGGTTTGCGAAGAGTGAATTTGTGATTTCAATTGCGGCGATCAAAAGAGGAATCAGCAGAGGATAAATGATTACCGGGAGCATCAGCTCGCGGAGACGCAAATTTACGGTTAGCGCGCCAAATACAGCGCCTACGATCGAAATGCCCCACGTGCCCAGCACACATACAGCAGCCAATTCCCAGGGGCGAAGCCACCAGCGGACGTCGTAAAAAATTCCGAAGACCACGATGGAAATGAGTTCCAAGGCGAGCAGAATGGAAAGATTCGCAATCGCTTTTCCCAGCAGCAAGCTCGAAGCCGACAGAGGGGACGAAAGCAGAGTATCCAAGCAATCGTTCGGGAGTTCGCGGGCAAAACCGCGGTTGAAGATGAGCGCTCCGGCGAAGGCAAAAACCAGCCATAGCAGCCCGCCGGAGATTTCCCTCGTCATATCGACGTCGGGATCGAATGCAAAGCTGAACAACAGCAGGATGACGATTGCGAACGCGCCGGCGGCATTCAACGACTCTTTTGTGCGCAGCTCGATGGCGAGATCCTTGCGCGCGACCGAGAGCGCCTGGCCGAAAATGTTCACGCTAACTTCCCTTTGACGAGAGTCGCGGGACTCACGCGGCGCCTAATTCCGTGTGCAATTGATAGAGCAGCGATGGATCTTCAACCATTTCGCTGGTGCGTTCGCCGGAATAGCGCAACTTACCGTTTTCGATGAGTGCTACATGGGACGCGACGGCCAGCGCTTCGCGTATCTGATGGGTAGAGAGGAGAATCGTCGCGCCGCGCTGACGGGCTTCGAGGAGAAACTCAGAGAGGATGGCGATGGCGCGGTCATCGAGGGACGTAAAGGGCTCATCAAGCAGCAACAGATTCGGCGAATGCAGAAACGCGCGCGCCAGGGCGAGACGCTGCCTCATACCGCGCGAGAACTGGCGCACCGGCATGGCGGAGACGCGAGCCAGCGCTACACGATCGAGCCACTCGCTTACCGCTGCCGAGGCGTCCGGGACAGCGGCGATGCGGGCGAAAAAGCGCAGGTTTTCGAGAGCCGAGAGATCCTCATACACGCCGATCCCATGGCCCAGGAAACCGATTTGGCGGCGTGCGGCTTCCGAGCGCGGAGAATGCCCGAAGACGCGCACGGTTCCGCGCTGGAACGGAGAAAGGCCAGCGATGATGCGCAGCAACGTGGTCTTCCCCGCCCCGTTACGTCCGAGCAACGCGCAGCAGGATCCTTTTTCTACCGCAAGAGTGAAGTCGCGGAGCGCCGCGTAATCGCCATAGTATTTCCAGAGCTGCTGCAGTTCGATGGCCGGCGGCATTTAGCTCGAATACGTCTATTTGCCGTACGGCGAGCGTATGGGAGAACCGCGAAACAGCGTAATGAAGCCGACCGCCAGGATGGATAACGCCAACCCCAACAGCCATGGCAAGTGCGCGTAGATCGGGGGCGCTCCTTCGGTGATCTTGGGGCTGTCGCTGTCATCGGCGGAAGCTGAATCGTCTCCGCCTCGCAAAGACCCGTTCCCGGCAACATCGACGCTGAAATTCGCAGCCGCAGTAACGTTATAAATCGTCGCTTGTGTGCTCGGCTCGGTCCCGACTTTCTGCACGTCCTTTCCGGAAAGGAGCACGCCCGGGGGAACCACAAGCCGCAACGGTCCAGCTTCCATCCCTTTCACATTCACCACTCGGCCGTGAAACGTCATCGGCGATCCGACCGGCAGCACGTAATTCACTTGGAATTGCGTTTCGCCGGGCTTAATGGGGAAATCGACCTTGAAGATATCGTTTTGTTCCGTCTTTTCGGCGGGGCGCGGCAGCGGCATGCCTTGCGGACCTTGCGCGCTCACGCGGACCTGTCCGTTTGCTGCTGGAGGCAGATAGAAGCGTAATGCCCCGAGCGAACCGTTGTCATAGGTTTCTTTGGAGTTGTTCTGAACGACTACGGTCTCATCAACGGAAACGCGGCTCGAGGACGGCTCAAGGACAAGCATCTGCTGCGCGATTTTCGCGATCGCGGGCGACTTAGTCGCTTCATAAATATCGAGCTCGACGCCCGACGTTACTGCGCCGGGAGTTAGAAGCTTATTGTAATTCACGCCTTTGTAACTAGCCTGCAGTAACTGAGGGCCGCCGCCGGGCTGATCGTTTTCAAATAAATAATGGCCCGATGCATCGGTCGTGGTTGTTCCGAGCGTTTGCATGCCTTGCGCTCCGGGTTTCAACAACGTCATCTGGACGCCTGCGGCGGGTTTGCCCGAGGTTCGGTTTACAACTGTGCCGTCGATGGAGCCGAACAAAGTTGCGGCGCCCAAGAGCATAACTAAGAAACTATAAATGAACTTCTTCATGCAATGGCTTTCCGCACTCGCCGCAAAATCTGAGAGTCTGCGTAAAATGCGCGCCGCAGTGCGAGCAGGTAATTCCGGCTGGGGCCGCTGGTTTCGGCGCAGCGGGTTTGGGCGCGACGCGAGTAGACGGAAGGCCGAATTTTTTCAGAGTTTCTTCTATATCCGCCAGGACGCCCGCGAGCTCTTTCTGCAACGTTTGCTTGGTCTGCTGATAATCCTCGTCGGATAATTTACCGAGGCGATATTCGAACTGCAGGTCGCGCAGATTGTCGTAGATCGCTTGCTTGCGGTCTTCCAGGTGCTGCACCGGAGAGACCGGCAGCGGCTCGGGAACGTCTTTGGCGCGCACAAAGAGCGTGAAAAAAAGCGCGCCGAGCACCACCACAACCGCGAGCACGACGATCATTGTCTGCCGCCCGCTCGCTCCTTCCGAGACTTTGATTCAGGTCCGCCCGAATCGTCCAACTCCTGATCGATCTGATCCTTAAAGCGCTCGATTACCGCACGGTCGAACGATGACAGGGGCTCCGGGGCTTTACGGTTCTTGCGCACGTAGAAAGAATAGATCAAAAAGCCGACGAGGAGTGCAATGCCTGGCATGATCCACGTCAGTAGCCCTCCGAAACTGCCTATGGGAGGCGATGCGAGCGCAACGGCTCCCTCCTCGCGCACGATGGAATTGACCACGGCGTCATCGCTCATCCCGGCTCTTTTCATCTGAGATATGCGGCGGCGCATGGGGTCCGCGGAGTCGCAGCGCAGCATGGGACAAGTGCCGACGGTATTGCGGCATCCTCCGCAGCGGCAGGCGAGCCGGTTGCCCACTCGCAGGACGTCAGGAGTCAAGTAAGAGCTCGGATCTTGCGCAATGAGCGAGGCGAGCGCGATAAAGAACGCCGCAAGCAGTTTAAGATTCGACCGTCGCAGGCGTGCTCGCAAAGCCTACTACCTCCGTGCGTGCATATTGCAGCCGCACTTTGCCGGGAATCAGACACACGATGGTACCGAAAAGAAGAACCCAATAACCGACCCAAATGCAGGAAACCAGCGGGAAAACGTACATCTGGAAAATTGCTTTGCTGCTATCCGGCAGAACACCGGAGTAATTCACATATAAGTCTTCGTTCAGCCGGCGGCGAATGCCGATGATCGAACTCTGCTGTTGGCTGTTTTTGTAGAGCCGCACTTCAGGCTCAAGCTGATCGATTTCGCGCCCATTGCGATACACGTCGAGCACGGCGTGGCTAAATTCATAATTCCCATTGTCGCCGTTGTTCACGCTCAGTAGCTTTAGATCGTAACGTCCAAACCTCACGCTCTGATCGAGTCCGAGATTGTGCGTCTCGTGCAGGTTGAAAGCGCTGCCTGTGAAGCCGATGAACATGAATACGATACCCATGTGGACCAGATATCCGCCGTAACGGCGAGTATTGCGCCAGGTAAGCTCGAACGCGGCGTTAGGGAGAGATAGATGCTCCTTGGCCTGAATGGCGCGCGAGCCTTTCCAAAATTCGCCGATAATACTGGCCGCCACGAAACCGCATAGCCCGAATGCGATCAAGGCTTCGAGTTTGTAAATACCAGCGGCAGCTAATCCGGCAATCACTAAGATTCCGGCGACCACCGGAACAAGAAAGGCGCGGCGCAGGCTTGAAAGCGAACTCTTGCGCCAAGCGATGAGTGGGCCAACGCCCGTCAAAAAAAGAAGGAAAAGCGCAATGGGTATGTTGACGCGAGTGTAATAGGGTGCATCGATGGTTTCCTTTTCGCCGCTGATCGCCTCCATCAGCACCGGAAACAAAGTGCCCCATAGCACGGCAAAGCAGCTTGCCAGAAGAATCAGGTTATTAAACAGGAAACTCGATTCGCGCGAGACGACGCTCTCGAGTTTGACCTCGCTGCGAAGATACGGGAGGTTTATGAGAATAGCGAAGGCGGTCAGGACGGTTGCGGAGATCAGAAAAGTCGTGAAATAAGGTTTAACCGGCGATTGCGCGAAGGCATGCACGGAGGCGACCAGGCCGGTTCGGGTCAGCGTGGTTCCCAAGATGCTGAGCAAAAAAGTGGCGGAGACCAGCACCATGTTCCACACCTTCATCATTCCTTTTTTCTCCTGCATCATTACCGAATGCAGAAATGCCGTGGCTGTAATCCAGGGCATCAGGGAAGCGTTTTCAACCGGATCCCATCCCCAATAACCGCCCCAGCCGAGCACTGTATAGGCCCAACCCATGCCGAGCAGAATGCCTGTACTTTGAAACAGCCATGTAAGGATCGCCCAGCGGCGGGTGGTATGGATCCATCCTTCGCCGGGTTGCCTGGTAATCAGGGAGGCCATGGCAAACGCAAACGGAACGGTAAATCCGACGTAACCGAGATAGAGAAATGGCGGGTGTATGGCCATGGTCCACCACTGCAATAACGGACTCAGGCCATTGCCGTCGCCGACATTCATGATCCCGCGGCCGGCCATTAACACCTGGAAAGGACTTGCGACAAACACGATCATGCCCACGAAGAAACTGAGCGTGGCCATCATAATTGCGATTACGATGGGCATCATGTCGCGGAACTTACGCCGGTTTGTAAATACGACGATGGCGGAATAAGTGGAAAGTAACCAACTCCAGAGCAAGAGCGAGCCTTCCTGGCCGCCCCACCATGCCGTAAACTTATAAACCGCAGGCATGGCCTTGTTACTGTGGCCGGCAACATAAGCGAGTCGGTAGTCGCCTGAAATCAGAAGCGAAACGAGAATGATGGAAGCCGTCGTGAGCAGCGCCCAAATCGCATATACCGCCCGTTCCGCGCTTACGATAAGAAACGGCCGGCGCGCGTACTTGCCCGCTATGGCGGAAACGATTGCGAAGATCGCGAGGCAAAATGCCAGCAACAGAGCCAGCGCGCCGATATTTTCCATCTGTGTCGAACGCCTCTTCCTAAGAAAATGTTAGCCGCGGCCGCCCGGCACTGACCCCGACAAGCTGCTCACCTTACTCGGGGCCGAATGCGATAGACCGCGCGGAACCGGTTTGGCTTCGTACTTAGAGGCGCATTTGGCCTGAATCTTAGTCGCCTCGAAAACACCGTTCGGCGCCAGGCGGCCATCGGCAAGCGCTTGGGCGTTGTCGCGAAACGTATCGGGCAGCGGATCGGTCCCGGAGTACGAAACGTTCAAGGTTTGCGCCCCTTGGTGAAGGACAAATGAGACTTGCGTAGCCGTTTTTACGATGGAGCCCGGTTCCACGTCGCCGCCGACTCGAAGTCTCTGCCCTTGGGCGGCTTTCCCCATGTGCTGCAGCTCGGGAATGGTCTTGTAGTAGGTCTTGGTGTCCTTAACGCCTCCGACAGCGAGCCAGACCAGCGACCCCACGATCAGCACTGTCAAGACGCCAAACTTCACGTACGTATTCATATGTTTTGCGGGGCTTTTACTCAGTATACTCGCCGATCTTGGACGCCGGCCTCAGATCGAGAAACCGGTAGGGCAGGTACAGAAGCGCGAAAAGGCTGAGCGCGACTAACTCGCACACCGCTACGTACCAGGGCCAAGGACCAAGATAATCGAGCAGCGATGGATTGTCAGGCTTGGCGCGGAGATACATATAGTTCGTTCCGAAGATGAAGTCGAAGAGACCGGCGAATGCAGCGAAAACGTTGAGACCGAGCATCGCTCGCCAAATCGATCCCGGACGCGGCCTCGCCTCCCCGGACCAAACCAGATAGAGGACAGCAACGATGACCAGTCCGTGGGCGATGAAAAATTGAACGGTCGAAAATGAGGGGAATGGCTCCCACAGATCCGGAGTCATGACAGCCATAGAAGTTCCGGCCAGGGCGCCATAATAGGCGAGATCGAAAGCCGTTGCGTTCAGCGTCCACGACGCGATGACGGTAACGCAAAGCGTGGCGTCGCAGAGCTCTAACGGCAAGCTTCCTGGGAACGTGAGCCAGCCGCGAACCGCAAGATATACGTACCAAACGATCGCATTCAACAGCAAAACAGTAGCTACCGCGATCCGGAGAGGCCGGCGCGAATGGTAAAAGTACCGGGCGATCGCCGCAAGAATTCCCGCGAGCGCGACGATGCTGCTCAGAATCATGATGTGAATCGGGCCGAACAGCCGAAAATTTTGCTGATTTGATGCGGCGCCGATCAGCATGAGCATCGAGCGGGAGATCGCGTCCCCAGGGTACATGAGCGACCGCGTCGTTTACGCTGAAATCACATTGTGAGAATCAGAATCGGCATCGCCTTCGCTCTCTTTCTTACCTGTATTCGGACTTTTGGAGCGCCACCGGCCGCGCCTGCCTCGGATCCTCTGCATCGGCAGAACCCCCGGTCGGCGGTGACAGCGTTTCTCGAAGCCTGCCATCAGAAGGACTACAGCAAGGCTGCGGAGTATCTGGATTTGGCCCGCATCCCGGCGCGTTATCGTGCCGAGCAAGGCCGCAAACTCGCGAGCGACCTCGAGTCACTTCTGAACTCGGCGGCGGGTTTCGACGTGCTGCAGTTGAGCCAGGATGCCCAAGGCAATCTGGGCGACGATCCCGATCCAAACATCGAGCACGTCACCAGTATCACCAGCAACGCACAGAAGTTAATCATCGAGCTGCGGCGAAATAAGCCGCCCACCGGTCCCGAGATCTGGCTGTTTTCTCCCGCGACGGTGGCGGAAATTCCGCAATTCGTGCCGGTACCGAGCACCGAATCCCGGATTGCGGCGCATCTTCCAAGATTCCTCGTCACCATCACCCTCATCGACACTCCGTTATGGAAGTGGATTGGGCTGATTTTAGCCGCGATCGTGCTGTTTGCGATTTTCCGCCTCCTGGTTCGGCTTTTCAACCGGCTGGTGCGATCGCTGCATATTGCGAGAACAGGCGGTTTTGCGTGGATTCCGGCGATCGTCGATCCGTTCCTGGTGCTGGTATGCGTGATCTCGTTCCGCTTGTTCGAAGAATTCATTGCGCCAGCGGCGCTCAGCCGGCTGTACGTGGGCCGCACGCTGTTGCTGGTTGTGGTTGCATCATTCGCCTGGGGGCTGATCAACCTCATCGATTGGGCAATCGTGCGCATCGACCGCAGGCTCAACCAACGCCAGCGTGTGGTGTCCCGTTCAGTCGTGTATCTCGGCCGCCGCGCTGTGAAGACGATCATCGCTATCTTCGCGGCGATCCTGATTCTCGACAACTGGGGCTTCAACATGACGACCATCATTGCGGGCCTGGGCGTCGGCGGGATTGCGGTGGCTCTGGCGGCACAACAGACCATCGCCAATGTGTTCGGCGGAATTTCCGTAATCGGCGACGCGCCGGTCATGGTGGGCGATTTCGGCAGCTTCGGAGGCGTGATCGGAACGGTGGAAGATATCGGGCTGCGTTCGGCGCGGATTCGCACGCTGGCGCGGACCATCGTCAGCATCCCCAATTCATCGTTCGCCGGAATGAATCTCGAAAATTATGCCGTTCGGGACAAAATTCTTTTCAATCCGACGTTTCAAGTGAAGCGGAGCACGTCGAAGGACCAGATCCGGCAATTGATGAAGGGAATCGGCGAGATGCTGCACTCGAAGCATGACATCGAACTTGGCCCGACGCCGGTGCGCATCAGCGCCTATTCCGCCGCCTCTTTCACCGTCGAGATATTTGCCTATGTCTTGACGCCCGATATCGATGAATACTATAAGCACCAAGCAGAGTTGTTTCTGGCGATTGACGATGTGGTGGCGGTGTCGGGAGTTGAGTTGGCTTAAGCGCAGGACGCTGTCCCGCGCCACGAACACAAACGAGGCGCTTCAGGAGGCTTGAGCTCGGTCGCGTGTCCGTTACGAGGTGTCCGAAAACCGGGTTGAGTTGTCGCCTGGATGAGCTTTTCAAACCGGGCGGTTAGGGCGGCAGACGGGGCAACGGAATTGCGCTTGATCGCAGGAAACGCGAGGTTTCCAAGCGCGTTTCAAAGATAGCCGACTAACGTCAAACTGATCCTTCCATGCCCGGGCGTGGAGACGCAGTCCGCAGAGGTGAATGGCATTATTGACGGTTCATTTTGCAACAGACATTTGCGATTCGAGGTGCCATCCTCGGAAGCCCCAATGAAACGGGGCGGAAGAGATGCCCGGTGACCGAGAGCCAAACATCGCGATTGATTTGCGTCAGAGTTTTGCAATACGCGATGGGCTGATTCCATTGGCTTTCCGGTGCGTTGCGAGACTTACCTGTTTTGAGACTACTCACGGCCTCTAAGAATGGCGGCAATGACGCCAGGGCTGCGCCGTGCATACATCACGGCAACAACACATAAGGGGTTTTTCTCGGGAGCATAGGCAATCAGATATTCGCCAACGGGAACGAAGCGCACGGGCAGAGACGTGAAGTTAGGGCGGCGGAAGCCTTGGTTTGGAAATTGCGTAAGCAGGCGGATGCGTTCAAAAAGTTCACTCACCATCCGGTCGGCGGCGTCGGGGCTGTCCTCCGCGGCGTAAGCTCGGATTTCATCAATATCGTCGTAAGCTTCCGGGTGGAGCGCGAAGCCGCTCATGCGGGAAGGTGGCGGCGTTCTTCGGTTTTCGCCATGAGACGGCGGTACGCTTCTTCTCCGTCAATTGGCTGCACGCGTCCGGTTTCAAGATCGCGATAGCGCCGCTCAAGCATGTCGCGGGTGAAGGCTAATTCATCGAAAAAGCCCATTACCGCGTCTTGTACAAGTTCATCGCTGCGGCGGCCGGTATCCTGCGCCATCTGGTCCAGCTTCGCTTGCACGTCAGGGGTGAATTGCACTTCCATGCCCTTCAGCGTACGGAAAAACGCGCCGCTAGGCAAGAGTTAGGGGGATAGCAGTCGGGCAGCAATTCTGAACGGGGTCGAAATGTACCCATTTTGCAACGCCGTTCATGCATTTTGCCGTAGAACGCGCTTCCCGCGCGATTTTATAAGCACCGATGAGCCCCAAGTCGGCTTCGGAGGCAACTCAGCACGATGCATATTACCGCCCAACGATACAGGCGAGACCACTGGGAATGCTTGCAGTCGGAATTGCAGACCACAAATTACAAACCTCGTCAACGCAGATTTAGGGCGTTGCGGGAGCTCCTGAATCGCGCTTCGGAAGTAAACTACAAGCAAACGGGGACTTCCCTTGGCAACTGAACCCAGATCGCTGCCGCTCGGGCGAGTGCCGGCGGAAACGCGGCGCGTGGCGCGATTGGCCGAACAAACCGCGCTCTTCAACGCTCAGCGCTGGTTCGCGCGCGAACGCGCCTGGATCAACGAGCAGCAACTGCAGCTTTGCCGCGTCGCCGCACCCACGTTCTTTGAGCAGCAGCGCGCCGAATGGCTGCGCACGCAATTTGAGCTGCTGGGTTGGCAAGCCAGGTTGGACCGCGCCGGAAATCTGCTGGCCTCTTTTGAAAGCGGTGAGGACGATCCGGCGTTCGTGCTTTCGGCGCACCTCGACACCGTCATCGCACCCGCTCGGCCTGAAGACATTTACGTCTCTCCAGATGGCCGGCTGTGCGGTCCTGGGAGTTCCGATAACGGCTCCGGTCTGGCCGCGCTGCTGGCGATCGCACGCGTCCTAAAAGAAACGCCGGAACTGCACGACCTCGCATCCCGGCTCTTGCTGGTTGCGAACGTGGGCGAGGAAGGCGAAGGCAACTTGAGCGGCATGCGTTATCTATGCCGCCAGACGCCCAAGCTTTCGAACGTCCAGGCTTTCATCGTTCTGGATGGCCCGTCGACCGATCACATCACTGCTCAAGCGTTGGCGAGCCGCCGTTTCGAGATCAGCTTTACGGGTCCTGGCGGTCACAGTTGGAACGACTACGGCACGCCAAACCCGGTACACGCGTTAGCCGATCTCATCAGTTCGTTCGTCGAAAACGCGGAGGCGCGAGTGAGCGGGCAGCGCACGGCGCGCTGCTCTTACAACTTCGGGATCATCGAAGGTGGAACCAGCATCAACTCGATTCCGGCAAATGCGATGGCGAAACTCGATCTGAGATCGGACGATCCGGCCATGCTGGATGAACTTGCGAGCGTGCTGGTCTCCTCTGTCGAGCGCAGCTTGGAGCGCGAGAATCGAGCCATTCGGGTTGTGCGCCTGACGGCCAAGATTAAGGAACTCGGTTCGCGGCCGGGCGGCAAGCTTCCAGACGAATCGCCGCTCCTGCGAAGCATCCAAGCCGTGGACGCCTACCTGAATATCCGTTCGCGGCTCGACTGCGCATCAACCGACGCCAATGTACCGCTGTCACTAGGGCTGCCCGCGATTTCGATCGGCTCCGGCGGCCAGGGTTCCGGCGCGCATACCACTCAAGAGTGGTATCACTCGGGGCATCGCGAATTGGGGCTGCGGCGCATTCTGCTGCTGCTTGCGGCTCTCGCCGAACCGAATCCGGGTCCCGTTATCGCGCGTTCGTGAGTAGCGCAACCGCTAAGCTGAAGTCCCGGCAGGTAGTTTCCCGCTGGCGAGCCGATTTGGCTTTGGCCTTTGTTGCGCTTGTCTGGGGCGTGACGTTCGTAATCGTGAAGCGCGCGCTGGCCGATATCTCCACGCTTTACTTTCTGGCACTGCGGTTCACGCTCGCAAGCGCGTGCCTGCTCATCATGTTCATCGCTGCGTTCCGGCGAACGGGCGCGAAGGCGGTGTGGCGAGGATTGGGCGGCGGCGCGATAGCGGGCGTATTTCTGTGCGCTGGTTACGTGCTGCAGACATTCGGGTTGCGATATACGACCGCCGGTAAATCGGGCTTTCTCACCGGCTTTTATATTGTCTTAGTTCCCGTCATTGGAGTTGCGGTTTTTCGGAGACGTCCGCAACTCGCCGAAATTCTGGGCATTCTCATCGCAACCGCTGGAATTGCACTGCTCACGGTTCCCTCCGTTCGCGGCGGTATCCACATCAATAAAGGAGACCTGCTGACCATAGGCTGCGCGGTCGCGTACTCCTTCCATTTGCTGCTACTCGGGTACTATTCGCAGCGCGAGGCCTTCGAACCAGTGGCGCTGGGTCAGATTGCATGCACGGCGCTGCTTTGCGCGATGGCGCTGCCGCTCGATCCTCCGAAAGCCGTCTGGAGCCACTCCGTGATCCTCGCGATTATCCTGACCGCGGTATTTGCAACCGCGTTTGCATTCACAATACAAACCTGGGGACAGGCGCGCACCACGGCCAACAGAACCGCGCTGATCTTTGCGCTTGAACCGGTTTTTGCTCTTGCCGCCGCGGTTCTGGTAGGAGGCGAGACACTTACCGGGCCAGGTATCGCCGGAAGCGCATTCGTTCTTTGTGGCATTTTGGCCGTGGAATTGAAACCGGCCCAACGCAGCTAACATCCGAATAGCAGGTTGCAAAACCAATTGGAAAATCAGGCGCACTTCCGGTCTGATTGAGAACACAGACAGGGCTGAACCTTCTATATACTTAGAAGTACCGCCGCGAAAGGCCAGTCTCGCAATGCCGTTTCTCCAAAGAATGAAGCAGCAGAAGCTGCTAAGTGTCACACTTCTGCTGTTTACGCTTGCCCTAGGTATCCTGATCGGAACTCTGGTCAATACCGGGGTTCGCGCTGATAGGCAAAACTCGGCGATTGCGCCCGACGCGACTCCGCTGAATATTCCGCAGGCAATCCCCATCTCGAACGAATTCACAAAGTTGACGAAGCGGGTCGAACCGTCGGTGGTCTATATCCAATCCGATTACTTGCCCAAAGTCACGAAGGGGAAAAACCGTGGCGATGATGAAGACGAGGACAGCGATAGCGAGAACCAGGACCAGAAAAACCAAGATCCATCCGATATGTTCCGGCGGTTTTTCGGGAAACCGGACCCTCGTACCTATCGGACCGAAGGGTCAGGGACCGGCTTTATTGTCGATAAGAACGGCTATATCCTAACCAATCATCACGTCATCGAAAAAGCCGATCGCATCAAGGTCCGGCTGAATGGCGAAGACTACGATTACCGGGCGCGCGTTATCGGCTATGACAAAGAGACCGATGTCGCGGTGCTCAAGATCGAGCCCAAACATCCTTTATTACCGGTCACGATCGGTAATTCAGACAGCGTCGAAGTGGGCGATTGGGCGGTCGCGATCGGCTCGCCATTCGGACTGCAGGCGACCGTGACGGCAGGCATCGTCAGCGCGACGGGTCGTGACCTCGGCTCGGGCCAGTTCCAGCATTTCCTGCAAACAGATGCGGCCATCAACCCAGGAAACAGCGGTGGGCCATTGTTGAACATTCGGGGCGAAGTAATTGGCGTGAACACCATGATTGCGACGCGCAGCGGATCTTACGAAGGCATCGGTTTTGCGCTGCCATCGAACATGGCCGTGAAGGTTTATAACGACATCATTCGCGAGGGGCGCGTGATACGCGGCTCTATCGGCATCAAATGGACGCCCAACGGCAGCCAGGCCGATACGCTGGAGGCATTCGGGCTCGATCACGGCGTGTTGGTGGAACAGGTTTCAAAGTCCGGGCCAGCGGACCGCGCAGGTATCGAAGATGACGACATCATTGTGGCGATGAACGACAAACCGGTGAAGGACGGCGAGGAACTGGTCAACAAAGTGGCCGATTTGCCAATCGGCTCGACAGCCATGTTCACCGTAGACCGTGGCGGGAAGCGGCTGGACTTTAAAGTCGCCATCGCAGAGCGCGCCCAGGTGTGGAAGCACGATCCACGGATTGCAGAAGATACTCCGTTAACTGCTCCGCCGGCGCATGATACGACTCAAGCCAAGTTCGGGATAACGATCATGCGGCTCACCGAAAAAGAACGCAAGGATCTTGAAATCGAGGATAAAACTGGGGTGAAGGTCGTTGCCGTCGATCCAGGTTCGTTCGCCGACGATATTGGCCTGGAGGAGGGCGACGCTATTTTGTCAATTAATCGCCAAGCGGTCTCGTCGCCCGACGAAGTGAAATCGCTGCAGGCGAGCCTCAAGCCTGGCCAGCCGGTTGCCGTTCACATTGTGCGCGGAATTGGACCGAACGGCCGCCGTACCGATCCGGAACGGTACTACCTTTCGGGAAGATTGCCGGAACAGTAAGACTCGATGTCGCGATCTGAAAAGGTGCGCTCTCAGGCCGATTTAATTCTCGAAGAAGAAGTGGAGCTTTTGCGCAACTGGCCCGAATCTTACCCCAATAGCTCCGTCGCTCGTTTGGCGAAGTAAGTCAAAATAAAATCCGCGCCGGCGCGCCGTATGCTCGTGAGTGATTCGACAATCGCTCGGTCGAGTTCCAGCCAGCCATTGTTGGCGGCCGCCATGATCATGCTGAATTCGCCGCTTACCTGATACGCGCCGAGCGGCACGTCGAAGCGCTCGCGCGCCTCGCGAATGACGTCTAGGTACGGCATGGCTGGTTTCACCATGATCATGTCGGCGCCTTCTTCTAAATCGAGCGTAATCTCGCGCATGGCTTCGCGCCCATTCGCGGGATCCATTTGATAACTGCGGCGGTCGCCGAACTGCGGGGCGGATTCGGCAGCTTCGCGAAAAGGCCCGTAGAACACGGATGCATATTTTGCGGCGTAGGAAAGAATTGCTGTATTGGCGTAACCCGCGGGATCTAAAGCGTTGCGGATCACGCCGACGCGGCCGTCCATCATATCGCTGGGCGCCACAATATCGGCTCCCGCGCGCGCATGCGATACGGCAGTTTTCGCCAACCACTCGAGGGTCCGGTCATTGTGAACATCGCCACTTTCTACCCAGCCGCAATGGCCATGGCTGGTGTATTCGCAGTTGCAAACGTCGGTGATGACAAGCAGCCTCGGTACTTCTTGCTTCACCGCGCGAATGGCTCTTTGGGTGATGCCGTCGTCCGCGTATGCTCCCGAAGCGAGTTCATCCTTCTGTTCGGGTATTCCGAACAAGATGACTCCTCCTAGGCCAAGCGTTTTGCACTCCTCGCACTCGCGCACAAGGTGGTCTATCGACAGCTGCGCGTTGCCGGGCATCGACGCGATCTCTTTGCGCACGCCTTCGCCGGGGCAGACGAACAAAGGCAGGATCAATTGGGAAGGCGTAAGACGCGTCTCGCGCACGAGGCGCCGCATCGCTTCCGAGGAACGCAGCCGCCGCAAGCGCTGCACGGGAAATGCCATCGGTTTCTCTAGTTTGACAAACACCCGAGTACCACAATGTTTTCATGAGCCAAAGAACCGCCAAGCGCTGGCTGATCAAAGGGCGCGTGCAAGGCGTCGGCTTCCGATTCTTCGTGCAGAACAAGGCAATGACGCTGGGAGTTACCGGTTGGGCTCGCAACTTGGACGACGGGCGCGTCGAAGTCTACGCGGTAGGCGCTCCCGATCGGCTGAGCGACCTCGCCGCAGCGCTGCACAAGGGTCCCCGCATGGCGGATGTGCGCAGCATAGAGGAGCATGACGAGGCTCCGGAACATCTGACGAGCTTCGGGATTCGATAAGCGCGCTACATGCGCACCGGGCTACATGCCTCCGAGATCGCCGACGGCTTCCACCACCACCTGGTTCATATCCGCCAGGCACTTTTCGACCACTTCGGTTTCCTGCTGGGCCAGAGTCCAATTTTTCGCGTCCACTGCTTCGCGAATACCAGGAAGCGTTTTCACTCCATAGCCGGTATACAAACCCGGCGCATAGATCTGGTGCTTGTACCATGCGCGATTCGGCAAACCCTCCGGACGCGTCAAGACGCGCTCGCTGCGAATAAGAGCTTCATTTAAAGCGGTCTGCCGCGCGGCATCGACCGACTCTTTCCCAGTCACCTGCTGCAGCAGCGCTTCATATCGCTGCCCGTTGTCTCGCAAGGCTTGAAGCTCCGTCTGGAGCGCGGCGAAATCCATCTTATGGCCGCCTTTCTCGGATTCTTTTTCAATTTCGTCCACGTAAGTGGCCACGGTATTTGCGAAGTGAACAAACTCGAAGGGCAGGATGGACGAATCGGCCAACCGCATGAGGGCCGTCGCCGTGTATTGAGAAAGCGCGCGGCAATCGACAAATCCCTGCGCGCCGTCGGAAAAATGCGTGTACCAGTAAACGTCATCGTAGACCGAGTGATAGACGCCGCTCTTGGTCTCGCCGCCAAAGCCTTCGTTCATGCTGGCGACACCAAGGAAATCGAGAAACGCCACGTAATCAGAACCGGCGCCCAGCGCACCGATGGTGAATGTCTTCGGGTTACTGCTTTCTTCTTCGGAGTTGGCAGCAGGCGGATGATGTAGCCAGTAATCCACCAAGTTCGACTTGGTTCCGGGTTGAGGCACCGAACTCGCCACTTCCGTCGCAAATTCCTCGAGCGTATGCGACCCGCTCAAATGAATCCAGCCGTGCGCGGTGTCATCGGAATTTAGATAGGCAACGGCTTTCTGCTTCAACTCCTCCTGATGCTTTTCGGCCCACTCCGTTGAGCCGAGCAGCCCAAACTCTTCGCCGTCCCAGAACATGATCTTGATGGTGCGCTTCGGGTTCCAGCCTTGCTTCTGAAGAGTAGCGAGAGCGCGAGCGGTCTCGAGCAGAGCCACTGCGCCGGATGTGGGGTCGTCTGCGCCGTTCACCCACGCATCGTGATGATTGCCGGCAAGCACCCATTCGTCCGGCGATTCCGTGCCCGGAATCGTCGCGACGACGTCATAGAGAGGCTTCGTAGACCAGTCGTAATCGGTTTTCATGTGGACGCGCGTTGCACCGGGGCCGGCGTGATAAGTAATCGGCAGCGACCCCCGCCAGTCGCGCGGCACGACGGGTCCGGTCAGCTGCTCCAAAATCGGTTGCGCATCGCCATACGAGAGCGGCAGAACCGGAATCTTCATGATGGTCTTCGCTTCGGAAATCAAGAGCCGCTTCGAGCCCGGCTCGGACGCCCAACCCGGCGAAAGCGGATCCCCCGCGTAGAGCGGCATGTCCAACACGCTGCCCCGCTGCACGCCTTCGCGCGGGCGCATTGGCCCTTTTGTATATACGTCGTCGACGAAGTAACCATCTTCGTGCGGATCGGAATAAATCAGGCAGGCGATCGCGCCATGTTCCGCCGCAACTTTCACCTTGATGCCGCGCCAGCTCTTCCCATAACGCGCAATCACGATCTTGCCTTTTACGCTGATGCCTTGTTTGTTTAGCCACTCGTAGTCTTCGGGCACGCCGAAATTGACATACACCACATCGCTAGTAACATCGCCGGTTGCGCCGTAGGCATTGAAAGTGGGTAACTGATTCGGCTGTCCGCTTGTTGGGTCGGCCGGCAAAGCGGGTTCTTTGAGCTTGGCGACGAATCGCCTGGGCGCAACAACCTCTACCTGGCGCATGGTCGGATACGGCATCAGCGCTTCGAAGTGCTCAATGCGTGCGTCGAGCCCCGCTTGTTTGAGCTGGCCGAGTATATATTCGGCGACGACTTTCGATCGCGGCGATCCGGCATTGTGTGGCTCAGCGGCTTGAAACTCCATGTATCTACGCAGCCGCGCGGCATCGGGGACCGCTTGCGCCTGCTGCTCCAATCGTTCCTCGCCAGCAACGTCTTTCGAAACAAAACCTCGAATGGAAGCCGTTTGCGCAAAGCTCAGAACCGATGCGGCAAGGAAGAGAAACAAGCCTGTAGCTGATCTCATAAAAGCTTCATTCTAGCCCTGCAAGCGAAACGCAGAATGGGTTTTTCCAGGTGCGCCCGCATACTTGGCGCAGGGGGCGAGGCGCATAATACACGAAGAGTGTCCGCGCCGATGCGCGCTCTACGAAGCGGTTTGGCAACACCGGCAAGCAGCACCGCCCGGCTGGCACTTGACAGGATTGACACTCAGTCTAGAATAGGTGTTATTTCGCTATGCAGGGCTGTCAGCACGACCGAAGCGAGTTCCTCTACCGGCGTGACGGCATCGATTATGTGCGATGCCTCGATTGCGGGCAGATTTTTGAGGCAGAGGATCTGGATACGGTTCCGGTTTACGACGACGAAGAGGAAGAGCAACCCAAGCGCCGGCGCAGCGGCTAGCGCACTACTGGTTCCCGGCGCTCGTGAGATGCTTGGAGCGATTGGGCATGGCCACTCTGACCCGCGTTTCGCCTCTTCAGAGAAGCATGTTAAAAGCTCCGCTGCGAATCGTGTCGATTGGCGGCGGCACGGGCCTATCGACGGTGCTCTCCGGTCTAAAGAAACACGCGCGCGGCGTTCAGAACGGGCCTGAGCCGGGCAGCCCAGTGATCGACATCGCGGCCGTGGTCACGGTTACCGATGACGGCGGCAGTTCCGGACGGCTACGGCGCGATTTCGACATTCTTCCTCCGGGCGATATCCGCAACTGCATGACCGCGCTGTCCGAGGATGAAGACTTGCTTTCGCAACTTTTTCAATACCGCTTTGCGAGCGGGCGCGGCCTCAAAGGGCATAGTTTCGGAAACTTGTTCCTTGCGGCCATGCACCAGATCACCGGCGATTTCGCGCATGCAGTAAAGCTTTCATCGGAGATCCTGGCCATCCGCGGCCGTATTTTCCCGGCAACGTCGGCTAACGTCACACTCGAAGCAGTTCTTACGGACGGCTCGGTGGTGCGCGGCGAGACGAAAATCAGCAAGAGCCGCCAGCCGATTGAATCACTACGTCTGACGCCGGGGATCTGCGAGCCGCTGCCGGAGACACTCGAAGCAATTCGCAACGCGGACCTGATCTCGTTAGGTCCCGGGTCTCTTTACACCAGCGTCATTCCCAATTTGTTGGTGAAGGGCATCGCGCAAGCGATCGAGCGTTCACGGGCGTTGAAGGTCTACTTCGTAAACCTGATGTGGCAACCCGGCGAAACGATCAACTTTTCGGCGTCGCAGCACGTGCAGGCGATTCATTCGCACGCGCAGCGCAAGCTAACCGATTGCGTGGTCCTGAACAGCGGCCCGATTCCACCTTCTCTGAAGCGCAAATACGCGCGCGCCCACGTGAGGCCCGTCGAAAACGATGTGCCAAAGCTGAACGAAATGGGATTGAAGGTGGTGACCGCAGATCTGATTGGCGAGGCCGAATCCATGGACAAGGTGCGGCACGACCCGGAAGCGGTCGCCGCAGTGCTCATTGATCTTGCCAGCCGGTCCCGCGCGCACCAGGTTCGGAAAGAGGCTTTAGCGGCGCATCGCACATCTTTATAAATGAGCGAAGAAACTACCGTTGCCATCCTGGCCGCCGGCCTAGGCACGCGCATGAAATCCCGGCGCGCCAAAGTTCTGCACGAAGCGGGCGGCGATACGCTGCTGAATCACATTATTCGCGCCGCGCTGCATGTTGCGCCGCCTGAGCGCATCGTCGCCGTTGTAGGGCATCAAGCCGAAGAGGTTCGGCGCAGCGTGAAAGTCTCCGGCATTCGCTTTGCGGAGCAGCCGGAACAGAAGGGCACCGCGCATGCGATGCTGTGCGCGCGCGAGGCGGCGGAATCGGATCGCGGCTTGCTGCTGATTCTGAATGGCGACGGGCCGCTGCTCAAACCGGCGACGTTGCAGGCGCTGGTGAATCGCGCGAGCGAACCAGGTTCAGGCGGCGCGCTGGTCACAACCGAGCTGCGAGATCCTACCGGCTATGGCCGTATTCTTCGCGACGAGCGCGGCATGATCGCGGCCATCATCGAGCAGAAGGCAGCTTCTCCCGAGCAGCTTGCAATTCAAGAGATCAATCCTGGCGTGTATTGCTTCGATGCGCGGCTGTTTTGGAAATATCTTGCGGAAGTGACCCCGGACAACCCGGCGAAAGAGTTTTACCTGACCGACATGGCCGCAATCCTCCGGTCACATGGGCATCCGGTCGCGCCACTGCGGATCGAAGACGAAACGGAGCTACTCGGAATCAACACGCGCGTGGAGCTCGCGGCCGCGGATAAGATTCTGCGGGCGAGAAAAACGGCCGAGCTGATGCTTTCCGGCGTAACCATCGAAAATCCCGAAAACGTAACTATCGACGCGGATGTCGAGATCGGCCAAGATTCAGTAATTGAAGCCAATGTGCAGTTGCGGGGAGCGACCACCATCGGTGCTAATTGCCGCATCGGCACAGGCTCTGTTTTGCGCGATTGCCGGATTGCCGACGAGGTCACGGTTTTGCCGTATGTCGTCGCAGAGTCCTCTTCCATCGGCCCTCAATCCCATATCGGCCCGTTCGCGCGCTTGCGCCTGCATGCCGAAGCCGGCCCCCGAACGCATATCGGAAACTTCGTTGAAGTGAAGAAGACGAAGCTCGGCGAAGGGGCGAAGGCCAACCACCTTGCGTACCTTGGGGATGCAACGATTGGGCCTGGAGTGAACGTCGGCGCCGGAACAATCACGTGCAATTACGATGGCGCGCGCAAGCATGAGACGCACATTGGCTCGAATGTCTTCGTGGGCAGCAATTCCACGCTGGTGGCTCCCCTCAACATTTCAGATGGCGCCTTTATCGCCGCGGGCTCCGTCATCACCAAGGATGTCGATCGGGATGCGCTTGCGGTGGGGCGCGCGCCGCAGGTAGAGAAGCCGGGCTGGGCGAAACGCCGCCGTCAGTCGAACTCGAAATAATCAGGACGCTCGCGGAGTTCGCATCAGCGGGCGAACTCGAACTTCCAACGCGACGTCGCCTTCGGGTAAATGCTGATATCGCACCGTCACTCTCGACCTGATTCTAATGGCCTTGGTCATCTTCGTCTTCGCGGTGATCAGAAACGTGCGCCGTTCGGTAGATTTGCCGGGCGGAGTGCGTGAAACCGTGATGTGAGACGCGTCGAGCTGCGTGACGGTCCCGCCAAAAAATTGGGGCCTCGGCGGAGCCGGCGGTGGCGTTTGCACCGGAGCAGGCGCGGCATTTTGCGCGGGCGTCTGGGGAGGGAAAAACCCCACGCTCAGGCACACGGCGAGAGTGAGGCGCGCAAGGCTAAGCCACGTCATTGAATTCGAACCGGTTTCTACTTGTGTAGCACACCACAAGTTCCAGGCGCTCAAAGATCACAAAACGGTACTGGGGTGATATAAATTCGGCAAACGTAACTGCCCGATTGCGATCAGTTCCCCCGAGCGCGAAATTGCCTTCACGAAAGGCGCGCCGGGACGCACCACAAATGGCGATGTTCTGAATTCGCGGCCGTGGCGAATCTGCGCTTCCGTCAATGCATCGACGCGTTCGCAAGGAAAATCGGGGAGCAACTCGGCGGCGGGAATAACCGCTTCGGCCAGTTTGCCTTGCGCAGCAAGATCTCTCAATTGATCGGGCGTTCGCGCTTGCTCAATTCCGAACGCGCCTACTTCAATGCGCCGCAACGCGCTCAGCACTGCGCCGCATCCGAGCCGCTCGCCTGCATCATGCGCCAGGCTGCGGATATAAGTACCGCTCGACACGGTAACCAGAACCGTCACTTTGTGCGCGGCAATGGATTGTATGTCCAATCGCTTGACCTCCACTTCCGCCGGCTTCAGTGCGAACGGCGCGTGTTCGCGAGCCAGCTTGTAGGCGCGAACGCCATTCACTTTCTTGGCCGAAACAGCGGGCGGAGTTTGAATAAAACGGCCCCGAAACTGATTAAAGGCTTCTCGCAGCACCTCGGGCTGGGAGGGCGGCGCGATACCCGTCGACCTCAGTTCGCCAGCCGTGTCGTATGTCTCGGAAACCAGGCCCAGAGTGATCTCTGCGCAATACGTCTTGTCCTCTTTTCCAAAAAATTGGGCCAGACGTGTCGCGGTTCCAGTCATCAGCGCTAACAAGCCCGTCGCCATCGGATCCAGCGTGCCGAGATGCCCGGTGCGCCTGGTGTTTGCCAGTTTTCTCCAAAAGCTTACGACGTCGTGGCTGGTGCAGCCGCCTGGTTTATCGATCAGTACAAGGCCATTCATACAAGGCGTCATGAGTTCAATCACTGATCTCCTCGCCTACGCTAGTCTGAATCTAAGAGCGTTCGATCGAAGAGGTTCCAACAACTTGGAAGAAGAGGTACTCGGCAAAGCTTACGATGGCCGCCTCATGCGGCGGCTACTCACCTACATGAAGCCGTATAGAGCGGTAGTTGCCGCTTCCTTGCTGCTGCTGTTGATTGATTCCTTACTTCAGATTACTGGACCGCTCATCACGAAAATCGCAGTCGACCGTTATCTGGTCCCCGTTCCGCACGCGCAAGTGATTCCGTTCCTTTCCAATTGGCTTTCTCACGACCCATGGACCGGGTTAACGCAACTGGCAGGGCTGTATCTCGCCCTTGCGCTATTTGCTTTCGTATTTGATTTCGGACAGACATATCTCATGCAGTGGACCGGGCAGAAAGCCATGTTCGACCTGCGGCGGGAATTGATGACGCACCTGCAAACGCTCGATGTGGCGTATTACGACAAGAATCCAGTCGGCCGGCTTGTGACGCGCGTGACGACCGATGTCGACGTTCTCAATGACCTGTTCGCATCGGGGCTGGTGACCATCGTCGGTGACATTCTCATGCTCAGCTTCGTGCTGATTGTGATGTTCCGGATGAGTCCGGGAATGACGGGACTGATGCTCGCCGTCATGCCCGTGGTGGTTCTCGTTACCGTGCAGTTCCGCCGGGCAGCGACCCAGAGTTATCGGCGCATCCGGGTCGCCATTGCGCGAATCAACGCCTATTTACAGGAGCATGTGGCGGGCATTGCGGTCCTGCAGCTTTTCAATCGCGAGGAGCGCAGCAAGCAAGAGTTCGCAAGCATCAACCGCGATCACATGCTGGCGTTCAAAGACGCAATTGCCGCCTACGGCTGGTTCTACCCCACGGTCGAATTTCTGGGAATGCTTGCGTTGGCAATGCTGTTGGGTTATGGCGGCTTCCGCATCCGCCAGGGCGCGCTGACGCTTGGCGTGCTGGTAGCGTTCTTTCAATACGGATTGCGATTCTTCCGGCCAATTCAGGATCTCAGCGAAAAGTACAACATTCTGCAGGGTGCGATGGCAGCCTCCGAACGCATTTTTCGGCTGCTGGATACGAAGCCGGCCATTGTCTCGCCGCGGGCAAGCGCGCCGTTGCCTGACGGCGCGCTGGATGTGGAATTCGAACACGTCTGGTTCGCCTATAAAGACGAAGATTGGGTCCTGCGCGATGTGAGTTTCCACGTGGCTGCGGGCGAAACCATGGCTATCGTCGGACACACAGGGGCCGGCAAAACGACGCTGACCAGTCTTTTGATGCGCTTTTACGATGTGCAGCGCGGCGCGATTCGCGTGGGCGGAATCGATATCCGTGACCTGGACATGCGCGAGCTTCGCCAGCAATTCGGCGTGGTTTTGCAGGATTCTTATCTGTTTACCGGCAGCATTGATTCGAATATTCGTCTAGGTACGCCGGGCATCTCCGAACACGATGTCTGGCGGGCGGCCGAGCAGGTCAATCTGCTGGATTTTGTCGAGCAACTGCCCGATCGATTCGACACACCCGTCCGCGAGCACGGCAATGGATTCTCGACGGGGCAAAAGCAGCTAATTAGTTTTGCGCGCGCGCTGGCGCACAACCCGCGTATTCTGATTCTGGACGAAGCGACCTCGAGCGTCGATACCGAAACCGAGATGCGCGTGCGGGAGGCGCTCGGGCGCCTGGTTTCGAACCGGACTTCGCTGGTCATCGCGCATCGTCTCTCGACAATCCAGCGCGCCGACCGCATTCTCGTCATGCACAAAGCCCAATTGCGCGAGACCGGTACGCACCAGGAACTGCTGTCGCAACGCGGCATCTACTGGAAGCTGTATCAACTTCAGTATAAGGAGCAGGAACTCGAACGCGGCCAAGAACTCGCGCCGCAGCGGCTGTAAGAGCGCAAAGCAGCCGTGTTGCGCGTTTGAGTGAGGTAGCGCGGACCCAGCGATCGCAACGTTGTGCGCCAGGGCCGCGTCTGCGAAACTTGGGGTTGGGTGCGGCTTCGCCAGCCCTGGTTCAAGCATAGTTTCTTAATGAATTTTTTCCGCCTGCGCTCCGTGTGTGCGCTCCTGCTGCTCTCCTGCGCTACAGCGTTTGCGCCGGCCAGAGAGCCGACTCCAAAGCCGCTGAAGTTTCCTTTTCCTGAAAAGCTGACCTATCACATCGAGTGGCGGCTGATAACGGCGGGCGATGTCACGGTTCAACTCTCCCACGCGACTGGCGGCAACTGGCAAATGGATATGAACATTGAAAGCGCCGGACTCGTCAGCCGCTTATACAAAGTGAATGACAAGTACAAGGTCCTCACCAACCAGAAATTCTGCGGACTCGATTCAAACCTCGATGCCCAGGAAGGTAAGCATCACAAAATTACGGCGCTGAATTTCGATTTGCAACACAACAAGGTGGAATATGACGACCACGACGTGCTCAAGAACACGTCCGACAAGAAATGGCTCGATATACCACCCTGCACGTATGAAATCGCGGGCGCGCTCGCGTCTTTACGGCTTACGGACTTGCAGCCCGGTAAATGGGCCAGCATCCCCATCACGGATGGTAAGCGGTTGGCGTACAGCAAAGTTGAGGCGCAGGCCAGGGAGACCCTCAATCTGAACGGCAGGAATTATCAAACTATTCGCTGCGAGGCCTTTCTGTTCGATAACGTGCTCTACAAGCGCAAAGGCAGGCTGTTCATCTGGATGACCGATGACCCGGCGCACGTGCCGGTGCAGTTTCGATTTCAGCTTGGATTCCCGGTTGGTACGGTGACAGTAGAGCTCGACAAGCAGCAACAACTTTAGGCGGTCCGGGCAACCTCAGCCCCCGCGATTGCGTCATCATAATGGATATGAAGTTGCGTATTGCCCTGCTCGCATTGTGCCTATCCGTAGCGGCACTGGCACAAGCGTCGATGCAGATGAATGTCGAGCAGCTTGTCCAATTCATTCGCTCTGAGATAGCACTGAAGCAGCACAGCGACAAGCAGATCGCGGCGTACGTCAAAAAGATCCAGCTAACTGAGAAGTTGACCGATAAAACGATCATTGATCTCGAGGCGCAGGGCGCGCTGCCGAAAACGGTTCAAGCGTTGCAGGAGCTGCGGGACCAAACGGCCGTGTTAAAGCCGCCCACGCATGATGCAACCTATTCGCCTGGGACCGCGCCGGACAATCCCGTTCCGACCGGAACACCGGTCGCGACGCTGCACACGCAAGCGCCTCCGATTCCTCCGCCGAATTCGGTCAAGCAGCAGCAGATACTCGCGCTGATGAAGGATTATGCGCTGAACTACACGGATAATCTCCCGAATTTCATCTGTGTGCAAGTAACACGGCGCTACATAGACCCGAACGCGGGGGATCATTACCGCAGCATCGGGACCGTGCTGGCGAAAGTCAGTTACAACGAGGGGCGGGAAAATTATAGAGTGTACTCGGTCAATGGGCAGTACCAACAGCAAGAGACGGACATGGAGCATATCAAGCCTGGCGGCGGCGCGATCTCTTCCGGCGAATTCGGCAGCCTGATGCGTGAGATCTTCGAGCCCGACAGCGAAGCCGAATTTGGTTGGGATCACTGGGCGACGTTGCGCGGACGGCGCATGGCAGTTTTCAACTATTTCATCGACAGCGGCCATTCGAAATATTCCATCGATTACACCGCCGGCCCCGGCGACGATCAGCGGATCATCACCGCATATAAAGGCCTGGTCTATGCGGACCCGGATACGGGCGAAATCGACCGTATCAAGTTCATTGCCGTAAACATTCCAAGAAGCTTTCCGGTCAGCGAAGCCACCGAAATTCTTGATTACGACCTGGTCGATATCAGCGGCCAGAAGTATGTCTGCCCGCTGCTCGCGCAGCTCTATATGACCGCCGGGCGCGAGAAATCGAGGAACGAGATCGAGTTCAGAGATTACCGGAAGTTCGGAACCAATAGCGTTATCGAATACGGTAAGGAAGCCCCGCCGCCACTGCCGGAAAGTCAAACCGAGGAGCAGCCCGCGACGTTCTCGGGAACGGGGACGGCTGTTTCTGACCGCGGTGCATCTCCTCCGCCGGCTTCAAGCACTCCCGCGACCCCGCAAGCGCCTGGGAAAGCAACCGGCCAACCCGCGAGTAGTAGCGGTTCAAATCCCTGGACCCTGCCTACGCCTCCGCCGCCTCCGCAATAGCCTGTAGCGCGCGCTCGAGCGCGGTAGACCGATTCGTCGAATCGACGGTGATCACGTGGGAATTTCGAGTATTTGGCCGCCATCGCGAAAGCATTCGCTCGCAAGCGTATCCCGTGAAGATAGAAACCAGCGGTACGCCCGATGCAGCCGCGACGTGCTGCCCCGCAGAATCGTAACCCACGTACAGATCGCTGTGCGCGATATGGCTCGCAAACGAAGCATAGCTACCGTTATGAACCTGAAGCAAGGAAGGCGATCCTAGCCGGTCAACCAGCGCATCGATCCGGTCGGCTTCTTCGCCGCCCGCGCCGCGATCGAGCAAGACCGGCCGTTGCGTCCGAAGCAGCGCGGATAAAAGTTCGTACTCGAAAGCATCGTCCAGCCGCTTGTTCGCGTTCTCGCCTACGCCCAGGCTCACCGTGATGTCAGCAATCTTTTTCTGCTGCGCCGGTGCAACATAAGGACGCGACGCGACATCGAAGACCTCGCGCAGCCATTCGGAAGTCAGCTCCGGCAGTGTCGTTTCAAGCTCACCCCCAAAGGCCCGACTCTCAAAAAAGTAATAGCGCGAATCGTCGCAGATGGGAATCAGGCCGAGCTGCGTCAGGCGCGAGTCCGGATCGATCACGACCGTTCCACTCTCATTGGCGATCGTCTGCAGCTCGACGGCGGCGGCGAGCCGTTCCCGCAGCAAGCCGGAGCGGCCGTATATGACCGGAGTCGAGCCAATACGGGAGTCCGCGGCGAACATCTCCGCATTTTTCTGCGGACCGATGAGGCAGATTTCGGCATCGGGAAACCGCTCCTTTGCAGCCCCGAGAACTACACTCGTGACCGCAACGTCGGCACCGAGCGTAACGCGAGAGAGCACGAATACGCGCTGCACCTCGCCACCGGGAAAGCGCCGCACGGCGCGCATCCTTCGATATCGGATCAGTAATTCGCTCGCTGGGTATACCGGCAGCGCCCGAGAGATCACGTACGAAAACAGCCGCGCATAGACGTCGCACAGCGAAGGCTCAAAAAGGTCTGCCAGGCGCTCCACAACAATGCCGAAGAGGGCCCTCGTCGCAGCGGAAGCGACGAATGGGTCTGCTTCGTCCAGCGCCCGCTCAATCAGCGCATCCAAGGCGCGCGCGGGCCAGGTCCCATAGTGGAGGCAAGTGTCGAGCACTTCCTGGCCCAGTTCGCTAGCCGATGTACTTGCCAATCAACAGCCCCAGTTCGTTCTGGATATCGGCAGGAATGGCCGCGCGATCCGTGATGATCGCATGCTTCAGCGCCGATCCGCACTTGCACGTTTGCTGTTTCGGCATGCGCGCCACCACGTGGCGCACCAGCTTGCAAGCATTCTCGGCATTGCGCTGCAGAGTGTGAATGATCTGGTCCACGGTGACCGCGTCATGCTGCTCGTGCCAGCAGTCGTAATCGGTCACCATCGCAACCGTTACGTAACAGATCTCGGCCTCCCGCGCGAGCTTTGCTTCCTGCAAATTGGTCATGCCAATCACGTCCATGCCCCAACTCCGATAGACGTTCGACTCCGCGCGTGTCGAAAACGCCGGACCCTCCATGCACAAATACGTGCCGCCCAATTTGCTATTGATTCGAGTTTCGTTCGCAGAATCGTGAACCAACCGCGCGAGCTGCGGGCATACCGGATCGGCAAAGCTGATATGCGCAACGATGCCGCGGCCGAAAAAGGTAGAGATGCGCCCACGCGTCCGATCGAAGAACTGGTCGGGAATCACAAAATCGAGCGGCGCGTGCTCTTGCTTTAGAGATCCAACCGCGCTCAACGAAACAATGCGTTCTACACCGAGCATCTTCATGCCGAAGATGTTGGCTCGAAAGTTCAGCTCGGACGGAGAAATGCGGTGCCCGCGACCGTGCCTGGCGAGAAACGCCACGCGCGCGCCTTCCAACCGGCCCACGATATAAGGGTCCGAAGGCTCGCCAAAGGGCGTTTCGAGGCGCACCTCAACCTGTTTTTCGAAGCCGGGCATCGAATAGAGCCCGCTTCCGCCAATGATGCCGATTTCCGCTTTCTTTTCCAATCCTGTTTCGCTCCTTCTGCTCGATTCGCCTACTTCTGTATCAGCTCCAGCAGCACGCCGCCCGCCGATGCCGGATGAACGAAGACATACTCGTGACCTCCGGCCCCGCGTCGAGGCTCGTTCAGCAGAGTGGCGCCATTTCCTCGCAATCGCTCGACCGCTCCATGCAGATCATCCACGCGAAGTGCTACATGATGCAGCCCAGGTCCTCTTTTTTCAATGAACTTGGCGACCGGTGAATCCGCGTCGGTTGCTTCCAGCAACTCAATTCGTGGCTGCTCGGCGCCGCTGCCGGCCGGCAGCATTGCAACCTGCACCCGTTCTGCCGCAACGGTCTCGCATTGCGCCACGGTCATCCCCAACAGGTCTTCGTAAAAGCGCAGCCCCTCTGAAAGACTGCGGACCGCAATGCCGAGGTGGTCGATTTCAACGCTCATGCCTGTCGCGCTCCGATCAACGTATCCCGAAGAGCGGCTACGGCGGTGTACGGATCTTCTTTTCGAACGGCAACTGCGTCGGCATGCCGCTGAATCTCTTGTTCGGAAACAGAAGCCAGCACATTCTCGCGAAGCATTTCGCGCAACCTGTAGGCCCAAGTCTCCGTTCTCGCACCACGCCGTCCCCGCTTTTCGAATAAATCTCGTGTCACCGTCAATAAATCCTGGACGCCCTTGCCCTCGGTCGCAATGACACGCCGCACCGGAGCCGCATTCCCGCGCTGAGCCGGATCGCCCAAGCTTTGCATCGCGCGAATCTCTTGCTCCAGGCGATCCGCGCCAGGCATCTCGGCCTTGTTGATCGCGAAGATATCCGCAATCTCCATAATCCCGGCCTTGATCGCCTGCACGTCGTCCCCTGAACCCGGCACCAGAACCAACACCGTGACATCGGCCAGCCGCGCAATTTCAACCTCGTCCTGGCCCACGCCGACGGTTTCGATTACTACGACATCGCGGCCCGCCGCATCGAGCAGAAGCACCATTTCCAACGTGGCTTGCGCGATTCCGCCGAGCTTGCCTCGCGTCGCCATCGAGCGGATGAAAACACCAGAATCTTGATGATGATCCTGCATGCGAATACGGTCGCCGAGGATCGCTCCATGCGAATATGGGCTGCTCGGATCGACCGCAATGATACCGACCGATTGTCCGCCTCGCCGTAAGACTTTCGCCATTTGATCCACCAGCGTGCTCTTCCCCGCTCCCGGCGCGCCGGTAATTCCGAGGATCATTGCTCGGCCGGTGCGCGGAAATAACGTGCGGATCAATTCTCTACCGGCTTCGGTTTGGCTCTCGATCCAGGTTCCAGCGCGGGCAAGCGCGCGCAGGTCGCCGGAAAGAATCCGCTCTTTGAGATCTACGCCGGATGAAATCGCTGCCAACTTACTCTTTTAGCAGTTGGCGCGCAATTACCAGGCGCTGAATCTCGCTGGTGCCTTCGCCGATCGTGCACAGTTTCACGTCGCGATAGAATTTCTCGACGGGATAATCCTTGATGAAGCCGTAGCCGCCGTGGATCTGCAGCGCCTCATCAGCAACTTTCACCGCCATTTCGGAGGCAAACAGCTTCGCCATCGCAGATTCCTTCGTCACTCGCCTGCCGGAATCCTTGCGCGCGCCAGCCAGGTAGATGAGCCAGCGCGCCGCTTCGATCGAAGTCGCCATGTCCGCCAGTTTGTTCTGGATAGCCTGAAACTCGGAAATGAAGCGCCCGAATTGCTTCCGCTGCTTCGAGTACTTGAGCGCTGCATCGAAGGCGCCCTGAGCGATCCCAAGCGCCAACGCCGCAATCGAAATACGTCCGCCGTCGAGGATGCGTAAGCTGTCGACGAACCCTTCTCCCTGCTTACCTAGCAATTGGCATTCCGGAAGCCGGCAATCGGTAAATAACACTTCTCCGGTCGCGCTCGCGCGCATTCCAAGCTTGTTCTCTTTCTTGCCGACGCGAAAGCCGGACGTTCCTTTTTCGAGAATGAAAGCTGAAATCCCGTGCTGCGACGCAGACCTGTCGGTCACCGCCATGGCGACGCAAACATCCGCATACTGCGCGTTAGTGGTGAACGTTTTGCCGCCATTCAGCACCCACTCGCCGTCTTTCAACGCTGCTGTGGAGCGCGTTCCCGCGGCATCCGAGCCAGCCTCCGGCTCAGTCAACGACCAGCAGCCGATCCATTCGCCGGTCGCTAGTTTTGGGATGTATTTGCGCCTCTGCTCGTCATTTCCAGCTAGAAAAATATGATTGGTGCACAGCGAATTGTGCGCGGCAACGATCAACGCCACGCTTGGGTCTACGCGCGAGAGTTCTTCGATGATAATGGCGTAATCGATATAGCCCAGGCCTGAGCCGCCTAACTCTTCCGGAAAGATTGCTCCCATGACGCCGAGCTCCCCGGCCTTCTTGATCACCTCCAACGGAAATGTTTGGTTCTCGTCCCACTCGAGGACATGCGGGGCAATTTCGGCTTCCGCAAAATCGCGGATCGACTTACGAAGCTGGATCTGCTCCGTTGTAAATTCAAAATCCATATGTTAGAGGCCCGGTCAGGCTGTTACACAGAAGGATGGACGATACATCCAAGTGAGACTGAGGCCAGCTTAGCATCCGAAGCCGTTGCGCTTGCAGTACTCTTGAGGCATGGCGGCTCTCACCCTGCTTTCGGTGGAAGAGTATCTCGCATTGCCACCTCGTGAGGATGACATGCGCGACGAGTTGATCGAGGGAGAGATCATTTTGTCCCCTAGCGCCAAACCGCTGCACGCCAAAATTGCTGCGAACCTTTTCGAATTGCTTCAACCGTTGCGGGCGTTCGGCTATGCCCGGGCAATGGAGTTCGGCTGCCGTCTCGGGGAGCGTTCCCTTCCCGGACCCGATCTGGCCGCCATCAAAATGGAACGCTGGCATAATGTCGGCGAAAATGAATACCTCGTCGGCTCGCCTGAACTGGTGGTCGAAATCTTTTCTCCTTCCAATCGCAAAGGCTTGATGGCGCAAAAGGTCGCTCTCTATCTGCAACACGGCGCAGAAGCCGTGTGGGTCGTGTATCCGAAGAAGCAAACGGTCGTTGTTCATGACGCGAACGGCGAGACCGAAGTGCGCTGCGGCGAAAATCTATACTTCCACGGTGTTATGGTTCCGGTCAGCTCGATTTTCGAAGCCCTGTGATCGCGCCGTCATCGGCTCAGGAGCTCACTGACGCGCTCGCGAGCGCCGCTTCAAGATCGCAAACCATCACGGTTATCGGCAATAACAGCAAGCGTCTGATGGCCGGCCCTTTACGTGCGGCCGAGATCACCATCTCAACCGCGAGCCTCCGCCGCGTCCTGCAATACGAGCCTAATGACCTGACTATCAGCGTTGAGACCGGCATGCAATTTTCGGAACTGCAGAAGATGCTCGCATCGCGCGGCCAGATGATCGCGCTCGATCCTCCCTATTCTGCCCAGGCGACCGTAGGCGGAATCGTCGCAAGCAATTCGAGCGGTCCCATGCGGCTCGCATTCGGCACTGCGCGAGACTCGGTCATTGGAATGAGCTTCGCCACTCTCGAGGGAAAAATTGTCAGAACCGGCGGCATGGTGGTGAAAAACGTAGCCGGGCTCGATATGGGCAAGCTTATGATCGGCAGTTTCGGCACGCTCGCGGTCATGACGAGCATCAACTTCCGGGTGCATGCCCGGCCTCGCGAAACGCGAACCTTCGTGTTCTCATTTCCGGATCTTGAAAGCGCGATCGAAGCGCGCAATCGGCTTCGCTCAAGCATTCTTCAGCCGATCGCGATTGATTTGATCAACCCTGCGGCTGCCGCGCGGCTTGAGCGTCGTGGCTATCTTCTCGCCGTGTGCGCCGGAGGCACTCCGGCCGTGCTGCAACGCTACTCCAGCGAGTTGCCCAATGCCGATCAGCTTACCGGTGCTGAGCACGCGCAGTTCTGCCGTCAAATCCGCGATTTTTCTCCAGAGTTTCTTCGACGTCAGCCCGGCGGCATCGTTCTCCGGGGTTCCACGGCGCCCGCTCAGGTTGGCGAGTTGCTGAGCCTCGCATCGGCGCCTTGCATCTCCCGCGCCGCCTCGGGGGTCTCGTACTTGCATTTCACAACTTGGCTAGGCGCAGAATGCATTTTGAAAACAGCAAGAGAGCGCGATTGGACCGTTGCGGTCGAATACGCTCCCGACGATATCCGCGCTTCGAAGGACCTGTGGTTTTCTCGAAAGGGCGATTCTAACGAAAGGGCGTTTGCCATCATGAAAAAAGTGAAGCTTATGTTCGACCCGCAATCGCTCCTCAACCGGTCACGCCTCTATGGGCGCATCTAGCGCACTCGCGGTACTCCCTGAGCGCCGGGAAGGTCCTGCGCAATCCGATCTCGACAAATGCGTGCATTGCGGTTTATGCCTCAATGCCTGCCCGACATATCGCGAGTTAGCTGTCGAGATGGATTCTCCCCGCGGCCGTATTTACCAGATGAACGCTGTTGCGAACGGCGCGCCTGTCAACCCGGCCTATATCGAACATCTCGGCCTTTGCCTCGCCTGCCGTGGATGCGAAACCGCCTGCCCATCCGGCGTGCCCTATGGCCGGCTCATCGAAGCGGCGCGCGCCGATATTGAAGCGCGCCGGCGTCCTTCTCTGTCCGAACGCCTCCTGAAGAAAATTGTCTTCGAGCGGCTGCTATCCTCCCGCGCCGCGCTTCAAATTGCGGGTACGGCGTTGTATGCGTATCAAGCTTCAGGTCTGCAGAAGTTCCTTCGGGCGACCGGCATTCTGAAATTGTCCGGCAAATTCGGTCAGATGGAAGCCCTCTCCCCAAATGCCGAAATTCCCTTCTTCTACCGCAATATCGGACGAACATTTCCAGCAATCGGCGCGACCCGTTTCCGCGTAGCGTTTTTTGCAGGCTGTATCGCCAACGTTGCGTTCGCCAAATTGAACGAGGCAACCGTGCGGGTTCTGCAAAGAAACGGCTGCGAAGTCGTCATTCCGGCCGCGCAGAACTGTTGCGGCGCGCTGCACGTTCATGCCGGATTACGGGAGCAGGCTCGCGCCTTGGCTCGGAACAATATTGATGCCGTGAGTGCCGGAAATTTTGACGCGTTTCTCACGAACGCCGCCGGATGCGGTTCGACCCTGAAGGAATACGGCGAGTTACTTGAGAGCGATGAGAGATATCATCAATCCGCAGTCCAATTTACTCGAAAGATGAAAGATGTAACTGAGTTTTTATCCTCTATCGAGCTAAATCGCGAAATGGCGCCGCTGAACGCGACGGTTACTTATCAGGATTCCTGCCATCTTGCGCACGGCCAGAAGATCAAGATTGCACCGCGCAAGCTTCTCAAATCGATCCCAGGCTTGACTTTTCGGGAAATGCCCATGGCGGATCTGTGTTGCGGGAGCGCAGGTATTTACAATGTCGTTCACACTGACATGGCGATGCAGATCCTCCGCCACAAAATGGAGTACGTCGCGCTTACGGGCGCATCGATTATCGCGACCGCAAATCCCGGTTGCATGCTGCAACTCGCGGCGGGGGCCCGCCTGTATGGCGCAGGCCAACGAGTCGCGCATGTCGTCGAGTTACTCGACGAGGCCTACTCAAATTTCAATCAAGCGGCCGTATCTGAACCTTAGTTTCTAACCCGAAACCGCCCAGAAGGTCCCGAATGGCGCTTTCTGCGTTTTTCTGTGCCTGATCGAGTATGCCCATCCCCAGTGCGCCGTCGCGTACTTCGTCGATTGCGCGTAAGCGGGCCTGATGTTCCAGATCAGGATCGGGCGCAACCCACGGCGTCCACCACGTAATTTGCCGGTCCCAAACCTTAGTGTATTTTTCATCCAGGAAGACGTTGAACAATCTGGCCTGAGGTAGCGTGACCGTGACAGTTCGCGCTCCCGAATAGCGCACATCGCGCGAGCTTACTCGTTCCAGATCCACGCCCGCGAGCGCCTCGCCTTGCACCATCAGCAGAATGGATTCTTCTCCCAACGGCACCTTGGGCTCACGAATTGCAACCACGCGCTGAATGCTGTACCGAACGGTCACGAGTTGCTTGAGCGGTTTAATTTGTGTGATGATCTGATTCGAATCAAGCCAGCGCGGCCCCAAAAATGAGCGGAGATGCCATCCCACAAAGGTGAGGACCAGCAACGTGAGAAACGCAAACGTGGCGACAAACGTCGCGACTTTCCATTTCGCCGGGGTTTGAACTTGATGGGTCACGCGGGTGCAACAGTTTGACGCTTCATCGGCTTCGAAGCACTGGATTGAAGAAGTGATTCCATCCAATCTAAAGCTACGCCGTCGACCCAGAACCGCGGCTTCCGGCGCGACAAAAACCCGAGATGTCCCCCGTCTTCCGGTGCAACCAGGATGAGAGCCGGATTCGATTGAAACGCCGGATGTTCGTAGATTTCAAATGGTATCAGCGGATCGTCCTTCGCAGAAATCACCAGCGTGGGCACGCGGATTTTATCCAGATAACCCGCTGCTGATTGCGTTGCATAGTAATTTGCCGCCGTCCCGAAACCAAACATTTGAGCAGTGAATCTATCATCGAATTCCCAGATATTTTTCACGCCATTCGTCGCAGCCGTATCGTAAATCCCAGGACACAGCTTGCTTCTTCTCTTGACTCGCCCACAAAGCCGTTTGACGAATCGTCTCCTGTACAAACAGTTGTGGAATTTGTCCACATGCCGCACGCACTTGGCGAGGTCAATTGGCGTTGAAACCGCGCACACGCCCGCCAGCAGATCCGTTTCGCCCTGCTCGCCTGCCAATTTCAGTGCCACGTTGCCGCCCAGCGAGAAGCCGACCAGAAATAGCGGGACACCATCCCGGCCGCGCAAGCGCTCCAAAATTTCGCGGGTGTCGCTCGTCAGCCCGGAGTGATACATCGTCTCACACAGCTCTTCCGTGCCGCCGCAGCTCCGCAGGTTCAGCCGATGTACAGCGAACCCGCGCTCCAGCGCGTTTTGGGCAAAACTCTGGATGTATCCGGCGTCGGCCGAGCCTTCCAGCCCGTGCAGAAACACAATCTGGGCCCGTGCCGGACTGCGTGGTTGATGCTCGATCGACAGGATCGTCGTCCTCGCGTCAATCCGATATCGAACGCGCTTCGCCGGGAACCGCTGCTCGTCGACCTTGCGCGGCCAGAAGTTTCCCGCGATTGTCAGCAAATGCGGGTTACGAAAGATCGGTTTGAACTCCGGCGCCAACTTAAATTGTATCGGCGTAACGCTTCCACGCCGCCGCCGGCACTGCTACTGCGGATAGGCTTCGCTCTTTCGGCTGAGATCCTCGGACAGGATAATAGCCTCTGCCAGCTCGCGCATGGGTCGCCTCAAACGGCGGCTTTCATTTCGCAAGCGCAAGTAAGCTTCTTCTTCCGTCAGGCTATGCCGATGCTGCAGAATCCCCTTTGCGCGCTCCACAAGCTTGCGCGTTTCCAACTGACGGCGCATCTCGGCCGTCTCTTCCTGCAAGCGTGCGTTCTCTTCCTCGAGCACTGACTTCGCAATAGCGCCGCCCATTTGCTCGCCGATAAACGTCAACAGCGCGATCTCATCCGTATCGTGATAGTGGGGTTCGCGGTGATGCACGTTGATTACGCCAATAACATACCCGCGGCTCACAAGCGGAACCGACAGGAAGGCCTCATACGTGTCTTCGATGAGCGCCTGAAATCTCTTGAAGCGGCGATCCGCTGCCGCGTTTTCGGGAAGCGCCACCACGGCTTGATGCTCCACCACCCAGCCGGTAACGCCTTCGCCAACCTTCAGGCGAATATTGTCAAAATCGCCCTGGTGAGGCACCTGCGAGGCGCGCAACACAATCTCGTTGGTTTCGCGCTCAATCAGGTAAACGAGGCATGCATCGCATCCTGTGACCTGTACCGTCAGTCCGACGATTTCGCCGAGCATCTCATCGAGCGAGAGCTCGGAACTCACGATATTGCTGACGCGATGAAGAAGTGAAATTTGGGAGGTTGGTGCTTCGAAAGTAGCAGTCGCCATACCAAAGCGTAAACTAGCGGGCGCCAGCGCGGCAATCGAAATATTTGATCCGTCCCATTGCGCGGCAATCCTCGGATATTGAAGTATCTGCAAGCACTCAAATAATCGGGACCAGTTGCTCCTGCTGTTCGCCTGTCACACGCGCAAATTGCTCGCCGACATAGACGTTCACCTCGGAACGGATTCCGAACTCGGGAAGATAGATTCCCGGCTCGACGGAGAAGCAGGTGCCCCGAATCACGCGGCGCTCATCGTGAGATTCCAAATTGTCCATGTTCGCGCCCGTTCCATGCACCTCGGTGCCGATGCTGTGTCCGGTGCGGTGGAAGAAATAATCGCCATAGCCTCGCGCGGCGATGTATTCGCGTGCAGCATCATCCACTTCGTACCCGGCGAACGGTTCTCCCGTCGACGCCTTGCGCACTGCAAAATCTGATGCTCTTTTCCGGGCATTCCGAACGACCTCGAAGACATTCTGTATGTTCGCCGGAACTGCTTCGCCGCAGAATCCGGTCCAGGTAACGTCGTAGTAAACGGCATTTTCCAGCGCAAGCTTCGCCCACAGGTCGATCAGGACGACATCGCCCCTTTGTATGTGCGCGGTCTGTTCACGGGTGGGCTCGTAATGCGGATTGGACGCGTTTGCGTTGACTGCGACAATTGGCCCGTGGTCAGTGTCTAATTGAGATTTTGCGAAGCGCTCGCGAATGAATTGCTGAACTTCGTATTCGGAAATCGGCGTGTCGGATCGCAAGCGTTCCGCAATGGCCTCGAATGCTTCGCGCCGCGTCCGGTCAACCAGTTTTCCCGCCTGCACATGCATTTCGAATTGTTCTTCAGTCCATCGAGCTTCGAACTCTTGAATCAGATCTGCCGATGTGACCACATCCACGCCGCTGCCGCGCACCAGTTCCAGCGTGCCGCCATCCACGAGTGATACATATGGAATCGCGCACTTAGGCGAATACTGCATCGCAATGCGGGAAGAATCTCCCAGCAGCCGGCTTAGTTTTGCCTGCTGATCAGCCCAACTCGAATACTGTTCTTTGCTCCCGGGCAAGCTATCGAGCGACGTGCTTTCGATTCGGTGCACAAGCTTGCGCGGCTGGCCGTTCGCGGGAATAAAATAATACCACCGTCGTGTGGGCTGGACAGAATCCGGAATACCGAGAATTCGATACGCAACCGGATCGCGCCGGTGATGATCGAAAAACAGCCAGCCATCCACGTTGCTCTGACGCAATGCGCTTTGAATCTGCTCGGTGTTCATGGTACGTGATTTTACGCCGCCTCAAGCTTTGAAAATTTCGCCTGAGATGGTGCCGCCGTGAAGAGGCTCACGAGAATCAGACTGGCGAGCGACATCAGCAATGCCGGGTACACCGCATCAATCCCGCCAATCTCCGCCTGAATGGATGCGGGGCCGTGTTGTTGTAGCATTTCCCACGCGATCGTTATGATGGTGCCGAGCAAAATCGAAGAAATCGCTCCTGCGGTGGTGGTCCTTCGCCAGAAGAAGACCGACATGACCGCAGGAGTAACTGCCGCGCCGTAAACGGTGTAAGCGTATAAAGAAGCTTTAAGGATGGATTCGAATTGCGTCGCCTGAAGAATGGCGAATAATCCGAGCAGAACAACCAAAACTCGAGATACAATCAGCGTTCGCCGCTGCGTTGCCGAGCGATTCACAAACCGCTCATACACATCGTGGATCAAATTTGTGGCCGGCGAAAAGAGATAGTTGTTGGCCGTTGAAATTACTTTTGCAAACACTCCGCCAAGCAGAATTGCGCCCAATATCGGGGGCAGGGCTTCCTTCGCAGTTAGTGGAATGATCTCGCGAGGCCGGTCCGTGTGCAGTTTTGCGCTGGCGATCACGGCTACCGCGACAAGCAGGGTTTCTAATGTGACGGTTCCGATGATCCATCCAATAACTGACTTCCGGGCATCGCTCTCGGATCGTGCCGAAAAAAACTTCTGATACATTCCCTGGTTACCGATCAGCAACAGCATCGTCGGTAACGCTAACGCAATTGCGCCTCCAAGACTGTAGTTACCAAGAACTTCGAAATGCGTGGCAGGCAGGGCTGCTCTCACCACGTGCCAACCTCCCATGTGCGACAGCAAAATAGGGACTGCAACAATGACAGTAATCGTGACTAAAGAGCCAATCACAAGGTCTAAGTAAGCGATCGAGGCCATTCCCGCCGCGGCGGTAAAGAAAATAACAAAACCCGCGACAATATACAATCCAGTCCTGCGGTCGATCTCTGGAAAAATGAGGTGAAGGATGTCTCGGCCACCAATAAATTGGTAACTGGTGATTACGGTATAAGAGATGACGATCGCGACGGTTGCGAGCACACGTGCCGTCGCGTTGAACCGCGCCTCCAAAAGATCCGGCACCGTGAATTGCGCAAAGTGCCTGGCACGCCCTGCGATCACTCCGATGATCAACAGCCCAACCCATCCGCCCATGGGCTGCCAAAGAGCTACGAAGCCGTTTCGGTACGCATTTTCCGCCCCGGCCAGCAAGCTTCCTGCGCCAATCCAGGACGATAAGAGCGTGAAAACCAAAACCGGCCAGCTTAGCGTCCGTCCTGCTACTAGGAAATCAGTTCTATTTTTGACCTTGGTTGTCTTGTAGACCGTGATGCCGCACAGCAACAGCACGACAAGGGACACAGTGATCGCGTAGATCATGAAGCGACCATCTTATCTGTTCCCGCAGCGAGCGCGGGCGGCGGATTAGTCCTGTCGAACGCTTCGAATGACTTTAACGAATGGCGGCGCCGGATATCCGATCAGGGAACATCATGGAGCGCAAACAGCACAACCGATTTCATCCCTTGCGATTTGCGCGATATCCACTTCTTTCATCCAGGATGTCCACGAATCGGCTGATCCCCACGAACTGGCTACGCTGATTGTTCGGAAACCCGTTGGCCGCGCTCACGTTCATCGAATTCGTGCTGTTATCCAGGTTACGCGCGTTAAGAAACAGTACTTTAAATCGCGGTTCGGAGTCAGTTTATAGATTTGCTCGGCCATAAACTTACAGGCGAATCGTTACGCTCAGGTCTCGCCCCGGGCTCACCGTACCAGTGAAGGTCGAATCCACTTGGAGCGTGATGTTGATCGTGAGACTTGCGCCGCGCAGCAGCGGCGCGAGGGGCGCTCCGTCCAGAACCTGCGAGGTTGTTTGGCCATCTGGAATTGATACATTGCAGTATTCGGCGCCGTTCTGCAATACGTCCACGCTGATGGTATATCCTGCTGCCGCTTCGTTCACCACGGCGCGAATATCCTGCACTGCATGAGAAGTCTCGATCAGCAAAGGTGGTGCCGCATTCGTTTGAGTCGCAAGATAACCACTGACTTGTATTGCGAATTGGCCACCCGAAAGCGTTCGCAGCCCGCCGTCGGTTTGCAATGTGTAACAAGTTTGCCGCGCTTGGCTGTTTCCGAAGGAATTCGTAACGTAGAACTCCCCAGCCGCTATCCTGACATCCGGCAGGCTCACCGTACTGAGATAGTTGATTGAGGCCCGATTTTCGAAAAAATTTGCCGCAAACGGCACTACCATCGTCGTCGAGTCCAGATGCAAGACCAAGTCCCCGGAAGTGTGCGCGGTGGCCGACGAGGCAAGCACTCCGCGGATGACCGTGTACGTATTGGCAGCTTCATCGACCTTCAAGACCGACATTAACTCGGTCCCGACCTGAATGATTTGGCCTACGCTCGGCGTTGCCGCCGGGACCAAAGATAACGTCGTATTACTGGCATCTAGCGCCGCAGCGAGCGCGTACGGGCTCGGAGTATTCAGTTCGTTCCAGGAGAATAACTGCAGCGTTCCGCTCGAAACCGAGCCGGTGTTGGAAAGATCGTCGAATCCAACTTGGAGCAGATCAATTTCGCCGCCACCCGGAGTCGAGATAGAGAAATCCGGTGTTCCCGGCAAGCCCGTAGTCGGCGCCTCTGCCCCCAAGGCCCACCTGGTAAGCGGGCATAAATCCGGATTTCCTTCCTCGTTATTGACATTTGCGCCCCGGCCTGATACCTCGATCACCGTCCCGGATTCATACGCAATTTCGAACTGTACCGGGCTCGTCGACGAGACCGCTGCAAATGTCCATGAGGGTTCCGCGATAACGAAGCTGCTGGTCGCATCCGGCGTAATGGACCACGCCGGGGTAACCGTCAGCGATGTCTGACTGTTCGTCGATATCGTGCGTTCCTGGCCGCTGCCCGTTCCTTCAATGATCCGCGTCACCATTCCGGAATACGCCAGGTTGGTCGCCCCCATATCGCTCCAGCCGATTGTGGTCGTCGAGAAAATCGTTGCCGGGAACGGGCCCGCGTATTCGAAGCGATAATAGAAATTCGCGTGATCGAAGCTACCGTCGGGCGGACCAATCGGCTGGGCTGGGGCGCCGGGGTCTGTATAAGTTATCGCGATGGGCAGGTTTGACTCGATCCGATAAATAAATTGCGGTGTCGTTCCACGGTACACGTTGAAAGAAGTCGCGTTGACCGGAAAGCTGAGGCCGCTGATAGTAACCGAATTCTGATTGCTTCCCCCCGGAACCGTGGCAGCAACGGTAAATGACAACTGTCCCTCGTTACCAGCGCTGTCAACCGCCGTCACGGCGTAATAGAAAGTGCTTCCCCCTTCTATGTTTCCGCTGCCGGTCACATATGCCGGCGAAAGGCTAAGTAAGGGCAGATTGGGCGAATTCGGATTCGGCATCATTGGCTGTGAAAATGCAACCGTGAGCGTGTCGGTAGCCGTTCCGTCATTTTGAGCTTGGATCTGCTCTTTAATCTGAAAATCAAAATACTCGAAATTGCCTTCTGAATCGTCGTGAGCGATCAATCCGATCAGCGGCCGCGGCATCTGGGTCTTTGAGCTTGGCTGCCGGCCCGCGCCGCCAAGAACAGCGGGACTATCGCTGTACCAATCATCATCGTGAATCTGAGCCGCTATAGTAACCAGCTCATAATTCATCGAGGGCGACAATTTAATGACTCGAAACGGAACCCTTATGAAGCCTTCTTTCAAATAAGTTACTGTAATGATGTCGCCGGGCCGAACTTTCAAAGCGCGAAAACTTGTTTGAAACTGAATGTAAATGTTCCCGTCTGTCGATTTATCCAATTGGCGCAGCAGCACGCGATTCGCCTGGCTAAAGTTCGCAATTCCAAGAGCTGTTGACTGGCTGCTTATCTCGTATCCGATCAGGCTTGCATCCTCCTCGTCAACAACGGACAAGCTATCTTGCTGATACTCATTTGACTCGTCTTGAAACTCAACACTCAACCGGTTGGATGTTTCGGCGATACTTCTAGAGCTGAGGCTTACGGTCGAGCTTCCGTTCGGATTTCTTACAATTCCCGAGAATGGCCCCGATCGATCGCTAAACTCATAAACCGGCCATCCGCCGTTTAGCATTTCCGTGCTGTTGCTGCCATCGGGAAGAGTCGGCTGTTGCGCCACAATCGTTGTCTCAGGCAAAAGTTCAAGCAGCCCCGTTGAACCATACCTGAGCATCAGGCTCGAAGCGACGCGTATTCCGCGCACAACAGTCGCCGCGCTCTGTCTTTTGGTCAGGATCAGGTTACATTCATATCTCGGAAGTTGAATCGGGTTGCCGTTGAGGTCGGCCGTCTTGATCAAGTAACTGCAAAATTCGGCAGCCTGCGCAAATGTAGGCAAATTCAAGTCAGAGGTGGACCACCCGCAGCGCTGCAGGATATCGAGGATAACCCATGCCGGATTGTTTGAAAACGCTTTCTGCTGGAATGTTCCGTCCAGATTATAAGAATCGATCTGAACACCCTGCAACAAGACCTCGACATTCGGAAGCGACCTGCCGCTGCTGACGCGATTGGGTACAACGATCGACAGCACCGCCATGCTTCCGTATGGATCGCCCAACGGATTCCCGTTCGCGTCGGTGAAGTCGAGGTTAAAGTTGCCGGTGCGGTTCCCCATTGTGACGATGTTGAACCACCCGGTCGTATTCAAATCGGCCTTCTCATAGCCTTGAGGAATCTCTATATCGTTCACGACGACCTTCATGACGGATTGAATGACGCCCATGCTCAACAACGCTTCCATATGCGTCAGGTTGCCGTCGTTACGAGCGAAAATTACCAGCGCCTTTATCCAACCGGCCCCATAGACGATGGGCACTGCATCGTTGTACTTTGCCGCGTCGTCTAGAACGGGCGACACGTGCGATGTCGTCGCTCCCGCCGTGCGTACCATGATTTGCGAAGGCACGAACTCGAACCCGCCGAACCGTTGCGTTACGTTCCCGGAGTTATCGGACGAAAACATCCCGCGTTGCGTGCAATCACTCCGTGACTTATCGCATGAGGTGAACGCTTGCCCGGAATTCAGGTTCCCTACCCCGCCCGCAATATCGGCCGAATACCCGCAGCGGTAATAGCGCGCGTATCTGCCGTTCGACCTGCCATTTACCGCTTGAGTGCGCTGCGCAGGCGTGGACGGAAAGCTCCAGGGGCACGAACGTTGAATACGAACTTCAGGAAGTGGGATTCGCTGCAGCGACAGTTTATTAGTGAAGCTTACAGTTAGCGAATCTTCCGCAATTTCGTCTGGATCTCCCGCGATGCCGTTGAATAGTACCGTGGTCTCAGTGGTAATCGTCAGGGTTGATAAATCGGCAAATGCGAAATAGACAGTTAGCTGGGCGCCTTTCAAACCGATTACGGCATTCAACTCCGAAAGCGCAGAGTCGGCGTTCGCCAGTGTCAAGGACAATTGCGTGATCCCGTCCATCGCGTCGTCGGCGGATAATTGCAGATCGAACAGGTTATGCTTCAGAACTCGCGCCGCATAGGGATTTCCATTGAGGACGATCGATTGCGTGCTCCAGTATTCAACATCTCCCGAGGGCAGCACGCATTGGAAGAACAACAGCGGCGTGTCGGATTCTGCAAGCTGCTTAACCTGGTTGATTGTGCTCATTGCTCGTCCTATAAAGAGGTCTCGATGCTGCAAGCCATGGAGAAAAGATTCGGCGCATCGGCCGTAACTACAAGCTGATCGATGGCCCAGTGCGCATTCGGGTATACGCCGCCCGTTCGCGCGGTCGCACAGTAGGAGGAGGGCACCAACTGCGCTTCGAGTTGCGGCCCAAACAGCTGAATTTGCTGGCCCGGCATTAGGCTGATGCCTACCGTAAAGCCGATGCCGAAATCGCTCAGTCGCGCGCTAAACACGGCCCGCGTCCACGCCGGCCCAATCGTCACAACTGTGGAATCCTGCATTGCCGGTCCCTGCAAAAGCAGCGTGATTTGCGCTGGGCTGGTACTTAGGGCATAAACAGAAAAACAGTATTGATAACTGGCTGGAACCTGCACGGTCTGAGAAATCTGCTCGCTGATTTGCCCGGTGTTTGTTACCGTGAATGCGCCAGTGCCGCCGAGTGGGTCTTCGGTTTCGCCGCCTAGCACGACCGAACTAGGAACAATCCACGGCGAAACCGTCAAATCTGAGCTCGACACAAGCATGTTGTCGGTCGGATCGATAAAAGTAAATGCGTGAAACGGGCCGACGCATGCATTAAAGTGAGTCTGCAGCGCGTTGACATCGGTGCTCGACAGCTCCGCATACGCAATCTGCCATACAACCCGCGCTCCGTCCGGATCGGACATGAGGATCATGCTTCCATCCGGCAGCACGTTCTTAATGGTTCGCGCAACCTGCATCTTGCGAATTGGATATTGAGCAATCGCACCGCTGGAAAGTTGCGGATAATAAAGATTAGGCATAAGTTTCGATTACCCAAAACGAGGTAGAACTCACCCCGACGCCGACATACTCGCTGACCAGCCTCGGCGAGCCGAGTCGACATTTGGGGACTGCGGTCCCGCTGAATGGATCGGGGAAGGTAAAGGGCGAGTAATCTCCCAATAAAGATGTGAAAAACTTTTCGATTTGCTGGATTTCACTATCGGTCAGCAGATCCAAACGTATTTGCCATTTCCGCAGCATCGCGGGTTGGGCGACATATCGCTGGTCCGTTGCATCAAGGAAACGAATGATCTGCACTCCCTGGCCTGAGGTGCAAGCCGCCGGATATTGCGTTACTGCGCCTGTACTCAAGAGAGGGAAGGTCGCCATCTTAGATCTCCGCGATCACATCGCCCAAGGAGCTGGAGTTCAACAAGGCTGTCTTGACAGCTTGTGCGATCTGGTTGCTCTGATACTGAAACGATCCGATGCCTGGCCCGGCGGCGCTGATGCCCGAAGATGCGGGCTTCGGATAGATTCCAGTGCCGGGGTTTGCGGACCCGCTCAACTCTACAGATTCACCTTGATACGTCGTGCGGCCGCCCGAGCTGATATAGACGGTTTGCGACTGCGACTGCGGCAGTTGGAAATTGACCAACTGCGGCGGCGTCGAGCTTCCTCCTCCGAACAGGCCGGCAATGCCGGAGATCAGTCCGCCCAGCCCCGTAATGCTCGCAAAACCGCCGCTGAATGCGCTGGCAATTCCGCCCGATGCCGTTTGCTTGAGTAAATTACCCCACTCGCTGCTCGATTGTGTATTCGGCGTTCTGCTATTGGAAGAAGGCCCGAAATTGATCGGCGTCACGGCCGTTTTCGCACTGAAAAAATCTGTCTTTGTCTCGCCCAGGCTCGGCAGTTTTGAGCTTGTCGACGATTTAGGTTGCGCTTGATTGACTAAGTTGGTCGGCGACAATAGAACGTTCGCACTCGTCCCGTTTGCCTTCAGGCTCGATAACTGGCTCCGAAGACCGGATACTTTATTTTTACGGTTGCTCACTCTGTTTCTCCAATTGCCAGACTGCCTCAAGCGCTATCAGCGCATCGGCCGACTTCGCGTCCATGTCCCAGATGGTCCCGCCTCCGCACTGTTTCCACCATCGAAACTGCTCCAGAAAGTGCAAACTCTGCGCAGTAATGACAGATTTCGGACATCGAGCCGAAAACACGCCCCGGCGCATCCATACCGCTCGCGCAGTTTCTCCCTGCGAATCCACCCAAGCGCAGTTTCGTATGTTAACCAGGCCGCTAGCCCTGCAAGGTTCGCATTTCCACGCGGCCGGCGATGAAAACTGAAAATGGAATGCGATTAGGAGTTTTTTCTTTCTTCCTCCGAGAGCTCGAAGTCCGCCTTAATTCTGTCGACGATCTCGCTGCTCAGCGTGTCCGGCCCCTTTTCGATCAGCTTTTCAACCGTGGCGGGTTCGCCATCAATCCTTAAGCCGCTCAGCTCCGCTAAACCCCAGTCGAGGTATAACTTTCGGACAAGCAGATCGGAAAGCGACGCTTCGACTTGATCGCTCGGCTCCCCGGCCTTCAAAAACTCGTATTTCAAGCTGAGCTCTCGCACGTTTCGAGTAAGCTCAATCCGTTGCCCCAGCGAAACGCGCCGAGTCGCAAATCGCACGCCATCAACGGTCGCGCTTTTATGCCATGTCAGGCTTTCGTAATTAGGGCACTTATGCAAACGCGATATAAATCTCATTTTCAGCCGTTCCCTGCGCTAAGTTATTCTTGAAGGTCCACTGCAACCTGGTTTCCGAATCGTCGTAGTTCGGAACCTCTGGCGTGACAGCCGGAATATAAACACCCATCACTTGCCCCTGTTGTTTACCAAGCTGCAACATGGCCGATACCGTGGTTCTTTGCTTCGCCGACGCATACAGCCCTTCAGTTTGACTGTCGTCTTGAGCGAAAAGCGCGAAATTGCATGCCACTTGCCTCATAGCCGGCGTGAAAGCTCTCGGGTAAGAGGACCCGAATTCCTGATTTCGTATGTCAATATTGTTCTTTACTTCTAAACTCGCCTGTGTCAGCGTGAAAAACTGAGCCGGCGGCGCTCCGAGCCACACTTCTCCCAAATGTCCGGGTACAATCGAGTAATCGAAAGACGTAAGCGACGGCTCCGCGGGGAAGCTGACGAGCCCAGCGCTCCCGGCAGCAAAGCTAGTTGAGTCCAATAGGTCGCAAGCCGGACCAGTGAACACTAATTCGTGGTAATCCCCGTCAACCGAGAGCGTCAGCGTATCAACGACCGCTCCAGTGATGATGCGGCTTACCGCCGTTATCGGATCCCAGTAGTCATACAAAGTGACGCTAGGCAGGGTAATCGCGAGTGGATACGTAACAGCTGGGGCAAGTGCGGAGTTCACCGGCGGAGTGATCGAGAAAGGCGCATTGATAACGATGCTCGAACTATCAATAATTTCTGTAACAAACCGGATCTCTCCTGAGTACGATACGGCCAAGCCCCCGCTGAGTCCGTGAGGAGTCGTTGTCTCGAGTTGCGTTCCGTTTGTCACGGCTCCGACCAGCAATCCGCTATTTACAACCGGCGCAGCTCCGAGCGCAGCCTGAAAAAGCGGCCCGTAGGAAGGCTGTCCAGGCCAAATCCAGGACGTCAGATAGGTGCGCGTCTCAAAAGCGGTTTGCCGGCGCGAGCTAACCGGCGTCCCAAAAAATGTTCTCGTACCGGTTTTGTCCAATCGCTTTCCCGGCTGCAGAAGTTGTTGCGCCTGCATTCGAACTGCTGGAAAGCGATTTGCCGAAGTAACCGCCGCCGCTTGCCCATATGCGCTCTCTACCGCAGCATAGAAGCGGTTTGCATTTGAAGAGATATAAGCCATAGCCGTTCCTTAGTTCTGGCTGACGTTCAGTACGCAAGTTACCTTCGCAGATTCGACGTAGCCCAAGCCTCCTGCTTTGGGGGCCTGCAGTTGCACGTCATACATTCCTGAAAAAAATATTCCGTCATTCCAATCGCCGACGTTCTGTCGCAGGATGCTGGTCAGCGCCTCAACGTAGTAATGGATCCACTGGTCCGTTTGACTGATAAGATCCCCACTGGCCCACACCTCGGCACTCACCGAAACCGTTCCCGAAAGAGATCGGAATTTCTCAATTTGAGTGTTTTTCACAGCCGCCGTATATAGACAGATGCGCGGATAAGTCAGTTCCAAATCTTGGTCACCCATATCCGGGGGCGCCGAGGTGAGCACTATCTGTGCAGACGTAATCAACGGCACGAGTACATTGGCTGAGTTCGCAATAGCCTCGATCTCCTGTTGGAGCGCATTACCTAAGGTCAAAAGATTTAGCACCTTCTGTACGGCAAGCAGTGTAAGCGGAACCATTGTTATCCTCGTAATATCTGCTTCGACAGCTGAATATAGTAATCCGGAGATTGCCCATTTCCAGGCAGGGTACCCGCGATCAAACCCGTCTCCGGAAGTAGCCAGGTTGCTCCGATCGCCAACGGCATAGCGTTCTGCCGAGTTATGTTTGTTGCCGTTGTCCCCGCATAAAGACCCCAGCCCACCGCGACCGCTGGGGCCCCGAGAGCTCCCTCACTCATCGCGACAACAATACTGGAGGTTCCATCTAAGATGACTCCATTCACCGGACTCGGAGCACTTTCATTTCCGTGGCTATCGATCCAAGTGGTTTGGATAAAGAGCGCCTGCGGACTTACTGTGCCGTCCTCAATAGCAACCAACGGCATTCGAGGTTTAGGTAGCGGGTTATAAACGATCCCGGTGCCGGACATGAACACGATCTCAGCTGCGTTCTTCGCCGCTGTCTGATACTCGGTCCATTTCCCTTGAAACCGCGTATTCAATTGCACGTTATACGCTTCCGCGAAGAAACGTGAAAGCGAATCGAAGCAAAGCCAGCGTTGCAACGTTGGCGTCACGACGACGGTGGACAACCCGATCTGGCGGCGGCTCATCCACTGCGGATCCGACGCGCAAACACTCAGCAGCCACAGCATCAATCGATCGCTGATCGCTTTTGTCGCGAGGGCAATCTTGGTGTCAACGTTGATCCCGTGTGTCGAAGCGACCTGCACAAGGCTTGTCTCGAATTCGAGCAGATCGTCGAGAGTGATAACGTCAGCGTCAGTGAACAGAGCCATCAGGTCCTACTTTTTCGTAATGTCCAGGTCGCTGTTCTTCTTCACAGCAACCGGGCCATTCAAATCCGAGTCCGTCAGAATCGCCACTTGCACACGCTTGGCCAGTTCTGCCTTATGAGCGGCGCTTCGCAGTGCAGCCTGCTGCTCCTGGTAAGCCGCTTTTTCCCGTTCATTGGCCAACAGCGCCCGCCCCTCGATAATCATCTTGGCGGCGTTAAAACGCGATACCTCGGTGAGCATGCCTGCTTTCCCGCCATCGGGGGTCTCAAGACTTACAACCACCGGAAACGGCTCACTGATATTGCTCTCGATCTCCCGCATTTTTCGAAAATATTGCTTTAAGTCCACGAACCATCTCCCTAGATAAAAAGGGAGCCTTCTGACAGGCTCCCCGTTGAGTCAATTACGTTATCGAGTAACTTAGCTGTTAACTTGAACGGCAAAGTTATTTCGCAACACGCCGGCACCGTAGAGAATGTCCACGGTGAACTGCTGGGACAACGTATTCGGCTGATAGCTCATAACCACGCGAATCCCGAAGTTACCCATCTCTGCATACTCGGCGACGGCGCCGGTGCCGGGAAGAGGCTGCGGCAGACGCCGAACCACGAGCCCGAGAGCGTCCTTGGTGAACGCCAGATTATGAGTATTCGGCGTCGCGGCGCCAGTGACCGGCACGAACTGCGAACGGAAAATGAAGAAGTCCTTCATTTTTCCGACGTTGCCGTCAACCAACGCCTTGAGGCCGGCTTCGCCTGCAGAATAGTACTCGCTAAAGCGAGGAATCTGGCGGATTTGCGAATAAGTGTTGGAATCGACCACCAGATACTTCGCCGCGCTCGCAGGCACCATCGCCGAAAACAGCGCTGTTTCGGCCGAATCAATGGTGGCTTCCGTCACCGGAGTGCCCGCCGTGCCCACCGGAGTATTGGCGGTGAATTGACCGTACAGATTCAACAGATCCGACTCGACGCGCTCGGCAATCGCAATCACCGCCGGCTGCATGTAAGCCTTCAGCAGCTCGGGGAACGCGATGGCTTTGGTCACGTCCGGAATCTGGAAGGTCGCTTCCGCGTGCGTATTCAGCACGATCTGCGCATTGCCCAGATTCGGATTCTGCGGCGTCACCGTGCCGCCTTCCGCAATGTTGTTGGCTACCAGAACCGGAGGAATCGGTACGTTCACCGTATCGCCGGCATGGGCCAATACAGGTTCATAATCGCGATTCACCAGGTTACCCATGATGAGGTTACCCATCAAGGCCGGCAATGCGTCAGCAGCTACAAGCTTTACGATCGCATTCGCCAGATTGGCAGATGTAATTATTGACATGAAATCTCCTAAGTAAAAGTCGCCTAGAATCGCCCCGGAAATGCGGCGTTTCCGCTTCACGGTTCGTCTGGCGTTCGTCGTTCAATCTTGATTTCCAAGCACGTGCGCTCGCGTATAAAACGAGGTTGGCTTGGCTTGCAACCGTCTAAACAGACGTCCCTTGCTTTTGCCGGATCGCGCTTGGAAGCTTACGCGCCGCGCAGGGCCTGGCTCGCGAGTTTTGAAATCTCCTGCCGCACCCGCTCCATATCGTCCTTGCTCATTCCCGGCTTAATTTTGTCCAGCTCTATGCCAGAGCCGACTTCCGGGGACGCCTGCCGTGCGCGAGGATGCGTTCCGCTCCCGCCCGCAATGCGAGCCGGCAGCAACTCCGGATTTTCTTGTACGAAGCCCGCCAGATGCTCCTGCAATGACTTTGCTTCTGGCCCTTTCGTCTGCAAGCGGCCATCTTCGGTCCGCACAATATCGTCCTTCACTGCGCGAAACGCCAGCTCGAGCTTGGCGACGCCCAGCCGTTGCAGCTCCGTCCGGATCTGTGCATTCCGGTCGGCTTCTTCGGCCATACTCCGGGATTTCCGGTTTTCCTCTACCAGTTGGTTCAGTCGCGCTTCGAGCCCTTCCCGGCGCTTTCGCTCCTCTTGCAACTCGGCCTTGTAAGCAGGCTCCGCTTTCTCCTGTTCGGCCCTAACAAATTCTTCAATCGCGTGCCGGACCACGTCGCGCACTTCCACTCCGGCCGGCAATTTCTCTGATGGCGTTTGATCTGACATAAATATCCTCTCTCGCTAACTCGTGAACTGCGCGTCGATCTCGCGCGCTATCTGCTCCTTCGTCTCCTGCCGGGCATCGCTTAGATACTTCAATGCCAGTCTCTGGAAAATTTGCCGCCTCAACGTAGGCGACTTGATGCCTAAATTGAGTAAACTCGTCGCATCTTGAAGCTCGGTCGCGAAGTCGGTTATATCTAATTCATCCAAGCCTGTAACGCTGATTGAAATCCCATCCTCGCGCGCATCGCTGACCGCGGTAAGCACTCGCCGGATACAGTCCTTGACGATCGTGCCGTAGCCGTGTAGAACTTCTTCGGTAATCGTGAAATCCAACTGCTTGCTCGCAGCCGATTGCGCGCGGCCGCCCTCTGCTTCCCCGGATGCTTCCGACAGGTAACAGACGCGATAGATTTCCTCTTTCAATGTCTCTAAATTTGCTGCCGCTATCTGATATACCTTTCCATCGGGCTCGGTCCAGCCAAATTTATCTTGTGGTCCGAGCTGTATATAATAGCTTTCTCCGACTATCTGATTCCATTCGCGCTCCGAGTAGATAATCGGCATCGCAAAAAGGCCCATTGTAATCGCCCAGCCAAGCGCATTTGACTTATTGAAATGCTCTAGCTGCAGATGGCCCGCCTTGTTTAACAGCCAGAGCCCTTCACCAACGCCTAGCGTGATTAATGGCACTCGATTCTGCCGAACAAGCGCATGGGCGCCGTAAGCAATCAGCTCGATATTCGCCTGCTCATGCTCTTGCTCCACTCGCCGATAAGTCCGGAAGCCGCTCTTATCGAAGTAATGCCAATAAGTCTCGTCTAAGATTTCAGGAGATTCGATGTTTGGCTGCCGGCGCACCGATTGCCTCAAAACGACCCAATCGTAGTCGCCGCGTTCATCTATACTCCAGTTGATGAGGTCCTCTGCCTGATAGCGGATCAGGTAGGCTCGCGAGAGGCCTGCCGCATCTTCCTCTGCTCGATTGGCCGGAAGTGAAGCGGCGCGCGGGAAATCGATCAGAATGTGACTGCGTCCTGAGATCAGCGCATCCACGAAGCATTGTTTGAAGAACGCAGACAGCGTGGTGCCGCGCAGGTCGCAATCATCGGCCAGTTCCGTTAAAAACTTCTGTCCCGATTCCACCCCGCCTTCGAGCTGCAGGCTCGGTTGCCTCCGGAAGAGAGTCGATGCATACCAGTCCACAATTGAACCGATGTAGTTTTCATAGAACACGCGGTGCAGGCGCTCAGCGTAGACGTCCAGCGGCTCCTTCTGGCGCCGCAACAGGTATTCGACGGCCCGATGTTTGAATCCCTGTCCGCCCGCGTACAAATCGCGGTACATCCGCCACATCAGCTTTTGGCGCTTGAAGTCCGGATGCTCTCGATCGATCTCAACCATGTTTATTTTTTCCTCGCGGCCTAAAACAGACGCTTGTTTATCTCACCTGCGCTTGGCTTCTCCGAAAACAGCTCCCAGAGCACATACCCGAGCGCGTCAGACGCATGCGTCCGCCGTGGATCACGCACCTTATCCACCACACCCGACTCGGGTTTGAACATCACTTCCTCGAAATCCTTGATCAATTCCTTGCAGCGCGGGTCCACTTCCAACTGCACTTCACCTAATGCATTTGTCAACAGTGCATTTACTTTCTGAACCCTGTTCAGAACCGGTGGATTTTTTGACGGAACACGTAACTTCACGTTTCGAAACCCCGCCCGATACAAGTAACTCTGTAACATCGTGTAATCGTTGGTGCCGGTCGTATGCATGTTTCTTCCACTCGCGTCGCCGAAGATTTCTAACGCCCCCATGTGATTCTTGTACCGGTTCTCGAATTCCATGCACGCTTCTTCCGTGGTGGCGCGCTCGAGCACAATTTCATCGATGACGGCCATTCGGCTGTCATGAACCTGCAGCAGCACCGACGACATCGGCGCCACGTTAAAATCCAAGCCCCACAGCAGCGGCTTTCGCGCATCATATGCATGCCCCACTACATGCAATACCGGATTGAAACAGTGATACACCCGGTCAGCGCGGCTATTCAGATACTCGCCCAGCGCCTCCTGCCGGTAAAATCTCGGATCGTAACTGCTTTCCAGACGTTCGTAATAATCTGGCGTTCTCTCGAGCAAATAGCGATTCTCAAACGGTTTCGCACGCACGCACGAATATCCACGCACCGGTTCATGAATGAACCTCTTGTACAGCCAATCGTGCCCTTGCGGCGTCCATACGCCAAAGCCGGACAATGTTCGCGCTTTTGGATCGCGCAGCCTGGCCTCTAAACGCAGCCAACCGTCTTCACGCGTAAAGGAAAGCTCGTCGATTCCAAACCACGCCAGGTTCGTTCCGCGCAGCCTCTCAGGCTCATCCAGCGACCTCAACAGCATCGTGCTCCCCGGCGACTTGAGCGTTAGCTCGCCGTCTGTTTTTTTCAGCTCGAACTCGGCATCATGTTCATCGAGCGCCGCGAACAACCCCGAAAGCGTCGCGTCCCGTAACATTGCGTATGTAGGCGCCGCAAGCAATCCCATCCGTCCACGGTTTATATAGGACTGTCGAATCGCCTCGAAGCACAGGGCCGCGCTTTTCCCCGAACCTACCGGCCCCGAAAACCCTTTGAATCTTTCCTTAAGCGCTTGAAACAGGCTCTGAGAGGGCAGCGGGTTGTACGTCCAACATAGTTTCTCGCAGAGTTCGTCGCTGCGCTGCTCTCTCACGCCCACGAGCCTAAGTTGCCCACGTGCCGCGGAAATCAAAAACTCAGGCTAACTTACTGAAAAGAAGCGAGATAACTTTTCCCTGAAATTTGTCACCAATTGAGGATGTCCGGCGTTCCGTTAAAAAGGACAGCGGCTCTTAGAACATTTAGGCAGCCGAGCACGCGGAGCTCGATGATCATTCAAGGGTTCTTTCACACGACGCCCTTTTCTTGGCAGAAAACTTTCCGGAGCGTCATGACGGGCTCTGGGCGAGAGTCGCTCCCCTTTTCTACGATTTAACGGACATCCTCCGGGGCAATAACAATTTACGCAAGAAATTTATTTCGCTTGAAAACAGCGGCTTGGCTGCAAACATCAGACCGTAGCAGCGCGCCTCGCGGTACCTGTTGGTTCGGACAGAAGCGGCTCTGCTCAGGCGGGCGCCCCGGAGAGATATTGTATGAAAGTTCTAACTACCGCGATCTGCAGTCTCGCAATGGCCGTGCCGTGCTTTTCACAACACGCGTTCTCTGTCGTCGGGACTCCGATTCCCGCCGCGCGCCTGCAACAAAACTACGGTGCTCTTCCCAGGCACGTCGTTGGATACGATCTGAATATTTGTAACGCGAGTACAACCAAACAACCTGTTGGAAGCGGTGAGATTTATCAAGCGCTCTCCACCTCAAACACCGCATTGAAGCCGATCGCCCGCCAAATCATCTTTGCCGCAATCGTTCGGAGCCAAAACCACCGCGCCGCTTCGATTCTGAGGTTCGCGTTGAATTCGGCCGTCACGGTCTTGTCCGTCTTGAGCTATTCCAACCGCCATCTTTCCCCGGGTCTGCTGACCGCAGCTGCGCTCGGCGCGATTTCGGCTCAGCAGATCTTTACCGATCTAAAACCATCAACTCCCGGCGATCAGATGCAACAGTTTGAGACTCAGGTCCTGGAGCCAGCCCTGGTGCTGGACGCAGGCTCCTGTGTGGAGCGCACCGTTTTCGCAGTGAACAGTACGCCCAAACTGCAGGCCGAAAGTTTGAATTTCCACGTTCGCTAGTTGGCGTGCTCCCGCGCGTGTCGGCGCACGCGTTCGGGCCGGCGGCCGGGCATCCGCCGTCTCATGGTTGAGCCGCTGACAATATGGCGGACTTGGAGTGGCGCTGGGATGGAGCATTCCGGCGCCAGAGAGGCGCAGTGCCCTGGGCAGGTATTGCGCCTCTCGAAATTTCAAGAATTTCGGAGAATAGCTTCTCATGTTGAATTTTGCCGACGACAGGACTGGCGTGGCGCCGAGTCCGATCGAGCTTTCATTTAATCTGGACGTAGACGCAACTGCTGAACTCAGACGAATCTCCGCCGAGACAGGCGTCTCGCCCGAAAGCCTTCTACAAGTCGCCTTAAGATTCTTGTTCATCGCAGCGGACGCCCGCGGCAAGCAGCGGCGCATGCTCGTCACTTCACCGTTTGGCCGTCCCCTCCAAGAGCTGATCATCCCGATAGCGCAGCCCGGGTCCGATGCTTGAGATCTCAGCCGCTCGCGAGGATGCCGTCGCAATACCGATCCGGCGCGTACGTATATTCCGGTACTGGGCTATTTCCATCATCTATGTAACCGCCTTCGCCGTCGCCGTCATTGCACTCATTTTGTGCGGATACTCGCTCTACACAGGCGGTAAACAGCCTCCATGGAAACTGTTTTTTGCTCTTTTCGGAACCGGAGCAAGCTCCGGCACCTTCGGCGGCTATCTGATGGCTGTCGATCGGCGCGAATTCGACTTCGTACGTGAGCAAGAAAGCTTGGATCTCTCGCGCATTGATCAAGAAGAAGCCCTTGCTATTCTCCGCGAGGAGGCTCGCAGGCGCCCGGACGACGAACGGCTGCGAGCGCGGCTCCTCGATCTACTCACGCATCGCGCCTCTGGCCCCCATTCGAAATGACGTCGGATCTTGCTTAACCTCTGAAGGCATGCCAAATTAGCTTCTTGTACAAATACTCCCAGCGGCTGCCCTGGCCGGTTTCTCCAAACGCGCTCAGCCGGCTAATTTACCAAAAGCGTAAGGCCGGCGCAGCGCTGCTCGATCTCACCATTTCGAACCCCACCATCGGGTTTAAAAACTATCCCCACGAGAGCATCGCAGGTGCTTATCGCGCCATCAAGAATTTTTCGTATCAACCGGATCCGCTCGGCGAGAAATCAGGCCGGCTCGCATTATCCGAATATTACACGGCTCGCGGCACCCCAGTCCCGGCCGATCGTCTTCTTTTGACGGCCAGCACGAGCGAAGCTTACGCGTTTCTCTTCAAACTGCTCTGCAGTCCGGGCGACGAAGTTCTTGTACCTCTCCCCTCCTATCCGCTTTTCGAATACTTGGCCGCGCTGGAATCCGTTCGGGTCATCCATTACCGCCTGCGTTACGACGGAAGCTGGTATCTCGATTTCGCCAGTCTATTCGACAAGCTCTCAGCGCGCACGCGCGCCGTCATCGTAGTGAACCCGAATAACCCAACAGGCTCGTCTCTGAAGAGCGACGAGACGCAGCAACTTCTTCGGATCGCCGCCGAGCACAGCCTGCCCATCATCTCCGACGAAGTGTTCATCGATTACGCGCTGGGCCCTCATCCCGCGAGAGAGAGAACGCTGATCGGAAGCGATTCAGCTCTAACTTTCTCTTTAAACGGGCTCTCGAAATCTGCCGGAATGCCCCAGATGAAGCTTGCCTGGATTGCCATCAGCGGTCCTGAGCGCGAGTGCGATGCCGCGCGCAAACGTCTAGAGCTCATCGCAGACACGTATCTTTCTGTCAGCACTCCCGTGCAACGCGCTCTGCCGGAACTGCTGCGCATCGGACGCAGCTTCCAGCAACAGATCATGGATCGGATTCATTGCAATCTCCAGGCCATCGGGGCAACGCTCGCAACCAGCTCCGCGCACATGCTTCACGTTGAAGGGGGATGGTCCGCTATCATCCAATTACCGGCAATATGCAGCGAGGAAACGTGGGTTGAGCGTCTGCTGATTGAGCACGAAACCGTGGTGCAGCCGGGATATTTCTTCGATATGGAATCTGGCGCGCACGTTGTCGTGAGCCTCATTACGCCGTCCGAAATCTTCGCCGAAGGTTTACAGAAGCTCAAGCAAGTAGTCGATCGATAAAACAGGATCCGGGTCTCTTGCGCCGATTCAAACCAGATGTTCGCCTCATGCTCGCAGCCTACGGGCTGCTGCTGCTTCTAGCTGTCCTCTTGGTGCCATTGCGCATCGATGAATGGCTGCAGCTTCTTCCGTCCCAGCAGCCTTCGTTGGCAAAATTTCTCGATTGGATGCCGCGGCGTCCCGGCTCATCGCCCCTCGGCTATTTTGTGCAGTTTCCGTTCGTCTTCGCACTGGGCCTTTCACGGCTAGGCGCGCGCTTACCGTCGCTTCTATTCGCTCTCGGGTCGTGCTACCTCTTCCTACGCCTCTCGAAGCTCATTCCGCTACGCCGTCCTTATCTTGCGCTCGCGGTCTTCGCGCTGCTGCCTTCCCAATACTGTTTCGCAGCCACCGGTCAGCCGTTCGAACAAGCACTCTTCCTGCTGTTGGTCGCGATGCTCCTCTTCTTACGCCTGCTCCGCGCACCCGGCGTCAATTTATCTGTTTGGTACGGATTGGTGCTGACGCTCTGCATCTATACCGAACGATTCTCTTTTTTGCCCGCGATCGGTTATCTTCTCTTTCTGTTTGCATTTGTAAATCGAACCCGGGAACGGCGCTGCATCTGGTTCGCTCTCCCTGCAACGCTCGCGCCTGTTCTGCTGTTCATCCCGTACTACTTATGGGCACGGCCCCGCCTTGACGTGGGTTGGCTTTTCCCGCCTCTCGCGCCGGGAACACCCAGTTCGACATACCTGCAACTTTTCCATGATTTCGCCGGCGGAGGGCTGGCCGGATATGCGCTCGGGCTCTTGCTCATCGCCGGCCTGTTCGCCGGTCTCTGGGGACTGTTCCGCGTTCCGCCTCAAGCTTTGCAGCGCAGCGTTGCAATCTTCTGCCTTTTCGGCGGATCGGTTGCGACCGTTTCGGTTTTGATCGTGTTGGACGTGTGGAACCGGTATCCATTCACCGCCGATCAAGCGCTTTGGGCAATACCAGGAGTGATTGTCTGCTCGTTTGCGGCGCTGGAGTGGATGGCGCAACCGAAAAGACGGCGCGTTCTCGCCACCGCAATCCCACTGTTCCTCATCGCACTCTGCTTAATAGGTGACGGCGAGTATCTCGCGAATCGAACACAGGATGTACGAGCAGAAGCTGACATAATCCCGTCACTGCTCACCGGCGATTCCTGCGTGGTCTTTGTATCTCAGGGTTTATCGAAGTATCTCTTTCTAATGCTGCAGCCGCGGCTTGACGCTCGCATTTGCAACGATTTCTTTCATCAGCGCGCGGTACTTGCGAGCCACGCTTACGTACGCCCTCAGCAGCAAGAAAATGCAGAGTCTTTTTTCCGTGGCCTCAGTTTCACCGAAGTCAAGCGATTGAGAGTCGGCGGCGGCCAGATTGTCGTCGTCAAAAATACAGGTCCCTAACCACCTTTACTCAATAGTAAATGCCTGCTTGACCTCATAGGTCTGTTTCCCGATCAGGTCGCGCACGCTGAGAACGATCACGTACTCGCCTCGCGAAGTATCAGGTGACGTCGTCAGGTCGATAGTACCCGGCACGAACTGCGCAGGATAGAAACTCTCGGATTGAAGCTGCGCGGCATTCGGCTGCTGAAAGAAAGTTTTCCCGTCCGGACGCAGCACCGTCAGGCCGTACGAAAGCTGATACAAATTCTTCGGTCCCATCTTGTACCCCGTCATATCGAAGCGCGCATAAACGGTGTCACCGGGACTGTAAGCGGGCACCTTCAACGGGTCACGGTCGCCTTCCCTGCGGAAAAAATGAAAATTCTCGATTGCAAGCGTCGAGGACGGCTGCACCTGCACACCGCCGACCCGAAAAGGAAAGTCGGCCGAGGTTTCCGTCTTGCCGAAAACGTCTTCGACGTCCACGTGCACATGATATTCACCAGCCGCAATGAATGGCGGAAGCAGAAATGACGCTCGCCGCTTTGGCAGCCAATTCTTATCTTCGGGGCTGAGCTCGGTCAGAATTCCACCGCTACTAGCTTCCGCAAGAGCCACTCCCTCCGAATCGCAAGGCGTGATTTGATATTTAAGCGCGATCCGATGCACTTCGTCGCGTTCCTCGGCTTTGATCTTGAAACCCGAAATCTGGAAGGTGAAGTAAATATAGTCACCTGGCAGGAAACGATAGTCTGCTGAAACATATGGCGCATCGTCGGAAGCCTGGACGCCCGCATCGATAATCGCAAGCTGAGATTCGGCTGCGAATACAGCAGTAGGAAACAATAGAAAAGAGATCAGGAAGACTGGAATCAAAACCGAGGTTATACCTGAAGCTTACCAACCTGGAACCGAGCGCGCCGATCACGCCGATCGGCCGCTACATTCACTTTACACGCGAGCAATGGCGCGCCCTCCGCGCCAATACTCCATTATTGCTGCGGGAGTACGAACTCGAATCGCTGCGCGGCATTAACGAACAGGTCTCGCTGCGCGAAGTCGAAGACATTTACATCCCTCTCTCGCGCCTGCTCAATCTGCATGTTGCGGCCGTGCAGCACCTCTATGATGCCCGGCGCGAATTCATGGGCGCGCCCATGCCGGAAAAGGTCCCCTACATCATCGGAGTTGCCGGTAGCGTCGCGATCGGCAAGAGTACCTTCTCACGCGTTCTCCGGGCCTGCCTTGCGCGATGGCCGGATCACCCGCGGGTGCAACTCGTCACGACAGACGGCTTTCTCTACCCCAACCGCGTTTTAGAAGATCGCGGCATTATGAACCGCAAGGGATTTCCGGAAAGCTATGATCAGCGCCGGCTGCTGCAGTTTTTGGCCGATATCAAAGCGGGCAGTCAGACTGCTTCAGCGCCGGTCTATTCCCATTTGCATTACGACATCATTCCCGGCGCCGCCCAGACGATCCAGCAACCCGACATCATTATTCTCGAAGGGCTGAACGTGTTGCAATCACCTGACGGCCACCGCGGCTCCTCGCGCGTGTTCGTCTCCGACTTCTTCGATTTCTCGATTTATCTTGACGCGAGCGAAGAGATCATCGAGCGCTGGTATATCGAACGCTTCCTGAGATTGCGTGAGACGATATTCCGCGATCCCACTTCTTACTTCCACAAATACGCTGCCCTCACCGATCAGGAAGCCATCGAAACTGCGGCTCGTATCTGGAAAGAGATCAACCTTGTCAATCTTCACGAGAATATCGGGCCCACGCGCGAACGCGCTCATCTGATTCTCGAAAAATTCGAAGACCATCACGTCGCAAATGTTAAGCTGCGCCGCGTCTGATTCTAACCCTTCCCGCGCTCGAGTTTCATGACTGTTTGTTCTAGCGCCCGCAACGTCCGCAGAATCTCCGGCAACCGCGAATAAGCCGCTGAAGCGCGAAGCCACTCGCGCGAATCGAATGCTGGCGAGCCGCTGACGACCGCTCCTTCAGGCACGTCGTGCCCCACCCCGGATTGCGCCCAAACAATTGCATTTTTGTGAATCGTGACGTGTCCCGCCGAGCCGGTTTGGCCCGCCATAATCACGTTTTCTTCAAGAACCGTGCTTCCCGCAAGCCCCGTCTGTCCGCAAATGACATTGTTTTCCCCGACCACGCATGCATGGCCGATCTGCACCAAGCTGTCAATCTTTGCGCCGCGCTTCACGCGTGTTTCTCCCAGCGTCGCTCGGTCCACCGAGGTTAGCGTTTGAATCTCCACATCGTCCTCGATGACCGTAACGCCCGACTGCACGATCTTGTGTTGCCGGCCGTCGTTGCCTTTCGCGAAACCAAAGCCATCCCCGCCGATCACGACGCCGTTGTGCAAAGTGACTCGATCGCCAATCCGCGTAAATTCACGAACCGACACGTGAGAATGTGCAGTAAAATCGTCACCGATCGTGCAACCTTCGTAGATGACCGCGTGAGGATACAAAGCCGCATTTCGTCCAATCCGCGTGTTCTCACCGATCACTGCATACGGCCCCACCGATGCATTTTCGCCGATATGCGCACTTTGGGGGATGCAAGCCGTCGGATGAATCCCCGGCGCTGGTTTCGGTGGCTGATAAAACAGGGCCAGGGCTCGCGCAAAATCGTAGTAAGGGTTCGATGAGACCAGCGTCGCCGCTGCTGTGTTGGTCAACGGCTCAGACGCGATCACAGCAGCCGCGCGGGTCGTCTTTACTTTCGGCCCATAGGTCTTGTTAGCAAGAAATGTGATCTCGCCCGGGCCCGCTTGCTCAAGCGTGGACACGCCAAGAATTTCGATACTGCGGTCGCCCAAAACCTCGCAGCCCAGCTTTTCCGCAATTTGGCCAAGTGTATAGGAAGCCATATTGAAATTGAAGCAGGCGCGCCCTCGCGCGTTCCGGCGGTTTACATTTCGGCAATTACCGGGTTGCGCAATTCGCCAATCTTCGGAATGCGCACGCACATCTGGTCACCGGGATGAAGATAGCGCGGCGGCTTGCGCGCGAATCCAACTCCGGCAGGCGTGCCGGTCGATACAATGTCGCCCGGTTCTAAAGTGAACACACTTGATAGAAACTCGATCAGATCCGGAATCTTGAAAATCAACTCGCGGGTATTCGAATCCTGCAGGATCTCTCCGTTGATTTCCATCTCAATATCTAACTCGTGCGGGTCATCGATCTCATCGGCCGTGACAATCCAAGGCCCCATCGGCGCAAACGTATCGAACGTTTTGCCCATCAGCCATTGCGACGTCGCGCGTTGATAATCCCGCGCGCTCACGTCGTTCACCAACGTGTATCCGAATACCGCGTTACGCCAATCCTGGGCGCGAATGTTCCGACCGCCCCGCCCAATCACGAAGGCGAACTCTGCTTCGTAATCCGGAGCTTTCGAAACCTTAGGCAGAACCACGTTCGCCCCCGGCCCGATCACCGCAGTGGCGAATTTGTTGAAGATGGTCGGAACCTTTGGGATTTGTGCGCCTGTTTCTTCTGCATGATCGCGATAATTGAGTCCGACGCAGATCAGCTTACGAGGCCGCGGAATCGGCGCGAGCAGTTGGACGTCCTTCCTCGCATGTTTGGCCTCGCCATCCGCGGAATCGAGAAATTTCTCGATTGTTGCGCGCCCCTCCTCACCGGCTTCGATCAATTGCAAAACCGTCTCAAAACCGGCGAAAGTCAGGTCTAAAATCGTATCCTCGCCCGAAACAACACCCGGTCTGCCCTGCCCTCCTGCCTGGAACGTAACAATATGCATCGTTGTTATCTTAGAGCAGCCTGGTCCACGCTGTTCACTAACGTTCCAATCGGCCGTATGGTTATCCGGATCTCGTCTCCATGCTGCAGCGTGAAGTCGTCTGGCGGAACGATACCTGTTCCCGTCAATAAAAAGCATCCCTCCGGGAAAGTATTCTCCCGGAATAAATAATCGGCAAGAGTCGTCGGGGAACGTTTCATCTGATCAAGCGTTATCTCGTCAGAGAAAATAATCGAGCTCGCACGCGAAATCGCAAGTTGAATCGAAGCTTCACCTGGCAACGGTTCCGAGCGCACTAGTATGCAAGGGCCTAATGCGCAGGAGTGATCGTAAACCTTAGCTTGCGGCAGATAGAGCGGATTCTCGCCTTCGATATCGCGAGAGCTCATATCGTTGCCGATTGTGTAACCGATCAGTTTGCCCGATGGAGCGAGTAACAGCGTCAGCTCTGGCTCTGGAACGTTCCAGCGCGAGTCTGCGCGAATGTGAACAGCCCCGCCCGTACCCACCACTTTGCGAGGCATCGACTTAAAAAATAACTCCGGCCGCTCGGCATTGTAAACGCGATCGTAGAAATCGCCTCCGCCCGCCGCCTGCGACTCCTCCATACGCGCCGTGCGGCTTCGATAATAAGTGACGCCAGCCGCCCAGACCTCCTGCTCTGCAATGGGCGCGAGAAAGTCACGCGTATCGGGCGCCGCGCAGTTACTTACATCTGAAATCTGTCGTTGCAAATAGGACAACAGATCGTCTCGTTTCGTCAAAGTGCCCCAACCGTCATGAAGCGCGTACCATCGCCCTGCTTCTTCCGCAAAAACACCGTTACGAGTACGATATAGCTTCACAGTTTATGACGTCCGAGATCGAGCAATTTCCGGCGCCTCTTCCACCGGGTGCGCCAGCGCGCTCTCAGGCCCGAGGTAATACCGCGTCAGGTCTTCTTTCAAGATCCGAAGCGCAGTTTCGGTGCTGTCCGCGAACCGGAACAGGTTCAGGTCGGATTTCGAGATTACGCCGTGCTTCACCAGCGCTTCAAAGTTCAGAATCTCATTCCAAAACTCCGAGCCATAAAGAACAATCAGGATCTTGCTTTCGAGTTTCTGCGTCTGCGCAAGCGTCAGGATCTCCGTCAGCTCGTCAAGTGTTCCAAAGCCTCCCGGAAACACCACCAGAGCCTTCGCCATGTAAGCAAACCAGAACTTCCGCATAAAGAAGTAGTGGAATTCAAAACAGAGTTCAGGTGTGATATAGGCGTTCGGGCGCTGCTCGAACGGCAATCCAATATTCAGGCCAATGGTCTTGCCGCCCGCGTCTGCCGCCCCGCGGTTCGCAGCCTCCATAATGCCCGGGCCGCCACCGGAGCACACGACGAACCGATGCCGCGGCTCGGAACACCCGTCCGGTTTGGAAAGCGATGCGCCCCATTCCGTCACCAGCTTCGCCAGCTCGCGTGCTTCGCTGTAGTACCGGCCAAGCGGGCCCTGCTCCTGAATCCGAGCAGACCCGAAGAACACAATCGTGTCCTGAATCCTCTGATCCTGCAGGTGCGCCAATGGCCACAGATATTCGGAAAGGATGCGTAGCGGCCGCGATTCCGCACTCTGCAGAAACGCCTCTTCCCGATAGGCGAGAGGACGCCGCAGCGGTTCAACAGGCGTTGAGCTAGGGTCTTCCGTATAGCGCAAACCTCGATTGTCGCATCGCCCATTCCGGTCGCGCGCCACTATCGCCGCGGCTGTTAAAATTCGGGCAATGCCAGGCCGCAATGTCTTTACGGTCCTCCAAACGACCGCGAAGCAGCAAGGGGATGCTATCGCTCTGCACCAACCCATCGGGACCAAGAGCAACCGCGCCTATAAGACCTATTCGTGGAATGAGTGGGTGCGCATCTCGCGCGAAATTGCACTCGGATTGCGTGAACTCGGAGCCGCAAAGGGCGAAATCGTCTGCATACTTTCGGAAACTCGCGCCGAATTCTATCTCGTCGATCTCGGAATTGTGGGCGCAGGCGCGGTCTCCGGCGCGCTCTACACGGCCTATCCAATGGCCGACTTGGCGCGAGACGTCAAACGCGCGCAGACCCGTTTCCTTTTCATTGAAGACCCTAAAACTCTCTCCGAACTCTCCCGGGCAATCGACGCCGAAGGCGCGAATCTACCCGATCACGTCATATTAATGACCGGCGAGCAGTCCGGCGCCATGACGCTCGACGCTCTTGAAGAGTTGGGCCGCGATGCGTTAGCGCGTGATCCCCACGCCTTCGAGCGACTTCAGCAAGAGATCTCGCCAGAGGACGACGCCATTCTTTATCTCACCTCCGGCGCGACAGGCGAACCCAAAATGGGCGTCACCAGCCATTCGGCCATCCTCGCCAACATCGACGCGGCCCCCGTGGTTTTGCCGATCTCGGCTGACGATTCGATGATCGTCTTCTTGCCTTCTGCGCATATCGCACAGCGTATCGTGCTCGAAATGGTCCCACTACGCACCGGCACTCCAGTGTGGTTCTCGGAAAGTCTCGCCCGGCTTCCAACTGAGCTGAAAACCATTCGGCCGACCATCTTCTTCGCTCCTCCCCGCGTTTGGGAACGCATATATGCCACGATCCTCACAGAAGTGAAAAAGCGCCCGCGTCTGGCGCGTAAGTTATTCCACGGCGCCCTGGGGCTCGGCATGGAAGCTGCACGTTACCGCCAGCAAGCCAAGCCGCTTCCGCGCTGGATGAAACGTATGTTGAAAGTGGCGGATAAGCTGGTGTTCTCAAAAATCCGGGAACGGTTGGGCGGGCGGATTCGCGTCGCTGCTTCGGGTGCCGCGCCGCTCGGCAAAGACCTTGCGGAGTTTTTTGCCGCCATCGGCATGCCGCTCATCGAAGGATACGGCTTGACGGAGGCCGGCGTCATCGCCTTCAACCCCCTCGACCGGCCCAAACCAGGCAGCATCGGCGTTCTCATGCCGCGAACAGAAGCTCGTCTCGCCGAAGATGGTGAATTGCAGGTGCGCACGCCTTCGATATTCAAGGGCTATTATCACGACGAGGTCGCCACGCGATCTGTGCTCACCCAAGACGGCTGGTTTTCGACCGGCGACATCGCGGAGGTGGATGAAGACGGTTACTGGTACATCACCGGTCGCAAGAAGGAGCTGATCGTTTCTTCCAATGGCAAGAAGATCTATCCCGCTCGCATCGAAACGCTCTTCAAGACCGAACCCATCGTGAATCAGGTGCTGTTAATCGGGGACAAAAAGCCGTACGTCACTGCATTGCTGACCATCAACGCCGTTCAGGCACAAAGCCTGAAAGGTATGGAACAGGTGAAGAATGGAACAACGGCGGAGCTGGCCAACGCAGAGCCGGTAGCAAAAGAAGTGCAGGCTGCAATTTCGCGCGTCAACACGCAGCTCGCCGATTTTGAGCGCATCCGTCGGTTCAGAGTGCTCGACCGCGATTTTTCGATTGAACAGGGTGAGCTAACGCCGACAATGAAGATTCGAAGAGCCCGCGTGTTAGAGAATCACAGCGCCTTGGTAAGTGACCTATATCTATCCCGTGACGAACGCAATTAGTCAGCCGTTTCAGATCCCTCCTGCGTTTCGACAGCGAGTCTGGGGGCGCCGCAGTCTCCAGCCCTTCTTCGATCAGGTATTCGAAAACCCGGTGGGCGAGGTTTGGTTTCAATACGAAGGCGATCCGCAGATCTTCGGCGCCGCCCTGGATCCGCAACATCCCCGTGTTTGTCCGCTGCTCGTGAAATTCTTGTTTACAAGCGACCGGCTTTCTGTCCAGGTCCATCCTGACGACGAGTATGCGCGCCAGCATCATCAGAGCCTCGGCAAGACAGAGGCATGGTATGTGCTCGATTCGCAGCCTCCCGGAGAAGTTGCGGCCGGTTTCCGTGAACCACTCAGTCCGGAAAAGTTAAAGACCGCCGCACAAACTGGAGAAATCGAGCACTTACTCGATTGGAAAAAGGTCCATGCCGGCGACGTGATCTTTACACCCGCGGGGACCGTCCACGCCATCGGAGCGGGACTTACCATTTGCGAGATTCAGCAAAATTCCGATATCACGTATCGTTTGTACGATTACGGCCGCCCACGCGAGCTGCATCTCGATCATGGAGCCAGAGTCTCGCATCTCGGTCTACAGGGAGACCAACCCAAGCCGATTTCTCTCAACGAGTGGCGTGACGAGCTGGTCGCTTCGAGATATTTTCGTATTGAGCGCCTGCGCTCGCTTCGCCCGCTCGGCATCCCAGAAGCATGCCCCTACTACTTACTGCTCATCTGCATCCGCGGACACGGCATCATTGGGAAACAGCCTTTTGCGGCGGGACAGGCTTGGTTCGTCCCCGCACGAAACACCGCATTTACAATCGAAGGCGACGCCGATTGGATACTTACTTATAAATCAGAAATGCGCGCAGAAGTAATGCAATCTTCGTCCGCTTCGGGACATTGATGCGGCGGCTCAGAACCGAGTAATTGCCTCTTTCAATGTTCGACAGCAGCTTCAAATAAACCGCCCGCAGTGCCCAAAGCGAACGCCGGCTCTTGGGTTCAATCAGTTTCATCAATGGGGCGGATTCCTTGTAATACCCCCGAGCCCGCTCCGCTTCAAAGCGCATGAGATCTCGAAACCGGTCGTCTTCTCTCCCCGATCGGATTTGCTCTGCCGGAACCTCAAAGCGCGCCAAATCTTCTCGCGGCAAATAAATGCGCCCCAGCAACGCGTCTTCGCGCACATCCCGCAATATGTTGGTCAGTTGAAAGGCGATGCCGCATCTTTCGGCCAGCAGCAGCGCTTTCACTGATTGAAAACCGAAGATATGCACCACCGTCAGCCCAACAACGGAAGCAACTTGGTAGCAATAATGATACAGCTCCTCAAACGTTTGAATGTTCTGCGGCTCTAGATCCGAGGTGATGCCGTCAATCATCTCTTGGAAGAAGCGATGCGGAATCGAGTAGCGCCGAACCGTATCGTGGAATGCCGGCCAGATCGGGTTTTCCTGCATATCTCCTTCGAGCGCGCGATTCAATTCCAGCCGCCACCGCGTAACTGCTTCCGGCAGCTTAGATTTTTCTGCCGCCGGATCGTCGCTCAAATCATCGCATTGCCGCATGAAAGCGTATATCGCGCACATCGCGTCACGCTGCGGCTTTTCAAGCAGCAAAAACGAATAATAAAAGTTTTTGGCGCGTTTGCGCGCAATTTCACGGCAATAGCGGTAGGACTCTTCGACGGAAATTGGCCTCAAAATGAAAGTAGCCGCGGTAAAGATCGAAGCAAAATGGCGGCGCGCTCGGCTTTTGAGATGTGCGGCCGCCGCGCCAATACATTGTAACCTTGTGCTCGAATCTTATCGAGTACTTTCATACCGCCCCGGCTAAATAGCTCCAGGTCGAGAGCCAATCGCCGATCCACTTTCTTGATCAGCGGCAACCCGCGCTCAAACAGATCCTCGGCCACATCAACGGCCTCATGCATAAGCTGCTCAAATCGCGTGTCGAATTTGAGCGCGAACAGCTCCTGCTCCGTGTATCGATACTTATCGAATAAGTCGAGCGGTAGATAAACCCGGCTTTTATGCAGGTCAACAGTAACATCCTGCCAAAAATTGGCGAGCTGAAGCGCAGTGCAGGTGAAGTCTGATAAGCTCTGCCGTTCCGGATCGCGATAGCCGCATAGGTAAAGGACTAAATGACCTACTGGGTTGGCCGAGTTGACGCAATAGCCGAAGACATCTTCGAATGTGCGGTAGCGCGTAGTGGTCTGGTCCTGCTCAAAGGCCCGGATCAGCCGGTCGAAAGGCTCGATCGGGATTTCTAGCCGGCACACAGTCTCTTTCAACGCGACGAACACTGGATGTGAAGCAGCAGCGCTCGAGTACATCGCTTCCAACTCGCTCCGCCACCACGCGAGTAACTTCAGGCTTTCCTCCGGGTCGCCGATTTCGTCGCCTAGATCGTCAGCCCATCGACAAAACGCATACACGTTGTAAAAGTCCTGATGTAACTCCTTCGGCAACAAAAAGCTGACGACATGAAAATTCTCGTAATGATGTGTTGCCAGCCAGCGTGTATATGCCAGCGCTTCATCGCGCGTGTACGCAACTGTTTCGCGCTCTGCCCGGCGTACATACTCCTTCGGCTGCAGATGCGCGATCACGGAATGATTGCGGTCTTGATTTGACCGTTTCTGCGATTCGCCAGATCCTGCAGCACCCGCGGTAACTCGCTCAGTGGCTGCTCATGGTTGACAAGATAGCGCGAACCGATAACTCCGTTCGCGATCCACTGTAGCGCTCGCTCGACGTGCGAGGGCGTGTGATGGAAAGTGCCTTTGCAGACGATCTCCGAATAATGCAGCAGCCCCGTGTCCAGCCCTACTCGCGTGCCGCTCGGGCACCCGCCAAAAAAATTGATCGTTGCGCCCTTGCGCGCAAGCAGAGTCGCGAGTTCCCACGATTGCGGCTGGCCCGTGGCTTCGATCACGACGTCGACGCCCCGCCCTTCCGTACGCGCTTTCACTTCCGACACGAGAGCATCGCGACCACCCATGAGAATTCCTTCCTGCGCGCCGAGCATAACCGCATGATCCACCTGCTCGATGCGCCGTGCGATCGCAATCACTCGCGCGCCGAACGCCTCACTCGCCAATCTCACAAACATCAGTCCGATCGGCCCCAGGCCCAGGATGGCAACTGTATCCCCGGCACGAACATTGCATTCATCCAGTCCCCGCAACACGCACGCAAGAGGCTCAGCGAGCGCTGCATCGCGATATTCGAGACCGGCGGGAACGAGGTAAGTGTTTTTTTCGACGATGCGCGCGGGAATGCGAATGTATTCCGCATACGCTCCGTTGTTGAATAGGAGGTCCTCGCAAAGATTCTGCTGTCCGTGCAGACAGAAGAAGCAGCGGTCGCACGGGGCGGAATTCGCTGCAACCACTCGTTGCCCGAGCGCAAACTTCGTCACGCCTGCCCCTACTGCAGCAACGTCGCCCGCCAGCTCATGCCCGAACAGCGCGGGAGGCGTAATCATTTTGGCGTGATATCCGCGGCGAAATACTTTGATGTCGGTGCCGCACGTGAGCGCCGCGCGCACACGGACCAGCAGATCGCCTGGCCCGATCTCCGGAATCGGCACGGACTCCATGCGCACGTCTTCTTTTCCGTAAAGAACGGCTGCGTGCATAATTCCTGGTTGTGCAACCGCTGCCGCTCCCATTAACTAGGCTCCTGCGGATGAACAACAACCTTCAGCGAACGCTCACCAGGGTACAGCGCAATCTCAATGCCTTCCCCAATTCGGTCTAAAGAAACGCGGTGGGAGATCAGTCGCTCCAGCGGAAGCTCGCCGCTGAATACCAGCCGCGCAGATTCCCCCTGCAGATCGATGTCAGCGCTGTACGACCCAAGCAAAACACGCTCGCCCACGCATATGTCGGCGCCGCAAAACTCAACTCGCTCTTTGGCTGACGTTTGCGCAAAAAGCAAGACCTTCGCTCCCGGACGCGAAACGCGCAGCGCCTGTTCTACCAGTCCGCGCGCGTTCGTCGCCACAATCACCGCGTCCGCACCCCGGCCGTGCGTGGCGGCCTTTATCTCTTCTTCGAAATCTGAATGGCGTGGCTCGAACGCTTCCGCGCCGAAGCTCTCCGACAGGCCGCGACGAAATTGAATGGCATCGGTCGCGAGCACTCTCGCGCTTGCGCGCCTCGCCAGCATCGTAAAAATTAACCCAATTGCGCCCTGTCCCAATACCGCCACGACGTCCCCGCGCTTCAGGCCCAGAAGTTCAACGCCTTTGAGACATGTGTTGACAGGCTCGACCCAGCACGCTTGGTCAAACGAGACGCCGGCTGGAATCTTTTCTACCCCGCTGTCCACTATCCAATTCATTACTCGCACGTACTGCGAAAAGCCGCCGCCGGCCGGCTCGTATCCAGCCGTTACACCAACCTTCTTGTAAACGCTGCATTGCGCATAAAGCCGGCGCTCGCAGTAGAAGCATTGGCGGCACGGTATGTGATGAAACACGATTACTCGATCGCCAGGCTCGTAGGTTCTAACCTGGTCTCCAACGGCGGCCACAACGCCAGCGGTTTCGTGACCATAAATGCGCGGCGGCGCAAGCAGATCGTATTCGATTTTTTTCAGATCTGTATGGCAAATCCCGCACGTCTCGACACGCACCAGAATTTCATCCGCCGCAATCACCGGCCTGTCGATCTCTTCGACCGACACCCGTCCGCTTCCTGTATAAACGGCGGCTCTCATCAAGCGCCCGAGCGTCTCATGCGCTTGAGACGCCCGCTGATCCTGTATTGATTCGGCAACTGACAAGAAATTCACCTAGCGCTTTGGCTGCATCGTGCGCCCGCCGCCGCAGCCGCAGCAGTTCGGGAATGAGTCTCGGATGCGTTACAGCGTGCATACTAATTTTCCCACGCGCCATGCGTCCTTCTGCGGTTCGCATGCGGTTAAAATCGATCCCGAACGCCTCGTCGGCGCGGTCAGACACTACTTTGATGCAGCAAAATGGGAGCCCGGCAGCTCTTGTGCGCGCAGCCACGCCGGCCGCTTCCATATCCACCGCAACCGCATCCCGCGTTAGAAGCTCGCCCTTTTCTGCGGCATTGATGGCCACTCGGTCTTGCGAAGCAACCACTCCCGAGGCAAAATCCAGCTCTGTCGTGATGGCTGCGCATTCAAAGGTCTCCATGCTGGCCAGATCCAGCACGCGCGTCCCTACTACGATCTGCGACGCCTCCAGCTTCGAGTCCAGCGCGCCGCAATACCCTGTGCTCACCACCGCTTCCAGCTTCGAGGCGGAAAGTTCCGCAACCATCAACGCTCGGATTGCAACTTCTACCACCTGCGCAGCCGCCTTCGGCCCCGCTCCGTTTGCCGCCAGCATCACGCGCCGTCCTTCCCAGATCCCCTCGAACGCATAATCGATCGGCCACTTCAGCTTTCGCAATCCCGTAAGCATCTCGGCGAACGGCTTCAGCTCCGCTGCTTCAGCGGCGACGTAGAGAATAGCCATTGCCTAGCAATACCCGTTCGCCTGGAACCATTTGACTGCTCGGTTCAACGCGGCGTCTACAGAACCCGGCGCAAATCCTAACTCGCGCGCAGCTTTTTCCTGCGTCACAAACATTTTTTTGCGTGCCATTTTCACGGCCTCTAACGGCGCAATCGGCTCTCTACCCGTGAGGTTCGCCCACGAGGTAGTCGCCACTCCAGCCACATACGCAAGGGCATAAGGCACTTTCATCTTCGGCGCAGGTTTCCCCGAAAACGCTGCGATGCGCGCCAAAATCTCTTGCAACGTAAGGTTCTCGCAACCGAGAATATAGCGCTCTCCCGGCTGCCCCCGCTCAGCCGCAAGCAAATGACCCAGCGCTGTATCGCGCGCATCCACCAGGTTCAGCCCGGTATCGACATACGCCGGTAGCTTGTCCCGCAAAAAATCGACGATGATCTTTCCCGTCGGCGTCGGCTTCCAGTCGTGATCGCCAACCGGCGCGGTCGGATTGACAATCACAACCGGCAGACCCGCGCGCGCTTTATCGAGAGCCACTTGTTCGGCCAGCCACTTCGATCGCTTGTAATGGCCCGCCATGTCGTTGATCGATACAGCCGTGTTCTCATCGCCCGGACTGTCCTGCGGCATGCCGATACAACCGACAGTGCTCGTATAGACCACGCGTTCAACCTGTGCGCGCTCGGCAGCTTCCAGCACATTGCGCGTGCCGTCCACGTTTGACTTGTACAATTCCTCTGGATTCTTCGACCAAAGCCGATAATCCGCGGCCACGTGAAAGACCAGCTCGCAGCCTTCAATTGCCCGCGCAAGTGAGGCTTGATCTCGCAAATCGCCCGTCACGCGCTCCACGTCCAACTCGCGGATCTTGCTCGATACCCGGCATAGCGCGCGAACACGGTGGCCGCGCTCTACAAGCAGATTCGCGACATGCCAGCCCAGAAACCCGCTGGCCCCGGTTACCAATGTCCGTGTCATCGTAAAGCGCACAGGACCTCTGCTGTCCGTTGTGCGCGTTTGAACAAAAATCGGCTTATCGGAACGCCCAACTCATCAACTTCAACGTGTCGGTGAGTTTTGAATTGATCCCAAGCGCCGCCGAAGGTTCATAGCCGCAATGAACCATGCAATGGTCGCACCGCGGATCATTGCCCTCGCCGTAGTGATTCCATTGCGTCTTCGTCATCAACTCTTCGAACGTGTCGTAATGCGCGTCCGTAATGAGATAGCACGGGCCTTTCCAGCCCTTCACGTTGTAAGTCGGATTGCCCCAGGCCGTGCAAGGAAGTTTTCTGTCGCCCTTCAGGAAATCGAGATAAGTCGGCGTGTTATTGATACGGAAACGCTTCGCCAAACGGTCGATGTCCTTAAACTTCTCCATTACATCTTCGCGCGTCATGAAGATATCGCGTTGATTCACCGCCGAGTATCCGTACGCCGGTGAAATCAGGAAACCGTCGACATTGAGCGTCTCGAGGAACGTGTACAACTCCTCGATCTCTTTCATGTCCGTCTCTTTGTAGACCGTCGTATTGGTGCAAACCTTAAAGCCGTGCTGCTTCGCAACCTTGATGCCCTCAATGGCTTCTTTGAATACACCTTCGCGTTCCACTGAGATGTCATGGTTCTTTTCCATTCCATCCAGGTGCACGTTGAAGAAGAACTTGGAATCAGGTTTGAATTGGCTGATCTTCTTGCGAATGAACATTCCATTCGTGCAGAGAATGATGTTCTTGCCTCGCGCGAGAATTTCCGTCACTAAGCGGCCGATTTCGGGGTACAGCATCGGTTCGCCGCCGCAGATCGATACCGTCGGCGCGCCGCACTCATCCACCGCCTTCATGCACTGCTCTACCGTCAGGCGCTGCGAAATGGTGCTTTCGTACTCGCGAATTCGTCCGCACCCAGTGCATGTAAGGTTACAGGCATGCAGCGGCTCCAGCATCAGCACTAGGGGAAAGCGCTTGTTGATCATCGGATGCTCAAAGGCCGGCTCATCGCCGGTGCGCGTATGCATGATGATCTTGAACGGATTCACGGAATCATCCGTTTCCGTAAGCGTCTTCTGCCATTCGGGACGAGGGTGCAGCTTGTTCTTTGCGATGTAGGCGCCCATGCCTACCGTCATCGATAGCGGGAATCTCATTTAGAATTTCTCGTTTCTAACATGCGTGCGCAGCCATAGCACTACGATTGGAATCGCGAGCGCCAGCTTCATTTCGCGCCCCTATCGCCTTCATAAATGTAGACAACGCGAGCAGCGGGAAGGTATTGCGGTAATCCGTATAAGAAAGATAAAAAACTCGTGGGAACCCAGTGCCTGTGCAGTAGTCCTCGTTCCAGTTACCATCGGGCCGCTGTGTGCGAAGCAGATACTCGACACCGTTATAGACGCTTTCGGTGCGCAAGTCGCCGCCCGCAATCAAAGCAAGAATCGCCCAGGCAGTTTGCGAAGGAGTGCTGGCCTGCGGAACAAACCGGCTCTCATCGTAACTGGCGCAGCTCTCGCCCCAACCGCCGTCGCGGTTCTGATAAGCGCGAATAAACTCCAGTCCACGTTGAATGCTCGGCTCGTTTTCGCTCAACCCCGCGGCACGCAAACCGCGTAGCGCCAGAAACGTTCCGTAGATGTAATCCACTCCCCAGCGCCCATACCAACTTCCATCGGCTTCCTGCGCGCGCAACAGATAACTCACTCCGCGTCTTACTGCCGCATGCTCCGGCGAAAGCCCACAGCCCATCAGCGCTTCGAGCACGCGACCCGTAATATCCGGACAAGATGGATCGAGCATCGCGTTATGGTCCGCGAAAGGCACGTGGCTCAAGACATTCCAGTCGTTGTCCACGTCGAACGCCGCCCAGCCGCCGTCTTTTCCCTGCATTGCAAGGATCCAATAGATCGCCCGCTTCTGGCACGCTTGCTGCGCGTTCTGATCTGTCGCCCGAGCGCTCTTGAAAGCGAGCAGCACCATCGCGGTGTCGTCCACATCCGGATAGAACTCGTTATTGAACTCGAACGCCCATCCGCCCGGCATCGTGTTGGGACGCTTGGCTGCCCAATCGCCTCGCCGGCGCACTTCTTTGGACAGCAGCCAATCCGCCGTGCGCGTCATTTCGCCAGCCGGCGGATGTTCCGTCTCACCCAGAGCGAACGCGGCAATCGCCGTATCCCAAACCGGCGAAAAGCAAGGCTGGCAATAGAAGCCGTCTTCACGATCGAAAACCAGCGCCTCGAACTGCTTCTCCGCTTCTATTCGCAGCGGATGATCAGCGCCATACCCGAGTACATCGAGCGCCATAATCGCGTACTGCATCGAAGGATAAATCGCGCCCAAACCGTCGGAACCCTCGAGATGCTCAATCATCCAGTCCGCGCATCGATTCGTCGCGTACTTGCGAATAAACTGAGGCCCGCGCCGCTCCCAGATCTTCAAAAACCGGTCCAGCTTTAGAAAGAAATTGCGCCAGCCGAACACTCGCAACTCTCGCTCAGGCCGAGTCGGCGCACCCTCCAGAAACAGTTCCTTCAAATCGAAACCCGCCGGCACTGGCCGCTTCGGATTCGCCGCATGCACAATCGAGAGAGAAATCACGATCGCGCGTGTCCAAGAGGACATCTGGTAGATGAACTTGAACGGCAGCAGAATCAATTCCGGCGGAATCGAAGGGCACGCGTCCCGCGGATACAAATTAAACAGGTTCAGATTCGTGCGGACATAGCTGTTTGCGCCCTGCAAACCGCCCATCTCGCAGATCCGTGCCCGGAGTTTTTCCATCCGCGCATCCGACGCCGGCAAGCCCGCCAGTTTCAGTGCGAAATAAGACTTGATGCACGCGTTGATTTCAGATGGGCCGTGTAGATAGATATTGAACCCGCCGTCGGGAAGCTGCCGCGCCAGAATGCTCGTTACCGCACGATCGATCTGCGGCCGCGTGGGCGGATTCCACACGCCATCGACCGGCGGATGCAGCCAAAGCTGCAGCATGATGTAGTCGGATTCGAGCGTCGTATCCGCCCGCAGACTCGCGTTCCAGTAACCTTCAGGCGATTGACGATCGAGCAGTGCAGCGGAAGCCTTGCGTATCGCGTCTGCGGCTGCTACATTCAGCGAATCCGAGGTTTGAAGGCTCGACGGCATCGTTCAGATGTTCAGGTGCGCACTCGGTGCAGCCGCGGCGTAAAGCTCTCTAGATCCGATGGCAGCGTGAAGCGCACGTCCTCTTCCTTGATCTCGGCTTCTTCCAGATCCTTGTAACCCTGCGTCGCCAAATGCGCGATCAACTCTTGCACCAGATGCTCGGGAGCCGACGCCCCGGCGGTCACCGCCACCGTCTCCACGCCCTCCAGCATTTCAGGCTGCACCTCGCTACAGTCATCCAGCAGATAAGCCGGAATGCCCGCCTTCTGGCAAACCTCCACTAAGCGGCGCGAATTCGAGCTGTTTTGCGAACCCACCACAAGCAATGCCTGGCACAGCGGAGCTACCGCTTTGACGGCCAACTGCCGATTCTCGGTTGCGTAGCAAATGTCCTGGGTCTTGGGTCCAATGATCTTCGGGAATCGCTCCAGCAGCCGCGCGACAATGTCTTTCGTTTCGTCCAAAGACAGCGTCGTCTGCGTAAGATAAACGATGCGCTCCGGGTCTTTGATGTCGAGCCGGTTCACGTCCTCCACATCCGAAACAAGAATCGTGCTCTCCGGCGCTTCTCCAAGCGTCCCGATCACCTCATCGTGATCGCGATGTCCAATTAAAATGATCGTGTAACCCTGCTTAGCGAAGCGAACCGCTTCCAGATGAACCTTGGTCACCAGCGGGCAAGTCGCATCGATCACCTGCAGCCGACGCTGCTTTGCTTGTTCTCGAACCGCCGGTGAAACCCCGTGCGCGCTAAAGATCACTCGCGCCTGTTCGGGTACTTCGCTCAGCTCCTCGACAAAAATCGCTCCCGCCCGCCGAAGCTCATCCACGACGTGACGGTTGTGTACGATTTCCTTGCGCACGTAGATGGGCGCCCCGTAGAGATCGAGCGCGATTTTCACCACGTCAATCGCCCGCACCACCCCGGCGCAAAAGCCTCGCGGCTTCAGGAGGATAATCTTTTTATGAGTCGCCACCGGGGCGAAGGGAGCCAGCGTTTCGGTCTCGAATATTACTCCGGTGGATGACATAGGTAGGAAGCTTAAGTATAACAATTCCCTGTGTTTTCAGCGAGGAAGAAACGCTGACCGGTCGGTTTCCAGGGGGTAAGTGTGCCAACCTACGGCTGAAAGGCGACTGGGAATAGATCCTCGATTCGCAGCTCCTCCAGACTCGCCGCCAGAATCTCGGGCTCAGCCGCCTTTAGCTCCTCCATACTAATCAAGCCCGTTGCCACCGCGATCGATTGAAACCGATTCGCCTTCGCGGCGATTACGTCATTTGGATGGTCTCCAATCAAAGAAATGTGCGCGCCCGGCGCAAGCAAATCGCGTTCCTTCGCCCGCTCTGCCGCGATACGGGCCAGTTCTGTTCGCGTCCCGGCGTCTTCCGCAAAAGCCCCGACAAAGAAATACTTGCCGATCCCGGCTCGCTCCGTTTTCCGCCGCGCGATGCGGCTCAGGTTGCCTGTCACCAGGCCCAGCACCGCGCCCCGTCCGCGTAATTCCTCGAGGAACACATTCACTCCCGGACATAAAAACGCCGTCAAATCCTCCGGGCAGTTCGCCTCGTAGGAGTTCTGGCACTCCTGCAGAATTCGGCCGATAACTTCGCTCTGCACGCAATAGCTCGTATTCGCCGCCTTCAGCATCGTCGTGATCAGATCGCGATCGAGCATCCCTGACGTAGCAAGCCCGTCTAAGTTAGTCGAAATTCCGGTGACGCTTCGGATTCCATCGATCAGAGCCTGCTTATGGTGCAGCCCCGCGCCGCGTATTAAGGTTCCGTCAATATCGAACAGCACGAGCGTCGTTGAGGGGCTCATACACTCAAGGATGGTGACGCACGAATGATAACCCGGCGAGAGCTTTTGGCGGGAGCGGCAGCGGCGGCTTGTGTCCGCGCCGAACCAGCGGCTCCGGTGCTCTCACAATTCAATTACAACCAGGTGCAGCTTGGGCCGAGCGCTCTGGCGACGCAGTGCGATCAAAACATCGCCTTGCTCCTGAATATGAACGAAGACAGCCTTCTGCGTCCCTTCCGTTTACGTGAAGGCCGGCCCGCGCCCGGCCGCGACATGGGCGGCTGGTATGACGCGTACGCCTTCGCTCCGGGTTGTACCTTCGGCCAGTGGGTCTCCGCGCTCTCGCGATACTACGCTGCAACCGGCGATGCCCGGCTTCGGGAAAAAGTAAACAGGCTCGTCCGCGCATACGCCGCAACCGTCGAACCTGCCGGCAAGTTCTACATCGAGAACCGGTTTCCCGCCTATTTCTACGACAAAATTGTCTGCGGGTTGATCGATGCCCATGCATTTGCAAACGACCCGCTCGCGCTCGCAACTCTCGAACGCGCAACCTCTGCCGCACTGCCCTATTTACCGCCCCAAGCCGTTCCTCACCGGGACACGCCCGTACTGCACCACGAGGACTTCACCGAACATTGCTGGGATGAGAGTTATACCATTCCCGAAAACCAGTTCACCGTCTGGCAACGGACCGGGAATTCGCGCTATCTCGCTCTCGGCAAACGTTTCCTCTTCAATGCTGATTACTTCGATCCTCTCGCGCGAGGTGAAAACGTTTTACCGAGCAGGCACGCCTACAGCCATGTCAATTGCTTAAGCTCGGCCGCAATGGCCTACCTCGTCCTTGGCGAAAACAAATATTTTCTGGCGGCAAAGAACGGCTTCGCCATGGTTCAGGAACAAAGTTACGCAACCGGAGGATGGGGTCCGGATGAGCACTTCGTTACCCCGGGCAGCGGGAAACTGGCCGACAGTCTCACAACAACTCATTCGAGCTTCGAAACGCCCTGCGGATCATACGCCCATTTCAAAATTACGCGATACCTGCTTCGTATAACCAGAGATTCGCGCTACGGCGACAGCATGGAGCGCGTGATGTACAATACCGTGCTCGGTGCGAAACCGATCCAGCCTGACGGCCGCAGCTTGTACTATTCCGATTACAACTTCAACGGCAGTAAGTTCTACCACGGCGATAAGTGGCCCTGCTGCTCAGGCACCTTGCCGCAAGTTGCCGCTGATTATCGAATCAGCGCCTTTTTCCATGACGCTGATAACTTCTATGTGAATCTGTATGTGCCTTCGTCCGTCACTTGGAAAGGCCGGACCATCCGCCAAACCACGAACTACCCGTTAAAGGGCGATATTCGGCTCGACATAACCAACTCATCTTCAGAAGCCTACTCCATCTTTTTGCGAATTCCCGAGTGGGCGAAGGGAGCGAGTATCTCGGCCAGCGGTCTGCCTAACTCGCCTCGTGTAACTCCTGGCACATTTGCAGAGATTCGCCGCGAGTGGAAGGCCGGAGATCGCATCGAGCTGCACCTGCCTAAGCCGCGGCGCCTCCAAGCGATCGACCCGCAGCATCCCAATACGGTCGCGTTATTAGAAGGTCCCTTGGTTCTGATGGCGACCGGCGATGTGCCCGAGCGGTTCACGCGCGCCGAGCTTCTCAACGTTCAACGTTCCCTTGAATTAAAGCCGTTCATGAACATTGCGGACGAGCACTACACAACCTATCTGCGTGTTTCCGGTTAATGTCCCAATGTCGCGAGCATCGCAATCGCAGCCGCTGAAGTTACCACCAGCGCGATCCAGCCGCACCAATCCATCCATCCCGTATTGACGCGCTCGCCCATCACCTCAGGCTTTCGAGTGAGCAGAATCACGAGAGCAATGCTCGGCGGCGCAAGCAATCCGTTGCAGACTGAAGCCCAAAACAGCATCTCGACCGCATGCAGACCCGCATAGATTAACCCGAGCCCAAGCAGCGCCGATAGGGCCAACACTGCATAAAACTTCGGTGCAATGCTGACTTTTGCCTCGAGCGATGCCCGCCACCGAAAAGCCTCTGATACCGCATACGCGCTCGATCCGGCGAGCGCCGGTACCGCCAATAGCCCCGTCCCAATCACACCGGCCGCAAATAACCAGGTCGCCGCCGCACCCGCAATGGGGCCAAGCGCGCTCGCGGCCTCTTTGGCCGTCCCTATCTGCGTTTTCCCATGGGCAAATAGCGTCGCCGCCGTGGTCAGGGTAATGAAATAAGTAATCAACTTCGAAATAAACGAGCCGCTAAATACGTCCGTCTTCGTTCGCTCTAACTTCCTTTCCGAAGGAGGATCGGACACATTCACGATGCGTTTGCGCCGGCAATATTCCGTCTCTACCTCTTGCGAGACTTGCCAGAAAAGGAAATACGGCGACATAGTCGCGCCAATAATCGCAACTAACACCGAAAGATATCGGGTTGACCCTTCGAATGATGGAATGAATGTATGAACCAGGACTGCGCCCCAGTCAGGCCGCGCCAGAATACCGGACGCGAGATAGACAAATAACACCAGGCACAGCCATTTAAATACTCGCTCCAGAACTCGGTAGGGGAAGTAAAGTAACAGCCCGACTATACCCACCGCATAGATGGCCGTCCATAAATACGGCGAAACCCCGCTGATCATGCCCGTCACTTCGGCCATTCCACCAAGGTCCGCGCCGATAGTTATAGTGTTCGCAACCAGCAACATCGTGCACACCGAAAACAGCACCCATTTCGGATAATTCATTCGCACGTCTCGAGCGAGGCCCCGCTTTGTCACCAACCCCAGCCGCGAACACATCAGTTGAATTGCGGCCAATAGAGGCAAAGTGAATAGTGAGGTCCAAAGTGTCGCATAGCCGAATGCGGCCCCGGCGATCGAATAAGTAATGATGCACGACGGATCGTCGTTTGCCGCTCCGCTGATCACCCCCGGCCCGCAGTTGCGGTACAAAGCTCGCAGCGAAAAGCGCCGCTTCTTAACCGGTTCGCTGCTCGACGGCCGGGCTGTCGTTGAGGAACTCACAAACGTGGGACTGGCGGCAGCATCTAACAGTTACCCGCCAGATGCGCGCCAAACTAATGGATCAAGCCAGCCAGTTTCTGCACGGTTTCGAACGTATCTGCATCCGCCGCGGACTTATCCGGCCGATAGCGCTTTACACGTGCGAAACGCAGCGCGAGGCCGCTCGCGTAACGCGGACTGACCTGAATCTCATTGAACGCGATCTCAACCACCAACTTCGGTTCCACATAAACCGTGTAATGATCCCGTGAAATCTCGAGCTTCAGCAGCTCTTGCGTCTGCCACGCGAGCATTTCATCGGTCATTCCTTTAAACGTCTTTCCGAGCATCGCGTATCCGCCCTTCGCCGTATCGCGCGCTCCCAAGTGCAGGTTACTCAACCAACCCTCGCGCCTCCCGTTCCCCCACTCAGCCGCAAGAATCACCAGGTCCAGGGTGCGCGCCTGCTTGATCTTCAACCAGCTCTGACCCCGCGCCCCCGCTGCATACCCGGCTTGGCGCGCTTTCGCCATGATGCCTTCGTGACCCCGTTCGAGCGCTCCATGCAGAAAATCTTCCGCCGCCTCCCCACTGGCGGTCACCACATGCGGGACCAGTGTTTCCGCAGTCGCAAGCTGCGACAGTTCTGCAAACCGCCTCGCCTGCGGCTCGTCGATCAGGCTCCCGCCATTTAAATACAGCAGATCGAACCAGAACGGCGACATCGGCAATTCGTCGCGCATGCGCTCCACGTCAAGCTTGCGCCCGAATCGTCGCATCGAAACCTGAAACGGCTGAGGCCGGCCTTGCGCATCCAGGCTCAAGACTTCGCCATCGAGAATCAAATTAAGTGCCGGCAGCGCCCGAACAGCGCTCACGACCTCCGGTATCGCGGCCGTAACGTCGTTCATGCTTCTGGAGAAAATCACGACATCGTCGCCCGACTTGTGCACCTGCACGCGCGCGCCGTCGAATTTATACTCGAGCGCCGCCTCGCCGAGTTCACCCAGTGCATCGCCCACGTCCTCCGCCGTCTGCGCCAGCATCGGCTGCACGGGCCGGAATAATTGCACGTCAAATTGTTTTAGGGCGTCTTCTCCACACTCCATTGCCGCCCGCGCAACCCGCGTTGTAGTCCCAGCCAACATCGCCGCCCGCCGGATCTGTTCGAGTGGAATGCCCGAAGCCTTCGCCAGCGCGTCCAGCATGATCCCTTCGAGTGCGCCCTGCCGCAGCTCTCCAACCAGTAAACGTGTGAGGAAATGCTGCTCTTCGGCGGTCGCCCGCCCGAACATTGTTTTGAGAACCTCGCGCCTTCGCTCCTCGGACCCGCGCCCCCTCACGGCCGCGTATTCCGTTAATGTGCGGTCCACCTCCGCGATCTCCACTACCGACTTCTCCGCCGGCGAGCCCGCGGCATCGCGCAGCATCGCGTAACCAATCCCAATTCGCCCCTGCCGCACGCCGCCCGAGAGAAACGCAACCGCAATCTCAACCTCTTCCGGACTGAGTTGCTTCAGCAGGGCGGCCACCAGGTCCGCTTTCTCGAGCCGCCGCGAAGTCTTCGCGATGCGATTCGATGTCTCAACCAGGTTCGCGAGCAACATTCGACTTACACCGCCATAATAGACGTGCAGGTATCCTGTTGCTGTAATCCGGAGATCGCGATGAAGATTGTTCCTGTGATTAAGTCTAGAGATCTCAAAAGATCCGTGCAATTTTACACGGAACTTCTTGATTTCGAGCGCAAATGGCCCGGATATGAAGATCGCGAGATGGCCAACGGAGTCATTGACTTGATCCGCGACGGAGCCGAGCTACAGCTCTCGCGTCATGCGGGAGACGGCGTCTTCGGTTCGGTCAATCGCGTGTTTGTCGATAACGTCGATGAGCGTTACGCGACATTTCTCCAGCGCGGTCTGGACACCACACTGCGCCCCGAGTCTCCAATTCACACCGCGCCAGTCGATCAAACCTGGGGCCTGCGTGAATTTGCCGTGACCGATCCGGACGGTAACGGTCTGTGCTTTTGCGCGCCAATAGAATAGCCGTCGCGAGCGGCGACTCTTAAGACTGTTTGAACTGCTCGTCTACCTGAACGCGATAGCCCATCGCGAGCGCGTTCGTGTTGTTCGCCAATCCCACCACGGCCATCAACTCGCCAAACATCTCGTCAGTCATGCCCTTCTTGCGCGCGGAAGCGCTGTGTGATGCCATGCAATACTGGCACTGATTCGTCGCGCTCACAGCAAGATAAATCATCTCCTTCGTGAGCGCATCGAGCGTGCCCGGAGCCATGATCTGCTTGATGTTTTCCCACGTCCGGCGCAGCGTGGCGGGATGATTTGCTAGCGCTTTCCAGAAATTGTTTACCGCATCCGTTTTCCGCGTCGCGATGATATCGTCATAAATTTCGCGCACTTCCGGACTCGCGTCCGCGTATTCGATCACACCAGCCATAGCTCTTCCCTCACGAATTTCCGATCAGAATCCCCGCCGCAAACACCAGCGCGCCTCCCAACATTACCTGCAAAGACGCTCGCAACCACGGCGTCTCCATGTAATGTTGCCGCACCCAACTGATTACCGCCAGCTCAATGGCTACCACCAGCACTGCAACGGTCATGGCAACGCGAAAATTTGCGATTAAGAAAGGCAGCGTGTGCCCGATCCCTCCTGCCGTCGTCATCACACCGGTCACTATGCCGCGCACCAACGGCCGGCCGCGTCCGGTAAGTGATCCGTCGTCGGAGAGCGCTTCCGCAAACGCCATGGAAATACCCGCCCCGATCGATGCCGCCAGCCCCACCAGAAACGCATCCCAGCTCTTGTGTGTCGCAAATGCCGCGGCAAACAACGGCGCCAGCGTCGAAACCGACCCATCCATCAACCCCGCAAGCCCCGGTTGAATGAACTGCAAAACAATAGTGCGCCGGTACGCCTCGTCTTCCTCGCGCTTCACCTGCGGCGTAATCTGCTTCTTCTCGAACGTGCCCGCCGCGGCCGTGTGTTTGGCCTCCGCCTCCGCCAAATCGCCCAAAAGCTGGCGCGTCGACGCGTCCCTGACTTTTTGCATTGCCAGCGTGTAAAACTTGCGCGTCTCCGATTCCATCGATTCGATCGACTTACGCACCGCGCCCGGCCCAATCGGCTCAACCAGCCACACCGCCGGCCGCGACACGAATCCCTTCACATCCTGTCTGCGAATCAGCGGGATGTGCTCCCCGAATCGCGAGCGGTACACCTCAATCAAACGCGTGCGATGCTCTGATTCTTCAGCCTGCATCTCATCCAGCAGATTTGCCGTCGCCGGATAGTTCTCCCGCAGCGCCTCTGCAAACTCGCCGTAGATACGCCCGTCTTCCTCTTCAAGCGAAATCGCGACGGCGAGAATTTCACGTTCCGTAAGGTCTTTGAAATGTTTCGCCATGGTCGGTTCTACGCTACCCCGGATAATGGTATTAGCACTTCACCCCTACATGTTAGATCGCATCGTTGTGCATGGCGCGCGCCAGCACAACCTAAGAAATATTAGCGTCGAAATTCCGCGCAACACGTTCACCGTCATCACCGGGTTGAGCGGCTCCGGTAAAAGCTCGCTCGCCTTCGACACCATCTACGCCGAGGGTCAACGCCGTTACGTCGAAACGCTCTCGCCCTATGCCCGCCAGTTCCTCGATCAGATGGAACGTCCCGAGGTCGATTCCATCGACGGCCTCAGCCCCGCCATTTCGATCGAGCAGAAGACCACCTCCCGTAGCCCGCGTTCAACCGTCGGCACCGTCACCGAAATCTACGATTACCTGCGCCTCCTCTATTCTTCCGTAGGCGTGCCTCATTGCCCGCTCTGCGGCGCCGAAATCGCGCGCCAATCTCCGGCTCAGATCCTCGACCAAGTCTTCACCCAGCATCAAGGCGAGCGCATTATGATCCTCGCGCCCATCGCCCGCGGCCGCAAAGGTGAATACAAAAAGGAGCTGGACGCGATCGCAAAAGCCGGCTTCCGTGCGCGCATTGACGGCGAAATGCGTTCCATCGAATCTCCACTAAAACTGGATAAACGCAAAAATCACACCATCGAAGTTGTCATTGACCGCCTCCTCGTCAAGCCCGGCATCGAGCAGCGCCTCGAAAATTCCATCCAAACGGCCCTCAAATGGGCCGACGGCCTGGTAGTCGTTTCCGTCATTGATGGCCCCGAGCGATTGTATTCGGAAAAGCTTGCCTGCCCCAATGACGGCGCCAGCATCCCGCAACTCGAGCCGCGCTCTTTCTCCTTCAACAGCCCCTATGGAGCCTGCGAAACGTGCAACGGCGTAGGTAGCACGTGGTCGTTTGATCCGCTGAAAGTGATCTGCGACCCGTCCAAACCGCTGCTCGATGGCGGCCTCGGCCTTGGCTCCAGTTCGTCCTATCTAACTTCGAACCTCGAACAGGCAGCCGCTACCTTTCGCATCGATCTCTCCCGTCCCTTTGAGGACCTCCCCAAAAAGGCGCGCGATCTGCTCGTCTTCGGCAACGCGCAGTTTCCGGGTATTTTGAAGCTTCTCGACGAAGCTTACAACCGCTCGAGCGAAGCCTATCGCGAATGGCTCATGGAATATATGTCGCCCTCCGAATGTCCCGATTGCAAAGGGCGCCGGCTGAAGCCTTCGAGTCTAGCCGTTCAAGTGAAAGGCGTATCCATCGCGGATTTCACCGCCATGCCCATCGCGCGAGCCATGCCCTTGATCCGCACTTGGCAGTTCACCGAGCGCGAAATGAAGGTCGTCGCGCGAGTCGTCGAAGAAATCGAAAATCGCCTGGATTTTCTCTGCGCGGTCGGACTCGAATACCTCAGCCTGGAGCGCTCCTCGGCGACGCTCTCGGGCGGCGAAGCCCAACGCATCCGCCTCGCGACCCAGATTGGCTCCAAACTCCGCGGCGTTTTGTATGTGCTCGATGAACCCTCCATCGGCCTTCATCCGCGAGATAACGGCCGCTTGCTCGATACTCTCCATCACCTCCGCGATCTCGGCAATACCGTCCTGGTCGTCGAGCACGATGCCGAAACCATCGAGCGCGCGGATTATGTCATCGACCTCGGTCCGCGTGCCGGCCGCCTCGGCGGCGAGTTGATCGCGCGCGGCACTCCCGCCGAAATCATGCAGTCGCCTCGTTCCCTTACCGGCAAATATCTCTCCGGTCACGCCGCCATCCGCCCTCCCCTGATACGCCGCCCCGGCAATGGCCTCAAAATCGCAGTGAAAGGCGCGCGCGAGCACAACCTCAAAAACATTGACGTGGATTTCCCGCTCGGGACATTGACCGTAGTCACCGGCGTTTCCGGCAGCGGCAAGTCAACCCTGGTGCATGATATTCTCTATCGCGCCCTCGCCAAACACGTCTACGGATCGCACGCCGTTCCCGGCGCGCACGACGCGATCGAAGGGCTCGAAAACATTGATAAGGTCATCGAGATCGATCAATCTCCAATCGGCCGCACCCCGCGCTCCAATCCCGCCACCTACACCGGCCTCTTCACGCCCATCCGGGAGCTTTACGCCATGCTGCCCGAATCCCGCGAGCGTGGTTACAAAGCCGGCCGTTTCAGCTTCAATGTGAAAGGCGGAAGATGCGAAGCCTGCCAGGGCGATGGTGTCAAGCGCATCGAAATGAACTTCTTGCCGGACGTGTTCGTCACCTGTGATGTCTGCCGCGGCCGCCGCTATAATCTCGAAACTCTGCAGGTGAAATACAAGGGCAAGAGCATCGCCGACCTGCTCGAATCCACCGTGGACGAAGCAGTCGAGATCCTCGCTAATATCCCGCAAATTCAGTCCAAACTGAAAACCCTCGCCGATGTCGGGCTCGGCTATATCCACTTGGGTCAGTCTTCCACCACGCTCTCGGGCGGCGAAGCGCAGCGCATCAAGCTCGCCAAGGAATTGAGCAAGCGGCAAACCGGCCGGACGTTCTATTTACTCGATGAGCCCACCACCGGGCTGCACTTTGAAGACGTCCGCAATCTGCTCGACGTGCTGCAACGCCTCGTCGATCTTGGCAACACGGTCGTGGTGATCGAGCATCAACTCGACGTTATCAAGAGCGCCGATTATCTCATCGACCTGGGGCCCGAGGGCGGCGAGCGAGGCGGCTATATCGTCGCCGCAGGCACTCCCGAAAAAGTGGCAGAACACAACAGTCACACAGCGGAAGCGCTTCGCAGGATAATGGGGTCGGGAAATGCTGCCTGACCCGATCGAGACAACACCAGCCGAATCCGCCCTCGCGGAACCGACCCTCGTTCCGGTCGTAGAACAACCCCCGCTGCGTGCGCCCCGCGAGCCATTCTGGGGCTACTCGGATCTGCTTCTCCTGATCGGCTGCGCCTGTCTGGGCATAGTCTCCATTAGTCTCTTAGCCTTTATCGCAGCACTATTTTCTCCTGCTTTGCGCAAAGACCCGACACCGCTTGCCTTGCCTTTGCAGATCGTCTTTTACTTCGAAATCTATCTCGGATTTTTGGCCGTATTCCGCCTGCGTTATCATCAACCGCCCTTGCGCTCTCTAGGATGGCGCAAAAGTAACTTCAATCCGCTCCTCGCCGCGGTTATAGGCGCGCTGCTGGCCATTGGCTTGTCTGCCCTGGGGCAACTCCTGCATACGCCTGAAAATAACTTGATCGACAAGATAGTAGATTCCTGGTTTTCGTTCGCCATATTTGCACTGACAGCGGTTCTCATCGCGCCCCTATTCGAAGAATTATTCTTTCGCGGCTTCCTCCAGCCTCTCTTATCGCGTACTTTTGGAGTAATCGCCGGCGTACTCATTACTGCCGCCCTCTTCGGCTCGCTTCATTTGTTTGAGTATTCGTTCGCCTGGCAATACGCCGCCATCATATTTCTCGCTGGCGCTGTATTCGGATGGGCTCGAGCCCGCACCGGCTCCGTCATTCCGGGCTTCTTAATGCACTGTTGCTTTAATTCCGTCTCGGTGATTGCATACCTCATCACGTCTCACCCGAAATTCAAATGACTTCCAGCAGCGTTTTAAAACAAACCACCATCGAGACCATCGAATGGACACCTGAAGGCGTTGTTCTCATCGATCAACGGCGCTTGCCTCGCGAAACTGCCTTCGTAACTTGCCGCAGCTATAAAGAAGTCGCCGATGCGATCCGCAATATGGTCGTTCGCGGCGCTCCAGCCATCGGGGTCACCGCGGCTATGGGCATCGCGCTCGGCGCGCTGCAATCGGATGACCTCGAACGCGACATGTCCTTGATCTGCGACACACTTGCGCAAACCCGCCCGACGGCCGTCAACCTGTTCTGGGCCATCGATCGCATGCGCGTCCTATATCTATCGCTGCGGTCGGAAAATATCGATGAGATCCGCGCGCGTCTCGTCGCCGAAGCTCAGAAAATTCGCCGCGAGGACATCGCCATCAATGAAGCCATCGGACGGAATGGTGCGCCCCTGGTGCCGGATGCCAAAACCGTTTTGACGCATTGCAATGCCGGCGCCCTCGCGACTGCAGGCTTCGGCACCGCGCTCGGCGTCATCCGCGCTGCCGTGCAGATGGGCAAAACCATCGATGTATTCGCAGACGAAACGCGGCCCTTTCTGCAGGGCTCCCGCCTCACCGCTTGGGAACTGCAGCGCGATGGCATTGAAACCACGCTCATCACCGATAACATGGCCGGCCATTTCCTAAAGAGTGGCCGGATTGGGTGCGTAGTCGTTGGGGCAGACCGCATTGCCGCCAATGGCGACGTCGCCAATAAGGTCGGCACCTACAGTCTGGCCGTGCTCGCCAAGGAAAACAATGTGCCTTTCTACGTCGCTGCCCCTATTTCTACACTCGATCTTTCGCTCAGCTCCGGCGAAGCAATCCCCATCGAGGAGCGCGCGGCAATAGAAGTAACTCATGTGCAAGGCGTCCCGGTTGCACCCGAGGGCGTTCGCGTCGCTAATCCAGCCTTCGACGTCACCCCCAATCGCTACGTCTCCGCCATCATCACCGAGCGCGGCGTCGCCCGCCCGCCTTACAATGAAACGTTGCGCCAGCTCTGCGAAAGCGCATAGGCGCTGCTAATTGGTCGATTACTATCTTACGGATTTATCACTTACCTCACTTCAGAATAAGTCCCGCTCGTGCTAGCATCTTTGCTATTCTCATCTGAATGTTTCACGTGAAGCGTTCAACGGGAGATCGTTATGCCAATACAACCGGCAAGCATAGTACTTAGTGGTGGCGAGAGCTGCGCGTTCACCTGCGACTCCGGATCCGTAACTTGGGCCGTTCCTTCCAACAAGGGAAAAATCACGGATTCCGGCGTATATACAGCGCCCGGAAAGTCGAAAATATGGTTCTCCAGGGCAGTCGCAATCGAGGCCAAAGTAAATCAAAGGTCTTGTGGAAGCGCGGTTGTTTTGCTTTCTCCTGGCCCCACCTGGATTATCACGCTTTGGGTAACGTTCACGGCCCTGCTCATCGGATTGTGCTTCGCAGTGTGGGCCGTATGGCCGCCTCCCGCTGAGCTTCCGTGGCTCGAAGTAAGTCCCCCCGTCGCAACCGTCGCTTTGGGAGGAACACAAAGCTTCCAGACGAAAATCTGGTATGCGCGCGATCAAGATGTTACCTGGTCGGCAACCGGCGGCCTCATCACACCCAACGGATTTTTCACCGCGACAAACCCGCTGAACATCGGTGATCGGGTGATCCTTACGGCGGCTCGGAGCGTTGATCATACGCTCACCGGAACGGCTTTGGTAATCGTCAAACGCAATGGTCTCGCGATCGCTCCCCCGACCGTGTCGCTTCTTGCCGGCATACCCCAGCAATTCACCGCAATTGAGTCCGCTAGCGTAGGTGGCAATCAGCCACCCGCGGGTGCGTCTTCCGCCACAACAAACAATGCGAACGCCGCAACATCTTCAACCCGCCTTGCCTGGAGCATCTCCGATCCCGCGCTCAAAATCAAAGACGGCTTCGTGACCGCTCCCAAACACATCTCTCAACTCGAGCGAGTGATCGTCACCGCAACCGATACCGCCGATCCCGAACGTCAGGCCTCCGCTCTGCTCTACCTCAATCCCGGTAATATGCTGGCGAACCCCGCACTGCCGGTCGCGGAACTTAGCCGTGATCGGCCGTTGATCATACTGGTCATGTTGATGGGTGCGCTTGGGGCGCTCTTGGCTGCCTCGAGATCCCTCGCCAATTTCGTTGGAAACAAAAGTTTCGCTCCGCGCTGGAGCTTGTATTATCTGCTGAGGCCGTTATTCGGAGCAGGATTGGCAACCATCGTGTTCTTCGGTTACCGCATCGGAGCTGTGACGGGTTTAAAGGATACGAGTCCCGCTGATCCGTTCGCTGCGGCTTTTGTCGCCGGCATAGTGGGCCTCTTTGCCGACACCGTTCTGCAGAAGCTGAAGGATACGATCGATGCGTTGCTCCCCGCAAAGGATGATCGCCACGACAAGATAGCAGCTGCCGCAACCGTCCCGTCCATTAGCTCGGCACAAGGGTTTCACTCAACCAAGCAGATGACCGTAAAGGGCCAGGGCTTTGTGCGGGGAGCAACCGTAACAGTGAACAGCCAAAACCGCAGCGTCACATTCGTCGATACCACTCAGTTACGAGTTACTTTGACGGACTCCGACACACCAGGCAAAGTAAAAGTGATCGTTACGAATCCCGATCACCAGGCCAGCGCCGCCTTCGATGCCGAGATCCTCGCCTCAGAAGGTTCGGCTGCGCAGCCTGCACAGAACCCCGCCTGAACCGATCTACACTTCGAAAATATTTCCACGGCCCAGCAGCCATTGCGGATCCAGGCGCCGTTTCACATCCCGCATGGCGTCAATCTCCCGAGCCGTATACATCAGCTTCAACAAATCCGTTTTGCTCTTCCCGATGCCATGCTCGGCAGCGACTGTCCCGCCGAGCGACACGACGTATTCCGCGAACTCCCGCATCACCGATTCCACTTGGCGAGCCTGTTCGCTCGTTACAGGCATGAGGTTGATGTGATTGTTTGCATCGCCTACGTGGCCGAAAATCGTATAGCGGCCGGCCAAAATCTCTTCGCATCGGCGCTTGTAGAAGTTGTGCAAGTCGTGATTGCGATCGAGAGGCACCGCGAAGTCGGTGGAGAATTTCGGATATCCGTTGCGCCGCGCCGTATCGGTCACCATTACGGCAAGCGTGTGCCTGAATTCCCGGAAGCGCTCCCGATCCGCCGCACTAAACCCAAACCACGACTCTTCTTCGAACGCGCCCTGTTCGCCCAGCCTGCGGGTCCATGCATCCACTTCCTCGTCTTCTTCGGATCGCAAGTTCTGCTCTACCAGCAGCGCTGCGCGCGCGCCGGTTGGGATGTCTGCATACGCCGGCCGCAGAAAGCGCAAGGACTGCTCATCCATAAACTCCAGCAGACGTAATTCCGGAATTGGCCGCCACACCTCCACTGCCGCGAACGCCTCTTCGTCCGATCCAAAGAAGACCACTCCGCTTAAAATGGCTTCCGGCTCGGCAAGCAATCCCAATTCAGCCGAGGTCACAATTCCCAATGTTCCTTCGCTGCCGGCCAGCAGATCTACCCACTCGAGCCCAGGCTGAAGCAAATACCCAGCTGAATTCTTCGTCGTCGCCGGAAGGTGTACGGTCTCAAATCCGAAATCGACCCGCTCGCCGCGCTCGAACCTGACACTGCGCCCGTCCATCATCACTACATCGAGCGCCAATACATGCCTTCTCACAGAGCCGTAGTGAAAACTTCTTGCGCCTCCAGCATTCGTGCTGATAATTCCGCCGATCGAAGCCGACGATTCAGTCGGATTCGGTCCGAAAAATTGTCTCGTCTGCGCAGCCGCCTTTTGCAGCTCGCTCAGCAGCGCTCCCGTGCCGCATCGAGCCCGCCCGCGCTCGATCTCGATTTTTCGGAATCTCTCGAGCGATACAACCCAGCCGCCATGTGGAACCCGCGCGCCCGTCAGCCCGGTACCCGCGCCCGCAACCGTCAGCAGAATTTGCTGAGCGCTGGCCTTCGCCGCAATGTCCTGAATTTCCGCCACCTCCGATGGCGTGAAAACACGCTCGGCCTCGCCCCGGTATCCGGACGAATCCTCGAGATAGCGCTCAATTTCCATACCGGTCAAATCTGCGGCTGCGATGTGATGGCGCCGTCGGAAGCCGAACTCACCAGCGCAACATATTTCGCCATTACGCCGGAGGTGTATTTGGGTACCGGCCGCTCGAATTTCGACAGCCGGTCGTGCAACTCGCTTACCGGAATTTCAAGCGCGATCTCACGCTTGTCAATATCGATGGTGATCGCGTCCCCTTCCCGAACCGCTGCGATCGGACCGCCTACGGCAGCTTCCGGCGCTACATGTCCCACCATAAAGCCGCGTGTTGCTCCACTGAACCGCCCATCGGTAACGAGCGCAACGCTCTCGGAAAGCCCTTCGCCAACAATCGCGCTCGTGACGCCCAGCATCTCGCGCATCCCCGGCCCGCCGCGCGGCCCTTCGTACCGAATCACGACGACATCTCCCGGCTGGATGTTCCCGTTCAACACCGCTTTCATCGCCTCTTCCTCGCTATCAAACACCCGTGCCGGTCCTGTTTGCTGCGTCCGATTCAACCCGGTCGTTTTGATCACACTGCCCAGCGGCGCGAGCGAGCCCTTCAAGATTACTAACCCGCCCGTCTTCTTGATTGGCTGATCCAGCGGCCGGATCACATCCTGTCCCGGCGTTTCATGCGCCTCTTGCACTTGCTCGCCGAACGTCTTCCCCGTGATCGTGAGTGCGCTCGAATCCACGAACCCTCCGTCGTGCAGCCGTTTCGCTATCACCGGAATGCCGCCGGCTTTGTCCACGTCGGCGGCTGTGTACCGTCCGGCCGGCTTTAAATCGGCCAGCAGCGGCGTCCGGTTGCTCAGCTCCTGAAAATCATCGATCGTGAGCGGCACGCCCGCTTCGCGTGCAAACGCAAGCAGATGCAGCACCGCATTCGTAGAGCCGCCCGACGCCGCAACACTCGCAATCGCATTGTTAATCGCTGCGCGCGTGACAATATCGCGCGGCCGCAGATTCTTCCGCACTGCGTTCATTACAATTTCGCCGCATTGCCTCGCAGCATCGTGCTTGCGCGCGTCCACTTGTGGAATCGCGTTTAAACCCATCGGCGAAAGCCCGATGATCTCCATCACCGTGGCCATGGTGTTCGCTGTGAATTGCCCGCCGCATGCGCCCGGTCCTGGGCACGCTGCGTTCTCGATGTCAAGCAGCTCGCCATCGCTCATACGGCCCGCGGCGTTTGCGCCCACGGCTTCGAAAACATCCTGAATCGTGATGTCCTTCCCTTTGTATCGCCCGGGAAGAATCGTTCCGCCATAGAGCACCACCGCCGGCACATTTAGCCGCAGCAGCGCCATCGCCGCACCGGGAATCGTCTTATCGCAGGCCACCAGTGCAACAATCCCGTCGAACATATGGCCGCGCGCCACTAGCTCAATCGAATCCGCGATCACTTCACGGCTCACCAGCGACGTCTTCATGCCTTCGGTGCCCATCGTGATTCCGTCGCTGATCGCGATGGTGTTGAACTCCATCGGCGTACCGCCGGCTTCGCGAATCCCTCTCGCCACATCCACCGCCAGCTCGCGCAAGTTGAAATTGCACGGCATTGTCCCGATCCAGGTGTTCGCGATGCCAATGATCGGCTTCTTCAGATCTTCATCGGTAAAGCCGATAGATTTCAAATACGAGCGTGCAGGCGCTCGATCTTTGCCTTGTGTAATCGTGTAGCTCTGGAGTTTCATGGAAACTCCTATTACAGCAAGGCTGCGAAGCGGTAATGCCTACAGCGCGCTTGTCCTTCTACGCAACCGAAGCACCAGCGCAATTGCAATCGCGCCCACTGTGCCGAGCAGCAAAGAAGCCGGCTCAGGAATCGGAGCTACGGCGTTCACAGCGTCCGCGTTGTCGGTATAGGAAGGCTGCAATTCGATCGCATACATCTGCCCATCGAGTGTTCCTGTTCCGAGAATGTCGCCGCCGCTATTAATCCCGTACGCTGCATCAATCGTCCAGTCCGATCCAATCGGCAACAGGCTGTTCAAATCCAGCATCACGCCGTTCCAATCAGCGAAACCATGCGAGCTGTTGTCGCTCATCAGCGAATAGCCCACCACCGTTCCCGAGCCGTTCACGGCATAGGCATAACTTTGCGTCCCGCCGAGCGTGCCAAGATCGACCAGCGATCCGCCCAGCCAAGCAAAAGCGTGCGAATAACCCTGTGCCGTTTGCGCGTTCCCCACCGCTTCGCCCGAATCGTTAATCGCCATGCCGTAGCTGCTGCCGTTTGATCCTTGGAATGTCCCAAGGTTCGTCACACCCGTGCCGTTCGAAACAAACGCGCTGAAAAGCCCGTTGCCCAACGCGCTGGTCCCAACAATTCCGCCCAAGGAATTAACTCCATACGCCGAACTCCAGGTCCCGCCAGGCAGCGTACCTAAATCGATCATGGTTCCGTTGCTGCATGTGAAGGCGTGCAACTGGCCCGAAGCAGTGATGTAGCCGCCCACCGCTTGGCCGCTGTTGTTGATACCGGTTCCGTAACCCGAAATATTGAGGCTGCTCGCTTGCCCGTTCACCCATTCCGTCACGCTCGGGCTGTTGTTAACAAGCTGCGTTCCTATAATCGTTCCGGCATCATTGATGCCATTCGCCTGGCCATAGCCGCCGAGCGAACTCACTTGGCCATTGAACGTCACAGGAATTTGATCGCCGGAAGCATTCGTGACGAATCCCACGGCAGCGCCGGAATTATTCATGTCCGACGTGATCGCAGCACCACTGCCTAGCGAGCCCAAGTTGACGATTGAATAAACTGGGTCCGCCGAGATCTTCGACGGACCCCCCAGGAAGAAGGACAGGACCGAACAAGAACACGCGATAAGTCGGATATGTGGCTTACTTAGGCTTACTGCCGGTCGCCGCATATTTTACTCTTCGGCGTTCGTGTGTCTCAAGTATGCAAATAAAATCCCCAGCCGCCAAGAGGAATAGGTTCTGGCCTATTACGGCCTACCGCGCTACCGTATAGGGTTGTTCCAAGGTGTTATCGCGCCTGGGCCAGTTTCCGTGCGCGCTGCCACTGCACTTTTCCGCGGTATTCTTCGTACAGCGTTGTCAATCCTGCCCACAAGTATCCACAAACGAATAACACCAGGAACGGAACGGCAAAGTAATTCAACGTGTCGATCGCGAACTCGACCATGAAAATGAAATAGGCTCCGATCGCGAGCTCCACGTACGGAAGCCATCCGCTACGGCGCCGGTAAGCGGGAATCTTGACCTTTACTTTTTCCGTGCCGATCGCATATTTCGGCGTCCTCGCAAAGCTGCTTTGAATCCCGAATAGCGCTTCCAAAACACCTTTTGTGTTGCTCACCGTCAGCGCCACTCCCGCCGCCATGAGCATCGGCAAAAACGCGATCGATTTCCACCAGCTCTTCGGATAAAGCTCCTTCTGCGCGTACAAATAGAAGGCCGAAATCGACCAGAACGAGGCAACAATCAGCGGCCCGTCGATCAGCACCATCTGGAACACGCCCATGTAGAAGCGCACGATCATCACTGGCAGCATGAGCATGGAAATGATGAGCATCAGCGGATACGAAATGTTGGGCGTAAGGTGCAAAAACGCTTCCGCCTTCACGCGAAAAGGTAGATCTGCTTTGAATATGCGCGGCAGCAGCTTCTTGGCAACTTGCGTAAGCCCTTTCGCCCAGCGCGCCTGCTGCACCTGAAAACCATACGTCTCAACCGGCAGCTCCGACGGGCAATCGAGCAGCGGCACATAAACAAAGCGCCATCCCTTCAATTGCGCGCGATAACTGAGGTCGGAATCCTCGGTCAGCGTCTCGTGCTGCCAGCCACCGGCATCGTCAATCATCTCGCGCCGAAGAATTCCCGCCGTTCCGTTGAAATTGAAAAACAAACCGGAGCCGCAGCGCGCGCCATGTTCGAGAACGAAGTGGCCGTCGAGCAGCATCGCCTCCACTTGGGTGAGAATGCTGTATTCCTTGTTCAAATAACTCCAGCGCGTTTGCACCACACCGACGTTCGGGTCCGCAAAGAAATGCACCGTGCGCGTTAGGAAATCGGCCGGCGGCATGAAATCGGCGTCGAAGATCGCGATGAGTTCGCCGGTCGCTGTCTCAAGCCCTTCCTGCAGCGCGCCGGCTTTAAAGCCATGCCGGTTCGTGCGATGCCGGTACTCGATGGGCAAACCCGCCGCCCGGTACTCGTTCGAAAGCCGCTCGGTATACGGGTGAGTCTCATCGGTCGAATCGTCCAGCACCTGGATCTGAAGCAGTTCCCGCGGGTAGTCGATCTTGGCAACTTCTTCGAGCAGCCGCGCCACCACGAACCGCTCGTTATAGAGCGGCAACTGAATCGTCACTTTCGGTAGCCGGTCGAATCTGGTCGGCGCAGTCTGTAGGAGATTTTTGCGGTACTTACGGTACCGCCGCATCGTTTCGTAACGGTGCAGCCCGTAAATCGATAGGATGAAAAGAATTCCGAAGTACGGGATCAGCAACGCCCAATCAAAGGGCGAGAGCTGGTAGATCCCCGAAAACGTATCGTTGAATAACCCGTTAGTGATGCGCGCGCTGATGCTGGGCTGCGCGAACCACAATAAAGGGAACGGGCTCAATGAGTTTCCTCCAAATAAGACCAGTGTACCTTGTTTGAAGACCCATTTGGATGTTATCTACTTCACGAGCGGCCCGCTCACCGGTACCGTTTCGCTCAGCAAAAGCAGCCGTAAGTGATTGAATTCGCTTATTTCAGCGAACAAATAGCCTTCGTTTCGCGTATCATCGAGCGTGTGGGTTCGTTCGTAGGAGGACGGCCAGATGAGAGACAACGTTAAGATCGTCGCGATTCTGAATATCGTGTTGGGCTGTTTCGGCGCACTCGCCGGGCTCATTGTCCTGATGATTTTCGGAGGCTTGGCCGGGATGGCAGGCGTGACGCACGATCAGGACGCCGCAACTGCCGTGCCTATCCTTGCTTTGATCGGAACTGGTATTGCGGTCTTTTTGTTTGTTCTCTCGGTACCGGCGATCATCGGCGGCTGGGGCATGCTCAAGTTCCGGCCTTGGGCGCGCATTCTGATGATCATCGTCTCGGTGGTGAATCTTTTGCACTTCCCGATCGGGACGGCGCTCGGAATTTACGGCTTGATCATTCTTTTGAACGACGAGACGCGCCGGCTGTTTGAGACCGGCGGCGCTTACGTGGCGCCTGTTCCATACGCTCCTCAGGCTCCGTATGGGCAGCCCGGCTACCCGCAATCGGGTTATCCGCAGCAAGGTTATCCGCAGCAGGGTTATCCGCAGCAGCCTGGGCATCCAGCGCCTTCGAGCTATCCTCCGCCGCCACCCGCTCCGGGCGTTTAGCAATCAATTCCCGAGCGGTCTGAAATATTTCGCCCAGCATCGCGGCTGTTAATTTGCCTGTGGAAGTGTTCTGCTGGCTCGGATGGTACGAACACAGCACCAGCGGACCACCAGGGTGAGTCTCATAGGAGGCGCCGTGCATGAAACGGAACCTTGCGCGTGATCGAATCAGATTGCGATCCTGCAACACGGATAGGTACGAATCAAGTCCGATCCCGCCGAGCACCAGCACTACTCGCACTTGATGCAGCAGATCCAGCTCTCGCATCAGATAGGGCCTACAGGCGAGGATCTCCTCGCGGGTTGGCTTATTGTCCGGCGGTACGCAACGGACGGGCGCAGTGATGTAGGCATCATGCAAAATGAGGCCGTCATCCCGTGCCGTGCTTTGCGGTTGATTGGCGAATCCAGCCTCCCACATCGTCCGATAGAGAAACTCGCCGGAGCGGTCGCCGGTAAACATGCGTCCGGTACGGTTTGCGCCATGCGCTCCGGGAGCGAGTCCGATGACCAGCAGCCGCGCATACGGATCGCCGAACCCGGGCACGGGACGGCTCCAATAGGTTTGTCCGCGATACGCTCGCCTCTGCACGCGCCCGATCTCTTCCCTGTGGGCGACCAACCGCAGGCATCGGAAGCAGTGGACGATTTCGTTGTTGAGAACTGGGAGCGAATCCAAAACCGTGAGCTTTCGCCCGCGATTATAATCCGCTGACCAGTTTGAGTTCCTCGGGGCTTTCCTGCAGGGATGTTCGCGAATCGCTGCGGGATGGCTCCTTGCGAAAGCGTTCGATCGAAGCCGCCAGAGCGTGCAGCGACAGCCGAGAGAAGTCCGGCTGCGCAGACGTTCGGAACATCCGCAAAACTCCGGAGAACATCTCGACCAGATTCGGATCGCGCCAGCCCTTCGCGGTCTCTTCTTGCATCACCGCTAAGGCTTCATCGGGCGACAGAGCGCGTTTGTATGGACGCGCCGTAGTAAGCGCATCGTAAATGTCGGCGAGCTGGAGAATGCGCGCCAACAGTGGAATCTGCTCGCCCTTCAACCCGTCGGGGTATCCAGTGCCGTCCCATTTCTCGTGATGATGACGGATGATCGGCAGGACGGGCGCGAGAGACCGCATGCTGCTGCAGATGCGCTCGCCGCGCTCCGCATGGGTCTTCATGATTTCCCATTCGGCGGCATCCAGGGGGCCGGCTTTGAAAAGGATGTTGTCGGGAATTGCAACCTTGCCAATATCGTGCAAATATCCGCCGCGCTGCAAAGCAAGAATGTCGCTGGAGGGAAGCCCGAGCGCCAGGCCCATGGCGGCCGATATCAAAGCCAAACGCTGACAGTGCTGTCCGAGATCGGGGTCCCGCTCCTCAACCGATTGAGCGAGCGAGAAGAGCACGGTTTCCGAATCGTCCAGCGAATCGATAATCGCCTTATGACGAAGACTTGCGGTGACGCGCGCCAGAAATGCTTTTAAACGCAGCGGCGTTACGAAAAACTCGTCGGCGCCGGCATCGATGGCGAGAACTTCGGTTTCGAGATCATCAGCGGCGGCCATCACGAATACCGGCAGGAACTGCGTAGCCGCGGCCTTCTTAAGCATCCTGCAGAACTCGACGGCGCCAAGTTCCTGCACGGCCACATCGACCAACACCAGGTCCACGCGGTGCACCGAAATGGATGAGATCGCTTCCGAGGTTGTGCTGGCTTCCGTTACCTCATGCCCCGCATCGCCGAGAATACGGCACAACTTACTGCGATTGGCCGCGGAACTATCCACAATCAGGATCTTGCCTCGTGGACCGCCCGCGGACACCCCGTTTATTTCATTCGACGGGAGAAACCTCCAAGGATCCACGCTTGAAGGTGGTTGGTATAACTTGATCGCCTCAGTTCCCATCAAATCAGGCCCTGCTTGTCTATCGGCCTAAGCTTTCGACCGCTTTAAGGATTTGTCAAAAAACTTGACGTAGTCCGTGTTGTCACAAACAACAGCGCATCTTCATTGCTTGAGCGACGGAATAAGTGCAGGCAGTGTAGCGATCTGCTAATAAGCAATGGGCAGCTCGCCGAGAATATTCGAGACATAGTGCAGCGTCTCGGCAATAGGCGGGATACCACCGGCTTTATCTACGGTTGTTGGTCCGGCGTTATAGGCTGCGAGCGCCATCGCCACATCCCCGCCGAAGCGGTCCAGCATAGTCTTCAGAAATGTTGCTCCGGCATCCACGTTCTTCGCGGGATCGAAGGGATCCTCCAAATGCAGCATCTCCGCCGTTTCAGGCATGATCTGCATCAGCCCCATTGCACCCGCCACCGACAGCGCGCAAGGTTTGAATGCCGATTCCTGCTTCATCACCGATCTGAGTAACACTGAATCCAACCCGTGTTTGCTTGCGGCTCCCTGTACGAGCTTGTTTACCTCGCGTTCTTCGAGCGCATCGCAAGACACATTGGGCATCTGCACATTCGGAACTGCTAGAGGAAGCGTGCCCGGCCAAGGAAGGGTAGAAGAAATCCGAAGACGGCGTCGTTGTGCTTGCAGCGACTTTGCCATTTGCGGATTTCGCGTCGGAGGCGAGCGGAGTCGCATCCTTCATCGTGGCTTCGAGCGGCTGCACTTGACCCGCTACCGACTTCTGCTGGGTCGCTATGGAACCAAGCTGTGCGCTCTTGCGGAAGGCGTCGATCGCAGCCTGCTGCTGGGCCAGAGACTGCTCCATAGCCGTCTGCGCCGGGTCTGCACCCGATACCGCAACCTTGTTACTCTGCCCCACTGCCGGACCGCACAGTAACAGGAATAGTACTAAGCGTTCCATGTAACCGAGGGCGAACTGCGTACGCAAGCCGCCCATACTCACGCAATCGGCAAATTCAATCCGCAACTTTATATTCCGGAAAGAAGTCTTAGCGTTTGCAGGCAAAGACCTAATAGCGGCGGTGTGTTTACAATTCGCGTTTTTTAAATGCCGGGCACTCACTTTCATAGGACGATCCAGCTGCTCATCATCGAGGACAATCCTGGTGATGTGCGGCTGTTGGAGGAAGCCTTCCGCGAGTTGCGTGCGGATGTTAACATTCATGTCGCCAAAGACGGCGCCGAGGGCCTCGACATGGTCTTGCATACCCCTCAGCCCAAGAGTCACTGGCATCCCGATCTCATCCTTTTGGATCTGAACCTGCCGAAGGTGAGCGGACACGATGTCCTGCTGCGGATCAAAACCAACCCCAAGACCTGCCGGATCCCGGTGATCGTATTGACGTCCTCGCGCGCCGAGGCCGACGTGCGCCGCGCTTACGAGTCGCACGCCAACGCCTATCTGAAAAAACCATCTACTCTCGACGGCTTAATGTCAGCCGCGCAGGACATCAAGAGTTTCTGGATGGAAACCGCCACGCTACCGACCTAGCAATTTCTCCAGAACAAATCTCCAGATTTGCGTAAAAGAAGATTTGGCCGCAGGGCTGCGTTCCATGTTTTAATTGAGGTGAAAAAACCCGGTTGCAGCGGTTCTGCAACACCCTCCGAAGGAGTAACCCGAACCTGAGCACTAAAGTTGCTGTCGCGGCGCAGGTGCGCGAGCCCGCCGACCGCTGGACGACGACCGATGCCGCCGAGCTTTACGACGTAGCAAGCTGGGGCAAAGGATACTTTTCCGTTGGAGAGAACGGAAACCTGCTGGTGCATCCGACCAAGGAGACCAACCGCAGCATCGACTTGAAGGAGTTAGTGGATACGCTCGAATGGCGCGGCATCTCGCTGCCCATCCTGGTACGTTTCGCCGACATTCTGCGGCACCGCCTGGGCGATATGCACCAGGCCTTCGATACCTCGATTCGCGAACACGGATATCAGGGCAGGTATTGCTGCGTTTATCCGGTGAAGGTCAATCAACAGCGGCAGGTAGTAGAAGAGGTGTTCGATTTCGGCCGCGCCTATCATTTTGGACTGGAGGCCGGCTCGAAACCAGAGTTGCTCGCCGTGCTTGCGATCGCCGACAACGACACCCCGATTATCTGCAACGGCTTCAAGGACGACGAATACATTGAGATGGTGATGCTGGCCAAGAAAATTGGACGGCGCATCACGCCCGTAGTCGAAAAATTTACTGAACTCGAACTGATCGCGAGGCACGCAGAACAAGTCGGCGTAAAACCGGCGATCGGTTTGCGAGTCAAGCTTGCCAGCCGCGGATCGGGCCGCTGGAAGTCGTCAGGCGGTTACCGCTCAAAATTTGGTTTGACGGTGAGCGAGGCGCTCAAGGCGGTCGAGTTCTTGAAGGAGCGCGGACTGGAGCGCTCGCTCGAGTTGCTGCATTTTCATCTCGGCAGCCAGATCACCAACATCCGGCAGATCAAAGCAGCAGTCATTGAAGCAGCGCGCATCTACGTCGATTTGAAGAAAGCCGGCACGGGGCTGACGTATCTCGACGTCGGAGGCGGTTTAGGAATTGATTACGACGGCTCGCAAACGGATTTTGAATCGAGCGTCAATTACACGCTCGAAGAGTATGCGCGCGACGTGGTTTATCACATCCAGAACATCTGCGATGAAGCCGAGGTTCCGCATCCGAACATTGTCACGGAAAGCGGCCGCGCGGTGGCTGCGTACCATAGCGTGCTGGTGTTCAACGTTTTGGGCGTCAGTGGATTCGGAGAAGAAGATCTGCCCTCGAGCCTGCCGGATGAAGCCGAGCAGCCGTTAATCGATCTGTTCGAGACCTACCGCTCGATCAACAAGAAGAATCTGCTCGAGACGTATCACGATTCGCAGCAGGCGCTCGATTCGGCGCTGAACCTGTTCAGCCTGGGCTATCTTTCACTCGAACAGCGCAGCCTGGCGGAAAATTTTTATTGGGCGATTTCCCGTAAGATCCTGAAGTTTGCCGGCGAACTAGAGTACTTCCCCGAAGAGCTGGAGGGTTTGGAGGGCATGCTTTCGGATACGTATTTCTGCAACTTCTCTCTGTTCCAGAGCATGCCGGACAGTTGGGCCGTGAAGCAGCTTTTCCCGATCATGCCGATTCATCGGTTGAACGAACCGCCGACGCGCCAGGCGGTTCTGGGTGACATCTCGTGCGACTCGGACGGCAAGGTGGATCAATTCATTGACCGCCGCGACGTGAAGCGCACGCTGCCGCTGCATCCGTTCAATAACGGCAGCTACATTCTGGGCGCATTTCTACTCGGCGCATACCAGGAGATCCTGGGCGATCTGCACAATCTCTTCGGCGACACGAACGCGGTACACGTGAGCCTCAATGAGCACAATGAGGTAGTGCTTGAAACGGTGGTGCAAGGCGATACCGTGCGCGAAGTGCTCGAATATGTCCAATACAATTCCCAGAGCTTAATCGATGCCTTTCGCAAGGACGTGGAAACGGCGGTTCGCGAGCAGCGCATCGGATACGAAGAGGCGGGCCGCCTGCTCAAATTTTACGAAGAGGGACTGCAAGGTTACACCTACTTGGAGCAGTAAGTGGGTGCTGCCCCAGCGACGGCTATTGGTGATCTGCTTCGCGTCGTTCTGGTAGCGCCACGCAATCCGCTCAACATCGGCGCGGCCGCGCGCGCGATGAGCAATTTCGGATTCACTCAATTGCGCCTGGTGAATCCATATGAGGTCGCTTTCCGCGAGGCTCGTTCCGCCGTCCGCTCGCGCTACATTCTGGAGCAAGCCGAAGTTTTCGAGAACGTCGCCGCCGCAGTTGCCGATTGCAGTCTGGTCGCCGGCACAACTTCAGTCGGGCACCGCGAGCTGCACGTTCCGCTCTATCGTTTGGAAGCAGGCGCGGCATTGATCGGCGAGCATCTGGCGAATTCCCCGGCGGCTTTGCTCTTCGGCACAGAGAAATTCGGTTTGTCGAACGATGACATGAGCCACTGCCATTGGCTGCTGCGGATACCCACGCGTGAAGAACATGGCTCGATGAATTTAGGTCAGGCGGTTGCCGTCTGCCTATACGAATTGCGCAGGATGGCGAGCGCTGTACAGGAGCGGTTCGCGGCGCCTACGACAGCGGCGGCCGAAGAGCATGAGCGGTTCACGGAGTTGCTGCTCGAACTGCTCGCGCGTTCCGGATATACGAACCAGCGCACCGCACACTCGACGGAGCTGAAGATCAGAAGGCTGGTGCGGCGCCTGGGCTTACGAGCTTCGGATGCGGAGACGTGGTTAGGAATGTTGCGGCAAATCTTGTGGAAAGTGAAACGCGACGACACCGATGCCGAGTCGCTCTCGTCAAAATGAGCATCTGAAGCTCTTCGACCGGATGAGGTCCGCGAAGAGGTTCAGTCCACCGGGCTCTCGGCGGTGAATCCGGAGCAGCATGGTTTCGTAACAGGCTGAAACTCCATCAACTCGACACGAGTTTCGTCGGGATCGTAAACATTGGCCTGCCACTTCCCATCCAAACCCATTTGCGGCCCATCATGTCGTGGCGGCAAGCGGTCTTCACGATAGAGCGTGGTCACGGCTTGTTCCATGTTTCGTACTCCGATCGAGAAGTGATTCAGGACTCCAAGCTGGCGCTGATCTATCTTTGAGAGAGGCGTATCCGAACCGTCGCCCACGAGCATGTATTCGAGCCAGTCATGTCCGTCCGGCACCTGTTGCGAAACCCAGTCGAGACGATCCGGATTCTTCGCTCCATACCAATACGGGCGAAAGCCCAGGACCTCTCTGTAGAAGCGATCCTCGGCCGCCCGGCTGTGCACCAGATATCCGACATGAATGATGCGCGTGCCGATGGGCTTCGCATCGGCCGACATGGTGATCAATTGACCGGGTTGGAAGAATTCGACGACGTTTCCTTCAGGATCTTTCGCATTGAACCAGCGGCTGCCATCGGTTCCCGTCTGAAGATCGCCAATCGTGTTGACGCCGTGCGCGCGCATGTACTCGCGCAGCGCGCGAGCATCCCTGGTGTTGAAGGCAACGCAAGCCATTCTGCTGATGCCGTGGCCGGCGGGCAGCGGCAACACCTCGATGAACTGCGTAGGGCTGAAATAGTACCGGACGCCGTTCGGGTTTTGAGGATCTGGAGTCTTCATCGCGCCGAGGTCGTGGACATAAAAATGCTCACTCGCCGCGGCATCACTCGCATACAAGCACATGTGCGAAATGCCCGTGATCGCAGGCCGGTTCTGCTGTCCTGAAGCAGTCGCGACCGCAATCGTCACGCAACATGCCAGGGCGAAACTAGCCGTGAAGGAAGATTTCATGATTGTGCACTCTGCCTCGTTTTCAGCTTACGAGACATGCTTTGCAGATCGGATAGGACAATAGAAACACTCCCGTGAAAATTGCAACTATAGTGATCCAAAATGCGGTGCGGCTGATCGGGCTGACGTTGATTGTCCTGGGATTCTTATTTTGGACCGGCCATTCGTTCAACCTGGTTACGATTCACATGCGACTCGGTGAGACGCTCTGCGGATTGCTGTGGATTCTGGCGATCTTGGCGTTCATTGAGCATCTGAATCCTGTGCTTCCTGCAATTGCGATCGTGTGGGGCGCGCTGGTGGTGGTGTTCGGAATGAACATGGGGGGATTGCTTCCAGGGCCTGCGCACGAGATCATACGCGTGCTTCATTTCCTGATCGGGTTAGCGGCGATTGCGTTATCCGAGATGCTGGCGGCGCGATTGAAGCGCAAGCTCGCCGTACGCGCTTAAGGCCAAACCCGCGTGGCGAGCGATCGCGGCTGTTTGGGTGTAAGAAGCGCGTTTTGCCAAACGAAATGGCGCGGTGCAGTCACAGATGTCACAGCGGAAGTGAATTCAAGCGTTTCATCGTGTTAGCTGAAATTTTATAAGCGATCGAGCAGGCGTGTGTGCGGATACTCGGGCGAGATGCCGGGGCAGACGGGACCGAAGACGCCAAAGGGGAAGGCTTCGTCCAGCCAGAATGCGAGGAAGCACGGGATGCGGTCGCAGAAGTTGATTTTAGAGGACGAGCGGACGGAGGATTTCGACCGGCTGGCGGCGGGATGGCAGGCCGAGTATGGGGATGAGGGGCAAGCGGCGGAATCGCTGCTTAGACGCGTGATTTTGAACGATTGGTTTTTGCAGCGTGCGGAGCGGCGGTATATCGAGGCGGAGACGGAGCTGGCGGCGGTGCATCCGCTGGAGTGGACGGAAGAGCAGCACCATCAGATCGAGCTGTATTTGCGGTACAAGACGACGGCGGAGCGTTCGTTTTACCGGGCGCTTTCTGCGTTCCGCGGGTTGCGGAAAGACAAGATTCGGGAGGAGTTGGATTTCGAGAAGATACGGCAACGGATGGATGAATACGCGGTGAAAGCAGTGGAGAAGGTGGCGCAGGAGCAGGCGGTGCAGGCCGAGGTGAAGCAGGCGAAACGGGCGGCGGCCGTTGCTGGAGGGGAAGAACGGGAGAGCGGCGGGAATTTGCGGCGTCTCACGGAGCGGGGGTGCGAGTGTGAGGTGTGCGTACACAGCCGATTAGCCCGTTCCTGCGAATATACGATTAGCGGTGACCACCCCGACTACAGCGCTTCCGCTTCTCGCCGATCCGAAGAAGGACGCGAACTACGTTTTCTACGAACTGACGCGAACCATCTGTCCGAAGTGCCGCCGGGTTCTCGACGGTCACGTTTTGATCCGGGACGGGAAAGTGTACCTGCACAGGCGCTGCCCGGAACACGGCGAATTTGAAGCCCTGGTCTACGGGGACGCTCAGCTCTATACCAACTCGTCGAAGTTCAACAAGCCGGGAACGATCCCGCTTGAATTCGCCTCGGTTATACGCAATGGGTGCCCTCACGATTGCGGACTCTGCCCGGATCACCAGCAACATGCCTGCCTCGGCATCATCGAAGTCAACAGCGCGTGCGATATGGCGTGCCCACTGTGTTTCGCCGAAGCGTCGCCCGGGTTCAGTTTGACGCTCGAAGAAATCGAGGATATTCTCGATCGCTTCATCGCGGCTGAGGGCAATCCGCAGGTGGTCCAGTTCTCCGGTGGCGAACCTTCGATTCACCCCCAGATCATCCCGATGATGCGCGCTGCCCAGCAGCGCGGAATTCCGAACGTCATGCTGAACACCAACGGCAGGCGGATCGCGACGGACGATCGTTTCCTCGCCGAACTTGCAGAAGTGCGGCCGAATATCTACTTTCAGTTCGACGGTTTCGAGTCCGAAACCTTGCGTGTCATTCGGGGCGAAGCCGACCTGCTTCCTACAAAGCTCCGCGCGCTGGATCGGCTCGCCGAAATCGGCTGTACAGTTATTCTAGTGCCGGCAATCGAACGCGGCATCAATGAGCGCGAGATCGGCAGAATCATTCGCTTCGGCCTCGATCATGCCGCCGTTCGGGGAATCAACTTCCAGCCTGCTTTTCATGCCGGGCGCCATACCACGCACGATCCGATGCGCCGTATGACGAACCCCGATATCATAGCCCTGATCGAGGAGCAGACCGAAGGCATGTTTCTGAAGTGCGACTTCGTTCCCGTGCCATGCTGCTTTCCGACGTGCAATTCGGTCACATATGCGTACCTTGACGAGAGCGGCGAAGTAACCCCGCTGCCCCGCATTCTGAAGGTCGACGATTACCTCGACTACATCTCGAACCGGGTCATGCCCGATCTCGGCGCGGAACTGCGGCGTGCACTGGAGGGGCTGTGGTCCTCCTCCGCCGTCCTCGGGTCAGAAAAAATCGCGCGCGAATTCGCATTCTCGTGCTCGGCCTGCGGTCTACCCGGCGGTGGGCTCGACGTGCAGAGCCTCTCGCGATTCATCTTCATGATTATGTTGCAGGACTTCATGGACCCGTGGACATTTAATCAGAAGAATGTGATGAAATGCTGCAAGGAATTTCTTCTGCCGGGCGGCGCGCAGATCCCTTTCTGCGCATACAATTCGGTGGGCTATCGCGAACAGGCCAGGGCACAGCTCATGGCGATGGAGAAGCATCGGCGGGCTGCGCGTCAGGCGGGCGTGCGTTACGAAATTCGGCCGCTTCATTTCACGTTTCGAAATGCCGGTCCGGCGGAAAGCGAACGGCTCAAAATCAAGACCGAGGCGGGAGATGCAGCCAGTCGCGAGCCCTGAGACCCTGAAATCCTGTTGCGCCGGCGCGTATGAGCGCGAATTCGCCCGCATGCTGTTGGGCGATTCCTTCCATCCGGGCGGACTGGATCTCACGCGGCGCCTTGGTGATCTGCTCGAACTCCGTGCTGGGCTTCGAGTCCTGGACGTAGCGAGCGGCAGAGGCGAGAGCGCCATTTTCCTCGCAAAAGAATTTGGCTGTGAGGTGGTGGGGATTGAGTTCAGCGGCCAGAACGCCGAGCAGGCAGGCGCACGCGCGGCCGAAGCCGGAGTGGAACATCTGGTCCGATTCGTTCAAGCAGACGCGGAACGCATCACTTTCCCCGATGCCAGCTTCGATCATGTGATTTGTGAATGCGCTTTCTGCACCTTTCCAGATAAAGCAGCCGCGGCGCGGGAAATGGCTCGTGTGCTCCGTCGGGAAGGACGAATCGGCATCAGCGATCTCACGCGGCAAGGCGCGCTGCCGGCGGATCTGAACGGACTCATCTCCTGGATCGCCTGCATCGCGGATGCTCTGCCGGTCTCGGAGTACAGCGCCGCACTCGCAGCAGCATCGTTTCACATCACAACGCTGGAGGCCCATGACAAGAGCCTGCTGCAGATGGCGAATGATGTTGAGGGCCGTCTTTTAGGACTCGAATTGCTGGCGGGGTTGAAAAAACTGGATTTGCCCGGAATCAACTTATCCCAGGCGAAGCAGTTCGCCCGATCCGCAATGAAGGCGATCAAAGACGGGGCGCTCGGGTACGCCCTTTTTGTCGCAACCCGGCGCAGCGTCCAGGAGGCTGTCTGTTGATTTCGAGCGGAACAGCGCGGGCTGCGGTGATCTTCGTTTCCGCCGTCAGCGCGGCGGCAAATACCCCTTCGAACTGGCCCACGGCATCGGCAGAAGCCGCAGTCCGATATTTCTCGGAGTTTTGCGCGATGTCGCGGCGAAGCACTACGAAGATCTGGAATTTGCGCGCATTTGCGCCTGGGAGCACCGCATAGCCGCGCCCAGTGAACTCTTGTCGCTGGGTGCAGACCAACGACAGATTCCGAATCCGAGATTAGTCCCGAAAAACGCGTTTCAGGTCTAGCATGTCGCGGCCGGCATACACTTCCTTTTGGCTGTCTGGTGCAACGCACGACCAGTGTCCGCAAATCTGCCGATTCCAACAAAATGATAGGCTCAAAAACATGGCGTTCGAGCCGGATATTATCGTCACGAGTGGAGACGGGTCTGAATTCATGATGGTGGTTGAAACCAAGTGGCACGAACAGGATCTGTCGACAGCTGAAGCGCAGCTCAAGGCCTATATGAGCGCCGTTCGTTCGCCTGTTGGTCTGCTCGTTACGCCTAACCAACTCCGAATCTTTCGTGATCGATACCTCCCCTCCCCGGACATCTCCGTTGAAGAGGTTGGCAGATTCGATGTAAGCGAGCTTTTCGGCTCGTATTCCAAAGACGCCGGCCGGAACGCCGCCTTGAGATTCGAGAACGAAGTGCAGAATTGGCTTGAAGCACTTTCAGCCCACAACGTAATTGATCAGCTGCCAGCGGAACTCCGGAGCGCCGCTGAATCGACCATAGTGCCTGCGGTATCACAAGGAGTCATAAGGGCGGGGCATCCTCGATCAGCGATAAGCGCCTGATCTCCGATGAAGCACGTTTTCGTTGAGACCAATTGGGTCGTCGCGTCCAGCGCGCCGGTCCATGAACGGATGCCTGCGGCGCTTGAGTTGGTCGAAACAGCCCAGCGAGGCGAGATTCGGCTCCATCTCCCATCCATATGCCTCGGCGATGCGAGGCATCCCATTCGCTCGAAGTATCAACCGCGAACATCCGCCGACGCGATCAGGAAATTCCTGGCTTGGACTGCCTTACAGCAGGACTCGGAGATCACTGATACAGACGTTATCCGGCGAGCACTCGATCGCTTCGAAAATAGAGTGCTCGCAGAATTAGATGAGCTACCCGCAACGTTAGAAGGCATCCGCAAAATTCCCGGCCTTCAGGTGTTTTGCGCTGGACGAGCAAATGCTGTCGCGATCGGTCGAACTATCGTCCGAGGACCTTAATCTAAAACCTTACGATCAGTCGATATTGGCGGCGGTCCTGGTCCGTGCCGAGCAACTGCGCGATGCCGGCGAGGAGGAATTCTACTTTTGCGAGCTGGACGGAGATTTACAACCATGGGATAAAAAGGGTGCCTCCAAACAGCCACTCACGAGCTTGTACGACAGGGCGCGGGTCTGGGTTTATCAAGACTTTTCGATGAACTATCCATCGCCGCGGCCAGGCTTCTTCCGCCGACAAGCTTGAGTTCTTGCCGGAGTCTAGTCTTCCTTCCATCAGGAACATTTTCCGAATTACCGCAGATTAGTACTGATAAAGGCGGATTGCAGATGGTCTGCCGACTTCGCGATCCGGCAGTACCCGATGTGTGCCCTCGATCATCGGGATTAAAATCCTCCTGAGTCGGCCAGCCCTGCTCGTTCTCGCCCCACCCGTGTAGCGGCGCGTGGTGTTTTTACTGCCTGCTGACGACGGTGCTTTCTCCCGTTCTGGTGTTGCTCGCGTTCCTGTCCTGATTACGGCCGTTTGCCATCACGGGCTGCGGCGAGTTGACGGGAAACGCGCTAACCGCTGGTGCTTCCGGCACCGCAGCGGCCGGCCGCTATCGCTCGGCAACAACTTGATAGATTTTCACCTTAGATATAATCTAAACGGCTTGTTGATTGACCCCCATGCGATCAAACGCTCGCTGACGGACAGCGGTCTGCGGAGCACGCCGCAGCGCTACGCGGTGATGGCGTTCCTGATGGAGCAAGCCACGCATCCCACCGCGGCGGAGATCTTCGAAGCTGTTAACCGCGTGGACCCGCGCTCCTCCAGAGCTACGATTTATAACAATTTGCGCGATCTTGTGGGGGCTGGTCTGGTGCGCGAAGTGGCCGTGGAGGGCCGTTCGGCGCGATTCGATGCCAAAGGCATGCGGCATTACCACTTCATCTGCGACCGCTGCGGCAATGTCGAGGACGTGGACTGGTACAACGTGCGCCGGCCTGCCGCGGCGTCGCTCGGCAAACGGGTGCTTCGCGAATGCGAACTCATTTTCCGGGGGCTGTGCGCCAGGTGCGCGCCCCGGCGCGTTTCTCGCTAACGATTTCTAATTCGAAGGAAGGATTAAACAGATGGAAAAGGAAGTAACAGAAGCAGCGCCTGCTGTGGCCAAGAATGGTCAGCCTGTAGCAGGCGCCGCGAAGTGCCCAGTAGCGCACGGCGCGCGCGGGCGCAGGAATCGCGACTGGTGGCCGGAGGCCCTGGACGTCTCGGTTCTTCACCGGAACTCCACGTTGTCCGACCCAATGGGCGACGGGTTCGACTATGTCCAGGCGTTTGAAAGCCTTGACCTGGATGCGGTGATTAAGGACCTGCATGTTCTGATGACAGACTCCCAGGATTGGTGGCCAGCCGATTTCGGCCACTACGGCGGGTTGATCATCCGCATGGCATGGCACAGCGCAGGGACTTATCGGATTACCGATGGGCGCGGCGGCGCCGGCGGAGGACAACAACGCTTCGCACCGCTGAATAGCTGGCCGGACAACGCGAATCTGGATAAGGCGCGCCGCCTGCTCTGGCCCATCAAGCAGAAATATGGCGAGAAGATTTCGTGGGCCGACCTGATGGTTCTGGCCGGCAACGTCGCGATGGAATCGATGGGCTTCAAGACCTTCGGTTTTGCCGGGGGACGGGCCGACGTGTGGGAGCCGGAGGAGCTTTATTGGGGTCCTGAAGGGACGTGGCTGGGCGATGAACGATACAGCGGCGAGCGCCAATTGGCGGAGCCTCTGGGTGCTGTTCAGATGGGCCTGATCTACGTCAACCCGGAAGGTCCGAACGGCAACCCGGACCCGGTCGCGGCGGCGAAAGATATCCGCGAGACGTTCTTCCGCATGGCCATGAACGATGAAGAGACCGTCGCGCTGATCGCCGGCGGCCACACGTTTGGCAAGACTCATGGCGCCGGTGACCCGTCGCTGGTGGGGCCGGAGCCGGAAAGCGGCGCGGTCGAAGACCAGGGGCTCGGGTGGAAAAGCAAGTACGGCACGGGATTCGGAGCCGATGCCATCACGGGCGGTCCGGAAGTCATCTGGTCGCAGACGCCGACGAAGTGGAGCAACTACTTCTTCCAAAACCTGTTCGAAAACGAGTGGGAGCTTACAAAAAGTCCGGCGGGAGCGAACCAATGGCGGGCGAAAAATGGCCAGGCAACCGTACCAGACCCTTTCGATCAAACCAAGAAACGCTTGCCCACTATGCTGACGACGGATCTGGCACTGCGCTTCGATCCGGCATATGAAAAGATCTCGCGACGATTTTACGAAAACCCGGATGAATTCGCCGACGCATTCGCTCGCGCCTGGTTCAAGCTTACGCACCGCGACATGGGGCCGATCGCGCGTTATCTCGGCCCACTAGTGCCGAAGGAGACTCTGATCTGGCAGGACCCGATTCCTCCGGTAGACCATCCCTTGATTGATGGAAACGACATTGCTGCATTGAAGGCGAAGATCCTCGCCTCTGGTCTCTCGATGTCCGATCTCGTTTCGACCGCCTGGGCATCGGCTTCGACATTTCGAGTTTCCGACAAGCGCGGCGGGGCGAACGGCGCACGCATCCGCCTTGCGCCCCAGAAGGATTGGGAAGTCAATCAACCCAGCCAGCTTGCAAAGGTGCTTGAGAAGCTCGAAAAGATCCGCAAGGAATTCGGCAAGAAGGTCTCACTTGCTGACCTGATCGTCCTGGGAGGAGACGCCGCAATTGAAAAGGCCGCGAAGGACGCTGGAATCGAGGTGAAGGTACCGTTCACGCCCGGACGCATGGACGCCTCTCAGGAGCAAACCGATGTTGTCTCTTTCGCTCCTCTGGAGCCACGAGCTGATGGCTTCCGCAACTACATTAGCGGCAGGGCTCAGTTCATGCATCCGGAGGAGGCCCTGGTGGACCGCGCGCAACTGCTGAGTCTGACCGGCCCGGAAATGACGGTGCTGGTCGGCGGACTCCGCGTGCTCGGAGCGAATGCGGACGGTTCCAGGCACGGTGTCTTCACGGAGACGCCCGGAATTTTGACAAACGACTTCTTTGTCAATCTGCTGGACATGCGCACGCAATGGCAGCCGGTCGCCGGTGAAGATGGTGTGTACGAGGGCCGCGACCGCAAGACGAACACGTTCAAGTGGACTGGAACAAGAGTGGACCTGATCTTCGGTTCGCACTCGCAATTGCGTGCCTTCGCGGAGGTCTATGCTTGCGCGGGATCGAAGGAGAAATTCGTGAAAGACTTCGCGGCCGCATGGAACAAGGTCATGAACCTGGATCGCTACGATCTTGCCCGGCATAGCCACAAGACAAAAGCCGCGGTCATGTAAGGAGTTGCTGTTGTTTGGATCGGCAAGCGCGAACGTCATTTTGGGCTGGGCGTGCGGGCGGCTCGGCGTTCGCGCAATTGACGCGCATGTCCATCAAATCTGCTTAGGCTAGAGAGCGAGCTTCCGTGCTACACGACATTCACCTAGGCGTTCGAATGTTGGCCAAAACCGCGGGCTCGACGGCAATCGCAGTCATCACCTTGGCGATGGCGATAGGCGCAAGCACGGCGATTTTCAGCATCCTGAACGCTGCTCTGCTAAAACTGCTGCCGGTCCGTAATGCAGACGAACTGGTGATGCTGACCGATCCGAATGCCTCCATGGTGCTCGGCGGCATGCTTACCGGAGAACGCAGCCTGCTTGGATACGAGGAGTTCGCATACTTACGCGATCACTCGAAAAGCATGTCCGGGGTATGTGCCTCTCAGTTACTTGTCGAGCGCTTGCCAGTTCGAATCGCGGGCGGCCCTAGAGAGCAAGCCCGCGGGCGTCTTGTGAGTGAAAACTATTTTGCCGTGTTCGGCGTGCAGCCCGCTATCGGACGCCTGTTCATGCAGAGCGACGCGGCAGGCGCAGGAAAAGACCCATACGCTGTCATCAGCTATGACTATTGGCAACGAAGGTTCGGAGGAAATCGTTCCGTACTCGGCACTCTCATTCGCATTCAGGACGCGACGCTCGTGATCATCGGTATCGCTGCGCCGGGCTTTCGCGGCGAAACAGTGGGGCAAGATCCCGACCTGTGGCTTCCGATGCTCATGCAGCCGCTCGTCATGCCAGGTTGGGACGGCCTGCACGATTTCATGGACCACTCGCAAGACAAGCTGATGTGGCTCCATGTTTTCGGGCGCAGGAAAGCCGGTGCAACGATCGCGCAGGTTCAGGCGGAAATTAATGTATTGTTCCGGCAAATCCTCGAAGCCGGATATCGGAGCTCAATGGCTCCGCTGGCTCGGAAGGAGGCGCTCAATCAGCACATTCGCGTGCAAGCCGTGCGGTCGGGAGCATTCCACGGCCGTGATGAGTTCTCCGAGGAGTGGACTATCTTATTGGGGCTGGCCGACCTGGTCCTGTTGATCGGCTGTGCCAACATTGCCAACCTGCTGCTTGCTCGGGCAGAGGGGCGTACTCGGGAAGTGGCGATTCGCATATCGATGGGCGCTCAAAAGGCGCGGCTGGTCCGTCAGTTTCTAACAGAGAGTTTTGTTTTGGCCACACTCGGCGGGGTCGCCGGCATATTCCTGGCGACGATCGCTTCACACGCTTTGACGCTGCTGTTGGCACACGGTAATCATCCGTTTGAACTCGCGCCGGCGATCGATCTGCGCGTATTCGCATTCACTGCTGGTACTGTTCTCCTGGCCGGCATCCTCTTTGGCCTTGCGCCCGCTTTTCACGCCATAAACGGGGGATTCCACGAAAGTCTAAAAGAGAGCGGGCGCAGTGGAACTCGTTCGCGGCAGCGCACCAGAATGGCAAAGGCGCTCGTGACCACTCAAGTGGCGGTTTCGTTTCTGCTCGTGCTGGGTGCGGGACTGTTCCTACAAACGCTCCGGAATTTGCAAACTGTTTCGTTGGGGTTCCCAAAAAACAACTTATTGCTTATGGAAGTGGACAGTTCGGGTCTTACACAGCAGCTGGTCAACCTTGACGATGAGATCACAAGCCGAATCCGCACAATTCCAGGTGTTCGTAAAGTGACCTACTCGGACCGACCGTTGCTCAACGGATTTGATGGCGCCTTCGCGATCGGAGTAGAAGGGTTCACGGCAATGAGCGAAAAAGACCGAGGCTCGGCTGGGAGCTTTGTCGGTCCTGAATATTTCTCGACCATTGGAATTCCGATGCTAGTCGGCCGTGAAATCGGCGCCCGTGACGGGCCGACCTCGCCGCGAGTCTGTGTGATCAATGAAGCCTTTGCAAAGGAGTTTTTCGCCGGACGTAACCCCATGGGCAAACACGTGAGGATCAATTCCGTTTCCGCGGAGATTGTCGGCGTGGCAAAGGATGCCCGCGTCAATTCACTTCGAGGCGCGATCGAGCCGAAATTCTATGCCGCGGCCGACCAAAACTCGGGCGCTTTTTCATTCGAGATACGCACGATCGGGGATCCCAATCGCATTGTGAATGCAGTGCGCAGGAGCGTTTTGGATGTTGATGAAAATCTTTCTATTTCGGATGCGGAAACGCTGGATCAGAAAATCGGCTCACAGAACGCACAAGCCAGGCTTATCGCAGACGTTTGTACGTTATTCGGAGTGATAGCGCTCTTGGTGGCAGCGATGGGTATCTACGCAGTGCTTTCCTACAATGTCGCTCGACGAACAAACGAATTCGGTATTCGCATTGCGCTTGGGGCAGAAAAGCGCCGAATCACCGGTATGGTTCTCCGAGAAACCGGAGTAACGATCATTGCCGGCTTAGTTGCCGGCATCGGTGCCGCGGCCGCCGGAGCTCGTCTGTTAGCCGCGCAATTATACGGCGTCGAGGCAGTGGCGCCCCGCTGGTCCCTCGCTAGTTATGAGCATGTCGATAGCGCAACCCAGTTGTATGGAGTCGGTGCGATGGATCTGGCGAGCATCGCAGTGACGATTTGCATTCTGGCCGGAATCGCTTTGCTCGCCGCCTACCTCCCTGCTGCTCGGGCCGCTCAGGTGGACCCGGCACGCGCGCTACGCCGCGAGTAAACTGTTTGGAATTCTGCGGCAGTCCGTCAGCTACTCGTGGCACGAGTTCCGATAATCATTAGCATGAGGTTGCTGTTCCGGCAATTCCGGAAAACGCCCTTGATTCTGCTGTCTTCGGTCGCCGTACTCGCCGTCGGCATCGGTGGCGCCAGTGCGGCGTTTTCGGCCCTCTATACTGTCGTCCTGCGGCCATTGCCGTATGCAAAACCTCAGCAACTGGTTGCCGTTCACAGTCAGTTTCCGCAATTGCAGATGGACCACTTGGGCGTATCCCCGCTCGATTACCTCGACCTTCGACGGCACAAAGACCTCTTCAGCGATGCCGGCGCTTTCTTTTACCTGGATCTCAGCCGCACAGGCCTGTCACATGCCGGGAAGGTGAATGCGCTTGCCATCACCTCATCTTTACTGACCACCTTCGGTGTGCGACCGCAGATCGGCAGGTCATTTCAGCCGGTCGAGGAGCAACCAGGGGGACCTCATGTCGTCCTTCTCAGCGATGCTTATTGGCGGAGTGCCTTCGGACATGACCCGAACATCCTCCATGGCAGCCTCGAATTAAACGGGGAGCGCTACTCGGTCATCGGAGTCATGCCGCGTTCCTTCGCGTTCCCAAACGAAGTCACACAAATGTGGGTACCCGTTGTGTTCAAGCCAAATTGGCTAAGCCATGGCGGCCGACAGAACGTCTTTCTCCGCATGTACGCGCGTCTGCAGAACAATGTCAAATTCGACCAGGCAGCGCGTCGTCTGGATATCATCAGCCGCCATGCCGCGGTGGCCAATCGCGCTGACTACACGGTGGACCTCACGGGCTGGAAATATTTCATCACTCCGCTGAGGAAAGAAGACAACCCGTCGCTGCAGGTGTGGACGTGGGTGTTGTTCTGGTCGGTCGCCGTTTTGTTTGTCATCGTATGCGTAAACGTAGGCGGCCTTCTCGTTCTGCGTTCCGCCCAGCGAGCATTTGAAACATCTGTGCGGCTGGCACTTGGGGCGGGAAATGGCCGCATCGCACGACAGGCTCTTCTGGAAACCGTCCTACTCTGTGCATGCGGAGGCATCTCCGGCGCTGCTGTCGCCGTTGCGAGTATGCGACTCCTCAATCATGCAGGCCGGTTCGGGCATTTGGAGCTATCGGTACCCGTTCTAGTCTTCGGCATTTGCCTGACGATTGCCGCCACCACGCTCTGCTGCCTGTATCCGCTGTGGCGAGTTCTGCGAGCGAATCCGCTCGACGCCATGAAATCAGCGGGGCATCAACGAACTGCTTCGCGCCACCGTCACTACACACGCCGCACCCTGGTCATCGTGCAAGTGGCCGCCTCCACAGCACTGTTGATCGCCGGCAGTCTACTAATACATACCTATGCTCGGCTGTTGCAAACGCCGCTCGGCTTTGAACCAGATCACGTTATGACGATGCAGATCAGCCTGCCGCCTTTGCGGTATGCGAGCGACTCGTCGCAGCGTACCTTCTACCGATCCATCCTCGATCGCATCCGGCACGTTCCGGGAATCAGTGACGCGAGCGCCTGCAGCGTGTTGCCCTTCGGCTACGGCGAGAACATGGAACCGTTCGCGTTAGCTGACCAAGCCGCTGGATCTGCACAGCAATTGGCCTCGGTGAACAATGTCATGCGGCACTTCTTTGAAACGCTGCGTATCCCACTACTCGCAGGCCGCTACTTCAATTCTGCCGACACGCCAAACCATCCCGGCGTCGTAATTATCAACCGTTACCTCGCTGATCGCTACTTCGGGCACAAGCACGCCGTCGGTGAACAAATTCAGATGGGAGACCGCCGTTTCTCGATAATCGGCATCGTAGCCAATATCAAGGTGGCTGGTTTAGAGGTCTCGGATGCTCCCATGCTCTACCTCAGTGCCGACCAGATGCCCCGCACGGACATGTCACTGGTCATTAAATCCGATTCGGCGAGCAGTGTGCCGGAAGTCGTGCAATCCATCGTCTCTCAAATCGATCACGACCAGCCGGTCTACGATGTGGCCTCGCTACAGAGTCGTATCGACGCCTCACTCGCAACGCGCCGATTTGTAGCTTTTCTGCTGGCTTCATTCTCGGGTTTGGGAATGGCGATCACGGCGTTCGGGCTATATGGGCTTTTGTCGTATTCCGTCATACTGCGCCGCCAGGAGTTCGGCATTCGTGCAGCGATCGGCGCTACGCCCAGAAGCATTGGCCTTCTTATCGTCAAACAGGGGACGCTGCTGATCACGATAGGAACGCTGGCCGGAAGCGCGATCGCACTCGGCGCGTCGCGCTATCTATCCTCCCAGGTCTCCGATGTGCGGATCGCAGACGTCGCAACATGGCTCAGCGTAGCCATCACGCTGATCTCAGTCGGCCTGATCAGTAGCACACTCCCGGCCTGGCGAGCTTCCCGCGCCGACCCAGCCAGCTTGATGAATGAAAACTAAAAATCGGCCGCATTCTCACCGGGCAGAAAATCAAAGCCGTGGCGCGATTGAACTGGCGCGTAAGGCTCGTTTGAACGCCCGCGCCGGGGTCGTTTTTATTTCGATCCCCGGTTGAAAAGGATAAAAGAAGGCGCATCACTCCTGGCTGCCACTATGTCGAGACGCCCGTCTCGATCGAGGTCGCCGCTGGCCATCCCATAGATCGTCCCCTTGCCATCGCCGAAGGGATGCGCTTCGAAGTTTTTGCCCGTTCCATCGTTGTAGTAAATTACACCAGGGCCGTCGACGTAGCCCACGATGAGATCCGGGTGGCGATCTCCGTTTAAATCCGCGGATATCATCGAGTACGGCATACGTTCTTCCTCTTTCCCCGCTACTTCCCGCGCGTCCGGTTTCTGGAACTGAATGCCGGACCCGAAATTGCCTTTGCCATCGTTTAAGTAAACAAAGCAACCCAGCCTTTCCGGACAAGCGGCGATATCGGGATGACCATCGCCATTCAGATCGGCCACGGCAATTGCGCGGATCGATGCTTTAGCCGGTCCCCAAGGCTTGCCTTCACCCGCCAAGTTCCGGTTGAAGAAGACGCGGCTCTGGCAATTATCGCGGCATGGGAATACGACGTCGTTCAAGCCGTCCCCGTCAATGTCGGCGATTACGATGCTTGCCGCGCTCGGCGTATCGCGCAGCGGGTTGCATTTGAAATGCAGCTTCCCGTCGCTATAGCAAACATAGGACGTCATCTCGCGATTCGCGACGGCGATATCGGGGTAGCCGTCGCCGTTCAGATCTCCAACCGCGGCATTCCGTGTCGGCCATTTCGGATCGCCGTAGGTACCGCCCACGCGGAAGTGGGCCGCGCCATCGTTGACTAAGACCAGTTTCGGATCGGGAGCATCATTGCTCAGAACAATATCCAAATGTCCGCTCTTCGTCATGTCGGCGAGCGAACCGGAATAGCTCTTTGTGGCGTTGCTTGGCAGCGGAGGGCCCGGAGTGAAGTGGCCCTTTCCGTCGCCGAGTAATACCTTGCTTGTAAGTTGCCAATGCCGGCCTTTGACGAGGACGATGTCCGGGTGGCCGTCGCCGTTGAGATCACCAATGCTGGCGTTGGAAGATGTCTCAGAAACGGTTTCGAGTGGAACGATCTCAAAAGCCGCTACTGCGGCGAAGCACATAAGCGCAGATGCGCTCCCAGCAGATAAGACGAGGATTGGCAGACGAGCCATGGGTGAATTCTACTCTGAGTGAGCGGGTATGACGATGTCCGCGGCCAGGCGATCACACTTCGTCCCGAACGCTCTCGGCGGGTGCGGTCTCGTGCGGATAGTTGAAGAAGAGCTGATTGCCGTCGGGATCATCAACTACCAGGAGCCGGTAACCCCACGAACCCTCCTTGACAAGAACGCCCTTGGCCTGCAGTTCTGCACGCAACTCATCCAGCGCGGCGGTCGCAGCCTTGCACGTCGCCGGCTCGACGTTCAAGGAAATGAATAACAGCCCTTTGCCCGCCTTCTCTGGCCACGTATCGGCCAGTATCACTGCACAGCCCTGCCGATCTACCTGGGCGACGTAGACCTTGCCGTCCTCGTCGTAACGCCAGGGATTGGTGAAGCCGAGCTGGTCAACGTAGAAGCGGAGTGAAGCCTCAACATCGGTTACGTGTAGGACGGGGCGCGCGAACCATTCTGTCATCAGGTATTTATCGTCGAATGACCGGCGGCAGATTCGCAGCACGAGCCGTAGATCCGTTGAGCCAGCGGGTGATTCCAGCAAGGGCCAGATCCTTACGTGATATTTTCGAACTTTGGCTGGACCAGCAAACTGGCCAGTTCAACTGGCGGGGCACTGAAGGAGGCATGATTGGCCGAAGTATACGACGTAGTGGTTGTCGGATCAGGAGCTGCCGGGGGTATGGCGGCAACGCAGTTATGCATGAAGGGGCTAAAAGTCCTGATGTTGGAACGAGGGCCGAAGTTTGATCTCTCGACCGATTTCCATCATCATCGGAAGCCGTATGTTTACCCGTTTCGAGGGCGAATCCGTCCTTCCGAGCGAGCCATCTATAACTACGCGGCAAACGAATGGAACAAAGAGCATTTCGTCAACGAGCTTGACAATCCGTATACGGGCAAGAAATTCGTGTGGGTTCGCGGCCAGGCGGTGGGCGGGAAAACGCTCCACTGGGGGCTGGTTTCCCTGCGTTTCAGCCCTCAGGACTTTAAGGCGGCTAGCCACGACGGCGTGGGAATGGACTGGCCCATTTCCTACGAAGACGTTGAACCTTACTACAGCAAGGTTGAGGACTGGGTCGGCGTATGCGGGCATGCCGATCGCCTGGAGAATAATCCCGACAGCCATTTTCTTCCGCCGATTCCTTTGACCTGCGCGGAATCTATTTTCAGGGGGCAGATCGACCAGAAATTCGCGGACCGGCATGTGATCCAGGGGCGTTCGGCAGTGGTCACCACGCCGACATTTCATGGCCGCGCGCCGTGTCATTATTGCGGTCACTGCGGGCGTGTTTGCGCGGTCTCGGCGTCCTTCAGTTCGGCGGGAGTGCTGCTGCCTATCGCCCAGAAAACCGGCAACCTGACCACCCGAACTAACGCGGTGGTCTGGAAGGTGACCACGGACAACGAGAACCGGGCCAAGAGCGTTGTGTTCATTGACCGCATCACCCGCCAGGTTGAAGAAGTGTACGGCAAAGTAATTGTAATGGGCGCTGGGACGCTCGATAGCACCCGCATTCTGTTGAACTCCAAGAATCGCGACCACCCGGACGGGCTGGGAAATTCAAGCGGCGTACTGGGCAAGTATTTCTGTGAGCAGATCATGGCCGGCGATATCACGGGGTTGATTCCCCGGCTAAAGGGGAACACGAACAAGGGTGGCGACGCTCACCCGGATGGTGGAGGAATCTATATTCCAAAATTCCGCAACCTGAAGGAAAAGCGCAAAGACTTTGTGCGTGGATACGGCTTTGAGGGCGGCGGGGGCAGCAGCGAATTTCCCGGGTTTGCCAATAAGATTCCGGGATTCGGCGCCGGCTTCAAGGAGGAAGTGAAGAAGTATTACGCCACCGTGATCACCATTGGGTCCTTTGGCGAGGTGATTCCACGCGCCGAAAACCATGTTGAAATCGATCCTGCCCTTCGCGATTCCTGGGGCATTCCCGTCCTCAACTTCCAAATCGAGTGGGGTCCGAATGAACTAGCGATGGGCCGAGACGCTGTTGAGACACAGCGGGAGATGTTTAAAAAAGCGGGTGTTGAGGTTATTAACGAACGGACCGACCCCCTGACGCCGGGATGGAGCATCCATTCGGCGGGAACGGCGCGAATGGGAAACGATCCGAAGACTTCATACCTGAACAAGTTTAATCAGTCCCACGACATCAAGAACCTGTTTGTTGCCGACGCATCGTGTTTCGTGAACTCAACGGAGAAGAACCCAACCTTGACCATTCTGGCGCTTTCGATGCGGACGGCGGACTATATTGCCGAACAGATGCGAAGTGGAGCGCTTGATTAGGAGCAGCCGGGCAAAAGGAAGGAGATAAGCCATGAAAAAACATCCAGAAAATGAAACGCAGCAGGGCCGGCGCGATCTTCTCAAGACGCTTGCGATGGGCGTCGGCGGACTCACGACTTTGCCGATTGTTGGACAGGCGAAGGAAGTTGCCGCAGCGATGCCGGCCATGGGCATGGCGGACGCCGATCCGCAATCCGCGGCGAACTGGAAGCCTCAATTCTTTGATGCGCACCAGAACGAAACGCTGATTGCCCTGACGGAGCTGATTATTCCGGCTACGGATACTGGCGGAGCAAAAGCGGCACTGGTCAATCGCTACATCGATCTGCACTATAACGAGGACACGCCTGCACATCAGATAGAGATTATGCAGGCGCTGGCGTGGTTTGACGGCCGCAGCCTCTCGCTTCATGGCAAGCCGTTTGTCGGCCTCACCGAGGCGCAGCAGATAGCATTGCTGCAACCGGTGGCAGAGCCCGCAAATCCCAACGCACAAGACGAGCCGGGTGTGAAAGCTTTTACGCTGATCAAGGGTTTAACGATCTTCGGTTACTACACATCCCAGATTGGACTGGACGAGGAGTTGAAATACGAGGGAGACCGGCTCAATCCTTCGTTCCCGGGGGCGTGTACCCACCCTGAACATCAGGCCTGATTCGGGGGCTGTTCGCGCACGTTCTTTTAAGGAGAAAAGTCGAAGGCTTGTTTTGGGAGATCTGGAAACAGATGCGGGCGAGGGCAGACAACAGCGCGTCGTCGTTCACTTACTTCTCTCCAGCACGATATGCGTCGCCCTTTCCGTAGCTTTATGCTCTGTGACAGAGAAGCCGAGCTCCGAAAGATCCAAGCCGGCGAACAACGCTTCGCCTTTGCCGAGCACCACGGGCGCGAGCGCGAGGTGCAGCGTATCGATCAGCCCTGCCTGCAGATATTGCCGCACGGTCGAAACGCCTCCGCCGATCTTGACGGCTTGCTAGGTTGACCGCGATGCCGCAGCCTGTGCCCGAGCAACTCAGCAGGACGGTTGAGACCCTTTACCGGTCGGAATCGGGCCGGGTTCTGGCGACGCTCGTGCGCCTCCTCGGAGACTTGGAGTTAGCCGAAGAGTCGATGCACGAGGCGTTCGCTGCTGCTCTGGAGTCTTGGCCCCAAACTGGCGTTCCGGACAACCCTCGTCCCTGGCTGATTTCAACGGCACGCTTCAAGGCGATAGATGCTATGCGTCGGCGCGCGCGCTTGAATGGAGCGCAGAGAGATCTCATTGCCCACATGGAATCGCGCGTCCACGACGCTCCCCTCGAGGATGAAGAGATCGAGGATGAAGAGATCGAGGATGATCGCCTCCGTCTGATCTTTACCTGCTGCCATCCCGCTCTGGCTCCGGAAGCGCAGGTCGCGCTCACTCTTCGCGAAATCTGCGGCCTCACGACGGAGGAAATTGCCCGGGCATTTCTGGTTACGCCGGCGACGCTCGCGCAGCGCATTGTGCGCGCAAAGGCCAAAATTCGAGACACGCCGATTCCGTACGAGATACCTTCGCCGCAGGAGTTGCCGGAGCGCCTGGACGCAGTGCTTCAGGTCATCTACCTCGTGTTCAACGAGGGTTACTCGGCCGCGGCGGGAGCGGAGGTAACTCGGGCCGAGCTAACCAGCGAGGCGATTCGATTGGGCCGGTTGCTGAAGGAACTGCAGCCAGAGCCGGAGGTCCCAAAGGCGGAAATCATGGGGCTGCTTGCCCTGATGTTGCTACAGGAATCTCGTCGCGCCGCGAGAACCTCTCCGTCCGGAGAGCTGATTTTGTTGGAGAATCAAGACCGCTTACTCTGGAACCGCGAGCAGATTGCGGAGGGAGTCGCATTGGTGGAGACAGCCCTGAAGTCCCGTCGCTTTGGGTCTTACACACTGCAGGCTGCGATTGCGGCCGTTCATGCGGAGGCTGAATCGGCCGCTGCGACCGACTGGCGGCAGATTGTCGTGCTTTATAACCAATTGGTACGAATTCAGCCTTCGCCAGTTGTGCATCTCAATCGCGCCGTGGCCATTGCCATGCGTGATGGTCCAGAGGCTGGTCTGACGCATATCGACGCGGTTTTGGAACACGGCGAATTGGCAAATTACTACCTCGCGCATTCAGCGCGTGCCGATATGTGCCGCCGGCTCGGCAGGACCGCTGAGGCTCGGTCCTCTTATGAGAAAGCTCTAGCGCTGACCCAACAGGAACCGGAGCGGCAATTCCTGCAAGCGCGGATTCGGCAGCTGAAATAAAAATTGGCGGGGCTGTCGATTTTCCGTCTGCCCAACGACTATAGGACGAAAGAACGATGACAGGAAACGAGTCATCGAACAACCCACAGAAAACAAGGAGAAATCAATGCCACAGTATCTGGTTGCTAACTACCTTCCCGACGACTTCGACCCGTCCACGGTAACGGAAGCAACGATCGAGGAGATACACGCGCTCAACCGCGAATTGATTGCTGCCGGCGCCAGGAAGTTCGCTTGCGGAATTTCCCCGGCCAACAAGGCAAAGACGGTGCGGAAGCAGCCTAATGGTACGGTGCTCATCACTGATGGGCCATACACCGAAACCAAGGAGCACATGGGCGGTTTCTGGATACTGGAAGCCGCCGATCTGGATGAGGCACTTGCATGGGCCAAGAAGGCTGCCATCACCTGCGATGTGCCCGGCGAAGTGCGCGAGCTTCTTTTCTACCCGGCTGCGGAATAAGACCCGTCGGAAGTGAGTACACGACCTGGCCACGGCGGCGTCGGAACACGCGCCGTCGTGACCAGATGAACGAGCCAGCGCGAACCTACGCGGCTGGCTCCCACCCGCAACGAAGAGGAGAAGAACCATGAAATACATCTGTTTGGGGTACTACGACAAAGGCAATTTCGATGCCATGACGGAGAGCGAGCGAAACGCCATGTTCGACACATGCTTTGAATACGACGACCATCTTCGCGCCAACGGGCACTGGGGTGGTGGAGAAGCGCTGCAGGGCCCTGAAACAGCCTTGACCCTGTATCGGAAGAACGGCAAACTGGCAACAACCGATGGTCCCTATGCGGAAACTAAGGAACAACTCGGCGGCTTTCTCGTGCTTGAGGCGCGGGACATGAATCACGCTCTACAGCTCATCGGCGAGCATCCTGCACTGACGTATGGCAATATTTTCGAGATTCGGCCAGCGGGGGACATGAGCGAAATCATGAGGGCAAGCGAGCAGCGGCGACGACAGAACGCCGCACGCTGAAGACGGCTCTGGTTGTCGCAGACGTAATCGACAAAGAGCTGGCAGGCTCAGACTTCATGCAGCGCGACCACCGGATCGACTTTGCTTGCACCGCGGGCGGGCAGATAGCATGCGACCAGCGCAACAAATGACAAGACAATCGCAGCGCCCAACAGGCTAAGCGGATCGCCTCCGCTGAGGCCATAGAGAAACCTGCTCAGGAGACGAGCGATGGTCAAGGCGCCGCCAAAGCCGATCAAAACGCCAATGCCGACCAACGACATCCCTTCTGCGACTATCATCCGCAGAACGGAAAATCTTCCCGCGCCGAGCGCCATTCGCAAGCCGATCTCTCTTTTGCGCTGACTCACCGCGTAGGCGAGGATTCCGTAGAGGCCAATGCTCGCCAAACCCAGCGCCAGAATTCCAAAAATACTCAGCAGCGCCACACCTATTTGCGCGAAGAACAAGCCGTCCTTGACAAGCTCAGGCCCGGTTAACACGGCGATCTTCACCTGCGGCCCAATTGCATGTAACTCATGCTGGATGGGCGTCAGGACCTGCCGCGGGGCGCCTTTGGTGCGCACATACAGGATCATGCCATCCGAATAATTCTGCTCGAGAGGGATATACAGGCAGGCTTGCGCCGGTTCGGCCCAGTTGGTGTAATTCGCGTTTCTGGCTACTCCGACGACCTGCCGCGAATGTTGCTCTCCCGCTAGCTGAATTCGTTTCCCTATGGGATCTTGGCCGGGCCAGTAATCATGAGCAATTTTCTCGTTCACAATCGCGACCGGCGCCGAATGCTCCTGGTCGATATTCGTGAAGGGCCGACCGCGGTCAATTACGACGCCAGCCGCATCGAAATAATCACGGTCGACCGTGTTCACGATGCTCGTGATCGTATCGGCTTGAGATCGCTTTTGGTGTCCTTCTATCTGCAGCGCAGCGGCAGGCCGGGACCACAGCGGCATATCCGATGCCCAGGACAGCGACTGGACTCCCGTCATCGCGGAGACGCGCTCGCGAACTTCTCGGTAGAAAGCTTTCGCTCGCGCCTTATCATATCCGGCTTGTCCAGGGCTGGTCATGAAAATGGCCAGATGTTGGGTCTGAAATCCAGGATCGATCGTATATGCCTTCCCGATACTTCGCAAAAACAGGCCCGCCAGGACCAGCAACAGAAACGAGAATGCGACTTGCCCTACGAGCAAAGCATTCGCAAGCGTCACTTTCCCGCGGCTTCGGCCCATGGTGCGCGTTTCTTCTTTCAACGTCTCGGCCAGCGGAACATCGGTGGCTTTCATAGCGGGGAGGGTGCCGAAAAGCAGGCCAGTTATGAGCGAAATCACCAGCGCAAAGAGAAAAACGATCGCATCGAACTTTGGGACCACGAAGTTGGCGCCTGAAGGCAACGCACGAAATAACAGATGGAGTGCTGTGTAAGCGAAAAGCAACCCTGTCGCTCCGCTCAGCACGCCGAGCACGACACTTTCAGTGAGCAACTGACGGAGAAGCCTGCCGCGATTGGCCCCGATGGCGAGCCGCACGGCCATTTCCTGGCGCCTGTCGGAAGCGCGCGCCAGCAATAGATTGGCGACATTGGAACAGGCAATAAGCAAGACGATGCCGACCACTGCCAGGAGCCCAAGGCTACCGGAAAGAACAGATCCCGAGAGCGCGCCGTTGTTCGCGAACAATACCTCGCGCAGGGTTAGCAGGGTGGCTGTGCGTCCCTGATCTGTTTCCGGGTATTCGCGCGCGAGCCCCGCAGCGATCTGAGAAAGATTTGCTCGCGCCTGGGCGGGAGTTACCCCCGGCCGCAACCTGCCGATGCCTTGAAGGAATGATTTACTGCGATTGGTAAAGACATTTGCCATTTCGGTTGGGAATAGCTGCTCGGCCATGGCAGTAGGGACCCAGAGATCCGGGCCGAAAACTGCGTTTACTCCGATAAAATGCTGCGGCGCGATCCCGATAATCGTCAGGACAACATTGTTCAGGCGTAATGTCTTGCCGATGATCCCTGGATCAGCCCCAAAGTGCAATCGCCAGGTTCCGTAGTTCATCACCGCTACCGGATGCGCCCCAGGAGCGCCGTCTTCTTCGGGCGAGAAGAAACGCCCTTTCGCCGGAACAAGGCCGAGCGTCGGGAAGTAATTCCCCGTTACGAGCTCGAGAAACAGCCCTTGCGAGCTTTTTTCTGCTTGCCAGGTCACTCCGCGTGGCGACGAATAAGCGGCCAGCGAGCGAAAGACCGTGGTCCTGGATTGGATGTCTTTGAAATCTGCGTAGGAGAGCTGGAGGGGCACGCTTGCTTTCGTCCTCCCCAGCTTCGCCACGTTCACGCTGACGAGTTCCGATGAATTCGGCACCGGCAGCGGATTCAGCAGCAACGTGTTGATCACGGTGAAAACCGTCGTGTTCGCACCAATGGCCAACGCGAGTGTCAGAACGACAAAGATGACAAACACCGGCGCTTTCCCGAATGTCCGGAGGGCGTACCGGAGATCCATCCAAAGGTCAGTCAAGAAACTGCGGCGGCGGATATTTTCGCCGGGACGCGTGGCGGTTAATTGCTCCATGCAATCATTTACGACGTAAACTATTCGCGTGTTCAATACTTGTTTGAGTAAATATGAATTCACCGAAAGACCGGGGTGGCCCCGGTCCCGCATTCCTGCTAGCCCAGATCGGAGCCCATGCAGCAGGGCGATTTGCGGAGCGTCTCGCGCCGTTAAAGCTGGGGCCGCCGGATGCCGGAATCCTGCACATCTTGCGCAGGTCGCCAGGACTTAGCCAGCAGGAACTTGCCGGAAGGCTCGCGGCACACCCCAGCCGTGTGGTTGCACTGATCGATGGGCTGGAGCAGCGCGGCCTGGTAGAGCGGCGGCCTAATGCAGATGACCGGCGTCAATACTCGTTATTTTTGTCACCGCAAGGGACCGCGACTCTGGAGGATATTGGACGGGTTGGCCGCGAACATCAGGAAGACTTATTGCGTTCTCTCGATAAGGACGAGCGGCAGCAGCTGACTATGCTGCTGCAAAAGATCGCAACTGCGCAAGGTCTTACGCCTGGCGTGCATCCGGGCTATCGAATGCAGCGGCCTTGTTGAAGCGATTACGGGCGCTCGGCGGGTAATGCGCGAAAACCCGCAAATCTTTAGGAAGAAACCCCTGAAACTACCGATAAAAGGATGTAGGGGCCTATGGATGCAGGTAAATAGACGGCGCGCGCAAAGAAAACCTCTTCAGAAGAAGTACTCCATTTCCTGGCAAGATGAGAATCGCACAACGCATTCGGCCCAGGTTCAGGGAACGGATGTGTCGGATTCGGGAGTAAGCTTGCGCTGTCCTCAGGAGGTGCGGACCGGCACGCTTCTGTATATCCAAGCCGAGGATGGGGATCCGACCTGGTACGGCATCGTCCGTCACTCAGCCCGTAGAGGCGACTTTTACCATATTGGAATCGAACTCGACGAATCCTCCAAGACGCGCTCCAGCGTTGAGATAGAGGATGCGCTCGATTATTATGAATTTCTACAGATCAGTCCTAACGCGCAGAGTGAGACGCTTCACCGCGTCTATCGATTCCTGGCAAGCCGCTATCATCCAGACAATCCGGAAACGGGCGATCCGGAAAAATTCCTGCTGTTGAACCGCGCGTACGAGGTGCTATCCGAACCGATGCGCCGGGCGCAGTATGACGAATTTCGGAAAGCGAGACCCGCGTGTCGTCATGAGATTTTCGAATCCGTGGACTTTCTCGACGGCATCGAGGGGGAAATGAACCGACGTCTCGCGGTGCTCTCTCTGCTCTATAGAAAATGCCGCGGCAGCATACACGATCCGTCGATTTCGTTGCTCGATTTGGAGGCGCACATGGGATTTCCGCGCGAATACCTCGATTTTACGATCTGGTATCTACGAAGCAAGAAATACGTCACCCAGGACGACGGCGCCGCGCTTGCGTTGACCTCATCGGGGGTGGATTACGTCGAGGCCAATTATTCCAGCCTTCCGCTCATGGGGAAGCTGCTGAATGCGGGCTGTCGTCCGGCCTCCGGAGCAGAAGGCAAGAATACGAATCCGAAGCACGCGGCGCAGACGTTGATATTGCACCCCGCCGGGAGTGTTCCGGTCAATGCGGACCGCTGAGAATCGAATAAGCCGTAAGAAGCGGCTTAGAGCCCGGATTCTAGGCTAAGGCGACCTGTTCGGCTTGAAGTCCCTTGGGCCCGTTCTTGACGACAAAGGAAACCCGCGCCCCTTCATCCAGGCTGCGGTAGCCGCTGGCCTCGATCGCCGAGAAATGGACAAATACATCTTCGCCGTTTTCGCGTGCGATAAATCCAAACCCTTTCGAAGCATTGAACCACTTGACGGTTCCAGTTTCTTTCATAAGTTCTCTCTTTCTCGCTACAAAAAACACTAACAATCAATTGAGGGAATCGAGAAACTGCTTACCATGGAAGGTGGCCGTACCGAGTGGGTTCAAGTGACAGGAGTAATTTGCGGCTTCCATAAGCATACCATCGCTGCGGATTCTGTCAAGGATGAGAAAACCCATAACGCCATCAGGACGGTATCTTGCGGATCACGCTTCCGAGTTTCGCGCGTTCGTCCGGGGTGAGTCGCAGAGATTCACTAGTTGAACCGGCAGGAGGCCGGTGACTCTTGCTCTCGGCGGTCTTCTCCTCGCTGGCGCGATTTTGCGCGATCCGAGCGGCAGTCCGTTCTGCGGGGGTCATAAGGTGATATGGTTTGTTCACTAGCAGGCCTCCTCCCATCATCTCGCACTTTGCCGGATGTGCCGCAGTTCGCCTAAGAATAGCCGCAATTCAGGGGCGGCCAACCTTTCGACAAATGCGATGAGCGCCGGTCACCTGCGCGCAGTGGCTCTAATTTGGAATTCGCGATTCAGGCCATACCGCACCCGGTGCTGCGTGATATTCTGCGAGTATCTTGCGTTACTTCGGGGTGAAGTATAGCCGCGCCTAAACATACCGAACGCTTTCATCTGGTATTGCTCAAGCCGTCCCATTATGACGATGACGGCTATGTGATCCAGTGGCTTCGTTCTGCAATTCCATCCAACACGCTGGCGGTGATCAACGGGCTCGTGCTGGACTGCAAAGCGCGTCAGATCCTGGGCAAGAACGTCGAGATCGTCATCAGCGCGATTGACGAAACCAATACGCGCATCCATCCCAAGCGCATCGCACGGCAGCTTCGAGGCCGCCGCGCATTGGTGGCGCTGATCGGGGTGCAATCGAATCAATTTCCGCGGGCCATGGATATTGCGCGTCCGTTGCGCGCCGCGGGTGTTCCGGTTGCGATGGGCGGATTTCATGTCTCAGGGTGCCTGGCGATGCTGCCCGAGATTCCACCTGAGTTGAAAGAGGCGATGGATCTCGGCATTTCGCTCTTCGCGGGCGAGGCCGAGGGGCGCATGGACGAAGTTTTGCTAGACGCCTGGAACGGCACGCTGAAGCCGCTCTACAACTACATGGCCGATCTGCCGTCGATCCAGGGCGTTCCTCTGCCGATTCTTCCATCCACTCGGGTGAAGCGCACGGCCGGCAAGCTCACCAGCTTCGATGCCGGACGCGGTTGCCCCTTCCAGTGCTCGTTCTGCACCATCATCAACGTGCAGGGACGCAAGTCCCGACGCCGTTCGGCGGACGACGTGGAGCAAATTGTGCGGCAAAACCTTTCACAGGGCATCAACCGCTTTTTTATTACGGACGACAACTTTGCGCGGAATCGAGATTGGGAGAGCATATTCGATCGCCTGATCGCGTTGCGCGAGCAGGAAAAGCTGAATATCAAGTTCGTGATCCAGGTGGATACGATGTGCCACCGTCTCCCGAAATTCATCGAAAAAGCGGGACGGGCGGGCGTGGCGCGCGTATTCATTGGGCTCGAAAGCATCAACCCGGACAGCCTGCTCGGCGCGCGCAAGAAACAGAACAAGGTTGCCGAATATCGCAAGATGCTGCTCGCCTGGAAGCGCGCGGGCGCGACGGTTTTTGCCGGCTACATCGTCGGTTTTCCCGGCGACACGCCCGAATCGGTGCTGCGCGATATCGAGACGATTCAGCGCGAGCTTCCCATCGACTTGTTGGAGCCCCATTGCCTTACGCCCTTGCCCGGTTCAGAAGATCATTTGCGGCTGTATAAGGCTGGCGCCTATCTCGATCCGGACCTGAACAAGTACGACCTGGAGCACGTGACCACGACTCACGCCACCATGTCGAGCGAAGAGTGGGAGCAGCTTTACTGGGATTCGTGGAGCCGATTCTTTTCGCTGGAACATATTGAGACGGTGATGCGCCGCGCGGTTGCGACCAACAGCAACCCCGGCAACATGCTGCTGCTGCTGCTGTGGTATTACACCTGCATCGAATTAGAGCGAGTGGATCCGCTGCAAGGCGGATATCTGCGGCGCAAATACCGGAAAGACAGGCGGCCTACGATGCCGGTCGAGAGTCCGCTTGTTTTTTATCCGAAGTATCTTGCAAATGTGGCGCAAAAGCATTGGAAGCTGGCGCGCCTGATTGTTCGCTTCGGATTGCTGCGATACCGGTTGAAGCGCGATCCGGAATCGCGCAATTATATGGACGTGGCGCTGACGCCCGTACACGACGAGAAAATCGATTCGCGAGAAATGAGCGCTCCCGCAGCGCCGATTCAGGTGGAAGAAAACGTGTTTCAAGTGTTGTCGTGACCTGGCCGCCGAAGCATTGCCGGAATGCTATGCTGATGGCCGATGACGAAGGTGCAGACCACTTTTAAGCTCTCTCGCGAGCTAAACGATCGGGAATTGAAGAGCCTTTCGCATCTGCATGCGGTATATGGAATCCTCATCGCGCGCGTGCTGCCTGCGAACGAATTGTTCGTCGAATATGATGCTTCGCGGCTTTCGCAAAACGAAGTGCGCGGCACTGTCGAGCAGCACGGGATTCCGATAAGCTAGTTCTCGTGGAGGCGTTTGGGCGGCGGATCGCGGAAGTGCGGCGCTGGTTTCACGGCGATCAAAAACTCAAACTGCAGGATAAAACCGAGCTAAATTGGAGCCGCCGGTACCGCATGGATTCGCTGGAGGCATTGGAACGAGCCTAGCTCCGCAGCGTGGTTGGTCACGCGAAAAATCCCGCTCGTCCTGAATCCGATGCGCTCTGCCGCGTGGACCGGCAAAAATACATTTATGAAGATCGCTCTATGGTTGTCTTTGGTGCTTCTGTTGAGCAGTGTTATCGGCATTGGAGCGCAGAACGGCGATTGGTTGTACTACGGCCGCGATCCCGGCGGGCAGCGGTTTTCGCCGTTGACCGAAATCAATCGCTCCAACGTGAAATCGCTCAAAGTTGCATGGACGTTCCACACCGGTGACGCCTACGCGCCGAAGAACGGAAGCAAACCCACGCAATTTGAAGCGACGCCGCTGTACGTGGACGGCACGCTTTATATCGGGACGCCGTTGGGCCGCGTGATCGCGCTCGATCCGGTCACAGGCAAACAGCGCTGGGCTTATGATCCGCACGTCGACCGAGACAAGGGTTATGGCGACTTTGCGACGCGCGGTGTTTCCATGTGGAAATCACCGCAAGGGCAGCGCCGGATCTACATCGCGACGATTGACGCGCGGCTGATCGCGGTGGATGCGGGGACAGGCAAGCCATGCCTGGATTTTGGCGATAACGGAATTGTCAATCTGCGCCACGGACTGCGCATCGAGCCTCGCGGATTTGCAGATTATGAAGAGACCTCGCCGCCGGCCGTGGTCGGCAACGTTCTGGTTGTCGGGTCGGGGATTCAAGATAACGGCTGGACGGATGAGCCGAGCGGCGAAGTGCGCGGCTTCGACGCGGTCACCGGCAAACTGAAGTGGAGTTGGGATCCGATTCCGCAAGATCCGCATGCGGTGGGCGCGAACACATGGAAGAACGGCGCCGCAGCGCGCACAGGAGCGGCGAACGCGTGGTCCGTCATCGCAGCCGACGAAGCGCGCAACTTAGTTTTCGTTCCCACGGGCAGCGCAAGTCCCGATTATTACGGCGGACTGCGGCTGGGCGACGATCTGTTTGCCGATTCTGTTGTGGCGTTGCGGACGGATACGGGCGAACCCGTCTGGCATTTCCAGACCGTGCATCACGATTTGTGGGATTTCGATGTCGCCACGCCTCCGTTGCTGTTTGATATTCATCGGAACGGCGCGACGATACCGGCGATTGCGATCGGGTCGAAAACTGCGAATCTCTTCATCCTGAATCGGGAAACGGGTGCGCCTATATTCGGCGTGGAGGAACGGCCAGTGCCGCAGACCGATGTTCCGGGCGAGCAGACGTCACCGACACAGCCGTTCCCGATAAAGCCGGCTCCGGTTTCTTCGCAGCACATGACGACCGCGGACGCGTGGGGCATTGACGATGCGGATCGCAAGTGGTGCCAGGACGAGATCAGCAAATTGCGCACGGATGGAATCTTCACGCCGCCATCACTAAAAGGTAGTTTGTCGATGCCGGGAAACGTGGGCGGCCAGAACTGGGGCGGCATGACGTACGATCCGATTCACGATTTGCTGATCCTGCCGGAGAACCATATCGCGGCGGAGATGCGGCTCGTTCCGAGCGATCAGGTGGACGAGACGCGCCATGAGGTTGGGCGGAAAATCGACGGGGATTGGGAAGTCGCGCCGCAGCGCGGAGCGCCTTATGGAATGATGCGCCGCTTCCTGCTGAGCCCCAAACGGATACCTTGCACGCCTCCACCATGGGGCACTCTGCTCGCAATTCAGGCGAGCACCGGCGATAAGAAATGGGGAACGCCGCTGGGACGTTTTTCGCCGCGTCTGCCTGCGCAATACGGGTCGATTTCTCTTGGCGGGCCGATCGCGACGGCGGGCGGTTTAGTGTTTATCGGCAGCACGCTCGATACTTCGATTTACGCGTTCGATGTCGAGACCGGGCGCGAGTTGTGGAAAGGCGATCTGCCGACGAGCGCCAAAGCCACGCCGATGACCTTTAAGGGCCCTGATGGCAAGCAGTATCTGGTCGTGTGCGCGGGCGGGTACGGCATCCCGGATCTTTCGCCGATCGGCGATGCGGTAGTCGCGTTTACGTTGTGAGCCGATTGACGGTGGGAGTCAATCCCGTCCGCGAGGCATTGCGCGCGGGCCGGGCGCTCGATAAAGTGCTGATCGCGAAAGGCGCTGCGAGTCCACGCATCCAGGAGATTATCGAACTCTGCCGGGCGGCTTCGGTGCCGGTCCGATTTGAGCCTCGTGAGTCGCTTGATCGCGCGGCGAGTAGCCCTGCACATCAAGGCGTCATTGCATTCGGAGCGGTTCATTCTTATCGCGAGCTGAACGAAGTGGCCGAAGGCGCAAAGCTGCTGGTGATTTTGGATGGAGTGGAAGATCCGCACAACTTGGGAGCGATCATTCGGACTGCGCATGCGGCGGGCGCAGATGCGATCGTACTTCCCGAGCGGCGCTCCGCGCCTTTAACGGAAACGGTTGCAAAAGCGGCGGCCGGAGCCATCGAGCATCTGCCGGTCGCGCGCATCACGAACGTCAGCCAAGCGCTCGAGAAACTCAAGCGCGAGGGATTTTGGATCTACGGCGTGGATGAGCGCGGAGCTGCGCTTTATGACGAAGTGGAATACAACGTTCCAAGCGTGATGGTGTTAGGCGGTGAAGGCAAGGGCCTGCACCAGATTGTGCAGAAGCACTGCGACGTACTGGTGCGCATACCGATGGCTGGAGCCGTTTCGTCGCTGAATGTTTCGGTTGCCGCGGGCGTGGTGCTGTTTGAATGGCGCCGGCGCAAAGGCAACTAGAGACTGTCATACAATCTCGAAGCGAGGCCAATTTCGAAGCGCGGGAGGATTTGACGATGGCAAACACGATTGTTGACGGATCGCCGGAGATTCGGGAAGAGATCGAGCGTGCGCTGCAAACTCTCAAGAAAGACAAGTACCGGGCGACGGTTCAGGAAGATGCAACTTCGGGTGATCTGGCAATTCGGTTTGAGTTCGGGGCAACCGATCAGACACTGAAGTTCAAAAAGGACGAACCGAGCAAAAAGGGCGCGGTCGAGAAAAAGATTATCGACGATTTAGATATTTGAGCGCGCGCCGCTTGTCAGTGCCACCACCAGGCGCTCCATAATGATGCGGTCGTCGCGGTAGCCTTCGCGAAATTTCTTATCCGTTTCGTAGATGAGGGCGACGGCGTTCGCCAGATGCTGCTGGGTAAAGCTCGCGGCGGTGGAAACGATTTGCTCCGCACGCTCGCGCCAGAGGCGGACGTTGAGCTTCGCAAAAAAGCTTTGGGCTTGCTGAGCGGAGGTGAGTCGGGCTTCTTTGGCGGCCAGAGCGAGGCGGAATTGGGTGCTTAGGAACGTAAGCGCAAGCGGCAGATACTCGCCTTCGCGAAGCAGGATGTCGAGCGAGCGAAGCGCGGCCGCCCGATCCCGTTTGCCCAGCGCGTTCACGAGCGTAAAAATCGTGCTCTGCGCAGCGTTTGGAACGAGCGCGACCAGGTCATCCATCGTAACGCTGCCAGCTTTACCGGCAAATAAAGAAAGCTTCTCGATTTCGGAGGCGAGACGATTGGCATCGCCGGCGATCGCATCGAGCAGAACGGCCAGCTCAGCGCCAGGAATGCGGAGGCCATGCTCTTTCAGAAGTTGTTGCGCTAAGAAACGGCTCGCTTCCGGTGTAAATTGACGGAACTCGACGGCCGGAAGTGCGGCGTAGAATTTTTGAACTCGCTCCAGTTTCGCGCGGTCATCGCCGGTGAAATCATACCGGCTGCAATCGAATACGATCACGGTGCCGGGAGTCGGCGCGGAGAGATAAGCGGCGAGATCGGAGGCAAGCGATTTCTCGGGACGTTCCGAGTCTTCGGAATCTGTCATACGCCGCGGCAGCGCGAGTTCGGCGCTCGAGACCCAAACGACGCGGTCAGCGGAAAACAATGAAAGCGATCTGGCGTCATCGAGAAGCTCGCGAAGAGTGGTGTTTTCCAGATCCGTTTGCGTAAGTCCACCGGCGCGCAAATCGCCCGGCAGAACGCGATTGAGCAGCGCGTCTTTGCAAACCCGGCGCTGGTACCCTTCTTGCCCGAGGAACAGATAGGCGGGAGCGGGAGGCTGCTGCGCGATTCGGGCGACGAACTGTTCAGGGGTCATCTGAGAGGGGCTAGAAATTCTCGAGGATCGCGCTGACTATGTCGTGCGCAAGATTACGGCTCAAACGCGTGAAAGCGGGATCGCGTTCATCGAAGAACTGGTGAGGGTCTACGGCAATCTCGTAATTTTCGCGGCTGATCATGTTGACCCGCGAGTACAGGACGCGCCCGGTGGAGCGTTCGATCAAATTCAAGGTGACGGAAACAATAATTTGAATGCTGGTTGCTTTGCCGGAAGTAGGATCGAAAACCGTTGGAGCCTCAGTGACGGTGTTGATGCTGCCGTTCAACACGGCATCTGCCTGGCTGGGATCGTTCACAATGCGAAAGCGGCCGCGAGTCATGAATTCGCGCCCGATTTCCTGCGGAAGCGTATCGACGAGGCGATAACGCGTAGTTAAGGTGGTGAAGGCCGGAATGGAGATGGTCTGAATGCTTTTGGGAAGAAGATCGCCCCGGCCGCCGACGTGGTATCCGCAGGAAACGAGCGAAATCAAGCTGGCGGAGAGTGCCAGAACCGCAGCGCGCGCCAGAACCGGTCCGCGGCCTTTGCGCTTCACTGCGGCTTTAGCTCCTGGCCGGCGAGGTCAGCCGCGGCATCGGCCATCAGCCGGAGATTGTCACCGATAATCCAAAACCAGGCAGCCCGGGAATTGTTGTGGTCAATCCGAATGTCGCCAGCAACTAATCCGCCCTGGTTCACGGCACCCGCGCTGTGCGGCACCTCTTCCTGCGGACTACGTACCTCGATTTGCGCGCAGGCAAGCGATTCGCCCAGCTCTTGAGCGTTCACGTTGCGATCAAATTCAACCCAGAGCGAAATGCTGTAGCCGTGGAAAACCGGCGCTTGCAGCAGACGGAGCGATGGCATGGGGATGGGGGCCGAAGACTGAATGCGGCTGAGCAAGGTGGCCGTGTGACGCTCGATGCGCTGCTCGATTGCAGAGAGCTTCGCAGGAGCGTCTTCGCCGAACTGAGCGAGCATGTTAAAGCTGACCTGCGCATCGAAAACATCTTTTTCCAGATTCTTGAATGCGAGCAAATTAGCAGTTTGCGCGTGAAGGGCGGAGATGCCGCGCTTGCCGCGCTCACTCGCGGGTTCGAAGATGTGCGCAATCGCTTGCTGGATCTGAGCGTGACGCGCGAGCCTGATCAACACCAGGGCGAGCGCGCTCGCGGCAGGATGAGCAATCACCAGCAGCCAATCGAGCGTCGGGCCCGGAGGACCGAGCAGTGGAGCGACGATACGTGCTTCCGGTTCCGTATCGAGATAACCGGTGCAATCGATGAGCAGCGGATTGCCGCCCGCGGCTTTCACGAGAGCATACGTCTTCAAAGCGCCGTCTTCCGAGCCGGCAACGATCACGGCGTGCTGGCTCTCGAGTGAGGCGGCGTCGAGCGGTTCGAGATAAATGGCTTCGCCTTCCTGCTCACCGAATTTGCCTTCGCCGCTCGCCGCGAACGGGCTGATTACAAAACCGGTTTTCCGGGCTTCAATTACTTCCTCGATATCGCGGCCGAGCAGCGTATCGCCGCCAACCAGCGCGATGCCGCGCGCTTTCGCTTTAGGAGCCGGTTTAGCCAATCTGTTGCTCCGGAAGGGGCGCGGGAACATGCGATCTCTTGCGGCGGCGAATCGCGCTCGCGATGCGAATCGCAATTCCGCTCGCGACGTATGCGCTCGCTGCGGCTAACAGAAACGGCTGCGGCCACTCCCAAATCAAAAACGCCACGCCGCCGACAATCAGAACGATGAGAGGAGTGTGGGGCTTCGAGACGCTCACCTGCTTAAAGCTCGGATATCGCCATGTGCTGACCATGAGGATGCCAATAATGCCAACGGCCACCAGCCACGCGACAGAAGCGGCGAGATAGCGCACGGGCGAAGGATCCATGAAAACTACCGCGGCGATGAAGCCTGCGCCGGCAGGAATCGGCATGCCAACGAAATACCTGCGATCGGGCCGCGCGGCAGGTTTGGGCGAGGGATGGGCCTGGATGTTGAAGCGCGCCAGTCGCACCGCGCCACACAGTAAATAGAAAAAAGCGACCAGATACCCCGCGCGCATGAGTTGTGTTTGCAAATCGCCCCTGCCCACGGCGAACAGCACGCCCCAGACGATAGCGAGCACGGCCGGCGCGATACCGAACGTGATCACATCAGCGAGCGAGTCCAATTCGCGACCGAAATCGCTGGTAGTATTCGTCATGCGCGCGATGCGCCCGTCGAGACCATCGAAGAAGACCGCGAATCCCAGGGCTTTGGCCGCGAGGCTGAAATGCGGATTGTCGCCGTAATTGGCGGTGTTCACCTGCAAAGCGCCTTCCAATGCTTGAACGATGGCGATGAATCCCAGAAAAATATTTCCACTGGTGAAAAGAGTCGGCAGTGCATAGGCAGCGCGCCGGGGTGGCCGGCCGGGTGATCGAGGACCCATCCACCGCTCCTGCAGCGTCAGACCGCCTCCTGCTGGGATGGGCGGTTGGCAAGAATGCTGGAGCCGGCAGACACGCGGTCTCCTACTTTGACGTTTGCGACCCACTCCGGGCCGAAGAAAACATCGACTCGCGAGCCGAATTTGATGTAGCCAATGCGCTCGCCTTTCGCGACCAGATCGCCCGGGTGCTTGTAGCAAACGATGCGGCGTGCGATGAGACCGGCGATCTGACGGCACATCACGCGCGTGCCGGAACCTTCGACAATTAACGTATTCTGCTCGTTTTCCGCGGACGCCGCCTCGTGGCTCGCCACCAGAAATTTGCCCTTTTGATACTGCACGTCGGCGATTCTGCCCGGCAAGGGCGTGCGATTCACGTGCACATTGAAGATGTTGAGAAAAATGCTGACGCGCGTTTGCCCTGCGCCCAGCTCACGAACGGATACCACTTTGCCGTCTGCCGGAGCGACCAACACGTCGCCGGGCGGAGGCACGCGGTCAGGGTCGCGGAAGAAGTACAGGCAATAGAGGGCCAGAATGTAGAAAGGCGCGCCCGCCCACGGATTCAGAAAATAGGACAGCGCGATGCCCAGTAAGCTCAGGCCGCAAGCGTAGTAGATTCCGTCCCGGACGACTTTCAAAATAACATTTTCTCATGCCGGTAGAGTTGACGGTCTTTGAGAAATTCGCGCACAACAGACTCGACTGACGCGGCCACGTCCGCCGACTTCTCGCTTTCATCTGGCGCCGCGTCAGTCGGCTTGTGCGCTTGTATTTTCAAAACAACATTTTCTCATGCCGGTAGAGTTGACGGGGTTGGGATTCGCGCAGAAGGGACGTGGGTGCTTCTAGGCCAGCGCGGCAGCCGTCGAGGTGCGGCCACCGCTGCTTGCAATCTGCTTCGATCCTTTGAATCCGTAGAAGCAGATGTAAAGATAGCAAAGCACCGGGAGAACGAACGCGTGATGGATGCCGATTGCGGGGTTATCGGCGAGCGCGCCCTGGATAACCGGTAAAATGGCGCCTCCAACGATGGCGGCGACTAGCAGGCCTGAGCCCTCGCCGGTTCGCGCGCCGAGACCCGCAATGCCCAAGGTGAAGATGCTGGGAAACATCACCGAGTTGAAGAGACCCACTAAGATCATGGTCCACATGGCAACGGAGCCGACGGTGAGCATAGAAAGGATAACCAGCGCGCAGGCGGCCAGCGCCACCGCGCCCAGGACGCTGCCGGTTGGCAGCTTTTGCAGCACGGCCGATCCGATGAATCTGCCGACCATCGCGCCGCCCCAATAGAACGAGACATAGAACGCAGCTTGTTTCTCCGTCATGGCTCCGATGTACGGTTGACTGAAGTAATTCACCAGGAAGCTGCCGATCGAAACCTCCGCGCCGACGTAGAGGAAAATACCGAGCACTCCGAGCATCAAATGCCGTTGCTTCCAAAGAGAGACAGGCGCGGTGGTTGCGTGCCCGGCCGTTGCATCCTCCTTTTCGTGAGAAATGACGGGAAGCTTGAAGAGCGCAATGACGATTGCCAAAGCGATCAAAACGCCTGCGATGAGTAAATAGGGCAGCTTGACGCTCGAGGCTTCCTGCAATCGGTAGGCGTGTAAGACGGCAGGCGACATCTTATTAATTTCAGCGGCCGTTTTGGGCGCGGCCGCCAAAATGAGCCAGGAGCCGAAGAACGGAGCAACCGTCGTCCCTAATGAATTGAATGCCTGTGTGAGGTTCAGCCGGCTGGAAGCTGTCTGCGGCGGCCCGAGTACGGATACGTAAGGATTCGCCGAAACCTGCAAGGCGGTCATTCCGGCGGCGACAATCACCAGCGCAGCCAGGAAGAACGCAAAAGCCGGGACGCTGGCGGCGGGAACGAACAGAAGCGCGCCCACGGCCATGGTGAGGAGTCCCGCGACCATAGTGCTCTTGTAACCGATCCATTCCACGATCTTGCCCGAAGGAAAGGCAAAGACGAAATATCCGGAGAAAAAGGCGAACTGCACAAACATCACCGCGGCATAGTTCAGGTGAAAAATCGCCTTGAGGTGCGGAATGAGGATGTCGTTGAGGCAGGTAACGAACCCCCACATGAAGAACAGAGTGGTGACCATCGCCATGGCGCTGGTGTTCGTGGTAGCTGTTGCACCCGTGACGCGGACAGAGGAACCGCTTACGTTCGTAATCGCCATGGCCGAAAGCCGATTAGACTCTTCTTAACTGGGATGACGACGCGCAAGAAAGGTAACGGAAATGTAATAGGCGTCTCCCAGGACTGATAGGCCGCGTACGGAGAAACGTAATCCTTACGCGCTGGATCATCTACTACAGAGGCTCCGGCGCTTAGACCCGGGCCGAGGGAGATTCGGGTAATGCCTCACACAGCAGTCGCACAGGCGCGAGTACCCGAGCAGCAGATCGGTTCGGGGAAGCATTTCGCGCGAAATCATCGCACGCCGTTGATTCTGGGCGGGCTTGCGATCGGTTTTCTGATCTACTGCATCATTCTGGCGTTCAATTGGCCTTTTCAGAAACAGGCGCTGATCGATGTTATGCAGGAGAGAACGGCCAGAGCAGTCGTCATTCAACATTTTTACCGGACTTATTTTCCGCCGGGATGCGTCGCGGAAGGGATTCAATTCCTGCACCGGGAGCATAAGGAGAAGGAGCCTCTGATTACCATTCAGAAGCTAGTAGTCTCGATCACTTACCCGCGCATTTTGCTGATGCAGCGCCGCCTCACGCTGGTCCGCATCTCCAATATGCACGTCACGGTGCCGCCGAGCGAACCGGGAAAGCCGAATCCGGTGATGCCCTTGACGTACGCTGCGAATGTTAAATCGTCCATCGTTGTGGACAAGACCATCGCAGACGGGTCCGTGCTGGATTTTTTGTCCAAAGATCCAACCCAGAAGCCGTTCCGCCTGATAGTCGATAAGCTGCGTGTGAACGGCATCGGGAACAATGTTCCGCTGTCCTATCGCACGCTCATCTCCACTCCCATGCCGCCGGGCAAAATCGAATCGAGCGGCGTCTTCGGTACGTGGAATCCGAAGAACCCCGGAAGCACTCCGGTCCAGGGCACCTACCAGTTTCGAGACGCGAATCTGGCGGCGCTGGGCGGGGTCTCCGGGACACTCTTTTCGACAGGTAAATTTAACGGCACGCTTGCAAAGGTGAATATCCAGGGTACGGCCGATGTCCCGAATTTCAAGGTTAGGGACACGAGCCATACGCGGCGGCTGACGACTCAATTCAAAGCAGTGGAAGATGCGACGAAGGGCGACACATATCTCAACGAAGTGATTGCGCACTTTGACGACACGACAGTTGAGTTCAAAGGATCGGTAACCGGACAGGAAGGCACAAGCGGGAAAACCGCAACGCTCGATATGGCGTCGGGAAACGGCCGCATTCAGGATCTATTGGACCTGTTTATTTCTTCGAAAACGCCTCCCATGACGGGCAGTGTCAGTTTTAGTGGGCACGTGGTCCTTCCGCCAGGCACAGAGCCCCTTATCCAGAGGATGAAACTGGAAGGGGATTTCGGCGTGGGCGCCGGGAAATTCACAAATAGCGCCACAGAAGCCGACATTACGCGCCTCAGTAACAGCGCTAAGAAGAAGTCAGCGCCGGAGACCGGCAATCCTGCGGCCGCGCTTTCGGATTTGAAGGGGCACGCTGTAGTAATCAATGGCGTGGCGACGCTTTCCCATCTGTCTTTCGCCGTGCCAGGAGCCAAGACTTGGCTCGATGGAACCTATAATCTGATGAATTACAAGATCGATTTTCACGGGACCCTGATCACGACCGGCCAACCGGGGGACGCGACGACCGGCTTGAAATCCTTTTTTGCCAAAATCCTCACACCGTTCTACAAAAAAAGAAAACAATCCAAAATCGTGCCGATCAAGTTTACCGGGACATACGCGAACCCGAACCTTTCGCTCGATTTGTCCCGCATGAAGTAGCGGCTTCGGGGCGGCGGGCGCCCGAGTTCAGGAACTTTTCGACCCGATCCAACGTTTTCCGTTTTGCGACCGTCTAAAGCGCGAAAAGGAAACGCGGTGTGAGAGATCGGATTGCCGGCCCCATTCACGGCTAAGCTGTCAGAAAATCCAACCGACGCCGAGCTTGTACAGGGCTGCAAGCGGGGGAACGTGCGCGCTTACGAGCGTCTATATGAATTGCAAGCCGCCCGGTTGAAAAGCATCGCCTTTCATCTGCTGGGCAGCCGGGCAGATGCCGAAGACGCCGTACACGAGACGTTTTTGAAGGTGTACCGGGCGATCGACGCGTTCGAAGGACAGTCGTCGCTGGGGACATGGATGTGTCGGATTCTGATCAACTGCTGCTATGACGTGATGCGCAAGCAGGAGGCGCGGCCCGAAAAACCGGCGCGACGAGAAGCGGCGAGCGCGACCAAACTGCCGCTGAAAATTGCGCTGGAGCGCGCGCTGGAGCAATTGAACGAGCGGCAGCGCATCGTATTTCTGCTGTTCGAAGTGGAGGGTTTGAAGCATTCCGAGATTGCGACGATTTTGCAGGTTCCGGAAGGCACTTCGCGTAGCTGGTTGTTTGAAGCCAAACGCGAGCTGAAGCGCAGCTTGATGGAGAGAAGTGAATGAAGTTCGAATGCGGCGATCTTGACCGGGCGCTGGCCACTCCGGAGCTGATGCCGGAAGCGCGCGAGCACTTGAAACAATGCGCCGCATGCCGTCGCGAGTACCGCGTGTGGACGCAGATTTCGGCTGCGGCGAAGGAAGTGCATGAGGAATGGGACAGCCCCGAGCTGTGGCCTCGCATTCAAGATGCGATTGCCGCCGAACCGAAACGCAACCCTCCGGTCTGGTGGAAAGGATGGAAGGCTTGGGCGATTGCGGCAGTGGCGTTGCTAGGAATATCCGTCGGGGTCATCCGCCCATGGGATCTCGCGCGACCGGGTGCGAAAACGAGCGTGACGTCCGCCTCGTTCACATCGAGCGATCACGATTTCCTGACGGAACAGGCCCTCGAGGAAGTAGAGAAAAATGAGGCCGCTTACCGGCAGTCCATCGACAAGCTTTCGAAGCTCGCGGAGCCGAGATTGCAGAATCCGGTGTCCGCGGTTGCGCTGAATTGCCGGGGAAAACTGGTGATGCTCGATTCGGCCATCGCGGAAACGCGCGCAACTCTCGATCAGAACCGCTTCAATGTTCAATTGCAAACCGAATTGGCCAACTTATACCGACAGAAACAAGAGACGCTCAAGGAGCTACTAACTCGTGATCAGAAGAATTAGTTTCGCGGTGTTCGGTCTGGCCCTCGCGCTCAGCGCGAAGTCACGCGAAGAGGTTACGCGCACTTTCGATAAAACTATCCCGTGGCATAGCGGAGAACGCTTATATATCGAGCATTCGCTCGGAGACGTCGTGGTGCAAACGCACGCAGATCCGAACGTGGTGATTCACGCTGACATTCGCGTTTCGGCATCGAATGCGGAACAGGCCAAAGATTTTTCGAATCGAGTGGAGATCAGCTTGGAACCGGCAGCTTCCGAATTATCGATTCGTACGCATTATCCGGCCAACGGGAACTTTCATTTCCTACACAATGTCTCTTACTCCGTCCAGCTTCAGCTCACGATACCGGAAGCGGCGCCGCTGCAGGTTCGAAATTCGTTTGGAAAGGTGAGCGTGACGGGTATTAGAGCAAGCAGCCAGATTCTCACTTCACATGGCGATCTGGAATTCAAAGACGGCCGCGGCGCTCAGCAACTCGAAGACTCGTTTGCGAATATTCGCCTGGCGGGAAACGCAGGGGATGTGACGGTAGAGGATACGAATGGATCCGTGGAGGCCGACGACGTTACGGGCGCTGTGAGTATCCGGGACCGCTTTGCCAATGTTACGGTCGCGCGGGTTTCGAAGGGCGTTACGCTGATCAACAGCAATGGCAACGTGGAGGTCTCCAATTCCGGCGGGATCGGGGACGTCAAGAATTCATTTGGCAATGTGACGGTACGTTCGTTTCACGGCGACCTCACGGTCAACAACACGAATGGACGCGTGCAGGGTAGCGATATTACGGGATCAGCGGAGCTGAACACCAGCTTCGGGCGCGTGCAGTTTTCAAACATCGGCCGTCAATTGTCAATCCGCGCAGGGAACTCCAGTATCGAAGGGCAGCGAGTTGGCGGTCCGGTGACCGTGCAGAACTCATTTGGCGCGATCAGTGTCAGCGATGTGCAAGGCGGAGTTACCATCCACTCGGGTAATGGAGCCGTTTCGATCTCAAAAATTCGCGGTGCCGCTAGCGTAAAGACGAGCTACGCTGGGTTCGAAGGCAGCAATATCGCGGGCATGCTGAGCGTGGAGAACTCGAATGGCGCCGTGCGGGCCTCGAATGCTCGGGGCGCTCAGGTAAAGACCAGCTTCGCGGCTGTCATTCTGGACGGCATTTTGGGCCCGCTGCAGGTTGTCGATCAGAATGGCGCCGTCGATGTGAGCCTCAACGCACGCGGCGGCTGTCAGCCGGTGACCATTCAAACCTCGTTTTCACCGGTGCAGGTGCGCGTGAATGGGAATGCGAGTTATCGGCTGTTCGCCAGAACTTCTCTTGGAAAAATCCGCTCGGATTTTCCGGTCACTGCGACCGGCTCGTTTTCTGATGATGAGGTAAATGGAACGATCGGCGGCGGTCGCTGCGAAATGCGATTGAGCGATAACAACGGGACAATCGAAATCCTCAAAGCGGGATCGTAGCGGTTTATTTGCAGGCTTGCGAACACACGCAAGCAGCGCGGCTTCTGCAAAATCGGCCTCTGCTGTCCGTAAATGAACATCGCATCAGACGGTTGTCCCGTTTAAGTAGTTGAAAGCGCAGCGGGCCCGGTGGCACTCGGGCTGGCAGTAAGCTTGCACCATATCGGATGAGCCCCGAGCAAGATGACTCTCGAAGCAGTTGATACAAAAATAGGGTTGCAGAAGGTTCTAGTTGTCGACGATCAGGCCGATGTGCGGGAAGCGCTGCGCTTATTACTCAAAGGCGCGGGCTACGCTATTGAAACCGCTGAATCGCCGAGCGATGCATTGGCCGCTGCTGCCTATCGCGATCACGACCTGATTGTGGTTGACATGAACTACACCTGGGATACGACTTCCGGCGAAGAAGGATTGCGCCTGCTCGACCGTTTGCGCGCGCAAAGGCGCGATGTGCCGATTATTGCGATGACCGGCTGGAGCACGATCGAGCTGGCGGTTGAGGCGATGCATCGCGGCGCATGCGATTTTGTTCCGAAGCCATGGGACAATCGCCATTTTCTTTCCGTGGTCCGCAAGCATTTGACGGCCAGGCCGGAGCAGCCGCGGGCCATGGAGGCAGAGCTTGCAATTGCGCGCGCAGTGCAGAGAAAGCTGCTTCCACAGCCTCACTTCAGCGCGTATGGACTGAGCTGCGAGTGCGCATCGCTGCCGGCTGGAGAGATCGGCGGCGATCTCTACGATTTCTTTGCCATCGATTCCGAAAGGATGGCGTTTCTACTGGGAGACGTGTGCGGGAAAGGGATTGGCGCTGCGTTGCTGATGGCGAATCTGCAAGCCACGATTCGTGGACAGCAGGAGCTTGTGCTTCATCCTTCCAAGCTGATGGAGCGCGTGAATTATTTATTCTTCGAATTTACGCGGCCGGAGCATTTCGCAACACTCTTCTATGGCGTCTATGACGCAAATGCGCGGACTATTCGCTATGTGAATTGCGGGCATCCGTCGGCCGTCCTGATTCGGGAAGGCGGCGAGTTTGAGCTGCTTGAAGCAAACGCGACGATTTTGGGCGCCTTTCAGAATCGGGCATTTGAAGAGCGCGTCGTGGAATTGCGAAGCGGCGACCGGCTGGTGCTTGTTTTCAGACGGGTTTTCCGAAGCCAAAATGGAGGAGACCAGTGAAGAGTGGGCGGTCGAGACCATTCTAGGCGCGGCTCGGCCGGCGATCGACGGACTGGCGGGCGTGCTCGCTTCGCGTGCGGCTTCGGGGACTCCGCAGGCCGATGACATCACGGTAATGGACATTCGCGTGCTTTGAGGCGAAAGGTGCGGGCTGCGATAGACTGAAGCTTCGGGCCGTGGCGCAGCCTGGCTAGCGCGCTTGCTTGGGGTGCAAGAGGTCCCGGGTTCAAATCCCGGCGGCCCGACCAATGAATGATTTGTCCGGACCGGAGACATAGGTAACAGATTGTACCTAAGACATAGGTAACACTTTTGGCCCAAAGGGATTTTCCAAGGGCTGCAAAGATTTCTCCTCCAGATCAACATAGCCAAGGTCATAATGCATGAAGCTGACGAGCCAGATGCCGTCATCGACTTCCTTGATTCCGACAGCCTGGCCGGCCAGGCAGGTGCTGAGATTGATCTTCTTGCGGTAAAGGCAAAGACGGCCACAGTTGGTGACGACGACGGTCTTGTGCTGCTGTACTTCCTTTCGGACCGCACCAACTCCGGCGCGGCAAACCATTCTTGTAACTTTCGAGAACTTTCTCTCGAATGGCATGCTTGATCTGCGCGATCACTCCATCGGTAACCTCCTGCACGGGTGACAGCGGCTATGCCACGTGGAGCTGATTTGCGAGCAGCGCGCCCACGGAACACTTGATACATCATGATTTGTCATGATACCCTAAATCCTAAAAGGAGCGGCTTATGTCGCAGACCCGCGAGAAATTCGCCACCCAGGTCAATTCCGAAATTCTGTCGGCTCTTCGCACCCTTGCTCAAAAAGAAGGTCGACAGCTGCAGGCGCTCGTCGACGAAGCTTTGACCGATCTGATCGAAAAGCGCAAACAGGCTAGGCCTCGGCCGCACGTCATGGCGGCCTATCTTGCGAGTCACGAAAAATACGGCCCACTTTATAAGAAGCTCGCTGAGTGACCGATTACCTGACGGTCGCCGAAGTACTCGCCGTCCACTCCGACCAAATCGAGCGCTATGGTGGCTCGCATGCAATCCGAGATCCGGGGCTATTAGAAGCCGCCCTGTTCCGGCCCCAAACCGGATACTACACCGATCTCATCGAAGAAGCCGCTGCGCTGTGGGAGAGTCTGTCACAGAATCATCCCTTCGTTGATGGCAACAAGCGGACAGCTTTCGCCGCTACCTATACCTTTCTCACGATCAATGGCAGCCGGCTAACCGCGGGTGCCGAAGAGATCTATGCTTTCGTTGCGGGCCTCTATGAAACAAATCAATTCCGCTTCGACCAGCTGGTCCCATGGCTGCGTGGCCACGTCGCTCTGGAAAGAAAGTGAAGGCTTCGGAGAGCTAACGAGCGATTTATTCAGATGTCGGAATGGTTTTCTTAAGCACGGTTCATTCGGGCGCGGCGACGCTGGTTGACCCAGGGCCTGATCGCGCGTGGGTGCGACGGAGCGGCATTGTCTTCAGAGACACAGCATCGACGACAATCTCCCAGGCGGGTGTTGCATCAGTCATGGGTTTAGATGGACACAGTAAACCACTTACTCGGCAGTTAGAGGCCGAGCGACACAGACCGGCTGCCTTCTCCGCAAAATCAAATCGCTTTCTTGTGATGCCATAGGATAGCCAACATGCGGCTGATCCTCATTTCTTGTCTCGTGTTCTCGATTTCCCTTACCGTCTGGTCCGCTCCGATTTCCGACTCGGATGAAATCCGAACGACCATCGCCCAGTACATCGACGCTCGGAATGAAAGAGCACCTGATCGTCTGCGGAGCCTGTTCATCGAGGATGCGGACCAACTGGTGTCCACGGGAGCGTGGCGTCATGGTCGAGACGAACTGATCACCGGCATGCTTGCGAGTTCGCAGCATGAGCAAGCCAAGAGTTCGGTCGAGATCACCGCGATCCGCATGTTGGATCCCGAGATCGCGATCGTGGACGGGCGGTATCAGACTACCTCCCTGGACGGCCAAGTCCGGCAGATGTGGACCACCTTCGTTCTCAAGCGAACACGAATAGGCTGGCGGATCGCTGCTATTCGCAACATGAAACCAGCTCTCCGCTAAGAAAGGCCGCCAGCGGGTGTCTTTGGGAATCGTGACCTGCCCCGCTCGCCGATCCTCATCTTCTCGCTTGTCCCTGATTCGCGTGACGCCCGAGCCCATTAGCCGTGCTCGATATCAGCCTGGCAGCGGGCGTATTCTTGCAAGCTATCCTGGAAAGGTTTGAAAGGCCGATGAATTTTCTCCCTCAACTTTGCAAAGCTCTAGCTCTCTCACTGGTTCTTTCCCTCAGTATTTCGGCACAAGATGCCTGGAAACCCGAAGCCCTCGTCCAGCCAGATCAGCTGGCGAAACAAGTTCGGGACTCCTCGCGTGACAAGCCTGTGATCCTATTTGTCGGCTTTCCGGTGTTGTATCGCGCGACGCATATCCCGGACGCCGTACTCGCAGGGCCAGCCTCCACTCCGGCCGGCCTCGCGAAATTGAAGAATCTCGCATCGAATCTACCGCGCAATCGCAAGCTGATCATCTATTGCGGTTGTTGTCCATTCGTGAAATGTCCGAATGTGAAACCCGCGTACAAGAGCCTACGTGATATGGGCTTCTCTAAAATTCAAGTCCTCGAATTAGATCAGAATTTTCATGCTGACTGGGTGCTGAGGGGCTATCCGACCAAACGGCGCTCCTGACCTTACTCGATCACGGCCGAGCAGATGCTTACTCTAGTGGAGTGACCGTCCTCCGCTCAGTGGCTAACGCCCTCGCTATGCTGGCTCTTTGGCTGGCTTTTTCATCTGTTTCGCATGGGCAACCAGCCTCGGAATCGGACTGGACGGGATTTGTAGGCGATGAGAGCAATCGTCCCGCTTCGGGTGCCGTCATCGACCTGCAGACGTCGCTTGCTGAATTCACCAAAACCGCTGAAGCGAACGGCGCGTTCCATTTCACACACCTTCCTCCCGGAACCTATCGGCTGAGCATTTCGTACCGAGGAGGCATTTTCCATTTCGCCCAAACCCTCTCTGTACCGATTGCCGGAATGACGGAACTGCGGCTGACCGCGCAAGGATCCGTTTTGATGCAGTCGAGCGCCGCGGCGCAAACAACAGGTGAGACCCTTTCGAGCAATGCGGTTACGGCCATTCCGCTGAACAAGCGCGATTTCAGCCAGCTGTTGCTGCTGGCGGCCGGCACCATGACGGACACTAACGGCACGACTAACTTCACCCAGCAATTTGCTATCAATGGACAACGCGGCGTAGAGGCCGTCTTCGCGCTCGACAACGCACTTTCGAGCGATCCGGAAATGGGCGGCGCCACTATGTCGAATTTCAACGTCGACGCGGTAGAAGAAATACAATCGCAGTCCGGTTGGATGCCAGCCGACATCGGTTTCGGAGCTGCCGGCTTCACCAATATCGTCACGCGCTCCGGCACGCGTTCACTTCACGGTTCGTTGTTTGAATTTCTGCGCAATTCCGCCCTGGATGCGCGCAATTTCTTCGACCGCCGAAACCCCGAAAACCCATGGCGCATTCCGCCTTTTCGCCGCAACGAGTTCGGTTTCACGCTCGGAGGCATGCTGCCGAATTTCGGGCGCAACTCGAATCGCACGGCGTTCTTCATCGAATATCAAGGTTTTCGGCAGGTGCTCGGAACCACCCAGGTCCTTGCTGTTCCCACGGGCGCCGAACGGCAGGGCCTCGATACAACCGCTTTCCCCGGCGACACCCTGCGCGTGCCTGTCAATCCCACCATGGCCGCTCTGCTCGCGCGTTATCCATTGCCGAACGATCCCGCCGGTCCCTTTGGCACACGCACCTTCGCGACCTCGTCCAAAGTGCCGACCGATGCCGATCAGTTCTCAGCGCGGCTTGATCACGACCTTACGAGTCATGATCGCCTCTTTGCGCGTTTCTCGTGGGACGACCTCAAAGGCCCAACTACCAATCCGGATCAGACGGCCATTGATCCAAGTTGGGGAATCACCTATATCGATCATCAGCGCAACGCCGCATTGGAGTGGTCGCGCGCGCCTTCTTCCACTTTCACGTCTCAATCCGAGCTGAGCTTCACGCGCACGACTCCGAACTTTCCTACGGCCAATCACACCGATCCCTCCCTGATCCTGGCTGACGGACTGTATGAATCTTTCGATGCCGCCGCCGGATCGGTCACTGCGTCCTACGGCAACCTTTTCGAAGGACGCCAGGATTTCACTTGGATACGCGGCGCGCACACCATCAAAGCCGGAGGGCTTTTTGCCGCTAATCGCGATACCAGCTTCTTCGGGCAAGCACCGAACGGCCAATACACCTTTGGCGGCGGGCCTGCCTATGCCACAGTCGCCATCCCTTCGGCAAGCGGTCAGCACAACATCAGCGTAGGTCAGCAACTTCCCGATACTCTCACCGCCCTTTTACTCGGCAGCGCTTTCTCCTACACCGTGGCTGTTGCGCCTGCACAATTTCCGCAAGGAGCACACATCGGCGTGGCTGCTGTCTCCCGATACGACGTCAACGCCTATTGGGAAGATACTTGGAAGTTGGGTCCGAATCTGATCGTCGATTACGGCCTGCGTTATGAGATCTACTCGCCGATCAGCGAGCGCGCCCATCGCTCGGTCGGGTTGCAATTTCTGGAAGGCGCCAACGGACCCGAACAGGAATATCTCATTAATCCCGAACCACGCTATCGGTGGCTGGGCAACAATTGGGGACCGCGCGCGCGCATTAGCTGGCAGCCGGTCCACGACCTGTGGGTGCATCTCGGAGGCGGGCTCACCACCATTCCGCCGAATATATGGCAAGACAATTTGCTTACGGGCGCCGCGCCGTACGTCGACTACCCTCGTTTGACATCCGCTCCCGGCGCTCCGGTCTTAGTGGGAACTCGGATCACGCCCTCCGAATTGCCACCGGTCTACAATTTTTCTGGTGTGAACGTGCTTGCCTCCGGCAGCTCCCTCGCTGTACCCGCGAACACAGTCTGGGACGTGAACCGGTTTGACAGCGAACTGGCCATTGCCACAGGGACATCCACCGTCACTCCTCTTAATGCAAATGCTATTTCTCAGAATTTCCGAAACGCCTATTTAGGCAACTGGTCTTTCAGCCTGGAGCGCGCATTTCGTGGCGTGAGCGCGACTGCGGCTTATGTGGGAACGGCGGGCATAGATCTGCCGGCCGCCGATTTCCCCAACGCCTATCCTGGCGCCACACCGCAGTTCGCGCGCTATACCCAGTTCGATGCCGCGGGCGAAATCACCGGCGGATTCGGAACCGACATGTTAATCACGAATCGCTCGCATTCAACCTTTCATTCCCTGCAAACCTCGTTGACGGGTTCACTTGGATCGCGCGGCCCGCAGGCGCAGGCGAACTTCACCTGGTCGAAATCGCTTGATGACACGAGCAGTGTCATCGGCCCCGGAATTGGCAGCACATCGGGAGCCACTGCTCTTGCGTGGCCGCAGGACCCGTTCGATACGCGTGCCGATAAAGGTCCCTCCACGTTTGACGTGGAGCGCGTTCTTACTTTTACTCTGGTTCAGGATTTACACGCCGATAGCGCCTCACTGCTTCGTGCGCTTCCCAAGCGTTTGACAAGAGGCTGGCAGTTACTCAATATTTCTACGCTGACTAGCGGTTTGCCTTTCACCGTGTATTCAGGCGTTCAGCAGACCGGACTCGGTTCCTTAGGAGCCGACCGTCCCGACCAGGTCGGCACTCCCGCTCTCTCGGTCGGCCGCACCGTGCGCGAGGATTATTTCGGACTCGGAGCCGACAACTCTTCGTATTTCGTCGTACCGATGAATGTCCCCGGAGGCACTGGCCCAAATCATGGCATGTTGGGAACACTCGGTCGTGACACGTTCCGCGGACCGGCCCTGTACAACTTCGATTTCGCGGTCATCAAAGACACGCTGTTTACGTTGGAGAACGGCCATAAGTCCGTCAATTTGCAATTTCGCGCCGAGTTCTTCAACCTGTTCAACATAGTCAATTTCGGCTTGCCGTCGAACGTGCTCACTGGGTCGGGCTTCGGCGTCATCAGCCGAACAGCGGGCACATCCAGACAAATTCAGTTCTCTTTGAAGGCGATGTTCTAATATGGAGCGACCTTGTCAAGGGGGTCACGCAAACCCCGCATAGGCGCAATCCAGGAATGCTCGTAAGAGCATTGCTGGGAGCGTGTGAGAGAGAAGCAACACGGATGGCAGTGAGGAGCGAATACGACGGTTGATCACTCTAATATCCGCGGGTCGGAACCGCATAATCGTGATTCGTCGGGAGCTGCCTCGGACTGAGGACGCGAGTTGGGCCAGCCGGCCGTATCGCACAAAACATCGGAGGATTCTCCTTGCCGCGAGTTCCTCCACTGCCACCGGTGCTGCTTCTAAAACGTACAAGACTTCTTCTTTCTCAGGCAGCTTGCCGCTGCGGTTGCGGTTCGGTTTGGACGGCGATGGCCCAGGCGAAACCCAGCAGTTCGCGAGCAATGGCAGTGACAATCTGGGGTTTATTTTTGCCGCCAGCCGCGAGTTTCTTATAACGCGTACACAAACGCCATTGCGCTTTCCAGGCAATGTCTTTGATTTCCTGGTCAAGGCCTTTTTGGCGCTTGAGCAGAAATCCGCCGACCCAGGGTTTGTGTTGATAGGCCCAGGCCGCTTCCACCATCACTCGTCGGCAGATGGGCATTGCCGGTTTTGGTAATCCCGCCTCGTTGGATGCGGTTGCCGCTGGAGTACTCGCTCGAGACCAGCCCACTGTAACTTATCAATTGACGGGGATTCTGGAATCGACTCAGCGAACCAGTTTCGGCCACGATCGTCACCGCTGTCATCTGAGCAACGCCGCGCAAAGCTTGCAGCGCGGCAATCACCGCGCGAATCTGTTCCGGAGCCTTGGCAATGGCTTCGTCCATGACCTTCTCCAGCCGCAGGATGCGCTCGCCAGCGTGATGTACTTCGTGAATGTAATCGGCCAGCGTGGCTTCCAGCGCTGGTTGTTCAAAATGCACGTGGTCGTGCAGCCAAGTCATGTATTTCGCGGTCCACTTCTCTTTGATGTCAGCGGGTGGTTGCGCTCCGTGTCGCAGCAGAAACTTGCCCAGCCTTTGACGGGCGCGGTGCTGATCTTGTCTGGCATCTTCGCGCGCCCGCACCAGATCGCGCCGCGCTTCGTGGGCCGCATCTGGAACCCAGACCGCCGTCAGATCGCCGTTCCGGTAACACCGCGCCAGTTTCTCGGCATCGCGCCGGTCCGTCTTCACTCGATCGCCCGCTTTGGCCGGCACCAGCGACGGCGCGATCACTTCGCAGTTCACGCCCAGCTGCGTCAACTGCCAAAACAAAACATACCCGGTCGCACCCGCCTCGTAGCAGGCTTTCAACTGCTTCACCGGACCCAGCTTTGCCAGCGCTTTGCGGATCGATTCCAGGCGGTTGGGAATAACGCCGAGAGAGCGCACTTCTCCGTTCGACTCCGCTACCGCTATCGCAATCGTGCCCGCGTGGACACCCAAACCAATAAACCGTATCTTAGACATGCGACCAATTCCTTTCGTATGCGGCTCTGCGCCGCTGGTTTCAACTCTTCGCAGCGTAACCCGCGCCTCTGCGAAGGATTGGTCGCTCCATTTTGACTGAACGGATACATTGTTAGTAGATGCGACATAAGCCCTGTCTGCTTGTACTCGTATGTTTATTTGTAACCAATATGCCGGCTGCCGCTGACCAGCGGCAAAAAGTCATCATCGATCAGGACTGCGCTGGCCCGGGAGGCACGGACATGCAATCCGTTCTGGTGATGGTTCAGTCTCCAAAAGTGGAAGTGCTCGGCATAACGGTCGTCACGGGAGATCAGTGGCGCGATGAAGAGGTGCAGCACGCGCTTCGACTGCTTGAGATCATCGGGCGAACGGACATTCCTGTTTTGCGCGGCGCTGCGTTCCCACTGGTACACAATCGCGAGCAGACGGAGCTTTGGGAACAACTCTTTGGCAAGGTCGATTACAAAGGCGCGTGGGACCGGCGCTGGTGGCATGAATCGTGGGTTGTGCCGCCGCTGCCCGAGGGTCAGCCAATCACTAAGGCGTCTGACGAAAGAGCCGCGCATTTTCTCGTCCGAATGGTACACAAGTATCCGCATGAGGTCACGATCTATGAAGGCGGCCCAATGACAGACCTGGCGCTTGCCATCTCGATAGATCCGGAGTTTCCTGCCTTGGCCAAACAGCTGGTGTTTATGGGCGGAAGCCTGAATCCGCGAACGGACGATCCCGAGTTCGCAGATAATCCGCGTCATGAGTTTAACTTGTGGTTCGACGCGGAAGCAGCATACATCGTGCTGCGCGCGCCCTGGAAGAAGATGGTGTGCACGCCTGTTGATATCTCAATCAAGACCCGTTTGAGCCAGGCAGCCGCGAAGCACATCGGCGATAGCGGCACGCAGCTCGGGCGTTATCTCGCCCGGTTTTATCAACCTAACTACATGTGGGATGAACTTGCTGCGGCCGCTTGGCTCGATCCGAGTCTAATTACCAAGCGGCAAAACTTCTATATGAGCGTCGACTTGGATCGCGGCGCCGGTTACGGTAATACCTTGACGTGGAGAAATAAGGACGCGGCCCTGTTCGCTACACAGCCGGTCGAGGTGCAAATGGATCTGGATACGGCGAAATTCTACGATTTGTTTGCAACCCTGATGACCCAGCCCACGCCGCGTGCTCAGTGATTCGAGCCCAACGTGAACACAAATTGTTGAACTTCTTTCCGCTCACGTTCCGCCTGCTCGGCTGAGGTTTTCGAGAGTTGCTTGTATAACTGCAACTGTTCTTCAGCGTTCGTCTTATCGCCCGAGATGGCATAGGCTTGTGAAAGCCTATAATGCGCTTCCTCCAGTTCCGGGCTGAGTTCAATCGCTTTCCGATAATTTATGATTGCGGTCAGCAAATCCTTTCGCTCGAACGCAACAATACCGAGTAAGAGATATCCAGGGCCAAGTTTCGGGTCGAGGCGTATGGCTTTGCTTAAAAATTGGCGAACTTGGTCAATTGTTACCGAATCCTGCGGATCGGTTCGTTGTTTCCACAGATTGGCCGCATAGTAATAATTCGCCCAAGCGTTATTCGGGTCGAGCTTGGCAAATCTTGCAAGCTTCTCCGCATAGTCCTTCGACCTGACAATCGAACTCGATTGAACCTGCGCCAAAAACAGGTAAGGCCTGGCGTCTTCAGGATGCAGATCGGAAGCCTTGAAGAGCAACTTGGCAGCAGCGTCATATTCGCCTTGCATGTAAACCGAAACAGCAAGACCCAGCAACATACGAAGCGAGTTCGGGAACAGGCGGTTACCCTTCGTAAATACCTCAGTGGCCGGGGCTGCCGCTCGATGACGTCAAAATTCCAGGCCCCAATCGAACAGATTTGGCTCAGTCGCATCCAACTCCGCGGCGCGTTGATACTCGTGAACGGCCTCGAGAGAATTGCCTCGCTTCTCGTCTGCTTCAGCCTTGGCGTGCTCGCGGCCCGCGGGACTAAGATTCACGCCTCTTGAATCCGCGCTGGCTGCCTCTTTTTTCAGTGAAGCCGTCGCGGCTGTTAACGCTTCAGTGGAGCACAAAACGGCATCGGAACCATGCCCTCCTCGGTACCTGTAATCTGTTACTCCGGATACGACAAAAGCCGGTTGATCATAGTATTCGGGCTGCGCAGCTGCAGGTTTGGAGCCGGGTGCTTGAGTCATTGCAACCAACGCTATGACCAGCGCAACATTACAATCACTGAATCGATTCGAGCATCTTTTGACCCTGCACGCTCTCCGGATGCTGTTTCAGAAGTTCGAGGATAACAGCTCGCGCTTTCGCCGGCTGATCCTCGATGAGGTACACGCGCGCCAAATTGAGGTACGCTTGATCGAATTCGGGCGCAACTCGGATGCACTGTTCAAAGGTCGCGACGGCCTGGTCGTGGCGCTGCGTTCGGAGATATAGCACGCCGAGGTTATTCAAGGCCTCGGGATAAGTGGGACGGATACTGAGAGCCTTCTGTAAATACTGGTAAGCTTTACCGGTTTCGCCCGTTTGCGCAAAGACCATGGCGAGACTGTAATTTGCCTCCGCGCTCTTAGGGTTCAAGCTAGCCGCTCGCTCGAGTGCTTTGCGCGCTTCGTCCCAGCGTTTCTGCGCTCGATAGGCGCTGCCCAGATTCTCAAGAGCAATGACGTTATCCTTATCGAGCTTCAGCGCCTTTTGAAAATAGCCGATCGCCTCATCATTGCGTCCTTCGCGCCCAGCAATGAGACCAAGATTGTTCCACGCGTTCGGAAGCGTGGCTGGATAGTTTGCAGGCAGCTTTACAGCGCGTTCGAAGCACTCGCGCGCTTCGATTGTTTTCTTCTGGGCCAGGCATGCGCTGCCGCATCCGTATTCTGCTTCTGCGCTTAGCGGGTCATCGCGGAGCGCTAAACGAAAGAATGCTTCTGATTGGGCGTAATAGTCATGCCGGAAGAAGACCGAACCTAAAGACAGATAATTTCTGCCGAATTCGTATGTCTCGGCAGCCCCGGTAAAAGGGAGCGCTTTGGCGAGGCGCTCGGATGCGCTCACCGGAATTACTCGAATATCGTCCTGAATTTTCTCGGCAGTGATAAAACCTTGATAGACCTTGACAATATATCCGTTCTTGTCAATCAAGAACGACATTGGGCAAGTCAGCTCGCGATGCCGATCGAACAAGTAACGATAGAGGAGGCTGTAAATGCGTACGAGCTCGTTGCCGGAATCGCCGACCTTCACAGTGAATATTGAAATGCCATGCAATTGGTCTAGCGACATGACATCCGGAGTGTTACTCTTTACAAAGCTCAGGAGCACTGAACTACCGCGCAGCTCTGACAATCTTCGAGCGACGCCGCGTTGGTCGGCAAGAAAAAACTCCGGCGCGGGCACCGGGTCGAGCAGCCAGCATTCGACTACGGCGGGCAGCGATTCTTGTTTCTCCTGCTCAGCAGGTGCTGCACTCGGCAAATTCGTTCGGAACGGCTCCGCACGAAACGCTTCCACTCCTTCGTCAATCGAGATCCGGTGATTGATGGGGAAGTTATCGAACTGTTGCACATCGCCGTTGGGCCAGCGAATGAATGCCTTGACCGGACCTTGCGCTCTTCCGAGCCCGAACAACAGGTCTTTACTGTGCTGCGAGAGGAATCCCGAGCCCGCTTGCAATGAGCGAGTCTGACGCCCTGCTTCGGTCTCTATCGTTACTGTTGCGCCGATTGCATCGCGGTTACTCTTCGTGCCGCGAAGCCGGAACGCAATTGAAGGCGGCAGATCGCTCCTGATGTTTTTCAAGATTCGCAACTGGGGAGTATTGCGGTTCTTGAGGAAAATTTCCAGCCGACCGTCTCGATCGAAATCAGTGAAGGCGAATGCTCTTCCGTCTTCTACGAAATCCAGGCCGATTGCTCCGGAAACGTCGCTGAAACTCCCGTCGCCGTTATTTGCAAAGAAGACGTTGCGCTCGTAGCCGCTCCAGGTGTGGTCGGAACGGATCAGGTCGTTGATGGCGTCCCATGCGGATTCGTATTCGGCAGAAATCTTTGCTTCGTTGGGCGAAGTAGCAACTACTTGGTTCCAAAATTGGCTATTCAGGTCCTCGCGAATCGGTCCGGAGACCATGCCGTTTGCAATGTACAGGTCACAGAAGCCATCGTGGTCAAAATCGAAGGCGTCGCTCGACCAGGACCATCGGCCCATGGCTACGTCCGCGGAAAGTGTCTCGTCCTCGAACGATCCGTTACCCTGATTTCGAAACAGCGAATTGCCCATTGCGTGCTTGTGATACAGCGCGCGGATCTGTTCAGGCGCGGCTTTCTGGAAGTTCGGTTCGGCTGAGATCCGCTCGCCCGCGGCAGTCCACATATTTGCGACGTAAAGATCCTCGCGGCCATTGTTGTCGGAATCGAACCAGCAGACGCCCATACCTGCGCCGACATCTTCGACTCGCAGTTCGGCAGCGATGTCTCGAAACGTTCCGTCCCCATTATTGTGGTAGAGATTTTTTCGTCCGAAATCGTTTGCTACATACAAATCAGGCCAACCGTCGGAGTTGTAATCGCCCCAAGCGCAGCAGAAGCTATAACGCGTATTGTTTTTGTCGAGACCCGATTCTAGTGTGACATCGCGAAACGTTCCGTCACGATTGTTGCGCAGCAGGAAATTAGGAGGGCCATTTTCGGCAGCATAGTAAGGAACCGGGTATCTGTACTGTCCCGCTCCTTGATAGTAAGAATATAGGCAGAAATAGATATCCAGCCAGCCATCGCGGTCGTAATCGGCGGCTGCGGTCCCGGTAAATGCCCCTTGCGGAGGGTTTCTAAAGCGAAATGCAACGGGGTTGCGCCGGAACTTGCCGCCTCCTTCGTTCACGAACAACAGCGGCCCGTTGGTGCGCACCACGACTAAGTCTTGCCGGCCCTTGTTACTAAAATCAGCAAATAACGCGCATGCGGTGTTTTCAAGAACTCCTATACCGGAGTCCTCTGTGATGTCTTCAAATGTTCCGTCGCCACGGTTTCGGTAAAGCCGATTCGGGAGGCCCGCGGGTTGACAAACGTAAAGATCGTCGAATCCGTCGTTGTCAATATCGCCGACCGAAACACCGTTGTGACCATAGATATCGATACCGGTCGCACCGTCTAATACGGTCCGCCAGTAATCCGCTCCCCTGGCAAGCTGTGTCGAATAAGAATCATTTCGGCCCAACGCCTGCTTGCAAATGTCCGTGTACCAGGGCCCCGCTGACCGGCTGCGCTCCTCCTTCGAGGCTCTCCAACTTTGCACACGATATTCGCCCGATGAAACAGGAGCCCAAATGAGATCCCAAAGACCACTGCGCTGCTCGCGATAAAACTTTTTGCCCCTGCCGACAAACTCGTAGCGGATACGGGTGTGGAGTTGATCGTTCGAGGCGTCCAGTTTTGTCACCTCGAATTGCGCGGTTAGAAGTTGCGAATAATCGCTGAGGTACGCTGCGAAATCGCGTATGAAAGCGTTTTGAGGGCTGCTCGGGGAACGCGTCCATTGAAGGCCTTGAATTTCCAGTGCCGGGCCTGCACGCACCACCTGCGATCGAGCCGAGGACAGCAACGAACCAGCAAAATCGGGCGAAAGCGTCTGCTCGATTTGCTGAAGGGCGAGAGGCGATTGAAGCAGATGGCCGGTCCAGCCGTCGAGAACGGCGGCGATACGGCCGTAATGCTCTTCCAAGTCAAGGGGGACAGCTTCAGCGGCGTTTCCGTATACAGGCCTGCGCGAAGGCGGAAGCAACAGCGCAGAAGCGCTTCCGCAGCATCCAAGAAGAAAGTTACGTCTGTCTATGCCGACGCTCACAAGGCTCAGTGGGTACACACCAGTTTAAATTGCCGGTTTTACATGTGCTTCGCATGCTTCAAAAAAAAGCCGCGAGTTTTGAGGCTCGCGGCCCTGAACTAAGTCGAATGATTTGCAGCTTTGGTTGTTATCTGCGTACGCCGCCACCGTGGAATCCGCCGTGGAATCCGCCACCCGCGAATCCATGAACGGCAGCCGCTCCGGCTACGTGACGGTAATATCCGCCGCGGAATCCGCCGTGATAAAACGGAGCTCCGTACGCGAAGCCGGGTGCATAGAATCCCCAGCCCCAGCCGAACGGGCTATACAGGAACCCAGCGCCGGGCAGGAAAGCGTATTCCGCCCAGAATGGATCCCAATACCAACCCGGCCCATACCAGCCGCCGTAAGTTGCGACGTTGCTGGCCATAGCCATATTGGCCTGTGCTTCCGCCTGGCTGCGGGCCTTACTCCAAACATACAGCGGATCGGCTTCCGCAACCTGTTTGTCGAAACCATGCGACTTCAGATTTGTGTTTGTAAGCACCAGTTGATCGCCCTTGCCGATCGTTTTTACGCGTGACGCTTCGAGCACCTTGGCTTTGCCGTCAAGCACTCTCACAAGCTGTTGGTTGGCATCGAACTCGTAGAGCCCGGGCTTTTCAACCTGCGTGGTTGCGCCATTCATCGCAACCTGCATCGTGGTTCCCTTTACGAGATCCGCCACTTCAATCATGGCCGACCCGTGGACCACCTGCAGTTGCAGATTCGCAAGTCCAACCGATTGGAGCGTAACTTCACTGTCGTGGCCAACGCGCAGAAACGCGCCGGGTGTCAGCAAAACTTCGACATAACCGGCCTGCGTTTGGATCGCCTGACCGGGCTGAGCAACGGCATAGCCGGCTGCGCCTGGGCCAAGCGGCTGGCCATTGAGCATCGCCTGACCTTCCACGTAATTGATCGTGCCAGGCACTCCCTGCCTCTGCGCAGGAGCCTGGCCATATCCAGCGGCATTCGACGCCGGTCCATATGGAGCCGGTACGGACACGCTCGTTTGGGCCAAGCCCAATGTCGCCGCGACGAGCAAAACGGCCGTTAATTTGAGGCCGCTCTTGATTTGTCCTTTCATATCTTTTCTCCCTGCTGTTTTGACGTACGAAGGTGCTCGCAGGTCGCACCGAAATAAACAAAAGCGTATTCCTTTCTATAACTTAGGTGCTTTTCGGCCATGTTGGTGGTTTTCGGCTACCCGTAAGCGATTAGCGATGGCTGGCGCGGCGGTAGACTGTCTGGATGCATCGATTCGCGGCGCTCCTGACAGCAGCAGGGCTTCTTTTTGCAGGACGTCTCCCATCGCAAGAGCTGAATCCAACCGGAGTTGTTCAGCGGCTCTTCGACGCAATGTCATCGCACGATAGGGCGGCGGCACGGCAGCTTTTTACTACAGATGCGATGCTTTTCTCTGTCCGTCCCGATGGCACGGCTGTGGAGTTGCCACACGAGAAATGGATCGAGCGGTTGGGCTCGAGCAAAGACGCGTGGCTCGAACGCATCTGGAATCCTACCGTGCTGGTGCATGATTCCGTCGCAGTCGTCTGGGCAGAATACGACTTTCATTTGAACGGAAAGTTCAGCCACTGTGGAATCGATTCCTTCACTCTGCTCAAGACGGGAGCGGGTTGGAAGATCGCCACTATTGCCGACACACACGAGACTTCGGGCTGCACTGCTAGCCCGCTAGGGCCGCCTCACAAATAAACATTTTCGGCGCGCAACAGAGGTTGTTGTAAACTCCACGCATGCGCCGCAACGCCCTCGGTACAAGGCTCGCACTTCTCTCCGCACTGCTTATCCTCCTGTTCGCAAATCCGATCGCAAAGAGCGCCGTCGCACAGAACACGGCTACGGAACCGGAATCTGTTGGTCTTTCCTCCACACAGCTACAGAAGATTGCAGCAGTTGTTCAAGCCGGTGTCGATCATGGAGAAATCGCGGGAGCGGTGACCTTGGTTGCGCGTCATGGGAAAGTGGTTTGGTTAAACGCGACCGGCGAACAGGATCGGGAAGCGAAGAAGCCGATGCACACCAACTCCATCTTTCGCATCTGCTCGATGAGCAAGCCGATCGTGACTCTTGCAGCGATGATGCTCTATGAGGAAGGCCGGTTCCAGCTCGATGATCCAGTTGCAAAGTACATTCCCGAGTTCGCCGACGCGAAGGTACTGGTTACACCTAAAGAGGGCAAGCCGTATACAATTCCGGCGGCGCACCCGATCACCATCAGGAACCTGCTGACCCACACTTCCGGCATTACTTATAACTGGGATCCAGTGCTTGGGTCTTATTACAAGGATGCAAACGTCGCCAGCGGATTGCTTGAATTCGATGGCACGATCGGCGAGAGCGTTAAGCGACTCGCGCGGTTGCCGATTCTATTCGATCCCGGCGAACGCTGGAATTATGGACTGAATATCGATGTAATCGGATATCTCATTGAAGTCATTTCAGGCCAACCGCTCGATCAGTTTCTGAAGGAGCGAGTATTTGAGCCGCTCGGCATGCAAGATACTTTCTTCTACGTCCCCTCAGATAAGGTGGACCGCCTTGCGACCGCTTACACCTGGTATGAAGGCAAAGGTCTCTCGCGATTTCCCGACACACCCATCACGGAAGGAACTTTCTCCTATTCAGCCGATTACCCGGTGAAAGGCCCGAAGAAACTGTTTTCGGGCGGTGCCGGGCTGTGTTCGACCGCAGAAGATTACGCCCGCTTTTGTCAACTGATGCTCAACAGGGGCAAGCTCGGCAAGAAGCAGTTGATCAGCCAAAAATCGGTCGAATTGATGACGCATGACCAGCTTGGCCCGAAGTTTCCAGAACAAGCCTTCGGTCTCGGCTTCGGCATTGATGGAGTGAAGACGCCCTTGCACGAACTGGGCACTCCGGGGCAGTACCAATGGGGAGGATTCTTCTACACTGGTTTCACGATCGATCCGAAAGAAGACATGATCACGATTTTTATGGCGCAACTTCACCCCGGATCTCCCAGCGTGATGGGTGAGTGCCACACCGTGGCCTATGCCGCCATCCGGAATTAACGCCCCAAGCGCTTACCGCTGATTCGCTTTGAGTGTCTTCTTTCTGAGGCGGATCGATTTCGGTGTAACTTCGACAAGTTCGTCCGCGCGGATGAATTCAATCGCTTGTTCGAGGTTCAAAATCCGTGGCGGCACCAGGCGAATAGCTTCATCGGATGTGGAAGCACGCATATTGGTGAGCTTCTTTTCCTTCACGATATTGACATCCAGATCGCTCCCACGTGAGTTCTCGCCGATGATCATGCCTTCGTATACCTCGGCTCCCGGCGAGATGAAGATCACGCCGCGCTCCTGAAGATTGTAAATGGCATAGCTGGTCGCGATGCCTCCGCGGTCGGCAACCAGCGATCCCGTCGGCCGCATCTCGATCTCGCCTTGCCATTCGATGTATCCGTGAAACAGCGAGTTCATGATTGCGGTGCCCTTTGTATCAGTGAGCATCTCGCTGCGCAGGCCGATCAGGCCGCGCGAGGGGACATGAAATTCGAGACGCACTCTGCCCGAACCGTGATTGACCATTTTGGTCATTTTGCCTTTACGCGTGCCGAGCTTTTCGATAACCACCCCAATGAATTCTTCCGGGCAATCGATAACCAGCAACTCCACCGGCTCCTGAAGGACGCCATCGATTTTGCGCGTTATGATTTCAGGATTGCCGACCTGTAGCTCATATCCTTCGCGCCGCATCATCTCGATGAGAATCGCGAGTTGCAACTCGCCGCGCCCCATCACTTTGAAAGCGTCCGGTCCGCCGGCCTCTTCAACGCGGATGGAAACATTGGTGAGCAGCTCCTTATCCAGCCGGTCGCGGAGATTACGAGAGGTCACGAACTCGCCTTCACGTCCCGCAAAAGGCGAGTTGTTGATGGTAAACGTCATTGCGATGGTAGGCTCATCGATCGGAATATTCGGCAGCGCTTGGGGATTTTCGGCGCTGGTTATGGTTTCTCCGATGGTGATGCCTTCGACACCGGCGATCGCCAGCACATCGCCTGGTTTTCCGGCCGTTTCATCCACACGCTTCAGGCCTTCGAACGAATAGAGCTTCGTAATCCGGGTCTTTTGAAGCGCGCCGTCCAGTTTGACAATTCCGACTTCGTCGCCGTGCCGCAACATGCCGTTGAACACTCGCCCGATCGCGAGCCGGCCCAGATAGTCGCTGTAATCGAGGTTCGCCACGAGCAATTGCAGCGTCGCGCCGGAATCGCCCTTCGGCGGCGGGGTGTATTGCAGAATGGTTTCGAAAAGCGGCTGCAGATTTTGGCCTTCGCCATTCGGATCGAGCTTTGCGATGCCGGCTTTCGCATTGGTATAGACAACCGGGAAATCAAGCTGCTCTTCAGCCGCATCCAGATCGATAAAGAGATCGTAGATTTCGTTCAAGACCTCTTGCACGCGCGCGTCGGGGCGGTCAATTTTGTTAATAACAACGATTGGAGCGAGCTTCGCCTCGAGCGCTTTCATGAGCACATACCGCGTCTGCGGGAGCGGTCCTTCGCTGGCATCGACCAGCAGCATGACGCCATCGACGATCTTTAACGCGCGCTCCACTTCACCGCCGAAGTCGCTGTGCCCGGGCGTGTCGACGATGTTGATCTTGGTGCCGTGATAACGAACGCCCGTGGTTTTCGCGAGAATCGTGATCCCGCGTTCGCGCTCGAGTTCGTTCGAATCCATGACGCGCTCGGCGACTTCTTCATTCGCGCGGAAAATGCCGCTCTGGCGCAGCATGGCGTCAACCAGAGTGGTCTTGCCGTGGTCCACGTGCGCGATGATCGCAATGTTACGCGTCTTAATTGTTTGCTCTTCTACTGCCATCTTCAGAACTTCATCGTCGCACGCGGAACACTGCCGCTATTTGCAGGTCTATGAGAACCTGAGAGCGAAATGGCCGAAGACGAGTTACTCCCGACGGTTGTCATTGTAGGGCGTCCGAACGTCGGCAAATCGACTCTCTTCAACGCTATTCTTGGAAATCGAAGATCGATCGTCGGGGACGAGCCAGGTATCACACGCGACAGGATCTACGGAGAAGCCGAATATCGGGGCAAGCGATTTGGGTTGATCGATACCGGGGGCATTATTCCGCATGATGACGCCCTCATTCCGAGCCAGATTCTTCGGCAGGCACGAGTGGCACTGGATCTTGCATCGCATATCGTGTTCGTGATCGACGGCCGGACGGAGATTACTGCCGCGGACCGGGAACTGGCGCAACTCTTGCGGCCGTTGGGCAAGCCGCTCACTCGTGGCAGTCAACAAGATCGATACGAGAGCGCGCGAGGAGCTGGTGCATGAATTTCATTCGCTGGGGCTGGGCGATCCTATGCCCGTTTCAGCCGAGCATCGACTCGGCTTGGATGAGCTTTTGGAGCACGTAACCGCTCCGTTTCCGCGAGAAGAACCAGAGATCGAAGACGCCGAATCGGAAGGCAAGCAGCGGCGGATCAAAGTAGCCATCATCGGGCGTCCGAACGTTGGTAAATCGACGATGTTGAATGCGCTGGTTGGCGCTGAGCGAGCCATCGTTTCTCCGATTCCAGGCACGACGCGCGATGCAGTAGACGAGACGGTACGCGAGGGCAATACCACATACCGTTTCGTGGATACGGCGGGTATTCGGCGCAAAGGGCGAACTACCGAGATGACGGAGAAGCTGAGCGTTGTGATGGCGCGGCGTCATATCCGGATGGCGAACGTTGTACTGCTGATCGTGGATGCAATCGAAGGCGTAGTTGGTTCAGACGCGACGATTGCAGGATATGCGCATGAAGAGGGGCGCGCGGTCATTATCGTTGTGAATAAGTGGGACGCCGCGGAGGGAAAGAGCAAACGCGCGTTTACCGAAACTATAAGGGATGAATTGAAGTTTCTCGATTATGCCCCGGTGATTTTCGCCTCGGCGAAACAGAGCGAGGGGATGCGGCGGATCATGTCCACGATTCGGCGTTCGTTCGATGCGGCATCGAAGCGCATCGGTACCGGCGAACTGAACCGATTTGTGGAAACGCTGAAGTTCGAGACCGAAATCAAGATTTACTATATGACGCAGGCGTCTATACGTCCGCCGATGTTTGTGGTTTTTACAGACAAAGCCGACAAGATGCACTTTTCAATCGAACGCGCGCTGATCAATCGCTTAAGAGAGCGTTTCGGGTTCGAGGGAACCCCGATCGTGATCAAGACGAAAAGACGGTAGGGTATGGATATGGCGGTTGCGACGAACGTAAGCCTCGAAGAATACCTCAACACCGACTACGAGCCGGATTGCGACTACGTGGATGGGATGTTGGAGGAGCGGAACGTGGGGAAGAACAGACATAGTGCCACTCAATCGCTGATGATCGGGGCGCTTTTGGCTTTGCGAAATAAACATGCGTGCCGGGTGATGACAGAACAGCGCGTTCAGGTCTCGCGGAACCGTGTTCGAATACCCGACGTCTGCCTGATCGGGCGGGATGATCGCGACGAGATAACGCAAAAACCGCCCGCGCTATGGATTGAAATTTTGTCACCTGATGATCGGTTTAGCAGAGTTCAGAGCAGACTTGACGACTGTTTGCGCTTCGGTGTACGAACGATTTGGATCATTGATCCGTACGCGAAGGAAGCCTGGATTCTGACCCCGGAGACGACAGCCACCCGCATCAATGACGGCATTTTGAGTTGTGCGGATCCTTCTTTAGAAATAGCTTTGAGCGAAGTCCTGCCCGAGGATTAGTATCGGTCACGAGAAAACGCAAAAGCTCCTTTGCAGCCCAAGTGCTGCAAAGAAGTAATTTCACGTTTGTAACCTGCTCCGCCTGCATATCTCAGCGCTTATTCCGCGCTTATCGTCAGCACGGAAGCGAGTGCAAGATTGGAACTGTCCGAAGCGCAGAATCCGGAGCTCTATACGGCTGCTTTGACTGTATGGCGCGAAGCGAGAGGCGAACCGTACGAGGGAAAGCAAGGCGTTGCGCAGGTGATCTATAACCGCATGACGGACCCGCAGCGGCGGTGGCCCCGCACCGCGATTGCCGTTTGCAAAGAGCGCTTGCAGTTCAGTTGCTGGAACGCGAATGATCCGAATTGCAATAAGTACCCGGAGGCGGCCGATGCTTCCTGGGAGGATTCCTGCAACGCCGTAAGCGATGTGTTTGACAAACGAATCGTCGACGTGACGCACGGCGCGAATTGCTACTACGAAAGGCATATCTCGCCTCCGCATTGGGCAACTCCGAACGAGCAGACGGTTGAGATCGGCAATCACATCTTTTTCAAGCTTTAGACGGGAATTGCAACCGACCGCTAGGGCAGAAACTGCTTTACAACAACATTGTCGTCTTCATCGAAGACGCGGACCGCGACCAACTGTCCGGCGGGGACGGAAAGTTTATAATTCAGTACTTTCGAATCAGCCACTTTATTGACAGGATCAAGCAACGTCCAGTCGCCGCCATCAATCGAGTACTCCGCTTTATCGACCCAACTAAGTGCGTCCTGCGCAGTGAATGTAATTTGCCGGTTGGATCCAGCCGGCATTACCTTCGCGTCCAGGATCTCGGGAGGTGTGTTATCGATCGTAAAAGGATCGCTTTCTAGCGACGACGTCAAAGTATTGGAGGGCGTATTGCCGGGCGCGTCACTGGCAGTGATACGAACGATATATTCGCCGTCCGGAAACGCGGCGGTATCGAAGGCGTAATAGCGGTCCTGGAGTTTGTCCTTAAGCGTCCGCCAGATGGAATCGTTCTTACCGCGAAGCTCCACTTTGTAAATGAGCGGATCTCCGTTCGGATCACTTGCGCTCCAGCGCACCGTCAGGAAACCTTTGCTGTATTGCAGGGTCGCTGAACCCGAGCTACCCTCCAAAGACGGAGTTGCAAGATTTCTGTGCTGTCCAAGCGAGGGAAGCGACAGAGTAAGAGGCGAGCCCGAGGGCATTACCGATCGCTCGAGCATGGACGAGCTCGGCGCTTCCCGGTAATTGAAAGGCGCGATCTCAATCTGGCGCATCTCCGGCGCGATGTTACGGGGCAGATACGCGATGTCGACTGCGGTTAATTCTGGCGAGTCTTCATTAGAACCGCACACCATCGTAAGACGGTACTGGAGGAAGCGCGCGGACGGCGATTCGATCTGACCACCCAAGCCCGTAATCTGAACTTTGCTCCACGGGCTCCAATCGTTTTCTGGATTATTCAGATTGCCGCTGCGTGTTTCGAGCGTAATGGCGCCGCCGCGCAACGTGTCATTGAGATGCGCTTTCCCCCAGCGCGCGAAATCACCCGCATCCAGCACCTCGCTTTCAAGTTTTCCTGACATCGCCAGGCCCGGGCCAATGGAATACAAGGTTCCGACGTTGCCTGTGGCCGCGTAGACAACTCCATTGCGGGCTTGAAGAAATGCCGTGATTTGAGTAGGCGGCGCGTTGAGCAACTCGGTCGAAAGCTGCTCGGAATCGACCCGATAGATCGTCCCTTTGTTGCCCGTTCCGAGCAGCGGCTTTCCAGCGGCATCGAAGGCGATGGCGTAGATGAGATCCGTAGAAGACGTCCAGATGCGCTCGGCGAAACCGTCTTTCTGAATGCGAAACAGATCAGACCCGCCGCTGACGGACGCGGCTAGCGAGCCGATGGCGGGCGGGAGAGTCGGCGGATTCGTTCCGCTACGGGCCGTGCCGGCAGGGGTGACTGGCGACGGCGTCGAAGGTAGCAGCGGCGAAGGGCCTGAAACGGTAGTTGGCTTGCCACCGGCAGCAGCGGCATAGATGACTCCGTTGTGCTCGGCAACCGCGGTGATTTCGCGCTTACCGGCCTGATACAGCACAAAGCCCTGGCGATTCGGACTGATGCGCATGATCAGGCCGCCTGGATCGGTGCCGACGATGAGGTTGCCGCTATCATCAATGATCATGGAGCGCACGTGCGTCTCCTCCGTGTTGAAGAACACAGAGCCGATGCCGTCCGGCGTCACGCGATAGATCAGCCCGGAATCGCCGGTGGCGACAAACAAATTACCTGCCTGGTCAAACCGCATGGCCCAGACATATTTGCATTGGGGATCGAAAAACAACTCCGGCTTGCCATCCCACGAAATGCGGTAGATCTTGGAATCCGGGAGAACGGCCGCGTATACACGATCTTGCGAATCAATTGCAAGCGCATGGATCTCAAGGCCGGTGATTTCGGCGAGCACTTTGGGCTTGCCGTTGCGGGGCAACTCAAAGATCTTTGCCGTAGCTCCCGTGGGCGCGCCCCCGGCGTAGTAAAGAGTGCCTTTGGAATCCTGCGCAATCGCCCAGAGATACGGCACGCCGGTGCTGTCGAGTTCCTTGAATTCGGGCGAGAGCGTTACGTGCCCATCGCTGCGAATGGAAACATTCGTAGAGGCGCCGCGGGAAAAATCCCCCTGGTCCGATTGTTCCCAAATATGGGTGTCGACGGCGAGACAAAGCGGCGGCACGGCCGCGACCAATGTAAGAACAAAGATCCGGCAAAGCCCGGAATGATTGAGCATGAGTAAGTTGAAATGTTCCTTCAGTTCACGTATATCTTGAGCGAGTAATTGCCGGTTACAACCACATCGAACGGAATCGATGTCTGCTCATGCGCGCTCTCCGGCGAGCTGACAAATTCGTGATTGGTCGCCCGGCCGCTCTGCATCACGTTCAACACCGAGGCGGGCAAGCTAGGCAGAACTTTCTCATCTGAATAAACCGTCGGCTGCGAGCGAATCAGCGAGACGTAGAGCCGGTTATTACTGCGCTCCTCATTCAGCATCGCTACAGTTTGCGGAATGTCTTCGATGCGGTTCAGAGAACTGGCGATGTTTTGAAAGCGGCTGAGTGTATCGGCGTCGCTGAACAAAATCTCATGCTCGCCGGGATCCAATCCGGCAGGGATTTTGATCATGACCGTGCGCTGGATGCGGTCGCCGCGATAGGGCCTGAGGAAGACCTTCACCGGCACTTCCGTTCCGGGTTTCACCTTGTTATCGGCAATCCACGCGGATTCAATCTGCGCGATGCGGCGCTCGGGCAGCAGATCGACCGTAACGTTCACCGCGTTTAGCTTCGGCAATTTCGCCGAGTTGACGTACAGGCGATTGAATTTGTCGCCCCACCAGCCGGCCAGCAGCATAGGCGTGGGAATTGGCGTCCCCGCCGGCGCCTGCATGGTGGTGAGTTCAATACGGTGCTGGCCTTCGACGTCGAGTTCGCCGTGCAGACGATAGGTGGCTTCTTCGGAGAAGTCGTTCAGGTTGGAAAGCGAGTTGAAAAGCGTGGCCATCATCAGGTAAGGCGTCCATTTCTGGTCGACGAAGACATTGAAATGGAAGTCCTGGGTTTTTCGCACGACATTCTCAGGATCGTAGGAGCGCACGTGCATAGTCACCGGAATCATTTGGGCCGTGGCGCCGAGTTCGCCCTGAATGCCACTGTGCCGATCCTGCCGAAGAGCGCCAACAACTTCCGACGCGTTCCCCATCTTGGTCGGCTGATAGGCGGAGGCGAGCGTCATAATGATGTTTTCTTTTGCGATCGGCATGTCGACCGGTCCCAGGTTGAACATCGAGTGGCCGAACGCAAGTACTCGTTTGCCATCGTTGTAGGTGACGGTGCCGCCGCCGGTCATGGTCATGTCGCCCGAGACCAGAACGGCCGCGATGCCTTCTCCCGGCCGCAGCGAAGAGGCCCAATCTTTCGCAGGCGTGGATGAATCGAGCGCGCCACCCGCCCCGCCCTGCGATACCGCTAGGCCAAGCTGGTTGAAGATCGGCGCGAACTCGTGGACTGCTTCATCGGTGAAACCGGACATCGTGATCGGCGTCGCAATGGGCGACATCATCGGCGTTTCGCTAGGCGCTCCGGACGAAGCTGCCATGACTCGCGCCAGCAGCCCGCTCGGAAGCGGAACAGATTCGCTCGCTTGCTGCACGGTGCCAGGCGTACGGCTGCTTGGAGGACGTGACTTATCGAACTCGTTCACATCGAGCATCAATTGAATGGGCGTGATTCCGCAGATTGCATCCGGCGAAAAAGTGCTGAGACGGAGCGCAATCGCGCCGACTAGCTTTCCGTCGATATAAACCGGGCTGCCACTCATGCCGCCAGCCACGTTGGTGCGCAGAGCCTTGCCGCCGAGCTTCGCCACAATAATGTCCTGGTGAGGGCCCCACATGTTCTGCCAAATGCCCACAATTTCCACGGGGACGGGTTCCGGCTTGGTGCCCTCAAACACGGTCCACGCGATGCCCTTCATGCCCGGTTTGAGCGCCGCTTCGGGGAACAACGCGACTGGCCCCGCTTTTGGGGCGACAGTCATGTTCGGGACAGCGGCTGCAAGCTGACCCAAAGCAACGTTTTCCGGTCCTGCTGCGCGAACCGAGAGTACTGCGGCCGGGAGCAGAACGAGACACGAAACGAGCAGGCGAAACATGACAAGTACCTCTTGCGTGACCAGACTTTACGAATTGTGGTCCGTCACGTAGACAAATGAACCTTCATTATCCCGCAGTTTCGCGAGGCCACTCGGCCACACCGTAGAACCGGGTACCGGGATGCTCATGCATGGAGTTGCGGTAACCTCGGACGTACTGTTAGATTTAGCGCTTGACTGCAGTCCAACCTCAGAATCGAATGATGCAGGAAAACTAACGAAGCCTAGGAGGGGAAGAGCATAATGATTCGCCAGACGATCGCGTTTGCAGGTTCCGTGGTGCTGTTTGCAGGAATTGGTTTGGGAGTCGCGGCAGGCCACAAGGATCAAAAGGGAGACGCTGCCAAGGGGAAAGAGGCGTTCGAGCAGTGTCAGGTCTGCCACAATGTCGATACCGACGAAAAGAAAATGGGTCCCTCACTTAAAGGTTTGTTCAAACGCAAGACGCTGCAAAGTGGCAAACCGGTGAACGATGCGAATGTTTTGGCACAGATCAATAACGGCGGAAATGGGATGCCGGCCTACGGCGATATGCTGTCAGCCGAGGATAAGGCGAATCTGTCTGGCGTATCTACACACGCTTTGATCCCGCGGTACGCGGCCGCCTCCTTCTTGTTGCCGTCTGTTAGATTGAGAAAGGCTCTTGCAGCCGCCTGTCGAGTGTCCCCATCGTCTAGCCCGGCCTAGGACACCGCCCTTTCACGGCGATAACAGGGGTTCGAATCCCCTTGGGGACGCCAATCCGGCACCCGTTCGTGTCCTCTAAGAAACTTTGCCAGGAGAAGCGTGTCTCCTATTGTGGACCGCGCTTTTATATCACACCAAGGAGGAAAGATGTCGCGTTTCTTATTAGCCGCCGCTTTGGGTATAAGCCTGCTTGTTCCAGTTGGTGCAATTGCCCAGGACCATGACCGGGATCATCAGACGCATCAGTGGACTGCCAACGAAGACCCGCATTGGCACGAATATTTGAAAGAGCACCACAAAAAAGACCACGATTGGGACCACGCCAACAAGAAGGAGCAGCGTGATTATTGGAAGTGGCGGGATTCACATCCGGACGCACATTAGCCAGAAGCCGACGGCGGCGCGTTTCGCAGCTTAGCGGACCGGTTCCGCACTAGCGGGACGCGCAACGTTCGCGTCCCGCACTAACTCACTGAAGCGTAAAGATCCATTCGAAGGGACACCGGAACCGGGCCCAGAGCATTTCCTGCGCGCCCGATTCACGGTCCACTAGGCAAATCGCTCCAACGACGCGCATTCCCGCCTCTTGTGCTCTTACGATTGCATCGGCCGTCGAGCCGCCTGTCGTGCACACGTCGTCCACAATGACGACATCAAGGTTTTCCGTCTGCTCGAGACCTTCGATGAATTTTTGCGTGCCGTGTTTCTTGGCCTCTTTCCGGACAAGAAAGGCATTGATGGCGCATTCACGCTCGAGGCTCTCGCGCGCTACGGCAATCACAATCGGGTCGGCCCCCAGACTGAGGCCGCCAATTGCCTCAGGGTGCCAGCCCTTTTCGTCCATTTTGTCGAGGAATAGGCGGCCGATGAGCGGAAGAGCCTCGGCCGCGAGAGTAGTCAGCTTGCCGTCAATGTAGACGTTACTCGTTCGCCCCGAGACCAGCTTGAACTCGCCCGTTCTTACCGAGCGTTTGATCAAAATCTGTTTCAGTTTCTCTCGATCGTCGGAAGATGCCATCGATGGCTCTATTTTCGGAGGTACTGGTCCGTTTTGTTGAGCCAATCCTCGCGAGGAGGCGTGAAGATGTCAATCCCTTCAAAGTCTTCCATCGCAACAGCGGAGTGAGGTACATGCGGCGGGATGCACAGAAACTCGCCCGTGCGCAATGTGATCTCGCGCCCGTCGATCGTGAACTGTAGCGAGCCGGACTGCGCGTGCGAGATCTGTTCGTTGTGGTGACTGTGCATGGGCACGACGGCTCCTCTCTTCAGGACAATGCGGGCAATCATCACCCGGTCGCCGACCAGGAGTTGACGATCGAATAGTGGATTCACCGTTTCGACGGGTATATCGTTCCAGCCAAGGTGCTTTACTTCGGATGCCGAAGCGGCTGCGGCGCGCGTAGGATCGCTCATGCTGGATATCTTAAACGAACGGTGCGCGCGGTCGTTACTGCGGCTTCACGGGCCGGACGGGGCGGACTCGCGTCACACTCAGCTTTTGCACCGCTTGCAGCACTGCGCGTGCATCTTTCTGCAGGCTAGCCGCGCGCGGGTCCTGTTGCTCCGGGCAGCTCAGGTCGGGCGAGCGATCGCCTTCCACCTCGACGTAAAGACTGGAGCCGAACGACACGCTTTTCATGCAATGTTGCGCAGGAAGCGCGCTCAGCGTACCGGCGGATTGAATATCGCGCATCAGTTGTCCACAAATCTGCGCGTCCAAGGTAATGTCTTGCCGCTGCGCGCCGCGCTGCACGATGGTCGCATTACCCGCCGCATCGAGGCTAACCGTCACACCGGCCCGGTTGGTCGAGCCCGAATCGATGACAAGCGCCTGCGGAGTAGCGGAATTCATAACCATCGGCAGGAGTGCCAAAAGAGCGATTTGTGCATGCACCCGCTGCACACTTTCATTATTGCGCCAAGCGCGAGCAAGAATTCAGCTTCGCAGCCACAGTTTGGACGCGGCTTTGATGCGGCGCGCAGCTTCCATTAGATTCTCGATGGAATTGGCGTAGCTGAACCGAACGAATCCCTCGCCGTATTCGCCGAATGAGCTTCCGCTCAAGCAGGCTACGCCCGCTTCTTCGAGGAGCAAATCGGCAAGATCGTTCGAAGACATCCCAGTCGCCTGCACATTGGCGAATGCGTAAAATGCTCCTCCGGGAAGAGCGCAACGAAAGCCTGGAACTTCGTTCAGAGCCCTGCAAAAGGCCGCGCGCCGGCGGCGAAACTCACACAGCATTTTTTCCACTTCGATTTGCGAACCGGTCAAAGCAGCAATGGCTGCGCGTTGCGTGAAGCTCGCGGTGCAGGAGTTCGAGTTCACCATCAGCTTGTTCACGGCGTCAATGAGCCACTCCGGCATCACGCCGTAGCCAATCCTCCAGCCCGTCATGGCATAGGTCTTTGAAAATCCGTCGAGAATGATGGTTTTTTCGAGCATGCCGGGAACGCTCGCAATCGAAAATGGCGGTTCTTCCGTGTAGTAGAGCCGCGAATAGATCTCGTCCGATAACACCATCAAATCGCGATCACGAATCATCTCGGCGACCGCACGAATATCCTTCTGCGGAATCAACCCTCCAGTGGGATTTTGAGGCGAGTTCAAGATGAGAAGCTTCGTGCGGTCCGTCAAGCTGTCGCGGAGACGGTCGAGATCGAACGAAAACCCTCGGTCTTCGAGCAGAGGAATCGGGACCGGCGTCGCGCCTAGAAAACGAATCATGGATTCGTAAATCGGAAAGCCGGGATTCGGATAGATCACCTCGTCTCCCGGCTCGAGCAGCGCAACCATGGTGAAAAAGATGATCGGCTTCCCGCCAGGCACAACGCAGACGTGCTGCGAACCAACGTCGATGCCCCGAGTCCGGCTGATATATCCGGCGATGACCTCGCGCAATTCCGGCAAGCCCTGCGCCGGCCCATAATGCGTCCAGCCGTCATCTAGCGCGCGCTTCGCAGCTTCCACAATGTGCGCGGGAGTGTCGAAATCCGGCTCTCCGATCTCGAGATGGACGATGCTGCGGCCTGTGGCTTCAAGTTCACGCGCTCGGACCAGGACGTCGAACGCGGATTCGACTCCGATGCGCTGCATTCTCGAGGCGAGTTTCATTTCGTTTTCGAGATTGGGCACAACGGGCACCAAATGCCCTGTGCGCTCCTTATGCCCACAAAAGCGAAAAGGGAACCTTGCGGTTCCCTTTCGTCGCGTTGATCGTGATCGACCCTGGAATTGTAACTAGATAGTCCCCTTCGCATCGGGGCAGCTTTCAGTATAGCCTCGCAGGCATTTCAAGCTCCCGGTTCAGATTGCCCGGCGTCAGCTTACCTTTTCTGCAATCGATTTTCCCTGCACGAATTGCAGCAGGTAATCCGGGCCGCCGGCCTTCGAATCCGTACCCGACATATTGAAGCCGCCGAATGGGTGCGCGCCGACCATTGCGCCGGTGCACTTCCGGTTGATATACAGGTTCCCCACAAAGAATTGGCGCTTCGCTTTTTCTGCTTTCGCCGGATTGGTGGTAAATACTGCGCCCGTCAAGCCGTATTCGGAATCGTTGGCCAGCTGCAAAGCGTGGTCGAAATCTTTCGCTTTGGTGACGGCTAGCACCGGCCCGAAAATTTCTTCCTGGAAAATCCGCGCCTTCGGATCGATATCCGCAATTACCGTCGGCTTGATGAAGTAACCTTCGCCCGAGGCGGGCTCGCCGCCTGCAATTAGCCGCCCTTCCTTTTTGCCGGTTTCGATGTACTCGAGAATGCTCTTTTTCGCGCGCGCGTTAATCACAGGGCCCATGTAGTTGCCCACCTCGTCAGAAGGGCCGATTGTCAGCGTCTCGACTTTAGACTTCAATTTGTCGAGAAACTCGTCGTAAACGGCTTGGTCGACGATCGCTCGCGAGCACGCCGAGCATTTTTGGCCCTGGTAGCCGAATGCCGAATAGAGGACACCTGTAACCGCTTGGTCCAAATCCGTTTCGCGATCGACGATGATCGCGTCCTTGCCTCCCATCTCGGCAATGACGCGTTTGATCCAGAGCTGCCCTTTGGGAGTTTTCGCGGCCAACTCATTGATGTGCAGGCCGACATCGCGCGATCCGGTGAAAGAAATAAAGCGAGTCTTGGGATGCGAAACGAGAATGTCTCCAATTGCCGCTCCGCTGCCCACCAGCAGCGAAAAACTCTCGGCTGGAAAGCCGGCGTCGAGCAGTATTTCCGCGAACTTTGCCGCAATCGTCGGCGTATCGCTCGAGGGTTTGATCACTACCGTGTTTCCTGTGACCAGCGCGGCAGTCGTCATTCCGACCAGAATCGCGAGCGGAAAATTCCAAGGCGGAATGACAATCCCCACACCGAGCGGGATGTAGATCATCTCATCGCGCTCGCCTGAGAGCTGCACGATCGGCTCAGGCGCGGCAAGCTTCATCGCCTGGCGGGCGTAATATTCGCAGAAATCAATCGCCTCCGATACGTCGGCTTCCGCCTCTGCCCACGTTTTCCCCGCTTCCAGCACCAGCCACGCATCGAATTCGTATTTGCGATCGCGGAAGACTTCAGCGGCGCGCAGAAGACGTCCGGCGCGCTCGGTGTGCGGAACTTCGGCCCACGTTGGAAAGTACGCGTACGCCTTTTCGACCGCATCGCGCGCGTCCTGCTCCGATCCCTTCTGATGAACGCCAACCACTTCCGACGGCTTCGACGGATTCAGCGATTCGAGCTTGGATGACGACCTGCGGCGCTCGCCCGCTATCAGCAAATCGTACTCTTTGCCGAATTGCGAACGCACTTTGTCCAGGGCGGCGCGCATCTTCACGGCGTTTTCGGGTTTGCTGAAATCGGTATACGGCTCGTTAGCGAAAGGCGCGAGTTGAGTGGGAAGAGTAGCAAGTGCGGCAGGCATATTGTTCGGGTGTACTTGTTGGATGCGCCTACAGAGCGCTCAGATGCGCTCGTCGATGGTCTTCTCGGCCACGCGCCGACCGCGCTCGAACATCTCAGCGGCATCTTCGGCGATTTCACGACCGCGCTCGTAAAGTTCGCGGCCACGCTCAAATATCTCCTGCCCGGACTGCAATAGAGTTTTGCGGCCGCGTTCGGCTTCCCGGACGAGTCTCCGGCGAGTCCGCTCGCCTGCTTCAGGAGCCATCAGCAAAGCGACGGCCGCACCCAAAACTGCTCCGACTACCAGCCAGCCAATCACGCCAGCGCCGTTGTTTTGTGCCATAGAAACCTCCGTAATCATTCTAGACTTCGAACCGCGCCATCTAGCGATAAGTCTCGAGCTGCACTTTGTCGCCGTCCGTGAGAAACGTAAGTAAGCCGCGCTGATCAGTCCTGAATACGGCTACATGATGCTCGGCAAAGCGCGCAAGCACGTCTGGGTTGGGGTGGTGAAACTGATTCTTATAGCCGTCCGAAATAAAGGCAAACTGTGGCGAAACCTGGCTCAGAAACTCCTCTGACGAAGATGTGCGGCTCCCGTGATGGCCCACCTTCAGCAATGTAACGGGATGGAGCTGCGCGTGGGCGACCATGTCGTATTCAATCGGCTTTTCGGCATCGCCAGTCAGCAGAATGCTTCGGCGGCCGTAAGTAATTTCAAGCACCAGAGAATCGTCATTGGTGGCAAAATCGGCGGCCGCATAATCGGCCGAAGGCGCAAGCACGCGAATCCTCGTGCCCCCAATCCTCATCGGGGCGGCCGTCCGGTTCAACGGAATGATGGGCACGCGATCGGATGCGGCGTGCTGCCGAACGATTTTCCATTCGGGCGTTTCGGGTTCAGCGCCGATCCAAAGCGCGCGAGGGCGGAAGTTATCGAGCACAGCGGCCAATCCACCCATATGGTCGGAGTGCCCATGCGTGAGAACCGCATAATCGAGATGGCGAATGCGGCGGCTCCAGAGATAAGGCGAGACCACATCTTCGCCAACATCGAGCTGCGGCTTGCGGGTCATACGCTCGACGCCAGGGAATCCGCCGGCATCGATCAGCATGGTTTCGCCATCGGGAAAGGCGAGAAAAAGGCTGTCGCCCTGGCTCACATCGATCGCCGTCAACTCGAGCATCCTCGCGTGAAGCTCCGGCTTCCACGGCTGCCGGCATACAACAGCAAACAGCACGAGCGAACACCCGAGCGCCGCCGGTATCCAACGGCGCGAGTGCCGGATTGCGATCGCGAGCACCACGAGAGAAGCGGCGAAAGCGATGGACACGGCAACCGGTAGAGCGGCCATGCGCCATGCGGGCTCAAACTGCACATGCCAGGCGGCGAGCCACTCCGATGCGCTGAGCAGCACCTTTGTGATGACTGCAAGCGCGTGGAAGCCAGTGAGAATGGATGCGAATCCTAAAGGAATTACAGCCGACAACAGCGGAATGATAACTATATTTGCCGAAAATCCCGTTACGGAGAGCCGATGGAAATAGCTGATCATCGGCAGTGCCAGCCCAAACTGCACGCAAGCCGAGACGATTACCGTTTCTGCCATGAAAGCCGTTATGAGAGCCCCTTTTGCGATCACGATGCGGGCTGCGCGTTTCGACAAAGGTGTCCAGATCTGAAGCGTCCGGGCAAGTAGCCGGAGTTCTACGCGCCACTGCGCCGCGCGCGGCGGAATGAGCGCGTCGTATCCAACCTGATCGAAAAGTTTCACTGATGCGCGCAGGGGGTCGGTCGCGCGCTCGATCAGAGGCACGGCGAACGCGGCAATGGTAGCGGCCGAAAGGAACGAAAGCTGAAAAGCTGGATCGAAAAGCTCATCCGGAGCGAAGGCAAGATAAATGATGCCGATAACGGCGAGTACGTTCAGAATTCGGGTCTTGCGGAAAACATAGCTACAGATCACGAACAGCGTAAATCCGGCCGCGGCGCGGACCACCGGCGAATTGAATCCGCAAATGAAAGCGTAGAGCCAACTCACGACCGCCGCAACCGTGAGCGCGGGGATCCGCCGCAGGCGGAACAACCGCAGAATTCCAAGAATGGTGAAAGCCAGAACCGAGACATGAAGCCCGGAGATCACGAGTGCGTGATACGTCCCGGTGATGCGGAAATCGGTGGTCCAGCGGCGTTCCATCCCGCTGGTCTCACCGAGCAACGTCGCGGCCAGCAAGCCCGCCGTGTGCTGGTCGCCAGAATAGAGTGTTTCGAGGCGATTGAGAGCCCAGGTACGTGCTGCATACAGCCATCCAACGGCTCGCCACCCGCACCGGCCCGGGATAGGGCGAATGTACGACGGGCTCTCAACCGAGCCAGTCCAGTAGATATGTTGAGCAGCGAGGTAGCCCACGTAATCGAATGCGTCCGGATTTTGATAATTCCGAGGCAGGCGAATTTTCGCCGCGACCTCAACGCGTTGGCCGTACTCCAATGGACGCATCTGCTCGCCGGGTTTCACCATCACTGAGATGCGCGCGTCTTTTCGGGGGGCAAGTTCCAGCGTGAATTGCTCGCGCTCTGGCGAGAAAACCGTAGGTTTCGTCACGCAGCCGGACAGCAGAACCGTTTCCGCGTCCTCCGCATTGAGCCGCGGCGTGCGATCTTGCCGGTGAACGACTTGCGTTGCAATACCGCCCAGCGCAACCGCCGTGCAGATCACCGGGAGCAGCATACGACGGGCAGAACAGAAGATGCCGGCGAGAGTCAGACAGAGCGACGTGACGGCCGCTGCGACGGTGAGATCAGATAACCGAAAATAGAAAAAATGCGCTGCCAGAATTCCGGTTGCTAAGGCGCAAAACGGGAGAACTAGCGGCTCATGACGCACACCAGATTAGTGCTACGTGCGAAGCGCTTGCTCTCTGTGGCCGGATTCAGACTCTGGCGCCTGCGTCCGAGGCGCCTACCAGCCTTTGGCAGCGGCTGCAGCTTGGCACCGGAATGCCATCCACACCTTGAAGCACCCAAGTGATGCGGTGCCCGAGCAGCCAGCACAGAAATCGTCTCATGACCAAGAGCCAAGTATGTAGAGGCGAATACATAGCCAAAGTCTCAAATTGGACAGGTCAAAAGCGAGGGAGAATCCCAGTTTTCGCTTGACACCCACGCTCGGGGTGTCACATACTAAAGAAAATTTAATACAGCAATTTTCCCGGCTTGGGCACGGTTGTGCTGCCGAGTAGCTTTTGCGATTTCCGGCGTTCGGATCGAAGATTTCTCCTCCAACCCAAACTCCACGGGCTGATCGGGCTCACACTCGGTCAGCCATTTTTTTGGCCGCGCCCTCAGTCGCCTGATCGAAGCGCATTGGCAATGGCCTGGGCGATTACCTTTCCATGAAAACGGCCGTTCTCAATGAAGATCTCGTTGGTGTGCGTGCCCGCAACGATTACGCCAGCAAGGTAAACGCCGCGCCGCTCGCTTTCTAGCGTGTCGGCGTCCGTGATGGGCTTCGAGGTAGCAGGGTCGAGATGGATGCCGTGTTCGGCCATGAACTCGAAATCAGGGCGATATCCGGTCATGGCGAACACGAAATCGTTTTTCACCGTTACTTCGCCTTCGGGCGTTTGCACCACCACCTCGTGCGGCCGGATTTCCTTAACCGTGCTGCGGAAATAGGCGGTCACTTCGCCGCTTTTAATACGGTTCTCGATATTCGGCTTGATCCAGTATTTGACGTTGTTCGAAATCCCGGGCCCGCGATGCACCATGGTCACGCGCGCGCCCGTCCAATGCAGTTCCAGCGCCGCAATCGAAGCTGAATTTTTCGCTCCCACGATCAGCACATCGTGGTTGTAGTAAGGGTGCGCCTCGCGATAGTAATGAATGACCTTGTCCAGATCCTCGCCCGGCACGTTCAGCCGGTTGGGAATGTCGTAATATCCATTCGCGAGAATGATCTTCTTAGCTAAATAGCAGGCGCGCTCGCCCCAACTGGTTTCTGTGCGAATGGTGAAACGGCCGTCTGAACCGTCGAAGCCTAATACTCGCTCATATTGATGGACGTTCAGCGCGTAGTGGTCTGCAACGCGCCGGTAATACTTGAGCGCTTCTGTCCGGCCCGGCTTTTCGTTCAGCGAGGTCATTGGAATGTCGCCGATTTCCAACAACTCGGGAGTCGTGAAAAAGACCAGGTTGATGGGATAGTGATAGATCGAATTTACGATGCAGCCTTTGTCGAAAAGCACCGGCGCGAGGCCGCGCTTCTGGATTTCAATGCCGCACGCGAGACCCGTCGGCCCGGCGCCTACGATCGCAACATCGAATTGCTCCATTAGAGGAGCGCTCCGACTTTCTCGTATACGTTCTCGAGCGCTGACGGCAGCGCCTGTTCGTCCTTCCCTGCTCCTTCGGCATGGTCGGGCCGGCCGCCGCCCTTCCCGCCGATTGCCCGCGCTACCTCGCCGACCAGCTTTCCGGCCTGCACTTTCCCGGTGAGGTCTTTGCTCACGGCGGAAACGATCGAGATGTTTGAATCCTTTACCGACGCAATCACAATCACGGCGCTGCCCCATTTATTGCGCAATGAATCGGCGATGGTACGAAGCTGATCCCGATCCAGCCCTTCCACCTTCTCGGCAAGCACCGTCGCGCCGTTCACCTTGCGGCCTTCGAATTTTTCCACCTGCTGGTGCGCCAGGCGGGTCTTCAGTTGGTCCAGTTGGCGCACGAGAATCTTCTCGTGCTCGAGCAACCTTTCCATCTGGTCGAGCACGCTGCTCTCGCCCGTGTGCAGAAGCTGGCCGGCTTTTGCGAGCTGCGCGGCCGCATCCTGAAAACGCTCCAGCGCGGCCTCGCCGGTGATTGCTTCGATTCGCCGGGTGCCCGTCGAAATGCTGCCTTCATAGACGATCTTGAAGAGCCCGATGTCGCCCGTACGCTGAACGTGCGTGCCGCCGCATAATTCGCGGCTGAATCCCGGGATGCTCACGACGCGCACGGTCTCGCCGTATTTTTCGCCGAACAGAGCCATCGCGCCCGTCGAAAGCGCCTGGTCGAGTTCCATAATGGCGGTCGCAACCTCGGCATTCGCGAGGATCTGCTGGTTCACCAGCCGCTCCACTTCACGTATTTCATCCTCGGTCAAGGCTGCATAGTGCGTGAAATCGAAGCGCAGCCTGCCGGGTTCGACCACGCTTCCCGCCTGCTTCACGTGGTTTCCGAGTACTTGGCGCAAGGCCGCATGCAGCAGGTGAGTAGCGGTGTGGTTTCGCATCGTGGCCCCGCGCGATGGCCGGTCGACTACGGCGATCAACCGGTCTCCCGCGCGAATCGGCATCAGCACCTGAATCTTCTGCACCATTGCGGCCGCTGTCGGTTTGTACGCGCGTTCCACCACGGCGACTCGCGCGCGCGTCTCCGCGTCGAGCAGTAAGCCCGTATCGCCTATTTGCCCACCGGATTCCGCATAGAACGGCGTCTTCGAAAAGACCGCCTCCGCCGCGCCCTGCTCCACCAGGTCCACGCTTTGTTTATCGACGATCAGCTTCGTCACTTCCACCGGCGCTTCCAGCGTTTCACGCCCAACGAATTCAACCGGCGGTAAATCCTTGTATACGTCCGCTATCTGCGATTTATCGGCGCCCCTCCAACTCGCTCGCGCACGTGCGCGCTGCTTGTCCATCTCGGCCGTGAAAGTCTCGCGATCAATCTTCAGGCCGAACTCGCGCGCCATCTCCCCCTGTTCATCGAGCGCCAGCCCGTAGGTGTCATAGAGCTTGAACGCCGCAGCGCCAGGCAAAACACCTTCTTTCGCCGCCTTGGCTTCTTCCTGAAAGAACCGTTCCGCCACTTGGAACGTGGTCGCGTACCGGTTCTCTTCGTCGCGGACAATACGAGCCGCGCGCTCAACGCTCTCCTGCAACTCCGGGTATGCAGGCTTCTCCAATTCGGCAACGAAACTCGTCAGCTTGTGCAGATATGGCTCGTTCGCGCCAATGAATCGCCCGTGCCGCATCGCCCGCCGCATAATTTTTCGCAGCACATACCCGCGCCCTTCGTTCGAAGGAACCACGCCATCGTGAATCAGAAACGCCGTCGCTCGCGCATGATCGGCATTGATCCGCAACGCCACGTCAGCTTTCGGGTCGCGATGCACCGCTACGCCGATGAGCTTGGCCGCATGCTCTATGACAGGACGGATCAAGTCCGTATCGAAAACCGAGAGCTTGCCCTGCACCACGCTGGTCATGCGCTCCAAGCCCATACCTGTATCGATCGACGGATTCGGCAGCGGCGTCAAGGTCCCATCCGGCGCGCGGTCGTATTGCATGAACACCAGGTTCCAGATTTCGACGAAGCGGTCGTTATCGCTGGGAAACGGTTCGTCTTCGCGCCGTGGTTCCGCCGCCTCGGGTCCCAGATCGAAGTAGATTTCCGAGCACGGACCACACGGTCCCGTCTCGCCCATCTGCCAGAAATTGTCTTTCTCATCCAGCCGAAAGATACGGTCCTTCGAAACGCCGGCAACTCTCTGCCACAGCTCTTCGGCATCGTCATCTTCGCGAAAAACCGTGACGTACAGCTTGTCTTTCGGCAGTCCAAACCATTGCGCGCTCGTTATCAGCTCCCACGCAAACGCGATCGCATCCCGTTTGAAATAATCACCGAAAGAAAAATTTCCGAGCATCTGGAAAAACGTGAGGTGCCGCCGCGTATAGCCGACATTTTCGAGATCGTTATGCTTACCGCCGGCGCGCACACATTTCTGCGACGTAGCGGCGCGCAAACAATCGCGCTTTTCGAGCCCCAGAAACACTTCCTTAAACTGATTCATCCCAGCGTTTGCAAACAGCAACGTTGGATCGTTTGCGGGCACCAGTGACGAGCTGCGAACCACTCGGTGCCCCCGCGCTGCGAAGTAGTCCAAAAACTTCGCGCGTATGTCATTTCCCGTCATTTGTTTCAGTAACTCTAGAATCGCATCCCGCCAAGGTGTTGCGACACACTGAAAGACGATCTTCGATTCGAAGCAGCTTATGATGGGGCTTTGTATGCGTGCTGGCCTGATGTTTGCAATTGTGATCCCGCTTTTCGCAACTGCCCAGTCGCAAGAGCCTAAGCCGCCGTTCCCCTATGTTGAGGAACAAGTTCATTATGCGAACACCGCCGCAACGGGAGTTCAGCTTGCGGCCACCTTCACCAAGCCAGCGTCGGGAGGACCCTTTCCGACGGTTCTATTAATTAGCGGCGCAGGTCCACAGGATCGCGATGAGACGATTGCCGGGCACAAGCCGTTTCTCGTACTCGCGGATTACCTGACACGACGCGGAATGGCAGTACTGCGAGTCGACGATCGCGGTACTGCGGAATCGAGCGGCAACTTCGGCAGCTCCACAACCCTCGATTTCGCTTCAGACGCGGAAGCTGGCGTGCGTTATCTGCTATCGCGCAACGATGTCGATCCGAAACATGTTGGGCTTCTCGGCCACGGCGAAGGAGCAATCGTTGCACCCATAGTCGCCGTCCATATACCGCAAATCTCGTTCCTGGTGTTGCTCGCGGGAACTGCCGTGCCGGGCGAAGAGGTGCTGCTTGCCCAAACCGAGCAGGCGGAAAGAGCGGCAGGCATTCCCGACGAGCAGATCGATGCCGATTACAAGATCGGCAAGACTCTTTACGATCTCGTTCGCGAGGGCAAATCCGAAGAGGATCTGCGAAAGGAGCTCTTCAAGCTAATGCCGAGATATCAACCCTTCCTTGGAAGCTGGGAGCGCCAGTTGCATCATCTCGAAACGCCGTGGCTGCGGTTCTTTCTGTCCTACAATCCCGCTCAGACTCTGGAACAAGTCACCTGCCCGGTGCTTGCTCTGGAAGCCGAAAAAGACATGAACGTAGTGGCGAGCCAAAACGTATCCGCCATGAAAACGGCCTTCGCGCGCGGGCACAACCATGACGCCACCGTGCGCGTGCTTCCCGGTCTCAACTACCTTTTTCAAACGGCAAAAACCGGATTTGCGAGCGAATATCAAGCTATCCAGGAAACGATGTCGCCGGCGGTGCTCAACATAATTGGCGCTTGGATCGCGGAGCACACTCGCACGAGCCCGGCTACTGCACAATCCGCGCCGTCTTAATGTAATCCAGTTTCGGAAAGTGCTCTTCGAGATACGGATTGCCGATATCCGCAATGGCGTCCTGACTGGGTCCGGCGCCATTCGGCGGCCCATCGCCGTATTCCATGTCGACGCTGGCAATGTGGTCCATTCCTTCGATCACCTCGCCGAAAGGCGTGAAGCCCTGCGCATCGAGCCGGCTGTTATCACCTAGATTCACGAAGACCTGCGTGGTGCGCGAATTCGGCCCGGCCATGGCAAACACCACCGTGCCGGGCTTGTTGCTCACCTTCGGCGGGTCGTCCCGAATCGCAATCTCGCGCCATGTTTTGTTGATATCCGGATCGCCATTGATGCCCCACTGCACGACAAATCCCGGCAAGCAGCGGAAGAAACCGTTGCCGTCGTAGAAATGCATTTTGTTCAGCTCGTAAAAGTGGTCCGCGCCAATGGGCGACCAGTCGCGATGCACCAAAATCACCACGTCACCCTTGCTCGTCTGCATTCTGACTTTGTATTGCGCCGGCGCAGTTTCCATTTGCGCGCTTTTCTTGCCGCCGCCACAAGAAGTAAGCAGCGCGGCCGCCGCCGCTGCCGCCGTAACCCAACGCGCAGTCACTTCGCATCCCTCCAATTTGGGCCGCTGCCAACATCCACAACCAGCGGAACACGGAGTTCGTAAACCGTTTCCATTTGTGTCTTGACCAGCTCCTTCAAGTGATTCTTCTCATCCGGCGGCGCTTCGAACACCAATTCGTCATGCACCTGCAGCAGCATGCGCGATTTCATTCTTCCGGAATCGAGCGCCCGCGCAATCCGAATCATGGCCATCTTAATCAGGTCCGCCGCCGTGCCTTGCAGCGGTGTATTCACGGCCGTTCGTTCTGCAAACGACCTCGCCGCCGGGTTGCGGCTCTGCATATCGGGAATCGGCCTGCGCCGCCCGAGCAGCGTCTTCGCAACACCGGTCTTGCGCACCTCCGCAATGGTCTGGTCGATGAACTCGCGCACCCCCGCATAACGTTCGAAATAGCGCCGGATGTACAATTCCGCTTCCTTGCGGCCGATGCACAATTGCTGCGCCAGTCCAAACGGCGTCTGTCCATATACGATTCCAAAGTTGACCGTCTTCGCCGATCTCCGCATATCGGCCGAAACCAGCAGCGGATTTACGTTGAACACCTCCGCCGCGGTGCGCGCATGGATGTCTTCGTTTTTGTTGAACGATTCGACGAGCACCGGGTCGCCCGACATATGCGCGAGTAATCGCAGTTCAATTTGCGAATAATCCGCAATCACCAACTCCCACCCAGGCTCAGGGACAAAGGCAGCGCGAATTTCGCGGCCTTCTTCTGTGCGAATCGGAATGTTTTGCAGATTCGGATTCGATGAGGACAAGCGCCCCGTCGCCGCCCCGGCCTGATTGAATGTTGTATGCACACGGCCAGTTTCGGGCCGGATCAACTGCGGCAAGGCATCGATATAGGTCCCTTTCAATTTCATCAGCTGTCGGTAATCGAGAACGAATTGCGCGACTGGATAAGCGGGCGCAAGACCCTCCAGCACATCCGCCGCAGTTGAAACCACTTTGCCTTTGCCGTACTTCACCGGCGTGGGCAGCATCATCTCATCGAATAGAACTTTTCCAAGCTGTTGTGGCGAGTTGATGTTGAATGGGTGCCCGGCTAAATCGTAAATTTTTTGCGCAATGGACTCGATCCGCGCCGTCAAACGCGTCGAAAGTTCCGACAACACGTCTGTATCGACGCGAATGCCCGTCGTCTCCATCCGGCCTAGCACCGGCGCGAGGGGAAGATCGATTTCGCGGTAGACGTCCACCAATTCCTGTTGCACGATTTGCGGCCGCAGCATCACGGCGACCGCAAGCGTCGCTTCCGCCTGTTGCTCCGCCGCTGCGTTCAGCTTTCTGTCAAGAAACCGCTCCGCCAGTGCTTCCGGCGAACACCCGCCCGGATCGGCAGATAACAGAAACGCATACAGCATCGCGTCTTCGGCAATGTTCCGCGGCTGGATGCCCCAGGTGGCGAGGCCGATTGCAAGCGCCTTTGCATCGTGCGCGATTTTCGGAATCGCCTCCGACTCAATCACCGCTCGAATGGAATCGATCAAGCGCGAGCGGAACCGCGCGGCCTTCGCCGATTCGGTACGACAACCCGGCAAACGCGTTCGTCAGATCGAGTGCAATCGCAATGGGGGCACCTGCCGGCCGCTTGCTCAACCATTCCTCGACCGCCGCCGCATCCGGAAGCGCCTCGTAATCCCGCGTGGCGCTGTCATCCTCCGGCGCGAGGTCTTTCAAAAGACTGAAAAACTCCAGCTCCTTATACAGCGCCTTCAAAGCTGAATTGCTCGGCTCGTGCGCGCGCAGATCGTCCAGTTTCCATGCAACCGGGATGTCGGTCTGAATGGTGGCCAACTTTTTGCTGAGTAGAATTTGGTCGCGATTGTTCAATAAACTTTCGCGATACATTTTGCGCTCCACTTCGGCTGCTCGATCGAGCACCGCCTCAACCGAGCCGAACCGTGCAATGAGATCCCTCGCGCCCTTGTCGCCGATCCCCGGCGCTCCTGGAATATTGTCGATCGAATCGCCCTTCAACGCGAGCAGATCAGCCACTTGCGATGGCTTCACGCCCATGAACTGCTCGGTTTTCGCGGCGTCGTACCATTCGTCATCCTTTATCGGATTGAGCATGAAGACGCGATCGTTTACAAGCTGCAGCATGTCTTTATCGCTTGAAACGATCACCACCTCGCAAGCTTTCGATTGCTCCCGGCAGGCGATCGCGCCGATCACGTCATCCGCTTCATAACCAGGGAATTCGAGTATCGGAATGCTCATCGCGTCGAGCATGCGCCGGATATATGGAATTTGCTCACCCAAATCGTGCGGCATCTCAGTGCGGTTCGCTTTATACTCCGCGAAACTTTCAGACCGGAACGTCGGCTCGCTGCTCTCAAAGATGGCCGCAATGTAGTGCGGCTTGAAGCTCGCCCTCAACTTTCGAAGCATGTTGTGGAAGATGTAAATGGCTTCCGTTGACAACCCGGAACTCGTTCGCATTGGCGGTGCGCCGCTGCGCGCGCGAGCATGATAGGCGCGAAAAATGAAGCCAAACGTATCAATGAGAAACAGGCGCGGAACTGGCAATATCTTCAGGATAGAAGGCAATGGATTTCAGGTACCCTATTTTTCTGGATCTCGCGGGCAAGCGGTGTGTCGTTATTGGCGAAGGCTCTGAAATGCTTGCGAAGATCCGCGGGCTGGTGGATGCTCGCGCCCACGTCCTGTACGTAAATCCCACAGCCGAGCCGGCCATTGCCGCGATGGCCGCAACCTCTTCGATCACGTGGGCCAGGCGCCGCTTCGAGCCGCAAGATCTCGCGGGCTGCTTTCTAGCCATCACGAGCCAGGATGATAACTCCGAAGTCTTTCGCCTCGCGGAAGAGCAGAACGTCCTTTGCAACGCCGTCGACGATCCCAAGCATTGCCGCTTCAGCTTCGGCTCTATTCACCGGGACGGTGATCTGACGATTGCAATCTCAACGAATGGCTGGGCGCCTGCATTGGCCGTACGCCTCCGGCAGCTTCTGGAGCGTGAAATCGGCCCGGAATACGGCGAGATGCTCGCCATTTTGAGAGAACTACGTCCGGAGATTGCCTCGCGCGTAAAGGATTTCACGGCGCGGCGCGAGCTCTGGTATCGCATTGTGGATTCGGACGCTCTCGAAAAGCTGCGCGCGGGTCAGCGCGAGGAAGCCATGCGGCTCATTCGAAGCATGATTGAAGAGGCGGCGTCCGGCTAACAAGTGCAAACGTTATCTTGCAAGTACGGAAATCAAAACCGCCAAAAGTGAAATAACCAGCGCGCCGATTCCCAGAGTCACCATAGCCTTGCTCATGCTCGATTGCGCCTGATCATCGAGCCGGATTCCCACTACGCAAGCAGGGCCCGAATTGCGGTGTTCCCGCTGGAGCTGAGGCTGCGGCGGCGCGACCGGCATTTCGATCACGCGCTTTGCCTTCGGCTCGAGAGCGCCTGCCCGGAACTCAATTTCTTCGGTCAGCTCCACAACCAGAATCCCGTTCCTGTCCGACACGCCGGCTACATACTGCCTCGGAATCCACATCTCGCGCCCCGTCGCAGCGTTGACCACTCGCACCTCAAACCAGGAGCCCGACCCTAATAGCCACTCGTTCGGCTCCGCGCTCCGGATCGGAGGGTACAATGCAAATCTCCGGTGTCCGATATAGTCGAGCGGCGATGGAATCAGCGGCGCTGACATTCGTCCCCAGTGTAGCCGAGAAGAAAGCTATCCTGAAAGGGTAGACGGATGACGATCGACGAACGGCTGGAAGCGCTTACTCAGAGCGTAGAACTGCTTGCGCAAATGCACCGGGATAACGAAGCAAGAGATGAGCAGCGCTTTCAAAAATTGGAATCGCTGATAGAACGCATCGTTAGCCTCCAGGAAAGGCTCGGAATCATTGTTGTCGATCACGAGCGCCGTCTCGACAATCTGGAACAGTAATTTGACTTCCACCACGGTTCTCGAAGCTCCCATCGATACGCGCGCGGCCGCAAGACGCTCGTTCTTGCTGGTTATCGCATGCACGGTGATTGGCGCCGCCGCACAGATCCTGATCAAGCAAGGCACGGGGCAGCTCGGAAGCGGGCATATCACCCTGACGAGCGTCGCGCACAACCCGCGCCTGTTTGTTGGATATTGCATCGGAATTATCACGAATTTCAAGCTTTTCTGCGGCTACGCCCTGTATGGCGTAATGACGTTCTTAATGGCGCTGGCGCTCAAAGGCCGCGAACTGTCGCGCTTATTCCCCATCATTGCCCTGACTTACGTCTGGGTGACGCTGCTCTCACTCTTCCTGCTCGGCGAGCACATGAATTTCTTCCGCGTCCTGGGCATCGCCTTCATCGTCTGCGGCGTTTCGATTCTTGGATTGAAGAAATAGATGCAGACACCCCTCAACTCGATCGTCCTGGTGCTTGTCAGCTCCTTTATTGGCTCTTTTGGCGCGGTGTTCCTCAAGCTTGGAGCCGAACACATGCGCGGCAGCCTCGCTCGTATTCTTAATAACTACTGGCTGGCCATTGGCATAGCCCTATATCTGCTCTCTTCGGTCTTTTACATCATGGGCATTGCGCAGGGCCAGCTTACGGTTCTGTATCCGATGGTTTCACTTGGCTACATCTGGGCGATCTTGTGGGCGCGGCTGTTTTTCAAAGAGCCGTTCACGATGGCGAAGATCGGCGGTCTGGTGATGATCATTTTCGGCGTTGCGCTCATCAACTTCGGAAACGCCTAATTATCGGTACCTTTCACCTCGCGCCAGGTCGCCGCAAATTGTGCTAACGCCTGGGGCCGGCGCCCAGCCACAATCATCTTCATTGCGGCGAAAACAATCCATGCAAAAAACCCTGCCGTGATCCAGACGCGGACGCCTGTTCCAAACCACGGCGGCAGCACAAATTGGGCCGCAAACATGGCGAACATGGCAACCGCTTCCCACCACTCGAAAGCCATATTCAACAGAAACGTCAAAGCCACCGCGCTCTGGGCTATCGTCAGCAGCAGTTCCGATCGTTGTTGCGCGTCCAGCGGTATGCCTGAAATTTGTCCGCGGCTCAATGAGAAAACCAACGGAAGCATCGCAACCAGCAGCGTCCATTGATTGATATTGCTTGAAGCGATGTTCATGAGCCCCACCGCCGCATTCTCTCGCTGCCGCGCGAAGTAAAAAGTAGAAGCAAGCTCCGGGAATTCGGAAATGACAGGCGCGAACCACTGAATGACAATAAAACTCGGCACGCCCATCGCCCCCGCGAGCGCGACAAGGCTGCCAAGAAATGGCTCGGCCGTGAAATAAATCAACACGCCGCCCGCAACAAAACACGCCGCAATGCATGCGATCCGCAGCCGAGGCGCCGCCAGCACGATCGCGCGCGGCACAGCTTCCAAATCGGCTGCGCCTTCTCGCGCCTGCGGCGGCAGTTTGGTCAAAAGCACTAGATACGCGGCGTAAAATCCGATCAGCACACACGCATCATAGGCGTGCAGGCTCGCCTTCCACCAGATCGCGACCGCATAGAGCAAAGGGAAAAGCAATCCGATCACCTCCACGCTGTGATGCGGATCGAGCCTGATTTGCCCTAAAGGTTGGCCGGTCCGCCTGCGATAAACGATGGCTGCGGTTGCATAGATCATCGGCCACGCCAAGCCGGTCAAAAGCCGCAGCGCTCCCGTCAGGTTTGCGAGCAGCAAGGCGGTCTGTTGCCGCCAGGCGAGAACTGCTTCGACCGCAAACTCGGGCAACGTTTGCATCCAGGCGAGAATCGCCAACGCGAACCCCTGCGCCACGAAAAATTGCGCCGATTCCGCGCCCCACGTAATCAGCACGGACGCCACCAGGATGCACGGCGTCGTCCAGAACACCGCTAAAGGGCTGGAACTGTATAAGGGCGCTGCCGCGAACAGCAGCAGGCACAGGCCCATCTTTGGTGGGTGCTGCTCGTGGAGCAATTACACATGGTACAACGGGATCACCGGTGCCGGCTTTTCAGGTCATAACTGCGCAGCAAACCTATGCGGGGATCGTCGAGCGCGGCATTTTGGCTCGCATTGGAGAGTTCATTCCGAAATCTGCCGGCAAGCTCTTCATTGTCACCACCGAAGATGTTTGGCGGCTTCACGGGAATGCGGTCCGGCATCTGACGCAGCGTGATCATGTCCTGTTCTTCGCTGGCGGAGAAGTCAACAAGCGCCTGGCTGCCGTCGAGAATCTGGCCGGGCAGATGCTAGAGCTTGGAGCCGACCGAACTTCGATGGTTATTGGCTTCGGCGGCGGCATTGTGACCGATATTGCCGGATTTGTCGCCGCCATCTTCATGCGCGGAATCCCCGCGCTTCAGATTCCGACTACGCTTCTCGCTCAGGTGGACGCCGCACTGGGCGGCAAAACCGGCGTAAACCTGATCAACGGCAAGAATCTGATCGGAAGCTTTCATCAGCCGTTGGCGGTGTTGATAGATCCCGGCGTCCTCTCGACACTCCCGCCGCGCGAATACCGCGCTGGCCTCTTCGAGGTGATCAAGTGCGGCATAATCCGCGATTCGAAGCTCTTCGAGCTTCTCGAAACGCGCGCCGACGAGGTTCTCGCGATGCAGCCAGATTTGGTCGACCAGATCATCGGCGCTGCCGTGCGGATCAAGGCCGAAGTCGTCTCCGCCGACGAGCGGGAGAGCGATTTGCGCCGCGTTCTGAACTTTGGCCATACGATTGGTCACGCGATCGAAGCCGAAACCGGCTACATCCAGTTCCTTCATGGCGAGGCAATCGCGTGGGGTATGCTCGCTGCTACCCGTCTGGCGGAACTGCTCGACCTACTCGATGAGACATCTGGCAATGCGATACGGCGAACGATCTGCCGCTATGGTCCGCTCCCGCCGGCAAGCCAGCTAAATCCTGACTCCCTCATTGCGCGGCTTGGAAGCGACAAAAAAACCTTGCAGGGAAAAATTCATTTCGTGCTCCCGACGGCGATTGGTCAGGTCCGCATCGTGCCGGGCGTCGAAACTGCTCTCGTTCGCCGAGCAATCGTCGAATCTTTGCAGGACCGCACTTGAGCGCCAGCGGTACCAGACCGCCCGGTGCATCCAACGAACGCCAGGCAGCCGAATGGGTGCGCGGGATGTTCGCCAAAATCGCGCCGCAATACGACCGCCTGAATCATCTGCTTTCGTTCAACATCGACAGCGGCTGGCGCAAGGTGCTGATGAACCGCATGGCGCCGGTTCTAAACCGTCCCGATGCAAGAATCCTCGATCTCTGCTGCGGCACCGGCGACGTGCTCCTCGCTCTCGAAAGCATCGCAGGCACGCGCGTCATAGGAGCTGATTTCTGTCATGAGATGCTCGTTTCGGCGCAACGCAAAGCGAATCGCCGCGGGTTCGACGCCCCGCTCCTCGAGGCGGATGCCTTGCAACTGCCGTTCGCCGACGCAGCGGTCGATGCAATCTCCATCTCGTTTGGCTTCCGTAACTTGGCAAATTACAGCGCCGGTCTTCGCGAGTTGCATCGGGTTCTGAAGCCCGGCGGTATGCTCACGATTCTCGAATTTTCATACCCGCCCGGACGCATCACGAAGGCGGCTTACGGGTTTTATTCGCGCGTCTTGCTGCCGGCCGTGGGCTCGCTTGTATCCGGCTCGCGCGAAGCGTATACCTATCTTCCTGACTCGATACGGAAGTTTCCGCGCGCCGAAGAACTGCGGGCCATGATGTCCGCGGCAGGTTTTGCTCAATCGAATTTCGAATTACTCACGCGCGGAATCGCCGCCCTACACATCGGGCGTAAATCATGCTCCGGCGGAATGGTTTAGCGCCCGGTGGATCTCCTCACGCAAGCCAAGATTTCGAACCAGCCGCAGCAAGTAATTTGGGTGCAGACCCAGCACCCGCGCGGCCTGCTTGTAATCTCCGTTGCCTTGCAAATACGCGTCCAGAATCGCATCGCGTTTCGCCTGGCCAACCGAATGATGGTATTTCGTGCCCAGATCTTGGGGCGCCGCTTCCAGCAAAGTCTCCGGCAAATCCTCCGGTAAAACCCATTCCGATACCCCCAGCACAACGGCGCGCTCCATCGCGTTTTCCAACTCCCGCACGTTTCCCGGCCACGAGTACTGCGTGAGGATCTGCTCGGCTTCTTTAGAAAGTCCTTCGACGTGGCGCTTGCAGCGTTCCACACACCGCTCCAGAAAGTAGCGCGCAAGCAGCGGAATATCTTCCGTCCGGTCGCGAAGTGGTGGCGAGTCCAGCTTCACTACATTCAACCGATGAAACAAATCCTCGCGGAACTTGCCCTCGCGCACCGCTTCCGCCAAGTCCAGATTGGTCGCCGCAATCACGCGTATGTCGAGCGGATACACCTGTGTTCCACCCACGCGCTCAAATTCCCGCTGCTGCAAAATACGCAACAGCTTAGCTTGCACGGAGTGCGCCAGCTCACCCACTTCGTCGAGGAAAATCGTCCCGCCCTGCGCCAGCTCAAATCGGCCGCGCTTCAACGAAATCGCGCCCGTAAATGCGCCTTTCTCATGCCCGAAAAGCTCGCTTTCGAACAAGCTCTCGGTGAGCGCGGCGCAGTTCACCGCGATGAACGGGTGGTCCCGGCGCGGACTTTTTTGATGCAAGGCGCGAGCCACCAGCTCTTTGCCCGTTCCGCTCTCGCCGGTGATGAGAACCGTCGTGTCGCGAGGCGCAACCCGCTCCACTAAACTCAGCAGCCGGCGAATCACCGCGCTGTTGCCCACGATCCCGGTGTTGACCGCAATCTGCTCCTGGAGCAGCGCATTTTCGGCCCGCAGCGTCTCGACTTCGTTGTTGGCCTCGAATCCGATGGCCGCCAGAGAGGCAACTGCGGTCAGGGCCTCGAGGTGGGCTGTTAATCGACCTGCCTCGCGCTCGTTAATCCGCACCACAAGCACGCCCCCCAACACGGCGGCGAGATACAGCGGTACACCGATGAGACGGGACTGCGAATCCGAGCATGCGCCTTCTTCACAGATCCTGTTCAACACAGCCTCAAAGTCCGCTCCGTCCTCGGGTGCCGATTCGTGATACTGCCGCACCAGGTCGGACACATTCGCGCCCAGCAGCAGCACGCCTTCGTCTACCGGAACCAGATCCGAAACCAGCCGCAGAATCTGCTTCTGCAGGAGTCGCGTTTGCATCTCGCCCGCGCTGGCCGCAAGCGCACGAAAAAGAAATACCAGAGAGCAGGCAGCGAGCAATACGGGCTTGACCTCTGCTTCCTCGCGCACCGAGATTCCGTTCCCGGCGCTATCGCGGAACATTAAGGTGGTCTTGCCTACTCCGATCTGGTCGCGATCCTCCAGCCACCGCTCCGCCGAGCGCATTCCATTCACGTACGTACCGGATGATGTCCGAAGATCCGCAACCAGAAACCGCCCGCCCTGCTGCCGTACCTGGCAATGGCGCCAGGCGACCTCCGGCTCATTCAGAACCAGCGTGGAATTGGGGGCGCGCCCGATCACCAGCTCCGCACTCCCGAGCGCATACCGGGTGCCCGCCGACGGCCCATTCACCACGATTAGCTCGGCACTCATGTGAGACCAATGTTAGCTCACGCAAATACCTCGATTTGCTAAAAAATAGCGATCAGATCCCGGTCTTCTGCAGCGGCGTCCTGCTCGCCGGTCACTCCGTCAAAGTCAAGAAAGCGGGGATCGAGCAGCCGACCTGTATCGATGTTTGCCATCGCACTCAACAGCGTCTGTTTCAGGAAAGGATGATCCTTTTCGAGGTCCGCCATGATGTCGCGCAAGCTGCGCCGCACCGTTCCCGTTTTCTGAGAACACCCGCACGGAATCACAGGCGCACCCAGCGCGGCGGCGAATGCCCGCGTCAGATCTTCGGTCACGTAAACCAGGGGCCGAATCAGCCGGAAGTCGCGCTTGCTCGACCATGTCACCGGCGGAAGCGCGCTGATCCTGCCCGTAAACATGGCATTGCGCAGGAAGGCCTCGCAGAAATCGTCCGCCGTGTGCCCGAATGCAATCACGTTAGCGCCTAACTTGCGTGCGACGTCATAAACCGCGCGCCTCCGAAACCTGCTACATAGGTCGCAACCGTGCCCGGGCTGCTCTGTTAAAAGGTTCAGAGAGGGATTGTCCTGGACATATGTCCAATGGATGCCCCGCTGCTGCAAGTAAGCACCCACCGGCTGAATCGGCGCCAAAAATTTTCCCTGTTCCACGGTGAAGGCGCAAACCGTGAACCGCACCGGCGCGCGTTTTTCGAGCAATATCAGCGATTCCAAGAGAGTCAGCGAGTCTTTTCCGCCCGAAACGCCCACGGCCACGCGATCGCCATCGCGGATCATCCGAAACCGGCCGATCGCCTCGCCTACCTTGCGCAAAATCGATTTCTCCAGGTCCACGTTTTCCACCATAGCGCGCGGAAGCCGCGTCCTGCTGCGAGGGTCCTGCGCGACAATCTGACTGGGGTACTCGCGTACGATGCTCGCGATTGAAATCAGTTCCTTCGGTCCTGCCGCCGTGCTGAGACACAGTCGAGCGTCCAAAGCCTCAAGCCCAGGCCGATGAAATCGTCATTCGCGTGGAAGCGGCCGGGGTTGCGCAGGCAGACGTACACCAACGCAAAGGCAACTATCCGCCGCCTTCAGGCGCGTCGGACATTCCCGGCCTCGATGCCGCCGGAACTGTCGATTCAGTCGGCGCAAATGTCCGTCAATGGAAGCCAGGCGACCGTGTTTGCGCGATTCTAAGCGGCGGCGGATATGCCGAATTCGTCGCGGTTCCCGCAGTGCAAGTCTTGCCTATTCCGGCCAACTGGAGCGCGATCCAAGCCGCAACGCTGCCCGAAAACGCGTTCACCGTGTATGACAACCTCATCACGCGCGCCGGCCTCAAAGCGGGCCAAACAGTTCTCGTTCATGGCGGAGCAAGCGGCATCGGCAGCATGGCCATCATGATGGCTCGCGCCTGGTCCGCGATCCCTTTTGCGACCGCCGGCACTCAGGAGAAATGCGAAGCATGCATCGAGCTGGGCGCCGCGCACGCCATCAATTACAAGAATTCCGATTTCGTGGCTGAAACGAAACACCTCACTCATGGCCAAGGCGTCAACGTGGTGCTCGATCTAGTGGGCGGTCCCTATCTGGACAGAAATCTGGAAGCACTCTCAGTGGAGGGGCGCATCGCGATCGTCTCTTCGCAAGGGGGCCGCAGCGGGCAGCTCGATATTGCGAAGCTCATGTCGAAACGCGCTCGCGTGCTCGGTTCCACCATGCGCAGCCGCACCACAGCGCAAAAGGGCGAGGTCGCGCGCGGCCTGCTTCAAGACGTTTGGCCGCTGCTGCCTTCGAAGAGCTCCATCCGCCCGGTGATTGACTCTACATTCCCCTTGCGCGACGCTCGACTCGCGCACGAGCGTCTCGAAAGCGGTGGGCATGTCGGCAAAATCGTCCTCACGGTATAAGCGTGCGAATTGGGATCACCTGTTACCCCACCTACGGCGGCAGCGGCATCGTCGCCACGGAGCTCGGTCTAGAGCTCGCGCTGCGCGGCCACGAGGTGCACTTCATCAGCTATGCGCACCCCATTCGCCTCGATCCGGACACGCCCGGCATTTTCTATCACGAAGTCCAAGTCTCGAATTACCCGCTTTTTCAATACCCGCCCTATACCCTCGCGCTCGCGTCACGCATGGCCGAAATCGCGGAACGCCACAATCTTGACCTGCTGCACGTCCACTACGCCATTCCGCACTCCATCTCCGCGTTGCTCGCGCAACAGATGACCACCAGCCGGCGACTGCCGTTCATTACTACGCTGCATGGGACAGACATTACGCTCGTCGGAACGGATCGCTCCTATTTCCCGATCACCAAATTCTCGATCGAGCAGTCCAACGGCATCACCACGATCAGTGAGTACATGCGCCGCCGCACGGTCGATTTCTTCGGCGTGCAAAATCCGATCGAAGTAATTCATAACTTCGTGAATTGCTCGCTCTACAAGCCTGACCCGGATGGCCAGCGCAAAGGCCGCAAGCGCATTCTCCACATCTCAAACTTTCGCGCCGGTCAAGCGCGTGCTCGATTGCATCAGCGCGTTCGCGAAGGTGCGCCAAAACGTGGATGCGGAGCTGGTGATGGCGGGCGACGGCCCCGATCGCGCCGGGGCCGAACGACTGGCGCATGAGCTGGGGGTAGAACGCTTCGTCCGCTTCCTCGGCAAGCAGGACCACATGGAGCGCCTGATTCCGCGCATGTACGTACTCCATCTGCCCAGCGAAATGGAGGCTTTCGGTCTCGCCGCGCTCGAAGCCATGGCCTGCGGGGTGCCTCCGGTTGCAACCCTCACGGGCGGAGTTCCTGATTTGATTACTCACGGCATCGACGGATTCATGGAGCCGGTCGGCGGCATCGAGGCGCAGGCCGCGCGACTCACTGAACTGCTTACCGACGACGGCCTTCACGCGAAAGTGGCGGCGGCGGCCCGTAAAACAGCGGAGACTCGCTTCTGCTCGGACCTTATCATTCCCCAGTACGAGGCCTACTACCGGCGCGTTACCGGAGTTGAGGGAACCTTTGAGCTTTCCGCGGTGTCTACTTGAGTAGCTGGCAATCACAAAGCCAGTAGGGGTAAAATTCAAGCGATGGCGCGACCCTTATTGGGGCATTCGGGCGCTTTGTCCATCCTGGCCGGCGCCCAGACCGGAATTTCCGAGGAAGATGCGCGCATTTTGCGCGGCCTTCGGGCTGGCATCGAAGAGGCATACGAAGAGTTGATCAATCGCTATGAGCAACCGATCTACGGTCTGGTTTACCGGTTGCTTTCGGCTCCGAGTGATGCCTCCGACGTGGTTCAGGAAGTGTTTTTGAAGGTGTTTCGAGGCGTGAATTCATTTCGCGAGCAGAGCAGCCTGCGGACCTGGATTTACCGAATCGCCGTGAACGAAGCGCATAATCACCGCCGTTGGCACATGCGGCATTGCCGCCGCGAGGTTTCGGTCGAAAACGAGCGTGGCGAGCAAAAGCAGCTGCTGGAACTCGCTTGCGACCCGGGGCGCTCGCCATTTGACCAAACGCTCGACGCCGAAACGCGCAGCCTGATCGAACGCGCACTGGCCCGCATCAATCCGGTGTTTGGCACGGCGGTCGTGCTTCGGGATATCCAGAACCTCAGTTACGAGGAAATTGCGGAGATCCTGCAGGTTTCGTTGGGAACTGTGAAATCGCGGATTCTCCGCGGGCGCGAAGCGTTGCGGCGCGAGCTAACCCAGCGGCCCGACCCGGGGCTCGCCGAAGCGATGGCGTAAGGAGTTTTGTAGGTCGAAATGGCATTGGCATGAACTGCTGGAGCACAAAGCGCAAGACTGCCGACTACGTCGATGGACGGCTGCGCGGCAGCGAGCGGGAGCGAATGGCCGCGCATCTCGCCGATTGCGAATCCTGCTCCCAATTGGTCGACGAAATCAGCGCCGTCCGCTCGACGCTTCGCGGTCTGCCTGATCCGGTTGCTCCGGCCCGTTTGCGGACAAACCTGCTTGTTATCGCTTCGATCGAGCGGAAGGCCATTCGCAGCTCGCGCCTGGAACGCCTCTGGAATCGATGGAGATTCCGAATGCGCGAGATCATGCGGCCCTTCACGATTCCCGCCACTGGGGGCGTGCTTTCAAGCCTCATCCTTTTTGCCGCTCTGGCGTTCACAATCAGCACCACCACCCAGACCGTCGGGTACGAAGTTCCCGTCCAGTACGCGGACACCATGGATCCCACGCTCGTGCCGGTGGAATTGCGATCTTCTGTGGTATTGACATTGACGCTCGACGGGACAGGCCGGATTATCGATTACGCTGTGCAGGACGGCTCCGGCTCGTTTGTAGGCGACACCAGCCGGCTGCCCTATAGCAACATCGCGCTTCCCGAATTCCGCAGCGTGCTCGCACTCGCCCAGCCCGTCAGCCGCGACATCAGCATTTCCGTCACGCCTCTGGTGTTTCGGCCGTAGTGCGGGTTTGAGCATTCCATAACGCGTCCGGCACTCGCGTCTGCCTGATCCAAAGCAGAAGCGCGCTCAAAAGCAAAATCTCAGCCCAGAAATCCAGACCCACTGTTAGTAAGTAACGCTGCCAGGGCCGGTATTGGATGACCGCTCCCAGAAACGAAAGCAGGCAAGCTGCAACAAATAGCTGGTTCGCTCGCCGGACCGAACGGCTTTCAGCCGATTTTCGAATTGTGAACGTATAAAAGCATCCCGCAGTCAAAGCCGCAGGCCCTAAAGAGATGAGACCGCTTTTGACCGCGTACGGCTCCAATAGCGAATAGAGAACAAACGCGACCGCATCCCACGCCCACAGTTTACGAATGCCGGAACGAAGCATGTAAATCGCTGTGAAGCAATATATAAGTAAGCTAAGCGTTCCCCACGCGATCACCGCAACCTTCGGCGGCAATGAAAGCACATGAATGATCGGAAAGCCTTTCAAAACAGGACTGATGGGAGTGAAATAGCGCAACAGGATGCCACGCAAGGACTGGCCAGGGAAGTAATAGAACTCTGAGTAATCCGTCCCAAGGTGCCGCATCGCTGAATACCACTGTTGAAGGAGCGACCAGTAACCATGCGCGCCAAAAACCATGAGGGGAGATATCCACAGCGCTGCTAACCAGAGAACCGAGTAAGTAGCCGCTTTGCGCCTGGGGCGATGAAACAACCACGGAAGGAAAAATATGGGCCAGATTTTAAACGTAATCGCAAAAGCTAAGAGAAGCCCCGCCCAAGCTGGATACCTTTCAGCCAGAATCAGCGCCGAAAACAGGGCGCAAATCACGTACGGCTGCACGTTCCCGTAACGAATCGCGAGCACAATATAGGCCAGCATGAACGCGCAGCAGGCCATGATCGCATTGGCGCTGAAACGGAATCCCCGAAGGCGAATTGCGAATGTCACGGTTGTGATCCCGGCGGCCCACGCGCCGAGCATCCAGCAAAATCCCGCTAGTCGCAACGAGAGCAGCCGCAGAGGATAGATAATCAGGTAAGTAACTGGCGGGTAGCGATATTCCATGGGGTGCCCGATTCCGCTGTCGGGTCCGTAAGCCGAATGTGTTCCCGAAAAATATCCCCTTGCCGCATACCAATAGACACTCAGGTCGGTATTCTTGACTAGAAACAACGACGTGCAAATCGCAAGGATCACAAGCAGAGCGTAGATGGCCCATGTCTTTGAACGCATCCAGTTAAGATCGCGGACCGGGCTTGTCTGCGGTTCCATCTTCGGTGTCGGCAAAGTATTCGTTATACAGCTTAGCTGGATTTGCCGCTTTTGCTCAATGCCCGGGCTCGCGGTGGTAATCCGGTCCGCGATAACTTAGGAAGACAAAATTGATCGACGTTCATCCGCCGCATGTGAAGCGCTCGCCGATGCGTATCGCGTTCAGGAAGAATACGTGCGCAAGGTCAGCGATGGCGCCACCACCGTGGGATCCGCTTCCTCCGTGGAACCCACCACCGCCGTGGAACCCTCCGTGAAAGCCGCCCGCGACACCGTTTCCGTGAGCTCCAACAAACGGGCGCCCGCCACCGTGCCAGCCATGGCCGGCGCCATGCCAACCATGCCCACCGTGCCATCCATGCCAGCCATGATAGCCGTGCCAACCGTGATAGCCGCCGTAATATCCAACGTAGAAGCCGGGGTAAAAGCCGCCATCCAATCCGAACCCGAACGGACGGTATAGAAACCCAGACGGCCAAAATCCGTAGTAATCGGCATACGGATCCCAGAACCAACCATCGCCGGCAGGGAAATAGCCGTTTGCATTCTGCGCGACTGCTTTATTCTGAGCAGCTTCGTCGCGGCTGCGCGCTTCACTCCAGACATAGAGCTGGTCGACCTTCGCTTGCTTCTCGTCAAACCCGGTTTTCTTCAGGTCGGGATTATTGGCCAGCAGGATCTGATCGCCTTTGCCGATATCGCGCCGTTTCGAAAGGCCGATGACATCCGCTTTGCCATCGAAGGTTCTGACGTCGGGAGGGTTAACGCTGAATCCATAAAGCCCCTTCTTCAGCAGGTGGACCGACGTGGTCGCAACGGTTACCTCCAAGTGAGTGCCCTTTATGAATTGGTCGACTTCGATCAATGCGTTTCCACGCGTGAGATTCACACGAGTGTCGGAGAGACCGACCGAGGCCATTCGGAACTCGCTATTCGGGCCGACTCGTAAGAAAGCACCAGGCGTTAACAACACCTCCGCGTAGCCGTTTCCGGTAGCGAGCGTTCGATTGAGTTGCAGAGCGAAATGTCCGATTGACTGCGGTGTCAGAGGTTGCCCGTCAGCCGATACTTGGCCTTGCACGTAATTCAACGAACCCGGCCTTGGCATCTCAGCTTGCATGGCTGGGCGCTGCGATGATCCCGGCCGCGCTGGTTGCGGCGGATTAGGATTGTTGCTGTAGTATCCCGGCGGTTGCTGCAGCGGCGCTTGCTGCGGATTAGCGTTATTGTTGTATCCGCTTGTCTGGCAAAAGCCGCAGGCCGCGGACGCAAGTCAGACAACGGCCGCCCGCAAGTAGTGCTTCGAAGTTAGTTCCATCGCCGCCCCCACGGATTAGACGATACGAATCGCAGAAGCGCCCCGAGTAGTGATACTCGCCGTGGATGGTTATCGAGAGACTAGCAAGAATTGTCGAGCGAGGAAGGGACGGGCGCGGAGGTCTAATGCCGCGCCAGCCACATGGTGTGTTCAGCTTTGCAAGGGATTTGAATGTAGAATACCCGGCGGGCGAAGTTTTAACCACATCCGAAATTCGTATAATTATCTGCAACTTTCGGCTGAGTTCACGACCTAAACTACTGCACGTCGACAAAAGGTCCTTTTTCGGGTTTGTACAAGCTCAGCTTGGGAGGATTCTCGTCAGGCGCGAGCAACCACGCGGTGCGGTCCGGATAATAGCGCAGCAGCTTTTCGTTTTCGTCTGACCCGAGATCGTGAACCCACACCGTCCGGCCACGGTCAATCTCCGCGGCATTGTGCACCCATTCCTGAAATCCGTGCTCCGGACCGTAGCGCACGAACACTAGTTGTCTGCCAGGCTGCCGCGCGAGCTCATGATCGATAAGGATACGTCCTTGTGGGTCACCGGAATTGATATAGTCCCAACTCTCGAACCGCACCAGCTCGGGATACAGATTCCCTTCGACAAATGCGTGCACGCCATACCAGAACAGAAATTGAATCCCGCAGGCGAACGCCACTATGGCGCCGAGTTCCATGCCTTTGGTACGGATGCGGTTTAAGCGTTCGAGTCCTATCACGCTCGCCAACACAAACACGCAAGCGATTGCCGCAATGTAGTGGGGATAGAAATAGGGGTAGAAGTTCGTACCAAGCGCAAAGATGGCAGCCGTCACGATCAGCCACGCAAGGCACCAGTTGCGAACCGCTAATAGAAAGGCCAGGAGCGCAATATACAGGGGAGCAAAGAAGAAGAAGCGATAGAACCGGATTCGAAAGAGGAGGCGTTCGAAGTAAGCGCCGACCGTATCTCCGGCATTGTCGTGAATCGCCTTTTCAGCGCGGTAATCGAGATCCTGTTCGTAATTCAAGTTTTGGTGCGGAATTGGATCCGCTTGAAACGTGAACGTGGCTGGTATGCCGTATTGATAACCGTAGAGGCTGTACGGCAGTGTCGTCCAACTCTTCGTAACCGCTTTGTTCTGCGCAAGCACAACGCCGCCCGTGCACGCTGTGGCCAGGCATGCGATTCCGATTGGCTTCAGCAGGGCTCGATTACGAATCAGCGGTGCGACCAGGAACACGATGACAGCGAGGCACAGCAGCAGGAACTCGAAAGGACGTGTTAAAAGCTGCACGCCCATTCCTACTCCGAGCGTCGCGCCATAGCGCAATCGCGGCCTGGCTAGCAATCGCGGCAGTGAACCCAAGGCCAGACATCCGGCGCTGGCCGAAACCGCTCCGCCCCAGTAGCAATTCATCCAATAGCAAAGCGGACCAAACTCCGCGACCGCGAGCAATCCGCCTACGAAAGCCCAACCAGGGGTCATCCAACCGCGCAGCATCCAATAGCAGAGCGCGCAGAAAGCGGCGACGGAGAACAGAACGCCTGTCCAAGCGCTGCCAAAGCAGATCCAGCCGGCAGCGAGCAGGATGCCTTGCCCGATCGGATACATGGAACTGTACGTCGGCCGCTGAATGACGAAGATCTGTTCGAAAAATTGTGGCAGCGCATGCGGCGGGTTCGCGAGCCGAAAATGACGCAAGGTATCGGCCAGCAGAATATAACCAAAATCATCCGCGCCAGTGGGAATTGGCGCCGGGCTGCGGGCGAGCAATGCCACCCGCAGCGCGATGGGAAGAATACCAAGGACGAGCATCGACCAGCCGGTGCGTTCAGAAAGTCTGCGGGCCCACGGCTGAACCTTGCAATTTGCGATGAGCAGTCCTAAAAGCACCGCGACCGCTATTACTTCGATCCAATCGCCGAGCCCGAACCCTAAGACGCTATCGGGCGAGAGGAATACGCGCGGGTGAAAGGACGGGGACAAGCTACCGGGTGGGCCGATTTAACCACTTGACGCGCTGCGGTTCCGATTGCTCGCAGCGCATGGAATCAGTCACGCCACTGGCAATATCCGCGCACGCGTTTTCGGCCGCCGAGCGCAGCGCCGCTTGCTCGCTCTTGGCGGAAACGGTTTTGCACGCTGAGCGCGCCTGGTATGCCATGCAGACTTCGACTCGATAGCGGGGCCCGTGCAGTGTGGAATAGGCGATCAGAGCAAAAAAGCCAATTACGAAGATCGCAACGATCACGCCAATTCTATTCAGATCGCCGCCTCGCTGAAGTAGTTACCCATCTCCCGGAATTTCGCGTATCGCTGGTTGATAATCTCCTGCGGCGATAGCGCAGAAAGCTCATCAAGCGCCGGCTTCAGCGTCTCGCGTAGCGACTGTATGGCCGCGTCGGGATCGAGATGAGCGCCGCCGGGAGGCTCGGGCACGATGCCATCGATCAGCTTCATCTCCATTAAATCAGTCGCGGTCATGCGCAGCGCGGCAGCAGCTAATGGCGCTTTCCCGGAATCACGCCAGATAATCGCGGCGCAGCTCTCGGGCGCAATGACGCTGTAATACGCATTCTCAAGCATGTAAACTCGATTCGCGACGGCCAGCGCCAACGCTCCTCCGCTACCTCCTTCGCCGATGATAACCGCAATTACTGGCGTGGTCAGGCGCGACATCTCGCGCAAATTGTACGCGATCGCTTCCGCTTGCCCGCGCTCTTCGGCATCGATGCCCGGATAGGCGCCTGGCGTGTCCACCAGAGTCACGATCGGACGCCGGAACTTCGCCGCAAGCATCATGAGCCGCAGCGCTTTGCGATATCCCTCCGGCTTCGGCATACCGAAATTTCGAAGCAGCTTCTCTTTCGTGTCCCGGCCTTTCTGCTGTCCGATGATCATTACGGGCTTACCTTCAAAGAAGCCCATACCCGCAATAATCGATTGATCATCGCCGAATAACCGATCACCATGCAATTCCTGAAATCCGGTGATCAAGGCCTGTATGTAGTCGCGCGAGTGAGGCCGTTTGTGATGGCGCGCAAGCTGCACGCGTTGCCAACTCGGGTTGGTCAGCGGCTGTTCCGGCGGTGCGCCCGTTTCGGGCACGTCTTGCAGGTCTTCGATTTCGTTTTGGTCTTCGGCCATCAGTTCGCCAAAACTTCCATCGATTCGGGACCGCAGATCCTCTCCAATTCCGCGCGAAACTCGCGATCCGGCCGAACCTTGCTCATCACGTCCATGACCACCGAAAAGTCTCGCGGCTTCTCCAGCCGCAACCGCACTTCCGTACTCCCGCGCTTGCGCACAAACAGCTCGCTCAACGCGCTCGCCTTCTCAGTCGAGACTTCGTCCTTCAACCAGATCCTGATCGAAATCAGCGAAGGCAGGTCCACGCGCGCGTCCTCCAACTTGACCATTTCCTGAACGGAAAGTTTCGGCGGACCGCTCTCTTCGGGCAGCACGGACGCGCGAATGAATACCGCCTCGTCTTCTTTCAACACTGGCAGCAGCTCTTCATAGCGCGTCGCAAACACCATGCAATCCGCCACCCCGCGCCCGTCGTCGATCTTCATCGCAGCCCAGTATTTCCCTTCCCGGTTCGTCTTGCGAACAATCGAGGTCAGCATTCCACAGAGCCGAACTTCCGTGTTCTTCTCAAGATCTTCCAGCTTATCGGTAAAGTGAGTTGTCAGGTCCGCTACTTTGTCATTGAACCGGTCGAGCGGATGCCCCGAAACGTAAATCCCGAGCACCTCTTTTTCACCGGCAAGCTTCTGCTGCATCGGCCAGTCCGGCAGATTCACCAGCGTATGCTGCGGGCTTTGCGTCTCAGCAAAGAATTCGAAAAAGTCATGCTGCCCCACGGCGCGCCCGCGCGACATCTGTATCGCAGATTCCAACGCGCGATCCAGCGCTTCGGTCAACTGGGCCCGATTAGCGCCGGTAGAATCGAGAGCGCCTGCTTTCACCAGGCTTTCCATCACGCGCCGGTTCACGTGGCCCAAATTGACGCGGTCACAAAAATCATAGATCGAAGAGAACGGGCCGCCCTGCTCCCGAGCCGCAACAATCGCCTCCACTGCGCCTTGCCCTACGTTTTTGACCGCCGCCAGCCCGAAGCGGATCGCCTTGCCCGCCGGGGTGAAGTTGAAATCGCTCTGATTCACGTCGGGCGGCAAAACGCTGATGCCGATTTCGCGGCATTCGTTGATGTACTTGACGATCTTATCCGTGTTCCCCGATTCCGAAGTAAGCAGCGCAGACATAAACTCAACCGAATAATGCGTCTTCAGGTACGCGGTCACGTAGGCCAGATAGGCATAAGCGGCCGAGTGCGACTTATTGAAGCCATATCCCGCGAACTGCTCCATCAGCTCGAAGATCTTCGCGATTTTCTTCGGTGGAAATCCGCGCTCCGTTGCCCCGCTGATGAACCGCGCGCGCTGGCTCGCCATCTCTTCGGCATTTTTCTTTCCCATCGCGCGGCGCAGAATGTCAGCCTCACCCAGCGAATAGCCCGCCAACTCGTTTGAGATCTGCATGACCTGCTCCTGATACAGAATCACGCCGTATGTCTCTTCGAGAATCGGTTGCAACTGCGGCAAATCGTACACAATTGGCTTGCGGCCGTGCTTGCGGTCGATAAAGTCCGGAATCATGCCGCCTTGGATCGGTCCAGGACGGTACAGCGCGTTTAGAGCGCACAGGTCCTCAATCCGGTTTGGCTGATACCGGCGCAGAATGTCCTGCATGCCCGGCGATTCAAACTGGAAAACGCCGCTGGTGAACCCGGTGCTGAAGATTTTCTCGTAAGTGGCCGCGTCATCGAGCGGCAGATCCTCGATTGCGATCTGCTCGCCGCGATACTTTTTGATCAGCTTCAGCGCTTCCTCGATTATCGTGAGCGTCGTAAGGCCCAAAAAGTCCATCTTGAGAAGACCGAGCTTCTCAAGGCCCACCATGTCGTACTGCGTTACGATTTCCTGCTTGTTGGTGACGAACAGCGGCACTAGATCCCGCAGCGGCACCGACGAAATCACAACTCCCGCCGCGTGCATTCCCGCGTTCCGGCAAACGCCCTCCAGCTTCAGGCTGATATCGAGCACTTCCTTCACGCGCGGCTCCCTGGCGGCTACCTCTTTCAGCTCCGGGTCCTCAATCGCCTTCTCGAGCTTGATATTCAACTGCCGCGGGACCAGCTTCGAGATGCGGTCCACCTCCGCGAAGCTCATATCGAGAACGCGGCCAACATCCTTGATGGCTGCTTTGGCGGCCAGCGTGCCAAAGGTGATGATCTGCGCTACTTGCTCGCGTCCATACTTTTCCGTGACGTACTGAATGACCTCGCCGCGCCCGTTGCCGCAGAAGTCGATATCGATATCCGGCATGCTCACGCGCTCGGGATTTAAAAAGCGCTCGAACAGCAGTCCGTATTCGAGCGGATCGATATCCGTAATGCCCATGGCATAGCCCGCGAGGCTGCCCGCAGCCGATCCGCGCCCCGGACCGACGGGAATGCCTTTCTGCTTCGCGAAACGGATGAAGTCCCACACGATCAGGAAGTATCCGGAGAACTTCATCTGCTGGATCATCCCGATCTCGCGCTCCAGGCGCTCCACATAGTCAGGTAAAACGTGTTTCAGTCGGCCCTGCTTACGAAGAGCTTCCAATCGCGGCCGACGCTTCTCAAAACCTTCGCGCGCAACATAGGCGAAATATGTATCGGCCGAGTGCCCCTCGGGCACATCGAATCGCGGGAAAGGATCTTTTACCTTCTCGAGCTTCACCCGGCAACGCTGCGCAATATCCCACGTGCGATCCACCGCGTCTTCCACTTCCGCGAAGAGCGCCATCATCTCCGCCCTGGTCTTCACGTAGAACTCAGGAGTAGAGAAACGCATCCGATTCGGATCGGACATGGTCTTGCCGGTCTGGATACACAGCAGGATCTCGTGCGCGCGCACGTCGTCATGGCTCAGATAGTGCGCATCGTTGGTCACCACCAGCGGAATCCCCGTTTCGCCAGACATCCGGCGGATCTGCGGCATGACCGCGCGATCCTGTTCCAGGCCGTGATCCTGCATCTCCAAAAAGAAATTGCTCTTTCCGAACAGATCGCTATATTCGTTCGCCAGCCGCCGCGCATCCTCATAGCGGTCCGCGAGAATCGTTTCGTTGATATCCCCCCGCAGGCATGCCGACATCGCGATCAGCCCCTTCGAGTGGCGCGCCAGCAGGTCCTTATCGATTCGCGGCTTGTAGTAAAACCCATCGAGATAACCGGTCGAGACCAACTGAATGAGGTTCTTGTATCCTTGCTGCGTTTCCGCCAGCAGCACCAAATGGTTGTAGCGGTCCGATTCGGATTTCACTTTATGACCCTGCTGCGAAACGTAAACCTCGCAGCCGATCACCGGGTGAATGCCATGCGCGGCAGCTTCGGAATAAAACTCGACTGCGCCAAATAGATTTCCGTGATCGGTCATCGCAATCGCAGGCATCTTCTGCCGCTCTACGATGCTCATCAGCTTTTTGATATCGCAGGCGCCATCGAGCAGGGAGTAATCCGTGTGGCAGTGGAGGTGAACGAAAGGCCGTTCGGACATCGGGACTATTTCAGTGTAGCGATTGCGCAACAATCCGCTCGAAAGCGGTCTCAGGCCTTTAGACCTGGGCCAAACCATCGTCAACGGCCGAATAGTCATTGCATGTTAATGGCTCTGTAACAGCGATTCGGTAAGTTCAAGGGGACTATGACTAAACGCTGGAGTCTGTCCCTGCTTTGTGTGCCTTTGATGTCATTTCATCTTTTGGCGGCCGATCCGCCTGGCGAAACACCGCCTGCGAACGCGGTCGCCATGCCCCCCACAGCCGCAGACCTCAATCAGTTGCGGCAAAAGATTGCGCAACAGGACGAGGCCATCAAGAAACTGCAGCAAGCGGTCGACGAACAACGCGCCTTGCTCGAAAAATCTCTAGAAAGTGTGAATGCGTTGCAACGTGGAACCGGAACTCCGCCCGTCGTCGGAACGGACGCGCTCGCCAGCGCGGCGCCGGTCAAAATCGTGCCCGCGGTAAACATCGCTCGCCCAAACATTGCTCTGCAGAAAAATGAAACCGCGCCCGCATCGCCGCTCGGCATCCATCTCGGCGATACGACGTTCACGCCACTGGGATTTGTTGACGCCACATTTTTCACTCGCTCCAGCAACGTTGGTAGCGGCATTGGAACCAACTTCGGCAGCATTCCGCTCAACAACACCAGGGCGGGCAATCTCTCCGAAGCCAGCTTTTCGACCCAGAACAGCCGCGTGGGCTTCCGAGTCGACTCTTCCGTCTTGGGGGTGAAAATTCTCGGCTACTTCGAAGCTGACTTCTTGGGTCAACCGCCGCCCAACGTATTCGTCACCAGCAACTCCGACACGTTCCGGATGCGTAACGTCTTCGTCGATGCGCGCAAAGGCTGGTTCGAAGTTTTGGCGGGTCAGGATTGGTCGTTCGCTACTCCGAACCGCGTAGGTCTCTCACCCGTGCCGGCCGATATCTTCTTCACGCAGAATGAAGATACGAATTACCAGGCGGGCCTCATTTGGTCGCGCCAGACCCAGTTCCGCTTCGTCGCTCACCCTTCTGACAACTTCGGCATCGGACTCTCGCTGGAGAATCCGCAACAATACGGCGGCGGTTCGGGCGGCGGCTCCGTGATTACGGTGCCTACCGCGTACGCGAGCCTACTGACGAACAATGCCCAAATCAACAACGGCGTGAGCGTCACCAGCAGCCCTAGTCTCTACGGAGGCGTCAACACACCCAATCTCGCGCCCGACGTTATTTTGAAGGCCGCCTACGACGCACATGCCGGCGACAAGCTATTGCACATGGAAGTGGGCGGCATCGAAAGCAACTTCAAAGTGGAAGAAGGATCGGGCACTGCTAAGGCGCCGTTCATCAGTCGATCGGCGGCCGGATATTCCGGCTTCTTCAATTCGAACCTGGAGTTGTTCAGGGGTTTCCATCTCGTGGAGAACGTTTTCTGGGGCGAAGGCGGCGGCCGTTACATTTTCGGCTTGGCGCCTGATTTCATCATTACCGCGAACGGCGGCATCTCTCCCATCCACTCCGGTTCCACCGTCGATGGCTTCGAAGTGAACCTTGGAAAGAGAACGGTTGTCGGCCTGCTCTACGGCGGCGTATTCATCGACCGCGACGTCACTGCCGTCGGCAGCGTCAGCAGCAAAGGCGCGATCACCTTCACCGATTACGGCTATGGCTATTTGGGTTCCAGCCAGAACCGCGCCATCCAGGAAGGCACCGTCGATCTCGTTCAGACTCTTTGGAGCCATGCCACCTACGGCAAAATTGCGCTGATCCTGCAATACTCTTACCTCGACCGCAATCCGTGGTCCTACAGTGTTTCAAGCGGAGCACCGAAGGAAGCTCACACGAATATGGCGTGGGTCGACTTGCGCTACACCCTCCCATAATCTTTCCTCTAGTTCACGATTACGGGCGTCGGCGGCAAGCCGGCGCCTTTTTTCTTAACGCGCACCGTCGTTGACACGCAAAATAAAAACGCCCCCGGAGTGACCCGGGGGCGGAAGTGAAATTCGAATCCCGCTAGCGCGGGTATTCTCGTTACTTGCCTTTCTTCTTCGTGGCGGTTTTCTTCGCAGTCTTCTTTGCGCCGCCAGACTTCTTGGTTGCGTTCTTCATCGAGCGATTCTCCCTAACGTAAATTTGCAATCTATTACAGATCGCAGTGTGATTCATATATAAGGTTGTTCGCAACCGAAAGTCAAGAAAAAAATGACGGGCGCGAGCCGGAGGGGTGGTCGCTGACGGTTTTTGAGGCTGTAAAACGCCGAAACAGCATTTTGTTTTACCGGTTCAAGCAAATCGCCGCGTCTTTTTGAAGAGTGAAATTGCGGGTATGATGCGAACGGGGAATTTCACCGAGACTCATGCGCAGTGAACAACGCAGACCAGCGCGCCGAGCAATTGCCGCAGTGGCAGTTTGCATGATCGTGCTCGCGGGTTGCCACAAGAAGCATCGAGTCGCGCACGTGCCGCCCACTCCGCAGCCATCGGCAAAAGCTCCGCAGCCCGCGCCAAGACAATCTTCGAATGCGCCGAGGCCTTTGGCAGTGCCCGTCGGCTATACGGAGGAGGGCATCGCGAGTTGGTACGGCATTCCATTTAATGGGCGCGCTGCCGCCGATGGAGAGATTTACGATATGGAAACCTTAGTCGCCGCGCATCGCCTCATGCCGTTCAATACATGGCTCAAGGTGACGAACCTTTCTAACAACAAGAGCGTAAACGTTCGCGTGATCGATCGCGGTCCGTTTGTCGATGGACGGATTATCGATCTTTCAAAAGCCGCTGCGCGTTCGATCGACCTGTTAGGACCAGGCACAGGTCTCGTGCGTCTCGAAGTGATCGGCGCGCCGCACGACGTTCCGGCAAATGACTTCTATGCCGTGCAGGTTGCTGCATTTTCGATTTTTGCGAATGCGGAGCGCGCCCGCGCTCTCTACGCACAACGGTTCGGCATCGCGCAGCTTGCGCCCAGACAAGGAAAAATTCCTATGTGGCGCGTGCTGGTGGGCAAGGAATCCTCCGTCGCAGCCGCGCAACAGCTCGCGGCCACTCTCAGCGCAGAGAACAAAGAAGTGTTCGTCGTTCGCCTGGACGAAACCGTTTTGAATCCGAATGCCGGCGCAGCAGCTGCTCCCGCCACAACGGCGTCGCCTGCCCCCGCCGAAGTTCCTCAGGACCCACAATCTCCGCCGCAATAACCGAAGCCGCACCAGGAGACTTTCTGCTCAGTTCCGGCACTAGCTTCACGAGGCAGTCTCTACTCTAGCGAAGTACGTCGCGTTGGGTTGGGCAGGCACTCTGATCGCGCCGTGACACCGCAGATTGCGCTGGATTTTTCGCCGCTCTCGACCCTGGTCGGTAATTCGGCCCCGATGAAACAAGTGCATCGGCTGGTCACCCGAATGGGCAAGTCTCGTTTCCCTGTGCTGATCCTCGGCGAAACAGGCACCGGTAAAGAAGTGGTCGCGCGCGCAATCCACAACATGGAAGGCCGCGGGCAGTTCGTGGTTATCGACTGCTCGTCTCTGGTCGGCCCGCTCATGGAAAGCGAACTCTTCGGCTACTCCAAAGGCGCATTCACCGGAGCGCACGCCCCCAAACTAGGATTGCTGGACGCGGCGAACGGCGGCACCGCATTCTTCGATGAGATCGGTGAACTGCCTCTCGACCTGCAAACGAAGCTATTGCGCGTGCTGCAGGAAAAGGAGTTTCGCGCGGTGGGAGCGCTTGCGCAACGCAGCTCGAATTTTCGCCTCGTGGCCGCAACGAACCGCGACCTCGCGGCTGAAGTAGAGGCGAAGCGCTTCCGCCAGGACCTTTATTACCGGCTCAACGTGATGCGCGTGCGCATTTCACCCCTACGGGAACGAAAGGGAGACATTCCCGCGCTGATTATGCATTTTTTGCAGCGCTATGGAAACGGCCACAAGCTTCCGGATGAAGTGATGGATGCGCTCGTCGAATACGAGTGGCCCGGCAATGTGAGAGAACTCGAACACACCGTGCAGCAGATGGTGGCGATGAACTCAGGCCCGTGGATCTCAAAGGCCGATCTGCCGTCCGCAGTCGTCAACCGCTCTTTCGAACGCTCGCTCGTCGCGGCGAATGCAAACCGTGGAACTCAAATACTCGCTGGCCAGCGCGGCGCCGTCATCCGCCCGCTCGCCGAGGTCGAAAAAACCACGATTCTCGAGGCTATCGAACACACCAAAGGTGATCGCACGCTCGCGGCGGCCTTGCTCGGCATCGGCAGAACCACCTTGTACCGCAAGCTCAAAGAATACGGGTTATAAAAACGAGCGCACGGCGAGTCGCTCGCCAGCCTGTGCGATCAGGTAAATTTAGGACGTGCGCATTGCGCTCGATGCCACCTACGGTGTGGGTCCGCATCCCACCGGGATCGGCATCTATTCGCAAGCGCTGCTCTTCGGCCTAGGCAATACGTACGCTAAGGACGATTTCCTCTGGTGCTATCGTCCGAAGCAATTCTTTCGCGCCGTTCGCGATGGCAGGAAGAACGTACAACGAAGATTGCTGCAACCGCCGTTCCCAACATTCCGTGCCGATCTGTTTCATGCTCTAAATCAGAGAATCGATCACCGGCCTGCGAAACGGGTCGTTTCTACCTTCCACGACCTCTTCGTCATCACCGAAGAGTATTCTTCCCGTGAATTTCGCGCGCGCTTTACCGAACAGGCGCGCCGCGCCGCGGAAAATTCCGATCTGATCATCGCGGTGTCCCAATTCACGGCGGATCAGGTGAGCGCATTGTTAGACTTCGATCGCTCGCGCATTCGCGTCGTGCCGCACGGCGTCACTCCGCCGTCTCCATTCCTGCAACGCCCGCGCGAAAACATCATTCTCTTCGCCGGCGTTTTGCAGACCAGAAAAAACGTGATTCGCCTGATCGAAGCCTTCGAGTCTGTTCCCGGCGATTGGCGGCTCTTTCTCGCTGGATCGAAGACCGGATACGGCGCCGCGCCGATTCTCGCCCGTATCGAGAGCAGCCCATGCCGCGCGCGGATCAAAGTACTCGGTTATGTCTCTCGCGGCGAGCTCGATACGCTTTATTCGCGTGCCTCGATCTTCGCGTTTCCATCGCTAGACGAAGGCTTCGGCATGCCGGTTTTAGAAGCGATGTCGAATGGACTGCCCGTAATTGCATCGCATCGCCCGTCTTTGCTCGAACTAGGCGGCGAAGCCGCCCTCTTCGTCAATCCACTCTGCACGGAAGAGATAGCGGCCGCTCTTCAGCGTCTGGTTAATGATCCCGAGGTGCGCAACGATTACGGCCAGCGCGGGCGCGAACGCGCGCAGCTCTTCCCTTGGGAGCGCGCCATCCGGGAAACTTACGCTGTGTACCGGGAATTGATCCCGTAATCGTTACGGCTTCTGGTCTTCTTCGACCGATATTTTTAAGGCCCGGAGAAATTTCTGATCCTGCGAGGTCAGCCGGATCTTGCCGGTGGATTCATGCCGTACCGGCTCAGCTCTTCCACCCGTTTCGGAGTCGGACTCTTCATCCTCCTCGCGTTTGTTGAACCCGATGGTGGCTTCGAGCACTAGAAAAACGTCGTAGCCGGCGCGCTTGATTTCTCCGATTGCGCCAGCGATGCGGTCCGAGTCAGAGAGGGATTCGTTGATTGCGTTACCCAACTCCTGCATCAACTCCTTCAATCTATCGTCCAAATCGTTCCTTTCTCGGGCACCTTCAGATTATCATCTGAATGCACACTCGGAAACCGCGGCAGACAATCGCCTCCGTTGCGATCTTTGCCTCAAAGTAGTAGTGGCTGTGAACTCGCCGCGCATTTCCATTTATTTGATGCGGCTCACCATAGGATTTAGCTCCAGGTAAGCGTGCGAGTACGGTTTCCTGTGCCGAAAAGCAGCACAAAGGCCGGATGCGCGCCGCAAGGCAGGAAAAAACCCCTGCTCTTTGGGGGCGCGCTTAACGCCTCGCCCGTTTTGTGCGGGTTCCCTAAGTACTAAGTCTCCGAGTTTTTCTGCTCGTAAGCCTTCGTGGAATATCGCGCCGCTTCTTCCTGGGCGCCGCCGGTGTTGTCGTGCGTGCGAATCGCCTGCTTGTACTCGTTTACCGCGCGATCCCGCTGGCCGGTGATGTCGAAGATCTTCCCGAGCTCTACGTGGGACCAGACCTCAGTCCACTTCGGGTCCAGATCGCCATTGATGGCGGAACGAAACTCGTTCGCTGCGGATTGGAAGTTATTCTGCTTGAAAAACAGTTCGCCGATTCGAAAATGCGCCAGCGAGCTGTTCTTATTCACCTCGAGCGCCTTCTGATACTCCCGCAGTGCGTTGGCGTAATCATTGATCTCGACGAACTGCTCGCCGCGCCGGATGGCAACCGCAATCTCCATGTTGTGATCGAGCGCGAGCAGCACGTGATTTGGATCGATGACCACCTTGCGCGGTTTTCCGAACGTGTCCACGCTAAATTCAGACGACGTGCCGGTCACTTCAATCTGCTTTTCCTCCGGATTCCCTTCCGTCTCGATCTTTAAGTCCACCGGCATACGAAAGGTATCGAGATCCTGGTTGATCTTCCCCACTACCCGGAATCCCTGCTGCGTTCGCAACACCGTATATTCCAGCTTGAACTCCGGCGAGCCGCTTGATTCCAGCCATTGAATGAAGAAGTAACGCAGCTCCTGGTTCGAAGCCGCTTCCATCGTTTTACGGAATTCTTCGCTGTTTACCGACTGCCATTCGTATTTATCGATGAACGCATGCATGCCCTTTTTGAACGCGGCGTCGCCGATGACATGCCGCAGCATGTTGAGAATCGCGGCGCCTTTCGCGCCTGTAAGCGCCCAGTATTCGGGCGAATAGTCATCCAGGCGAGCCGCCTGCAACACTGGCGGATCTTTGATGGTGAGCGCTTCGACGTAAGTATTCTTCATCTCCGATTCCATGGCGGCCGGACCGGCCTCGTGTTCGGTATACAGCAGCTCGGAAAACCGCGCCGGCCCGTTTTCGAGCCATATATGGTTTCGACTCGCCGGCGATACCACCACGCCCCACCACTGCCGCGAGAGTTGGTCCGCCAGCACGCGCGTATTCACCTGTTTGGTGATCGAGGAAGGAGCAAGGAAAATAATCCCCGGCGCCGAGTAGCCGTTCACCGCGCCATCTTCGGTCTCCACCAGCGTCAAGCTCGCTTGCGGAGCAAGACCGTATTCGGAAGTCAGAAATGTCAGAATTTTGCCGGTTTCCTCACCGTAATCTTGCGCGGCAGAGGCTTGTTGATCCCGGAAAAACACATCCGCCGTAATGCCTTGCGAACTTACATGCACCGGATTGTCTTTCACGATCGCGATGCTGCCTGGAAAACTCGGCTTTTCATAGTGGAACGAGTAAATTGTCGTGTTGTTAGCGCCTTGATCGGTCTTCAGGTCTCCGCTGCCGATCACACGATAGCCCGAAGGTACCGTAATGTGCAGATCCGCCGCGAACCGGTTCACCGTGTACCCGCTGACCGGGAACCAGCGCGCCGGATACATCAGATACCCATAATCCGGGTGCAGCGCCGCGAACTTAATTCCCGAAACAGGAGAATCTTCATTCCCGGTAAGCTTGCCGCTATAGCTAATCGAAAATTCGCACGATTGCGTTTTCTGGACCGGGTTCGGAAAATTCACTGTAACCGTAAAACCTTTGTCGTCGCGGGAAGTGGCAAGCGGTTGTCCTTGCGAATCGATTGCCTTGCTGACGGTAAGAGCGTTATTTAATTCGAAAACCGCGTTGGGCGTGCTGTCGAGAGCCGTGAAGCCGATCTTGGCAGTCGCAACCAGAGATTGCGTTCGCGGATTGACCTCGGCGTCGATCGTATACTTCTGGACGTTGATGCGCGGATGTTGCTCCTGCGCCCATACGCACGCCGCCAAGGCGAAAACCAGAATACTCCATCTGACACTGCGCATCATTGCTATTGTCTCCCTAAGAAAACGGGGCCTTGCACTCCCAATTCGGCTGCCGGGATGCCTAAATCGTCGCTGATAAGCTCCGCCACCCGTTGCAGCGGATCGCCTTCGCGCGTGAGAGCAGCGCGTACCCGAGCCAAATCCGCGCGCATCCGCTCCGCGCGGCGTGGATCCTCTAGCAAATCGGCTGCTTCCGCCACAAGCCTTTCTGCGGTTAGTTCTTGCTGCATCAATTCAGGAACGATTTGCCGCTCCGCGATTAAATTCACCATGGAAAGAAACGGAACTTTGACCAAGCGCCTGCCCGCCCACCAACTGAGCGGGTTGACTTTGTAGTAAGTGACCATCGGAGTACCCAAAACCGCAGCCTCAACGGTCACCGTACCGCTGGCCGCGAGCGCTAAATCCGCATGGCCGATACAGTCCCAGGTCTCGTTTTCTATTACTTGGATGGACAGGGCGCTGAGCGGTTCCCGAAGATTCGCAAAGGCAAGAGCTGTGCGAAAGCCTTCTGGCGTCGCGAGCAGCACGTTCAAGGCGAAACGGGAGCGAAGGGCCGCAACCGTCTTAAATAGAACCGGCAAATGCCTGCGAACCTCGCCGACCCGGCTGCCCGGCAGCAGCACGATCGTCTTCGCGTCGGCTCTAAGTCCATGCCGCTCAAAGAACTCGCGCCGGATTGTTCGCGTTCGGACCATTGCCGCCAGTGGGTGTCCTATATAAGTTGCATTCACGCCACGTTCGCGAAACCAGGCCTCTTCAAACGGGAACAGGCAAAAAAGACGGTCCACCAGCTCGGCAATTGCCCGCACCCTGCCCTGCCGCCAGGCCCAAACCTGCGGAGCCACCAGGTAGTAAACGGGCACCCCCATTCTTTTCAGCCGGCGAGCGACGCGCAGGTGAAAATCGGGGCTGTCGGTCAGCAGGGCGGCATCAGGACGGCGTTGCTGGGCGCGTCGAACAAGCTTGCGGTATTCGCCATAGATCCGTGGCAGGTGTCCCACCACTTCCGCGAGCCCGACAACGGCCAGGTTGGCCGCGTCGATCACCGGCTCGACACCGGCGGCCTGCAGATTTGGTCCCGCACAGCCGAAGAGCTTGATAGATGGATATATTTGGCGCAGGCGCGATACTACTTGTGCGGCGTACATATCGCCAGATGCCTCGCCTGCGGACACCAGGAACTGCACTACGTTTGAATCAAGTGTAGCAGCGGCGGCTCTGCTAGAATCGAGGCGGAAAAAACAGATGTCTATCCAACGCGAGTCGACTCCGGTGAGCCCCGCCCAAACCAGCCTGGCGAAGGTCAGTGTGGGGCAATTTGCCGAGCGTTTCCGCGCTGAAGTCATTCCGCTCAGTAACACGTTCGGCTATTTCTGCGCTTCCGTTCCCATGAGCGAAGAAGTAGTCAAGGAATATCTGGAAGAACCCGTAGGCGCCCTGCCTCCTGCCATCGCGGCCATGCTCCCCCGCATTTCCATTCTGCTGGTGCCCTACCTGGAACGCTCCGGTGAGCGCGGGGGCGCGAAAACCAGGCGCAAAACCCGCGCGGCGCTCGAAAAACTGGCAGATTTCGTCGTCACCGACCGGCCGGCGGAAGGGCGCCAATCCTGGGCTTCGCAAGTCATCTTCGAGAACGAGACAGTTCTCGTATTCGCGCTCAAGGAGCAGGACGTTGCCGAATATCATTACCGGTTGTACCGCCGGTTAGCAGGGCTGGTAGCCGAGAAATGGCCGGCCGAAGTGGCGGCGGCGTATAAGGCTCTGATTCGGGAAGAGCTGGCGGCCACGGTGCACGGCGAGGTGGACGACGAAAGCTGGCAAGCGAAACAAACGCTCCTGCGCCGTCAAGCCAATGTGAAGAAGGACAGCCCGCTACTCGCCGAATATCTTAAGCAGTCTTTCATTGACACGCTGACGCTTTATCTTCACGGGATCTGCTGCGATATCGATGTGGAAACGGGTCCACGCCAACTGCCGAGCCGGTATTTACGGAAACGCCTGACTCTACTGAAATCGGTGTTCCCGCCCTCCACCGGCTACGCTGTTTTCCCCGAAGACGGCGAGCAGAATAAAGCCGAGTAGCTTAAAGAGGCGCGAAACTTACTGCTCCCCGTTTCCCCGCGCAGCGGCCAGAGCATAGATGTGCCTAGGCGGCTTCTTCAAATCCCAAACCAAGCCAAACCACGACAGCACTCTTAGCGTGTAGTGGGTGATGTCCACTTCCCACCAATAGAAGCCCTGGCGCTCCGAAGACGGCACAAAGTGATGGTTATTGTGCCAGCCCTCACCGAGCGTGATGATTGCGAGCAGAAAGCTGTTGCGGCTATCGTCCTTCGTCGCAAATCGCTGCCGTCCGATCACGTGCGCGAGCGAATTAATGACGAAGGTTCCGTGATACAGCAGCACCGTGCTCACAAAATATCCCCACACGAGCATCTGCCATGGCGACGTATGCAGCCCCGGGAACCAGTGCCGCAACAACCAACCGAATCCCGCCATGCTGAGCACCAGCGCAATGGGCGGTAACACGTCGCACTTATTCAAGAATCGCAGTTCGCGAAAGCGCGCGAAATCAGGAATGAGCCTGTAGTTGGTGGCGTGATATTTGTTGCATAGAAACCACCCCACATGCGACCACCAGAAGCCGTGCCGCGGCGAATGCGCATCTTCGTCCGTGTCGGACGTGGCGTGATGATGCCGGTGATTTGCCGCCCACCACAGCGGGCCCTTTTGCGTGGCCATGGTGCCGAGCCAACCAAGCACGAATTGGAAAGCCCGTGTGGTCTTAAATGATCGATGCGAAAAATAGCGATGATATCCGGCCGTCAATCCGAACATCCGCGCTGCATATAAAAGTAGGCACGTCACCACTGCTACGGGGCTCACCCCCACAAAAAACACGGCCAGCGCCGCCACGTGTATCAGGAGAAAGGGCAAACTGCGCAACCAGTCGATTCGTTCTTCCGGCGCCCGCTCGGATGATTTGGCAATTTCGGTTTCGGTTTCAGTCGGTAGTTCTTCTAAGATGTTCATGCACGAATTGTATTTTGGGTTCTTCGGAAGATAGATGTTGGCGCTCTTCGAATCAGCGCCGTACGCCCGCCGGTTTCTTTTGGAAGCTGCAGCATCCATCGATATGCCGTAACCACATCGGTAGCGAAACAGTGCACGCAACCCCACAAGTAAAGACGAAAACGCCGGTATAGAGTCTCATTCCAACGCGTTGGCTCCAATGCGTGCGCGCGGTCCAATCTCTGGGCCCAATGCCGGGTGGTCAACATATAGCTCAACCGGTCATTCTGCACCATCGCAAGCTCGAACGGCGTTTCCGCCATAGCATCCAGATAGCTGGACAAATGTAGCGGCGTAGCGTTGCCTGGCCAAACATACTTCAAAATGAAGGAAGAAAACGGGAATTTTGTCCGCGATGCACAAGCATCCAGGTACACTCGGCCGCCCGGCTTCAGAAGCCTCTCATATTGCGCGAGCGAACCGGCATAATCGGGCAAATGCTCTGTCACCCCGAGATTCACGATGGCATCGAACGGCTCGCGATTTTTATATTCGAGAAAGTGCTCGCACACCACTTCGCAAGGCAACCCTTTGCGCCGGATCAAATCTTTGCAGAACGATTCTGATTCCTTCGAAATGGTCAGCGAGGTGACCCGGGCGCCACGGTGCCCCGCAAATTCGGCAAATGCGCCCCAACCAGCGCCAATATCGAGCACTCGCATTCCGGGCTGAATTCCCGCGGACGTAAACGCCGTCGCAAGTTTCCGCTGAATGGCCGATTCCAGCGTCTCGTCCTCGCTTTCGAAATAGCCGTGCGAATAACAACGTGACTGCGTGTCTAAAAAAGCCAGATAAAAACTGGAATCCGCGTCGTAGTGCTCGCTCACCCACTTGCGGTCGCGCGCCGCTTGCCCGAAAACCAGCCGCTGCCCATACGTTGACCACAAATACGCGAGCAGATGCCGGTCGCGCAGGCTGTTTCGCAGATCCAATCCTGCGAGCAAGTCGCCATCGATGTCGAGATCCCCGAAAATATAGGCCTCGCCGATCCGTATCTCGTCGAGCGACTTCAAGGCCGACACCGCACGCGCATTCTTCGCCGTCACGCGAAATCTCACGGCTCCCTGGCCTATGCGCGCAATCGGCTGTCCCGGCATTTGCATCTCGAAGGCTGTGCCCTCCGGCAGGCTCTTGGCCAGCGTGCGTTCGAGCGCCGCCGGCAGTGTCACCGGCGAAGGAACTTGGGCCGCGTCTTGGATCTGATCAAGTTGCATTTCTTTTTTTAGACCGGGAAATGCGCAGCCCTGAGACAGCGAACACGCACATTCCAGCGTAGCAAGCGCAACGCCGAACCCGTGATGTACTATACCAGCGTTATCACTATGCAAACCAATCGACGCAAATTCCTGGTCGCCAGCGGATTGACGGCTCTTGCTGCTTCCCGCGCCGCCGGCGCGAACGACTCCATCCAAGCCGGTGCGATTGGCTGTGGCGGCCGCATGCGCAATCTCTTGGACTCGGCCGATAAGGTGGGTGGCTACGATCTGATCGCAGGTTGCGATGTCTACGAGCCAAGACGTGACGCCATCCGCGACCGCTCTAATAATCTGGCCAGCACGCACCTCGATTACCGTGAATTACTAGACAAAAAAGATGTGCAGGCGGTTTTCATCGCCGCCCCAAACCATTGGCACGTCCGCATGGCTTCCGATGCCATTGCCGCCGGCAAAGATGTATACCTCGAAAAGCCCGTCACCCACAGGATCGAGGAAAACGAACCGCTGATCCGCACGGTCCGCGCGTCAAACCGCATCCTGCAGTGCGGCATGCAGCAGCGAAGCTGGATTCATTTCCAAAGCGCGGTCGAGCTCATCCAGGGCGGGAACATCGGACGAATCACGCAGGTCCGCACGTATTGGTTTCAAAATTACCAGCCGCAAGAGACGCCCAAGCCGATCGATACCGACCTGCTCGATTGGAAGCGCTGGCTCGGACCTGCTCCCGATCAACCCTTCGATGCCGAAAAATTCCGCAACTGGCGTTGGTTTTGGGATTTCGGCGGCGGCGCGATGACCGACTTGTTTGCGCACTGGATTGACGTGGTGCATTGGGCCATGAAAACCGATGCGCCGAAACTCGCTCAAACACTCGGCGACAAGTACGTCTTCGAGCAGTGGGACTGCCCGGACACGATTCAATCCGCCCTTCGTTATCCGGGTTTCGAGGTAGGTTACGAAGGCACGATGGTCTCTTCGATCGATGATGGAGGCCTGGATTTCCGCGGGACTACCGGGACTTTAAAGATCAACCGCAGCGGTTTCGAAATCTATCGCGAACGGACCCGGGACCAATCGCCGATCCTTGCCGAGCACAGCATTCTTGATGGCACTGTTTCGCACGTCGGAAATTTCTTCGATTGCGTTCGCTCCCGGAAACAGCCAAACGCGACCATCGAAGCTGGGGTTGCATGCGCTCGCGCCGGTCAAATCGCCAATTTGGCTCTGCGGCGCGGAGAAAAGGTTGCCTGGCCTCCGCCCCGCCAACCCCCGGCACAAAGTTGATTTGGGGCTAGTTTAGCGCCATCTTTCGGAGCAATTTGAAATCCTCGAGCATTTTGCCCGTGCCCAGGACCACGGAAGCAAGCGGCTCGTCCGCCATCAACACCGGCATACCGGTTTCCCGGCGGATTCGCTCGTCCAGGTTCTTCAACATCGACCCGCCGCCAGTGAGGATGATCCCGCGTTCGCTGATGTCGCTGCTTAGCTCGGGCGGGGTGCGCTCCAAAGCCGTCCGGATCGCAGCCACAATGGACGCGACGCAGTCCGCCAGAGCCTCGCGGATCTCTTCGTCCTTGAGCTCGATCGCTTTCGGCAGCCCATGAATGAGGTCTCGTCCTTTGATTTCGGCAGTAGTCGGTGGATTTAGCCGGTACGCCGATCCAATCTCAATTTTGATCCGTTCCGCCGTGCGCTCTCCAACCAGAAGGTTGTACTTTCTCTTGACGTAATCCATGATGGCATCGTCCATCTGGTTGCCGGCGACGCGCAGTGAGCGCGAATACACGATTCCCGACAGCGAGATCACCGCGATGTCGGTCGTCCCGCCGCCAATATCCACCACCATGTTCCCGCTCGGCTCAGTTATGGGCAGCCCAGCGCCGAGCGCCGCCACCATTGCCTGCTCCACCAGGTGCACCTCGCTCGCTTTCGCCCGGTAAGTCGAATCGAGCACGGCGCGTTTCTCTACCTCGGTCGTCTCGCTCGGGACGCCGATCACGATCCGCGGATGCACCAGGCTCTTGCGTTTATGTGCTTTTTGAATGAAATAGTTGAGCATGCGCTCAGCCATTTTGAAATCCGCAATTACGCCATCGCGCAACGGCCGTATCGCAACCACGTTCGCCGGAGTCCGGCCCAGCATCTGCTTGGCTTCTGCTCCGCATCCCACAATCTCTCCGGTCGCCCGGTTTACAGCTACAATTGACGGTTCGTTTAGTACGATTCCTTTGCCGGCCGCGTAGACAAGCGTATTGGCGGTACCCAGATCGATAGCCAGATCAGAAGAAAACAAACGGAAGATCGAGCGATAAGTCATGGACTACACCACCTTAGTGAACTCATCGGAGGGGCAGTCTCAAAACTTCAGTAGGTTAACGGGTTTTTCGGAAGATAGTTTCGCTCGCCTCTATGCCCTATGCCAATGCATGTCCCAACCTAGATACCTCGTCGCCGCTTCATATACCACGCTCGCCGAATGCGATAGATTCGCCGCAGTGTGGTGCTCAAAGCCTTGCTCGCAGATATACCGCAACAGCTCCTGCATCCTCGGAATCTCCACGACGCCCGCTCCGCCGAAGGTCTTGAGAGGATCATCTGTAAATCGCCCGTCCCCCACATAGCCGCGAATGCGTCCTTCTTTGTCGCGCGTCGAAACACGCACATAACTCATCGGCGACGGCCGTACTCGCCCGTATAGCGTGCCGAACGTGTTCAGTTTGCCCACGGTCCCCGCAATGATCTCCTGAAATTCCATCTTCACGTCTGCGAAAAAGTGCTTCGGCAAGTTACTGCAATGGAAACAGACCGCCTTATTCGGGTCATCGCCATAGTTGTTGTTCCAATCGAGCAGCGCGCTGGGCGTTCCCGACGCCAATGCCAGCGCCTGCATTCCGACCACCCCCACAATGTCGACCTCGCAGGCGCTCGACATCAGGTTATTGCTCATCATGCTCATGACCGTGCACGGAACCACGCCGAAATATTCCTCAAGCGCCGTCCAGCACTGCACGGCACTGATCGCGAGTTCCTGATCGCGCATCCACCCATCGATCACCGCGCCCAATTTCGCCATCTTGATCAACGAGGATTCGGGCACATCCGCGGTCGTCACATAAGCCTTGATATCCGCCAGCTTCTTCTGCGGCGCCGGCTCGTCGATCTCCATCTTGTGAATGCGCCCGAGGATCTCGGAAAGATCGATCGTCACTACCGAAATTCCGTGCGCCTCGAGCAGCTTCTCGCTGTAGCGCACCGTATTGAATGCCGCCGGCCGCGCGCCGATCGATCCCACCCGCATCCCGCGCAGCCCACGCACGACGCGGCACACGGCCACGAACCACTTCAGGTCGGCCTGAAACTCTTCTGAATCCGGCGCCTCCGTGTGCAGCCTCGTCAACGAATACGGGATGCCGTACTGCATCAGGTTATTGCAGGCCGACATTTTGCCGCAAAAGCTATCGCGCCGGTCGCGAATCGTCATTTTGTTCGGGGTATCCGGTGTCGCCTGCACCACCACGGGCACGTTCAGCCCCGACATGCGCAGCGTGTCCGCAATGGCCCGCTCGTCCCCGAAGTTCGGCAACGAGACAATCACGCCCTGAATCTCATCGCGATGCTTCTTGAACAACTCCGCGCAGCGCTGGGCTTCCTGGAACGTCTCGACCGCGCCGAATTTCGATTCGTCGGTGGAGAGCGCGACGGCTTCAAGGCCAGCCGCGTCCATCACGCGCAGCATGTCCTCGCGCCCGGTGGCGCACAAATGATCGGGGAAAAAGCCGCGATTGCCGATGATCAGCCCGAATTTCGGCCGCGTCTGAGGGGACTCGCTATTTGCGCTCTTCAGTTCTGCCATGCACTTGAGAACATATCACTGAGCCCTTCCCGATCCGCAATACGGAAAAGTTAGTGCTGAGGCGCCGCGCTGAGCCGCTGGTGCGCTTCGCGTTCCGCCTGCGCCCGCTCGGGCTGACCTAACCGGTCGTAGACCCGCGCCAGATGATAGTGCGCCATCGGCTGCTTCGGGTCCAACTCGATCGAGCGCTCCAGTTCCTTCGCAGCGCCGGGGTAATCGCGTTTGCCTTCAAGCAGCACGCCCAGCTCGTAGTGCGTCTCCCAGTCATTCCCATCGAGCGCGATTGATCTTTGCAGAAGCGGCTCGGCACGTTGATCGCGATCGTTCGCCGCCAGCAGCGCTTTCGCGAGCAGCAACTGAGCCTTTGCGTTCTGCGGGTCGCGCGCTACCCACGCCTCATACACTCTTGTGATCTCACCCAAATGCGGCCCCGCCTGGTCGAGCATCTTGCCCAGGAACACATAGGGCTGTTCGATCGCTGGGTCAATCTGGATGGTCTTCAGAAACTCCGTGATCGCATCGTCGAACCGCCGCTGCCCGTAGCGCGCCACACCAAGCGCGAGCACCATCTGGGCGTTGCCCGGATGCCCCGCCAGAGCGGATTCTGCTACTGCCGCAGCTTGCGTGAAGTCGCCGCGTTGAAGCAGCGTTTTTGTCCAGTAAAACGCAATTTGCGCGTCGAGTTTCGCGGCGTGCTGAAGGTCTCCGGTCTCCGAATAATAGATGGCGAGCGCATGACTTACGACGGGATCTCGCCCGCCGATCTTCTCCGCCTTTTTGGCTGCCGCTGACGCCAGGAGAGGCTGGTTCCCTTTCAGATACGTCTGCGCGAGCGCACTCCAGACGTAGGCATTTTTCGGATCGGCGCGGGAAGCTTGCTCCAGGTCGGCTCGCGCCTCCGCGATCTTCCCCGCTTCGAGAGCCTTTAATCCCCGTTTGAGCAGGTCTGGCGGCGGATTGGGAATCCGCCGCCAGCAGACTTAGAACAATTAGTGCTGCAACCAACTACTCGAGCTTAAAACTGCAGTCGCAATTGGAAGTCGATGTGCCGCTCGCTTCCAGCAGTGGTTGCGGTGATTTGGCCGAAGTTGCTGTTGTTTTGGTTCAGCGATATATTACTGACGTTGTACTGCGGTGTATTCGTAATATTGGTTCCCTCCGCGCGGAACTCGAGTATCCATCTCTCGGTGAAAGCGAAATCCTTGAAGACGGAGAAATCAAACGTCCGCTGCGGCGGTCCGACGTTGCTATTCAGCCCAGTGTTGCCCTGCGTCTCCAGTTCGCCCAGGGTGAGCTGGGAAATCGGCACAAAATTTGCGGTGTTGAACCACTCATTCGGAGAACGCCCTCCGGGAGGGGCCTGGTTCGGATTGGTCTGGCCCGGCATCATGGTCGGCAAACAGGTTCCGTTCTCGCTGATGACGTCTGCACACGCGCCGCCCCCGGAATTGAGCGTGAATGGCTGTCCAGTACGCAGAGTTAGAATTCCGTTCAATTGCCAGTTGCCGGCCAGCGTTTGAACCACTTTGTTCAGATTGGCGCCATACTGCCTTCCGCGACCGAACGGAATCTGATAGTTGAACGATCCCACAATCGCGTGACGAATATCCCAGGGCGCGCTGGCGTAGCTTGTACCGATCTTGGTTCCATCGAGTACATTAAATCCCGGCGATCCAGAAAGCGTGGTTCCTGTATCGGACAATGCGTGGCCGTAGGTATAGGACAACTGGCCCTGCAATCCGTTCGTCATCCGCTTCGTTAGCGATGCCGTCATCGCCTCATAATTGCCGATCCCAAAGGTGGCCGTTCCGCTCACCGATCCGATATCTGGATAGGGCCGCAGCGCAGTGCAGTTCAAGTTCCCGGTGTTCACCACCGTCGGGCAGGCATTCGGGTCGGGCTGGTACAACTGGTGCGCCTGGTGGTTTCCTTCGTAGCCGACCTCCAAGGCCATCTGGCCAGGCAGTTCGTGCTGAACCGCGAGGTTCCACTCTTGCACCTCCGGGTTTTCGAAGTCCGGGTAGACCTCTCGGAACTGGAGCGAGGTAACGGGATATCCGTTGAACACATTCGTCGGGAAACCAACGCTCAGCGCACCTGTGTATGCCCCATTGGCCATCAAGGGGTCCGGTTGGAAAATGCTTACCGTTCCTGGACGGGCCAAAGAGGGCGATTCGTTAAACGGCGCCGATTCGCCGCGATTCGGGTTACCGCCCTGGTTTTCTTCACCGCCGTAGAAGATGCCGAAGAATCCGCGGATGACTGTTTTCGGCTCAATGCTATAGGCGAAGCCCAGCCGCGGTCCGATATCGGTCTTATCCCAAGGAATCAAGTATTTGCTAACCTGCCCACGGCTGACGGTAATGGGCGTGGTGAAAAGAGCCGGGAACGTTACGCCGTTGATAGTCGCAGGGGAGTTGAAGTTCGGAGGCAATGGCGCATTTTGATTCGGTCCAGTGGGGATATCGAGGGTCAGTTTGGCGAAATCGAAGTTCGATTGCCGCCCAAACTGTTCTCCAATCGGCGAGAACAATTCGTAGCGCGCTCCGAGGTTCAACGTCAGCTTCGGTGTCACCTTCCAGTTATCCATGAAGTAGGTCGCGTATGCCTGCTTCGTGGAAGAGATGAAGTTGGTCGTGGAAATCTGGGCTGTGGTATCGACCGATCCCAGAAGGAACGATGCAAATTCGTCTCCCGTGTTCGGGGCAAGCGCGTTGACGTTGCCTGTTGCGGCTTGTGCGCCTGTTTCTGCCTGATTGAAGCTTAGTTCTCCATGCGGAAAAGGTACTTGGAAGAACGGGAAGTGCAGTTCGCGGAATTCACCTCCCATTTTGAATTGATGGTTCCCATGCACGATCGAGAGATTCTCAATCATGTCCCACTCGTTGTTGTACTCCTTAGTCGGCAGCCAGTCGTTTGCGCCGATCTGGCTGTAACGGTTGAGGTCGATCTGCGGCGCGCCGCCATTTAGCGTGGTGGTCGGATCGTAGCCGCCAATCCCGAGTTCCTTGAATACGTCCGTGTCGGCGTTAGCCTGGGTACGTGCCGTGACGAGGCGGCTGAAACCTACGCGCGCTTCGTTCACCATGGTGGGCGAGAACGTATGGGTCCAGCTCAACATGGCGTTACGGCCGAGGTCCTGCTCGCTCGAACCCTGGAAATTGCCGCCGTCCAACGCGCCCGGAAACGGAGGCACGCTGCTCTTGGCCGTGTTCGCCCAACTGATCGTGCCGAAAATGCTGTTTGCGTCGTTATAATGCCAATCCACCCGGCCATCACCCTGGTCAGTATTCAATGCTCCCGGAGTGGCTACCGCATAGCAGCCCGCGCCGGCGGGCGCCCCGCTGCAGTTGGCTAAGGCCGTATTCGGGTTCGGATAGAGCGCGGCGAGCTTCATCGACACCGGATCCATTTCCGACGTAGGAATGGTGTTATTCGCGTAAGGCGCGCGCGTATAAGTTGCCCTTTGCCCTGAGGCCGCATTCAAGGTTCCTGGAATGCAGCCGCTGACACACGTCGTCGTCGTTGGATCGTAGAGCGTGACGGGCAGGCCCGAGAAATTGCCGGCTCTCTCCGCCGGGGTCGGTATGGTGAACGTCGGGCCGAACCCGAGGTTTTGAACCGAGCCGCCCGCGGTCCGGATGCGCGTGCCCTGGTAATCCCCGAAAATAAACAGCTTGTTCTTGATAATCGGGCCACCCGCAGCCCCGCCGAACTGGTTCTGGTCAAATTTATTGCGCGGCAGACCGGATTTGTTGTTCTCCCATTTGTTTGCGTCGAAATCCGTGTTCGACAAAATTTCCCAAAGCGTGCCATGAAGTTGATTCGTGCCGCTCTTCAGGCTGATCTCCAGGATGCCGCCGGCCGCGCGGCCATATTGTGCGTCTGCGCCATTGCTGATGATCTGCATGTCGCCGATTGCCTCGGGCGCCGGACCAATAACAAACGCAGCCTGGTTGATGAAATCAATGACGTTGACGTTGTTATCAACGCCATTCAGCAGGAAGTTGTTTTCGCCGGTGGAACGAACGCCATTCGCAGCGAAGCCGCCGCCCAGCGCGTCACGAGCCCCGGGTTCAGCAGGCTGTACGCCTGGCGTCAAAACAGCGAGGAAGGTAAACGTGCGCTGCCCACCGAGGGGGGCATCTGTTATTTGCCGGCTGTTCAGCGTCTCGCCGATAACCGGCGATTCGGTCTGCAGCAGAGGAGCCGCGGCCGTGACTTCGATGGTTTGGTTGACGTTGCCCACCTGAAGTGTCACGTTCACCGCAACCGGCTCGTTTGGAGTGACAAGGATGTTCTTTTGCTGGGCCTTTTGAAAGCCTGGCGCCTCAACAGTAACCGTGTAGGTGCCGGGATTCAGAGCCGGACGCGTGAAAGCGCCAGTGTCTGTGGTGACTGTATCGGAGGCCACGCCAGTCGCGTCATTGGTGATCGTGACTTTTGCATTTGCAACAGCCGCACCTTGAGCGTCGACAACGGTACCGGTGATGGTTCCGAGATCTCGCTGGGCTAACGCAACGGTGGCTGCGAACAGCACAAACAAAGCGGCACGAAGGCAGCCGCGCAAACTTTCCATAGATTCCCTCCAATGCTGAGATGAATCAGACCGCTGAATAAAGCAAACTTGGGATAGAACGTATCACACGTAAACGTTTACTTCAAGAGAATTCCTAATACTTCAAGAGATTTCTGCCCTCGCGTTGCTCACGCTATAATGGCCAATCTATGAAGTGCGCTGTGGCTGTGACGTGTCTTACGTTTTCGGCCTTGGCTGCGCCGGTTCTTCCAGTTTTTCGCGCCGATTTTCGCGACTTGGCCGCTGCGTCCGGCCTCACCGTCCCAAACGTGTACGGCGGTATCAACCGCAAAGACTACATCCTCGAGACCACCGGAAATGGGGTCGCCATCTTCGATTACGATGGCGATGGCCGCAACGATATCTTCATCGCCAACGGCACGCGCCTGAACGGCGAGACCACCGAAAGCCTTCCGCAGCTTTACCATAACGAGGGCCATGGGCACTTCAAAAACGTGGCCGCCCAGTCTGGTTTTACCCATACTGGCTGGGCGCAAGGCGTTTGCGTCGGCGATTACGATAACGACGGCCGGCCCGATCTGCTGGTCACTTATTACGGCCACAATATCCTGTACCGCAATCGCGGCGACGGCACTTTCGAAGATGTCACAGAAGAGGCGCATCTTCCCGTCACCGGAACGCGTTACGGCTCCGGCTGCTCGTTCTTCGATTACGATCGCGATGGCTATCTCGATTTGTTCATCGCGAATTACGTCGATCTCGACCTGAAAACCACGCCGCATCCCGGTCAGGGCGAATATTGCCTCTGGAAGAACATTCCGGTGATGTGCGGACCGCGCGGGCTTCCGCTCGGGCACAACATCCTTTATCACAACAACGGCAACGGCACCTTCTCCGACGTATCGGAACAGGCCGGCATTCTGAAGCCAGGCGGCCGCTATAGCCTGGGCGTGGTTGCCGCGGATTTCGATAACGACGGCTGGCCCGATCATCTACGTCGCCTGCGACATGACGCGCAGCCTGCTGTTCCACAACCGGCACGACGGCACGTTCGAAGAGCGCGGCGTCGAAGCAGGCGTCGCGCTGAACTATGATGGCGACCTGCAAGCCGGCATGGGCGTTGCCGTAGCGGATTACGATGGCGACGGACTGCTCGATATTGCCAAGACGAACTTTTCAGGCGACCTGACATCGCTTTATCACAACGACGACGGCAAATTCTTCACCGATGTCTCGCGGGAGGCTGGTGTTCGAACGCGCCAGTTGCTCGGCTGGGGCGTGGGATTTGTTGATGTGGATGACGACGGCTGGCGCGACTTCGTCATTGCGAACGGTCATGTCTATCCCGAAATCGAAGGGAAACAGCTCGGCGATACATACCTCGAGCCGACCGTTCTTTATCGAAACCTCGGAAACGGAAAATTCCAGGACGTCACTAGCGCTCGCCGGTCCAGCGTTTCAGACGCCCCGTCCCGCGCGCGGGCTTGCAGTTGGCGATCTGGACGGCGACGGGCGCGAGGAGATCGTGCTGGTGAATATGAACTCGACGCCCAGCCTGCTCAAGAATGATGGACCGCACGGTCACTATTTGAATTTGTTACTCTCGGGAACTCGTTCGAATCGCAGCGCAATTGGCGCACGAGCGATTGTGACCGCGGGCGGGCGCAAGCGGATCGACGAAGTGATGAGCGGCGGCAGTTATTATTCGCAGAACTCGTTCACTCTGCATTTCGGCTTGGGTGAGTGCAAGCGCGCGGATCAAATTGAGATTCGGTGGCCGAGCGGAATTATCCAAACGCTCGGACCAGTTGCCGCGAACCAGACGCTGAAAATTGTCGAGACAGTGAAGCAATGAGGCATTTCAGCCGGCGCGAATTTCTGGCTACGGCCGCCGCTGTTCCCGCTCTGACATGCCTGCCATCCAAGCCGGTCGAAGCCGAAGAACAGGCCGCGCATCAGGCGCCGTATGAAGCTTTAAGACGATTCATTCAGCCCGGCGAAGACGAATTTCCGGAAGAGAAGATAGCGTTTGAGATTCGGGCAGCACTCGAGCGCGCTCTGCATTCCGGTGAGTTGCCCACAACAGACCCGCAGGCGGCGCTTGCGTGGCGCACCTGGGTCGAATCGCTTGGCTCGCTGCGACGCGCACATTTCTATCCACTACCCAGCAACATAGTCCGGTTCGAGGTCACGGGAAAACACGACGGCAAACTGTATCATCGCGTCGGGCGTTGGGAACTGGAGTGGCGCAACGGCAAAACCGTCCACTTCGCGCCTCTTGAAGAGCACACCGCGACCGCGGACGAGCCTTTTTTCCGCGATGTTTCGGCCGCTGTTTTCGCAAACGTGCCGTCATTTTCCGAACAGCTTTCGAAAGGCGTGCCGTACTGGCGAGCGCGGCTCGATCCCGCTTCGGGCATCGATATTTATGGAAGCAACGGCCTCGCGGTTGGCGATATCGATGAATGATGGCTCGGATGAAATCTACGTCTGCCAGCCCGGAGGCCTGCCGAATCGGCTTTACAAGATAAACTCGGACGGCTTGGCGACCGATCTGACCGATGGGTGGGATGTCGGCCTGCTCGATGAAACGTCTTCGGCGTTGTTCCTCGATGTGCGGAACATCGGGCGCCAAGATCTGGTCGTGCTGCGGAGCGGCGGGCCGGTGCTGTTTTTGAACGACGGCGGCCGGTTCCGGATGCGTGCGGATGCATTCCGGTTCGCGACGTTGCCCGCGGGCGGTTTCACGGGCATGGCTGCGGCCGATTTCGATCGCAACGGCAAGCTGGATCTCTATCTCTGCTGTTATGTGTATTTCCTGAGTGAAGCTCAGTACACGTATGCATCGCCTTATCACGACGCGCGGAACGGACCGCCTAATTTTCTCTTCCGCAACAAGTTGAACGCGGATGGCAGCGGGTCGTTTGAAGATTGCACTGCCGAAACCGGGATGAACGAGAACAACGACCGGTTCAGCTTTGCGCCCGCCTGGTGCGATTTCAATGGCGACGGCTGGCCGGATCTCTACGTGGCGAATGATTTCGGGCGCAAGAACCTGTACGTGAATCACCATGGGCATTTCCACGATGAGGCGGCAAACGCGGGCGTCGAGGATATCGGGCCAGGCATGAGCGCCTGCTGGTTCGACTACGACCGTGACGGGAAGCCGGATTTGTATGTGGCGAATATGTGGACCGATGCCGGCCAACGCGTGGTTGCGAGCAAGAATTTCGCCCCCGCGCAGGGCGAAGCGCGCGCGGACTATCGTGGCCACACGATGGGCAACACGCTGTTTCGCAATCGCGGCGACGGAACGTTCGAGGACACGACGCTTCAACAGCATGTCGAGTTCGGCCGCTGGGCGTGGTCGTCGGGCGGGCACGATCTCGACAATGACGGCCAAGCCGAGATCTTCATCACCTGCGGCATGCTGACAAACGAATCGGCAACCGATCTCGGCAGCTTTTTCTGGCGGCAGGTGGTTGCCCGGTCGCCGGTGAAAGCGGTCGCCTCAGGCGCGTACCAGAACGGCTGGAACGCGATCAATCAATTCATGCGCGAAGAGTATAGCTGGAACGGGCGAGAACCGAATGTTTTCTACCTTCGCCGCGGCGATCGTTACTTCGATTTCTCAGGCGTTAGTGGCCTCGATTATGCCGACGACAGCCGCGCCTTCGCGATTACCGACTTCGATGGCGACGGCCGTCCGGACGTGATTCTTAAGAGCCGGCTCGGTCCGCAGGTTCGCATTCTCCAGAACAACTGCGCTGAAGGCAACCATTCGGTTTCGTTTGATTTGTGTGGAACGAAATCGAATCGCGATGCCATCGGGGCGCGCGTCGAGGTCGACGGTCAAACGAAATGGCTCGATGCCGGATCGGGCTTTCTTTCGCAGCACAGTAAGCGGATGATCTTCGGTCTTGGGGGTGAGCAGTCGGTGAAACATGCTCGCGTCACGTGGCCATGCGGCGAGGTCCAGGACTTTCAGAATCTCCAAGCTGGTAACATCTACACCCTCACCGAAGGCTCGCGCGACGTCCGCACCAACCCTTTCAGAACGCATCGGCGGTTGCCCGAATCCGCAGTAGAGGGCAACAACAAACTCGAGCTTCAGGACACCTGGTTTCTGGAGCCGCTGCCGCTGCCTGAGCCGCAGCGAGGTCCAGGTTTATTCACCATCAAGGAAGCGACGCCAGAGTACGAGATCTTTCGGCGATATCTGTTCGATTGGCGCACTTCGCTTCGTGTGCCGCTGCCATTACTGTTGAATGAATCCGGCCAGGTTATCAAAGTCTACGGCAAGATGCCGACGGGTCAGCAGGTCGCGTACGATCTAGCTCATCCGGGAAGCGGCTTCCCGTTTGGCGGAACTTACGTCAACCCCACGCATCGTGATTTCTTCAAATTCGGCGGCGCGTATTTGTGGGCCGGGTATCCGGATCACGCGCTGCCGTATCTCGAAAAGGTGCTGGAACGCACACCGGACAACGCGCGTGTCGTCGTGCTTGTGGGCGAGATTCATTTGCAGGCCGGCCGGAGTGAACTCGCAGAGAAATACTTTCGCCGGGCACTCAAGTTGGACCGCCAGTCCGCGGACGCGTCGTATGGGTTGGGCACGCTATTGGCCAAGCGCGGGAACTACGAAGAGGCGCGGCAGCTCCTCGAGCACGCCATTCAATTGCGCCCAGACTATGCGGACGCCATCAACGATCTTGGCGCGGTATTCATTCAACTAGGCAAGATGAACGATGCGATTGCGGCGTTCGAATACGGCACCCGCGTTGCGCCGGATGAAGATATACTCTATCTGAATCTGGGACGGACTTATATCAAGCTGGGGCAGAACGACAAGGCGCGCGAAGTGATGCAACGGCTGCTTGATCGCAAGCCCAATAACACCATAGCGCGGCGAGCGCTTCAAGATCTGAGTGCGCGGCAATGAAAATAGCGCTGCTTCTGCTATTGCTTCTGACGCCAGAGCCGCTGGTCCAGCAGATCGCCGATTCCGGGCGCTGCGCTGATTTGGTTGAGACCCCCGACCAGCGGGTCTCGACGAAGCCGATGATCGCTCCTGGACCGCCTCCGCTGATCAGCTTCCGCTACTACGAGGGCAAGCTGCATCATCGTTTCGGGAACGCCGAGTTGATGTTGGACGATGCGGGTCACTAGTTTCCTCCTGCTGATCGTTAGCGCTTTGTACGGCAGCCAAGATGGCATTCGCGCCTTTCAGGAGGGCCGTTATTCCGAGGCGCTGGTCCAGTTGAAGGATGCCAAAGACCCAACCGGCCGCGCATTTCTGGCTTTGACCGAGGCGGCGCTCGGCGATTGCAAGAGCGCGCTGCCGGGATTGAGTGAAAACTATGCCGATCCGACGCTTTCGCGTCTGACCGGACTGGCGGCGGTGAAATGCGATCCCAAAAATGCGTTTACGCGCATTCAACAGCTCGAAGAACGCTTCCCGAACGACCCGGACGTGCTCTATAGTGCGGCGAAACTGCACATGAAAGCATTCAACGATGCAACATTTGCGATGTTTCAGCGCGCGCCGGCCTCTTATCGGGTGCATGAGCTTTCGGCCGAGATCTTCGAAGTGCAAAATCGCTATTCGGATGCGGTCGCTGAGTACAAAAAGGCGATCGAGATGAATTCGAATGCCCCGGATCTGCACTTTCGGCTCGGCCGCGCGTTGCTGTTAGAGAGCCATGACCCGGCTGTGCTCAATCAGGCTGCGAATGAGTTCCGGTCGGAGCAAAAAGTAAGCCCGGAAGATAGCGCGTGCGAGTTCCAGCTCGGGCAAATTGCGCAAGTACAGGGGAAAACAGCGGATGCGAAGTCGCACTTTGAAAGAGCGATTGAGTTGTCTCCGAGTTTCGTCCAGGCGCTGATCGCATTGGGCAAGCTTTCGACGCAAGAGAAAGACTACAAACGAGCTATTTCTTTGCTGACGCGGGCAACGGCATTGCAACCGGGCAACGAAACCGCGCATTACGCGCTGTTGACGGCGTATCGCGATTCAGGCGATATGGGAAAGGCGCAAGCGGAAAAGGCAACGCTCGATCAATTGCAGAAACCGCCCGAGGGCGAGTTCTCCGATTTCCTCAAAAAACTGGGCGAGAAACAGCCCGAGCAGTGAGTTTCGTTCGCTTTCTCCTGGTCGCGGCGGCGCTGTACAGCCCGGACTTCCGGAACATTGCCAAATATGCCGGACTGACGGATGTTTTTTCGAACGGCGGGACGGTTTCAAAGCAATACATCATCGAGACGACGGGCAGCGGGATCGCCTGGATCGATTACGACAATGACGGACTGCTCGACTTGTTCGTTCTTTCGGGCAAAGGCGGGACGAACCGGATGTATCACAACGAAGGAAACGGCCGGTTCCGCGACGTAACCGACGAGCTTGGGTTGCGGTCATCTGGTTGGGCGCAAGGCGTGTGCGCGGGCGACTACGACAACGACGGGTTTACCGATCTGTTCGTCACGTACTGGGGACAAAATCACCTGTACCGCAACATTCAGGGGAAGCGATTTGAAGATGTGACTGCGGCGGCGCATTTGACGCAGGATCGGGTTCGCTACAACACCGGCTGCGCGTTTGTGGATATAGATAACGATGGGCATTTAGATCTGTTCGTCTCGAATTACCTGAAGTTCGATCCGGCGACGACGCCGAGACCGGGAGCAAATCCGTATTGCTTTTACCGCGGAATTGCGGTGAATTGCGGGCCGCGCGGGCTGCCGTTCGACCGCAACATACTTTACAAGAACAACGGCGACGGGACATTCAGCGATATTTCGGAGTCGTCGGGCATTGCGGCACCGGAAGGGCATTACTCGCTGAGCGTGTTGACGGGCGATTTCAACGAAGACGGGCTAACGGATATCTACGTGGCTTGCGACCAGACGCCGTCGCTGCTTTATATCAACAAAGGTCACGACCGGTTCGAAGAAGAGGCGGTGATTCGGGGCGTAGCTTTCGATCAGAACGGAAAGGCGATGTCGGGGATGGGTGTTGCCGCGGCGGACTATACCGGCGACGGGCACATGAGCATCTTTCGAACGAACTTTTCGGACGAGTTTGAGACGCTGTATCGGAATCGGGGCAATGGCAACTTCGATGACGTGACGCTGGATGCAGGTTTGGGGCAAAACACCCGATACGTCGGTTGGGGTACCGGGTTCTTCGATTTCAATAATGACGGGTGGAAGGACCTGCTGCTGGTGAACGGGCACGCGTTCCCGGAAGTCGACAGCCTGCACATTGATATTCACTACAAAGACCGGGCGATTCTCTATGAGAACCTAGGCAACGGCCGCTTTCGGGATATCTCGGATCATGCCGGGCCGGCGCTGATGGAGAAGCATTCGGCGCGCGGCGCGGCGTTCGGCGATTTCGATAACGACGGAGCAGTTGAGATCGCCATCAACAATCAGAACGAAGCGCCGTCGCTGTTGAAACAGGCGGTGAATCCGCCGGGCCATTGGATCATCTTGAAGCTCATAGGCACGCGATCGAATCGCAGCGCGATCGGCGCACGGGTGAAGCTGATGGCGGGCAGGCACACGCAGTACGGCGAAGTGAGAAGCGGAGGCAGCTATCTTTCGCAGAACGATCTGCGGCTGCACTTCGGGCTGGCATCGGCGACCAATGTAGACCGGATCGAAATCGCTTGGCCGAGCGGCACGAAACAGGTCGTGACGAATCAGACCGGCGACCGAGTGTTGACGATCCAAGAGCCTCGTTAACGGTCCATCCAAACCGTTGCGCCGCCGGGTGGGACGGTGCGCTCGCCGACAAGAATTTGGGCGTTCGAAGAGGCCGGGATTTGTTCCGGCTGGCTTGCGAAATTGGTCGCGACCCAGAAGCCATCTCGCCAATCGACCAGGAAGTTGGGGTCAAGATTGGCTGGATTTGCCCCGATGGTTTGATAGACGCGGTGTAGGAGCGCGCGTTCGAATTCGCCATCTAGAGTGTCAACGCCGATGTAGGTGACGGTTCCTTTACCGAGCTTGTGATGAACGGCAGCGGCGCGGCCGGAATAGAACTGGTCGGCGTATTGGGCCAGGACTTCGGTACCTGGATCAGGCTGCAAAATGTCGCCCCAAGAGCCCCAGGAGTACGATTTTCCATCAGCAGTGACGCGGCCGTTGACGCCGACCGGCAGCAAGTCGTAGAACGGAATGCGAGCGCCGATGAGAGGATAAATCGGCGCGGCCCACGGCGCTTCCCAAAGATGACCGCGCATGTCTTTTTGTCCGGTTCGGCAGGTCAGGATCAGATGACCGCCGTTCTGGACATAATCGGTGAAGCGGCGGATGAGATCGTTGTCGATTAGCTGATACGCGGGCGCGAGAACGAACGGATATTTGCTGAAATCGCGATCGGCCGTGAGGACGTCGACCGGCGCCATCATGCTCTTGAGGGCGCGGTAGTAGCGGAACCAATGCGCGGTGGTATCCCAGCGCTTGGTTTGCGGATGATTCGAGATGTCCCAGCGATTGTCGTAGCTGATCAGGAAGGCGGTCCGGCGCGCAGCGTAGGAGGCGGGCTCGCGGGCATCGGCGTTGTAGTGCTTGCGAAGCTCGATCATGTCGTGCATGGCTTGCGAGTATTCACGGCCGCCGGGTGAAGGCGTGACGCCGTCGGTTTCAGCCAGTCCTTTGTGATAGAGCTCGGAGCCGTAGAGCGGCTGGCGGTAACGATAGGTGCAGACCAGGCGAGCGCCTGCGCCGAATGCGCGAATGATCCACATGTGAATGGCGCCGGGCTGCGGCCAGGGATTGACGGCGCCCCAATTTACTTGACCGGGCTGCAACTCCATAAGACCCGAGAGGCCGGTGAAGGAGCGCATCCAATCGTGCATGAAGGACATCTCTTCGGCGCTCCCTAATCGGAACCCGAGCGAGCCTTCGTTCAGCTCGCCGTGCACGGGATAGTGCGTCCAGGTGAAGACGTCGAGCCTGTTGCGGGACATTGCCGGATCGACCTCTTCATGCATCGACATGAAGTTCGTCGTGATCCACTGGTTTTTCGAATACTGGCGTAACACGGTGGCTTGCATCTTGATGTAGTCGGCCGTTTCGTGGGCGAACCAGCGGCGGAAATCGAGCACGGCGTGCGGGCTCGGATCGGCGACGAGCGTTTCTTCGTTCGGGATATCGATCTGGTCGAAGTTCTGATACATGGTTGACCAGAAGGCGCCGCCCCAATCCTGATTCAGCTTGTCGATCGTGCCGTATTTTTCTTTGAGCCAATCGCGGAACTTGACAGTTGCGGCTTGCGAATAGGAGAAGCGGCGGCCGTAATGGCTCAGCTCGTTGTCAATCTGCCAACCCCAGACGCGGGGGTCGTGGCCGAACTTTTTCGCCAGCTCCGTGTCGATTTTGGTGACGTATTCGCGATACAGAGGCGAACTCCAATCGGCGTGTTCGCGGCTGCCGTGGTCCATCGTACGGCCCTGCGCGTCGACCATCAGGATTTCAGGATGCTCGCGCGTAAGCCAAATGGGCGGAGTTGCGCTCGGCGTGCAGAGAATGACTTTAAGGCCGTTTTGGGCCGCGAGCGCGACGTTTTTTTCGAGCCACTCGAAGTGATATTTGCCTTCCTCAGGCTCCTCGAAATACCAGGCGAATTCGCCCATGTGCACGAACTCCATGCTGAGTTTGCGGATGTTCGACATGTCGCGAGCCCATTGCGATTCGGGCCACGCTTCGGGGTAGTAGTAGACACCGATGGTGAGCATGTCTCGTTTGGGAAACCAGTCAGGATTTTGTGCTTGCAGCATTGGAATCGCGAGGAGCAAGGCGAGCAGACGCTTCATGAAGGATCATTAGATCACTTCCAAGCTGTCGGCTAATACAATCGAGACCATGCATGGCATTCGATTGCTGGCGTTTATGGCAATGGCAGGATCTGTGATTGGCTCGGCGCAGACGGTTCGGTACTCGGAGGCGAAAAAGGTTTGGCTGATCACGACCGCGCACAGCGCGTATGCAATGGGCGTGGATGCGCAGGGTGAGCTGCAGCATCTTTATTGGGGTGGGCCGTTGTGGCGGATCGAGGATGTGCCGCAGGCTGTCGAACGGAAGGACATTTCGTCGTTCGATCCGCACCAGATGCTTGAAAACGAGGAGTATCCGGGTTGGGGCGGCCGGCGCTATTACGAGCCGGCGCTGAAGGTGACGCGTGCGAATGGGAATCGGGATCTGGTGCTGCGGTATGTGTCGCACGAGATTCATGGGGATGAGCTGGATATCACGCTGAAAGACATCGTCGATGACATAGAAGCCGTGCAGCACTATCGAGTGCATCCGGAAACAGGCGTGATTGAGCGATGGGCGACGATTCGGAACGGAACCGCGCAGGCGATTACGCTCGATAGCGCGCAATCGGCGACGTGGTATGTGCCGCACGGGGATGGATACAGGCTGTCGTATTTAAGCGGGCGCTGGGCGGCGGAGACGCAGTTAAATCGCGAGCCGATCCAGGAAGGCATGAAAGTGCTGGAGAGCCGGTTGGGGCACACGGGGCACAATCTGAATCCGTGGTTTGCGATCGACCATGGCGACGCGGATGAGCAGCATGGGCGTGTGTGGTTCGGAGCGCTTGCGTGGAGCGGCAACTGGCGCATTACGGTAGAGCAGACGCCGTATCAGCAGGTGAGAGTCACGGGCGGGTTCAATCCATTCGATTTTGCGTACATCTTGAAACCGGGCGAGCAGATCGAGACGCCGCGTTTCTATGGCGGGTTCGCAGAGAACGGGTTTGGCGAGGCATCGAGATTGATGTCCGATCTGGAACGGAAGGACATTGCGCCGCATGGGCTGAGCGCGCGGGTGCGGCCGGTGCTTTATAACTCATGGGAGGCGACGGAGTTCAACGTTTCGGAGGAAGGGCAGAAGGAGCTGGCGGCGAAAGCGGCGAAGGTGGGCGTGGAGCTGTTCGTTGTGGATGACGGATGGTTTGGAAAGCGGAATAACGATCGAGCGGGACTGGGCGATTGGGTGGTGAATCCGCAGAAGTTTCCGCACGGGTTGGAGAGCCTGATCGATTATGTAAATCATATGGGAATGGACTTCGGTTTGTGGGTGGAACCGGAGATGGTGAACCCGGACAGCGACTTGTATCGGGCGCATCCGGATTGGGTGATGAACTTCCCTGGGCGGCCGCGGAGCGAACTGCGAAACCAGCTTGTGCTGAACCTGGCGCGTGATGATGTACGGGACTATATCTTGGGCGTGCTGGATAAGCTCGCCACCGAGTATCACATCCGGTATTTCAAATGGGACATGAACCGGATCTTCAGCGAGCCGGGATGGCCGGAGGTTGCGCCCGCGGAGGAGAAAGAGCTGTGGGTGAAGTATGTGTGGAACTACTACGATATTTTGCGGCGGCTGAGAGAGAAACATCCGAACCTGGAGATTGAATCGTGCTCGGGCGGAGGGGGCCGCGTGGATTTGGGGGTCTTGCGATATGTGGACGAGTTCTGGACGTCGGACAACACGGAGGCGTTTGACAGGCTGAAGATCCAGGAAGGTTTTTCGCAGGCGTATGCGGCGAAGTTCATGTCGGCGTGGGTGACGGACGTGCCGAATATGAACCACAGAAGCACGCCGCTCGAGTTCCGGTTTCTGGTTGCGATGCAGGGGGCGTTGGGAATCGGCGCCAACTTGAATAAGTGGACGCAAGAGGATTTTGATTTGGCGACCAAGATGGTCGCGCTGGATAAGCGGATTCGAGGGACAGTACAGAATGGAGATCTCTACCGGCTGTTATCGCCGCGAACGAGCGATGTTACGGCCAGTGAGTATGTTTCGAAAGACGGGAAGCACGCGGTGCTGTTTGCCTTCCGGCACTCGCAACAGTTCAGCACGCCGGCTCCGGCCATTCGGCTGCGCGGGTTAGATGCGAAGGCGTTATATCGGTTGGAATCGAGCGATGGAAAGCTGCTCGATAAAGACACGGAAGTAAGCGGGGCGTATCTGATGCAGAATGGACTCAGCTTTAAACTTGAAGATGACTATGACAGCACGGCGCTGGTGTTAGAACGGGTGGAGTAAGTCAGCTTCGCTTGAATTGCTTACTGAGCGCGAGGCCTTGAAACTGATAAGACGAGCCGATATCGCGGCCGTAGAGCTTGTCGGGAACGGCAAGCATCTGCTCGAAGACTAGCCGGCCGATTTTCTGGCCATCTTCGACCCAAAACGGGATGCCGTGAGATCGGACTTCGAGGACGGCGTGGGTGCCTCGCAGGTCGTCGGTGCGGCAACCGAATCCGGGATCGAAGAATCCGGCGTAGTGGATGCGAAACTCACCGACTGATGGATCAAAGGGCACCATTTCGGCCGCGTAATCGGGTGGAATCAGAACGCGCTCTTTGGAGGCTAGAATATAGAAGTCATTCGCTTCCAGAACGATACCTGACTTACTCGGCTTGTAAATGGGAATCCAATAAGTAAGGGGGTCGTAATAATTGATTTGGCTTAAATCGATGGGCGGAGTTTGTTTCTTCGCCTTGTAACCGACTATCTCCGAGCCATTCGTTCCGGCAAGATCGAGCGATAGCCAGAGACTTTGCTTCGAAATGGTCGCCTCAATTGGCTCATTTCGCGAGTAGACCAATCCTTCATCTTCATCGAGAGCGAATAACTTCGCCGCCGAGGGCGCCGGTCTGCCCTTGATGAGCCGGAGCTGGTTCAGCCTGGAGCCTTCTTCGACGATGATGCTGAACGTATGCGGAGCGATTTCGGCGTACAGCTTGCCTTTGCAGCCGGTGGGCACGCTCTCAAATTCGTCGGCATAATCGGACAGCAGACGCGTAAAGACGTCGAGACGCCCGGTCGTGCTCTTAGGATTCGCCTTGCCCCATAAAAAATTTGGAAGATTCAGCTCTTCTAACAAAGGAACGATGTAGACGTTGCCGGTTTGAAGCACCGCGCCGTCAGTAAGATCGAGCCGATCAACGACTAAGTCATTGAGCTTGGCGGAAACGGTCGTGTTGGCGCGGGGCAAAAAACTAGCGGAAACGCGATAGGCGACGGGGCCGAGGCGTAGGTCGATGCTCGAGGGTTGGATCTGATCAGGCAAGATGGGCCGGGACGCGCGAATATATCCGGCTTCGATGGCCTCACTTAATTTTTGCGACGGAAGCAGGCCGGTCGTGTACTGAGAGGGAGGCGGATATTCCTCCGGCTTGAACAGAGCCGGTTGATTCAACATGCCGCAGTCAGATGCAGAGCGTCTTCGCGAGCTTTACGAAGCCGCGAGACCGGATCGCCGGTGGGTAGAAATTCCATTGCGATCATGCCATCGTACTTCAGCTCGGCGAGCTTGCGATAGATATTGCCGTAGTTGATCTCGCCAGTGCCGGGTTGATGACGGCCAGGGACGTCGGCGATGTGAAATAGGCCGGCAAACTGAACATTTTTTTCAACCTTTTCGATCAAATTGCCTTCGGCGATCTGCTCGTGGAAGAAATCGTAGAGCAGGCGCACTTGGGGATGGCTAACGGCGCGGATGATATCGAACCCCTCAGCGACGGAGGTGAGATAGTAGTTGGGATTTTCCTCGGGGTCGATGTTTTCAAGCAGGAGGCGCACGGGGTGGCCGGCGATTTGCTTGCCTTCGACAATCGAGGCTGCGCGCTTGAGGCCTTCGATGCAGCTTTGGTGCTGCTGTTCGCGAGGCATACCGAGAACGACATTGCCGGACATGACGATGCACGACGGGCAATCGAGCTTTTCCATGATGGGCAGCTCATTGCGAACATCGGCGAGCAGGCCGTCGCGGTCAGCGGGATTGGCGGCGCCGTGACGAAGGCCGGCGGTCGTATCGAAGAATATGCCGAGCTGCTTGCGCTTCGCGTTATAGCGATCGAATTCGGAGGAGGACCACTTTTTGTATTCACCGACAAGCTCGACATTGGTGTAGCCGGCTTCGATGACTTTTTCGAGGCGCTGCTCGAAGGGAAGATCTCTAAAAACGGTCCAGAGCATGACCGAAACTTTGAAAGGCGCGGTTCGTGAGGGCTCGGGCGACGCGGGGGTGGCGTTAGCGGCGGTGGATGTGCGAGAAAGGGCCGCAGCGCCGAGCGCAGCGCCCGCCAAATTGCGCGAAAAGCTCCGGCGGTTCAACATATGCTCCGAATGATAGCTCGAACCGTGCAGAGTTCGGATTTGTCAGGCGGCGGATTGGGTGATTTTCGCTCCCTCAATGGCCGTGTTTTACGGCTGCGCGGGTGATTTGGGACACGGGATCGGCGGCGATGTAGTGCTCGAGATCGTCCATTGAAAATTCGGACCCAAACGCCGCGAGATCGAAGGGCCGGTTGGCGCGTTTTGCGAGCATGTGCAGGCGCGAAGCGGCTTAACAGCTCCGCAATCTGCACACGCAGGAATCTCGCCTTCATCGCCGCCGCGAAAAGGATCGTAGGTGAGGAAGGTGTGGAGCTCGATCATGCAAGAGCGCGTTGTGGCGTCGTGGTTGTCGAACTGATTTGCAAACTCTATCGTGCTCGGGTTCCAAGGCATGAGTCAGCTCGATGCGATTTACGGCAAGAAAGCCGAGACGATTCTGAGTAAGGCCTACACGAACATCGTGCTACGCACGCGCGAACCGCGGGCGCTGCGAAGCATCTAAGCGAACTGATAGGCAAAGCGCAATTGGAACGCGTGCGGCAAAGCAAACCGGCGCCGGTTTCATCGGCGGCACCGGACATACAGCACCGAGCGCGTGGTCGATCCGGTTGTCATGGAATCGAAACCCAAGGCGTGGAAGACCTACATGGCTACTTCGTCCAGCAGGACAAATTGGTTCCGATCCGTTTCAAGCTGCAGCCAAAAAGCAAATGTTGCTCCTGGCTTGATCGAACGCATCATTCCACCCCTACAGCGCCGATCGTTTGATCCCGAACCGCCGACAAAGATTCTTACGCCGGGCGTGCAAGATCCACGTCTTTAAGATGACCGAACATGCGCGCGGCCAAGCCCGCTCGCTGCAGCCATATGAACTCTTCAAAATTCAGTCGATGGCTACCGCCGTGTATCAAAAGCAGCTCGAATATGGTTTACACCGGGTTGGTTACTGTATCGAGCGTGGCCTGAACCATGCGCAGAAATCAGAGGCTATTCGACTGAATATCTGCGAGCGGAGAGCCTACGAAACGCGGAAATCCAGCGCAAGTTGAATGAGCGGAGCCTGTCGGGAGCGGAGGCGATCAATAAACATCAAACACCAGAATCGCGAAGCAAAATTGAACCTGATGCCCGGACCGGAGACATAGGTAACAGATTGTTCCTAAGACATAGGTAACACTTTTGGTCCGAAGGGATTTTCGAGGGGCTGCAAAGTTTTCTCCTCCAAGTCGACGTAACCGAGGTCGTATTCCATGAAGCTGACCAGCCAGATGCCGTCATCGACTTCCTTAACGCCCACGGCTTGGCCAGCCAGCGATTTGCTCAGGTTGATTTTCTTGCGGTAGAGACAGATGCGGCCGCAGCAGGTGACCAGCACGGTTTTGTCGTGAAACGGGTAGTGCGGTTCCGGAATGCCTTGATAGAGCCTGGGTGAGGCGGTGTAGAGCTGGGCGGGACATTTCATATCCAGCGCCGCATGCGGTCGTTCGTTGTTAAATTCTTCTAAGAAGGTGTCGAACTTTCCCTGTTGCTGGAGAATATTGTTTCCTGCCGGGCGAGTCGCTTCCTTCTTTAGTGTGAGGTGCATGCGTTCGTGCCGGCCGCTCTGTTGCGGATGACCAGGCCGGATGCGCTCGATCGAAATTCCCAACCGCAGCCACCAGACCGAAAGCTTGGAGAGCTGAAACAACCCATGCGGAGAAGCGAACGGAACACCGTTGTCCGAGCGAATGGCCTGCGGTAAACCACGCTCGCGAAACAGCCGATCAAAGGCCCGCAAGGCCAGTTCTTCGCGATTCGATTCCAGCGCTTCACACAACAGGAGATAGCGGGAAGCATGATCAGTAACCGTAAGCGGGTAACAATAGCGTTTGTCGCCGAGCTGGAACTCGCCCTTGTAATCGGTGCACCACAAGTCATTCGGCGCCAGGCCGTCAGAGAGCGGTGTGCCTTCGGCTCGGGTCCGCCAGCGTGGCGTTCGCTTCACCAGGCCATGGCGATCCAACACAGCATGCACAGTACTGGCGGCCGGCACTTTGATGGCGTGCGGCAAACGTCCTAGCAGACGCTCGCGAATCTTGCGCGCTCCCCAGTGCGGCTTCTCCCTTTTGGCTGCCACGATGGCCGCCTCCACTTGTTCCGGCAGCTGGTTGGCATACCGAAAAGGGCGGCGTGCGCGATCGCTCAGCCCCTCCAGTCCGCATTGCTCGTAACGTTCAAAGATTTTGTAGCCGGTTTTCCGCGAAATCCCGAACTCTCTGCATAGAGAAGCCATGCTCTCCCCATCTTTGAGCCGGATCACAAACCGCATTCGCTCGTCCATAACAGAGCTTTCCTTCCACGGCATCCAGTCATCCGCCCCCTGCGGGCCGAAAAGGTGTAACCCATGTGTCCGGAACGTGCGGCGCTGGATATGAAATGTCCCGCCCAGCTCTACACCGCCTCACCCAGGCTCTATCAAGGCATTCCGGAACCGCACTACCCGTTTCACGACAAAACCGTGCTGGTCACCTGCTGCGGCCGCATCTGTCTCTACCGCAAGAAAATCAACCTGAGCAAATCGCTGGCTGGCCAAGCCGTGGGCGTTAAGGAAGTCGATGACGGCATCTGGCTGGTCAGCTTCATGGAATACGACCTCGGTTACGTCGACTTGGAGGAGAAAACTTTGCAGCCCCTCGAAAATCCCTTCGGACCAAAAGTGTTACCTATGTCTTAGGAACAATCTGTTACCTATGTCTCCGGTCCGGACAGTCGCCTAAGTGGTGCCCGGGGCGGGACTTGAACCCGCACTCGCCTTGCGGCGAAAAGGATTTAAGTCGCATCAAAAGGTTCCATCCGGCACTAATCGCCTTTATTTTAAGGTAGTTCCCCATTCAGGTACTCGGCGAAGGCATCACGAAAACAGGCCGCATTATGCGGGAAAACCTACGGAGTAATTATCAGCTTTTGGCTTCACGGTGGAATCTTAGTTCGCTTTTGCCCACGAGAAGATAGCCGTCCTCGAGAACTTTCGGGATGGTGTACCGTCCCATCTTTCTGTCGAGGTTGTGTTGAATCAGGACTGGCTTGCCGTCCTTCAATTCATATACCGCTAGCGTCTCATGCGGGGTCGCTTCGATGTATGTGAAGCGGTCATCGTGATACATCGCGGTGACGTTGAACGGGTCCTTCGCGGCGTCTGCGTACTTGTAATCGTGTTGGATCGTGGTAGCCTGCGGCCCCAATTCTTCACGTGCCAACTTTTTCTGTGTGGCCGGTTGTTCCGTCTGCGCGTAGTGCTGAGCGAGATCAGCGGCATTCTTGTAAGCATCGAGGGCCTGAGCAGCCATCTGTTTTTCAAACAGTGCGGTTTTCTCCTCGGCCGACTGCGACTTCTTCTCCCACCCCGGCGATTGAGGCTCCACTGTGGCTGCCCTATCGTCTTCCGATTTCAATTCCGTCTGGAGCTGAGGAAGATCCACCGACGGAAGTTCCGGCTTCGCGCTTACGGCTTTGGCTTTGTTGAGTTGCTCTTGCATGGCCGCGAGTTGTTCGCGTAGGTCTCGATTTTCGTCCTGTGCAGCTTGCAAAGAGGCTTGCAATTCCTGCACTTCTGCGGAAGTGTTGGGTGGCCCCTTCGAGGCGGGCTCATCCTTTTGACGGGGGGCGAGACGATGCCCACAGAATTGACAGAACTGACGTCCGGCAGCGTTCTGACGCCCACAGTTGGGGCAGTTAACCGCGAGTATGGGAGTGTGATCTGGGGTGCCGCTCATGGTGCACACATCGTTTCTCAAAGCCGCAATGAACCGAGACGATACCCTTCCTTGAACAGTCTGGTACGTAAGAAGTTACATGGAAACTGAACGATCTCAACGTCAGCGTTCCGGTCATTTAAACAATTTGCGAATCCCCTTGCATTAAGTGTCACTTTGGCGCTTGACATCGCAGTTCTAGATGGCTTATTAGTGTATTTCTAGTAGTGCGATAAGTCCGATTTTTTGGCCCACTTGCCAGTGATCCACCCTACTTTGCTCGCCAAAATTGACCCACCATGCAAAAGCGGCAGCGCGTTTGCTGGCAGCAAAGGCGTTCGTGCGGGGGACAAGTCCAGTCCGAAACCGATCCGTCGCGATACCGGCGACCATCAATGAAAGAGCGTACTGATGCCGTCTCACCAACTGAGTGCCTTAGATTCATCGGACCAGCAACTGCTCCGCGCGTTCGCGGAGCTGGGATTCATCACAATTTCAAACAAGCTGATTCCACTTTTGCGGCAGGCTGAGAAAGCCGCCAGAGTAAGTGATATTACTGTCTTGCTAGAAGGTGAAACCGGTACGGGCAAACAGGTGCTCGCTTATGGTATTCATCAGCTAGACCAGAAACGAAAATCATTTCCGTTCGTGACGGTGCACTGCAGCACAATCAGCGAAGCTCTGGTGGAGAGCGAATTCTTCGGCCATGAGCGGGGAGCATTCTCAGGGGCGGCCATTGGACGCAAAGGCTTATTTCAGACGGCGCACCGTGGGACGTTATTTCTCGACGATGTCAATGACCTGCCACCGCCCCTCCAGCCCAAACTCCTGGACGTTCTCCAAAGAAGTGTAGTCCGAGCGGTAGGATCTGATCGCGAGGTGCCTATTGATGTCCGGATCATCTCCGCTTGTAACCGCCCGCTGATGCCGTTGATTCAGCAAAACCGTTTCCGGTCGGACCTCTATCATCGCCTAAACGTAGTAAAGCTCTTGCTGCCCCCGCTCCGCGAGCGTCCGCAGGATTTGGCCGCTTTGATACTGGCTTTCGCCCGGCGGCATAGCCACATATTTCCCGGCATCGCCAGCATTGCACCCGAGTTGATCCAATTCCTGGAACGGCAACCCTTCGAAGGCAATGTCCGGCAGCTGGAGCATGGGGTAGAGCGCATGCTGTTCGGCAAGACAGAGGGGATTTCGTTGGACTTGTCGGACTGGATGGCACATTGCGGCACGGAAGCTGGAGAATTGCGCGACTGGATTGGCGAGGCCGCCGACCGGCTCTCGAACGCTATTTTCGAGCAAGGCCTTCCGTACGGACAGGCGATTCAACAGATTGAGGCAAGAGTCCTGGAAATTGCCCTGAGCCAAGGGGGACGGACACGGCGCGAAATCGCCGCGCGGTTACAGACGAGCGAGCGCACTCTTTACCACAAAATGCGGGTTCACCGGATGCGCGAACTCCACGCCGATTCGGCGAGCTGATCGCGGCGTGGAACCCTTTTAAACTAGCGCGGCAGCACGATTGGCTATGCGGGAGGTAGGGGCTGAAACTGCTTCTGACAAAAATCGGAGACTTCGACGCCCGATCCAGTTACCGATACGACCGCAAGTGACGCGTAGTGGTGATCCACACCGTTGGGTGGCAGAGCGAAAGGTCCATTGGTTCCCATCGGCCATTCAATATCTCCCGCGGCGGTGCGGGCCGGAATCAGCCAATAATCGCCGGTACGATAGAGGTTTGTGCTGCCTTGCGAGGCTACCTGGAACTGAATCTGAATGCCATCCTCCAGATTGAGCCAGTTGCCGTCCATGGGCAGAGCGGCGTTATCCGGCCCCATTTGCAAGCCGCCTTGGGCTGGATCGCCAAACGTCTGATCCCATCGTCGCAGCAACGGATGCTTTGTCTGATCGAGATTTAGGGGCGCTGTGCCGGATAGAGTCACCGTAAGATTGCTGCTATCAATTGACTGGACCTGAAGGAGAGTTCCGGCGCTGTTGAGCAAGACGTAGTTGTCGTCCTGAATTTCTACCCAATCGTTTTGGGTCAGCCCAAAACGATCATCACGACCCAGGCTCTCGAGCACGACTGTAGTGGTTCCGCTGCCGGAAGTGAGATTGACAATCGGAAAAATAACCGATCCGTTCTCGCGTGACCACTTAAAAGTGGGTGTCAGGGGTTTGCCGCTCGAGCCCGTGCCGGCGCCAGTATGAACTTCTACGCGATAAAGTTGGTTCTCCGGTCCACGATAGCTCGCGTCGGAAGCAATCACGCAAGGGTCGGTCGAAATAGAAGTTTGTTTGGCCTGTGCCATCAGGTGGCCTCTGTTGGCGGGCTGAAGCTGGCCTTTCAGATCCTCGACGCTCATGCACTTGGCATTTTGAGCGGGGGGCGGCATCTGTTTTACTTGACAAACCAATTTTGATCGGGCCGCCGTGTCGGCGCCGTCTAAGGCGACCTCCCGGATGCTGTCGTCCTCGGCATAAGTAATCAGTCTCTCCCATACATCGAGATAGATCAAAGAGGTGCCTTGCGCGAGTTGCGTACCCTGCGGCAACGGACAGTCCGGCTGTGTGAGGAAGGTTGTAAATTTGAGATAAGCTTTGGGATTTTGCGCACTCAGGATAGCGCTCACATCGCTGTCCACTGTCACCACGTCGTTGGCTACGTTCGTCGTCGTCACCAAAGCGATTTGGCCTTCTGAAGAAAGCAAGACTGGTTGACCGTTACTGAAACTTGCAGCTGAGGAAGCGGGAACTTTGAATTGCTTTGGCTGTTTCGAAACGCTGGTAATCGGAATGGACCCGGACGCAGGCGCCAGTTCGCACAGTATGCCGTCCACGTAGTAGCGTCCCGGGCTGATGGCGAAGTCGGTCGCGGTGTTGCTGTCTGCGATTCGAAAACCCAGATCCGCGATCGGGCCCCCCTGTGGGCCGATCAGATCGGCGGCCAGGGCCTGAAGATATTTCAGCAATATGGCGGCCTGCTCGTTGAAGTCGGCGTCGAGCTGGACTCTGCCCTGCTGCATGAGTACACGGGTGAAGCGTTTCAATGGATCAAAGCTGTTACGTGTGAGGTCGGCTTTCATGCTGGTTTCCTAGCTGGCAAAGATGATGCCGACATCCAGGCCGGCAGGTGTATATTCAGCCAAGCGGGTTGTGAGATTAGCGGCCCGCCGGGGTTGGTATAGATCGTGAAAAACGCCCATTTCGGATTCGTCGTCCGCACCGCTCGATATCTCCTGGGCGCAGGAGCTTGCAAGCTGGCAGTACCGCGGCGTGCCATAACGCGTGCTATTGAATTGCGGGGTGACGCGCAATTGCTCACTCGCCAATAGACGGGCCCGCTCCTGGGACGTGAAGCCACTGGCGGGCAGAGCCGCGACCGCCTGCGCCACCATATCCGGCTGACACTCGTAGCGGCGTGGTGTGCGCGAGCTGGGCTTGACATAACAGAAGCGCACACAACCTTCCTGCCGGCGGCAGGTGAGAATCGTTCCCATGAAGATGCTGTTCCCCGCCAGCGCAATGGTTTGCGTGTGAATCTGTCCGAAGACCGTGCTGCGGAGGATCTCGAGCGTGGTATAAGCGCATTCTTTCTCCGGCGCTCCCAGTGCCACGCGTTCCTGGCTGGTGGCATCCAGAATGCTGTCGCTGATATGCAGCGCCATAGGGTCCAGCTTCACCTCATCGCGGGTGACCTGGATGGAACCAAGAATGCTGTGCTCGATAGTCAGGCAGGCTGGCGCATCAATTAACTCCAGGCTGGCCTCGGTACTCTTGGGCTCGCAGTTGGACTGCAGGCCCCAGCCAGGGACGAGGGTTGAATGGCGGATCGTGACGCCCATCAGATCGCCCTCAATTTGAATGCCACGCCCGGTAACCAGCAGGCCATCCACAATAAACCAAGTGTCCGCCTCGCCGCTCACCGTCATGTCATCCGCCGCCTTGGTTTGCCAATCGAGGAGCCGGATCACGGGGCGTTTGCGATTTGCTGCCCGAAGCTGCAGAGTCTGGCTGGCCTTCAGCGAGATGTTGATCTGTTCGGTATAGAGGCGGCTGTCGGTAATCTCGATGACCGCGTGCTGAGGCGCGTCGCGTTGCCACTGCGCCAGCGCATCGTTAATATGTCCATTGCTCTCGTCGACACCCACGAGATACACCGTGGCGCCCGGGGGCTCGCTGACGGCCCGATCATACTCGCCGCCGCCGATCTCCGCGCTGAAGGCGTAGTAATATGAGACCCATACTTCCTGCTTGCGCTGGTGGGTGTGCGGAAAGGTCATGCGCCCGAGTTGCGGATCCAAGGCCACTTGACCGGGCAGTGGGCGATAGGCCCAATTGCTGAGATCTGCGGCCACGATCTGGCTGGCCGGTACTGGGTTCGACAGTGAGCCGAACCAGATTTGAATGCTCTTGCCCTCGCCGTAGTATGAGGAGATGCCGGCCGCGGCGGGCGCGACCGCGCGAACGGTCTGCAACGGCTCGAGATCACGCCGATGGATGGGCGTTGGAAAATCGAGATCCGTAAGTCCGTATTCCGTCGACGAAGCAGCGGGCCGCGGATTATTGTAGAGCGCAGTGTCGTTACCCAATGGGCTGAACAAATAGCAATTGGGGGCTTCTTCTTCGTAACAGTAAGCGGGTACCCGCGTGGCTGAATAGGCCTGGAGACGCCACAGAAACAGGCCGACGGATGGAGTGTTGTGCCTTCCCGGAGTGTGGTGGGAATCGCTCCGGCGGATGTTTACCGTACGGGCCAATCGATCAAACGCTCCGCCCAGGCGCTCGAGGTCTCTGCCGTTCCGCAGGTCTGCAGTGCGGCCGCGATGGAGGTGAAGATAGCTGATATTCTGGGTCACTCCCACGTGCTTGTAGAACTCCACAGCGCTCGCCGGCCACCCGGCCACCGATTGCGCCAGGTCTTCGAGGATTAGCAACGTCCCCTTACGGCGGCGGTAGCGGACGGTATTGGCCACTTCACTGCGGGAAATCAGAATGCTTTCGCGGAGGAGGTTGCGGCGGGTCGTGCCGCCCCCCAATTGGGCCGCATCTTCGACGGGTGTGTAACCGATCAAGCTGCCGATGTAGGGGACTACCCAGTCCTGACAGGTTTCGATGAACCAGTTTTCGTAGAGCTGCGCGATATCCGCCTCGACGATGTTGACCTGTTCGGCGATAACGTTGAGCAGAGCGCGTAGCGGATAGCCTTGCGCGGCATCGCCCATCCGGTAAACGGCCGGCAGCAGATTGTAAAGACGGTCGGCTGCGCCGGTCACTTGTGGCCTCCGAGGCGGCGAATCCATCGGGACTTTCGCCTTTCAGGACGCAGCGCCGGCGGGGGCCCGGGGTTGGTTGGTGTGATCTCAGTCAGGATGAGTGTGTCCGGGATATCCGGGGTGAGATATGCAATCTCTGCCGGCTGGATTTGAAAGGCTTGTTGACCGGTGGGATTCGTCAGTTTTGTTGGATCGAGAGACGTGTCCACATAAGCCAGCCTCGCCGTTACGTGTCCGCGCCGGATCAGAGTCGTATTCAGCACCGCCAGTGCCGTTGCCGAAATATCTTCGGCCACCGAATCGAAGACGGTGATGTTGACAAAGGCCACTCCGTTGACCTCTTGGATGGCGCTGATCGCCTCGCTAAGGAAAGCGGTCTGGCCGAGATTCCGCTGGTCGAAGCTGAAGGTGTCCAGCAGCGCGGCGCGCACATTGGGCTCCACGTCTTCGAATTGATAACCGGGCAAGACCTGAATCCCGGCCGCGATCACCAACAGCTTCGCCTTGCGCACGCCGACGAGTATGGGTTGCTGAGGATCGCCGAATTGTTGGAGCGCCTGCACCAGGTTCTGATAGAGGTCGGAAGTCATGGCAATCGGGATATCTTCGACGCCCGCAATGGTGACGAATACCACTTGGCGGCGGCCGTTCGAGAGCTTGACGGACGCGGCTTTGCCAATTCCAGCGTAAGAGCGCGAAAAGTCCGCATAGTCCTGAACCGAGACCAGGCGGTCCAGCGCCTTCACTGCCAGCGGCGTGTTGCGGCGTGCCTGGTTGGCAGTATCTGGGTCAGCGCCCCCGGTTGCGGGCAAGGGGTTGGTTACCGATTGCAAGCCGAGTGGATGCGTCGCGAGCTGACTGATCTGTTGGGCGTCTACGTTACCGGCCGAGCCCATTCCATAACGATAGATCGCTTTCACATTGGCAGTTCCGGTCGGCAAGCGTGCGCCGTTTTCGCCGTTGCCGAAGATCACAGTGGTTTGGGCCGAATCGTCCGTCAGCGTAATATAGGCGTGGTCATTCGGTCCCAGCGCGCTGAGGTCGTCCGTCTCCTCCCACGCGATTTCGTTCACGGTCACCGTCAGTGTGCTTTGGGCGCCTGCCGGAGTAGAGGCGGATAAGTAAGTCAGCGGCTCCTGGTGCAATGCAAACGTTTGAAATCCTTGGCTGGCATCGCCGTTGCCCAGCACCTCGCCTACGGTTTGCCCATTGGTAGCCGCCGCCACGTTCCCGGAGATTGTGACCGTCGAGCGGTCATAGGTGTAGGCCAAGGTATTGGCCAGATTCAGACTGGTGTGCACGGTGTCGCCGGGCAGCGGTGTTTCCTGGGAAACGCCGGCGATCATCACCAGCTCGCTCGCAGGAACGCCTGTGGTGCCAGGTATGTCGGTGCGATTGCCGGAGACGATTACCCAGCGGCCAGATTTTAAGCCACTGTAGAGACCGTCGAGCTCAACGGCGCTACCTCCTACGTCGCTGTATATAGGTTTCTCGGCCAAGGCTAGTTCTTCCGCCTGGGCATAGATCACCGTCGTGCGCAGCAGTGGCGTGCTCGCCAGAGCAGTTTGAAACGCGGCGGGATCCGTTACATCGCTCAGCCACTGCGGATTGAGAGAGAGCTGTGTAACCTTGGCCGTGTAACCGGTCGCCACTGTCGTCCCCGCGGTGTCGACGCTCGCAGTCTCTCTCGAAACTGTCTGCACGCTCCCGACCGTGTGCGTCGTAGTGAGCATCTGGCCGGTAGGATTTCCATTTGCATCGAGCACGGGCCGGATGATCGCGACCGGGCTTCCCACCGCGATCTGATCGTAAACAGCGTCTAAAGGCAAGCCGGTCAGCGCGTTCCCCGAAATGAGATCACGGACCGCATCCCCCAAGGTGGGGAGTGTGAAAGTGGTGTCCGTCGTCAAAGAAATGCCGGTAGATTGCTCGCGTTTGATGGTCCGGGTTTCCGTCTGTGTCACCGACACCGCGCCTGCAAAGTTGTTAGCAAAAATGCCGCATTTGACGCGGGCGGCATACACCCCTGCAGGGCTGGTCGTCGGCGTGATGCCGGCCCAAGCCTGATAGAGTGTGCTGGCCGCAGCGGGATTGAACTCGGCCAGAAGCCTCGGCGCGGTGTCGGATTCAGGAGCGAAAACCTGCCCCACTGCACGCGGCAGACGAATCGAGTTGCGCGGCTGCATCGACGGAGGTAAAGCCAGCTTGTCCACGATGCTGTCGAGCCGGGTCAGTGAGGGAACCGTGGTGGTCGAGCTGGCCGGGGGCGCCGCAGCGGCTGCAGACGGAGAGGGCGAAGTTGAGGAAATCTTGCTGAAGTGGACATGGGTGCGCTGCTCGGTGGCCTGAGGAGTGACCTTATCGACCACGCGCAGCACCGCACCATCCCCAACAATGATGACTCCGTCGCCAAGTTTCAGATTGGTCGTGAGGCTCTGGAAATACAGCCCGTTCAGGGTAGCCGAATCAAGGCCGGCTACCCCACCGGCCGCGATGACTTGCGGACGGGTGAGCCGCGGCTGCAGATCGTTCCAGGCGTCGGAAACGTCGAGATCTGCGGAGCTCTCATAGAACTGCGGCATCTGGCCGCTTCCAGGCATGCTTTGTGCTCGCGTACCCGCGGGAATCGTGCCGCTAAAACCGGTCTGCACAGTGAAAGCGAGATAAACGCTCGAGGAAACGCCCGGCCGTAGCGTGTAGTTCACAAGGCGCGCCAGTTCGAGCACCGAGCGGCGTTCGATTGCGGTCCCCAGGTAGCCCTCATTGGCGATGCGCTCCTGATAGAAAGTCACGACATCGGCCACTATCGCCCAGGCGTCCAGCAGTGCTATCGAGGGATCGCTCGGCTCGCGCGTGGTGAGTTGCTTTAGCGGATAGATGGTTTTGATCGCGCCGGAGCCGTCTAGGGAGGGTATGTTGAGCGAAAGCGTAGAGAGCCGAGCCAGCATGGTCTCATAGAACGTGGCATAGGTGCCTACCCGAAAGTTGATGGCGCTCATGCCGGGCGGATTGGCTTCCGACTGCGGAGTAATGATCTGTATGCCCGCGCAGCAGCCGCAGGGTTGGCTCATCTTCCACCTCGCAGGTTTAGTTCGAGCCGGCCGTGTTCCGGGTAGCTTGGGTCGTTGTCTAATTGCGCGATCTCAAATGGCCCGAGGGTCAGGACGCCTAGGGGCGGTACGGCGCCGCTAGATATGCCAAAAGCCGCAGGGTAGGGATGGGCGCTGACCTGGTAGCGCTCGAGTCGTATGACCGAGACGCTCGCCACGCCCGTGACGGCCTGCGCGGCGGCGACAACCTGGCTGACGTAGATGCCTTGGCCGAACGTCAGGTTGTTGGGATTGAAAAATCCGTTGGTGCCATCTGCCTGCACGCCGTTGCCGAAGACCTGGAGCAGATCCTCTTCCACATGCGCGCGCAAGTAATCCGGAAACACACAGACCGAAAGAGCCAAGTCCAGCGGCACATAGTTGGCGCGCGCAACCGTCAAATCGTGGCCTATGCGGCGGTAGCGTTCCAGGTAGCTGCGAATCTCGCCGAGCAGCTCGGCAGGGGCTTGTTCCGTATTCATCGGATCGATCGCTACTAGAGCCTCATACCAGCCGCCGGTCCAGCGCAACGTGGCCTTAGCGCCCTGCAATGGGATAAAGGGTGAAGCGCAAATCGCACTGGCGGGACGTTGCTCCTGCCTTCTGGAGTTGTCCGCCGCGAGTGTCGCGTAATCGCCGGCCGTAATCGCGCGCTCGATGACATCCTGAAAAGCGTGAGGCGCGAAGAGCTTCACCTCGGAAATAGGTTCGTGCGCCGTACCCCCGATGGCCGGCAGCGGATTGCGAGGCTGGATGTTCGCGCCACTCAGCGTCTCATCGCGCAGTACCAGATAGGTAATGGTTTCGGCGCCCACGTTCCCAACCGTGCCGTTCCCGATGCGGTAGCTGGTTTGGAAAGCCATTCCGGCATCTGGCTGGCGGCCCAGTCGATTGTCGCCGAAGCGCAAGTGGGCATGGCCGCCATTATCCATCTCGACGACGAAGGAGAGGTCGTTGGCGCCACTATCGAGCAGATCGGGAACTGGCAGCCAGTTCTCGAGCAGCGCATTCAGATCCGCCACTAACGCAGTGGCGATATTTGCTGGTAACGGGCTGGCGCCATTCCACCCTGCCAACAAATTCCGGGTAGTGGAGCTTAACTGCCCGTTGAGATACTGCATTACACCGTCCGCCGCCTGCTTCAGCCGGAGGGCGAGGCTAGTGGGATCAGCCAGATCATCGAAGGTGAACAATGGCGGAATGCACGACGAGGTAGCACTGGGAGCGGCGGGCGCCGGCGGTATGCTCGTGAGCGCAATATCGGGCAGCGCCTGTCGCGGGTCCTGCGCGATCAAAACGGACGCCGAGCAGGAATCTGTAGGGATCGGTTGGCTGAAAGTGAGCGGCGCCTGTTTGAGCGTGGGCCGAAACAATCCGGCGGTGATTTGAACTAACGCTGGATGGCATGGCGACGGGCAGTTCGCTGTAGTGGAATCGGTTGAGACCGTGCCAAGAACCTCGACCGTGGTTTGGCCGTGATCTACCAGCACCACGTTGCCGCGCGCCACGCTCACGTGCGGCAGCACGGTACAGAGGGGCGCCTGCAATTGCGCGGACAGGCACAACGGAAAAGCCAACGCGTCCTCGGCGGACCACTCGATCTCAACGATTGGCTGTCCGAAATCCGCACCGTAAGGATGATAGAGCGCGTCCACTGCGCATGTTACTTGCGTTAGGCGCACTGCCTGGCGATGGGTCGGGTCGGCATCTGCCGGGTTTCCTGTTTTCGGACCAAACACTTCTTCGAAGATCAAAACGTCGCCGGCCTGAAGATGCAGCGCGCGGACTTTTCCGGGCGGGCCGTCGCTGGCAGCTACCGCTTCCCCGCCGTCTGATGCGGGCGCCTCCACCCACTGATCAATGAGCGTAGCCGAAGTGGCGCCTGGCGCGATGCAACATAAATCGTCCCCCCAAGTGTAAAAATAGATTTCGCTATGTGCCGCGTAAATCGACAATGCCCCGCTGGCCGGCAGCAGTGGCTGGAATATTTCATAACTCGATGCCGGCACGTTCTCTAGCGCAGCGGGGGTGAGAACTTGCGCAGCCGGAGCACCTGGAAACGCGGTGATGAAGTAGATCTGGGTAGGGTCGAACTGCTCGTCGCTACCCGTCGACAGCGTAACCCACACGCGCGCATTGCAGCCTTCGTGCATCGCATAATCGATCAGACGTACGTGGCGCCGCACGGAGATGCGCTGACGCGCCGTTCCGAGATAGGCTTCGGTGGCCACGGCATCCTGGTAGTAGCTGAGATAGTCTCCCACGTAGGCCAGTAACTCGACCAACGCCACAACGAGGTCAGGCTCGTGCGTCTCCTGCCAGGAGGGCATGATGAGCGCCAGCCGGTCCAGGATTAATTGACGAAAGCTGGCATAATCCTTAGCGAGGTAGTCGATCGCAGGCCGCGGAAACTGGGTAGGAGGACAGACCTGCGGCGCGAGGCAATCGAGTCCCGTTGCGCAACCACCTTTGAACGTGAAGTCCACCTGGCTATAGCGCGGATCGAAGCCCTGCATAGGCTGGCTGCTGGGCCGGCCGCTCTTATCGAGCTCGACCACGCTGAGCGTGTAGGTGGAAAAGTCGCCCGCCTGATTGACGCGCACATCCATCGAGTCATCTAAATTCGGATCTTTCTGGCGATGCACCGTGATGCCGGTCACCTGAATGCCCGTGATGCGGCGTCCACCCGAAATGATCAGATTCTGCTTCTCTATGGGCGTGGGTGCCTTACCCAGGAAGAAGACGGTGAGGGTGAGCTGGTTGTCGCTTACTTCGACGTAATCGAGTCCGAACAGCGGGGCTGCCCGCACGGTGTCGCGCCGGGTTTCGTCCTTACAGCTCAAATCGGCATCGATCATTCGGTTTCCATCCGTCGCCATTCTCGAAAGCCCGGCCGTCAGGTGCTCTTCACAAAAGTCTGCGTGAAACCCTGTTGAGTTTGGTTCGACACATACTGCACAACGACGGTTAACGTGGAGTCTTGCGCGGTGACCTGGACCTGCTGCAGATTGATCAAGTCACCTAAAAACCGCTGCAGAGCCGCCTGCACGGTCAATTGCAGAGCCGCGGCCAACTCCTGGCTGTTGGGCGCGAACACCATCTGCAGCAGCCCACTGCCCAGGTCGGGCTGATTCACGCGCTCACCGGGGTTCGTGAATAATAGCTGCTCGATCATGTCGCGAATGTGGTCGTTGTCATCGGTCGCTGCCGTACGTCCCCGTCCGTCGAATTGAAAAGGGTATTCGATGTTCATCGCGCCTCACGATCCGGTGACTCGTATCTGAGTCACTGTGATTAACAGCGGCGTACCAGTGGGCACGCAGAGCGCCTGGCTATCGAATAGGAGCAATGGTTGCCCGTTGGAGGTGACGCGCAGGGCGCTTGTCACGAATTGCGCAGTCACACAGGGACCGTTCGCCGCCGGCGGAGGGGGAAATGCGCAGCCCGCTATCACGTAAGGCGAAGCGATCGTCACCGTAGGCTGGCCCGTAACCGTAACCCGCGGGTTGGGAACCGTGGGCTGCGCCTGCCCCGCATGTGAGCAGAGCACCGTCGCGCCGACGTGAAGTAAGAATCCCGGCATCGCGTCTCCTAAACGATCACCAACGCGCCGGCGTTGATCGTAACGGACGGCCCGGTCATTACGATGCTGGCGCCCTTGCCATTCTGGATATAAATGCCCGTGTCATTGACGATGATGGTGGCGCCGGTCGTGCTTTTGAGCATGATGCCGCCAGTCGGACCCGGGACATCGCTGATGACGATCGCGTTTTGGAGCGTGGTCTGCAGCACGATGTTGGCATCGCCCGGGACTCCAGCGAGAGCCAAAGCCGGCACTTCCGCTGCGATGCCCCACCAGCCCCCAGTCCATACCGGGCGATCCGGATCGCCGGCCTCGAATTGGATCCAGACTCCGGCGCCGATCTGCGGCACCATGAAGGTGCCCATCTGTTTTCCGGCGAGGGGCACGCTAGGCATCGCCCAAGTCGAGGGGACGATGCTCCCCGCGTCCGGCACAATCGCCATGATGCGCCCCATCTGCATCGGGTCCACATTGTTCGCCACGGTGCCCCGATAAATGCCGTAGTATTTGGAACCCTCTTTCATACACTCACCGAGGAGACGGACGATCCGGTGCCGCCTCGCGTCATGACAAAGCTTTGCTTGAACTCACCGCGCTTGATGTTGTGGGTGACACTCTTGACGTAATATTGGCCGTCATAATACTGGCCGGCGCCCCGCACTGCGGCACGCTGCCGGGCCTTGAAGACGTGGCCGTACCGCAACACGTCAAGCTGTCCGTTGGCACTGATCACGTCAACGTTTTGGAACAGAGCGGCGAGCCCGGCCAACGCGGCGCCCACAGGATTCTCATTGGCAATCGGCTTCAGTTGCTGGCTCCGCAACGGCGTGGGCGCATGTGCTGCCAACGGTGCCTTCAGAAGGTCGATATTGGGTACCGGGATCAATAGAGGAATCTTGGTCGTCGGTTCGAGGATGGTCACCAGATACTGCGTGGCTAGCGTGCCGTCATAGGAAAAGCTGAGAGAGTCGATGTTCGTGCTGGCATCCAGATTGATGCTCAGCGCCGGCTGCGTCCCGCCGAAGAGCTTGCTGAGGTCCGGCCCAAAGTAGGCGAGGCTTTTTCCAGGCTGAGGGCCGGGATCCAGGTAGAACACCGCGCCCGTATTTCGCGCGAGCGTCGTCACAAAGTGATAGTCGGTGCCCTGTTGCTTGATGAACCTGTCGAGCGGGTTCTCAATATTTGGGATGCTCGCTGGAAGCGCGAGCGGAATGACTCCCAGGACGGCGTACTTTGCGAGAATCGCCTCGACGATGACGAACTCGGGAAGGGCAGGGTAGGGAATGCCGGTGAAGTCAATGAAATCCATCAGCGCCGTGAGGTCAAGCCCCGTAATCGAGAGCGTGGATTTTCCCGCTGCGCTGCTGGGGGTCAGGTCCTGCTTCGTGATGATGCCATCCATCAATACTTCGGTCGAGCCATTCACGGTGACAGCGATGATCACTCGCGTGCGGGGATCGAAAAATCCGGAGTTCAGCATTTGCTGGGCGGGCGAATTCTTGCCCAAGCTGAACTTGATCTGAAAGCCGCCCTGGCTGCCCACGGTCGACGACACCTGTACGTCGATGAGCGCGTCGATGAGCGCCTGCGGTACAGGGCTGGCGTTGAACCCTCCCATCATCAGCGTGAGATAGAAGCCCCTGTTCATAGCGAGGTTCCGGTAATCCCCGCTGGTAGCGTGATGCGCAGCGTGGATCCCGGAGTATCGGTTAAGTCTTCCGGCCGCATGGCGCGATTGGCGTCGCAGATCTGCCAGAAAAGCGTCGGATCGCCCAGATATTTGGCCGCGATATTATCCAGCCGCTCTCCCTGCCCGACTTGGTGTTGTTGCAACGTCTGAAAGCGCTCGGGAGCGGGCACAAACCGCCGCGTCAGGTAGGAGATCGTCGTTCCATCCGGCAAATCAAACGTCTCGACCGGCAGGCCGTAGTACCGGCTCGTGGACGTGAACAAGTTATTTTCGAGCGACGTCTGCGCCAGAAGCGCTTGTACCGGATCGATCATTGTGCTCATGAGATCCCCGTCATGCCGAGTTGGCCAAACGTACCGCCCTGGAACAATTTGGCGAGGCTCTCTTTCTGCTGCTGATAGGCCATATAAAGGCTGCCGCCCTTATCGGTGAAATAAAGATCGTCGATGCTCAACACGCGCAGCCCCAGGCTGACCTTGGCGCGAATCGGATTCAGCGTCGGGTCGAAGGCTTCCTCTGTAATGCTCAAATCCGTAATCCGCACCGGCACTACGCGCTGCGCGCCCCACACAAAGAGCGTGTACGGGGCTACCATGGGCATGATTTCAAGCGTCCCCATCTGTGATTGCGCGTAATTGTTCTGCAAGGTGAGGCTGGACGGATAAATAGTCGTTTCGAGCGCGGCGAGTTGCGGGAAGATCCCGTACTGCACGGTGTTGGGGTTCTGATCGGGATTTTCCAACTGGTCCGTGGCATCGATCTCCGCGTCCAGCTTGATGGTTTCAACCGGCGGCCCCGTAAGCCGCAGCGCCTCCGAGCGGTCGCCGCCCTCCTCGATTCCTTTGATTTTGAGCGTGCGCGTCAGGGTGTCGGGATTGTATTGGAGGATGATAATCCCGTTCGGCAGCAACGTGAACTGGTCGGGATCGAGCAGCACGATGCCGCCTTTCAAGACGCGCGGGGAACCGGGGAATGCGGTCATGGAATGTCGCTCATTCATCAGAGTGCCTCGGTTTGTTGAAAGGCAGAAGCTTCTCTGGACTCGGACCGCCACCACCGCCGCTCGGTGAGACGAGGGGTTCACCGGAAGAGGGAGACGTCGCTGGAGGATCCGCCGGAGCGGGCTGCGGTAGTCCACAAATGCGACATTCCGGCGCTTTTCCCGGCAATTCGCGAACAGGATTGTCAAATTCCGGGTCGGCGACATCGAGTGAGCCGTCCGCCTGTCAGCGTGAAACTTCCTGCAAATTTGTGGCGGCCCTTGTTCTTTGGACGTTTGCCCCGGTGTATGAAACCGTCACCTCCGCCGGCTCGGGGCCCGCTGCGTGGCGGTCGGAGCGGAAGGTGCAGCGGAAGGTGCAGCGGGGGTCCAGCGGAAGGTGCAGGGCGAGCCCGCAGGGCTCCCCCACGTCAAAAATGCCACCCGGGCCGGCTGGAGGTGTTTGAAATGCCGCTGTAAATTGACCGCCGCGCTGCTGCAGCGCGAGCCGCCGAGGTATTTTTGCATGGTGCCCGTTCGGATCGACGCGTCGACAATATTGAGGCCATCGTGGCGCTCAGCAAGGTTCAGCACAACGTGATTGCTATCGTCGGTGCGCAGATCGAGTATCGGATGGATGGTCGGTGCGCCTTTCTGTCGCTTGGAGGAACTGAGCGCGACGACTGGGCGGTTCATGAACCGGGGCCACCTGCGGCATGGCGGGAGTCTGCTGTACGGTGTTAAACGAGAATGGATTCGGGGTTGATGGTGAGGCCGCCCGTTACCGGTGCCGGGTTCAGGGCCTCGGGAGGGCGGCAATATGCGACTGCCGCTAGACCCAAAGCTAGCACTCCGGCAAGACACCACCGACGATTCCGGCAACCGCGCCCGCATTAGCCAGGCCCCCATCCTGTGAGCTCTGGCGCTGAAGGTGAATCGCTCCGGAGGCCGGTCCTGTCGATTCCGAAGGGTGTGCAGCGCTCTCGACGGGCGTTGGCAGCGCAGCCTTCCTCTCGAAAGGATCGGCAGGATTGCTTACAAAGAAACCGGGTGCGAACTCCGTTCCCGCAACCAGCCCGGATGATTGCTGTACTACGTGCGTCAATTCGTGCGCCATCAACCGGTGCCCGCCCACGGTGCCGGGAGCGTACTTGCCTGTTCCGAACGCCACGTGATTACGCGCAGTGTAGGCGTTTGCGCCGACGGCGCGCGCGGATTCCGCCGCCTGATCATCGCTGTGCACACGCACTCGGCTAAAGTCATGGCCGAAACGGGGCTCCATCAACGCGCGGGTGTTCGCATCCAGCGGACGGCCAGGCGAAGCAATCACATCGCGCACTAAGGAAGGCGCGGCGGAATCTACGACCGGGCCGGACGCTTCTCTCTGCACACAGATATGCGAGCCCAAGGTATTCTGACGCTGCAAAATGTTCGAGCTCGAGCGCTTCAATCCGGGGGCGCTGACGGGTTTCGCTTGCGCTGAGTTTCTGCTCATCGCGAGATTCCTCCTCTTGCTTTCTCCATGTTTGAAGCTCCGATTCCCTCATAAACTGTCTTCGCGATGCCGTGCCCAAGCTTGGCCGGTTGATAATCCGGGCCAACTTGAATCGCGCCCGGCCTGTATGCCCGGCAGAGCGATACCTCCTCGAAGCTCATCCGGCAAGCCGCCGGCCAAGAGGAGCCGCGTCAATTCCTTCTGCACTGCAGAGCGAATCTGCGACCCTTGCCAACTGCTCACCGGCAGTCCTTCCAAGATCAGCCGCTCGATGTGGACATTTATCTTCATGCCACCTTGCCTGCCCTTCCCACGGCGCGGAACTCCAGCTCGTTAATCACGCGACCCAATTTGCGCAGCTCCGTGCGGGCCGACTCCATAATCAGCGGCGTAGTGACCGACGCGCCCGCTTGCGCAGCCTGAAACGCCGCATTGAGCGCTATCGATGATATGTTCCCGCCAGTCAGGTTGAGGCGCGCCAGCCGATCCAGTTCCAGCTCCTGAGTTGGCGTCTCTTGCGGGAAGACTTTTTGCCAGATCGCCTTCCGCTGCGCAGCGCTGGGAAATGGAAAATTCACCACGAAGCGCAGCCGCCGCATAAAAGCCGGATCTAAGGCACTCTGCCGATTGGTGGCCAAGATCGCCAGCCCGCCATAAGCTTCCATGCGTTGCAATAGATAGTTGATCTCGATATTCGCGTAGCGATCATGACTGTCCTTCACTTCGCTGCGCTTGCCAAAGAGCGCATCCGCCTCGTCAAAGAACAGAATCGCTCCGCCGTCCTCGGCGGCGTCGAATAATCGGCGCAGGTTCTTCTCGGTCTCGCCGATGTATTTGCTCACCACGGCGGAAAGGTCGATGCGATAGAGATTCAGGCGTAGATCATTGGCGATCACTTCGGCGGCCATGGTCTTTCCGGTTCCGCTGTCGCCGGCGAACAAGGCGCTGATCCCTAACCCGCGGCTCATCTTGCGGGCGAATCCCCAGCTTTCGTGGACCGTGCTCCGCTGCCCGACTTGTGCCGCGATCTGGCGCAACAAGCCGGTCTCCGCAGGCGGCAGTACAATGTCCTCCCAGGTGGCCTTCGTGTCGACGCGTTGGGCCAGCGTGTCCAAGCGCGGGCGGGTACTGGCCAGGCTTGCAGACCACAGGCGATCATGCAGATTGGACTCCGCGGCAGACTTCTCAGATGCCGCGCGGCTCGCGATCTGGTGAATGGCTGCCACATTCAGATTGAATTGCGACGCAAGAGCTGCGGGAGTCACTCCAGCAGCTTCTCCTAAGGCAGCAGCCCATACTTGTTTCTGTTCCGCGGTTGTGGGTTTCGCCACGTCCACGCGCAACGTATTCTCGGCCAGACCCGGCAAGGCATCCCGCGTATCCACGAAGACGATGCCGGCGATCCGCGACAGCATTCGGTTGAGCGGAGCACCGATTCCTGCTTGGGCAGCCTCCGCCTCGGAAGCCACTCCGTCCACGTACAGCGCCAGCGGCAGCAGCATGCTTTCGCGCTGCCACAAGCGCGCCACAGATTCGAGTTCAGACGCCTGCCCAGGGATCAGAGCGGCGGGGAGCCGATAAACATGCAGGCCCAGTGCAGCTGCGGCCTGGGCAGCCACCAGTTGCTTGCTGGGCGCGTCGATTCCCAGCAGTTGAATCACCGGCAGAGTCTCGCCTCCTGCCACTCGCTTCAGACGATCGCAAATGCCGTCCGCCACGCTCTGTTGCGAAGGCGGCAACTCAGCCCCTCCCGCTTGCGCTTCCAAAGGAATGAGCAGTGGAGCCAGCCGATCATCCACGTAGTTCAAACCTTTCAAATAACTAACGATGCGCTCATCGGCGCGTAGGGGACTGGTGGTTAACGGCTGGCCGCCGGGCTGGCTGATCTCAATTAGCCGCCAGTAGCGCAGTGGGCGCTCCGGCGAGAGCGCGTCCCAGGCAGGCGCATCGAAGAGAGTCAGCGCCAAAGCGAAAGTGGGGTACGCGCGGGAAGGGTCACCTTGCGCTCGCGCACACAAAGAAGCAATGCCGGTGTCCAGTTCCGTCGCCGCGCAGAGCAGCAGCACATCTCGCTCGAACGACGAGAGCCCCAAACGCTTAGCCAGCATAACCAATGCAGGTGGAGCTGAGGCTTGCGATTCGGCAGCGGCCATTTCGGCTGCCGTTTGCGCCGCGCTGTCGGGAATGGACCCGCCCGCCTCTGGACTCGGCGAAGCTGCTGGCGACTGCGACACTGGCTCACGGCGACTCCGCTTGCTCTTCGAAGGCTTTGCCGGCCCCGGCTCAGGCGCCGTGATCGCGAGAGCTTCCTGGCCCTGTCCGGCGTGCCGTTCCAGTTTGCTGCGCAACCAGGCCAACGCGGTCGAAAGATATCGCGCGTTGTTCGTCTGCCAGTCTGTCTCTTTGCTCATGTGACCGTCACCTGTTGTGTTTGGTCAAAGGCCGGCGGAGTCACTGCGCGATTCACCAGCAAGCTGTCGACGCCGTCTATTCTCAGCCGGAAATAGTAACTTCCGGAAGCCAAGTTCGATGCCGCGAACGTCAGCGTGCCTGTTTGAGCGGTGAAGGACCCCGCTGGGATCTCAAGGCTGCCGAGTAATAACGATGCGCTCTGCCCAGGCCAAACCTGGGGATTGCAAGTCGCTGTAAAGGTGATGCTGCCCGCAGGCGCGCTCACTGGCGCAACTGTGAGCGTGGGCGCCAGCGAAAAGGCGAGCTGATTGGTCGTGCGGCGATACGTCTCGCCGGGACGTTGGACGAGTACCGCCAGCGTATAAAACCCCGCAGGCCAAACCGTTGGTTGGTTCGGGATCTGCACGTTGAGCTGTGACGAACTTCCGCCCGCACTGGGCGCAACTTCCACAGGCGCTGTCCACATTGGATTGTTAAATGAAACGCCGACGTTCGTTCCATCCAGGTTCACACCCGTCAGCGTCAGTGTGTCGCCGAGCCGGGCACTCGGCTGTTGGTTGGGCGGTATCACCGAAGACAGACTCGGGATGGGCAGAATGAGGCTCGCACTTGACGCCCATCCTTTATCCTGTGACGCGCGAGTCAAAACCGGAAGCGGCGTCTTCACCGGCTGCGTGCTATCGATCAATGTGACCGAAACATCGTAGCCCACCGACACGCGATACTGCGTCGCGAAGCCCATCCACAGCTTGGAAATGTCTTCTACCGAGAGAGGTTGTAGCGTGATGCGTACGCGGTCCGGCTGGCTCTCAAGGCCGCTTCCGGGAAAAGCGACCTTTATTTCGTCTGGGCCCAACAGGGCATGATCGTAGAGCACGCTCATCGCCTTGCCCAGCAAATGATGATCGAAGGGTTGCGAAGTGTCGTTCTCTCGTCCAAAGGCTGTGATCAGGTAATGCAGATCGAGTGCCAGCGGCGACATCCCCGTTTCGCCTGGCCGGACACTTCTCGGCATGTCCATGTTCCGCCATGCGGCGTTCGGCAGAACCTGATAGAGAAACAGGTTGAGTTGGTTCGTGGTGATTGTGCCGCGCGCCTTATCGAGAGGTAGAGCGGTGACCGTGGTGTCATTCAAGTTGGCGTCGGTGGTAATCTCCGTGCCCAAGATGGCCTGCAAGGTGGCAGTCACGGCGGCAATGGCGGTGGCGTTGCTCATGCCCCTCCTCGCCTGGAGCGGAGATAGTCGTTCAGACTCATCACCGGCAGACGCGGGACGCTCTTTCGGAGAGGCAGTCTGCGGCGAAACCGCCCGCACCTCGATACGCCCAATGGTTACTTGAACGGTAGGCTCCGGCGGACGGGCATGCGGCGAAGCCACGTGCCTCGCGAAGTCAAGATGCGGTGTCTGTAGCGGCTTGATTTCGGCTGTGGCCCGTGGAGCAAAATCGCCGATGCGGGAACGCCCCGGTTCGATCGGCGACGGCGTCTCGTGCACCTCCGGCGTCTCACGAACTTGGCGGAAGTGATCGGTCTTCGCTCCAGCTAAATTCCTGCCCACGCGTTTCGGAGCTTCATGTTTGGTTCTATGAGGTTGCTCTGTGGACTGATCAAGACCCAGGGCAACGCTCTGCGGCACAACTGCTGGCGGAATGAAGCCGTCGGCAGGGACGCTCCGCTGAGGCACTGCTGGAACCAGAACAGGTATCTGGCGACGAACCTCGCCCAGGGAATCCGAGAACTGGCTTGTCGCCCGCGGGCGCTTCTCGGGGGATGAAACCTCGGCAACGTCCAGCCGCACAATGGGAGTGCTTTCCGGGAAAATCTCGCGAGCCGGCAGCGCCGCAACGCTCTCTGACTGCCGATTGCCGGGTTCATGGTTAGGCTCTGAATAGAACGGGTGCGCAACCGATCGAGGCAATTCCGGCATCACGTTGCCCTCCGTCCGCGATTTGCGGACAGAGGCTCCCTGCCGTGGCGCGGATGGTAGTCCGTCGCCTTCCTGGAAATCCGATTGTTCGCCAACTTCGAGCCGCTCTACCTCCCGGCTTCGATGGCCTTCGCCAAATGATCCGGTATAAGGCGTCGAAGGCTCAAAAAGAGACGGCAAGCGCGGCTGGATCATCGGTGCCGTTCCCAAGCTGCGGATGACGAGGTTTGTTAGAAAGTCGCTCATGCGCCCAACGATGCCAGGTAAAATTGTCTGCGAGCCGGACTGAGCGCCAGGATGTCCTTTTCGCGCCAGCTATAGGCCGAAGCGAGGGCGTGTACCTCGCGTAGCAAGCGAGCAGCCAGGTTCTCTATTTCGCGCCATAAGAAAGAAACGATGTCGAAGGCCGCCTGCCAGTGGTGATCGCACAAGGGGCAGGAAAGCGCTAATTGAACATCTGCCATCGGGTCGGCTTGAGCCATCCTGTCCGACACCGCATCCGCGACTTCGCCGGGCAACTGATCGCATTCGACCGGTACGCCATCCAGCTGCGCTGCTAGTAAGCAGCGATCGAGTAGCCGGTCGCTGGCTTCACTGGCATCATTCCCGGCCAGCGCCACGGCTAAGTCTTCACTATTCGGGTGACGAAACTCTAGCTCGTACCCATCCATAGTGAAGGTCAATTTGGTTTCCGACTCTGGCACGTACGCGGACCGCATTTCGAACGCATTGAGCCTCAGGTCGAGCCGTCCCCCACATTCTGGGCAAACGGCCACGCCAGCCATCTCGGGGCCAAAAAGCTCCTCTCGGAGAGCGAGCAACTCCGCGTCCCGACGTCCGATGCTCAAACCCAAGAGGCAGGCTCGGGATACCTGCGGATACACAGCCGCTAGCAACTCCAGCGCTCGTTGAACCAGCGACTGGCTGAGGCCGCGTTCCCAGGCTTCCAAAAGCTCTGAAGCTGAAAGCAAGCGCATCGCGATTATCCGCTACGTTGGCACATTGAATGAGGGTTCGGTGGGTTCCGTCACCGAAAGATCTCGCGACCATCCTTCGTTCTCTAGCTTGATGTGCTGAATCGCCACAGCGTTAGCATTGGCGTCCAGATCCGGCAAGGCTTGATATTCAGAAACCCAGCAGCGATACACGTTGTACGCAATGGCCTTCTGACCGGCCTCGTTATAGACCTCTATGATGATGTCCTTACGGAAATCCTTCAGGGATACCTCTGCGCCCAAGTTGGCCCCGAGTTGCCAAACCTTCCCCGCCCATGCCTCGAATGCCGGGTCGTGTGTGACGCCTCTCTCGAGAGTGATGGCATCCCATTCGGTCCTGCCCGGCGACTTGCGGGAACTGGAGGGGTCGCCGCCTTCGCGGTGCTTGACCACCTCGGTGGTCCGCTTCAGGCCGCCGACTTTGCTCACTCCCGCCACGTATTGGCCATCCCACTTCACCCGGAATTTGAAATTCTTGTAAGGATCGAAGCGGGTGGTATTCACAGTAAATTCAGCCATGCGAGTGCTCCTTAGCTTGCAGTCTGTCCAGCCATTTGCTGGATTTGGATCACAACGAATTCGGCGGGCAGGAGTGGCGCGAACCCGACCAGGACATTAACGACACCCAGGTTGATATCGCTTTGAGTGGTCGTTTCGTCGTCGCATTTGACGAAGTACGCGTCCTGCGGAGTCTGGCCCTGGAAAGCTCCCTGGCGAAACAGAGTTTGCATGAACGATCCGATATTGAGCCGCAGTGCAGCCCATAGGGGCTCGTCATTGGGCTCAAACACGGCCCACTGCGTGCCGCGATACAAGCTCTCTTCGATAAAAAGGGCCAGCCGCCGGACGGGCACATATTTCCACTGAGAACCGATTTCATCGTTGCCCTGGAGCGTGCGGGCGCCCCATACAACCGTGCCGTAAACGCTGAAATTCCGGATACAGTTGACGGCTACGGGATTCAAGAAGCCGTTATCGGCGTCATTCAAAGTGACGTTGGGGCCGATAACTCCGCTCAGGCTCGCCGCCGTTCCCGCGGGAGCCTTCCAGACACCTCGGCTGCCGTCAGTGCTGGCATAAATTCCTGCCACATAACCGCACGGCGGGAAGGGACCCGTGCCGCCCTGGTTCAGCGGATCGGGCGCATTGAGCCACGGGAAGTAGAAGGCTGCATTCGTTCCGGCGATGCCTGTGATGCTGGAGTTTGGTCCTCCGTTCTTCTGCAGTGATGCGAATGTATCGGTCTCTGCGCAATCCACGATCATGAAAGCGCGGTGTTGGCTGCAGAAGGTCTCGAGCGTACTGATCGTCGCGGGGTCTGCTTCGCCGGGAACGCACAGCAAATTGAACAGATCCACGTGTAGCAATTGGTTGACGCCACCGAGTCCGTTGATGGGATCCAGAAGAGCATTTTCAAATGGTCCCGCCGGCGATTCTGGTGAGAGCGGGGTTCCGTCTAGGCCTTTGGTCAGCATCTCCGGTTTAGTAATGGGTATATCGGCAGGGGGCGCCGTGGGAGCATTCGCGCTCGCCACCACGAAATTGGATTGTGCATTGAGGATGTCCACGACGTACCGCCCTTGAGAGTCCGGGCTGGTCACAGAAAGGTTCTCGAAGGACTCCACAACGGTTGCCGTGGTCGCTCCCGGGGGGTTATAAACTACTTGCACGCGAAACCGATTCGTCCCGCCGGCTTGATTTTTGACCACAATGCCATAGTTACCTCCCCAGATGCCCGGACTAGCGGCACTGATGGTGAGAGTGCCCGTTCCGGCATTCAAGGGCGGCGTGGTGGTGGCCGTGGCGGCATCCGCGGAGGTCAGGCGAATGATGTAGGCTTGGCTTCCGCCATTCGCAAAGAAGTGCGAAACCGCGTAGCCGAGCGGGACGCCCGCGATGAGTCCTCCATAAGTGCGCGCATAATCAGACCAGCTCAGCACAAGCGTCGGTTCCGTGGGCCCCTGGTTAGCCCACCCAATAAAAGCCGCAATCGACGTGGCAACCCCCGTTATGGTGTGCACGCCGCTTGGGAGTTCTTCTATATAGACTCCCGGATAACTAACCGCAACTGGCATTCAGCCCGTCCTTTCTAATGGATCTCTTCCTGATACTTCAGGAGCTGAGACGAGACTCAACTCGTCTACTGGCACTACCAACGACAGCCTGCGAACCACTTCCACCACCGCGTAAACCTTTGCTGAAGCGCCCGAGTCGGAGAAGCTGGCGATAATCCCCTCCAGCTCATCCGAACCCGAAGCAAAGCTTGCAATCTCCTCCGGATTTGGGAGGAAAACGCTAAGCGCCGAGAATCTCACCCGGCTTCCTATTTGCGTGGCATCCTCCCGCGAAGAGGGATACCGGGCAATTCAACGTCCAATTACTCCGGATGCTCGCTTGCAGGCGATGTCCCGCTGGACAGGCCCTCTCAACTGGCTCGGATGTAGAACGAAGCACGGAGTTTAGGATATATGGCTCGGATCTTGCGGGTTTCCCACCGCTGGGCTGAGTGGCAGGGCCTGAGATAATTAATGGCGCAATACCTTGCAGCATGACAACTGAGCTTGGGCTCGGCATTGCTCAGGCTTCAAGGTGCCGCTCCATTTCCGGATGCGCTCGCACAGTCGTTTGCGAGCCGGCGATCTTTGGCTGCAATAGTTGTCTCTGGAACTGAAAGATTCTGCACTCAGGAATTTGGGAGAACGATAGACGAACTTGCGACTACCACCTCACCGATTTGGGAAGACAACTTATGACTTGGGTCTCCAAGCTCAAGAAAGTCTGCGTGATCCGGAAAGAAAAGACTCAGTGGCACAACGTAGTTGGTTTCGTCAACGGCTTCGCGCAATTGACAGACCGACTCGTGAAAGGAGCTCACGTTTTTGTGCAGGGGCAAGCTGACGACGCGTGAGTACGATCGCCTCATGAAGATTCTCACCGCCAAGGGCAAGAGTATCGAACACACAATCCAGCAGCTCGTCATCGAACTCAAAGCCGATACCATCCGAACGCTCGACCGTTCGAGCGCTAACAGCGAGCAAAGCGAGGCCGCCGAACCACCCGTCGAGGTCCCCGGTTAGGGGCCTAGTCTCAGACGGACTCGCACTGGCTGATTTGCGCGAGATCGCCTGCGGCTGCGGTCCAAAACGTATGCGACGGTCGCATGTGGGTGTAGTCGCGACAGTTAGTTCTATTGCGGGGTGCAAGCTGAACGGCTTTGGCTAATTGTCGCCAGGTTCATCGAGCAAAGAAGCTCCATGCGCCTCAGATTTTCGGTCTTCCTGCAAGCGAGCATCTTCAAAAAAAAATATTTCTTGTGTTCACTGGTTTTCGCTTCGAAGCGGGCCTCTTTATTAATAGGAGCGCAAGAAAGGGTTTGGCAACACCGAGCCACACGACGGTACACGAAGCGGCCACAGCATGGCCGAACGGCTGTCCTGTTTTAGATGGCTATAATGCGCGTCCTAGTCCTAAAGGATACGGAACACTTTCTTCTCAATGTCGCGTAAGTGGTGCCCGGGGCGGGACTTGAACCCGCACTCGCCTTGCGGCGAAAAGGATTTTAAGTCCAATCCAGACCCCTTATCCGGCACCAATCTCCTTTCTTTTCAAATACCTTAAACCAAAGTACTCGGCGAAGACCCGACGAAAAACGGGCGCAACATGCGGAGTTCCTACGGAGTGATTTTTCAGCTCCATTCCTGTTTGCTGCAAACACGATCGCACATTCACCAAGTCCGGTAGATCAGTTCCCGCGTACGTTCTGTACGCGGTTATTTCCACTCTTGGAGTCGTCAATGAACAACAACAACTTCATTCGTGTGTCCGGTCGAGTTGCCCATTGGGCACTCCTCTTTGGACTCACTGCCATCCTCGCGTTTGCTCAGACCAGTTCGTTTGGTCAGGCGGCGCAAGGAATCGCAACGGAAATGATCGCCATCGCCAAGTGGGTTGGCATCATCCTGTGCATTATTTGCGGTATCGGCCTCATGGCCGGTGGCCCTGGCACGATCGCGAAAGTATCCGGCCTGGTTCTCGGGCTGATTTTCGCGCTGTTTGCCTCGCCGATCATCACATGGGTGCAGGCGCTTTAGGAGGTCGTGTGGCTAGACCTGCTGCGAAAGCGTTGAACAAACCGCTTCTGATTGTCGGCATCGACAGGAAGCTTGCGGGCCTCGCGTTTATCTTCGCGGTCATTATCGGCGCGAACGATGGCGGGTCGAAGATCGTTGCGCTCGTTCTGTTCATCGCGATGTGCGCGGCGGGTAGGCAGCTCACTCGAAAGGACCCAAACATCTTTGCCGTGATGCATCGAGTTTGGAAACAGAAAACACTTTACGATCCGGGGAAACGAGCATGGTGAAACTGAAACGATTTCTGAAGACTTATCGGGAAGCCGGCGCGTTTCATTCGTTGCTCGGTCCGCACCGATTCATCGATGACCAAGTGTTCCTCACAAAGGGGAACGCGCTGGGAGTGATGATCGCGGTCGATGGCATCGACCCCGAATGCCTCACGGCAGAGACGCTCGAAACCTACACACGCCGGATCGCAACAGCCTGGCGATCGTTCGATGACCGGTTTCGCCTGTATCAGTATTTCGTTAAGCAGAGCAAAGCTTCTGTCCCGTTTCACGGAAACTATGCCAGCAAGACAGTTGAGCGTACGGTTCGCAGCCGGGTCGAATACCTGCAAACGAAGTCGAACGGCCTCTATTCGATTCAGATCTATTACGTCATCTTGTTCGAGCCGAGTCCACTGGGGACGACAACGCTCTTCAACAAGAAGGCGATTCGGCACTTGGCGGCGCAGCTCGAGCGCAGCCGCGACGCGCTGATGGGCTACGTCGAGGCCTTTCGCCGTAACATTGGCGATCTACTCGGCCTCACTATTCTCGACAAACGGGCCGCGTTCGCCTTCTTTCGGCTCCTCGTAAATCTCGAGCCTGGTGTTGCAGCAGCAGAGCGACTGAAGTACGACAGCCATGTCGACTACTTCCTGCCAAGCCTGGCGCTTGCGTGCACGGAGGACGGTGTTCGCGTGGGCGATACCGATCTGGAGGTGCTTTCGCTGCGGGAACCGCCTGCTAGCACTTATCCCAACCTGCTTCGTGACTTGGTTGCGCTCGAAAGTGATTTCATTCTTTGTTCCGAGTTCAAGCGCGTTCTGAATGACAGCGCCATTACCACGATCCGAACCGCGCAGAATCATTTCCACTGGTCGCAGTGGGTCGCCGACATTCCCTCGATCGTCAGCATGGTGCTTAACCGTGGCAAGCGCGAGAACGTTATTGCTGACAGAACGGCACTGAACGACGTCGAAGACCTCGATAAGACACTGGCCCGCATCAAGAACGATGGCGAGTACCTGGGCGAGTTTTCCTGCACGGCGATCATTTACACCCGGGGCGACTCTGCCAAGCGGAAGTCTGCCGCCGCTGATATTCAGAAGGTTTTCGGCAATCACGAAGGATCCCTGATTCACGAGAGCTACAACGCTCTGAACGCGTATCTCGCCATCATTCCCGGCAACAGCGCTTTCAACTTGCGGCGGACCTGGCTTCTCAGTGGCAATTATGCGGATCTGTCATTTCTGTACGCTCCGGCCGAGGGTGAGGGCACCGATCGGCATTCTGGGGGCGGTCACCTGGTTGTACTGGAAACGAATGACGCGACGCCTTTCTACTTCAACATCTACGAAGGCGACCGGTTTGGAGCGCTGATCTTCGGGGCGCCTGGCGCGGGCAAGTCGGTGGTTGCCAATTTGCTGATCGATCACTCACAGAAAGACGCGCCGTATACGTTCATTCTCGATCTGGGCGGCAGCTACCGGCAGATCACGCGCAAACATGGCGGTTCTTATGTCGAGATGCGTTTTGGGGACACCGGTCAGTCTTTCCGGATCAACCCGTTCGTTTTGCCGGGAACACCCGACAATTTACAGTTCTTGTTCACCTTCGTGCGGCTTCTGCTCACGAATGGCGGTTATGAACCGACCGTCGATGATGAGCGGGAACTGTTTGAGGCGGTGGAATCAATGTATGTCTTCGCCGAAGACCAGCGCACGTTGCGCAACTTGGCATTCGGTCTGCCGCCTCACCTTCTCTCATTACTGCGCCCCTGGATTGCCGATGGGCAGTACGGGACGGTCTTCGACAACGCGCACGACACGCTGACGTTCGCGCAATTCCAGACCTTCGACTTCCAGGGTATGGACGAGCTGTATCCGCAAGTTCTGGAGCCGCTGTTGTTCTACATTTTCCAGCGGATCAGCCAAGTGGTGTACGACTGCGAGAGGGTGCGCTCGCCGAAGCAACTCTGGGCGGACGAGGTGTGGCGGTTTGTTTCCAATGGAACCGCGCGACAGTATCTCGTGGCAGCGGGTAAGACATGGCGCAAGCACAACGGCGGCATTGGACTGATTACGCAGTCTGCTGCGGATCTGCAGAATGCCGGCGTTCTCCATCTCGTCAACGAGATCTGTCCGACCAAGATTCTACTCGCGAATCCCGGTGCCGATCTAGGCAGCTATCAACAGATGTTCCGACTCAATGAGCGTGAAGTGGAACTCTTCTCGGCACTCATCCCCAAACGGCAGTTTCTCTGGAAGACGGCGAGTCGCGCGAAGGTGCTCAACGTCAACCTCGACCCACGCGCGTATTGGGAATACACGAACTCGCCCTATGACAACGAACGGAGGCGGAAGGCGATAGAAGAGTTCGGCGCAGAAGACGGGTTAAAGGTTTTAGCGGCAGGCGCTAGGTGAGGAAAAAGCTAATGAGCTTTCCATATTGCTGTAAGTCATC
>CAVTRH010000019.1:0-106788 GCA_963736985.1 uncultured Acidobacteriaceae bacterium
TGACCTGATCAATTGGCAACACATGCCGAAAGCTCTGACTCCCACAGAGGGTTCTTACGATTCGTACGGTACCTTCACCGGGAGCGTCCTCCCCGGCGGAGACGGCGCGAGCGTTATCTACACAGGCGTTACGAAAGCTCCCAGGGAACAGGAGACGATCCGTAACGAGGGTTTGCGGGAGGTGCAGTGTATTGCGACGTCCATAGATCCCGATTTGGGGACATGGCGTAAGCGCGACAAACCCGTCATAGAAGCGCCTCCCGCAAAGGTCGTTGGCTTCCGTGACCCGTTCTCATGGAAGGACGAGGACACCTGGTATGCCGGTATCGGATCGGGGTTCGAGCACAAAGGCGGCGTGGTCCTGCTCTACCGCTCGAAAGACACCCGCAATTGGGAGTATCTGCATCCTCTCGCGGAGGGTACCTGGAACGGGCAAGTAGTTTCGAATCCGGTTGGCAGCGGCGAAATGTGGGAGTGCCCTGATTTTTTTCCGCTCGGCAACAAGCATGTCCTGATCTACTCGACTGAACACCACGTTTACTGGCACGTTGGTGTATTCGATCAGCGCGAACTCCGATTCCACTCCGAACGCACAGGATTGCTTGACCACGGCGCGTATTATGCGCCAAAAAGCATGCTCGACGGCAAGAACCGACGGATCCTATGGGGATGGGTACAGGAAACTCGCTCGCAAAATGACTCGAAAGGGGCAGGCTGGGCCGGCGCGATATCGCTGCCACGCGTGCTGACCGTGAGTTCGAGCAACGAATTGCAAATGGAAGTTCCACCAGAGTTTGCATCTCAGCGAATCCAATCAGTCACTATCGAAAGCCCACGTAGCTCTCAACAGCTCGATACAGCATTATCGAAGGCCCCTATCAGAAATCGTGCTGGCGAGGTTATCTGCACGTTCAAGCCGGACCAGAGCCGTGGATGCGGCCTCGAGTTCCGCCTCCGATCAGCAGGAGGCGTTCCTATTTTTTCCATGACTAATGGTGGCTCAAACGGCACCTCGTCTGTTTCGATCGGTGACCAGACGTTGCTGATAAGTGCCGACCAAGAGGGACTCTCGACCGCCCACATCTGGATTGATGGATCAGTCATCGAGACATTTATCGATAGAAAGCAAGTCATCACAATGAGATCGTACGCAGCCCCAAATCAACTGGACGACATAGATGTCGTGTGGTCCGGGCCGGCCGATGCGATGAAGAGCCTGACTATTTCAAGTATTAAGCGCATCTCAAACGACCGTCTGACAACCTGAACTATCGTCTTATGATTCGAAGGCACTTCCTAAAACTCATTGGAACCGTGCCTTCCGTTCCCCTCCGCCGTTCCGCTTCCACAGATCAGCCTATCATTGATCGCGGACAATTAACTTTCCGGCGGGGACAATTAGAATTCCCGGGTCTGGAGAAAGGGAAGCTATACAAGTCGAAGGCGACTTGTATGGTGAGCGATCGGCAGGTGAAACGGCTGTGGCGGCTGATACAGAAGCTATCGGTGGAGGCTGCGGCAGCGAAGTCCGGCATGGACTCAAAGACAGCGCGGAAATACCTGCGGGATCGGAGACTGCCAAGCGAGATGCAACAGAAGCATACGTGGCGGACGCGGCCAGATCCGTTCGCGGAAACGTGGGAAGAGATCCGGCACTTGCTGGCGGGCGAGCCGGAGTTGCAGCCCCTAACGCTGTTTGAGCATTTGCAGAGAACGTATCCCGGGCGGTTTCAGGACGGACAGGTGCGGACTCTGCGGCGTCGGATCAAGTACTGGCGCGCAACCGAAGGACCGCCGCGCGAGGTCTTCTTCGCACAGGAGCACCGTCCAGGTGAACTGTGTCAATCAGACTTCACACATTGCCGGGACTTGGGTGTCACCATCAATGGGCAATCCTTTCCGCATCTGATCTATCACTTCGTTCTGACCTACTCGAACTGGGAAACCGGGACCGTTTGTTATTCGGAATCGTTCGAGAGCTTGAGCGAGGGACTGCAAAATGCGCTATGGGAGTTGGGGGGAGTGCCGCTCGAGCATCGGACGGACCGGTTGAGCGCCGCGGTCAACAACCTGGTTGACACTCGGGAGTTCACGCGAGCATACGAAGGGCTGTTGCGCCATTACCGGATCGATGGCCAGAAGACTCAGGCCGGACATGCGAATGAAAACGGCGACGTTGAACAGCGGCATTATCGGTTCAAGAACGCCGTCGACCAGGCGTTGATGCTGCGCGGCAGTCGCGACTTTGGCACGGTGGCAGCGTATCAGGTGTTTCTTCAACGGCTGTTCAAGCAGTTCAATGCCGGCCGTCACGACCGCTTTCTCGAAGAAGTGAGCAGATTACAGCCGTTGCCCGAATACCGCTTGGAAAATGTGCGGCGAGAACGCGTGCGAGTCAGCCCTGGCAGTCTGGTGACGGTTCATCGAAACACGTATTCAGTGCACAGCCGCTTGATTGGTGAAAGGGTAGAAGCCAGGGTGCTGCCCGACACGGTCGAGATCTGGTACGGCGATCGCAAAGTCGAAGAGTTGCCGAGGCTGCGCGGCCGCAGCAAACATCGAATCGATTACCGGCACATCATCGATTGGCTGGTTCGCAAGCCGGGCGCCTTTGAACACTATCGCTACCGCGAGGATCTGTTTCCAACAAGCTGGTTTCGGCTTGCGTACGATGCGCTGCGGGAAGAATACGGACCGAAGCGGGGTGGAAAGGAATACCTGCAAATCCTCGCCTTGGCCGCCAAGCGCGGCGAGTCCATGGTGGAAGATGGCGTTCGCGTCCTGCTTGGCCGGCGCAATTGCTTGAATGCCGAGGCTGTCGCGCATCTCACCGAACAAGGTGCTCCGTCGCCATTGACGACAGTGGAGGTTGCTCCGGTGTCGCTGGCGGTGTTTGATGAGCTGCTGTGTGGTGAAGGAGCGGCGGCGTGACCACCCCAGAAGTTACAGACGTGAAAGCGGCCCTTACGACCGGCCTGACCGAACTCCGATTGCCGACCGTTCGGCACTGTTATGAAGAAACGGCGCGGCTGGCGGAACGGGAAACGCTTAGCTATGAGCGTTTCCTATTACAGCTCGTGACGCGAGAGTGCGAGGATCGTCAGCGGAAGCGCGTTGAGCGGCTGTTGAACCAGTCGCGCATTCCGGCCGAGAAAGCATTATCGAACTTCAGCCTGAAACGGCTGCCGCCGAAAGTAGCGATGATCACGAAGGCGTTACTGGAAGGTGAGTTCCTGGACCGGTGCGAGAATGTCTTGGCTTTCGGCAATCCTGGGAGCGGAAAGACGCACTTGCTGTGCGCTATCGGTCAAGAGTTGATCGCGAGAGGGCGCCGCCTGTACTTCACAACCGCGGCATTGCTTGTGCAAGACCTCCTGGTCGCCAAACGAGACCTGAAGCTCAGCCGGTTTATCAAGCGTCTGGCCGCATTCGAAGGCCTAATTATCGATGATCTCGGCTATGTCCAGCAGAGCCGTGAAGAGATGGAAGTGCTGTTCACGCTGTTGGCAGAACGCTACGAACGCGGCAGCGTTCTGATCTCCAGCAATCTGCCGTTTTCGAAATGGGAGGGCATCTTCAAAGATCCGATGACAACAGCGGCGGCCATTGATCGCCTGGTGCACCACTGCGTGATCCTCGAACTGAACATCCCGAGCTATCGCGTCGAGCAGGCCAAGAAAGCGAAAACCGAATCCGCGGCGGAATAAACACCTTGCCTGTGGAAATGACGTACTGATGGAAAGCACACACCGCTTTCCACAGTCCTTGGAAATCGCTCCGCGATTCCCACATTCCACACAGGCACGACGACGAAGCGGATGGAAAAGTGGAAAACCAACAGCAGGTTTCCCACTTTCCCACCGCACGATTCCCTTCCTCTCTAAAAACAGAACAAGCCCGTGCTCGGCTTTCAGCCTCGCTCAGAAGACTCCATCGGGAGAAATAGTTGTCCCCGAATGGAAAAATACTTGACCCGGATCCCGCATTAATGTTGGGCGACAGCTATTCGTAGACGATTACTTGATTTCTGAGACCTCGCTGCGACGCACCTTCCACAAACCGCGGATTCACGAGGCAAGTCCTGTGTTGAAACCCGAGACAGTTTTGGAGATGAACAATCGCTACTGCCCTGTAGCTTGCCCATTCCAGGATGGAGTCTTTTTCGATCCAAAAGACCGCCTCTTCGTAAGCCTCCGATGAACACCATAAAACGGTGAAAATGGAATAGGAGGCTGAGTGGAAGCTGTAGGGCCCAAGATCGATGAATTGCTTCGGAAAGCAATCCGGGAAAAGCATGTTATTCAATTCATCTTTAAAGGCAAGCCGCGAGTGGTCGAGCCGCACGATTACGGCATACACAAGCACGAGGTCAAGCTTTTCGGGTATCAGGTCGGCGGTTTGAGCAGCGAGCCACTGCCGAACTGGCGCTGGTCACTGGTGAACTCGATATCTGATCTCCGCCTGCTGGATCAACACTTTCCTGGCAGGCGCCCCAGCCTCTCGGGCAGACATCATCAATGGGATGAGATCTGGGCTCGGGTCGAGCCGCCGGAAGAAGCGTACGCCACAGCCCAAAAATGTGGCAGCAGTTCATCGAGCCTGGTGATGGGAAACTCCCCGATACGCGAAAGCACATCGCGGAACCAGGAGAACGGATCGACCTTGACCAGTTCGCAAGAAGTTACGAAACTGCGCAGCACCGCCGCCGTTCTGCCGCCCCGATCACTGCCGAAGAAGGTCCAGTTGGCACGGCCCACGGCGAAACAGCGTAGCGCGCGCTCGGTGTGATTGTTGTCGATCGACAGATCCGGATTATCCACGTAGCGCGTGAGCGCCGTCCAGTTCTTCAAGGTGTAGGCGACTGCCTGGCCCGTCTCGCTCTTGGGCAACAGTTCATCCCGAATCTGAAGCAAGTACGCGTGCAACCGCTTCAGCACGGGCCGCGCTCCATATTCGCGCAGCAGACGTAATTCCTCGCTGCCTAGGTTGCGCTCGCGAGCGGTCCTTTCGACCACATAAAGCTGGGCGATCAAAAGCAACACCGTGCGCATCCGCGAAGAATCGTTTTCCAGCGCTTGATGAAAATGCCTTCGCGCATGTGCCCAGCAGCCTACTTCCACCATGCCGCGCTCAAGTTTAGTGAAGAACGCATCATAAGCTACATAAGCATCGGCTTGCAGATGGCCGCGATAATGTTTCAAAAACTCTTCCGGCCCGGCGCGCTCCCGAGTGGCGGTGTAATCGTACACCGCCGCGATGTGATCGCGATCGCCCACATACGGCCAGATGCGCCCTTTGCGTGCTTGCGGAAGTTTGCGATCCAGCACCTTGACCGGCGTATCATCGGTTCCTACGACTTTGGAGGCCAGCACGAACCGCTTCAGCCGTTCATAAAGCGGCTCCAGCAGTTGCGCACACTGTGCCATCCATCCACACAAAGTCTGGTCTGACAGCTCCACGCCATGCCGCGCAAACATTTTGGCCTGCCGATGTAAAGGGAGGTGATCCGCGTATTTCGCCACAATCACCTGCGCTAGCAGACTTGCACCCGCCGTGCTCTTCTCGATGGGCTGCGCCGGCGTGGCCGCAGTTTTCACCGTGCATGCGCAGGCGTAGGTGAAGCAGGCATCCTCGATTACCTTCATCTGCGCGGGAATGTATTCGTAGCGCTCGCTGACTTCCTCGCCAATGCGCCGCAGGTCCTGATCGCAGTGCGAGCAGTGTTTTTCCGATTCCGGTAAATCGTGCTCGATACGCTCGCGTTTCAGATGCCGCGGCAGCGGCTTGCGGCCACGTGGCTTTCCGCTACCCGATCCCGCTGCGCTGGCCGGCGGCTCTGGATCGTGATCGTCGGATTCGTCCGCCTGCGGCAAGTTCAGCCCCAGCTCAGCCGCAAAGAGCGCCAGCTGTTCCCGCGAAAGCTGCTCGCTTTTGCGCCCCGTTTTGGCGGCGAGCAACTGCCTCAGCAAGCGCTCGGTGCGATCCAGTTGCGCCGTTAACTCCACGATGATTTTCTGCAGTGTATCCGGATCGCGCGGCAGCGCCTTGGGATCGACGGGCAAGCTCAACTGTAACCGGAAAGGTTGCGCCCGCCAAGAGGAAAATGCGAAAATCGCCAATGTTTATGCGACTTCTGTGTCCCTGCGCCGATAGCGCTTGCGACGCTTGGCCTGACTCAGGTCGATGCCGCTCAACAGCCCACCCAACTCGGCGGCAGTGATCTCGCGCCGCACTTCGCCGGATTCGGAAAACGGCATGGCGTAGGTCCCTTCCTCCAGTCGCTTGGCCCATACCGCGAATCCATCACGATCCCAGTACAAAATCTTCACCCGATCTGTTCTGCGATTCGCAAACACAAACAGGCGCCCGGCGAAGGCGTCCAACTGCATCACCGCATTCACCAGTGCGTGCAGCCCATCGAAGCTGCGGCGCATATCGCAGGGCGCGGTCGACAGATACACGCGCACGCTGGCCGGCAGATAAATCATCGCTCGCGCAATCCTATTTCGCAAAGCTGATGACGATCGTGCGTCGCTCATAACCGTGGTTGTCTGAAGGAGGATCGAATAGGACCGTGTATTGATCGCCAGCGATCCTCTCGATCTTCGCCCCATCAATACTCGCGATCTCTCGCGCAGTCCGAATGCGGAAGCTATTTTTCTCGCCACCGATCGCATCGGCGGCCACCCGCAGATCATTCCCGCTCAGCGATTCCGAAACCAGCTTCAACCCAGTACTCGGATCGCCCAACGGCGGCATCCGAAGCGGCACCGTAATCGCAACGCCCCCGCTAAACCGCACGGTCACCTCTGTCGTGCCGGCTGCAGCGTCGAATTCCATGCTCGCGTGTTCATCCTGTTCATTGTGGTCTAGTGTCACAGTAATATTCTTTCCGCCGGCCGTGGCCCCGAGAATCTTCGATCCGAGCGGAATCTTTGGATGAAACCGCACATGCACACGTGCGCCTCTGTTTTCCAGGCGCAATGCCAAGGCTTGCACCGACTGCTGAAACGCGAAGCTCAACGTGGAATTCGCAACTCTTATATTCCGCACTTCCGCGCGATCCCATTCGTCCGGCAAATGCGGAGTTAGGGTTAGCTGCGCATGCTCCGCGTCCACATCGATTCCAAACAGCCCGCGCACGGCCGAGGTGAGGAATGACGCGGACGACCACGTCTGCTCCGGAACCGATTCCGCTTGCGGGTGATACGTGTCGCCCGCCAGCACCTCATCCATATGCCCTGGCGAATCGAGCGTGGACCACGGAATCAACCGTCGCCAAATCTGCCAAGCGACATCCGGCCGATGCATTGCCCAGAATGCCTGTGCCACATCTGCCGTTCCCAAAGCCCAGACGCTGCCATGAGCATAGCCGGCCGGATCATATCCTGGATCGCCTTCCGCTACGCTGCGCGTTCCCCAGTCGGACTGGAACCGCCATGACGCAATCCCCGCCAGCAACTGCTCACTCTGGGTATCGTTGAACAGATGATGCTCGACGGCTTCGATCGGCCGCAATCCACGGCCCTCCATCGGCTGACCATTTCGTTGGTGCCCTTGGATGGCGAAATTGCGCTGCGGATCCCAATACCGGTTCGCAAAAGAAGCTTTCGCCTTCTGTGCCAAAACTTGCGCCTGCTGTGCCGCATTTCCATCGCCGATCAGTGCGGCGAGTGTGGCGTACTCTTGACAGGCGAGAATCCAATCAGCCGAGAGCCCCAACTCATCGCGCATCGGGTTTTGTTCATCCATGCCCAGTTTCCCAGCGGGGATTTCGGGTAGACCGTCCGCATCAATTAACTTGCGGCAGTAACTAAACGCCTTCTGGGCGGAGGGCCAGATCTCTCGCAGGAACGCTCTGTCATTGGTCGTGCGTACATACTCCGCGACAGCGGGGATGTAGGAATATGTCACGTCTGCATGTACGAACAGGTACGGGTATTTGCCTCGCCAATCAAGATAAGGCGCGCTCTGCGATAACTCATGCCAAATCATGCCGCTGTTGGAATCCTGGTACTTGGCGATGAACCGGATCTCGTCTCGCGCGTGCTCGTAATCGCCTGCAGCCAAAGCTGCATGCGTGGAGATCATTCCATCCCCGGCGAAATACCACGCATACTGCGGACGCCGGCTTCGCCGCGACGGCCCGAATCCGCCTACGTACGCGCACCCTAACTTGTCGGTGCATATCCAAGCCTGGTCGAGCGCAATCTCGGCCCATGCCAGCGCGCGATTAAGATCCTCATCCGGCGTGTCGATCTGCACCGCCGACGCCAACACGTCTCCGTGGTGCTTCCTAGAGTCCTGCTTCCACTGCTCCGATGTCAGTAGCGCCTGTGCGGACTCAAGCTCAAGTTCGCTTCCCTCTTGTTCGCCCGTTTTCAAACGAGCAAACAGCACTTGTGGCGACTTCTCGTCCAGAGCCACCGTGAGTTCATTGCCTTGCTCGAGCGGACTCGTTGGATTCAGCGGCTCGTCGTGCGCCGTGGCTCCGGGAGCGAGCAGTACCGCCGCGAATGTCTTCGAGGGCTCCGCCAGCACATACCCCGAGTGCGCATTGTCCCATCGCGCTTCCTGTCCGCCAACAGCCGCCGGCCACATGAGATTTAGCGATGGATGAAACCTCACGATCACCTGCACGGAATGCACGCTACGTACCCTGTAACGAATCAATACCGCGGGCTGTTCCAGTGGAACCCACACCTGCTCCTCAACGGAAAAATCGGGCCCGACGTACGTTCGCGAAAAGTGCGATTGGGCCACCGAGATCGCGCTGACGATCTGCTTGCCGGAAATGCTGGTGACGTCTCCGGAACGCCGAAACTCGGCATGGACGTTATCGGCGATCTGCAGAGCGCCGGCCCAAATCTCCAATCCGGCGTTTGCGTATCCCCCGGCCCATGCGCGCCGTCCGTGAACACTTAGAAAATGTGTCTGCTGGGCAAAGTTCATCGCCATCTGCAAGCGCTCCGCAGAAACACAAAATGCCGGCCAGAGCCATATAACGAATATTGCGATTAATCGTTTCTTTTGCACAGGCACACACTACGGTAAAGTACTTCCCCAAGACTCCCACGCGGAACTCGAACGACAACTCCACTTCCCCGCTCATCACGCCCGACCCACGCCCTGAAACTCACCTGGGCCTGAGCACGGCAGCACGGCAGAAGATCTGCCGTGCTGCCACTACAACACTAACCTGCTGCCTCCGCCACAGCTCCGCAAACCTTTTTCCCGCGTCTCATCATTCCTGAGGCTCGAACGAACGTAGCGAACTTATTTTGGGCCGTAGGCCACGAATTAGCCCTCGGCTATTCACCTTTCGGCGTCGAGGATGTCGTCGATTTCAAACCCCTGGCATCAGCCTACGCAACTCTGCGCGAGCTTGCGCCGATGATTCTTACATATGCGCCGGAAGGAAAAGTGATGGCCGTTATCGAGGGGAACGAACCGTCAGTCAAACAATTTCAACAGGCAACAGGCCTAGCAATCAAGTTTGGAGGTTTGCCAACCCTGTTCTCGAACGGGCGTAAGGGTCAGGACGCGCAAAAAGATCTTCCGCCCGCACCTACCGATATGCAGTTCTTTACTAAGCCAGAACCCGACAAGCGCGGATTTGCGCTGGTTATTCAGACTGCGCCCGATACCTTCATCATCGCCGGCTCGAATATTTTGCTGACGAATTCGGACCGGCTGCTCGCCAAGGTAGACGAAGGCTCATTTCGGAACGGTCAATGGGTGCCGGGTCGTCGTCTCAATGGAGACGAGACGTTTTCAGGAAACTTTGCACTGCTAGGTTCCGAAACCATCGATATTCGAAGAGTTACGACCTACACTCCGGAATGAGGTAGACCGGCATACTGCGCAAGCCGGAGCCGCCTTAGCCGGCTGTACTAAGAACAGGGCTGCTGCTAGGCTTCATGAGGTAGCCTCAGACGTCCGGGACGCAATGCCCAAAGTTGTCTGCAAGCGCATCAACTCCGCTGAGGTGCGCGAGGCACAGTAGCTGCCGCGCTCGTTGACAGACGGGCGGAACTCCTGGGTTTGAATAGATCCGCTGCGGTGGGCAAGTATTACCGACGGTCGCGCCTTCTCGCTGAAAACCGGGTTGTCTGAAACTGGAATCGCGACGAATGGATCATCGGTATGCGCGAAAGGTTTACCGCCCCTGGACGCACCCTCTCTCGCGCAGCAGCGGCGGGAACCTTCTTTGGGCGATCGCAATAGGATCGTAATGAAATCGTTCTTGGATGCGTTCTATGCATTGTGTGCGGTTGCAAAATCAATAACTTCCCTGTTTTCAATACCGCACCAGAGTTCGAATCCTACTAGGGATGCCTCACGTCGATAATCAACCATTGAAAGTGGCGCTTGAGCACAGCGAGTGGCCAGAACGCTACCAGCAGAGGGGGGAAGAGCGCTTCCGTGCACAAGTGCTTAACCTAAGTTGCGCCTCAACTATACACTTCAGATAATTGAAATGAAGAGTTTCGATGAGCACCAACGCCAATGACTCCATCGTGGTTTCCGCGCTGACCGCCCGCAACGGCTTCGGTAAGCTGCTGCGCCGGGTCGAGGATGAACACCGCTCTCTCGTGATCGAGAAGCGCGGCACACCCAAGGCAGTATTGCTTAGCATCGGCGATTATGTGCGCCTTGCCGCCCCCGAACCGGAAGTGCTGAAGCTCATCGGGGAAGAGTCCCGGCGCAAGGGCACGGACAAGCTCACGTCGCGCCAGATTGATCAGGTCATCAAAGCGACCCGCGCCCAAAAATCGAAGCGAGGATGATCCCGCTTCGACTCGTTGTCGACACCAATATCGTCGTCTCGGCAGCGTTAAAGCCTAATGGACTCCAGCGGACCGTCCTGTTGCTGGCGACCACCAAACCAGTCGCGCTATATGTTTCCGAGGCCGTTCTTGCCGAATACCGCCAAGTGCTGCCGCGGCCGGAGCTGAAGATTCGCAAGGGTCTCCGGCTGCAACTCCTGCAGCTCATTAGAAATCGATCGCATTCGGTGGCGCCGTCACGCGCCCTGCACGTGACGAAGGATGCCGAAGACAACAAGTTTCTGGAGTGCGCGGATGCCGCTCGCGCGGACTATCTGGTGACCGGAAATGCGCGGCATTTTCCGAAGTTCTGGAAGAAAACCAAGGTGATCACGTCACGGGAGTTTATGGACATCGTAGCTCCACACCTGCTTCAATAGGGTGACCAAGTCTTTGCAATCGATTGTGCCCTTAAACTTCTGTAAATAGGCGAGCCGTGCCGAGCGCGGAGCGAGAGGCAGAGCGAGCCAAACAGAATCTCCTTAAAATGTTTTTGGCGAAAAACGTCGAAAGGAGAGAACCGAATGGCTCGCAAGAGCAACGATAGCGAACTGAAACAGACATGGCAAGCAGCGGCGGCATCGGGCGATGACGGGATGCGCGCGCTGGTCCAGCGAGTGGTGCAACAGGTGCTCGAGGCGGAGATGAGCAGCTTTCTGGCGGCCGAGAGCTATGAGCGAACGCCGGGCCGGCGCGGATACCGGAACGGCTACAAGCCGAGGCTGCTGAAGACGCGCGTGGGCGAGTTGGAGCTGCTAGTTCCCAAGGACCGGGACGGCGAGTTTCAGACCGAGTTGTTCGAGCGCTATCAGCGCCGCGAGAAAGCGCTGGTGCTAGCGATCATGCAGATGTACGTGGAAGGGGTCTCGACACGCAAAGTGCGCGATATTACCGAAGTGCTGTGTGGACTGGAGATCGGCAAGAGCCAGGTTTCGGCTTTGGCGCAGAAACTGGACGAGGAGATTCAGCAGTGGCGCGAGCGCGGGATCGAGAACAGCTATCCGTACCTGATGATCGATGCACGTTATGAAAAGGTGCGGCGGGGCGGAGAGGTGATCAGCCAGGGCGTGCTGATCGTGGTGGGCATCAGCGCCGAAGGCTTGCGCGAGGTGTTGGGCGTGTGGGTGGCGGATTCAGAGAGCGAGGCGAGCTGGGGCGAGGTGTTCAGTGATCTGAGCCGGCGCGGGCTGCGCGGCGTGCGCTATGTGGTTTCTGACGATCACCAGGGCATGCGCAGAGCCATCGACCGGCATTTTCAAGGCGTGATGTGGCAGCGTTGCCAGGTGCATTTCGCGCGCAATATTCTGAACCACACGGCGGCGCGTGAAAAGGCGTTTGTGCTGGGACTCTTGAAGACCATCACGGAAGCTCCGGCGCTAGTAGCGGCACGCAAGGCGCTGGCCGAAGCGGTGGAGGCGCTGGGGCGCCGGGCGCCGAAAGCGGCCGCGCTGTTGGACGCCTGTGGCGAAGAGATTCTGGCCGTGTACCAGTTGCCGGAAGCGCATCGCAAACGGATGCGCTCGACCAACATGCTGGAGCGAGTGAACCAGGAGATCAAACGCCGCACGCGGGTCATCCGAATCTTTCCCAACGAACAGGCCTGTGTCCGGCTGGTGAGCACGCTGATGATGGAGCTCAACCAGGAATGGATGCAACGCATTTATCTCAACATGGAGGTGAACACCGAAAGCCCCGCGACCGAGCCGGGCAAGGCGGCGGCCTGATTCACTGCCTGCGTTCCGGGCTACGCCCTCCACTACGGCAGCGAATCGAATAAGGAAGCCAATTTGATTAACTTGGGAGATTCAATTTACAGAAAAGTTCGGACTTGACTTTGCAATCAAGAGCCAAATACATCCGGCGGATCCACTTTGAAGTGTCTGTAACAGCGCTTATCACGTTAGGCTGACAACCAGAACAGGTTTAATCATGCGCCAACCCATCGTGATTCGCACCCCATATCCCACGCCAGAGGAAGTGGCCAAGGACTACGGTGTATCACGAAAGCGGCTGAAGGAACTCGGCGCTTTAGTGGACGAGTTTCTTTCGAGGTCCTCGACCTCGAAGGCCAGGGAAGGGACAAAACGTAAATGTCGTCTCGCAGTCTGGTCCAAGCCGGAAGCGAACAACAAGTACTGGTTGAGCCAGGTTCGTCTTTATTCGCTTTTGCGTTAACCAGTGACTTCACATAAGTAGATTTAAATTATTGATTATAAAGAATTTACGGAAGCTAATGGGAGTCGAACCCACCCGTGACACGAAAATGCCGCACTCCGGTTTTGAAGACCGGGCCCTGCACCGGCAGAGTTTAGCTTCCGATTGAGATTGTAGCCTTCTCAGAAGCCGTGGGAAGCGCAGCGCTCATGGCGTATCGCAGATCCTCGATGCCGGCACCGGTTGCGCTTGAAATCGCGTAAAACGGCAGATTGTGTTCTGCGGCTTTTCTCCGAACGGCGTCCAGACGGGACAGGTCCTGGCAGGCATCGAGCTTGCTTGCGGCGACGATCATCGGCCTCTGGATGAGACTCTCGTCGAAGGCTGCGAGTTCTTGCAGGATCACGTCGAAGTCCTCGGCGGGATCGCGTCCGGTAGCGTCTGACACATCGACCAGGTGCACTAACAAGCGTGTGCGCTCAATGTGGCGTAGAAATTGGAGCCCGAGGCCGTGGCCTTCATGCGCGCCTGCGATCAAGCCCGGCATGTCGGCGAGCACGAAAGTGCGATCGCCTGCTGCGACCACGCCCAGGTGCGGCTCGAGAGTCGTGAAGGGGTAGTCGGCGATTTTTGGACGCGCGGCGGAGAGCCGCGAGATCAGCGTGGATTTCCCGGCGTTTGGGAAACCGACCAGCCCCACGTCGGCAAGCAGCTTCAACTCGAGGCGCAACTTCAAAAATTCGCCGGGTTTTCCCGGCTCGTGCTCCGTCGGGGCCTGGTGGGTCGATGTGGCGAAGCGCGCATTCCCGCGGCCGCCGCGGCCACCTTGTGCGACGGTGAAGCGTTGGCCGGCAGCCGTGAAATCGAAGAGTTGCTCGCCGGTTTCGGTGTTGAAGACAAGGGTGCCGACAGGAACCGGCAACTCGACATTTTCGCCGTTGCGGCCGGTACGATTGCTGCCTTCGCCGTGCCTTCCGCGCTCGGCCGTGTGTTCAGGATTGAAGCGGAAATGGAGCAGCGTGTTGTAGTGATCGCTCGAGACGAAGACTACGTCTCCGCCCCGCCCACCGTCTCCACCGCTGGGGCCTCCGCGCGGCACGTATTTCTCGCGCCGGAACGCAAGACAGCCGTTGCCGCCGTCGCCGGCCTTTACCGAAATGATGACTTCGTCAATGAACACGATGAAAGGAAGCGACGCTCTAATTCTTTGCTTGCAGTGCCTGGAGCGGCGCGGTTCGAAATCGGCGCGGTGAAACCGCCAAACTAGCTTTGGGCGATGATATTGACGAATTTGCCCATGCGTCCGCGGTCGCGAAACTCGACCGTGCCGGGAACGGTTGCAAAAAGCGTGTCGTCTTTTCCGAGCCCCACGTTTTTGCCGGGTTTGTAGCGCGTGCCGCGCTGCCGCACGATGATGGATCCGCCGGAAACAAATTCGCCGGAGAAAACCTTGATTCCCAGCCGCTGGGAATTCGAATCCCGCCCGTTCTTGGAACTGCCAAGACCTTTTTTATGTGCCATCTGAATATCTCCCGCCGAGCGCGCGCTAGGCGAGAATCTCCTTTACTTCTACACGCGTATAGTTCTGGCGGTGGCCGATGGTGCGCTTGTACTGCTTCTTGCGCTTAAATTTGAAAACCAAAATCTTGTCGCCCCGGCCATGCCCGGCAATGGTGCCGCGCACGCGCGCAGTTTTCAGCGCCTCGCCCAACACCAGCTCATTCGAATCGTTCGAAATCGCCAGGACCCGGTCAAACTCGATGTCGGCGCCGACATCGCCGCCGAGAGTGTCTACTTCAATCGTCTGGCCCGGTGCCACGCGGTACTGCTTGCCGCCTGTCTCAATCACAGCGTACATAAAGGTGCAACCTTTTCGGTGTTTAAGGTTTCCAGGGCGAAGGCCGATGCGGCGCTCCGGTTCGCAAAGGCGCACAAACGCCTCAACTGGAACATAATGCGAACCTTCTTATGATAGCGAATGGCGCAGCCAGACGCCAGTGTCGGCGCCTTCGCTGGCGTTCACGCCTTGGGCAAAGCACGCAACACTTCTTTAATCTCCTCTGGGCTGATATAGAAATGCGGCGACATGCGGATCCACCCCTGGCGCGGGGCGGCGAGGATACCGTTCCGTTCCAACTCGTTCACAACTGCGCGGCTATCGATGGAGGGATGCCGGAAGCTGACAATTCCCGAAGCAGACTCCGGAGTTCGTTCGCCCAAAACGGCATAGCCTTGACGTCGTACTCCTGTTTCGAGCTGATTGGCCAAATCCAGGACGGCGGCCGATACATTCTCGACGCCGACGTCGAGCAAGAACTGAATCGCCGCACGCAGGCCGAAGCACCCGACAGTATTTAAGGTTCCGCACTCATAGCGTCCCGCGTCGGAACGGAGGGTCATATCGCGCGAGCCGTAATCGCCCTGGCTGGCCGGGTTCATCCAGCCGAATTCGGTCGGAGCAATGGCATCCAGCCACTTTCGACGCACATAGAGCACAGCGTTTCCCTCCGGCCCCAGCATCCACTTGTGGCCGTCCGAGGCGAGCGCATCAATATGGAAGTCTTCGACATCGATCGGGAATGCGCCGATGCCCTGAATTGCGTCTACGAAAAAGAAACAGCCGTGCTGACTGCAGATTTCGCCGATCCGTTTCAGATCGACTCGATAGCCGCTGAGATAATTCACGAAGCTGATGGCGAGCAGCCGGGCGCCGCGCACAGCTTCAGCAATCTTTTCGAGCGGGTCATAGATCGAGAGCCAATTCACCTCGATGCCCCGCGCCTGCAGACGCCGCCACGGGAAGTAGTTCGAAGGGAATTCTTCCTGGAACCCAACTACACGGTCACCATTCCGCCAATTCAGCCCCTCCGCGATGGTCGAAACGCCTTCCGAGGTGTTCTTCATAATGGCGATCTCGCCTGGCGAAGCGTTGATCAGGCGCGCAGCCGCTTGCCGAAGGCCTGCATAAGCTTCCAGCCATCGGCTATAGTGCAGCGACCCATATTGCTCAGCATCGGTGGCCAACCCCCGCATCGCGTCAGCCACCGCACGCGGTAGCGGCGAGACTGCGGCATGATTGAGATAAATCACGTTCTGCGTAACCGGGAATTGATCGCGATATCGCGCGTGGAGCGCGGGCGGCGCGAGATCGGCTACTTTTTCGAAACCCATCTCTTCGAGAATACGTTAACTTCCTTGAATCTCCTGGGTTCCCGGCAGTTGCGCAGACAGGGCAAGACGGTAGGAGCAACGGCCAACTGCCGGGAATTGTTCGAACAGGCATAATCAGTCCATTCCGTGCCACTCATTTGGATCTATACTAGAGGCAGTCGAAAATTGGTGTTTCCGGCTGCGCTCTTGTGCGAAGTTCGTCAGTCGTAAGGAGTTCCCATGCGGCGATTAGCCCCCCTCAGATCTTCTATTAGCTGTACTCTGGCAATTCTTCTTGTCCTACCGTTCGCTGCCTTTCCCAAGGACAATCAAAAAAGCGATCCGGACGCCATTGGCGACCGTAATGTCAGCGGTAAAGTCAACTTCTACTCGCTCGAGAAAGAGATCGCGCTCGGAAAGCAACTGGCTCAGCAGGTTGAACGGCAGTCAAAAGTCGTGAACGATCCGATCGTGGCGGAATATGTAAACCGCATTGGGCAAAATTTGGTGCGGAACTCCGACGCCAAAGTGCCGTTCACGATTAAAGTGATCGAAGACCCGACGGTAAACGCGTTCGCGCTGCCGGGCGGTTTCTTTTTCGTGCAGACGGGCTTAATTATGCATGCCGACACAGAAGCGGAACTGGCCGGAGTGATGGCGCATGAGATTGCGCATGTTGCTGCCCGGCACGGCACGCGGCAGGCGACACGCGGCGAGATCGCGCAATTGGCCACGCTTCCACTGATCTTCATGGGCGGCGCTGCCGCTTATGGCATCTACGAAGCTTCGGGCCTGCTGGTCCCGATGGGTTTCTTGAAGTTCCAGCGCGGGTTTGAGGCCGAAGCCGACTATTTGGGCGAACAATACATGTACAAAGCGGGCTACGATCCCACCGCATTGGTGGATTTCTTTGAAAAGATCGAGACGCTCGAAAAACGCAAGCCCGGCACGGTGTCGAAACTTTTTTCGACGCATCCGCCAACGGAAGATCGCATCGAGAAAGTGCAAAAAGAGATCAAGGATTTCAAGCCGAAACCCGAGTATGTGGTGACAACGTCGGAGTTTAACGACGTAAAGGCCAGACTGGCGATGCTCGAAAATGTGCGCCGTCCAGATAAAAACAGCGCGGATCCGAACAAGCCGACGCTGCGCCGTAATCCGAATTCGAATACGCCGATCGAGGACGAGACCGATCCTTCTAAAAAGAATAAAGGCGATGATGACGACCGTCCGGTGTTGAAACGCCGGCCGTCCGATACGGGCGATACCAATCCGTCGAGCACACCGAGTTCGCCAGACAGTTCACCCGATAGCAGCAATTAGCGGAACGAAGTTACTCTTCGCGCAACGCGCTCGCCGGATCGATCGCGAGCGCATGCCGCGCCGGGAGCATGCACGCAAGAACCGCGACGACAGACATCAAGACGATTGCCAGGACGTAGGTAGCGGGGTCCTTCGGGCTGACGCCTAGCCGGCGAATGAATCGCGAGCAGGCCGGTCCTCATCTTGAGGCTTATGGATCTGGATTTAGCCCGCAAGACGGTTTTCGTTACCGGATCGACGGCTGGAATTGGGTTCGCGATCGCGGAGGCTTTTGCAGCCGAAGGAGCTTCCGCCATCGTGAACGGCCGTTCCCGAGAGCGTGTCGATCATGCGGAGGAGCGATTACAAGGCCGGTTTCCAAATGCCAAGGTGAGTGGACTGACGGCAGATTTGGGCACATCGGATGGTTGTCGCCGGGCGGTCGAAGCTTATCCAGAAGTAGACATCCTGGTGAATAATCTCGGGATTTTCGAGCCGAAGCAGTTCGAGCAAATTCCAGACGAGGATTGGTTGCGGCTGTTCGAAGTAAATGTGCTCAGCGGGGTCAGATTGAGTCGTCATTACCTGCCGCGCATGAAGGAGAAAAACGATGGGCGCATCATCTTCATCTCCAGCGAATCCGGCCTTCAGATTCCGGCTGAAATGATTCACTATGGGATGACGAAGACAGCACAATTGGCGATCGCGCGAGGACTAGCGGAGACGACAAAAGGAACCAAAGTAACTGTCAATGCGGTTTTGCCGGGCCCGACCGCTTCGGAAGGTGTTGCTGACTTCGTCGAACGTTTAGCGGCGGAACAAAAGAGCAGCCGCGAAGCAATCGAGCGCGATTTTTTCGAGCACGTGCGGCCTACCTCACTGCTGCAGCGTTTTGAGAAACCGGAAGAAATTGCTGCAGTGGTGGTTTTTCTCGCAAGCGCGCGGGCATCCGCAATTAATGGCGCCGCGGTTCGCGCGGATGGCGGCGTGGTTCGCTCCATCGGCTGATACTGCGATCACTCACGGGCAGTCGGAGCGCCCTGCGGTAGCATACATCTGCATGAATCTCAGGCCCACGTTCCTCTTTCTACTCTCCGCATCTCTTGCAGCCGCCGCCGCGCCGGAAGAATCGATCAACCCGCAAGTGCAGTTCATTGTTTCGCAAATTTCAGCCGACCGCATCGGCGAGATCCAGCAGAAACTCGAAAGCTTCGGCACTCGGAACATCTATTCCTCGACCGATGACCCTGCGCACGGCATCGGCGCGGCTCGTGAGTGGATCGCGGCGCAATTTCGCAGCTATAGCCCTCGGCTGCAGGTCTCATTCGATAAGCATCGTCTGGCAAAACAAGGGCGGGCGTTCAAGAATGTCGAGATCTGGAACGTTGTTGCGGTGCTGCCCGGAACCAGCGAACCCGAGCGTCGCGTCCTGGTTGGCGGCCACTACGATTCAATCAACATGATCTTCCGAACCGGACCTGACGGCAGGCGGGAATTGGACCCCGAAGCGACCGTTGCCGCTCCGGCGCCCGGCGTCACGGACGATGGCAGCGGCACTGCCGCAGTGATGGAGCTTGCTCGCGTGATGAGCCAGTATCATTTCCGCAAGAGCATCGTTTTTATCGCGTTTGCCGCCGAGGAATACGGCCTCTTCGGCAGCGGTCTTTACGCCGAAGATGCGGCCGCGCGGCACGAGCAGATCGAAGGCATGTTTAATAACGACCTCATTGGGAGCGATGTGACCGGCAACGGCGAGACGAGCAATCGATACGTGAACGTTTACTCGGAAGAGCCGAACGACTCGCCTTCGCGCCAGCTCGCGCGATATATGAAGGAGATGGCGGAGCGCTACCAGCCCGGGTTTGAGGTGAACCTGGTTTTCCGGCATGATCGCTTCGGCCGCGGCGGGGATCACAGCCCCTTCAACGCTGCCGGGTACGCCGCTATTCGCGTTACGACGCCGATGGAGAACTTCTCCAATCAGCACACGGCAACGGATACTTTTGCGAACACCGCGCCTGCGTATACGGCGCTCGTCACCCGCGTGAATGCCGCCGCGATCGCCTCGCTCGCGCTTGCTCCCAAAAAGCCCGAACTGGGGATGCCGGCTCCCGAAAAAGGGCGTGCATTCGCCTCGCCTCTCAGCCGCGGGAGAGGCTATGACGCTCTGCTCACCTGGCAGAATGACAATCCCGAACCGGACCTCCTGGGTTACTCCATTGTGATGCGCAAAACCACGGCGCCTTTTTGGGAAAAAGAGATCTTCGTTGGGAATACCGATCATTACGCGTTGCCCTACGTGAATATCGATGAGGTGGTTTTTGGAGTGAAGGCTATCGATAAAGATGGCGACGAAAGCCTGGTCACCGCTTACGTAACGCCTCCCTATCAGCAGGCGAAGATCGCGACTTATTAGAGAATGCAGCAAAAAGGGGCAGCGCGCCCGTGGGTGGACGCGCTGCCTTGACGTGACCTTGTATTGAAACCCGTAACGCGCGGACCGCAGAGCACCAAATCCACGACCCAGCGTTGCCGAGTGTCCTTTTACATGCATCTCGGATACCAACTCTGCTCACCCCCGGATTAAAGGGAATATCCGCCGCACCTGCGGGCTGGCATAGAACAATCTGGATAACCGCAATTTTTTGATTGGCCCAATTGGATAATGAGCTAACGTGACCTACACACTCAGGGGATCTGGCGCGTGCCGCTGACTGTAGACATCCATCTCGAAGAAGGGCTCGCCATTATCGAGCTCTCCGGCGCGCTTACGCTGGGTCCGCATCTGCCCGCGTTTCGGCGCGCTGCCCTGGAAGTCCTGGAACGCAGCCAGCTTTCCGGGCTTATCCTTCAGGTTTCCGGTGTTACCGCAACCGACAGCTCGGGTCTGGGCGAGCTGACGGTTATGTATTCCCTCGCGGCGCGCCGGAAATGTCCCATCCGGCTGGTGGGCGTTAGCCCGACTCTCAACGCCATGCTCGAGATGACGCATTTGGACGGTCTGCTGCCCACCGCGCCCGACATGGCCAGCGCCAAAAAGCAACTGAAGCGCGGTCTAAGCGCACAGGGCGTTCGGGGCCCGTTGTGCGCGATTCCAGCGGTTAAGCTTGAATCAGCGGACATGCACGGCAAAAATATCATTGGGCTGCAGACTTCGGCGGCCGGCGCTAAAACATTTCAGGCATTCGCGCCTCGCGAAGGTAAGAAGATCGGCCCGGTGTTCCACGAAGCGGAGGCCGGCGAAGTAGATCGCGCAGCAAACCTTGCCGCTGAAGCCGCCATGTTACTGGGCCGGTTGAAGGCCGATTCGGTTGCTGCGTTTCTCCTCGCGATTCGGGAGGGAATCGCCGCTCTGGGTGATGAACTCATCAATCGCGCGGCTGAGGAAACCGCGCTCGATTCCGCTCGTCTCAAAGGCGAGCGCGAGCGCACGCTCAATCAGATCCGCCTCTTCGCCGAGCTTGTCAAAGAAGGCTCCTGGGTCGATGCGCGCATCGATACCGCTTTGCCCGACCGCAAACCTTTACCGCGTCCGGATCTGCGACGCATGCTGCAGCCCATCGGCCCGGTCGCGGTTTTCGGCGCCAGCAATTTCCCGCTCGCTTTTTCGGTCGCGGGCGGCGACACGATCTCCGCTTTTGCTGCGCGCAATCCCGTCGTTGTCAAGGCTCACCCTGCTCATCCGGGTACTTCCGAATTGGTCGGCACCGCCATCGCAAATGCTGTGCGGTCATGCTCGCTCCCCGACGGCACGTTCTCCATGCTTCACGGCCTCTCGCCCGATACAAGTCTTGCGCTTGTCACTCATCCAGCGATCAAAGCGGTCGGCTTCACCGGTTCGCTTCGGGCAGGCCGGGCGATCTTCGACGCGGCATCGGCGCGCCCTGATCCTATTCCCGTTTACGCCGAAATGGGCAGTGTCAATCCCGTCTTCATGCTCCCGGAAACGCTTGCGCGCAATAGCGCCCCCATCGCCGATGGCATGTTCCGTTCCGTCACGCTGGGAGTCGGTCAATTCTGCACCTCGCCCGGACTCGTCTTCGGTGTCGCTGGCGACTCGCTCGCGCGGTTCCGTGAAGCGCTTGCCAAGAGGTTCGAAAACGCCGCGCCCGGAACCATGCTCAATTCAGCGATCCGCAAAGGCTACGCCGAAAAATTTCAAGCCATGGCCGCGATTGCAGGCGTTTCCTCGCATTCTTCCTCTCATCCGGCGAATCCCGAACACACCGAAGCGCAGCCCGGCGTCTTCTCCACCAGCTCTCAGACCTGGCTTCACAATCCTACTTTGCACACCGAAATCTTCGGACCGGCCACCGTCGTCATCGAATGCCAATCCGACGCCGAACTTCTAGAAGCGGCTAACGCCCTCGAGGGCTCGCTTACCGCGACCATTCACGGCACTCCCGATGATCTCTCGCGTTACGGCGAACTGATCGAAATCCTCACGCGCAAAGCTGGCCGGCTCATTTTTAACGGCTACCCGACGGGCGTGGAAGTCAGTCCCGCCATGCATCACGGCGGCCCATATCCCGCCACCACGGACGCGAAATTCACTTCAGTCGGCACGGCGGCGATCTATCGCTTCGCGCGACCCGTCTGCTATCAAGGCTTTCCCGAGCACTTGCTGCCGGAAGAACTGCAGAACGCGAACCCTCGCCGAATCTGGCGCATAATCGATGGTCAACTGACGCGCGATCCCTTGTAGCATGATTGAGATCCCGCCCGACGTCGATACATGCACGGTCCATTGCGGAGGCAAAAAGGTCAGCCTGACCAATCTGCAGAAAGTTTTCTGGCCGGAGCTCGGCAAAACGAAGCGCGATCTGCTGCTTTATTACGCCTCCGTGTCGGGCAGTATCCTGCCGCATCTCAAGAACCGCGCCATGGTGATGAAACGATACCCGAACGGCATCGCGGGAAAATTCTTTTTCATGAAGCGCACTCCGCCGTATCGTCCGAATTGGCTCAAGACCTGCTCCATCGCGCACGCATCCGGCAATGTCATCGACTTTCCCATGGTCCAGGAACTCGCCTCGCTGCTTTGGGTCGTGAATCTGGGCTGCATTGACTTGAACCCCTGGTATGCGCGCTGCGACGATACCGATCGCCCCGATTTTCTGCACTTCGACCTCGATCCCGTCCCACCGGCCGATTTCGCCAAGGTCCGGGAAGCCTCGCTGATTGTTAGGGCTTGGCTCGATGAGCGCAAGATCGCGTCTTATCCAAAGACCACCGGGTCGCGGGGCATCCATATCTATGTGCCGATCCATCGCGAACCTCTGCAGAAGGAAGTATGGACCGTGGCCAAGCGCGTTGCCTTCGAACTGGCCCGCCAGCATCGAGAGCTGCTGACGGCCGACTACCGCATCTCGCTTCGTCCAGCCGGTCACGTGCTGGTTGATTATAACCAGAACGCCTGGGGCCGAACGCTCGCCTCTGTCTATTCCGTCCGTCCGCAGCCACAAGCCACGGTCTCCGCGCCCGTCACTTGGGAAGAAATCGAAGCAGGCATCTCGTTATCTGACCTGACCATGGACACGGTTCTCGCGCGCATCGAAAAACTGGGAGATCTGTTCGATCCGGTTCTGCGGCCCCGCGGACGATTTCGCTTGGAGATATTCGAATGAGTCTGCCGCTGGCTTTCGACTATGCTCCGATGGAGGCTGGTACCGCGCGCGAGATTCCATCCGGGCCGGAATGGGAATACGAGCCCAAATGGGACGGCTTCCGCTGTCTTGCTTTCCGCGATGACGACGAAATCGCGATCATGTCCAAATCCGGACAGCCGCTCGCGCGCTATTTTCCGGAGATTGTTGCCGCGCTGCTTGAGTTGCGCGCTGCGAAATTCGTTCTCGATGGCGAGCTGATCGTCACCCAAGAGCGCACGCTCGATTTCGATGCGCTGCTGCAGCGCATTCATCCCGCTGAAAGCCGTATCCGGAAGCTCGCAGCAGAGACGCCTGCCACCTTGATCGTCTTCGATCTACTGGTGAACGCGCACGGGACCGATCTCACAGGCCGCCCGCTAGACGAGCGGCGTGCCGAGCTCGAACATTTCGCCGAAAAATATCTAGCCGGGCAACAAAGCATCCGCCTCTCGCCGCGCACGCGTGATTTTGAGACCGCCAAGCGCTGGTTCAAGCGCATGGCCGGCCCCCTCGATGGTGTGATCGCTAAACGCGTCGATCATCCTTACGCATCCGGCGAGCGCAAATCCATGCTCAAGATCAAGAATCTTCGCACCGCCGATTGTGTGGTTGGCGGTTTTCGCTACGCCGCCAAGGGACTCGTGGTCGGATCGCTGCTTCTCGGCCTATACGACAAACAGGGCTTGCTCAATCACGTCGGCTTCACTTCAGGTCTCGCGATCGCCGACAAACCGGTGCTCACGAAGCGGCTCGAAGCCCTGATCGAAGCTCCCGGGTTTACGGGCTCCAAACCCGGCGGCCCCAGCCGCTGGAGCACCGAGCGCAGCACCGAATGGGAACCGCTCGCGCCCAAGCTCGTCGCCGAAGTGCAATACGATCATTTTTCAGGCGACCGCTTCCGCCACGGCACCAAACTTCTGCGCTGGCGTCCCGAAAAACGGCCTGAAGACTGCACGATCAAGCAAGTGCGGCGCGAAAGCGAATCGCCTTTGACCTTGCTCGATTAGTCCGGCTTGCAATTCCTGATCAAGCAGGTTTCAGAAAGCCGTCGCGATCCAGAAGCACTGGCTCTTTTGTCACGGCTGAAGACGCTCGCGTCATGAGTTCCCTGCGAGCTTCGGGCAGCAAAGCAGCTAACGAGGCGCGGATGGCATCCGCCGTATTACGCCGGCACTCCCATCCAAGAGAGCGAATACGCGCCGTGTTCAGCCGCACAACGGGAACATCGCCCTTCCAGCCGCGGTCTCCACCGGTGTAGATCAGTTTCGTTTCTCCACTGCATCCCAGCGTCTCGGCCGCAATTTCTGCGATCTCCGTCACGGTTATGTAGTCGCCGGTTGCGACGTTGTAGACGGCGAACGGCTGCTCAGTCCGTTGATGCGCGAGTAGAACCGCCCTGACGACATCCTCAACGTGTATGTACGACTTGCTTTGAGAGCCATCGCCCAAAATACGCAGCTCACCAGGGTGCGCGAGCAACTGCCGGACGAAATCGAAACCGACGCCATGCGTCTGCCGCGGTCCAACCACGTTCCCGAATCGAAACGCACAGCCCTTCAGGCCGAACATGTAGCAGTAGGAGGCAATCAACGCTTCGCCAGCGAGCTTGCTCGCGCCGTAGGTTGAAATGGGTAACAGGGGTCCGTGGTCTTCACCGAATTCGAGGGAGCCTGCGTCGCCGTATACGCCGCTGCCGGACGCATAGAGAATCTGGCGGACGCCTGTCACGCGCATGGCTTCAACAACCTGCCGCGTCAGAACGGTTCCTTCGCGGAAATCGATGTCGGGATCTTTCACCGCTCTCGCGATATCGGGGTTGGAGGCTAGGTGAATGACCACGTCATGGCCGGCCATTGCGGTTCTTAAGAGGTCGCTCTCATTCACGTCCCCGCGTACGATCTTGAGAGCCGGATTGCCGGAATGGCGCTGATAGTGCCACTCGCGTCCGGAGCTGAAATTGTCGAAAATTGTAACTGCGGTCACCGCGGGATTTGCGAGAAGCGCATCGGTGAAGTGACTGCCGATGAATCCGGCGCCGCCGACAATGAACCACCGCCGGCTCATTGGATGGACTTGCGCTTTCGTCAGGGATGCGTGGAGATTGCTTAATGAATTCATGCGGGGCCTCAGAAAATTTGCGAACTCGACGGATTCGGTTTGGGCGGGCGATGTGTCTTTGATTCCAGGTATTCTTTATCGACATGGACGGCACAAGGTGGTTCGTGTGCGGTACTCGGCGCCTCAGCGCGCGCGAGTGCAGGATCGTATGGGATCAGCTTCCCCGGAGCATCATCGGGCCTGACAATCCAGGCTCGCCGGTTCGGGTAATAACGGAGGACTTCCTTGTTTGCCGTGTCGCCCATATCTTGCGCCCAAACTACGCGGGCGGCATCGATATCCGCTTCGTTGTATACCCATTCAGTGGTCAGGTAGACGGTCCTGTTGTATTGCACAAATACAATGTGGCCGCCGGGCATGGATTCGAGCCTGCGTAGAATATTCGCTCGCCACACCCCTTGTCCGCTGCCCTGAGCCGACCAGGCGTGGAGTCCTGCGCTCGTGGACGGGAAACGGGTGGAATCAAGAAACGCCCGGACTGGGAGTATCAGAATGCAGGCAAGCACTACGGCCCGCGAGAGCGCGATGCCGGATTTCGACATCCTGAGATGGCGGATACCCTGGATCACAATCACGAGAACGCAGCCGGCTACAGGGGCAATGTAGTGCGGATACGCGGCGATAATCATGGCAAGCGTGAGACAGAGCGAAGCGCAGACCAACGGCATGCGGATGCGCCGATCGCGCCACCACTTGCGAATCCCGAACAGTGGAATCGTCAGCGCCGGGCCGCAAAAGAAGCTCCATAAGGGCGCCAGCTTCAGCGAGCTGAATGCAATTGCGTCTTTCACATCGCTTTTCCGATGTTGAACGCACTGTTCCCATTCGTAATAGAGCCGAAGATCGTTGTGGCGGTAGACGACGGGTTGCGGGTGCTGCCAAGGAAGGGTCAGCGGCCATCCATAAAGCCGTTGATTGACTGCGTAGGGCACAGTGAACGGGCTCCCTGTGATGGCCTTGCAGTAACTTGCCAGACCGAGCAGCCCGGCAATACCGATGGTTGTCACTGGAAGCGCAACCCGAATAGGTTGATGCAGGCGATACTTTCGTGCGTATTGCCACGCCAAAGCGACGATAGCTGGAGCGGCGAACACGAATCCTTCGAGTGGACGTGAGTATGCGAGAGCTACCAGGCCCATGCCGAGCGCCACGGCATTTACAGCTGACGGGCGCTTTCGCAACCTGACGTATGCTCCTAAAACGAGTGCTCCAGCGGCTGCAGGTACCGTGCCGCCCCAGTAACTATTGACCCAGTACGACGCAACTCCCCACTTCACGACCACGAGAATGCCTCCAAGCAGCGCCCAGCGCGCGGGCAGGATACCGTATAGCATCCAAAGCAGCGCGGCACACATGAGTCCGGAGGACAGCAAAATGCCGATCCAGTAATGGCCGAGGAATTTGCCGGCCGCCATTACGATTCCGAGCGCCGGGAAGTAAGCAGACGCGTAGACAGGCTGAAAAAAGACATGAACGCTTTCGAAGTGCTGCCACAACGGATGCGCCGGATTCGCGAACCGGCCGTGCGAAAGCGTGTCAGCTATAAGCAAATGGCTGAACTCGTCCGGAACCCAAGGCGACGGAATCGGATTCCACGGCAACAATGCAACGCGGATGAGAATTGGCGCGATGAGGATAAGGCTGATGCAAAGTGCCCGATTGAGAGCGATGCGGGCACCCCATGCTTCCAACCAGTCGAATGCGGAAAGTACAAACAGGCGTTTCGCGGTCAAAGCGAAGGCGATTACGAGAACTAATTCAACGAAGGTCCAATTAGTGAGGAATGCCTGCCATAATCCAAACGCAAGGAGCGCAGCGACCCCAATAAGCACATCCGGGAAGGTCATCCGGTTTCGCCCAGGGTTCCTTCGCGGCAGTGAGATTGGAATCGTAATGGCAGAAGGCGAAAAATTCGCTTCAATGTCCAAACCGTCGATTCCCAGCGCCGCAGTGTTGTCGCGCCGATTCTCTCGCGGTAGGGAATGAAAACTTCGGTCACACGGTATCCAAGAAGCGCAGGCTTCAGGAGCAGCTCAACGGGTAAGGCCGGCCCGGCAGCATCGAATCTTACCTCCTGAACGATCGCTTCGGCGATACGCCCGCATGCCCGAGTGAAGGTCGCTCGTCTTTATCCCGAGAACGATCCAGGACAACAGAGCAAAGAAGCGGTTCGCGAGATAATTCGTAAGCGGCATGGCTTCCGGCCTGCTTCCCAATCGGGATGCATTTACCAGGTCAGCTTTGCCCGAGAGTACGGCTGTCGCGAGTTCGCAAATGCGATCGGGCGGGTAGGTATCATCGCAATCCAGCGTGATCACGACTGTGCCTTGCGCATCCGTCAGAGCACGCATCATGGCGCGTCCATAGCCTTGGGGAGGAAACTGCCTTACGACGCGCGCGCCCATAGCTGCTGCGATTTCCGGCGTCTTGTCCCGGCTGCTATCGACCACTAGGATTTCGGCGTCCAGGCCCGAAAACGGCGCGTTTGATATCCGCGATTACTTTGGCCACCGCTGCTTCTTCATTCAGCGTGATCATGGCGACCGTTATTGCAGGCATAGTTGCTCCGTTGCCGCCGCCCGCGTTGCGGCGTTCAGCCGCCCAGCAGCCGCTTGAGCGCCCTCAATGCATTGATCCATGTTGATGTACTCGAACTGCGCATTGCGGCCGCAAAGTGTAATCCCTTGCTGTTCGAAATAGCTTTTTCACTCTTTGCAGGTGTTTGCGATAGGTGAAGTCCTGGACGACGTAGCCGTACTTCGTGCGGATCAACTTGGCGTAACAGATCTCCTCGGAACGGATGAGATCCATGGCGCGAAGACCGTCGATCACGCGGTTAAGAATGTCTGAGTCGTCGAATCCCCCCATGCCGTGACCGGGCATGCACGTGATTTCCGCCTGAACCAGCGATTTGCCCTCCGGCACATTCTGCCTGCTGAATATGGCCGGAAAGGATAGGCGATGGAAAGGCAGTTCCGGACTGGGGACATAAATGGCGCTGTAATCCGGAAGGCCGTCGCTTGCGAGACCGATTGTAACTGTGATTAAGGAGTTAAATCGCAGCGAGTCTGCGCAAGCTTTTATATCGTCCGGCACGCCCTCGAACTTGTGCGCCATCTCGTTGATGGGAAGCGTGGAGACTAAATTGCCGTAATAATATTCACGGTCACCATCGCTCACCGCCCACGCATCGCCTGTTCGGCGGACGTTGCGGATGCAAAAATTCGTGGTCAGTTTGGGAACACGCTTTGCGATCGCATCGGGCAGACTCTGGATCCCGCCGCGCGCCGGGTAATAAAAAAACAGTTGGTGCTGATAGCCCTCGGTTTCGACGCCCACGGCGGCCTTGATCACGTCCTCGAGCGGCGGCCTGGGTACGCGTCCTTCAACCCAATCCAGGCTCATCTGCTCGGCCGGAACCTTCCAGATTTTTTCGTTATACGGCAGAAGGTACTTCTCAGTGATCGCCGTACCGAAAATGTGGTACATCCACTGCTTAAAATCGGCGGGCGCCGGATGAGTATTCGAAATGTAGTCTCGTAAGCACTCGAACCGATCCTGTGGCGCTAAGTCGAAAAGCCCGTTTTCGAATGGATATTTGACGTACCGGCCGTCGTAGAAGATCTTGTTGTTCCGCCGTCCACGGCTTACGTTCCCCTGGAGCAACGACAGCATGAATTCAAGCGTTTTCGGATTGCGGGAAAAGATAATGTGAGGGCCGCCGGCATCGAAGGTAAATCCTTGCTCCAGCACGCTCAGGCAATGGCCGCCGGGACGCGAATCCGCTTCGATGACCTCGCAATCCACTTCCAGGTGCGCCGCGACCGTAAGGCCTGATAGACCGCCACCGAGAATTCCGGTGTTAGAACGTAATTTCTCTTGGTGGAAAGCGGGCGCGCGCGCTAAGTATCGCTCGGAATTGGGCAAGATTTCAGGCGCTCCCTCCGAGGGAGTAGCGCAGCGCCGGCCGGCTCATGACCACAGGTGATCCCTGCGAGGGAGTGGCTGGTCTTCTTATTTCCTCTCCGCAGTTATGCTAGACATAACTCTCATGGCCTCACCCCCAACCGCGCGCTTGGATACCGCGCCCGGCACACAAAAGGATCGCCTCGGCTACGGCCGCGATTGCCGCAAGACACTCAGCCGCTCGAAATTCGGCGAGGTGCACGCGCATCGTAAGTCGAATGCGATCGATCTGCTTGTCGCCGCGCGCGAAGGCCGGGTGCCGCGCCTGCTACCGGTCAAATACTCGCGCATGAGCGCATCCCCGTTTGCTTTCTTTCGCGGCGCCGTTTCGATCATGGCCGCCGATCTCGCAAGCACTCCCAACACCGGCCTTACCGTGCAACTCTGCGGCGACGCACACGTGCAAAATCTCGGCTGCTTTGCAGGCCCCGACGGGCGACTTGTTTTCGATATCAACGATTTCGACGAGAGCGTCGCCGGGCCCTGGGAATGGGATATCAAACGCATGGCCGCAAGCATCGTGCTCGCCGGGTATGATTCGGGCCATCGCCGCTCGGCCTGCTCGGGCGCTGTCGAGGCTTTCGCCGAAGCCTACTGCAGACGTGTTGAAGAATTGGCCGACCAGCCAATCCTTACCGCCGCGCGCCACCAGATCCATCGCGTGCAGAAAGCGCAGCCTATCTCGGCCGCGCTTCAACAAGCTGAGCGCGCCACTCCCGGAGACCTGCTGAAGAAGTACACCGAAAACGACGCCAAAGGCTCGCCGCGCTTCAAGGTCGTGGAACACACGCTCTGGCCCGTCAAGCCGCAACTCAAACGCGATGTCTTGCAGTCGCTCGCGCTCTATCGTGAAACGCTTGCCCCGGAGCGGCTTCATTGGTTCGACTTTTTCCGTCCGCTCGATGTAGCGTTCAAAGTTGTGGGGACCGGCAGCGTCGGGCTGCGCGACTATGTGGTGCTCATGCAAGGGAACGGCCCTGAAGACGTGCTCTTTCTGCAGATCAAGCAGGAAGTTGCTTCCGCTTACGCCCGCTATCTCGAGCCCCCGCCATTCGCCAACCAAGGACAGCGCGTCATCGAAGGGCAGCGGAAAATCCAGCCGCAATCGGATCTTCTGCTCGGCTGGACACGCATCGGCGAGCACGATTACCTGGTGCGCCAACTCAACGATCACAAAGGCACCATCGATCTGAAGAACCTTCGAGGAGAAAACATCGGCAGCCTCGCCGTGATTGCGGGCGAGCTACTGGCGCGCGGGCATGCGCGTTCCGGTGATGCTCTGGCAATCAAAGGCTATATCGGTTCCTGCGGCAAAGTGACGGAGGGCATTGTAAAGTATGCTCTCGATTACGCCTCCGTCACCGAAGCCGATTTCGAATCCTTCCAGAGAGCCATTCAACAGAAGCGGCTAAAAGTGGCGGCGTGACCTGAAGATAAAAGAGCCCGGGTCTGAGCCGAACGTCAACCCGGGCTGCCGTGCAGAAGCGGGTGTTACTTACTTCTGCGGCGAAGTGCTGGTCGAGCTGGAATTCGACTCGGTCGAAGTCGTGCCGGTCGCATTCTTCTTCACCTTCTTCTTGTGCGTCTTCTTTGTCTTGGTCGCGGTCGAGTCCTGGCTCGTCGTCGCAGTGTTCTGCACCTTCTTCGCGGCTGTGGGAGCAGCCATTAAGAAAGGAACCGCGGCTACGGTCAGAAGAGTCGATGTGAATAGCTTTTTCATAATTTATTTCTCCTTCGGTTAGTGGCGGATCTTTTTATCGCGCATCTGCGCTTTCATTTTCGCCGCTCACAAGTCTACTTTGCCCTTTCCGCGGCTTTCGCGCCATCACCTGCAAACGCGAATCTCAATCCCGTATTTTGGGGATGGCCGAAGAGAAAGTTTAATGAAAGAATCATCACGTGCGTGCAACCGGCTCCATCACGCAGGCCCACCTGCAACGCCTGCTGCTATTAGGCCTTTGTCTCTCTGCCATGCTGCTGCTTTCCGCGCTGCTGGTGGCGTGGCGAACCGTGCATCATATCGAGGACAATACGCAGATCTTCGCCGATCGGCAGGCGTCCGCCAAGCAGGCCATCGACGACATTGAACGAGACCAGGCCGAACTCAACAACCGCTGGCTGCAGTTGGCGCGCCGGTCCGATGTTATCCGCCGCGAAGAAATTCTGGATGAATTGACGCAGTCGCGTGCGCAGATGAGCGCCGCTCTCGAATCGGCCTATGAGCAGGCGGAGCTGCTGCGCGAAGGCATCTATCAGGAAGGCCATGGCCTGCTGCGCTGGACAGTTTGGCTGTTTGCGGCCTGCGTGGGGCTCTCGCTTCTCTGCGCAACCTGGGCCGTGCGCGCGTCGACGGGACTTTTCCGCCGGCTCGAGCTGCAAGCCGGCGAGCTGACCAAGATGCAATATCAGTTTCTTGAAACGCAGGAAGAGATCGCGCGCCGGTTTTCGCATGAGCTGCACGACGAGCTCGGACAAGCGTTAGCCGCTGTCAAAGCGAATCTCTCCGCATTGCGCGGCCTCGGAGACGACGCGCGCGTCGAGGACTGCGCGCAATTGGTAGATGTAGCTATAAAGAATGTCCGCGAATTGTCTCAACTTCTGCGTCCGACGATTCTCGATGACTTCGGCCTGGATGCCGCCCTGCGGTCACTGGCCGAAAGCTTTTCCCAGCGCACCGGGATCGAAGTGAAATACAGCAGCGAACTGGATCGCCGGCGGCTCCGCGACGAAACCGAGACTCACCTGTTTCGCATCGCGCAGGAAGCCCTGACAAACGTGGCGCGCCATTCCCAGGCGACCTCGGTTGCCATCGAACTGATCCCTCGGCGCGGCGAGGTGACTCTTAGCATTCGAGACAATGGACGTGGATTGGACATAGTTGAAAAGCAGTCGTCTCCAGGGTTAGGTTTGGCTGGAATGCAAACGCGCGCGCGTGGTTGCGGCGGAACCTTGAGCATTGAGAGTGCGCCGGGCAAAGGGCTGAAAGTAGAGGTGACGTGTCCGGCGGCGCAATAAAAATCTTGCTGGCAGATGATCACACCATCGTCCGTCAAGGTCTCAAGCTGATTCTTTCCGCCCAACCCGATCTCGAAGTCATCGGCGAAGCGGCAAACGGCAATGAAGCGGTAGAGCTAGCGAAGAAGCTGAAACCCGACATGGTTCTGATGGACGTTGCTATGCCGGAACTGAACGGCATCGAGGCCACGCGTCGCATGGTCGAAGGCAATTCTCGCCTCCGGGTGCTGGTGCTGAGTATGCACAAAGAAGCCGTGTACGTGCGCGAAATCCTGCGCGCTGGCGCTCGCGGCTACATTTTAAAGGATGCCATCGATACCGAGTTGCTCAATGCGGTTCGCTCCGTGGCGCGCGGCGATGGTTATATCAGCCCTGCTGTTTCCGGCGCGCTGCTCAGCGATTACCGGCACAACGTTACCGATCCGATCGATCTGTTGTCCAGCCGCGAGCGCGAAGTGCTGCAACTGATCGCCGAAGGAAAAACCAACAAGGAGGTCGCGACGCGCCTGAATCTTAGCGTCTACACGGTAGATTCACATCGCGGCAAAATCATGGAGAAATTGAACCTGCACTCTACCGGAGAACTGGTGCGATTTGCAATGAAGCACGGGCTTGTAGATTGAAGCCCGCGCTTGCGCATCGAGCGTGATCTACGCGCTCGCCGCCGCTTCTTCCTCTTCTTCGGGTTCCTGTGCGGCTTCTTCGAGCAGCGGCGGAGAAAGTTGTGTCAGCAGCTTGTCCGTCTTTTCCTCCTCGGCGAGCGTCTGGGCCAGCAGCTTTGCCACTTTCGTTTCGCCCAATTGCTCGGCGATCGTCCGGCACGTTCCGTAACCAGAAATCTCGTAATGCTCCACCTTCTGCGCAGCCCCAACCAGCATCAGATCGGCGACTGCTTCCTCTTTTTCCTTGCCTTCTGCCATCTGTTCCTGGCCTTCTTCCACCAGGCCCTGCATTCCCTTGCACGGTTTCGCTTTCGACTTGGCGCCCAGCAGCTCGAATGCCTGCTTCAGCCGCTCTACGTGGCCTTTGGTCTCTTCCAAGTGCTTCTCAAAAGCCTGTTTTAGCTTGGGATTTTTCGACGCCTTCGCCATCTTGGGAAGCGCTTTGACCAACTGGCCTTCCGCGTGAAGCAGGTCCTGCATCTCTTCGACAAGTAACTCCTGTAATGCGGACATTTCCGTTAGTGTTCTCCTCTGCACACTGGACGCCAATGTACGGCCACACCACAGCTAGCGTTATTACCAGCGCTAAGCGGCCGCCAATTTTCTCTTCCGGAACTCGTCGAACCCGACCGCGGCGATAATCACGGCACCGATAATCACCTGCTGCCAATAAGGGTTGATGCCGAGCAAATCGCTGCCATTCGAGAGCAAGCCGATGATGAACGCGCCGATCAACGTCCCCACCACGCTGCCTTCGCCGCCCTGCAAACTCCCTCCGCCGATCACGACCGCCGCGATGGTCTGCAATTCATAGCCTTGTCCGGCCGTTGGTTGCCCGGTCATCAGCCGCGACGCTTCTATCATCCCCGCAAGCCCCGCAAGCATTCCAGCGATCGCATAAACCGCCGTGAGGTGAAACCGGATCGGCACGCCCGCGTAATAGGCGGCCGCTGAATTGCTTCCGATCGCGAACGCATAGCGCCCCAATTTCGTGTGTTCGAGCACTATGTGCATCAATACCGAGCAGACGGCCAAGATCCAGAGCGAAAACGGCACACCTAGCAGCGTTCCGTCACCCAGGAATGAAAACGCATCCGGAATTTCATGTACCGGCAGCCCCTTCGAAACTACCAACGCCAATCCGCGATAGGCTTCGAGCGTGCCCAACGTCACGATGAACGGGTTGATGCGCAGTTGCGTGATCATCAGGCCGTTTAACAGGCCGCAAGCGCACCCCGTCGCAATGCCGATCAGGATCGCAACCGGAATCGGGTGGCCCGCTTTGATCGCCATCGTTCCGAAAAGCCCGGAAATGGCGAGAATCGAGCCTACTGAAAGATCGATTCCCTCCGTAATGATGACCAGAGTCATGCCGAGCGCCATGATGTTGATCACGGCTGTCTGGCGGGCAACGCTGGCGAGATTGATTCCGGTAAGAAAGTGCGGCGTGGCGATGGTGAGCGCCACGAATAAAATAATCAGCGTGAAAAATGGCAGCAGCTTCTGGAGCCGTTGCGTCACGCGTGCTCCACCAAATCGCTTTGGCCTTTCGGCGCGGCCAGGCTCATGATCTCTTCTTGCGTGGCGCCGCCCGGCAGTTCTCCCGTAATGCGGCCCGAACACAGCACCACGATGCGGTCGGCAACCTGGACCAGCTCGGGAAGTTCAGAGCTCACCATCAGCACCGCCGCCCCGCCTCGCGCCAGCCGGTCCATCTGCTCGAAAACTTCCTGTTTGGCGGCAACGTCAATGCCTCTTGTCGGTTCGTCGAAGAGAAAAATTCGCGCGCCCCGCGCCACCCATTTCGCGATTACGATCTTTTGCTGATTTCCGCCGCTGAGCCTGCCTGCTAGTTGCTTCAGGGTGTTGCACTTGATACGCAAGCGCTCCCGATATTCGGCGGCAAGCGACATTTCGCGGGCTCGACGCAGTATTCCGAAGCTGCTGACGCGCTTCAAATCCGGCATGGTGATGTTATGCGCGATCGGAAGGCTCAGCGCCAACCCGTGATGCTGCCGATCCTCCGGGATCAGGGCAATTCCCGCTGCAACGGCGTCGCGCGGCGTTTTGAAAGCCACTGGTTTGCCGGCAATTTCAATCGTGCCCTTCTCCTGGCGATCAAGCCCGAACAGCACCCGGCAAAGTTCCGTTCTCCCGGCGCCCATCAGGCCCGCCAAGCCTACAATTTCTCCCGCATGCAGTTCGATCGAGATATCCTGCAACATTCCGCGGCAGACATTTCGCGCTCGCAGCAAGGTCTCGCCTTGCGCTTGACTGTCGCGTTCATAAATCGCACTGACCGGCCGTCCCACCATGTGCTGGATCAACTCATCGCGAGTGAGATCTTTGAGCGCTGAAGTATGAACGGTCGCCCCATCCCGAAGAATCGTCACGCGGTCTCCAACCGCACGCAGTTCGTCCAGCCGATGAGTGATGTAAATGACCGCAATGTTCCGCTTCGACAGCTCATGGACAATGCGAAATACTTCGCGCGTCTCCGATTCCGAGAGCGAAGATGTCGGCTCATCGAAAATGAGTAGGCTCGAACCCTGCGCGATGGCCCGGCAGATTTCAACCAGCTGCTTGCCCGCAGGCGTGAGTTTCTCCACTCGTGCTCCTGCGTCGATCCGAAATCCGTTCGCCGCAATGACGCGCTCCGCCTTTTTCATAAGCGATCCGCGATCTACCCACCCGGTTTTAGACGCGCTCTCATGACCCAAGAAAATGTTCTCTGCGATGGTGAGGTGGGGTGCAAGCAGCGATTCCTGGTGCACCATCGCGATTCCGTTCGCGGAGGCTTCGGCCGGCGTTCGAAACGAAACAGGCTCGCCGCGCCAGACCATTTCGCCGCCGTCGCGGTGATACATTCCCGCGACAATCTTCATCAGCGTGGATTTGCCCGCGCCGTTTTCGCCCATCAACAGGTGCACTTCGCCTTCACGCACCTCGAGATTGCCGTCGCGAAGCGCTTTTACGCCGCCGAAGCTTTTCTGAATGCCGCGCAACGAAAGCAGCACGTTCGTGAGTTTATTACAGTGTCATGATGAGCACCGGGACGCCATCTATGAACGGCAGAAACTCTGAATTCGAAAAGGTCGCGGCGCAGTGCTGCATTGTGGGCGGCGGTCCCGCCGGAATGATGGCCGGTTTTCTTCTCGCACGTGCGGGTATTGAGATTGTTGTTCTCGAAAAACACGCCGATTTCTTGCGAGATTTTCGCGGCGATACCATCCACCCGTCGACGCTAGAGCTCATGTACGAGCTCGGCCTGCTCGATGACTTCCTCCGTCGTCCACACCAGGAGCTGACCGAAATCGGCGCGCAAATCGGAGATTTCGAAGTCAAGATCGCCGACCTTTCCCATCTACCCACCCACTGCAAATTCGTCGGCTTGATGCCGCAATGGGATTTCCTGAACTTCCTGGCCGAAAAAGGCAAACGGTATCCACAATTTCACCTGCGCGTGCAATCCGAAGTCACGGATCTGATTCAAGAGAACGGGCGCATCGCCGGCGTACGGGCAAAAACGCCCGACGGTACTCTTGAAGTCCGCGCGGATCTCACCATAGGAGCCGACGGCCGCCACTCTACCGTTCGCGAACGGGCAAAATTGGAAGTGATCGCGATCGGCGCTCCCATCGACGTGCTCTGGATGCGCCTTCCGCGCGAGCCGAACGATCCCTACCGAAGCCTTGGACGAGTCCGATCAGGCAAAATTCTCGTGACGCTCGATCGCGGCGACTACTGGCAATGCGCCTTCGTCATCGCCAAAGGCGGATTCGATCAGATTCGCCAAAAAGGCCTCCCTGCCTTCCGGGAAGACATCGCAAACGTCGCGCCCTTTTTGCGCGAACGTACGCAGGAACTAAAAGACTGGGACAACATCAAGCTCCTGACCGTGATGGTCGATCGGCTCCGCCGCTGGCACCGTCCAGGTCTCCTCTGCATCGGCGATTCCGCGCACGCCATGTCGCCCATCGGAGGTGTAGGCATCAATCTTGCGATTCAAGACGCGGTTGCAGCGGCGAATATTCTCTGTCGGACGCTCGCTCGCGGCCGCATCACTCAAAAGCAACTCGCAGCGGTACAAAAACGCCGCCAATACCCTACGCGCATGACGCAAAGCCTGCAAATCTTCGCGCACAAACGATTCATCTATCCCACCTTGGCGAAAAAAGAGCGCAGCACCGAGCAACCACGGCGCCTTCCATTGGTCTTGCAACTTTTGCAGCGCTTCCCCGCGCTTCGCCGCATCCCCGCTCGAATCGTCGGAATAGGTTTTCGCCCCGAGCACGTGCGTACGCCCGAAGCAAGGCGCTGAAACGGGCTCGCCCCATCAACCTGCGCTACCGTAAGAACACGCGGCTGCCGGCCCGGAGCGGCTAGTCGCATCTGAATTAAGAAGTTTTGATTTTTCGAAGCTTCGAGGCGCGCGTGAAACCCGGAGGACGGCCGAACGTCAGTGGAACCAGAGGGGAACATAGGGGAGTGCTGCGCACCACCGAGCGCACCATCGAAACCCGCCTGAGCGGCGAGGTCATCATCGGCGAGCTGATCCGCAATATGGAGCTCGGCCGCTTCGAAATGGCCTACACCGCGCTCATGCCCTGCGTGTTCACGGTCTACTTACACCCCGAAGACCACGCCATGCTCAGTGGGGTATTTGACCTTGTCGTCGAAGATGCCCGGCGTGCCTTGCGCGCGCGCGTTACCGAACTGAATACCCAACCTTCTCGCTTCGGCCTGCGTAGTCGAAACAAACCCAAAAAAGAACATAAGATCGCTTCCCGCGATTGGATGATCGAATTTCTTCCTGACAGCGAAGTTCCGCTCGGAGACGTCGAGATTCATTCCGAATTGAACGAAACCGCGCAACCGGGTTTCCGCGGCACGAAAACCACGCTGACCAACCGCGAACCTTCGGTCGAGCCGCATCGCACGACCACTAGCCAGCGCAATGAAACCCGCCGCTCCGCGGAAGCCATGTACGGCGAGATCCGCTACGAAGATGATTCCGGTCCGCAGCTCTATCTCATTACCCAGAATCAAATCCGCGTCGGGCGGGGCGGTGACGATCAAGCCATGGACCTCGCGCTCTATACAAACGATGAGGTTTCGCGCGAGCATCTCCACATCCGGCGCGATCCCGCGACCGGTTTCTTCTTTGTGACGGACCTGAGCACGAACGGCACGTGGCTCGATGGCAAGCGCCTGCGCAAGGGCGTCGAAGAAGCGTTGCCGCAACGGGCTCAAATCGGCGTGGCGGAAGTGCTCACGCTGTCCTTCGAAGCGCGGCGATGAAACTTCTTTACTTCGCTCACATACCGTTTGTCCTGTTGTTTGTCGCAGTCGTAGCGGCATTTGTCGTAGCAAACTGGCGCGGAGATCGCAAATCATGAAAACCGCGGCGATGTGGCGCGCGGGCGTGGCGACCGATCCCGGGCTGCAGCGCTCGGTTAACGAAGATCGCGTTTTAGTCCACGATGCGCTGAATATGTTCCTGGTGGTCGATGGGCTCGGCGGGCACGCGGCCGGCGAAATGGCTGCTGAAACCGCTGTTCGCGCTATCTCCGGATTCATGGAATCCGCCGCGCTCGCCGGCAAGCACGACGTGGAAGAAAACATCCGCGGGGCAATCGCCGAAGCAAACAACCAAATCTACCTGTTGGCCCAGCAGAACGAGCATTGGCGCGGCATGGCTTGCGTCCTCACGCTGGCCGTCGCTCATGAGGAACAGGTGACCTTCGGCCACGTCGGCGACTCGCGCCTGTATCTGCTATGGAACGGAAATCTGCGCAAGATGACCTCTGATCATTCGCCGGTTGGCGAGCTGGAAGAGCAGGGCGAACTCACGGAACAAGAGGCCATGCAGCATCCGCGCCGCAACGAAGTTTTTCGCGATGTCGGCTCGGAGCCGCACGAGGCGTATGACGCTCACTTCATCGAAACCCGCACCTTCCGCTTCCGTCCCGACGCTGCGCTGCTGCTATGCAGCGACGGCCTGAGCGATCTGTTAACCGCCGGTGAGATCGGCGCCATCGTGGAACGCTACGACGGCGACCCGGATAATACGGCTCAGCAGCTAGTCGACGCCGCGAACCTGGCGGGCGGCAAGGACAATATTAGCGTCGTCTTCGTCGCCGGCTCCGATTTCCTGAGCACCAATGCAACCCCGCTGGGCGAAGCGCATCCGCGACACGCGACGACCCGCATGCGTGAACCCTCGAGTCGCTGGAAAGCAATCCTGCGCAACTCATTGGTGCTCGTTGCCGGCATGATTCTAGGCGTGCTCCTGTGGATCGCGCTCGAACGCTTCATTCCGCATTGGCCGGCCGCGGCTGCTCCCAGCGCGAATCATGCCCCCGAGGCGAGTCACGCTCCCGACCATGTCGAAGAGCCAGGAAAAGCGCCCGCCATCAAATAAATGCTGACCGAGCACGGAACTATCGTCCAATCGCCAGTCTTCGGCAAATACGAAATCGTCCGCAAGCTCAGCCGCAGCATGACTGACGTGTACCTGGCAAGCGACACCGAAAGGAGCCGTCGCGTCGTTCTCAAGCTGATCGAGCATTCGCGCGACGATTTCACCCAGCTCATCATCGAAGCCGAGCGCCGCGGGGCTCAGCTACAGAAGCAGCTTCACACAATCGACCCGCGCATCATCGAAATCTACGAATACGGCGAGCAAAACGGCTGCTTCTTTGTCGCCATGGAATACTTCGAAGGCCGTACGCTCGCCGAGATCGTACGCGCCGAGCGCCGAATCGAGCCGAGGCGAGCCGCTCGCTACGCCGCCGAAATCTGCAGCCAACTGCGCACGCTGCACGCCTTCTACTCCGATGTCGAAGGCCGCCGCACAGCCGTGGTGCACGCCGACATCAAGCCTTCCAACGTGCAAATCGGCGCGAAGGATCAACTGAGACTGTTGGATTTCGGCATCGCCAAAGTCATCACGTTCACCCACAACCTGACCCACCATAATCTGGGCAGCCCGAGTTACTGTTCTCCCGAGCGCATCAGCAAAGCGCAGGTGGATCAACACGCCGATTTATGGGCGGTCGGCGTGAGCCTGTATGAAATGGTCTCAGGCGCGCCGCCTTACCAGGCGCAGAACACGCGCAAACTCGAAAATCTGATCCAATCCCGGCGGCCTCCACGCGCTTTGCCCGAAAACTGCCCGGCTTGGCTCAAGGCGATCATTGCGAAGGCGCTGGCAGCCGATATTGAGAAACGCTACCCCTCCGCGGAGGCGATGGAACGGGATCTGCGGGCTTTTGAGCAAGGGCACGTCCCGGTAGCCGCGCAGCAACCGCTTCGCTCTTGGGATACTAACGCGACCCTCGATCGACATGTAGCGAACGGCACGCCTACGCGTCTCGCCCCGCATCGGCCCGTGCCGCAGCCGGCGGCGACTCGCGCCAAACGAAAGACCTTCAGCAGCGTGGCCATCGCTCTGCTTGTCGGAGTGCTGGTCGGTCTCGTTATTTTCATTCCCATCAGCTACTATCACCGCTTCCAGACCGCCAGTTCATCCCTCATGGCGCCGCGCGATTACGCGCATGAAACGCGGCTCACGATTACTTCGGACTGGAATTTCTATCGCGCGCTCAAACAGCAGTTCGGATTTCTCGCGAATGACCCGCGCAGCCATGAGCTGGACAGCCGCATGCACGCGAATCTCGTCTCAAGCGCAGAAAATATTCTTGACAGCTACCGCCATAGCCCCGACGCGAGGCGAGGAGATTTCGATTGGTTGAAAGCCCGGCTCTGCCTTCGATATGCGCTTGAGATTCAGCCCTCTGATGCCAAAGCGAAAGGGGAACTGGCGCTCTCGAACGGCTATCTGGCCTTGGGCGATAAGCCCGATGCGCAAAGCGCCGCGGCGAGCGCCAAAGAGTTCCAGCAAGCGCGATCCTATCTTCCTCGTTCACCAGACCCGCATCTGGGATTAGCGGCTGCCGAGGTTTACGGTTTTCACAATATCGGGGCAGCTCTCGCGGAATTGCATCAGGCGCAATTGTTGGGCTATCGGCTCGGTCCTCGCGAGGCGGTCGAACAAGCCGACGGTTATCTGTATCGCGCCGAGTCGGAACTTGCGCGCGTCAAACGCTTAACAAAGACCGATAAGCGAGATCGGGCCAGATGGCTGCAAGCTGCCCGCATCGATATCGAACGCGCGCGCTCTTTCTATCAGCCGATTTCGGGATTCTCCAACGTAGACGCCGATCTGGAGCAGGTCGATGCGGCCTCGAGCGAACAAGAGACGTTGCAGGCCGAAAACAATCAGCCGCCTCCGAAGAAATCGCGCTTTTTGAAGCGCCTTTTCAATATACGCCGATGGCGATAACCAAGAGCTGGGAACTACGCACCGAGGCGAGACTCGAATCAGCCGAGTCGTTCCGCCCGCGCGAGCGCAACCGGGAAGCGTGGTGGCTTGCCGGCGCGTCTATCCTCGTCGCCTGTGGGCTCGCCCTCGTCGCCGTCGCAAAAACGCAGGATTTTGCGAACTCTCAACAACGGCTGGATAACGGCGAGCTTTTGAACCTCAACCAAGTAACGCAATCCGCGCAGTTGCTGCCGGTGCTCGAAGTCATTCGCGATTCAGGCCAACGCGAAGCCGTCGCCGAGCGCATCACTTCTTATCTCCAAACCCATCGGCCAGCGCCGAATGCCGGGGTTCTGGCTCGGCTGCGCTTCGGTGATGTGGCGGGCGCCGACGCGAAATTTCGTTTTCCGCTTGCAAGAGTGAAGCCGCTGGTCGTCGTCCGCACCCCGCGCGAGTTCTTCCAAGTCTTTCTCGAATGGACGCTGCTCTATCTCGCTGCATTTTGGTGCGTGCACTTCGCTTGGCGATGGAGGAAATTCCGCGGTGACCCCGCGATCCTTCCGGCCTTGCAACTCCTTACCGGGATCGGGCTCATCCTGATGGTCAGCCTTCGCGATCCTCTACGCGATACGCTCGAGTTTCAAAAATTCGCCTGGGGCGTCATCGCCGGCTGCGCGGTTCTTCTATTCCCGCTTTTGCGCTTCTCCGATTACCGCAATTTCTCGCGCTGGATTTATACGCCCTTGCTGCTTGCCTTCGCGCTGTTCCTGGCGCTGCTAAAGCTGGGCTCCGGCCCAACGGGTAGTGACGCAAAGGTGAACCTGGGGCCGTTTCAACCGGTGGAAGCAGTCAAAATTCTGCTGGTTTTCTTCATGGCCGGTTATTTCGCGCATAACTGGGAGCGTCTCCGCGACTTGCGCGAAAAGAGACTCGTTCCGCGCTGGCTGCGTTGGCTGGAGCTGCCGCGCGTAAGCCATGCGTTGCCGGTGATGTGCGGCGTGAGTTGCGCGCTCGCGCTGTTCTTCCTGCTGAAAGATATGGGGCCTGCGCTCGTGATGGGCTTTGCTTTCCTCATCATGTTTGCGGTCGCGCGCGGCCGTGCCGGGCTGGCGCTGGTTGGCATTGTCATGCTGATCGCAGGCGTCACAATCGGCTATCATTACGGCGCGCCACAGACCGTGGTCGAGCGCGTGAATATGTGGCTCTCGCCCTGGAACAATGACGTGCGTGGCGGTGAGCAACTGGCGCATTCGCTTTGGGCCTTTGCGACTGGCGGCCCATGGGGTTCGGGCCCAGGCTGGGGCGATCCGAGCTTAATTCCCGCAGGTCACACCGATCTCGTGCTGCCTTCCATCGCCGAAGAGTGGGGCGTTCCCGGTGTCGCGGCGATTTGTCTGCTCTTTATGCTGCTCGTGCAACGCGCCTTTCGCATCGCGCTGCGCGCACCCGATGAATATGGAACATTTCTCGGTGTGGGCCTCGGCACGTTAATCGCGGTCGAGATGCTGCTCATCTCCGGTGGCGCTTTAGGCGCGATTCCCTTGTCCGGCGTCGTTTCGCCCTTCCTGAGCTCCGGCAATACCGCAATGCTCGCGAATTTCTTCATCTTCGCCGTGCTGCTCGGCATCTCGAATCAGACCGCGCGCGCCGAATCCTATATGCCGGAGGACGAGAGCGAATCCAGCGAACCTGCCGGCTTCATTTTCAAAACGCCTGTACGCATCGCATCCCTTGCGCTTGCGGCTTGCGCTATCGTGCTCGTTGCCCGTGCGGTCTCAATCGAAGCGATCCACGACCGGGAGCTACTCATCAAAGACGCATTCGTCTACGCGCAGGACGGCGTCAAGCGCCCCCAGCATAATCCGCGTCTGAATCTGCTCGCCGCTTCCATTCCGCGCGGCAATATCTATGACCGCAACGGCGTCCTACTCGCAACCAGCAGCTGGCCGGAACTCGAAAAACATCGCGACGACTACCAGAAACTCGGCGTTTCGCTCGATCACTGCTGTTCACGTTTCGATGATCGGCTGTATCCATTCCGCGGTGCAACCGAGCATCTACTGGGCGATTGGCGTACAGGCGAAAATTTCCACGCCACGAACGTTTCGTTCGTCGAGCACGATTCGAATGCGCGGCTGCAGGGCTATTCGGATTATCGGGACCTTGCACCCGTAGTTCGCTATCGTCATCAGAGCGCGAATCCAGCCATGCAGGCCTTGCTTGCACGCGATCGTGACGTTCACACCACCATCGACATCCGCTTGCAGCTTGCAGCCGAAGAGATTTTGAAAAATGAGTTGCAGCCGTCGGGCAAAAAGGGCGCGCTGGTCGTCATGAATCCTGCCAGCGGAGATGTGCTTGCGCTCGTAAGTTGGCCCGCGCCCGATGCAAGCGGCCCGCCAACACCCGATGAACTGCTCGATCGCGCGCGATATGGCGAGTATCCGCCCGGTTCGACTTTCAAGCTCGTAACCGCGATGGCTGCTCTGCGTCTGGATCCGAACGCCACGCAGAAGATCTATTCATGCCAGCGATTAAGTGATGGCCGCGCCGGGGTGGTCATCCCGGGATGGCGGCGGCCCATTCGCGACGATATCGAAGACCATCCGCACGGCAGGCTCAACATGCTGGGCGCAATTACGGTCTCTTGTAACGCCTATTTCGCGCAATTGGGCGTTTTCAATGTCGGCGCCAAGGCGCTGTGCGACACCGCAAATTCGCTTGGCATCGAAGCGGGTCAAATCCGGGAAGTGAAAAAGATGTTGCCGTTCGCCTCTTATGGGCAAGGTCCGGTTGTTGCAACGCCATTCAAAATGGCGCGCGTTGCCGCGACCATCGCAGCGGGCGGCGTAATGCCCGAGGGGCGCTGGGTGACCGACGCGAGCAATTCGCGCACATCTGCTCCCGTGCGCGTCCTGGCGCCGGAGTCCGCAAATTTTCTACGGGGCGCCATGCGATCGGTCGTGACCGGCGGCACTGCACGAACGGCGATGGATGGCGTTGACGTGAACGTTGCCGGGAAAACGGGCACCGCGCAGCTCAATTCCGGCCAGCCGCACTCCTGGTTTGCGGGCTTCGCTCCGTATGACGCGCCAGCGGACAAGCAAATCGCGTTCGCGGTGGTGGTCGAGCATGGCGGCTATGGCGCCCAATTCGCCGCTCCCATTGCGCGAGAGCTTGTCGAAGCCGCTCAGAAGCTCGGTATCGTCCAAGCCGCAAGTGAAACTGCAGAAAGGTAGAGCATGGCCATTTCGAACGTAATCGAAAAACTCGGACGGGTAATCTTCGAAGCGCCGTTTGGAGGCAATCGCATCTCGAAAGACGCACCGGAGCTGGCTGAAATTCGATTGGCTGTTCTCGACGCCGTTAAAGCCAAGAGCCACCGCGCCAGTGGCAAGCATGTTTTCCCGTACGACCTGGTGCGGGTTCAATTGCTCGGCGTTCCCGAAGATCAGGCAAACATCTTTCAAAGTGAGTTCTTGAGCGGCTATCTTGCGGACGAATTGAAAGCCGGACTCAAGCGTTCGAGCTATCGTTTTCCCGCCGGTTTACAAGTAGAAATTCGGACCACGCCGCGTCTGCCCGCACGAAACGAAAACTGGCTGGCTGTCGAAACCGAATTACGCCAACCCAAGACGGAAGCCGACTCGTCCCCCGTGCACAAACCGGCGAAGTTGAGCGTCATCGCCGGCGCAGCCAACCAGCAGGAGATCGTGCTTTCAAAAGTTCGAACCAACATCGGCCGCACGGCGGATGTCTTTCGGCAGGCCGGTCCCTCCCGCCGCAACGATCTCGTCTTTACGGAAGACAATGAGATCAACCGGACCGTGTCGCGCGAGCACGCGCACATCCTCTACTCCCCGAAAACCGGCGAGTACCGCATCGTCAACGACCGGTGGTACAAGCGCGAAGACGAATGCGGCATCTGGATTGTGCGAGATGGGCTCAGCCGGCCCGTTCATCGCGGCGCACGCGGCACGCTGCTCCAAACCGGCGATGAGATTCACCTCGGCAGCGCGGTGCTGCAGTTCCAGGAAGAGTAGTTCAGCCGCTACTGACCGTTGCCCTTCTGCAACTCTGCCAATTCTGACAGCACGTCCTCGCTTGCTGTCTGCGGATTTACTTTGGTCCACACCTTTCGAATCACACCGTTCGGATCGATGAGAAAGGTATTCCGGTTGGCAAGCGCAGTCCCTTTGTAATCGCCCAGCGACCCGTATTGAGTTGTAACCTCATGTTCGGAATCTGCGAGCAGCTTGAACGTCAAGCTGTCCTTCGCGCAGAACTGTTGGTGCGATGAAACAGTATCCACGCTGACGCCCAGCACCACTGCATTCTTTTGCTGTAATTGCGGCAGGTCCTTCTGAAAATTGTGGGCCTCAATCGTGCAGCCCGTCGTCATGTCTTTCGGATAGAAATAAAGCACGACCCATTTGCCGTGGTAATCCTTCAGACTAACGGGCGTCCCCTCCTGCGACTTCAGCGTGAAGTCAGGCGCTTTGGTGCCCGCCTCCGGCAATTCAGCCGCTCGCGCAATCGGAACAACCGCAATCGCCGCCGCGAAGACAAGCGCCGGTGCAAACAATCCTGTAACAATTTTTGAAAGTGTCATAGCTCAATTCTCCTCTCACAGATGGAATCCCGTCGCTGCGGGCTGCACAATTTACGTAAAATCTGTGAGCGAACCCCAGAATACGCCATTTGATTCATCTATAGAACAACTAGTCCCGAAAAGCGTTGGCCGAAGACATTGGATCGCCGGTTCTGCCGCATTTGCCGGCGCTCTCTTTAGCGCGCCAGGCGCCGGTGCGCAGGACATTCAAAAAATAGAGCAGGCGCAACACGACGCGAGCACAAACGATCCAGGTCCCGAAAACAAGGACGTCCGCGCCGCGCAACCAAACACATTCACGCCGCCTGCGACCGATCACGGCGAAGTAGAAACTTTCTGGAATACGTTTTCGTCCGCGCATCGCCGTATCCAGCCCGGCGGCTGGTCCCGTCAGGTCACGGTCCGGGATTTCCCAATCTCCAAAGACATCGCGGGTGTCAATATGCGTCTTACCGCCGGCGGCATCCGCGAACTCCATTGGCACGCCGCAGCCGAATGGTCCATCATGCTCAACGGGACCGCGCGCATCACTTGCATCGATGATGCAGGACGAAGTTTTGTCGACGACGTCGGGGTGGGCGATCTCTGGTTCTTTCCCACCGGCGTACCACATTCCATCCAAGGTCTCGCGCCCGACGGCTGCGAGTTCGTACTCGTCTTCGATGACGGAAAATTTTCCGAAGGCGACACGACTCTGCTCTCCGACTGGACACGCCATACGCCGCCGGAAGTGCTGGCGGAGAACTGGGGTATACCCGAAAGCGAGTTTGAAGGAGTGTATAAAGTTCCCGAGGCCGGCCATTATATCTTCCAGCGAGCCGTGCCGCCTGCGCTGGCCGAAGATCGCCGCGCCGCCGCCAACAACAGGCCGCCTTCGCCTCTATCCTTCAGCTTTGCCATGCACAGCATGCCGCCGACATACAAAAGCAAGGGCGGGGAAGTACGTGTCGTCGATTCACGCAATTTCAAGGTTTCGAATGCCATTGCCGCCGCTCACGTCATCGTTCACCCGGGCGGTCTCCGCGAACTGCATTGGCACCAGAACGCTGATGAATGGCAGTACTACATTCACGGCAAGGGCCGCATGACCGTGTTCTTTAACGGCGCGAAAGCGCGCACTTCGGATTTCGATGCCGGGGATGTCGGCTACATCCCCAAAACGCTGCCGCATTACATCGAAAACACTGGCGATACCGACCTGATCTTGCTCGAAATGTTCAAGGCGCCCGTCTTCGAAGACCTATCTCTCTCGGATTGGATCACTCACACTCCGCCCGAGCTCGTAATGCAACACCTGAACATCTCGAAAGAAGTTCTGGATCGCATCCCGAAAGAAAAAATTCCCGTGATGCCGGCCTGAGCGGGCGCAGCGCTCTCATTCGATTTGCTGTGAGATTATGCGTGAGTGCGGCGCCTAGGTTGTGTCCCGCGCGAGATCATGACCCGCGCGATCCCATTTGCGCTGACTTTCCTGCTCGGTAGCGCAGCTCTCTGCGCTATATCGAAAAGCTACGAAGTGACCGCCCTCGTCCTCAGCGTAGACCGAACGCATCGCACATTTACGGCTTCATGCTCCAGCATTCCCGGGTACATGCCGCCGATGATCATGCCGTTCTCGGTTCGCGATCCGCGCCTGCTTGATACTCTTCAGCCGAGCGCGATCGTAGACTTCACGCTCATCGTGGAATCGAACGATTCCTACGCCGATCACATTCGCGCGCACGTCTCCAAGAATTTCGAACAGGAGGCGCTTCGCGCTCGCCGTCTCGAGCTGCTCGACCAGCTCGATTCCGATTCTCCACCGGTTCACGTTGTCCAGTTAGGCGAGCCGGTCTCGGATTTCGTTCTGACGGATCAGCTCGGCCAGCGCGTCGCTCTTTCCCAATTCCACGGCAAAGTGGTCGCCATGAGTTTCTTCTACACAAGCTGCTTGCTTCCCAACTACTGCTTCCGCCTGTCCAATAATCTGGGACAGGTGCAGAAACGGTTCGCCTCGCGCATTGGCTCGGATCTTGTGCTCCTCAGCATCACCTTCGATCCGGTTCACGATCAACCGGCTGTTCTCGCGAAATATGCAAGGATCTGGAAAGCCGACCCGCAATCCTGGCATTTCCTCACTGGCCCTCTCGATCAGGTCCGGAACGTTTGCCGCCGCTTCGGCGTGAATGTCTGGCCCGACGGAGAGTCGATTACTCATTCCCTGCACACCGCCGTCATCGATCGCCAAGGCAAATTGGCGGCCAACTTCGAAGGCAACGAATTCACGGCGCAACAGCTTGGCGATTTTGTCGAAACCGAGCTTCGCCGGCAAGAATAAGTTCGCACTGCGCTCCTAACGCTTGTTTTTGGCGGGCCGTTGCGGCTTTGCCTTGCCCCAATAGATGCTGCAATCCTCGATATCGGCCTCGTGCGCAAATACGCTGTCGAGCCCCAGCCTGTCGATGGCATCATCATTACAGCTCTGTACGGTATCGAAATCACCGGCCTTCACTTCCTTTGCGATTTCACTGTCGGAAACAATGTGGTAAAGCTTCTCTTCGGCGGGGGGCAGGTCCAGCTTGTGCGCGTATGAAAACTCCATCCCGGGGGGCGGAGTCCAATGCAGCAGGAAATAAACCAGCTCATCGGCGTACAATCTGCCGTGCGCAGGTGTGACGTCCGCAACTTTTCTTGCAATCTTCTGATACGTGTACCAGGTAGTTGAATCCCGATCATCGAAAAGCGCTCGGCCCAGTGCCAGCACAACAATCGTCATCACGATAGCGGCCGGCCAACGCGCCCGCACCGGATGCGCCAGCCGTTTCGCGACATCGTAAAGTCCAATCGCGGCCAGAATCCCCGTGAACGGCACCACCAGCAGAAAGTAGCGCTCAAAAGTCGGGTGCGCCGTGGCAATGTACGCCGTCAAGGCAACGGCGAGCCAAATACATAAGATAAACTCGCTTCTTCGCTCCGGCGTCATGTTTCGTTTATTCCAAATGAACACCGCGCCGGCAATTCCCAAGAATCCCATCAGCAACGCCTGGCTTGACACTAACCATGCGCTCAGCACCTCAGCGTCGTGCGGAGTTGCTCCGTTCCAGTTCACTCGCCGGTACATCGCCTGGTACTGAATAATGTTGAAGAACACCTGCCGAGGCGCCCGCGCAAACAACCAGAAGACCGGCGCAAAGGGAATCAATGCCCCAACGAAGAATGCGATGCACTTATGCCATCGCTCGCCTTGCCGGTTGTAGACTACGAGCCAGATCAGCAGGACGGGAAGCAAAGGAGCGCTCAGCAGAGAGCATCCAGCCGCCGCGCCGGCGAGCAAACCCGGTGCTAGCCCCGCTACCGCGCTCTGGCGCCCAGCGGCGAACAGCGTCCCGCGAAACCCAGCAACTGTCAGGAACAGGCAAATACCGTATGCCTGGGCACTGGTCGCAAACATCACTACGTTTGTGTTCAAACCGACGAAAAAGAGACCAGCCAAGGCGCACGCCAGCCGCCAGCCTCCTACGCCGAATCGACCAAAGACGAAATCTGCCGTCAGAAACGCCGCGCCTGCCACGAACAAAGCCGCAAATACGTGCACTACCCGCCAGCTATCGCCAAACACACTAATCCAACCCGCATTCCAGTAAGCATTGAGAGGAGTTTGGGGGAAGCAGAAATCGATATAGGGTGTCTTCCCCGCCTGAATGAGCTGTGCAGTCAGCAGGTGGAATCCCTCGTCCCAGACGAACGCCATCGTCTGCGAGTAGGCCAGTAATCCGGCCGTAATCACCAGTGCGGTGCCGACCAACACCGCCAACGCACGACGGGCATGATTGCTTCTGTCCGCCTCTTCGCCTATACTCTGCTGCCCGCTTGTGGGAACCTGATCCATTCCGGAATGCGGCCCCAGTGGTCGAGCCGCGCTTTCAAGATACCGAATGTCTGCGTGGCGACCGTCAGAATAATAGGAAATTCCTGAATAAGCCTTCGGATCGTAGTACCCAGCTCAGAAAATTCTGATACTCGGCAACGTTTTTACAAGCATTTAATGCGTAAACCCGCTGGCGTAGCTCCATCGAAGCATAGTACTCAGGTGTATTGAATTACCCGGAATTCAAGATCATACTGCAACTACGCAAGCAAGCCACTGTAACTCACCCATTAGTGGCAACTCTTTTGAAAGGAGCACCCCTCATGAAAGTCAAGAGCAATGTGAAGGCTGGTCAGTCCGTCTGGGGCATCTAGCGGCAGTCAATAACTCCAGATAATGTAAGTTCGGAGGCCGTCTTGCGATATTGCGAGACGGCCTTTGTTATTGGAAGAGAGCGCGAATCAGCTTGTTCCTCTCATATTTCCACGGGGGTATGCCCTCAGGATAATCTGACCAGCTTAGGACGGTTCAGGCGTGAATCTAAGCAGTAATCATAGGTGTAGAGAAACCAGAGGATTTATTCGAGCGCCTTTAGAAATAATTAGCTTAGTAACTGGTACGTGGAAATCTTGAGAGCGTCAAAAACGGAGCTATACTGCCAGTAAACTCAGGCCGCTTATTCACCCAATAAACGGCCTAATCCTAAACGAAAGGAGCCCGTCACCGTGAAAATCAAGAGCAATGTAAAGGCCGGCCGCGCCGTTTGGGGCATCTAATTCCCTCTTCGGCCATTATTGGACTTATTTGAGGAAGATGCAAGCCGCTCTGACTTTCGCGGGGCGGCTTGCCTTCTGCCGATAGATTCCCGAGGCGATCATAGGTGTCCAACAGCTTCCATCGCGTGAGTCAATCGCTGCGCGCCGATAGCGGCGCCTTCTGCGTTTTAGGCATCCTCGTCGCCACGCTTCTGCTTGCCGGCTGGCTGGCTTGGGCTTTCGAGTCGCATGTCACGCGTTACGTGATCTCCGATTCCGCGCGCCTCGAAGTCGATCACGCCGCGTACCCCATCGACGCCAATGTGTCCGGCCGATTGTCCGCTTCCAATCTCGTCCTCGGAAGACAAGTTCACGCCGGAGACGTTCTCGCGCAACTGGATGACACCTCCGAGCGCCTCAGCCTCCAGGAAGAACGCGCTCACTTATCAGCGCTGCAGCCGCAGATCGCCGCGCTTCAGGCTCAACTTTCAACTGAAGATCAAGGCCGCGCCGGCGAACGCCGGGTTCTCGATGTATCTGCCGCTGCGGCCCGAGCGCAATATCGTGAGGCTGATGCACAGGCCATCGCCGCCGAGCAGGAAGCTGCCCGCGCCAGGCGCCTCCAGGCAGAAGGCATTCTCGCCGTAGCCGCCGCCGAGCAAGCCAAAGCTGAGGCGCAAAGCAAGCGCGCCGCCGCAGACAGCCTGAAAATCGCTATCTCACGCCTACAGCCCGAACTCGAAATCCGCGACCGCGACCGCGATCTGCACCAGAAGCAAATCTTGGCCGATATCGCCAAGCTCAACGGCGATGTCGCAACCTCCACGGCCGACATTCACCGCCTCGAATATGAAGTCGAGCGCCGCAGCATCCGCGCGCCGAGTTCCGGCCGCTTGGCCGAATGCGCGTCATTGCATCCCGGAGCCCAGATCAGCGATGGACAGCAGCTCGGGGTCATCCTGCCGGCTGGAAAAACGCAAGTCATCGCCGAATTCGAGCCTTCCGCGCTCGGTAAGCTGCACCCGGGCGAGCGCGCCATTGTACGCCTCGAAGGCTTCCCCTGGGCGCAATACGGCACGCTCTCCGCCCAGGTCTCGAAAGTTGCGGGCGATGTTCGCGAGGGCAAAGTGCGGGTCGAACTCTCGATCGATTCCGCCTCCCATTCGCGCATCCCGCTGCAACACGGCCTGCCCGGGTCGGTCGAAGTCGAGGTCGAACAAGTCACGCCGGCAGCCCTGCTTCTCCGCTCGGCGGGCGCGGCCGTGGGTGCACATTGAAAAAGTTCTTCGCGCCTGAGGTCGTCCAAAGCTCCGCTCTCGATTGCGGGCCTGCGTCGCTCAAATGCCTGCTCGAAGGCTTTGGAACCCACGTTAGCTACGGCCGTCTTCGCGAAGCTTGTCAGACCGGCATCGACGGAACCTCCATTGACACGATGGAAACCGTCGCCAATCAACTAGGTCTCGAAGCCGAGCAGATCATGCTGCCCGTCGATCATCTGCTGTTGCCTTCATCCCAAACGCTGCCGTCAATTGTCGTCGTCCGGCTGGCTGGCGGACTCACACATTTCGTGGTCGCCTGGCGCCGCCACGGACGAATGCTGCAGCTGATGGATCCTGCTGTGGGCCGCCGTTGGACTACTTCTGCTCAATTTGCGCGCGAAGTCTTCGTCCATACAATGCCCGTCGCAGCGGCCGATTGGCGCGATTACGCCTCGTCCGGCGATTTCCAACGCGGGCTCACCGCTCGCATGCGCGACTTGCGATTTCCAGCTTCGGAGATCAGCCGCTTTTGCTCTGAAGCTCTGAACGATTCGGGCTGGAAGACGCTCGCAACCCTCGATGCAGGCGTCCGTTTACTTGCGGCAATTGCGCGAGCAGGCGGCGCCAACTCAGCCCGCGATTGCATCCGTCTCCTCCATCGCCTCTGTTCGAATCCAGACCTCATTCCGCCGCGCTTCTGGTCGGTTCACGGCGCGCCTCGCGAGGAAGATCAGCTTCTGATGACCGGCGCAGTGCTGGTGCGCGTTCGTGGGAAGCGGCGCGACCCGATCGCCACCGGCGAACAGCTATTGCCCGAATTAGCCGCTGCGATTCGCGAAAGGCCTGCTAATCCCACGCTGGCGTTGGCTCATGCCCTACGCGAAAGCGGTCAACTCAGAGCCGCGGTGTTGCTTCCGGCATTTGCCATCGCGGCGGGTGGCGTGCTCATCGAAGCGATTCTCTTCCGCGGCATCTTCGACATTAACGCCGAACTCGGTCTCGCCGGTCAGCGCATGGCCGCGATCGCAGCCGTCCTCCTCTTCTCCGGCATTTTGCTGCTGCTGGAAATTCCGCTTTTTGCGGCGGCGCTTCGCCTCGGCCGCCAAATCGAAACCCGGCTACGCGCGGCATTTCTCGCGAAGATTCCCCGGCTTGGCGACCGCTATTTCCAAAGCCGCCTCGTTTCCGATATGGCCGAGCGCAGCCATGTCACTCATCGCCTCCGCCATCTACCCGATCTGGGGCGCCAGTTTTTGCGTGCGGCCTTTTCCCTTTGCGCCACTACTGCCGGTGTCATCTGGCTCGAGCCCGCCGCCGCGCCGTTCGTCTTGCTTGCCTCCGCAGCCGCTTTACTGCCCGCTTTTCTTACTCAACCGGTGCTGGTCGAACGCGATTTGCGCGTGCGCAGCCACGCCGGCGCCCTCACTCGCTTCTATTTGGATGCGATGCTCGGTTTGCTTCCCATTCGCGCGCATGCCGCGGCGCGCAACGTCCGCCGCGAACAGGAACAACTGCTCGGCGAATGGGGCCACGCCGCCCTGCGCCTGCAACGCGCCGTCGTCAGTATCGAGGCGGTCCAACTCACCGCGATGTTCTCGCTGATCGCAGCCCTCTTGCTGCTCCATCCGCTGGGCGGAAGTGACATCGGGCGCGTGTTATTGCTCGTCTACTGGGCGCTCAACATTCCCGTGCTCGGCCAGGAAGCCGGCGCACTCGCGCGGCAATACCCGAATGCTCGCAACACCGCGCTTCGCCTTCTGGAACCGCTTGGCGCCCCTGAAGAACCTTCCTGCACCGGAGCCGATGATCCCGCCCCTCCGCTGTCCGGCGCTCCCTCCGTCGAGTTCCGTTCTGTTTTCGTCGAAGCGGCCGGCCACCAGATCCTTCAAGAAATCGATCTTCGAATCCCGCGTGGCGCGCACGTCGCCATCGTTGGTCCCTCTGGCGCCGGTAAATCGAGTCTCGTCGGTGTGCTGCTCGGCTGGCTTAAGCCAAGCGAAGGCTCGGTCTTGATCGACAGCGCTCCGATCAATTGCGACCGCCTGCGCTTCCAAACCGCGTGGGTTGATCCCGCCGTGCATCTCTGGAATCGCAGCTTCCTTTCGAATCTCTCCTACGGTTCTCATCCGGGCCCCGCCAAAATCGGCCGCGCGGTCGATTCCGCCATGCTGCGCGGCGTTCTTGAAAATCTTCCGCAAGGCCTGCAGACCAAGCTCGGCGAAAGCGGCGCGCTGGTCTCGGGCGGCGAAGGGCAGCGCATCCGGCTCGCTCGTGCCATGCTTCGCAGAAATGTCGGGCTCGTCGTTTTGGATGAACCGTTCCGCGGCCTGGACCGCGAAAAACGCCGCCAGTTGCTCGATCGCGCGCGTGAGCTGTGGCGCGGCTCGACGATGCTTTGCATTACTCACGACATCGCCGAAACCCAGGATTTCGATCGCGTGCTCGTCATCGAGCATGGCCGGGTCGCTGAAGACGGCACGCCACACGAACTCGCCGATTTGCCCGATTCCCGTTACTCGCAGCTGCTTGAAGCTGAAGAGCAAGCCCGCTCGGGTCTGTGGTCGGGCCGAATCTGGCGGCGCATTCGGATTCACTCCGGCCGCATCGTCGAAGAGATTCCGGAGCCCGCGCGTCAGGATGTCCACGAAACCGAGGTCGCTTGATGTCGACCGGTCTCGAAGCGCTTGCCTGGCCCACTACTCGCCTCGCCGGGGCCATTGTCGCTCTTGCCCAGAAGTGCAAATTCTCCAGCGCCCGCCTCAATGATTCAGCCGCTGCCGACGCAAACGTCGATGACTGGATCGAATCCGCCGCCAAACACCTTGCTTGCGAAGCAGATGCAGTTGAAACCAATTACCGCGATCTCGAATCCGACCTCGCGGTTTCGTATCCCGCGCTGTTGCGTGTCTCCGAAGGCCTGTTTCTCGCCATCGTAACCAGCCGTGGTGGCAAGCTGCGAGTGCTCACTCCGAACCTATCCTTGCGCTCCGTCTGTATCGCGCAAGTATGTCAGGTGATTCGCGAACCTTTGGCGCGCGCCGATCGCTCCATGTATGAAGCTCTGCTCGCCGGAACGGGAATCTCACCTTCCCGCCAATCGGAAGCCGTTTCTGTTCTAGTTGCGGAGCAACTCGCAAACAAGCGCTTCAATCAATGTTGGATCTTGCATCCCTCGCCCGCCGCTCCGGCCGTTTCCTGGTTCCGGCGTACCGGCGCTCTACGCAACGGCTCCAGCCTTCTCGTTGCGCACGTCCTGCAATACCTGCTCTGGCTTGCGTCCTGGGCGATTCTCGGACGGCTGTCGCTCGAAGGCCGCATGGATCGGGGGTGGCTCATCGCCTGGGCGCTCCTGTTGCTCACGTTGGTGCCCTTGCGCGTGTTGAGTACCTGGAAGCAAGGCCTGGTGGCGATTGGAATCGGCGGGTTTCTCAAGCGCCGCCTGCTCTATGGTGCGTTGCGCCTCAACCCCGAAGAAATGCGCCACTGCGGAATCGGCAGCTTTCTCGCGCAAGCCTTCGAAGCAGAAACGGTCGAAAGCTTCGCTCTCACGGGCGGCATTGCGGGTCTGCTTGCAGTTATAGAACTCATCGTCTCCGCCTTCATCCTTGGCCGCCTCGCCGTCCTTCTGCTTGTCTGGTTCATCGCTGCGCTATTCGTCGCCTGGCGTTTTCTTCGCAAATTCGAAATTTGGACCAGCACACGCTTCGACCTCACGCAGGATCTGGTTGAATCCATGGCCGGCAATCGCACGCGGCTCGCGCAGCTCCCGCGGGGCGAGTGGCACGAATCCGAGGACAACGCGCTCTCCGATTACCTCGCCGTCTCCCGCTCGCTCGATCGAACCGGGACCGCCTTAATGGCAGGACTCGCCCGTGGCTGGCTCATCGCCGCTCTTGCATGCCTCGCGCCCGCCATGGTCGCCGCCCGCAACTCCGTCACGCAAACAGCAATTTCGGTGGGCGGCATTCTCCTCGCCTACACCGCGTTCTCGCGTCTCGCCGATTCTGTCTCGGAACTTGCCGGTGCCATCGTCTCCTGGAAGCGGATCGCTCCACTGTTCCGGGCGGCCGCTCGGCCCGAAGAGTTGGGTCAACTCATCTCCTGTAGCGAGACTAGTGACTCTGGCGAACCCACGCGCGCCATTATCGAAGCCGATCGCCTGACGTTTCGTTACCGGCCGCAGGGCAATCCTGCTTTACAAGCCTGCAGCCTCACCGTCCGTAGCGGCGACCGCATTCTTCTCGAAGGTCCATCAGGCGGCGGCAAGACCACCTTTGCATCGCTTCTTTGCGGGATGCGGCAGCCCGAATCCGGGCTCCTTCTGGCCGGCGGCCTGGATCGTTACACGCTCGGCTCCGAGCGTTGGCACAAATCCATCGCCGCGGCACCCCAGTTTCACGAAAACCATATCCTCACTGGAACCCTGGCCTTCAATCTGCTGATGGGCCGTCGCTGGCCTCCAACAACGGCAGATATGGACGAAGCTGAAACGCTCTGTCGCGACCTTGGGTTAGGCGGTCTGGTCGATAACATGCCAAGCGGCCTTCTGCAGATGGTCGGCGAAGGCGGGTGGCAGCTATCGCATGGCGAGCGCAGCCGCGTCTTCGTTGCCCGCGCCCTCTTGCAGCGCGCAGATCTCGTCATCCTCGATGAGAGCTTCGCCGCGCTTGACCCCGAAAATCTGCGCACCGCGCTCGAATGCACGCTCGCTCGCGCCGAAACGCTGATGGTCATCGCACATCCGTAGCACACCTTCCTATAAACTCGACTCTTGTTCTCGCCTTCGATTTTTTGGCTCTGGTTTGCCGGGCTCGTTGCCTTGCTGGTCGGCATCGTCGTCCGGCACAGGGAACTCGCCGCAAGTTCCGGCCTAGATAAGCTCATCGACCTCGCGCCCGTACTCTACGCAGCCCCGCTCGCCGTCTTTGGAGCCGAGCACTTCGCACTCACCAAAGGCATCTCCCAGATCGTGCCTGCCTGGATGCACGTCCGCCTGTTCTGGACCTATTTCGTCGGATGCGGCCTTTTAGCTGCTGCGCTCAGCTTCATCCTCAACCGCTACGTACATCTCTCCGCTGCGCTGGTCGGGGTGATGTTCTTCGCGTTCGTCGCGCTCATTCATATCCCGAATGCCATCGCTTCGCCGCACGACCGGTTTGCCTGGACCGTTGTGCTGAGAGAGACCAGCTTCGCCGCTGGTGCATGCGCTTTCGCAAGCCGCCGCCTTATTCCCCTATCGCGCCTTTGTATCTCGATCCCGCTGATCTTCTTCGCCATCGAACACTTCTTGCACCCGCAATTCGCCCCCGGCGTTCCGCTCGCCAAAATGACACCCGCTTGGGTCCCGTTCCCGCCGTTTTGGGGATATCTAACGGGCGTCATCCTGCTCGTTGCAGGCATTCTCATCCTGATCAATAAGCGAACCCGAGCCATCGCCGCATTCGTCGGCCTCTGGGTCACGCTGTTAGCCGTCCTCCTCTATCTGCCGATCTTTCTCACCGACCCGCCTCAAGCGTTGCTCGAGGGCGTTAATTATGTCGCCGACACGCTTCTCTTTGCCGGAACCACGCTGCTTCTCGCATACGCTATTGCCCGCCCGCCGATTCCAGCGCCGCAGTCGCCGCATCGATAATCTTCACCTCGCGCTGAATCGCTTCCGCTTCGCGCGGAATCTGCGACTCCGCTTCGGTCCAGTTCTTTCGGTCCATCGCCTCCAACACGCCCGGCAGCGGCTTGGCTTCATACCCGGTGTAAGCGCCCGGCGCGTAGATCTGGTTCTTAAACCACGGCCGTCCCGGCAGTCCGCCTTCATCGGTCAGCGCTGGTCCGGTCGCCATAAGCAGCGCGTTCAAGCGCGCAATCGTCGGACCCGGCAATGCTGTTCCATTACTCCGCACCTTCGCTATAGCCTTCTCATAACGATCCGCGCTTCGCTCCAGCGCATCCAGCGCATTTTCAAGCGGCGCAAAGTTGAGGTGTGGAGGCGGATCGAGCGCCGGCGGCGGCAGCAGCGGCCGTTCCGGGTCGCTCGTCGCCTTGTAAACGCCTTCTTCGATCTCGCGATCGCGCTCCCGAGTATTCGCCTGAGCTCCCTTCAACACGCCCTCGACGTGCTCCTGATACTGCTTCACCGTGTCCGCAAAATCCGTAAAGTCAAATGGCAGCACGTCCGCATTCGCCAGGCGCATCACGGCTGTGCCTACTAGCTGCGATTCCGCGCGCCCATACGCAAAGGTGGGGTCCCCGAAATGCGTGTACCAATAGAAGTCGTCGTAGATCGAGTGATACACGCCTCCGTTGCTCTCGCCGCCGAAAGATAGATCAATCGCCGGAACCCCTACGTGGTCGATGAACGATGTGTAATCGGAGCCGTCGCCTAGCGCTCCGATTCGCAAATCCGCCCGTGTGCGAATCTCATCACGTTTTTCGTCATTGGCCGCGTGCTCGATCTCGTACAGCTTCCAGCGCTCCCATACGCTGATATCTTTTTCCGGATCTTTGATATCCCGCGTTACTCCGTTCAAGAATTTTTCGAGCGTGTGCGATCCCTCTGCGCCGAAAAATCCTCGCGTATTCGTGTCGCTGTTGAAGTACGCAACCGCGTGCCGCCGCAGCTCATCCCCATGCGCTTCCACCCATTCCGTCGAGCCGAGCAAGCCGGGCTCCTCGCCATCCCACGCGCAGTAAATGAGCGTGCGCCTCGGCTTCCAGCCCTGCTTTTTCAGCTCCCCGAACGCGCGCGCCTCTTCGAGCAGCGTGATCAATCCCGAAACCGGATCTTCTGCGCCATTCACCCACGCATCGTGATGATTCCCCCGCAGTACCCACTCGCCCGGAACATCTGAGCCTTGCATGCGCGCGATCACATCGTAGAGCGTCTTCTGGTCCCAATTCGATTTGACAATCAGGTGCGCCTTCGCCGGTCCCGGCCCTAGATGATAGGTCAGAGGCAAACCGCCGCGCCAGTTTCGCGGCGCAACCCGCCCCGCAAGCTCTTGCAAAAACGGCTGAGCATCGCCATAGGAAATCGGCAGCACGGGAATTTTTGTGATGGTCTTCGCTTCGGACAGCGGCAGCCGCTTGGCCCCTGGCACGGCCGCAATTCCCGGAGTGAGCGGGTCACCAGGATAGTCGGTATCCATCACGCTGCCGCGCTGAATGCCTCCGCTTGGTCGCCATGCCCCCTTCGGATACACGTCGCCATCCGTATAGCCATCGTCGCGTGGATCCGAATAAATAATGCAGCCGATCGCCCCATGCTGCGCCGCCACCTTCGGCTTCACGCCCCGCCAGCCATGCCCGTACCGCGCAATCACGATCGCGCCTTTTACCGATACGCCATACCGCGCCAGCTCTTCGTAATCGTCCGGCATCCCGTAGTTCACATAAACCAGCGGCCCCGTCACGTCTCCGTCAATCGAGTAGGCGTTATACGCCGGCAATTGCTCGCTGGTTTGCGAAGATGTCGGATCGACCGCGATCGGAGGCTCCGCAAGCTTTGCCTCGAACCGCCTCGGCTCGATCATCTCGAGCTTCATCTCCTTCGGCGTTGGAAACAGTACATCGAAGTTTTCGATGTGCGCATCCCAACCCCACTCTTTGAACTGCGCGAGAAGCCACTCTGCGTTCGTTTTGTCATATGGCGAGCCAACATGATGCGGATGCGCCGTTAACCGCCGCATGTACTCACGCTGCCGGTCCGGCGATGGGATGGCGCGGAACTTGGTTTCCCAATCGCGCTCTGTCGCGCTCGCTTGCGGGGTGTAGCCGTCCAGAATTTTCGATTCATCCGCCGCATGCGACGCCGGCAGCCACAACCATAGCCAGATGCCCGCTGCCATCGCCAGCTGTTTTCTGTTCATGAGCCTCCATCTATGCTTCAATCGCGCACAACCGGCGATAGCCGCCGGTGCGGTCCAAGTGCAAATCCTATTCTGCAAAACGACGCGCCAGCTTCTTTCGTGTTACGCTAGCCCCATTCAGGGACCCTAGTATGCACCAACTGAAAGCTGTAGTCGCCGCAGTCGTTTTCGCGGCCTTCTCCTGCTCCGCTCTGTTCGCGCAGGATGTCACGGGCAAGATCACCGGAACCGTTACGGACCCATCCGGCGCGATTGTCGCCAACGCCAAAGTAGTCGTGACGAACAAAGCTACTGGAATCGCGCATGAAACCACATCGAATAGCTCCGGCGTGTATCAAGTCTTGCAACTGCCCATTGGGCGCTATAAAGTAAGCGCCGAAGCGCCCGGATTCCAACAAGTGACGATTGATTCCGAGACGCCTCTCGAGATCAATCAAACCTTGCGTATCGACGTGAATCTTCAGGTTGGCAGAATCAGCAGCGCAGTGACGGTCGAGAGCCGCCCTTCGCAGGTTGAGACCGAAAATGCCACCGTCGGAGCCACCGTGACGGGTCAGGCGATCTTCGAATTGCCGCTAAACGGCCGCGACACGCTCGACCTCGTCAAGACTCAGCCCGGCGTTACCCCGACCAACCCCGATTCGACGGCCGCGGGAGGCTACAGCATCGGTGGGATGCGGACAGACTCGGTCACGTATTTACTCGACGGAGGACTGAACAACGACCTCTTGAGCAACCAAGTAGTGGCCGACCCAAACCCCGATGCGGTCGCCGAATTCCGCGTGCTGGAGAGCAATTACAGCGCCGAATATGGCCGCAATGCCGGCGGCATCGTCAGCGTGGTGACCAAGAGCGGCACAAACCAGTTTCACGGCACAGCTTACGATTATCTGCGGAACAACTTCTTCGACGCGAATACATTCTTTAACAATGAGCAGAATCTTCCCGTCCCTGTTCTGAAGCGAAACCAATTCGGCGCGACGCTCGGCGGCCCTATTATCAAGGACAAGCTGTTCTTCTTCTTTTCTTACGAAGGCACTCGCCAGACTTCGCTCGATACCAGCCCCGGCAAGGTCAACACCTTTACCCCCGCCGAGGCGAACGGTGACTTTTCTCAATCGCCTTTCGCATCGCAGGTTGCGTCCTATCTGTTAGCGAATCCTCAGTACCAGCCGAACGCTGCGCTTGCCGCGCAAGGCATTATCGACCCGGCCGCAATCGACCCTGTTGCAAAAGCGTATTTTGCCAATAACTTGATCCCGACGTCGCCTACCGGTTATCTTTTTCCGCAAGCAACTTCTACGATCAATTCCGATTCTTATCTCGGCAAATTCGATTACAACTTGAGCTCGAAAGACACAATCACTGGAACCTTTACGACCACTGACCAGCCCGGGATATTCGCCTTCGATGATCCGTTCGGCCTGAACCAGACGCCCACTTCCAGCTTCGACGACTCCGATGTAGCCGGGTTTCCGGTTAAGTATGAATCCGTCACTTACTTCGGTTCACTTGCTTACACACATACCTTTACGCCGAGCCTGCTGAATGAAGCGCGCTTTACCGCGCAGCGCTATGTTAATTACCAGGCCATACCTGTTGGCCATCAGCCGACCGCGGCAGATCTTGGCATCGATCTGCCATCCGATCAGCCGACCGGTCCTCCTCGCGTAGATCTTCAAGGGTCTAATTTGTTCCTGGGATACAGTACCCAAGGTCCAACGCATGAGTATGACAATACCTATACCTTCTATGACAACGTGTCCTGGACCAAGGGCAACCATAACCTTAAATACGGATTCTACTTTTCCGCTTACCAGAACAACACGACTTATGATTTCTATGTCAATGGCGAGTATTACTTCTACGGACCGGGTACTTACGTCGGGTCTGGCGTGGATCTCGCTGACTTTCTTATGGGTAATCCCGATGAGATGCTGCAATTCGGCCGCGCTCCTTCGAATATTCGCTCACATCAATATGCCGGCTTTGCCCAGGACAGTTGGAAAGTCTCGAAGCGTCTTACTTTGGACTTAGGCCTGCGCTACGAATACGCCGAGCCCAAGTATGATACTGAGGGACGGTCATTCTCGTTTATTCCTGGCTTGCAATCGCAGCGATTCGTGAATGCTCCCAGTGGTCTGGTGTTTCCCGGCGATCCTGGAGCCCCGAAAGGCGCCAACTTCCCGGACAAAAACGACTGGGCGCCTCGCTTCGGCTTTGCTTATGACGTTTTCGGCAACGGCAAGACTAGCGTTCGAGGTGGCGCAGGGCTCTTCTACGACGTCCTAAAGGGGGAAGACAATCTTCAGTTCAACGGGCAAGCTCCTTTCTATGGCTTTGCGGACGTTTATCCCTGTGGAGCCAACACGCCCAGCGGCTTGCAAAACCCGTTTGCCTCCGCCGGTTCGAACTGCACTGCTGCACCGGACCCGTTCCCCTCGAAACCTCCCTCCAAAAACCTCGACTTCAATAACGCCGGCTACATTCCCATCGGCGGCGGCGGAGTCTATTTCGTAGACCCGAATTTGCGCACGCCCTACATTTATCAGTACAACTTGTCCCTCCAGCAACAGCTACCGGCCAACATGGTGCTCGAAACTGGATACCTCGGCTACGACGCTCATAAGCTGACCGGATTAGTCGATGTAAATCCGTTTATTCTCGGTACGAACACGCGCATTTATGATGCGCCTTACTCAAGCACGCAGTTCAGCTACTTAGATGAGTTCCAGAATATCGGAAAAGCGAATTACAATGCGCTCGAAGTGAACTTACGGAAAACAATCGCTAATATGGGCGGCTGGGGCAGCAGCTTTTTCACTCTCGGTTACACCTGGTCCCATGAGCTGGACAATGTTTCCGGTTTCCGCGAACGCAACTCCGGCATTCCGGCCTATGACCACAACGAATTCTACGCTTCCGGGGATACGGATGTGCGCCAAATTCTGACGCTTTCCGGCGGCTGGGAACTCCCGTTTGCGCGGCTTTGGGAGCGCGGCCCGAAACTCCTGACTTCCGGCTGGACTCTTTACCCCATCCTTACGGTACGAAGTGGGTTTCCTATGGATATCTTTGCGAACTTGGACACCTCGGATTCCGACCCCGGACCCTCTGGCGCGGGTGACGCTGGGTCAGTGCATGCCGATCTGGTTGGAAATGGCGTCACCGTCCTGAATGCCAAAAGTTTTCAAGCGCTCACAAACCCGAACAACTCCGGCAGCGTTTCAGCCGGCAATTACTATTTCAATCCGGCTAACTTCAGCAATGCCCGCCTGCTGGCTCTTGACACAATCGCAAGCAACGACGCCTCGCAGCTTCCCTATTTCACTTATGGTTCGCTTCCACGGAACTCGTTGCGTGGGCCCGGCCAGACCAATCTCGATCTGGCGCTTTCCAAGCATTTCAAATTTGGAGAGCGGCTTGACATGGAGCTGCGCTGCGACGCTTTCAACGTTTTCAACCACACGGAATTCCTGAATCCCGACACGACCATCACAGATGCAACCTTCGGTCAAATCTCGAACACCTACGGCCCGCGCATCCTGCAAGTCGCGGTGCATTTCGCGTTTTGATGCCCGGTGCTAGACTTTCGGCAATGCGCCAAGTCCGTTGCCTGTTGCCCATCTTTTGCGCCTCTTTTTTGCTGGCCCAGCCGCTCGCCAAACGATCGCTGAAGGTCGAAGACATTGATCGTCTCGCTGAAGTCGACCATCCTCAAATATCGCCCGATGGCAATTGGATTGCCTACACGGTAAGTACCGTTCATCGGGACGACGATAAGATCGTCACCAATCTCTGGATGACTAGCTGGGACGGTTCTCAACACGTCCGGCTCACTTACGACACTGAATCGGAAAGTTCGCCGCGCTGGAGTCCCGACGGCAAGTATCTATCGTTTGTTTCCTCCAGGCCTGGTAAATCGAAGGGCTCGCAGGTTTGGGTGCTCGATCGGCGGGGCGGGGAAGCGCGCCAGCTAACCAACATCAAAGGCTTTAGCATTTCAAAGTATGATTGGTCCCCCGATTCGACGAAGCTCGTCCTGGTGCTGCGCAAAAAAGAAGAATCCGAGGACGAAAACAAGAAGGACGCTGCCGCCAAAGAAAAACCACCTAAACCGGTCATCATCGACCGCTATCACTTTAAAGAGGACGTCGAAGGCTATCTTGACGCCAAGGCCTACAACCACCTTTTCCTGTTCGATATCGCAAGCGGAAAGCTCGAGCCGCTCACGCCCGATCGGCCTTTCGATGAAAGCAATGCCGTATGGTCGCCGGACGGCACAAAGATCGCTTTTGTCAGCAACCGCGATAAAGACCCTGACCGCACAGACAATACCGATGTTTATGTCATCGACGCGCACCCCGGAGCAACTCCGCAAAAATTGACCAGTTATCCCGGGCAGGATTCCGGCCCGCTTTCCTGGAGTCCTGACGGCAAACTGATCGCATATCTTCAGGGCAGCGAAAGCAAATACACCGCGTATAACATGGACCGCGTTGCGGTAGTCCCCGCCGCGGGCGGTGCGGCTCGTGTACTGACTCGAAATTTCGACCGCGGTTTCGCCTCGCCGGTTTTCGCACCTGACGGACAGTCGCTCCTGGCCATCGTGGCAGACGATCGAAACGAATACCCCGCGCGAATTTCGCTTGGCGATGGCTCGGTTGAGCGCCTCCTCAAATCGCCGGTCGTCGTCTCAGCGTTATCTTCCAAGTCCGGTCACACCGCAGTCATCGCAGCAACCAACGAGGCGCCTGCGGAACTATTCGCCCTTGAAGGCGACGCACTCCGCAAGCTTAGCGGCCACAACGACGCGCTGCTTTCCGAAGTTCGCCTCGGCGCGATCGAAGACATCAGCTTCAAAAGCAAGGACCGCACCGAAGTTCACGGCATGATCACAAAGCCGCCTTCTTTTGAAGCCGGCAAAAAGTATCCCACGCTGCTTCGCATTCACGGCGGCCCAAACGGGCAAGACGGGCACGCGTTCAGCCTCCAGCACCAGCTCTTCGCGGCCAACGGTTACATCGTCATCTCCATCAATTACCGCGGCAGTGCCGGCCGCGGCGAAAAATACGGCCAAAGCATCTTCGGCGATTGGGGAGATAAAGAAGTCGCCGACCTACTCGCCGGTGTCGATCACGTCCTCAGCATGGGCATTGCCGATCCTGAACGTCTGGGCATCGGCGGTTGGAGTTACGGCGGCATCCTCACCGATTACACCATCGCCTCCGACCAGCGATTTAAAGCCGCTATCAGCGGAGCAGGCAGCGCCAACCAGATCTCCATGTACGGCGTCGACGAATACGTCTTTCAATACGACCTCGAAATTGGGCCGCCATGGCGCAACCCGCAAGGCTGGATGAAAGTGTCTTACCCGTTCTTCCACGCTGACCGCATCCATACCCCTACTCTGTTCATGGGCGGCGACAAAGACTTTAATGTCCCGCTGATTGGCGGAGAGCAGATGTATCAGGCCCTCCAAACTCTTCGCGTCCCCACGGAGTTAGTCATCTATCCGGGCGAGTTCCACGAGTTCACCCGCCCCAGCTTCGAACGCGACCGCATGGAGCGCTACTTAGCCTGGTACGCGAAATATCTGAAAACACCCGAAACGGCGGGCTCTACCGCTAACTCGACTCTGCGCTAGCTATTGCCGCAGCCACCGCAGCATGTGCGGATAAGGCGCTATTCCGAGTTCCTTCGCTCGCCTCTCATCCGCCGTCAGGCCCATCCACTGCAGCAGCGGAACGCCAGGATTGCGGCCCTCGCGATAGTTTTCAAGATGCCATTCAGATGCGCCGCGGTAACCATGCGCATGAAAAACGAGAGCAGGATCGATCGGAATGTAAATCGCGGCTGCATAGGACCAACAGATTGCGCCAATTTCCGCTCCTAAATCGTCGCCCGCTTCCGACCCCTGCGCGCTGCGCTGATCCGAAGTAAGAACCGCCAGATGTCCAGCTTCGTGCAGTAGATCGCCCGGATATAACAAGCGCGATTCATCAATCACGAGCGTTCCGTTCTGAATCTCGATTCCCGGCAGGATCGTTTTCTCCGCAACTGCTCCGCGCCGCAAACTCAACCCGATCTCAGTCAGAAATTGTGCGATCCGCGCCATCATCGGCTCTTCGAAGTCATACATCGAGAACTTACTCGCCCAGCTTCCGCTCGGTCTCAGCATCCAAGAGATGCAGGATGACCCGCAGCGGCATGCCCGAAAGCTCCGGCTTGTCCTCGATATCGGCGCGTAAATCGAGCAGCGCGCGTTCCAGCAGATAAGTATCGAAAAGCGTCTGTTGCTGCGCCTGATCGCGCGGCATGTAGCGTGCGTTTCGCGCAAGGCTCCAATAGCCGCGGACAAATGCCGCGCTCGCGTGCGAATACCAGAAGCGGCCCCATGCGCGCAAGGCATGCCGCAATGAATTATCGCTCCCTTCGGCTGCGAATATCTGCCGGAGCGCAGCCTGCGCCGCGTAACCGAAAGAGACCAGCATGCTCGCGACGTCGCGCAACGGGCAGCGCTTGATACGCCTTTCGCTGAGGTGTTGATGCGGGTCGCCTTCGAAGTCGAAGATCACAATATCGCCGTCCGCAATCAGCAGATGCCCTAGATGCAGGCGTCCGTGATAGCGCGTTCGCCAGGAGTCGATGCGCTGCGAGAAAACCGCGCGGAACTTCGCGATAATTGCGTTCTCTTCCTCCAGCACCTTGGCCGCCAAGCCTCGCAAATCGGCATTCATTTCGGCATACCGTTGACGCAGAAACTCAAGCCGCCGGCTCGTTAGCCCGATATACCCGTGAAACAAACTCTGGCGATAGAAATCATTGAACTGCTCGGGCGCAAACGCCGGATCCATGTAATCGCGCGACAGAACCAGGTGCAATTCCGCCACGCGCCGTCCCATCGTCTCCGCGAGCTGCAGATAAGGACCAAGCAGCTCAATGGCGATGGCCGGAGGTTCGGCGAGCGCGAAATCGAGCGCGTAAATGTTCGTCGGCGCCGATTTTTGTATCTCTGATTTCGAGTGTTCGGAGCTTCGTGCTCGCTCCAGAAATTCGTGTACGTGCGTAAACGTATGTTTCCAGGCGTTCCCTTCGTTCGGAACAAAGCCGTGCAGAACCGCCAATGTCGTGCTCTCGCCTGAAGGAGTCTGGTATTCGAGGGACCCGGTGAACGGGGCGGCGTACGGGAACGGCTGCACTTGCTGTTCGGTGAGCAAACGGCCCATTTCCACTCCTTGATTCACACCCGGCGCAACATTGCGCAGGATCTTCAAGACAAAGCGGTCACCAAAGCGTATTGAACTACCGATTTCTGACGAAGGAAATAACTCAGGCTGTAAGTTCGGATGTTTGGCGCCCCAAAATCGATGAAATTGCCGATTTCGCTCCGGTGTCGCCGCGCCCTCTTCACCGTGCAACCGGCGCCGCCTGGCGAACGATTCGAGCAGCGCCGTGCAAAACTCCTTATTCGCGGTTGCACTATACAAAAACACGCGCGTGCCGTCGGATGCATGTACTTCCGCGATCAGCGAATCGGGATAATCGTCCTGCAGAAACTGCGCTTCATCGCCATGCGCGGACGCAACCGGGACAACATAGTTTTCGGGGTCGCCGCTGGTGTATTCGGCGCGAACCAGCAGAATAACCCAGCGGTCGCGCTGCACATGAATCACTTCGGTAATATCGAGCGACCGGAAGCGGCGGTCCTTGGATCGGAACCAGGTCTGGGCGCTCATGAACTTTTCGAGCGACTCGGCGAAGACTCCGCGGAAATGCGGCTGCCACATCTCGCCAATCGCACCCACCGTCACAAGCGGAAAAGGCCGCCGGCCCGCTTCGACTCTCGGCGCGGAAACTGTTACTGGAACCGCCCGCTGTTCGAGCGAGAACCAGAAAAACGAGTTCGGCCCAAGTGTCATTGGATAGTAGCCTTCGCGGATGGCCGGAAAATCCGTGCGCCCGAACATCTCTATCGGTGTATATCCTTGGTATTTGTGCAGGTCGAGCTGAACGGGTTGCGCAAAGCGCGAAAGATTCGCCACAACCAGAATGGTTTCTTCCTGATAACGCCGGAAATATGCCAGGATCGATTGGTTCGAGGGCTGCAGAAATTCGATACTCCCTCGCCCAAACGCTTTGTATTGCTTCCGAAGCGCAATCAGGCGCTTCGTCCAGTTGAGAAGCGAATGCGAATTGTCCTGCTGCGCTTCCACATTGATCGCTTCGTAGTGATAAGCCGGGTCGATATTCACCGGCAGATAGAGCTTCTGCGGATTCGCGTTGGAGAAGCCGGCATTGCGGTCCGGACTCCACTGCATGGGAGTGCGCACGCCGTTCCGGTCACCCAGATAAACGTTGTCGCCCATGCCGATTTCGTCGCCGTAGTACACAACCGGCGTGCCCGGCATCGAGAACAGTAGCGCGTTCATTACTTCGATCCGCGGGCGGTCGTTTCCGAGAAGCGGAGCCAGCCGTCGCCGGATGCCTAAATTGATGCGCGCGCGCTGATCCGAAGCGTAGACGCGGTACATGTAATCCCGCTCTTCGTCAGTGACCATTTCGAGCGTCAACTCGTCGTGATTGCGCAGAAACATCGCCCATTGGCAATTTTCCGGAATCTCCGGAGTGCGCTTGAGAATCTCGACAATCGGCATGCGGTCCTCGAGCCGCAATGCCATAAACAGCCGGGGCATGAGCGGGAAGTGAAACGACATGTGGCATTCATCGCCCACACCAAAATAGGCTACCGCGTCTTCGGGCCACATGTTGGCTTCCGACAGAAGCATGCGGTCGGGAAAAGATTTGTCCAGATGTTGCCGCAGCTCTTTCAAAAAACCGTGCGTCTCAGGAAGGTTCTCGCAGCTGGTGCCCTCGCGCTCGAATAGATAGGGAATTGCGTCCAGGCGGAAGCCGTCAACGCCCATCCCGGCCCAGAAGTCGAGCGTATGCATGACGGTCCGCCGCACGGCCGGGTTATCGAAGTTCAAATCCGGCTGATGCGAATAGAAGCGGTGCCAATAATAGGCTTTGGCAACCGGGTCCCAGCTCCAGTTAGAAGGCTCGAAATCTTTGAAGATGATGCGGGTGCCCGCGTACTTATCGGGAGAATCGCTCCACACATAGAAATTGCGCCAGCTCGATCCCGGCTCGGCGCGCCGCGAGCGCTGAAACCACTCGTGCTGGTCGGAGGTGTGATTGATAACCAGCTCGGTAATGACGCGCAGCCCCCGCCGGTGCGCCTCACGCATGAAATTTTGAAAATCGCGCAACGTGCCGTAAGCCGGATGTACGGTGCGGAAATCCGAAATGTCGTAGCCGTCGTCCTTCCAGGGGGAGGGAAAGAACGGCAGCAGCCAGATGGCGGTAACGCCTAAATCCTCTAAGTAATCGAGCTTTTCGGCGAGGCCTTTAAAATCGCCCATTCCATCGCCGTTGCTGTCGTAGATGGCGCGAACGTGAGCCTCATAGATGATCGCGTCTTTGTACCAGAGCGGGTCACTTTCCAACTCGCTGAGAGTTTGCACGTGGTGCATGCTGTTTCGTCTGATCTAGCCATTTGAGGAACAGCCCGACCGCCGAAACATCCGGCAGTGAATACTGCGCCGCCGTGTCGGAAAAGCCCCCGACTCTGATAGTAATCCCTTCGGGAAATGCGGCGAACGCGTCTTCATCCGTCCGGTCATCGCCAATGTAGATACAGAGCGAAGAGGCAGGCAGAACCTCGCGCGCAATCCATTCGACGGCGTGGCCCTTATTCCACTCGATGCGGGGCCAAATCTCAACCACCATCTTCCCTTCGCGCAGTTGAAACGCGGGATAACGCTCCACCGTGCCTCGTGTGACGTTGCGCACCCAATCCTGCAGGCCTTCAGTGACGCGGCGGAAATGCACGCTCACTGTCAGCCCTTTGTCTTCAATCTCCAGACCGTCGGTATCGCTGAGCGCGAGCTTCAATTGCAGCGCCAGGCAGCGGAGTTCGCCGCGCAATGCCTCGGCGCCCGGTTCGCGAAACCGGATCTCCCCGGACTCGATCTCGAGGCCGTGGTTGCCAACGTAGATGACGTCCTTCAACCCGATTCGGCTGCGCACATCCGAAACCGCGCGCCCGCTGACGATCGATACCGTAACATCATCGCGAGCGATGAACGACAGCAGCGCTGCGCGGATGGCATGATCGAGCTCGGCATCCGCCGGAGCCGGTACGATCTCGGAAATCGTGCCGTCGAAATCGAGAAAAAGCGCGACATGCGCGGCCGCGAGAATGCGCGGAGCAAGTATTTCGAAGCCGCCGTCTAACGAGACCGCGCGGTCCGACTGTTCCGTTGCCGTCATACCGCAACTCCGAAGTTGCGGAGGAAAGTGGGCAATTCCTCTTCGACCGGTTCCGGAAATTCGATTTTGGCTAGTTGAGAGAGAAATTTTCCCGCCCAGCGATAAACGTTGTTCTGATCCATTGCTTCCCGCATCTTGCGCATGCGTCGCCGCCGCTCTTCCGGGTTCATGCGTAGTGCTGCAGCGCAGGCTTCCGCGCCTTCTTCGATCGAAAATGGATTCACCTGCAGCGCCTCTTTCAGCTCGCGCGCCGCTCCGGTAAACTCGCTCAGCACCAGCACGCCGTCTTCATCGACTCGGCTGGCTACGAATTCTTTGGCCACCAGATTCATTCCATCGTGCAGCGAGGTCACAAGACAGAAGTGCGCGAGCCGATGCAGCGCGATCATCTCCGGCTGCGGGTAATGCTGCTTCAGCAGTACCACCGGGCGCCAGGATTTGGTTCCCCATCGTTCGTTAATTCGCTCGACAAGCGTGTCCACTTCGTCTTCGATCTGGCGGTAGGCAGGAAGCGTCGAGCGGCTCGGTACGGCAATCTGCACGAACACCAACTTGCCTCGGTAATGCGCGCGTTGCTCGAGCAACCGATCGAGATAACGCAGCCGCTCGGGAATGCCCTTGGTGTAATCGAGCCGATCGATACCGATTCCGACGAGTTTGCCACGAAGCGCCAGCTCATTTCTCCACCGCTGCATTTGCGCAGTAACGGCGCCGGATTCAGCGAGCGCGGTGTGTTCGTCGAAATCGATGCCGATCGGAAACGGATGAACTGACGTGCAGTTTCCCCCGCGGCAAACCTCCGATGTCGCGCGATCAACGCGCGCCTCGAGCGAGGAATCAATAGTGTCGAGGAAATTTTGGCAGTGATGTTGCAAATGGAAACCAAGCAGGTGATTGCCGAGCAATCCGTCCAGGATCTCTTCCCGCCAGGGAAACGAGCGGAAGACGTCCCGATTCGGCCACGGAATGTGCCAGAACTGGCCGATCACCAGGTTTGAGCTGGAGTTACGCAGCATGCGGGGCAGCAGGGCGAAATGATAATCCTGGATGAAAACGAAAGTGGGATCGCTGCCCGCCTCTTCGAGCACTGCATTCGCAAACCGGCGATTCACACGTCTGTAAGTCTCCCAGTGATCGGGATCGAACACCGGTCGCGTGAAGGAAACGTGACACAGGGGCCAAAGGCCTTGGTTGGAAAGACCTGAATAATAGCCCTCTTCTTCTTCTTTCGACAGCCACACGCGGCGCAAAGTGTAACCCGGCTGGTCGGGTGGGACCTGAATGTGGTCGAAATGGTCGACGGTTTCGGAATCCGCATTGCCGCTGCCGTGAGCGATCCACAAGCCGCCGCAGGCGCGCATTACTGGATCGAGGGCGCTGGCCATCCCGCTCGCCGGCTGAATGCATTCGATGCCATTCGCTGTTCGGCAGTGCTGAAATGGTTCGCGATTGGAAACCACGATGAGGCGGTAGCCCTCGAGCTTGGTGCGAACGAAATTGCTCAGCACCTCGCGGGTCCAAACCTTCAAGATTGAGCTCCTTTCATCAAACGATTAACGTCTCTTCATTCTCCGAATAGACGCTGCTAAAAGTCAAACCATTTCCCCCATCGCCGGCGATGCGCCAAGGTATTCTCAAATGCATGAAATTGCGTTGTGTTTGGCTAGCCACAATCGCCCTATCCAGTGCTCTGGGAGCGGATCTACGGCTTGGCATCATCGGGACCGATACATCGCACGTCATCGCGTTCACTCGCGTGTTGAACGATCCCAATACGCCGAATCATCTCTCGGGCGCACGCGTCGTAGCCGCATTTAAAGGCGGCAGCCCCGATTTGGAAGAAAGCGTGAAGGTGATCGATAAATACGCGAGTGAGCTAAAAGACAAATGGGGCGTTCAGTTCGTAAACTCGATTAGCGATCTGTGCCCGCTTGTGGACGGCCTGCTGCTTGAGAGCGTAGATGGACGGCCGCATCTGGCACAATTCCGTGACGCGGTCCGGTGCGCCAAGCCCGTTTTCATTGATAAGCCGCTTGCTTCGACGTTGGCGGATGCGTTCGCGATCGCAAAGCTCGCGCGCGAATCGAACGTACACTGGTTTAGCGCCTCGGCGCTGCGCTTCAGTCCCATCGCCGAACTGCGGAACCCGCAGATGTCGAGCGCCATCGTGTGGGCCCCCGCCCCGCTCGAGCCGCATCATCAGCTTGATCTTTCCTGGTATGGCATTCATGCAGTCGAGATGCTGTACACCATCTTCGGAGCCGGCTGCCTCGAAGTCTCGCGCATGTCATCTTCCGAAACGGACGTGATTACAGGCCGGTGGAAAGATGGTCGGCTCGGCACGGTTCACACGCAACGCCCCTACGGGAAATATGGCGGCGTGGTTTTCCTGAAGGATCGGACGCTTGTTGCCAAGCCGGATATTCCGATCGACTACGTACCGCTGGTAAAGCAGATCGTCAACTTCATGCAAACCAAAGTCCCGCCGGTTTCAAACGATGAGACGCTGGAGATTTTTGAGTTTATGGACGCGGCGCAAAGAAGCATGCAGGACGGTGGCAAGGCCATAAAGTTAACTCCGCCGGGTCGTTAAACAGCTCGTTCGCCTTTATAAACCATGCGCGTCAGATCGAATTTGACTTTTACGTTGAGCGGGTTGAACTCCGCGCTGAAAGTGGCGGACTTGGCGCTCGAAAGATCCAGGAATTGATTGAGAAAGCCGAACAGAAGGGTCGAGGTGTCGTCGGGGTCCGCCTCAATCACTCCAGGTTGCGCGGGCTCCTGTCCCTTGGTTTCAAGGTAACTCGATTCCTTGAGTAAGTCGTACGTATCGGTGTTGTCGGATCCTTCGCTGTGGCCCGAGACGATCGGCAGTCCGGAGACGCCGATGACGTAATGGTGCTCGAAATCGGGCGGAAGCTGGAGTTTCAATGCCAGCAGCATTGGTTTTGCGCTGAGCCAGCGGACCACGCCGGGAAACTTCGGAGCCGTCGAAGAGCCGTTTGCAGTGTCTCGGCCCGTGCGCATATGACGTCCGCCGCCTAAGTTCGGTCCCGGAGAATAGGCTTTCACTTCCGCAGTGACCGGTTTCGCCCAGGGCGAATCAGTCTCAAGCTGCGTAATCTGCTCTTTTGTCCATTGAGACGGATCTTCGGTGTTCCAAAACTCTTCTGTCTTTGCGGGGAACAGGTGCTCGGGCGCGATGAGAAGCGGTGAAGCGGCTACGAGCTTGAGACTCGCGCGCCGGGAAATGATCATGCAGGGTTAACTTAGTCTGACGGTTTGCGTGTGCAGGCAGTTACTCTCGCCGCTGCTGAGGCATACTCTTCATATAGATGCAGGCGCTTTGCGCTACTAAGCTGCGGACTGTAGCAATCTCGTCGTTGCTCTTTGCGGCGACTGCATGGGCGCAGCGGCCGCATTTTCGAACGCAGGCCAGAGAAGTTTTGGTGCCCGTTTCGGTCACAAGTAACAGCGGCAATCCTGTAGAAGGTTTGCTCGCAACCGATTTTCTTGTTCTCAACGATGGAAAGCCCTCAAAATGTCCGCATGGTAGCCCGCGATTCCGACGCTCTGCCGATCTACGCCGTGTTTGTCCTGCAAACGAACGATGGAAGCGAGCCCGCTTTGGCCAAGATCAAAAAAACGGCTTCGCTGGTCAGCGGCTATATCACGAATGATATGGAGCAAGGTACCCCGAGTATCGCAGCGGTGATCGCCGCTTCTGACGATGTGAATGTTGATTCAGGATTTCACCGCGAATCCAGACACTTTGGATGACGTATTCGCAAAGCTTTCGGCAAAAGGTGATTCGGCGCGTCTGCTGGATGGTGTTGCGCTCGCCTGTGACATGCTCGCGGCTACCAAACAACCGGCCAGGCGCGTGATCGTGCTCATCGGCGAATCGAGGGATCGCGGAAGCAAGTCGCGCTTCGCCAATGTCGTCGCGAAAGCCCAAAAGAACGACATCGCGGTTTACACGCTATCTTATTCGGCGTACACGACCGCATTCACGCAGAAGGCCTCCGAAACTCAGTCGGCCGCCGAGCAGCCTGGCTTATACGACCCGAGCAGTGGTCAAGGCGGGGCAAACCTGTTGGCACTTGCCGCGGAACTCGCCCGGCTCGCCAAACTCAATATCGCGCAAGCTTTGGCCCAGGCGACTGGGGGCGCACACGATAAATTTACGACGCTGCACGGGCTTGAGACGCAATTGGCGGCGGTCGGGACTGAAATTCACAATCGATACACCCTTGCGTTTGCACCGCCAGAGCCCCAAGCAGCGGGCTATCATCAGCTTTCAGTTTCACTTCGCAGATCAGGAGAATTTCGCGTGCATGCGCGCCCGGGTTATTGGGCCGCAGCCGAGTAATATGCAGTGCAAAGACGCGAATAACCCGTGATGCAGGCCTTCTACATTACTGAGCCCGGAGCCGCAGAGTTGCGGGAGATCGCCGACCGCGCCAAGCCCAAGCCGTCCGAGGTTTTGCTGAGAACGCGGCTGATTGGGATGTGCGGCACCGATCTGAGCACGTTCCGCGGCAAGAACCCGCTGGTTGGTTACCCGCGCATTCCAGGGCATGAGATTGCCGCGACGATTGTGGAAGCCGGCGCTGACGGTGCCGCCGGAGTTTCGTCCTGGCATGAACGTCACCGTATACCCGAATACGTCGTGCGGCGAATGCGCCTCCTGCAAGCGCGGGCGCGGGAACGCGTGCAAGTTCAACCAGACGCTCGGAGTCCAGCGCGATGGCGCAATGAGGAATTTCTTTGCCATGCCGTGGCAAAAGGTGGTCTCCGCGCGCGGAGTTATCGCTCCGCGAATTAGTTTTAGTCGAGCCGATGGCGGTTGGTTTTCACGCCGCCGCGCGCGGCCGCGTGAGCGAAGCCGATACCGTCGCGGTGATCGGGTGCGGAATGGTCGGGCTGGGAGTGATCGCGGCGGTCACTGCACGCGCGGCCACTGCCATCGCGATCGACCTCGATGACAGCAAACTCGCATTAGCGAAACAGGCCGGTGCGCAATCGGCGATTAACTCGCGGACTGAAAACCTGCATGAGCAACTCGCGCTAATCACGAACGGGCTTGGACCCGATGTAGTGATTGAGGCAGTAGGTACGGCGGCGACGTACCGGATGGCCGTGGAAGAAGTCGCGCACACCGGCCGCGTGGTTTATATCGGTTGGATGAAAGAGCCGGTGAGCTTCGATACCAGCCTGTTTGTCCATAAAGAGCTCGATATCCTGGGCTCGCGCAATTACCTGGAGGAGTTTCCGGCCGTGATTGAGGTACTCGAGCAAGGTAAATTCCCTGTCGAAGCGGCCATTTCGAAGACCGTTACGATGGGAGAAGCAGGCGAAGCCCTTCGCAACTGGAGCGAGTCGCCCAACCGGTTTACAAAGATTCTGGTGGACCTGGACGCAGCGCCACATTAGGCTACACTGAGGGGCAGAATCTTCCAATCCAAGGCTGAATTTGATCCGCCCGTATCTCGCATTCACGTTTTCTATTGTCATTTCCCTGAACGTTTGGGCGCAAGCCGCGCGCCCCGCCGTCCCTCCGCTTCAGGATACGGGCGAGCAACCAATTCAGCATTAGCGAGACACTTTTTTCGACACTTGCGGCGATCAACGCCGCAGGTTACGACGCAGGCATGGATTCGCCGCTGAATGAGCGCTACCGGATCCGCACACAAATTCGGGAGATCTTGAGCAAGGAGAAAATCGGCTGCCTTCCGGAGCTTCAGAGTTTTTATAAGGAGCATAAAAAGGGATCGGATACCGGGGATTTAAGCCAATACATCTCTTTTGCGCTGGTGGCTGGCGATGCGCCCGATTTTAAGCTGCCGGACGGCCCAGTGCCGCCGGATGTAGAACCCTTGCGAGGATTCAGCGAACTGCTCGCGCGGTTCTATAAAGAGGCCAAGCTCGACGATTTGTGGAACCGGTCGCAAGCGGCATATCGTGTGGCCATCAAAGAGTATCAGGAGCCGGTAATCAATACGCTTTTCGAGGCGAATGGCTATCTGCGGAATCCCTCCGGGTATCTGGGGCGACGGTTCCAGGTGTATCTCGAGTTACTCGGCGCGCCCGATCAGGTGCAGGTGCGCAGCTATCGCGACGATTATTTCGTCGTGATCACGCCCGCAAGTACGCCGATGGTGGATGAGATTCGGGACGCGTATCTGGCGTATGTGCTCGACCCGCTGTCGTTCAAATACAGCGAAATCATCAAAGAGAAAAAGCCGCTCTCGAAATATGCGCAGGATGCGCCGGCGCTCGATTTAGCCTACAAAGACGACTTTTCGCTGCTGGTCATGAAATCCTTAATTAAGGCGATCGACAGCCGTTTAATGCACGGCGGCGAGGAGAAACGGCAGGCGTTTGTGAACGAAGCTATGCGCGATGGCTTCATTCTGACAGCGGCGTTCGCCGATCTTTTGCCGCGCTATGAAAAGCAGGAGGAATCATTCCGGAGTTATTATCCGGATCTGCTGGCGGCAATAGACGTGCATAAAGAAGAGAAGCGCTTGAAAAAAGTTGAATTTGCGCAAAGCGTGCCGCCGAAGGTAATTGCGCCGCCGGCGAAAATGCAGATCGACCCGGCTGAGGAATCGATTGCGTCCGCCGAGGGGCTATATGACCAGCACGATCTCGAAAATGCCCGCAAATTCTTCAAAAAAGCGCTGGAGCAGACCAGCGATCGGAAACTCCAGGGGCGCGCGGATTATGGGCTGGCGCTGATCGATCTTCAGGAGAAACATTGGGACGAGGCGCTCGATCTCTTTCAACGTACGGTCGACGCAAACCCCAATTCCGCGCTCACGGCCTGGTCCCATTACTATTTGGGGCAGTTGCAGTTAAAGGCTGGCGACAGGGACAAGGCTACGGCGCAGTTCAAACTGGCGCTCGCGACCGACGGCGCCTCCGAGAAAGCGCGCGACGCTGCGAAACGGGCGCTCGAGACCAGCAGCGATTCAGGAGACAAACAGCAATGAGACATCGTTTTCCGGCATACGCAGGGGTTTTGATCATGGCGCCGGTCTTGGCAGTGGCGACGCTTGCGGCGACGGCGCAGCAGGCAAGCCAATCGGGACCGCACCCCAAATCGCAGAAAGAAGTGGACGCTCTCAAAAAGGTGCAGGCGGACCAGCAGGCGCAAAACTGGGATGCCGAAATCACGGACATCAACTACGTTCTCGAAAATTTCGCCGATACCGAGTACAAGAGCATGCTCCTCGATATGGCGATTCAGGCTGCGCAGAACAAGGGAGATTATGCCCAGACGGTGGCATTCGGCGAGCAGGCGATTCAAGCGGACCCGAAGAACACGGAGGCGTATGTGAAAGTTGCGGAAACGATTGCGGCGCATATGCGGGACAACGACCTGAACAAAGACGATGAAGCCAAGAAGGTCGACACGGATGCGCATAAAGCGCTGGATCAGCTGAAAACCACCTCCACGCCGCCGCCCGGCGTTCCTGCGGATCAATGGCCGGCTTACCAAAAGCAGCTCGAAGGACAGGCGCACGATGCGCTGGGTATGTCGGATGATGCGCAGAAGAAATTTCCAGAGTCGATCGATGAATACAAAGCCGCCCTGGCAGCTTACAACAATCCGATCATTCTGACGCACATGGCCAAGGCGTATATCGATGCGAAGCAGTACGACGATGCGATTGCGACCGATGACAAAGTGCTTGCCATGGCCGATGCGCCGGCCAACGTGAAGCAATTTGCGCAGCAGCAGAAGGATTCGGCGACGAAGATGAAAGGAGCCGCGCAGCCGGCCAGCGCTCCGCCGAAATGAGTTTGGCGCCGGAAGCGCTTGAACAGAAGCTGGGGTACTCGTTTCGCGATCGGCAGCTTCTGGTCCGCGCCTTGACGCATCGCTCGTGGCTGTCCGAACAAGCATCGCCGCTTCCTGAAAACAGCGACAACGAACAACTGGAATTTCTCGGAGATTCGGTTCTGGGGTTCGTGGTGAGCGAAAGACTGGTTTTGCGTCATCCTCGCGCGCGTGAAGGGGAACTGTCGCAATGGAAGGCTCAGATCGTCAGTGCCGCGCACTTATACCATTGCGCTCTGGCTATGGATTTGGGCCCGCACTTATTGCTGGGCAAAGGCGAAGAGCAGAACGGCGGACGTGAGCGAAAAACGGTTCTAGCGAACGCGGTCGAAGCGCTGATTGCGGCCATTCACACCGACGGCGGGATTGACGCCGCGCGGCGATTCATCCTTCAAAACATCTTGCAATCGCTCGAGAGCGGGGAAGGCGTGAATTCCATCGGCCTGCTCAATCATAAGGGTCTGTTGCATGAGCGCGCACAGGCGCTCGGGCTTCCCACCCCGCAATATACAACCATCGAAGCAAGCGGGCCGGACCACGCCAAGGTGTTCACCGTAGAGGTGAGGATCGGCGAGCATTTGGTAGGACGTGCCAGCGGCAGTTCTAAGAAAGCTGCGAGCCAGCAAGCAGCAGAAATCTTGATGGGACAGCTGGAGTAGCTTTCCGTTACTGAGCCGCCGCCGTTTTTTCCGGTTCCCACTTGGACGCGAGTGTACTGAGGATGATCACGTCGACACGGCGGTTGCGCGCCCGGCCGGCTTCCGTATCGTTGCTTGCGATAGGCGCCACATCGGCATAGCCGCTCACCGCCATTCGCTGCACCGGAACCTGGAACTTATCTGTAAGAATCTCGAGCACGGCGATACTGCGGGCCGAAGAGAGTTCCCAGTTGTTCTTGAATTGTTCATTGTGAATAGGAAGATTGTCGGTGTGGCCTTCGAGCCGGATCTGATTGGGTATTTTCAAGATCGCATCGGCTACTTTGCTCATGGCCGACATGGCCGAGGGCTTGATTTCGGCATCGCCTGAATCGAACAGGGCAGCTTGCTTGAAACTGATGGTCAACCCGCGAGGTTCCATGTGAAGTTCTATTTCGCCGCGTTGAATCTCGTTTTTGAGGTTCTGTTGCAGGAGATTGAGGGATGGGGTGAGTTCGGCGACGGTCTGCTTGGCGGTTTCGGGCGTGATTTTGCTGTTTTTCTCCAGCAGCTCTTGGATGATCTGCTTCGAGTGCGGATTGGATTTGGGATCGAAAGCAGCTTTCACTGCCTCGGCGACCGCGCGCACTTTGCCTTTATCGGCATTGGCGGTCGCAAACATCACGACGAAGAAGGCAAAAAGCAGGGTGACGAAATCCGCGTACGAGATGACCCACCGCTCATGATTGACGTGCCCATGGCTGACGCGGCGGGATCGCATCATAAGAGCCTTACGCCGCGCGCGTGGCGGGCATCTTGGCCGAGTTGGAAGCAGCCTGCGAGCCGGGGAGATAGGCGTTCAGCTTCGCGCGGATCAGCTTCGGATTGGATCCCTCAATGATGCCCAAAACTCCGAGCAGCGCAATTTCGCGCAGTTGCCGCTCGCTGGCCGCACGCGCGCGGATTTTGCCTCCTGCGGGCAGCAGAAAAATGTTTGCTAGACCTACGCCGTAGATCGTAGCGACGAACGCTACCGCGATGCCATGTCCCACCTCTTCGAGATTGGCGAGATTTTTCATCACCTGGATCAGGCCCAGCACTGCTCCGATGATGCCGATCGTGGGCGCGTACCCTCCACCGCTGTCGAAAACCTTGGCCGCATCTTCGGAGGTCTGGTCGGCAAGATCGATTTCGAGCTCCATCATCGCTTTCAGGTCGTCCATGTCCGTGCCGTCGACGGCCAGATTGATGGCTTTTTGCAGAAACGGATCGGAGATGTTGGCGGCATCGCCTTCTAAAGAGACAATGCCCTGCTTGCGAGCCTTACTGGCGTAGACGATGATCTCGTCGATAAGCGCGGAGGCGTCGTGAGCGCGTTCAAAAAGCACATTCTTCAATTGCGCGATGGCGGATGTGAGCGTAGCGATGGGCGTGTTGAGCATGACGGCGCCAATGGTGCCGCCGACGACGATGAGCGCGGCAGTGAATTGCGCCACGTCACGAACGCTGCCCTTTTCAAGAATCAAGCCGCCTAGAATCCCACCGACGGAAAATACGATTCCGCAGAGGCTTGCGAGATCGGGTCGAACTCCTCCCTTATTGGAAGCCATAGCTACTCGACACGACGAAGAGTCGCGCCCGTCTCCGTTCCAGCCGGACGCCGCAGTTCGGATGGAGCTCTATTGAGAATGGCTGGTACCCCAAGTACGGAGCGGCGAAACTGAATCACCCGGTCTACAATCTGGTCCGGCGATTCGAGAACCAATATTTTCTGCCCAGTTGTAAGAGAGATTACTGTGTCAGGTGTCGCCTCAACGTGCTCAATCAGATCGGAGTTAAGCACTAAAGGCACCCGATTGATACGGGTCAGATGGATCATGGCTCCGGCTCTTGTTTATTTATCGGGACTTACGGCTCGAAACTTGAGGCCTACGAGATGCCGGTTCGCACTCGGAACCAGAAGCCAGCTAATGATTTAAGATGTCGACGATTTCGGAAAGCTCTCGGCGCAGCTCTTGAAACAGCGCGGAGGTGCTGGGAAATAGATCGGCCTGCCGGCGGGGCGTGTCGTGCTTTGCAGACTGGCGTTTCGGTTTCGATTCGAGGATCTTTCGCGCGCCTTCGATCGTGAAGCGATTTTCGTACAGCAGGCGCTTGATTTCGAGGACCAGCTCGACGTCTTTGCGGCGGTAGAGCCGTTGGCCCGTGCCTGATTTCTTCGGGCCTAAGCTGGAAAACTCGGATTCCCAGAACCGCAGCACGTAGGGCTTGATGCCGGCTAGCTTGGCGACCTCGCCGATCCGGAAGTACAGCTTGTCGGGGATTTCCGGCGCCGCGGTTGCGGCCAAATCTTCCATTGAGAAGAGACCAGTCCGAGATTATTGTAACGGAGCAGAAGCAAATCGGGAACCACCGAAGGGCAGTGTCGCAAAAACCGAACGACACTACGACCCCGGAACGCTCAATCGTAGCGCAGGGAAACGGTCGGGTCGACCCGTGAGGCGCGGCGCGCCGGCCCGAGCCCTGCAATAACCGCCGATCCCAGCAGCACCAGGAACGCAATGGCAGCCGGCCATGGATCTCCAGCCGTGACTCCGTAGAGCTTGCTCGAGACAAGTTTCGAGACGGCGAAGCCGCAGGGTAAACCAAACGCGGCGCCGATGATCGCGATGCCCAGCGTTTCTGTGAGCACCATGCCGATTACGCTGCGGCCCGAAGCTCCGAGCGCCATTCGGATTCCGATTTCGCTGGTGCGCCGGGCCGTCGAATAGGACATCACGCCGTAGAGTCCGATCGCGGCGACGAGCAGCGCGAGCGCGCCGAAGAAGGCCGCGAGATCCGCCACCAGCCGCTCGGAAATGAGGCGCCGATCTAATTGTTGATTGACCGTTTCTACGCTCAGGATCGGCAAATTGCGATCGAATTGCGCCAGAACTCTGCGAGCTGCAAATGTTGCCGCCGTCGGCTCGGCGGAGGTGCTGAGCAGAAAAGTCACGGCTTCGACAGTGCCGATCGGGTGGGAGATATTGGCATAAAAGCGCGCATACTTCTGCTCATCCGGAGAGTGTTCTATTGAATCGGCGACCACTCCGACGATTTCGAAGGTCTCGCGCGTGGTCGGATACTCGTCCGTGATGTGCATGCCAAGAGCATCCTGGTTTGGAAAGAAGCGGCGCAAAAAAGATTCGTTGATTACGCAGACCGGCGCATGCCTCGCGGCGTCAGAAGCATCGATCTCGCGGCCGCGCAGCAGCGGAATTCGCAACGTGGAGAAGTAATTCGCACCGACCTCGGTCCAAAGCGATACCAGCTTGTCGGGATTCTTTTCGAGGGAGCCTTCGATCGACAAATGGTCGCCGGAGTCGCCTCCAAACAGACCGTGATTGGAAAGCGTGACGCTACGGACGCCGGGAACGCCTGCGAGCCGCTCGCGTACCGTTTCATATATAGACGCGGCACTCGCGCCTTTGTAGCCAGCGGCTTGCGGATTGACGGTGATCAGCAGCAGATGGCTGGCGTCATAGCCCAGATTGCGAATCAGCATGTTGTGAAGGCTGGTCACGAACAGTGCCGCGCTCATCAGCAACACGAGTGAAAACGCAACCTGAGCGATACCCAAAATTCTTCCGGTTCGAACTGTACCGCGGTCCCCGCCGGATCCACGAGTATTGGCCGCGAGCGTTCGATGAATGTCCAGTCGCGTCCCGCGCACGGCCGGCGCCAGGCCAAAGAGCAGTCCAGTTGCGAGAGAAAGCGCTGCGGTGAAGATCAGGACGTGGTGATCGCGCGGAACATCCAGACCCAGATTTTCGACTCCGCTCGACACCAAGGCGAGCAGCAGGCGCGCGGCGACCGATGAAAGCACAATGCCGAGCAAGCCTCCGAACGCAGCGAGCAGAAAGCTTTCGGCCAGCAGTTGGCGAATCAGCCGCCCGCGGCCTGCCCCAAGCGCCAGCCGGACCCCAATCTCTCGCTGGCGGCCGCTCGCTCGCGCGAGCATCAGGTTCGCGATATTCGCGCACGCGACTAGAAGCACTACACCGACCATGGCCATCAACAGCAGCAGAGGGTCGGAGAACTCGCCTCGAATCCAGGAAGCGCCGCGAGCGCCCGAGCGCAGCTCGATTTTTTCATTTACCATCTCACGCCGCTGCCGGGCAGTGGGCAGATCGGCGGCCCAAATCCGTAAACTCTGCTCGAACGCGGCGTTGATACCGGCTTGCGCCTTCTGGAGGGAAATCCCAGCGGCGAACCGGCCCATTACCTGCAGCCATAACGTATCCCGCGGCGTCAGGTAATTTCGTCCGGGAAGCACCTCCTGCTGCATGGTGATCGGAAACCAAAGATCCGTTTCCGAACCGACCAAGATCCCAGAGAAACCAGGCGGCGCAATGCCGATGATTTGAAATACACCGTGCCCGACCCGCACGCTGCTGCCGACCACATTCGGGTTGCCCGCAAACACGCGCTGCCAGTAACTGTATGAGATGACGGTTACCGGATTAGCGCCGGGAATTTTGTCTTCTTCAGAAGTGAAAACACGGCCCACAACAGGCTTGATGCCGAGCGTGCGAAAGAAATTGCCGGATACCAGTTGCCCCTGGGCTTTGACCGGCTGCGAACTGTCCCCGGAGAAGACATCGAGATCGCTGTTATCACTCTGCGCCGCGAGCAGATCCGAAAACACGCGGTTGTTGGCGGAAAGCTCCTGAAACTCGGGATAGGAAAGAATGGAACGCACCCCATGTTGGGTGGTATCGACGTCCACGCCGCTCTCGGCGGGATCAGTGAGCAGGACCAGCTGCTCGGGATGCTGAACGGGCAAGATGCGCAGCATCACGGCATTGATCAAGCTGAAAATCGCTGCGTTCGCGCCGATGCCCAACCCGAGCGTCAAAATCGCGACGGCAGAAAAGCCCGGATTCTGGCGCAATGTCCTCGCCGCGTATTGCAGATCCTTCAAGGCGCTCTCGATCGAGACCCCGATGCGCTTTTCTCTGACTTTTTCTTTCACTTGCTCCTCGCCTTCACACTCGATCCGCGCCGCGCGCATCGCTTCTTCTCGCGATAACCCCTGAGAGAGATAGCGGTCCACCAGAATGCCGTAAAATGCGCGGACCTCGTCATCGAGCTCGCGTTCAATCTGCTCTCGCGCGAAGAGATTGCGCCACAAATGTGCCATGCGGCTCAGCCAGGCCACCCTTCAACCCTCTTCCGTTAACACGTGGTTCATTGCGGTGATCACTTTCCGCCAATTGCGCTTTTCTTTCGCGAGCTGCGAGCGTCCTGCGGAGGTCAGCGCATAGAATTTGGCGCGGCGGCCGCTTTCGAGCTCGCCCCAATGGCCTTCAATCCATCCCTTTTCGGCCAGACGATGCAGCGCCGGGAAGAGGGAACCAGGTCCGACCACGAAAACTCCGCGGCTCACTTGCTGGATGCGGTCTGCAATCCCCACCCCGTGCAGCGGTTGCAGTTCCAGTGTTCGAAGGACCAGAAGATCGAGCGTTCCCGGCAAAAGTTCAGCGGAGGCTGGCATTTAGAGCACATGATATCGATATTCGATATCGGTTGTCAATGTAACGGGCGAGCCGTGCGAACATTCCCATGTGGCCGCAGCCAAACGTGTTCTTCTCTCCTGGAGCAGCGGGAAAGATAGCGCATGGGCGCTGAAGCTTCTCCGCGAGCGCTCGGACTTACACGTATGCGCTCTGCTCACGGCCTTCAATCAGTGCTTCGATAGAGTCGCCATGCATGCCGTGCGCCGCGAGTTGGTCGAAAAGCAGGCGGAGCGCATTGGGCTGCCGCTGTGGGCCGTGGATCTGCCTTGGCCCTGCTCGAACAGTCAATATGAGTTGTGCATGGGCGGCGTGGTGCAACGTGCGCGCGCCGAAGGCATCGCAGCGGTTGCCTTTGGCGATCTGTTCCTCGAAGATATCCGCGCCTATCGCGAGGCTCAACTTCGGAATACAGGCCTTGAGCCGTTGTTTCCGCTTTGGCGCATCCCTACGGATGCCCTGGCTCGGGAGATGATCGAAGCCGGCATTCGGGCCAAGATCACCTGTGTCGATCCCGCGAAACTCGACCGCAGCTTTGCCGGCTGCGATTACGGTTCCAGCTTTCTGGATCGCTTACCGCCGGGCGTGGACCCTTGCGGTGAGAACGGCGAGTTTCATAGCTTCGTCTACGATTCGCCGGTCTTCAGCGAGCCGCTCGCCGTAGAGCTGGGCGAAATTGTAGAGCGCGACGGTTTCGTGTTCGCCGACCTCATGCCATCGGAATTTTAGATCGAGGCCCTACCGCACATGCAACGTGACCAGGATGGTCTCGCGGAGTTCGCGGGGCCTGAACATAGGCAAAGCAATTTTATTAAGCTCTGTGCGTATACCAGAGGACCGCTCGCGTCGGATTGCCTCGTCAAAGTGCGGCAACCATCGTCACGAGTATCAGGACCGATCTGAGATCGAGCGCCTTGCGACTGCCAAACAACATCTGAATAAGCAAATGAGTCTGCAAAACGGCCTGTCATCCCAATATCAGCAACGCCGACTACACGTCCCTATGGTTTTCGCTGATTGATTTCGCTGGCTCGAACACTGATGGCCGATGTCCTCGAAGCCGACTCGGGACAGCATGAGCGGTTTCACTTTGGCGCGATGGGCGTTTCACATCAAAATGCACTGTGCCGCCTGCGTACGCAATCGATGGCCGGCAGCAGGCGAGCAAAAGCTACTAATTGGGACGCTTCAGCGCCAGAACCTCCGAAAGGTACCTCCGGAGTACAACTACCTCGATGTTCAAACCACCCCCGGGATTGTTCAAAAGGTATTTAGTAACAGGGTGGTCACTGGTGGGTTTGGCGATTTTGAAGACTCGGACATGATCTCGGATATCCCTGAGCTCCTCGTCTTCATGAAGACCAGTCTCCCAACAAACTATCGTACTCAGATACTCAAATGAGTGATTGAAGTCGGCAGAGTCCCGTAGGTTATGTTTTAACTCCACGAATGCTGGTTCCTCCGCGTCCGTCAGGTGGTGTTTCCCGAGGACCAAAAGATCGTAGCCAAAGTGAGAATCCAAGTCGACGACTTTCAACCAAGGAAAGCGCTCAGGCCAAAGCGCGCGAGGTAGTTTCGTGAATTTTGTGTAAGTCGCTGTTCTCCAGTTTTGTTCCTTTCTTTGATATTAAAGTTGCTATTCCAAATTTGCTAACGGAAGCCGGAGCGCCGTAGGCGCGGAGGCTTTTCGTTAGCGGCCGCCTCTCTCCCGGGCGGCCTCGATACGATCTCCCCACAGCAGCAGGAAATGGTTCAAGGAAGTGCGCCAGTTGGGTGCCGGCCGCCAGCGCTGCGCGATGTTGCGCAACGCCAAATACAGCAGCTTGAGAGCTGAATCCTCGTTCGGAAAAGAGGCACGCGTTTTGATGACCTTCCGCAACCTCATGTGCAGCGATTCGACAACGTTGGTAGTGTAGATCGCCCGGCGGATCTCTTCCGGATAGGCGAACTGCGGGCTAATGCCGGCCCAGTGGCGCCGCCATAGCTTCCCGATCGCTGCATACTTGCTGTTCCAGCGCTCTTCGAAACTCTCCAGCGCCGCCATGCCCGCCTCAACCGTCGCAGCACGGTAGATGCAGCGCAGATCCTCCACCACCGCCTTGCGTTCTTTCCAGTTCACATACGCCAAGCTGTTCCGCACCATGTGCACAATGCAAAGCTGCACTTCCGTTCGCGGATACACCGTCGCTATAGCTTCCGGAAAGCCTTTCAACCCGTCCACGCAGGCCACCAGGATATCGGCCACGCCGCGGTTGCGAATCTCCGTCACAATCTGCAGCCACAACTTGGCTCCCTCACTCGAGCTGGTCCACAATCCCAGCACTTCTTTCGCACCCTCCATCGTTACCCCTATGGCGACGAATACCGCCCGGTTCTCAACCCGCCCTTCATGCCGCATTTTCACCATCAGCGCGTCCAGATACACGACCATGTAGAGCGGCTCTAGCGGGCGGCTTTGCCAAGCGCGCACCTCCTCCATCACTTCTTCGGTGACCTGGCTGATCAACGTGGCGCTGACGTCTACCCCGTACATCTCGCGCAAATGCGCCTCGATATCGCGCGTGCTCATGCCACGCGCGTACATCGAGATAATCTTGTCGTCGAAGCCTCTCCAGCGCCGCTCGTGCTTGGGCAGAATCTGCGGCTCGAAGCTCCCGTTGCGATCGCGCGGCACTGCGATCTCAGTCGAACCAAAGTCACCCTGCACGGTCTTGCGGCTCGTGCCGTTGCGGTTGTTGCCGCTGCCACGGCCTTCCGGCTGCCCCTTCTCGTAACCGAGGTGATGTGTCAACTCGGCATTCATGGCCCGTTCCAGCAGCGCTTTCGTGAGCTGCTTTAGCAGCCCGTTCGAGCCCACAATCTCTTCCGTCTTCTTGCCCTTCAGCAGCTCGTCCAGCGCCGCATTCAAGCCATTCGTCTCTTCTGCCATTTCGTTCTCCTTATTCTCGGAGAACGCTTCTTACACAAAATGTTTTACACCCTCAGCTAGAACCCCGGAAAGTCAATTACTTAGGATGCAGATATCCCGGTTGATACGAAATGGTATAAGGGCGTATTTAGATAGCTGCTTACAAGGATCTTGACCAGCAAAACGCTTGCGTTAGCGCGTCGGGCGTATTCAGTCTAGAGTAGAAGGAGAGACCTCCCCATGAGTTCGCAATTGCTCACGCCGAATACGGAAGCGGCGATATGGGCACGCCTGGTCGAGTCGCAAGCGGATGAGCTGACGCGAGACGCCGCAGAATATCTTCTCGGTTTTGGATGCACTGAAAGTGATGAGCGGCGAATGTAGGACCTTGCGGAAAAATCGCAAGCGGGAACCTTGACCCAAGCTGAGGAGCGGGAATTTGACAGCTACCTTCACGTCGGAAACCTGCTGGCGGTCATGCAGTCCAAAGCTCGTCAAGTGCTGCATGGTCCGGCTACTTCCAAACCACATTCGTGACTCCAGCTTTAGTCCGGCTGTGCGCTCCCGTGCGGCAGAGCGTTGCGATATTGCCATCTTCTTTCCACGTTCTATCCGTTGCCTTTCCACATAGACCGCGTGATTCCGCGTCAACACGGCGGAATCACAGAATCGGATAATCTCGCGCTTGCGTGCTTGCACCTGCAACCGCCACAAAGGACGAATTTGGCCGGCATAGATCCACTGACCGGCGAGGTTGCTCAGCTGTTCCATCCACGTCATGATGTTTGGTCACTCACTTTGAGTGGCATGGGATGGAACTAGTCGGTCGCACAGCCATCGGGCGCTGCACAATCAAGTGCTCCCAATCAATGCTCCAGATTTCAGCGCTGTTCGCGATTTGCTTCTACAAGAAGGTCGGTTCAGCTTGACGTGATATACGCGTGGCGCGTGGCCGCTGAGAAGCCCGTACCAGTACGGCTGCCCAGTACGGGTGGGCGGAGAAAACAAGGCTGGAAGAGTATATACTTATACGCGCCCTCGTAAAAATGCGCGCTCTTGAAGGAGCAAATAAATTATGCGTCTCATGTTCGCTATGGCGGTGGCCCTCACCGCAGTCCCTGTTTTCGCCCAGGACGTGGTTCAGTTAGCGCCCGATCGAGTGAAAGTGGTCTTTGAAAACGATCGCGTGCGCGTGCTTCGCTTCACTGAGCCGCCACACAGTAAGCTTGCCATGCATTCGCATCCCGCCTATGTCGCGGTGGGGTTCACGAATGATTATTCCAGGTACACGTTCCCGGACGGAAAAGCCAGCGAGGAACGCGCTAAAGCGGGCGAAGTGACGTACTCCAAACCCGTGACCCACGCCTCCGAGGATCTTGCCGGCGCGACTTCGGAATCCGTCATGGTGGAGTTGAAGGAGCCGGGCACGGGCGTCGCGGCGAACACAACCCTAGACCCTGTCAAATTGGATCCCAAACACTACAAAGTGGTCCTCGATAATGACCAGGTTCGCGTGCTGCGGGCCAGGTACGGGCCGCACGAGAAATCTGTGATGCACGAACATCCAGCTTCCGTCGCGGTGTTTATGACCGACGGCCAGGGCAAGTTCACCCTGCCGGACGGCACCACGCAGGATAGCAACTTCAAGGCCCACGACGCGATGTGGGCGGATGCCGGAAAACACCTGCCGGAGAATATCGGCGACACGCCATACGAAGTAGTCGTGATCGAACTCAAGAAGTAGTCCGCAAACCCGATAGTGCAGGAGACATTTTTATGAAGAGAACCGTAATGTGCTGTTTGATTGGTTTGGTTTCACTGGTGAGTACCATACCGTCGCAAGCCCAAACGACCAGCGGGGCTGAGAAGGCCGTAGCTGCTCTAGAAGAGCAATGGCTTCAATCGCAAAAGACAAATAACCCTGAGCTGACCGCTCCGCTGCTGGCCGATAAATTCGTGGACACGTCGAGCGACGGCAAAGTTATGGGCAAAGCCGAGTACTTAGCAGAACAGAAATCCATCAAATGGAGCAGTGCTGAAAACAGCGACGTGAAAGTTACCGTTTTTGGCAACACAGCCATAGCGACCGGCACCGAGAAGTGGAAGGGGACCGATGCGTCGGGTCAGGCTCTTGACGAGAATGAGCGTTGGACCGATACGTGGGTGAAGATGCCGAGTGGGAAATGGCAGTGCGTTGCGAGTCATCAGTCGCGAAGCAAAATGTAAGTAAGCATCATCCGAACTCGAAAACAGGAATATCAAAAAAGAAAAGAGAGAAACTGACATGAATCGCAAAATCACCTTGCCATTGATAGCCGTGTGCTGCTTGGCGCTGGGAATCACGCTCGTCGCGCAGGAAGGCGGAGACGCATCCTCCAAGGTGGAGCAACTGGAAAAAGAAATGCACCACGCGCAGATGAATAGCGATGCCACTTGGTATGAGCAGCATCTGGCCGACGGCTTTGTCGAGGGTCATAGCTGGGGTGACTGGGCGACCAAGGAAGAGGCCATCAAGCAGATGCAGGACAAGTCCATCAAATTCAACAAAGCCGAAATCAGCGACGTGAAGGTGGCGACCTTCGGTCCGAACACCGCGGTCGCACACTACAAATTCACCTACGATGGGACACTCAACGGCACGCATCGCGCGCGCACGGTGATCTGCAGCGACACTTGGATCAATGAGTCAGGCGCATGGAAGCTCGCCTCCGACCATTGCTCCCACGTTGAAGGGAAATAGAGCGACGGGTGAGTGTGAGCGAAGAGGCGCGGTACGTCTGAAGCCGTATAGGTGGGTGATCTCATCTCGATCGTGGAACAAACCTCTGAGTCGCTGCGCGAGTGGCGGGCAGTCGCTCGACCCAGTGCGCCGTTAATAGAACGTCCTGTGCGTTCAGGTTGTGTAGACTGAGCTTCTAGCTAGGCCTATGCCGCCCACGACATCCATATTCGGACCCAACAGAATGCTTATGTCGTTGTCGTTCGGTGTCCTGGCATTGGTATCGTTGTGGACAATTCCGGGCTCACGGGCTGCGCAGGCGGCCAGCCCGGGTCACTATCTTTTCGCCTGGGCCGGTGATCGCGCCGGTGACGGTGAAGACTTCATCGCGGTAATCGACGCAGACCCCGCGTCAGCGGATTACGGTCGACTGGTGGCCTCGGCAGCCGTCCGGCATTCGCACAGAGCAGGTTCACCATACTGAATACTGGATGCCCGAGAGCGGCCTGCTCTTCGCTAACGACCATATGGCCGGCCGCACGGTGGTAATGGACGTGCGCGATCCGCTCCATCCACAGGTCCACGCCAGCTTCGGCGATATCGGCGGCTTTAGTCACCCACACTCCTTTCTTCGTCTTCCCAGGGGCCACGTGCTTGCGAGCTTTCAGGTGGAGGGCCACATGGACCATCGTATGGAGGCCGCGAACGGAGCGCTAGTGGTCGCGGCGAACACCGACATCGAGGCGGTCAAGGGCGTGCACGGCGGCATTGTTGAGATGGATGAGGAAGGACACTTGATCCGCGCTGCTTCCACTGCCGATGCAACTCGTCCTGATGACCTGCTCATGGCCTACAGCCTGCTGCCGATGCCGGATATTGACCGAGTGATAGTCACCAACTCCTCAATGCGAGACGAAGACCCGATCGGCCACACCTACCAGATCTTTCGGCTTTCGGATTTGAAATTGCTTTCAACCAACGACCTGGACTCCGTACCCGGGCGCTATGGCGAAATCAATCCGGAAGAGGCGCGACGCGGGCCGGATGGATCGGTCTATGTGCAGACCACGGGTTGCGGAATCGAGCGGATCACCGGAATCGCCAGCAACCACCCCCGCTCCGAGCTGGTCTATGAGTTTCCGGGCTCGTTTTGCGGCGTACCCAGCATCGTCTCGCACTACCTAATCCAAACGGTCCGCCTCACACATGCGGTCGTGGTCCTCGACCTCACGAAGCCTGACCGTCCGGTCGAGGTCTCGCGTGTAGTGTTGGACGGTGTGATCGCGCCGCACTGGACGGGGTATGACGCGAAGACGCACCGGGTAGCCGTCACCGGCTACGGAGAGAATCGCCTATTCATACTGAGCTTCGATCCCGCTACGGGCGCGATCGCCGTGGACAAACGCTTTCACGATCAGGTCGGACGCCCAGGCTTCGATTTCAACGACGGCTCCTGGCCGCACGGCTGGAGCGGCTCGGCCGTAGCACACGGCGTGGTGTTCTCACGCTAGCTACACCCGGATTACGACAACTCGGAAATTGGATCGGCTGGGTGGTGGATCGGCGCTGAGCCTACGGTTGAGGAATGTGCTCCGACGTCTTCGCGGGGTCTAAATCTGAGGGGGAGCAGCCCATAATAACCGCGCGCACCTGCACGACACAAGCTCAGCCGAGATTCAACCTGAGCGGTGGATTGGAGGCGGCGGGTTGGAGTCGAACTCATGTATAAAGCCTTTGCAGACCTCTCGCCGTACCACCTAGCACTGCATCTTTGTGACTCTCATTTGTGCGCTGCATGGTTGAGCGCCGAAGCGCTGGAAACGATGCCGATCAGGATGCAGGATGGGTCCACGCACTTTTTGACCATAGTGCGAACATGAGTGAAACTGCTCGCGCCTTCATCGGCCCTCTTCGCTCCCAGTGACTCTCTTCCAGACAAACTCAGACTTTTTCGAACGTACAAGGCGCTTCGATTGACCTGTCCGGCGCTGCTAGGGATCAGTTGGCCCGAAAACCACCAACCACGTGCCCAGCCGAACCTGTCTCTTTGGTGGGCAAATAGCCGGTTTGAGGTGAACGCGAGATAGCGCGTGCGATTTGTTGCCGGCTCACCATTCAGGGATAAGTCCGCGGCGTGTTTTGAGTGCGTGTGTCCGGACCGGACGAATGTCGGCGCAGCTGGGGCTCTACGCACTTGGCTGGCCTTCCCGCACTCGAGCGGATTAGACCCGGATCTGGCGTTTGCGACCCACAAAAGCTAGCGTGGCGAGCATAAGTGTGCACATCACAAGTCGCAACAGTGCGTCCGATCGTAAAGCAGAATCGGCTACTCCCACGTAATCAAACAAGGGAACTCGGCTTACGGGTCCGATGTACCACAGGAGCACATAAACCACTTCGAACAGCTTGCTACTGCAGCTCCACACGCCCAGTGCCAGAGCGAGGGTGGGAATGAATAGCGCGCCAAGTGTCCAGGCCGCAAGAGCAATGCTCCGCTGAGCAAAAAGGAGACGCAGCGCAGTCGCTCCGCCCGTGAGTGCGGCGACGATCACACCAGCCAACCAGCACGCGGGCAATTGCCGGCGCAGTGGATGAGCAACGGAAAAGACCAATTGCCTGGTGCCTTGGCGCGTCTCTCGTGTTCCCATTGCGGACCAGATCAGAACGGGCCAAATCCATGCCCCAATCAGCCAGTAGCGTGACATTGGCAGAGGGCTGACGAGTTCGCCTAACAGCATGATCACGGCGACTAAGTACCACCACCTGCTCAGGCCTTTGAGCGCAAGGCGAAGCTCGGCCATGACAATGGCGGCGAAACTGAATTGTTGAACCACCGGGTCCATTCTGGAGAAGACAACCTGAGTGGCCGGAGGCCGGGCAAGCGCCATTTCGGCTTCGGGAAACTTGGGTCGCGGTTCCTTAGCACTCTCGCGTGCGGAATCGAAGCGATCGAAAAAAACGGCTGCCAATGCCGCCAGCGCGGCAGCTACCGCGATCCATATCAAGCGTCCGAGGATAGTTTGCAGGGTCCAGTGAACTCCCTGCCAATGAAATGTCTCAAGATCCCAACGTTCCCCGGGGCTCTTGAAAGTAAGACCTGCACTAAAAACAAACGTGCTTCCGGTACATCCTGGGAATGTAGCTTCGCACGCGGCAGCGAGGCTGGGAATCACCGTGCCGAGACCGAGCAAATCGTTAAACTGTCCTCTACTGAGCGCGTCATAACGAACCACCAGAACCATCACCGCGGCGAGCCAGAGGGGAAAATAGAGCACATTACCCAATCCGCCGCGCAGCCAGCGCACTGTTTCAAACAGGATGGCGGTACTCGCCACAACCGCCATCACAGGCAGCGTAATAAAAAGAAACGGAGCCAGAAGGTCGGACAATTGAAGCAGCATCTCCTCGCGCCGTATCATTTGCATGATTCCCGCTGCCAGGGCCATCACGGCCACAATCGCAGAGAGGACGGCAAAGTTGCTCAATGCCTTGCCAAAAACGTACAGAGGTTTGGTCAGAGGCGTGGTGGCGAGAATTTGCCCGACCCTGGTTTGAATGTCGCGATCAAGTGCGTTCTTGACCAGGTAAAACCCTGCAAGCGACAGGAAGACCGAGGTAAGCAGTGCTACAAGACTGCCGACGTAAGCGGAACTGTAGACGCCGCGGTGGCCGCTGATCTGCATCGTGACATACCGCGCGTGATTGGATGGAAGGAACACATACCCTACGTAGAGAGTTATAGCGAGAGTGATGAGGAAGCTGTAGCGGCGCGCACGCTCGAGGAAGTCGGCTCGCGCCAACTCGTACAGCGCCTGAACAGTCCTCATGCGGAGGCCTGTCTGCCGCTCGAAATCCAATAGAGATAGGCGTCTTCGAGCGTTGGTGATGCTGCGACTGCGCCCACGGCCGGCGATGCCTCAGCAACCAAGCGCACATGCACGCCATCGCTCCGATGAATCGCGCTACTGGTGGGATAACGCTGGCGTACGGTCGGCAGTTCTGCGCTCGGTATCACCCAGTCCCACACCTTACCTTCGACTGAGCGCAACAGCGCTTCCGGCGTGTTATGAGTGAGCAGACGCCCCTGCGAAATGAGCGCGATGCTTGTTGCACAAGCCTCCAGGTCGGAGACAATGTGCGTCGATAGAATTACAATCCGCGAGCCCCCGAGTTCGGAAAGCAAGTTGCGGAAACGCAAACGCTCTTCAGGATCGAGACCGGCAGTCGGCTCGTCAACGATGAGGAGCAGGGGGTCATTCAGCAGCGCCTGGGCGATGCCGACTCGCTGCTTCATACCCGTCGAGAAGCCGCCCAGCGGACGGGTCCGCACCTCCGTCAGGTTGACCAGATCGAGCAGTTCTTGGACACGGCGCCGGGCTGTCTGGCCCTTGAGCCCCTTGGCGGCAGCGAGATATTCAAGGAATTCAACAGCGTTCAGATTGGGGTAAATACCGAAGTCCTGGGGTAAATAACCTAGCACTCCGCGCAAGGCATCTGGTGAACGGGCCGTGTCGATTCCGTTCCAGGTGATGCTTCCTCTGGTCGGCCTGGAAATTGTCGCCAGAATGCGCATGAGGGTGGATTTCCCGGCTCCGTTCGGGCCGAGCAAACCCAAAATGCCGAGGCCGACTTCAAGGCTGAACTCCCGCAAAGCCTCTGTCTTCCCACCGTACGACTTGCTAACCTGTTTAATCGCTAAGCTCAGCTGATCTCTCATTCAAGCTAAGCCGGCCCTCACTCCTGCTCCGGCCGCACCGCAACGCCCATCGGGACCCACGTACACGAGATCTCCCCCGAGCTTTCGCAGATATTCGGATTGGCCTTCAATCGGGCCGTGAAGGCATTCAGCGCGTCGAGATGCTTTGCGGCCACAATCGCCATGTTGTGATCGGCTTGGCTGACCCGCACGAGGTAGATCAATCGAATATGCCGGGCGCGCCGAGGCAACTCAAATGGGAGCGCGGGCGCGGCCGGTTCCGGGGTTGTTTTTCCAGCTCGCGTGGTCTCGGCCGAAGCAAACTCAATCTGAACACTCTTCCGGTTGCCGCCAACCTCGTAAATAGAAGTCTCGTATCCGATCAAATCCCTCGATTTCACCGTAAGAGTGTTGCCGTTCTGCCGCACGACAGCGTCGTTAGGGTATCTGCCTCCCGATTTGAGCAACGGCACAACGATGCGTAGCGTCCATCCCGGCTGAAGATCGATATAGGAGTTATCGGCCGGCGACACGGTGGTTGAAGCGGGGACAGCCACCGTTCGGCGTGAACATGCAGCGGTTGCGACAAGGAGGCCTACGCACGTGAGGAGGAATCGGGGCGTGAGCATGCGCAGATTGATCATATGGACGACGCGCATTGCATGCGGTTTCGCATTACTCAGTTTCACTCTTTTGCTTTACGCGCAGAACGGGCCCGCACGGCCCCCGGTGCTCGGCAAGTTAGTGGATGCCGGCGGTTACCGCGTACACATCTACTGCACCGGCAAGGGAAGTCCCACCGTAGTGGTCGCGAGCGGAGGGTTTTCGTTCGATTGGGGTCTTGTGCAGCCTAAAATCGCGCAAGTTACCAGAATCTGCAGCAACGATCCCTCTGGAACTGCGTGGAGCGATCCAATTCCCCCCGGCACCAGTCCCAGTTGCGCGCAAAGAGTAATCGAGCTGCACAACTTGTTAAGAAGCGCGGGAGTAAACAGCCCCTCTGTGCTGGTCGGATTTTCGATTGGAGGGCTCGTCGCCCGGCTCTATGCGGCCAGATATTCAAATGAAATCGCGGGCATGGTTTTGGTCGATCACGCGTTTATCGATACCAAGCACGATACCGAGCCTGACGCCAAAGCGTGGACCGGCGCGCCTGGATTGGACAGTCCGCCCGTGCTCATTTCAAAGGCTCCCGTCGCACTCGACATGGAAGACAATCAAAACTTCAGTAAATTGCCGCCGCTCGATCAGGAGCTGCACCGCTGGGCGCTCGGCATTTCCTTGCGGCCCACGCCGGAGATGGCGGCCGTCTGTTTTTCTGAGGTACATGCAGCCGAGGCGAAACTTCCGCTTCCGCTCGGGAATAAGCCCATTGCGGTCGTCAGCACCTCGTACGACTCGCCTCGATACCGCGAGCTGCAGCGGCAATTGCTCGCGCTGTCGCGCAACAGCAAGCAGTATGTTGCGGAGAACAGCACACATATGGTGATCATCGACCAGCCGGAGATTGTTGTTCAGGCGATCGATGATGTAATCGCCGCCACAACGAGCGTCGTTCGCACTCACTGATTCTTACTCCGTACCCGGCTACGCGGTGAAGCGAGGCATTTCGATGCAATCATTTGCGCGGAGAGTACTGCGAGTTCTAAATCGCCCTACGCCGCGGGAAGGAATTTCAATTTCGCCACAGCTTACTTAAGCTCGAAGCATGAGCGACTCAATTGCTTCAGGATTTTTAAAAAAGCTCAGGCAGCTCTGGTGTAGCTTCGCACATGAAGAACTCATGTGGCCGATGAACGGACAATATCAATGCCGCCGCTGTTTGCTGTATCATCGCATTCCGTGGGAGCCATCGCCACTCGGTGGCTGGCAAGCACAAGAGTTCAACGCTAAACGCGATGGTGGCGCTACGTATCACGTCTTCATGCGTGCCATGAAGTAAAGGCCAAACAGCGCAAAGATAATATCGGGAGACCAGGCAGCCATCACGGCGGGAAGCTGGTTCAGATCGCCAACCTGCTCGAACAGCGTGCCGATCGTCCAGTAAGCGATTGCAATTCCGAAGCTGATGCCGACACCGGTCATGGCTCCCCGATTACCGGCGATAAATGCGAACGGAATACTGAGAATCGCCATGATCAATGCAAACAAGGGAACTGAAAACTTCTTGTAATATTGCACGCGCAGCGGCGTGGTATCCAAGCCGCTGGCCTGCTGCTCGCGGACATATTGCCCGAGCTCCTCGAAATTCATCTCCTTGTATTCCTTCTCTTCTCGGATGAACCAGGACGGGCGCTCCGTCAGCTCCGGGAAAGAGGCAAACGAATTGTGAAAGGGTAAATACGTATCCTGTCCGGCTAAGTTATGGCTCATTCCATTCTGAAAAATCCACTTATCGAGCTTCGGATTCCATTGCGCCCGGTCGGCTGAAATCTGCCGCATAATGTGAAACGTCTCCGGATCGAGCTCATAGACATTTATCTTTGACAAGATTGCGTTGTTGCGTATCGATAAAGCCATAGTTATAAATGCGCGATCCTTCGCCATAGATCCAATGCCGGTCGGAGTTGGCGCGCAGATAAGTGGCAACCGGTTTCTTTTTGATTTGCGCGCGCAGCATCTCTTGCCGGCGATTCGCTTCTGGAATGTAGTAATGGTCAAAGGCAAACAGCAACGCGCTGACGGCTAAGCTCATGACCAACACAGGCGCGGCCAAGCGATAGACACTCACTCCGCCGGCTTTGAAAGCAGTCACCTCGTTGTACTTCGTCAGAATTCCAAAGCAGATGAGTGAGGCGACGAGCGTTCCGATCGGCGTTAGCTGATAAATAAGACTCGGCGCGAGATGAAACAGATAGTCCAGCATAGTCGACATCGTGATGTCGTTCTTGACCATGTCGCCTAGCAGCTCGAAAAAGGTAAACACTTCGATGAGCGCGACCAGCGCGGTGAGAAGCACCGCGAAGTAGAAGATAAAGCCGTTTAGAACATAGCGGTCAATTAACAAGGGGCGCAGACCGAAACCGCGGATTGCCATGCCACGGGGCGTTCGCACTGCGACTGGCCGCACGGATTGCACACTCTTTACGATTCGCATCGCCGTCCCGCGAACCCAAGTGGCGAGATCGCGATCGCCCGGTTTTTCGAGCCGCGAAAGCAGCGCCAGACCTACGACTAAGAACAGCGCATCCGGCGTCCACACCGCTATCGGCACCGGCAGGCTCCCCTTGCGCGCAAGGCCGATCAACGTGATGAATCCCAGGTAATATAGAAACGCGAGCAGCACGGTCATCACAAACGCGGCAGATTTCCCACCTTTGCGCGAAGAGACACCCAGTGGCATGCCGACCAGGGCCAACAGCACGCAAGCGAGTGGAAGCGCGAAGCGCTGATGAAACTCGATGGCGGCGTCCACGTAGTCTTCATGCGATAAGCCGCGCGTGCGGTACACGCGCTTGTAAAGCGGGCCAGTGTCCATTTCCTGCACGGTCTTATTCACCTGCAGATCTTCCTGCGACTGCGCCTGCAGGGTTTCAATCTGCATGGGCGCGGCCGTGGTGATGACCTTCCCTTCCTTGTCGCGTTCGGAAGAGCGGACATCTCTCATATCGAGGATGATGCGGTTATTTGGTGCGTCGGCGTGTGGAATGGCTTCGGCCGCGACAATGATACGGGGGCCTTCGCCGCGATCTTTACCTTCCTGTTGCAATTGATCGGGCGGCGTAACGTCGGCAATAAAGACCTGTTTCCAGACGATCTGGTTGGCAGTCACGTGTACGTTGCCTACGTAGAGCACCGTGTTCGGAAACTGCTCATCGAAGATGCGCGATTCGATGTTGCCCGTCAACTGCGCGGCCGCGAAATTGCGCGCCACCATCGATTCCAGGTGCAGCGATAGCGGCGTCAGCCAAAGCGACGAGAGCGCCGTGACTGTCAGCGCCATGGTTGCAAACAGGAGCACCGGGCGCGCCAGGGACAGGCTCGAAATGCCCGCTGCTCGGATAGCTGTGATTTCGCTATCGGCCGACATGCGGCTCAGCCCGATCAGAATACCGACGAGTACTCCGAGCGGCAACGCGAACGGAATCGTGGAGGGCAGCGCGTAGAGCAATAGCTTCGCGACCACCGCCGGCGGCGCGGAGGTTTTTACAAGCAGAGCAGATAGCCGTTCGATGGTCCTGAGAAACAGGACAAAGACAAACAGCACCGTGCCGAGGCTGGCGCTGGTGAAAATCTCCCGAAAGATGGCTCTACTGATGATGCGCATGCGTCAACGCGTGGAGAACGGCGGGGGTGGCACAATCGGCAGACGGCCGCCTTCTTCCTCGATTTTGCCTAGATCCAGGCTTGAAAACAGCAGCGATGGGCAGACGACGCTCGAAGTAGTGAAGTCGGAACCGTAACCGGCAAGGTTGAAGCTCGAGCCGTTGTTCATGTAATTCAAGACGTATGGGCGATCTGAAGCAGCTTCCAGGTCGCGAATATCTTTCGCGCTGAATTCTTTGAAGCGCAACCCACGTACCAGCTCTTCGTGGCCGTCGGCGTATACACGATACGCCAACAACGGAACATTCAACGTTCGTGCGTAGCCGTTTTTCTGCATGTCGCGAGCGATGTTCTGCAAATCGCTAAAGCTTGCGGTGGACGGGAAATCGAGGCGCCGGATCACGATCGCGTACTTGAGCCCTGCCGCTTTGGCCAACTGCAGAAGCTTGGCTTTAAGCTCTGCTTCAGAGACCGGCTGCTCGGATTGCACAAACAAGTTGCCGATTACGGCTTGTTCGGCTCCATAGGCGCCGGGCAGACGGCCGTGCCCGTTGGAGGCGTTGAAATTGCGCACCGGCTCGCGGCTCAGCAGGAAGTTCTTGAATGTGCCCTTCTCGACCAGAGACACGCGCTCGGAGGGAACGCCTTGATCGTCCACCTCGTAATAGCCGGCGAGCGGCGTTCCGTGAAACTGCTGCTCGCGAGGATCATCGAGAATCGTGAGCCAATCCGGAGCGACCTTTGACCCGATTCGCGAGGACCAGACGCTTTCGATCCCTTGGACCGACCCGGCATTTGATCCGGGCGGCGATAGAGGTTTCCTCTCGAGGCGAATCGCATCCGTCAGAACCTGCGCCATCATCTCGGCGGCGGCTTCCTGCTCGAACAATACGGGGCCGCTGTAATCTTCAGCTAACGGCGCCTTGGCCAGCGCGTCGGTTTGCGCCGCAGTCGCATCTACGGTGTTTTGAAGCTGCTCTTCCGAAGGAAAGTCCGACGGGCCCAGGGTAGTGATGAACTGATGATTCCAGACCCGGTCACCGTCAGGTGCAAAGCCGCTTGATCGAACCTCGATTTGGCTGAACCGCTGCTGGATGCGGATCACGGTGCCTTCCGTGTTCACCAGGCGGTACATCGAGGAGATGGCGCGCACACGGATCTCCGAGCTCATGACACTCGGATAAGATTCGAACCGCGTCGAAAGTTGCCGCAGCGCGCCCTCCCAATGCTTCTGGTCGAATTGCATCGCCGCCGGGGGCTCGATGATTTGCACTGGTTTAACAGGAGCCAAATCCGGCGTTGTGTCGGGATCCTGGATCTCCCGCAGCGCAGCACGCTTGTGCGCGATCTGCTCGGCAGAGGCTTTATAGAGCGCATCCGTGGCGAGCCAGAGCTCTATCCGCAGAGCCTGGTAATCGTCGTCAACGGGCAGCAGCCCTAAGTGCTCGCTGCCTGTGTAAATGGAGTTCGTGTTATCGAATTTGTAATCGCCAACGCGTATGAACAGCCGAGGCTGTCTTACATGCGCGCGACTCGATTCAATTAAGCCGCCGAAACTTGCCGAAACATCCACCTGATCCGTATCGCTGACTGTGTATTCGATGAAATACGGCTTTTCAAGATCATTCAGCTTCAAATTCTTCGAACGCGTGAGTTCATCGATCATCGCGCGAAGCTGCGTGTCGGAGCGGAAATCGGTAGGAACATGTGCCGCCGATAAGATCCATGCACTCGAGCACGCGCCTGCGGCGGCCAGGATCGCGATCATGGAGCCGCGCATTATTCGCCCTCCCGACCCATTTGTTTGCCCTCGGGGCGGGGCAGCAGCGGCGGCTTTTCTTGCGAGTTCTCTTTCTTCTGTATCTCGATCTCTGAAACCAGGATCGCGGGCGAGACCGCGGAAACCGGAATGCTGCCGGATTCGGCGCCGCAATAGCCGTTGAACACCGTAGTGCGATCTGAAGTCGCCAGGATTTTTTGGAAGCTGGCCAGCGGCGTGCCAACAATATCGACGCCTCGGATCAATTCGTCTGGGCGGCCGTCCGGAAATACGCGATAGACCACGAGCGGAACGACCGTAAACGCCTGCAGACCCCCACGGCCTGTGGTCGTGTAACCACTCGCGACGTCTTCGAAGTAGAGGCCATATGGCTTGTTTTGGCGCGTGATCTCCGCAATGAGCTGTTGCCGCAGCGCAGAATCAGAGACCTGCCTGGACGATTCGACGATCAGGTTCGACTGGCGCGATACCACTTCGAATCCCGGCTGGCGACGACCATGTCCGTTCGAATGCGTAAACTCGCCAACCGGCGAACGGGACAGCAGAAATGTCTTGAGTATCCCGTCTTCGACAACTTTCACTGGGCGCGCCTTCACGCCCTCATCGTCGTACTCATAAAACCCGATGAGATCCGTGCCGTCAAATTGCCTTCGAGTAGGGTCGAACTCAACACTAATGAAGTCCGGCAGAACCTTCTGGCCGATCATCTTCGCAAACGTCTGCCCGTCCGTGATGTCCTTTTGCCGATGACCTTCAACGCGATGCCCGAAGATCTCGTGAAAGAAAACAGCGGAGGCGCGGCCGGAGAGAATCGCGGGACAGACTATCGGCTCAGCCGGAGGCGCGCTAACCATTGCGTCGAGCTTCGATGCTAAATCTGCAATCCGGGATTGAATCATCGAATCGGCGGGAAGATGCGCCGGATCCGAAACCTCAATACTTGTGAAATCGCGCAGGCCCATGCCGTCAGGCGCAAGCGCCACCCCTTGCACTTCCACTCGAAACAGGTTGCTGCCGTGCTGGATCGCGGTGCCGTCGGTGTTCACAAGCGTCCTCACCTCTCGCTCGGCCCGGAAATCGACCTCCGAGCCTAAGATTTTCGGATGCTTCTTGAACTCAGCCGACCAGGCGCGCAGCTTCCGCGTCCACGCGTTCATGTCGTAGCTGTAGGTTTCCGGCAGTCGCACGAACGTTTCGGCGGGCTCAGAGGAAAAATCGGCGTCCTGATGGTTCTGTTGCGCAAGCAGTTGTTCATCGGTCTGAAGCTGCAGAAGCCGACGCGACGCCAATCGGTACACGCGGTCGGATTCGGACCAAAGCGCCCGCCGGATCTGATTTTCATCGTTATCCAGGCTGAGCGAAGTAAAGGTCGTGAAGCGAATGCGCGAACCCTTGTAAGGATGATAGTTGTCGAACTTCGGGGAGCCGACCCGAATCGTGGTATCGAATCCCCGCGCGTGCGAATGGACGTTCTCGAGTAACGCGCCATCGGTCGCCGATGCCGAGTCCGCTTGCCTCGCGCTTACTTCATACGCCATGTAATAAGGAGCGGGATCGCCCTTCGCCTTAAGGGCGGTAAATTCCCGCGAGAGTTCACTTTTCAGGATTTCGAGAAGCGTGGGAGCAGGCGTATTGGAGCTTCCCGGGGCAGCAAAAAGCGCCGCGGAAGCCGCAAGCATCAAGAGTAGGAGGCCAAAATAGCAGTAGAACAGCCGGAATTTGGACACCGCAAAACGGCGGGAAACGGGGAACAAACTTCAAGGATAACAGCGGCAGAGTGAAACCAGGAGCACATAAGCCCAGACCAGCAACGGCGCCCTATCGCCCTGCGTTCCAGGGCCGATAAGCATAATGGGCGCATGTGCGGCGGGCAAGCCGGGCGGTCGAGCTTAGGTCGGCCATTGTGCGGTCTTTAACAATGAAAGCGATGCTAGGATAGCGGTCGATGGCCACCCATGCAGTCGAAATTGCGCAAGGAGAGCGCTTCCAGTTTGGCGAAAATTGGCGCCGCTTCCTGGCCAATTTAGATGAGCAGCGTATCTCGGCAGCCGAAGAAAGCCTGCGCCAGATGCTCGAAGTCGCTGACCTCGAAGGCCGCTCTTTTCTCGATATCGGTTCGGGCAGCGGACTGTTCAGCCTTGCGGCGCGCCGCCTGGGCGCCCGAGTTCACTCCTTCGACTACGACCCGCAATCGGTCGCCTGCACTCGCGAACTACGACGGCGTTACTTCGCAGATGATCCCAATTGGCGTGTCGAAGAAGGTTCGGCGCTCGATGAAAATTATCTGGCGAGCTTGGGCAAATTCGACGTTGTGTATTCCTGGGGCGTGCTCCATCACACTGGTGCCATGTGGAAAGCGCTCGAAAATGCCGTCCTTCCGGTCCGCATAGGCGGGTTGCTATTCATTGCGCTTTATAACGATGAAGGCGGCCGCAGCCGCCGCTGGACCACCATCAAGCGGAATTACGTGAGACATCGGCTTCTGCGCGGTCCGATCATCGCGTGGTCAGCCCTGCGCTTGTTCGGCCCCGGTTTCATCAAAGGCCTGCTGCGAGGCAAGCCCATGCAAGCATTCCAAAGCCCCGGGCGCGGCATGTCCGTCTGGCATGATCTTATCGATTGGATCGGTGGTTACCCCTTCGAAGTCGCAGGTCCTGGAGAAGTTTTCGAATTCTACAAAAAGCGCGGTTTCGACCTGCGACATATGATTACCACCCATAGCCTCGGCTGCAACGAATTCGTCTTCGAGCGCGTGCGCTAATCACTCGCAATCCGTCAATACGCTCGCATTTATACTCGCGGTTCGTGTGTTAGCCTATCCCCGACGGGCCGGATGAATCTTTTCGTAAAAAAACCCATCCACGCGCTTCTGGCACAAGCAGAAGGGGATCACGCATTAAAGCGTAGCTTGAGCGCGATGTCTCTGGTTGCGCTTGGGATCGGTGCCATCATTGGCGCTGGCATTTTCACGCTCACCGGAGTCGCCGCCTCCACGCACGCCGGCCCCGCCATGGTGTATTCGTTCACGATTGCAGCGATCGGCTGCGCGTTTGCCGGTATCTGCTATAGCGAATTCTCGACGATGATCCCGATCGCCGGCAGCGCCTACACGTATTCTTACGCCACCATGGGCGAACTGATCGCCTGGATCATCGGCTGGGCGCTGGTTCTTGAATACGCGGTGGGTGCAGCAACGGTCGCAGTCAGTTGGGCCGCCACCTTCGATTCCATTCTGCTCTCTTTCGGCATCGAACTCCCGCGTTCCATCGTCGCGTCTCCTTTCGATCCCCGCCCTGGCAGCATCAACCTTATCGCGATTATTATCATCTGCATCATCTCCGGCGTACTGATCCGCGGCATCAGGGAATCCGCCAAATTCAACGACATCATCGTCATCACCAAAGTGGCCGTTGTCATCTTCTTCATCGGCATCGGTTACTTCTTCATCAATTACCGCAACTATCATCCGTTTCTTCCGCCCAACACAGGCACCTTCGGCGCATTTGGATGGTCCGGCGTACTTGCGGGGGCCGGCCAGATCTTCTTTGCCTACATCGGCTTCGACGCCGTCTCAACCGCCGCCCAGGAAGCGCGTAATCCCAAGCGCGACATGCCCATCGGCATCATCGGATCCTTGTTGATCTGCACCGTACTCTACATCCTGTATTCACTCGTGCTCACCGGCATCGTCAATTACAAAGATTTGAACGTTGCGGCGCCGCTTGCGGTCGCGGTCGATCACATGAAGGGTCTCCCTTGGGTCGGGTTCCTGATGAAGCTCGGCTCGTTATGCGGACTTACGTCCGTGATGCTCGTGATGCTGCTCGGACAATCGCGCGTGTTCTACTCGATGTCCAACGACGGTCTGCTTCCACCGCTGTTTTCGCAGATTCACCCGAAATTCCGCACGCCCTGGAAATCGAATCTGCTGCTGATGGTCTTCGTTTCGCTCGGCGCGGCGTTCACACCGATTGCCCGGCTCGGCAATCTCACCAGCATCGGCACACTGTTTGCATTCGTCGTCGTGTGCATCGGCATCATCATGATGCGCAAAAGCCAGCCTGATCTTCCGCGGCCTTTCAAAACTCCGATGGTTCCGCTGCTGCCCATCCTCGGCGTCATCGTGAACCTCGGGCTGATGGCCGGTCTCGGAATCATTACCTGGGCTGCGTTCCTCATTTGGATGGCCATCGGGCTGTGCGTCTACTTCAGCTACGGGCGCAAAGCAAGCGCCTTGCAACAAGCCCCAGTGCCTTCGGGGATGATCAGATAGCCGGCGAACTAATACGCCGAATTTCACGTGCCCCTCTGCTAAGCGAAGAGCCTGCTTTGCCCCGGCCTACGCTCCCGCGCGCTTTTGGTTATCCGGAACTGCAACCGCATCGAAATTTGTTGCCAAGATGCGCAAAGCCTCGGCCACATTCGCGCCTGCCATCGGCTTGCCGTGACCCGGCGCAACGATCGCCGGCTCGAGTTTTGCAAGACGCTGAACGGACTGGCGCGCCAGGTTCCAATCCGAAGTAAAGTAAGCCGGAGGACCGTGCAGCTCGGGTTGTTGCACCAGCGCGGCTTCGAAGAATGACTCCGGCTTGGTAGTGCAGAATGCGTCACCTACCAGCAGCGTCCGATCGTGCGCCCGGAAAAACGAAACATGACCCGGCGTGTGCCCGGGCGTGTGTAAGATCTCCCAACCTGGCAATCCCGCAACAGCCGCCGACGCTCCCTCACCCATCGGCAACGCGCGCAGACGAGCGCCGAGGTCGACGGGACCACGCGGATACATCGGCGACAGAAGTGACATCAGTCCTCCACCTGCCTTGACATTCGGAGCCGGATACTCCTGCTCTCCGGTCAGATAAGGGAATTCAAGCTGATGCGCGAACACAGGGCACATTCCATTCTTCTGCCAATGCACGCGCGGCACTGACGTGATCGAAATGCCCATGCGTCAGAACGATCGAATTCGGCGCGCTTCGAAATTGTTTTTCTGCCCAACTGCGAATCAGCTTCTCGCTAAATGGCACTCCGGCGTCAATCAGCGTCCAGGATCCATCGGCATGCGAAATACCGAAGACATTGACGAAAGCGATTCGCAAGCCCTGAACATTTTCGGCGATCGCTTCCATCGGAAGAACCTGTTCTGCCGGAATATCTACGTGGTCCATTTGATCCTTTCCAAATCTGCGGGGAATCAGGCGGATCTCAAAAACGACCCGGCCATGCCTCAGCCATCGCGGCTTACTCGCTCGCCGCCTGCTAACAAGAAATGACGACCGTCCGAAGAATTCAAGTAGCTGGAAAAGTTACGGTTCCGAACGCAGCGCCCGCAAACGCGATCGTTAACTCGCGGCGCTCTTGAACGCCTGGCCTACGTGCAACACGGCTGAAACAGCGCGGCTGTAATTCATGCGCATCGGGCCAAGCACTGCCACATGCGCTTCCAACCCGTTCGGCAGCCCCAAACGCATCCCGATGAGCGATAGCTCTCCCATGCTCGGATGCACATCTGCTAGTCCCACCTGAATCGCCAGCTCGCCGTCTCGCTGTTCGAGAAAGCGCTCGAGCAATTGCAGGACGCGCTTTTTCTCTTCGAGCGCCCGGAACAGCTCGCGCATACGCTCCCGCGTCAGGTGCATGTCGAGCCCAATCAGATTTTCGGCGCCTTCGAAGTGTACTTCGGGCATCAGCCCCAGTTCGAGCAGTCCTTTGGAATAAAGGACGCTCACGCGCCGCAGGATCGCGTCGTAAGCCGCGCTTTCAAGATCAAGACGGCGCTTCAGCTCGCGATGGATGCTCGGCAGCGCCCATCCACTGAAATTGTAGTTGATGTAATTGCGGATGGATGCGAGATCATCCTGCGAAATGTGATCGTCCACCGTGATCACCTTGTTGCGCACCATGCGGTCACGTGTGGCCACAACCATGAGGATCCGCCGATCGGGCAATGCAAGCAGCTCCACTTGATCCAGAATCTGATTGCCGTTCGGGATTGCGGCGGCAATGCCGAAATTGCGCGTGATCTCGGTCAACAGCTTCGAAGAGCGCTCGATCCGTCCCTCCACAGAACCAGCGCTCTGCAAATCGAGATGCAGGCGGTGCAGCTCTGCTTGCACAATGCGGCTGCCGAGAAGCGTTTGCACATAGCTTCGATATCCGCGTTCCGTGGGAACACGACCGGCGGAGGTGTGCGGCTGCGAGAGATAACCTTCCTCCAGAAGATCCGCCATCATGTTGCGGATCGAGGCCGGGCTCATCGGATATTTGAGCGCAATCGTGCGCGAAGCCACGGGTTCGCCGGTTTCTATGTAGTTCTGGACCAGCGCGTGCAACACTTCGAAGTGCCGCGGAGTAAGCGTTCCGAGAGGATTCATCTGTTCACCAAACGGACTGAATCTGGCGCCTTCGTGCACGGTCGGCGTAGACCTAAGTTGCTGCCCACCTTGATTATAAAGCGTAACGGAGACTTGGCGAATTCGCAATATCGCCTTGGGCGTGAACGGAATACGTTGACGCTTCAGGCGCTCGCAGCCGCGAACT